>CAWCWO010000036.1:0-309965 GCA_963799255.1 uncultured Pseudomonadota bacterium | reverse complement strand
CAGCAGCGAACGAGACGTCGGCCACGACGTTTGTCCGGGTACAGCCGGCCGACTTCGACTGGGCCGCGCCCGAGGGGACGCCGGCGTTCATCACATTCGACTGCGTTCCCGTGGCCGCGGGGGGAGGCGGTGTCATCGATCTCATTTGCGAAGACGACACACAGAAACCGACAGCATCGGTTCGGTTTGAGATCATCAACAACCTTCCCGCACTGGATCTTTCGATCTCTTCGATTCTCGACCAGCCCGAAGTTGCGATGACGTTCCTCGCGGCACCCATTGCAAGCGTTGGGCTGTCTTTCTCTATCAGCTCGATGGCGGGAGAGGTCCTCATCCTCGGGCAGAACGCGAATGGCGCTCCCTCGTCGGGTACCGCAGTCCCGTCGACCGGGCTTGGCTGGGATCACGAGTTCATCGTCCGAGACCCCGGGTGCGTGGCCCGGCCGAGCTTTCGCGAGAGCCGAGGCCAGGACCGGTCGCTTGCGCTCGAAGTTCCCGCGGACGACGGCGTGGTTGTGATTTTCGATACAGACCTCCAGACGGTCACGTTGGACGGGACTCTATTCACAATCCTCGTGCCCAATGCTTTCACTGTCGTTCAGACAATGTGCCCGGTCTGTCAGACCAGCGATTTCGACGTCATCGTCGTTCCGGGGGTGGTGGAGCTTCCGTGAGGAATCGTACCAGCGCTGCCGAAGCGCCGAACCCACCCCGAACCCACCCGAACGCCGCCGACGGGACCACCCGTTCGGACACAGAGGCTGGCATCGGATCGACGATGCGCTCATCGCCCGGTGCCCCCGTCAGACGGACCTCGAGCTTCTTCACCGATGACCCCGCTTCCGCTGGCCACGCTCAGATATTTGGGCTTCGAGTTCGGCAAGTAACTCGGCACGAGGCGGACGCAAAAGCGCGTCGAACTCGTCCAGCCGGCCCAGTGCCTGTGCGACGCGCAGCAGGTTGTTGAGCGCCGTGTTCCCGCTGCGTTCGAGGCGCTGGAGTGTCGCGACGGAAATGCCCGCCTTCGAGGCGAGCGTGCTCTGCTTGAGGCCTTGCGCGAGCCGCAACGCTCGCACGCGACCGGCAATGGCTTCGCGCACCTCAACCGTGGTCCGAAGCAGGAGCGGCGCAATCACTGGACATCGATTTTGATGTTTAGTGGCCTATTGCAACCTCAACACATCGAATATGACGTTCAGAGGCGCGAGCAGGTCACGCGCGGCTCCCCTCAGGACACCCGGCGAACCGCGGGCACCAGCGAGAGATACACCCAGGTCGCGAGGCCCACGAACAACCCCAAGAACACACAGAGCGCGGCGCCCGTGAGCACCGAGAGCCGCCACAGGCCGACGTCGTCGGCGAGCGTGGCGATCTCGTCAAAGCTGGGCTCGAGCCCAAGCTCGCGAACGAAGATCCACGCCAGGCCTCCGAGCGTTGCCGCCGTGACGCAGGACGCGGCCGAGGCCAACCCGAGCCGGGGCAGCAGACCGACGCTGCGCTCTTGATGCAGCAGTGGCGCGAACAGGGCCACAAAGACGGCGCTGGCCAACAGGCACGAACCCAGGATGTTCGCCGAGCCAGCATACGGCGCGTGGAGTTGGGCGAAGCCACCGATGCCCAACGTAGCCGGAAGCGTCCCCGCCAACAGGGTGCCGAAGACCGACCCGGCCGTGAGCCGAAGCGCGCTTGTCTGGACTCCGGTTCGTCGTGACGCCAGCACCATGCCGCCGCCCAAACCCAGGCCAAGCATGAGCGCGCAGAGTCCACCGAACGCGAACACAAGCGGACCGATGAGCCCCCAGTCCACCTTCATCGCGCCGGGCAACGCGAAGTAGTTGCCCCACCCCACGCCCACGCCGACGACCGCCGCGACGCTGGCCGCGAACCAAGCCCGAACCGCCCACGACTGCTGCCAACGCCAACCCATCTTGGAAAGAGACGCACGAGCCGCCGCGTCGTTGCACGCCGTGACCTCGGCTGCCGGAGGAAGGAGCGCAACCTGCGGCAAAGTCCTGCGAGGTTGCCTTCAGCCCTCGATTCGGTCGCCGTGCAGCTTTGTCAGGTCCCGGCTTGCGCAACCCCGGGGTTCAGGGGTCTTAATGACCGCATGCCTTCTCACGGAGCGCCGTCGACCGATGTCGGCAAGCTCTACGCTGATCACGCATCGCGCGTGTTTCGGTGGGTACTGCGGTTCTACCCGCATGCCGAGGCCGAGGAGGTCGTGCATGAGGTCTTCGTGAAGGCCCTCGAGCGCATCGGTGGATTTCGCGAGGACGCATCGGCGACCACGTGGCTGTACCGGCTCACGACCAACCACTGTCTCAACCGGCTTCGCAACGCGAACCGCCGGGCCGAGCTGTGGCGAGAGCACGGGCAGGCACCCTGGACGGTCCCGTGCGAGCTGGCCGACCAGGACACGGTCACGTTTCTCAAGCAGTTTTGGCGCCAGCTCGACGACGAGCACGTCGCCATCGGGCTGTACTACTTCGTTGATGGCATGAGCCACGCCGAAGTCGCCCGGGTGCTCGGCTGTTCGCCGCGCACGGTGGGCAACCGCCTCGCTCGCCTGCGCGACCTCGCGCGCGAAGCCGCCGACCACCCTCAAGGAGCCATCTCGTGACCACGCACGACAACGTTTCACCGCTGCATGCAGGTTTGTTCGCCCGCGATGGGCACCTCACCATGCTCGCCCTCGACCGTTTCGAGGTCGGTGAGTTGTCGACCCCGATGGTGGAGACCGTGATCGAGCATGTCGAGACGTGCGAGCGCTGCGCGAACCGAGTGGCCTCGATGCGCTCGGATGCGGTGTCGCTGCAGCCCCCGCCGTCCCTGCTGACCTCGGCCAAGGCCGAAACCCAGCACCCTCGAACTTGGCTGGGTACGCTCGCCATTGGCGGCACTGTCGCTGCGGCCGCGGTGTTGCTGGTGATGGCGCTGCCCGAACCGCAGCAGATCGAGCGCAGCGATCCTGAAGAGGCCACGCTCACGGCCAGCCCCTACACGACCACAGCCGAGTTCGAAGGCGCCGCGATGTTCGCCCCCGCGCTGGACTTCTCCGTGGCGGAGTCCTCCTCGCACGCCCGCGTCGGGCACGGCGACCGCGTCTCGTGGGACACAGCGATCACCCTGCAGGTCTCGCCTCACCAATCCGGCTACGTCGCGGTCGTCTCCGTCACCGAACCCGATCTCGATGACCCCGATGCGCTCGACGAGTTGGCCGACACCGATGGCGACGGCCAACTCGCGGCTCTCGCGGTTCAGGTGCTGATGCCGGTCACGCAGCTTGAGGCTCGCTCGGGGCCTCACGTGCTCACCGTGGAGCACCCGAGCCGCCCCGGGACCGACGTCACCCACGAGCAGCTGATGGCGATCTACTGCGAGGACAGCTTCAGCCTGGATGAGCCGTTCGACCCCGATCTCCCCAGCCTTCGCGAAGACTGCACCAGCGTCGAGATCACCCTGACGCGCTACGGCGAAGTCGCCGACAGCTGAGGCTGAGCCCTCCGGGCAACGCTGTGTCGGTGCGGCCTGTCGAAGAACAAGCCGTGGTGCGATGGGCGCCACAAGAAGCGCGACAACTTCAGGTAGCCTGCGCGGGTGGAGTACCTGCACACGATGATCCGCGTCCGCGACCTGGACGCGGCGCTCGACTTCTTCGTCAACAAGCTCGGCCTCGTCGAGACCAGCCGCAAGGACGTGCCGAAAGGACGCTTCACCCTCGTGTTCTTGGCCACCGAGCCCGGCGCCCCCGAGGTCGAGCTGACCCACAACTGGGACAACGAAGAGCCCTACCCCGGCGGCCGAAACTTTGGGCACCTGGCGTACCGCGTGGACAACATCTACGACACCTGCGCCCGACTTCTTGACGCCGGCGTGACCATCAACCGGCCGCCCCGCGACGGACACATGGCCTTCGTGCGCTCGCCCGACGGGATCTCGGTCGAGCTGCTTCAGAAAGGCGAGTCGCTTCCACCCGCCGAGCCCTGGTCCAGCATGGACAACACCGGATCCTGGTAGGCGTCATTCCTTCAGCGAGGGACGCCATGCCGCGACGTCGGTCGCGATCACGGAGTCGGAGATCTTCAGATTGCGAGCGTCCGCGATAAACCCGTTGGCGCGGTCGGGGTCGGTCGGTGCAAACGCCTGAGCCAGAAGCAACAGCAGCTTGGCTCGGTCATCGGGGGATGCCGTGTCCGACTGGAGCTTCAGCGCGCGCTCGAGATCGGGTTTGGCGTCCTCCCCTCGGCCCACCGCGAGCAACGCAGCCGCCCGGCCCATCAGCGGCTCGCTGAGGTCCGGGTAGTCGGGCCCGTGATGTTCGGTCCAGATCTCGATGCAGCGGGTCAGCAACGGTAGCGCCTCTTCGGCTCGACCGCGCGCGTTGAGGAACTGGCCCAAGTTGTTGAGCGGATGTCCAACCCGCGCCGCATGCTGCCCGAGCCTGCTCTCCAGCAGGCGCAGAGACTCGCGGTACTGCGCCTCCGCCTCTTCGAAGCGACCAAGTTCGACGTAGGTGAGCGCCAAGCTGTTGCTGAGGCTTCCGATGGTCGGATGTGCGTCGCCGAGCGCCCGCTTGCCCCGCGCCTTTGCGTGCTGCAAACGAGCCGCAGCCGGCTCCAGATTGCCAGAGCGCCGCTCAAGGATTCCAAGGTTGGCTTCGGTGCCGATCGCATCCATCGAGTCGCCCAGCCCCGCCTCATCGAACAGTCGAAGCGCCTCGGTGAAGTGTTGGCGTGCCTCTTGGAGGTCTCCGGCCCGGAAGGCCGCACCGCCGAGATTGGTCTCCAGCGCCCGGCTCGCCTGAGGGAAGTAGGGGTGGGCGCGCAGCAGCGCCTGCGCCTGTCGGCCCCACCGCTCGGCTTGTGCCGGATCCTTGAGCTGCTCGGCGTAGACAAACGTGGCCACGACCGAAGACCAAACCTGGACCTCAAGGTGATGGGTGGCGAGGGCGTGCTCGAACGCTTCGGCGTAGAGTTTTCCAGCAGCCTCGCCGCGACCCAGAAGGCTCTCGCTCTTCGCCTGCGCGAGCTTGGCCTCGGCGATGAAGGGCTCGTAGCCCAGGGTCTCCGCGTCGGCCACCAGCGTCGCGGCGGCGTCCCGATTTTCTGCGAGGTCTCCGGCCACCACGGCGGCGTTGAGTCGGCCCGCGCGCTCCCGCAAAGCTGCCACGGCCTCGCGCTCCCCCTCGGACTCGGGTGTGGGTCTGGACAGGCGGAGGAACTCGATGTCAGCGCAGACCTCCAGCGCCGGCAGTCGCTCCAGAGGCGTCAACGCGGTCGGGACCCCTTCAGGCTCGATATCCTCGTATGCGTCGAGCAGCGCTTCGACCTCGACCGCACGCCGGTCGAGACAACGCATCCGCAGATCGAGCGCATCCTCGGACTGCTCACCCCGAACATGGGTTGCCTCGCATGCGTCGCGACGCTGCGTGGCCCACTGTTCGACCCGGGCATCGAGCTTTTGCCCGATCGACGCCCACACCGCGTGGCCAAGCTCGGGAACCGCGGTGAAGCGATCGGCGATCGCCGAGGCTCGCGGGGCCGTCCAGGCCTGGCCGAGTCGCACGTCCACGTCTTTGCAGGGCGAATCCTTGGTCACGAAAAACGCCGCAGCTGCGATGACCCCGGTGGAGACGGCGGCCAGCCCCGCGGCACGCAAGCTCCGCCCGCGGTGGGTGTCGAGACCCGCCGCGAGCGCGGCCGCAAGCTCGTGCATGCTCGTGAAGCGCGCCCTTGGGTCGGTGCTGAGACCTCGCGCGAGCACCTTGTCTAGCCACCCCGGCACGACCGAGGCCGACGCTGGCAACACCGCTCGCTTGTCGGACAGCACAGCCAGGCACAGCTCCCCGACCGTCGTCGCCACAAACGGTCGCTGTCCGTAGAGCGCCTCGTGGAGGGTGACGCAGAAGCTCCACTGATCGCTGGCCGCGTCGGCACCCTGGCCCTGCCATTGCTCTGGTGCGAGATAGTTTGGGGTTCCGACGAGGCCCGCGGTCTGGGTCGTGCTGCGGTCTCCGTTTTCGCTTACGTCCAGATCCGTCGAGGCCAGGGACGACGACCGCGCCCGAGCCAGCCCAAAGTCGGAGACCTGCGGCCGGTCATCCCCTCCAAGCAAGACGTTGTCGGGCTTGAAATCGCGATGGACCATGCCGGCGTCGTGAATCGCGGCGAGCCCATGCGCCGCATCCAAGAACACACGCGCAACCTGCTCCCAGGTGCGGGGGACGTCGTCCAACCAGCGGCGCAGGGTCCCGCCCTCCACGCACTCCATCACGATGTACACCGAGCCTTCGTGCGTTCCGGCCTCGTACACGGTGACCAGGTTGGGATGACGCAGCTTGGCCATGGCCCGGGCCTCCTCGAGGAGCCGGGCTTGCTCTTCGGGGTCCCCCTCGTCGCGCAGCACCTTCACCGCCACCATGCGATGCAGCGCAGGGTCGAACGCGGACATCACAACGCCCATGCCTCCGGCCCCAAGCCGGTCGCGGATCTCGAAGCGCCCGATGTTGACCGTTTCGCCCGCGTCGAAAAGCTTGGTGCTGAGCGACTCGAACATCCGAGCCGCGTCGACCCCGCGCCCTGCATGGCCCACAGCCTGGAAGCCGCCAGCGAGGATGCCCGAGTCGCTCTCGTCGAGGGTGACGCTCACGTGCCTTGAAAACCTAGCAGCTCCGACCCCGGGCCGGTGTCACGCTTTCGTGAGCCGCCACGCGCGGTGCAGCGGCCGACGCTCGAAGTCCGGCGACGTGGTCTGACGCGTAATCTCTTCTACCTCCAGGGCCGGGAGGGTCTCCGAGATCGTAAAGCGCCGAGCGTTGGTGCTGAACAGGATCACGCCGCCGGGCCGCAGCCGGGTCGCCACCCGTTCCAGGAGCTCGTGATGGTCGCGCTGGACCTCCCACGTGCTCTGCATGGACTTCGAGTTGGAGAACGTGGGCGGGTCGCAGAACACAACGTCGTAGGCACGCGTCTCCTGCTCAAGCCAAGTCAACACGTTGGCGCGGATGATGCGGTGTTGGTCGCCTTGGATGCCGTTGAGCTCGAAGTTGCGCTTCGCCCAGTCGAGATAGGTCTTGGAGAGGTCGACGGTGGTCGTCGAGCGGGCCCCGGCGCGGGCCGCGTGCACCGTCGCCGTGCCCGTGTACGCGAACAGGTTGAGCACGTCCTTGCCCGCAGACAGCTCGGCAAACATCGCCCGCGTTCGTCGATGGTCGGGGAACAACCCCGTGTCCAAATACGACGCCAGGTCCACGCGAAAGCGAAGGCCAGCTTCGGACATGATGCACACCGCGGGGTCGACCTCGGTTTTTTCGTATTGGTCCGCGCCACGCTGACGGCGGCGTGTTTTCACGAAGATGTGGTGGGGTGCGATGTCGAACACATGGGACACCGCCGTCACGATCTCCATGCGACGGGTCGCAGCCTTGTCGGGCGGAATCTCAGCCGGCGGCGCGTACTCTTGGACGACGGCACGGTCGCGGTACAGATCCACGGCGGCGGAGTACTCGGGGAGGTCTGCGTCGTAGACCCGGAACACCTCGATCGATTCGCGCTCCACCCACTTGGCCAGCTTCTTGTGGTTCTTGCGCAGACGGTTGACGAGGTCACCTTCGACTGGAGCGACCACGGCCCCCACGATGCGCGCCTCCATGGGGCCTTGCATCACGAAACGGGACAGGTCAGGGACGAGCCCCGTCGCGGAGAACTGCGCGTCATCGACCGAAATGATGCTCGCGCGCCACCCCTGAAACTGGGACCGGAGCAGCTCCCCCAGCTCGGCGTAGGCGTCTCGCGCGGCAAACTTGCCGCCGAGTCGCTCGCCGTATGGAGGGTTGGTCACGACCACCCCGCGCTGGGCCTTGGCCGGGCGGCGAACATCGGCGCACCTTGAGGTCGAGAACCGAACGCACGTGTCCACGCCTGCCCGCTGCGCGTTGGCTTGCGCGACCTCGAGGACTCTCGGGTCGGTGTCGAAGCCGGTCGCTACAATACGACGCGGCGTCAGCACGGCCGCCTGAGCGTCTTCGACGATCGCGGCCCAGGCGTCTGCGTCGTGGCCTTTCCAGCGCTCGAAGCCAAAGCGTTCTCGCGACAGACCCGGCGCACGTTTGCAGGCGATGAGCGCCGCCTCGATCACCAGGGTGCCCGCGCCGCACATCGGGTCCACCATCACGGCGTCCTCCTCTTCGGACAACGATGGCCAGCCCGAATCGAGCACCATCATCGCCGCCAGGTTCTCTCGAATCGGCGCCGGCCCGGACTCCGTGCGGTAGCCCCGGCGATGCAGACCTCCTCCGGAGAGGTCGATGCTGAGCTGGCAAGCCCGTCCTCGGGCGTGCGCATGAATGCGGAGATCCGGCGCCTCCGTGTCGACGCTGGGCCGCCGACCTTGCTGCGCCCGGAAGCGATCGGTGATCCCATCCTTGACGCGCTGGGCACCGTACTTGGTGTGCTCGATGCCCATCCCGCGACCGGTGAAGTCGACCGCGAGCGTGCCGTCGACGTCCATATGGTCCTCCCAAGGGATCTCGGAAATACCCGCGGCGAGTTCGTCCGCGTCCTTGGCGATGAGTTCGACCAACGGCATAAACACCCGGCTGGCCAGGCGTGAATGCATGCACAGCCGGTAGGCGAAGGACAAGGGCCCGCGGACTCGGCATCCGGTCCCGTCGACCGCAACCGAGTGCGCACCCAGAAGCTCGAGTTCATGGGCGAGCGGATCGACCAGCCCGGACGGCGCTGTCACGAAGAACCGGTGGATCGCATCGCTCACGGCGCGATGGTGGAGCAGCGACGCGGAGGGTGCAAGCGGGCAAAACGCCCGGACCCAACGCGCACTCAGCCCGACGCGTTTCCGGACGAGGCGCGGTCGGCCGGGGCCGAGTTCCCCGTCTTGAGCACTTTGGCCGGGACACCGCCGACCTTGGCGTGCGGTGCAACATCCCGATTCACGACGCTGTTCGCCCCGACCACCGCACGCTCACCGATCGTCACCGCCCCAATGATCACGGCCCCGGTCCCGATGTCTGCACCGGCTTGAACCCGAGGCTTGAACGGCTGCCCCTCTCGACTCGCCAGGCCAAACGTCGTGTTCTGGCGGATGTGAACATCGTCGCCGATGCGAACCGCACCAAGCACCATACCGCCGTGGTGCCACAGGCGGACCCGGCGACCCACCTCCACCACGTGGTCGAGCTTGATCCCCCACATCCAGTGCCCTGCGAGGTTCATCGTGCGGTACGCGGCCGTGCCGAACGGGCGAAGGCCCGGACGCAGATCCATGCGGGCGTTGCCGAGCCGATGAAGCGCCAGCATCCAAAACCCGGGCGCCGACAGGTCGTGTTCGCACGTCTCGAGGTCTTCGCGGATCAACGAGAACAGCGGCAGGCTTCGCGGATTTTGGTTGGTTGACCCGTCGTGCTGGAGAAACTCCGCCTTCGCAGCGGGAGGCTCCAGCGGAGGGCACGAGGCTTTTCCCGGCGCGATTCGGATTTTGATCGCGTGAGTGATCAGACTCCGAGCAAAGTGCGGATGCTCGGTCTGTGGCTTCCCCCGCGCCAGCAGCCACGCACGCTTGGCGAGGATGCCGACAGCGCGGCCAGCGTCCGCAACAAACGCCTTGGTCGTCGAGTTGTGCTTTCGTAGATAGTAGGCCCGAGCGTCGAACCAGTACGCGGGCAGCGGGCGGCTCTTCGAGTCGGCAGACGTGACCCCTGTCGATTGGCCGGCGAGATGCGAAACCTCGGCCGCAGGCGCATGCACGCAACGCAGCCCCGCGCTGGTGATCCGACGGCAAAGGTCGGTCTCCTCGAAGTACAAGAAGATCCGCTCGTCGAACAACCCGACCCGCTCCAGGGCTTCCCGGCGAACCGCCATCGCGGCGCCGCTCACCCAGCCGACGGTTTGAATGGCCTGCTCGGTCGGCTCAACCCGCACCGTGTACTTCGAGAGCATTCGCACCTGAAAGCCCGCGGCCACTTCGGTCGCGGCAGTGTGCACATTGAAGGCGCACGGCCGCTTCGTGCCGTCCTCGTCGACCAGCTGCGCCCCCACCACGCCCACGGTCGGGTCCGACGCGAAGATCTCGGCGAGCACATCCAGGGTTGAGCCGCGGACCTTGGCGTCTGGGTTGAGCAGGAAATAGAAGTCCGGGCACACACCCGCGCGCTCGCACGCGTGGATGCCGTAGTTGTTTCCGCCGCCGAAGCCTCGGTTCCGGTCGGAGTGCAGCACCCAGACGCGCTCCGAGAGCCCGGCCTCCTCGACCTGTTCGCTCAGCGACTCGAACGATCCATCTTGGGAGTCGTTGTCGACCACCACGACCAGCACCTTGAGCGACGTGCTCGCCTGCACCACCGAGCGGACCGCGTCCATCGTGTGCCCCGGAGTCTTGTAGTTGACCACGACGACGACGGCATCCACCCGCGACGGTGCCTTGCAAGCCACGACACTTCCGTTCATCGCCGCAGTATATCTCCTCCCACTCTCAGGCCTCGACCGCCCCCGGAGAAGAAGGCGAAGAGAAGGCCAACCGGCGCTCGGGAGGGAATGCAAGCCCGACAGGGCGCCCGCCAGAGGGGGAAGCGAAGGGCGGCTCTGCCGGCCGCAGCGGCGGGGAGACTGCGAAGCCTCCCACCCGGACTAGAACGGGATGTCGTCGTCAAACGTGGGTGGCGGCTCGTCGGGCGGCGGCGGGAGATCCGGTGCACCGCCGTCTGCGCTGCCGCCGACGCGCTCGATCGTCCAGACGTCCAAGCTGTTGAAGAAGCGCACCTCACCTTTGGGTGAGGTCCACTCGCGACCCCGCAAGTTGAACTCGACCTCCACTTCGTCGCCGACGTTGTACGCATCGACGCTGCCGACCCGCTCGCCCGTCAACTGAAACAGCACATGCTGCGGAAACCGCCCGTCCGCGATGTGCAGGACGAACTCCCGCTTGGTGAAGCGCGCCGAGACCTGCTGGGTCTCGTTGATGACGTGCAAGGTGCCTCGGACCTTGAATCCCATGCGGCGGAGAATAGACAAGCCATCCAGCCGAACCCAGGCCTGGTTTTAGCGTTCCCACACACGGCCGAACTTGGCGCCGGATTGCGGCCTCAGGCCGTTCTCTCGCAGAATCAAAGGCGTGCGGCGGGTTTGGTTGATGATGGTTTGCGTGGCGATGGCGGCTTGCGGCGACGACGCGCCACCGATGCAAAGCGGTGAGACCTCGGGGAGCACGGAGGTGACCGCGACCGCGCCGTCGTCCTCAGGCAGCACCGCGGACGCGGAAAGCAGCGACAGCTCCGGAGGGCCGAGCGTTCCCGAGCCGGCGCCGGTCGTCGACTGGCAGCCCGTGACCTGCGACGCGCTCGATCCCAACTACTGCGCGTTCCCATTCCCGAGCAACGTGCACACGGTCGCCGCTCCCGAGACCTCGACCGGCCGCCGCGTACGCATCGATCCACAGGGCTGGCCCGTCACGCTGTCGGGCATTCAGGTCGACCTGTCGGTGCTCGAGCGCAGCGATGGATTCTCGACCAGCGCGGCGATGATGGTGCACATGCCGGGCGCGACGGTCCAAGGCTTGCCCACCGCCGCGGACCTCGGATTTTCACTCACACCCGAGTCACCCACGGTGCTGCTCAACGCCGAGACCGGGGAGCGAGTGCCTCACTTCTCCGAGCTCGACATGTCCCACGGTCAGGACGACAAGCGAGTGCTCTTTGTTCGCCCCGTGGTGCGGCTCGAGGAGGGCACGCGGTACATCGTCGCGATCCGCGACGTGCTCGACAGCGAAGGAGAGCCGCTCGAGCCTTCGCCGGCGTTCGAGGTGCTCCGCGACCTCCGGCCGACCGACGACGAGGGCCTCGATGCACGGCGGCCCCTGTACGCGGACATCTTCAGCCGGCTCGGGGACGCAGGCATCGAGCGCGGGTCGCTTCAGCTCGCGTGGGACTTCACGACCGCCAGCCGCGAGAACATCACCGGCACGATGCTCGAGATCCGCGACGACGCGCTCGAGGTGCTCGGACCCGGCGGTCCCGAGTTCAACATCGAGCGCATCGAGGAGGACTACTCCGAGAACATCATGCGCCGGGTCGCCGGCACGATCAGCGTCCCCCTGTACCTGGAGACCGAGGAGACCGGCACCGGGTTCAACTGGGGCGAGGACGGAAGGCCCGAACAGAACGGGTATGGGGAGTTCGACTTCGAGGTGCTCATCCCCTACGCCGCGATGCAGACTCCTGCGCCGATCCTACACGTGGGCCATGGCCTGCTCGGATCCCTCGAAGAGCTGCGCTCGGGCCACTACCAGCGGCTCGCAAACCAACACAACTTCGTGTTGGTCGCGACCGACTGGGCAGGCATGGCCACGCCCGATCTGCTCAACGTGGCAGGCTTCCTCAGCTCGGGCGAGATTCACAGATTTCACACCGTCGCCGATCGCCTCCAGCAGGGCGTCCTCAACGCGATCGTCTTCTCGCGAGCGCTCCAGGGCGACCTGGGATCCGACGCCGCGCTCGACATGGGAACGCACAGCGCGGTGGACCCCTCTCGGGTCTTCTACGCCGGCTCCAGCCAAGGAGGGATCATGGGCTCGGTGTTGCTCGCGGTCAGCCCGGACATCGAGCGCGGCATTCTCGACGTCCCCGGCCAGCCCTACAACCTCATGTTGAATCGCAGCCAGGGCTTCAACACCTACCTCGGGCTGCTGCTGCAGAACTACGACAACCCCCTCGACATCCAGTTCGGCCTGTCGGTCATCCAGATGATGTGGGACCGCTCGGAGCCCGCCGGGTACACGCACTTGATTCGCGAAGGCCTGCTGGCGGGCAGCCCTCCCAAGGATGTGCTGCTGCAGGTCGCCATCGGAGACCACCAGGTCTCGACGTTGGCGGCCCACATCATGGCCCGTGCCGCCAACGTCCCCAACCTGGGACCGCTGAACCGAGAGGTGTGGGGCCTCGAGACGGTCGAGGGCACCGTGGAAGGTGCCGCGATGATCGAGTACGACTGGGGCAACAGCGAACCTCTCATCAACGTGCCCGCTGAAGACGGCGAAGACCCGCACGGCAAGCTTCGCAACCTCGATGTTTCGATCGAAACGCGAGTTCAGTTTCTACTCGAGGGCACGATCGAGACCCATTGCGACGGTCCCTGCGACCCGGAGTGAGGCTCGGCTCTCTCGGCAGCGGCGGGTCACGACGCAGACGCAGCCATGGAGCAGTGACCCAAGAGCTCCGCCCCCTCCTCGATCGCCATCGACCGGGCGCGGACGAGCCCGGCGACCGAGCCCGTGTCGGTGACGGTCAGCTTTCCGTCGACCACCAGATTTCCCACGATCTGGCCGCGAACGAGAACGCTCTTTGCTGCGGTGACATCCCCACGGATCCGCGCGCCCTGCTCAAGGGTCAACGAGACGCACTCCACGTTGCCTTCGATCTCGCCGAGAAGATGGATCGAGGTCTGGGTCGACAACGAGCCATCGATCCGAGTGTCGGACCCGATCACGTTGATGCTCCCGTAGACCGGTTGTGGCTCGGGCTCCGGCTCGGCGTCTAGCTCGGGTTCAGGAATGGCCTGGTCGACCAGCATGGCCTCCACCGCTCCCTGAAGCACCTCGTCGTCGTTCGGATCGCTGTGTGCTGGCGCCGCCGGGAGTGCCTTGGTTTCTCCCTGGGGCTCTGGGTCCGGTCCATTCTTGCGACGGAGAAACTCGAACATCGCCTCCAGGGTAACAGGCGGTCGCGCGCCGCCGCCGCGCTCGTTGAAGATCAGCGGTCAGCCGGCGTAGTACGAGACCTTGATGCCGCCGTGGTCGGTGGTGAGCTTGGGCTGAAGCGAGAGGCCGAGGGAGCGGACGAACCGCCGGTCGGCAATCACGATGCCAAACGGCCACCCCCGAGCCCGGATGCACTCGCCCACCGCCGTGTACAGGGTATGCACGCTGGATGCCTCGCCGATCCGAATGCCGTACGGAGGGTTGGTCACCACGTGCGAGGGTCCGAGCTCCGGCCACGGATCCGTGAGCGCGCCGCACGAGAGCGTGACGTCGTCCAGGACGCCAGCGCGCTGTGCGTTTCCCAGCGCGGCCTCGAGCGCACCCTGCATGTGGTCCCGCCCGACAAACTTCGCGCGCACCGCGGGAAGGACCTCGGCGGCGGCAGCGTTGCGCTGCGCTTGCATGCCCGCGACGGCGTCCAGCTTGGTCTGCTCGAACGCGAAACGACGCCCCATGCCCGGCGCCATCCTGCGGGCCATCATGGCCGCTTCGATCACCAAGGTGCCGGCCCCCATCAGCGGATCGAACAGCGAGCGCTCGGGCGTCCACCCCGAAACGATCAGCAGCGCGCGCGCAAGGTCTTCTCGCAGGGGCGCCTTCGCGGTCTGCTGGCGCCAGCCTCGTCGATGCATCGCCTCACCGCTGAGGTCGAGGGAAAGCACGCACTCGTCGCGAATGATCCGCACTGCGACGGTGACCTCGGGCGCGCCTTCGACCGCCGGTCCGATCGCTTTCGCGATGCCCGCTTCGACCCGCTGCGCCGCCCCACCGGAGTGGTAGATCCGAGACTTTCGACAGACCGCCTGCGCCGTGACTCGGGTGCCCGGAAGCAGTAGATCCCCCCACGGCAAGGCCGCGGTTTTCTTGAGCAGCTTGTCGAAGTGACGGACCTCGAACGGTTCTCCAACCCGCAGCCGAACATGGTTGGCGAGCCCGCTGCGCAGACACACCGTCGAGATCAAGGACGGGTCACCGCGCACGGTCGCACCGCCGGGCTCACCGCGAACCTCCGAGATTCCCAGGGCCGTGAGTTCGGCGGCCAGCAGCGACTCCAGGCCGGGGGCACAGGCAACAAACAGGGTGAGCACGTCAGGGTTCCGGTGGCGGCTGCGGGATGTCGGGGCAGGTGGCGAGCTCGGCCAGGCAGGCGTCGTAGCGCAGATCTCGGCCCGCCGAACGGAAGAAGATGCCGATCTGATGCTCCATGAACTGCCCGACATCGAACGGACTGTCGGTCATCCCCGGCGGCGAGAATCCGTGCGCACCATTGAACTCGTTGATGAGCGGCAGCACCAGCCCGCTGAAGCCTTCGGCCTCACCGTCCTCGGTACCGGGCGTGCGCACGACCACCCGAAGTGCGGGGTCCAGTCGCGGGGCGATCAAGCCATCGACGGAGAGCTCCGTGCTCATGGCGCCGTTGAAACTCGACGAGAGGTTGTCGGCATCCACCAGCACCGGGCCCCAGTTCTCGCCCCGCGTGTACACCCACGGAATTCCCGCCTGCACGCCCTCGTCGATGAGCACGCGGTTGACCGGTTTTCGGTAACGCTCGTCGGGGTCGTAGATGTTGACGAACCCCGCCGCCTTGGCGATGGCGATGCCCGTGTTGATCGGGACGTTCGGATCTCCGATGGTCACGACATCGAGCACGTTGGTGGGTCGGTTGACGAAGCTCTCACCGTTCTCGATGAACGTGAAGGGCTCGAGGGAATAGTGCGGCGCATACAGGGCCGGGTCCGCGCCCTCGATGGCGATGCCCGCGATGCCGAGGAATCGGCGCAGCAGCGGGGTGCCGCGCTGGAACCCGTACCCGTCTTCGAACGCGACGACCGGGTCGCCGATGGCGTAGGAGTTGCCACGGTAGTTGGTGCGGAACTCGAACGTCCGAATCGCTGTGCGGACGGTGGGATCGCCGACCACGGAGCACTCCCGGGCGTCGCCCTCGACCCGAACCGCGAACGGGCCTTCAAACACCTCGAGTTCGACCGGGTCGCCGGCGTCGGCAGGCACACCCACGCGGAAGGTCCCGGCGAGGTCGCACGCGTACGAGCCTTCGGTGCCCTCGGGGCAGGTGCGGCATAGCTCCTGTTCGGTGTCGTTGTCGGAGCAGTTGGAGGCTTCGGGCCAGCCGCGGTAGTTCTCGTATCCCGGCGGCGGCGCGTTGGGCATGACCAGCGCGCAGCGTGACTCGCCGGTGTTCATGTTGGTGGCGCGGATCACGTTGCCCGGCTCGATGTCTGCACGCACGGCCACATCCCGGCGCGCGACCTTGTTGCCGTTGGGGAACGCTTGGTAGATGCGGGTGCGCCCGTCTTCGGTGGGCTCGCCCAGAAAGAGCGGCCCCAGCATGCGCAGGCCCACGGCCTCGACCACGCCGCCCTGCTCGGAGCGAAGCGTGAGATCGATAAGACCCGCTCCGCCGGAGATCGGCGCGGCCGCGACGACCTGCGGCTCGACTGCGGCCAGCATCGACGACAGGAGTCCACCGAGGCTGGTTCCGCTGGTGAAGTACGCGTTGTTGGTCCCCCCGAGATCCGCGATGCCGTCGCCGTCGAAGTCGCCCAGCGGCTCGGGCGTGCCGTCGCCGTTGAGGTCGTCGGGGGTGCCATCACCGTCAACGTCCATCGTGGCGTCCGCCGTCCCAAAGCTTCGCAGCAGCCGCACGAGCAGCAGCCAGTCGGTGAGGGTCTGGCGGAGGTTGTCGCGGGTCTTGAACATATACCCGGTGAAGAACTCCGCGCCGACGTCTCCTTCGCCGTCACCGTCGACATCCTCGATGCGTCCGGTGAGCAGCGCGTCCAGGGCGGGCGCGGCTCCTTGGGCGGCGAACAAAGCCCGGGCGAGGTCCTCCTGGTCGCCGATGTCGACCCCGTGCCCAACCGCATCGATGCTGCAGCCCGCGATGCCGAACTTGGCGTGCAGCGCCAGCCCGAGCTGCTCGATCTTGTTGGACGTATATCCGTGGGCGTAGAGCACGACCGGTGCCGGCTGGGTGGGGTCGGCCAGGAACTCCTTCTTGGGCACCACGCACCAAAACTGCACGTCGCGATACTCGACCTGCTCCCGCAGCGCGGGATCGGAGAGCTCGGACGGCCAGCTCTGCTCGTCGAGGTTGGATGGGTCCTCTTTCAAGCCGAGCAGCCACGGCGACTTGAAGGTGCCCGAGACGTGATAGCCGTAGTAGTCGTGGGTTCGGACGAGCTGGTCGGTGTCGGTGATGCGACCACCAAACGCAGCCGAGGCCAGCGCGGGCAGGATCGGCCGGATCGTCTCTGAGGGCAGAATCCAAGGGTTGTCGGTCGGTGAGCCGTCGGACTCGGTGTCCCGCATCCGCATCAGGCTGCTCAGGGCTGGCGGGTTGTCCTCGGCGAGCCAGGCCATCGCCCCCTCGCCGTAGATGCCGTTGCGCACCGCGATCATGTCACCGGTCGCGTTCTGCGTGGTGAACGACCACGAGAACGCGATGTCGCTGGCGCTGAGGTCCTGGGTCTCGAGGAACTCGAGGACCGGCTCCAGGTCTTCGGTCTGCGAGGTGTGGTCGACGAACGGGAACGGGCTGCGGATCGGATCGCCGTCTGCGTTGGTGAGACGGTTGGTGAGTACGACCGCGTAGGTGGTGCCCTCTCGCAGCGGGAACACCGGCTTGAACATCAACGTGTTGGTCTCGAACTCGTAGAACGTGACCAGGTCGCGTACGGGGTCGAGCGTGGACGGGATGTTGTCCTCGCGCCGATCGTAGTTCGGCCGGTCGAGCACGCCGTCCAGGTCGAGGTCTTCCCCCGGATCTAGGATGCCGTTCTCGTTGAGGTCCTCGGGGTAGGTCTCGAAGGCGAGCGCGGTGGTGATGGTCTTGGGGTCGTGCTCCCAGTACTGGTTGGGCGTGCGCAGAAGCTGCGGAAAGTTGCCCTCTCCAAAGTCCAGCGCGACCGGCTGCAGGTAGGTGGGCGAACCCGGGGTCACGTCGACGACGTAGACCGCGTCGTTTGAGAAGTCGTAGTCGCTCCCGTCGGCCGAGTTCCGATAGTCGCGGTGGCGCTCATAGATGACGTCCAACTCCAGCAGCGCATCGAACCGCACCGTGATCGGCTGAAACACCCCAAACCCGTTTAAGGTGTCGAGCTTCTCGCGAGCCACCCTTTCGAGGTTGGTGGAGGCGACGAGGCTCGCGTTGATGCGCAGCCCGGTGGGCGAGCTTGGGTCGGGGCGGGTCGCGATGTCGTTGGGAAACGGAAGCTCGGGAAGGGGGCGCCGCGCCAGGTCGAAGACGATCTGCGGACCATCACCGTCCGCTGTGCGCGCCAAGCCTGCCGGGGGCTCGGCGCAGCCCACCAGAGTCGCGAGCAACAAGCCGGCCGAGACTGCCAACGTCCGCATGCGCACATCTTGCCTCAATCCGCGGCCGCCTGCCCTGGAAGTCCGCGGCCCGCCGCCACGGACGTGGTACGAAGGCCGACGCATGCGACGCCCCGCGGCCTTCCTTGCTCTGCTCCTCACGAGCCTCGTTCCTTCCACGTCTGCCGCCGAAGAAGGGCAGTGGATGCCCAAGCAGGTGAGCGAGCTCGACGCCGAAGAACTGGCGCAGATGGGCCTGAATCTTCAGCCCAAGGACATCTGGAACGAGACCGACGGCGGACTGATGAAGGCCATCGTCAACCTCTCGGGGTGCTCGGCGGGGTTCGTCTCGGACCGCGGGCTCGTCGCGACCAACCACCATTGCGCCTTCGGTGCGATCCAGGCCAACAGCTCGGTCGAGCACGACTATCTCACCGACGGATTCGTCGCGAAGACCCTCACCGACGAGCTTCAGGCCAAGGGACGCACGGTCAAGGTGCTGCAAGAGATCAGGGACGTGTCCGGCGAGGTTCGAGCGGCGCTGGAGGGCGTAGCCGATCCCGTCGCCCGAGCCAAGGCGGTCGAGACCACCACGAAGAAATTGGTCGCCGCGTGTGAAACCCAGGGTCACAGCTGCACCGTCCGCAGCTTCTACAGCGGCAGCGAGTTCCAGCTGTTTGACTACCTCGAGTACAAGGACGTCCGGTTGGTGTTCGCCCCGCCCTCGATGATCGGAAACTACGGGGGCGAGATCGACAACTGGATGTGGCCTCGGCACTCCGGGGACTTCACGCTGTTGCGCGTCTACGCCGGACCCGACGGCAAGCCGGCCGACTACGCGCAGGACAACGAACCGCTCACGCCCGAGCGCTGGCTGGAGATCAATCCCGCCGGCGTTCAGGACGGCGACTTCGTCTCGGTGCTGGGCTACCCCGGACACACCGACCGCTACCTGCCCTTGCCCGAGGTCGAGCGACAACTCGAGCAGGCGCTGCCGGCCAAGGTCGAGCTGTACGGCCAGTGGATCGACTTGATGATCGAAAGCGGCGCCAAGGACCCGGCCGTGAAGATCAAGGTCGCATCCACGCTTCGGGGGCTGGCCAACGTGCACAAGAACAGCCGCGGCATGATCGACGGTATTCGGCGACTGGGCCTGCTGGGCCGCCGCAAGGCTGAGGACGCAGCGCTGGCCAGGTGGGCGGATACCGCCGACGCGAAGTACGGCAACGTGCTGCCCGACCTCACCGCGCTCTCCGAAGAACGCCGGGCACAGTTCGGTCGCGACTTCGCGGTGAGTAACGTGAAGCGTGCGGGCAACGCCGTGGCCATCGCCATCGATCTGGTGCGACGCGCCAAGGAGCGGACCAAGCCGGACCTCGAACGGGTGGAGACCTATCGCGACCGGGGTCAAGCCGAGCTGTGGTCCGCCATGGAGCGGCGCCTGCGAGATCACGACCCGGCGGTGGACGAGGCGATGCTGCAGATCCTCATCCGGTGGGTCCAAGCGATGCCCGAGGATCAGCGGTTCACCCGGATCGACCCAGCCGGCGTGTCCGCCATGCTCGCCTCCACCAAGCTCACCGACCCGGACTTCGTGAAGACGAGCTTCGACGCCGCCGACTGGGACACCCTGCAGGCCGAGACCGACCCCCTCCTCGTGTGGGCGCGCGAAGTCGTCCTCGAGCTCGAAGCGTACGAGCTGCGCGACAAAGACCGACACGGTCGCGAGCTCGTCCTGGGGCCGCTGTACTTCGACATGACCAAGGCCGTGCGCGAAGGCCCGGTCTACCCGGACGCCAACGGCACGCCGCGGTTCAGCTACGCCACCGTGCGCGGCTACAGCCCGCAGGAGGGCTTGCTCGCAACCCCACACACCACGGTCGCGGGACAGGTCGCAAAACACACCGGCGAAGATCCGTTCGACCTTCCGCAAGCGGTTCGAGATGCTGCGCCGCGCGCCGCAGAAACATACTGGGCCGACCCCGGGATGGGCGATGTCCCCGTCTGCTTTCTCGCCTCGGCGGACACGACCGGGGGCAACTCCGGAAGTCCGGTCGTCGATGGTGATGGCCGATGGGTCGGGCTCAACTTCGACCGCGTGTGGGAGAACATCGCAGGCGACTTCGGCTACGCCATCGATCGCAGCCGCAACGTCATCGTCGACATCCGCTACATCCTGTGGCTCATCGACGACGTCTACGGCGCCTCCCACCTCATCGATGAACTGGGCGTGCGCGCACAGGCCGATGCCGGGGCGCGAGGCGATCAGACCCGCGGAAGCGGACCGGTCAAGTCCGGGACGCCCGGCGCCGCAGCTGCGCACAACGCCCCGGAGAACGCCCCAGATGCTGGCGGAGACGACACGGGCCCTGACCCGGAGAGGCTCGGCTGCAGCACCGGTGCTCGCTCCGACTGGGGATGCTGGGCGCTGCTCGGCCTGCTCACGACGCTTCGCCGACGCAAACGTGTGGTCCGAAGCTGAGCCGCCTCGTCGTGCGGCCGCCGTGTCAGCCCGCCGATTCGGAAAAGGACTCGACGCGGCGACTGGAAGCGTCGTTTTTCTTGTAAAAAGACACCAGCGACCGCCCATGACGGCCACCAGATCACGACGCTCGGGCACGCGCCTGGGCAAATACAAAATTGTGCGTCGCATCGCGGAGGGGGGCTTCGCCACCGTCTACCGGGCTCGCGACACGGTCGAGGGCATCGACGTGGCGCTCAAGATTCCCCTCGCCACCGAGGTGGGACCCGGACTGCTGGAGGAGTTTGCTCGCGAGGCCCGTGTGACGGCAGGGCTCGAGCACCCCAACATCCTCTCGCTCAAGAACGCAGACGTGATCGATGGCACCTTCGTGCTCGCGTATCGACTCGGAGAAGAGTCCTTGGCCGACAGACTCGTGCGACGCATCGGCCTCGCGAAGGGTGTCGATTGGAGCGAGCAGCTTCTGCGCGGCCTCGCACATGCGCACGCCTCTGCGATCATTCACTGCGACATCAAGCCGGACAACATCATCTTGTTTCCCGGCGGCATCCTGCGACTCGCCGACTTCGGGCTGGCCCGTGTGACGGCGAAGACCCGCACCGTCTCCGGCTCGGGGACCATCGGCTACATGGCCCCCGAACAAGCTCTGGGTCGTCCTTCGGCGCGCTCGGATGTGTTCTCGGCGTGCCTCACCATTCATCGGCTGCTCGGAGGGCTCTCGCCTAAGTGGCCGTTCGAGTGGCCGCCGCCCCGGCACGAGCGGGTGCAAGAAAATGCGCCCGAGTTCTCCAGCGTCCTGCGGCGCGGTCTCAAGGTCGACACTCGGCAGCGCTTCGCCGACGCCGGCGAGTTGCTCGAGGCTTTTGTTGCGGCCCGCAAACGATGGCAGAGGCGACGCGATCAAGAGTCGTGAACCCTCGGACCCGCCTCCGCCAACCGGCTCGCAGGCGCCGTGACGCCGAACGATGGCCTCGTCTCATGGCACAAAACTTGCGTCGCGAGGTCGGCATGAAAATGAACTCGGGCGCAGCGTTTCGTTTCGGGTGACGTCAACGCGTTCGCCGCGACCACCGATGCTCGCAAGTCCAGCGCACGCTCGGTGAACTTGCTACGGTCTACTGCGCCGTGTTCGAACTCCGAGAACTTCAGGGCGACTCCACTTCCGAGACTTCCGAGACTTCCGAGGCGACCGGCCTTACGGTGTCGGCTTCCAACACCCGTTTGCACCGCGCGCGCCAACGCGCCCGCCCCCTGCTGCTGCCGAGCATGGTAGTGGCCCACGCTCACGCTGCTTGAGCCTAGGCATGCCCACCGACGTCTACGACCGAATCCCCCCTGGCGCCTTCGACGCCAGCCGGCACTACTATCCCCGGGTTCTCAACGCCCAGATGCATGCGCTGGTGAGGTTTTTCCTCACCCTCGACCACGACCGCATCATCCAACGGTACTGCTACCTCAACCCCAGGGTCGACCGTGACCACCTCGCGAAGATGCTCGGCTACGTGCCGGACGTGTTTCGCTGGTCCGGTTGCGACCTCTTCCATGCCACCAGCGCAGCCGGCCGACGGCGCATGGTCGTGATCGAGACCAACTCGTGCCCGTCGGGCCAGAAGTCCATGCCTCTGTTCGAGGAGCACGACGACTCCGGCGGCTACCGAACCCTGCTCGAGAGCAGCTTTATCCCCCGCATGCGAAACAAGAGGCTCCCTCCGGGGGGCCTTGCGGTCCTGTACGACAAAAACTTCATGGAGGCGTCAGGCTACGCGGCCGCGCTTGCGGACCTCACCTCCGAGGCCGTGCACCTGGTGAGTTTCTACGACGGCGCCGAAAACCCACGGGCCCGCTTCGACAACGGACACCTTCACGTCCGCACGCAAGACGACACGTGGGAGCCGATCCGCGCCGCCTTCCGCTACGTCACGCAGCGACCGTGGTCTCGAATCCCGATCCAGACCAAGACCCTCATCTTCAACCCCACCTTCGCGTGCATCGCAGGCGGGCGGAACAAGATGCTGGCCGCCAAGGCCTACGACATCTTCAACGCCACGCTCCAAGGCTCCGGGCTGAAGATTCACACCCCCGAGACCGTGTGGGATGTGAGCCACGACGAGGTCCCGCTGTGGGTCGGAAAGATGGGCGGCATCGCCGTCGTCAAGAACCCCTACTCCAACGCGGGCCAAGGCGTCTGGACACTCACCAGCGCCGAGGAGCTCGACGCGTTCATGGAGCTGCCGCAAACCTACGGCCGCTTCATCGTGCAGTCGCTCATCGGCCACCACGCGTGGAGCTCGCAGACGGCCGAGGGGCGCTACTATCAGGTCGGGACGATGCCGACCAAGCGCAACGCCGCGTATGTCTTCGACCTTCGTGTCATGACCTGCGCCAACAGCGACGGGTTCAAGCCCCTCGCGATCTACGGCCGACGCGCCCGCACCCCGCTCGCCGAGTCGCTGGGGACCGGGCACAGCTGGGACACGCTGGGCACCAACCTGTCGGAGAAGAACACCGACGGTAGTTGGGGCTCGGACACCGCGCGTCTGCTGCTGATGGACCGCCGCGACTTCAACGCCCTGGGCATCGGTCTCGATGACCTCATCGACGGGTTCATTCAGACCGCCTTGGCCACCATCGCAATCGATGAGATGGCGAAGAGCCTCACCAGCAAGAAGGGCACGTTTCGCGCCAAGCTGTTCGGCTCGCTCAACGACGACCCCGCGCTCCGCGAAGAGATCCTGCTGTGAACCCCCCCGCCGTAGAGCACATTACCGAGCTCAGCCTCGAGAGCATTCCTCCCGGAGAAGTTCGGAGGTTTCAGCTGGAGATCATGCAGGATCCGCTGAGCACGCCGGTCTGCGTCCCCGTGATGGTCGCGCGTGGAACGCGGCCGGGGCCGGTCTTCGGCGTGACCGCGGCCGTCCACGGCAACGAGGTCAACGGCATCCCGATCATTCAGCGGCTCTTCTCCGAGATCGACACGGCCGGCCTCAGCGGCACCTTGGTCGGTGTCCCGGTGGTGTCGGTCTACGCGTTTGGGTCCGCGACCCGAACCTTCGAGGGCTTTGACCTCAACCGAATCATGCCCGGCAAGGCCGACGGCAACGTCGGTCAAGTGTACGCCTACCGCATCCTCGACCGGCTGGTCCGGCACTTCAACTTCCTCGTCGACGTGCACACCGCCAGCTTCGGTCGTGTGAACTCGCTGTACGTTCGCGCCGACCTACGGCACGCGATCAGTCGACGCATGGCGTTCCTTCAAGCGCCAGAGATCATCGTCCACAACGAGGCCAACGACGGCACGCTGCGCGACGCGGCCATGGAACGGGGCATCGCCGCGATCACGGTCGAGGTTGGCGACCCACTCCGGTTCCAGCGACGCATGATCAAGGACTCCGTGCACGGTGTGCGGGCGATCCTCCACGAGTTTGGGCTGCTCGATGCCGCGCCTGACGACGATCAGGCTCACGATCACGACCACGAGCCCACCATCGTTTGCGGCAAGTCAGCGTGGCTCTACGCGGATGCAGGCGGGCTGCTTGAGGTTCTGCCGCACACCGCAGATTCGGTGGAGAAGGACCAGGTCATCGCGCGCTTGCGCAACCCCTTTGGCGACATCCTGGCTGTGTACCGAGCGCCTCATGCGGGTGTGGTGGTCGGGAAGAGCACCAACCCGGTCTGCCGGACCGGCTCCCGTATCCTGCACCTGGGCGTACCGACCGATCCGTCGACCTTCGAGCCATGAACACCCTCCCTCCCGTGCCCTCGTGGGCTCCGCCGTGTCTGCGACGTTTGTCGCTGGCGCTCCTTTTGGCCGGTTGCGACGCAGATGCCGCGACGTCCGAGTCCGCCCCGGTCACCGTCAAGGAGACCTGGGTCCAGGTCGACGGCGGCACGTTCGAGATGGGAACCGCCAAGAGCGAGTTTTGTCGTCGCGAGACGGTGGGCGTGCACAACGAGACGGTCGAGGGCTTTGAGATTCAGACGTTCGAGGTCACCCAGCTCCAGTTCGAATCCGCGATGGGCTACAACCCTTCGTTCGCATCGACCTGCGATACATGCCCGGTCGACAGCATCTCCTGGCACGAGGCGGCGGCCTACGCCAACGCCCTCGCCGCGCGCGACCAGCAGTCGGCTTGTTACGTGTGCACCGGCTCCCACGAGCGTGCTCATTGCACGCCGGTCGAGACGTGCGACGGCCCGCGACTCCCGACGGAGGCGCAATGGGAGTACGCCGCGAGAGCCGGCACCCACCAGTCAACCTATGCAGGTCGCATCACGTCCTGCATGAGCAGCGACGAGGTCGCCGACCGGATCGCTTGGTACAAAGCGAACTCCACCGGCAATGCGCAGTCCGTCGGTCGACTCGAACCCAACCCTTGGGGACTCCACGACGTCCTCGGCAACATTGCCGAGTGGACGCAGGTGGTCGATTCCGAGGGCTACGGGGTCCTGCGGGGCGGGTCCTGGTACCACAACGCCGAACGCAGCCGCGCCGCGGGCAGGCTCCGGGCCCCCGCGGATCGAGCCCTGAGCTACGCGGGCGTCCGACTCGTTCGCCCGATCGCGCAGAAAGCCAAGGCACAATGACCACCCTTTGGGCCCTCAGACTCGCGGCGACACTCATCCTGGGTCGACCCGAGGAGGTTCAGCCTGCGGTCCGCGTCGCAGCGGTGTCCTATCCGGGCGGGACGCCGAGCGTGTACGACTGCACCACCGACCTGTGCGCGTTCGACAAGATCGTTCGCGCCGCCGCCAAGGAAGGGGCCCAGATTATCGTCACCTCCGAGTACAGCTTGCCGCAGCGAGCGGCCGAGCCCCGGACTCGCTCCGGGAGCACACCCACCCCCGACGCGCCGCTGCAGACCATGTTCTCGGCGCTGGCACGTGAGCTCGATCTCTACATCGCGATCGACCTCGAGACCGAGAACGCGCAGGGCAAGGGCTTCAACTCGCTGGTCGTCTTCGACCCCGACGGTGTCGTGGTTGCGCACCACGACAAGGTCGAGCTGTTCGAGGGGGAGCGGCAAGCCCTCTCCGCCGGCATCGGCGTCTCGGTTCTGGACACCCCCTACGGGCGCCTCGGATTCCTCATCTGCGCCGACCTCTACACCGAGCCCACGCTTCATCAGACGCTGACCGAGACCCTCGGCGCCGAAATCGTGCTCGTGTCCGCAGCCTGGACCGTCCCGGTGGCGACGCGCTGGCAAGCCGCGTTCGCCCACGACTGGGGCGTGTCCGTCGTGGCCGCCAACGCAAGCCTAGGCAAGGGACGAGGCGGTGGCATCTTCGACGACCGAGGCCAACCGATCGCGCGCGCCGGGAGCGTTCGCGACCTCCACATCGCAGACATTTCGCGTGTACCCACCAAGGGACCCGGAGGCTCCGAGGCCCTGCGATGACGCTGTTTGGCATCTCGCTTCTTGCGGCCCTGCTCGCGGCCGACGAAGCCTACGACACGTCGGCAGAGCCGATCGTGGCGGCGATCTCCTACACCGGAAACACGCCCCCCGACGGCAACCTCGACTGCGAGGAACTCGCGAACGACGACTTCGACGAGGAGCTTTGCGAGGTCGAGGCGCTGGTGCGATCCGCAGTCGAGCAGGGCGCCCAGCTCGTCGTGATCTCAGAAGGCGCGTTCGAGCTCGACGTGCCGGAGGCACTCCCGTCCATGGGCCGCATCCCGCATGGAGACGACGCGCCGGCCTTGTGGAGCATGTCCACCCTTGCCGCGGATCTGCAGATCTTCCTCGTCGTCCCGATGCATACTCGGGACCGCGGCGAGACGCCCTACTCTTCGCTGATCGCGTTCGGACCCCGCGGGCGCACCGTCGGGATCCACCACAAGATCGAGCTCTACAGCGCCGAGAAGGACGAGTTCGCCCCCGGAAAGCAGTTCGGCACGTTCGAGACCCCCTGGGGGACCGTGGCGATGCTGCTGTGCTCAGACCTGTACGCCGAGCCGGAGCTTCACCGTTCCTTGGAGCGCGACGACGTCGACATCGTGGTCGTCTCCTCGCTGTGGACCGTCAGCGGCGCCCAGCGCTGGCAAGCCGCATTTGCCCACGACTGGGAGCTCTTCGTCATCGCCGCCAACGGATCTGGGAACACCGGAAAGGGCAGTGGCATCTACGGCCGCGACGGTCGCTCGCTCGCCTCGGATGACTCTGGATTCGACACGGTCATTGTCTCGACCCTGCGAGATTGGTGATGAGTAAGCCCGGACGGATCATTGGCCTCGACGTCGTCCGGGCGCTCGCGGTGCTCGGGATGATTCTTGTCAACTTCCGCGGCAAGGTGCATCCGGAGATCGGCGACGCGACCAAACTCGCGTGGGTCCTCGACCGGATGGAAGGCAAGTGGGCCGCGGTCTTCGTGGTGCTCGCGGGCATCGGCATCGGCATGCAAGCTCGCCGCGCCGCGACCCCCGAGGCTCGCAAGCACCTTCGACGCTCGCTGCTCGTCCGGGCGTTTGTCCTGCTCGCGATCGGCCTGCTGCACCAACATTGGTGGACGTGGGACATCTTGGCGTTCTACGGGGTCTACATCGCGGCCAGCGTGTTCTTCTTGTGGGCACCGACGCCCGTGCTCTGGACCGGGATCGTGGTCATGCTGCTGGGCTCGGGGTGGCAGTGGACAAACATGGTCCGCCCCAAGCTCACGTTCTGGACGCTGAAGGGCGCCGCGGGAAAGCTGCTCTTCTGGGGCAACCACCCGTTTCTGCCCTGGTTCGCGCTGTTCTTGTTCGGGCTGTGGATCTCGCGGCTAGACCTCCATAGCCGCAAGGTTCGAGCGACCCTGTTCATCGTGGCGACGCTCGTGTTGAGCGCGTCGGAGATCGGCAATGCCATCATTCGCGCCGGCGGGCCGGTCATTTCCGATCCCCCGTGGCTCAACATGCTTCGGACCTGGCCCCGCCCGACCCGGCCCGGGTTTGTCATCAGCGGGATGGCGTTTGCCAGCATCGCCATCATCGCCACGATCGAGCTCACCCGCGGCCGCGAGCACGTCCGGGCGGTGGTGGCCTTGCAAGCCGGCGGGCAGCTGGCGCTCACGCTCTACATTGCACACGTCCCTGCGATCCTCGTTCCGGTGGCGCACCACTGGGAACCCACCAGCCTCACCGGTGTGGTGACGTATGCTTTGGTCGTCTACACGGTGGGGGTGCTCGGCGCGCTGTGGTGGCGACGTCGGCACGAACGAGGGCCTCTAGAGAGCCTTCTGACGGCGCTCACGGCTGCACCTCCCCCCCGCACCGACGGACAACTCGCCACGCGATAGCATCGCGAGTGCCCACTTTCCCCGTCGGCGTCTATCATGCCGACCGTGAGCGAGGCACCACCCGATCGAGACCGCGTCCGCCCGCAGCAGGTCGATATCGGCGCATTGCTGGGCGTCGCTTTGGGCCCCCCGCCTCCCTCGGAGTTTGCCGACAAGGTCGGCTCCAAGATCACCTTGATGACCACGGTTGCCGAGCTCGCGATGCTCATGTTCGCTGCACCCCTCAGCTGGTTTCGCGCTGACGCGACCCCGGAGTCCGACCGTGACCCATCCTGATCCCATCCTCGCGTTCGTCGATCCGGCGAGCACCCTCGGACGCCTCGCTGAGTCGCTCTCGACGAGCTTCGCCGAGTACGCGCCGTCGGTCGGCTCGGCGCTGTTTGTCTTCCTCGCGCTGTGGCTCGTCGCCTCCCTCGTTCGGGGCGTGGTGAAGCGCGTGCTTCAGCTGACCCCCCTGGACAGGGTCGTCTCCGAGACCCGGCTCGGCCGCATGCTCCAGGCTTTCCGCGCCGACGCGACGCCATCGTGGGCCGTCGCCAACCTGGCCTACCTCGCCATCCTCCTCATGGCGGTGACCTCCGCGGCCGACGCCTTGGGCATCGAGGCCGCTTCGACCGCGGTGCTGGCTGCGCTCGGGTACCTGCCCCGGCTCATCTCGGCCCTGCTCATCGTCGCGATCGGAAGCGTGGCCGCAAGCGCAGCGGGTCGGCTCGCAGGTGCGTTCTTCTCGGAGTTCAAGGGCGGCCGCACCAAGATGTTCGAGGCCCCGATCGAGCTGGGCATCATGCTCATCGTCGGATTGATCGCGCTGGAGTCTTTGGGCCTAGACGTATCGTTCCTCACCTCGAACCTCAGCGTGTTCGTGGTCGTGATGCTGGTGCTCGCGGCGTTCCTCATGGCGTGGTCGATGCGTCGGCCAGCGGAGGAGATCATCGCAAACTACTACCTGCGCCAGCTCGTGCGGGTCGGTGACGACGTCACACTGGAAGCCACGCGCGGCGTGGTGCGAAAGTTCGTGCCCTTGGGCGTGCTCCTGCAGGACACCGAGGGCAACGAGCACTTCGTTCCCGCGAGACATGTCCTCTCGGGACTGCAGCGTCGGGCGCAACCCTGATTCGAAGTGGCGATGACGGCGGACCAGCACACGGTCGACATTCAGTCGACCGATCGGGCACTGATCGAAGCCTATCGGAACGGGCAAGATGCGCTGGCCTACTCCGAGCTGGTGCGCCGGTACCAGATCCCCTTGTACCGGATTCTCTCTGCGATCCTCTCGGACCCCGATCAGGCCGAGCCCGCTTGCGAGAAGCTGTTTGTGCGCGCCGCAAACCGCCTGCATGAGCTCCCCGACCCCCGAGGCTTTCACCCTTGGCTGATCAACATGGCGAAGGACGTGGCGGGCGACTTCGAGGTGGATGCAGCGCTCCAGGCTCCACGCTCGCGGCCCAAGCTGATGAGCGCCGCCAACCTCTCGCTGCACGCGGGCAAGCACGTGGTTGCGGATGCGGTCCGCATCGCGCTGCGCCAGATGACCTCGCAGCAACGGACGATGCTGACGCTGGTCGAGCTCGAGGGCAATCAGCCCGCCGAAGTCGCCAACGCCATGGGCATCCCCCTGCCCGACTTCACTGTGCAGCTCGAAGAGGCGCGCTCGCGCTTCGTCGACCTCCTGACGGCCCCGGGTTCGACGACGACTCCGGCGATGGATGGCGTGCCCCCTGCGGTCACCAGCCCCGCGGACCTGCCCGCCGTCATCGGCGGCCGCTACCGACTCGGGCCTCAGCTGGGTGCGGGCGGCATGGGCATCGTCCACCGCGCCCAGGACGAGAAAACCGGCAAAGACGTCGCGCTCAAGGTCGTGTTCCTCGGGCCCGGAACCGAAGCGGTCCGCGCTCGGTTCGACCGGGAGTGCTTGGCGATGAACATGATCCACCACAAGCACTTCGTGCGCAGCCACGCTCACGGCGAGCTTCCAGGCGCCCGGTGGATTGCGCTCGACTTGATCGAGGGCCGCAACCTCGCCGACCGCCTCGTCGAGGGCGCCTTGAAGCCCCGGGCTGCACTCGAAATCGCCCGGCAGGTCCTCCTGGCCCTGGGACACCTGCACGAGCGGCGAATCGTCCACCGCGACGTCAAGTCCGACAACGTCCTGTTCGTGACCGAAGACGGCGCGCCGGTGATCAAGCTCATCGATCTAGGCATCGCGAAGCTCCCAGACGACACCTTCACCCCCGAGAACGTGCGCCTCACCGCAGCCGGCATGACGCTCGGAACCCCCGCATACATCGCTCCCGAGCAGGCGATTGCGCAGACCGTCGATGGCCGCGCCGACCTCTACTCCCTCAGCGTCCTGCTGTTCGAGATGCTGACCGGAAAGCTCCCGTTCCGCGCCGCCGACATGGTCACCCTGCTGACCATGCACGTCAGCACCACGCCGCCGCTGGTCAGCGAACTGCTCGCCAGCCCGCTCCCAATGAGCGACGCCATCGACGAGCTGGTCGACCGGGGCTTGGCCAAGGCCCCCAAGGACCGCTACGCCGACGCGCAGGAGTACATCGGGGCGCTGGACGTGGTGCTGGCGGAGCTGGGCGAGAGCGGCTGAGGGTCGGTCCCGGCAATTCTTGCGGGGGGTGGCATGCATGCATGCGTGATGGGACGTATTGCAACGCATCGCGTAGATGCAGGCGCTTGCCTCAAGCCTTCGGCAAGCACTTTCGGAACGAGTCGACCGGAGCGGTCTCCAGCGAACGAACCAGAGGTCGCAACAACCGACCGACTCGGTGCATATTCCGTTCCTTGGTATCTTCTTCGTCTGACAAAGAAAGATCCACCCACACCAGGAAAACGTAGCCATCTTCTTTCGATGGGACGAAGATATAGGCGATTACATTCGGTACACCCACCCACAAGGCGGGGTAGTCGGCACGACCAATCTTGATTCTCGTGGTTTGCGCGCTTGGCAACGCGTAGTCGTCTGCGTACTGCGGTAGTCGACCCGTGATGACATCAGCCGCGAGGCTTTCGGCGCTTTCCGCTCGGTGAGCATGCACCGTCGCATACCTCATCCGATCTGAGTAGATGATAACGGCTTCGCCCCCCGTCAACGGAGGCCCAGCCCTTGCCGATGCGACTGAGCTCGCAGCCTTCGATGTCCTCGATAACACCACGCCGCTCTGAGGGCGTCGAAGTTGTGCAACCTGCGAACAGCACCACCCAGAGAACGACCGCCTCCATCCTTACGTATCTCACTAGTCCAGGGTCCCCCAAATGTCAGTCAGGTTTCCGTCGGGCCATTCGCAAATATCCGTCCACTTCCACGGGGAAGCCACCCGGTGCTTCCAGTCTGGACATTCCTGCTTCGGCGCTGCCGACTCCGCCTCCGGGTCGAGGCCCGTCGTCCCCACACGAAGGAACGCGCGCGGCCTTCCACCTCATCTCGGTCGAACGGAACTGCCAGACTTGCTTATGCACGCTGCTATCGCCTCGGCACATCAACGAGACATGCACATACGCGTAGGCGCCATCCCCTTCGCCCACATACCACTCGACGACTCTGCACTGCGGGCAGTAGGTCTCGACTGCGTCTGCAACGTCTTCTTCGCCAACGCTGCATCCAAGCGCCAAGCTAAGGGCCGTCACCAAAACAGCCCGTTGGAAAAATCGGGGGCACGGGCTGAGGTTCACAGACCGATGGACCAGCGCCCGAAATGCCCTTTTCATTGTTTTCGAGGTCTTCCAGCTCAAACGTCCACGGTCGCTCACCTGAAAGACGCCGGGGAAGGTCGCGTCGTAGACGTCCGCCAACCGCTCCGCGTCGTCGTACTCGTAGCACCGCAGGTTCGTCGACCCGCTGTGGGTCTCCATCTTCGTCTCGATGCACCCAGAGCTGTCCCGCGTGTACATGACCTCGCTGACCGCCGCGCCCCCGTCCTCGTATCGGATCCCCGCCAAGTCTCCGAACGGGTCATAGCTGCACGTCGCCAACACGCCGCTGAGCGTGGTCGTCTCCAGCTGGCCCGTCGTTGGCACGTACGTCGCGCCCATCGCCCCCATCGAGGTCATCCGTCCCTGGCTGTCGTAGCCCTACGCCACAGTGTCCTTGGCCGCCGTCACCGCGTCCACCCGGAATTGGTTGGTCGTCGTAGGCCCAGGTCACCCAGCCGTTCACCTCGCCCGACGAAGCCTCGAGCTTTCCGACCACGGTGTGGCAGGACGGCCTCCTGGCCGTCAGCCAGCCCGAGCCCCCTCATGCACACGCGCTCGCACCGAGCTTCCCTATCGACGCCCGTCGCCGGAGTGCAGTCGGTCCCGGAGGGCCTCGATTGCCCGACCACGGGCCTCCTCGGTCACCTGGAGACGAACCGAGTACCCGTGGTAGTAAATCTCCAGTCGAGGTGAAGGTGCGGTTTGGGCTCCCCCCAAAACCTCGGATGAGAGTCGAAAACCAGTTTGTAGGGATGGTTTTTCGACTTGAAGGCGGACTTCGAAACCTCGACGCCGCGCCCGTCGATGCGTCGATGCGGATGCAGAACCCAATTCGGATTCGGCCTCGAGAAATTGACGCGAGGTCGATGCGGCCCGGCGCAGGACGCGGAGTTCCGCGCCGGAGGTAACAGTGCGGTTCTCGTGCGTCGAGCCAGCCGGCTCGGCCTCGTTCTACTCGAGAACCTTCGGCAGCCACTCCTCAAGGTCGGCGCGTTGCTCAGCGTCGAACTCGATCGTCAGCTCGGTGTCGAGTTCAAGGACATCAGCGGCTTTCTCGGACAACTCCAGCTTGAGCCGGCGAGGGGCGAGTAACCAGCGGGTCACGCCCCCGTACACGCTCGCCCCGGTGTGGAGGCTCAGGCAGTAGGTGTCCTGCCCGAGAGCGCGGTCTTGCTCGTCGAAGCTGGTCGCCCGCTGGAGCTCGACACGGGCTCCTTCCCCGGACTCTTCCTCGGCAAGAATGACCCCCACAGCCCCCTCGGCGACCTCGCCGCAAAACACGGCCTTAGCGCGAAGCGTTGTCATTTCGCGGGAGAGGCGTCCATGAGCAGGGGCTCGCTCGGGGCCAGGTCGCCAGCTCGCACGACCTTCGGTTCCACCTTCCCACTCACGGCCTCGAATGACAGCCTGCACCACATGCTTCCATCATCCAGTAGTCCGTGCTCGAAGGTCAGGCAGTAGCTGCCCGCCGGCAGCGTCAGCGCCTCACCGTCCCCAATGCTGGCCACGTCAACTGCTTCGTCCTCCGCGATCGAGAACGGAACAGCTATGACCCTGGAAGCCGAACTCGATGCCAGCGGGGGCGCGCCCCGCACGACCTCCACCTCCATCGGGCCCGAAGGCTCGATGGTGGCGAAGGAGACGCTGCCCGGTCTCCAGGCAAACCCCTGGGCCAGGTAGGCGTCGGTCCAGTCATTGAAGGGCTCCGCCAGAGCACTCTGGAAGACCGCGAGTTGCGCGTATGAGATGTCGAGTGTTCGCAGCTTCATGGTGCTTCTCGTCGGGCCTAGTCCACAACGATTCTGACCTGGCTACCACATGCTAGCCCACGACATTGGTTCCCGATGCTGGCCCCAGCGCCCATGTTGTCCGCTGGGCTCACAGGACGGACGCTGGCTCCGGCGCCCCCTTCTCGGAACATCGCCGGCGGGTACTCGTCGAGTTGCTTCCCTGGGACCTTGTCATGTCCACGCTGCGACGCAGCGCGTTTCGAATCTCGCACCTGCCCGTTCGATCGTGACCACGCTCGGCTGACCAGCAGCCTGGGCGTCACGGATGTGGGCGGCAGTCTCGGGGTGGGCCTTGCTCGAGACCCGGACTGTCTTCGGTCCCCCCTTTGCGGCGTCGACACCTTTAGCCAGGTCCCGCGCGGTGTCCCCAGCATCTGCCGCCTTCTCCGCCAGCTTCGCCCCCCTACCGCCCGGAATCACACCGAGCACGGCCATTCCAAGTGCCAACGTCGCAGTGCCGTAATCTCCATCTCCCGCCGCATCAATCGCGTCGGCGACGTCCGCCAGACCACCGACCACGGGAATAAACGGAGCGATCACGTCCAACGCGGAGTTCAGCGCGAACGCCCCGGCCATCGCCTCCTGAACGCTCTTCTCCTTGGGCCCCTTGAGCCCGCAGGTCGTCACGTTCCCGCTCGTGGAGCACTGTCCGCCATTGGCACGCCAGTACGCTTTCTCCTCCTCGACTTGCTTCCTGGCCATGAAGCGTTTCATCTCGGCCATCTGATCGATCGCGTTCCCGCCACGCATCCCGACCCCAGAGCCGTCGCCGGAACCCCAATACCCACCGATCGGCCCAACGTTCCCGGCGAGACCCGTCGACACCTCAGAACTCGTACTGACCGTGATGTTCTTCCCGCATTCATCGGCTTCCGTGACGAAGTCGCAGGAGTTCGGGTCGTCCGGATCGACGTTCCAACCTATGCCGCCGCTGTCACCACCACCGTCGTCCGCACCCAACCCCGACGGGTCCACGGCCGAAAGCGGCCGATTCTGCACGTACGAGTACGAGTTCCACGTCTGTACGTTGGTCGCGTTCTCAATGATCGGGTCCACGCTCATGAACCGACCTAGCCGCGGGTCATACATCCGACCCCGCATGTTGATCAGCCCGCCATCGAGCTCAGCCTGGTGCCCAGTGAACCCGATCGGCAGCTCATCCGTGGCGCCGTCGGCGAGGTAGACGTTCCAATCATCCGCATCGCGAGCCCGGCCCCAGGGGTCGAACGCCACGCGCTCGACCTCCGCTCCGTTTTCGTCCGTGATCAAACCCGCAGATCCGAGATGGTCGTCGTGGATGTAGCGCGTCTGCGTGCGCTCCCAAGTCGGCGCGTTCGGTTCGGTGGGCGAAGACCACTTGAGAGTTGGCTTGTGGCGGAACTCGGCGACGATCGATCCGGTCGCCCCTGGCACCTTCAGGCGAAGCTCGTTGAGCACGGTCGCCCCCTTGTTGCCAACGCCGTAGCGCCGCTCGTAGAGAGGGTGGGGGGTCACCGTAAAGTTCTGGTCGGCCTGCCGCACGACGCGGTCGCCATCAGCGTCGTAGGTCATCTGGCGGGACGCGGCTCCTTGAACGATCTCTTCGACCTTCCCGAATGAGGTCCACTCGATGTCCGTATTTCCGAAGTGCTCGACGGAGCCGTTGTCGTCGTACACGTACGTCGTCGAGGTCGTCGCGTTGCTGGTGTACAGCAGGCGCGTACCGTCCGCGTCGTAGTTGTAGGTGCCGACCCCGTCCTTCGACGTGAAGTTCCCCAGCGCGTCGTAGCCGTAGCTGCGAACGACTCCCGCGACCTCTGATTCAACGAGTCTGTGAAGGGAGTCGTGCTCGAACTCCTCTGCCTGCCCATTGAGGGAGTCGAGTCTCCAGTCGAGATCGCCTGCGGGGGTCCAGCCGAATGAGTACGCTTGAACGTTTGACTCAGCCGACGCCGTCGTCGAGGTCTCAAGGCGCCCCGTCGCCTCGTCGTAGTGACGATAGGTCCGCGTGCGTTTTTCAGGCGCAGGCGCGTTGCCGAACGCCTCTGCAGCGATCGAGGTATTCTCATCCGAGTCCTCCCATCCCCAGACGAGTTCCTCGACAACACCGCCAGTGCCCTGGGAGTAGAAGTGCGACGAACGGTGATACCCCGCACCATCGTACGCAAATCGAATACCGAGGTTCTTTTCGAATTCGATCGTCGATATCCGGTCACCAACCTCATACTCGTAGTCGACGGTAATCTCGTCTCCCGAAGCCTGGCTTCCCAATGCTGGCACCTTCGTCGTCTCCTGCGTAAGACGTCCAAAGTCGTCGTAGCTGTATCCGCGCTCGAGCCCATCGGGGCTGTTCGACCCCGACAGCGCACCCACATGCTGAGCGTCAAACCACCAACTCGAATACCCCTCCGGCGAGATCGCTAGAACCCGTCGGCCTAGCTCATCATACTGGGAAAAGACGACCTGGCCCTCGGCATCCGCGGTGGCCGCCACCTCGTCAAACGCCGTGTACGAAATCCCCCGGGTACCGAAGGCAGGATCTGTCTCTGTCCGGACTCGCCCGATCGAATCGTAGCCGTACGCCGTGGATGGCTGTGCGCCGGTTGCTCCGACGCCGCAATTCCGGCGGACCTGGTCCAGTCGTCCGAATGGACCGTAGTCGTAGCAGGTCGCGGTTCCAACAGCATCGTAGGACACGACAACTCGGCCCTTCTGATCGGTCACCTTCGACTGTGTATTGTTTTCCTCGTCCGTGTAGAACGATTCCTGGGGCAACGAAGCCCCGTTCCACGCGGCGGAAAGGGTGACGTCCCACCTTCGCTCCGTCTCCGCAAGTTCCGCACCGGCCGCGGTTGTGACCACGGCGCTACGCCGCCGCGAACTTTCGTCGTACTCGAAGGTGGTCCAGAAGTCCGGGTCGTTTCCAGCAAAGGTGTTGTGGCTCGTCCGCGCAAGCCGCCCGTACGCGTCGTATTCATTTCGGAAATAGATGTCGCCGCCAACCGGCCCCTGCTGAGGATAGGGGAACACGTCCGTCGGCGCGACGCCTCGATAGGTCACCTGAAGGACGTTACCAGCAGGACCGATCTGCGTTCGAGTCGACTGCCCCGACACCTGCTCCGTGGTCTCGAGCACCGCGCCGAGTTCCGGATCACCCGGGCCGAACGACACACTGCGCGAGAGGCCGTCGGTGACTCCCAGGGGGGAGTTCAGCCGGGTCGTCACCAGCGGTCGATAGAAGCCGTCGAGGGCCGTCCGTTTCGTAACACCATTTGGGTCTACGACCGCAAAGGCGACACCGGAGTTAGATTCCGAGACGACCCATGATTTATGGTTCGCGGCGTTGGTCGAACTCAGGGCCAGTACGCCGTCCGCGTCCCAGTCGATTGTTGCCTTGCGTGGGTCCGAGCCGCCAAAGCCTTCGGCCGTCGTCGACGTCAGGTTTCCAGAGGTCGGGTCGTACTCGAAGCTCGTCCGCCGATAGGTACTGTCCGTGGCGTCCGGTTCCCGCACTACCTCAAGCAGAGTATGCTTGGCGGCGTCGAAGTCGCGCCAGCTCGTACGAGTTTCGCAGACGCCCTTGACGCAGCTCTCTTCCTCGGTGCGACGAGGTCGGACGAACCACTCATCCTCGTCAATGATCCAGTCGCTGACCGTCGTCGACATGACATCGTCCCCGCTCGTAAACCTTCGAAACGCCATCAAGCCCCACCCATTCATCTTCGTTTCCGTTGTCGCCTCCTGGATGAAGAAGTTGCCATCGTCGCAGCCATCGTCACTGTCATGGTCGTTGTCGAGGATTGTAAATGTATAGTTGTGGACGTTGGACGGGTAGGAGAACCACGTGGTGTCCTGGTACGGCCGAACCAGCGCCCACTCGTCCACGTCTTCGCACGCGACCACACGCTGAATCAGGCCGCCGCCGGTCTCATTGTAAGAGACCGTCTCAACCCGTCGCGGTCGCCCGGCATATGGGTAGTCGGCGATGTCCGCATCGTACTGTAGGTCGTAGTAGCGCGTCGTAGTGGCGAAGGCCGTACTCTCCCTCACGAGCCCGTACCCGACAAGTCCTCGTCCGTGATCGTCGTACTTCGGGTCCGCAAACCTATACCCCGTCACGCGCATCGGTGGCGCATCTCCGTCAGGTCCCGGCCCAACCTGAACTCGAAGTGTGCTGACGACGGTGTCCTGCTGCCGCATACGACCCGCTGGTCTCGGCCCAGTCGCTTCGCCCGAGGGCCCCAAGTCGTAGGCGAACTCCTGTCGCGCCCCGAGACCGTTCGTCACGCGCTCCAGCGTCACTCTACCGTTGGCCCCGGAAACCGCAGCCTGCTGCGCCACGGAGCCGCCGGGACAGGTACCGGGGCCGTCCGGGCCGTCGACACCGACGAACCAGAGGTGATGACCGTCCTCGATAGCGAACGCCCGAGCTGAAGTCTCAAAGAGGTCCGCCCAGTGCGAATCCCCCGAGTCAGACGCACTATTATACCTGGGGTAGTAGCCGGGCAGCCAAGGATTGCCGCCGGCGACGTACTCTCCATCAGGTTGGGAACTCAAAACAGCGTCGTCGTTGGACAGGTTCCCGAGCCCGGGCAGCAAGAAGTCGAGAAGACCGTCCGAGTTATGGTCGAACGACACGGCCCCGCGCCAGTTCACCCAGTAGTTCGCGTGGGCGATTCCGGGGAAGACATGCAACGCGTCATCGTCCCGAACAAACGAACTACCGGTGTTGATGTACGCGCGTAGGACGAGATCCTGGTCGTCGGTCGAGGAGCAGAGAAACGCGTCGTAGATGGGAGCAATAACCGGCGGAAGCGACCACGGAAACTCCGTCGCATCGACGCCGTGCTTGATCGCGGAGATGTTTGCGAAACTGTCGCCGGTTGCGAGTTCGGCTCGCAGGATGTCCGAGAACCCGTCGCCGTTGATATCTACGACTCTGTCAGCTCCCATGCCAGCGGAGTAGACCGGCATTCCGAACTCCGCGTCGGCAATGCCGTTCTTACAATTCCTGTCGTGCCAGCTCTGAAAATAGGCGCGCGGAAGCCCCGTGGCCTGCAACCCACCAGCATCGAGACTCACTTCGAGGTACTCGTCCCGCTCTTGATCAGGAATCGGCTGAAGCCCAGGGTCGGAGAGATACTCGTCGTAGTCTGCCGCGAACGACGCGGCCGTCAGGGGCGAATCATATGCAGGTACAGTGAGGAGGCTCGTCCGCCCGTCGCCGCGCAGGGATATCACCTGAAGTTCGTCGTGCGCAGAACATTGGATGTCCGTCTGAGTCCACTCGAAGGTGAACGGCGCGGTCCCCAGCCCCTGGTTCAATCCGAGCGCCCAACGCCCGGTCTTGAAGCCATCGCCGCGGCAAATCCACAGGTCACTCAGCCCGTCACCATCGTGGTCAAGCGGCACCATCGTGTAGATTTTTCGGCTCCTCAGAAAAATCTGTGGGCGACCTTGGGCACGGGAAGTGCTCCCAGCGAGTGGTAGAGGGCAACCTGCGTGGCTTTGAAGGTGCGCAGACCGTAGGCGCGTCTTGTGACGACTTTGAGCTTGTTGTTCATGCCCTCGGTCGAACCGGCTGAGATCAGGCCGCGGGCGTGAAACCAGTTGAGGATGAGCGGCTTGTGGCGACGCAGCATGCGGGCGATTTTCTTCACGGGCTCGATCCGCGAGCGCATGGCTCGGAAGGTCCAGTTCTTGATGAACGTGTCGGCTTTCTCGGACGACGTCTCGTCCCACAGTTGCTGCAGGTCCTCCTTGAGGAGGTACGCTTTGACGGTCCGCAGGTTGTAGCGGACCAGGTCGGCGAGCTTGATGCGCTGGTTGTCGGTGAGATTCTCCGGCCGCTTCAGCAAGCACCATCGGCTGTGCTTGAGCACGGGCTCGTGACCCTCGCTCTTCATCGTCCGAGCCTCGCCCGCGCGGACCTCGTCGATCGCCTTGTTCATCTTCGCGACGATGTGGAAGCGGTCCAGGACATGCTCCGCATTTTTAGCGCGTCGCGAGATGACGCCGAGATACGGTTTCCACATGTCGCTGCACACCCATCGCAGCCATCGAGCACGAAGCCCGAACTCGTTGAAGAACGTGTCCAAGGTTTCCGTCGTGCGGTCGCGTCCGACCCACAGCAAGCGGCGACAGTGCTCGTCGATCTGGTAGACGACGGTCAGGTACTTGTGTCCGCGATGCCAAAGGACTTCGTCGACCCCGATCGCCCGAATTCCCTTGAGTTCGCGGTTCTCCAGCCCCCAGGCGACTGCGAAGGCGACCGCCTTGAAGACCGTGTCCCAGCTCGTGCGGAACGTGTCGGCGACCTCCTTCCAGCTCATCCGCTTGGCCCAGTTCGCCAGAAACCAGGCGTACGTCGTCGTGGTCGGGCTCTTGCCGATCGCCCACGGGACCGTCTCGACCTTGACGCCGCATCGGGAGCAATTTACGCGCCGCATGCGGTACGCGAACATCGTCCTGAACCCCCACAGCGGCACGAACTGAAAATGCCGGACCGGCTGCGTGTCGTAGCAGGGGCCCGACCGCTCGCACCCAGAGCACGTCGGCTTGCTGCCCACCCGCGCCCGGAGTTCGACGACCAGCCTCCGGTTCATGTCTCCTTCCAACCGAACGCGGCCGTACACGAACCCCTTGTGCTTCTCCACGTGATTGAGCAATGTCTTGACCTGCATCTCGTCCTTGCGTCCTTGCCGGATTTTGGTGTCGCAACCTCATCCTCCCAAGTCGCACGGCGGGGTGCACCTACGTCGTGTCCCTTCGCTCGGCGCCGCGCTCTGGGCCACCTCGGAGCTGCTCGCTCCGCTGACCTCCGCGGCCGCAGGCGGGCCCGCTCCCCGCGACCCACGAGTCGAGGGTCTCTGCCTCACCTCCATGCCGCCGCGCCAGTCGACCCCCGGATCCGCGTTTCAGACCCACGAATTCTTCCGAGGACCCGATTTTTCCACCGTCAGCGCCTTCCCCATCATCGTAGGAAGTGGTCGAGAAATTGGCTTGGGACTGCGCCTCATCGAACACGGCGTGAGACAACACAGAAAAGTCAGTGACAAACGGGACCCCCCAGTAGTCAAGGCCAGGGTCGTCGCCGGAAACAGGTCCCGTCCCTGGCTCAAGCGCGTTGAACGGGACGAGCAGGTCAGACCGATCGTCGCCCGTAAACCGAGTCGCCGAGGGCCTCCACCCCGGGTGATGGATCATGGGGTCGGACTGGCTCGGGCTTGCAGCCATCGCACCGAGCGAAGGCAGCACGTTCGTCCAGAACAGACTCCACTGAACCCCCCCAGTTCCGGGAACATCGCGCGCCCACAACCGGGGAGCTCCGACATCGCTGCCCCACAGCAGCACCTCCTGACTTAGGTCCCCGAAGGTATCCAAGACCACCGAGTGAGCCGGAGCGAGAATCTGCAGGTCATCGTCTGTCAGCTCGTTCTCGTCGTGGGCCTCCGGAGAGATCGGGTGGCAGCCTGAGTACTGCAGATCCGCGTTCACCGAAGACCACTCGAACGTCGTCGCGGGCAGGCAGGCGCCGGCAGCGTCGCACTTTTGGACGGAGGTCAGGATGCTCTGGTCGGTCTGCGGATGTCCCTCGTATTCGAGGTCATACGTGTGGAGTTCTTCACCTTCGAGGCCCTTGACCACGATGTCGGATAGGCGCTTGTCCCGGAGGTAGGGGACCCCGGCGTAGTATCCCCGAGTCTCATCGTTACTTCTCGTTTCATAGTCGAACTCGACGGAGGCGGAACCGTACTCAATTTTCTCCACGCGGTAGTCCGGGGTGCCTTGGGAGGCACCGGGATCAATATCCCAATCATAAGTCACGGCGTTGCCGAAGCGATCCTCTGTGCTCTCGAGCAACCAAGTGAACGGAGCCCCCCAACCGCCGGCCTCACTTGTAGGCCCAATTGCGACGCGGGAGCCCCCGCCGAAGCGGAGTACCTGGCCGGACGGCTCGTATACCGCCCACTTTGATTGCCGGACATCAATCGACCCGGTCTCCAATACGATCTTCGAGCGAGGATCTCGGACAGTCCTGTACTCTGATCCCTGCTCGCCATACGTGCCCGAGATGAGGGCTAAACGCTGGCCGTTGAAACAAAGCGCGTCATCTCCATCAAACTCAATTCCGCCCACGAACCCATCGTCGGAGATTGAGTGGCGGCATCGCATCATCGTCGGGATGCCGCCGAGGCTGAAGCCGAGCCCGAGTGTCCCGTTGCTCGCGGCGCTGGAGTAGCCGATCGACAGGTTGGGTCGCTGACCGTTCGGGCCGGGCGCAACATCGAGCGGCATCGAATAGCGAGCATTGCCACGGCCATCGACGCTGGCGCCGCCTCCGATCGTGCCGTGCTCGGCTGAGGCCAGCATTACCGGCCCTTGGGCTCGCAGAGCTTGTACGTCGGCTTCGAGGTCAGCGAGAACGACGCCACCGCGGAGGTTCGCCCCAGGCTCGGCGAATGGATCTCCTGCGCCGCTCTCACTTCCCCCTTCGCAGGAAACCGCGAGGAACGACGCGGCGGTGAAGACCGCGACGGTACGAAACGACAGACTCCTGTTGATGCTCATTTGAAGAACTCCGGTTCACTTTCTGTCCCGGCCTGGGACGACCGTCGCTTAGCACGGATGAGGTTTTCTGGTCAACGCTCTCGAGTCCACTACGGCCCCGGGGGACAGGGGTTCATCCACGCGCTTGACAGCGCTTCTCGCAAGTGTTTCGTAGGAATCGAGATGCCAACGCTAGTTGAGAGACTGTTTCCCGTCGCGGTCTTGCTACCGGCCTGCGGACCTGCAGTTGCGACCATAAGCGACGGTGCCGAAGGTTCGAGCGGAGGTGTCGTAGCGGCTGCCTCGTCCACCACGCAGGACCCCGCCGGTTCGACAAGCTCCGCTGCAGTCACGACGGAGGGACACGAACCAGGCTCAAGTTCAGGCTCAGAGACCTCGGAGCTCTCCAGCGGCCCCGCTGTCCAGCTCACCGAGCTGCGGATCGAACCTGCATACGCGATCCTGGACAGCGCCAGCGGAGGCCAGGCCCGCGAGTTCGCCGCCATCGCAACCACCGACACAGGCGACGAGCTTGATGTCACGGCCAGGGTACAGTGGTCCCTGGATGGACCCGGACTTCTCGACGCTGGCACACTGACGAGCCCAGAGTCCAAAGCACCGATCTTCGAGCGCGCCGAGGTCACGGCCGCACTCGAAGGTCTTTCTGCCGAAGCTCACGCAGTGATCAGCGTGCGGACCCAAGGAGCCTTCGCCCCCCAGCTGTTCAACCTCAGTTCCGACCCCCCTCCCCGTCAACTCGATTTTCGGCCGACCATCGAGAAGGTCGATGTTTTCTTCCTCGTTGATACAGTCAGCTACGCCGGGGAGGAGTACCTCCCGTCATTCCACGAGCGGGTCACCAACCTGATCGTCCCGCAACTCCAAGCGGAAGGGCTCGATGTCCAGTTCGGGGCTGGCGGGTACTCTGCTTTTCCCTTGTCCGGGTCTGGGGAGGAGAGCTGCGGAGACGGCCAAGGCGACCAACCCTTTACGCTCTGGAGCGAGATCTCCCCCGATCTTTCGGACCTCGAACAGGGGCTCGCGCCGACCTTGCTGGGAGAAGCCATCGGCTGTCTCTACGTTCTAGGCTCTTTCGGCGAAGCGCTCTACCAAATCGCGACCGGCGTGGGGCTGGACGGACCCGGTGCAACGTACGTCGAGCCGAATGTGGGAGCCCGAGGCGGAGTCGGCTTTCGGGAGGATTCGCTCGCTGTCGTCGTCTCCACGGTGTACGACGGGCTCAACTCGGGCCTTGAGTTCCTGGGGCCAGTGATTGGCCCGGCGACATCCGTCGCCCACACACCTTTGGAGACGGTCTCCGCGCTGCAGACGGCTGGGATTGTCCATGTGGGACAAACGCAGAGAAGCTCCTCCCTCAGCGTTGGCATCTTTCGGGCGCTCCTCGAAGTCGCCTCAGACACGGGCGCTCGGGTACCGCCTGGTGCATGGACCCACCCCGAGCTTGGCCGCCCCGACGGGTGTGCCGAGGGTGCCTGCTGCCTCGACCGGGCGCGTGGAATCGTCACCGACCTCTACGAGTTTTGCCCTCTTGGGTCGAGCTACGATCTGGCAGCAGACCCGTCCTACGACACCGACAGCAACATCGCGAGGGACTTCTACGCACTCATCCACTACCTGCTGACCGACGTCTCAACATCACTGGAAGGCGAGCCTGCCTCAGTCTCTGGAGACCCCCTCCCGGACGGCACAACGTCAGCGTCCTTCCTCACCGTCGCCGCCATCGAGGCCGACGCCCCTCCGCTCCCGGGCGCCCCCAACGTCGTGATCGATGAAGGCGTGTTCCGGAACGTCATCCCCAACACCAACTTGAACTATGAGGTCACGATCGACGCTGCTGCTGTCCCCGCAGTCGCGGGCGAGCCGCGCCTGTATCGGGTGCGTCTGAACTTCGAGACCGGGTATCGGCCCGGCTTGCGCGTTCAAGAGTTCTGGATCATCTCGCCGCCGCTGGAGGAGTAGTCACCAACGCAGGCTCCGCAGCCTCCCAGACCCATGGTTGTTTTGGCGGAGGTGCCGCAGGTGGCTCAGTGGCCAACGCCGCGGCCTGAAGCTGGGCCGCCCTTGAGTCCACGTCTCGATAGAAGCATAGAATCACGCGACTTCTTCGTGTCAGGCAACATGGTCGAATCTTTGCCATGCCTAAGCGGCAGTACCCTCCACGAACCTTTCCTGTCTTGATCAACCACGCAGCATCCAGTGCTTGGGCTCGGCACGACGTAGGCGGAGGTCATCGCCACGACGCGCCTGCGGATGGTCAACGAAGACGAGGTCGTCATGGGCACCCGGCGATGCAGCGAGCGTCGCTTCTTCCTGCGCCCAGCTCCACCGCCGACGAGCTATTCCTCTACCGCGTCCAATCCCCGTGCGTCAGCAGCCGGCCCTGGTGGTCCAACCGATCCGCGTCGTCGTACTCGTAGCAACGCAGCGCGGCCGAGCCGCTGTGGGTCTCCATCTTCGTCTCGATGCTCCCATAGCTGTCCCGCGTGTACATGACCTCGTAGACCGCCGCGCCTCCGTCCTCGTAGAGGATCCCCGCCAAATCGCCGAGCGGGTCATAGCTGTACGTCGCCAACACGCCGCTGAGCGTGGTCGTCTCCAGCTGGCCCGTCGTTGGCACGTACGTCGCCCCCATCGCCCCCATCGCCCCCATCGAGGTCATCCGTCCCTGGCTGTCGTAGCCACACGCCACAGTGTCCCCGGCCGCCGACTCCGTGTCGACCTCGACGGGACCGCCTCCGTCAACGGGTCGCCCCTTACGCGTGGGTCAGCGTGCACGCGACCAAGCTGCGAGTCGCCAACGCCTCGTCCCCCGCGCGATTGACTCGTTGCCTCTTTGCCGTTTCCCAACTACCGTCTTGTCGTGGGCCTCAGGATGAAGTGTGGCCTTCTTGGCGGACTCACCCTCCTGCTCGGCCCCGCGGCCTGCGGCGAGGACCTTGGAGTGTCCGGCATCCTGGACACTGACGGCCCCTCATCGTCGTCACCCTCGTCCACGGGCTCGCCAGCCGATTCTTCGCCAGCCGATTCTTCGACCGGCGAGACCACCGACGATGGCGACACTGGCGTGGAGGTGGGGCCGCAGTGTGGCAACGGACTCGTCGAAGCCGACGAAGCCTGCGACGACGGCAACACCCAGAGCGACGACGGCTGCTCCAGTCTGTGCCGCGAGGAGTTCTGCGGCGACGGCGTCCTTCAAGCCGACGAGGCTTGCGACCTCGGTCCCGAGAACTCCGAGAGCTCCACCTGCACCGCCTCCTGCGAGGAGAACATCTGCGGCGATGGCCTGCGGGGTCCGAACGAAGGCTGCGACGACGGCGACAACGACGACGGCGATGGGTGCGGGGCCGACTGCACGCTTGAGACCTGCGGCAACGGCGAGCTCGAGGCGCCCGAGGCCTGCGACGACGGCAACCGCGACCAAGACGACGGCTGCACAACGCTGTGCGCCCCACCCGTCTGCGGCGACGGCATCCTCAGCCCCGCGCAGGGGGAAAGCTGCGACGACGCCAATCCCGACAACGCCGACGCCTGCCCCAACGACTGCACGCTCAGCGTCTGCGGCGACGGCGTCCTCGAGGGCGCCGAAGAATGCGACGAGGAGGACCAAAACGGCGACGGCATCTCGCAGTGCAGCGCCGACTGCACGCTCAACGTCTGCGGCGACGGCTACCTGCTCCCCGAGCTCGAGGCCTGCGACGACGGCGACGCGACGGGTGATGGAATCAGCCTGTGCACCCCACAATGCACACTCAACGTCTGCGGCGACGGCTACCACCACCCCACCACCGAGGGCTGCGACGCAGGAGATCGCAACGGGTATGTGCCGTGCTCGACCAGCTGCGCTGCCGTGCCCGAGGTCGTGCAAATTGCGTTCGCCCTAGACACCGCGTGTGCACGGTACGTCGACGGCGCGCTCCGCTGCTGGGGGTCGAGTGAGACTGGCGCGCTCGGACAGGACCCCCCGCCGACCGAGAGCTTCATCGGCGACGACCCGGGCGAGATGCCACCGCCCCCATCAGACATGGGCGGACCTGTCGTTGATATCACCGGTGGAGAAGGCTTTGGGTATTGCGCTCGGCGTCCTGATGGAGCGGTCCTTTGCTGGGGCGATGGGCGCGGAGTCGAGTGGGACTCTGCCCTCTACACCGGTCATCTGGGTCCGAGCGATGTGTCCGAGTTCTCCGAAGAGTGGGTCGACTCCGACTACTTTGTCGGCGACCTTCCTGGCGAAATGCCGCCATCCCCCATTCCACTCGGGGGCGGCCAAGCCACCCAAGTCTCCGCCGGTTACTCCAGCGTCTGCGCAACGTTGGAGGACGGAACATTGCGGTGTTGGGGTCGCGCGCGCGAAGGGTGGCCATGTCTGGGTTACGGCACGATGTTTGTCCGAGCCTATCCCGAACACTTCCCACCACCGCCGGTGAACCTCGGGGTCGCCGCCATCGATGTCGTGCATGACTACAGTCGAACCTGTGTGCTCGGGGTCGATCAGCTCGTTCGCTGCTTCGGCCGGTCCGAGTACGGCTTGCTTGGCCAAGCGAGCACCGGCCCGGTCGCAACGGGCACGAGCATCGCCCCACCGCCGGTCACCGACTTGGGGACCACGGTTGCCCAGATCAGCCACGGCAGCGCCGCGGTGTGTGCACTGGGAACCGATGGGTCGGTCCGTTGCTTTGGATCCTCGCAGAGCGTGGGATACGGAGACCAGGAGATCGTCGGCGACGACCCGGGCGAGATGCCACCGCCTCCTCTCGACCTGGGGCCCCTAGACATCGCCAAGGTGGTCACCGCGGTCCAGCTTTGCGCTCTGTCCAATCTCGGCGAGGTTGTTTGCTGGGGCGGAAATCCGACGACCTACGGGTATGGGGTGTCCGGCGAAGTGATCGGTGACGAACCCGGTGAGATGCCCCCACCCGTGCTCGACCTGGGAGGCGTTGCCATCGAGTTGTTCGCCTCGAAAACCGAGAACACCTTCTGCGCGATTCTCGACGATCACAGCGTCGTGTGCTGGGGCGGGCGGGTCAATGGTCTCGAGACCGGTTCCGTCTACGAACGCATCGGCGACCAGCCCGGCGACATGCCCCCGCCGCCCCTGCGACTGTACGACTAGCGAATCCCCCGCGCTTGCGCCGCTGCGACTTGCGCCTCTACGAGGAGGCCGGCTGTCCCCGTTACAGCAACACCTGTCCGCCCACGCTTCGCGCCTGCCCGCGTACGCTGTCCAACCACGCAATCCCCTGCCCCACCGCCGCCTGCATCTCGCAGCCGTCCGCGAGCGCACACGCGATCGAAGCTGCCAGTGCGCACCCTGTCCCTCGCGGATCGGGACCCTCGATCCGCGGACGAGAAAACACGCGCGCTCCGTCCCGCGTCCAGAGCGTGTCCGACACCTGTTCGCCGCCGTCGTGACCGCCTTTGCGGAGCAGGCCGATGGCCCCGTGAATCTCGAGCCAGCCCTGGGGGTCAGCGGCGCCGATCAACATGTCGTACTCCTTGCGGTTCGGGGTGACGAGCGCTCCGTCGAACAACGCCAAGAGTGCCTCAGGGGTCGCGGTCATCGACCCACCGATGCTCGCGCTCAACACCGGGTCCACAACCTTCGGCGCGTCCACGGCCTCCAGCGCCTCCGCCACGATCGAGGCCACCGCTGCGGGGACGAGGCCCACCTTCACCACCGCAGGCCTCGGCGCGCGCTTGAACTGGAACCGCAACGCGCTCGCATCCATCGGACCCGCGACGGCCTTCTTGCCATCGCCTTGCTGGGTGAGCGCCGTCAACACCACGTGCACCGCCCGGCCGGGTGCCACCGCCCGCACCGTCGCCACGTCTCGCAACACGCCCCCACCGCCGCTCGGGTCCAGCCCGCCGACGATCCACACCGCCCCCTCACCCATCTGTGCGCAGAATCTCCACCTTCACGATCCTATCGTGCGGGAGGATTTCGTCCAGCACCTCCAGCCCTTCCGTCACCCGACCCAGGATCGTGTAGCGCGCGTCGAGCCGGGGCTCGCGGGCTTGGGCGATGAAGAACTGTGACCCGCCGGTGTCCTTTCCGGCCAGGGCCATGCCGACGACGCCGCGTTCGTATTTCTGCGCACTCCATTCGCACGGAACCAGAAATCCAGGGCCACCGTAGCCGTCGCCTCTGGGGTCGCCGCCCTGAATGACAAAGCCGGGAACCACCCGGTGAAAGCTCAGCCCATTGTAGAACCCACTGGCGGCCAACGAGGCGACCGTGGCCTGGTTGAAGGGTGCGGGACCTTCGAAGGTGATCGTCATGGCGCCGGCCGAGGTGGTCACGCGCATACCGGTGACGTCCCCGTATTCTTCGAGACGCTGCTTGAGTCCGTCGACGAACGGGGCCGGACGCGGCTGTGATTGTGCGCGTACGAAGGCCTGCGCCAGATCAGGGGCAGGCTCCAGCGCAGCCAGTCCGGCACGCCGGATAGCGACGGCGGGGTCCTTCGCCAGAGGCAACACGCTCTCGCGAAGCCACGGCGCATCCAGGGCCCCGCTCTTGTCCCGACCACCGCTGCGGGCCAGGTTGCCCAGCGCCTCGACCGCTGCGATGCGAGCCTCGATCGTGGTCGCGTTGGGCCAAGACGTGACCGCTTTGTGCAGGATCGGCAGCGCGCTCTCATCCCGGCGCGCCCCGTCCCGAGCCCGGACGGCGAGCGCTGCCGCGGCCGCGGCCTTCACCCCGGGATCTGGGCGTTGCAGTCCGGCCAAGAGCGCCCCGCTCACCCGGGGTTCATCTACATCCACCAACGCGGCCAGGCCCGCGGCCGCGACCGTCGGACGCGGATCGACGGCCCGCAACAACAGGGCCTCCGCCTTCGCCTCACGCGTCATCGCCGTGCCGACACGCAAGAGCGCTTCGATCTCCAGGACGTCTGCGTACGCCTCGGGAAGCTCGTCGACGCCGGCGGCACACCCCCGCAGCGCGCCAAGATCACCGCTCCCGATCGCCGCGAGCAGCTCGGCCTCACACAGCGCGAGGCTCAGCGCTTTGCGACGTCGCCCCTGCGCTGCGTCTCGAGCGGCCTGCAGCGCCACCCGAAGCGGCGACAGGGTCTGCAACAACTCGGGTGTTCCTGCGACCGCATCACGCAGGCCTTGAAGCGCAACGAGCAAGACATGCACGCGCGGTCCAGCGAACGCATCCGGCTGCAACGCGGCCAGCCGCTCGACGAGCAGGGACCGGCCGTCGGCATGCCCGGACAGGGCTCGAACCGCCTCGACCTCCACAGTCCACGGCGGCGGCGGGGTTCCGAGCACATCGGTCGGGACCTCGGAGGGAACCTCTCCCAGCCCGGCAAAGGCTTTCCACGCCACCCGCACCAGGTCCGGGTCTGTCGACGTCAGCGCGGGGGTCATCCGTTCGACCAGCGTGCCCCGGACTGCACCCGCGAGCAGCTCTGCCGACGGTCCCGCGCACCGACCCACAGCGTACGCCGCCGCCCAAGCATGGGACGCGTCGGGCCCGAGCTGCTTCGCCACAGCTTCGAGGCCTGCCGTGGTCGCCGCATGGTCCCGTGCACACAACATCCCGACGACCTCGAGGGCCGCGGCGTGCTCGGGCCTGGCCTCGCCGTCCAGCAGCACCGCCAACCGCACCTGCGATCGCTCGCCGCCCACTCGGGCAACCGCCAGCAACAAGGCCTCGATCTCCTCGGGTGCCTCGGTCACGGCCAGGCGGGTCCAGATCGCGTCCTCGAGCTCCGACCAGCGGCCTGCGCCCTCGGCGTCCGGCTCCCCGGGCGGTGGATCGAGCAGCGCCAGCGCGACAAGATGCGCGGCCGTGGCCCCGGACTCGCCCTCCAGCCAGCTGGCCAAAGCTTCGACCGCCTGCGGGCCTCCGATGCGAGCCTGCGCCCAGGCCGTGCGCGCATCCGGACCGGCGGGCAACGAATCGGGCTCCCTCTCCAACTCCCGCGCTTCGAGCGCGGCGGCTCGCGAGGGCACGCCCAGACCCCACGAAGACGCCTTGGCCGGCTCCGGGGACCGGCTGGGTTCGGGGGCGGCGGCGACCCCGTTGTCGGGCGCGGGCGCGGGGTCTTTGCACCCTGAGGCCCAGCCCAGAGACAGCGCAGCGACGAGGCAACCACGGACCATGCCAGGCGGACGGTAGACCACACCTGCCCGGCGGTGCACGTTTTGGGCATGGCGAGCTTCAGCGGCACTGTTCGACACAACGATCTCGAGGGCGGCTTCTTCGAGCTGCACACCGATGACGGGGACGCCTATCGGCTCCAAGGCGCCAAGGGACTGACGGCAGGCGCCCGGGTCGTGGTGCACGGCACGATCGAGTCCGGCGGCTTCGGTCTGCACATGTCCGGTCCCGCGATCAAGGTCGACAAGGTCGACCCCGCGTAGTCGCAGCGTGCCACGGCCTCGCCTTGAGTTCGGGCCACTCGCGCTTGCGTGATACGCTGATTTTCTGTGGCTTACTCTGTATTGCGTTGGGGCATCGGCCTGAGCGTCTGCGCACTCACGGCCAGCGGATGTGGCGGTCTGTGCGAAGACGACGGGTTTGGCGGGATGGACTGCCCGGTCGGCCAAAACCCGATCGATCAAGGTCAAACGAGTGGTGGGCAGACTTCCACGGGCATCGACGACTCCTCGTCGACGGGTCTTGGTCCCTCTTCCACCAGCGGCGGCGAGTCCACGGACACCGTCGACGAAGAGACATCCACCGGCCCCGTCTCCAGCCAGACGTGGTGCGTAGACGGCGATGATGATGGCTTTGGCAATGCCGATGACTGTCAGGATGTTCCGGGCGACCAGCCAGCACCCGAGGGCTTCGTCCTCGACAACACGGACTGCGTCGACGACGACGCAGACACCTTCCCAGGCGCCGCAGATCTCGACGACGCGGCCGCATGCATGCGGGACGCCGACGACGACGGGTTTGGCGATTCGTTCCCCCCCGCAGGCGCCACCGCAGGCACCGACTGCGACGACAACGACGCCCAGGTCCCCGCAGCGAACGCGTGCCTGACCTGGTGCGCCGACGAAGACCAAGATCAGTACGGCGACCCGGCCACCTGCGTCATCGACGTTGAGCCCCCGGCCGGCTACGTGGGCAACGCAGCCGACTGCGACGACACCTCCGCGCACGCCTTTCCCGGCGCGGCACCGCTCGATGACGACATGGCGTGCATGCTCGACGCCGATGGCGATGAGTACGGAGACTCCGCCCCCGCCAACGCAGCCATCACCGCGGGCTCGGACTGCGATGACCTCGAGGTGCTCGTCTCAGACGCCTGCTTCGACTGTCCTTCGGACACATCCTTTTGCAACCCCCAAGACAACATCACGCAGTGCAACTCGACCGGCACCTGGGGGGTTGAGGTTGAAGCGTGTTCGTTCGGCTGCGACGACCTCGGTGCATCGTGCTGGTCCGCGTTGAGCATCGACGCAGGTGGTTGCGCCGACATGCTCGAAGGCGGCTCCGCAGCGCTCGCCGCGGCGACCAGCGGTGGCGACGGCGACTACACCTATGCGTGGTCGCCCAGCAGCACCCTCGACGTTGACGACGCCGCCACCGTCACCGCGAGCCCCCCAGCAACCGCGACCTACTTGGTCGACGTCGGCGATGGCGAAGGCAACGCGGGAAGCGACCTGGTCACCGTGCACATCACCGACCAGGACAGGGACCTCGCGGCCGACGGCTGCACCACGTACGTCTACCCCGACATCTTCGGCGGACCCGCGGCACCTCAGCCCAACAACGCGTTCTTCCTGGGGGGAGCCGCCCGCTGCAACATGACGAGCAACGGCCTGGCCAACGCGTACGTCTGCCCGGGCGTGATGGAGCGGACCCAGGTCTCGTTCGGGATCGCGGTGTTCAACGGCGCCGACAACGATGGCATCGGCTTCGTGTGGGGTTGGCAGGACGCGTCGCACTTCTATTTGTTGTCGTGGAAGCAGACGACCGAGGCGACACCGTGGGGCGCCTGGCAAGCGGGCATCACCATCAAGCGCATCGCAGCAGACTCCCCGAGTGACATCACCGGCGAAGACCTCGGCGCGTCCTACGACACCGCGCACGGCACCATCCTCGCTACGCCCGCGGAGTTTTTCGACGAAGGATGGGCAAACCAGACGCAGTACCGGGTGCTGCTGGACCTGGATGGAGCCACCACCAACATCTCGTTGTTCAACGAGAACAGCGGGGGCACGGTCGTGACCGGCAGCATCACCGACGACACATTCGGACCCGGTGCCGTCGGCAGCTACGACGCCTCGCAGCGCACGGCCTGCTCGGGCGAGTGGCGCTCCCACTGCTTGTAGCGCCGCCCGCTGGCTACCCGAAACGCCATCCCCAACGCCATCCCCAACGCCATCCCCAACGCCATCCCCAACGCTAGCTCCGGATACGACGAAGCCCGAGTCGCGATGACTCGGGCTTCTAAGTGCTCGGGGAGGGACTTGAACCCCCACGTCCGAAGACACACGGACCTGAACCGTGCGCGTCTACCAATTCCGCCACCCGAGCGCTGGGGACGCGAAAAGTAGAGGACCTGTGACAGAGCGTCAAGTGTTTGTGGCGGGGGTTAGTTCTTTTTTGCGGACATGGGCCGCAAGCCGCCCGAAGGGCTCTCTGGGGCCGTGACAACCCCGGTCTCCCAAGGGTCTTCGTCCCCCAGGTCCTCCAGCGACTCCACGACCATCCGCGGCGCGCGTGGTGCGTCCTCATCGACCAACCGCTTGCTGCTGCTGGCGCGAACGACCGGCTCCGGCACGCCGGGGGTGGGTGCACTCTCGGGCCGCAACCGGCGCACCGGGGACCCCTCTTCGGCGGCGCCCAGCTCGACCATCGAGCCGCCCTCGCCCGCAAGCTCGGCAAACAGCTCGTCGACCTCATCGAAGCTGGTCTCGGGATCGGGACCCGCCCCGATGCGCGCCAGTCGGGCACGCTCGGACGCGAGCAACCGCTCCTGCTCGAGGGCGCGAGCCTCGGCGGCGCTGAGCAGCTTGCGCGCGACCTCGAGCTCGTCGCGGCTCTCGTCGAGCTCTTCCCTGTGTTTCTCGAGCTGGGCCAGCGACGCCGCAAGCCGAGCCGCGTTGCGATCGGCCGCGTCGGTCATCTCCCAGATCTTCTGTTCGGCGGCATCGAGTTCGCGAAGCATGTGCTCCTGCTCCTCGGCTCGAACGGTCGCCTCAAGACGATAACGCCCCACCCTGGGGTCCTCATCACTGACCGGGAGCAGTGGCCGAAGCGAGATCTGCTCCGCGTGACGGCGAGCCTGCGCGGCGAGCTGTGCCTTGAACCGGCGCATCGCCTCGAACGCCTCCGGCGGCCAATCCGTCGAGCCCGAGGGCAAAACCTCGGAAGCCTCGGAGGGCCACGAGTCCTCGAGCGCCTGCTCCAGCTCCTCGTTGGCTTCGGACGCCGCCTCAAGCTCTCGCCGCAGCTTGTACATCTCGACGCCGCTGGTCTCGTTGGCGCTGGCGATGTCCTCCAGCTCCTGCTCGCGCTCACGCAACCGCCGCCTGAGCGACTCTTGCTCGGCTCGCGCATGTTCGAGGTCGCGCTGAAGGGACTCTTCCCGGGCATGGGTCGCCTCGATCGCCTCCCGCCGGACCTCGACCTCCGCCTGAAGATCGGACACGGAGGCGGCGAGTTGCTCGACCTCCAGCGCCTTGACCTCCAGCTCCCCTTCGAGCGTGGAGGCGGTCGCTGCATTTTCCTCCGCCGCACGCCGCAACAGTTCGAGCTCCTCGCCGACCTCGGAGAGCTGCTGCTCCCGACGACGCGCGATGGCGCTGGCCTCACGCTCGCGCGCCGAGAGCTGTTCTTGCCGAGCCCGCAACTCTGCCAGCTCCCGCGCACGCTCGGAGAGCTCCCCGCGCAGCGCCGCCGCCTCGGCGTTGTCGCCGCTGTGCGAAGCGGTCTCGGCCCTCAGTCGAGCGATCTCATCCTCATGCGCGCGCACGGTTGCCCGCAGCTCGGCCCGCTGAAGCTCGAGTTGATGCAGTTCACCGCCGAGCTGCTCAAGCTCCTTGGCCTGCATGCTCTCGGACTGATGCGCGCGTTCGGCCCGCTCCCGAAGTCGCTCGGCTTCTCCCGCGGTACGGACGTTCTCCAGCCGCGCTCTCTCCAGCTCCTCGCGGCTGGCCCACAGACGCTCCTCGAGCTTCTGAATTTGCTGTCCACGCCGCCCCAGCTCCTCGCGAAGCCTGTCCCGATCTCCGGCGACCTCGGCCAGCATGCGGCCTTGCTCGATCGTCTGCGACGCCTCCGCAGAGAGCAGCTCTTCACGGCTGTGCGCCTGCGTCAGCAGAGACCGGTGGTGCTCAAGCTCAGCCCGAGTCACCTCAAGGCCAGTGGTGAGCCGCGAGACATCCTCGACCCGCTGCCCCAACTTCTCCTCGTGTTGCGCGAGTCGACGACGGCTCAGGTCGAGCTCGGCCTCGACGCGTTGCGCCAACTTCCGCGTTCCTTCTCGCTCCGCAAGAGCGACTTCCATCTGGCGGACAAGGCTCGACCGTTCCGCGTCGAGTGACCGGACCTCTTTGCGCAGGCCACCCAGCTCCGCGTCTCGGGCATCGAGCTCAACCTGGCGCTGCTGCGTCGCCTCGTTGGCCCGCGCGACCGCCGATTCGAGGTCTTGAACGCTGCGCGTGAGGATGGTGAGGTCGGTCTGCGCCGCTCGAGCCTGCTCCTTGGCGGCCGACAGCTCGGCCTCCAGCGACTCGGCACGGCGCCCCTGCGAGCTTCGTTCGGCTGCGCGCGCTCCTTCCTGAGCACTCTTGTGTTCGAGCGCGGCGACGCGAGCGTTTCGGCGGTCGAGCTCGCGCTCAAGCACTTCGACGCGAGAGGTTCGTTCCTCGGCCCGCGCCGTGAGTGCCGAGAGCGAGTGTCGCAGCGCATCCAGCTCCTCCTCGGAGATCGCCGGCCCTGATGAGGTGGCCGCGGACGGCACCAGCAAACATCGCCCCGTGACGCGTCGCCGCGCGTCCGGCCCCGGCTCCGTCAGCGTTGCCAACGCCAAGTAGTGAGAGGCCTCGGGTTCGTGGACCACCAGCGACTCGTCGAGCTCAAGCTCCGGCGGCGCCCCCGCTCCGTCAAGAACGGGGGCCAGGCTCACGCCCTGCCAGGGGAGCTGCGCCAACATGAAGACATGCGGGAACCGTCCGCCGAGCTCTTCTTCCAGCGTCCAAAAGTCCACCTCCGCGGGCTCGCCGTGGGTCGCCTGTGCAGCAAACCATCCGTCTGGTTGAAGGACCGACGCGATCCGCTGCAGCCACTCGCTTCGCTTCGACGCATGCCGCCGGCCGTAGCTGTCGAGCGCAACCACCAGATCGAAACGCTCACTCGAGTCGGGCCAGTCGGCTCGACAATCGAGGCCCGCCTCCTGCAGCGTCGGTCCGAACGCGACCTGAACAGAGGCCGCGCCGCTGCGACGCAGGAGCCTCGCGCCGTCGAGGTCGCGGGGCCCGACCACCAAGACCCGCCGACCCACCGCCCAGGGCTGCAACGCTACGTATGCGGGTAAGAGATCCACCGAAGGTTCACATCATAGCGGTGCCCACCCAGGGCTCACAACGTGCGAACATGAACCGGTGAGTCGCCGTAGTGGGTTCTGCGACAGCCTGCTAACGTAACTCCCGCACCCTGAACGATGGCACAGGCGGTCAAATACAAGCAGCCACGGATCATCAACTCCGTCAGCATCACGTTGGCGCTGCTCGCAGCGTTGGCCGTCTACCTGACCGCCCAATATCTGCCGCTGTTCCTCCAGAAGCAGGAAGCGTTCCGTGTCCTCGAGGAGACGGGCTCTGCATTCTCGGGGCGGCGCTCCTACTACGTCAAGGAGGCCAAGGCACGGGAGTCCCTGCGTGGGGGCATGGAGGCAGACCTGCGACGCGTGGGGATCGAGGACCCCGACCTTGAGACCTGGATCGAGCTCGAAGACGGCGAGATGGCGTTCGGCGCGATCTACTCGATCTTCATCGAATGGCCGTTCGAAGCCCTCCCGAAGCAAGAGTTCGTGTACGAGGTCGAACACCTGGTGAAGTTCTGATTCGCACGGGACGCCGCGCGCCGGGTCCTGTTAGGATGCAGAGGACAGCGCGCTGATGGTAGCCAGGCTCATTCTGGTGAAGGGAGAGGGTCCGACTGAGTACCTCCTCACGGCCTTCAACACGGTAGGGCGGCACCCCGACAACACGGTGCAGGTGCTCGATCGGATCGTGTCGAAAGAGCACTGCCGGATCACTCGCGGGCCGCAGGGCGGTTACATCCTTCGCGACGTCGGATCGCTCAACGGCTGTCACGTCAACGGGCAGCGTGTCGACGAGTCACGCCTGGCAGTCGGCGACGAAATCTCGCTCGGCAACACGGTGCTGAGGTTCGAGGACGATGAGGACGAGGCCGCCGCACCGGCCAGCAACTTCACCGTCATGACGGACATGCTGCAGAGCCAGGTCCGCAGCCGAGTCGACGCCAGCACCAGCTTCCTCCCGGTCGGCCAGATCACCGACAACGAAGCGCTCCGCTCCGACTACGAGAAGCTCCGCATCGCCCACGAGCTCAGCCAGAAGCTCTCGGTCGACACCAACCTCGACGACCTGCTCCAGAAGATCGTCAACGAGACCTTCCTGCTCATCAAGGCCGACCGCGCCGTCATCTTGCTGGTCGATCAGGACACGGACGCGCTCGTTCCGCGATACGTCAAGCAGAAGCGCGAGGGCGAAGAGATCCAGCTCTCCAACTCGGTGCTCGATGAGGTTCGCACCAAGAAGCGCGGTGTCCTCTCCTCCGACGCCATGCTCGACGAGCGCTTCAAGGCGTCCAAGAGCATCATCATGCAGGGCATCCGCTCCACCATGACGGTCCCCCTGCTCTACTCCGACCGCATCGTCGGGGTGATGCACATGGACTCCACCCTCACCACGGGTGCGTTCAGCGAGAAGGACCTGATGCTCTTTCAGGGCATCGCGACGCAGGCTGCGATCGCGATCGAGAACAACCGGCTGGCCAAAAAGATCGAACGCGAGGCGGGGCAACGAGCGCAGTTTCAGCGGCTGCTCTCGCCCAACCTCGTCGACCAGATCGTCTGCGGTGCGCTCAAGCTCGACCAGGGCGGCACCAAGCGGGAGGTCACGATGTTGTTCGCCGATATCCGCGGCTTCACGGACATGAGCGAACGCCACTCACCCGAGGAGATGGTCAAGACCCTCAACGACTACTTCGAGGTGATGGTCGACGTGCTGTTCTCCCACGGCGGCACGCTGGACAAGTACGTCGGCGATGAAATTATCGGCCTGTTTGGCGCGCCTGTGCATCTTCCCGACGCAGCCGACCGCGCCATTCGATGTGGTCTCGAGATGCAGCGCGCGCTGGCCGAGTTCAACCGCGTGCGGCAGAGCTCGGGACTCGAGCCGATTCACATCGGCATCGGCATCAACACCGGTCCCGTCATCGCCGGTGCGATCGGTTCCTCGCGCACGCTGCAGTACACCGTGATCGGCGACGCCGTGAACGTGGCCGCTCGCCTATGCAGCGTCGCCAAGGCCGAAGAAGTCATCTTCTCCGAGTTCACGATGCAGGCGGCTCAAGGGGCCGTGAACGCGGAAAAACGGGCTCCGGTGCAGGTCAAGGGCAAGTCCGCCGCGCTGGAGATCTACGCTGCCTTGCAGGATCCAGGCGCCCCCGGAACCAACCCCACCTCGCGCGCCACGTCCGTGCATCAGGGCTGATGTCCTTCGACGCGCTTACCGCTCATCTTCCGCGGCGGGACGAGCTCCCGTGCGGCGATGCCCCGCTCGCCGCGTTGCCCGTCGCGCGTCTGGGATCATTCGGCGACGACCTCACGCTCCCCTCGGGACAACGCCTGCGCGTCAGAGCGGTGGTCCAAGGCTCACCGGACCAGCTGAGGCTCGACTTCCGCGACAGCGACTCGGCGCAGGGCGCCGACGGGTTTGGCCTCGATGGCGACGACCTTGAACTCGTCGCCATCCTCGCTCTTTGCCACGCGCTCGGGCAACCTGCCGACCGGCGTTGGCTGGCGCGGATCGAGGTGTTGTCGAGCCCGCAAAGCTGGGTTGGCGGCGCGACAGCGTCCGATCCTGGGCGGCGCGCCTTCGGCCTCGCGAGGGTCTTTGATGCGGTCCTCGGAGCCCTCGCCTGCAGCTGGCCGGCCCGGGTGGGCGCGGGCTCGAACACGGTCGGTGCGCTCGTCGAGCTCCGACACGGCACCGACGTCTTGTGCGAGGCGATTCCCGGCGGCGAGGGAGCCACCCCCGCGCGCCGTGGAAGCTCAAGCTGGACCAGCCCGATCCTCGGGGCCGTCAGCAGCGCGGCGTTCTTTCCTTGGCTGTCGCTGACCCAGCGGGGGCGGACCGGATCCGGAGGTGGCGGCGCACGTCCCGGAGGCGATGGCGTCACGCGGACCTACACGGTCTCGCGCGATGTCGAAGCGCTCTTTGGCTTCGATCGGATTCGCAACCCGCCGCACGGCATCGACCGAGCCGGACCGCCGCGACCCTCCAGCGTCATGCTTGAGCGACCGGGTCTGGACCCGGAGCCCATCCGTCCGTGGATCCCGTTAGCGATTCCAGCGGGCGCGAGCGTCCGAATCAAAACCGCCGGCGGTGCAGGCCACGGTTTCGGCGGCTACGGGGACATTGAGTTTGAGCCCGCGGATTGGTTTGGGTCCAAAGCGTCCGTCGATCCGGACGAGCACTGAAACTCAAGGTGCCCGATGAATTCGACGGCGACGCGGGCCTGTGCTGCTGGCCACGTGCATCCCATCGTGCTCTCGCAAACGTCGTCGCACGAGCCGTGCGTGGGCACCCCGCGATCGCGCTCAAGGGCCATGCACAGCGCTCGCCTCGTGTTGGGGCCGATCGGTCCCATGTCGACCACCACCGTGCTCACCCCGGAGGTCTCCGCGGCACAGACCGCGCTGCACATGGTCGGTTCTTCGGTGTAGCCCGGGACGCGGCACGCTGCGGGGTCCAGCTCCAGGTGCACAACCCCTCCTGCTGAGGAGCGTGACGTGCTCGCGGCGCCGTAGAGCGAGGCGTCACAAGGTTGATCGCAGACCGCCGCCATCAGCCGATTGACGCCCTCTTCTCCGCGCACCAGGGTTGAGCGCGCGGCCGGCTGCGGCGGTGGCGCAGAGCTTCTCGGTGGTGCGCAGCCAAGCAGCGCGGCGCCCATCCACAACCCGGCCCGGCTCCATCGACCCATTCAAGGGAGAGTAACGGCGCCTTGCGCCTCCCCCAAGTGAGCCCGGGAACCTCCGGTGCCTGAGTCCGCACAGGAAAGGACGCAGGTCCTGGTCTCCGCCGTTTCGATGATCTCCCGTCTCACCGCTGTCCTCGCGCTTTGCGCGATACCTGCGAGCGCAAACGCCGCAGAAGGGTGGCGACTGGACGAGCACCGACCCTCCACATGGGATGACGACCAGCCGGCCCTCGAAGCCAGCGGACTCGGTCAGTCGCGCGGCAACCCGGTCATCCTCGACGACGACGCGGGACTCTCCGCCGCCCCGTCCACAGCCCACGCCACCTCGAACCCCACCGTCCTCTTCCTCAACTTCGATGGCGCCGAGCTGACCAGCGGCCCCGACGATTCGCGCTCGAACCTCACCACCATCACCAACCTGGCCGGCCCCTACCCCGCCTACGGTGAAAACGGAGCGAAGCGACAGGCCGTGATGCAAGCCGTTCGCGAGGACTGGTCGGCCTACAACGCCGTCGTCACCGACCGTCGACCGGTCAGCGGCGACTACGTGATGACGATGATCGGGCCAGGCAACCCGGACAACGACTCGAAGCTGGGCATCGCGGTGCTCGACTGCGGAGACGCTCGGACGCGCAACAACGTGGTGTTCGCGTTCCACAGCTCGAGCGACAGCCACACCGCGACCAGCACTGCGACGACGATCAGCCAGGAGATCGGTCACTCGGTTGGGCTCGAGCACGTCGACGAAGCCTCGGACATCATGAACCCCACCAACGTCGGCGGAAACCCGGCGTTTCGCGACGACTGTCTGCCGCTGAGCAACGCGGACATCGGATGCCCTGCCCAGCACGAAGCCGAGTGCGGGAGCCCCGAGCAGCAGAACTCCCATCGAGAACTCTACGAGCTGATGGGGCCCGCGACTCCGGACGCCTCAGGCCCCTCCATCGAGCTGATCGCGCCCCTCGATGGTGAAAACTTCGATCTCGATGAGACGTTCGAGATCGTCATCAACGCCGACGACGGCTTCACGGTTCACAAGGCTGCACTGTTCGTAAACACGGTCCTTCAGGACACGGATGATGCAGCCCCGTTCGGATGGACCGCCACGCAGTCGGTGTCCGGCGAGTACGAACTCCGGGTCGAAGTGCAAGACACGCAGGGCTACATCCGCGTCAGCAACACGGTGACCGTGACGGTCGGCCGAACCAGCCCGTTGGGCGGCGCGGGAGCCTTGCCTCCATCGACGAGTTTCGGAGCGCCGGGTGAACCGACGGGCTGCGGATGCCGGAATCGCCCCACGCCGGGCACGCTCCCGATCTGGGCCGCAGTGTTGCTCATCGCCACGGCCGGACGCCGAAGACGACGTGCCACCGCCTGAGGTGTCGTCGCTCCGGGGCGATCGACGTCGCTCATTTCGGGATACCCTCGAAACAGGTGAGCAAGCTCAGCCAACTGTGTGCGTACCTCGATCGACCGGACGCAACAGGACTCTCCTTCATGGTCGGGTCTCCGGCGACCGTGAAGTCCACAACCAGGGACCTCCCCGTCACCGTCTCCCCACTCGATGCCCGAACGATCTCTCGGTTCTTCGAAGGTACGGATGTCGCACCGCTGCTCTCGGGCGCAGACAAGACGAGGGATGTGAACTTCGATCTCGACGGGATGCGGCTAACAGCCTCCGTCACCAAGCGAGGCCTCGCCCTGTCGATCCTCGTCCGGATCCGGGGCGCGGTGCGAGCCACTGCCGAGCCTGCGCACGCAGCTCCGCTCCGTGAACGGCGGCCGGCCGGCCCTGCTCCCAGCGAGCCACGAAGGGAGAGCGCGCCCGTGGGCGTCAACCTGCCGTCGCTGGCGGGTCCAGAGGCTCGACTTCCCCACACCAGCGTCGCCCCGAAGACAGCGTCGACCAAAGCAGCGAAGCCCAGGGAGCCGCAGCCGTTCGATCGGTCGGACGAACCATCGATGTCGCCGCCCCCTCCCGCGCAGTCACGGGCCCTGTCCTCGACACCAGCCGCGCCGCCAAAAAGCCCGGTCGCGGCAGCCATCGAGCCAACGCCGCACTCTGATGCGCCCGCCGCCGTTGCAGCCCCGGCCCCAACGGGTCCCGGGTCCAAGGGCCTTGGATACAAGCTCGCGCCTGCGCGCGTCGCCCCCCGTGGAACGCCGCGGCTCGACGCCATGCTCCGCGAGATGGTCAAACTCGGCGCGAGCGACCTGCACCTGTCGTCCGACAGCCCGCCCATCATCCGACTGCACGGCAGCATGCAGATGCTCAAGGGCCATCCGACATTCGGCGCTGACGAGCTGGCCAGCATCCTGCTCGAGATCGCGGACGAGGACGCGTACCGGGACTTTGTCGACAACGCCGACGCCGACTTCGCCTACGCGATCAAAGGCCTCGCTCGCTTCCGAGCCAACTACTTCGCCGACCGCAAGGGCATGGGGGCCGTGTTCCGGCAGATCCCCATGGACATTCTGACGCCCGAGCAGATCGGGCTGCCTGCGAAGGTGCTGGACCTGTGCTGGCTCACCAAGGGGTTGGTGCTCGTGACCGGGCCGACTGGCTCGGGCAAGTCGACGACGCTCGCGTCCATGATCGACTTCATCAACCGCAACCGGGACGACCACATCATCACGATCGAGGACCCGATCGAGTTTGTGCACGACAACAAGCGCTGTCTCGTAAACCAGCGGGAGGTCGGTCGACACACCCGCTCGTTCAAGGCCGCCCTGCGTGCCGCCCTCCGCGAAGACCCCGACATCATCCTCGTGGGCGAGCTTCGGGACCTGGAGACGATCCACATCGCGCTCGAGACCGCGGAGACCGGCCACCTTGTGTTCGGCACCCTGCACACCACGACCGCGCCGAGCACCGTCGACCGGTTGATCGATCAGTTTCCCGGAGATCAACAGGCTCAGATTCGGACCATGCTGGGTGAGTCGATGCGCGGCGTCATCGGCCAAACCCTCCTGCGCAAGAAGACCGGCGGGCGTGTCGCCGCCTACGAGGTGCTGCTGCACACCAGCGCCATCGGCAACCTCATCCGCGAGGGCAAGACGCATCAGCTCAAGAACACGATGCAGGTCAGCAAGGACAAGGGGATGCAGAACCTCAACGACCACCTGCTCAAGCTGGTAGAAGACGACGTGGTCGAGCCACTCGAGGCCTACCTCAAGGCCGTCGACAAGGCGAACCTGATGCAGATGTTCGAGAAAGCCGCGATCGGCTTCGAGCAGCCGACCGAGTAGCGAGTGTCCTGAGTCCGTAGTCCGTGCCGAAAAGAACGGACCCAGGGCACTAAGAAGGCTCGAGATCGTAGGGCGTCTCGGCGAGCCACGCGGGGTTCGTGACGACCGGGATCGACTCATCCTCCAGCTGAGCGTTCAAGCGTCCGCGGTCGTGCATGCGCCGCACACCATCGCGCCGCAGGACCAGGTGCCCACCGTAGACCTGCACACCGGGCTCGACACGAACGCAGATCGGGGACGGCACGGGGATCGAGTAGCCCACGGTGAGGTCTCCGGTCGTGACCTCCTGCAGGCAGTACATGCCCGCCCGTGTCCGTTGGCGATAGATCGTGCTGCCCTCAGAAGCCACAGCGAGCTCGAAGGGCACGCCCCGCTCGGCGCCAAAGACCATCCGCCCAAGGTCCTGCTGCGTCTCAACCACAAACAGGACGTCCCCCATGTTCTCGGAGCTCATCCCCGCGCAACCGGAACTCACCAAGAGCCACGTCGCGCAAACCATCCTGGCCATGCGAGTCATGCAACCGATCTACCTCAACCCCAAGCACCTACGCCCGCAAAAAAGCGCCGCGGACAGGTTTCCCCGCCGCGGCGCCTCTGGACCCGAAGGCGTTCGAGCTAGCTGACCTGGACGCCGATCGCGCGGCGTGCGGCGAAGTAGTCCTCGCTGATGCTGTAGAGCACCAGCTCCTTGATCTTGTCCCGAGGACCCATCGCAGAGCCAAGCTGTGCTTGCTCCTGCGAGATCATCTGACCGGCGATGCGGAGGTCGTGGCAGAGCAACAGGCCCACGCGGTAGCTGGTCAGCTCAACGGCTGCTGCCCAGCGCTTGACGTCGGTCGATCCCCCCGCATCCACGAACTTCTGGATGAGGCTGCGGAGGCGGTCCAGCGCAGCGGGCTGCATGCGGCTGGTGATCTCGCGCGCGATCTGGTCGAGCGCGGTGTTGTTCTCTCCGACCTGCATGCCGACTGCACGCAGACACGCCAGGAACACCTGCTTGAGGTTCTGCGGCGTGCGGTCGAGCGCGACGTAGCAGAAGTGCGGCAGGTACAGGTCCATCATGTGCCGACCCAGCGCGAAGGCCAGGTGCGACTCGGACTTGCCGCGCAACAGGTTCTGGAACACGACCATCGACGGGTGGATGGCGTTGTTGCGCTTGAAGTTCATCAGCTTCAAGTCGCCGGGGTCGCTCGGGCGCAGATACACGTCCGGCTTGGAGACGTTGAGAACGTCCTTGGTGTACTTGGCCATCCGCGAGAACAACGAAGGATCGATCTCGACGTCGATGACCTCGGTCGGGTTGAGCGTCGCGGGCAGGTCCACTGCACGCCATGCCGCCACCGCGGGAGCGATGAGTCCCAGGATTCCGGTCAGGTACAGGTCCTGGTCGGGGTGGAACACGTGGCGACGAAGCGTCTCTTCGCTGAGCCGCTGCCGCGCCATGACGAACTCCGAACGTCGGTGCTCCTCGACAAGCGCCTCCTCTTGGGGCGTTGCCTTCTTGAGGAAGCTGAGCACCGAAGCCACGCAGTACGCCTTGTCCACCGCGCTTGCACGCTCGTAGATGTTGAACAGGGCGTGATAGCTCTCGTAGCGGAACGGCTCGCTCGCGATCAGGATCTGGTGCTCGCGCACCGCCTGATCGACGTACTCCTCGGGGCTGTCGGCCATCAATCGCTCGTAGAGCTCGGCCAACTTGATGTGGCGCCCGACATCGTCCGGATCGAGCTTCGAGGCGACCTCGAAGGCGGCTGCGGCGGACTTGTAGTCCTGCATCCGCGACCGATAGATCTCGGCCAGGTTGCTCCACAGCGTGACCTTGAGCGGCTCGTTGCCCTCTTGCGGAAGGCGCTTGAGCATCTTGCGATAGGAGCGCTCGAGCGTCTTCCACTCGCGCTCCTTGGTCAGCATCGTATCGATGGCCTGGAATGCCTTGAGCATGCCCGGGTCGTCATCCAACACCTGGTTGAACCGATCGATGGCGTCGGGCGAGCTGCCAAGCTCGTCCCGCATCAGCACAGCCGCGGTGTAGTTGTAGCGGCTGCGACGACGGACGTCGGTCTCGATCTCCACGAGCCGGTCGATGACCGAGATCGCATCGTCCCAACGCTTGGCGGTGGTGTAGAGGTCGAGCAGCGTGTGCAGCGTCGGGTAGTCCTCGGGCCGCAGGTCGAGGGCGGACTGATACGCAGCCGCTGACTTGTCGCGGTTGCTGAGCTTCTCGACGTACAGCTCACCGATGTCTTTCCAGAGACCAAACTGCGCGTCGGGGTCCGGGGTGATGTCGACCAGCGCACGCTTGGCCTCGATGACGCCTTCCCAGTCGTTGGACTGCGCTCGCAGGTTGATGACCGACACCAACGTCTCGTTGTGGTGCGGGTTCACTTCGAGAGCCTTCTCGAAGTAGTTCAGCGCCTTGCGAGGCTCGCTCTGACGATTCTTGATCGTTCCGAGGCGGTGGTAGACGCGGACCGTGTCCTCGTCGGCCTGGGTGTCGCGATGCTGAACCAGGATGGTCTGGTACAGCTTGAACGAACGGTCCCAGTCCTCCTTCTCGAAGAGAAGGTCCGCCATGCCGACCAGCACTTCGTGGTCGGTGGAGTCGATGTCGTAGGCGCGCTTGTACTGCTTGAGCGCCTTGTCGATGTTGCCGAGCCGACGTGCCACCCGGGCCGCCTGCACGAACATCCGCTTCTGACCGTCGTCGTCCAGCTCCAGCTGATCGATCTTGCGAGTCAGCATGTCGAGGACAGGGTCCGCCGCCTGCCAGTTCTCCTCCTCAACGTACACTTCGGCGAGCACCGACCCCACGCGCACATGCTCGGGGTCGCCTTGCAGGGTCTTGGCGAACAGCTCGACGGCGTGGCCGCGATCTTCGAGTTCCTCGTAGTTGATGAACGCGGCCTCCGCGGCCAGGTTCGTCCGCTCAAGCGCGTTCTGCGAGTACTCCGCCGCAGCCTCCAGCGTCCGGGATGCTTTGAGCCAGTCGGCGCGCTGCTTGTAGATGTCGGCGAGAAGGATGAGCGCAGGCACGTGGCCGGGCTCGACGGTGAGCGCCTGGTTCAGGCGCATCTCCGCTTCGTCGCTGTTCATCAGCTTCTCGTGCTGCACGCGACCAATGCGAGTCAGCAGCTCGATACGGCGATTCGGGTCGGGCGTGAGCTCGACCAGTCGCCCCATCGTCTCGACCGCACGCGGCCAGTCCTCCATCGCCTCTTGGAGGCGCGAGAGCGTGTTCGCAGCGTCGAAGTTGTTCGGGTCGATCTCGAGGATTTCCTCGTACGTTTCGATCGCCCGGTCGACATCCTCAACTTGCTTCTCAAAGACCTCTCCCATTGCGGAGAGAAGCTCGATCTGCAACCCCGGCTCCTCGGTGGATTGGATGTGCGAGCGATAGGTCTCGACCAGCTCAGTCCACTTTTGCAGGCCCAAGTACAGCTCTTCGAGCTGCCGGTAGGTCACATCACGCTGGGGGTCCAGCATGATGACCTTCTCGAGCACTTCTGCAGCACGGTCGCGATCGCCAGACAGTGAGACCAAGGCGTTGGCCATCTTGTCGTAGATGGCCACCTGGGCCTCGACGTCCGCCGTCGCGTCGAGTTCGGCCTCGAGAATCTCAAGGTACTCTGGAATCCGAGAGCCGTTGAGGTAGAGCCGCTCCAGCGCCTGCAACGCGTCGAAGTCGGTGGGCTCCTGCGCAAGGATGTCCTTGTAGGTTTCCACCGCCGCGCCAGCGTCGGCGAGGTTGGCTTCTTGCACGTATCCGATGTGCTTGCGAAGGCGCAGCCCCTCATCGGGGTCTTCGGCGATCGCTGCGCGCCGGTCGAGCACCCCGACCAACTCCGACCACGACTGCTGCTGCTCGTGGAGTCGGATAAGCGCGTCCAGGGCCGTCGCGCTCTCGGAGTCGATCTCCAGCACGCGGCGGTAGGACTCCACCGCGCCGGGCACGTTGGCCAAGCGCTGCTCCTGCACCTCTGCCATCGCCAGCAGGGTCGCCGTCTGCCGCTCGGGCTCGGGTTCTTGCTGAACCAGGCGTTCCTGGGTCTGCGCCAGCTCTTCCCACGACTCGGAGCGCTTCTGGAAGTTGGACAGCTCGCGCAACGCCGAGACGCTCTCGGGGTTGAGCTCGAGGGCTTTCTCCAGCGACTGGATGCCGTACTCGGCGTGGTTGAGGTGCTCGCCGTACCAACGGCCGATCTTCACCCAGAGCTCGCAGCGCTCGTTCGGGTCTTCGATCTGGAGGACCAGCTCGTTGTACTCGTTGAGCAGCTCCGTCCACTTGCCGTGCTCGGTCGCGAGGCGCTCAAGTTCACGGGCGGTGTGATCGTTGGCGTAGTCGACGTTGAACGCCGCCTGCAGCGTGGCGAACGCCATATCCGCATCGCCCAGGTGATCCTCGAACACCTTGGCCGCGTTCTGCAGCGCTGCCACGCGGCTCTCGTTGTCCTCGAGCACGTCGGCACGGTTGATGAGCAGCTCGCCCAACGAACCGTAGTCCTCCGTGTCGCGATAGATCTGCTCAAGAGCCTCACCCGCAGGAGCGTGCACGAGGTCGTTCTCAAGGATCTCCTGGTACGCGCCCGCCGCTTGGACTTGGTCCTCCAGGCGCTCTTCCCAGATCGATGCGATCTGCATGAGCACATCGATCTTCTCGTCCCCATCGAGCACCTTGGTCTTCTGCTCAAGGATCGTGATCGCGTCGTTCCAGCGAGCCTCTTGGGTGTAGAGGGCTTCAAGCGCCGCGAGGGCTTCCATGTCCCCGGGTTCCATCCGCAGGACCGCGTGCCAGGCTTCGATCGCCTGGTCAGGCTGCATCAAGTACTCGCCGTGGATCCGGCCAGACTTCGCGTGCAGTTCCTTGAGTTCCTCTTGCCCAATGACGTGCGGCCCCTGAGCGATGAGGCTCTCGACCACCTGGATCAGCTCGACCCAGGCTTGCGACTCCTCATAGATTCGGTGAAGCGCCTGCAGGGTCTCGAGGTTGTTCGGATCGAGGTCGAGCGCATTGAGCCAAGCATCCAGCGCATTGCGATCGCGCTCGAGCTTGCCGCCGTAGACCCGGCCTAGGGTCTGATACGCATCCACGCGGGTCTGCGAGTCCTCGATGACAAACACCTGGCGTTCGAGAATCTCGACCAGGTCGTCCCACCGCTCGTGGGACTCGTGCAGCGCAGCCAGTTCGCCCAGGGCGAGCGGGTCTTCGCCGCGCAGGTCCAACACGCGGTTCCACAGATCGATCGCGTCGGTCTCGCGGTCCAGCGTGTCGGAGGCGAGCTTCGCCATCCGCTGGTAGCAGTCCGCGGTGTCCTCATCGGTGTTCGCGACGTCGACGGTCTTTTGATAGACCTCAAACAGCTCCTCCCACTTGTGCTGGGAGAGGTAGAGCGTCTCCAGACGACTCAGCGCCGTAGCGTTGGCCGGATCGTTCTGGAGGGCCCGCGTGTATGCGGCGACCGCCTGCTCGTGGTTGTGCAGGTCGCGTTCGAAGGTCTCGGCGAGACGCACCTCAAGGTCGACGAGGTCCTCGCCGTCGAGCGTGATCTGAATCCGGCGTTGGAGGATCTCCGCCAGGTCCTGAGCCATACCGAGCTGGCTGTAGATCCGGTCGAGAGCCGAAAGCGCCTCGGGGTTCTCGCCGTCGAGCTCCAGGACCGCGCGATAGGCCTCGATTGCCCGGCCGCCATCCATGAGCCGCTTGTCGAGCACCTTGGCGGTGCGCATCAAGACGGTCTGCTTGACCGCCGGGGGCTGCTCCTCTTCGAGGATCTGCTGGCCGACGTCGACGATGTGTCCCCACTCGCCGGTCACGGCAGCGAGACGGTCCAGCTCATCGTGGACTTGCTCGCTCGACGGGTCGTCGATGTACGCCCGCAGCCACCAGATGTACGCATCGCCGGGGCTCCCGAGGCGGTGCTCGGAGATCTCGGCAACGCCCTGGATGATCGCTAGCCGCTCGTGCTGGTCTTCGGTCGCTCCGAGCTTCACCTCACCGAGCTTGACCAGCGCGTCCCAGCGCTCGGCAGCCTGATAGATAGGCTCGAGGATCTCGGCGATCTCGCTCTGATGCTCACCGCTGGTGAAGATGAGCTCGAGCGCCTGCAACGTCTGCTCGTGCGCCGGGTCGATGTTGAGGATCTCGCGATACGCCTCGATGGCCTTCGCGGGCTCGTTCATCTGGACCTGGTAGGTCTGGCCCATCCGGAAGTAGAGCGCGATCAGGTCGTGCTCGTCGCCGGTGATGGCCACCTGTCGACGAAGGTTGTCGACAAGCTGCGGCCACTGCTCGGTGTGCGAGAAGATCCGATCGAGGGCACCGATTGCGGCGGCGTCCTCGGGATCGGTGTCGAGCACCTCAAGGTAGCGACCGACGGCGTCCTCGACGTTGGCCAGACGCTCCTCTTGAATCCGCGCCAAGCGGGAGAGCATCTGCGTCTTCGCGTGGGGGTCCAGGAGCCGGTCGGACTGCTCCGAGAGCAAGGCGGCGAACTTCTCCCAGTCGCCCGTCACCTCAGCGAGGCGCTCAAGCTGCTCGACGGTTGGCTCCGACTTGGGGTCGGTCGCCAGCGCCCGCGCGTACGCATCGGACGCCTTGTCGAACTCGGAGAGCTGAAGCTCGTAGATGCCAGCCACCTGGTGGAGCCGTTCGATCTTTCCGACCGGATCCTCCGTGTGCTGGACCATCACCTCGTAGATCTCGACCAGCTTCTCCCACTCGGAGAACTGCTCGTACCGCGGTGCCAGCACCTGGGCCGCCGCCATCGGCTCGTTCTCTCCACGTGCGATGCGCTCAAGCGCTTCGATCGTTGGTTCATGCGTGGGGTCGTGCGCGAGGACCTCGCGGTACGCCTCGATCGACCGCACCATATCGGCGAGCTGGTTCTCCCAGAGCTGACCGATTCGGTACCGAAGCGCGGTTTGTTCCTGCGCCGTGTCAAACGCATCGACGGCCCGTTCGAGGATCTGATGCTGGTCGAGCCAGCGCTCGGCCTGACCGTAGAGTCGGTCAAGAGCCTGGATCGCCTGCGGGTCACCCGGCTCGATATCGAGGACGGCTTGATACGTATCGATCGCTCGGTCGGTGTCCTTGAGCTCGGCGTCATACACCTGGCCCAGCACGTACAGCGCCTGCCGGCGGTCGTCGGGATCATCCGCAAGCTCGCTCTTGCGCTGGTACACGTCGCGCAGCGGCTCCCACCGCTCCAGCTGAACGTACAAGCGCTCGAGTGCCTCGAGTGCCTCTCCATCCGCGTCGTCGATCGTCAGCACGCGCTGGTACAGCTCGATCGCGCCTTCGGCGTCCTCCATCACGCCTTCGCGAATGCTCGCCGCATAGACCAGCATCTTCTTCTGGTCTTCGGAGCCGTCGACCATCTCGGCCTTCCGCACCACCGCGGCCACAAGGGGCTCGAAGTTGTTCGTTCGGCGGTGGACCTCGATGAGTGAGTCGACCGCCTGGAAGTTCGCCGGGTCGACCTCGAGCATCTTCTCGTAGGTCGCGGCTGCGCTCGTCGAATCGTCGATCGCAGTCTCGTATGTCCGGGCGACTTTGCCGAGGATGGCAAGCCGAAGCTGGTCGTCGACCACGTCGTCGACCACACCTTCGTACAGCGCCACCATCTCGGTGAACGCGCCCATTTGGTTGGCGAGGTTGTCGAGGCGAGACTGCGTGTCCTCGCGGCTTGGGTCCACTTTGAGGGCTCGACCGAACGCGCCGAACGCCTTCTCGGGCTCGTCACCCGCGAGCTCGTACAGCTCACCAATCTGGTGGAGGAGCTGAATCTTTTCGCCGGGCTCAAGCGAGTGCTTGACCATGATCTCGTAGGCCGCGATCAGCTTGGTCCAGTCGTTGCTCGCCTTGTAGATGGGCTCGAGGATCTTGGCGACGGAAAGCTGGTGCTCCTCGTCGTCGAGCAGGGTCTCCAGCGCCTCCAGTGCCGACTCGTTGACGGGGTCGAACTCCAGTACCCGGCTGTAGGTCTCGACCGCCAGCGCGGACTGGTTCAGTTTTTGAAGCTGGAGCGATCCCAACCGCAGGTTGAGCTCGATCTGCTCGGAGGGATCCGCCGACAGCGCGAGCTGCCGGGTGAGGTTCTCCGCGAGTTCAGGCCACTGCTCGGCGTCGAGGTAGAGGCGGTCGAGCGCGATGATGGCCCGCGTGTTGATGTCGTCGTCAGCGAGGATCTCGCTGTACGTGACGATACCGTCCGCGGGACGACTCAACATGTCGACCTGCAGGTGCGCGATCTTGAAGCGAAGATCCTCGCGGTTCTGCTGGTCGTTCTCAAGCTCCACCTTGCTGCGGTAGACCTCAAGCAGTTGCTCCCAGTTCTGGTCGCGGGAGTAGAGCGCCTCCAGGGCGTCGAGTGAGCCCGCATCGCCCGGATCGATGTCGACCGCCCGCTGGTAACACGCGATCGACTTCTCGCTGTCACCAAGCTGCTGGTCGTACAGCGTCGCGAGACGCGTCAGCAAGCGACGCATCAGGCCGCTCTCGAGGTCCTTCGAGACCGCCTCTTCATGGAGGTCGGCGAAGTCCTGCCAACGGTCCTCGACCGTGGCGATGTTCTCGAGCGACTGTGCCGCCACTGCGTTGTCGGGCTGTTCGCGGAACGCACGCGCGTACACGTCAAACGCCCGGGAGCTGTCGCCCATCGAGTGCGAGAGCAGCTCACCAATCCGAAGCAACAGCTCGACGCGCGACTGGCTGTCCTGCGCTGCATCCGCTTGGATCTGCAGACACTGAACCTGCTCGGCGTACGCCTCCATCGCCTCGTAGATCGGCAGCAGGATGCCCGCCACCTTGACCCGAAGCTCGGTACGCTCGACCGACTCTTCGGCGACCTCGCCCGACTCCTCGTCGGACTGAGGAAGCTCCAGCCACCCCTCGAGACGGTCACGGGCCGAGTCGCTGGCCGGATCGATCTCAAGCACCTGGCGATACAGCTCGACCGCCTCCTCCGGCTTCTCGAGCCGGTCCTGCATGATGACGCCAAGGCGCAGCAGGTACTCCGCACGCGCAGCGGCATCCTCATCCGAGGCGATGTTCAGCTCACGCTCAAGCACAGCTGAGAGGTCTTCCCAGCGCTCGAGGTTGCTGTAGATCCGGTCGAGTGCCGAGAGGACCTCGGGGTCTTCGACGCCCGAATCCAGCACCGCGTTGTAGGCCTCGATGGCCTTGTCGTGGTGACCGAGCTGCTCGTGAATCGAGCCGATTCGAGTCTGCGTTGCTCGCTTCTCTTCCTCGTCGTCGGACAACGACAGCTTCGTGTCGAGCACCGCCAGCAGGTCTTCCTCGCGACCCAACGCCAGGTACAGACGCTCAAGCGAGGCAAGCGCGGTGGGCTCCTCGGCATCGATCTCCACGATGCCCTGGTTCACCGCCAGCGCCGCATCGAGATCGGCCATGTGCTGCTCGTTGATCTCGGCCAGCTTCAGACGAAGCGGCAGGCTGTCGGTCGACTCGCCGTACTCCTTGATCGCCAACTCAAGCGACTGCGCGAGCGGCTGCCACTGGTTGGTGGTCTCCGCCAAACGCTCGAGGTGCTCGCGAGCGTCGGTGGCGGTGTGATCTTCTTCGAGTGCCTTCTGATAGTAGGCAAACGCCTCTTCAGGCTCGTGGCCGATACGCTCCGAGAGGTCCGCCAAGCGACGCAGCAGACCTTGACGGCTGGTTGCGTCCTCTTCGTTGTCGAGCTTGATGCGCAGCGGGCGAGCAAGATGTCGCTCGTCGCCGGCCTCTTCGTAGAGCTCGATCAGCTTTTCGGCGACGGTGAGGTTGTCCCCGTCGGCCAAGGACTTCTCAAGCGCCCGAACCGCCCGGTCGGGCTTGCCGATCTTGTCTCGGTACAGGGCAGCGATCTTGAGCTGCAGCTCGACCTTTCGATCCCCCTCGGCGGTGTCGGACTCGCGCTCAAGAACGCGGATGAACTCGGCCCACTTGTCCTGCTTCGCGTAGAACTGCTCAAGCGCATCCATGTCGCCTTCGGCAACGTAGAGCTTCTTGAGCTGGTCTTGAGCGCGGCGGTTGTCCGGCTCGATCTCGTGCAGCGCTTCCCAAGTCCGGATGGCGGCTGCGTTGTCCTTAACCTTGTCCGCGTAGAGCAGGCCCAGCTTGACCAGGTACCCCGATTTTTTCGTGGGGTCGGCAGTCACCTCGATGAGGCGCTCAAGCGTCTCCGAAAGCGCGGGCCAGTTCTTCTCGCGCTCCAGCATTTGCTCGAGGTTTTCCAGCGCCTCGACGTTGCTGGGATCGCTCTGGAGAACCTGAGACCACAGCTCGATGGAGATGGCCGGCTTCTTGATCTTCTGCGCAGCAACACGGGCAACCTCAAGGAGCTGCGCCTTGCGCTCCTCGGGATCCTCGATGAGCGCCAGCTCCTTCTGTTGGACCGCCAGCATCTTCTCCCAGTCGCGGCGGCGCTGGTACAGCTCCTTGAGCTTGCCGATGGCCGTGGGGTCGTACTCGTCACATTCGAGCACCGACTCGTAGCTCTTGATCGCCTCGGCCTGGTTGTTGAACTTCTCCAGGAACAGCGCGCCCGCCTGCAGATGCAGCTCCTTGCGCGCGTTCATGTCCTCCACGAGTTCGGCGCGTCGGCGGATCCGACCGATGAGGTCGGGCCAACGCTTCATCGACTCGAACTGGTTCTGCTGCTCTTCGACGACCTTGAGCAGCTGCTCCGTCTCGCCAGCGGACTCGAGAAGCTTCTCGAGGCCGCCCAGCGTCGTGACCACCAGCCCCGGCTGCCGCAACCGCTCGCGGTACAGCTCGACCAGCTCCCAGTGCAGCGCGAGCTTGTCCTCAAGTTGAGTCGGGGACTCGTCGGGCGTGTTCTTGATCTGATCCTTGATCAGGTCCGCGACGTTGCTCCACTTGTTGTTGTCGACGTAGAGCTGCTTGAGGCGAACCCGCGGGAACACCTTGTCGGGCATCTTGCTGACCGCTTCCCGCCAAGCATCGATCGCCCGCTTCCCGCCCTTCTTGTCGGCTTTCTGCGCCTTCTCGATCAGCTTCATCTGCTCGGCGTCGAACGACTCGTCCCCCACCGAAGCAGGCTGTGAATCCGCATCGTCCTCGGAGTCGTCCTCGGAGTCGTCCTCGTCGGAGTCGTCGGAGTCGTCGGAGTCGTCCTCGAGCTCTGTGTCCGCCTCGAGTTCCTCATCCTGCTCAAGCTCCGCTTCGACCTCGGGCTCTTCTTCGGGCTCGGGCTCTTCTTCGACCTCGGGCTCTTCTTCGACCTCGGGCTCTTCTTCGGGCTCGGGCTCCGCTTCGGGCTCGGGCTCGTCTTCGACTTCCGCCGCTTCTGCCTCGAGCTGCGCTTTGAGTTCGGCTTCTTCAGCCGCGATCTCGGCTTCGAGCTCAGCCTCCTCCGCCGCGAGTCTTGCATCGGCTTGCGCCGCTTCGTCCGACTCTTCGACCGAGGCCTCTTCGGCTTCAAGAGCGTCGGGCGCGTCGGGCTCGGTCTCCTCCGCGACAGGCGCGGCGGGTTCGGGCGCGGAGCCGAACGCGTCAAAATCTACCGGGTCGATCGCGCCGACCTGGTCTTCAAAGGCGATGACGGTCGGGTGATCGGGGGCCACGTCGACGGCAAGGCCGAGGAAGCGGCCAGCGGTGCCGGTGTCCTCAAAGGACCGCCAGGCGAACGAACCCGCCTCGAGCGCCAACAGAACGCGCTCCGCGGGATCTTCCAGAGACGCGACGCCACGCTCGGCGAGCGGGATCAGAGCGTCGGCTTGTCCGGACTCGTCGGCGCTGAGGACCAGCTTGCGGAACGCAGCCACATTCCAGAGCGTCTCGCTCGCGGAGCCGAGGGTGCGAGCCCCGTAGGCGAGGTCCAACGCTTGGTGGAAGAAGTACGCCGCCATCTGCGGGTTGTTCAGACGAACCTCCCAGATGTCGGCGAAGAACCGGAGCATGTCGACCTTGTCGGAGTCGCTCTCCAACATCGACACACGACGGTCTTGAAGTTTTTGCACGTGCTGCAGCTGGCCGGCCGCCGCGAGCATCGTGTCCGAAAGATACCCAGCCTCGGCGTTGTTGGGATCGCTCTCCAGCGCCTTGAACAGCAGCGGCAGAAGCCGCGCATCCTCGGGCGCTTCTTGGTGAAGAATCTGTGCGCCCCTCATGTACATGGAGGACAGCTGCGAACCATGATTCGGCACCTTCGCACCGAGGGGATCGTCTTCACCCGTAAGTGCAACCAGATCCGCGTAGACCGTCTCCAGCGCGGCTTTCCAGTTCGCGCGGTCGTACTGGGTCTCCTGGTACCGGGCTTCGTAGAGCTCGTTGTCCGGCTCAGCTTGAACCGCGAGAGCAAGGTGCTCTTTCGCATCGTCGAAGTTGCGAAGGCTCAGCTGTGCTGCACCGAAGTCGTAGTGCAGTCGTCCGGTAAGCGCCTCGTCGCGGTTGGCTTTCAACTCGAGACCCATCAAGCGCGTGACCATCTCGAGGTTGGCCATCGTTCCGTAGATCTGTCGCGCCCGACGTAGCGCTTCGAGGTTGCTTTGGTCGAGCTTGAACGCCTTCTGGTACGCCTGCATCGCACGCGCCTTGTCGAGGAACACGTCCTCGCACGCGCGCGCCAGTTCGAAGAACGCCTTCGATTGTTCGGCCTTGTCGCTCGCCGCGCCGGCCTCGGCTTCGAGTTCGTCGACCACTGTCGACCAGTCGTCGACCTCGCGAAGGCGCTGTTTGATCCGCTGAGTGAGTTCCATGTCGGCGCTATCCTTCGAGACTTACAGGGAAAACCCGCGCTCGAAACGTTGCTGGATATAACACGCGCGCGGCGTCGCTCACAAACGCCTAGGCACCCCTACGCGGTCGGTTTGCGAAGATCGGCTCGGCGCCGTCGGAGCAGGCGACCGAGCGGCACCGCTCACTTGGCCCTGCGCTCCACACCCACGTGAACCCGAGTGCAGTGATACCGCAAAACGAGAACGCGCCCGCCGGTCCGAGCAGGGGTCTCGGAACCACGACGAGCGCGACCATCGAAGGCGCAACGCGGGCACAGCCGGCACAGCCGGGAGCCCGCGTCGGACTAGATCACGTCCTGCATGCGAGCGATCGTGCTGTTCGCGGCCTTCTTGAGGTGCTCAGGCACGTCGTTGCCAGCCTTGGAGAGGAAGCCCTGGAGCGCCTCGACAGCCTCGTTGCGTTGGCGAAGATCTGCGTAAGCCATGCCGAGGCCGAACAACACGTCGGGCATGTCCGGGTCGATCGCCTTGGCGGTCTTGAACGATTCCACGGCTTCCTGCGGCTTGTTGAGGGCGCGCTGCGCTCGGCCCAGGCCGTTCCACATGTCGGCATCCTTGTCGTTGACCTTGACGCCGGTTTCGAGGACGGCTTGGCCCACGTTCGCGTGGCCGTAGTCGATGTACATGTTGCCCAGCGAAACAAACGACGCGCTGAAGGTCGCGTTGAGTTCGATGGCCTTGCGGAACGCGGAGTCGGCCTGCACCGGGTTGTCGAGCCGCTCGTACAGGACGCCCATCCGGTAGCTCGCGTTGTAGTGGTCAGGGTCGAGCTTGAGCGTCTCCTGGTACTTGGTGATCGCCTCCTTGTACTTCGCCTCTTTGTCGGCCTGCGCCGAGCCAGGCTGCTCGCCCTGCGCCGCGGTCACGACACCGAGTTTGAAGATGTAGTTCGCGTCGGGGGCGTCGCCCATGTTCTCGACCGCGTCCTCGAACGCCTTCGCGGCATCGACCAACTTGTTCTGCTTTTGGTAGATGAGGCCGAGGGTGTAGTGCGCCTTGGCGTGCGTCGGATCGATCTCGATCGCTTCCTTCAGGTAGCGCTCAGCCGAAGAGGTGTTGCCCTTCTTCTCGGCCGAGATGCCTTCGTTCATCCGGGTGGTGGACTGGACGCGTTGGCGGCTCGCCAACTGACAGGCGGGCGCGACTGCGACAACGGGAACGGACAACGCGAGGAGGAGGAGGATACGGCGCATGTCGATTGGGGCCCCGCCGGGTGAGGGAACGGGGCGGCTCGGGTTTGGATGGTATCGGCGCCGCTCCTAGGTGACAAGACCACCTTCAAAGCAAACCTTCGCCGCTGAACACCAGGCGCCCCGTCTTCTCCGTCCAGCGACGGGCGCGGGGCAACCGGGCCCGCCCCGCGGCAGAGCACCCTCGCCACGGATACGACTCCGCCGGTGCCACGAGCAGCTCCGGCGGGGGTCGAGCCACCTGGCTTTGCCCCGCAGGGAGCGAGACAACCAACAAAAAAGGCGAGCCCGGAGGCTCGCCTTTTTTTGTTAGGGCGTCTCGATCAGCCCGGCTCAAGAACGAACGGGTACGTGACGACCACGTTGCCGCCGCCTTGCGGCTTGGGGAAGGTCCAGCGCTTGACCGCTTTGGCCACGCAGTTGGCGACGTTCGCGTCTTTGAGCGAGGACTGAGCGACCACCGCGACGGGGACCTTGCCGGTGGGCCCGATGGTGAACTGGACCGCGACGCGACCCTTGAGGTTCGGGTCTTTCACGAGGCCCTGGTTGTAGCAGTGGCGAACCTCGTTGATGTGTGCCCGGACGATGCGGCGGATGATGTCCTTGTCGAGAGCACCCTTGACCGTCGCTTTGGCCTGACGGATGCGAGGAACTCGCTTCCCGCGGTCACCGAAGCCAGCACCCGAGCCGCGACCGTAGCCGGAGCCCGAACCGCCGCCGCCACCTTTGCCGATGAGCCCGGTGTTGCCGAGACCGATGGTGCCTTCGCCAGTACCACCGCCGCCTCGACCGGTGCCGACCAGTCCGAGACCGCCGACGCCGAACGCCTCGCCGACTTCCGTGCCGGTAAGACCGCCCCAAACATCCTCATCGTCGTTGCCCTGGGCAAATGCGCCCCCGTAGGGCGATGCGAGGAAGTGGCCGCTTTCGGAGGCCATCATTCCGAGAATACCGGCCTGACGAGCCTGCATGTCGGGGTCGAAGTTTCGCGCCATCTGCGGAACTGCGTCCTGCGGGCCCTTCATGGCGTAGAGACCAGACTTCTGCTTCGAAGTCGGCTTGCCCATCTTGCCCTCTTCGCCTTTGTGGCGCTGACCGCTACCGCCGGCTTCCTCATCGGAGTCCTCTTGCTCTGGGGGCGGCTCTTCCTCGGGCGTCTCGTCGGGCTGGTTCATGTAGCCGACGAAGCGGTTCTCACCCATCTCGTCGTCGAGGCTCATGCCGTCGCCCGCGGGCAGGGCAAGGTGCGCGAGCACCAGAAGGGAGCCAAGGACGACCAGCGAAGCAGCGCTGTACAGCCAGAACGGCTTGTCGGTCTCGGACTTCTGCGCGATGACCTTGCCGGGCGGGACCGAGTTGACGTGAAAGACGAGCCCGTTGTGCGCGACCTTGCAGTGCGCTCCAGCGGGGATCGGGAACGAGTAGGTTGAACCCATCGCCGCCGCGCGGCCCGAGCTGACCAACTCTTGAAGGCTGAGCTTCTGGCCGTCGAGGGTGACGTCACCGGTCATCTGAGCGGTGAAGTTCAGCGTCGAGTCGCCGGAGCCACTCCCGCGAACCAGCGGGAACGCGTTGCCATCGGGCAGACCCGTGGGCGGAGCGGCGAACGTCGCATCGGTACCTTCACCGATGGTGTAGTTCGGCGTGCCTTTGTCGCCCAGCCGAGCGATACCGATGCCGAACGGCACAAGACCCAGGAACGCCAGCACGACCCCGATGCCGCCGAACCCAGACCCAGGAGCCATCGGTGCGGGGCGACCGGTCGACTGCGCGTCAGCAGCTTCCTTGTCATAGGCCGCCCACTCGTCGGACCGAAGAACCGTGTCGGTCGCAAAGAACCCGGCGCCGCCGACCAGCATGAGGCCGCCAAGCGCCAGGAAGATGGGCGCAGAGCCACGACGGCTCTTCACCTGGCCGACGTGTTGGACGTCGAGCACGGTGCGACCGTAGATCGTCATGACCTCGGTGACCGTCGAGCCGTCTTGGCGCTCGACCTCCGAGGCGTCGACCTGCATCACCGGCCGTACGGGTGCAGCCATCGGCGCCGCAGCAGCGGCCATCGGAGCCGCCATCGGCATCGCAGCCGCGGCGGCCATAGGAGCTGCCATCGGCGCGGCGGCTGGCGCGGTGGGCGCTGGTGCGATCACGGTCTGCGCCTGGGCTCCTGCGGCGGCCGCAGCCGCGAACGCGACCTCGACCCGGTAGGGGCCAAACTCGAGAACGTCGCCGTCCTTGAGGACCGCGTTCTTCTCGACCCGCTGCTCGTTGAGCGTCGTGCCGGTGGAGCTTCCCAGGTCGATGACCCGGACATCCGACCCCGAAACCTCAATGACGGCGTGCATTCGGGCAACAGCATCGTCTTCGAGGCAAAGATGCGAGCTCTTCAGCTTGCCGATCTTGATGACGTCCTGGGAGAGCGTCTTCTCTTCGACCAGCGCGCCATTGTGAAAGATTTTGAGGTTCAGGGTCTGGGACATCGGAAGTCCTTCGGGGTTCAGGCGCCGAGACACCCCGCTTTGCGGGAAGTTCCGGATGCTCTGATCTTTTTTCGGGTGGCCGGTTGGCGTTGGGTGCGGGCGAGAGGCCGCGCCGCCAGCGCGAGCTCGGTGCGGCCCGGGGGCGGGCTGCGTCTTAGATGTCGAAGGAGAGCGAGATGAGCTCGGAGATGAAGTGCGGCCGGATCGTAATCAGGCTCGCGTGCTTCACGCGAGCGCGAGAGTTCACGTTGGCACCATCGGGGCTGAGGATCTCGCCGTCGACGTTGTCGTCGTCGAAGTCGTAGACCGTCGTGCCGCCGTCACCCTCGACACGGGCAGCCGAGTCGGCATCGGAGTTGTTTGCCGGTGCTGCTGCTACGGTCGATGCAGCCGCCATGGACAGAGCGAGGGTCGTGGTGATGGCGAAGAACTTTGCGCGCATGGGGTCTTCCTTCTCGAACGATGGCCGAAGTGACGGGGCCTGGCACAAGGCCTCGGGCGCACCTCAGGAGAATCCGCCGTTCGGACGCATCGTATCTGCGGCCCAGGGGCGTTGTCCACTGATCCAAAGCGGCGAAATCGCGGTCGCCAGCTCCTCCGGGATGGCGATCCCGACTACGCTTTTTTCAAACGTGCCGCTGGGACGCCAAGAGATCACCGCCCGGAACCCCGTACGCCGCGCCGTCGCGAGGACCTTGTGAGGAAGCGTATGCCTTCGGGGTTCCGAGGCGATCATCGGGCCTCCTGCGTCTCGGCCTCGGGCTCAAGCTACTCGGAGACCGACTCGGCGACGTCCGGGTACACGCTCACAAGCGCCTCCAGGTTTGCCGTGCCCATCTCCGAGCAGTGCAGCGTCTCCTCAAACACGGCCGAGGTCGCGTACTCCACGATCGCCCACCCGGTCTCATCGGTGAGCAACTCGTCGCTGCACTGAAACAAAAAGCCCGCCGCCGCAGCCCCGCAGACCTTCGCCTCGGCAGCGATCTCCAGGAGGTTCTGCCCCGCGGTATTCGACGCCGTGCAAATCTCCGAGGGGACGAGGTGTCCGGCATTGGTGATGCCGACCAGGCGCTTGGGCGATGCCGAGGCTGCATACCCGCTCTGCAGACTGCTGTAGGGCACCACCGTATCGGCCGTGCCCCCAAGGGTGAGCGAGGAGCGCAGCGCCGCCCCTCCCGGCACCGTCGGGCCAGCCGAGAGCGGGACGATCACCTGGGCGACATCCGAATAGGGTCCAACGGCCATCCCGCCGGCGGAGTGCCCCGTCATGCCGATGCGTGAAGCGTCCATGATCGGTGCGAGCTCGATCAGCTCGTCGGTGTCCCCCCGAACCGCGGCCAGCATCGCCGCGAGGTCGGAGTCCAAGTCGCGTGCTGCAGCCTCCCCTCCGCAAAGCGGGGCCAGAATGTCGCGCAGCATGAGCCCGGGGTGGTCGGCGGTCAGCACGACAAAACCACGGCTGGCCCAATGCGTGAGATGCCGGAGAGACTGCGTGCGCCACCCGGCGGTCCCGTGCACGAACAAGATCACCGGGTACGGACCAAACGCATCGTCGACAGCAAGGTCGCGGCCGCATTCACAGATCTGCCACGGATTCTGCTCGTCGCTAATCTTTGCCGCTTCCTCGGGCGGCAGGGCCTCGCGGATGTCGAACCGAACCGGATCTCCGCTGGGCGCTTCGGCTGCGGGATAGAACACCTCGACGGTGAGGTCATCGATCGTGACCGTTCGGGTGCCCACCGACCAAGGGCCACGCATCGCGGTGTCGTTTGGCTTGGGCCGCATCGTCGCGCCCTCGCACGCATCCGCATTGAGCTCGTCCGAGAGCCCCGTCGTCGATCCGCTGCTCATCGAGCCTCCCGAGCTCGCGTCTGCGGAGCTCCCCGAGCTGGGACCGATCGACGACGAGCCGGTCGAGGTACTTCCAGTCTGCGGCCCGGAGTCCGTCGACGATGCCTCGGCCTTACTCCCCTCGATGTCCGCCCCGCCGCACGCAAAGACCACAGCGAGACCCGGGACGAGCAAGCATCGAGGCATGGGTCTTGTCATACAGCAACCCGCAGGGCGCCGCGTTCGCCGAGCGAGGAACGCGGTCCACTCGGGTCTGAAACCACGAAAAAAGCGACGAGCCTTGAGAGCCCGCCGCTTCTTCGGTTGCCGAGTTTCCTCGGCGATTCCTTGGTCAGCCAGCCGGTGCGGCGGATGCCCCAGCGGCTGCGTCGCGAGCCTTCTTCTCAAGGTCGAGAAGACGCTTGCGCTCTTCAGCCTCTTGCTTCTTCTGAATCTCCTCGAGCTTCTTCGCCTCAGCCTCGAGCTTCTTCATCTCTTCGAGGTCCAACTTGTACTGCTCGATGTTTTCGACGCGCTGTTTCGCGTCGGCCACGATGTCCGCGTACTCCTTGTCCCCCGAGGCCTTGCTGATGAACTTGGTGAAGAACCCCTTCGCGGTGTCGTTCTCCTTGAGTCCATCGCCCTCGCTGTTGGGGCCGATGTGGCCTTGGTACAGCACGCCCAGGTTGTAGAGCGGGCGCGGGTCGCTGCCGCTCATGTCCATCGCCTTCTTGAAGGACGTCTCAGCGTCCTTGTACTTGCGAAGACCACGCTGGGCGACGCCCAGTCCGAGGAAGGTCTCGACGTTCTTCTTCTGCCGCGAGTCCTTGAGCGCGATGTTGAGGCTCTTCTCTGCCTGCGCGTAGTCGCGGAAGCGGATGGAGATCATCGCGATGTTCATGTGGGCGTCGGCGTGGTCGGGCTTGAGGCTCGCCGCCTTTGAGAACGCCTTGAGCGCATCAACCTGGTTTTCGCGCTCCATGAAGATGAGGCCCTTGATGTTGTAGATGTCGGGGCTTTGCACGCCCGTATCTGCGAACACCCGCAGGGACTGCGTGACGACGAGGTCGGCAAGCAGGATGTACGACTTGTCCTTGAGGCGACCACGGTCGTAGTACAGGCGCGCCAAGTTCTCGTAGGCGAGCTGGTTGGACGAGTCGACCGCAAGCACCGTCTGAAGGTTCCGCTCCGCAGTGGTGAAGTCGTCCGGCTTGGGATCGCTGGAGTACTTGTCCCGAAGCGCAGCCGCGAGGTTGTTCCTCGGAGCCTTGGTCTTGGGGTTCGCCTCGACGGCCCGCTTGAAGTAGTCGAGCGCTTTGCTCTCCTTCTTGCGGTTCCAGTAGATGACGCCGAGGTTGTTGTACGCGAGGTCGAACTTCGGCTCCTTCTTGATGATGGCCTCGTAGATGGCCTCGGCGGCCTCCGTCTTGCCGCACTCCTCCAGCACGGCACCGGAGTTGAACCAGGCGATGGTCATCTGGGAGCCGAACTCCTTGTAGACCGCGGCGAAGTCATTCGAGAATGAATCGCACTGCCCGCCGCTGAGCTTGCCCGATGCCGTGGCCTTGTCGTAGCGCGCCGCGACGTCGGAAAACGCCTTCTTGGCCTCGGCCGAAGCCTTGGTCGGATCGACCGCAGCCCCAGCAGCGCCCGAGGGCGCGTCGGTTCCGGCGTTCTTCTTCTTGCAGCCCGCAGCGGTGGTCAGCGCCAACGACAGGGCGATGAGTCCGAAGATGTTTTGAATACGCATGATGATATTCCTCGTGATGCGAACAGAGACCTAGAGGCCCTCTTCGGAGGCCCCTTCTTCGGACTTGGCTTTGGCAGGCGCTTTCTTGGCCTGGGGCTGCTCACCGTCGAGCGAGGTCTGAACGCCGACAACGTCCAGGCGACTGTCGGTGTAGACCGACGTTCCGAACAGCTCTTCGGTGGCCGGGAACTTCTCCGGGTCACGCTGCTGGAGTTCTTCTTCGCACATGCGGCTGAACTCGTTGAAGAACTGATACTCGGTGGACCGCTCAAGGCAGTACGTGAACGCGTCGTTGGCCAGCTTCTGCGGCATCGCAGCCTGGTCGGCGAGCGCATCGCAGTAGGCGAAGACCTGATCCTCGACCTTGAAGCTGCGGGGCACCTCGGCGCGGTACAGCTGGTCTGCGAAGTTCTGCATCGAGATCGCAGAGCGAGCAGCAGCCGCCAGGACCCAGTACGGGCTCTGCGAGGTCTTGACCTTCGCGTAGCGCTCCTGGAGTTCCTTTGCGACGGCGACCTTCTTGTCGAAGAACGCTTTGAAACGCTTCTTCGAGTCCTCGGCGGCCGCCACCTGCTCCTTGTACTCGCGCTCCCACTTGGGCAGGCCCGAGTCCTTCTTGTACTCCTCGACGGTGAAGTCGAGACCCTCGGGCATGACGTTCTGCAAGTACTCCTCGTACTTCTCGTCGGCCGAGTAGACCATCGACATCCCGACTGCGTTCTTGTACGCCTCGACGCGCTCGACCTCCTCGGCCGGCATGTTGGGCGCCTTGCTCGACAGCTTCAGCGCGGTCGAGAAGTGGTCTTGCGCGGTGCTGGCTTTCTTCGCATCGCGAGCGTGGACGGTGACGATGCCCTGCGTCGGGTTTCCGCAGAACTGCGGCAGCTCGTCCTTGGCCTTCTTCGCTTTGCTCCGAAGCTTCCGAGCCTTCTCCTTGACGTCCTTACCTGCGTTGGCCTTCTCGCGCTTGATGCTGATGCAGCTGTCGAACAGCAGCGGCTTGGTGCAGGACTGGCGCCAGAGGATCTGACCGATGGCGGCCTCTGCGACGACGCGGCGATCAACGCCACCTTTGGTGCCGTAGCGGGAGACGAACTCGCGTGCGTGCGAGAGCTTTTCCTCTTGGCTGGACAGAAGCTCGTGCTTGGACCAGAAGATCTTCGCAGCGGTCTCCGGATCCTTCTTGCGGTACAGACCCTCGAACTTGCCGAGGTTGGACTGTGCCTTCTCCTCGTTGCCGAGCCCCAGACGGAACAGGTACGCGTTCTGGAGGGCTTCGGGCGTGAAGTCGTCCTTGGTGTACTTGTCCGCGTACTGCTCGTAGCGGTCGGCCGCATCCGAGTAGTACGCCACCGCCTGGTAGTTCTGCCCCAGCTCGCGAAGCGTCTGCTGGTAGTGCTCGCTGTCGGGGTGGGCGTCGAGAAGTGCGCTGCGGATCTTGATCGCCTTACCGACGAGGAACGCGGCCTCGTAACACCGGGCGGCGTTGAAGAGCAGCGTGTCGGCACGCTCGTGATCTTCGTGGTCGTTGTAGACCTGGACGAAGGTCTCGGCACAGTTGACGTATCCCTCGGGATCGCCGGCTTTGCCCTGCTCCTGGTAGGCCATCGCCTTCTTCCAGCCGATGCCCGCGAGGTAGCCCGGGACCGCTTCGCGGATACGCGACGACTCGGCGTGCTTCCACAGCTTCATCGTCTGAAGCTCGGTCGCCCACTTCTCAAGCTCGTCCGAGGTCTGGACGGTCTGCTCGGGAGTGTTGTCCTTGTCGGTCCACCGGATGACCAGAAGGTCGATGAGCATCTCCGCAGCCCATGCTGCGTAGACCTGGCCGTCGAACTTCTTCACAAGCTCTTGCAACACCGGCTTGGCGTCGTCGAACTTGTTGTGCTCCATCATCAGCTTGGCGCGGTGGTACTGGATCTTCGGAAGCTCCTTGTCCTTCGCGTCCTTCACGTACTTTTGATAGACGTCGTACGCGCTGAGCATCGCCGTCTCGTCGTCGGTGTAGGCCGACTCCGGGAACTCCTGCGTGGTGTCCGTCTCGGTGTCTTTGTCCCGAGTCTTCTTCTTGACCGTCTTGTCTCGGTAGACGCAAACGCCCTCCGAGTTGGTCTTGCAGGCTTTCTTCTTGCCGCCGGTCTCGTCGTACTCGAGCGCGTTTTTCATCGCCAGCATCTGGGCGTATGCGGCGTCGTTCGTGTACTTGCCGTCGGGCTTGATCTCGAGAACCTTCACGAACTCGTCGTGCGCGTTCCGGAAGTGCTTGAGGCCGACCTCCTGCTGATCGCGGTTCTTCGAGTTGTAGTTGTTGGCGCCCTGCGCCCACAGCAGCTCAGCAAAGTAGAACTGCATCTCATAGGCGTCCTTGTCCTTGGGGAAGTGCGTCGTGAACGCACGGTACGCCTTCTCGGACAGGTCGTAGGTCTCGGGCAGGCGAGTCTTCTCAGCCTCGTCGTGCCACACCGTCGCCATCTGGCGCATCGTGTCGCGCGCTTCGTCGCGGCACTTCTTCTTGGTGGCGGTGCCGAACTTGGAGTCCTTGTACTCCTCCCAGTAGTTGGCGAGACGGTCGGTCTCTTTCCACTGGATCTCCTTGTTGTCGGTTGCCAGCGCGTTGACGACAACCTGCGCCTGCCACTCGCACCGAGCCTCGTCTGAGCCGAACTCGGACTGGAGCGTCTTGTAGATCGAGCTCGACTCGACGTACATGCCGTTGCCGAAGTAGGCGTTCGCCAGAAGCTCCATCTGCTTCTGGGCCATGTCCTCGTCCTTCTTGGGGCCGTTGCCGACCTTTTGGAAGAAGCCCCATGCCGCGGAGGGCTTGCCGGCGTTGACGTAGGCCTTGACCATGTCGCGACGAGCGTCGCGACGCAGCTGCTTGGCGTTCGCTTCGCTACCAGCCTTGCCCGAGCGCGTCGCGTTCACCGTACGGACGAAGTAGTCGAGGCTGGTGCGGTACTCGGGCTCGCCCGTACCGATCGGGTTGAGGTGACACCACCCGATCTTGTACAGCGCGTACGCATAGACCGGGCTGTCGGGGTAGCCGTCGACGATCTTCTGGTAGAGCTGAAGCGCCTCGTCGATCTTGTTGTTGCCGAACTTGAAGTCCGCGAAGCTGAGGTACGCGTTCGGGATGTACTTTGAGGTCGGGTAGTCGCGAATCAAGCGCAGGTAGGCGTCCTGCATCTCCGCGTCCCGGCCAAGCTGGCCGAGCTCGAACGCATAGAAGTAGATCGCCTCGTCGAGGCGCTTGTACTTGGCGAACGCTTTGGAGCTGACAAGAACCTTGTAGATCTTGACCGCGTCGGCCGAGGCTTCCTTGCTGCCGCGCTCGAATTTCTTCTGGCTGGCCTTGAGCTGGTTGACCTTGGCGGTCTGGCCAGCCTCTTCGGCGGCGTAGATTTTTTCGTACAGCGAGCCGGCCTGGAGGTCGAAGTAGGCCTTTTTGTCGAGGTAGTGATCCGCGAGCCGGAACAGAAGGTCCGGATACTCGGGATCCGTCGACTCAGACGCGCCGAGCAGTCGCTTCAGCGTGTTGATCTGGTCGTCGGCGTACTGCTGCGCGACGGCTTCTTTCTGCCGGGCGAAGGAGGCAGCGTCCATCATCTGGATCTGCTTGGTCTTGTCCTTCTCGGCAGCCTTCTGCTTGGACTTGAACTTGGTATCGAGCGTGTTCTTGGCCTTGACCTTGCCCGATTTGCGCTCGTAGCGAACGCTGTCGTCGCCGCCTGCATCCTGAGCGAACACCGCCGTGGGTGCGCTGAGCATCATCATGCCCATGACCCCGGTCATGATGCCGATCGCGAGCGGCGAACGGCGGTACTTGTAGTTGTTGGACGACATCTTGGACCTCTTCTTGTTGCCGCCCCCAACGTGATGGAGTGCGGCCGGCTTCCGAAACCCCGACATGGGGCCTCCCCCCGACGAGGGAGTGGTTTGGCCCGGGAAAAGTTCCCAGACCGATTGAGCCGATCCTCGTGCGCGCCACGAGAACCGGCTCGAGTGAACTCATTCTTTGCAGAGACTGGTGACTTCGTATCGGTAGTAGCCGAGCTCGTCTTGCCAGTATTCGCCGTTGTAGTTGTAGATCTCGTGCTCAGCGTCGATCTTGGGCTTCTGAGGCTTCGGAGGCACGGACTCGAGCTCACCTTGCTCTTTGCGCTTCTCCTGAATCTCGTACTCCACCTTGATCATCTCTTTGTTGAGATCTTTGATCTCCTTGATGACGCCGGTGATGCGAGAGCGAGCCTCGGCACCGGTGCGCTCCTTGGCGGCGGAGGCGGCGAGGTCGAGGTCCTCGGTGACCCGCTCCCCGACCCCGCTGGAGATGAACTCACCGCTCATCTCCTCGAGCAGCACTTGCTCGCGCTCAAGCTCCTGGACGTACGCGAAGTACTTCGAGAGGGTCTTGTCCGAGAGCGCCTTCTGAGCGACCTGCTCGACGAACGGATCGAGTCCTGACTCGTCGTTGAGGATCTTGCGGGAAAGCTCGAACAGTCCGAAGTCCTCGGGGGCGGAGTCGAGGATCGACTTCAGCTCGTTCATCGTCGCGGGGTAGCGGCGTTCGAACTCGTCGACGGTGCGCTTGGCCGAGTCGTAACGACAGTTGAAGTAGTACGTGACGGCCTTGAGCTTCAACGCGTCCGGGTACAGGTAGTCGTAGAAGAACGGCGCGTTGAGCGTGTGCACGTAGCCCAGCGTTCGCTGGTAGTGCGCGTTGGCGTTGGTGTCGTCGATCTCGACCTTGCGGAACTCGGCCCAAGCAGCCCAGTGCACGCCGTCGAGGAAGTACTTCGAGGTCAGGTCGATCTGGTCGAGATACTTCGTGGCCGTGTCGAACTTGCCGACCATGTAGAAGATGTTGGCCAGGCCCAGCGACGCGAGGTCTTGGTACTGCTTCATCTCGTCGTCGAACGTGACCTCGAAGCTGGTCTTGTCCTTGCGCTTGCGCTTGCCCTTGTTCTTCTTGGCCATGGCGCGCTTCTCTTTGCGCTCCTTCTTCTTGTTGGCCTTCTTGTTGGCGTCAGCGGCATCACGCAGCTCCACGGAGCGACGGATCACCTGCTTGAACGCCTCGACGGAGGGCTCGCCCTTGAAGTCGCGCGTGTGTGCAACGCCCAGGAAGAACTGCGACGGGATGTAGTAGTCGGAGTTCTTGGGGACCTGCTCGAGCAGCGCGATCGACTGCGGCAGGTCGCCCTTCTGGTAGTGGAAGCGACCCAGCAGGTAGTACAGCTCGTCGCGCACCTCATCGAAGTCCTCGTCTTCGAGATCGGTGGGCTTGTACGTACCGATCTTCTGCAGCACCTCGGCGCCCTCGGGCAGCTCGCGAGAGAGCGAGGCGAGCCACGGAAGGGTGAGCTTGTGGAACGGATGCGACGGACCGGCCTGCACGATCTCGTCGAAGACCGAAAGCGACGCCGAGAAGAACTCGAGCTTGTAGAGCGTCTTGCCGAGCCAGTACTGGGCGCGCGGTTGGTCTCCGGGAATCTCTCCCGCGGAGATCTTGTAGAACTGAATCGCGGATGCCTGGAAGTCCTCAGCCTTGTAGAGCGCCTCACCTTGAGCGTTCGATCCACCCGCGGTCGCGGAGGGGGCGGGGGCGGGCGCTGCGGGCGGCGGCGGCGGAGCACCGGCATCGGGAGCCGGCGGTGCACCACCACCTGGATCGGGTGGCGGCGGCGGTCCATCCAAGGACGCGTTCGCGCTCGTCGCCGTAACGGCGAGAGAAAGGCCCAGCACGATGCTGAGGCGAGTGGACAAGAGGGACGCCGTGTACCTGCGCGAGGTCTTCTTGGACATGAGGATTTCGGTTTGAGTGTGGAGCTGGCCTAGGGCCACATCGGGACCGGAGCGGGTCGGGCTCCGGCAGTCGGACGAGGCATGAGGAGCCTTCGCCCGGTGTCGCGAGGGGACCTGGGTAGGAACCCCCCGGTTTCGACGCGGCTGGACATTACCAGTGGCCGGCGCTGCGTCGCAACACCGCACATCCACCACCAGGCGCGGGCTAACCGGCGCTTCTCGCAGTTTTGATCGGTCGGTGAGATCGCGGACTCCAAGAACCACGGCGCTCGTGTCACGCGGGCGCGACTGCGCGGGTTCCCATCCCCCGCGGATCGGCGCCAGGTCGGGCCTAGCAACCCGTTGGGTCCACGTGCGGCGATCTCGGGAACGCCCGCTCTCCACAAGGACAACGGTGACCCGTCCGATTCGGCACGGAAGCTTCTTTACACTTGTTTCACAGCTCGTTCGTCCGCGAGCCTCGCATCCCACCCGGCCCGGCACGGATCTCGCGCCACCCCGGAAGGAGATCGGAACACCGTGCTACTGCCGTTCTGATGCGCTTGACCGCAGGGCCCGGCAGTGTAGGATGGCGCTGGTTCGGAGGTGTCGTCCCGGCGCGCCCCCGTCCCTGTCTCTAGCCCGGGCCTGTGCCCCGGCCCCGGCTTCGTCGGCTGCCCAACAGCTCGACTGCCTCCCGAGAGCCAACATGCAAACGAACGATACGTTCCGTCGTCTCCCGCTTCAGTGGCTTCGCCGTGCTGCCGTGACCCTTGGCGTGCTCTGCATCGCGCCAGCCCTGACGGCCTGCCCCAAAGGCGATGTCGGAGCTCCGTGTAACCACGGCCGCGTCAACCCGCCCGAGTCCAAGCTCGTGACGTTTCCCGCGCTGAGCTGCGACGAGCTGCTGTGCGTCTATGCCGACGAGGAGAAGCCGCCGGAGTTCAACTGTCAGGTCGGACCTCAGGGCGACGCGGTCTGCAACGAAGCGGACACCACCAAGACCCGCTTCGAGTGCGTGGGCTCGGTCGCCGACCCCACCAACGGCACCTGTCGCCTGCGCAACCAGTACGTCCTCGAGCGCTCCATGTGCTCGAAGAAGTGCAGCAGCGAGGCCGACTGCCAAAGTGCCGGCATCACCCAGCAGGTCGTCGTTGACGACACCTCTTGCCAGTCTGGCTTCACCTGCGCTCGTATCCAGACCCTGGGCGAGTTCTGCTGCGAGAAGCTGTGCGTCTGCAAAGACGACCTCAACCAGCCCGCATCCGACGTGATCGAAGAAGCTTGTTCCATGAATATGCAAGAAGGCTGCTGCGTGGCGCCGGCTGGCCAAGAGGACACCTTCGTCATCCCCGACGCCTGCGGCTGAGCCAACATCCCCGCTGGAGAAAGCGCCTCCGTCCTCGCGACGTGAGGCGTTTTTTTTGGTTCAAGCCTCGTACGCGCCCGGGATCCAGCGAATGCGAAGCGTGTCCGATCCGATCGCGACGCCCACGACGTCGAACCGGACCGCCACCGCATCCCAGAGTTCATGCTCCACCAGCCACGCGGTGGCGGCTCGAATCACGTGTCGCTGCTTGGACACGCTCACCGTCTCCAGCGGCGATCCTCGGTCTGTGCGACTCCGCGATCGGACTTCGATGAACACGTACTCGGGATCCTTGAGCCGAAGGTCGAGCGCGATCAGATCGATCTCCCCGCCCGCCCGCTCGACGTTGCGCTCCAAGATGCTGAGGCCACGGCCAACGAGGTAGTCGGCGACGCGGCCTTCGACCCGCATGCCCAGCGCCCGAGTCGACTCGCCGTCCTCCATGGATCGAGGCTGGCATCGATGGGCGCATCGCACCCGAAAAACGAAGACGAACGGACACCCCTACCGCGAACGCCCATCCGCGTTCGCCCATCTGCAAACGCCCATCCGCGTTCGCCCATCGAAACGAGCCAACAGCAAAAAGCCGACCCGCAGCAAGGCTGCGAATCGGCTCTGTCTCCAAAACGGACGGACGAGCTAGTCTTGCGAAGCCTTGGCGGCTTTCGCTGCTTCCGCTTTGGCGGCTGCTGCTTTGGCGTCTGCTGCGGCTGCGACCGAGGACTCGGCCTGGTCGGTCTTGGCCTGTGCTTGGCTCTCGGCCTGACGCGCGAGGATCGCCCCGTAGTCGCCGAGCTTGGAGGTGATGCGCGCTGCGTTGCCGCGAAGTTCGCGGAGGTAGTAGAGCTTGGCGCGACGAACCTTGCCGCGGGTGACCAGCTCAACCTTGGTGACGCGGGGGGAGTTGTCGGGCCAGACGCGCTCGACGCCAACACCGTGCGAGCTGGAGACCTTGCGGACCGTGAAGGACCCGCGGCCGCCGCCACGCTTGCGATGGATGCAAACGCCCTCGAAGACCTGAATGCGCTCCTTGTTTCCCTCGGAGATGAGGGCGTGAACGCGAATGGTGTCACCGGCGCGGAACATGGGAAGCTCGTGTCGCTTCTCTGCTCGCTCGATGGCCTCGATGGCTGGAATGCTGTTGCTCATGACCGTCGCCTGTCCGTCGTCTGTCCGCTTGTCTGTCGATGGAGAAGTCCTGCCAGGCCACGATCGAGGATCATCAGCGCGGGCGGGCGCGAAGAGTCCTCGATCCCTGGGCCGGTTGCAAGGATTTGATCTTGGGTTTGCGCACCTTTTCCTTCAGCCGGGCCGGCCGAGTCCATCGCGGGCCCTTCGGGCGCGTAGACTGCCGTAGCGTCCACTCCCCACGGTTTGAGGCCTGCGACGACGATCAGGCACGCGGGCCCCGTGAGATCTCCCGAGCGCAGCACATCGAGCACCCACGCGGGATCGGGCGAGGCTTGGGGCTCTGGGGGCTGACTTTCGGCTTCCTCTGCGCGCAGATCTGACGGCTGCGCGATCGCCACGGTCGCCGGGTCGCGCCCATGGCGCTGCCGCAGTCGCCGGCGGAGTTGCTTGAGGCTGGCGAACCCCGCCACCGCGACCCGCCCCTGCGTCGCTTGGACCCACGGCAACACCGCCGCTGGATCCCCGCCGAGAACGACCAGCGCCCTCACGCCGTGGTGACGCAGCACGTCGACGTACGCCGCGCTGGGCTCGGCCGACGCAGGCACGGCGACGTGGATCTCGCACGAGGGCGACAGCGGCTCGGCGCGCCGCAACTCCGGGCGCAGCTCAAACGTTCGCGCGCGTGCTTGCTCGAGCCGCCACGCCGCGATGGCCTCGTGGTTTCCTCCCAGCAGTACCGCCGGAACCTCGTGGCCACGAAACGTCGCGGGTCGTGTGTATTGGGGATGCTCCAAGTACGAGCCCGCGTCTGCATTTGCGAACGACTCGGTGCGCGCCGACTCCGGGTTGCCCAGCACCCCCTCGCGCAGCCGCGAGACCGCCTCGATGATCGCGAGCGCCGCAACCTCGCCGCCGTTGAGCACGAAGTCGCCCAGCGACACGCAGACATCGACGAAGTTCTCACGGACGCGGTCGTCGATGCCTTCGTAACGACCACAAAGCAGCGCGATGCGATCGTGTTTTGCGAATGCTTCTGCCGTCCGCTGATCGAAGCGCGGAGCGGAAGGCGTCAGCAACACCCGGAGCATCGGGCCGCGCTCTCGCTGCACGTGCTCGAGCGCGTCGACGACCGGCTTGGGCTTGATCACCATTCCGGCGCCCCCGCCAAACGGCGCGTCGTCAACCGTGCGGTGCTTGTCGGTCGTGAAGTCGCGGTAGTTCGTCGTCCGCACTTCGACCAGGCCGCGATCGACGGCCTTTCCGAGCAAGCCGGTCTTGGCAAACGCCTCGACCGCGTCGGGAAAGAGCGTGAAGACTTCGAAGCACTGGGCGGTCATCGCAGCCTCGGCGCCGACGTCAGGGTTGGGGGGATTCGGGCTCGAGAGCCTCGGGGAGCAACCCCAGCGGCGGATCCACCAGAACACGCTGGTCGTCGACATCTTTGACGAACCCGGGCAACACCGGGATCAGCCAACGCTGCACCCGCCCGCCTCCGCCGAAGAACTCGATCTCGAACAAGTCCTGTGCGCCGTTGGTGGTGACCGCGACGACCTTGCCCAACGCCTGGACCGTGCCGTCCTCGAGCACGCGCTCCACTCGTAGGCCGATCGCATCGACGAGATAAAACTCGTCGTCATCAAGATCGGGGAGCACCGCTCGGTCCACCTCGACGGTCAATCCGCGAACGGCCTCGACGCCCTCGCGCCCCTCGACCCCCTCGAGATCCACGCGAGCGATCGGCTTGCCTGGAATCATCGAGACCTTCTTGATCACCTTGCGGGCGACGACGGCTTTGGTCTCGCGATGCACGAGCACCAACTCGACGCCCACCTTGAGGGCATGCGATCCACCGTCGAACAACTGCAAGCGAACCGTGCCGCGAACGCCATGAGGTCCCAGCACGAAGCCGACGGTCAGCCGCCCGGCATCTTGCTCTGCAGTGGTTTGCCCGGTTGCACCCTGGCCCATCGTTCGGCTCGTCATGTTCGACTCGCGCGCGTCCCCACCCCGACGAAGTTCGTCGAGGGAGCCGCGGGATGGATTACTCGAGGATCTCGAGGTCAGCGCGCTTGCGAAGTTTTGAAGCGGCGGCGCTCAGGATCGAGCGCATCGCCTTGACGGTACGGCCTTGCTTGCCGATCACCTTGCCAAGATCTTCCTTGGCGACGCGCAGTTCGAGGACCACGGTTTGTTCACCTGAGATTTCATCGACATGGACGTCGTCGGGTTTGTCGACGAGGGACCGCGCGATGAACTCGATGAGTTCTTTCAGCGAAATGTTGGAAGACATTCAGAGCTCCAGCGGCAGCGTAGCGGTACGTCCTCAAGGACGTATCAAGAGCGGTACAGGGGTATCGCCGCGTTAGATTGGGATCATCCCACACGAAACGGGCGCCGGCAAAACAACAATTCTGCCAAACGCCCGTTCATGTACCCTTCGCCACAACGGCAAGAGTTGCGCAATTCGCGCGAAATCTATTATTTGGTTTCGGCAGCGCCGAGATTCTTGATCAGACGAGCGACGGTTTCGCTGGCCTGAGCGCCGGTTCCCATCCAGTACTCCACGCGCGGCATGTTCAGCTCGACGGTGGATGGATTGGTGTTCGGGTTGTACGTGCCGAGCTTCTCAAGGAAGCGGCCATCTCGCGGGGAGCGAGTGTCAGCGGCAACAATACGATAGAAGGGGCGCTTCTTAGCGCCACCACGGGCAAGTCGGAGTCGAACGGACATCTGATCTCAATCTGGCCTGGCGAAAGGGTGCGCGAAGGTAGCGGTCGCGGCGAGCCCGGTCAAGCTGCGGAGGCGGACAATGTGGGTCCCCCATTGGCGATCTGATCTCACATGAACGCTTGAAAGCCGCTGTTTCGAGCGATTGCGTGAGATGCGCCATGGCGATCGGCCGCGGATCGTGCCAAAGGCCGGTCTTCATGGACGCGCGCAAGGTCTACTTCGTCTCCCTGGGCTGCCCGAAGAACCAGGTCGACACCGAGGTGATGCTCGGCGTGGTCCGTGAGGGCGGCCACCGGGTGGTCGACACCGCCGAAGAAGCCGACACGCTCGTCGTGAACACCTGCGGCTTCATCGAAGCTGCGAAAGAGGAATCGATCGAGACGATCCTCGAGCTCGCACAGGCGAAAGAAGGCACCAAGAAAACGCTGGTCGTCGCGGGCTGCCTCTCCCAGCGCTACCCCACCGAGCTCGCCGCTGAAATGCCCGAGGTCGATCACTTCTTGGGCTCGGCCGACATGTTGGGCCTGGCAAAGGTTCTCGGCGGTGGCGGCAAGAGGCTGGGCGTCACCGCGCTGTCCAAGCGCGCGTACCTCTACGACCACGACACCCCGCGGGAGCTAACCGGGGTTCGCCACACCGCGTACGTCAAGATCGCTGAAGGCTGCGATCGGCCATGTGGTTTCTGCATCATTCCCAAGCTTCGCGGGGCACAGCGCAGCCGCGACGTGTTCTCGGTGATCAAAGAAGTTCACGCGTTGGTCGGCGCCGGCACCAAAGAGATCTGCCTGGTTGCCCAGGACCTCACGCGTTACGGCACCGACCTCGACACCCCAACCAACCTCGAGATGCTGTTGGACGCGCTGGTCGAGGTCGAGGGCCTGGAGTGGATTCGGCTCCACTACGCCTACCCGTCAGCGGTCACCGATGGTCTGATCGAGCGCATCGCGATGCAGCCCAAGGTCGCGACCTACCTCGACGTCCCCATGCAGCACGTCGACAGCGATGTCCTCAAGGTGATGCGGCGCGGCTACGGCGAGCGCGCGGTCCTCGAGCTCGCGCAGAAGCTGCGAGACGCCAAGACCTCCCAGGGGCAGCGACTGTGGCTGCGTACAACCATGCTGGTCGGGCACCCCGGCGAGACCCCCGAGGCCTATGCACGGCTCAAGGACTTCGTCAGCCAGGGCTTCATCGACCACCTCGGCGTGTTCCCGTGGTCTCGCGAAGACGGCACGGTCTCCGCGATGAAGCCCGGTCGGGTCGAAGAAGCGATCGCTGCCGAGCGCGCTGCCGAGCTGATGGAAATCCAGGAGGCGATTCGCGCGAAGCGACACGCCGAGCTGGTCGGTCAGTCGATCCGCGTGTTGGTCGATGGCCCCAGTAGCGAGAGCGACCTCCTGCTCGATGGCCGCCATGAAGGGCAAGCGCCTGAGATCGACGGCAAGGTTGTGCTCACCGACGGCACCGCCCAGCGCGGCGACATGGTGATGGCCACGATCACCCAGGCCTCAGCACACGACCTCATCGCTTCGCTCGATCCTGAAGCCGCTGCAGAAACCATCGCGCAGCAGTAGCTCGCCCCGGACGTCCGATGGCCCGTCTGTGGCATACGACTCGCACCCTCGCCAGCTTCTTCCTGTTTGCGACCGGCGGCATGCTCGTGTCCTGGGCCGTGATGCCGTTCGTGTTCTTCTCCACGCTCGACCGGCTCAAGGCGCGTCGCAGGTGCCAGCGAACTCTCCAGGTCGGCTTTCGAGTCTTCCTCACCGTGCTCGCAAAGCTGCGGCTGCTTGAGACCACGTGGCCGCTGTCGGAGCGCACAAATCCCGCGGTTCCTTGCGTCATCATCTGCAACCACCCCACGCTTCTCGACACCGTGATCATGACGGCGCGTTTCGACAACGTCGTCTGCATGGTGAAGCCCTCGTACTATGTGAGCCCGCTGTTCTTCGGCCTCTTCGTGATGTGCGGGTACGTCCCCGCGGCTCGACCCGGACGAATCAAGGAACACCAAGCCATGCTCAAGGCCATGAGCGAGTCCCTTGCTGAGGGATTCAACGTGTTGGCGTTTCCTGAGACTCGGCGTTCACCAGTCGGCTCACGGATCCCGTTCAAACGCGGACCGACCGAGATCGCGGCACGTGCTGGCGTCCCCGTCCTGCCTGTACGAATCCGCTGCACACCGCGAACGTTGGCGCGAGAGATTCCCTTGCGCCAGATGCCGCTCGAGTGCGCCCGTTACTCGTGTGAAGAACTCGCTCCCATCACCGTCGAACCCGGCCGCAGCCCGGTTCGTGCGGCCACACGAGCGCTCGAAAATCTGCTACAGGTTCAGCCGCACCACGAGCCGGAGACCGCGAGTCATGCGTCCCCTTGAAGTCGAACTCAAGCACCTCATTGTAGAAGCCCTGATGCTGGACGATGTTCAGCCAGAGGAGATCGATGCAGGCGCCCCCTTGTTCGTGGACGGGCTCGGCTTAGACTCGGTTGACGCACTCGAACTCGCCCTCGCGATCGAGCGGCGTTTCGGCGTGAAGATCCAGCCCAAGGCAGCAGACGCTCCGAATGTGTTCGCGTCGGTCGACACCCTCGCGGCATTCATCAAAGAGCACAGCAGTCGCGTCCAACCGACCCAAGAAGGGGACGCTCGCGATGTCGAGTGACACGCGAACCGAGGTCCTCGCCCGCCTGGCGGAGAAGATGGCGGACATGTTCGAGGTTGAGGAAAGCTCGATCCGCCCCGAGACGCACCTCTTCGAGGACCTGGACCTCGACAGCATCGACGCGATCGACCTGGCGGTTCACCTGCAGGAGTACACCGGCAAGAAGGTCAACGAAGGTTCTCTGCGCGACCTGAAGACGGTGGGCGACGTCGTCGAGCTCATTTTGTCACTTCGCGCCCCATGACCTTCACCGGCCGACGATGAAGGTCGCAGCTGTCATCGCCTGGATCTCGCTCGCGCTCCTGTACCCTGCGTTGGTCTACTACAGCGCGACGCACTGGCCGCCTCGAACCGCGAGCCTTGTGCTGCTCTGTACCCTCGCAGGCATCTACAGCTTTCAGCGGGTCGCTGCCGGAGCTGCGAAGGGTTCCAACAATCCGATGCGCAAGATCCCCCTGCTGGCGGTGGCGGTCTTGGGCCTGGGCGCGCTGCTCAAGCATGAGGGATTCGCCCGACTCGTTCCCATCCTGATCAATGGCGGGTTGCTCGTTCTGTTTGCGACGTCCCTGCGCGGGCCCGTCTCGATGGTGGAGTCGTTCGCCCGCCGACAAGACCCAGACCTCACCCCGGAGAAGGTCCAATACTGCCGTACGGTCACGATTGTGTGGTGTGGGTTCTTTGCCTGCAACATCGCGCTGACCCTGGCGCTGGCGCTGTTCGCCCCGCTCGAGTGGTGGACGCTGTACACCGGGGTGCTCGCGTACGGCGCCATTGGGATGTTGTTCACGATCGAATATGCGGTCCGCAAGGCCCGATTCCGCGACTACGACGTCCCTCCAAAACTCCACGACCGACTGTTCGTCCGCCTGTTCCCTCCCCGGGACGACGCTTACCCCATGACAACTCAGAGCAACACGTTGGTCGAACTCGGTCGCACGCAGATCGACGGCGACTCGTTTCGGTGTCGGTTCCTGGTCCCCGCCGACCTCCCGTTGTTCCGCGACCACTTCCCCACCCGGCCCGTCCTTCCGGCCTTCTTCATCAGCGACTGGGTCCTCGGCCAGACGCGGGCGATCTGGACCGAGCTTGGGACATGGACAGGCATGCCCCGGTTCAAGCTCCTGCTGCCCATCGAGCCCTCCACCGAGCTGAGCCTGGAGCTGCAACGCATCAACGACGAGGTCCGGTTCTCCGTGGTTGCGCACACGGACGAAGGCGACAAGCCTGCGTCGACGGGCATGCTTCGCTTTGCCCCGACCCAGCCGGAGCCATGATGTCCGCCTTCCGGTTCTGCGCCCTGATCCCCTCGTACAACAACCCGCAGACCGTTGCCGAGGTGGTGCGGCGGGTCGCGGAGTACGTGGACCCGATCGTCGTTGTCGATGACGGTTCCGACGCGCCGAGTCGCGACGTCCTGGACGGGCTGCAAGACACGGGGGCCATCATCCTCGTTCGGCGTCCACAAAACGGGGGCAAGGGCGCTGCCATGAAGACCGGCCTGGCCAAGGTCGCCGAGCTTGGCTTCACCCATGCGCTCCAAGTCGACGCCGACCTCCAACACAACCTCGACGACATTCCTCGGTTCTTGAGCGCCGCGCGAGACCAGCCCACGGCGCTCATCCTGGGATGTCCGCAGTTCGACGAAACTCGGCCCCGGGGTCGCGAGTTTGGGCACGCTTTCACGGCGTTTTGGACCCGTCTGGAGATCGGCAGCGACGCGATCAAAGACCCGCAGTGTGGGTTTCGAGTCTATCCCGTCGAAGCCGCGAACGCCGTGCGGGTTCCGTCCAATCGCATGGACTACGATCTGGAGGTTTGCGTGCGCATGGTCTGGCGCGGCTCCCCGGTCATCAACATCCCCACGCGGGTCCGCTACCTCTCCGTCGAAGAGGGCGGCGTGTCGCACTTCCGGATGCTGCGCGACAATGCGCTGATCACTTGGATGCACACGCGGCTGGTGGTGCTCGCGATCTGGAGCCGCATCGTGGGCCTCTTCGGGCGGAAGCCGCCCGCATGAACACGAGCCTTCGCAAACGCCCCGCGCGCTCTTGGCTCGCGATCCCCGAGCGAGGCACGGCCCTGGGTATGGCCATGTTCGTCTGGGGCCTCGGCCTGGGCGGCCGCACCTTGGCCCGCGCGTTGCTCTGGCTGGTGATGCCCTACTATTTCCTCACCTCTCCTCGCGCTCGACGTGCCTCGCAGGACTTTCGTCGACGCGTCGGGCCCGAGGCCGAACGTCTGGGCACGTTCACGCACATCATGCGCTTCGGGCAGGTCGCGCTGGACCGCCTCCTGCTCGTGCAGGGCAAGACAGACGAGTTCGACGTCGACCTCGGCTGCCGGGAGCTCTTCGAGGAGCTGCGGCAGCGCAAGACCGGAGTGCTCCTTCTCGGCGCGCACGTGGGGAGCTTTGAGGCCCTGACAGGACTGGCCCGAGAGCGGACCCTTCAGGTTGTTCCCGTCGTCAATACGGGCGGGTCTCGGGTCTTTACCAATGTCCTCGAGCGCCTCAACCCCAAGCTCGCCTCCAGCCTCATCGATCTCGCCGATGGTCGGCTGGAAGCAATATTTACGATTCGCCAGCGTCTCGAGAGCGGCCATCACGTGGGGCTGCTGTGCGACCGATGGACCGAGCATGAGAAGACGGTGGCAGTCCCGTTCATGGGGCAAGAAGCTCGTTTCCCCGCGGGGCCGTTCATCCTCGCCAGCACCCTGCGATGCCCGGTCTACTTTGTAGCGGCGCTGTACCGCGGCGGAAACCGCTACGAGATACACGCTGAGAAGTTCGCCGAGCAGATCACGCTCCCGCGCAAGGCTCGCGAAGAGGGCCTGAAGAAGTGGGCTGGGCTATACTCCGAGCGGCTTGAGGCCCTCGCTCGACGAGCGCCCCTCAACTGGTTCAACTTCTACGACTTCTGGCAAACAAAGGACGATATCAAGCCATGACAACCCAGGCGCTTCGGTACTGTTCTGCTGCATTGCTGTGCACGGTCGGGGTTGGCCTGCTGCTGATCGTCCCGCCATCGGCTTATGCCGAAGGGACCGCCCCCGCCGAGGCGCCCGAGGCCAAGCCCGTCTCGGACGCGCCGCAGACCGTCGACGAACTCATGCAGCGTCTGCGGACCATGCCCGGCCTGTTCGCGCGCTTCGAGGAACGAAAGAGCATCGCGCTGCTGGCTGCCCCCTTGATCGACCACGGCTACCTCCGATTTCACCCTCCGGGCAAGCTGCTGCGCGCGGTCGAACAACCTCACCCAAGCTCCGTCGTACTCCGCGATGAGGACATCTGGCTCGCCGAGCACGGCGCCACCGAACACATCGATTTGCACGCGCACCCCGCCGCACGATCGTTCGTGGGCAGCTTCCGGGCGCTGCTGGCTGGAGACCGCGCTGCCCTCGACGCACACTTCGTGCTCTCGCTCAAGACCGACACGGACGGCAGCTGGACCCTCGAGCTGGCGCCGCGCACCGAGGGCATGAAGAAGATCGTTATCAAGATGTCCATTCAAGGCAGGGGAGACCAGCTTGAGCAGCTCCGAATCGAGGAGGCCACGGGCGACGTCTCGGTGACGCGCTTCTTCGACGTTGACACTCGGCACAAGCACTCGGCGCAGGACGTCGAGCGGTACTTCGCGGTCCCGCACGCCTGAGATGTCGGTGTCTCCGCGGACCCGTGCGTGGCTTCTTATCGTCGCGGCGGCCCTCGCAGGCTTGCTCGCGGCGACGCGCCTGCGTGTTGTCACCGACATCCGGCACTTCATCCCGAGCGGATCGGACTCGGGACTGTCGTCCATCTCCGCCCTGCTCGCGGGCTCTCCGCTGACCCGCACCTCGATCCTCGCGCTGCGTGGACCCGGTGCGGTCGAGGCCGCGCCCGCGTTTCATGCGTGCCTGCGCGACTCCGGTCTGCTCGAGTGGAGCCAAAGTGGCGTCGATGCCCAGACCGAGCAGGCCACGTACGATCTCTACTTTCCGCGGCGGTTCTACCTGCCCGCGCCGGACGCCAGCGCCCTGGCCGAATCGGCGGCGCGACTCAAGCGTCGCCTCGGGGGTCCACAGGGCTCCCTTCTTCGGCCACTTGCACCCAAAGATCCGCTCCTGCTGTACCCCGACTTTCTCCAAGGACTTCGCGGAACGCAGCAGCTACGGGTCGAGCACGGGCAGTTTGTCACCCAGGACGCCGACGCTGCGGTCGTCTTCGTTCGCACCGCGGAGTCGGCATTCAACGGCTCGGCGCAGGCCGAGTTTCAAGCGCTTTTGACCACCTGCGTCGGCAGCTCGGGCGCCGATCTTCACCTGTTGCAGAGCGGCATCGGACGTTTCGCCCTCGCGGCCGAGCAGGGAACCCGCGCCGACATCACGCGCGTATCCGTGGTGTCCACGCTGGCCATCATTGTCACGTTCCTCCTGCTGTTCGGGCGCATTCGGACCATCGTGCTCGCGTTCGCGCCGGCGGTTGTGGGCTTCGCGTTCGGCCTGGCAGGCACGGCGTTGGTCACACCTCAGCTACACGGCATCTCGCTCGCGTTCGGGTCGGCGCTGCTCGGCGTTGGCGTCGACTATGCGATTCACCTCATGTTCCACCTCGACCACCGCGGGGATCGTTCGGTGTCTGAGGTTGTCCGCCGCGTAAGACCCGGATTGGTCCTCGGTGCGCTCACCACCGCCGTGGGGCTGGGTGGCATGGCCCTGACGAGTTTCCCAGGGATGCGCGAGCTGGCGCTGCTGGGCACGATCGGCATCACCGGAAGCCTCGCCGCCACGCTCCTGCTGATCCCGGCGTTCGTCGGCACCCTGCCCAAGCGCCGTGTCCGAGACCGCTGGGTGGAGTCCAGCCGCCGATGCCTGAGCTGGACGCAGAAGCGAGGTCACGCCATGGGTGCGGTCCTGGGGGCGACGGTCCTCGCCGGTGCGGTCGGTGCAGCAACGCTCGAGTGGTCCGACGGACTGCGCGCCTTGCACCAAGCCGACCCAGCGATGCTGGCCGAGGACGCCCAGGTTCGAGAGCTGACCGGCGCGGCCCCTCTGTCTCGCATGGTGCTCGCGAGCGGTCCAACTCTGGAGGACGCTCTGGCTCGCAACGACGAGGTCCACGCAGCGCTCGCCGAAGCCACAGCCAAGGGCGAGCTCGAAGGCTTCCGGTCTTTGCACCCGTGGCTTCCCTCCGTCGCGGCCCAAACCGAAAACCTCCGACGGCTGCGCTCCGACGCGTTCGGGCAGCAGCTGCGCGAGGCGTTTCGGGGAGAGGGCTTCGTCGACGAAGCGTTCCAGCCCTTCTTCGAAGAGCTCGCCACGCCGCCAGCCGAGCCGCTGCGTCTCGAGGACTTTGAAGGCACGCCGTTCGAGCAGATCCTGGAGCCCTTCGTGCTGCACCCTGCCGATGGGGCTGAACCCGGCACCGAGGCCCAAGTCGTCGTGGTCACGTGGCTTCGCGGCGAGCTCAGCGATGGGTTGGACGCCAGGCTGTCGGCGATAGACGGCGTGCAGCTGTTCGATCAACAGGCGTTTCTCGACGGTGCCTACGGACGCTACCGCGCCGAGATGATCCGGATGCTGGCGCTCGGCTTAGGGGCCGTCGCGCTGGTGATCGTGCTCTGGTACCGAAGCTGGCGCATCGCCGTGGCAGCGTTCCTTCCAGCCCTCGCGGGAGCCTGCGGAGCGCTGGCGACCGCGGCATGGGTGGATGATTCGGCCAACCTCATCCACGCCGCGTCGCTGCTGCTGGTGTGCAGCATCGGCGCGGACTATGGGGTGTTCATGGTCGAGTCCCGCGCAGACCTGCACGACCGCGCGGTCACCCTCGCAAGCTCGGCCGCATCGGCGCTGACGACCATGCTCTCGTTCGGTCTGCTGGCGATGAGCGACAACCCGGCCCTCGCCTCCGTCGGCCGCTGTGTCGTCGTGGGGGTTGCCTGTGCGCTGCTCTCCTCCCCGGTGGCCGTGCTCCTCAACCGCTCCCGTTCTCGATGACCCCTTCAGCCCCCCCTTGGACGCGAAACGCGTTCGTGCTCGTCGCCGCGATGGCAATGGGATGTTTGACCTCTTCGCCAAGCAAGCCTCCTGCGACGCCGCAGCTCGGCTATCCCGGAACGCTGCGTGATCCCGGCTCCAGCCCGCACGATTTCATGGTCCGCCAACACGCCAAGGGCAACTACGCCGAGCGTGCCATCTCCTTCGAAGCGGTCGTCCAAAAGAGCAAGGACAAGCTCATCGTCCTCGTGCTCACGCCCTATGGCTCTCGTGCCTTGTTGATCGAACAGACCGGAGCCGACGTCCGCACGGAGAAGTTCATCGACCGCGAGCTGCCCTTCGACCCAGCGTTCATCCTCCTCGACGTCCAGCGTGTGTTCCTCAAGGGACAGCCGAGCAGCCCGGCGCCGCCCGAGGGCTGGAGCGAGTCCGAGATCGACGGCGAGCGGGTCCGAGAGCGCTGGGAGGGCGGGCGGCTGCACGAGCGGCAGTACACGCGGCTCGACGGTACACCCGAGGGCACCATCGTCGTGCGCTACGAGGGAGGATTCGTGCCCGGCACCAAGCCACCCTCAATCCTGCTCGAGAACGGATGGTTCGGATACTCGATGCGCCTGGAGACGTCCGACTTTCATCAGCTCTGAGGGTCGGGTCGGCACGCCAGCAGCGTGTGCCCCAGACCAAGCCCGTCGATGTCCTTCGTGACCGCAAAACCGGCCGCTTGCGCCAAGGCGATGATGCGCTTGGAGTGGTACATTTTGCTGTTGCCGTTGGCCACGGCGGCGAAGTACAGCGACGTACTCACGACGCAGTACCGTGCGGTCTCGTTGGGCTGGCGATCCCAAAGCGTCTCCATGATGTACAGCGTGCCTCCGGGGACGAGCGCTTCGCGGGCACGCACCAAGATGCCCAAGATCTGCTCCTCGGAGAAGCAGTCGAGGAACTGGCTCATCCACACCGCATCGAAGCCCTGCGGCATCGGCGTGCTTGGATCCAAGAGGTTCCCTTCGTGCATGGACACCCGCTCGGCGAAACCGGCGGCCTCGACGGCACGCTTGGCGTCCTGAAGCTGCCCTGGAAGATCCATGATCGTGACCCGGGTATTGGAGTCGCGCTGCGCGCACTCCATCGAGAAGCGACCCGTGTTGCCCCCCACGTCAAGAATCCGCTTGGGCTTGGGCGCCAACACGATGTCGAGCGCCTGGGCAAACGAGGCGTCCGAGTAGTAGTGGTCGAATGCAAACCAGCTCTTGCGTACCTGCTCAGAGCACTCCCGAAGCCCCTCGTATACGGTGGGCCAGTCCCCACCGAGCTCTGTGAGTCCCGCCGGACGCCCCTGTTCCAGCGCTTCATCCAGATGAAACGCTGCCTTGAAACAAACGTCGTGAACGAAGTCCATGTTCACGCGAGTCATCCGATCGCGCTGGACCATTCGCCCCAGCAGCGTGATCTCGTAGTGCTCATCGGTGAGCGACACGAGGTCGGCCACAAGCCCCGCCTCCAGCAGAACCCGCGCGGCATACAAGGACACGCCCGTCTGCTTGGCCACGGTCTCGTCGGTCGCACCGCCCTTGGTGTCCAACAAGAACCTCAAGATCCCTTTGGCCCGAAGCGAGCGAGCCGCCTGAAAGATCAGCGGACCAAACGCCAGCGCCTGCGCAGCGGCTCTGGCGTCCAGCTTCTTCTCCGTGAACTGAGGTTCTTTGTCCATCGCCTCGTACCGCTCAGCCGAACTTCCGCAGGATCAGGGATGTATTGATCCCGCCAAACGCGAAGTTGTTGTTCATCACTGTTTCGACGGTCGCGTCCTGGGCGTCCCCGATCAGGTAGTTGAGCTCGCGGCACTCAGGGTCGAGGTTGTCGAGGTTGCGGTTGGTCGCCAGGAACCCGCTGTGCATCATCGCGATGCAAAAGATGGACTCGATGGCCCCGCAGGCGCCGAGCGTGTGTCCGGTCTGCCCCTTCGTCGAACTCACCGGCACCCGGTCTCCCACCGCATCGAGCGTGGCGATGCTCTCCGCGATGTCGCCCGCGGTCGTCGCGGTGGCGTGCGCGTTGACGTAGTCGAGCTCGCCGGGTGAGACCCCGGCCTGGCGAAGCGCCATCTTCATCGCGCGGGCCATGCCATCGGGCGACGGGTTGGTCAGGTGGCTGCCGTCGCAGGTCGTACCGAACCCAAGTACCTCGGCATAGATCTTCGCACCGCGCGCCTGCGCGTGCTCAAGGCTCTCCAAGATGAGCGTCCCCGCCCCCTCCGCAACCGCCAAACCGTCGCGATCGCGGTCAAAGGGCCTGGGTGTGTTGGAGGGGTTGGCGTTGTGTTTTGAGGACGCCGCATACAGGACATCGAACACCCCAGCATGCACGAAGTGCAGCTCCTCGGCGCCTCCGCACAGCATCACGGCGGCAGCTCCGGAACGAATCGACTCGTATCCGGTTCCGATCCCTTGGCTCCCACTGACGCAGGCGGCCGAGGTGGAGAGCACCCGCCCCCGAATTCCGAAGAACAGCGCGAGGTTGGCCGCGCAGGTGTGACTCATGAACTTCAGGTACGCACTGGAGGCGACCGTCGCCAAGCTATCGTTCGCGAAGATCCGTCGACAGAAGTCCTCTTGTGCAGAGGACGAACCGTGGGTCGAGCCGTAGGCGATCCCGACGTCTTCTTCGGTGAGTCGCTCGGCGGTCAAACCGGCGTCGTCAACCGCCACGTCAGTCGCGTATGCGGCCAGCGCCGCCACGCGACCCATGGTCCGCGATTTTTTCCGAGGCCATCGCCGCTTGAACTCCAACCCCTCGACCCGGCCCGCGACCAACGAGCCGAGCCGCTCGATGCGGCCCCACTCCTCGATGGCCTGAACCCCGGATCGACCGCTTCGCAATCCGTCGGTGATCTGCGCGTACGTGTTTCCAAGCGGACTGGCCAGCCCGAGGCCCGTGATGACGACGCGTGGAGCACTCATGCGAGCCCTCCGTTGATTCCGATCACTTGCCCGGTGATGTAACCGGCGTCCTCACTGGCCAAGAAGCCTACGAGCGCCGCGACCTCATCGGGCTGTCCCAACCGGCGTGCAGGAATCCGCTCGAGTACCCGGTCGAGGTGGACATTCTCGATCATGTCGGTCTCGATCAGCCCCGGCGCGACGGCGTTGACGGTGACCTTCCGCTTCGCAACCTCTTGAGCCAGCGAGCGGGTGGCAGCGATCAGTCCACCTTTTGCGGCCGAGTAGTTCGTTTGCCCACGAACCCCAATCAAGCCCGATACGGACGCGATGTTGATGATCCTGCCCCATCTGCGGCGCACCATCGGCATCACCAGAGGCCGGGTGACGTTGTAAAAGCCATCCAAGGTGGTTCGCACGACGGTGTCCCAACTCTCGGGCTCTATCGCGGGAAACGGTCCGTCAGCCACGACGCCGGCGTTGTTCACCACGACACTGATCTCCTCGCCGCGGCTCATCAATGCCTCCAGCGTAGAGCGGACCGTATCTCGGTCCCGGACGTCGAAGGGGCACAGCTCCGCCTGACCGCCCTGCGCCTCGATCTCCGCCACCACGGCCGCAGCCGCGTCCGCGTTGGAGCGAAAGTTCACCAAGATTCGAAACCCGTCCGCGGCCAAACGGCGCGAGATGGCGGCACCGATGCCCCGGCTCGCACCAGTGACGAGGGCGGTGGTTGCGTTTGTGGTCACTCGTTTTCCTCGGACGGCCTAAAAACACTGAGCGATGCGCCCGCGAGCTGCTCGTTGCCACCCAGAATGCGGGCATCGAACCTCGCGATGGCAACCTCACCCCAGCGTCGATCCACCCGCACCAGCAGCGGCCGGTGCAGCTCGAATCCCGGGGCGGAGAACACGAGCCTGCGAACCGCGATCACGTAGCCGGGCCGGCCCTGGCCCTCCCCGGTGTTCAAGGACACGAACGCTCCGATCGCCTGCGCCATGTACTCGATGCTCATCGAGATGGGGATCTTCCCGTCGCGAACGAACGCATGATCGCGCTCGCCGGGCACAACCTCGCACTCGAGCATTTCATCCTCGAACGCGCAGATCCGGGAGAGAAACCGCATGCCCGGACCGTGCGGCAACAACACACCGGGGTCCGCCAGCGTGACGCTCATGATGCAGCCTTCGTCGCGCCCGGACCGCCGATTCGCAAGCTGTGCACCACGCCGTCCTCGACGCTCAACACAAGCTCGGTGCTTTGCTGAGCGGCCACCGCTTCGAGCACCGAGAACGCGCTGCGACACGGCTGATGCTCCAGCGTCTTGGGAACCCGGGGCAGCGCAACAACGCCGTTTTCTTCCGCCAGCACGATCGCCTCGAAACGAACGGCCGGCTTCGGCGGCGGCTCGGAGCGAAGGACCCACGCCGCTGAAAACGAGGGCCAGCCCCCACGCTGGGACAGCGGTTCGGGCAGCGATTCGTCGCCCACCGCCACCAGCACCGCAGGTGCGCCATCGTCCAGTTGAAGCAAACCCTCGAGCAGGGTCATCGCCACCGTGGAGTCACCGGCCGAGAGGGTGGAGCTGGGGCTGTGGTTTCGGTCGGCAACCGAGAGCACTCCCCCGGCTGTGTTGTGCACGGAGTTCTTAAAGAGCGCCGGAGAGATCTTGCCGTCTCCGGTGACCATCGCTTCGAGCTGGACGATGGCGATGGAGATTTCGCCGAACGCAGAGCCGAGCACCGAGACATAGTCCTCCACCGAAGCGAGGGCGAGTGCGTGTCGTCCCGTCGCCGCGAGCATGCGTGTCGTGGGGCTGGTGCCGCGCATCAGCCGGGGTGGAAACGAGCGGACGTTGGGGGAGATCGCAGCCGGGTCGGCCGGCCCCTGCCCGAGCACCGCTTCGGTACCATCCAAGCCCGGCATCCAGGCCGATTGGGACCAAACGTACGCCGGTCTCACGCGACTCTCCCAAAGACGAGCGAAGCGTTGTTGCCCCCGAATGCCAACGAGTTCGACATCGCAAACTCGAAATCACCTTCGAGCAGCGCCTCGGGAAGGTGCAGCGCGATTTCCGGGTCGACGGGATCGAGCCGGAGGTTTGCCGGCACCCACCCCTGCTCAAGGCCCGCGATGGTGAACACGGCCTCGGTGGCACCCGCGGCCCCCAGGAGGTGGCCCGTGTACGACTTCGTCGACACGACAGGTACGTTCGTGCCGACGACCTGCGTCAGTGCGAGCGCCTCGGCGGAGTCATTCCGAACCGTTCCTGTTCCGTGGGCGTTGACGAAGCCCAGCGCCTGCCCCGTGAGGCCTGCATCGGCCAGCGCACCGCGCATGGCCATCGCTGCGCCCCTCCCCGTCGGATCCGGTGCTGACATGTGAAACGCGTCGGAGCTCTCGCCCACGCCCAGCAGCTCGACCAATGCCTTGCGGTCGCGCTCAAGCAGGACGAGCGCGGCGCCCTCCCCCACGTTCATGCCGTCCCGCGCCGCGCTGAACGGCCGACACAGGCCTTCGGAGGCGGCGGACAAGCTGTGAAATCCTCGCACCGTGGTCAGGGCCAAGCTGTCGACGCCGCCCACGAGCACCGCATCGCAAACGCCCGAGCGGATCATACGGCGCGCCGCGGCAAAAACCTTGGTGCTGGACGAGCAAGCGGTGGAGACGACGTACGTCGGACCCCGCCATCCCCCGGCCTTACGAAGCACCCGGCCCGCGGCGTGAAAGGAGTGAGCGTCGAGCTCGTAGTCGCTCGCGAGCTTCGAGGTCCGCTGCCAGTCGAAATACGCCCGCTCGGTCGACGCAATCCCTCCGGTGCTCGTCCCCAGCACAGCTCCCACGCGGTGGGCGCCCCAAGACTCGACCGCTCGCTGGACGGCGTCTTGCACGCCGAAGAACGCCTGTTGTGCGAGCCAGATTTGCCGATTTACGGGCATCCCCTGTGAGTCCGCGGGCTCGGCCGCTGGGCTTGGCGCGACCCCACACAGGGCCTCGAACGGCAGGTCCAAGGGACACACCGAAAGCCCGTGCCGCCCGTCCCGCAGCCGCTCCAAGACTCGTTCTGTCGTGGCGCCAAGGCAGTTGTACACAGCGTAGCTCGTTGCGAACACCCTCACGACCCCTCGCTGCATACCAAAGTAGAAGCCGGAATCCGAGACGGATTGCCCACCGGGGTCCTCCCTCCAGGAGCTTTCGGGGCTGCGACTCTCCCGGGACGCCTGGCGACACGCTGAGTTGTGCGCCGCCTTGCGGTCCAAAGCGAGACAAACCGCGTAATCGGTGTCCGAGGGCACGATGGAGGATCTGGACTCAAGGTGCCCGTGGGTTTTCCGGACACCAGCACGAAACCAACGCGCCGTCGCGGGTTGGACCGCTCGACCTCGCGACGCAAACCGGCTCGATCCTCACCGTCGTCCGGGGCGACGTTCACGGCGCCGGCCTCGGGCCAGGGCCCCACCGCTTGCGTCATGTGAGAGGCGCGAACGAGCTGCGACCGGAGCGGTGCTCTTGATCGGTGCGGACTGCGGACCCAGGACACGAGTATGATGCGGCGTGGTGTCGGTGAGATGGTCGGGGTTGGGCGCACTGTGCCTGGTGGCGTGCTCCTTCGAGACCGCCGACTCCCAGGCGAACGTCTCTCCGGTCCCGGAGGCCACCTCGGGTCGCGATACCGACAGCACAACCCAAGACCTGCCCGGCTCAAGCAGTGAGGCCGAGCAAACCTCAGAGCCCGGCAGCTCGACATCCAACGGCGAGACCTCCGAGAGCACGGAAACCGGAGACCTCGAGATCGACCCCGCGTGTCCGCAGCCCCTGCCCGAGAGCTGGGTGTTGTGTGAAGACTTCGAGGACGTCACCGACCTCAACAGCGAGTTCGCCGGAGTCAGCGGCTCGGGCCTGTCGATCGGCGGACCGGGCTACGAGAGCCTCTCGGCCCTGCAGATCACCCACTTCGCCCAACAGCAGTGGTCCGGTGAGTTGCGGATCCGCTTCGGAGAGGGCCCCCAGGCCAACAACGTCGTCGAGCCCGACCAGCAGTTCGACGAACTCTGGGTCCGGATGCGGTTCCGTGCCAGCGAGGGCTGGCCGGTCGGAGGTCCCGGAGACCTGCTGTCGATCGATGGTGTCGACGACAGCCCCGGATGGGCTGCGACGTTCAAAGCCCGGATCTCTGCCGACCAAGCCGAGTCCTCGATCCGCAACAGCGCCTTCACGTGTTTCTTAGGAGACGAACACCCCTGCGTGGGTGGCAGTGCTGATTGGGAGTTCCTGCGCTACCTGGGCGGGCAGCTGGGGGCGGTCCCGGTGTTTGACGCGTCGGTCGTCGAAGACTGGCACTGCGCCGTCCTCCACGCCCGGCTCAACACCCCAAACAACGCAGACGGCCTGTTCGAGGTCGTGGTCGATGGTCAGCCCGACGGGTCACTGACCAACCTGAACTTCCGAGGCTGGCACTCCGACCTCGGCTTCAACCTGATCTCCATCCCCACGTTCATCGAGGCCGCGCTGCAAGACGACCACCGTCGTTACATCGACGACGTGGTCATCTCAAGCGCAGCCCTACACTGCGAGTAGCGGGCTACTTCACGCCGACGATGTAGACCAGCCAGCTGTCCTGGTTCTCTTCTTCCTCGGTGATCACGTACTCGCCCGTGCCTTCTCCATCGTCGTCGGTCCGCTCCCAGTACACCTTCGTGTCCGAGAAGCCTGCCTCGATCAAGACCTCCCGCAGCTCCGGCACGGTCCACAGGCGCCAGTCATACGTGAACGCCTTGCGAATCTTGCTTCCGTCGGGGAACTCGAAGTGGATGTGGCACAGCGTGTGGTGGTTGATCGGGTTGTAGCTCGCCTGCTCCCAGATGTACGTGAAGCCGTCGACCTCCCGCTCTTCCTCCACCTCGACGACGGCTTCAAAGCCGCCGTACAGCTCGGTGATGAAGATGCCGTCGGAGACGAGCTTCTCGCGGGCAACCTCGAAGTAGCGGCGAAGCTCGTCGCGGGTCTTGAAGACGCCGTAGCTGAAGTTGAGCGCGCACGTGAGGTCGTTGGGGTCGCCAAGGCCATCGAGAACGTTGCCGTTGGCCAACTCAACCCGCGCCTGCGCGCCCTTCGAAAGCGGTGCCAGGTTGTGCTCACGCCCCCACTGCAGGGTGGGCTCGTCCAGGTCGACACCGTAGGCGGTCCTGCTCTTCTTGCTGGCGGCCCAGGTGCAGCTCAGGAACGCGGTGCCGCAAAAATCCTCGCGCATGGACTTGGCCGTTCGGCCGCGAATATCCTTGAAGACCTTCGAGAAGAACTCCACGTCGGCCTCGGGCGACTGCACCGCTGCTTGGTACAGCTTGTGTCTGTCGGCTCGCGTCGCGATCGACTTCTTCTTGGGCTTGGCGCGCCCTTTACCTTTTCCCTTTCCCTTCGCCTTGCTGCTCTTGGGCTTGTTCTTGTTGGGCTTGGCCATCATCGCTCCGCGATCAGGTAGGTCCACCAGCTCTCCTGGTTTTCCACTCGTTTGGGCTCGTCGAACTTTCCGGTTCCGTTGCCCTTCTTGTCCGTCTTCTCCCACAGCCGATGGGTGCAGCTGAAGCCAGCTTCCTCGAGCGCGTCACACAGCTCGGGCATGGTCCACAGTCGCCAGTCGTATTCGAACGCGGGCGAGATCTTGGAGCCGTCACGGAAGAAGAAGCTGATCGTGCAATGCATCTCGTGCGTGAGCGGATCGAAGAAGTGCTGCTTCCAACGGTAGGTGAACTCACCGAGGTTGTGGCGGTTCTCGTCGGGACCCATCGTCTCGCTCCCGCCCAGCACGTCCATCACGAAGATCCCGTCCTTCGCGAGGTTCTTGCGAACGTTCTTGAAGTACGCGACGAGCGACTTGCGGTCCTTGAGGCAGCAATAGCTGAAGTTCAGCGCGCAGGTGACATCGGCCTTTGGACCCCGCGCCTGCAGCACGTTGCCCTCGACGAGATCGATACGCTTGGCCACGCCAGAGGGCAGCGGCTGCACGTTGTTCTCGAGGCCCCAGTCGAGCGTGGGACGATGCAGATCAACCCCGTAGGCGCTGCGCTCCTTGCCGCCCTTGACCCATTGGGTCGACAGCGATCCGGTGCCGCAGAAGTCCTCTCGCATGAGCTTGGCTGAGCGCTTGCGAAAGCGCTGGTACAGCTTGCCCAGCGTGGCCGCATCCGTCGCCGGATCTTGCACTGCCCGCTCGTAGAGCGCGTGATGGTCCGCGAGTTCAGCCTGAGTCTTCTTCTTGTCCCCCGGCTTCTTCGAGGGCTTCTTCGAGGACTTTTTGGAGCGCTTCTTGGCACGCTTCGCGGTGGAAACGTCGGTCTGAATTTGCATGGAACTCTCAAGAACCTCGTCGGTGTGCACGGTGGGGTCACCCCGACCGTCCGCTCACCCGCCGAGGTATCGAGTGAGCCCGTTGTATGCCTCGGTGAGGCGCCGGGTGACCTCGGTTGCAGCCTTGTACTTCTCCGGGTCGCTGGCGTGGCGGTCGGGATGATACTGCAAGAGCGCCTTGCGGTAGGCCTTTCGGACCGTCCGGACATCGCTGACACCGGGATCGAGCTCGAGGGTCCGGTACCACTGCTTGCGCTCGGCGAGCGGGTCGGAGGGAGGATCTCCGCGAACGCCGGCCTTCGCTCGAGCGTTCTCGTAGGCGCGCTCCCAAGCCTCCTCCGCAGCGTCCTTGAACTGCCGCACGCGACGACCTGCTTTGGCGCCCGTCGTCCCGCCCTTGGTGGTGCTCTCCTCGGCGTCCGGTTCGGGCTCGGCTGCCTCCTGAGAGGTTCGGTCCGAGTTGAGGAGTTCTCGCAGCGCGTCGGACGAAAACGCTTCGCGGAAGTCGGTGACGTTGGACCGAGCCAGATCGAGGAGACGCTTACCGATACTCACGACGAAGAAAAACCTTGGGAAGCAAGAGTATAGGCTGCCAACTAGAGATCGCCGCCGTCATCGGACGGAAGGTCGGAATCTTCGATGATCTCGACGTCGACCGCCCGAAGGTTGACGAGGGTCTGCGCCGCTTCTTCGTCCTCGCCCGAGCCCGGCGTGAAGGTGACCGGTTGACTAACGCGCTTTGCCCGCACGACGTTCTCGGGCTGCGTCCCGAGCTCTTCGCCATCGCTGTCGACGGGTGGTCCGGAGTCGCGGGGACGGTTGCGGCGCACCACATCGGCCACCCGCAGCAGCATCTCGGGGTCGAGCTGCGTGAACTCGAACCCCATCCCCAGCACAGGCTCGGCCTGCCGACGCACCACGCGGCCGCGGCCCTCGATGACGACAGGGTCCTCGAGCACCACGGTAAACCGGAGATCGACCTCGGTCCCCAAGGGGAGGTCGCGCTCCGTTTGGACGAACACCCCGTACTCCGAGAGGTCCGCCACATGGGTAGGCGTGTCGTCGTGACCCCGGAACTCGAAGTTCACGGCCACGCGCTCGGCCCGGCGCCGGTCGTCGGGAAGCTCGCCCATCGGTGTCAGCCTAGCAGCCCCTCAGCTCGAGGCCGCTGCGTTGTCCTCGGAGTCCGAGTCCGAGTCCGCGTCGGAGTCGGAGTCGTAGCGTTTCCCATCTCGTCGGCGCGAGCCTCCCTTGCCGGGAATCTTGCCCTTCACCTCGAACTGCTCCACGTGGAAGTTCTTGCGCGAGTGGATCTCCACGGCACGGTGCACCCGCTTGACGGTGTCATCCACCGCCATCGACTCGGCACCCCGCATCAGATCGGAGACCTCGGGGTTGGCGTAGACGGCGATGTTCTCGCCGCCGATATGGGCGGCATCGCGCCGAATCTCGCGAAGGATCTCGTAGGCCACCGTCGCGGGGGACTTGGTGTAGCCCTTGCCGTTGCACTGCTTGCACGAGGCGGTGAGCATCCGGCCCAGGCTCTCCCGGGTCCGCTTGCGGCTCATCTCCACCAACCCCATCTCGGAGATCTTGGTGATGTGCGCCTTGGCGCGGTCTTTTCGCAGCGCGTCCTGGAGCTTGCGATAGACCTTTCGGCGGTTGGACTCTTTGTCCATGTCGATGAAGTCGATGATGATCAAGCCGCCCACGTTGCGCAGGCGGAGCTGATCGGCGACCTCTTCGGCAGCCTCCATGTTGGTCTGGGTGATCGTCTCTTCGAGCGTCCGGCCCTTGGCACCGACGAACTTGCCGGTGTTGACGTCGACCGCGGTGAGCGCTTCACCCTGGTCGAAGATCAACGAGCCGCCGCTCTTGAGCCCGACCTTGCGCTCGAGCGCTCGGTCGATCTCGAGCTCGATCCCGTAGCCGTCGAAGATCGGCTCACCACGCTGGTAGAGCTCGATCTTGTCGGCGTAGTCCGGCATGAACGTCTCGACGAAGCGCTTGAGGCGGTCATGCTGGACCCGGTCGTCACAGATCACGCGGTCGAGTTCGGGCGTGAGGTTGTCGCGGACGACACGAAGCGTGAGGTCGAGATCGCGGTAGAGCATCACCGGAGCTCGGTGGATACGCTCGTTGGCCTTGATGTTGGACCACAGCCGAAGCAGGTAGTCCATGTCGGCGCGGACTTGGCCGTTGGTCGCGTTCTCAGCGACGGTCCGAACGATAAAGCCGGCACCTTTGGGGCGCATCTGATCGACCAGCTTGCGCAGGCGCCTGCGGTCGCGCTCCTGCTCGATTCGGCGCGAGATGCCGATGTGGCTGACCGTCGGCATGAACACGACGTTGCGGCCGGGAAGCGACACGTAGGACGTGATGCGAGCCCCCTTGTTGGAGATGGGGTCCTTGACGACCTGAACGAGAATCTCCTGACCGGGCTTCACAAGCTCGCCGATGGGGTCGGGCTTGCCGGAGCGGCGCGGGGGCGAGGCGCCGTCCCGGCTGACGCGGAGCTTCTCCTCGTCCTCGGTCTGGCTCTTCTTGGCGATGTCGCCGGCATACAGAAACGCCGCCTTCTCTTCGCCGATGTCGACAAAGGCGGCTTGCATGCCCGGAAGCACCCGAAGCACGCGCCCCTTGTAGACGTTGCCGACCGTGCCTCGGGCGCGCTCGCGCTCGACGTACAGCTCGGAGAGGATTCCATTTTCAATGAGGGCGACCCGTTTTTCGGGTCCGTCCGCATTCACTACGATGACCGATTGTGCCATGTGAGGTATCGAATGAGGTCGAGAGGTCGTTGAGATCGCGAGCTGCGGGGGCGGGTCCTGCAGGCGTGCACTGAGTGCATCTGCTCGTACGTCTGTCTGTACGTTGGGGAGTCGCAGCCTCGTCGCTCGCGGGTGTCGGCGGTGGGTTTCCGCCGGAGAAAAACTTGGTGGCGCGCAATCTGCGGGCGCCAGCGTGGGCGGGACACTAACACGGCCCACAGCCTGATGATACGCCCCAGCCCCCGGAGTTCTCGAAGCCAGACTCTCCCGTAGGCACATGACAATACTCGCTATTTTCCGATTCTGTGATGGCCGCAACCCCCGGCGGCGGCCGACCCGACAGCCCCGGACGACCGGGCCTTCGCAAACACGAAATACCTGACAGGCTCAAAAACGGCCGCGAGTCCGCTGGACTGGAGGCCTCCCTTGTCGAGAACACTTGCAATGAACTACGCACGCCAACTTTTCGGGCGCACCTCCCCGCCCGTCCTCGCCCTCGCACTCGCACTCGCCACAGTAGGTTGTACCGACGACGGCTCGGACGGGGCGGACAGCGCAAGCTCGTCTTCCACGTCGGATTCCGGCCCTTCCGGGAGCACGGAGACGTCATCCACGGGCGTCGAGCCGACCACCACCTCGGGCTCGACCGGCTCGGAGAGCGCAAGCACCAGCGAATCGTCAACCTCAGGGAGCACGGGGACCGGCTCCTCCTCGGGGTCCGGCTCGGGAGGCTCCGACTCCACGGGCTCGCCGGGCGGGGCGTTCGAGGACGCGCGCACCTATCAGTCGTACTGGACCATCTCCGAGGAACAGTGCGCTCAGCAGATGAAGCAAGGAAGCAACTGCTCCTACCTCGTCTCGTTCTGCCCGGACGGGAGGTCTGCGGTCATCTGGTCGGATATCGTCGGGCCTGGGAGCTACACGCTGGAGGGCACCACCATCGAAGCCCAATGGAGGGACGTCCGGTTTGGATCCGTCAGCTTCGAGTACGATCCGGAGTCGGACACCCTGCAGGACAGCGTGTTCTCGCAGACGTGGGATCGCAGCCTTGAGTTCTCGCTCCTGACCTGCGACTAGTCCGGCCGTCGCCCGGAGGCGCGTTGGCCCCGTCGTTTCGCGACCTGCTCGCGTGCGTGCGGGGCCACTTCCGGGCCGGGCTGGCACGCCCCAGCGCCCGATGATATCCCAGGGCCGTGGAACTTCGGCAGCCGGTTCGCTCGTACGCCTTTGACAACGCTCAGTTTTCTGTCCTTCGAGACGAGGTTGGCAGCGGCTGTCTAGACCCCAAGGCCAACCGCCTCACCCAGGCGCCCGCCCCCCTCACCCAGGCCCCGACCGATCTACGACCCAGCGCCCCCGACGCGGATGCGGTCCGGGCTCGGCTGACCGCCAAGGGCGAGGCGGCGATCAAGGCCGGGGCGGTGGCCATCCTCGTCCTCAACGGAGGCATGGCTACGCGGTTCGGCGGCGGCGCCAAGGGCATCGTCCCGGTCGTGCCCGGGCACGACGACGTCAGCTTCCTCGCGATCAAGCTCGCCGAGATCAAGCAGCGTGCGGCCGCGCAGGGTGGAGCGATCCCCGTCGTCCTCATGCACAGCTTCGCGACCGAAGACGCCAGCGAAGCACACCTCGCCGAGATCGGATGGGGCGGCATCGCGGAGGCCGACCGCTACAGCTTCTGCCAGTCGATCATGCCCCGCGTTCTTCCCGACGGCACGCCGCTCCAAGATCTCCCCGAGTCCGCCGATCTCCCACCCAGCGCGCTCTACTCCGCCCCCGGCCACGGCGACACCCTCGGACGACTCCGCGACAGCGGCGTCTTGGGCAAGCTGCGAGCGCGAGGCGTCCAGCACATCCTGGTGTCCAACGTCGACAACGTCGGCGCCTCGCTCGATCCATTCATCCTCGGAGCGCACATCGAAAACGCAGACCAAGGCGCCGGCATCTCGGTCGAGGTCGTTCGGCGCGTCGACGGGGACGCCGGTGGCTGCATCGCGCAGCTCCCATCCAACGGGCGGCCCGCGATCATCGAGGGCTTTCGACTGCCCGAAGGCACCGACCTCGCCGACTATCCCCATTTCAACACCAACACGCTTTGGCTCACCGCTTCAGCGGTCGATGTCGACATCCCGCTGACGTGGTTCGCCGTCCGCAAGAAGATCGACTGGCCCGCGGGGACACGTCCGCTCGACGATGGCCAGCTCGAGGTGGTGCAGTTCGAGCGCTTGATCGGTCAGGGCACCGAGTTCGTGCAGAGCGCGTACCTCGATGTGGATCGCGACCGGCGGTTCCTGCCGATCAAGACCCGGGATGACCTGGCGAAGGCGGCTGGGGAGATGGAGCGCTTCGCGAAGGAAGCGGGCCTGCTGTAGCGCGGCCGCGCGAGTCTCGTTCGTGCGGCCGCGAGCTCACCAGCCCTTTGTTACGGCGCGTTGAGGGAGACCGTGATGCCGCCGGTGGCTCCCACGTCGCAGTCGCCGGGACCGAAGTCCGGGTCAATGCACGCGCAGGTGTAGGCGTCAGAGCAGGTGTCGGGAGTCTCCACGCAGTCATACGTGGTGGCACCCTTCTTCACGCCAGACACGAACACATCGCAGAACTGACTCGGCGCGCTGCAGGTGAGTTCAGGGCCGCACGCAAACGACACATCCTCGCAGTCTTCACTCGGCTCGCAACCGACCCCCTCGACAAAGGTGCTGCCCACGCCGCAGTCGCAGCCGGGAACGACCGCGGCACAATCCGGGGGGAGTCCGCAGGTGTAGTGCCCGCAGGACAGCATGTCCCAAACCCCGCCGGAGTCCTCACACCGAACCTGCTCCTCCGCGCCGTCGGTGTCCGAACCCGTCGAGGATTCGCTGCCGCCAACGGTGTCGGTGTCGCCGGCCGAACTCGTCGCGGTGGCCATGGTGTCCACACCCGCTTCTCCCCCGGTGTCCGAACCCTCCGACGCAGCAGAGGTCTCGGACGCAGCAGAGGTCCCCGGCGCGCCAGAGGTCCCCGACGCGCCAGAGGTCCCCGACGCGCCGGAGGCCCCCGACGCTCCAGAGCCCTCGGAGGTTGAGCCCCCGCTGCTGGCGTCGGACTCCATGCCGACGTCTTTGGTGTCGATGCAGCCACCAGCGGCGAGAGACAAGGCAAGGGAGAGCAAAAGCGTAGGCGTCTTCATGGTCGTACTCGTGTCTTCTCCGGCGAGTCGTCGGATTGGATCGGGGCGGCGCAAATTGAGAGCGCTTGGACGGCGAGCGGATCTCCGGGGGACGTCCGCGCCAGCGCTTTGGCTTCGCCACGGGCCTGCGCGGTCCGGCCAAGATCACACAGCACGCGAATGCGAGTCCGGCGGCGTCCGTCGGCCAGTTGGCCATCGGGAAACCGCTGCGCATGCAGGTCGAGGGCCGCCAGAGCGTCCTCAAGACGACCAGCTCGTTGCGATCGATTGGCCTGCTTCAAGAGCGCGGTCTCGGCCTGCAACGCGGAGCTCGCGGGCACGTTCGGCACCGGCTCCGACCTCGGCGCAGGCGGCTTCGAAGCGCGAGGCTTCACCTCGGGGAGCGCGACGACCCCCAACCCGGGGCGCGGTGCTACGGCGGCCGCAACCGGAGAGGCATCGACGGTCGCGAGCACGGCGGTGTCCGGTTGCGTCTGGGCTGGCGGCATCCGTTCATCGGCTGGCGACGGCCCGAGGGTGACAACACCCACCACGCCCGCGGCGCCCACGACGAGCGTCGCGGCAAACACCTTGAGCGCACCCAGGGAGAGTCCAAGCCCGGTCGTCGCGGCGCCAACGCCAAGCTGCGGCAACAGCATGCTCCACGGCGGGACGAGGCTGGCCGCACGCGCGTCGGGTTGATGTGCGTCTTGCATCAACGCCCGGTGCAGACGCTTGCGAACGCTGCGGACCCGGCCGTACACGGCCTCGCTGGAGATGCCCAAGATATGAGCCACCTCCGGAGCGGTCCGTCCCTCGAACTCGGACAGCACGAAGGTACGCCGATGCCCTTCGTCCAGCGTGACAAGGAAACGCTCGAGGAAGACTCGCGCGTCGGCTCGGTGAGCATCCGAGCGCGCGGCTCGGGGCAGGACATGACGCAGCGCCGCCCGTTTGCGCTCGCGACGCGCTTGGCTGCGCCGGTATCGAAACGCGACACGGTGCGCAAACGCGGTCAACCAGGGCCGCACCGGGCGGGAGTTGTCGAAGTCCGGCCAGCGGCGATACGCGGCTACGAACACATCCTGAACCGCGTCATGCACCGCCTCGTTCGGCACAGCAAGCCGCCCCAACACCGCCGCCACGAACGGGCCTTCGGCGCGGTACGTGCGCTCGAACGCACGCAGTTCAGGGGTGTGCACCATCGACTACTGGGACTTCTCCGGCCGGCTCCGAATCTGGATCGGCGCGAAGAACTCTACGCCCAGCAGCGCCCGACCAGCCACTGGAGCCGGGTCCCACCGCTCATCCCCTTCGAAGGTGTACCGGGTCCCGACGAGGGGAGACGCTCCCGCAAGGTGCGCTGTGAGGGCCCAGCGCGGCGCTACGAACCAGGCGATTCCTGCGCCCACACCCGCTTCGAGCCAGAGGCCTGCCCGATCTTGGGCGAGCGGACCGCGGGTTACGGCGCGGCTGCCTCCGAGCCCGAGCTCGCCACACAAGGGGAACTCCACCTGTTTCCACGCTGGACGGGCGCAGACCCGCGGACCCGCCGTGCCCAGCACCACACGGATGTCGTTTCCTTCGTCATCGAGGCCGCGCGGGGATGCAACGTGGACTCGACCCCGCACCGATGCCCGCACCCGCGGCCATGCGTAGCCAAGCGCGAGCTCCGAGGGGACGCCGGGGGTCGGCACCGAGCCAAGGCTAAGCCCGGCTGAGGCAGCAAACGTCAAACCGGTTGGCAGCGCCCTGGCCGGAGGTTCCGCCTGGCTGAAAACCTGCGGTGGGGGCTGGACCGGAGTCGGCTCAGGCGACAGAAGCGTCGGTGGCAGCCCTGACGCCGGGGTCTCGACCCGAGGCGGCGACTCGACTCGCGGCTCGGGCTCGGGTACGCGCTCGGGGTCCAGGCGGGTGGCGATCAGCAGCACCGCTGCCTCGGCGAGCGCGGCGCAATCCGCATCGCGAAGGCTTCGGGTATCGGAGACATCATCGAGCACGATCGTAAGGCCGAGCACCCACCCGCCCGACGCGTCTGGCGAAACCACGGCATCGACCTGCAACGCACCCAGCCCGCCAGCAGCATCGATCTGCGCCCGCACCCTTTCGGCGGACGGGCACTGCTCCACGGGCGCCTGCCACCGCAGCTCGCCCTCGGTCAGAGTCCACATCGCCAGGGCCCACGCGAGCATGCACCGCTTGGCTTACGCAACTCGCGTGCGTCTCACAACCCCCTCGGGAAAGTTAGGTCCCGCGAAGCGAAGGCGCAGGCCCGGTCCCACCCCGAACGTGACGCAGCCTGGAACGGTTGGAACCCTTCATGGGGTCTCCGAAGAAGGCCCAGCGCGAATGACCCCGGCTGCAGCGTATCCGGTACACTGCTGTGGAGATGCGGGTCTCGATCGGTATCGCGGCTGGGACACTCCTCGCCGCGACCCCTGGCTGCCGGGAGCCAGCTGGGTTCTCGTGCTCCAGCGACGAGCAATGCACAAGCATCGACGGTGAGGCGGGCCGGTGCTCGCCAGCCGGCGCGTGCGGCTATCTCGACCCCGCCTGCGCCAGCGGTTATCGATACAGCGAGTACGCACCCCAGCCCTGGGCGCGGCGATGCCTGGCCCCCGAGAACACCTCCGAGACCACAGTCACGGACGGATCGTCGACCGGCGCATCCCTCGAAGGATCCAGCTCTACGCAGGAGCCCTCCAGCAGCACGACCGGAGCTCCGCAGCCGGTATGCGGAAATGGGGAGCTTGAGGATGGAGAGCTTTGCGACGATGGCGACGACATCGAGGGCAACGGCTGCAACCCCGACTGCCGCGCGTCGGGAGTCCTCTTGCTCAGCTTTACATCCCAGCTCGGCGGCAGCGACGAGGCGCGAACCGTGATGCTCACCGAAGAGGGCGACGTCGTCGTCGGCGGGCTTGTTGGCGAGAGCCCGGACACCGACGGTTTCGTCGCTCGGTATCGTGCCGACGGCTTGGAGATCTGGCGCGAAGCACTGGTGGGTTCGGCCGGTCGCGTAGACGCGGTGTTCCAGGTGAAACCTGCGGCGAGCGGGAACGTCCGTGCCCTCGGCCAGGTGGTCAACGCCGCCGTCAAAGGCGTCACCCCGCGAGAAGATTTCTGGGTCGCCGAGCTGGATGTGCAGACCGGTGCGTTCAACTGGGCCTTCACCCGCGGTGAGGACCCACCCAGCGCAGAACGAGGATATGGACTCACGGTCCTTGCCGACGGAGACTTTATCGTCGCGGGTCGGGTGGGCGATGCGTCCAACTCCGACTTTGGCGTGACACGCTTTAGCGTCGTGCCGGACAAAATGGGTGCTTTCCAGCTGGAGAGCATCTGGACGCAAGCCTTCGATGGTGGGATCGGCGCTCGCGACTTCGCCAACGCGGTCGCCTGGGACGAGGGCGGCCGAATCGTCGTTGGGGGCGCGCTTGAGATCGTCGCGGACGACTACGACCGGCACCTTCGGATGCTCGACCTCGACGGTGCCCCGCTGCGGCCCCCGTGTGAGGACCTCGGCGGAGACGACCCCCTCGCCGCCGACGATCGGATCTACGCCGTGGCGGTCGGCCCTTCGGGTGAAGTCGCGGCGGCCGGCCACGCCACCCGAGAGACCGAAGACGGCCTCGACGCGTGGCTCGGCTACTACCCGCCCGGCACCTGCGACCTGCTCTGGGTGGAGACCGAGCCCGGCCCCGGACAGGGGAGCGACCGGTTCACCGCGGTCGCAATCGATGAGCGCAGCAACATCGTGGTCGGCGGCTTCCTCAACACCGGAAACACCGAGGACGCCTGGCTCGCGAAGTATGACCCGACGGGACAGCAGCTGTGGGCGATCGAGCCTGTCGATGGTCCGGGCAACGGGGCGGACGCCGTGACGAGTGTCGTGATCGGGCAAAACCGCGAGATCACGGTCGCGGGTCGGCTGACGCGGCCCGGCGATACGGACCTCTGGGTCGCCCGCTACACCCCGTGACGGTCTGCGAGCTTGTGCTGTGCGCGCCGGCAGGATTCCAGGGTCGCCAGGTCGCGAGCGCCGCGTCATACTCGTCGCAGCCGTGCATCCCGACGACCTCACGCTCGTGTCCGCCTGGCAGGCTGGTGACGCAGCGGCCGGAGGCGCGCTCGTGCAGAGGTACTACCCCAACGTGCGGCGTTTCTTCGACGTGAAGGTGCCGCGCGTCGCCGAGGACCTCACGCAGCGGACATTCCTCGCCTGCCAGGAGAACCTCCGGTCGTTCCGGGGCGAAGCCACCTTCAAGTCGTACTTGTTCGGCATCGCCCGCAATCACCTGCTGCGTCACTTTCGGTCATCGGCGCGGGCCCAGGCCTTCGAACGCAAGGTCGCATTCGGCGGGAACTCTCACCGCACGTCGCTGTCGATGATCGTTGCAAATCGGCAGGAGCATCATCTGATCCTCTTGGCGTACGCACAGCTCAAGCCAGACCAGCAGATCGCGGTCGAGTTGTTCTACTGGGAGGACATGTCCTCCACGGAGATCGCGGCTGTACTCGAGATTCCGATCAGTACGGTGACCACCCGTCTTTCGCGCGCACGTAGCGTGCTTCACGATAAGATCATCGAACTCACCCAGCCCGGAGCCGTGCGAGACCGCCTCCTCGAACAACTCGACGCCTGGACACGTTCGCTGGTGCCCCGCCCGGGGGCCTGAACGGTACACTGCGTGGGTGTCGTTGGGGCACATCGGACGATACGACCTCCTGCAGCGTCTTGGGCGCGGCGGCATGGCGGAAGTGTATCTCGCGAGGCCCGATGGAGATCCTCGCAGCGTGGTCTATGCGCTCAAGTGCATCCTCCCGCACTTCGCCGACGATCCCCGCTTCGTGCAGATGTTTCACCGCGAGCTGAAGATCGCAGGCGGCCTTTGTCACCCCAACCTGATCTCGGTCCTGGATCACGGCCGCGTCGATGGCCGCCACTTCATGGTGATGGAGTACGTGCATGGCCCCGATCTGGCCAAGCTGCTGCGCACCGCCGGGGAACACGACCTCCGTCCGCCGTTGGGTGCGGCGCTGTGCGTCGTGATCGCGGCCGCGCGCGGACTCCATCACCTCCACGAGTGGCCCGGCCCGCACGGGGGGGCGCCGGCCTTCGTGCACCGCGACGTCTCGCCGTCCAACGTGCTGGTCAGCTACGACGGCGTGGTTAAGGTCACCGACTTTGGCGTCGCGACCGCGACCGCCCACACGCGCACCACCGAAGCAGGGGGTGTGAAAGGAAAGATGGGGTACCTCTCGCCCGAGCAGTGTCGCTCCGAGGCGATGGACCGGCGCAGCGACGTGTTCGCCCTGGGCGTGCTGCTGTTCGAGACAACCCTGGGCGAGCGCCTCTTCTACGCGGACAACGACTACGCGGTGATGCATCAGATCGTCAGCGCACACTACGACCACCCCCGCGACCGAGACCCGGAGTACTCCCCCGATCTCGAAGCCATCGTGCTCACCGCGCTCGCGGCCGACCGCGAGGATCGTTTCGCGACCGCAGCAGCGCTCGCCGACGCACTCGAAGCGTTTGCGATCCGGGAGCAGATCGCTGTGGGCCCCGAAGTTCTGGCGGCATGGGTCGCCTCGCTGATCCCTTGGGAGCCCTACCCTGCATTCACGCCTCCGCCGCCCCCCGCGATCTCGGCGCGGGTGGCTGCGCCCTACACCCACGCGTCTACACCCACGCGACGCAGCCGAGGTCCGTGGATTGCCGCGGCGGTCGGTGTCCCACTCGCTCTGGTCGGGGTGGCGGCGGCGGCCATGCTGGTGGGAGCACCCGCCGCAGACGACGTTGAGACTTCGGCGGGGCAGGACACACCCGCTGACGAGTCGACACCGCCGGTCCAGTCCCCCGAGGCCGAGCCCGTCCCAATCGTTCAGGCCCCGCCTGTCGTCGTGGCCCCGCCCGCAGCTTCGGTCCAGGACGCCCCGCCGCCGGAGGACCCACCGCCCGCAGCCATGCTCGTTCCGCCCGAGCCGCAGACGCCCACCGCCCAGACGCCCACCCAGAACCCGGACATCCAGGACCAGGCCGAGCGCGAAGAGGTGCCTCCGACCGAAGCTGCGCCCGCTCCCCGGCGTCGAAAGAAGATCCGGCGCCGCAAGAAAGCGAACTCCCCCACCCCAGGGTACGATCTCGACGCGCCACGGCCTCCGCAATGACGCCTTCTCTCGCACTCGTACTCGCCCTGCTGGGGCCCGCCTCCGCGCAGGAGGACGCAGCGCAGCGAGCCGTCGAGCTGTACATGCGCGGCGACTATGCCGGGGCGAGCGCTGCCTATGCGGCCGCGTACGAAGCCGACGCAAACCCCGACGACCTCTGGGGCTGGGCGCAGTCGGAACGACGGGCTGGCAACTGTACCCGCGCGGTCGAGCTGTACAGCGAGTACGCGACGCTTCCAATCTCGGAGGCGGCGCAAGAAGCTGCGGCGAAGAATGCACGGCGATGCGGTGGGGAGCTGGTCTACACCGAGCTGCCGCCCGCGCCCGTCGTCGCGCCGGAGTCGCCCCCGGCTCCTCAGCCCTCCCCCGAGACCTCCGATCGATGGCGCACCGACGCCCTGGGCCTGACGCTGGTCAGCGCAGGAGGAGCGCTCGGAATCGCGACGCTGGTCCTCGCCGCGGACAGCGGACAACAACGACGGCTCGCCGAGGACGCGGACATCGAAGCCCAATACGCGCGCAAGACCGAACGAGCGATTAAGACGCGGACCGCCGCGGTGGTGTGCGGCGTGATCGCAACCGCGGCGATCACCGCGGGCGCAGTGCGACTGTTCATGGTCAGCCGCAGCACCGACAAAAAGAACGCCGCGACCTGGATTCCAGGACGCGGCGTGGCCTTCTAGAGGGCCCCTCACGCGATTCCGAGGATGCTGGCTTCGAGCGGATCGGTGGGCAGCGGAAAGCGAGTCTGCAGATCCGTAGAGACGCCCGCGAGCTTTCGCAGCTCGGCGTGCACATGGGCGGGCGTGAGGGTGACACCGTCCGCCGAGGGTGCGAGCGTCTTGGGGTCGACCGGAACCGCGTACTGCCCGTCGTCGGTTGAACCGACGGTGCGGTTGCCCTCGATGCCCTGACCCATCAGCATCATGCTGGTGACGGGCCAGTGGTCTTTTCCGTTGTTGCCGTTGTAGGCGTTGGTCCGCGCGAAGTCGGAGCCGACCGAGAGCACGATGCGATCGGCGACACCAAGCCGTTCGGCCTCATCCCAGAACTCGATGATCGCGCCTAGAAAGCTAGCCCGGGCTGCATCTTGACGTGCATCGTTGTTGTCGTGGGTGTCGAACCCGCCCATGCTGAACGTCGCTGACACGGCAATGCCCGCCGCGTAGGCCGCCAACGCAACTTGCATCTGCTGCCGAATCCCGGTGCTCGCCAGCGCTTCGGGCAGGTACTCCGCCAGGAGCTCAAGCTCGTTGGAGCCGAGTCGGGCCATCGACAGGTCCTCGGCCGCCTTGGCGATCCGAGGCAGGTGCTGCTCCTGCGCCATCCGGTCGAGCCGGGACTGCCGCCACCCCGAGACCATCTCGATCGTCGGATCGGTCTGAAAGGTGGAGAGGTCCTCGAGGTTGGCCGGGTTGACACGATCGGGGAACGAGAGGTCCGCGAGCACACTGCTGTTGGACACGCGGCTGCGGGCTACAACGCCCTCCGACGCGCTCTCGGACGCCTCGGCCACATAGGCCAGGGGGAGCCCGGGACCGTGGGTTCCTGCCGCGAGCGCTGCCCAGTGCGGATGGGTGACGTCCTGTTTGCCGGTGTTGACGTAGCGACGCCCGACAGCGTGGTCGTTGGTCGTCAGGTCGATGCCGTTGACGATCAGCAGCTTGTCCGCGAACCGCTCGAAGAAGGCTGCGTTGTCGCCCACGTTCGCATACTGGATGCCTCCGAGCGACACGATGCCAGCGTCATCATAACCTCGGTTGAGGTTCGAGTGAGGGTCGCAGAACCCGGTGGTGTCCCAACCGCCGTCGGCCGCAAAGGACACGAAGAACGGCCCCTCGTAGGTGCCCGCCTGAGGAGACGGACCCGAGCCCAAGCCGGCCATCGCCCCACGTCCAACGCCCGCAGCACACAGGCTCGCGCCTGCCATCCAAGAGAAGAAGTTTCGTCGTTTCATCGTCGTTCTCCGTTGTGTGGGGGCCTACTCGTAGATGAACTCGAAGTCGCCGAGCATCGCGGACACGACGGCCATCCAGGCGCGTGCGGTGTAGTCCGAGTCGTCCACGATCGGAACCTCGAGGGGGCTTCCGGTTTCGGGGTGGGTCGAGCGCTGGCACGGTGCGATGAGGGTGGCGGGATACTCGCCCGCCGCCATTCCCGACAGACCGTCGGCGTGCACGTTCTCGAACAGGAACAAGGTGTCGGCGAAGCGTGGGTCGTCGGCCGTGATGCGCTCGCCGAGGATGCGCTCGTGCAGATAGAGGATGTTGGCCTCGATGGCGGCGTCGTCGATGCCCGGGATGGCGGTCAGCTCCACGTGGGGGAACAACCTCCGGTCATTGGCCTCAAGGGCAAAGTCCGCGGCGGTGGCTCGACAGGCCATCTCGTTGGCCATGCGGGTGATGACGTTCGACATCACACCGTTGACCTCCTCATAGGGCTCGAGCACGGTGTCGGAGTTCATGCCTCCGTACATCAGGTGCAGCGCTCGTCCGCGGGTTAGCAAGGACGTGCCTCCGGCGTCGAGCCATGAGTAGCCCGTGACGGCCGCGATCTTTCGGTGGAACTGCTCGGGCGACGACAAGCGGATGCTACCCAGCGGTGCGAGCTCGGCTTGGCGGAGTTCGTCGAGTCCTCCCTCGACGTTCCTCGCCCGGAAGTAGCCGCTCTCGACCAGGAGCGCGACCAAGCTCGCGTAGTCGTAGTCCTGCGCGATGAAGGCGTCCGCAATGTCTGAGAACACGCGGTCCTGCACGTGAAACGCCTTGAGGTCGGCGGCGTAGGTCGGCGAGCCCGGATCGGTGGGCTCGCTGAGCGCTTTTTGCCCCGTCAGGCCGTAAAAGACCATGTCGACCATGGCGCGAGAGAACCGGATGTCGTCGGAGATCCGCTGGCCCAGCCACTGCAGGCCGTGCCCGTAGTCCTCCGCGGGCATCACCTCATCGCCCAGGCCCGGCGCCAGCATGTCCTGGAACCAGCTCTCCTGCGGGCGAAAGCGGCCCACGTCGTTCCAGTTGAGAAACGCCCCAGCCACCGGATCCATGATCTCGTGGCAGCTGGTGCACTGCGGATTGTTGAGCGTGGGGTTGTGCTCAGCGACCGCCTCGGTGGCGATCGGCCGCGCGCCCAGGCTCATCACGTCGGTCGCGAGGAAGAACTCCAGGGTCTTGTGCGCGCGCTGGCGGTTGCGGTTGGTGTCCGTGGTTGGGTAGCGACCCAGGTATGCGGGCGTGGTGAGCACGCCGGCGTGAGGGAATTCCTCGATGGCGAAGGCTTGCCAATCGTTGGGGTCGTTGAGGTCGGCGAAGACGGCGGTGTCGAGTCCGTAGACCTGGGCCAGGTAGGGGTTGGCCACGGTGTAGGACGCGTTGACGATCTCGGTCATCGGCCGGCGGTTGGTGACGATGTAGCGAATCAGCTCCAGCGGCTCGCGGGCGAGCGCGGTGTTGCTGCGGCTTCGCGCCGTGTTGCGCATCGCTTCGTCAGCGATGCCGTCGTACCAGGCCTTGTTTGGCCAATCGTTGACCGACAGGAGGTCAAGCGCGGCCGTGCCCCCGATGAACTTCTCGGTCAGCAGCGTCTGGTTGAACATCTCGATCAACCGAGCGGTAAAGCCCGCGTCCTGCACGACGATGGCGGAGATGATCGGCTCGATGGCGTCGTGCCCCGCTTCGTCGACCAGCGCCACCTCGAGCTCCGTGGGGAGGCGCGAGGCGAGCGAGAACGTGACGCGGCGAAGCGTCTGGTAGGCCTCCAACAGCTCGACGCCCTGGAAATACTCGAACACGTCCGCGTCGTCGGCACACACCGTGGGGCCTTCGTCGAGCTGAGCGAGCAGCTCCACCAGCGCCTCGTACTCTTCGCCGCCGGCCTCGAGTTGAGCGCCGCCGCCGTGGGTATCGCCGCCGCGCGCTTTGACCAGCAGCAGCGGCTCGCCGCCGAGCTCCAGCCGAGAGATGTGTCGGAGCGCGGCGAGGTTGGCATCGGCGTGACCGGGCACGTCATTGCCCCGCAGCACCAAGTCGGTGTGTTTGGCCTGTCCCAGCGGGTTGTGGCAGGCAAAACACTGGCTGGACATGAAAGGCGCCCAAACTTCCTCTCGGAAGTAGGACTTGGTCTCCTGACAGGTGCCCGGTCCGTCGAGCTCCACGCCCCCGCTGGAGTCCTCGCCCTGGGTCTCGCCATCGCTATCGATGTCGATGCCGTCGCTGTCCGTCCCCGCGTCGGACGCGTCGACCGACTCGTAACAACCAGGCAAGGCCACCAAGCTCGCCGCGCCCAATACCGTCCCAAGCATGCGTCCGTTCATTGTCCGTCTCCCTGGCATCCGAACGTCCTGTCGCCGCACCGCGTCGCTTTGTCTCAGCGATCGACCGTTTTTTTCCTCCGCAGGGAACGAGCGCGAGCAAAACCTATCAAAAACAAGACGTTACACAGGACCGTTCCCGCGTCATGTGTAGGCGAGCGCCACGACTCTCCTCTCTTCCCTGGGTCCGGTCGGCACAAGGGCGAATGAACCCCAGCCATCCGATCCGCGTGCCACTGCGCTGCGCAGGACCGGGGCCGCGCGGACGCAGACGGTCTCGAAGATCGTGCCCATTCTCACAGTTTCGCGATCGCACAGCACGGCCGCGAACACGGTGGTTCCCTCTGGGCCTCAGCTGGGCTACCTTCCGGTCCTCATGGCGTTCGAGTACTCGCCCGGAATCTATAAGACGACGCAATACCTGCCCGGACACGAGGCTCAGATCGCTCCCGACCTGCTCGTGCTCATCCGGACCGACGGCGAGTTCGCTCCCGCTTCGGTATTGCTGCCCGTCAACAACGTCAACAACCAGTGGCGCTTCCAGATGCCGGGCGTGAAAATCCCCAGCACCTCGCTTGGCTGGGGCGAGTCCCTCGTGAAGCTGAAGCACGAAGGGTTCTACCGCCTCCGAAAAGAGTTCACCTTCGGTGACTCCGGCAAGTGGATCGAGAACGCGATCGTGCAGCTTGGATACTCCCGCAAAGCGGAGCCGATCCTGTTCATCGCGCAGCGTCGCACCCCGCTCACCAACAACGAGCTCTGGTTCTCGGAGAAGGGCGTGAAGGTCGACTTCGACAAGCTCGACGACCTGATCGAGCCGCTCGCTTGGTACCAAGAGCCTGAGAAGAAAAAAGAAGAGTCCGCCAACTAGAGGCAGATTCTCCCGCGCAACGAGCCGGCGCTCGGTCTTGATGACCGCGCCGGCTTTTTCATGGGTAGGCTTGTTATCGTGTGCGGTGTGAGTGCCCTACGCCTGTCTCTTCTCGTGTGTGCTGGACTCCTGTGTGCCTGCGATTCGGCTCCCGCCAAGTCGACCGACGAGAAACCGGCCGACGCCAAGACGGCCGATTCCAAGACGGCCGACGCCAAGACGGCCGACGCCAAGCCCGACACCAAGCCCGACGAAGCGGCGCCCGAGAAACACTTCGATATCACGCACGACAAGTCCGGCGTGCTTGCCCGCTCGGCCGCAACGCTTGAGGCCAGTGAGGCTCTCGACGGGGAGGCCCTGCAGAACCTGTCGCACCACGCGGAAAAGCTCCCCTCGTTGCAGATCCTCTGCAAGAAGATGAAAGAGCTCGGCAGCGTCGACGACGAGACCGCATGCGTCGCGCAGTCCAAGCACCATCTCGTCCTCGCCGGGCCCGAACTCTACGCAGAGTGGGCCGCGTGCGTGATGGAGTCCACCGATGCGGCCGGGGTCAAGGTCTGCGACGAAGCGGAGGCTGAAGCCGAGGCCCTGCTGCACGAGAAACCACATGGTGACGGGCTCTCCAAAGAAGAGTGCACCACGGTGTTCGACAAGTTCGAGAAGCTCTCGATGGACGACGCGGGCGAGCACGCCGAGCATGTCAAAGAGGTGCTCGAAGAGGTGCGGGACGACGTTGTGGCGTCTTGCGTCGATCAAGGCACGAAGGACGAGCTCGAGTGCGTCGAGAAATCAGGCTCGCTCAAAGAGCTTGATGCGTGCGCTTCGGCGCACGTGTAGTAGCCCGCGGTGAAACCCGGCTCGGACTTCAGACACGAGGTACTAGCCGGTCCTTCATCTCAGTCGCGGGTCTCCCCATCTTCGCCGATCACGCCATCGTTGATGATGGCGCGGATCTTCTGTCCGGCGCTGCCCCGGGCCTGCACGGACTGCACGAAGACGGCGCTGAGCCCTCCGTAGTTGATCCACCCCTCTTCGGAGACCGCCACCTCGCGGCGCAGGACGACGACCCTGAGGTGCACCGCAGGCTCGACCCGCATGCTCTTCATGGCCCAGTACGAAAGCGGGCTGCTCCAGTACGTGTCGAGCGTCTCCCACGTGTCAGACGCTTTGAAGGTGTGGGCCTTGTATTGCGTAGGCATGCAGGCGCGCGGAGTGTAGCAACGAGTTGGGGCGCGACCAGGTGGCTGCGAGCGCTAAAACTGGGCCGCAAAGGCCTTGGCGTTGGTCGGTGCGCTCTCCTCGTGTTTGAAGAACACGAACAGCCGCTCCCACTCCAGCGAGAGCGCGGTGGACCAAGACTTCAAGCCCGCCCCGTCGTAGTCGTCCTCCCGGAGTCGTGCGTAGCCCCACGGTGCGGTGGCGACGCTTGGGATTCGCCCCTGCGGCAGGGTGTCTCCGCCCTTGCCCTCAAAGTCGCCGAGGCTCATCGCGGCCGGACCTGCACGAAGTGCGTCATACACCTCATCGCAAAACCAGCTGACATGACGAAACTCGAGCACCGCCGGCGCGTGCTCGGGGAGCATCTCGAGAAACGCCTCCAGCCGGTCCACACCCTTGCGGAGGTACGGTGGGAGTTGAAACAGCACAGCCCCGAGCTTGTCGCCCAGAGGCTCCAGCACCCGAAACAGATACGCCAAGCTGTCGGCATCGGTTAATGGATCGTTGTGCGTGATCCGCTTCGAGGCCTTGATGACGAAACGGAAGCCCTCGGGCGTCGCGTCGGCCCACCGCTGCACCACGTCCCGCTTGGGCATCCGGTAGAAGGTGTTGTTCACCTCCACTGTCCGGAAGTGCTCGGCGTAGACCGCGAGCATGTCTTCCTTCTTGCACTTCTCCGGGTAGAGGCCGCCGCGCCAAAAGTCGTACTGGTAGCCGCTGGTGCCGACGTAGACCTCCATGAGGCCAAGCCTACCGCCCCGTGGCTTGGCGCCGAAGCCAGAAACGCTACCATCGCGCCGTGAAGCGTCCGCGCATCGTCATCGTGTTGGGATCCACCGCCCCCGGCGGGCGGCTGGCCACGCTGGCCAACGAAGCCGAAGCCGCTGCGATCGAAGCCGGTGGAGAGGTCACGCGTTGCGACCTCTCCCAGCGGAGCCTTCCGGTGATGTGCATCGAAGATCCGGAGCAGCCCAAGCTCCCCGCCGTCGCCGAGTTGCGACGCGAAGCCGCCGAGGCAGACGGCTTCATCCTGCTCACGCCCGAGTATCACGGCAACATGAGCGGGGCCCTCAAGAACTGGTTCGACTTCCTCTACCTCGAGCTCGCCGGAAAGTTCGCGGGGATCATCGCGACCACCGGAGGCGGCGGCGGCGACATGTCCATTGCATCGGTGAAGAACAGCTTCAACTGGTGCCACGGGTTCACGCTGCCATTCCACGCCGTTGGCAAGCCGGAGGACTTCGAGGCCGACGCCTTGCTCTCCGAGAGGGTCCGTGACCGGGTATGGCGGATCGGACACGACGTCGTTCGCTACGCGCCGGTGATCCGAGCGAGCTTCGATGAAGCCAAAGCCGCCGGTCCCGACTGTGCATCCGGTGTCGCCGGGACCCACGCGGGGGATCCATGAGTCACGAGGGCAAACACGCCGCGAGCGAGCTTCGCTCGGCGAACGCAGCAGTCCAGGCGTGGGGCGAGCGTGGCGGCACGCTTGAGGCCGCGCTCTTGGTGGTATCGCAGCAGGTTGAGTCCTTGAGCGCCGCGGTCTCGAACGACGCCGCGTGGACGCGACTCGTTGCGGTCGCACGCCGCACGGTCGACCCGTGGTTCGCCACCGACTGGCCGGAGACGTTCGACCCGTTGATGCTCGTGCTGCCGCTGTGCAAGCGCCTCGATTGGCAGTGCTCGAAGTGCCCGATCGGGCGTCAACAAGATGAGCGAGCCTGCGCGCACCCAGAGGTTCCTGTGACGCGTCTGGGCGCTGCAATCAATCGAGGCGAGCGGCATCGCGTCCAGACCGAGCTGACGGTGCTGCGTTCGATGCTCGCGCACGCGACCGCGGAGCCCTGATCGGCTTCAGTCGACGCCCGGTACGCGGATGTCGGCGGCAAACAACCGTGGCTCATCGATCTTGGCGGCAATCGCCTCGGCGCATCGATCTCGCAGGGCGACGATCTCGCTCAACGTCTCGCCTCCGGGCTGAATCGCGGGAAGGATCTCCACCTCGATCGCCCGGTGTTTGGGCAGCCAGGTACCGTCGCGCAGCGCCTTGCGAGAGCCACGAATCGCCACCGGGATCACCGGAACCCCGGTGCGCGCGGCCAGCTTGAACGCGCCGAGCTTGAACGCGCGCATGCCAATCTCCGCGTTGAACGTCCCCTCTGGAAAGACCACGACACGCTCGCCAGCTTCGAGCAGCTTGACCACCTCTTCGAGGTCGCTGAGCGAGCGGGCAGTGGAATGCCGGTCGATGAAGACGTGCCCCATCTTCTCGAGCACGGGTCCCATGAGCGGGTTCTGGCGCATCTCCCCCTTGATCACAAAACGAACGCCAGTGGGCAGCGCGCTCGCGCAGATCAAGAAGTCGAGGTAGCCGCTGTGGTTGGCGACGAGGAGCGCCGCGCCGGACGGGAGGTTTTGCAGCCCCTGGGTCTTGGGTCGTAGTCCCGCGAGGGTCATCGCGGCCGTCGCCTGCGTCGCGGCCAAGCGCCGCGATGCCTTGCCAGCGGGTGCGACGCGGCCCAACACCGGAGCGGAGAACGCGATCGTTCCCAAGGTGGCCGCCGCATATCCTCCGTACACCGCGGCCCCGACCTTGCGCACCATCTGTCCGGCGCGCTGCGGCAGACTCCTGGCGAACAGACCCGCGGTCTGTCGCGCGGCGGACTTGCGGGCTCGGTTGACGGTGCCCTCGAGGTAGAGTCGACGGGCCTCGCGGCGCCGAATCTTGCCGCTGGAGGTCTTGGGGACCGCGCCGACGATTCCCAGGACGACCTCATCGGGTGGGATACCCACAGCAGCGGTTACGGCCTCGACGATCTGCGCTTGGATGATCTCCCGGGAGGTCTGGTCCCTCTCGCGCGTCTCCGCGATCACCACGACCCGCTCGGTGCCGGTGTTGGGATCGGGCACCGCGAACGCGGCCACGCAGCCCTGCCGCACGCCCTGTACCGACGTGGCGGCAGCTTCGAACTCATGGGGGTAGTAGTTGCGGCCCCCCTTGATGATCAGGTCCTTGGCGCGGCCGGTGATGAACAGCTCACCGTCGTCGAGGTAGCCCAGGTCACCCGTATCGACCCAGCCGTCTTTGCGTTGCACCTGCGCCGTGACATCGGGCCGCCGGAAATAGCCCTTGAACGACGAAGGCCCGCGAAACTGAATCGTGCCCTGAACGCGATCGGGTGCCGGCTGCTCCTTGTCGTCGACGACCCGAATCTCGTGCAGCGGCAATGCCACGCCTACGCCCACAAACTCCAGCGCATCGGCGTCCTCGGTGAGGACCGCCCGCCCCGCCTCCTCGAAGGTCACCCGCTCGATGCGGTCGATACGAGGACCTCGCCCCACCGGCGGGAACGCGACTCCAACCATGTTCTCGGCCAACCCGTACGCACAAAACAGCGCGCCGGACGTCATGCCGGCGGGAGCAAAGCGCTCGATGAAGTCGTCCAGTGTCTTGACCGTGATCGGCTCCGAGCCGTTGAGCAACACCCGCATCCGGCTGAGGTCCAGCCCTGCGACGGCCTCCTGCGGCACCCGCTTCACGCACAGATCAAACGCAAAGTTCGGCGCGACCGACATGCTGCCGCCGTAGTCGGTGATCGCCTGCAGCCAACGCACCGGCGAGGAGAGAAAGGCCATCGGTGACATCAGCACCGTGGGAGACCCTCCATAGAAGCACATCAGCCAGCCGCCGATGAGTCCCATGTCGTGATACAGCGGCAGCCAGCTGATCATCACGTCGTCGCCGCGCAGGTCGCTGCCCGCTGCAGAGGCCCGAATGTTGGCCACGACGTTGGCATGAGTCAGCTCCACGCCTTTGGGATCGCCGGTGCTGCCCGAGGTGTACTGGATCAGCGCCGTGTCGGTTTCTTTCACCTCGGCGTGAGCGCTGCTGACCTCGTGCGTGCCTTCGAGCAACACCTTCGAAGACACGACGTGTTCGATGCAGCCCACGCGGTCGCGGGCGATCTCAGCGACTCGTGCCGCACGGTCGAAGGTGATCAAGATCTTCGCTTGCGCGTTGTCGAGGATCTTCTCGCACCGCGCCATGTACTCGGTGATGCGGTCGAGGCGAACCGGAGGATAGAGCGGGACCGGAACCCCACCCGCAAGCATGACGCCGAGAAACGAGGCGAAGTAGCCAAGCTCGGTCGGCAGCATGATCGCAACGCAGGCGCCCGGCTGTAGGCCTAGTTTTCGCAAGCCAGCCGCCACGCGCTGCGCCGCCTGATGCAGCGCGCGATACGTGATCGGTACGGCACGTCCGTCGTCATCCTCCAGCACCATGTGCACCCGATCGGGTTGCACCCGCATGTGATGCTCGAGGACCTCGACCAGGGTCTTTGCGTCCTCGGGGCGGGGCGCAGGCGCTTCGGTCGGCAGCAACGCCCGCTTGCTCGACCCGTCGGTCGCAACGTTCGTCGTCGCAGTCTGCCCGCGCGCTGCGAGCACGAACTCAAGCAACTGCGCAGGTGTGTCCGCCGTCGAGATCGCATCCTCAGACAGACGAACCCCCATCGCTTCGCCGACGCGAACGGCCAACTCCACCCGCTCCAGCGAACCCAGTCCCAACTCTCGCTCGAACGAGACGTTCGAGGTCAGTCGGCCCAATCCTCGCCCATCACTGACCTCGACAACCAGGTCCCGGACCACGCCCATCACCATCGAGAGGTCGTCGGAACCCGCAGCTTTTGTGCCTTCGGTGGTGTGCTGCGCCATGACCGGGCGAGCCTACGCGAAAATAAAGCGCCCATGCATCGAGTGCCGGGCGCTCGTGGAAAACCGGCATCAACGCGGCCGTCTACGGCGCTTGTGTGCCACTGGCCTGCGCGGCCCAAGATCGTTGAACCTCCCGGCGCTCATCGGCGAGCAGGCCGTCGGCAAACCTCCGCGCGTGCTCGTCGAGCAGCTCTCGCGCTCGGTCGGGCTTGCCGTCTCGGATGAACTCCTGGGCCTTGCGAATCAGCGGGAGCTCTTCGAGCAGCGTGCTGGCAGGACGCTTCACCTCGGGGCCCTCTGCTGCGGGTTTCGCTGGCGTCAGCTGAACCCTCGGCTTCGCTTCTGGCACGCCCCGTTGCGCAGGCTCGGGTGCCGGCGACTCCAAGGGCAGCGCCGTCGGCTCGGCAGCGCGCGCCTGCGACGGCTGCGGCTGCGCCTGCGACGGCTGCGGCTGCGGCTGCGGCTGCGGCTGCGGCTGCGTATCGATCGCCTCGCGACGCGCAGCGGCATCCACCACGCTGACGTTCGCGGGTCCCGACGATGGTGGCTTCAAAACCGTCGCGACACCGACCCCCACCCCGACGATCCCGAGCGCGGCCACGGCCCAGACCCAGCCCAGGCCCCCGAGTCCGGTCGTTGCGGTCGCAGCGACAGCAACGCCCGCAGATGGAAGACACGCGGCCATCACGGCGCGCTCAAGACCCAGGCGGCGCTCAGCCGGCATCTGGACCTGCATCGAAGCCACCTGCACATCATCGAGCTGGGCGGCCTCCCGCAACCGGGCCCACGCGGCCCGCACGCGCGAATAGACGGTCCCCAAGGGGATCTCGAGCAGCTCTGCCGCCTCGGCCGCGGTGAAGCCCTCGACCTCCACCATCACGAATGAAGCGCGCTTGTTCTCGTCGAGCGCTTCGAGCAGCGCCTGCACCGATCGCCGCGCGTGGGCCTGGTCGAACGGGGTCTCAGCCCCCTCGACGAGGCGCTCGGTCAACACAAACCGCCGACGATGGTTTTCGTCTTTTCGGCGATAGCGAAACGCGACCCGCCGGGCGATGCCGTACAGCCAGGTTCGGGGTGTCGACCGGCCCTCGAACACCTCCCAGCGCCGATGCGCCGTCACAAACACGTCCTGCAAGCCATCGTCGAGCGAGGGCCCGGGAACGCCCAGATACTGCAGCGTCCGAAACACGAAGTCGCCGTGCTCGGAGAACAGCGCCGCGATCGGAGCCGGCGGGCTCGACTGTAGCGGCGCGTTCATTTCAGCCCCGTCCTCGCCAGCGCAGCGCGATGCCGACGCGCAGCACGACCGGCGGCAGGCGATGGAAGACACCCACGTCCACGACTTCGAATCGGTGCCGGAGCACAGGTGCCGCGACCTCGAGAAACCCCTCGGGAGCGAAGCGGCCCCGCGTGGGTGCGATCGAGGCCCGGAGTGCGGGTGCGAGCCACAACGCGTTGGCGTCGTTGGGGCTCTGCAAACCCCGCGGTCGTCCCTGCAGAACGCCGAGCTCGGCGCGGCCGCACAGCGGCACTTCGACAGCGCCCGACTCCAAGACCCAGCATGCCTGGGCGAGCCCCGCAAAGAGTCGAAAGGAGGATGCGACGCCCTGCTGCGCGCGGGACTCTGGCCCCAGCGTGGCGACCGCGCCGATGTCGACCTCGAGCGCGTCGCGACGCAGCCCGAAGTCGGCTCGGAGCGCCACACCTCCGCGAGGCAACGTTCCCAAGCTCCCGGCCACCCCAAGAACAGCGGTCGGTGTGAGCGACACGGGCTTGCGCCGGTCTCGCTGTGGCTGCGCGGGTTCGGGTTCCGGTTCCGGTTCCGGTTTGGGTTTGGGTTCCGGCTCGGGTTCCGGGCTCCGCTCCGGCTCGGGTTCCGGGATCAGCTCCGGCTCCGGCTCGGGCTCGGGAATCGGCTCGACGTGCGCCGCGGTCCGAAGCGGGTCGATCCGCACCGCGACGATGAGCGCAACGGCCTGGGTCAACAGCGCGCAGTCGTTCGACTCGACGACGCGAAGCGTGTCCTCGTAGCCAACCTCCACCCGCCACTGCGTCGCGGCGGTGCCGGAGACCGACAGGACGATCGGTGAGGGAAGGACACCCGCCAACTCCACGATCTGCGCCTCCAGCTCGGATGGGTCCACGCACGCGGCCGGACCGACCCACCGAACCTCCGCTGAGGACTGTGCTGGCGACGCGTGCAAAGCCAGCGCCAGCAGACCGAAGAGCATGTACCACCATACCGCGCACCACCACGGGCTCGCTACGAGGCAGTGGCACCGAGCGCGACGAAGCTGTACTGCGCGCCGGGGAAGTCCAAGCCGCACCGAACACCGCCGGCTTGCCACGCGGTCTCAACGTAGAGGTCGTAGGTGCCCTCTTCGGTGGGGCCGAACATGGAACCGGCTTGTCCGCCGTGCACGGCTCCCGGGTCCCGCTCAAGCCATCCCGCCTGCAGGGCGACATCGAAACCACACTCGGGTGCCCTCCCGGTCGAACACAACGCGTCGATCGGAGCGATGGAAGGGCCGCCGAACCATGGTCCGTCATGCCACGACTCGTACGACGCGGTAGAGGGGGCGACCTCGGCCGCATCGGTACCGATCAGGACCGGCGCATCGCCGTCGTTGGGCAACATGGGTTGCTCGAGCACGACGAACCGAGCGCCTCCCTGCTCGAAGCCGAGCGACTCCACCACAAAGCGCGCCCTGACGCTTTCCGCGAACGAGGGCAGCAGCGGGCCCACGTCCGCAAGACTCTGGAAACGGATCGGGATGGAGATGACTTCGTCGACAAAGTCCGTGTCGTCGCGCGTACCGCTCAGGACGCAGTCGAGCGCGAGCGTGACCTCCGTTCCGCCGCCACCTTCGTCTTTGGGCAGGTTGAACACCTCACCCAGGACCGCTTCGCACGATCCCACGCCGACGAACGAGCCCCCAAACCCAAGCGCTTCTGAAGTGAGTCCCACAGGATCCCAGTTGACCATCGGAGCCGACGCGTCGCACAGCTCCGGCTCGCCCGTCTCATCCCCCGTGTCGTCCCACGGCCCGGTGTCGAGCACGCCCGTTTCGGCGAAGCCCGTCGAGGTGCCGCCTTTGCTCGTGTTGCCACTGTCATCCCACGGCCCCGTGTCCACAACGCCCGTGTCGGCGCCGCCGGTGGTTCCACTGGAGCTCTCGGACGCGGAGTCGCTCCCCGACTCGCCGGTGGTCGCGGTCTCGCCAAGGTCTTGGCTTACGTCGCACCCGGCCGCAAGGGAGGCGATCACGGAGAGAAGGGCCACGTTCTTCAGGTTCGTTAAGGTCATCATCGTAGGGTTCCGGCGCACACTCGCCGGCCTCGACTGGGTAAGTCTCGCGACACCCCGATCGCCATTAACCCGCGGCCCTATTTTTCTTCTTTTTTCCGGATCACGCCGCCGAGCCGACGCAAAAACCTGGAATTGCTCAACTTTCGAACTGTTCAGTTTGGTCGGGCCTCGGCGACACACGCCAGCAACCCCTCACCGTACTTCTCAAGCTTCGAGGGACCGATGCCGTGCGCCAGCAGCAGCTCGTCCGCGCTCCGCGGTCGCAGGAGGGCGACGTCGCGCAACGTCCGGTCACTGGCCACGACGTACGGCGGCACCTCGTCTTCTTTGGCCCGCTCGCGTCGATACTTGCGAAGCGCCTCGAACACCACCAGTGCGTCGTCGTCGAGCTCGGGCGCATCGACGGTGCCACGCGAAGCGCCACGACCACGCGACGAAGAAGGCTTGACGTCCTGCACCGCTCTGGGCAACACGAGCCGCGCGGGTCGGCGCCCCGCCATCACGTCTTTGCCGTCATCGGTGAGGTAGACGACCGGATGCGGGTCGCCCATGAAGTCGGCCCACCCTGCGGTGACGCATCGGCGAAGGAGCTTGGTGATCCAAGCCTCGGAGTGCTCGGACAGGGCGCCAAACGTACGCGTGCTTTCCAAGCCAGCCCGCTCGATGCGAGGGTCTTTGTTGCCCTTGAGGAGCTTGGCCGCCGCCGTCAATCCGTAGCGGCCGTGCACGCGTGCGATGCCCGAGAGTGCCTTGCGAACGATGAGCGTGACCTCCTGGGGGTCGTGCGCCTCTTCGCCCATGTGCTCGCATGCGTCGCACATGCCACAGCCGGCCAGCGTTTCGGCCTCGTCGCTGAAGTAGCGAAGAATGGCGTCGTGTCGGCAGCTCCCGCCCTCGGCCCATCGCATCAGCTCGAGGAACAGGTTCCACTTGTGCTCGAACACCGCCTTGGGCGTGGGCTCGCCATCGATGCCCCGCTCGAGCAGGCGCCTTCGCAGCTGCACATCCGAGGGCGTGTACATCAGCAAGCCCGTCGCAGGATCACCGTCTCGACCGGCACGTCCAACCTCTTGGTAGTAGGCCTCGATCGAGCTCGGAGGCGCGAGGTGCACGACCACCCGAACGTCACCGCGATCGATCCCCATGCCGAAGGCGTTGGTCGCCACGACGACATCGAGCTCCCCCTCGATGAAGCGCATCTGCACCTCTTCGCGGTTCGGACCCGTCATGCCGGCGTGGTACGGCGCGGCAGCCCAGCCCGCCTGCTCCAGACGCGAGGCTTGCTCCTGCGTCGCCTTGCGCGTCGGTGCGTAGATGATGGCGGTGCCCATACGCTCGCCTCGCGGCGTTCCCAGGGCTTGTTTGAGCGCCTCATCGACGTGCGGCTCGCGTTCCTTCGCGTAGCGCAGCTCCTTGACCCGCAGCGCCAGGTTGGGGCGCGCAAAACCCTTGACGATCTGCGGCGTGTCATCGGGCAGGCCCAAGCGCGAGAGAATCTCGTCGCGAACGATGGGCGTTGCGGTGGCCGTGCACGCCAGCAACCGCGCCGAGGGGAGCGACTGCACGAAGTCCCCAATCTGCATGTACTCCGGCCGAAAATCGTGGCCCCACTCGCTGATGCAGTGCGCTTCATCGACCGCCACCAGCGGCACGTTGAGCTGCTGGGCGATGCCGCGAAAGCCACCGAACGCGAGCCGCTCAGGCGCAACATAGACGATGTCGAACTCGCCGCGCGCGATGCTTGCCATCCGGGCGCGAACCTCGTCTCCGGGGAGCGTCGCGGCGAGGTACGTGGCCCGTACGCCCATCTTCGTCAGCGACGCGACCTGATCGGCCATCAACGCGACCAGCGGAGAGATGACGATTGTGGTCCCGCCCAGCAGCGTTGCGGGTAGCTGATAGGTCAGGCTCTTGCCGCCTCCGGTGGGCGCGACAAGCAGCAGCCGGCGACGCTCCAGGAGCGTCTCCATGGCCTCACGCTGCCCGGGACGGAACTGCGTGTGGCCAAACCGTTCTAGACCTGCGTCGAGGTCCACCGAGGGAGAAGCATCAGTCACTGCGAAGCTGGCACACCGAAACACGAACCGAGGTCGACCGCAACGGCGCGCCGTTGCATTCGCGATGTTTGCGCCGAGCCCTGGTGCTGCAACGTCGCGGGAGTTCAACCCAAGCAGAGCGCGACCGGTTACCCCCAAACGAGGCTTTGGCGACCGCGGTGAGTCGCCCGCCCTCTCGGGAACGATCGCAGCGCGGCGGTCCCTCACAGCCGACGGATTCGCGCGTTTGCGGAGCGCCTCCCTCTTCGCCGCCGCGACCTCGACAGCCGCCGCGGCGCTAGGCACCATGCGGATCGAGACAGGGGATGCAGGAATTGAACGCAATGGCGCGCATTGGGGCGGTTTTGGTGGCAGCGACGCTGGGTGGCTGCGCGGAGCCTCCGCGGGAAGATGATGGCGTCGCGCAGTCGCAGACCAATCCGAGCAACGATCCGAGCAGCTCCTCCAATCCCAACACCACCACCGATTCCTCGGTCGGAGAGGAGTCGGGCGAAAGACTGGACGTGGGCGGCGACACGGACACGGGACCCGAGCCTCCGCTTGAGGTCGAGTTCAGCTACATCTGGATCGCCAACTCGGACCCCGGCACCGTCTCGAAGATCGACACGCAGACCGGCGAGGAGGTCGCGCGATACGAGACCGGACCCACCGATCAAGCCGAGCCCTCTCGCACCTCCGTCAACCTGCTGGGTGACGTCGCCGTCTCCAACCGCGGCAGCGAGATCGGCGGCTTCGGCGGTGTCACCAAGATCGTCACGCGCGAAGAGGACTGCCAAGATCGCAACGGCAACGGCACCATCGACACCTCCAACGGACCCGACAACGTGTTGGACTGGGGCGAGGACGAGTGTGTCGTGTGGAACCTGCTGATCCCCAGCGACATCTTCGAGCACGGACCGCGGCCCACCGCCTGGGAGGGCACCGTACTCAAGAACGGCGACCCGGACCCCAACCCACGACTGTGGATCGGGTGGTATGCGTACGAGGAGAACCTCGCCCGCATCCACCGGCTCAACGGCGCCACCGGACAAATCCAAGACACGGTCGACATCCCGTGGAACGCGCTGGACTACGGGCCGTACGGCGGGGCGGTCAACCGCGACGGCGACTTCTGGGTGCTCGGCTGGCAGCTCGGTCCGCTCATCCGCGTCGACGCCGAGACCCTTGAGGTCGAGCGCATCGCACTCCCTGCCCAGCCCGGAAAAGATCCGATGCTGTCGTACGGCATGGCGCTCGACCAGCTCGGCAACCCCTGGCTCACCTCGCGCGGAGTCGCGATGAAGTACGACGTCCTCGCGGCGCAGTGGCAGAGCATCGAAACCGGCAATCAGCTGATGCGCGGCATGATGATCGACCGCGAGAACCGAGCCTGGATCGCCGTCGACGACACGGGTGCCTCCAACGGGTGCGGGTTGGGTCTCATCGACACCGTGACCGGTGATGTGATGGCCGAGGCGATCGAGTTGCCCGGGTGTGCCACCCCTGTGGGCGTTTCGATCGACGTCGAAGGGTTTGTGTGGGTCGTCGATCAGACCGTCGACGCAGCGTTCAAGATCAACCCGGACACCTTCGCAACCGAGCTGGTGGTCGACGGCCTGGACGACCCTTACACCTACTCGGACATGACCGGGTTTGGGTTGAACCTCGTCGTGAACCCACCGGCAGGCTGACACCGTCTGGGTTGGCCGGGCGCGACCCACCCCGCTGCATTTCACGGATCCTCAGGTATCACGGTTTCCCCGTGATATCTCATAGCTGCGCTGGATTGGCTTCGGAGAAACATCCGAGATTGCAAGGGTTTGGGTCGGGATCATCGTGGGCACGGATGATGCTCAACACCCTGCGCCATGGGGGTTGCACGGTTCGTCTACTCGGGATTCCTGCTCATCGTCGCCGCCTGCGGGGGCTGCCAGCGGAGCGATGATGGCTCTGCTGAACAAGCGGACTCGATCACGCTGGGCGCGTACTCCACCCCGCGTGAGGCCTACGGCAAAGCGATCCTGCCGGCGTTCGTCGAGCACCATGCCGAGCGCTCCGGTGCGCAGGTCACGTTTCTCGAGTCGTACCTCGGCAGCGGCGCCCAAGCCCGAGCGATCCTCGGCGGCTTCGAGGCGGACGTGGCCGCGCTCTCGCTCGAGCCCGATATCGAGCAACTGCGCGACGCGGGGCTCATCACCCACGACTGGAAAGCCGGGCGACACGGCGGCATGGTCACCCGGTCGGTGGTGGTGATCGGGGTTCGCGAAGGCAACCCCAAGCAGATTCGAGGTTGGCAGGACCTCGCGCGGCCGGACCTCGAGGTTCTGACCCCCAACGTCCGCACCAGCGGGGGCGCGATGTGGAACGTGCTTGCGATCTACGGGGCCGCGATGCGTGGACACGCCGGAACTCCCGCCGATGACCAGGACGCCGCGGTCGCGCTGCTCGCATCGATCCTCGGCAACGTGACGACGATGGATCGAGGCGCGCGGGACTCGATGCTGACCTTCGAGCGCGGCATCGGCGACGCCATCATCACGTACGAGAACGAGATCCTCGTCGGGCGCTCGCAGGGCCAGAGCTACGAGTATGTGACCCCGACCTCGACGATCCTCATCGAGAACCCGGTGGCGCTGATCGACACCAACGTCGATCGCCACGGCTCGCGCGAGGCGACGCAGGCGTTCTTGGAGTTCCTCGTCTCCCCTCCGGCGCAGTTGGTCTTCGCCGAGCACGGACTCCGACCCGTGCTGGACACCATCGCCGCTCAAGAGGAGGGACGCTTCGCGCCCGTGGACGACCTCTTCACCATCGAGGATCTCGGTGGCTGGCAGAAGGCGCAGCGCGTGCTCTTTGAGGACGGTGGGCTGTACGAGCAGGCGCTGGCAAGCAACGCGCGAGGCGTCCCATGAGCCTTCCTGTGGCGGCCGCGCTGCGACCCAACCGCGTCGAGCAAGCCCTGCGCTGGGGCGTCGTCGTGTACGTCATCGTGCTGGTTGCGCTTCCACTGAGCATCCTGGTCCACGCGGGCTTCGCCGATGGCCTCCCGGTGTTCTGGGAGCGAGTCACGGCGCCTGTGGCCCGCGCTGCGCTGTGGCTCACGATCTGGACCGCGCTGGTGGTGGGCGCCGTCAACACCGTCTTCGGGACCGCGACCGCCTGGGTCCTGGTCCGGTATCGGCTCCCCGGACGGGCTCTGCTCGGGGCGATGGTCGACCTGCCGTTGGCGATCCCAACGCTGGTCGCGGGGGTCATGCTGGCGATCCTCTACGGCCCCAACTCGATGATCGGAGCGCACCTGCGCGTGTGGGGCCTTGAGATCGTGTTCGCGCGGCCCGGCATCGTCCTTGCCCTGCTGTTCGTGACGCTGCCGTTCGCCGTGCGAGCGGTCGAGCCCGTCCTCGAGGAGATCGACCCCTGCGAGGAGGAGGCCGCAATGCTGCTGGGCGCCGGTCCATTCAAGACGTTTCGCACGGTGTTCTTGCCGGCAATCCTTCCCGCGGCCCTCTCGGGGGGCATCCGATCGTTCGGCCGCGCGCTCGGAGAGTTTGGGTCGATCGTCGTCGTCGCCGGCAACATCCCCGCAAGAACCCTAACCGCGCCGGTGTTCATCTTCGGGGAGATCGAGAGCGGCGCGGCACGGGCAGCCGCCGCGGTGTCGACGGTCTTGCTGCTGTTCGCGTTGGCCGTGCACGCGGGCGCGCGAGTCCTGGAGCAGCGCACGGGAGCCCGCGATGCAGCGCGCTGAAGCTCTCCTGCGCAGCGCGTTGGTCGCTGGCGTGCTGCTGTACCTGGGCGTGGTGCTCGTGGGCCCCATCCTCGCGCTGTTCCACGAGACCTTCGCCTTGGGCATCGCGGACGCGGCGTCGGCCGTCACCTCGCCGGAGGCTTTGGACGCGCTGGCCATGTCGCTGTCCCTGGTGGCCGTCGCGCTGGTCGTGAACGCCATCGTCGGCACGCTGGGCGCCCTTGCCCTCGCGCGTCACCGGTTTCTCGGGCGAGGTGTCGTCAGTGCGCTGTGCGACCTCCCGCTGGCGGTGTCGCCGGTGATGATCGGGCTGGCGTTCATCCTCCTGGTCGGCCGGGGTGGGGTGCTCTCTTCGATGCTCGATGCGGTGGGGGTGAAGGTCCTGTTCTCGTTTCCGGGCCTGGTCCTCGCGACCCTGTTCGTGACGCTGCCCTACACCATTCGCGAGGTGGCCTACGTCCTGGAAGAGATCGGCACGAGCGAGGAGGAGGCCGCGACCACGCTCGGCGCATCCCCTTGGCAGACGTTCTGGCGCGTCACCCTGCCCAACATTCGGGTCGCCCTGGGATACGGACTGCTCATGACCACCGCGCGGACGCTCGGAGAGTTTGGGGCGGTGCTGGTGGTCGGTGGCAGCATCTCGGGCCGAACCCAGACGGCGACCACGTTCATCCACGACGCAATCGAAGAGCGTCAGCTCGCGGGCGCCTACGGCATGGCCATCGTCCTGGGCCTGGTGAGTGTCGCGCTGCTCCTGTGCCTGGAGTCCGCGAAGGCGCGTCGCAAAGTCTCAACACCACGAGGAATGACATGAGTATTCGAGTCGAGCACCTCTGCAAACGCTTTGGCAACTTTGTCGCCGTCGACGACGTCAGCTTCGAGATCGACAGCGGTTCGCTGGTGGCCCTGCTGGGGCCTTCGGGCAGCGGCAAGAGCACCATCTTGCGCATGTTGGCGGGCCTCGAGACGCCCGACGCGGGCACGGTGTGGTTCGGCGATCAGGAAGCCACCGGCCTTCATGCTCGAAGTCGGTCGATCGGGTTCGTCTTTCAGCACTACGCGCTCTTTCGACACCTGACCGTGCAGGACAACGTCGCCTTCGGGCTCGACGTGCGGCGCGTGCCCAAGGACGCCGCACAGTCCCGTGCCGCAGAGTTGCTCTCGCTCGTGGGGCTCTCCGGCCTCGGGCATCGCTACCCTGCACAGCTCTCCGGCGGCCAGCGACAGCGCGTTGCGTTGGCGCGCGCGCTCGCTCCCAAGCCCCGTCTGCTCCTGCTCGACGAGCCCTTCGGAGCCGTAGATGCCAAGGTGCGTGAGGAGCTCCGACAGTGGCTGCGACGCCTTCACGACGAGGTGGGGGTCACGTCCATCTTCGTCACACACGACCAGGACGAGGCGTTCTCGGTCGCCGACCGGGTGCTGGTGATTCACGAGGGCGCGCTCGAGCAAAGCGGCACGCCAGCGGAGATTCTCGACGAGCCTTCGACCGAGTTCGTCGCGCGCTTCGTGGGCGAGGTGAACGTGCTGCCGTCCGTGGTCCACGACGGCGTCGCGGTTGCAGGGGCGCTGCGGGCCAAGGTGGGGGACGGACATGCCGCAGGTCCCGTGCAGCTGGTGGTGCGGTCGTACGACCTGAAGTTTTGGCGTGAGGACCCCGGAGTCGCCACCGTGGAGCGCGTGTTGCCTCTGGGCGATCGGGTCCGGGTGCACGCGCGCATCGATGGTGCGGGTTCGTTGGTCGGCCAGTTCCCCAGGCGCAGCAGCCTCCTGCACGGAATCGAACGGGGGTGTCGGATCCAGGTCGAGGTGACCGATGCGCGCACCTACCCCGCCGTGGCGGCACCGGCCAGGCGATCGGCGTCATGAAATCCCATGGGCTCCATGATATTTGCGGCACGATGGTCCCGATGGCGGCCCGTGGACACGCGAACCCAGCGGGCATGAGTCTGGAGGCCCAGCTGTGGCGAGAGGTGTCGCAGCACCTCGAGCTGGAGGAGTCGGCGAAGCGCGTGTTCGCGATCCTGGCCGCGCACGTTCCCCTCGAGGCGCTCGTGCTGCGCAGGCTCGACACCGAGCCGCAGCGTCTGGTCACCGTCGCTTTGGCGACGACCGATCCCACGGGGTCGCATCGTTGGCCCGCCCGCACCGAGCTGAGCCCTGCCACCGAGCGCGCCCTCATGCAGAGGCTAGCGGACGCGCAGCCCTCCACCATCCCAAAGACGCAGGCCGAGCTCGCTGAGGCTCTGGTGCCCGGCGCCAGCGCACAGACGCTGATCGCGGCCCCGCTCATCGTCGAGCGCAAGCCAGTGGGCATCGCCGTGCTCGTCTTGGCTCCCGGGCAAAAGTCCACCCCGGCGCACCTCGCTGCGTTGGCGCCGGCGTTTCGGCCGCTGGGCGTTGCCTTTGAGAACGACCAGCGGCTGCACGAGCTCGCGCGGATGCGCGAGGCCCTCGAGGCCGACCGCGACGCGCTGCTCTCGCGACTCGGGCGCCACGATCTCAGCGAGGGCGTGATCGGGGAGTCGGGCGGGCTCGCCACCGTGATGGAGCGGGTGGAGCAGGTCGCCCCCACGGACGCGCCGGTGCTGATCCTCGGCGACACGGGCTCGGGCAAGGAGGTCATCGCGCGGGCGATTCACGCCCGTTCACGCCGAAGCAAGGGCCCCGTGGTGCGGGTCAACTGCGGAGCCATCTCCCCCGCGCTCATCGACTCGGAGCTGTTCGGCCACGACAAGGGCGCCTTCACCGGAGCCACGAGCACGCGCAAGGGATGGTTCGAGCGTGCCGACGGAGGCACGCTGTTCCTCGACGAGATCGGCGAGCTCCCGACGGCTGCTCAGGTCCGGCTGCTGCGCGTGCTCCAAGACGGCACGCTGGAGCGCGTCGGCGGCCAGAGCACCATCAGCGTCGACGTTCGGATCGTGGCCGCCACGCATCGCCACCTGGAGGTCATGGTCGCCGACGGGGGCTTCCGAGAGGACCTCTGGTATCGCCTCAGCGTGTTCCCGATCCGACTCCCGGCCCTGCGCGAGCGGATGGAGGACCTGCCCGCGTTGGCCGCCCACTTTGCCGATCGCGCCGGGAAGCGTCTGGGCGGCTCTGGGCTGATCCCGACGGATTCGGACCTGGAGCTGCTGCGAGGCTACGCCTGGCCGGGAAACATCCGCGAGCTCGCTGCGGTGATCGAGCGGGCGAGCATCCTGGGAAATGGGAAACGTATGGACGTCGCGACCGCGCTTGGGGCCACGTCGATCCCGCCCCCCGCCGCTCCGCAGGCACCGGTCGGCGCACAACCGGCGGTGAGCCGGGCGGCTGGCGCCCGCGAGGGAGGGCCGCTCATCGGAACCCTCGACGAGGCGATGGGGGAGCACATCCGACGAGCGCTGGCTGCATGTCATGGACGGATCGAGGGTCAGTTCGGCGCGGCGAAGGTGCTCGACATCAACCCGCACACACTTCGAGCGCGCATGCGCAAGCTCGGCATCGAGTGGTCCACGTTTCGCGAGACCTAAAACGACAACTCAAGGTCGGTGTAGCCGAACAGGGGGCTGCCGTAGCCGCTGGCGTTGGGTGCGTCGCGAAGGAACGGCCCCTGGATCAGCGCCGCCCCACCGAGTTCCCACCGAAGCGTCTCTAGAATGAGCCAGACACGGGTTCTCACCTCGATCTGGTTGCCCGCGAATGCGCCTGAAGAGCCGGTCGGATCGACGACTTCGGACCGCGCGAAGACGTCGCCGACGTTGGCCAGCGCGTTGGCGCGCCACGAGATGTAGCCGTCGACGAGGGGATGCGGCTCCGCACCGACCCGGAGCCCGGCGGAGATGATGTTCTCTCGCCCCAACGGCCCGTAGATGTCCGTCGGCCCAAACTCTGCGCGCCGCGGGCCGAACAGGCTGTCGAAGCGCTCGCTGCGGCCGGTCGAAGCATCGTCGCCGCTGGCGTAGTCGAACTCCGCGCTGATGCGAGGTGCCCAGGACACATCGAAGGTGTATCCGCCGCTGGCGTGATGGAAGTGGGCGAGCACGTCGTGGTCGACCGTGTCTTCGGGTGCGGTAGACCCACGCCGGGTTCCCAGCTGGAGCACGCTCTCGAGGTCGAGGTCCCACGCTCCGGGCACAGGGTTGCGATTCAGCCTGAGCCCAGAGGTGTACAGCTGGCGGTCTCGCGACGGGTCGTCCTCGCCGTCGCGCTCATGCAGACCGAAGACGTACCCTTCGAGCGCGATGCGTGCCCCCAGCGGCTGTTCGAAGAACGCGCCCCACAGCGCGAGGTCGAAGCTCTCACGGTCGATTTCGATCTCGTTCTCGAGCATGCGTTCACGCTCGCGGTTGGACGGCGCCACCCGGACCGGCAGCACCGCGAACGCAAACACTTCGGTGTCTCGGTCCGTGACCCAGTGCGCGGTGAGCCCCGTGTAGTTTTGAATCGTGTTGCGGAACCGGTTGCGCGCGATCAGCCGGCGCCCGCCCAGATCCATCGTCTGCCGTCCCGCGCGGAGATCGAGCTCGGCACCCCGCAAGAAGACATCCTTCAGGTGCACGTTGACGTAGCCCTGAAGCGGCTCCACCGGGTTCACGACGATGCTCGAGACCCCGCTGTTGCTGTCCGTCAGGTAGCCGCGCGAGTCTTGAAGCTCACCCACGATGCTGACGGGGCCGAAGGTGCCCCCAAGGGTCAGCAGCGTTCGCAGTGCGATGACCTGGTCGTTTCGGTCGAGCCCCGGTCGGAACTGGTTGCGCAGGGTCTCATACCGGGTGCGCTGGCTGCCGCCCAGGAGCAGCCAGTCCGGCGCGCGCAGGGTGTCGTGAAGGCGAAACGGGCCCGCGCGGTCGTCCACCTCGGCCTGAGCGACCTCTTGGGTGGGGGGTGCGGTCGCCGAGGTCGGGGTCGCAGACGGTGCGGGAGGCTGCGCTCGGGCGGAGCTGCCCGTGAGTAGGGCAGCTGCGAGAAGCACCGCTGGGACGGGCGATACCGCGGACCGGATGCGTAGCTGGAGCCGTAGGATTCCGCTCGACACGATCCACACCCTCGCATCAATCGTGCCAAGCGAGACCACCAGAGTCTTCCGGCCCCTCGGAGAATCAGGCCACAACGCCCGCGACCCGCCACGGCTTTGCCGTCACACACCTCGACCCGGACAAGGATGCTTGGACCTCTGCGTAGGCCCGCTGCCGATCTCGGGCAATGACGAAGATCCCCCAGCAATCCCTGCGCCCGGCGGACAGAGAACGCGCCATGAATGCACGCGGCACCCGCCGATCCGTGCGGCAAGCTAGGGGCATGAGCACCGCCACCTGGATCATCTCGGACTTCATGACCCCGGTTGTCTGCTGCGCCGACGTGGAGCTGACGCTCGCAGACGCGCGAGACCGGATGTCGGCCAACAAGATTCGCCACCTGCTCATCACCCGTGGTCCGATCGTCGTAGGTGTCCTGAGTCAGCGAGATATCGATGTGGCCGACGCCAGCGCCGGGAAGAAAGAGGTGATGACGATCGCGGACGCCATGCACACCGATGTTTTCAGCTGCGAAGCCGCGACCCCGCTGGAAGAGGTCGTGTCGGCGATGGAGGGCAAGAAGATCGGCTGCGCCATCATCCGTGAAGGAGACCGCGCGGTTGGCATCTTCACCACCATTGATGCGATGCGGGCGGTGCGGTCGTTGCTGCGGGGCTCGATTGTCGAACCCTTGTCGCCACCGACCCACATCGTTTCACACGACGAGGTCGGCCCTATCGCGCGACACAGCGTTCGCGTGAGCGACAGCGTTCGCGCTGCTTCAGGGTTGATCGGCCATGCAGGAGGTTGAGCCTGCCGTGCGGCCCACGGGCCCAAGTGTCGACCGACTCCGCATGTTTTCCGTTGCAGACGCCTGCATGCCGTCTAGAGATCAGACATGAGCCTCGCTCTGAAAACCGTTGTCGTCCCGGTCACGTTCGAGCCCGACACGCCGGGCGAACTCAACGTCGACCGGGCTATCAAGGTGCGCGATGACCACTGGGTCATCATCACCCAGGCCACGGTCGCCGCCCTCAGCATGGCTTGCAAGATGGTCGCCGAAGACGGTCGATTGCACCTGCTGCACGCAACGATGGACCTGAGCCCCACCGCTGTGGTGTATGGCCCCGGTGGCATGCTGATCACCGGCATCGACCAGCTGCACGACGCCTCCAAGCGACACGCCCTCGCGGTCCTTCACACGGTCGCGCAACGATTCTGCCCCGGCCAGGAGCCCGTGTTCCACGCGACGCCCGGTCGCCCCATCGACGTTGTGCTGGACTACGCCCGGGAGGTCGCGGCCGATGCGGTCGTCACCGCAGCAAGCGGTCGCAACCGAGTGACTCGCTTCGTCATCGGAAGCACGGTCGACAAGCTCGTCCGCCAAGCGCTGTGCCCGGTCCTTGTTGTCCCCGCTTGAGAGCCCCGAAGGAGCTGCGCCAACCCAGCCCTACAGACCGCGCAGGTACGCCATCTGCTGATACTCGCCGCTGGTCGTCCAACCGCCGTCCAAGATCTCGTGCAGTAGATCCTTGAGCGAGGGATGCACGCGCAACGCATGCTCGAGCGAGCCACCGGTCCGCTTGACGCGGGCCAGGTAGTCGCGTGCGACGTCATCCGCGTCGCTGCTGTAGCTGTTGATCAACTCCCGGAACACCGCGGAGGTGCTGTCCATGTCGATGCCGTACTCATCGACCAACGCGTTCGCGATCCCGGTCTCGTCGGTGCCCAACACCCCCGTGAACCGCGGAAGGAACCGCCGTACGCTGGCCTCTCGCGGACCGGTGAGTTCGATGTAGACGGTGTCCGTCACAACGGCTCCCATCACGCCACCGATCACGGCCCCGACCGCGACCCCGACCGGGCCAAACCAGATGCCAGCGAGCGCGCCCGCGGCAGCGCTGCCCGCGATACCGCCACCAATGCCCGCGACCTCGCGCCCCGCCGCGTGGGTTCGGTCCTCGGCGACCCCGACGTTGTAGAGCGCCACAGCGGCCGAGAGGACCCACAGCCCGCGACCCAGCGCGCCCAGGCGGGCAGCTCTGGCGTTGACCCTGGGGTTGGCTCGACCGGCCGAGTCGACCATCTCCATCAACACGCGGTCCTTTTCGCCCTGGGTCAGGTTGGCGAACTCCCGCTGGAACATTCGGTTGGAGTACCGCTTGGTGAGGTCGTCGAAGTCCAACCCTTTGGCCTTCATCGCCCGCGCCTTGGCTCGTCCGAGGTCGCTGGACCGCGTCCGAGCAAACTCCATGATCTCGTTGCGCAGCTCGTTGGCCGCAGTCGCCGCCTCGTGGGCCGTCATCCGGTTGGCCTCGTACGCAGCGCGGAGCTCTCGCGACATCGTCTGCGTCTTCGTCATGTAGTCCTGCCGAACCCGAGAGTCGCGAATGAAGCGGGAACCGAAGTTCAGTGCTTGAATCTTCAGTTGCTCGAGTGCTGCGTCAAGTTCGGCGTTGCTACGTGGGTTCGTCATGGGTCGTGGCCTGGTCCCGGGGAGAGAGCTTGAGTCGGCGCCGGCGAAAAATGTCGCTCAGTAGACCACGATGTAGGTCCCGAACTTCAAGCCGGTGGCGCTGTTCCGGAAAAAAATCGAACTCCGCTGCGCCGTCACCCAGTGCCTCAAGATTCTGAAACAGACCCGGCTGCATGGCCGCGCCCAGCTCCAGGGTTTCTAGAACCGCTCCGCTTGGGCTCAGGAGCGTGATGTGCAGAATCTCCTCGAAGGGGCAGTCGTCGGTCGAGAACAACAAGAACTCTCCGGACTGCAGCTCAAGCTGCGCTTCCAGGACGAGCCCTTCAATTTCGACCTCGGCCCGCGGCTGGAGCCCGGCGGCCTCTCGTCTTAGGCGCAAGCGTCCCGGTAGGCGCTGCGCGACCACGAACTGTCGGCTGGGGGTCATGCTGGAGTCTGTCCAGAGCTTAACCCAGGCGCGCCAAGCAGGTGCGGTCGCGTCTTGATCGCCCTAGAGCGGCGACCCCCATTGATGAGCACAACACCTGCGAGAGCCTCGAGGTGAGCCTGTGGGTCGCCATCCGCGGCCTCGAAGATCCCCTTGCAGGAGCGCCCTGGATGACTAGGCCGCTGGTATGACCAGCGAGAAAGCCTCCAGCAAAGCCGGGCGAACCTTGGCCCTCTCCGACGACGAAGATGCCAAGAGCGCCGCTGCGAGCGCGCTGGCTCAGGCTGGCTCGCCTGAGAGCGCGACCTCGGCGGAGGTTGCGAGCATTGCGGGGCGCGTCCTCTCCGACCCCGACGCGAGCACTCGAGCCAAGTCCGCCGCCGGCAGTGCCCTTGCCCAACGCGACGACGACGACGACGACGACGACGACAGTAAAAACGACGTCAGTGAAGACGAATAAGCTCAAGCAAACGCCGACAGCTCGACACTGCCGAGGTTGATCTGGTTGAGCACGCTCGAAAAGCTGAGGTAGGCGGCCAGCGCGTCGAGGTTCGCCGCCCACGGAGGGACGAAACGCGCCGCAGTGATGGTGCCGTCCTCAAACAAAGGCTCCAGCGCCAACACGTCGCCAAGGGTGAGGCGTCCGACGAAGAGGCGCCGAATCAGCTCGGGCCTGCCGTCTACGATCGCTCGACGTAGGAACGTGTGCACGGACAACAATCCCTGCAGGTAGACCACGTCCTTCGTGAACGCTCGGCCACCCCGCACATCCCCTCCTCGGAAGACTCGAGCGGACGACTGTGCGCTCTCCTCGACCGTCTGCCCCGAGTCGAGAAAGAAGCGAAAAACCTCCAGGAAGTCGGCACCGCCCAGCGCCATGTCGATCGCGACCACACGCAGCGCCAACCGGCGCAAGCGAGACAGGTCCATCGCGCCGGAGCGCAGCTCGGCCAGCGTCGCCAGCCCTTCTTGCGTTGCTGTGGTCCGCGGTGACGACAGGGATAGCGAGGGCATCGCCGCTTGCCCTCGCCCGTTGAGCGCGGTCGCGGTGTGCACGAAGCCTTCGTGCTGAATCAGCTGCACGATGTCGCCCTCGCTGAAGCACGTGGCGGCCCGCAGCCGAACCCGTACCGCCGACGCGGCCGCCTTTGCAGCGAGCGTCGGATCGACCTCCACCGAAGGCGCGTCGTCCCCGAAGAAACCCGAGAATGCGGCTCGCATCTCGCTGGCCACGACCTCGGCGCTGATGCAGTAAGCGGACTCGTCGGCTCGGCTCGCCTTCACGAGCGGCTCGGTCACCTCGAGCAGACGGTCTGCGGCCTTCCGGTGCGTAACCTCGCTGCCTGCCAGCAGGTCCGAGGGTGACCCATACAGCGCCCGCGAGGCATCGGTCGCGCGCACGGTCCCTGCGTGTTCAATCACTTCGGCCGCGCCAAGATAGCTCTTTGCCGTCTCGGCCAAGAACCTGGCCCACGGGTCATCGTCGCTCAGTGCGGCGATCTCATGCAGGGCTCGCAGTGCATCCGCATCGACCGCCGATGGGGCAGGAGGCTCTGGCAACACGGGCTGCCCGCCCTCCCACTGCGCCACAAAGCGTTCGACGGTCTGGGCCGGCCACGCCAGCGAGCCCAGCAGGTGGACATGTCGCGCCGCCGCCACGAGAGCGTGGTCCTGGGCTTCGCGCTGGGTCCTGGTGACGATCACATCGAGTCCCCTGCGTCGCCCGAGGTCGTACTGCTGCTGCTCGACTCGGCGCCCGTGCTGCTCGACGAACTCGTGCTGTCGTCGCCCCCCGTGCTGGAGCTGCTGCTCGAGCTGCTCTCGCCGGTTCCTCCCGAGGTCGTCTCATCGTCGCCGGGCAATCGACACAAGCCCTGGGCGTCGCACGTGGCGTCCGCGTCGCAGCAGCTTGAGTCGTCGGCGCACCACAGTCCGACGGTCCCCACGGCCACGCATGTCGCCTGACATCTGAAGTCCTCGGCCAGCGGAGTCTCGCCGACCGTGCGCCGGGCCGAGCAGGTCTGCGTGTCGTCCATACACGCTGAGCACGCGATGGTATCGCCGTCTGCTTCGCAGCACGGCTCGGCGAGGTCTCCACCCGTCGTGGCCAGCGTCGTCGTCCCCGGCGGCCCCGTCGTCGTCGTGGCGGTCGTGTCCGGCGGACCTGGAGGCGCGCCTTCCGTCTCTTGGGCGCCACCGTCGTCGCCGCAGCCCCCGGCGAGCAACATTGCAAGGATCAGCGTGAAGCGAAGCACCCTACATCACCAATCCACCGTCGACGTCGACGGTCCGGCCGTTGAAGTAGTCGCACTCGACAATGAACTTCACCGCGAGCCACAGGTCGTGGGGCAAACCGATGCGGCCCACCGGGATGGCCGAGACGAGGGCATCTCGCGCGGACTGCTTCATGCCTTGTGTCATCGGCGTCTCCACCATGCCCGGCGCGATGGCTCCCACCCGAATCCCGTACTTGGCGAACTCGCGGGCCCACGTGACGGTGTTGGCCGCCAAGGCCGCCTTGGCGCTGACGTAGTTGGACTGCCCGCGATTTCCATGCCGCGCCACGGACGACATGTTCACGATGACGCCGGGTTTGTGGCCCTCTTCGACCATCTTGGCAACAACCTCGCGAACCATGAAGAAGGCACCGGTGAGGTTGACCCCGATGACCGAGTTCCAGTCCTGCGTCTTGAACTTGGTGATGGCGCCCGTGTCTCGGTCCTGCTTGACGACCAGCTGGTCGCGCAAGATGCCCGCGTTGTTGATGAGCCCGTTGAGCCCACCCATCGCGTCGTGGGCAAACGCCACCAAGGCTTCACAGTCCTCCTCCTTGCTGACATCGCAGCGCGTGCGGTGGATGCCCTCGGGGAGGGAGGCCAGCCCCTCCTCATCCACGTCGGCTGCAGTCACGCTCGCACCAGCCTCGGCAAGCTGGGTTGCAAAATGGGCTCCCATCCCTCGGGCTGCCCCGGTGACGATGACCTTGAGACTCGAAAGTTCCATGGTAGGCACGGCTTATAGCAGCTCCCCGACGCCCCTTCGTTAGATTGGTCCCAGGGGTGTCCTACCCGGTCGCGGTCCACAACCCGAGACATCCGCCCGCCGTCCCCCTGCCCTGGAGCTGCTATGCTATGGGCGGTGTCGACGCCTCGCTCGCCGGTCGGAGGCTCACCGCAACGTTCCGCGGCGTTCCTTGAGCGCGCGCGTCAAGAGGCCGACCGCTACGGTCCAGATCCGTGGATCTTCGTCCGCGAGCTCCTTCAAAACTCTCGCGACGCGGGTGCTTCCGCCGTGACGTTTCGTGTCGAGGAACAGGACGGATGGGAGCGCGTACGCTGCGTTGACGACGGCGACGGCATGTCGTTCGAGCACGCCCGGCGCTACCTCTTCGCGCTGTACGCCTCCAGCAAGGAGACCTCGAGCAACCAGGCCGGCAAGTTCGGCGTGGGCTTCTGGTCCATCCTTCGCTTCGAGCCCGCCCACATCACGATTCGCTGCTGCACGAAGGCGGGCGGCTCGTGGGGAATGCGTCTGGACGGCTCGCTGCAAAACGCGGCGCGGGTCCCCGGACTCCAGCAGCCCGGCACGGAAATCACGCTCGAACGGCGCGGCGGCGACGGCAGGTTGGAGCACCGAGTCTACGACGCGGTGTGGCAGGCGGCCCGGTACCTGCACCGTAGAGACGACGGACGGACACCGCTGCCGATCACCGTCAACGGACAGCGCGCCAACGCCGAGTTCGCACTCGAAGCGCCGAGCTCGTCGTTTCGGCGGGGGTCGGTCCGCGGCGTCGTTGGGCTTGGTTCCGCACCGCGGGTCGAGCTGTTCTCACGCGGCCTGCGGGTTCGTGCTGCGGCCTCACTCGACGACCTCGTCGCTCCCACCGGCCGCCACACCGCGCGGATGCGGGTGCAGTTTCCCGAGCTTCCCGGTGGGCTCGCACCACAAGCGTTGCTCGAGAGTGACGAGCTGCAGGTCATGCTCAGCCGCTCCGACGCGCGAGACAACCGGGCGCTGACGCGGTTGGTCAAGCTCGCCCAACAGGAGCTCGAGCGGCTGATCGATCGCCAACTTGCTCAGGTCCGACCACGCGGCTGGCCTCGGCGCGTTTGGGACTTCTTCGCCGACCGCCTCCGAGAGTCGCTCCTGCTGCGAACCTTGCTGGGCTCCGCGCTCGGAGCCGCCGCTGCCCTGGTGATCGGCTGGGTGCTTTGGGGCCAAAGCAACCGCCCGCCAGAGCCTATCGTCCAGGTCGTGCCAACGGCACCCGTCACCAGATCCAAGATCTCCGCGCCTCGTCCGTATCAAGACCTCGCGGCACGCTACCGAGGACCCCGCGTCGACGTCCTGGAGCCGGCTTCGGCCGAACCGATCGAGCTGCGCTACACCCCGGCAGAGCAACGCCTACACTTCGCATCACTGGTCTCCTCTTCGCTTGCCAAGGATGGGTCTCCCCTCATGGAGTCTGACCTGCAAACCCTCGCGCCCTACCGCGGCCTGACCTGCGACCGAAACTGCATCGAGGTCGAGGTGCTCGTGCAGGGGCCCGGCGCCGTTCGGCTTCCGGTTCCGACCGGACACCGCCTCGTCTCGAAGTCGTTGTTCGTTCAGGACACGAGTCAGGTGTTGCGCATGACCTCCGACGGCCACCCGGTCGCCGTGCTCGCGGATGCGGTTCCAGTGGTCGCCCGCTACCGCAGCGTCGCAGGCCCCGATCCCAGCCCCGCCCTCCCGCCACCAACACCGATTGCGATCCCAAAGCAGCTCCGCCGGGTGGCGGCTGCCTTGCGACCCAAGATGATCGAAGAGCGAGTGGCCGCGCTGCTGCAGGAGGTTCGCGAGCGTGTTCGGTATGACCGAACCGCCGAGGTCTCGCGCCAGCACACCGCGGCGCTCGACTCCGGGTTCGTCGCGCGTACGCTCGCGATCGGTGCGGGCGACTGCGACGTTCAAAACGGACTGCTCGTAGGACTCCTCCACGCCGCGGGTGTCGAAGCCCGGCTCGCGGTCGGTTTCATCGGAAGCTCCGGCGCCACCTATCCGTGGCTGCACGCCTGGGTCGAGTTCCGCGACACCTCCGGGACCTGGCGGATCGCCGACGCGAGCGACGGTGCTCCTACCGCCGTCCCTCCCTCCATCGCGACGCCCTCGGCCGCGAGGAGCGACACGCCGACGCCACCATTCTCGGCTGCACGCCCGCCAGTTTCAGCGCCCGAGCCCTCCCACGACGCCAGCCCTCCCACCGCTGCGACGGCCCCTGAGGCCGCCACATCCGCCGAGCCGACAGCCGAGCAGGACCGGGACCGGGACCAGGACCAGGACCAGGACCAGGACCCGACGCTGCTCGATGTCATCGCAGGCCTGGACGCTCGGTATCCCTGGGCGATGCGGGGTCTTCCGCTGCTGCTCCTCGCCCTCGCCGGCTGGTCGATCCTCGGCGCCCGGACCTCCCGCGCCGTCAAGCTCGACGACACCCCGGACCTCTCCCGTCTGTTGCGAGGGGTGTTGCAGCAGCCGGGTGCGTTCGCCCAAATGTCGGCCCTCTTCACTCGGGCGATCGTGCCGTGCGTGGGTGGGAAAGCGATCTCGGTCAACCGCGCGCGTGAACTCGCCGCAGCATCGCGCCTCTACGCCACGACCACCCGCCCCCAACTGGTCACCCGGGCGATCAAGGCAAGAGCGGTTGTCCTCGATGCGACGACCCCGGAGGGACGCACCGTCGCCGACTCGCTGGGCGCGATCGATCTCGACCGCTGGGCAGGCTGGCTCGACAACGCAATGCAGTCCCCGCTCACCCAAGCGGTGAACACCGCGCTCGCACGGCGCGGCGAGGACTGGAGCGTCTGTTTGGCAGAAGCGATCCCATCGGCGGTCACCGTCCTCGACCTCGAAGCCCTCGGCGCAAAGCTTGTGCACTGTCCCAGTTCTCGGGTGGTCCTGATCAGTCCGACATCGCCGGGCATCGGGCGCGCGCTCACGGTGGCCGAGCGCAGTCCCAAGCTCGGGGCCCTGATGCTGCTCGATCGCCTCGCCGAGAGACTCGACCTTGAGCGTCCACGCCGGGCGGCGCTGCTCACTCACGCGGCCAGCGAGGCCCTCACCGAATCCTTCCCTCCATCTTGAGCGTGATGTGGTGACCGACGACAACCGCGCCTACGACGACGCGATCGACCTCGACGCGTTGCTGACGATCGACGTCGGTTCGGAGCTGCGAAAGCTGTCCTCGGCCCAGCTGCAGGGGCCGTGGCAGATCCCCGCCGAGATCGCCCGTCGAGGCCTGCGCGGCGGCGCGACGACGGTCGAGATTCAAACCCGTCGTGGCTCCATCGATGTCATCGACGACGGTGCACCGATCTCCACCACGATCCTTCAAGCGACCGCGTCCCTGCTCCAGTCGGGCGGCAGCAACGAAGATCGGCACGCGGCACTGACGACGCTGGAGCACGCCGGCGGTCTTGCGCTCCTCGCGGTCTGCGGCCTCCCCAAGAAGAAGCTGCTGATCGAAGTCGAGACGCCAGAGGCATGCTTGGTGCTCCGTGCCGATGACCATCGGTCGAGCCTGGAGCCGCGCCCCCCCACAGGGCGCTCGCGCAACCGGGTCCGGGTCGAGAGTCCTGAGTTCGACCGGCGGCAGGTGCAGCAGTGGCTGCGAAGTGTCGGGCGCTTCGACGGCGGCCGCATCCGGCTGGACGGCGCTCCGATCCCGTCGGCCTGGTCCGAAACCCTCGCGCACGCCCCGCTATCCGCACCCACCCCCGGACGCGTCGGCCTCCCCTATAGAGGAGAGAACGCGCATGTTTGGCTGCTCGAGCACGGCATCCTCACCGGGCACCTCACCGTTCCCGATTCACCCGTCTTCGAAGCGGCGATCGAGATGGGCAGTGAAGCCACCGATCTCAGCGCCGCGCGGCTGCGCGAGGCGACAATGCCCCACATCGCCCACATCGTCGCTGGCGCCGTTCGTCTGGCCTGCGCGTTTGGGCCGCGCGTGCACACGTTGGATGCCGGACAGCGCTCGCGCTTCGCTCGACTTCTGCTGACGGCCGCGCGACGACGCATCGAGCTCGAAAAGGTCGTTCAGGTCCCAGTCTTCCAGGTGATCGACCGCGAGGAGCACCGCCTCGCAAGCCTGCTCGACCTGCGCCTCGCCACGTCCTCGGCAGCCGAGGGCAGCACACTGCCCGCGCTGTACCCCTCCCAAGATCCCGCGGACTTCGCCCTGGGTGAGCGCCTGACGCTTGTCGCCGACGCGACCGAGCGCAGCGGGCTCACCGAGGTCCTAAACTCAAAGTTCAGGCCTCCCAATCCCCGGGAACGGGGTCGTTCGGCCCGTGCAAGGGCCAGACACTGGGGCGACACGCTCGCCCGCATCGCGGCCAGAATTCGACATCCTTTCGGCGCTCGTCCTGTGCCCGAAGCGTCGCAGTCCGTCGACGAGTACGGCTTTGTGCAGGCCCTTCGCGCCCAGCTGAACGAATCTCGAGGTGCGCCGTCGGAGGTCTCCCTGTGTGAGGGGGGCGGACCCGTGCGTACCGGCGGTACCGAACGCAACACCCTCCTGTTGCCACGCGCGAACCCAGCGGTTCGCGCTGCCGTCGCAGCTGTCGCAGCTGACCCCTCGTGGGCCTACCCCGCCGCACTCGCGTTGCTCCAGGGCGAAGGGCTGCCATCCCTGCGCGGCCGCGACGCGTGGCGCGACCGATGGCGCTGACGCTCCTGCGCAGTGTTGATGGCCGCATGTTCGGAATCCTTCACAGGGCCAGCGTGCGAAACCCTAGCTCCCCTGCGCCTGCGTCTCCTATCGAAGCCTGGTACTTTTGGGCCCGGTCGGAGTCTGAGATCATGCGCATCATCAAATCTACCCTTGGGCTCAAACATGCTGCCGCTGTCCTCGCTGGCGCGGCTCTGGTCGCCTTGGCACCGTCCAGCGCGAACGCGATGGACCCGTTCGTCGATTCGAGCGCGCAGCTGGTCAACCAGAACTCGAACAGCGGCGCTCCGATGGCCGTTGCCGACATGAACGCGGACGGGCTCGACGACGTGGTCCACCTCGACGGCACCCGGCACCTGCAGATCGAGTACCAGCAGGCCGACGGCTCGTTCGAAGCCCAGCGGCCCATCGATACCATGATGAACTCGTGGTCCATGGCGATCGCCGACCTCGACGGCAACGGCTACAACGACATCTTCGTTGGTGACGCTTTCAACGCGCAGCGCATCTACCTCGCCAACGACGATGGGACCGCGTACACCCCGACCGACCTGGGTGGCTCGGGCATCTTCGTTCAGTGCTCCAGTTTCGCCGACATCAACAACGACGGTGACCTCGACTTCTTCGTCTGCCACGACGTCGGCAAATCCCTCGTCTACCACGGGGATGGCACGGGAGCGCTCACCCAAACCTACGAGAACCTCGACCCGGTCTCCACGGTCCCGTCGGACAACTCCGGCAACTACGGCAACGTCTGGACCGACTACGACCTCGACGGAGACATCGACCTCTACATTTCCAAATGTCGCCAGGGCAACAACAACCCCAACAGCGGTGAGCGACTCAACCTCCTGTTCGAAAACGATGGTGAGGGGAACTACCAGGACGTCGCCGAAGCTGTCGGGCTGCTGCCACGCGGCCAGACGTGGGCTTCCGACTTTGCCGATATCGACAACGACGGCGACCTGGATGCGTTCATCCTCAACCACAACTACGTTGAAGGCGACGCGCCAAGCCACATCTATGAGAACGACGGCACCGGTCAGTTCTCCGCGATCACCGACTCCGCAGGCATGCGTGCCGGCCTCGACGACGTCGGGTTAGGCATCCAGACGTTCTTTGGGGACTTTGACAACGACGCCTACGTCGACCTCCTCGTGTCATCCGGCAACGGAGATCACCAGGTGTTCTTCAACAACGCGGACGGCACCTTCACGCTGGACAACTCGGTCCTCGCGGTCGGCAACCGCACGATGCAAAGCTTCTCGATCGGCGACCTCAACAACGACGGGGCGCTGGACATTCTCGCCGGGTTTGGGGCCTCCTTCAACCAGCCCACCGGAAACTCCGACTTGTTGCTGCTCAACCCAGCCAACAACGGAAACAATTGGCTCAAGGTTCATCTCACGGGGGTCGACAGCAACGCGTCAGCCGTCGGCGCTGTCGTCCAGATCACCGGAGCCTGGGGTACCCAAACTCGTGAGATCCGAGCAGGAGAGAGCTATGGCGTCAGTCACAGCCTTATCGAGCACTTCGGTCTTGGCACCGAGGACACCGTCGAATCCCTCACCGTCACCTGGCCCTCTGGCCGCGTCGACACCCTCGACGCCGTCGACATCAACACCACGATCGACATCACCGAGTGCGACGGGGGCGTAGAATCCTTCGTCGATGCCGACAACGATGGGTTCGGCGACCCGGCCACCGCGGTGCGCTCGTGCGAAGCACCGAAAGGCAACGTGCTGGTCGGGACGGACTGCGACGACGAGGACGAGAATCTCAACCCTGACGTGGCTGAGGTCTGCGACGAGGTCGACAACAACTGCAACGACGAGGTTGACGAGGGGGTGTGTGAGTCGGGTAGCTCTGGAGAGAATGAAAGCTCCACGGGCGAGCTACCCACCACCGATTCGGACAGCACCACGGGCCCCGTCGATCCCACCACAGCGAGCAGCGGCGCATCCGAGACCGACACGGACGACAGCGCCGGTGCAGACGATGACGGTGGCGGCTGTGCGGTCTCCACCCCCTCAACCGACGCAACGTTCCTGCTGATGTTGCTCGGCTTTGGCGCGGTCCCGCTGGCCCGACGCCGTAAACGCTGCTAGGCCGGACCCAGCACATGCGGCAACGCGCTACGAGTTTCCTAGTTTGTGGCGCTGCCGCGCTGCTCTCCACATCCGCCTCGGCTGCTCCCACGCAGCCCGGCGAGCTGGTCAACCAGCTCTACCAGCCCCTGCAATGCACGTTGTGTCACGGCTACGGCAACGCGGCGCCCGATATCGACGAGCCACTCTACTCGCCGATCAACACCTGGCAGGGGACGATGATGGCCAACGCCTCCCGAGACCCCGTGTTCTGGGCCGGCGTCGCGGTGGCCGAGGTCGACAATCCCGATGAGACAGAGACTTGCGTCCGGTGCCACTCCCCGCGCGCCTTCTTGTCAGGCAACGGCGGGGCGACCCGCATCTCCGAGCTCACCCCTCAAGAGCAGGAGGGAATCGAGTGCGAGTTCTGCCACCGCGTGATGGAGGACCCAGGCGTCGAGGCCGGCAACGCGCAGTACACCATCGCAGACGAGCTCGGTCCTGGCGGCAACAACGTGCCGCGCCGCGGCCCATGGGACTTCACCGACGGTGTCCCGGAGCCCCCGCACGACTGGGTCTACGACGAGTACATCGGCCAGTCTCGCTTCTGCGGAACGTGCCACGACGTCACCACCCCCGCGGAGCGCGTGGATGATGATGGTGTCGGGATGGGCCGCTCCTTCAACGAGCAGCGCACCTACTCCGAGTGGCTCGGCAGCGCATACGCGCAGCCCGGTGAAAACTTCGCGTCCTGCCAGGACTGTCACATGACCGCAGTGCCCGACAAGCCGGGCTGCTCCGATCACCTCAACCAGTACAGCCACGCGACTGGCGGAAGTCGGCACGACTTCAACGGCGCCAACCGCTTCATGCTCGAGTTGCTCCGCAACGAGTACGGCGACACCGGCCTCGGCGAAGTCCCGAGCATCTACTTCGACCTCAACATCGAGCGGATGGACGAGTTCCTCGCGACCGCGGCGTCTCTGGAGATCATGGGGCCCAAAGCCTACGATGTCGATGACGGCATCTCCGGCCTGCAGGTTACGGTCACCAACAACACCGGGCACAAGCTCCCCAGCGGCTACTCCGAGGGACGCGTCATGTGGGTCGAGGTCTTGGGCCGCTACGGCGACGACATCCTCTTCAGCTCGGGCGGATGGAACCCCACCGACGGGCTCCAGATCGATCCGCAGCTGCGCACGTATGAGGGCATCGGCGAGGACTACGCCGACGGCGCCCAGTTCCACCTGCTGCGAAACAACCACTGGGTCGAGGACACGCGCATCCCGCCCTTGGGCGCACAGCCGGACATCGAAACCGACCCCGTCGGCACGCGCTATACCTTGCTGCCCGACGGCAGCTGGCCGAACTTCGACGTCGTCTCCTACAACTTTGCGGGCGTTGAAGGTCTCCAGGACGCGACCCCCGAGGACGACAGCGATGACTTCCTTGAGCTCACGGTGCGTGTCCGCTACCTGATCAACACCCCCGAGTACATCTCGTTCCTGGAGGCGAACGCGGGCGAGGCTGGCACGCGGGTCGCCGGCCTCTTCGACGAGATGGGTGGCGCCACGCCGACCACGCTCACCGAGCAAGTGCTCCAGCTCCCGATCGAAGGGCTCGAGCGCCCTGGGGGCGACTCAAGCTCCGGCGGTGACACCTCCACGTCCTCGTCGGGCGGTGGAACCGGCGCCGGCCCTGGCCCGAGCTCGGCGAGCGGAACCTCGGCACCCGCCACCACGGACGACACGACGGTGGCCGACGAGTCGTCCTCGGACGGGGCACCTGCAGACGGCGGTGACGACGGGTGTGGCTGTACCCAGGGCGGTTCAGGCTGGGGCGGCGCGTTCCTGCTGCTCCCTGTGCTGATGATGCGACGTCGCCGCTTTTAGCCGTCACCACCGACTACCAGAACCGGCTACGCTCGCGCTCTGATCGTGGACCCCTACCTTCGCACCCCGGACGTCATGGACTGCCGCGACCCCGCCACCGGGGAGTTGCTCGGCGAGGTGCCGCGCATGGGAGAAGACGACGTCGTCGCAGCGATCCATCGCGCCCGCTTTCTGCAGCCGCGATGGGGTGGCCTCGACCAGGCCAAACGACACGCAGTCATCTCCGCCGTACTCGATCGGGTGCTCTCGAGCCAGGACGAGCTGTGCAGAGTGGCGGCGCACGACAGCGGGGAGACGATGCTCGATGCGATGGGGCACGAGATCATCCCGGTCGCTCGATCACTCTCCGCGCTGCTCGAGCGTGCAAGACCCGCTCGCCTTCCGTGGAAGCAGACGGGCCTTGTCGGCGGCCGCCAGAACACCCCAGGCATCCTCGGGTTCTTCACCCCCGGGTATCTTCCCCTGCGAAACCTTCTCGCTCCGATCGCCCCCGCGTTGCTCGAAGGCAGCGCAGTCGTGGTCAAGGTCTCGGACCGCGTCGCATGGTCAAGCATGCAGTTTGCCGAGCTCGTTCGCGACGTACTTGCCGAGCAGGGGCATCCGCGCGAGCTCCTGCAGCTTGTCACCGGTACCATCGAGAGTGGTGAGGCGCTTGCCTCCGCGGGACCCGACCGGATCACATTCGTCGGCACTGCCGCGACCAGCCGATCCATCGCGGCCGCAGCCGCCGCGTCGCTCACCCCGGTCTCCTATGGCATCGAGGTCAGTCGTCCGATCATCGTGCGACGAGAGGACAACCCCGAACACATCCTCCAACCGGCGATGCGCCGAATTTTCGCCGCGGCCGGTCAGCTTTACGGCGGCGCGCCGCTGGTCTACGTGCATCGCAAGCACTACGATCTCTTCCTTCGTCGGGCGGCCCGGCTCATCTCTCGGCTCGAGGTCGGCGATCCGCTGAGCACCAGCAGCGACTGCGGCCCACTGATCACCGAGTCGCGCATCGAGCCGCTCGAACGGCTCCTCGACGACGCGGTGAGCCGAGGCGCCGCCCTTCGCGTCGGCGGAGAACGACGCAACGATCTGGGGGCCGCGTTCTTCCAGCCCACCCTGCTCACGGGCATCAAACCGGAGATGCTCATCACGCAGGAACGACTGCTCGGCCCCGTGATGGCCGTGTGCCCGTACGAGACCCTGGACCAGCTCCCCGCGCAAGCACCGGGTCCGACGGCGCATGCCAAGGAGATCGAACGCGCGATGCGGGCGGTCCCTCTGTATCCCGCCCGCGCATCGACGTTTGATTTTCTCGAGAGCGCGGCGAGGGCTGCGTATGGGCGAAGCAACCGCGCCAGAGCGTTCGCGATCGCCTCGGTGACCAAACACGGGCTCGCCGATCTTCGCGCGCGCGCCCGGGCGCTTGCTGGCCACGAATAGCCTCGCTCGGGCACCATCCGATTGGAAACGAGCCCGGCTCGGGCACCAGGACCCCAGCCGAGGGGCTCCGCGCCCCCGCTGTTCTTGCGTGCAACTTGTTACCCTGGCGGCATGCGACGCCTCGTGCTGCTCATCGCTGTGTTCTTGGGTGGAGCCTGCAAGGACGAAGCTCCGACCGCGCCGCCGCGCAAGGTGAACAAGGGTGTCGATACGACGCGCATCCCGGTGCCCAACCACTCGCAGGACGTCATGACGGATCCCGGCAAGCCGCGCCGCGTCACGATGAAGGGCTCGATGGAGGCTGACCTTTCCGGCAAGCGGCAGCACTTTGTCTTCTTCCCGCGTGGGGACAACGCGGCGGTCCACCATCCGGACACCGGAGTGTCTTGGCTCAAACTTCGCGGCGCGCTCAACGACGAGGGGAGTCCATCGCTCGCCTTCAGCCTCGATCCCCTCAAGCTCGACACGCTTGAGTTCCCCGCCACGTTCATCGCGGGCGTTCCGAAGAAGGGGGAACCTGGCTTGGTCGTCACCTACGAGATGGGTCAGTCCGACCAGTGGACCAGCGAGGTCGAGAGTGAGCAGCCGATGCGAATCACCATCGACTCGCTCCAGGAGCGTACGCTCAGCGGAACGTTCGAAGGCACGCTTGCAGCCAAGCCCCCCAGCAAGAATGAGCCGGTGCGAGTGGAGAGGGGCAGTTTTTCGGTCGAGCTTCGACTTACGAACATCCCACGCGGCCCCAAACCTACGGACGCACCCGCCGAGGCACCGTGACGCTGCCAGCGTCGCTCGTTGTCGCCACGCGAAACCCGGGAAAGCTGGCGGAGTGGAGAGTCCTGCTGGAGCCGCTGCGGGTCCGCGTGTACACGCCCGCCGAGCTTTCGCTGCCCGAAACGGCGGAGACCGAGCCCGACTACCTCGGCAACGCGGTCCTCAAAGCTCGTGCCGCTGCCAAAGCTTCGGGGATGGCGTCGCTTGCCGACGACACCGGGTTCGAGGCTCGCGCATTGGGCGGGGTGCCAGGTGTTGCCACGGCCCGATGGGCGCAAGAGCACGGAGGCTACCCGGCAGCCACACACACGTTGTTGAGGCTGGCAGGGGAAGGCACCAGCGCCAAACTCGTCTGCGCTGTCGCCCTGGCCGATGGAGACCAGGTGAGGACGGCTCAAGCCGAGGTCGAGGGGACACTGCGCGGCACCTTCACCGACGCGCCGGGGTTCGCGGCAATCCTCAAGCCCAGCCTCGATCTACCCCTGCTCACCGGGGGCGTCCTGGCGCACCGACGCGCTGCCTTCGCCGCTCTGCTTGCCGACCGGCTTCCCGATCGACTTCCCGATCGACTCCCCGACCGACCTCCCGATCTACTTCCCGATCAGTGAGAAGAACTCGCGCCGTGTCTCCGAGTTCTCGCGGAACACACCCAGCATGCGCGAGGTGATCATGTTGACGCCCGGCTTGTGAACCCCCCGTGTCGTCATGCACTGGTGCGCGGCTTCGATAACCACAGCCACCCCTCGAGGCGCGAGCACGGATTCGATCGCGTTGGCGATCTGAGCGGTCAGCTTCTCTTGAATCTGAAGGCGCTTGGCATAGGCCTCGACGACACGCGCGAGCTTGCTGATGCCGACCACTCGACTGTCGGGAAGGTAGGCCACATGGCAGACGCCGATGATGGGGACCACGTGGTGCTCGCAGTAGCTCTCAAGGCGGATGTCCTTGAGCACGACGAGCTCGTCGTACCCGGCGGTCTCTTCGAACGTGCGGCTGAGGATCTCGACCGGGTCCTCGGCATAGCCGGCGAAGAACTGCTCGTACGAACGAACAACGCGGTCGGGCGTTCCGACAAGGCCCTCGCGCTCGGGGTTGTCCCCCGCCCACCGCAGGAGGGTGCGCACCGCGTTCTCCGCCTCTTCGCGGCTCGGGCGGTGCTTCTCGGCGTTCTCTCGGAGCTTGTCCGCTGCGGCGACCAGAGCGAGCGCTTTGTCGTTCATAGGTGCCTTATAGCCGCTCGATGCGTTCTCGCAACGATCGGGCTGCTAGCAGCCTGTTGAGAAAGTCGGCGCGGCGGATCGGGAAGCATTTTTCGCTCCTGGGTAGGAGCCGAAACGCCGCGGTACCGGGTGTACTGCAAGTTTTGGCGACAACGCCAGGAGCGAAAAGGGCGAGCGAGACGTCGTGTCGACTTTCTCAACAGGCTGCTAGGCCCCGAATACAAGCACACGCCGCTTTCTGCCGACGGCGCGTAACTGCAGCTACCATGGTGACGTGGCATCCCCCTCCGAGCGGAAAAGCCTGGAGCTTTCCCCGACGGCAACCGTTGGCCTGGTGCTGGTGTTCTCGGTCTCTGGCGGCCTAGGCTACCTTTGGGGCGGGATCGGCGGCGCGTTCTTTGCAGCGCTCGGTGTCACGACGACCGTCGCGATCGGCGGGTTTCTGCGCAAACTCAACGCGGAGGACCGAACCCGCAACGTCGTCTCCGCACCCAACCTCAGCGGCCTCGCGCCGGGGCACGCACTGTCGGTCATGGGGGCGATGACGGGCGGCGAAAACGCACTGTCGTTCAAGAGCGAGCTGCTCACCAGACTCGAAGAGATCGACGGCACACTCGAAGAGCAACCCGCAGCAGCACTCAAGGAGTTGGACTCGTTCGCTGCCGCACACCCTCGCAGCCCCGCGGTCCACCTGCGCCGTGCCCGTGCCCTGCGGACTCGTGGGGACGTCGCCGCTGCCGCCAGCACCGTGGCCACCTCGATCGCCTACGCACTCGACGGCGGCATGAACCCGATGGCCGCCGCGATCTTCGTGGAGTTTGAGGCGATGCGGGACCAACTCGAACTTGAGAACCGGCACCTACGGACCCTCGGCAAAGCGCTCGCGCGGCGCGGGCACGCCCAGGAGGCACAGTGGTGCGCGGACAAGCTGTAGGCCGTCGTCAAACCGCGGGAGCGCCCGCGGGCCGGCCTCGTTCGCCTTCGCCCGTGGTCGCCGTCCGCGTCGCATTTTGGAGACGCGAGGCGCTCGTCCGGGAGCGCCTTGCCTTGCCTTGCCTTGCCTTGCCTTGCATCGCTACGCGTCAGCGTCGATGACGTAGGCAGCACCGTCGTCGACGGCGGCCGCGCCACTCTGGTCGTGCGGGACAGAGACACGACACTCGCCCTGCGAGGTGTTTCCCTCGTGGTCTGACAGCTCAAAGCCGATGACGTAGACGCGGCCGTTGCTACCGCCCTGACGCTCGGACCGCAGCGAGACTGTGTCTTCACTGACCAACGCAACATCGTCCGAGGTGTTGCCGTCACCCTTGTCGTTGTCGTCCTCGTCACTCGAGACCCAGAGCACCCGTGCCTCGACGTCTTCGTCGCAATCATCGACCTGCGTGATGCAGTCGCCCAACGAGATCTCGTGCATCTTGTGGTTGGGTGGCCACAGCTCAAGGTCTTCGACCTCGAACTCCGGAGCATTCTCATCGACGACCTCGAGAGTGGCTGTGCAGACAACTTCGCCGGAGGCGTCATCCTCGATTTCGATCTCGTGCGTCCCAACCTCGAACGGTCCGTCGACCCCCTGAAGGTTGGCATCCGCGCAGGCACCCTCTTCGAGCTGGACGACAAGTTCTAGATCGGACTGGTCCTCACAAGCGACCGAACGCGTTTCCTCGCAGACCCAAACACCGTCATCGGGCTCTTGCTCGACACAATCCACATCGATGTTGCGCAGGCTTGCTGCTTCTTCCTCTTGCGATGCACACGCACCGAGAAGCAGAAGCACGGGGAGAACTCGGGAACCGATCGATCGGACCTTCATGGCGCTTGTGACCGGCTGGACCCGCGCTTTTCCAACGTCGACCCGGAGGAATGTTCACCCATGTCGGATGTGGCGTCGTCCCCGCGGCAGGGCCATCGGGCGTCGCACCCAACCGCGAGCGGATCACGTTCCGGTCACTCCGAGGGGGCAGCCGCCGGGGCAGGAGCCGCTTCTGGAACCGGTGCGGCCTCTGGCGGCGCCGCGACAGGCGGCTGGGGCTCGGGCTCGGGTGTGGCCGCCGGAGGCTCGGGCGCAACCGGTGCCGCGGGGGGCACAGGCGGCATGGCGGCAGCCTTGAGCGTCTCGGGCACGGGCACGGGCACGGGCACAGGCTTCGCCTCGCCGGTCGCTCGTGTCGGCTCGACCCGCTCGACCCGTCGGACCGTCTTCGTCACGTGGTCACGCTTGCGACGCCGGTCTCCGAGGGAGGGGATCGCGACCGTGACCCCGCTGACGATGGAGAACCCCTCGTTGGAGAAGTCGGGTACGCCGCCAAGCTTGCGACGCGCGCTCCACAGCTGCTGGATCTCCGCGCTCAGGGTGACGTAGTTGGTGATGCGGGCTTCGAGTCCGGCATGCACCTCGAAGCCGATCCGGGCGGACGCATCGGAGAGCGTGGGCGCGTCGTGGCGATCGTACTGGATGCGCAACACGTCAAAGCCGGCACCAAACCCGGCGTAGGGGCGCAATGGAAAATCGTCAAAGACGTAGAAGTTGCCGCCGAAGAACAACGGCACGGTCATGTAGGCGAGACTGCGCGCTTCGCCTTCGACGAAGCCTTCGCTCGACGCTGGGTTGAAGCTCATACGACCGCCGGTGTAGCCGGTGCGAAAGTAACCGACCGCCCACGGATAGTCGCGACGACCATCGGCTTCGAAGAGCACGAGGCGCGTGTCAAAACCGCGAACGTTTCCGCAGCCACGAGCTCCCGACGGGTCGAGACAAGCCTGCGCCTGGTTGGAGGTGACGCGCTTCCCCTGGTTGGTCGGGCCTACGAGGCGGAAGGGTGAGACGACCGTGCCGAAGTACAGCCCGCCCCAGGTCTGGTCCCCGTGGCTGTGAACTTCGGTGGTCTCGGTCACCTCGACGACTTCGCCGTCCTCATCGCGGACTTCCTGCGTCTCGTTGACCTCGATGTGCACCCCGCCGCTCGCCTTTGCATCCGGGCTCCAGCCAAGGGCGGTGGCCGCGAGAAGACCGGGGAGGACGACACGGAGCGAGGCGGAGCGGGACATCGATGGTCCTTAGTCGTGAGGGCCCCGTTTGGGTTGGCCCGGCTCCTTCTTTTTTCAGCCGCGGCGGCGTCGAACCCGCTGCGCCGCCGCTTGCACCTGCGGGTCGGGATCCGCCTCGCCCACGCACACCGCCGCATCTTCCTGCGCAGAGATCGGTCCGGGACGATTGCCGAGCACGATCAGCGCGTTGCGTCTTAGGGCCCGACGGGGAATCCGGCGCAGCGCGGTATCTCGCACGAACGCTCGGTGCGGGCTGCTGCCGAGCTGCGCGAGCGCTACCGGGTCGGCAGAGCGTGGACCCCCGCGCACGTCCGGCAGCCAGGCCTGGTCGCCGACGCGAGCCTCACGTTTGCCCGATGCGTTGTACGGGCAGACCTCCTGGCAGACGTCGCACCCCGCGACCCAACTGCCGATACCGTCGGCCAACGCATCGTCGATGGGCCCGCGGTGTTCGATGGTGAGGTAGGAAATGCAGCGGCGCGGGTCGAGGACGCCGGGCGCGTCAAAGGCCTGAGTCGGGCACGCGTCGAGGCAGCGCGTGCAGGCTCCGCAGGCGTCCCAACGCGCACTCCGCAGGTCGGTGACCGCGTCCTCACCGGTCCAGGTGGCGTCGGTCAGCACCGCCCCGAGCAGCACGTACGAACCGAGGCCCGGCACGATCACGCAGCCGTGTTTACCGATGAAACCGAGCCCGGCAAGCGCGGCGGCCGTTCGCTCTGGAAACGGCTTGGTGTCGACGCAGATCAACGCCTGCGCCTCGGGGACCTCAAGCTTCAACCCGCGGACCACCCCTTCGAGCCGACTGTGAATCACCGTGTGATAGTCGGCGGAACGAGCGTACCGGGCCACACCGCCCCCGGGCTCACCGCGATACGGAACCACCGCCACGAGCACGGTCCGAGCGCCGGGGAGCATCTGCGCGGGGTCTTTACGAACCTCGAGGGTCCGCTCCATAAAGCTCATCTCGCCGTGGAATCCGTCCGCGACAAAACGATCGAGGGCGGCCCGAGCCGGCTCGAATCCCGGGTGGTCGAGTCGAACGACCCCAAGCTGCATGAGGCCCGATTCGTGGGCACGCGCGGCGATTCGGCCCAGCGCGGTCGGGCCCAACCGCGGCGCGCTCATCGACGGATACGCTCCAACAGGTCCCACAGGATGCGCGCGGTCGCGCCCCAGACCGGAGGATCGTGCACCGCGAACGAGTGCATCTCGTATTCGAACCCCTTCCACACGCCCGTGCCCTCGTTGGTGTGCGCGGCGATCAACGTGGACAAACGTGGGGTGAGAACCGCAGCGACCTCGTCCTCACTGGTGCTCATCGGCTGCCAGCCCAGCGGAGCCCACGCGACGTAGGGCCAGATGCAAAAGCCAGACGGCGTGGGCACCGGCGCCAGGCGACCCAGCACCTCGACCCCAGCGAGCGGCAGCCCGACCTCTTCACTCGCCTCGCGCAGGGCCGTGTTGACCAGCGCACCATCACCTTCGTCAGGCTTGCCTCCGGGAAACGCGACCTGGCCCGCATGGCTCCGCATGGTCCCGGCCCGCTCGATCAGCACCAGACGCGGGTCTCGTTCGCGCTGCACCTCATGGGGCATCAGCAAAGCGATCACGGCGGCCTCCGCGAACTCAGTCGGCAAAGCGAAGCGCGGCCGCGGACTGCCAACCGGATCGAGACGGCCCGCGAATCGATCCGGGATCAGCACGAAGGAGAGTTTAGACGGAGAACGAGCTTCCGCACCCGCAAGAGCCCGTGCTCATGGGGTTGTTGAACTTGAAGCCCGCGCCCTGGAGACCCTCGACGTAGTCGATGTTGGTCCCCATCAGGTACATGTAGCTCATCTGGTCGGCGATAAGCTTCACGCCGACGCTCTCGAACTCCATGTCGTCTTCGGCCTGCTCGTCGAAGAAGAGGTCGTACTGGAAGCCTGAGCAACCACCGCCCAGCACCTTCACGCGAAGGGCGTAGTGGGCTTCGATGGCCTCGGCGTCTCGAATCTCGGCCACCTTGGACGCCGCGACCTCGGTGAGGCTGAGTGCGGCTTGCATCTCAGGCGCGGCTTCGGGGGCGGCAGCTTCGGGGGCGGTTGCGGTCTCGGTGCTCATGTCGAATTTCGCGAGTGTTGCGCAGTTTCTGACCGATGGGCCAGAATCTGACGTTGCGTCACCTCTTGGGGTGACCGGGGGAAACATGCGACGTGCGGGGCTGGCCGTCAACGGCGGGGAGTCGTCGACCGCGTTTGACAGCCTAGGCGGGCATTTTCTACCGTCCAGCGGTGTCGTGAGCGGGCCCCGGACGGAGCCTCGACGCGCACGGGAGACGAGTCCAGATGAAACGAACCGGCCTTTATTTCGGAATCCCGCTCGCGCTCGCCCTCAGCGCCACCGCATGCGACAGCCGCAGCGACGCGATGGCGCGTCAAGTGGACCAGGTCCAAGGCGACAAAGAAGAGCGCAAGGAACTCGAGACGCGCGGGCCCACCGACCCGATGGCACAGAAGCTCGAGCCTCTTCTTTCCAAGCTCTACCCGCTCAACAAGGTGCCTCATGTGGAGCAAGCCGACGCTGCTCCCGAAGGCGGCGGCAACTACAGCCTCGAAGCTGGGGTCGCGGCGGTCGTCCGTGTGACGCCGGGGCTCAGTGAAGGCGACCGCGTCAAAGCGATCGTTCGCGGCGTCGCCGAGGCCGACGCGTGGGCACTCCGCAAGAACGCCCGGCGCGACTACGCCGACCTGGTTCACCGCGTCTTCCGCGGATACGGCCAAGACCAGCGCGATCAGATCACGCAGCTGTACGCAGATCTCCGCCTGCTTCAGTTCTTCAACAGCGAAGAAGCCGAAGCAGCCATCGCCGCGTTGCCGAGCGAGCTTCAGGCCCCGGTCCGCGAAATGCAGACCTACTACACCAACAACAAAGAGAAGGTGTGGGACGACTGGATGAACGTGAAGATGTACGCGCGTCGGGTCGTCGCTGACGATGAGCCGTTCCGCGGCGTCCTGCGCGGCATCAAGAAGGAACTCGGCAAGGAAGAGCCCCCCCCGCGCACGTGGACCGACTCCATGGATCCGCAGTTCGCGGCCTGGGCCAAGCAGGTCGAGGACAACGAGGAGCTGCTCACCAAGATCACCAACATGAAGGAGCTGCGTGAGCGCCTGGAGTACCTGAGCGACACGCACTCGCTGTTTCTCATGCAGGGCTCCGAGCGCATCCCCGACAAAGCCACGTCGGTCAAGATCGACAAAGAGACCGGCTTCGGAGTCTTGCGAGAGGACCTCGGGGGCGGGCACAACGAGCTCACGTTCGTGTTCGCGAAGAACCTCAGCGGACCCAAGCTCAAGAAGGCCTTCCTGCAAGCGGTGATCTACGGTCACCTGCTGCACGACTTCGGCATGCTGGCCACCGCAGGATCCGACTGGGCCCAACGCGACGCAGACAACGTGATCGACAGCCAGACATCCATCGTGCCGGACGAGTTCGATCCGCTCTACGCGAAGTGCGGCTCGGCGGGCGCCATCGACATGTTGGTCAAGTTCTACAAGAGCGAGTACCCAATCCTCGAGGGCATGAGCGGCGCAAGCGACGAGGAAGCGATCCTCACCAAGGCCCACAAGTGCGTCATCGACGGCTCGGCCGGCAAGATGCACCTCCCGGAAAAGGGCGACGACAAAGACGTCGAGGGCCCCGCGCCGGGCAGCCGTCTGGCGCTGCGCAACATGTTGGTGAGATACGAGAAGATCGACGTCGACCTCGACGCCATGTCCGGCGACAAGCAGACCGAAGAGGACAAAGAGATCGCCGAACAAGAGGCGCTGCTCAAGTCCTTGAAGTAGCAAGCGAGCGCCCCGTGCATCGGGACCTGGCCGTGGTAGCGTTCGGCTCCGATGCGCTACACGGCAGGACTGCTCATGCTGGGCTTGGTGGGAACCGCCGGCGGCTGTGTCGAACGCCTGATTCAAGGCGAAGACATCGAGCCGGAGGGTTCGACCACCCTGGAGGACAGCTCCACGACCCAGGAGGTGTTCAGCACCGACGGGGCCGAGTGCCGGGGTCCGGAAGACTGCCCCGCAGGTGCCACCTGTTTCGAGGGCGTCTGCGTGGGCACGGGCGAGCTTCGAATCTCGCTGTCGTGGGACTACATCAGCGATCTCGACCTCCACGTCCTCACCCCGGCAGGCGATGAAATTTCGTTCGAGTTCCGCGAGGCTGGTGGCGGGATTCTCGACGTGGACGACTGCGTCGGTGGCGAGTGCTTCGACAACAACACGACCCACGTCGAGAACATCTACTTTCCGATGCAGCCCCCGGTCGGCGAGTACCAGGTCTGGGTCAACAACTTCGACGGCTTTGGCGGCGGCCCGTTCGAGATCCAAGTCAGCGGCGCTACGACGGCCACGTTCACCGGCGTGCTTCCGGCCTCCTCGGTGGAGAGCCAGGTCTTCACCTTCGCGATCTGACGCCGTCAGGTGCGGTCCCACGCGTGCATCAGCGCGTGGAATCAAACCGGTCGCCGCTCTAGCCTTGCGGGCTGCCGCTCTGGCTCAGGGCGAAGCCGGTCATGTCGCTGTACGTGTACGGCGACGTGAGGCCTGTAAACGTGTCGTAGGCACCGGTCGCCGGGTCGACTCGCCAGGCCTCAGCGCCTTGGGACACAGCCCAGACGTTGCCCTCGAAGTCGATGCTGATGCCCTTGGCGTACCCGGGGATGGGGTACTCCTGGACGAGGGCCATCGTGTCGATGTCGACGCCAAGCAGTCGGTTGCCCGTGCCTGCGACCCAGAGGATGTCGTTGGCGTCGACCATGCAGCCGCCACCCTGGGAGCCCACGGAGACGGAGTCCCAAAGCTCAGTCACCGGGTTGAAGCGAGCGAGCTGCGACTGGCAGGTCCACGGACGACCAACGGGGTCGACGGTCATGCCGTAGCCCGACGGCGCAGGCCACGTGCTGACCGCGAAGTCTCCACGGTTGACCCGGAAGAGCGTCTGGCCGCTGAGCATGCTGCCCCAGAAGTTGCCGTCGGCATCGACCGCGCCGCCGTAGATTCCGTAGTTGTCGGACGCGACGCCGACGGGGACGGTCTGCTCGACGACCCCGGTCTCACCGTCCATGAGCACCACGTCCATGATCGAGCCCGAGTTGATCGCACCCGAGGTCCACAACTTGACGTTCTCGTACCGGCAGGTCGCGTTGGAGAAGTCGCCTTGCGTCCAGGCCATCGGGCGCTGGCGCGAGTAGTTAAACGGGGTGTGCCAGGCGATGCAGCCGTCTTGCCAGGCTTTGACGTCGGCCGAACCGGTGGAGGTGTTGGCGGGATCGGGGCAGTCTTCGATGCGCGCGCGAATCATCGTCACGCCGCCAAACCGGTTGGCGACCGCCATGTCCCCGTTGAGGTTGACCGAGGTTCGGGAGGGGCTACCACCGGTGTCGGCGCGAACGAGATAGCGTCCCTCCTCGACCAGGGTCTGCGTGTTGATCTTGGAGACCGTGCCCTCGGGGCTGTTGGCGACCCAGATGTAGGAAAAATCCGTGCCCAGCCCGCTGCCGTTCCCGCCCCCGCAGGACGCGCCCGAGTCCGGGACGCCGCCGATGTCGAACTTTGGCGCTCCGTCCGAGCCGCCCGATCCTTGCGTGGGGCTGCTGCCAGGTCCGCCGCTGTTGCTGTCGGTGGCGCTGTTGCCCGATGCCTCGGTCTCGCCGCCCCCCTCGGTGTCACCATTGGTGGCACTGCCCGTGAAGCTCGTGACGAGCGAGCCGCCGCCGTCATCTCCGGTACCGTTCGCCCCGCTTCCACCGCATGCGACACCCAGCACTGTGATTCCCAATATCCAAGTTCGCTGCATCATCAAGTCCCCGCCGACAGGATGGCAGCCCGTCCGCGCGTACACAAATGGACGCGACGATCGAGGGTGCTGTGCCGAAATGGCGGGAGATTCACTCAGTGTAGTCGCCTCACCTACTTCGTCTCCCGCTGATCGCGCGACGTGGGCCGAACGTACAACACGCCGCCCTTGATGACGCCCGCAGGTCGCTCGAGTCGCGAGATGTCGTCGAGCGGGTCTCCCTGGATGAGAACGAGATCCGCGTGGTTGCCTTCGAGGACGGCGCCCACATCCGAGAGGCCGAGCAGACGAGCAGCTCCTGAAGTTCCCGCGACGATCGCATCCATCGGCTTCATTCCGGCGCCCACCATGAGGGTGAACTCGTGGCCGTTCTTTCCGTGCGCGAAGACTCCAGCATCGCTGCCCAGCGCGATGGGGACTTCGGCGGCGTAGGCCATCGCAAAGCTCTCGCGCATCTTCGGAGCGATCGCGCGGGCCTTTGCGGCCGAGGACTCCGAAAGCGTCCCGGCCTGCGCGGCGCGCAACACGTGCTCGCCCGCGCTGAGAGTCGGCACAAGCACCGTTCCCCTCGCCTTCATCAGTGCGACGGTCGCGTCGTCGAGAATGCTGCCGTGCTCGATCGAGTGAACGCCGGCCTCGACCGCCTCGCGAATGCCCTGGGTCCCGTGGGCGTGCGCGGCCACGCGAACCCCAGCGCGATTGGCCTCGTCCACGGCTGCGGCCAGCTCGGGGCTCGTCAGCTGGGCAACGCCGAGCGTGTCACCTGAGGACATGACGCCGGCCGTGGCGCAAACCTTGATGACGTCGGCGCCGTGCTTGACCTGATACCGGACCGCCTTGCGCACCTCATCGGGCGAGTCCGCCACACCGGCGCGGTAGTCCTGCAGGTCGGGCAGCAGGTCCGGCCGATACCCGTGAGTGTCGTCGCAGTGTCCTCCTGTGATCGTGATCGCATGGTTGGCCACGAGCATCCGCGGGCCCGGGACAATGCCGCCAGCGATTGCGTCGCGCAGCGATCGGTCTGCAAACGTCCCGCCGACGTTGCGCACGGTTGTGAAACCAGCCCGCAGCGTCGCCCACGCGTTGGCTACGCCGCCGAGCGCCCGGTCCGAGTCGTGCTCCTTCATCTCGCGTACGACCCCGGTTGCGTAGTTGGGCGGCGGCGTGAACGTCATGTGCACGTGCGCGTCGATAAACCCCGGGAGCAGGGTGTAGCCCTCGAGGTCAAGCACTTCGGTGTTGCCGGTGGGGACGAGGTGCTCGCCAATGTTGGCGATGCGTCCCTGCTCCACGAAGACATCCACCCCCGTCCGCGGCCCCGCGCCGGTGCCATCGATCAGGGTTACACCGCGAAGCAGGAGCGGCCGCGCCGACCCCGTCGGTCCAGGCCCCGCCTCCGCGTGGGCCGGAGCCACCCTCGGCGCGGAGAGCTGAGCTCCGGTCGTCGAGGGAGGCTGCGTCGTCGTCGCGCAGCCAGCGAGGAGGAGCGACGAAGCGAGAACGCGTGCGCGCATGCCGGCATCTTGCCGGATCGGGCCGAGCAGAGCACGAGCGGCGACCCGTTTGATTCCGGGTGCTGAGGCGTGCATCAGCGCGTGGAATCAAACTGATCGCCGCTCTAGCGCCGGCGGTCGGAGAACGTCTGACCGAACGCACCGTAACGCGTGGGCTGCCGAGAAAGGAACGACGTCGCCCCCGAGCGCATCTGCGCGGACTGGGCACCGGTGAAGCCGAGCATGCTGCCCCGTCGACAGCTGCACATGATGTTGGTGCTTCCTTTGCTGTGTGCCAACCCGAACAGGTGACCAAGCTCGTGGGCGAACGTGGTGTTGGGCGCCCCATCGGTGACGACCACATACTCGCGCTGTCGCAGCTCGCGACGCAGCCCCCGATAGCGCCAGTGCAAGCCCCGCACCCGACGACGGGCTCGCCTGCGGCTCGGCCTGTCCAACTCTTCGGTGACAAACACGTGAATGGTGCCGTCGTTGGGCGCGTAGCCGGCGAGTCGACGGCGCTCCTGAAACTTCGTAACGGCACGCCACCCTCGAGGAAGATGGCGCACGGAGTGGACGTAAACCTCGATGCCCGCTTGGGACAGGGCCCGGTTGGCGCGCAACACCCACTGGGTCACTCGGGCCTGGGAGGCGACCGGATCGCCCCCTTCGGTCGCGACATGGACGGTGAGCGGCATGCGGATGAGCGCCCGCGAGGTGCGCTGCGTCCACTGGTTGGCCTCGTTTTGAACGCTGGGTACGACCTTCCGCCCGCGCGCTTCCGCGAAGGAGAATGGGAGTAGCGAGAACACCACCGCGGTCAGCAGCAGCTTGATGGCCCAGCTTCGACCCCCCGTCTTCATCGTGCGAACATCCTTCAAGGTCGTGTTTTCATTGTGAGGCAAAAGACCAATCTGCGCAAAGTCGAGATGGGCCCCCCGAACTCCGGCACGGGCAATAGCGGGTCGCGAGGTTGGCGCGTTGCGCTCCGCTTGGGACGGTGCCGCGCTTGTACTACGCTGCAAGGCGATGTTTGGATCGAGCCAGCCCGCGATCGACTTCCTGCCCGAAGACGACGCCCGCGCGTGGGTCGCCGACACCCTGAGCTCGGTCGTCCGCCGACTCGGGGCAGCTGCCCACACTCCGCAACTCTTCAGCCGCAGCAAGCCGCCCCGCGATCCAGACGATCTCTTCGAGATGATGTGCGACGTGCAGGCACAGGTCGGACAAAGCGACGTGAACTTCGGCCTGGTGGACATGGTCGAGAAGGCACCCGAAATCCCGCCTGGGTTTGTTCCCTTGGGAAACCCCGCCGGTGCGCTGATGCACACCTTCCGCCGTGAGAGCGAGTTCGTCACCGTGGTCGCCCCCACCTTGTTCCGGAAGTCCGAGCTGCTCTTCGCCGGTGCCGCTCGCGAGCTCGGGCGCATCGCCATCTCGATCTCCGGCGGTCACCAACTCGAGCCCCAAGAGTACGAAGCGGAAGCCGAGCTGGCCGCGATTGCGCTCGGCATGGGCGTCTGGATCACCAACGGCTCCTATGTCTTCCAAAACGGGTGCTGCGGAGGCGGCTGTGGGATCGACTTCCGCAGTCTGCGAACCGGTCTCTCCATGCCCGAAGCCGCGTACGCGACCGCCCTCGACGGACAGCGCAAGGGCCTCTCCCGACGCAGCCTTGCCAAGCACCTCGAGAGCAACCAGAAGGCGGCCCTCAAGCGGAGCTGGGGGCACATCGCGAAAGAGCCCGAGCGTAAGGCGTTGGGCACCAGCAGCAGCATCGGTGCGATCGCATAAGGCGGGCCGCACACTCCACGGCGCACTCGACGCCGATGCGGATCGGGCTTGAAGCGCTGGTTGCTCTATCCCTCGCACGACGCGGTACGCTCGCGCTGCATGTCGATACGCATGGATGTGCGGCTGGATCGCGAGCAGCTGCTTGGGCAGGAGCCACACCTGGAGCACGGTGGCATGCTCGTGCCCAACTCCAACGCGGATGTGCCTCCACCGATGACCGACGTGTTGGTCCGGATTGAATGCGAGGGCGCTTCGGCCGAGCTCGAGGCGCGCGTCGTTCACGTTGCAGATGACCACGTTGGCCTGGCGCTGGCCGAGGTCCGGACCGCTCGTGCCGAGCTGGCGCCGCTGTTTGCTCGGGCACGCGGCGACGCTGCGGACGACACCGCGACCGTCAACCTCCGCCTGAGAATCACGCGGATGTCGGCCCTGGAGAAGCAGGATCTCGCGCTGACCGGGAACCGACTTGAGCGGCTGTCGTTGCTCAAGGACAGCAACAAGGCGCTGCACACCCTGGTCCTCAAGAACCGCAAGATCACCTCCGAGGAGGTGCGCATGCTGGCCGCGTTTCGCAACGCCAACCCACAGGCGCTGCAGAAGATCGCGGCCAACAGCGAGTGGGCCAAGGATAGCCGTATCGTGACCGCGCTCGTCGGCAACCCCAAGACCCCGCCCCAGGTCGCGATCCGCCTGCTGGATCGCCTCCCGACCGCCGAGCTTCGGCGCCTCGCCAGCGCAACCGACGTTCCACCGGCGATCAGCAAAGCCGCGCGGCGAAAGCTCGGCTAGTGTCCTGAGTCCGTAGCTCGCACCGGGCGGCGAGCGGAACACGTCCCGGTCCCGGTGCTCCGGCCCACGGCGCGCACCATCCATCGAGCCGAGGAAGAATCCCTCCGTGATGGAAAGCGCTCAGCCCCCAGTGCTTGCGCAGGAGATCGGATCGAGCCGAAGACCCATCGGGGGATCGAGGTCATCGGCCGCCACGGCCCCGGGTGGGTCGAGGAGCGAGCTGGCTGCCACTGCCTCGCGCCGCCGCCACGCGGCGACGTCCAACAGATCACGAACCAGGCCCTCGGGATCCCGCAGCGTCGCTCGGTCCGCGCACGCCTGGACAAACCGCTTCGCGCGATCGCGGTGCGCGTCGGCTTGATCGGGGGTCGCGAGCGCAGCGCGAAGCTGTGCCGCCGGGAAGCCTTCCACGCCCACCAGCCCAGCATACATTCCGTTGCGCAGCCGCTCGGGATCCGGACTGGCCGCCACGGCACGCGGGCTTGCCGTCACGCCTGGCACCGGCCGAATTGCGCTGCACGTGCCGCACCCACCATCGATAACGGTGTTGACGCACCCCTGGTCCCAAGCGTTCTCGCAGCAGTAGTCGTTCTCGGAACAAACGCACGACTCAACAGCGGCGTCTTCACAGCCCGCACCAGCGTGCGCTACGCAGCAGCTGCGGACCTCAGGCGCATCGTCAGGAGGCGTCTGGGTGTTGTCGAGGTCGTCGAAACTCGGAGCATGCTCAAGCAACGCACACCGCGATGAGGAGTAGACCGGCTCGGTGAAGTCGATCGAGAGCACGTCCAGCACAAACTCGGCGTCGACGATGCCGAGCTCAAGCAGCATTTGCACGTACGCGACGTCCGAGGCTGCGCGCTCGACAAACGTGAAACCAAAGAAGGTATCGCGCGGCCCGACGAGCCCTTCGATCCCGCTCCCGGCATCGGTCAGCGCGGTGCTGTACACGCCCGAATCGATCGAGACGGCCGCCGTGACCTGTTGCAGGGGATCTACGAAGAACGAGCTTGGAATGTCGCGCACGGGCAACGGATTCCCACCTTCGTTGGGGACCCCAGCGCTCTGGAGGTTTAACGAGGTGCTGCAGAACAACGGCTCGAGCAGCGGCTTGGTGGAGCCGCCGTGCAGATCGGTCCGCTCCGGGTCCGCGAAGGCTTCGATGCGAGTGCGGTTCCAATGGGCATTGCCAGCCCGGACCACGCCCGAGAGCTCGGCCCCGGTACTGCGCACGCCCAACTCGGAGAAGCGGTCGATGGCCACTCCGGCCCCCACCGTGCGCACGCTGGCGCTCTCCCAGTGCACCCACGGCGCATCGATCTCCCGCATCACCAGCCCCCCGTCGCTGTGACACGAGGCGCACGCGGAGCTCGCCCGCGTCTGCGGGTCGATCTGGTCGAACGAGTTGCCGTGAAAGACCCACTCCGCCCCTTCGCCTTCCCCTTGCAACGCGTAGAAGTTGAACACTCCGGCACTGCGGTCGAGCGACATCACCTGGATCCCCGTCTGTGGGAGCTCAGGATTGTTGGCGTCGATGGACGGGACCGCGAACAGCATGTCGTAGGCGAGTCGCCGTCCGCACTGACGTCCGACGACCGCACGAACGACGTCGGGCTTCTGCTGGAGTTGTGCGCGCTCGGAGACGATGCGTCCGAGCATCCCCGTGCGAGGGTCGTCGGCACAGCGGTCGTCGTCCTCGAGCCGGAGCTTTGCGATGGTCTCGGAGTACGTGCGCGGACAGGATCCGGGCCGCTTGAGCACCAGCTCCGCGAACGGGTCGCGTAGGGTCTCGAGGAAGGCCGCGTCCATCGGGCGCCCGCTTCCGTCGAGCACGTTTTGACACGCGAACATCTCCGGGTCGGGGTCGTCACATCCGTCGGTGGCACAGGCGGCACCGCCGTCGGCAAAGCGCCCCATGTCGTCGCCGCATCCGAGCGTCGGGGTGACGGCGAGCGCGGTGAGCAGCGCGCGGTAAGGCCAAGCGTTCAACGCCGGCAACCCTACGGTCGCGCGGCTCTGGGTTCAACGGGCAGGATCACGCCGTCGCCAGAGGCCCAAGAGCGACAGCAGCACCAGTGCGGGACCCGCGGGCGCCGAATCCGAGCGACACCCGCAGCCGTCATCCCCCTCGTCGGCACCCGGGAGCTGACTCGTCTCCCCTGCGGAGGACGAGCCGGCGTCCGTGCCACCATCGTCGTCGTTGCCGTCGTCGCCACCGTCCTGGGAACCACCCTCAGAGTCCCCCCCGGGCGCACAGCCTTCGGGGGCGCAGGGCGGCTCGTCCACCGCGTATAGGGTGCCGTCGGGCGCTTGCACAAGGAAGACTTCCCCCCGCATCGGCGGGCCTTCGGAGACGTCGGCCAGAACGTGGGTGGGCCACACCTCGGCGGCGTTGAGGTCTAGACCCCACGCTTGCGCGACCTCTGCGTCGGGGACCAGACGCTTTGAGCCAGGGTCCATCCACCACACGGTGTCACTGTCTTCGGTGCGCACGAGCACCGGGCGATCGGGGAACGACGCGCCCATCGGGAGCCCGGAGAGGGTCGCCGCATCCACGACCGCGGCATCCCAGAACGCAGAGAGGCCCCACGCCGACACCGACTCCGGTCCCTCGATGCGGCGAAGCTCACCGCTGGGGATTGCTGGCGTGTCGCAGGTAAAGGACGACGCCGTCTCGATCTCGGCCGCGGCCTGGTCCTCCGACCCTCCGGAGAACAACCGGATCGGATGCGCCTGCCCATCTTTCAGCGAGCGCGGGAGCTCAAGCGTGAAGCCATGCTCGCACGACCCGAGCATCTCGCAGAGCGACTCGCGGTACTCGTCTGCGAGCACCTCGACCCCGACGGAGGCCGGGTCACCGGGCGCCCCATCGAAGTAGACCTGCACGGAGACCGCCTGCTCGGGGTTGTTTTCGTCGTGCGCCCACCCGACCACCGCCGAGCACGCGTCCACGGAAGCGTCACCTGTCGTCTCGCCGCCGATGCCGAGAAGGTCTCGATAGCTCTCGACCAAGGACATGTAGGGCGACACGAACACGAACCCGAGGCCTGCCACGTCCTGTCTGATGTTGAAGTGGAGATGGATCGTGGTGGGGGTTCCGCCGAACTCGTTGTCGACGCGGTTGATCCGCTCGCCCTTGGCCAGCGCCTGCCCGTTGCTCACGGCATTGCCCGAGCCATGAAGGTAGTCGAAGCGCGTGCCATCCGCTGCGGTGACGTAGACCGAGAAGCTGCCGACGTTGGTCACCGTGCCCGCCTCGGACGCGACGTTCCAGTGCTCACCAGCATCACACGTGGCCGCACGGATATCCTGCCCCTGGTGTCCTGTACCTGAAGGACACAGCGGCATGCTCCAGCTGCGAGTTTCGCAGTAGTTATCACGCCAAGGGTAGCTGTAGTTTTCGGTGTCGCATTGCCCGCCTCCGGGCCCAGACCCCCCACCGTGGCCCCACACCTGCGAGTTGGGGAAGGAGGGTCCAGCCTCCATCGGGTAGCGCATCCCGGGCACGTAGACGGTGAAGTCTTCCGCCCCGCTGCCCGAGCCCGGGTGGAGGTCACCCGGGTCGTAGAAGCTAAACTCGTCGCCTCCACCGGCGTGGGCGGAGAGCGGGATCACGGCGAGCGCCGCGACGAGCATAAGGCGCTTCATCGGACATCCTCCCGAGGACCGACATAAACGAGATCTTCGGCCAGCCCGATCGCGAAGGCTCCGTCTTGGCACTCCGGCATCGTGGGGCTCTCGCATTCGAGACCCAAGTCGTAGGCGACCCCATGCTCGACCCAAGTCACCGACCAGATGCTTTCGTTCTGGGTGACGAAGGCTGCCTGGTCGCGGACGCGCTCATTGCCCTCGAACGGCGCCACGTGGGGGTAGACCCTCGCCTCTCCGCTGACATTGAGCGTGACGATGAGCCCATCATGTTGGGCCCACGTCGCGTACCAGCGCGGCCCCGGCATCACTTTGGTCGTGCTGGCGAACTCGTGACGACGCAGGACCAGGCCTGGAAGCGAGAGTTCATCCAACGCGGCGCGCCCGCCAGACGGCATCATCGCGATGACCGCCTCATCGATCTCGTTGTCGGTCGGCCACTGCGGCACCCGCCGAACCCGCTCCCCACCGAGGACCGTCCCACGCCGTGGCGTGTCGCTGCTTCGCAGCTCGTCCGGCGTCGCGGACCGTTCCGAAGCGAGAACGGACGGCTCCTCCGCCGACGCGCAGGCGCCAACGAGTCCCGCACCGAACAAAACCCCGATCGCTGTCTCAAGCCTCATTTCGTATCCTCCACGATCCGGTGCAGGGAGGCCCTCGAGGGGTTCCCGTACGCCTGGCTGCAGTACGGTACGACAATTCCAGCTCTCCCACGCTCCCTATCCTCGCGGCGCGGCAGCTACGGCGTTCTTGCCCCATGCATCCACGCCGGGCTTTGTGATACCCAAACCCTACGTATGAGCGGCATCAAGAGTGTCTCGAAGGAATCCCGTGTGTTCGAGCCCCCGACGGCATTCGCCGAGAAAGCCCGGGTCGGATCCCGCGAGGCGTACCAGGCCCTCTACGACCGCAGCATCGACGACCCGGAGGGGTTCTGGCGGGAGCAGGCCGAGCCCTTGCACTTTTTCACGCCACCCACCTCCATCTGCCAGTGGGAGGCTCCCAAGGCGCGATGGTTCGATGGCGGCACCACCAACATCGCCTACAACTGCCTCGACCGTCACATTGAGGCGGGCAACGGTGAGCGCACCGCGTTCATCTGGGAAGGCGAGGACGGCGAGGTGCTGAAGCTGTCCTACGCGGACGTGCTGCGCGAGACCAACAAGCTCGCCCACGCCCTGCGCGAGCTGGGCGTCGAGAAGGGCGACCGCGTCATTATCTACATGGGCATGGTCCCGGAGGCCGCCTACGCGATGCTCGCATGTGTTCGCATCGGTGCGATCCACTCGGTCATCTTCGGCGGATTTGCAGCCGACGCAGTGCGCGACCGGGTCAACGACGCGGACGCCAAGGTGGTGCTCACCCAAGACGGTGCCTTTCGCCGCGGCAAGGTCGTCCCCCTCAAGGAGAACGTGGACAAGGCGCTCGAGCAGTGCCCCGGCGTCACCGCCTCGGTGGTGCTCCGCCGCGCGGGCAACGACGTCGTGATGAAGGACGGCCGCGATCACGACTGGAGCACGCTGGTGTCCAAGCAGCCCGGCGAGCTCGATGCGGTGCCGCTGGACTCCGAGCACCCCTCGTTCATCCTGTACACCTCTGGCACCACCGGAAAGCCCAAAGGCGTGATGCACACGACCGCCGGCTACCTCGTGGGCACCTACGTCACCTCGAAGTACGTGTTCGATCTACACGAGGACGATGTGTACTGGTGCACCGCGGACATCGGGTGGATCACCGGGCACAGCTACATCGTGTACGGACCGCTGGCCAACGGTGCGACCGTGGTCATGTATGAAGGCGCGCCCAACCATCCCGGGCCCGACCGCTTCTGGGAGTTGATCGCCAAGCACAAGGTCACCATCTTCTATACCGCGCCCACGGCCATTCGCGCGTTCATCAAGTGGGGCGACGCGCACGTGCTCAAGCACGACCTCTCCAGCCTGCGCCTGCTGGGCACGGTCGGAGAGCCGATCAACCCCGAAGCGTGGATCTGGTACCGCGACCTCATCGGGAAGCAGCGCTGCCCCATCGTCGACACCTGGTGGCAGACCGAGACCGGCGCGATGATGATGACCCCCCTTCCCGGCGCCATCGCGGCCGTGCCGGGATCCTGCACGGTTCCGTTCTTTGGTGTGTCCCCCAAGATCCTTCGCGAAGACGGCACCGAAGCCGACGCAAACGAAGGCGGCTATCTGGTGATCGACAAACCCTGGCCTTCGATGCTTCGCACGGTGTGGGGCGATGATGCGCGGTTCCAGGAGACCTACTTCTCCAGGTTTGAGGGCAAGTACTTCACCGGAGACGGCGCCCGCAAAGACGAGAACGGCAACTTCTGGGTGATGGGACGCGTGGACGACGTGCTCAACGTGTCGGGGCACCGACTCGGAACCGCCGAGATTGAAAGCGCCCTGGTCGCGCACGACGACGTCGCCGAGTCGGCGGTTGTGGGGCGTCCAGATGATCTCAAAGGACAGGCCATCGTCGCGTTCGTCACGCTCAAGCACGGCGTCACGCCGACAGAAGAGCTCAAGACCACGCTCATCAACCTGGTCGCCGAGGAGATCGGAAAGTTTGCCCGACCGGATGCGATTCGGTTCGCGGACTCGCTTCCCAAGACCCGCAGCGGCAAGATCATGAGGCGAGTGCTCGGCGAGCTGGCGCGCGGCGAGATGCCCAAGGGCGACATGACGACGCTGGAGGACATCTCGGTGCTCGCGGCGCTCCACGGCGACGACTGAGGGGGTTTGGCCGAGCGGCGGTCGCCGGGGCGTTTCAAGCGGTCGGCGTCCGTGTCGCTGCCGTCACGAAATCCGCCCCGCGCTGCTCCGCCCTCCGAGCGCCTCGAATCCGGGAACCTTCGCGTGGACTCGCTGTCCTCCCCTTGCGAGGCACCCCCGATGGATTCGACTTCCCCCCAACCTGTTCCTTCCGAGACCTCTGCTTCCCCCGAGTCGGTCACAATGCCGCCCGCACCGTGGAAGCGACCCGTGCTGGTCTTCACCGGATTGTCGCTGCTCGCGGCGGGTGCGGGTCTCAACGCTGAGCGCCTCGGCCTGTCCTTGGACGCTCCGCCCGAGGCAGCGACGCTCGAAGAAGCCGCCCCCTCGTGGCAGGCCGAAGAAGACGCGCAGGGGCACCGACACAAGGGGGAAGAGGGCAGGATGGGACGCCCTTCCCGCCAGAGGAACACGGGTTTGTACGCGATGAAGGGGCCCCAACATGCGGCCCCCGAGATGGCCAGGAGCTTCGACCCGAACCTGCAGTCCGGCAACGCGGGGGTCCTGGGGCTTATCACCCAGGAGTCCGGCCATTTCCTCGCGGCACCGTCCGGGGGCTCGTTCGCCGTCGGGAACGATGATGCAGACCTCTGGGGTGGGCTGCACAACCAGAGGATCGGGACCCCCGTCGACCCCAAGTCGACGTTCTCTATCGACGTGGACACGGCGGCCTACGCCAACGTGCGCCGACTCCTGTTCGATGACGGAAGCATGCCGCCGCCAGACGCCGTGCGGACCGAGGAGATGATCAACTACTTCGACTACGACTACGCCCAACCGAGCGGCGGCGCACCGTTCTCGATCACAACCGAAGTGGGCCCCGCCCCGTGGGATGCGTCGCACCGGGTTGTGCACATCGGCATCCAAGGCAAGAGCGTCGCGACAACCGACCTGCCTCCGCGCAACCTGGTGTTCCTCATCGACGTGTCGGGTTCGATGTCCGGCCCGGACAAGCTCGGACTGCTGCAAAAAGGACTCCGTGCACTCGCCGCCCAGATGAACAGCCGCGACCGGATCTCGCTGGTCGTCTACGCGGGCGCAGCGGGAGTCGTGCTCCCGCCGACCTCGGGCGCCGAGCACAGCACCATCAACGATGCGCTGGATCGACTCAGCGCCGGCGGCAGCACCAACGGTTCGGAGGGCATTCACCTCGCCTACGAACTCGCCCAGGAATCGTTCATCCCCGGCGGCGTCAACCGGGTGTTGATCGCCACCGACGGCGACTTCAACGTCGGTACGACCGGGCACCGCGCGCTGATGGAACTGATCGAAGCCAAGCGCGAAACGGGGGTGTTTCTGTCCGTCCTCGGGGTGGGCGGCGCCAGCTTCAACGACCACATGATGGAGCAGCTCGCCGACAAGGGGAACGGCAACTACGCCTACCTCGATAGCGAGCTCGAAGCGCACAAGGTGTTGGTGGAGGAGTCCGGCGCGATGCTGCAGACGATCGCCAAAGACGTGAAAATCCAGGTCCAGTTCGACCCGGACCAAGTGCGCTCCCACCGACTCATCGGGTACGAGAACCGGGTCCTCGCACACAGCGACTTCGACGACGACACCAAGGATGCCGGCGAGATCGGGGCCGGGCACACCGTCACCGCGTTGTACGACATCGTCCCGATGGAAGGCGCAGGTGAGGAGGCGTTGATGACCCTGAACCTCCGCTACAAGGAGCCCGACGGCGAGCGAAGCAAGCGGATGAGCGTCCCGGTCGGCGACGACGGGCGCGGCCTGGCCGAGTCCTCGGATGACTTCCGATTCTCTGCCGCCGTCGCGATGCTGGGACAGAAGTTGCGAGGAGACAGCAGCCAAGCCAAGACGACCTACAACGAGATCATGCAGCTGGCCCGGGATTCGACGGGGTCCGACCCGTACTGCTACCGCCACCAGTTCATTCAGTTGGCGGCCAAGGCAGGCACCTTGAGCGGCGAGTCCATCCACATCTCCGTTCCGGCCTGCCACGCCACCCCTCCCCAACCGCAGCCGAGCTCCGAGCGCACCGACACCGATGGTGCAGCACCTACCAACATCACAACCGTGTTGGAGCCAAAAGACGCGCGGGAGCCCTTCGACTGGGGCGCGCTGGTCCTCAAGGTGCTGCGATTGTTGCCGCCGCTGCTGGCCCTCCCATTCTTCGTCATGGCGTTCTGGCGCCCTCGTCGACGTCGCGGTGGCTCGCTGTAGCGACCCGATGGCACCTGACTGGTACGATTGCCTCGATGGCCGAGGAGATGGAAACGAGCCCGGACCCAAAGCCTTGGTGTGGGGCTCCTCGCCCCGGCGGCGCGACCGCTCTTCCCCGTCCGAGCCTTCGTACGACTCGCGGCGCTGCGTGTACCATGGGTTACGCGTCCAGCTTGTCTTGCGGAACAACTTCGAGGTCTAGCGCTTATGAAAACTTGCCCTTCCCTGTCTGCAACTGCGGCCCTCCTGCTCTTCGGTCTCTCGCTGACAACAGCCTGCGCTGACGACGTCTCGGTCGGCAGCGGAAGCGCCACCGCGAGCGGAACCGAGGGCGCCAGCACGGCCATCGACGTCGACATCGGCTCGACCGGCGAAGACACCTGCAGCAACGGCGCTCAGGACGGCGATGAAACCGACGTCGATTGCGGCGGATCGTGCGAGCTGACCTGCGGCGCCGGCCAAGGGTGCGGAGGCAACAACGATTGCGAGGACGGCACCGTCTGCACCGACGCGGGCGTCTGCGGCCAAGACGACGACGGGGAGTGCGGCGACAACGACGAGTGCGACAGCGGTGTCTGCGACGCGGGCGTCTGCCAGGATCCGAGCTGTGACGACGGCGTGCACAACGGCGACGAGACCGACATCGACTGCGGCGGATCCACGTGCCAAAGCTGCGACGATGGCGAGATGTGCCTGGAAGGGCCCGACTGCCAGAGCGCCGTTTGCGTAGACGAGACGTGTGAGCGGCCGACCTGCGACGACGAAGCACAAAACGGCGACGAAACCGACGTCGACTGCGGCGGGTCGTGTCCCGACGACTGCGAGATCGGCGAAGGCTGCACCGCCAACGAGGACTGCGTGGGCGGTGCCTGCGACGAGCGGGCCGGCCTGTGCGTCGACCCGACCTGCAAGGACGGCAAGCAAAGCGGCGACGAGACCGACATCGACTGCGGCGGACCCTGTGGAGCCACGTGTGAGAACGGTGAGGAGTGCCTCATCGGCGGTGACTGCATCTCGGACAGCTGCGATTCGCTGTCGGGCACTTGCGTCGACCAGTCATGCTCCGACACCCAGCAAAACCAAGACGAAACCGACGTCGATTGCGGGGGAGTCTGCGGAGCGACCTGCGGGACCGGCGAGGACTGCGACGACGGTGGCGACTGCCTCTCGCTCGTGTGCAACCCGGTCTCCAACACCTGCAGCGCACCGACCTGCAGCGACGGCATCGAGAACGGCAGCGAGACCGACATCGACTGCGGTGGCTCATGTCCGGTCTGTGACGACGGCCAGGGCTGCAACGACGATGACGAATGCGTCTCGGGCGTGTGCGACATGGACAGCACGAACCTCTGCCAGGCAACGCTCAGCGTCACAGCATCGCCCCCATGCAGCGACTTTGACGGCGCCCCCGTGCAACTCAACGCCGTCGCCATGGACGGCACCGGGGAGTACACCTATCTCTGGAGTCCGATCGCCGGCCTCGACGACCCCACGTCCCCCACGCCGCTCGCCTCCCCAGGTGGATTCGAAACGTACAACGTCACGGTGGACGACGGGGTGAACCAGCGCTCGGCCAGCGTCACCGTCGTGAACACGCAGCCGTTCAACCTCGAGGACAACTGCACGCTCTACACCTCGCAGCTGCTCACCGCGAGCCCGGTAGCGTCGATCTCCTACAACGCTCCGGGCACGGTCGCCTGCGAAGCGGGGAACAACGACTTCGGCTTGCACCTGTGTGAGGGGGTCGTGTTCCAAGAGGCCAACCTGCAGGGAACCATCGGCGTGCAGGCGGGCGCAGGCGACAACGACTGGATCGGCCTGGTGTGGAACGCCCAGAGCAACTCGCAGTTCTACTCGCTGGCGTGGAAGCGAGAGGCCCAAACCGCCTTCGGCTGCACGACGCCCATGGGGATCGTGGTCAAGCGAGTCTTCGCCCCAGACCTCGCGAGCGTGGTCGGTGCGGATCTTTACTGTCCCAGCAGCACCACCAACTCGGCGATTCTCAACCTGCCCGCAGAGACCACGACCGAGGGTTGGGTCGCGGGACAGGACTACGAGGTCAGCATTTCCTACAACGACGAGGGAGGCGGCTCGCAAGTGGTCATCACCCGGATCAGCGATGGCTTCGAGATGGCCAACTTCCTGGTCGCGGACACCACCTATCCCTACGGCTTGTTCGGCTCGACGACGCTGTCCCAAGAGATGGCCTGCACGGGGCCACTCGAAGCACAGTGCCAGCCTCCGATGTAGTCGGCGGCAACGATTCTTGAGCTCAGCGAACCTGCTTCGACCACGTCTCCGCCTCCGCGCGGTACGAGTCGTAGCCAGGCCCAGCGTCTTTCCACAGGCCGATCGCCTCCTGGGCCAGCGCAATCCCCTCCGCCTCATTGCCCAGAGCGTGCTCCGCTCGACCCAGACCCAGCGTCTCGAACGCTCGGTCCTTGGGACGGCTGGCGTGGGTGGCCCGGATCTTGAGGGCCGCCTCGAACTGGATCTTGGCCTCGGCCGGCTCTTCGAGCTCAAGCAACATTTGGCCGAGGTTGCCGCGGATGCTGGCGATCGAGGGATGGTCTTTGGAGGTGGTGGCCAGACGAGCCTCAAGGACCTGCTCGAGGAGCGGGCGCGCGCCGGCGAGGTCGCCCAGCGAGGCGAGTGCGAGGGCGAGGTTCATCTTGCAGCTGATGCGATGCTCGTGAAGCTCGGGCAGGGTGTTCTCGAGGATGTCCAGGGCCTCGCGAAGGGTCTTGCGCGCATCCTCGAACTCCTGCTGGCGAAGCTCCACAACGCCGATGTTCATCTGAATGCGCCCGGCTTCCACGTGGCCCGGGCCGTGGTGCCCCTCGATGATGGCCAGAGCTTTGCGGTATTCGGCGAGGCCATCCTCGAACTCACCGAGGCCGACGAGGTTGACCGCGAGGTTGGTGTGTACCAGCGACATCTCTTCGTGCTCGGGGCCGAGCGCCGCGACGAGGATCCGCTGCGCGTCGCGGGTCACGGCGAGCCCCGCCTCGTGGTCACCACGCGAGTCGAGGACGGTGCCAAGCGCCATCACGGCCGTGGCGGTGAGCGGATGATCGGGTCCGACAGCTGCCTCAAGCACGTCCCGGGCTCGGAGGAGCGTGGCCTCGGCCGCCAACAGGTCTCCGATGCGATGTTGTGAGTTGCCCAAGCTCACCAGCGCGGTGCCCACGAGGCGATGCTTGGGCCCAAAGCTTTCGGTCATTCTGTGCACCAGCGCCTGATCGAGCTCCAGCGCACGCGCGTAGTCGGTCGCCTCGAACGCGAGGGTCGAGCGCACGCGCATCGCGTCCTCGACCGCGCCCTCACGAACGTCGGGGCGTTCTGCGAGACCTTGCGCCACGGTGACCCAAGCTTCGGCCGCATCCAGTCGAGCGTCGCGCTGCGCCAAAACTTCGGCCATGTGCGATGCGCAATCAAAGGCGTGCGCGTGCAAGCCGTACTCAAGCCCTTCTTGCACGCAGGTTTCCCACACGCCGTACGCCGCATTGGTGTCGCCGGTGCGATCGAGGGCGCTGGCCCAAGACGGTGCGAGCTCGATGCGCAGCGGCGTGTAGCCCAGAGCGCCCGCCCGCTCGACCAGGAGTCCGATCGCAGCATGGGCCTCGGGTCAACGGCCCGCCAACAGCTCGGCTTTGGCGGCAGGCAATGCATCGCGGACAGCGTCGACATCGGCTCGAAGAGCGGCGTTGTCAGGGATCCGGGTTTGGGCTTCGATCTGCCGGACGTTGGCACAGCGATCGAGGTTGGGCAGCGCCTGGGCGAGCGCATCCGACCGGCGGGCGACTTCGAGGTCCGCGTCCTCCAGCAGCGAGACCGTAGCGTCCAAGGCCGCCCGGGCATCCAGCAAGCAACGGCTGCGTAGATCCGCGTCGGCCTGCGACTGCTCTACGAGAATTGTGGTGGCTTCACAGTTGGCGCGGTGGGCCTCGACCCACCGCTGCGCGTAGTCGTCGAGGGTGCCACGCAGATCCGCGGCCTGGGCTCGCCACGGCGGGCCCAGGTTCTCCCAGTGTCTCTGCAGGGCGTCGGCATGAGTGGGGTTCCAGACCTCGAGCAGCCGCTGTGAACTCCCCGCGCATCGGGTCTCTTCCTGCGGGCCGCCCATGACCAACGCCGCCGCGCCGCCCACGGTCCCGACCGCGACGACCGGCACCCACCAGCGCGACGGGACCTTGGGCGTCAACGCCTCGATGAAGGGGGTGAGCGCGGTAGGCCGGGCATCGGCGGATGGTTGCAGCCCTGAACGAAGCACCTCGAACAGCTCGCGGGCGCGCGGGAGGTTGGGCAATGGCTCGGGCAGCGCCGGCGGCCCCTGCAACTTGGCCTGGGCGATCGCGAGGAGGCCGGCTGCGCCGCTGGACGAAGAGGCGGACCCAGCGACGAGCACCGCACTCGTTCCGGACGCGGGCGTGACCTCGGAGGCCATGGGGTCCGCAAAGGGGTGCGTCCCGGTCAGCGTCTGCCAGGCCGTCGCCGCGAACGCGAAGACGTCACTGCGTACGTCCGCCGGGAGGCCCTCGTGTTGCTCGGGGGCCATGTACAGCGGGGTGCCAGCTGCGCGGCCCCGCCCCTCTTGAGCGGACACCAGTCGTGCGATGCCGAAGTCGCCGACGAGCACCCGGTCATCATCACCCACGAGGATGTTGGCCGGCTTGACGTCGCCGTGCACAACCCCAGCCTCGTGTGCCGCCTGCAGGCCCAGCGCGGCAGCCCGCAGCATCGCGAGCTTGCGCGGACCCGAAGTGCTGCTGTGCTCCTCAAGCCAGTGACCGAGGTTGTTGCCCTCGACGAGTTCCATCGCGAGGTAGGCCCCGTCCTCATCGTCGACGCCAACGTCGTAGACCGTGACCACGCCGGGGTGGCGTAGCTTTGCCAGCATTCGCGCTTCTCGGACGAGCAGGCCCGTGTCGTTGCCGGACCGTAGCCGCTTCAGCGCAACCTTGCGGTCGAGCTGGGGGTCGTAGGCCGCGAACACCTCACCCCCTCCGCCCAACCCCAGGGACGCCAGGACCACGTAGCGGCCGATCAGCGTCCCGGTGGGCGCCCCTTCCTGCGCGCGATCTTCCTGCGCGCGATCTTCGGCCAGCGGTGCGGTCGCGTCGAGATCCAACACCACTGAGGATACTCGACCGGCGGCCGCACCCGGTCTTGGGTCTACAAACCACCTCCGCACCCCGCAACAACCCGCCAGCCGTTCCGTCTACACTGCCGACGATGCGACGCTTCGCTGCCCTCCCCCTCGCCCTCGCCCTCCTCGCCCCTGCCTGCGATGGCGGATCTTCGGGCGGTGCCGCAGCCGCGGACGCGGACGGCTTCGTTGCGATCCCCAACATCAGCGGGATGAAGGTGAAGGTACCCGAGGGCGCGAAGCCCAATGGCGTGGGTGGCGCGGCCGGATTCCACACCGACGACGACACCTTCCAGTTCACGCTTCAAGAGCTCACAGGGGATGCTGCGGCCACGACGTTCGACGAAGCCAAGGCGGGCGCCGAGGAGTTTCTCTTCAAGAAGTGGATCAAGTCCGACAAGACCGACGACGGCTGGGTCTTGACCTACGAGTCCCCGAAGATGGACCTCAGCGGTGACGAGGCCAAGGAGGTCGGCGTCATGTACTCGTTCGAGGTGCGCCGCAAGGTCGGCGAGACCGACCTCAAGTGCTACGGCAGCATCACCAAGGCGGACGGCCTCGACGCCGTCGTGAACGCCTGCACGTCGATCAAGGCCGGCTGAGATCCCAGCCATCTTGAGCGCCTCGGCACTCAAGGCGCTCGCTCAGCCTCCGCCAAAGCGGACCTCGACCCGGTGAACCCAAGCGCTCAGCGTGCCCTCCGAGGTCCGCGTCCAGCGAGATGACGCTTCTTGCGGCAGACCCCCTCAGCGCTCGACCCGCGCCTTGAGGCCTTGCTTCACTGTGCCCCGAAGCTCCGTGCCGTGAATGCGGACGGTGCTCAACATCTCCGCGTCCAAGGCGGTCTTTCCCGACATTCGCCCGCCTTCGACCAAGACCTCGCTGTGCATGCCGACCCTCAGCGCGGTGAGTCCCTCGAAGCTGCTGTTGGCGATTTTCCCGAGGGAGTGCATCCCAAACTCGGCCGCGACCGGGGCGTCCCCCTCGATCGTCAGCCCGTCGATATCGATCTCGACGAGTCCAATCTCTATGCCCTTACGGGACACTTTGAACGTGCCGCCTTCGATCACCAGGCGGTCCGACATCTTGCCTTCGATCGCGACCGGTGCATCGATGTTCACATTGACGAGCTTGAGGCCGCAGCCCAGCTCCATCTCGATTGCCACGCCACTCCCCAGCTTGGCGTCGACGTCGTGAATCTCGATCCGCTGTCCGAGTCCACAGACCAGCTTCGAGGTGCCGTCCCAGGGCGTCAGCGCGTAGGGACGGTCGCGGCTTCGACGGTTCACGGCATGCACCGCCCGTATGGCCGCGATGAGTTCTTCCTGGGTTGCCTCGCCCTGTGTGTAGCGTTCGGAGACGTCCTCGTGATGGTCGTTGGCGGCCTGGATGTCCGCCTCGCTTGGCCCTGTCGGCGTGTCGGAGGCATCCGCCGGACGTTCCTGGTGTGCGGCACGGCCAGCTGCCGGAGGCTTGGGACTCGGCCTCGGCTCGACAGAGGGCATCACAGCCGCGACCGGCTTGAGCTCGTCGGCCCCCTTTGCTTCTGCCTCATCGAGGTCGTCGGACTCGACGAAGATCACCCCTGGGGCCTCCTGGGCGCCCGAGGCTTTCAGGGCCCACGCCGCCGTGCCAATCCCGCCGAACACGAGCACCGCGAGCCCAAACGCCAACGCCACGCCGGCCCGCCCGGGCGCCGAGACGGCCGACTCAAGGGCTCGCACGAGCATGGTCACCGAGCCGAAGCGTTGGCCGGGTGCCACCGCCATGCCGCGGCGCAACACGTCGAACACGTTCTTGGGGACGGGTGTTTCGGGGGGAGGCGCGCGGACCATGCCGCGGGTGATCGCGTAGACCAACTCTCCGGCGGTGTTGCCCGCGAACGGCCGCCGCCCGAACAGAACCTCGTAGATGACAACACTGAGCGAGAACACGTCGGAGCGTGCATCGACGGCGCCTCCTCGCCACTGCTCGGGAGACATGTACGCCGGCGTGCCGGTCACCGCACCTACGGCGGTGAGCTGAGCGTCGACACCTGGACTGGGCGTCTCGGGATCGATCGGCTGCGCCCCGGGCGTTCGGGCCAAGCCAAAGTCGGCGACGAGCACCCGACCATCGGCGCCGATGAGGATGTTCTCCGGCTTGAAGTCTCGATGCACCAGACCCGCCTCATGCGCGGCGTGAAGCCCTCGAGCCGCTTGGAGACAGACCTCAAGCCGTGCCCGCCATGAAAGCTCGGTGCGGGTCATCCAGCTTCGCGCGCTCTCGCCTTCGATGTACTCCATCGCGATGAACAGGCTGCCGCCGGACTCGCGGACGTCGTAGATCCCGACGACGTTGGGATGCTGCACCTTCGCCAGCGCCTTGGCTTCTCGCGCCAGGCGTGCAACGTCGGCGGGGTTGTCCGCACGGTGAACCTTCAACGCGACCCGTCGATCCAAAGCGAGGTGGGTCGCAAGCAACACCACGCCCATGGCACCGCTCCCCAGCTCCCGTTCGATCCGAAACGAGTCCGCGATGATGCTGCCGGGCGAATAGGAGTGCGTGCGGGCGCGCGGGTCCACAGTCGTGACCAGGCTCGCCCCCGCGCCAGGCGAAGTCTCATGGGTGCCGCCAGGGATCGTCGACGCATGCGGCACCCCAGTTCCCCACCCCGCAGGAGGCTGGATCGTGGGCGCCTCGGAAGGCGGCACGCGGAAGCCGGTCATGCTTCGAGGGTACACCGCGCGCGGCCTCGCCCAACCGGCCGTCGGGTATCGTCCGTCAGTCGGTGAAACAGCAGCATGTCACGGGGATCCTGACGTCCGCGGTGACATAGCCTGCCCCCCCCGTCCCGTCATCCTTGGCATCCTTGGCTCCGCACCGGAGCTGCGGCTGCCCGAGTCGATCTCGCCGAAGGCCCGCCTGGTGACGACTTCGCGATGTCGCCAACCCGCAACCACAGCGTCTAGCGCAGCCTGGTTCGACGCTTCCGCGAAAACGCGCGGGTTCGCGTTATCATCCGGCCATGGCGGGCAGACGCAGCCGAAGCAACGTGACGCTGGGGCTCGTCATGCTTCTGGTGCTCGCGGTGGTGTTTGTGGCGCTCACCCTTGGGCCCAGGGCCAAGAAGCTGACCGCGGAGCGCGTCTCCTTGTACGCTGACTTCCGGACCACAGCCGGGCTCCGAGAAGGCAGCCCCGTCCAGCTCGCCGGGGTGGATGTCGGTCGCGTCGAGGCGGTGGACTTCGTGCAAGTCCGCTACCGATGCGACCCGTTGAGCGAAGATCTCGGTCGCTACGGGCAGGGCCGAACCGACAGCTGCGACCAGGACCTGTTCTGCTCACCGCCGGGCTACTGCGCCGATCTGGAGGAGTACGCAGGCAAGCCGAACCACGAGCGGTGCGACGCGACGGCCGACTGTGGCCAAGACGAGATCTGCTTCACCGGAGAGGTTCGCAATCGGGAAGCCCACTTGACCTGGTCCGGACCCCGAGGGGTCTGCGCCCGGTTCAACGTCGAGCACATCCGCAGCCGGGTGAAGATGCGGGTCCCCGCTGAGGTCGTCCAGCTCATCCGTGCAGACAGCCGCGCGATCATTGCCGCCAACAGCGTCCTAGGAGACCAGAAGGTCAACGTCAGTGCCGGCCGCGGCGATGAGCTGTGCCCCGTCACCCGCGACGACGTTCCCGACTACAGCTACGACGACTGCCTCGGCAGCATGCGGGTTCAGGCGCGCCCCTCGTTGGCCGAGGACATCAATCGCATGCGCGACCGTGTCGAGAGTTTCATGCAGCACGCCGATCACAGCATCGTGGCGGTGATGGGGCTCATCAATGGGCTGCAAAGCGAAGAGACGATGGGTGCCATCAAGGGGATGGTCAACAACCTGGCCGTCATCAGCCACACGCTGGCCTACGGCGATGGGCTGGTTCCCGCGCTGCTCCATTCGCAGGAGTACCGCAAGGATATCGGCGGCACCCTCAGCGCTCTTCACAGCACCTCCTTTGGCCTTCAGCGCGCGGCCGGCCAGGCCAACGACGTCGTGGGCACCCTCGACCACAACGTCGAGCCGTTCCTCGGCGAAACGCAGAGAACCCTCGAGAGCGTGGACGGTCTGCTCAAAGACCTCGACGATCCCAAGAACAAGAGCCTGGTCTCGAAGCTGCTGCGCGATGACACGGGCAACATCACCCGTGACCTCGAGCTGATCTTCGATCACGGAGCCGAGGTCACCGAGGACTTCGCCAGCATCAGCAAGGCCATCGACGAGGGGAAAGGCACCCTCGGAAAGTTGGCCACAGATGACACCGTCGCCGTTGAGCTCCGGCACCTGCTCAGCTATCTGGCCGAACACGACACGGCACGAGCGTTGACGCTTTGGTATGTCGACCGCCGAAAACACTGGGCCTCGGTGAGGTCCGCCCGCTCCTCCGCCCGACCCTAGAGCTCGCGGGCCATCGCATTGCGGACTTCGTCGAGGATTTCTCGCTCGGTGCGGCCGACCTCGCCGTCGGCAGCCGCGGCAGCCTCGAGCTCAGCCAGAAGCTCAGGACGGCGCCCCGCGGAAAGCTGACGAAGGCGTCCCTCCACCGACTCACCGATGTTGACGGAGTTGAAGACCGCCTGGCGGTCCTCCTCCGTGAATTCGAACCGTTTCATCAGCCGGTCCAGGAAGCGCCGCTCGGAGTCCGTAACCTGCGCATCCGAGATCAGAAGGACGGCCACGATCTCGCAAAATAGGCGGTTGTCGCCCTGGACGTCAGAACCCATCGACGCCCAGAGTAGGCTACCTGTGGGTGCGAATCCACGCCCTGAACCGCGATTTCCCCCGCACTTTTCGTCCTCGGGGGATGCTGGGCAAAGGTTGCGGTTGCTCGTCCCTAGGAAAAGGCCACAATTGAGTCGGGTCGACCCCGCGCGGGCAGACCCACCCGGAAGGAAAACATGCAGGAAACCGAAACGGAAACGACGGCGAAAGTCCCCCTTCAGGTCACCTACCGCGGCATGGAACGCTCCGAAGCGCTCGAGCAGAAAATCTCCGAGCGAGTCGAGAAGCTAACCAAGACCGGCGAGCGAATCCTCGACGCACACATCAGTGTTGAAGCCAGCTCCCCGCACAACCGCGGCCACGTCTTTAACGTGCACGCTGTCGTCCGCACTGCCCACGGTGAAGTCGTCGTATCGAACGACAACGACCCCAAGGGCAACCACGAAGATGCCTACCTCGCCGTCCGCGACGCGATGGACTCTCTGCACCGCCGCGTGCAAGAGCTCCGCGAGAAGAACCTCGCGCGCCGACACAGCTAGGCCAGCTCTTTGGCAACGATGAGCCGGTGGCTTCCCAGGGGAGCCGCCGGCTTTTTCGCGGGGTGACCCCGGAGCGCTTGAGGACACCGCACCGGGCTCCAAGAGCCCCTACCTGACCGCGGAGTGAGGCCGAACTTGACGGACCCGCGAAGGCTCCAGATCCTTGGGCGATGTACCGAGGTTCATTGCTTCTCTTTTCGGGCGTCTTGGCCGGTTGCTTCTCTCCCGACGCAGTGGAGGAATCAGCAGGCGGAGCAGACGACACCGATCAGAGCAGCCCCTCGAGTGGACCCAACTCCGGCACAGACGGGACTGGCGGCGACCCCACAGGCGACCCCACGGGAAACCCCACCGGCCCGACGAGTACGACCAACGAAACCGAGACCGACGGAGACGACACGGGTCCGGCCGGGGACGACCCCCCGAGTTTCGAGGCCTTCGAGGTCAACAGCTCGACCACGCCCGAGGATGTCACCGAGAGCAGCCTGGTCATGCTGAGCGCCTCCGTGTCCGACGACGTCGGGATCGCCAGCGTCGAGTTTTTCGAGGGGGACGCTTCGCTTGGCGTGGTGACCGAGGAGCCTTGGGAGCTCGGCGTGGTGGTGACGAGCTCGGACAACGGCGGGCACGTGTACCGGGCGATGGCGACGGATACGGGGGGGCAGACGGCACAGAGTGAGGAGGTGCAGTTGGTGAGTGCGGTGGTTGGGGGGGAGTTGATTGAGGTCAACGAGGGATTGTTTGAGGGGTGCACGGTGTATGGGCAGTTCGGAGGAATCGCCATCGTCAGTCCGTCTCGGCTTGTCCTGGCTGGGACTCGCTGCAACGCCCTGGACCTGTTCGACTTCAACCCCCCAACGGTTCTGGTCGCCGACGACGATCTCGAAGTCGTGTCCTCCACGACGATCGACGCCTGGTACGCTCTCCCCCCCACAACGCTGGACGACGGAAGGGTTTTGGTGCCGACGTCGGTCAACTTGACGACGACGTTTTGGAACTACAACATGTTCGATCCCCAGATCGGGGAGTTCGAGCCAGCCGCCGGACTTCAGTTCTCGGGGGACCTCGTTTCTGGCAATCCAGTGGCACTGAACATTCCCGATCAAGGTGTCTTCCTCACGAGGTCCACTGCTGAGCTTGCTTTGCTGGAACCGGACCTCGATGCACCGATCTGGATCAGTGACTCTGGTGTCAACGATCAGCCGGCGAACCAGATGACGCGAACTCAGGGGCACAATGCAACGATTTTCATCGGTCTGCGTTCGGGCGGCTGTCCGGGGGTGAGTGATGACTGCATCGCGAAATACAACGCAGAAGGGTCGCGGGAGTGGACCCGCCCGATTCAGTCCGACATCTTCGAAGGCGGACTCGCTTCCGACGAGCGTGGCGGCGTCTTCTACGGCCTCCGTACGGCCACTGGCTACCTCGTCGCCCACCTCAACGAAGATGGCGACGAGGTCGCGTCCGAGCTGCTCACCTTCGAAAGTCCACCGTCAGCTTTCATTCGAGTTGTGGCCGACGGCCAAGGAGGCGTCGTCCTCTCGTTCGCGGTCGGGACCCAGGATCCGAACAGCCCCGGTGAGGTCTCAAGTGATGAATCCATCCTCATCCGGCTCGATCCATCGCTGCAGGAGCTCTGGCAACGAAACGGCTTTGGACCAGGGCAGTCCCGCGGGGTCGCTCTCGCGAACGACGCAGCGGGCGGGTTGCTGATCGCCGGCATTCGGGCTGGCGCTGAACCACCCAACGTCGGCGGGATGAGGGGCCAAGTCTGGTTGGCTCGCGCGAACTTCTGAGCGTCTTCCCCCGTTTGGAGAGTCGCGTCTTATGCGCACTTTCTTCGATTCCGTCCGGAGGATGAAGTCGAGAGAAAGCCCACCTCGCCGACGCGCCCGCCAGTTCGCTCGTGCGCGGCGTTTTCGGCCGATCCTGCCAACGACTCGAAGCTGGCACGTGGTGCACCGTTTCACCCCGTGGTAACCGGTGCTCAAAGGTGAGTCGATGTAGGCCCCCTCTAGGGTGGGTTGGCATGAGAGACTCGACTCGCCTGAAGGGGACTAAGACATGAAGAAGATTGCTTTGATGGTGGGCGTCGTTACGGCGCTGGTGGGAACTAATGCACACGCGGAGACCGACGAGGACAACTTCAATCCTCAGCTGACCTTCCGCCCGAACCAATTTCCCTGGGAGTCTGGGGTGATCGATCTGCCGCTCGGCGTAGACCTCAACCTGACGGCCTCCGCCTACCACGAGGTCGACATCGAAATGCTTGGCACTGCGGAGTACGACTTCGACGCGCAGACCCTGACGTTCACGGGTGACGCAGACGGAGGCGTGATGGAGAACGCCCTCGGTGTTGAGTTGGGCGTTGAAGTGACCTTCGCCGGAGTCACGTTCGACGTCGGCCTCTACAACATCGAAGAAACAGCGAATGGAACCTTCTCTCCGTACCTCCTTCCAGGAGACACGGAGCGACCGTTTGGTGTCAGCGAGAGCATCGGACCCAACGATCTCTTCGACACCACGTTCACCATCCCGGCAACGAGCGCTGTTGTCTCGCTCGACTTCGACTACCAGTTCAACCTTCCTGGTATCGAGTACGCGAGCACAGAAATCGCCCTGACCGACGGCGAAGACTCGGTTATTTCCAACGAGGTTGGCATCTACAATGCCGAGGACGACGTCCTCGACCTCATCCTCCCGGATGCGGCGCCCGGTGAAACATCCGAGATGTACGCCACGCTCAACGGCACGTTCGACGCTGAGATCTCGCTGATTATCCTGGCGAGCGGAACCGTCACGGTTGGTGTTGTCGACATTGCCTTCGGCCCAATCGAGATCCCTCTCGATTACCCCATCAACGAGTCCGAGCCCGTCGTGTTCCCCGTCGAGCTGATCAACTTCGACGTGCCCGAAGCCCCTGAGCCTGGCACCTCCACCGGCTCCGCCGACTCGTCGACCACAGACGACACGGCCGCGGACAGCAGCGGTGGAAACTCGGACTCCGACTCGGACTCCACCACTGGAGGCCCGATCGACCCCAGCTCCACCGGTGGTGACGGTTCCACGGGTGGCGGTCTTCCGGCTGCGCCCTCGCCTTCGGACTCGGGTTGTGGCTGCACGACCAGCACCGATGCGGGCGGGTTCGCCTGGTTGCTCGGACTGTTTGGCCTGACCGTGCTTCGTCGTCGTCGCGACTAAGTCGCACGATCGTGTTGCGAGAGTCGGTCACCTCCTGATGGGGGTGGCCGATTTTCTTTGGTTCTCTGGGCGCTCTACAGCAGCGGAAGCTGTGAGGGCACCAGCCGTTCCAGCACTTCGGCCTCGACCCGCTCCAGCCACCCTTCGCGATCCTCGGGCTCAAGATGCATCGCGCGCATCTCTCGGCGTACCAGCTCGCGTCGTACGCCGTCCTCCACGGCGCGCTGAAAGCTGGGGTCGGTCGCGCGCAGTCCGTCTGCGCGAGGCTCCTCGATGATCGGGACCAACACCAGCAGGTCGTAGGTCGCCATCCAAGCGTCGAGCAGGCTCTCGAGCGCCCGCTGTCGACCTGCGGCGAGCATCATGTAGACGTAGTTGTCGAGCGCGCTGCGATCGCAGACCACCACGGGGTGGCGCTCGGCCGCGACGATCTCCGCGGCGACTTGCGTGTGCAGGATCCACGACTGCGCGGCGACGCTGGTCTGTTCGTTGATCGGCAGCGGGCACTGCCTGGCGACCTCGTGAACCATCTCGAGCGAGACGTCCCGGGCCTTGAGGCGAGCGGCCAGGCCGTAGCACAGCGTGGTCTTGCCCACGCCGTGACTTCCGATGAAGGCAAGCTTCAGCCGCTGCGCATCCGACATCGCCGGGAGTCTACGATCTAGACGGCAGACCTGCGGACACCGAAGGGCGGGGAAATCCTCCCCAGCCCCGCACGCGTCGACGGACGCCTCTACGGTCGCTTTGGGTCGCTCACGCGCAAGTGAACACAGCGTCGAGGGACTGCAGCGCGGTATCGATCGCCGCGGTGTCCGGCTGCCCCGCTGCCCAGAAGGTCTCGAGAGCCGCGTAGCTCGCGGGATCGCGCTCGTTGCCAGCCCGATCGAGCACGGGCCCCAGCACTTCCAGTCCCGCCCAGGCGGCCTCCGCTTCCACACCATCCAAGCCCTTCAACGCCTCAAGTCGCGCTCGCACCACCTGGGCAAGGCCGAAGTCGAGCGCGGTGGTGAGTTGGCTTTGCGCCGAGCACAGCAGCGCCTGCCCGTCCATGTCGAGGTCGGAGATCGAGGGCGTGTCATCGGCGGGGTAGACATCGCGGACGCACCGGAACGCGGTGAATCCATCCCAGATGGCCGTATGTGCATCGGCGCTCGCATCTCGAACGTCGGCCGCGAGTCCAATGCCACCGGCGCGGTCGAAGCCGCCGGTGTAGTAGGCCCAGGCGGAGTCACAGTCCTTGGCGGCCCCGGTGAAGCAGGTGTTCGCTTCCTTGTAGACGGACAAGTACAGGAACCACAGTCCGGCAGCCTCGATTCGAGCGACGTGGACAGCGGCCTCGCCCTCTCCGGTCTGACCGGCCGCGAACGCGGCGTTCATCAGCGGTGCGATCTGAGCCGGGCCCGCGCAACGCTCGGGGTACGCCGCGACGTTGGTCGGTACGGTGCACTGCTTGTCTCGATCGACGCCTGGGTCCCAATCGGACTCCGGGATTTCAGGGAAGTGAAGATCTTCGCGCCGTTGCAGCCGAGACTCGAGCCCCTCGTCTTCGGAGTACTTCGCCCGAGCGGCGGTAAAACCGTCGACGGAGGTGTCCGCCAGGATCGCCAGCACGTCTTCGTAGGCTTCGACCCGAGCGATCGAGCTGGGCGTACCGTCCACGAGGCTGTAGCGACCGTCGTCCGTGACACAACTCGGATAGCTATCCTCTGCGCCTGGCTGGTAGTCGTTTGCGCTGGGCGAGCACGCCTGGAGATCGTCCGCGGGTACGAGGTCGCCGCACGCGTACTCCATGCCGCCGCCTTCGCCGCCTTCGGTCTCCCCGTCGGAGTCGCCACTCTCTCCTCCGCCGTCTTCACAGCCCCACGTCCCCAAGACAAGCGCCAGCAGGCCCCCGCAAAGTCCAAATTGCCTCAGCATTGCGCTGATCCTGTGGGTTGCAAGCGATGCCCGAAAGCGGACATGCCCGGGCCTGCGCTGCAGTGGATCCACCCTATACCTACCAGTCCTACGCAGTCCTACGCAGTGACCAGGCCGATGCGAATGGCGTGACGGACCATGCCTGCGACGTTCTTCGTCTCAAGCTTGGCCATCAGTCGGCCGCGGTGGCCTTCGATCGTCTTGACGCTCAGCCCCAAGTCCTTGGCGATCTCGGGGCTGGACTTCCCCTCGGCCACGAGCTTGAGCACCTCACGCTCGCGGGGCGTGAGATCCGAGCCGGCACGCGGCCCGGAGACGCCGCGCGAATCGTCGAGCACGATCTTGGCGACCTCGGGGCTGAAGAACGCATTGCCGGCAGCCACCGCTTGGATCGCGGAGACCAGATCGGAGAGGCCCGAGCCCTTGAGCAAATATCCGCCAGCCCCGGCCCGGATCGCAGGCCGCACATGCTCGCCGGTGGAGTACATGCTGAGGATCAACACCTGGGTCTGGGGAAACTGCTTGCGGATGAGCTTGGTAGCCTCGACACCATCCATCTGAGGCATGTTGAGGTCCATGACCGCCACGTGAGGCCGGTGCTCTTCGACCAGCGCGACGCCGTCCTTGCCGTTGTCGGCCTCACCGACGACCTCGATGTCGCCTTGACCATCGAGCAACGCGCGAAGACCTTCGCGGACGATCTGGTGGTCTTCCACCAACACCACGCGGATGGGATCCGGCATTGAAGGGAGCCTATCACCCCCGGGCGGTCATGGGCAGCGACACCTCGATGCGGGTGCCCTCCCCCAGCGCGGACGTGATGTTGTGCGCTCCGTCCAGCAGCGCAACCCGTTCACGCATGCCCACCAGCCCCCGCCGACGCGGCCCAACCGCAGCCGGATCGAAACCTCTCCCGTCGTCCTCGACCGAGACGGCCAGCGCGTCTCCATCCACCCAGACGCGAATGGTGACCTCGCTGGCTTCGGCGTGACGGGCCACGTTCGTGAGCGACTCCTGAATGATCCGATACGCCGTCGTCTCGATCGAGGGGTCGAGTTCGACGTCCACCTCATAGTGGCGCTCGACCTGAACCTGGGTGGCTTCGGAGAGGTCGTCGGCAGCCCTGTGAATCGCCGCCTCGAGCCCCACATCGTCGAGCACCGCGGGACCGAGCTGGTTGACGGCGCGGCGAACCTCCTCGACCGTATCGTCGACCATGCTCAGGGTGCGCCTCGCCATGGTCGTGGTCTTGGCCGCGTCCCCTTCTCGAGCGGCGAGCAGGTCCCCAATCAACTGCACATGAATACGAACCGCCGTGAGAGCCTGTCCTGTGGAGTCATGGAGCTCTCTTGCAATGGCCCGTCGCTCGGCTTCCTGCATTCGAATGGCGCGGGCTGAGATCTCACGCAGGTTCTGCTCCTTGCGCTGCAGCTCGGCAAGGGCATCACGCAGTTCCGTGCTGCGAACCTCCACCTTGTTCTCGAGCGTCTCGTTGAGGCCTGCAAGCGCTGCCTGCGACTCCTCCAGCCTGCCCACCAGCTCGCGAATATTACCCTCGGCCCGCCCCATCGCGCGCATCGGCAGCCCATAGAGAAGCACGCTCATCACCAGCCCAAGCGCGCCGAACCCAAGCATGAGCGCGATGGTGTTGCGTTGCAGCGCGCGGGTTGAGATCGCAACCCAAACACGCCCCGCGACCTCGCCGTCCACGATGATATCGGCACTGCGCCAGAGCGCTCCGAGCTTCGCGAGCACCTCGATGTCGTCCGCCGAGCCTCGGATTGGAACGCCCCCAGCGTCGACCACCACGACCCGGTCCACGCCCGGAAGCTCGAAGCTCGCAACCCGCGTGACGACCTTCGATGCGTCGTACTTCCACAGGACCGGGCGCTCTTGCACGTCTTGGCGAAGCAGACTCGCCGCCTCCCGTGCCGTGCCATCGGCCCGCACCTCGAGCGCGTCACGACCAAGCCAGAAGAACGCCATCGGGGCGGACAGGCACGTGAAGAACGCCACCAGAACGGTCAGTGGTGCCAAACGTGCGCCGAGATAGCGGCGCAGCGCCAGACGAACCTGTCCCGAAGCGTCATGCAGCGGCACGTTCAGCCCTCCTCCTGCGCAAGCGGCGGGACGGCCCCGCGGACGCGGAGCAGCGCCCGTCCCTGAGCCGACAGTGCGAACTCGATAAACGCCTCCGCCCCCCCGGAAGGCGCTCCAATCGTGACGAACGCGATTTCTTTGACGAACGGGTAGCGACCCGACTCGACGTTGGACCCGGTTGGTTCCACACCTTCGACCGCGAGCGAGCGGAAGCCGGCAAGCGAAGCGTCCACGCCGTTGCCGTGCAGGCCCAGGGCTCCAGGCGTGTTGGCCAGCGCGACCTGCATTGCACCGTCGTGGTACAGCACGCGGACGTTTCCTGTCTCCCGACTCCGCTCCGTGGCCTCGGCAAAGCTGGGAACCGCGGATTCGACGACGCGGTGCGACGAGTCGCCCGCCTCCCGCAACAGCACGACAACGTTCGCGCCGTTGCTCCACCGACTTTCGGCGCCACCGAACAGAGCCTCGAGGCGCTCGATGCTCAGCGAGCGGTCCGGGACGTCGAGCCCCGCAGCAACGATGACCGGAATCCTCGCAAACGGCGTGTAGACGAGCCCTGACTGTAGTTCGTCCTCCCGCAGCGGCCTCGACACCAACGCGACGTCGACCGCCCCATCGCGCAGCGCCCGAAGTCCGCCACCGGACCCGATGCTCGCGTGCACCTCCGGGGCAACCTGTAGGTGGGGCATCGCAGCTCCGGCCAGCATTCTCGCCAGCGGGACACAGGAGCCAGAGCCGGCGATGTGCAGGTGTGCGCCGTCGGGCCGCAGGGGTGGATCGGCCTGGACGTGGGTGGTGAGGAATGCTGGTCTCGAGTCCTCGCCAACGCCGCGAACCTCGAGCACAGCCCAGCCGACGATGCCAATGAGCACGGCAACCGCACCCAGCCATGGAAGCCAATGCCGGCGAGGAACTTCGCGCACCGTGAAACCGTACACCCTCAGAAGCCGATCTGCGTCTCGACCATCACGCTGCGCCCCGGGCCGTTGACACTGGAACCATGGGCCCGCCAGGGTGCGTCGCCAACATTCTCGAACACCACGGCAAACAACAGGTATGGCTCGTAGCGGTAGCCCGCGCGTAGATCGAAGACCGCATAGCCTGGCGTTCCACCGATGGGGATGCGCGCGTCGACTACGTCTTGAGGCGCGAGTCGGTCCTGTAGACGGGCCCATCGGAGCCCGCCGGCTGCGTACGCTCCAGTCCTGCTGCGCCAGCCGAGCTCCGCCGTGCCGTTGAGCGGTGGCACCCGAGACATCGGGACTCGTGAGGCCTCGCTGGAGTTCTCCCGCGCAAAGGGATTCGGCTGATCACCGTGCGCATACGAGAGCGTCGTGCGAGCCCAGATCCCCAGCGGAAGATTCGCCAGCGCCGCACCTTCCGCCCCCCACAACAACGCGTGCCCCTCAAAGTTGTCGAGCTGAAATCGAGTCTGGGAAGCGCCGCACTGCGGGGTGTCGCCTGGGCAGTCTTCGACCTCCACCGCGACCCTCCCGATCAGATCGGAGATCCGGGTCCGAAACACCCACGCGCTAAACTCGAGCACGCCCACGTCGAGCTCAAACCCCGCCTCCAGCGTGAGCGCGCGCTCGGGATTCAAGTCGGCGTTTTCGAACTGAAAGCCTGGACCGGTCTGCTGCCGACTGGTGAGGTCGTCGAGGTTCGGCGCGCGAAACCCCTGGTCGGCGTTGAGCGAGAAGGTCAACCAGGGCACAGGGTCCACCGCCACCCCAGCCATCCCGACCGCAGAGACCCACGCTTGGTCGACTGCCGCTGTTTCGCTTGAGACATCTCCGGGCGAGCCAGCGTGGGCCACCGCAACCCGTCCACCCGAGCGCAGACGAATCGCATCGACAAACTCGACATGCCCCTCCGCGAACGCACCCGAGGTGGAGTATCGCGAGCCCTCGATGTACTGCCCGCGGGAGAGCGAGGTGGAGATGCCGGTGTCGTCGAACCGCAGCGACGCGTCACTCGCCACCCAATCCAGGTAGCTGTCGCCTCCGTACACTGCGTACAGACGCGCCCACGCAGAGGGGTCGAAGTTTTTGGTTCGTAGCTTGAGGCCGGTGCCGACGGTGTTCACGTCGTCGACGCCCAACAGCGTCGTCACCGACGGCGTGCCCCGGTCGAACACCCGGTCTTCGTGCTGGCGCTGAAAGCTGAGCGTAACCCGAACATCTTCAGCGGCAGCGGGACCCTTGGAGGCGTGGTACGCCCCGTAGACCAAGGTCCTAAACTGTTCTTCGTAACGAAGGCACTCATCGCGCGGCGCCGTGGGTGGGGGGCACTTGTCGGTGCGGGGGGCGTCGAACTGTCGGTAGTCGTAGTAGCCGACCGTGACCTGGTTCTTCGAGTTTGGCTCCCACACCGCGCGCACGTCCCCGGTCAGCTCGCGGAATCCGGTGCCGCGCTGGGTCTTGCCGTCGGCCTCGAATGCGGGCGGAACGCGCTGTGGCTCCCCGGTCCCCGGAGCGATGACCGGACCTCCGCTGCGCAGCTGCCCGACATCGCGGTAGCCCACCCCCGCGAGCACGCCGAACTTCCCGGCGAACCCAAGGTCCACCTCCCCGCGTCCACCGTAGGCGCCGTCGGCGGTGCCTGTGTGCAGGATGGCCTTGCCGTGGGCGACGGTCTTCTTGCCCTCTTCGCGAAGCGTCGGATCGCGCGGTGTCGTGAGCAGCGCGCCACCCAGCGCATCAGCGCCATACCGGGTCGAAGCTGCGCCGCGCACGACCTCGAGTTGCTCGATCGTGCGGGAGTCGACGGTGAAGAAGTACTGGTTGGGGCCTTGGCGAAACGTGCTGTTGTTCATCCGCACGCCGTCGAAGAACATCACCGTCTGCTGACCGGTCAGCCCTCGAACGTAGGGCGAAGCTTGGCCGTGCGCCGTCTGCTGCACATAGACCCCCGCCTCGTAGCGCAGCGCCTCGGGAGCCGACTGCACCAACCGCTCGTCCAGATCACGTCGCTGCACGACCGACCCCGCCCGGCCGTCGTCCTCTCGCGCGGTACGATACGAAGGCACGAGCACCTCACGCGTGACCTCCGCTTCCGCTTCCGCGTCCGCGTCCGCGTCCGCCTCGGGTTCGGGTTCGGGTTCGGGGGCTGCGGGGGGCGGCGCCGGTGCCTGTGGTTCCGCGTCCGACCTCGCGGGAACCGCTGGACTGCCCACGACCGCGCCCGGGCCCTCATAGGTCCGATCGGGCGGCGCCACGGCGAGCGCCATCGCTGTGGCCAGAGTGAGCACGCCTGCGTACTATCACCCGTGTCTGAGCGAGCGTCGTGCGGGAGAACCCTTGATCGCCCGTGAAAGCGCAGCACGTGCTGAGCATCCGCGTGGTAGTCTCGATCGGGGTTGAAAACGCATCCCGCAGTGCAGACGCTTCCCAGCGTCTTTCCGTTCCGAGCCCCTGTTCGTGGTCAAATGATCACCAACGGAAGCAGCGGCACGTACTTCATCGGCGCCCACATCGGTGCCGGGTCGTATGGGGACGTCTACGAGTGCACCGACGAGTGGTCCAACGCGCTGGTCGCCAAGGTCCTCAAGCCGGCGGGCACCTTCGAAGATGTACAGCGCCAGTGGGAAGCCGAGGTCGCCAACCTCGTCAACATGCGGCACCCCAACATCACGTACATGCACGACGCGTTCGTGCACGACAACTGCTTCTACATCATCGTCGAGAAGTGTCTGTACAGCCTCGACCGGGTGCTGCCGAAGATCGACGAGACCTGGGTTCCGCACATCGCGCGCGACGTGCTGCAGGCGCTGGCGTTCATCCATCGTTTTGGCTACGTGCACAAGGATGTCCACCCGGGCAACGTGTTCGTGAGCCTGACCAGCGACGTCATCAGCCGCAGCGAAGACGCGGGCCCGTACTTGTCGTTTAAGCTCGGCGACCTCGGCATCACGCGGCTGGAGAACGACATCCGAGCCACCGGTACCATCCTCGCGCCATGGATGCGGCCCCCCGAGGCGATCAACCCCGGACGCTTCGGCGCGATCGGTCGGCAAACCGACATCTATCACGCGGGGCTTCTACTGCTCTCCGTGATGCATGGCGAGGTCTTGCTCTTCGAGGAGAGCGACATCGTGGCGGGCGCGCCCCTGCGAATGGCCGATAGCCTCGACTCCCCCTACGGTCAGGCCATCGCCAGCGCTCTTCATCCCAAGGTCATGTACAGGACCCAGACCTCGCTGGAGTTTTGGCGAGAGATTCAGGCCGCCTTGCAGTACCTCGCCCCCGGCGGCAACCCGACGCCGACCCCGATGGATCTCGGGCCCCCGCTCACGAACCCGAGCAACCCCACCAAGACCCGCTCGAGTTCGTAAACCATGCTCCTCGCCATGCCCCTGCTCGCCATTCCCGGCGACGTCACGATGCCGATCGAGGAGCTGCGCCAAGCGGTTCCCGGACTCGCGGGCATCGTCGGCATGCTGCTGTTTCCCACCGTCGGATCGTGGCTTCGCCTGCTGCTTGAGTTCCTCGAATGGACACGTCCGGGGTTGACCCGGCCCAAGCCGGTATCGGGCTACAGCATCGTGCGGTCGATCGGGACCAGCATCGGACTCACCTTCTTCGTCGCCACCTGGTTCCGCGCAGCCGGACAGCTGCGCGATGTTCAAGCCGAGGCGCCTGTTGTCGGGCCAAGCATTCAGGGCGTGGTGGTGGGAATCGTGTTCTGGGCGATCTATGCCGTCGCGCTCTCGGCACTGCGCCGGGATGTGGTTCGCGCACGCAACGCTCGTCGCGTGGGCACGCCGCTGCGCTAGTGTCCTGAGTCCGTAGTTCGCCCCGAAAATAACACCGCTCCCGACGCCCGCCCTTTCGGCTCTCATCGGTCAGAGGCCGCTCCTGCAGCTTTTTCATGGGTCCGGGAATGACCGCCCTGCGCCCGAGCGTGATCCTGGCGAACCCAAACGGGCATCCCGATCATGACTCACTTGCTCCCACTCATCGCCATCGCCTCGCAGCTCATCACGACCCCTGCCGAAGACGCAGGGAGCTCCTCGATGCACAAGCCGACCGAGATCCAGCACAAGTCCCCCGCGGGGCAGCGCGTGGTCGAAGGCATGTCAGGAATTCTCGGGGAGAAGCTCGGGGCGCTGGACCGTCGGCGGCTGGGCTCGAAGGTGCTCTCCGAATCTCGCCTTTCGATCGTTGAGGGCACCTTCGCCGGCGGCGGGACCCGACTCGTTGCGGTCAACGTCAACCTCCGACCGAAGGATCCTGCCGACGCGCCGCTGTTCATCTCGGGTGTGTTCACGGTGACGGACGACGGCGGCCTCGTGGCGGTGGTCGTGTCACCTCGCACGCGGCCGGAGAGATTCGCCTTCGAGAAGGTGGGCGACACCGACGGCGACGGCAGCGACGACTTCATCTACAACGCCGCGAACGCCGAGGGCACCACGCGGCATCGTGTGACCTGGAACGGCGTCGAGGCGGTCGCGACCGGACTCACCAACTCGGGCCCCGAGAGCGACGAATCCTGACCCGCACTCATCCTCGCTGCGCGATCGCGTGCATGTCGGACTTGCAGTCCTCGCACCAACCGCGCAGCTCGGATGCTTCGGTTCCCTGCCACAAGGGCGCGGCGGCGGCCTCCTTGGCGCGGACGATCTCCCCCGCGGCCAGTGCGGCCTGAGCGACAAGGACGAGGCAGGTGTCGATCTCTCCTGACGGCCGCTGCGTCTGCGTCCGCTTTCGCAGCGCGTCCTCGGCAAACTCGAGCGCCTCCTTCGAGCGACCCGCCCGAAGGGCAGCTTTGGCCTGCAGCACGATGATCTCCAACACCAACCGATGCGTTTCCCCGAGCGCCGCCGTCCGCACCGCACGAATGTCGGCGAGTTCCTTGAGAAGCCCCACCGGGTTCACGCCCGCGATGAGGTCGATCTCGACGAGCAGGACTCGGCTTGAAACGCTCCGGTCGTGAGCCGCACCAAACACCTCGGTACGAATCTTCAGCGCCTCCTGCCCGGCAGCGCGTGCAGCTTTGAGATCGCCAAGCTCGGACTCGACCCGAGCGAGGTTGGCGAGCGTGATGGACAGCTCGTAGTGATCTCCGAGAATGATCCGTTGCAACCGGACGGTCTCCAGATATCGCTCCCGCGCGGCCGCCAGGTTTCCGAGCTGGTGATCGAGTGACGCGAGGTTGCTGCGGGCGGCCATCACCCGCATGTTCCCCTCGGGATAGTTGGCGAGCATGCCTTCGAGGGCCTCGGCGGAGAGTTCACGGGCGCGCTCGTAGCCCCCCTGCGCGCGGGCGCTGTTGGCCAACGAGAGCAGCGCGGTCGCGTAGCTCGGGTGCGAGCGCCCCAGCGTCCGCGCAAAAATGTCCGCGGCCTGTTGGTAGGCCACCTCTGCGGTTTCGGCGTCGCCCTGCACCAGCGCGATGCTTCCCGGGAGCAACAGCGCCTGGCCGACGGCGGGATGCTCGGGGCCAAAGATCTCACGCAGGATCACCAAGGACGCGTCACCCAGGCGCGAAGCGTCATCAAACCGCTCCTTGTGAAACAGCGCCTTCGCGGCGAGGCCCATCAGCTCGGCCTGTTCGAGTCGCGTGTCATCCCCAAGCTCGGCGAGCACGCCGCGAGCACCCTCGACAAGCGCGATGCCCTCATCGAAGTTGCCCTGCGCGATCTGAAGACCCGCGCGCGCGGACTCCAACCGCGTCCGCAGCCGCGGAGGGTTGCCCGCAGACGCGACGGAGATCTTGGCCGCACGGACCAGGACTCCGGTCGCCTCGAAGTCGGTTTTGGCGATCGTCGCCTGTACCTCGACGAGGCCGACCGCCGCCTCGGCCGTCGGCAGCTGTCCCGCCCCGCCAGAGGCGTGCTCGAGCACCCGCTCAAATGCCGCCGTCGAGCCGTCCGCGTCGCCCTCAGCCAGAGCCACGCGACCTTCAAGCGTCGAGACCTCAAGCCACAGCGGCTCCCCGGGCGACAAAGAGGCGCGAACCTCTCGCGCGATCGATCGTGCGTCGTCATAGCGCGCGGCGAGAAACGAAGCGCGTAGGTCGTCGACTCGCGTGCGCGTCTCCTGAGATGTGCCTGGCTGCACCACACGCGCGGCGGTATCCGGGTCGCTGCAATCGGCCAGCGGTGGTAGGGCCGAGATCATCGCAACCGCATGCTCGACCACGCCGGCGTCCGCACCTCGAAGCAAGCGCGAGACAGCACCGAATTCCGCTCCCCGACGCTGCAAACACTGCGCGGCGACGGTGTTCTCCTCTCGGCACTCACGCTGCTCCAGCGCCACCCAACGACTGACGAACGCGTCGGCCCGAGTTTCGACCGACGACCACGCCCGCGGTGCATACGGCATCTGCGAGGCCAGGAATGCGTCACGCACCGCGACCCGGGTCTCGTCGTCCCAGACCCCGGCCAACAGCTCGGGACGTGGGGGGCACGGGTCGGGCTCGGGAACAAAGGCCACACCTATCCCTGCCGATGCGACCAACAGCCCGATAGACACGGGCACCCATCGGCGACGAGATGGCCGGACGGCGACCAGCAACGCATCCATGCTTGCGAAACGAGCGTCGACATCGCTGGAGAGCCCCCGCGCAAGCGCGGCCCGAATCCTCCGAGACACCGCGACACTTGCTGGCAGTGAGACGGGCGACGGAACGTACGCGGGATCGATCGCGATCCGTTTCTGCTCGTCATCGTCGTAGGGCCGCGCTCCGACAAGGGCCTCGAACGTGGTCACACACCATGCGAACTGGTCGCAGCGCGCATCGATGTTTTGCCCGCGAAGTTGCTCTGGGGCCATGTATGCGGGCGTCCCCGCCAGCGAGGTCTGGACTCCAGACGCGAGCTTCGACCAGCCGCCGGCCTCAGGCGCCACGAACGAACGAGCCAGGCCAAAGTCGGTGACGGACACATGCCCCTCGCGGGAAACGAGAACGTTCTCTGGTTTGAAGTCGCGATGCACCAGTCCAGCCGCGTGGGCAGCCGCAAGCCCGCGCCCGGCATCGCGAAGCACCGCCAGGACCTCGTCGGTTGTGCGCGGCTCGGCATCCAACCACGAGCGCAGCGTGTAGCCCTCGACCAGCGCCATCGCGATGAACACCTGGTCCTGCACCGTGCCCGCCTCGTAGACGGTGAGCACGTTGGGGTGGGCCAGCTTCGCCATCGCGCGAGCCTCGTCGACCAGTCGCACTGCGCCGTTGGCGGCACGTGTGGCGTCCGCGCGAAGGACCTTCAGGGCGAGGCGCCGCTCGAGCTGCGGGTCGTACGCCTCGTACACGATGCCCATCCCGCCTGCGCCCAGACGCTGCCGAACCTCGAATCGACCCACCATCGTGGGCTGGGGTGTTCCCCCGAACACGCCCGCCCGAATCTTGGATCGGGCGCGGCGCACCTCCAACTGATCCACCGCGAGGCGTACGTCTCGCAGACCCCCCACCGAGTCCGTAGTCATTGACTCGACACCTCGGCAGGTCTGCTATCTTCCCGGCCTTGTCCGCCCACGACCTGGAGCTGCTGCATCAGTGGCGCGAAGGCGATGAGACCGCCGGACAAACGTTGTTCGAGCGCCACTTCGACTCGGTCTACGGATTTTTCTGCAACAAGGTCGGACCCGATGCGGTCGACGATCTGGTGCAGGAGACCTTCCTCGGCATCGTCCGATCGCGCGACCGATTTCGCGAGGAGGCCACGTTTCGCACGTACCTTTTCGCGATCGCGCACCGCCAGATGATGAAGTACCGGGAACGCTGGTACAAGGCGCGCGACAGGGGCGCAGACTTCGATCTCGATCGCGTCCAGGCTCTGGACGGCTCGCCTTCGCAGCTGGTGATCAGCCACTCCGAACAGGCGCTGTTGGTGCGAGCCCTGCGGCACCTCGAACTCGATCTGCAGATCGTGCTCGAGCTGTTCTACTGGCAAGACCTCCGCAGCCTCGACATCTCCGAGATCTTGGGTCTTCCGCACGGGACCGTTCGCAGCCGGATCCGCCGCGCCCGCGAGCAGCTCGCCGAACGCATCGAAAAGCTCACCGACGATCCGGCCTTGTGCGCATCGACCGTGGGGAACATCGAGGACTGGCTGCGCTCGCTGCAGGGACGGCGCGCCAAGTTGTAGGTGGTGGCGCAAAGTCTCCACGAGCAGGTAGTCCGCCGAACGGCCGCGGTGATCACCGATCGCGGCGATTTCTTCGCGTGCAACTCCGCGGACGCCGCGGCCCCTTCACACCGGTCTACTCAGCGCGGGTCTCCCCCATCCCTCGGGGCATTTCTTTGATGTACAGGTCGTGTTTGCTGTACGGAATCTCGATCTTGTTCGCCGAGAATGCTTTGTAGACGGCGACGTTGAGCTGATCGATCAGCATCGTGCGGAGCGACGGGTCCTCGAGCCAGACGAACAGCTGGAACTCCAGGCCCGAGCCGCCGAAGCGGCGGAACCGCACCCGTGGTGCGGGGTCAGTCTCGCGCAGCGGCTCGTTCTCCGCGCACTCGTGCAGCACCGCACGCACCAGGTCCACATCGCTGCCGTAGGCAACTTCCACCGAGACCTCCACCCGCTGCTTGCGGTCCGGCCCGCCGTTCTCGTTGATGAGTTGGGCGTTTGCGATGAGGGAGTTGGGGACGGTGATCTCCACGTCATCCATCGTCAGCACGCGTGTGGATCGCAAACCGATGTGTGTGACCTTGCCGCGCAGCTCGCCGCGGATGGTGCCATCGACCACGATCCAATCGCCCAACTTGTAGGGCCCGTCGGCCAAGATGGAGAGCCCCGCGAACAGGTTGCCCAGGCTGTCCTTGGCCGCAAAACCCACCGCGATACCCAAGATGCCGGCGGAGGCCAACCACGCGGTGAGGTCGACGTGCCAGGCTACGAAGATGAAATAGATCGCGACGACGAGCACCACGATCTTGAGCAGCATGTCGAAGACTGGGACCGTCCGCGGCTGCAGCACCGAGCCGATGCGATTGGTGTTGCCCAGGGTGTGGATGATGCTCGCGCCGACTCGCATCGTGGCCGCGGTCCAGGTCAAGACCGCAAACGTCTTGAGCCCGCCCATCACGACGAAACGGCCCGAACCTTCGAGCCCGACCGACGCCGTGGCGAGCGCCAGGCCTCCAAAGATGACGGTGAGGAAGACCGGTTGCCGCAACGCCTCGACGATGTGGTCATCGAGGTTTGTCGCCGTCTTGCGGGCCATCGCCATCAGCGTGCGCAAGATGACGAGTTCGACGATGTAGGCCGTCGCCACCGCGACGAGAACGATGAGGATGGGCTCGACGTAGGGTTGGCCGAGGAAGGCTTTGAGCGTCTCCATGGATGGCAGCGATCCAGGGCGAACTTAAGGCGCATCCCAGAAAATCGCCACCGGGGTCTGCTGCAATCCAGCGTTCGGTCCCGCGGCCAGGGCTACCCTGGTCCCGCTGCACGCTCGCTCGAGTCCCGGTTTTCGTCCGCCCACGGCTGCACGTCCGGGGCGCTCATTGTCTCCACCGCAGCTGGCACGTCAGACGCCCACACAGTTCCGCGACGCGCTTCCTTGAGCCCGGCGAAGGCGCACCGATGCTACGCTGTTCAGCACCATGAAGGGAGCCCTTCGTCCGCGGTACACGTTCGAGGAGTACCTCGACATCGAGACCCGCAGCGCCGCGATCAAGCACGAGTACGTCGCAGGCGAGGTGTACGCGATGGCCGGCGGCTCGGTCGAACACTCGGCCCTCGCCACGACGCTCTCGGGCCTGCTGCTTGCTCACCTCCGGGGCGGGCCATGTCGCCCTCACGGCTCCGACCTCCGGATCCGTATCGAGAGCGAGGACGTCGCCACATACGCCGACGTCAGCGTCGTGTGCGATCCAGTCGAGCGCGCGGCAGACTCCGCAACTCATGTACTGAATCCACGGGTCGTGGTGGAGGTTCTCAGCCCGAGCACAGCGCGCTACGATCGGGAACAGAAGCGGCTGTACTACCAGCAGATTCCCTCCCTGCAGGAGTACGTACTGGTTGCCCAAGACCGCCGCCGTGTTGAAGTCTGGCATCGCGTGGACGCGGGGTGGTCTCACGGCTTCGCGGACGCCGGCCAGTCGACTCGCTTGCCCTCGATCGACTTCGAGCTATCCGTCGACGAGCTGTACGATCTTGCGGGCCTGTGAGGCGAGCCGGGCCAAGTCTTGCGCGGCGCGGCTACTCCTCGATCACGGAGTCGGTGACGGTGATCGGCGTGTCCTCGTGGCCGGAGATCTGCGGGTAGGTCGGGTACCAAGATCCACCAACGTTCTTGGAGATCGTGGAACGGTCGATCACCACGTTGCCGCTGTGGTCATTGCTGACGAAGAAGATGCCGCTGCCGTGCTGTACGACATCGTTGTGCTGGATCTTCGTGCCGCACAGCGAGAGCGTCATCGTATTTCCATCGTTGTAGATCGCGCCACCGCTGCCCCCACCCGGGGTTCCTTCGCCGGCTGGGTTGCCGCCGTTTCCAATCGCGCTGTTGTGCGTGAACAGGCTGTTGATGACGTTCCACGACACGCCGATGCTGCTGATGCCACCGCCGTTGGAACAAACGTTGCCCAGCCCTTCCTCGCCACCGAACGTGCTGTTCACCAGATAGACCGGCTCCCCGTTGAACTGGCTAAACGTGCGGATTCCAGCCCCGCCCACGTCCTGCCCGGTGTCGGCGCAGCGGTTGTTGAAGAAGCGCGAGTTCACGACCTTGAGCCGTCCTCCGCGGGCCCAGATCGCACCACCGCCGTCGTACTCCCCCTCGCCGCTGGAGTCCGCGTCGGCAAACGTCATGTTCTGCACCGTCAGTCGAGGGTGGTCCTGGTTGCCGGGTCCGTTGGATTCGACGATGTCCCCAGAGTCTCCTGGGCGCCGTCGGTGTCGCTGCTCCCCGCATCGCCACACCCCACCAACATCGCCAACGCCAAGCCCAGTTGTTCTCGCCCCATCATCCGTATCCCCACCACGACGAAGCGTAGCGCAACCCCGGCTCGCGCGACGAACCGATGGTGGGTGACCGAACACCGGCTCGGCGGCAGCGACCGGTTCGCCCTACCAGGTCCCCTCAAGCACGCTAAAACGGTCGTATTTCGTCTCGCTGACCATCGCCCCAGCCTTGCGCAGCGCCGCCATCACCATCTCCGACCGGCTCACCACCGCCACCGTCTTCGACCCTTTCTTCTGCCACGACGCCAGCGGCCCGAGCAGGTGCTCTAACGCCCGCGCATCGGCATGCGTTGGTGGGTTGGTCAGGGTGAGGTCCGTGGTCCCCACAAATGGCCGCACCGACGCAACCGTACTCGGCAGCCCATCGTGTTCCATCGCGAACACGCGCGTCTTGAGCCCCGCGGTCTCAACGTTCTCCTTGAGCATCGCGGCCGACACCGAGTTGCTCTCGACGGCGACGACACTGCACGAAGGCCACCGATTCGCGGCCCACAACGCGATGGGTCCCACGCCCGCACCCAGGTCGACCACGCGTGCCGGGTCCAGGTCCATCCCCGCCACGTGGTCGAGCAAGCACTGCGTCCCGATGTCGAGGCCCTTGCGGGAGAATGCACCGGGCGCGGACGCAAGGACCAGGTCTCCCAGGCGGGGATCGGTGATCTCGTAGCGACGGCTGAGCACCTCGTGCGGCGGCTTGGCTTCGAACCGCTCGCTGCAAAGAAGCCGATACCCCTTCGCGCGCCCAAGCACCCGAACGTTGCCGAACACCTCTCCCATGAAGTCGGCGATCGAGTCGGCGCCCTTGTGTTTTTTGACTGCGCACAGCAGCCGGCCACCCTCGGCCAAGACCTGAGCTGCGACCGCGATGCACTGCTGCGTAAAGTCCTTGCCCAAGTGCGCGCGCGGCCAGACCACCGCAACCTCGAACGATGGTTGCAGCGTCGGCCACCGCGCAAACGGGACCGCATCCGCGCCCGCATACCGAGCCTCTCGTGCGTCCAGGATCAGCCGCGGACCCGATCGATCCAGCCCGGGAAGCTCGCCCGAACACACGAGCAAGACTCGACCTCGCTCGACTCCCCCAACCGCGTCAGCCAGGAGCGCGACTCCCGGATCGTCGGCATTGAGGCCATCCACTCCACCGGGGCGGGGTGCGCTGTGCTTCGCCATCGCGGCGCATGCTACTTGCCAATGGCGGCCCGCAACCCATCGCGCGCCCACCCCCGGTATCAGGCTCGGTCCAAGCTTGCACAAGCACATGAAAACAGGACGTTTTTTCGACCCCTGCGGGTCGAGCGGGAGGTCGGTAGACCCTGTGCGTCCCCGCGTGCTACGAAGATGATGTCTTCGGGTCTGGGAAGCCTCGGTGTGAGGTTCTTGGGTGCGAAGGCGGCTCTGACACGTGACGCCTGCTCGTCTCGTGATCGCAGGGTTGGCCTTGAAGCAGCGCGATGAAGCGCCCTCAAGTGCCGCCCTCCACCATCAGCAGGTTCACACGTGAACAAGATCGAAACGTTTCTCCCCCTCGTGGAGACCGATGCCCTGATCCGGCTCGCCAGTCCTAAGGCGCTCAAGGCCGGACAAGAGCTGTTCAAGAAGGGCGCCGCCAGCGGGCTCGTGCTCGACGGCGACAAGGTCTCGGGTAAGGTCATGGGCAGCCACGCCAAGCCGCATGGGACGGCGGTCTGCCTCGGCAAGAAGAACCAGCTGGAGGCTGAGTGCGCCTGTCCCACGTTTACGGATGGTTGGGAGAAGTTCTGCCACCACGCCGTCGCGCTCGCGATGGAGCTGGCCAAGCAGTACAAAGCCGGCGGCGAGATCTCGACGACCCACAACCCCTGGGTCAGCGGCATGTCGGGCGCACAGACGACGCGGCAACGTCGCTACCAAATCCAACCGCAGCCAGGCGGCACGTGGTTGGTCACGGCGTTTCAGTCGGGCAACTCTATGAAGGCGAAAGCCTCGGAGCAGCGCGACGGGGCCCACCCGGCCGACAAGCTGATCGAGCACTACCTCGAGCAGGAACTCGACCGCGCCGACGACGGGTCCCACGAGCTCGACGATCCCGCGCTCAGCGGGTTGTTGTACTTCGCCCGGGAGGCGCAGATCAGCCTCAAGGGCGTGGGCAGGCTCAACTTCGTCCCCGAGCCCGTGGTGCTGCGAGTGCAGGCGGAGGCACGCAAGGACGCCAACGTCGACCTTCACGCTTTCCTGGAGCACGAGCCCTCGGGCCGCACCTTCGAGGTCGAAGAGGGCCGGGTCATCGGCGGCGCGCCAACGTGGTTCATCCATACCGAGTCCTGCGAGATCTTCCAGGTCAAGGACACCCCGCCGTGGGTCTTGTCGGCGATCCGCGATCAGTCCCGCATCGTGATGGACTCCAAGGTCGACGCGGATCAGATGGACAACCTCAGCACGCAGCTGGAGTCGGTCGGTGTTCCGCGAGCCGACCTGTTCGCGCTCGCCAGCGACGCCCGCTCGATCGAGCAGCTGGTCGCCACCATCGAAGGAGACTCCGGCCGCGTCCGCGTGCAGCTGACCGCTCGCTACGGAAACGTCACGCTCGCCATTGGCGGCACCGACCCCGAATCGGCACGCTACACGATGAACGCGGGCGACGAGTCGATCTCGTTCTACCGCGACCTCGATGCGGAAGCCGAGGCACGCCGCGTCCTCAAAGAGCATGGCCTCAAGTGGCAGCCCAAGGACGAGGCGTTCGTGGCTCGCGACGACGCGGCCATCGAGTTCCTGATCGCCGGCTTGCCCATGCTGCCGGAGCACTGGGAGAAACGCATCCCCAAGCTGCCCAAGATCCGCTCCAAGAGCCCCAGCCCCAGCGTCTCGGTGTCTTCGGGCGATGGCAGCGTGTTGGACGTTGAGGCCCTCGTCGATGTCGAAGGCGAAGCCGACCTCATCTCGTTCCGCGACCTGCTTCGCTGGCTGCACGAGGGAAGGCGTTGGATCACCCTCGCGGACGGCAGCGTGGTCAAGCTCGACGCCAAGATCCTCGCGCCAGTCGCCGACGCTGTCGGTGACATCCAGTTCGACAAACACGGCAAGGCCGAGGTCTCCACGCTCGAGCTTGGCAACCTCTCCCGGCTGCTGTCCGAAGCGCCGACCGCCAAGGTTGGGGCCGAGGTCAAGAAGCTCCTCAAGACGATGACCGGCGAGCGTGGGGCCAAAGCGCCGCGCAAGGCCAAGGCCCTCAACGCCAAGCTGCGGGACTACCAGAAGTCCGGATTCGCATGGCTTTGGCAGCTCCATCAAAACCGCATGACCGGCATCCTGGCCGACGACATGGGTCTTGGAAAAACGGTCCAGGCCATCGCCTTGTTCACCAAGGCCAAAGAAGAGGAAGGCCCTGCGCCCTCGCTGATCGTCTGCCCCACATCGGTGCTCTCGGTGTGGAAGCAGGAGGTCCACAAGTGGGCGCCCACCCTGTCCGTGCTCGTCTGGCACGGTTCCGAGCGCGCCGAGAACCGACGCCTGCTCAAGAAGACCGACCTCATCGTCACGTCGTATTCGATCATGCGACGCGACATCGACGAGCTCAAGAAGATCCGCTTCCGCTACGTCGCGCTCGACGAGGCTCAGTACATCAAGAACTGGACCACCAGCACGGCCAAGAGCGCCAAGCAGCTCAAGGCCGACCACAAGCTGGCCCTCTCCGGCACTCCGGTTGAGAACCACCTGTTCGATCTCTGGGCCGTGTTCGACTTCCTGGCCCCGGGCTTCCTCGGCAAGCTCACCGACTTCCAGAAGAACTACGTCAAGCCGATCGAAGACGGCGACATGAAGCGGCTGGAGGACCTCCAGGTCCGCATCCGGCCGTTCATCATGCGGCGCAAGAAAGAAGACGTCGCCAGCGAGCTCCCCAAGAAGACCGAGCAGACGATCTACTGCCACTTCGGCAAGACCCAGCTCGGCCTGTACAACCGCATCCTCAAAGCGGCCAAGTCCGAGATCACCGGACGCGTCGACGAAGCGGGCATCGACAAGTCGCAGATGACCATCCTCGCCGCGCTCACGCGCTTGCGACAGGTGTGCTGCGACCCCCACCTGCTGGGCTTGCCCGAGGGCACCCCCATTCCGGCGTCCGCCAAGCTCGAGGCGTTCAAGGAGCTGATCAACGACGCGGTCGGCTCCGGCCGCAAGTGTCTGGTGTTCTCGCAGTTTGTCGAGATGCAAAAACTCCTGGGGCAGGTGCTCGACGAGCTTGAGATCCCCTACCTGTGGCTGCACGGCGGCACCAAGAACCGCGAAGAGCTGGTCGCCCAGTTCCAGCAGAAGTCGGGCCCTCCCGTGTTCCTGATCAGCCTCAAGGCAGGGGGCAGCGGTCTGACGCTCACCGAGGCCGACACGGTGATCCACTACGACCCGTGGTGGAACCCGGCCGTCGAGGACCAAGCCACCGACCGGGCCCACCGAATCGGCCAGGACAAGCCCGTCAACGTCTACCGCCTCGTGGTCGAGGACACGGTCGAGCAGAAAATGGTCGAGCTCGGGGCGCGCAAGCGCGAGGTCGCCGAAGGTGCGCTTGGGCGAGATGTGACCGCGGGCAAGAAGCTCACGATGGAAGACATCGAGGACCTCCTGCTCACGCCGTCGGCGAACCCCTGGGACGACTGAGCGGGGGCTGGTGAGAGTGGACAACAACGCTCCCGTCCGTCGATCCAACCGCGCCGGCTCTGCGCGCGGCAGCCTCCGCGTCGCGGCGCTGTGTTGCTTCGCCATCACGGCGGTGCGGTGCACCTCCGGCGGTTCGGCACAGCAGGAAACGGCCGACACTGGGAGCACGACGGGGAGCGAAACCGGCTCGACCGTAGGCATCGGCGACGAGACAACCTCCGACACCACCGCGGTGCAGACCGACTCGAGCTCCGGCACAACCTCTGAGTGGACGACGAGCCCCGAGTCGGACGCGACTGGCGAGCCTCCCACCCTCGACGAACAACTCGCCGAACTGCTCGCCGCCCAAGCCGTCGCCGTCGTCCCGCTGTCGCCTCCGCCCGCACAGGACCCAGCCCTGGTCGCGCTTGGAGAGGCGCTGTTCTTCGACCCGATCCTCTCGGGCAACATGGACACCGCCTGCGCCACGTGCCACCACCCTTCGTTCGGCTCGAGTGACGGCTTGTCCCTCACGCTCGGGACGGGTGCGGTTGGGGTGGGCCCCGCGCGTGCCGAAGGCGCCCACCCACCGTTCGTTCCTCGCAACGCGCAGGCGCTGTTCAACCTCGGGGACCCAAGCTTCACCCGGATGTTCTGGGATGGCCGCGTGGAGCTCGACGCCCAAGGTGTGCTGCAGACGCCCGCCGGCGACGACCTGTTGCCGGGCCTGGACTCCGCTCTCGCCGCACAGGCGATGTTCCCCGTGCTCGACCGCCGGGAGATGCGGGGCGAGCCCGAGGATCTCACCGTCCTCGGGGGCGCCAACGAGTTGGCTGCGTTCGACGATGAGGATGGTCCAGCCGTCTGGGACGCACTCATGCAGCGTCTGGGGGCGATCGATGGGTACGTACAACTGTTCGACGCCGCCTTCCCCGACCAAGCGTTCGACACCCTCACCTTCGCCCACGCTGCCAATGCGATTGCGGCCTACGAGCGTGAGGCGTTCTCATTTCCGAGCTCGGCATGGGACGCCTACCTGGATGGTTCGCTCGCGGCGATCTCCGACGCCGCAAAGGTCGGCGCGCTGCGCTTCTACGGTCCGGCCGGGTGCGGCGAGTGTCACTCGGGCGCCCTGCTCACCGACCACGAGTTTCACAGCACCGGGGTCCCGCAGCTGGGCCCGGGTCTGGGCGTGTCGGCGCCCTTCGACCATGGGCGCGAGCTGGTGACCGGCGATCCGCAAGACCGCTTTGGGTTCCGCACCCCCTCGCTGCGCAACGTCGAAGTCTCGGCGCCCTACATGCACGACGGGGCGCACGTCGACTTCGAGCGCGTGCTGGTCCACTACGCCTCCCCGGCGACCGGCATCGCAGACTTCAAATCCGACGGCCTGCTTCCGGAGTTGGCGGCGACAGTGCAACGAAGCCGCACGCACATCGAGGAGATCGTCGGGACGCTTTCGCGCGACCTCGTGGTGGAACCGAGCTTCGTCGGGCTCTCCAACATCCGAGAATTTCTCGAGACGCTGACCGACCCCGCCGTCTTCTCGCTGCCGAACATCCGCCCGGACACGGTCCCGAGCGGCCTCACAGTTCCGTAGCGCCCGGTGGCCCGCGGCGGATTTCACGCCGCTCGCCGGGTGGTACAAAGCCCCACAATCCCGCCGATGCTGTCGGAACCTGAGGTTTAAACCTGTGAACAAACGAATCCTCCCCCTCCTGCTCCTGCCCGCCTTCGCCGTCTCGTGCACTGCCGACAGCAACGAGAATGAGGGAGGGGATTCCGGCGCAACCGACTCGGCCTCGAGCGCACAGACCGATGGAAGCGGGAGTGGAAACGAGACCGACGATCCCTCCGCGACCGGCAACCCCGAAACGGGCGACACCGGCTCGAGCGGCGGCGCGGACGAGAGCACGGGCGGCGAGGCGGTCTCGGGCATCCCGGTTCTCGGAGACGGCACACACGACATCGACAACGTCGAGGTCACGGTCATCTCCTCGCCCGAGGACGGGCTCAACTTCCCGACCGACCTCGAGTTCAAGCCCGGCGAAACCCTTGAACTTTGGGTGACCAACCGCGAGGACTTCTCGATCGTCATCTATCAGGATGCAGGTCTGCCCGGTCAGTTCGCCGACAAGCGGCAGGCCCAGTTCGACAACGGGGCACACTTCCTCGCCAAGCCCGCCGCGCTCGCCTTCAACGAGGACGGCACCTCGTTCGCAACGGCCCAGCAGGAGAACGAAGTGACGCAGCCCGGCGACCCCGCGGACGGTGGCTTCATGGGCCCGACGCTTTGGACTGGGGACTACGACGTCTTTCAGGCCGGTCACCAAACCCACCTCGACATGCTCCACAACAGCCCGCTGTCCTCGGGCATCGCGTGGGAGTCCGAGAACACCTATTGGGTTGTCGACGGCACCCACGGCTCGCTCACCCGCTACAAGTTCAACTCCACCCACGGACTCGGCGGCACCGATCACACCGACGGCGAGATCTATCGCTACGCAGACGGCGAGCTGAGCTACGAGCCCTCGGTCCCCTCCCACGTGGTGCTCGACAACCAGTACGTCTATGCAGCCGACTCCGGGAACGGCCGTATCGTGCGACTCGACCCCTCGACCGCGGTCGAGGCCAACTCCATCATCCCCAACTACGACGGCTGCGAGATGGCCTACATGAACGAGGGCGAGGTCACCACGCTCGTGGACGGCAGCGCGCTCAGGGCCGAGATGACGACCCCCTCTGGCATCGAGTTGTACGACGGCATGTTGTTCGTCACCGACCCTGTCCAGGCCCGCGTCTACGCGTTCGACACCGACGGCAACGTGCTCGACTGGCTCGACACCGGCTTGCCGCAGGGCAGCCTGATGGGCTTGGCCTTCGACGACGACGGCAACATGTGGATCGCCGACGCCGTGGGCAACCAGATTCGCCGGTTCTCTCCGCCTGCCAAGTAACGCGGAGGCTATCGGCGACGGCGCAACCCCGCGAGACCCAGGAGCAACAACCCCGCCCAGTACGGCGGGCTGGGCTCCTGCGTCCGGCATCCTGCGCATCCCGTTGGGGCGTTGCCCCCGTCGTCTTGTGCCGGGCCGGTCGATGCGCTCTGCGCCGGACCCGGACCGGACGTCGAGCCCACCTCCCCGGTCTCGGTGTCGCTTGCGCCCGTGCTCTCGCCACATCCGGGGTCGATGAAGATGCTGCCCTCGCAATCGGAGGGATAGGGGTCACCCAGGATGAAGACCTGGTCCCGCATATAGTGGGTGTAGCTACGACCGCTGGGGTCGGTGATGTCGACCCGGATCATCACCGACTGACCGGCGACTTCTTCGGGAGGGTCGAACTCGAACGCGAAGCTCTCGCCGCGCACCGGTTCATCCTCGATGAATGCCTCCCAGGTGACCTCCCCGGCGGGCAAGCCCCAGTAGGCGGTCAGTGTTGAGCCAGCCTCGGCGCTTGCGCAGCCCTCGATGCTCACCGTCTCGCTCTGATCGATGACCTCCTGCGTATTGGTGATCCCCACCGCGGGCGGGCTCAGGGCGGGGTCTGGATCGTCGACCACCTTGATCACGCCCGTGCGCGAGCTCCAGATGTTGAGCGGGGGCTCCCAGGTGTAGCCCTCGATGACGTACGTGCCCTCCGCCAGCCCGGTCGTGTCCCAGTCGATGCCCTCATTCGCCGCCGCGTACGTGATCGGGCGCCGCGCGTCGTCGGCGTTGATGCGATGCCAACAGTCGGCCCAGTCGGTGTTCGACTCCATCACGTTTCGGGCATTGACCCTCTCTGGAGCGATGCCGATCTCCCGGGCCCGTTCGACGTCGGCCTGCGTGATCCATCGTGGCAGATAGGTCTGAGGGTCCAGCGCGCGACAGAACCCAAAGAACTGCAGCGTGCGACTGTCCTGCACCTCGTCGGCAGTGATCTCGATGTCCTCCATCGGGATCCCGTAGTCCAGGTGCACGGTCGCGCTCACCGAGCGATCGACGATCGTCATGCATGGCGCACCGGTCCAGTCGATCGGGGTTCTGGGCTCGGGACCGTTGCCGGCCTCCACAACGGGAGCGAGCGCGAGCAGGTACGCGCCGACCGCCGCTGCACCGAGTCTCTGGGCTCTGCGCGCCGACATTCGAGAACGGACGATAGCAGCGCGCCGCTCCAAATTCACGTCGCCACCCCGATGCAAGCGGTCAGGGCTGAAGCGAATTGGACGCGGCAACAGGAACCCGAATATCGCTGACGTCGTAGAGGGTGGCTGCGATCCGGTTGGCCAACGGGTAACGAATCCACGAGCCTTGCATCGCGCTGGCGGCGAAGCGCAACGAAACCAGCGTGACTCCGACGTAGACGGCGACCGTCAGACCGCCGACGACGAGCGAGAGGGTCCGCATCGACGCGGGCATCGCAGCGTTGGCGTCGGGGATGCCGTGTTGCAAGATCACCCAAGCGGTCCCGCACCCCATGACGACGCCCGCCAGCATCGCGGCGGCCACCATGCTGAGGAACGAAACCGCGGCCTGCAGCGCGTGAAATCCGATGAACTTCGAGGTCTTGTAGTTCAGCGCGAAAATGATGAGCGGAACCACCGGCCCAAACGCACCTGAGACCGCCCAGGCCAGGGCTGCCATCCGTCTCTCGCGGTCGTCTGCCATGCGGCAAGCAAGATAGCAGCAGTCCTGTGCGCCGTCGCCGCCGCCCCACCTCTTCGGGAAGGCTGCGCGACGCGCAAGGGGACGCAACGTCGGGACTTCAGTGGGTCAAGCAGGGGCTTCGATGAAGCGCTCGATCGGCCGCGACAAGCCAACGGTCCCAAATCGGAGTCGACTCCCCGAGGCGAGAAGCTTACGATCGATGGGAAGTGCCAGCGCGTCTCCTCCTCGACAGTCCGGCCGTCGTCGTTCGGGTGGACGACGACGCGAGAGTGGTCACGATGGTGCGCTCGGGCCTGCAGCTCCCCCGCGAGCGCGACGAACTACGGGCATTCTACGCCGAGTTGGTTCGCGCCTTCGACAAGCTCGACCGCTCACAGCTCGCACTCATCGTTGATGGGCGGGCCGCGGTTGGCCGCAACGATGAAGTGTTCGAATCCGTGCAGGCCGAATACGCCGAGCAGCTCTTCGGCGGATATCGCAAGGTGATCGCCCTCGTCGCCACGACCGTCGGACGCATGCAAGTGGACCGCTACAGCGCGTCGCGAGACCGCGCAGCGCCCGAGGTCTTCTCCGACATCGATGAGGCGCTTGCAGCCTGTTGAGAAAGTCGGCGCGGCGGATCGGGAAGCATTTTTCGCTCCTGGGTAGGAGCCGAAACGCCGCTGTACCGGGTGTACTGCAAGTTTTGGCGACGCCGCCAGGAGCGAAAAGGGCGAGCGAGACGTCGTGTCGACTTTCTCAACAGGCTGCTAGCATCCGTCGCCTGGCCCGGCGCGGCGGCACACGGCTGAAGCATCGCAGGGGTGCCCGATCGGGATCGACGCCACGAACCTGGCGTAAATGCCGGGTGATGTGGTGTCCTATCGTCGTGCACTTGAAGACTTGGACTTACGCGTTGCCCCTGGGCCTCGTGGTGGCGTGCTCCGATGCGCCCGCAGCAGACACCGCGGACAGCGCGACGATGGGCGTGGAGACCCTCTCCGGCACGGGAACCGGCAACGGCGACGCTTCGAGCACCGACCCCACCGCGGACGCCAGCACGTCTGGCGCACCAGGTACGGGAGACTCGACGGGATCCGCGTGCGCCGAGGACTGCGGCGACGGGACTTGCGTCGACGGCGCTTGCTGTCCCGCCGCGTCGGTCTGCAATGAGGTGTGCTGCCCGGGCGGCGACGTGTGTTCGTTCCAAGAATGTGTCACGCCCGGCGCGGAGTGTGTCGATGCCAGCGAGTGCGCCCAGGACGAGTACTGCGAGTACTCGCTGGGCGAGCCCGGCGATGAGGGCGAGGGCAAGTGCGGCGGCGGTGTCTCGCTTGCGACCGGACGCTGCCTCCCCGAGCCACCCGAATGCGCCGAGGGCGTCGTCCCCGAGGGCGACGACATCGACTGCCTGCCCGAGTGCGAAGTGATCCCAGAGCCAAGCTTTGCGCCCGAGCTGAAGTACCACTGGGACCTGGGCAACTCGATGATGGCCCCCATCATCATCCAGCTCGACGACGACAACTGCGACGACGAGGTCGACGAGCGGGACATCCCCGAGATCGTGTTCGCCACGTTCGAGACCAATCAGTACAACGTCAACGGCACGCTTCACGCGATCTCGATCGTCGACGGTGCCATCGTCGACAAGTGGTCCGCCAACCCACAGGACGTCCAGATCAACCCCGGTCGCTCGATCGCTGCGGGCAACATCGACGGGGTCCCCGGCAACGAGATCGTCGTGTGCCTGACCAACGGAGGCGCCCGAGCTTATCGCGCCGACGGAACGGAGCTGTGGACCTCCGACTACGTCGGCGGCTGCTTCATGCCATCCATCGCCGACTTCAACCAGGACGGCGCACCCGAGGTGGCCTTCCAAAACGGAATCGTCGCGGGCGCCACCGGAATGACGCAGGCGACCTACGCCGGGGCCAGCGGCGCGAGCAGCATCGTGGTCAGCGATATCGACGGCGACGGCATGCTCGAAGTGGTCGCACCCGCGGCAGCGTTCGAGGCCGACGGCACCCAGATCGCAGCAACCGGGCTTGGAGGCAGCCACCCCGCGGTGGCCGACTTCGATGCAGACGGCGCAGCTGAGGTCGCCACGATCGTCACGTCCAACCACACGCTCGTGATGTGGCGACCCGACCCCGGCAATCCGGCGGGTGCGGACATCATCCGCCAAGACATCAACATCAACGGCGATCTGGGCGCGTGCTCGGGCGACACGGGCGGCGGACCCCCGACCATCGCCGACTTCAACGGCGACGGTGCACCCGACGTGGGTGTCGCCGCGGGTGTCGGCTACGCGGTGTTCGACGGGGCCGCGCTGCTCACTCCTGCCATCGCGCCACAAAACACATTGCTGTGGATCACGCCGGCGGTGGACTGCTCGTCGAGGCAGACAGGCAGCTCGGTCTTCGACTTCGATGGAAACGGTCAAGCCGAGGTCGTCTATGCCGACGAGCAGTATTTGCGCATCTACGACGGCCCCACCGGGGCGGTGCTGTTCGAGACCTGCAACACCACTGGCACCCTGTGGGAGTACCCGCTCGTCGCCGACGTGGACAACGACGGACACGCCGACATCGTCGCGATCAGCAACGACTACTCCTCGATCACGTGCCCGGCCGACGGCAGTCAGCAGCGCGGCGTACGGGTGTTCGGCGACGAGGAAGGCAAGTGGGTTCGCACGCGCCGGATCTGGAATCAGCACGCGTATCACGTGACCAACGTCGAAGAGGACGGGACGATCCCCACGGCCGAGGTGGCCAACTGGACCGTGCCCCGACTCAACAACTTCCGGCAAAACGTTCAGCCCGAGGGCGAGTTCTCGGCGCCCGACCTGATCGTCAGCGTGAGCCAGGACTGCAGCCCGATGGCGTACGGGGTGGTCGCGACGGTCCGCAACATCGGGCGCTCGGCGGTACCCGCGGGAGTTCCGGTCACGTTCTACGCGGGAGACCCCGCAGCGGGCGGCACACTCCTGGGGACCATGAACACCACCAAGGAGCTCTACCCGGCCGAGGGCGAAGACCTCACCCTGCTCCCCGAGAGCAACGTGCAGGAGCTTCGCGACGGCGTCGTCGAAGCGTGGGCGGTCGTCGACGAAGGCAGCCCCGTGCACACGTGGCGCGAGTGTCGGCCCGACAACAACAGCGCCTCTGCGCTCGTTGCGTGCAGTATCTCGGGGTAGCGCGAATCAGCCCGGACTGCGGTTTTCGCGGGAATGCAGCGGTGCATTCCCGCGTGCTACATACGCGCGATGCTGCGTCGATGTGCCTTCCTGCTCATGCTCTTGGCGGTGTCCTTCGTCGTCTCCGGGCCGGCGTCGGCCAAGGGCAGCAAGTGCGACTACACGGTGAAGAAAGGCGACACGCTCGCTCAGATCGCGCGGCGCAACGGGATCTCCACCGACGACTTACTCAAGGGCAACCCTGCCCTTCGCAAGAATCCAAAGCGGCTGCGACCTGGGCAGACGGTGCGGCTGTGCAAGGCCAAGCGCTACGCCAAGGGTTCGTCCAAGAAGTGCGGGACCTCGGGTCGACTCGTCACGCACACCGTCGGATCGGGGGAGACGCTGGGCGCCCTCGCGGCCGAGTACGACACCTCGGTCGCCGCGATTCGCCGCAGCAACAGCAAGCTCAAGGAGCGGGACAACAACATGATCCGAGAGGGCGAGACCCTGAAGATCTGCTCGACCGGGGGGCCTCAAGCCAAGGATGATCTCCTCGGGGGTGTGCAGCTCCCGGAAGCAGACGGCTACGTGCGGCGCCGGCCGGGCAATGCGTGGGGAAAGGCTGCGGTGATCCACAGCCTGGTCTCGGCAATCGAGCGCTACCACGAGCGTAGCGAGGGCGCCGGACCGGTGCGTATCGGGGACATCAGCCGCAAGTCGGGCGGACCGCTCGGCAACCACCTCTCGCACCAAGGCGGGCGCGACATCGACATCTCCTACGTTTGGGAACAGAACGAAGACGAGGGCAAGGTCTTGGATGTGCCTCGCTCGTGGGAGCTCATCAAGGCGTTCACCGAGGACTCCAACCTCAACGTCATCTTCACCGACTTCGGGGTTCAGGGGCAGCTCTACGAGCACGCGCTGTCCATCGGCGAAGATCCCGAGCTGCTCGAGGAGCTGTTCGAGTACCCCAACCGCGGCAGCTCGGGCGCGGTCCTGTACCACTGGCGCGGTCACGACCGTCACTTCCACGTCCGCTACCGACGTGACGCGCAGATCATCGACAACTGCGTCGAGTTGCCAGGCACGCTCGTGTTGGACCGCGAAGGCTGGGCACGCGTGTTGCCGCAAGGGCCCAACGGGCCCGCCCTGGTCCCGGCCAACTGGTGTAACGGCGACACTCCACGGGGCTGAGCGGTGTTATCGTCCTTCGCATGCGACGCCTTCTCGTACTGGCCCTCCTGACCTCGGCCGGGTGCGACAACGACGACGCTGATGCCGCAGCCAAGCAAGCCTCGAACGCACTCGACAAAGCCAAGCAGGGCGCGCGCGCGGGGTACGAAAAGGCTGAGGACGGCGCCCGGGTCGGCTACGCGAAGGCCGAGCAGGGCGTACGTGTCGGCGCAGACAAGGCCGGCGTCGCCCTTCGCAAGGCCAGCGCGAGCGCTCGAGACGGCTACATCGACGCCAAGGACCGGGTCAACGCGATCGACTGGGTCCAGGCCTTCGACAACACCGCCGAGCGCATCGACCAAGCCTCCGACGCCCTCACGCCCACCCCGACCGAGCCCGGAGCCGCCGATGCGTGGTGGAACCGCGGAAGCGAAGCCGTCACCTGCGAGGTCCAGCGCTGCACCGTCGCCGCATGGTTCGTCACGCAGGCTCGCTCCAACCCCACCCGGATGATGGGCGACGTCAAGGTCCTCACCGCCCCCGACGACTCGGGCTGGCTGTTGGAGAGCGTTCGGGAGGGAAGCGCGGCGCATGTGATGGGCTTTCGCAGCGGGGACGTTGTGCGCACGATCGCCGGGCGTCCGCTGACCGACGGCATGGCGAGGCTCGACATCCTTGGCAAGCTACGCACAGCAGACGAGGTGGAGACCACGTTTGTGCGGGTCGGGGAGACCGAGGTCTCGACGCTGGCGATTCGCTTCGAGACCGTTCCGGCGGGGTGAGGGCGTCGCAGGGCAACAACTCTGGGCCTGAGGGTTCTCAACAGGCTGCTAGGGCGCGTACGCAAGGATACGCTCCACGATCGCGTCCTCATCGTCGCTGAGGAACAACAGATCGAAGTAGTCGTGCCCCTTGGCGACCTGCTGCAGCAGGGGCCACACCGGCCGCGTCTTGGTCCAGTGCTCCGTGCCCAAGAACACCATCGGGGCGGGCGACCCGTACGACGCGTAGTGGTTCTGCGCCGCGTCTTGAAAGATCTCCTGGGTGGTGCCCGCGCTGCCCGGCGAGAACACGACGCCGTAGTTGGCCACAGCGAGCAGTCCTTCCTCTCGGACGCTGTTGGCGAAGTACTTGGCGATCATCGTCGCAAACGCGGCCGGCGGCTCGTGCCCGTAGTGCCAGGTGGGAATGCCAAGGCTGTCGAACCGATGCCCGGCCGGGAGCGGGAGCTCGGCCCGAACCCGCATCGCGCGGTGCAGCCAGTCCGGGTCGGCGTACTCCTTACCCGCGATCGCCCCCGCTGGACGCGGCGACAGGAGGCGAAGCGCGTCGTCCAGCCGCGTGTCGTCATCGAAGTTGGCGAGGTACGCACCCAAGTGCGTGGCCTCCATCGCCCCCGGTCCGCCGCCCGAGAGCATGAAGTAGCCGCGGCGGGTCAGCGTCCGCGCGATGCGAGCGACCGCTGCATACATCGGGTCGCGACGCTCCATGCTGTGCCCGCCCATGATCGCCACGACCTTGCGGTCTTCAAGCACCTCTTCGAGCGCGTCGGTGATGCTGTGGTCGTGCAGCCGACGCGCGAGCGAGACCTCGATCGATGCGGGCCGGTGTGCGCCCTGCTCCACGTATTGCAGATACACCTGATGATCGAGCGTCTTGTTGTGCGCCTGGGGGTCGTTGAGATCGAAGTCGGCGAATAGCTCGGCTGGGGTGTAGAGCGCTGCGCGGTGGCTCTTGAAGTGGAAGTGCGACCGGTTGCCCAGCACCGTGGCGCCGGTGTTCACCAGATGACCCGCTTCGAGGTCCGTCATCTCGCAGCCCAGGAACAGCGACCCCGGAAACGCCTGTGTGGAAAACACCTCGGCGAAGGGGCGCAGGTCCAGCTCTTGAACCGCCGCCGCGGGTCGGTCCAGCTCCGCGAGCCATGCCTCCAGTTCTTCGGACGTATCGATCTCTCGCATCAGGAGCCTCAGGCACCAGCCTACCCGCCGCGAAGAAACCCGAGCAACCCCGCGCGGGTCTGCTCCCGACTCCGCCTTGCGACGCGTGGTCTGGCTCTGGTCCGAGCAGGAAGGCGTCTTCTCCCACCAGACCGCGCTCGCCCTGCATGACCTGTCGGATGTGCTGCCCTCGCAGGTGCACCTCACGCTCCCCGAGGCGTGGCAGAAGCGCCGACTCCGGGTCCCCGGTGGGGTCACCCTCCACTACGGCGACGTCGCCGAGGGCGAGCGGCGTTGGTTTGGGCCTGTGCCGGCGACCGCACCGCTGCGCACGCTCGAGGATTGCGCCGCCGAGCAGCTCCCGCCCGAGCGACTGCGCGGGGCTGCCCTCGACGCGCTCCACCGTAGGCTGGTCGGGCGCGACGAGCTTACCTCCGTCGACGCAGCACTGCAGCCCTTCGGAGGCTTTGAGCCGTGACCCGCGAGTACCACTCGCGGGTCCCACCTCAGCACGGGGGCATGTCGCAGCAACCCTGAGCATCCAGGACGCAGTCGTCAGCGCAGGCCAGCATCCCGGCCGCGAAGTCCAGGTCTTGACAGGTCATGCCGTTCAAGTCTTCGCCGTCGCATTCTTCCACTTCGTCTCGCGCGAAGCCGTCGCCGCAGCTCGCGGGGACGCAGCCGGCCACGCATGCGTCGGCGTTGCTGCTGTTGCCGTCGTCGCAGACCTCGTCCACGCCCAGGAACCCATCTCCGCAGAAGGCAAGCGCACACATCACGCAGCTGTCGCTCTGGTCGTCGTTGGCGTCGTCACAGGCTTCGCCATCCTGGAGGACTCCGTCGCCGCACTGGGCGAGCGCACAGCTGTTGCTGCATAGGTCGTGGTCGATGAGGTTTCCGTCGTCGCACTGTTCGGCGCGATCGACCACGCCATCGGTGCATAGCGCGTCGGGCGGATCCTCCGTGGTGCTGCTGCCCGGCGCTCCCGTCGAGGTCCCTGTCGAGCTGGTCTCCGACCCCGATGAGGGCCCTCCCGAACCTCGGGTGCTCGTCGTCTCCCACGGATCGGTGCCCGCCGATGTCACGGTCGCGGTCGCGGTCGCTGCAGTGTCGGTGTCGGTGTCGGTGTCGGTGTCGGTCGTGCTCGACGTCGATGCGTCACCTGTCCCGCAGCCAACGCCCAGCGCGACGAGAACCGCGAACCACCGCGTCACTCGTGCTCCTCCCGCGGACCGAACTGCAGCAGCGTGTCGCGCCCCGATTGGTGCTGCACGAGGAGCCACTCCGGTGTGCGAACGGTTCTCTCCAGTCGGACTTCGTCGAGAATCCCCTCGAACTGCCGGGTGTGGTTGGTGCGGTTTCCAATCGCGAGCGGAAGATCGACGTCGGTCACGAGGCTACGCGGCGGCACCGTGGAAGAAATCTCCAGTTCCAGCTCCAATGCGTTGAGATACAGGCGCGCGGGCACGTCCTTGGCTTCGACGTCGAAGGTCGCCGCAACGTAAGACCACGTCGCGAGCTCGATCACGTCGGGGACGGTCCTCCACAGCGTCGGTTCGCCCCCGCCGACGAAGTTCAGCCCAAGCGACAGCTGTCGCTCGGCTGAAAGATAGAACAACCATGCGTCGGAGGACCCTTTGTCCAGGATGCGACCGTAGCTGTTGTGCCCCCAGCCCCACGGACGGATCCAGGCCGAGATCGTGGCCCCGCTGGCGAACAGATCGTCGACAGCCGGTGAGGCCGGGATGGCCAGGTGCGAGTTCCGGGTCAACAACTCGGCGCCCTCGAAGAGCTGTCCCGGCGTAATAGCGAACTCGCCGACCGCGGTGGCGTCTTGCCCGTTTACCGAAGAGTCTCGTATGCCCGCCGCCAGATGCCACACGGCTGCATGGACGTCGGACCAGACCCCGGTGAGCTGCTGCGGGCTCTGGGCCACCGGGTTCCCGTAGTACATCCAGAAATGGTCATCGGTGCTGCCCGAGAGGTCGAGCGTCGTCCACGTCATCGAGGCGCCGGTCGGGTCCCAGCTCTCGATCTCCAGCGGGAGGACGTCGCCCTGTGCCGAGACGAAACGAAGGTCCTCGGCATCTGCCTGCATCAGCTCATACTCGATTCGCCCCGGCCCGAGGCGCACGGCGATCGGGACCTCGCTCAGCGCTGCGGAACCATCCGCCGTGATCGACACCCGCCGGCGATAGGACCACTCGCTGTCCCACCATCCCTCGGGACTGCTCTGCCCCATCGTCGATGATGCGGTCGAGCTTTCGTCCCCGGATGTGGAACTCGTTGAGCTGGTGGCGCTCGTACCGACGCTCGACGCGGTACCGGCCATCGAACTCGTCGTGCCCGTCATCTCGGTCTCGTCGGTGCACGTCCCGGAAAACGGCGGAACGCTGGCCTCGCCAAACCGGCGACCCGACGGGCAGGCGACGTCGGGAAAGCTGCAGGCACCGTTGGGCCCGCACGCGCCCTCCCCACCGCAATCGTCGACCCCGTCACAGACGAAGAACGTCTCCCCTTGGCACGCGAGGCCCACCGCCGCGGCGAGCGAGCCGCAGGCGACCGCAGCGAGTGCGGACCATCGCATCGATGCTACGCGATCCTCCCTGGCTTCGCAGCGTCACCACGCCTCATGGGGGTCGCGCGTTCACGGCGGATGTCCTCGGCTCCGCATCGCAGCCTACTGGCGTTCGAGCCAGTGCCGGGCCTCGGGCGGCTCGGGGAACAGCTTGACGGCCAGCCCGAAGGTCTCGTAGCGGGCGGCGTAGCGGCGCATGTTCTTCTCGCCGAAGACCTTGACCGGAGGAACGACCGCCCAGAAGCGCCAGCCGGCCCCGAGCGTGCGCGGGAACCAATCGTGGTGGATCCACTGCTCGTCCTCGGGCGGTAGGGCGTTGTTGTTGCGATTGTCCGAGAGCCACTTCGTGAGGCCGCGTTTGCGCAGGCAGTCCAGACCCACCTCCAGCATCTCTTGGTAGGGCTCACCGCAGACCCATGCATGGATCTCGTGCCAGAGCAGGCCGGAGTCCGGCAGATGCCAGAGGGTCAGCTTGTCGTTGGTCAGCAGCGTTTCGCGTCCACGCACCGCCGCGGAGAGTACCCCCGATCCACGACGCGACCGGCGGTGTATTGCGCCGATGCAGGGTCGCGTCGAACTCTGCGCCGCACCCACCGACCCGGTCCCGTCCGTTCCCTGGAAATAGCCGAGGCAGGCTTGACACGCAGACCCGGCCCCGAAGACTGTGCGCGGGCATGAGCCAGCTCGGGCAACGCGTGTGGTGGTCGACGGTCGCCATCGGTCTGGCGGTCTCGAAACCGTCGAGTGTTCACGCGGGCCCCGCCCCGGACCTCACCGAAGCGGTCGAGGAGGGCGCCGCGCAGGAGTCGGAGCAAGAGCCGAAGAAGGCGGGGGCGGGTGACGTGCTCCCGCTGCTCGCGCGGCTCTCAAACGCGGCGCGCGACGCCAATCGCACCCTGGGCGGGTTTGAGAACACGCGGTCGATGGAGGCGAGTACCGAGGCCCGCAGACGCGTCGTCAAAGAGTTTGCGCGCTACATCTCCGAGCAAGAGGGCCGCCGACTTCAGACCACCCGGCTCTCGACCATCCGCGAGCGCCTTCTCGTCGAGCGAGAGCGTATCGGCCTGCTGCTCGCCGATCTTCGTTCACGGCTCGATGAGATCGCGGCGATTCGAGAAGACTTCATCGAGCGCAAGGAGACGTGGGCACGATGGCGAAGCGAGCTGCGGACGGAGGAGGAGTATCGGCAGATTCGGTCGTCGTTTCGGGAAGCGACCGCGCACATCGATCCCATCCTCGAGCGGGCACCGGTCGTCTCCAAGGAACTCTTGTCGCTCCAGCAGGACCTGCTGGAGATCGACGAGCAGGCCCAGACGCTCGTGGAGGACGCCGAGCGCATCGTCGACGTGCGGCAGGCCGAACGGCTGCATCGCAACGGACCTTCGGTGTTCGAGCCGGCGTACTGGATCAACGAAGCGCCGTGGAGTAGCTGGGCCAGGCTCCGGGAGCGGGGACTCGGGCTGAGCGCCGCGTTCTTCGACCGGGTGGCTCGCGTACTGCTGGTGCACGTCGGCTTCGCGGCGGGTCTGTTCCTGTTCACACGATGGGTGCGCCGCCGCGAAGGGGACTCGAGCTGGCCGGTGTTCGCACATCCGATCGCGCTCTCGGCGTTCGTGTCGACGGCGGTCTGCTCGGTCCTCTACGAGCCGATGCCGGTCGCGTGGGAGCTCGTCGTCTGGATGACGCTCGCGGTCTCGGGCGTGCTGCTGGGACGGGCGAGTCTGACGCCCGGACGCGAGCAGGGCGCGGTGGTGGTACTCGCCACGGCATATCCCGCGCTGCTGCTGCTCGACTTGCTGCAGCCGCCCGAGGTCGTGCTTCGAACCGTGCGGATCGGTCTGTGCGTCGTGGGGGCGCTGCTCGCCTGGCGCTGGGGCCGAACGCCTGCGGAGGCCGAGGATCAGGCCAAGCGGGGCTGGCTTCGCTGGATCTTCCGCGTCGCTGCGCTGGCGCTCGGGTTCGCCGCGGTGGCCAACGTCATCGGGTACACGACGTTGGCTCGCTTCATGACCGATTCGTTGGTCCTCTCGGGGTTCGTCGCGCTGTCCAGCCTCGTGCTCGTGCGTCTGCTGAAGTCGGTCCCCGAAGACCCCCGCGACGACGACGCGCCCGGATTCTGGGAGCGTGTCTTTCGCCGAGCGCTGCGGCGAACGACGACCCTGGCTCGCTACGTCGTGATGGTGATTGGGTTCCTGTACGTAGGGCACGCGTGGGAGGTACTCCCGTCGCCCTTGGATGTATGGGGGATGACCGCGCGCGACGTGTCGGTGCTCGGCGTCGACCTCAGCGGAGAGGCGATCCTCGTCGCCGTCGCGATCATCGCGATCGCCTCGGAAGTCTCGTGGCTCATTCAGACCGCGCTCGCAGCCGGAGTCTCACGCGACCGTCGCCACCCCAATGCGCCGCAGACGATCGAGTCGGTCAAGAAGCTCATCCACTATGCGCTGTTGACCCTGGGCGTCCTCTTCGCGCTCACGGCGATCGGCGTCCGGCTGAGCAATCTCGCGATTGTCGCTGGCGCGCTGGGGGTGGGGATCGGCTTCGGCCTGCAGAACATCGCCCATGACATCGTCAGCGGGATCGTGCTGCTGTTCGAACAACCGGTTCGCATCGGCGACAGCATCGTCATCGGTGAACGATTCGGGATCGTGAAGAAGATCGGGCTTCGCAGCACGGTAGTGATTCTCCCCGAGCGAACCGAGTTGGTGGTGCCGAACCGCAAGCTCACCGACGACCCCGTGGTGAACTGGACGCTCTCCGCGAACAAGATGGGCCTGTTCGTGCCGGTGGGGGTCGCCTACGGCAGCGACACCGATGCGGTCCTCGCCGGCCTGCGAGAGGTCGCCGACGAACACGATGAGGTGGTCTCCTCCAGCACTGAGGTCCTGTTCATCGAATTCGGCGACAGTGTGCTGTCGTTCGAGCTCCGGGTGGTGATCCGAACCCCTCGCAATCGGCTCCAGATTCGCAGCGAGCTCCTGCTGGAGATCGATCGGAAGTTCCGGGCGCGAGGGATCGAGATCGCGTTTCCGCAGCGAGACCTCCACGTGCGCAGCGTCGACGCGAAGGTCGCAGAAGCGTTTGGGCGGGGGATGGGCGAGCGGTCGCCCGAGGTCTCGCCGCCCGCACCCGAGCAGCCTAGCGGCTCGCGGCATGATGTTGGTGGACCCGCCGCGTAGCTCACGCTCGAGGAGCGGGTGCCGTGTGCGGCTCGCGTACATCAGGCAAGGCCAAGGACAACGCCCGGCGCAGGTCGGCCCAAGGCTGGTCGAGGCATGATCGACCCGCTATCGTCGCCACCGGCGCTTCCATGGACTTTGGCCTCGACCGACTCCTCGACGAACCCAACCTCCGTGCGCCGTTGCGCGGGCGTCGGGTCGCGTTGCTCGCCCACCCTGCCTCGGTCACGCGCGACCTCGTGCACGGCCTCGATGCGCTGGCCGGGCTGCCCGACCTCGAGCTGACGGCAGCGTTTGGGCCCCAGCACGGCCTGCGCGGCGACAAGCAGGACAACATGGTCGAGACCGACGACTTCGTCGACCCGCACCTGGGCATCCCGGTGTTCTCCCTGTACGGTGCGGTGAGGCGTCCCACGGACGCGATGATGGGCACGTTCGACGTGCTCCTCGTCGACCTGCAGGATCTCGGCTGCAGGATCTACACCTTCATCACGACGCTGCGCTACGTGCTCGAAGCCGCGGCCGCGCACGTCAAAGCGGTATGGGTGCTCGATCGCCCCAACCCCGCCGGACGGCCGATCGAGGGCCTCACGTTGCGCCCGGGCTGGGAGAGCTTCGTGGGCGCTGGCCCGATTCCGATGCGGCACGGGCTGACGATGGGGGAGATGGCCCGATGGTTCGTGGACCACCTCGGCCTCGACGTCGAGCTCGAGGTGATCGAGATGCGGGGGTGGACACCGGAGTGTTCGCCGGGCTTTGGGTGGCCCCTGCTCGATCGATCATGGATCAACCCCAGCCCCAACGCGCCGACGCTGTCGATGGCGCGGGCCTACGCGGGCACCGTGATGCTCGAAGGCACAACGCTGTCTGAAGGCCGAGGTACCACGCGGCCGCTCGAGCTCTTCGGCGCGCCCCATCTCGACCCGCAGCGCGTGCTCAAAGGCATGCACGAACTCGCCCCCCAGTGGCTGCGAGGCGCTCGCCTGCGAGCGTGCTGGTTCGAGCCGACGTTTCACAAGCACGTGGGCCAGTTGTGCGGCGGCGTGCAGATCCACGTCGACGGCCCCACCTACGATCACCACGCGTTCCAACCCTGGCGCCTGATGGCCGCGGCGTTCAAGGTGGTGCGCGGCCTGTACCCCGACCAGCCGCTGTGGCGCGACTTCGCCTACGAGTACGAGCACGACCGGCTCGCGATCGATCTGATCTGCGGCGGGCCGGAGCTTCGGCAGTGGGTCGAGGAGCCCAGCGCGACCCCCGAAGACCTCGAGCAGCTCGCGAAGGCCGATGAAGACGCGTGGTCCGAGGTTGTCCGCGACTTCAGCCGAGGGCGGTCATCGTCCGGCGTCGTCGCCTGAGGGCGTCACGCGTGCGTCAAACGGCTCTGCGGCCTGTTGGGAAGGCCGAAGAGCACGTGGGTCGGAGGGAAAAAAAAGAGGGGGTTCCCTGAGGGAGTTCAGTCCGGGGACACGTTTGTTGCCCGACCATGACGACCCACCGTCACCACAACCTCCGCTCTTCTCGTGGCCTCGTCCTGCTGGCGCTCGTCTCCGGGTGTGTGCCCGCCGATGAGGCGGCCGACTCGCTCCACGACGACGCTTTTGACGCGTTGCTTCCAGACGAACGACCGATGACATCCGCGGAGCTCCCCCCCGAGGACGACCCCGAGCTGGAGACCGTCGATGAACAGGAGAGCGAGCCCTTCGATCCCAGCGCGCCGCTGGACCTCACCGATGCGTCCGGGCCGGTCCTGATCGCCGACGAGACCAACTCTGCCTACCTCGGGGTCCGGCGCATCACCGACTACTACCTCAACCCGCTGTACGCGGAGACCAGCTATGCGAGCCCGAGCATCCCGGGTTGTTCAGCGACCATGATCGGGCCGAACATCCTCGCCACCGCTGCCCACTGCGGCGTCGAAAACATGCTGACCATGACCGCGCAGGGCCGCGTCTATCGGGAACGCGACCTCACACAGCCGCAGGTCGAAGGCTACGAATGCAACCTGCTGTTCCACACGTTTCCCGAGACCGACCTGGCCATCTACCACTGCCCGCCTCCCGCCTTTGGGCCGAGTTTGGGCGACCGCTTCGGCTGGGTGGACGTCTCGATCATCGAGCCCTCGGTGAACAGCTACATCTTCAGCGTCTTCTCCAACCCGATCGCTGACCAAGGCACCGCGAATGCCAGCCTGTTGACCTCTGGATACGTCTCCCAGACGAATCTCACCAATCACTGGGCCAATCCCAACGACCCGCCGGGCGTCGACGCGACCGCTCAGCTTCACGAAGTCATCGCAAGCCAGCTTTGGAGCAACTTTGGCGCCAGCGGCTCGGGGCACTTCAACAGCGCCGGGGAGATGACCGTCGGTCCGCTATCCACGGGCATTGCGGACAGCCTTGGCCGGGCGGCTTTGAGCATGCAGGACTACCTGCTTCACGGCTGGATCTACGCGACCCATTCGGCGGCTTGCCCCGACCCCACGGACCCCAACAACTGCAGCACCGATGAGACCGTCAACGGCGGGTATGTGTCCGGCCTGGGCCTGGATCCCGACGACTATCGCGACACCTACGCCGACCTCGATCTCGACTGGTTCTTCGATCTCGTCTCCGACGTGGAGGACCTCGAGGGCGAGAACTACAAGACCCTGTATCATCAGAGCTTTGGCAGCCGCCGTCAGGCTCGGCAATGGACGATGGGTCCAGGCTCGACGCACGAGCTCACGGCGCGTCGGGTCAGCTACGCGACCAATGTCGGCAGCATGAGCAACGCCTGGGTCGAGATCGCACGTCACTCGAACCTCAACCTCAGCGCCAACCAAGACTACGAGGTCTCGTTCAACCTCGACAGCAGCGCTGGTTACTACCGGGTCTGCCTCGACGGCAACACGACAACGTGCAGTCCCTACTTCTTCGACGGCAGCGGGGACGGGGAGACGGCACACCGAGTCTCCCTCGTGTCTCCGGCCGGAACGCCCGAGTTGGTCATTCAGGCCTGGAACGGGGTTGGTGCGCTTCGCGATGTGTCCCTGTCGACCTCGGTGGTCTACAGCTACGCCAACCTCCCCCAGGGTTGGGTCGCTCGTCGTCATCACGTCAACGACTTCGATCGGTTCGACGCTCGTGAGGCGTGGGGCGTGCCCGGGAGTCCGGTACGTCCGAACATCCTCCCCGACGGCGACGACGCAGGGGTGGATTGGGCCGCGCGCCTTTCGACGATGAGCTCTGGACCAGCTGGCTTCGACTACGACCTGGAGACGACCGCCCTTCCGTTCCCCGAAGATGGCGACGGCACGCTCTGCTTTCAGCACCGCATGGACGACAGCCAGGCCTGGCAAGGCGCGACGCTGGGTCGGGTCCGCGTCGAGCGACTCGACGGGACCTCCGTGGACGGTACCTACTTCATTCCCACCGAGGAGTGGGGCGAGTCCTGCATCGTCGTCGAGGCTCCGGTCTCGAACGGAGAGGCGCTGCGGGTGAAGTTTGGATTCTACACCACCGGAGCCGGGGTTCGAGGTGGCGCGTACTTCGTCGATGACGTCGCGGTCCGCCTGCCCACCGACTGAGCCCCGAAGGTCATCGAGTCCGGCGTTCCATTTCTTCAAAAGCCGCTGACGCCGACCTCGCTCGCGCGAAAAGTGAGCGAGGTCCTACGCCCGCGAGCCGTCCAGCGTTGAAGCCTCGCGCGTCGCCGCACGCGTGACATTGTTCCGCTCAACCAGGGACCACTCGCTCGTCTGTGCGTCAGGGTTGGTGTGATCGGGAAGCTCGTCCTCCCGAAAGCAGCAACGTTGCGTGGCGGCCAGCTTTCGGGCGACGCTGGGGTCATGGTGGACATCCTGCTGGGCGCCGCCGTCTCACTCAAGGCGCTGGAGGAAGCGTTGCGCGACTTCTTCGGGACCCAGGACGCGGTCGTCTCGGAAGACTTCGACGTCCTGCTGCGCAAACCTGCGTCGCCCGCGGTGTTCGTGATGCCGTGTTCGCCTGAGGTTCCGGGGTTTCCGCTCGGGCTGTCGGTCATGTGCGCCCCCAACGATCCCGGAACCTTCCAGGCGATGGCGGTTCGACTCTCCCGCCAGCTCGCCGCGCGCTTCGACTGCGACACGATGTGCGACGGCAGCGCGCACGGAAGCTCCCCTGCCCCGTGCTGGTCCATCCTGTGGCGCGAAGGACGGGCCTACCTTGCTGACGACTTCGACTGCGATGCGGATCCTCCGGGTCCGCCGCAGATTCGCAAGCGGCTTCTCGAGCTCGAGCTTGAGCCCGAGCCTTAGCCCTGCCTAGAAAAAGCGTGGAAGAGCCCTGCCGTGTCAGTTCTTCGGGCTTGCGTTCCGCGCGGAGAGTCGCGCGCGCAACACACGGAACATGTTGCCGCCCATGACCTTGGCGATCTGCGTCTCGGACAGCCCTTCGTCGAGCAGCGCGTGGGTCAAGGCGGGTAGCTCGGAGACGTCAAAGCCGGTTCCCACGGAGCCGTCGTAGTCGGACCCGAGCGATACGTGATCCTCTCCCAGGACGTCGAGGGCTGCCGCGGCGTCGGGACCGATCGGGTGCTCTTCGGTAGTCCTCCATCCCGCCACGCCCCACGCTGGCCGCCACGGGTGCTCCTGGGTAGACTGGACCGTGCGCTTCTCGAGCCTCTTGTCGGGCAGTTCTCGCTGGCTCAATCCCGCACTCGGACGATTTTCTTTCGGGTTTCGGTGCGAACTGGAGCGCCTCCCGAGGCTACCCCGTCGAAGCTGCAGCCCATTCGAGGTCAGTCTCGTCGGCGGCGGCGGAGCAGGGACAAGACCGCGAAGAGCAGAGGTGATTCACCCGAGCCGGAAACTCCCCGGCTCGACCCGGCCTCAGAAGCCATAGGCTTCGCTGAGGGCAGCAACGGTGGCTGTGTCGAGCGCGCCTGTGACGGCGAGGCCGTGAGTGACCTGAAACAGCCTGACCGCACGGGCGAAGGGGTCGCCTCGGCGTCTGCGTGTCTCGCCAAGGAAGCCCAGGTTGCGAAGTCGGGTTGCGGCACCGTTTCGGCTCGAGGCGTCATCGAGTCGCACGAGGTCGAGATCGAACTCCTCTTCACGCTCGATGACCCGGACCCTGACGGCCCGGGCGTCCTCGGGGATGTCGAACACAACGGCTCCCGCCGCGTTCGTCGTGGCGGTGGTGGTCTTGCCGGCGCAGGTCAGCTCGATGGTGTGCTCGGGTGCGGCGGGAAACCGTAGCCGCAGCGCATACTCTTCCTTGGGACCGGGGCCAGGGGGGCCAGGTCGGTCGCCGCCGTTGATCACCTCGGTGTTGTCGATGTCGGTCAGTGGACGGTACCGACGGCGTGTCCGCATGAGCGCAGACCAGCCTCCGACGAGCTGGCCGACGAGACGCTGTTCGAGATCGCTGCGCTCGATGTCACCGTAGTGCTCGCGAAGGGCTGCGACGTTTGCGGGGTCGTCGAGAATCCGTTCCACCATCGCCAGGGCATCTTCCTGGTCGCGGAACTTCAGCTTGTCCTTCCAGCTGCACAGGAAACCGTAGCCGTGAGGGGTGCGAAGTCGAGTCGGGTCGCCGAGCACATCTGGAGCATGTCGGCTTGACGTCCGGGAAGGCAAGCATGCGGTGGCCTGGCGGCCATGCTAGCGTTCGAGTCGATGGCGGACACAGGCGGAAACGCGAGCGGCGGTGCGTCTGGGGACCCCTTGGACACCCAGCCCGAGCCCCGGAACCCGAACGACCCTCCGCTCCGCGTCGGGCGGTTCACTGTCGAGCCTGGCCCCAAGGGAGAGGCGCCGACCAATACGCTCTCGCCCGCGCCCCGTATCGTGTTCTCGGCCTGAGACGGTGCTCGCCGTCATTCTTCATGTTCGAAGAGCTCGACCCGCTCGGTCGGCGATGGTGAGAGCTTCACGAGCCGCCGCGCGAGATACTCGTAGGCGTACTCGAAGTACAAGACTTCGTTGACTCCATCGCCATCGAGGTCGAAGACACCATCCAGGGCACAGCCATCTCCCCAGTACACTTCGTGGATCACGTCGCCGTCGACGTTGAGTGTCGCGATGAGGCCGAAGCCCTCGGCGCCAGCATCCCCATCGACGAGCGCCCAGTTGTACGCCCTGATCGCGACGACCCGGTCTGCGGCGCCGAAGCTAGCCTCGATCTCCTGAACTTCGAAGTCCGTGAGGTCGAGAGGGTGGTCATCCTCATCATCGGAGAGGCTCTGTGCCACGCGCTCAGACAGAAGTCGCGCCCGACAGGAGGCGTCGAAACTGTGCTCGCATGGCTCAGTTCTTCCATTCTCCACGCGTGCGGTCGCCGACTTGCTGACCACGCACGTCCAGAACGTTGGTGAAGCGGTCCTCGAACTTCTTGGGGCCAAGCGAGGCCTTCCATTGCGCGACCGATGTGCTCGACAAGAGCAGTACATCTTCGCCGTCAAGCGTCAGGGGGATGCACATCGGGGTTGGCGGAATGTCGATCTTGCTGTCCGCGGTGTCCGGCTTCTTGGGCGTTTTCTTGGGCATGGAACTTCTCGTGGGCTGGATCTACGGCTTGAAGACGAATCGGCGCTCACGCTGGCTCGCGCTCACGGGGCGGGTTTTTCCGTCGATGGTGATCTCGTAGGGGGTCTTGGAGCGCAGAACATCGATCGAGAGTTTGTTTCGACCCTCGTCGTTGAAGGAGAGCGGGGTGTCCTGCAGAAAACCGAACAGTTCGGGGAGCACGGCCTCGGGCCAGGTGAGGGTGCCGGATGCCGGGCCGTGGTCGTAGACGATGGTCAGCGTGCAGCGAGGGTAGCCCAGCTGGATCAGCTCCTTGTGGCTGGTGCCGGAGAACTCGATGGTGCCGCGCCCCTCGACCGCGTCGTTAGGGTGCTGTGAGCCGCCGTGCTTTGCCTCGACCTCGTACGTTCCTGGTTGCAGCCCTTTGAGGACGACGACCGCGTTCCCTCCCCAGGCACGCTTCTCGATGCCGTCCGGAAACGCAGGGCCGACAATTGCGACCTTGGCCGCGGTCGCCGGCCCGAACTGCTCGGCTTGCCTGATGTAGATCGACAGGTTGCCGAACCCCTGTCCTTCCAAGGGGGTCTCGAGGGTGACGCGCTCGACGGGGACCTCGGAGGTTGGTCGTACGTCCACGTTCCTTTGCAAGATGGTCTCGTTCCCGCGCTCGAGGACGATCGAGTACGGACCTGGCGGGATCGAGGACGCCCGAACGATGCCGTCCTTGTCGACGGCCTCCGCGTTGACGATGGCGAGCGGGACGGTCGTCTCGCTGGACACGGGGAACACCGACAGGTGCAGCCTCTGCTTGCGTGACTGCTTCTTGGGCGGCATGCCGTTGTCGCCGAGCACGACGACCTCGAGGTTCGCGATGTTCTCGGGAGGTGGGGGCGCGGGCGGTGGCCCCGGCGTGAGTGCGTCCTGGTAGCGTGAGAGGAACTCGAGCGGGTGGTAGTGCCAGACCTTCGGGCTCTTGGGCACAACGTCCGCGGCATCGAACCACCACTGGTACGGCGCAATGAGAGCGCCCATGTGGGGCGGAATGGGGTCGGTGTGCTTACGGCCGAGCGCTGCGAGCATGGCCTTCATGTCGACACCCCATTCGGAGCGAAACATCACGGGCGTGCGTCGGAACCGTTCGCCGTCTTCGCTGCGGTAGAAGTTCTCGAGTTCTGCCTGGCTGATGTGTCCGTCGACGAAGACGGAGGGGTTGTGCGATGTCACCTTGGGCGGCCTCGATCTTCGCGATGACGTCCGGGCTCAGGTCGGTCGTGAGGTCGTCGTTCTTGTCTTCAATCCCCGGATTCCACGCCTCTTCGAAGAGGAGTTCTTCGGAGAACATCTCCCAGTGAATCTCCGCGCGGGGGACGGGGCCGTCGAACTCGTCGAACCCGACCGAGTCCCCCGAGGGCCACAGCGGGGCACCTGCCTCGACCTCGTGATTGAGGATGACGACGGAGGTCGTGCCGGTGAAGTCGGGCGTGTCGAAGTGCGCTGTCAGGTCAGGGTCGACACGGGTCTGTGCCTTGCCGCCACGCAGCTCCTTGTGGGTCTTCGCCAGCCACTGCGCGGTGGTTCCCGGACGCCCCGCCGAGCCTCGCTGGACCAAGCCGTCGCTGAATCCCTTCGCCTTGAACGGGAACGTGCGTTGGAACTCCTCGATCGCGGTGACGAGCTCCGGCATGGGCGTGCTCGTGGGGGGCCCCTGCAGAAGCCCGAAGCGGATCAGCCGCTTGGATACCCATTGCACATCGATGGGTGCACCGACCAGCTTGCCGTTCTTCGCGAGACCGACGTCACCGATGAGCTGGTGCTCGGCTGCCTCCGCGGCATCCTCGGCCTCGCCCTGCGGATCGTGGATGTCGACTGTGGGAAGCCACGTCGCGCCGCGTCCGAACGCCTCGTCGGTGCTGACGGGCGCCAGGTGCATGAGGAGGGTGTAGACCGTGCGCTTGGGGTCTGTAGGGCTTGGAGTGGGCTCGACGGTGTCAGGCCCGAGCGGAGGCGGTGGCACGGGCTCGGTGGAGTCGGGTCCAAGCGGAGCCGGCGGCACGGGCTGGCCGGGCGCGGGCGGAGCATTGGGCGCGAACAGGCGGCCCCAGGTGTACCCGCCAATGGTCACCACGCCGTCGGGCCACGGTTGCGCCGCTCCTTGAAAGGGGCTGCCGATTTCCTCTTGGAACGACTCGATCGCCGCCACGTCGGTCGCGGAGATGTTCGGGTCCTCAGGGGCTGGCGGCGACGGAGCGTCGGCGTAGTAGCCAAGCTCTTGCAGGCGAGTCTTGAGCGCTTGGACCTGCTCGGGTGGGTTGGTCTGTCCGGCTCCGATGCTCTTGCCGTGGTCGGGCACCTTCGGCGTCGACGAACCGCCTCCTTTCTTGCTCGAGCCCTTGCTCCCTCCCGGAACGACGGACCGCGGGAGTTCGTGGCGAAGCAGGATGAAGTTGGCGCTGCCGAACTCGTGTTCGCACAGCGACGGGTCCGAGCCGAGCCGAGCCGCGACGATGGTCCCCGAGAGCGGAGCGTGGACCATCGAGCCCCGCTTCATCGGGAGGTGGACGCCGCCGTGCCAGAGGCTGTTCGCGCCGATCGGGTAGCAGCCGTCCGGGACGATGCGCTCGATCTCGGTGTGGGTATCTTGGCTAAGCGTTGCTCGGTTCTCTGGGGTGAACTCGTGCCCCTTCGGGGTGAACGCCTTGTTGTTGCCCCACGGTCCCAGCAAGGTCAGGATTCGCAACGGATCCAGGCGGTGGAGAGGCTCTGCGCCCAGCTTGGTCTCTTCCGCATCTCCACCTCCAGGGCTCTGCTTCGTCGAAACTTCGAAGTGCAGGTGGTCGGGGATTTCTCCTGCACCAGTGAAGCCCGTACGGCCGACCACGCCGATCACTTCTTGTTCGGCGACAACCTGCCCCTTCTTGACCTTCGAGGCGTTGCAGTGTGCATAGACGTAGAACAGCTTCAGGTTCTCGTTGGGCTTCGACGGCCGAACTCTCTCGATCTCGGCGGCGATCGCCTCTGGTACTTCGTCGGCTTCGATGACGATCCGAATGCCGTAGCTCTTCGTGGGCTCGCTCCCGTCCACCACGACGGTTCCTGCCGCCACTGACTGGATGAGCGCGCGGGGCTTGTCCTCACCGTCCGGGTCGGACTTGAAGTCCGACCCTTTGCGGAAGTTAAAGCGTCCCCCGTGGTAGAAGGGTGAGATGTCGATGCCCTGGTGATGGTGCGTGGTCCCGTCCGGCCGCAGTTTTCGTGGGTAGAGAAACGCCCCCCTCTGGCATTTTCCGTCCTTGTTCCCCTCGTTCGGACAGATGTGATTGGCGCCGCCGCTCTTCGCGAGCTGGTCGCGGCACTCCCGGAAGCCGGGCCCCCGGTCCTTACCGTGCTCGTCGAAGTCGCGACAGTGCAGCAGTCGCTCGGGGTTCGAGTCGACGACCGTCTCGAGACCAGGAGGGGCCACCACAGGGTTGCGAGGAGGAATCGTCATCGGATTCCCTCTCGCGACTGATCGACTTCGCGTGGGATCCCTCAACCGTACGAGCACAGCGGAAGCCTAGGTCCGGCTGTTGGCGCTCGCCGTATCGTACGGCGGCCGCATCTAGGTCACCGAGTCCCCAGGGAACGCCCTTCGCATTGTAGCTCGCCCCTGCCGCCGCAGTCCACTCCGAGCGAGGAGTCGTCACGACGAGTTCGGCAACGTTGCCAAACATGTCGCATAGCCCTTGGTTCGTCTTGGGCGAGTCTACCGTGCAAGGAGCGGCTGCCTCTTTCTGCGCCTTGCGAGGACACTGTTCCACCGGCTTGCCAAGTTCACAGCGTTTGTCGTCCTCGAGCCACAGCCTGTCGTCGCCGCGGCTTCGTGCCGCGAACTCCCACTCCTCTACGTCCGGCAAGCGCTTGCCTACCCAGCGGCAGTATTCCTCTGCCTCCCAGGTTGCGACACAGTTCATCGCGATGTCTTCCTTGCCTCCCCCCGGGGTCCGCAGCGGATCGATCACGTCAGTTGTACAGAGATGGGTCTCTCGGTCAAACGGGTGTGGCGTGCTCATCCGCTGGTCGTAGGAACTCGTGCATGCACCCGCGACGCTACACGCGTGGAACTCCGCCGTCGTCACCTCCCGCTGGTCGATGTCATACGTCGCGAGCGTGTGTTCGTAGGCGCTGTACGGATCTTCGTCGCGGTCCCCCACAACATTCGTCGCATCTGGAAAAAACCGCCCGTCGCGAAACGTCAGCGTCCCTCCGTGGATCCGGACCACATCGCTGCCCGGAGCCAGCACGACAGCTCTCCGCACCTCGTCTCCTTCCTTCAGCTCCACATCCTCGATCAACGCCCCAAGCTCGGGCGCACTCACCTTCATCCGAACCTTGCACGCAGGCACGACCGTCGCCGTACTCGCGTGCCCCGGAACCGTCCATTCATCCAACGTCACCGTCGGCAGTAGTGGCTCCTGCTGAAGGTTCGTCGCCGCGATGCTCAGCTTCGCGAAACCCAGGCCCTCGAAGTCCCCCTGCGCGAGCGTCGAGACGGCGCCCGCGGTGACCGAGACCGGGGCGCGGTGCTCCCCGCACGGAGTCTGCACCACGACCGTGTGCTCTCCTGCCAGCACCGCATGGTCCATCCCTGGCTCGAGCGGCTCCTTCAAGTCGTCCAGCGTCCCGACGAAGCCCGCCGGAAGCTCGAGCCGGATCGTCCCGGTGACCGAGGTCTCATCCGCCTTGTGGCTGGCGCTCGTGCAGGCGCCGAAGACGAGCATGAACCCGGAGAGCAGCCGCATCATCAGTCTGACTCTACTCGGCCCCAGCCCGCAGCGTCACCCTCGACACGCGCTGAAGGACAGGGGGCGTGCGTTGGAACTCCTCGATCGCGGTGACGAGCTCCGGCATGGGCGTGCTCGTGGGGGGTCCCTGCAGAAGCCCGAAGCGGATCAGCCGCTTGGAGACCCATTCCACATCGATGGGTGCACCGACCAGCTTGCCGTTCTTCGCGAGACCGACGTCACCGATGAGCTGGTGCTCGGCTGCCTCTGCGGCATCCTCGGCCTCGCCCTGCGGATCGTGGATGTCGACCGTGGGAAGCCACGTCGCGCCGCGTCCGAACGCCTCGTCGGTGCTGACGGGCGCCAGGTGCATGAGGAGGGTGTAGACCGTGCGCTTGGGGTCTGTAGGGCTTGGAGTGGGCTCGACGGTGTCAGGCCCGAGCGGAGGCGGTGGCACGGGCTCGGTGGAGTCGGGTCCAAGCGGAGCCGGCGGCACGGGCTGGCCGGGCGCGGGCGGAGCATTGGGCGCGAACAGGCGGCCCCAGGTGTACCCGCCAATGGTCACCACGCCGTCGGGCCACGGTTGCGCCGCTCCTTGAAAGGGGCTGCCGATTTCTTCTTGGAACGACTCGATCGCCGCCACGTCGGTCGCGGAGATGTTCGGGTCCTCAGGAGCTGGCGGCGACGGAGCGTCGGCGTAGTAGCCAAGCTCTTGCAGGCGAGTCTTGAGCGCTTGGACCTGCTCGGGTGGGTTGGTCTGTCCGGCTCCGATGCTCTTGCCGTGGTTGGGCACCTTCGGGGTCGACGATCCGCCTCCTTTGTTGCTCGAGCCCTTGCTCCCTCCCGGAACGACGGACCGCGGGAGTTCGTGGCGAAGCAGGATGAAGTTGGTGCTGCCGAACTCGTGCTCGCACAGCGACGGGTCCGAGCCGAGCCGAGCCGCGACGATGGTCCCCGAGAGCGGAGCGTGGACCATCGAGCCCCGCTTCATCGGGAGGTGGACGCCGCCGTGCCAGAGGCTGTTCGCGCCGATCGGGTAGCAGCCGTCCGGGACGATGCGCTCGATCTCGTGGAGGATGTCGTCGATGGCCCTCTTGCGGCCTTCAGTGGTGAGTTCGTCACCGAGCGGGGTGAAGGCCTTGTTGTTGCCCCACGGTCCCAGCAAGGTCAGGATCTTCAGCGGGTCTAGCAGCCTGTTGAGAAAGTCCCGGTTCGGCTCAGGAAGCGGCCGACGGCGGGCTCAGATCGCGGAAGCGGAACATCGAGGCTCGGCGGTGCTTGCGATGGCGGCAACCGTCCGAGCGGACATGCGCTGCAAGAGCGCGCACAGCTGGAAGAGAGCGGCCAGTATTGCCGCGAAGAGGCCCGACCTCCCCTGGAGGCGCTTGGGTTTCCCGACTCCGAAGAAGCTGCGCATCAGCACACTCAGATTGAACGCGGCCATGTGGATCAGAAGCCGCTTCTGAATGTTCTCGTGGCGACGCAAGTGAATGCGTCTCATCCCTCCACTGTTGAACAGATGCTCCATCGGTCGTTCGAGCAACTCTCCTCGCTTGCGCAGTAACCTCTTGCCCTTCGTCCGCTTCACCCGCTTCCGATTTCGGTGGACCGCATCGCGTTCGGCCTCCTTGTTCTTCCAGCGCCTGCGCCCTCGATCCGGTTCCGAGATGTAGCTTCGAATCTCGGCTTCCTCCAGGCGCATCAACATCTCGTTCGAGTGGTAGCCCTTGTCCGCGGTCACTTCCTTGAAAGTCTCGCTGACTCGCTTCGACGTCTTTTCGTCGGCCTCGCTTCGGACTCTCTGCACGTTCTCGTCGGCGTCCGCGAGCGTCTCCTCCATCGTCTTCGTGTCCCCGCGCGCGCCTCCGTTCAGCGACGACCCAAGGATCGCTCCCGTCTCCAGATCGACGGCGTGCTCGTGCTTGTGGGCCATTCGGGTGCCGCCTTTCTTCATCTTCATGATCTCGGCGTCCGGCTCGTACGGGTTCACCCAATCCTTGTTGGAGCCCTTCTTCGGCCTCTTACGGTCCAGTTTTGCCAGCTGCGCGCGCGTCGGCGTTTCGATCCCGGACTTGTTGGCCAACTCAAGCAGGAAGTCCTCGTACGACTGCCCGTCCTCGCGCCGCACCAACGAACGAAGCGCCGCGTTCGCTTCAAGGGTCGTCGCATCGACCCCGAGCGACCTGCCTTTGACGAGACCGTGCTCCGCGAGCTTGCCCAGGATCATCGTGAAGACTTCTTGGTGCGTCTCAACGTCGAGTCGACGCCGGATGTTGGAGAAGCTCGAGTGATCAGGCGTCGACTTGCCCAGCGCGATCCCCAGGAAGCTTCGCAAGCTCAGCGAGTCCGCGACGCGCCACGCGATCCCGCGCTCGCTGTCGATCCCCTCGAAGAAGCCGATCATCAAACACCGGAAGTACACGCCGGGCGGAATGCTCGGCCGCCCCTGCTTCTCCGCGTAGAATTTCCTGCACATCGCCTCGACACGCCGATCGAAGTTCGCCTCGCGCAGGATCTTCTCCAGCGCCTGGTAGAAGGGGTGCCCGGCCGCGTGCCGCACCGACTCGTGCGGCACGAACAGCTCCCCTTGCTCCGAACCCTTCTCGCCCATCGCCATCTCTGAGATCCTAGCGAACCTCGCCGCGCCTCGCGATCCCCTCCATTCCGAATCGGGGCTTTTTCAACAGGCTGCTAGGCGAAAGAGGGGGTCCTCGCCGAGTTTCGTTTCATCGACGGCTCCCCGCTTGTGACTTGCTCTCGTCGAGACCTCGAAGTGCAAATGGTCGGAGACCTTGGTGTTGTTGGTGAACCCTGTGCGACCAACCACGCCGATCTTCTGCCCCTCTAGGACTTCCTCGCCATGGCTAACATTGAAGGAATGGCAGTGAGCGTAGGTGTAGTATAGCTCTAGCGCTTCTCCGTCGACCTTGAGGGGGTCATTGGCCTTGATGACGACCATGAGTCCGTAGCTCCCGGTACCAGTCTCCTCCGGCTTGTTGACGACTTTCCCCGCGACGACCGAAACGATGTCTGCGCGAGGCTTGAGCTTGCCGTCTGGATCGGATTCGAAGTCGGAACGGTGGCGTTTCTTGGAGTTGATGCCGTCGTAGTGGGGGGAGAGGTCGATGCCTTGATGGAAGTGCGTCGTGCCGTCGGGGCGAAGGCCGCGAGGATAGAGAAACGCCCCCATCTGACACTGTCCGGGAGCGTTGCCCTTGTTTGGACAGAAGTGGGGATTGCCGCCGGTCTCGATGGATTTGCGGCACTCTCGTGTGCCTCGGTCCTTCCCGTGCTCGTCGAAGTCACGGCACGGGAGGGGGCGCTTCATGTTCGCTTCTATGCGTCCTTCGTGCCCTTCTGGGGCGACGACGGGGTTTCTCGGCTCGATGGCCATCAGTGGACCGCCCCTTCTGACACATTCCCGACCGAGGCTGCATCACGGGCGCAGCGGAAGCCCACGCTCGGGCTCTGGCGTCCGCCGACGGGGAGGGAACTCGGTTGGGGGTCGTGGCCCCAAGGATATCCCCAGGATGCATACCCCCATCCGGCGGCTCGGGTGCCAGGCCATGAGCGTGGCGTCTCCGTCACGAGCTCCGATAGGTTGCCGAACATGCCGCAGAGACCCTGGGCTGTCACATCGGTCGCGTCCGCACACGGCGATGCTGGGGCTTTCTGTGTTCGGCGGGGGCAGAGCGTGTCCTCATTGTAGGAGTCGATGCAGGTCCTGAACTCATCCGGCCAGCGGGCGTCGTCGCCGCGGCTACGAGCAGCGAATTCCCACTCTTCGACGGTTGGGAGCCGCTTTCCCACCCATCGGCAGTATTCCTGCGCTTCCCAGGTAGCGACGCAGTTCATTGCGATGTCGTCTTTGCCATCTCTCGGGGTCCGCAGCGGGTCCACGGTGTCGGTCGTGCAGAGGTGGTGCTCTCGGTCGAACGGCGGCGGAGTGTTCATCCGCTGTTCGAAGGAACTCGTGCACTTGCCTGCGGCACGGCATCCGTGGAACTCCGCCGTCGTCACCTCGCGCTGATCGATGTCGAACGTCGCGAGCGTGTGTGCGTACGACCCGAACAAGTCGTTGTTCGGCCCGACGGGAATCCCGTAGTCATCTGTCGTCTCCGGAAACAGTCGCCAGTCGCGAAACGTAAGCGTCCCCCCGTGGATCCGAACCACATCGCTGCCCGGGGCCAGCACTACGGCCCGCCGCACCTCGTCTCCTTCCTTCAGCTCCACATCCTCGATGAACGCCCCAAGCTCCGGCGCACTCACCTGCATCCGAGCCTTGCACGCAGGCACGACCGTCGCCGTACTCGCGTGCCCCGGAACCGTCCATTCATCCAAGGTCACCGTCGGCAGCAGTGGCTCCTGCTGAAGGTTCGTCGCCGCGATGCTCAGCTTCGCGAAACCCAGGCCCTCGAAGTCCCCCTGCGCGAGCGTCGAGACGGCGCCCGCAGAGACCGAGACCTGGGCGCGGTGCTCCCCGCACGGAGTCTGCACCACGACCGTGTGCTCTCCTGCCAGCACCGCATGATCCACCCCTGGCTCGATCGGCTCCTTCAGGTCGTCCAGCGTCCCGACGAAGCCCGCCGGAAGCTCGACGCGGATGGTGCCCGTAACGGGGGCCTCTTCCGCACTCTGGCTGGCGCTCGTGCACGCGACCAGGACGAGCATAAACCCGGGGAGCAGCCGCATCATCAGGCTGACTCTACTCGGCCCCAGCCCGCGGGGTCATCCTCGACACGTGGTGAGAGACAGGGGCGTCGCCGGTTTTCGCTACGCCATGGCACCAGACCCATCCTCCGAGTCGGGCCTACCCGCCGCGAAGAAACGCGAGCAACCCCTCGCGGACCTGCTCCCGACTCCGCCATCGGTCGCCGCGTGCCGAGTCTCCCGAGGGTCCGCCCGCCTCGTCGAGCGCGTAGTAGACGGGAATCACCGGCGCGTCGAACCCGAGCGCGTCCAACTGCTCACCCCACACGTCACTGTCGGCGCGCAGCAAGACCACCCCGTCCAGCTCCGCCTTCACCTGCGCTTCGGCGAGCAGTGCTTTGGCGCGCTGACACGGAGGGCACCACGGTGCGCCCATCTCCAGCACCACGCGCTGTCCGTTCTTCGCACCGCGCTTGGCGTGAAGCCGAAGCTGCTGACGCAGCGGACCCGCGGACATCTTCAGCTCCACGATCGACAGCGCGGGTGCTGACTCGGCGCTCGGTGACTCGGCGCTCGGTGCCTCGGGCTCAAGCTCAAGCTCAGGCTCAGGTTCGGGCGCGAGCGGTGCCGGGGGCTCCGGCTCGGCCTCAGGCTCGAGTTCCGAAGCGGCGACCGGCTTGGACTGCGGCTCCCCAGCGGCGTCGGTGGGCTGCGATACGGACACGTCACAGCCGAGCCCGAGCCCGAGCCCAGCCCCAGCCCAAGCCAGCACGAAACAAGCAGGAGGCGTTTCATTGCACGGGTTCTTTCTTTCGGCCTTGCTCGATCCACGTCTTCAGCAAAACGATGTCGTCCATGGGGATCGGCGGGAGGCCCAGCGGCATGCCGCGGACGCCGTCGACCGGTTGCCCAGCCACCTCTGCGTGCCGGGCGAGCAGGTGTACGACGATTCGCGGCTGGCCGTTCACCTCTTTGAACACGCTGCGCCGCTTCCCCTCGTCGTCGAGGCTCCCTGAGCGCAAGCCTTCGTATGTCGAGAGGTCGAGCGCGCGCTTGGGAAAGCCGAAGCCGCCGTCGTACCCCGGGCCCCCGTCACCGATGACCACATTGGGGTCGGAGTGACAGTGCCGACAGATCTTGCCGAAGATGCGCTCGTGCACCTCGGCGTAGGTGACCACCCGTTCGAGCACGGCGGGCAGCGCCGGAGCCTCCCCCACCGCAACCGGTTCGAGTTTGGCTTCCAGCAGGTACGCAGCGATGTCGAGGGCCTCGCTCTTCGTGACGCCAAGCGAAGGCATCACCGCGTCCGGCTTGACCGCTTGGGGGTCGACGATCCACGCAACCATCGCCGCAGGTCGCATGCGGTCCCGAGCAAAACGAAGGTCGGGCGCCATCTTCTGCCCGCGCGCAAAGACCTCCGGAGCGAGAGGCTCCGGTGTGGGGCGAGCCGCGAGCGATGCAACGCCCGTCATTCGGTGGCAGGAGGCGCACCCCTTCGACTCCAGCAGCGCTCGTCCCCGCTGTGCATCACCCGGCGTGGGCGCGGCGGCTTCGGCACTCGGCACCAAGAACGCCGCGATCGCTTCGGCGTCCGAGGCCGGCATCGCAAAGCGCGGCATGCTTGCGAGGAGGTTGGGGCGGACATCGTGGGCGTTGGGGATGAAGCCGGCCACCCAGGCGCGCGAGAAGCGTTCGGTGTGCGTCAAGCTCGGGACCTCGTCGAGCGAGTGCAGACGTCCTTGCCACTGCGCGAGTTCCTCAGCGGTGGCATCGAACGTGCCCGCCAAGATCTGCTGGTGGCAGCCCGCACAGCTGTAGTCGAGCTCGGGAGGCTCGACGCCGGCGATTTCGTGGCATCGGTTGCACTGGTACTGCGAAACCAGCGCTTTGCCGTGCTCGACCGCGGCCGCGTCCGCCATCACCTCCGGCTCGCGGACGGGCGCGGCTTGCTCCGTCGCGGGACGACCGAGCGCCGCAGGCCGAGCGGGCAGCGCTGGCGCCGGCTCGGCCTCACACGCCCCGAGCAGCAGGGCCGCAACGATCAACGCCCTGCGCATCAGGCCACCGTGCAAACGTCGTCGCCTTCACCCAGCTCGCGGCACCGCTGCAGCGAGAGGTCTCGTCCCGAGGTGTCGCCAAGACGTTGCTGCCCCTGAGCCAACAACGCAAAGCCTCTCGCCGTGGGCATCAGGTCATCGTTGGCCAGCTCGCGGAGGATCTCCACCGCTTGCGCGTCCCCACCAGGCTGGTGCATGAGCGCCTCGGCCGCGTAGGTCCGAAGCAGCAGGTTGTCGGGGTCGGCCGCTGCCTGAATCTCCAGAATGGCCGTTCCCCACGCGAGGTTGGCCAGACGCTCCTGCTGCGATTTACCGCGCATCCCAGTGCCCAGATCGATCGCCCCATCCGAGCGCACCGCCGCCAGGGCGATGGTCCGCTGAGCGCGATTGAACAGCGCCTTTCCAGCGTCCGGCTCCCCGGTCGCCGCCGTGAATTTCTTGAAGCGCTTGCGCGCCAGCTTGGCCGCCTTCGCACCGTTCCCTTGGGCGAGCAGGTGCTCAGCCCGGTTCACATCTTGGAGCTCTCGGTCCACCGTCTGGACCCGGCGCGTCTTCATCCGCAAGCACGCGTCCGCCCCCGAAGGGACCAACAAGCCCGCTGCCATCAATAAACCGACCATCACCGCGCTGTTCAACTTCGTTGTCATCGAGAACTCCGTAGGGCTCACACGCATGAGCGCGGCTGAGGTTTTCCGCCGATCGCAGAAACATCCGCGTCGAGCCCGTGTCCGGGGTGGCCCGAGCCCGGGTCCGCGGGATTGGACCTAGCAGCGTGCACCCGAGGATCTTGCGTGGGGCGTGGCCCTGCGGTGTACATTCCGCCTGATGAGTTCGCTGCTCGCGACCACCCCACAAGCCTTCGTGGACCCGCTACGCAGCGTTGGCGGTCGGGGTTACGTGGTCCGTCGTGCCGACTCAGGCCAGCTCGAAAGCTCGCATTCGCTCCTCGATCCAGTTCGCGAACTCCTGGAGCACGATCCCCGTGACTTTCTCGACCACGAAGGCGTGTTCTTCGAGGTCGGGAAGGAAAGTGGCGCCCTGCTGGCCGCATTCGTGCACCGGACCACCCGCGGCCAAGCGGCCGGCGGCTTGCGACACTGGCCCTACCCCACGCTCGAAGCACTCGTTCGCGATGGGCTCCGGCTCTCGGTCGGCATGACGCGAAAGAACGCGATGGCGGGTCTGTGGTGGGGCGGTGGCAAGGGCATCATCGCCAGGCGTGACGACGCCGACTGGCAGAGCCGGGCGTACCGCGACCTGGTCTACGCAGAGTACGGCCGGTTCGTGAGCTCGCTGGGCGGCTGCTACGTCACCGCCGAAGACGCGGGCACAACCCCGCCCGACATGCAGGCCGTGTTCTCGGGCACCCGCCACACCACCTGCATCCCGCCTGCCCAGGGAGGCTCGGGCAACCCGTCGGGCCCGACCGCGATTGGGGTCGTCTGCGCCATGGAGGCCGCCCTCGACGTGATGGACGAGGGCACACTGGCCGGCAAGCGCATCGCGATGCAGGGTGCCGGCAACGTCGCCGCATTCATGATGTCGGCGCTGCTCGAGCGCGGCGTGGCTTCGATCGTCGCCTCGGACATCAGCGAGTCCCGACTGGCCGAGCTGCGAACCCAGTTCGAAGGCGCCCCGGTCGAGCTTCGTCACTGTGCTCCCGACGACCTCTCGATCTTCGAGACGCCCTGCGACATCTTCGCCCCCAACGCGCTGGGCGGGGTCCTCAACCCCAGCACCATCGAGCGCCTACACACCAGCATCGTTTGCGGCGCCGCCAACAACCAGCTGCTCGATGACAAGCGGGACATGGACGCGCTGGTCCAGCGAAAGATCGTCTACGTGCCCGACTTCGTCGCCAACCGGATGGGCATCGTCAACTGTGCCAACGAAGCCTACGGCCACGTGCCCAACGATCCCGCCATCGCGCGCCACCTTGAGCGGGACTGGGAGCAGAGCGTGTTCAACATGACGCGCCGCGTCCTGCTTCGAGCCCAGGAGACCGGGACAACCACGGCACAAGCCGCCAACACGCTGGCGGACGAACTCGCGGCGCTGCCCCACCCGCTCTGGCCTCTGCGCGGGCAGCAGATCATCGCAGGGCTGCTCGCACAGGGATGGGCCACGCGCTCGTAGCGAGCGGGCCCAGCTACTGTTTCACGAAGCGGCCAATCACCGCTTCGATCGCCTCCACGCTCGTCGCCCCGCGCCGCAACAGTCGCGGCCACTCACCGGTGCAATCGAGGATGGTCGAGGGGACCTTGCCCGGACACGCGCCACCGTCGAGGATCATGTCCACAGCGTTGTCGCCACTGCCAGGTGCCCCCAGGCGCGCCACCACCTCCTGGGCGGTCGCGGCCGGCGTGTCTCCGAACCGATTCGCCGAAGGTGCGGCGATTCCCACCGTGGTCTCGCTGCTCTGGTTCAGCGCCCGAAGCAAGCGCGTCGCAACGGGGTGGTTCGGCATGCGCAAGGCCACCGTGGGGCGCTCGCCGGTCACGAACGCCGGGACAGCCTCGGTCCGAGGGAGCACCAGCGTGAGTGCGCCGGGCCAGAAAGCCTCGGCAAGCTGACGCGCATAGTCAGGCACGTTGTCGGCGATCGCGGACATGGCCTCTCGCTCATGCACGTGGATCACGAGCGCCCGGGTTCGGGGGCGCCCCTTCAGGGTGTAGATGCGGTCGATCGCGGCGCGCTGGGTCGGGAGGGCGCCCACGCCGTAGACGGTGTCGGTCGGAAACGCGACCACACCACCACCGAGCAGGACCTCCACGGCCCGATCGATCTGGGCGGACATGTCGGCCATGGAGGACATTCTACCAGACGCGACAGGTCGAGCAGCGTGGGGTAGCTTCCCGACCGTGGCAGATCCCGACGCGGTGGTCATCGGCTCCGGACCCAACGGCCTCGTCGCCGCCTGCATGCTCGCGCAAGCTGGCGTGAATACACTGCTTCTCGAAGCACACCCCGACCGCTTCGGCGGCGCCGTCGGCTCGGTGGAGTCCACGTTGCCTGGCTATGTGCATGACGTTGGGGCCGCGTTCTTCCCCTGGGGCTCGCTGAGTCCCGCGTTTAAGCACCTGCGGCTCGAGCAATACGGGCTGCAGTGGTGTGCCGCCGACATCGAGAGCGCCCACCCGGCTCCGGACGGAAGCATCGCGTGCATCAGCCGCGACCTGGATCAAGCCGCGAAGATGTTCGGGAGCCCCAAGGACGGGGATAAGTTTCGCGCCGTCGCCCAGCACTATCAGAGCATCGAACCCCACCTGCTCGACGTTTTGATGCGAACGTTTCCCGCCGTCGGGCCCGCGCTTCGATTGTTCCCGTTTCACCTGATGCGCATCGGCTCGGTGTTCGGCTCGAAGGGGCGATGGGTCGCGGAGCGATGGTTTGAGACCGCGGCTGCCCGAAGGGTCATGCCCGGACTCGCGCTGCACGTCGACGTGGGCCCCGACGATTGGTTCGGTGCCGCGCTGGGCTACATGCTCGCGATGACCGCGACCACTGGCGGCTACGTCTGCCCCAAGGGCGGCGCGCAGAGCATCACCGACGCGCTCGTGCAGTGCTTCGAGAGCCACGGCGGCACCGCCCGCCTCGGCGCCCGGGTCGAGAAGGTCATGGTCCGCGACGGACGGGCCCACGGCGTCCGCCTGCAAAACGGAGACGAGATCCCCGCGCGCACCGTACTTGCGGATACCGACGTGGTCGCGCTGCTGCGAACGATGGTGGACGAGCAGTGGGTGCCCAACCGCATCCTCGAGCGTTGCCGCACCTATCCGCGAGGTTGGGGTGCGTTCAAGATGGACTGGGCGCTCAGTGCCCCGGTGCCCTGGGCCAACGAAGAGGCGAGGCGGGCGGCCGTCGTGCATGCAGGCGACAGCCTCGAGGACCTCAGCACCTTCACCGCCCAAGTCCGCAGCGGAAAACTCCCAGACAACCCGTACCTCGTCCTCGGGCAGCAAAGCCTCAGCGACCCAACGCGGGCACCCGAGGGCGGGCACACGCTCTGGGCCTACTCTCGCGTGCCCCCATCGCTTGAGGGCGGATGGTCAAACTCCGCGGAGGCGTTCGCCGATCGCGTCGAGGCCCGCATCGAATCGCTCGCCCCGGGATTTCGCAGCACGATTCAAGCCCGCGCCATCGTCACACCTCCCGACCTAGAGGCCATGGACGCCAACCTGGTCGGGGGTGACCTCGGCGGAGGCAGCAACGCCTGGAACCGGCAGCTGTTGTTCCGGCCCTTCTTCCCCTACTTCCGCTACAAGATGCCGATCGATGGCCTGTACCTGTGCTCGAGCTACGCCCACCCGGGCGCTGGCGTGCACGGCATGTGCGGATTCAATGCCGCGCAGATGGTCCTCGCATCCGAGAAGGCGCTGCCGTCTGGGCCGACACGGGCACTGCCCAGCGCGTCCTGAACCGACCAGGGTCCTAAGTCCAGACGAGGTCAGCAGCTCAGAGCGTGATGCCCTTGGCAGCGCACAGCTTGACGACGTTGTCTTTGTTCGCGCCGCGGATCTTGCCCACCGCGCGCTTCGCTTTGGCTTCGTCGCCCATCTTGCACGCGCACACGCCCATGAGGTTGGCGGCGCGAGCCGAGCGACTCGCGTCGTGGGACTGCCTGGCCAGGTCGTAACACTGCGCAAACTTGCTGAAGGAAGCCTTGCTCGCCTCCTTGTACAACGCGTCGGCATCGACCGCGGGGGCGGCGGGCTCCGTCGCAGGCGGAGGCGACTTGTCCGGTCCCGAGTTCTTGGGCGTCGTCTTGTTGCGACGCGGCTTCTTCGGGCTTGGGCGGGACGTCGGGTCGGGATCCGTGTCGGGATCCGCGTCGATCTCGACCTCGGGCGAATCGGGAGACTCGTCCACCACCGCAACGGGGTCGAGTTCATCCTCGGGCTCCTCGATGACGCCCGAATCCACCAGCCCGGGCTCGGGCTCGTGGATGACTCCGGGCTCGGGCGCAGCAGCCATGGCTCGGGGGTCTTCGACGACCCTCGGACGCTCCGCGTCTGCGACCTGCCCTGCCCCGTCATCGTTTCCGCTCCCTGCCATCCACGCGAACGCGAAGATGAGCGCGCCCACGACGACGGCGCCGGCACCGATGAGGAGGCCCGTGCTGCTCTTGCGCTCCTCCTCGAAGCCTCCCGGTCCAGCCGGCCCCGCGAGTGCAGGCATCGCGCCGGAGTCGGCCATCGAATGGATGGGGACCGGGCCCGATTGCAGAACCGCGAGGTCCTCGGTGGAGAGACGCGGGAGGTCATTGCTGGAGCTGGCCAGCATGGGCTCTTCCCGCGCAATGCCCAGGTCGTTGGCGGCGGTCGGCGCCGGACTCACCGCGGTCTTGTCCGCGTTCTCGGTGAGCGTGAGGTTGTAGTCGCCGATCTGGACGACGTCTCCCTCCTTGAGACCGGTTCGGGCTTCGACCGCCTCGCCGTTGATCTTCACGCCGTTGTAGCTGCCCAGGTCTTCGATGAACCAGGCCTCGTCGTCGGGCTCTGGGGACAGCCGAGCGTGACGACGCGACACGTTCTTTTCGGTCAGCTGGATCGTGTTGCCCTGCTGGCGACCAATCGTGATGGCATCAGCCCCAAGCGGCACGACCGTCGTCGTGCCCTCGTCATCTTCAATGATGAGACGAAGCGCCATCCAGGTGAGAAGGGTAAGGACGCGGCGCGAAGCGTGTCAAGCTGAACGGCGGCCAGACCGCTCCGAACAGCGTTCCGTATCGGTTTCACACCGCCCAAGGCCGACGCGTGCTCTCTCGTGTGCTCAGGTGCGCACCTCACCGACGTTGCCGCCCAAGAAACCCGCCAGATCTCACGTCTCTGCGGGGGTTTTCAGCTTGCGCGTCGGCGCGAACAACAGCCCAGCAGCGGCAGCCACCACAACAATCCCAGACGCTGCCCCGGGACCTGCCCCACGCCGCACCCCGAGTCGCCCGAAGGCTCCTGCATCGCGGTGCTTGAGCTGCCGTCCACCTCGCCACCGGACTCGTCGCTCTCTCCGGTCGAGGACGCGTCGGGCTTTTCCTCCACCGTCGCCGAGATCGTTCGCAGCTCGGTCCACCCAACGTTGCCCCAGACGTCGGTCGCCCGGGCTCGCAGCGCGTGCTCACCCTCGCCCAGCCCCACACCTTCAAAGGCGTACGGTGGCGCCTCGTCCACCTCCAGCCAGAGCTGGCCGTCCACCTCAAGCTCCACCCGATAGATCGGGCTGTCATCCAGAACGGAGATCTCCAGGTCAACGATCAGCTCGGCGTCGAAGTCGATCGCGACCTCGAGGTCCTCGGAGGGCTCCGAGATCTCCAGGCTCGGCGCGGTGGCTTCGCGCCCGCCCACCCATGCGATCGCTTCGGTCACGTTCGGCAGTGGCCCTACGTGCACGCCGTCCCCTTGTGCGTGCCCCGTCGCGACGAGAAGACGGCGCACATCGAGGGGATCCGGAGCCGTCCCTTCGATGGTGACGAAGGCCTCGATGAGCAACGCGGCCGCACCGACCACCATCGGGAGCGCAGCGCTCGTGCCCTCGAAGGTGTCCGTATAGGCCTGGTTATCATCGTCGCCAAGTCGTTCAAAGTCGCCATAGTCCAGCGAAAACACGGCCGCACCCCACCCCTGCAGATCGATGCGTCGGCCGTGCGAAGAGAAGGGCAACGCAACCCGGTCGTCGGGCGAAGCCGCACCCACCAGGATCGCGCCGCTGTCTCCCTGCGCGGCATAGTCCATCGCGTCGGCGCCGTCCAAGTCGACGGCTCCGTTGCCCCCCGCCGCGATCACGAGGATCCCGGCGTCGGTCGCCATGCGGGTCAACATCCAAACGTCGGGCTCCAGCTCCGCAGGACCCAATTGCCCGGTCTGCGGGTGCTGGGCCTGCATCTGCAGCATGACGATGTCACCGGGCTCCGCCTGCGCGATGGCAGCGGCGATGGCGTTCGTTCGACGCAGCCCTTCCTCTTCAGTCCATTCCGGATAGGTGTACAGCGCCGCCTCCGGAACCATGCCGTCGATGCCGTAGTCGTTGTGGGGCGCGACCAGCATGCCGACGGATGCGGTGCCGTGCGCGGGTGCGAGGCCCATCTCGAACGCGGCGGCAGCGATCGTTTGCCCCGGTTCCGCGTGCAGGTCGACGTCGACGAGGTCTTCGTGCGTGTCCCGCCACCCGTACTCCACCTCGTGAATCGCGACGCCTGCCCCGCGGAAACCCAGGACTTGTGCGCCGTCGATGTCGATGCCGGTCGCAGCGCTGCGATAGCTCTGTGCGTCGACAAAAGACGGCGTGGGCGGCTCGAGATCTTCGGGTGGCGGCACCGGAGCCAGCCTCAGCACGGCCCACTCCACCTGGCCCCGAACGTCTCTGGCCCACTGGCGGGCGTCGTGGTCGGACCAACCGCGCGGGATCGTGGCCGACAGCACGGCGGAGAGCTTGGGCTGCGCGACTCCGGTGCGCAGCGCTGCCCGGGTTCTGAGCGTCTCCAAGGCCACCTGCCGCTTCGAGAACGCCGGTTCCCACCGAAGCCCCTCGGCCTGCAAGGACGCGTTGGCTCGAGGCAAGAGAACCACCCTGCGGTCGGCGCCGTGGTCGATGCCATGCCGAAGGGACGCGTCGACGGCGTCCGCGGTACATCCGCCGACCAACAGCGAGACCAGCCAGAGACGACACCGCACTGCGATCAGACTACCGGGCGAGGGAATGGAGCGTCCACAACGGAGCACGCTCACCTCGGCATGCCGGGCGTGGTGAACCTCTGAAGGGCTGTGCTGGCACTCCGTGGGCTCCCACGCATCCCCCCTTGGCCAACCGCCGCTGGTCGACCACAATGTCCGCGCGCTCGGGACTGGATCCGCGGGCGCCCCACAAGTCATGCAGCACTACACCGCGCCCACCGACGACATGATGTTTCAGCTCGCCGCCTTCGACTACGAGGCGGTGGCGAAACTCGAGCGATACGAAGCCTTCGACCTCGAGACCGCCCGAATGTTTCTCGAGCAGACCGGCACCCTGGCGTCGGAGATCCTCCTGTCCTCGAACCGGACTGGTGACACAGAGGGCACGAAGTGGAATCCCGAGACCGGAGAGGTGACCACGGCGAGCGGGTACGAGGCAGGACACCAGGCGCTCGCGGAGAACGGTTTCTACGGACTGACCGCCGACGTCGAACACGGAGGCGGCGGCGCACCGATCACGCTCGGGACGTTGGCCAAAGAGATGCTCATGTCGGGCAACAAGTCCCTGTCGATGTGCCCGGGTCTCACGAACGGGCTCATCGAGGCGTTGGAGGCGTTCGGGTCGGACGAGCAAAAGCAGATGTATCTGCCCAAGCTCGCGACCGGCGAGTGGACCGGGACGATGTGCCTGACCGAGGCGCACAGCGGCACCGACCTTGGCCTGCTCAGCACGAAGGCAGAGGTGGATGGAGACCACTTCAAGCTGACGGGTACGAAGATCTGGATCACCTGGGGTGAGCACGGACTCTCGGACAACATCATTCACTTGGTGCTGGCGCGTCTCCCGGACGCACCTGCGGGCATCAAGGGCATCAGCACATTCATCGTGCCGAAGTTTCTCCCCGATGGGAGCCGCAACGCGATCCAGTGCACGGGTCTCGAGCACAAGATGGGCATCCATGGCTCGCCCACCTGCGTGATGTCGATGGAAGGCGCGCAGGGATGGCTGGTCGGCGAGCCCAACAAGGGGATGCGCACCATGTTCATCATGATGAACGCGGCCCGCCTCTTCACCGGCCTCGAGGGGGTCTCGCTCGGCGAGATCGCGTACCAAGCCGCGCTCTCCTTCGCCAAAGAGCGTCGTCAGAGCCGCGCCATGGCGATGGGCAAGCGCGAGGATGGCCAGGCCGCGGACACCATCTTGGTGCACCCCGACGTCCGGCGGATGCTGCTCGACGTCAAGTCAACGACCGAGGCGCTGCGCGGCTTGGCCGTGTTCATCTCGGCCAACATCGACATCTCGGCGGCTCACCCCGACGAAGCGACGCGGCAGCAGGCCGACGATCTCGTCGCCCTGATGATCCCCATCATGAAGGCCTACGGCACCGAGCGCGGGTTCAAGAACGTGTCCGATGCGATGCAGGTCTGCGGTGGCATGGGCTACACGGTGGACGGCGAGATCGAGCAGTACCTGCGAGATCTTCGCATTGCGATGCTCTACGAGGGCACCAACCACATCCAGGCCCTCGACCTCGTCGGGCGCAAGCTGCCGCTTCACAACGGACGCCTGTATCAGGTGTTTGGCAAGAAGGTGCGCGACACGATCGCCGCCGCACAGGCCGATGAAGCGACGGCAGGGTTTGCGCAGACGCTGAGCACGACGCTGGACTCGCTCGATGCGGCAACGGTTGCGCTGGGGAAACGGGCCGCTGAAGATCCCGAGGCGATGGGCGCTTCGGCGTCGACGTACCTCAGCGCGTTCGGGCTGGTGGTCTGCGGGTTCTCGCTGCTCACGCAAGCAAACCATGCGGTGACGACCGACACGGCGAACAAGCGCGCCAAGCTGGGCGTCACGCGTCACTTCTTCGACCGGGTGCTGCCGGAGATCGCCGGGCACTTCGCGATCCTGGCCTCGGATCACCGGGCGATCACGCAGTTTCACGACGCGGACTTTTAGACACTAGCCGCCTCAGTCGATATCCAGACGGTAGCTGACCACCATGTCGGCGCCGTCAAACGCGGCGAACTCGGTGTCCCAGATCGCTCGCCGCGCGCACGCCCGAATCCCGGTGTGATCCAGACCGGCGGTGGGCTCCACGTCCACGCCGCGCACGCCACCATCCGGAGCGACCTCAAACTTGAGGTCGATAGAACCGGGCTCGAGAGGGCGCTCGTCGTAGCAGGCGGACACGCTCACGCACGTCAGGACCTCCGCGGTGGCGTCCTCCAAGCGTTGGAGCAGGACCTCATTGTGGATCCTCTCCGTGCCCGCTTCCATGTTGGTCAGCCGGGTTCGTTCGGGGTTCAGGCCCGGCACGTGAGCGTCGTCGACCGGCTTGAATGGCGGGACGTCGTCGGCATCGTAGGCACACTCGCCGAAGTGCGGCAAGTCGATCCACTGGGTGTCCTCGTCCTCAACGCGCTGGACCATCTCGGGCGTGTCGCCCTCGCCGTCTCGCTCGATCGTCGCGATCGCGTGGCCGTGGGCCGCGTGGCGAGGCGGGGCGGGGCGCTTGCTGGCGGCGCACGCCGAGGCGGCGAGCAACATACACAACAGCATGGGCAGTCGACACACAGCCGACCCGGAGTGCGATGGCGTAGCCATACGCCAGCGTACCTCCTTCCGCAGGAAGCGTGAAATGGACGCTCTAGAACAGCTCGTCGCGCTGGGCCTGCAGCTCGCGGGCCTTGATTTTCTCGACCCGATTCTCGGCGGTGATTCTGGGGATCACGTCGTCGTCGGTCTCGAGCACCTCAGCCAGCAGCCTGTCGAAGGTCTCCTCGTCTTGCTCCTTCACCGCGAGCTCGGCCGCCCACAGCACCTTTGTCGAGAGCACATCCGGCGAGATCGCGAGTGCGGCCTCGAAGTGCTGCCGTGACTTCTCGAGGTCGCCCCCTGCGATGCCCGGTGCGACCGCATAAAACACGCCGAAGTAGGTGTGTGGTGCGCCCCCAAGGAAGGAGGGGTCGAGTGCCAGCACCCGCTCCATCGCGACCTTGAGGTTGTCCTTGTGGCGCAACATGACCGCGAAGCCCTGCTTCTTGGCCCACTTCCCCAGCGCGGTCGTGTACCAGAACATCGCCGGCACGCCCTGTGGCCCGACTTTCGCGATCGCATCGGGATACTTCGCGCCCTGCTCCATCGCGGCCGCGAACTCGGGCGCAGCGGCCACCATGGCCCGCTCCCCCCAGCGAACCCCAGCGTCGAGCGCACCGAGGTAGGCGTCGTCGTCATCGCGAAGGTAGCCGTCGGCGAGGAAGTAGTACGCGTGGGTGAGCTTGACCAAGACCTCGGCGTTGTTGGGCTCGGTCGCGACGACGCCTTCCCAGTGTGCGATCGCTTCGCGAATCTTCTTCGGCTCGGTGCGCTCAGCCCAGGCCGCATCCCCGAGCGCCGCGGCGTCGTCCGGCCCACCGCTGGCCTGCGCGGTCGGAGTCGCTTGCGGTGGACTGGGCTCGACGTGCCAATCCGGCTGACGACCTGCACACGCGACGAGGGTAGAACTCAAGATGAGGATGGCGAGGATGCGTGTCATCGAGGCTGCCGAGGTGAGGATAACGCAGCGCGGCCGCCGTGAATCCGCGACGCACGTTGGTGTAGCCTGAGCGCATGAGCGACGAGCAGCCGGTCGACCTCGATGTGGCTGCCTGCCTGAGGGAAGGCTACGGCGTGGAGCCTCCGCGGGTCTTGGTCGAGCTCGCCCAGGCCGCGTTCGAGCACGCGACGCGCGAAGGGTTCGTCAACGACACCGACTACCTCGGCTTCGAGGGCGCGCGCTTCGACTGGGCTGGCCTGGCCCAGCGTCCCGTCTGGGCGGACTGTGAGCCGGACAGCTACCCGTGCACCCCGCCCGAGATGTTCGTGTTCGGCTCGCCAGGGGTCGACGGCATTCAATACGGCTTCGTCGTCCACGCGCCCGAGCTGCCGCCGTATCCGCTCGCTGCGCTCAACCCGATGGACACCGAGGCTGGCCTGCGAGCCTTGGGCGCAACCGCGGAGGAGACCGCCGCCTTGATCGGTCCCGGACGCTCCGAAGCGCCGGTCTTCGATCGCGCGTGGCCAACCGTCGCGCCGGTCGTTCCCGACGGTTGGCGGTATGTCCCCACGCGCGATGGGGTTGGGGTGTTGGCACCCGAGACTGCGTTCGGCGAGGCGCCGTCGGTCGACGTGGCGTACTACAGCGCGCTCGCACCTGTGGAGCGCGCGGCGACGGTCGCCCTCATGCAGGGGCAAGCGGCGACGAGCCTGTGGATCCTGCGAGAGTTCTTCGCCAACAACCACGCGGGCGATGCCGTCTCGGCCAGGGCCGCCCTGCGATTGATGGCCCAGGCCTATCGCGCGCTCAACCGCCCGCTGCTGGCCACGATCGCCCTCTCGCATGCACAGCGGCACTGGCCGACGGGCTAAGGCTAGCCTCCCGTGACCAGGGTCTGCAGCTCCTTCGTGCTGGCCAGGCCCACGTGCGTCCGCGCCAGGGCCCCCGCCTCGAACACGGCAAACGTCGGGATCCCGCGAATGCCGAAGCGCTGCGCCAGCTCTGGGTTTCGCTCGGTGTCCACCTTGAGTACGACCGCTCGACCGCTCAGCGAGGCCGCCGCCTGGGCCACGCGAGGTGCGGCCATCTTGCACGGCCCGCACCACGGCGCCCAGAAGTCGACGAGCACGGGGACCTTCGCCGCGCCGACCACCGCGTCGAAGTCGGCGGCCCCCACATCAAAGGCTTCGGCCGCCACCGGGAGGGCGGTCTTGCACGAGCCGCAACGCCCTTCGTCCGCCAAATGGCGCGCCGGGATCTTGTTCCGTCCCCCACACGCAGGACAACGACGTTCGAACGGACGCGAGCTCATCGCCCCATCATGAGGCCGCCGACCCGCAGCACAACCCCCCACGGGCCGCGGAGGGCTTCAGAAGCGGGCCGCGACTCCCAAGTGCAACGCGAGGAACTCGATCACGACGGGGACGTCGAGCTTCTGCGTACCCGGGCCCAGCGTGGGGTGCAGGCCGGACGAGACCGAAAGCTGCAGCCCCACCGTCTTGTGCACCCACACCCGCTGGCGAACGACGGCGAGTGCGGTGAACTGCGGCAGCCACTCCTGCGTGACGCCAAAGGCGGAGATGCCCAGCCGAGGCCCAAGCGAGATGTCGTAGGGCCGACCGCGGCCGAACACGACGAAGGGCGTGGCGGTCAGCCGGATATGCTGCGCCACGTTGTCGGCGAAGGGCGGCGCCCGAAGGTACTCGGCGCGGCCTTCCAACTCGAACCGTCGGGAGAACCGGTGCCCGTACGAGAGCCCCAGGCCGATGCTCGACCACGCACCCTCGGGATCGATGTTGATGGCATCGGAAAACCCGTCCTCGTGATGTCCAGGCCACCACGCGATGAACAGCGGTGCGGCCTCGACCGAGAGGTAGTGCGTGGCGCGAGCGTTGGTGTCTTCGGGGCGGCTCGGCGCGGGTTGGGCTTGTGCTGCACAAAGCAGGCTGGCGACGACGGCGGCGAGCACATTGGGGTAGTCCGCCCCGGCGCCCGACGGATCCATCCTGCCCTGAGAATCTCGCCGAGCGCCCGACGTGGAGCCTGAAGGTCGGCGTCGCTCAGCGACGGCTAGAAGACCAGGCTCATGCCCGATCCGTACGCGGCGTCGACGAACGCTGCCACGCCTCCGAACTCGAGGTTGCTGCGCGGTGCGAGGTCGCGCTTGCGGATCCCCATCACGTCCATGCTCATGGTGCACGCAATGAACCGAACGCCCTGCGACTCTGCCGTTGCCATCAGATCCGGCAAGGACATGATGTTGTTGTCGTTCATGATCTTGCCGAGCATCATCTTGCCCATCCCGCCGAAGTTCATCTGGCCGAGCGACTGACGCTTTGGACCCGCCGGCATCATCTTCTTCATCATCGCTTGCATCCAACTGATTTTTTCGATCGGAGCATCCGGGTTGGGCGTGTCGCCACGCAGCAGGTTGAGGCCCCAGAACGTGAAGAACACAACGACGTCTCGCCCCTGGCTCGCGGCACCGACAGCGACAAGAAGCGATGCGAGCAGGGCTTCATGGTCGTTGTGGAGGACGAGCAAGGTGCAGTCCGCGGCCCCATTCCGCTTGGCCAACGCAGTCTCTTCCGAGGTGGTCGTCGATCCACCTTGGGCGATCGAAATCTCTACGCAGGGCTCGATGGACGTCTCGAGACGGGTGATCTGATGACCTGTCTCGACAGACCAGCGCGTGATGGAGCTGACGGACGCTGCGTCGGGCAACAAGACCCGCAAGGCTTGTCCCGCTCGCATCCCGCTGGCAGCCGCGTCGAGCAGGGCCTTCCAGCCACAAGGGTCGAGCAGACGCAGGTCGGCGGTGAACGCAAACGACGATGGCGCTGCCACGGGAGCCACGGACGTGGTCGTGGGAACGAGTGCCGTCTCAGGCGCTTTGGGATGTGCGGGACTGGCTGAGCGTCTGGTCTCCGGAACCCTCACGGTCGCGCGGTGCTCCATCCCAACCGTCTCGAGTGACTCGATGACCACTCCCGCATTCCGACACCAGCTCTCCAAGTCGAGAGGAAAAGCGCTGTCGTCCGCAACGACCTCGATCGCCGTCCCCGCAGACGCCGTCCGTGCCAGCCGGGAAAGCTTGAGAATCGGCTCGGGGCAACGGGCGCCTCGACAGTCGAGCAACTCGTTCACCGTGACTTCCGGCGGTGGCGGCGGCGCGGCGGATTTTCTCGTGTTCACGGCGCCGCGGGCTGGGATGCGAACGAGTCCGCGATTGATGCCATTGTCCTCACTGAACGTCACCAACTCCGCCCCCGCACTTCGGCACCAAGCCTTGAGGTCGAGCGCGAAAGCATCGTCGTCGGCAAGGACCTCAACAAGCCCCCCATTGGCCGCAAGTCCTCGCGCCTGCTTCGACAGCGCAAGGATCGGTTGAGGGCACCGTTGCCCACGACAGTCGAGAAGGGTTGCCTCGTTGGTGTTCATCACGGACTCGCCACGGCTCTGTAGGGCTGACCGGACCCGATGGACATGCCTCAGTTTGGGACAAGTGTCCCGAATCTGCCCTGCCCCGGGGCCCTTCGGCCTGATTTGAGATCTTCGTTCCGATTCAGTGGCCACGAGCAATGTGGGTCGTACATAGAAGCGTGGACCATGGGTGAACCTGGACGAACCCTCGCTGGGCACGCGGGAAGCGGGGAGCGACCCCATCTCCGGGCGGTCCCTAGGCCCAACGCGGCCCCCCGGGAGAACATCACCCTCGCAGACCTGGCGGTTGCCACGGTCAGCGGGGACCGGAATCGCGTCAACAACATCCGCGCAACGTCTGCTGAAGGCATGCCCGCGATCGAAGTGCTCGGTGGCCTTGCATCGCGCGACCCAACGGGCGTTGTGCTGATCGGCCACGGTGCGGAGGGGCTCGCCTTCGCGCTGGAAAGCGGCCGCGTCGTTGCAGCTTTCGGGACAGGAGCTCGGGGCTCGATGACCGAATGGGCCAAAACCGCTCGAGCCCAAGACATGCAGCGATGGCGTTCGCCGCGTCGCGGCGCGGGGGTCGAGATCGTTCGCATGTTCATCCAGCGCTGCGTCCTCGAACGTCTGGTGCTCGCCACGAAGGTGGGCTCGGTGCTCTCGGTTCTGCGAGGAGACGTCGAGTGGATCGGGTCCACGCTCGACGCTTCCCACGCTCCATCTCTACACCACCTGCTGATGGACCACGCCCGCGAAGCGGACGACAGCGCCCTGCTCGAGCGACGTCTGGCGCCCTTGAATCGCCTCGTGGTTCCCATCACGGTTCCCGAAGCTCCCACCCATCCAAGCCCCCACCTGCGTGCGGTGGAGGACGAGGCGGAGTGCAGCTTCGCAAGCCTCGAAGATGCTCCTGAACCCACCTCGGTCGAAGTCCTGCGCGCGGTCTGGAGCCTCTGTGACGGCAACTTGTCCCTCGATGCGCTCGCCAACCGAAGCATGTTTGGTCGGGCCCGCACCCTCCGGGCGCTCTGCGAGCTACGCACTCACAGCTGTGTCGAACTCATCCCTGCTCCAGACAACGTTTCGATCGTAGGCGAGACCTCGACGCCCGCCCTTCCACCCATCGACGAAGCGGAACTCAAGGCCCGCTACCCCAACGAGCAGGACCGCAACGCCGCCGTCGAGTCCTTCATCGGAGGAGCGCCAAGCTGGCTTGCAGAACTCGATGAGGCGGCGAAATCGAAGGACGACGACATGTGCCTTCAGGTCTGCACTGCGCTGCTTGAGGCCGCCGACGCCGTCGCAGCAGGCCCGCTGCTCGAGACGGTGGGCACCATGATGCGAGCCGTCCATACAGGGATGGACGAGTCATTCGAGCGCCACATCGAAACGCTCCATCAGCGGTACGCCGAGGCGTTTCGGGCGCTCCTCGAAACGCACACCGGATGAATCAGGCGTCTGCAGAGCCGCTGGGCTGCACCAGCGGCTGCATCTGGACGAGAAAGGACTGCATGTTTTCGGCGATGCGCTCGTAGCCATTGCCCAGCTCACGGGAGCGCGCCGCCGCCCACTCGACAACACCCACCAGCTCGCCGATCGTCGGCTGCTCAGGGCGGACCCCGGCGAGCACGAAACACTCCTCGAGCAGAGGCATCGGGTCGATCGTCCCCTCCGCGGTCTCAACCACCTCGGCCACAAAGCAAGACACCAAGGCCCTGCGAAGCGCTGCCAGCTCGGGGGGTGTCGCGGGGCTGCGCACGACCGGGTTGAAGTCGCCTCCGAGCGCGACAGCCGGCAGGCCGTGCTCCTGCCAGGCCAGGATTCCGCCGGCCAGCGACAGCACGGACGCCTCGGCCAGACGTTCGACCTCGACCAAGCTCCGGCGACCCGACATGCAACACAGCACCACCGGCACCCCCTCCTGCAGATGGGCCGCAATCTCGGCGTCGAGTCCGAGCCGCGGCGACACGCTCCCGGGGATGAGCCCAAGCCCCGACCAACGCTCGGCTTGGGGTCGGATGTCGAGAAGGCGAAGTTCGCGGCGGCTCGCCACGTCCGAGGCGCTGATCTCAAGTGGGTGCACGCTGAGCGTAGTTTGCCACGTTCGGCGGCCTCCGGCAGGAGTCAGGACGGGCCGCTAACCGTCGTGACCAGCGCTCCGCTCGTCGCGGACGCGAGGCTTTCCCCACCTCGAACATCACGACTCCTCGTGGGGCAGAGTGCCCCTGGAAGTCTCGATATCGCGCAGACATGTCCCGATGTTCCACTGTTCGATGTCGACGCGCGGCTGTTAGTTTCCTCGACACATGCGATCCACGCTTGCCCTGCTCAGCCTTCCCACCCTGCTCCTTTTCGTCGGTTGTGATGCCGCCGAACCCGAACCCTCACCGGGCAACTCGGAACGAGCAGTGCCCTCGTCGGCCGGTTACGAAGTCTGGGGAAGCGATCAGTCCAACTCGGTCGCAGGTGAGAGCTCCCGCGGCGTGAACGGCGGCTGGATCTGGATCTGGGACAGCGCGGACATCGAAGCCCAGGTCTCCGGTGGCCCCGACGCCGAGGCGATCGCCTGCGGTGGCATGGCCTCGTCGAGCGGGCCTTGCGACGTCAACGACGTCTTTCCGGCCGGGCTGACCGAGTACGACGCAGACGGCAACGCCACCGGGAGCACGCGTCCGCAGGTGGGTCGACTGCACGGGATGCTGGTGGATCCCCAAAACAAGTACCTCACCGCGAACCTGTTCGCCCCCGGCGGCGCCTTCGTCGGGATCATCGACGGCCGGACCAAAGAGGCCATCGCACTGTTCCGCGCCTCGGGGACCTCGGCAGGACGATCGAACCACATGTCCTTTTGGGACGAGGATGGCAGCTCCATCCTCATCGCCAACCTCGACGGCAAGATCCTCGAGCGCATCGACGTGACCCGAGACGCGGCCGGTGACATCACCGCCGCGACGTTCAACGAGGGCGCAGGCCTTGGGGTTGCAGCCGACCTGTCGATCACCGACCGGCCGAAGGTCTACCTGGGCAACAACTTGGCCGGAAACCCCTTGATCGGCTCGATCACCCCGGGCACGCCGGACATCGGCAACACCACGCCCAACGGTCTTTGCCGCGAGAACGGCTGCTCCGCCGGGACCAACGGCAGCGCCGGGGGCCGGCCCAACAACCTCATCATCTGCCCGATCCCCTCGGAGACCAGCGACCACACGTTCGTGACCTTGGCCGGCGGCGGCATGTTCGTTGTTGATCACAGCACGACCCCGATGTCGATCGTCGGCGAGTACGGTCGCGAGGTGATCAACGGCGCCGGCTGTGGTGGCGTGGAAGGCGATGGCAGCATCTACATGAACGCGGGCGTCTCGGCCTCGGGCGCGGGCGCGACCCACTCCACCTTCACGATCTACGACGTGGCGCTCGAGTTCCCCGACGCGCCGAGCTTCAACGCCGAGAACTCTCCGGCGCCCGACGTCGTCCTTGCGGACGCCGGCAACACGGCCACCAACGGGAACGGAACCGGAGCCGCGAGCAACGCGACCGGACAGCTTCCGGGGGTGACGACGCGTCGCGACAGCCACGGGATGGTCAAGACGACCAGTGGGCTTTGGGTCCACACCGTGGACCGCATCCAGAACGAGGTGGCGGTGCTCGGCGTGAACAACTCGAAGCACAAGGGCTGGTACGACCTGACCTCTGCCGACGGGAAAGGCCATGGCGTCGGCGCGTGCGCGGCGTACTCGGTGGACGACGATGCTGGGCTGCCGATCAACGATCCCGCCCCCGACCTGATGGGGGTCGATCCCAACGGTGAGTACCTGTTCGTCGCGTTCCGGGGTCCGGTGCCGGTCTCGGTCCAGCACTCGGCCCAGGGCAGCTGCCCGGGGGTTGGCGTCGTCGAGCTGACCGGCTCGGGCAAGAAGGGGCGCCTGGTGTCGGTGCTGCGCTCGAGCAACACCGTTGACACGGTGAACGCGGGCGCGGCCGCGGCTTCGGGGGGCCACACGTACACCGGCACCGAGCGGAGCGACGTCCATGCGGCGATCGTTCGACGCAAGGGCGAGGACGAGTAGCCCGAGCACGAATCGTTCGAACACGACGCGCGCGCCCTGTGCGGGGGCGAGCGCTGAACCTCATCGGGATGAAGACGGTGTACGTCGCGGCCGCGGCGAGGCCCTGGATCAGGTGCTCCTGACGGTCGCGATACCAACCCGCTTCGGTGCTGCGTCCACGGCAGCATCGGCGGGCATGGACATGGACATGGACATGGACATGGACATGGATGTTGCGGCCCCGAGCTAAGGCTTCAGAAGCGGGCCGCGACTCCCAAGTGCACCGCGACGAACTCGATCACGACGGGAACGTCGAGCTTCTGCGTGCCCGGGCCCAGCGTGGGTGCAGGCCGGACGAGACGGCGTTGAGGCGAAAGATGCACCGAGGCCAGCGCGGTGCGAAGCGACACGTATGCGTCCGCGGCACCCTGCGCAGACGGAGATGTCGATCCGAAACCCGCCGGCGAGCAGCTTGATCCGAAACCCGCCGGCGAGCAGCCGGATCCGAAAAAAAGAAAAAAATGCAGCGCGCCGCGAATGGAATTCGGGCCGGGGGTCACCTGGAGGCATGACCGTTTCACAGCGTTGCCGACGGAGAGGCCCATCGGAGGCCCGCCGCTCCGCATTCGGGCTGCAGGCCCTCTTCCGTGGTGCTGTGGCGCTCGCTTGTGCCGCTCCGATGGGCTGCTACGAGCCCGAGGATCCAAGCGTCGCCAGCGTGGGCACTTCGAGCGACGGGGGCTCGGGCTCCACCAGCGGCGCGCCATCCACCTCCGGGGACTCGCTCAGCGGGACGCAAGCGGATGTGTCCACCGGCGATCCCGGCACCGACACCACCCTCCCCACCTCGGGCGCCGACGGCTCGACGTCCGACAACGCAACCTCCGATGGCTGCCAGACCGGGGTGTTTGGCACCGCGATGTTTGGCGCCGCCTGCTTCTCCTAGAAAGGCCGAACGATCATGTTTCACATCTCTATCTCCCTTCGTCCTGCCACCTCCACCGCCGGACGCTGCAAACCCCGCTGGGCCTGGATCGTTGGCGCAGGCTGCCTCGCGGCGCTGCCCGTCATCGCCACCGCCTCGCCGGTGGACATCCCCAACGCATTCGAAGCCGGTGGCCTCATCGATGCGGAGTCGTTCAATGAGAACTTCGATGCCGTCGCGGATGCGGTGGACGACAACGATGCACGCATCGCCATGCTCGAGGGCGGCGACGCGTCCATTCCCGCAGGCGCCGTCATGTTCTTCAACCTCAACGAATGCCCCGAGGGCTGGAACGAGCTGGAGGAAGCTCGCGGGCGCTCCGTGGTGGGTATGAACGGATCTGCGGGAACCCTCTTGGGAGAGGTTGGAGTCGCGCTGGAAGACCTCGCGGAGGTGAGCCACGGCCACACGCTGGCGGACGAGGCGTCGGTGTCGACCGCCAGCACAAGCGTCGCGCATACCCACGGCAGCGGCAGCTACTCGACCTCAAGTACCGGGTCGCACAACCACCAGTGGCGTGACGGAAGCGCGAGCTACAACTCCTTGGGCAACGTGGCCCCGTTCCCCCCGATTCCCTTCCAGCTGGGATCGGTTCCGCAGGTCAACTTTGGAACCTCTGCGGACCTCTTCACCGACAACGACGGCGCGCACAGCCACAGCGTGAACGGGACCAGCGCGGCCGCGTCCTCCACCAGCCACAACCACTCGGTCAACCTGGCGGGCCAGCCCGTGGCCGCAGCGACCTCATCCCTCCCGTACCTGCAGTTGCTCGCCTGCCAGCGCGCCTAAGCCGTCTGCCCGGAGTTTTGTTGTGAAGATCCATGATTCTGTGTTCCCGGTCGCCTTGAGCGTCTTGTGCCTTGTTCCCACCACGGCCTCTGCCGCGGCTCCGGCTTCGGCTCCGGCTTCGGCTCCGGCTCCGGCTCCGGCTTCGGCTCCGGCTCCGGCTCCGGCTCCGGCGGCGTCCTCCGAAGACGCGCGCGCTGAAGCTGCCGCCCAGTACTCCGGGCGCGCCACCGCGGACGCCGGGTTCTACTTCAGCGCGTTCGGTGGGACCGCGGTTGTGATGTCGGCCATCTATACGAAGTGCGGGTCGACCGACACGACGGGCGTGTGCGCACCCGGCGTTGGGCTGGGCTTGGCGGCGGGGGGACTCGTGAACATGATCGTCGGCTTGCCGCTGCTGATCTCCGGATCCAAGCGCGTGAAGGACCCTGCGGCCTGGATCGCGAGACGACCCGGTCGTCGGGCGCGGATGCTCGCGAAGGCGAACGCCAAGGGCATCGAGGTGCCCTCGCCCCAAGGCAGCGCGAGGATCGACAAGGGGCGCCGCCAGAGTCGGGCCGGCAGCTTCACGCTGATCGCTTCGGGGTTCACATTGGGCCTCGGCGCAGGCGTGGCGCCGCTGCTTCCGGGCGCCGGGATCGGCTTCAACGTGGCCGGGGTGGGTCTTCTCGCGACGGGGATCGGCTTGGCGGTCGGAGGCAAACGAAAGACATTCCTCCCCGAGCGCGATGGAGCACGCTCGAGCATCTCGGTCATGCCCACCCTGGTGGTCTCACCTGCACAGCGCACGCTGCCGGGCGCCGGCGTATCGGGCCGATTCTAGGAGAGTGATTCGCGGGCGCCTCTTCGGGTGAGCCTCACGCATAAACCACTGGCCGCGCGCCTTCGCGAACAGAGGTCGCTGGCGCTCGAACGGCTTGGCGATCGCCTCGCTCATCAGCGCGAAGAAGTCGGGGCCCAGCCCCCGCTCCTTTTCGGCCAGCTTCGCGTACTCGGTGCTCACCCCCGAGGTGCCCAGGTGCTCGACCGGGACGATGAAGAGCTGCGGGTGGTGGAAGTAGAACGGCCGGAGCTCCATCGCAGCGAGAGTAGCGTACCCGCGCGCAGACCTGCAGACGTGCCTCGAGGAAGACCGCGACCGAGCGCCGGTCTTCGAGGACGATCTCTGCGGGGGCGAGCGGCACGCGAAGGCGAAGGTATCAACTCGTGCGTCGACTACGAGCGTTCTTCAACCGCAGGGTCCGGCGTACGCGGACGCGCAGCTCCAGACCCCGTCCTGATCGGGCCGACACGCTTCTTCCTCGCCGCAGTCGTCGTCGGTGAGGCAGGGCTGCTCGGCGTCGATGCATGCGAGGTCCAGAGTACGGCTTGAGCAGACGCCGCGCTGGTCCGAGAGGGCACACAAGGCGCCCTCGTCGCAGTCTGCATCGACACGACACGGCGCCGAGATGCATTCGCTGCGCAGTCCGTCGCAGAAGCACACTTCGTCTGCGCCGCAGTCGGCATCGCTCGAGCACTGCGCGACGGCCTGGCAGGAGCAGCCCACCGGTTCTGTCCTCCGCTTCATGCACTTCTCTCCGGCCTCGGTGCATTCGGCGTCGCTCGAACACCCGGGCCGATCCTCGCCCCCATCGCAGTCACCCGGGAGGTCGAGGTCGATCTCGCAGGCCGTCGCGTCCACGCGATGGACCGGGCCCGAGACGCACTGTGCGTAGCCAGTTGGCACGCCCTCTTCGTCGAGCACGGGCTCGCTGGATTCGCAGAGCTGCGAGACTGCGTCCACCATCGCGTCTTTGTCGGTGGTGCAGCTCAGGGCGAGTGCAGCCACCAGCAGGAGTCGTGCGCCGAGATTCACGGGCCCGACGCGTGCAAGGGCTGAGCCAGACCGGATGTTTGCGGGCGTTGGTGAAGTCGCGCGAGAGCCTCACGACATGAATGTCGCAACCGGGACATCGGTGTCCGGGGCATGGGGTTCGACTCGCCGGCGGATTCCGCCCTCGCGCCCGACCTGTATCGAGGGGACTCCACGACTCCCTGTCCACCGCCAGCGCGTTCACGTGCAGCAGGCACTGCATCCCCCCCTCAGGCGGCGGGTCACAGCGCTCCAGGTTCTGCGTCAGCTCCACCCCGGGCATCACCAGCATCTCCCCCACCCCCGGTACCTCCGTCACCCGGTTGTGGTCGGTGAACACGATGAAGTCGTACCCGTGCTCCGCGTACCACCGCACCACCGCCTCCGGCGGCGTCTCGCTGTCCCCCGACGCGTTCGAGTGCAGATGCAGCTGTCCCTTGAGCCACCCCGCCGAAGCAACCGGCGTGCTGGCAGCCGACTGCGAAACGGCCTGCGCCTCCGCCTTCGGCGTGCTGCCGCAGCCGAGCAAGCATCCGGCGATCAACCAGCTTGCGACTCTGGGTGACGCCCACACGGTAGAGGTCGACGCGGGTTCACCGTATCACCACCCAGCAGAGCCCGACGCCTCAGCATCGGAGCCGGTGTCCGCGTCGTCGAAGCCGTCTTGGTCCCGGTCCGCGCGTCCGCGGAGTGCTACTCGGTCCGTGTGAGCACGTTGTCGACTTCGCAGATGCTCATCGTGTCCTCGCCGAACCCAGGGCCGGTCCAGCGATACCAGACGGAGATGGTGTCGCCTTCGACGACGAGTTCCCCCTCGATCAGCCGGTGGTCACCCGCGGTCTCGCCGTCTTCGTCGATGAAGCACTCCGTCTCGACGAGTTGCAGCCTTCCCGGCTCCACGCTCGTCGCATCGGGCTGGCAGATCGGGATATTGGTCCGATAGTTGTGCTCATCCTCGGTCGTCAGGACCAGCTCGAAGTTCGGCCGAGGCCTGAAAGTCTGCCCCAGACCTTGGACGCCGCAACGCTCGACGATCTCCCCCCGATAGCGCTCCTCGAAGGATGGATTGGACGGCTGGCAGCCGAGAAGCAGCGCGCCAAGCCCCAGCGCGATACGTACCTGAGACATCCACCGAAGGGTGCCACGACACCCGTGGCTGCTGGCGGGGTGTCTCGCTTTGAGACGATTGTGGCGGGCGCGGGCGCGGACGAGCACCGGCCCGGCAACAGCGACCTGTCCAAGGTGACAGGTCCGTCGATGGACCGGGTCCGGCGTCCCCACGCGCCTCGCGTATTGCCCTAAGATTCTGACAGACATGGATGTCTCGGCCGCCGCGAACTTTGGATTCCTTGCGGGGCACGATCCGCTGCTGGCGAAGCTTCCGGTGCTGGCGGAGAAGTACTTCGCCGACGATCCGGTGACGGCGATCGAGAAGCTGCGGCAGTTCGGGGAGCAGCTGGCGGCTCGGGTGGCTGCGCACGCGGGGGTGCACGTGCCGGGGGAAGAGCAGTTCTCGCTGCTCAAGCGGCTGGAGCGGGACCGAGTGCTGCCACCGCAGACGGCGGAGATCCTCCACGGGATCCGCAAGGCGGGGAACGACGCCGTACACGATCGGCTGGGGGACCACAACGTGGCGTTGTTCCAGCTGCGGATGGCGCAGAAGGTTGCGGTCTGGTTCTACAAGTTTCGGACGGGGCAGAAGAACTTCAAGGCGCCGGGGTTCGTACCCCCAACGACACCGGCCGATCCAACGGAGCAGCTGCAAGCGGAGCTTTCGCGGCTGCGAAGTGAGCTGGACGAGGCCACGCAGCTGGCGCAGCTGACGACGGAGGAGCTCAACGACGAGCGGCAGCGGCGAGCTCGGGTGGAGGAGGACCTCGAGGCAGCCGGTGAGCTGAACCTGGAAGTGGAGGAGCAGCTCAGCGATACGGCGGCCCGGCTCGCGGAGCTGGAGCAGCTGCAGGCGGAAGCGAAGCAGCAGCCGGCGCAGCGGGATCAGAAGGTGAAGGCCGGGTTCGCGGCCGACAGCACGATCGAGCTGACCGAGGCAGACACGCGCAAGCTGGTGGATGCGCAGCTTCGAGAGGCGGGATGGGAGGTCGACTCGGAGGCGCTGCACTGGAAGCAGGGGACGCGGCCGCAGAAGGGGCAAAACCTCGCGATCGCGGAGTGGCCGACGTCGAGCGGGCCGGTGGACTACGCGCTGTTCTGCGGGCTGAGCTGCGTGGGGGTGATCGAGGCCAAGCGAGAGGGGGTCGATGTGCCCGGGACGCTTCAGCAGGCGAAGCGGTACGCGAAGGACATGCAGCTGCACGACGCCGCGACGTTTGCCGGGGGTCCGTGGAACGGGTACCGGGTACCGTTTGTGTTTGCGACCAACGGGCGGCCGTATCTGCGGCAGCTCAAGACGAAGAGCGGGATCTGGTTTTGGGACGTGCGGCGCAACGAGCCCTCGGACGCGCTGCCGGCCTGGCACAGCCCCGAAGACCTGGAGAACCGGCTGCTGTCGCAGCTCGAGGAGGCGCACGAGCTGCTGGAGACCGAGCCGATGGACTACCTGGGGCTTCGGGACTACCAGTGCGCGGCGATCCGGGCGGCGGAGAAGGCGATCGAAGAGCAGCAGGCACGGGTGCTGCTGGCGATGGCGACGGGCACGGGAAAGACGCGCACGGCGATCGGGCTGATCTATCGGCTGGTGAAGAGCAAGCGCTTTCGCCGGGTGCTCTTCTTGGTAGACCGTACGAGCCTGGGAGAGCAGGCGGAGGGGGCATTCAAGAGCGTGAAGCTCGAGCGGTTCCAGAGCTTCAAGGACATCTACGACATGAAGGTCCTCGGGGATCTCGCCCCGGACAAGGACACGAAGCTGCAGTTCGCGACGGTGCAGAGCATGATGCGGCGGATCTTGGCGCCCTCGGAGGGCAACGCGGCGCCGTCGGTGGGGCAGTACGACTGCATCGTGGTGGACGAGTGCCACCGCGGCTACAACCTGGACCGGGAGATGTCGGACGAGGAGCTGACGTTCCGGGACGAGGCGGACTACATCTCGAAGTATCGGCAGGTGCTGGAGTACTTCGACGCGGTGGCGATCGGGCTGACGGCCACGCCGGCACTGCACACGACGGAGATCTTCGGGAGGCCGGTGTACACGTACAGCTACCGCGACGCGGTGATCGACGGCCACTTGATCGACCACGAGCCGCCGATCCGGATCGCGACGAAGCTGCTGCAGGAGGGGATCGGGTTTCGGGCCGGGGAAGCGGTGGAGACGTACGACGTGGGTGCGAAGCAGCTCGACCTGGTGGAGATGCCGGACGACGTGAACCTGGAGGTGGAGAGCTTCCACAAGAAGGTGATCACGGAGAACTTCACGAAGACGGTTTGCGCGGAGCTGGCTCGGCGCATCGATCCTTCGCTGGATGCGAAGACGCTGGTGTTCGCGGTGACGACCCACCACGCGGACCAGGTGGTGGCGGCGCTCAAGGAGGCGTTCCGGGAGGAGTATGGGCACTGCAACGACGATGCGGTGTTGAAGATCACGGGCAACGTGGACCGGCCGCTCAAGAAGATTCGGGAGTTCAAGAACGAGCGGCAGCCGAACGTGGTGGTGACGGTGGACCTGCTGACGACGGGGATCGACGTGCCACCGATCTCGAACGTGGTGTTCATGCGCCGGGTCCGCAGCCGGATCCTCTACGAGCAGATGCTGGGGCGAGCGACGCGGAGATGCGACGAGATCGGGAAGGAGTACTTTCGGATCTACGACTGCGTGGACCTGTACGCCGAGCTGGAGCAGTTCAACTCGATGAAGCCGGTGGTGACGAACCCGACGTTCACGTTCGACCGCCTGGCGACGGAGATGCGGACGGTCAAGAGCGAGGAGGCCCGCAAGGGGGTGCTAGATCAGTTCATCGCGAAGCTGCAGGCGAAGGCGCGGCGTATCGGGGGCGACGATCTGGAGGAGTTCGTGACGCTGGCGGAGGCGGAGCCGCGGGAGCTGGCGGGGAAGCTGCGCAAGATGTCGCCGGATGAGGCGACGGCGTGGTTCGAGGGCCACCCGGGGGTGGCGTCGTTCCTGGACGAGGCGCGGGGTCCGAAGGCGACGCTGCTGATCTCGGAGCACGAGGACGAGCTTCGCGAGGTGAGCCGGGGGTATGGGCAGGCGGGGCGCCCGGAGGACTACCTGGAGAGCTTCAAGCAGTTCGTGACGCAGAACATCAACCACATCCCGGCGCTGACGGTGGTGACGCAGCGACCGCGCGAGCTGACGCGGGAGCAGCTCAAGGAGCTGAAGCGGCAGCTGGACGCGGCGGGGTTCTCGGAGACGAGCCTGCGCACCGCGGTGCGGGAGACGTCGAACGTGGACATCGCAGCGTCGATCGTGGGGTACGTGCGGCAGCAGGCGCTGGGGTCGGCGCTGGAGCCCTACGAGGAGCGGGTGGACCGAGCGGTGAAGAAGATCCTGTCGAGCAACACGTTCAACGAGGGGCAACGCCAGTGGCTCAAGCGGATCGCGAAGCAGATGAAGAAAGAGACGATCGTGGACCGGGCGTCGATGGATCGAGGTGCGTTCCGCGCGGAGGCGGGGGGATTCGATCGGATCAACAAGCGGTTCGAGGGGCGGCTGGAGCAGCTGCTGGGAGATCTCCGCGAGGCGGTCTGGGAGGACGCAGGATGATGGGTGGTAGGCCGACTCGCCGGGCTGCTCTTCGGCACCGAGAAGTACTGGTGGCCCGCGCTCCACTCCTCCAGCGACTACGCGCGCAGGGCTGGGCTGCGATCGGGGGCACGTGGACAGATGAGCACCTGGTAGCGCTGGCCAGCACACTCGGGGCGCCGATTCCGGGACCCAATGGTCGCCTCCTCAAGCGGCTTCGCCCCACAGACAAGAACTCGGCTCCACTGGGGACCTTGAGTGCTCGCTATGGTCGAGGCCATTTCCCACTCCACACCGACACGGCGTTCTGGCCTACCCCCGCAAAGTATGTCGTGCTGCGCAACGAAGGAGATACGCGCCGCGAAACCTTGGTCTGCAGGTTCGAGGACGTACTCCGCGGACTCCACGAATCAGCGCGCGGTGCCCTACTGCGTTCGGTATGGCGGGTACCCGCCCGCTGCGGCGGGATCTACTGTTCCCTCCGCTTTGTGGCCGGCGCGGCGCGGGGATGGAGATGGGACGCCGAGTCGATGAGACCCGCGAACGCCCCAGCCTTGGCTCTACACAACCTACTACCATCGACTATTGAGAGCGCCGATCGGCACGCCTTTAAGTGGAGCCCCGGTGTTGCGCTCGTGCTCGCCAACTGGGAGGTTCTGCACGGCAGGGGGCCCGAGCCCGAAGGCGAACGCGACCACGACCGGTCGCTTGTTCGAGTCTACGTGAGGTGATGTAAATGTCCTGGGAACGTGATCCACTCTGGTCCAAAGCAAGACTTTTCTTCGAGCACGCGCTCGAGCACCCTCGCGAGGATCCACGTTTCGGACTTTGGTGTTCGCTCGGCCTTGAACTTCTGGCCCGAGCCGCACTCGCCTCGATCAGCCCGACCCTCATCGCCGAGCCAGATCGTGACCATAAGAACCTGCTCCACGCTCTGGGAAGAGGCGACGCTCGTGTTGGGGGGAAGAGCATAAGCGCGAGCCAAGCCATCAAGCTCTGCCAGCATCTGTTTGCATCGTTCACAGCCGAGGACACCAAAGCAGCGACGGCACTATTCAGCCGCCGCAACGCGGACCTGCACACCGGGGCCTCGGCCTTCGAAGACTACACGACGCAACACTGGATCGTTGGGTTCTACCGATGCTGCAGTGCGCTTGTGGAGCCACTGGGTGAGTCCCTTTCGAGCCTGCTTGGTGACGCGGAAGCTGACGTCGCGGCGGGCATGGTCGCCGCCGCGCAAGAAGAAGTTCGGCAGCGCGTGAAGACAGAGGTCGCCGCTCACGCCCGCGTCTTTGCAAGTCGCTCCGAGGAGGAAAGGGCCTCTTCGATGGCTTCAGCTGAGGCTGAGACAGCTCGGCTCTCCTACAGAAGATTTCACCGAGTTACTTGCCCCGCGTGCAAGGCTGCCGCAACGGTAAACGGAGACGCGTTCGGCGAGGCCCGAGTCACGCACGACGAGGACGACGTCCAGGTGGTGGTGCGACAGGCCGTTGTGCCACAAAGCTTCCGCTGCACAGCGTGTGGGTTGAAGCTTCAGGGTTATGCAGATCTGGCTGCCGCCAATTTGGCGAACCAGTACACGCGGACGACACGGTACTCGCCCGAAGAGTACTTCGAGTTGATCAACCCGGACGACGCGGATGCTGTACAACAGCTCGTTGAGAGCCATCTCTACGAGGAAAGCCGGGAGTTTGACAACGAGTAGCTCCCCGCGCGCCCCTCGGTGAACACTTGAGAAAATCGATGACGTCGACGCAAGACATCGTTCAGAAGCTCTGGAACCTGTGCCACGTGCTGCGTAGCGACGGGGTGACGTACCACCAGTACGTCACGGAGCTGACGTACATCCTGTTCCTGAAGATGGCGGAGGAGACGGGGCAGGAGTCGCAGCTTCCGAAGGAGTACCGGTGGAAGAAGCTGGTCGCCGAGGAGGGGGTGGAGCAGCTCGACTTCTACCGGAAGATGCTGGTGGACCTGGGGGCGAAGGGCTCGGACCGGGTGCGGGCGATCTACACGAACGCGTCAACGTCGATCCGGGAGCCTCGGAACCTGAACAAGATCATCACGAGCATCGATGAGCTGGACTGGTTCTCGGCGAAGGAAGACGGGTTTGGTGACCTGTACGAAGGGCTGCTGGAGAAGAACGCGACGGAGAAGAAGAGCGGGGCGGGGCAGTACTTCACGCCGCGTCCACTCATCGACACGATCGTGGAGGTGGTGAAGCCGCAGCCGGGCGAGGTGATCCAGGACCCGGCGGTGGGGACGGGCGGGTTCTTGATCGCGGCGAACAGCTACATCCGGGGCAAGCACGACATCTGGGAGATGAAGGAGCGGGAGCAGCGGTTTCAGCGGCGCGAAGCGTTCGTGGCGATGGAGCTGGTGCAGGACACGCAGCGGCTGACGATGATGAACCTGATGCTGCACGACATCGAGTCGGAGGTAGTGCTGGGAGACACGCTGTCGCCGCTGGGCTCAGACTTGCCGAAGGCGGACGTGATCCTGACCAACCCGCCGTTTGGCAGCAAGGGCGCGGGCGGGATGCCTACGCGGGGTGACTTCACGTATCCGACGTCGAACAAGCAGCTGGCGTTCTTGGAGCACGTGTACCGGGGGCTGAAGCCTGGTGGGCGGGCGGCGGTGGTGCTGCCGGATAACGTGCTGTTCGAGGAAGGGGTTGGGCGGGACATCCGGCGGGACTTGATGGAGAAGTGCAACTTGCACACCGTGCTGCGGCTGCCGACGGGGATCTTCTACGCGCAGGGGGTGAAGACGAACGTGCTGTTCTTTACGCGCGGGAAGACGGACACGGGGAACACGAAGGCGGTGTGGTTCTTTGACATGCGGACGAATGCGCCTTCGTTCGGGAAGCGGACGCCGCTGACGAAGGAGCACTTTGCGGAGTTTGTGAAGTGCTTTGGGAAGAAGGCGGATGGGACGAGTAAGCGGAAGGATCTCGGTGAGGAGGGTAGGTTTCGGTGCTTCAAGCGGACGGCAACTCGATCGGCGAAGTGGCAACCTCGATATCTCCTGGCTGCGTGACGAAGACGCCGGGTCGAACTGTGGAGCTCGCTGCCCCCACCGAAATCGCTGCCGAGATAGCGTCCTTACTGCAAACGGCGCTGGGCGAAATAGGCGAGCTCGAAGACTTGCTTGCCGAAACCGAGGTCGCCGAGTGAGCACCCCCCCTCGCCTCCCACCGGCTGGACTCGGGTTCCACTGGAGCAGCTCGCTGCGCCAGGTAGCCGAATCGTTTACGGCATCCGCCAACCCGGGCCGATCATCCCCGGCGGGATCCCCGTACGTTCGCCGCAACAGAGATTCAGGAGGACGAGATTCAGGTCGAAAAGGTCCGAACAACGACACCAGAGATCGCGGCGAAGTACCCACGCTCCGTGATCCAAGACGGAGACATCCTCCTCTCGATCGTCGGCACCATTGGCAAAGTTGCTGTCGTGCCGCCCGAGCTCTCGGGCGGAAACATCACGCAGTCATCCGTTCGAATTCGGCCGGATGCTGGAACGGTGGAGGGACCCTATCTGACGTGGTACTTGCGGTCTCCGGCAGCTCGGGCCCAGTACGGCCGCCACCTTCTCGGCACGGGAGTACCGCGATTGAACGTTTCCCATGTGCGAGCGCTTGATATCGATGTCGCCCCCCTAAACGAGCAGCGCCGCATCGTCTCCAAGATCGAGTCCTTGTTTGCCCGGAGTCGGCGGGCGAAGGAGGCCCTGGACGCCATCCCCCCGCTGCTCGACCGGCTGCGCCAGTCCATCCTGGCCGCCGCCTTCCGTGGCGACCTCACCGCCGACTGGCGCGCCCAACACCCCGACGTCGAGCCCGCCGACAAGCTCCTCGAACGCATCCGCACCGAACGCCGCCGCCGCTGGGAAGAAGCCGAGCTGGAGAAGATGCGCGCGAAAGGGAAGGAGCCGAAGAACGACAACTGGAAGGCGAAGTACAAGGAACCGGTGGAGGCCGGCCGTGGAATGAGTAGCGGCTCCGCGAAGAAAACAGGAGAACTACCGAGCACATGGTGCAGCGCGCGGCTCGGCGAACTTGCCGAACTTCAGCCCGGCTACGCCTTCAAGAGCGCTTGGTTTGCCAAGGACGGGGTTCGGTTGCTGCGAGGAACAAACATCGTCCCCGGGGCGACGCGATGGGAGGACGTTGTCCGGTTGCCCGAATCCCGCCGGAAGGAGTTCGAGCGCTACGAACTCGGTGAGGGAGATATCGTCATCGCGATGGATCGGCCAATGGTCTCCTCGGGACTGAAGACTGCTCGTCTAGCCGTCCGCGACCTTCCGGCGCTCCTTCTACAACGTGTTGGCCGTTTCAATCTGTTCGAACCGACCGATCCCAGGTGTTTCTACTGGCTTCTTCAGAGCAGACACTTCATTGAGCACATCACCGACCAAGCAACAGGAACGCAGCTCCCACACATCAGCGGCGCAGATATCGAGACAGCGCCCGTTCCGCTCGCTCCGGCGGCAGAGCAGCGTGTGTTAGCAGAGCGCGCCGAGGCTGCACTGCGCAAGGTCGAATCGCTACATCAGCAGCTATCTATCATTGGCGCCAGGTCGGAAGCTCTACAGGCTTCAGTCCTCAGAGCTGCGTTCGACGGACGGCTGCTACGCGGCTAGCCACAGCACCTGGGTCCCCCAATCAACATGACTACTGATCCAGCCGTATCCTTCATGCGACGCGATGTCGACAGGTGGCTATTCCCCCTCCACTCGACGACAGCATTTGCTCTTCGCGGAGCCGGCCAGCTCCGCGAACACCTGGACGCCGCCGTCTTCGTGAAGGAGTCTACATCGGGATTCGTTTCCGGTCATGTGTCCTTCTCACGCAAAGACGAAGTGCACCTTCGACGTGTCTTCGCGCTCGATCCGATCGCAGCCTTCTTTCTGTTCGATTTCGTTTGGAAACATCGAGATCGACTGTCGACAGAGCGCGAAGGTGCTCGTCGTTGCTTCGGTCCGGGTTTTCGAAGAAAGGCTCAAGTGAAGTCCTTCTCCGACTACCACGCTTTCCGCCGCCGCAAGTACGAAGTCGCGAAGAACGCGGGAGCGACCTGTCAAGCTGATGTGTTCAACTGCTTCAACAGTTTCTATCACCATCGTGTCCAGCAGTTCGTTTCGGAGCGTGTCGGCGAAGCTGAGGGAGAACGGTTCGGCCAGTATTTGCGCGAGCTAAACGAGGGCGATTCGATCGCCTGTTTCCCACAAGGCTACTACCCTGCGAAGGCGCTTGGCAACACGTACTTGGGATTCCTCGACACGACCAGGAAGATTACTGCTCCAACGACGATCCGATACCTCGACGACATCGTAATTAGCGGGCCGAACGAGCACGCATGCCGCCAACATCTGCTGGAACTGCAATACGTTCTAGATGATCATCATCTATCACTCAATGACGCGAAGACTCAGCTCCACAGCGGAGAGATCGGCGAGCACACAAAACCCCTGGATATGATCAAGAAACGTTTGCTTGAGAAGCGCGAAGAGACATCTTCCTACGACGGAGACGAGGAGAGCGAGGAAGCCGAGGAGGTCGAAGCAGACAAACTCACGGAAGAAGAAGTAGAGTACCTGACCGACCTCGTTCAGCGCCAAAACGTCGCCCAGGAAGACATCGAGCTCGCACTCAGCCTTATGGAGGACCATGACGGTGCTCTCGAGTACCTGACCGACCCGATTTTCGAGTCCGCTCCACACTTGTTGCGCGAGCTGCACCGCTTCATCGGCTCGAATGGGGACGACGATGGGGTGGTGCGGGAGGCAATCGACTCCCGCCTAAACGGGCCCGATCAGCCCAGTGAGTATGACATTTTCTGGATGGTCAGAATTCTACTCGACCATTTCGATTTTGATCAGGACGTGGCGGACTTGATCCATCGCGCATCCAAGCTCGAGCACGCCACCCCGCTTGTGCGAGCGGCCATCCTCGAAAGCAACGAGCTTGAACATGGCTTCGACGATATGAAGGCCGGTGTACTCCGAAACGGAGGCTCACTCTTGGAAGTGTCTGCTGCGCTCTACGGGTTTAGGTCAGTAGCGCTCGCGAAGCGCAACCAGAAGTATAAGTACGTAAAGGGGCATGGTAGCCACTTCGCGGTCCTTGGATTCATCGCCAAGGACTTTGATTGATAGCAGGGCGAGAGTGTCCCGATGCCGCTTCAGACAGTCCCCTTCGGCTGGGGCTCAACCAAGGGCAGATTCGCTATCCCGACGCGTCGCTTGTGGTCTCCGGCTCAGCCCCGAAGAGTCGACCGCGAATCCTCTCCGAGAGTTCGTCGAACGCCTGTTCGGCCCAAGGGAGTCGCTTCGACATGTTGGGGAACTCCTCGTGCAGAAGAAGAGACATCCGACCATCCCGCCACCGCGGGCTCGTCTTCCTCTCAAAGATCGAACGAAGGCTGCCTCCGCCCGCGACGACGGAGATCAAAAGCTCGAAGTCGTCGATGTCGAGGAGCGTCAGTGGCTTGCTCTTCTGCAAGACCTTCTCGCTGTTGCATCTCGCGGTCGTCCATCGGTAGACACCAGGATTGTCCGCCGATAGTCGGTCGTAGGTCAGGACAACCGGGTAGAACTTCTGACGGACCGTCGACGACTCCGCCCGTTCACGCATCACGTCGATCTTCTTCTGCAGGAGTCGAAGGGCCCCGGCCCGACGACGGCCACTGCCCTTCCCGAAGTAGAATCTTTCATACCACTCCACGACGGACCGAATGGACCGTGCGCCCTTCAGACGGTCTTCGGGCATGGAACTTGCTTTCACAGAAATGACAACGACGGCGTTGCCTTCGGTCAGCACGATGTCCTCTTCTTCGCCCCACGCCTCGGACTTCACGCGACGGACTCCCCCACGGCTGCGCTCCTCCAAGGCTCGATCGACGAACGAAACACATCGGCGCTCGAACATGTCGCCGAACGTCGACGTCCACTTCTCGGCCGAGCCATACTCCAACTTTGCGAACGCCAGGAACTTCGCCCAGATCCCCATGCGGATCTGGTCTTCGAGAAAGGCGGGTGCTGCCGCCGCCACATCACGCTCGTTCACCCAGACCAGCGGACGGCGATTGAACAGCGTCGGCGCAAGCACCAACTCGCGGTCGCCGCGCTGTTTCTCGAGCTCGCGCCGCGCCTCGTCGCGGTCGACGGCGAGCGATGCGAGAAAGCTACGCCCTTGCTCTGCCGGGACTTTCGAGTCTCGGAACCAGGTATCCGGCCGCAGCACGGGAGCTCTGCTCGCCCACTCGGGAAGCCCGTCACGAGCCCAGTTGGCGGTCTGAACCACGAACGGGCCCGCGAGAGTCTCAACGTACTCCGACACCGAGCATCCCAACGCCCGCCGTTGCACCTCCCGCCAGCTTGCCTCGGTGTTCCAACCAGTCGTTCGCTCCGGAACGTGGACACGAGCGGCGGCCTCGTTGGGGCTCCCCGCTTGCGAGCCAGACACGGACGCCGAGGTCCATGGTTGCGAGGAAGGCCAAGTCATTCGGTCTGCGAGTTCGGGCCGAGCGTCCTCGTGTAATGGCCCCGCAGGCTCACAGCCAGCCGAGTGCGACGGCGACGAACCCGGGACCGTTCACCAAACCGTGGATGACCACGCCCACGGTCGTGCTGCGGCGACGCACGCAGACCCAGCTCTGCACGAAGACGATCGGCGCGACGAACAGCAACATCTGAATCCCGAAGGCGAGATGGAACGCGAGCCATCCCAGCGCGTGAACCCACCACGTGCGTCCGCCGAAGGCCAGCGCTTGCCGGGGCAGGATGATGCCGCGCCACCACAGTTCCTCGCCGACGATGTTCAAGACCCAGAACGGGAGCCACACCAGGAGAATCCATCGCTCACCGGACTTCAGAGGCTCGAACGCGAGTGCTGCGGGGGTCGGGGCGATCCCCGGTAGCCCCAACGTCGACGTCAACATGCTCGCAATCCCCATCGTCAACCCGATGAGGGCTCCGATCGCCGCCACCGCGCCGAGCGACCACAGCCAGTCCGCACGGTCCATCGGTCGCAGCCGCAGCCGCGACGCCACGCTCGACCAGGACCACCGCACGCCCTCGGCCCTCACGGTGAACACAGCGGCGGCGGCCATCCCCGCGAAGACGACGGCTCCTCCAGCAAACCATGGCAGCGGCATCCGAAGCCCGGTTTGGGAGAGCGCTGGGATGACGAGTTCGAACACCAAGAGCAGCGCGGCGGTCGGGACCGCAAAGCGAACGAAGGTACCGACGAAGCCGATGGGGGATGGGGCCGCCATGCCCCTGCAGCATGGTACCGTCGGCGGCCCGCCGTTACTCGCGTTCCACCCGTTCCCGATGCCCGACAAACCCCGCAGAACGCCTCGCCAGAGCCGATCAGTCGCCATGGTAGACGCGATCATCGAGGGCGCTGCTCGCGTTTTCGAGGTGGAGGGACTCGACGCCACCACCAATCGGATCGCCGAGACGGCCGGCGTCTCCGTCGGGTCCGTGTATCAGTACTTCGCCGACAAGCAGGCCCTGCTCAAGGCCGTTGCGATGCGGCATCTGGACCAAGGCGAAGCGCTGTTGAACCAGCTTCGCGTCGCGTTGGCCGAGGAGACCGAGCTCGGCGCCATCGTACGCGCCTACGTCGATGCGATCGCCAGACACCACCGTCGACACCCGGCGGTACACGCCCTGTTCGAGGAGCACATCGCGGCAAGCCCCGCGATCCGCTCACGGGTCGAGCACCTCCGAGACGCCGTCCGCGATGACCTCATGGGACATATGCAACGCTTGCGGCCCGAGCTCGAGCAGCCTGCGATCAAGGCCGGAATCCTCGCAGCAGCCATGGGCGCAGGAGTGCACGAGGCCGTGCTGGGCAGCCCCGAGCCGGCGGCGGCCACCGACGAGCTCGTTCGCCTGTGCGTGGGCTATCTCGACTAGCCGAACAGAGGAAGGCGGCGGCACCGAGTCCGGTCCTGTTGAGATGTCGTCTGCATGGGCGATGTCAGAGTAGGCCACGAGCGTGTGCCCGCCGTGGCACGTCCGATACACCCGCACCCGGTCACCACGGACCGCCCGCTCACGCCGCACCGCGTCGACCATCCCGAGGAGCTCGCGCATCCCAGCTCTGGAAACGGCAGCCCATCGGTTTGGTTCGCGACGAAAGCAGCACGACGACCTCCGACAAAGCCGCCGAGAACCCCTCCGCAGCAAGACAGCGGAGCGCCCCCCAAGGGGGGCCGGAGCGCTTCAGTCCACGATGTAGCGGTCGCGCCACTGCGGCGGAGGCAACGCGCAGCTGTCGTACTGCCCGAACCATCGATACCGATTCCTCCCTACGAACGCGTACAGACGATCGAGCAGCCACGGCAGGGGAGGCACCCGCAGCACGTGGTAGCCCCAGGCCAGCCAGGGGAACAGGATGCCGCCGACCTTGGCGATGGCGCGCCAGCCTCGGTACACCTGCCCGCGGTCATACAGGGTCACGCCGGACATCAGCTCCTCGGGGGACAGCTCGCCGAGCAGGCGGCGGGTGGTGGCGCCTTGCAGGGCGGCGTGGCGCAGGCGGGCCTTGCGGTCGAGGCGGATGGTGAGCTGGACGCTGCGGTTACACAGCACGCACTCGCCGTCGTAGAAGAGCACCTGCTGCGGGTCGGACGGGGCGGGGTCGGTCATGCGGGGCTCCGGCGGCGAATCTGGTCGTGCATCGTGAGGTAAGGGAGGCCGGCAAGCCACATCTCGTGGCGGGCGACGAGGGTCGAGCCCGGCGCGGCGGGGAGATCGGGAGGTGCGTCGGCGGCTGCGTAGACGGCGATCGTCTCGTCGAGCGGCAGCCGCACCAACAGCGCGAGCGCGCCCAGGACGGGGAGGCTCAGCAACGCAACCGCGCCCAAGTGGCTCACGGCGCGACCGTACCGCCGCCCCCGGCTCCTGTCACGGATACGGGCGCGAGCGCGGATTCGGACGGGTCACCGCTCGCCGACGAACGTCGTTGGTTGTGGGCTTGAATTTCTCGGTCATGGTTGGGGCGCTCGGCTGCACTCGGCGCGCCAGTCACGGCGTGAGAACCCCGGACCGCGCCAGCGTCTGAGCGGATCGTCGCCGAGCAGGCTGACGTGTCGACGGCGCGGTGTGACCTGGGACCGAGCGGTCAGAGCGTGCGGAGGACTCAGGCGAGCCCCCGTGCAAAGCCACGGCGTGGCGTGAGTGGCAAAACGGGGCTTCAGTCCGTTGTGTCGCGCGCCTGTGCCCACAGGGCCGCGCGGGTCCGCTCGAGAAACCTTCGGGGCGTGGGCTGCAGGGAACTCTCGCGCGGTTCGATGTGCGGAAGCAGTGCGGCGGCGTCGTCGAGGCGACTGAGCCCGACCAGAGCGTAAGCCTGCGCCGCCGCGTTGGAGGCGACCTCCAAGTCGGTGCAGTCCGAACAGCAGGCGGCGGCGATGCCCAGGTCCTCCAGAGCCGCGGCCGCATCGTCTTCGAGTCGCGCCACCCCGCGCGCTTCGTAGGCCAGGCAGTGCTGGTCGCCTGCGTCTGCGCTTCCGAGCAGCTCCAGGGCGAGGTCGGCTCGGGCGATGGCGAGCGACGGCTCCTTGTCCGCGACCGCGGCCGCGGCGATGGCCAGACAGCCGCTGCGTTCCAGACGGTCCTCGAGGAAGGTGCAGTCCACAGGTCCAACAACGACGCTGGGATCCCCGATCGCGCTGAAGGCACGGATGACCGCGAGGCTGCGCGCCAGATCGGTGTCGGCCTCGGTGGGCTCCTTGGGCTGGCCGCCCGCAAGCGCCAGACTCAGGGACGAGAGGAGTCCCTGCGGGTCCACCCTCGCGGAGGAGTCCGCGAAGAAGAGCCGGTCGCCGGGAGTCTGGGCGTAGAAGCTGGCCAGCGCGAGGGCATCGGCGAGCGCCTCGTCATCGTCGAGCGACTCGGCCAACACGAGGGCCTGTTCGACCGACTCGCGGCCGTGCGTCTCGTCCTGGGCGAACTTGGCCTCGAGGAGGTGGGCCCGGAGCATCAGCCTGCGCTCGTCGCTGTGAACCGCGAGGGCTTTCGCTCGAGCGACCAACCCCGCAGTCTCGTGGTCCGCTCCAGCATCTGCCCGCTCGAACGCCGCTGCCTCGAGTTGGCTCATGAGAACGGCGGGGGACTCGACCGCCCCCGGCACGATCAGGCACAGCAGTGCCAACGCGCCGGTGACGAGCCATCGACGAGCCGAAGCGGTGCGCAGTCGCAAACGCATGGCGGCCAACGAATGAAACCGCCGGTCGGGCCGAGGGTTGCAGGCGCGTCGGGCAACGAGGAGGGCGCCTTGGGTGTGCGTCGACACGCCCGACAGCAGGAACTCGAGCACCCGACCCAGCGCGTACTGATCCGACAGCGACGAACCCCGTTGGGTGCGAACCACCTCGGGAGCCACGAAACCGGGCGTCCCTCCTCTCATCTTCCCCGAGCCCGACAGCCCGAGGTCGACGAGCACGACCTGACCATCGCGACCCACGACGATGTTGCGCGGGGAGATGTCACCGTGGACCAGGCCGGCGCGGTGCATGGCGTCGAGCCCCTCGGACGCCTGCAGGGTGATGCGAACGGCGTCCTTCTTCGAGAACGTGGGCGTGAGCGCGAGCAGGTCCGAAGAGACGCCGTCGATCAACTCCATCACGACGAAAACGTGGCCGTCGTCCACGCCAGCGTCATGGACGCGAACCACGCGCGGATGGGAGAACATCGCCAGACGGCGAGCTTCGTCGAGCAAGACGTCCGGCGATCCGTCTTCAATGCAGATGAGCTTCACGGCCACCTCGCGATCCAGGAGCACATCGCGTGCGCGGCAGATCACGCCTTGCCCGCCCTGCGCCTTGACACCGAGAAGCCGGTATCGCATTGCAAGGGGCTTCCAGGCCTCCTCCTGTATCGTCCCATGGTCTGCCCTCAACGCGTCGAGCCCATCTCGACACTCGACGCACTCGCCAAGATGACGAACGAGCCCAACATCGAGAGTTTTCCGCTCTGCAGCGACGAGCAGATCTTCGATGGTGGGACAGGTACTCACGCCGACGACGATGCAGAGGCTAGGAAGTGGTTCATCGAGGCGCAACGAGTATTCGATCTCGAGCTCTCATTCGAAGCGTTCGCGCTGCGCTTCCATCGCTCCACGCCTGCGGCTGAGCATGCCAACGATCTGTTCCTGGCCACCGCCTGTAGCGCTGGCGTCCATGGGGCGGCCGAGCTCCTCGTGCGCCTCCACGGTCGAGCGATCGGAGCGGCGCTCGCTCGCATGCAGCTGTCCGCCGCGCTGCGCGATGAGGCGTACTCCAAGACCCTCGAGATCGTGTTCGTGGGCGAGGGCGGTGGAGCCGCGATCGATGGGTACCAAGGGCGAGGGGGTCTGGGTGGATGGCTGAAAGTCGCCGCGGTACGTGCTGCGCACCGCGTCTTGCGGCAGCGCGACAACGACCCCGCGCGGCTCGCTCGGCGAGAACCCACATCCGTCGAACTCACCCACGCCGAAGCGGTCTGGAGCGAGCAAGAGCGGGCCCTGCTCGATGCCGAGGGCGCCCAGATGTTTCGGGTCGCGTTTCGGGAAACGCTCGCCGGCCTGGAGTCCGAGGACCAAAGAACACTTCGGCTCCACTACGTGGATCGCCTTTCCATCGACGCGCTGGCCGAGCTGTGGAGCGTGCATCGAGCGACTGCGGCCCGGCGGGTGGCCAAGGTGCGGCAGCGGATCCGCAACGAGGTCTTGCAGCGACTGCAGGCGGAGTTCGGGACCTCCCCCAGCTCCGTGGGCCGCTGGGTCCGGCGGATGCAAAGCCGCCTCAGCGGCATCCACTCAGCGTTGGAGTAGCTCACCGCTCGCACGCACCTCGATGTGCGAAGCGTCGGCCTGGGCAAGAACTCGAGGCCACAAAGGTTCGGCCGTCGCAACCGCAAAACGGTGCGCGGTCGCGCGTGCATCGCTGGTTTGCAGGAGCGCAGGTGCCCTCGCCGAGGCCGCACCCCTGCCCTACGCAGCGGTGACTCGTGCACTCGCGTCCGCGGGAGCACGACCCCCCCGGACCCGCCGCGGGGGCTGGCCGCGACGCCGGGGATGACATCGGTGCCGCGAGGGCCCGTGGTGGTGCGGGGGCAGCGGGCTCGGTGCGGTGCACCTCACCGTGGCAGCCGGTGAGAAGCGCCGCCACCCCTGCCGCGTGGCAGATCAGAATCCGCAAGCGAACAGGTCCTCGCATGATGCAGACGCCTCGCCGCACGCTCCAAACGCTTGCACCGACGCCAGGGGCGCGTTGGAGTTCCTGACCGAACAGTCGGCGAGACACAGGCGGTCGAGGTCTGGTTCAAGGCAGGCGTGGAGGTCGTCGTCGGCATCGCCGTACCGCGTTGCAACCGGCAGGCACGCCGCACCCAGGCAGGCCGCGTCGCCATCGCAGGTTTCCGTGCAGACGCCATCGACGCAGGCCTCTCCTGCGGCGCAGGCGTGGTGGGACGCGCACAGCTCACACGCCTGCGCATCATCGGGCTGCCCGCTGCAGTCATCGTCCCGACCGTTGCAGGGATCGTCGGCCTCGCACGCGCCACACTCGGCTCGGGTCGGGATACACAACGCGCCGGCAGCCGTGTGTCCAGAGGGGCACACGCCCTGTACGGCCTCCGGTACGCACATGGTCTGCCCGAGTTCGGCAACGGCCTGGCAGGCGTACCCTTCGGCGCAGTAGTCGTCGTTGCGACAGGGGGCACAGGACATGCCCTCACACTCATCGAGACAGATATCCGAGAGCGCCTCGCACTCGATGCCTTCACAGCTCGACATCGCCATCTGAACCGCGCGGTAGGCGTTGACCATGCCGTGGCCGTAGTAGGGCGAATGCCCACCACTCCACTGACCGTTCGCAGGATCGACCGGCGTCGCGCTGTCTCGGATCAGCGCTCGGACCTCGGCCGCCGTGAGCTCCGGTGCCACGCTCAGCACCAGGCCCACCACGCCGGCGACCAGCGGCGTGGCAGAGGACGTTCCTCCGAACCCATCGGTAGAGCCGCCTTGGGACAGCGGGGCGGTGGTGAACACACCATGAAGGCCTCCGCTGGACGGAGCGCCCACCGAGATCTCGGGCCCGAAGTCGCTGTAGCTCGCCTTGAGTCCGCTGTCGTCGATGGCACTGACAGCAAGGGTGGTGGGCGCGGAGGGCAACGGATCGGCCGAGACCGGTTCGTTGCCGTTCCCGGCGGCGAACAGAATCACGGTGCCCAACCCGCCGCGACCTTCCGTCTCTGCATATGCGAAGGCCTCGGCGATCACCATGGGCAGCGGCTGCGGTTCGGGGTTGTTGACCAACCCCGCGGGGCCGTCGACTGGCCCCCAGCTGTTGGAGATGATCCATGCACCCGCGTCCACGAGGTTGACGTGCACCTGTGCGATGTCCGAGTCCGGAATGCCGATAAGCCCGTCGGGATCCTGGGCGGTGAGATCGGGCGCCACAACGCTGGGAAGGATCGAGCAGCTCGGACAGGCGCCTGAGCCTCCAACACCGTTATCACCGATCGCCGCTGCGACTCCCGCTACGGGTGTGCCGTGGCCTCCGAAACCGTCGATGGTCTCCCAGTTTGGCGGATAGTGCAGCTCGGGCAGAAGCTTGCCTTGGAGATCTGGATGATTGAGGTCCACGCCGTCGTCGTTGATCGCGATGACCACCTCCGCAGAACCCCGGGTGAGGTCCCAGGCTTCGCTGAGGCGTGCGTCGACTCCGGGCGTGGAAGCGCTCCACGCCTGACCCGCTGCGCTGTAGCCTTCGTTGAGCAGGTGCCACTGTTGGCCGAACTCAGGGTCGTTGGGCACGTGTCGTTGCGCGTAGAACCGCACCAAGTCCGCCTCTGCAGAAACTCCGGGAACGGCCGAAAGACGCTCGGCGAGGGCCAGCGCCGCCGCGGGTGTCGCGGTGTCCACCAGGTGTATGTCGTCGGCGTAGGCGAGTCGTCGGCTGCGCGTGACCTGACCGGCGGCCATCGGTGAGATCATCGAGATCATCGAGATCATCGAGATCATCGAGATCATCGAGATCATCGACTCTGAGACGCCCGCATCGAGACGAATGAACACCCGATGGGTCGCTGCGACGACGTCGCCCCACGGAGTCACGAACGTCGGTAGCGCCGTCCCGTCCGCTCCTGCGAGTTCACCGAGTCGACGCAGCTGGTAGCCATCGTCGCCTTGCACGACGACGTGGCTCCGGGCAACGAGGAGCCCGGGGGGCGCCGCCGTTCCCACGTCGGCACCTTCACTCTGGCAGCCACAAACCGCCTCGCACGTGGCATTCGCCGACGGCTCGCTGAGCCAGCCACCGCACGAGGAGACCGCTTCGCACGCGTCCTGACTCGTGCAACAGCGGAACGTCTCCGCGTCATCGGGCGCCCCCTCGTCGAGTCCACTGCCGACCACACAGTGGTAGACGCAGTCCTCGAGGCTTTCCAAGGAGGTCTGTGCGGGGTCGAGCCCCCCGCAGTCGTCGAGGGCAAGACACGCTTCCTCGCAGCTCAGACAGTCCGTGGGAAACGTGCTCGGGTCTCCACGGGGATCCTCGAGGGGCTCTCCACCTGTCCCTGAAGACGACCCCGCCTCGGCGGTACCGGTCTCCGACGCCTGAGGCTCGTCCGTCTCGCCGCTCGCGCCTCCCGTCGCCGCATCCGAGGACGAGCCGGTCGTCACGGGATCCGCACACGCGGCGAATCCGGCCAGCGAGAGCGCTCCGATGAGGGGGAGCAGGGTTTTGGGGGCTGCCGGAGCCCGTTCTTTGCGGACGGCTTCGTGCGCGTCCGCGGTCGTCTTCCGTGTGGTCATGCTCTTGTTCCTTCACGCCGCGCGTTGAGGGGCTTCAGCACGCAAGGGCCACACCGGGGACCGATGTCGCGCGGGTTCTGAAGAAAACTCGGATGACTTCGGTTCGCGGAGGCCAGCGCTGCCAGGGGCCGATGCGCAGTACGACACGGTCCTCGACCACTGTGAGCCCGGCGGTGAGCCGGGTCAGGGAAACGACCTGATGGTCTGCACCCTCGCGACGGCGCAGTCGCTCCCCACAGCTCGGCTTCTACGACCCTCCGAGGCAGACGAACTGGAGCTGAGCATGGCGTTCAAGCGAAATGACAGGATGGGGAGGCTCAGCAACGCAACCGCGCCCAAGTGGCTCACGGCGCGACCGTACCGCCGCCCCCGGCTCCTGTCACGGATACGGGCGCGAGCGCGGATTCGGACGGGTCACCGCTCGCCGACGAACGTCGCGGCGAGCTGGCCCATGCGCTGGACGTGCTGCGCCCAGAACCCGCGCTCGACATCGAAGTGCCGTTCGATCAGGCCGGCGGCGATGCAACCGCTGAGCAGCGAGAAGCCGATGCCCTCCACGGTGCCCGGGCAGACCAAGCGCGCGGCATCGCCGACGAACATGCAGTTGGGCTCCACGAGCGCGGAGGAGATCCGGGTGGTGACCGTGGCGGGGTGCCGCTTCCACGTGCCGAGCATATTCGCCCCGCGCAAGACATGAGCGAAGTCCTCGTCAAGGATTTCCAGGAACAGCCCGCGGATGTCGGCGAGCGGCGGCCCTGCGCCTGGCCGAGTTCCTCCCAGTTCGTCCCCCGAGCGGACGCGCACTACGGCCACACGCGAAACTTCGACCTGCTTCTTCGACGCGCGCCGGTCGAGCCCCTACTGACAGCACAGTACAGTCACGCCGATCCCCTCATCGTAGGCGTCCGGGTCGGAGTACATGCTCGGTTCCTGATCGAGCCGACACGCCCAGCCTGTTTCGGTCGGCGTACTATCGTGGGCGCCGCTGGGCATCTGCATGGGGTCGCCGCCCACATACGGGTGACTGCCCGTGAGAGCCCACTCCCCGGTATCGTGCAGGAACTGGGCGTGGCAGCCACCGGAGGTCACCCGCCCTTCGGTGCAGGCCAGCGAGGCGACGTACTGTCCCGCAAGGGCGGGGTCGGATTCGGGGTCGACCAAGACCATGGCCGATTCGTAGTGGCAGTCGGTCAGCGCGCCAATCCCGAACTTGGCCGGCAGGTCGTCACAGCACAGCGTGCGGATCTCGTTGTCGCGCTGGGGGGCTCCCGTTCCGTTCTCGAAGTGGACACCGCTCCCTGAGACATCTGGATCGAAGTTCTCCGTGGCCACGCCGTCCGGCGGGGGCTCTCCGTGGACCTGCGGATGGGAGTCCGATAGGCCTTCTCCATCCAGCAGTCCGTCGTTTTGGACGCCGTTGTTCTGCCACCATGCTGGGGAGAGATTGACGATGCCGCGGTGGTCCGATTGTTCGTACTCGCCAATGAAGACACCGGACGAAAAGGGAAACTCCCCCTCTTCGCATAGCGCTTGGGTGCCTCCCGTGGCCGTATCGGAGGACGTCGCGCGCCACCGACAGCGTCCGACCGTATCGAAGCGCGAGTCCACAACGAGCGGCCCGTCGCCGAACCCACCGGGGTTGGGCGGCGGTGCTTCGGTTGCGTGGTGCGGCTCCGCGCCGTGTCCCATGCTGGGGGCCGCGGGGGAGGCGTGCCCGGTATGCGCGACGCTGTCACGCGCAACGGAATGGCTGATAACGGCGGCCATGCCGATCGTGAGGGTGATTTTGATGCTGGAGCGCATGGCGAAGTGCTCTGTTGGTTTGCTCGGTTGTTGGAAGGACTCGCGGCCTATTGAGAAAGTCGACACGCCGTCTTAGTCGCAGCAAAGGACGGCTGCTTGTTGGCCGGCCGACTGCAGGGGTCCGTCGTAGGTGCACATCCAGCCACTTGTCGCACCGACGTCTTGGTAGCGCTCGCCCTGTTCGGGGAGGTTTCCGATCGCTTGGAACTCGAACGGCGCGCTGTTGAGCATCTTGGCCTGTGAGAAGCAACCGCCAGAGACGACGTGACGCTCGCCCGGGCACATCACCAGCATCGTGTTGGCGCTGTCCGTGAACGAGGACCAACGGCAGTCCTTCAAGCGTCGGCCAGCGGTCGCTGCGAGTGGGTCGTCCGTCGCGGCGGCCAGCGAGTCCAGCGAGTCCAGCGAGTCCAGCGAGTCCAGCGAGTCCAGCGAGCCTTCGGACAGGGAGAGGACCGCGTCGAGCTGGGCGTCGCACCCGAAGACGGCCATCGAGTCCGAAACGGTGTGCGCGCTGGGCATGCACGCTTCGTCGGTGCGGTCCTCGCTGGGGACCATGTCGGCCCATGCATCCGCGGCCGCACTGGGGCCAGCGTCGTCCTTGGGTTCCGAGCAGGCTTGAAGAGACCCGGCAACAGCGGCGAGCAAGAACGCGAACCAGCCCGCCCGTGGACGACGCACGACCGGGGAGACGGGGGCGGAGCCTTGCTCCGGGGGGTACGGTCTAGACATGGGCACCGATCCGTTCGCAGCGAGCGCGGACGCAATGACAAGCGATCGTCGGACCCCCTGGTAGGAGGGCCGCCGATCGCTGGCCGAGTTCCCCCCGAGCGGGCGCGCACCACGGCCGCACGCGAAACTTCGACGAAGGCTGGGACGGACAGCAGAGGGGCAAAGTCAGCTAAGATTCCTGAACGAATCCCTCACAGGAGTCGTCGGACACGTTTTCTGAGGTGCAGCATGCTTGAGATCTTGGCAGAAGTGACGCTATTCGGGGCTGCTCGAGGCGGGTTGGAGAAACCCGTGAACAACGGTCTTCGGCCGTCCTTTAACTACGCGGGAGAACTCGTAGCATGTGAGGTGTGGGCGGACGATGTTGAGGGTTTGGTTCCACTTGATCAGCCGTTGCGGGCGCGAATCAAGCTGCCCTACGGAGACGAACTCGGGTGGAAGATGGGCGGAGGTGAATCATTCAAGTTGAATATCGCATCCCACGCAATCGGCGAGGGCTTCATTATCGCTGTGGAGTGAGCCCCGGATCCCCCGGATCCCCCGGATCCCAGCTTGGATCAGCTAGCTCGCACGCGAGGGGCACTGCGTCCGAACCGAAGTCGGCACACGTCGCTCCCCATTCGACTCTTCTTCGTGTCAGAAACGCGAGGCACCGAACGTCCAAAGGAACAAGGGTTGGAATCGCGCCCCCCGATCCGTCCCGACCGAGCTCGCAAGTAGGCCGGGCTTCAGAAGGGCATGCGCTCGGTTGCAAAGACCTCTGCGGCGTTTTCATCCACGGTGACCTGTAGCGGGGGAGCGTTCTCTCTGCGGTCCACCTGGATCCGCCGGATGTTGGGGGCGGCGACATGGGGCTCGATGCGGTCGGATTCGCAGCTCGCGCATCGCATGGGGTGTCTTGACGTTCCCAAGCGACGTTTCAATCGGAGCGTGGGCTCCGAGCACACCGAGGGACCATCCTCATCCGCCGTCCACATGGGATCGACCGGGATCCCTGGCATGGCTCCGAAGTCGAGCCGCTTATGGCAACTCGAGGAACTGCCAGCTGTCGCTGCGGGTGTAGGGCGCGACGACGCTAGCCTGGCCCGGCGCCTCTGGACTGACCACCACCAGCTTCCCGCTCGCAGCCGAGTTCTCGCTGTCCAGGTGGTAGGCGACCACGCGACCGTCAGGGGAGAACTCTGCCCGCGTGGGGCCCTCCTCCGGATCCGACGGAACGCTGAGCAACAGTGGATCGGCCCGGCCGCCGTCCGAGACATCCACGATGTAGACCTCGGTCGTGTCGTCCTGTCCCCGTGCCGCCGCGACCAGCATCGACTGCGTCTCTTCATGGACGTCGAGGATTTCGACCGACGCGAAAGCACCTGCGATCGGCATAACCGTCAGCTCTCCCTCTGCGCTGAATGTCGCCCGGGAGATCGCATCGCCGTTCGAGAAGTACAGCGTCGTGCGGTCCTCGGACCACCACCCGCTCGGGTCGCCGCCGATGAACCCGAACCGGGAACCGTACTCGACAGGCACGGGCACGTCCCCACTACCGAAGTAGGCCGCAAAGCGCTGATACGTACCGCCCTCGCTTGCCAAGAAGAACAGCCAACGTCCATCCGAGGACCATTCGGTCGACCCCGTTGGTACCACGCCTTGCGGGTTGACCTGTACAGGGGCTGCGGGATTCCCGTCCTCGAACGCGACGTAGAATAGGTTGTCCATGTCGAAGTCCCCCATAAAGACGACCACTCCGAGTGAGGCGCCGGCGGGTCGGACCGTTGAGTACGACCAGAGGATTCGGTCGGGAAACACCACGTCGGGTAGCACCGCGACCGGAACCGATGGGGTACTCGATCCCAGCGCTCGGTACTCAAGCCGGTCGATACTCCCTCGCAGCTCCGAGAAGAAGAATGCGCCCTCGCCGTCGGATGTGAGCAGCGGCATGTTCACGGTCGTCTCGAGTTCTACATCGGTCAGCCACACACTCACCTGATCTGCGAGCGTCACCCGAGCCAGGTTCGTCACCCCGTTTTCGTCCGCCGGCGGCATCGTCACCACGTACCGCCCCTGTGGGTCGACCAACATCCGTCCGAGCTGGCTGGGTCCCAGCAACACCGGTTCGTCCGCGGTCAGTCCATCCAGCTCCACGTGAAATATCGACTCTGCATCGCCGTACACCACCGACTCGTCCGGCAACACGTGGGGCACAATGTTGCCCTGCAGCTTCGGGTCATCGACGCGAGACGTCGTCCCCAGCAAGCGGTCGTCCAGGCTGCCTAAGCGCAGCGCGAAGTCAGATCCCGGAAGCCCGACGCGGTAGAGCACACGCTCATCCGACAGGAAGTGTGCGTTGTACCAGTTGTTCCCGTCATCCTCGTGGGTCTGTACCAAGCCTTCCGAGACTCCTTCGAGCACTCGGTAGCGGTACATCGACCAGTCTCCGTCGTCCTTGCCCTCTACGAACAGCTGGAACGACGGCGACCCGAGGCCCTCGTCCGTGTCCGTTCCCGTATCATCGTCTTCTCTCTCTCCGGACGTCGACGAGTCCGCCGCAGTCGTCCCCAGGTCTCCCGTCGCGTCCGGCAGCTCTGGTTCGCGCGTCGTGTTGCCGCCCGTCGTTTCGAGGCCGTGCCCGGTCGATCCGGTCGATCCACCCCCTTCTACCGCGACGGAGTTGCACGCAGTGACAAACAACGGAATGGCAGGGAACAACCAGACCAGGAGCGAACGCGTTCGCACGGACATCAGGGCCTCTTTCGCATCGACCTCGTCGCCAATGACACGCTCATCGCAATGAGGCGTTCGTGCGTTCATGCGAGGATTCCCGCGCGCCGACATCGACGTGCAGCCCACCGCCGAGGCCCTCGTCGCGCTGATCTTCGAGGGCGTCAACCGATCACTCGCCGTAGGCGATCGTGACATCGCCACCCGCAGGATGGGCACAGGCGCACCTCCCCCATTCCATCCCGACCCAGTCGCGCCTGGTCTTGGTAGCGCTCGGCGAGCTCTCCGGATGGAAGGGCTGCCGCCGGCAACACCGGATCCCTCGCCACCGTGTCCGCTCCGCCCAGCGGCTTCATCGAGGCGTCGCCCGTCTCCGTGTCGGCGGGCGGCGCGGGGACGCGGGGCGACTCCTTGGACATGGGACGAGGGGATTCCGTCCCGGCACCGAAGCTGAGGCCGACGCGCAAGAAAAGCGGAGCGATGGGGCGCAGCCTACGGGCAGTTGCCCGAGGTCACGACCTGATTGGTGACGGGGACACCGTCCCCGGACACGTCCTTGAACGACATCGGGAGCGACGTGCAGTACGCCAGGCCGCAGTCCTCGGTGTGCACGGCATGGCCACGATGGGCGTGTTAAGGGGCACGCCGAAGTCGAAGGAGTATGCCGAGGTGCCGTTGTCGCTGGTCGTGCCGCGTTCAAGCGAAATGAAGTGGGAAAAAGGCGGGATCGAGGAGTACAGCGAGCAGCAGTACAGAGCGGCAGGAACGCCAGGGATGACGCCCGGTGCACCACCGCGGCGACCTAGCAACCGCCTCGACCCGTGCAAATTCCCGCGGCCCTTCGGCATGCAGCTTCATGCCACCGTCTGCATCGATGGTCGCGCTCTGGCAGGAGTTCGCCACGGAGCCTCGTAGCGGCGCTGAACGAATACCGCACTTCGCAAATACGACAGCGCTGTCGCATTTGAGCCCTGCTCCTTCGATCGCCCGAGAGCGTCAACGGGGCAGGCTTGGGGTCGGGCAGTGCGTCTGCTTCGACGATGTCCGGTGCGCTGCACGTCGGGCGTTCACGCGCGGCCCCGAGGTTTCGACGCCTTTGCCGCCGCGACCACGCTGCGCCGAAACCACCGGTGGGCGGGGTCGCCCTCGTGGCGGGGGTGCCAGATCTGCGACACCGGGTAGGAATCGACGGGGACCGGCAGCTCCAGCAGCCGCAGATCGTGCCGCGCCGCCTCGGCAACCGCGAGCCGCCGGGGGAGCGTGAGCACCAAGTCGGTGCGAGAGGCCAGCACCAGCCCCGCGAAGAAGAACGGGACCCGACGCACCACCGCTCGACGTAGACCCCGCTTGGCGAGCGCGTCGTCGACGATGCCGCCACCACGTCCACGCGGCGCGATCTGGACGTGCTGCAGCGTCGCGTACTGCTGCAGCGTCAGGCGCTTGCGCACCACCGGATGCTCGCGCCGCACGACGCAGACCAACGACTCCTCGAACAGCTTTTGGATCCGAATCTCGGGGTGCAGGTCGCGGTAGACCCCAATCGCAAGGTCCACGCTCCCGTCTCGGATGCGGTCGGGGTCATCGATGCTGTTGGGCATGAAGTTCAGCGAAACCATCGGTGCTTCGGAGCGAAGGCTGTGGTCGAGCGTCACGCCCAGCACGTGCACCACATAGTCGCTTCCGCGCACGAGAAAGGTTCGCTCGGAGCGCGAGGGCACGAACTCCGCGCGAGGCTCGAAGACGGCGGCGACGCCCACGATCAGGCGCTCGACCGGCTCGCGGAGCTCCTTTGCCCGCGGAGAGGGCACCATGGCCCGTCCAGCCCGCACGAGGATCGGGTCCCCCAGCGCGGTCCGGAGCCGACCCAGCGCCTGACTCACCGCCGGCGGGCTTCGTCCCAGGCGAGCGGCGGCGCGCGTGATGCTCTGCTCCTCGAGCAGCGCGTGGAGGGTGAACAGCAGATTGAGGTCGAGCTCACCGGATTCCGCCACACGAAACCATATCAGGACCAGATTTCGTGCGGCGAAACAACTCCTTGCACGCCACGGCATCGACGAGGGCCGATGCGCGACGCACCGTACGACCCACGGAGCGACCCATGAGCGCCAACTTCAACATCACCAATCCCAATCGCAAGAAACGCGTCCTGCTCATCGCCGGCAACCCGGCCCAGTCCACGCAGACTGGCTGGCCCGTCGGTTTTTGGTGGGCCGAGCTGACCCACCCCTACTTCGTCTTCGAAGAGGCCGGCTACGAGGTCGAGATTCGGAGCCCCGACGGCGGCGCACTCCAGGCCGATGCCTTCAGCGACCCCGATCACGAAAGCGGCTACTCGTCCCACGATTTCGTCAGCCAGGGCTTCAAGCTGTCCAATCCCCACGCGGCCCTGCTCGAGCAAACCGCCTCGATCGCCGACGTCTCGGTGGACGACTACGACGCGATCTTCCTGGTCGGCGGGCAGAGCCCAATGATCACCTTCGTCGGCAACACCGCCCTGCAAGCGCTCGTGACCCGCTTCTACGAGGCCGGTCGGGTGACGGCGGTGGTCTGCCACGCCACGTGCGTGCTGCTGGAGACGCGGCTGTCCAACGGCGATCTCCTGGTGAAGGACAAGACCTGGACCGGCTTCGCCGATGCCGAAGAGCGCTACGCCGACGACTTCGCCGGACAGCGCATGCAGCCGTTTTGGATCGAGGAGGCGGCCCGCAAGCTGCAGGGAACCAACTTCATCGTGGGACCGGTCTTCCAGGACTTCGCGGTTCGAGACGGCCTGCTGGTCACCGGCCAGCAGCAGTTTTCCGGGGCGGCCGCCGCTCGTCTCGTCATCGAAGCGCTGGGGCGGTAGTCATGGACACGTCCTCCTCCGAGCGCCCGGTCACGGTCGTCATTCGCCGGCGGGTCCGGGCAGGTTGCGAGACCCGCTACGAGCAGTGGCTCGACCGGTTCATCGCGCAGGCCTCGACGCTCCCGGGCTACCTCGGGGTGGACGTGCACCGTCCGGCACCCGGCGGCCCTTCGGAGTACGTCAGCGTGGTGCGCTTCGCTTCGCTGGCGACCCTGCAGGCCTTCGAAGCCAGCGACCTGCGACGCGAGGCGCTGCGCGAGGTCATCCCGCTGGTCGAAGGGGATGCGGCCTGGGACAGGCTCACCGGGCTGGAGTTCTGGTTCTCGCCGCCCCCGGGCACGGTGGTCCCTCAGCCCTCTCGGGTGCGCATGGCCCTGCTGCTGAGCGCCATCGTGTACGGCCTGGTGCTCTCGATCGGACAGCTTGTCGGGTGGGTGCTGGGCGACGCCCCGGCCCAGCTTCGACTGCTGTTGACCATCACGATCGAGGTGTTTCTGATGGTCTACGTGTTGATGCCGTGGATCACCAGACGCCTCGGCCGCTTCATCTACCCCCGCTAACCCTTCACACCAAGGACCCTTCATGAAGATCTCGATTCTCGGAGCAGGCCGCGTTGGCGGCACCCTGGGCGCCGGCTGGCACGCAGCCGGACACGCCGTGACCTACGGCGTTCGCGACCCCAACGATCCCGACCACGCGACGCTGAGCGGACAGGCAGCATCAGTCGCCGACGCCGTCGCGAACGCCGACCTCGTGGTGCTCGCGACCCCATGGGCGGCGGCCGCATCCGTCCTCGAAGCGGCCGGGGACTTCGGCCAACGCCCCCTCATCGACGCCACCAACCCCATCGGACCAGGAATGGCCCTCACCCACGGTCACGACGACTCGGGGGCCGAACAGGTCGCGCGCTGGGCCACGAACGCCCGGGTGGTCAAGGGATTCAACACCACCGGCTTCGAGAACATGGGTGACCCGACGTACCCCGCCGGCGCCAGCGTGATGTTCGTCTGCGGCGACGATGCCGAGGCCACGCAGATGGCGTACGACCTCGCAACCGATCTGGGCTTCGACGCGGTCAACCTCGGACCCCTTCGACACGCACGGGAGCTGGAGCCGATGGCCCTGATTTGGATCCGGATGGCGATGCAGCTGGGGCACGGACGCGCCTGGGCATTCGGACGGCTGCGACGAAACCCGCCCTCATGACGGTGCGCCGCACGGTCCTGACCGCCTCGATGCTGCTGGGGCTCGCCCGCCCGGCGGAGGCCAACCCGGTCGACGCCGAGCGGGTCCCCTCGCCCGCACCGGGCTGGTCCGGGGCCATCGATGGGCGCGCAGCGGTCTCGGCCGGCAACGTCGACCAGGTCGATCTGGGCGGCGCCGGCGAGGTCTCGTGGCAGCGTCTGTATCCCGAGGCCGCTGACGGAGGTCCGAACCGGGCGCCTGGGGCCCCGGCGTTCATGAGGAGCCGATGGACCCTCTTGGGCGACGGGAACCTCATCTCGCTGGGCGAGCGTCGCTTCGTCCAGCGCGCGTTCGTTCACGCCCGCTTCACGCACATGGTCATCCCGCGGCTGGGTGTGGACGGCTTCGCGCAGGCGCAGGCCAACGCGTTCACGCGGCTGCAGCTGCGGGTGGTCGCCGGCGCCGGCGGACGCGTGGTCGCCGTGAACCGAGACCGGCTCCAGATCTGGGCCGGGCTGGCGTACATGCCGGAGTACGAACGCAACGACACCCTGCCCGGAGACCCCCATCCCGCCGAGACGATCAATCACCGCGCTTCGGCCTATGCCTCGTGGCAGCTGCGCCCCTTTGCAGAGGGGAGCCTGACGCTGCGCAGCACCACGTACGCTCGGCCGCGACTGGACGATGCGTCCGACCTTCGAATCCTCCAGCACGTGCAGCTTGAGGCTTCGGCAGCGCCGCGGCTGTCGATTGGGTTCGACGTCCAGGTCGCGCACGACACCCGTCCGCCCCGCGGCGTGAGCCCCACCGATCTGACGCTGCGCAGCGTGCTGCGGCTGCGGATCCCCGGCTGAGGCGGAGCGTCATGACGACGATGGCGGCAGAGGTCTCTTGGTCCTCGCTGACCGCGCCTTGTTCCAGCTTCGTGGGATCGACCACCGCGTTCTCGCCCCGCGGCACGCTCT
>CAWCWO010000035.1:0-1067181 GCA_963799255.1 uncultured Pseudomonadota bacterium | reverse complement strand
GCGCCTTCACTGCCTGCGTTCGTGTGCGACGAACTCGAGGCGTTCGCGACGTGTGGGGATTTCGAGCAGGGCTTCTTGGTGGCGAGGGCGGTGCGGGCGAGCCGGCTGCGGTCGGTGACCACGAGGACGCCAGCCCGGGCGTCCTCCAGAGCGACGAGGGCATCGCTGAGCCCGGGGCGCTTGGACCAGGGGGCGGTGCTCGAGACCCCGGCGTCCACGTGCACGCTGGCGATCTCCACGCCGGCTGCAGCGCTGCAGCTGCCCACGCCCCAATGCGCTCGCGTTGGGCGTGGAGCGTGAGTGTCTGCGACGACGTGGACGCGCGGACGTAGGCGACGGCAACGGTGGGGTCGGTCTTGCGTCGGGCCGGCGTGGCGCGCAGGCGCGCATGCAGGTGAGCGCAGTGGGCTCAGGCAGGCGTGGGTGGGAGGCTAGTCGAGCAAACGGATCGTGAGGGACACCGTCGCCTCATCCTCGGTACCCGAGGCCATCGAGAAACGATAGAGCCCGGTCGTCAGGCTCAGCACGTGTGCCTGGTCCGCCGCGAACGGGAATCCTCCCGCGCGATCGACTTCGTTGGGAACATCGCCGTTCGAAGGGAGCGTTTCTGGAATCGTGTCGAGGACGTCAACCCAGCACCCCTCAACCCACACCTCCGTCCCGCCCTGCTGTCTCACTTCGTAGTCGCCGGCCTCGAGCCACACGTTGCGATGAACCGCGGCGCCAACATCACCGGAGTAGCTAAAGCCTTCGAGCTGGGAGGCGTCAGCGCAAGAGAAGGTCGCCTCCACCTGCCAATCGCCTTCGTCGGTTTGCTCGATCTCAGGATCACTGCATGCGTCCAAGGGCGGGTAGCCTGCCGGAGCCTCGGCCTCGTACTCGGCCGTGAGTTCCTCTGCAGTGACCCCGTAGACGGCCCCGATATCGAACCCGCCACGGACGAGGTCGGCGTACCGATCCCACCCGCGCGTCTCGACCAGGTAGCGCTGGAAGTGGGTCGTCTCGACGTAGTTGACCAGCTCCTGCGCCTCCAGGAGCTGCGGGGTCAAGACAACGTTGGGATCCCGACGCGTCCCGGTCGTGCCCGCGAGAAGCTCGGCGTTGCCTTCGCTCCAGAACGTCGAGGGGAAATCCACGTCTCGCATGGCCGCGTGGGAAAGCTCGTGCTCCATGGCAAACCACGGGGAGTACACGTGGTCTGGCGCTCCGCGGTAGCAACCCCATGCACCGTCGCAAGGGAGTTCATCGATGTCCATGATGAAGACGTCGATGCGGCTTCGGGGCGGCAGCCGCATCTTCTCCTCCACGAAGCCCACCTGCCGATCGATCGCATCAAGGTCGGCAGCACAGGGGGCGAGTTCATCCCGCGTCACGCCGATCCGAGCCCTTTCGGACTCGAAGTCGAAGGGAGGCAGCTCGTCCTGGTCCGTGCACCCGGCGGGCACCAAGCACATCGCCGAGCTGAGGGCTGCGAGGAGCGAACGGGTCATACGATCTCGTAGTTCACTGTGATGGTCACGCCGCCGCGGACCACCTCCAGGTCAAAGCTCGTGGTGGTCCCCTTCAACGCTGTGTAGGCAGCGAGGTAGTCGTCGGGAGTCTCCAAGTCGTAGCCGTTGACCGCCTTGATGACGTCACCGTTGCGCAGTCCGAGATGGAACGAAAGGTCATCGCGACCCATGCTGTGCATCTGGTAGTAGCCGCCGCTGAGAATCCTCGCGCGTGCGGAGTCGCAGTCGAGCACCGTAAGGTCGGTTTCGAGGTCGTCCAGCAGTTGTTGGTCGACCTCGAACTCCCGAGTGTTCCGGTTGTACGCGACGAGAGCGTCAGGGTCCCAGGTACCGCAGCTGGAACCTTGCCCGCCACTTCCTCCGTCCGCGCCACCCGATCCGCCGGAGTTGCCCGTGCAGTCTTTCTTCTCCGTCCAGCTCTGGCAGTTGAGCTGCACGCCTGCGGTGATGTCGTCGGGGGCGCAAACGGGACCCTTGTTGGTGCACTTGTAGGCGTACTGGTCGCACTCGTTGCAGACCAGGTCGCCGTTGTTGTTGGTCGAAGGACCTGACGTGCTGCCGCATCCCTCCGTGGTCGCGAGCCCAACTCCAAGCCCACCAATCCCTGCCATGAGCACGCCGATCCGCAGAATTTCGAAACTTCCTGTTGCCATGCTGGGTTCCGTATCGGGTGGACCATGGGCCGGCAACCGATTCGTGACGGAGACGCAGGTATGTTGCAAGGCCCGTCGGCCGCTGTCCAGGATAGTGGCCACTCCACGACGTGGCTACCCCGGCTGACCCGCGCGCAGTCGCTCCAGCTGGGCCCAGAGGCGCGGAACTCTGGGCGTACTCCGCGGCGCTGTCGGTCAACTCCAGCTGCCCAGCGTCCTCGACGAAGCCGCCGAGCCGGTCGATCGCCTTGTGCTCCAACTGGGTGAGCGGCCTGGTGAGCTTCGCCTTCGTTGGCGTGGTGGGCCTCGTCGACAAGGACGTCCCACGCAGCCTCGTGCTCGGGCGTGATGGACAGCATCACCCGGCCTCGGCGCACGCGTAGTGCTCGGCGGTGCATCCGGCGAGTTCCGGCGTCTCTGGCGGGGTGGCTAGGAGAACACGGCACCCGTCTTCCAGGGCAACCAATGTGTCGGAGCAGCAGCAAGCTGCACCCCAGAGTCCTCATCGTGGTGCAGCGCTTTCGCAGTGACCTGGGTTGTTCGTGCATCTGCCATCGATGGCTGCTTCGAGGCGTTGGCGGACGATGCGGTCGCGTTCAGGCCGGCCATGGGTCTCGGCGAGCAGGACCTGTTGCGGACGCTCCAGCGGCTACACGCAGACCTGAAGGAGCACCTTGAGGACGGAGGCGATGATAACGAGCCTGTCGACGAGCCAAGGCACTGCATAGCGACTAGCGATCTTGAGATCGACATGCTTTTCGCTGTTTTGCTATCATGTCCGGTGGGTGCTAGGGTCGACATGCCCCACAGGTACACCCTGTCCTAATTGGACATAACATCGGCCATCGGCGTTTTTGCCACGGGTGGGTTGTGGGCCTTGGGGCCGAAGCTAGCCCGAAAATGGAGGTTCTGAAACGGCGGGTGTTCAGGTCCGGTGGGGCTCGACAGGTGCGCCGGTACCGGCAGCAAGTGACTTGCGAGGAGGCGCCTGCTCTGGTCGTGTCTCAGGAGCGGCGTCAGGTTGAAGGTTGAAGGTTGGCGTGGTCATGCGAGGCCCCCGATTCGTCCCTGGAGTTCCAGTCCCAGGGAGTTCTGACGCTTGCCCAGCCACGTAAGGAGCCCACGAAAGGCGGCGAACGATTCAGGTGTCGAGCGCAGGCGACTCTGATCGATATCCCACACCACGTTCAGCAGCTTCGCGAGATTGTCGTCAGGGTCTTCGTCGCGAAACACGGAGCGCCCTCCATCGCCTTGCACCCGGCGAAGGAGCCAGGGGAGCGTACGTAGTCGAATCGATGATGCGGCGGGCTTGGAGAGCCACCCCGCGAATCTACCCAGTCGGCGACCCTCCTGGGGCGCCTCTTCCATCCAAAGGGAGATGACGTCCCAGATGCCAGCGATGTGTGGCGTGTGACGGTCCGCCCATAGATCGCCCACGTGCCAGTCGAGGCCGAGCAGCGCGTCCCACACTCCTTCATGCCACGGCCATCGTGGCGCGCCTTCCACATCGGAGAAAACGCGCGACGCGATCTTGCGAATGATCGGGCCATACGTTGCTGGCGTTTGCTCGGGCGAGAGGGCGCAGCGGTGCAGCGCATTCAAGAAGAGCTCCGGCCAATCGTGAGCCTCGTCGCGGAGATCGATGATCGGTGCCCACAGCTGCTCGGAGTTCTCATCGGGGCGAAGTTGCACGACCACGGCTGCAGCCCGGTCGAGGACCCACGATTCATCCTCATTTGGGTATTGCCGATCGGGTCGTTGCAGGTCGGCTCGTGGTCTCGCTGTAACGACATCGAGGGCGACCCGCCAGAAATGAATGACGCTCGCTCGCTCCTCTGGGCTCAGCGTCTCATCTGGTAGCGGTAGCCACTCGTGGCTGCAGCGCACAAGATGGAAGTCCATGAGCTTGGAGTCGGTCCTCCCGTGGCGAAGAGCGTCGAGTTCAGCGAAGCGGCTCGCTTCGCTGAACCGATTCCAGTCGGCGGGCATGGGCTCCAACGTGCCAGCGACGAACGACGCGATCGCCTCCTCGCCCCAGACTGATGCCGCGGCATGGAGTCGTTCGCGCACCTGTTCGTCCCCCCGCGGGACCATGTACTCCCAGCAGCGAAGCGCGTCGACACGGTCACGCATGTGTGCCCAGTCGACCGCGAGCCGTCGCAATCGTCCAAAATCCTCGCCGATCGCTGATCGGTGCTCTGCGCATCGCGCGAACAGCAGGCGCACTGCCGCGTACTTCTCCGCGAAGACGGTGTCGGCGACCAGGCGCCGCCACCGTGCGTCCTTGGGTTCACGTGCCCACAGCATGGCGGCGGTCTCGGCGAGAAAACAGTCCCACGTCCACGTCGAGACATCGTGCTCACTGGCGAACCCAGCTCTATCGGGAGGTTCGGCAATGATCGCTTCGACGGCTATCTCGATCGCGGCACGTCGCTCCTCGTGATGGGACAGCCACTCGCTGTGCCATAGAAATACTGTGATGCCGCCAATTGTTGCGTTGACGTACTCGTCGCCAAGTCGTTCCTCACCGCCTGGACGAGAAGTTCCTGCATCCGAAAGTTCTCGAGTCCGCAGCCATGCCTGCCACAACTCCTCGAGTTGGTCATCTGTCTGGAGCCGGCGCTCGTCGAGGATCGTCCTGCAACGAGCCGGGAAGCTGGTGACGAGCATCCCGTCGTTCAGCTCTTGAAGCACGACTGCCTCCGCTGGCTGTTCCCGTTCGAGCGCGACGTTGACGATGACCGTCCCGTGTGTCGGGTCCTGCCGCAGCTCGTAGTTGGCCGGGTTGAGCGAGAGGTCGAGTTGGTCTGCAATCTTTATGAGGTTCTCGCCTTCGGCTCGTCTCTGCTTCCACCAGCCTCGCACCGTCGCGAAGAACGTTTTCATCTCCTCGCTTTTGAGCAGGCGCTTCACCGAGATCAGCCGGAGGTCACACTTTCGGTGCTCCAGACCGTGGAATTGCTGCGCGAGCTCGAAGAAGTGGTGTCCCTGTGTGAACGCGCCCATCATAAAGTGCGTTCGGCTATCCACCATCTTGCTGATGTCCCAGGCGTAGAGTTCGGGAGCTGATAGCAAGGCTCGGAGGGGCCCGTCGAAGAGTCTCACTTGACGCTTGCCTACATCGATCAGGACGCCCAAAGGCGCGACGGAACGGCATCTCGCAAGAGTGGCGGCGACCTCCTCAGAGATATCCTGATCTGTATCCAGGCGCTCATAGAAGTACTGCTCTAAGGCCATGAGTGCCGAAGCCACGGCAGACGGGGGTAACGGTGAGTATCCTTGCCGGCAGGTGACGCCAGCGTTCCATCCGTAGCTACCAGCGTCGCCAGTGAAATTGAGCTCGCTGATGCCATCGTACAGCACGAGATGCTGAGGAGGGGTGCTTCTCGCTGCCTCGTTAGTCTCGCCGTTGGTGCGCGCGGCAGCAACGGCTCGCTCCGGCCGTTCGTTCACTTCCCGGGTGGCGTAGTATTCGTTGGAGCGGTCGGTCGCAAACTCGACGAGGCGCATGATCAGGTCAAGGCCATCCTTAAAGTTCTCACGCAGGCATAAGAGGAAAGGTCCCCGCGTGAACAGGGAGGGCTGCCATTCGATTCGGCGTACGAGCTCAAGCTCTCGCTTGTACATCCGTCTGCCACCCCAGTGGTCCTCGTAGGGGGCCCGGATCAGGGTAGCGAGGATCACCTCGAGTGCGATCGCAGGCCGCACTCGATAGAGGTGCTGAATGCACGGGCTATCCAACACAGCGCTCTCGAAGTCGTCATCCACTCGATCGAGCGGTCCATCAGACCACGGCCCTCGCACTACACCCGGCCCGAGGAAGCTATGTGGTCGTGGCCGCAGGTCAGCTTCGACCGCTTCCGCGACCGGCCTGGGAACACGTTCCGCTGCTACCTTGGCGAGGTCAGCGACTTCGTCCGGTCGCTCGGGTGCAGCCAGCAGTGCACACTTGTAGAACCGCTTCCGATCTTCGTGCACCTCGCGTCCGCCGTAGACGTTGCGAATATCGACGGCTCTCTGACCTAGCATGACCGCGAGCTCGGCAACCTCACGACGTCGAATGGATCCCGGAGGCACGAACTCGAGCCACATTTCGACCATCCTGGCGATCTCAGACGCCGCGACGCGGAGCGCGTCGTCGCGATGGGTGTGCAGGACTGCGAGAACATCGAGCCAGTAGGGCCAATGGGGGCGTCGATAGGCAGCACGTGCGGCGTTGAGGTCCATGCCGACGCTGAGAGCGATCTTCAGCGTGTGCTCGTTGGGGACGGTCGCGAACGCCAAGAAGCGTGTCACGAGGCGCCGGAGTAGCTCGCCATCTCCTGAGACGAGATCCGGGAAGATGCTGTTCAGCAGCGTTCCCGCGTTCATCGCAAACGCGGGTGCTTCGAGGAGGAGGTCTCGAACGATGGCCATTTCGCCGGTGTCGAAAGACGACATCAACGTCTTCCAGTCGTCGACTCCGTTCTCTCGCTCAAGCATGTGAATCCCGAGCAGGCGGATCGCTCTGTGCCAGAGGGGCGATTCGTGGCGGCTTTCGAGAAAGGCGGTGAGGTCGGCTCGATGGTTCAGCAGGATGCGAAGGCGAGCCCAGTCCCCATATAGGTCGTGCGCGAACGCGAGGCGATCGCCCGGCTTATCCACAAGAATCTTGTCCGCGGTGAGAGACTGCGCCGCACTAAGTGAGCTCGCCTCAAGAGTATCCACTGCAACTGCGGTGACGAGTTTGTCTGCCTGGGCCTGAGCAAGATCGCGGGCGAACCGGCCGCGCGTGAGCCGATCTTGTCCGCGGTCGATCTCTGCGCGCCAGAACCAGTCGGCAACACTCGACTCGCCAACCCACGTCGAGCTATCGATTTCTGTGCCGCCGTCAAGACACCGAACAACGAGGTCGAGAAGCTTCAAGTTCGTGAAAAGAGCCCCTACCCGGGGCTGTAGAAGGAGGCGGCCCAAGGCCGGAGCAGCTTCTCGGACCGGCTGAAGCTCAGCCGGTCCGGGCGCCTTGGCTTCGCGGGAAGACCAGAGGGGTACGGGAGCACCTGCCCGCTGAAGTGCATCGAGTACTCGGGGCCACTCCTGCGATTGGCAGATTGCGAGGATCCGCCATCGCGCTTCCGGTCGCTCGCCGCCCACCATCTGAAGCAAAGAAGCCACATTGCGGAACGCGTGATCCGTGTAAAGGTGATCGAGACCGTCGATGACGACGATGGGATCTCGGCCGGTCTCCGTCCCGAGCAGTTCGGCGAGTGGATGCCGCAGGTGAAGAGATGTCTCAAACGCCCCGAAGTTCGCCGCGCGGTCGAGTGCGGAGGCGTCGAACCAGAGCGTTCTCTCGCCGTTCGCTCGTCGGCGCTCGTAGGCTGCCCTGGCGAGGGCAGACTTCCCCACGCCCGAGGGGCCTAGCAGCGCGACTTGGTAGTCAGTGGTGAGCGAATCGATGACCGCCGCGACCTGTGCCTCACGAGGCAGGTGAACACGATCTGCGATCGAATCACGAACGAGTGCCACTTCGCGTGCGGTACGCGCATCAAGCGTCGTCCAGTCCGCGGCGTGGTCAGGGTAGTCGGCGAGTAGCGCCCGCGTGCGCAGTCGACCGATGAGCTCACGGAGGGGCAGGCTGCCAGCCCGTGGGCGCAGCTCGGACGTGATTTCGCCAAGGACGGTCCAGAGGGCCTGGGCGTCGACAGAGGTGTGGCTGCGTACGGCGCGGCGACATAGTTCGAGTGCGGCGTTCTGCGACTCCGAATCGACGTCACCAAAGTCGCGCGGGATAAAGCGGAGTCGCTGCAGCAGTCGAGCGGTGTCCACGGCCGTCGTCACTCGGCCAAGCGCATGAGGGCACGCAAAGCTGGCGAACAGGGACCGTTCGTCGTCCGCGGCCCAGTTCGGAGTGGCAAGGCGCCCGGGGAAGAGGCGAGGGTCGCCGACGCGCGCCTTTTCATAAAGGTGCTGAACCGAGTTCTTTGCAGCGCTCGAAAGCGGGGCAGTCACGAGCCCCATGAGGTCACGATCGGCGTCAAAAGTAGTCGACCCGATGTGTAGCCACTGTTCCCAGGCTGCAGTGACGAAGTCCGAGGGCGCGGATGTGGCCGTAAACTGAGCGTTGCTCTTGATGGAGAGCGCGATGCGATGAAGGGTCGCCCCGACAGCGGTGGTCACAAGAACGTCATCGAGGAACCAACCATCAGGGCGGGTCTGAAAATCGAGTCGAACCGGGGCGCCAAAGTCCGCGCCGAAGACGGGCTCTCCCACCAGCATGGAGGCTAGCAACCAGGCACAGACGTCGTCCTCGAAGACAAAGCCACCGCCACCCGTGTTCTTCGGTGGAGCAACCTTAGTGGGCACGACCGCCTCCCCGTGCCTTGGCGCCAGCGATAGTCGGAGGCGAGTCGCTCAGGTCGTTCATTCCGTCCTGTACCATCGTGATTGATCCTGGGCTTGGAGCGTGTCTGGCGAACTTTGTGTGAGCATCGGCCGCGAGACGAGGGCCGTTCGCGGTCAATCGCACGCTGAAAGAGTGTAGCGCGCTACTTCCTCCTCTGGGATGACGGCCGAGCTCGCCATCGCCGGCGCCCCGCAAGGGTCAGTTGCGTGCGCGTGTCGCTGCTCATGCGGGTGCACTCGCGGTCCTTAGCCCGACCCCCTTGGCCAGCCGCTAGGAGGAGTCTATCCGGGTAGGGATGTGTCTGTCAGGGTCCTGGTCCGGCCGAATGGCTCTTGCCAGGTCGAGCCGCACCCCGACGCGCCGCAGGTAGTTCGCCGTGGTTACGCGGGAGGTGTGCCCGAGCTGCTGTTGGATTGCCAGCACCGGCACTCCTGCGAGTGCCAGGTCGGCCGCGTGTGTGTGGCGCAGCCCAAGCGGGTGGACGCGTCGCTCCAAGCCGGCTCGCTTGGCCAGTCGGGGTAGCAGGTGCCGGGCGTAGCTCGGGTCGGTGGCCGTTCCCTTGAGAGTGCAGAGGAGCGGCGCCCCCTGTCTTACGGCGTTGAGGCTCCCCCGCTCCCTAAGCCATCGCTCGACCAGCGGCAACGCGTCGAGATCCGAGAGTACCGTCGTCCGCGGCTTGAGCCCCTTCCCGACCCGCACGCGCACGGTGCCATTCTTGAGGTCGATATCGTGCGGCCGAAGCTCGAGTGCCTCGGAGATCCGGACTCCGGTGCGCCAGAGGATCGCGAGCAACGCTCGGTTCCGATGTCCGGTGAGCCCACGGGTCGAGCAGGCGTCAATGAGCGCCCTGACCTCGCGCTCGGTGAGCACCTCGGGCGGTAGCAACTTGCCGCGCGTCGGATGCGGCGCAAGCTCGGCCGAGGCGACCTCCCCTCCCCTGCCCTGTCGAGGTCGAGCTCGTTCTCCACGACCCGGCCCTGCCCTTCTCCTTTGTTTGGGCTCAGCGGCGTCTTCAGAAATGACAACCCCGCCGCGCTCTTGATCGCCGGCGTATCAGCCCTCCTCTGAAGCCGAATCTCGAGCCCCCTCTTCGAGACCGAAGGTCCCCCCACCCGACCCGAGGCCGACTGACGTCGACGCTCGGGGGGCGGAGTTCAGAAGAGCGCGAGCTGCATCGCCCTCCTACCCTGCCACGGGCAATCGCCGGTTAAAACCGAAATCGACCTATCCCAAAAAGCCAGGGAGTCACACTTCGCCCAATTTTCTGTGACTCCATTGCACCCGACGTGAGGTCCGACGACCGATTTCGATCATCGAGGGCGACGCATCGATTTTCTCGACCGTTGGCGCCGTTGGAGGCGGGGTCGCCGGCCTTCCCGCGGCACGAGCCACAGGCGGCCGGGATGTCACCCTCCTGCGGCGAATCGGTGACTCCAAGCTGTCACTCCCGGCCGAGACTGGGCAGCGGTGCTGGGAGCGAGCGTCCGCTGTGCCGGGGAAGGCCACACCGGGCCCTCGACGCCCGCCGGAGCCGGAAGGGACGAGGAGACGACGCCGCGAGGGTACGCCCGTCCCGGGGAGCTCTCCGAGTTCCCCACCGCGGACGACCAAGCGCGTCGGTGGGCTACGCGTGACGCTGCACGATCGCGCCGGCGCCCTGGGCCAGCAGGTCTTCGGCGATCGCGATCCCCAAGGCGTCGGCTTGGTCCCGCGGACCTTCGCGCGAAGCCTCGTAGCAAGGCTCGCCGCTCGGGTCGACGACCATGCCGCGAACGTGCACGGTGTTGCCCGAGAGCGTCGCGTAACACGCCAGCGGCACCGTGCAGCTCGCCTCAAGTCGCACCACGAACCCTCGCTCCGCCGCAGCGCGCACGGTGGTGTCCGCATCGACCAGCGCGGTGAGCAGCTCGCGGATGCGGGCGTCATCGCTGCGGCACTGCAGCGCCAAGATCCCCTGGGCCGGCGCCGGCAAGAAGGTGTCCTCGCTGAGCACCTCGCTGATCCGCGCGCCCATGCCCAGGCGCACAAGGCCCGCCGCGGCGAGAAGCACCACGTCGAGCTCCCCCTTGTCGACCAAGCCGACCCGGGTCGGAACGTTGCCACGAACCGGGACGACTTCAACGTGGGGGTTGATGCGCCGCACGAGCGCGCCCCGCCGCAGCGAGCCGGTCCCGACCCGCGTTCCGGGGGGCAGCTGCGCCAACGCGAGGGATTCACCCACGCGTCCCACCAGCGCGTCGCGTGGCTCCTCGCGCTTGGGCGTGCAGGCGATCGCCAGCCCAGCGGGTCCCCGCGCGGGCATGTCCTTCATGCTGTGCACCGCCAGATCCACGCTTCGATCGAGGAGCTGGGCCTCGATCGCCTTCACAAACAGGCCCTTGCCGCCGATCTCGTGAAGCGGACGATCCTGAACCTGGTCGCCCAGGGTGCTGATGACGTTCAGGTCGACCTGCAGCCCTTCGCCCCAGTGCGCACGCAGCCGGTCCCGGACGTGGTTGCTCTGCCACAGGGCGAGGGCGGACCCACGCGTGCCAATTTGAACGGGGGAAGCGAGAAGTTCGTCGCGGTTCATGAGGGCTCGGGTCGTGGTTTTACGGCCGGAGTTTCGCCACCGACCGCCTTCGAGAGTGGAGCGCGCAGGTCGGGCTCGTCGAGTGCGAACAACACCATAAAGGCGTCGGCAAGCTGCGCGCCCTCCAGCCCCTTCACGGGTCCACTGGCGCCCTGCCGGACCGCCGACACGGGCGAATGAAGGAGCTTCTGTGCGATGGCCTGCCCCAGCTTCATCACGATCTTCTGTTGGGCCGGAGCGAGCTCGGGGAGCTTGGCGAGCGCCCGCGCGACCTCGGCGTCGACGATGCCGCGGGCTCGCCCCTGCAGAGCCCCGATCAGCGGGCCCACAGCGCGAGAGTTCATCCATTGGACAAAACCGTCGACCTCCTCGTCGACGAGCGCCTCGGCCCGTCTCGCTTCGCCCTGCCGGGAGCGCAGGTTGTCGTGCACGATGCTCTGCAGGTCGTCGACGTTGTAGAGGAACACATGCTCGACCCGAGAGACGTCGGACGCCACGTCTCGCGGGACGGCGATGTCGACCAAGAACAGCGGACGCTGCCGGCGCTTCTTCATCACCGGCTTGAGCGTCGACCTCTCGATGACCGGCAGCTTGGACCCGGTGCTGCTGATGACGACGTCGGCCCGGACGAGCTCGGCCTCGAGTCGCTCCCACGGCTCGAAGCGACCCTCGACCTCGCGGGCCAGCGCCTCACCGCGAGCGCTCGACCGGTTGACCACCACGATCTCGGACACGCCGGCGGCTCGCAGATGCACGGCCGCGGCCTGGGCCATCTCGCCGGCACCCACCACGAGCACGGTGGAGTCGGTGAGGTCTCCGAAGATGCTGGTGGCCAGATCGACGGCGACCGAGGGCACGCTGGCCCCACCCCGGGCGATCTCGGTCTCGGTGCGCACCCGCTTCGCGCCCTTGAACGCCAGCGAGAGACAACGGTCGAGCACCGGGCCGATGCGTCCGTGGTCTTTGGCGTGCTGATAACCCGACTTCACCTGGCCGAGGATCTGCGGCTCCCCGATAACGATCGACTCGAGACTGGATGCGACCCGGAAGATGTGCCGCGCGGCATCCAGCGACTCGCGCACAAAGGCGGCCGTGCGTAGCTCGGCGATCGGGACCTGTTTGCAGCGCGCGAGCACCTCAAGGGCCGCTGCGCCGCTGGCCTTGGCATCGTCGGAGACCCCGTAGATCTCCACCCGGTTGCAGGTCGAGACCACCATCGCCTCGCGCAGGTTGGCCTCCCGCTCGAGCGCATCAAGCAGCGGTGCGCGCTCGTCCTCGGTCACGGCCAACCGCTCGCGGAGCTCGACCGCGGCGCCGTTGTGGTTGATGCCCAGCGCGACGAGCTCGGTCACGATGCGTTCACCCCGTACCAAATGACGATGCCCAGGATGGCCGCGAAGGCGGTGAGCGTGAGCAACGCGGCACCTCGACCACGGGTCCCGCGTGCGGCCCGAGCGATCAACAGACCGACCGAGGCGACCCAAGCGATGCCCGCGGCACCCAGCTCGAACGCACGCCCTTCGAGTGAATCCGGCCCGCCCAGCTCCAGGATCCACAGCACCCCGGTGACAATGGCCAGCGTGAACACCGGGGTGACCACCAGCACCAGCCGGTGGTGCAGACGATCGAGATCGGTCAGGGACATCCCGCCGCGACCCGGCCGGAAGACCTTGTTGCGGAGGCGACGTTCGGCCAGCAGATACAGCGACGCCACACCCGCGGCGAGCGCGAAGCCGGCCAGGCCGAGCGAGGCCAACCCGACGTGTGCAGACGCGAGGCCCTTCGCGCCGGGCACAACGCCCTCGCCAAGACCGCTGAACACAACGCCGAGCACCAGACCCACGAGTCCCAGCGGCGCCAGGACGGCGCCCAGCGGGACCAACCGGCCGCGCCGTGACAGCGGCAGGTAGCAGCCGACGGCGACCATGGTGCCGAAGCTGGTCGCGAGGAAGATGTTCTTGAAGGGATGGTCGCCCTCGACACACTGCGCACCGATCGCGCCCACGTGCAGGGCGCCGGCCACCGCGAGCGCGAGGCGCCCCCAGCGTTGCGGCGACGCTTCGCGACTGCGGTCATCGCTGCGCTCCGCCCCGTAGGCAAACGTTGCCGCGCCGTAGGCGAGCGCAGACAGGATGAACAGAACAAGCGTCATCGCGAACCCCTGGAGCGTATCTCACAACCCCGGCCGAGGCTGACCGGGTGCTTGTTCAGCCCGCACGGTGGCCTGGGCTGGCCCTGGGCGGGCCCTGGGCGGGCCAGGCGCCTCGCCTAGAAGTGGAAGCTCGCGCCGATGCCCTTGGTGTCGCCGGTCACGATCGGAGCGACCCTCACGTCGGACACGGAGCGGAGCGACTTCTCTTGTTTGATGAAGTTCTTCGCGTCACGCCGGTCCTGCCAGATGATGATGGCGAGCACGCCGCCGAGCACCGCGGTGCCGCCCAGGAACGCGTCCCCAAACACCGCGCGCCGGCGCATCGTGCTTCCGGTGACGCTGACCTCGGTGGCAAGCTCCGTGTACCGGCCGTCGTTGGTGAGGGTGGGATCCCGCGAGGGGTCACCACCCAGGCTGCCGGTGTAGGCGTCCAGCTCGCTCACGGCATCTTTGTACGGACCCCGAGCGGCCAACGCTGCGCTGTAGAACGCGATCGTTCCAATCGCCGCGCCGCTGGTCAGGGTGAGCGCAACCCACGCCCGAGGCTGCCAATATCCCCAGAACGTGCCGCGCTGACACTTGGGCCGCAGGTCCTTGGGGTCGTCGCGGCTCTCTCGCTTCGCGCGCTTGCCCTCGCGACAGTAGTCTTTGAAGTCGGCCTTGAGGTCGACCTCGGCGTCTTCGATGCTCGCGGCCACCCCCGCCTCTTCCTCGGCCGCAGCCGCCTCAGCATCGGCGATCGCTTTCTCCTCGGCTGCGATTTCCTCGGGGGTCTTCTCCGGCTCGTCGAGCGTCGCGATGAGGTCGAGTTCGTCCTCGGTCGCGGCCTCGGGGGGATCGCGGTGCTCGTCGAGCGCCCGTCCAATCGCACCGCCGAGGACGATCGGCAAGATGAGGTCGTCCACGCCGAGCATGGGCCGAAGCGTCGTGATCCGCTTGTTGTCGGCGATGGCGTACAGGACGATCTCGGCCTGCTTCTGGCTGCCGGTCCCCACGCTACCGAACACGATGAAGTCGGCGGCGGTCTTGGGGCTGTTGTTGAGCCACTTGCCAAGCGCCTCAAGGCAGGCGTCGCTGCCCGGCTCGTCCTTGCACTTGATGCGGTTGGCCGCGTCGGCGACGTCCAGGGCCACGGTCGTGATGGTGTAGCCGGCGTCGGTGAGAGCGGTCTGCGTGTCGACGCGCAGCTGCGTCGACATCGGGTCGCCGGTGAACCGCATCAACGCGACGGTCTTGCCGTCGGTGCTCGGCGCTTCCTCGGCCTTGGCCTTGGCCTTGGCGGGCGCGACCACGAGACTGAGCGCCTCTGCGGCCGAGGCCGGAGCCGCGGGGAGCGCAGCCACGCCAACCGCCGCGGTGACGGCGATGCTGAGGATTCGGGAAGCGAACGGAGCTGAGGTCTTGGCGGACATCACGGAAACGGGGTTTCGAGACCAGGTGCGCGATCCGCTCCGGTCAGTTGGGCCGCGGCATGATAACGGCCCCCTTCACCCCACTCAAGCCTCGCGTTGGCGGGCCATGGCAGGCGGTTTCGGAGCGAACCTGGGGGCGAAGCGGGCGGACACAGCGACCGCCCAAGGGGCAGCGGCGCGGCACCCAAGGGGTCCCGGCGACGCGGGCGAAGCGTGGGGTGCAGGCGCGGGCACGCCCTGCGCAGGGCGACCCCGTGCCGGGCCGCACGGACGGATCCTCTCCAGCGGCACCCCTTTGAGGTCGATCGCACTCGCCACCAACGGCGGAGTTGGTCCCGACTTACGGGTCGGACCCAACGAAGCACCGATGTTCAAGCTGCGGCGACCCGGCGGCTCGCTGACGCGCGCGCGCGGCCTCACACCGGGAGGATCCCCGTGGGCGATCACCGTCCGCGGCTCCCAAGATCGGCTCAGCCCTTTGCGCTGCGATCGGTGCCGCGCGGCAAAAGAAACAGCAGGCCCCCGAGGGAGACGAGCGCACCCAGACCCGCGACGAACCACACATAGCCGCTGTCGGACTGGGTCGCGTGGGATCGCGATTCGATCCACAGCCAGACCGAGAGCGCGACCGAGACCAGGAGCAGGAGGCCGCGGAGCGGACTGCGGTTGCGAACCCAAGCCAACCCGCTGTGAAGCACCACGCTCAGCGCAAGCGCGCCGGGAACCAACGTCGCACCCCCGATGGTTTTTCGGCTCCAAATGAACGACGCCGTCGCGGCTGCGATCGCAACCACGGCCAGGGGGACGCGCGCTGCAGCGGGGACGCGGTGCAACCCCGGAGCGTGCGCTGCGATCGAGAGCCCAGCTCGCGCGAGGATGGCCAGCGCGCCTCCGGCCAGGATCGCGACCAAGATCGCCGCGATCCCATGCTCGGCCTCGAACACGTCGAGACCGCGGGCCGTGGACAGCACGTCCGCGGCACCGACGATCCACCGCTCGAGTGGCTGTCCCGTGTCGGGCGCGAGTTGGGGGACGATCCAAACCGAGCGCGACACGGAGGCCGCGACGGCGCCGGCGGCCACGAGCATCGCCGCGGCGGTCCAGGAGGTGCCCGCCCCGGCAGCTCTCGCGCGGATCTCCGGCATTCCGGCCAGGAGGAGCAGCGCGGGCAGCCAGGCGACCCACCGCGGCGCGCCTGCGGACTCGGTGAATCCGACCCCGCCAACGCCGGGCGTGGTCTCAAAGGCGAGCACCAGGGCAGCCGTCAATCCGGCGATCGCGACGGCGCCGGTCAAGCGGGGCGCGCCGCGCTCCAGCAGCGTCCGCCCGCGTGGGATGAGCAGCACGAGCACGCCCAACCCCAGCCACACCAGCGCTCCCAAGCGTCGCTCGGAGCGAATCACGGCCGGGTCCGAGCGCGTGCGGGCGCTCGCGGGCGCCATCCCCACCCGCGGCTGCCCTCGGCTTTCGGTGTAGCCAGGCCAGCGCCCGGTCACACCGAGACCGGCGCTGGCTTCGGACGCGTACTTGTTGGGGCACATCCGAGAGAGGAGTTTGTCGGGCTCGGGGCCGCCGGGCTCATCGCGTTTTCCCGGGCAGACGAACTCGACGCTGGAGTGCTGTCCCCAGCCGCCCGAGTGAACGACGAAGCGAGGCTGGGTCTGCGCGCCGGGGGAGACGCCCAGCGTCTCCTGCACCGCAGGCAGCGTGAGCGCCTCGACCGTGGCGTTGGCGTAGGCCTGACGGGCTCGCGCCGGACCGTCGGCAAAGTGGACCTTCGCGATCGCATGCAGCGCTCGCTCCAACGCGTCCGCGAAGGTCTCGGGGCTGTAGCCCCGGCTGCCCTCGGGCTCGACGTAGTCGTTGATCGGGAGGTCGAATGGCCCATAGCCATCGATCCGAATCGCCGTCATCTGAAAGGGGTGGATGCCGTGAATGGGTCCGCTGTGCGCCCAGCCCGAAGCCTCGGGGCCCGCCGCTTCATGACGCGCGCCCAGGATACCGGCGGCCGGCACGAGCAGCGCCATGCCGATCGCGACCGGGAGTCGGGCTCGAGGACCGACCCATCCCGCGATTCCGGCTCCGAGCACGACGACCGGCGTCGCCCAGACCGAACCGGGAAATGCCACGGTCACCGCCACCGCGACGCTGGCAGCGGCGGCGACCAAGACGGCCGCCGACAGCCACACCAAGACCACCGCAGCCCGAACACCTGCACCCAAGGGGGTCACCCCGCGATAGGCCCCGCCGGCGTCGCGCCACACCGACACCAACCCGAGGATCGCCACCACGGCCACCGGGAGCCCCCATCCGTGCTCGACCGGGAGCGCGGGGCCGAGCAGCACCGCCCCCACCGCGGCGAGCGCGACGGCAGCGGCCTTCGAGGTGCGGGCGGCGTCGGAGGAGGCGATCACGCTCGACTCTTTTACCAGCTCGCGCAGGCGTTGCGCCGCAATGACGCCCTGCGCCCGCTCCTGCTACTGTCCCGCCATGGCCGCGCGCACGCCGTCCCGCCCCGCTTCTGGAGAGTTGCCGCTGCTCCCGCTGCGATCGATGTCGCTGCTGCCAGGGCTCCCGCAGCCGATCGAGCTGGGCCGCTCCACGTCGGTGGGCGCGATCGAGAACGCGCGGGCCCTCCCGCCGGGCGACCCGTTCGCAAAGCTCGTCATCGTCGCCACCCAGCGCGACCCGCTCGTCGAGCGGCCCGACCTGGACGACCTGTATCCGGTCGGCTTGCTCGCCGAGGTGACGCAAGCGCTGCGCGGCGTTCCCGGACGCATGACCGCGATCGTCCGAGGCTTGCACCGCGTGCGGCTGCTCGGTCTGCATCGCGGCCCCGAGACCAGCACGATCAGCTACCAGCTCGCCCACGAGACGATGGGCGACCCGACGCTCGCCTACGCGCTCGCCGGTGCGCTTCAGGACCTGGTGCGGCAGCACGACGAGGCGCTTCCGGCCGCGGCCAAGAACCGCAACCGGGCGCAGACGCTCGCGGTCCTCACCGCCGAGCGCAGCCCCGGGGCGATCTGCGACCTGGCCGCGACGCACATCGACCTCGCGGCCGAGCAATCGGTCGAAGTGCTGATGGAGCTGCAGGTCACCGAGCGGCTGCGAAAGATGTTGGAGCACGTCGGGCAGCGCATCAACGTCCTGCACGTCAAACGCGACCTCGACAAACACGTCCGCGACCACCTCAGCCAGCACGAGCAGGAGGCCCTGCTGCGCCACAAGCTGCGCGCGATTCAATCACAGCTCTCCGACGACAGCGCCGATGAGGATGCGTGGATCGACACGCTCGCCGAGCGACTGGAGCACAAGTCGCTCACCGAACACGCGCACAGCGAAGTCGCGCGCGAGCTCGATCGTCTGCGGCGCATGAACCCGCAGAGCCAAGAGGCCAACATCGCGCGGACCTACGTCGAGTTGATGGCAGACCTGCCCTGGGGCGACGCCGACGCTACCGAGGACAAGCTCGACCTCCCGGCCGCCCGCGCGCTGCTCGAGCGCGACCACTTTGGCCTCGAGAAGGTCAAGAAGCGCATCATCGAGTACCTCAGCGTCCGCAAGCTGGCGCCCGGCAAGCGCGGGCCTCTGCTGTGCCTCGCCGGGCCGCCGGGCGTCGGAAAAACGTCGCTGGCCAAGTCGATCGCAGAGTCGCTGGGCCGCACATTCGTCCGCATGTCCCTCGGGGGCGTGCGCGACGATGCCGAGGTTCGCGGGCACCGTCGGACCTACGTCGGTGCCCTCCCCGGCCGCCTCATTCAGCTCATGCGCAAGGCAGGCACCACCAACCCGGTGTTTCTGCTCGACGAGATCGACAAGCTCGGCGGCGACGCCAACCGGGGCGACCCGGCGTCCGCGTTCCTCGAAGCCCTCGACCCCGAGCAGAACAATGAGTTCGAGGACCACTACCTCGGCACCCCCTACGATCTCTCCAAGGTCATCTTTATCTGCACGGCGAACGACGTCTCGAAGATTCCGTTGGTCCTTCGAGATCGGCTCGAGTTCATCGATCTCGCCGGCTACACGCTGCAGGAGAAGATCTCGATCGCGCGCGAATACCTGCTTCCGCGGGCGATCCTCGAACACGGCCTGAGCCCGGATGCGGTCGAGTTCGACGAGGAGGCCTTCGACCTGCTCGCCACTCGATACACGCGCGAGTCTGGGGTTCGAAACCTGCAGCGGCAGGTTGAAGCGATGCTCCGCGACGTGGCCATGGGCTGGGTCGAAGCGGGCGAGAACGGTGCAGCACCGGTCCGGATCACCGCGCAGGAGGTCGAGCGGGTGCTTGGCCCGCCGCGCTACGAGGAGGACCACCTCGACCGGGAACCCGCGGTGGGTGTCGTCAACGGACTCGGCTGGACCTCCACCGGCGGCCGACTGCTGATCGTCGAAGCCGCGACCACCCCCGGCAAGGGCACGCTGCGGCTGACCGGGCGCCTGGGCGAGGTCATGAAGGAGTCGGGGCAGGCCGCCGTCAGCCTCATTCGCAGCCGCGCGCTCAAGTTCGGCATCGACCCGGCGCAGATGCGAAAGCTCGACCTGCACGTACACTTCCCCGCCGGCGCCGTGCCCAAGGACGGCCCCAGCGCGGGCATCACGGTCACCACCGCGCTCGTCTCGCGGCTCACCGGCCGTCGTGTGCGGAACGACCTCGCGATGACCGGCGAGATCACCCTGCACGGACGGGTGCTCGCGATCGGTGGCGTCCGGGAGAAGGTCCTCGCGGCCCACCGCGCGGGCGCCAAGACGGTGATCCTCCCGAGCCAAAACCGCAAGGACGAGCCCGAGATCCCCGAGGCGGTCCGCAAAGACATCGAGCTGTGTTACGTCGACCGCATCGAAGACGTGCTCAAAATTGCGTTGCTCGAAGCCGACCCGGTCGTCGCTGCGAGCTGAGCGCTACGCCGGCTTGCGGGCGACCAGGAAGTCGGTGCTCGGCGACGCGCCCACCTCGGGCGCCTGCAGGTCCGTGAATCCAGTGGCCTTCACCTCGCGGTGAAGCGCCGCCTTGGTCAGCCGGGTCGCGACCCACGGCGCCTTGCCGACCCACCGCATGACCCGCAGCAGCGGCGTGAAGGGGATCCACGACTCGCCCAGGCACACCGTCGACGCGACGAAGTAGCCGCCCGGACGCAGGAGCGAGTACACGCGCCGCAGCGCGGCGGTGCGGTCGGGGACCAGATGTCCCGTCCATGCGGGCGTCCCCACCCGCGAGACCCCGCTCGATTCGGCTCAGCTCCTGCTCGACCCGCTGGGCGCCGGGCAGCATCTCGCGGCCGGCGTCGGTGAGGGTGTAACCGTCGCGGTGGCGGTCGAACAAGCGCGTGGACAGATGGGCCTCGAGCCCCTCGACCCGCCGCGCCACGGTGGAGTGGCTCACCCCGAGGTCGCTCCGGCCGCGCGCACGGATCCGGTGCGAACCAGCGCCAGGAAGTGCCGGACGTCGTCCCAGTCCACGCTCGGGCTAGCCTTCGGGCGGCGTGAAGTCTTCGCAGGTCGTGTCGATGATGTCGACCGCCGACTGGAAGAAGTCGTTGTAGCTGTCGGCGCAGACGCTTCCCGAGATGCCGCGCTCGCCCCAGGACTCCACGAAGTTTCGAAGGTTGACGCTGGGCTCCGCACCCGACGTCGACTCAGGGTCCAGCGGCGGACAGATCGCGCCGGGCTGGTCGTTGTCGCCGTACAGGCCCAAGACGACGACCGCGGACTCATCGCCACCCTTGGCGGAGATCAGCGCTTGCCGCCACCCGTCGACGTTGCCGGCCGAGTCGTTGTTGTCGTCTTCGTCCGTGACGAAGGTGACCACCAAGATCGCATCGTCCCGCAGGAACCCAGCGTTGCATGCCGAGGCAGCCGTGCCGCCGGTGACCGCCTGAACCATCGACTCCATCGGACGCTCCGTGCCCTGGGTCGAGCCCACCCCGACATTGGCGGCGCAGGCAAAGGTGGCCGGCAGGTCCGGCTCCGCGGTGTCCATGTAGCGCAGCCCGTTGGCGAAGTTGCAGTCCTGGTTCGACGCCCTCGTGCCGCGGGGATGCACCACGCCTGCGCCGAGCACCGGCTCGCAGTCCAGCGGGGTCGTCCCATTGAGGCAGTCGTACCCTTCGCAGGCGTCGTTGACGAGCAGGCAGCCCGCGAAGCACGGGATGCTCGCGAACGGGTTGCAGGTTCCGTCGGCCGCAAAACAATCGGCGGGCGCCGCAGCGCACAGCCCCCCGCAACCCCCGTAGACCCAAGCGTCGGTGTCGACGACCATCAGGTGATAATCCTGTGCCTCGTCGAGGGTGTTCTGGATGGTCTCGATGAACCCGGGGAAGCTGGCGATGAGGTTGTCCTGCTCGTCGCCCATCGACCCGGAGTTGTCGATGACGAACAAGAAGTCGACCTTCTTGCAGCCGACATCGCCGTCGGGGTCGGTGGTCGATACGCCGGTGGTCTCGGCCGGCGCGACGTCGAGCTTGATGTCGTCGTCCTCGCCGGTGCTGGAGCTGTCGGCCCCGGCCAATCCCGCGGCGCCCGAAGTGTCGAGAGGGGACGCGGTGCTCGACGACGGATCGCCGGTCGCCGGACCGTTGCCCGTGGGCTGCTGCATCGCCTCATCGTCGCGCGGCGCCTCACCACATCCGGCGACCACGAGCCCCGCGCCAAGCGCCAGAACTCGGGGACCGGTACCCCACGATCCACCTTTCCAATCCATCGCATTCAACGCTACCACCGACCGCACCTCCCGATGGAGGCGCGGCGTTGGCGCTCGCTCACACGCCCAGGAGTTCTCGAACGCTGCCGGTCACCGCGGCCGTCGGCAGGCACATTCGCGCCCCCGCCTTGCGGGCCGTCGCGCGAATCTCGTCGGTCGGTGCATCGTGCACCGCGATCAACTGTGCTCCCCCCTTGCCCCTCCCGGCCAGGGTTTCGATGACCTTCGAGGTGGCCACGTCGGGAACCGTGAGGCTGAGGATGACGTAGCGCGGCGGCGCCGACTGGGCGACGAGCAGCGCATCCGCGCCCGTCTGCGCGGTCATGACCTCGACCGCCGGCTGAGCGTGCGCGAGTTCTTCTTTGACCCGAGCCCGGAAGTCGGCGTTCTGCGTGATGACCAGCACCCTGGAAACCTCGTCGGCCGGCATGGCAGACCCGTGCTCGGAGTCTCCGAGGTCCTCCTTGAGGTGGAACGCCTCGATGACCTTGCGCCGAACCTCGAGCACGTCCAACGGCTTGCGCAAGCACGCCGCCGCGCCGGCCGCCAGGATGCGTTCGGTGTTGGCCTCGGTGTAGTACCCCGTGATCGCGATGACCTCGGTGTCTTTGGTGGCCGAGTCCTTCTTGAGCCGCGTGCAGACCTCGAACCCATCGACCCCCGGCATCATCAGGTCGAGGAAGATGAGCTGAGGTCGGAACGACACCACCAGCCGCCCGGCATCGAAGGCGTCTTTGGCGACCTCTGCCTCAAACTGATGGTTGAGTTCCTTGACGACGTCGCGCACGAGGTCGAGCACGACCGGCTCGTCGTCGACGACCAGAATCCGGCCGACCTCGGTACCGGTGGGGACGTTGAAGGGGATGTTGCGCTCACGGCAGACCCGCTCGAGGTCTTCGCGCCGCACTCGGCGGTGACCACCGACGGTCTTGAACGCGGGGATGAGCCCGTCTTCGATCCAACGAATGACGGTCGTGGGCGTGACGCAGCAGATCTTCGCGACGTCGTGCGTGGAGTAGGTGTCTTTGACAGGTGGGCGTCCGCGAGCCATTGGGAGTCCTAGGTCGGCAGGTCGGTTGAGCTGGAGGCGACAGGGGCGCGCGCTGGAAGGGTGACCGTAAACCGGGCGCCCCTTCCGTCGGATTCGACCACGATGTCGCCGCCGTGGTCTTGCACGATGCCATACGAGATCGCCAGGCCCAGTCCGGTGCCTTTGCCGATCTCCTTCGTGGAAAAGAAGGGGTCGAAGATACGCGGGAGGATCTCGGCCGGGATGCCGTGGCCCTCGTCCGCCACGCTCAGCCGCACCAGGTCCCCCTCCAGGGCGAGGTTGATCCGGACCGTGCCCCCCCGGGGCATGGCGTCGACGGCATTGGAGAGCAGGTTGAGGGCGACTTGTTCGAGTTGGTCCGGGTCGGCGTGCACCACCGCGGTGTCATTGCGTTCTCGCATGATCCGCACGTTGTGCATCTTCCACTGGTACTCGCCGATGCCCACGACCCGGTCGATCAGAGAACCCAGGTCGATCGAGGTCCGCTCCCCGCCTTCTCGCTGGCGGGAGAACAGCAGCACCCCCTCCACGATCTTCCGGCAACGCTCCCCACTTTGGGCGATCTTCTCGACCTTTCGGCGGACGCCTTCGGGGAGCGTGCGTTGCTCGAGCAGCAGCTTCGAGTACCCCACCACACCCGACAGAGGGTTGTTGATCTCGTGCGCGATCCCGGCGGCGAGCAGACCGACCGCGGCGAGTTTTTGGCTGCGCAGGATCTGGGTCTCCAGGGCTCGGCGGTCCCGAAGGTCCAGACCGACAAACACAGCGCCGGCGTTCTCACCCCCAGAGTCCAAGCGACGGCCTTCGAGGTGAAGGGGGACTTCGGCGCCGTCGCAGTGCCGCAGCGTGATCTCGCGAGCGACCTCTCCTTCACGCTGCACCGTCTCCCAGAAGTCAGCCCACTGCGCAGCGACCTGAGCCACCCCCACCTCGATCCCGAAGCGGCGGCCCTCCGCCTCACCGCTGGGGATCCCCAGAAGCGCTTCACTGGCGCGGTTCCAGGTCACCACGCGCCCGGCCGCGTCGACGGAGCCCAGCAGCACGGTGGTCTGGTTGAGCAGCATCGACTGATACGCCGCGAGCTCACGGGTCTCCAGCGTGAGCAGCCCCGAGGCGAGGCCCAACGCGATCTGAGCCGCGACGGTGCCGAGCAGGGCCTTGTCGCGATCATCCCAGGATGTGCCGTCCTTGCGTCCCAGCAGCAGATGTCCAACGACGCCGGAGGGCCCGCGTAGAGGAACACGCGCGACGTAGGAGAGCGCGATGCGAGCATCGAACGCCGCCGCAATGGCCTCGTCGGGAGCGCCGAGCACCACGTCGCGCCCCTGCGCCCAGTCGCCGGGAGGAGACTCCTCGCCGCCCAGATCCACGGGGGGCTGCGGTTGGTCTCCGACCAGGCCCCACCGCTGCCACCCCTGCGCGGTCCGTGCGAGCACGCAGACGCGATCGGCCTCCAGCGCGGTTCCCAACGCGGCGCAGGCAGCCAGGACCGACTGCAGAGGATCATCGGCGTGGACCAGGCAGCGATCGACCTGCCCCACAAGCCGCTCCTCGAAGGCTCGCCGCCGCCGCTCGCTGAGGTCGCGGATCAGCATCACCGCGGGTCCGGTTCCCGCGGCCAGCGAGAGTTCGGTCGGCACGGTCTCGCCGTCTCGACGCCGCAGCGTCATCTCGCCCTGCCAACTTCCGGTCCGCGCCACGGTGAGCGCGCGGGACAGCGCAGGCACGTCCGCGCGGCAGGCCAGCTCCAACACGCTTCTCCCGACGATGCCCTCTCCCAGCAACGTGGTCGCGCAGGGGTTGGCGTGCACAACCCGGCCATCGTTGTCGACGATCAGGACGCCCTGGTCGAGCGCGTCGAGGCTGCGGGTGACGGCGACGCCGAGTTCAGCCTCCGGTCCCATTCGCGAAGGGCTGGTCGGATGGCAGGTCACGACGACGCCGCCGCCGCGCGGTAGGCTTGCGCTGCGCGCGAGGATGTCGACGCGCGGTCCCAGCCGCGGCAGCAAGCCAACCTCGAGCGCGAAGCCTCGAGCGCTGTCGCGGTCTCGGAGCGCACGGAAGGCACGACCGAAGCCCTCGCGCTCACTCGCGCGGGAGAGCCACAGCAAGAAGGGCTCGCCAATGCAGGCCTGCGAGCTCAGATGCAGCAGGTCGGCGAACGCCTTGTTCGCCTCGATGACCAAGCCCGCCGCGTCGAGGACCACAGTGGCCACCGGCAGGGCGGCGACGACATCCCGATGCAGACCCGGCGGCATATCAGCCGTGGCCGCGGCGCGAAAGCCGTGCGTACCCTCGTCTCGTTCGGGGTCGATGTGCGGGTGTTTGTCCATCGCGAGGACACCGTCTGTTTTGGGGGCCGAGGGGCTCGTCTCGCCCCGCCGCGCCCCCGCTCTCGGAGCGCCACGAGCCTACCGTACCCATGCGCAGGCCGCACGTGGTACTGCGGAACCCACCATGGCTGTCGATCTGCCCGCAGTGCCCCGTCACGCTGCCACCGTGGTCGTCACACGACCGACCCCCAACGGTGACGACGCAGAGATCTACATGGTGCGTCGCTCGGCCAAGAGCCCATTCATGCCCTCCACGCTGGTGTTCCCGGGCGGTCGGCTCGACCCGGAGGACGGCCCCGCCGAGCAAGACTCCAGCTGGGACCGCGCTGCGCGTCGGGAAACCGCTGAGGAGATTGGGGTGGTCCTAGACGGCGACCTGCTGTGGTTCGACACTTGGCTCACACCGTCCGCCGAAAGTCGCCGTCGCTACCTCACGCGCTTTTACTGGGCGCGCATCGACCGGGACGCGGGCGAGCGGGCCCAGGCCGACGGGCACGAAACCCACGAAGGCCGGTGGGCGACCGCCGCAGCCCATCTGGCCAGCTGGAAGGCGCAGGATGTCGATCTCCCGCCTCCGACCCTGGCGACCCTGCTGCGCTTGGCACCGCTGGGACTCGACGCGGCCGCCAGCTTTCGTACCCTGGGCCCAAAGGACGTCATCCTTCCCAAGGTCTTCGCCGGACCGACCGGCGTGCAGATCGTGATGCCCCACGATCCGCAGTACGCCGAGCTGCCTGGAGAGGCGGCCCCCGCCCCTGCCCACGTGCACTCGTTTCCCCCCCGCTTCTCTCGCCTCGAACGCGTATGGACGCCCGTCTCCCAGCCCTCCTCCTCGGACTGACCCTCGCCGCCTCCTGCGGCGACTCAACGTCCAAGCCCGACGCCGGAACGCCCACCGGCTCGACCCCCGCGGCCCCGGCGTCCGACACCAAGGCGGAACCGGACACGCCGAACCCGGGCGGCAACCCGCTGCTGGAGTGGCTCGACCCCGAAGCGGTCGCCATCATCTATCTCAAACGCGGCTTCGACATCGACCCCGAGGCGTTCGCGACCGCCTTCGCGGTGCCCCCCAAGCTCGCTCGCATGCTCCGCGATGTGCCGGCGGTGCTCGAAGGCCTCGATGCGATCCGCGATGCCAACGACCCGGATCCGCAGTCCTGGTTTGGCCCCGACGCGCTCGCGTCCACCTCCATTGTCGCCTCGGGCACCTACGTCCTGCGCACCCTCGAGCGGCCCCGCGCCGACGTCGAAGGCTACCTCGAGCGCGCCTCCATGCGGGCCGACGAGATCGAAGGGTTCGGTGTGTTCCTCCCGCAAGGACCCTTCCCGTGGAAGGTCGCGTTCCTCACCGATCGCGTGGTCGCCTTCGTGCCGGTCAAGGAGATCGGCTCGGGCCTGAGCCCGCTGACCGCCGGCCGCGACCTTCCGGCCTCGCGGGCGGAGCAGGAGCTCGAGCAGGTCCTCAAACAAGACCCCTCCACCGTCCTCGAGGCGGTGGCCGCCGGTCCGCTCCTGCATTTGGACCTCGGCCAGGACCTGGCGCAGTACTCGGTTCGCGCGCGCCCGTTCCAGACGAGCGGCCTGGAGGTCGAGGTTCAGCTCGCCCCGATGGAGGACCCCACCCAAGCCGTCGCGTCGTTGTCCGAGCGCGACCTGTCCCTCGAGACCGACGCGCTGGCGGTGCTCGCGAAGAAGGTCGCGTTCAGCGTTGAGGGGCCCATCGTGGTGGGGCGCCTGCAAGCCACGTCGGACGAGGTCCGCACCCTCGGAGACGAGTGATGCGACGGCCGGCTTGGCTGCTTGCGCTGGCCGTGTTGGGCGCTTGTCCGAGCCCCCCAACCGCGGCGCCCTCAAGCGAACCCGCGCCCGCACCCAGCCCCGCCCCACCTCTGCCCGCCTGCCCGAAGGTCGCGGCATTCGAGACGCTGTCGTGGGTTCCGCCCGCAGCCGAAGCGGTCACGCTCATCGACCTCGAGGACGCGTCGCTGCCCGAGGCTCTGGCCATCCTCTCGGCGGGCGCGCGGACTCCCGAGCGTCAGCTCCCGATTCGCGTCGCCTTCGCCCTGGGCCAGTGGACCTGGCAGGTGCCGCTGCTGCGCAGCACGCTGACCCGGGCGGGGTTCAAGCCGCCACAGCTCGTGCACGTCGCGCTGCCCGACGGGACCTCGGCGTGGGCTTGGCCCCCGAGCTGCGATCTGGAGACCCTCACCGCCCGGCTTGCGCAAGGCTGGGGATTGTCCCTGCGCCCCACGCCGTACGGCGCCGTCGCGGTGGCTGGGCTCTCAGAGAGCGGGGAGCCGACGTTCCCGTACGACTTCCTCGCCTACGGGGCCGCGGCGTACCTGCTGGTTCCCGCCGGACGTGCCCACGCGGTCGCCCAGCGCCTGGCCGAGCGCTCGAGCAACCCCGCAAGGTCGAGCCTGGGCGATGCCGCCGACGCGCTCGAAGCCGCACCGATACGGCTGGTCGTCCGCGCCGGGTCCCTGCTCACGCCAGGGGCTTCCGCCAGCGCCCCCAACTCGCTCGCGGCGCATCGGATCGACGCACGAGCGTGGACCGTCGTGCCCTGACGCTTCCGAACGCTTCCGAGGGCGCCGCCCTGATAGGCTCCCGCCCATGTCCGCCGAACGCGTGATGGCCCTGCTCCCTCCGTTCCTCGCCAAGGTCGCCGCGCTGGATCCGGCGTCCGCGACCGACCCCGCCCGGGCCGCGTCGGTGCTCGCAACCCTGCACAAGGCGTTTCCCCCCGAAGGCGACGCGGTGCGGGAGCTGGGTGCCGCACTCACCGCGGGCGTGGCGGACGGTTCGATCTGCGACCGCGGCGAGCCCGACGCTCGTTTCTGCCGCTTGGCCAAGGCCACCGAGGCCACCCACGGCTTGTCGATCGACGTCGTCGCGTTGCGGGGCGCTGCACTGGAGCACACCCACCCAAACGGCGAGGTCACCCTTGGTTTTGCCGCCACCGATGACGACCGCGCGGCACGCTTTGATGGCCACGCCCCCGGATGGGTCTTCATGCCGCCTGGGTCCAGGCACGTCCCCACGGTGGAAGGGGGGCGCATGTTCCTGATCTACTTCCTGCCCGAGGGAGCGGTGACCTGGCACCCCGAATCAGCGTCCTCGGCGTGAAAACGGCCGCGCACAGGCGCCCCGGAGGCTTGCGCGGCGAGGGCGGGCATGGGATAGCTTCCGCGAAATCATGCCCGTGATGCGCAACGGATCCTTCACCAGCATCGTCCTTTGCCTTGGTCTTCTCGCGCCGCTGAGCGGCTGCGACAAGAACAAGCCCGACGGAGCAGCTCAGCCTCCCGGAGGCGATGGTGCTGTGGCGGCGACCACTGACGGTTCGAGCGACGGCTCGGGCGACGACTCGGGCGGTGCGTCCGACTCTGGCGACGGCGACGAGGGCGGCTCCGAGCCCGCCGCACAAGCCTGCGAGGCCAAGGTTGCTGACACGCCCACCGCCCTGTTCGGCGACAAGGTCCTCATCCGCCCGCCAGTCAACGTGGAGCTGATCGAGGAAAACCCCACGATGGCCCAGACGTACGCTTCGGGGGGCTTTGTGAGCGCCTGCGACGCCACCGTCGACAAGATGTACCTGCTCGTCTTCGACAACGACAAGAAGAAAGACGCCGCCGCGTACATGGGCGAGACCATCGATGGAGCCCTCGTCGCGGCCGGCTACAAGAACGGCACGCGCGGCAAGAACTTCGTGGAGACCGCCACTCAGGTCGACACGGCGATCGAGTACCCCGCCGGAGACGGCGCGCCTCCGGCCAAGCTGTACGTCTCGGTCAAGAAGCTCTACGACTACTCGCTGGTCACGGTGTTCGTGACCCGCCCCGCGGAGTTCGACGCTCTGGCTCCGACGTTCCAGGAGTCCGCAGCCAGCCTGATCGTGCTTCCGCCCGACGCCTAGGCTCGACACAAAATATCGCGAAGATTCGGGAGATCTCTGTTGCGACAGGATCTCCCGTTTTGCGTTCCGCGCTCCTCGCCGGGCGCCGCGGTGTCCCTGGAGATCTTGCCCAGGCGCAGCGTTTCGGCTACACAGCAAGTCCGTGAATCGCCGGCACGGGCTTTGCGCTCCCCTGACCCCATCGTCTAGCGGCCAAGGACGCCGGCTTTATTCGAGTCGGAAACAGAGGTTCGAGTCCTCTTGGGGTCGTCCCACTCGCTTTTTCAACTCCAGCTCATTTTTCCGCTTGCATCCCAGGGAGCTGGCACGTAAAAGCTCCCCCACTTCAACGGCTGCCCCTTCGGAGGCATCCTCTGGCCCCATCGTTCAGCGGTTAGGACGCGAGGTTTTCATCCTCGAAACCAGGGTTCGATTCCCTGTGGGGTCACCATTTTCGGGCTAGTAGCTCAGCTGGCAGAGCAGCTGACTTTTAATCAGCGGGTCGTAGGTTCGAACCCTACCTGGCTCACTCCAAGGGTCTCGGCACTACGGCGCCGAGGCCCTTTTCATTGGTTTCGCGGGTCTGCGCCTGGACCAACGTCGACACCCGCAGGATGGGTCTTTGGGCGCGGGAGCGAAGCCCTCCACGCGGGCCCCCAGCACCCCCCCCAGCACCCCCCCCAGCACCCCGCTCGTGGCCTGCGTTCGCGCCCCGGACTGCGAGGCCGCTCGAGGCCCCCTGAGAGCGCCCGAGGGCGCGAGCCAGGAGGCCTCCGGGCGTCTCTCCGGGCGTCGGCCTCCACCGGCCGCTGCGACGGCCCCTGAGCCTGCTCAGCGGCCTTCTCCAGCGCACCGTCGCGGCGCAGCGAGCTCCCAGAGCCCACGCCGCGGGCGAGCCGACCGCACGGTCGCCCGCCCGAGCAGGCCTCAGAGTTTCAAACCGACCGGGAGACCCTCGCCGAACATGCGCTTCATGTCCGAGGCTTCCATGTCGGTGCCGCGAAGGACCATGTCGATCCAGCTTGCCGGGGCTTTTACGGCCGTGAGCCGCTCGGCGACCGTCTTGCGCGACTGCGGCGAGAGGTCTCGGCGCGCATCCCCGGTCAACCGAGCCAGCGATGCGGCCGCAAACGCAGCACCCTCGGCCGTCTCCCAATCGAGGGCCAGCAGCGCGGTGACCCACCGCTGAGCGACGGCGCTGTCGACCGCGTCTTCGGGGTCGGCCCGCACCGGCACCCGCGCGCCCACCCGGGCGAGCGGCGAGTACGAGCCGATCTTTTCTGCCCGCTCCAACAACAGGTCGCCGCACCGCTCTTTGGCCTCCCGCGAGACCCGCTCAAGCCCGGCCACGAGCTGCATCATCTCGACCGGACCGTGCTTGTGCGGTCCGGGAGGCGCGGCAGCGTCGCGCCAGAGCCACGGCTCCAGCTCCTCGAACAACTGCACCTGTTTCGCGCCGTCGAGCCCGGCCGCGACGCGTCGCCACAGGATCCACCATTGCGGCCACGTCGCTTTGGTGGCCCGCCGCAGCCCGACCTCGCGCAGACTCCACAGGGCGTCGATGCGCCCGTCATCGTCGGGAGCACCGTAGCCCGGTCGCAAGGCCCACCCCGCGAGGCCGAGCCAGCTCAGCTCGTGCTGGTCGGAGGCCCCTCGGCGCGCTTCGTGCTCCAGGCACACCGACCACAACGCCCGGCAGGTGGCAGCCGACCATTGTCCCCGGGGCCCGATCGCCTTCTCGACCGCTCGACGCAGACCGCGGGCCTGTTTCGGATCGTCGGTACGCATGGCCGTGGCAAACGCGGCCGCGGCCTGCTCGAAGCGCTCATGGACGGGATCGGCCAACGCACTGGCCTCGGCCTGGCGGGCCTGGCTTTCCGAGAGCGACTCCCGGCCGAGCACGAACTCAAGCTTCCACTTGCGCGGCGGCAGCTCCACGGTTGCCAGGAAGATCTCGAGGGCACCGGTCGGGGTCATCGAGGCCGACAACGTAACCGGAACGTCGCTACCGGCGCGGCCGCGATCGCGCAGCACCGTCTCCAACGCGGGGAGCGGATCGAGCTCGGCGCTGGGATCGACGACACCGCCGGGCGCATCGGTCCTGTCTCCGGTGTAGACGTACAGCGGAAACGCGACCGGGGCGTCGAGGCGCAGGTCAAAGACGCGGTCGGGGACGGAGACCGACGTGCCATCCTCCATGCCCTTAGGTGCGACGCACAGCGCCTGACGACGCCCGCCGTCCCCCTCCACACCGATGTAGTACGCACGCGCTGTGCCGCCGCCGACCGCCTCCCCCACGCCGTGGCGGGAGAGCCCGTAGACGACAGCACCCCGCGCAACGGCGGTGTCGAGCGAAGTGTGATCGAGGAAGCGGACCCCGCCGGGGCCGAACCACCGGTCGAACACCTGGCGAAGGCGATCGATCAGCGTGCGGCCGTTGAAGACTCCTCCGTTGAGCAGGACCAGGTCGGGGCGCGGCAGCCCGTCGCGAACCTCGGCGCCCGCGGAGGCCGCAGCGTCGACGTGGCGACGCAAGAAGCTGCAGACGTGCCGCGAGATGGCGGCATCCGACGCAAAGGGAAGACCCAGTGTCGTGAGTCCGGCGCGGGAGGTTTTCTGCGCCACCTCGTCCGGGGGCGAGAGCGGCAGAAAGCCGTCCAGGAGCACCGTCTCAACCTCCTCGCGGGTGACCGGGAGGCTCCGGGTGCTGGCGAGCAATCGCGAGCCTCGGCCCTGGTACGAGATGATGGCCTCCTGCGGGCCGTCGGCGGCGAGCAAGCGCTCTTTGGCAGCCCTCGCCGACTGAACGATCGCCGACCACACGGTCGCGTCGGAGGGACGCTCGATGCCGGCTTTGTCGAGCGCGAACATGGCCAGCGCAGCATCCATGTTGTCGCCTCCGAGCATGAGGTGGCCGCCCACGGCGACGCGTTCGAGGCGGTTCTCGTCGACCTCTCGCCCGTGTTGGGGACGGACCCGGACCAGAGTGAGGTCGGTTGTTCCGCCTCCGACGTCGACCACAAGGATGAGCTTGGCCTCGCCCAGCTGCGTCTCGAGATCCTGCGTGTGCGCACCCAGGAAGTCGTAAAACGCGGCTTGCGGCTCCTCGATGAGGCGGACCTCTCCCAGGCCCGCTTCGGCGGCGGCATCGGTGGTCAGCGCCCGCGCGCCCTCGTCGAACGAGGCCGGCACGGTGACCACCACGTCCTGGGCCGACAGCGGCGCGTCGGGGTAGCGGTGCTCCCACACCTGCCGCAGATGCTCGAGGTAGGCGACCTGGGCCTCGAACGGCGAGACGTGCGGCTCGTCGTCGGGCGAGTTCCACGGAAGAATCGGAGCCCGGCGATTGACCCCCCCGTGACACACCCAACTCTTGGCCGACGCGACGAGTCGACTGGGAACCTTGGCGCCCAGTCGCCGCGCGAACTCTCCGACGACCCGCGGCGAAGGACCCCACGGCAACCGCCGGTCGTCCTCGCTGAGCTCGCCGGGGGCCGGCAAATACATGAACGATGGGAACAGCGGCCGATCGGCGGTCTCTCCAGCCGCGACCAGCTGCGGCACGTCCAGGAGAAAAACCTTGGGGTCGGCGAGCAGCGACGCCGCCAGAGAGCAATGGGTGGTCCCCAGATCGATGCCAACGACAAACCGTGCGCTCACGCGTCCCCCCGAACGTCGAAGCTGAGGCTCCAGCTGGGAACGCCGGCAGCCTCGGGGTCGGTGGGCACGGCGGCCACCTCGAGCGTGCCGACCTCGGTGGCGCGGACCCGGAGGCGAACCTCGAGCACCGTGCCGGGCTCGCCGGGCAGCGTGGTTTGGATGGGCGCCAGCTCGGTGACCTCGCCCAGGCGTGCCTTGTCGCCCACCTCGTCGCGACGCGACGCGGAGCCGAAGAACCGGAACGAGACCGGCTCGCCCAACACGATGCCAAAGGTGCGCTGCAGCTCGACCTCGCTGCCCTCTTCGAGGCCGAACGGCGCGACGCAGACGGCGTCCATGCGCGCCGGCATGCCGGGTACCGCGAGCTCGGCCCGCTCGATACCGATGTAGTAGGACTGCGACAAGCCGCCGCGGATCCGCAGTCCGCCGGTGCGCCGTGCCCGGGCGTAGTAGGCGGCGCCCCGGGCCACGGCCAGCTCGGGGTCGACGCCTTCGAGCACGGCCGGGCGCACGCCGCCCTCGGCCTGCGTCCAGGCGGCGAGCACATCGAGCAGCTTCTCCCGCACCGCGGGTGCCCGCGTGACCCCGCCGTTGAACAGCACCGCGGTGGGATGCACAAACGAATGCCCCGGCGGCAGCGACTCCCGAGCCCGGGCCAAGAACGCAGCCAGGTGCCGGGTCACGCCTGCATCGGCGGCGTAGGGCAGGCCCAGCGTGGTGAGACCGGCCCGCTGGGCCTGCTCGGGGCGGTCGGCGGCGGAGATCATCGGGAAGAACCCATCGAGCACCATCGACCAGGTCTGCGCCTTGGTGAGGGTGGCTCGCAGGGTGCCGCCGACAAGCTTGCTGCCGCGACTGGGGATCGAGATCTCGACCTCGTCCTGGGTGCCGGCGAGCAGCGCCTCTTTGGCCGCGCGCGTGGCGTGGGTGAGCGCGCGCTGCTGCCAGTCGTCCAGGTCCTTGCCCTCCTCTTCGAGGGCCGCTTGCACGACATAGGCGAGCGCGAGGTCCATGTTGTCGCCTCCGAGCAGGATGTGGTCGCCGACGGCGATGCGATCGAGCGCGAGGGCCCCGTCGCGGTCGCACACCTCGATCAGCGAGAAGTCGGTGGTGCCGCCTCCGATGTCGATGACGAGGATGATGTCCCCGACCGACACGTCTTGGCGCCACGCATCTCCGCGTTGCGCGACCCAGTCGTACAGCGCGGCCTGAGGCTCCTCGAGCAGAACCGGGGGTTCTTGAAAGCCGGCGAGTTCGGCGGCCTCGATCGTCAGCTCGCGGGCGACGGCGTCGAAGGACGCCGGCACCGTGAGCACGACCTCCTGCTCTTCGAGCGGGTCGTCGGGATGCGCCAAGTCCCAGGCGGCGCGCAGGTGGGCCAGGTACCGCGCGGAGGCTTGCAGCGGCGAGACCCGGGGCACATCGTCCGGGTCGGAGTCGGTGGGCGGCGGAAGAATCTCGGCCCGCCGGTCGACGCCTGGATGCGAGAGCCAGCTCTTGGCCGAAGCCACGAGTCGACCGGGCGTGCTGGCCCCCTGCCCTCGCGCAAATCCACCGACGACATCTCGGGCGCTGGGGTACCAAGGCAGCCCGAGCGCATCCTTGGCGAACTGCGAAGGCGCCGGGAAGAACAGGAACGAGGGCAGCAGCGGGCGGGCGTCGAGTTCGGCTGGTGCGACGATCTGCGGGATCGGCAGGGCAACCGGGGCGTCGTCGCCATTCGCCGTCGCTTGGGCCAGGGCGCAGTGCGTCGTCCCCAGATCGATACCAATGGAGAACCGGGGCTCGCTCACAGCTCAACCTCGGCCGGCGCGACGACCCTCGGGTCGTGGGCATCGGAGAGCTTGGGCAAGGAGAACCGCGTCGCCTGCCAGCCGTGGTGGGCCAGCGTGCCCACATAGGGTGGCTCGCCCTTGACGTTGCCCGTGACGCGGTGCCGAACGGCGTCGAATCCCGCTGCGAGCTCGATCTTGGCCCCCTCCTCCTCGGTGCGAACGGCCTCGAACTCGACGTAGTCCTGCAGGCCCTTGCGGCAGCCTTCGTGCACGACCCGCGCCGCGGCCCCGATGTCGGCATCGGAGGCGCCGGAGAGGTCTTCTTGGACGAAGTCGACGAATCGGCCCTCGCGCTGAAGGATCGCCAGCAGCTGAAGTGCGGGCGCGAGGTCTCGCTCGGCCTCTTTTTCTTCGACCTCGCGAACGGGGGCCAACGCCGGCGTGAGCTCGGCGGACCCGGCCGCGCGGGCCTTTGCCGCGAAGGCGCCATCGAGGAGCACCTTCCAGGGGAGAACGAACGCGAGCCAGAGTCGAGCGCCGAAGCCGAGGGATTCCATAAGGTTTGCCTCCCGCACCCAAGCGCGGGACGCGGAAATGCCACCGGACACGCCGCATTGCAAGGACACCGACCGCACACCGGCGCGCTCATCGATGCCCCCGGGTTCCCCAGCCAGCCGCCTCGCGTTGCGCCGCAGGCTCGGCGTGCGGCCGTGAGGTCGCCGGAGGCTGCGGGAAGCCGCGCAGACGAGGATCGAGTGCGCACCGCAGGGCGGCATCGACCCACGCGTGCGGCACCGGTGTCACCAAAGCGCCCCCAATGCGCGCCCTCACGCCGCGGATCAACCCCGCGACCGTCGGCGCACTGGGATGGAGCCAGGGAGCGCGAAGCGCCGCGCGGGCCGGCTCGAGCCAGGGACCGCGCGGAATGCCGATCGGGCCCAGCGGTATGGGCACCCAATCGCCCCCCGCACCCCAGGTGAGGCGGCGGTAGACCTCCGGGTGGACCCAAGGATCGACCACCCCGCCCAGCAGGTCGCGGGCGGTCGACCAGCCCGGAAGGAGGTCCGCGGACCCGGGCTGATCGTCCACATCACCATGCACCTGACGCGCGATGAGCCCCACCCGGGGCGCGGAGACCTCCCGGATATCCACGTCGATGCGGGGCCAACCCAAGCGGCGGCGGGTTGGAGACAGGACCCGCTGCATGCTCAGCTCGGCGATCGCAAGCGTCGGCACGCGCCCCAGCCACACCACGCTCCGGCCCCGCAGCACCGCCGCAACCGTCCACGGAAACCCACGCCGCAGCCGCTGCCACAACGCCGCGGCAGACGGGCCCGCGCCCACGACGGCAGCGGTGTGAAAGCGAACCTGAACCAGCGCGACGACCATGCGGGGCCCGTTCGCAAGGCACATGCCAACCCGAACGCCCTAGATTCTCAGCCCGCAGGTTGGGTCCGCGGCCCGTCCGCGGGCCACAGCGGGAGCCGCTGGGCCACGCGACGAAGGGGAATCCGCCGAACTCACGGTCATGCGCGATCTCGTGATCCTCGACTACGAAGATGAAGACGGGACCGCGTACGTCGAGTACGAGGTCACGAGCCGCGGGGGATGCAAGGGCCAGTACTGACCTCCGACACCAACCGCTGGGCGGACCATGGCCCCCACAGACATCCTTGGCTCCCGAATGCGCACATCGACCACAGGCCCGGCGCGTGCTCGGCCACCCAGGGGGTCCGGGTGCGGGTGTCGATGAGCCGGGTCGCGGTCCAGCGCCGCGCTTGGGCCAAGGCGGGAAGCGGGGCGGCCACTTCGCGCAGGCGGGCGTCGATGTCGAGCATGGCCTGCTCGGCGTCGCGCCCGTCGCCCTCGAGCATGCGGTACGAAGCTCCCCACGCCATGCGCGTGGGCGCGCCGCTGGCGTGGCCGCCATGAATGCGAAACGGCCCGGGGAGAGAGCCCTGCGCCCAGGCGAGCGAGCCCTCGGCGCGGGCCAGGCTGGAGACGTCGGCGAAAGGACGCAGCAGGCCGCGCGCAGCGGCACCCGCCGCCACGACCACCCGCGACGCGGACCACACGCCCCCGCCCTCCAGCTCCAGCGACCATTCGCCATCCCGCGGCAGCACCCTCTGCACCCGACCGGTGTACGCGTCGATCCCCGCGTCACGCTGAAGCAGCCGCTCCGCGTCGAGCAGCGCCTCGAGGTCGACCGCCATCACCGGGCCGTACTCGACAAAGCGGTCCGGGGTCGGCGGCATCACGTGGGTGAACAAGCGACGTGCGAGCGGCTCGACGTGCGGCCACGAGCGAAGCAGTCGCTCGCCGGCTTTGGTCGAGGGCAGGTGCCGACGGACGATCTCGGTGCGGACGAACCTGCCGCGCGCCCCGAACCACGCGGATGCGGCCAACCACGCCGACTCGACATCGGGCCTGGGGGTGAAGGATCCCCCGACAAAGGGATGCACCAACGCGCACGGGGCATCCGAAGCCCGGCGGCCTCCCTGGTCGAGGACACGAACCGCCCACCCTTGCCGATGCAGGACTTCGGCCGCGAGGACGCCCGCGAGACCGCCACCGATGACGACCACATCACACGGGGACATTGCGAACCTTCGCCTCGCCGAGACGGTCGGGTCGGTGCGCGGCCAGGGTGAACTCTCGCTTGCCCGGAGGCCCGGGCAGGGTCGCGACATGCAGTCCAGCCTCGGCCAGGTTCCGACGGATCCAACCGGCCGCGCTGTAGGTGACCAGACGGCCGGTCGGCGCGAGGCTGGTCGCGATCACGCGGGCGACGTCCATGCTCCAACTCTCGGGCTCAGCCTCAGGGCCAAACGGGTCGAGCCAAACCGCGTCGAAGGGCCCCTGCGCAACGAAGGCCTCGAACTCCCCGCGATGCAGCGTCAGCGAGACGCCGCCCGCGGCCGCGTGTCCGTGCTCGCTCGCCTGCACCGCCAGCGCGTGCGCGACCGGGTCGAACACGGGGAGCATCGAGGCCGGAACGGGTGCGCGTTCCACGGCGTGCACCTCCACGCGTTTCGTCCCGGCCGCACGCGCTGCCAGGACCAGCGCGGCAAAGTTGGTCCCCACGCCAAATCCAAGCTCCAGCACCCGAATCCGCGCTTGCCCCAACACATCGGCACCGCGGACGAACACGTGCTCCGACTCGCGCAGTGCGCCCCGGTCCGAGCGGTAGGTCCACCCCGTGTCCGCCCGGGCGAGCGTCGGCGATCCGTCCCCGGTCGTGAGGACCCGCAGCGCGTGAGGTGCCAGCGTCGTCACGAAAGCTCGTGAACGTAGCAGGCGGTCGCAAAGCCCGCGAGGGGTGCCGCGCCTCCTGGCTCACGCTTGGGCCAGGCGCAGGACGCACCGTGACGCCTGGGTGACAGCCTCCCGCGCCGCTTGACAGCGATGGGCCCCGCCCCGAGGCTGCGACCGTTGGGAGGGCTCACGCCCCATGCTCCGCCGTTTCGTTGCCATTACAACTTCGCTTCTCGCTGTGACTGCAGGCCCCATCGGCTGCGGTGATGACACCACTTCCGCCTCTGGAGGCTCGACCGGATCGAGTACGGACGATCCATCGACCGCTCCGACGCTCGACACGACCGGGGTCGATACGACCTCGGGTGAGGACAGCACGGGCCTGACGGATCCCGACTCCGGCAGCACCGGCGAGACACAGAACGACACCGACGTCGATACCGGCACCGATCCACCGCCGCCCCCCGAGGGCATGGTCGTCGAGTGCGACAACGACATTCCGGCAGCGCCTCGTGGCGAGGTCTGTGCAGGTTCGGCCGGCACCGGCGACGCCACCCTGATCCGTGGCACCGTGCTCGCGGGCCAGGCCATCTACGAGACCGGGACGATGCTGATCGAGGGCGATCGGATCACCTGCGTGGGGTGTGACTGCGCCGACGAAGCGCCCTTGGACGCCTCGACCCTCGACTGTGCGCAAGGGGTCGTCTCGCCCGGCCTGGTCAACCCGCACGACCACATCACGTTCTCGCTTTCGCAGCCCCAGCCCCACGGCGACGAGCGCTACGACCACCGTCACGAGTGGCGAACGGGCGACGGCGGCACCGAGATCGACACCTACCCCGGATCGAACAACTCGACCGAGGGTGTGCTCTACGGCGAGTTGCGGATGCTGTTTGGCGCGGCCACCAGCATCTCCGGCTCCGGCTCGGCCTCCGGCCTGCTGCGAAACCTCGACCGCGGCAACGACACCGAGGGCCTCGCCGGCGTCGACGTCGAGTACTCGACCTTCCCGCTGGGCGACAGCGACGGCACCCTGCTGAGCCAGGGCTGCGCGTACCCGTTCATCGAGAACACCAGCGCCCTCAATGCATCGGCTTACATGCCGCACATCGCTGAGGGCATCAACGACGCTGCCAACAACGAGTTCACCTGCCTCAGTGGACAGCCCGGCAACGACCTCATCGAGTCAAACACGGCGGTCATTCACGGCATCGGCGTGCGCCCCAGCGACATTCGCGAGATGGCCGACGTGGGCGCCAAGCTGGTGTGGTCGCCCCGATCCAACATCGACCTGTACGGCATCACCGCGGACGTGCTCGCCTACCACCACCAAGGGGTTGGCATCGCGCTGGGCACCGACTGGTCGGCCTCGGGCTCGATGAACGTGATGCGCGAGCTCGCGTGCGCGGCCCACCTCAACGAGAACCACTACGATGGTGCGTTCTCGGACTTCGAGTTGTGGATGATGTCCACGTACTGGGCCGCCGCTTCGCAAGGCGCGGGCTCGCAGATCGGTCTGCTTGCGCCGGGCTACGTCGCCGACGTCGCCATCTTTGACGGCAGCGTGAACGAGGCCTACCGGGCGATCATCGAGGGGCAGCCCAGCGACGTTGCGCTGGTGATGCGCGGCGGTATGCCGCTGTTCGGCTCCGCCAGCGTGATCGAATCGATGGTCGCGGCCGAAGACCTCGCCGGCTGCGAGAGCATCGACATGTGCGGCGACGACAAGCGCGTCTGCGTCGAGTTGGACACGGGGCTCACGCTCGGCCAGATCACCGGGGCCGTGAACCCGGACAGCTACGACCTGTTCGCGTGCGGCGAACCAGACCTCGAGCCGAGCTGCGATCCGTTCCGCGAAATGGAGTTCCCCGCCCGCGCGGGCGTGACCGACGGCGACGGCGACGGCATCGCAGACGCCGACGATAACTGCCCCACGGTGTTCAACCCGCTGCGGCCGATGGACGGCGGACAGCAGGCCGACGAAGACCAAGACAGCATCGGAGACGCGTGCGACCTGTGTGCCCTCGAGTCGGGGGAAAACTGCGAAGTCCCCGACCCGCTCGACGCGGACGGCGACGGCGTGGGCGCGACGCAGGACAACTGCCCGGTCGACGCCAACCCCGAGCAGACCGACGGGGATGAGGACGGCGTAGGCGACGAATGCGACGCCTGCCCCGACGTGCCCAACCCCGGCAACGGCCCCTGCCCCGCCGGCATCTACGAGGTCAAGGACGGCACCCTGCCCGAGGGCACGGCGGTCGTGCTCGAAGACAAGGTCGTCACCGCGGCCGCGCCTGGCTTCGGCTTCTTCCTGCAGGTGCACCCGGACGACGCCGACTACGTGGGCGTCGACTACAGCGCGGTGTTCGTCTACGTCGGCGGTGACTTCACCGCCACGCAAGGCGACCGCGTCACCGTGAGCGGAGCGGTCCAAGGCTTCTTCGGCCAGACCCAAGTCGTGCTCTCGGGCAGTGAGACCATCGAGTCTTCGGGCAACGAGCTTCCGGGCTTCGAGCCCGCTACGGTCGCCGACCTCGTCGAGGGCGGGACGCGGCAGGAAGAACTCGAGGCTGCGCTGGTCGTGCTCACCGACCTCGACGTGACCGACGTCGCGCCCGCTCCGGGGCCCGGCGATGCCGCACCCACGCAGGAGTTCGAGGTCGCAGGCGGCCTTCGGGTCAACGACCTGCTGTTCCTGCTCGATCCCTTCCCCAGCGTCGGACAGAACTACCCGCAGCTCTCGGGCGTGGTCCGCTGGGCCAACGGGTACAGCAAGCTGGAGCCGCGCGGTCCTGGCGACCTGCCCGTCACGCTCGCCAGCTTCGGCCCGGACGGCTTCATCGAAGTCGGCCAGACCGGCGTCCCCACCCCAGGCCTGACGGTCCAGCTCACCACCGCCGCGGCGGTCGACACCGTCGTCGCCCTCACCTACGAGGACGCCGGCATCGTCACCGGGCCAGTTTCGGTCACGGTGCCGACGGGAAGCGCCAGCGTGGATGTGGAGCTCACCGGGGTCACCAGCGGCACCGCTGAGGTCACCGCCTCGCTCGACGGCACGATGCTGTCGGCCTCGATTCAGGCCTACTCGGACGCGGACGCCCGCATCCCCACCCTCGCCCCGTCGACGCTCGACGTGTCGCTCTCGGCCACGGGATCGCTCACCGTCAACCTAAACCTGCCCGCACCCGCGGGTGGACAGACGGTCGACCTCTCGGCGGCGCCGGGCGCATTCGCCACGGTTCCAGCCAACGTGCTCGTCCCCGCAGGCGCGCTGTCGGCAAGCTTCGGGGTGACCGCTGGAGACACCGCTGGCACGGAGACCGTCACCGCCGACATCGATGGCGCGACCTCGGACGCGACGGTCAACGTGGTCGACACGCCCGCGGTCGGGCTCGTCATCGCGGAGGCGTATTACAACCCTCCGGGCGACGACAACGGCTTCGAGTGGGTCAAGCTCTACAACGGTTCGGGCGCTGCCGTGAACCTCGCCGGCTACTCGCTGGGATGGGGCGGCAGTGACTACACGTACGGCTCGGTCCAGCTCGTCGGCACCGTGGAGGCAGGCGCTTGCTTCCTCGTGGGCGGACCCAACGGCAACGCGGAGGGCGGCTTCCCCGGCCTGGTCATGTTCGACCAAGCCGTCGCCCTGAGCCCCAACCTGCAGAACTCCGGAGCCACCGCCGACGGCATCGCGTTGTTCGATGTCCCGGCAGCGTCGATCAATGCGGGCACCGTGCCCGTGGACGCCGTCATCTACGGCGCAAACAACGGCAGCGGCCTGCTCGATGAGACCGGAGCGGCCGGTATCGTCGACGTTGCGAACGCGCCCTCGGGCGATTCGATCGTCCTCCAGGACGACCTGGGCTGGGGCGTGTTGGCCAACCCCACGCCCACGCAGTGCCTGCCGTTCCCCGCCGCGGGATGACGGTCGGCACCGACACACTCCGAGCGTTCGAGCGCGCCCGCTGGGCCCGGCAGGTGAAAGTCCTGCAGGCCTGGCTGGCGACGCTCGGCGACGTCACGCCCCGCGGGGACGCACTTCGGTGTGTCTTCGCGGGGTCTCGCGTTGCGGACGCGGCGGCGGCACAGATGCGCTTCGATCTGGAGCGCGACCTCCAGCGCCTGCGGACGGCGATCGACGGCAAGACGCCCTCGGCCGTGGATGCTGCGCGGGAGTACGACAGCCCGGAGGCCTTCGCTCGGGACGAGGCCGTGCACACGCTGGACAACGCGGCGGTGTTTCTCGGGAAGGCTGCGGCCGCCGGGGAGTTGGTCGCGTGCGGCGGGGAGGTGGTGCGAGCGCAGCGGTGGATTCAGCGGCTTCGGTGGGAGCTGGTGGATACCGGGGTGGATGCGGCGCTTCCGCTGGGGTTGAGCGCGGACGCGGTGGCCGTGGCCGTGGGCACGGAGGTGTGCGGGGTGCAGGCGCTTGCGGTGGGGGTGCAGACGGAGCTGGAGGCGTTGCGGGGGCGGTTGTGTGGGGTCGTGCGATCGGGACCGTAGCGCCCGTTGATCCGGTGTGCGGCGCGTCATGGCGCCCGCTGTGACGGAGCGAATCCGGCAGAACCGGCCCGCAGCCCGAGCCTGACGCGAACGCGGCCGATCTGGAGGGCACGTTCGCTGGGTTCGTCGGATCAGCTTGCCCGCAGAGGGCTCACGCTTCACCGGCGTCCGGCTCGGGGTACGAGGCGGCCAGCCCGGCCGGCTCGGCTCGGCTCGGCTCGGCTCGGCTCGGCTCGGCTCGGCTCGGCTCGGCTCGGCTCGGCTCGGCTCGGCTCGGCTCGGCTCGGCTCGGCTCGGCTCGGCTCGGCCGAGCACTTTCGCCACTTTCGTCGAGGTCTAGGTGCGGTTTGGGTTCCCCGAAACCTCGGATGAGAGTCAAAAACCAGTTTGTAGTGATGGTTTTTCGACTTAGGGGCCGACTTCCAAACCTCGACGCCGCGCGCGTCGAGGCGGATGAAGAACCCAACTCGGAGATGCTCTCCGGCGTGATGTCGGCGCCGCCACGCCCGACCGTCGCGCTTCTCGGGAATTCCAACTTTGCGCGTTCCGCCTTCGTCCGCTTGGTACGGGGGCGATCCTCGTTTTCTTCCGCCCCTTCAGCCCTACACCATCAGGCTGCTGCCCGCTGCCCTGTCTGGGGTCGTCGCTAAGGTGTTTACCGCCAAGGCCCTGGGCCTCAATGTCACCGAGTACCTCGCCGACGTCATCGACAAGCTGGCCGGTGGCTGGGACGTCGCCCGGATCCGTGAGTTCATCCCCGACGCTTGGGCCGCTGCGCGGCCCACCACGGCCGACCCAGCTCCACAATAGCGAGTAGACGAGAGACATCGCTGCGATGTGTGCATCAGCTACGCCGCGACGTGATCGGGCTGGTCGCTAACGTGTGTACCGTTGCTCGAGACCGCCGCGATGGAGGGCGTCGACCCAGCGGCGTATCTGACCGCCGCCACGCACTACGCCGTCGAGCGCAACGAAGCCTTCCTACCCTGGGACTTCGCACGCCTGAACTCCGCGAAGTAGCTCCCAACCGCCGGCGTTGCGAGAGTGGAACGCCCGGCGGCGCTCGTGTCTACGCGGGGCCCGGCGAGCACGTACAACGACGACATCGACCCGGGAACAGCTCACTCTCCAAAGTTCCACCTCCGTGGCAGGTCCGTACCACAACACGAGCATGCAAACCAAGCATCCTTGACCAGGTTCCGCTCGCAACACCGCGGACATCGACGGAAGACGTAGCTCGTCGAAAGGTCTGTTGGAGCCGGCACGCCCAACATCGCGAGTACCGACGCTACCGATTCCCAGCATTCAGGTTTGGGGCAGTATCCCGTCGACAAATTGGACGCCGCCACAACCTCCAGTCTCGGCTCCAACTGAAAGGTCAGCTCACCGGCCGCAAGCACCGCCGCACCCGAGGCGCAGGCAACATGTTCTGACCGCTGCGGCGCGACTCTCAGGCCACCCTCAAGCGGCACTACGTAAGTGACCGTGATACGGCCGTCGGCCCAGTCTTCCTGCTCTCCGAGCCAAGCTTCCAGTTCGTGACACGACCGAACCGGTGCACCTGTACCACGTCCATCGAGAGCCTCACGTATCTCCGGAGGCCCCACGTAGTCATATACCGTCGTCATTCGTCATCCAATTTTTCAGGTTCAGAACTACGTTCAAAATGCTCGACCCGTAAGCCGGGTCGCCGGCAGCGGTTGAAGAGGGAGCCCACTCGGTTCACCCTTCAGCCCTCGGAGAAACTCGAATAACGCGGTCCACTCCGACGGATTCTGGAAGCATAAACGGGCTTCACTGCCTCAACAGAAGAACTCGTAGTCGCGTAGAATCTCGTCGTTCGTATCCTCGATTTCGACCCAGAGGGCTGGTTTCACCCCCAGAATCCATCCTCGAAGGCAAGCGTGGCTCGGCAGCATCGATGGCTTCATCCAACGCAAGTCCCAGCCAGTTTCGGACCCGTACCGCGTACGCACCTCCGTGCCGAGAGCCCGACAGAACTCGTAGACACTCCTGTCGAGTTCGCGTCCCGCCAGAAGATCCCAAACACTGTGAAGCAAAGGCTCAGGTGGACCCTCCACTGTCGCGCCAACGACCGTCACCGCGGTGCCGAGCATGTGGCTCGACCAGGCGAGTTCTCCGTCCGGCAACACGAAGCGACGCACCATGGCATCACAAAGCAATCGGGTTTCGGAGTCTGTGAGTGCACGCCCAATGACCCCTTCTTGCCCTGACGGGGAGACGAGGCCAAGCCATGCGAGCATCCCCCGCCCCCTCGCACATGCAAACGAGCCCCACTCTTCGTCGCTGGTCGGAGCGGGCCGCCCGCCGGTGAGAATCGCTTCGAGTTCAGTCATGGAGGAGGACCATAACAGATGTGCTCGCCGGGAGCGTGCCATTCGCCACCCGGCGCTGGATTTCGGCCAACCTGTGATGTCCACCCGTTACGTTCAGACCACCCTCGCTCAGGCCACGAGAGCTGATCGGGTCTTTGGTTCGGAACCCGACTAGGGCCTCGTTCGAGAGCCCAGAGATCCTTTCGGCTTGGCCAGCATTCGTATTGTGAATCACCGTGCTGGTCCGTATCGATCCTGCTGACGTTTCGTAGATACGTGGGTTGAAGGCGGAGACACCTGGCGCACCTACCCCTCCGAAACCGTACGGTCGCCCTTTTGCGTCCGTCTTCCCGATCCGGTAGAGCACTGAATCCGGCAGGTCGATCTCACCGCTCCGAATCTTTCTGCCGATAGTCTCCGCTGACATCTGAGCGACATCCCCCCCCCGCACTCCTCCGGGCTTATTTAGGACGTCAGGCGGAACGTTGTTGTACGGGTGGTCAAGCCCCGTCGTAAACTCAAATATCCCCGCATAGACGGACATGACGGATCCGGCGTTGCTCCCCCACATGGTCCCAAGAGTCTCTCGAAGCTGAGCTGCCTCCGCCTCGCTCATAGTCTCATGATTACCGAAGTCAATCAGCGGAGGAGTCGTCGCAGGCATCATCCACAGGAATCCCGGCTCACCGATATAGTGGCCCGGGAGTTCCACTTCGTCCGCCGGAACAGTCCGCCGTTTCAGGATATCTTGGGTTAGTTGTGCCCCGACAGCCGACTCAAGCACGGAGTCCGCGCTGACGCCGATCACATCAAGGTCTCCGCACCCTTCTATACAGGAGAACCACGATACGCTGTCCGTATCAGTTCCTTCTGGATTCCAATCGCCTTCGTATCCACTCACCGGGACGTAGCCACTCGGATCCGTGTACGTCAGCGGATCATTCCGAACATAGCTGAAGGGGTCATATCCCTGCGACGAAGTCGGCGCTGAGACGAACGGGTCCGGCGCAGCAAAACGGGCGAGGTACGGGTCATAGTACCGCCCCCCCATGTCCATGAGCCCGAAGCTCTCCTCCCGGCGGTGGCCCGTAAACCCGATGTCGACTCCAGAGTCGCCGCTCCACGTGGCGGCACCGCCAAGTGGTGCTCGCCGACGCCCGAAGGGGTCGAAGTCCTGGCGTTCGACAACGTCACCGCTCTGGTTCGTAAAGACGCTCGTTGAGCCCATCTCGTTGCCATGGGCGTAGAGAGTCTCCTCCGTCTCTCCGGCCTGGACAACGACAGCCACGAGGCCTTCGGGTCCGCTGACTCGATACCGCCGAGTCTCCCCCTCGTCGTCGACCTTCAGGTCGAGTCCATCCGCGAAGTACGTCGCACTAGGATCCGGCCCGAACTCGACCCGGCGAACCTTGTTACCGTAGCCATCGTACGCGAACTCCACATGGAGGCCCTCTCCGTCGTACACGTGGTCCAGCTTCGACCACGCGTTCCACGTCAGCCCGACTCCATTGCGGTCGACCTGGCGCCCATTCGAATCGTAGGCGTAGGTCACTGAACCGGCGGCAGTCACACTCAACGGGCGCAGTGCGTCCCCATAGACGAATTCACCGACCCCGGACCGGCTCAGCACCGAACCGATCGGTGAATACCGGTGCACCATCGCCACCGTCGCTTCACCGTCGCGGGAAAGCTCGGAACGGAGAAGGCGACCAATGTCGTCGTGAACGTATGATTCCTCGACACCGAGGTGCGGAATTTTCTTCCGTTGCATCCGGCCGACACCGTCGTACTCCAGACTGACCGAGTCGACGACAGGCGAGGCGTCTGGAGAGCCCGGGTAGGCTATGACGGGGTCATCTGCGAGAAGGGTGAGCGACTCGAGCACACCGGCGTGATAGCTGCGTTCCTCAACGAGGCCGTTCCCGAACTCCATGCCGCTCAACGCACCGGACACATCATAGGAGGTCGCCGTCCACACGGGGGCGTCACCGACGCGAATCTGCGACAGAGCTCCGACCTCGTCGTGTTGGTAGGAGATCCGAGGGCCGGCACCGCCATGGCGAATCTCCGCGAGCCGACCGATCTCGTCGAACCGTCTGTCGACCCTGAACTGTCGAATCCCGCTGTCGAGTTCCAGCACCGAGGAAGCCAGCCGACCGAAGCGGTCGTACGTGAAGGTCCGCTCTGTTGCCGTACCGTCGACGGAAACCTCTGATTTGACTCGGCGGAGAAACCCGTCGCCCCACGGACAGTCGGCATCCGCGTCCCACTCCAACTCGGTGATAATAGTGCCGTTCTCGTCCGTGCTCGAAAGCAATCGGCCGGCCACGTCGTACTCGTAGTCAATCGAGTGCTCCCCGTCCTGGTACCGCACGAGCTCCGGGAACCCGTGATATTCGTAGTGCTCGGCGCTGCGACCAGGGAGTTTTCTCGATATCGTTCGGCCGACGGCATCGTACGTGTAGTGGGTCGATGTCCGCACGGTCGAGTCAACCGGGATAGCCCCATCGCAGGTGCCTCCCGCTGGGTTTACTACGACGTCGCGAACCCGAACTCCCGCGCCGTAGTAGAAGCAGGTCAGTATCCCCTCTGCGTCGAGGGTTGACACCAACTCTCCGCTATCTGCGAAGGTACTCGTCCACTCCTCGTCGTTTCCATCTTCCTCGACGATGTCCTGGACGCCGTACCGGCGACGGCTTTCCCCCACGCCAAGCGCGGCGGTGGCTGGCGTCCGCGCCACTTCGCGACCATGGAGATCGTACTCGACGGACTCCGCCGGACCCGGCGAGTTGCCGACTGCTGATGGCGTGGAGGTCGCAACGCGCACGCCACTACCAGCCCAGTAGTCGTCGACTTGCGTGAAGACTCGAAGGTCACCGGAGATGTCGAACTCCGAGTAGCGGGCAACGCCGTGTTCATCGTATTCCACGAGTTGTTCCCCTCCAGATGGCCCCGTCGAGACGACTCGGAGTGGACTGGGGGCGTCCAAGGGAGCGCCGAGGAGTCGCTCATACCGGGTCGTCGTTCCTGGCGACAAAGGGGGCCCGCCGACTCCGGCAAACGTGCGTCCACCAGTCACCCGACCAAAGCCGTCGAATCGGGCCGTCGCCAACACGGCATTGGCATCTAGGGTTCCGACAAGCAGACCGAGATCCGGCACCCAGGAGTACGACGTCGAGTGTCCGAGCGGGTCGAGCACCTCGTCGACATTTCCATGGAGGTCATAGGAATACTCCCACGTGCGACCGTCTCCACCCCACTCCGATTCCTCGGCCGTCACGGTATGGAGCGTGCCATCTCCGTCCCAGCTGTAGGTTGTGGTGGTTCCGAAGTCGGAGCCTTCGTCGAGCGCATGGACTTCAACTTTTCCGTTCGAGTCGAATTCCCACCGTTCGTGATTTTCGAACGGTGCGAAGCTCGGGTCTTGGAAGTCGCACTCTCCGTCGCCTCCCAGCTTTCCCTCCCGACTGAGGACCTCCTGAGGCCGGCGCACAAACGGAAGCTCAGCCCACGCCAAGACTTCGTAGTCACTGCAGTACTCGCCGGAAGTCGAACTCGAGGACCGAGACCAAGCCGAACTCATCGAGGGTACGCTCTTCGCGACTATGATGGATGAGATCCGCTACGGATGAGGCTTCGCACTCCATCAGCCCCCCCTCGAGATCGCAACTCCCCGGGGTGTAGAAGGTCGATGCCTCACTGACACGTGTCCCCTTCACACCGACCGGATGCCAAAGGGGAACACCTACCTCATTTTCGTAGAACTCGTCGATTCCCCACTCATGCAGAAACCCATCCGAGTACTCTCTCTCGACCGCTTCATCGCGATTGTACGTGAAGCCACCCTCTTCAGGGAACCAGCGAAGCTCCTCCCTTTTGGTCACATTTCCCCTAAACGTGCCCATGCGGTCGCTGTAGTCATCGCGTGTGGTCGTACTCGACGCGACAGGAACGCCGAACCCCTCGTAGACACCAGGCTCGACTCCAGACCCAACATCGACGACCACGGTCTCGATATGCTGTTCGAACCCCCCGCCGTAGGCGATGGGTCCGTTGCACCACCCGCGATAGCGATGCAGGTCCACGTCATTTCTCTGGACACCGCCCCCGATTGCTTTCGGGCGAACGATGGCGGAGACAAGCGGCCATCGCGGCGTGTGGGACTGGAGCTCCCCCGGGCGGGCGGAGCAGTCCACTGCGGCGAAGACATCCTGTGCTCCTCCGTACTCAACGAACGTCTGCGCACCATAGCCGTCCGTCACCGACGCTAGCAACTCAGCCGGGGCGTCGAGCGACGTCGCGTACAGAGTGCTGACTCCCTCGGTCGGCCCCGGACGGGCCACAACGAGAGAGGCCTGGCCGCTCCCAGAAACATCGGCGACGAAGACCGTCTTCGCCTGGCGAACCCACGAGACCTCCGGGCCGGTAAGTGTGGTCGAGCTGAGCTCCAGGCCCCCATCGCTGGCAAGTTCCAACACCTCGAAGGACGCCCCGTCGGACCCCGGAAGAACGACCTCGGATCGCCCATCGCCATCGATATCGAAAGCGGCGGCAGCCTGCATGAATCTGCGGCAGTAGTCCTGCCACTCAAAGCCGGTACGAGTCGGCCCTTGTTCGAAACTGCCATCACCACGGTTGAAGTAGACCGCCGCGCGCGCGGGAAGTTCGGACTCCGCCGTCCCGGCCTTGCAGGCAAGTCGGGGATCACTGTCAATGAAGGCGTCGATCTCTCCGGGGCTCCCATTGACGAACCCGGCGGTGGGCTCAAGCCGAACGAGGTCCACCAGGCCATCTCCGTTCAGGTCCGCCTGCAAGTCTCCTGACGGCCCGCCACGGGTTTCCCCGGTGAAGAGGCCAGAGTAGAGTACGTCGAGAACTGGATTGGAGCCCGGAGCCCACCCTTGCTCGAGCAACTCCTCGTTGCCCCGAGTGTCTAGGCGAGCGTACCTCTGAAGCAAGTCAACATAGAGACCCGTTGGCGCAGCATCGACCATCCCGAACTCTACACTCACCGCGGAGTACGTCCCGTTAACGGCACCGGAACCGAACCCGAGTTGCGTCAATTCAGGCGGAAGCGTTCCACTCGTCAAGATGTCACGAGTGCCTTCGCCTGTCACATCGAGCTGAGCAAACGCAGCAAGCCCCCACTCCCAACTCCCACAAGTTGTCCGAGACTCGGGGTCCTCCGCGCCAAAGACCCCGTTCGGGATATTCCAACCGGAATTCGACACAATCGAGTAGAGTTCGTCTGCATTTCCCCAATAAATGTCCGACCGTTCTCCTTCAAGGACATCGACGAATCCGACGCATGGCAAGGGCTCTTCGGCCCCGTTCCCGGTGAGATCCATGAAGCTGACACCGAGAGGCACCGCGGCCCGACACTCGTCCGAGGGGTCCGGCGGGAACTGGCATATCTCCTCCCCCTCTCCCTCGTAAAAATCGGAGTCATCAAAGTCCGAAAGGGCCTCGGAGAACCCCTGTTCGCCGTAATACGCCGAGCTGGCCCAATCGTCCGGATCATAGTCCCATTTGGAGGGGCCCCCACCACCACCGCAGATTTCCATATAGGTTGAATCACACCCCCACGGCAGGTCGCCACCGACCCGCCACGTGTACTTCGTCGAAATCTCACCTTCGCGGTCCGAGGCATCAACCGCCTCTACGTACGCCCCCCCAAAATCCATCCCAGAGATGATGTGGTCCCGAAATCCTGAAATTATGACGGGGTCCGCAAGACCATCCCCAGTGACATCTGCGAACTGGAGCTGGGTCCGGTCATCTGATCCCTGCTCCAGACCAGGAAGGTCGACAGCGTACTCACGCGCTGGAAGGAACACCCCCAAGCCCTCACCGTGCCGGATCGAGAGTACGAGATCTGAATCCGTGAGAAGAACCGGGGCCTCGGTTAGGTAGACAAGGTCTGCAATACCGTCCCCGTCGACATCCGAGAACCCCCTCTGTCAGGGTAGTTGAAGCGTCCGCGCGGCAGCCCGAGGCGCCGCGATCTCAGCAACGAAGCGGGGCGTGAAGACGAAGAGAAACAGATGAAAGAATACTCGGAGACGGTGCGTGCGAGGATGGTCGCGCGGTTGTTGGGCCCGCACGCAATGTCGGCGCTGGCGCTGTCAAAGGAGAGCGGAATCTCTCAGGCGACGCTATCGCGATGGTTGAAGGCGGCTGCCATTATCGAGCCCGTGGCAAACGAGCGCAAGCGACAACGGGCAGCGGGGCATCCGGGCGCGAGCGAACAACAGCCGGCACCGAGCACGCGGCGTTCAGGGCCGGACAAGCTTGCGTTGATGGGGCGAGCCGGCGACCTCGAAGGTGAAGCGCTAGGCGCTTTTCTGCGACGCGAAGGCGTTTATCTGGCCGAACTCGAGCAATGGCGCAAGCTCGCTGCCAACGCGCTCAGCGGTACGAAGAAGCAGGCGCCGAGTAAAGAACTCCGGCGCCTGAAGGCAGAACTCGCCCGCAAGGAGAAGGCGTTGGCCGAGACCGCAGCTCTCATCGTGCTCAAAAAAAAAGTGGCGGAGATCTGGGGGGACGAGGACGACGACACGGAGTCGAAGAGCGAGCGGTGATCGTCGAACTCATCGACGAGGCCGTTGCCGCGGGTGCTGGACACGGAAAGGCGTGCCACGTCGTCGGGCTTGCTCCGACAACGATCAACCGCTGGCGCCTCAAGCCGGCGGCCGAGGATGCGCGCCGGGGCCCCAAGACCAGGCCCCGCAACGCGTTGTCGGAGCAAGAGCAGTCCGAGGTTGTTGCGATGATGAATGCAGCCGAACACAGCTCGATGTCGCCTGACGCTCTTGTGCCTTACTTAGCGACACTTGGGGTGTATCTCGCCTCGCAGAGCACCTTCTATCGAATCGCACGCGCGGCGAAGCTGCTGAGTGCTCGAGGTCGAGCCCGACGGCGCTCGCACCAACGCCCTCGCGAGTTCGTCGCCAAAGGGCCGAACGAAGTGTGGGCATGGGACATCACGTTCCTGCCGACCACGGTGCGGGGGCGTTTCCTGAAACTGTACGTCGTCATCGACGTGTGGAGCCGCATGATCATCGGCGCTGAAGTCCACGAGCACGAGGACGCCGCACTCGCGGCTGCGCTGGTGGAGCGCTGTTGCATCGAACAGGGCGTCCGCCGCGACCAACTCGTGCTCCACGCCGACAACGGCGGCGCAATGAAGGGCAACACGATGCTCGCCAAGCTACAGCAGCTTGGCGTCATGCCCAGCTTCTCGCGGCCGCACGTCAGTGACGACAACGCTTTCGCCGAGTCCGTGATGCGGACGATCAAGTACAGCCCGGCGTACCCCCAGCAGGCGTTCGCCGATCTCGAGGAAGCACGGGCCTGGGTCGCGAGCTTCTTGGCTTGGTACAACGAGCAGCACCTCCACAGCGGCATCCGTTTCGTGAGCCCCGGGCAGCGCCATCGCGGCGAGGACGTTGCGATTCTCGCCCACCGCCATGCCGTCTACATCGCAGCCCGTGAGCGCCACCCCGAGCGTTGGACGACCGGTAAGACGAGGAACTGGACTCGACCCGAAACGGTCATCCTCAACCCGTCACCCTCGTCACGGAAGAGCAGCACGATCCGCAGCTGACCAAATCAGAAACCGCTTCAACTTTCTTGACAGTTACCGCGAGTGTTGCGGCGATGCACGCATCGATGTCGCACACGGGGTCTGAGATCCAGTGATCGCAAAGGTCAGAGGCGACCTCGATCGCATTCAGACACGCTGTCGTCGTGGATGCGAACGTCATCAGGCCACCGGAGTTCAGCGTGTCTTCGGTGTCCGGGAGGCAATCCACACGGGATTGCGCAAGGCAGTCCTCGTACTCGAGGAACGCAGTCTGAACGCCGACATCGTCCCAGTGTTGATGGTCGCCTAGAAGCGCGGTTTTCTGAACGGATGGACCGAGCGCGAGTGCGCGCAAATCTCGCGACAACCGCTGCGATCGGCTAACCAGAACGGCAACCGAAAAGAACGGCCCGGCACCCAAAAGCACACGGACCAACTCGAGTTTCGCGGCACGAGTGGTGATGGCGTCTCACGCCGTGATGGTCGAGTCCAATTTTTGGCGAAAGCCGAGAACACTTGGACGAGTCGCTACGATTGGTGAGGTGCATGAACAGCGCGTGCGGCAAGATGTTCTTGCTCTGCCGCCCTTGCGATCGCGGGAATCGCTACTGCTCGGGGGCCTGCAGCGCCTCAAACCGGCGCGAGTCGCTGAAGGCCGCTCGCCGACGCCACCGCCAGAGTGCTGAAGGCCGCGCAGATCATCGCGATCGCCAACGCGACTATCGGCGCCGCCGCGCTGGCGTGGTGGATCATGGTCCTAAAAACTTGCCCCGACTGACAGATGTCGTTCTGCCGCAGCTGCGCGGTGAGGAGGACCATGTCGACAACGTTGAGGATCGCGGTGTGCCCGAAGCGGTCGCGCACGAAAGCACTGGTAACGCAGGGCGAGCGGGCGCGCCTGAAGCCAAACCTCTCTCAGCCATCGGCCCGCTCGAGACCACTGCCGACGTCGAGCGCGACAATCGTCCTCGGGGACCGCGAGAAGAACCACGCTGTGCTTCTTGCGGACGCATCGGCAGGCATGTCCGGCACGAGACTCTCGCGCGTTCTCGTCGTCGCTATCGAGCGGAGGCCCCTGTTTCATCGCGACGCCGTGCCCGGCCGCCGCCGTCGACATGATTCGTTCGAGGCAGCCCGATGATCTCCGCCGAGATGCGAGCGAAGATCCGCCGGCTCTTCTACGCGGAGCACTGGAGAGTCGGCACTATCGCCGAGCAGCTCGATGTCCACCGGGACACGGTGCTTCGGGCATTGAACCTCGAGGGACGCCCTCCGCCGCCCAGGCGCGTGCCGTCGACCATCCTCGACCCGTACAAAGCGTTCGTCGAGCAGCAACTCGTCGAGTACCCGAAGCTGCGCGCGACTCGGTTGCTTGAGATGATCCGCGGCCGCGGCTATCGAGGTTCGTACTCGCAGCTTCGACGCTACGTGATGGGTGTTCGCCCGAAGGCTCAAACTGAGGCGTACCTGCGCCTGACGACACTTCCTGGGGAACAAGCCCAGGTCGACTGGGGTAGCTTCGGCAAGCACGAGGTCGGCCATGCCCGCCGTTCGTTGTCGTGTTTTGTGATCGTGCTGGGTTGGTCGCGTGCGATGTACGCCCGCTTTTTCTGGGACCAACGGCTCGCGAGTTTTCTGCGTGGGCACGTCGATGCCTTTGAGCACTTCGGCGGAGTCGCCCGCGAACTTCTCTACGACAACCTCAAGTCCGTCGTGCTCGACCGCGACGGTGACCACATTCGATACCATCCGCAGCTCCTCGAACTGGCGGGGCACTACCACTTCGCTCCCAAACCATGCGCGCCCTACCGCGGCAACGAGAAGGGCAAGGTGGAGCGTTCGATTCAGTATCTGCGCCATTCGTTCTTCGCAGCGCGCTCGTGGAAGGACATCGATGACCTCAATGAACAGCTTGAGCGTTGGCTCGCCGACGTGTCCGGACGACGGCCGGTACCTGGCGCGCCCGATCGACGCCTCGTTGTCGAAGCGCTTGAGGACGAACGGCCACGTCTGTTGCCGCTACCTCAGCACCCCATGTCGACCGACCTCGTCCAGCCTGCGCGCTCAGGGAAGACGCCGTATGTCCGCTTCGACCTCAACGACTATTCGATCCCGCACAGCCTCGTGCGCAAGCCTCTCGTTCTGATCGCGTCGCCGACGACGGTCCGACTGACGACCCCCCAGGGCGCCGAAGTTGCCCGACACGACCGAAGCTACGACCGCGGACAGGTCCTGGAGGACCCCCAGCACATCGCCGAACTCGCTCGCGTGAAACGACACGCGCACGAGCTGACGACTCGCGATCGCCTCCGAATCGTGTGTCCCACCGCCGACCGATTCATCGAAGAACTCGCCCGTCGAGACGCGGTGCTCTCGTCCGAGACGCGGCGGCTCTCAGCGCTGCTGGACCGCTACGGAGCCGAAGAACTCGACGCTGCCATGACCGATGCACTCGACCGCGGGACGGCTTCGGCGACCTCGGTCGCGTACGTGCTCGACCAGTGGGCACGTCGTCGCGGACAACGTCCACCTGTGGATGTCGTGCTTCCTGATGACGCGCGTGTCCGGGACGTCCACGTCGTGCCGCACGACCTCAACACCTACGACAACCTCGACAAGGACGACAGCGATGACGACCGATGACAACCCCCGCGAACTTCTCGCATCACTCGTGGAACTCGACCTTCGGTGGGTTGCGTCCAATCTCGACGACCTCGTCGCCCTCGCGACGCGCAAGCGGTGGAGCATCGTTGCAACGCTCGAGTACATCGCCGAGCACGAGATCTCCGATAGGCGACAGCGCAGCCTCGAACGTCGTCTTGCGCGTTCCAAGGTCGGGCGTTTCAAGCCGATCGCGGACTTCGACTGGGCTTGGCCGAGGAAGATCGATCGTAAGCTCGTGGACGACGTACTGAGCCTCGAGTTCGTCGAGTCCGCCGGCAACGTCGTGCTCGTTGCGGCACAGGGCCTCGGCAAGACGATGCTCGCAAAGAACATCACCTACGCCGCCGTCGTCGCCGGGCACACCGCACGGTTCGTCACCGCATCGGACCTCCTGCTCGACCTCGGTGCCCAGGAGTCCGCGCGCGCTCTCGATCGGCGGCTCCGATACTGGAGCTCGCTCAAGCTGCTCGTACTCGACGAACTCGGCTACCTCTCGTACGACGCCCGAAATGCGGACCTCCTGTTCCAGGTCGTCAGCCGTCGCTATGAACGCAAGAGCCTCGTGCTGACGACGAACCTCGCGTTCAAGGACTGGCCGACGATCTTCCCGAGCTCCGCGTGCACCACCGCGCTCATCGACCGTATCGTCCATCACTCCGACGTCATCGTTATCGAGGGCGACAGTTACCGCCGCCGTGAAGCGAAGAAGAAGACCCTCTCACGCCGCACGAAAACCGAGCCAAGCAAGGACTGATGCCGCCGGTCCATCTGTCGATTTTTCGACGTTTTTCAGTGCCCGCCAACACCCAGTCGACGCACTCTAGCAAGTCCAACGAGTAGACCAGCGCCCCACCGACGACAAAGCCGTCGTCCGTTCCATAGAACCGGTGGATGCCCCCCTCTGTCCCATCACTGCAGACCTCTCCGGGCACGCCGACAAGCAGGTCGTCATGTATCCCACCATCGTGATACGGCCACATGATCGCGCCGAAGGCATCGTGGGGCTCAAAAACCCAGCCCGCGCCAGATGTGTTCTGCGACAAGCCAGTGCCATTGGCGAAGTCGAGGTCGCTATTCCACCACGTGCTGAATCGGTTGCCATAGAAGAAAACCACGTAACCATGATCCGTGTCCTCCCCAGGGAGACCCACCGCGAGATCCATGCACGCTACCCCGGCGTAGTCATCGCCGTTGAAGTTCCCAACAGCGAGCGCCCCACCGAACTGGTCACCAGTCTCAGGTGCACCACTGACTTGCGACGTCCCCTGATGATACAGGTAGTCGATCGTCGTCAGGCCCCCTGAGCCGCCGTAGATGACGTTGATCGAACCGTCGTCGGTCCGCCCCGTATGCGCATCGTCCAGAGGAGCGCCGATCGCCACGTCCTCGTAGCCGTCGCAGTTGAAATCTCCGACCGCCACGGCTTCTCCGAATCGGTCACCGCCAGCCGCGCTCGTCGAGCCGATTCCAGCGCTATTCCGAGTGATGAGCTGGTCTCCGATGGTCGAAAGGCCGTCGGCGGCCCCGTAGAACACGTGAATTGAGCCTGCGTTCGACAAGCCGCCGACCCAGTCCCCGGGAACCCCTACGACGACGTCGTCGAAGCCATCTCCATCGATGTCACCGACCGACACACTGTCGCCGAAGTAGTCGGACGGCCAGGGGTAGTCCTCGGTCAGCTGGGTAGCCTTCCCACTTGCAGTGACGACGACGATTGCGCCACGGCTGCCGTTCCATGACGGGTAGCCGAACACGTGGTCTGTCCCTCCATCGCCGTCGATGTCCCCCGATGCGTGAGACGGAGTTTGCGTCGCGACTTGACCAGACGGCGGCGGCGGCACGGCCAAGGCCTGGCCCTCTGCCACGCACAGAAGCGCCGCGGCAGTGGCCAGCATCGTGGCCCGCCTGAGCGTGGAAAGAAAACGGTTGTGGTTCGACATCCTCGTCATGGCTGTTCTCGAAAATCTTGGCACACGCCGGAGCGTCCATCGTTCGCCGTACATAGGTCGCAGTCCTCAGAGGTTCCCAGCAGCGCACCCATGAGTTCGGGTGCCCCAATGGACCCGGAAGACGGCGACATCTGCTGCGCGGCAGCAGAGCTCAATCTCCCAGGGCGACGCCGAAATCGACGTCCATACGCATCAAACGCAACTGTCATGATGTCTTCCTTTGTTCTCGAACGAGCCTCGCTCGAGTGCTCCTTCAAGCTGCCCAGGACAAACGCCTCCCCCTGGTCTCGAACAGCCGACCGCTCTGGTCTAGGGTCCGGTCGACAGAAAGTCCAAGTGAATCCGTCACGAGGGACAGGTCGGCCCCCATCAGTGCCCCACTACTATTCCCCTTCCTCCCTGCTGCTGTCGGCCGCCGCGCGCACCGAAGTAGCCCAGCAAGGCCAGGGCACGCTCTGAAGCCCGTGGGCCATTCATCCCAGCAAAACCCCGTCGTCCTCGCGCTCGCCCAGCAACCTCGGAGAAGGCATCCAAACCGCCTTCGCAATGCGCCCCTTGGCGAAGATCGCCGCCGGGGAAGTCCTTTCCCCGGCGAACGCAGCCGTAGCCCCGCACCTTCACCGCGGCTCTCCTCAGCCCTCGTCCGGAAACGACAGTGCTCGCAGCGCGCAACTTTTCTTCGGCCAACATCGATCCGGGGCTCTCGAGTCAGGAGACGTCCTGCGACGACGCACCAGCGCGCCTTCCCCAACCAAGGCGGTCAGCCTCAGCATCTGGATCACTTTTTTTGCAGCGGACGCAGAGAAAGCACGACTGGCCGCGATGGCCGCACCGTCGCCTCGGCGACGGGATGCGGCGGAGCTCCCAATGCCCGAATCTCAAAGTTCATCAAGATCTTCGCGATCGCGGCGCGAGCCTGGAGAAGCGCGAACCCGGCTCCAATGCAGTGGTTTGGAGGCAAGCCAAACGGGAAGTAGGAGAAATCAGTCCCAGCCGGGCGCTCTCGCTCGAGAAAACGACTCGGACGAAATTCCAAGGGTGCCTCCCAGAGGTCGGACCGACGGTGGGTCACCCAAGCGCTGTACATCAAGAAGGCACCCTTCCGGATCCGGTACCCACCGAGCACAGTGTCTTGACTCGCTTCCCGGCCAAGAATCCAGCCCGGCGGATAGAGGCGCATGGCCTCTTTGATGGTCGCGACGAGGAAGTCGTCCGCGGGCGAGACTCCCCCATCGACCTGCTTAGAGGCCGAAGCCCGAGCCTGGACCTGAGCCTCAGGATGTCTGGCAAGCAAAGAGAGGGTCCAGGTGAGCGCCCGCGTCGGAGACTCGTAGCCGCTGAAGAGAAGACCGAAGGTCTCGGCCCGCAGCTGATCCGGATTCATGTCTCCGGAGACATGCGCGTCGTGGGCGAGACGCGAGGCAAGGCATCGCTCGGGCGGATGCCGCTGCGCACCTCGAAGGAGGTCATCGATCAACGCGTCCGCCCTGCGACGTCGCTCTGCAAAAGCGCGGTGACGCGATGTTGGGACCCACAGACGAAGGGGCAGAACCTCCCTCGCCCGACGCACAGTCAGATCCAAGACGTCCGTCAGAGCCCGCCCGAGCGCGTCCGCCTCCGTAGGAAGCGCGCGACCGAACAGAGCTCGGCACGTCGAATCGAGCGTGTAGTGACGGGCCGCCGCCTCCACATCGACGGTTTTGCGGCCAGATTCGACCCACCGCTGGGTCATCTCAGTCGCGGCATCGTCGACCGCCGGACGAAGATTCGCCATGAAGCTGCTCCGAAATCCGAGGCTCATGAGCCGCCTGTGACGCTTCCACTCGTGCCCCTCGGAGACGATCAGCGATGGGCCGATAACTTCGCGCGCTCGACGAGCAATCGTCCCCCGGGTGAAGGCCGATGGGCTGCGGCAGCTCTCCTCGATCAGTGTCGGCTCGGTGACCAAGAAAATGTCCTGGGGCCCCAACCGAATACGCACCAGGTCGCCATACTTTTGCTGCAACCGAGTCACGTACTCCAGGGGGTCTTTCTGGAACGATCTGAGCCCTTGCAGAAGGGCGAGCGCCCCCGGACCTGGGGCCGGCTTGCCTTCGGGGCGCTGACGGCGAAGCATCGTCGACCTCGTACCACGATCCTCCGCGCCTTGGCGACGGTGAGACACCCACCTGATCACCCGCCCCCTGCCCTTGCCGTCAGAAAGTCGGGGCTCTCACACAATGGCTGGAATAACTTTCTGAGCGTGACGACCCGGCAAACGGCGACCCACGACTCCGATCTCGACGGCGTGCCCGGGACCCGAGCGGAGCAACTCGAGGATGCGGTCGTCGTAGGCTCAGTTTCACGGCTCATGGGCGGCACCCCACAACCGGTGCGGTTGGGACGCTTCACACTCACCCGTCGCGCTGGGCGGGGAGGCTCCGGAACAGTGTACGAGGCCGAAGACTCCCAGCTTGGGTGTCAGGTCGCGCTCAAAGTCCTCCACGGAGACCGCCCTCGTCACAATGCAGAGGCCGAGTTCCGTGCGCTTGGCAACCTTCGCCATCCAGGCGTCGTTCGCTACCACGGCCTGCACCACATCAACGAGCTGCATTGCGTGTCCATGGAGCTGCTGTCCGGCGAGAAGCTCGCCGAGTGGGTGGCCTCATCAAGCGACTTGACCAGACGAGTCGGGGAGGTCGTGCGCCAGATTGCTGCCGCGTTGTCGCACCTGCACGCCCAAGGAGTCACCCACGGTGACGTCAAGGCAAGCAACGCCTTGGTCGAAAAGGGAGGCCGCGTCGTGCTTCTCGACTTCGGACTCGCGTCGAACACTGCCCCGGGAGAGAGCAGCCGTCGCCGCGGGCGCACCACAGGAAACGCCCCCGACGATGCTCCAGAACAGCGCCCAAGCGACGACTGGTACGCACTCGGACGCCTCCTCACCCGCCTTCTCGCCGCCGCGCGATGCAGCCGTAAAGGCGACGCTACGCTGGAATTGGCGGCGGCGAGGCTCAAGACGTTGGCATCCAAGCTGACAGACTCTGCCCACTCGGATGCGAGCGCCCATACGGCGATCAATGCGGCCCTCAATCTCCGAGGCGACTCGGGTGCGCAGCCCAGATTCATTGGCCGTGCGACCGAACGAAAGCAACTCGCCGAGTGGCTCGCCCCCTCCTCCGGATCCGGGACGGTAATCTCCCTCTTGGTCGGGGGATCCGGGATCGGCAAAACGACCCTCGCCCGCGCTGTGCTTGAGGAACTCGCGTCCAGCGACCTCGCGCGGGTATTTTCTGCACGTAGCTATTCTCAGTCTTCGGCTCAACTCAACACGCTGGACGGACTGGCCGATTCCATCTGCAGCTTCATCGAACTTCAGCCAGCCAATGAGCGGAACTTCTACGAGCCGCTGTACCGAGAAGAACTTGCCGCGGTGATCCCAGTTTTCGACAGGCTGCCCGCGTCGACACACCGGGGCCACATTCCATGCGATCAACAAGAGGTCGCGTATCGTGCAGCACTCGCGCTCCGCGACGTCCTCGCCAGGGTGAGCACGAAAGCCCCCGTCGTCGTGTGGATTGATGACGCCCACTGGCTCGAGGAGGGCGCGTGGCGGCTCTTGAGCGCTCTCCTACAGGGCCATGTGCTTCCGCGGGTCCGAATACTCCTGAGCGCCCGGACCGAGGAGCTGTCGGCCTCGGAACTCAAGAACCGACTCGAGGATCTCTGCGGCCGATCCAATGTCCTGCAACTCTCCGGGCTCGCACCGGAAGACGCCCATGCCCTTGCAAGGTCATCCGGGCACGCTCTCCCAGCTTCGGACCAGCTCGACCTGCTTGTCCGGAGCTCGACCGGACACCCACTCTTCCTACAAGAACTCCTCGCCTGGGCCGCTACGCGGGCGGACGCCCCGCCATCACTTCACGGCATGGTCTGTGAGCGAGTAACACAGCTCGAACCGCAGTCAAGGAAGCTTCTTCAACTCCTCGCCGTCGCACAAGGCCCGGTCTCCCGACGAATATTGAAAGCTGCGATCGGAGAGCACTCCATCGAGGCCTCGCAGCTGATCCGAGAAAGGCTCATACGAAGGGCATCCGGACCAGGGGACCGTCTCGACGTGTACCACGACCAGATCCGGGCCGCCATCGCCTCAGAACTCGAGAACGAGCTCTGTGAATCGCTACACCTCACACTTGCGCGCGCGCTCGAGGGAGATGAGGACACAGCGAGCGAGGCCGGAACGATTGCCTTCCATCTCCGTCGGGGCCGCCGCCCACAAGAATCGCGAGACTGGCTAGGAAAGGCCGCTGTTACAGCTGAAGCTCGCCTGAACTTCCCGGAAGCCGCCGCCCTCCACCGCATCGCATTCGAATTGAGCGAAGATTCGATATCGCGTCACGAGAGCCTGATGGCGTTGGCCGAGGCTGAGCGGGCGAGTGGACGCTCAGATGTCGCGGCGACTTGCTTCCTCAAAGCGGCCTCGGGAAGCACCACGGAGTCCGAGCGCATCTACCTGCGACGAATGGGAGTCCGCGAGCTTCTCCGGGCAGGGCGAACCGAGGCCGCCCTACCCCACATGAGGCTCCTGCTCCGAGAACTGCGGGTGCCATTCCCGGCGTCCCGAGTGTTGCTCATCATCCGAACGCTCTGGCTGATGTCGATGTTGAGGATGTTCGGATTCCGGCTGTCAAGGCTCGCCTGATGTGACCGGGCCCAGTTCGGCAGATGTGACCACGCGGCGAAGTTCTGAGAATCGGCGAATTGCGTTTCTGAGAAACGGTCGCTCAGTTCGGCAGATGTGACCACGGCGGCAGGACGGTCCTTCGAAGGTCAGGCGGCGTCGCGGTCTCGGCCGCTGGGTGGGTTTCGGTACGAGTCGCCGACGATCTCGATGATGTGGCGGTGATGCAGAAGGCGGTCCATCGCCGCGCTCGCCAGGAGCTCGTCGTTGAACAGTGGCGCCCATTCCGGCAACGCGCGGTTGGACGTGATGATGGTCGACCCCCGCTCGTATCGCTGCCGGATGATCTCGTACAGGTCGATGGGCTCGTCGCCGACGAGTGGACGGAGACCGAGGTCGTCGATGACGAGGAGGTCAGCGTTCGCGAAACGCTGGAGCTTTCGCTCGTGGGTGTTGTCGGCTCGGGCTGCGCGGAGCTGCGTCAGCATCGCGTGCGCGGATGTGTACAACACGGTGTTGCCCGCGATGCAGGCGCGGTTGATCGACGTCAACTATTCTTGCCGCATCGCGACAACTATTTTTGGCTCCTCAGAAAAATCTGTGGGCGACCTTGGGCACGGGAAGTGCTCCCAGCGAGTGGTAGAGGGCAACCTGCGTGGCTTTGAAGGTGCGCAGACCGTAGGCGCGTCTTGTGACGACTTTGAGCTTGTTGTTCATGCCCTCGGTCGAACCGGCTGAGATCAGGCCGCGGGCGTGAAACCAGTTGAGGATGAGCGGCTTGTGGCGACGCAGCATGCGGGCGATTTTCTTCACGGGCTCGATCCGCGAGCGCATGGCTCGGAAGGTCCAGTTCTTGATGAACGTGTCGGCTTTCTCGGACGACGTCTCGTCCCACAGTTGCTGCAGGTCCTCCTTGAGGAGGTACGCTTTGACGGTCCGCAGGTTGTAGCGGACCAGGTCGGCGAGCTTGATGCGCTGGTTGTCGGTGAGATTCTCCGGCCGCTTCAGCAAGCACCATCGGCTGTGCTTGAGCACGGGCTCGTGACCCTCGCTCTTCATCGTCCGAGCCTCGCCCGCGCGGACCTCGTCGATCGCCTTGTTCATCTTCGCGACGATGTGGAAGCGGTCCAGGACATGCTCCGCATTTTTAGCGCGTCGCGAGATGACGCCGAGATACGGTTTCCACATGTCGCTGCACACCCATCGCAGCCATCGAGCACGAAGCCCGAACTCGTTGAAGAACGTGTCCAAGGTTTCCGTCGTGCGGTCGCGTCCGACCCACAGCAAGCGGCGACAGTGCTCGTCGATCTGGTAGACGACGGTCAGGTACTTGTGTCCGCGATGCCAAAGGACTTCGTCGACCCCGATCGCCCGAATTCCCTTGAGTTCGCGGTTCTCCAGCCCCCAGGCGACTGCGAAGGCGACCGCCTTGAAGACCGTGTCCCAGCTCGTGCGGAACGTGTCGGCGACCTCCTTCCAGCTCATCCGCTTGGCCCAGTTCGCCAGAAACCAGGCGTACGTCGTCGTGGTCGGGCTCTTGCCGATCGCCCACGGGACCGTCTCGACCTTGACGCCGCATCGGGAGCAATTTACGCGCCGCATGCGGTACGCGAACATCGTCCTGAACCCCCACAGCGGCACGAACTGAAAATGCCGGACCGGCTGCGTGTCGTAGCAGGGGCCCGACCGCTCGCACCCAGAGCACGTCGGCTTGCTGCCCACCCGCGCCCGGAGTTCGACGACCAGCCTCCGGTTCATGTCTCCTTCCAACCGAACGCGGCCGTACACGAACCCCTTGTGCTTCTCCACGTGATTGAGCAATGTCTTGACCTGCATCTCGTCCTTGCGTCCTTGCCGGATTTTGGTGTCGCAACCTCATCCTCCCAAGTCGCACGGCGGGGTGCACCTACGTCGTGTCCCTTCGCTCGGCGCCGCGCTCTGGGCCACCTCGGAGCTGCTCGCTCCGCTGACCTCCGCGGCCGCAGGCGGGCCCGCTCCCCGCGACCCACGAGTCGAGGGTCTCTGCCTCACCTCCATGCCGCCGCGCCAGTCGACCCCCGGATCCGCGTTTCAGACCCACGAATTCTTCCGAGGACCCCTATTTTTGCCGGTCCGGGTCTTGGTGGTGACACCCACGAGCGACCGTCGAGGGGGTAGTTGTCGTTCAGCACCGGTCACGTACTCTGGATGAGGCTCAGCTGTTCTTGCTGGTCCGGGACTTGCCCTTGGCTATCGCCGTGCGATAGCTGGGCACGGCGAATTCGAGGACGACGGAGTGGTGAACCAGCCGGTCGATGGCTGCGGAGGTCGCCATCTTGTTCTTGAAGATGCGATCCCAGTCGCTGAACACGAGGTTGCTGGTGATCGCGGTCGATCGCCTCTCGTAGCGCTCGGCGAGGAGCGTGAACAGCACCTCGGCTTCTTCGGCGGACTGGTTGACGTAGCCGATGTCGTCGAGGATGACGAGGTCGAACTGGTCGAGCTTGCGCAGTTTTCGGGGCAAGTCGAGGTCGCGCTTGGCCGCCAGCAGTTCCTGAACGATCGTGTACGTCGGCGTCCACAGGACGGAGCGACCCTGCTGAACGAGCGAGTGTCCCAGAGCCGCGAGCGCGTGACTCTTGCCGACCCCTGGCAGTCCCGGTGGATTTCAAGAAAGTTGCCGCATGAAGTCGTTTCACGCCGCGGCGCTGTTGGCCTCGGCGTCCTGCCCTGCTGAGGGCATGTGTGTTGGGTTGAGGCGGACGGTCGCGTGGCGATCCCAGCGACGAGTGTTGCCGGTCCAGCGCTCGGGATGGCGGGCCTTGGCGGCGGCGTAAACGTGCTCACGATGCTCGAGGAGCGCTTCGTGAACGCCGGTGTGACGTTGTCCCGGCGTCACGAAGGAGATGCCGCTGTGGCGATGCTCTTCGTTGTACCAGGCGACGAACTCCGCGACCCAAGTCGACGCGGCCTCGAGGCTTTCAAAGGGCTTGTCGGGGAAGCTGGGGTGTCCCTTCACGGTGCGGAAGGTCGATTCGACGAACGGGTTGTCGTTGCTCACGCTCGGCCGCGACAGCGAGCGCGTGACGCCGAGCGACTCGAGGGTCGCGACCATCGTGGCGCCCTTCATCGGCCCACCGTTGTCCGAGTGCAGGACCAGCTTCTTCGGGTCGGCGCCTTCCGCTTCGCAGATCTCGACGAAGGCCTTGGCGGAGAGCTCGTTGTCCTCACGATCGTGCACCCGCCAGCCGACAATCTTCCGGCTCCAGACGTCGAGGAAGAGGTACAGATAGAAGAACGCGCCGCGGGTCGGCGCGCGCAGGTACGTTATGTCCCAACACCACACCTGGTTGGGTCCGGTCGCGCAGTGCTCCCGAGGCTTCGTGTTCTTCGCTTGTCGATGTCGCCCGCGGTGGGCGTTCAGCGAGTGCTGCTTCAGCAAACGGTGGATCGTCGACTCCGACGCGACGTAGATGCCCATGTCGGCGAGCCGCGGCACGAGCTGGGACGGCGGCAGGTCGCGGAATTCGGCGGACGTCACCAACTCGAGGATCTGCGCCCGCTCGACATCGCTGAGCTTGTTCGCCGGCGTGGTCTTCGGGCCTCGACGCCCATCCTCGCCGCCCTCGAGCCCGTGTTTGAGCCAACGTTGGATAGTCCGTACGTCGATCTCGATGATCTCGCAACACGGACCCAGGCGCGCTCCTGCAGCGCGAGCCTCACGGACCAGCTCGAGGATCATCTTTCGTTCCTCGGGTTCGTGTCGTCGCCCTCGTCCTCGAACAACGCATTGAATTTTTTTTTGAGCACCAGCAGCGCGGTGGTCTCCGCGAGCGCCTTGTCCTTGCGCAGGACCTCCCGTTCGAGCCTCCGAATCTCGCGCTGCTCGTTGCTGCGCTTGCCCTTCGCCGCGGCACCACCCAGCGCAGCTACGGCGGCCTTGTGCACCTCGGCGCGCCACGTGTCGAGTTGGGTGGCGTGCAGGCCGTGACGACGCACGTACACGCCGAGCTCGGCTTCGCTCAGCTCACCGGTCTCCATCACCGCCTGGAATTTCTCCTCCGGCGTCCAGTCCTGAGCGCGCTTGCCCGGTTCTTCTCGCGGGGCGGGTTTGTCTTCGACGGCCACGTAGAGCACGCTACTTGCGTCTCGCTTCCACCGCGACAAGGTGCCTTGCGAAACCCCAGTTTCATCCGCCAACGCTGTCGCCGTGACCGCTCCGCGGCCCGTCATTTTTCTGATCATGCTCGCCTTGAAGGCGACGGAATACGCCATGGTTTTTGTCTCATTTCGCGCCCCGACTGCCGTAGGCTCCGGCTTCTACGCCGTCGCCCGGTTCATGCGGCAACTACCCTGACAGAGGGGGGTCCGAAGGCCAGGATGTTGACGGCGTTGTCGACGAAGCCTCCAAGCTTGAGCTCTTCGAGCTTGTGCACGACGGCGCCAGAGAGCCGCTTCTCGTCGAAGGTCTCGAACGTCTTCGCAGTTGGGAGTCGCGAGGCCCGTCGCAGTCGCGTGACACGTCGCTCGTGCCGGGCCTCGCTCTCGAGCTCCAGCACTTCCAGGATCGTCGCAAGCGCGGCGCTCTGGTCCGCCTGGACGAGGCGGCTGACGAGTTCCTGGGCGACCACGGTGAGCTTGAACGCGAGCAGATGGGTGACCATCCTGCTCTCGATGGTGGCGGCTGTGTCCGAGGTGTTCACAGCGCACCGCCGATCAGCTCGTCGTAGTCGCCCAGGTCGGGGGCTGGGATCGAGATGTTCGGGATCTCGGGCTCAAGCGGCCGCACACTTGCCTCAACGTCGACGTAGGCGAAGGGTTCGTTGTTGCCGAGCAACGCCACCAGGGCGGCATGGACATCCGGCTCCATGGTGTCCGCAGCCAGCTTCAGGATCCGCACGTACTCGACGTCCGCGCGTGCTCCATGCGTCGCGGTCAACGCATCGTAGGCGCGCCGAAACGCCAGCGTTGGAAACAGGTCTTCGCGGAATCGGTAGTTCGCGAAAGCACCAGGTTTGCGGACCAACGACCCGATGACGTGCCGATAGTCGATGCGGTGCGCCCCCTCGCCGCGCAGGCGGGGGAAGATTTCGACCCGCTCCGACCGATACCAAACCTCGACGGTGTTCGGGAACAGGCGCGCTTCAACCTCGTGCCCGATCAGCCGCGAGGGAACCGAGTAGATGCGTGCGCGCACCTGAATCGTGCTCCACTTTCGCACCTTCGGGGTCGAGGACGTGTAGGCCGGCAACCTCCGAGCGGGGAGTTTGGAGAGGAGCGAACGTTCTTCGTCGAGACGGGCGGCGAGATGACGGTTGTGCGTACGGTCGAGCGTGTCTTGGACGAACCGTTCGTAGTCCTCGACGGTGTCAAAGTCGCGACTTCCTCGGAGTACGAGCGCTTGCTCGAGCAGCTTCTTCGTTCGGCGATGGCGGACCTCGACCGCGCCGTTCTCGTTGGACTTGCCCGGGTTGATCTGTCGGACTCGCTCGAGGCCGAGGTGTTCACAGACGTCGGCGAAGCGCCTCGTGAGCGCCCGACCACCGCCGCCTTTGAGTTCATGCGTCGCGGCCGACAGGTTGTCCGTCAGGAGCTCGCTCGGCACGCCGCCGAGCGCCCACAGTGCTCGTTGAAGGCCATCAACGAGAGCCTCGAACGTTTCCGAGAATGCCACGCATGCCCACGTCCACTTGCTGTACACGAGGACGAACTCGAAGAGCAGGTGCCGCAGTGGCTGAGCGGCCACCGTGACATCGAGTTCGTTGCAGCATGTGAAGTCCAGTGCGCCCTGTTCGCCCGGGGAATGGACCTGCGGGAAGAACACCTCCTTGGTCGGTCCTTTGAGCGCGCGCCAGTCTCGAAGGCGCCGTTGCATCGTGCGCAGCTGTCCCATCGAGAACCGCTTCGGGTCCTCCGCGACCAGGACCTCCAGCAGCGTTTTCGCCTCGAGCTTCCCCTTGTGATCGCGTTCCAGTAGTGGCTCGATTCTCGAGCGCCAGACCCCCTCGAACGGGTCCGGCCGCGTTCGCCAACTTCGTGGCTCCGTCGTCTCCGAGGGCAAGGACCCCGCTTTCCATTCTCGCGCCGACCGAACGCTCATGCCGGCGGCTGCCGCCGCCGCTTCCTGTGTTTTTCCTTCGTTCATTTTCCGCCTCAGCAGCCGAACTTGTGCATCTGTGACCAAAATCGAGGCTCTCCACCTCCAGCGTCACATGCGCGCTCGACTCGCCCAAACCGGCAGTTTTAGTTGTCGCTGACCGGCAGAAATAGTTGTCGCTGATCACGCGGTGACCGATCGCTTGTGCGATGTGGCTCTTCCCGACGCCCGTCGGCCCGACGATGCAGACGTTCTCTCGTTTGTCGATGAAGGCGCACGTGGCCAGGTCGATGATCTTGCTTTTGGGGATCTTGGGGTTGAATCGGAAGTCGAAGTCCTCGAGCGCCTTGTGGTGCTCGAAGCTCGCGCGACGAAGGCGTAGGTCGAGTTGTTTGGCGTCGCGACGCTCGACCTCATCGGCGAGCAGACGGAGCAAGAACTCCGGATGGGACAAGTCGTCGTCGGCTGCTTGCCGAGTACGCAGGTCGAGAGTGAGGAGCACGCCAGAGAGGCGGAGCTTCTTCAGGATGGGCACGAGTTCATCAGTTGGGTGCATCGGTTTCTTCCAGGGGCAGGTCCAATAGTTCTTGGATGTCTCTCGCGAATCGAGGTCGCGACGCGCGTCCGCTCTGGGGCACGACCGCGTTCGGAAGCGCCTCCATGTCGAGGCCCTTCTTGAGGATGTTCTTGATCGCGCCGTAGGTGTAGCTGCCGAAGTAGCTCGCGCGCCGGCACGTCGCCTGGGCGCGCTCGACTGGGAACCCCTCGAGATGGACGACGATGCTCTGCACCTTGTTGAGCTGATGCAGGACGTCGTCGCTGTCGAAGACCTGGCGGACAAAGAGGACGACGTCTTCGCCAATGCTCTCCGCGCGTTCTTCCCAGTACGTCCGACTACGGTGCCGGAACTCGCTTCGATGGCTCGGCAGGTGTTCCTCGTTCGTGCTGCGACCACCCTCGGGTTGCCGCTCGTGGGTCGCCACGCGCGTATCTTCGAAGTACAGCTCGATGCTCCGTTCGGTGATGCGGGCCAGTAGCCTTCGGCCGATGAGGCGCCATGGTGCGGAGTAGCGCGCGTGTTCGATGAGGACGTGGCAGTCGCGTCTGAGCATCGGCTCTCGCCAGAGCACTGGCTCCCATCGGATGTTCGGCAACGGCAACAACTCGTCGCGTTCCGCCTCCACGAAGAGTTCAATGGGCCGTCGTCGAGTCGTGCCGTGCGTGCGCAGGCCTGCGATTTCTGCAGCCCAGCGCGCGAGTTCACGGCGCAGCACATCGATGTCCTTCTCGTCCTTGCGGACGGCGAAGAAGCTCCGTTTGACGTACTTGACGCCCGCCTCCACCTTGCCCTTCTTCTCGGGACTTCGTGGTGGCGTGGGGTCGACCTTGAATCCGTAGTGACGTGCGAGTTCGCGATAACTCCGGTTGAGCACGCTGTCGTCGTCGACGCCAAACGCCGCACGGATGACCGCCGCTTTCAGGTTGTCCGGCACGACAACCTTGGGCACGCCGCCGAGCTCTTCGAACGCTTCGACATGAAGACGGAGCCACGTGGACGTCTTCTGGTCGAACACGATGCGGTCGACCCGATGGCGGCTGTAGCCGAGCACCATCGTGAACACGTACGCCTGCCGGAGCCGCCCCGTTTCCGGGTCCCACAGTTTTCCAACGCTGCCGAAGTCGACCTGCGCAACCTCGCCGGCGACCGTGTCAACGACGATCGCCACGTCCTTCGGGTCGACGCCATCAGCCTTCTTGAGCTTGATGCACAGCCGCTTGATCGCAGAGAGACTCCCGGAGAACGTCGGCTCTTCGAGCCGAAGCCGGTCGTAAATCGCCGTCGCCTCCCCTCCGTTCCGTAACATCGCAGTGACCGCGTCGGTCCACGCGACGACGGAGGACTGCTGCTGGTTTGGCGCTGGCTTCTCTGGCTTCGCGACCAGCACCGCGCCGCGCAAGACCGAGAGATCGGGAAGCTGGTCAACCGGGCCCTCCAGCAAGCCCGCCTCCAACAAAGCCAGCCGGTATTGCCGCTCCGTGTTCGGGCTGATCCCGAGCAGCCGTGCCACCTCTCGGAAGCCGGTGTTCATGCGGTGCAGCCGGACGAGTTCTTGCAGGTCATGCATTTCGATGCGCTTCATTGGCCTCCGGTCGAGGCCATAGGATCCCGTTCGTAGCGGCGGCCGAGCCGACGTTCGTCGCGCTCAAAAACTGCATCTACGTTCAGTTCGCCGTGGTCAGTTCTGCCGAACTGGCCGTGGTCACATCTGCCGAACTGGCCGTGGTCACATCTGCCGAACTGCCGTGGTCACATAACCCGAGCTGTCACATTCCGGCGAGCAAGCGTCCGCCCAGCCCGAAGCCGCAAAGACTCCGAAACGGTTCGCGTCGACGTGTGCTGGTCCATCTCTCACGGTGTCTCGCAGACCGACATGCTTCTCGCCGCGTACTTCTCCACCCTCACCAACTGGCTCGCCCGGCAAGCAGACGACCCCCCACGAATCGCCCATGCGATGGCAAGAGCCGCCAACGTTCGCTCTCTGATGGCTCCGTATTCCCCCGGCGTGCGGAACGCGCTCAACACTGCCCGCGTCGAAGCGATCAGGCTCAACGACCACTACGCTCAAGCACTCGTCTTGTTGGCGAACGCCCACGCCTCTCTCAACCGAGCAGAGTGGAAGCAAGCCCTTGAGTTTGGACTGGCCGCCGAAAAGAGCCTTCGAGAACAAAGCGTCGGCGTCCCCCACGACCTTCTTGCGGCACACACCGCGGTGTCCAACGCGATGGACTTCCTCGGCATGGTCTCTCAGTACAAGGAACGCGTGACACGACTCCGAGCTGAGGCGTCGCGACGCGGCAACCACGTTCTTGCGCTCACGATGGGCGCAGACGAGCACCGCTGCCACCTCTTTGACAACAAGCCCGAACAAGCCCGAAGCACCCTCGACACGATTTTGCACGAATGGCCGGGCAACGGCTTCGTTCTGCCGCATGCGATTGTCCACCTGGGTCATGTCTGGACCGACCTCTATCAGGGAAAACTGGACACCGCTTTGGAGAAGGCACTGCGAGCAAACAAGCTCGTGCGCTCCCAGATGGGACACAAGTTGACGCTTCTTCGCGTTCAGCTGGATGGCACGGTGGGACGTGCGGCTGCGGCCGTCTTCCTCGCGAGAGGCTGCTCCGCAGCACGCCGTCACGCCCGAGCGGCTGCGCGTCGGCTTCGAAAAGAACCCGGCCTTCTTGGGCCGGGGTACGCTTCGTTGATCACAGGACTCGTGTCATTCCCGGACCATCGTGCGGTCGCCCTTTCGTCGCTCGAAAAAGCCGCGGCCACCTTCGACGCGCTGTCGATGAAGCACTGGGCCGTGTCGACTCGGTGGGCGCGCGCGTCGCTGCAAGGTTCAACCTCTGAAGGGCCTCCCACCCCCTCGATGGAAGGCGTTGTTTGCCCCCGACGGATGGCGATGGTCTACGCCCCAACAGGCAGGTCAGGATGAGCACGAACGCGGGAGAACGTCTCAAGCGGTGGGCGGCTGGAGATCAACATGTAGGAGCGACGATAATTGCTGAATTCGTGCCTCTGCTCCGCCGTTTTTTCATTGGGCGAACAGCTCTAGACCCAGACGAACTCATCCAGCAGACCATGCTGTCCCTCCTGCGTAATGTGGACGGGGCTCTGCGGGCGGTGAGCTTGCGAGCATACGTCCTTCGGTGTGCCCGAAACCGCCTCATCGACAGCCTTCGAAGCCAGCATGGAAGACCAGTCGACCCCCTCCCGAGCTATTCGATCGCCGAAGAGAGAACAACCCCAAGCGAGCACTTGCAACGCCGTGACATCTCCGCCGCTGTGATCGAATGCATGTCGACGCTCTCCGCTCGGCTTCGCCAGCCGCTCGAGCTCCACTACTGGGAGGGATTGCGTCTCGAGGAGGTCGCCGAGGTTCTCCAGATTCCCGTAGGAACCGCAAAATCGCGGATGAGGCTCGCGCGAGCGAGGTTCGCCAGGACGCTCGAAGCCCGCCACCCCCACCTCCAAGACCTGCTCTGACACCTTGGCTTGCCCGGCAGCACACCACCCGAATCGACACCCGGGGCTACCCAGATCGGGACCCCCCACACTCGCCCCGGCACCAAACTCCCTCAAATCCACCCTGGCCCGATTCCTGCTCTAGCGCCGCACCGCATGCGACCGGCCACGTCCTCGTCTTCGTTCTGCGGCAGCTGCGGGGGTGAGAACCCAGCGGAGGCGGTCCGGTGCGTGCATTGCTCCGACGTGCTGGACCCGTCCTTCGAGACGCCCGCTGCCCCGGCGCCGCCGCTCGAGGGGCGCATCATCGCCATCGTCGGCGCGGTGGCGGTGGCGCTGGTGCTGATCCTTCAAGTCGCGGGGCTCGGGTTCTCGATGCGGCTGCTGCCCGCGACGGCGTTGGATGGCGAGCTCGAGTCTCGGATGACGGCGTTGGTCGAGGACGGGGTGTTGCCGACGACGCAGGCGCGGGCGCTCACGGCACAGCTCGGCACCGAGTGGGCTGCCCGGGCCGAGCTGCGGGCGGGCTTTCTCTCAGAGTGGGAAGCCAACGCGCTGCGCGAACGCCTGCCCCCCAAAGACCAGCGCACGGTCATCGGCGTCCCGGGCATCTTCGGCCTCGTTCCGGTCTTCCTCGCGTTCCTGGTTGCCGGGGTCGTGGGCACCGCGGTCGCGCGAGGTCGGCGGATCCGAGAGGTGGCGGTGGGGCTTCTGGCCGCGTCGGTGCTCCAGTTCGTCCTGTGGATCTGGAGCGTCGAGTTCGACATCGCGGCCTTCCTCGGCGGACGGCTCCTGATGGCCGGTCCCGGACCTGCGTTCAACGGCGGACCCGTGCTGCTGCTCGCCGTGTCGATCATCGGCTCGCTCGCGGCCGCCTGCGGTCTCGGCTACGCGGTGGGCCTCGGACTCGACCAGGCCCAGGGCAAGGCCGACTGCCCACACTGCGGCCACATCTTCGCGCGCGCCAAGGCACAGCTGCAGTGCCCCGCCTGCACACGGCCCCTCGACGCCCTGCCCCAGGTCGCGCTCGCAGGTCCCGGTGGCATGACCCGGGCCCTCAGCGGCGCCGCCGAGCTGCTGTGCATCCAGTGCGCGGCGACCTACGCCGCCGACGCCTGCCTCATCCACGCCGACGAGCCCCTGTTGGACGCCAGCCGCGACGAGGTCCGATATCAACTGCTCGACCTCGACACCCAGGCTGGCACCGCCCGCTTCGCGCGTTGGACCGAAGGCCTCGGCGCAAGCGGTCACGACGGCGCCCCCGCCCGTCACGGCGGCGTGTGCATGGAGTGCGCGAAGGCCTACGACACCCCCGCCTGCCCCGTGCACGCCGACGAGCCCCTGCTCGACGCCTCCACCGAAGCGGTGCGTCTGGAGATGGAAGAAGCCGACGCGCGTCGCCGCCGACAGGTGGGAACGTGGCTGATGTTCGGTGTGTTTGGACTCGCCGCGTCTGCGACCTTCGGTCTGGCCAGCCTCATCGAGCTCGATGGCTCGCTGATGATCTCGGGGTTTGCCGGCGCGCTCGTGGGCCTCATCGCGGTGGCCCGGGTGTTCACCCCTGCCCTCAGCCCGCCCCGTTTTGGCGCTTGGACGGGAGCAGCGGCACAAGGCAGCGACGCATTGGCCCACAGCGCCCGGCAAGAGCTGCTCAACCCCCTGCGCCGTGGCCTGCAGCGCGTGCTCGCCCGGCTGAAGTGGCTGGCCGTCGCCGCGATCGCCGGAAGCGCCCTCGGGGCAGGACTCGCCTTCGCCCTCACCTGGCCGCCAGCCCTCGGCGCGTTCGTGGGTGTGCTGCTCGGTGCCGCCGCGTTCGTGGGCTACACCAGCATCATCGACACCGGCGCTGAGCTTCGCGGCGCCGCCTCGGGTGCAGCCAAGGCGTGGCGCGACCCGTACGCCTAGCGGCCCCGTACGCCTAGAGGAGGGCCGCCGCGACCGGGATCTGATCGGTGAGCCGGCCGCGCGGGTAGCGATAGAGCGTCTGAGACGTCATCGGCCGGGCCCGCGCCCGCGCGTAGTGCTCGACGTAGTTGTCGGCAAGGCGCTCGGTGTCGATCGGCGACCACAGCCCCGCTTCGAGGGCAGCGAAGGACGGGAGATCAACAAACGAGGAGGCCACGCCCGAGCATGACAGGCGAGGTTCGCTCGTCCAAAAAACCGACCCCGGGCATCCGCCCCCCCGGTCACGCTCAGCCCGGAGGGTTGATCACCAAGTCGAGCCCAGACCCCGAGAAGTCCGAGTACGTGTACGGCGAAGTGAGCCCGGTGACCGTGGCCGCAATGGTCAAGGCGTCCGGGTCGACCTTCCATGCCACCGAGGCGCCGCGATCCACGACCCACACAAAGCCGTCGCGATCGATCGTCACGCCCACGGGGTCGGAGCAGCCCGGCAGGTCGATCGCATCGTTGAGCACGTTGTCGTTGAGGCGGTCGAAGACCGCGAGTCGGCACGGCGAGTTGCCTGCGACCCAGATTCGGTCCTCACGGTCGATGGCCAAACCGCGGTACCGACCGCTCACGCCGCCCGCGTCGTGCCAAGTCTCGGTGTCCGGGTCGAAGCGGTAGATGAAGTCGATGCCCGCACCGGAGGTGTAGGTCGCGATCCAAGGCTGGCCTTCGCCGTCCACGCCCATGCCGTAGGCGTTGCTGCCAGGCACGGGCCAGGTGTCGACCGCGAGCGTGTCCGCGTCGACCCGGCTCATCGTGCCCCCGCTTCGGTCCGAGACCCAGAAGTCCCCTTCGGCGTTGACGGCTCCGCCGTACACGAAACCGGCCGAGGCGATCGTGGTCTCGTCGAGCACCGCTCCGGTCGCACCGTCGAGTCGCTTCACCTGCAGCGGGTTGGACCCGTAGGCGACCCACAAGCGCGGGTTGGGGTTGGTGTTTTCACACGTGGACGGGTCGATGGTCCCGCCCTCCCAGGCCACCGCGCGGGTCCCCTGACCGGACGCCGGGAGCAGGTCGTTTTCCCAGAGCACGCACTCGTCGGTGGTCCAGTCGCGAATGTCGTCGGGACCGCTGGAGGTGTCGATGACGCCGTTGGCGTTGGTGTCGACGCAGTCTTCGAGCTCAGCGGCGATCTTGATGACCCGCGCCGCGAAGCGATGACCCGCGGCGATGTCCCCGAACTGGTTGACCGAGGTGCGCGAGGGCTCGTTGGCCGCGACCGTGGTGGTGCGGTAGCGGGCGAGCTCGACCGCGGTCTCGGTGTCGATCTTGGACACGGTGCCTTGGGGCGCGTTGGCAACCCAGATGTTGCTGAAGGTGGTGCCTCCCCCGCCGCCGCCTCCGCCCCCGCCGCACCCCAGGCCTCCCGCATCGGGGCTGGGTGGAAGGTCGAACTTGGGGCCGTCCTCGGTGTCCTCGCCGGTCCCCCCCGACATGCTCGTAGCCGGTTGGGTTGGGTTGCTCGACTCCGAACCCGAGGCGCTGTCGGTCTCGGCCGTCGACGCGCTGCTTCCCGAGGACCCACTGGCGGTGATCGTGCCGAGGCTGGCGCTCCCCGTGTTGGAGTCTTCCGCATCCGGCTCCGAGGTGCCGCAAGCGGTGAAAATGAGCGACAAGGCGATGAGAGATGAACGACGCATGAAGGCCCGGAGATAAGACACCACAATGCTCGGTCTTGCCGGAACGATCGGCGAAAAGTCGCGACGTAGCGCCAGCGCGCATGGCGCTACGTCGCTTATCGGTCGAGGATGTCTCGAATGGAGACCTCGACCACCGGCCCGTAGGTGCGCAGCTGCTTCCGCGTCACGGTGCGAGGATCACCCACAACGATGATCGAGATCGGCCGGCCCTCGATGTGCGCCGCGTAGAAGCGCTCGAGGTCGGCGAAGCTCAGCTCGGCGTACGCGGCGAGTCGAGCGGGCCGAGGGTCGGCGGTGTAGCCCCGCTGCCGCCAGTCCGCGACGGTCTCGGCACGATCCCGGAACCCAGGACTCGACGCTTCGAGGCCCCGGGAGAGCGAGGCCTTGACCACGCTCATCCGGTCTTCGTAGCGCGGCATCCGCCGGATCAAACCCAGCATCACGTCCAGCGCATCGAACGTCTTGTCCGCCTGACAGCCCACGTAGCCCTGCAGGTAGCCCGCGCCGTCCGGTTCTTCGTCCCGCCCGAGGCTGGCCCCGGCGCTGTAGGCGAGCGCGCGAAACTCTCGGATCTCCTGGAACACCAGGCCCGCCATCGAACCGCCGAAGTACTCGGCGAAGGCATCGGCGGCCGCGGCTTCATCCGGACCGATCGCGTCCCCCTCGACGACAAACCACAGGTGGGTTTGAACCGCATCGCGCCGCGGCAGAAAGTAGACCGTGGTCTCCGCCGCTTTTTGACGCGGCATCACAACCGGGTCCACCGCTTCGGCGCGCGTCGTCCTCACGGGCAGGCCGCGCTGCACAGCCTCGGTCACCGCTTGAAGCGTCGCCGGTCCAGCGTATCGGACGCTCGCCGCATAGCGCTGCGCGGCCTCCCAATGAACGAGCAAGTCCTCGGAAGAGAAGCGCCGCGCGCCCGCGGGCCCGTAGTCGCGATAGGACTCCGACAGGTCACCATGCATCACATGGTCGCGCAGCGCCTCGCTCAGCGCGCGAGGATCGCGGTGGGTCAGCCGCCGAAAGCCCCACCGCTCGCGCCGCACCTTCCGCCAGATCGACGCGTCGGGCTTGGCCGAAACCAGAACCTCACGCAGCAGGGCCAGCGCCGCGTCGAGGTGCGCCTGCGGTCCTTCGATCCGCACCATCAGCACGTCCAGGTCGGACTCCACGGTAAACGTCGTGTCGATCGCCGCCCAGGCATCCTGCATCTCTTCGGCCGAGCGGCGGTAGGTGCCCAGCCGCGGGACGAGCTCGGCCACCAGCGGCAGCGGCCGCTGCCTCAGGTGCCCCACCCCAAACCGGACCTCGAGCGAGAACAAGTCGTTGAACGGGTTGCCCACCGCCTCGATGTGCAGGGCCTCGTCGATCGAAGCGCTCGGAACATCCGCGGTAAAGTCGATCTCCGCCAAACGCGGCGGCTCTGAGGGCCGCGAGGTGAGCTCGCGGTAGAAGTCCGAGTGCGCTCCGGGCACGGCCGTCACGGGTGCGACCTCGGGCTTTTCCAGGCGCGCCTTCTTGGGAAACCCCATCCGGGACCGAACCCGCAGGCTCCGCTCCCCAAACAGCTCGCCCGCAACCCGCACGACGTCGGCTTTGCTCAGGTCGCGAAGTGCGGCGAGGTAGTCGACGTGTCCCTGCCAGCCTCGCGCACCGTGGGCAACGAACGCGTGCCCCACCGCGAGCGCGCGGGCTTCGTTGCTCTCGAGCCGCCGTGCCTCGTCGTTGAGCAGCCCCGCCTTGATCCCTTGGAAGGTCGCCTCGTCGAACGCACCGGCCACGATCGCCTCAAACGGAGCCGAGGCGACACGTTCGGCACCCCGAAACGACTGCGTGACGATCCGCGGCACGTAGATCACCGCGTCGAGGTTGTGGTCGGCGAAGTCGGCCGGAAGATGCAGCGCGTAGAGCAACTTGCCGCCGTCGGAGGCTCGGTCCACCAGACCGCTGCGCTGCGCGTTCGACAGCAGCTGTCGGATCACGGCAAGCGCCGCAAAGTCGGGATGACGCTCGGGCAGCGTGCGGTAGGCGATCACGCCCGCCCGGATCGGCGTGGCGCGCATCGAGAGTTTTTCGCCCGGCTCGAACGGCTTGACCACGCCAGGGGTCGGCGGAGGATCGGCGCCGCGCTCCCACGCGCCGAACGTGCGGCGTGCAACGGCGAGGACCTGCTCGGTCTCGAAGTCGCCGCTGAGCACCAGCGCCATGTTCTGCGGCACGTAGTACGTCTCGAAGTACGCCCGCATCGCCGAGAGTGACGGTCGCTTGAGGTGTTCGATCTCGCCGAGGATGTCGGTGCCGCCGTACGGATGCTCGGGAAACACGGCCCGAAGAGCTTTGCGAAACGCTGCGTAGCCGGTGGTGTCCAGCGCGATGTTCTTCTCCTCGTAGACCGCCTCCAGCTCGCTGGGAAACAGCCGGAACACGGGGTCTTGAAATCGGTGCGCGTAGATCTCGAGCCACGGCTCGACCTGCGAGGCGGGAAAGGTGTTGTGGTAGACGGTCTCGTCGTAGGACGTGAACGCGTTGACGCCCCGCCCTCCGAGCAGACGCAGCATCTGGTCCATCTCGTTGGGCACCACGTACGGGTAGGTCTTGCGAACCTCGTCCTGAATCTGCTGTTGGATCCGCTTCCGGGCGTCGTCGTCCGCCTGGCCGAGCTGGTCATACAGCGCCTCGATGCGGGCTTGGTGCGGCTGCTCGGCCGCCCAGTCCGTCGTCCCCAGCGCGCGCGTCCCCTTGAACAACATGTGCTCGAGGTAGTGCGCCATCCCGGTGTTGTCGGCGGGGTCGTTCTTGGCGCCCGTGTTCACGACCACCGCGCCGAACACCTCCGGGCGTTCGTGGTTCTCGGTGAGGAACACACGAAAGCCGTTCTCGAGCGTGACCGAGGTGACCACGAGCGGATCGCTCGAGGTCGGCGCGAGGCCGTCCGCTGCCGCGGTGGCGGGGGCTGCGAAAAGCACGGCGGACAGCGCGAAGAGAGCGAACCCCATGCGCGATCCTATCAAGCTCTGGCTCGATGCGTCTTGACCCGCTCGACCCATTGTGAATACAAGAGTTCTAAGCGCATCACCGCCATGGCAGCCGCACGCACCACCCTAGGGTTTCTCGTCGCCACGCTCCCGTGGCTTGCCTCGTCGATGGGCTGTGACGCCTCGGACGCGACCGATCCGGTGTCGAGCGCTAACTCCGGGGCCAAGCCAGACGCCAAGCGAGACGACAAACCGGAGGACAAATCCGAGACCGCCCCAAAAAGCGATTTTTGCGTCACCCTCCTGACCACGTTCACCACGAAGGACAATCAGTACTACTACGTGCTGCTCGACCCCTGCGTGCTGATCGACGAAAACTACAACACCAACATCGATCCCTACCTCAAAGCGTTTCGAACCGAGATTGCCAAGACCCCTGGATTCGACCCTTCGGCGAACGTCGGCTTGATACCCAGAGTGATCAAGTCGGAAGACGAACTCAAGACGGCGATCGGCAACATCAAGGGTGAGCCCAAGGAGCTCGTCCTCAACGTTGGGAAGTAGGGTTTCTGTCCCTGGGCCTCGGTCGGTACTGCGCGGCCCATGCCCACCACGCTCCGCCATGCCGCGGCCGTGATCGCCGTCCTCGGATGCTCGTGCGATTCCAAGGCGGACCCGACCGCCAAGACCCAGGCCCCGTCCCCCACAGCTGCCGCCCCCCCTGCTGATCCCACGCCGCTTTGTCGCAGCGCGACGGTCGAGGTCGTACGCATCCCGGGCATGGCGAAGGACGGGCTGGGCTCGATCTCGCCGTCCCGGAAGGTTGTATCAAAAGGGCGAGGCCGAACCCGACGGCGAAGGGCTGGTCGAGGTCGCTTGGTGTCTGCAGCACGACGGGCTCGCACCGAAATGCCTCAAGACGAGGACCCAGACCACCCGCTGAGCGTTCCCCCAGGTTTCGCGCCGGGCGGCACGCCGAACTATCGGACGGCGGCCATCGAGTGCTGGCGGTCTGGACCGGCGACGACGGCAAGACCCACCTGGGGATCACAGGCGCGCGCGGCAGGAGCTGGCACGTGTTGCACACCTGGGAGGCCACCGACCCCGACGCGCCGGCTCGCTACGTTGGCGACGGCGAGCTGCAGTGCAATGGCGGACCGACGGCCTCGATCATCGCAGAATCCAGCGCCGTCCTTCGCGTCGCACTCACCGAGTAACCCTCCGGGGCTCGCATGCGGCGCCGCGAACCCGGTGGGCTGCGAGCCTCGGGAGTCGCGGTCTGCTGCCCTTGCGCGCGGACTTCGAGTACCGTTGGCCCGGGTTGGTCATGATTTCAGCGTTGATCCCTTCAGTCTCGGCAATCTTGTCAGTCTCGGCATTCTTGGCGTTGGCGCCCAGCCCCGTGAGCGGTGACGAGTTCCTCGACCGCTCTCACGGTGCGGTGATGGGGGACGGCTTGCGCCTCACCTCGCAGCCCGATCCGGCCCACGGCGGTGGTGTGTGCGCCGACGGCGAGACCGTGTTCGGCATCGACGTTTCGTACTACCAAGGCGACATCGACTGGAACGCGGTCGCGGCCGACGGGGTCGAATATGCGATCGTTCGCGTCTCGCACAGCACCCAGTTCTTCGACCCGCAGTTCAACACCAACCTGGCCGGCTCTCGGGCGGCCGGGCTGCACACGGGCGTGTACCAGTACTTCGAGCCCGACGAAGATCCGATCGCCCAAGCCAACCTCTTGCTCGACTCGATGGGCCCGCTGTTGCCCGGCGATTTGCCGCCGGTGATCGACGTGGAGTCGACCGGAGGCCAGAGCCCCGCCGCGGTCGCGAGCGCGGTGCGAGCGTGGGTGGACCACGTCGAGGCGGCGCTGGGCGTGGCGCCTATCATCTACACCGGTCACTACTTCTGGCAGGACAACGTCGCGTCGGTCGAGTTCGGGGGCTACCCGCTGTGGGTCGCCTGGTACGGCGTCGAGTGTCCCGGTGCGGTGCCGACCGGGTGGAGCCAGTGGGCGTTTCACCAGTACTGCGACTGTGGAAGCATCGCAGGGATCGCGGGGCCCGTAGACGTCAACCGGTTCAACGGATCGCTCGCCGACCTGGCTGCGATGGGCGCCACGCCCGAGTGCGGAGACGATGTGTGCAGCGGCGCGGAAAACCCCGCGACGTGTCCCGAAGACTGCGAGCCGTGCGGCGTCGTTTCGTCCGCGGGCGGCACGCTCGACAACGGCGACGCCTGCTATGCGCTGTACGGCAACGCGGAGTATTGGCGCGAAGAAGCGCAGGGCGAAGGCGGGACGCTGGTCTGGACGAACGCCACCAGCAACGCCGATCCCTCCAACTACGCGCGCTGGGAGCTGTACTTTGAGGCGTCCGGCCTCTACGAACTCCAGGTCCACGTGGTGCAGCCGTTCGGCGAGTCGGCCATGGCCGCGTATCAGATCTCCCATGCTGGCGGCGAGGACACGGTCGTGATCGACCAGTCGGCCAACGATGGCTGGGTGTCGCTGGGCGCGTTCGACTTCGATGCTGGCGCAGCGCATTCGGTCGTGCTCGGGGACAACACCGGAGAGCCCGTCGAAGGCGAAGTCTCGATCGTCTACGATGCGGTCCAGCTGGTGCGGCTCGACGGCGATGACAGCACGACCAGCGGGGGCGAGGAGGGTTCGGACGTTGGCGGAGACGACTCCACGGGCTCGCCCACGGACGAGAGCTCGGGCACCACGGATGCCCCGACCGGGTCTACGGGCCAAGGCAGCGGCCCCGCACTCCCGCCCGAGGACGGCGACACCAGCGGCTGCGGGTGTCGAAGCCAACAAGGCGGCACAGGTGCATGGCTGCTGGTTTTGCTCGGCGGATTGTTCGTCCGCCGGCGTCGCGCGGCCACGCGGGCGTAAACCGGCTTCGCCCGGCGCGAGCCGGCTAGAACGCCCACCCGGCGATGAGCCGGGCCGACATCGCTTGGTTCCACGACGCCAGCCCGGGGTGCGCACGGGGAAACCACGACCAGTCGAGCCCGAGCTCCCCGCCCATCACGAAGCCGACCTTCTTCGATGGCGAGAACAGGGCGCCCAGCGCCACACCCATGCTCAACCCGTGCTCGACCAAGCGCCCGCGCATGCACGGCGCGAGGACGCACTGCAACTGCGCCGTCCGAATCGCGTAGCCCGGCGCCCCCCCGACGTAGCCGAACGCCACGTCGTTCTCGATGCCGAGTCGAACCACCGGACTCATCCGATACAGCTGACCGCGGAAGCTTGTGGGCCGGGTCCCGGCGAAGGCCCCGCCAGCCGCGGGTCTTGCCTGGTTGGGATCCCCCAGCCATCCGTAGACCACGTGCTCGAATCCCACGCCAAGCATCGCCTTGAAGCTCGAATCCCCGTACAGCGACGCCGTGACTGCCGCCCCGTAGCTGGGGTGCCGCCCCGGCTTCTTCTGCCCCGGGGGCGCGAGCACCTCGACCGCGCCCGCCAGCTCGACCACCCCGTGCTCCTCTCCTGGTTCAGGAGGCGCCCACAACAACAGGGCCCCGATGAGCACGCATGCCAACACAAGCGCCACCGTCTCCCATCATCGCGAATCGGCGAAAATTCCTGCGCACCCGCGCCGGACTCCGACGACCTCCTCCCCCTGACCTCCGTCCCAAACCTCAATGTGAGCCCCGTCGATGTCGATCGCGTGCTTTTGCACCCCAGCTCGCGCCACGGTTCGCGGCGCTCACCTCACGACTCGTCATAGGTGAAGACTTCGTGCAGGGGCATGCTGAAGACGGCGGCGATCTGAAAGGCAGCCTCGAGCGTGGGCGAGTACTTGCCCCCCTCGATGGCATTGATCGTCTGGCGCGTGACGCCGATCGCGTCGGCGAGGGCTTTTTGGGTCATCTCGTTGTGGTGATAGCGCAGCTCGCGGATGCGGTTGCGGACCCGGGTCTTGTCGCGGGGCACCGACTCAGACCCCTCGGCGGTACGCGACAACTTGCAAGGTGGCCTTCGTGACTTCCGACAGCACGAGCGAGCCGAGCAGGACGTGCGCGACGAGCACGTTGTTGACCATAAAGACCATCCCCGTGAGGGCGACCAAAACACCGACCGCAACCATCCAACTCGAGCGACTCTCGGCGGCGCGGGCGATCAGGCGATCACGCTCATCGACGCGTTCGGGGTCGTCGTGGCGACTCCCGACTGCGGCCACGATGTGGGCGAGCACCATGAACACCACCAGGCCAACGACGCTGAGGGTGAACAGCGGCGCGTAGGCGGGCACCCGGTCGGCGCCACCAGTCCACATCCCCCAAGCCACCACGGCGTAGACGCTGTATCCGCCCAGCATCCCGACGAGGGTGATCCAGGCGGTCTTCTCTTGGTAGGAGCTGCCCTGGGTGAGCTCAGCGATGTCTGGAACGTCGGACACGGAGTCAAAGATATTCGACACGAAGGCCTTGTCAAACATTTTTGACAACGCGCTTCGAAAACCAGCACCGGGCATCGGTTCGACACGCCAGGTCTCAGCGAGCACGTCGTCTCGGCTCGGCCACGAGCGACGTCGCGCGGATCCTCTCCGCGAACGCCGTGTCATCCGCTTGATGCTGTCAGCGCGCCGCGGCAGCCGTACACTTGGCCGCGCCATGTCGAAGATCGAGTTCAACATCCGGGATCTCAAGACCGGCGACGTTGTGTGTGCAGAGTTCCCCGACCTTGCGACCGCGCAGGCCTGGCTGGTGGACCGGCCCGCGTTCACGCAGGTGCTGCGACTCGTGACGAGCCTGACGCCCGAGACCGAGGCTCGGCTTCGCGAAGCCATGCGCCCGCTCGATGACCAAGAGCGGGCGGTCATGGTCCAGACCGAAGCGGCGGCCCAGGCAGAGCACGCGGCCGAGCTCGCGCGGCTGCAGGCGATCAAGGACAGCACCCCCAAAGACCCCAACCGACCGCTGGTGCTTCAGTGGACCGTCGCCGCCGGGCTCACGATGAGCGACGCGTCCGACGACCGCGAGATCACCGACCTCGCGCGCGCGGCTGTGCTCGCCTGGATCGCCGAGCGTGACACGTGGGTTGAGGGCCGCGGGCAGCGGGTTGCGGCCGCGAGCCTCTCGGTGTGGCCCGGGCCCATCCCCGGGGGGAACGAGTCCGAGCGAATCCCCCCCGGCGGTACGTTCGTCACGGGCAGCCGAACCCCCGACGCCTGAGCGAGCACCTCGCGAGGCTGAGCGCACCCACTCCGCGCCAGCCCACCACGGGCGGCGGACTTCACAGCTCACTCGGTGTAGATGAACAGGTCGTCTCCATCGGTCACCGTCACGACCACAAGGGTGTCGAGGGTAAACTCGGGCCCCAGCGCGTCGTAGGCGGTCTGCAAGCTCTGCGCGTGCATCGGGCCGTAAGCGATCACGTGCAGGATCTGCTTCTCCCACGCATCCTGCGGCGCGACGTTGGCCGTGCTCATCGGAATGTCTGAGAGCTTGTCCTCGAGCAGCGCCTGCGCCTGCTGCACCGAGTACGGATCGTCCAACGGGAAGCCCTGTCCCCGGGTGACACTGACGCCGATCTTGGTGCCGTCGAACGCGACGAGCAGGTCGGTGCGAGTGCCCTCGCCCACGTACTCGATTTCGGTCTCCGTCTTGAGCAGCTCGGCGGCCTCGCACCGCGCCAACACATCAAACGAGATGACCTCGGAGAACAGCGAGCTGCCACCGAGGTTGCCCGCATCGAACACGGCTTGGCCCCCGGGCGTCAGCCGATCGTAGTCAAAGCCGAGCTCCCCGAAGTCGAGCGTGTTGAGAACGAAGCCAGGCTCCTCGCCGGTCAGCGCGGCCAGATCGAGCACGCCGCAGCCACCGGAAATGTCGCCGAGCTCCGCCTGCTCGCCGGTCGAAGACCCGATCGTGCTCGAGCCGGTCGAGGAGGCCGCGCTCGGGTCCGAAGCCGCGGTGCTGCCCGAGTCCACCGCAGCGCTGGAGGAACTCGTGCCCAAGACGTCGGTGCTCTGCGCGCCGCTCCCCCCGACCGAGGGGGGCATCTGCGTGCTCGCGTCAGCGCTGGAGGACGCCGCGCTCCCGCTCGTCCCCCCCTGCAGCTGCGCGCTGTCCCCCTCCCCGGCGGACCCACACGCCGCGAGCACCAAGGCGAGCGCCACCACGCGTCCACGAACCGCAATGGGTTTGGCGAGCATCGGCCTAGCCGAACTTTCCGAACGCGCCCAGATCGCGGAACGCCTGGACCAGTCGGTCACGCATGCCCTTCTCGCCCAAGTGCACCCAACCGCGCGGGTCGATGTGTTTCTTGTTGGGCTGGTCCGCGCCCTCGGGGTTGCCCAGCTGCGACTGCAGGTAGGCGTCCTTCTCATCCATGTACGCCTTCACCGGGTGGCAGAAGGCCCACTGGGTGTCGGTGTCGATGTTCATCTTCACGGCGCCGTACGAGACCGCCTCAGCGATTTCCTCGGGCGAGGACCCGGACCCGCCGTGAAAGACGAAGTGCAGCGGCTTGGGTCCACCCCCGTGCTTGGCCACGACCGCTTCCTGGGAGTTTTTGAGGATTTCGGGCCGCAGCTGCACGTTGCCGGGCTTGTACACGCCGTGGGTGTTTCCAAACGAAGCCGCCACGGAGAACGGTCCGATGGGCGTCAGTTTCTCGAAGGCGGCGAGCACCTCGGAGGGCTGGGTGTACAGCTTGGAATCGTCGAGGTCGGAGTTGTCGACGCCGTCCTCTTCGCCGCCGGTGACACCCAACTCGATCTCCAAGGCCATGTCGATCTTGTTCAGGCGCGTGAGCATGTCGGCGCTCATCTGCAAGTTCTCCTCGAGCGGCTCTTCGCTGAGGTCGAGCATGTGCGAGCTGTACAGGGGCTCGCCTGTCTGCTCGTAGTAGGCCTCGCCCGCATCGACCATGCCCTCCACCCAAGGGATCAACTTCTTGGCCGCGTGGTCGGTGTGCAGCACGACGGCCACGCCGTATGCCTGGGCGATCGAGCGGACGTAGTGCGCCGCAGCCACGGCCCCAGCGACCGCACCGGATTCGTTGTCCAAGAATTTGCCGCCGAAGAAATGCGCCCCGCCGTTGGACAGCTGAACGATCACCGGGGCGTTGGCCTCGCGCGCTGCGGCCAGGGTCGCGTTGACGCTGTGGGACCCGATGACGTTGACCGCCGGGAGCGCACAGGTCTGCTCCTGACAGTAGTCGTAGAGTTCGGTGAGGGCGGTTCCAGTGACGATGCCGGGCTTGAGTTTGAATGCCATCGCGGTGCCTTCCGGGGACGCGCGCAGAGTACCCCGAGACAAGGAGTGCGGGGTCGACGCTGTCCCGCGAGGTTGCCGCCCGGACTGCCACCTAAAATCCAACATTGACAACACTCACATAACTAATGCCCAATCGTTCTCATGCCCCGCCTTGCCTTGTCCGCGCTTTGTGCAGCGCCGGTGTTCGCGTTGCTCGCCCACCTCGCCGCTCCCAGCACCGCCGCCGCCTGCGGGGGAACGTTCTGCGACGGAGGCGGGCCCATGGGCATGCCCGTGGACCAGACGGGCGAGACCATCGTGTTCGCGCAAGGCGGCGGCTTCGTCGAAGCCCACGTCCAGATCAACTACGACGGTGGCGACGCCGACCAGTTCTCTTGGATCGTTCCGGTCCCCGTCGTTCCGGAGATCGAGGTGGGCTCGCTTTCGTTCATCAACGCCCTGCGCAGCGCGACCGTGCCCAGCTACGGCATCGTCAACGGCGCGAACGAATGTCCCGGTCAGGGCACCGGCGTCTCCAGCGGCTTCATCAGCGACCCAGACGGCGGCGGCGGCTCGATCGATCCCGACGTGGAAGTGCTCGAGCTCTCGACGGCCGGCGCGTTCGAGTACGTCATCCTGCAGGGCGGGACCTCGACCACGATGATGCAGTGGCTCGAGGCGAACGGCTACGCGCCCAACCCCCGCGCCCCGGAGCTGTTCGACGCCTACATCGCGGAGGGCTCGGTGTTTGTCGCGTTTCGGTTGCGGCACCTCGCGGGCATCGAGGACCTGCACCCGATCGTCATCCGCTACGAAGGCAACGAGCCGTGTATTCCGCTGCGGCTCACCGCCGTCGCGGCCAAGGAGGATATGGACATTCGCGCGATCTTCCTCGGCGAGGCCCGCGTGCTGCCCACCAACTACCGGCACGTGCGTCTCAACAATCTGCAGCTGGACTGGCTGCAGCGCGCCCCGGACTACCCCGAGGTGGTCTCGGCCGCGCTCGACGAGGCGGGTGGCCGCGGCTTCATCACGGAGTTCGCCGGGAGCAGCGCTGTGGTTGACGCGAGCGCGGTCGACCCCGGCGCCTTTGACCCCGATGACTTCATCGGCATCGACCCCATCACCGTCGTCGACGTGCTCGAGGCGCAGGGTCTGGTGGTCTGCACGGACACCTGCGAGTACACCCATGAACTCGTCCCGATCCTGCTCCGAGAGTTCGTCCCGACACCGAACGGCGCCGACCCCAGTGCGCTGTACGCCTGCTTGAGTTGCTACGAGCGAGTGTTGGACTTGAGCGGCTGGGACGAGGCCGCGTTCATCGAGCGCTACCGCGAGTACATCAGCGACCCGATGGTGCACGCCACCGACCTCCTCGAGAGCTGGCCCTACCTCACCCGCCTGTACAGCCGCATCTCGCCCACGGAGATGACCTCGGATCCGATGTTCGCGGAGGTCGAGGGCCTGGGCCCGGTGCCCAACGTGCTGGGTGCCCAACGCGACACCGACGCGTGCTGCAACGACACCGTGATTCTCCCCGACGGCGCCAACGTCCGCCTGTCCAACTCCGGCTCCTGGCCCAGCTGGGGTAAGGACATTCCCAGCGCAGCCGTGATTCAGCAATATCAGCCAGGGGCCCCGCCGGCAGACGAGACCAACAACCTCTCGGCGATCAACGCCGCGCTCAACGCCTACAACGCATCCGTGGACGCCCGCTTGGGATGTGACGGTGAAGGCAGCAGCGGTGGAACCTCCGGCGGCGAAGGCGACAGCACGGGTGCCGGTGCCAACACCACAACCTCGGGTGGTGCCTCGGCCTCGACCACCGGAGACATGTCCTCGGGGGGCACATCCGGCACAGCCGGCCCAGGCGCGCTCGATGACGACGGTGGTTGTCGAACCGGGGGTGGCGGAGGGTTCCAAGGACTCGCCGCGCTGCTCGGCGTCGCGCTCGCCGCGACCCGGAGGCGCCGTCGATGAAGCGCTGCGTAGCGCTGGCCGTGCTGATGCTCGGCGGCTGCACCTCCGCCGTCCCCCAGGGAGAGGACACCGGATCGACGGGGTCAAGCTCCTCGAGCTCCTCAAGCTCCTCAAGCTCCTCTCCTACGGGGCCGGCTGCGGCCACTTCGTCCAGCACCGGCGAGCCCAACGAGGGAAGCACGGGCACGGCCGGGCCCGGGTCGTCGGACGCGACCGGGTCCGCGTGGGAGACCGAGGGTGCGGACGAGGGCTACGCGACCACGGGGAACTGCGGGTTCACCTGTCCACCACCGCCGGGACCTGGCAGCGGCGGCGGAACAGGGATCGAATGCAGCCTCTCCGATCAGGACTGTCCCGTAGGGGAGAAGTGCAACCCATGGGCCAACGACGGCGGTGGGCTGTGGACCGGGACCCGCTGCGTTCCGCTCGACCCCGAACCCGCCGGACTCGACGAACCCTGCGTGATCGAGGGCGCCTTCGTCTCCGGCATCGACACCTGCGAGCCCGGCCTGGTCTGCTCCCCCTCGGGTCCGGACAGTCTTCGCACCAACGCGGGCGTTTGCATCGCGCTTTGCGGTGCAGACCCCTGCGGCCCGGGCACGCTGTGCACGGTCGCGGGTCCGCTCAACGTCGGCACGTGCGGGGCGATCTGTGATCCGCTGACCGAGGGCGCGTGCCCGCCCGGAACCAGCTGCATGCCCGCCGGCCTCGGGTTCGCCTGCAACTTTACGCAGGGCTTGGCCAACGATGCCCCCTGCGATGTCCCGGGCCTGTGCGACGTGGGCCACGTCTGCACAGACGCATCCCAGTGCGACGGTAACCCCGACGAGACGTGCTGCGCCCAGCTGTGTGACCTCGACGCCCCGTCCTGCCCCGGCGCACAGACCTGCACATCCTACGGCTCGCCGCTGTCGGCCTACTCCGCCGTGGGGTTCTGCGAGGACTGATGAGCGCCTTCCTCCGCCCCGCCCCGCTTCACGGCCTGCTCCAGCGCGTTGAGCAGGGCCGCGCGCGAAGCCGGCTTGCGCACGAACACCGCATGTTCCCGCCCGAGGTCCACGTCCCGCATCGCGTCGTCGACGTGGCCTGACATGTAGACCACCCGCAGATCCGACTCGTTGAGCCGAAGCTGCCGGACGAGGTCGGGTCCGGTCATGCCCGGCATCAAGACATCGGTCAGGACCACGTCGAACCGCTCCGACGCTTCCTCCCATCGGGTGAGCGCCTCCGCCCCGTTCGCCGCCGCCACAACCTTGTGCCCCGCTCGAGAGAGCATGACCTCGAGGGCGCGCCGCACCAACGCGTCGTCTTCGACCAGCAGCACCCGCAGGCACGCGCGGTCGTCGTGACGTACAGGCTCATCGGTGGCCTCGCGCAACTCATCCGAGCGGCTGGTGAGTGGCAAGAACACCTCGAAACTCGATCCCACGCCGAGCTCCGAGGACAGCCGGACATGGCCACCGTGCTGCGTGATGATCGCATGCACGGTCGCGAGCCCGATGCCGCTCCCGCGGCCTCTGTCTTTTGTGGTGAAGAACGGCTCGAAGACCCGGGCCTGAACCTCAGCGCTCATCCCCGACCCCTCGTCGGTCACCGCGATGACGGCATAGCCTCCCCGCGGGATGACCCCCGTCGTGGCATCCACAGGCTCGGTCACCACCTCGGACCGAAGCTGGATGGTCATGCGCCCGCCATCGGGCATCGCGTCTTGGGCGTTGATCGCCAGATTGAGCAGCACCTGCAACAGGTGGTCCCGATCGCCTTCGATCGGATCGACCAACGGAGAGACCTCGAAAACGATGTCCACGTTCTCCCGCGTCAACCGGCCAAGGACCTGCTCCGCGGCTCGGACGACGTCTTGGGGCCGCATCACGTCGTACGTCGCCGGACCTCGCCGACTGAACGCCACCAGTTCGCTGGCCAGGGAAGCGCCTCGTACGGCTGCGGTGCGAATCGCTCGGAGGTCGTCGTACCGCGTATCGTCTTGCGCGACATCCTGCATGACGTGGTCGACCCGCGCCAAGACCACGGTCAACACGTTGTTGAAGTCGTGTGCGATACCGCCGGCGAGTCGCCCCAAACTCTCGAGCTTCTGCCCGGCCACCGCCTGATCGGAGAGGAGCTTTTGCCGGTCGCGCGCGATGTGGCGGATCCTTCGCACCAACCACAACGCCAACGCGACGACGCCGATCTGGGACAACCAGCGGGTCACCAACGGCGGAGCACTCGCCTTGGGTGCCCAACCCAGCGCTTCGGCGGCCGCGAGGAGCGTGCACGCGGTCACGACGACCCCACACCACCGAATCGCCACGCGTCCGCGGCCCAACATCGAGGCGGTCACCGGAACGAGGGCGAGCCAGGCCGTAATCTCCATCACCAGTCCCCCGCGGTTCCAGGCGAGGGCCAAGACGACGCACAGGACCAGCCCGGCCAAGTAGTTGCCGACCCGGTAGACCGAGTCCGGCCGAGGTGGCGCAAGGAAGGCCAGGGCCGTCAGCATCGCCCCGACTCCGAGCACGGCGGCGCCAACGCGATTGCCATCGAGGACCGCGACCCCCGCGTGGGCCGCCATCCCCGCGACGGACAGTCCAAGGAGCGTGCGAAGCACACCCCATGCGCGCGGAGCATCGTGCATATGGCCCCCGGGATGGTACCCCCACAATCCGGGCCGAGGCGCGGTGGCGACACGAAATGGTCTCGGTAACCGGCCACGCGGATCCGCGTAGTGTGTCGCGAACATGCGCGTATTTTTCTACTTGTCTGCCCTGCTGCCCGCCCTCGCGCTCGCCCCAGCCTGCGGCGACGACGAAGGCTCCATCTCTGAGAGCGCAGCGGGCACGACCACCGCTGCAGGTGCGGACGCGTCCGGATCTGGTTCGAGCGCGTCAACCTCCGACACGAGCGTGGGCTCCGTGGGTACGAGCAGCACGGACACCACCGTCGCCGACACCACGCAGGCCGATGCTGGCACCGGCACAGGCGTCGGAACCGAGACCGCCACGGGCACAGGAACCGCCACCGCCACCGACACGGAGGCCTCCGAGGATTCGACCGGGGAGGCCGCCGACCCCCCGCCCCCCACCGACGCCGCGAGCCTGCTCGCGTGGCTTGAGGCGGGCAACTACGCCGGGTGGGACGCCGAAGCCGAGCGTCACCCCTCCCAGGGGCCCCACTTCGATGGTGTGCGGACCTTCGTCAATGCCACGCTGCTGGAATCCCTGCAGGGCGGTGGTGACGACCACCCCGTCGGCGCCTCGGTCGTCAAGGAACTCTACGGCGAAGGCCCCGAGGTCGGTGGCTGGGCGGTCATGGTGAAGGTTGCCCCGGGCAGCAACGTGAACAGCTGGTACTGGTACGAGTCTTTCTCAGGGACCACGTACGCGGACGACACCGGGGTCAACGGCTGCGGCAACTGTCACAGCATGGGCGTCGACTTTATCCGCACGACGCTTCCTCTTTAGCCTGCGCCCTACGGACCGCCAGACTCCGCGGTGTCCCCCGTGCTCGTGGCCAGACCTTCGGCCTTGGCGACGGCTTTCGCCTGAGGAACGGCGCCAGGCCGAGGTGTCGATGGACGCGAGGACAATGACGAGCCGACCGGATTTCAGCCGGGCGGGCGCGACACCGATTGGCTGTGGTACGCTGGCAGGATGAACGCTGTGCGGTGTTGCCTGGGCGCGGTGGTCCTCGCCCTGCTTCTGGGGCCGGCGTGCGACGACGGCGACGATGCGGAGCCCGAGGACGAGGCGGCCAGCCGGGACCTCCCCGAGAGCGCCGATGGCTGTCCCGATGGGGATGTGCTCGTCGCCATCGGCGAGACCCGGGTTTGTCCCTGCGACGACGGGACCGAGGCCGAGCAGACCTGCCTGTCCACGGGTGAATACGCGGACTGCAAGTGTGTCGGCGGCGGCTGGTGAGCACGACCCGAACCCCGCGGCTGCGGATCCGGCTGCGGACCCGGTCTCGGCTCTGGCTGCGGGTCCGGCGGGCGCGCGTGATCGGCGGCGACAGCCATCGGACACCGCGGGGGTGCTGGCTCGCGGGTCAACCGCGGACGCGTACGACACCCGCTCACCTGTTCGGCAGGCAGTACAACCTCGGCGCCGGGTCCTGGTACCCTTAGAGGCGTCCCAATGCCCGCCGATTCGGTCGAACTCCCACGCGCGCTCAAGCCGCTGCTCGGGACCGTCGTAGCCAAGCGCTATGTCGTGGACGGATTCCTCGGCATGGGCGGCATGGCCGTGGTCTTCAGCGGACGCCATGCGACGCTCGATCGCAAAGTCGCGATCAAGTTCATGCGGCCCGAGTACAGCCTCAACGAGGATGTCTCGCGCCGCTTTGATCGCGAGGCCCGAGCGGCGTCCAACTTCGAGCACCCCAACTGCATCGAGGTCTTCGACTGCGGGGAGACCAACCACGGCCTGAAGTTCATCGTCATGCCGCTCCTTGAGGGGGTCGAGCTGGGCTCGGTCCTCGGGGAGCCCTTCCCCCCTGCGCAGGCGGTGTGGTTCGGCATCCAGCTGCTGCGCGGGCTCGAGCATGCGCACGGCCACGGTGTCGTGCACCGCGACCTCAAGCCGGACAACATCTTTGTGACGTTGGACCACGAGCGTCGCGAGCTGCTCAAGATCGTCGACTTCGGGATCGCCAAGCTGCTGGAGAAGCAGGTCTCGGATGGTTTGCAAACCAAGGTGGGCGCCATCGTGGGCACGCCTGCCTATATGAGTCCCGAGCAGGCGATGGGCACGGGCATCGACGCGCGCGCCGACCTCTACTCGCTCGGTGTCATCCTCTATCACATGCTCGCAGGCAAGGCGCCGTTCCGTGCCGCCGACCCCCGTGGCCTGCTCTTCCAGCAAGTGTCGATGGAGGCCAAGCCACTTCCTGGCAGTGTCCCCGAGCTCGTGACCCGCCTGGTCACCGCGCTGATGGCCAAGGAGCGCGACGATCGTCCTCCGTCCGCGACGGCAGCCTTGGCGGCGTTCGAACGCGTGTGGCGGCAGCTCCAGTCCGACAAGACGCCGTGGATCCAGCTGGTCAAGGCGCGCCCATCGGCACATCCGGCCGCGGGTCTCCCCACACCCCCACCCGCCTCGGCCCGGCGGACGCCCTCTCCGGCGCCCTCAGCCCCGGCGGCGGGCGGAACCCAGATCTACCGGCCCGAAGATATTCCGAAGGCCCCGTTGAGCCCGCCCCAGCCGCCTGTTCTGCAGCCGGCCGCGCGAGGCGTCGCCCGGCCACGGGCATCCACGCCGCCGCCGCCTCCACCCGCCCGGTCCGATCCCAACAATCTCGATCAGATGGACGCGGCCCTGCGCAAGTTCCTCGACGGACAGACGATCACCGCCGAGGACAACCTTCGCAGTGGCATCTTCGATGTCCCGGACGGCGGATGGGGCGACAACCTCCTTCTCCCCGGGCAGCGCTCCGACGACGAACCCGACGACACCTGATCCGGCCAGGCTGGCCCGTCCGGCACCCTCCGGCACCCCCGGAATGGGCGCGCCCCGGCTGCGCGTTGTGCCCCCGATGGGTTGGGTCAGTGGTCTTCTCTTGGTGATTGCAACGCTGGCCGGGTCGGCCACAGCGATTCCTCCCGGCCTCGGGGACGTGTCGCGGCTGGCCTCGGATCCGGCGCCCGCCGAGCTCACCAACGACACCCACTACTTGGTGTCGAACGAACGCAGACTCGACCTGCTGCGGGATGACGTCGCGGGCCGCGGCGGCGTCTACGTCGGGGTCGGGGCCGCGCAGAACTACCTGCTCGCCGGATGGGCTGAGCCCTCGTTCATGGTGCTCGTCGACTTCGACCAAGACGTGGTCGACCTGCATGCGCTGTATGCAGCCTTCCTCGCGCACGCCGACGACGGCACGCAGTTTGAAGCCTTGTGGAGCGAGGACGCCGGACCCACCGTCCGGCGCCTGCTTGCGATCGCTGCGTCGGACCCCGCGCGACGGGTTCGGCTGCAAGGGCTCTACGACCGGGCCCGCCTTGAGGTTGCCACCTCGCTGGGCAAAACCAGGGCTCGGTTTGAGGCGCTGGGCGTCCACAGCATCTTGGATGACGACGTGCAGTACACCCGGGTCGCCACACTCGCGCGCACTGGAAGGATCGTCGCCAAACGCGGCGATTTCACCGAGCCTGGAGTCGTCGCCGACATCGCAAGCGCCCTCGCGCAGGCGCACGCCCACCTCGGCGTGCTGTACCTGAGCAACATCGAGCAGTACTTCATGTACGGCCACGCGTTTCGCGACAACGTGCAGGCTCTCCCGATGGATGAGCACACCGCGGTCCTGCGGACCCTCCCCGCGAAGCCTGCGGGCTTCGAGTACATCACGCAGCGCGGCGACCACATGCAGGCCTGGGTCCGCCAAAAGAACGTCCGCTCGGTCTATCGGATCCGCGGAATGAAGCCCGGGTTGGAGCGGCCTGCCAGCACCCGGATCGAGGCCGGCGCTCCACCGCCGCCGTTTTTGCGCGCACCAAAACCATAATAAAAGGTTGAAGAACCTAAAATAGAGGGTCACGATGGGATCGAAGGAACTCGACCCCATGAAGACCCACCTCGTCATCATCGACCCGCAAAACGACTTCTGCGACCCCGCAGGTGCCCTCTACGTGCCGGGTGCCGAACGCGATATCGACGCTCTCGCCGCCCTGCTCGACCGCATCGGCGACAAGCTCGAGGACGTCCACGTCACCCTCGACTCCCACCGCAAAGTCGATATCAGCCACCCGATGTGGTGGCGCAGCGCATCGGGCCAGCGACCCGACCCGTTCACGCGCATCACCGCCGACGACGTGAAGCAAGGGCGGTGGAGCACCGCACGCCCTGCCCTGCACGACCGGACACTGGCCTATCTCGAGTCCCTCGAGACCTTCGGCCGCTACCCCCACACGATCTGGCCCTACCACTGTCTGATCGGCGACGAGGGGCACTGCATCGCACCCAAGCTCGCCTCAGCACTGCACGCGTGGGAGGACCGATTCGCGGTCGTGGACGTGATCACCAAAGGCAGCAATCCCTGGACCGAACACTTCTCGGGCGTGCAGGCGGAGGTTCCTGATCCCGAGGACCCCGGGACCCAGCTCAACAGCGGGTTCGTCTCCACGCTTCAAGACGCCGACGTTATCTTGATGGCCGGGGAAGCGCTCTCGCACTGCCTGGCGAACACCGTCCGAGACATCGCGCAGCAGTTCGGCTCGCCGGACCTGATCGCCAAGATTCATCTCCTCACGGACGCCTCCAGCTCGGTGCCAGGCTTTGAAGCGGAGGCCGACGCCTTCGTGCGAGACCTGTCCGCCCAGGGCATGAAGCTCATCACCACCCAAGACGCCCTCGTAGCCTAGAAGGACCAAGACAATGCCCCGATTCGACAATCCCGCCATGGACGACCACCCGATGCCCGGCTCGACCTACGCCTTCTCTGCGGCGCGTCCGACCGACCTGGGCGCCAGCGAATACACGCTGGTCGCGCTTGCTGCCGACTGCAGCAGCAGCGTCGCCGGCTTTGCCAAGGACATCGAGCGCTGCGTCGCCGAAGTCGTCCGCTCGTGCGGCAGCTCGCCGCGCTCGGACAACCTGATGCTGCGCTTCACGACGTTCGACCATCAGGTCCGCGAGGTTCACGGCTATCGGCCACTGGTCGCCTGCTCGCCGAGCGACTACAAGGGCTCGATTCGTGCCCAAGGAAGCACGGCGCTGTGCGATGCGGCGTACACCGCAGTGACCTCGCTGTGTACGTATGGAGCGCAACTTGAGGGCCATGACTTCGACGTCAACGGCATCGTGTTCGTCGTGACCGACGGATGTGAAAACGCGAGCCGCTCGACCCCGAAGGAGGTTCGCAAGGCGATCGAGGGCGCGCGAAAGCTCGCGCACCTGTCCTCGCTGACGACGGTCTTGGTCGGCGTCGGGGTCAAGGACCCCGGCCTGGGCCAGATGCTGGACGAGTTTCGCAAGAAAGCCGGCTTCGACCGCTACGTCGAGCTCGACAAGGCCGACGCCGCAACGTTGGCCTCGCTCGCAGACTTCGTCTCCAGGAGCATCGCGGTCCAGTCCCAAGCACTCGCCACCGGGACCGCGACAGCGAGCCAGCCTTCGATCGGGTTCTGAGCCATGCTGCACGTCGACGCACACTTTGCTCGCGGCCGCTCCCATGCGGTTTGCCAGGACTATGCGGCCATCGGCCCGGGCATCGCGGTGCTGTGTGATGGATGCTCGGGCGCCCCAGACTCCGATGTGGGCGCCCGGCTCCTCGCGCACGCAGCCCTGCAAGCCACGCCCGACGCCCTGGCCGATGGCACCTGGCTTCGCGCAGCGGAGCGCGCCCGGGATGAGCTCGCCCTCGACACCGCCGCCCTCGATGCCACCTGCGTCGTGGCCCGGGCCACGGAGCACACGATCCTCGTGACCATGTTCGGCGACGGCGTGGTCGCGGCCCGGCACCGGGACGGGACGCTGAGCGTCGTCGAGGTCTCGTTTCCCCGCAGCGCCCCGCCCTATCCCAGCTACGCGTTGTCACGGCTGCGGCAGCAGGCCTACGCGGACTCTGGACTCGGCACCCCGAGCCTGCGCGCGACCGGCCACGTCCCGGACGCGCTCTCGCAGGGCTCGGGGCTGACGTGGAGCTTTCCACGGGCGGAGTGGACCTCGGTCCTGGTGGGCAGTGACGGCCTGAGCGCGTTTCGCCAGGTCGACCAGAGTTTCGCCCCCGCGGCCGAGATCGTTGCGGCGCTGTTCCGCTTTCCCAGCCCGCGCGGCGCCTTCGTCACCCGGCGCCTGCGCAAGTACCTCACCAAGGAAGCGCCCGCGAACGGGCTTCAGCCCGAGGACGACGTCGCCGTGGCGGCCCTGTGCTGGGGTACGCCATGAGCGAGCGCGTGTTCGTCGATGGCGCGCCGCTTGAGCTTCGGGTCGAGCAGTTTGTGGCCGCCGGTGCCCAGGGCCGGGTGTTCGCCATCGGAGACGTCGCGTTCAAGCTGTTCTCGGATCCCCGCGCCGTGCCCTCCCGGGAAAAACTTCAGGCACTGCGAGCGCTGCGTGGGCCGCACGTGGCCGCACCCCTGCACCCCATCCTCAACGAGCGCGGGGCGGTGATCGGCTACACCATGCCGTTCTTCCGCGGCGCGCACTCGTGGGCAGCGCTGTGCACCCCGGCCTATCGTCGCCGGGCCGGGCTCGATGCGCAGGCTGCGATGGGCCTGGTCCGCTCCTTGGGCGCGGCGCTCACTCAGATCCACCGGCAGGGAACGACCGTCGTGGACCTCAGCGAGAACAACGTCCTGGTCCGCGGCACCTCGGTCTGCCTCATCGACCTGGACAGCTGGCAGCCCCCGGGCCACGTCGCCACGGCTGTCACCCCCGCGATCCTCAGCCCGCATGTCCCCTCCGGACACTTCGACGCCGCCACCGACTGGTTCGCGTTCGCGGTCCTGGCCTGCACGCTGCTGCTGGGGATCCATCCGTTCAAGGGCAAGCACCCGAGCGTTCGAGGCCTCGCAGCGCGGATGCGGGCCGGACTGAGCGTGTTCGATGCGAGCGTCCGCACGCCTGCGGTGTGCAAGCCACCGCAGTCGATCCCGCCAACGCTGCGGGCCTGGCTGGAGCAGGTGCTCCATCAAGGCTTATCCACCCCGCCTCCGCTGGGCGCACTGCCAAGCCCGGTCGCCGCGCTCTCACCCGTTCCCACCGACGCGCAGCGGTATCCGGATCCGATCCGGTGGGTCATCGTCGAGCCGACGCGAGTCCTGGTCGCGACGCGCACCGCCGCGTACGAAGGCGCGCGGTGTTGGCATGATGACGGGCAAGCGCTTCGCGCGCTCGGACGGGCCCGCACCGGTCAGCCGTTTGTCTTGCAGGCCTCCAGTACCGGGGGCACCGAGCTTCGGATGCTTGGCAGCGACGCTCGGGTTCCCGTTGGCGTCGCCTACGACGAGATCCTTTGCGACGACGGGCGGGTCTTCGCCCGGGTGCGCGACCGGCTCGTGGAGTTGGAGGCCCGGCGGGTCGGCGAACGCCCGATCCTGCTCACCCGTGAGGTTGCGCGGGTCCTTCCCTTCGCGACCCAGATGTTTCCGGGCGTCGCTGTGCAAAACGCGCTCGGATCGTGGCGCGCGTCTTTGCTCGGCCACCCGCTGGGGACGCCCCAGGTTCCGCTTCCCACGATGGGGCTGTGCGAGGTGCTCGATGCCCGGCGCAGCGGAGATCGTCTCGTCGTCCTCACCCAACATCGGGGCGCCCTCGCGCGACACTCGTTCCGCCTGTCCGCGGACGGAAGGGTCGTAGAACACGCCGTGGAGCACCCCACAGAGGCCTGCGGCACCACGTTCATCGCCGTGGGAGATCTGTACGTCGAAGTGGGTCGAGGCCACCTCCTGCGGCGCAGCGCCGGTCAGCTCGAGCCTTGGGGGCCCCCTTTGACCGAGCTTGCGAGCGCGGAGCTGCACACGGATGGGCAGCGAATCTTTGCATCGACGGGCTCCGATCTCCGCGAGCTGCGAGGCCCCGCGCCGCCCGGCTCTTGCGCGAACCCGCTTGGATTCGACGCAACGCGTTGCCCGTGACGGACCCGGCACGATAGCATCGGCTCCCTGTGAACCCCGATGCCCACCCGCTGTCGGCGAGCTTGCGCGGCGGCGAATCCGGAGCCAGCTACGAGATTCTTGGGAAGCTCGCCACCGGCGGCATGGCGGAGTTGTTTTTGGCGCGCGCACCCACGCCGAATGGACGCCCCGGGCCGGTCGTCGTCCTCAAGCGCATCCTCCCGCACTTGGCGGAGGACCCGGAGTTCATCCGAATGTTTCGCGACGAGGCCTACCTCGCCGCGACGCTGAAACATCCAAACATCGCGCAGGTCTTGGACATCGGCCGGCAGGGCGATGACTACTTCTTCACGATGGAGTACGTGCACGGAGAGAACCTCCGGGCCATCCTCCGCGCGGCGCAAAAGCGGGGGGAGAGTATCCCCCTCACCCACATTCTGACCATCGCACTCGGCCTCACCGCCTCGCTGCACCACGCGCACGAGCAGACCGATCCGCAGGGTCGCCCGCTTCACATCGTGCACCGCGACGTCTCCCCGACCAACGTGCTTGTTGCGTTCGACGGGTCGCTGAAGATCGTCGACTTTGGCATCGCCAAGGCGGCCGCCGGCACGCACGTGACGCAGGCCGGCATGCTCAAGGGCAAGGCTTCGTACATGTCGCCAGAGCAGTGCCGCGCGACCAACGTCGATCGTCGCAGCGACGTGTTCGCGATTGGCATTCTCCTGTACGAGATGACCACGCTCACCCGGCTGTTCAAGGGCGACAACGAGCTGGCCATCCTGCATCAGGTGCTCTCGGGCAGCATCGACGCGCCCTCGACTCGGCGGCCGGGCTACCCGCCCGAACTCGAGCGCATCGTGCTCCGAGCGCTCGCACCCGACCCCGAGCAGCGCTACGCGACGGCCAAAGACCTCCAGGCCGACCTGGCGCGGTTCGGTCAGCAAAACGGTCTGCGCCCCTCAACCCCCGCCTTGGGTCAGTTCCTGCGCGGCCTGTTCGGCAACCGGCCCCTGCCTTGGCAGGATGCTCCGGCCGAACCGCCCCCGAACCTTGTCGCGGCACCGACGGTGCCGACCGGTCGCACGCCCCACGAAGACGAAAGCGACCTCACCGTGACGCGGGATGTGAACGCCGGGCCCCCGCCTGCGCCTCCCGGCCCACCGGTTCCAGGCCCACCGGTCGCCGCTCGCGCGCCTCGGGGACCCGCGACACGCAACCCGGCCGCGAAGGCCTGGAGACCGGGCGGAAATCGGCGACCGCCCGTCGGCGCCCCGGCAGCGCCTCGCCCCCCCGTGACGCCGGCCCGCGGCCGTCCAGCCGCACCACCGCCGGCCGCACCGCCGCCGGCCGCAACGCCGCCGGCCGCACCGCCAACGACCTCGAAGCAAGTTCGACTGGGAGCAACGCCCTCGCACGCACCCAGTCGTGCGACGGCGCCGCGAACCGCAGCCATCCCGAAGCCTCCCTCAGCGCGGATCCCTGTCCCCCGACCGCGAGCGTCTGCCCCCGCCGCGGCGAGGGTTCCCGCACCCGGCTCCGGCCCCGCACCCGGCTCATGGACTGCTCCCGTCTCGGCTCGCGCCCCGTCCTCGGCCGCCTCATACGCCCCACCTCCGCCCGACTACGATATCGATCCCGAAGAGAGCAAGACGGCGATCGCCGGAGACGCCTACGACCCGATGCAGGAGGCTAAAACCCGGGTCAGTGGTCACACGGCGGACGACGTGCGGGCGTTTCTCGCCGCAGCGGCCCCGGCAAATCTTGGGTCTTCGGACGGCGCTGGCCATACCCTCGCCGCGAAGACCCAAGTCACACCAACCTCTGCAGATGCCGTCCGGGCATTCATCGCCGCGGCGCCGCCCGCCGACCTTGTGGGCCCCAGCCCAGACCCTCTGGTCGCGCGAACCCAGATTGCCCCCGCCACCGCGGCCGAGCTCGCCGCCCTCGCCGCCGCCGCCAAGAAGGCAGAGCAGCGCGAGCTCTTCAGCACGCCGGCCGCCCCCACCCGACCAGGCGGGAAGCTCCCGGAGCCGCAACGCTCGGCGATGACCATGCCCGCACCCGCGAAGGAGCCACCCCGGCCAAACCTTCCGGCACCTGGGGATCTACCCCCACCCGGCGGCAGCCATGCCGCGCCCCGTGCGACGGCCCCAACGCCTGCGCCGCAAGATCTTCCGCCGCCCGGTGGGGTTCAGGCCGAGAAGATCCACCGTCGCGACACGGTGATGAACGCACCGGTCCAACCCGCTGCGCTCGGCGGGTCCGGCCCGCACCCTCGCGCCGGGAGCACCCGCTCGCGCTGGCTACTCCGCGGACCTCGACCTCGACGATGCAGCGACGATCCGGATGAGCGTGAGCGATGCGCTCCCCCCTCAGGCTCCCCCGACGTATCAAGCACCCCACGAGGCTTCGGTGCTCGGGACGCACCCGCAGGGTCCTTCGCCGCTGGGCCCCGCGATGGCCCCGATTCAGCACTGGCAGAACGCAGTGCCGCAGGCCCCGTTCGCGGGGCACACCGTGCCGATGCCCATGGTGGACCTGGACGATGAACCGCTGGTGGTCCCAGGGCGCAACGCGAAGGTCATTGCGATGGTCGTCACGGTCGTTGTTGGACTCGCGGTCGGAGCCGCGGTGGTCGGGTTCTTCATGCTCGGCTAGAGCGGCGATCAGTTTGATTCCACGCGCTGATGCACGCCTGGGGCCGCACCTGACGGTGTCGCGCGGCGCTCGTGGTGTGCCCGACACAACTTCGGCCACGCTCCTACCCAGGAACGGCCCCAGACGCACCTCAGCACCCGGAATCAAACTGGTCGCCGCTCTAGTGCCCCGCCCCTCGTCGCTCAGGAGGGCCGCTTGGCCTTGAACTCTTTGACGTCGATCGACGCGAGCAGCTCGGGCGGCAGGCGATTGCGCGTGACCGTGCGCGCTGGGGCGAGCGCACGAGTCGCGTCGATGCCCATCTTGGCGCTCCGCCCATCCTCGTGGCGACACGACGGGTCCAACGGCGTCCCCTGCTGGTCGGCGAAGATGTGGACCTTGCGATCAGCCTGGGTCTGCAACGCCACCGCAGCCATCACTTGGCGAAGGTCGGCAGGGTCGACATCAGCATCGACGACGATCACGTGCTTGGCGTAGATGTCCGCCGAGAGCATCGCCTCGATCAATCGCCGCGGTTCGTCGTCGTCGGCTTTGTCGATCGCGACGACCGTGGTGAGTGGCGCAGGGAGTGCCAGAGCGACAAACGTCTTGGCGACAGATTGCGCGGTTTGTCGGGTGCGGTGTTCGATGGCCGGCATGGAGAGCACGAGGTGCTCCATGTGGCCCGAGATGATGTCCTGAAACAGGAACTCGCGCCGGTGCGTCATGGCGGACACCTTGAACACCGGCGTCTGCGTTAGGCCGGTGCCGTACCCGGTGAACTCCCCGAAAGGACCCTCTCGCATCCGCTCGTCGTGCGTGACGACCCCCTCGAGCACCAGTTCGGCGCCCGCTGGCACGCTGAGCCCGGGCTGCGACACGCACGGGACCACCTGGAGCGCCGCTTGTTGCAGCCCTCCGATCACGTCGTACTCCTGCACGTCCGCCGAGCCCGAGTACAGGGCGCCTAAGGCGACCAGAGGATGCACACCCACGATCACCGCGACGGGCATGTCCTCGCCGCGCGCGACGTACTTGGCGAAGATGCCGTGGAGGTGTTTTCCCTTCTCCATGAGGATGCCGGTGCGGTCGCGCCCAGCGATCATCATGCGGTGGTAGCTGAGGTTGGTCTTGCCGGACTCGGGGTCTCGCGCCAAGACGATCGCAGCCGTCAGGTACGGCTCCGGGGCATCATCGAGGTGGTACTTCATCGCGGGCAGGACGCCCAGGTCGATGTCCTGTCCCCGAAGCACCACCTCCTGACAGGCACCGGTCTGGACGACAAGCGGTGCGACCGGGTGCTCGGACCGGTGGGCGAACGTGGCCGAGACCTCGGCGACCGAGCAGCCCAGCGCCAACGCCAACCGGCCCATCGATCCGCACACGTTGGTGACGACGGTGTGGTTGCAGCCAGCGACGTTGCGGAACAGCAACAGCGGCGAGCGGCCTCGCTCCTCGAGCTTGGTGACGATCGCGGCGGTTTCGAACTTGGGCTGCACCTCGCGGTCGACATCGACGACGTCCGCTGGCCGTTGGGTGCGAACCGCGTCGATGAACGTCCGAAGGTCGGTCATGTCCCCGGGGTCTCCGCAGCTTCCTCGCGCAACTTGCCGCGAGAGACCTTGCCCGACCCGGTCTTCGGCAAGGGCTCGTCCCGAAACACGAACACCTTCGGAACCCGCACGAACGGCAGCGACTCCAGGCACAGGGCCTTGAGCGTGCTCGGCTCGAGCGCTTCGCCGGGGGTCAAGTACACATAGGCCACGATGCGCTCGCCAAGCGTCGGGTCCTTAATACCGATGACCGCCACCTCGTCGACGCGTGGGTGAGCCGAGAGCACGGCCTCGATCTCCTGCGGGAAGATGCGTTCGCCGGCGCTCTTGATCATCTCGGAGCTGCGCCCGGCCAGATACAGATGGCCCTCGTCGTCGAGATAGGCGAGGTCGCCGGTCCGAAGTCGGCCCCGCGCGTCGATCTTGCCCAGCTCGCGATGGTCCCCAGAGACGTAGCCGAGCATGATGTTGGGCCCGCCAGCGGCGACCTCTCCGATCTGGCCCGGACCCACTGGCTGCTCGTCGCTGCCGAGGATCTCCAGGGTGGTTCCTGGCAGCGCCTTACCGACCGAGAACTGTCCGTCGGTTGCTTTGACGAACAGTTCATCCGGCCCGATGTACGTGATCCGAGGCGATGCCTCGGTCTGCCCGTAGGCGATGTGAATGCCCGTCTCGGGCAGCATCGCATCGAGTCGTTTGAGTTCATCGATCGGGAGCGCGCCCCCGGTGATGAGCACGTAGCGAAGCGTCAGCGGCGGGGTCTTGGACATCTTGGAGCGGTCCATGAGCTGCTTGAAATGAAATGGGACGCCCGAGAAGCCAGTCGTCTTGTACTCGATCAGCTCAAGCAGGACCTTCTGCGGAAACGCAAAGCCCGCCGAAAACACGACGGTGCCGCCGATCATCGCATGCCACAGCAACTGCATGCGGCCATGGATGTAGTGCAGCGGAACCACCACAAGGATGCTGTCCTGTGCGGTCAGCCCCATCAGCGCGTTGCCTGCCTCCAGGTTGGAGGCGAAGTTTGCGTGGGAGAGCATCACGCCGTTGGGCAGACCCGTCGTCCCGGAGGTGTAGACGATCAGCGCAGGATCGTCGGGTCCGACGGTGCTCGGCGCGGGGGTGCCCCCGGCAGCCACGATCGCGCTCAAGGACACGACTTCGCGCTGCGGTGCGGCCAGCGTCTCGCACAGCGCGTCGGTCGTGAGGACGAGCGCGGGCAGGCGCAGTGCCGACTCGCCAACGCAGTGCTTGTTGGCCAACCCAGGATCGACGCAGATCACCTTGGGTTTCGCCTCGTCGAGCACCGCCTGAATCGTCGCCCGACCTGCCAGGCCGGGAACATCGACCGTGGCCGCGCCGGCCTTGAGTGCGCCCCAGAACCAGCACAAGGCGGGAAGCGTGTTGTCACAAAGCAGCGCAACCCGGTCCCCGACACCGACGCCGTGACGCTGCAGAAACGACGCGACGGCGTCGCTTCGAGCGTCCAGTTCGGCGAAGGAAATCCGGTCCTCGTCCTCAACCCCACTGGGGCCAGAGAAGATGGCGGCGGGCTTGTCGGGGTAGGTTTGGGCGTCGGCGCGTAGCCAATCGAACAACATCATGATGAGGCTCCGTGGCTCAAGGGACGCCAACCGCGATCGGGCTGCGGCCGGACCCAGTCCAGGCCGAGGCCCGCGGGCTCAGCCCTCTTTGTTCTTCTCGATGTAGGCGGTGAGTGCTTTGGCCGAGCCAAAGTTCTCCGGGGTGATGTCGTCGATCTCAACGTCGAAGCCGTACTGACCTTCGATCCACACGACCAGCTCCATCACCGCGGTGGAGTCAATGACGCCCTGAAGGCTGGACTCGGCAGTGATGTCGGTCTTGCCCGGGGCGAGCTCAGTGGTGATGTAGGTGAGGATGTCTTTCTCGGTGCTCATGATTCGTTCCCTGATGAATGCCCTGGAGAAACAGGGGAGGTCTAGAAGCGCAGTACGTCCCCGACGCGGTGCTGTGTGAGGCGTCGTTCGTCGACGTGAACCCCCAACCCCGGGGATGAATCCGGTCCGTCGTTGGGGCCGCCCGTAGGGTCGTCGTTTCGGCCGCGATGGTCGCTGGATTCGCCCAAGATGTCCACCTCCAGCAGGAACGCATTCTGGCCCTTTCCGTCCAGGCACACGAATCCCGGCTCGCATCGGCCAAAGACCTCGCTGGCCCGTGACAACACGCCGGTCTCCCCGACCATCGTCCCGAGGTGGATCTCGACGCCCGCCGCACGTGCCAGCGCGCACAACCGATGGGCGGCCCACAGTCCGCCGTTCTTGCCCAACCGGACGTTGAAGATCGCCGCCGCCCCGCGCTCGATGAGTCGCTGGGCATCGGCAAGATCCCGCAACGACTCATCCGCCATCACCGCAATGCCGGTCTCGTCCTGGATTCGGCGCAACCCCTCGATGTCGGCCGCCTCGATCGGCTGCTCGATCGAGGCGAGCGGCGCCACCGTCTGCAGCTCCTTGAGCCGCGTGATCGCCTCGTCGACGGTCCACGCGGCGTTGGCATCCAGTCGCAGCGGGAGCGTCTTGAACACCTTGACGATCGCCGCCAACCGCTGCGCATCGTCTTCGAGTCCGACCTTCACCTTGACGTGTTTTTTGCCCGAGAGCCGCAGCGTCGCGCAGTAGCGGGCGAGCTTGGCTGTGGGGTGCTCGAAGCCAACGATGACCCCCGCGGGAAGCTCGGGCCCGGTCGCGCCACCGAGCGCAGCGGCGACCGGCTCGCCGAGCGCGCAGCCGGTCGCATCGAGCAGCGCGAGGTCGAAGCCGCACAGCGTCGCCAGCCGGGGGCCGCACACGGCGGCCTGAGCCTCAAGCCAGCCGGTCGCGTCCCGCCAGGACGAGAATCGCTGCCCCAGCAGCGCCCGGGCCATCGCGGGTCCGTCGGCTTCCAGGACGTCTTGCATGGACTCGCCCGTGACGTACTTACGGGGCTGAATCTCGCCCCACCCTCGGGACCCGTCATCCCCGAACACGGTGACCAGCGCCGCGTCCGCGTGCGCGCGCTCGTGCAGCGCGTGTTTGAACGAGCGTTTGAGCGGAATACGAACGTGCTGCAGGTGAACGGCTTCGATACGCATCGCGGGTTTCTTCAGGCCATGGACACGCCGCCGCAGACGTTGAGCGACTGCCCCGTAATGCCGCGAGCCTCGCGCGACATGAGGAACAGCGCCAGGCCGCCGACCTCACCGGCGGTGATCAGTCGCTGTTGCGGACTCCCCTCCAGAACCTCTTGCAGATAGCTCTCGGCGTCCTTGCCGAACAACTTCGCGCGTTTGTCCATCGCGTCGCGGACCAGGTCGGTGTCGACAAACCAGGGGCAGATCGCGTTCACGGTGATGCCGATCTTGGCGACCTCGAGCGCCGTGGACTTCGTGAAGCCCAAGACCGCCGCCTTCGAGGACGCGTAGGCGCTGTAGTAGGCCGCGCCGAGCTTGGCGGAGACCGAGGAGACGTTGATCACCCGGCCCGACTTCTGACGGATCATCTGCCGCAGCGCGAGCCGGGTGAGCGAGATGACGGGGAACAGGTTGACGTCATAAAGCTCGCGGACCCGCGCGTCTTTCGACATCACGAGGTTGGCCACGTAGTTGGTCCCCGCGTTGTTCACCAAGACGTCGAGTCGTCCGAAGGCATCCGTGGCGGCCATGACCAGCGCTTTGAGGGCGGCCTCATCGGTCACGTCGGTCGGGACCGCCAGCGCAGTCCCCCCTGCGGCTTCGATCTCCGACGCGACGCGCTCGATCTGCTCCGCAGTGCGAGCCGCGAGCACCACCTTCGCCCCAGCAGCGGCCGACATCTTGGCGATGCTCTCGCCGATCCCGCGGCCCGCTCCGGTGACGAGCACGACCTGTTCGGTGAGGCTGATGTTCACGGGGAGCAACACACCGGCCCAGCCCTCGCTTGTCAACGTGAGACTGCCGCGGGGCGACCCCATCGAGGTCACGTGTCGATGTCACGCGGCGGCCTGCCGCGCAGTTTTAGACCGCAACGCGCGACCCGAGCCCCTCGCTGACGCGACATCGGCAAGCGCCGAGCACGTCTGGGCGCTCACACATTGAGCCCGGCGGCGTGGGTAAGCGCGCGGCTACACTGAGGTTATGGCCGCTCGCCCCCATGTTCTCGCGCTGGTGCTGGGCCCCTTTGCGCTCATGTCTGCGCTCACGGGTGCCTGCGGGGACGCCCCCAGCAACGACGCCGCCGGTGAATCCCAGGACGGCTCTGGCATCGACCTCACGTGGTCCGGCACGGGCATGACCGACGACGGCAGCGACACGAACGACACGAACGACACCGAGGTCCGGCTCGATGTCGGGGATGACACCGACGGCCCCGAGCCCACGGCGGGAGACTGCCCGGGCGGCGACGGCATGGTGGGCGACGAGGACGCCTACAGCATCATCTGGATCGCCAACTCCCCCGAGGGCACGGTCTCCAAGATCGACACGCGCACCGAGACCGAACTCGCGCGCTACTTCTCCGGTCCCGCACAAGGCTCCGACGATCCGTCGCGAACCTCGGTCAACCTCTCGGGCGATGTCGCGGTCACCAACCGCGCCGGCAGCATCACCAAGATCGCGAGCGTCCCGGAGAACTGTGTCGACACCAACGCCAACGGGATGATCGACACCTCGACCGGCGCCGCAGACGTTAGACCCTGGGGCGAAGACGAGTGCGTGCTGTGGCACCTACCCCTGGGCGGCGACGGAAACAACAACCACGGCCCCCGACCCACCGCGTGGGACGGCGGTGCCGGGGCGGCCGGTGGAGGCTGCGCAGGACCCGACGAGAACCTGTGGGTGGGGTTCTGGGACGCGGTGGGCAACAGCGGCGAGTTCCGCCGCATCGACGGCGAGTCGGGCACCATCCTCGACAGCATCACGGTTCCCCTGTGGAACAGCGGCGCCACCGACTACGGCCCGTACGGAGGCGCGGTCGATGGCGAGGGCAACCTGTGGGCCATCGGCCTGCGGGAGAATTTGATCCGCATCGACGCCCAGACCCTCGACGTCCAGCGGTGGTCGATGCCCGAAGGCGCTGAGCCCTATGGCATCGCCATCGACGCCCAGGGTCGCCCGTGGACCGCCGGCTGGTCCGGCATGATCACCCGGTTCGACCCCGCGAGCGCGCAGTTCCAGACCACGGCGACCTCCGACGGCCGCCGCATGCGTGGCCTTCAGGTCGACCGAGAAGGCACCGTTTGGATCGCGGCCAACGCTCCGTGTGGTGCCATCTCCGTGGACGTCGAGACCATGGCGATCATCAACGAGAACATCGCGCTGCCGGAGTGTGTCGGCCCGGTCGGGGTCAGCATCGACGTCGATGGCAGCGTGTGGATCCCCGACCGCGAGGGCGACAAGGCATACAAGCTCGACCCCACCAGCTTGCAGTCCACCACGGTCACCGGGCTGGTCGGGCCCTACACCTACTCGGACATGACCGGTGCGGGCCTCGGCCTGGTCGTGAACCCACCGGTGGGCTGAACGAGCTCACGCGGCGATGGCCGGCCCCGTCCAAGCCGCCGGGGCCTGTCGCGAAAGACCGAGCAGGCACCGCAGGGCTTGCACGCACCGCGTCGCGGCCTGACCGTCACCATAGGGGTTGCAGCGCGGGCGAGCTCGAAGCAAGGCCCGCTCGTCGTGCAGCCATCGCCGAGCACTGCGCTCGATCTGCTCGGGATGCCAGCCCACCAGCTTCGCCCATCCGTGCTCGACGGCCTCGGGGCGCTCGGTCGTGTGCCGCGTGACCAGGACCGGAACGCCCACGCTGGGCGCCTCCTCCTGGATCCCGCCCGAGTCGGTGATCGCGAATCGACAGCGCTGCAGCATCCACAACAGCTCGCGGTGATCCAGCGGCGGCAACCTGCGCACGTTGGGCACGTCCAGCAAGGGCGCGAGGAGTGGGTCGAGGATGGGATTGGGATGCGTCGGCATCACGACCTCGACCTGCGGAGCAGCACGGGCAAACGCGGCGACCGCAGCGAACACAGCCGCGGCACCGTCCGGAAGGCTCTCGCGCCGATGGTGGGTAAAGAGGACTCGGATGCGCGGCGACTCGAACGCGCGGAGCCTCTCGCTGGGTGCCCTGTGCACCGGCAGCGTGCCCAGGGTGTGCTGGACGGCGTCCACGATCGTGTTCCCGGTGACCACAATCGCACCCCGCGGAATCGCCTCAGCAACCAGGTTTTCGGCGGCCCGTGCTGTGGCTGCGAGATGCAGCGTCGCCAGCCTCGCGACCCGGACCCGGTTGGATTCCTCGGGCCACGGGTGCTCGAGGGATCCGCTGCGCAGGCCCGCCTCAAGATGCACGAATGGGACCCCGTGCGCTTCGCTCACCTCGGCGGCAGCGACGACCGATCCCGTGTCCCCTTGGGACAGAACGGCGTCGGGCTGGTGCTGTTCGAGCGCGGCTGCGACCCGATCTCGCAGGGGACCCAACGCGGACCCTCGGGCGGGTCCTTCGGGTGGACGCACGCCCAACGCGGCGGCGTGCGGCGCCAGCAGCCCGGCATGTTGCCCCGTCCACGCGACGTGAAGCTCGAGTCCCGAGACGCCCACCGCCGCCCGGATCACCGGGGCCAGCTTGACCGCCTCGGGCCGCGTGCCGACGACCACCAACACCCGCTTCACCCCTGGAGCCTACCAACCGCGTCGACGGTCGCGACGGGGACGGGCCGATCTCCACGCAGATCCCGCTGCGTCCACGAACCTCAGGGAAGGAGATCGGCCCGCCGCGCACGGCGAGGGCGGGCCCCGGACCGTACGCTGCGGTCCGGGCCCCGCAGACCGCATCCGGGCGCGGCTCCCGCTGCTCCGGGCCCCCACGCCCAACTTCTGCTCATTTCAGACCCCAGCGCCTGTCTACCGTCGTGCTCGCTTGGAAGCCGCGTGGGTACGACATAGACTGTCGGGGTCGTACCCCCCCACGGGGCGCGGCGGACGAGAGCAACGCGTGTCTGACGAGCGGGCAGCATTCGCAGGGCAGATCACCGACCTCCCGGTCGTGGAACTCTTGCGGACCATCTCCAATGGAAAGAAGACGGGCGTCGCCCGCTTCGAGACGAACCTCGGCACGGCCACCGTGTGGTTTCGCGAGGGCACGCTGGTGGACGCGGATATGGGGCGTTTCCACATGGGGCCCGCGGTTCGGCGTCTGATCGCAACCGACGCCGGCTCGTTCGAGGTCGAGTTCAAACCCGTCACCCGGCGGCGCTTGATCCAAGAGAACACGACGGACCTGCTCGCTCCCCCGAAGGAACAACCGCCCAAGGCCGAGCCGAAACCCCGGCTCACGCTCCCCGCCCTGGCGGACGACACACGCACCGCGGCTCGAAGTCGAACGCGTGCGGCGGCGGGTTGGAAACCGACGGCCGGCGGCACCGGTCGCGACGGCGGCACCGTTCGCGATGGTGGAGCAGGCGCTGCATCCCCCGACATGCTCCGCCGCCTGGAGGCGCTTCGCCGGGCCGCGGATCGACAACCCCCACGGGCCGACGTCCTGCACTCGACCGCTGCGCTTGGATCCCCGGCACCCGAACCGCGTCCCAAACCGCGTCCCGAAGCGCGTCCACGCTCGGCACGGTCCACCGACGAGACGCCCCAGGCAGGGCTGGAGTCCCTCAACCGCCTCGCCCAAAAAGCATCGAAAACGCAGGCGGCCTTCCTCGAGAGCGACCGACTCGCGCCCAGCCCCGACGCGACGCTGGTCCCCCCTCCGCAACCTCTCGCCGTCGAGGACGCTCAGGACCGCGCGCCGCAGGCGAAGGCCGGGGCAACACCGCCGGGACCCCCCGGTGCCACGGTTGCCTCCGCTGTGCCGGTGGACGCGCAGGAGCCCCCACCATCGAAGCCGATCACCGCCGCGCGCGAGCCCGTGACCGCGCGTCCAGGACGCACGCGCGGTCCGAGGCCAACGGCGGTCATCGGTTCGCGCAAGACCAAACGAACCTCCTCGGGCATCCCTGTCCAATCCGATGCGCCGGCGAGCGTGCCGGAAACCCCGCCGAAGAAGGACGCCAACGGCTGGACCTTCATCGACCCGAAGCTCGCGAGCAGGGCGGACGAAGATGAGGACGAGGACGAGCGGACCGATCGCACGATGATGCGTATCGGCCCGCTGCAGCTGCCGCAGGTTCCCAGCAAGCGCCCGGGAGGCAAGCGCGCACAGCCACCGCGTGCGCAACCCGAGAACCGGCAGGCCCACCCGACCCGCGTCGACCCAGCCGACGACCTGAGCGACCCGCTGCCGATCGGCACCTCGTGGTCGGCGCCAGCCCACGTCGCGACGCCGCGAAGCAAACCGATCCAAAGCGACAGCAACCCCTCCGCCGGGGGTGAGATCGGGAAAGGCGGCCGAACGAGCGCAGCCAAGACGCTCCTGGTCTTCGCGCCGGACACCCAAGCCGACGCCGATTCCGGCAGGACGATGACCCAGGGATTCCGCCCGATCACGGAGGCCGAGGGACCCCACGGCGCCGTGCCGGGACCCAGTGGCGCCGAGGTTGTGGCCCGGCCGGTCGAGGCCACGAGCCGACCCCACGCCGCACCGCCCGCTGGCGCCGGGGCCCCCAGCGCCAGCGGAGCCGCGCAGGTCGGTCGCTACGAGGTCTTGCTTCGGATCGCGCGAGGCGGGATGGGTACGGTGTACCTGTGCCAGGTCACCGGCACCGGTGGATTCAGGCGCCTCTTCGCCCTCAAGGTGATCCGCGACCACCTCAGTCGCAACGAAGAGTACGTCCGGATGCTGCTTCAAGAAGCACGCATCGCGTCGCGGCTGCACCACCCCAACGTGGTCGGCATCGTCGACATCGGCAACCTCGCCAACCAGCACTACCTGGTGATGGACTACGTCGAGGGCTGCACGCTCTCCGAACTGCTCAAGGTGCACCGAAAGGCGCGTCCGGCCCATCTGATCATTCCGATCGTTCTCGATGCGCTTACCGGCCTTCATGCCGCGCACACGTTGACCGACGATGACGGCTCCCCGCTCACCCTCGTGCACTGCGATTTCTCGCCGCAGAACATGCTGGTGGGGACCAACGGGATCTGCCGGATCACCGACTTCGGGATCGCACGGGCCTCCAACGCCCTCCCCGAGCGATCCAGCATCACGCGCGGCAAGCCGGCGTATCTGGCCCCCGAACAGATCACGGGACGTCCCTTCGACCACCGCGCCGACATCTTCGCCTCGGGTGTCGTGCTGTGGAACGCCCTGACCGGCGAGCAGCTGTTCAAGGGCGACACGCCTGAAGAGGTCCTCGACAAGGTGCTCAACATGCGGATCCCCGCGCCCAGCACGGTCGGTCTTCGCCCCCCCAAGAAGCTCGATAAGGTGGTGCTTCGAGCCCTCGAGCGCGACCCGGCGCGGCGCTTTCAGAGCGCCGAGGAGATGCTCATCGAGCTCCGCAAGGTCGCCATCGGAAACGACTTGCTGGCCCCCTCCAGCGAGGTCGCCCAGTGGGTGGCCGATACGTTTGGCGCACAGCTCGAGCTTCGTCGCCAAGCCGCCGGCCTGGCACCCCACACCACCGCCTCCCCTCGGCCCGCCGCGCCTGCCGAAGTCACCGCGCTCGCGCTGCGGGACGAGTCTCCGGGTGCCGACGACTCTGCGACTCAAGCCCTGCTGTCCCACCCCGCGCCGGCGTTGGACGCATCGCAGACGATGACGCTCCGGTCGGGCAAGACCGCGGCGGCCTCGGACAAACGAGCGAGCGACGCGGTGCTGGGCGACCGGGCCCGAAAGATCGTGATCGGCATGGTCGTCTCGGTCTTTGCAACGGTTGTCGCAATCGCCGTCGTGCGTCCCGAGTTGCTCACCGGCGGGATGGTCGACGAAGGGGGCGAGTACATCGACCTGGGGACCGACCAGGGCGAGCCGAACTTTGACGAGTCGCTCAAGCCGCCAGCGCCCCCCACATCGCCCGTGGCGGCACCGGACCCGGCGCCCGCGGCGACGAAGTTGGATGTCGGTGGCGCCGGACCGGAGATCCCCGACATCGAGGTCGAAGATTCCGACCTCGCCCCGGAGCCCGATCCGGAAGACAGTCCTCCAGCGGCGCCCGCGAAGCCGACCCCTCCGCCCGCGGAGACGCCGGCCAAGCCCAGGCCCAAAACGGACGACACGCCGCCCGAGCCCGAGCCCAAAACGGACGACACGCCGGCGAAGCCCAAGCCCAAAACGGACGATACGCCGGCCAAGCCCAAGACCGACGCTTCGCCCGACGAGCCCAAGCCCAAGGCCGACGACACACCGCCCAAGCCCAAGCCCGAGCCGGACGAAGCGCCGCCCAAGCCCAAGCCCAAGCCCGACGACACGCCGACCAAGCCTGAGCCCGAAGCGCCCGAACTCCCGAGCGCTCCCAAGTTCGACTTCTAGCGATCTCCCTAAGGTCTGGGTCTAGCTCGCGCCCTTGTGGAACAGCACCGTGGGCACGGTCTTGAGCAGGATCTTGATGTCGAGCCACAGGCTCCAGCTGTCGATGTACTGCAGGTCAAGCTGCATCCACTCGTCGAAGTCGACCTGGTTGCGCCCGCTGACCTGCCACAGACCCGTGAGTCCCGGCTTGACCGACAGCCGGCGGCGCTGCCATGCCTCGTAGTCGTCCACTTCGGACGGCAGCGGCGGGCGGGGTCCAACCAAGCTCATGTCTCCCATGACGATGTTGAAGAACTGAGGCAGCTCGTCGATGCTCGTCTTGCGGATGAAGCGGCCGACGGCGGTGATGCGCGGGTCTCGCTTGATCTTGAACACCGGACCGCCCATTTCGTTGAGGTGCATCAGCGCCGCCTTCTTGGCCTCGGCGTCGATGACCATCGAGCGGAACTTGTACATCGTGAACTTGCGACCGTTGCGACCAGCTCGGACCTGTCTGAAGAAGACAGGCCCCTTGGAGTCGAGCTTGATCGAGAGCGCCGCGATGATCATGATCGGCCCGGCGAGGACGATGCCGACGATGCCTCCGAAGATATCCAGCAGCCGCTTGCCGACGAGTTGCGCCTCGTCGGTCGGGGTTCGGCGCAGCCCGAGCATCGGCTGACTGACCCCAGAGACGTTCGCGAGCTCCATCTTGCCGCCTGCCGAAACGTGCGGCGGCAGCGTCAGAAGCACGTCCACACCTCGGTCGTCACAAGCCGAAAGCGCGTCGCGGAACGTGTCGGGCGACTTCCCGGGCACGGCGAACACAACCTCGTCGACAGGCATCCGATCCAGCAGCGCGTCGAGCGACCCCACATAGCCCAGCCGGGGTCGAGCCTGCGGGCTGCTCGCTTCGCCCATCACCCCCACGAAGCCTTGGATCTCGAGCCGGATTGGACTGGCCTCGCTGAGTTGTTGAGCGAACTCGACCGCTCGTGGACCCGTCCCCACGATCACGACCCGGTGCGCGTCGCCGCGACGTCGCCGAGCCATTCGAACGGCCGAGAGCAGGGCGACTCGTCCCAGGATCAGGGTGACGAGCTGCAATCCAGCGAAGAGGATGACGAAACTCCGAGAGATGAACGTCAGCTTGAACAAGAAGGCGAGCATGATCAGCATGCCGATGCCCATCATGACCGCCTGCAGGTATCGCCACGCGATGCGGCGGTGGGCGATGCGGAAGTCGTAGGACTTCGTGTACTGCAGGCACAGCGCCCACAAAGGCAGCAGCGCAAGCAACACCAGCTGATAGTCCTCCGGCGCCAACGGCGGAAGCTGATCCCCGTACCACGCGGCCAGGCCGCGGACGAAGCTGGATCTCTCCGCGGGGTCCCGTGCCGCGTCCGCCACCCAACTCCGCAGGAACAGTGCGAGAACGAAGGCTCCGACGCTGAGGATCGTGTCGACCCCGAGCAGCACGCGACGGACAAAGGTGGTTCTGCGACGCCACATGGGAGGGCAAGTCCAGACGAGCGCAACGAAGTCCGCGGGACCGAGCGAAATGCGCAGCGACCGCTGTGCGAGCGTATGGTGTCAGGTTTCAAGCACCCTGAAAAGCCCGACAGCGGCCGTCCTGCGTTCCAGACCCTGCCCCGACCGCGAGTCCCGCGGTGCCCCAAGCCGCGGTATGCTAACCACCTCCACCGAGCCCGATGGTCAACCAGAACCGAACCGGCCGAACCCTGGTCCCCGGCATGCACCCCGCTTTCTCTGGCGCAGGCCAAGGCGCGGGTTTGGACGCCATGTTGGAAGTCGTCGGGGATAGCCCGGCTGCGGGATCGGCCCATGCGTTCTTCTTGGTGATCAGCGGGTCTGAGCCCGGCCGGCTTCACGTTCTGGAGAAACAAGAGCTGGTCATCGGCCGGAGCAAGTACGCCGACATCCGCATCAGCGAGCGGGCGATGTCCCAGCAGCACGCCAAGATCGTCCAGACGGCGGAGGGACATCGGCTCTACGATCTGGGCTCGACCAACGGGACCTTCGTCAACGACAGCCAGATCGAGGCCGTCGATCTGCGCGCTGGGGACGTCGTGCGCACCGGGGAGACCGTGTTCACGTACATGGCCTCCGGCTCCGGCGCGATGGATGGAGGCCTGGACGGTGGCGACAGCACCGTGGCCCTCCCCAACCGGCCCCGCGGGGCTTCCGGACCCCCACCCGTCACGCCGATCGCCACGCCGATCCCAGGGCCATCGTCTCCGGGCGGGGGTGCACTGGTCCTGCGCTCGCAGGTCGCCCCCGCCGCGATCTCCATGCCCCCGCAGGTCATCGGCGTGCCCGCGGCCGCCCCCTTGGACGACGAGAGCGATCCCATCGGGATGCTCATCAAGGTCCTGGACTTTGCGAGGCGCTACTGGCTTCAGACCGTCGTGTTCACCATCCTGGGCATTGGCTTGGGCGTCGCCAGCTATAAGTTCGCCAAACCCCCAGCGGTGGCGACCTTCGAGGTGCTGCTCATCCAGCCGCCGACCGACAACATGATGACCAACGGCCGGCGGATGAACTTCGAGTTCTTCCGCTCCGCCCAAAAGAGCTTCCGCCGCCCCGCGATCATTCGAGCCTCCCTCGAAGCGCTCGGCGAAGAGGACATCTCGCAGAACCGCCTTCGAAAGGTCCACAACTCGCTGGTCTTCAAGGAGGCCAACCGCCGCCAGGCGAAGGACGCCTACGAGGGGAGCTACGAGGCCGCCACGGCCGACGAGGCGCTTGAATACCTGCGTGTCCACCTGAAGGTCTTCATCGACGCCGAGATCGACAAGGCCATGAAGGTCCTGTACGTCGAGGTTGAGACGCTCGAGAAGAAGCTCAAGCAGGCCGACGAAGACCTCAACGCGACCGAGCAGGCCGTGATGGCGTTCCGGCAGGAGCACAGCGAGGGCCTGCCCGAACAAGCGCAGGCGATGTACCAAGAGCTGATGACGCTGCGATCGGAGAAGGGCGCCACCGCAGGTGCGGTCACCCGAGCGTCCGAGGAGCTTCGCGACCGGCGCAAGCAGCTCAAGTCTCAGGCACCGGAGCTGCAGAGTCGCATCGAGCTGGCTCGCCCCTACGAGGACTCGATCTCCGAGATCAACCGCTCGTTGGGTGAAGCCCGCGCCGCGGGCAAAGCCTCCCAGCACCCCGACGTCATCAAGCTCAAGCGGCAAAAGGCCAGCCTTGAGAAGCAGCGCGATGAAGTGCTCAAGAATGGCACGACGACGATCGTCCGGGAGAGCAACCCGTTGTACGAGGACCGGCGCCAAGCCAAGGACTCCGCCGAAGCCGAGCTCCGCATCGCGCAGTCGCAACTGGGCCGCCTGACCAACGACATGGACCGGGCCAAGAAGTTGGTCGCCGCGCTGCCTCGACTGCAGCGCGAGTACGCGGAGCTGACCCGCAGCTACGACGCGACCACGGCCGTCCGCAAGCGGATCTTCGACAACCTGGAGTCCAGCCGCATCCAGCTCGATCTGGAGCGCGCCTCCGCGGCCGCTCGGTACGACATCACCACGCCGCCGAACGTCGAGCCGGTCAGCAAGGTGAAGACGATCGTCACCCGTGCAGGTGCTCTGGGCATCCTCGGCTTCGGTTTCGCTATTTTTCTCGGATTGCTTCGCGACCTTCGAAGGGTGCTCGCAACCCGCATGGCGCAGCGAGGCAGCGGGCGCGCGTAGGTCTACGGCCCAAGCCGCCACGGCATCGCAGCGGACTACCGACGGCCACCACTGGCCGCGCCAGTCCCTCCGCGCGCCGACCGGCTGACGGGTCCCGCAACGCCAGCCCCGACCTCTTGCCCCCCGCGGGCCGTGCCGGCCCCGATCCGATACGCAACGTAGAGCCACGCTTCGGACTGGGCGAGGGTGAAGTCGTCCGAAGCCAGGTGCGGCGCCCGAGCGGTCATCATCAGTCCAAACTCGAACTGCTGTGCGTCGGAGATTTGGTACGTGACCGGGGTCGCGATCCGAAACTGGCTCTCGGTGATGGGTTGCGCGGTGCCGTTCCCGTTCTGCCGAGGATCTCGGGGGTCTCTCGTGGCGTTGGTGACCGCACCGACCAGACCACGCACGGTCCATCGCGGCGGCAGCGAGAGCTGGACTGAACCGTTGAGCGACGCACGCGGGCTCAGATCGACCTGGACGCGATCGAAGTAGGGCGCGAGCCCGGCGGAGAGCGAGGCGTCAACGCTGTGGCTCGCGGCACGGACCAGACCACCGCTGACCGAGGCCAACGCCACCGGAAGCACGGGCGGCCCGTCCGTTTGTGTGTCCCCGAAGACCGCCGAGCCCATCACGCCGGCGCCCAGCGTCGACTGCAACGAGGGACGAATATCCCGGCGCCACTGCGCGACGGCTTGGGTCGTGAAGAACTGCGTATCTCCGGCGTTGTAGTCGAAGTAACCCGGCGCGACCTCGAGCCCCACGGTGTCGACCGGCGTGACCCGCGTGTCGAGCGAAACCCCGACGTTGACGTTGAGCTGCTCGGGAACGCCCGCCGCCGTGAGCTGCGTCCCGGGATCCGTGACCTCCGGAACCCCCAGCGGGGTTCGATACACGACGCCGAACTGCAGCCCCAACGTGTGGCGCCGCGTGAGACGGCCGTCGGCGGTGAGCGCCGCGGAGGCAGCCGCAATATCCAGCACCGCGGCGGACGGCCTCGCCACGTTGGGCGCATCCGCCCCGTCGCCAACGAGCTCCGGGGCATTGTTGTAGTCGACCTCCCCCACGCTGCCGCCCAGGAGCACGCCCACCACCCAGCGGGGGTCCACCTGCTGCCGCACCGTCGCGTAGCCCTGATGCAGCAGCAGCGGACGATTCACGTCGATCCGGTTCGGATACCGGTACTGGACCCGCGGCGTGTACCCGAGATTGAGCAGCGAGCCACGCCTCGACTCAACCTCCGCGTCCACATCCGGCGTGAGGATGACAAGCACCGACGGAACCGCAGACTCCTGCGGAGACCGCGGCGCCAGCCCCCCCCGCAGCTCGATCGCCGCACCGCCCGACACGTCCACGCGGGACGCGGCCGGGTCCGCTGCAAACCACAGCGCGGCGAGGAGACTCAGCGGACTCATCAGGTCGCTCTACTCGATGACGAGAACGTCGCCGTCACGCAGGATGATCTTGTTTGGGCACTCAACCCCGCCTGCGAGGTCATAGTAGTTGAAGCGAACGCGGACGCGCTGGGGGTACTTGCGCACCAGGTACACGCTCTTGACGTCGGCGAACTCGGTCAGACCACCGGCGAGCGCGATTGCTGCGAGCAGCCCTTCGTCGTGCTCCATCGGGAACCGCCCCGGACTGCGGACCTCGCCGACCACCGACACATACGGGAAGCGCTGGTTGACGACGGAGACGTTGGCGTCGGGGTTGACCACGATGCCGTTGAGTCGCGCGTTGAGCTTTCGCTCCGCCGCTTCAAGTGTGAGCCCGGCGACTTCGAGCGCGCCGACGAGGGGCAGAATCACGCTCCCGTCCGCGGTGACCGTGTAGGGGTCACGGGACTGCAGCTCCTCCATCCGCGGGACGGTCACCACAACCTGGTCGCCCGCGCGCAGCGGCGTGTCGCCCACCGACACATCACCGTCGGGGACATCTTTGCACTGCACGTAGGGATGCTGCGGCTTGCAGCCGAACAGCCCCAAGACGCCAGCGATGGCGAGAATCATCGTTCCAACGGGTCGCATGCCCACGAGCGGCATCATCGGCCGACGGCGACACAAGCGCAACCAGCCGACATCGCGGCCCCTGCGGGCGCCGAAGCCGTCGTGGGTTCCACCAGTCGCCGTGCCGCTTTTCCCGTCCGAGGACGATCGGCCCACTACGAAACCGTGGTCATCGCTACATCTGGCTGTATGCTGGTTGGGAGGGCGACTCGATGTCCAACACCGCCAACGATCCGAGCGCCGCCGAGCGCCGCGAGTTTCCGCGAATTCAGGCGCCCATCTATTGCCGTCCGGCGCACCGTCGGCTCCAGCGACGCCAGGTGCTCGACGTTGGGCTCGGAGGTATGCGGGTCTACAGCGACGAACCGTTCTCCGTTGGCGCGCGGTTCGAGGTCGAGTTGTTCATGGCCGACGGCACCAGCATCAGCTGCCTCACGCAGGTGATGTGGACACGCGCCGTCCCCGGCGGCCAGCCGGCGCCCTTCGACGTGGGCCTGAAGTTTCTCCACGTGCCCGAGGCTGGATTCGCCAAGCTCACCGCGCTGATCGAAGCCTCGGGCGACGACGCCTGACTACGCAACCGACGAGCAACGCAGCACTCGTGGTGCAGTGCGGTGCATGGTGGCAAGATTATTCCGACCAGGGCGCTAAGCTTGGGTCGCGAGCGAATCAGGGCAGCGGGTCCGCTTGCGCCAAAACCGCCGCCACGTTTTCCCGCCAGGGTGGCATCGGACCGAGGATCGCTTCGGTTGGCGTCAAGTCCAGGACCGAGTACGCCGGACGTACCGCGGGTCGGGGGAACGCATCCGAGGAGCACGGCTGGACGTCGCAGCTGGGGTTGACGGTCGCCACCACCGCTTTGGCCAGTTCGTGCCAGGTGCACTCGCCTCCATCGGTCACGTGCAGCGTGCCCCGGGCGCCTGCCTCAAGCAGCCCGAGCGACGCGAGCGCCAGGTGCTGCGCGCTGGTGGGGCGCCCGCGCTGATCGTCGACGACCGTGAGGGTCTCTCGCTGCGCGCCGAGTTGGCGCATCGTCAACACGAAGTTCTTCCCCCACGGCGCGTAGAGCCAGCTCGTGCGTAGGATGAGGTGCTGCGCGCCCGAGCTGCGAATGAGCGTCTCCCCGCGCGCCTTACCGCGACCGTATGCGTTGACCGGATCATGGATCCCATCGACGGGGTATGGAACGGTGGCATCTCCGGGGAACACGTAGTCGGTGCTGTAGTGCACCAACACGCTGCCGGCCTCTGCACAACACGCTGCCAGGCGACCGACCGCGTCGCCATTGACCGCGGTGGCTTGGTCTTCGTTCGTCTCGGCCCCGTCGACGTCGGTCCAAGCCGCGCAGTTGATCACCCGGTTGTAGGCTCCGGCGGAGACACGGGCCAAGGATGCGTCACACGTGAGATCGAAGTCCGGGTACGAGACCTCCTCGAACGGCAGCCCTTGGTCGAGCAACAGTGCCTGCCACGCGCGGCCAAGCATTCCCTGCGGGCTGATCAGCAGGTCCATGTCAGCCGACCTCCGCCGAGAAGCTTGGAAGCGTCTCCACAGGGATCGCCGAGAGCCGCGGGTATGCCCTGTCTTTCTCGGACAGCGAAGGCTCAGCGACCGGCCACTCGATGCCGACCTCCGGGTCGTTCCACAGCACGCCGTGCTCACACTCGGGGTGATAGCCGTCGGTGCACTTGTACGAGAAGAGCGCCTCGTCGGAGGTGACGCAGAAGCCGTGCGCAAATCCAGGAGGGATGTAGAACTGCCGGTGGTTCTCCGCCGAGAGGGTCACGCCGACCCACTGTCCAAACGTCGGCGAGCCACGTCGAACGTCGACGGCAACATCGAACACCTCTCCAAGCAACACCTGAACCAGCTTGCCTTGCCCATGCGGATGCTGAAGATGCAGGCCCCGGAGCACGCCCCGCGTCGACTTGGACAGGTTGTCTTGGACAAACGGTGCCGTGATGCCGGCGTCGGCGTACCGCTGCGTGGAGTAGGTCTCCTTGAAGAACCCCCGTGTATCGCCAAACACTCGCGGCTTCAAGGATGACGAGCCCGGGGATTGGGGTGGTCTCGAGCTTCACCGACGGGACTCCGAGGACACTGCCAGCCGCGCGAGATACTGGCCATACTCGGTCTTCTTGAGCGGCTCCGCGAGCGCAGCCAAGCCCGCAGCGTCGATCCACCCCGCGCGGTACGAGATTTCCTCCGGACAAGCGATCTGCAGGCCCTGCCGCTGCTGAATGGTCTGGATGAAGTTGGCCGCCTGCATCAACGCGTCGGGGTTTCCGGTGTCCAGCCACGCGAACCCGCGACCCAAGCGTTCCACCCGCAGCTTGTCCTGCTCGAGGTAGCGCCGGTTGAGGTCGGTGATCTCAAGCTCCCCTCGCGACGAGGGCTTGAGCGATGCGGCGAGCTCACAGACCCGGCTGTCGTAGAAGTACAGGCCCGTGACCGCCCAGTTCGACTTGGGCTTCTCGGGCTTCTCCTCGAGGCTCAGGCAGCGCCCTTCCCCGTCCATCTCCGCAACGCCGTAGGCCTGCGGATCTTTGACCCAATAGCCGAACACGCTCGCGCCTTCGTCCTTCGAGGCGGCGGTGCACAGCAGCTCGGACAAGTTCGCGCCGTAGAAGATGTTGTCTCCCAGGACGAGGCTGCAGCCTTCCCCACCGACGAACTCCTTGCCGATGATGAACGCCTGCGCGAGCCCGTCGGGACTGGGCTGCACGGCCCATTGGATGTTCATGCCCCACTGCGTGCCGTCATCGAGCAGCCGCTGGAACATCTCCTGCTCGTGCGGAGTGGTGATGATCAGAACGTCTCGGATCCCCGCCAACATGAGCGTGGACAGCGGGTAGTAGATCATCGGCTTGTCGTACACCGGCATCAGCTGCTTGCTGACGCCCTTGGTGAGCGGATGCAGACGGGTGCCGGATCCCCCGGCGAGAATGATGCCCTTGGTGATCGTCATGTCTCAGCCTCGGTTGGTGTAGTTCTTCTCGATCCAGTTGCGGTACTCACCGCTGCGGACCTGGTCGATCCAGGCGGGGTTGTCTAGGTACCAGTGCACCGTCTTGCGGAAGCCGGTCTCGAAGGTCTCGGCCGGCGACCAGTTCAGTTCGGTCTCGATCTTGGTCGCATCGATCGCGTAGCGCAGGTCGTGTCCGGGCCGGTCCTTGACATATGTGATCAACGACTCGAGTTCGCTGGCCGGCTTCCCCTGCCGCTCGGCGACGAGCTTGCAGATGATCTTTACGACGTCGATGTTGCGTACCTCGTTGTTGCCGCCGATGTTGTAGGTGTCGCCCACCTTCCCTTCGTTGACCACCTTCCAGATGGCTTCGCAGTGGTCGGTCACGTACAGCCAGTCGCGTACGTTGAGGCCCTCGCCGTAGACCGGCAGAGGCTTCCCCTCGGCGGCGCCCAGCGTGATCACGGGGATGAGTTTTTCGGGAAACTGCAGCGGGCCGTAGTTGTTCGAGCAGTTGGTCACTTTCACCGGCAAGCCATAGGTGCGGTGATACGCGCGCACGAGGTGGTCGCTGGCCGCCTTCGAAGCGGAGTACGGGCTGGAGGGATCGTAGCGGGTGTCCTCCACGAACATGCCGGTCTCGCCGAGCGATCCGTACACCTCATCGGTGCTGACATGGTGGAACAGGCCGTTCCCTGTGCCCCAGCGCTTGCGCGCCTCCTCAAGCAGGTTGAACGTGCCGACGATGTTGCTCTCGATGAAGGCACGTGGGCCCGTGATCGAGCGGTCGACGTGGCTCTCGGCGGCGAAGTGCACCAACACATCCGGCTTGTGCTCCTCGAACCCCTCGGCAACCGCGTTCGCATCCGCGATGTCGAGCTGCACGAAGCTGTAGTTCGGCGCGTCCGCAATGCCCGCGAGGCTCGAAAGGTTGGCCGCGTACGTGAGCTTGTCGGCGTTGATGAAATGATGCTCGCCGTGCCTCGGCACGAGGAGATTGAGGAAGTTGGCGCCGATGAACCCCGCGCCTCCAGTGACCATAATCCGCATTGTTCGTTCCTCGCCCCGTCGTTCTAACCGCCCGAGGCCGTCCTTCGCAATGGCGGCCGGCGTGATGCGGCACCCGGCATCATCGCGATTTCACAACAGGTCGAGGAATGCCGAAAGGGCATCGCGGTCATCGGGACTCAGCGGGTCCCCGTCTCCCCCACCGTGCACAGCGTCGCCCCCCACACGCACGGCTTCGAGGACCGCCTCCACGTCTGGCGCTCCCCCTTGGGTCATGTAGGGTCGCTTGACCCACAACCGACGCAGCGACGGGACCCGAGCGCCCTCCTCGTGGACGTAGGGCTGCACGCCGGTGCGGTAGCGGGCCTCCGATGCCCACAGCAGCCCGCCGCCGCCGAAGATCGCGGATTCCCACTCGGCGAAGGAGACCCGAGATTCGGGGTCGTCGGCGACGGTTCGTGCCTGGTGGCATCCTTCGCAAAGCGCCTCGAATCGCGAGGCTCCGGCGCGTTCGCGCGCGGTTAAGGAGGCCCGGTCCCGCACGGAGGGGTTCGGCTCCGGCGTGAACACGGCGAGAAACTCCAGCACTGCCGCACGCAGCTGTGCCGGCTCAACCCGCCGGGCGCTGGTCACCGTCGCCAGCCACGGAATCTCTCCCGCTTGGAGCGGAAACCACGGATCCCCGGGGGTGTTGGCGTTCGCCACCCGAAACTCGTTGTGGATCATCCCGGTCGTCGTTCGATCGAGCGCGCGCGAGAAGTGGGGCTGGTTCCCCACCAACCCGCGAAGCGTCTTGGTGGTGGCGTACACCTCCCCACGCCCGGTGAAGTGCACCCGCCCATCGACCGTCCCCTCGAAGTGACACGTCTCGCAGGTGAACCGACTCCCGCGACCCGCCGAACTGGCCTGTGGAGCCATCAGCGTGGTGAACAGCAGGACCTCACCGAGGCGAGCGGCTGCTGACCGCTCGTCCACATGATCGATTGAAACCTGCGTCGTGTGGTGCTCGGCATCCAGATGCACCCATTGGTCCAAGAGAGGGTCGGCCGCCAGCATCTCCTCGCCGCGCATCGCGAACCCCGCTAGGCCCGCCGGGACGGTCCACGCCTCAACGCTGGGGAGCGCGGCGCCAACATCAACACGCGCCATCGCGTCGGAACCTGCACCGCTCACCCACAGCACATCGCGACGCCACTGCAAGTGCTTGGGCGTGACCACCCCGTGCGCGGCGAGGTTCACGGCAGCCAGTCGGCGCAGGCTCGGGCCCTCCAAACGAACGTGAAACAAGAACGAGTCGATGTAGCCGAACCCGCCCCCGCTGCGATCCAAGGGGTGGTCCTCGACGCCGGCGAGCGCAAGCTCCAGCGCCCCGCCCACGGTCCTGGGCGCCATCGCCCAAATCGGGCCGTCATGGCGGAGCTCGGCGACCGGTTCACCTCCGCCCCGTTTGGAGCCATCGGTCGAAAACACGCGCACCGCGTGCTCCAGCAAGCAGTTGGCGATCAACCACGATTCGTGGACCTGAACGTCGACGGCACCGGCGCACGCGATCGAATGCGTCATTGTACCATCCAGCGAGACCTCAAGGATCTGCCCGCGGTGCCGGTCCGCAACATACCAACCGCCTTCGGGACGTACCGCGACCGCGCGCAGAGCCTGCGCCCCTGCGACCGCGATCCGGTCCTTCACGACGAGTTCTCCCGCAACCTCGTGGACGATCACGATCTCGTTGGACCGCTCGCCGACGACATGCAGTGTTTCGCCTGCCCGCGCCCACCCGACCGCCCCATCGACCACGGGCAGGCGGGCTCGCTCCTGTCCACGCGGACCCAGACGCACGACCGCCCCGTCTCCGCGCAGCAAGCCCACGAACCCGTCGCGTCCCCACGGCAACACCAGAGACGGATCGGGACCGGAGATCGACGACCAAGGCGGCCGCGCCTGGCCCCGCAGGGTACGCTCCCGCGCTCGAAGTGCTTCCAGCGCGGTCGCAACGGGAATCTCCGGCGCCGCCTCTGCCGACGGGATCGGATCGGCTTGGGGAGCCGTCTCCACGACACCGCAAGCCCCACACAATACGAACGCGAGCAGCGTTCGCACGGCCGCTACCAGCCGCCTTTGTCCTCGGCGTCGGCCTTTTCTTCGGCTTTTTCTTCGGCCTTTTCTTCGGCCTTTTCTTCGGCTTTTTCTTCGGGCTTCTCTTCGGCCTTGGCGTCATCTTTCTTGTCCGCCTTGGCGTCGTCCTTCTTCGCGTCGTCACACGCGAGGAGGCCGAAGGAAAGCGGGAGGGCGAGGGCTGCGCTGAGGATGCGTGCGTTCATGGTTCGTCGGGCGCTGCGGGGTGATTCTCGGGGCTGGCCGCAGCAGCCCGGGCCGCCGCGACTGCCTTGAGCAGCGCGGCCGAATCATAAGGTTTGTGCAGGAAACCGTCGACACCTGCCTCCTGGAGCAACTGCTCGCGCTCTGCGTCGATGTAGCCGGAACTGATCAGGATCGGGACGTTCGGCGCAAGCGCGTGGAGCCTATGGAACGCCTGCTCCCCATCCAGGTGAGGCATGTCGAGGTCGAGGATCACAAGGTCAACCCGATCGGCGTTGGACGAAAACAGGTCGACGGCCTGCGCACCGTCACAGGCCTCGATCACTTCCATGCCGACGTGCTCCAAGACCCGTCGACTCGCGGTTCGGATCAAGGACTCGTCGTCGGCCAGCAATACCAACCCGCGCAAGCGACCCCCCAGACCGGCAGTGTGCCGCGGGTTGACCTCGGGGCGGCTCGCTCCGCAGGGCATCAACACCTCGAACTTCGCCCCCCGACCGGGCTCGCTCTCGACCCGAATGTGCCCACCATGGTCGCGGACGATCGCATGCACGGTCGCCAGCCCGAGCCCCGTGCCTTTGCCTCGCGGTTTGGTCGTGAAGAACGGCTCAAACACCCTGGAGCGGACCTCAGCGTTCATCCCCACGCCCTCGTCGAGCACTCGGAGCGACGCAACATCACCGTGGGTCAACAGCTCGGTCCCCTCAAGATCGACCTCGGGGTGCGACGCCCGTCGCAGCTCGATGTGCAGACGCCCGCCTTGGGGCATCGCGTCGCCGGCATTGATGCACAGGTTCATCAGGATCTGCAGGAGCTGCGAGGAGTCCCCGACGACCGCGATGTCTTCTTCGACCGTGGTCACAAGCTCGATCGAACGATGAAGCGTTCGTCGGAGCAGTCGTTCGGCGTCGGCGACCACGGTGGCCAGCGACACGGCGTCTTGACGACGCTGACCGCTTCGGGCGAACGCGAGCAGTTGACGGGTGAGGTCGACCGCGCGGCGCGAGGCGGTTTCGATGTCGGCCAAGGAGGCGCGCAGCCGGGCATCCTCAACCGGGCCCTGTTCCTGGAGTTCCTGAAGGTGGCTCGTATTGGCCAGCACCACGCCCAACAGGTTGTTGAAGTCGTGGGCGATTCCCCCGGAGAGCTGCCCGAGCGCTTGGAGTTTTTGAGCCTGATTCCGTTGGTCGTCAAATCGATCTCGGTTGGCGAACAACAGGACGGTCCGCGATCCGACTGCGATTTTGTCGCCGAAGTTCAGCACCGTTTCGGTGACCCGCTCCCCGTTGACAAACGTCCCGTTCCGGCTGCCCAGATCCTCGAGGGTATAGCCCGCGTCGGTGCGCCGGACCCGAGCGTGCTCACGGGAGACACCGTCGTCGAGCAACTCGATCGGAGACCCGGATCCGCGCCCGAGCACAAGCTGCGATCCCACCACGTACCGGCGTCCTGAGGCGTGGCCCACCAACACCACCAGCTGTGCATCATCGACGTCGGTGTCTCGGACGCGCTCCATCGCCGGGGTCCGGCGGATCCGAAGGGTCGAGTGCTCGAACGTCCCAGCCACGCCCTTGCAAGTGTACGCGGCCCTAGCCCCTCGTCGCACCCACGATCCGAGCCTCACGCGCTCCGAATCGGGCCGCAGGGTGTGGCGGGACCGCGCGGGTGTCGACGGCTTCTTGAGGTTCTGCGACACTCCGGGGCCGGACCTCGCTGTGACGATCGCAACGGACGCGCCTACCTCCCCCCTCACGGACGCCCTGCCCGCCGCCTCCGACCTCCCGCCTATCGAACCCAAACGGACGCGGGTCGAGTATGGCGTGACCCCACCCCACCCGCCCTTGCCCGGCCACGCCGCGTGGTCGACCGCGGGGGACCACCAAGATCTCGGCCCGGAGGCGTTCCTCAACCGGGAGCTGACCTGGTTGAACTTCGCCTGCCGGGTCGCCCACCAAGCCCGCGATGAGCGTGTCCCCCTGCTGGAGCGGCTGAAGTTTCTGGCGATCGTGGGCTCGACCCTCGACGAGTTCTTCATGAAGCGGATCGGCGGCCTCAAGCAGCAGGTGTTCGCCGGCGTACACGACAAGACCGTCGACGGACGAACGCCCCAGGAGCAGATCACCGCCTGCAACTTCGAGATCCGCCAGCTTGAGGGGCGCCTGGTCGAAGCTTGGAGCGAACTCAAGCGCGAGCTCGCGCTCGAAGAGATCGGCGTCGTCGACTACCTCGGCCTGACGGACGACGAGCGTCGGCAGCTGCGCGCGTACTACCTCCAGAACATCTTCCCACTGGTGACGCCGCAGGCGATGGATCCGGCGCATCCATTCCCCTTCATCTCCAACCTCTCGCTCAACCTCCTGGTCACCCTGCACCACACCAACGACACGCATCCGCTCTTGGCCCGCGTGAAGGTGCCGATCGGGTCCGGTATTCCGCGTTTCCTTCGAGTCGGGGACGATTTTCGCTTCGTCCCGCTGGAGGACGTGATGGCGCACAACCTGGACCTGCTCTTCCCCGGGATGATCATCGATCGATGGACGACCTTCCGGGCCACGCGCAACGCCCATACGGAGGGTGATGAAGAGGACGCCGACGACCTCCTCGCGCTCATCGAGTCGGAGCTGCGTGAGCGGAAGTTCGCGCCGATCGTGCGACTGCAGGTCTCCGCCGACATGCCGCCGCTGCACCGCGGACTGCTCGCCGACAAGTTCGGCCTCGACGAGCACGAGGACGTGTTCGAAGTCGCCGACATGCCGATCGGCCTCAAAGACCTGTTCGAGCTTGGCGCGATCGACCGACCCGAGCTTCGTGAGGACGTCCATCGCCCGGTCGACCATCCGGCGCTGATGGACGCAGACCGAAACATTTTCCATCAGATCCGCGATGAGGGGTCCATCCTGCTGTACCACCCCTACGAGTCGTTCTCGACGTCGGTCGAGCGCTTCCTTCGCGAGGCCTCCCTGGACCCGAAGGTCCGCGCGATTAAGATGACGCTGTATCGCACATCTGCGGGGACCAACGTCGTGCGTCACTTGGTCTCGGCCGCCCGCAACGGGAAGCAGGTGGCGGTGGTCGTCGAACTCAAGGCGCGCTTTGACGAGATGGCCAACATTCGGTGGGCCAGCCGTCTTGAGGAGGCCGGCATTCACGTCAGCTACGGCGTCATCGGACTCAAGACGCATACCAAGACCATCCTGGTGGTGCGGCGTGACTACAACCGGCTGACTCGTTACACGCACATCGGCACCGGCAACTACCACGCGGGAAACGCCCGGGCATACACCGACCTTGGCCTGTTCAGCTGTGATGACGACCTCGGCCACGACCTGACCGAGCTGTTCAACTACCTGACCACCGGCTACCAGCCCGGCCGCATGTACCGAAAGCTGCTGCCTGCACCGAAGAAGCTCAAGCCCGAGCTCCTCGAGAAGATCGACCGGGAGATCGAGTCCCATCGCAAGAACGGTGACGGACTGATCCAGATGAAGTGCAACGCGCTCGAAGACGTTGACGTCACCCGTGCACTCTACCGAGCTTCGCAGGCGGGCGTGCGCATCGACCTGATCATCCGGGACACCTGCCGCATTCGACCCGGCATCGAGGGGCTCTCTGAAAACATCCGCGTGATCAGCATCGTCGGCCGTTTTCTCGAGCACGCGCGCATCTATGTGTTCCACAACAACGGCGCGGCGGAGTACCTGATCGGCTCCGCCGACATCATGAACCGAAACCTTGAGAGTCGCGTCGAGGCGGTCGTCCCCGTCGAGCGCCCGGCCCTGCGCGAGACGTTGCAGACCATCATCAACACCCAGCTGGACGACGACCGTCTCGCCTGGGAAATGCAGTCCGACGGCAGCTATCGGCAACGCAAGGGCAGCGGTGCCGGAAGCCACGAGCAGATGATCGCGTGGGCCGAGGCCCGACAACGAGAAGCAAAACGGGCGAAGCGGCTGCGACCCAAAGGCTTCGCGGGAGACGTACGATGACGACCAACTCGAACAACCGCACATCACACTCCCGGCGTTCCGTCGACGACCTCGAGCATCCTGGTGGGCCGTCCAAGGACGACTACGAGGCCGAACTCGCCGCGCTCCAGCTCCAGCTCCTGAGGATTCAGTGCGCGTACCGAGCCCAGGGACGCCGCGCCATGATTGCGTTCGAAGGGACCGATGCTGCTGGCAAGGGCGGCGCGATTCGCCGCATGACCGCCCGGCTCGACCCGCGCGGGGTGAAGGTCCACGCCGTCGGAGCACCGACCCCTGCCGAGCAAGGCCGCCACTACCTCTACCGCTTCTGGAGAGAGCTCCCGGCGCCCGGTCAGCTCGTGGTGTTCGACCGTACTTGGTATGGCCGCGTGCTCGTCGAACGCGTGGAGGGTTTTTGCGACGAGGATGCTTGGCGCCGCGGATACGACGAGATCAACGCGTTCGAAAAGATGCTCGCCGACGACGGTGCGGTCCTGATCAAGGTCCTGCTGTGCATCAGCCGCGGGGAACAACTCGAACGCTTCGCCGATCGTCTCCACGACCCGCTCAAGCGCTGGAAGTTCACGCGCGAGGACCTACGCAACCGCAAGCGTTGGGACGACTACGTCTGCGCATTTGACGAGATGTTGGCGCACACCGACACCCCGCATGCGCCCTGGTTCGTCGTCGGTGCCAACACCAAGCGCCACGCTCGGTTGGCCACCCTGCGCGCCGTCACCCAGCGACTCTCCGCCGACGTCGACCTCACCGCGCCGCTGGTCCCCCACGAGCTGATTCGCGAGGCCACGGCAGCGCTGGGGCTCCCGCTCCCGCCCGACGTCGCACCCGGGGTGGTCGAAGATCACGGGGATGCGCCGGCGAAGCAGGGCAACAAACGCAAGGACAAGAAGCGCAAGGACAAGAAGCGCAAAGACAGAAAGCGCAAAGACAAGAAGCGCAAGAACGACCGGGCGTGAGCGGATCCTGAGATCCGCTCGCGCTTCCGGGCGCCAGGGGCCACTACTCGCAGACCCAACGCGCGATCGAGACGTCGGCCGCGGTGCGCAGCATGTCGTAGTGGTCGTACCAGCTCATCTTCGCGATGTTCTGCGATTCCTGAGCCGGCATGTGGAACTGGCTCTCACCCGGTGGCACGAAGAACGTCCGAAACTCGTCGGTCCCCAGGAGCCACACGGTCACCTCGATCGACCATGCGTTCGGGTTGATGACGGTCCACGACCGCTGCACGCTCGGGTCGTCAGCGCAGGCCTTCCGCAGCTTGAGGCGGTTGATCCTCACCCCTTTCCACGGCATCTCCGGGAACGGGGCAATCCCATCCCACGCGTCTTCGAGGTCCTCGAAGTAGCCCAGTGCCCCCATTGTGCCATGGCGAAACGGCGAGGTCCCATCCAGCCCTGCCGCTCGGACCGTTTCGATCTGCTCGGCGACCGGCATCCCTGCCGAGAAGGCATTGGTCGTGACACCCACCAGCCGGTCTCCGCCGTAGGCCGCCGCGTGCGTCGACAGGCTGGACGAGAACTGCGCGGCGTTCGACGTATAGATCTGCGGCAGGACGGCGTCGATAGACCGCTCCCGGAGCCACTGAGGCCAGTTTTGGTAGTTGAAGGCGACGGCGTCGTTGAACCGGCCGATCGGATACGCCAGAAGCTTGAGGTTCTTGTCGATCTCGCCGAGGCGACCGTAGATCGCGCCAACCGTTTCAGTGATCGCGATCTGCCGAAACTCGATCCAATCCGCATCGTAGGGGTCTGGGATACCCACCTTGTCGTACGCAAGATTGAACGCCGCGATGGCTCCCGGGTGGTAGCCAAAGTCCGCATTCGTTCGCGTGAAGGACGTTTGCGGGTACCGAATCCGGTCGAGGATGATCCCATCGATTTCATAGTTGAGCGCGATATCTCCAGCGATGTCGGTGAGGTATTCTCGAACCTCAGGCAGCGCGGGCTCAAGCCAAAGCCCCTCGCCGTCCTCCGCCGTCGTCTGCACCACCGGAACGCCCGCATTGTAGGCCCAGGTCCTCCATTCCGGATGCGCATTGACAACATGTGTGCCCGCCTCAACCGAGTCGGATCCATCGGTGACCAAATGCGTATTAACGTACGCGAAGACCTGCAGCCCGGCTGCGTGGCCGCGCGTCACGTATTCCGCGAGGACGTCAACATCCCCCGCTTCGGCATTGCGCGGTTCGTCGTTGGGGTATGTCGCATCGAGCCGGTTGGGGAAATAGGTCGCATCCCCTCGATAGCGGGTATGCACTGCCACTGCGTTGTAGTGGAGGCCCTCAAGCGTATCGATCGTCGACTGGATCGCACCGACGTCATCCACATCGTCGAACACCGTGATCGCCGCAATGCGCATCTCAGGCTCGTCGATCGGCGGAGGCCCATCCGAGGGTACAAGCCGAACAGCATCAGCGATCGCGACGGTTCCCGCGGGTGAACTTTGCTCCGCGTCCAACCGCACAACAACCTGGCCTGCGGCCGCCACTTCGATCAGCCCCAAATCTCGCCATTCGAGGTCGCCAAACCGCTGGTCAATCGTACGCGTCGCAACGATTCCTCCGTCGACCGAGACCGAGTAGAATGCGGACTGAGCACGATTCGTGCCGGCCCGATACACGGTTTGCACGTCGTAGTATCCGGCGGGTACATCCACGGTCCACGACGCGACCGCTTCGCTCCCCGAGGACGCGAACAAAAAGCTGCCGTCGTCGTAGCCCACACCACCGCTGAGCGTCCATCCCCCGGCTGCGAGGAATGCGGGCTCCCCGTCGTCGTTGTCGACAACGAACGCGGGCTCCTCGACATCGACGGCGACGAGCTGGATCGAGGTCACGACCACGTAGGCACCGACCCAGGCTCCCGAGTTCAGCGCCCAATCACCGCTGACGACGTCGGTTCCGAACGCGATACGCAGGTCGTCGCCGGCCGCGGCCTCAAAGACCGACGTGCTCACCACTTGAAGGCCCGCGGCAGTATCGTCGCCGTCCGTCAGTCCGGCGTAGTCACCGACAGCGCTGGCCGGCGTCAAGTCGCTCGGGTTGAGGTCTCGGTGGACAGCATCCGCCCCGTGCGACACGCCAACCTGGAAAGCATCCACCCGGTCAAATCCGGTCGCGGCGCTCTCGATGACCAGCATCGTCACCTCGACTCTGTACGATCCATCAGCGTCGATGGCCGCGGGGACAAGCGTGTAGACCCCGTTGGTGAACCCACCGTCGTCGATACGAAGAGCGGGCTCCCCATCGACCAGGGTTGCCGACGCGTTGCCAAACGCATCGTTGGTCGCGTCGTACCACACGCCGTACTGGCCTACGCCCTCGGGGTGATTGGCGGCAGACACCCCGGCTGAGAAGTCAACAAGCGTGGCGCTCCCCATCCGTAGGGAGGATGTGCTGACATCCGCCGGATCTGAGCATGCGACGAGTAGAGCCGCGCCAAGAGAGAATAGAAGGACGCCAGTTTTTGGATTGCAGACCCGCATCAGTTTTCCCCGTTTCCCCCCGAACAGCGACACCGTCCAAGGCGTTTTGAGGTTAGATGGACGACAGGACGTTGTCGATGTGGGACCTCGGGGCAGCGCTGCGGACAATCCCCGCAGTCGCCTACCTGGCGGCACAGTGCGCGCCCGCATGGCGACGCCAAAAGCCGATTTGGATTTGACCCAAAGGTCAGTGGCGAGCAAGACTGCGCCTACGGGGAAGCCCGAGCACGCATGGCGAACGTACGAAGCATCGTAGACTTCAAAACCGACGGCTCGGGACGGGGTTTCGCACTCGGCGATCGCTACGCGCTCGCACGCGAGGTCAAGCTCGAAGGCTTGGGCCAAGCGTTCCTTGCCGACGACACCGAAGCAGCACGCCAGGTCGTCGCGGTCACCAACCGCGCCGAGTGGGTCGGCGACCCCATCCGACGCGCGCGGTTCGAAGAACGGGCCCGAGCCCTTCAGTCCATCGAGCACGCAAACCTAGTGACGTTCCTGGACTTCGGCATCGACGACGGGGTCGCGTATGCAATCCTCGAGCGCGCCGAGGGCGAGCGGCTGGCCGACCGTTTGGCGCGCAAGCGTTCGTTCGGGAGCGAAGACGTCATTCCGGTCATGTCTCAGCTGCTCAAGGCGCTCGAGCACCTGCATGCGCGAGGCCTGATCGCACGAAGCCTCTGCCCCGCGAACGTGTTCCTGTTCTCCGACGGTGTACACGCCAACGTGCTGCGGTTAATGGGCGCGGGTCTCACCGAACTGCTGCGCAACGAAGAGCTGCCGGACGAATCTGCGCTCATTTCGAATCCATCCTTCGCCGCACCGGAGCAGCTTCGAGGATTGCCAGCAACCCCGGCGTGCGACGTGTACGCCGCCGGCCGGCTGATGGAGACCATGCTGCAGAGCGACCCAAGCCTCCCCAGGGGTCCGATCTCGCAACGAGGCGTAGGCCGCCCGACCATCCCGGCTTCGGCTCGGGTGCCACAATCGCTGCTGGATTTCATCTCTCGAGCCACCGCGCCGGACCCTGCCCTTCGTCCCGCCAACGGGGCCGTGCTCGTCGAAGCGCTGATCGATGCGGTTCCCTCGGTCTCGATGCTCCGCCTGCGGCGGGTGACCAACAGCCAGCCGATCCCTCGGGCCCGAACGAGCACCACGCGCGGCCTCGTGGCCGATGTCCTCAGCGACACCGCGGCAGACGAATCGCCGACGACGACCGACCCCGCGGCGCCACCACTCACGCCCCCTGCCGAGGGGCCGCAGGCGCGCGGGAGCTCCGGGCGACTCGTCGGAGCCGCTGTGCTCGCGGTCGCGGCGCTTGGAGCTGCTGCGGCGTGGCTGTGGGCGCGCCCGGGTGTCGATCACAGCCCTGGCGCGACCGCGGAGGCCACTTCGGTGCCGGTGCAGCCCGCCGCCGTCGCAGCGGAGCAGCCGAGCCCACGGCCCCCACAACCCTCCACTCCGCAAGCGGGCGAACCAGCAGTAGGACAATACCCCGAGCGAGGCTCGGTCCGGGTGCTGAGCGAACCGGAGGGGACGCTGAGTATCGACGGCGTGTCGGTCGGGCCAACGCCTTACACCGGAGAACTCGCGGCGGGAACGCATCTCGTCGAGGTCACGGGTGCTGAGGGCAGCACTTGGAGCCGGACCATTGAGGTCCGCTCGGGGTCGGACGAAACCTGGTCCCTCCGACGCTCGGAAGTCACTTCGTTGCGCGAGCCCGCAGCGGTAACCTCCCCTCGGGGCAAGCGGTCGCGCCGGCGCCCAAACGGCGCATCAGCGGCTGCCCAGCCCTCAGCTGCCCAGCCCGCAGCTGCCCAACCCGCCGCTGCCCAACCCGCCGCTGCGAAGCCCGCAGCTGCGCCGAACGATCCGTTCTTGCCGCGCTCCAAGAAGCGGGAGCCGGCCCAAAGCACAGACCTTCTTCCCGTCACCCCACCACGATGAATCCACTTCCAACGGCCATCGCCGTCGTCCTCGCGAGCTCCCCAGTCTCTTCGCCTGCGACCACGGTCCCCGCCCCACAGGCCTCGCCGGACTCCGACGAGATCGCTGCGCTGGACGAAGAAGCGCGGCTCGCGTACGCCGAGCGGAACTACGCACTGGCCGCAGATGCGTTCTCCCGCGCCTACGCGGCATCCGGAGACCCAAGCTACCTCTTCAATGCGGGTCGCGTGTATGAAGAAAGCGGCGACCTCGAACACGCTGTGGAGTACTACGATCGTTTCCTCAGCTCCGGCGAGGTTGAGATCGAGGCGAGAAAAGACGCCTTGGAGCGCGTTCAAGTCCTCCGCGGCGTGCTGGAAGTCCAAGCCAGGCGAGACGCCGCCGACTCCGCGGGTGCGCAGCCAGAGACGAGCGACGCCGAGGAGCAGGAGGATCCTGACCGCGGGGATGCCCCTTCCTCCGACCCCGGCCCCTCTCCGGAGGAACGCGCGAAGCGACGACGGCTCAAGATTGCCGGCGCCGTTCTCACAGGGACCGGCGGTGCCGCGCTGGTCGTAGGAGGTGTGCTCGGAGGACTCGCACTGAGACAATCCGATGTCTTGGACGGCGACGAAATTGCGCTCGAGGATCGCCGGCGCCGAATCGACGCGACGCAGACCTATTCATTGACCGCCGACATCCTCTTCGCCACCGGCGGGGCCCTGGCGATCACCGGGATCGCGCTCATCGTCGCGAGCGCCGTCCGCGGTCGGTCTTCTTCGCGGTCCAGCGCCCGCCTCGAGGTTGCACCGGGCCTGTCGCGCTTGGGCCCCTCACTGCAGATTGGATCGCGTTTCTAAGATGCCCAACTGGACAATCAATCCGCCTTCCCGATGGAATCTGACTTGGATGCTCGCCACGCTGCTCCCGCAACTGACGGGTTGCAGTCTCGTGGTTCAAGTCGAGGAATGTGAGGACAACTCCCAGTGCATCCTCGAAGATGGCACCGAACTCGTATGCGGCGTCGAGAGCACCTGCATCGAGGCCCCCGCGCTCGGGGAGACATGCCTCTCCGCTCAGGAATGTCTCGAGCCGATGCTCTGCGTCTCCAAGACGCAGGGCGCCGTCCAGAGCGAGGAGAGCGAGGAGGGCGAGGGTTTCTGCGCGATGGGCTGCGCCATGAGCAGCTGCGAGGATGCACAGGGCGTTCCCGCCGGGTGGACGTGCTGCGAGCTCAGTGACGGGTCCGCCGCGTGCCTTCCGGACGATCAGTGCGGGTCCTAACAGGCACTCGTCTTTTCGCGATCCGCCGCGCGGAGTTGTCCTCAGCCTTGCGAAGCGGGCGACTCGATGACAATCCCCAAGCTCTCGCTGCCGAAGCGATCGGCTGCGCTAATCGCCCATCTCCCATCGCCCAATGTCACGGTCATCGTTTCGGGTCCGAGGATCTCCTCTACGACAAACTCGGATCCGTTGTCACGGTAGACCACGAATGCACGCAGCCCGTCTCTTTGGGGGTGCGTAAGGGCCCACGCTTCCCCGGCACTCGTGGCCCCAGGTGCAGAGACCTCGCGAAGCCCGGGCCGAGGGAGCTGAGGCGTCAACGCTGGACGCGCATACATGTCCTCCGCGAGCGACGTCGCTGCACCATCCAGGTCATCGAGCAACGAATCTACGTTGTAGAAAATATTGCCCGCACTCGGTGGTCCGATGTCCCGGGAGATGGCCACTTGATCGAGTAACTCGTCGGCAGTCCAATCCGCCTCACTCCCGATCCGATAGGCCGCATTGCCCGCGAAGAGATGTCGGCCGTCCTCGGGCAGACTCGCCCACCACTCAAGCAACACATCATAGGCTTGCTGTTGTTGAGAGATCGGCCAATACAGCTGCGGTGCAAGATAGTCGACCCAGCCTTCTTGAATCCACAGTACCGGATCTGCGTACAGCAACTCGTACTGATCCAATCCAGTGATTCCAGGGGGGATACCCGGTCGATAGATCCCAAACGGCGCGATTCCAAACCGCACCGAAGGACTCGACGCAAGGAGGCCGTCATGCATGCCTTCGACGAGAAGGTTGACGTTCTCCCTGCGCCAGTCCGCAAGCCCCAACGTTCCCCCCGAGGCTAGGTAGGCCTGCCAAGTCGGCGTATCCGGGAACGGCCCGTGCTCGCGGTAGGGGTAGAAGTAGTCGTCCATCTGAAGGCCATCGATCGAATAACGATCCGCAAGGTCGAGCGCGACCTCGACCACGTGGTCTCGGACCTCCGACGCCCCCGGGTCCATCCAGGTTCCGCTTCCATAGGGTCGCGCGTGCTCACTGAGCACCTGCGAGATGTGCATCGGCGAGACCGTGGAGTCCGCGTTGACCTGCGCGCGGTAGGGGTTGATCCACGCATGGACCTCTAAACCCCGAGCGTGCGCCTGTGCCACGGCGAACTCCAGCGGATCGTAGCCAGGATCTTGCCCCTGCGTCCCGGTCAAAAAGCGGCTCCAAGGCTCAAGGTCCGATGCGTACAAAGCATCGGACTCGGGCCGGACCTGCAGGATTACGGCATTGAGCCCGAGCGCCAAGACCCCATCGAGAATAGCGAGCAGCTCCTGTTGCTGCACTTCCGGAGCCACGCCTACGGTCTCGGGAAAGTTGATGTTAAACACCGTGGCGACCCAGGCGCCCCGAAACTCTCGGGCATGCGCAACCTGGGCGAGTTCGTGGGGCTCCACGGTCCCCGTGTCTCCGGATGTCTCGAACGTGCTCGTCTCTCCGGCCGTCTGTGTCGAGCTCGTTCGGGTCCCCGCTGCGCTCTGGGATCCCGCGTCCGTCGACGCGTCGAGGCTGGGCGATGACGTGCTGCTGCCCGACGCGGATGCGGAGACTGAGCCCCCCTCAGGACCCGGTGGGGTCACCGGGCCTAAACACCCGACACTCACGCACAACAGGGGCCCGCATGCCAACCGCCCGCTCCAACGGCCAAGGGCAGACACCAGGGCTTCCGTTTGTCCTACGGCTGGCACGTCGCGCCCTCGTAGAACGCAGGGCAGTCGCCAGCTTCTGGCGTGAACCATCCACCGGTCGCCTGGTTGCACCAAGCCACCTCGCCTTCTTCGGGGGTCGAACAGTTGGAGCAGGTCACGCAGCGATAGTTCTGGGCCATGAAGTTGATGGCGTTGGGTGCGACCTCAATCCCGCAGTAGGCGGTGCCGCAGGCGTTTGTCTCGGACAACCCGTTCGCATTGCAGGAGTTGGGAACTCCGGTCGGCACCTCACAGCCGTTCGACCAGTCCTGGTCGCAATCCTCGTAGGGCTCAATACACGTCCAGCCCCCGCACTCCCCGTCCACGCAGGTCCCGCCTTCGGCATTCTCCCGCTCGCAGGACAGCGGGGAGGACCCGACGCATGTCCCTGCGCCATCGCATTCGTCGACCATTGTGCAAGCATCCCCATCGCTGCAGGGGGTTGACACGGGTTTGGGTTCGTACTCGCACGCCCCCGAGATGCACGTCCCCTCGTTGAGGTAGCAGGTGTTCGGCGGCGAAGAACATCCATCAAGGCAGTCTGCGGTCTCGGATGTCGATGAGCTCGGGCCGGGTTCAGATGTGCTGGGGTCCCCGGACGTGCTCGTGCTCGCGCTCGTGTCGGTCTGCTCACCGGACTCGCCGTTGGTGATTGAACCTTGGCTTCCGCTGGAACCTGCTGCCGGGCCGACCGGCGTTGGCAAGTCCTCGGCCTGCACGGAGCTCTGGGCAGGACAGCCGACGGTGCCGAGGAGCACGAACAAAACAGTGAATCTCAGCTTCCCGTCGCGATCCATAACGTCACACAGACTACCAGCATGTGGAGAACCCGACACGACGTCTCGCTCATCCTTTTCCTTCGCGATTCGCCGTGTCCGCGCGTCGCACCCACCTCGACACAAGGACGAAAAAGTCCGCGAGTTTTCCGGCGAACGCGCGACCACGACGATCTGCGACAACCGAATACACCGCCGCACTTGAGAGTCTGTGTCGCCCTTCAAGAACTGCGTAGATTGTGAGAATAGTGCACAGGAGAGCCTGGAACGCCCATGAACCGCACCACCCCCCTCACGCACGTTTCCACTTTTCTCCTATCGTCAAGTCTGCTGGTTGGTTGCCCAGCGGACGACGTCGCAGGCAACGATAGCGACGACAGCTCCACATCAGACGGGCCCACGAGCGGCCTCACAACAAGCTCCACCGAACCGCAGAGCACATCGTCCTCAACGCTCCCGACGACGGAGTCTGGCTCCTCGTCCAGCACGGGACCAGAGCCCGGCGACACGGGCTCCACCTCCGGCTCCAGCTCCAGCTCCAGCTCCGCTCACTCCAGCTCCAGCTCCAGCTCCAGCTCCAGCTCCAGCTCCAGCTCCAGCTCCAGCTCCAGCACGACGTCCGTCGAGGAACCGGTCTGTGGGGATGAGGCTCTCGCCGGTGACGAAGAGTGCGACGACGGCAACGCGGACAACCTCGATGGATGTCTCGAAGGTTGTGTGCTCGCCCGGTCCTGCGCCCAGATCCTCGAAGTGATCCCAACCGCCGAGGACGGGGTCTACGCCATCGACCCAAGCGACCAAGGCTCGTTCCCGGTGCTGTGCGACATGTCCACCGATGGCGGGGGCTGGACACTCACGGCCCGCTTCGCAAACGCCGACAACATCGACAACTGGATGCTCAACGACGGCGGCTGGTGGTTCGACCTGGAGACCGAGCAGGGAAACACCGCTTCAACGGCGCCGTTGGCCGACATGCTCTCGGCCGCGTTCTGGCGGGTCGAAGCGCAGGAGTTCAAGATCACCCGCAGCGACAACAAAGACAGCTCGCACATCCTGCTGACCACGGGCGACTGCTTGGGCGGAGATACATTCCGCGGGTTCATCACCAGCTTGGGCTTCGACAACGTCGGCCCGTGGGCGACCGACGAGGTCCTCGCCAGCTGCGACGTCCTCTTGGGCGGCAACTACAGCGAGACCGACGGGTTCGCCCAAGCCGAGTGCGCCGATGGTGACATCGGTGCCCCGAACACGATCAGCTTCTGGGCGAACTGGCACAACACCGCAAGTGCTGGCGCGGACTCTGCCGTCATGATGATCGGCGGCGGCGGCGATGCGTGCGGACAAGCCGACCACGGACTGGGGATCACCGAGGAAAACGACGCCTCGTTCACCGTCGCGCTTCAAGATTTTGAGGGGACGTTCGAAGCCGACTTCGCGAACAACGGGTTCGGCGACCGCATCCGCGGACTACGCGATGAACATCTTCGTCCGCTAGCGCTCGCGGCCCGCCGTGAACACCAGGGCGCGCGGCTGCTGCGGTCCGGCGCCGTCGGTCGGCGCAGCCTTCAGGCGCAGCGGCTCGCAGCCCTTGTCGCGCTGTGGGCCGCGTCGCCCCGATGAAAATCGGAGAATGTAAGAAACCCCGGTCGGATCCGCTGCCGTCGGCCGGGCCTCACAGCGCCTGTTGCGAGCGCTGCTTGGCCGCATCTTGCTCACGCGAGATGAAGCTGCCGATGCCACTGTCCGCCTTGCGCGCCCGCGAGAAGTAGGCAGCGGCTGCGTCGTCGTCTCCGTCCGCGTCGGAACACAGGCCGAGCCCCGCGAGCGCCCGGGCGCGAATCTTGGCGTCGCTGTGCTCGAGCAGCCCGCGATAGACGCTGCGTGCATGCGAACAATGACCCGTCCGGCGACTCTCGTCCGCGGACGTGAGCTGTTGCGAGGGATCAGACGTAGCCGCGCCTCCCGCAGCGCCACCGGGTGCGTTCGCGGAGGGCTCCGACTTTGGCTTGGGGCTTGGCGTGGGTGTGGATGCGTCCTGCTTCTTGCCGGACGAGCCCGACGCGGAGGACTCGGCAGGCTTGGGCTTTCGCTCCTTGGCCGGCTCCGTCGGCGCCCCCTTGTCGTAGATGACCTTGTCCGTCGCCTCGGGCACCGCTGGCGGCGCGCTCGGCCGAGCGAACGCGGGTGCCTCAGCCTCTGCGGCCGCATCCGCTTCGGGTTCAGCTTTGGCCTCCTGCTCTTCGAGCACCGCCTCGGCGTCGTCGCCAGCCCGCTCGCCCGCCGCGGAGCCCCGCAACCGACCACGGGACTGCGGTGCACCCAGCCCGAACGCGTCTTCGGCTGGATCCTCGGGCGGTTCTGCGGCCGCCTGAAGTTCGTCGCCGCGCTCGAGCAGGACCCCGGTCTTCGCCGCGTCCTGCGACGCATCGGCCTGGGCGAGCGTCGCCTCGGCCGGCTCGGCGTCCCCCAGCGTGCCCTGAACCATCACCAAAACCAGCGCGGCGCTTGCGGCGACGGCGAGCGCGGGCACCCACAACGAGAGTCGTTTCCACCACGGCACCCTCGATTCGGCGGATGGGTCTGGGCGAGGCGGGGCGGCCACGGCCGGCTGCTCGGCTGCGTCTCGCGCTACGGCCAAGACCGAGGCGAGCACGCCCGGAGGAACCTCAACCGAAGGGAGCGCCTCCCGCGAAAGCTGAAGCAGCTCACGATACGCGCCAAGCCGAGTGCTGACAGCGACGTCGTCCTCGAACTCGAGCGGGATGCCCGTGAGTTCCAGGTCTTCGAGCGCGTCCTCGAGAGCGTCGAGCTGGACCGGTGAAAACTCGCCCATCAGCGCGCGCCTCCCAGTGGCGCCGTATGATGCAGGTCGCCGAGCTCGCTTCGCAGCTTCTCAAGCGCGTACCGCATGCGGCTCTTGACGGTGTTCTCTGGGATCTCAACCGTCTCGGAAATCTCGCGGAAGGACAGACCGCTGACCTGACGAAGCAGGAAAACCTCGCGCTGCTCGACCGGAAGATTGGCCACAGCCTCCTTGAGTCGGCGCCGGATCGTCGGCGCCTCGGCGGCCTCGTCGGTCGGGACCTCGTTGGACGGAAGACTCGAAATCATCGCCGACCCCGCGTCTCCATCCGCTCCCCTGCGCGGCGCATCGAGGGACTGATGCCGCCGGAACTTCGCGCGTCGGCTCTCGTCCACGCACAGGTTGCGGGCGATCGAGTACAGCCATGTCGTGAACTTGGCCGACGGTGTGTAGCGCTCTTTCGCGCGGACCACCCGCAGGAAGACCTCTTGCAGGAGTTCTTCGGCCCGCGGTTGTTCGCGAACGCTGCGCAGCAGGAAGTTAAACACGCCGCGCTGGTGGCGAGTGACCAACGCTTCGAAGGCACCAGCGTCTCCGTCACAGAACGCCTGCATGAGCGCTTCGTCACCGGTGGTGTCGTCGGCTGGGGCGTGCGCGCTTGAGGAGGCGTCCATCGAGGCAGAGCGGCGCGCCGGTCACAACGACCGGCACGCTGGCCAAAGTGTGCAACCCGGGCGGGCCCCGCTGCAAGCGGCACCCACGATTGGGCAGACGGCATGCTGCGGCGGGGCCTCACCGACAATCGCACGCACGTGCCTCGGATCAGCCCTCGGGTGAGGACGCGGGTGCTCATGCTGCTCGATGTCCCCCACTACGGACCAAGCCCACAAAACGGTCTCCACCACGCAACGGGGACCCACAGCGTGCCGTGGGGCGCGGGCGCGGGTGCGGGCGCCCCTCAGGCCTCTTCGAGCATGCCGGCGCGGATCTTGGAACCGGAGCGAGCCATGATCCAACGCAAGACAAACCGAGGCAGGACGGAGGCGATCCGCATCAGCAGCCGGTTGAGCCGTCCGGGGAACACGACCGCACGGCCCCGTCGAAATGCCCGAAGCGCTTCGTCTGCACAGGTGTCCGCGTCGATCCGCAGCGCGTCCGGGGAAGGGTTCAAGCCTCCCTTGCCACCCGCGATCTCACGGAACTCGGTCGCAACCGGACCCGGGCAGACCTGCGTCACGGTGACCCCGGCCGAGGCCACCTCGGACCGCAGGGCGTCGCTGAAGCCTGCGATGAAGTGCTTGGTGCCCGCGTAGGTCGCGACGCCGGGCTGGTACAGGTGCCCGAGCACCGACCCCACGTTGAGCACGCCACCGTGACCGCGCTGGACCATCCCGAGCACGAGGCGGTGCGTGAGCTGCACCACCGCGGTCACGTTCACAGCGATCATCTGCTGAAGTTTCGGCAGCTGCGCATCCTCAAGCCGGGCTCGGTCGCCGAACCCCGCGTTGTTCACGAGCACGTCGACCCCCCCCTCCTCGACCAACCGATCACACAGCAGGTCCACGGCCGCCGCGTCCGCAAGGTCGCAGGTCACCACATCGACCTCAAGACCGATCCGCACCTGCAACAGCTCTTGGGCGAGGCTTTCGAGGCGGTCCGTCCGCCGGGCCACGAGGATGACGCGACGAGCCTCGACGCAGATCCGCCGCGCCAACGCGCGACCGATTCCCGACGAGGCTCCCGTGATGAGCACCGTGCCCGACAGGGGCGGTCGGTCGCTCACGACTGGATCAGAATGCCGGACGCGGTGAGGACGTGCTCGGTGCGCGTGCCGGAGACCTTCTCCGGATCGCCGCCACCGTCCTTCTCAAGGTGCTTGACCTGCGCTTCGGTGAACTCGCGCGAGGTCAGCGTGCCTTCGACCTGGACCTTCTTGCCCCGGCTATCCATGGGGACGGCGAACCCGTGGTCCTTCATCAAGACCCGGGCCGAAACGTCGCCGTCCTTGAGGACCATCCAGCAGCCCTTCTTCTGACACACCGCCTCGACCTCGCCGGAGACGAGGATGCCGTCCTTGGACTCGGCTTCGATCGCCTTGGCGAGCGGGACCGGGTCGGTGGTGTTGGCGAACGGGTCGCCAAAGTGCCCCTCACTCTTTGCGGCGAGCGTGCCTTCGCCGTCGGCCTGCTCCCCGTGAGGGCAGCCTTCTTCGGCGTGCGGGGTGTCCTTCTCGCCCTCGGCGTAGATGCAGCCGTTGGGCTCGCCCTCTTGTGCTTCGTCCGCGGCGACGACCTCGTCGGCAGCCTCGTCCGCCGCCTTCACCGACGCGTCGGCGGTTGCCTTGGCTGCATCGGCGGTCTGGTCGGCGGCCGGCTTGGAGCTGTCGCAAGCCGCGACCGCGAGGATGCAGGAGATGAGCGCAAGCTTCTTCATCGCCCCGCAATGTTCCCCGAAACGGCCGGGAGTGCAACGGGACCGGGCTCACGCCGGCCGCGCGATGATGGCGCGAGGATGATCAGATTCAGCCCGACGACGCCGAACCGCCCGCGGATCCCCCTGCGGAGGCGCTCGCGGAGGCCTTCACCTCCACGGAGACATTGACATTCGCCTTCACGCTGGCCGCCGCGTCAAACGCTGCCTTGAACGGGGCGGCAACACACGCGGTCACCCGGGCCCCGATCGCCGGAGATGCCTTGAGCTGCCCCACCGTGGCCGAAACGCCATCCACGACCGCCTTGGCATCGGCCGCAACGGACAACGCCTGGTCCTTCATGCCGATCGCGATGTTGAGGACCGCGGGCAGGTTGGCCTCGAGCGCAGCCTTATATTGGGCGGCCAGCTCAGCATCCGCGGCACCTTCGATGCGGACCGCGATGCGGGGCGGGGTGCACTCGACCTGGGCCTGGACCGAAGCGTCGCAGTGCGCGTTGCATTCAGCGCTTGCCTTGGGAGGCGTCATCTCGCCCTCACACTTGGGCGCCTTCATCTCCACCGAGCAGTCTCCGCGGCAGGTGCCCTCGCAGGTGGCCGCCGCCGACATCTCACAGCTCCCGCCGCAATCGCCGCCGCACGATCCTTCGGCCCCGGCGCTGCACGACCCCTTGCAGTTCCCTTCACAGGCCGCTCCATCAACCTTCTTACCGTCGCACTTTCCGGTGCACTCGCCGGCGCAAGATCCCTTGAATTTGGCGGAGCAGCTGCCATTGCACGTCCCTTCACAGCTCCCTGCGGTGGACATGTCACACGTGCCCGAGCACTGCGCCTCGCACGATCCGGAGAGTTTCCCGGCCTCGCACTCCACCTTCACCGTGCCCGGCTCGATCGACGCGTCGCACTCCGCAGCGCAATCGGCCATCGCATCCATCGACGCCGCGCAGTGCGGCGGCGCAATGTCGAGGGCGATCTTGAAGCTTCCGCCGAGCTTGGCCTTGATGTCGACCATCGCCTTCATCGCCGCCTCGCAGGCCGCCTTGCCGGTCGCGAAGTCGCCACCCCCGCCCAGATCGGTCGCCAGCCCACCGCAGGCAACCTTGAGATCGGCGTCGAGCTTCTTGGCGAAGCCGTCGAGGCTCACCGCCGCCATGACCCCCGACTTCAGCTTCCCGCCCACCGCGGGGTCAAGGCCGAACTCGGCGGCCCAGTCGAGCTTTGCGATCGCTGAGATCGACGACACGTCGGGGCAAGAGCCCGCCGCCTTCGCGACGCCCGCAACGTCTTTAGGGATGGCAGACCCACCGGCACTGAGATCGCAAGAGGCGACGAGCGCGGCTGGAGCGAGGGTTGCGAAGAGAAGCGTAGCGGTTTGGAGGCGCACCATGGTCGTTCGTCCGGCGCGCAGCCTAACAGGCGCCCGGACCGCGAAATAGCGGCCAAGCAGCCGCAGGTGGTCGCCGTGCGTCATGCCCGGACACCGTCGCTGCGGTTATCGGGTGCGCTTGCGGGTCTCTCGGTGGAATACTGAGGGCTGCGCGAGCCGTCGAGCCCAAGGGCGGCGCAGCCAAGACCCCCGCCGTGCGCCCGTGCGTTGGAGGCGACCGGGACTTTTTTCGGCGCCGCCTCGGTCCCCCACGCCGAACCCCTCGACTCCATGCCCTCCCCGCCCCCTACCCCTGAGGTCCAGGTCGAACCGCAACTCGGCCGCTGGGCCGCGGCGTCCAACCTCCGGCGTGGGGTCGAGGAGGGCCTCGCCCTGGCCGCCGTCCTGGGCGCAGCCACGCTCATCGCGATCGGACTGCGGCGCGTGCCCGCAGCGCTCACGCATCTCGGCTTCGACGGGTCCAGCGCGCAAGGCGGACTCGAAACCGGTGGGGTTGTCCTGGTCGCCACCGTGGGGGTCGCCATGATCGTCCGCGCGATTGTCCGCGTCCGTCGGCGCCAGACCAACGCTGGCGTGATCGCTCGGCGCCTCGATCAACGACACGAAACGCGAGACCTCTTCACCACGGCCCTCGCGGTTGAGCGAGGCCAGGTGCACGGGAACAAAGGGCTCGAAGGCGTCGTGACCGCCCGCGCACGCCAGGTCCTGCCCGGGCTGGCGGCTCCGATCGAACGCTTCGAGGCTCCTGCTGCAGCGTTCGCATCCATGGGACTCGCCGCGGCCCTCGTCGCGCTGTTGCCCATCGACGCGGCGGCCGATGTGGACGGGATCGCTGAGGCCGCCGCCGCGGCCGACGTGGTTCAGGCGCCGCCGCTGCCCGAGGACGTGCTCGAGGCACTGCGAGCCCGGGCCAAGTCGCTGGAGCGTCTGGAGTACCGGCCCGCGCTCAAGGACGAAGCCCGCGAGGCGATCGCCCAAGCGCGCAAGCGGCTGGAATCCCTCAGCGAAGACCCCAGCCGGGGCCTGTCCGAGCTCGCGCGGGCCCAAAAGGCGCTCGAAGACCTGGAACGGCAGGCGCGTGAGCAGGGCCTGCACGACAAGGACAAGCTGGAGACGATGAACGACGCCGAGCTGGCCGAACAGCTCGCAAAGTCGATGCAGCGCGGAGAGACCGACACCGCGGCCGAGATGGCGCAGGAGTTTTCCAGGCGCCTGGATGAAGCGTCCCCGGCCGAGCAGGACCGCATCGCGCGCGCGCTGGAACGTGCGCTACGGCGCAACCCCGAGACGTCCCCGGGCGGCGAGTCCGCGCCCTCTCGCGCCGAATCCGAGGCGCGCGCTCGCGACCGAAACCGGCTCGACGAGCTCGCCGAAAACCTGTCCGATGGGGACACAGGGTCCGCGCGCGCCGGACTCGACGGTCTCGCCGAAGAGATGCGAGAACGCGGAGGCAGTGAAAGCCTCGAAGAGTCTCTCGGCGACGCTGCGGAGGAGATTCGAAAGGCCCGCGAACGCCAGCTCGACGAGATGAACGGCGAAGGCGAAGGCGAAGGCGAGGGCGAAGGCGAAGGCGAAGGCGAAGGCGAAGGCGAAGGCCCCAGCCCCAGCCCCGCACCCGGCCCCGGTGGCCCCGGAGCTTCTCCCGGAGAGGGCGAAGGCAAGGCCAAGAGCCCCGGAGGAGGAGCCCCGGGTGAAGACGATGGGGACAAGGCGCCGGGGATGGGCTCGCCGATGGGTCCGCCCGGAGGGAAGCCCGTCCCCGGCGGCGGCGACGGCAAGGACGACACCAAGGGCAGCGTCCAGCCCAGCGCCGAAGCCAGCGGCCTCGCGCCGCAGCGTGCCCAGGCGCGGTCCAGCGGCCCCGCCCAAGGCTCGGTCCGCGCAATCCGGCGCTATTCCGAAGGGTATCGAGACACCCGCGAATACAAGGATCTGCACGACAAGTACTCCTCGGCCGCGGAGTCCGCTGTGCGACGTGAAGAGATTCCGCTCACTCGCCGCGACTACATTCGCAGCTACTTCCAGGCCGTCCGCGGCCGTTGATTCGACGCCATGAGCCAGACCGTCACTCCGATCACCGAACAACAGCTCGTCGCCGCGGCGGAGAGCTTGGGCGCACTCAAGACCGAGATCGAGCGGCGGGTGTTCGGCCAGAGCGACTTGGTCATCCAGGCGATCGTCGGGCTGCTGGCGCGGGGCAATATCCTCATCGAAGGCCAGCCCGGCCTGGGCAAGACGTTGCTCGTCAAGGTGCTCTCCGAAGCCCTCGCGATGCAGTTCTCGCGGATCCAGTTCACGCCCGACCTCATGCCCGCGGACATCACGGGCAGTCAGACGCTCTCCCACGACGAGCACGGGCGGGCGAAGCTCGAGTTTCGAGCCGGTCCGATCTTCGCAAACATGGTGCTCGCCGACGAGGTCAACCGCGCGACGCCGAAGACCCAATCGGCGCTGCTCGAAGCGATGCAGGAGCACTCGGTCACCGTCGCCGGCCAAAAACGCGATCTGCCAGCGCCGTTCATCGTCGCCGCGACGCAAAACCCCATCGAGATGGAGGGCACGTATCCGCTGCCCGAGGCTCAGCTCGACCGATTCCTGCTCAAGCTGGAGGTCCAGTTCCCCAAGTTCGAAGACCTCCGCGAGATCGGGCTGCGGACCACGGGGTCCCTGGAGACGACGACCAACATCGTCATGAGCCGAGAGCAGCTCCTGGATCTGCAAGCGTTGACCCGTCAGATCGTCATCGCGCCGCACGTCGCGGAGTACTGCGCGCAGATCACCATGGCGACCCACCCCAACGCCCCGCAGGCGCCGGAGCAAGTGCGGCGATTCGTCCGCTACGGGGCCAGCCCACGCGCGATGCAGGCCCTCATCCTCGCCGGGCGCGCCTACGCACTGCTTTCAGGTCGGGGCTGGGTGAGCGAAGACGACGTCCGCGCCGTCGCCCATCCCGTCTTGCGCCACCGCATGATTCCAACCTTTGACGCCAAACTCGAGAGCGTCACCAACAACGACTTGGTCGACATCCTGCTCGGCTCGATCACCCCGGTACGCGCCGCCGGATGAAGGTCGACCGCACCTCTTTGGCGCGCTTTGCCGAGCTGCGCCTGCACGCCCCCAGCGTGGCCACCTCGCTGCAGCAAGGAGACCGGCGCTCGCCGTTTCTCGGGCGGGGCTTGGAGTTCGCGGACTACCGCGAGTACGACCCAGGCGACGACATCCGGCTGATCGACTGGAACGTCTACCTGCGTCTGGGCTCCGTGCTCGTGCGCCAGTTCAACGAGGAGCGCAGCCTCTCGATCAAGATCTGCCTCGATGTGAGTGCATCGATGGCCTTCGGCGAGCCGCGCAAAGCGGACCGGGCCGCGGGAGCTGCCGCCGCCCTGGCGACGATCGCCTTGGTGCATCGCGACCCGGTGGTGCTCATCTGTTTTGGCGGCGACCAAGCGCCTGTACGCGCCAAGGCGGTCAACTTCGACGGCATGGCCGAGCTGGTACACGTGCTTGAGCGCGTCGAACCCTCGGGCGTGGGTGATGCGTACAAGCAGCTCGCCGGCCAGCTCGGTGGCGGCCGCACCGACCGTGTCTTCCTCATCTCCGACCTGCTGTGCGAGCCGCAGGCGCGGGAGCAGCAGCTTCGCCTGCTGGCCGCCTCGAGCCTGCACCCGGTGCTCGTGCACACGCTCAGCGCTCAGGAGCTCGCGCCCGATCTTCGGGACGTCTCGGAGATCGTGGACGCGGAGACCGGGGAGACACTCGTTCTGCGCGATGGCGACGACGCGAAGGAGGCCTACGCGCAGGGGCTCCAGGCTTGGCTCGAAGAGATTCAGACCCGCTGCAAGACCCTGGGCATCCGCTACCTCCGTCTTCCCGAAGGGGAGGCCAGCCTGGTCGATTTTGTCGAGGGGGACCTGCAGCGCGCCCAGTTGGTCGAGCACGTCGCAGGGGGGAACCAATGACCCCTGCGGCGCCATGGCTGCTGGGGCTCGGGGCGCTGACGCTGCCGGTCATCGCGGCCTATTTGCATCGCCAGCGCCGGCTCAAGCAGCAGGTTTCCAGCGCCCTGCTCTTTCGCGTGATCGCGGGCGAGAACACCCCCACCAAGCGAGCGCTCGCCCGACCTCGGCACCTTGTCTCGCTGGTGGTCGTCCTCCTCGCGCTGCTGAGCATGGTGGTGGCGGCAGCAGATTTCCGCCAGGAGATCGCCAAGCCTCGCGATTGGGTCGTCGTGCTCGACACGTCCGCCAGCATGGGCGCGACGGTGCTTGGCTCGAACACCTCTCGACTCGACGAGGCCCGAGAGGCGTTGCGCGACGCGCTCGGTGCGATGGGCCCCGGGGACCGCGTCGCGCTGATCACATCCGGTGAAGCGACCGCGGTCCAGATCGGACTCACCGAAGATCACGCTTCGGTCATCACCTTGGCCGCAGAGGTCACCGCCAGTGGAAGCAGCGAAGCCCTGCCCCGGGCGCTCTCGATCGCAGACGCGATGGCGCGGGGCGACGACGCCAAGATCGTCCTGATCACCGACGGTGTCGGAGTGTCCCTTCCAGACATGAAACGCGCCCCGGAGGTTGTGACCGTCGGGAGCCCGGGGCCGAACCTTGGTGTCAACGCACTCGCGGTCCGGGAGGCCGACGCGCTGGGGCTGGCCGAGGTGTTCTTATCGGTCACCTCGAACGTCGGGTCCGACCGCGAGGTCGAGATTGTGCTCGAGGTCGACGACACGGTCGTGGACGTGCTCGGGCTGACCGTCCCAAGCCGCAGTTCGGTGGAAAGCCTGCACAGGATCGCGCTCCCCGTCGGCAAGAGGGTCACGGCCACCCTTCAGAATCACGGCGAGGATGTGCTCGCCGTCGATGATGTCGCCAGCACCCCACGAGACGAAGGCGAGCGCGTGAGCGTGGTGCTGGTGACGCGGACGCGGGTGTCTTTCACCGCCGAAGCGCTCCGCCTCCACCCCCGGGTCGATCTACGTATCCTTGGCCCCTTCGACGCCGCACCGACCGAACCCGCCGACCTCCTGCTCCTTGAGACCGACTATCGCGCCGGAGCCCTGCCGCCCGCGCGAGCCGTGCTCGCCATGGGGGTCGACCCCACCGTGCTGGGCATCGAGCAAGGCCCCTCGGTCCCCTCCCCGGACATCATGCGCTGGAGCTTCGATGACCCGCTGTTCCGCTTCGTGGATCTGGAGTCGATCGAGCTGCCGCGCGCGAACACGCTGCGCATGCGCGAAGGCATGCGCTCTCTGCTCGACAGCGAGCAAGGTCCGCTCGCGATCCATGTGCGCGAGCCCGATCGAGACGTGGTCGTGTTCGGCTTCGCGCCGCACGACTCCGACTTGGTCTTGAGGGTCGGCTTCGTGAACCTGATCGCCAATGCCGTGGAGTGGGCTGCCCCTGTCGCCCCCATCGACCCGGGGGCTGTTCCTTCACAGGTGCTTCCGGCCACCGAATCTCTTCTGGATCCGGTTCGCGCTATCCCAGGCGCCTTGCAAGGGAACTTTGCCGACCACCCACCCGCGCAGCGACCGTTGTGGCGCACCCTGGCGTGGCTGGCGTTTGCGCTGCTGGTGCTCGAAGGACTTCTCCCCTGGGGGGCCCGCGGGCTGAGCTGGGCCCGAAGCCGGATCCGCAGGGGCACCGCATGAGCGCGCTGTCGACGTGGTTTCAAAACCCTGGCTGGCTGCTGTTGCTGGTGCCTGCCCTCCTGCTCGTCGCGGCCGATGCGGCGCGTCGCTGGGGCTCCACCGGTCCCCTCGCTCGCGTCGGTGCCGCTGCAATTCGTTTCTTGGCGCTCGCGGGCATCGTCCTCGCGCTCGCCGACCCTCGGTGGCATGAGCGAGAGGACGTCGCCCACGTGGTGTTTGTGGTCGATCGGTCGGCTTCGATTCCGGATACGGTGCTCGACGATGCGCTGGCTCGCGTCGACCGACTCGCGCGCGGCGTCCCCGACGGAACACGCACAGCCTTGGTGCTGTTCGACGAAACCGCCGAGGTGATCCTCGCCCCAGGGCAGGCGTGGTCGATTCCCGGCCCACCGCGGAGCGAGGCTGTCGACGCGACCGACGTGGACGCCGCGCTCCGCCTGGCGCTGGGGCTCATTCCGGCCGCGGACGGGGGAGAGATTGTATTGGTGACCGACGGCCGGAGAACGCAGCGCGAAGACTCCGGCGCGGTTGCCCACGCAAAGTCCCGCGGCGTCGCAATCCATACGATCGCGATCGAACCTGCGAAGGGCGACCCGGCGGTGGGTGCGGTGGTGCTGGCGAGTCAGGAGGCCCGCCCGGGCTCCTCGGTCTCAGGAAGCATCGAGATCGACGGCGCGAGCGAAGCCGTGCGAGGGACGCTCAAGATCAGCGTCGGTGGCGAGGTGGTGCAGACCTCCTCCGTCGAGCTCCCCGCAGGTGAAACCAGCGCGGTGCCCTTCACCCACGACCTCGACGCGAAGACCGACCCGGGGCCGCTTGAGGTCACCGCCGAGTTCACCCCCAACCGCGCCGATGCAGACCCCTCCAACAATGTTGCCTCGGCGACGGTCTTGGTGGGCGATCCGCCGCTGGTTCGGATCTTTACCGGCGAAGAGCACGACGGTACCGCCATCGCGCGCGCCCTGAGGGCCGAACGGATGGACGTACAAGTGGTTCCCGTTCAGACCCTCCAAGCACAACACGAGGACCTGCGCGAGGTCGACTTGGTCGTGTTGGCCAATGCCCCGGCGGCCTCGATCGGCGGCGCCACAGCCCTGCAGCCTCCTTTCTTGCGCGAGCTTGCGCGCTACGTGGACAACGGCGGTGGCCTGCTGGTGCTCGGTGGACCCCAGGCCTACGACATGGGGGGCTACGGGCAGTCCGAACTCGACCGCGTCCTGCCGGTGAAGATCGATCCGATCGACCCGGAGATTCAGGCCGGCGCCACGATCATCATCATTCTCGACCGCTCTGGATCCATGTCTGCGATGGTCGGCTGGTCCAAGACCAAGATGGAGCTCGCCGATGAAGGAGCAGCCGCTTCGATCAACCTGCTGCGTCCCTTCGACAGCGTGGGTGTGATGTCGGTGACCGAGACGGTTCGCTGGGAGATCAACACCCAACCCGTCCGCGACCCTGCCGCCCTCAAGCGCAAGGTGATGCGCATTCGAGCCGATGGGGGCGGTATCTTCGTCTACACCGCGCTCGACGCTGCGTACGAGGCGATGCGCAAGACGAACACGCCGCTCAAGCACGTCATCTTGTTCTCGGACGCGGCGGACAGTGAGGAGAAGGTTCAAGGCGTCCCGTTTGGCACCGGATCCGGCACCTCCTCCCAAGACCTCGCCAAGCGTTTCAAGGCGGCTGGGGTCACCACTTCGGTCATCGGCATCGGAACCGAAGACGACGTCGACACGCCCTTCCTCAAGGACCTGGCAAAGTCGGGCGGTGGTCGCTTCTATCTCACCGCCGACGCGACGAAGCTGCGTGGACTTTTCGTCGAAGAAACGGAGCGGCTGGTGGACACCTCTCTGCACGAGGACCCGTTCCGCCCCACGGTCGCGCGCGCACACCCGATCATCGAGGGCATCGACTACGCCAGTGGCCCCACGCTGGGCGGCTACCAGGAACTCGAAGCTCGACCGACAGCGGAGGTCGTCCTGCGCGGACCCGAGGACCACCCCATTCTCACGACCTGGAGGTACGGGCTCGGGCAGGTCGTCGCGTGGGCTTCGGATGCGGGGCCGCGGTGGTCCGAGTCGTGGCTGAGCTGGCCCGGCTTCTCCAAACAGTGGACACAGGCCGCTCGTTTTGCGCTGCGCTCGCGCGCCGGGGACGAGACCGCCGTGGAGGTCGAGGTCGCCGGTGACCACGCGCAGCTCCGCATCGCGCGGCGCGATCCGTCCGGCCTCAGTCTGGACGAGGGTTCGATCCGAGCCCGGATCAAGGGCCGTTCCCCCGCGAGTGCGATTCCGCTGCGCAGCCTTGAGCCGGGTCTGTGGGGCGGGGATGCGCCGGTCGAAGCCGGCGAGGTCTACACGGTCGAGGTGCTCGGCGACGACGACGAAGTCCTCGCCACCCACACGTTCACGCCGCCGCCTTCGTCCGAGCGTCGGTTTCGAACCGCCGACCGAGCCTGGTTGGGCGCGGTCTCGGAGGCGACTGCCGGCGACATCGAACCCCAAGCGGTCTCCCCCACCGCGACGGCCGGCGTGACGACCACCGTTCATCGACTGTGGCCCTGGGCGCTCGCGTTTTCGCTGCTGCTGCTGCCCTTCGACGCGCTGCTCAGACGGACCGCGCGGGCGGTCTAGCGTCGACCGACTCTTGGACACGGGCAGGCCCTCGCGGCCTCAAACCCACCCCCCCTGCGCACGCGCTGCGAGGTGGTCGGCCTCCAGGCCTGAGCGTTCGACCCACGGAGGCGCTTGGGGTAGCCTGCTCCGAATGGACTGCGTGACGTTTCACGTCAACGGTCGGGAGGCGACGCTTCGCGACGTTTCCCCCACGACGACGCTGTTGCAGTACCTGCGCGGGCCCATGGCTCTGCCGGGCACGAAGGAAGGCTGTGCCGAAGGCGACTGCGGAGCCTGTACAGTGGTCGTCCTCGATACGCAGGCCCATGGCGGGCCGCGATGGAGGGCGGTGAACAGCTGCCTGCTGCTGCTTCCGCTGCTGCACGGCAAGCAGATCTTTACAGTCGAGGGGTTGCGAGAGAAGCCGGGCGATGAAGGCCTTCACCCGGTGCAGCGCGCGCTCGTCGATGCGCTCGGATCGCAATGTGGCTACTGCACACCCGGCGTCGTGATGTCCATGCTCGAGGCCTGCCATCGTCCCGATCTCGACGCGCCCTGGAAGCTCGACGATCAGATGTGCGGCAACCTGTGTCGCTGCACTGGCTATCGCCCGATCCTGGAGGCGACCACCGAGATCGCCGGTCTACGACCGGTCGACCGCCTCAGCCCTGCCCTGTCCGAACCGCCGCAACCGCAACCAGCGCTCGAGTACAGCACCGACGGGGTCCGCGGCGTCCAGCGATTCTGGATCCCGACCTCGTGGGACGCGTTGTTCGAGATCATCGCGGCCCACCCCGAGCACCGGTTCATCCAAGGCGCCACCGACCTCGGGCTCGACGTCACGAAGCACCGCACCCACTTCGGCGCGCTGATCTCCCTGCAAGGGCTGGAGGCGTTACGCGCCCTCGTGGTCGACGGTTCCCGGTGGTCCGTCGGGGCCGGCGTCAAGCTGGCCGACCTTGAGGACGCGACCGACCACGCACTGCCTCCGCTGGCGCGGATGCTGCGGTTCTTCGGTTCGCGGCAGATCAAGAACAGCGCGACGCTCGGCGGCAACGTCTGCAACGCGTCGCCGATCGGCGACCTCGCCCCGGTGCTGCTCGCCCTGGACGCCAGCTTCGTGGCCCGAAGCGCGAGCGGGGAACGAAGCATCGCAGCCGACGACTTCTTCACGGGATATCGGACCACTGCACTCCAGCCCGGGGAGCTGCTCACCCGCGTCGAGTTCGACGCGCCCCAAGCATCGGCCCGTTTTGCGTCCTACAAGGTCAGCAAGCGCCGCGAGATGGACATCAGTGCGGTCGCGGCGGCGCTGCGGGTCGAGGTCAACGCGCAAGACATCATCACCCAGGCGCGCTTCGTCTACGGCGGGATGGCGGCAACACCGGCCCGAGCCCGCAGTGCCGAAGCCGCGGCGCTCGGCCGTCCGTTCGCGGAGGCCACGTTCGAGGGGTGTGCTGCGGCCATCGCGTCGGATTTCACGCCGATGAGCGACCACCGGGGGTCCGCCTGGTATCGCAGCACCGTCGCAGCAAACCTCATGCGCGGCTTCTACCTCGAGGTCTCGGGCACACCGATGCCCCGCTTGAGCGACCGACCCAGCGGCACCGTGCTCGGAGGCGCTCCCGCATGAAGATGCAACCGACCTCCCGTTCGCCCCTGCATCAACCGGCACTGCACGAAAGCGGCGTTCGCCATGTCACCGGGGAGGCGCGCTACGTCGACGACTGGCCCCTGCCGCCCGGCGCCCTGCATGGCGCCATCGTGACCTCAACCCACGCACACGGTCGCATCACGCGGCGCGACGCCGAGGCTGCGCGGGCCGTAGAAGGCGTGTGCGCGGTGCTGTTCGCCGAGGACATTCCGGGCACCAACCTCATCGGCCCGATCGTGCACGACGAGGAGTTGCTGGCCTCCGCGCTGGTGCACTACGTCGGTCAGCCGCTTGCCGTCGTCTTCGCCGTAGACCTCGACACGGCCCAGCGCGCCGCGGCGCTCGTCGAGGTCGACGTGGATGCTCTGCCCTCGCTTCAAAGCATCGAGGAGGCGATCGAAGCCCAGAGCTACATCGCCCCGCCCCACGTCATCGCGCGCGGAGACGTGGATGCGGCGCTGCGCGGGGCGCATGCCCGGGTCCGCGGCGAGGTGCGAGTCGGGGGCCAAGACCACTTTTATCTGGAGACGCAGGCCGCCCTCGCCCTGCCCGAGGAGAACGGGTGCGTCACCGTGCTCAGCTCGACCCAGCACCCCAGCGAGGTGCAAAACGAGGTCGCGGCGGTCTTGGGCGTGGGTTCGCACGCGGTGGTCTGCGAAGTCCCGCGCATGGGTGGCGGTTTTGGCGGCAAAGAGTCCCAGGCGACCCCGATGGCCTGCCTGGCCGCGCTGGGCGTGCTCCACACCGGGCAGGCCTGCAAAGTCTGGCTCGACCGGGACGCGGACATGCGCATCACGGGCAAGCGGCACCCGTTCCTGGGTCGCTACGAAGCCGGCTTCGACGCGCAAGGCCTGCTCACGGGGTTGAAGGTGGAGCTGTACTCCGACGCGGGATTCTCCGCAGACCTGTCCCTTCCCGTGCTCGACCGCGCGATGTTCCACTTGGACAACGCCTACTTCGTGCCCGCGCTGCGGTTTCAGGGCCAGGCTTGTCGGACCCACCGCCCCTCGAACACCGCGTTTCGGGGGTTCGGAGGGCCGCAGGGGATGGTCGTGCTCGAAGAAGCGATGAACCATGGAGCGCGAACGCTCGGCATCGAGCCCGCCGAGCTCCGCGCTCGAAATTTCTATGGCGCGAGCCCGCGAGACCGCGCTCCGTACGGCCAGGAAATCCCCTCGGGCCACAACCGGCTGCGCACGATTCACACCTCGCTGATGGACAGCAGCGACTACGCCGCGCGCAAGGCCGACATCGAGGCGTTCAACGCCAGCTCACGGTGGGTCAAACGCGGCTTGGGCTACCAGCCGATCAAGTTCGGGATCTCGTTCACCAAGAGCATCCTCAACCAGGCCGGCGCCTTCATCCTCATCTACGCCGACGGCACGGTTCAGCTCAACCACGGGGGCACCGAGATGGGCCAGGGGCTGCACACCAAGATGCTCACCGTGTGCGCGCACGAGCTGGGGGTCACGCCGACCAGCGTCCGTGTGATGACCACGGCGACGGACAAAGTGCCCAACACCTCGGCCACAGCCGCCAGTAGCGGGTCCGACCTCAACGGTCAAGCCGTCGCGGCTGCGGCATCGGAGCTTCGTGAGCGCATGCGCCCCGTCGCCGCGGGTCTGCTCGAACTCGATCAGGCGCAGGCCACTGAGCTTCGCTTCGAGGGCGGCGTCATCACCCACCCCCCCACCGCAAAGAGCGTCCCCTTCGGCGAGGTGGCCACGCAAGCGTGGGTGCAGCGCGTGTCGCTCTCCGCCACCGGCTTCTACGCGACCCCTGGGGTCGGCTACGACCACGCCACCGGATCGGGCACGCCGTTCTTCTACTTTGCCTACGGCGCGGCGGTCTGCGAGGTTGAGGTCAACGGGCTCACGGGCGAGCACCGCATGACCCGAGCGGACATCCTGCACGATGTCGGCACCTCGCTGGTCCCCTCGATCGACCGGGGGCAGATCGAAGGCGGGTTCGTGCAAGGGGTCGGATGGTTGACCTGTGAAGAGGTGCTGTTTCGCGACGACGGCAGCCCTGTCACCACCGGGCCGAGCACCTACAAGATCCCGGCGGTCGGCGACGTCCCCTTGGACCTGCGTGTGGGCCTGCTGCCCAAAGCGCCGCAACCGGGGGTTATCCACGGCAGCAAGGCCGTGGGAGAGCCGCCGTTCATGCTGGCGATCGGGGTGGTCACCGCGCTGCGGCACGCCCTGTCTGGCTTTGGGCGCGGGGATGCAACGCTGGGGTTGCCCGCGACGCCCGAGTCCATTCTCCGGGCGATCGAGGGTCGTTCGTAGTGTTCGCACAGCTGCACGCACGCGGGCGAGCGGCTCCCAGCTGGCTGCGCGGCGTCGTCGCCCTAGCTTGTTTCGGCGTCCCCTTGGTGTGGGTGCTGGGAGAGGACAACCTCTTCGATGTGTTCTTGCGCCTCGTGACCAGACTCGCCGGGCCCACAGCGGATCTCCGCCACCTGCTGGCGTACCTCCTGTGCACGCTGGTCCTGCTTGTCCCGGGCGGACTGTTGATTCAGCTCGTCGGCGGGGTCAGGCGCTCAGCTGCGTCCCAGGAGCGTTGAACCCGAACTCGCGGAGGGCTACGGCGTTGATGGGCGTGCAGCGACGGCCTGAACCGCGGCCGCCAACGCTCGACCGCCCCGCACGGGATCAGACGCAAGCGCATCTGCGCAGCGACTGGCCTCGAGCACGGCGAGCATCGTGGATCTGCGAACCGGCAAGCCCGCACGGCTCAACTGTTGGCCGGCGACGTCGAGGACCGAACGATCCGACGCCGCAGGGAGGGCAACAAAGCCCTGCAGTTGCCTCGCACACGCCGTGATGAGATCGGCCTCCGCGACAAGGACGAGATTCGGCGCCGGGTCTGGGTGATGCGGAGTCGTCGTCCGACTCGGTGCAGGCGCGCGCTCGCGAGCGGGTCGGGTGTCGGCGGACTGGAGCGCTGCGACAAAGTCCTCGTAGCTCTCGTTGGTAAACACCTCAAGCGTGTTGATCGCGCGGTCCTTCATCCGATGCCCAGACTGATCGACACACAAGCGAATGCCTCGCCCGATCTCCTGGCGCTTTCGCGTCGCAGAGTTGGACTGTCCCAAGGTACAGATCTGGAACACGTTGGGGTTGTCCCAGCCCTCCCGCAGCGCCGAGTGGGAGAAGATGAACGACACCGGCTCATCGAGCGAAAGCAGCCGCGGTTTGTCGCGAAGAATCAGCTCGTACGCATCCGCATCACAAGCGGCGCGTCCGGTCTTCGTATCGACGGCACGGCCGGATCGGGTGGCAAAGTATGCGGACCGAACGGCGCGAGCCGGTAGCTCGGAAAACGCTGGGGCACCGCGTTTGAGGTCGTCGAAGTGCTGGTCAAACAACGCACGGGCGATCCCATCCTCGTCGGCATAGGCCGCAACGCGGTCCAGAAAGAACAGCGACAGAACCTTGATGTCGCGAGTGCGCAAGGCCTGCGCACGCTCAAGGTGTGCCGCGATCGTCGCCCGGATCTGCGAGGCATAGCCCTCGCCCTCCCCGCCTCCGCGGACGACGATCGATTTTACAAGACCCAGCTCGTGCGCCCGCGCGGGCGTCAGCCGATGCGCCACCGGACCGGTCCATCGCCCCAAGGTCGCGCCATAGGCCAACACCATGGCGGGCGCGAGTTCGCGCAGAGCCTCGGTGCGCAGCGCAGTCTGCATCCGATGCGGCTCGTCGAGGATGACAATCGGGCGCGTCGCCGCGAGCGCGGAGAGTGGAGCCTGTCCGGCAAACATGTCGCAGGGCCGTCGGAGCACGTTCGAGTCCTTGGTGAACGCGTCGATCGTGACCACCATGAACTCGACCGTCGTTGCACGGACGAATTGGCGGAGCCGGGCCAAACGCTCGCGACGGTAGACGAAGAACCGAGCACAGAACTCGGGGAACAGCTCCGCGAAGTGCTCGCGCGTGGACCGAAGCGTGCAGAGAACGCCCTCACGAATCGCGACCGAGGGCACGACGATGATGAACTTGCGCACGCCATGCGCGGCCGCGAGTTCGAACGCGGTCCGCAAGAAGACGTAGGTCTTGCCGGTGCCCGTCTCCATCTCGACGGCCAGCTGCTCGGGTAGTCCCTCCGGATTCGCGTGCGCGACCAGCCCATCGGGATCGACGCGCATGCCAGCGCCCCGCAACGCGCCGGAGTCCACGGCTGCGAACACCGCGTCGATCGCCTCCCGCTGATGCGCAAGGTCCGACTCGAAACGAAGCTTCATGTCCCAGCCCTCGTCTCCATCCTCGGCCAGAGCCTATCAGGCCGAGTCGATGCGAAACCGAGGCGCCAGCGTCAGCCGCTGCGCGTTGGACCACGCATCGTCGGGGACCACGACCGCCGCCCCCTTAGGCAAGCCAAGCTCCGCGAGAGCCTCGGGATCGCCTGGCACCATCGACCATGCCAGCGCCCGCGGACCGTCCCGCAAAACGTGCCAGCTCCCGCGGCGCTCAAGCCGACCGTGCACCCCAACCCCGTACGACAGCGCGCGAGCGAAGGGGTCAAACACTTCCCCGCGTCGAGCTTCGGAGGCTCGAACCGCCTCCAGCGTTCCGGCCACCGCAGCCTCGGCGGCCGCAAGCGAGAACACCCGCACGCCTCCGCATCGGGCCGAGACCCGCGCCCGCGTCACGTCGCAGATCGTCGCAAAGCCCTCAAGCTCGACCGGCTCGGGCCACTGCGCCAACACGCACGAGCGACCCCCCGCATCCGAGTCATTGACCCGCGCCACCGCCTCGGCCGTCGTCCCCGAACCCGCGAACGGGTCCAGCACGAGGTCTCCGGGATCGGTCGCCAGCTGGACACACCGTTGCACGAGCGCGACGGGCTTGGGGTGGTCGAAGACCGGTCGCCCCAGGGCTTCGCGCAGATCGATGGTCCCCTGCTCGGTTCGCATCTGCGGCTCGTCCCAAAGTCCCTTCGCCTTCGCCGTATCCTTGCGGTGTTTTTCGTAGACGTTGAAGCCACCATCGCGCCGTCGCTTGGCGACGACCTGCGAGGCCACGGGATCCTCGGCAACAAGACTCGCCCCGGCCTTGGGCTGTCCCCATCGCCAAACGCTTCCGGCCCCCACCGCGTTGCGCGGCTCTACGATCACATCGTAGCCGGGCCGCGGCTGCAGGCTGACACAGAGTCCGCCGTTGCCATCATCGCGCGAAGGGTCGACGTAGAATGGGTAGAATAGATTGGGCCGGTTCCCCGGGTGAAACCTTGGGTTGCGATTGCGAAGCTCGCGCAAGACGTACGGCCCCAAAGCGTCGCGCAGAGCATCCTTGGGCACCGGCTTGGGCAGCTCCCGGATCCGAGCGTCGGGGGTGGCGCCGTAGACGAGCAGGTACTCGTGCCCCGTCGCGATGCGCAGGTAGTCGCGACCGCCGCGATTGGTCACCACGACAACCTGGGCGATGAAACAGTCCTCCCCGAATATCTCATCGAGCAGCAGGCGCAGGTGGTGGACCTCGTGATCGTCGATGCTCACGCACAGCACCCCCTGCGGATGCAGCAGCGACCGCGCGTGCCACAGTCGCGGGTACATCATCGCCAGCCAGGCGGAGTGATATCGACCGCCCGAGACCGGATTCGCGCGCAGCGGCGTGCCGGTGTCGTCCACTTGCCCGGTGCGACGAAGAAATCCCTGGTGCGTCTCCTCGAAGCGGTCGCGGTACACGAAGTCGCGCCCGGTGTTGTAGGGCGGGTCCATGTAGATGAGCCGGGCCCGCTCGAAGTACGCCGGGCGCAGCAGCTTGAGCGTGTCGAGGTTGTCGCCCTCGACGAGCACGGTGCTCGCATCATCGAAGCTGGTGCTCCGGTCGGCTCGCGTGATCAGCCGCGTTGTGGCGGGTGCGTCAAGCGACGCGAGGACCTGGGACTTGTCGGCAAACTGCAGCCCGAAGCTCATGCCACGCCCACACGCTGTCCACCCTCGCGCAGCACCGTGACGCGGCCGCGCTGCCCGACCTCCAGGTCGCCGCGCACCAGCGGCACCCGCACATAGTTGTCCGACAACGCGACCGAAGCGCCGTGTCGGCCCCCCTCGATCACGGCATCGAGCACCTCGCCCACGGCCCGCTCGCAGAAGGCCTCGGTCTGGGCCTGCGACAGCTCGCGAAGGGCCTTGTTGCGCGCCGACTTCACCTCCGGCGGCACTTGGTCCGGCATCGTGGCCGCGCTGGTGCCCTTGCGCATCGAGTAGGTGAACACGTGGTGATACGCCACCGGAGCGTCCCGCAGCAGCGCGTAGGTCTTCTCGAAGGCAGCGTCGCTTTCTCCGGGGAAGCCGACGATCACGTCGGTGCCGATGCCCACGCCGGGAACCCTTGCGGCGAGCTTGGCGGTGAGTTCCGCGAAGTCCTGTGCCGTGTGACCGCGCCGCATCGCCCGGAGGATGTCGGGGTCTCCGCTCTGCACAGGCAGGTGAAGGTAGCGACACAGCTGCGGCGCATGCTCGGCCATCAGCGAGATGAGGTCGTCATCCACCTCGTGGGGGTCGAGCGAGCTCAGCCGCAGCCGCGCGTCGCCCAACACCGGAAGGATGGCCGCGACCAAATCGGCGAGCCGAACCTTGGGCTGCAGGTCACGGCCGAAGGTGCCCAGGTGAATGCCGGTGAGCACCACCTCGGGCGCCCCTGCCTCGACCAAGCCCCGGGCCTGCGAGACCACATCGGCGACCGCGAGGCTGCGTGAGCCGCCACGAACCTGCGGGACGATGCAGAACGAGCACCGGTAGTTGCAGCCGTCTTGAACCTTGAGCAGCGAACGCGTGCGCCGCTGGGGCGTGGCGGCGACCAGCGGGGTGAAGCTCTTGCGACGCTTCAGCGCGGTGACCTGCACGAACGCGGGGGAGCGCGTGGCCCCGGCCACCGGCGTGAGCCCCTCGAGCACCCTTTGCAGCGCGTCCTTTTCCCCGTTGCCCAGGACCGCGTCCACCTCGGGCATCGCCGCGATGAGCTCCGGCTCGGCGTTGGCATAACACCCGGTGACCAGCACTCGCACCGAAGGGTTGCGACGCTTGGCTCGCCGAATCTGCGCCCGCGCGTCCGCGTCGGCCTGGTGCGTGATCGTGCACGAGTTGAGCACAAACACTTCAGCGTCTTCGGGCCCCTGTGCAATGTCGTGGCCCGACGCCACCAGGGCCGCCTCCATCGCATCGGTCTCCGACTGGTTGAGTCGGCAGCCGTGCGTAGCCAGAGCAACGCGCATCGGCTGGAGATATCACAGCCACGCAACCCCGGCCACGGCCCGTCTGCCGCGCCCGGAGATTAGGAAGCCGCGTTGGGCTTGGGGCTCGAACGCGCGCCCCACCATGCGACCGCCAACGCCAGGACAAACGGCGCCACGCGTTCCCAGGCGGTCCCGGCGGTTTCCGGCACCCAGTAGGCCAACACCGAAGCGGTGAACCCCAGGGAGATCGAGGCAAGCCGCGCACGCCAGCGCACCGAGCCGCGCAGCACATGCACGAGCAACACCGGCCCAAACGCAGCGCCCATCGCCGTCCACGCGAACAACACCTTGTCGAAGATCGACTTGTCCCCGAGCAGCGCTGCGACGACGGCGACCGCGCTCAGGGCGAGGACGACCACCCGGGAGCGCCGGACCATGCGAGACGGGTCTGGATCCGCGTGCTCGGGCAAGTCGTGCACCACCGCGGACGCTGCGACCAGGAGCTGAGAGTCGGCCGTCGACATGATCGCCGAGAGCACGGAGGCCAGCACTACCCCCGCGACCACCGGAGGCAGAAGATGACGTGCGGCCGCGACGAAGGCGACCTCGCCATCACCGAGCGAAGGCAGGAGCGCGCGGGCGCACAGCCCCAACACGATCATCCCGCTGTACAGCACCGCGGCCCAGGCCATCGCAATCACCCGCGCCTGGCGCAGCGCCTGCTCGTCGCGCACCGCCATGAAGCGATTGACCACGTGAGGCTGGCCCGGGTAGCCCAGCCCGATCCCCAGCAGGCCAAGCACGAGGCCGAACGCTGCCGCGGTGGGCATGCCCTGGGTCAGGCTCGCGAAGCCTGGCTCCTCCACCCCCGCGAGGCTGTCGAGCAAAGCGCCGGGTCCCCCCACGGCGAGCAGCGCCGCACCCGGCAGGATCACCGAGGCCAACGCCATGACGAACCCCTGGAGCGTGTCGGTGAGGCTGACCGCCAGGAATCCACCGAGCATCGTGTACACGACCACGACCGCGCTCCCGAGCAGCACGGCCTGCGTCATGGGCATGGCAAACGTCTCCGCGAACGTCTTGCCTGCCCCTTGAAACTGCGAGGCGACGTAGGCCATCAGGGACACCAACACGATCAGCGTGCTCACCTTGCGAAGGATCGCAGAGCCGGGTGCGTCGCGAGGTCCGGCCAGCATCTCGGTGACCGTCAGCGAGCCTTCGGCGAGGCTCCGCCGTCGCAGCGCCGGCGCCAGCACATACCAGTTGAGCCAAAACCCGCCGACGCAGGCCGGGAACAGCCACAGCGCGCTGACGCCCTTCGCGTACGCGAACCCACTGACCCCAAGCAGCGACCACGCGGAGCTGCTCGAAGCGGACGCGGAGAGCCCCGCGACCCACGGGCCCAGGCTTCGGCCGCCCAAGAAGAAGTCGTCGGCCCCGCTCGTGCGCCGCTGCGCCACAACCCCGATGCCCAGCAGCGCCACCTTATAAAGGACGAGCGTGAGGACGATGGCAGTGGTCTCCGACATGGGCGGCGTGCGCCGTTGACCCGGCGCGAGGGCCCACCATAGCCTGAGGACATGCGGACCCCGTACGCCGTCCTCGTTGCCGTGTGCGTGGCGTGTGGGCCGACCGACGCGGGTCCTCAGGACACCGACCCGCAGGCGACCGCCTCCAGCGACGCGGCCGCCGCCACAGGGACCCAGGGCGCGGACACCACGAGCGAAGGCTCCGAGGCGAGCGTGGACGCGACGAGCACCGGGGATGACGGATCGAGCGTCGGCATGACCGACGACTCTGGTTCAACCGGTCCGACCGGGTGTGCCCCTGCCCCGAGCGCCAACCCTCCTTGGCTGCGAGACTACGTCGCCGACGTCGTCGCCCGTCTCACCGGAGTCCAGGAGCTCTCCCCCGGCGTCACCGTCACCGAGCGGTCCACGACGGGAAACCGGGCCGCCACCGCGGACTGGTTGGAGGCCGAGTTCGCCGCGCTGGGCCTGAGCGTCGAGCGTCACGCCTACTCGGCCCAGGGCACCAACATCGCCGGGCGTCTGGCGGCGACCGAGCCCGGCGGGCGGACGCTCGTGCTCGGGGCGCACTTCGACAGCGTTCCGGGCTCCCCGGGCGCCAACGACAACGCGACCGGGGTGGCGTTCGTGCTGGCGCTCGCGCGGTACCTGGGTTCGATCGAGTGCCGCCAGCACGACGTGCTGTTTGTCGGCTTCGACCAGGAAGAGATCGGACTGGTCGGGAGCGACGCGTATGCAGCGTTGCTCGTCGAGCAGGGCGAAGATGTGATCGCCGTACACACGATCGACCAGATGGGCTGGGACGCAGACGGGGACCGGGCGATCGAGCTTGAGCGCGCCGACGCGGGTTTGTACGAGATCTACGAGGCCGCGAACGCGATGCTCGCCGCCCCAGTGACGCTGCACTCCACCGGCACTGGCTTCACCGACCACGTCTCGTTTCGCGCCTACGGCTTCGCCGCGGTCGGCATCACCGAGGAGTTCGTCAACGGAGACACGACACCGCACTACCACCGGGCCAGCGACACCTACGACACGGTGAACTTCGACCTGCTCCGCTCAACGTGCGTGCTGGGCAACACCGTGTTTGCGATGCTCATCGACGCCGGGTGAGTCGCCGGCGCAAACGATGGCCGAGCTTTCGCAGCGGACCCCGGGAGGGCTCCTGTGCGTCTGCCTGTGCGTCTGGCAGTGCGTCTGGCAGTTCGGCGCGCGAGGAGCGAAGCAGGGTGGGCAGCGAGACGAGGCTTCGCGTGAGCTTGCCCAACAACGCCGGCAGCGAGTCAGCCTCGACCGCGACCGCGACATCCTGGCCGGAGACCGCATCTTCAAGCGCTCCTCGCGCCACCGTGCGGGTGCCATCGGAGCGGATCTCCACCACCAATCGCGCAACAACCGGCGGCAGAGGCTCGGTTTTCGCGGGGTTGGACGGCGCTGCACGGGCCGGCTTCGGCGGTTCCGGGTCTTCCACAGGCTCAGGGTGCCCCCACCGGCAGCATTCGTCACGCACGTTTCCCGTCGATGAAAAATATCGATATAATCCGCCGACTCAAACCGTTGAGTCGATGCTGGGCATCCGCTTGGCTTCCGGCACAACCACTAGGAGATACCATTCACATGACACGGAAACGACCGAGCCTCCCAGGGCTTGGCGCAGCCGCCATGGCAGCCCTCATGATTGTGGGTTGTCAGGGGTCCGGGTCTTTCGCGCAGATGCAAGAGCAGCTCGCAGCGATCGACCAGAAGCAGGACAACATCTTGGCCAAGCTCGGTGAGCTTGAAGGCAAGATTGGCAAAGCAGGCCCCGCCGCGCCCCCCCCTCAAGCCGAACGCCCCCAGCCGGGGCGCCCTGACCCCTCGGCCACCTACAAGGTGGCGGTTGCCCCCGACGACGCGGCCAAAGGCCCCGCCGACGCCAAGGTGACCATCGTCGAGTGGTCGGACTTCCAATGACCCTTCTGTCAGAGAGTCGGTCCGACTCTCGCCAAAATCTCAGAAGAGTACAAAGACGACGTCCGCATCATCTTCAAGCAGAACCCCTTGCCGATGCACAACCGTGCGATGCCGGCAGCGATGGCCGCCGAGGCCGCCGGTAAGCAGGGCAAGTTCTGGGAGATGCACGACAAGCTCTTCCAAGATCCCCGCGCGCTCACCGATGAAAACATCGAGAAGTACGCGACGGAGATTGGCCTCGACATGGCCAAGTTCAAGGAAGACCTCAAGGACAAGGATCTTGAAGCGAAGATCAAGAAGCAGCAGGCGCAGGGCTCCACGCTCGGCGCTCGGGGAACCCCGGCTTTCTTCGTCAACGGTCGTTTCCTGTCCGGCGCGCAGCCCTTCGAAGCCTTCAAGGCCATCATCGACGAAGAGATGAAGAAGGCCGACGCGTTGCTCGCCAAGGGCACGCCGAAGGACAAGCTGTACGACGCGATCATCGCCAAGGGCTTGACCAAGCCGTAGCGACCCAACCAGCAGCGACACCCGCTGCTGGGAGCGCCGTCCTCGACGGCTCGCAAGCCGCGCTCCGCACTGTCGGGGCGCGGCTTCGTCGTGCGGTTCGACCCCCGCGTCGCTTCCTGTCCGGCGCGCAGCCGTTCGAGGCCTTCAAAGCCACGATCGACGAAGAGATGAAGAAGGCCGACGCGTTGTTGGCCCAGGGCACGCCCAGAGGCAAGCTCTACGAGACCAGCATCGCCGAGGGGAAGACAGCGCCGTAGCGCCACCTTGGGTGCAGACGCCGCGTGCTCACCCAGCTTTGGGTGACGCCGCGGCGTCTTGCGTTGGCTCGGCGTTCTCTGCGGATCCCGAGGCGCTCAGCGCCGCAGCTTGGGGCGCCGTCGCGGCGCAGCGAAACCCGAAGTGATGGAAGTGCGGACCGTTGCTGGGAAAGTGCGCTCGCCGGTAGGTCCCGGTCGCGCGGGTCTCGTCCCAGTACCAAGATCCACCCCGGACGATCCGCTGCGAGTGTCCAGCGCACGTCTGCGCCCCGTCGCAAGGCCCGCGAGGATCGACGCCCACGCACGCGTCCCCACAAGCCTCATAGCTGCGGCTGTACCAGTCGTAGACCCACTCCCAGGAGTTCCCGACCATGTCGTACAGCTCGTAGCGCCCAACCGGCCTCGACCCCACATCCCAGGGGCGGCCCGTCTCCGGCTTGCTGATCGCTTTCTTGAGCCCGCAACTGCGCCCGCTCGAATCCTGGATGATCGCCCGGTCGCAGTCCGCCGGCGCATCGCCCCAGGGGTAGATCTCTGCGTCCGGGCCTCGGGCGGCTTTTTCCCACTGCGCCTCCGTGGGCAGCGTCTTGCCGTGCGCCTCGCAGTAGGCCAGCGCGTCGAACCAGCTGACCCCCTGCACCGGCATGTTCGGGTGGTCGAAGTCGGTGTAGCGCGGGCCCGAGCGCGGGCAGCGTTTCTCCTTCTCGCACGCTTTGTACTCGGCGTAGGTCACCTCGTACTGGTCCATGTAAAACGTCTGAGCCCAGACCGTCGCGGCAGGCATTTCGTTGCTCCGCTCCCCCTCGTCCCGGCCCCGCACGAACGGACCCCCCGGGATGCAAGACATGCGATCGGGCGCCGTCGCGCACGCGAGGGCCTCGGTTCCGTCTGGGGCAGTCTCCGGAGGGGGCGGCGCTGGCTCCGGTTCGAGCCTCCCCGCGTCCACGGCGGGATCCGCCGGGTTCACGGATCCCGCGTCTGCCGCGTGGACCGGCCGGATGGCCGTTGACTCGAGATGGGTCGCTTTTTGAGCATCGGGGGCCGGAGGCGACGGGTTTCCGGCACATCCGAGGAGGCACGCACCCAGGAGGATCGCTCGCGACCGCATGCCGCTTGATACCTGCTGTTCCGTCAACCTCCAAACGACCGATCTTGGGGCCACCGGTGCGGGAGGCCGTGCTCCGCCGCGCCAGACCCCATCCCCGGGGGTCTTAGTCCGTGACTTCGGCGCAATGCCGGCAACCCTCGAAGCGTTTGGGGTTGGGGTGCGAGCCAGGTACACTTCTCCACCCCACTGGGGTTGTCCGGCCGCCGGCGGCGCCCGTGCTTTCATGTCTGAACGACCCACAGGGATACCCAAGACGCGCCGGCTCGACACCGGGCAGTCCCGTGATGAGCGGGGCACACCAGCACCGTCGCGTGCGACGTCTCCCCCCGCACCGTCCGCGTCCGCGTCCGATATGGAGCTGACGTTCACGCGTGACGTGGGGAAGAAGATCGCGGGTCGCTACAAGATCACGGCCGTGATCGGCGAGGGCGGCATGGGTGTCGTGTACGAAGCATGGGACACGCAGGTCGAGCGCAAGGTCGCGATCAAGCTCGTCCGTTCCGACACGACCGACCGCAAGTTTCTCAGTCGCTTCCGCCGCGAACTCGAGATCACCAGCAAGCTGAGGCATCCCTCGACGATCCGCGTGTTCGAACACGGGGAGACCAAAGACGGGCGGCCCTACATGGTGATGGAACTCCTCACCGGGGAGAGCCTTGCCGACCGCCTTGAGCACGGTCCGCTCGACGAGATGGAAGCGCTTCAGATCGCCCGGCAAGCGGCCGAATCGCTGTCTGAGGCGCATGAGCACGGGGTCTTCCACCGCGATCTCAAGCCCGACAACATCTTCATCGAGACCGTGGGTGTCTCGAAGGTCGTCAAGGTCTTGGACTTTGGCATCGCCGGCGGCGTGGATGCCACCCGCCTGACGCAGGCGGGCGAGGTGTTCGGAACGCCGCAGTACATGTCGCCCGAGCAGTGCAACGGCCTGCCGCTGGACCACCGGACCGACATCTACTCCCTCGCATGCATCCTGTACGAGATGCTCGAAGGCCGTCCGCCCTTTGCGGCCGAGACCCCGATGGCCACGATGCTCAAGCACGTGCGCGCCAAGGTTCCGCCCGCGCGCAACGCCTCGAAAGAGACGGCAAAAGTCGTGCTGATGGGGCTTCGCAAGGACCGCTCCAAGCGAATTCAAACCGCAGGCCGCCTGGCGGAACTCGTGGGCCAGTGCATCGGGTACCTGCGCACCGGTGGCGACAGCCGCAGCAACCGGCTCGACTCCGGACCCTCCAGCGCTCAACTCGTGCCGTCCAGCGGCGTGTCCACCGGGCACCCCGCGATTGCGATGAACGGACGCTCGGGGAGCGCGGCTGCACTCCGTTCGGCAACGGGCCCGGTCCCTGGGTTCGCCGAAGACCGTCGTGGTCGCACGATCGCGATCGGCTTAGGGCTGCTCGCGATCGGCTTGGTCATCGCGATGTTCTTTGGGGACATGAGCTCTGGGCCGCAGGGTGATCGCGACGGCAACGGCACCAAAACGAACGAGTCGGATTCTGGTGCGGGCTCCAGCAGCCCCGAGAAGCTCCCGATGAACCGCGCCCTGGTGCAGACCAACGTCGAAGGCGCACAAGTTTACGTCGACGAGAAGTACCAGTGCGACACCCCCTGTGAGGTCAAGGTGCCAGTTGGCGACGGCCTCTCACACGAGATCCGGGCGAAGAAAGAGGGCTACGTGGACCTGGTCAAGGTCTGGAAGCCCAAGAGCGTTGCCGAGCCGCTGCCCAAGCTCGCGCCGATGGAAAAGCTATGAGCCAAGATGAGTCCTTCTCCGCCCTGTTCGAATCCAACACCTCCGGACAGGGTGGGCAGCGCAGCGAACTTCGCGCAGGTCAGCGCATCACGGGCACGGTCGTCGCCATCACCGGCGACACGGTGTTTGTCGATGTGGGCGGCCGCGTCGAGGGGCACCTCGCCCGCAACGAAGTGTTGGGTGAGGACGGTGAGCCTCGGGTGTCTGTCGGGGACAGCATCAAAGCGACCGTGACCCAGGCAGGACGGGGCGCCCCGATCCTCCGGGTCGCGTTGGGTCGCGGCGAAGCTGGCACCGCCGAGCTCGAGCTGGCCGCCGAAAGTGGAACCCCCGTGGAGGGCACGTTCTCCAAGGCGGTCAAGGCCGGGCTTGAGGTCGACATCTCGGGGAAGCGCGCGTTCTGCCCCGCATCGCAAGTCGACGTCCAGTTTGTGCAAGACCTGGAGACCTTCGTCGGACAGACGCACTTCTTCAAGATCCTCGAGGTCCGCGACAACGGGCGATCGATCGTCGTGAGCCGACGCGCGCTGCTCGAGGTCGAGCGGGCCGAGAAAGCGCAGGAGCTGCTCGGACGACTCGAGGTCGGGGCCGAGCTCGAAGGCATCGTGCAGTCGCTGCAGGCGTACGGGGCGTTCGTCGACATCGGCGGCATTCAAGGCCTGCTGCACGTCTCGGAGATCAGCAGCGCTCGCGTCACGAGCCCGTCTGATGTGCTTTCGGTGGGCGAGCAGATCCGCGTGCTCGTCAAGAGCATCGAGTCGCAAGCCGACGGCAAGCCCCCCAAGATCAGCCTCTCGATGCGCGCCCTGATGCAGGACTCCGACGCACCGGAGCCCAAGCAAAACGAGGTCGTCATGGCGACCGTCGACAAGGTCGAAAACTACGGCGTGTTGGTGACCACGGAGGGGGGCGCGGGGCTCATTCCCACGGCAGAGCTCGACATGCCGGCGGGCGGAGACCCCCGCCGCCGCTACCAAGTCGGCTCGCAGGTCGAGGTCGTTCAGATGCGAGGCAACGCGCAGGGCAAGCTTCGCTTCTCGGTTCGGGCCGTCGCCCAAGCCGAAGAGCGCAACGCGTTCGCAAACTTCCGGCACAACAAGGGAGGCGGCGGCAAACAAAAGCCCGGCAAGCTCGGATCCTTGGCCGACCTCTTCGCCGGTATCGACCTTGAGGGCGGCTCGAAGTCGAAGCGGAAGTAGCGCGAGGGTTGGTTTTTCCTCGCGAGAGCGGCGACCCGTTTTCTAGAACTGGACCTGAACGCTCAAGCTGCCCGCGACGTTGAAGTCGCGTTTGGGCGTCAGGGGCAGCTGCAGATTCGCTGCGAGCAAGCCCCACGAGGCGAAGCTGTAGCTGACGCCGCTGAGGTGGGCGATGCGAACGGAGCCGACCTCGCGTTCGGTCTCCGTCGCTCGGTTTCCCGCGCAATACGAGGAGCCTCCCCCGACCTCGGCACACAGGTTTGCGGCTCGAACATCGGCCAGCGCACCGATGCTCAGGCTGAGTTTGCCCAACGCCCGGTAGCCAACCTGGCCGCTGGCCGTCAGGTCGAAGGCCGTCCCGGCAGGGCGGTGCTCGGCCGTCCCCAACGCCATGATCTGCCAGTACGTGCGCAGATGCGTGCGGGTAAACATGGCCATCGAGGACACGGTCCACACCTGGCCGGGGTCGGCCTCAAAGCGAAGCGAACGCGTTGGGATGGACAGGTTGAGGCCTGTGGTGACGACGCGATGGAGCAGCTTGTCAGCGTGCGGCGTCAACCGGACGAAGGCCCGGGTGTCGCCGTAGCCCACCTTGCGCGGCGCCGCGTCTTCGTCGACCACCAGCAGCGGCGCCTGGGCCCCGAAAGAGACCCACGGATGCGGGGCGTACTCGCCGAGCAAGGACGTGTTGTAGGTCTTGGCGGGGTTGAGGCTGGTGGAGTTGCGGCTGTATTCCTGCAGCAGCATCACCCGAGAGGTGGCCTGCCCCGAACCGCCACCAAGGCTGTTGAGGTTGCGGACCCCCTCCGAAGCCCCATGCCCGGGCACGTGGTGCGCGTGTGCAAGGCCCGGCGCTCCCGCCAAGGCGAGGGCAGCGAGAACGCCTGCACCCAGCCTCATCGAACGCCCCTGGAAGACAGATGACAGGCGACACACGAACGCTCGTCATCCAGCATCCACTGGGCGACGAGCGAGGCGCCCCCACCCTCCATGCGCCGGCCCATCGCCACTTCGCGTTGCGTTGCCGACATCGCCGCGAGCTGGTCGAGCACGGCCTGCTCGGCTTCATGGCAGCCCATGCACGTGTCGTTGTCCGTTTGGGTGCTCATGCCCAGGTGCTGCGGCTCGGGCCCGATGGTGGGAGCCAATCCGGAGAGGCAGGCGCCGAGCGTGGCAAAAAAAAAGGGCGCGACCGCCAGCACTCGGACGCGATGAGTCACTCCTATGGACTACGGGATGCGCTCCGAGCACGCTGCGACCGACCGTCGCAGTCGCGACACGCTGTCGCACGTGGCCGGGAGCGATGAGCGTGGCACACTGCCCTAGCGTTGAGCGCTCCCAAGCCCAGCCTCGCCCCAGCCGCGCTGACCCTGCGCGGACTCGTCACCGCGCGGTGGGTCACCGTGGCGTTGATGGGCGTTGCGGCCACCCTGATGGCCTTCGCACCGCAGCTGGTCGCGCCGATTCTAAGCTGGGTCCCGAACTCACGCACCATCGCCGGGTTCGTCGGGATCCTCGTCGCGCTGGCGGTGTTCAACGTCTACGTCACGCAGGTGGTGCTCCCCAGCGGGAGAGCCACCGTCACGTTCGCAGGCCTGCAGCTACTGGCGGACTCGGCTGCGCTGACGCTGATGCTGGGCCTGACCGGGGGGGCGACCAACCCGTTCACGACGCTGTACTTCGTCCCGATCACCCTCGCGACCCAGGTGTCTCCGCGCTGGACGTGGGCGGTTTCCGGAGCGTCGCTGGTGGGCTTTGGCCTGCTGTACCTGCTCGGACCCCTGCCGCAAGGGCCACCGGGGCACGAGCACCACTTCGCCGGCCACTTGCAGGGCATGTGGTTCTCGTTCGGGGTCACCGGCGCGCTGATCACCTACTTCGTGCACAGCATCGCGATCTCCGTCGCCCGCCAGCGCACCGAGCTGGCGCGGCTGCGCCACCAAGCCCTCGAAGACCGACACCTGGCGAGCCTGGGCAGTCTCGCTGGAGGCGCCGCGCATGAGCTTGGCACGCCGCTGGGCACGATCGCGGTGCTCGCCTCCGAGCTGCCCCACATGGACAGGAGCGAACGCGAGGACGCCGTCAGCTCAATTCGGCATGAGGTCGCTCGCTGCAAGACGATCGTGCAACGCATGTCGACCCCTGACGCGCGCGTTTATGCGCTGGAAGCCAACGCCGAGCCCTGGATGTTGAGCGAGCTTGTCGACGAGCAGACCGCGACGGGCGAGATTTCGGTCGCGGTGCGCTTCGAGGGGGACAGCGAGCACGCACGCTGTGCACTGCCCCGCGACGCCCTTGGGCAGATCGTTCGCGAGCTGCTGGCCAACGCCGCGGAGGCGTGTCGACGTCGCAACGACGCGCCGGGCATTCGCGTTCGGATCTCCGCCACGGACACGACGGCTTGCGTTCAGATCCAAGACGACGGCGAAGGCATGGACTCGGCCCTCTCCCGCGCCGCGTTCGACCCCTTCTTCTCGACCAAACCCGAAGGCTCCGGAATGGGGCTCGGCCTGTACCTCACCCGCGCGCAGCTTCGGCAGCTTGGCGGCAGCATCGCGGTCGCGTCCGAACCCGGACGCGGCACGACCGTCACCATCCACTTCCCGCTCGTCTCGACATGAACAGCACCCGCGACCCCGCCTCGGCCGGCGAAACCATTCTCATCACCGACGATGACAAAGCGTTCTGTGCTGCGCTCACCGGTGCGTTCCGCAGGCGTGGATTCAAGGTCGTGGTCGCGCACGACTACGAGGACGCCGTGAGCGAAGCCGAGGCCTGGAGTCCCAGCCGTGCCGTGGTCGATCTGCGGATGCCCGGACGCGGAGGCCTCGAGGTCGTCGGCGAACTCCACAAGAAGCACCCGAACATGAAGATCGTGGTTCTGACCGGCTACGGGAGCATCGCGACGGCGGTTGAAGCGATGAAGCTCGGCGCGGTCCACTACCTGACCAAGCCCGCCGAGCCCGATGAGGTGCTCGCCGCCTTTGACCGCACCGAGCCCGCGACCGACGTGACCGAGGAATCGGCGCCCCCCCGATCTCTTGAAGAGGTGGAGTGGGAGCATCTGCAGCGGGTGCTGACCGACTGCGCCGGCAACATCTCCGAGGCAGCCCGGCGGCTGGGGATGCATCGCCGAAGCCTGCAACGAAAGCTCGCCCGCGGCCGGCCCGGCGACGGCGTCGGCCCGCTCGAAGACTGATGTCCACGAAGACCAGCCGGCTGTTCGTGGGACTATCCCTGCCGCCCCTGCTCGCGCAACAGGTGGCGCTGCTCGGTGGCGGCATCGAGGGCGCGCGGTGGGAAGCGCCCGAGAAACTCCACGTGACCCTGCGCTACCTGGGCAGCGTGGACGGAGGGCGGCGAGCCGCACTCGACGCGTGTCTGCGCTCGGTTCGCGCGGACCCGTTCTCGCTGACCATCCGCGGCTGCGGCCATTTTCCTCCGCGCGGAGAGGCACACTCGCTGTGGCTCGGGCTGGAGGACTCCCCTGCCCTCACGCAGCTGCACGGACGGATCGAGACCGCGCTGCGCGGCGCGGGATTCGAGGCCGACACACGAGGATTCGTTCCGCACATCACCCTCGCTCGGTTGAAGCGCTCACCGAGCAAGAAGCTCGCCGCATGGCTGGGCATGCACGCGTTGTGGGACGCCCCGCCCTTCGAGGTGGACAGGTTCACGCTGTACTCGAGCATCCTGAACCAGACGGGGTCCAGATACACCCCGCAGACGGACTACGCGCTCGGCCGCACGATGCGGGCAATCGACGCCCTTTGACGGCCCCGGGCGCGGGCTTCGGGCTGAACGCGTTTACTCGGAGGGCTCCGGCGCTGGCGCGTAGATCCATCCGTCCGTAACCCACGCATCGCCCAACGCCTCCGCCGCCTCTCGAAGTGGAACCCCGGGGATGGGGTCGGCGTGCTCGAAATCTCGGGGTCCAGCCCAGCCTGCGTGACTCCACAAAAACGCCGTGTACGCGCAGAGCACAGCGCCGAAGACGTGGGTGTTGCGAACGACGACTTCAGGCCAGACGTAGGCGTAGTCGATGCCCTCGCGTAGGCCCGCGAGGACCTCCTTGCGCGTGTCCCAAACGCGCTGCGTCTCACCGTGGCGGGTGCGGCGCTCGATGGTACTCCCGAAGAGCTGGGTGAGCGTGGCCCGAGGGTAGACCTCAAGCAGATTCTCGTGCAGTCGAAGCTGGGGCGAGAGCACCCGGCGAAGGTAGGTGGCGCGGGCAGCCAAGGGCCCGGTCCCCTGCCCGAGCGCTTCCCGAGGCCGCGCTCCCAAAGAGGTCCACAGAACCTCCGTCGCGCGCTGCGTGTACGGCGTGACGGCAGGCTTGGACGGGTCGCTCTTGCCGCGCCGGAGCAACCGCGGCGCCCAGGTCCGCATCCACGCGACCGAGGGCACGTCACACGCGTCAAGACCCGGACAGGGCAACGTACAGCGCACACACGGCGGGAGCGTCAGCGGAGCATTGAGCGCAACGACCGTGTGCTCGTCGGTCCACCGCCGCAGATACTCCACCAACACCTCGTCGCGAAACAACGCGTCGCCCTCGTGGCTCCCGGTCCCGCGGTGTCCCTGACGAACCGTCGCCTCCGCCACCATGAGCCCCGCCTCGCCCTCCCCCAGCTCAAGCCGCGCGATCGCGGTGTTCTTGCCGCGACCGCCGCCGAGGTCCACGCCGATGAAGCGCCGAAAGGGCCGCGCGCGAGCGGGCCCTTTCGAGTCGATTCCTTCGAGCTTTTCCGAATCACTCACTCGTTCGGGTGGGGTTCGAGTTCGTCCGGCATGAACACCGGAGGCGACTTCTCCCGGAGGAAGTTGAGGTAGGCGATAAGCGACGGCAACTCGAGCGCCGGCATCTCATCGATGAGCTCGCGGGCTTGGCGACGCAGCGCCTCGGTCGGGCCCTCACCGCGCGTGCCGGTGGGCTTCTCCAGCGGCACATCGGGCTCCTCAGGCTGCTCGGGGCTGCCCCACGGCGGCTCCTCTCCAAGCTCGAAGTCGTGCGCGGAGAGCCAGCCGTTGATGTAGATGTGAAGGAGGTTTGATCGATACTGGAACCATCGATCTCGCTCCACCGGGTACGACAGCAGGACGTCCTTGAAGCGTCGAAACGCGCCCTTCCCGTCGATCGCCAGCACCAACCGCTCCGAGAGCGGAGGGTCCTCGACGGACTGCACGAACCGCTCCATCCACCTGTACTGCTCTCGCGAAGAGGCAGGGTCTAGGTGGACGTATCGACCGGTCGTCGTCCGAATCTGCCGACGCTTCTCGGCGTCTTCGGGACGCGAGTCAACGATGGTCAGAACTTGGCCGGTTTGCAGGTCGAGGTAACTATGGGTTTCGGGGGCGTTGTGCTCGAAAGCAGTTTCCAGAGCCGGCCAATCCGGTTTGGATGCAGTGGGTGAGACTCGCATGGAGCGCTCCTATGTTTTTTGCCCGTCCGCAGAGTGTCTCGGGCCTGGTCAGGGCTCGAGTCCAGTGGTCAGCCGGACCGCAGGCGGGGTCGATGAACAAGTACAGGTTTTGGATGAGGCGCCTGGGTGGGGCACCGAGGCAACCAGTCTAGTCCGCCGCGCCAGTCCGCCGCAAGCACCGCGAGCGTCCAGGTCGTTCCGGCCGACGCATCAGCCATGGACATCCGTCGAGTGTGACGGCAATGCTCAGGGCGTACGGAGGCGGCGGGCCACGGCCTCCAGAGCGCGGCGAAGGGGCAGGACGCCGATTCCCCCCCGCTCCAGCCGCCGGACCAGCCCGCTGACTTGGGCAGCCAGCACCCGATTCTTGGCCTCATCGTGGACCATGAGCACGACCGGTACGACCGCCTCGTCCCGGCCCCGGTCCCGGCCCCGGTCCGGGCCCGGCTCCTGGTCCCCGTCGAAGGCCTCGACCGGCGGCGGCGACTCCGGCGCAGCGCCGGCGGCCTCGAAGTCGCCGGAGATGGGCGCCTGGGTACCCGGGGTGAGTGCGCCGCGGCGGGCGAGTTCTGCTTCCAGGACCTCGACCGGGCGCGCGACCGCCTGACTGAGCTGGTGCTCAAGTCCGGTCACCTTCCACTTGAGGGCTTGCTCGCGCGCCATCGAAGCCTCGAGCGCCTCGTCTCGGGCCAGGGCATCGAACGGGTCCGGCCCCGCTTCGACCGCCTCTCGAAGCGCCCGGTTCTCCCGCTGCACGGCATCGAGTCGATCGAGCAGACGCTGCTGCTCGACCTCGGACCGCTGGGCCCGCTGCTGGGCCGACGCGAGCTGGGCGCGCAAGCCCGAGGCGAGACCCAGCGCCGCGGGTGGCATCTCGATGAGTCCGAGGCCTTCGGGGAGCGGACTCGCCGAGCACACACCGATCAAGTCGTCGATCGGGGGCTCTTGAGCGCCGAGACTGTTGTCGAAGAACAGCGGAACGTCCTCGTCCTCGCCGTCGTCACGCAGCTCGCTGGGCCGGACGTTGAGCGTGATCTCAAGATCTGCGTCCGCGCCATCGACCTCGAGCGACTCACCGAAATCGACGACAGCCGCCATGGGAGGCTGATACAGACCGTAGATTCGCTGGGTGCACCCGCGGACGCTCAGCTGCTCGAGCATCGCCTCGGCGAGTGTCTCGTACGCGAGCCCGCCCTCGCCCGCAGCGCCCCAAAGCACGACGCTGCGCTGAACGCTGGGACGAAGGCCCAAGGCCGCGAGGGCGTCGAGCGCTGCGTTGGCGTGCGTGCCCAGGCGCGGCGCGGCGTCGAGATCGACGAGCGCCACGTTCCAGGCGTCGGGACCCTCCTGGGCCAGAACCTCCCGGAGGCGGTGGATGGCGACGAAGGTGGTTCCCGGGCGAAGCTGACTCAGGCGCGCGGCGACGGAGTCGTCGGAGACCCCGACCCAGACCGAGGCGTCGTCACCGGGCCGCACGGGCAGCAGCGCGTCGACAAGATCACGCAGCGGTTCAGCGTCTTCGCCGACGGGCATGCCCGAGCACAACGCGTCTTCGAGCGCCGGGTCGAGGACCACGCGGGCTCTCGAACGCCAGAGATCCTCCGAGAAGGCATAGCGGGCAGCCCAACGCAGGCTCATCGCGCCGAGTCTTATCCCGTGCCGCCCCCGGCCGCAATGACCGGCGCGGCGGTTTCGTCTACACTGCGCGCTTGGGAGCGGGCCTGAAAAGCCCCCCAAAGCCGAGGAACCCCATGGAAGCCTCCATCCGCGCCAACCTCGAGACCCTCAGCGAGCGATACGAAGAGCTCGGTGAGATGTTGTGCGACCCAGAAATCACCGAGAATAAGACCGAGTTTCTCAGGCTCTCGCGCGAACACGCGGAGATGCGGCCCGTCGCCGAGGCCTGGGCGCGTTTCCAAGAGATCATCACCGCCCTCGCGGAGGCCCGCGAGCTTTTGAGCGATCCGGATATGAAGGAGCTGGCCCAAGACGACCTCGGGCGGCTTCAAGGCGAAGAGGCGAAGCTCGAGGTCGAACTTCAGAAGCTCCTGCTGCCCAAGGACCCCAACGACTCGAAGAACGTGATCTTGGAGATCCGCGGCGGCACCGGGGGCGAGGAGGCTGCGCTGTTCGCCGGCGACCTGTGGCGCATGTACACCCGCTTTGCCGAGCGGCAGGGCTGGAAGCTCACCCCGATGTCGATGAACGAAGCCGACGCCGGTGGACTCAAGGAGGTCACCGGCCTGCTCGAAGGCAAGAACGTGTACGCGATGCTCAAGTTCGAGAGCGGCGTGCACCGGGTGCAGCGAGTCCCTGCGACCGAGTCCCAAGGGCGCATCCACACCTCGGCGGCCACCGTGGCCATCATGCCGGAGGCCGAAGAGATCGACTTCGAGATCCGAGACTCGGACATCAAGTTCGAGAAGATGCGGGCCTCGGGCGCGGGTGGTCAGCACGTCAACACGACCGACTCGAAGGTGCGGCTCACCCACATCCCGACCGGGCTGGCGGTCGAGTCTCAGCAAGAGAAGTCCCAGACCAAGAACCGCGACATCGCGATGAACCTCCTGCGCTCCCGTCTGCTGGACCGGGAGATCCAGAAGGCCGAGAAGGCCCGCTCCGCCGAGCGCAAGTCGCAGGTCGGGAGCGGAGATCGTTCGGAGAAGATTCGGACGTACAACTACCCGCAGGACCGGGTCAGCGATCACCGCATCAAGCTCACCCGGCACAACCTCGACGGGTTCATGGATGGCGACATCTCCGATGTCATCGATGCTCTGCGCGCGCACGACGAGGCCGAGCGGCTCAACGACCTTAATCGACGCGACAGCAGCGGGGACGACAGCGGCGACGGCGGCGGGGATGCGGGCGCGTGAAGCAGTCCGTGGAGGTCGAGCTGGCCGGCCAGCGGTTGGTGATCCGGACCGACGAAGGGCCGGGTTACGTCCAGGAGCTGGCCGAGTACGTCGACGCCCACCTCAAGCAACTCGCGGGCACCGGGAGCGGAGGCACGGGCCGCTCCACCCTCAACGTGCAGCGCATCGCCCTACTGGTGGCCATCTCGCTGGCCGATGAGCTGTTCCGCGAGAAGGATCTGCACCGCCACTACCGCGAGCAGATCACCGCAAAACTCCAGGCCCTAGACGCTGCGCTCGCAGAACACGCCCGGCGCATCGATGCCATCGACCCCCCCGCCGCCAAAGAGCCGGCGGTCCCTTCGGAGCAGACTCCAGCAGCGCGCGAGTCGAGCTGACGTGACGAGGCCGCGAGATGTGCTCTAGACTCCCGGCCTCGTGTCCGAGTTCACACCTTCGTCCCCGGCCCTCAAGGCTCTGCAAGAGCGCGGCTTCATCGATGCGATGACCGATGCGCAGGCGATCGACGACGCCTTCGCAGCGGGGATGGTGACCTTCTATGTCGGCTACGACCCGACGGCGTCCTCGCTGCACGCCGGCTCCCTGACCTGCATCATGGTGCAGCGGCTCCTGCAGCGCCTGGGTCACAAGCCGGTGGTGCTGCTCGGCGGCGGCACGGCGCGTGTCGGCGATCCCACCGGACGCACGCAGAGCCGCCAGATGCTCGATGACGCCACGCTGTCCGAAAACGTGGCTGGCATTCGTCGAAACTTCGACGGCTACCTGCATTTCGACAGCGGCAAGCCCAACGACGCCGTGCTGCTCGACAACGCGGACTGGCTGTGCGGCCTGCACTACCTGCAGTTCCTGCGCGAGATCGGGTCGCACTTTACCGTCAACCGAATGATCGCCGCCAAGACGTACCGTGAGCGCCTCGACAACGAGCAGCCGCTGTCGTTCTTGGAGTTCAACTACCCGCTGCTTCAGGCCTATGACTTCGTGCACCTGTACCGCGAGCTCGGCTGCACGATGCAGCTGGGCGGCAGCGATCAGTGGGGCAACATGGTGGCCGGAACGGAGCTGATTCGGCGCGTTGTCGAGGGGCCCTCGTCTGCGCAGGCACTCACCTGGCCCCTGCTGCTGACCTCCGACGGCCGCAAGATGGGCAAGACCGCCGAGGGCGCGGTCTGGCTCGACCCGGAGCAGTGCTCCCCGTTCGACTACTACCAGTACTGGCTCGGCTGCCACGACAACGACGTGCGCACCCACCTGCTCAAGTACACCGACGTCTCCGTCGAGGAGATCGAGGCGCTGTGTTCGGTGCAAGGCGCCGCGCTGCGAGAGGTCAAAGCCCGGCTCGCGCGGGAAGCCACCACGCTTGCCCACGGCGAGGCCGCTGCAGACGCGGCGGCTCAGGCGTCGAAGCAGGCGTATGGCGGCGGCGACGACTGGAGCGCGGTCGCTGCGGTCGCGCTCAAGACCGACAGCATCGCGCTGCTGGACCTCGTGATCGATCCCCGCGTCGCCGCGTTCAAGTCGAAACGCGAAGCCCGACAACGCATCGAAGCCGGAGCGGTCAAGCTCGACGGTGAGCCGATCAAGGACAGTGCACATGTGCTTGAAGCCTCCGCGTTCGACGAGGGGACCGCGCGGCTTCAAGCGGGTAAGAAGAAGCGTTTTCGGATCGTCCTGGGCTCGTGAGCGACGGCCGATGATACGGTCCGCGCTCGATGACGATCACGGACCGACTTCACGCATCTGCACTCGCCCGCGCCCTCGTTGCAGCGGCCTACACGAGACCTGCCCGGCGAAGTGAGCCGTCCCCAGGCCGTGTGAAACCGCGCGCGCCGGGGCTCGGCACGGGTTGGCTGAACCAGACAGGGACCGCCCCCGAGACCGCCCCCGAGACCGGAGGTTGCCCACCAAACGGCCAACGCCAGCGCCTCCTCGCGGCTCGGGGCATCTGGCGGTGAACCTTCCTGGTGCAACACGGGTTGACGGGCAGGACCCACAAATCGTGTTGACCATGCTCGCACAGGCCGCGACACTCCCGCCCATGAAGCGACTGGCGATCGGAATCGCGCTCGGACTCGTGGCAGCCCCCTTCACCGGCTGCGACAAAGGCGAAGACAAGAAGGCTGATGCCTCGGGCGAGAAGGGCAAGGAAGGCGAGAAGGCCAAAGATGGCGACAAAGGTGGCGACGAGAAAGTCGCTGCTGGCGCCACGGTCTCTGACGCCATGAAATACATCCCCGACGGGGCGAACCTTCTTATCGGGATGGATGCGGCGAAGATCGCCGCATCCGGGATGATGAAGGACAACCAGGACATGCTCAAGCAGGGCGAAGCGGGCGAGATGATCGAAGCCGCCGATGCCTGCAAGGTGGGCATGACGACCTGGAAGTACGCCGTCGTCGGTGGCAACACCGACAAGGACAAAGAAGTCGTTGTCGTCGTCTCCGCGACCGGCGTGGGCAAGAAAGAAACGCTTGAGTGCATCGGCACCAAGGTCAAAGAGAAGAACCCGGAAGAGAAGTTCGAGATCGGCGAAGAGGACGGCCGCGTGGTCGTGACCGGCGGCGAAGACGGACAGAAGCTCTACGCTGTCTCCGAGGACGTCATCGCTCTGGTCGGTGCCGACTCGCAGGAGGCATTCAAGGGGCTGCTCGGCGGCACTGGCAAGACCGCTGTCGACGGCTCGCTCAAGGACGTGCTCGCAGCCGTCGACCAGAGCAAGCACCTGTACTTCGGCATGGTTGCGACCGCCGAAATGCAAGAGGGACCCACCGCCGGCCTCAAGCACGTGACCGGCAGCCTCGACCTCTCCGCTGGCCTCGCGATCGCAGCTTCGGGCGAGTTTTCCGATGCCGCGAAAGCGACAGAGCTCTCCGACATGGCCAACAAGCAGTTCGGCGAGATGAAGGGCATGGCCGGGATGTTCGGTATCCCCGCAGGCGTCGTGGACAGCGTCAAGATCGAAGCCAAGGGCGCGGCCGTGTCGGTTTCGGCCAGCGCGTCGGAGGCGGACATGAAGGCGATCGGCGAGAGCATGAAGAAGCAGCTCGGCGGCGGTCCCGGTGGCGCTCCCGGCGGCGGCGCGGCTCCGAACTGACGAACGCATCGGGGGGTCGACCCCCGTACACCCCAACGCCCTCGCTCCCGCGGAGCGGGGGCGTTTTTGCGGGTGACGCACGTGCGGGGGCTGCTCGAGCGAGAACTAATGGGCCACGGCGAGGGCCTGGACCGCGCGTCGCAGCGTGCTGAGGTCGGCGCCGGATCCCGCTTGCGCCAGCACGCGCCGTGCAGCGCGACCGCCCGGTCTCCCCAAGAACAAGCCGTGCATGTGCCGCGAGACGTCGTGCACCCGGCCGCCCGTGCCGACCCATCCCGCCGCGTGCTCGATCATCGTTGCGAGGACCTCGTCCACGCTCGCCGCAGGGCCCGAGTGACCGAAGATCCGAGCGTCGACATCGGCGAACGCCATCGGATCCCGGTAGATGGCGCGGCCGACCATCACGCCGTCAACCGCGTCGGGGTGCTCGAGCGCGGCGAGGACGGCATCGGAGTTCTCCACGCCGCCGTTGAGCTCGATGCGCAGGCCGGGTCGCTCTCGCTTGAGCCGGTGAACGTCCAGCGGCCGAAGCGGCGGAACGTTGCGGTTCTCTTTCGGGCTCAGGCCGTGCAGCCAGGCCTTGCGCGCGTGCACGATGAAACCGTCGCACCCGGCCGCGGTCACGATGTCGACGAACCGCAGCATGTCCTCATAACGATCGATGTCATCGACGCCGATCCGGTGCTTGACCGTGACCGGGAGCGACGTCGCGCCCTTCATCGCCACAACGAGCTCCGCGACCCGCTCGGGCTCCATCATCAAGCGCGCCCCGAACGCTCCATCGCGGACCCGGGACGAGGGACATCCGCAGTTGAGATTGATCTCAGCGAAGCCCCGTTCCTGAGCCATTCGCGCGCATTGAGCCAAACGCGAGGGGTCGTTGTCACCGACCTGAAGCACGAGCGGATGCTCGGACGGGTCGAACGCCAAGTCTCGTTCCGCGCGGCCGCTGAGGACCGCCCGACCCATCACCATCTCCGTGTATAGAAGACTGTGTTTCGAGACGGTGCGGGCGAGCACGCGAAAGTGCCGGTCGGTGCGCTCCATCATGGGCGCCACGCTGAAGCGATACGCGTGCACGGGCGGAGGATGAAGCAGCCGCGACAGGTTGTCGAACGTGCGCCCCGGTCGCATGCTCGCACCCGTGAAGGTCGCACTCGTCGGTGGCGGTTTCTTGGGCATGGCGCTCGCCCGCGCGTTGGGTTCGGGCACCGTCGTCGCGACGCGCTCGGGACAATGGCGCGATGGCGAGCCGCCGCCGGGCGTTGTGATGCACGCGCTCGATCTCACCGCAGACACGCTGCAGCTTGGCCCGCTGCGGGACTGTGAATCGCTGCACATCGCCGTCGCTCCAGGCAACCGCACCGCAGATCGCCGGGCCCTGTACGTCGAGGGCACGCGCCGCCTGCTCGAGCAAAGCGCGGACATCGGCTGGAAGCGAATCGTGTACGTGAGCTCGACATCCGCGCTGCCCGCCGTCGACGGCTGGGTGTTCGAATCCGACCCCCGGCAGCCCGACGCCGAGCGTGGCCAGGTGCAAAGAGACGCCGAAGACCAGGTGATCGCGCACGGAGCCGCCCACGGCATCGCGACCCTCGTCCTGCGGCTCGGGGGACTGTACGGTCCCCAGCGGGCCCTGGGCGGTCTGTATCGGCAGCGCGCGGACGGGCCGCTTCCCGGGGACGGCAACACGCCGACCAACCTCATTCACCTCGAAGACGCGGTGCAGGCCAGCCGCGCCGCCCTGCTCGCCCCCGCCGACGTGGGCGGGATTGTGCACGTGGTCGACGACGACCACACCCCAAGGCGGGTGATGTACGACACCGTCGCAAAAAACCCCGGCGCTTCCGACCTGCAGTGGGAACGCGAAATCGACCCCGCACAGGCGCCTGTGGGTAAGAGAGTGTCGAATCTGCGGATGAAACTCGATCTTGGCGTTGTGCTGAAGCATCCCGTGCATCGGTGACGTTTGGGGGTTGGGCCTTGCGGGTGCGCACTGCATGCTTAAACCCTGCCCGTCGCCTTTGGAGCTCGCCATGAACCCTGCCAACGTCACCGACGCCGTTTCGTCCGCCCTCGTTCCCACCGCAAGAGGCGCCATGGGGGCCCTCCCGGCCACCTTCGGCGTCGATGACAGCGAACTCCGCGAGGAACTCGAAGCGGTCTCGGCTGAGGCGCTGCAGGCGCGAAGCGAAGGACTCGGGCTGGCGGAAGCGACCCGCGACGCGCGCTTCACCGCGCTGCACCAGTTTCATCAAGACCTGCGCGACGCTCTGTTCGTCGAGATCCCCGAGGAACTGCAGCCCTGGGTCGACGGCCTGCGTGAGCCCGCCGGCGCCCAAAGCAACGCCGCGCTGGGCCGAGCGCTCACCGCCGTCGCGCACCCCGACCACGAGACCCAGGGCCTCGATCCGCTGGTGTCCGGCCAGCAACACGCATTGGCCGAGCTGCTCGTGTTTGAGGCGATCCGGCTGCGACTCCTGGTGGCGTCGTGGTCGAGCCAAGCCTTTGAGCAACTCGGCGGTGAGGAGTCCGACGTCGACGACATCGCCTGGGAAGAGGTCGAGGCGATCCTCGCCGATCCGGCGGTGCTGCTCCCCGAGGTCCGTCCGCTGCAGGTGATGTTTGCGTCCGCTTCGGTCAGCTTGGCCCGCGATGCAGCCGAGCGGGCCGACGCCTTGAACCACGTCGGCGAGGACCTTCGCGAGGAGCTGAGCATGCGCGCCAAGCTTCGCGCCGCCCTTCGAGAGCTCCGGCTGCCCGAGTCGGTCCTCCTGGAGAACGCGTTGTCCGGACTGCTCGGCAACGATCGGATGGGACTGGTCGAACTCCAAGAAGATCGTCCGATGGCGCTCGAAGGCATGTCGCGCCAGGCGATGGACCAGCGGGTCTCCCGAGGTCGGCGGGCGCTCGCTCGCACCGAGTCCGCGTGGCCCCGTCGGCGGCGTCCGGCGCTGTACGATCTGCTCCGCACCTCCTGAGCAAACCCGCGCAGGATGCCTGCTGCGCTATGATGCGCCCCTGGTGTCCGCCTCCCCCCCAAGGGCCCGCCGGCTCCTCCTCGCCGCTGCGCTCTGCGTGGCGGTGCTCGGATTGGACCTCAGCAGCAAAGCCTGGGCCTGGGAGCACCTGCGACACCAGCGGCCGCGCGTCATCGTTGAAGGTTGGCTGAGCTTTACGTTTGCGTTCAACACGGGCTCCGCCTTCGGGCTGGGCGATCAGGTCGACTCCGCGCGGCTCGTGTTCATCGCGGTCACCGTGGGTGTGCTGCTCTACCTCGCCGCGATGCTGCGCCGGCTCCCCACAAGCGCCCCCGCATCGTTCGCAGCCGTCGGTCTATTTGCCGGTGGTGCGCTGGGCAACTTGCACGATCGATTCGTCCGCCACCAGTGGACCTTCGACCGCGGAGAGCGGTACGGGGTCGTCGACTTCATCGTGCTGTCGTGGGGCCAGCGCTCGTGGCCAGCGTTCAACCTCGCCGATGTTGCGCTCGCGGCCGGCGCGGGCCTGCTGCTGATCGGGCTGCGAGGGCGGATGAGGGCGGAGCCGAGCTGATGCATCCGCTGTTGTTCACGCTCCCGTGGGGCACCGAGGTCAACGCCTACGGCACCCTGATCATGATCGGCGGGCTGTTGTGCCTGCCCCTGTCTGCATGGGACGCAGCCCAGCGAGGCATCCCCAAGCGGCGCCGCGTGTCCTTCCTGGTGGACCTGTGGCTGGTCAACGTGCTCGGCGCGTTCCTCGGTGGACGCGTCCTGCACGTGCTCACCGTTCCGGGCGTCTACGCCCAGGACCCGAGCAAGCTGGTCTCCATCGACAGCACCGGCTTCGTGTTCTTCGGCAGCCTGCTCGCCATCGCCGGCGGCTGGATCTGGGTCGCCCGGCGCTACGGCCTCACGGTCGGATCGCTGTGGGACATGGGCCTGACCTGGGTTCCGCTGGGCCATGCCGCAGGCCGATTGGGCTGCTACCTCGCCGGGTGCTGCTGGGGAGGCGTTCACACCGGAGGCCACGGGGTACGGTTCGGCCCCGACTCCCTCGTCGTGCTCACCGGCGGCGCACCGGTGGTCGGTCGCGGTGACGCGCTGCTCACCCTGCCCCTGCATCCCACCCAGCTCTACGAGGCCGTGGGCCTGCTTGGCCTGCTCGCGATGACGTGGGCGATTCGGGTTCGGGTGGGCATCGAGCGTCCGTGGCGAATGGCCAGCCGCTACGCGCTGGGCTACGGAATCCTGCGGGCGCTGGTGGAGGTCTTTCGCGGGGACGACTCTCGGGGTTTTCTCTTCGAGGTCACCGCACCCGCCTTTTCCCGAGCCCTGGCCCTGTCACCGGAGCATCCACTGCTGCTCTCGATCTCCCAGCTCACCGCGCTTGGAATGGCCGCCTTGGGCGCGTGGGGACTCTGGAGGACGCGTCAACCTCCTGAGATCGCAGCGTAAAACGAGGTCCTGCGGAGGCTGGAGTGGTGCGCTATGCTCCCGCTCCGCCATGACCGACGCCTCATCCCCCAGCGCGGCCGTCCCCTCTCGAAAGCAACGCCTCATCGAGACGGCGGTCGTCATGGCGATCACGCTCGGCCTCGACCTGTGGTCCAAGGCCTGGGCCTGGGAGAACCTCCGCGAGCCTTCGGTCAAGAAGGAGATCATCAAGGACTGGTTCGAGTTCGAGTTCGGCTTCAACACCGGCGCAGCGTTCAGCTTCCTGCGCGACGCTTCGTACGCCCGCATGGTGTTCATCGGCGTCACCGTGCTCGCGCTCCTCTACATGGGTCGGCTCGCGTGGACGATGCCCACGAAGTTCCGCACCGCCTTCATCGCGGTGGCGCTCGTGGCGGGCGGCGCCCTGGGCAACCTGCACGACCGACTGGTCCGACAGCTCGACATCCGCGGCACCGGCGAGCTGCAGTACGGGGTCGTCGACTTCATCAAGGTCCACTACTGGGAAGGCAAGGTCTGGCCGACGTTCAACATCGCCGACGTTGCGTTGGTGATCGGCGTGGGACTGCTGTTCATTTTCCTGACGCGCCACGGAGACGCGCTCGACGGCAAGAAAGCCGACGATGACGCGGACAAGAGCGACGTGAAGGACGAAGCGGGCGAAGCAGACGAAGCGCCCGCGGGCGCTTGAGTCTGGCCCACACGCCGAGGTCTGCGCGTTCACGTTTCGCGGTCGAACGCGCGCACCTTCGCGACCGACTCCAGCCGTTCGCCGTCCGGATCACTGTCGAGCACGATCCCGCCCCCCCCGTGCACGGTGAGGCCTTCCTGGTCGCACAGGCCACTGCGGATCGCGATGCTGACGCTGACCCGCTCGGGGGTCAGCAGCACCAGGCCTCCGCAGTACAAACCGCGAGGTACCGTCTCGAGACGCTCGATGATCCCGAGCGTGGCGATCTTGGGGGCTCCGGTGATCGAGCCGCCAGGAAACAGAGCGGCCAGCAGCGCACCCAGTCCCAACCCGTCCGCGAGTCGGGCGTGCACATCGGTGACCAGATGATGCACGGTCGGCAACGTGACCAGCGTGGGCCGCCCCGAGGCCACGACCGATCCAGGCGCGGCGATGCGACCCAGGTCGTTGCGGACCAGGTCGACGATCATCACGTGCTCGGCGGCGTCCTTGTGGCTGGCCAGCAGCGCCTGCACGTTGGCTTCGTCTTCGGCCGAGCTCGCGCCGCGCGGACGGGTCCCTTTGATCGGGCTCGACGTCACCCTGCCCCGGTGCCAATGCACCAAGCTCTCGGGTGCGTTCGAGACCAAGGCCCGGTCACCGTCGAACAACAGCCCGCCCAGCGGCGCGGGCGTATCGGTCCGCAGCCCGTGGTACAGCGCCGCGACCCGGTGCGCCCACGGTCGGCCACGGGCCGCGTCGGTAAACGCGGCTCGAAACGGCTGCGAGAGGTTTACCTGGTACGCATTGCCGGCTCGGATCTCTTCCAAGACGAGCTCCACACGGCGCCGATACTCCTGCGGTTCGACACCCGCGCGGAGTCGCTCCAGCGGCCACGCACCGGGCTCGAACGGCGCCGCAGCTTCAAGCGTGCGCATGATGTTTGACCCCGCGGCGCGGTCTCCAAGCCGCTGCGAGCCGCCGGGGCCCCAGGCCAGCAGCCCCTCGAATCGGCGCAGGCAGACCCCGGGCAACGCACGGGGTCGAGGCGGTCGGCCCAGGGTCGCATCCACGCCCGCCTCGTAGGTCAGCCACCCGAGCCAGTAGCCGGAGCGGAGCTCTTCCACGATCGCGAGGTCGTCGCTGCGAACCTCCTCGGCCGGCGACAGGCCCACAATGCTTCGACCGCTCGGCCCCCCATCAAGCCAGGAGAGCTGCGGGTAAGCGCCTTCGCTCGCGCAGGCCAGCACCTGCCGGCCCCAGCTGTCGACCGGGGTGCTCAAGGACGGTTACTCCGCGTTCGAACGCAAGCCGTCTGCGAACGCCGTGGTGTACGTCACAGCCGAGAACAACGAGAGCGCAAGCGCCAGGTACAGGAACAGCATCCCCACGGCGTGAAAGTCGAACGCCGCGTCAAAAAACGGGAGGCGGTAGGGATAGCGAACAAGCACGCAGCAGATGCCGACGAGCTGGAAGACTGTCTTCATCTTGCCGCCTTCTCCGGCCGCGATGACGATGCCGCGCTCCGCCGCGATCTGCCGAATGCCGTTGATGTAGAGGTCGCGGCTGAGCATGACGACGACCAGCCACGCGGGCAGCAGGCTCACCACGACCAGATAGATCATCGCAGACATCGCCATGAGCTTGTCGGCGAGCGGGTCGACGAACTTGCCGAACACGGTGACCAGCCCCTGCTTGCGCGCAAGATAGCCATCGAGAATGTCGAGCAACGACGCGGCGGCGAAGATCAAGCTCGCGTAGAGGTTTCGGACCGGATCGGTCGGGTCGATCAGCCAGATGACGGGCGGGATCAAGAAGAGCCGGCCCAGCGTGATCATGTTTGGGAGATTCAACATCTCCCGCTTGAGGCTCTCGTAGGCGCTCACGTGTTTTGGTGACTCCCAGGGAGGCTAACCAGGACGGCCCCCTCGCCTTCGCAGACCAAGAAGTCGGGATCCCGCCCCAGGTCGATCCGAGGGACAACGTTGCCGACCCAGCCGACGAAACCTCGCGTGCGCACGCGATACGGCCGCTTCGGCGCGATCTTCACCGCCACCAGCTCGCCCCGCATACGCAGGGCCACGGCCCCCTCCCCTGCCACACGAACCAGCGAGATCGGGTTGTGAAGGCGGGTGCCCGGCAAGCGCCCGACATCCCACATCAGCGTGGACTCCAGGGCCCAAATGTAGCTCTCGACGAAGAAACAGAGGTCCCGCTGCAGCCGCAGCGGATAGAAGCGCTCGTCACCGCGGCAGAGCACCATGTGCCCCTGCCCTTCGAGGGAGACCAAGCGTTGAAACACCTCTGGAACCGCGCGGCCCTGCATCCGCCGGTTGAGCGGGCGGGCATCGAGGTTCTCCGAACACAGCAGCAGATCGTCGGTCCGCGACATGACCTCGCCCGATACGGTGACCATCAGGTGGCCCTCGCTCGTCAGCGAAAGCGCAGCGGCATCCGGCGCCGGGTTGAGCAGGCGGGCGAACGCAAACGCGGTCACGCCAGGGATTTCTCCCGAGCCCGCGCCGTGCTGGTTCACTTCCCCCGACATCGTGCGTTGCACCATACCAGCCGGGGGCGCACGGGCTTTGCGAGGATCCTCGCTCCAGGGACGCTACGGCGCGATGTTTCGGGCGGGTCCGCGACGCTGGGTTCCGGCACCGAGTTGGGCTTGGCGCTCGTACGCGTAGAAACGACGCAGGACAGCCCGCACGTAGGCACGCGTCTCCGCAAATGGCGGCACCCCCCCGTACTTCTGAACGTTTCCAGCGCCGGCATTGTACGCCGCGAGCACCAACACCATGTCGCCGTTGTAGCGGTTGGCCAGCAGCCGCAGATAGCGAGATCCCCCGAAGATGTTCTGCTTCGGATCGTAGGCGTCCTGGACCCCCAGGGCTTGCGCCGTCTTGGGCATCAGCTGCATCAGGCCCGACGCCCCGGCGCGCGAGGTGGCCCGGGGGTGGTAGTTGCTCTCGGTGTGGACCACGGCCCGGATCAACGACTCGGGCAGCTGGTACCGCGAGGCGGCCCCGCGGATGAAGGTGTCGTAGCGATGGAAGCGCTCCGCGCCGAGCTGGACGGTCCCGGTGCGCCCGACGTCTGAGGGCGCCTCACGTCCCTGCGAAGGGCGGGATTCGGGGCTCCCCTCCAGGCTTTTCCACAATGTCCACGAGCCGCGACTGCGGCTGGGCACGTTGGTGACGTGCAGGGTGCCGCCCTCGTCGGTGTAGCTGTAGTAGTTGTTGCGCGAGGTCGCAGGGCGAGCCGACACCGCCGCCCCGAGCCCGAGCCCAGCTGTGATCAGCAAAACGCTGAACAGCCAGCCAGTTTGACGGGCGCACAGGAGCCGGGACCGCACGAGCAACAGTGTACCCGAGCCCCGCCCTCTCCCAAGAAAAGCCGCACGCGCGGACCACACGAGCCCATGTCCGGTTTCACCACGGGCTGCTAGCCTGCGAGCCCGGTGCGTCAGGCCACTCCTATCGTTCGTGCGCAGTATCTGGTGATCGGCAGCGGTCTCGCGGGGCTGTACTTTGCGTTGCAAGCCGCGGAGCGCGGCAAGGTCACCATCCTGACCAAAGCCGAGCCGCTCGACTCCAACACGCGGTGGGCTCAGGGCGGCATCTCGGCGGTCTTGGGGGACGACGACTCCTTGCAGTCCCACGTCGATGACACGCTGCGCGTGGGCGCAGGCCTGTGCAACGAAGCGATGGTCGAGCGTTGTGTCGAGATGGCGCCCGGCCTGGTCCGGCGTCTCGCCAACGACTACGGCGCGGCGTTCGACCGCCAAGACGATGGGGACTTCAAGCTCGGACGCGAGGGCGGTCACACCCACCGCCGGGTCGTACACCACCTCGACACCACCGGGGCGGAGATCATGCGCTCCTTGCTGGCGGCCGCGCGCAGACATCCCAACATCACGATCATCCCGCGGCAGATGGTCGTCGACTTGCTCAGTTGGTCGAAGGTCGACGGAACCCGAGGTTGTTTTGGCGCCTACAGCCTCGACCTCGACTCCGACGCGATCACCGTCCACGTCGCCCCCGTGACGCTGCTGGCCAGCGGCGGCGCGGGCAAGGTCTACCGCTATACGTCCAACCCCGACGTGGCGACCGCCGACGGCGTTGCGATGGCGTATCGGCTCGGGGCCAAGGTCGCCAACCTCGAGTTCATGCAGTTCCACCCCACGTGCCTGTTCCACCCGGGCGCCAAGAGTTTCTTGGTCTCCGAGGCGGTCCGAGGCGAGGGCGGCATTCTGCGCCGGATCGATGGCAGCGAACTCATGGAGGGCAAACACCCCATGAAGAGCCTGGCCCCCCGGGACATCGTGGCGCGCGAGATCGACGGTGAACTCAAGCGCTCCGGCATGGACTTCGTGCATCTGGACGTCACGCACCTCCCGCCGGATTTTATCGTCGAGCGGTTTCCGGGCATCTACAAGCGCTGTCTTGAGCTGGGCCTGGATATGCGGACAGACCCCCTGCCGGTCGTCCCCGCGGCCCACTACATGTGCGGCGGGGTCGTGGTCGACCCCTACGGTCGCACCAACATGCCGGGGCTGATGGCCATCGGAGAGGTCGCCATGTCCGGAATGCACGGCGCCTGCCGCCTGGCCAGCAACAGCTTGCTCGAGGCGCTGGTCTTGGCCACCGGCGCCAACGAGGTCTGCGACGCGTTTGGCCGCGAACCCCCCGCGCACGTCAACCACTGGAACGCCAGCGACACCGTCGATTCCGACGAGGCGATCATGGTCAGCGCCAACTGGCAGGAGGTCCGTGCGTTGATGTGGAACTTCGCCAGCATCGTGCGCAGCAACAAGCGTCTGCGCCGAGCCGAGCGGCGCATCGAGCTGATCCGGGAAGAGATTCGCCAGTACTACACCCGGTTTCGGGTCACCAAGGACATGCTGGAGCTGCGCAACATCGCGCTCACCGGCCACCTGATCATCGAGTGCGCGACGCGTCGGCGAGAGAGCCGCGGGTTGCACCACACGCTCGACTACCCCAACACCGACCCCTCCCAAGCCCACGACACGGTCCTCGACCGTTGGGAGGGACCGTGAGGCTCGCCCCGATCCTGTGCGCGGTGGCCATCCTTGCCTCGTGCTCGCGAGCGCAGCACCGCAGCCCCGAGCAGCTGCGGGAGTCCTACATCGAAGCGCTTCCGGGGAGCGACGCAAAGAGCGCCTACGACATGCTCTCCCCGCAGGTGCAGGCCGAGGTCCCCTACGCCGATTTTGAGGCGCGCTGGAAGGGCGAGGCCGCTGAACGCAAGGCCCGATTGCAGACCGCACGCGCCCTGTCCCCAGAGGACGCGGTCGGCCTCCGCGGCGGGACGACCGCGCACACCGGAGGCAAGGTCCTCACCTGGTCCGAGCTTGACGGCGTGTACTACGTCACCTCCGGCCTGCCCGGGACTCCGCAGTCGAGCACTCCTGCGCAGACCGTGCATGCGCTCATCGAAGCCGTGCGAGAGGCCGACCTTGGCGGCGTCCGTGTCTTGCTCAGCGACAGGCTCGCAGAAGCGCTGGCCGAGGACTGGCAGACCCGCGTCGACGCGATCGAAGCCGCCCTCGATCGCCCCGGCAGCATCGAGCTGAGCCCGGACCTGCGCCAGGCCGAGCTTCGCTACGACACCGGCAAGGCGCTCACGCTGGAGCAGACACCGCACGGCTGGCGAATCACGGCGTTGGAGTAGCCCACCACCTCCAAGCCCGGGATCGAGTGCAGCGGCTCCTTCAACTGATCAAGGTCTCGCGGCCGGGTTTTTGGCCGACGCAGCTTTGGTTTTACGTTCTGCCGTTCGCCGGCCTGGACATGTTTGGGACGCCAGCGTTCTGGCTCGGCGGTGCGTACGTCTGTTTTCCGCTCGGCCTGTTGTTGTACGGGTGGATGACATCGGCGATGCGCAGACCGACGCCGACAACCCACGCAAGGACAGCTGGATTTTTGGGGGCCGTCCGGACGAACCCCTGCGTCGGCGTCTCCCTTGGATCATCGCCGCGGTTCAGCTCCCGTTCCTGGCCGCATTCGTCAGCATCGCGGGCGTGAAGATGCTGGGATGGTTCGCGGCGGTCCTGCTCACCAACGCGACCTACAACAACCTCGGATTCAAGGCGCGACCGGTCCTGGACGTGCTCAATCAGGCCGGCTACGTCCTGGTGTTCGTGTTGGCGAGCTGGTTGTGCGCGGTCCCGCAGCTCAACGCGGCCGCGGTGGCATTCAGCGCCCTGTTCGCGATGCTCAGCCACGTGTTCGGGCAGCTGATGGATCTGGACCAAGACCGTGACGCGGGGCGCCGCTCGACCGCCGTCGTTCTCGGACCGCGTGCGACCAAGGCCCTGCTGGTCCTGCTCCTGGCGGCCGAGGCCGGCATCGCGTGGCGCTGGTTCGCCGGGGGGTACGTGGCCTGGTTCATGGGCGCGGGCGCACTCTTCTTCACCGCCGATGCGCTGGCCGGACCCACGCGGTACCCCGTGGTGTTCACGAAGCTGTTCTTCGTCGGCTGGAACCTGGTGGTCCTGGCCACGATGCACGTCGTCTGGCGATTCGGAACCTTCCAGCTCTCCTAACCGCGCGAAGCGGCGCTCCCGCCGAAGTGCGTTCTCGCGCCGGATTCGGCCTGCCCCTGGCGAGTCTGCTAGCCGGGCGTGCCGCCGGACTGGCTACCGGACTCGCCACCGCGGCGCAAGCGCCCACATGGAACCCATCGAAGTCAAAGGTCCCACATGTAAGGCACGTCGTTTGCGTACGCAGCGGATTGTTCCCCCTTCCTCGGAGGCTCACATATGCAAGCATCATTCAACGTCGGAGACAAAGCTGTTTACCCCGCGCGCGGCGTCGCGGACGTCGTTGGCATGGAGAGCAAGACGATCGGCGAGCACGCGATCGACTGCTACCACCTCGAGGTCTGTGGGACGGGGCTCAAGATCATCGTCCCGGTGCACAAGGCTGAGGAAAACGGCATGCGCCCGGTCTCCGACATGGGCGCGCTGGACCAGCTGTACTCGCTCCTGCAGGACCGAGACGTGCCCGCCGACCGGCAGACGTGGAACCGTCGCTACCGATTCTTCATGGAGAAGATTCGCACCGGATCGATCTTCGAAGTCGGCGAGGTCTACCGCGACCTGGCGCTGCTTCGGCTGAGCAAGAACCTCAGCCACGGCGAGCGGCAGATGCTCTACACGGCCAAGGCACTGCTGGTGACGGAGGTCGCCTGCGTGCGAGGCAAGAGCGAAGAAGACGTCGAGTCCGAGCTCGAGTCGTTCTTCCAGAATTAATCTTTGGGAGGGCCGCGCCGGCCCTCCCCCGCTCGCGACAAGTCGCGAAGTGCGGGGCCCCCTCCTTCGCGGTCGCCCTCTCGGGCTCGACCCTTGCACCCCGGAGCACGGCCGCGCCAGACGGGCAGGGTCGGCTACCGGCGGAAGCCGTCGCCGGTGAAGGTGATATCGACCTGTTCCCGGTAGGCGCTTGAGGCTCGGAGTGCGCGCTCGAGGGGCGCGAGGTCGGTGCGGCGGACGAGTCGATTCGAGGTCTGATCGAGCCCCAAGCTCAGGCACAGGCGCGCGGCTTCGATGAAGATCTGCCCGTTGGGGTTCGCGGCGGTACGCTGGGCCTGACGCTGCAGGTGCGTGCGGAGGTTGTTGGCGGTGAAGGCTCTGCCGGCCTCGTCCGCCGCCGACCACAACGCCTGAGCCATGTACGCCGTCGCCTCGACCTCCAGGTGCAGCCCGGTGAACCGCCGGAAGTCTTGAAGCGTGTGGACGAGCTCATGCAGCATCGCCGAGCGAGCGGTGGGCTTGCCCAAGTTCTCAGGCCGAAAGTTCACGCGGTCGGCGTCCTGACTGTACGAGGCAAACGCCTCGGCGCGGAGCGCTGTGTTGACGCTGAAATCGACCGACGCAAGCGAAGACAACAGGGTGCGGTACGCCTCTGCGTTGATCGCAAACTGGTGGTTCTCGCCGCGATACGTGAACCCGACCCCGAAGACCTGATGGTGTCGAACCGCCTCGGTGAGAACCTCCGTCGCCAGGCGCCGGGCGACCGGGTTTGCGTTTGAAACCCCCGAGGTTGGGGTCCAGGCAGAGATCGTCCGACAAGTGGCGTTGGAGCAGGTCACCGTGGTTCTCCGGGAGCGGAGGGCGCTGCCTCCTCACAAAGTAGAGACACCAGCGCTCGCGCACGTTTCCGGGTGTGGCCGAAAAACGTACTGGTGTGTCTCCTGGGGGCGGGGTGGCCCTCGCGAGCGAGGCGCACCTGCCGCGAGCCGCGTCGGCGGCCCCAGTCGGCCATTGACCCCCTGCCCCGATCCCGGCTACTCAAGCCGACCGTGGCCGTCGACACTAGCCAACAGCTCGCAATTACGATCTCCACCGACCCTTGGGGCGAAGTCGAGGTCGATGCGTTCGTGTGCCCGACCAACTCCGAAGGCCGAATGACGCACTACCCCGCGTCCAAGATCCGCGACCTCGCGGGGGCCGATATCGAGAGCCAAGTCCGCGCGCACACGCCGCTGGCCGTGGGGGCAGCCCTGGTGACCCCCGGCGGCAAGATGAAGGCCCGCCACATCATCCACGTGCCCGATACCGACAAGCCCGGCGGCAAGGTCCAGGTCGAGGACGTCTTGCGTGCCACCGCGGCCGTGATCATCGCCGCAGACGTGAAGGGCTTCTCCTCGCTGGCGATTCCGCTGATGGGAGCGTTCGAGCGCGGGATCCCGGCGGAAGAAGCGGCTCGCGCGATTCACAGCGAACTGCGTTCCTACAAGGGCGGACGGGCGCTCTCGGTCTTGCTAATGGCGAAAGACGCGGATGAGGTGGAGGTCTTCGAGCTTGCGATTGAAGGCAACGGCTGAAAACGTCGAAAAAGGGGCCTGTAGGGTCCGAGACGCTTGCGCAACGCTATGCTAAGACCGGCCCGGACACGGGTCTTCACCCCGTGGGTTCGCTTCGATGGCTGAGTCGTACCTGCCAGCGCTATTTTTCGTCATCTTCGCTCTCGGTTTCGCGGGCGCGAACCTCGGCATCGCCATGGTGCTGGGGCCCAAGCGAACCTCGGCGGTCAAAGACGAACCGTTCGAGTGCGGCAGTGAGCCCATCGGAAGTCCGCGCGTCAAGTTCAGCGTCAAGTTCTACCAGGTGGCAATTCTCTTCCTGGTGTTCGACATCGAGGTGGCCTTCCTCTACCCGTGGGCTTCGCTCTTCCGCGAGCTGTCCTGCGAGGGCACCCTGAACGCGGCCGGGGCGTGCGTGGGCACTCCGAGCTTGTTCGGGCTGGTGGAGATGTTCGTCTTCTTGGGCATTCTCACCCTCGGCCTGGGCTACGTGTGGCGCAAGCGGGCGCTGGACTGGGCCTGAACCTCCCGCGGCACTGAAGCAAGGACCGAACCCATGGCCGAGCATCCCGGATACGTCCCCACAAAGCTTCAAGACGCCATCAACTGGGCGCAGAAGTACTCGCTGTTCACCTACCCGTTCGCCACGGCCTGCTGCGCCATGGAGTTCATGGCGACGATGGCGGGCAAGTACGATATCGCCCGATTCGGTGCGGAGTTTCCTCGCTTCTCGCCGCGCCAAGCCGACCTCTTGCTGATCGTGGGCACGGTCACCGAGCGCCAGGGCCCAGTCCTGCGCCGCATCTACGACCAGATGGCCGACCCCAAGTGGGTGATGGCCTTTGGGGTCTGTGCGAGCACGGGCGGCTTCTACCAAAACTACAGCGTCATGCCCGGCGCCGATCAGGTCGTGCCGGTGGACGTCTACATCCCCGGCTGCCCACCGCGTCCCGAGCAGGTCCTCGATGGCCTCATGACGCTCCAGCGCAGGATTCAAGACCACCGCGGGCACAGCCAGCGCGAGATCGGCAACACCGCCTCGTTCACACCGCAGGACCGTCGCCGCCTCCCCATCATCGCCGACGGCACCAGCATGACGCTCGACGAAGACGAGCGGATGCCCAAAGACGGCCGCGTCCTGTAGCCGACCCACCCGCGCAGTCACCCAAGGACCCGATGGCCGAATCCGTCCTCACCGCCCTCACGCAGCGCTTCGGCGACGCAATTCTGGAGACCGGAAGCTACGTCGGCGACGAGATCGCAATCGTCTCCCGCGAACGCCTGGTCGAGGTGCTCACCTTCCTGCGCGACGACGTCGACATGGCGTTCGCCATGCTCACCGACCTCACCGTTGTCGACTACCTCGGCCAAACACCGCGCTTCGAGGTCGTCTACCAGCTGTACAGCCTGTCCAAGAAGCATCGCGTGCGACTCAAGGTGCACGTCGAAGAGGCGCCCGAGCAGTGCTGGGTCCCCACCGCGACCGGGCTTTGGCACGCGGCCAACTGGGCCGAACGCGAAGCCTGGGATCTGTACGGTGTCCGATTTGAGGGGCATCCCGACCTGCGCCGCATCCTGATGTACGACGAGTTCGTCGGACACCCCCTGCGCAAGGACTACCCTCAAAACGCTCGACAGCCGCTGCTGCGTCGCCCCGACGCCACGCCCACCGACGACCAAACCACCCGGCTGCTCAAAGACAGCCACGACCGCCGCACCTCCGGCTGAGCCTTACGATGGTCGCTACTTTCGATACGGACGCCACGGTCTCTGGCCACAAGGACGTCCCCGTCCCCGGCGCTGCCCCGGTCGCCCGCTCGCTCGCAGAAACGTTCGAGCCCCACCCCACAGGGGTCCGACAGGCCGGTGAGAACCGCCTCTCGCCGTCGATGCAGGCCTTCGCCGAGGAGGCCATGCGCCTGCCCACCGACGAGGTCATCATCAACATGGGACCCTCGCACCCGGCGATGCACGGCACGGTTCGGGTGGTGCTGCGCATCGATGGCGAGACGATCAAAGACGCCGACGTTCAGATCGGCTACCTGCATCGCGGGTTCGAGAAAGAGTCCGAGAACGCGACGTACGCTCAGATCTTCCCCTACGTCGACCGGCTCAACTACGTCTCACCCATGCTCAACAACGTGGGCTATGCGATGGCGGTCGAAAAGCTGCTCGGCATCACCGAGCGCATCCCCGAGCGAGCCGAGTACATCCGCGTCGTCGCTGGCGAGCTGGCCCGAGTCTGCGATCATCTCACCTGCATCGTCGCCAGCTTGGCCGAGCTTGGGGGGTTCACCGCCTTCTTCTACGGTATCCGGGCCCGGGAGCACTTCTGGGAGCTGCTTGAGGACCTCTCGGGCGCGCGCATGACCCACAGCTACTGCCGCATCGGCGGCGTGGCGTGGGACCTCACCGAAGACTTCATCCCCAAGTGCCGGGAGAAGATCACCAAGGTCCGTAAGCTGATCGACGACACGCGGACGTTGTGCGAACGCAACCGCATCTTCCTCGACCGCATGGAAGGCGTCGGCGCCATCTCGGGCGCGGATGCCGTCAGCTACGGCATCACGGGTCCGGTGCTTCGGGCCAGCGGCGTCGACTACGACGTCCGCAAGGACAAGCCCTACTCCGTGTACGACCACTTCGACTTCGCGATTCCTATCGCCGATGGCGGAGACAACCTCGCGCGGTACTTGGTGCGTATCGAGGAGATGGAGCAGAGCATGCGGATCATCGAGCAGGCGCTGGTCCAGATCCCGCCGGGCGCGGTGATCATCGACGACCCGGCGATCGCCCTGCCCGCCAAGCGCGAGGTCTACAACTCGATCGAGGGCATGATCGCCCACTTCAAGCACGTCATGGACGGGCTCAAGGTTCCGCCGGGCGAAGCCTACAGCTTCACCGAGGCCGGCAACGGCGAGCTGGGCTTCTATATCGTCTCCGATGGAACCGGGCGCCCCTTCAAGTGCCGGTGTCGACCGCCTTCGTTTTATACGACCGCCGCACTTCGCCAGCTGATCGTCGGAGCCAACCTCGCCGACGTCGTGCCGATCTTCGGCGGCATCAACATGATCGGAGGCGAGTGCGACCGCTGATGCGGCGCACTCCCTTCTGTGGGCATTCGCATGGCTGACTCAACTCCCCCGCCCAAGTCTCCGCCGACCCCCGTGCCGCAGCGCTCGCGAAGCTCCGCGACGATCCCACCGTTGGCTCCCGAGCCGCCCCCGCCGATGTCGGTCCCGAGCATGGGCCCGACCCCCGTGTCGATGGGCCCTGATCTGTCCCCCGTCGAGGCACCGGCCCCGCGCTCGCCCAACCTGCCGGCCGAGCCCATCGAGGGCGAACCGCAGGTGACGCTGTCCATCGATGGCACCGCGGTCACGGTTCGCAGCGGCACCAACGTGCTCGAAGCCGCAAAGCTGGCCGGCGAGGACATCTGCCATTTCTGCTACCACCCAGGCCTCTCGATCGCCGCGAGTTGCCGGCAGTGCCTGGTCGAGATCGACGGCATGGGCAAGCTCCAGCCCTCGTGCCAGATCACCGTGGCGGACAACATGCTCGTGCGCACGAAGACCGACCGGGTGAAGCAGGCCCGGCAAGACCTCCTCGAGTTCACGCTCAAGAACCACCCCATCGACTGCCCGATCTGCGACAAGGCCGGCGAGTGCACGCTGCAGCGGCACTACATGAACCACGACCACGCGCTGACCCGCGTCGACGTGCCCAAGATCCGCAAGCCCAAGCACAAAGACATCGGCCGGGAAATCGTCCTGGACGCCGAGCGGTGCATCTTGTGCTCGCGCTGCGTGCGGTTCTGCGAGGAGCTGCCCGAGACCGCCGAACTCACGATGCTCCGCCGGGGCGATCGAGAGATCCTCGACATCTCCGAGGGGCACCGCCTGGACAACGCCTACTCGATCAACGTCGTCGACATCTGTCCGGTGGGCGCGCTCACGTCCAAGGACTTTCGGTTCTCGATCCGCACCTGGGAGCTGGCCAGCACCGACACCACCTGTCCTGGGTGCGCGACCGGATGCGCCGTCGAGCTTCACACCAAACACGAGCAGGCGTACCGCGTCGTGCCGCGTTTCGACGCGGAAGTGAACGGGCACTGGATGTGCGACGAGGGGCGCTACACCTACAAAGAACTCGAGCCCGAGATTCGCACCCGGTTCGCAACCATCGACGGCGAAGTGTTCCCGGTCGACCCCGCCATCGAGGCCACCGCGAAGCGCCTGCACGGCAAGAACACCGCGGTCGTGTTCAGCAGCACCGCCACCAACGAGGCGAACCTTGCGCTGGCCGCGTTGGCCGAACATCTGGACGCGGACCGTTTCATCCTGGGTCGTCCTCCCGGCAAGGGGGATGCGATGTTGCGAGACGCCGACAAGAACCCGAACACCCGCGGCGCGCACACAGCTGCGGGCGACGCGGTTCGCCACGAGGCAGAGCTGTCGCTGCAGCTCGCCGGGCGCGCCTATGAAGCGGTCGTCTTCCTCGACGACGAGGGCGAGGTCTCGCCGGTCGTCCGCTCCAGCCTCTCCTCCCTAACCTCGGTCATCCTCTCCGACCGCAAGAACGACCTCTCAGACGCCTGCAACATTCGGCTGCCCGCCGCGAGCTGGGGTGAGATCGTCGGGAGCTACACCAACCGCCAGGGAACACTGCGCGTCACTCGTCCGGCGTGGCGTCCCGAGGGCGACCGTCGACCGCGTGCGGACCTCGTCCGCGAGCTCCTGCTGGCCTTGGGCGGCAAAGACATCGGCACCGGCCGGGACCAATCCCGCGCTCTGGCCGAAGCCCATGGGCACACAGAGCTCGCCGCCCTGCTGCAAGACCCCCAACCGGTTCGACCGCGCCTGCTTCGGTTCGGCAACTCCCGCGGATGACGTTCGGAGCCCCCCGCATGATCCTCACACTCCTCGCGAACCTCCGGCGTGCGCTCGGTTCTTGGGCAGCGCTGCTGTTGCTTCCGTGGCTCTTGACCCTGGCCGCGTGCGCGCCCGACCCCAGTGCCGCCGCGGAGATTCACGTCCAGGTCGAGCCGGGCGAGCTCGTGTTCCACCCCGACACCGGGCCGATCCGGGTCACGATCCTCAACGAGGGCCAGCGCCCGGTCCCCGCCCAGAGCTTCACCATCTCCGGCAACGACTGGGCGAGCTTCTCCATCGTCGAGCCGCTCAACCCTCGCATGGTGATGCCCGGCAGCTCGATGAGCTTCACGGTCGCCGTCGACGCCCCCACGTTCAAGGGGACCGCGGTCCCGAGCGTGGTGCAACGCGAGAGCGAGGAGGCCCAGGAGGTCGACCCCGAGGCCTACCGAGAGGGCGATGCGGTACTCGCGTTTAATGTGGCGGGCCACGAACACACCCTCCCGCTCCGCTTCGAAGACCCCTCCTGGGTCGTCACCGCGCTGGTGCCTGGGGTGCTCAAGATCGTCTTGATGGTCCTGGGCTTCGTCATGCCGCTTGCGTCCCTGCTGCTGTGGCAGGAACGCAAGCAGAGCGCGATGATGCAGGACCGCGTCGGCCCCAACATGGCGCGGATCACCATCGGCGGCGTCACCATTCGGGTCTGGGGCCTGCTTCACATTGTGACCGACGGGCTCAAGATGTTCTTCAAGGAGGACTTCATCCCGAGGCACGCGCACCGGGCCCTGTACACGCTGGCTCCGATGATGGCGCTCATGCCGGCGCTGGTTGTGTTTGCGATCGTGCCGTTTGGGGACGCACTTTGTTACGAGCATCTCTTCGACGTCGTGCGACAAGCGGATGTCGACCAGTGCGCGGCAGGCCGCGGCGGGACCCCGCTGCAGATCGCCCACATCGACATCGGCCTGCTGTTCTACTTCGCCATCGCCTCGCTGGCGACGTGGGGCGCGACGCTGGCCGGGTGGGCCAGCTACAACAAGTGGGCCATCCTCGGAGCGCTGCGGGCCTCCGCGCAGATGGTGTCGTACGAGGTCGCCATTGGGTTGACCATCGTCGGCGCCCTGCTCGTCTACGGCACGCTCGAGCCCCACGCGCTCGTGCATGCCCAACTCGACAGCGCCTGGGGCATCCTCCTGCAGCCCGTCGCATTCATCCTGTTTTTCACGGCGGCCATCGCCGAGACCAAGCGGGCCCCGTTCGACCTGCCCGAGGGCGAGTCGGAGATCCTCGGCTACTTTGTCGAGTACTCCGGGATGCGCTTCGGACTGTTCTTCCTCAGCGAGTTCATCGAAATCGTCTTCGTCTCGGCCTTGGTCACCACCTTGTTCTTGGGTGGCTGGGCCTTGCCGCTGGACATGTTCGGAGCCTCCGGGTTTGCGGCACCCTGGGTCGCCCAGCTGTTCTTCACCGGGGCCGGGGCCGCGATCGCTGCGACCGGCATCGCGGTGTGGCGCGCCTCTGATCACGCCAAGTTCGTCGGCGCGACCATGCTCGGCGTCGGCACGCTTCACATCTGCGTCGCGGTCTACTCGGTCTTCACCGGCTGGGGCGCAGAGCTCCCGCACATCATGGTCGTCCTGGTGGGCATGCTGACCTGGGGCATCAAGGTCTTTGCCCTGTGTTGGCTGCAGTTGCTGATCCGTTGGACCCTGCCGCGCTTCCGCTACGACCAACTCATGAGCCTGGGATGGAAAGGCCTGCTCCCGCTGTCGCTGCTCAACATCGCGGTCACTGCGGTCGTCGTCTACGCACTGTCTGCAGCGGGCACCATCACGCCCGAGCCCGTCGAGGCCACACCGCCACCAAACCCGGCACTCGCCGCCGACCAACCCGGAGCCGCGCCATGACCATCACCGTCAAGAAAGTCTCGCTGGAGCGAACCGCGGCCGACCAGATCTTCCTCCCCGCGATCCTCCGCGGGTTGGTCACCACCGCCCGCCACTTCTTCAAGAACACCCTGACCAAGGGCATGGGCGACGTCGACACGATCCGCTACGGCGAACCGGACGTGCATGTGGAGGACTACTACCCGGAGCGCTTTCGCGGCCTGCACCGCCTCATGCATCGCGACGACGGCTCGGTACGCTGCGTCGCCTGCATGTGCTGCTCGACCGTGTGCCCGGCGAAGTGCATCTATATTCAGGCTGAAGACCGCGGCGGCAGCGAGGAGAAGGCGCCCAAGTCGTTCGTCATCGACGAGCTCAAGTGCGTGGTCTGTGGCTTCTGCGTTGAAGCCTGCCCGTGCGACGCGATCCGCATGGACACCAAGCGGCACATGCACCCCACCGAGACTCGGGCCGAAGCGGTCTTGGGCAAGCTCGAGTTGATGAAGTCGGGCACGCCCAGCGTCGCGACGCAAGGCGGAGTCGGGGCCGACTACCGAAGCACCGACCCCAAGGCGGACCCCCGTTTCGAGCACGACCCGCGGTGAGACGCAGCACGGCTGCAGATGCTCGGTCAAGAGCGCAGCAGCGTGCCGATAGAGCCCGATTCGACCGAGCGCAGGCGACTTTTCATGCTAGAATGATCAGCGGTGGACGGGGGCTTTGGTCTTCGTGTTCTTCCTACTTTTTTCATCCCAGGGAGCCGTCTCTGTTCGTAGGTGTGCAGGCCCGTCCGGCGGGAAGCCCGAAGCGATTATCGCGGCGCCCACCTGCATAAGGTAGGGGGTTGAACTAAAAAAGCCGGCCCCGGTCCACCACCCTTTTCTCGACTCCGACCCGGCTTGGAGGTGGGCAACATCCCCCCCCCACAGCCGGACCGAGCCGGACCGAGCCGGAGTCGTACCTTCAATCGGGCAGCAGCCGCAGGGCCTCAAGCGCGGAACGCAAGCGCAGCCGCACGCGGTCCTTGCCTAGCGCGGCGAGCGTCTCGAACAGCGAAGGCGACGCCGTGCGCCCGGTCGCCGCGGCGCGAAGCAGCGGGTAGAGTTCCTTGGGCTTCCATCCCTGGGCGGTCGCGAACTCCTTGGAGAACTCCGCGAGCCCCTCGACCGTGAACGCGCGCCCGGCCTCGCTCTTCTCGACGCCCTCAAGAAACGCCTTGAGCACCTTCATGGTCTCTTTCTTGTCGCGCTTCTTGGGCACCATCGTCGAGATGACGCTCGAATAGTCGACCTCGCCGCCAAAGAAGAACGAGATGTACGGCAAAAAGTCGTCGAGCCGATGGATGCGCTCGCGGCTGAGCTCGATGAGGGTGTCAAGGCGTCCTTCGAAGGCGTGCGCGACGAGAGCACCCTTGAGTGTCTCGACATCCATTGCCCGGATGTCGTCACCACAAAAGGCGTCGAGCTTGACCCCATCGAACACGGGGCCACCGGTCTTGACGCGCGACCAGTCGAACGCTTCGACCATCTCCTGCAACGTGAAGCGCTCGCGGTCCTCGCCCATCGAGAACCCCATCGTCGCCAGGAAGTTCAAGAACGTGGCCGGCAAGTAGCCCAGCGAGCGGTAGTGGTCGATGGAGACCGGGTTCTTCCGCTTGGAGAGCTTGGATCGGTCGGCGTTGCGCAGCAGGCCCATGTGGAAGAACAGCGGCGGCTCCCACCCGAAGCCCTGGTACAGCAGGATGTGTTTGGGACCCGAGGTGATCCAATCCTCGCCCCGGATCACATGGGTGATGCCCATGAGGTGGTCGTCGACGACGTTGGCGAGGTGGTACGTGGGGAAGCCGTCCGACTTCAACAACACCTGGTCATCGATCTCGGCGTTGGCAAAACGAATCTCGCCTCGGAGCTCGTCAACGATGACCGTCTCGCCCTCGTCGGGCACGCGCAGCCGGACGACGTGGGCCTCACCGGCCGCGGCCCGATCGTGCGCCTGTGCCGGATCAACGCCGCGGCAGTGACCGTCGTAGCCGGGGTTTTGCTTGTTGGCTTCCTGCTCGGCGCGCATGGTGGCGAGCCGCTCGGACGTGCAGAAGCAACGGTATGCGCTGCCGTTGTCCAGCAGGGTCTGGACGTGCTCGCGATAGATCGCGGTGCGCTCGGACTGTCGGTACGGTCCTCGGTCGCCGCCGACATCCGGCCCCTCGTCCCAATCCAAGCCCAGCCATCGCAGCGCTTCGAAGATGGCGGTCTCGCTGCTCTGGGTGCTGCGCTGTTGATCGGTGTCTTCGATCCGCAGGATGAACGCGCCGCCATGTTTCTTCGCGAAGGCGTAGTTGAACAGCGCGATGTAGGCAGTGCCTACGTGGGGGTCACCGGTTGGGCTTGGCGCAATGCGGACGCGCGGTGGCATCGTACCGACCCTGGCCGACTTGGACTCGGACATGTCGAGGAACTACCACAAGCGCTCGGGCCCCGTTACACTGCCTGTGCGTTGGCCATCGAGCACAGCATTCCCGAGATCCACAAGGCGGTCTGGCCCGTCATCGCCCAGAGGGTGTCGGAACGCGCCGCCTCGGCCGTTGACCTGCTCGACGAGCACCTGCGCGCCGAGGGGCCCGTGCGACGCCGCGATGACGAGCTGGTCGCCGGGGACCGCGTCCTCAACGGCGACCGCGAGCTGTTGGCCCGCATCGCTCGGGCGACAGGATTGGGACTGTCGCTGTACCTGGGCAACCGACGCGTCGCGTCGTTTTGCACGCTCTCGGCGGGCGCAGCCCATGACCTGGGCGGCTATGCGGACGCCCAGCTGGTCGAGACCGTCCTGCGCAAGGGCGAGTCGTTTCGCGGCGTCCTCGAGATCCAGGGACGTCAGCATGTGGTGGCCTGCCGACCCCTGGTGGCCGGATCCGCCGGCGAAGACTACGGCCCGATCGGCATGATCGAGGCCTACCAGGACATCGACATCATTCGCGGACAGCTCGCCTCCGCCCTGGAGGAGGGCCTCGACACGGCGGAGCGCTCGGCCACGGAGCAGCAGGCAGACCGTATGGAGGCGGTCATGGTGTTCATCGACGACGTCGCACGGCGCCTGCAGCTGCTGGCGCTCAACGGCAACATTCTGGCCGCGCAGGCCGGCGATCACGGCCGCGCATTTCGCGTAGTCTGTCGAGAACTCAGCTCGCTGGCCGACCAAGCCAAGGGCGCCGTGGCGGAGGTCCGAAGCGTGACCGAAGAGATGGGCTTGCGTCCGATCGCCTCCCAACACGACGAGCTCGACGACGCGCTCCCTCCTCTGCAGCTTGGCTCCGAGCGCTGAGTCGACAGCCTGCGACGTGCCGCGATGGGCCCTGCGAGGGCCTGTCGAGATCTGGCATGGCCGAAAGGGACATGTGCCCCAAGGCGACAGTCTCCCGGTTTGGCTTTTGTTTCCAACAACTTACGGGGCCACGGAAGGAGATGCGGACGAGGCAGCGGACCGCGAATTCCACGCTTTTTCCGCCCTACGAGGCTTGTTGCTACGATCGCGCCGTGTTAGCAAAGCACGAGGTCGAGGCCTGACGCATGGATCAGATCTTTGAGAGTCACTTCGGCGGGAACTCGGGCTCAAGCAACGGTGGTGAAACCGTGGGCTACTGCCCCAAGTGCCGGACCGATGCCCAGCACATCATCCTTGAGAGCTACGGCGAAGAAGTTCGCCGAGTGCAGTGCGCGGTATGCGGTGATACGCACGCGTTCAAGCCCCCTCGAGGTGGTGACGACGACAACCCCGAGCCCATGGTGGCCAAGAAGCGTGGAGCGCAACGCAAAATGAAATGGCTCGAAGGCGTCAACAGCGCCGACCGCGGTAATGCCGCCCGATACTCTCCGAAAACCCTCTTCGCCGTCGGCCAGCTCATCGTGCACCCGCACTTTGGCGTCGGCTTCGTGGCGGATCTAACCGGCGACCGCAAGGTCGAGGTCATGTTCCGCAACGACCTCGCGCGGGTCCTCGTACACGGCCGCGGCGAGAACGACGAGGCCCTCCGTGGAGACCGGGTCCCCGAGGAAGAGGTCCAGCAACTCCTGGGTATCGAGATGGGTCCCTCCCCGGAGGAGATCGCCGAGAAGCGGGAGCGCAAACACGCCGCCGAGGAGGCTGAGAAGCAGCGCGTTGCGGAAGAGAAGCGTCTCGCCGCCGAGCGCGAGCGCCAAGCCGCGATCGAACGACGTGAATCTGAGCGTCGCGCTCGCGAGGAAGATCGCGAGCAAAAGCGCAAGGAGCGGGAAGAGGAGCGCGAGCGGAAGCGCAAAGAGAAGGAAGCCGAGCGCCAGCGGCGAGCCGAAGAGCGCCGCGTCGAGCAAGAGCGTCGCCGCGTGGAGGCCGTGCAGAAGCGCGAGGAAGAGAAGCAGCGCCGCGAAGAAGAGCGCGAGCAAAAGCAGCGCGAAAAAGAAGCGGAGCGCGAGCGAAAGCGGCAGGAGCGGGAAGCCGAGAAGGCTCTCCGGAACGCCGAGCGCGAGAAGGAAAAACTCGCCAAAGAGAAAGAGAAAGCGAAGGAGCGCCAAGCGAAGGAGCGCGAAAAGCAGCGACTCGCCAAAGAGAAGGAGAAAGAGAAGGAGCTCCAAGCCAAGGCGCGCGAGAAAGAGCGTCTCGCCAAGGAGAAGGAGAAAGAGCGTCTCGCCAAGCTCCGCGAGAAAGAGAACCTCGCCAAGGAGAAAGAGAAAGAAAAACTCGCCAAGCTCCGCGAGAAAGAGCGCGAGGCCAAAGAGCGCGAGAAGGAGAAGCTCGCCAAGCAGCGCGAGAAGGAAAAGCTCGCCAAGCTTCGCGAGAAAGAGAAGCTCGCCGCGCAGCGCGAGAAGGAGCGCGAGGCCAAAGAGCTTGAGAAGCAGGCACAAGCTGCTCTCGCCGCCGAGAAGAAGGCCGCAGCTGCTGCGGAGAAGAAGGCCGCCGCGGCTGCAAAGAAGAAGGCCGCCGCAGACAAGAAGCGAGAAGCCGCCGCAATCGCCAAGAAGAAGGCTGCCGAAGTCGCCGCGGCCAAGAAGAAGGCCGCCGCAGACAAGAAGAAAGCCGCTGCTGCTGCCAAGAAGAAGGCCGCCGCAGACAAGAAGAAAGCCGCTGCTGCTGCACAAAAAGTCGCCGCGGCCGCCAAGAAGAAGGCAGCCGCAGACAAGAAGAAGGCGGCCGCAGACAAGAAGAAAGCCGCTGCTGCGAGCAAGAAGAAGAGCGCGGCGGCTGCCAAGAAGCCCGCTGCCAAGAAGAGCGTAAAGAAGACCGTCAAGAAGCCGGTCTCCAAGAAGACCGTCAAGAAGCCGGTCTCCAAGAAGACCGCCAAGAAGCCGGTCTCCAAGAAGACCGCCAAGAAGCCGGTCTCCAAAAAGACCGCCAAGAAGCCGGTCTCCAAAAAGACCGCCAAGAAGCCGGTCTCCAAAAAGACCGCCAAGAAGCCGGTCTCCAAGAAGCCCGCGGCTGCAAAAAAGGTCTCCAAGAAGCCGGTTTCCAAGAAGCCCGCATCCAAGAAGCCCGCATCCAAGAAGACCGCGAAGAGGGCTCCGTCCAGGAAGACGGCTTCCAAGAAGACCGCGCGACGCACAAAGAAGTAACGACCCGCGGGCGCCCTGGCGGCTGCCCCCGGTTGAACTCAAGGCGCGAGGCGAGGCCCAGCACGAAAGCTGGCCGCGCCCCGCGCCTTGCCTGATCTCGCGGGATGGCCCAGTCTTCCCCGGTCATGGCCGACTCCGACGATAGCCCGACGCCTCGCGGTCCCCTGCGGCGCTACCTTGGGGGTCGGCTGGATGGTCTGACGAGCGCGGTGCTGGTGTTCCCGCTGTTCCTCATCTACCAGATCGGGATCCTGAGCGGACGGGGGCAAAACGGCGTCGACTTTCTGACCCGGGCCCTGATCGAACTCGGCCAGCAGGACGTCACGAACTATCTCATCGCGATGGCGGTCCTGCTGGTCGTGTATGCGGCGGTACTGGTGTTGCTGCGCAGACGAGGGTCGTTCTCGCCACAAGCGTTCGGGCCCATGTTGCTGGAGTCCAGCATCTACGCGCTGATCATGGGCTCCATCATCCTGTTCGTGATGCGGAGTTTTCTGGGCGTCCTGCCCGGACTGTTCATCGGGGCGCAGAATCCGATCGACGTCATCGTCATCTCGGCCGGCGCTGGGTTCCACGAAGAACTCATTTTTCGCGTGATGCTCATGGGTGGCCTCGCGTGGCTCCTCACCGGGCTCACGGGGAAAGGCCGGGCCTGGCTGATCGCGTTGGTCGTGTCCTCGGTGCTGTTCTCGATCGCCCACCACATCGGCCCATCCGGCGAGGCGTTCACGTTCGCGGCCTTCGTCTACCGAGCGCTTGCCGGGCTGTTCTTCGCGCTCGTCTATCAGATGCGCGGGTTTGCGGTCGCAGCCTGGACCCACGCGCTGTACGACGTCTACGTCCTGAGCCTGGGCTAGCGGCCCCATCTCGCGCGGTGGTGACTGCGCGGACCTGCAGTGTCGTGACAAGCCCTCCGCAGGCGCTCGAGCCTGCGCGGGTTCGTGATATCGTGAAGCGGAACGCGAACCGGGGGCGTGGTCGCTCTCTGCCGTGGGATCGTCGATGTCGGACGTTGCAGCGCAGCACCCCCCAGCTGGCCAAGGGGACACAACCGTCCCCCCGCCGGCCGTCTCCCTTCCGAGCGCGCTTCCGGTGCGGTATCCGACCGAGCCCCCGGAGCTCACCGAGTTTCGCGGGGCTCCGACCGAGCCCGCGTTCCTCTCACTTCGCCGCGAGTACCGAGACGCGGAGGATTGGAGGGCGCTTGCGACGGTGTTGGTCGTGTACGCCGCGGCGATCCAGGAGACGCCCACCGAGCGCCAGAAGGCGGCGGAGCTTTGTCTTGCGTCGTACGAGCTGTGGATCGAACGCGTCAAGGACCGCGAGACGGCTTCGGCTGTGCTCGCGCGCGCCGTCACGCTCAAGCCCGACGACGTCCGCGCCCAAGCTCGGCTGCGAAAGCTCTACGAAACGCTCGGTGCGTACCGAGAGCTGGTCACGCTGCTGCGCTGGCGGCTCGCGAGCACCCCGACGTCCCGCGAGGCCGCGGGACATCACCTCGAGCTGGCCGAACTGCTCGAGAAGCAGTTCCTCGCCGTCGGTGACGCCGTGCAGCACTACGAACAGGCGTTGCTGCTGGACCGGACCAACATGGCCGCGAGCGAGCGGCTCATCACCCTGTACCGGCAGGCGGGCGCGTGGCAGCGCTGCACCGAGCTGATGCTCAGCGTGGTGGAGCGGCTCGACGTCACCCGCGACCGACACCGAATCGCCGAGTACCACCGGCGGCTGGCCACCATTGAGTTCGAGCACAACGGCGATGTCGCCGGCGCTGCCCGGCACCTCCAAGCCGCCCTCAAGGCCGTCCCGGACGATGTCGAAGCGCTGCAGGCCTTCGGTACGCTGTACCTGTCCTCGGGAAAAGCCGACGACGATGGCGTCACCAAAGCCGCGGACATCTTTTACAAGGCCGCAGAAATCGCCCGCCGCCGCGGCGCCAAGGACCGCGCCCTCAAACTGCTGCGTCGTTGTCTGACGCTCATGCCCGAGCACCGCCAGGCGTCGGCGGCCCTCGAAAATACGCTGATCGACGCGGAGGACTGGCTCGCACTCGATGAACTCTATCGAGAGTGGCTGTATCACTTCGACGGCGAGGACGCGGTCCCGCTCCTGCTGCGCCGCGCCGAGTTGCTGCAGGACCGCCTGCATCGTCGAGAAGAAGCCCGCCTGCTCTACGAAGAGGCCAGCCGCTACCAGCCCCCCGAGGCTGAATCCTGGCACCGACTCCGCGACATCTACGAGTCGTCGAAGGACTTCCATGCCCTCGCGACGCTGTTCGATGCGCAACTCGACCACGCGCCCGATGACATCCCCACCGAGACGCTTCAGCGCGCGGCCACCGTCTATCGAGACGAGCTTGGCCTCGATGAGCGAGCGGCGGTCTACTACTACAAGGTCCTGGAGCGCGAGCCGTTCAACGGGGTTGCGTTCGAGGGCTACAAAGAACACTGGCGCCGCAAACACAACTGGTCGCACTTGCGTGATCTGCTCCTGTACCAGATCGAGCAAGCCGGCGAGTACGAGGACGAGCATTCCCCGCTCTCGGACCCCTCCTTCGCCGAGGAGTTCGTCGAGCTCGCGGACATCTGCGAGCGACGGCTCGGGGACATCGACGGCGCCCTGAATGCCTGGGGTCGCATGGTGGCCGAGTACCCCAGCGATCCACGTCCGCAGAAGCACATCGCGCGCATCGAGAAGCGTGCCCGCATGTGGGACAACATGGTGCGGGTCCAGGAGGCCGAGCTCGAACGGGCGGTCGACCCTCGAAAGCGGCTCGACATCCTCAAACGGCTCACGCAGGTCTATCGCGATCGGCAGGTCAACCCCGACCGCGCCATCGAACTCTACAACGAGATCCTGCAGCTCTCCCCCAACGACGTCCAGGCGACCCGCGCTCTGACGGCGCTGTACGACCGCGCCGGCGAGTTTGAGCAGGTCGTCGAGATGCTTCGTGACCAGTACGAGCGCTCACGCAGCAACACCGAGCGGGTCTCGTTGCTCAGGCGGCTCGCCGAGCTGTGGCACCACGAGCTCCAGTCCCCCGACGAGGCCATCTGGGCGTGCGAGGAGATCCTGCATCAGACGCCCGGCGATCGCGAGGCGACCGCACGGCTGCAGCAGGTGCTCGAGGAACAGGAACAGCACGAGACGCTCTACGAGGTCCTCGAACGAGAGCTGGAGCAGACCAGCTCCGCGGAAGCTCGGCTGAAGATCATGCGTCGCATGGCCCGTCTGGCCGAGCACGCGCTGGGCGACGACGAGCGCGCCGCGCGACTGTGGTCCGACATCGCCGACGCGCAGCCGGGGCTCGAAGTCCTCGATAAGCGCATCTTCCTGCACGAGCGCTCCGGTCGCTACGAAGAGCTCCGCACCCTCCTGCAGAAGGGGGCGAACGGCACGTCGACCCCCCTTCCCCGCCAGATCGACTATCTGCTGCGTCTGGGGCTGCTCGCGGAGAGTCACCTCGACGACCCCGAGCTTGCGCGCTCCAGCTTCGAGGCCGTGCTCCGCTCGCGGCCCGACCACCGCGGCGCGCTTGAGGCCCTGGTCCGCCTCTACCGACGTGAGGAGGCATGGCAACCGCTGGTCGCGGTCTTGGGCAAACTCCAAGAGCTTGCCGAGACCGAAGCGGATGAGTTCCGCGTCGCGTGGGAACGCACCGAACTCCTCTCGGAGCAGCTGGGCGACGCCGAGGCCGCGGCCTCCTTGTTGGAGTCGCTTGAGGACGGGCCCGCGGTCGGCAACCGGGAAGTGTCCAGCACGCTGCTGGAGCTCTTCGAGCGCTCCGCGCAGTGGACCAAGCTTGTGCAGCAAGCCGAGGTCTTGTTGCTCGCCGCCGACGACCCCGACGAGCGCCGACGACTGTACCTGCTGATCAGCGGAACGTGGCGCAGCGAGCTCTCGGATACCCGCGCCGCGCTGGGCGTCTACGCTCGTTTTGTCGAGGAGTTCTCCGGAGACCCCGACGCCCTCTGGACACTCAGCGAACTGCAGCTCGAAGTCGATGAGCCTGAGGCGGCGCTCACCACCCTCTCGCGTCGCTTGGCGTTGGCGCAGGAGGTTTCTCTGCGCACCAGCACGCTCGAAGCGATGGCCGGAATCGCCGAAGAGCGGATCAGCCATCCGTCTCGTGCGCTGGACTACCTGCGACAGGCGCTGTCCTTCTCCCCCTTCGATCGCGACCTCACCCGGAAGCTGCGCGAGACCGCGACGACCCACAAGCTGTGGGCCGAGCTCCTGCATGTGCACGAGGAACGCTTCGGCTACGCAGAGGCGGGGGAGCGACTTGAGCTGCAGGTCGAGGTCGCAACCGAGGCCGCCGAGGTGGCCGAGGACAAGCTCAAGGCACCGCCTGCGGCCTTCGAATGGGCTTCGAGGGGATACTTCGTCGCCATCGGGCATGAGCTTCCGGCATCCGACCTGCTCGCCCGACTCGAGCGCTTGGCCGAGTCCTGCGAGCTGTGGGACGCCTTGGTCGGCGTCATCGAACAGGAGATCGCGCACTTCGAGGACCGCGGCGCGATTCACAGCGGCAGCTACAACGCCGTCACCCGCTATCTCGACGCTTCGAGCATCGCAGAGGATCACCTTGAGGACCCGCAGCGGGCCGTAGGCTTCCTGCAGCGGGCCCATCGCCTGTCCCCGCGGGACGAGTCACTCGCAAAGAGACTTGAGGACACCGCACGTCGCTACGGCTTGTGGCAGGCCGTCATCGAGTTGCACGGCGGCATGCTTGAGCGTGCTGTCACCGACCTGGGACGCTTCGATGCCTGTGTCGCCATTGCGAAGGTCTATGAGGACGAGCTCGGTGACGCGGAGCAAGCGTTCGGTTGGTACGAGAAGGCGGTCCGCGATCTGTCCGCCAACGATGGTGGGCTTGCGCGGGACGCCTTCGAGCGGATGCGCGAGCTCGCGGTGCGCCATGGCCTGTGGCCCCATCTCGCCAAGCACCATCTCGACACTGCGGGACTTCGCGATGCCGCGGACGACGTGCCCGGACGGATCGATGCACTTCGGCAAGCCTCGAGCGTGTTCTACGAACACCTCGGTGACCCCCTCGCGGCGTGTCGCGTGCTCTCGACTGCCCTGAGGGCCGATCCCTTTCAAGACCAGCTACTCGACGACATTCGCGAGCTGACGATCGAGGTCGACGACAAGCGCAGCGGCGACCTCCCTGCCCTGGGTGCCCTCACCTTGCTGGGCGTGCTGCACAACCAGTACCTTGAGCTCACCGACGCTGAGGCTCGAACCGCGCTGCTTGTGGAGCGGGCCCGCGTTCGCGAGGAGCGGTTGGATGACTTCGCCGGCGCGATGGCGGAGTGGTTCCGTGTCCTGCACCGCGATGCGGACAACGACGAAGCGCTGGTCGAGGCGGAGCGCATCGCGGAGGAAAACGACCTGTGGTCGGCCTACCTGGTGCAGCCGGCACACCGACTCGAAAAGGCTCGAGATCCGGACGTTCGCCGAACCCAGTACAAGCGGCTCGCGCGACTGTACGAGGGTCCGATTCAACGCCCCGAGTACGCCTTGCGCGCTCGACTGGCCGCATGGCGCCTGGACCCCAAGCTCCCGCCTCGTGAAGGCGAGCTCGACGCCGACCAGCACGCGATCTGGCGCCTCGCCGAGCAGACCGGGGCATACACCCACCCGCCGGTGCCTCGCGATACCCTGCTGACCCCGACGCTGATGGCACCCGAGTACCGGGACCAGCAGCGCTGGAACAGCTGCGGGCTGGACCCCCGCGCACTCGAAGCCCTACCCGACCCGTTCGCCCCCAAGCTCGAGCTCGCGGTCCCGAGTCAGCTCGCCGAGCTGTACACCGAAGAGCTCAGCGTCACCGCGTTCGCACCGGAGTCCGACGAGGTCCCCGCCACCCACACGGCCGAGATCGACATCGAGGAACTCGACATCGAGCTGCTTGAGATCGAGGAACTCGATGTCGAGGACGAGGGGACGATTGCCTCCGGCGAGGCCTCGGTCCCAGAGCCCGGGTTGCCCGAGGGCACCGACCTTCAAGCGGTCGTCGTGATCCCCCAGCCACCGCCGCCTCCGCGGAGTCCCTGCGCCGGACTCCCGCCGGTCCCCAAGCTGACCCGCCCGATCCTTCCCGCGCGTCCCAGGGTTCAAAGCGCCTGGGAAGAGGTCGCCCTCGCGTACGCCGACGTTCCGACCCAAGGTCGGGAAGAACAGGCCGGGGTCGCGCTGGTCCTCGCGCGACTGTGGGAGGATGGTGCCGAGGACATCGAGCGGGCCTTCACCGCGCACGAGCAAGCGCTGGTGTGGATCCCCGAGGACGAGGTCGCCCTGGAGAGCTTGCGCAGCCTCTCGGAGCGGCACGCGGAAGTCGACCGGCTGCAGCGCTCGTACGCGTTCCTTCTGCGCGAGGCAGTCCTCCCCGAGCACCTGGTGGCCATGGGCATGCGGTTGGCCCGGCTCCACGAGTCCCGCGACGACGACAAGAACGCCGAGACGAGCTTTCGTGGGGTGCTGGAGATATCGCCCAACAACCGCGACGCCCTTCGTTCCCTGTGCAAGATCTATGAGTCGGCAGAGCAGTGGGCGGACTACGTCGTGGTGTTCTCCGACCTGCTCGAGACGGAGAACGAAGAACTCGACGCGCAGGACCGGATCAACCGCACGCTGGAGCTCGCACATATTTTGGCCGAGCAGCTCGGTCGCAAGGACGCGGCGATCGAGCGACTCGAACTCCTGGTCCGACAGCACCCAGATGAGCAGCGGCTGCACGACGCGTACATCGATTTGCTCACCGAGACGCGGCGCTGGCAGCCCGCCATTGAGGCGATGCGCGTCGCCGCCGACATGGTCGCGGACGAGGACTATCGCCTCGGGAACCTCGCCCGGGTGGCGGTGATCTACGAGCAAAAGCTGGGACTTCCCGACCGCGCGATTTCGGCTTGGGCGGAAATCGCCGAGCACCACGACGACCCCGAAGCGCTTGCGAAGCTCCAGCAGCTGTACCTTGAGACCGCTCGGTACGAGCCCGCGCTGCCGATCATCGAGCGCCGCCTCGCCGTGCTCGAACGCGATCCCGACTCGGGCAAAGATGCTCGCATCACGCTGCTCGTCGCCAAGGCCCGAGTGCTGCAGGAGGGCCTGGGCAACGACGTGGAGGCCACCTGGACGCTCGAGCAACTCCTCGAAGAGGCGCCGGGCAACGATGACGTCGCGCTGGGCCTCAGCCGGCTCTACCGCAAGCAGGGACGCCTGGAGGACGGAATCGATCTGCTCCGAAAGCGTTGGGACGCTGCGAACGAGAGCGAAGACGAGCGCTACATTGAGTTGACCCGCGCTCTGGCGACCGTGCTCGACGAGGAGGGACACGACCCCAGCGGTGCTCTCGCGGTTATCGAGACCGCACTCGAAGCCCACCCCGAAGAGAGACGCTTGCTCGTCAAGAAGGTCCTCTACGCCCGCGCGGTGCACGATCAGACCAAGCTCGGCGAGGCCCTCGAAGCCTTGGGGACACCCGCCGAGTTGCTCGAGGCCGCCGACCTGTACCGAAGCGCCCTCGACGACAGCGCCCACGCCCTGCGCCTGTACTCGCGCGTGCTTGCCGAGTCGAAGAAACGCACGGACGACCCCGCCGCCACCCGCTTGGTCGCCGCTTCCCTCGAAGGCCTCGTCCAGCTGCGTGTGGACGATGGAGACATCCACGGCGCGCTCAAGTTCATGGACGGCCAGCTCGCCGAGGTCACCGGACCCTCGATCCGCGCGCAGCTCCTGACCGACATGGGTCGCATCACGTACCGCTCCACCCGGGATGTGGACGCCGCCCGTGATCGATTCGACGCGGCCCTCCACGAGGACCCCGAGTTTGCGCGCGCCATGGTGGGCAAAGCCGAGGTGCTGTTCGACTCCGGGGCCGCGGGCGAAGCCCAGCGATTGCTGACCGAGGCCGTCGATGCCCTCTCCCTGGGCGGGAGCAGAGACTCCCAAGACCTCGTCGAAGCCCTCGTGCTGCTGGCCAAGGTGCTTGAGGACGCGGGCCGGGCAGGCGAAGCGTATCGGCGCCTCACCGCGGCTGCGCGTCACGACCCCGACAACCTGGAGATTCGGGCCGCGATCGCGCGCAACCGCTTGGGCGCATCTCGGCACCGCGACGTGATCACGACCGCCGATCAGGTTGAGCAGCAGCTCGCCGAAGGGATCGAACGCAGCCCGGCGAACAACCGGCTGATCAGCACCATCTTCACCCTCGCCGCCACGGCCGAGCTTGAGCTGCGCCAGCCCGAAGCGGCGCTCGAGCGATACCGCCGCGCCATCAAGATCGACCCGACCCATGCGGAGGCGCTCGAGCCTCTGATCAGCCTGTGCCAGGAGCGTGGCCAGCTGCTGGAGGCCGCGCGGTATGCCGCCACGTTCGCGCGGCAGTCCAGCGATCCGATGGTTCGCGGACGGGCCTACCTCGAGGCCGGCATGTTGTTCCACGACGCGGCGTCCGCCCTGGCGGATGGAGCCGACTTGGGCGAAGCAGCGCTCACCGAGGCCGACCTGCGCAAAGCCGCGTTCGAGAACCTGCGTCGTGGGCTCGAGCTGGCGGAGCAAGACGACTCGCTGGTCCTCGAGCGCGACCAGCTCGAGATCGCCTACCGAGCGTGCGCCGACCACGACCCGAGCACCGCCTTGCGCTGTCTTCAGGGTCTGCTCGTCCACCCAGACATCGACAAGGCGCACCGGCTCGACCTTCTGCTCGAAGGCGTCCGGCTCAGCCTCAGCGCCGACCAGCTCGACACCGCAGAGACGTTCGCGCAGGAGGCACGCGCGCTGTCTCCAACGTCCGCCGGTGTCGTCCTTGCGCAGGCCCGGGTGCTCGAAGCGACCGACCGTGTCGAGGAGCTCGAGCCCCTGGTCGAGGCGTACTTCGCTGCGCTCGACCAACAAAAACACACGCAAGAGGACGACGCGAGCGTGCGGGTGGAGCTGCTGCTGCGCTTGGCAGAACTCCAAGCGGAGCACCCGGAGAAGGCCGTCAACGCGCTGGAGCGCGCCAGCGCGCTGGACCCCGAGGCCCTCGACATCAGTGACCGCATCCACCTGGCCTCGATGTACGGTCAGGCCGGCATCACGGGCACGAAGGTCCTGTCCGACCACAGCAAGCTGCTTGAGTACGACCCGCTGCATGAGCCCGCACTCGAGGCGCTCGCCAGCCATTACGCCCAGGTCGAGAGCCTCGAGCTCGCCCACAGCCTCTACGACGTCCTTCGTCTGGTCGATCCGGGCCACCCGCAGGCGAAAGCTTTCTTCGAGCGTTACCACGAGACCGGCGGCGGACTCGACGAGCCCGCTGAGCTTCCGGTGACGGTCGACATCCCTGCGGGTGCAGGCATCGGGGCCGTCCTCGAGCTGCTCGCCGCGGGCGGGCATACGGTCCTTGCCGAGCATCTCCCGAGGCTTGAGGTCCCCGCGGATGCCCGGGTCTCCCCGGTTGGAGACTCGACGCTAAGCCGATGTTGGTCCGAAACGCTCAAGCTCCTCCAGAAGAGCAAGGCCGCGCTGGTCGACGCGCAGCGCGTCGCCTACGATCTGGTCGACACGCCCGATGGCGTCGTGCACAGCGGCTACTTCGAGGTCCGCTGGCAACACCCGCCTGTCATTCTCGCCACACCGCGGGCGATCGAGAGCGACGATCACGACGCGCTGAGCTTTGCGCTTGGCCGCGCGATCTACTTCACCAAGCCGCAGGCCATGTTCGCGACGGGCCTGCGCCGCGATCGCCTGGCACACCTGTTGTCCGCGACGATGCAGGCCTTTCACCCGCGGCACGGCCGGCGCAAGCACCACCAGAGCGCCGAGCATCCGGTCAGCAAGCTGGCCCAAGAGCTCGCTCGCAAGCTGCCGATGAAGACGGCTCGCAAGATCACCGCCGAGTTTAAGGAACACAGCGACGACCCGTTCTCCACGGCGCAGTGGCGCAGCGCGATCGCCCGCAACGGCAACCGCGTCGGGCTCGCGATCTGCGGCAACCTCAGCGCGGCCGTCACCGTGCTCGCTCCCGAGGCGGGCCATGGCGCGTCTTTGCGGCAGGCGGTCCGCGGCTCAGAAGAACTCCGTGATCTGATCGCCTTCGCCTGCACCAAGACCTATGCCGCAGCGCGGCAACAGCTCGGGTTTGGTGTGCGGGCGATGCCCGACCCAGACTCGCCGGACTGATTCCCCCGGTCCCCGCCCAGTCCCCGACGGCCCCCGCACGCCCCGCACGCCCCGCACGCCCCGCACGCCCCGCACGAATAAAGCCGCCGTCAACGGTTCGACGGCGGCTTCCTTCGTGGCGTATCCGGCCAGCGGTTCGCGTTCTTACGCCTCAGCGCCGCAGGCGATCCACTGCTCGATGAGCGCGATGTTGTCGTCGCTCAGCGGGTTGGCGCTCAGAGGCATCCGCTCGTTGCCCGGACCTGCGCCGGTTTGGGTTCCCTGAATCTTGAGGAACAAGAAGCTGGTCGTCGTGTCACCGGGCTCGACCAGGTTCAGCCCTTGAATCTGGCTCAGCGTCCCCTCGCTCTCGACGATCGACTCATAGGCGATGCCGGGGCTGAGGTCCACGGCTTGCCAGCTGCCGCCGGCCTCATGGCATGCCGCGACGCAGTTGGCGTCCCAGATCGGCTGGATGTCCGCAGCGTGCGACGGTGGTTCGGAGCAGTCGATCTCACCGCCGGTCGTACCGTCACCGGTCGTGTCGTCACCGGTTTCATCACCGGTCCCGTCATCGGTGTCGCCGGAGTCGGTCACGGTCGTCGTCATCGTCATCGTTGCGGCCGACGAGCTGGTGTCGTCTTCATCCCCGTCACAGCCACTCAGAGCGGCCGAGGCCACGAACAGAGAGAGCCACCCAAACTTGCGCATGTTCTGCATATCGTCTTCGTTCCCCTGCAGGGACTTCGAACTCTGGATACCGCATTTTGGGGGCCTCCGACAACGGTTGTAGGGGGCGCGAACGACGTTGCAGGTCGTCATCGGGGGACCTCATGCTACGCTTCTCGCATGACAGTTTGGTTGGTGGGCGCCGTTGCAGTCTTGGCGCTCGCGCCCGGATCCTTTGAGGTTCCGACCCCTGCGCCAAGCCCCGTGGTCGGCGGAGAACCCGTGACCTTTGAGGAGGCCGACGAGCTCTCTGGCGTGGTGGCCGTCGTCTTCGGCTCGACGATCTGCACCGGCACGCTGATCGAAGACGACGTGGTCCTGACGGCGGCGCATTGCCTGCGCACCGTGGTCGACGCCGACGAAATCCGGGTGTTCAACGGTTTGTCCCTGGAGGGACCCGGCGTCCCAGCCACCCGGTTCGGGATGCACCCGGACTTCGATGTCGAGGCCAAGCGCGACGCGTTCGACTACGGCTTCATCGAGATCCCCGCCGGCGGTCTTGACGCTGAGCCCATCCCCGTCGTGCTCAACCAGGACGAATGGGACGAGATCGCCGCCAGACTCGGCGACGCCGAAGCGCTCACCCTGGTCGGCTACGGTCTCGACCCCAACGCCGCACGGAGTCAGAGCCTTGGCATCAAGCGCAAGGTCAGGACCGACGTTCGCGGGTTCACGAAGACCGGTATCGAGTTCGTGGCCGGCGGCGATGGTCGGGACTCCTGCGAAGGGGACTCCGGTGGCCCCGCCCTGGCGCGCAACGCTGCGGGCGAGTTTCGGCTGGTCGGGATCACGGCCCGCGGCTCGGACCCGTGCGGAGACGGGGGTTTTTACGGCGTGCCCTACTACGCGCTGTCGTTTGTCTCGGGCGTCGTCGGACGTCCCCTGTGCGGGGAGAGCTGCGACGCCTGCGATTGCCTCGATACCGCCCCGCCCGAAGAGAGCGCCTGCGCCTGCACCGAAGGCGGCAACGACGCGGGCGCGCAGTGGTTACTGGTGGCGCTGGCGCTGGGGCTCAGAGCGCGCCGCCGCTCCACCAGGTGAGCGTCTCTTCGATCATCCGCCGGAGCAGGACAAACTCGATCGCGGCCAGCGCGAGAAAGGGCCCGAACGGCACGCGCTGCATCCCGAGCACGCCGGGATCCGAGGTCCCGAGGCTGGGATCGGCGCCATGCAGTTCTTCGACATCAGCGTTGGCGACGGGTTTGTTACGCAGCAGCATCGGCACCGACACCACCAACCCCTGGACCGCGCCGCCGAAGACGGTGAACGCCAGCCCCAGCGGGCCGAGCCAGACGCCGATCATCAACAACAGATGCGCGTCTCCCAGGCCGAGGCCATCAATTCCCCGAATCTTGATGTAGTAGAGGTGGATCAGCCCGAACAGGCTGAACCCACCGAGGGCTGCCGCCACGCCATGCTTCCACGGCACGCCAAGCGCTTCGGGGTCGGAAAACGCGGCCACAAGCCCCACCGCAGCGATGACCCACACCAACACGTTGGGGATGATGAAGACATCGAGATCGATGTACGTGACGCTGAGCAGGGTGAGCCCGAAGAGCAGCAGCAGCAGCCACCCGGCGATGTTGGGGGCAAAGCCCTCGAGCACGGGCACGTACACCTGCTGCATGAACAACGCGAAGCTCAGCAGCCCTCCGAGCAGCTCGACGATGAGGTACCGCAGCGACAGCGGGGTCTTGCAGTGACGACACTTGCCGCGCAACCACAGGAACGACAGAACCGGGATGTTGTCGTACGAGGCGATGGCGTGCTCGCAGTGCGGACAGCGTGAACGCCCCTTCCAGAACTCGCGCCGCTCCCCGTCCGAGAACGTCGGCGTCTCCCCCTTGAGCAGGGCTCGGACGTTGACGACGGTCCGGTGAATGACGACGTTGGTGAAGCTGCCCCACAGCAGGCCCCACAGGAACGCGAACACGCGGGCCCCGGGGGACAGCAAGAGGTGGAGCCACGGCTCAGGGATCGAGACCGGTGCCGTGGGGAAAATCGGGTCCAGCAAGAGCACGCTCACGCAGTTCGGCAACGATAGCAGCCAGCGTCTGCCGTGCCCGAGAGCCGTGCTGTATGCTCCGCCTGTGACCTCTCGTCGCTTGGCCGTCCTGCTGGCAGGACCCCTGTTGGGGTGCCTGTTCGGCATCGCGTGTGGCGACGACGGCGACACGGGCGGCGCCGGAACGCAGAAGGAAGCGGCGGGCCTGCCGGTCCGGGAGCAACTCCTCGCGGGCGAGCCTTTGGTCGTGCTCGAGGTCCTCTCCAAACCGCACGCATCCGTTCGTGATGACCTCGGCCCGCACGCCCTGAGCCTCAAGACATCCTTGACGCTCCGTCCGAAGCAACCCGCGCCGGACCTCCCTGCCCTCGATGGCCCCGTCGCAGCCAACCAGGCGGTGTCGGACACGCTCGCGCTGCGGTGGGATGCGCCCGATGAGGCCGGGCCTCGCTTCGCGCTCGAACAACACAATGACAAGGACCGTGGCCGGTCCGTCGTTGCGCTCGATGGCACGTTGTACGCCCGACTCGAGCACCGGCCGTGGACCTTTCACCCGGTCGAGTCCGACGTCCACGAACTGTGGCTGGACGACGCCTGGAGAACGGCCCACGACGCGGCGCTTTTCCTGATGTCCGGCGCATCGGTCACCGTCGCCACCGCCGAGGGCGAGGGGTGGAACGGCGGCGATGCCGTGCGGTTCACCCTCGAACCCGGGCCGGGGATCCGGCCTCCGGAAGCCGCCGAAAGCTGGAGGGACCGGGTCGCGTTCAGCGCACTCGCGGGAGACATCCTCATGGACGCCGACAGCGGCGCCTGGCTCTCGCTCGATGCAACGGCCACCTATTCCGTCGAAGGAGGCGCCGCAGGCACCCTTTCAGGGCGGTTCGAGGTCCACGGACGGGTGGCCCCCACGCTTCCAGATGCCCCGAGTGTGATCGCGCCAAAAGGGGCGGTTGCACTTCCGGAGCGTCACCGCTACGAGGAGGAACGCAAACGCCTTCTAGGCGGCCTTGCAGCGCCCTAGCCCCCAGTGCTCCCGGGTCCGAACGCCCTCTTTCGAGAGCCAACAGACCCAACCACGGGGGCGCCTTTCGATCTCTGTCTGGATTCGCTCGTGCAAAACGCTCCCTCCGAAACCGCGGCCTCCTACAAGCGCAGCGACCTCCCCGAGAACCTCCTGCGAGCTCTCGACGTCGCGATCGACAAGAGCGCGAAGGCACCGGTGATTCTCAACGTCACCGACATCACCGGCTACACCGACTGGGTGCTCATCCTCTCTGGCCGCTCGGAGCGTCACGTCGCTGCCGTCGCGGACAGCATCAACGGCGAGCTGCGCAAGCACGGATGCCGGGCCGAGGGCACCGATGGGTTCGGCGACCACACCTGGGACCTGCTCGACTACGACCACTTCATGGTCCACGTCTTCTACCACCCGGTGCGGATGCACTACGATCTGGAGAGCATGTGGAGCGACGCGGCGCGGGCCGAGCTCGACCTGCCGCCAGAGGTGACCGACGTCTCCGACCTCGACGCGCTCGACACCCCGCACGACCTCCCCGCGTACCGCGGTGACCTCGTGTTCGGAGGCTTCGACGATGAGTTCGACGACGACGACGACGACCTCGACGACCTCGACGACGCGGAGCTTCCCGACGACCTCGACGACGACCTCGACGACCTCGACGAGGCAGCGTCCGCCCAAGACGACCTCGATCTCCCGCCCGAGCAGGACCTCGACGAAGCCGAGGTCTTGCCACCGGACGCCGGCGACGAGCTCGACTAATGCGCCTGCAGGTCCTCGCGGTGGGCAAGCTCAAGGACGCTGGCCTCGAAAACCTGTGCGAGGAGTACGTCAAGCGTAGCCGCACCTTCTTGCCGATCGAGCGACACGCGCTGCGAACGAATGGCGCGGTCTTGGTCGAGGCCCGGCACAGCTGCGGCAAGGTCGTCGTCCTCGACGAACGGGGCGAGCAGCCGAGCAGCGAAGAACTCGCGGGGTGGCTTCGAGCCTGGCGGGACCAGGGCGTGCGCGCCGTCGCCTTCGCGATCGGGGACGCGCACGGCTTCGACGACACGCACCGCGACGCCGCCGACCGCGTGATGGGGCTCTCTCGCCTCACCCTGCCCCACCGCTTCGCCCAGGCGATGCTCTGCGAGCAGCTCTACCGCGCCGGCACGATCCTCTCCGGGCACCCGTATCATCACTGAGCCCACGCTCGTGCAACGGCGAGCCCGGACGGCCGACCCCGAGGGGGATGCTGACCTGGCTCATTCCCCCCGCGTGTGTCGGGTGCCGGCGCCTGCTTCGCGACGATGCGTCCGCGGGCCTTTGCCGGCCCTGTGCGGCCGAAGTCGTTCCGAACCCACCCGCCGAGATCGGACTGTTCAGCTACGAGGGGCCGATGCGCCGCGCCCTCTCCGCGCTGAAGTATGATCGGGACCTCGGGCGCGCGGGTCCACTGGGCCAGGCGCTCGGACCCCGTCTGACCGCGTGCGCGTTCGATCTCGCCGTCGCGGTCCCGCTGCATCGCCGCCGTCAGCGTGCGCGCGGGTTCGACCAGAGCGAGCTGTTGCTGCGCGGGGCGCTACGGGCCGCGGGCCTCCCCCCTCCCGCCCCGGTGCTGAGGCGGTCTCGAAACACCCCTCCCCAGGTCGGGCTCCCGGCGCACGACCGGCGCACGAACGTCGACGGGGCGTTCGCGCTGGTCCCCATCAAACGGCACCCGGTTCGCGGTCGACGCATCTTGTTGTTCGATGACGTCGTGACCACGGGCGCGACGCTTCATGCCGCAGCAGCGCCGCTTCGAGCCGCGGGAGCGCAGGTGTCCTTCCTTGCCCTCCTCCAAGCGCTCGCGTAGCTTGAGCGGCTCGGTGGCCAAGAAGAACAAGAAGAAGAGCTTGGCGGCGGCGGGCACCATGCTCGCCCAGAACCGCCGGGCGCTGCACGAGTACGAGGTGCTCGAGCGGTTCGAGGCTGCGCTTGCGCTCGTCGGCTCCGAGGTGAAGGCGGTCAAGGACGGCAAGATCAGCCTTGGCGAGGCCTTCGCTTCTTTCGAGCGCCACGAGCTGTGGCTCAACCGCGCCCATATCTCGGAGTACGTGCAGGCGCACAAGCGAAACCACGAGCCGCTGCGACGCCGCAAGATGCTGATGCACCGCCGCGAGCTCGACAAGCTCGAGCGCGAGGTGGCACCCGGCGGACTCACGCTGATCCCCTTGGCCGTCTACCTCAAGGGCAGCTATGTCAAAGTCGAACTCGGCCTGTGCCGCGGCAAGCAGATGCACGACAAACGGGCGACCATCAAGGAACGCGACACCAAGCGAGAGGTCTCGCGCGCCATTCGAGATCGCAGCCGATGACCGACCCTCGCGCCGAAGCCCTGCACACCCTAGAGAGCCTGCTCGCACGCGCCGGTCGGGAGTCGCTCGATGCCCACGCCTGCGCGCGGATGGTCGAGCTGACCGGGCTGGTGCCCGGCTGGATCAAGCGGGTGGCCCATGCCCTCTCAGCCCAGCGTTCTGCGGCCGCGGTCGATGGCCTGCGTTGCATGCAGCCTGGAATTCCTGGGGTCGTCGAGGGGCTCTACCAGGCCTTCGCCCACGGCGTCGTGCGCTCACGCCCCAACCAAGCCAACGCCCCGGTGATGATGGGTCTCGACTTCCGGCGCTCTCGCTCTCGTGGTTTCGAAGACCTGCTGGACCGCGCCCACGCCGTCTTCGGCGATGGCTTCGAGCCGCTGTGCGTCGGCGGCAAGCTCCACTACCGCATCGCGCTGTTCGGCGGACGCGGCACCCTGGCCGGTCGCGCAGCAGCGATCTCGAACGACCTGACGTGGCTGCACGCCAAGCTGGCGCGCCTCAAGGGCACTCGCCTGTGGCTCAACGGCTGGAGCTTCGAATCCGACGGCGCTTTCAAGGCGCCGGTCCAGGCCCACCTCGTCGGCGGCTGGCTGTCCTGGGCGGCCACGCAGACCCAGACCGTCAGCGCAGCACGATGACCCTGGCCGCCGAGATCGCCCGGGCGATCGAGGCCGGGACGCGCCTGGTCATTCTTCAGACCGCCGAGGAGGCCCGCGCGATCGAGCTGCTCGAAGACGTCGCAGCGAGAGCGAACAGCCACGTGCACACGTGGAGCCTCGCCTCAGGCGTCGACGCCGAAGGGTCCCCGCGTCCGCTGTCATCGGTCCTCGCAACCTCGGCCGCAGGACTCTGGGCGCTGCTCGACCCTGCACCCGCGCTCGTCGATCCCAGCGTCGCGCGAGCGCTCCGCGAAGCCTCCTCAAAGGTTCAGGGCCCGACTTGGATCGTGGTCGAGCCGCCGGACTCCACGCCGTGGAGCATCCCGCCCGAGGCCTGGCGGGTCGCTCTTCCGCCGCCCGATCGCGACGCGTTTGAGGCCGCGTTGGCCGAGATCGGGCACACCCTCGAGGCCCGCTTCCCTGGCGCCCGCGACGTGTTCGAAGACGACGGCCCTGCGCTCGCGCGGGCCCTGCTCGGCCTGGGCATGCACAGCGCCGAGCGCCTGATCGCCGAGGCCGTCCTCGCCGAAGGCATCGACCCCGGCCGCCTTGTCGACTTCATCACCCGGCACAAGCCATCGCTCATCCCCACCGACGGCCTGCTCGAGCCCGCCCACGCCCTCCCCGTCGACACGCTGGGGGGCTACGACGGATTCAAAACCTGGATGCAGACGCGCGCCCTGGCCTTGCTTCCCGAGGCCGAGGCCGCCGGAATTCTCCCGCCGCGCGGCGTCCTCCTGCTCGGGGTTCAGGGCTGCGGCAAAAGCCTCGCCGCGCGGACCTGCGCCGATACGCTTGGCCTCCCGCTGTTCCGGCTTGATCCCGGGCGGCTGTTCGGCGGTACCGTGGGTCGAAGCGAAGCCAACCTTCGTCAGGTGCTCGCCTCGTTGGATGCCATGGCGCCGGTGGTCCTTTGGATCGACGAGATCGACAAGGGCTTTGCGGGCGCCACCGCAGGCCGCTCCGATGCAGGAACCTCCGCCCGGGTCATGGGCGGCCTGTTGACCTGGCTGGCCGAGCGCGCCCGCCCGGTGTTCGTCGTCGCCACCGCAAACGATGTGCAGGGACTGCCCCCGGAGCTGCTTCGTCGCGGCCGCCTCGACGAGATCTTCTTCTTCGATCTGCCCGGTCCCTCGGCCCGTCAGGACATTCTGCGAATCCACTTGGAGGATGAGCCGCGACAACGCCTCGGCAGCATCCCTCCGATGACCGAGCCTTGGCCTGCGTTCGCCTCGATCGCAGGCGCTGCCGAGGGATTCTCCGGAGCCGAGCTCCAGGCCTGCGTCACCGAAGCCCGACTGCACGCGTTCGCGGGGGGGCGAGAACTCAGCCCCGCCGACCTGCGCCAAGCCGTCGCCGACACCGTGCCGCTGAGCGTCACCCGGGCCGAGTCGATCCGGGCGCTGCGCGAGTGGGCGGTCCATCGAACCCGACCCGCGGCCGTGTGACCTCGCGGGGCAGGTTGGGGCATACTCCCGACGTGCTCCCTATCTCGTATGCAGCCAACGTTCGCGCCTTGGGGCGCGGGCTCAAGCACCTTGTGATCGTCGCGCCCGCCAGCACGTTCAAGCGCAAGGCCTCCAAGGCGGCGCTGTCCAGGGCGCTGGGCAAACGAATGGCCGACTATGCCGGAGCCCTCGCCAGCGAGGCATCCCCGGGACGGCGCGGGGCGACGGCATCCAGCTTGTGCAAGGCCCCCGGATCGAAATCCGATGGCGCCACGCGGCTCACGGTCGGCGTGCTTCCCGACACGCTCTCCCGGTACAACAGCCCTTCGCGTGCCGACAGCATCCGACACGTCGTGAGCCAAGTCGCGCTCGGAAGCAGCGGCAAGGTCGGTGTGTTGCTGGTCCTCGACGACGCGTCGCACCTCCTGGCGGCCACCAACGCGGTCGGCCGAGCCCTGCCGCAGTTCAGCCGCAAGGCCAAGCCCACGCGCGTCAAGATCCAGATCGCGGCGATCACCAGCGACGGTGCCGAACTGGTCGTCGACGACGCCATCAAGACCACCGTCGAGTGCGCCCGCGACAGCGCTGAGCTCGTCGACACCCCGCCCTCCGATCTCAACCCGGAGACCTACGCGGTCCGGATCAAAGAGATCCTCAAAGAGATCCCCGGGGTCAAGGTCACCGAGATCAAGGGCGCCAAGCTGCTCGAACACGGTCTGGGAGGTATCCACGCCGTCGGTCGCGGTGCCAGCACCGAACCGCGGATGATCGTCGCGGAGTGGAACCCCAAGCTCGAGGGCACCCACGTCGCGCTCGTCGGGAAAGGCGTCACGTTCGACACGGGCGGCCTCCACCTCAAGCCCCGCGGCGGCATCGAAGGCATGAAGGGGGACATGGGCGGCTCCGCTGCCGTCCTCGGCGCCTTCCGGGTGCTCACCCAATCCGGCTACGCCGGACGCCTCTCGCTCATCATGTGCATCGCCGAAAACGCGGTCGACGAGCGCAGCTTCAAACCCGACGACGTCCTCGTCGCACACTCCGGCAAGACGGTCGAGATCAACAACACCGACGCTGAAGGGCGACTGTTGTTGATGGATGGCCTGAGCTGGGCAGCGCGCGAGCTCGGGGCCGACGTCGTGTTCGACGCCGCCACACTCACCGGCGCCCAGCTGATCTCCACCGGCATCATTCACGCGGCGATCGTCACCAACGACGCCGACATGGAATGCGCGATGGTCAGCTCGGGCAAGGTCACCGGAGACCTCGTGCACCCGCTGATCTTCGCCCCCGAGCTGCTTCAGCAGGAGTTCAGCAGCAAGATCGCCGACATGAAGAACTCGGTCTCCAACCGCATGAACGCGCAAACATCCGCGGCGGCGCAGTTTCTCTACGGGCACATTGAGCAGGCGCCAGGCGCCAAGACCCGCCGCTGGTGCCACATCGACCTGGCAGGGCCCTCCTTCATCCGAGGCCGCGGCACGGGCTTCGGCGTCGCGCTCATCGAACACGCGGTCCGGAACCTGCCCGAGGCCTAACGCCAACGCGCTCGGGGCCTGGGCCTCGCTCGATCACCAACATCCGGCCCGCGTCGAAGCGGTGCCGGGTGTTTTTGTCTTGCGAACGGGTGACCGCCGGAGGTGACGTCAGGCTTTGCCAACCAGCTTGGCGACCAGACCGTGGGTGCGCAGGCCAGGGTGAGAGCGCGTGAGGGTGTTGCGTCCCTTTTGCGCCTCGTGACGGATCTGAATCTCGCGCAAGACCTCGATCGCGCCGTGGGTGAGGTCGAGGAACTCAACGCCCATCCCCATGGGGTCGTCCGTGTGGCGGACCACGGTGCCCTTGCCCTCAAACAGCACGGGCTCTTCGGGAAACACGGTGAAGCGGATGTCGATGACCGAGCCGATGGGCAGCAGCTCGTCGGTGTGCACGAACACCCCGGTCTGAGAAAGATCGCTGACCGGGGTTGTGGTGCGAGGGTCCGCTTCGGCAAACGCGACGCTCAGCGGTACACGCTGCGCTCGGCGTCGATTCTTGTTCGTGGAGTCGTCCGTCACACGGATCGAGCCGGAAACAACCGGCCACCTTTCCCGACACAAAGTTTCGCCGAAGACCGCTCCCGGAGGCAAGCCTGGCGTATGGTCAGGCCGTCATGGTGTCCCGAAAGGACCGATTCGGCGACTTGGGCGGCGCCGGCGACCCTTCCTCCGGGCTCGGCCGAACCGCCGATCTGTTTGAGCACTATGGCATCGCGCTCGATCCTGCTGCGGAGTCGGTCACGACCGCGGCCGTAGAAGCACGAGCCTGCCGCCGCTGTGGCTGGTTCTTGGCGCTGCGCCGCGACGTCGAAGCGTGTCCATTGTGCGCGGAGGCCGAGCCCCACCAGGACCCGCCCCCGAAGATCGCGCCGGGCGGATGAGTCGATACGTGCACATCGAACTGCGGGCGACCTCGCTTGACGTCGTCGAAGCCGCGCTGCGCTCGTTGAGCATCCCGTACGTCCGACCGCGTCGCCGCGTGCGTCTCGAAGGCAGCCTCGAGTGCACCGGGGATCCCGTCGACATCCGTCTTGAGGCGGGGGTCTGCGACAGCGTCGAGGACTTTGGTTTCGTGCTGGTGGATGGCGCGCTTGTGTTGGTCTGCGGCGAGCTCGATCAGGCGCAACTCGAGCGCGAGTTGCTGCCCAAGCTACGCCAAGCCTCGGCGGTGGAGACGATCGAGCAGGCCGCGATCGGCCAGGGCATCCAGGTCCTCGAAGCCGCCCCCGACGCGGACGGAACCCGCCGACTCATTCTCGAGTTGGACGACTAGAGCGGCAGATCTGAAGTCCGTGCCGGGTTTCGGAAGACGGGAACTACACTCGGTACCTTCTGTCTTTTCCGCTGCGCATCCCTCCGGGACGCTCCGCTCTCTTGCTACGGAGCGGTCGGGTGGGCGCAAACCCGGAACGGACTTCAGAGCTGAGGTACGAGCAGGCTGAGGAAAGACCCGGCGCGGCGGATCAGCGCTCGAAGCGGACGTGGAAGTGGTTCTTGTGGCTTCGCCAGTGGCGAATGATGCCGTGAGACCGACCGCGTCCGCGGGGATACTGGAACAGCTCGTCGAGGTCGTCTTGAGAGGCTCCGGCCGACTTCGCGTGCTCGTACAACATCTTTTGGAGCGCGTAGTCCATGAAGATGTAGCTGACCTCGTCGGTATCCAGGAATGCCTTCACCAACGCCCAGGTCCGCTTGGGGTCCAGCGTGTCCGCGTTGACCCCTTGGAACCGGGTGGTGGAGAGGGTCTCGCCCTTGAGCACGTATCCCACGTCAATGTCCACGCCGTGACGGTGCGAGAGGTGAGGCTCCAGCTTGCCGCCGCCCTGCCTGGACAGGTTGCCGATCAGCACCTTAGGGCCCCTGGCATGGCGGCGCTTGTACTGACCGACGGCACGCTCGATCAGCCCCACCGTCTTCTGGGTTCCGAAGGCCAACCGAGGCCGCTTGATGTGCATGTGCTTGCCCCCGAGGAGCTGCACCGAGACCTTCGCGCGCTGGTGCTCGCCCGCGCCGCCGCGCTTGGTCTTCTTCGGCAGCGGGGGGCGAAACTCCTCGACCAGCCCGTCGTCGACCCAGAACGAAAATGACTGCCCCACCCGAACGTGGTTGAGGTCTGAGAGCTCGGTGTCGCTGCGCTCGAGCAGCTCGGCAATACTCAGCGCGTAATGGGCTGCGATCGCCGTCATGGTCTCGCCAGGCGCGACCACGTGATCGATGCGTTTCTTCTTTCGCGGAGCGATCTCCGGGCAAACCTTGAGCGACTGGCCGGTCCGAATCAGGTTGGGGTTCGCGATCTCATTGAGCTCGACCAGCGCGGCCCGGCGAACGCCGTAGCGGCCCGCGATCAGGCCCAGGTGCTCGCCCGGCGCGACCTCATGGAGCCACATCGGCACGTTGTTGGTGCAGTCGGGGTGCGGGGCGCCCCGTGTCCCACGAAGCGAAAGGGGCGCCTCCTCAAGTTCAGCCGCGGTCGGCGGACTGTCCTCCTCGACATCCGCTGTCCGGGAAGCCGCAGCAGGAGGCGCCCAGAGCCCGATGAGCAGGGCGAGCGTGGCAGTGACACGAAGCGATTTCATGGCGTCCTCCCCAAAGGTGTAGGCACACCTGCGACCTGCATCCAAGAAATCGACTTGAACACCCCGGCGCAGCCACACGTCTGAAGTGGCCTGAACCTCTCGACGCTGGCATCCCGGACTCGTATTTTTGCAAGCGTCACCCAGGCAACTGCGGACGAAGACACCATGGCCTCGATTACGAAATTTTCTGCGCTCGCCCCCCTCGCCATCGCCCTGCTCGGCTTCGCTGGCTGCAACAACGATCCCGGCTCCGGCACGGTCACGATCAACTACCGCTTCGGCATCGGGTCCAGCTCCTGCACCAACGAAGGGGTCGGCACGATCCGTCTGTCGTTCGGCGACGAGTCCCGCTCGGAGATCTGCAGCGACGAAGGGGTCATCGTGTTGTCCGGGATCGAAGCCCGCAACTACAACGACTTTGTGGTCGAGGGCATCGATAACGAGGACATCACCATCCGTGACAACCTCGATACGCCCAGTGACGACGAGTCGCTTGAGGTCATCGACGGCGCCTCGACCACCATCGACGTCACGTTGACCCCCACACCCGCGCAGATCGAGGTCACGTTCATCCTCCTCGATGCCAACGGCGTTCCCTACGTTCCAAGCGCCCAGGTGCCGATCGATACATTCGAGGTGCAGGCCGCGGAGGGGTCTTCCTCGCTGCTGCTTGAGCACGAGTTCACGGTGGCCAACCTCGAGTCGGCCACCAACATCGTGCCCGACGAGCAGCGTGACCTCGACGGCGAACGCGTCGACACCGTCGTCGTTCGATACGACGACATCCAGGTCGACGGCGACTCGAGCACGTCCGCGATGGATCCGTTTGAGTTCGATCCGCCAGGGGACGGCCGCCTGATCCAGATCCGCGTCACCTGCGAAGGCGAGATGTGCGTGGGCGAGCTCGTCAACACCAACGAGGGTGTCTCGGTCACCGGTGGCGGCGACACGGACGGCGACACGGACAGCGGCACCGGCGGCTGAGCCCGCTTTGCGCGCCACCCCGGACGACGGCGGCTCCCGGCCCAGGGACCGCCGTTTTTTTCGTGCCCGAACCCTGATTCCCGAACCACGGCGTGCGACCGTTGATCCACGGCCATGGGTTCCGCTAGCGTCAAGGCTCCGCGGGCGCCGTGATCTGCCCCTGGGTCAGATGAGGGTGCAGCCCGTGTCACCATAGCCGCCGAATCCGTCGGGCCTCTCCGTCCGACGACCCCGACCCCACCGAGCGAACAAGTCTTGCCGAAACCCAAACGCCACTTCACCGACCTCCCCTCCGGCTTCGCCATCGAGGTCCGTGATCACGTGCTTTGGGTGGAAGGGGCAGGGTTTGTGGCGCGCCCGATGGCCGAGGAGGCACTCGCGCCGTTCATCATCGGGCAGCCGATCCCGGAGTCGGTCCTCGTCGATCTGCGCAACGTCTCGGGCTATGAAGCCGCCTGCACCCAGGTGGCTCGCTCGCTCTTGTCGCAAGCCCGGGGGCTCGGGGTTCGGCGGATCGCGCTGGTGGCCAACTCGTCCATCCTGCGGACGGCGGCGGAGGTCATCGCTCAACACCTCAAGGCACCTCTGCGAACGTTCAACACCCTGGAGGGCGCGCAGTCTTGGCTCCGCTCGTCGAGCACCGGCGTTGTGCAACCGCCCGCACCGGGCTCGCCCACGCGGGCGGACGCGCAAGCCTGAGCGCACGGGGTCCACAGCTTGCCGGGCCAGGCCAGGGCCACGCTCATGCCCGAATCGACGGGATGTGTAGGATCTGGACTTGGTGGCCGGCCGGGTCGCGAAGATAAAAGGACGTCGCGCCGTCGCGGTGCAGCTTCGGCGCGTTGAGCAGCTCGATACCCAAGTCTGCGGCCTTCGGCTCCAAAAACGCGTACCAAGCTCGCACGTCCGGGGCCGATTCCATGGCAAAGCCGAGGTGGTCGAGCGGAGAGTGCTCGTGGCTCACCTCTCGGGGCGCCACCACCCGATGCAGCGCGAGGTTGTCCGCACCGGAGCTCAAGTAGATGTTGTCCGGGTCGGGATGCCAATCCACGCCGAGCCCCAACCCTTCGGTGTAGAAGCGAAGCGTCGCATCGAACGCTTCGCCGCGAACCCACAAGGCGAGGTGTCGGAGACCCAAGGTGGGGGGGCGCGAGTTCATGGTTGCAGAGGGTAGAGCGCTCTCGACCGGGTTTCCATCGGATCGGCTGGGATCGGCTCGTTTAGAACCCGTTGAGCGTGTCGACAGTCACCAGGCCGGCATCGATGTCGGGCTGCGTGAATGGACCCGCGAGGTAGTCGCGATATCCCTCAATCCCGCGCAGCTGCCATTGCGCAAACGCAACCATGTATCCCTGGGTCATGCGGCGGGTGACCGAAGGCTCGTCGGTCCCTGCCGTGCAGGCCGAACAGACAAAGCCGCAGTTCGGGTCGTCGAGGAAAGACATGTGGTTGGCGGTCAGAAACTCGATCGCGACCGCCGGCGCCGTCGCGGCCCCAAAGTACTGCCGGAAGTTCTCCGCCTCCGGCGCGCACGACATGAAGCCGCCTGTCGCGTTGACCGTCTCGCCCACGATCACCATCGGAGCGATCACCAAGGGCATCAGCTCGGGGGCCACCGAAGGGTTGCTCGGCGACGGGCTGGTCCCCGGTCCGCCCGCCGTGTCCACCGGATCGATGCCGAACACCGCGTCGACCCGCGTATCGGTGGTGGCGGTGAGGAACGAGACCTTGCCCCCGCGGCTGTGTCCGCCGAGCATCAGAGCTTGAGGGTCTGCACGCCCACCGAGGACCGCACCAGCGAGCGTTCCGGGCCCTTCGAGCCAATCGAGCAGCTCGCTCGTCGCGTCGCGGTCGCCAGACTGGGTGCTTCCAGGCAGCTCCGGCAGGATGACGACGTAGCCCCACGAGCCGACGTGCTCACCGTACGACGCGTAGTCGTCGGGCCCCAGCAGGAACCCCTGCAAGAAGATCACGACCGGGTGCGGCCCTTCGCTCGTGGGCACGAACATCGTCAGGGGGATGGTTGTGCCGCCTCCGGTTTCGATGTCGGTCTCGATACGCTCCACCTCGTGTTCGCCTTCGACGCGGGGATCCACCACCGGCTCCTCTCCGGTGGTCGAGCCGCTCGAGGTGTCGCCGTCCGAGGACGAGGAGTCATCGCCGAGCGTCGTGCCGGATGCCGTCGGGGAGGTTGTCGCGGTCGAAGCGGTCTGCGACGCCGAGCCTGATGTGCTGGAGGCGGAGCCGGCGGTGCTCGAGGCGGAGCCGCCCTCGGTGTCGGTGTCCATATCCGTATCCGTATCGGCGGACGCAGTCCCGCCGCACGCCAGGAGACTCGAGGCAAACATCGTCGAGAGGACCGACCGCTTCATCATGGCCATCCCTTAGCAGCCTTGGCGGGCGACCACCACCGGAAGTCACGCCGTCAGGCCCGGCGAATCCGTGGGCGCCGCAGCGTTCTGCGCTGACCGGCCCACAAGCCCCAGCCTTCGCTGTCCCCCACCCGGCACAACGCGAACGCGAACTCTCCGCGGCCGTCCACGCCAAAGCCAACCTCGCGCTCGTTGCCCAACCGCACGCCGAGCGCTTGCGAACGGGCACCGAGGTCCAAAGACAGCTCAAGGTGGGCTGGCGCCCCGCCCGACCGGTCCTCCAGGGACACGCCGAGTCCGCGCACGAGCTCGCGCGTTTTTCCGGGGGCACGTACGTAGCCGCCCTCGAGCGTGACGAACGGAAACACCGCTCGATGTACCAGCGCGCGCCGACCGTCCTCCCACGCGACGAAGCACTGGAACGCCTCGTCCGGAGCGCCCCAATCGCGAACGCCCCAGGTGTGCTGACGAGCCGCGGCGGCCCGCACGGGCACCAGCATCCCAGCGACCGCAACCGTGCCGGACAACGTGCCCGTCTGGACGTAGCCGCGGCTATGGTCGCGGCGCACGGCTTGCAAAAGCTTGCGATCCCAGACCGCCTCGCCAATCCGGCGCGCGACGAGTTCGGGATCGTCGTCGACGCCCGGCGAGAACGGCGCGTCGTCGGAGCCGAACGTCAGGTCGATGCGGCCGGTGACGACCCTGTCGGTGCCTTCAAGGCGAAGCGGGCCCTCAAACCGAATCCGCCAGCGCGACAACGGCTTGACGCAGTCGAGTTCCAGGCCCCCCGCACGCCAGCGATCGGTGCCCGCGTCTCGAACCAGGATCTGCCCGTGCTCCCCGAGAACCCAGGTCCCGCCTTCGCGCAGCACCGCCAGCCAGAGTCGATGGGACCCGCGACCGGGTAGCCATTCGAGTCGCACCAGCAGACCCAGGCCGGCTTGCACCGCGATGAAGGTGTAGTCCTCGGCAAAGCGTTTGCGCCCATCCCAACGGTGGGTCGCCTCGTCGCGGGACGTCCATTCGGCGGACGCAGGGGCCAAACGCTTGGCCAGAGCCCAACGCGCCAGCGCCGCTTTGGCCTCGCGCCGCAGCACCGAGCCCACCGCACCGATGGCTTCGTGGGCCCCGGTCACCGACCGGGAGCGCGTCCGTTCCCGCGTCACACCCGGAGCGTAGCAGCCCCGGAGAAGCCGGTGTGGACACGGCTCAGAAGCGCGTGATACGCCCGTCACGCGCTCATGCAACGACTTGTTCTCGTCGCTCTCGCTGTCCTGCTCACCGCGCCCGTCCTCGGCTGCGACAAGCCCCCGGAGGCTACCCAAGAGGAGAAAGACGCGAAGTTCGCGGGTGAACTCGAGGATGCCGACGCACGCATCCGCAACAACAAACCGGCGGAGGCACAGAAGCTCCTCGCCCGACTGCTCGAAGAGCGGCCCGAGCACCCCAAGGCGGTCGCGCTCCTGGGCAAGGCGCACTACGCCAGCGGTGAGTACAAGGAGGCCGAAGTCCTGCTCACAAAGGCTGTCGTGGCAACGCCGGGCGACGCGGAGACGCACTACATCCTGGGCGAAACGCTGCGCTCCTTGGAGCGGCCGGCCGAGGCTGCGGACGCGTTCCGCACGGCCTTCGAACTCGACAAGGAGAACTCAAACTTCGGGTTGTCGTTGGGCATCGCCCTGCTTGAGGCCGAGAAAGCCTCTGAGGCCGAGGCCGTGCTCACCGAGGTGCTCGACATCGACCCCAAAGCCCAGGACGGCACGCCCACCGGGGCCAACACGTTCCTCGGCGACGCCCTGCGTGCCCAAGGCAAGCTGGACGAGGCGCTGCGGTCGTACATGAAAGCGCAGACGCTCAACCAGTCGGACAAGAAGGCCTTCGCGGGTGCCGCGTTCGTCTACGAGGACAAGGACGACGTCAAGCACGCCCTGGACCAGTGGTCCGCGTACATCCAGCGCGACTGCTGCTCGGAGTTCTCCAGGACCGTCGCGCAGAAGAAGATCACCGACCTCGAGATTCCCAGCGACGACGCGGGCTGAAACGAGCCGGACACGCTACCGCCCGAGCGCGGACAGCAACCGAATCTTCGAGGCCTGGACCGCGACCGGGCCCGAAGCGAGCGCGCACAAGAGGACGGCGACCGCGGCGGGCCCAAGGGCGTCGAGGACACCGAGCTCGACGGGCATGTGATCCACCGGATACACGTCGCCGACCAGCGGGTATCGGTACGCTCCGATCACGACACAATACAGCCCGCCGAGGGTGAGCCCGAGAACGGCGCCGCCGAGGCCGGCGACGATCCCGATCGACTCGAACACCCAAAACACCAAGCCTCGGCTGCTGCCTACAGCCATCATCACCCCGATGTCGTGCCGCTTGCGCCGAACGATGAGCAAGAGACTCGCCACCAGGCTGGAGGAGGCGACCACGCTCATCAGCCCCAGGATGACCACCACCGCGATCCGGACCTGTCTCAGGCTGACCAGCAGCGGGGCATTGGTCTGCTCCCACGTGGAGCAGCGGTACGGATAGCCGAGCGTGCTCTCGATGTCGGCCGCGACCGCGGTGGCCAGACGCGGGTCGGCGAGTTGAAACTCGATGCCCGTAACCCGCCCTTCTTGGAAGAACAACGCCTGCGCCGCACTGAGATGCATCAGCGCCATGTTGCGGTCGATATCCGAGGTCCCGGTGTGCACGAGGTCGGTGAGCTCAAACTCCGCGTGTCGAGGTTCCCGCGGGAAGTCTTCCGGCGAGCCATCGATCTCCGCGGGAACGACCACCCGAACTCTGTCCCCAACAGACACGTCAATTTCTCGCGCCAAGGCATCCCCCAACACGAGGCCAGGCGTCACGAGTGTTCCACCGGGCCGAAGCGCATCAAGACTGTGCCTCTCGAAGGCATCGGTGAGCCCTTCCATCTCGGCAGCACGTTTCGGGTCGATGCCCTTCCCGATCACGACGGAGGGCCCACGATTGCCCTCCCCCGGCTCGGTCACCTTCACCACCGCGACCATCGAGAATGCGAACGGTGACGCCGCCTGTACGCGGGGGTCAGCCTCGATGCGGGCGCTGACCGCCTCATACTCCGCGAAGTCGAGCCCGTACTTGGTGAGCAACACGTGACCGTTGAAGCGAGCCACGGACCGGACGATCTCGGATTCGAACCCCGACGTGACACCCAACACCGTCATCAGGCTTGCGCACGAAAGCGCGATCCCGGTCACCGAGACGGCCATCGCGGTGGGGAACAAGCGCAGCGCCACGCCGATCAGCGCCGCGAGGCTTCCCACGCCAACCACGCCGACCCAAAGCGGATGCGTAGCCCCGGTCAACACGGCGAGCGTACCGGTCGCTGTCACGGCCAACGCTCCCCACATCCAGCGCACGAGCTTCCGGGGTGGCGCGCCGGTGCGCAAGACCAGACGGCGCACCATCATCTCGATCAGCGCCAGCCGGGACCCCATGGGCTTACTCGTACCGCAGCCCGTCGACTGGGCGCAGCTTGGCTGCACGCAGCGACGGGGGAATGGTGGCCACGAACGAGATGCTCAGGGTCAGCGCGATCACGACGCCGATCTGCACGAGGCTGTATTCGACCGGTAGCTCCTCGATGAAGTAGACCTCGGGATCGAGCGAGTACCCATACAGCTCCACCAACCAACACAACACCAGGCCGTAGGCGACCCCCGCGATGCTTCCGACCGCCCCCAGGATGAGGCCCGAGAACTGGAAGAACCGGGCGACCCCGCCTTCGGAGGCACCCATCGACATGATGATCGCGATCTCGGCGTTGCGGCGCATCACCATCGTCCACAGCGCGGTCAAGACGTTGAAGCCCGCGACCGTCCCCACCAGGCTGAGAATGATGGTGAGGATGGTCTTCTGGGTGCGAATCGACTGGAAGAGGTTGGCGTTGAGCTTTTGCCACTCCAGGATCGTGTACTCGTCGTCGCCGATCGTGTCCCGCAGCACCGCCTCGACGTCCGGAGCGTCGTACGGATCGTACAGCCGCAAGTCGATGCCGGAGACCATGTCTTTGCCGCGATACTTGAAGTACTGCAGCTCGTGGATGTGGATGTAGACGAGGTGGTCGTCGTACTCCTGAAACCCGGCCCGAAACACCCCGGCGATGCGGTACTTTCGGAACTCGGGCGCCTGGGCGTGATCGAAGCTGGCCCCTGGATCCACGAGCATCACCGCGTCACCGATCTCCAGCTCGAGTTCTCGCGCGAGCGCGTACCCCACAAACATGGTGGGCAGCGATTCGGGAGCTTCTTGGGCGTTCTCTTCGACCCGGAACTCGTCGGGCCAATCGTCATCGTCGATGGCGGCCCGGCGGCGGCCGAACTTCTGCTCCTGGGGGAGCGACCGCCAGTCCGCCATCGCCTTGGGATACCAGTCCTCGCCGCGCGGGTCGGGGGTGTTGGCGATGATGGGCGGCAAACGCTCGTCGTCTCGGTCGGGCAACGGCTGCAGGGCGAGGCCTGACTTCAAAGCGCTGATGGGCGGCGGGGGGCCCATGTCGGCGGCCGCGAGATGGGCCTCGAGATCGATGACCTCGCCGGCGGTCGTGGGCTCGATGCCCTTGACCAGCGCCGTGGCCCGGCGCAGGTCGGACTGGGTGGAGCCCGGGTTGGCGACCGGCGCCAACGCCATCGCGTAGTAGACGAACGGGCTCGCCCCCTTAACCCCTTCCACCGTGCGCAGATAGGACTCAAACCGGCGGTACTCGGAGATCCCGTAGGGGCGGGTGACGTTGATGTGCGCGTAGACGCCCAACACCCGCCGCTCGAACTCATGCTGAAACCCGGTCGCGACGGACTGGACGACGATCAGCGCCGCCACGCCGATCGCGATCCCCACGATGCTCAGCGCGGCCGAGACCGCGAAGATACGCAGCATCAAAAGCACGATCGAGATCAGGGCGCACGCTGCGATCGCAACCACCAGCGGCGCCCGATGTTCGAACAAGAACGCGATCGGCACCTGGGTCAGCGCGGAGAACACCGCCAGCATCGCGAGCGAGATCTTCAGGCTTCGGCTCGGCGGTCGAGCGGTCCGACGCACGATCCGCCATCCGATGAAGTGCTCGTAGCCGGAGAAGCCCCGGTACGCCCACCAAGTGACCATGAGCACCAGCGCGCCGAGACCGACGCGTCCGACCCAGGCCAGCGTCGGGGAGAGTTCCGGTGGCACGAAGACCAAGAACGAACCCGCGCTCAGCACGAACAACAACCACAGCAGCGGCTGCTCGCGGGCACGTTCCCATCGAGAAGGGTCGGGGTTGCCGTCCCAAGGTGGTCCGGGCGAGCGGGAGTGCGGAGGCTTCACTTGGGTTGCAGATGGCCGATGCAGGAGGGGGAGCCCCTTGCGCGTTGCGGCGGCCGATCGCGCCGACGTTAACAGTGTCCCACCAGGTGGGCAACGCGAGGGATCCCCAACGGAGTCCGCCATGAGCACCGCCCTCGACCTCACCGCGTCCCTTTCTCTTCCCGAACTCGAGATAGAATCGGGCGAACCTGCGAACGGGCCGGGTCCACAGGCGGTGTGGTGCGTTCCTCAAGAGAGCGCAGGTTTAGGGGGTGCGCGGTGCGCTCCCCCCATCCCGAGTCTCACCGCGCCCGCGGCGGCCGGGGAGTGCGCGGGCCTCGGCGATGAGGACCCCGGGGAGGTCGCCGGACCCGTCCTGCCCAGCGGGCACCCCTATCCTGGTGATCTCGTCCCGGACATCCTCGAATACCGACGGATCCGCGCCCGCGTCCTCGGGGGCGGCGTGCTCCCGAAGTCGCTGGCGGGGCGTTACGCGTCCCTCGAAGATCACCTGGGAGCCCTGACCGGGGAGGACAAGGGCCGAGGCCGCGCCTTCCATCGGTTCAACCTACGCGTCCCGGCGACGCTCCGCGTCGCCGACGGTCGGACCGTTCGAGTGGCCGAGGTCGGGGTCGACGACATCTCTGCAGGTGGCGTGAAGATCGTGGGGGCCGGGCCCAGGGTTGCGGGCGAACGCGTCGAGCTCTTGATGAACGCCGGAGTCGGGCGGACGGTCATCCTTCCGGCTCGGGTCGCCTGGATGCGCGGCCCGGACGTTGGGCTGATGTTTGCGGGGGCCGCCCGGTGGCGCTGACTCGAACCGCCCTCGTGGGGTTTTCCCTGTGCCTGGGCTGTGCACCCCTGACCGCGCATCGACCGGATCCGAACGCCGCCGCCCCCACCCACCTGGAGCGGGTGCAGAGCGATTGGCTGCGCTTGGCGCTTCCCGCCGAAGGGATCACCATCGCAGCAACCCTGTGGGATGCCTCGTTGGTCGCCTCCGCCTTGGCGGACTCACGAAACCCCGCCGCGCGCACGGCATGGGCGCAGCGGTACCTTCAGCGCACCGCCTTCACGGTCGTGATCGAACTCGAAGACCGGCAGCCCGTCTTCGATTCAACGCCCCTGCTGAAGCCCGACGGCTGGATCTTCGGCCTCGCGCTGAACAAAGGAGACCCTGCCGACTCTCCCGACGTTCTCGCACCTTTGAATGTGGATCTCCTGCTCGTCGATCGATTTCCGACCGACTCCGGCGCCTATCACCATCGGGTAGCAATGGTGGTCTTCTTCGAAGGAACGCTGCACGAGGCCGCGAAGAAAACCGAGGTGGTGGCGCTGACGGTGAGACCGCAGATCTCGGAGCCAGAGCATGGTCGCGGCATGTTGGGGGCCCCGTGGGCCAAACGCGGCACCACCCTGCGCTGGCACGTCGAGGCACAGGACGGCCCTGGATCGCCGCCGGTGGAACACTAGCGATCACGGACGCTTGGCGGACTGGGTTCCTTGACAAGAATTCGGGGCGCAAGCTACGCTCCGCCGGCCGATCGTCGGTTTTGGAGCCCCTGACGCGCATGCTCTCCGTTCGCACCCGCATCGTACTCTCAGCGGCCGTGCTCGCCATCGTTTCGCTTCCCCAGGTCGCGCACGCAGGCAAGTACGACCTCGACTTGACCCGTCTGGGTAGCGACGCTCAGGGAAATATTACGAAGGACGACAACGAGTTTCGAAGCCTGTCTTCCGAGCTCGGCACGGTCGTCGCCTTGCAACCCATGGACCCCGCGGACTCGCTGGGGCTCTCGGGGTTCGCGGTCTCGGCCGATGTCACCATCAACACGATCGCGAACACCAAGCGGTACTGGGCCGCTCCCACCGGGGGGGCTGCCGACGGGGCGCTGCCAACGGTCCAGCTCATGGGTCGCAAGGGCTTGTGGCCCGGACTCGAGATCGGCGGCGGTGCCACGCACGTCTTCGACTCCAGCATGTGGGCGATGGGCGGCTACGGAAAGTTCGCCCTGCACGAAGGGTTTCACCACCTGCCGATCCCGGCGATCGCGGTGCGTGCGAGCTTCTCGCGCCTGCTGGGGGCCAAGGACTTCAACCTGACGACCGCGGCCGTCGGCGGGACCATCTCCCACGTTTTCGGCGTCGGAAAGTCGTTCAGCCTCACCCCGTACCTCGGATACGAAGCCCTGTTCGTCCTCTCCCGGTCGCAGGTTCTCGACAGCACCCCGGCGTGCGACGAGTTCCCGGACAACTTCAACGAAGGCCAGTGCGCGCCCACCACGGGCACCTCCGAGTTCGTCTACAAAGGGTCTGGCGCCATCCTGCGGCATCGGCCTCACGTGGGCGTGCGCATGATCTTCAGCGTCATCCGCCTCGGGTTTGAGGCCATGATCGTTCCGGGCGGCTCAAGCACGGGCGAGCTCGATGGCCAAACCGTCACCGACGGGTCGGGTCTTCAGCAGCAATACACCTTCTCCGTCGGACTCGACTTCTGATGATCATCGCCTGCCCCGAATGTGAGTCTCCTTTTGAGCTGCGCGACGAGAACATCGCCGAGCTCGTGCAGCTCGAATGCCCGAGTTGCGCCTTCCGGATGATCCTCGACTTCGCTGCGGCCAACGACGCATCCCTCATCGAAGACGGCATGAAGATGGCCAGCGGCTTCGGCTCTGCGGCCGACTACCACGCCTCGGTCGCAGCCCCCGTCGCTGCCCCGGCACCGGAACCCGTGGCACAGCCGCCCGCGCCCGCGCCGGAGCCAGAACTCCCGGCCGCCCCCGCTCCCAAGCCTGTCGCGCCGGAGCCCGAGCCGGAGCCGGAGCCGGAATCGGAGCCGGAGCCCGTGACGCCGATCGCGGCCGAGGCCCCAGCGCCCGAGCCCCTCTCCCCCGAACCTGCCCCGCAGACCCCGCAGACGAACCCCGCTGCGACCGCGCACGATGTCCGCGCGACGATGATTGGGATCAGGGCCCCCAACTTTGGCGAGCCTGCCGCCGCGCCGCCCGAGCCCCCCTCCCCCACACCGAGCCTCACCCTCGAGGCGCCTTCGAGGCCTTCGCGGGACGACGACGATGACGACGACGGCCCCACGCGGGTTCACGACTTGACCGCCCTCAAGCGCGAGGCCGAGGCCGAGGCAGAGGCCGAGGCAGAGGCAGAGGCCGAGGCGGCGGCGGCGGAGGCGGCGGCCGATGAAGCGCCGACGCAGATGCTCCAGCCCGAGCCGGCCGCTGCCCCCGAGCCCGCGCCCGAACCTGCTCCTGAGCCGCGCACCGAGCCGGTGGCGCGCCCCGCCGAGTCGCAGCAGCAGCGGGTCGTTCCCGCGGCGCCCAAAGCTGCTCCCCTGGCGGCAGCGGACCTCAACGACGACCTCGACCTCGAGATCCCTCGAACAAACCCGTTCTTGGTGTTCGTGGTGGTCCTAACCACCGTGGTCGCGCTCGGCCTTGTCGCTGCGAGCCTGGCCCTCGAGGGCACGCCGGACCCCCGCCCGTTGCTGCAAAAACTCTACGAGCAGAACCTGTAGCGGTACCGGTTGGCGGTGGCCCGACTTCGATGAAACACTGACGACGTGGTGCTGTCAGGCTCGGATGGTCCGCGGGCGGTCGCTCGCCGTCTGGCGGCGCTGCCCGATCGCCGCATGCGAGCGGCGAAACTCGGTGAGATCGTCTGCGCCCTCCCACCGGACGCAGCGGCATGGCTGCTGGACACGCTCGCCACGGTCGGCCGGGCGGGCGGGCCTCCGTACGACGTCAGCCTACTCGCCGCGGTCGACCTCACGTCCAGCGAGCTGCTCGGCTACGACACCCGGCGCGAGATCTACACCGTCGCCGAAGCGCAGCAGCTCGACGCCTGCAAGGAGCTGCTCTTCAGCGAGGAGCGCCCCGACGAGACCTCGGCCGCCGCAGCGCCCCGTCCCCTTGTGCCCGGGACCCGCCCGCTGACGCTTGGGGAGCGGAAGTCCTTGGCCCGCTCGCACGACCGCAACACGCTTGAGCGTCTGGTGGTCGACCCCCACGAGGATGTGGTCGCGCTGCTGCTGGGCAACCCGCACATGACCGAGGAGGACATCCTGCGGATCGCAACCTCGCGACGCAGCTCGGCCGTGGTGCTGCAGCTGGTCTTGGATGCGCGCCGATTCGGCAACCGCCCTCGCGTACGCAAGGCCCTGCTCCGCAATCCTCGCACGCCCCTGGCCACCGCGTTGCGATTGGTGGGGCTGCTCAATCGCGCCGAGCAACGTGAACTCGCGAGCGATCCCGCGATCCACTCGGCCTTACGAAAAGCAGCCCGCCGACGCTTGGCGCCGACGAGCTGATTGCACACCGTCAAGGGTGAGACGCGCCGCGGTCCGAAGCCGTCAGGCTGACTTCTTGCCCTTGTCGATGGTGTCGCTGGTATCGCTGGTGTCGCCGGCGCCCTCGGAGCCGCTCTTGCCACCTTTGGGCGTGACGTCGATCTCGCCGGCGGGATCGTCCTTGTCCGCGACCTTGTCACCGTTCTCCTCTTCCATCGACTTCATCTCCTTCTTGAAGCCGCGGAGCATCTTGCCGACGCCCTCCCCGAGCTGGGGAAGCTTCGACGGGCCGAAGACCAAAAGCACGACGATGAGGATCACCCCCACCTCGAGGGGACCGATTCCAAGTCCGACGAGCGCGAACGTCATGGACAGAAGGTAGTCGTCTTTCGACGGCTTTGCTAGCGTGCTTCCATGCCGAAGCGGCGTTGCGCCCCGAACGCGCCGGGTGCGAACCCGGTTCGACTCCATCTTGGACGTCGCCCGAGACCTCGTTGGGGGCCCCGGGCCGCGCTTTGGGCCGGACTCAGCACCTTGTTGGGTTCCGCCTCACCTGCGTTCGCCGCGACGCCCGACCCAGATGTCGTGCAGATCGGCTCGCTCTCGGTCTCGGAAACTCGCCGGCGACGGGTTCGCGGGGGACGTCCCGACGGTGCCTCCGTCCACGTCGCGTGGGCCCCCGGAGCGCGAGACCCCGGCCGCGACGACGCCGACACCCTCGCGGGTTTCGAACGCGCGAGCTTCCCCGAGGGGCAGCGAACCCAGACGATCATCGACGCCCCCCCGGAGCCCTGGATGGCCAACTTGAAGCTGCCCGACCTGCCGGTGCGGTGGAACAAGAAGACCGTCGAGTACCTCCGCTACTTTCGCGACGACCCCAAGGGCAAGGCGATGATCCGCGGCTGGATGCGTCGCGCCGGTCGATACACCGAAGCGATGGCCGCGACACTGGAACACGCCGAGGTGCCCACGTCGTTGGTGATGGTGGCGATGGCGGAGAGTGGCTTCAACCCGACCGTTCGCTCGCGGGTGGGCGCAGCGGGGGCATGGCAGTTCATGGCCGGGACCGGGCAGGTCTACGGGCTGGAGCAGAGCTTCTGGATCGACGAGCGGTTCAACGTCGAGAAGAGCACGCTCGCCGCAGCGCTCTACCTCAAGGATCTTCGGGTTCGGTTCGGCTCGTGGGAGCTGGCGCTGGCGGCCTACAACGCCGGCTACGGCTTGGTGATGACGACCATCGAGCGTCACAACACGAACAACTACTGGAGCCTGTGCGAGATCGAGAGCGGCCTGCCCTACGCAACGACCAACTATGTGCCGAAGATCGTGGCGGCTGCCTTGGTCCGCGCAAACCCAGAGGCGTTTGGCGTCGAGCCCTCGGCGATCAACCCGCTGCCTCCGGCCGACTGGGTCGAGGTTCGCGTGCAGCGTTCGACCCGGATCTCCACGCTGGCCGAGCTGCTGAACATCGACCCGGACTTCTTGTTCGAGCTCAACGCCCAGCTCGTCCGAGGCCGGACGCCGCCCGGGGAGACTCCGTACGCCATCCGGATCCCGCGCGATGCCGCCAACGCCTTCGCCGCGGCCCAATCCAAGCTTGAGGCAGCGTGGAGCCTCGAGTCCACGCACGCGGTGAAGACCGGGGAGTCACTCTCCTCCATCGCCCGCCACCACAAGACCACGACCCGAGAGCTGCGAGACCTCAACGGGATTGAGGACAGCGCCGAGGTCCGCGGTGGGATCACGCTGATCGTCCCGCGCCCGGGCGCGGCGCAGGTCGAGGCGAGCGCGACACAGCCACCGCTGCGCCCGCTGGCAGCCGTGCCGGACCTCGGGATTCCGCCCGGACACCGGCTCGTGTTTTTTGAGACGACCCGCGCCTCGACGCCGCGTGAGCTGGAGCGCACCTTCGATGTGACCTGGCCGGAGGTCGTCCGGTGGAACGACCTCGACCCGCATGCCCGCGTTCAAGCCGAGCAGGTTCTCCAGCTGGTGGTACCCAGCAGCTACGATCCCGCGTCACGCTCGGTCATCGCGCACGAGATGCACGAGGTGGAGTACGTCGTCCGAGGATCCCGCGCGCACCTCGAGGCTTCACTGCTCCGCCGGGGCAAACAACGCCGCGCGTACCGAGCGCGGTCCGGCGACACCCTGGCGAACATCGGCCGCCGCTTCGAGCTGAGCGTGGGCGACCTGGCCCGGATCAATCACTTCTCGCGCGACCACGACCCGGAGGCCGGCGACACGCTGGTCGTGTACATCGACGCCGGCAAAACCGCGGGCACGATCAAGGCGCCCCCGCCCCGGGGGTTTAAGGATGCCAAAGCACCCGCGCCAGCCGAGCGCGCGCCGTCCAACCCGGACACGGCACGCGTCCCCAGCGCGGCACCCCCGGCCGCAGGCGCGACGGCCTCCCCCGCACCGGAGGCAAGCCCCTCGGCAACGGGGCGAACGCCCTCAACCCCGGACACCTCTCGGACTCCGGGTGCCGACGCGAAAGACTCACAATGAACCCCCCGCTTCCCTGGCGCGACGCGCTGCAGTGCGTCCTGGAAGCCGTTGATCCGGGCGAGGTGGTGTCCGCCCCGGTCGGGGTCCAGAGCATGGGCTGCGTCCTTGCCCAAGACGTTCACGCCCACTGGGACTTCCCCTCGGCGGATGTCAGCGTGATGGACGGCTATGCCGCCCGAGCGGCCGATCTCCAGGGGACTCGCCCCGTGCTTCACCCCGTCGGCGAGAGCGCCGCCGGACACCCACTGGAGCTCGCGCTGACGGCCGGACAGACTGCCCGCGTGTCGACCGGCGCCGTGCTGCCGCGCGGGGCAGACCTGGTCATTCCGCAAGAAGACGTGCACGTGTCCGCAGGCCAGGTTGCCGTCGATCTCGCCGCGTTTGGCGAGGTCAAGCCCGGTCGGTGGGTCCGGCCTCGGGGCAGCGAACTCCAAGCGCGCGACGTCGTCCTCGAGGCCGGGCGAAGGCTTGGCGCGGCGGACCTGGCGGTCGCGGCCTCGACCGGGAACACCAGCCTCCCGGTCCGCGCGCGCCCCCGAGTCGCGATCGTCTCGACCGGTGACGAGTTGGTGCCCCGCGGCGTGGTCCCGCCGCTGGGTAAGGTGGTCAGCAGCAACGACTTGCTGATCGCCGCAGCGGTCGTGCAGGCGGGAGGGATTCCGATCGACTGCGGCATTGCACCCGACCACCCGGGCGGACTGCGGGAGGTGTTGGCTGCGGCGATGACCCACGATTTTGTCGTCACCAGCGGCGGGATCTCGGTCGGGGACCACGACCTGGTCGCGCGCACGTTCGCCCAGCTCGGCATCGAGTGGGCCTTTCACGGCATCGCGCTGCGCCCGGGAAAACCACTGGCCTTCGGATCCGGCCTAGGCACCCACGTGTTCGGCCTGCCCGGAAACCCGGCGAGCTCGTGGGTCACCTTCTGCCTATTTGTCGCGCCCGCCATTCGTCGGCACCTCGGGGTTGTCGGAGACCTGCTGCCTCCGACAACCCAGGTCGAGCTTCGCAACGCTGCGCCGGGCGCTGGGCGCAGGGCGCACCTGGTCCGCGCCGAACTGCACGGCGATGGCACAGCCACGGCCTTGGTCCACCAATCCTCCGGCGACGTGCGCTCGATGGGCGGCGCCGATGCGCTGATCGAGGTGCCCGCCGGCACGCCCTCGTTGGCGGCTGGATCTTGCACCCGAGCGTTCCTGCTCAACCCCTGGCGGAGCTGAGTGAGCACCACCCTGACCGTGACCCCGGCGGACGACGGGAGCCGCATCGATGCGTTCGTGGCCCGTGCGCTGCCGGAGGTGTCGCGGCGATTGGCGAAGGCTCTCGCCCGCGATGGCCACGTGCGGTGTGGCGGGCGGGTGGTCCCCGGCGCGCATGCGGTACACGTCGGCGACGCGGTCGAGGTCCGACTCCCCCGCGCGCAGGCCCACGCCACCCCCCCGACCGCGCACGTGCTGCATCGAAGTGAGCGGTTCCTGTACCTGTACAAGCCGCCGGGACTGCACACGGTGCGCATTCGTCCCGACGACCCTGCGACGCTCGCGGACGTGGCGCGATCGCTGGAGCCCGGCTGCGCGCAGGCCAGCCCTGACCCCCGCGAGGCGGGCGCGTTGCACCGCCTCGACGTCACGACCTCCGGCGTGGTCGCGTTTGCCCGCTCCGCCCCCGCGTGGACTCACGGGCGACGCGCGCTCGCCAACGCATGGAAGCTCTACCTCGCGCGCGCGGAGCACCCGGCGGAGACCTGGCCGCCCGCATCCTCCGCCTTTGTGCAAAGCCACCCCGGCCCGCCCCGGTGGCCTGCGGACACAAAGCTCGAGAGCCCGACCCACGAGGGCACGCGCGTGAGCTGGCCACTGTCCTCCGCCGGTCCACGCGGCCACAAGGTCGAGCTGGATGAAGGAGGGTCCGCCGCCGTCTCCCGGGTCTGGCCTATCCGGTCCGCGAGCCCGGTGTTCGCGGTCGAGTTGCTCACCGGTCGCCGCCACCAGATCCGGGTCCACATGGCGAGTCTCGGGCTGCCCTTGGCGGGGGACAGCCTGTACGGGTCCGCCCCTGAAGGATCGCGAGTCCTGCTGCACGCGTGGGCGTTTCAGCTGGAGGCGGCCGAACCCATCGTTGTCGCGCCCGCTCCGGACTGGTCGGAGTCTTGAGCGTTTCCCGGAGATTCGGCGTGGTATCTTCGCAGCTGGATGCAGATCCGCTATTTCGGCCATACCGACGTTGGGCTGACCCGCGAGCACAACGAGGACTCGCACCTCGCCGACCCTGACCTGGGCGTCTTCGTTGTCGCCGATGGCGTGGGCGGCCGGGCGAAGGGAGAGGTTGCGTCTCAAGAAACGGTCGAGCTGATCTGGGAGTGGCTCAAGCGCAACGAAGCACTCATCCATGAGATCGCCGCAGGAGATGCTGCCTCCCGGGTCGGCCAACTGACCCAGCTGGTGCGCGGCGCGATTCAAAACGCCTGCTACATGATCCACAGCATGGGCGAGCTCGATCCCGAGCAACGCGGGATGAGCACGACGGCCTCGGTGTTCTTGGTGTGCGGCGACATCGGCGTGGTCGGCCAGGTCGGCGACTCGCGGGTCTACATGGTGCGCAAGGGTGAAGTCGCGCAGCTCACCGAGGACCACACGCTGATCAACTACCAGCTCAAGCATGGGCTGATCACGCCGGAGCAGGCGCAGACCTCCCGGGCGAAGAACGTGATCACCCGTGCGGTCGGCCACAAGGACTACGTCGAGGTGGACACCCTCCCGATCCCGCTCTTTCCCGGCGACCGGGTCATCCTGTGCTCCGACGGTTTTCACGGCTACGCAGAGCAGCCCTCCGACATGGCGTTTTTCCGCGACATGGACGTCGAGGACGCGGCGCTCGAAGCCGTACGCTTCGCCAACGACTGCGGCGGCAAGGACAACATCACGGTCCTCGCCATCGAGCTCGGCGCGGACTAGCGAGTTCCGCGACACGGCCTCGCGCGTCGCAGACCCGCGGAAACGATGACGCCCCCGATGCCTGAGGCACCGAGGGCGTCGCTTCGATCGCGTTGTTTGGGGTTGGAGAGGTTCGGGGTCGCTTGATCCTCGCCGAGGATCAGGCCGCTTCGAGGTAGGACTCTTGAGGCGCCAGGTCGGCGAGGGTGCGACGCAGCTTGCCTTTGACCCGGTGCTCAAGCTGACGGACGCGCTCACGGGAGAGGCCGAGCTGTTGGCCGAGGTCGGAGAGCGTGCGTTTTTGGCCGCTGAGCAGCCGCTCCCGCACGATCACCTGCTCGCGTTGGTCGAACCGGGTCAGGGCTTCCTCAACCCGCGCCCGCACCAACGAAGAGACCTCGGTACGCGACAACGTGGTCTCCTGCGAGGCATCGGTGCCTTCGAGGGTCTCCAGGATGGAGACGGTCCCCTCGCGATAGGCTTTGGCATCCAGCGACAGGTCGCGACCATCGATGCGTTGCTCCATCCGACGGATGCGGTCCTCGGTGCACTGAAACGTCTCCGCCAGTTTGGCGGTGATGTTCTCGCTGGAGCCGGTGCGGGCGAGTAGCTTCGCCTTCTCCCGCTGCAACCGGAAGAACAGCTTGCTCTGCATGGGCCCGGTGCCAACGCCGACGAGACTCCAGTGCTTGAGGATGTACGACAGCACGTGGGCGCGAACCCAGTACGAGGCGTAGGTCATGAAGCGAAGGCCGCGCTCGGGCTCAAACCGGCGCACCGCCTGCAGCAGACCGATGTTGCCCTCGGCCACGAGGTCGCTGAGCTTGAAGCCATAGCCACAGTAGCCAACGGCGATCTTCACCACAAAGCGAAGGTTGCAGGAGACCAGCTGGTCGCCTTGAGCCTTGTCCCCGGCGTGATAGGCGGTCGCCAGGGCCAGCTCCTCAGCGCGGTCCAGCTTGGGATAGCGCTCGATGGAAGCGAGGTATTGTTTGAAGCCTTTTTCGGAAGCGAAATCGAACATGAAGATTCTCCAACGGGATCGAAGTGCGCCGAAGTTGGCGCTGCCTCCCGCTGGGAACCCTGCAACAGGGATTCTGACTCGCCGCGATGATACAGATTGCTCTGTACCTCAGCACAAGGGTGCTGTCCGAAACCTCGCGGAGATGTTGTCTGCATTGGACACGTTTGCAAGCCCCCCGGCGCGCTCCGTGTCCCGTGCCTCTTTGTTATGCCGGGCGATCTTCAGGAACGCAAGGAAGATACGTGCGATGCCTTCATTTTGGTGGGGGGCTCTGCCACCTTGGAGGGGAACGTGCGTCCGTCCCAACGGCGGACGCTTCGAAATCGCCCATGCCCTCCAACCCACGCGACAGCGCCCCGCGCACCGAGTCGTCCATCGCTTGGGTCGGTGCACTCGTCGGCTTTGGCCTGGCAGTCTCCATGATCTGGGGAACCCGGGACTTCGCGCTCGACGACGCCTGGATCCACCTCTCCTACGCCAAGAGCCTGCGTGCCGGCGATGGCCTCTCCTACAACCCCGGCGATCTCGAGACGGGTTTCTCCTCCCCGCTGTGGGTCTTCCTCCTCAGCGTGTGGCCGATCGCCGGCAACCCGGTGATCCCCGTCAAGCTGCTCGGCGCGTTGCTGCATGCAGCGAGCAGCTCGATGGGCGCATGGGTGACGCTCGAGTTGGCGCGGTCGCGCTCCAAGCCTGAACACCCCGTCGCGCTCGCTTCGATGACCCTGCTGGGAGGCGTGCTGGTCGCGTGCTCGCCGAGCTTGGTGCAGGCCGCCACCAGCGGGATGGAGGTCCCGCTTGCCGCGTTCGTGCTGCTGGCGACTGTCCGAGAGGTCCTCAGGGGACATGCCGGCGTGGCTGCCGTGCTGGGGCTGCTCAGCACCTGGGCCCGCCCCGAGCTCCTGGGATCGGTCGTCGTCTTCTCCAGTGTCGTGGCTGCGACCGGCTGGCGACGCCGCGCCAACGATCCTCGGGTTCGCGCAGCCGGCTGGGCAGCCACGGGTGCCGCGCTCGGGTTGGCGATCTGGGTTGGCTACTGCCTCGCCGTGTCGGGCCACCCCTGGCCCAACGCCCAATACATCAAGGGGGCCGGCGGGGGATGGAGTGGGCTCGCGTATCTGCGCGACGAGGTGCTCGTCTGGCAGCCGTGGCTCGTGTCGCTGACCGGCGTGGCCTTCATCGCATTCGGACTCCGCGAGGAGACCCGCGCGAAGGACAGCGGCGCGTGGGCGATCGTGGCTGCGTTTGTGGTGACGTCGATGGCGATCGCCGTCACCCGGCCGCTGCACCCGGGGGTCTTGTTCTACGAGTCGCGCTACTTCGCCCCGCTGGCCCCCCTGCCCTTGGTCGTGCTGCCGCTGGGGTTGAGCGCGGTCCGGCCCGAGGCGAAGCGATGGGTCCGGGCCCTCGCGTTCGCGGCCCTGCTCCCGCTCGCGGGCCTGACGGGCCTTCAGCTCTGGCAGCTCCGCGAACAGCTCGTTGAACACAGCGAGGACACGCGCGTGCTGCATACGAATGTCGCGCAGTGGTTGGTGGAGAACGTGCCCGCCGACGCCGTCGTCGCGGTCGAGGGCGCAGGCGCGCCCAGGTTCTTCGCGCCCCGCTCCATGCGGATCGTAGACTTGGTCGGACTCGACCACGCGAAGGCCGCGCACGCCCACTTCGATCGCGCCGCAAAACTGTGTGTCTTCGTGGGGGAGCGACCGCGCTATCTGGTGGTGCCTTCAGACTGGGGACAGCTGTTCTCACCACCCTTTGCGGTCCGCCAGGTCGCCGCGTTCGCAGACCCGCACTACAGCCAGGTCCGTCCCGCCCGCGCAGCGACGGTGGTCGTGCTTGCGGTCGGTGGTGTCGCGCCCCAGTGGACGCAGCGGTGCAAGTGACGGGGCAGGCTGATACCGTGCGCCCGTGCTGAACTTCACCCTTGAGCATGAGATTGATTGCTCCGAGCAACGCTTCTGGGAGCTGTTCCTCGACCCCCAATTCACCCGCGACATGATCGTGGAAGGCCTCGGCTTCGCGGCGTGCGAGGTTGGTCCAATCACCGACGCCGGCGAGACCCAGAAGCGCCCGATGTCGGTGACGCCCAAGCTCGTGCTTCCGGCCGCCGTCGCGAAGATTCTCGGGCCCAAGCTCGGCTACAACGAAGCCGGGGTGTGGCATCCCAAGGAGCAGCGGTGGCGGTACGACCTTCGGCTCAGCGTCTTGAGCGACCGAATCTTGCTCGGCGGCGATGTCACGACCCGTCCCTTGGGCGAGGACAAGTGCGTCCGTGTCAGCAAGCATGAGGTGCAGATCAAGATCTTCGGCATTGGATCGCTTGCAGAGCGGGCCGCCGAATCGAACATGGTCGATGGGTGGGACAAGTCCGCGGTGTGGATGAACCGCCAGCTCGCCACCTGACACGCGTAGGCGCGCCACACGCACCGGCTGGACCCACAGCGCGCATTCAACCGTGACATCGATTTATGGAACGATTGAGTGCGCAACCTGTTGCGCACTGCGGTCTCGACGTTACGCTTTGATCCGTGAACCCCGCTGCCAACGAAGCCCCGATTCGTCTCTCCGAGGAGCCCTGGGTGCTGGTCAAACAGACGATGGGCAGCCCGAGGGAACTCCGGGAGAAGGTGCGCAAACTTCGCACTGCGCTGCTGGAGTACGGTCGAGACGAAAACGTCCTCCCGCGCCTTCAGCGCCTCAAGCGCCTCGGGTACATCGAGGAAATCCCAAACCGCACCCAGCGCATGGTCGGCGCCATCGACATGCTCCGCTTCTTCATCGTGCCCGCCGCCGCCGACTACTACGACGGCAAGGGCATTAACTTCCGGTTTCACACCCTGCTGCGCTTCCTCGACGACCCCGCGTCCCTGATCGACCCCACCGGCTTCAACAGCACCCGCGACGCCATCATTGGCCACGTCATGCAGGTGGTGCACGCCAACCCGCACTACGACTTCCAGCTGCTCGCCTCGTTCGAAGACGGACTCGATGAGATGCAGTGGCAGATCGAGGCGATTCTCGACGGCACCCATCCTCGCGCCGAGTCCATCCGCGCGATCGTCGAAGATCCCGAGTATCACGCCCGCCTGCTCGATCATCTGGCCGAGTACCGGCGCAATCCGGAGGTCAGCCCGCTGCGGCGCGACAACATTGCCGGCAAGTTCGAAGAGGTCGAGCGCACGTTCGGCACCGTCCCCTCGGCCATGCGCTACTTCACTCGGATGCCGCGCACCGTTCGAGGGGGGGTCCGCCATTTGTGGCGCGTCCGCAGGTTCCCCAAAGACGTCGCGGCGTGAGCGAGCCACGGTGCTGACCTCAAGTCATCAGCACCCGTGGCAAGGCTCCGTGCCGGTACGCTGGGGCCGTGCTCACCCGCGACGCCATCCTTCGTGACCTCACCTCGGACACCGTCGACTTCATCGAGACCCACATCTCCTGGGTTCTGCTCGCAGAGCACGAAGTCTTCAAGATCAAGAAGCCGGTCGATCTTGGGTTCCTCGATTTCTCCACGCTCGAGCTGCGCAAGGCCGCCTGCGAGCGGGAGGTCGAACTCAACCGCCGCCTCGCACCAAAGGTCTACCTCGGCGTCGTCCCGCTACGACGCACGAATGGACGCCTGACCCTCGAAGGCGACGGCGAGGTCGTCGAGTGGGCCGTGCACATGCGGCGGCTCGACGACAACGATCGCGCCGACATTCGGCTCTCCCAAGGCCGGCTGCAGGCATCCGACCTCACGCGCATCGCGTCGCGGCTGGCGGCGTTCCACGCCGACACCCGATGCGACGAAGAAACCTCAGCGTTCGGCACCGCCGACGCCATCGCCACCAACGTGCGGGAGAACTTCGCTCAGACCCCGCTGCACCGCTACCTCAGCGAGGATCAGGTGCGCGAACTGACCGAGCACCAACTCACTCTGCTCGAGCGCGAAGCCACACGATTCGATGCACGCATCGCGGCGCATCGGGTGCGAGACGGACACGGAGACCTGCGGTTGGAGCACGTTTACCTGGCCGAGGACGGCACGATCACGGTGTTGGACTGCATCGAGTTCAACGACCGATTCCGCTACGCCGACGTCGCGTCCGACCTCGCCTTCCTCGCGATGGATCTCAGCGCGCATGGGCACGTGGAGTTGAGCGAGCACCTCGTGGCGGAGTACGCCAAGGCCAGCGGAGACTTCGACCTCTACGGGGTCCTGGATTTCTACGAAGGCTATCGAGCGTTCGTCCGCGGCAAGGTCGCGTCGTTCGTCGCCGACGATCCCTCGGTCAGCGCGGCGCATCGCTCCGGTGCTGAGGCCTCTGCCCGGCGATGTTTCATGCTCGCGCTGGCCTCCGGGCGGCGCTCGCTGCTCGGGCCCTGTGTCGTGGCGGTGGGCGGCATCATCGCGAGCGGCAAGAGCACGATCAGCGGCCGGCTCAGCCTCGAGATGAGCGCACCTGTGGTCGACGCCGATCGAACCCGCAAACAGATGATCGGCGTCCGTGCCACCGAACCCGTGCACGAAGGATCTTGGCAGGGTGCCTACGACCCCAAGTTCACCCAGGAGGTCTACGCCGAGGTGTTCCGCCGCGCTGGCGTCGTGCTTCGCTCTGGCCGCCCGGTGCTCGTGGATGCGTCGTTCCGGAGCCAAGCCCTGCGCGCTCGTGCTCGCGACCTGGCCGAACAGCACGGGGTCCCCTTCCGCATGGTGGAATGTCGCATCGAGCATGCCGTTGCCAAGGAGCGCCTGCTCGAGCGCGCGAAACGTGCCTCGGTCAGCGACGGCCGGCTGGAGATCTTCGACGACTTCGTGGCCAAGTGGGAGCACATCGACGAGTTCCCGGCGCAGGAGCACGTCGTGCTGGACACGTCCAACCCCATCGAGACAACGATGGTTGCGCTCCGTGCCGAGCTGCAGACCTGGCCCGACGGCCTTGTGCAGTAGTCTCCCGCTCGAAGGTGAGCTGGAGCGATCGCCCGTCCGCGGCGGGGAACCAAGACCGGCCAACACCAATCCCGGCAAATTGGACCCGACGGTCCGCCGCGGGAGCGGCCGCTCAGTCGCGGCGCCGCATCAAGCCGAGCGCGAACAGGACGAGCAGTCCCATCGCAGGCGGCGCATCGCCTCCGACGGTGCAGCCCTTCTTGGCCGCACCGGGCTCCCCTTCGATCTCCGGCGGGTTCTCATCCCCAGAGTCGAACTCGGGCGTCTCATCGCCTGTCTCGCCGATCAGACCATCATCGGCTCGGCTCGGCATCGAGTCCTCTGCGTCCGCCTCGGAACTGACGCCTTCGTTTTGCGAGGCGGCTTCGGCCCGCCGCTCTTCACGATAGTTTTTCCACCGCTCCGGAAGCTCGGGCAGCACGAACCCTGGAGGCTGGGTGCGCTGGCCAATGAGCTTGGCCCACCGGCCAGGGATCTGCCCACCTGCGGCGGGCTCTTGGACGCCGAGAAGGTACAGCGCCCGCCGGTTGCGCACCTCGTCGACGCCGTCGCCGGTCTCGACGCGCAGCCCTCGCTCACCCATCCCCGCGTAGTGAATCTCGGCCCAAAAGCCGCGGTCGCGAAAATACTCCGCGATGGCCTTCGCGCGGCTGTTGGAGAGCTTCTGGTTGCCGCTGGCACCACCGACCGTATCCGTGTAGCCCACGATGTAGAGCTTCGGGGTGAGGTTGGCGCCCACAGCCTTGTTCACCTTCTCCAGCGCGACCAGCTCGTGGAAGGCGACCGCGAGCGCCTCGTCGAGTTTGGCGGATTCGTCGGTCTTGACGTCGAACTTGCCGCTGTCGAAGTTGATCTCGGTGTGCGGGATCTCGACCGCCCAGGGCACGAGTTTGTACTCGGTGAAGCGACCAAACTCGTCTTCACCGCGAACGAAGATCATGAAGACCTCACCGGCCGTGGTCCACTTGATCGTGATGCTCTCCCCTGCCTTGACCCCTTCGGGGACGGTCTGGGCATCCATGACCTCGCCGTCGGAGTCGTAGATCTTGTACTCGTAGGAGGTGAGGTCGAACGTGGTTTCGAACTCCGCCGTGTTCCGCTTGATCACGTCCTCGCGGCTGCTGCGGACCTTGAACTGTCCCAGCTTGCCGCCCGCTGCGCTGCCGCCAGCCGCCTTGACGATCTCGAACGCGAAGTTCGCCTCGATGCCGTCTCCCTCGACGTCGAGCTGGTACTTGGCGCGGCTCGACCCCTGATCCCAGACCACCTTAACCTCCTGCCCCGACTTCATCGAGCCGATCGCCTTCTTGATCGTCTGACCGTCGCCGGCGATCACGACCTGCACGTCGTCGATCGCTTGGTTGGCCTTGACCACCAAGAAGGCTTTGCCGGCGCTATCGGTCTGCCCGGAGTACTCGAAGGACAGAGGGTCGGCGAACGACAAGGAGGACGCGAGCGCGACCTGGGCAACGGTGGATGCGAGCGCGGAGAACATCGGATCTCTTGGGCCGAAGGTAGCCCGCGCTCGCGCCGAGGGTCAATGCACCCACGCGCTCACAGGGTGACCGAATCCATGGCATCCCGCACAGCGGCAAAGTCGAGCGGACCCGCCGATGCCCCCAGTAGCCGAACCGGGTGCTCCCGCAATCGCAGCACGTCGTGCACGTAGCCGGGTTGGCGCATGCCCACAGCGACCGTCGACACCGGCGCGCACAGGGAACTGAGGATCGCCTTGTTGGACAGCGGAAGTGACCGCCACGGTGCGGGGAGCTTCGGATCCAAGGCCGCGGCGACCTTCAGCGCGAGATCGCGACGGGCCGAGCGCAACGCTCCCTCGATCGCTTCGAATGCCTCGTGGAGGGTCGTGCCGTAGCGCTCCCACCAGCCCGCAAACGCGGCGCGGGTGTCCCCTTCGAGTGCGCTGAGCAGTGCGCCACTGGTCCGTCCCAGATGCGTCGCGATCACCTCGTGGCGAAGTCCCGTCCACTGCTGCAGGCTCATCGACGCCAGCCGAGGCCCGAGTTCTTGCCCCCAGCGGAACAAGTCGACGGCGTTCTCTCCGGGCCCCACCATGAGCTGCTGCCCCAAGCCCGTCGCCCACTCCGCCTCAAGCTTGCGAACCCTCGCCAGCACCTCGGCTGCCGCATCGAGGTCCCCTCCGGTTTCCGGGACGTCGGCCAACCGCACCAACGAGGACCGCTCGCCGCGCTCGACCAGCGCTTCCAAGCAACGATGGGTGAGCACGCCGACGTCTGCCGCCGCGGCGACCTCGAGGTTGGACGGCGCGCCATCGCGAGGCTGCAGCGCGCCAAGCTCAAAAAGGTTGAGTGGCATTCGAGCGACCGAGAAGTGATGTCCGGCGCCAGCGACCTCGGTCGCAAGCTCCAGCATGCGCGCCAACGACGTCGCGCGAGGCGAGCCCACGGGCTCCGCAAAGCCATTGCTGCTCACGCCATACGAACCCACTCGGCCCTCGCGCACGAGCGCCTCGAGGGCTTCAAACGCGCGGCGCAACCGGTCGTCGAACGCAGCTTCGCCGAAGGCGGGGTCGACCGAGAACAGCTCCGGATCGTGAAGCAACGCGACATCGAGTCGCTCCAGGCCAAGCCGATTCAGCGACTGAGCGAGCTGTGCCTGAAGAAACGCGGGGTGGATGCAGTGCGCACGGCCGTCCCCAAGCTCCACCACGTCCTCGCCAGGGACCTGGGAGCGCAGCGCCTGCAGGTCGACGCCTCGTGCGTGCCCGACCCGCGACACCACGACCACGTGTTCCCGTCGAAGCTCACCATGCTGCACCAGGTTGGCGAGCATGCGTCCGACGAGGCGCTCGCTGCTGCCATCGGTGGCGTGGGCGCTCGTGTCGACCAAGTTCACCCCGCCACGCAGCGCATCGGCCAGCGCCCGGCGATGAAGGGGCGCTTCGTCGCGAACTCGAGCCGCACCAAAGCTCACCGGGGAGACGCTCAGCCCGGTCCGTCCCAGGGCCCGAGCGCCCGCGCCAAAGCTGTCCGCCCCGCGCCTGGTACCCGCTGCCGTCGCGGCTCCGGGCAACGCGGCCCCGCTCACGCGTCGCCCTGCTTGTAGCTCGCGACCACGACCGTACCGATGCCGCCCCGGACCCAGAAGTCCCCCTCGACGGTCATCGTACGCGGCTGCGTTGCGGCGACGAGGTCATCGAGGATCTGGTTGGTGACCGCCTCGTGAAACGCCCCGTGGTCCCGGTAAGACCACAGGTAGAGCTTCAGGCTTTTGAGCTCGACACAGGTTTGGTCGGGCACGTAGTGGATTCGTATCGTCGCGAAGTCTGGCTGCCCGGTCTTGGGACACACGCAGGTGAACTCGGGGCAATTGAACCGAATTTCGAAGTCCCGCTCGGGCTTGGGATTGGGGAACGTCTCCAGCGATTTGGATGGCTGCGAGGGCACGCCCGACGCTGCCACGAGCGGCCTCAAACCTCCACGGCCGCGGCGCGTCCCCGCGGCGACTGCGCGAGTTCTTTTGACTAAAATCGTGTTGGTTTTCACCGACCGCCGTGCTATGAGTCCGTCCCCTCACGGCGGGTGTAGCTCAGTTGGTTAGAGCGCTGGTTTGTGGTGCCGGAGGTCGCGGGTTCGAGACCCGTCGCCCGCCCCAATGCCCCTCGATGGTCTGACCATCGCGGGGCTTCTTTTTTTTTCTGTCTCAGAGCAAGGCGCGACGCGCTCGGGTTTGCGTCCGAGCGTCACCGACTCCATGCTCCGGACATGCTTTGTCGGGTTCGGGGCTTTCGGGCGGTGGCCGTGTTGTTGGGGCTCGCACTCGCGACAGGCTGCGAGAGCGACCCGGAGGTGGACGAAGCGGGGACCTCCGGAGCGACCGGGTCCGACGAAGGCGGCTCGACCGGCGTTGGGCCGAGCACCACCGGCGACAGCATCACGGACGCGACCAGCGCGGGCACGCAGACCGCAACCGACAGCGGGAGCGATCCTTCCGCCCCCACGAGCGGCACCCCCACAACCGATCCGACCGCGTCGGGCAGCGACTCCGAGTCGGGCCCGACGCCCGCCGATGGCTGGCTGGAGATCGGGTACGGCCTCGACGCGTTCTTCCCCTTCGAAGACGAGCTGCCGCTGACGCTCGGACCGCAGGGCTTCATGATGTTCTCGCTCCCGCTGCGGGGCGGAGGGTTCCCGATCCCGCCGGACCCCTTCGACTTCGAGCACCCCGACATCCCCGTGCTCTCGGTCTGGTTGGACATCGAAGGCATCCCCGATGCGCACCCCTCGGGACACTTCGCGGCCTACCTCAACTACCCGGTGCCCTTCACGCTCTCCGACGAAGACGACGTCGACTACGAGTTTGTCTCGGTGTGGCTCCTCATCCCGGAGAACTACACCCCGGCCGAGCTCGCGGGGCGCGAAGCGAGCCTGCACGCGGAGCTGGCCACCGCCGACGGCCAGCTCTTGATCGACGAGCACACGCTGCGGGTGCTCGATGCGACGCTCGAGCCGGGCGATTGAACCGCCGAGTGTCCTATGGACCCGTGCGGGCGTGCAGCCGATAGAAGTCGACCACCGCGTCGGTCAGGCTGGCGACCACGCGGGTCCTCCCCGCGTCACTCATCAACAGCTCGCCCTCCTCAGCGTGGTCAAGAAACCCAGCCTCGAAGAGGACCGCCGGCATCCGAGCGCCCATCAGCACGTCGAACGGCGCCTGCCGAACGCCGCGGTCGACACGGTCGGGGAATGCGACCTGTTGATGGCCCTGGATCGCCTTGGCGAGGCGCCCTGCCGAGAGTCGCTGCTGCGCCATCGCGAGTTGCCGCAGCATCGTGTCGACCTCAGCCCCAACCTGCGCCGTCCCCGGCTCGGCCAGACCCTCGTCGTTCTCGCGCCGGGCCGTGCGGGCTGCCTCCAACGAACTCGCGCGGGCGTCGAGGACGTAGCTCTCAAAGCCGTGTTGGGCGCGCGATTCCGAAGCATTGGCGTGGATGCTGAGAAACGCGTCCGCGTTCGCGCCGTTGGCAAAGGCGACCCGGTCCGCGAGCGTGCAGGATCGGTCCGAGTCCCGGGTCAGCACCACCTGAACATGTGGCAGGCGTTCGAGGACAGCCGCCTGCAGAGCCAGCACGGTCTGCAGGGTGACGTCCTTCTCCAACACGCCGTCACGGGAGCGGCATCCGTCGTTGTCCCCGCCGTGGCCAGCATCGAGGCACAGGACGAAGCCCTGGCGCACCACGGGCCGAGGACCAGCCCATGCCGTCCCCGAGACCGTTGCCGCGGCCAAACCGCCTAGAAACCCTCGCCGACTCCACATGCCCATACATGTAGGACAATGAGCGTAGAAGACGGAAATTATCCGCAAACAGGGTCTAGCGATGCGCGCACCCCGTCCGCGATGCTAGATCGTCAGGAGCCTGTGCCGCACCCGCGACTCGCTCCCGCTGCGACCTTCGTCGGCTTTGCCTTGGTCGCCGCCGCGTTCCAGGTGGTCGCGACGCTGATCCTCGGCCTCGCCTCGCTCGCGGCCATCCACCGCGCCGCCGACGAAGGCTCCCGCCTCTACCTGATCGGCGCCCTCGGAACCGCGTTCGCGGTCGGGGTGCTGTGGGGTCTTCGCAAGCGGCCGATGCTCGCGTCGATCGCCTTCCTCGTCCTGGAGCTGAGCCTTCTGATGGGACTCATCACCCGGACGACCCGGCTGGGCCTCGCCTACCACGGCGAGTTCATCCTGCATCACTTCATCACGTCCTTGTGCGCGGCTGCGTGCGTGTCCATGGGCTGGGCTTGGTCTCGGAACGCCGAGCTCGGGGCCCGGCGATGGCTGGCGAGCGTCCCCGCAATCCTCGGCGGGCTGGGGCTGTTCGCGATTCACGTTCTTGAGCAGCCCGGCATCGGCCTCCGAATCCCCCCCGCCGCGCTGCAGACCGCGATGGGGCTCGCCCTCACCGCGCCCGCCTTTGCGCTGGCGGGGACCTGGGCCCACCACGACCAAGCCCAACCGATGGCCCGTATCCTGGCGGTCGCGGTCATGGTCCCGCTGCTGCTTCGGGTCGCGGTCGGCTTGCCCACCAGCCTCACCGGGTCCCCCATTCCCGATGCAGCCCGCACGGCTGTGATGGCCTCGGTCGTCGCGGCGGCTGCGGTGGCGTTCTGGGCGTTTCGGCCGCAGATGCCCAGACCGGTCCGCTTTCTCGTCATCGCGCTCTCCGCCTTCGTCACCGCCCTGCTCTACCTGGTCTACGTGCATCCGCTGGGCTTTGGAAAGCTCGAGGATGGCGTCGGCGGCATCGCGCAATCACTGTTCGGATTCTCGCTGCCCTACCCCACCTTCGTCGCCTCGTGGCGCGTGGTGATGCTGTGCGTCGCGGTCTTCTTCATCCTCTCGGTCGTGTACGGCGGACTGCTCTCCTGGGATGAGCGGCTGCGTGGGCTCGCGCTGGGGTTGTACGCCGTCGCCGGTATCGGCGTCTCCAATCCTCAGCTCGCCCTCATGGCCTCCAGCGCGCTGCTGCTCGTGGTCTACAGCTTGCTGCCCTCGTCCGCGGCGGAGGGGGCCCAGGCCTCGGCCTCCGAGGTGCCCATCGAGGACATCTTCCGGGACACCGCAGACCTGCTCGACCTGCCCGCGCCGGTCACACTCGAAGGTACGGCCGTGTCCGTGCGTGGCGACCTCGGCAGCGCGGCTCTCGACCTGCGAGCCCGGCCGCGTCGCGGCGGTGGCTGGCACGTTCGGTTCCAGGTCGGAGTCATCGGCCGTGGCCGTCCGGTCTTGGAGCTGACGCCGAGTCCGGGAAGCGGCGGAGCTCGACCTGCGCACGAACTCGCGCGGACCCACCGTGCGCTCGGGGACATCCGTCGCCTCGAAGAGGTCGCGGATGCCCAGCTTGACGCCCTGCAACCGTTCACGGGCGCCAAGGCACGCTACTGGGATGCTGGTGTCGAGATCGACCTCGGGTCCGACCTCGCCGACCTCGACGCCCCGCGCCTCGCGGCCCTGCTTCGGTCCTCGGCTGCCGACATCGAGGGCTGACGAGGCTGTTCTCCGACTCGAAGCGCGCTGGTGCGGACTCCGGCCTCAGGACACTAGCTGCCGAAGAAGGAGCGGAGCGCTTCGATCCAACCGGGCTTGCCGACGAGCTGCTCCAACTCGCCATCGTCGAGATAGACGCCGCCGCAGCGAAGGCACTTGTCGACACGGACGCCTCGAAACACGATCTCGTCCATTTGAGTGCCGCACTTGCAGCAGCGCATCCAGTGCAGGGTTCGCTGCCGCTCTCGCTCGTCCCCTTGCAGAGAGTCGGTGTCGGCGTTGCGTTGGGCGCGGAGCGCAACGATCTCTTCGCGGGTGAGGTCGGAGGCGTGACTCATGGTTCGGGCGAGGGGGGCTCGGGTTTGCGGTCGCCCGTCGGCGGCTCGGGCTTCTTCGTCGGCGAGGGCGTGTCGTCGTCCGCTTCGTCTGGGTCCGGCGTGGGCGCAGGCGTGGGCTTGGGGGTGCCGCCCGGGGCGTTTTGTTTGGCCAAGAAGCTCTTCGCCTCCGCGTGGCCCGGGGTGACGGCGAGCACCCGCGTGTAGAAGGTTCGCGCCTTGTCATCCTCGCCGAGCTTGGTGGCTGCGCGGGCAGCTCCCAGCAGGGCCGGCAGGAACTTGGGCGAGCGCGCGAGGGCCTTCTCGTAGTACCGCAGGGCGGTCGTCGAGATGCCCTTCTTTCGGTTCGCGGTCCCCAGACAGACCAGCACGTCGATGTCGTTGGGTCGGCGGTCGAAGGCGCGCAGCAGCAGCTTGAGACCGCCGTCGACGTCGCCGCCTTCGACCTTGTCGCACCCGCGCTCGATCAGCTGATCGATCGACACCGCCTTGGGAGCATCGCTGATGATGATGGTCTCATCGGGATCCTCGAGCGCCCCGTCGTCGGGGGTCTTGGGGTTCCCGGCCTCGGGCGCATCCGAAGTGTCGGGTGTCTCGGCTACCACTGCGGGTACAGCGGGTACCGCGGGTACCGCGGGCACACCGTGCGCGACGAGAAGCGCCTGGACCGTCGGGTCCTGGGCAGCGCGGGCTTGCAGCGCCGCTCGGACCGCAGCCGCGCCGACCTCATCACCACCCCGGGCATACGCGGTCGCGAGCAGAACCTGCGCAGGCACGGACGGGTTCGGCAGCCCACTGAGCGCGCTGATCAAACCCGATGGTACCCGAGCGTCGCGATCCGCCCACAGCGCAGCCCCCAAGACCATCGCCCGCAGCTCGAGCGCACCGTCGGGAACGTAGGGGAGCACCTCGTCGGGGGGGCGCCCCTGCGCGAGACGAACCCGTGCCCGGGTGCGAGCCAGCCGAGTGGCATCGGCTTGGTCGACGTCGACATCCGCGAACGCCTGCGCGGCCGCGTCAGCAGCGTCGTCCGCTCGGGAGGCCGCGTCGCTGCCCTCGACCGCGTGCACAGCCTGAAGACGCAGCGCGACCGCCTGTGCGGCCCAAGCCTCGGAGCCTGCGAGGGCGACATCGGCCCGCGCCGAGGCCGAGAGTCCCTTGGCCGCGGCGCTCTCAGCCGCCGACGCGATCGCGGCCTCGAGTTGCTCGATGGTGCCTTCCCCGACGGCGGCGTCCACCTGGGCGATCGCCGCCGGACGCGTCCCTTCGTCGGCTTGGCTCCCCGAAGCGCTCGTGCCCAAGACACGCTCTCGAACCTGAGGAATACCGAACACCACCGCGGCCCCGCAGAGCAATCCCAGGCCGGCAAACAGAGGCCATGAAGATCGGCGCGCAGGCTCGGCCTCGGGCACGACGACGCTGTCGAGCGGGACGTCAGGAGCCGTCGACGCCATCGCGGGTCTCCTGAGTGCGGATGCCGTGGGTGCAGCGGGAACAGCAGCTGCCGCCGCCGACGGTCGTGGACCGGTGAGCGCTGAGACCGGCTCGCTCCGGACGTGGGCCGTGACCGCGCCCAACATGGACCCAGAGCTCGTCTGGCGACGGGGGGCCCCGCTCGCTTCGGGCGACGCCTGCACGACATCATCCGGCGCGTCCGCGTCCTCGTCCTCGTCCAAAATCCGCAGGACCCCGCTCGCCTCGGGATCAGCGCTCTCGAGCCCTGCGACGACGCGAACCTTGGTCGTCTGGTGCTTCGGCTTTCGGCGAGGGCCGCTGGGTTCCGCGTCCGCCTTGGATTCGGGCTGCACCAGGTCATCGAGAACCATGGACGCCGAGTCCTCGAACAACGATGTCCGGGAGACGATCCCCGGGGAGACGGAGACCGTGTCCTCGCTCGGGCTCCCCGCTTGGGCTCGAACCACCGTGTCGTCGGGATCGCGAGGTTCCCCGTCGAACTCCGCGCTGAGAAACAGCCCCGACAAATCGAGGCGCTCCGAATGGTCCTGCCCGATCGGCTGCACCGCTGCCGTCGTCGGCACCTCGTCGCCCGCATACGAAGGCGGAGGACCGACCGTCGACAGATCTTCGGCGTCGAGCGGTGCGAACTCCGGGGCGCCGAGCACAGCGGGCAGACCCGGGAATCCAGCGAACGCGTCGGAGAACTCGGGCATGTCGCCCAGCCGGATCCAGTGCCTGCCGGTCCTCGAAATCGTGTCGTCAGGATGGAGTCGGCCTTCGCGAATCCACACCCGCAGCGTGGGGATGTCTTCGGCTTCGAAGATCTCGTCGTCGACGGTCCGCACGCTCCACGTTTGCGACGCGGCGCCTTCGGGCGACTCGACACGGAACACGTACCGACAGACCGCGCAGCGAACCGCGACCCCGTCGGACCCGACCTGCCGGTCGTCCATGTGACCTCGCTGGTTACCCCGACGACTGAGCGAGAACTGGGTCTGGCAGTTTGAGCAGCGTACGAACAAGGCCTGGGGGCGAAGTTAGCACAACCGTACGCGCCGCCAAGCAGGCCGAAGCAACAGCTCGACCCGCCGGTCTCGAGCCCGTGCCCGGACGCGCCCGGCGTGCCCACGAGGTCGGCGAGATCAGCCCGCGACGCGACTGATGATCCCGCCGCTCAAGGCGGCGACGGCCGCACCCACGACGACGAAACCGAAATAGCGCATGGCGGGCGGAATGCCCTTGACCTTCTCCAGGCCCGCCTCCGCGCCACACTGGGTGCAGCGGTGCGGCCGCTCGTCCTTGGACTCGCCCCCGCCCTCAAGCCGGGTGTGACACTGGCTGCAAAGATACGTCACGGTGACGTGGGCCTATCCGCTCCCCAAACCGGTGTCAAGCGGCAGTCCCGCGCACCCGCCCTTCGTCGCTGCAGCCACTGGACATTCATCGCCCCTTCACCGCGCCTTTACGGTGGCCGCGCCGGGGAGGTGGCACACTCCTGACGTGCGAATCCTTCTGATCGAGGACGATGAGCGCCTGGCCGAGGTCACCGCCGAGTACCTTCGCGACCAGGAGGCGCTGGTCGAGGTGGTGGGCGACGGGGCCGCGGGCCTTGAGCGCGCCCTGGCGGGCGAGCACGACATCGTCCTTCTCGACCTGATGCTCCCCGGGCTGGACGGGATCTCCGTCTGCAAGCAGCTCCGCACCCAGTCGAGTGTTCCGGTCATCATGCTCACGGCCAAGGGCGACGAAGTGGATCGAATCGTGGGCCTGGAGCTGGGTGCGGACGACTATGTCCCCAAGCCCTTCAGCCCCCGCGAGCTGCTGGCCAGGATACGCGCCGTGCTGCGTCGACACGCGGCGACCCCCGCCGCGGCCATCGCCGAGTCCGTCACCAGCGTCGAGGCCGGACCCCTGAGCATCGACCGAGATCGACGCGTCGCCGACCTGCATGGCGAGCGCGTCGAGCTGACCGCGTACCAGTTTGACCTGCTGTGGGTTCTGGCCTGCAACGTCGGCAAAGTGCTCAAGCGCGGAGACCTCAACAACCGCGTCCGAGAGCTTCGCGGCGACCCCCCGGTCGAGTTCGACCCCAGCGTCGACCGCTCCATTGACGTCCACCTCAGCAAGGTCCGCGGCGCCCTGGACAGCGCCCATCCCGATGGCAAGGACCTCATCGAGACCATTCGCGGCGTCGGCTACGTCCTGGGACCCGACCGGTGAAACAGCGGCGCCGGTCGAGCTTGTTCCGGCGGATCTACGCGACCGTGGTCATCACCGTGCTCGCTGGAACGGCGGTCGGAGTCGCGGCCACGTGGTTCATTCTGCAGGAGCGGTCCGAGCGGCGGGTCGGTCAGGCACTCGAGGTCCTCGAGGAGAACAACGACGCGCTCGTCGCTGTGCTCTACGATCGCGACGAGCTCGAAGCGATGACCCAGGCGCTCGGCGAGAGCCTGGGAACCGCCGTGAGCGTCACCGACCCCAAGGGCCGCCCCCTGACCCGCCGCGGCGAACGCGAGGAGGGTCCCCCGCCGCGGCAGCCCCGACGACATGCCAAAGCGCTGCGGCAGGGTCGGACCCTCGTGCTCAGCCGGGGGAAGAACCGCAACCTCATCCTCTTCCCGCTGATGGACCCCGAAACCAGAGGGACCGTCGGAATCGTCTCGGTGCGCCCGGACGAGCCACCGCGAGCCATCGCGCTGGGGGTTTCGGCGCTCACGATGTTGCTCTTGCTGGGCCTGGGGGCGAGTTCACTCTCCCGCTCGCTCACCTCCCGCCTGGGCCGGGTCGAGGCCAGTGCGCTGCGGATCGCCGGCGGCGAGCTTTCGCACCGCGTGCTCACGCCCAAGGGGCCGCCGGCGGACGAACTCGACGAACTCGCCCTGTCCTTCAACGGGATGGCGGACAAGCTCGAGGCCCTGATTCAAGGACAGCGCGTGCTGCTGGCCAATGTTTCACACGAGCTGCGCACCCCGATTGCCAGGGTCCGCGTCGTCTTGGAGATTCTTGAGGGAAGGGTCGAACAGATCAACAAGATCGACGGGATCGACACCAACCCCGAGTCGCAAAAACACGTCGAGCGGCTTCGCAAGGGGCTCACGGACATCGGCCGTGATGCGCAGGAACTCGAGGCGCTCATCGGCGACCTGCTCACCAGCGGCCGCCTCGAGCTGTCCGTCGCGGGCGGCCCGCTGGAGGTGAGCCCGGTCCGCCTCGACGAGCTGTGCGAGCACATGGCGGAACGCTTCGCCGCCACCGTGACCTCGGTCGCGGCACCCACGATTGAAGCGGACCGGATGCTGCTCGAGCGACTGCTGAGCAATCTGCTGAGCAATGCCCGCCGCGCCTGCCCGGACGGGGCGCTGAGCATCGAGGTCTCCTCGCATGCACAGGGCTACATCATCGCAGTCGAGGACGAGGGCTGCGGCATCGCCCCGCCGGACCGCGAGGTCGTCTTCGAGGCGTTCCGGCGCCTTGATGAGGCGCGCAGCCGAGACAAGGGCGGCGTAGGACTGGGGCTGTACTTGTCACGACAGATCGCCCGTGCGCACGGCGGAGATCTGAGCGCTCTGGGCCGTCTGGATGGCGCTCCGGGAGCCCGCATGGTGATCGAGCTGCCGAAGACGCCGCCCGCAAGGGGCTGATATCCTCGCCGCATGGAGGCGTTTCAGGCCGCATTCGTCGAGCTCCTGGTCGAGTATGAAGTGATCCGCTTTGGGTCCTTCACCCTCAAGTCCGGGCGGACTTCTCCGTATTTCGTCAACGCGGGACAGCTTCGAACCGGCGACGCGATCCGCCGGCTGGGTCAGGCCTACGCCGCGCAGATCCGGGCGCACGACATCGGGTGCGACATGGTCTTCGGCCCCTCGTACAAGGGCGTCCCGTTGGCGGTCTCCACCGCGATGGCCCTCGCCACGCCCGGCCAAGACGTCGGGTTCTCGTTCGACCGCAAAGAGGCGAAGGACCACGGCGAAGGCGGCACCTTCGTCGGCACCCAGCCGCACGCAGGCATGCGGGTCGTCGTCGTCGACGACGTGATCACCTCGGGACGCTCGATCCGAGAATCGGTCGCCCTGCTCAAGGGCACCGCGGATGTGCACGTGAGCGCGGTCGTCGTCGCTGTCGACCGCCAGGAGAAGGGGAAGACCGCTCGCTCGACCCTCGCTGAGCTTCGCGACGAACTCGGGGTCGTGGTGCTCCCGCTCGTTTCGGTCCGCACGATGGTGGCCTGGTTGGTCGGCCGGGAGATCAACGGCGCCACGGTCCTCAACGAGCAAGGCAGGGTGGAGATCGACGCGTACCTCGCCGAGTACGGAGGAACCCAGGCGTGAGTCGGTGGGTCCTGCTTGTGGCTGCCTGGGGGCTCGTGGCCTGTGCCGACGACCCGGCCGGCCCGCTGGACCCGGAGACGGTCTCGGCGCTTGCGAGCGAGGTCGGGGATGCGCAAGGCGTCGCCCCCAGCGGCGTCTACGCGGTGGCGCTCACCCCAGAGCAATGCGGATGCTCCGAGGTCAACACCGCGCTGCTGGGCCTGACGCTGTGCCAAGGCGGATTCTTGGGTCCGGTCAACGCCGGCGCACCGGCGGTTCAAACGACGTTCGATGTGGTCGTATCCGACGGCATCCTCGACATCGCGTCCGAGTTTGCGACGTCCAACCCCGTCGGTGCTTTGGATGCGGATGGCGCGTTCGAGCTCGGCGCGGTCATCCGCCTGACCTCGTTCGCGACGACTGGGTACCAGGTCACCCGCGTGCAGGGCTCGCTCGACCCAATGGGTGAAAGCGACTACGACATCGAGGGCACCATCACGCTGCGGTTGATCGGTCGCGTGGAGCTTGAAGGACTCGATCAGATCGTCAGCGAGGTTGAGGACATCGACTGCGTCGAGACGATGCGTTTCGCAGGCAGCCGCTACATCGGGCGCTGAACCGCGGGAGCCCTGGAGGTTGGTGACACCGTCAGGCGATCAAGCGACGGAGGGACCTCCCCTCGTTTTTTCCTCAACCTGCTTCGGCGGGCCGGGCAGACCCAGCCCAGCGACGCCGCAGCACCCCCACCCCGCGCGCCAGACTGCGCACCCGCGGATCCGGGTCCGCGCGCAGGCGCCTGAGCGCCGCGAGGTGCCGGACCCGTCGCCGGACCGGACGGTGGGCCAGCACAGCCAGGGCCCGAGTCTTGACGCGAATGTCGGTGTCGACCAGGAGCGAAGCGAGCAACTCGGGGCGATCGTCGCGACGATGCTCGAGCGCGGCGGCGACGGCCTCCCGCAGCGCGGGACGAGGGCTCTTCGCCGCCTGCCCTAGGACCGCCAGCGTGCCCCGCAGCGACACGTGCCCGCACAGCGACACCGCCCGAACCGCGATTTCGAGGTCTGCGGAGAGCACCGCGTTGGCGAGCAACTCCACAGCCTCCGCCCGCGCCCGAGCGAAGTTGAGATGGAAGGGAGCGTCGGGGTCGAGCGCGAGTTCGAGGTGTTCGATCTGAAGGGGGGCTGCCATGTCACCACGCCACGGCATCACCGCAGGCAGCGGGTGAGTGACGGCGGCGCCTCAATCGATCACGCTTTCTTTGCGGCGGGCTTAGCAGCCTATTGAGAAAGTCGGCGCGGCGGATCGGGAAGCATTTTTCGCTCCTGGGTCGGAGCCAAAACGCCGCTGTACCGGGTGTACTGCAAGTTTTGGCGACACCGCCAGGAGCGAAAAGGGCGAGCGAGACGTCGTGTCGACTTTCTCAACAGGCTGTTAGGGGTCACGCGACTCGCACACTTCGGGGCACGACGACGTGCCAGCTGCTGCGCGGCAACGCGACGCGGGTCTGGAACAACACCGCGGCCCCATCCGCCGTGAACCGCGGGGAACGGTCGAGGACGCCGTTTTTGGTGAGCAGCTTGAGGTTGCCCCCGTCCACACCGATGATCGCGATTTCGGGGTCTGCGCCCCGCCCCGGATCGTCGAGGCCGCGATCGAGCACCGTGAACGCCACCGAGGTTCCGTCCGGGGAGGCGACCGGTTCGCTCACCGTCCCCGCCCGCGTGAGCGTGCTGGAGGTGAAAAAGCTCGGGTCGAGCCGGATGGTGGCCTCCACGGGCCCGGGTGCATCGGAGGCGGGATCCTCTGGAGCCTCTGGAGCCTCTGGAGCCTCTGGAGCCTCTGGCTCTCCTGGACCTTCTGGCTCTTCCTGAGCGGGCAGCGTCGGGGGCGAACGAAACAGCGCGGACCAGGATGTGTTCGCCCGCAGCCGAACCAGCCGCCTCGGCTCGGATCCCACGGTCAGCAGGAGGCTGTCCGCGGAGAGCGCGGCGACCTCGAACAACGAAGGGTCGCGGCCGAGCTCGGTCGGCAGGACGGACAGCGTGGGCGACTCGCCCTTCGCATCCAGGAGGTAGAGCCAGCCGTCGTCCCCGGTTGCAGCCATGGTTCGGGCGTCGAGCCAGGCAGCGTCACGAATCGCCACGCCGGTGACCTCGACCCGGGACATGCGGCCCTCCAGCGCAGAAACAAACTCAAACGTCGCCTCACCATCCACGGTGCCCAGTCGGGCCACGAACTCACGCCCCGGGATGCTGCTCGCGACTTCCTGTAGCTCACTCTCGGGGAGCTCGACAAACGTGTATCCGCACTCGGTATTTTCTGAGGACATCCACAGCTGCTGTGGCCGCCCACGTCGCTCCAGCAAGAGTGACGCGCCGTCCGGCGAAGCGACCAGATCCACCGGAGGCCCGTCGAGCGCCGTCGTGGGCAGGAGCGGACTGCACAGCGGCACCCGGCCCTGTTCACTCGCTTGCGGCGCCGCAGACATCGTTTGTGGGAGCCACTGGAGATCGGCCCGAATTCCATCGTCGGTGATGACCTCGAACCGGCGGACCAGCGTGACCACACCGCCTCGCGGGTTGGGAACCGCCACCCCACCGTCCTGCTCGCCGGCCAAGCGCACCGGCGCGTGGGTGCCCCGCTCGTCGTGCAGGAGCCGGGAAATTTCGCTCACCGTCTCGTCTGCGAGCGCCTCGGCCCGGTCCACCAGCTCCAGATCGAGGATCGCGTCTTCGAGCTTGGAGCGAAGTTGGATGGACTCGACCGACGCCGACTCATTCTCCGGAAGCGCATCGGCGAGCGCTTGCTGGGCGAACAACGCCTGGAGCATGCCGATCTCGACCCGCCGCAGCGCGGTGGAGGCCTTGGGGTTGACCGTCATCTGATGCGGGAACGCAAAGTCACCGACCGAGAGCGCCGCAAACCGGACGTGGTCCTCGAACGCCGGCATCTCCTCGATATCGATGCTGCGAAAGTCCACCTCGGCGGGGTGTTCGAACACGACGTAGCCGTAGCCGAAGTGGTCCGCGAGCGTGAGGACAACCTGGACGTCCGTACCCTCGGGCGCCTCGGGCAGCTCGGCGCGGGCTTTCTCCACCCAGTGCTCAAGGCTGCCTTCCGCCGCGTCGAATCCGTCGCGCCCCAGCACTGCGCTGTAGCCGGCAATGTCGCCGCTGCGAACGACGAGCACCTTGTCGGCGCGCTCGGGTGCGCCGATGCCCTCGGCCCGGAGAAACAGGAACCAAGCGGCGCCACTGAGCGCGGCGAGAAGCAGCACCCCCAGCGCGAGGATCTTGCCACTTCCACTGCGCGCAAGCGCCTCAAGATCCGTACGCGAGTCGCCCGTCATGCCCAATACTCTCGCACATCCAGGCGACGGCGCTCGTCCGCCCGCGCACGAGCGACTTGTGCGCGGGTTAGGCGGTCGTCGGACGAAGGGCGGCTCGGACGCCGCCGGCCAGGAGTCCCAAACCCGCACCATGGCTCGGCAACACGCCCCGGTCTCGCTGCGCGATCCAGTCGGGGTGATTCTCCGGATAAAGGTATGCCTCGGGGTGCGGCATGAGCCCGAAGATCCGGCCCGTGGGATCGCACAGGCCCGCGATGCCACCGGGCGAACCATTGGGGTTGTCCGGCCACTGCTGGGTCGGCTCGCCGTGCACATCGGCGTAGCGCACCGGGACCAGGTTGCCCGAGAGGATCTCGGCCTCGAACTCGGGATCGAGCAAGACCTTGCCCTCGCCATGGCGACTGGGGACCTCGAGCAGGGCGTCGGTTGCACCCTGGGTGAAGACGCAGGGCGAGGCCGGGTCGATGGCGAGTCGAACCCACTGATTGCGGTAGCCGAGCCTATCGTTGTGCACGAGCGTCGCTTGCTGCCGCGCGAGCGGATCGCCGACGCGGCGCGCAAGCCCGGGCACGAGCCCGAGTTTGACGATCGTCTGGAACCCGTTGCAGATGCCGAGCACCAGGCCGCCGTCGTCCACGAACCGGGTCAGCCGGTCGCCGAGCCGCGACCTCACGCGGTTGGCGAACACCCGGCCAGAGGCGATGTGGTCGCCAAACGAGAAGCCTCCGCCGAAGACGACGATACGGATACCGTCCAGCGCGCGAGGGTCGTCGATCACATCGGAGAAGTGGCGCACCGCCGGCCGGGCTCCGAGCATCCGGAACCCCGCGGAGCTTTCGTCCTCGCAGTTGAGGCCGTACCCGGTGAAGATGAGCACCCCCACCTCGGACGCGCCCTCGATCGCGCCCAGGGGCGAGGTCCAGACGGGTGCGGGCCGCTCGGAGTCGAACGTGGCAGGGGTCATGTCCTCAGCCGCCCGTGGCGCTGTCGGTACCGCCGCCCGCCGAGTCACCGTCGGTGTCCCCCGTGCCGCCGCCTTCGGGGCACGCGCCGACCGGAGGATCGGGGAGCAACTCGGGGCTCATCGCATCCTCGGGGTTGATCCGGATCGCCGCGAACGTGGACCCGGTGAGGTCGATGTTCGCAGGGACCGTCACCATGCCGCCGACGTTTCCGCAGTAGACGTTTTCGTCCTGGATGGCGCCCTGAAGCTGCATCGTGGCCACGATGTCACTGCCGGTGACTGGGTTGGCGGCGCCGATGAGGTTGATCTCTCCGAGGTCGGCGTCGAACGTGCCGGCTTCGTCCACCGTAAACGAGAGCGGGATGGCGTCCCCCGTGAACTCGCGCGGGTTGTTGGTCTGCCCGAGACCAAGCGACAGTGGCTGAAGCTCAAGGTCGAGCTGTCCGCCGCCGGCATCGTCGGGCGTAAACGTGGTGGTCGCGATGAACTGGAAGGGAGTCGTCGGCGCGACCGGGGTCGCGGTCAGGGAGAAGTGGAAGGTCCCGGTCACGTCCACGAGGGTTCCGGCGACATCCATCTTCACCGAGGCTGCGTCGTCTCGGATGTCTTGGGTCTTCTCGCCGAACTCGTCGTAGCGTTCCTCGACTTCGGGGCTCGGGCAGCCGGCGAGCAGGATGCCAACCCCCAACATCCCAGCCATCCGCCGCGGGCCAAGCGTGGCGGGCAGGCGGGACGGGAGCGCGAGGGTGATCGAACGACGAGCGGCTGGAGATCGAGAGGCCATGCGTAGACTTCCGTCCTGGGGGGCGCGGGGGCCAAAAGCGGCGCCCCATTTCCGTGATTGAGAGTGTAGAGTGCGACCACCGATCGGCACAAGCCGGATCGGACCCTCCCCGCTCCGGGCCATGCCCTCGGATTCAGGAGTCTTCGATGGTGAAGCAACGCACAGCCAAGGTTTCGCAACGCACTAAGTCCGCCACCTGGAGCGCGGGAGTCTGGGCCTCAGCCGTCCTCGGTTGCTTCGCGGTCGCAGGCGTCGGCGATGCCGATGCGTCCGGCATCGCTGCGGCACGGTTCGGGGGCGAGCACGGCCACCCGACGACCGACAACCCCACCGCCATCTACTACAACCCCGCAGGCATCGCGCTCTCCAAGGGCACGCACATCTTCGTCGATGGCACGATCGCGCTGCGCTGGGCCGGGTACGATCGACCCTCCGCGGGACCCGACGACGTGGCTCCCGGCAGCAGCCCGGTTCAGAACAACCAGGAGACCCTCGGCCTCGCGCCGGGTGCCAACGATGGCAAGGCCTCGCTGTTCAACGCCATCGCATCCCCGTTCCTCGGGGTGTCCTCGGACTTCGGCACGGACTTCATCTACGGCGGGCTCTCCGTCTCGTTCCCCTTTGGCGGCTCGGCCGTCTGGGACCGAAACAGCGCGTACGCGGGCAACGAGCAGTTCCCCGGCGCCGCCGACGGTCAGCAGCGTTGGTACTCGATCGACGGCTCGATCCGCTCGATGTACATCACAGGCGCGATGGCGTTCAACATCCGCAAGATCGGTCTTTCGATCGGACTCAGCGGCTCCGCCATCCGCTCCAACGTCAGCACGCTTCGGGCTCGCAACGCCGACGGCACCGATGACCTGGTCACGGTCAACTCGGACGGTAGCGTCGCCTACGACGCCGACGGCAATACCTCGCTCAAGGAGGGTCGCAGCCTCGTCGACGTCAAGGGTTGGCAAGGTGGCTTCGGCATCGGGCTCGTCTACGACGTGCTCAAGCAGGGCAAGTACTTCATCGGAGCCTCGTACACCTCGCAGCCCAACGTCGCCGGCGGCATGACCCTCAAGGGCACGCTGAAGAACTCGCTGGCGACTAGCCAACGCGACCAATCCGACGTCGAGTTCACGCAGAGCCTTCCGGACATCTTCCGGCTGGGATTCCGCGTCCGCCCCACCGACAAGTACGAGCTCCGCATTTTCGGTGACTACACCCGGTGGTCGGTCTCGGATCGGCAGTGCCTGATCAACGTCACCTCAAAGAACGAGCACACGTGCGACTTCGGCAGCGGCGAGAACGCGCTGGACGAACCGGAGACCTACGGCGCCGGCACAGGCGAAGAGGACAACCCCGCCGCGGGCGTGGTTCGAGCACCTGCCGCGCTTCTGGAAGGACGCGGGCGGGGTCCGCATCGGCGGCTCGTACTGGTTCATCCCCGAGCTCGAGGGCTACCTCGGTGCGGGCTACGACAGCAGCGCGGTTCCGCTGGAGACGCTCGACCCCGCGCTGATGGACATGAACAAGTTCTCGATCTCCGCCGGCTTCCGCTGGCAGATCATCAAGCACCTGGCGATGTCCTTCACCGCGACCGAGCTCATCTACCTGCGGACCAGCACCCAGGGGAAGAGCGCGCTCAACCGCTTCCCGGCGCCCACGCGGCAGCCCAGCGCCGACGGCGTGTACACCCAGTTCCTCCAGCTGTTCAACATCGCCGCCGACATCTCGTTCTGACGCTCGGGCGTCAGTCCGACCCAGCCAGCGCCAAGACCCCGGCGCTGGCTTTTTTGCGTCGGGTCCGAAACGGCCCGGCTGCGGCCCGCTCGTGGCCTGGGCCGTGTCTGGTCGAGGCCGCGACGTGTCCTGCATTGGAACGAACCAAGCGCCCAGGGCGGCACGCGCCTTGCTCCCCCACAGCTCGGACGCATGCACGCTCGGTACGCTCGCTTCTCTCGGATCCTGCGGCTCGTAGGACTCACCGCCCTCGCGGGGCTGCTCCTCGCTCCGGGGGCACGCGACTCGCACGCGCGCCTCGAGCCGTCCGCCGTGCTGCGCGGCCTGGGCTCGGGTGACGTTCGCCCACGGGTGCTGTTCGTGCTCGACACCTCGGGCTCGATGAGCGGGCGGGCGAGGGCGACAGACGAGCCGTGCGACGCTCGGCGTGGCAGCTGCGCGGCTTTCGCCCGGTCGAGGGGGGTTGCGCACCGGCACCGATCCCGACCGAACGGCTGGCCTCGATCGGAGACGCTCGGTGGCTCGGCGTCTCGAATCGAGACGTCTCGTGCGACAGACCGACAGCGGCCCCGGTCTCGGTGCGCGTCGCAGGGTGCGGGATACCCCGGTACAACAGACCCGGGAGTCGGCCGAGTTCGCCGAACCCCTTCCAGCGCCCCTCAGCGCCCGCTGAAGCCCGGTTTGAGCCCCTCGAAGGGGACCCCGCCTGAAGCCTGTCCGTTTCACGCTCCACTCTGCAGGTATTCGGAGGCACGCTTTTTGCTTTGCACTGGACAAGAATCGGCCGCGGCACAGCCGGGGCAGTCAGCATGATGAAGCGAACGCAGTCAGGATGGGGTCTACACGGTCTGGGGCTGATGCTCCTGGCGCTGCTGGCAATGGTCGGCGGCGCGCAAGACACGCACGCGAGACTCGACCCGTACTACGTCCTGCGAGGCCTTGGAGGCGGGGACGTTCGACCCCGGGTCCTCTTCGTGGTCGATACATCCGGGTCCATGAGCTGGCGCGCCCAAGCCACCGACGCGCAGTGCGACCTGGGCGAATGCGAGACCCAAACCGACACCCGGGAGAGCCGAATCTCCGCTGCGCGCCGGGTGATCAACCGCGTCATCTCCGACACCCGCGAGACCGCCTCGTTCGCGCTGATGACCTTCGACCAGTACGACCCGCCGACGTGGACCCCCGCGCGGTGCACCGACAACCGCCGCTTCACGTGGGTCACTTGGTACGGCTACTTCGAGTGGGCCCAGGTCTGGAAGTACCCCGGGGTCAACGGCACCTGGCGCTTGTGCCAAGGCGCCGAGCAGCGTCCGTATCCCTACCTGCGGTGGGACAACCTCGGCGTCAACTCGACGGTTGCCGCCAACAATCAAAACGGCCCGATCCCGGCGTCTCCGCTCATCGGAACCACCCCCAACCACAACAACAACGCCTTTCGCCGCGTGCAGTGGTTTCCGCAGTTTATGGGCGTACGAGCCCAGCTCAACGCGCTGACGGACCCGGACCGGCGGGTCTTGAACGCAACCTACGGTGACTACGGGTCGAACAGCACCGGGCGCGTGAACAACGTCTGGAACCACGACTTCTACTACTGGCCCTACGTCGACGGGTTCACCCACTACGCCGGATACTCAACGTGGCCCTCCAACAACGGGCTCAATGCAGGCGGCGTGGTCGGCCAGAACGATGCGGTCAACGAGGCCAAGCTCTACGCGCCGTTCTACCTCGACCTGTCCGACACGGACATCGCGGCGCAGGACTGGGGTCCGCACGACGAACAGGCGGCGACGGTCGCCGTTCTGGCCAAGACCGCGCCGCTCATCCGCGGCGGTGTGGACGCGGCCGGCGGGACCCCGTGGGCCTCGGTGATCGGTGACACGAGCGCTGCCTACCCGCGAACGAACACCGAGGGTGGGCATCGCTCGGTCGCAAGCTACTTGCGCTTCGTCACCGAGGAAGACTCTGGTGGCCTGTGTGCTCCGACCACCGCCGTCCTGATCACCGACGGTGTTCCGAGCCCTGCAGACCAAGGTGGGCCGGAGCTCTATCGACGCCTTGCCGCGCTGCGCACGGAGCTGGGAGTGGCGACCTACGTCGTCGGATTCTTCCAAAGTACCGGAGAGATCAACAACATGGCGTGCGCAGCCGCGGGTGCCTGTGACGGAGGTTCCTGCGCGACCCCGTGCAACGACGCGCCCCACGCAGAGTGGGACACCTGCCGCGACCCCGAGAATCCGGGGGCGTGCGCGTACCTGGCCAACTCGACCGCTGAACTCGCCGACGTCATCACCTCGATCGTCACCGCGGAGCTCGATGTGGAGCTGCCCTCGGGACCGGGAACCACCGCCAACGAGTTCGGTGTCGGCGCCGGAGGCACGGCGGGACAAGGCGAGGCCCTTCAGACCTCGCTGAGCTCAACCACCGCGTGGCCCGGATGGCGAGGACGCGTGCGGCGCGAGCTGTGTAACCACAGAGATGCGGACGGGGAGCTGCTCCCGCAGTGCGAGGAGCCCACCCCGCAGTGGGAGCCCGAGGAGGTCGAGCACACCTTCGGCCCCTGCCCGCAGTCCCGCTCGTGGGACGCCGGCGAGTGCCTGAAGCAGACGCAGTGGCTCGACCGACGCGTCTTCACGACCTCCGGTTCCGGCGAGCTCATCCAGATCTCCGAAGAGGACGGCAGCGCCACGCCCACCTTCCGCGCCGAGCTGACCTCCCTCGGGGTCATCGCGGGCGCCGGCCTGAACGCGCAAGCCGACGCGGTGGTCGCGTTCATCCTCGGCCGAGATTGGCCCGATGACTGGAAGCTCCCGGGTCTAGCGTCCTCCACCCCAACGCTCGTTCGGCGCGTGCCAGCGCTGCAAACCTCAAGCGTCCCATCGGTGGCGATCCGCGACCCACACTGCGGTGGTCGGCAGCTCTCTGGATCCGACGCGAGCGCGCTCCCTGACTCGCTGGAAGACTTCGCGCGCGAGTCCTGGGACGCGGTCCTCGCCACGGGCGGGCCGCACTACGAATACCAAGAGGCCGTGCTCATCGGCGACGACCTCGGCATGCTGCACGCCTTCCAGTACAACAGCGGCAACGAGCTTTGGGGCTTCATCCCGCGCAGCCTGCTGGGCCGGGTGGGTGAACAAGCCGCCATCGGTGCCGCGTCGGTTGGACAGCCCGAGGCGCTCGACGAGCACTTGTACGGCATCTCCACCAGCGTCAACACCGGTTGGGTCTACGACGACTCGGCCGCGGACGTGGACGAGCACCGATGGCGTCACCTCGCGGTGTTCGGGTTTGGCCCCGGCGGCACCGACTACGTCGCCCTGGATGTCAGTCACATGTCTCCGGCCTCGTCCCGAGGGCCGCTCGAGGTGCTGTGGTCCACCGACGACGCCGGCCTTGCGCCGATCTACGACCCGCTGCTCGGCGAAACCTGGGCCCGCCCGTCGCTGGCTTTCCATGTCCCAGCGGATGACATGTCGAACGAACCCGACCCGTTCCTCATCGTGGGCTCCGGGTACGGGGCCGGCGGCGCGCAGGGGCGAGTCTTGCTGCGCATCGACGCGCTGACCGGAGCGCTGATCGAATCGGCGGACGTCGGAGCACCCACGGCCACCGCATTCGGTGACGCGTTCGGCCTCGTCTCGGACGCGGCCGTCGGAACCCACTGCCTGAGCCGGTTCTGGGCAGAGGCCCAAGAGACCTACGTCACCGATCCCTCTGGACGTCTTTTCCGTTGGGACCTCGGGCGGACGACCGGCCATGAAGCGGACAGCGACATGGCCTGGGGCGGCATCGCCAAGCCCGTCGCGCAGTTCCGAGCCTGCACCGGCACGGGCACACAGTGCACCGTCTCGGCCAGCAACCGGGGCGAACCGTTCGTGTTCGCCCCCGCGGTCTCCGCGAACGATCGCATCGATGACCAAGCGAACGCGGCGGGGGGGCTGCCTCCCGAGGGCGAGGACCAGTTTTTGGTCGCGCTGATCAGCGGTGCACACAACGACAGCGCCATCAATCCCGGGGACGGCACCAACGAATTCCACGCAAGCCTGTACCTGCTCGCCGACGACCACCGCGCCGAGCCCAACGCCGGGTTCAACATTCCAGCCGGCGCCCCGAAGATGAGTCCCGATGACGTGGGCACGGACCCGAGCTACCTGCGGATTGCGCTGAGCGACATCACCCGCACCCGAAGCTTCACGCCCTACGCCGGCGCCGCGCAGATCGAGGAGACTCGGCGCTTCTCCGCGACGGCGCGGCCGATCCGATCCCCGCGCATCGTCATTCGCGGCGTGGTCGATACCAGCGGCGATGTCGCCGAGGTCGTCGATGGCGTCGAGGTGGCCGAGGTGACGTACTTCGTTCACGAGGCCCCCACCCAGGCCTGCGACCCACGCTTCTACGACCCTGTCTCGGACACCTGGCACGTCGACCAGGGCGCGAGCTTCCAGATCACCTTCCAGCTCACGGTCGATTCGGCGTCCGGGTTCAACTTCAGCGCCGGCGCGGCGGAAGATGCCGTCAGTTTCGACGACCCCGGATTCTCGCGCGGGCTCTCGCTCGCGAGCGTCACCCAGGACACGAGCGAGGCGTGCGCGGATGGAAACTGCGGGCCGCAACCAAACGCCGAGCCGCTGGTCGCCTGCGACAACAACGCCGACACGCCCGCCCTCGCGCCCCAGACCTACGTCGTTCCGCTGAGCAGCCGCCAGCTGAACGGATTCTCGCCGGTCGAAGGATGATCGGGCCCTGTGCGAATCGCCCGGCGGACGCCCCGCTCGACCCGCTCCGCCCTACCCCGCAGACGCAACGTCCCGGGCCGGGGGCGCGTTCTTCACGTGCGTGTCGAACCACCGGAAGGACTCGGCGAGCACGTGCAGCACCGACTCCCGAGAGACGTAGCCGTGGGATTCGTGCGGGAGCATCACGAGCCGCGCCGTGCCCCCGTTTCCCTTGAGGGCATGGAACAGGCGCTGAGACTGCAGGGGATACGTTCCACTGTTGGCGTCATCTTCCCCGTGAATGAGAAGGATCGGCTCGTCGAGTCGATGTGCCGAGAACAGCGGAGAGACCTTCACGTAGGCCTCGGGCGCCTCCCAGAGCGTTCGGCGCTCACTCTGAAACCCAAACGGGGTCAGCGTGCGGTTGTAGGCCCCGGAGCGCGCAATGCCTGCCCGGAACAGGTCGCTGTTGGCCAACAGGTTCGCGGCCATGAACGCGCCGTAGCTGTGCCCAGCGATGCCAACCCGGTTGCGGTCGGCAATGCCAAGCTCGACCACCGCATCGATCGCGGCCGCCGCGGAGTCGACGACCTGCTCAAGAAACGCATCGTTCATCGTCTCGGGGTCTCCCACGACGGGCATCGCAGCCCCGTCGAGTACCGCGTACCCCTGGGTCAGGAACATGAGCGGGGAGGTGCTCTGCAGCCGCGTGAAGCGGTGCTCGGATGCTCGGACCTGTCCCGCGGTGTCCTTGTCGTTGAACTCGATGGGATAAGCCCACACCACCAGGGGAAGCCGCTCCCCTTGCGTGTGGCCCGGCGGTAGGTAGAGCGTCCCGGACAACTCAACCCCGTCCTTGCGTTTGTACTTGAGGATCCTTTTCTCGATGCCGGTGAGTTGGGGGTGAGGATCGGCAAACCGGGTGAGCGGTCGTCGGTCGCCCGTGCTGTCCTGCGCGTACAGGTTCGGCGGTGCGGTCTTGGACTCCCGCCACAGCAGCAGCTCACCGCTCGCAGAAAAGTCGACGAAAGACGCATACTCACTCGCCCCAGACTCAAACACCCGGGTGGTCTTCCCGTCCTCCAGCGACATGCGCTGCAAAAAGGGCCGATAGCCATCAGGGGTCGCCCCGCTGCCCGACATCGCGATGCTTCCAGCCTCGACCGGGATAACGTAGGTGCCGTCGGCTCGAAGGCTGTAGACCGGACTCCCCGGATCGGCGTACGCGTCACGGACAGACCGGTCGACGAGGGTTCGCTGGCCCGCGGCGTCGTGCACGATCGTCCGGGTCCAGCGTCGGTCGCGGTCGTAGTCGGTGACCAGAAACTGCTCCGGCGTCTGCGTCCAAGAGACCTCGGAGAGCCGATGCTCCACCTTGACCAGGATCTTGGGGACATCGGCAAAGGGCGCCGCGTGTTGCATCAGGCGGTCGCGATGTTCGGCTTCCTTCTTCGGGTCGCCATCATCGAGTGCCTCGGTCCAGACCAGCGTCGCGGGCTGCTGAGGATGCCACTGCACACTCCGGGGTCCGGTTCGCACACCTCCGATCGGAATCTGCTCGGCGAGGTCCAGGTCCGCCACGGTTCGCACCACCTTGGCGTTTCGGTCCCAAACCTCGGTGCGCAGCGGGAACCGGTAGTACGGAACCGTGTACGAGAATGGGCGGCGTAGGTGCTCAACGAGCAGGAACTCGCCGCTGGGGGCAGGATCGACCGAGGCCACCATGCTGGGAGCGCCCACAGGCCTGGGGGCACCACCGGCGAGGTCAACCTCCATCACCTGAACGGTGACCGCGTGCTCGAACAACGCCTCGTCGTACGGGTTGTGCAGGAGGTCCTGGTACGTGCGGTTGGTGGCCTTCTCGCCCGCGGTGTCGGACACCCCCGGGCCCACGGGACGACGAGGTCGCTGCGGCGCGGGCCCGGCCTGCGCCGGAACCGTGAGCAGCAGCAGGCCCCCGCCACCGGGTAGCCACGCGAACCCCTGGGTGAGGATGTCGTTGATGCGAACCTCCGCGAGCTGAGACGCTGTGGCGGTGCGGGTGTCGACGATCCACAGACGAAGCCCGTCCTCGTCCCAGCGGGTAAAGGCGATGTGCTTGCCGTCCGGGGACCAACTCGGTGGACCCATGCGGATCCCTTCGGGCAGCGCGACACTTGTGGTCTCGCCCGACGCCGTGTCGAGCAGATCCAATCCTTCGTACATTCGGATCCGCCGCTCCGCCGACCTCTGGGCGTCGACCCGCAGCCCCGCCAGAGGCTCGAAGGGAGCCGCAACATCTTCGATCCCAGGGAGCGCATCGTAGCTCGCCAGCAACACGCGGTCCCCGGTCGGGCTGACCGTGATCCGCGGCGTCGCGGGGGCGTCCACGATGTCGACCACGTCCTTGGCTGGCTCTTCGTAGGTCGAGGGCAGCTCGATGAGCGGCGGCGCAGTGGGGGCCGCTGTGGACGCGGGCGTTCCCACGAGCGGAGCGGGCGAACCGACGACGGCCTGTGCCGCAGGCTCGGACGTCGGAGCTTTGGCACATCCGACCCCCAGACACAGTCCGAGTAGAGAGTTGCGAACATCCCGCGCGCGCATGCGCGGGAGTCTACCTTCACAAGGCGCCGCGATAGTGATGCCGCAGCGCTGCTGGGGATCGGCCCAGGACGACCTCGTCGCCGTACGACACCAGCAGCTCGGACCCGCGGGGCCCAACATCGCCCAAACGCAGCAATCCGTGGGCGCCCAGCGCCTTCTCGATGGCCTTCGACTGCTCCGGCGCGGTCGTGAAGAGGATGCGACCGGTCGACTCGGAGAACAGCCAGCCGTAGGCGCCCAGCGACTCCAGCCGAGGGAGCGCGATGTGCAGGCCATGATCGCTGGCCAGCACAGCTCGGGCCAACGCGAGGCCGAGTCCTCCGCGCGCACACACATCTGCGCTGCGTACCCATCCGGCGTCGCGAACCGCCGCGAACGCGGCATAGCCCTGCGCGAACGACTCCACCTCACTCTGGGGCGCAGGGCCACACAAGCGCCCACCCAACCGCTCGGCCGCGCTGCCCCCCAGCTCTGCGTGGGTCATCCCCAGCAACCACATCACGTCGCCTTGCGTCCGCGGCTGCAGCGACACGGCACTTCGAACGTCAGGCATCTGCCCCATCACGCTGATCAGCAGGGTCGGCGGAATGGAGATCTTGACCCCGTCCAAGACGGCGTCGTTCTTCATCGAATCCTTGCCGCTGATCAGGGGGACGCCGTAGGCCTCGCACGCGTCTCGGAGCCCGCGGCAGCACATCACCAGCTGCGCGAGTTTGTGTTCACCGTCGGGCGTCTTGTCGCTGAGCACAGGGTCGGGCCAACAGAAGTTGTCCAGCGCCGCGATGCGATCGATCCGTGCACCCGCGCAGAGCACCCGCCGTACCCCTTCGTCGACGCACGCCTTGGCCATCGCTTCGGTGTCGTCTTCCGAGAAAAACGGCGCGATGCCTTCTCCCAACACCACACCTTCGGGGCGGCCGTGCCGAACCCGCATGACGGTGGCGGTCGAGGGGACATCCCGGTGGCGCCCGATCCACGGCTTGATCACCGAGAGTCCTTTGACCTCGTGGTCGTAGCCGCGCCCCAGGCCCTCGCTGCACGAGAACTCATGGGAGGCGAGCAGCGCATCCAGACGCTGCCCCACAGCGGCCTGGTCGCGCCAGCCCGGCGACAACGTCTCGACCTGCTGCACGTCGACCGCGTCGAGCTCTGCCCGCAGCACATCCTTGGGCCAGCCCTCGTGGAGGAACTCAAGCTCCAGGTCCACGACCGGTGTCTCGCCGTATCGAACCGTGAAGCGCCCGTCGTCGGTGAACTCACCCAGGACGGTGGCCTCGACCTCGCGGCGTTTCGCCAGCTCCAGGAATGCTTCCAGATGCTGGGGCGGCACCGCAATCGACATGCGCTCCTGCGCCTCCGAGATCAGGATCTCCCACGGCGCCAGCCCCGGGTACTTCAAGGGGGCCCGCGCGAGGTCGATGCGCGCGCCTCCGGTAAACTCCGCCATCTCACCGATCGAGCTCGACAGCCCGCCGGCACCGTTGTCGGTCATGCCCGACATCAGCCCAGCGTCGCGGGCCTCGGCGAGCATGTCGAACATCATGCGCTGCGTGATCGGATCCCCGATCTGCACCGCCTGCACCGGCGCGTTCTCGTCGAGCTGCGCCGAGCTGAAGGTGGCGCCGTGAATGCCGTCTTTCCCGATGCGTCCACCGACCATCAGGATGGCGTCGCCCACCTGGACCGGCTTCTCATGCGTGGGGATGCCCGCGCAGACCGCCGGCATGACGGCCACAGTGCCGCAGTACACCAGCGGCTTGCCGAGGTAGCGGTCGTCGAACAACTCGAAGCCCCGGCTGTACGGCACGCCCGCCTGGTTTCCACCATCGATGACGCCGCGGTGCACTCCATCTCGAATGCGGCGCGGGTGCATCAACCCGGTGGGGATCGATCCATCGTAGTCCGGCCGGGCAAAGCAATAGCCCCAGACGTTGGTGAGCAGATCAGCGCCGCGCCCGGTTCCAAAGCTGTCTCGGTTGACGCCGACAATCCCGGTCATCGCCCCGCCATAGGGGTCGAGCGCTGAGGGCGAGTTGTGGGTCTCGACCTTGTAGACCAGGTGGTCTTCCTGCGTGAAGCGGACAACCCCGGCGTTGTCGTGAAACACCGAGACGAGAAAGTCCCCGGCCTCGCCATCCACGCCTTCTCGGCGCCGGGTCTGGGCGATGGCCTCCGTCGCGCCGCGAATATAGCGGCGGAAGAGACCCTCTTGAATGTGGGTGCACGATCCGTCTTCTTCGATGAAATCGATCGGCGCCGCGAAGATCTTGTGCTTGCAGTGCTCGCTCCAGGTCTGTGCCAGACACTCCAGCTCGGCGTCGGTCGGTTCGCGACCCAGGCCCCGAAAGTGCGCAGCGATGGCCTGCATCTCCGCCAGGCTGAGCGCGAGCACGCCCTCGCGCGAGATGGCCAGGAGCGTGTCGTCGTCGGCGTGGCACAGCGGAACCTTCGCGACCGCCGGCACGACATCACTGCCCGCCTTGGGGACGGACAGGTCCAGCGCGCGGGAGCCCGAGGCGACCTCCACGGTTTCGATCACCGGGTTGCACAGCACTTGGGGTGCGGCCGCGGCGACCGTGGCCGCGTCGACGCCCCAGAACAGATACAGCCTGGACGCGTACGCATGTCCTTCCAGAGGCCGCCCCACACAATCCTCGGCGGCTCGCTTCACGCTCGCTCCCACCGTGTCGGTCACGCCTGGCTTGAACGAGACCGTGGCCCACACCGCGGCGCCTTCGTCCTCGAGCAACCCCAAAGAGCCGACCTCACCGACGGGGTCGGCCAACGCCGCACAGACTCGCTGCGCCTCGTCGGCCGTCAGGCCAAGGTCGAGGTGGTAGACACGCCGGGTCTGCACCTCGCTGGGCTCGACCGCCAGCCAGCTCTGAAGCCGCGCTCGCGTCTGCGAAGCTAGGGCGTCGCCCGCTCGCGCAGTCGACCGAATCTCGACCCGGTGCACCGTCACGCCCCGTACCTCTCCCTCCCTGAGAACCCTGTCAAGTGCGCATGAGCCCCGCTTGACAGTCGCGCAGGCCCCAAGCACCATGCGAGCGCGATCTGTTCCGTCTTGGGCGGGGCAAGCCGCGCGCTGGGAGTTCCGCTGTCGGAGCCCCAGCACCGGGCTCGCAAGACGGCAGTGGGTTCCCTCGTAGAACCGCGCAAAGACAAGAAGAGAGACCATGGGTCGATCACGAGTCAGTCCATCCACGGCCAAGAAGGCCGAGGCGTCGCACAAGACGCAAAGCGCAGCGTCGGCGCCCCAGCCCCAGCCCGAGCCCCAGCCCCGGCCCGACGACGACGACGACACGGACGATGCTTCCGCCGCGGCCGAGTCCGACGAACCGGCTGCGGACGATGCCTGGGCCGAATCCCTGCGCGACGTCTTGCGGCAGGTGATCAACTCCCTACCCGATCACGCCACCCTGGGCGAGTTGGTCCAGGCTGCGCGCGGAACCCCGGCGATTGCGCCCGTCCTCGACATCTTCACCGTCCGCGAGCTGATCGAGACCGCGAAGAAAAAACCCAAGGCGTCCCCCGCCCCCCAAGCCGGCAAGGCCGGACCCAAGCTCGACGCGGATGGAATCCCCGCGATGGAGCTCGATGCGGGGCCGAAGGTCATCCGGCGCCGCGCCGACGTGCCCGATGGAGATCTCCGGGTCCTGCGCTCGCTGTCCTCTCGGGGACCCCTGAAGGAGTCCGACCTGGTCTCTGCCACGGAGCTCACCTCGGACCAGCTGCGGATCATCGTCCGCCACCTGCGGACCAAGGGCTACGTCCACATCGAGGGCACCTCGACCAAGCAGCGGTTCAAGATCACCCGCACCGGCGGCGGCTACCTGCGCAAGCAGAGCTGATCTCCCACCCGCGAAGCCAGACGAACCCCAACGAAACGAAAAGGCCGCCGAGTCCCGAGAGACTGGCGGCCTTCTTCGTTGCCGAGGCCGCAAGGCCCCAGGAGCTCAGCCGACGGGGCCGATCGTCTCCTGAATGATGCCGGTGAGGCACTCGATCGCGGGAGAGAAGTCGGTGGAGCAGATCGACTCCACACAGCAGCGAACCTGATCGTTCCCATCCTCGTCGATGAAGTTGAGGCTTTCGCAGACCTCGCGAACCCGGACCGGCGGAATCGCCTGGCCGGTGAAGTTTCCGTCCGCGTCGGTGCCGGTGCAGCCCGGGCCCACGTTCCCGAACTGGAAGCGCTTGGTCTCGGCGGTCACGCCTTCAGCCCACTCGGCCGGCAGGATGTCGCCGCCCGCGGCGGTGCCGTCGAACTCGCCGTCGATCCAGTCACGGTACTCCAGCGCCATGAGGCCGCCTTCGGTAGGCTCGAAAGGAGGATCGGGGTTGTGGGCGGTCACGGGCGGCACACCCAGGATGCCGAGCATGATGACCTCTTTGTCCCGCTCTTCGCGCAGCCAGTTGAGGTAGGAAACGTAGCGGTCGACCGGGTGGAGTGCGCCCGCGCTGGCGTCGGCTTCACACGACTCGTAGACCCCATCGCCGTCCTCGTCTTCGCACTGCACTCCAGCGTTCCAACAGACTGCGGAGCTGGCTTGCTTGCCCTCGGTCTCTGGGTTGGTGGCCCAGTACGAGTCGTCGGAGGTGAAGTAGCTGAAGCCTCCCGGGGGCGTCACGGAGCAGTCGGACTCGTCGGTGATGATCACCACCGCGAGCACGGCGTTCTCGCGCAGGAAGCCCTTCTTGAGGGGGGCCCACTCCTCGATCTCATCGCATCGCTCTTGCTTCGGGTTGTTCCAGCAGGCGTCCAGGTTGATCGCCTGCAGCATCGACTCAAGCGGCGCTTCGTAGCCGCAGCCGTCGATGCCTTGAGGGCCGATGCAGCTCAGCGCAGCGCCCACGTCGTCGCTGGGGACGTTGCTGCCGGCCACGTCGAAGTGGATGAACGGGCCGCCCGGCGCCACATCGGCGGGACAGTTTTGCGTGCACGCCTCGGTGATGACCGTCGGGTCCTCCATCTCAAGACCGGTGAACCGGTTGATGCGGGCGTTGCAGCCTTGGTAGACCGGAGCGCCTTGGCGCGGCGTGTAGTCGGCCTTCTGGAAGGGCGTACACAGCGGGTGCCCCATGTCCGAGGTCGTCACCATGATGTTGACGCTCGGGTTGACCCGCCTGCCTTCGCTGTCCTCGAGGTTCTCGAGCTTCTCGACCAGCAGCGGGAAGTTGGCGGCGAGGTTGAGCTGCTCCTCGCCCATCGTGCCGCTGTTGTCGACGACGAACAGCAGATCGATTTCGTTGCAGGTGCCATCGCCCACGCACCCGGGCAACATGCCGGTGGTGGCATCGCCGAGGTCGAGCTTCTCACCGGTGGAGTCAACCCCGCTTGCGTCCGCGCTGGTGGACGGCCCGCTGGTGGTGATGTCGGTCGCCGACCCGAGGTCGGTTTCGCCGGGGTTCTCTTCCTGACGCGCCTCTTCACATGCGCCGAGGCTGATCATCATCACCGAGGCGAGAACGCCGAGTGTCTTGTGCTTCATCATGATTGCTCCGCTAACGCTGACCCAAAGGTCGATCCGAGCCCTACCCCCCGCAGTGCTCGCCGTGGCACGAGTCTGTCAAACGCGCCCTGCGCTCGCAACTCTTGGCGACCGCGGGACCACGCCCCGCCGTGAGTTGTCGCGCCCCTGCCGCGAACGCCAAAGGCCGCAACTGCGTTGGCACGGCGCAAAATTCAAAGAAGCCCCCGCGCAGGCGCAGGGGCTTCTTGACGGCTTCGGGTCGCGGAGTCTTCCGCGGAGGCCGCTCGGGCCGCGGAGGACGCTCGGGCCGCGAGGCGCTCAGCCAGGAACGACGAGCGACTCGCCGATGATGCCCGCGAGGCACTGGATTGCGGCGGAGAAGTCATCGTCGCAGATCGACTCGATGCAGCACCGCACATCGACGCTTCCGTCGGCGTTCTCGATGTTGAGGGACTCGCACACCTCTTTGATGCGGACCGGCGGAATCGCCTGTCCCGTGAAGCCGGTGGCGACGCTGCCGCCGGTACAGCCGGGGCCCACACCGAAGTCGAACTGCTTGTCCGCGGCGGTGGTTCCCGTCGCGAACTCGTCCGGGAGGATGTCGCCACCGCCGGCCACGCCGTTGTACTCGCCGTCACGCCAGTTGCGGTACTCCAGATCCAGGACGCCGCCGGCGATCGGCTCGAACGGAGCCTCGAGGTTGTGGTCGGTGACCTCGGGAACGCCCAAGATCCCGAGCATGACGACCTCCTTCTTCCCCTGGGTGCGAAGGGTGTTGATCAGGTAGTTCGTGTAGCGCGAGATCGGCTGCAGCGTGCCCGGAGTCTCCGATGCGACGCAGTCCGTGTAGACACCGCTGGCATCGGGACCCTGGCAGCTCACCCCTGCGTTCCAGCAGATCGCCGAAGAGGACTCCGGCATCATCGAGCCCGGCTCGATCTCTTGGTAGGTCGCATCGGTCATGATGTCGTAGTCTTGGACCGAGCAATCCGCCTCGTCGGTGATGATCGCGATGGCGAGCAGCGCGTCGGGACGAAGGAACGGCTTGGCAGCCTTGTTCCACGTGGCGTTGGGGTTGAGCGCCTGCAGCATGTTCTCCAGGGGCGACTCGTAGCCGCAGCCGTTGATGCCCTGGGGACCCAAGCAGCCCAGCGCTTGTGCGACCGGGCTGTCGGGCATCCCGTCGCCGTTGATGTCCATCTCGACGATCGTGTCGGGGATGTTGTCCGTCCCGTTGCTGAACGCCACAAACGGGTCTCCCTCGGGCGCGGCGCCGGAGATGCAGCTGCTGGTGCACGCCTCGGGCACCGTGTCCGGGTTGTTGCCCAACCCGGTGAAGTCGGCGATGCGATCGGTACACGGCGTGGTGATCGGAGCCCCTTCCGAGGGGATATACCCGTCGGGCTGGAACGCGGTGCACAGCGGGTTCCCGAAGTCCGTGTTGGTCACCATGATCTGGACATCGGGATTAACCGGGTTCCCCATCGAGTCGGTGAGCGACTCGAGCTGTTGGACCAGCAGCGGGAAGTTGCGCGCCAGGTTCTCCTGCTCCACCGCCATCGTGCCGCTGTTGTCGATGACGAACAGCAGGTCGATCTTGTCGGTGCATCCGAGGTCGCTTCCGCCGCAACCACCGCCCGGACCGCTGCCACCTCCGCCGATGTCGAGCTTTCCGCCCGTCTCGTCTCCGGAGTCGTCATCGTCGGGACCGCTCATGCCGTCGGTCGCGCTGTCCGTGACGGTCACCGTCAGCGTGGTCGGAAGCGTCCCGGCGGACTCGTCGTCGTTGCTGTTCGCGTCGCCACAAGAAGTCGCGGCGAACACAAGCGCGCCTACCCAAGCCAGAGTCTCAAGTCGATTCATCACAATTCGTTCCCTCGTGATCGTTACCTCGGCGTCGGAGCCCGCTCCCCCCGGAGACGGACTGCGCAGGCGAGAACACCTGCGTGCCAAGACGTGAGGCTACCACGAACCAGCGCCCGCGGAAGCGCCTCGACGCAACGCGCCCCCTGAGCGCAGATGCGCAAATGCCGGTGGGTCTCAGAATCGCGGTGGGTCCCCCGGGCGCCGCATCCGAGCGCCCGGAGACCGCAGGTCAGACAACGAAGTTGACGAGCCGGCCGGGCACCACGATGACGCGCTTGGGCACCTTGTCCCCCAACCACTTCTTCACGACCTCGGAATCACGAGCCAGGGCCTCGAGTTCCGCCCTGGAAGCCGATTTTGGCGCTTCCAGCTCGCCGCGGCGCTTGCCGCCCACCTGGAGCACGAGCATGAAGCGATCGTCGACCAAAAGCGCCTCGTCGGCCGCCGGCCAGGGTTCGTAGGACAGGGTCTCGGCGTGGCCCAGCGCGCTCCAGATCTCCTCGGCCAGATGCGGCGCGTACGGTGCCAGGAGCAAGCAGAACTGCGCGGCCGCGGACCTCCCGAGCGGCTCGTCCGCGGTTTGCACGTCCCGCACGAACACCATCATGGAGGCGATCGCCGTGTTGAAGGCCATGCGGTCGGTCCGCTCGGTCACCTCGGCGATGGTCGTGTGCAGCAGCTTTCGCTGACGCGGCGTGCCCTCGCCCGCGGGCAGGTCGTGCACGGTGCCGTCCTCGTCCCAGATCAGCCGATGCACCCGCGAGAGGAATCGATGGGTGCCAGCCAGGCCGGTGGTCTGCCATGGCGCGCTCTGCTCGAGCGGGCCCATGAACATCTCATACACCCGAATCGCGTCGGCACCGTACTGCGCCACGACCTCGTCGGGGTTGACCACGTTGCCCCGAGACTTCGACATCTTGTCCCAGTGGATCTCAACCCGCTCGCCGGTCTCCTTCACGGTGTAGATGTCGTTGCCTTGAGCGTCCTCGGAGGTGTCGACGTGCTCCGGCAGGAACGAGACCTTCTTGCCTTCGTCGTCGCGGCGCTTGTCGGGCGGCACAAAGGTGGCGCCCAGGATCATCCCCTGGTTGAACAGCCTCGTGAACGGCTCACGGGTGTGCACCTTGCCCAGGTCGAACAAGACCTTGTGCCAGAACCGGGAGTACAGGAGGTGGGTCGCGGCGTGCTCGACCCCGCCCACGTACAGATCCACCGGCAGCCAGTAGCGCTCGATGTCCTGCGCCCAAGGGACGTCCGCGTTTTGAGGGTCGGCGAAGCGCAGGTAGTACCAACAGCTGCCGGCCCACTGCGGCATGGTGTTGACCTCGCGCTTGAGGCCACCGGGCAGCTCCCGCCACTGCTCGGCGCGGGCCAGCGGCGCCTCACCGTCTTCGGACGGGTCGTAGTCCGGGACCTTGGGCAGCTCGACCGGAAGCTCCGACTCGGCGATCGGGAAGACGGTGCCATCTTCGGCGTAGGCCAAGGGGAACGGCTCGCCCCAGTATCGCTGCCGACTAAACAGCCAGTCCCGGAGCTTGTAGTTGATCGTCCCCACGCCGATGTCGCGCTCGAGCAGCTCTTCTATCATCTTGGCTTTGGCTTCGGCGGTGGGGAGGCCCTCGATGCAGGGCGAGTTGACCGCCTTGCCCAACCCGATGAAGGCAGCCTCTTGGACATCGGCGTCCCCCTGCAGCGGCGCCACGACTTGAACGATCGGCAGGTCCTTGGCCTTGGCGAAGGCGTGGTCGCGTTCGTCGTGTGCCGGCACGGCCATGATGGCGCCCGTGCCGTAGCCCATCAGCACGTAGTCGGCGATGAACACCGGGATGCTCCGGCCGGTGAGGGGATGAACCGCGCGCGCCCCCGTGTCGACTCCGGTCTTGAGACCCTCGGCCGACGCGGTCTGACGATCGCGCTCCGTACGAAGACTGGTCTCTTTGACGTAGGCCTGTACGTCGTCGCGCTGCGCGGAAGCGGTGATGACCTCCACCAGCGGGTGCTCGGGCGCAAGCACCATGTAGGTGGCGCCGTAGAGCGTGTCTGGACGCGTGGTGAACACCTCGATGGAGGTGCCCGCGTGGCCCTCGAGACCAAAGCTGACCCGCGCACCTTCGGAGCGGCCCACCCAGTTGCGCTGAATCTCCAGCACGTGCGGCGGCCAGTCGAGCCCCTCCAGGTCCTCAAGCAATCGCTCGGCGTACTCGGTGATGCGCAGCATCCACTGCTTCATCGGTCGGCGCACGACTTCGTACCCGGACTCGACGTGCTCGGCGACCTCCTCGTTCGCCAAGACGATGCGCAGCGCCGGGCACCAGTTGACCGGCGCCTCGTTGAGGTAGGCCAGGCGACGATCGTCTTGATACGACGCGACCGCGGCGGCGCCCTTGGCTTGAACCTCAGCGGGGATCGGAAGCGCCTCGATCGGCTTGGCGGTCTTCGCCTCGTGGTCGTAGTAGTGCTTCCACATCTGCAGGAAGATCCACTGCGTCCACTTGTAGTAGGCCGGGTCGGTGGTGTTGATCTCGCGCGACCAGTCGTACGAGAAGCCCAGCCGCTTGAGCTGAGCGCGGAAGTTGCCGCTGGTCTCCTCGATGACGTCGGCCGGATGGCGCCCCGACTTCATCGCGTGTCGCTCTGCAGGCAAGCCGAACGCGTCCCACCCCATCGGATGCAGCACGTTGAACCCCCGCATCCGCTTGTAACGAGCGACGATGTCGGTGGCCGTGTATCCCTCGACGTGCCCCACGTGCAGCCCGTCGCCCGAGGGATACGGGAACATGTCCAGCACGTAGAACTTCGGTTTCTCGTGGTCTACGACCGCGCGGAACGTCTGGTGCTCATCCCAGCTGGCCTGCCAACGTGCTTCGATCGCTTGGGGGTCGTAACCCATGGCGGGCACGCTAGTTTGGATCGCGCCGGTTGCCAACGTCCAAACGAGCAGTCGTCGTCACGGACACGGGACGTCGGCGTCGTCCAGCATGATCACCGCGCCAGCCTCCACCGCGGACGCAGCGACGAGGATCTCCGGGTCGGCGTCGCGGGCGTTGCAGCGGGCCTCAGACTCGCCGGTCGTGAACTCGATCACGGTCTGAACCTCATAACGCCCCCCCTGCTCGACCTCGACGCCCATGAGCGTGCTCGGGTCGGTGTTGGGGCAGGTGAACAGGTCTCCTTCGATACGCGGCGGCTCGGCGGGCACGGTGCAAGGTGCGGGCGGAGCCGTCTCACAACCGACTCGGCGCGCAACCAGCTGAACCGCGGTCACGCCGACGGTGTTGCAAAGCGGCTCGGGGTTCACGTCCACAAGCAGCAGGACACTGCCGGGGGTTGCGACCGGGCCCCCTGCCCCGTCCGTCGCCGCGGCCTCGGTCTCCGCCGCCTCAACACCATCACACCCGCTCGCGACCACAAGCACGGCTGCGGCGGCCAACAACGCTCCCCATCCTCGCATCACCGGACCCTACCTCGCTTTGCCCAAAGTAGGCGCACTCGGCTACGATCGCAGCGGTGATGTCGTCGCTCCGTCCGATTGCGCTGTGCTGTGTCACGAGCCTCGCCCTGCCCACGGTGGTCTCGGCCCAGCCCAGCACCGCCACGACCGCGGCGGCTGCACCCGAGGAGTCCGGGCGCCTTGGTGAGGCCGAAGCCCTCTATAAGCGCGGTCGAAGCAGCTTCGAGACGGCGAACTATCTCGAGGCCATCGACCTGTGGGAGGAGGCGTATGGGTTGGTGCAGGACGTGCCCGAGAACGCCGCGATCAAAGCGGCGTTGATCTTCAACATCGCCGCGGCCCAAGAGAAGGCGTACGACATCGACACCGATGTGACGCACCTGCGGCAGGCCTCGGTGCTGATGGAGACCTACGCGCGAAGTGTGCCCGCGCTGTATGGCGAGGGCCCGGAGGGAGAGGCGGAGCTGGAAAAGATCGAGGCTCGACTGACCGAGCTTCGAGCGCGCATCGAAGCCGCGGACGCTGAAGCCGCTGCGCGGCAGCCCGCCTCAGGTCCGGATCCCGTCGACGCAGTCGATCCGGTTCCGGAGCCCACCGTCCAACCGGACCCGAAGGCCAAGCCGCTGCTGATCGCCGGCGCCGTCACGGCCGGGCTCGGCGTCGCGGGGCTCGGACTGATGGCCGGGGGACTCGCGATCGGCAACGCGGCGAACGACCTGGAAGACGGGCTTTCGATCGAAGACCGGCGCGCACAGTTCGACCGCGGACGCACTGGCGACACGCTCGCGATCGTGGGCGGCGTCGCAGGCGGTGCGCTGCTGGTGACCGGTGCCGTGCTTGTGGGCATCGGGCTCAAGAAGCGCAGCACGGGACGCATGGCGGTCGCCCCATGGGGCGCTCGCGCGGCGGCGGGCGCGACCCTGCGCGGTCGGTTCTAGCAGCCTAGGGTCCGCGACCGGCGGTCGAGACCGTGACGCGGACCGACGAGATGGTCCATGCGTCGGGGCCCAGAGGAAGGCTTTCGGGGTCTCCGTTGGCCAGGTTCCCGCAGTCGTAGCGCAGCGTGAACCGCAACCTTCGGGGACCTGCCTTCCACCCACCGTCGGGAATCATGTAGGCGTAGTTCATCGGCGCGTTTTCGGAGGAGAACTCGCCTGCCCCTCGGGCCAAGCCCGGGATGCAGTAGTCCTCCGCCAGGGCGTCGGTGCAATCCGCGCTGACGATCACCGGCCCTTGCGTGCCCACGCACGCGATGTTCCTGGACCCCAACGGAACATCCGCCGACTCGAGCTGGCTGCTTTCGGAAGGCTCGAGCGCAAGTTCGACGTAGTCGACGTAGCGTTCGGTTCCGGGCTCCGGGTCCTCGAAGTTCAGCCTATAGGCGTGCTGGACGGCGATGGTCACGACGTCGCCCTCGACAAGCTTAGGAAACGCGATCGTTGCGCTGCGGAGGGTGGCCTCGGGCCACGGCGTATCCCCCTCCCAGAGCTCGCCGTTGTTGAAGTACGGCCCGCTCCCCCACGGGGCGTTCGGTGTGTCCTGAGTCCACCGGATGCACCCCTCCTCGTCATCCTCACAGAACCTTGAGACGCCCCGATCCGTCGGCCAATCGAACAGCACCCCCCGGGTACACGTCTCGTTGCACGTCTGTCCGTCGGGCAGCCCCCACCAATCGCAGGCCTCCCCGGGATCGACGGTCCCATTGCCGCACGCGTCCATGTAGAAGCAGTCATCACCGCAGTTCTTATTTGCGGAGTTGTCGCAACCCTCGCCGTCATCCAGCTCATCGTTCCCGCACAGCGAACACTCGGGACCACACTTGGGGCCATCGGGTGCGGACGCATCGCAGATTTCCCCCTCGTCGAGCTCGCCGTTTCCGCAGAGGTCGACGGTCGTCGTGCTGCTGTCTTCGGAGGACGATGACCCCGACGTCGTGTTGGTCGAGCCCGGGCTCGTACTGTTGCCCGCTTCCAAACATGATCCGCCGCAACACTTCGCGCCCGCGGCCTGCGGGTCCGCGACACACGAAACCCCGTCTCCGCAGTCCGCGTCCTGCTCACACGCGAGACCGTCGGCGGCGTCGCCGACGAAACACCCGGGGAGCAACCCAGCAACAAGGCAAGCAACCAGCCCGGGCAGCGCGGCGGCACAGAGCGTGAGCAGTCGGCGAAAGGCGAGGACCATGCAGGCGGGGTAGACGATAGCAGCCGCCGCAGCGGGAACCCAAGCCCGGGCAACTTTGCGCACCCGGCTGGGTTGGGTACTGTTCGAGGTATGGCTTGGGATCGCGGCGCGTGGAAACTGGTGGTGCTTGGTGCACTGTGTGTCGGGTGTCGCAACGACTCGGGTGGGTCCGGGGGCGACTCGACGAGCAGCTCGACCGGGGCGAGCTCCGTTGGCGCGAGCTCCGAGGCGAGCACCGAGACAAGCAGCGCAGGGGGCAGCACCTCGAGCGGCTCTGGCGACTCCGACACCACGCTCGCGGCGTCCACCAGCGACACCGAGACCGGCACCAGCACGGGCGCCGAGAAGACCTGCGAGGATGGGGTCGTCGCTGTAGGGGAGCTGTGCCTGGGTCCGCACAGGGTCATCGAGGCCGGGCGCTCCACCGCCGCGCTGGCCGTCGCCGACTTCGACGGCGATGGACGGCTCGACATCGCCGCCGGCCACGACGATGGTCTCACGGTCCGTTTTGGCGACGGCGAAGGCGGGTTTGCCGAGGTTGTCGACGTGCTCGACGGCCCGAGCCTGCTCGCGATCGCCGTCGGCGACCTCGATGCCGACACGCTCCCGGACATCGTCGTCGCCGAGCCGACAGCCGACCGCGTGATCGTCCTGTTCTCGCTCGGGGACCGAAGCTTTGACAGTGGTCCGGACTTCCCGTCGGGCACCGGGCCCCGCGCACTCGCGGTCGGAGACTTCAACAATGACGGGCGGGATGACTTCGCGGTCGCCCATGAAGTCGACGGTGACATTCGTGTCGCGCTGTCCGAGGGAGACGGCACGTTTACCCCGACACCAGCCTTCTCCGCCGGGACCTCTCCGCTTGGACTCGCGGCGGCGAACCTCGATGGCTCCGGAGGCGACGACCTCGCGGTCGCAAACTACGGCAGCGGCAACGTCGGCACCTACTTGAGTCTCGGCGACGCCTTCGCGCCTCCGATGACCTACACGGCTCAGGCGGGCCCCCGCGACGTGCTGCTGGCCGACTTCAACGGGGACGGCTCGATCGACCTCGCCTCGATTCACCAGGACGCGGCCACCGCAGGATTCTGGCCCGGGGACGGTACCGGAGGCCTTGGAAACCGCAGCCTGGTGCAGATCGCAGCCAACCCTCGAGACGCCCACGCCGCGGATCTTGATGGCGACGGCATCCCTGACATGATTGTCGCGCTGCAGGCCGGCAATGCGGTCGGGGTCTTGCGGGGCGACGCGGCCGAAGGGCTCGGCCCGCAGGAGGCCTTCCCTGCAATGTCGGATCCGACAGCCGTCGCAACGGGTGATTTCAACAACGATGGCGCGCTCGATGTGGTGACCGGAAGCGCCGGACCGCAGGGCGGCATCTCGATCATACTCGCCACCCCCTAGGACCCTCCAAACGGGCAACGCACGGCCCTCTGTGCCACCGGCTCCAGTAGCGTGTGGGGCTCGGCGTGGTACCTTGGCACCATGGTTTGCTTGCGGCTTAGAGGTTCGGTGTTGCGGGTGGCCGGGGTGGTGACCGGGATGCTCGCAGCGTTCGCGCTGGCCCCCGGGTGCGGCGTCGATCTCGCGTCAGACGAGGACGACAAGGCCGCCGCAGAGACGGACACCGACGGACCCGCCGGGCTCGGGACGGAGACTGGCACGGACGACACGGCCGGTCCCGGCGACAGCGACGGCCCGAACGGCACCGGCCTCACCGGCGCCGGTGATTCAACCTCCGGAGGCGGCACCGACGAAGGGGACTCCGCCTGCGACATGCTGGACTGCAGCGGCGCGGGTTTTTGCGAGCTTGGAGACGAAGGTCCGGTCTGCGTTTGCGACGCGGGGTTCGCCACGATCGGGCTCGACTGCCTGCCGTGCGAACCCGTCTCGGCCGGGATGCTTCCCGCCGAGGTTCCAGCCGTGCGGGCCGACTTCACCTTCAAGCTCGACGGCGTCGAAGCCCCCGCCTCGGGTCTAGAGTTCGGCCGAATCACGCTTCGCAACCTCGCATCGGGCGACCGGGTCGCGGTGGGACCCACCCACGCGCCGGCCTCGCTGCTGATGGTTCCGGGCACCTATGAGGTCTTGTACGAGTTCCGCGAGGGCAGCGAGTTCCCGCGCAACCATGCCGCGGTCCTCAAGCAGGTCGAGATCCGCGAGGACAACACGAAGCTCGAGATCGACATCGTTCCGCGGGTCGTCCGCGGGTCGATCTCGTTTCCCGAGGGGAGCGCCCCCGCCTCGCCGGGCCTCAACTACGGACGCGTGTGGCTTGTCGATCCCAGGACCGAGGACCGCGTCCTGCTCGGGACGACCCAAGACGCCGTCTACGACGTGCGGGTCGTCGCCGGCGCCTACGAGGTTCACTACGAGTTCCGGGAATCCAGTGGCGAGGCGCCGATCAACCGCGATGCGTTCATCGCGTCCCTTGAGGTCCCCGACTCCGGCGATACCGTGCGGGACATCGTCATCCCCGTCGCCCGCCTGACGGGCTCGGTTCACGTCGACGGCAAAACGATCAGCAGCGGCCTGGACTACGGGCGGCTCGAGCTGCGCGACACCGCGACCGGCGACCGCTTCCGCCTCGGCGACAGCAACGAGAAATCCTACGACGTGACGCTCGTCCCGGGGAACTACGAGCTCGTGTACTCCGCACAGGAGTTCGGCGGTCAGACCCCCGTCAACCGGAACGCCGTCGTACAGACGATCGACGTCGCCGCCGGCGACAACAACGTCTCGATCGACCTGCGAACCGCCCGGGTCGACGGGCGGTTCTTCGTCGACACAGCTGCACCCCCAACCGAGGTGTTCGACGATGGCGTCGTCTCCCTCGAAGGCACCACGGGAGACCCGATCATCCTGGGCAACACCCGAACCGGAACCTACGCGCGGCGCGTCCTGGTCGGGACGTACCAGGTGTTCTACGCCCAGGAGACCGCCAGCCTGACCATGCCGGTCAACACACATGCCAAGATCGGCAAGCCGCTGCCCATCGAAGGGGACCAAGCCTTGGATATCGACATTGATGTTGTCGAGGTGGTCGGCACGATGACGATCGATGGCATCCCCGCCCCCGACTCGGCCTACGACGACGGGCGCCTGTTTCTGCGCGACGCAGAGTCCGGAGACTCCGTGCTGCTGGGCAACACACGCGAAGGCACCTACGCCGCCCGGCTGGTCCCAGGGACCTACGACGTCGTGTATTCCAACGAGTTCAGCGACACGCTCCTGCCGGTGAACCAGGGCGCCGTCCTCACCTATGGGGTCCGGGTCACTGGCGGCGCAGCGCTCAACATCGACGTCCCGGTGTCGACGATGGTTGGAAGCGTGGGGATTGCGGGCTCCGAGCCCAGCACCGCCGAAGGCTCCGGCGCGCTGTACCTTCGGGACGTCAGGACGGGAGACGAGGTGTTCATTGGGGACACCCGCGCCGCCGAGTTCACCAAGCCGCTGACGCTTGGGACCTACCTGATGGAGTATCGCGGGACCGCCGCTGCCGGAGCGACGCTGGGCACCTCGCTTCCGGCGAACGCCAACGCGGCCTTCGCCTGCGTCGAGATCACCGCCGACTGACCCAAGCCTCGCTGTTTTGCCTGCGACTCTGACAGCGGCTCGACGGGCTCTGCGTGATAGATTTTCGATATGGATGGCTTGATCAGGATGGATAGGCTCGGGGGCGTTCTCGTGGTGCTGTTGCTGGGGTGCGTTGGCTGTGACGGTGATTTCGCGGATGGCTCCGGGGCATCGGACACCGACGGGTCCCCGGACACCGCACAGGGCGAGTCCACCACGGGCGTGCTCCCCGGATCCGAGGACAGCACGGGGCAAGGCGGCTTGGAGGGCACCGGCAATGACAGCGACACCGACGACGGCCCAGCCTCGCCGGACGCATGCGAAGACTTCGTGTGCGGTCCCCATGGACTTTGCGATGCCGCGGGCGACACCCCGGTTTGCGTCTGTGATGCCGGGTATGCCAGCACCGGCCTCGACTGCCTGCGTTGCGCGCCAACCCAGCCTGGGCTTCTCCCCGCCGAGGTGCCGACCGCACGAGCCGCGTTCGCGTTCACGTTCGACGGCAACCCCGCCTCCACGTCGGGATTCGAGTTCGCTCGGATCACGCTTCACAACCCGGACTCAGGCGACGTCGTCCGGGTGGGCGACACCAACGAATCCCCAACCGTTTTGATGGTCCCCGGCATCTATGAGGTCCGGTACGAGTTCCGCGAGGGGGCGCTCCCCCGCAACTCGGCGTCGGTCCTCCAGTATGTCCACGTGCCTCCCGGGGATGTGAACATCCCCATCGATGTGCAGACCACGACCCTCAAGGGACAGGTCACCCTCGCGGGTGGGGGCGTCAGCGCGCCAGGCCTGAACTACGGCCGCGTGTTCCTGTTCGACCCGGTGACCGAGGACCGGATCGCCCTGGCAACGACCCAGGACGACGGATTCGAGGTCCGGGTCACGCCCGGACGCTACGAGGTCCACTACGAGTTTCGAGAGTCACAGGGTGAAGCGCCGACCAACCGAGACGCCTTCGTGCAAGCCGTCGAGCTGCTCCCGGGCAGTCAAGAGTTGTCCCTGGATGTTCCCGTCGCCAAAGCGACCGGACGAATCCTGGTCGACGGTGAGGCCAACCCCAGCGGCTTCGACAGCGGCGACCTCGAACTCCGAGACCCGATCACCGGAGACCGATTCCCGCTCGCGAGTACGCAGGACCCGTCCTACGAGGTCACGTTGGTTCCCGGCTCGTACGAGATCGTCTACACGCTCAGAGAGCCCGGCCCACGAAGTCCGGTCAACCGCGGCACGGTCGCCGGTTTTCTTAGTCTCGATCCCGGTCTCACCGAGCACGACATCAACCTTGTGACCGCGACCCTCTCCGGCGATTTTACGGTCGCAGGCGAAGCACCGCCGACCGACAACTTTGACGACGGCATCGTGGTGCTGCGGGATGCTGGCGGCGGTGAGGTGTCCTTGGGTAACACCCGCAGTGGACCGTACTCCCGGCGGGTTCTGGCCGGTGAGTACGACGTCGTGTATGCGCAGGAGACCGCGAGCCTCACGATGCCGGTCAACACCCAAGCCCGGATCCAGACCATCACGGTCCGCAGCGACACGGTGCTCAACATCGACATCCCCGTGGTCGAGATCGTCGGCACGATCACCATCGACGGCGAGGCGGCCCCCGATTCTCCGTACGACGACGGTCGGTTGTTCCTGCGCAACCCCGAGACCGGAGACTCGGCGTTGCTCGGCAACACGCGGGAGGGCAGCTACGCCGCGCGGATCATCCCGGGCACCTACAACCTGGTCTACTCGAACGAGTTCAGCGACACGGTCCTGCCGGTCAACCGGGGCGCCATCCTGACCCAAGGCGTGACGCTCGACGGCGCCACATCGGTCGACATCGACGTCCCGGTCTCGGTCCTGGAGGGGAACGTCGGGCTCCAGAATGCGCGTCCGAGCCCAAGCGAGGGCATCGGCCAGCTGTTCCTGCGTGACGTTGCCACCCACGACACCGTCTTCCTGGGCGGCACCAACGCGCCCGGCTTCACCAAGCCGGTCACCGCGGGCACCTACCTGATGGAGTACCGAGGGATCCCCGCCCAAGGCGCGACGCTGGGCACATCCCTACCCGCCAACGAAAACGCGGCGTTCGCCTGCTTCGAGCTCGTCTCTGACTGAGCCTCGCATCCTGCCGCCGGTTCGTCGTACCCTGTCGACGACCCATGCAGCTCCGAAGCGTCGCCCTCCTCACTTTGCTGTGCTCTGTCGCCCTCCCGGGCTGCGACAAGGTCAAGCAGTGCAACTCGCTGATCGACACGATCAACTCGCACACCCCGAAGATGACCGCGGCGACGGGAAAGTTCGCCGAGATTGCGACCAACCCCAAGGTCGTTGAGGAGTACGAAGGCGTGGTCCAAGGCGCGATCGATGAGGTCAAGGCGCTTGAGTTGGGCGACGAGAAGGTCGCCGGTTTTGCGAAACGCTACGAGTCGTTGCTCGGCGACGCAAAAGCGATCGGCACCGAGATGAAGGCCGCGGCCAGCGACCCCACCCAAGTGCAAACGGTGGTGACGAAGGCGGACGAAATTCGCAAGACCGAAGAAGCCCTCGTCATCGAAGTTAACACCTACTGTAGCGGCTGAACGTGCTGATGGCTTGGATTCCCAGCGAAGATCCCTGGGGCATCGGCATGCTGGCCAGCGCTGCGATGTTTGTCATCGCATCGCTGGTCGTCAATGCCCGCCGAATGGCCGTTCGCTCCCGAACCGGGCCTGTCGTCGTGACGGGGCTGGCCGCCAGCGCGTTCTTGGCGTGCGCTGCGATGGGCACGCTCGAGCGCGTCGCACAGGCCGCCCCCGCCGCCCCGCAGGCGACCGAGGACAGCCCCGCCAACACCGCGGGCGCAGCCCCTGTCGGCGACGCCGCGGCCATCGACAACGACCCGTCCGAAGCGACACCGCCCGCACCCGGCGCGCGTGATGAAGGATCCCCCACCCCGGCCCCGAGGACCGCGGCGGTGCGAAACTCCGGGCTTGAGCCCGTCGCGGCCATGCCCACCGCCGACAACGAGCGTCGCGCCGCGGTCCGCGAGGTCCTGCGAACCGCACGCTCGACCTACGAAGACGAGGACGACTGCAAGGACGCCAAGGCTGTCGGCCAAGCGTGGGCGGCGGTCGCAACGATCCCGCAGGACTCCCGCTCCTCTCGCGTGGACGCCGTCGTGCGCCGGCTGGAGACCTGCCGGCGACAGATCCGTTGGGGCATCGCCTACCGGGTCCACCGAGACCGCGTCTCAGCCCGCGACGGCTTCGTGGACACGCTCCAAAAGCGGCTGAGCGAGACGCATGGCGTCACCGGGTCCGTCGTCATCAGCGGCAACGACCATGAGCGCCTTCGGGTCGGCAGCGCAGCCTTCGACGAGACCCAGGCGAGCACGATTGTGACCCCGGCCCTGCAAGACGAGCTCGCGGCGCTGGGATTCGACCGCATCGTCCTCGCCAGCGCGAAGCAGTCCTGGCGGACCGACCTGGAACCGCGGACCGAGGCGAGCATCGTGGGCGACGAGCTCGTTCCCTTCGGACTCGACGACAAGCTCGTGCTTCCGCCGTCCGGATGAGCGGCCGCCGGGGCGAGCAGCGGCGAACCGCGCTCCCCCGACCAAGCCACGAGCTCAGCCGTCGGACACGATCGCTTCGATGGCCCGCTGCGTGTGCACCCGGATCATCTGCCGCCGATACGGCGCCTCGTAGGGCACGTTCTCCAGCGGCTTGCACTGCGCGTAGGCACGATCAGCCACCATCTCGGCGACCACGGGATCGGAAAGCCGCTGCCCCACCACCTCGTCGAGTCGGGTCAGCGCGCGAGGTTTGCTGCCCAGCACGCCCACGACCACGGACACGGCGGTGACCTCAGCATCGACCGAGTCGGACGCCAGGTCGAAACGCAGCGCCACCGAGACCAGCGGGAAGTCGATGCTCTTGCGTACCGTCCACTTCGCGTACCGGGCCCGCGTCGCGCCACTGGGTAGCGGCACCCGAACCTCGCGGGTCACCTCGCCGTCGAGGCGCTTGATGTGCTGGGTCCCGTCGGGTCCGTAGTACTCCAGCAGCGGGAGCTCGCGAGGGCCTGCCGGCCCCTGGTTGACGAGCGTCGCGTCTAGGCTGCCCAGGACCGGAACCAAGTCGCTGCTCATCGCCGCCACGCAGATCCGCCCCTTGGGCACAACATGACACACGTCGCCCTTGGCCTTGAGGCAGCCGCCGATCGCGGTCCGCCAGAAGTGCGTCTGGTTGACGTATCGACAGCGGGTGTCGAGGTTCACGTTGCCACCGAGCGTCCCCATGTTGCGGATCAGCGGGCTCGCGATGACCCCGGCCGCATACGCGAGGCTCGGAAACAGCGCCTGCACCTGCGCGTGCTCGGACAGCTCGGTGAGCGTGACCCCGGCCCCGATCACGAGCATGCCTTGGGTCTGCGTGATCTTGCGCAGGTCTTTGACCCGCGACAGGCTGACCAAGGTTGGCGGCTGATCGAGCCGGTGCTTGAGGTTGGGCAGGATGTCGGTCCCGCCCGCCACCAGACGCGCACCCGGCTCGGCCAGGGCTGCAACGGCATCTTCAAGGGTGTCGGGGCTGTGAACCCCAAATCGAGGCAATCGAAGCATCAGGCGATCCTCCGGGCGCCGTGGGGGCCCGGTTTGTGGGGTGGGCGCGCGCCGGCCCGCTCGGCTTCGGCACGGGCTGCAATGCCGGCCAGGACCCGAGGCGGTGTGAACGGAAGGCTATCCATGCGGACGCCGACCGCGTCGTAGATGGCGGTCGCGATCGCCGGAATGCTCGGATGCAGCGGCCCCTCCCCGGCCTCTTTCGCGCCGTACGGCCCCTGAGCATCGGGCGACTCGACGATGAGCGCCTGCAGCTCGGGCGTGTCCAAGAACGTGGGGATCCGGTAGTCGAGCAGGCTCGGCCCCGGGAGGACGCCGTTGTGGCCGGGGTCGACGATGTGCTGTTCCATGATGGCTTCGGCGAACCCCATGTACGCGGAGCCTTCCATCTGCCCCTCGACGATCTTGCGACTCAGTGCGCGCCCGCAGTCATGCGCGATCCAGATCGTCTTGACGTCCACGACACCGGTCATCGGGTCGACCTCGACCTCTGCCACGTGTGCCGTGAAGCTGTACGCAGGCGAGGCACCGATGGTCCCGCCGCGGTAGTCCCCGTGGCGGTCCTTGGGCGTGTTGTACGAGCCCGACATCGACAGCAAGCCGTGCTCGGACTCGGCCCAGACGAACGCTTCGGACAGCGGCACGTTGCGCTCGGGATCCTCCCGGTCGATCGCCATGCCCTGCGCCAGCGTGATGCGCTTGCGTGAGACCTCCCAACGCTTGGCCACTGCGCCGCACACCAGCCGCCGCAGCTTCTGCGAAGCCTCAAGGCAGGCGTTGCCCACCATCAAGGTGATCCGAGAGCTGTAGGCGCCCAGGTCGACCGGACACAGATCGGTGTCCGCGGACAGCACCCGAATGTCCTCGAGCGGAAGCCCGAGCTCGTTGGCGGCGATGACGGCGAGCATGGTGTTGCTGCCCTGTCCGATGTCGTTGGCGCCCGAGAAGATGCGCGCGCGTCCGGAACGATCGAGCGTGATCTGAACCGCCGCCTGCGGCATCTCGTTGGGATAGATCGGGTAGTTGGTCCCCGAGATGTACGTGCTGCCCGCAACGCCGATACCGCGACCGTAGGGCAGCTCCTTGCGCTTGGCGTCCCACTGGCTGCTCGATCGGACCCGACGCAGACACTCGGCAAATCCGTTGCTTCCGACCTTGAAGTCGTTGACGGTGACCGCGTCTGCGCCGATGTCGTTGTGCAGCCGCATCTCGATCGGATCGAGCCCGAGCAGCTCGGCCGCCTTGTCGATCTGGCACTCGATTGCGAAGCGGGGCTGAACGCTGCCGTGACCGCGCTTGGGACCACACGCAGGCTTGTTGGTGTAGGCGCGCTTCGAGTGAAAGCGGTAGGCGTCGAACCCGTACGGCGCGCACAGCAGCTGCCCTGAGTAGTAGGTGGTCACCAGACCAAAGCTGGAGTAGGCGCCGCCATCGAGGATGGTCTTGGCGTCGACCCCGGTGATCTTCCCGTCCTGCGTGAAGCCCGTGCGGTACTTCATCTTCATCGGGTGCCGCCCACGGTGGCTGTAGAACACCTCTTCGCGGGTGTAGAGCAGCTTGACCGGGCGACCGGTGAGGATCGCCAGCTTGGCCACGCAAAACTCGAGGTCGAACGGCTCGCTCTTGCCCCCAAACGCGCCCCCCAGGGGTGGCTGAATCACCCGGATGCGGTTGGCCGGCATGTTCAGCACCTTGGCCAGCTCGCGATGCAGGTAGTGCGAGACCTGTGTCGCCGACCAGACCGTGAGCACGCCGTTGGTCTCGACGTGGGCGAGCGCGCAGTGGGGCTCGATCGCCGCGTGCGTCGTGCCCTCAAAGAAGTAGTCCCCCTCGACCACGAGGTCGGAGCTCGCGAGCGCGGCGTCGACGTCCCCGAACTCCAGGAGCACCTTCTTGGAGAGGTTGCCCTTGCTCGAGAACGGGTTGATCGGGTTGTCGCGAGCCGCGAGCGCTTCCTCGGGGTCGTACAAGGGCTGCAGCACCTCATACGTCACGACGATCTTCTCCAGAGCCTCGATCGCCGTGTCCTCATCGTCGGCCGCAACACACGCGATGCCGTCGCCGACATGCAGCGCTTTTTCCAGGCACAGCGCCGTTTCGTCTTGCGTCCACGGGATGATGCCGTAGGGCTCGGGGAGATCTTTACCGGTGATGACCGCGTGGACGCCGGGCATCGCGAGTGCGGCCGACGAATCGATCGAGACGATCTTGGCGTGCGGATGGGGGCTGCGCTTGATCTTCGCGTGCAGCATTCGCGGCAGCTTGAGATCGTCGGTGTACCGGGTCACGCCCCGCATGCGCTCCATCGCGTCCACCTTCCGGTGCACGCCGCCCACCTGCGTGTGCGGTTGGCCGCCTTGTGCCCCCACGGGGATGTCTTCGGTGTCGCTCACTGGGCCACTTCCTTCGTGTTCGTCTCGAGTTGGGTCCCCTGCCCGTGCATCACCTCGGACGCATCGACGACCGCATCGAGAATCTTGGTGTACCCGGTGCAGCGGCACAGGTTGCCAGCCAGCGCCTCGCGGACCTCCTGCCGGGAAACCGCCCGAGCCCGGCGTCGCAGCAACGCCTCGGCGCTCAGGAGGATCCCCGGAGTGCAGAAGCCACACTGCGCGGCGTCATGACGATCAAAGGCGTCCTGCAGCGGATGACAGCCACCGTGCGCGTCGCCGAGTCCCTCCACCGTCGAGACCTCCCGGCCCTGCACGTGGGCGGCCAGCGTGAGACACGAAAGCGCGGGCACGCCATCGATCTGGACCGTGCAGGCGCCGCAGTCCCCCTTGTCGCAGCCTTGTTTGCTGCCGATGAGGTCGAGCTGATAACGCAGGACCTCGAGCAGGGTGTGATGAGGTTCGATCGCCAACTGCACTGCGTCCCCGTTGATCGAGGTCCGCAGCAGCAGGGCGTCAGGGGCGCTAGATCGCGACGGTCCCGACATGCCTGCATGGTCAACGATCGACAGGAGGGGCCGCAAGGCGCCCGCCTGTGAGGAGAACCCTGCCGCGGGCGTTTTTCTGCAGGAGGCGGTAGCCTCGCGGGGTGAGGCGGAGACTCGCCCAGCTCGTGTGCGCAGCCCTGGTGTGGACCTCGGGCTGCCTCACGCACCGCGGCCACCAGTGGGAACGGGCCGAGCTCGGCACGCCAGCGCCCGCCGCCGAGGTCACCCTGGTGATCGTTGGCGAACCCGGCGCGCCGGGCCGAACACCCGCCGCGGTGGCGCGTGGGCTCTCCCAGACCCTCGCGGCAGAGCGCTCCGCGGGACACAACCCGGTCGTCCTGTGGCTGGGCGACAACCTCCTCAACGGCGCAGGCCATCTCGAATGCGCGGCCCTGTCCTCCGCGTGGACGCGCCCGGGCGTGGAGGCGCTCGCGGGGGCCGTGCGCAGCCACACCCAATCCGGCGGCGCCGCCTTCACCCTCCCAGGCGAGGCCGCGTACCGCTGCGGCGCCCGAGCCTCGCTTCGAGAACAAGGCGATCATCCCGCGAGCCAACCGGGCGTCCACTACGTCGTGGATCTCTTCGCCACCGGCGCGACGCGGATCGCTTCCGCCTGCAACAACGGCGCATGCACACCGCTGGCGGGTGAGACCGACGCCACCGCCCAGCTCGTCTTCGTCGACCTCACCCCATGGATCGCGGGGGCTCGCCCGGCGCAGCACGACGAGGACCTCCGCAGCCTCGACACGCTGATGGCCGCCCTGCAGCTCACGCCGGGACCGCCCCGAATCTTGGTCGCGACCTATCCGGTCGAAGCCGCTGGCTTTCACGGCGACGGCGGTGGCGATCCAGACTCGACGGTGCACACCCTCGCACCACCGGTCGCTCAAGCCCTTGCCGCGGGGGTCTTCGTCGGCACGATCGCAGCGCACGACCGGGCGAGCTACGCCTCTCGCGACATCAGCGACGGCACGATCCGTGGGGACCGGGTCTTCCTCCCGCACGCGGTGTTCCAGGTCGTCTCCGGAGCGGCGTCCTCTCCGGACGTCCGTCATGGCTGGCGACGGCTTCGGTTCAACAGCTCGGTGGCTCTCGTCGCCGAGCGGTACACCCCCCGCCCCGGGTACGCTGTGCTCCGGCTTGGGGAGACCTCCGCCGCGACGCTGCATGCGTATCGCTTTGGACGATGGCAGACGGCCGCCGTCCCAGTGACGCTGCGCCCTGTCGCGCGCCCCCGGCTGGTCGACGTACCCACCACCCTTCCATGCCTGCGCTGTCCCGAGCTGCCCTACAACGAACAGTAAGTCTGCGCGACCGTGTGCACCCGGATCGACCGCCCCCGGATCCCCTCGTGGCGCGGCGCGATCGGGAGAACGCCCCAGGATGGGCCGCCAACCTGGCGAGCTGAGCCCTTGCATCAAGTACGGCGCGCGGCACAAACGCAGAGTGCAGGGTCGGCAAAAGCGAGTGATGGTGCTCTCGCTCGGAACGGAGACCGACGTCTGGAATGCCGCGCGCATCACCGCGGCTTGGGGTGCGCGGCGGGACGTGGAGCGGGTCGAAGTCGTGGGCTGGGACCTCACCCACGACGCCTGCGCCCTTCTTCCCGGGGCGTCGGTCGTCCACGACCTCCCGCTGGCCGGGCTGCGAAGCCGTTCTCAGCGCCATCCCCTCGCCGCAGCGATCGCGCTCAAGGGGGCGGTCGCAGGCATCCTGGACGGACAGTCCTTCGACGTGGTCCTCAACCTGACCTACGGGGGACTTGCCGGACACTTGGCGCCCTTGTTCACCCTCAACCCCCACTGCGTCGTGGGTCCCTTCGTCGACGAGACCGGGCAATGGCGCGCCTCGCATCCGGCGTTCGAGTACCTCGCAACCTGGGGGATCGACCCGGCGCTCAACGTCTTCGCGCTGCAGGACGTTTGGTCCGCGGGCGCGCACGTCCGCACCGACGAGGGTGGCCTGCTCGCCGCAGATCCCGTGGCCGACACGCTCGTCGAACACGGCTGCGGTCCGGGCCCCACCCCGATCCTTGTTGCCCCGACCCGAGCCTCCGAATCCTGGCTCGGCTTTGGTTGGGAGGGGCTCGTCTCCGCACTCGCCCACGATGGGGGCAGGCCGGTCATGCTGTTGGCGCCCAAGGGGGACGAGGCGTTGGCCGAGCGCATCTCCGAGCGCACCGGAGCCGACATCGCACGGTGGCCTCTGCGTCACACGGCTGCGCTGATCAGACGCTGCGCGGCGGTGCTCACCTCAGACTTCGGGACCGCCGTCCTCGCCGCGCGCACCGGCGTCCGGCAGATCTTGCTGCGACCCCATGGCCCGGTCCCGCTCGCAGCGCTTCCTGGGCCCTCGATTCTCACGATGTCGGGAGCCGCACGACCCCTGCACCTGGATGCGGTCCTCACCCACGCCGCGTGGTATCTCCTGCAGCGCAACGGGTTGGAGTCCAAGCTTCGTGCGGCCGCGGACGGGCTCGCGGTCTATGAGACAGGCTACGACAGCGGAGGTTGTCTTTCGGCCACTGCCCCCTTCACCCCCGAGGCGGACCCGAGCCGAGCGACATTCAAGGCATGGCGCCAGCTTTGGCGAGACGCGTGGGTCGGGCTGCCTCCGGCGCAGCGCGCGATCGACCACGTGCTCAAGTACGGAGACGCCAACCGGCTCAGCCGTGCCCGACTCGACCGCGGCCCGGTCGGTCAGGCCCTGCGCGACGCCAACAACCGGCGGGAGGATGCGGCGTGATTCCGGTGTGGGTCCAGCGTCACCCCGCGATCTGGGTCGCCGTCGTTCCCGGGCTCGATGCCCGCATGCCCCCAGGGGCCACGGTCCTGACCGAGCTCGATGTACAAAGCATGCTCGAGGCTGGGCAGGTCTCGTTCGATGTCGCCAAGGCCTGGGCCCAGGGCGCCGACGTCGAGTTTCCCGTCGACACTCCGCCGCACGTCCGAGCGCTCGCCGAACGCCTGCGACGGCTCCTGCCCGAAGCGTCGCGCCCTCACCTCGCGGAGATCGGTTCGCGATTCGGCGTGCCGCGTATCGCGATGGCCATGGCCGCGCACCCAGCCGGGGCCAACATCGAGCAACTCGTGCAGGATGTGGCCGAGCCCCACCCCGACGGCGTCCCACGACTGAGCCCCGAGGCACGCTTGCTTCGCGCGCTCGCGGGGCTCTGAGAACACGAAGTCGCCCTAGCGCTAGCGCTAGTCGCAGGGCTCGCCGGGCATCTGTGTGATCCACGCTTCGATGAGTTGGACCCCAAAGTCGTCCGCCAACAAGCTGGGCAACTCCGGCATCTTCACCTCAGGATCCTCGCTCGCCATTCGGTACGGCAAGATGCTCAGCTCGGGGCTTCCCGGCCAGATGTCGTAGCTGCGACCGCCAGCACCGGGACCGGCCGCCGCCGGTAGCTTGCACACGCCGAAGTCGGCGGGGTTGTCCTCCCACACCGCAAACTTCAACCCGCTGGACCCGCCTGCGCCTCCAGGACGATGGCAATGGGCACAGTTGCCGTGCAGGTATGCCCGGGCTCGCGCATCCACGGGGGCATCACCGGCTGGATTGACGAGCGCAGGAAGCTCGCCGGAGGCTGGCACATCTGCGGCGCCGAAGAACCCGTTCTCGACCAGCCAGTCGATCTGGTTGACCTCCTCTTCGCCGTCGATCGCCCAGGTCGTGTTCATCTGCCGGGTTGTCGGACCCAGGATGAGCGTCTGGTCGTCCCGTTGATGACAGCTCTCGCACACGTTTTGGTCGGGCACCAGGTACAGCTGCGACTGCGGCTCGCCGGCCTCATCGAGGTACTCGATGTACACGTCCGCGCCAGCCTTGGTCTGGTCCGCCTCGGTCTGCTCGTCGTTCCAAATGTAGCCGTAACTCTGCCAGTTCCCGTCGTCCTCAAGCACGAGCAGCCGGGTTTCCACGATCCGGAGGTCTTCTGCCTCGCCCCGATCCTGATCGAAGTAGAAGTTCTTGATGAACACCGACCCGGGCGGATAGTCCCACTCGTTTTGATCGGTAAACCCGATGCTTGATCCCTCGGGAATGACAAAGTAGCGGCCCTTCTCTGCGGCATCCGCCCACAGAGGCGCGGCGACCGTATAGGAGATGACGCCCTCGTTGGGGACCAGGTCCCCAAGCTCGCCGCGGAAGAAGTTGTACTCCGACAGCGTCTCAAACGGATACGCGTCGATGTCGAGATTCACCGGCTCGGCGGGAACCTCCCCTTCGGTATCGGTGTCGGTACCCGGTTCGGTCTCGGCGGTCGCCACCGAGGACCCCGTCGTCGCGTCCGTGTCGGTCGTCCCTTCGGACGAGGCCTCCGCCGATGCGCCCGAGCCACCGTCCTCACCGCAGGCGGCGACGAGGGGCAGTGCGCAAAGAAACAACAATCCGTGGCGAGTCCGCATGAGGGCGTCCTTTCAGTCGACCGGCGACTCGGTTGGGAGCGAGGGCTGGGTGCAGGTGAATGGTTCGAGGTCCGTGTTGGGACCCCCTTGCTGCTGACAGCCGTCAGCCATGAAGAACTGCTCCGCGTCCACCGCGAGACAGTTGGCGAGCGCGGGATCGTCTTGGTCCAGGTCGGGGTTGAAGCAACCGCCGGCGATCACCTCGGGGCCCGGCGTCGCGTTGCCGTTGAGGACCAGGACGAGTTGATCCGGGGCGGTCGCGTTGTCCGAGATCACGTTGTCGTGGACATAGTTGCCCTCGGAGTAGATGTCGAAGTCGGGGTCGTTGGGAGCCCCGAACAGCGAGGGCAAGAACCCAATCACCGCGACGCCAAAGCTGTCGTTGCCGGTGATGGTGTTGTTCCAGACCTCGTTGGTGTCGGTGGCGACGAGCAGGATGCCTGCGCCGGGCGGAAGGATGCCGACCGTGGTTCCAGGGTCACCAAAGTTGACCGTGTTGTTGTTGACGACCAGGTTGTCGTGCACGTTGGCACGCTTGCCGTCGAGGGTATCGAGGCCTGGAAGCGTGATGATGAGGATGCCGTTGGTGTTGTCGTGGCTGTTGTTGTTGCGCACGACGACGTCGGTGGAGTTCTCAACCTCGATGCCGATCACGTTGCCGTACGCTTCGGTGTTCTCGATCAGCGACTTGCCCGACTGCCCAAGGTAGATCCCCGCATCCGCAGCGCCGTAGACAACGCAGCCGTCGATCACGACGTTCTCGGACTGCACGGGGTACAGCGCGTAGGCACCGTTGGTCGGAGACGCTTCGGCGGCCCAGCCTGCGGTGACGTTGCGGAACACGACGCCGTCGACGTCGTTGGCGCGGATTCCGTCTCCGGGCGTCTCGACGACGGCCAGGTCTTGGATGGTGTTGCGATCGCCTTCGATGAGGATGCCGTTGCCACCGGACTTCTGCTCGCTGAAGTCGAAAATCGTCAGGTCCTGCCCGGCGCCGATGAGCGTGACGTCATCGGTCGGCATCGTCAGCTGCCGCGTGAAGCGGAACGTTCCCTCGCCAACACACACGACCTGCATCGGCTCGACGTCGACGAGTGCGGTGAGCATGTCCTCTTGGACCGTCGCGGAGTCGGCGGACACGAAGTAGTCACAGCCGGCCGGAAGCGGGATGTCTTCACCGGTGCTGCTGTCGTCCGCAGCGCTGGTGCTGGTGCTGGCTTCGACTCCGGTGCTCGGGTCGGTGCCGGCGGTTGTGCTGCCGGAGGTCGAGGCTTCGGTCTCGGACTCGGAGCCCGTACCACCGACGTCGTCAGCGGAGCAGCCGGCGAGGACCGCCGGGAGAGCAAGCAGAGTGAGCGTGAGGACGGACGTACGTGGGGTCATGGCAAAATCTCGGAAAACTGACTGACCGACCGGTCAGCCTCAGGTTAAACGGTTCTATCTCGGGTACCACAGACGCGGGAGTGCCGCGAACATGAGTTTACACGCAGGATCGGGGTGCGCGTACTCCGGCGGGGTCCGAAATTGATCAAGCCCCGCCACGCCGAAGCGCGAGCGGGGCTTGTCGGTGAGCTCGGCGAGCTCTACTGGAGCGTGAGGACCAGCGAGAACACCACGTTGAGTGCGGAGCCTGCGGTGCCGCTGCCGGACAAGCCGCCAGCGCTCGCCGTGTAGTCTTCGCCAGTCGCGGCGCCACCGACGGCGATGAACAGACCGGTTTCGTCCGTCATCGTGGTGTCGATGGAGTCGTCCGCCTGCGGGTAGTAGATGGTCGCGCCCGAACCGTCGGTGTCCGGTCCGACGGTGGCGCCCGCCACGGGGTTGCCGTCCGCATCGCGGACGAAGCCGACGATTCCGCCAGCCGCACCGACCGGGAGCAGCTTGGCATCCGCCACGCCGTCGAGGGAGGTGTTCCATGCGTCGAGCGAGGCGTTGGGGACCGCGAAGAACTCGTGCAGTCCGGTGCCGGGCGCGTAGCCCCCGTCGTCCCCGGCCACGCCGGTTGCGGTGATGAAGTAGTCGGTGCCTTCGCCGCCCACCGTCGCGATGATGGCGATCGGCGAAGAGATCGCGCCGTCGGACACGAAGTCGACGCGGCCATCGCCGTCCGCGGTGCCGCTGGCCACGGGCTCAGCGGTCGCGGGCATGGTGAGGGCGTCGAGCGCCTTCACAATGCGGACTTCTTCGCCCGCGAGGGTCGCCCGCGTCGAGAAGTCGAACACGGTGCCGGTGACGCGCGTGCTGCAGTCCGGCATCACGTCGCCGCAAACCGCAGTGGCGTCGAGGGGGACGTCCTGGAACAACAGGCACACGCCGGACTCACACTCCTCGTTGGCTCCGCAGCCCTCGCCAGCAGCGGCTCCGGACTCCGGAACGCCGGCACAGTCTCCGCCCGCGGTGGGGTCGGTGTCCGTGGTGTCGGGGTCGGTGGTGCTCGGCTCGTCGGTCGTCGGCCCGGTCGTCGGATCGCCCGTGGTCGGCTCATCGGTGGTCGAGGGCGTGTCGGTGCTCGAGGGCGTGTCGGTGGTGGTCGGGGTGGCGGAGTCGGTGCCGTCCGCGTCGGGGTCGTCCTCAGACGGGCAACCAGCGGCAAACGCCACGCAAAGACCCAGGCCAAGCAATTTCAGAGTTTGATCCATCATGATGTCGACAACCTTTTAGTGTTCGCTCGTAGTTCGGTCGGTGCGCTCGCGCGCGTGCGGGGCCGACACTGCGCCCACCCAGCGATTCCGCGAAAGGTAGCAGCACCGCGCTAGAGTGTTCAACGCGCCTTCGTGTGCTGGCCATATGGCGGAATCACACGCGGGCGCGGGCGGATGCGCTCAGCCCTCGATCAGCGTGTAGCCCGAGGGCTTCACGAACTTGACGTCTTTGGCAGTCAGACCGCCGTTCCGGACGATCTTGGCCAGCTGGAACAGGTTGGTGCTGCCGTCCTGGTTCCACAGCGCGAAGGCCTGCACTCGCCCGGTGGCGTCATCGATCACCAGAATGATCTCCTTGTAGTGCGGGTTCTTCTTCTTGGGCTGCATCCGGACCGCGGTCTGCCCGGTGCTGGCGGCATAGCGCTTCTGCAGCTTCGCATCGGCGATTTTGACCAAGAAGTCCTGCGTGAGCTGCTTGCCGCCAAAGAGGAATTTCTCGACCCCGGCGATGTCGGAACTGCCGATGTCCCGGGTCGCGACCTGCTTCGTGTCGCGCTCGACCGACCAGACTCGGCTGCCATCAACGTAGATGTCCGGCGTGTCCGAGGCCGCGTAGTCCCACACCATCTTGCCCGGCTTGACGGCCTTCAAGACCCCCTTGGAGACCTTCTTCGTGCCGTAGACGCTGTTGCTGTAGGTCTGGGTGAACGAGGCCTGCAGGTCGGACGTGCCGTCATAGAAACTTTGGACCTGGAGCAGACGCTTGGAGGCCTCCCCCTTCGGCGCATCACCCGGCGCGTCCGCGTCGTCGGCATCCGCGTCGTCCGCGTCGTCCTCGTCCCCCCCTGCGGCCGGCTGGAGCGGCGTGGGGGGCGGCGGCTCGGCGATCTCGACCGTGGCCGGGGTGCAGGTGAGTCCGTAGGAGAGAATGCAGGCGAGGGATCCAGCCATAACGAAGCGCGGCGAGTGTACCGCTGATCAACGCAAGATGTTCCCGCTGGATCTTCGCCAACCCAACCGACCGCCGGGGGAATAGGAGGATCCACTCGCGGTTGACCGAGCCCGGACCTATGAGCATCGCCATGATCGTCGTCGTCTTCGCCGCCCTGCTCACCGTGGTCGAAACCGTGACCGAGACCTGATCGCGCTATTGACGCGAGGCCGACGGTCGGACATTTGCGCCACCCGCCTCCGACACCGCTGTCGCGGTCGTGCCCGGGCGGAGCACGGATCTGAGGCGGTCGCTCGTGGCGCGCGCCTTGCAAAACCGTCCCGGACGTCCGCGTGGTGGCTGGCGAGATGGCTTGGCGATGCAAACACTGAACACGCAACTGTGGAATCTGGGAACGAGCTCTTTCGTGGCCGCGCTTGGACTGAGCGCCGCGGCGTGCGGGCCGGTCGTCGCGACCGACGGCGACACCGACGGCGGTGAGACCGAGAGCGCGAGCGACACGATCATCGACCCCTCGACGCCCAGCGAGACGAACCCGACCACCCCAACCGACCCCACCACCGGGGGCGGTTGCGAGGGCGAAGCCGAGTGTCCCGACGGGTTCTACTGCGGCCCGGACGGGCAGTGCATCGAGGACTACAGCTGCAACTACGGCGACGACTACGGCTGCTACTGCGTCTACGGGCACTGCTCTCCGGGCTACGACTGCTACGGCGACGAGGACTGCGGCTCGGGCAACCTGTGCGAGGGCTATGGGTACTGCGACGCGGTCCAAGCTCTGCCGGACTGCGGCGATCCAGCGACGCTGGTCGGAACCCCGTTGCAGATCCCCACCGGCAACCCGCTGCGCTCCCTGTCCTTCGTGGACCTGGACCCCGGATCGCCCGGCGAGGACCTCGTCGTGGGGACCGACGTCGACGGGTGGCTGTTGTCCGCGGGGTCCGACGCGACGCCGCTGGACGCACAAGGCGCGGTCCGAGGCGCCGCGGCGTTGGACCTCGATGGCGACGGCGCGACCGAGCTGGTCCTGATCGACGAGACGGGCCTGCGGATCACCTACGGGTTTGGCAGCGACGCCGAAGAAACGCGCTCCGTGCCAAGCGAGCAGGCGCTGACCGCCGTCGCAGGCCTCGCGAACGTCGAGGGGCTCCCATCGCTGGTGGTGACCGACGTCTCCGGCGCCGTGTTCACGGTGGCAGGCTCTTCCGAGCGCATGTCCGTGCTCGCATCGGTCAACACTTCGGGCGAAGCCGCAGCGGCGCTCGCGACGTTCTCGACGGGCGAGGGCCAGGATGGATTCGTCCTCGAGCTGCCCTTCCTGGGTCCGGCGGCGCTGTACGTCGGCGAGGCGCGTCCCGTCGGTATCGGAGACGCCGCACGTGCCGGCCTGACGCGCTCGATGGCGACCGGTTCACTCCGCGGCGAAGAGCGCTCCGACATCCTTTGGGCTACCCGAATCTCCGACTGGACGTTCCTTGAGATCTCGCTGGGCGGCGAGACGACGGAGCGTCGAGCCATCTACTTCGACTACGATACGTACGCGGTCGGCGACCTCGACGGGGATGGCAAGGACGACGCGCTCGCGGTTGGCGAAGGAGGCCTTGCGATCATGCCTGGCGACGCCCAGTGGGGGCTGACGTGCTTCTCGCAGTCCCCGTTCTTCGGGGGTGCGTCCCGGCAGGTCGCGATCGGTGACCTCGATGCCGATGGCCGCGAGGAAGCGGTCGTCATCACCGACGCCGGCGGTGCTCCCACGATGTACGACGTATCCTGGGCACCGTGACCCGTCTGTGCGGATGGTGCTCGGCCGCCCTTCTCCTGCTCGGGCAGGGCGGGTGTTCGGATCCTGACCCCAGCGCGGAGACGTCGGAGACCCAGACCACCGACGATCCGAGCAGCGGGGCAAGCACCGAGCCAAGCCTTGAGGCGCCCATTATCCTCGATGCGCCCGAGACCACCACGCCCGGTGCGCTGCTCTACGTGACGACCGACCAGCCGCTCAACCAGCTGACGGTCTCGCTGGGCGACGCCATCCTGGAGCCGGAGCGGTTCTTGATGACCGAGCAACCGACCGGGCTCTTCACGGTCCCCAGTGACGCTCCGCTGGGCGCGGCGCTGTTGCGGGTCGCTTTCCGCGAAGCGCCCGAGCGTTTCGACACCCGCGACATCGAGGTGAGGGCTGCGTGGCTGGAGGACTCGGCAGACGCGCTGGGGTTGGGGGTGACGCACGACGCACAGGGCAGCCCTGCCGAGTGCGCAGAGAGCCACACCGGGCTGGCGTGGGCTGACTACGACGGCGACGGTACGTTGGATGTGTTCCTCGGGAACGTGGGCTCGGGCGGCACGCTGCATCGCGGCATCGGCTCGGGGTCCGACTTGCGCTTCGAGGAGGTGAGCGAAGTGGTCGGACTCGCCGGCGTCGACGCGGTGGCGATGGCGACGTTTGTCGACCTCGAGGGCGATGGCGACGCGGACCTGTACATCGGTCGGCGCGGCGAGAACCGCATGTTTCTCAACCTGCTCGCCGAGTCCGGAGAGGCGCGATTCGAGGACGTAAGCCACGCGCGAGGGTTCGTACTCGACAGCCAACGCACGATGGGCGCGGCGTTCGGTGACTACGATGGCGACGGCGACCTGGACCTGTACGAGGTGAACCACGCGTTCTGCTTTCCGCAGGCCGACGCCGAGGTTCGCGCGGGCGATCACCTGTTCGAGAACGTCGAGGGCGTGTTTGTCGACCGCACGGCCTGGCTCGTATCGCCCGCCCTGAACTCGGTGGGGTTCTCGGCGAGCTGGCTCGACACCGATCGCGACGGGGACCTCGACCTCGTGGTGATCAACGACGACGTCGGCGGAGACATCGGCATGCCCAACGCGCACTGGCGCAACGACGGCCCGGGCGAGGACGGCCGCTGGCGCTTCACCGAGGTGGGTGCGAGCACCGGTCTGGCGCTGCCCGGCGTCAACGGCATGGGGCTGGCGTTCGGCGACCTCAACGACGACGGCTTCGTCGATCTCGCGTTCTCCAACATCGGCGCCAACCATCTGTTGCTCAGCGATGCGAACGGGTCATGGACCGACACCCTCGGCACGATCGAACGTGCCCAGCTTCCGTGGGACCACGGGTCGATCACCTGGGCCGTGCACCTCCCCGACCTCGACAACGATGGCGATCTGGACTTCTACGCCACGGGGGGTCGAATCAAGGGCGTCCAGGCGGTCGTCGATGCGGTGTTCGAGAACGACGGGCAGCAACGCTTCACCGAGCGCACGTGGAGCGCGGGGGCTGCGGATCCTGCCCACGGCAAGGCCTCGGCGCTCGTCGACTTCGACGGGGATGGCGGGCTGGACATCGTGACAACCGCGTGGGGCGGCGCGCTGCGGGTCTATCGAAACGCACGCGCGCCGTCCTCCGGCAATCATTGGGTGTCCATCGACCTGACGCAGGACGGCGCCAACCGGGACGCTTTGGGCGCCATCGTCACCCTGCACGCCGACGGGCGCACCCGGACGTGTTTTCACAGCAACCGGCCCTCGCTCGGTGGCGGCAGCGACCCTGCCTGTCACTTCGGCCTGGGCCAGACGCAGCGCATCGACGAACTGAGCGTCGAGTGGCCCGGCGGCGCCTCGACGCAGCACGAGCCGCCCGCGGTGGACCAGCGCGTCGTGTTGACGCGCGAGTAGGCGGCTGAGGCCGTCGGTCCCCGAGCGGCCGATCACATCGGCGAGACGAACACCTCGCGCGGTGTGGTGCCGCGACTGGGTCCGATCACGCCCCGCTCTTCCATCGCGTCGACGATCTTCGCGGCGCGGTTGTAGCCGACGCCCAGGCGGCGCTGCACCATGCTTGTGCTCACCTTCTGGGCCTCGGCGACCACCTCGACCGCGCGGTCGTAGAGCGCGTCGAGGTTCTCGTCGGCAGGCCCCTCGCCCTCGTCGGGCTGGCGAACCACGTCCATGTTGTAGACCGGCTTGGCTTGTTTCTTGACGAAGGCGACCACCTTGAGGATCTCGTCCTCGCTTACGAAACAGCCGTGCACGCGGTTGGGCTGCTTGCCGCGGTCCATGTGCAGCATGTCCCCCATGCCCAGCAGCTGCTTGGCGCCCTTGCCGTCGATGATGGTGCGCGAGTCGATGTCGGAGGTGACCTGGAACGCGATCCTCGAGGGGAAGTTGTTTTTGATCGTCCCGGTGATGACGTCGACCGACGGACGCTGGGTGGCGACGATCAGGTGAATGCCAGCGGCACGCGCTTTGGCAGCGATCCGCGCCACGCTCTGCTCGACCTCTTTGCTGGCCACCATCATCAGGTCTGCAAACTCGTCGATGATGACGACGATGTACGGCATCTTCTCGGGATACTCGGGGCCATCCATGCCTCCGCGCGTCTGCTTGGGCCCGTTTTGGTCGAAGCTGATCCCCGACAGTGCCGTTCCGTTGGCCATGTCCTCGCCCTGCTCCATCGCGACCCGGCGCATGTCTTCCTCGGCGAGGTCGGCCAAGTGCATCTCTCTTTCCCAAGCCGCCTGCAGCTCGGGGAGCTTCCGGTTGTAGCCCGAGATGTCTCGGACCTGCGCCTCGGACAGGCAGGTGTAGCGACGCTCCATCTCCTGCACGGCCCAACGCAGCGCCAACGACGCCTTCTCGGGGTCGGTCACCACCGGCAGCAGCAGATGCGGGATGCCCTCGTAGATCGACAGCTCCAACATCTTGGGGTCGATCATCAGCATGCGAACGTCCTCGGGGGTCTGCGTGTACAGCAGCGAGCAGATCATCGAGTTGACCCCGACCGACTTGCCCGAACCCGTGGCACCGGCGACCAGCAAGTGCGGGGCCTTGGCGAGGTCGATGACCTCGATGTTGCCGGTGATGTCTTTGCCCAGCGCGAGTGGCAACCTCATCTTCTTGCCGAAGTCTTCGGACTCCAGCATCTCCTTGATGTAGACGGTCTCCCGCGTCTTGTTGGGCACCTCGAATCCAACCGACGCCTTGCCGGGGATCGGAGCCAGGATCCGAATGCGGATGGCCTCAAGCGCCATCGCGAGGTCGTTCTCAAGGCTCTCGATCTTGGAGAGCTTCACGCCGGCTTCGGGCTTGAACTCGTAGCGGGTGATGACCGGTCCCGGGTGGATCTTGGTGACCTTGCCGCGGATCTTGAACTCGGCGAGCGTGCTGACGAGGCGCTGCGCCTGCTCCAGAACAAACTTGCGATCAAACTCGCTGGGGGTGGTGTCGGCGGCAGCGAACAGCTCGACCGGTGGGAGCAGGAACGGGCCCGAGGTGAGGCGAACGATCGAACCAGCGCCCGGAGGCGACTTGGTCGCCTGCTTGGGCGCAGACGCCGGCTTCGACTTGAACTCGTCGATCGACTTTTGCTGGGGCGCGGCCTGCTGCTGCGCGGCGAGTTCTTCGGGGCGCGGAGGGGTCTTCTTGCCGTTGGCGGCGAGCTTCGTGGTGGGGTCGCTGGCGTCGGACGCCTCGGTTCGCACCACGATCTCCGGCTCCTCGAGGGGTCCGGCCTCATCGGCGACGTCGGGATCCGGCGCGCTCGCAGCCGCGCTGCGGCGCCGATTCGAAGCACGCTGGGTGTCGGATGCGTCCGGGTCCGGTTCGCTCGCGCCGCCGGCCGCGACCGGGTCTTCGGCGGGGCCGTCCGCTTTGGCTTTGGACTTGCGGCCCACACGGCGTCGGTTCTTGGAGCTGGACGCGGCGACCACCTGCGGCTCGTCGGCTCCCTCCTCGCGCGTCTCCTCCTGCGCGAGGTCGTCGTCCTCTTCGAGCTCGTCGTCGTCCTCGTCATCCCAGTCCTCCCCAAACTCTTCATCGAGTGCGGCGAGTTCCTCGTCGAGTTCGTCCTCCACGGGTCCGGGGTCGCGCTGCGTCTCGATGAGGTCGCGGATGCCGGCGTGCAGGTAGCCGCCGACGCGGCGAATCGTCCCGAGCACCGCATGCCCGGCGGTCACCAGGTGGGCCGTCGAGAGCGGGGTCGAGGCGATCAGGCCGACACACAGCAGGGTGAGCGCGACCAGGTAGGTTCCGGCATGGGCGAGCATGCCGAGGCTGACCTCCCCGGCAAGTTCACCCGCCAGGCCTCCGGCCGTGTACCCGTGCACCCGGTAGGCTGGAAACATCACGTGCAGCAGCACGCAGCCGGCCAGGGTCGCGACCGAGAAGCCGATGCCCTCCCCGAGGGTGATCTCCATTCCCTCTCCGCGCAGGGCTTTGATGCCCATGCCAAACACGCCGAGCGTGATCAGGTAGGCAGCCATCCCAAAGCTGGCGTACACGCCGGTCGCGACGATGTGCCCGACGGGACCCATCAGCGTGCCCGACCCGGTCTGGTACGAGACAAGACCGCCAAACATCAGCACCCCACCCGCGAGCAGCGCGATCCCCAGGAACTCGCCCCAGGGCCGCGGCAGCAATCCGCCAGCCGGCTTAGAGGCTTGCTCGGCGCCGCGCTTCGTCCGGGTTGGTTTCTTTCGAGCCGCCATTTTCCTTCGCAATTCCGGCGACTTGCAGGTTCGGGAACCGACGGTCGCACGGCATGGTACCGATCTGGCCTGAAGAGTCAAAATTGGTGCAGTTTCATGGGGTTCGGGCGCAGCGGAGATCGCGCCGACTGCGCAAAACGCACGCTCCCACGAGCCCGCTGCCCCGGTCGCGCGCGCGCAATGCGGTCAATTCTTCGGCACAACCGGGGCTTCGAGCTTTGATACGTTCCGCCAGGTCATGAGACGCGCACTGTTCGCCCTCGCACTGCTTGCCCTCGTCGCTCCGGGCTGCAAAGCCAAGAAACTTCAGGCGGAGCTCGACGCCACCAACGCGACGCTGTCTCGGACCCAGTCCGACCTCGCGGGCGAGCAGAGCAAGAACCAGACCCTCACGAAGGAGAACCAGGCTTTCGAAGCCCGGGTCGCCGAACTTGAGTCCGAGCTCGCGATGCTCAACGACCAGATCGAAGACCTGGCGAAAGCACAAGGCCTCAGCGCGAAGGAGCTCGCCGAGCTTCGAGCGGACAAAGCCAAGCGCGAGAAGGAGCTGCAGGTCTACAAGAACCTGTTCGCCGAACTCAAGGCGTTGGTCGACGCGGGCACCATCGAGGTCGTCTTCCGAAAGGGACGCATGACCGTCAAGCTCTCCAACGCGATCTTGTTCGACAGCGGCAAGTCCCGCCTGAGCGACGAAGGCAAAGCCGCGGTCGCGCAGATCGTCCCGGCCCTCATCAACGTCGGCGACCGTGACTTCCTCGTGGCGGGTCACACCGACAACGTCCCGATCCGGACGGCCCGCTTTAAGGACAACTGGGAGCTCTCCACCGCGCGTGCGGTGTCGATGGTCACCGAGATGATCGCCGACGGTTACCCCGGCAAGCGAGTCGGTGCCGCCGGATTCGGTGAGTTCGACCCCATCGCGTCCAACGATACCGAGGAGGGCAAGGAACAAAACCGCCGCATCGAGATCATCTTGATGCCCAACCTGGGAGAGATTCCCGGGATGCAGCAGATGCTCAAGGGCGGGCGCTAACCCGCCGCCGGGCACGTTCCCGATCGCCGCATGTCCAGATCGGGCATGCGGCGTTTTTCGTTGTGCCGGGTGCGCGTCGCAGACGTGAGGCCGCGCGTTCGTTCACGCCTTGAGCCGGCGTGGGACCGCGTGGGAGCCTGCCGCCATGGACGCGCCGATCGAGATCCCCGATCGCCTCAACATGGTCACCTTCTTCCTCGACGACCGGCTCGAGGAAGGACGTGGTGATGACGTGGCGATCATCGACGCTGCAAACGACCGCGAGGTCACCTATGCCCAGGTCCACGAGGGCAGCATGCGCGTGGCCAATCTCCTGCGTGAGCTGGGTCTGGGCATCGAAGACCGAGTCCAGCTGCTGTTGCTCGACACGCCCGAGTTCGTCGAGTCCTACTTCGGCATTCTTCGCGCGGGCTGCGTGGCGGTCCCGACCAACACTTGGCTACGGACCAAAGACTTCGAGTACTACCTGGAGTACGCGCGGCCCAAGGCCGTGATTGTGGACGCCGAGATCTGGCCGGAGGTGGCGCCCGCCGCCGCGAACGCCCCGTACACCAAACACTTCATCGTGCTCGACCGCAGCGGCGCCAAAGCGCCCGAAGGCTGCATCGACTACCGCGAAGCACTGGGTCGCCAGAGCCCCGAGGCCACCACCGAGCCGACCTACCGCGACGACGTCTCCACCTGGCTCAGCTCGTCCGGCTCGACCGGCAACCCCAAGTGCGTGGTGCACATGCATCACGACTTTGTATGGAACACGGTGGCGTATGCTCAGCGCACGCTGGGCCTGACCCGTACGGACATCACGATGGCCGCGCCCAAGCTGTTCTTCGGGTACGCGCTGGGCAGCAACATGTTGTTCCCGTTCTCGGTCGGCGGCCGCATCGTGTTGATCCCGGACCGCGTCGAGCCGCAGCGGTACTTCGAGCTGGCGCAGAAGTACAAGGTGACCCAGTTCGTCACCGTCCCCACCAACATCACCAAGCTGATGGCGGTGCCCAAGCCCGAGCGCTTCGACTTCAGCTCGGTCCGCTCCTTGGTCTCCGCCGGCGAGGCCCTCCCCCCTCGGGTCTATCGAGACTGGAAAGAACGCTTTGGCGTGGAGATCTACGACGGCATCGGGTCGGCCGAAATGTTCCATGTCTACATCACCAACCGCCCCGGCGACGTGAAGGAAGGCAGCTTGGGCAGATTGGTCGAGGGCTACAGCTACCGACTGGTCGACGACGACGACAACGCGGTGCCCAAAGGTGAGATCGGGACGCTCGTGATCAAGGGGCCATCGGCGGGCCAGGGTTACTGGAGGATGCGCGACAAGAGCCGCGAGACCTTCTGGGGCGACGAGGTCCGGGGCGGGGACAAGTTCTACGTCGATGAGCAAGGGTACTTCTGGTACTGCGGCCGCGGCGACGACATGCTCAAGTGCTCGGGCGTGTACGTCTCGCCGGTCGAGGTCGAGAACGCTCTGCTAGGACACGAGGCCGTGTTCGAAGCCGGCGTCGTCGGAGTGCGCGACCCGGCTGGCCTGGAGAAGACGATGGCCTACATCGAGCTCGCACCGGGACACGATCCGACCAAGGACCTCGAGGCCAACATCATTGCGTACTGCCGCGAGCACCTCGCTCCGTTCAAGGCGCCACGCATGGTTCGCTTCCTGCCCCAGCTTCCCCGCACCCACACCGGGAAGATCAAGCGCGGCGCGCTTCGTGATCTCGCCCAGCAGGAGACGCTGTGATCGGCTCGGCCCACGCGCTGTTCGACATGCGCTACCCCGTGCTCGCGCAAGCGCTTGCGGACGCGCAGCGCTCGGTCGCGATCATCCCCGCCGGGAGCGTCGAAGCCCATGGACCCCACCTTCCGCTGGGCACCGACACGCTGATCTCAACCGCGATCGCCCAGCGGGCCGCGGACGCGCTCGCTGGCCACGGATACCTGGCCGTGCACTACCCGCCGCTTCACTACGGCGTGACCGAGTGGGCACAGGGCTTTGCGGGGACCACCAGCATCGGTGCCGAGGTTATCGGGCCGCTGGTCCTGCAGGCCTGCCTGTCCGCGCACCGCCTTGGCTTCGAGCACGTGGTCCTGACCAACGCGCACCTCGAGCCCGGGCACATCCAGACCCTGCGCGCCGTCGCCAAAGACTACGAAGCGACAACGGGCACGGCCCTGCTGTTCGTCGACAAGACCAGGCGCAAGCAGGCGCAGAAGCTGACCGCGGAGTTTCAGAGCGGCTCGTGCCATGCCGGGCAGTACGAGACGAGCTTGATTCTGGCGATTCGGCCCGACCTGGTCGACACCGCAGCGGCGGATGCCCTGCCCTCGCTCGAGCTGGCGCTGCACGAGAAGATCGCTGCGGGCGCGAAGAACTTCGCCGAGTGCGGACTCGAACAGGCTTACTGCGGCGCACCGGCCAAGGCGACCGCGCTGGAAGGCGAGTCGTCGTTGGCCACGCTCGCGCAGATGGTGGTCGATGCGGTGCTCGAGGCGTCCGCCCCGGCGTAAGCCCGGCGCTCGCGGGCGAGGTCGGAGGATTCAAGCCGCGTCGAGCCGCGCTAACAGAGCGCGCCGCTGTCGCAGCCGACCTCGATCGTGAAATCGACCAGGACGGTCTCCGGCGCACAGGCGGCATCGCCACAGACGGCGAAGTCGACCTCTCCGGCGAACTGCTTCGGTCCGTCGGTGGTGGGCGTGAACGGCAGCGAAAACACGAGGCCGTCGTCGTCGAAACGCTCGGCATCATCCTTGCGCTGCTTGGGCACGGGCATGCTCACGCCACTGGGCGCCTCGATGCGGAGTGCGACGGGAAACTCCGTGTTCATGTGCCACGGCTTGCGGGGGTGCACACGAACCTTGGCCAGCGCCTCTTTGCCGGCGGGGGCCTTGGCAGGCGCCTCCACCTGAACATCGAAACGTGGGGCCTCGAGTTCGGCATCGAGCGCCGCGGCAGGAGCATCCGCGGGTGTGACCGCCTGCGTCGTCGGCTTCGCATCGGCGTCACAGCCGACCGGCACGAGCGAGAGCAGCGCGAGGGCCAACGCGCTTTTGCGAGTCGATGCGTTCGGAGCCACCACAGAGCCCAACGAGAGCACAGCCCACAGGGTACCGCATGCGAAGCGTGCGTTTTCTCAGAGGTACGTCGCGTTGGGCGTCACGACGACGTGCATGGGTAGATCGTGCGCCTGCATGGGTACGGACTCAACCAGTCCGGCCTCAAGACACACGCCCACGCGCCGCGCGCCTGGAGCCTGCGCGAGCGCACGGTCATAGTAGCCGCGGCCCCACCCCAGTCGGCCCCCGCGCGCATCGAAGGCCAGGCCCGGCACAAGCACGACCTCGACCTGGGGTGGCAGCGCGGCCTCGCCCTCGCCGGCGGGCTCGAGGATCCCGAACCGACCCGGCCGCAACGAGTTCCAGTCGGTGAGCGCACACCATGCGAGCGCGCTGGGCCCCGCCACCTTGGGGAGCCATCGCTGCGCAGGGGCGAGCGCGTCGAACACCCCGCGCATCAGGGGCTCGTGCGCGACACCCACGAACATCGCAACCGCGTTCGCCTCGCGGATCAGGTCCAAGGCACACAGTCGAACCCGCAGCCGATCGCTTTGGCGCGCTCGCTCGGCCGGGTCGGTTGACCGCTCGCGCTGGGCCGATCGAAGCGCCGCCTTGGCGTCGATCACACGCTCGCGGTGCGCTCGGCGTTGCCGGGGTGCGCGGGGTCCAGGCGAATGCCGTTTTGCCAGGCGAGCGCGGCGCGAAGCAGCTGGGTCGCGTTGGTGAGCCCGAGCTTCTGTTTCGTGTTGCTCTGGTGGGTCTCCACCGTCTTGACGCTGATCGAGAGCTGCGTGGAGATCTCTCGGGTCCGCAGTCCACGGCCCATCAGCTCGAAGACCTCCATCTCCCGCGTCGAGAGCCGTGCCACGGGGTCCTCTCCTTTGCCGACCGGATCAGCGCCGCCCTTGGTCCACGCAGCGCTGAGCTTTTCGCTCACCACCTGCTCGCCCGAGCTCACCTTGCGAATGCCTTCGAGCAGCACATCGGGACTCGCGCTCTTCATCAAGTACCCCGCTGCGCCCGTACGCAACGCCCGGTCGGCGAACAGCGCCTCGTCATGCATCGAGACCACCAGCGACGGAACATTCAGACGGTTGGCCGCGATGTGTCGAACGAGTTCCAGCCCGCTGGAGTCCCCCAGCGCAAGATCGACCACGACAGCGTCGGGTTTGACGGACGACAGCTTGTCCTTGGCCTCTTCGAGCGAGGTCGCCTCGCCCACGACCTCCAAGTCCGGCTGGGCACGCACCAGCGCGCTGAGGCCGTGGCGGAACACGGGGTGGTCGTCGACGATGAGGATGGTCTTCTTGCGGGCTTCGGTCATGATCGTTTCCAGGGGGTCAGCGGCGTCACGGAAAGTTCTGCGAGGGCATCACGCGGGAGGCTCTGCTCGGCGCGCGTCACCACGATCCGAGTGCCCTGGTGCGGTGTCGAGAAGAAGCGGATGCGTGCGTTCAAGGCTCGAGCGCGGGCATTCATGCTGCTCAGGCCGACGCCCGCGGTCGTGCTGCCGTCGTGCGTCGCGGACAGACCCACACCGTCATCTTCGACGCACAGCGTCAAGGGCTCGGACTGCAGCGAGACGCGCAGACCGCCCGGGCGGCCGTGCCGGACCGCGTTGGAGAGCGCCTCTTGGGCGATCCGGTACAGCTGCATGGCATCTTCATCCGAGACCGAGCTGGGAAGGACCGCCGGCCCGTCGAAGGAGTACTCAAATCCACCCAGCTCGGCCACTTCGGCGCCGAGTCGTTCCAGCGCACCGGAGAGGTTCTCGGCTCGAACATCTCCAGGGTACAGGCCGTGGGAAAGCGCCCGCGCCATGTCGAGCGCCTTGGCGGCGAGGCCCTCCAGCGTGGCGAGGGACTCTTGCGTATTGGGCTCCAACGAGCCGCGGCCCACGGCGGTTGCGAGCAAGCGGAGCCCGCCAAGCTGCTGGCACAACCCGTCGTGCAACTCCTGCCCCAAGCGGACACGTTCGCCGTCCGCGGCATCGAGCACTGCGCGCTCGGCCTCGGCGAGTTCTTCTCCATCTCGGTCCAGCTGCGCGAGGGCGGCAGAGAGGACCCATCGAGACACGCCGAGAATCGACACGACCAGCGCAGCCCATGCACCCCAGGAAAACCAGCGGAGCCGGCCTCGACGCTCCTGGGCCTGGGCCTCGACCTGCGTTCGAGCGGAGTCGGCTTCGGCGCGAAGAACAACGCAGCGTGCGCGCAAGCGCTGCGCCGCTTGAACGCCCACGACAGCGTTTGCCCCGACCGCCTCGGCTGCTTCGATCACCGACGCGGTGCCCAGCGCGATGCGGTCCCACGCGGGCCCCGAAGCTGGCTGGTCGAGCCCCAGCTCCACGAGTTCACCGCTGCGGCGGTCCAGCGCGAGCACGCTTCGCTCGAGCGCCTCACGGATCCCCGGAGCGTCAGGATTGCGTTCCAGACCACGCGCAGCAGCTTCGACGTCCGCGACCGCCGCGCTGAGTCGGCCCGCGCGGCTCAGCACGTCCACCGAGGCTTCCGCACGCCGCTCCATGACGTCGGTGAACCCCTGGGTCAGGGTTGCAATGACCAGCAGCACCACGACCCCAGACAGGCTGCGTCTTCGCAACCGATCGGCGTCTCGCAGTGAGGCGGTCGAGCTTCCCCCAAAGACACCCACGCCCGGCCATTATCGCCTCCAGGCACCCGTGCAGAGCGGTATTTCCGCTAAATTTCACGGGCGCATTTCCGGGGTCGACAGACCACACCCTGGTTTCGGCTCGCCCCGGCCCTCAGACTGCGATGTTCGCCTCGTGGGATCCTCATCTTTCGCTCAGGGCCCCATCCCCGCAGACGCCGGGGCGCCTTCGCGACAGGTGCCGGGTCTGATGGGCCCCAACTTCGGCCGGAAGAATTCCACGTCCATGGGAGCCCGGAGCCCCCCCGGCACGCACAGGCTCCGACGATTCCGCACCTGCCCCACCCGCAACGATCCCCCCAAGCCAGCGCGAAAACGGGCGCCAAGCCGGGCGCCACAGGGGTTTCCCGCGAGCGCTTGCGAGCGCGCCCGAATCTCTGCGATGGTCCGGGCACACGCGGGCTTAGCTCAGTTGGTAGAGCGCGACCTTCCCAAGGTCGAAGCCGTGGGTTCGAATCCCATAGCCCGCTTCTTTGAACGGCTCCTAGCACATCGCTAGGGGCCGTTCTTCATTCCGCCGCTTGCCTGTCGCCACCAGTGTCGCCACCAGTGTCGAGCGCGAGCACGGCGTTGCGCGTGACGTCCGGCGAAAGGTGGGCGTACCGCAAGGTGACCTCCAGGGTCGCGTGGCCGAGGAGATCCTGCACCGCTTTGATCGAAACACCCCGCATCACGAGGTGGCTGGCGAACGTGTGGCGCAACGCGTGCCACCCAAGGTGCGCCACGCCGGAGCGTGCACGAGCCCGGCGAAGCGGACCCTTCGCCTCATCGTTGGTGAGCATACGCCCGTCGTCGCTACAGAAGACGAGCGGCCCCCGCAGATGCCGGTGCTCTCGGAGCGCGGCCAGTGCCGTCTCGTTGAGCGGGACTTCTCGACACCGCCCTGACTTGGGCGTCCCGACGAGGCCAAGCGCCACGGCCTCGCGGACGTGAAGCCGACCAGCCTTGAGATCCACCGCATCCCACTTCAGGGCAAGCAGCTCGCCGAGCCGAAGCCCGGTGTTCAACGCGAGGACGATCATCGCGTAGGCCAAGGGCTCCTGTTTCGCCGCCTCGACCAGCCTGGCCGACTCGTTGAAGTCGAGGAAAGTGGGAGGGCCTCCGGGACTTCATCGCCAAGGCTGGCGGAGCCAAGGCGATGAAGGCTCCGATGGTCACGGCTCCGCTCGCACCCAACCCCGCGCCACCGCGCAAGCCGAAGCCCGACGCTCCAGGCGACACGGAGAAGCGCAGGGCTCAGATCCTGAAGGCCTTGGCGGCGGAGCCGATGAGCAAGTCGCAGCTCCGCCACAAGCTCAAGTGGGATGTCAGCGTGGTCCTCGATGCAATGCGGGACGATGAATCCGTTGTCGGTGCCGGGGGCAAGGGCGCGGGCAAGAGATGGAAGCCGGCCTAGTGCTTGAGTCGGCTACCAGCTCGAACCCCTTGAGCTTCGCCAAGACTACTCCACGGGCGTGAGCTTGAACTGGATCGGCTGCGGCTCGCCGGCGTCCTCCGCGAGCAGCACGATCCGGTACGTGGAGGCTGGGAGGAAGACCTCGTTGCCTGGGAAGACCTTCGTGGTCTTTCCCAGGCTATTCGATGCAAGCAGGTGTGCGTCACTGGTCACATCCCCCAACTGATCCACGAAGTCGCCGGGCTCAGTTACGCAGCCACCAATCTCGATCTGGTCGACCCCCTCAGCTTCGATCAGGTAAGTCGCGTCAGTCTTTGTCGTGACCATGCGGATCGTCGCGATCCGGTCGATGCTGGAGCCGTGCCGGATGCGGGTTGTCGTTGGCGCAGCGCAGTCGAGGTCCATCGCGAGGTCGAACGAGCCGGACTCCGTGGGTACAAGGGGCTCGTCGGCGCACGCGTAAGGCGAAGGCATGACCTCGGCAGCCTCAACGTCGTAGACCTGCTCGATGGCGCCAAGGTCCATCCCGTAGACGTCCTCAAACGGCTCGCCCTGCAGGACTCTGACGACCGGCTCTATTCCTTGTCGTTCGATGAGCCAGCGGATGAAGTGGCCCGGCACGGAGTAAAGCACGTCGTCCGTGGTCGACTCTGCAACGAGGTCTGCGGGGAAGTAGATGATCGGATGCTCGCTCAGAGCCTCAGCGATGCCCTCGTACCAGAACCTGACGTAGCTCGGGTCAAGCTCGGTCGACACAATGTGCACGATCTCGTGAGGGAGGAGTGCCGGGGTCCCAATCGCGACGTCGTCATGCAGCCGGTAGCAGCCTGGTAATATCTCTGGACACCCCGGAATATCAAAGTAGCCGACCTTGCCGTCCTCGGTCTCTTCCTCAATATAGATATCGGCCGCAGAATACGCGTAGACGGTGTGCAGCTCGTCGACTTGAGCGCCAAGGGCCAGCTCCACCCGACTCGTCGCAGTATTGAGCCAGCGCAGATCGCCCTCGCATAGGGCCTCTTCGAACGAGGTGGCGATCTCCAATTCGTCGGTCTCGTAGCGGATGGGCAGCCTCTCCAGGTCGCTCTCGTCTACAGGCTCGTCGCAGCCAACCACAAGAGTGGCGGCTGCAAGAGTGGCGGCTGCGAGGCCAAGTGCTTGCCAGGTCAGGGAACGAGCGTCCACGTCAAGGTTACCGTACTGCTTCCACGCGTAACCGTCACGGTGAAGCTGCTGGCGCCTCCGAGGAACGAGTTGAACGCCTTTTCCGCGCCCGCCCACGTAGTCACGTCTTGGCCGTTGACACTCTGGACCTTGTCGCCGTTGCGAAGACCTACCTCGTAGAGCAGCTCGCCGCTGTTGGCGTTCGCAACCTGAAAACCACCCGGAACCGAGATGAATTTTGCATCGTCGCACGACCACAGTGGCGCGGAGCTATCAAACACCAAGTTCTCGGCAAAAGTTTCGTTGACCTCATACGTTCCCGATACAAGGTCGACGTTGCGAGAGGGTAGCCAACCTGAGCAACCCCCAACGGCAGACGCACTTGAACACGGGGTCACGATGAAGTCCTCCAACGCGAGGGGCTGTCCTTGCGTAAGCGATCAGGCAGAGACCACCCCGCGAAACAGGGCTGTGATCGGCCCCCCGAGGGTTATTCGGGGATTCGCTTCGGCGCGGTTGGCCGGAGCGGAAGATCCGGTGGCGGCACCCAGTTCCAGGGCAGCAGGTCATCGACTCGATCCCGGTAACTGTCAAGAAAGTTGAAGCGGTTTCTGATTTGGTCAGCTGCGGATCGTGCTGCTCTTCCGTGACGAGGGTGACGGGTTGAGGATGACCGTTTCGGGTCGAGTCCAGTTCCTCGTCTTACCGGTCGTCCAACGCTCGGGGTGGCGCTCACGGGCTGCGATGTAGACGGCATGGCGGTGGGCGAGAATCGCAACGTCCTCGCCGCGATGGCGCTGCCCGGGGCTCACGAAACGGATGCCGCTGTGGAGGTGCTGCTCGTTGTACCAAGCCAAGAAGCTCGCGACCCAGGCCCGTGCTTCCTCGAGATCGGCGAACGCCTGCTGGGGGTACGCCGGGCTGTACTTGATCGTCCGCATCACGGACTCGGCGAAAGCGTTGTCGTCACTGACGTGCGGCCGCGAGAAGCTGGGCATGACGCCAAGCTGCTGTAGCTTGGCGAGCATCGTGTTGCCCTTCATTGCGCCGCCGTTGTCGGCGTGGAGCACGAGTTGGTCGCGGCGGACGCCCTGTTCGATGCAACAGCGCTCCACCAGCGCAGCCGCGAGTGCGGCGTCCTCGTGCTCGTGGACTTCAGCGCCGATGATCATGCGGCTCCACACGTCGATGACGACGTACAGTTTCAGGAAACGCCCCCGCACCGTGGTCGGCAGGAACGTGATGTCCCATGCCCACACTTCGTTCGGCCCTTTGGCGACGAACTCGCGAGGGCGTTGGTGCGAGCGCCGTCGGGCTCGACCTCGAGCACTCAGCAGCTTCGCCGCGCGTGCGATTCGATAGAAGGTGCTCTGCGAGGCGAGATACACCCCAAGTGTCGCTAAGTAAGGCACAAGAGCGTCAGGCGACATCGAGCTGTGTTCGGCTGCATTCATCATCGCAACAACCTCGGACTGCTCTTGCTCCGACAACGCGTTGCGGGGCCTGGTCTTGGGGCCCCGGCGCGCATCCTCGGCCGCCGGCTTGAGGCGCCAGCGGTTGATCGTTGTCGGAGCAAGCCCGACGACGTGGCACGCCTTTCCGTGTCCAGCACCCGCGGCAACGGCCTCGTCGATGAGTTCGACGATCACCGCTCGCTCTTCGACTCCGTGTCGTCGTCCTCGTCCCCCCAGATCTCCGCCACTTTTTTTTTGAGCACGATGAGAGCTGCGGTCTCGGCCAACGCCTTCTCCTTGCGGGCGAGTTCTGCCTTCAGGCGCCGGAGTTCTTTACTCGGCGCCTGCTTCTTCGTACCGCTGAGCGCGTTGGCAGCGAGCTTGCGCCATTGCTCGAGTTCGGCCAGATAAACGCCTTCGCGTCGCAGAAAAGCGCCTAGCGCTTCACCTTCGAGGTCGCCGGCTCGCCCCATCAACGCAAGCTTGTCCGGCCCTGAACGCCGCGTGCTCGGTGCCGGCTGTTGTTCGCTCGCGCCCGGATGCCCCGCTGCCCGTTGTCGCTTGCGCTCGTTTGCCACGGGCTCGATAATGGCAGCCGCCTTCAACCATCGCGATAGCGTCGCCTGAGAGATTCCGCTCTCCTTTGACAGCGCCAGCGCCGACATTGCGTGCGGGCCCAACAACCGCGCGACCATCCTCGCACGCACCGTCTCCGAGTATTCTTTCATCTGTTTCTCTTCGTCTTCACGCCCCGCTTCGTTGCTGAGATCGCGGCGCCTCGGGCTGCCGCGCGGACGCTTCAACTACCCTGACAGAGGGGGATCCGGTGGGCGATCGCGGAGTCGAACGATGACGTCGCGAATGTACTCGTAGGGATTCACATCGTGAAGCAGACAAGTCGAGACGATCGACTGGAGGACGGCGAGATTCTGAGCGTGCTCCGCACTTCCGGCGAAGAGGAAGTTCTTCCGGCCCAGCGCGATGATCCGAAGCGCCCGCTCGGCGTAGTTGTTGTCGAGCGCGAGCTTCGGGTCTTCGAGGAAACGTCGCAGCCGCGTTCGCTGCTTTTTCGCGTAGGTCAGCGCGGAGCCCATCGCACTTTTTGGCGAGTGTTGGCCGTGCTGTTCGTCGACCCAAGCTTCGATACGTTCGACGATTGCGGCGCTCTGTTCTTTGCGCATCTTCGCGTGGGCATCCGTTCCGAGGACCCCCTTCATCGCCGCGTCGCGCTCCACGACATAGAGTTCGACGATCATCTCCAACACCTCGCGTGCGGTCGGGACGTTCTTCATCGCCGCGTAGAACTTTCTCCTCGCATGTCCCCAACAGCCAACGCGGGTCCGTTTGGACTCGCCCTCCGCGGCCTCCGTGACGTTGTTGTAGCCGCTGTATCCGTCGACCGTCAGATAGCCTGCCGAATCGCCGATCAGTTCGTTGGCCGTGCTTGCACCGCGGTCTTCGCTGAACTTGTAGGCCAAGACCTGCGTCGACATGATCCCCAGGGCAATCGCATCAAGACTTAAGCAATTCCGATCGGTTGCGGCGTGATTTGCATCGACGCAGGCAAACGTGATCTCTTTCGACGGATGGCGACGGCTACCAAGGGTGCGAAACGGAGACCGAAAATCCAGGCCTCGATGGGACCAGCGCCGGACGTCGACTCGTTCATCGAGTTGCTTTCGCAGGTGCCGGACCCGCGAATGAAGCGGACCCGCCGACACAGCCTGGAGTCTGTGCTGTTCCTGTGCTTGTGCGGAGTCGTGTGCGGCGCGAATGACCCGGTGGCTGTCGAGCGATTCGGAAACTCGCGCCTGGAATTTCTTGAGGGCTTCGTCGAGTTTCCGTCGGGGATTCCCTCCCACGATACCATCGGCCGCGTCCTCGCGAAGCTCGACCCGGAACCGCTCGAGGCCATGTTTGCGACCTGGATGCGGGGCGTTGCGGCGGCGACGAATGATGGCGTTGTCGCGATCGATGGGAAGGTCTTGAGACGGGCGTTCGAGAAGGCGAGCGGCGGCGGATTCATCACGATGGTCAGCGCTTGGAGTACCGCGAACGGCGTCGTCCTCGGCCAGGTTGGGACGACAGAGGGATCGAATGAAATCGAGGCCATCCCACGCTTGCTGAAGCTGCTGCACCTCAAGGGCTGTCTCGTCACAATCGACGCTGCGGGCTGTCAGACCGACATCTCCGAGAAAATCGTGGAGAAAGGCGGAGACTATTTGCTCGCTGTTCGGGACAACCAACCGAAGCTGTCCGAGGCCGTCACCAACGCATTGGACGCTTTCCGAAGCAGCGATCCCGATCCCGTTCTTGATGGCAAGCACTACGCGGCGAGCACAGAGAAGAAACGAGGTCGAGAGGAGACGCGCAAGTGCTGGGTGCTGCCGATCTCCGCCGAGTTTCCGCAGGAGCTGCGGGAACGTTGGAAGGGGCTGGCACAGCTCGTACTCTTCGAGTCCACGCGCATCATCGACGGAGAGAAGAGCTGCGGAAGCCGGTACTTCATTACTTCGCGCTCGACCATGACAGCCGAGCAAGCGCTGGCGTCCGTTCGTGGTCACTGGCAGGTCGAGAACAAGTTGCACTGGGTTCTCGACGTGGCGTTCCGCGAGGACGAATCCCGCCTGCGAGCAGAGAATGCCGCCGAGAACTTCACCATTATCCGGCACGCCGCACTCAACCTCCTACGCAACGTGAAGGGCTCCAAAGTCGGCATCAAGAACCGGCGCCCCGAAGCTGGCTGGAACGAGCTGTTCCTCCTGAAGATACTCTCGTCGGGAGGGAATTAGATGCGTTTGCCCTGACATGATCCCCCAGACCCAGACCTTAACGCATCCGCCCCGCTGCTGCACGTTCAACGTCGTTTCATCCGCGTGGAGGTACGCGTCGTCTCGCGCGATTTCGAGAAGTCGGTCGTAGATCGGAACGAACCGTTTCGCGCCGCGGTGATACATCGAGCACAGGGTGCTGCGTGCGATGGATGCTCCGGCTCGGTCGAGCATCTTGGCGAGCCGGTGGAACGGAATCGAGTCCGCGCACTTCGCCGTGATCACGTGCGCTTGAAGGCCGGGGCCGTATTGACAGCCGTCGGTGACCCCGGCCGGAGCGCGAGCCTTGATCAGTCGCTCGCCGTCTTTTGACGCGAGCGTCTGCAGTGCGAACTCGACCACGACGATGTGCTCGCGGACGTGCTCGACACGGCGCACCGGGTCCGCGCAGCCGACTTCACGGAAGTCGTCCAGCGTCATCCCCTCCGGTAGTTGGCTGGGGTCGACGTCGACCTGTTCGTGGACCACGGGGAGGTTCTTCTTGAGCTTCCGGTTTTTCTTGCGTTTCGTCTCCGACTTCTTCCGAGCGACGCGGCGCTTCTCCTTCTCGCGCGCGTCTTCGTCCTCGGGCATCGGGTCGCCGTCCACCGTCAGTTCGTCGGCCTCGACCACGCGCCGGACTTCGCTCTCGATGGGCGGAAGTTTCTCGGAGCGGCGGCCGAAGAGCATCCGCTGCAGTTCGCTCAGTTGCTCGCTCAGCCTGGCGATCTGTTGCGTCAGGGCGGCGTTCTGGGCGGTCTGAGCCGCGACCTGTGCGGTCTGAGCCGCGACCTGTGCGTCGCGCTGCGCGATGATCCCCTTGAGGAACACCACCACGCTGCGGGCGACGGGGTCGAGGGACTCCTCAAGTTCGTCGAGCTTCGCCTCCGTCACTCGAGCATCTGATCATTGGCAGCCCCGGGTGTCGAGCATCGTCAGGGTGTGGTCGCACACTGCGACCGCGGAGCGGGTTTCGGCGCCCAGTGTTTCGGTCGGTTCACGCGGCTCACGTCGATGCCATCGAGCAGCATGGCGAGCTCGGTGGCATCGATCTCCGCCTGCCCCTCGCTGCACGTCGTCGTCTTGAAACGTCCTTGCTCGAGACGCTTGTACCAGAGGACGAACCCACCTTTTTGGAACGTCAGGATCTTGGCTCGGTTCCGACGCTTCGAGATGAAGACGAAGAGGTGCCCGCTGTAGACGTTCTCGCCCGCGGCGATGACCATGCCCGTGAGTCCATCGAACCCGCGTCTCATGTCCGTCGGTTCGGAGAACAACAGGATTCGAACCGAATCGGGGAGCCCGATCATGGGCTGGCCTCATCGAGTCCGCGCAGCAACGCGACGACGTAGTCGGCCTCGGGCCGTTCGGAAAACTCGACACGAACCTCGCCGACGAGCAGCGTCGTTCTCGACCCGCGCTTCTCCTGCGCGCTGGCCGTGCTCTCCGTCAGCTCGAGGAACCTCGGCTCTTTCGCTGCCCGACGAATCCTGTAGACCCACGAACGAAACGTGCCGACCTTGAGTCCCTTCTTCCGCGCGAACATCTCCTGGGTCAGGCTGCTCGCGCCAAAATCCGCGACGAGTTCACGCCACTCGTCTTCTGTGCGTCTCCGGGAGTACATGCCCGTAGGCTCCGGAATTCGAGCGCGTGGCGGTAGTGGTCGTCGTCTGGCCGCTTACGCCTCAGTACACATTCACCTTAGATCGCTTGACATCGAGGTCCCCATCCCGACAGCGTTCCTAGATGCCTCGATCGGGTAAGCGGTCTACTCCCCCGGATCCGGTGACCGGGGTGTCTCCGCGTTCCCGATACTCGTCCAGGGCGAAGCGGATGAACGCGTGACCGCCTCAGCATCCGGTGCGCGGGCACCTCAGCGACAGTAGTGAGTAACGACCTCGAATCCAGTCGGGGTCGTTAGTATTTCCTCGACGCAACCCATCCCGCTGGGGCACGCCAGGCCAACTTCAGTACACTCGATAACGCAGTTGCCCTCCCACTCGTCGGCCGCGCCGACTGCGGGAAGGCAACCTATGCCTGAGGTTACATCTGCAGGCGCCGGGGGGCACACGCTCGGGTCAAGTTCGCTAGAACTTGTGCTCGCGCACGGGGCGCTGCATACGCCTACCCCATCATCGTCAACTAGGCAGGTCGCCCCGTCGCCACTGCAGTCCGCGCGGTCGTCACAGGGTGAGTAGGGTCCCTGCGTGGGTTGTAATCCGACGGCCTGCGTTCCGCTCTCCTTGGACGAGCAGCCGCTGAACACGACGAGCGCCAGGGCTACAAGAAGGGAGTCCGTGGCCCGCAAGCTCCCCCCAAAGGCCCGAGGGGTCCTGACCTTTCGAAGCATGCGTACCATCTCCCTAGTATACCGTACCATAGCCGACTGGAAAGCTGCCGTTGGGAGGGTTGGTCGTTTGCCCTAGTCCAGTGAACGTACCGTCTCCATTGCTGCGCCACAGCGGGCTGGAACCGGCATTAGGCTGATACCAAAAAATGTCGGTGTCACCATCATCGTCGAAGTCGGCAACTACCGGGGAGTAGTCTCCGCTTACACTGACAGGTACCGACACAAAGGGCGATCCTGTGGCCATCCATACCGAGTCACTGCCTCCGCCCGGCCCATACCAAAAAATATCAGTGCGCCCGTCAGCGTTGAAGTCTCCTGTAAACGGCTTGTATGATCCGGAGATGGATGTTGGGAGAACAGTCCCGCTTGGGGACGACGCATCAGCCAACCAGATGGTGTCGGATGCCGAACCCGGCCGGTACCAAAAGATGTCCGCCCGGCCATCGCCGTTAAACTCGCCCACAATGGGGATGTACGGCTCGCCCAGATCTAAGCCGCTCGAACCTCCCCCTGTTTGCACGGTGGTTTGGGAGCCGAACGTGCTTCCCGATGTCGCGTACCACACGGGGCTCGTATTTGACTCGGGATTATACCACAGGATATCCGAACGACCATCACCATTGAAGTCAGCCACCAACGGCTGATAGTACCCATTGACATTCACCGACAGGTCGCCAAAGACACCGTTGGTATTTCCCTGCCAGAGCGCGTCAGGGTTCACGCCGGGCCGATACCAGAAGATGTCGGTGAGACCGTCGTCGCCAACGAAGTCTCCGAGGAGCGGCTGATACGTATTGAAAACGTTGAGATTGGTCTCAAAGTCGAGTCCATCCTGGTCCGTGCCGCCCGACCACAGGGCATCACCACCGTTTACCCCCGCCTGGTGGTAGTATATCACATCGGTCCGATTGTCGGCCCCGGTGAACAGGCCGGCGAGCGGGCGCGCATGGTTATTCGTGGGCGCGGCCAAGTATGATGTCTTGCTGAAACCTGGACCAGTGCTGCCATACCAGATGTGCTGGTCGCTCGTACTTCCATTGTCCGGTGACATGAACGAGATGTCCGCACGACCATCGCCGTCATAGTCGGTTCGATGGTCTCCCACCTGCCCGTTCCCGCGCCAAAACGACCGGGTGTCATTGTAGAGGTTCTTCACTCCGATGATGTCGAGCCGAGTAAGGATGAGGTTCTCTCCTTCGGCCAAGGGGCACGCGTCATGGTACATAACAGAAGCGCGATCATTGAGCGTCAGGTCCCGAGCATTGAAGGACTGCCCAGTTTCACCCAACTCAGAGACTTCTGGCCCCCCCGGGCTTCCGAGGTCGCAACTGTCGTGGATATGCTCATGGCGCAGCCCGATAATGTGCCCCAGCTCATGGAGAACAGTGCCATCGAACTGAGCATCGCTTTCATCAAAAAGGACGTCGCTAATCAGGAGTTCTCGCGGATTTCCGCCGGTTAGATTCTCTGGAAAAAACGCCGCTCCAAAGAAGGCAGGGTTGCTGGACGGCCGAACATGCATGTAGACATCTGAGGTCGACTGCCCTTCGCAATCGTCGTCAAACCCAGACTTGTAGACAAAGTTCAAGTTCGCAGCCTGCTCCCACTTCAAGGCCATCCTTCTTATCGAACTGACAACCTTTGCCTTGTCGCCCCCGAAAGCATCATCTATACAGTAGCTGATATTTAGCTGGCGAAAGCGCGAAAACCTGTTGTCACGGGAGTGATCGAGAAAGCTAACCGTCGCCCGAAAGGATGGGGCGGAATGGTTGCGCTCCCAGTAGCGGCGAAGCGCCTCTTCACTGGACATGATAATATCGCCCTCCAACACTAGAAGGCCATCGACGTCTTCCACCCATGTCGCACGCCACTCTTCGTACGACTCGTCGAGAGCCAGCTGGCGCGCCCCCTCATCGGCGCAAGAGGTGATGCCCCCAACGCCCAGAGCCATCGCCGCACACCCGGCGAGATTCAACAGAACGTTCCTTGTTCGTTTCATGCACTGATGCTCTTCCTCGTGCGGCGGCCTGGTCAACCGATCCCATCACTCAGGGACGGGTGCCTGACGCACGTCCCATGGGCCGCTGTCCAGTATCCTGGCCACTTTGGGCGGACAATGAACCGGCTAGCCGGTTGTTCGCGCTACGCTTCGCGAGGTGAGCCCCGAGGACGCACAGCGGACGGCCGACGTCGCGCAGTTCTACCTCATGGCGGCCGGCCAATACGCGGGCCCGCTGGGGCATCCGTGGGTGGACATCGAGCGGTGCATGATGAAGCTCCAGGAGGCGGCCGAGCTTGGGTTCAAACCGGCGGCCCCGGAAGCCATCATGCAAGCGTTCATGCGGTCGGCCGAGCAGTGGCCCCTGTTCCCGGGCGAGACCGTTCCGCCGGTGCTTTGAGCCGGCCTTGGGAGTAGCCCCCACCTCAACCGGCCTTCTCTTTGCTCGGCTCGTCGCCTGGGGCGTCAGTCTCCGACAACCTCCATCTGAGATAGAAATGCACGATGTTCTCGTGACCTGTCCTCAGCGTGCGTAGTTTCGGGTCCTCTTCAACGAGTGTGATCACCATCTTGAGGTAGTCGGTTCTTACCCGACTCTTCTGAGATCAACCCCTCTTTGACGGTGGCGAACAGCCGGTCGAGCCGGTTGAGAAACTGTTCGTAAGCCTCGCGATGTTCCGATAGCGCGCGCTCGCAGCGGATAGCAGCGATTTTGGTCCTGTTGAGCTTGACGTATTTCTGCTGCTCAACCTTGTTGAACAATGCTGTCTTCCATCGCTGCCGAGCATCACCGAGGGAGGCTTCAACCGTGAGCAGTGACCCTTGCGCAGACTGCTTGAGTTGCTCGGTTGCAAGCCTGGCTTGCGTCGCGGCGATCTTGACCTGCTTTCCGGCCTGGACGACAAAGTACACCGTGATGCTGCCGAAGATGAACGAAACGCCAGCCGAGACGACAGCAGTCCAGACTGAGAGTGCCTGGAGGTCAGATTCGGTCATTTCTCGCTTGCGCCCTCGCCGTCGTCGCCATCGACTTCCGCAAGGAGCGACGCCATGAGGTTGAGCGCCTCAGGGTCGTCTCCAGCTGACTGGCCACCGGGAGGGCTACTCGTGCCCGCCGTTGCCGAGAGGTTCTGACCTTTGGCCAGGTCAACTTCCAGCTGCTGCCTGCCAGTCTTCATCATCTGACCGTCTTGGCGCTGGACTCGGCGGTCCGCAGGACGCTCGGGGGGCGGGGACTCTTCATCGGACATCCGGAAAATCTATCAGACTCGCGCGCAAAAAAACTTGAGGCGGATGTAGCCGCCCTGAAACAGTGTTCTTCGAGAGATTCGAACGTCTCGCACCCTGGCGTGGCGGGCTCCAGGGGGGTGACCGAACCGCGCGATGGATATCTTCCACGCATGAGAAAATCTCCTAAGAAGAGTGATGTGACACCCGCGCAGCGGAAGGCGCTGGTCATGATGTGCGGCGACTGGCTTGGTCCTTTTAGCACGCAGGATAGGACGATGGCTGCCCTCGTTGATAAGGGGCTGGCCCGCAGAAGATTGTTGCCCACTGCGAGGCGGATGCGAGAGAACGAGTGCGTTCCCCGACGCGTCTACTGGGAGCCGACGTCGGCAGGGAAGGAGGTCGCGCACGCGGCGATGCGGGCCACGGTGAAGCGACAGCGAGCTGGCCGACGTCGGCCGTAAGCGGCCGCAGGAGGAGTGTCCGGTACGCGTCGAACTAGTAACGAGGGCACCCTCGTTACTAGTTCGACGCGTCTTCGGAGCCTGACGCCTCCCGGGCATACGACAACAGCAATTCTCCGAATCCGTCTGGCCACTCGGCCTCGTCCTCTGGCGCCAGCGTTGCCGCGGCTTGGCCGATCAACGGCAGTCTCACCTCGCCGATGGCCTTCTGGGCCAAGACCATCAAACTTGCCCCGTCCTTTGCCTTATCAACGACCAATTCCTGCGCGACGTAACTCGCGAACTGCTGTTTGGATGCACACAGAAGAACGGACTCGCGAATGCGTGCGAACACCGCCCGGGCCCGAGCGGCTGTGAGACGAAGCGCTGCACCGCGTAAGGCAAACCACGAAACGACGAGCGCAGCGATGGTAGCGGAAACTCCGAACCAGGGGGAAGCCACGAAACCAGATCCACCAGCCTCACCAGCCCTGCTGACCAGGAGCAAAGCGGTCGACGATGTGGCAACAGTGAAGGCTGTTGCCGCCGTCATGATGAAGAAGAGAACATCTGCTGGAAGCCCAGCGGGCAGGTGAAGGGCCAAGAGATACGCACGGCGCTTGAGCTTTCGGCGTCCCTTCCCGTGCCGCTTGGCGAGAGCGTCAATCAGAGCCTTGCCCCTCCACTGCAACAGAAGCCCAGCGACCAGTGAGCACAGAATCCCAACGAAGCCGCTCAGAACGAGATCGGTGGCGCCCATCGCGAAGCACCCTAGTCCAGGAGAGGCGACCTAGGCAAACCTCCGCTCCGAAGAGACGCTTGCGCCGAGGTTCTTTGCAGATTGGACCCATCGAGGACGGGCACGCCTACCCCTCGCCTGAGCCGGCCTTCTTCTTGATCGGCTTGCCCGGCTGCTTCACCTTTGCGGCGGGCGCAGCAGGCAACTCCAACTGACCCGCCTTGACCTTGTGAAACCTCCGCTTCGGGTCCACGACGGTCTCCCACAGGCCGAAGACGGACGCGATCACGTAGTCGAGTTCGAGCGTGTCTCGGGTCCGAGAAAACGTCTCGTCTGGCTTGCAGTAGGCGGCGAGTTTTGATGCCTGAAGCGTGTGCATCACCCCCGGTGACCAACCGCTGCCCGAGTAGACCAGGACTCCCGGAATCCACATCGCTTCGAGGTCGCTCAGCGCGTACCAGATCTTCTCGTCGGTCGTGCCCTTGCTGTCCTGCAGCTTGCACTCGATCCCGAGGGCGACCTGGTCGGACGTGCGCAAGGCCATGACATCGACCCGGCGGTTCTTGCCGATGACCGTCTTGCCGAACGGAACCTACGTGTAGACATGCACCCCGAAGGACCCGAAGTTGGCCAGCACGTAAGACGCGATGCTGTCGCGGTAGTCGTCGGCGGCGCCCATGCCAACAAGCGTATCGACGATCAGAGCGGTCGGGATCTGAACGGGAGATCGGGCATACATGCACGGACGTGTTCGGAGAAGACGGATTTCTTGCCGGACGACTGGCCGGCCCATGGGCCAAAGGCGAGGATGCGGGCCGATGACCTCTCGCGAAAAGCACCCAGACCCACTACTTCAACGCTTCATCGAGCTTCATGTACTGGAGAGGCGGATCGACGATGCCGGGCACGGCGCCCAGAGCCCAAACGTAAAAATGTTCCTCGTAGAAGAGCAGTCATTCGGCCTGTTGGCTGACGTGGGTGAACGACTCAGACTGATGCGGCAAGACCTTGACCAAAAGCTGAAGCGTCTCGGAGAAGCCTTCGGAGTCGCCATTGCCGGAGAGAAGGCAGCGAGCGGTAATGGGCCTGACCTCGTTCGGCACGCCATCAACCAGGCGAAGCTCGACAACCTCACGACGTTAAGCGCACTCGCCAAGCTCTACGAGGGTCTTACCGTATCGACGCACACCTGGAACGGGCCGCGCCCTTGGGCGGACGATGGCAACTGACCCGGTTTCTGTTCCCCCAGAAGCCACCGGCTGCACTCTCCTCGTCGTCGTACTCAACTTCAAGACGTGAGAGGATCTGGTCGAGGTCCTCCTCCGACGCCACACGGATGGATATCCTTGTCGTGTGGGATGAGCACCGTCGGCGCGGCATTGGACGCCTACTTGTCGAGACCGCGCTTGCTGGCGCTCAGGAAGTCTCCGACGTCGAAGTTGAGTGCATCCCGAGGAGTTCCGTTCCGTTCTGGATTGCGCTGGGATTTCGACCGAAGATCAACACTGGGGGCCTCATGCCCCACAAGATAAATCGTGCTCTGTGAAGCTGTCGCCACCTGTGTCGCCACCTAGCTCGGTGAAGACGCGGGACGGGACGGGATGAAGCGGGACGGGACGGGACGGCTAACCAGAGGGATATCGGGGGGTTACGTGCTAACAGCCCACGATCGTTGATCTTTGTGATATCCCTCTGGCCGGGTTCGAATCCCATAGCCCGCTTTCTGAAAGCCGCCAAAACAGGGCGGCTTTCATTTTTTGGGGCGTTGGCGGGTGGCCGCCGAGCCACCGGGACACGCCATGGACTACGCCACCATCCAAACGTATCTGCACACGCACGGCGTCGAGCTCCTCGGGCGTGGACTCGCCGCGGCGGTCATCCTCCTGCTCGCGTTCGTCATCGCCCGCTTCGCACGTTCTGCGGTCGCTGCGATGCTCTCAGCCCGGGCCGGCGATCGTCGTGCCGAGACGCTCGCGCCGGCCGTACTCAGCCTGACGCGAATCACGGTGCTGGGGTCGGGATGCGTCATGGCCCTGCACCAGCTCGGGGTGAACATCGCGACCGTGCTGGCGGGCGCGGGGGTCCTGGGCCTCGCGATCGGCTTCGGGGCGCAGGCCCTGGTTCGCGACGTCATCGGTGGGTTCTTCCTGATCGTCGACGGCGTGGTCGAGAAGGACGACCACATCACGTTCAACAATGTCAGCGGCGTCGTCGAGCAAGTCGGACTTCGCATGACCCAGATCCGCAGCCTCGATGGCCGGCTTTGGTACGTGCCCAACGGCGAGCTGACGATCGTCGGCAACTTCAATCGAGAGTGGGCCCGCGCCGTGGTCGTGATCCCGCTTGCGCTTGAGCAAGACGTCAGCGCCGCGCTGGAGGTGGTGAAGGCGGTTGTCGAGGCGTGGGCCACCGAGCAAGAGGACATCGTGTTGGAGCCGCCCGAGGTGCAGGGCGTGCTGGCGATGACGAGCGCGGGGGTCGACCTGCGGGTCATCGTGAAGGTCCGCGCCATGCAGCACTGGCCAGCTGAACGCGAGCTCAGCCGCCGCATCAAGGATGCGTTCGACCGTGAGCAGATCCAGACCCCGTTTCCGCGGCAGGTCGTCTACCACCGCGACGAGCGGCCGGCCTGAGCGAGCGCCCGCTTCATCCGAGTCGTTTGCGTTCGGGGCGGCGTCCTGAAGGCGAGCGTGGCGAACGTCTCGTGATGTGGTCGTCCGCCGAACGTCGAGCTCAGGTGTTGTCGTCGACGAACTCTTCCGCCTCGTCGTCCATCCAGCGGTCTAAGGAGAACGGGGTGCTGCTTCTGGGGGTCTTGACGACAAAGCTGCTGCCCTTGGCGGTAAAGAGACAGTCCTGCGCCCAGCCCGTGCCATCTCGGCCGCCGCTTCCGCACTCTTTGTCCATCATCTTCCGGAGGTGCTCGAGCAGGTCATCCTCGTCGACGCCCTCCTTCTTGCTCACCTTGTCCGCGAGCTTCTCCATGAGTCCGTCGGCCTTCTTCGCGCCCGCCTCATTGTCCTTCTGGTCCTCTTTGAGCTCCTTGTCGCTCTTGGGGCGGTCTTTCGCGCGGATCCACTCGGGGTTGGTGGTCACCAGAATCTTGTCGAGTGCGAGGGGGTCCTCGATGCGGATGGATCCCTTGGAGCCCTTGCGCGCCGCCTTCATCTCCATCTGAATGCTCCCGCCAGTTCCGGTGCTGCTGAACTTGGGCGTGATGATGTAGTCGAAGCCTTCGAAGTCCACCGCCGGCACCACGCCGCGGAAGAGTTTTCCGTTGGTATCACTTGAGGAGTGCGGGTACCCCTTGGCCCACTTTTTGAGGAGCTTGTCTCGGTTGACGGCGACGAGGTCGGACTTGAGCGTCTTGTTTTTGTGCCGCTTCAACACCTCCTGCTTCAGCAGCTTCCCGACGCCCTTCACCCCCTTCACACCTTCGATCATGTTGATCTGCACGATCTCTTTTCCCTGCCAGGTGGCGGTTCGGTACTTGATGTAGCCGCTCTTGCCGTCCCCGATGAGGCCGTAGTGGTTGTCCTTGATCCGCATCGTGTGCTCGTCACCGTCGCTTTGCACAACGAACTCGTATGAGGTCAGGTCCTGCACCGAGGACGGCTGCTCGGGCTCGCCTGCGCGCGCGGCTGTGGGCGCGAACGAAAGCGACAGGAGAACGGAAAACAGGAGGGTTCGGTGTGCGGCGTTTTTCATGGGACGGCTCGGTGAGGTTCGAGAACTCGTGGGGCTCATCGGGAAAACACGCCCCGTCCGCCGACTTGCGCTCGGCGCATGAAACAATCGAAGAAAATGAAAATAGCGTTTAGTATCAGCGACTTCACAGGGTCGCAGCCTCGCCAAACGCGCTTCACTTCGGCACAGCGCGCAGCGCGAGCCAAGCCTCGACCTCAGCGCGCAGCGTGGCGTACGCGGGCTTGGACGTGAGCGCGAGCTTGGCGTCCCGGGCGAGCTCGAGGCCGCGGACCCGATCGGCTTCGGTCGCGTGGGGGTCTTCATGGGTGGCGCGTGCGAGCAAGAAAGTCGCCTCCCCTCGGTCGGCTTCGCTCGTCTCTTCGACCGCGAGAGCCCTCGCAAAGAGGTCTCGTGCCAACGCGAAGTTGCCCGCTTCCAGCTCGACGTGGCCCAACCGGGTGCACACGTCCGCGGTGTGGAAGTGATCCTCGCCAAAAATGTCGATCGAAGTCTCGAGGGCGCCGGTGGCCAGCCGCCTCGCCGCGGCGAGGTTTCCGTCGCGGAGCTCCACGTGGGAGAGCAACCCATCGACGAGCACCATCCGTTCGCGTTGGTCGGTGCGCGTCTCCAGGATCGCCTTCGCGCGGCTCAAGCTGTCGCGCGCCTCGTCGTTTCTGCCGAGCCCCAACATGACCAGGCCAAGGTTGGTCATAATCGGGACCCGCATCGAAGGACCATACGCCGGCCACGCATCGAGCAACGCGTCCGCGTGTTCGAGCATGCGCGCGGCATCCTGCGGTCGGCCGCGCTCGCGCAGCGCGATCGCCAGGTTCACCGACCCCGCGATCGCCTGAAGCGAGCGTTCGCCATCGACCTCCGTCGCGATTCGAAGGGATTCGCGGGCGTGTCGGTAGGACGCCTCGTAGTCCCCGCGACGCGACGCACGGATCTGGAGCGCGCGCTCCACCTCACCGACAGCCGGGTGGCTGTCACCATGGAGCTCCAGCAGGATCCGGTGTGCATCCTGGATCTCCGCCAACCCATCATCGCCGCCGCCCCGCGCGAAGAGACGCTCGGCGTAGGCCAGAAGCACCTCGGCCCGAGACGTGGGTGGATACGTCGGGTCGTCTTGGATGAGTTCGACGGCCTCACCGGCGGCCTCGACAGCACGGTCGAGTTGCCCGCGCTCCTCGTAGAACCGCGACGCCGTCGCGAGGGTGAACGCCTTGAGGTGCTTGAACCCTCCGCCCTGCGCGAGCGCCAACGCGAGCTCAAACCATCGCTCGGCCTCCTGGCTGTTGCCCCTGCGCGCAGCGATGCTTCCGAGGACGACGGCCGTGCGTGACGCATCGGCATCGAGCCGGTGTTCCACCGCGAGTTCGTGCGCCTGCAACCCCGCGCTCCTCGCCCCTTCGAGGTCTTGGCGGGCGCGAAGCACCCTCGCGCGCAGCCAGAGTGCGCGCACCCGAAGAGGTGGGTACGACGCGGCCTGCAGCGCGGCGGAGTGCTGCTGCAACAGATCCCACGCGCCGTCGAAATCGTCGACGACGATCTTCGCATCCGCCTGGCTCATGATCGGCTCCAGTGTGGCTGCCTGCGCGACCTCGGCCGCGTTGGCAGGGAGCACACCGAACCGGGCGAGCGCGTCGGGGTCGGAGCAAAGGTGCAGGTTGGGCAGCGCCGCAAGCAGCTCGCCGCCGCTCTCGAGGTGGGTTTCGTCTGCCGACTCCAGCATCTGGACCATCGCGTCGAGACCTTGAGCCGCGTGCTTGAAGCAGCGGGTCCGACGGTCGAGCGCATCGCCGGGTAGCACGCCTCGCTCCGAGGCCCGGCACGTCTGGCTCGACCCCTCGACCCACTGCCCAGCGTACGCGTCGAGACCCTCCAAAGTGCTCCGCAGCGAAGCCTTCGCGTAGGGAAGTGTCGACGCCGAGAACCCGTTTTCGATCCGACGGCGGATCGACGAATCGTAGACCCCATCGAGCGCATGCTTGAACACCGAGCATGCCGAGGGCCGCGTACTGAGCAGCCCGTACGCGCCTGACACCGCCAACAGGCCTGACACGCCGACGACCAGACCCACCGTGGACCTGCCACGCCCAGGACGGAGTTCACGAAGCAGCGCGCGCATGGAGGGGAACCGCCCGCTGGGCTGTGGTGAGAGGCCACGCAGCAGAGCCCGGCGCGCACGGCCTGGGACGACGACCCCGGCTGGGGCGGGTGGAATCTCGCCGCGCCGAATCGCGACCGCGAGTTCACGCGCGTCCACGCCATGGAAGGGCCGGCTCCCGTAGAGCGCCTCGTGCAGCGTCACGCAGAACGCGAACTGATCGCTGGCGACGCTGGCCTTGCCTCCCTCGAGCAGCTCTGGCGCCATGTATGGCAGCGTCCCCAGGATGGCGCCCGTCTTGGTCAAGGAGTCCGTGCGTTCGCCTTCCAGCGGGGCCGTCTGCACAACGTCGACTCCTGCGAGTCCAAAGTCACCGACTTTAGGACGATGCTCCGGGCCGACGATCACGTTGGATGGCTTGAAGTCGCGGTGCAAAACCCCCGCCGCGTGCGCTGCAGCGAGTCCTCGCCCGGCGCCTCGCAGGCACTGCAGGACCTCGCGTGTCGCGCGACCACGGCACCACACCTCCAGGCTCTGCCCCTCGACGAACTCCATCACGAAGTACGGCTCGCCGTCGCACTCGCCAACGTCGAAGACCTCCAGCACGTTGGGGTGTCGCAGCTTTCCGAGGGTCTCCGCCTCTCGCGCAAAGCGCTCCTTGGCCTGGCTCGACAGCGCCGAGGGCAGGATCAGCTTGATGGCGACGTCTCGATCCAGCGCAGGGTCACGGGCGCGAAGAACCCGTCCCATGCCGCCGCGACCAATCTCGTGGAGCACCGCGTAGCGACCCACGTGGACCTCCAGGGGTGGTTGTGCCGGGCGATACGTCGCGCCCACGACCGCGCTGCACTCCGCACAGCCTGCAAGGTGCGCCTCGAGTTCCGTCCGCGCCGCCGCGTCCAGCAGCCCTTCGACAAAGGCAAGAAGCCGGTCGTCGCTCGGGCAAGGGTGTGCCACCATCGACAAGGTGGACACGGTAGCGCGACCAGCCGACGGACTGGTGCGGGAGGTGTGTAAGCGGCTAGACCCAGCGAACGACGCCGACCTGGTCTCGGCGGTCGAGGGCTTGGTCGGGGCGGCAGTGCCCGTATACGGCGAGTTCGCGCCCGGGGCACCGGCGCTCACACAACAGCTCTGCGCCTGCTTGCAAGGCCGTGAACGCGAGGCCTGGCCCGCACACCTGGGCACGCTCGACGCCGCCGATGTTTGGCTGTGCGCCGCGCTGGCACAGGGCGAGGCCAAGGCGGTTCGTGTCTTTGAGCAGCGGCTGGGGCCGGAGATTCGCCTGGCCCTGCGGCGCTTTTCGTTGTCCGAAGACCAACAAGTCGAGCTCGCGCAGCGTGTCCGTGTCCGGCTGCTGGTGACCACGCCGGACGAGCCTCCGCGCATCGCCCTGTACCGAGGGTGGGGCAGCCTGGAGGGCTGGACACGAACGGTGACCGCGAGGCTCGCGCTCAACGAGATCAGAGACCGCAAGGGCACCGAGCCCCTTGACCGGGCCCCCGAACTCATCGGCGCGAGTCCAGAGTTCGCGCAGCTGCGCGCCTCAAGACGCGAAGTGTTCATGCAGGCACTCCAAAAGGCGTTCCGCTCGCTGGGAAACCGGGAGCGCGCGTTGCTCCGCCTTCGTTACCTGGACGGGGTGCAGGCCAATGCCCTCGCGGGGTCGTATGCCGTGCACGAGTCCACGATGTCCCGGTGGCTCGCCACCGCTCGGACCGAACTGCAGGCGCGCTTCGACGCCGAGGCCCGGGCCCTCGTGGCCGACGACTTGGCGGTCGCCGAGCTGTTGGGCGCGATGCAAAGCCGTTTTGGGCAGAGCTTGCAGGAGCTGTTCGTCTCCGAGCTGGCCGACCCGACGGAGTCTTGAGCACGCGGTACGCTGCGCGAGTGGATCCCCGGATCGAACGAGTTGCCAGCGCGCTGTCATTGCGGGTCAAGCAAGTCCAGGCCGTTGCGGCCTTGCTCGAAGAGGGCGCGACGGTCCCGTTCATCGCCCGGTACCGCAAGGAGGCCACCGGCTCTGCGGACGAGGTCGCGGTCGCGGCCATTCGCGACCAGCTCGCGACCCTCGCCGAGTTCGACAAGCGTCGCGATGCGATCCTCGCGTCGCTGAGCGAGCGCGGTCTCCTCACGCCAGACCTCTCGGAACGCATCGCCGCGGCGCAGGTGCGGGCGGAGCTCGAAGACCTGTACCTCCCCTTCCGCCCCCGACGAAAAACACGCGCCAGCACGGCGAAGGAACGCGGCCTCGAGCCCTTGGCCGACGCCATCGCCGCCAACGATGCTCGCCGTATCGACGCGAGCGCGTTCGTCGACCCCACGCGCGGGGTCGAAGACAGCGAGGCCGCGCTTGCAGGGGCACGAGACATCCTCGCGGAGCGGATCAGTGAAGACGCCGCGGCCCGCGGCGAACTGCGGACGCTGTTCACCGAGCGCGCTGCGCTGGTGTCGCGGGTCATCAAGTCCAAGCTCAAGGACGCCGGGACCTACCGCGACTACTTCGATTGGGGTGAGCCCTTGCGACGAGCGCCGTCGCATCGGGTGCTGGCGGTGCTGCGCGGGAAGGCGGAGGGTTTTCTCACCGTCACCGCGCGGCCCGACGAGGATGAGGCCGTCCGACGCCTCGCTCGCAGGTTTGTCTCGGGACACAGCTTCGCCAGCGACCAACTCGGCCTCGCGGTGAACGATGCCTACAAACGACTTCTGCAGCCCTCGCTCGAAAAGGAAGCGATCGCCGAGGCGAAGCTGCGCGCAGACCGTGAGGCCATCGACGTGTTCGCGACGAACCTGCGCGAGGTTCTGATGACGGCCCCCTTGGGCCACAAGCGCGTGCTGGCGATCGACCCGGGATTTCGAAGCGGCTGCAAGTGCGCGGTACTCGATGGCTACGGCACGCTGCTGCACCACATGACGATCTTCCCGCACACCGGCGGACCCCGAAGCGAGGCCGCCGGAGCAGCGCTCACCCAGGCGTGCGCACAGTATTCGGTCGACGCGATCGCGGTCGGCAACGGAACCGCGGGCCGGGAGACCGAAGCCTTCGTCGCGACGCTCGGGCTGGAGCTCGCGGTGATCGCCGTCGATGAGAGCGGCGCCTCGATCTACAGCGCCAGCGAGGTCGCGCGGGAGGAGTTTCCCGACCTGGACCTGACGGTTCGCGGCGCGATCTCGATCGGGCGCCGCTTGCAGGATCCACTCGCCGAGCTGGTCAAGCTCGACCCCAAGTCGGTCGGCGTCGGCCAATATCAACATGACGTCGATCCTCGGGCGCTGGCCGCCAGCTTGGCCGACACGATTCAGAGCGCCGTGAACGCGGTCGGCGTGGAGCTCAACACCGCCAGCCCGCAGCTGCTGGCGCACGTGGCGGGGCTCGGTGAGAAACTCGCCGCCGCGATCGTCAAACACCGCGCCGCGAACGGCCCGTTTCGCGACCGTGCCTCGGTGATGGCCGTACCCCGCCTCGGCGCTCGGGCGTTCCAGCAGGCGGCGGGATTCCTGCGGATCCGCGACGCCTCGCATCCCCTGGACGCAAGCGCCGTCCACCCCGAGCGCTATGCCCTGGTTGAACGTATCGCCAAGGACCAACGCTGCACCGTGCTCGACCTGTTGCGCGACCCCCAGCGCCGCAACGCGATCGACATCGACGCCTACACCAGCGAGGAGGTCGGCGCCCCAACCCTGCAGGACATCATCGCCGAGCTCGGAAAACCCGGCCGTGACCCACGTCCGGCGTTCGAGGTGTTCCGTTTTGGCGACGTGCACGAACTCAAGGACCTGCAGCCGGGGATGGTGCTCCCAGGCATCGTCACCAACGTGACCAGCTTCGGCGCCTTCGTGGACATCGGGGTTCACAACGACGGCTTGGTGCACGTCTCCCAGCTCGCCGACCGCTTCGTGAAAGACCCCAATGAGCTCGTTCGTGTGCGGCAGCAGGTCCAGGTGACGGTCACAGCCGTCGACCTGGACCGCAAGCGCGTCGCGTTGTCGATGCGGACGGACGCGAAGGCGCGCTCACAGTAGGATACGACAGGCTACGACCCGCCAGGCGGGCGGACCCTAGTCGTGCCGGCACAGGGCGACGAAGTCGTCCTCAAACGTCGGGAAGGCCGCCTTTGCCCGGGCCAACACCTCGGCCCCGCTCTTTTTTGCGTCCGGTGCGTGTTTTTGGGCGAACGCGGTGAACTGCTCGTCGGGCTCGCTGCCGTCTGCGCCGTATCCCACCGCCTCCATCGGACCGATGCCCTCGGCAAGCAGCCACAGGTAGTCGGCGAAGTCGTACGCGACGACGCCGAGTTCGCCCTCGGATCCGAAGAACACGATCGGTTGCGCCAACAGGTCTTCACCGGGCCGCGCGACCCAGATCGCGGCCTGCCCTCCGGTTCCGTCCATGCCGAAGAGCCGATACTCGGCGCCCGCGAGCTTCTTGTTTCCGGTCCAGTCCAGGATCCACGCCTTGGTATCCTTGGGGGAGAGAAACTTCTCGTAGGGCTCAAAGTCGATGCCGGTCTCGTCCTCTTCGTCGTACACGTACTCAAGGGCAAGAACCTCAGCGAGCAGCGGCGGAAACGTGGTGTCGAACTTGATCATGGCCGGCGCATCGTAGGCCATTCCGGGTTGGTTGCACTCGGTTTCGCCGCGTGAAGAGCGGGCGAATCCTCGGCCCACGGTTCCCGGCGCGGCGCCAGCGCCCGGTGCCCCCCGGGGAGGCGGCACTGCCGTTCAGTTTGGCGGCTGAACGCCGAGCAAATGCAATTGGCACGGCTCGCCGCCGACCATCTGCTGCTCCTGATCGAGCAGCGCACGGAGCACGCCGATCTCTTGATCGTCGATCGGCACCAAGAGCAGCTGGCTCGCCTGACTGCGCACCACCTTGCGCAACATCCGGAGCTGCTCGTCGTCCGCCGGAGACCCGAGCGCCGACTGACCGAAGGCCTCGTCGACCATCTCTCGGACTCGCTTGGCCCGGCTGCGTTCCCCGACCTCGATCACCGCGAGCAGCCGCGGCGACACGATCACCGCGCTGTCGAGTTCGCTCGCCTCGGCCGACCGCAAGGCTCGTGCGGCCTGGGCCGGATCCGTAGCCTCTCGCAGGCGGCCCAGCAGGAGTTCGTCGTGGCAAAGGCGTCCCAGGTGCGCCAGCGACTGCAGGTGCTGTTGGGGGTCCGCCGGAGGCGCGAGTAGGACGAAGAAGAGGTCGGCCAGCTCCTCGTCGACCGTGATCGGGGTTGTGGTCGTGACCAGGGCCGCCAGGCTGCGCTCCAACCCTGGGATCGGCGCGTGCGGAACGCTGATGCCCCCGCCGAGCGCGACGTGTCCCTCGATGCGGCTGCGCAGCGCCTCGAGCAAGACCTCCGGCTCGGCGCCCGCCTCCGCCGCGAGCGCCTCCGCCGCGAGACGCACCACGTCGTCCAGAGAGCTCGCGTCGACCTGCACCCGGATGTGGGCCACGTCGATGAAGTCGCGGGGCTGCTCGTCGGCCGGGGCTGCCCGACCGGGGGCGTAGATCCGTTTCCACTCGGCCCAAATCGTGCTCGCCAACGCGCCGGTCATCGGGGCGGCGCGTCCACCTCCGGCCACCGCGTTTCGGTAGCGTTCGGTGAGCTCGTCCCACTCCACCACCATGCCGGGCCGGTCACTGCTCTCCCGGCTCTGGCTCCACGCCGAGAGCAGCTCCAGACACGCGTGGTCGATGTGATCGAGCTTGTCGATATGCACATGCAGTTTCTGGTCTTGCGGCACCATCTCCAACGCCTGGGCCAACCGGGGCACATGCAGGAACGTCGCCGAGCCCTGCAGATGCAGGTCGTGGACCGTGCCGCCCTTGCTCGTCTCCGTCCGAATCTCGAGCTTCGCGAAGGTGTAGACGATCTTCGCGATCGCAGCCGCCAAGCCAGCCATGATGCCCGTGAACAGGTCGATGACGACCACGCCGAACAGGGTGATCAAGCAGATGGCAAGCTCGGAGCGTCCCTGGGCATACAGCGACCGCAACGCTTTGTAGTCGATGAGCCGATACCCCGTGTAGACGAGGATCGCGCCGAGGCTGGCGCGGGGGAGCATCTCGAGCAGCTGCGGCGCCACGACCACGAACCCCAAGATCCAGACGCCGTGCAGGATGGTCGAGCGGCGCGTGCGAGCGCCGGCGTCGACGTTGACCGAACTGCGCACGATCACGCCGGTCATCGGCAGCCCTCCGACCGCCCCGGTGAGCACGTTCCCCACGCCCTGGGCGAACATCTCCTTGTCGTAGTTGGCTTTGGAGAAGTTCTGGCGCTGGTCGATCGCGTTGGCCGTCAGCAGGGTTGCGGCGCTTGAGACGAACGCGAACACCAACGAGAGCAGCACGAGCTCGGAGGAGAGCAACAGCCCCAAGTCGCCCACGCTCGGCGGCGCAAGACCGTCGACGAAGCTGGGGGACATCTCCAAGAAGCGAACCCCAGGCGCGAGCAGCAACGCGCCGGGTGTGACCACCAAGAGGGCGACGAGCTGCCCGGGGACCAGCGAAAGCGCTTTGGGTCGGAGCTTCGGCCACGCGACGATGAGCGTGATCGAGGTCGCCGCGATGAGGAGGGGCGCGAGGATGTCGCCTTGCAGGCTTGCGGGCAACGCCAGCACGTTGTCGATGAACGACCCGGGGGGGTCGACGTCGAGGCACACGTGGAGCTGGGAGGTCAAGATCAGGGCACCGATCCCGATCAACATCCCCTGAATCACCGCGGGCGCGACGGCTCGAAACCACTGTCCGAGTTTCAGCACCCCGGCGAGCATCTGCCAGCACCCCGAGAGCAACACAACCGGACCCAGCGCCTCGATTCCGTGCTCGCGGATCAGGTCGACGACGAGCACGATGAGACTCGCCGCGGGGCCACTGACCAGCAACGGAGCCCCCGAGAACACACCGACGATGAGACCCCCGATGATGCCGGTGATCAGCCCGCGCTCCGCGTCCACGTCACACGCCACCGCGATGCCGATACACAACGGCAGCGCCACCAAGAACACGACGGTCGAGGCCAGGAAATCGGGAAGCCAAGGGCTACCGCTGCTCGAGGGCTTCGGTTCGGTCGGATCAGTCACGAGGGTCACGAGGGTCCCTAGGGGCCAGCAAACAACGGTCGCGGACCCTACCACGCACCAAGCGAGCCGTGCATCGTTCCCGCACCCGCCTCGGTCTGCGATTTCTACACAGGGCGAATGAACGTGCCACGATGCGCCCATGCATTGGTTCGAGCGGCTGTTCGGGTTTGTGGAGTCCGACTGGGAGGCAACCCAGGCTCGGTTCGCTCTCGAGGACACGATGCTCACCTCGCGCGCCAACGGCCGCAGCTTCGACGCTGGCCGGTTCGAGACGCCCACGGTCGCGGAGCTTCGGGCTCGCGTCGGAGCCCCGCAGGGCAGCCCACGCCTCGGCCACGAAGCCATCGGCGACGTGCTCGAACTTCACGGCGCGCCGGCCAACCGCGACGCGATGTTTCAAGTCGCCTCCCAGCTTAACTGCCTTGAGTTCATCGACCCCGCCAAGACACCCGAGCACGGCGTCACCGCCTACGCCTCCGACCCCACGCAGGGTCCAGCCTGTTCCTTGGCGGCGGCTGCAGCCACCGTGTACCGCAACTACTTCGTCCCGGTCGGCGATGAGGTGGGCCAACGCGCCCACCGCCAACTCGACAACCTCGCGGACGCGCTCGCGTTGCTCGGGCCCCCTGAGGCGTTTGCGACCGTCCGCAACGGCTACGCGTTCTCCGATGCCCCCCGCCTGCACGCGAGTGCCCAGGCGCTTCAGGCCGCGGGCCGCGACGCCTTCGTGGGCCGCATGCGCATCGGTCTACAAACAAGAGCGCAGGTGACGTTCGCCTCGCGCTTCGTCGAACCCGACGCTGCAACGTTCGTGTCCCAAGCCTTCTGTTCCGCGCTCTCCTGTGGATACGATCGCTCGCCCCGACCGCTGTGGGCGCCGATGGCCACCGCGGTCCTCGACGCGGCCTACGAGGCGACCCTGCTCGCGGCTCGAGCCGGGGTCGCCGCGGGCACCTGCAGCGGCGTGGTCTGGCTGACGTTCCTCGGCGGGGGCGCATTCGGCAACGACCCCGCGTGGATCGCCGACGCTATCGCCCGCGCCATCCGGATCGCCGGAGACGAGACGCTCGACATCCGCATCGCGCACTACAAGCGGGTCGACACGGTGATGCGCGATCGCATCGACGCTGGGGCGACGGGTTAGGCGCTCGGCTTCGCAACGTGCTGGTCGATCAGGACCGGGTTGCCGTCGGGGTCCACCACCATGAAGCTTCCAGGGCCGTCCTCGTCCAGCCCCGCTTCCTGGGACATCTCCAGCCCAGCCTCTTTGAGCGTGGCGTGCAACGTTCGAATGTCCTCGAAGGCGTGCTTGCGCGTCGTGTCCTGGTTCCAACCAGGATTGAACGTCAGCATGTTCCGCTCGAACATCCCTACGAAGAGCCCGATCGTCGTCGAACCGTTGCGAAGGACCAACCAGCCGTGCTCGGCGTTGCCTCCACTCGCTGCAAAGCCCAGCGTTTCGTAGAACGCCCGCGAGGCGGACAGGTCTTTGACCGTGAGACTGATGGAGAACGCACCGAGTTCCATCCTCTCAGCCTGCCACACTCTGCCCACGCACGAACCCTCCCCCCGCAGCCTGAGTGCCGGCCAGGAAGCGGCCATTGTGGCTCGACGCTTGCGCCGCGGTCCGTCGACGCCGACACTGCACTCCTGTGAGTGCCCCGTCCGCACAGTCCCCGCGCATGCTCGACATGTTCGGCATGCCGATCGCCGACATCGACACCGAGGGTCTGCTGGACCACCTCTTCAGCAGCCTTGATCGCGGCCATGGGGGGTGGATTGTCACCGCCAACCTGGACATCCTGCGTCGCTACGTCTTGGACCCCGCCGCGCGCGAGCTCTACGACCAGGCCGACCTCATCGTCGCCGATGGAATGCCCTTGGTGTGGGCGAGCCAGCTGCGCCACGAGCCGCTCCCGGAGCGCGTCGCCGGCTCCAGCATGACGGTCGATCTGCTGCATCGTGCCGCTCAGACCGGGCGCACCGTCTACCTGCTGGGTGGCAATGGCGACGTCGCGCAGCGGGCCCGCGATGCCACCGAGCGCGACATGCCTGGCTTGCGGATCCTGGGCACGCAGGCGCCGTTCATCTCCTCCCCGATCACCCCGACCGAGACCGATGCGATCGCGGCTGAGATCGACAAGGCCGGCGATGCACCAGACATCATCTTGGTCGGATTCGGCTCGCCCAAACAAGAGCACGCCATCGCGGCGCTGCGGGCTCGATTTCCTCGAGCCTGGTTCATCGGCATCGGAATCACCTTCAGTTTTTTGTGCAACGAAACGCCGCGCGCGCCCGGCTGGATGCAGCGCAGCGGCCTGGAGTGGATGCATCGCATGGCCCAGGAACCCAAGCGACTCACGGCCCGCTACCTCCGCGACGACCTCCCGTTCTTCGGGCTCCTCATGCTCGAGAGCTACCGACAAGGTCGCGGGCGCTAGTGTCCTGAGTCCGTAGTCCGTGCCGGGCACGGTCGATGGGAACTACACTCGGTACCTTCTGTCATTTCCGCTGCGCATCCCTCCGGGACGCTCCGCTCTCTTGCTGCGTACCGGTCGGGTGGGCGCAAACCCGGAACGGACTTCAGAACTGAGGTTCGAGCCCCTGCCGGATGCGGTTTCGTCACACAGGTGGCCCCGCTGCGGTCTGCGTAAGGCGAGCCGCTGACGTATCATTCGACCCGTGAGCAGGTCCCCCACCGGCGCCCCGCGGGTCCTCGTGCCGAGGCTGCGGTCCTACGCGTGGGGGGATCGGGCGTTCATCCCGGGCCTGCTCGGCCGGGAGGTCGAAGGCGAGCCGTGTGCCGAGGCGTGGTTCGGCGCGCACCCGCTCGCCCCGTCGGGCGTGCTTGGGGAGGCCCTCGGGTTCGACGAATGGATCGCCGCGGACCCTGCCGGCGTCCTGGGCCCCCGGGTCCATGCGGCACACGGAGAGCTTCCGTTTCTGCTCAAGCTCCTCAGCGCAGCCCGGCCACTGTCGATTCAGGTTCACCCCAATGCCGCCCGAGCAGCCCGCGGCTTTGCCGAAGAAGAGGCCGCCGGCGTCCCCTTGGACGCGCGGGCGCGACGCTTCAAGGACCCGCACCACAAGCCCGAGCTGGTGGTGGCATTGACCCCATTCGACGCCCTGTGTGGGTTTCGCCCGGCACGCGATCGCGCCGAGGCCCTGGCCCGCGCGCCCGAGCTCGCCTCGGTGCTCGCGCCCGTCGACCCCTCCCCACGGGCCCTGCACGACGCCCTCGCCCGCTACTACGCCACCGACGAGCCCACGGTGAGCACCGCGCTGCAAGCGTGGATCGATCGCATTGCGGCCTCGAGCCCCGCGCCGGACTCCGACGCGTCTTGGGTGCTCCGGGTCCACGAAGCCACCGGTCGCGCCACGCCCGACCGAGGGCTGCCCTTCGTGGTCCTGCTGCATCGGCTCAGGCTCCAGCCCGGACAGGCCCTCTTCTTGCCCGCTGGCGTTCCGCATGCCTACCTCGGGGGCGCGGCGGTCGAGTTGATGGCCAACTCCGACAACGTCTTGCGCGCGGGCCTCACCGAAAAACACGTCGACCCGCAGACCCTGCTCGAGGTGGTGCGTTTTGAATCGGGTCCGCCCGTGCTGCTCGACCCCATCCCGCGCGGAGACTCCGGGGCGGCCACCTACCCGGTACCGACCGCCGAGTTCGGACTCGAGCGCGTGGAGCTTGCGCCCAGTCAACCGTTCTGCTTCCCCGTTGATGGACCGGAGCTCTACCTGTCGGTCTCCCCCCCCGACTCCAGCGCGCGTGTGGACGGACTGGACGCGCCGTGGATCGGAGGCCAATGCCTCGCGCTCCCCCACGGCGGCACCCTGCAAGGCACCGCCCGCACCGCGTTTACGATGTACCGTGCACATGTGCCCAACGACGCGCGTCCGACCCCGTCTTTTCGCGGCCGCACCCCCACCCCGCTGAGCTTCGGCACGTCTGGGCTTCGCGGCAAAGTCGAGGACATCACCGACCTCGAAGCCTACGTCAACACGGCGGGCTTCCTGGGGGTGATGCTCGCGCGCGGGGTCGCGGTCCCGGGCGGCTGCGTTCCGCTGGGCGGCGACCTGCGTCCCTCCACCAACAGCCCCCAGCGCAGCATCATGCGCGCCGTCGCCCAGGCCATCCGCGATGCGGGCATGCAGGTGCTCAACCTCGGGCCTCTACCCACGCCCGCCCTCACGCTGGAGGGGCTCGCGCACAACGCCCCCAGCATCATGGTCACCGGGAGCCACATCCCCTTCGACCGCAACGGCATCAAGTTCAACACGCCGACCGGCGAGGTCCTCAAGACCGACGAAGCCGAGATCCTCGCTGCCGTGGCGCGTGCGCGAGCGTTGGAATACGAGCGCCCCAGCGAGCGCTCGCACTTCGACGACCAGGGGTGGTTCAAGCCCGGCGTCGGTTCGGCCCTCCCCGCGCAAAGCGACCAAGGGACCGCGCGATACCTCGCGCGCTACACCGACGCGTTCGAAGCCAACGTCCTGCAGGGACTCAGCGTCGCGTTGTACGAACACTCGGCCGTCGGCCGTGAACTCATCGCCGACGTCCTTCGAGCGCTCGGCGCCGAGGTCTTGCCCTGCGGTCGCGCTTCTTCGTTTGTGCCCATCGACACCGAGGCGCTCGGTGAGGATGGCTTGGCGACGCTGCAGCGCCTCGCCGACGAAGCGCGCGCGGCAGGGCACGACATCGACGCGGTCATCTCCACCGACGGCGACAGCGACCGCCCGCTCGTTGCAGCGCTCGATCGACACGGACGCGTGACCTTCATCGGCGGCGATGTGCTCGGCGTACTCGTCGCGCGTGCCCTGGGCGCTGATGCGGTCGCCGTTCCAGTCAGCGCAACCGACATGGTGGAGCCCGTGTTCGGCGAGAGTGTCCGGGTGCAGCGGACACGGATCGGCTCGCCGTGGGTCATCGCCGCCATGAACACGATGACCGGCGCGTGCATCGTCGGTTGGGAAGCCAACGGCGGCTTCTTGCACGCATCCCCCATCACCACGCAGCGAGGCACGCTCGCCCCGCTGCCCACCCGCGACGCCGTGCTCCCGATCGTGGTCGCCCTGCGCATCGCTGCCCAAGCCAAACAGCGCGGGGGCAGTCTGCTCGGCGAAGTCGATGCCCTACCGTCTCGCCACAGCCGCGCCGGACTGCTCGATGCGATCGACCCCGCCCGCTCCGCCGCCCTGGTACGGCGCTACGCAGCCCCGCGGGCGGACCTTCGCGGGGCGAGCTCGGGTTCCGAGGGCTTCACCGGTTTCGGCGAACAGGGGCAGCCCGCCGCCCTCGAGCAGACCGACGTCGCCTCTGTGACCCGGCTGTGGCGCCGACTCGAGCGACACTTCACGGCCGCCGACGGCTTCACGCCGATACGGTCCATCGACACCCTCGACGGCATCCGCGTCACGTTTGAGGCGGGCGATGTTGTCCACGTCCGCCCCTCGGGGAATGCTCCGCAGCTGCGGATCTACGCCCAAGCCGACAGCGCCGCGCGGGCCGATGCGATCATCAAGCTTGGGCTCGCCGACGACGGCCTGTTGCATCGCCTGCTCGGTGGCGCGGACGAGACCCGCTTTTGCGACGCCGTCCTGCACAACGTCGCCCTGGGGCAGCAGCTGTTCGCGGGTGCTCTCGCCGAAGCACCCGCCGCGCTTGTGGGTGCGGTGTGCGGCTCCGGACCCGCGCAGTCGTTTTGGCAAGGGCAGCTCGACGCAATGCGCTCGGACTTTGGTGCCGCAAATGCCCAGGCGTTCTTCGAAGACCTCCCGGTCAATCAGGCGTTCGGGCTGCTGTTGCTGTGGGAGCGCGCCAAGCTGCGCTACGTCGCCGGACGCGGCGCGCTCATTGCCTTCGTGTTCGGTAGTGGCACGCGAGCCACCCCGATCACCGAGGCGGAGTGCGGCCAAAAACCTGCCATCGACTCCTTCGCGAGCGTGGGGCCCTCCCGCCGCCGGGCATCACTGGTCGAGCTCGCGATGCGGACCTTTGCGCCGGTCGAGGCTTACCTTCGCCGCAGCGGGTTCGAGGGCATGGTGGTCAAGTGGGGTGACGAGGTCCAGATCCCCACCCTCGACCTCTCGGGCGTCGACACTCGGCTGGCGGGCGCCGACATCGTCCGCTTCGTCTCGATGCAGGTCATCACCGAGGACACCGCCGCCAACAAAGACTGGGTCGGCGTCGACTCCGACGCACGCGTCACCGCGTTCATCCCTCGCCGGCCGCTGTCCCAGATGGCGCGGCTCGCCGAGTCCGGTGCCCTACAGCGCCGCGCAGACGCGCTCATCGGCGGCGTGAACCTGGGGTCCATCGCGATCTCGGCCGCCTTCGCGGACGTCCTGCTCGAGACCTTTCACGGCGAGATTCACGACGAAGAAGCCCACCGCGCCGACCGGCCAGACCTCGACCCGCAGCTGTTCACCGCGCTTACGATCGCCGCGCTCCCGCAACCCCAGCGGGCGGCGGCGTGGCAAGCTGCCCGAGACGACGCCCCAGCGATGGCGGAGCTCGCCGAGCGAATGCCTACGGTGCTCGACCGGCTCGTCGGGGCGCTGCAGTCGTTCGAGCGGCGACACGGACGCCCCGTGAAGCTGATGGCGATGGACTTCGGGGACCAGTACTGGGGCGACATCGGGCAGCACCGCAGCATGGCGTCGTTCTTCGGTGCGCTCCGAGACGACACGCCCGGAGGGAGCGTGGCGCGAGCCTTGGCCGAGGTGCCCGAGCTTCCCGATGCCCAAGGCAATCGAATCGTCGGCGATACCCGGCTCGGGCCCGGGGTCACCGTCACCGGGAGCGTCCTGATCGACGCTCGCATCCACAGCGGAGAGATCCGCGACAGCGTTCTGCTGGGTACCCGCGCCGGCACGGTGACTGCCAACGGCGCGTTCGACATCGGATCCACGGTCCCGTCGCTGACGCTCGGCCTGGGTTCGGGCGGGTACAAGATCGTCACCCCCGGGCCGGTCGCCGTGGGCGAGGGAGAGCGATGCACCTCCGTGTTCCTCCCCGAGGGCGCGCTGCTGATGCGGGTGCACGAGTCCACCGACCTGCGTGACAAGCCAGCCACCTACGACGTGCCGCTGCCGCCGAATCCGATCTCGTTCGCGGACGCGCACGCCAAAGCCATGATCGGCGACCCCAGCACACTCCGGCAGGCTCGGGTCCGTGCGCAGCGTTTGGTCGCGCTGAGCTTGCCGGATACCTGTCGCTGACGCTACTGCAGCCGCGCCACAGCATCGTGGTACTCGCGGACGATGGCCTGCACGATCTCTTCGATCGGCGCGATCTCCTGAATCAGCGATACGCCCTGCCCAGCGCTCCAGATGTCCTTCCACCGTTTGGCAGCCTCGGGGCCTCGGGCGGGCGTGCCCTCTTGGGGCAGGGTCTGCTTGAGGAAGTTGGCGTGCACCCCCGAGACCTGGTCGGTGTAGACGATGTCGTCATGGGTCGCCTCAACAACCATGTCCTTGTAGGCCTGCGGAGCGCCACACTCCGCCGATGCGATGAAGCGGGTGCCCATGTACGCCAGCTGTGCGCCCAAGGCGAGCGCGGCCGCCACCTGGTCGCCGCCGCTGATGCAGCCCGCGGAGATGATCGGCACATCGACACTTCGACGTAGGTAGGGGATCAGCACGTACGGGTTGACCAGGCCGGCGTGGCCGCCTGCGCCTTGGCTGACCGCGATGATGCCGTCCACTCCGGCCTCCTGGGCCTTCTGGGCGTGGCGCAGCTGGATGACATCATGAAACACCGTGACCCCGCGCGCGTGGGCCTGCTTCACGATCTCGGTGGGGTTGCCGTAGCTGGTCAGCAGGACCGGAACCTCATACGCAAGGCACAGCTCGATGTCCTGCTGCAGGCGCTCGGGGTCGGTCAGGCCGATCGTGACGTTGATGCCGAACGGCTTGTCCGTCTTCTCTCGGATCCACTTGAGGTCCGCCTCAAACTGCTCGGCGCTGCGAGCGTTGAGGCTTGGCATCGTGCCCAAGATGCCAGCCTCGGCGGCCGCAACGATCATCTCCTTGTTGGAGATGATGAACATTGGCGCCGCGACGAGCGGATACGTGAGTCCGAGCTTACGCGACAGCGGGGTGGAGAACGGCTTGCTCACGCGAGCACGGTACCAGCCACGGGCTGGCCCCTCGCCAGCATCCCTGCAGGCTTCAACCGAAGATCTTCGACAGCAAGCCCTTGCGCTGCGACTTGCCCAGCAACCACTCGGCCTTCGCACCGAGCTGCTCGGCGCTGAGCTTGCCGACGACCGCGTCGAGGATCTTCCCTTTGTTGACGAACAAGATCGTCGGGACGGACTGCACCTTGAACGGCACCGCCAAGTTTCCATACTCGGTGACGTCCACCTTGCAGAACCGAACCTCGCCTGCCTCGAATTGTTCGGACACGTGCGCGAAGTCGTCCGCCATCGCCAGACAGGGACCACAGGTCTGAGACCAGAAGTCGAGCACGACCGCCCCGCCCTCCTCGCTCATGATGTGCTCCACCTGCTCCTGGGTGGTCAGCTCGTCGTAGCCTTTGGCTTCGGCCATGGACGCGAGCCTACCCGCAGCGAAGCCCGCCGCCACCCCAAATTGTGCAGTGGAGATCATCGGTCGACTGCCCAGATCGGCACCCCCCATCGGCGCATCCACCCGGCAGCACGGTCCCTCACGCCTGGCACGGGCATTGCTTTTCCCCTTGGAATGTCCGCCCGCCTCGCCTCCGTCCGTCTGCTCACCCTCGCCGCCCTGATCCCGGGGACGGGCGCGTGCGCGCTGCTCTCGGGCATGACCACGGGCGCGGCTCCCGCGGGTTCTACGCCCCAGGCCGCGCCCTACGATGCCTCTGCGCAGGACACCGAGTTCGCCTCGGCACCGCACCCCGAGCCGCCCGCGGCCACCTCGACCCCTGCGCCTGCGCGCCCGGTGAGCGTCACCCTGCGAAACACGTGCGGCGAGACCGTGAAGATCTTCTTCGGCGACAAGCCCAAGTTCGGCAGCGGCACGTACTCAAGCCTCTCGGGCAACGCGTCCACGAGCCACAGCTTCATGCCCGGTGACATGTTCTGGATCGTCGACGAGAGCCAAAACGGCGTGTCGAGCTTTACCGTCGCCGACGGCACGCGGAAGATCGAGGTCGACAGCGGCTGCGCCTCGCTGCGCGGCGGATGACGGCGTATCGTGGCCATGCGTGGCGCACGACGACGATCTCCCGCTGCAGCTGATGCAGCGCATCCGGGTCGAGCCCGAGGCCACCAAGGGCTCGCGTTTCATCGCGACCGCCATCCCGGTCAACGACGAGGACGCTGCAAAGGCAGCCCTGGCCGAGCTCCGGGAGGAGATGCCCGACGCAACCCATCACTGCTCGGCCTGGCGCCTGGCCACGCCCAGCCTCGAGCGAGCCAACGACGACGGGGAACCCGGAGGCTCGGCGGGGCGTCCCATCCTGGCCCAGCTCCAAGGTCGGAACCTGCTCAACGTCGCCGTCGTCGTCACGCGCTACTACGGCGGCACCAAGCTCGGCGTCGGTGGACTGGTGCGCGCCTATGGGGCCGCAGCCGCGGCCGCCCTCGATGACGCGACCACGCAGCCCTACGTCGCGAAGGTCTTGCTTCGGGTGGTGCATGCCTACTCGCAAAGCGGGGAGGTCGAACGGACGCTGCGCGAGGTCGGCGCGAACGAGCTGTCCGCGGCCTTCGCCACCGACGTCCGGCGGCAGGTCGAGATCGCCATCGATCGAGAGCAGGCCCTGCGTGTCGGCATTCGTGATGCGACGCGTGGCCAGGCCCGAATCGAGCGGATCGACTGATAGCCTCCTGCACCGTGGCGACAGCGATTCATGAGGGGCAGCTCGAGCGCGACGACGGCACGCGCATCGGATACAGAGTCCTGGGAGACCGCGGCCCTTGGATGCTGCTGTGCAATGGCGTGACGACGACGCACGATTTCTGGGACGGCGCGGTCGCACGCTGGCCCGCCCGCCGACTGATCCAATGGGACTACCCCGGTCACGGGTCCTCGAGCCCCGCCGCCACCCCGGACTCTGCCCGTCTGCCCGCCCTTGCGGATCTTTGCGTCGGCTTGCTCGACGCGCTGGAGGTCGAGCAAGCCAGCGTGGTCGGGTTCTCGATGGGATCCCAGGTCGCCCTGCTGGCCGCGCTCGAATCTCCACACCGATTCAACGCCGTCGTCAGTCTGCTCGGGCCTGCCGGTGGACTGTTCGAGACGGCGCTGTGGGGCGTCGGCGGAAAGACGGCCGCCGCGCTCCTGCGGCGCTTGCCGGGTCGCTCGGTTCATCTGCTGCACGGCGTGCTCAAGCTCGCCACCTGGTCGCCGGCCACGTACGCCACCGGAAGGCTCCTGGGCCTGTTCGGGCCCGAGACGACCCCCACCGACCTGCACAAGGTCACGACGCACCTGCGCCGCGTCGACGCCCCCACCGTCCGCGAGATGCTGCTCAGCGCCGGCGCCCTCGACCTACGGCCCCGGCTTGCAGATCTGCGAGTGCCGCTGCTCATCATCACCGGAGAACGCGACTCCTTCGCGCCCGCCTCGACGGTCGGTCGCCCCATGAAGCGACATGCACCCCAAGCTGAGCTGATCGTGCTCCGAGAGGGGACCCACGGCAGCCTGTTCGGCCACGCGGATCTCATCGCGGCGTCCATCGATCGCTTCCTCGACCGCACGGGAGCAGCCCCGGATGGGCTTGCGGGCGCGGCGTCCGGGGCAGATTGACCCCGCTGGGGAGTCCTTGGACGTATGCCCTGCTCGGGACGGACCCCAGCCCGGGGTCAAGTCACGGTCAAAGCGCCCATGGTTCGGTCATTTCGCGGGGTTAGGCCGCCGCGGAAACTTGGTTCGATTCCTGCTTTGCGTTACTCCGAGGTCGGGACTGCAACCCGCCAATCGGACCATGACGATGCGCCTGCTCGCTATTCTCCCCTCCCTTGGACTCGCTCTCGTTCCCGCACCTGCACTCGCAGCGCCGCAAGGCGACGCGTCGGTCAGCCTCGGTGGCGCGAGCGCAGACGGCAGCGCAGAGGCGGCCACAGGTGACGGTGCCGCAGCCGAAGCCAAGCCTCGCAAGGACCGCGGCGAGCAGCCATGGATCCGCCGCTGGGCCCCCGAACGGAACATGGTCGAGGTCGGAGTCTTCGGCGGCATCTTCCTGCCCCACCCGCGCCTCGAGCTCTTCCAAGCCACGCTCGACCCCAGCGTTCCGGACCAGGGCTACAAACAGTTCAAGCGGGTCTCGGCCGAGGTTGGTGGACGGGTCGCGTACTACCCCAGCCGGTTCCTCGGCCTTGAGCTCGAGGGCGCCGTCATGCCCAACGAGGTCGACCCCGGACAGCAAGCGACCTTGTTCGCGTTGCGCGGACACCTCGTCGCCAACCTGATCCCCCGCAGCATCACGCCGTTCCTTCTCGCCGGTGGCGGTGGCCTGGGCGTGGCCAGCCGCGGGAGCGCGGTGGGCACAGACCTCGACGCCGCGGTCCACTTTGGGGGCGGTCTCAAGTTCTTCATCGATCGGCAGACCACGCTGCGGATCGAAGCCCGCGACAACATCACAGCGCGCCGCGGGCTCCAGACCGGCGTCGTGCACAGCGTCGACGTGCTGTTCGGCTTGTCGCTCGCCCTGGGGCGCAAGAAGGCCGAGCCGGCACCCGATCCGATCCTCGACACCGACGGCGACGGCATCCTCGACCCCGACGACAAGTGCGTCGACACCCCCGGAGTCGTGGCCTACGAAGGTTGCCCGATTCCCGATACCGACGGCGACGGCATCCTCGACCCCGATGACAAGTGCATCGACGAGCCCGGCGTGGCCGAGTTCGAAGGCTGCCCGGTCCCCGACACCGACGGCGACGGTATCCTCGACCCCGACGACGAGTGCATCGACGTTGCCGGCGTGGACGCCTACAAGGGCTGTCCGATCCCCGACACCGACGGCGACGGTATCCTCGACCCCGACGACAAGTGTGTCGACGAGCCCGAGAACCGCAACGGATTCGAGGACGACGACGGCTGCCCTGACGAGATGCCCCAGGAACTCGCGAAGTTCACCGGCGTCATTGAAGGCATCTACTTCGATACCGGCAAGGCGAGCATCAAGAAGAAGTCTCTGCCCAAGCTCGACAACGCCGTCGAGGTGCTCAAGAAGTTCCCGCACGTGCGCATGGAAGTCAGTGGCCACACCGACGACCGCGGCAGCGAGGAGTCCAACCAAGATCTGTCCCAGCGGCGTGCGGAGTCGGTGAAGCAGTACTTCATCGATCACGGCATCGGAGCGGACCGACTCGAGACCCTCGGCGCGGGTGAGACCGCCCCCCGCGAGAGCAACAAGACCTCGAAAGGCCGCAGCAAGAACCGCCGCATCGAGTTCAAGGTGCTTCAGTAGCCGCGGGCAGCACTGCGCGAAGAAACGCCGCTCCCCGAACCTCGGGGGCGGCGTTTCTTCGTGCGGTGCGTGCTGCTACGGCGTGTACTCGGAGTCGTTGGTCACGACGATGCGTCCCAGCGCGATCGACTCGCGATACGAGAACGAGACGGCGTGCGGCCCCGCCTCCCACGCAGGTGCCCACGGATCCTGAAGATAAACGCAAGGCGACTCGCCACGCTCGTTGAGAAGTCGCCAGCCATAGCCCTGGCCGCCGTTTCCGCAGTCGCCTTCGAAGATTGCAGGCTCCTTCGGAGCGCCATCGAGCGTCACGAAGTACGAGTCGTCGCTGCCCTGCTCCCAGTAGCGGACCCAGATGAACCACGTGTCCTCACAGGGCACGTCGACATCCCAAGTGACCGCGCCCTGGACACCTCCCATGAGCACGGCGATGTCGCCTTCTCCCACCTCGGAGACGCTCGGCGTCCAGTTGCCACTGAGCGCCGCTTCAGCCACGCCAAGCTCCAGAACAACCGGCTCCGCGCACGCCTCCCCGAAGCTCTCCGAGTCCGAGTCGCTCCCGCTGGAGCCCGAGTCGCTTCCGCTGGAGCCCGAGGTCGAGTCGTCGGAGCCGCACGTCGCCTCGCAGCTCGCCTGCGCCAGCTCGGCGCACTCTTCGAGCCACGAGAACAAACAGCACTGCGGCAGCGCCTCGCATACGCATTGCTCGACCGCGACCTCCTCGCAGCCTTCGCCCTGATGCGGGTCACAGCAGCCCTGGCCATCGGGAAGTCCGGTGTCCCCGGTCGACGTGCCGGAGCTGTCCCCGACCGAGGTGCCCGACGAGGTTGTGGAGCCGCTCGCATCCCCACCACCCGGGCTGGTCGTCGCGCCCCCATCGGCATCCTCGCCCGTCTGCGCGCCGGACGATGCCCCGTCCGTGCCGCTGTCGGTCTCGGCTGACGCCCCGCCTGAATCGCAGGCCCCTGCAGCGAGCAGGGCCACCACACCAAAGCATCGTCGTATCAACATCGCGGCAGCATGGTGCCAGAGCAACGCCGCGACGGCTACGCAGAGGGACGAGGTTCGGACGACGAGGCGCGTTCTCGCAACTTGCGATAGGTCCGCAGCCCCACCATCAGCGAGAGGCCCAGACCAAGCAACCCCGCCACCCCGTAGGCCGCGGTCATGGCGAGCTTGAACACGGCGGTGAACACGATGGCAACCATCAGCATGGTGGCCACTTCGTTGAACACGCGAAGTCGATTCGAGCTCCACGAGAAGCTCCGCGCGAGCTGCCGCTTGCGAATGACCCCACACGTGAGGTGGTAGGCGACCAGGACCGCCAGCCACAGGAACTTCCAGTGCAGCCACGACGCGAACGGCCACCCGCCGACCACCATCGTGATCCCCCCTGCGAAGGTCAGGAACAACGCCGGCACCGTGATGATCTTCCACAGGCGGCCCGCCATCAGCTCAAGCTGCGGAAGCAGGATGTCGCGCTCCACAGCGGGACGTTCACTGGCCTCGGCGTGATAGATGAACAGCCGAACGATGTAGAAAAGCCCCGCAAACCAGCTGATGAAGCCGACGATGTGCACGGCTTTCGCGGTTGCGTAGACGGCGGGGTCCATCGCGCGCAGTGTAGAAGCCATTGGCGCGAGCCGCCATCGCCGGGCCGGGGACCCCGCGACAGCGGCGCGCTCCGCCTTTCAAGGGAAACGGCGCCGGGACGATGGCCCTACGCGACACCATGGAGCAGCAATCTGTGTTCGAAACGGCCCGACCCATCCCACTCGAAGTCCCGCCCGCGCCGAGTCGCCGCCCGCGCCTGTTCGGGCAGTACCTGGTCGAGGAAGGGATCGTAGAGCCGAACGACGTCGCCGAAGCCGTTGCGCTGATGCGCCTGGTCAACAGCCCGGTCGGCGAGATCGCGGTCGGCGAGGGGCTGTTGTCCGCCCTCCAGGTTCAGAGCATTCTCGCGGCCCAGCGCGAGGTCGACGGCCGGTTCTTCGAGCTCGCGGCGTCGATGGGACTCGGCGGGCGACGCCTGGAATCGCTGTGTTCGAATCAGGCGGTCGAGAACCTGCGCTTTGGCGACGCGTTGGTCGAGGTCGGTGCGATCAGCTCCACCACACTCGACGAGCACGTCCGCGCCTACGACCTTGAGGATCATGGTCCCGCGCCCTGGTTGCCACGGACCGCGTCGGCGTTTGTGCGGATGGTCGCCGAGCTGGTTCCGCGGCTGGCCCGCCGCACCCTCGGGTCGACCGTGCGCTTCGGCGCCCTCCGGGAGTGGACCGGCTGCGGCCTCGACGCGCACGCGACCGCTTCGGCTCAGGGCTCGGGCAGCCTATGCCTGGGCATCTCTGTCGAGCATGCCGTCGCGGCGGGCCTGGGTCCCCGCGACCGCCCCCAAGGGACGTCTTGGGCGCATCAGCTGGCGCCGGTCCTCCTCGCGGACTTCGTAGGATTGACGGTCAGCATCGCGCAACGCAACCTCGGCTTGGAGCGAGACCTGAGGTTGGCGCCCGGCAAGCTACCCAGTGGCGGCGTCTGCTTCGACGTCGCGTTCGAAGCTGGCGCGGGCGTCCTGGTGATCGATGCCCACTGAGCCGCCTCGCCGGTGACCTCGGGGGCTGGTAGGGTCGAGCACCATGCGGTGCCTTTGCCTGCTCCCGTTTGCACTCGTCCTGTCCGCATGCGGTGGCGCCGACGCACCTGGCGTGGGTGTCGACCCCGGGAGTTCGAGCCAGGTGGATGCGGGCGAGGGCGAGGGCTCAGGCGACACCTCCAGCACGACGACGGGCATCAGCGCATCGGGCTCGACCACCACCGCCCCCACCGCGAGCACCTCGTCCACGACGGGCACCGCGTCCACCACCCCGGCCGGGTCCACGGAGAGCTCGGGCGAGGGTTCAGGCTGTCCGCTCGCCACGCTGGGCTGCCCCTGCGATGAGGAGACGTGCAGTGACGGACTCGTCTGCGCGGGCGGCCTGTGCGAGCCGCCTGCCGCGTGCGACGACGACCTGCTCGAGCCCAATGATGAGGAGTCGATGCCGACCCTGCTGGGCGAGATCAGCGACGACGACGACGACGGCGGCTCGATCTTCGGGACCCTCGCGGGTCCGGGCGACGTCGACTGGTATCGCTACACCGGAGACGACGACATCCTGTCCAACGTCGACCCGGCCCGGTTCGTGAAGTCCACCGGGGGCGTGCGACTGTGCAAGTTCGCCGAATGCGAGGGGGGAGTCGCCGACACTCAGATCGAGTGCCCGGCCGAAACAGAAGCCGCAACGTCCCCCTTGGGCCGCCCGGGTTGCTGCGCCCCGATGGGCGTCGCCCTGGGCGACGCCAACTGCTCGGGAGTCATCGAGGACAACATGCAGGTCTTCATTCGGGTGGACCAAGCCCAAGACGCCTGCACCGCGTACGAGCTCATCTACCACTTCTAACGCTATGGACTACGTCGGCCGCATCTTCCGCCCTCCCAGTGAGGCCAACAGTTTTCTCCTGCAGGTTACGATCGGGTGCAGTCACAATCGCTGCGTCTACTGCGACATGTACCGGGACAAGCAGTTCCGACCCAAGCCTGTCGACACCATCCTCGCCGACATCGACGAGGCGGCCGCGCTCTGCAAAGAGACCGGTCCGCAGTTTCGCCGCGTGTTCCTGTGCGACGGCGATGCCCTGATCCTGCCGTCGAAGAAACTCCTGCCGATTCTGGAGGCCATTCGCGCGAAGCTTCCTTGGGTGGAGCGGGTCGGGACCTACGGCGACACCCGCAGCATTGGGCGCAAGTCCGCCGACGAGCTCACGGCGCTGCGCGAAGCCGGACTGGGCATCGTCTATCACGGCATGGAAAGTGGAGATGAGGCCGTACTGGAGCGGATCGACAAGGGCGGCACCCGACAGGAGTCGATCGACTCGGCCGCCAAGCTCCGCGAGGCTGGCATCGCGCACTCCGTGATGGTCCTGCTCGGAGTCGGCGGCGAGGATCTCAGTCAGCAACACGCGGCCAATACCGCCGCGACCCTCAGTGCGATGGACCCGAGCTTCGTGGGCGCCCTCACCACCACCGTCGTCCCGGGCACACCGCTCGCGGCGATGCAGGCCCGCGGGGCGTTCCGTCTGCCCAGCAAGTTCCGCATGCTCGAAGAGCTCCGCGAGATCGTCGCGGGCGTGACGCTCAGCGACTGTCGTTTCTCTGCCGACCACGCCTCCAACTACCTGCCGGTCCGCTGCACCCTCCCCGGTGACAAGGCCGCGATGCTTGCGGCCCTGGACCAGGTCATCGCCGACCGCGATGAGCGGCGCCTCAAGCCCGAGTCCCTCCGGGCGCTGTAGCGGCCCTGGCGGGCAGGATTCCGCGATTTTCTTGGACGTATCGGCCCCAGCGTGGTGCGATCGAGCACGCTGGCGGGTGAATCTTCGAGCGTGCCCCGCCGTCCCCTCCTGGCCCCACCGCTCGGCAGCTGCCCCATGAAGACCTCGAACCTGCTCCGCTCCGTCCGCCTGCCCCTCGTCGCTGCCGTCGTCCTCGGGGGCATGACGCTGGCGCAAACCGCCGACGCAAAGCCCCAGATCACCCGCAAGGGCGGACAGTGGGGCGTGATGTTGGGCGGCGCAGCGTGCATCCCCGGCAAGGCTGACTGCGCCCGGGACAACGTCACGGACGGCGGCGTGACCGTGGATGGCAAGACCCGTCCCTCGGTGGGCCTCGGCGCCGAGTTGGGCTACCGCTTCAACCGTTGGGCGTTCCTGGGTGCGTCTTACAACCTCGGCTTCTTCGACACCTCGTACGAAGTGGTGGGCCGAGACGCAGACTCGTACAAGCGGGCCTATCAGAACAGCATCTACGGCATCTTCCGGCCCACCCTCGCGGCATGGCGCTTCGACTTCGGACTCGGCGTGGGCCCCGGCTTCTCCCGCCAGGTCTTCGTGCTCAACAACGGCGACCGCGACTACTCGCAAGGGTTCTCTTTCAAGATCGAGCCCACCATCGACATCTTCGTGACCCGCCGCGTCTTCGTCGGCGCAAAGATGGACTTGTTGCTCAACGCCCACAGCAAGACGTGCCGCCAAGAGGACGCGACCACCACCTGTCTTGACACCGGCAGCCGCGACATCGCGCCCGTGCACCAGATGATCTTCGGTCTGCACGTCGGCGGCACGTTCCTGTAGCGCCGCTGGAGCGCGCTGCGTTCGGCATGAAAAAGGCCGCGTCCGATTGCTCGGCGCGGCCTTCTCCAATTGCAGCCCGCCACTGGGACGGGCGGGGTGACGGGCGGGGTGGCTACTCGGCCTTGTCGGCTTCGCCCTGGTCGGCGGCAGGCTCGGCAGGGTCCGCAGCTTTCTTGGCGGCCTTCTCGGCCTTCTCGGCATTCTCGGGGGCTGGCTTCACGTCCAAGCCCGCCTTCTCAGGCGCCGGCGTGGTGGCATCCTTGGGGCCCATCCGCATGCCGGGTTTCCCCTGCAGCTTCATCTTGTCAGCGTGGCCACGGACGCCCTCGTGACCGTGCCCGTCATCGTCCCCGTGGCCGCGCTGCGCCTTGCGCTTGCGCTCCGGCTCGGGCCCGAGGGTCGGCTTGATGTTGTCCACGACCTCATATTTGGCCAGAAGCTCCTCTTTGAGCTCTCGACGGCCTTGGTGAAGCTTGCGCTGCTCGAGGCGGTTGACGATTTGATCCTCGAGCGCCTCTTGGGGCAACTCACCGGGACCCCAGGAGCCCGTGACCTTGATGATGTGATAGCCGAACTTCGTCTTGACCGGCTTGGAGGTCTCGCCGACCTTCATCGCGAACGCGGCGGCGGAGAACTCTTCCGCCATTCGGTCTGCGGTGAAGATGCCGATGTCGCCACCCTTGGCGGCGCTGGGTCCGGTGGACTTCTCGGTCGCAATCGCGGCGAAGTCCGCCCCTTCGACGAGGACCGTCTTGTAGATCTCGTCCGCGAGCACCTTGGCCTCCGTGTCCCACTTGGCTCGGTCTTCGTCCGAGGCTTCGGGTTCCTCGGTCTTACCGTGCGGCCGACGTTCTTTCGTGGGCCCGATCGGAATCAGGATGTGCGACGCCCGAACGCGAGGCTTGTCGGACTTCCAGTTGTCCTTAATCTTCTCGTAGTCGGCTGCGATCTCCTCGGGCTTGACCTCGAGGAGCCCCTTCTCGCTGAGGATGGCTTTCTCGCGGAGCTCGGCGACGTACATGTCTCGAAGGGACGTCTCGGTCTCGCCTCGGCGACTCAGGTGTTTCTCCCAGTCGCGAATGCCCCGACGCTGCTGACTCTCGCGAGCCTCAAGCGCGGTCTTGTCGTAGTCGACCCCCAAGGCCTTGGCTTCTTGGGCCAACACCTCGTGGTAGATGAGTCGCTCGGCGATCGACTTGCGGTAACGACGGTCGGCGGAGCTCGGAATTTCCCGGTCGCGATCCGTGTACTTCTTGACCTTGAGGTCGTAGATCGACGCGAACGCCTCGTTGGGGATATCGACCGAGCCGACCTTCGCAATCGGCCCCTTGGGGATGGCGCCGAGAACGGTATCGGAGGCCTGGTCAGCGCCGCCCTCCTTGTCGATCTTGGCCAGGTCCTCTTTGGAGGCCTTCGCGGGCTTGGGAGGGTCGGTACAGGCCCCCGCAAGTGCGGCAATCAGGAAACTCACGTGAAGTGGATGCAGGGAGCGCATGAGTCGTGCCCTTTCGGAACGAGGCGCGGCAAGAGATGCCACGCGAGCCCGGGATACTAAGCATGAAACGCCGGGTCGGGAAAGGATGGCCCACGGACGAGGCGCAAGCAACGCACTGGCGGGCCTGCGCGGCGTGACGTAAGGATGTCCGCTGTCTCGCATGGCCGAACTGGTCCAGCTCCGGCGCTCCAGCGCCCCTTCACCCCCTGAAACGACGATGGCCGGCCCCGGTGCGCCCGCGGTCTACCTCGAGACGTTCGGGTGCCAGATGAACGCGGCCGACTCCGCGCTCATCGCAGGCCAGTTGGGGCGGGCGGGCTATCGGGCCGTGCAAGATCCCGCCCAGGCGGACGTCATCCTCATCAATACCTGCGCCATTCGGGAGAAGGCCGAGGACCGGGTTTGGGGCCGAACCAGCCAACTCCTCCGCCACCGGGCGGACAATCCCGGCCTCGTCATCGGCATCACCGGATGCATGGCCGAGCACCTCAAGGACAAGGTCGCGGCTCGCGCCCCATACATTTCCCTCGTCGCCGGCCCCGACAGCTATCGCTCGATCGCCGAGTTGGTCGACCGTGCGCGCGGCGGCGAGTCGGTCGTCGACGTGAAGCTCGACAAGGCCGAGGTCTACGATGAGCTCGACCCCCACACCCAGGACGACGGCGTCAGCGGATTCGTCACGATCCAGCGCGGCTGCGACAAGTTCTGCACGTTCTGCGTCGTGCCCTACACCCGCGGACGCGAACGCGGCGTCGCGCCGAGGGAGGTGCTTCGCCATGCCGGCGTGTTGGCGGAGCGCGGCTACAAAGAGGTCGTCCTGCTGGGCCAGACGGTCAACTCGTACGTGTATGAGGACGTCGACTTCGCCGCGCTGCTGCGAACCGTCGCCCAGATCGACGGCATCGAGCGCATCCGTTTCACCAGCCCCTACCCGATCGACTTCTCCCCCCGTGTGATCGAGGTGCTGGCCACCGAGCCCAAGCTTTGCCCTCACGTGCACCTGCCGCTGCAGTCGGGCTCGGACGCGATGCTGGAGAGCATGCGCCGGGGCTACACGAGACAGCAGTTTATCGACCTGGTCGGTGCCCTGCGCGAGGCCGTTCCCCACATCGCGTTCTCGACCGATCTCATGGTCGGATTTTGCGGGGAGACCGACGAAGACCACGCCCAGACGCTCGGTGCGATGCGGGAGATCAAGTTCGATTCGGCGTTCATGTTCAAGTACAGCGATCGAGGCATCACCTATGCCTCGCGCAAGCTGGTCGACGACGTGCCGCCGGAGGTCAAGGGTGCCCGCCTGCGCGACGTGATCGACCTGCAGGAGCAACACACCCGCGCATCGCATACGGCCCTGGTCGGCAGCACGCTCGACGCGCTCATCTTGGGCCCGTCCAAGCGCGGCGACAAGACGCTGGCGTGCGCGCCGACGTATCACAAGGTGCTGCTCCCCCCGGGCGCTGGTAAGCCCGGTGACCTGGTGAAAGCCACGATCACCGGAAGCACCGGACACTCTCTGTTGGCCCTGTAGCGACGCGGTCGCAGTCCCGCGGGCCACCGTGGTGGTACAAACGCGGCGAGACCGCTGTGGCCGATCACGATTCATCCCAGCCACCCGAATCCGACCCGCCCGACAACGAGCCGCCGCCTCGGGTCCGCCGTCACGTGCAGCCTGTCGGTCCGCGGATCCTCGTTCGCATCGTCAAGGGACCCGACCGCGCCGAATCGGGGCTCTTCCTTCCGCAAGGGGTGAAGGAAGATCACGCCGCCGCGCTGTTGGGTGAGGTCCTGGAGGTCGCGCGTACGATGCCCAACGCGGACCACCCCGTCGACGACGACGACGACGACGACGACGACGACGACGCCGGCTGGGACTCGGCAAGAACGTCAGCGGCATCCCACTGGGCGCAAACGTCCTGTTCGAGAAGCAGCACGGCGTTGCAGTCCCTTGGGACGAGACGCTGCGGCTGCTTGAGGTGCGACACGTCTTGGCGCTCGTAGACATCATTTCGGAGGACGAACTGCAGTGAAGACAATCCGTACGCTCGGCATCCAGACCCTCGCGCTCGTGGGCGCCGCAGCTGTGCCCTTGCCCGCGGCAGCAGCCCCACCCGAGGTTCTCGAACGCGCCGCGACCGATGGCGTGGAGCGGGTCTACAAGGACTACTCCTCCGAGGGCGACGCGAGCAGCCTCGAGCTGAACCCGGCGATGCTCTCCGCGGTCCGTGGCTTCGACCTCACGCTGCTCGGCTATCAGACGACCGACCGCTTCATGCGGGGCCAGGGCTTCGGCGCCTTCGCGGCGTTCAACCTGGGCTTCGGCTTCGCGATGGGCTTCGGCGCCCAACTGCTCGAGCCGGGCCTGGGCGAGGGCGTCACCGACTTCGACGCCAACGCCAACCCGACCGCGACCAAGCTCGGCTGGGGACTCTCCCTGGGCATGGGCAAGTTTGGAGCGCTCGGGGTCGGGATCTCCGGCCTGCGCAGCCAGGGCCAGTGGCTGCAACGGCCCGACGTCGACATCGGCCTGCTCACGCGGATCACCAACTACGCCTCGCTCGGCGCCTCGGCGCGGATGAGCCCGGTCAACCTCGAGAGCGACACGCTCCCGCCCGAACTCTCGGTGATCGGAGAGCTCTCGGTCAGGCCGCTGGGCACCAACCTGGTGGAGCTCGCCGGGGGCGTGCGGCAGCAGGTGCTGACGGCGGAGCCTGGCGGGAGGACCTCGCGCGTCGGCGTCGACGGTTTGCTCCCCCGCGGCCGCCTGTCGCTGCGTTGGCAAGGTTGGGGCCTGCGCGGCGAGGTCGAGCAGGTTCGCCTCACGCAGCTCGACGAAGCTAGCTTCGTCCCCCTGCGCACCACCAAAGCGATGCGAGGATCGATCTCGCTCGAAGCCTCGTGGGACTTCGCCAGTCTCGGTTCCGGCGTTCACGTCGGAGCGTCCGATGGTCTCGACGGTGTCGGCTACCACGCGCGCCTGCACAGCCGCCGACGCGGTCGGGTGTTCTCGCCCCGGCTGGTCCAGGTCGAACGCATCGACCTCGGCACCCTGAACGACCAACGGTCCCTCATCGCCATGCTCGACCGCCTCGAGCGCGCGCAAGAGGCCGGACCCCGCACAATCCTGCTGCTCGACGCGCGCGGCACCAGCGGCGGGTGGGCAGCGCGTCACGAGGTTCGCGACGCGATCATCGACGTGCGAGACGCTGGCGGCCACGTCTTCGCGTACGTCGAAAACGCCGGGCTGGGCGACTACTACATGGCGAGCGTCGCCGAGTCGGTGTTCATCCACCCCGCCGGAGCCCTCGACACCCACGGCCTGTCCTCGGACAGCCTGTATTTCCGCGGGGCACTCGACAAGGTCGGCGTCAAAGCCGAGGTCATCAAGATCCGGGAGTACAAGAGTGCGGGCGAGCGCTTTAGCGAGACCGGACCCTCCGCGCCAGACCGCGAGCAACGCGAAGCGCTCCAGGCCGGTATCTACGAGCAGATCCTGTTCGACATCGCCCAAGCCCGCGGTCTCAGTGTCTCCGAGGTCCGCCAGGCGTTCGACACCGCACCGCACGGGCCGAGCCAGGCGGTCGAGCGCAAGCTTGTCGACGCGATCACCTTTCGCGACGAGCTCGAAGACGAGATCAGCGAGGACATCGGAGCGCCGGTCGAAATCGAAGAGGTCAACGATGCCTCGCCGCAGGACACGACGTGGGGAGACGAGCCCTACATCGCCGTGGTGCTCGTCGAGGGTGCGATCGTCGACGGCCCCAGCCGCGTCATTCCCTTCATCGGAACCCAGTTTGCCGGCGGCGACACCATTGCCAGCACGTTGCGAACGGTGCGGGAAGACCACGCGTGCAAAGGCATCGTGCTTCGGGTCGATTCGCCCGGAGGCTCCGCACTCGCCTCCGACATCATCTGGCGGGAGGTCGCACGCACCCACGAAGCCTTCGAGGCCGACCCCAAAGACAGCCCGCCCATCGTCGTCTCGATGAGCAACGTCGCGGCCAGTGGTGGCTACTACGCCGCCATGGGCACGGACACGATCTTCCTCGACCCGATGACGATCACAGGGTCCATCGGCGTGATCACGATTCACTTCGACGTGTCCGAGCTGCTCGAGAAGCTCGGCATCTCCGTCGCCACCTTCCAGCAGGGCGACAACCCCGGCATGGGCTCGCTGTATCGCCCCTACACCGACGAGCAGCGCAAGAAGGTCGAGGACAGCATCGAGCGCACCTACGACCTGTTCACCTCGCGCGTCGCCGACTCACGGGGCATGAGCCAGGACAAGGTCAACGAGCTTGGGCGCGGCCACGTCTACGGCGGCAAGGCGGCGATCGCTTTGAAGCTCGCCGACCGCGAAGGCGGGCTCGAAGACGCGGTCGACTACCTTCGCTCCAAGGCCGGCATCAAGCCGCGCAAGCAGCTCGCGATGCGCGTCCTGCCCCGCGCGCCACGCCTGCTCGACCTCATCCTGGACAATGTCGGCGATCCGTTCGCCGGCGCTGGCCCGGTCCGCAAGGCGCAGGCGCGGCGCAAAGCCACGAAGGAGCAGGCGTCGATCGCCGGCATCCTGCCCAGCATGCTGCACGACACCCTCGCCCAGCTCCCGCTGTCGCTGCTGTACCTTGAGCCAGGCCAGGCTCACGCGGTGATGCCGTACGTGATGCCGCCGCCGAAATAGCGGGCGGAGTCGGCGTTCAACGAGGGGACCCCAGCGGTGTGCTCGGGTCCCCTTCGTTTAGCCCCTGCCCCTGACGCTCGCCGTCACCACGTGCGTAGGCGAGTGCAGCCTCCGAAGCTTGGGCTCCGCCTCATCGTGCGCGCTCGGGTCGATGAACGACACCTCGGCCAGGCCCGCATTTTCCAACACCCGACGGACATCCGCTTCGTCCACGTACGGGTCCAGCGCGTTGCGTCGCCGGGTCACGGTGCGGATCGCGGTGCGCAGGACCGACGCTGCGATGCCGACGGAGGCCTGGCCCACCTTCGTGTGAAGGTCGCAGACGAACAAGCCATGGGGGCCGAGCGCACCCGCGACGGACGTGTAGAGCTCCGCGCGCTCGTGTGGCGCGAGGTAGCTCAGCAGCCCCTCGGCGACGATCACGGGCCGCTTCGCATCCAACAGCGCGTCGCGAAGCGTCTGGGCAAACGCGGGGTCGACCACGTTCGCCGCCTCGACCCGGTGTCGTCCCACGAGCCCCCTTCGAACCTCTTCGGGAGCCCGGGCCAGGGCCGCACGTTTGCGCGCGACCATGTCGGGCAGGTCGTACTCCAGTCCGCGGGCATCCTGGTCGAGCACCCAAGCGACGGCGCGCCGGGACAAGCCGGCACCCAGCTCGACCACCACGTCAGGACGGTGCTCCGCGACCACCGCGTCGATCAGCCGATGCCGGTATTCCAGGTACACCCGCATCGAGGGCGTCGCCGAGGACAGACGCGTCGTCCACTCGCCGGCCGCAAAGAATCCCCAATACAGCGCCGCGCCCTGCCACGTGGAGAACAGCTCGGCCCGCTCGAACCCCGCGACGCGCCACACATAGGCGGTGTAGTGCGCGGTCGGTCCGATGCGTTCGTGCTCGCCGCTCATCGATCGAGCATGCGTTGCGCTTCGCCAGGATCGATCGCGATGGCCTCGGCCAGCTGGAGGAACGCCTTCGGGCCCTCGTCGTGATCGTCGGCTTTGACCACCGGGACGAGTTCGAGCATCGCGATGCGGCGCTCCTCGGGACGCAGCGCCGCGAAGCCCCCGATCAACATCATCATCTCCGGCGGCTCATCCAGGAGATTCGTCATCGCCCCCTGCGTACCGGCTGCGAGCGGGAGCCGATTCAAGAGACTCTGGAAACTGGTGCGCTCGGCATCGGTCACCTCACCGTCGGCGCGCGCGATGATGGCGGCAAATCCCGCGATCAGTTCAGCCCGAGCCGCAGCGTCTTGGGTCCAGGTCTGCCGCCATGCGAGCACGCTGGCCGCGTCCTCGCCGAGCATCGTCGCGAGCTCGTCATGCATCGCAACCTCCCGCTCGCTCCCCCCACCGCCCGCCAGTCCCATGCGCCACGCTTTCGACAAGATGTCCTCACACAGAAACGGGGGCGGGATCGGGGTGGCTTTGGCGTGCGCTCTCAAAGCGTCCACGTCGGCGAGCCGCGCGACCCACGTCTTGCTGTCACCGGGCTCGATGCGCTCGTCGAGCATCCAGAGCACCTGCCCCCACTCTTGGGTCTCGAGGATGCCGTCGGCGTGGGCCATCAGACCGCACGCGAGGAGCGTCCACTCTTGTTCCGGCGAAAGCGGCATGCGGCATCCTACCAGGACACCTCACGCCGCCGTCCCCGTGCCCTCAGGATCCGGACGCGACGGCGCGGGGACCCGTGGCAGGACCGAACGTGTGCTCGGGCGCAGGGAACTCCCCGCTGCGAACAGCGCTGGCGTACTGCTCCATCGCAGCCTTGCCGCGCTCGAAGAGCTCGTCGAAGCGGCGGACGAACTTCGGGCGCAGGTCAGGCGTGAGGCCGAGCATGTCGTAGCAGACCAGCACCTGGCCATCGCACCCAAGCCCGGCCCCGATCCCAATGGTCGGGATGTCGATCGCCGCGGTGATGCGCGCCGCGAGCTCGGCCGGGATCCCCTCGAGGACCAACGCGTACGCGCCTGCCTCGGCGACCGCTTTGGCATCTGCCAAGATCCGCTGGGCGCTCTCTTCGTCCCGGCCCTGCACCCGGAATCCGCCCATGGCGTGGACGGACTGCGGGGTCAGACCCACATGGGCCATGACCGGGATCCCTGCGGCCACGAGTCGCTCGATCACCGGAACGACCGGTCGGCCGCCCTCGAGCTTGACGGAATGCGCCCGGCCCTCCGCGAGAATCCGTCCGGCGTTGCGGACGGCTTCCTCCGGGGTGATGTTGTAGCTCAGGAACGGCATGTCCCCGACGATGTGGGCGTAGCGGGTGCCTCGAGCGACCGCCCGGCAGTGGTAGACGATCTCGTCGACCGTGACCGACAACGTGTCGTCGTTGCCCTGGACGACCATGCCCAAGGAGTCGCCGACGAGCAGAAGGTCGGCGCCGCCTTCGTCGAGCATGCGGGCAAACGTTGCGTCGTAAGCCGTGACCATCACGAGCGCTTCCTTGCCCTTGCGCCCCCGAACCTTGGGCACGGTCATGGGTTTGCGCTGCGGTGTGCCCGAAGACCCGTCCAAGCCCCCTGCGGAGGCGGGAGGCGGTGCAGGGCGTGGCTGTCCGTACGGGGCCGAAGCCGAATCTTGCGTCATTCGATTGTCTCGCTTGTCCGGGGGTCACGGCCGAGTCCATCTCGGTCCATGCCTTCGCACAGCCTCAGTTGATAGCACGCCCCGCTCCGTCCCGCTCACGATCCACGGCTAGACGCCGTTCCAGGCCCCCTGCCGTGAGCCTGGCGCCCACCGAAAAAACGTCGTCATATTCGAGGTTTGACAGTCCTTGAACGCGCATGACATGGTCCGGCCCTTCCCGCCGCACGCGGGACCGCAAGGAGTCAAACGTGAGCTTCGAACTGCCCAATCTTCCCTACGCCAAAGACGCTCTCGCACCGCACATCAGCGCCGAGACGTTCGACTACCACCACGGCAAGCATCACCAGGCCTACGTCAACAAGCTCAACGCGCTGACCGAAGGCAAGCCCGAGGCCAACAAAAGCCTCGAGGAGCTGATCAAGACCACCGAAGGCGGTTTGTTCAACCAGGCCGCGCAGGTCTGGAACCACACCTTCTTCTGGAACTCGATGAAGCCCAACGGCGGCGGCGCTCCAACCGGCGCGCTCGCCGACGCCATCAAGCGTGACTTCGGCAGCTTCGACGCTTTCAAGGAAGCCTTCACCGAGACCGCGGGCGGCCAGTTCGGCTCCGGGTGGGCATGGTTGGTCAGCGACGGCGGCAAGCTCTCGATCACCTCGACCACCAACGCGGGCAACCCGATGACCGACGGCAAGACCCCGATCTTGACCCTCGATGTGTGGGAGCACGCCTACTATGTCGACTACCGGAACGCCCGCCCCAAGTTCATCGAGGCCTTCCTCGAGCACCTGGTGAACTGGGAATTCGCTGCGGCCAACTACAAGTAGCCGCCCCAGGTTATCGAACCTGCCCAGGCTCAGCGCGATTTCACTTTCGCGTACGTACCGGCCCCGCCCGTCCGTTGGATGCGCGGGGCTTTGTTATGATTCAGCAGTGGCCGGGGTCGATGACAGCGACAACCGCTCGGACGAAGCGATGGCCTCGCAGACCCGCTCCGACGACTGGGCGGCCACGACAGGACGAACCCGCGACGTCATCCGAGCGCCCGGAAGTCACATCGGCCACTACATCGTTCTCGACCAGCTCGGGTTGGGTGGCATGGGCGTCGTGTATGCGGCCTACGATCCCAAGCTCGACCGAAAGATCGCGCTCAAGGTCCTGCGCTCCGAGGGCCATGATGAGACCGCCGAAGTCGCCCGGCTTCGCCTGGTGTCCGAAGGCCGCGCCCTCGCCCGCGTGTCCCATCCCAATGTCGTGGCCGTCTACGACGTCGGAACGGTGCAGGAGGAGGTCTACGTCGCCATGGAGCTGGTGGAAGGCGCCTCGCTCTCGCAGTGGCGCAAGGCCGGCGCTCGGAGCTGGACGGAGATCACCGAGATGTTCGTCAACATCGCCTCGGGCCTCATCGCCGTCCACGACGCCTCGCTGGTCCACCGCGACGTCAAGCCAGACAACATTCTGATCGACCGCGAGGGTCGCCCCAAGGTCACCGACTTCGGGCTCGCCCGAGCTGAGCACGACGCGCCCGAGTCGCTGCGACGCCAGGAGCAACAGTTCGTCGAAGCCGACCTCGCACAGGAGCGGCTCCAGCTCACGCAAACGGGCGCGCGACTGGGAACCCCGGCCTACATGGCGTGCGAGCAGCTCAACGGAGGTGAAGCCAGTGCGCTGAGCGACCAGTTCGCCTTCTGCGTCACCCTCTGGGAGACGCTGTACGCACAGCGCCCGTTCAAGGGCGGGAGCTGGGTCTCGCTGGTGCTGGCGGTGACACAGGGAGAGATTCGCCAGCCGCCTGCTTCGCCCTCGGGCCGAGCCATGCCCTCTTGGCTTCGCCGGGTGCTCGAGCGCGGACTCTCCCCCGAGCCACGCGATCGCTGGCCAAGCATGCGGGAGCTACAAGCCGCACTGCGAGCCGGGGATCCCAAGCGGGCTCGACGACGGTACTTGGCTGGCCTCGCCGCGTTGGGACTGCTCGGGAGCCTCAGCGCGGGTGCAGCCTGGCAGCGCTCGCAAGCACGTGATGCGGACGAAGCGGCGTGTGACCAGCTGGCGCGCCAGGTCGACACGGTGTGGTCGCCGAGCGCTCGTGCGCAACTCCGCGCCGCCTACGGCGAGAGCAAGATCGACGATGCGCTGGGCATCGAGGCCGGCATCGAGTCGATCTTCGACACGTTTGCGGACGCGTGGCAGCACGAGCGCGCAGGGGTCTGCCTCGCGGCGCTGGACGAAGCACCGCCGCCGCTGCTGGCGCGGCGCACCGAATGCCTCGAGCAGGGACTCGACACGCTTCGCAACCTCATCGAGACGTTCAGCGGCGGCAGCGACATCATCATCAGTCGATCGCGACGCACCGCCGAGAGCCTGGTCGACCTCGAGCGTTGCAGCGACCTCTCGCGCCTCGAACGTCTTCCGGCCCTGCCCGAGGACCCTCAGACGCGCCGGGCCGTTCGCGAAATCAGTCGCCAGCTCTCGCAGACCCTGGTTCATGAACACCTCGGCGACTACGGCGAGGGGTTGCGACTCAGCGAGGCGTCGCTTCTGGCAGCGCGAAAGACCGAGCACCAGCCCGTCATCGCCGTGGCGCTGTACCGGGTCGCCGTGTTCGAAGAGAAGCTTGGCAACTACGAGGCCGCGGTGGAACGCTGGGCAGCGTCGTTTCGCGAGGCGTCGCTTTCGGGCAACGACGACCTCGCAGCCCAAGCGGCAAGCGCCCTGGCTTTTGCCGAAGGTGTTCAGCTCGGCCGGACCGACGCCGGGATTCGCTGGTCCGAGTTCGCCGGGATCCTGATCGAGCGCCAGGGGAAGACCAAGACCCTCGACGAAGCCCGGCGGCTCGACACGCTCGCCGTCCTCACCGAGGACAAGGGCAAGTATGACGAAGCGGTCGCGTTGCATCGTCGCTCGCTGGCACTGCGCGAGTCGCTGGTTCCGCCCACCCACCAGAGCATCGGCTACGGATTGGCGAACCTGGCAGGCGTTCTGCAGAACCAGAACAAGCTCGAAGAAGCCGAGCAGGCGCTGCTGCGCTCGCGATCGATCTTCGAGAACGCCTTTGGCGCCGACAACCCGACCACGGCTCACGTCTTACACAACCTCGCGGGGCTCTATCGGGCGCAACACCGCTACGCCGAGGCGGACGTGCTGCACCGCGAGGTCCTGGCGAACTGGCGTGCGCGCCTCGGCCCGGACCACCCCGATGTCGGAGATGTCTACGCAGACCTGCGGGCCGTCGCGCTGGCACAGGGCAAGCTCGACGAAGCCGAGGCCCATGCCCGCGAGGTTGTTCGCATTCGAGACGTTGCGCGTGCCAAGGGAGAGCCCCGGGGCGTTGCAGAGGCCGCATTCAGCCTCGGTACCATCGTGGCGCTGCAGGACCGGGCGCCCGACGCCCGGGCCCACTTCGAGGCCGCGCTCTCCAGCTCCGAGAAGCGACCGGAGGATGACGTCGCTGGCCGGATCCATCTGGCCCTGGGATGGCTGGCGCTGGACCGCAATGAGCCCGAGGCCGCGAAGCTCCAGCTGGAGCGCGCCAAGGGCCTGTTTGAGGTCGCGGGTCAGCCCTCGCCCGACTGGATCGCGCGCAGCCAGGTCTCCCTCGCCGCCGCCCGTTCGAAGGAAGACTCCAGCGCTGCCCAGGCCACGTGGCGCTCGATCGCGCAGCACGAGCAGTACGCACCCTCCGTGCGCGCCGAGGCCCTCGCGTGGATTGTCCGCACGCAGGGACAGCCTGACCCAGCCGATTCCGCCGCGCTCGAAGACCTGCTCCGAGACAGTCCTCCCGAACACGCGCTACGCATCCGCCAGGGTCTGGAAAAACGCTAAGGACCCTGGCCCAAAGGCCCGGGCGCCTTCAAAGGGGTCGGCTCAGTCGTCGATGACCATGACCGCGTCGTCGATCGCCAGGGGCACGGGGCCTTCGGCGAGCCACAGTCCGACCGGAAGGCGACGGAGCGCGGAGAGCAGCGTGCCAGACAACCCGAATCCGCCCGACTCCGCCATCTCGGAGAAGGCGGTTCCACCCGAGCGAATCAGAGGCAGGTCAAACGAGAAGACCCGGCGGAGGTTCTCGACGTTCGTGGGCTCCTGTGGGTAGAACGCCACGTCGACGGTCGTGGGATCCAACGAGGTGATCGCCACCGCGCGATCGATGGCATCGGTCAAGCCACCGTGACGGTCGACCAGTCCGACCTGTTGCGCCCGCACCCCCGACCACACCCGGCCGCGAGCCACGTCGTTGACCCGGGACAGCGACATCTGCCGCGCATCCCCGACCCGGCGGGTGAACAACGCGTAGCCGTCCTGAAGCGACTGCAACACCGCTCCGCGCTCGTCTTCGGTGTACGGCTTGAGCCACGAACGCATCGCCGCGTGCTTGCCGTAGTCGATGCGGTCAACCTCGATGCCAAGCTTGTCGAGCGTGCCGGAGATGTCGATCTTCGGATAGAAGATGCCGATGCTGCCGGTCTTGGTCGTGGCGTCCGCGAAGATAAACCGCCCCCCGGTGGCGATGTAGTAGCCCCCGCTCGCGCAGGCGTCGCTCATCGAGATGATGACCGGTTTGACAGCATCGGTCAGTTCGAGCTCGCGGGCGATGTCGTCGGATGCCTTCACCGAGCCACCCGGCGTGTTGCAGCGAACGACCACGGCTTTGACGTTCTTGTCCTCCCGGAGCCGCTCGATCTCCTTGGTGAGCGTGACCGATCCGGCAACCTTCCGGCCGATGAACGGAATCTCGAAACTCTTGGAGTCGGAGACGTCGCCTTCGATGACCAACACCGCAACCCGCGGCCGCGGTCCGTAGTCGTGCTCGTGAAACGACTGCTCGGGGGGCGTTGCGATTCGGACCTTGCGTCCAAGCAGGGTCTCTAGGGTGGCGTCGAGCTCGTCGGGAAATGCGAGTCGGTCGACCACACCATCTCGCTGCGCCCGCTGGGGCCGAAGCGGGGCGGCGTCGATCCAGCGTTTCACCGAGCGCGGGTCCTGCCCGCGGTCTTGGGCGATGACCCGCAACACGTGGTTCCAGACGTCGGTGTGAAGCAAGCGTCGCTGCCGATCGCTCGGCGGCGTGGGTCCGGTGCGCTCGTAGGACTCGGGGACCGACTTGTATTCAGCGATGCGAACGAACTCCGCCTTGGCGCCCAACTTCGAGAGAAGGTCGGCAAAGAAGAACGTCTCCACCCGCATGCCTACAATGGACAGGTCGGTGTTGGGATGGGCGATGATGGTCTCGGCGGCCGACGCCACGAAATAGCTCCGCAGCCCGTCGCCTTCGACATAGGCCAGTACCCGAGCGCCCGCGAGCCGCGCCCGCCGTATCGCCTCGCGCAACTCTTCGGCCTGCGCCCAGCCGAAGCTGGTGCCGCGCGTCTCGACCAGCACCATGCCCCCCTGCTCCCCTGCGCGCTGCAGCTCTTGGACCAGGGCCCACAGGCCGCGCTCCCCTCGGTAGCGGCTTAGCTGTAGCCGGGTGACTCTGCGCGGCGCGGCCTCGAGTCCCTCGTAGCGTTCGGCCGAGATTCGCAACCGGGCCACCCCGCCGTCGACGGAGAAGGCGTCCCGGCCCGACGCGGTGCTGAGCAACCCCGCGGCCAGCCCGAAGTTGCCGTCCACGAACTCGAGCCCCGCGGTGATCCGAGCGGCCGCGCGAGGATCGGTGGTGTCCTCTTCGGGCAGCGGCTGAAAGCGCATGACATCCGCCTGCGCGAAGACTTTCACCGGTCCAAACTGCACCGCCGCGCGAACCCGCGGCTCCGCGGCGAACGTCTTGAAACTGGCCGGACCGTCGTCGGACAACACCGGCGCCCAGCGCACACCGCCGGCGAGCTCAACCGCCGGGGTGCCCAGTGGGCGGATCGCGATCTCGGGCTCAAACACGAACGGCTGCGCGTAGCGATTGCTTACGACGGTGACGGCTGCCGCATCACCCACGAGGTCCGCCCCCGAGACTTCAACCTCGACGGCCGTCTCCGGCCCGGTCCGTGGGACGTTGACCGTGTGCGCGACCAGACCAAGCGCGATGAACCGAGACGCGTGGTACGAGACGCCCAGATCGACGAAGTTGGCGTTGGCGTGGAAGTTGCCCACCGACACCAGCCGCGAATATCCGAGCCCGAACGACAGTCCGGGCGCCCACCGCATCATGGGCAAGGCAGCCGCAACGGTCACCTTGCTGTACGGGTTGTCGGACTGACTGGGCGCGTCGGTCTCGCTGAGCTGCGAGCCGGGTTGCAGCGGCGAGAGATACTGATACCCCAAACCCAGCGAGAACAATGGACCGGCGAGGCTGAGCCGACGCGCCCGCCGCGTCGAGGGCAGCGGGATTCCGACGAACGCCCCAACGCCGTTCCCGCGACGGCGCGCATTCCTTACCGTCCAGCCAACATCCAACACGCCGTTGACCGCGTTGAGGTAGCCGAGGTTGGCGGGGTTCACCACCGTGGAGGAACCATCGCCCTCACCTGCAACCGCCGTATAGGGTCGTTCCGCATCCCGTGAGATCGATCGGGTCTCGCCGTAGTTTGGGTTGGCCGAGGCCGGGACTGCCGCCACGACGAGCCCCGCAACCCCCAATGCAAACACCGCGGAGCGAGAACCCCTCACGGCTGGATCCATACCACGGTCACGGCGTCGCCTCCTTCGGCCGGCAAGCCCGCACGGTGCTGCTTGATGTGGCGCAGGTACGCCACGTGCTCCCGCACAACCTTTCGCAATGCACCGCTGCCGTGGCCATGCCGCACGATGACGACGTCGACGTCCTCGGCAATTGCGCGATCGCAAAACACCTCGAGCATGACGACGGCTTCCTCGGCCCGGTTGCCGCGTACGTCAATCACGTTGTCGTGCCTCGCTTCGACCGGAACCGCGTCGGCCCCAAAAAACTTGGCGACACCGCTGCTGCGTGGCAGCGAGACTTTCGCGGGCTTGGGCTTGCTCCGGTCTTTTTTGCTGGCCTTCCCGAGTTCATCGCGGCGAACCGTGACCTTGGCCAACGGCAGCTGCACCCGGACCTTGTCGCCTTTGACGTCGAGCACCTTCCCCTCCATCCCCAGCGCGGGAACGAAGACCCGGTCGCCGACTTCGATCGACGGCACGGCCTCGGCCTCGGGCTGCACCTGCGGAAGCTTGCCGCGCCGAACCGACGCCTTCGCGTCTCGGGCGAACTCTCGGGCCTCACTGTCGGACACGCCCCCCTTGTCGCGGGTCGGCTCCGAGCGGCGCAGCGCCTTTCGTCGTCGCTTGATCTCGCTCTCGAGGTCGCGAAGCTCGCCCGCCGCTGCGGCGTGGGCCTTGGCGCGCTTCGTCGCAGCCGTCTCTTCCTCGCGCTGCTCTCGCTGTTCGAGGCTGACCCGCTGGACTTCGAGCACCCGTCGCTCGCGTTCGACCTCCCGAATCTCGTTGGCCAGGCGTTCGCGGTGGGCTTCGACGTCGCGCAGCAGGGCGTCGACCTGCAGGCGGCTGTCATCAAGCATCGAACGCGCCCGTTCCAAGACCACCTCAGGAAGCCCCAACCGGCGCGCGACGACCAACGCGGAGCTGGCTCCAGGCGCTCCCATTCGGACCGTGAAGGTCGGACGCATCGCTTCGAAGTCAAAGCCCACCGCGGCATTGGAAAAGCGGCTCGCGTCCTCAGATGCGAGGAGTTTGAGGCGCTCATAGTGCGTCGTGATCACAAGCGTCGCCCGGCGCTCGACCAGCTCGCGCAGCAACGCCTCCGCCAGCGCGGCTCCTTGTTCCGGATCGGTCCCGACCGCGACCTCGTCCAACAACACAAGCGTCCCGGGTCCGTCGACCGCAGCGCATTCCAGCGCGTCGCGGACGTGCCCCATGTGGGCAGAGAACGTCGAGAGGCCGCCGACGATCGACTGGTCGTCGCCCACGTCGGTGACCACGTGTCGAAACAGGGGAATCGAAGCGGGCGCAGAGGTCGGAATGCGGAGCCCGGCTTGGGCCATCAGCACACACAACCCCAAGGTCTTGAGCGCCACGGTCTTGCCACCGGCGTTGGGCCCCGAGATGATCAGCGCCCCTGCATGATCGACGTGCAGATCGTTGGGCACCACATCCAGCCCGGCCAGCGTCATCACAGGATGCCGTGCCGACTCGACCGCAAGTCTTCGGCCGGCATCGGGATCGAAGACGTCGGGTTCGATCCCGCCGAGCATGTTTGAGACCTCAAGCCGCGCGTGCAGTTGGTCGAGCCAGACCAACTGATCGAGGCTGGACCGCAGCGCCTCAGAAGCCTCCCCCACCCGACTCGTGAGGGCGGCCAAGATGCGCCGCTCCTCCGAGCGCACCGCGACCGTGGCCTCGCGCCAAGCGTTGCCGGCTTCGACCAGCGCTTGGGGCTCGACGAACAGCGTGGCGCCCGTCTTCGACGAGCCGTGAATGATCCCCGACACCGTCCCTTGGCTCCCTGCCCGCGAGAACGCGTCGGTCCGCACTGGCAGCACCACGCGCCCATCTCGGTCGGTCCAGTAGGTGTCCGCGAGCGCGCGAGCGATCTCCGGTTTGCGGACGAGGCGATCCGCCGCGGTGGTGAGCCCGAGCCGCGTGCCCTGGACCCGACGCCGCAGCGCCCCCAGTTGAGGACTCGCCGCGTCGGAGAGCCTGGGCTCCGATCCGCGCTCCAACGACCGGTCGAGTTCGGAACGCAGCGTCCCAGGGGGGGCCATCGGACCCAAGCGGGCCCGCAACGCCGCGACCTTTTCCCGATCCCCTCCCTGTGGCTCGATCGCGTCGTCGAGACGCGAAGCACCGGCCGCAAACATGGCTGCGATGTCGTCGGCGGCCGCGACGAGGTCGGCGACGGCACACAACTCCTCCACGTCCAACGGGGAGGAACGCTGCGCCCGCTCCAGCAGCGGAACCACATCGAGCACCACCGCCAGCAGCGGCCCGACCCGATGCGGAACACCATCACATTCGCGAGCCGCCTCAAGGGTCACTTCGAGCCCGCGGAGTTCGGCAAAGGAACGCCGCACGGCCCCCACATCGACCTGCCGCGGCAGGACAGCGTTGTCGGTGGACCCCTGGTCGTCGTCCTCCCCGGCCAGCCGATGGGTTGCAGCGACCGATGCGAGCGCATCGAACACCCGCTGCGCGAGTCGACTCCACTCGAGATGCTCAAGGGCCGAAGCTTCCGTCGAAGACGCGGACACGCGGCAGTATGCACCAAAAAGAGACCGGCCCCGGGGTGGCGGCGGGGCTACACGAAGGACTACCATCGACCGGTCTACGTCCCCGTAGGCACCAAACGGTCCCGGAGGACCCCATGCTCAGCCGCTCGTCGCTCGCCCATCGACCGCACTTCACCCGTCGGCTCCTGGCCCCGGCGCTCTCTGTGACCGTCGCCCTCGTGCCGACCACGGCGTTCGCCTCCGGCGGAGGTGGTGGAGAGCTTCCGCCAGTCTGGATGCTCTCGTTCTTCATCATCATGCTGTTGTCGATCGCGGTGCTGCCGCTGACCCGACTGGAGCACTGGTGGCACAAGAACGAGAACAAGCTGAAGGTCGGAGCGGTGCTGGCCGCCTACCCGCTGGTCTGGGTCACCTCCATCAGCCACAACTACACGGCGCTGTGGCACGTCATTGAGGAGTACGTCAGCTTCATCGTCCTGTTGGGGACGCTGTTCTACGTCTCCGGCGGCATCCTGCTCAAAGGCGACCTGCGGGCAACACCGGGGACCAACTTCAAGTTTCTGCTGCTCGGCACCTCGATAGCCTCGATCATTGGGACCACCGGCGCATCGATGCTGTTGATCCGCCCGCTGCTGCGCACCAACCACGAGCGTCGCTACAAAGTACACATCGTCATTTTCTTCATCTTCCTGGTCTCCAACATCGGCGGCTCGCTGCTCCCGATCGGCGACCCCCCGTTGTTCCTGGGCTACCTGCGCGGCGTTCCGTTCCTTTGGACCCTGAGCTTGTGGCCCGAGATGCTGACCGTCTGCGTCATCCTCTTGACCGCGTTCTATCTACTCGACCGCCACTTCTGGAAGCGCGAGAGCGACAAGGTCAAGGAGTTCGACGCCAACACGGTCGAACCGATCACGATCGAGGGCAAGTCCAACGCAATCTGGCTGCTCGGCATCGTCTTGTGCGTTGCGCTGATCAAGCCAGAGTACGGCCTCTTCCTGCGCGAAGCCGCCATGATCGGCTGCGCCGTCGCGTCCAAGTTCATGACCCAGGCGGACATCCGAGAGAAGAACCGGTTCTCCTGGTTCCCCATCCTTGAGGTCGCAGCCCTGTTCATCGGCATCTTCCTCACGATGATCCCCGCTCAAATGCTGCTCTCCGCCCGTGGCGGGGAGCTCGGTGTCGACACCCCAGCGAAGTTCTTTTGGGTCACGGGGCTGCTCTCGAGCGTCCTCGACAACGCCCCGACCTACGTCGTCTTCTTCGAGACCGCCAAGGGCATGGTCGAACACGGACAGCTCGGCGGCGAATTGGTCAGCGACGTAATTCGCATCCCCGTGGTCGTGCTCCAAGCGATCTCGGTCGGTGCTGTCTTCATGGGTGCCAACACGTACATCGGCAACGGACCCAACTTCATGGTCAAGGCGATCGCCGAGGAGCAGAAGATCGAGATGCCGAGCTTCTTCGGCTACATGAAGTGGTCGGGGCTCGTCCTCATGCCGTGTTTCGTGGTGGTCAGCCTGCTGTTCTTCTCCGGCCACTAAAGAGACGCACCTCAAGAACGCAAAGACCCGGTCCGCACCTGCAGACCGGGTCTCTTTCGTGGACGTCCAGACTACTTCGCTTTCCTCACCTGACGCGATGCCTTGAAGAACTTCTCCTTGGCCGCCCGCGAACGCGGCTTCTCTTTTCGCGCGAGGCGGTAGGTCTCTTTGGCTTCGTCGTGGCGCGAGAGCGCGGAGAGCATGTCGCCGCGGAGCATCAAGGCGTCAAAGTCGTTGGGCTGCACGTTGAGCCATTCGTCCGCAGACGCCAGAGCCCCCTCGTGATCATCGAGCTTCCGCAGCACTCGCGCCTGCCCGGCCAACGCCTGCACCAGCCCCTCACGAGCCTCGGTGTGGTCGGGCCAGATCGACCGGAGGTTGCGGTAGGCGATGACCGCCTCGGCCCAACGTTTCTTCGCCAGGGCGTCCTCTCCCTCGGGGAGCAGAGCCGCCGCCGCATCCTTGCGCAGTCGCGCAAGCGATTCGTCCCCGGGCGCCAGCAGCTGCAGCCGTGAGAGGTGCGAGGCGAGGCTGTCCTTGGACGGGGTGGTCCAGCGCTTGGCGGCCAGGGCCGCCTCCGCAAGCGCGACGAGTGCTTCGGGGTCCTCATCCTCGTCGTCGTCGTCGGCCTCATCCTTCCCCGGCGCGCCGGGAAGAGGCGTGTCTTTCACCCGGGCGTCCTCGACGAGAGCGGAGGCCGGAACCTCAACCCCAAGGTCCAATGTGCCGCGCGCGGGTCGTTCGGGCGGCGGGGTCGCAGCCCGGACGCCCCCCGCGTCGTTGCTGTCGGCCGCGCCGGGCACCGACGTCGGAGTGGAACCGGCGTCCGTACCCGTGGCCTCCGAATCATCTCCGATGAGGCCATCGACGCCGCCTGGCATGACCACCGCGAGTACGCCAACCGCCAGAGCACCGCCCAGCGCAACGAGGAGCAACGCCCGAACCGGCGAGCGAGGCTTGGATTGCGCCCCGTGCAGGCCGTCTGATCTCGCCGAGCGTCCCGCCTTTGCCTTTGCACCTCCGGCTGCCGACACCGCGGGAAGCGAATCGGTCAGGAGCGCCGGGTTGCGAGGCGGGGGTGCGATCTGGGTGAACTCCTGCTGCTCGTAGTCGTGTCCGTAGAACCCATCGCCCAGCGTCGCGATCGCAGCCCGGTTCATGCTCAGGCTCGCGCCGGCCTCGTCGGGACGGTCATCGCTGGGGCCCATCCCCAACACGTTCGCGACCGCCGTCGCTCGCCCATCGATGGCGCGGGTCAGTTCGTACTCCAGCGAGCGCATCGAGGGCGGCCGGTCACCGGGTTGCCGCTTGAGACAACGCCCAATCGCCGCCGCGACCGGAGTCGGCACCTCGGGTCGATACACGGTGACCGTGTCTGCATCGCGCGCGCCCTTCTGCATGAGCACGTCGACCGCGTTGCGTCCCTGGAACGGCATGCGCCCGGTCAGCATCTCGAACAGGATGCAGCCCAGCGCGTAGATGTCGCTGGCAATGGTCGCTTCGAGCCCGGCACCTTGCTCGGGCGCCATGTAGTCCGGCGACCCCATGATGAGTCCCGGTGAGGTGGTCCCCGACTCGCCATCCATCTGTTTACAGATGCCGAAGTCGAGCACCTTCACGAAGTCAGGATCCTTCCCGCGCGGGGTCAGGATGATGTTCTCGGACTTGAGGTCACGGTGGATGATCCCGGCGGCGTGCGCGGCCGAAAGCGCCTGACAAACCTGCCGAGCAATGTGCACCGCGCGTCGTACCGCCAGCGGCCCCTCGCGCTTGACCGCTTCGTCCAGGTTCTGCCCCTCAAGCAGCTCCATCACGAAGTAGACATCGCCCTGCTCGTTGGTGCCGACGTCGAGCACATCGATGATATGCGGATGCCCGGTCTGCGACGCCGCTCGGGCCTCACGCATAAAACGCGCGATGACGTCCGCATCCCGCGTGTAGTGGCTGTGCAACACCTTGAGCGCAAAGGTCTTGCCCAGCACCAGGTGCTTGACCGCAAACACGGCCCCCATCCCCCCGACGCCGATCAGTGACTCGACGCGGTAGCGCTGCGCGATCACCCGACCCACCCAGGTCTCGGCGGCCTCGGCGAGAGACGCGGCGTCCGGCTTCTCGTCCCAACGACGGCCCCCTCGCCCCTCGAGCTCGACGATGTCCGACTCGCCCAGCTCCATCGTGGGTCGCGGAGTCTCGTTGAGGCTCGCGACCACATCGCTGATGCTGATCAGCTCACTCGCCTCACCACGGGCGCGCAGGTCGGAGAAATCGTGGGAGGACAGCTCGTGATAGTCACGCTGCTCGAGCTTCGCTTCGCGGGCGAAGATGTCGCGCATGAACTCGGCGACCCGGTCTGCATCGGCAGTCGGAAAGTTCTTCGCGAGAATGTCCGAGAGCTCTACGCGGAAGTCCTCGGCGGCCTGGTAGCGATCCTCGCGGTCACGCGTGAGTCCGCGAAGGACGATTTCATCGAGCCGGTCGGGAATGCCTGGGACCAGGGAGGACGGGGCTTCTGCCTTCGGATTGCGCACCGCCTCCAACGCCTCGGTGTGCGAACGGCCTCCGGACGGAAACAGCTGCCGGCCCGTGAGGAGCTCCCACAAGACGATTGCGCACGCGTAGATGTCAGTCCGGCGATCGGCAGGGAGCCCCTTGGCCTGCTCCGGAGACAGGTAGCTGTACCGACCGAACACGACCCCCGGGCTCGTCATCTCCCGTTTGATCGAGCTCTTGGCGAGCCCGAAGTCGGTGAGCTTCACGTCTCCGCGATAGCCGACGAGCACGTTGGGCGGAGAGATGTCTCGATGCACGAGGTCCAGCCCCATCGCGTCGTGCACGTAGTGCAGGCCACGGAGCACCTCGCGAACCACGAAGATCGCGATGTCGACCGGAATGCGCCGATGCAGCTGCGCGCAACGGTTCCAAACCGCGCGGAGGTCTTTGCCCTCCACGAGCTCCATCGCGAGGTAGTAGTCCTCGTTGACCTTGCCAGCGTCAAAGACCTGGACGAGGTTGGAGTGGTTGAGCCGCACCACGACCTTGGCTTCGTCGAGGAAGCGACGATGCACCGCACCATCCTCGAGGCTGTGCAGCACCTTTTTGACGACGCACAGCTTCTCGAATCCGCCCGTCTCACCGGATGCGGCGATGAACAGCTCGCCCATACCGCCCCGGGCCATCGGCCGCACGATCACGTACTTGCCGAATACCTGCGGGTACCCGTCGGGGAGATCAAGGCGACCCAACGGGTCGCGACCGCTCTCGTCCGCAGCTTGGGGGGAACTGCTCGGCACGCGCGGTGGATTATAGCCCGGGCCGCGACCCTGGGTGCGTCGGCTCTTCGTCAAGACGAACCTCAGCCCGGTGTGGCAGATCCGGGCGCGTGTCCTCGAGGCGAGGGATATCGACCGTGGCCCGCTCACTGCGCGCGCCGATTCGGAGCCGTAGGGCCAGTTCTCCGGGTAACACGGCCTCCGCACGCACCCGACCCTTCATGTCGGTTTTCGCGCCATGAAACGGGCCTCCATCCACGATCGCGCCGACCGCGAACCGCCCGTCCTCAAGGACGACAACGAGTTCGAGATCCGGGCCCGCCGCGTCGACGGAGCCCAACAGTTCGACGTCTGCGCCAGCCTCAGCCTGGGTGCTTGCCAACTCGACGCCATCTTGCAGCGCTCGGACCGCGTGCCGGCCCGGACCCAGCCCGTCCATCTCGAAGTTGCCCTCGGGGTCGACCTCGGCCCGGCGCTGCTCTCGAGGACGCTCGAGCGAGCGCGCCAACACGAAGGCGCGCGTGTAGGCGTTCCCATCCGCGCCCAGAAGCTGTCCCGTCAAGAGGTCCTCGGCTCGCGTCAGCGTGATCCGCAGCGGCGCGTCCGGAGAGCCCGCGCTGTGGCGGTCGAACGAGGCACGGCCCGAGGCAAACCCCGGCGCAGACGCCAGCGCCTCAAGCTCCTCCACGAACGCCGGGAGTTCGGAGCACCCACCCGCGGCGTCCTCACACGGTCCGCAAGGAGGCCGCTGAATCCAGGCCACGGCAAACCGACCGTCGGCGTCGGTGGTGGTGCTGCTCGTGACCAGCGGAAGCAACGCCAGGGGGTCGCGCTCGTCCGCCGGGCCTTCTGGCAGGAACAGAAGCGAGGCCCCCTCGACCGGGTCCCCACTGGGCGAGAGCACCTCCCCCCAAAGCCTGTCCAGGTCTTCGGTGCGCAACACCTCCCTCGCACCGGGGCGCAGGATCCATGCTTCGGCCGGGGTCTGCGACGCGTGCTGCAGCGTCGCGCAAACCTGTCCCCGACAGCCAGGACCTTCGAACAACCCGTCGGCGTCGATCCTGCCCGTACCCAAGACGCGTACGGCGTCGCCTTGCAGACACTGCAGCAGCAAGGCGCCCTCGGTCAGTGGCACACCATCGGCATCCAACACCTCTCCGCGCACAACATACGAAGCGTCGAGGTCGACGGCCGCGCCCCGAACCCCGCCGCCGCCGCGAGAGCCCAAGCTGCCGCCCCCGACCTCATCGCCGCCGCGAGAGACGCCATCGGACGCTTCGCGCACGTGCGGCCGGAGGGTCCATAGGGCCAGACCCACGAGGACCACGGTGGCCAGCAGGCCAAGCCATGCTCGCCGGCTCACCCCGCAGCGTTGCCTTCGAGGATCGGCCGCATGACCGCCTCGGCCCGGGCCTGCGCGTCTTCGAGGACGGCGCGCACGATGCCATCGATCTCGAGCTGGACCGCGTCGAGTCGGTCGCTCGGCGTCGGTACCGTACTGCGGGCCAGGGCGTAGAGCTTGGCTTTGGGCTCGGTGCCACTGGGCCGAACGACCAATCGGCACGCCGCCGCGCCCTGGGCCTGCAGCTCGAACACCAGCACGTTGCCGAGCAGGTCCCGGGTGACGCTGCCGGTGCTTCGGGGCTCGCTCCGGTCTTCGATCGAGGTCACGGCCAAACCGCCAAACTGCGAGGGAGGATCGCCGCGCCACGTGGCCACGAGCGCGGCGATCGCCTCACGGCCCACCGCCCCAAGAGCGTAGATGTTGGCCGTCGTTTCCTTGTGATAGCCGAGCCTCGCCCACACCTCGCGCAGCTGGTCGAACACGGTCTTCCCCGCACGCTTGGCCACGGCCGCGGCCTCCGCCAACATCACCGAAGCCACCGCACCATCCTTGTCGTGGACATCGTCGCCGCGCAGGTATCCATGCGCCTCTTCGGTGGCGAACTCAAGATGCCGCGAAGGCTGCTCTTCCATCATGCCCGCGTGGTGCTTGAAGCCGACGAGCAGGTCGTCCACGGCCTCGACTCCGCGCTCGCGGGCCAGCGCGGCGATGAGCGGGGATGTGCACAGCGTGGAGAGCACCCAGCTGTGCTCGGTGGGGGTCACGTGGCGCAGCACGTGGTCGAGCATGATGACCGCCAAGCGGTTGCCGTCGATGAACTTCCACTCGCCGCCGTCTTTGGCCAGCGCCCCGACGCGATCGGCGTCCGGGTCGTTGGCGATCACGAGATCCGCGTCGACCTCGTTCGCCAGCGCCTTGCCCAGCTCAAGCGCCGCGGGCGACTCTGGGTTCGCCGACGCCACCGTCGCGAACGCGCCGTCGTCAGGCTGCTGGGCGAGGACCGTGTGGACCTCGACGCCGATCGAGTTCAGCACCGGGGGTACCGACGATTCGCCCACGCCATGCAGGGGCGAGTAGACGACACGCAGTGCGGCATCGGAAAGATCCCCACAGGTCGCCTGAGCCCGAACGTAGTCGAGATACGGGCCGTCCACTTCTGCCATCTGGCCTCCCTCCAGAACCGTGACCCGGCCAACCGGCACATCCAGAGGCGTCAGCGGGGCAGCCATCGCCGCGATGATCGCCGCCATCAGCGCCTTGTCTCGTTGCCCCAGAACCTGAGCGCCATCGGGCCCGTAGATTTTGATGCCGTTGTCCCCCGGCGGGTTGTGGCTGGCCGAGATCACGACGCCGGCGCCGCACCCACGCGCCCGCACGATGTGCGACAGCAGCGGGGTTGGGCGCGGTTCGTTCACCAACAGCACATTCACCCCGCACGCCGCGAGCTGGTCCGAGACCGCGCGCGCGAACGGCTTCGAGTCCCGGCGCGTGTCGAACACCACCGCGGCCTCCATCGGCACCCCCTGCGCCCGCATCGCGTTCGCGAGCCCCTGTGCCGTCTCCCGCAGGACCGCCGCGTTCATGCGGTTGGTTCCGGGCCCCACCTCACCGCGCCGGCCCCCCGTGCCGATCGGAAGGGGCCCGTCAAAGGCGTCGAGCAGGCGAGCGCGAGCCTCCGCGTCGCCGGCCGCCGCCACCTGCACCAAGCCCGCAAGGGCGGCTCGGTCGGCTTCAAAGCGATCTTCGGTCAGCCATCGGCGCATCGCCGCTGCGCGCGAGGGGTCGAGGTCGAGGCGGTCGAGCTGGGTCAGCGCTTCCATGGCCGGTGAGTCTATCCGCGACGGCGGCACGGCGATATGGCGCGGCGATGCGCGGCGTTGTCCCCAGGAAGGGGAGTTTTTTCCCCGCGCAGAAATCTTCGCGCGCGCTCGACCGTAGTCACGCTCGCGGCGCCTTGGGTTTGCCAGGTCCACCCGGACCCGGACCAACTCGGGCACCCATTCGTCCAGCACTGGGCCCACTTCTATGGAACAATACAAAGAGCCTGGTGTCGCACTCCCTGCCGACGATCGTTTCGTCGGCGCGGGGTCCGTCCCCGATTCCGTGGACCGGTGCTCCGGTTCTTTCGATTCCTCCCCCACCGCCACAAGGAGTGCGTGATGCGCCTTCCACTGCAGCTGACGCAACGACTGCGTCCTTTCCTTCGTCGAGACCTCCGCGCCCGCCTCACCAGCGCGCTCGTGGCGGTCTCGGTTCTGTTCGGCCTCACGTGGCTCGGCGTCTCGGCGCTGGGGCGTATCGACAGCCAAGAAGCGCACCAGTTGCGCGTCGACCTGGGTCTCGAGGCACCGTTCGCCGTGTGCGGGGATGCGGACCAGCCGACGTGTAGTTACGACGACCGGGCCCAGGCCAAGGTCGATCGCGAGTTCGCCCACGCAAAGATGATGCGGCGGGCCGTGCTCATCGAGCTCGAGGACCGGGTCGGACTCGCCCAAGATCGCCTCGAGGAAGCCACCGCGTTGGTCGAGGAGTCCAAGTCTTCCAAACAAACCGGCCTCCTGCAAGGCGACACCGTCGCGCTTGAGGTGGCGATGCTTCAGTCGGTCGTCGATCTCCGCCCCGCGCAGGTCGCTTCGGTCGAGGCGCGACGCAACCGGTTGCTGTGGCCGCTGCAGGTGGTCGAGGACTGCGAGACCTCGACCCTCAACTCCGGGGGATGGCTTGCGTGCAGCACCGACTCGGACAAATGGCGTCAAGGCGGCGCCGCGTCCGACATGCGCACGGCGCTGCTCAAACAGCTCGAGTTGGAGCGGGTCACGCTCGCCGAGCTGCAGGACAAGCTCGCCGGGTTGCTCGCGCGGGACGTTCCCGACAGCGACAGCGACACCGATCGGGATCGGGAGGACAGCCGGGTCAGCCGGGCGGAGCTCACCGCATCGGTGCTCCCCAAGGGCGACGACGCCGAGCGCTTCGCCGAGGGTCTCGAACTTGCAGCGTGGCTCGCGGTTCGGCCCCCCGCCTCGGCGCTGCAGGGCTGGGACCTGTTCGATGCCGGACAGGACGCCGACCTGATGAGCAGCAGCGTGCACCATGCCGCCGCAGCATCCGGGTTGCGCACCGTCGGCGACACGCTTGCCACAGCCGCGGTCGTCCACGCCGACGAGCTCCGCGAGTTGGTGCTCGAGCCCGGGCACGACATGTGGCATGGCGCATGGACGAGTTCCGACTGGGCAGCCCCGCTCGGCCCCATCACCAAGTCCACCACGCGGTACCGCTCGCCCTTGTCCGGGTCGCAGCAGTGGCAGATCATCGGCACCTTCTTGTTCCTGCTCTCGGGCGTCATGCTCGTCGTGGTGGGTCCTGTGGTCACCGCGACCACGACCGCACGAGAGCGCGAAGCGGGCACGCTGCCCGTCCTTCGCATGACCGGCATGAGCGCCGGTGATCTCGCCCTCGCGATGACGGTCGGTCCCAACGTGTTCGCGCTCATCGCAGGCGCCGGCTTGCTGGCGCTGGCGCTTCCGATGCTCTTGCTCACCGTGGGCCCAGCCGCACTGCTGGTCCCCGTGGGCGCCTTGCTCACCCTCGGCGCAGCCACCCATCTCACCGCAATCGGACTGGGCGACGCGCTCGGTCAGCGGGTCAACGCGATGGTCGTCGGCGGCCTCCTTGCGCTGGGCCTGCTCGGCCCGGGCCTGGTCGGCGCCACGATGGTCGTCGGCGACATGGCGGCCACCGGCTTCCTGTTCGGGCCCCTCCCCCTGGCGATCGCCTCGGGACTCGGTCTGTCGGGCATGCCCTTCGCAGCCGATGCTGCCACCGGCGGAAGCTCCAACCTCGGCTCGATCATCGCGGGCTACTCGCTGGTCATCCAGGCGCTGTTTGGGCTGATGTGTCTGATGAGCTGGCGCCGCCGGGTCGAGCAGCCATGGGCACCGTTGTTCCGGCCGTTCGAAGGCGCCGTGCTGGCGCTGGCCTCGGTCGGCTGCAGTGCCCTCTCGGTGCTCGACCTCAGCGAGCGTGTGCACGTCCAGACCTACGACGACGTCAACCTCATCACCTTCGTCGCGGTCGGCTTCCTCGTGCCCGTGCTCGGGTGGCTGCTGGTCACCAGCCTCGTCCGGCCCGCCCGCGCCTCTTCGGTCGCCAGCGTGTCCGAGGCCCGGCGCGGCTTCCTGCGGTTCCAGCTGTTCGTGATGCTCACCGCCGGTGCGCTCGCCATCGCCTACCAGATGGTGCTCAAGCGCACCGGTCTGGACAGCGAGCAGTCCGAGGTGATGTGGGCGACGCTGGCCCATGGTCTGATGATCGGGGAGACCATCGTCGCCACCTTGTTGTGGACCAGCCGCCGCCGCCATGCTCGTCATCGCTCCCTGATGATGGGGGCCTGCGTTGTGGTGCTGCAGCTTGTCGCGGCCGGCGTCATCTACGGCCTCGAGGTCGACCATGTCGCCGTGACTCGCGCCGCAGCCAACCCGTTCCTGCTCGGCATGGGAGCCAGCCCCTACCTCACCGTGTTCTTGGTGCTGCTATGGGCCGCCGGCCTGGGCCTCATCCTCGCGGCGGTGCTGCGGGAGCGCGACCGTTCAAACACGGACGACACCGAGACCAACCTCGCCGGAGAGGACGAGCCGGGCCGTCGCTGGCTCCACTAGCGAGCGTCTCGCCCCCGCTGCGCTCGGTCCCTGCGCAGCGACTCCGAACGCCGGCTCCCCGAGGAGTCGGCGTTTTTCGTGCATGCCTGGATACAAGGGAATCGAGGCGCAATTTTCCCTCAATTCCTTGCCCGCGTGGCTGGCAGGTGTCCTACGCTCGCCCATGCGACGAACGGTCGCATTCTCCGAGGTTTGTGATGTTCTTCGTCGGTTCCATCCTGTCATTGCCCACGCTCCTGCTGCTCAGCGCTTCCCCGGCCACCCACGCCGGGCTGGATCCGCTGGACACCCCCGAGGGTGCGCTGCCAATGCAGCCTCCCCCGGGCACGTTCCCGCAGCTGCCCAGCACCGATGCGCTCGACGGCCCGAGCCACCCGATGGCGCTCGGCGACAAGATCCTCTACGTCAACTTCGACGGCGCCCAGATGAACGGGTGCAACTCTGGACCGCAGAACAACTGCTCGAACCTCTTCTTCGGCACGGTCCTGCCCTACAGCGGCGACGCAGCCCAGCGCGCGTCCGTCATCCAGATCGTTCGCACCCGCCTCAACGACTTCGGGATCACCGTCACCGACACCCGACCCGGAAGCGGCGACTACGACATGGAGATGGTCGGCGACTGGGCAGGCGTGAACAACCCCGGCTTCGCTGGGGTCGCGCCAGGCCCGGTCGACTGCTTCGACAACCGGGGCGGCGAGGTCTCCTTCACCCTCGACGGCGCCGGGTCCTCGGACGGGGTCTCGGAGATCATCCTTCAAGAGGTCGCCCACACCTGGGGTCTCGAGCACATTGACGACCAAGGCGACCTGCTCTACCCGACCACCCAAGGTCAGAACAAGATCTTCAAAGACGAGTGCCTCACCATCGTCACGCTCAACGACAACGGCACAACATCGCCGACGGGAGCGACCTGCAACCAGATGCACACCAACTTCTGCAGCAGCAACTCGCAGAACAGCTACCAAGAGATGCTCGCGCTGTTCGGCCCCGGCATCCCCGACACCATCGCCCCCACGATCCTCATCCTCGAGCCCGCGCAGGGAGCGACCATCGAGGGGACCGTGAATCTCAAGGTGTCGTTCGAGGACAACCAGTCGCCGATCATCATCAACTCGACGATCACCATCCAGAGCGACAGCCTCAATGGGCCGGTCGAGAGCGACGGCGCGTACGCGGGGCCCTCCGTGCTCGACTTCCCGATCACCGACCTTCCCGGCGGCGAGTACACGATCACGATCGACGCCCGGGACGAAGACGACAACCCCTCCTCGGATTCGGTCAGCTTCACCGTCATCGGCGATCCGCCCCCGGGCAACGGCGGAGGCGAGGGCGGCGGTGAGACCTCCGGCGGTACGGGCGGCGGCGGCGGCGACGGTGAGAGCGGTGACGAAGGCGGCGGCGGCGAAGCGGGCGACGATGGCGGAAACGGCGACGGCGACGGCGACGGCGGGGTCGAGACCGACAGCGCGGGCGCCAGCGGAGGTGACGACAACACGGGCTGCTCCATCGAGACCCCGAGCACGCCCGTCGGCTGGGCTGCGTTGGGCCTGCTGGGCCTTCTCGCCTACCGACGCCGCGACTCGACGCTGCTCTCGTAATCGCCGAGAGACAAGGGCGCGCCTCACCGCCCGCCCGGCGGTCCACATGCCGCTCCCCGCGGCCGCCCCAGCCTGCTAGCCTCGTCCGCATGCTCGGTGGAACATCGTTGCTGTGGGTGTCCAGCGTGCTCGCGTTTCCGGTGGAGACCCCCTCGCTTGGGGCCGCGCCCGCGCCCGTCGGGGCCCCCCCTCGGCAGACAACACCCGAGCTGCTGTACATCAACTTCGACGGCGCGGTGCTCCAGCGCGGCTGCGGCAACGACCCGCACTACGACTGCAGCACGCTGGCGGAGACCTTCGACGGCTACGTCGGTCCGTACACCGGCAACGTCACCCAGCGGATGTCGATCCTCCAGGCCACGCGAAAGACGGTGGCGGACTTCGGCGTACGCGTCGTGACCCAGCGCCCGCCCGAGGATGTCGACTACACGATGGTCATCTATGGCGACCTCGGACCGCAGGACTTCGCCGGCGTCGCGCCCTACATCGACTGCGAGGACCTCAACAACGGAGACACGAGTTTTACCCAGGCGTTCACCGCCTCGAACACCGGGTCGACGGTGATCCTCCAAGAGGCCGCGCACACCTGGGGCCTCGAGCACGTCGACTCCGAGGTCGACGTGATGAACCCGTTCAAGGCCAGCGGCCTGACCCAGAGCTTCGTCGACGACTGTCTCCCGATCGTCGCCAACACCGCGCTCGAGCGGACCCCGGGAAGCTGCAACCAGATCCACACCCTGTTCTGCGAGGCGGGGTTTCAAAACAGCTACCAAGAGATGCGGTTTCTGTTTGGCCCGCACGTCCCCGACCTTGAGCCGCCCGCCTTCGAGTTGGTCTACCCGCCCGACGAGTCCACGTTCGTCCTGCCGACCAACTTCATCCTGCGGGGCGCCATCGAAGATGAACTGCACCCGCAGTTCTACGACATCGAGGTGTTCAACCACGGGGAGCCGGTGGGCGACAAGAGAAGCGACGTGGGACTCGAAGGCGACCTTGAGCTGGCGATCACGAACCCAGAACCGGGTGACTACGAGCTGCGAGTCGTGCTCACCGACGAAGGCGGCAACGCGAGCGAAGACACGGTGCGCTTCACGATCCTCCCCGAGGGCAGTGAGGCCCCGGGCGATCCCGCCGCGCCTTCGCCTGAGGGCTCCGTGGCGTGCTCGGTCCACCCAACCCACCCGCAGGGTCCGACGCACCTGCTGTGGACCCTGCTGCTGCTCGCCGGATGGAGACCTCGCCGTTGAGCTTCGCGCTCGTCTGGGGGCTGTGGCTGGCGGCTGGACCCGTCCTGGCCGCGCCAATGCACAAGTTGGACGCCCCCTTGCCCCCGCGTCCGGCCACCGACGCGTTCACAGCCCCACCCACCCCGCACGCGCTGGGCGAGAACACCACACTGTTCGTGAACTTCGAGGGCCTCCAGCTCTCGGAGTGCAACCCCTCCGACAGCCGCCGCAACTGCAGCTGGTACAACTACGAGAACGCGTTTGCGCCGTTCTCGGGCACGGTCCAGACCCAAGTGGGCGTGCTTCAGGCGATGCGCAACGACGTCTCCGAGTACGGCATCCGGGTGACCGGTGCGCGACCCGAAAGCGGAGACTACACGATGGTCGTGTACGGCGGCACCGAGACCGAGTACGGCGCACTGGGCAGCGCTCCGGCGGGTGACTGCGACGACGAGATCCCCAACCAGATCGCTTTCGCCCACCTGGACGGCGAACTCAACACCTGGGTCAACGGCGGCGCAACAACAGCCCTGCACGAGGCCGCCCACTCTTGGGGACTGGACCACATCGACTTCGAAGGCGCAGTGATGTTCCCCAGCGGGAACGACTCCGCGACGTACTTCCGGGAGGAGTGCGACGGCATGGTCAAGGACACGGACCTGACGCCCGGCCAGGCCACCTGCCCCGAGCTCAACACCGATCAGTGCGGCGACCCCAACCGACAGCATGCGGGCGCTCGCCTCACGCGGTTGTTCGGTCCCGCCTACGTCGACCTCGAAGCGCCGGTGCTCGACTTGATCGAACCGACCGACGGCCAGTACTTTCAGGCCCCCGCAAACTTCGAGGTCATCTTCGAAACCACCGACGACCAGCACCCGCAGGCGTACTCGGTCTGGGCATGGCTCGGCGACGACCCCCGGCCTGACGACGAGAGCATCCGCGTCGATCCCGGTTTTTCCGTCACGGAGTTGCCCATCGGAACCTGGGACTTCCACGTGGTGGTCGCCGACGAAGCTGGCAACGAGAGTCGCGTGGATTTCACCATCGAAGTGGGCGAAGATCCGCCGCCGGACCCCGTGGAAGACGAGGGTTGCGGCTGCCGTACGCAAGGCGGTGCATCATTGGCTTGGGGCTGGTTGATTTGCGTCCCGCTGGCCTTGGCGAGACGCCGCCAGAGGCGGTAAACCGGCCGCATGCGCGCACCCTTCCGTTTCCGAGGCCGAGGTCTTGGCATGGCCCTTCTCGGCGCGGGTCTCACGACGCTGCTCGGCTGCCCGTCTGAGGTCAGGGACACCACGCCCGCACCCGCGCAGAAGGCCGCGCCCGTGCTCGACGAGTCCGACCCTCGCGTGGTGAAGGACGGCGAGGATCTCTACTCGTTGCAGACGGCGCCCCAGTCGAACGAGGCGCTTGTCAAAAGCAAGGGGTCGGGCAAGCCCGATGAGTCCAATGGATTCTGCCGCCTGTACGCACCCAAGCTTCCCGAGCCGCACTGCTGCCTGACCGAGTACGGCTTCGACGCCGCCGCCGCGGCGAAGTCCTGCGGGAAGCCCCTGTACCTGGGCGAGTCGTTTCAGCGCAGCTGCGGATACTTCTTCCTCGACGCGGCCGAAGGCCAACCGGTGTGGTTCCGAACCTCATTCGTCGAGGATGCTTCGCCCAAAGAGGCCGCGGAAGCTGAGGCCAACCGCCTCCGACTCCGGTTCCAAGCCGACATTGAGGTCAAGCCCATGGCCAACACCCCGGACGCCTACACGCTGGAGTACAGCGGGATCAGCTACGCGTGGATGGCCGGCGACCCAGCCTGGCAAAAGGTCCGTCGGTTGGCGTGGAACGAGTCCACCTGCACCCCCGAAGGCCTCGAAGCGGTTGCGTCCCAGATGGCGACCGCCAAGGCCCCGCCCAAGGGCGCACAGCGACAGGGCCTACTCCCCCAAGCACGCTAAAGAGACGAACCGCCCGGACCCCTCTTGGTCCCCTCGGTTTGGGCGGGTTGGGCCACGCGGGTTGGGCCACGCGGGTTGGGCCACGCGGGTTGGGCCACGCGGGTTGGACAGGCCTCAGCGAACCGCGCCGCAGCTCCAGTCACCGACGGGCTCAGCCTTGCCGCTGCTGAGTTTGAAGATCCGGTCGCCCGAACCTTCGGCAAACACGATGCGCATCCACAGCTCGTGCACCTTGTCGCCATTGAGGTCCATCGAACCGCGGACCTCGAACACGTCCTTCTTCGTCTTGGACTTCTCGATCAGGGTGAGCTTGTCCAGGCTCCCTCCCTCGGCGAGGAACGCCCCGCTCCACTTGTACTGCTCGAGGACCTTCGGGTCCGGGACGTACACCGAGTAGACCTTGTCCTTGTCGGTGAGGCCGGTGATCTCGGCGACTTGGTGGACCTTCAGGTCCTCACCGACCGATCCGCCCGCGGCCTTCACCGCAGCCGTGAGCTTCGAGGTTTCCTCGTCGCCGATCTGCACCGCGGCTGGACCGGTCGAATCCCGCTCGACCTCCTTGACCACTTTGATGCCGGCCGGCGGCCACGTCCCGTAGAGGAAGTCGGCGCCCTCGGTGATGCCATCGACGCCGATGGCGAGCTTCTTGCCCGAGCCCGCCAGGCACTGCGGCTCGACGAGTTCCCCGGCTTCCTTGTTGTACTTTGAGTCGTGCGAGGCGACCCGCACGGCGTCACCAGGCTTGACCATTTTCAAGCACGCCTCGCCCGCCTTGATCGCGTTGGCTTCCTTGTCGAAGCAGGCCAAAGGATACAGCGCGCCCTCGATCGCGAAGAACACCATCGAGACCTCGGGCGGGACGGGTCCATCGACCCCGCCATCCCCCTCGGCGACCATCAAAGAGCCAGCGTCGTCCTGCTCTTCGCCCTCGCCCTCTGCTTTCGCCTCATCCTTGCCGGTCTTCTTGTCGTCCTTGGCGGGTTCGTCCTCGGAGGGACAGCCGGCCAACGAGAGCGCCACAGCGCACAAAGTCGAGGTCCAAACCAGGCGTCGCATTGTCTGTGGCGATATCACGTCTGCGCACGCGCCGCTACCCGCGGGCGAGGGTCGCAACGCGGTGGCGGCGGGCCGGATGCGGCGGGTGTCGCAGCGCCTGCACCATGTCCGAGAGCCCCGTCAGCGTCAGCGGGAACATGTCGAACACATTGCGGATCTCGTTGATCGTGGGCGCGTCCCAAACATGCGGCGGCTCGGGGTTGAGCCACGCCGCGTGCGCGAATCGGTCGGCCAACCGCGCCAACCACGTGATGCCGACCGGGCCGCTGCGCCCGTCGTACCAGTTGGACGTGCTCATCATCAGCTCGCCGGGGTGCATGTACGCGTCGCCGACCATGATGAGTCTCCAGCTCGCATCGTACTTGCGCAGCAGTTCGTCGGTGCGCAGCGGCTTCGTGAACGCCGCGTCCTCGTAGACTTGGGCGTAGACGCAGTTGTGGAAGTAGTAGGGCTTGAGTTCGCGAAACCCTCCGGTGCCGTGGGCCGCGGAGAACAGCCGCCCGACCAAGCGGGCGAACGGATCCATGCTGCCCCCGACGTCCATCAACAACAGCACCCGCACGTCGTTCTTGCGAGGCGGACGCATCACGATCTCGAGGTCGCCACAGTTGCGGGCCGTGGCGTTGACCGTCTCGTCCAAGTCGAGCTCGTCATCGAGGCTGTTGCGCCCCATCGTCCGGAGCTTGCGCAGTGCCGCCGCGATCTGGCGGGTGTCCAGCACCAGGTCGTTGCGGTAGGCACGAAAGCGTCGTGCGTCGGCGACGGCCAGCGCGCTGCGAGAGCCCCCCTCGCCCCCGATGCGGATGCCCGCTGGGTTCACGCCGCCTTGCCCAAACGGTGAGGTGCCGCCGGTCCCAACCCAGCGGTTTCCGCCCTCGTGCCGCTTCTTCTGCTCCTGCAGACGCTCGAGGAGCTCGCGCCGCAACGTATCCATATCCATCGCCTCAAGCTCGGCCCGCAGCGCAGGGTCGAGGTAGGCGAGCTGTTTGGGGTCCTTGAGCCAGTCGTCGAGGTTCTGCACCAACGCCGAGAGGTCGGCTTGCACCCCTCGAAACGTGACCCCGAACGCTTGATCGAACGCGTCGTAGTGCGTCTCGGTCGGGACCAACAGGCAGCGAGAGACTTGGTAGAACCCCTCGAGCGAGTTTTCGTGCAACCCGTCGGCGATCGCCCGCATCAGCGCGAGCCAGTTGTGGGCGCTGATGGGAACGCCGGCGGTTCGGAGATTGTAGAAGAAGTCGAGGAACATCGCGGCTCCGACTCGACTACGCGCGGCCTCGGCGACGGGAGAACATCTCCACGTCCTGTTCCTTCTTGAGCAACGTGCCCAAGAACGGCAGCCCCGCGCCCAAAAGCTTCGTTTCGCTGATGCCACCGTGCCGCAGGGCGCTTATCCAGTCGATGAGCTCGCTCGTCGAGGGTGGCTTGCGCAGACCATCCACCGCACGCAGCCGATAGAAAGCCTCCAGCACGTTGGCGAGCAGCTTCTCTTCCACGTCGGGGTGGTGGACCGCGACGATGCGCTGCATCAGTTCACGATCGGGGAACTCGATGAAGTGAAACACGCAGCGACGAAGGAACGCGTCGGGGAGCTCCTTCTCGTTGTTGCTGGTGATGATCACCACCGGACGATGGACCGCGCTCACGGTCTCCCCGGTCTCGGGGATCGTGAAACTCATCGTGTCGATCTCGTGAAGCAAGTCGTTGGGGAACTCGAGGTCCGCCTTGTCGACCTCGTCGATGAGCACGACGTTCTTGGTGTCGCTCTTGAACGCGCGACCCAGCGGACCCATGTCGATGTAGCGGCGGATGTCCGAGACATCGCCCTCACCGAAGCGGCTGTCGTGCAAGCGACGCACGGTGTCGTAGACGTAGAGCCCCTCGGCGGCCTTGGTCGTGGACTTCACCTGCCAACGCTCGAGCTTCATGCCCATCGCCTTCGCGAGGTTGACCGCCAAGAGCGTCTTCCCCGTGCCCGGCTCGCCTTTGAGCAAAAGAGGCCGTCCCAAGTGCATCGCCACACCGACCGATCGGGCCAGCTCTTCGGAAACGATGTAGTCGTCTGTGCCGCGGAAATTGGTCGCCATGTACGCGGCCGAGTATGGCATACGCGTTTGAATGCCAGCGTCGCGCACCTCTGCATGCTTGGCCTTGTGGTGGGCGTGTGCATGTGACGCCGACCCAGCGCCGACGCCCGCGCCAGAGGTGGCGACGGTGCAGTCCGCCGCGGAGCCTACACCGCCCGACGCGCCCGAAATCCCGTCGTCGACGCCCGACCGCGCACCTCAGCCCTCACCGCAGCCCGGCACCCCCGATGCCGTCCAACCGCTTGAGCTCCGCCAGGCCGAACGCGCGACGATGCTGTACGACGCGGCGGATTTTTCCGCAGCCTTCCGCGGCAAGATTGCACGCGGCGAGACCTTCCATATGCTCGAGTTTGTGGATGGGGACCCCGAGTGCAAGGCGGGCTGGGCCCGAGTCGGCGTCGCAGCCTTCGTCTGCTTGGGACGCAGCACCACGGTCGAAGGACCCGAGCCCTTCGCACTGCCGCGCATCGGCGGCAACGGCCTCACCCCGTTCCGCTACGCCAAGCGGCGCAGTGAAACCCACGCGGCCCCGATCTGGCGCTCACGGGCTGCGTTGCGGCGCGGGGACAAGCCCATCGGCGAGTTGGCGCTCGACCGCGACTACGCGTTCGTCCGACGGCGCTGGGCCGACGGCGAGCGCGTCCTCGAAGATGAAACGCTCCGCGTCGTCAAGGAAGCCGACGTCAAGCGCATGATTCCAAGCGCCTTCGAAGGCCGCGACCTGATCAACGATCCCCTACCCCTCGAAGGCACGTTGGCCTGGGCCGTCCAGTGGCCCCACGCCGCCAAGCTCGACACCGCCCACCCCGACGCCAAAGAGATCGGATCGATCGCGTTTCAAACCACGGTCGTGGTCGATGATGCGCCCGTCCACAAACGCGGCGAGTCGTTCTATCCGTTGCACGACGGCAGCGGATGGGTGAGCGCCAAAGCGGTTCGCCGACACATCTCTGCGCCACCGCCCGCGGGCATCGCAGACACCGAGGTCTGGGTCGACGTCGAGGTGTCACAGCAGACGCTGCTGCTGATGCGTGGCAACAAGCCCTTCTTCGCGACGGTCATCTCCTCCGGCACCGGCAAGAACCCCACCCCGCCGGGCATCTATCGCATGGAGAGCAAGCTCGCCCTCACCGACATGCGCTCTCGCGACGGGGATGAAGACGCCTACCACGTGGAAGCCGTTCCCTGGGCGATGTACTTCGACGGCCGCTTCGCCCTGCATGGCGCGTATTGGCACAACCGCTTCGGAAACCGGGTCAGCCACGGCTGCATCAACCTCGCACCCAAGGATGCCAAGCGAGTGTTCGACGCCCTGGGTCCGGCGCTGCCCAACGGGTGGCTCAACGTGTACGAACACGACCAGGATCGCGGCTCCCTGGTCCGGGTCCGCAAAGGCACGAAGGCGCCGCCGGATCGTCGGCACGAGCCGCGCCGACGCAACGCGAAGTAGTGTCCTGAGTCCGTCGTCCGCGCCGAAAAAGCAGCGGCACGCCGCCTCAATCCACGCGGTCGGAGAGCGGCGTGGGGCCGACCGAGGTGACGTACCAGTCGCCCCACTCCAACTTCATATGCAGCGTCAGCTCGCGTCCGCGGCCTGCGTCCGCCTTTCCGGGTGTTCGAGCCAGGGAGACGACGGCGGTGGGTGAGTACGCGCCGGGCACAACCTCCACGTTCTGGATCTCGACCGCGCTTCCAGCCAGCTCGGTGAGCACCTCGGCGATCGCGAACGTTCGCGCCGCGTCGACCGTCTCCAGCCGCATCAATGCCTGGCGCAGCGCTTCATCCGGAGACTGGTCACCAGCGACGCGTGCGATGAGATACGCCTGGCCGAGCTCGAAGAAGAAGCTGACGATCTGCGCGTCGTCGAGCTCATCGGGCAACGCCAGCGCCTCACGAAACTCGGGCGTTGCGGTCCGGCTGACCGCGTCGCGCAGCATCGTGAACGCTTCGTCCTCACCGACCATGGACTCGATCGCAGCGAAGAACCCCCGGATGACGGGTGCGCCGTCGCGGTCCACCTGGGCGGTGATTTTGTCGACAGCCTCAGAGCGAACCCTGCGCGCATGGGACGGCGAGGTGATCCGGCGAGCGTCGTCGACGTCGCCGCGCCCGAGCGCGGAGAGGAACTCTTTGGAACGCGCCGCGATCCGATCGCGATGTTGGACGGCGGAGTCCAAAGCAGGCCGCTCGTCCAGCATATCCAGGACGTCGGAGACCGGAATGGCGAAGCCGCCGACCCGGTCTCGCCACGTCCAGGTAATCACCCCGACCACCCGGCCGTGGCGGTCCAGCACCGGACCCCCACTCTGACCGCGTTGGACGTCGGCATCGATGCCGAGGAACGCGCCCGGGCCTGCCGCCGCGTTCACGGTGCCCAGCGTGGTCACCGAGGCGTTGTGCGAGACGAAGCGGGCGCTGGAGAGATCGGGTACGCGGTCCTCCTCGGTCGGGTGTTCGTATTCGACGAGCACGACCGGGTCACCGGGGTGGAGATAGCGACCGATCGGCAGCGGCTTGCGGGCGGCCAGGGGCAGCCGCGGCAAGGCGTCGTCGGTGTGCACGCGGATGAGCGCCAGGTCCCGCAGCGGGTCGGTGTAGATCACTTCAACGCTGTGGTAGGTCCGCGGCGGATCATGCGCGGGAAACGAGACGGACTCGATGTGGCTCGCATCCTCGACGACGTGCCGGTTGGTGACCAGGTACCCACGCGGGTCCACGACGAAGCCCAAACCGCGCCCGGATGGGGTCTGGACCACCGCCACCGCGGCCTCGGCCTGTTGGACCAGCGTCTCGTTGGAGGCAGAGCGATTCCGCGCCGACGAGACCACGGAGACTTCCGCGTACGCTCTGGGGCGACTAGCGCAGCCGACACCGAGCGTCAGTGACGCTGAAATGCTCGCGACGGCGTAGAACTTACAAAACACACTTTTCACCACGCCCACGCTTTCCCTCGCTCCAAAGATGTTGTCGCCCACCCGCTTTTTACATCCTAGCCCAATGCGAGACGTGAGCCAGCTCGGCGGTGGGGACCGTGGCCGCCCCGCCAGGCGGTCCGTCGTGACCCTCCCCGGTCCAAATGCATCTGTGGTGCAATCCCTTCGTCCCATGATGCGTTCGTAATCCGTATGCGCGTCGAACTCAGCGCGATCAGCAAGACCTATGACGGCAGCACCTATGCGGTGCGTGACGTGAATTTGACGATCCCCAGCGGCTCGATCCTGGGTCTGATCGGTCCCAACGGAGCCGGAAAGTCCACCGCCCTGCGCATGGTCGCCACGGTCACGGAGCCCACCGGAGGCACCATCGCCTACGATGGCCAGCTCGCGACCGACGCCGGCAGCCACCAAGCGCTGCGCGGCAAGATCGGTTTCCTTGGCGACGGAAACCCTCTGTACAAGGACATGACCGCGGTCCAGTACCTGACCTTCTTCGGTCAGTGTTTCGGACTGCGCGGCCCGTCCCTGCGCGCCAAGGTCGACGAGGTTCTCGCGACCTTCAGCCTCGGCAACAAGGCGGATGCGCTGTGCAAAGCGTTGTCCAAAGGGATGCGGCAGCGGCTGCTCGTGGCCCGCTGCCTGCTGCACGACCCCTCACTGCTCATCCTGGACGAGCCCGCCGACGGCCTCGACCCCCGCGGCCGCAGCGACCTGCGTACCATCGTGGGGCAGATCCGCGATCGAGGCGTCACGGTGATCATCTCCTCACACATCCTTCGCGAGCTCGATGACCTGTGCGATCAGGTCGCCATCCTGCAGCGAGGGAGCATCGTCGTCAGCGGCGAGGTCAGCGACATCATCGAGCGCTACGAGGTCAGCCGGCTCGTCTACGAACTGCGCATCCTCGAAGGGCTGCCGCAGGCTCGCGAGATTCTGGCCAGGCGAAGGGTCCTGATCGAACGCGAGGCCAACGCGGACGGACTCACGGCGCTGTCTTTGCAAGTCCAAGGTGATGATGCGGCGGTCGCCGACCTGCTCACCGAGCTCTGCGGCGCAGGTGTCCGCGTCGTCACCTGCAGCCGCATCCGCAGCCGCCTCGAAGACGTCTACAACCGCCTCTCCGAAGACCAGGTCAACTGAGGTTCGCCCTCTTGCACAGGTTCCACATGTTCAACCGGCAAAACGCTCCCAGCTCGTCCTTCCGCGCCCGCCTCGGCCCGTTTCGCGACGCCAGCCTTCCGTTCCTCACCCGGATCTTTCGTGGCAACCGTCTGCGCCGGGCCATCGCGGGCTCGCTGGTGCTCGGTGCCTTGAGCATGCTCATCGGAGCCTGGCTCTCGCTCGGCGTCGGAGAGTTCGAGCAAGACATGCGCCGCGTGCTCGACCTCGAGCAGTCGAGCTGGGAACGCGAGCGAACGCAGTTCGCCGTGACCGTCAACGACGAGGTCCTGCACAAACAGCTGTCCGCCGAGCGGGACGCGCTCCTCGCCGGCCGCCCCCTCACGACCCGCTACTCGCGGGTCTTCGACGAGCGTGAGCGCGCCTACGCCACGCTGTACACGGCGCTGACCATGGGCGCCCCCGCCGAGTTCGCGGGCCTCGAAGCCGAGGTCGAGGCCCTCCTGCAGGAACACCCGCCCGCCTCGAGTTCCGCCCAGGACGCGCAACTGCAGTACGGCGAGGAGTCGCGCGACTGGCAGTTCGACTGGTACTCGCCGGTCGAGCGCACGCGCCTTCAATCCATCGTCGAGCAACGACTCGTGCCCAAGGTCGTCTCCTACAGCTCCCCGCTTGGTCTCGGGGATGCGGTTCGGCTCACCGGTGCCGTCGCGGGCGGCATCGTCGTGCTGCTGATGCTCATCGTGGCCCCGCTGGCTTCCGGTGCGGGGCTCGCCCAAGAGGTCCATGAGAACACCCTGGCGCCGGTGCTCGGAACGCGGCTGCGTGCGGTCGACATCGTCACCGGATTCACCGCGTCGGGTGTGGGGATGGCGGCGCTGTTGGCAACGCCATCGTTTGTCGTGATGGTGCTTGCGGGGGTGTTCGCAGGTCACGTCGAGAACCTGGTCCCGTTCCTGCTGCTTCTCCCCGCCGCGACCTTGTTCTTCGTGCTGTTCACCCAGCTTGCCGGCCTCGGCCTGGGGCGGCGGTGGTCCTCGGGCATTGTCGCAACGCTGCTCACGAGCGCGCTGTGTCTGCTGATGATGTTCTCCATCGGTATCGGCATGCAGCTCAACTCCGAGATGGTCGGACTCATCGCGCTGATGCCTCACGTCGGGCTTGTGCACGGGCTGCGCGAGCTGTTCGTTCCGCACGGGCAGCTCTCCGCCGCGGGCTCGCAGCACGCAACCATCATCACGGCGGTGGTGGTCGTGGGGCTCTCGGTGCTCGCCTACATCATGAGTCGCGCGCTGACGCGTCGCATCGAGGGTCGTACGCAGGCATCCATCACCCGCACCGAGGGCTTGCTCGCCTCCGCCATGTCGATGGTGCTCGCGCTGGCCGTGGTGCCGGAGTTTGATGCGAACGACGCCGTCCCTGCGTACTTTGTCTCCCTGGGCCTCCTCGCCTTCGCCTGGCAGGTGATCCTCGCGGGCCGGGTTCCCGTTGGCGACGGTCCCTCCACGCTGCGCACGCTCCCTCTGCGCGGCATCATGCTCGAGTTCGCCGCCTTCGTCGGTTTGCACGCGGGGTTGCTCCTGCTCGTATTCGGACCCGGCGCGGTGCCGTGGGTTCCGATGGGAGCCTTCCACCTTGCGTGGTCCCTGCTCGTCCTCGCCCTGCTCGCGGTTCGACTCGTGGCGCTGCCCAACAGCATCTTGGGCAGCCTCTTCGCCGTGCTCTGTTACGGAGCGATCTGCTTCGAGATGGTCTGCGCCGGCGTGTTCGTCCAGGAGGCCTCCAGGGGGCACTTCGATCCGCACCCGTTCGTGTTGTTTGACGTCAGCGCCGTGCTTGGCGTGATGCAGCTGTTCCTCACCGTCGCAATTCCCCTGGCCCTGGTGCGGATGCTTCGCAAGGGGTCGGCCAGCGTCGTCTGAGGCTGCTACCGTACTGCCCATGCGCGTGCTCCAGATCGCGGCGACGATAGGCCTGCTGACGGCCTGCTCCAAAGCTCCTGCGCGGCAGGAGGCGTCCGAAGCCGCCCCGCCAAGCGAGTCGGAACCGGCTGCGGTCGTGGAGCCGGAGGCGAAACCGTCCGAGGCCAAGCCGTCGCCGCTGAGCGAAGAGGCCAAGCCACCCCCGCTGAGCGAAGAGGACAAACGCCTCATCGCGATGGATCCCGCCGATCTCACCCCCGAGCTTCGACGAAAGCGGGCCTACGCGCGGCGGCGCGAGGCGATGCAGGACCCCAACTCTCCGCTGGCGCGCACGCTTGGCGACCTGCAAAAAGCCTACGAGAACGGCGAGATCGATCTGGGTGGTGCGGGCACGCCGGGTGCTTCGGGCATGCCGACCTTCACGGTCGACGGAAAACCACCCACGAGCGGTCAGGGACCGGCGGGGACCCGCACCGGACCGGCAGGCGCGAGGACCCCCGCAAAGTGAACGCACCCGGCCTTCGCGAGGAGAGCCGGGACGGCGCGCTGTGGTGGACACTCGACAATCCACAACGGCGCAACGCCGTAGGTCCCGACGCCCTGCGTTGGATCGCGCAGCGATGCGAGACGCTGCGCGGAGAGTCCGTGGTCCTGCGCGGCGCGGGCGAAGATGCCTTCTGCGCGGGGTTCGATCTCACCGCGCTTCGCCCCAGCGCACACGGGCCACCCCCCGATGCGCCACTGAGCGAAGCCACCGCAGCCATGGAAGCCGCGGACGCGACGTTCATCGCCGAGATCAACGGTTTTGCCATTGGGGCGGGTCTTGAGCTGGTCTGCGCCTGTGACCTTCGCATCGCCAGAGACGACGCGTGGTTCGCGATCCCAGCGGCCAAGCTTGGCGTCGTCTATCACGCTCCGGGCCTGCGCCGACTCCACGCCGTGCTCGGCCCCGCGATTCTTCGGCGTCTGCTGCTGCTGGGCGAGCGCGTCACCGCGGAGGCGCTCGCCCAAGCCGGAGCGCTCACCCACCGCGTCGCTCCTGCGGCGCTGTCCGCAACGGTGGAAACGACGCTCGCCGCCGTGGCCCTTGGCGACCCGCTGAGCCAACGCGCCCACCGCAGCTTCTTGCGAGCGCTCGAGCACGCGCACACCTCCGACGCGCTGCTGGAGCGGCACCAGGTTGCCCGTACCGAGGCCTACGCACGCATCCGGGCCACGCGCGTCGCCAAAGCCGACGGACGTGGGTAGTCTTCGCCGCATGTCCGTGCGCGACCAGATCCAAGAAAAGTTCAAGCAGGCCCGACGCGACCGCGACGACGCCACGAAGAACGTGATCAACATGCTCCGCACGAAGGTGCAGACGGTGCTGAAGTCGGGCGCGGGTCGTGAAGAAGACGAGGCCTTGTGGGTGGAGACCATCACCGCCTACGCCAAGCAGCTCGGCAAGACGATGCTCGAGCTTGAGAAGGCGGGGGAACGTGCCGCGGAGGCGCTGGAGGAGGCCAAGTTCGAGCTCGCGTTCTGCGAGCAGTTCTTGCCCAAGAAGCTCGACGAAGCGGCCACCGAAGCGCTGGTTCGAGACGTGATCGCCAAGGCCGGGATCTCGAGCCCGAAGGAGATGGGCAAGCTGATGGGCGCCCTGATGAAGGACCACAAGGACGAGATCGACGGCGCTCTCGCGCGTCAGCTCGGCGCCAAGATCCTGGCCGAGTCCGAGGGCTGAGGAATCAGCGCCGAAGCAAGAGCGCAGCGCCGTGCCCCGCGGCGCCGCTTCCCACCACCAGCGACTTGTCTACGCCTGCAGCCTCCATCCGGCGTAGCGCGGTGCCCAAACGCCGCACACCCGAGCCTCCGCTGCAGCGGCCCAGCGCGATCGAGCCGCCCCAGCGATTGAGCGCCTCGGGGTCGAGCTCGGGCTGTGAAGCGAGCAGCGCGAGGGCAAACGCCGCGGCCGACTCCGAGGCTTCCACGACGGCAAAGTCCGCGAGGCGCTCGTTCTTTTCTTCGAGCAGCCGGTCGAGCGCCGCAGAGCCCCCCAACCTCGGCGAGGTGAAAGGGTTCGCCATTGCGAAGCGAGCCCCGTCGATCTCTCCGAGGATCGACCAGCCCCGACTGCGGGCCAACTCGGGGCGCGTCAGCAACACCGCAGCAGCACCATCGGCGGGCACAGAGAGGTTGCCCAACGTCACGGTGGCGATCGAGGCCGGTACGGAGAATGCTGCCCCGCCCTTGGCCAGCGGAGCGCGCCGGGACAGGGTTTGCGCGGTCAGCTCGGCACGGGGTCCTTCGTCCCGCTCCACGACCATCACCCCGGAGCCCGCCGGAGCCGGCACCGGCACGACCTCTGGGGCGCCCTCGCGGACGCGGCGGAACGCTCGGGCATGCGAGCGCACGGCGTAGGCATCTTGGGCGGCGCGGTCCAGCGCAAACCGCAGCGCGACCGACTCGGCGGCGGCGGCGAGCGTCTGCTCGGTGATCGGGTCGCGAAGGACCGCCGCCGTGGGGCGAAGATCGGTCGCTTTGACGCCCGCCCACGCCCGGAGCTTGTCCCCGGCGGTCTCCCCCCGGCGCGTGCCCATCACCGCTTCGCGCAGCGGTGCGGAGAGCCCAACCTGGAGATCGCTGGGGGTTTCGACGCCCACGGCCACCGCGGTGTCGATGTCGCCGACGAGGATCGCACGCGAGGCCTCGGCGATGGCACGCTCTCCGGACACCGAGCCCATCGAGACGCTGGGCGCAACCGCCTCAAGTCCCGCCCGGAACGCCACCTCGGCCCCCAGGGATCCCGAGGTCCCGCTGCGGGCCGAGCCCACAACCACGAGGTCGACGATCTCCGGCAGCACGCCCGCGCGAAGCAACAGCTCGCGCACGACCACCGCTCCCAGCGCAGCCGCGGACATCCCCGACAGGCCCCCTCCCCGCGGGGTCCACGCTGTGCGGACAGCATCGACGACCGCAATGCGTCCTCCCATCATGATGACGCAACCTCCATCGTTGAAAAATCGCTCCCTCGGTCGGCGAGTTCCACCAGCAGCGCGGGCGCTCGGTACCGACTTCCGAATCGATCCTCAAGCGCGGACAGCCGGCTTCGTGCCGCGGTCAGGCCCCGCGCAGCCAGGTGACGGAACGGGCCCCCGCGCGCAGCGGGATAGCCCAGGCCCAGCACCGCCGCGACATCGCCATCGGACGGACGCGCCAGCACACCGTCTTGCAGACATCGCACAGCCTCGATCGCCGCGACCAGGGTGAGGCGCTCGCCGAGTTCGTCGGCGTCACCGATCCGAGACGTGGCCGCGCCCAAGAAGTCGTGTACGCGCGGGTCCGGTTCTTTCTCAGGGCCGGCGCGCGAGGGCCGGTAAAACGCCCGCCCCGTCGCCGCCATGGCCTCCAGCGGCTTGGGCACGTCGAACCTGTCGCCCAGCGCTGCGGTCAGCACGTGCCCCACCCGAACCGCGGTGGAGAGGCCCAAAAAGTCGAGCAGCTCCAGCGGCCCCACCGGCCACCCTGCGCGGCGACAGCCGCGATCGATGTCGTCGATCGAGAAGCCATCCGCGACCAGTTCCCCCGCATGCGACAGGTACGCCGCAAGTACGCGGGTGGTGAAGAACCCGGGGCCATCGCGGACCACCACCGGCGTCTTGTCGATACGGCGGGCGAAGCTGACGGCGGCCGCCAAGGCGCGGGCAGAGGTCTCCGGCGTTTGAATGATCTCGCACAGGGGGCGACGCGACAGCGGCCGAAACACCCGAATGCCGACCAGGCGCTCGGGGTGACGCATCCGAGCCCCGATCTCGGAGACAGGGGTCGCGCGGGGATGCGTGGCGAGAATGGTCTCGGGCCGCACCCGGTCTTCGAGCTCGGCGAAGACGCGGCGCTTGACCGCGACCTCCTCGGGCACGGACTCCAGCACCAGATCCATCGTGGAGAAGCCGTCGAGCTCCAGGCCGCCGCTGAGCCGAGCGCGCGCCCGGGTTCGCCGCTCGTGGTCGCGATCGCCGGCCACCTTGGCCTCGACCCGCGCCAACGCCCGCCCCAGGGCCGGCGGCGACTTCTCGCGAATGCGGACGCAGACGCCGGCCCTGGCGGCAGCCACGGCAAGGTCAGCCCCGACCGCCCCGCCCCCGACGATTCCCAAGCGAGACAGCGTCGGCACGGCAACATCGGCCCGCGGGGTCCACCGTTCGAGCGCCCGGGCACAACGCCAGGTGTGCAGCCGCGTTGCCGTGGCATCCGACACCGCCGCCTCGCTGAAGATCGTCGCCAGCTCGGAGGTATCCGCCAGGCGACCGCGACCCAGCAGCTCCAGGGCCGAGAGACGGGCCCCGCCCAGCGCGTCGTCGTGACGCCGGTTTTCTTGCCATCGCTGCACCGACCGGCGGTTGCGAAGCGCCGTGCCCGGGAGCGCGGGTCGCCAGCCTCGTCGGCTCTTGGGTGGCGCACCCGCGGCGGCGGCACTGCGGGCGGCCTCGCGCGCAGCCGCTTCGAGCCCGGCGGGGTGAACAACCGCGTCGACCAGGCCCAACCGCCGGGCATGCGCAGCCCCGATCGTCTCTCCTTCGAGCAACAAGTCGAGTGCGGCGTCAAACCCCACAATCGTGGGCAGCCGCACCAAGGCATCTCCGATCGGCAGCAGACCCAGCTCGATCTGCGGAAGCCCCATGCGGACATCGGGGTGGTCCGCGACGATCCGGTGACCGCATGCCAGCGCCACCTCCAGGCCCACGTCGAGGCAAGCTCCCGCCACGGCGGCGATGCAGGGGATCCGCCCGCCACTCATCCGCGCTTGCAGGCGGTGCAGACGTTTTGCCCTCGCCGCGACCGCCCGGCGGTCGTCCAGCTGCGAGAAGGCCTCCAGGGCCAGTCCGCGGCAGAACCCGGCTTCGGTTCCCCGGAGCACGACGACCCCGATGTCGTTGTCGCCCAAAGCTCGATCCAGCGCCCGCTCCAGCGCGTCGAGCTGCGCGTCCCCGAAGCGGCCCTCACCATCGGTGGGCAGCGTCAGCCAAGCCATGCGCCGCCCGTCGGGCAGCGGCTCGTGCACGGTTTCGGCCACGGTCGCGGACTATCGGCTTTCCGCCCGCGCGCGGCAAGTCAGGGGATGCCTTCGAACGACACCGGGCTGCGCGCTTCCCAGCCGGGCTCGATCTGCGGCGTGAGGTCGTTGCTCGCGTGGGTGTGCCAGAACAACACGTTGTGCGGGCCTGTACGCTCATGCGCCTCCGTGCGCCGCAGCGCGGCCACACACTTGGCGGTGTAGGTCGGCTCCAAGCCGATCCCGTGGGCCCGCGCCATCGAGATGGCGTCGAGTCCGGCTTGGGTTGGTTCCCCGTAGCCGGCGCCAACCTCATCAAAGTCGATCTGATAGGTCACCCCCGCGGCCCGCAGCAGCGAGCGCGCGCTGTCGCTGCCCTCCAGGCCCGCCGCTCGAAGGGCCGCGAGGGCACCGCGCATCTTGAGCTCCATCATCAGGGGGTTGAACGCCCAGGGTTCGACCGACGAGACCAGGTGCATGTGCAGCGGCATGCCGACCAGCGCAAAGCCCAACGCGAGCCCGGCCGCCGTACCCGCGGACCCAGCCGTCACGTACAGCACGTCCGGCTTGGGCAACAACCCAGCGCTCACCTGATCCGCGAGCTCAAACGCCGCCTCCACGAACCCAAAGCACCCCAGCGGCGTGCTCGCGCCGGCCGACATCGAGACGCCTCGACGCTCGGGCCGGTCCCAGAGGTGGTAGGCCAGACAGGCTCGCGGCAGCTCGACGCGCGTGGACACGTTCCACAGCTGGGCCCCGCACGACAACAGCACCGCCAGATTCGTCTTCACGTGGCGGGTCTTCGCCTGGGTGAACGTCAGGCCGTGCAGGATCCGCCCCTGGGTTCGCAAGAACAGGGCCAGCGAAAGCAGGTGGTGGCTGCCGATGCCGCCCACGCTCAAGATCGGCGCGTCGGTGTCGAAGGGTGCATTGGCGAGAATCCACTCCAGCTTGCGGACCTTGCCCCCGCCGTAGATCGGGCTGCTCAGGTCGTCGCGTTTGATCCAGACCCTGGCGCTGCGCGTGTCGAGCCACGCTGCGCGCTCCACGGGGGTCGGCAACTGGGCGAGCTCAAGCCGCGGCGGTGGGCGGCTCAATCGAGCCGACAGCGCCGAAGCGGACCGCACCGGGCCGCCTTCGCTCGGTTCGTGCGCAGAGCGTGGCTTCACCGAGCCGCTATAGCGTGCTCGCCCGGCAATGGCCAACCGGCCCTGCGTTGCCGCTGCGGCGCCTTTGGGGCGGCACACATGACCAGCATCACCCCACCGAGGACCCGTCTGGCCAGGCGGGTTTTCGCGCCCATTGTGCTACCTTCTGCGAGCTGTGAAGGCCTGCTCTTATTGTGCGGAGATGATTCAGGACGCGGCCGCGAAGTGCCGTTTTTGCGGGGAGTGGCTCGACCCTACCAAGCGTCCTGACTGGGCTCAACCTGCCGCGATCGCGTCTTCTGCGCGTCCCGAGACCGTGCCCGAGGATCCGCTCGATCCGAAGTTCGCCCCGCGCACGGGAGCCCCGCGCACGGGACCGGTGTCTCCGGCGTTCGGCAGCCACGCGCGCGATCCTGCGGTGACCACCACCGACGGATCCCTGCATCGTCCGCGCCGCCGAGCCACCCAGACCTGGTCCGCCCCCGCATGGATGTCTCGCGAAGACGGCGACGCCTCCGACGCTGAGGACCGGGACGCGCTCGAGTCTGGGAACGACGACGTCGCGCCCACGCTTCGCGGGACACCAGTCGAACCTCTCCCGCCGTCCGCACCCACCGTCGAACCCACCGTCGAAGTCCTCGCGACTCCGCATACGCCCGCGCCGGTCGAGCATTCCATCGACGACGTCGCGGACCGCATGCGGCGGATCCGAGAGAGCGCCGCCGCGGTCCGAGAGGCGATGTTGCGAGAGTCCGCGGACCTGCAGGCCGAGGTCTTTGGCGCCGAAGATCCGGTTGAAGCCGCGGTCACGATGCACGCCGGAGCGCTCACCACCGCCCGCAGCAACGAACCCAAGCCGGAGCCTCCGCCCGATGTTGCCGCGATGCTCAGCGAGGATTTCGACGACGACCTCGACGACGACCTCGACGATGAACGGCCCGTCCTCGCCGCGAAAAAATCGAAGCGCACCGACGACGACTTCGACCCTGACTTGGACCATGACGCGCTCCCGGCCAAGGCCGCGTTGGACGGCTTCGGGTTCGAAGATGACAATTTCGACGACGAGGGAGACGACGACAACTTCGACGGCGACTTCGGCGATGTTGGAGCCGGTCGCCCTATCCCGTGGAAGCCAGTCGCGGCCGCCGCGGCCGCCGTTCTCGTCCTCGGGGTCGCGTTTTTCTGGGGCCGCATCTTCCCCCCCGAGACGCTCGAGGAAGCTCCCGCGGGCGAGGAGGCCAAGAGCGGCGATGAGGCGGAGACCAAACCGCCGGCCGACGGACAGGTCGCCCAAGGCAGCGTGGTTCCCGCGCCCGGTCAGGGTCAGCCCGTCGTCCCCGAAGGGCAGCAACCGGCTGCCGTCGCGGGGGTCCCGGCCGATGCAAACCCGGCCATCGACCCCAACGCCGCCATCGACCCCAACGCCGCCATCGACCCCAACGCCGCCATCATCCCAACGCCGCTGCCGATCTCGCGCCGCCGACCGCGGCCCCACCGGCTCTCGGAGCGTCCGCGCCCCTGCCCCCGGAGGCTGTCGCGATCCTCGACGAGGCCCGAGCGTTGTGGACCAAGGCGGGCAAGAAGCGACTCGATGAGGCTAAGGAGAAGCTCGAAGGCATCTTGGCCGCACACCCCAACAGCGCCGACGCGTTGTTGTTGATGGCACAGGTTCAGCTCGAGCTTGGGGAGTTCGAGACCTCCCTGCAGACCGCGACGCGCTGCACCACGGTGGGACCCCAAACCGCCGACTGCTGGCTCACCATTGGCGTGCTCAAGCAAAACGCCAAAGACAAGGTTGCCGCCGTGACCGCCTACGAACGCTACCTTGCGCTGGCCCCCGAGGGTGCGTACGCGAGCGACGCGAAGAAGCAGCTCTCGCGACTGCAGTAGCGGATCCGCCGTGACCGACCGAGGGTCGTCGCGTCCAGCGGCGACCCTTCGTCATGAGGTCGGCTCGGGGGGCGGCGGGCTCATCCCGCGTCGGACTCAAGCTCCTCAAGTTCGACGGTCGCCATCTCCCAATGGGCGTTGACCTCGGCGAGCGCATCCTCGTCGCGTTGGTAGGCCGAGAGCAGCGCGTTGCGCTTGTTCGCGTCGTTGTAGGTCGCCGGGTCGGCCAGCGCCAGGTTCCGCTCGCGTTGGTCCTTCTCGAGGACCTCGATCTTGGCCTCCAGCTCCGCGACGCGCTTCTTGATCGGGCCGAGCTTCTTCCCTGCGTCGCTCCGCCGCTGGGCCTCCTCGCGCTTGCGGGCCTTCTTGGCCGCCCGCGACTCCCCCGGCGCGGCGCCGTCGGACTCGGTCGCCGCTGCGGCACGGGTGTCCCCCCCGTCAGAGTCGACACCGAGTTTGGAGGACGCAGTCGGCTTGTTCGCGGCGCTCCGATCGGGGCCGGAGCGGTCGATGTACTCATCGAGGGTGCCAGGGTACAGCTCGACCTTCCCGCTCTCGACGTTCCAGATCTTGGTCGCGAGCTGCCGGACGAAGCTTCGGTTGTGGCTCACGAAGATGAGCGTGCCGTCGTAGGTCGAGAGCGACTTGGCGAGGCTCTCGCTCGACTCCAGATCGAGGTGGTTGGTGGGCTCGTCCATCATCACCAGGTTGCCCGGGTCGATCAGCAGTCGCGCCAGTGCGACGCGTGCGCGCTCCCCACCCGAGAGCACCTTGATCGGCTTGTCGACGTCCTCGGCCGAGAAGAGGAACGAGCCCAGCATGTTCCGAACCGAGGTTTCGGAGGCACCTGTGTTGCGCTGGGCAACGGTCTCGAGAACGGTCTGGGACCCCGTGAGCACATCGGCGTGGTGCTGGGCGTAGTAGCCCAACTTCACGTTGTGCCCCAGCTCGATCGATCCGCCTTTGGCTTGAATCTCGCCGGCGATCGTTCGCAGCAGCGTGGTCTTGCCGGCCCCGTTGACACCAATGATCCCGATCTTCTCGCCGCGCATGACGGTGAGGTCCACGTTGTCGAGGACCTTACGGTCCCCGAAGCCCTGCTGCAGCTTCTCGACCTTCAGCGAGACATCGCCGCTGCGGGGGCACGGCGGAAAGGAGAATCCCATGACCTTGCGGCGGACAAAGGTCTGGACCTCGTCCATCTTTGCGAGCGCCTTGATCCGGCTTTGCACGGCCTTCGCCTTGTTCGCCTGGGCCCGAAACCGGTCGATGAACTGTTCGGTCTTCTCCCGCTCGCGCGCCAGGTTGCGGGCCTGGTTCTCGAGCACGACCTCCTCCTCGGCGCGGTGCTTGACGTACTGGTCGTAGGGTCCACGAAACTGGCGCACACCCTCGGGTTCGAGGCTGACGATGCGCCCAGCCTGGTCGGCGAGAAAGTCACGGTCGTGACAGATCAGCACGAAGGCGCCGGAGTACTGCCGCAGGAAGCCACCAAACCAGGCGACCGTCGGGAGGTCGAGGTGGTTGGTTGGCTCGTCGAGCAGCAGGACGTCCGGACGCGAGAACAGCAGCGAGGCCAGGACCGCCCGCATCCGCCACCCTCCGGAGAGCTCCGACATCGGCCGGGCATGTTCTTCGGGCTCGAAGCCCAGGCCGGCCAGGATGCGATGTGCCTCGTGCTCGGCGTAGTGAATGTCGAAGTTCGCGAGGCGCTCGTGGGCCTCGGAAAGATCCGCCGCGACGTCCATCATCGCGTCCTCGTCTCCTGCCGCCTGCGCCTGCGCCATCGCGATGTCGGCGGAGTGGACCGCCTCCTCGAGCGCGGGACGGCCGGGGACACCCCCCAACACCGTCTGCAGCACCGAGACCTCGCTGGTCTCATCGAGGTCCTGGGACAGGTACCCGATGCGTGCGTTCTTCTGCAGGCGCACGGCGCCGCCGTCGGGGACCATCTGCCCCGCGAACATTTTCATGATGCTGGACTTGCCCGACCCGTTGGGGCCGATCAGCCCGATGCGATCTCCGGGCGCGATCCGAAGATCGAGCTCCTCCACCAGCTGCTTCTTGCCGAAGCCCAGCGACACCTTGTCGAGCACGACGACGCTCACCGGCCCGCCGTATCACGACCTGCTCGCTCCGAGCAACGCAGCGGCTACACTGCCTGGGATGAGTGAGGTGCCTGGAATCGACTCGGACATGCTGGAGCGGCTCCGCCGTGGGGTCCCGCTGGTGCTTGGACGTACCGGGTGCTTCCGGTTCGACGGCGTCGAGGTCACGCATTCGCGGGTCGCATCAGCCCTGCGCGCGGGGCTCGACGTCACCCCGGAGGGCGAGCACATCGTCCACCTGGGCGCACAGTGGTGTTATCTGGAGGTCGAAGACTGCCCCCTGCACGCGACCTCGGTGAGTGAGGACGGCGAGGGATTGCAGATCCGGCTCGACGATGGCCGCACCGTGCCGCTCGCGGTCGAGACGCTCTGGGAACAACCCGAGCAAGGACTGCGCGCAACCGTCCCTGCCGCAAAGAGTGGACGGCCCCTGGCTGTGCGCTTTACCAACCCCGCAGCGGTGCAGCTCTCCGCGTGGATTGAGTTGGGGCCGGAGGACGAGACCCCGGTACTCACGTTCGGCACGGTGCGCCAGCGCATCCCCGACACCTCACCGTAGGTGCAGGTCCTCCAGTCGGACCCCCGCCTCGGGACACGGGACGACGAGCGCGGAGATCGTGGTGTGCTGAAAAAGCACGTCGACGATCCGAACCTGGATCGACTGCGGGGCTTTGGGCAGCGGCTGAAGCTCGGAGCGGGTCGGCAGGGCCCGGCGCTGATGGGAGCGCGCGTAGGCCACGTCGGTCTGCACCGCCAGGGACGCCGCCGCGTTCCACGTGATCGACCACGCGTCCACAAGGTCGAGCGGATCTTGGATCGCCTCGATCAACCCAGGGTCCAGTCGGTCCGGGTGCGGCATCGCGTAGTCGTAGAGAACCAGCGACCACGCGTCGCCCTCACGGACCACGTCGAGCCCCACCCTGGGCAGCTCATGAACCGCGGCGCCCCGGGCAGCGGCGACCGCGTCATTCCAGAGGTCCTCCGAGACCCGAAGCAGGGTGATGTCCGCGCCGCCCACGGGCGCCCATCGCACAGGAAGATGGAAGCGTCGCCCGACGACCACGAGCGCCTCTGCCACCCCGTCGGCCCACGCCGCGATGCGCTCCGGCGTGACCGCCTCGTCGTAGCCCGCGATGCGCACGGGTACCCCCTCCAGGGTGCCGACCGATGCCCCCTGGAGATCAGGCTCGAGCCCGAGGTGTTCGCGAACCCGCGCGTCGAACCGTTCCGCGCGATCGGGCCGGACGATCCGCTCGACCCGGACCGGCGGCGCACTCGGAGCGTCGACGTCGAGCAGGCGCTTGGTCGCAATGTGAACGGCTGAGGCCGAGCAGTCGATCCCCACGAAGCGTCGACCCAAACCCCGTGCGGCCACCCCCACCGTTCCCGAGCCGCAAAACGCGTCGAGGACGAGGTCGCCAGGGTTGGACGAGGCCTCGAGCACCCGCCGAACCAGGCTCTCGTTCTTCTGCGTCGCGTAGCCGCACTTCTCGCCCGAGAAGCTCTTGATCTGGATCGAGTCGAGAGAGTCCTTCCCGCGGAGCGCGAACTCGGAGGTGTTCGCGTTCCACACGTCGTCGATGGGAACGCCTTTGCCCGTGGGCGGCTTTCCGTCGCGCCGAACGTAGCCCTCGGGATACGGGACGTACAGCTTGTTGAACGTGAACGCGCGAGGGTCCTTCACGTAGAAATAGATGAGGTCGTGGTTGCGGATCCAGTTGTTCGCTTTCGACTTGAATCCCGAGATCCATCCGATTCGCCAGACGATCTCGCGCTGAAAACACTCGGGGCCGAACACCTCGTCGAGCAGAAGCTTGGCCATGTGGCCGATCGTCGGATCGACGTGCAGATAGAAGCTGCCCTGCGGGGCGAGCAACGCGTGCATTCGGCGAAGCCGCGGCGCCATCATCTGGAGGAAACCGGTCGGTCCCCCCTCAAAGCGGTCGCTGTATGCGGGCGAGCGGATCTCTGGTGGCGCCTTGCGGGCCTCGCCCAGCCCTACGCGGGTCGCGACCTGAAACTGGCCCCCGGTGGAAAACGGCGGGTCGATATAGATGAGGTCGACCTGCTGCGCATGGGTCTGCAGCAGTGTGTCGAGCGCGTGGAGGTTGTCTCCGTGCAGGAGGCGGTCGGGGTCGGCACCCTCGCCTATCTGCTGCACGACCTGCGCCACAGCCCGGCTGGGCGCAGGCTCGAACAACGAGCCGTCCTCGGCGTACTTTCCGGGCCAGACGAGTTCGGGCCCGGCGCTACGATTCACTCGGCGGCCGCCGGCTGGGCTTCGCCAACACCTGGCGCAGCGGCAGGCTCCGCGCTGGGGAGGGAAAGCGAGCGCACGTACGCGGTGAGCACCATGAGCTTGGCCTCGGTGAACTCCCCCGCGAAGCCCGGCATGCTCGGCGCCTTGCCGGCCCGAATGACGCCCATGATCTGCTGGTCATTCTTGGATGACATGACCGCCAAGTTGTCGAGCCTGCCCAAGGCGGCGGGCTGCTCTGCGACGCCCGCACCATCAACGCCGTGACACCGAGCGCAGTACTGGTCGTAGATCTGCTTGCCGTCGATCGGCGTGGTGGGCCCGGTGGGGTCACCGCACGCGAGTACGCCCATGCTGAGCGCGAGAGGCCAGACCAGCTTCATGCGCTGCAGACCTAGCATGCGCGAGGCCGCAGTGACCAGACCCGGCACCCAAGTACGGGTCGCAGGCCGTGCACGCGGGCTCGATCGGGGCCGATACGGCTCAGAGCCGCGGTTGAAGCCGCAGCGTGGCGGTGACCGGTCCGGGCTCGGGGATCGCCAGGTCCGCCTCGGCGGCGGGAGCTTCGGTGGCGCCCGGATCGGTGTCGTCCGCCGAGGACTCGCCGGCGGGGGCGTCCGAGGGTGGGGTCACCGGGTCTTCGGAAGCAGCCTCGGCCGGCGGTTCGTCGGTGGGCTCGGCGGGCTCGGTGAGGTCCGCCTCGGCGGGCTCGGTGAGGCGGACCTGCGGGACCTCATCGCCGGGATCGAGCACGACGTTGCCGTCGGCGTCGATGAGGGCGCCGCGAGGCGGGAGGTAGTTTCCCTCACCGTCGAGCAGCCCCAGCCGCATGCCGAGGCTGTCGTTGTAGATGTCGACCGCCTGCTCGTACCCTTGACGGCTCTTGCCGTAGAAGACGCCTGAGGTGATCGCAAACCCAACGGTGGCCAAACCACCGCCGAGCAGCACCCCACCCGCGGGGTCGATGTCACCGAGGTTGAGGCCCTCGCGTGCCGAGGCGGCCGCGCCCGCGACGGTGAGGATGCCGGCCGCCACCGTAAGCGCAGCGAACAGCCGGCTCCGACGAAGCTGGCGCTTGGGCAGTGCCGTCGCCGCGCTGGCATCGGAGCGGAGCACGACGTCGAGCGACTGCCAGCTGCGCGGCGTACTCGGGTCTGTTCCCTTCGTGTACCGAGTGCCTTGGGGCATGTCCTCGGTGTAGATTTGCTGCTCGGCGTACTGCCGCTCTCGCTCGTCACGGTCCTCGATCTGCTCGAGTTCCGCGAAGTCCGTCGGCGGAAGCTGTGGTGTCAGGGCCATACACCCGGGCCCCGCCCCAGCGACGAGCACGAGGCTCAGCAGCCCGGCTGGCCACCCACGACCCAGCCGCGTCCGAGACCGCGGCGCACGGGCCACGGAGCCCACCGAAGATCCAAAAGAGTGCCCCACGTTCGCGCTCGACGGTACCACGTCCACCTTGTTGCGGAAGCCGGCACGGGTTCCATCGCCCTGCGCAAAACGCCGCGAGCCCCGCAGCTCACCGTGGCCCCAACAAACCGCCAGCGTGAGGCGCCGCCGCCGTTGGCGCTCTGCTCTCAGCCCGCCGCGAACTTCTTCTCAAGGCGGGCCAAGCGACGCGGACACGGTGCCAACGAAGCCTTGGCGACGTGGAGCGCGAGGTCCGGCCTTCGGGCTCGGTGTTCGAGATGCTTGGCCAGAGCCTCGTGCGCCCGGATGTGGCCCGGAGACGCGGCGCAGACCTGACGCCAGAGTCCCGCCGCCGCGTCGTGCCGCTCGGCTGTACGATGGAGATCGGCGAGCAGCAGCGCGGCGTCGACCCAGCGTGGGTCCCGACGCTGGCCTGCAGCCACCGCGGCCTCGACGAGTGGCTGCAGCACCTCGGTCGCCGCATCCGCAGCTTCGATCTGTCGCAGATGCGTGGCCGCCCCCATGGCCTCCGACAGCGACGCCGGTTGCTGAAGTCGCTGCGCAACGGCGGTCGCGACCGAACACAGCCCAAACACATCGCCGCGGTTGTGAAGCTGCGCGGCAGCCAGGTCGTCGCGCAGAAACGGGTCGAGCGAGTCCTGCGCGCTGGTGTCTGCGTCCGCGTCCGCGAGCGCTTCGGCCAACCCGGGTGTCGCGACCATGCGCTCCCACAGCTCGGCGATCTCCATGCCGCTCATGTCACCCCGACGGCGGTGTCCCAAGACCTCGGACTCGATGGTGCCCAGACGGCAGTTGGGGAGCGCGGACTTGAACACCCGCCGGGTGGCCAACACGAGGTCGAGGTGGGCGGCGCCAAGCGAGGGCACCTGCCCCCGCGAAGCCCCCTGACCCAACGCGAGTCGCTGCGCTCGCGTTCGCAGACGCGGGAGGTCGAACGACTTGCCGTTGTAGGAGAGCAGCCGCGTGCCCGGCTGCAGCACCCGGTCCAGGCACGAGAACACATCCGCCAGGAAGACCCGCTCGGCACCCGGCGAGTGCAGTGTCCACTGCATCAAGTGCACCCTGCCCCGCTCGTGCCACGCCAGCGCAGCCATCCACGGCACGAGGGATGCCCCGAGCCCGCTCGTCTCGATGTCGATCACCACCACGGGACGCGAGGCGTTCACCGGGGTGGTGCAAGGACCTTCGAGCGAGCGGACCGCAGCCGCGACCGCGGCGGCATCGGGCACACACAGCGTGTCCATCCCGCGGGGAACGGCGTGCGGACCCAGGGCCCCCATCAGCGGCGTGGCGACCGGCGCCGTCCACCGAGTCTGCTCCCAGCCGTCGCCGCCCCCGATGCGCGAGCCCACTGCACCCGCTGCACCCGCTGTGCCCGCGGTGCAGGGGGCCCCAACATCCGGCGTGCCGGCAGGGATGACCGGACTTGAAGGGCCGCGGGCCCCCAAACGATCGCGCAACCTCATGACGCCGAAGCTCCGAGGACCAGTCGAGCGCGCATCGCCTCGAGCACCGAGACGACATGTCCCCTTGAGACCTCCCAGGCCTCGTCGGCGCTGGCGCCCATGCACGTGGGGCAGCCCTGCTTACATCCGCAAGAGGACACCACCGTCTGCGCACGCTCAAGCAGTGAGGCACCGAGATGGTGGGCAGCACTGGCCAGCCCCGCACCGCCCGGATTGCGGTCGTAGAGCACGATGTACGGCTGCGATGCCGCGTGAAGCACCGCGTCGGGCGAAGGCTTGCGACCGAGTGTGATCACCGGACCCCAGCTGCCAGGATGTCCGGCGGTGAGCACGTGACCCAAGTCGCCGGTGTCACACATGAGGACCATGGCCGCAACGTGCCGCAATGCGTGCGCGACCGCCAGTGCCGTGGCCGCCCGCGCAACGGGATCGTGTGCGCCCGGCGAATCGCCGCGAGCCTCGCCTCGTTCGTGTTCGTGTTCGTGTTCGTGTTCGTGTTCGGGGTTGGGATCGTGGTTGGGGTTGGGATCGTGCCCCCGGCTGTGCGCCGGGGGGTCGGGAACCGCCCAATACGCCGCGACCGTGTGGAGCTCGAGATCCGGCAGCGCGATGGGCCCGAAGCCAATGTTTTCGTGGGTCCCGAAACGGATCTTCTTGAAGCCTGGCACCTGCCGCATGAGATGCGCCAAGCCCTGCCCTGCCCGCGGCGCCTGGGCCTGGAGACCCCCCTCAAGTTCGGGGGGCAGCTCTGGGTCGATGACGCGAACGTTCGTATTGCAGATGGCCTCGGTGTAGTAGTCGGCGTCAACGCGGCGGACATACGCCTTGCGAGGTTCCCACTGGAGGTCGAGCACCTCGTGGGTGCGCCCCTCGACCGTGTAGATCGCCCCGGGGTGCAGGTACAGCGGCGCGTCTTCAAAATCGACCTCGGCCAGGATGTCGCCGGTGGGCTGATCGATGACGGTGAAGTTCTCCTCGATCGGACCGCGAATCTCGACCGCAGCGCTGGGGTCCTCTCCGCCTTGGGCGGTGTAGACCGCGGTGTCGCCCTCGCCGGCCCGCACCAGGGCGCCGTGCAGGGCCAGATACTCCAGACCATCACGCAGGTCTTCGCCGGGCAGGCCCGCCCAAGCATTGTCCAAGTCGCTCCCGATAAACGCTTGCTCGTGGGCGGCGCAGCGAAGGTGGGGCAGCAACACGTCGGGGTTGTCCGGGTCGACACGCGCATGCTCGGGCGGCTTGCCCCACAGGAACGAGGCGTCGGCGGCCACAAACTGATCGAGCGGCGAGGAGTTGAGGCACACCACGCCCAGCGCTGGACTCTGGCGGCGACCCGCCCGGCCCAAACGCTGCACCGTGGCGGCACGGGTGCCCGGATATCCCGAGAGCACGACCGCATCGATGCCGCCGATGTCGATGCCCAGCTCAAGCGCGTTGGTGGCCGCGACCAAGGTCGCCTCGCCGCTGCGCAGGGCAGACTCGACTTCGCGGCGCCGGTCCGGGAGATACCCCCCGCGGTAGCCACGAACCGCGGACGGCGACGACCCCTTGCCCGCTTTTCCGGCCCGGCGATCTTCGCGGGCGTCGTCTTGCATGTAGCGCGTCAGCAACTCGACGGCCTTGCGGGTTCGGCAAAACACGAGCGTGGGCACGGCCGCTTCGCGGAGCACCGTGGAGACGGCCCGCGTGACCTTGACCGCGTCGCGCCGGACCCCGGTCAGCGGGTCGACCACCTTGGGGTTGAGCACGAGGGTGGTGCGAGGCCCCGAGGGCGCACCCGAGGCGTCGAGCAGTGCGGGCGGGCGGGCGTCGGGACGCCCGGTCAGGCGCATGAACAGCTCGTCCGGGTTGGCGATCGTGGCCGAGCTGGCGACGAACGTTGGCGCGGACCCGTAGTGCGTGCAAAGCCGCAGCAGCCGACGCAAGACATTGGCCACGTGCGCACCGAACACGCCGCGATACGTATGCAACTCGTCGAGGACGACGTAGCGAAGTCCCGCCAGGACGCTGGCCCATCCTTCGTGATGTGGAAGCATGCCGCGGTGGAGCATGTCCGGGTTCGTCGCGATGACGTGAGCCTTGCGACGCGCCGCACGACGTTCGTCCGGAGGCGTGTCTCCGTCGTAGACCGCGACGCCCACCGGTGCGCCTTCGATGCCCGACGCGAGGGTGCGAAGCGCCTCGACCTGGTCTCGACCCAGCGCCTTGGTCGGAAACATCATCAGGGAACGCGACTTCGGATCGCGCAGCACCGACTGCAGGATCGGGACCTGGTACGCGAGCGACTTGCCCGACGCCGTGGACGTGCTGAGCACAACATCACGACCGCCAAGCGCCGCTTCGATCGCACGGGCTTGATGCGTATACGGACGCTCCAGACCGTGAGCTCTCAACGCCGCGAGCAGCCTCGGGTCGAGTTGCTGCGGCCATGCGCCGAACGTCCCCGATCGGGCCGATTCGCGATGGATCGCGACAACATCCACCTCCGGGAGCGTCTGCAGTTTCTGCAAGACACGCTCGATGGCGCCGCGTTCGGTCGGGTGAGACCGAGGTTCGATAGGGCTGCCCGAAGGCAACACTCCCCCCGCGCCAGACGCAGCAGGTGTACCGTTGCCTGCAGATTGAAGGAGTTCGCGGGCGCGGGAGGAGCTTGGTCTTGGTCGTAGCATTGAACGCCAAGTTGCGCTCAAGCTGAACGCAGAAACAGGGTTATCATATGTTCAGCTTTCGAGTCAACTCGTTTGCGAACGTTGATCGGCTGGCAACCCGCCTGCATCGCGGGTCGCGCGGCCGGGACACCCTGTCCCTCGGGGACCGGGCCAGGCCGAGGCTGCGCGCCCCCCGCTACCCCCGGTCGGCCGACGGATCCGCCGGCGGATCCGTCGAAGGCTCGGGCTCCGGGGCCCGCACGAGCTGGTCCAGCAGCTCCACGAAGTCGCCTGTGAGGGGCCGGACGTAGGCCACAGGACCCCCACCGGAGGGATGCTCGAACCCGAGGCGTTGCGCGTGCAGCAGGGGGCGGCCCTGCCCGTCGCTGAAGCCGTGGACCATCGGCCCCTGGTACTCGCGGATGTAGACCTTCTCCCCGACGAGGGGATGACCGGACTCCGCGAGGTGGATGCGGATCTGATGCTGTCGGCCCGTCTCGAGCCGGCACTCGATGTAGCTCACCTGAAGCGCGCCCCCGCCGACGACCAGCGATGGCGGCACGTCGAGCACGTCGAGCACCTTCACGTGGGTCGTCGCGGTCTTGGGTTCCTGTCCGACAGGAGACCCACGATGCGGGCGACCCCGCAGACCATCGCCGCGGTTGCGCACGATCGAGGTCGAGATCGTCGCATCCTCGATCCGGCCGAGCACGAGCGCGCGATAGCGACGGTCGACCGAGTGCACGCGAAACTGCTGCTGAAGATGTCGCTCGGCGCTCTTGGTGCGAGCGAACACCAGGACCCCGGTGGTCTCGATGTCCAGACGCTGCACCACCCGCAGCATGGGGGTGGGCTTGCGGGTCCGTCGACGCAGCGCCATGGTCGCGAGGTGCAGGAGCGTCTCGCGCTCACCCGCGAACGGCACGGAGATGAGCCCGGCCGGCTTCTCCACAACGACAACATCGCGGTCGACGTGCAGGAGTTCGACGATGTGCCCCGTGGCCTTCTCCGGGCGGGCGAGAAGCTCGATGGCCTGGCCGGACTTCACCCGCGTAGAAGGGTCGGTGGTGACGACCCCGTCGGTGTTGACGTGTCCGCGGCTGATGATCCCGCGCACCTGGTTCCAACTTCGACCGGGCAGCTGCGCCCGCAACACTGCGGCCAGCGTCTTGCCGTCGCCTTCGTCGTCGACCTCGAAGGACTGTGGCTCGATGCGATCCTCGTTCATGCGGAACCCGCTTCGTAACGCGCATCGGGGATGAGCACCAGCTTGCCGACCGTTTGCCCGGACTCCAGGTCCCGGTGGGCCTGGCCGACCTTGCTCAGCGGGTACCTCGCAACCGGCGGCGGCTGCAGCACCCCCATGTCGGCCAGTTCGAGCAGACGGGCCATAGACCGCTCGAGGATGTGGGTCTGCTCGAACATGTAGCTGAGGTTGAACCCCATCACGCTGCGGTTGCGGGTCGTGAGGTCGAGCGGGTTGAAGCGCGGCGTTCGCAGCCAGTCCCACGCCAGCTTCAGCACGTTCATGCGCTCGCCCGCGCGGGGGAGCATGGAGGCGAAGCCGTAGACGACCACCCGCCCGGTGGGTGCGGTGTGCTCGTAGCTCTGGCGCAGGGTCGCGACGCCGTTGGCATCGAACACCGCCCGGTACCCGTCCGGCGCCTGCGCGTGCGCGGCCTGCCAGAGGTCCTCGCACGACTTGTCGATGACCGCATCAGCCCCGAGCGCTCGGACCAGGTCGCGCTTGTGCGAGGCCCCGACCACGCCCACGACGTGGCAGCCCCGGTGGCGGCCGAGCTGGACGAGGACGCCTCCGACCCCGCCAGCAGCCGAGTGCACCAAAATCGGGTCTCCGGGCCCGACCGAAGCCAGCTCCGCGAGCGCGTAGTCGGCCGTGAGGTGAACCGCACTGAAGGCTGCGGACGCGGCCGCGTCGAACCCCTTCGGACGCGGAAACACCTGCCCTCGCGCCACGCAAAGCTCCGAGGCGTAGCCGCCGAAGCGCGTGACCGCCATGACCGCATCGCCGACCTCGATATCGTCGAGATCGGGCGCCACTTCGCGCACGACACCCGCCACCTCGAAGCCTGGCGTGACCGGCCAGCCGACGAACTCCTTCGCGGATTTGTACAAACCCATCCGGACGATGCAGTCCGCGTAGTTGACCCCGATGGCCTCCACGTCGATGCGGACCTGACCGGTGCCCAGCGGGGGCGAGGGGCGCTCGTGCAGCGTCAACTGCTCGTACCCACCGCGCTTGGGAATGACGACCACCTGCATGGGCGCGGCAATGTAGCCGAGGCGGCCCGCTATCGATACGGGTCCGGCCGATACGACAGCAGCGCGACCTCGAAGCGGCGCAGATGCTCGATGGCGGTGCACAGGCTCTCCACCACGTGTTCGACGTCGGGGGCTGGGAGCGCGCTGGCAAACACGTCCTCCCCGCGCTCGAAGACCCCGGGGGCGAACAGCAGACCCCGCAGCGGCCTGGGGTCGAGCCGGAGCTCGCGCAGCAGCGCGTACTCGGCCGCGCCCAACCCCTTGAGGCCGCACATCCAATCCCAGAGCGCGCGACGGGCCTCGGTGACCGCGAGGTCGAAGTCCGTGTAGCGCCAGGAGGCCGCGCCCAGCATGCGGGACAACGGGGTCTCGAGGACCCGGCGCGCGGCCCGGGCTCCGTGCACGAGAGCCTGCAGCCGTGGCGGCAGATGATCGACCTCGAGGGGAAGCGCGACCTCGAGCTGCGCGAGCCGGACGCCCACCGCCCGGCGGCGAACCAGATTCTGCGCGCTCCGAACGACCGCCCACGAGGCGGCCGTCGCGGTCAGGGCAGCGGTCAGTAGCTCCAGGTGCTCATCCCTTCCGTACACCAGTGTACCGCGGCACGCTGCGTCGTCGAGACGAACCCCCAAGGGGGCACGCGAGCGCGATGGGGTGCGGTCTGAGACCCTGGGGGTGATGAGCACCCCTCGCCCCCTCGAAGGCCTCACCGTTCTGGAGCTTGGGCAACTGCTGGCCGGTCCATTTTGCGGATTCATGCTGGCCGGATTCGGCGCGAAGGTCATCAAGGTGGAGCCCCCGGGCACCGGCGATGCGATCCGCAGCTGGCGCGTGCTCGACGACGATGGCACCTCGCTGTGGTGGCGCTCGCTTGCGCGCGACAAGTACAGCGTGACCGCAGACCTCAGGCAGGAGGCGGGCCGGGAGATCGTGCGCGACCTCGTGCGCTCGGGCGTCGACGTGGTGATCGAGAACTTTCGGCCCGGACGTATGGAGGCCTGGGGACTCGGCCCAGACGCGCTGCACGCCCTCGACCCGCGCCTGGTCATGGTCCGCATCTCCGGGTACGGACAGGACGGCCCCTACGCGCACAGGCCCGGATTCGCCAACATCGCAGAGGCGTTCGCAGGCCTTCGCCACCTCACCGCCGAACCGGGCCGACCGCCAGTGCGCGGGGGCGTGAGTCTGGGAGACACCAACGCCGGGCTTCATGCCGCCTACGCCACGCTTGCGGCGATCTACGAACGCGACGTGGGGGGCTCGGGCAAGGGGCAGGTGATCGACGTCGCGCTGTACGAGTCGATGTTCAACATGATGGAGAGCCTGCTGCCCGAGTACGACCGAAAAGGGGTGATTCGCCAGCCGACCGGTGGCGCCCTGCCCGGCATCGTGCCCAGCAACACGTATGCCTGCAGCGACGGACGGATCGTGGTCGGGGCCAACAGCGCGCGACTGTTCACCGCCCTGATGAAACGCATCGGGCGCGACGACCTGGCCCAAGATCCCGAGCTCTCCAGCAACAACGGACGCAGCGCGCGGGCGGAGGAACTCGACGCGGCCATCGAAGCCTGGACATCCCCACAAACGTGCGCCGCCGCCCTCAAACAGCTTCGCGAGGCCGAGGTCCCCAGCGGCCCGATCAACACCATCGCGGACATCGCCGCCGATCCGCACGTCCAGGCCCGCGAGATGATGCCCGAGCTACCCCTGCCCTCCGGGGACATGCTCAAGGTTCCAGCCGTGGTGCCCAAGCTGTCGCGAACCCCCGCCGGGAGCCGATGGCTCGGCCCCGAGCTCGGACAACACAACGACCAAGTGTATGGACAACGGCTGGGCTACACGCCCGAGAAGCTCGCGGCGCTCAGGGCTGCGGCGGTCATTTAGGTGGACGTCCCTCGCCCATCATGTCGGGGCCCCCGTAGATCGGCTCCTCGGGTGGCGACTCCACCGGGTCCACCGTGGCGCCGTCATCCGCTTTGGGCGCGGCCGTCCCGGGACCGGGGTCCGGCTCGGGGTTCGGACGGTCTGCGCCGGAGTCCATCATATCCGGCGACCCGTAGATCTCGCCTTGGGGCTCGCTGGGCGCAGACGGGTCGGCCTCGGCCGGTTTCTCGGGCACGGGCGTGGAAGCGCCGGCGGCCGGAGGCGGTGCGGGGTCCATCATTTCGGGACCGCCGTAGATGCTCTCCGCGGGGCGAGTACACGCCGAGGCCGCCAGAAGCGGGAGGCTGAGGAACACCGCGGCGATCTGCGGCGCGAACGTCGTCGGGACGCCAGACTCTCCACAGAAGGGACACGCATCACCAACCCGAACGAGCCGTTCGCAGGAAGAGCAGGGCTTCAGTGGCATCCCCCAAGAGTAGCGTGAGGCCCCGGCCGCGCGACCGACTTTCGCGGTTCCAACGCACCCCACAGCGGGACGCCCCGAACAGCGCGGTGCGAGGCCACAGGCCCGGCACAGTGACGGCGAGCTCGGCTCTCCGGGCGCCGTGAATGCCCCGGTTGAGCCGGCGCGGGGTGGTAACCTCCGCACATGAGCTGGCGCGAGATCGGAATCGTCGTGGCGATGGCTGCGGGACTCTGTGGTTGTTACCGCGACGCGGACGAGTTCAACGCCAAGGCGGCCGGATACGTCTGCGAGTACAACGCGGGCGGCCCGGCGGAGCCGTTCCTGGACCGCACGGCTCCGATCGAGGATCCCCCGGCCACGTCCGATGCGAGGTTTGAGGCCTACGGCGGTCCCAACTGCGAAGGCGAGGTCGAAGACAATCTCTCCTCCTGCAGCGCGCGCTGTGAGTACTCCCCCCGCAAGGCGCGGCGATGCCTTCGCAAGCTCAAGCGAGCGCTCCGCCGGGGCAGCTACAACGACTCCGACCGTGCGGTGTGTGACCGCGTCTACGAGTGCGACGAGGACACCGAGGTCGACATCTCCGCGCAGTGCCACATCACCACCCAGAACTGCGCCGTAGGGGACCAACCGCCGCCTCCGGTCCTCCTCGCGCTGGGCTTCCTGGGCCTGTGGGTTCGGCGACGTCGATCATGATTCGCCGACTTGCGGTCGCGACCGCGCTGGTCCTGCCGTGCTGCGACGGCGAGGGCGGCGGAGGCGAGCCCACCGACACGACCCCGGCCGAGCTCCCTGCGCTGGAGCCCTGCGATGCCGTTCGCGATTGGAATGCAGACCTCGTGCACCTTGAACAGGAGATGCTCGAGGCGCTCGAAGCCCATCGCGCGCAGGGGCAATCCTGCGGCGGGAGAGGCTCGTTCTCCCCCGCACCACGCCTCCGTCTGAACGGAGCCCTGACCTGCGCGGCGCGTCTGCACGCCCTCGACATGGCCGAGCAGGGCTTCGTCGAGCACGAAGGTTCCGACGGCTCGACGCTGTGGGATCGGATTCGCGCTGCCGGGTACGGATTCGCCACCGCCGACGAGGTCATCGCGGTCGCCGACCTGCCTCCTGAGGACATCTTGAATACAATCTGGATGCCACGCGAGGGGAGCTGCGCGGCGGTGTCGGCGTCTTCCTACATCGATGTAGGATTGGGGGTCGCGATCCCCTTCGACGCCGATGATCCGCTCACCGGACTGCGATGGGCGATTGTGCTCGCCAAGCCGATCGAGTGATCGCGGCGACGGTTTCCGCGGTCGTTGTGCGTGCAGTGTCACCGCCCTCACAACCTTGTCATCCGTCCGGACGATCTTCCGCCGCAGGGCCAAGGATTGCGCTTTGTGTGGACGGATCGCGCGCCCATACTGATCGCATGGATTCGTTGCGCTGGACCTCCGCCCCGACCCTGCTCGCTGCGCTGCTGATGGTGCCGGGTTGCTACGAGGGGCCGGGCGATGTCGACGGTGTTCCCTGGGATGGAGACGAAGACGCACAGGAGGAGGGCAGCGGCGACGACGGTGCCCCCCCCGACAGCGGTGGACCCAGCGACAGCGCCGGGGGAGCCGACACAGGGACTCCGGGCGATGACTCCGAGACCGGACCGACCGACGACTCGGGCGCGCCCCCCGATGACTCCGGCGACCCCGGCGACCCCGGCGACGACTCCGGAGACCCCGGCGACGACTCCGGCGACCCCGGCGACGTGCCGCCGCCCAGTGACGAGGTCCCCGACAACGCATACTGCAGCGACGTCGCGGAGTGGGAGCCCACGTGGACCGAGTTTGAGAATGAAATCCTCTTGATCGTCAATCAGCGCCGCGTGGAGGGTGCCAACTGCGGAAGCGCGGGCTCGTTTGGCCCCGCGGCACCGGTGACGGCGAACCCCGCCCTGCGTTGCGCCGCCCGGGTGCACAGCAAGGACATGGTCGAGCGCAACTTCTTCGACCACACCAACCCCTCGGGCGAGTCGCCGTTTCAGCGGATGGGCGAGGCCGGATATCAGTACAGCACCGCCGGCGAGAACATCGCCGCGGGCAACAGCACCGCGGCCGCCACCATGCAGCAGTGGATGGACAGCGATGGACACTGCGCCAACGTGATGAACGGGTCATTCACCGAGTTGGGCGTCGGCTACTACCCCGGTGGCCAATACGGACACGTGTGGACCCAGGCCTTCGGCGCCCCGTGATAATGTCTCGGTCGTGAAGGCCTCGGGTATCGCCGCTGCCGTGCTGCTCATCACGAGCAGCTGTGTGATCGACGAGATCCGCGAGGACGAGGTCGGCGACGCTCCGGCGTGTGGTGCCGCCGCGCTGTGGACACGAGACTGGGGAAGTCGTGAGGACGCGCTGCTGGGTGCGATCAACAACGTCCGCGCGACCGGAGCGATGTGCGGAGACCGGATGCGCAACCCCGTCCCGGCTCTCGAGCTCTCGCCGGCGCTGCGGTGCGCGGCGCGACTGCATGCCGCCGACCAGGCCGACGACGGCGCGATGCTGTCGCATGTCGGCAACGATGGCAGCTCGACCCTGTCGCGGGTTGACCTCGCGCAGTACGACGGCGTGCCATCCCACGAGCTGCTCGCCGGCGACTTCCTCGAAGCCCAGGACGTCCTTGAGGCGTGGCTGGACTCTCCCGCCGAGTGCGAGGCCTTGCTCAGCTCGACCGCCGCCGAATTCGGCCCGGGGTTCGCGCGGGGCCAAGACGGCGATGTCACCACGTGGGTGCTGGTGATCGGCGAACTCCGAGACTGATTCGGCCTTGAGGTCTTCGCGGGAGCCTTCCCGGGAAGCACGGCAGCCGATACAACCGACGCGCCACCGGAGGCGCGCATGGACACGCTCAGCAAGCTGCGAACCCTCGCCCAGCTGCACGGGATGCAGCTCGGGTACACCGACATCGCCGGCGCGCATCAAGCCGCGCGCCCCGAACCCCTCGCGTTGGCCTTGACCGCGCTCGGCGTCGATGTGCAAACCGAGGCCGCGATCGACGAGGCCCTGCAGCGCGCCCATCACGACCAGCACAGCGAGCGCTTGCCGCCGGTCGTGGTCGCGTGGGACGGCGAAGGCACCGTCACGGTCAGGCTGCCCGAGTCGGTGCGTGGCGCGTATCGATTGCATGCCCGCAGCGCCTCGCACGAGGCGAGCACAGACGGTGTCCTCCAGGACGTTGGGGTGCACGGCAGCACCGAACTCGGTGGCATCCGCATACTGCAACGCTGCCTTGCGCTGCCGAGCCCGCTGCCGCCCGAGCACTACACGCTCACGCTCGAGGCCGCCGATGGCACGGGCACGCCGTCCCTGTTGGTCAGTGCTCCGCGCCGCGTGTACACGACCGACGGACGACATGGGTGGGGCCTGTTTGCGCCGCTGTACGCACTCAAGACCCAGAGAGACCACGGCGTCGGCGACTTCACAGACCTTCGTGCGCTGATCGATTGGGTCGGGGACGCGGGCGGCACCATGGTCGGAACGCTTCCCCTGCTGGCCACGTTTCTCGACCACCCGCAGCCGTTCGAGCCCAGCCCCTACGCACCGGTCAGCCGCCTGGCGTGGAACGAGCTGTACCTCGACGTGGAGTCGCTGCCCGAGTACGCCGGCATCGCCAAGACGGCCTTCACCGATGCTGCCGCCAACGCAGCTCGGCACACGTTGCGCGGCGCGAGCCAGGTCGAGTACGCCGACGCGATGGCGCTCAAGCGGCGAGCGCTGGCTCCGATGGCCGAAGCCTGCTGGAGCGGGCCGCAACGCGCTGCCCTCGAAGCCTTCCTCACCGCGCGCCCCGAGCTCGATCAATACGCTCGCTTTCGTGCAGCCACCACCGCACGCGGCACGTCCTGGCACGAGTGGCCCCAGGCGCTCAAGGACGGCGCGCTCCCACCGGACGGTGGCGATCCACAAACCTACCGCTATCACGCCTACGTGCAGTGGGCGGCTCACAACCAGCTCGCGGCGCTCTCCGAGCACGCGCGCGGCCGCGGCTGTGGCCTCTACCTCGACCTGCCCGTCGGCGTGCATGGCGACGGCTTCGACACCTGGGCCCACCGTGACGCGTTCGTGCCGGGCCTCTCCACCGGCGCACCCCCAGACGCGCTGTTTTCCGGCGGGCAAAACTGGGCCTTTCCGCCACCCCACCCGCAGCGACAGCGACAGGATCACTACCGCTACCTGATCGCCGTGTTGCAGAACCAAATGCGGTACGCGGGCGTGCTTCGCATCGACCACGTGATGGGGTTGCACCGGCTGTTCGTGATCCCGTCGCACGCGCCGGCTTCGGACGGCATGTACCTGCGCTACCCCGCAGACGAGCTGGTGGCGCTGCTGTCCCTGGAGTCGCATCGCAGCGGGGTCGCGCTGATCGGCGAGAACCTGGGCACGGTCCCCGACGAGGTGACCCACAGCATGCAGACCCACGGCATCTCGGGCATGCACGTCGTGCAGTACCAGGCGCAGCCCGACCCCGGCGATGCCCTCCCCGCCGCGCAGCCCGGTGACATGGCCTCGCTCAACACCCATGACATGCCACCCTTCGCGGCGTACTGGACGGGCGCCGACCTGCAGACCCAGCACGAGCTCGGCTTCCTCGACACAGCCCAGCGCGACGCGATGGCCGGGCAACGGACTTGGCAACGGCAGTGCCTCACCGACTTCCTCGGACGCCGCACCGGTCTGCCTGCGGGCAGCGAGGCACCTGCGGCCCTGGCCGCGCTGCTCGAACACCTCGGCCGCAGCCAAGCCGACGACGTGCTGGTCAACCTCGAGGACCTGTGGGGGGAGACCCACGCGCAGAACGTGCCCGGGACCTGGCGCGAGCACGCCAACTGGAAGAACCGAGCCCGCCACGCGCTCGAGACGTGGACCCGGGACCCCGCGGTGACCACTCCGCTTCGAGCCTTGGCGCGAGCGCGCGAGGGAGCGGCCCATCGCGGCGAGGTTCGTTACGACCTCACCCGGCTCACCGATGACGACCTCCACCTTTGGAACGAGGGGACCCACGCTCACATCGACGACAAGCTGGGCGCGCACCCGATGGAGCACGAGGGTTGCGCCGGCACCTACTTTGCTGTGTGGGCGCCTTCGGCCACGGGCGTGTCCGTGATCGGAGACTTCAACCTTTGGGACCGGAAGCAGACGCCCCTGCGCGCGCGCGCGGGCTCGGGGATCTGGGAGGGCTTCGTGCTGGGCGTCGGTCCGGGCGATCTCTACAAGCTGCACGTGGCATCCCCCAGCGGCGCAACCGATCGCGCCGACCCGTTTGCCTTCGCGAGCGAAGAAGCCCCACGGACCGCCTCGGTGGTGACGCACGGCCGCTACGATTGGAACGACCAGGCGTGGATGCAAAGCCGTCAGGCTCGCAGCGGCCAGGACAAGCCGATGTCGATCTACGAGGTCCATCTCGGTTCGTGGCGACGGGTCCCCGAGGACGGAAACCGCTCCCTGACCTATCGCGAGCTGGGGACACAGCTCGCCGAATACGCCACGCACATGGGCTTCACCCACGTGCAGCTGCTCCCGGTGATGGAGCACCCCTTCTATGGTTCGTGGGGGTATCAGACGACGGGCTACTTCGCTCCCACGGCCCGCTACGGCTCCCCCACCGACTTCAAGGCCATGCTCGACACGCTGCACCAGGCCGGCATCGGGGTGCTGCTGGACTGGGTGCCCTCGCACTTCCCCACCGACGCGTACGCCCTCGCGGAGTTCGACGGCACGCACCTGTTCGAACACGCCGATCCCAAACAGGGTTTCCACCCCGACTGGAAGTCCGCGATCTTCAACTACGATCGCCATGAGGTGCGCTCTTTTCTGCAGAGCAGCGCGCGCTACTGGTGCGACACGTTTCACGCCGATGGGTTGCGGGTCGACGCGGTGGCCTCGATGCTCTACCTCGACTACAGCCGGGAGGAGGGCCAGTGGGTCCCCAACGTACACGGCGGCCGTGAGAACCTTGGAGCCATCGATGCGCTGAGGCAGATCAATGAGGCCGTCTACCGGGCCTGCCCCGGCGTGCACACCATCGCCGAGGAGTCCACCTCCTGGCCGCAGGTCTCCGCGCCGACCGACGCGGGCGGGCTCGGCTTTGGGTTCAAGTGGGACATGGGCTGGATGCACGACACGCTGGACTACTTCGGTCGCGATCCGATCCACCGCAGGCATCACCAGCACGACCTCACGTTCCGCATGCTGTACGCGTTCGGAGAGAACTTCGTGCTGCCGCTTTCCCACGACGAGGTCGTGCACGGCAAAGGTTCGATCCTCGGCCGCATGCCCGGCGACGATTGGCAGCGCTTCGCCAACCTGCGCGCGCTGTACGGATACATGTACGGCCAGCCGGGCAAGAAGCTGCTGTTCATGGGGTGCGAGTTCGGCCAGCTCCGAGAGTGGGACCACGACCGGAGCCTCGACTGGCACCTCACCCACGATCCTCGGCATGCCGGGGTGCAACGTTGGGTGGCGGACCTCAACCGGCTGCATCGAGAGGTCCCGGCGCTGCACGAGCGGGACTGCAACCCGCAGGGCTTTGCGTGGGTCGACTTCAGCGACGCGCAGGCCAGCGTGTTCACCTTCTTGCGCTTCGCCCACGACGGGACCCCGGTCCTGGTGGTTTGCAACTTCACACCGGTTCCGCGCGAAGGCTACGGCGTCGGGGTGCCCATCGGCGGCTGGTGGCGCGAGCTGGCCAACAGCGATGCCCACGAATACGGCGGCAGCGGCTTGGGCAACGGAGGTCGTGTGTGCGCCGCAGACTTCGGCGCGCACGGCCATCCCCACACGCTGCAGCTGTGCCTGCCACCCTTGTCCGTCCTGTTCCTGACCCCCGAAGGTGCCCAATGACCCAGCGCTACGTCTGCATTCATGGTCACTTCTATCAACCGCCGCGGGAGAACCCGTGGCTGGAGACCGTCGAGCAGCAGGAGTCTGCGGACCCGTTTCACGACTGGAACGAACGCATCACCTCCGAGTGCTACGGCCCCAACGCGTGGGCCCGTATCCTCGACGCGCAGGGGCTCATCGAGCGCATCGTCAGCAACTACGAGCGCATCAGCTTCAACTTTGGGCCCACCCTGCTCGCGTGGATGCAGCGCCAAACCCCCAAGGCCTACGCCGCGATCCTCGAGGCCGAACAGGCCAGCCGAGCCCGCTTTGGCGGACACAGCTCTGCGCTTGCGCAGGCCTACAACCACTCGATCCTTCCGCTGTGCAACGACGCGGACCGGCGCACCCAGATTCGCTGGGGCATCGCGGACTACACCCACAGGTTCGGGCACGCGCCGCGAGGCATGTGGCTTCCCGAGACCGCGGTCGACACGCCAACCCTTGAGGCGCTCGCTTCGGAGGGCATCGAGTTCACCCTGCTCGCGCCGCACCAAGCCAAGCGGGTCCGCGCCCCCGGGCAGAGCTGGCGCGACGTCAGCGGTGGACGCATCGACCCTCGGCAGCCGTACCGATGCACGCTCCCCTCGGGCCGGGTGATCACCCTGCTCTTCTACGACGGGCCGGTGTCCCAAGCGGTCGCCTTCGAGCACCTGCTGGACAGCGGCGATCGCTTCGCCGACCGGCTGATGGGCGCGTTCTCGACCGACCTCGACACCCCGCAGCTGGTCCATATCGCCACCGACGGTGAGACCTACGGCCACCACCACCGCTACGGCGACATGGCGTTGGCGTACGCGCTGCGAAGATTTGAGGAGGACCCGACGGTGGAGCTGGTGAACTACGGAGCCTTCCTCGAGGCCCACCCGCCGACACACGATGTCGAGATCCTTGAGAACACCTCGTGGAGCTGTGCCCACGGGGTCGAGCGCTGGCGAAGCGACTGCGGCTGCTGCACCGGCTCGAACCCCGGATGGACGCAGGCATGGCGGGCCCCCTTGCGAGAGGCGCTCGACTGGCTTGCCGAGCAGATCGCCGCCCTGTTCGACAGCCGCGCTCGCCACCTCCTGCGGGACCCGGCGCGCGCCCGAGACGGCTACATCGCCCTGGTCCTTGAGCGCACCAAGGAGGCCACGGCGCTGTTCTTCGAGACGCACAGCATCGGCACACTCACCGAACCGCAGCGGATCGAGGCGCTTCGGCTGCTTGAGATGCAGCGCCACGCCATGCTCATGTACACGAGCTGCGGGTGGTTCTTCGACGATGTCTCTGGCATCGAGACCACGCAGATCATCCGCTACGCTGCGCGGGCGATCCAGCTCGCCCAGGAGGTCTGCGACATGGCCCTGCAGCAGCCGTTCGTCGAACGCCTGGCCCAAGCAAAATCCAACCTGCCCGAGCAGGGTGATGGCCGTCTTCTGTACGAACACCACGCCGAGCCGCTCGCCGTGGACCTCCCTCGGCTGGTCGCCCACTACGCGGTCAGCTCGTTGTTCAAGTCCTACAAGCCGCGGGCCGAGGTGTACGCCTACGCGGTGGAGCAGCTCGACTACCGCACCGCGACGCTCGGCCGGAGCCGTCTGGCGCTTGGCAAGGTGGTCGTGGTCTCCCAGATCACCCGCGAGGCCGCCGAGCTCAGCTTCGGGTTCGTGCACCTGGGCGACCACAACATGAGCGGAGGCGTGCGCGGGTTCCGAGGGGACGCCGAGTACGACACGATGACCAGCGACGTCCTTCGCTCGTTTCGCACCGCCGACATGCCCGAGGTGTTGCGACTGCTCGATGGCCACTTCGGAGAGCTCAAATACTCGATGCGCTCGCTGTTTCGCGACGAGCAGCAGCGCGTGCTCGAGCTGGTGGTCGAGCACGCCACCCAGGACGCCCAGGAGGTCAGCGCGCGGCTCTACAACCAGCACTCCCCCCTGCTGCGCTACCTCGCGACGCTCGACCTGCCGCTGCCCAAGCCGCTCATGGGCCTGGCCAGCTTTGTGCTCAACACGATGCTGCGCTCCGAGTTCACCGCGCGCGAGCTCAACCCGGACCGCATCCGCGAGCTGATGGCGGAAGCCGAGGCCCTGCGCGTCGATCTTCACCAAGTGAGCCTCAACTTCACGCTGCAGCGCACCATGGAGAACGCCACCGAACGATGGGTCCAGGCGCCCGAGCGCGTCAGTCGTCTCCACCGGCTGCATGTCTTGGCGGATCTGGCCCACAGCGGCCCGTTCGAGGTCGACCTCTCGACACCCCAGACCGAGTTCTACCGGGTGCTGCAGACGGCTTGCCCCCTGCATGCACGGGCGGCCGAAGCCGGAGACGAAGAGGCCATCCGGTGGATGGAGGTTTTCGCGAGGTTGGGCGGCGCGCTGCGGATTCGGTTGCCCCGCTAGCCGCTGCTCGTCTCGTCGGCCGGTCGACCGCGACCGACGATGACCTTCGCCCCCGCCCGGGGCACCGCGGGGGCTGCTACGCTCACGATCACGTGGCGGACGGCGACCCCCAACTCCTCGAGGCCTGGCGCTCCGGGAGCGCGAGCGCGGGCCAAGAGCTCGTCCGGCGCTATTTCGACTCGGTCTACCGTTTCTTCGCGAACAAGGCTCCGGCCGCCGCCGAGGACCTGGTGCAGGAGACCTTCCTGGCGATCGTCGAAGGCCGTGGTCGCGTTCGCGAGGACGCGGCCCTGCACGGATACATCTTCGCGGTCGCTCGGCGAAGACTGTACCGGTTCTGGCGTGACCGCACCGGCGCCGCCCCGGAGACACGGACGACCGACGAGCTGTGTGGCACCCAGCCCGCGCTGTGCGATGCGCTCGCCTGCCACCAAGAGCATAAGCTGCTGCTCAAGGCCCTGCGTCGACTCCCCTTGCACGTGCAGGTCATGCTCGAGCTCGCCTATTTCGAAGGCATGACCGATCGCGCCCTCGCAGACTTCGAGGGACTTCCCGTTGGAACGCTCAAGAGTCGGTTGCGGAAGGCGCGAGGCGACCTTGAGGCTGCGATGGAACAGATAGGTGGCGTTGACCTCCTCGAGAGCACCACCCAGGACTTCGAAGGATGGGTCGCATCGCTTCGGCAGCGCATGCGCGTGAGCCAGACGTCACCGCCGCCGGTCACCGGGTGAGCACGGGCCCTGATGACCTCGGACTCTGAGCGACCCGCGCTGCAACTGGACATCGACACCCTTGTCGGTGACGGTGTTCGTGCCCGGACGATGGCGGCGCTCTTCGGGGAGGACGACGCCAGCCCCACCTCGATCGGTGCGTATCAGATTCATGGCGTGATTGGCCGCGGCGGCATGGGGGTCGTCTACCGGGCCACCGATGCAGCGCTCAACCGTACGGTCGCCATCAAGCGCGTTCTCCCCGAACGTGCCAACCCCGGGCGAGATGATCGCCTGCTGGAGGAGGCGCGCCAGCTCGCACGGATCCAACACCCGAACGTCGTGGAGGTGTTCGAGGTCGGGGAACACAAAGGCTCGCCGTACCTGGTGCTGGAGTACGTCCCCGGGCCCAGCCTCCAGCAGTGGCTCACCACCGAAGAGCACACCCCGCAGCAGGTCTACGCCATGTTCCTGCAAGCGGGACGAGGACTCGCCGCCGCACACGCGCGCGACGTGGTGCATCTGGACTTCAAGCCGGCCAACGTCCTCGTCGCCCCGGGCCCGACCGCGAAGGTCGCCGACTTCGGACTTGCCCAGCTCTTTGCCCGAGACACCACCCGCTGCGCGTCGGAGACAGGGACGGACCTCACGTTGTCTCGGGCGGCCGGGACCCCGGCGTACATGGCACCCGAACAATTCCGCGGCCGCGTCTCCGCCAAGGCCGACCAGTTCGCGTTCGCGGTCTCCATGCTCCAAGCGCTGAGTGGACACCACCCGCTCGAGGGCGCCGTCGCGGCGTCGCTGGAGCCCCAAGAGGCCGCAGCGAGGCTGCGTTCGGTCCGCTGCAAAGGGACACCCCGGCACGCTGTGGCCGCGCTGCGCCGCGCCTGCGCCCACGACCCGGAGCAGCGCTGGCCTTCACTCGCGGCGCTGCTCGACGTCCTCGAAGCCCGATCCCACCGAGACTGGCGAACCGCGGCGGTCTTCGCCAGTTCCGTGCTCACCGCGGGGCTGCTCGCGTGGTTCGCCGGCGGCTCGGTCCGACCCCCGTCCTGCGTCGAGCTCAGCGAAGAGGCGGCGCAGGCATGGGGCAGCGCCGCGCGGGACCAGGTCGTGGAGGCGCTGCGGTCCGCCGACGCGCCCGGACCCAGCGCAGGCCAGGGCTTCATCCTCGCGCAGCTGGACGCGGCCGCCGAGTCCTGGGCGGAACAGCGTCGTGACGCGTGCGAGGCCATGCGCGCAGGCGGTGGACTCGACGATGCCACCCTCGACCGCCGCTTCGCATGCCTCGACGCCACCCGGGAGGCCATCGCCTCCGCCGCCGCGTTTGCCCGCGACGCTCCGCAACGCGTCCTGCTGCGTCCTCAAGCGCTCACCGCGAGTCTCCCTGAGCCCTCCGGCTGCCTGCAGGACGAACGACTTCGTTCGGGCGGCCCCCCAGTGCCGGCCGCGGCGCAACCCCAGGTTGCGTCCGTGAGGCGAACGCTTGTACGCGCGCACATCCTGCACGAGCTCCAGGACTTCGAAGCCGCCTCGGAGGCGCTCGACGACGCGGAGCTCCAGCTGCGCAGCCTCGACTACGCCCCGCTGCGGGCCCAGCTCGATCGCCAGCGCGGCAGTCTCGCGCTCTCGGAGCTCGACTACCCGGAGGCTCAGCTGCGGCTCGAGGCGGCCTTCGATTCCGCCAACGCGCTGGGAATGGTCGAGCTCGCCTGCGAGGCAGCCCTCGACCTCGCACTCTTGTTTGGGAGCGAGGCCGGCGTGCCCGCGGACAATGCAGAGCGCTGGCTGCACCATGCGGCGGCGCTCAGCGAGCGAGGGGGTGACGAGCTCTCGCTGCGGCTCTCGACCACCCGCGCGGCGGTCGCCCAGGGTACCGCATGGATCGACGGCTGGCTGAGCAGACACGGTTTCGTGAGAATCGACATCCGAGGTTAAACCGTCGGCGTCCCCGTGGAACCAAGGCAGCGTCCCACGATGAATGCGCCCAGAAGCTCCCCTTCCCTCCTCGCCTGCGCAGCCGCATGCCTGTCCCTGCTCAACGGGTGCGCGCTGCTCGGCTCGAGCGAGAAAGAAAAAAGCGTCGGTCAGTGGCAACAGACCTCGAAAGACTCGATCCGCGAAGGGACGCCCGAGGCCGAGGCCGAGCTCCGAGATGACCTCGTGCAGGCGCGAGAGCGCTTGCAAGGGGTCCTCAGCCAGCACTTGGCGCAGGCCGAGCTCTCCGACGACGTGATCCTCGGCACCAAGACGTTCAATGACTCGTACGAACCGGACACGTTCGAGAACCAGATCGAGCTGTTGAAGAAGTACGACGTCGCCCCACGGCTCGACACCCCCGCCAACCGCGATCGGGGCAAGTTCTATCTGCCTGCCAGCGATGCCGCCAACGCAAGGCTCGCGAAGCTCTACAAGAACAAGAAACTCCTGGACGAGATCCGGGTCGCCCTGGCGAACACCGCGGCGGTGGGGATGTTTCTGGTCGCGGAGCAGCGCGATACGATCCGGCTCAACTGGTCAACCGAGCTGTACTGCTTGCAGTTTGGGGCCCAGATCAGAGCGTTTGAGGAACGGTTCGAGACGGAGGTCTCGAACGAGACGCTCGGCGAGATGGCGCGCGTGATGGAGATCCGGGACCAGACCCGCGCGCTCATGGTGACCCACGTGGGCCTTCTGGCCGCGTTCGAGGGCGTGGCCGACGGAGGGCAAGCCAGCGCCGTGACCGTGCTGGCCAAGGCTTCCAAAGCACAGATCAACGAGCCGGGCGCCGTCGGTGTTGAGCAAGCCCGCCCCTATGTCGCGGCGCTGCAGGAGAACAGCTTCGATCTGGGCGCGTCGCTGGAGGCCTCCATGAGAGACGCGATCGGAGCGGAGGAGTACGAGCGCCACTACCAACGCGAGCTGACCACGACCATCAAGGTGGTGGAGGAGGCCGAAGCACAACAGTCGCTCTATGACCAAGTCGACGACGCCGCTCGGCTCGCGAGGCGTCAGGAACTCAAAGAGCAGGCTCGTACGATCCAGGAACGACTCACCGAGCGTGCGACCCAGCTTGCCGGCGACAAAGCCAAGCGCATCATCGGCGCCCTGCCGTTCGGCAACCAGGCGCTCGCGGGTCTGCGCGCGGTGAAGGAGCTGCGAAACGGCAACCCACGGGCAGCCCTCGAAGCGGCCATTGAGGCGGCTCCCGCCGGGCCGATCAAGGCCGGCATGCAAACCGCATCCACGCTGGGCTTTGCTGCCGCAGATCTGGGAAAGAGCCGCCGGTCCCGCCGACGGTGAGCCGCGACCTGGCGAAAGCCTCGGATGACGCCGACGCTACAGCCCGAAGAACGCGGCAACTTCGGCGCGGAACGGGTCGTTGACCGAGGCCGCCAAGATGATCGAGACCAGCAGGCCGACACCGGCGAAGAGCACGTCTTTGCCGATCATCCGAGCCGCGAAGGTCCACTTGTGTCCCGAAGATCCGCGCAGCGCCATCGCAAGTTCGCGGCCACCGAGCAGTCCCAGGAAGACCCACGTCGTGCTCATCGGAACGTTGGAGACGAACTTGAAGTAGTAGAGGATCAGCGCGTAGACGAAGTCGATGAGCGTCGCGGCGCGAACGTCCACGACGCCAGACTTCTCATCGACGATCTCCTGAACCTTCTCGCCGCCCATGCGGAACAGCAATCCCAGGCCGAGAAAGATGGTCCCGGCGAAGACGAGGAACTCCGGCAGGCCGAGGCTGCGCGGCAGGTAGACCGCGATGTTGGCCGCATCTTGTTGCAGCCACACCGACCACAAGATCCCCGAGATGACCCACTGGGCGACACGCCAGGCTGGGTGGGCGTCTCGGGTCATCCAACGATCGACCAGACGCGCGACGAGCATCCAGACGACGATCGCCACGCCGAACGCGAGCGCGTAGCCGGTGAGGCTCTTGGTCAGCACCTTTCCAACGCTGCTGACGTCGGTGGCGAAGCTGGTCAACAACAAGAACGTGGTGCTGACCGGCATCCGAAGACGGGTCAACATCAGCAGGAACAGCGGGGCCGCGACCTGAAGGAACGAGAACTCCGTGGGCGCGGAGTCGAATCCCTTCGAGGCCAAGCGTTGGTAGCTGACGTCGCCGTCGAAGCTGACGAAGCTGTAGGTCGCGGTCGCGAGGAAGATGCCGCCCATGAACAGCCACAACACCCACCACGCCGTCTTGCGGTTGGAGGTGATGAACGTGCCGATGGTCTGGATGCTGTCGTTGGCGATCGCCGAGTAGCCCGCGAAGGCAAAACCAACCCAGGCGGCGACCATGGGCGTGCGGTAGGTGGCGGCCGAGATGAGAAAGCCACACATCAACACGATCAAGAAGTTGCGTTCCCGGGCGACCACCTCGGGGAGCTGCTTCATCAGCGCGGAAATACCTGCGTCTGCGTTCGACATTGGAGGCCCCTAGGGGACGGGGAGAACCTAGCGGCCCTGTGTTCCAATCGGGCTCGGAGACCGCGACAAGAACCGAACAAGCGCGTGACGTTTCTGTGTCAGCGCCCCCCGCGACCGGCCGCGATCGGCGCGCAGCGAACGTGCCCCAGCCCCAAGGGCCCCCACCCTTCGGTCTTCAGTCGGCTCCAGAGGTCGCAGCGCGAGGGGTGGCGCGCCCGGGGGTGAGATCCCCGCCACGACTCAAGACGACTCGAGCTTGGCGAGCATTGCCGGCGTGACCAGGGTGACCCCTCCAGGCGTGCGGTGGAATCGCGCGCGGTCGGCTTCGGCGTCCTCCCCGATGACGATGCCTTCGGGGACCCGACAATCGCTCGCGACGATGACCTTGTTGAGTCGGGCATGGCGACCGATGTCGCAGCGCGGCAGCACCAGCGAGCCTGTGATCTGGCTGTAGGAGTTCAGGCGGGTGTCGGTGAAGAGGATCGAGCGCCGGATCGTGCTCCCCGAAACGACACAGCCCGCCGACACCAACGAGTCCACGGCCATACCGCGCCGATCCTCGTCGTCGAAGACGAACTTCGCGCACGGTCGTTGCTCGTGATACGTCCAGATCGGCCAGCGCGCGTCGTAGAGATCGAGCATCGGCGTGACGCAGATGAGCTCCATGTTCGCGTCCCAGAACGCATCGAGCGTGCCGACATCGCGCCAGTAGGGCTCCGTGGCCCCCGGCGCGACAACGCAGCTCTCCCGAAAGGGATGGGCGTAGAGCTTTCGGCGACCGACCAGCGACGGGACGATGTCGTGCCCAAAATCGTGCGAGGAGCGGTCGTCGTCCGCATCGCGCTCGAGGATCTCGAGCAGCACTTCGATGTTGAACACGTAGATCCCCATCGAGGCGTACGACATCCCCTCGCGGCCCGGCACCGAAGGTGGGTGGGTCGGTTTTTCGACGAACCCGACGATCTCACCGTCATCCCCGGCATCGACACACCCGAACTCGGTCGCCGCTTCACGCGGCACCTCCACGCAAGAGACCGTCACCTCAGCGCCCGACTCGATGTGGGCGTGGATCAACCGGCTGTAGTCCTGGCGATAGACGTGATCGCCGGCGAGGATCAGCACGTAGCGCGGGCCATGCTCCCGAATGACCTGCAGGTTTTGGTACACCGCGTCGGCGGTTCCCAGGTACCAGCTTCCGGCCTCGGTCTGCTGCTGCGCCGGCCACAACTCGACGAACTCACCGAGTTCTCCGCGCAGGAAGTTCCATCCGCGCTGGATGTGCCGAATCAGGGTGTGCGCCCGGTACTGGGTGACGACCGCGACCCTTCGGATACCGGAGTTGATGCAGTTGGACAGCGGGAAGTCGACGACGCGGAACTTGCCGCCGAAGGGCATGCTGGGTTTTGCTTCGTTTGCGGTCAGCGCTCGCAACCTCGCACCCCGCCCCCCGGCGAGCACCACGGCCAAGGTCGAACGGGCCGCATCTGCAACGTTCCCGGCATTCATCCACCCGATTTGTGCCACGAACACCGGAGCCATCGCGTCCCATCGGGCGTTTTTTGTCCGCGCGTCGTCACACCCCCTCTCGGGCGCGTTCGCGAACAGCGAAAAACATGCCCGGTGAACGACGTGTCGGGTTTCCGCGCGGGCTGCTAGCGTCCGACGCATGCGAATCCTGCACGTCGCGTCAGAGGCCGCTGGCCTGGTGAAGACCGGGGGTCTGGCCGATGTCGCCGCCGGACTGGCCGGGGCGCAGTGCAGCGCCGGAGACGACGTCCGGCTGCTGATGCCGGCGTACCCAGGATGCGCCGCCTTGGCAAATGCGACGCTTCGCCATGCACTCGGGGACCCGCTGGGCGGTGGGCCCACACGCCTGCTCGAGGGCCGGTTACCGGGATCCGAGGTCCCGGTGTGGCTGATCGACGCGCCGAACCTGTATCACCGGGACGGCGGGCCGTACCTCGACCCGGCCGGACACGAGCACCCCGACAACGCGTTGCGATTCGCGGTGCTGGGTCGGGTGGCCGCGATGCTCAGCAACGCCGGCCCTGCGCTCGGCTGGACGCCCGAGGTTGTCCACGCTCACGACTGGCAGGCTTCCCTCGCTCCGGCCACCCTGCACTGGTGGGGCGGCACGCGACCGGGGACCGTCACGACCGTGCACAACCTGATGTTTCAGGGGCGCTTCTCCCCCGAGGTGGTGTCCCGCGTGGGACTTCCGGCGCAGGCCTATGCCCTTGAGGGTGCGGAGGCCTACGGTACGTTTTCATTTCTCAAGGCGGGCTTGTTCTACGCCGACCGCATCACCACCGTCAGCCCAACCTATGCCCTGGAGATTCAATCCGAGATGGGCGGCGAAGGCCTGCACGGACTGCTTCAGCATCGCTCCGATCGACTTCACGGCCTGCTCAACGGGATCGACCAAGCCACCTGGGACCCCGGCACCGACCCGGCCCTGCCCACCACGTTTGGCCCGCAGCGTCTCGGTGCCCGCGCGGCCAACAAGAAGGCTCTGCAGCGACGCTTCGGGCTTGAGGAGTCCGAAGCGATTCCCCTCTTGTCCGTGGTGAGCCGGCTCAGTGACCAGAAGGGCATCGACCTCCTGTTGGCCGCGCTCCCCCAGCTGCTGCAGTGCCCGCTGCAGCTGGTCGTCCTGGGCTCGGGCGACCCCGCGCTTGAGTCCGCCCTGCGCGAGTGGGCTCGCCAGCACCCCGCCGCGGTCGGCGTGAACATCGGCTACGACGAAGCGCTCTCGCACCTGGTGTTTGCCGGTTCGGACCTGTTCACGGTCCCCTCGCGGTTCGAGCCGTGCGGACTGACCCAGATGTATGCGATGCGCTATGGCGCACTGCCCGTCGTGCGTCGCACCGGCGGTTTGGCGGATACGGTCCGCGACGTCTCGAGCGGTGGCTGTGGCTTCACGTTCGAAGCCGTCGACCCTCACGCGTTGCGCGACGCCATCGAACGGGCGCTCGAGGTCTACGTCGACCGCGATCGTTGGGCGGACCTGCAGCGACAGGCCATGCAGCGCGACTTCGGCTGGGGCGCCGCGGCGCGCGGCTACTCCGAGGTCTACTCCGCAGCGATCGCCGACGCCGCGTCGACGTAGATATGCGACCCGCTCACCATCGACAGATAACCACGCTGGTTGCCAGGCACATCGACGGGGCGAAGGGTCTGCGCGTTCACGCGGGCGACCCGCGGCGGCGACCCAAAGTTGATCAAGAACTCATCCCCGGAGCGTGACAGCGCGATGCCCCGCGGGTTGGGGACGCGCAGCTGCCCCACGAGCGCACCCGAGTCGAGACTCCAAAACGTGACGAAGTTCCCCAGGGGTGTCGTCGCGGCAACCACGCGCGTGCCGGGGTGGATCGCGACGCTGAGGGTCTCGCCCAACAACTTGGTGACGACCTCGCCTGGCTCGTGGACGGCGCGAAATGCTGAACCTGCTGCGCGCAGGCTGACCCCACCACAGGCTCGCGCGGGGTCGTAGCCGTCTCGAGGCGCGCTCACCAGGGCCAGGTCGCCAGCCTCGGTCAGATCCAGGTGCCCGGCGTTGAAATGCGAAGAGGGCACGGGCAGCAGGTCCAAGATCTTGCCGTCTCGCACGTCCACAAACGCGACGCCCGGCGGGTCCTCTTCGCGCCCGGCCCCGGATCCTCCGTTGGCGACCACGAGCGTGCGTCCGTCGGCCGCGAACTGGCAGTCGTGCGGCGCCAACCCATGCGATGGAAAGTCGCCCAGCGTTTCGAACGTGTTTCCGTCTCGGACGGTGATGTAACCCCGTCGGCCGTCCTGCAGATCGGTCTCGGTGCAGTACAGCAGTGCCCCGTCGGGCGAGTACGCACCGTGCCCGTAGAACTGACGCTGCGGCGCGCACGCGACCGCGCGCAGCACCTCGCGCGCCGCAAGGTCGAACACGCAGCAGCCCGGACCGTGTTTCTCGAACATCACGATTTCCCGCTTCCGCGCGGGGTGCGGCGTGATCCCGTGGGCGAGAAAACCAACCTCGAATTCTTCCGGCTGCGGCGTCGCCGCGTCCAGATCGACGCGTCCGAGCACGAAACGAGCCTCGCCAGTGCTCTTGTGGCGCAAAGCCCCACCGCCGAGCACCACCCCCACCGCCGCAGCCCCTGAGGTCATGCCGTGAACCGTAACACCCGCCCCCTGTGGCCGCGCAGGGCCCTCGACATCGGGCGCGTGTGGCATCATGTGGCCATGCGCCTGAGTTCGATTCGGTGGGTCTTGGGAGCGCTCCCATGCGTATTTGCGGGGTGTGCGGGACCCGAAGGCCAAGCGAGCACGTCCGACACGCCCACAACGCTGGGCACACTCTCGGGCACGGCACCAGGGTCGGACGGTTCCACCGGGGACACCTCGGCGAGCACGACCGCGAGCAACACCACGCAGACACCGAGCGAGACCGATGCGCTCCCCACTTCGGCAGAATCGGGCGAGGATCCCAAGTTTGATCTCGGCGTGCAGCCGGACGTCAACCAAGAGGTCGATGATGGCTGCACCAAGGTCGATTTCCTCTTCGTCGTCGACAACTCCGGCTCGATGGAAGACGACCAGGCCAACCTGATCGCCAACTTCCCCAACTTCATCACCGGCATTCAGTCCACGCTGGAGAACGTCGAGGAGTACCACGTCGGCGTGATTACGACCGACGCCTACGCCGGCAACATCCCCGCGTGCCAAGTCCTCGGCGGCCTGGTCACCCGGACCGGCGGCACCGCATCGAGCAACGCTCTGTGCGGACCGTACGCCGACGGTCGAAACTACATGACCGAGCAGGACGACCTCGCCTCCAGCTTCGCGTGTGCCGCCCAAGTCGGGGTCTCGGGCAGCGGCATCGAGCGACCGATGAACGCGCTCGAGGCCACGGTCCGGGGTGACCATGCGGGCGCCGGCCAGTGCAACGACGGGTTCCTGCGCGACGACGCGTTGCTCGTCCTGGTGATCATCTCCGATGAGTGGGACGGCCCCAACGACCCCGAGATGGACGGGAGCTCCGGCGACGCGACGAGTTGGTACAACACCGTCGTGGCCGCCAAGCAGGGCTTGGCCGAGAACATCGTCGTCCTCACCCTGAGCTACATCAACGGCGGCACCTGCCCTCCGCAAGATGTGTTTTTCAACCCCGCCGATATCCAGACCTTCACCGAGATGTTCGGCGAGAACGGCTTCCAGGGCTGCATTACGGGCGACTTTGGCCAGATCTTTATGGAAGCCACCGGCGTGATCGCCGAAGCATGCGACAACTTCGTCCCGCCGGGCTGAGCGCGCGTCGGTCCGCCAACACGTCTTGACTTCCTGGTGCTGCGAGCCGAACGTCCCCGGATGCACGGCCCCGGTGACGACGAGCGCTCCCCCCCCGTCGACCCCGACGCGAACCCAGACGGTGAGACGCTCGAGGCCGAATCCGACGCTGAGCCCGACGCCGACGCCGAGCCCGACGCTGACGCCGAGCCCGACGCTGACGCCGAGCCCGACGCTGACGCCGAGCCCGACGCCGAGCCCGACGCCGAGTCCGGCGAGGACCGCAGACGGGAACCCAAGGTCGCGGTGGGCTGGGGCGAGAAGACCAACACGGCGTGGCAGCGCCCGGCCGAAGTGCTGGAGGAGCGGGAGCCGCCCCCGGACGTTTTCGACACGACCGTCCGGCGCTCGAGTCGGTTGCACAAAGACCAGGTCGCAGCGTTTGCAAAGCTGACCAAAGACATCTTCGAGCTCGACGAGTATCAGCGGGTGAAGCTCGGCCTCGACCCGGAGGTGGCGGCAGCGTTCACGGCCTGCCTCACCATCAAGAAAGGCGCGAAGATCCGAGAGCTTCGACGCATCTCCACGATGCTGCGCCGCTTCGACGCCGCGGATCTCCGGGTTCGGGTCGACGACGTGCGGAACAAGGACCGGGCCAGCTCGGAGCGCAGCAAGGGCTACGAGCGCTGGCGCGACCGCCTGCTCGAGGAGGGGGACGCGGCACTTTCCGAGCTCGTCGCGACCTACCCGCACGCCAACCGACAGGAGATCCGGCAGCTCGTGCGCACCGCCAGCCGAGATCGCACCCAAGGGAAGAGCCGGCAAGCGTTTCGGAACCTGCTGCGCGAGGTTCGAGCCCTCGACCAAGCCACCGAGACGTGAGCGGCAGCGGGGCGTCAGGCCGTCGCGAGCAACACCGTCCACGCGGTGAGCAGCAACAGCACGGCCAGCCCCCAGCGGGTCGCGGGTTTGGGCTGTAGCCGTCCGCGTGAATCGAGCCCGCGCCCGATGAAGCCGACCAGGGCGCCGAGCCAGGCGACGAACGCCCACGCGGCCAGGCCTGCGCGCCTCGGCTCCGGGCCCGGCTCTCGCGTCAACAGCTGCAGGTGATACGCGTACGGATCGCCCAGCCCCCCCACGTCCGTGCCCTCGGCCTCTTCACGGGCGGCCATGGCGGTCGCGATACGCTCGTTGAGCAGCTCAAACCGCTGCGGATCGGCGACGCCCCACGCCCGGGTCGCCAGCAGGGCGCGACGGGCTTCGCGGTACGCCGCGAGCGAAGCGACCGGCTCGGACTCCTCACCGAGCTGGAGCAGCGCGTCGAGGGCCTGCTCGTCATGCGAGGCCAGGGGCATGCGCCACCGCGCCGCATGGCCGAGGCGTTCGATCCGAAGATCGAGCGCCTCGGTTAAGCGCGCCTGCTCAAGTGCAGCCCGGCCATCGACCCACGCCCGAATGGCGACCGGAACCACGATCAACACCACTGCGGCCGCCACACCGAGCACGACCTGACGAAGCACGGCGACAGGTGTCCGGGCCTCCGCCTCGGACTCGCGGGGAGCGTCGGTCACGTGAAGTCTCGTCGGGCGAACAACGCCACTGCCAGCAGCAAACAGGCGCCACCATACAGCCCCGCATACCCGGCGGCCTGCGCCACGTAGGCCCAGCTCACGAACCCCTCGTGGATCGACACGATGTTGCCCTCGAGGTTGCCACCGGAGATGTAGAAAAGATGGAAGTCAGGCACGCACGAGGCCACGAAGCCGAGGGCCATGCCCAGCGAAGAGCCGTCGAGCTTGCCACCCGCGAACGCCGCGAGTTCGGGCGTGTTGCGGCCGATGATCCACAGCGCGCCGGTGAACATCGCCGAGAGATACGGTGAGCTGAACGAGCTGAACAGCATCGCGACCGTCGTGAGCAGCAGCAGCTCGAGCAACACCAAAATCTCGGCGCGAAGCATGGCCACCCCGTGGGTGCCGCCGTTGCTGACCACGAACAGCGCCAGCACGACCGCCATCAGCCCGGTGAGCAACGCGAGCGTGACCGCCAGCCCGACGAATTTGCCCAGGAGGAACTCCCAGCGGTGCAGCGGTTTGGGGATCACGAAGAACACCGTCTTGCGGTCGAGTTCTTTGCTGAGCAGGTTCACGCCGAGGAACAGCGCGATCAAGATCCCCACGAAGCTGATCCCGGCCAACCCCAGGTCCTTGATGACGCGAACCTCCTCGTGAAGCGAGAGTTCGCCGAGCACGAGGCTGAACGCCATCAGGCCCACCGCGAACAGGAGCAACACCGCGAGCACTCGGTTGCGCATCGCCTCTCGAAACGTGTTGAGCGCCACAGCCCAAACTCGCGCCAACGACCGACCGAACGGACTCATCCGACGTCCCTCCCGGGTGCCCGTCCCTGGGCATTGGCCTCGGACACGAACAGCTCTTCGAGGCTCTGGCGGTGCGGGTGAACCGACACGATGCGGCCGCCGTGTTCCACCACGGCCGCGACAAACGCCTGCGCCGCGTCCGGGTCTGTCGTCCGAAGCACCTCCCCCTCGCTGGTCGTCTCGTGCTCCCCTGGTCGGGCTTGCAGAGCACTGCGCACGCTCTGGGCGTCCGAGCTTGGCGGGCGCCACACCACCTCGACGCTCTGCACCTTGGGACTGAGCAGCTCGCCCAGCGGGCCCGTGTCCCGCAGCTCGCCCCGCACGATGATCGCGACTCGGTCGCAGAGCATCGAGGCATCCGCCAAGATATGGGTGCAGAAGAACACCGTCTTTCCGCGGTCGCGCAGCTCGAGGATCAGGTCGCGAACCTCCTTGCGGCCCAGGGGATCCAGGCCGGACATCGGTTCGTCGAGCACGACGAGTTCCGGGTCACCGATCAGGGCCTGCGCCAGACCGCAGCGCTGGAGCATGCCTTTGGAGAACGAACGCAGGGGTCGCTTGCCCGCGTGCGCCAAGCCGACCCGCTCGATGAGTTCACCGACTTGTTTGCGGCGGGCGCCGCGGTCCAGGCCATGGATCCGGCCGACCATATCGAGCAGCTCGGGGGCGGAGAGGTAGTCGTAGAAATATGGATTCTCGGGCAGATATCCGAGCCGCGCCTTGGCGGCGCGGTCGCCAGCGGGCGCGCCGAGCACCGACACCCGGCCCGAGCTCGGAAAGATCAGCCCCATGAGAATTTTGATGGTCGTCGTCTTTCCGGCGCCGTTGGGCCCCAGGAAGCCGAAGATCTGGCCCGGCTCGACCGAGAAAGAGATACCGCGCACCGCTTTCGTCTTCCGACGCGAAAAGCCTCGCGTGAACGTCTTGCAGAGGTCTTGGACTTCCAGGATGCTCATGGACCCACGCCCACGTCGCCAGCAGGTGCACGACGTGGTGATCGTGGGCAGAATACGGGATACCGAATCCGCATGCGACCGCCGAGGACGACCCGCCGCCGGCTTCTACGAGGTCTGGCCGCGAGCGCGCCATTGTGCGCGCTCGGCAGCGCCCGTGGTTCCGTATCCCCGACTCAGGCTCGCGCGGGGCTCCGGTTTCCCGCGCTCGACCCGGCCCCTGCCGTGACGGTGCTCGCTGCTGCGCCCCCGCCCCACCCCGAAGGCTTCGGTGGGTGGAGCCCGACCGGCGGAGATCCGATCCGCCTCGACCTGCCCCAGCTGCAGTACCCCGGCAACTGGTCGCCGCGCCCCGGTGCGATGCGCGTGCTGGCCCGGGAGCTCCGGCTGCGCACGCGCCTGGAGCCCGTAGCCGAGCCGACGACCGTCGGTCCCAGCGAAGGCGCACTCTTCGAGACCCCGTTCCTGTACGTCGCCGGCGAGGGCTCCCTGCCCAAGCTCGACGACGAAGCCGAACAAAACCTCAGGCGCTTCATCGATCTGGGTGGGCTGATCTTGTTCGATGCGGCCGACGGCGGTGCAGATCTCGCCTTCACTCGCTCGGTCCGTGAACTCCTCGGGCGCATCATGCCCGGCTCCGAACTGGCGCCGGTCTCCGGCGAGCACGTCGTGTATCGCAGCTTCTATCTGGTCGACTTCCCCTTTGGCCGCACCCAAGTTCACGACAGTCTCTTGGCGGTCCAAGAGGAAGGACGGCTCAAGGTGATGCTCACGCGCAACGATCTTGGCGGCGCCCTGGCCGAGACCGAGAGTGGCCTGCCCGCCTACCCGTGCAGCCCCGGTGGCAGCGATCAGCGGGAGTGGGCGATCCGCTTGGGCGTCAACATCCTGCTCTACGCCACGTGTACCGACTACAAAGGCGACCGCGCCCACGTCGAGACGCTGCTGCGCTCGCGGCGGTGGAAGTAGCTTGATGGACGCACGCTGGTCATTGGCCGCCGGTTTCACCCCACCGCTGTGGGCGATCGCCTTGGTTGTGGTGGGTGCGGTGTTCGCCGCGGTGGAGGGCATTCGAGCGTTTCGACAGCCTCCGCTGGGCACGCGCCGCGGACACTCGGCGGCTCTACTCGCGCTTCGCCTGCTCTCCATCGCCGCCATCGTCGGCATCGCCTTCGAGCTGACCCTGCGGATCGAGCAGGTGAGCCCGCTGGGGCGCCGCATCGTGGTGCTGGTGGATCGTTCCGCGAGCATGGACCTGGCGGACTCGGTCGAAGACGACGCGAGCGCCGAGCGCCGCCAGGCTCGGCTTGAGGCCGTTTGGGCCCGAAGCGCTGACGCCCGCGCCGCGTGGGCCGAACAAGGCTTGCTCGTCGAGGTTCGCGGCTTCGACCTGCACACCAGCCCACTTCCCGCCGCGGTCGCGCAGACGCTGGAGGGCAAGCCCGTCGGGGGCGGGAGCGACCTCGCCGCGGCGCTCTCCGAGCTCGGGGAGGCGGACCCGACACAGCGAATTCCGGTCGTGGGCGTGGTCGTGCTCTCGGACGGCTTGGTCGCCCCAGACCGCGCGAGCGACCAACACGTCCTCTCGGTCGCCGACGCTCTCGGGGTTCCCGTCAGCACCGTCAGCGTCGGGGCGCCCGAGATTCGGGACATCTCGGTCGCGGAGGTCCGTGCGGGCGAGTTCGCGTTCGTGGAAAACGTCACCGAGATCGAGGCCACGATCGTCGCTCATGGGTTCCGCGACCAATCGAGCACGGTGCAACTTCGACGCAACGGTGAGGTTGTCTTCGAGCGCCCCTTGGTGCTGCGCGGCGACGGCATTCCCCACGAGGTTCGCTTCGAGGTCGCGCCCGATCGCATCGGTCAGTTCGTCTACGAGATCGTCGTCGAACCCCTGGACGGTGAAGCGACCACCGAAAACAACCGCCAAGCGTTCGTGCAGAAGGTGCTGCGCGACAAGGTTCGAGTCCTGCATGTGGCCGGTCGTCCCGACTGGGACGTTCGGGCCCTGCGCGTGCTGCTTCGCCGAGACCCCAACGTCGAGCTGCTGAGCTACTACATTCTACGGGGCTTCGACGACATCGGACGCGAGGACACGACCGCGCCGCTGTCGCTCATCCCCTTCCCCACCGACGAGCTGTTCGAGGAGCAGCTGGGCTCGTTCGACCTCGTGGTCCTGCACAACTTCGACGCCGTCCAGCACCAGGTCGGTGGCTACGTCGAGAACATCGCCCAGTACGTCCTGGATGGGGGCGCGCTGGTCATGATCGGCGGCGACCTCGGGCTCGCAGATGGTGGCTACTCGCCGCGTGCGATCAGCAGCATTCTTCCGCTCGATACCCGGAGCCCCTCGGACAATCGAGCCGGACCCTACCGGCCCCGAGTCTCCGAGTCGGGCCGTCGCCACCCGATCACCGCCTGGCTCGACGGAGCCGACGGTGGATGGGATGCGCTCCCGGAGCTCGACACCTTCAACGCGATGCCGCTGGCGCCCTGGGCCTCGCGGGTCGGAGCCTCCGTCCTGCTTGAACACCCCGACGAACGGGGCAGCGATGGCAGCGCTTCCCCGCTGCTGGCGGTTGCGGAGCCCGGCCAAGGCCGGGTCATGATGCTCGCGACCGGCTCGACGTGGCGGATGGGTTTTGCACCGCGGCTCCCCTTGATCGGTGGCGCCCGCCCCTACGACCTGCTGTGGCTCGGTGCGATTCGATGGCTGCTGCGTGACGACAGCTCCGGGCGTCTCTCCCTGGAGACCGACAAGCCGCGATACCGCGTTGGGGAGACCGTGGCACTTCAGGCTCGGGCTCTGTCCTCCGCCTACGCGCCGGAGCCCGATGTCGAGATTCCCTGGCAGTTGCAGCGTCTCGACGACGGGCCCGACGCCGAAGCGCTCTACGAAGGACGCTGGACCACCGACGCTCAAGGGAGCGCAACCGAAGCCCTCGAGGCCCTGCCCGTCGGCGCCTACGTTGCCTCCGCGAGTCGGCAGCTCGGAGACGCTCCGGCCGCGTCGGTCTCCGCCGAAGAGGACCCCGGCATTCACGAAGTACGTCGCGTCTTCATCGTGGAACCCCCCGGACGCGAGCTCGCCAAGGTCGACGCCGACCCCGGCATCGACCGCCTGCAGCGGCTTGCCACCCAGACCGAGGGGACCTTTGTCGACGCAAGCCAGGGGGACAGCCTCCCCCGAGATCTGCCCACGGCGAGCCTCGAGCAGGCGGCGGGCGACAACATGAAGGTCGAGGGACGAGACGACGTCGCGCTGTGGAACGGCTGGGCATCTGCCCTGCTGCTGCTGCTCGCCTTCGGTGGAGAGTGGATCCTCCGCCGCCGCGTGGGCCTGGCCTGATCGAGTCTGGATCGCGTCTGGATCGCGTCTGGATCGCGTCTGGACCGCATCTGGATCGCGTCTGGACCGCATCTGGATCGCGTCTGGATCGCGCCGCCGCCAGCCTCAGCCGCGCGGCGCGAGCGCTTGGGCCACCGCCGGCGGGAGCGCATCGAGCGTGCACGCGACGTGAATCCGGTCGCCGTCGATGTCGAGGTCGGGCTCGCAGGGCAGCAGGTCAGTCGAGGGGAGCGGACTGAGGATCGGCGGGAACCCCTCGACCCGCAACAACACCGCGTGCTTCGAGACCGTCGCGGACCCCGTGTACTCCTGCCCGCGGATGGTGACCGAGACCTCTCCGTCTTTGATCTTCACCGGCACCTTCGCAACGCGCGAGATGTCCTGGGCGCTGACCCACGCCTCGACCCTGGCCTGCTCGATCTCCACGAGCTTGAGTTCGTGCCGGTCGAGCAGCGCGTCCCGATCGAGGACGAGCCCATCGATGGTGAGTTTCGCTTCGTCGACGCGGATGCCATTGGACTCCAGCGAGCGCATCGAGACCTGCAGCTGCTCGACCGAGCCATCGAGCAGGACCCGGAGCACGAACGGGAAGCTCTCGATGTGAACCTGCGGTGTGCCCTCGATCGGGAGCTCCTGTTCGAGCCGCTGGGCGGCGCGTTGCTCGGCTTCCGCACGGATGCGTGAGTCGAGGACCATGACCCCAACGAGCAGAACGACGGCAAGCACGAAAAGCACCGCGAGGACCACGACAAGCCGTTTCATGCTGGGCGAGTGTACGCCGCACGGCGACTTTGGGGCACCCCAGCCCCGAAGCCTCAGCATTCCGAATCGTGTTAGAAAGGATCGTGAGCGGCGAGAAACGGTCGGATCCAGACCTCCTGGACGCGTGGCGCGGCGGCGAGACACAGTCCGGGGACGAGCTGCTGCGACGGCACTTCGTGAGCGTCTACCGTTTCTTCGACGCCAACCTCAGCAACGCGCACTCCGGCGGCGACGCGGAGGACCTCACCCAAAAGACCTTCGAGGCGTGCATCGCCGGGCGCGACCGCGTGCGTACCGATTTCCGCGCGTACCTGTTCGGCATCGCCCGTCGGCAGCTCATGCGGGAGTGGGAGCGCAGGCGTGCTCGAGGAGAGGTCGTCACCCCGTCGCAAGCGGGGATTCGCGACATTCGGACCTCGCCGAGCGCCGCCGTGGCACGGCTTGACGTCCAGCAGCTGTTTCTGCGCTCGCTCGCGTTGTTGCCGCTCGAGTTCAAGGCCGCGCTGGAGATGTTCTACTGGGAGGACCGGTCGATCCCTGAGATCTCCGAGGAGTTGGGGATCGCCAAGGGCACGGTCAAGAGCCGACTCTTTCGCGGCAAGGCGATGCTCAAGGAGCGACTCATCGCACTCGGCATCCCCGCGGCCCTGCGCGAGTCGACGGTGGAGCTGATCGAGCAGCGCAGCAAAGAGCTCAATCTGGGCGACGACCCAGAACCGACCGCCTAGGGATGTGCCATAGGCACCGGTCTACGGGCGATTCAACCTCGATAACCCGAGGCTATCGCAGCCATGGCGCGTCGCTAGTGGTGCGGCCGGAATGCCAGTGACAGGCTGAGCTTCGTCGTCGCCGCGCACCTCACAGCGGTTCCGAAGGACGTCTCTCCCGGCTTCATCCTGAGCGCGAGGGGTCGACGTCTCGGGCGAGGTGCGTCCGCGGGACGACGCTTTTGACCTGAAAGAAACGACTTGCCTGTGTGCCGAACCAACCTCGACCCCATCGTTCTTCTGGCCTCGGCCTCGCTGCTCGCGCTGTTCGGATGCACCTCCGACGACACCGCGGTGGCCGAGACCGACGACCCCACCTCCTCCACCAGCGGTCCCGAACCGTCCGGCTCCACGGGTGGACCGGGGACCAGCGAAGGCCCCTCGACGTCCAGCGCGAGCTCGACGGCAGCCGACGAGAGCGGCACCGAGACAACGGACACCCCTGAAGTGACCGTCGCCGCGGGCCCGACCAAGGGGGGTACGATCGCGGCCAACGAGGCCGGCGACCGGCTCGCGGTCGCCAACAAGGCCACCGGAGACGTCACGATCTTCGAGATCGACGGTGCCGCGGATCCGGTGGAGCTGGCTCGTATCGCGGTGGGCGAGGAGCCCACCTCGGTCGCGTGGAACGCTGCGGGAGACGAGCTCTTCGTGGTCAGCCGAGCCTCGGGCACCGTCAGTCGGATCGTCGATGCCGACGGTGACGCCCCAGCCGTCGACGGCACGCTTGAGGTCGGGTCCGAGCCCAGCCTTGGAGCCCTCTCGCCGACCGGTCAGCGACTGTACGTCTCGAACTGGGCCGATGGCTCGGTGAGCGTCGTGGACACCGCCTCCATGGAACTCATCGACACCCTCGCGCTGGGCGGAGCCCCCTACGCGGTCTGCGTCAGCAACGACCTCGATGAGGACGACGACGACGAAACCCTGTACGTCACGGACTTCTACGCGTTGGACCGCGTGGGCGCCGAGGCGACCGACACGGGCCGCCGCGCCCGAGTGCTCGCCGTCTCGACCGGAGACGGGGCCGTTGAGGAGATCGCTCTGGGGGCGTTCGAGGATGCTGGCATTCCGCAAGCCGAGGGATCGGGGGCGTTCCCCAACCAGCTCTACGGTTGTGTGCTCAACGACGCGCACCTGTACATCACCTCGGTGGGCGCCTCCCCGGAGCCCTTGGGCACGACCACCGACTTTCGACAGAACGTGCAAGGACTCGTGCACGCCATCGAGGTGGAGACCGGAGCCGTGGATGAGGACCGCACGGTCAACCTCAACGCGCTCGTCGAGGAGCAACTCGCCCCCAAGCGTTTCGTCGCCATCCCGGCCGATATCGCCTTCGCACCCAACAGCGATTTTGGCTACGTGGCCTCCTTGGCGTCGGACTCGGTCCTTCGGGTGGACTGGTCCGTCGCGCCGCCGGTCGCCGGCTCCCCTTCGGGCGCGAGCTTCCTTCCCGCCTCGCTCTCCCCGACGGGCATCGCCATCAGCGGGACGACCGCCTACGTCTACAACGAGGTCGCCCGGTCGGTGACCGTCACCGACCTCGCCGCACAAGAGACCGTCGGCGAGGTCGACGCTGCCCCGCAGCCCGCGGGTGCCGAGGAGGCCGACATCCTCGCCGGACAACGGTTCTTCAACACCGGCCTGGCTCGCTGGTCCGCCAACGGTTGGGTCTCCTGCGCTTCGTGCCACCCGTTTGGAACCACGGACAACGTGACCTGGACCTTCCCCGCCGGACCGCGGCAGTCCGTCGACCTCACGGCAACCTTTGACGCCACGGGGTCCGTGCAGCGGATCCTGAACTGGACCGCGATCTTCGACGAGGTCCACGACTTCGAGCTCAACACCCGCGGCGTCGCGAACGGGACCGGAGCCATCGTGTCGGAAGCGGCACTCAACGCCGATGGAACCCCCAACACCGCGGCACGCATCGACTTCGTCGGGCCCGGAGGCGTCGGCAACCCTCTCAACGGGTTCAACAAGGGCAGCGCGGCCGCGGTCGCGGCCGGTGGTGCGGTTCCGGAGGACTGGGACCAGATCGAAACCTACATCCGCAGTCTCCGCAGCCCCCATGCCCGCACCGTGACGCAAGGGGACCCCGAAGCGGGTCGGCAGGTGTTCCTCGACGGCGCTTGTCAAAACTGCCACGGCGGAGCGCTGTGGACACTGTCCGAGCGCTACTACAACCCGCTGCTAAACACCGACGCGAGCGTCACCACGATGCAAGACGCCGGCGTGGCCGACGTGGGTGATGTTCGTGCGGACCAGCTCGCGAGCACCGACACCTCAACCTTCTCGGTCATCGACCTCGACGGCAACGGGCCACCGCATCGGCACTCGTGCGTGGTGCGACGGGTCGGAACCTTCGACGCGGAGGGCCCCGATGGGAACGGCGCGGCGGAGATCCGCCAAAACGGTGGGAACGCCCAAGGCGTGGATGGTTTCAACGTGCCCTCTCTGCTGGGTATCGGCATGGGAGCCCCGTTCCTGCACAACGGGGCGGCGGCGTCGCTCTCGGAGCTGCTCTCCGACGACTTCGGATCGCACCTTCGCTCCGGCAACCAGGTGTTCTCTCCCACGGACGAACAGCGCGCCGACCTCATCGCGTTTCTTCAATCCATCGATGATGACACCGAGACGATCCCGGTCCCCAGCGGCCAGCAGTTTTGTCCGACGGGGTTCTCGCCCGTGGCAGCACCGCCGGTCTAGCCCGCAGCGCGTTACCCTATGAGCGTGGACCTGACGCAGCTGCGCTACTTCAGAGAGATCGCCCGCGCCGGCAGCATGACCGGCGCGGCGCGGTCTCTTCGCGTCAGTCAGCCGACGGTGAGCGTCGCCGTCAAACAACTTGAGGCCTCCCTCGAGACGACCCTTTTCCTCCGGCACCGCGCGGGTGTGTCCCTGACCGCAAGTGGCGAGGAGCTGCTGCGGCACGTCGACGAGGTGATGTCGATTCTCGACCGCGCGGTCGAGCGCATCTCGGGCCTCGACCACAAGCTGACCGGAAGCTTCGTGATCGGATGCCACGAGTCGCTCGGCGCCTACTTCCTGCCGGGATTTCTCGAGCGCGTCCTCGCCGACGCGCCCAACGTCACGGTCACGCTGCACAACACCTCATCGTCGTCCGTGCTCGATGCGGTCGTCTCACGGGACGTGCACTTCGGCATCGTGGTCAACCCAGCGCCGCACCCCGACGTCGTCCTCACCGAGCTGTTCCGCGACGCGATCGACGTGTTCGTCGCGGCACAAGACAAAACCCCGGGGCCTGAGGACGCCGCGGACTACTACGGCGCCCCCGGATCGCGGTTCACCGACCTCGAGGATGCCCGCGCGTACTTCGAGAACCACCCGCTGGTGTACCCGAGTCGCGTCGGCGAGTGTGTCGCGCTGCTCGAGCAACTCGACGCACGCGGCTTTTCCCCGCCGCGCAGGCTCGACTGCGGCGACTTCGGGTTGGTGAAGAGCCTGGCCCTCGGGGGCATCGGACCTGCACTGCTCCCGCGAAGGATCGCCGCGCACCGAACGCCCCACCAGCTTCGCCGGCTTCACCACTCGCTGCCCGTCTTCCAGGACTCCATTCACCTCGTGTTTCGAGCCGACCTGCATCGCACCCGCGCGGCCACCTATCTCAAGGACGAGCTGGTGCGGTGCGCCAAAGCGATGGAGTCGGTCGCGATCTGAGTCGGCAGGTTCTCTGAAAGACCACCCGCAGCAGATTCTCTTCTAAGCCCAGCGGTCGCCCGGCTGGGGATGGGGGCCCCGCGAAGCGGGGGAAGGGGCCGCGAGGGCCCCTTCGACCAGAAGGGCCCACCACCGCCTCCCACACTCAACGAGCGAAGCGAGCGGAGCCCAACCGGGCGACCGCTGGGGATGGGGGCCCCGCGAAGCGGGGGATGCGGCCGCGAGGGCCAACCACCGCCTCACGCACCCACCGAGCGAAGCGAGCGGAGCCCAACCGGGCGACCGCTGGGGATGGGGGCCCCGCGAAGCGGGGGAAGGGGCCGCGAGGGCCCCTTCAACCAGAAGGGCCCACCACCGCCTCCCACACTCAACGAGCGAAGCGAGCGGAGCCCAACCGGGCGACCGCTGGGGATGGGGGCCCCGCGAAGCGGGGGATGCGGCCGCGAGGGCCCCTTCAACCAGACTAATGCACTTCGCGACCGGACTGCGCCGCTTCGCGGTTCTTGCGGTCCCGCTCCAGCGTCCACTCGCGGACCTCTCGCCAGTCGTCCTCAACGGTGATGTCGGCGCCCGAGAGGAACTTGCGAAGCTGCGCGTTGGGGTGGTCCTCGGGAAGATCGGCCAGCGCCCAGCGGAGCACCTCGTCGATGTTTTCGGCGAACTTGAACTCCATCGCCCGCAGGATGTTCTTGGGGATGTCCTGCAGGTCCTTCTCGTTCTCCTTGGGGCAGATGACCGTCTTGATGTCGGCCCGGTACGCCGCGAGGACCTTCTCCTTGAGGCCGCCGATCGCAAGCACCTTGCCGCGCAGGTTGATCTCACCGGTCATCGCAACGTCGCGTCGGACGCGCGCCCGGAGTAACGCCGAGACCAGGCAGGTCGTGATCGCGACGCCCGCGGACGGTCCGTCCTTGGGCACGGCCCCCTCGGGGAAGTGGATGTGAAAGTCGACGTGTTCGTAGAAGTCCGGGTCAAGGCCCAGGGCCAGTGAGCGCGCACGGACGTAGGTGATCGCGGCGGTGGCCGACTCCTTGATGACGTCGCCCAGCTTGCCGGTGAGCGTCACCTTGCCCTTGCCCGAGGTGATCGTGGTCTCGACCTGGAGCAGCTCGCCGCCCATCGTCGTGTAGGCGAGGCCGTTGACCATGCCAAGCATGTCTTTGTCCTCGGCCTTGTTGTAGCGGAACTTCTGCGGCCCCAGCAGCTTCTGCACCGCCTTGGAGTCGATCTTGAAGGACTTCTTCTTCTTGTCGTCGAGCACGTAGTCGCGCGCGAGCTTACGAAGGACCGCCGACACCTCGCGCTCGAGCGAACGAACGCCGGCTTCCTTGGTGTAGTGGTGGATCAGCTCCTTGACCGCCGCCTCGCTCATGGTGACGTCGACGCCGCCCAGGCCGTTGAGTTCGACCTGCTTGGGCACCAGGTACTGCTTGGCGATCTTGAGCTTGTCCTCATCCGTGTAGCCCGTGAGCTCGATGATCTCCATCCGGTCCTTGAGCGGAAGCGGAATGGTGTGCAGCGAGTTGGCCGTGCACAGGAACAGAATCTCGGACAGGTCGTAGTCCAGATCGAGGAAGTGGTCGACGAACGTGCTGTTCTGCTCGGGGTCGAGCACCTCCAGCATCGCCGAGCTGGGGTCACCGCGAAAATCCATCGACATCTTGTCGATCTCATCGAGCAGGAACACCGGGTTGGTGCTGCCCGCACGGCGCAGACCCTGAATGATCTTGCCCGGCATCGCGCCGATGTACGTCCGCCGGTGACCGCGAATCTCCGCTTCGTCTCGGACGCCACCCAGCGACACCCGCACGAACTTGCGCCCGGTGGCCCGCGCGACGGATTTGGCCAGCGAGGTTTTGCCGACGCCTGGAGGTCCGACGAGGCAAAGGATGGGCCCGCGGATCTTCTTCACCAGCTTCTGGACGGCCAGATACTCGAGAATGCGCTGCTTGGGCTTCTCAAGACCGTAGTGATCCTCGTCCAAGATGTTCTCGGCTTCGTCGAGCTCGAGCTTGTCGTCGGTACGATCCTGCCAGGGCAGACCCAACACGGTGTCGATGTAGTTGCGCACCACGGTCGCCTCGGCGCTCATGGGGCTCATCATCTTGAGCTTGCGCAGCTCCTTCTTGAGGCGCTCGGTGGCCTCTTTGGACGTCCGCTTGCGACGGATGCGGTCCTCAAGCTCAGCCAGCTCGTTCTTGAACTCGTCCTGGCTGCCCAGCTCCTTCTGGATCGCCTGCATCTGCTCGTTGAGGTAGTACTCCTTCTGGTTCTTCTCCATCTGCTTCTTGACCCGCGTACGGATCTTTTTCTCGACCTGGAGAATTTCGATCTCGTTCTGCATCAGCTCGAAGAGCTTCTCCAGACGAGCGCGAACGGTTTCGGTCTCGAGCAGTTCTTGCTTGGCCGTCAGCTTGAAGTTGACGTGCGCAGCGATGGTGTCGGCCAGACGGGATGGGTTGTCGATGCTCTGTACGCTGACCGCGAGCTCGGGCGGCACGCGCTTGTTGAGCTTGACGTAGTTCTCGAACGTGGTTTGCACCGAGCGCATCAAGGCGGCGAGCTCGGGGTCATCGTCGGGGTCGATCTTGGGCGACTCGATCGGCTCCGCTTCGACGAGGAAGAACTTGGAGGTGTCGAGGTACTCCTCGATGCGCGCGCGTGTCTTGCCCTCCACCAGCACCTTCACGGTGCCGTCGGGGAGCCGCAGCAGCTGGATGATGGTGCCGATCGTGCCGAACGCGTGGATACCCTCGGGCTTGGGATCGTTGACCTTCGCCTTCTTCTGCGCGCACAAGAGGATGTGACGGTCGTCCGCCATCGCCTCCTCGAGGGCGTTGATCGACTTCTCGCGGCCGACGAACAGCGGCACCACCTCATGGGGGAAGACGATCAACTCACGCAGCGGAAGGAGGGGGATTTTTCGGGACATGGAAGTTCGTTTCGGCCGAATCGACGGGGGGCAAGACGGGGGGCAGGACGAGGGGTCGAGCGCCGCCGAGGCCAACGGCGAACGTAGCATCGAGCCCTAACTCGGTCAAACCACCGTAGCGTTCTTGAGTCGCGGATCCACGTGCGATTTCAGGTCGTTGCGGAATCACTTCGCCGCGTTGAGGACCGAAACGAAACGCCGCCACGAACGCCGGTCACCCGGTTGCGCTCGGCTCGTCGAGCTCTGGCTCTCCGACCGCCGCGCGCAGCGACACCGGAGGTCCGGCGTACCATCGCCACAGACGGGCGAGCGCACCCGCAGCCAAGACGCTCCACGGGAGTTCCGGGGTCGCAAACGGCGACGTGGCCAGGACGAGCAGCTCGAACAAGGGTGCGTGGTCCAGCCCTGGCCACCACGGCAAGCCGAGTCGGCGTGCGGCGGCCTCCGAGTCGGGAAGCCGGAAGATCTCCGCGTTCCGTCCCCGAAGCAGCAGCCTCGCCTGCAGCAAAGACAGCACCACCGCAGCGCCCCCGGCGACGAGCAGCACCACCGCGGCGACCGAAGAACGGTCGTCGGTCTCCGCGACGATTGCATAGGTGAGCCCAGCCATCAGGGCGGCATGGCCCAGCGGTCGGGCGGCGGCGGAGAGATGCTCATCGACGGATTCGGGCAAGGCGCCTCCGTCGGCGCGGAGGCGGCGAATGTGTCCCATCAACGAGGTGACCAGGACGCCGGTCACCAACACCAAGCCCGCAGCGAGCGTGCCGAGGAACCCGCCCAGCAACGCCAGGGGCAGCGAGGACGCCACCAGCCCCACGCCGAGCAGGTTGAGCTGGGCCAGCGGGCGCCGCGAGTCGGCCATCAGGCGAAGCGCTCGCCGCTCCACGTCCCGGCGCCACCCTCGATGCTCAGGGACCGCGATGCCTGCTGAGCGGAGCGTCAGTGCCCGCGCCCGTGCGACGTCTTGTGGGTCCACCTGACGCACCACGTCCGCGGGACCAAACGGCTCGGGCCAGGGAAGCTCCTCGGTGAGCGGGAGCATCGCCGGGACCCGGTGCAACTCACCAAAGAAACACGCCGCGGGGCGACCGACCTCGTCGTAGAGCGTGTACCGCTCGCCGGCCTCCAGCGGGTGGGCGACCATCAGCTCCAGCACCGCGGGGTTGAGGACCGTGCCTTCGTAGACGACCAGCGCGGGGCGCCCGAGAGGCTCGCCCGTCGCGGACTCTATGACCGGCAGCGGTCGCTCTCCGGCCGCCAACGCGGCCTCGACGAAGGCTTCGGCCGCCTCGATCCCCATCGACGTGCCCGGGGTGAGGATGGTGCGCTCGAATCCCGCCGCGCCCGCAGCGACCATCAGCCTCGCCAGGGACGTCCGACCCAACACCGAGCGGCGTGCGTCAACGTGCGCGTCGTTGTCCGCGAGCACGACCAGCAGCGGTGCTGGCAGGTGCCCGTGAATCTCCGAAGGCTCGGTGATGTCGATCGCGTCGACCAAAGCGGGGACCTTATCAGGGCTTGCGGTTCGGAGCAGCCTTCGCGACAGATCGCAGGGTGACCAGCGTCGCGCCCCAGCTCCCCTCCCCCATCCCGCCCAAACGATAGCGGTCCACGGCCGGGTGGCGCTCGAGGAGCGCGTGCACGGTGCGGCGGAGGTTTCCGATCCCTTTTCCGTGCACCAGCCGGAGATCTGTCAGGCCTCGCTCGACACACGCGTCGATGTAGGCCTCCACCACGCCCTTGACCTCCTTGGGCTTGAACAGGTGCAGGTCCAGCTCCCCGTCGATCGGGAGCGTTCCGGGTGCGGCCGGGCCGACCTCCAACATACCGACCCAAGGAGCGGTGGGCAGGCGGCCCGGCGTGCCCCACTGCAGCGCCGCTGGAAGCTCACGGTCGTTGTGCAGCAGCGTCTGCGTCGGCGCTCGAAACCAGCGGCGCCGCGGAGGCACCCCACCCGCATCGAGCCACGCCGAGCCCGATGCGATCTCGAGCCGGTGGCCTGCCGGGACCCCATCGTGGGCGTAGACCCACAGCCGCGCGCGTCCAAACAGCGCCGCGGCCAAGAGGTCGAGGATCTCCAGCGCATCGTCGGTCTCAAAACGATGGCTCCAAGGACCGCAACAGACGCTCAGGTCTGCGAGAAGCTCCACACGAAGCGCCCCGTCCACGCACCACCCCGCGCCGCCCGGGGGTTGCGCCCCGAGCCCAGCCGACCACAGCCTCAGCTGCGAGTCCAGGAGCGCGGGCAGGGTCGAAGAAGCCATCCGATGAGCGCGGCCGTTGAGGCGAGTCCCCGGCTGCGGCATGATCCCCTTGACGATGGCGCCTGTCGAGCCGAACGACCCCGCGGCTTCGGTCTCCGAAGACGCGGACGCCCAGACCATCGTCGAGCCCGAACCAGGCGACGCGGGATCCCAGGGCGCAACGGATCCCAAGGCGGGCTTGTCCCCGGGGACACGGCTGGGTCGCTACGTCGTGCTCGAGGAGCTCGGCACCGGCGGGATGGGCATGGTCTTCGCCGCGTACGACCCCGAGCTCAACCGCAAGGTCGCGCTCAAGCTGCTCAAGCCGCGCAGCCGCGAGAGAAAACGAACGTCCTCCAGCAACCGGTTGCTGCAGGAGGCGCAGGCGCTGGCCAAACTCGCCCACCCCAACGTGATCACGGTCTACGACGTCGGCACCTATGGCGAGCAGGTGTTCGTGGCTATGGAGTTGGTCGAGGGCGACACGCTGCGCGGTTGGATGCGGGAGAAGACGCGGCGGTGGGACGAGGTCCTGGAGGTGTTCATCCCCGCCGGGCGCGGCCTGGCCGCGGCGCACGCGGCAAACCTGGTCCACCGAGACTTCAAGCCCGAGAACGTCCTCATCGGCCGCGACGGTCGGGTCCGCGTCATGGATTTTGGGCTCGCGCGTCCGATGCGGGACGACTCGACACGAGATTCCCTCGAGCACCCTGAGGACGACGCTCCCCTCGACGAAGACTCGGACGGCGCGGACAAGCCCTCGGGCGTCGCGGACCCCATGCTCACCCAGACCGGCTCGACGCTCGGCACGCCCGCGTACATGGCCCCCGAGCAGCATCTGGGGCGGCCCACCGACGCGCGCAGCGACCAATTCAGCTTCAGCGTCTCGTTGTTTCACGCGCTCTTTGGGGTGCGGCCGTTCGATGGCGCCGACGCGGCTGCCCTGGCCATCGCGAAGTCCAAGGCCCAGATTGTCGTTCCGACCAACCTCTCTCGCACACCCTCGTGGGTGCGCCGGCACGTGTGGCGAGGGCTCGCCACCGACCCCGCGCTGCGCTTCGAGAGCATGGATGCGCTGCTCGAGGCGCTCAGCGACGACCCCCGAGTGCGCCGAAGAAAGATCCTCGCGATCGCGGGTGCGACGGTTGCCGTCGCTGGGGGCGTCGGCGGGATCCAGTACTGGCGAAACCGCCCCCCTGAGGTCTGCCTCGAGGGGCCCGACAGGCTCGCAACGATCTGGAATGACACCCGCGCTGCGACCGTCGCGTCCTCCCTTTCGCGCCTGAACCTGCCCGGGATGGACACCGCGTGGGGCACGGCTCGCACCACGCTGGACGCCTACGCCGACTCGTGGACGCAGATGTACACCGAGGCTTGCGAAGCGACCCACGTCCGCGGGGAGCAGTCCGCCCGGCTGCTTGAGCTCCGTCAGAGCTGCCTGCAAGAGCGGCTCGACCAGATCGATGCCTGGGCAACCCTTCTCGCCGACCCCACCCCGGGCATGGGAGCCCGCGCCGCACGGGCAGCGATGCACACCAGCCCGCTGTCCTCTTGCGCCGACACCGAAGCCCTTGCCTCGGCCGTCGATCCCCCTCAAGGCGACGCGTTGCGCGATGCCGTATCGGCGCTGCGCTCGGACCTCGCCAAGGTCAAGGTGATGGCCGAACTCGGGCAGTACGATGAAGCCCTCGCCCTTGCCCGCGCCACCTACGACGCCGCCGGGACGCTCGACTACCCTCCGGTGTTCGCCGAAGCCCTATTCGGGCTGGGGCAGGCCCAGGGCATGCGCGGCGACACCGAGACGGCTGAGGACAACCTCGAAGACGCGCAGTGGAAGGGCGCTTCGGTCAAACATGACGCGATCGCGGCAGCGGCTGCCAGCGCACTGGTCCACCTGGTCGGCCACCAACGTGGAGACCACGAGGATGGCCTGGCTTGGTCGCGACATGCCGAGGCGGCGATCAAGCGCATCGGGGCACGCGGGGCGATGGAAGCCCGGCTCCTCCAAGACGTGGGCGTGATCCGAAGCGAAGCGGGCGACTTGGACGGCGCTGCGACCGACCTTGCGCGTGCCATCGAGATCTACGCCAGCGTTCCAGCCTCGGAGATCGACCAGGTCGACGCCACACGCTCGTTGGCCCAGGTCCACCTGCGCCAAGGCAATCTCGACCAAGCGGAGGTGGACTTCACCAGCGCAGCGCAGCGCGGCGTTGCGCTGCTGGGCGAGGGGCACCCCGACGTCGCGCTCGCCAAGGTGGGCCTGGCCCAAGTCCAGGACGCGCGAGGCCGCCATGAAGACGCGCTGCGCATGATGAGTGCGGCGCTGGCCTCGGCGCGGGCGGTCTACCCCGCCACCGACCCAGCCCTGATCCCCTTCCTCCGAGCCCTCGCCGACTCGCACGCCGAGCACGGCGATCATGCGAAGGCCGTGGAACAGAAGCGAGCGGTGCTGGAGCTGCAGCGTGCCCGGCTCGGAGACCATCCTGCGGTCGCACAAGTCCTCTACGAGATCGGCACCTCGCTGGAGAAGGCCGGGGACGCATCCCAAGCCCGTGAGAGTCACACGCAGGCGCTGCGGATGTGGGAGCGGACCCGCGGGAACGACCATCCAGATCTCGCCCATGCGCTGACCAGCCTCGGTCTTCTCGACGTTGCGTCCGGGGACTCGCCCAACGCGGTCGAACAGCTCGAGCGCGCGCTCAAGCTTCGCGGGGGCCGTGGTCTCGATCCCAACCTGCTCGCCCGGACCCAGTACGCGCTGGCGCAAGCGCTGCACGCCACCGGGGGCGACCATCCGCGCGCCCGTGAGCTCGCCACCAAGGCGCGCGATACGTTCGCCAAGGGCAAGCACCCCGACCCTGCCTCCGCCCTGGACGTCGAGCGGTGGCTGGTCGAAGCCACCAAGAAAACCACGCCTGCCTCGCCTGCCTCGCCGTGAGCGACTGGCCTTGAGCTACTCGCCGCAGCTCGAACACGCGGCCGAAGCTTGCTCGCAACGCGTCTGGGAGCGTGCACAGGCCTCAGCGTACTTGGTGTCGTCCTCGTGGGTCTCGGCGAGGCTACAGATACGCTCCGAGACGTCGCAGATCGCGTCCTTGAGGCTGCAGATCCTCTGGCACCGAGTCTGCGCGTCGGTGCTCGGCACGCCGCCTTGCTCCTGCACTTCGTCGGTCGTCGCATCTGTCTTGAGCGGCGCTGCGTCGGTGCCGGATATGCCCTCTGCAGACAGGTCGACATCGAGTTGCTCGAACCGAGCCTGAAGTTCTTCGAAGCTCGCCGCCCCGTTGGCGTCGCCAAACTCGTGCTCCAAAGCGGGTTGCGCGTCGCCATCGTATGTCGCTTCGGCGCTCTCATCCGCGGCCGCCGACGTCGGCGCCGCGGCGTCCCCGAACCTCGATTTTTTTGCGCAGGCCCCCACGCACAGCACCGACACCAACACCGCAGCACGCCGGTGGTTCACGGCGCACCTCCAAGCTCGTGCTCGAGCAGGAGGGCGTTGATCTCCAGCGCCTTCTCGTACGCCGCGAGCGCGTCGTCATCCCGCCCCTGAGACTCGTACAGCTCGCCCCGCAGCGCCCACAGCCGCGCCGTGAACGGGCTGGCTTCGGAGTCCTCGTCTCCCAGCCCCTCCGCGACCAGCTCTAGGAGCTTCCCCTCATCGACAGGCTCGACCTCGGGATGGTCGAGCCGCAGGCGGACCAAGCGACCGTACGCGTCGTGCCGCAGCGCAACCGAGGCACCGGACGCCTCTTCGGGCGACGGCCACGGGCCCATGCGCAGCGATTCGAGCGACGCGATCGCTCCAGCGACATCGCCTCTGCCCAGCTTGAGGTCCACCGCGCGGTGCTCGACCTCGACGCGCTGCCCGAGCGCGACCAACACGTCCGGACGCGCGGGCACGATGCGGTCGGCCTGGGCCAAGCCCGCGAACATGCCCACAGCGCCCAACAACATGCCGAGCGCGAGGGTCCCCAAGCGGCTGAGTCGTCCTTCGCCGCGCGGTCTCATGGCACCCCTCCAGCTTCACTGGAGGGTTTCAGCGAGGCGAGCAGGTCCTCTCGAAGCGCGCCGCGCCCCTCATCGACCTCCGCGCCGATCTCCTCTCGAGCGCGGGGCGCGAGCAACTCGAACTGCGACTCCAAGGTGACCGACATCCCCGCGGGGCCACCGAGCTGCGCGACCGACCCGGGGCCGACCTCGGGGAGGGCGCCGGGTTCAGCCGAGACCACGAGCACCGCGACGGCGGCGGCGGCGACCGCGACGCCCACCCCGATGCGCCAGTCCAACATCCGGCGCCACCACGGCGTGAACCCAGACTCGGCTTCGAGCCGCTCCGCCACCTCGGACCAGATCGCGCGGGCCGCCTCGGGATCGAGCGCCTCAGGGCCCGCGGCGTGCCGAAAAAGATGCACGACCGCCAGCTCGGCCTCAAGCGAACCCCGCGCGCCTTCAGACTCCTGACCGGCGCGAAGTGCGTCTTCCCAATGGGGGTCGAGCACCCCCTTTTGCTTCTCACTCATGACGTCTCGCCCCTGTTCGACTCCGGAACGCTGGCCGCAGGAAAAACCTTACGGCACATCAGACACCGCGCCCGTTCGTGCTGCCAGATGCCCGCTGGCGTGGCGCTGCGGGGAAAGCCCGGGTGGCGCGGGCGGGATGGACGGGCCGTTGGCAACAATCGGTTCATCTAACGAAGCTCCATGGCGAGGGAGACGCCCTCTTTTTCACAGGCCGTCCGAAACGCGCGACACGCTCGAAACAGCAGCACATCGAGGGTGGCGAGCTTGACCTCGAGCGCCTCGGCGCATCCTTTGCGATCCCGGTCTTCGAGCAATCGCATCCGAAGCACGGCGGCGTAGCGAGGGTTCATCGTCTCGAGGATGGCGTCGATCTTGCCGCGCAACTGGGAGCGTCGAACCTCCTCCTCGCCCGCGGTGCTCGGCGGGGGCGGCCCGCCGATCGACTCGACATGATCGAGAAACGACCCGCGCAGCCGCTGTCGACGACCCGAAGCGCGAAGAAGATCCCGGGCCTTGTTCTTGGCAAGCGTCTTGAACCACGCATAGACGCTGGGATCGCGCCACTCGTAGTGGGGCAGCGCGCGGTTGGCTGCCATGAAGGTCTCGCGCAGGCAGTCGTGCGCGTCGTCCCGATCGCCCAGCATCGGGACGAGCACGTAGCTGTAGATCGTGGACGCGTAGTGCCGATACAGCTGCTCGAACGCCCGAGCGTCTCCCCGCTGGGCTCGCTCGACGATCGCCCGCTCCTCGGGAAGCGGCTGGGGGCGCGCACTCACGCGGCCACAGGGTAGCGCGAGTGGCTCCTTCTCGGCCAAGCTCCCCCCAATGCCCCGCTTCGACCTCCTGGTCGCCCGCAACTCGTCCATGTCTCGGCGGGAAGTCAGTCGGATGTTCAAGACCAAGCGAATCCGCAGCGTCGCGGGGGAGCCTCTGCGGGCCAAGGACAACGTGCCGCCGGTCGATCTCCCGACCGAGGTTCGCGTGGACGGCAAGCCGCTCACGCTGCGTGCCCGCTACGATCTTCTGCTGAACAAACCACTGGGTGTGGTCACCGCCCACGAGGACGCCCAGCATCCGACGGCCTACGAGCTGCTGCGCGAGGCCCCGCTGTTCAAGGAGCTGCGCGCGGTCGGCCGGCTCGACAAGGAGACCTCCGGGCTGCTGATGTGGACGACCGACGGCACCTTGCTGCACCGAATCACCCACCCGCGCTACGCGGTGCCTCGCACCTACCACGTCGCGCTTGAGCGCCCGCCGGTGCCCCTGCCCGAGGGGCTCACCCTCAAGGATGGATACGCCCCGGAGATCACCGAGTACGAAGCGCGTGACCCGGAGTCGCTGCACCCAGCCCTGCATCGGCCCGACGACGCGAAGTTCTTCGCATCGATCACGATCACCAGCGGCCGGTTCCACGAAGTCCGTCGCATCTTCGCGGCGCTCGAGAGCCACGTCGTGGGCTTGGCACGCGTGAGCTTCGGCTCGGTCGAGCTGCCCACGGACCTCGCGGCGGGGGCCTTCACGCCGTACGATCTCAAGGAAGCCTTCGCCGGGATGCACCCCCGCCCGCAGTGACGCGGACAACAACCGGACCGTGGGGACTCAAGGCGGGCCGCGGTGTGCCGATGGTGGTGCGGAACGGACGAACGATGAACGCCCCCAACCCCCTGTGCGCCGCGTTGCTCGGCGGAGCGCTGCTCGCCGCTGCCGGGTGTGATGTCTCCGTCTACCCCGCCACCGCGCACTACAACGCCCAGGAGGCCGCGCGAGCCTCGGTCGAGCTGGACGCCGCATCCATGCCCGATGCCGGAGAGGTGCTGGGCGTCGAACTCACGCTCGACACGGTCGCACTGCATCGGCCCTACGAAGATCGTTGGGTGCTGTTGTCGGGCGACACGTCCACCACGAGTTTGGGAACCGAGCCTCGCGCCGACGCGATTTCGGATGTCCCCATTCGGATGCAGGCCTACGACCAGCTGTCCTTTGGCATCGTCGGCGTTCGTGTCTCGACCGCGCAGGGTTGGCAAGACGCGGAGCTGCTGGCCGAGGAGGTCTCGGTCGACGGCGAGTTCATCGTCGACACCGACGTCCGCATTGCGTTGACGTTCGACCTTCAAGCGGGGCTGCGCGGAGACCCGCAGACCGGGTACACGTTCGAGCCCCTGGTCGCAGCCAGCATCCTGGCCGCCCGCTGAGCTGTAGGCTACGCGACAGACTGCTAGAGTCCGGCCATGCGGACCCCGCTCGCGCTCCTCGTCCTCACATCGCTGTGCGCCTGTGCCTCGAAGCCGACGCCTCCGGTGTCCCCGCCGCCGCAGGCTGAGGCCGCAACGCCTCCTGCAGACGCGACCGCAACGGATCCCGCGCCCATCGCGTCCACGGACCCGCATCCGTTCGACGTCCGCGACCTGCTGGGCATGGACCGGATCAGCGACCACCAGGTCTCGCCCGACACCAAGACGGTCGTGTTCGTACGCAGGGTGACCGACCTCGCCGAGGACCGGGGCCGCACCGACCTGTGGTCCATCCCCAGCGGTGGGGGGGAGCCCACGCGGCTGACCCACGACCCCGCCAGCGACTTCAACCCCCGCATCTCGGCGGACGGCAAGACGCTGTTTTTCCTGTCGAGCCGCAGTGGGAGCGTGCAGGTGTGGTCGATGCCGCTGGCTGGAGGGGACGCGACGCAGCGCACCGATCACCCGCTGTCGATCGGCAACCTGGCCCTGTCGCCAGCGGGAGACACCCTCGCCTTCTCGGCCGATGTCTTTGTCGACTGCCCGGACCTGGCCTGCACCGCCCAACGGCTCGAGGACGAGGCCGCCGACCCTCGGACCGGCCGGGTCTACGACCAGCTCTTCGTTCGGCACTGGGACACCTACAAAGACGGCCGACGCTCGCACCTGTTCGTGCAGCCATTGTCCGGAGGCACACCTGTCGACGTGACCCAAGGCGTGCAGGGCGACGTGCCCACCAAGCCCTTCGGTGGCGCCGAAGACTTCACCTACGCGCCCGACGGCAAGACCCTCGTCTACACCGTTCGCCTCGCGGGCAAGAGCGAGCCCTGGTCGACCAACTTCGACCTCTACGCGGTCTCCGCCAGCGGTGGACCCCCCAAGCTCCTCACCGGTGACAACGCCGCCTGGGACGCGCACCCGGTCTTCTCCCCCGACGGCAAGACCCTGGCCTTCGCGTCGATGAAGCGTGCGGGCTACGAAGCGGACAAGTTCACGATCCGCACGATCGCGTGGCCCGACGGCGCCCCCACAGCGATCACGCAGCACTGGGATCGATCCGCCGGGTCCTTCGCGTTTGATGCCGACGGGTCATCGCTGCTCGTGATCGCCCAGAACTTCGGTCAGCGGTCCCTGTTTCGGGTTCCACTGCAGCCCGGCGCCGAGGTGTCCGAGTTGGTCCACGAAGGCTCACTGGGCGGGGCCATGCCCCTGGGGGACAGCATCCTCCTCGAAAAACACGATCTGCAGCACCCCACCGAGCTGTACACGGTCCCCAAGGCGGGCGGAGAGCCGACGGCCTTGACGCACCTCAACGACGCGAAGGTTGCGGCCGCGCGGATGGGCGAGCCAGAGCAATTCTCGTTCCGCGGCGCCGACGGGGACACGGTCCACGGCTACGTCGTCAAGCCGGTCGACTTCGATCCCAACAAGACCTACCCGATCGCGTTTGTGATCCACGGCGGCCCCCAAGGCTCGTTTGGAAACATGTTCCACTACCGATGGAACGCGCAGACGTACGCGGGGGCTGGATACGGGGTCGTGATGATCGACTTTCACGGCTCGACCGGCTACGGCCAAGCGTTCACGGACGCCATCGGCGACGACTGGGGCGGCAAACCCCTCACCGACCTCAAGAAGGGCCTCGCCCACGCGACCCAAGCCTACCCGTGGCTGCAAGCCGACAACGCCTGCGCGCTGGGAGCGAGCTACGGCGGCTTCATGATCAACTGGATCGCCAGTCAATGGCCTGACCGGTTCAAGTGCCTGGTCAACCACGACGGGGTCTTCGACTCGCGCATCATGTACTACGCCACCGAAGAAGCTCTGGTTTCCAGAGTGGGAACACCGAGGTCCGTACTACGAGAAGCCCAAGGCCCACGAGAAGCACAACCCGGTCTTGTTCGTCGATCAGTGGAAGACGCCGATGCTCGTGGTTCAAGGCGCGCTCGACTACCGCGTGCCCGAAGATCAGGGGCTGGGGACCTTCACGGCGCTGCAGCGCCGCGGGGTCGAGTCCAAGCTCCTGTTCTTTCCCGACGAAAACCACTGGGTCCTCAAGCCCAACAACAGCCTCCAGTGGCACGAGGTCGTGTTCGATTGGATGCGCACCCACACCCAGAAATGACGTCGCCGCGCCGCTTCATGGCCCGGAGACGAAACACTTCGCGCCGTAGCAACGTTGCCTGGTCGCACGCATGAGCACGCGCCGACCGCCGAGCGCCCTAGAGGCAATTCGTGCCGAACTCGCGCACGAACAACAAGAGCGCAGGGAGCACTTCCAGCCCGCGCTTCTGCTTTCGCTTGTCGTCGTCATCGCGCCCCTGGTGGTGTTTGGCGTTCGGCCCGACCTGCTGGAGCTGCCCCCGGAGCGGCTCACGGTCCAGCTGCTGCTGTGGGTCCTGTGCCTGGTCGTCTTCCCCGCGCTGGGCGTCGGCGTGCTCTTCGTCGGGCGCCGGGTCCGCTACGCGCTGGCGCTGGCCGCGGTGGTGCTCAGCGTCGTGGCGTCGACCGGCTGGCCTTTCTCCGCCGCTCCCACGGCCGCGCACCCCGCCGCGTTCGGTCCGTTCTTGTGTATTTCCGTCACGCTGATCACCGGCATCGCGATGCTGGGCCTGGGTGTCCTCAGCGGCGCATTCGTCCAACAACGGCGCGTCTCCGCGGTGTTCTGGGTGGCGGCGGGTCTGTCTCTTGTCGCGCTCAACGTGGTGTCGTGGCACTGCCCTGCCACGGGGATGCTTCACATCGTCCCCCTGCACCTGGGCGGTGCCGCTGCGTTGCTCGGCTTGGCCGCTGTCGTCGGATGGTTCGTACGACGACGGGACACCGCGCCTTGAGTCCCGCGCGGCATCGGGCCAGCATGCCGGAGTGCTCCGTGTCGCCAAGGTGATCTCGCAGACGACGGCCGAAGGTCCGTTCGAGCGCTGCGCCCTGTGGGTGGCGGGGTGTGACCTCGCCTGCCCGGGTTGCTGCAATCCCGCGCTGTTCGATGCAAACGCGGCCGAGCCCACGTCCGAGGACGGGCTGCGCTCACTCCTGGATCGGGCGTGCGACGCCGGCGTCGAGGGCATCACGGTCTTGGGCGGCGAGCCCTTGCAGCAACCCGTCGGCCTCGCGTGGCTCTCGAAGCACGCACAGGCACGCGACCTGGGCGTCATCGTGTTCACCGGCTACACCTTGGAGCAAGCCCAACAGCGCCCGGGTTTCGACACCCTCTGGGCCAACCTCGACACGCTCATCGACGGCAGGTTCGATGTCCACCAGCCGGAGCTGGTGCGCCGATTCATCGGCTCGGCAAACCAGCGCCTCCACCATCGAACCCCGCGCTATGCCGATCCACAGCTGTGGCGAGGTCCGAAACGAATCGAGGTCCGGGTCGACGCGGAGGGTTCGATCGAAGTGCACGGACTTCCCCACTCGGTCTCAAGACTGACCCGAGTGTTGTCCTCTCGCTGAGCCCGCGCGACGGGCTGCGCCGAGGGCTGCTAGTGTGCCGACACCCCCATGGCTGCCAAGAAACAGTTTTGGTTGAGTACCGCGATTTGCCGCTGTGGCGCAACTGCAACCCGCACAAGGCACCGATAGGCAACCGATTGCCTTTCCCCGCGGCCGGGGACATGCCTAGGCCAGTGCTGATCAAAGAACGAGAAATCGCCGCCGTGCTCCTGGACAACCGGTGGGTGCATGTCGAGCCCGGGACCTTCGAGATTCACTCCCGCGAATGGTTCCGCCCCGAGCGCTCAGAGGACTTCTGGTCGTTCCTTCTCCAGAAGCCCGATGGCGAGTGGATCACCGGCCCGCTCGACTCCATCAAGGCCGCCAAGACGACCAACGCGAGCAAGGTTCAACCGGCCCCCGACGTGGTGACCCGGAACGTCTCCGGCCTCGCGGTGGGGGCGTGAGCGCTCCGCTCGACCCGCACGATCGGTTCCTGTCGACGGCGAGCCTGTGCCGGGTTCTCGGTGTGACTCCCCGGGGGTTCCGGGGGAGCACGCGAGACAAGCTCCTCGCGAACGCCAACGTTCGGACGATCAACATCAGCGAGGGGGACCGCGGCAGGCGGTGGCACCTCGGGGACGTGATAGCCGTCTTGCGGGTGACGTAAAAAAGCCCCGGAGGGGGACGAATCCCTCCGGGGCTTGGCGAACTCCACCGCCACCGTGACGAGCTAGACGAATCTCCTGGTGTTGGTGTTGTCGCCTTGGACGCCCACCGATGCGTAGATATCCTGCGCCCACTCCGGCTGTGCATCGAAGGGCCCGAGGGTCGCGATCATGGTGCGGGCCATGTCCGGCGGCAAGGCTGAGAGCGGCGTCGACAGCTCGATCTCCGTGTCGGTCACGGTGTCGACCTCAGCCGTCCCGACCTCGACCCACGTCTCATCAGGGAGCATGCGAAACAGGCTCAGAATGGCGTTACCGCTGCCAGCGGTGGACCACGCGGGCTGTGTCCAACCGGTGCGGGTGCCGACGTTCGGCCCGAAGTCGCTGGACGTGGCGATCGTGAGCGTCGTGCTGTTGGGCACGGCCTCGATCCAGAGCATCGGGGCGAACAGTGGCGGCGGGCGGTCCTGGCCCTCGAAGACCAAGACGTCGGCATCGCACTGGCCAGAGTCGGTGTGGTGCACCGTGCGGATCACCCGGCCGACGACGTTGGAGACGGACTCCGTTCCATCGGCACCACGCACCCACGGGTTGCTCAGGGTGATCAGCGTGCCGGGGTAGACGTCCTGGCCTTTGGGTCGGGAGATCGAGACCGTGACCTTGCCGTGGCGACGGGCGAGAAACCGAGCTTCATCGTGCCCGAAGAGGTTGAGCACCTCGGCTTTCCAGCCGCTGCCGACCGGGGCCGCGGTGGGGTCACGGCCGTAGAGCTCGGGGGCGATGAGTCCACGGCCGTTGACGGTGACCGTGTTGGTTCCGCGGCGGGTTCCGGCGTTGGGGTCCTTCGCCTTCTGCGTGTGCGTCTTGCCGGCGTAGTTGAACGTCCAGGCGTCGACCGGTGCCAGGGCCCGGGCGCTCTGCTGTGGGTAGACGCTGGTTGGGTCGCCCACTTGGCCGTAGAGATCGGACTCGAGGACGTTCACCGTCGCGTCTGCCGGGCTTGCGTCGCGCAGGCGGTACAGGTTCAGCCGCCCGCCGTCGAAGCCCATGCGAAGCCCGCGAGGCTCCAACAGGGCCGCGATGGCGTCCGAGCTGGAGAAGCTGCCCTCGTAGGAGATCCGGGCGCGCGCGAGGTCTCCCGCCGCACCGCCGGGCAGGCCCGACATTGCCTCGGTGATCTCGGCCTGGGTCGGCAGCAGCGAGCTCGGGACACCGAGCCCCATCTCAGGCGAGAAGATGTCGCCCGAGAATCCGGTGGCAGTCCCGCTGTTGACTCCCTGGGCAATGACGCCGACGCCTCCCGCGGGCCCGGTGCTCGTGCCGGTGCTGCGCAGCATGGCGGACAGCGTGGGCCCTGCAAGCTCCGGTGGGGCCGCTGCGGTGCCGGTGGTCCACGTGTGCAGTTGCTGGCACGTGAGGGCGAGCGCGGCCCAGTCGCGATCGAGCGGCCGGTGAGGGTAGCCGAAGGTCCGCGGGTCGTAGAGCTGCTCCACGTAGATCGCTGGCGACGTACCGTCGACCTCGGCCGCGAATAACCCATCGGCGACCACCCACGAACACCGGGCGATCACGACTTGCTCGGCTTCGTCCTCGACAACAAGCGTCGAGTCATCGGTGGAGCCCTCGGCCGTGCGGATCTTCCCCTTGATCAGAAAGTAGCCGGCCGCGTCGCAGTCGGTCCCGTCGACCGATCCAGAGAACGGAACGTGCGACTGCGGGAGCAGGGGGGCATTCGTCACCATGCGCAGGACCTGCCCAGTGCCAACGTTCAGGATCTGCGGGGTGTTTCCGCCCGGAAACAGTGGGTCGAACTGCCGCCGACCGTCCCACTCGCCTCGGTGCTCAAGATGGTCCTGGGTGGCCCCGACTGCGATCGTCGTGAACGTGGCTGCATGGTATCCAGACCCGGGGACAGGCCCCATGTTCGCGCCGAAGTGCGGGCGAAACGCCTCACCAGAGGGGAGACGCTCGAACACGATCTGTTTTTGGTCTTCTGTCGCGCGCCAGTAGCCTTCCCAGTCCTGCTGGGACGGGTCGAAGCCCAGCGCAAGCCACCGCCGGCGGTGCATCGCGAGGGTGACGCGGGAGAAGAAGAAGTCGTCGGCGGGCTCGCGGGCTCTCGCTCCACGTAGATCGAATCGCCAGTGAAACCGGCGTCACCGTTCGCTGTGGCGTCGAAGGTCGGTTCGCTGGTGCGGTAGTCGGTGTCGATGCCGGCCACGGTGTCGGCGATGAGGTCGGCCAGCGCATCTCGGACTTCCGCTCGAAAGTCGCCGCTGAGCGTGGTCCACCGGCGACCCTGGCACGTGGTCCCGGCCGAGATTGTGCCGTCCCCGGAGTCGACGACCTCAGACGTGCCGAGGTAGATTGCCACTTGATCGTCAACGCCCGCCGTCGTCGAGAACTCGGGGAGGACGGCGAACACCGCCCCGCTCCCCGTCGCCATGTTGCGCTCAAGCAACGACTCGAAGCCCGCGCACTCGATGCTGATCCGTCCGCCGGCCGTGATTGCCCCGGCGTCCCGCATCTTGCCGACCCACACCGGCCGGTACTCGCTCAGGCTTGGCCACGCGTCGCTGTTGCTCGTGCTGAGCGGGCTGGGGTCCCTGTAGACGCGATAGAGCGCCACCATGCGACCCTCGTGCACCAGCGGGCGCTCGGAGACGCTGGCGGGCACCCTGGCGCCGTCCGTGTCGCCGTGGTGGTAAAGCCCGGGCAGGTCTTCGCCCATGAGCGCGGCGGCGCCCTCGGGGATTGCGGCAATTTGCGAGCGGATAGAATCGAGCATTGAGAAGTCGGGCTTCGACGTCAGGCGCCTCTCATTTTGGCCCAGTCGGAACCGTTCGATGGACCGGCCCACACGGTCAAGCCCGGCCATGTGAGCATCTTCGCCCATCGCGTCGACGTCGGACTTGGTCAGGAGCCCCGCCGCTTTCAAACCGTAGTGGAATGGGAATCCGTTGGCTTTATTGGTCTCCAGCATGTCCGCACGCTGGCGCTGGGCAGCGAGCAAGTCACGATGGGCCTTCCCGGCTTCGAGCGCTGTTCGCATCGCGGCGACCCGGTCGCCAAGCGAGATCGAGAACTCCTCGCATTTCGACGCGAGGTCCTCCTGGCGATCTCGGAACCTTGAGCTGCTCGGCTTCGGCGGCGATCCGGTCGAGCGCGTCGCAGCTGCGCTCCATGGCCTCGATCACCTCGGGTCTCAAGACCCCGTCGGGTTCGTCAAACTCCGCAGCCGCAAAGAAAACTGCGGTCGAGGCTTCACGGTACGCCTTCGACAGCTTGTCGCGGGCGTACGCAAACGCTCGATCGCTTTCCGGGGAGTAATGGGTGAGCTGCATCCTCCCGGGAAGGTCGACCGGGAGGACATCACCACTCAGCGGGTGGGGCGTGGGAGGCTCGGCTGTCGCAGCGGCAAGCTCGACTTGTTTGTTGGATTCGTCACTCATGACTATCGGTCCTTCACGCTGATCGGGATCAGCTTGCGGCGCGAGGATGCTCGGGCGATCCGCTCGCGATGCACCGCCTCGATCTCAAGCGTGCGGAACACTGCGACATTGCCGATCGATCCGACCTGGCACAATCGAGGTACATACCCGCGCGCGGTGCCGATCTGGACACCCCAGAGCGCGGCGGCCTCCCTCAGCGTCATGCAACTATCTGCCAATACCCTCATGGCGCTATCCTAGCACACCAACTGTCACTATTTAGTGCACTTGGGCGAGTGTGACACAATCGTGACAGTCCGGGGTGTTATTATAGAGTGCGCGACATGCGGAGGTCGCCGCGCGAAATGCGATTTTAGGGTCACATCCCGGCGCCGGGGGTGCGGTTTGCGCACCCCGTCATTTGGTCTTGAAATGAACCCAGAGGGGGCGGGTTGAATGTCCTTTGTGAACTGTCCGGTGGCCACGGTGCCACGCTGCACACGGGGGCTCTGAGCTGGTACCCGCGCGCGAGGAGAGGCGCTGTGGTGGAGCCTCGTAGGTGGCCGAAATAATGGTGGTCTTTTCCCTGGACAGCTCGCGCCAGCCTGCTACGCAACGCATTGGACTCAATGGCACATTGCACATTGTACGAATCCGCTGCCATTGGCCCCGATGCGTGCATCGGCACCATTCCCCCGGGCCGGTGAATTCTAGTGACGTCCCCGCGTCGACAAGGGTATGCGCACCACAGCCTTCGTAGTCGCCATTCTGCTCGCCGCTTGCTCTGCCGAGGGGGAAGGCAGCACCGAGCCCGTCAACGCCTGTGAGGAGGCCGCTGTGTGCGTCCTCGAGGCCTGCCCGTTCATCGAGGGCGTCGCTGAGTGCGTCGAGGGCACCAGCGACCTCCTGCCGGAGTCGTGCGATCACAATGAGAACCTCCTCACCCAGTGCGCCTATCGTGAGTGCGGCGCAGAGCCGGAGGCGGTGCGGGAGGCTATCTCGATGCTCGCAGAGATCGACGACGCCCTGACGTGCCCGGAGGATTAGGGCTCGCAGGGCTCAGAGGGCAAGGTCTAGGGCTAGCGCTAGCGGCCTGGCAGCTCGGGGAGCGGTGGCATGCTCGGGGACACTCTCCGCATGTTCACGAGCGCCTGGTAGGCGTAGATCGTGCTGCTCCGGTCCTGAGCTGACAGGATGACTGCGCCCAAGACGGACCGCTGATACTGTTGCAGTTGGGTGGAGAAGGGTGCGAACAGGTCGAACATGGCCAATGATAGCACACGAATGCAGCCGTGGCCCCTCCCTTGCGGGTTGCATTTTTGCACAAATGCGACGAACCCCGCCTATCTTGCCCCCTGGCCAACAATGCAGCGGTTCAAGGCTTGCAATATTGAACAGAGGGGAAGAGAGGGGGGGGTAACTGTCTATCTACCAACAATGCAAGAACTCTACACGAGGGCTTCTTGCATTCTCACAATCCCGCAGCCGCCGAACTCCTTCTCTACGGTGATGGTTCCGTCATCCCGGAGGTCTGAGAGGGCAGCCTTCGCGGTTCGATCGCCGATGCCCTCATCGAGGGCGGCTTGCAGGACGACGGCCCTTCCGGCCTCTCCCCCATGCCCCCGCAGGCAATCTACCATCACATCGCGGGCTGCCCCCCGCTTGCCACCGCCGGAAGACCTGTCCTTGGGATCGACATGGCGAGACAGATCGTTGGCTTCGATATCCGGTCTCTTCCAGAGCCATTTCACCACCGGCCGCACGGTGTTGGCAACTGTGGGGCCCTTGTCGATGCTGACCTCCCACGTGGTCGGGGGCATTGTCATCGAGCATTTCTCCGGTGCAACGAATCGACGAGGGCAGTCCTTTGGAGATCCGGGCTCGGGGGCGACAACGACAGATGCACGGCTGACGTTTAGATAGGCGATTGAACCTGCGCCCCGCTCCGACGCGATGCCGCCGCCCTTCTTCCAATGGCGCACAGCCACGACAGGAACCGAAAGCTGATTCAGCCCTTGAAGGGTTGCCCTTACGCTCGTTTCGCTGTTGTCGTCGACGCCGCACTGGTAGGCCTTGATCGGGTCGATCACCACGAGTCCGATCTCGAGCGATTCGACTGTGGCCCTGAGGTCGTCGACGTTTGCCGCGGTCCACGGCTCCGCTTCTTGCAAAGTGAATATGCGTGACCGGTTGCCCCCCGCGGCGATGAATCGGGGGATTAGGACGTTTTCAAGGCCTTCCTCGGCTTGAATCCAGAGCACATTGATCGGCTCGCGTTCGGACTCTTCGCCGGGGAAGGCGAACCCCCTGGTTGCTTTGGCCGCAAGGTCTAAGAGCACGGTCGACTTCCCCGACCCGCCCGGTCCCTCAAATAGGGTCAGGCTTTTGTCGGGGATCCACCCCTCCCAGAACCACACGATCGGCTCGGGGTCTCTCTCGTCGAACCTGACGACTTTGAGGGCCTTCCCCTTCTTCGGCTGGCTCATCGAGGCACCCCGAGCCCCTCGGGGCACCGTCGGTGATAGACGGGCTCGCCGTCTCGGTCGACAAGGACGAATGCGGAGGCGTCTCTAGGACTCCCACTGTCGCGGTTCAGGAGCGGCTGATCAAAGCAAATTGCCGGGTGTGGCGTGAGCACGTGGATCTGCCCCATCCGTCCCGAGTCACGCATGACTGAAAATGTGAGCGGGCATCGCTGCCCCCTCACGATGATGCTGGCGGACACGCGGTCAATGCGAGGATCGAGCACGAGCTCGGCGCTCTCGATCCAGGTCAGGGACTGCTTCGGTGGTCCTCCGAGGTTGTCGAACCGGACGCATGCGCCCCCGGACTCATCGGTGGTGATTTTGGGGCGGTTCATGCGGCACCCATGGATTCGAGGACGGCGTAAACCTCATCTTCCCTGAACCGGACGCACCGGGGTCCAAACTCGAACCGCGACAAGTGGGGCGTGATATGGCGCAGTACGTGGGACCGGCTGGCGCCGCTGATCTCCATGACCCGCCGAATGTTGACGTAGGTCGGCCGATCGGCCGTGGCTTGCTCTGGGGTTGCTGTGGCTATATTCTGCACTTGGCTGGTTCGTTCGATTCGTCGCCGGCTGTGGAGTCCGCGGGCTGTTCTCAGGCATCCCCGCGGGCTCTTGTTCCAGGCTGCGCCCTGTTGGGTCACTGCCGTTCTGAGAATGTCAGTCTCCCGCCGCTCTCGGGCGACGCAATGCGGCCGCCTCACTTTTGAAGCTCGCGCCCGCTGTCGATGCGGCGCGCGGCGGCGCAAGTCGGAACACTTCCGGCGTGGTTTCCGGCCGAAGGTTCGGGGCCGGATCGGGCGACGCGTCGGCGCGTACGATGCGCGGGCTTTTCAGCCGTGGCGCTCGGCAGCTCGCTTGCGCATGGCGGCCGGGCTCAACCCGGCCATGACGTGCTTCGGAGCCTTGCCGATGTACGCCCGGAGCTGGGCCGTTGTCGCGTGACCGGTCAACACGATGATCTCCGCGTCGGTGTAGCCCGCGTCGCGCATGTGGGTTGCCCGAGATCGTCGCAGCGTGTGAGGGGTCAGCTTGCGCCCCGGCCACTGCTCCCGGGCGACCTCGGAGAACGCCACGGCCAGAGTCTTGAACGTGCGGCCCGGCCTGTAGCCGCGTGGCGGCGCGAACACCAGCGGGCAGCCGTCCATTCGCGGGAGCCGGTCGAGCGCGTCGCGGGCCTCGGGCCAGAGCTGGAAGTCGGTGCGCCCCGATGCCTTGCGCTCGGGGATCTCGAGGACGTCACCGCGGATCCAGTCCCACCGGAGGCTCAGAGCCTCGCGCCCGCGGAGCGCCCACACATAGGTGAGCTCGGCATAGCTCAGAACCCACGGCGCGTATTTGTTCGCGGCGAGCAGGCCGGTGAACACTTCCAACTCCTCGATCGAGAAATAGTCCCGCGGCGGGCTCGTCCCGAGCGGCTTCATGATGATCGGGGACGCCGCCGACACCAGCTGGTGCTCGACACAGTGCGACCACACGGCCCGCATCGTCGCCCGCAACGCGTTGCGCATGCTCGGACGGTCCGCGTACACGCGCAGGAACTCGCCGATCTGGTCGGGCGTTGTCGCCGTCATGGGCACGTCTGCGAACGGCATGCGGTTCTCCAGCTGCTCAACCCGGACCTTCGACGACGGCGCGTCCTTGATCAGTCGGCCCTTCTTGGCCGTGACGCGGTTCTCCATGTAGTGGAGCAGTCCGTCGCGCCACGTGAACCCGCCCCTGCCCTTGGGCTCGTCAACAAGGCCGAGAGCCTTCCGCCGCGCGTCCGGGCACCGCATCTCTGGCCATTGGCCGATCGCCTCGCGACCGCCGACCACCCACGTGTGCCGACCGCTCTGGTTGAGCCGCAAGCCGAGCGTCTGAACCGCGGTGTCCCAGACGACTTGCGTGCGGGGTCCTTGCGGGTCACGCGCAAGGCGGGCGACGTTCTCGGCAATCAGGTTCTCTCTTCGTTTTTTTGAACGTCCCATCGGGGCCTTTCTCGTGATTGCCTACCGCTTGCAAACGCCCCGGTTTCAGGGTGTTTCAGACGATGCCCCGGTGCTACTGTAGCCCGCCAAGATGGCGGAATCGAAGCGGAAAGACACTTCTGGACACACCGGGACTTCCAAGCGGGGCTACTGGTTGATGAAGTCAGAACCCGACGCCTACTCGATCGACGACCTCAAGCGCGACGGGTCCCAACCCTGGGACGGCATCCGCAACTACCAAGCGCGCAACAACATGCGCGCCATGAACCTCGGCGATTTGGTGCTGTTCTACCACTCCAACGCCAAGCCGCCTGGGGTCGTGGGCGTGGCGAAGGTCTGCAAGACGACCTACCCCGACCCCACGGCATGGGACCCCGAGAGCCACTACTTCGACCCCAAGTCCGGGCCGGAGAACCCGCGCTGGGAGATGGTCGATCTGGAGTTCGTGGAGAAGACCCCCACCATGGTCTCCCTCGCGGAGCTCAAGGCCGACCCCGCGCTTGCCGACATGGTCGTCACCCAAAAGTCTCGGCTCTCGGTCCAGCCGGTCAGCAAGGAGCACTTCGGATATGTGCTCGGGGTCGCTGGCGCGAAGACCAAGCTCCGCTGAGCGACCCACGAATCAGCTCGAAGCGTCCAAGTCTCGAAGCATCTCCGCTTTGAGCGACTCCGGCGCAAAGCTGTGCTCGATGCCCGTGCGGACAATGCCGCGCACGGTTGGCTCCTCCCAACCAAAGGCATCGATGCATCGCTCGTACTCGGTGAGCAGATCGGTCCCGAACATCGGCGGGTCGTCGCTGCCCAGGGTGACGCAGAGGCCGGCGGCGAGGAGCTGCGGCAGTGGGTGCGCAGCGATCGAGGGAAACAGACCCAGCGCGACATTGCTGCTGGGGCACACCTCCAGCGCGATGGCGTGCTCTCGCAGATACTCGACCAGCGCGGGGTCCTCGAGACAGCGAACCCCGTGCCCCAAACGCGCCGCTCCGAGCCTTCGGACCGCCCTCCAGATCGAGCCTGCCCCCGCGCCCTCGCCCGCGTGCGGAAGGCTGGCAAACCCGGCTGCTCGCGCTCGGTCAAACGCCCGGCCGATCACCTCCATCGGATAGTGGTCGGCCTCAGGACCGCCCACCCCGAGCCCGGCGACGCTTCCGGCATCACGAGCATCCATCCCCAGCGCGAAGTCGACGGTCGCCTCGGCCTGATCCGGCATCGAGCGCACAACGTCGAACACCCAGCGAAGCGCGACGCCATGCAACGACAAGGCCTCGGCCCGGCCCAGCGCCAGCCCTGCCCACAGCACGTCCGCGGTGATCCCCCGCGCGCGGTGGGTCAACGGAGTGAAGGTAACCTCGGCGTAGCGCACCCCGGCCGCAGCGTGTCGGCGCGCCAGGTCCACAACCACGTCTCGAAGGTCCTGCGTGGTCACAAGACATCGAGACACCCGGATGTACAAGCGCAAGAAGTCTCGAAACGAGTGGAACACGTAGGCGTCCCGCAGCCCTTGCGCGCCCAGGTCTGCTCCGGGAAGACGGACCCCGTTGCGACCGGCGAGCACCATCGCAACCTCAGGGCTCACCGACCCCTCGAGATGAACGTGCAACTCAACCTTGGGGAGCGCCGTCAGGAACGCCGTACGACTCACAGAGGCCATCGTAGCGCGTGGTAGGGTCTCGCGGTGACGGACGAGGAGAGCACCCCACAGGGGCGGCCCATTCCCGGTTGGGCGGCGCTGGTGCCCGTGGTGGCGCTCGTCGGGTTTCTAAGCCTCTTCATCCTCGTCCTCCCCGGGCGCTACGCCGGCTTCGAAGGCACCGGTCACCTGCCCCTGCTGCTCGCCGCGATCGTCGGGGGCCTGGTCGCCCGCGCCTACGGCTGGTCGTGGGACGCGCTGCAAGAAGGCGTGAACAAGGCGATCGAGATGGCGATGGGCGCGATGCTCATCCTTCTGGTCATCGGACTGCTGATGGGGACATGGCTGGCCTCCGGCGTCGTACCTGCGCTGATCGACTGGGGCCTCTCGCTGCTCTCGCCCTCGTTCTTCCTTCCCACCGCGTGCGCCGTCTGCTCGGTGGTCAGCTTGGTCAGCGGCAGCTCGTGGTCCACCGCGGGCACGGTGGGGATCGCGATGATCGGCATCGGTGGCGCGCTGGGCATCGACCCCGCGATGACAGCCGGTGCGGTGATCAGCGGATCGTACTTCGGAGACAAGCTCTCGCCGATGTCGGACACGACCAACCTCGCCCCCGCGATGGCAGGCGCCGAGTTGTTCGAACACATTCGGCATCAGGTCCTGACGACAGGCCCGTCGTGGCTGATCGCGATGGTGGTGTACACGGTCTTGAGCCTGGGCTCCGAGGTCAGTGTGGATGCGGCGGGCATCGACACGATCCAATCGGCCATCCGAGCCCACTACAACCCCAGCATCATTCACCTGCTTCCTCCGGCCGTGGTGCTGGTGTGCGTGCTTCGACGTCAGCCCGCGCTTCCAACCCTGCTGCTGGGCGCAGGAATGGGCGCAGCCCTTGGGGTCGCGCAGGGCGTCGGGCCCGACGCGGTGATCGGCGCTGCCATGTCCGGGCATGTCGCCGACACTGGGAACGCAGGCGTGGACGAGCTGCTCAGCCGGGGAGGCATGCTGGAGATGTCCAGCACCGTCATCTTGATCCTGTGCGCGATGAGCTTCGGCGGCGTCATGGAGCGTACGGGCATGCTGCAGACGATGGCCAGCAAGCTGCTCTCGCTGGCCAAGAACGCCGGGTCGCTCATCGCGGTCACGGTGTTGACGGCCGCCGGCATCAACGTGGTCGCGGGCGACCAATACATCTCGATCGTCGTGCCAGGCCGGATGTATGGCGCGGCGTTCAAGGAGCAGGGCCTGCACCCCAAGAACCTCTCCCGCGCCCTCGAGGACGGCGGCACCATCACCTCGGCGCTGATCCCGTGGAACACCTGCGGTGCCTTCATGGCGGCCACACTCATGGTGCCCACCTCGGCGTACCTGCCGTACGCCGTGCTCAACTACGTCAACCCGCTGTTGTCGATCCTGTTCGGCTTCCTGGGCATCAGCATCGCAAAGCTGGGGAGCCCCGGCAGCGAGACGCCACCTGTGGCAGGCTGATCGCGTGCACGCCAGATCGGTCACCGCGGCCCTCGTCGTCGCGGCGATCGGCTGCAACACCTCCGTCCAGGGCGTGAGCATCGACGCGGGGACTGCAGACGCGGGGTCCTCCTCCACGCACGGAACCGACGCGTCGACCAGCGTGAATGAACCCGTGGGATCGTCCTCGAGCACCGGGACGGCGGGTCCACAGGGCGAAGAGGGGAGCACGACGACCGGTGGCGAGACCCGGATCTGCGAGGCGATCGACGTCTCGCTGGTGTTGGACCGCCAGGCGCCGATCTACGGCATCGACCGCCGGCGCGTCGTCGCCGGTTTTCTCGACGAGCTCACCGAACAGACCGGGGCACGAGTCCGGGTGTTTCCCAATGCCGGCACTCCGCAGCCGCCCCCATGGGATTGCAGCCTCGACACCGACGGTCCCGCGGACGGCCTCACCCTCTTGTGGGGCGAGGGCGGGCAGCCGCGAAACAGCGCCCGTCCCCAGCTCGACTGCGTCTACGATGGTGTCCGAAACGTCCCAAGCGAAAGCGATGCCGACGGCGACTGGATGTTCACAGGGCTGCTGTTCCCCTTCCTCGAACACGACGACTGGCCCTCGGAAGACCGAAGCATCTCGGTGAGCGTCATGTTGGCCGGCACCGACGACGACGAAAACAACATGTATGCCCGGCCCGGCCTGGCCAGCGACGCGTTCCTGCGTCTGGCCGCCGCAGGCGACCGCGACCGCGCCCTGAGCCTCACCGTGGGTCAAGACGCCGACGAGCTGCACACGTTTGCCCTCGCACTGCATCCCAACGCGTTGCACACCGAGTGGGACGACGAGGACTTCGAGGACTCGTTCGACGCGTTCCTTCCCGCCGTGGTGCAGGCGTGTGCAACGGCGGAGGCGCCCGACGTGCCCAAGCCACCGGGCGGGTGCGAGCACATCGACATTCTCTTTGTCGTGGACGGCTCGCTGTCCATGGCTCAGGAGCAGGCGGCGCTGCGCGGCATCGAAGGGCCTCCGGTCTTCACAGACTTCACCGACGCGCTCGCCCTCAACCTCGACACGCTGCAGGACATCCATATTGGTGTGATCTCGGCCGAGCCCGGCGACACCGCGTTGCACACCCACCGCGACCAACCGGCGCTCCCCCCGAGCCCCGAGACCGACTGCGGGTTGACGCAGCCGTGGATCACCGCGCCCTCCCCCACGCTCCAGGACGACTTCGCGTGCTTGGCCGCCACGCAGGCCACCAGCACGCTCGAGACGACGTCCCGCAATGCGGCAGAGGCCCTCGTATCCCCGGACAACGCGGGCTTCCTCAGAGACGACTCGGTGGTGTTCGTGGTCATGCTGACCGACGAGGACACGCTCGGGCTCGGAGCCACACGGGTCCAGGAGCACGAGCTGTTGCTCTCCGCCGTCGGCGGAGACCGCAGGCGCATCGTGATGCTCGCGATCGCGGGCGATCCCGGCGTGTTCGAAGCACCCAAGACCACCTGCGCCGGCCCGTACGGCACGGCGTCCCCAGGCCGACGGCTCGGGTCGATCGTGGCGTCGTTCGGGGCCGCGGGCAGCACATCGGACATCTGCGCTGGCGACCTCGCGCAGTCCTTCGACGATGCGCTCGACGACCTCGTCGCGGCGTGCGTCAGCTTCGTGCCCGAAGGCTAGCCAGACCTCGCGGCCAACCAAACACAACGGGCGCGCCCCGGTCCCAGAGGTCCGCGTGGGACTTGGGAAGTGGGACGCGCCCGCGGTGCGGCCGCAGCCGCACGCTCAAGCATCTCTAGACGGGGTCGATGCCAATGCAGGGGTCGACTTCGGAGGGCGTGCAGCCTTCGCAATCCCAGCGGAAGTTGTCCAGGAGCAGGGTCGTGTCGAACGCAGAGTCACCCATGTCGAACAGCGCAAAGGTCAGCTGCAGCATCTCGTCGGGGACGACGGTACCTTTGGCCTCGTACCAACCCGTCGCGGCGTCGTTGGTGAACTGCGTACCGGAGAGCTCTGGGGATCCTGCCTGATAGTCGGCGGGCCACAGCGCGGTGACCGTGCACGGCTCGTCGTTCACGAAGCACAGGTTGCCGGTGTAGCTCTCCGAGTTGGACCACGCGACGAACATGTCGTTGAAGGTGGTGTCAACGTACTCCGGGAACTCCTCGGAGAAGTACGCGAAGTCGAACGAGAAGCCGTAGGTTCCACCGGGAACCGGGGTCTCGAACTGGAACCAGATCAGGTCGTTGGCAGCCCCGCTCCCGAGGTTCCATTGGTCGATCAGGCTGTCCGAGCAGTCGTTGACCAGGTCGCAGTTCACGAATGGGGTGCCGCCACCGCCACCGGCACTGCCGGGCAGCGGGCTCAGCGGAGCAGGAAGCGCCGAGTTGCTGGGGTTGGTGGTGGCATCGCCCAGCGGGTCACCGAACTCGATCAGCGCCCCGTTGGCGTCGAGCGTCGGCAGCGGACCGGTTCCGATGACGAGCATCGACTCGCCCTCGCGAGGGCGCCACAGCGGCAGGCCGTCGCCCGGGTCGAGGTAGCTGCCGAACTGCTGAGCGATGCGCCAGGTGTTCGCGTCGTTGGCCGCGAAGATGGGGTTGAAGATCGGGATCGCCGTGTTGGGACCGCCCTCGCATCCAAGGCCGATGGCGTTGAACGGGTCGTTGGTTCCGGCATCGCACGGCTCCAGGTCGCCAGGCGCTTCGCAGATCTCGACCACGCCGCTGTCGGAGTCCGAGTCCGAGTCCGAGTCCGAGTCGGAGTCGGAGTCACTCTCGCCCGTTGAGGACTCGCCGCCGGATCCCGATTCCTCCCCGTTCGTCTCGCCCGTGATCCCGGTGGAGGATCCGCCCGCGGTGTCCGTATCGGTGACGCCAGAGCCAGAGCTGGAGCTGCCTCCCCCTTCGTCGGAGTCCTCGCCTGTGCTTGAGGTTCCGCTGTTGCTGGCGCTCGACGTGGCCCCTGTCTCGAGGGTCTCGCTCGCTGCGCCGGAATCTCCTGTGGAGGAACCGCTGTTCCCATCGCTGGCGCCGGTCGTGCCGTCGTCACAAGCCAGAAGGAGCAGCGAAGCGAGCGAAATGGTGGCCAACCGGCCCAATTGGAAGTTGTTCATCGTAGCGTTCCCTTGATTCTCTCACGGTCGGTTGGTTCCGGGCTGGTTCCAGTAGCCCCGACTCTCCCGAGCCTGTCCCGGAACACCGAGGTGTCCGCCGCGTCCCCCACGGTGCCTTGATGGTACGCCGCGCCGATCGCGGAAGACAACGGAAGATCAGACGTGGATTCTCACGACATTCGCGCCCTTCGCTCCATCGCCGCCCGTTCGGTCGCAAGGGCCGCCGGAACGCTGGTTCGGGCCCTTCAGGGAGCTTGAGCGCGCATCCGCGGTCCGAACGCCCGCGTGCCAGACCGCGTCCCAGACTGGACCCTTGCGGCGCGGAGGACTCTGCGGCCGCCGTTCCCATCCGGTTTACCAGCGTCCGATCTCGACGGTTCCAGCGGCCGGATAGCTCACGTGTTGGGTCATTGGGCAGCGCGCACACTTCGCGTATGGTCCGGAAGAAGCGTTCAGCACAGGGCCGTCATCTCGGCCTCAGGTGCCCGTCCGCGCAAACCCTATCGGATCTTTCCCATGCCCTACGACACGACCACCATTCTCAAAGACCGTTCGGCACGACTCTGCCTGCTCTCCGCGCTGACCCTGCTGACCGCGGCCTGCGGCGATGATGTCACCGCGGCGACCGAGAGCGGCTCGACCAGCGATGACGGCGACACCACGGAGAGCCCGACGACCAACCCCTCGGGCCCATCGACCTCGACCACCGATGCGCCGACGACAGACGCGACGACCACGCAGGGGGCGGACACGTCCACCGGAGAGCCGACGACGGACGCCTCGGACACGACCTCCGACCCGAGCGGAGCGGACACGACCGCCGGGGACACCGGCGGCGAGACCACGACCGGAGATGAATCGACCTCCTCCGAGACGACCACGGGTGAGGAGATCATGGAGTGTCCGTATGGCGAGCTCATGGTGCCGGACCTCATCAACGCGAACACCGCCGGCCAGGACAGCGAGTTCACCAACTCGTGCGGCGGCGGCGGTGCGCCGGATGTCTCCTACACGCTTGTCGCCCCGTCCGACGGCACCTACTTCTTCACCGCAACGAGCCCCGACGGCATCGTCGACCCGCTCGTGGCGGTCTATGACGGCAGCTGCGGCGGGCCCGAGCTCGTGTGCAACGAGGACATCGACGGAGGCACGACGGCAGCCCGGGTGTCCGCGTCCCTTACGGCTGGCCAAGAGGTCACCGTTGTGCTGGACGGCTTCGCCATCGCGGGGGGCGCCATCGACCTTGAGGTCGCCTTCTTCGAAGGAACGTGCCCCGACGGCGACGCCGGCAACATGGTCCCGACGGTGATCAGCGATTCCACGACCACCGGAGACAACACGACCTTCGGCACCTGCGGGGGTTCCACCGCCAACGAGGACCAGTACACGTTCACCGCCCCCGAAGCGGGCGTGTACACGTTCGACACCCTCGGCTCGGCCTTCGACACCGTCCTATACATCCTCGACGGATGCGGCGGCACCGAGCTGGCCTGCAACGACAACTCGGCCGACACGACCTCGCGCCTCAACCTGACGATGGCGCAGGACCAAGAGATCGTCGTTGTCGTCGATGGCGCGGGTCTCGAGGAAGGGGACTACAACCTCAACATCGACTTCGACCAGTGCCCGGATGCCGATCTCGGCCAGGCGCTCCCGATCAGCATCACGGGCAACACGGACTTCGAGACCGATGCGAGCTCCGGCACCTGCGGACCGGGCGACTCCAACGACGTCGCGTACACCTTCACAGCGCCTGCGGCGGGCTCCTACATCTTCGACACCAACGGTTCCGACTTCGACACCGTGCTGTACTACTTCGCGGGCGCAACGTGCGTCGGGACGCAGCTCGCCTGCGACGACGACGGTGGAATCGGGCTGGACTCGCAGCTCCTGATCTCGCTCGCGCAAGACGAGCAGATCACGGTCATCGTCGACGGACGCTTCGGCGGCTCGGGAGACTACGTCCTCAACGTCATGGAGTTCGACAGCTGCGGCGACAACATCATTAATGGCACCGACGTGTGTGACGGAGTCGCCATGGGCCAGCAAACCTGCATCGATCAGGGTTTTGCCGGCGGCGCTTTGGATTGCGATGTCGACTGTGGCTACGACACCGCGCAGTGCTCGGACAACCTCGTCGTCGTCTGCTCGGCGCCGGGATCCTCGATCGATAGCCTCAACCCCACGACGCTCGATACGATCACCATCCCAGACATGGGCATCATCGCGGACGTCGACGTCTTCATCGATGCCACGCACACCTGGTCGGCAGACCTGGACATCGCCCTGTCGGCCGATGACCTGGGGCTGAGCAACAACCTCTCCTTCGACCTCTGCGGCAGCGCCAACGATGTCTTCGCCACCTTCAACGACGAAGGTTCTGCGGCGGTCGGAGTGAACTGCGTCGAGCCCATCGCCATCGAGGGCAACCTGACCCCGCAGCAGCCCTTGTCGGTCTACGACGGGTCGGAAGCCAGCGGCGCGTGGACCCTGTCGATCACCGACGACACCGGTGGCGACTTCGGTATCCTCAACGAGTGGTGCGTGTTCATCACGCTCGAGTAGCGAGCATCCACGCAAGAGGACAGAGGCAGCGTCCCTTCGCGGGGCGCCGCCTCTTTCTTTGGTTTCGACGCCTGCGGCGTCGGCGACTACAGCGGAACGCCGAGCGCGGCGCACTCGAAGGCAAGGTACGGCAGGGCGCACTCGAAGAGGCTGGCGATTCGGTCGACGACGCCATCCCCGAGCATCTCCTCGTCCGTCAGCGTCGCGACCGCAATGTGGTCCTTGCGTTTGAGGTCCTCGATGTGGGGATGGTCCGCGTCGAAGCCCTTCGGCGGGCGCTTGAGGCTCTCCCCCCCGAGGGTGAACAGCTTTGTGAACGCCTCCCCGCGGGTCGCCTCCGCCCAGGCGTCGGGATGCTCGACGATCCGCGCGCGAATCGAAGCCAGCGCGGACGGCTCAGGCCTCCACATGCCCACGCCCACAAAGTGTCCTTCGGGTGAGATGTGCGCGTAGAAGCCGGGCGCGTGCGCGTCCTTTCCGACTTCGTGCCGAAAGTGGATGCCGACGTTGGTCTTGTACGGGGTCTTGTCCTTCGCAAACCGAACGTCTCGGTACACCCGCATGATCGACCCTCCAACCTTTTTGTCGCTCGCGACGAAGTGCTTCGAGATGGCTTCGAGGCGCGGAGCAATCGCACGGACGAACGCCCGCGCGGGCTCGCGAACCTGGGCTTCGTAGCGCGCCTTGTTCTCCTCGAACCAGGTCTTGTCGTTGTTCATGCCCAGCTCGACGAGGAAGCCAAGCAGCTGCGAACCGAAATTGGCGAACTCGGGGCCCTGCGGCGCCGCTGCAGGCTGCTTCGCCGCGCTCGCCTGCTTGTCCGCCGCAGTCTTCTTCTTCGCGGAGCCCGGCTTCTTCTCCGCTGCGGGCTTCTTCTTCGCCGTCGCGGGCTTCTTCTTCGCCGCCGTAGGTCTCTTCGCTGCCGCCGCAGGTTTCTTCGCGGCCGCCGTAGGTTTCTTCGCGGCCGCCGTAGGTTTCTTCGCTGCCGCCGCAGGCTTCTTCGCTGCCGCAGGCTTCTTCGCTGCCGCAGGCTTCTTCGCTGCCGCAGACTTCTTCGCTGCCGCCGGCTTCTTCGCTGCCCCGGGCTTCTTCGCTGCCCCGGGCTTCGCCACTGCCGCCGCAGGCTTCTTCGCCGCCGCAGGCTTCTTCGCTGCCGCGGGCTTCTTCGCCGCCGCGGGCTTCTTCGCCGCCGCGGGCTTCTTCGCCGCCGCAGGCTTCTTCGCTGCCACAGGCTTCGCCGCCGCAGGCTTCTTCGCCGCCGCAGGCTTCTTCACTGCCGCAGGCTTCTTCGCCGCGGCCTTCTTCGCCGCTACAGGTTTTGTTTTGGCGGACGCTGCTGTGGTTCTCGCCGACGTTGTCTTCTTGGCAGAAGCGGTCGTCTTGGAGGCAGCTTTCTTCGCCGTCTTCTTGGTGGTCTTCCGTGCAGCCATACGAAGCGGCCCCGAGCTTAGAGCACATCGCCATTGCGGCGCGAGCCGAGGCAAAAAAAGCGAAGCGGCGGCCCCAGGATGGAGCCGCCGCTTCGAGATCTCGCAATCGGAGGACCGCGCTCAGCCCGGAGGCGGGCAGCCGAACGTGGCATCAAGCTCGCCACTCTCCGCCAGGGCGTCGCACGCCCCGTTGCACAGTTCGATGGCGTCGTAGGGGCCTTCGGGGTTCGAGTAGACCCACCCGTCGTCGGTCTCGCAGTTCTCGACGCGCTCGAACGTCATGCCGCCGATCTCGATCTCCACGAAGTCCGGGTCGGTCGGCTCCTCGCTCAGCGGGATCGTGCAGGACACCACCTGTCCGGCGATCTCGGCCAACGCGGCCTGCAGCTCCATCTCGTTGGTGGCGTTGAAGAACTTCTCGTCCCCCTCGCGAGCCCGGCCGCCCGCCTCGGCAACCGTGTTGAGCTCCACGAAGGTGTTCGCGCCCACCTGCCCGTCGGCGGGGTCGTCCCCGACAAGCGCGTCGACGATGTCGATGCCGATGACGAAGGTTGGGACCCCGTCGGTTTCAAAGGCTTCCCCGACCACAAGCGGCAGGTTGGTGTCGTAGTCTTCCATCAGACCACACCCCTGCCCCGGACACATCGACGTGTCCGCGTCGGCGCTGCAGTTTGCGGCACCATCGGTGATAAGGATCATGAAGCGATCGATGTTCTCATCGAGCGTGTTGAGATGGTCGATCGCAGTCTGGACGCCCGCCGTCGCCGGCGTCGCCCCGTTGATCGTCCCCACCGCGCTCGCTCCTGGAATGCCATCCAAGACGCCAGCACCGTTGGTCGCGGCCACCGGAACCTCCGGCTGGGCATTGACGACGCACGAACCTGCGCCCAGCTCCGCGGTTTGCATGGTCACGCTGGTCGATGGAAACAAGACCGCGCCGAAGTTGATCTCGGCTTCGAAGGTGCCGACCACGAACGAAACGACGTTGTGAAGGCTTCTCCATCGCGTCTCGTCCGGCGTCGCGGGATCGTTGTCGGCGTCCCATTGTTGCTGGACCATGCTGCCCGACTTATCGAGCACCAGGACCACGTTGGGCGGGACCGCCTCGAGAACAAATTCTTGTTCACCGCAGTTGAGTTCGCCCGTGCTGCTCGAGCTCGCGTCTGCAACGGTCTCTGCGCCCGTGGTCGGGTCCACGTCGGTGGTCGAGCCGTCCGTGGCCGTGCCTGTACCGGAGAAGCTCTCGATCCCCCCGATCCATCCGCCGAGTCCTCCCCAGAGTCCGAGGAGGGACAGCCTCCCGCTACACACAGCATTCCGGCCAGAGTCAGGTGTTTATGCATCATGATTCCCTTCACGTTTCCCCTACGCACTCCGCTGTCACCCTTGAGACACCGGCTCGGTGCCGCGCTTCCGGGGTGAATTTTGCGCGTAAGCAATCGTACCGTATCCGCGCGATCTTTCCACCGTATGATGCTTCCCTACCTGGGCCGCACTGAACACAGCGCGGCCGCAGGGCGCAGGCGGCGGTTCAAAAGCGGAGCGTCATCCCGAGCGAGCCACCGTGTCGGTGGGGTGCGATGCTCAGCGTGGCGGGTCGAAAGCTCTGGAACCGCCTCCGCCTCCAGTCCTTGAGCGCCTTGCGTCGCTGCAGGCCAATCGCCAGGAACACTGCGCCGGTGATCACCGCAGCACCGCCGTACGACACCCGGATCACGTTGTAGATGAACAGGCCCTTGCACTGATCGGGGTTGGCGTCGATCCCCCAGCCTTGCAGCCGCGCCGGACAATGACCCGGCGCGGTTGCCCACACCATCGCCGACGCAGAGCTCGCGGCCAAGACGCCCAGCGGAAGCATGATCGCTCCGACGAGGATCTGCTCCTCTCCGTCGGGCGGCGCAATCGAGGGTGCCTCGCCGGGCGCCCAGTAGCCCCCGCCGGGTGGGACCCCAGCGTCTGGATCGAACACCGGCGGTGGGACGGCAAGCGCAGCCGCGAGGGTCGCGAGCAGGAGATTCATGGGGTCGCCTCGAATCGTTCGACCTGACGACGCAGAAACGCCGAGGACGGCTCAACGTCGAGCGCGCGCCGGATCGCCGCCCGGGCGGCGTCGCGATCCCCGGTCAGCTCGGCCAGCTCAGCTTCCAGGTACAGCAGGTCCGCGTTCTTCGGCTCGGTCTCCAGGGCTGCCCGAACCACCTGCAGTCCGCGCTCTGGTTTGCACTTCTCCCGGAAGCAGAACCATCCGTAGCTGCTCGCGAGTCCGGTGTCCTCCGGGTCTTTCGCGAGCATGGCGTCGAGCTGTGCGATCGCTTCGTCGGCTTTTCCAAGCTCGTTGAGCATTCGGCCGATCTGCCGATACGCCCGGAGCGCCTCCGCGCTGTCGGGGAACTGTGCTTGGAGCTTGCGAAGCGCCGCGATGGCTCCAACCGCGTCGTCGTCGAGCTTGAAGCGAATGAACAGCGCCTGGTCGTACAGGACCTTCGAGGCCAGCCCCAGCTCGTTGGTGGGATCGGCCTCAAGCACCTGTTCGAACGCTGCGATGGCCGGTTCGCGTTGGCCCGCCAGCACGTACAAGTGCCCGAGCTGTTGGCGCAGCGCCACATCGTCGGGTCTCGCTTCAGCGGCCGCGATTGCGTCTGCGAGCACGTTCTCGCCCTGTTCGATCCGCGCCAGGGCGGCCAGCAAGTCCGCGGCAGGAAGGAAGTCGACCACCCTGCCCTTCTCCACGCCGCCGGCCTCCAGCACCAGCAGCGTCGGGTAGGCCTGCACGTGATACTCGCGCACGAGCTCGGGCCCCTCCCCCTTCTCGGCGTCGATGTGCACCGCCACGTAGCCCTTCGACAAAGCCTCGCCCACCGCGGGCTCGATGAAGACCTCCTCGTCGAGCTTGTGGCACGGCGGGCACCAGTAGGCGCCGACATCGACGAACACCAGCTTGCCGTCCTTCTTGGCCTGGGCGAGCGCTTCTTCCAGCGAGCCGTGAAACCACGCGACCGCCGAGACGACCGAGCCATCTTCCTGAACCCCGGGCGTGGCAGGTGCCGCGTCGGGATCCACAGCGGGCTCGCGTTGGACCTGCGCTTCGGACTTCGTGTCCTTCTTGGCCTCGCCGACGTCCGGCGCCCCGACGCGTGCGGGCGCATCGTCAGAGCCACACGCCGACGGGAGGACGAGCAGCAGCGCCGCCAGAACAGCCGGGGAGAGAGAACGCAGCGCGAGCATGGCCCCGCCACCGTGCCCGGCCGCGATCGCTTACGCAACGCTCCTGCGCTCGCGCGGGGGTTGCCTGCGCCGAGTCCGTCCCTACGTTGGAGCTGAGGCCGCAGCCCGGCCCCAGAAAGAGAGGTGTGAGATGCCCGCATTCCAGGCGGAATCCGCGACTGTCAAGACTCGTCATGCGCTCGCTCACGCGCAAGCCATGACCCAAGAACTCGGACACCCCGAGGTCACCACCCTTCATCTCCTCGCCGCCGCCGCCGCTCAAGACGGCGGGCTCGTGCGACCGCTTCTGGAGCGCTCCGGCATTCACGGTGGTGCTCTTGATCGTGCGGTGAACGCCGGCCTCGCGAAACTGCCGAAGGTTCGCGGCGCTGAGATCAGGCCCTCGCGGGAATTCATGGCGGCACTCGACCTCGCGGCCGCCGAGGCTGAACGACTGCACGACAAGTACGTCAGCACCGAGCACCTCGTGCTCGCATTTCTTCGCGACGACGCCGAACGGATGGGCATCAAGGCCCACGGCCTCCTGCACGAACTCGGCGCTTCGGCCGACCTGGTCCTCTCGGCTCTCCGGGAGATTCGAGGGACCCAGAGCGTGCAAACCGAGCACCCCGAGAGCACGTACGAAGCGCTGGCCAAGTACGCCCGCGACCTTACAGCGCTGGCACGAAAGGAAGCCCTGGACCCGGTCATCGGCCGAGATGCTGAGATTCGGCGGGCGCTCCAGGTGCTGAGTCGACGCACCAAGAACAACCCGGTGTTGATCGGTGAACCCGGCGTGGGCAAGACCGCCATCGCCGAAGGCATCGCCCAGCGCATCGCGAGTGGCGACGTCCCTGAGAGCCTCAGCGACAAGCAGCTGCATCAGCTTGACCTGGCGGCCATGGTCGCGGGCGCGAAGTACCGCGGGGAGTTCGAGGAGCGACTCAAGGCCGTGCTCGCCGAAGTCGAGGCCGCTCAGGGCCGGATCATCCTGTTTATCGACGAGCTGCACACGCTCGTGGGCGCGGGCGCCAGTGAAGGCGCGCAAGATGCGGCCAACATGCTCAAGCCCGCACTGGCCAGAGGCGAGCTGCGGTGCATCGGCGCGACCACCCTTGAGGAGTATCGCAAGCACATTGAGAAGGACAAGGCGCTGGAGCGTCGCTTCCAACCGGTGATGATCGAGGAGCCCTCCGTCGATGACACGATCGCGATCCTCCGCGGCATCAGCAGCAAGTTCGAAGCGCACCACGGGGTCCGCATTCAGGACGCCGCGCTCGTCAGCGCTGCAACGCTGAGCCATCGATACATCCAAAACCGGTTCCTTCCCGACAAGGCGATCGACCTCATGGACGAGGCGGCCGCGCAGCTGAAGATGGAGGTCGAGAGCGTGCCCACGCCGATCGACCAGCAGGAGCGGCGTCTGACGCGACTGGAGATCGAGCGCGCCGCCCTGCAGCGGGAGGAACACCGGGCCCGAGCGCAGGACGAGCGGCTTGAGGAAGTCCAACGAGAGATCGCCACCGTGCGCGAGGACGTCGACGCGATGCGCTCCCGCTGGCAAACCGAACGCGACCAGCTCTCGGAGATCAAGGAGGTCTCCGCCCGCATCGAACGCGTGAAGTCCGAGGCCTCGATGGCCGAGAAGAATGGAGACCTCAGCCGCGCCGCCGAGCTGACCTACGGCACGCTCCCTGACCTGGAGACGGATCGAGACCGCGCACGAGCGCACCTCAAGCAGACCCTCGACTCCAGCGAGTCTTCGTTTCTGCGCGAGGAGGTCACGCAGGAGGACATCGCCGCCATCGTGTCGCGCTGGACGGGGGTCCCGGTCTCCAAGATGCTGCAGAGCGAGCAGCAGAAGCTGCTGCACATGGAGGACAACCTGCGCCGCCGCGTGGTGGGTCAAGATCCGGCGCTCGAACGGGTCGCGGCTGCGGTTCGACAAGCCCGAGCCGGCCTCGCGGACCCTGAGCAGCCCATCGCCTCGTTCTTGTTCCTGGGACCCACCGGCGTCGGCAAGACGGAGCTGGCCAAGGCGTTGGCCGAGTTTCTGTTCGACGACGAGCGCCAAGTCATCCGAATCGACATGAGCGAGTACATGGAGCGGTTCGCGGTCTCACGGCTGATCGGCGCCCCTCCGGGATACGTCGGGTATGACGAGGGCGGGCAGCTCACCGAGGCCGTGCGTCGCAAGCCGTACTCCGTGGTCCTACTCGACGAGATCGAGAAGGCCCACCCCGACGTGTTCAACGTCTTGCTTCAGCTGCTCGACGACGGACGCCTGACCGACAGCCAGGGCCGGACCGTCGACTTCCGAAACACGATCGTGCTGATGACCAGCAACGTCGGCAGCGAAGCGCTCCAAGCCGATCTCGACGCGCCGGCCAGACAGGCCGCCCAAGACGAGGCCCTGCGGCGGCAGTTCCGCCCTGAGTTCCTCAACCGACTCGACGGCGTGCTCGCGTTCTCGCCTTTGACGCGCGAGGCCATGGGACGGGTGCTCGACATCCAACTGGCCCGGTTGCAGCCCCGCCTGCGCGACCGCGGTCTATCCGTCACGCTCACCGACGCGGCAAAACAAATGCTCGCCGACGCGGGGTACGATCCCGTGTTTGGGGCACGTCCGCTCTCCCGAGTCCTCGCGCGCAACGTCGTCGACCGCCTCGCTCGGGGGATCCTCGACGGCTCGTTCCCACCCGGGAGCACCGTGGAAATCGATGCGGGAGCGCCGGACCAGCGGCCCGACGCCCCCGACCTGCTGAACCTGCGCACACACGTGTGCGCATCGACCCCCGGGCAGGTGGGGTAGACTCGCGGGAGCCGGCCGGCCTTCGACGACCGGCTCCCGTTCGATGAACGACTACTTCAAGATGTTTCTGATCGCGCTGGTCACCTCGGTGGCCAGCCAGCTTTTGTTGACGCCCTACATCATCAAGCTGCAGAACCTGGGCAGCACGGGCCAGACAAACGTGAACACCACGCGACCCGTGGAGCCCTCCCCCTCGCTTGCCGACGGGGCTGAAAAGCTGTCCGCGCCGAACCTGGAGGGCATGACGGTCGACGCCGCCCGCGAGCGCTGGCGCGCGAAAGGACTGGTCATCATCGAGGATGGCGAACGCAACGTGACCGCCGCCGACCCTGGGACGATCGTGCAACAGCGCCCATCGGCTGGAGCCGAGCTGTCCAGCAACAAGGAGATCCGGGTCGTGGTCGCGAAAGCCTCCAGCAACGTGGAGCTGCCCGATGTGATCGGCAAGCACTACGACGCCGCCCGAACCGACCTGGTCAAGGCGGGTTTCGAAGTACCGCCTGGCGCAACCGAGGTCTCGGACAAAGAACCCAACACCGTGCTCAAGCAGCTCCCCGCTGCCGGCGCGGAGGCCAAAGAGGGCTCGGTCGTGCGGCTGACCATCGCAGAACCCGTCTCGGTCGAAGTCCCGATGCTCAAAGGGCTGTACCTCTCGGGCGCGAAGAAGAAGCTTGAGGACTCCGGATTGGCCGTCGGCCGCATCCGCAGAGCCGAAGACCCCGAGCGCGGCGAGAACTACGTCCTGCGTCAGGACCCGAGCCCCGGCGACAAGGTTCCGCCTGGGACCGAGGTCGAGATCACGGTCGTCGCCGCCAACTAGGCTGTGTGCCGTTTCCTCTCAGGCCCCGCTGAGGCGGAGATAGCGGTGAATGAAGGCGAGCTTGACCATTCCGCCAAAGTTGATCGCGGTCTTTTCGAACCGAGTCACGATCCGGCGTGACTCCTTCAGCCAGCCGATCAGCTGCTCAACGATGCTCCGCCGCCGATAGGCGGCCTTGTCGAATGGGACGGGCCGGTTGTCTTCGCGGTCGCCGTTCTTGTTCGGGATCACCGGGACTATGCCGAGGCGCATGAGATATGCGTCGATCCATGCTGCCCGGTACCCCTTGTCGCCAGCGAGCGCGACAGGCCACGCGCGGGGCTGACCGTACTGGTTTCGGAGAGACCCGTCCGCGCCAACGAGTATCGCGTCGAGCATCGTCGAGTCGTGGACCTGTCCCGCGCTCAACTCGAAGTGAAGCGGGTGCCCTTTGCCGTCACACAGGATGTGGATTTTCGAGCCCCAGCCACCTCTGGACCGCCCCAGAGCGTGATCTTCGGGTTCGTCTGGGTTGGGATCTTTTTCCCCCGCCGGCACTGCATCGTGCAGCCCGGATGGATGTCCCATCGACGCACCACAGCTCGTCAGGCAAGCCATCATCGGGAGCGACGTGCTCCCGTAGACGGCAGAGCACTTTGTCGAAGGTACCGTCGCTAACCCACTCGTCGAAGAAGTTCCACACTGTCTTCCACGGCCCGTACTCGGTCGGGATATCTCGCCACGGCGCTCCCGTCCTCAGGATCCAGAACATCGCCTCGAGAAGCTGGCGTCGGTCCCGGGGCCGACGACCAGTCTTGAAGTTGTTGGTGGGGAAGAGGTCTCGAACGAGGTCCCACTGCTCGTCTCTGAGACCATGCCGGGGCACGCGCACCTTGCTCATGGCCACGTTGGATCATGAAAACCCCGTCCGCCCGAGAAATCGGCCATTTCAAGGAAACGGCACACAGCCTAGTGTCCTGAGTCCGTAGTCGGTTCCGACAAGAACGGCGTTCCGCGCTGAGACTCGAAGCGGGAGTCTCTCGGGCATACGCGACCGATGAGCGCCGAAAGGTCGGGCGTTGGGAACGGCGGCCTCAGGACACTCGCGCGTGCCTAGCAGCCTGTTGAGAAAGTCGGCGCGGCGGCTCGGGAAGCATTTTTCGCTCCTGGGTAGGAGCAGAAACGCCGCTGTACCGGGTGTACTGCAAGTTTTGGCGACAACGCCAGGAGCGAAAAGGGCGAGCGAGACGTCGTGTCGACTTTCTCAACAGGCTGCTAGGCTTTGAGGGACGTCGCGCCGCCGAAGCGGGCGACGCCGACGGTGATGAAGTAGCCCACGATGATGAGGCCCAGGGCGCCGGCGACTTGGGTCGCGTCCGGCGTGAAAAAGTCGGTGGGGAAGTCCTCGGGCTTGAGCGTGGTCAGCGACAGCGCGGTGACGGGCTGCCCCTTGAACGTCTCGCCGACCTTCGGCGCTACCCCCTGCTGGAACGGCCATAGCCCGACCACAGCCCCGACGAGAAGCCCCAGCAAGGACCCCAGCGTGGGCAGCTCGTGTTTGGACAACAACCACTTCAGGGCGTTGCTCACCAAGGCAATCCCCACGACAACGCCCAGCCCCACCGGAATGACGACCTCGAACAGGGGTCCCTTCATGGCCCCGAAGTCGCCCGCCTCGAGCCCGGTCTTGAGACCGTCGATGCCCGCGAGAATCGGCACATAAACTCCCATCACCAGCAGGAGATAGCCGCCGCTGATCCCCGGCAGGATCATCGCGCTCGCCCCCGCGACCCCCGCGAACAGCATCAGCATGAATCCTGCGTCGGTGGGCCCGCCGTCTGTCCCAGCCCCTTGCGCCTGGATGAGCGCGAGCCCTGCCATCGCCGCGAAGCCCACCGCGGCGCCACCCCAGACCGCGGGGGTCCGCCGCGGGAGCAGCCCCCACACGATCGGGACCCCGCCCAAGGTCAGCCCGATGAACAGGCTGTACGCGATCCAACGGTAGTCGACGACCAGCGTCTTCACGGGCCCAGCGAGCAAAACGATCGCGAGACCCGCCGCGGCCACGACCGAAGCGAGCACGATCATCGAGCTGCGCTTGAATCGAAGCGTGGTGACTTCGGCGATCGCTCGGATGAAATGCGGGTAGACGCCCGCCGCCAGAAGCATCGTGCCTCCGCTGATCCCCGGCACCAGGTTGGCCAGACCCATCAAGATGCCGCCGGTCGCAGCCCGGGTCGCGAGCGCTGCCGGGTTGGCGAAGTCTTCAGATAGGGATTGCTCGGCGTCGCTCACGGCGCGGGAGCCTACCACGTGCTCGCAGACGTCGAAGAGACCTCCGACATCTGCGAGGGTGGTCTAAGCCGGGCTCAGTTCTCGACCGGCGAGAACGCATCGAGCGTCTTGCTGCCCATCGGGACCACGTAGGTTGACGTGGGCGTCACGTCCTCCGTGGGGGGGTTGTTGTCGCACGGGACGAAGGCCGGCGGCGTCACCGTGGCGCCGCAGTTCCCCGATGCGCAATCACCATCGCCGTCCTGCTCCACCGACACAAGCTGCAGCCCGGTGTCGAATCCAGGCTCGAAATCTGCCAACGCGTCGCCACCATTGACGCCGTTGTTGAACTCGAAGCCACTGTTGGCGTCGGCCGTCAGCCGGAAGGTCAACTCGTAGGTCGTTCCGCGATCGGGGAACCAGCTGCGCGTCGAAGCGTCATAGAAGCGCGGGTCGCACTCGCCAGAACCGGGCTCGTAGATGTAGTAGGTGACGTAGTAGACCTCGACATCCTCGATGACCACGGGCTCACCACTCGAGTCATCCACGACGCCGGTGACGTAGATGCGAGGCGCACGAATCGGACGCGCCGCTTTGGAGAACGTCCGGGTCTCGGTGAACTCCGTCGCGCCCGGGTACGGCGTAATGCGACGCGTACGTGTGACGTCCGAGACGGCGATTCGCATGTATCCGGGGTTTCCATTGACCGCGTCTCCGGCGGAGAACGTGGGCCCCGACTTCGGCGCACCCGCAGGCACCGAAACGCCATCGGGCGAAGTCGAAGCGGGGCCATGATCGTCGACGAGCAAGTACAAGCTGGTGTGGAAGTCGTTCGTCTCCTCACCCCCGTCGATGGTGTCGTCCTGGGGCGAGCCGGAGACGAGTGCGATCAAGAACTGGTCGTTCTCTTCGACTGGGTTCAGAGGACCACCGTTGATGTCATCAATCCGGTTGAACGCGCTGACCGAGGGACCGAACAAGAAGGGGTCTCCGGGGTTGCTGGGGTTGACCGTGCAGTTCCCGCCGGTGCCGGTGCAGGCCGGAAACGAGACCAGCGGATCGGCGACGCCGCCCCATTCCACCGCACCGCTGTCGTCCTCGTGCTTGAAGGACAACGGCGTGGAGTCGCGCCCGAGGTCCCAGCGGAACAAGCGGCCGGCAGGGTCGGCAATGTAGGCTTCTTGCCCCTCTGCCCAGTAGCGAGAGATGCAGTGGCTGCCCACGGACGGATCGACCACCGAACCGAACGCACTCTCGTAGACGTTGGGCGCAACCGGGAGTTCTGCGCGCTCGAGGACTTCCCCGGTCATCGCATTCGCAACAAACAAGATCCGCCCCTCATCCCCGACATCGGTGTCCTCCGGATACCCGCTGCCCGCGACGAGGAAGGTCTCGGGCTCGGAGAAGAGTTCGTCGTTGGCCACGTGATACGAGAGCGCAGGCCGAGCCCAAGTCTCCCCCAGCATGGGCTCGTACGAAGTGACGAGCGAAGCATCCGCGGTCGTCCACAGCACATCGACCGGGGTGCCCAGGTCGGGGTTCATGTGGCTGAGATCGAGTGCGATGTACTCGGTCCCGCCTGCGCCCATGCCGATGATGCCCAAGTGTCGCCACCTGGACTCGTCCGAGTCGAAGGCCCAACCGTGGTTGAGCGTAGAGGACACACCAAAGATGTGGTTCTCCAAGTCGTCGGCGGGCTGCCCCATGTTGGCCGGGCCGTTGAGAGCCTGTGCCACCGCATTCTCGATCGCGAACCGAGGAAGCAATCCAAACAGCTCGTTTCCAGAGTCGAACTGAAACGCATGGATGATCCCGAAGTCATCCCCGACCACGACCGCCTCCTGGTAGGCGTAGTTGGGCGCCTCATTGACGTCCCAAGCGTCGACCGCGAACTGCTCGAGGGAGTTGGGAAGGCTGCCCGCATCGAGTTCACCAAAACGACGCCCCGCACAATGAGGGTCGGTGATCGCGACTTCGGGGAGACGGTCCTCATCGTACTCGGGAACCCGGCGCACCGTGATGGGCGCCGAGTTACTCACCCCAGGAAGCTTCCAGCCGCCCGGCGCGTCCCGTCCCAACAGGAACGCAACGATGTCGTCGGCGTCTTCGTCCGCGGTGGGCCCCGAGACGTGGTTCCCCGCAGTGAGTTCGTCGATGAACCCCGGGGACGCCGAGCCATCCGGATTGGAGATGCGGTACACGTTGTTGTCCGCATCGTGCGAGTAGATTCGGCGCTCGTACCACGATGTCTGCTGAAGACACTCCGCCGCGTCCCAATCTCGACCGATCTCACAGGGGCCAAACGTCTCGAAGGAACCCATCAGGTCGGGTTCGAACTCCGGAGACGGAGGCGTGCAGCTCGGCACCAGGTTGTCGAATTCGTCGTAGACCTCGCAGTATCGCCGCTCGACGTGGCCGGTCCAGCCCGGGTAGTCGGTGCTCGCACTGAAGACCGTCTGGACCGCGGCTACGCCGTCCGCGAGGCCGGACGCGCCGAACTCGTTGACGACGGAAGCCTGGCCGGAATCGATGCTGATGTCGAGGGCATCGTCGATGATGCCGGCAAAGACCGCCTCAAGCTCTGCGGTGCTCGAGGCGACATACGCACAGCTCGTATCCGGGTTTTCGGGGTCACGGCAAGTGTCCCAGTCCGCGGTGGGGTCGTCGTCGCACGGACTGCTGCAGCTGGCTCCGTCACACGCACCCGCGCCTGCGCAGGCCATTTGATTGAGTTCACCGCCGTCGACGAAGAAACCGACGACGTAGACCGACGCGCCGAGCTCGGAGCGAAGCGCAGCCAAGTTGGCGTAGAGGTCAGCGCCGCCCTCGCCGCCCGAGGGGTCACCGTCCGTCAGCAGCACGACGTTGGTCGGAGCACACGCAGAACTCTCCGCCACCGTCCCGAGAAACGCCAGGTATGAGGCGATCGACGGGTGGGCCCCGACGCTGTTGTCTTCGAGGATAGGGCCCGGGTTCTCGGCGGTGCCTGGAATGACGCCCACGGCGGAGCGCCACGGCGTGTTTCCGGTCGCGTCGACGCCCCCTTCGATGAGGGGTGCGGTTCGGGCCTGCGCAAGCGTGAACGCCGCTTCGGGGCTGGCGGGCCCCCAGTCTGCCGCCGGGACTGACGTGGCTGACAAGTCGACGAAAAAGGGAGCGTGGAGCTCGACGCCCGCGAACGAATCTTCCTCGCCCGCGACGCCGGCGTCTCTCGAACCGTCGTAACCACTCAAAACCCCGGTCCCGGAGTCATAGTCGCGGACCTCCTGCGCCCCATAGCCGGAGAAGCCGTCGACGTAGGGCCAGTAGTAGAAGTCGTTGTTCCAGACCTCGGAGAGTCGGTTGTAGTCACCCACGGTCCGGTTGAGAACCGACTGCGTGGGATCGGTCTCGGCGTTGAGCTGAGCGCGGACCCCCCGAAATTCCGGGAAGAACTGCACACGCCGTTGAAGCGTGGAGATGTGGCTGTAGTCCGTCTGCGCCAGGCTGATCAGAGGCGAGGCTGGGACCGCCCCAACCTGATCGTTCGCGGCGATGACCGAGCCTCGGCCGAGCTCATCCCACCGGATGTAGGCGTAGGGTCGACGTGCATCGCCCTGACAGAGCCGAAGGCCACCCGCGTAGTTGTTCGGTCCAGCTTCGCTGCGGTTAATCCACCACCAGGCCGACGTCCAATCGCGAAAGATGTTGGTCCAGACGAACCGGGTAGGCACAGCTGGGTCGCCGTAGGTCTCGCACATGGGCGGCGGGGACTGCGTCTCGGCGACGTTTTGCACGAACGACATCAGGGCGAACTGCGCGCTCTCGCCAGCACCATCCACGACCGCCCGAATCGCTCGGCGGGCCGCCGAGATCCGACTCTCTTCGTCGGTGCCGTGGAAGGCAGGGTCCTCGCAGCGTGACCAGCGGCAGCGTTCGGCGGCCACGCTCGCGCGGCGACTCATCGAACCCGAGGTATCCAAAACGAACAGGACCCGGGGTGACACGGAGCCGAAGGACGCACCGCGAACCACGTAGTAGGGATCCAATCGAGCTTGCGAGGAGCCGGATTGACCGAGCCAGAGCATGAACACCATCAGGCCAAACCCGGCCCAGGTGGCGGCCCTGCGTGCGATGCGAGCGGCGATGCGGATGCCGACTCGGGCGAGCGGCGATGGGGTACGCGTTTGGGAGGCAACGTGGCGCATGACGATCCTCAGGGATGCCCTCAGGCGGCCCCACCTCGGCGTGCAAACCGAGATGTGGCGCGGCCAGAAGGCCTGTTGGGAGCGCCGCAATCGCTATGAAAACGATGCATAGGACCCACGACCCATTGCGCAGTTGGACTGCACAAGGCTCGCAAACACGGGTCTGACGGCTCCTTCATGGGACTCTTGGACGGCCAATCCGTCCGAGGGAAGGACGCTGCAACACCTGGGCCAGCCAGGCCGGGACCGGCTCAAGACCCTGGAACGGTCCTATCGCACCGAAGTATGGGGGAGCGACCCATGCGGCGACAGGAAGTACTTCGCGGGCGAGACGAACCGCAGATTGCTCACCCGGGACGTGTAGATGCACGCGTAGTTCTCGACCTGCGCTCCGAAACGGCTGGTGTCGTACCGCTCCGAGAAGCTGCTGCCCCAGAACGGATTGAACGCCTCGTCGACCTCACGGGTGCGCTTCTCCAGCGTCTCGATGGTCTCGGCCTCATAGGCCCGCAGCCGGTCCAGCTGATGCCGGACCTTGGCCTGGGTCTCCTCAAGCATCTGCGCTCCGGCGGATGCGGTGAGCTCCCCGGCTTCGATGAGCTGCTCCAGCGGCAGCCGCCCGAGGACCCGCGACACGTGCCGGAGCGCGCTGACCTGTTCGGCCAGCTGGCTCCGCAACCGATACAGACTCTCGATTTCTTGCAGGGTCATCCCGCGCGCGTGCGCGACCCGAAGCTCGTGCTGCAGCTCCTGCACCACCAGCGCGGTGCGCCAGCCGGAGCTCTTCTTGCTCTTCACGATGTCGCCATAGATGTGATCGCCGACGTAGAGCACCTCGTCGCCATGGCACCCAAACGAGGCCTGCAGCCCGAGTTGATTGCCACCTTGATAGATCTTGCCGCGCTGGACGTCCTGGCGCGGCTTGCCGACCTCGTGGCCCTCCCGGTCGAGTTCTTGAAACGGCGCGCCGTCGGTGAAAAAGCCGGGCTTCTTGGCGCCCACGACGACCCAGTCGAAGTACGAGAGCCAGTCGGGGTAGGAACTCATCTTGCCGCCCAGCAGGAACGTCATCACCGCGTTGGAGTACGGGAAGTAGCTGTTGGTCAGCAGGAAGAGCTTCTTTCCGGCGGAGCGAAACTTGTGCAGCGTTCGCGGCAGCTCGGGGTCCTGCTCGATGTAGTCCGCTGGATTCTCCCGGATCAGGTCTTTGATAGAGCCGTCGCGGTGCGACTCGTCGATGCTCTCACGCACGTCGTTCCAGGCCTCGGTGTAGCTCGGCGGCTTGCCGTCGGGCCACAGCTCCGGGTGGTGGTCGATGAGCTCAACCGCTTGGGCATAGAGCGTGACCTCGGGCAGCGCAAAGAGGGTATCCACCGGAGCAAAGCGCTCGAGCTCCTTGCCGAGCCGCTGGTCTCGATACGGGTGCCTATCGTTGTCGGAGAGCTTTCGGACGCCGTGATAGCCGCGGCCAACGTACCCGTGCCGGTCTTGCTTGATGATGTTGCCCAGCCGCTTGTCGACCATCAGCCCGCGAATCGCGAACCGGGGATCCGGGTCCGCGTTGCCGATCTCAGCCGGATAACCACGCGCCAGCAGCTTGCGGGTTGTGGAGACGAGCGAGAGCCGCTCCAGAGCCTCCTGGAAGTAGATCGCGAGCGTGTAGTCCATGTCGAACCCGAGCAGGCTGACCCGGTCGAGGTTGAGGTCGCGGTTGGTGAAGATCCGCCGGTCGAAGGGCGCATCGACCTGCAGGTCGTTGCTGAGCAGGAGCTTCCGCAGGGGTCCAGGGAGTTCGATGTCGATGGCCAACGCGAGGTTGAGGGTACAACGACAAACGCCGCCGTCCGAATGGACGACGGCGCAGGCAGAGCCGGACGGCCGAACCGCTCAGGGGCCCGCAGCTGCGCCCGCCACGTAGTCGTCGGTGCACACCGACACGGCGGAGTTGTCGTTGTTGTGTCCGCCGCCGTAGCCTTCATCGGGGCTCTGGGGCTGGAAGACCTGCAGCCCCGCACCCGTCGAGAGCGCGATTTCTTGCTCGATCGTCACGACCGTGTGCCGCACTCGGGCCTGTGCCGTGACGACAACCTGCCCATCGGAGTCGTCGGTCCAGATCCCGGACCCATCCACACCCAGCGCGTCGGCCGAGTTGTTGCGGACCCACACGGTCACGCGCGCATCAGGGTCCCCGTTGGGGATGAGATCGCGAAACGGAACGTCTGCCCAGCTCTCCTGCGCGCCGGTGGAGTTGCGCAAGAACGCGACCGAGCCTTGCCGCATGCAAACCTGCCCGCCGCAGCCCACCGCGGACCCGGCCAGGACGTCGTTGCGTTGCCCGGTGACCGAGGCGGGGTCGAGGCCAGGAATGCAATCGGCGAGCGGGTCGGAACACGCACCGCCCTGGCTGTTGAAGCCGACCAGCGCTTGGTCGATCTGGACCTCGTCGTACTGAACATACTGCGCGGAGGCGAGGTCGACAGCCGCCTGCGCGACCATCAGTGCCCGCTCGCGAGAGACGAGTTGGCCTGCCTCGTTGGCTTCACGAACCGACGAGCGCACGGCGAGCAAGCCCAGCGTCATCAGCGACACGGTCATCAGCATGACACTGACCATCGTGACGCCGCGCTGGCGTGCGACCGCGAGGGCGGCGACGGGGGAGAAGGTTGAACGTTGGGTCTGCATTGGGCGGCTCCGTGTTGCTGGCTTGGTGGCAGGGACTATTCGATTTGGGGATCCCGCCAGCGCAGGTTCTCCGGGCTGAGACGCTCGGTCAGCGTGAACCGCTGGCGGATGCCGACCTCGGACGTCATCGGCGGTCGGTCTTCAACGGCCAGCACTTGGTCGGTCCCCAGTCCGCCGCCTTCTTCGTCGTACTCTCCTGATCCGACCAGGGTGACGCGGACGGTCTGCGGGCTCATCCGGTGGGCCGGGGGCGGGTTTTGCGTGCCCTCGATGGTCTCCCACTCGGCCGCGGCGTACTCGGCCGTTCCGTAAAACACACAATCCGGAGCCCACGATTCCCCGACGGCGTTCCCGAGCCATTCGTCCGCGTCGCGCTCGTTGCTGCCGGGCGAGTTTTCGTCGACGGTCCGGTTGCTGACCCCTGCGAACGGACCTTCGGCCGGGCCTCGCTCCTCGAAACCAACGGCGGGGTCGGCGATGGTGGCATCCGCCGCCAGGACCCCCGCGGGTGTGTAGCCGTCGCAGCCGACCGAGATCTGCATGTCCTCAATCATCGGCCCAATCGCCACAGCTTGAGGCGGAGGCTCGCTGCCGGGCAGGTGAAGGCCCGGCATCGGGCACGTGCCCGCAGCGCAGTGTGGATAGTCGACCGCGCCGAGGTTTCCGGGGTCGAGACCGTCTTGGAATCCGATGATGTCGTAGCGGACCAAATACGGGAGCCGTGGCAGGCTATAGTCGATCTCGTAGCGAGACCACCGCAGCCGCCCCAGCGGGATGATGCTCGCCTGGGTGCTGTTGACCGTGCCCGGGTCCCAGTCGTCTCCTGCACCCAAGCTGCCGTTGTTGTCGTTGAGCAGCCCGGCGAGGTTGTTGAAGCCCGACCCACCGTCGATCGGAAGCAGGAACTCCTGCGGCGAGGCGCCCGCGGCCACATCGCCCGTAAGCTGGAGCAGGACGCATTGTTGTTGCTGCTCGGCCCGGAACGACAGCGCGGGCGGATTGACGAGCATCACGAACGAGCCCGGAGGAAACATCTGCTGGACCTCAGCGAGGTGGCTGGGGTTGCCCGAGTCGAGGACCGTGCCGGTTCGAACCCGGACGACCGTGTCCCCTCCGCTGAGCGCCGTCGACAACGAGAACACTCCAATGCTGCCGGTGTAGTTGGCTTCGGCGACGATCACGTCGAGCGCATCGCCTGCAGCATCGGGCCGGGCCGAGCTCGCATCCGCCCCGCCGCCCCCGATGATCGACCCGCCGGGCGCGGAGTTCCAGAAGCCCTGAATCCCGTCGCGCAGGACCCAGTAGGCCTCCCCGGTGACGCTGTCGAACACCGCTGCGCCAGGGTTGGGTGCGCCGCCAGGGTTGATGAGCCGGGCGTTGTCGCCATCCCAAACCCGCAGCTCCGTGCACAGTCGCGACCAACCCATCCCGGCCGCGCGGACGTCCTGCCCTACGCTGTACATCGCGCCTTCGAGGGCCTGCTGGATCCGAACGTTTCGCTCGTGGATGCCGGTGGTCGTCTGCTGAATGCTCGAGAAGGCGAAGATTCCAAGCACGACGATGGAGGACACCACCATCGCCACCATGAGCTCGATGAGCGTGAAGCCGCGGCGGCCAACCCGTTCGATTCGGAGGGCCATGCGATGCGTCCGGTTCGTCCGGTTCGTCCGGTTCGTCCAGTTCATGGGCCTGCGATTCCTTCGGCCGGGGGAAGCACCGCGTCGTTCACTCGAACCGTCCGCAGGCGCACCGAACCGACGAACGGCGAGAACGCGGGGCTGGCGGGGTCGGTCATGGCAGGGGTGAGGTCAATGGTCCGCAGCCCGTCGGGCGGCGGGAAGGCCGGGTTGGTGTCGTCGACCCACATCACGGTGATGTCGACCTCGACGCCGGCGACGAGCGACCACTCTGCGACCGGAGGCGGGTTTGCGGTGGGCTGGTTGAGCGGGTTGACCACCCAATCGACGCGATGAGAGACGAGGTATTGGCCTCGCACTTCGCCGACCACCACCTCGTCGGCGGGAATGTCTGCGGGCGGCCGGTGAAAGTCTTTGAGGCGCAGCCCGGGGTCGACGCCCTCGTCGTCGTAGGGGAACGCCGGGTTGTCGGCGCCCGAGAAGTCCCGGGCCACGAGCTCGAGGAACCCGCGCGAGGTGATGTTGGCCATCGCCTGCTGAGCAACGCGCTCGCCCTCACGCAGCTGCTGCGCCGCCCGCTGGGAGTCGATGCTGCGCGATTCGAGGGCGACCAAACCGACGACCGAGATGGCGAACACCACGAGGGCCACGAGGACCTCCATCAGCGTGAAGCCCCGCTGCGTGGCCAGCCGCCGCATTGTTGGCTTGGTGTCGACGAATCCGACGCCCCCGGTCTGGCTGTCCACGTTGTTCCTGTCCATCATGAACCTTCACTGCTCCGGTCGAAGGAGCGGATCAGACCGCCGGGGAACATCTGAATCATGGCCAGCTGGGTGTTCCCCGAGACCTGCCGGTTGGCGATCCACAGGGTGACGCCCGCATTCTCAATCGTGGTGAAGTCGGAGTCGCGGTCGACGAAGTTGCCGTCGGGGCGGAAGCGAAGCACCTGGGTAGCCTCGACACAGCCGCCCGGCGGCGGGACGTCGACGGCTTGGGCGGGGGTCTGGACGCCCGAGGCAAACCCGTAAATGCAGACCCGGTCCTCGACCTCCAACAGCTCGGTGGTGGGGCGGTCGAGCGCGACCCGCATCAGGGGTTCCCAGATGTCCGTCGCCTGATCCAGCCTGTTCACCCGAATCTCGGTGGCGGAGACCTCGACGTCGACCAAGGTCTGGTCATCAATGGCTGCGTTTCGTGCCGTCTGCAGCGCCCCGTGTGCGTCATCGAGGAACCGCTTGTACTGGCTGCGGACCTGGTCCTGCCGAAACCCGGTGAGCGCGGCTGCGGCGAGAATCGAAAGGATGGCGACGGTGACCATCAGCTCAATCAGCGTGAAACCGCGCGAACTGGCCAAGGAAGGCCGTAATCCGTCGCATCGACTGTGAACTCTTTGCATAGATGGACCGCCTCGAGGGCCCGGAGATGAACGAGCCAAAAACCCCGAACACGTTGATTTCGCCGAGTATTCGGCGGACAGAGGCCTCTGGGGCCTTCGCGGGTGCGGCATCGACATCAGGACGGCCAAGGGCACTGCAATCGGCGTGCCGCGGTACCATGGTCGGGTCCAGGGACGTTACCGAGCTAACAGGATTGTACGCCTTCGTGAACTGGCGTACACTGCAGACCGCCTATGGCTCGCGGTGCAAAAGAAGATCCGGCCAAAGATGAGAAGCGGGCCCTGTGGTACCTGCGCAAGATTCCCCTCCTGGAGGGCGTCGACGCGGACCGGCTGCAGCAGCTCGCGAGCGCCGTTGAAGTCCGCGAGATCCCTCGGCGGCAGGTCATCTACCTGCCGGGCGACCCCGGAGACCGGGTGTTCTTCATCAATGGAGGTCGGGTGAAGTGCAGCAAGGTCACACGTGACGGGAAAGAGCTGACACTTGCGTACCGAGGCGCGGGGCAGCTGTTCGGGGAACTTTGCATCATCGACGGCACCCCGCGAGACGAGATGGCGGAGGCGATGAAGAACGCCATCATCACCGAGGTCCCGCGCGAGCTGTTCACCGAGCTGCTGCAGACCGACAACAAGCTCTGCTTCAGCTTCGCGTGCGTCGTCGGCCAGAGACGCCGGCAGATCGAGACCAAGCTTGAGCACCTGGTCTTCCGCGACGTCCAGGCGAAGCTCGCCGCGCTCCTGCTCGACCTGGGCGAGGAGTACGGCGTCGAGTGCGAGGACGGGCTGCAGATCGGGCTCAAGATCACGCACCAAGAGATGGCGAACCTCATCGGGTCCACCCGGGAGACCATTTCGCTGACGCTGGCGCAGTTCAAGAAGAAGAACCTCTTGGAGCTCAACGGGCGAACCGTCGTGCTCAAGGACCAAGAAGGTCTCACCGCGATGAAGTGAGCGGCCGCAGCCGCTTGAGCACCGGCCCGAGCACGCGCCCGGTGTGGCTGTGTTTGCACGTCGCGACCTGGGCCGGCGTCCCGGCGGCCAACACCTGACCGCCACCGCGGCCGCCTTCGGGTCCCAGATCGATCACGTGGTCAGCTTGCGCGATGACGCCCAAGTTGTGCTCGATCACCACCACCGTGTTGCCACCATCGACCAGCCGCTGAAGCACGCCCACCAACAGCTTGACGTCCACGAAGTGCAGGCCGGTCGTGGGCTCGTCGAGGATATAGAGCGTGGAACCCGTCGCCTTGCGTGAGAGGTCGCGCGCGAGCTTGATGCGCTGCGCTTCGCCCCCCGAGAGCGTCAACGCGCTCTGCCCCAATGGGACATACCCAAGACCCACGTCGCGCAAGACCTCAAGCTTCGCCCGCATCGCGGGATAGACCACGAGGAAGTCGTACGCCTCGCCGACCGACATCGCCAGGACGTCTGCGATGCTCTTTCCGCGAAGGGTCACTCGCAGCGTCTCGGGGTTGTAGCGCCGCCCGGAGCAGGTATCGCACTGGGCAAACATATCCGGCAGGAAGTCCATGGCGATGCGACGGACGCCCTCCCCCCTGCACGACTCGCAGCGCCCCCCTTTGACGTTGAACGAGAAGCGCGACGGCGCGTAGCCGCGTAGCTTGGCCTCGGGGAGCTGAGCGAACACGCTGCGGAGCTCGGAGAGGAGCCCGGTGTACGTCGCGGGGTTGCTGCGACCGCTGCGCCCAATCGGAGACTGGTCGACATGCACGACCTTGTCGAAGCGTTGCAGACCGACCACGGCACCATGCGGAAGCCCGCGCCGCGTCGCCCCGTTGAGCACCCGCGCGGCCTCGGGCAGCAGCGTGTCGACGACGAGACTCGACTTGCCCGACCCGCTGACTCCGGTCACGCACGTGAAGCGGCCGACTGGAAACGTGGCGGTGACGTCCTGGAGGTTGTTGCCCCGCGCGCCCTCCACCACGAGGCTGGCGGTCTTGCCGGTCCGACGAACCGGCATGGGCCCGACGTCACGCCCCGAGAGCACCCGCCCCGTAGCGGACTCAGGGTGTGCACACAGGTCCTCCACCGTGCCCGCTGCGACGACCTGACCACCAAGGACACCCGCGCCCGGGCCCATGTCAACAATCCAATCCGCCGCCCGCATCGTGTCTTCATCGTGTTCGACGACCAACACCGTGTTGCCCAGGTCTCGCAGGCGATGCAGCGCGGCGATCAGACGGTCGTTGTCTCGTTGGTGCAGCCCGACGCTGGGTTCATCGAGGATGTACGTGATGCCCACCAGCCCTGCCCCCACTTGGGTCGCGAGCCGGATGCGCTGCGCCTCCCCCCCGGAGAGCGTCCGGGCCTGGCGCTCGAGCGCGAGATAACCCAGCCCGAGGTCGTCCAGGAACGCCAAGCGCTTCTTCACCTGCGCGAGCACCACCTGGGCGATTTCCCCATCGGCTCCAGGCAGCGACAATCCCTCGACCCAGCTTCGCAACGCGGCCAACGGCCAGCGAGAGACCTCGTGCAGCGCGTGCCCGTCGACCTTGACCATGCGTGCCTCAAGACGAAGCCGGGCGCCCTCGCAAGCCGGACAAAGCGTATCCGTGAAGAAGCCTCTCAGCCCGGCGGCGCCATCGGGCTCGTCGTCCTCGAGTTCTTCGTCGTCGATGAGGCGGCGCCGCATCCAGGGCAACACGCCTTCAAGCGGCTTGCGAAGGCCATCGGGAACGACGGTGCCCGAGCCTTCGAGAACGAGCAGCCGAGTGTTCGGTTCGAGCCGGCGCCACGGCTGTGCCCCCAGCTCCCCCAACGCAGCGAGGACCTGCTTTCGAACGACGGCGCCGCCGCGACCGGTCAGTGGCGCCACCGCACCGCCCTCGACGCTCTTGGCTTCGTCGGGGATGACGAGCTCGAGGTCGGGCGTGAAGCGAGTGCCAAGCCCGTTGCACGCTGGACACGCGCCGGATGGAGAGTTGAACGACAGCAGGCTGGGCGTCAGCTCGGGGTAGGCCAGATCGTGATCATGGTCCGCAAAGTGCTGACTAAAACGGAACACTTCACCGGTGACGGTGAGCACCTTGACCACCCCTTGGCTCAGGCGTGCGGCGATCTCCAGCGAGTCCGCGAGCCGTCCTCGGACCCCTTCCTTGAGCTTGAGGCGGTCCACGTAGACCTCGACCGTGTGGCGCACGTCCGGGTCCAGGCGCTGCGGCTCGCCGAGGTCACGCACCTCATCGTCGATGGCAACGCGGGTGAATCCCTCCCGGCGCAGCGCGTCCAGCGTATCGGCGTGGTCCCCTGGCTGGTCCACCAGCACCGGGGCGAGGATGGAGAACCGCGTGCCTTCGTCCAGCGCCAGCACCACCTCGACCATGTCCTGGACGGTGTGTCGCTGCATCTTCTCGCCCGAGATGTGGCTGAAGACCTCGCCCACGCGGGCATAGAGCAGCCGCAGATAGTCGTCGATCTCGGTGAGTGTGCCCACGGTGGCTCGCGGGTTGCGGACGCGCGAGCCCTGGTCGATCGCGACCGCCGGCGAGAGACCCTCGATCAGATCGACATCGGGCTTGGGAAGCTGAGACAGCACGTGGCGCGCCGCGACGCTCAGGCTCTCGACGTAGCGACGCTGTCCCTCGGCAAAGATGGTGTCAAACGCGAGCGAGCTCTTGCCCGACCCGGAGGGACCGGTAATGACGACGAGCGCATCGCGGGGCAGATCGAGATCAACATCGCGAAGGTTGTGGGTTCGCGCGCCCCGAACGACGATCTTGTCCGCGCTCACGGACCCAACGACTCCCCGCGCGCAAGTCGGATCGCCGCCCGCATGCTGGCGGGGTTGGCGATCCCGCGGCCGGCGATGTCGAGCGCCGTCCCGTGGTCGGGCGAGGTCCGCACAAACGGGAGTCCCAGCGTCACGTTGACCCCGTCGTAGAAGTGCAACAGCTTGAACGGGCCCAGTCCTTGGTCGTGGTACATCGCGACGACCCCGTCGTAGTGCCCCTGATGATGCGCGGCGAAGGCCGTATCCGCCGGCAGCGGATCGGAGAAGCTGGCGTAGGACTGCGCACCCCGGAGCTGGGCGACCGCGGGGGCGATCACCGTGGACTCTTCGTGTCCGAGCATGCCCCGCTCACCCGCATGCGGATTGAGACCGAGCACAGCGATGCGAGGCTGGGCGATGCCGAAGCGATCGCGCAGCCCTTGGGCGAGCAGCCGGCCCGCCCGCACGACCGCCGCCGAATCCAAGCGCCGCGCCACCTGCGACAGCGGGATGTGGATGGTCGCGAGCACGACGCGGAGCACCGGGCCGGCCATCAGCATCGCCACCTCGCAATCCCCGGCACGGTGGGCGAGGTATTCGGTGTGTCCGGGGAACGTGAACCCCTCGTCTTGGCACGCCTTCTTGTCGATCGGGGCGGTGACCAGCGCGGTGCCGGGCCGCTGCACGACCGCGTCAACGCCCCGCGCGAGCGCGACGGTTTGCCGCAAGCCCGCCTCGCCCTCGACCAAGGGCTGTAGCGCCGCCCACCCTGGCGCCGCCCAGCTCGCCGGCACGCTCGCCGCCCGGCCCGCGAGCGCGACGGGGTCGGCGATGACTCGGTCTTCGGGGCGAAACACCCCATCGGCGGCGAGACGCAGCAGGAGCTCGAGGCCCACGCCGCGGGGATCCCCTTGCGTGATCACCAGGGGCGCAAAGGTCGTGGCAGTCGCGGGACTCATGGCGCGCTCGTGCGACGCATCCTACCATCGTGCCCATGCGTCGCCCCCGGTTCCTGTTCGCGTGCCTCCTCATGGGCTTGGCGGCCGATGCTCAGGCGGCGCCGTCGAGCCGCACGGGGCACGGCTCCCCCTGGGGTGACAGCAGCGTCCTCCCCCGCACCCGCTCCCCAGCCGTGGTCGGCCAAAACCGCGATAGCCGCAAGTCCGACGCGGCCCGAAGCGCGTCCAGCTGGACACGAGCCACCCTGCAGACGCCCTTTGCCGACGGGCGCCGCCGCGAGCCTCGCACGCAGGTCCCGGCCCCCTTCGGGGCCCAGCTGCTCCCCGGTGAGAAATTCCGCTTCGACATCAACTTCGCCGGAAACCCCGCAGGCATGGCCGAGGCCGAGATCGTGGCCGGAGGCGTCGACCCCCGCGGCGCCCCGCCGCAGGGCGCCCCCACCCTGGAGATCCTCGGCAGCGCCCGAACCTCGGGCGTGGTCTCGATGCTCGCGACCGTGACCGACGAGATTCGCTCGGTCATCGACGCCGAAACCGGGGCACCGGTGCACTCGGTCAACACGCTGCACTACAACGGGTTTGCGCCCAAGTACAAACACCGGGTCACCGAGCAGCAGTACGAGGGCCGCGGTCAGGTTCGCATCGTCGACACCAAGGACGACACGGTGAAGCGGAAGCTGAAGTCCATCCCCGTGGACACCTTCGACCCGATGTCGGCGATGGCCTGGGTCCGAACCCTCCCCTTCGAGCCCGGGACCCGCTACAAAGCGCACGTCGTCGATGGAACCACGCTCATGAGGGTGGAGATCGAGGCGACCGGCCGCGGCGCTCCCGCGCATTTGCCCAGCATCACCCGGGCCCTCGAGTTGGGCCCCGAGGACATCGTCGAGCTCGAGGGGAAGCTGACCCGGGTCGACAGCCACGACCAACCGATCCCGGGCAAGAAGGCGTTCGCGATCCGGGCCTGGGTCAGCGCCGACCCCCGCCGCATCCCGCTGGTGTTGGAAAGCGACATGTGGGTGGGCTCGATTCGCCTGCAGTTGTCGGCCTACGACCCGCCGCCGCGTCCCCAGGGTGGGGTGTCGGCGTCCGCTCCCTCCGACTCCCGGGCGCCGCAGCCGTAGTCCGAGTTTCGTCCGAAAGCAGCCCCGGACAGGGGACGACTCCGATACACTCTCGCCCAGGACGCACGACCCCGACGGGGTGCTCCTACTCGGGAGCTCTCACAGTTCGAAAGCCTGAGTTCGACGTCCCCTCACCGTCGCCCGCGAAGCAATGGCCGATCGCTACCGCCCACTGTACAAGCTCGACTCCGGAGGCATGGCCGAGGTCTATGTCGCCGAGGCGGAGTCGGTGGCGGGCTTCACCAAGAAGGTCGCGATCAAACGCATCCTTCCGGCGCTGCTCAAAGAGGAGCGGTTCGTTCGGATGTTCCTGGACGAAGCGCGGCTCTCGCTGAACTTCAACCACGCCAACATCGTCAGCGTCTTCGACATCGGCAAGAGCGCCAACGCGTACTTCATCGTCATGGAGTACGTCGAGGGCACCAACCTCAAGTACATCCTGCAGTACTTGGCCAAGTACCAGCGGGCGATGCCCGTTCCGCTGGTCTGCTGGCTGGTCGGCGAAATCCTCAAGGGCTTGGACTACGCGCACGAGCTGCGCGACCCCAATACCGGCGACGGTCTGGGTATCGTTCACCGCGACATCTCCCCGCCCAACATCCTCGTCTCCTGGAACGGCGAGGTGAAGCTGACCGACTTCGGCCTGGCCAAGGCCAGCACGCAGCTAGAGTCGACCGACCCCGGCGTGGTGAAGGGCAAGTTCGCCTACCTCGCACCAGAAGCGGCACACGGCGAGTCGGTCGATCACCGCGCCGACATCTTCGCGGTCGGCATTCTCGCGTACGAGATGCTCACCGGGCAGCGGCTGTTCCTGGCCGACACCGACTACGACACGGTCCAAAACGTTCGCGCGGCGGAGATTCCCTCGATGCGGGCGACCAACCCCGAGATCCCCGCGGAACTCGAGGACATCATTCGCTGCTCCCTCTCTCGCGAGGCGAAGGACCGCTACCAAAACGCCTCCGAGTTCGCGGATGACCTGCTGGGATTCCTGTTCTCACGCAAGCTCAAGGTCAGCGCGCGAACACTGCGCACGCTCCTGGATGACATGCGTCAGAAGGAGCCGGCCCCCGCGCCACAGCCCAAGCCGCCTGAGCAGGGCAACGTCATCCTTCGGCTGATCGAGGAGGAGTTCACCAACTTCAAATCGATCGATGAGGATTCCGATGCGCCCGAGCTCGGCTCGCAACCGCTCGATTCGTTGATGGCCGGCAACATGCCGATCAACTACGACCCGTCCAGGCCGCTGGCGCTGGACGGCTTCGATACGGGGTCGCCCTCGTCGGCCGAGAACGAGGCCACCCCTCCACCGGCGGCCTCCTCAAGCACGACCTCCCCCGAGGGCATTCGCAGCACCGGCGGCCACGTGGTCGTGCCATCCACCGGTGGCGGTCGCTCGATGGTCCCGATGCTCGTGATTTTGCTGATGATCGCCGCCGCCGCAGGCGCTGCGGTCTACATGTTCATCCTCAAGTAGACACGGCCGCGGACGATGTCCGGTCTGTGGGTCCGATTGAAGCAGCCGTTCGTCCGTTGGAGCTCGCCATCGACAGTCCTTTCTGGACTGCAGAGGAGCTTCGAGATTTTTCGACACACACCGGGCGAGGGCGGGTCCTCCACGTTCGGACCGGAGCGGCCAGCGACACGCCGGCCGAGCAGTGCCTGCGCGACGCCGGCTACATGATCGGCCGACTGCCGATCACCCGCGCGCTGTCGCACCTGCCGCTGGCCGCCGCGACCTACGGCCCAGACGTGATCTTCGCGACGCTGGATCGGCCTCTGCCGCTTTGCCTGCGCGCGATCGAGTTGCTCGCCAATGACCCCAAGACCAAGGACGTCCCGTTGGTGGCCTTGGTCGGGGAGTATGCGCCCACGGGCGTCATCGACGAGGCGTATGCCCGGACGGGCTGTGACTTCTTCCGCCTGGGCACCACCGAGGTTGAGCTGCTGGCCCGCACCCACCTCCTGGTCCGCCTCGGCCACTCCCACTACGCCTCGACCTCCCAGGCCATGGAGCGGCCGCAAGCACCGGCCGCCAACCATCCCGTCGGCGCGCAGATCGATGCCAAAGACCCGGTGACGCAGGTCTACACGCCCGCGTACCTGAAGGACCGGCTGCCCACCGAAGCCGCTCGCGCCCACCGCTACGACCGACCGTTGTCGATCATCGTCGTCTACGCACCGGTCGCGGCCGAGCGAGACGCGGTGGCCAGCCGCATCGCTCGCCAACTCACCGGCTCGTCACGCGACGTCGACATCGTGGCTCGCTACAACCGAGACACCTTCGTGATGCTGCTCCCGGAGACCGACGAGGAGGGGACCGAGGTGCTGCGAGGCCGGCTTGAGCGGGGCTTGGCCAAGGACGGAATCAGCGCCTCGCTCGGAACGGCGTCGCTGGGCGGCGGGGACCCCGAGACCGCCGCCTACAGCGGATCCGCCCTCGTGAACGCTGCCCTCGCGCGTGCGTATTCTGGCTGAACGAGGCTCCTGCCCGTGATACGCCAGCACGACCATGTCGATGCTGGCGTTTCCGTCTCGGCTCTCCCTTCGGACTCTTGGCTGGACGATCACCCCGCGGCCCGAGCCCAAGAAGTTCGTGGGTCTCGCGTGGCCCCACAGCTCAAACCTCGACGGGCTCATGATGGTGATGATGGCCGCGCAGATGGGCCTCGAGATGTCGTGGATGGTCAAAGACGCGGTCGACAAGCCGCTGCTGGGATCGATCGTTCGCGGCGTCGGCGGCGTGTTCATCGACCGCACCAAGGCCAACGGCGTGGTGCAGCAGATGGTCGACGAGTTTGAGCGACGAGAATCCCTCGCGCTGATGATCCCTCCGGAGGGCACCCGAAGCTATCGCGACCACTGGAAGTCCGGCTTTTGGCACATCGCTGTGGGAGCCGGCGTGCCGATTGTCCCCTCCTACCTCGACTTCGGCAAGAAGCGCGGCGGGTTTGGACCCCCGATCATGCCCACGGGCGATTCTGAAGGCCGACATGGACTCCATCCGCGCCTTCTATGAGCCCCTCGAGGCCAAGGGATTCAAGCCGGATAGGGTCGGGCCCATCCGTCTGCGGGAAGAAGACAAGGCGTAACGAGCCCCGCGGCGTCCGCCGCCGCGAGGTCCTTCACACCCAGCCTGCGCTCATCCGCAGCTCTGCGCGACGTCCTCGCAGCAGTCGCCGAACTGCGCGCACTGGCCATCACACCAGCATCCGGCCGCACTCTGCCCGCCGCACGCCCCGACGCAGTCTCCGGTCGGCGGAGGCGGAGGTGGAGGTGGAGGTGGAGGCGCTACGCAGGCCGACTGAAAGTCATCGCAACAGTCTCCGAGACCCGCGCATTGGCTGTCGCACCAGCAGCCCGCCGCCGTCTGACTGCCGCAGTTTCCGGCACAGCTCCCGGACTCCGGGACTGACTCTGGCTCTCCCGCACCGCACGGCACGAAGCACGACACCGCGTTCACGTGCGCGTTGATCTGGGCTCGCGACCCGCTGGAGAACTCGGTCGCAAACGGGTTGACGCTCGGGCGCATCACGAAGGATGAGTTCGAGGCGTCGTGGTTTGCGCCGAAGTTGTGCCCGATCTCGTGGGTCACCACGATGGTGGAAGCGCGCCCGGTGCCCAGATAGTTGCTCACCCCGCTGCCAAAGCGCGGGGAACACGTCGCCCCAACGTAGGCGACGCCGACCGCTCCAGAGGTTGTCCGCGAGACGAACAGGTGCGCGAGCCCCCGCTCAGGCAGGTTTTGAAGCTTCCAGTCTGCGAACGGATCCAACGGAGCCGATCCCGCAGACGCGTTGTTGAACGCGGGGCCTCCGGGCTGTGAGAACGAGACGATCTCTCTGACCGAAAACCCGTAGTTGAGGTCGGCGCGGAAGATTTCGTCGGCCTCATTGATCCTCGCCAGTCGCTCGTTCTCCGACGCGGCGGTGCCTCCAAGCGCTGCCACGTGGGTGTAGTCGCCGACCAGTGCGATCTCGATCTCAGCGCAGCCTGTGGCGAAGAGGGCTCCGTTTCCAGAGAGGTAGCTCGCGTGCTCCGACTCCGACGCGCCGTTGTCGCAGCGATGCTGAGCGCCCGAAGCATCCTCGAGGTAGTCGCCCGCGTCGACTGCACGCATCCGAAGATCCTCGGCCTCATTGCGCACCTCAAACAGCTGCTGCTCCGAATAGATCAACCCCTCGAAGTGGTCCGCATCCACCACCCGCACCCGAACCCATGAGTCAGGGTCCCCGGCGACGTGCCCCTTGAAGGGCGCGTCCAGTCCAGCCTCGGCCCACGGGACGCGAACGCCGTCTCGAAGGACGATCGCCCCGTCGACGAGGTCGAGGTTGGGTTCGAGTTCGAGGTCGAACGTATGTTCCCCAGCAGCGAAATGCAGGCGTTCCCGACTCGCATCCACCTCCTCCAGGACAATCCCCTCGGCCTCAAACAGCCCCTCGTCCTCAAAGAGCCCCTCGTCCACATCACGGATTCCCGTGTAGCAGGACGCCAAGATCACAATCATGCCACCCAGGGACACAATGTCCCTCAGCGACACACTCACCCGATGCTCGATTCCGTTCACGAGAAAGAGATGCGACTGCGCGCGAAAAAGCTCAATGTCAATCTGAGCGAGCCCGACTACACTCCGCGCATCCAGCCCCTACACAGTGCGCAAGCGTGTTTGCGACCCAACATACTCGGCGGGTCGATCCGGCATGTGATGCCAGGTTTTTGACCCAGGCACGACTACACGCTCGGCACCAAACGGGAGCCTGGCTGAAAAAAGCGTTGCCGCGACCCGGCGGATGCACGCCGCCGTGTCCGCAGCGCCGCGGCCGTCGCAAGGTCCCCTACGCTCCCGGCACTGAAGCAATTGATGCGGATCGTCCAGGGTCAGGCGCGCCACGCTCCGCCATAGTGGTAGCGACGCTCGCCTTCGCGACCTCACCTCGAACATGATACGAAACGGCGACATGCAAGAGCCGTTCGAGGGCCACCAGCCGCAGATCGACCCCGAGGCCTTCGTGCATCGCGCCGCCGTGGTCATCGGGGAGGTGACCCTCGGCGCGCTGTCCAGCGTGTGGCCCACCGCGACGCTTCGCGGAGACGACGGGCCGATCCGGATCGGCGCCCGCTCCTCGATCCAAGACGGAACCGTCATCCACAACACCGAGGGTCTCTCGACCACCACGGTCGGCGATCGGGTCACGGTCGGGCACCGCGTCATCCTGCACGGCTGCACGGTGGGCGATGACTGCATCATTGGAATGGGCTGCATCATTCTCGACAACGCGGTCATCGAGCCGGGGTGCATCGTCGGCGCAGGCGCACTCATTCCTCCGGGCAAGCGCGTCGAGACGGGCACCGTCGTCATCGGCAATCCCATGCGAGTTCTGCGAGCCTGCACACCCGAAGACCACGCATCGATCGAGTTTTCCTGGCGCGAGTACGTCAAACGCGTCGGTCAGTACCGGGTCCGCGATGCGAGCGCGGATGCCTGAGCCACGCTGGCGGTTCTTCATCGACCGCGGCGGCACCTTCACCGACTGCATCGGCGTCGACCCCTGCACCGCTCGCCGCCACATCCTCAAGCTGCTCTCCACCGATGACGCGCCGCTTGAGGCGATACGGGCGATCCTGAAGCTCGGCCCCGAGGATCCGCTGCCCCCGTGCGAGCTCCGCTTGGGCACGACGCTGGCGACCAACGCCCTGCTGGAGCGGCGAGGCGAGCCACTCGCTCTGTTCATCACGCGTGGCTTTCGCGACCTGCTGAAGATCGGAGACCAAAGTCGTCCCGACCTCTTTGCGCTGGAAATCGCGCAGCCTCGCCCCCTCCCCGCGGAGGTGTCGGAACTCGATGCCCGGCTCGACGCCAGCGGCGGTGTGCTGGCGGCCCCCGACCTGGATGCCCTCGACGAGCGCTGCCGAGTACTGCGGGCTGCGGGCATCGACGCGGTCGCCCTCGTGGTCCTGCACGCCCACGCCAACCCAACCTTCGAGCACCACCTTGCCGACCGGATCCGTGCTCACGGTTTCCGGCTGGTCGTGGCATCAACCGAGGTCTCCACCACCTCCGGCTTGCTCGCACGAACCGACACGGCGGTGGTCGACGCCTACACGACCCCGCCGCTGGCGCGTTACTTGGAGCACCTTCACAGCCGCCTTCGCGGCAGCACGGTTTGTGTGATGCAGTCCTCCGGAGGTCTCGCCGACGCGTCCCGCTTTCGAGGCAAGGATGGCGTGCTCTCCGGGCCCGCAGGGGGAGCGGTCGCATGCGAGGCACTCGGCAAGACCCTCGGCTTGCGCCAGCTGATCGGGTTTGACATGGGAGGGACCTCGACGGACGTGCTTCGCTGGGGCGGGGCCCTCGAGCGGGAGCATGAGTCGACGCTTGCGGGGGTTCGGATCCGGACGCCGATGGTGGCGATTCACACCGTCGCAGCCGGCGGCGGATCGTTGTGCCGCTTCGATGGGCTTCGGTTCACCGTCGGACCCCACAGCGCCTCCGCCGACCCGGGGCCGCTGTGTTACGGACATCCAGGCGCTCGGGAGCCTGCCCTCACCGACGTCGCCGCCACGCTGGGCCGGCTCCCGCCCCATCGTTTCCCGCTCCCCCTGGACTTGGAGCGAGCCCGTGCCGGTGTGGCGAAGCTTGCGGAGGCCGCCGGAATGTCGGTGGAAGCGGCCGCGCAAGGGCTGTTGTCGATCGCAGTCGAGAACATGGCGCGTGCCATCCGGACCGTCACGATCGCCCGAGGACACGACGTTCGGCAGCATGCCATGGTCGTGTTTGGCGGCGCCGGCGGTCAGTACGGCTGTGCCGTCGCTCGGACGCTGGGCATTCGCACGCTGGTCCTGCATCCACTGGGCGGAGTGCTCTCGGCTTGGGGAATCGGACAGGCGGCCCAGACGTGGCACGGGGAGCGGGACGGCCAAGGCCGCGCGCTGCAACAGGACACGCTCGACACGCTGGAGGATGCCTTCGAGTCGATGCGCCACGAGGGCGAGACAGCGCTTGGGGCAACCCCGCTCGCGCTTCGGGCCGTCTCGCTGCGCTACGCCGGAACCCAGACGAGCCTTGAGCTCCCCTGGGCATCCGCATCCGAGCTCGCCCGCGTGTTCGCACGGCGGCACACCGAACAGTTCGGCTACGACCGTGCGGAGCACCCGATCGAGGTTGTCGCGGTTCGGCTCGAATTGCGAATCGAAGCCGCAGCCGAGACCTCTGCGCCCCCCGAACGCGGCATAGCCGGGCCCCGAGGGCGCACTCGGCTGCATCATGACGGTGCGTGGCTTGAGGTCCCGCTGTTCGACCGCGCAAACCTCCCCGATGTGCTGGACGGCCCCGCGCTCATCCTCGAGGACACCGGCACCCTCGTCGTGGAACCCGGCTGGCGTCTGCGGCGTCGCGCGGACGACATCCTCTTGCTCGAAGACACATGGCCCGAGGCCGGGGCGCGGGTGATGATGGAGCGAGACCCGGTGTCGCTGGAAGTCATGGGGGGCCGGTTCATGGCGATCGCCGAGCAGATGGGTGAGGTGCTGCGACGAACCTCCGTCTCCACGAACATCCGTGAGCGGCTCGACTTCTCCTGCGCCGTGTTCGATCGCGAAGGCGGACTCGTCGCGAACGCGCCCCACATGCCGGTTCACCTCGGCGCGATGGGAGCCTCCGTCGAGGCCATCGCGGCTCAGCACCCCAACCCCAGCCCCGGTGACGTGTTTGCGACGAACGACCCGGCCGCAGGCGGCAGCCACCTTCCGGACATCACCGTGGTCACACCGGTCTTCGAGGGCGGCCACGTCGCGTTCTACGTCGCCTCGCGAGGGCACCATGCAGACGTAGGCGGGGTATCCCCCGGGAGCATGCCGCCGTACGCGACCCGACTCGACGAAGAAGGCGTCGTCTTTCGCGGGACCCGGATCGTGCATGCCGGACGCTTCGAAGAGGCGGCCGTGCGTGCGGTGCTGGGCAGCGGTCCTCATCCCGCGCGCCGCCCCGCCGAGAACATCGCCGATCTGCACGCCCAGACCGCGGCGAACCAGACCGGCGTCGTCCGTTTGGAGGCGCTGTGCCGCGAGGTCGGCGTGTCGGTGGTTCACGCGCACATGCGGCATGTGCAGACCCACGCCGCGCACGCGGTCCGCGAGGCGATCGCGAAGCTTCCGTTCGAGCACGCGAGCTTTGAGGACCGCACCGACGACGGACTCCGCATCGCCGTGACGCTTCGGCGCGATGCGGACCGCTTGCACGTCGATTTTTCGGGCACATCCGGGTGCGGGGAGCACAACCTTCACGCACCACGGGCCGTGACCGTCGCCGCGGTCTTGTACGTGCTGCGCATTCTCGTCGGGGTCCCCATCCCACTCAACCGCGGCTGCCTTGAACCCATCACCCTCACGGTCCCGCGCCCGAGCCTGCTCGATCCCAGCCCGGACCGAGCGGTCGCAGGCGGCAACGTCGAGACGGCCCAACGCGTGGTGGATGTGTTGCTGGGCGCGATCGGGCGCAAGGCCGCCAGCCAGGGCACGATGAACAACCTGACCTTTGGGGACACAAGCTTCGGCTACTACGAGACGATCGCTGGAGGGGACGGTGCCACGGCCGATGCCTCCGGGCGCGACGGGGTCCAAACCCACATGACCAACACCCGGATCACCGACCCTGAGACGCTCGAGCTCCGCTTTCCCGTGCGACTGGAGCGGTTCTCCCTGCGCTCGGGCTCCGGTGGCGCAGGGCACCGCCGCGGCGGCGAGGGCGTCATCCGCGAGTTCACGCTGTTGCGCCCGCTGCAGGTCTCGATGCTCTCCGATCGCCGCACGTCGGTGCCATTCGGCCTGGCCGGAGGCGGCCCGGCGGCGGCGGGGAGGACCCTGGTCGACGGCGTTCCCCGAGCCGGCCGGTTCAGCGAGTCGCTCCCTTCGGGGACCACGATCCGCATCGAGACCCCTGGCGGTGGAGGCTTCGGACCGCCGCAGGACCCCGAAAACGACCCCTGAGCGCCCATTTTGCCGAGGTAGGCCGCCTAGGCTAGGGTTCGCCCACCCCCATGCTCGAGGCGCTGATCCCCTATATCGAGATCCCGACGTACACGCTCGTCGAAAACCCACCGTTGCTGGGCGCGCCACTCAAGCTGCAGCCGTTCGGGCCTCTGGTCGCCACGGGCGTGATCCTGGGCTGGCGGCAGTGCCTCAAGTACGCGAAGGCCAAGGACATCGATGAGGTCCTGTTCCGCGACTACATGTTCTGGGTGCTGGTCACCGCGTTCGTGGTCTCGCACTGGGTCTCGGTGATTTTCTACTTCCCCGACCAGATCAGCGACGACCCCTGGGTGCTGCTCAAGGTCTGGAACGGCCTGTCCAGCGTGGGCGGCTTCTTCGGCGCCTTCATCGGGATGATGGTCTATCTCAAGATGAAGAAGCAGCCGATCATGGTCTACGCCGACGCGTCGATCTTCGGGCTGATGTTGGGGTGGTGCTTTGGACGCGCCGGCTGCTCGGTGGTTCACGACCACCCCGGACGCGTCGTCGAGCAGAGCAACCTTCTGGCCGTGGGTCCCTGGCCCGATGGCACCTGGCGCTACGATCTGGGCCTGCTGGAGTTGATGTTCATCGTCACGCTCGCCAGCACGATCTACTTCCTGGTCGACTGGCGCACGAAGCGTCCGGGCTGGCTGGTGGGTCTGGTCGCCACCGTCTACGCGCCCTACCGCTTTCTGCTCGACTTTGCCCGCGCTGACGAAGCCGCCATGGGCGTGATCGGCACCCCGGACGCCCGCTACGCCGGCCTCACGCCGGCGCAGTGGTTCACGGTCAGCTTCTTCCTGGCCGGCCTCTGGCTGCTGTTCGTACGTCGCGCGAAGCCGGGCGAGCTCGACTACGCCAAGGACTCCGAGCGCATCGCGGCCGAGAAGGCCGCCGCCGCGGCCTCCGATGAGCACAGCGACGACGCGCAGGGGGAAGACGACAGCGAAACCGACGCCGACAACAACAAGGGTGACGGCGCGCAGGCCTGAGGTTGCAGCCTCGCGAGCGTCACCGAGCCCGTGTCCCCTCACGGGCTCTTTTCGTGGTTGGTGTGCAACCCGGGGCAGAGCGCCTCGTCTCCCCTAGCGAAGCGGGGGACTTTTTTCCTCGCCGCCAAACCCACCACGCGCCGCGTCGAAGCTGCGGGCCTGCATCGTCTGACGGATGCTCGCCCGCACGCAGACGGCCTCGGCAACGTACGCGCAGATCCAAATCTCGGAAGAAGTCATCGTCATGAAACGCCTCCTCACGCTTGCCGTCCTCGGAACCATCGCCCTCGCACCCCTTGGCTGCTCCAAGAAAGACCAAGGAACAGATTCGCCTGATGAAGCTGCCCAACAAGACGCGGATCCGATGGCCGAGTTGCAGGGCATCCCCGAACAAATCCAGGCGGAGCTCGATCTGGTGCTGCAGCCCATCAACGACGTCGATGTGGTCGTCGACCAGCTCACCTCAATCCCAAGCCGCTACGGCATGAACGCCGCAGACCTCGCCGCGATGGCCAGCGCCGGCTTCGACGGAGGAACGGTGCAGTTCAACGCCGAGATCGACGGCGACGCCAAAGCCGAAGTCGAGGCGATGCTCGCCACGATTCAGGGCATCTCCGTGGGCCTCAAGGAGACGCCCGCGCGGGCGAAGACCGCCGCGGCCAACCTCGCGGAGCTTGGCGTCAAAGCCACGGGCATCGTCACCAAGATGACCACGTCGATCAACGCCAAGCTGGCCAACCCGCTGCTCAAGGCCGAAAAGAAGGCCGAGCTTCAAGGCGAACTCGACCTGGTGACGAAGTTCGACGCCGACATCAAGGCGTCGATCGGCGACGCCAAGGCCACCGTCATGGGTGTGCCCAAGCTCGGCGCCGAGGCGCTTTCGAAGCTGACCGCGGCGCTGGCCGGCGGCGCCTCCGCGGGCTGAGACCAACCCGGACCCTGGGGCGGAATTGGTGGGGGCCTTGTGTCCCTTGGCGACGGGCGCCACACTTGTAGGCATGGCTTGGACGCGCTCCCTCGTGCTCACCGCCGCGCTCGTCGTGCCCGTCTTGCTGCCCGGCGATGCATTCGCCGAGAACGGCATCAAGCCCCGACTCCCGGTGATGTGGGAGCCGCCCGTCGCCTGCCTGGAGTTCGTCGACCGCTCCAAAGATCCGGTGTACGGCTTCTCGTACAACATCGCCGACGAGGACCCCAGCCCTGGTGAAGCGCTGCTCGCGGACGAGGTTTCCGACTCCCGGCGCCACCAGTTCATTGCGCTCTCCCGGCAGGGAAACCCGCAGACCGAGTATCCACACCTGTGGATCACACCACAGGACGTGCAGGCGGCGATCCAGAAGAGCCTGATCTCTGAGAACACGGTGCCTCCGGACGAGACGATGCTCACCAGCCCGATCTGGTCGGAGCACTTCTTCCGCATTACGCCCGACGACGCGCGCAGGCCGATCGCTTGGGAGAGCGTCGAGGCTCCGGTCCAGTGGGACACCACCGGGCTGCAGGGGGGTGCGTACATGCTCTGGGGCTACACGTGGGAGCCCGCCTTCAACATTTGGAGCCAGCGCTCCGGCAACGTCGTCATCGTGCATGACGGCGACCCGGACGCGGTGGGACCGGGGGTGGCCATCACCAACGGCGAGCTGATCGTCTACTCGGATGAAAACGCGACCATCGAAGGCTGCGTTCACGGAGCGGCGGGAACCACGCTGCGCGGAGAGTTCGCGCAGACCCCAGGCAACGGGAAGCCGAACGACTGGCAGCCGAGCTGGATTCCGTTTGCGCAGGACGTCCCGGTGCGCGGCGACACGTTCGCGCTGGAGTTCATGCCCGGAGAGGACTACGCGACCAAGACCCTGCTGGTCCGTGTCACCGCGACCGACCCCGGCGGTCGCGCGTACGAGGCCCACATGCCCGAGCTTATCAACGTGCTCCCCGGGAGCGACGGCAGCTGCGAGGACGGCGACGGCGGAGGCTTCATCGGCGCCCCCGGCTGCGGCGGGGACGACAGCACCGGGGGCGGGTCCGGCACCGAGACCGGCGACACACCGTCCACCTCCGGGCCTGCGGGCTCCAGTGGCGGCAGCAACAACGAGACGTCCGGCACGACCGGCGCCAGCTCAGCCCAGGGCACCGCGGAGGGAGGCTCGGGCGGAACGTGCACCGTGGACCGCCGCAACAGCGGGTTCAGTCTGCTCGTGCTGGCGTTGTTCGGCCTGCGACGCCGCCGTCGCGACGCAGCGTCACGGCCACAGGCACGCGGCGCCTCGGACACCGCTGCTGTCGCCGTGATGCGCAGGGACGATCGGCGTCTCAAAGACGTCTGAGAACACGTGTCCGGCCAGCAACGCCGGCACGTGGTGATATAGGCGCGCGACGTTGCTCAGGCCGCCACCGAGCACGATCACATCCGGGTCCAGGAGATTGACGACGCTCGCCAGGCTCCGCGCGAGGCGTGCTTCGTAGCGCCGCCACGAATCCTCGGCATTTGGATGCCCCACCAGCTCCGCCGCGGACACGCGCTGGCCGTGGTGCCGCTCGTGCTCGGCCGCAAGCCCGGGTCCGCTGAGCATCGTCTCGATGCACCCGTGCTGGCCGCAGTAGCAGGCAGGCCCGGGCCCGGGATCGCCCGGTGCCCTCGGGCAGGGGCTGTGCCCCCACTCCCCAGCGACGCCGTTCCTCCCCTCGATCAAGCGCCCGTGCACGACGACGCCGCCGCCGACCCCCGTACCGAGGATGACGCCAAAGACCACCGGCGCTCCTGCCCCCGCGCCATCGGTCGCTTCGGACAAGGCGAAGCAGTTGGCGTCGTTGGCCAACCGAAGCTCTCGACCGACGGCCGCCTCAAGGTCCGCCCGAAGCGGCTTGCCGTTGAGAACACGCGTGTTGCTGTTGCGCATCAACCCGGTCTTGGGTGAGACCGATCCCGGCGTACCGATGCCGAGGGTGCCGCGGACGCCCAGCGCCCGCGTCGCCTCGGCATCCAGGGCGACGATGGCTTCAAGGATGGCGGTGTAGTCCTCCCTCGGGGTCGGGACGCGCTTTTGCCACCGCACCGCGCTGCCCTCGAGCGCGACGAGCTCGATTTTCGTACCGCCAAGGTCGATGCCGAATCTCAACCCATCCACACTACCTCACAGCACCGCTGTCGAGGCCGCAGAGGCTATCCTGCGTACAAATCGGAGAAGCGTGCCGCGCTGACGACCGCGTCGACGGTCCGGATGGTTCCGGTCGAGGAGCGCATCGCGAGCGTCTGCAGGTGGAGGCGGTCGCCGATGCGGCGCACGCCCTTGAGCATCGGGCCCGAGGTCACGCCCGTGGCGCAGAAGATGACCTCACCGCGGACCAGGTCGGACATCTCAAGGTACGCATCAGGGTCTTCCATGCCCATCTTGATGGCCCGCTCGCGCTCGCCCTCGTTGCGGAAGCGCAGGCGTCCTTGAAAGCAGCCGCCCATACACTTGAGCGCCGACGCTGCGAGAACGCCTTCGGGTGCGCCGCCGGTACCGTAGACCATGTCGATCGAACTCTCGGGCATGCACGTCGCAACCGCCGGAGCGACATCACCGTCGGAGACCAGGAAGACCCGCGCGCCGGCGCTGCGAAGCTCTGCAATAAGCGCCTGGTGGCGGTCGCGCTCCAGGACGACCACGGAGATCTCGCTCACCTTGCACCCCTTCGCGACCGCGAGCGCGCGCACGTTTTCGGTGGGCGACTTCTGAAGCGAGACGACGCCGTGCCCCAACGGTCCGGTCGCAATCTTCTCCATGTACGTGTCGGGCGCGTTGAGCAGTCCGCCACGTTGCGCGACCGCGAGGACCGCCAACGCGCCCGGAGCCCCCTCTGCGCACAAGTTCGTGCCTTCAAGCGGGTCCACCGCGATGTCCACCTCGGGCAGGGAGTCGTCGTTGGGCCCGACCTTCTCGCCGATGTAAAGCATGGGGGCCTCATCCCGCTCGCCTTCTCCGATCACGACGGTGCCGCGCACCGAGACGCGGTCGAAGGCCTGGCGCATGGCCTGGACCGCACGCGCATCCGCAGCGTCTTTCTGCCCGCGGCCCACCAGGTGGGAGCACGCGATTGCAGCGGCTTCAGTGACACGGACGAATTCGAGGACGAGTGTACGATCCATCAGGACGCTCCAGCGACGATGGCGCCTTGTAACAGGAAAGCGGTGGCGCCGGGAAGGTGCCGGCGCTCACGGCGATGTCACGCACTGGCGTAGCGCCTCGTAGAAGGGCTCTGGGAGCCGTTGCGGTCGTCCGTCCTGCGCTCGCACACACGCATGGCGGGTTTGCGCCGAGAGCAGGTCGATGTCGCGCTCCAGACCCGGCCGGTCGCCCGCGAGGACGCGCACGCGATACTCGAAATGCAGTCGTACCCGCGTCACCACGCTCAGCCCGACCTCCAAGGTCATACGATCGTCGTACACGCCCGGCGCGTGGTAGCGGACCGCCAGCTCCGAGAGCGGGAGCCCCAAGCCCAAGTCTTCGAGCTGCGTGTACGGCAAACCGAGGTCGCGGATCAGCTCGACCCGCGCCATCTCCAGATAACGCAGGTACGACGCGTGATAGACGATGCCCATCTTGTCCGTGTCCGCGTAGAGCACCCGCGCGGTCGCGACGGGCTTCAGTTCGGCGACGGCCGCGGGGCATAGGCGTCTGGGCATGGGTGTGGGTCTCATTCGATGGAGTCCGGCTCACGGATCCGAAACCGGTGGGTCGGGCCACGAACGTCCTCGAAACCATCGATCTCGGCGACCGCACCCTGGACCAAGGACTCCGGCACGCGCTCGGTGACCACCACCATGTCGACGTCTTCACGGGCACCGCGAAGGTTCTGCTCGAGGCGCTTCACGCTCACCCCATGACGGCCCAGACAGGATGCGACCCGCCCCAAGATGCCCGGCACGTTGGTTACGTGCACGCAGAGGTAGTTTTCGTGGGCTTCGTCCGCGTTCGGTCGAGGGGTGGTCTCGACGATGGTGCTGAACGCTTCGGGCGGTGGACGCCCGGCATCGAACGCGAACATGTGACGGCACAGCTCGATGATGTCCGAGACCACCGCCATGCCGGTGGGCATCGGCCCCGCACCACGGCCGTGATACAGGCTGCGCCCCATCGCACGCGACTCGACGAGCACCGCGTTGTAGGAGCCGCGGACGGTCGCGAGGATGTGTTCTTTGGGCACCAACATCGGGTGCACCGAAAGCGCCGGCCCTTCCGGTGTTTGGCGGGCTTCGGCGAGGCTCTTGAAGACGTACCCGAGCGCGTCCGCAGCCGCGATGTCGAAGGGCCGCACCCGGGTGATGCCTTCGGTCGCAATCGCGTTGGGGTCGACCCGCAGGCCGAACGCCAACAACGTCAGCAGGCTGAGTTTTTGGGCGGCGTCTCCCCCCTCGACGTCCAGGGTGGGGTCGGCCTCGGCAAAACCGGCCGCCTGCGCCTCGGCCAGCGCGTCGGCATACGACGCCCCAGTCCGGCTCATCGCATCGAGGATGTAGTTGCAGGTGCCGTTGACGATCCCGGTGAGGCGTTCGATGCGGTCGCTGGCGAGACCCTCCCGAATCGCGCGAAGGATGGGGATGCCCCCGGCGACCGCGGCCTCGAAGTTGATGGCGACCCCACGCCGGTCGGCCTCCGCGAACAGCTCTTTGCCATGGGTCGCCATCAACGCCTTGTTCGCGGTGACGATGTGCTTGCTGCGCGAGAGGGCACCCAGAACCATGCTCAAGGCCGGCTCGATCCCCCCCATCAGCTCCACGACGATGCGGATCTCCGGGTCCTCCAGAACCTCGCGTGGATCCATCGTGAGCAGCGCGCGAGGCATCGTGGAATCGCGGACACGCTCCAGGTCGCGGACCAGGATCTTCTTGACCCGAACACGGGCACCCAGGCGCCGTTCGATGTCAGCCTGGTTTTCCTGGAGGATGCGCACCACGCCGCCCCCCACGTTGCCCGCCCCGAGCAAGCCGATGACGACCTCGCGCATATCTCCGGCACCGTACGGGCTCGCCGTGAGCGGCGTCAACACTCCGCACGCTCCACATTGAGCCGCGGCGCACGCAGGGGTAGTGTCCTCAGCGATGAGCACCATCGTCGACGTTCACGCTCGCGAAATCCTCGACTCCCGCGGAAACCCGACCCTCGAAGTCGAGATCGCGACACAGACGGGCAACGTCGGGCGAGCCGCGGTGCCCTCGGGCGCAAGCACCGGAGAGTTCGAGGCCCACGAGATGCGCGACGCCGACGGCTCTCGCTTTGCTGGCAAGGGTGTGTTGAAGGCCGTCGCCAACGTGATCGATTCGCTCAGCGACGTGGTCATCGGGTTCGACTCCACCGACCAAGTTGGCATCGATGAGGCCATGCTCGCCGCCGACGGCACCGCAAACAAGCAGACCTTCGGCGCCAACGCGCTGCTCGGCGTGTCGCTGGCTGCGGCCCGTGCGGCTGCCGCGGACGTCGGGCTGCCCCTGTTCCGCTACATCGGCGGCACGCTCGCGAGGACCTTGCCCATCCCGCTGATGAACGTCGTCAACGGTGGCGCGCACGCGGACAACAACATGGACTTTCAAGAGTCGATGCTCGTGCCGCACGGCTTCGACAACTTCGCCGACGCCCTGCGGGCCGGCGTCGAGACGTTTCACGTGCTCAAGAAGCTGCTGCACGAGGCCGGGAAGGCCACCTCGGTGGGCGATGAAGGCGGATTTGCGCCCAACCTCGCCGACAACGCCGAGGCCCTCGCGCTGTTGACTGCGGCGATCGAGAAGGCCGGGTACAGGCCCGGAGAACAAATCTCGTTGGCGCTCGATGTCGCCGCGTCCGAGTTCTACGACAAGAAGAAGAAGGTCTACACGCTGGCGGGCGAAGGCGGCCGGGAACTCGACTCCGCGGGACTGACCGATCTCTACGTCGAGCTCGCGGGCAAATACCCGCTGGTCTCGATCGAAGACGGGATGGACGAGGAGGACTGGGATGGCTGGAAGCTGCTCACCGACAAGCTCGGTGCGAAGGTTCAGCTTGTCGGCGACGACCTGTTCGTGACCAACCCGCAGCGCCTCCGGCGGGGCATCAACATGGGCGTCGCCAACGCCCTGCTGGTGAAGGTCAACCAGATCGGCACGCTCACCGAAACCCAAACCGCCGTCCGCATGGCGCACCGGGCCGGCTACGCATCCGTCGTGTCGCACCGCAGCGGTGAGACGGGCGACGACTTCATCGCCGACCTGGCGGTGGCCCTCGAATCGGGTCAGATCAAGACGGGGAGCGCTTCGCGATCGGACCGGACAGAAAAGTACAACCAGCTGCTGCGCATCGCCGAAGCCCTGGGCTCCAGCGCTCGGTACCCCGGCGTCGACGTGTTCGGACCCGCATGAGAGCCCTCGCGCTCGGACGTACCGCCGCGTTGGCCGCGGCCTTGGGCCTGGGTGGCGCACCGTCGGCGGAGGCCCAGCCCGACTCGGCCGAGGCCAGCCCGGTGCCCGCGGACGCCGTCCCTCCCGGCGCCGCAGCGCCCGCGAACGCAGAGCCGGGTGCCCCCACGCCTCCTCCGAGCGCTGACCTCGAGATGATCGACCGAGTGCTGCCGTGCGGCACCCGGGTCCTCGTCGCGCGGGACGACTCTCTGCCGGTCGCGTCGGTCGTGCTGAGCTTGGAAACCGGCGGCGAAGACGACCCGGACGACCTGCCGGGGTTGCACCACGCCCTCGCGTACCAGCTGCTGATGGGGAACCGCGGCGTCGCGCCCGGCGGGATTCAGAACATGGTCCAAGACGCCGGCGGCATCACCTTCCTCGCCACGGGGCCCGCCCAGACGCGGTTCGAGTCGCTGGTGCCGATCACCCTGCTCGACGAGGTGATCGCCGCCGAAGCGGGACGGTTTCGGGCGCCCACGGTCACCGAGAGTCTCTGGAAAGAAGCCCTCATCGCGGCACGGCGCGACCCGGCCCAGCGACGAACCGCATCGTGGGAGGCCATCGCAGTCGCCCACGGTGCCCCCGGCCTGGCCCATCGTCCACGCGTGGTTCCTGACGCGCTGGAAAAACTCGACGTCGCCAGGGTCCAGCTTGAGCTCGCTCGTCACGCGCGGTACGAGTTTGCGACGCTCGTCGTCGTATCCCCCCTGCCCCTCGGGGACACCTTCGCAAGGATCGAATCGGCGATGAGCGACCTGCCCGAACAACCCCGACGCGTGCCCACGCGGGACGTGGTTCCGAGCGGACGGGTCGTCGAGCAGGCCAAAGCCCCTGGGGACACCTTCGTGTGGGGCGTCCCCGGCGACCCGGCGGCTCGACTCTGGGCCGACGCATGGTGTGAAGCCGTGAGCCGGCAGCGCCGCAGCCCGGACGAGCCCAAGCCCAACCGGGTCCGCTGTGCCTTTGACGACGACCCCCGCCGACCGACGCTCACGGTCCAAGTCCGAACCCCGGGCGAGCCCAGCGCGCTGCTTGAGGACCGGCTGCGTCGGCTGGCCGACAAGGGCGACCGCTTGCTCCGCGGACCCCGTCGCCGGCTCGAACAGACGCTCGCCGCGGAGAACAGCACACCCCTGGGGCTTGCGCGGCGGCTCGCTGCGGCCGCCTCAGCCTCCATGCCGCCCCAGACCGCAATCGACACCGCGACCGGCGTCGCCGCGCTCCAGGCCTCGCCGCCCGAGATCGCAACCCTGTTTCCGCTCGACCGAGCGGTCCGGGTGGTGGCTCCAGGGGCCGGCACGACCGCCCCCGCGTCCCCGACCCAGGACGAGGCCGCGCCGCCGGGCGATGCCGCTGCGACCCCGGCCCCGGCCGCTGGAGACGAGGCCGCACCATGAACCCGCAACGACGCGCGCTCCTCGTCGGCATCGCCGCGCTCGTGGCCGCCTGCAAGCGCAACAGGGACCCTATCGTTCCACAGATCTGGGATGAGGCGCCGGTCCCCGAGCGCGCGGACGCCCTGGGAAAGCTCGCGCCACCGTGGCCCGCCCCCGCCCGCGCCACGCTCGACTCGGGCCTGCTCACGTACTGGCTTCGGGATCCAGGCGCATCGATGGCCCACGTGCGCCTGATGTTCCCCGACCACCACGGCGGCCTGCCCCTGCCCGCGCTCGCGGTTCGCTCCGTCGCAGGTGCCCTCGCGCAAGCGATTCGACGCGGCATGGGCCGGGTCGCGGCGCGCGTCAGCCAGACGCGACACCCAGGCCGATTCGAGCTCTCGGTCTCCGGACCCGCCTCGGACCTGCCCCGGATCGGCGCCGCCCTTGCGCGCCCGCTCACCCTCGGACTCAAGGGCAACCGCGGCCTCCCGGCAGCTCTGCTGCAGGCCCGCACCCGCGCCGCGCGCGACGGCGAGTCCCGAAGCACGCTGGAGATCGCCACCGCGAGTACGATAGCCGCGCTGCTCGGGGCCTCGCTCGACTCCCAGCGCATCGACTCGAGTCGGGCCGTCGCACAAAGCGGCGAGCGGCTCAGCGAGGCTTGGACGCAGCTGCTCGACCCTCGCCGCTGTGTTCTGGTCATTCACGCACCCCAGGCGCCCGAGGAGCTCCCCGCACTGTTCGCCGGACTGCAGGAGTGGACCGGTGAAGGCCGAGCCGAGCTCGCCGAGTCGAGCTTGGAGCGACTGCGTTGGACGCCGGCACCCATCGAGGCTCCGCAACACCTGATGACCAAAGCAGGGGCGCAGCTGCTGCTCCCCACCGAGCCCGGAGTGGGAGGCGGCCAGCTCGTGATGGGATGCCGACTTGAGACGCCGAGCATCCAAGCCCGCGCCAGCGCCCGCTTGGCCCAGCGACTCCTCGCCGAAACTCAGGATGCCCGACTCGCCATCGCGGGGCCTCTCGCGGTGTTCACCATCAGCACGGCCGTCAGCGACACGAGCATCGAAGCGCGCGCGCAGGGATTGATCGAGGCGCTCGCGGGCGGCGGAAAAGCGCGTGCACCCTCTCAGCGACTGTTCACCGCCGCGCAGCTGTGGCTTGGGGCTCGCGTCGTGCAGGCCAGCCTCGATGGGGAGGACTGGACGGCGTTGTGGAGCGAATCGATGGACCTCGCCGACGCCGAATCCGACATCCCGCGCGCGCTCGCAGCCGACGCAACAGCGATGCTCGCGCTCGAACCCGAGCCTCTTGCGGCGTGGATGAGCGCCCAGCTCGACCCCCGCTTGGGGACGAATGGTTGGGCGTGGTCCCTGTGCGGCGCCACTGAGACCATGCAACGCGCGCTCTCCCGGATGGCGGACACCGTCGCGGTGCCGCCCGAAGCATAATTGCGCGACTGCCCGCGGTTGGGGCTCTGCCCGCTCTGCTATCCTGCCCCCAGATGGTGGGCGTGCGTCGACGGGGAATCTTGGGACTCTGCCTGCTGGGTGCGTGCGTGTTCGACACCGAGTCGGCCGGCGGCTCCGCGATGCTCGAGGACACCGACGCCTCGACCTCGACCTCCGGGACGACCACCGACGCGACGGATCCGACCGCGGGGTACGTCGGCAGCGACACGAGCGACGGGAGCCAAGGCGGCACCGGAGGCAGCAACGCTTCGCAGGCGTCCTCGGGCGGCGCAGACGAGACAACCACGTCGGTCGACCCCTCCGAGGGAAACCCGCCGCGTGCCGATCTCGTCTTCGTGGACGGGGGGCCGGTTGAGCTCGGCGTCCATCCACTCTCCGGCCCGACCATCCTCACGCTCCAGCTCACCAACCAGGGAGACGCCGCCGGGTCGATCCTCGGGGGTGACCTCCCGCCGCCCCCGCTCCTTTGGGCCGGAGGTACGTTTCCTGGGACGGATGCGACGTGCCAGGGACTCGTCCCGCCCTCGAGCACGTGCACCGTCACGGTGGCCGTCGGGCCGGGCCAGCCAGGCCTCGTGTCTGGGCCCGTACAGGTGCGTTTTGACGACGGGGTCGGCACCGGGACCGCCTCGGTCATCGTCGGGCTCACCGCGACCGGAGTGGGTGTAAACCTCATCGAGAACGCCGACGCAGAGTCGGACCCTGCGGGCGAGATCCTCACCGGGTGGGACGCGGAAGGCTCCAGCTTCCACACCACCGGCCAACACAACCACGGCGAGGGCTCCTTGGCGTTTTTCGGAGGGGGCTCCGAAAACCCCGAGATCTCGCAAGACGTCGTCCTGGACGCCTGGTCCGAATCGATTGACAGCCTTGACCTGCGTTTCGCCTTCACCGGGTGGACGCGGGCGCAGAGCAACTTCTGGGAGGACGACCCCCATGGAATCTCGATCACATTCCTGGACGGAACCGGTGTTGCCCTCGCCGACGAATCGCGCTCGGGGATGACCCACAGCGACTGGGAGTCGACGAGCTTCGACGCCCTCATTCCTGCGACCACGCGGCGCGTTCGCATCCGGCTGACCTGCGACCGCAACGACCTGCTCGCCGGCAACAACAACTGCTCGGCATGGTTCGACGACTTCTCCGGCGCGCTCGCCTACGCGCCGAAGTGAGCCCGCACGAACCAATGAGAAGAGGGCACCCCGCAGATCTGCGAAGCGCCCTCGAAACGAGTGATTGACTGGAGATTGGCGCCGATGGCGGGCGCCAGCGCCGTCCGCCTCAGACCTTGTAGCCGCGCGTGCGGACGTCTTTGAGGACGACGTCGATCCCGAGCTTGTCGATCAGCCGCATCCCTGCTGCCGAGAGGCGCAGACGGACGAAGCGGTTCTCTTCTGGGACCCAGTAGCGCTTCGAGTGCAAGTTCGGCAGCAGCCGCCGCTTGGTGCGGACGTGCGAGTGCGAAACATTCATCCCCGTGAGGGGCTTCTTACCGGTCACCATGCAGATTTTCGCCATAGCTGTCGCTCCAGGGGCGGCGAAGTTGGACCAAGGCCAGGCGCATGTCAAGCGCCGTCGGCAAGCTCCGTATAGGTCACCGACGTGCGGTCGTTCTCCCGGACCGTCACGGCCCGAAGGCGTACGCCACGGGCCAACTCCTGCCCGTCAGCCCCTTTTTCGACCCCCTCGGCAAGCGCGCGAGAGACCCGGGTCCAGAAGTACGCGCCGAGGTTCTCCGCGGTCGGGTTGACCTCGTTGAACGGGGGGATCTCGTTGAGGAGGCGGTGATCCAGCTCTTGCGCGATGGACGCGGCGACCGACTCCAGCAGCGTGAAGTCGATGGCCATGCCAACGTCGTCGACCGCGCGCGCCTCGACCTCGAGCTCGACCTTGAAGTTGTGGCCGTGGACTCGGTTGCAGGCGCCCGCGTAGCCGTGCAGCACGTGGGCCGCCGAGAACTCGGTGCTCGCGCGAACAATGTACCGGGCAGGCATGACGGCGAACAGTACCAGCGGCGGTCCGATTGTCCACCGCTGCGCGGCCGTGAGCCGGAGCACGAAACCGTGCCCCGAACAAAGCGCCGCGCGGCCGTGTCGGTAGTGTTGCGATGCGAAACCTCAAAGCCCTGTGGTTCGCCGGATGTGGACTCGCGCTCGCGGCAACCGCGGCGCTGGAGTGGACCGGTTTCGATCTCTTCCTGCCCTACCTGGTGGAGCGCTGATCGATGGACCCCGCCGACTTCACACTCCTCACCGGCACCCTCGAGGTGCTTTGTGTCGCGCTCACGGCCGCCGCGATCCTCTGCGTCTGCGTCGGCTTGCTCTCCGCGGCGGGTGCTCGCACGGGCTGGGCTCGCGTACTGGGCCATCCTCTCGTTGCACTCGTCGCCGCGGGGGGGGTCGTGGCGCTCGCCGCAGTCGGGCAGTGGGGGGTCACCCACACCTTGCTCGACGCCGGTTTCGCCCCGACCGACGACGGGTGGCGCCGCGTTAGCATCGTCCGGCTCGACCCGTCGATCGCCATGCACGCCGCCGCGTCCCTGCAGCGCTGGGCGGCCCTGTGTGTCGTCCTGCTCGTCCCGGTCTCCTGGGTGGCAGCCTGGCGCTTCGACCCGTCGCGAGAGGCGTCCGCGGTGGTCGCATCCGTCGCGGCCACCGTGGCCATGAGCCTGCCGGTGCTGGCCGGATGCGCCGGCATTGCGTGGATGGCCGAGACCATGCTGACCCAGGATCCGGCCACCGCCACGTGGAGCGCATGGCACATCTTGGAAGCGTCCAAGTGGGCCGTCGCGGGAATCGCCGCGGTCGGCCTCATGGCGGCGACTCCGGTCGTCATGCACGCGGCGTCCAAGGGCAACGTCGTGAGCGCTCGAACGCACCAGGTCTCGCAGGCGCTGCTGCTCATCGGACTGGCGGCATGGTCGACGAGCCGCTTCGCCGGGGAAGACCTCGCCCGAGGACCGATGACGTTGCTTGAGCGTGGTGAAGGAGCCTCGGGACCTCAGCGGGTCCTTCCACCGGTCCTCAATCCGGACCTGCAGCTTCCCACGGCGTCTCACTGCGCCGAGTTCCCCGTCGACCCTGCGCGGCAGCGTGTGTTGCCGATCGAGCTCGGCCAGAGGGAGCCCCCCAGCGCGGCAATGTCCTCCTGGGACACAATGTCTACGGGCGACCGCACTCCCGTGCTCGTCGCAGCCATCGACCGCCGCGCAACGGCTTTGGTGTACGAGCCTGTGCTGCTCAAGGCGCAGGCGCTCGGCGTGACGCAGGTGGCCATCGTCACCTTGCGGGAGGACGCGCGACCGTCCCTGACACTCGGCACGCTGCGAAGCCAATCGCCCTGCGTGCTCGGCCGGATCGCGATCGAGGATGCCCTCCGTCTGTCCTCGCAGGGCAGCCGCTGGACCACGCTGGCGTACGCAGCCAGCCACGCACGCTGAGCGCGGCGAGGCTAGGGCTGCGCGCCCGCGAGGATCCACGCTTCAACGATCTCAAGCTGCTCGTCGGGGAGCGAGCCCGCCGCGGGCATCGGATCGCCCTCCCCGACCGCCTCGTGCGCGCCGGTGAGCTTCAGCCACACGTAGCTGTTTTCCGGCGAGCCGGCCTGGATGCGCTCGAGCGCTGACTGTTCGGACGGCACGCCGACGAGCTCGGCGAACGACATCCCGGGGTTGAGGGTCAGAAACGGCGCCGTCATCGTCCCGCTCCCGCCCATCAAGTGACACGTACAGCTACCGCTCCAGATCGGCTGCACATCGGCCTCATAGTCGACGACCACCAGACCGCCCGAAGACTCCGCGCCGGACTCGGAGGCTTCTTCGCCCCCGGTGGAGCTGGCGCCCGAGGAGCCGCTGCTCATCCCCACCGAGGATGCCGCGGTCGTGCTCGCGTCCTCAGGCTCCGGGGTTGCACACCCAAGCGCAGCGATGAACCCAAGAACGCCAAGGCACAGAGCAAGTCGCGTCACGGCCGACAGCGTATCAAAGCGAGCGCTACAGCTGAATGACGCCGGAGCCCCAGGTGAGGCCGCCGCCAAACGCGGTGACGGCCAGCTTGTGGCCTTCTTTGAGCGCTCCAGCCTTGCGCGCCTCGTCGAGGGCGACGGGGATCGAGGCCGCCGAGATGTTCCCGTACTTCTCGATCACCGAAAACACCCGGTCCGCACCGATGTGCGTTCGATCCAGACACGCGTTCATGATGCGTTTGTTCGCCTGGTGGGGAAGCAGCATGTCGAGGTCGTCCGCCGTGAGGTTCGCGTCGGCAAGCGCCTTGAGGACGCCAGAACTCATCGCGGTGACCGCGTGTTTGAAGACCTTGCCACCCTCCATGTAGACGTAGTGCTCGCGAGCGTCGACGGTGGCGTGCGATGCCGGTTTGGCCGAGCCCCCGCCGGGGACACCGAGGATGGAGGCAAGCGTGCCATCCGAGCCCCAGTTGGACGCGAGCAGGCCGGTGTCATCCTTGGTTCCGGTGAGGATCGTGGCGCCGGCACCATCGCCAAACAAGACGCAGGTTCGGCGATCTTCGAAGTCGAGGATTCGACTGAACGTCTCGGCCCCGCACACTGCGATCTTCAGCGAAGGGTTGCCGGCGATCATGTCGGCGGCGATCTTGAGCCCGTACATCCAGCTGGTGCATGCGGCCATCACGTCGAAGGCCGGCATGCCCTGAATCCCGAGCTTGTTTTGCGTCCAACAGGCGGTCGACGGAAACAAGACATCGGGCGTGCACGTGCCGACAATCAACACATCGAGCTCGCTCGCCTCCATCCCGGCGTCCTCACAGGCCAGAGCGATTGCGCCGGCCGCGAGGTCTGAGGTTGCCCCTTCGAGTGCGTAGCGACGGGCACCGATGCCGGTCCGGTCCCGGATCCACGCGTCCGAGGTGTCCATCCTCTTTGCGAGGTCGTCGTTGGTGACGATGTTGTCCGGAAGGAAGCTCCCGGTACCGATGATCTTGAAGCGCTGCACTGCCGGGTCCCGAATCGATCGCTGCTTCGCCCATAGCAACGACCCAGCCCGCGGTCAAAGGCCAGAGGTCACACCGACGCGCTTCGGGGATGGGCGCGGCGCGGCGGCGTGCAGCCCATTGCGCGCCTCAAAGCAGCACAGGCCGCGTCGGCCCGCAACGCGATGGCCTGCGCGCGCGCGTTCGCATCAACGCTCGAGGAGCTTGACCAAGTGCGTGCGTTCCCACATTACGGCCTCGGCGTAGCGCTCGAACTGGGCTTCGGCGCGACGAAACTCGGGCGTGTGGTAGACGCGGCGGCCATCCACGACCGGCATGTCGTGAACCTCGTGCAACATCTCGTGATAGACGATCCACTCGAGGAAGAACGAGGGCACGTCCACGGCGTCGAGCACCGGGTGGATACGAATGAGCTCGTCTTCGACCGTGTAGCTGCCCAGCTTGATCGAGTCCCGTGACTTCTTCCGCTTCGTGCGCGGGCCCCAAGTGATCCGGGCACCGATGGCGCCACCGAAGTAGGTGTCGTTGATCCGATCGAAGAGCTCTTGCAGGTTGTGGTGCCGCCCCTGCACATCGACCGTGATCGGACGAGGCGCGTCGCGCTCGCGAACCTGCTCCTCGTTCGCGTCGATAAAGTCTCGCAGCACAGCGGCTGCTTTCCTCGACTGCGTGTCCGCGTACCGAGCCAGGGCGCGAATCACCTTCGCCGGCGCGGTGGAGAACATGTGGTGCACACGAAACGTCGACACTCCATCGCCGCGTTTGATCGTCACCATCGAGTAGAGGTTGTCGGTGAGCACGACCCGGGCAGCCCCCGATCTCAGGTAAGCGCCAAGGCGGGATTGCAGCTCGGTGCGACGCGCGTCCTGCTCCGCCGCCGAGAGGATCGACCAGCCACTGTCGGGCGCGTCGGCGGGCGGGTCGAAGTCGAGGAAGTCCTCCGCGCCGAGTTCCGGGTCGTGGACGAGTTCCTCCTCGGCGGGCTCCGGCCGCGACGCATCGGCCCGTACCTGTTTGGCGGCACGAGCGCTGGAGCGCGGGGATCGGGGTTTGGAGGGGCTCATCGGCGAGCGAACATCACGGCGGGCGGCCGTAGCGGTGCCTAACGCAGTTTGAATCATGGCGTCGGAGATCGCGACGACGAGGGGGAAATGCGGCGCACGGCGGCCCCTTTCGTCCGGGGCGTCGAGCGGCCATCGCCGTTGCATGCTCCAAGTCTAGATCCGGGGCCCGTGCCCTTCGAAATTGTGGACCGCATTCCGGCGGCGCCTCACGATCCGCGAAAACTGGCGAGGTTCTTTCGATTGTGGCGCTGTGAGAGTCTCTTCAGTGCTGTGTCTGTGTCCCCTGCTCTCCCACGCACCGCGCTGAGGCGTCGCTGATGCCATCCCTGACGATTCTCCTGTTCGCGGGGCTCCGAGAGGCAGCGCGCGCGGAAACCGTCTGCGTCGAGATCTCCGCGCCCTGCAGCGCGCGTGAACTCCTACGGGCCATCGAGCAGCAGATCCCCGCGCTGCGGGGACGCGTGAGCGGTTGCCGCGTCGCCGTCGACCAGGCCTTCGCCGATCCAGGGGATCCCGTCCACGACGCGCAGGAGCTTGCACTGATCCCTCCGGTCAGCGGAGGACACGACGGGCCGCCGCGGATCTTGCTGACCGCCTCGCCCTTGCGGCTGGACGACGTCGTCGCTGCGGTCGAGCATGCCGGAGCCGGCGGTATCGCCACATTCACCGGAAATGTGCGCCGCCACTCCCGAGGCGAGACCATCGAGCGACTTGAGTACGAGGCGTACGCGCCGATGGCCACCGCCGTCATGACGCAGATCGCCGACGAGATCGAGGCGGAGATCGAGGGGACCAAAGTGGCCATTCACCATCGCATCGGCGTGCTGAGCATCTCCGAGACCGCGGTGGTCATCGCCGCGAGCGCTCCGCACCGGGCCGAGGCGTTCGAGGCCTGCCGCGCTGCGATCGAACGCCTCAAGGACGACGTCCCGATCTGGAAGAAGGAAGTCGCAGAGTCCGGCGCGTCCTGGATCGGCCAGGGCCCTTGAACAACCGGGGGAGCCTGCCCTTGCGGTGCATGTGGGATCTTTTCCTGCAACACCAGACAGTTCGCGGCCGACGGGGCTCGTGTGACCCGCTCGCTCGCCCCGATGACCTCGTCCGATCGCCCCCTCCGCGCCCGTGATGCTGGCCTGCCCGCGCCTGCGAGAGCCGAGACCGCGGGCCCACATTGGATAGGACGCTCGGCGCAGCTCGCGGAAGCCACGGCACAACTGCGCCACTTTGCTCGCAGTCGAGCTCCGGTCCTCGTGCAGGGGGAGTCTGGAACCGGAAAGGAGCTCGCGGCCGCCGAGCTGCACGCCCGAAGCGGCCGCGATGGCCCGATGGTCGCGTTCAACTGCGGCGCTTTGTCCGAGTCGCTCGCAGCCAGCCAGCTGTTCGGACACGCGCGGGGCGCGTTCACGGGCGCCGTCGGGCAGCATCGCGGCGCCTTCACCCGGGCGGATGGCGGCACGGTCTTCCTCGACGAGATCGGCGAGCTGCCACTGCCCAGCCAAGCGCTCCTGCTTCGAGTGCTTGAGACCGGACGGGTGTGCCCGGTCGGCGCCGAGGCCGAGACGGCCGTCGATGCCCGCGTGGTCTGTGCCACCCACCGCGACCTGAGATCCATGGTGGCCCGGGGCACATTTCGCGCCGATCTTTTCCACCGCCTCAGTGTCCTCACGGTGCACATGCCTGCGCTTCGGGAGCGCCCCGCCGACATCGACATTCTGCTGGACCACTTCGCCCAAACCCACGCGTCCGACGTCGGACATCCGATCCGATTCGCTCCCGACGCTCGCCTCGCGGCGCAGGGGGCAGCCTGGACGGGCAACGTTCGAGAGTTGCGAAACGCCGTGCATCGGGCGGCGTTCGTGGCCCGCGGGCTGCCGATCACCGCCGAGGATCTGTTCCCCCGCCAGGCCCCGGCCGATGTCCCAACGCTCACCATTCCCGCCGGCGACTACACGAGCATGCGCCGGGCCCTGCTCGAATCCGTCGTGCGACGCGAGGGCAGCCAGCGCAAAGCTGCGCAGGTGCTCCAGCTACCGCGCAGCACGTTGGGCAACTGGCTGCGCGAGAACACCGGATGAGGGCGTCGTATGATGCCCCGCAGTGCTGCGCTCCCAAGCTCTTGTGGTGCTCTGGATTTCGGGACTGCTCGCGTGCAGTGCGGATGCACCGGGACCGCAAGACGCACCCCCAGCGACGCCGGCGGTGCCCTCCCCCGCGCCCACGTCCGCCACAGCAACCGTGGGTGTCTCGCCCCCGCCGGGGTTCATCGCCATGGACGACGAAGGTGTGCAACGGCTGCGCGCGGCGACCCTGCGCGGGACCGCGACCGAGGCGGAACTCGAAGCCTGGGTCGCGCCGCAAGGTGCTGCGACCGGGCTCGTGGTCGCGATGAACGTCCGCCATGCGGTGAACGAACCCGTCTACGGCAACACGCTGCAAACCTGGGTCCGCCACAACCTGCGAGCAATCCAAGACGGACTCGCCGCGCTCGATGCCGAGGCACAGGCCCCGCGGATCGAGGACGACCCGGCCTTCGCGTACGCCGTCCTGACCCGGTACGCCCTCCCGCTTCCCGGTGGCGGCTCGTTGCGCGTGCAGGCGCGCCACTGGCTCTCCGCCGACGCGCACCTCGTTGAATCGAGTTGTCAGTGTGCGGGGACCGGATGCACCGAGCCACCGGCGTGCACCCTGCCGCCGGCCCCCGCCACCGCCCTCGCGGCCGGAGCCGTGCTGGGTATCGCGGCATCGGCGAGCACGCTCACAACAGCCTCCGGCGAGGGCCGCGTCCAGGCGCCGCCGCACCTCTCCGCGCTCCCGGCCGCTGCGCAAGCTCAGCTCGAAAGCTCCGCCCCCGGGGAAAATCCGCGACGCAGCGGTGCTCGCGTTCAGGCACTCCACGCCGCCGACGGCAGCGGCGTCGTGTTGACGGAGGCGACATGGTGTGCGGAGCCTCCGGCCTGCGACGCCCAGACGCTGGCCGAGAATCGGCGTAAGGCCGAGGTCGACTCGCTCCGCCGCGGCGGGACGCTTCGCAGCGTGGAGACACACGCCGATCCCCACGGCGCGGTGCCGATGTACGGCTTCGAGATCGATCAGCACGACGGCTTCTGGACCCGCACCGCCTTCTGGAGCGAGGCAGGCGCGGTCCGAGAGGTCTCGTGTGCTTGTGCAGGCCTCGCGTGCGCGCTCGCCCAGCGCACCTGCACGTTCGAACCGAACGCACCGAGCACCGCGACGGCCCGGCGGCCCTGAGTCCTCCCCTGGGCGAGGGATTCCGGCCGCCCAAGAAAACTTCGGCGCTCGTGCACAGCTGGAGGTCCGAGGACCGCAGCGCCCCGTTCCAGCCCCAACGAACTCGTTCTCGCCCTTACGCGCGGGACTGGGGGGCGTCAAAGCTCCAGGGCCCCTTGCGATGGCGCTCATCGGTCGCCACCGCGAGTCGCCCCAGGAAGTCGCCCAGCGCGAACTCGCGCGCCCCGAAGCGCACGAGATGATCGGTCACAACCTGGCAGTCGACCAGCCGGAAGCCCCACGCGTGCAGCTGCTGCACCAGCGTGGCGAACGCGATCTTCGAGGCATCCGGAACCAGGGCGAACATGCTCTCGCCAAAAAACGCGGTGCCGAGCGCGAGGCCGTACAGGCCGCCGACGAGCGTGTCGCCCTGCCACGCTTCGACCGAGTGCCCGATGCCCAGGCGGTGCAGCTCGAGGTACGCGGCGCGCATGTCGTCGGTGATCCAGGTACCGCCCTGCTCCGGCCGCGGGGTCTTGGCGCACGCATCGACGACCGCACCGAACGCCGTGTCGAGGGTGATGCGATACGGCGCCCGTCGCATCGTTTTGCGCAGGCTTCGGTTGATACGCAGCTCGGCGGGCAACAGGACGAGCCGAGGCCGGGGGCACCACCACAAGATCGGGCGCCCCTCGCTGTACCAGGGAAAGATCCCGTTCTGGTACGCGAGCACCAGGCGCTCGGGAGACAGGTCCCCGCCCACCGCGAGCAGGCCTTCATCTTCGGCCAGCGCAGGATCTGGAAACACCAGCTCGTCGGAGAGTTGATAGACCGGCACGGCAGCTTGCGTCGCCGCAGTCTACCAACGATAGTACGCAAACAAACGCTGGGGGTGGTCCGTCGCGATGAGCGCGAAGGACCTGAGAGAGACCCCTTGAACCTGATCCGGCTCAACCCGGCGGAGGAAAGCGACCATGACCGAACCAAGCGATCCCACGCGCACGCGATTGCGCGTGGCTGATGACAACACCCAGAACGTAGCCGTGCTCCCTCCTTTGGAGGCGCACTTTCCCGGCAGCACCAAGCAGCACATCGGAGATCTGAAGGTGCCGGTGCGCCGCATCGAGGTCCAAGGCGAAGCGCCGCTGGACGTCTACGACACCACCGGGCCGCAGGGGATCGACCCCCGCAAAGGCCTGCCGCGATTGCGCCACAGCTGGATCGAAAGCCGCCTGGCGAGCAGCGACGGCAACAACACCCAGCTGCACTACGCCCGGCAGGGACTGATCACCGAGGAGATGCGGTTCGTCGCGCTCCGCGAAAACGTGGAGCCGCAGTTCGTGTGCGATGAGATCGCAGCCGGACGCGCCATCATCCCGGCCAACATCCGTCACCCGGAGATCGAGCCGATGATCATCGGGCGCAACTTTCTGGTGAAGGTCAACGCCAACATCGGAAACTCCGCCGTCAGCTCGTCGATCGAGGACGAGGTGGAGAAGCTGCAGTGGGCCACCCGCTGGGGCGCCGACACGGTGATGGACCTCTCCACCGGGGACAACATCCACGAGACGCGCGAGTGGATCGTTCGCAACTCGGCGGTACCGATCGGTACGGTTCCTATCTACCAATGCCTGGAGAAGGTCGGCGGCAAGGCCGAGGACCTCAACATCGACGTGTTTATGGAGACGCTGGTCGAGCAAGCCGAGCAAGGCGTCGACTACTTCACCATTCACGCCGGCGTTCGTATCGCGTACGTGCCCATGACGCGAAACCGCGTCACGGGGATCGTCTCCCGCGGCGGGTCGATCATGGCCAAGTGGTGTCTGCACCACCACAAGGAGAACTTTCTCTACACCGAGTTTGAACGCATCTGCGAGCTGATGCGCAAGTACGACGTCTCGTTCTCGCTCGGCGACGGCCTACGCCCCGGCTGCATCGCCGACGCCAACGACGAAGCGCAGTTTGCCGAGCTTCGGACCCTGGGCGAGCTGACCAAGATCGCTTGGAAACACGATGTGCAGGTGATGATCGAGGGCCCGGGACACGTTCCGATCCACAAGATCAAAGAGAACATGGACCGCGAACTCGAGGAGTGCCACGAGGCGCCCTTCTACACGCTCGGGCCGCTCACGACCGACATCGCGCCGGGCTACGATCACATCACCTCAGCGATCGGTGCAGCGCTGATCGGCAGCTTTGGCTGCGCGATGCTCTGCTACGTCACGCCCAAGGAGCACCTGGGGCTGCCCAACAAGGACGACGTCAAAGCAGGCGTCATCGCATACAAGATCGCCGCGCACGCGGCCGACCTGGCCAAGGGACATCCCGGTGCCCAAGACCGGGATGATGCGCTGTCGAGGGCGCGGTTCGAGTTTCGGTGGAACGACCAGTTCAACCTGGCCCTGGACCCGGTGACCGCGCGCGAGTACCACGACGAGACGCTCCCGGCGGGCGCGGCCAAGACCGCGCACTTCTGCTCGATGTGCGGGCCACACTTCTGCTCGATGAAGCTCAGCCAGGACGTCCGCGACATGGACCCGCAAGAGGCGGAGCGGATCGAGGCGGGCATGGCCGACAAGGCGCGGGAGTTCCAAGCGCGCGGCGGCAAGGTCTACGTAGAATCCGAGACCTGAGCCCGCACAACGCGGCGGTCACGGAGGCGGCGCGGGTCCCAGAGACGCGCGTCGCCTTCAGAAGCGCGCGCCGAGTTGCAGGCCCGCGCCGCGCTGCAGGGGCAGCCAGCTGAGACTCGCTTCGCTTTGCCTAGCCTTGCGGCGCCCCACCACCACGAGGGCAACCCCGGTGGCCATCAGTGCGGCGGAGGCCAGGCCTGCGCCCAGCGCGAGGCGGTTGCCGGTCTGCCCGCGATCCATCACCTCGCGTCTGCGTTCGAGCTCGTCAACCGAGCCCAGCGACGCCACCTGGGCATCGGCGTTGGACCCGATGCCCAAGCCGACCGCCATCACGATGTAGCCAGCCGCGCTGGCCGTGATCAGCACACTGCCCGCGATCGCCAGCGGCCGTCCGGGACGGTCCTGCGAGGACGGGGCGGGGGCCGCAGGTGCGGGAGGCTCGGCCGCAGCGGCGGGGGTGCTCAGTGAGAGGACCAGGGCGGTGGCAGCGATGCGGCGCAGGATCATGGGGCACTCCGGAGGACGGAGATGGCGGTGCCGTCGTACACGATGAGGTCGGTGAAGGGATCCGGGTCTACCGCAAGCGGTGCGATCCACCATGCGGACGCGGCGTCGAGCTCAAGTGCGTCGTCGAGTTCGGTCCCGCGGCGGACCCACACTCGGACACTCGACGATGGACCGTACGCCAGGATGTCCTCAAAGCGATCGGCATTCGCATCAAACAGCGTGATGCGTTCGCTGGTGAGCGCCGCGGCGCCGCGCGTGCCTTCGACGAGCTCGCCCTCGCCGGTTCCCAGCCAAACTTGGACCTGGCCGTTGTCATACAAGACGGCCACATCGCCGAACGCGTCGCGGTTCCAACGCGTCGTCGCAACGTCGAGGACAGGCTCGGGAAGCGCGACGGCGGGCCGGACCTCGAGTCCCGATGCGAGGGCGAAGACAGGAACGAGCGCCCGCGCATCGGTGACCGCGAGCACGTCGAAGGACACGCCATCGCGCAGGGAAGGCACGGCGCGAAGGTGAGAGATGTCCCCTTCGAGCGTGACCGCGGCCGGCTCGACTTCAGGCGCGACCCGAACGAGCATGCTGCCGACTTGGCCAACAATGCCGAAGTCGGGGTGGATGACCGCGGCGCTCAGGCCCCGCATGGGCTCGAGTTCGAGGCCGGAGACCGCGAGCAGCTCGCCGGCGGCGTCGGGCCGCCACAACGCCGCCCCGCCGCTGCTGTCTCGGGTCAGCAGTTCGGCCAGGCCATCGCCATCCACATCCCCGGACCACACCGCGGTGACATCGAACGCGCGCTCCTGAGCAGCCGCAAATCCCTCACCGGAGACCGCCGCGACCGCGAGCCCGACCGACCCGGGCCAGACCAGCTCCGCGACGCCGTCGCCGTCCACGTCGGCGAGCGCGAACGACACCGCCCCGGCGGGCACGGCGGGTGTGGCCTGGGGTCCGTCGAAACACAGCTCGCCCGCCTGCGCGACCCCATCGCCGCAGAGGCTGCAGATCTGACGCTCACAGGCCTGCTCGGCCCCGCAGTCGGCGTCCCGCTCGCAGGCGCCACCGAGCGTGCCCTCGCCTCCATAACAAGCCACGGCCGCGAACAGCGGCAGCAACCAACCCTTCATGCGAGCTCGTTCCATGCGCCGGTCAGCTCCAGGCCGCTGCCACGATCGCCTGCAGACGCTCCGGCGTCGTCGCCGTCACTTTGCACATGAACCCGCTCTTGTGGGCGAAGTGCACGTCATCCTCGCCCCCGACCCGGCTGAAATCGAGCCGCGGGTGGTCTTCGTATCGTGCGATGCCGTACCCCTCGCCGCGACGATCCGGATAGACGATCGCGGCCACCGTGTTCTCGAGCCCTTCGGCCCGAACGTAGGTTTTTGCGGCGGCACTCGGCTCGTCCGCGGGAGGCTCGGTGCGCGGGAGAAACACAACCTCGATCGTGTCGTCCCCCGCAGCGACCTTCCAGCGCACGCCGTTCTCCCGCACGAATGCGATGCGAGAGCGTACCGTCGAGAGGTAGCCCAGGAGATCCTCCCCCACCATCTGCATGTATGCGTACAGCGGCTGCCCAGGCTCATGCCGCGGCTGTCCAGCGAACCGGCGCAGAAGCGTCATGTCGATGGGCGAGTTGAGCTGCGAGATAGCCCTGCGAGGAACCTCCAACCACGTCGCGGTCTTGTTGGGTCCGCGACTGTCGAACCACTCGGCGGGCTCGAGCCAGTCGCAGAAACGCTTGGCGTCTTCGTAGAGGCCCTGCGCCTGCAGCACCAAACTCAGCGCGCAGGTCGGCGGATGCTCCCGATCGAAGTGATGATGGTCGAAGTTCATCAGCTCCGGCTCGTGCCGCCCACCGATGTCGAGCACCGCCACGCCCGCATCCGCGAGGTCTTTCGGGGTTGGATCGCGGCGTTCGATCGGCGCCCCGTGCTGGGCTGCGAGCACGCAGGCGGCGAGGAGGTCGTCCTTATGGGCACCGCCCGGATGCGTGACGATCAGCTGAACCATCGGGGTCCTCATACACGGCGCCCGGCGATGCGTCGACCGCCTGCCCCCTTGCGCCGGGCTCGGCGGACCTCAGCCGCAGCCCACGCGGCCCAGCAGGGCCAGTGTCGCAGTCTCGACCCGGAGAATGCGCGGCCCCAACGACACCCCCTGCGCCCCCGCATCGCACAGGCGCTCAAGCTCGTACGGGATGAAGCCGCCCTCGGGACCCACGAGCAACACCACCGGGCCCGCAACGTCGGTGGGGCACGGCGGGAGCACGCCCGGGTGTGCCACCAGGACCCGGGCTCCGGCGGCGAGCTCGGGCAATCGCTCCTCCACGAAGGCCTTGAAGCCGCGGGCTCGCTCGACCTGCGGCGCGACGGTGTCGACCGCCTGCTCCAGACCGAGCTGTAGCTGAGCCTCGATGGCGTCCGGCTCCAGCGATGGGCTCATCCAGTAGCTCTTCTCGACCCGGCGCGTGTGCAGCAGGACCAGCCGCTCGATGCCGAACGCGGTGACGTGCTGCAGCAGCCGGCGAAAGACCGGCGGGCGCGGCAGCGCGAGGACGAGCGTGATCGGCCGCTTGGGCGCCGGGTCGCGCTCGAAGACGCACGCCTCCAACTCGAGCGCTTGTTTGGTGCTGGAGACCACCGTGGCGGTCCCCAGCTTCCCACCCCGAACCCCGACCGCCAACGTGTCGCCCGGCGCCTTCCCGAGCACCTTGCGAACATGCTCCGCCCGGCGACCACCCACACAGGCCCGCCCATCCGAACCGACCTCGGCGGGATCCAGAAGGACGACGTTCACCCGACCTCGAGGCCAATCGCGGCGGGATCGAAACCGAGGGTGGAGTCGGTGGCACCGCAACCTTCGGTCCTGGTCGGGGTCGCTTGCATGGGGGCACCGCGCAGCGACGCAGACCCCTCAGGAGGTCGTCTCGCTTGCGATCCGACGATACTGGCTCCGCCCGAACGCAGCAAGCGGCAGCAGCACCGTGGCGATCGAGCACAGCAGCCCGAGCATCCATCCCCCGCGGGCGTAGATCGTCGGTGAGCGCGCGGTGTTCCGCGGCAGCGCCACATCGTGCACCAACCGCTGCGGAGCGACGGGCTGCCCGGGCGCGGGATCGGTGACCGGCAGCGACGCGACCAGCCGCCCCCCGTGATCGATCACCGAGCTCGCCCCGGCGGCAACACTTCGCACCATCGGGACGCGGTGCTCGACGCTGCGAAACTGCGCCAGCGCCAGGTGCTCCCAAGGCTCGGCCGTATCACCGAACCAGGTGTCGATCGTGACGTTGACGAAGAACTCGATGCCCGAGTCCTGCGCCGCAACCCTCCGCGCGAAGTTCGCAAAGATGTCCTCGTAGCAGATCAGCGGGCCCGCCCCGTAGCTCGCCGACCCGTCCGCCAACGCGACCGGAAACAACGCAGGGTCCTCCCCGGAGTGGTTGTGGGACATCGCCGGGACAATCTCCCGCGCCCAGTCAGGATCGACGAGAGGGATCTCCTCGCCGAACGGCACCAGCACGGTCTTGTCGAAGCTGCCCGTGACCTCCCCTTGCGCGTTCATCACCACGGCGGTGTTCCACTCGTAGGGGTCGCCCTCCTGGCGGGTCGCCACGCCCAGGATCGTCGGCAGCTTGTGCGCCTGCAGCACCCGGCGAAGGCCCCGGCCATCTTCTAAAAACGGACGTTCCTGCACCCAAGGGTAGATGCCGGCCTCGGGCCAGACGATGACCTGAGCCCCCTCTCGCTGTGCCGCCTCCGACATCGTCCACAGCCGCTGCATCTTGTCGATGCGCTGGTTGGCGAACAAGGCGGTGTTGGGTTGAATGATGCCGAACCGGATGACCGGCGCGCCCTGTGCTTGAGCATCGAGGCTCTCCAGGCGCCATGTCCCTACGAGCCAGGCCAGCGAGGGCAGCGCGACGGCGATGCCCAGCGCCGCATACCGGACCCGTGGAACCGTCGTGAGCGCCGCCGCGACGACGGCGTAGCCAAAGCCCAACACCAACCACTCGAGGGCCGGCACGCCGCCCAACTCCGCCACCTGAATCCAAGCCGGGAGCTGCGAGAGGCCGATGAGAGGCGTGTAGGGGAAGATAGCCGGCCATAGGGACGTGAGCCCCACCCACGAAGTCGCGGCCCACAAGAAACGCCAGGGGCCGGACTTTGGACCGCGCGCCAAGGCGATGAACCAGATCCCGTACGGAACCGCGGTGTAGGCGGCAAACGCAAACGTCCCGAGCGCCGCGAGCCACCCCGGAAACTCGGCGAATCGCTCCAGCGTGTGTCCGATCCAAGGGAAGCCGACCAACCCGGTGCACAGACCACCGACCCAGCCGACACCCAACTGGACCCGAGCCCGGCGCGCCTGCACGCCCGTCGCGGCCAGCAATAAAGGGATGAATCCGAACCAGGCCAGGGCAGGGGTCGAGCTGGGCGGCGAGGCCAGCCCGAAGCTCAGGGACCCGAGAAACGCGAGCCCGGCCAACACGGCCGTGTGGCGAGCCTGAAGCCAGGCGGACATCGGCGCACTATAGCCCCCCGCTCGCCCGATCAAGACCGGTGGGCTGCTACGGGGTGAGCGAGCGGACCTTGAGCACCAGGCCGCGCAGGACCTCGGGCTTCGCCTTGAGGTCCGGGTTGGCGGCCATGTTGGCGTCGAGTCCGAGCACCTTGCCCCCGTCGGTGATGACGGTGGCGATGTGTTCATCGGTGACCTGCGACTGCCACGCGGAGTCGGCGAGAACCCGAGGCCTCGTGGGCAGCGCCGCCGCACCCGGCCCATCGCCCATGCCGCGCGGACCGTGACAGTTCGCGCATCGCTCGCTCCAGATCGCGTCCGCCTTGGCCTGCGCCGCGGGCGAGACCGAGTCGCCGCCTCCGCACGCGACGGTGAGCAGCAAGAGCACGAGAGGCGCGCGCATCGAATCAGCTTTACCGCAAACCTGGCCGCATGCCACTTGGGCCGCCTCACGCTCCGCCGCGGCGCTCTTCGAGCTCCTCCAGCGTCTTGGGCCAGTCCTTGCCGAGGAAGCGGGACAGCGCCCGATCCGCGAGAGGTCGACCGCCGGTTTGGCACACGGCGCAGTAGTTCGTCTCGCGGTCCGCGTACTTGATGCGCTGGATCTTCGCGCCGCAGACCGGGCACGGCTCCCCGTGTTTTCCGTGCGCCGCCATCTCGGGGCGAAACGCGGTGACCTTCTCCAGCCACCCCGTTTGAGCCGCTTGCGCCCGCAGCCGGTCGGTCCACAGCGCCAGCGTGCTCAGCGTGGCGTGATAGAGGCGGTCGAGTTCGTCATCGTCGAGCTTGTGGGACAGCTTGATCGGGGAGAGCTTGGCTGCGTGCAGAATCTCGTCGCTGTACGCGTTGCCCACTCCGCTGAAGATACGAGGGTCTGTGAGCGCCCGCTTCAACGTGTGGTTCTTGCGACGGAGCCGCTCGCCGAAGCTCTCGAGATCGATCTCGAACACCTCCAGCCCACCGCGATCGTGCTCGGCCACCGCGGCCGCACCCCGCACCACGTGCAAGCTCGCTCGCTTCTTCGCGCCCATCTCCACCAAGTGCAGCGTCCCGGAGTCGAACGTGAACACCGCATGCAGAACCTTTCCGGCCGCGTGTTTCGCTTTCTTGTCCGGGTCCGCCCACCGTAGCCGCCCCAACCGCATCAGGTGCAGCACGAAGAACAAGTCGTCCTCAAATGCCAACACGATGCGTTTGCCCTGCCGCTGTACGCCCGTGACCCGCTTGCCGTAGGCGGCCGAATGCGGCGGATCGAACGTGCGCAGCAACGACACCGAACGCAGCTTGATGTCCTGCAGCCGGTGCCCGATGAGCTTGCGCTGCAGCAGCTCCACGTACACCGTGACATCGGGGAGCTCGGGCATGGACCCCAGGATAACGCGAGCAGGATCAGACGCCGAACCGGGCTCGCCACCGCAGGTACGGTACGGTTCGGTCCACGCCGGGGCTCTCGCACGGATCAGCGAAAAATAATTAAATAATTATATTAATATTACAGTTTTAATTTAATTATTTAATTTTCACATTAATCAATTAAACTTTTTACATATCTCAATACTAAAACACTTTTACCTCTATATAACCTTAAACAAAAATATAATATCAATATATAATAAAATACATATTAATTATATCGGCTCGTGTGCGGTCGCAGCGAGCGCGTCTGCAGCCGCCGCGTACAGGCGACGCCCCGGGGCATCCTCGAGTCCGATGGGCGGGTCGTGCCGAAGACAATGCTCGAGGTTTTCGGCGCGGAGCAACGCAACGCCGTCGCGCTTCGTTCAAGGCTGACGGCAGGCCGTTCTGGGGTCAAGCCGTCCCCGCTCCGTCCCATCAGCCGGTCCCAACACCGCGTGGTCCGGCCGCGCAATGTGCTCTAGCATCCGGCTGTGCGTCCCACTCGCCGATCGATGCTCGCGATGCTGTTCTCGACCCCGATCGCAGGGTGTCGCCCCTCCGCGCTCGGCTCGACCGCAGGGCCACCGCAGGCGCCTGCGTCCGCGCAGAGCTCCGCGAGCATGATCCTTCGAGGCGGCGACATCTGGACCCTCGACCCCGCACGACCCAGGGCCTCGGCGCTGGCCATCGCCGGCGGGTGCATCGTCGCCGTCGGCAGCGATGCGGACCTGGAGTCGCTGCGGGGTCCCAGCACGGTGGTGCTCGATGCGGGCGGAGGGACCGTCACCCCCGGCCTGGTCGACGCCCACGCCCACCTCGTCGGCCTCGGGGAGTCGCTTGCGACCGTCGATCTGCGCGGCGCAACGTCGATGGACGAGGTCGTGAAACGCCTGGGTGTCGGTGCCCCGGAGGCGGGCTGGATCATCGGACGCGGCTGGGACCAGAACCTGTGGCCCGGCGCCGCGATGCCCACCCACCATCCGCTCACGCAAGCGTTCCCCGACCGCCCCGTGTGGTTGCAGCGCGTAGACGGACATGCCGGCTGGGGCAACGCAGCGCTGCTTCGCGAGTCGGGCATCGGCCCGGGCACGCCGGTCCCCAGCGGCGGCGAGATCCTCCGAGACAAGTCCGGCACCGCGACGGGGGTCTTGATCGATGCAGCCATGAACCTCGTCTCGCCTCCCGAGCTCGCCGAAGCGGATCTGCGCGCTCGGATCCAGATGGCGCAGCAGCATGTGCTTGAGCGGGGATTGACCGGGGTCCACGAGATGGGCATTGGGCCGGAGCAGGACGCGGCCTACCGACGCCTCGCCAGCGACCCCGAAGCGCTGCGGATCCGCGTGCACGCCTACGCCGCCGAGTCGTGGTTCATGCAAGACCTCTGCGACCAGGCCCCGGACCCCATCCTGATCGGGGCCCTGTACACGCTCGCCGGCGTTAAGGTCTACGCCGACGGAGCGCTGGGCAGTCGCGGAGCCGCCCTGCTTCACCCCTACGCCGACCGTTCCGGGCACACCGGTCTCCTGCAGCACGACCCCGAGGCGCTGCGGCGGGTCGTCGTCGCCGCAATGCGAGGTGGATGGCAGGTGGCGACACATGCCATTGGGGATGCGGGCAACCGCACCGTGCTCGACGTCTACGCGCAGGCCCTCGAACACGCCGTGCGCTCCGACCCACGGCCACGCATCGAGCACTGCCAGCTCCTGGACCCCGCAGACATCCCGCGGTTCGCCGAGCTCGGCGTGATCGCCTCGATGCAACCCACCCACGCGACCTCCGACATGAGCTGGGTCGAACAACGCGTGGGTCCAGCTCGAATGGCAGGCGCGTACGCATGGAAGAGCCTGCTCGACGCCGGGGCTCACCTTTGTTTCGGGAGCGACTTTCCAGTCGAGCTCCCGGATGTGACCCATGGCCTGTACGCCGCGATCACGCGCCAAGACGCGAGCGGAGCTCCCAGCGGAGGCTGGCTCCCCGAACAGCGGGTCAGTTTGGACCGCGCGATTCGAGGCTTCACCCAGGAGGCGGCCTACGCGGTCCACCGCGAAACCGAACTCGGCCGCATCACGGTGGGCATGCAGGCCGACCTGACCTGCTTGGGTCGAGTCCTCAACGAGGAAGAACCGGCGCGGATTCGTGACGCGCCGGTCCTCGGGACGATCGTCGGGGGCCGGCCGCATCACTGGGCCGGCTGAGCACCTGCTACGGAGCCTGCCCTCCGCTGCCCCCGCCCTGCACCTGTCCGTCGTCTTGTTGGCCGTCGTCGCCTTGACCCTGGCCATCGTCTTGTTGGCCGTCGTCTTGTTGGCCGTCGTCCTGTTGGCCGTCGTCCTGCTGGCCGTCGTCCTGCTGGCCGTCGTCCTGCTGGCCGTCGTCCTGCTGGCCGTCGTCCTGGCCCGGAGCGCCGTCGCGTCCGTATCGGTCGTCATCCGAAGGCTGCTCGTTTGCCGGATCATCCCGTCCGCTCTCGTTCGGGTCGAAGACCTCCACGTCGTCGTCCTCGGCGGGGGGCAACGCCGGCCGAGGATCGTCCGAGCTGGGCTCCTCGTCGAGCGGCGCGATGTTGAGGTTCGGACGCTCGTCATCGCCGGTCTGCCCCTCATCGTCGCTGGAGGGTTTCTTCTCGTCGTCGTCCGCGGTCGGGCTCTTCGTCTTCTGGCCACGCTTCGCCCGACGCTCGGCACGCTTCCGGTCTAGGTCTTGACGCTTCTTGCGACGCTCCGCCAAGGTTTCGGCGCTCGTCTTGCTGTTCACGCCCCGAAACTGCGGCTTCGAAACCGCACCGCCGAGCTTGAACCCAAGCCCACGCTCGGGCGCGTCAAGCTTCGCGTCGGCACTCGCGCCGCGGTAGATGAACGCGAGCCGCTCGGCGTTGTTGAGGAAGGTCTCGGTCAGCTCGAGCTTCATCAACATATTGAAGCGGGAGTTTTGAAACGGGTCCTTGAGTTTGAGCTTGCCGGTGAGGGACATGATCATGTCCTCGCTCTCGGTCGCGATCGGCTCCTCAAGCGTCGCCGAGCCCTTCTTGACCACCAACTCCCCGGTCAGCGTGCCGAAGTCGATCTCCGGCAGCGTGATGCCGTCGCGCAGCGCTTTGCTGCCACCGGGCACGTAAAGCTTGGATTCCCCGTCGCCGGCCCGGCATGCCGAGCACGCGAGCGTGATCTTGCCTTCAGCCTTGGCGAACTTTCCATCGGGCGCCGTGATGTCCGCTTTGATCTTGAGCAAGCCATACAAAGGAACGTTGAGCGCTTGCGCAGCTTTGGGGACGTCGTAGAGCGGGAGGCCGTCGATGTCGACTTCGACGCTCGTATTGCTGGACCCCTCGACGTAGCGGGCCATGATGGTCCCGTTCTCACGCTCGGTCCGGACTTCGACGTCGATGGTCCCGCCCATCAGCGACAGCAGGCCGATCGAGATGTCGACCTCCTCCATGAAATACTGCTGCGGTGGCGAATCGGGGCGGCTGGGCTCGAACGTCCAGGTGACCCCTTCGAGGGTCGCGGAGCCCCAAGGCATGACCGAGATGTCCTCGATCTCCACCACGTACCCAGCCTTCTTCGCCTCGTAGCTGAGCCGCCACGCGATCGCTTCGGTCGGCAGCGCGATCCAAGCAAAGAGCAGGAAGAAGAACACGCCCAGCGAGCCCCATCCCAGCACATCCCTCAGGGTGCGGCCCCAGTTTCGGTTGCGGGTCGCGGACGGAGCATCGGAGGGGATTTCACCCCGTGTAATCGAGAGGTCCATCGGCTACTCCTCTTCCTCTTCTTCCTCGAGTTCTTCTTCGGCCTCGCGCTCCCATGTGGAGATCACGACGTCGAGATTGAGCCGGTCCTCCGAAGAGGACGGGGAGCGAACCGCAAGCTGTTCGGTGAGAATGATCCGCCCGGGCTCACTCTCAAGCGCGGTCAGGAACTTCATCGCCTGCTCCAAGGTCACGCTTCGAAGCTTGAACTTGAACGAGCGCTTGATGAGGTTGCCTTCGAGCGTTTGGGGCGTGACCTCCTCCTGGTCGGAGACCGTCACCCCCTCCACGCCAGCCTGCGCAGCCTCGACCAGCGTCAGGAACTGAACCGACGTGCTCGGAATGTTCCGCTCCCGCTTCTTCTTGGACTCAAGCCGGTCCTTGTAGACCGAGCCGCGGGTATAGACGGCTTGAAGCGCCAGCTTGTGGGCCTCGACCGCGGCGTCGGTCTCGCGGAGCGTTTGAGCGCGTAAGTAGAACAACACCAGGGTGCCCATCACGAAGAAGGTGAGCACCAGCGCCATCACCAGCGTGCGCTCACGCGGTGAGAGGCTGGAGAGGAACCCCGCCTTGGGTGCAGCTGCGCCGGCCATCGTCTACTCCTCCTCCTCTTCCGGAAAATCATCCGCACTGTCGGCGTCGGCGTCCTCGCCCGCGGCGTCCTCCGCGTCCTCCTCGGGCTCGGGCTTCTTGAAGAAGCACTTGTTGTCCATCTCCATCTGGAACGTCTTGCGCTCCTCGCCCCGGACCTTGCCCTTGGAGACGTTGGAAATGCAGCCCAGCCCCGCAAGCTTGGAGGCGAGCCGGTCTTGCGCCGAGGATGTGTTCGCGCCCGCCTGGATCTCGACTTTGAGCTGGCGAATGTCGACCAGCGACAGCGTGAGTTCGTCGACCAGCACGATTCCAGCGTCGGCCGGAATGGGCCCGATCGATTTCGGACCCCCCAGCGTTGGATCGACGGGCTGCCCATCGGGTCCGAGCAGCGGCTCGCCATCGGGACCGAGCCCGGCTGGGTCGCCGAGCCCCTCCGGGCCACCGGGCAGGAGCACAGACGGGTCGGACCCAGGCGGAGGTGTCGGCACCGGTGCCGGCTTGTCCGCAATATCGCTGGGCGTCGCAGCGTCGACGATCATCGCGAGGGTCTCGAGGGCTCCCCGCTCCGGAACGAGGCTGGTGAGGTCTGCTCCCTCTGCCCCGTCGAGAACCGACTTGACCTCAGCGACTCCGACGGCGTTGCCGAAGGCCGCCTCGGTTGCCACCGCGAGCTCTTCCTCGTAGGCGACGAGTTGCGCGTCCGAGGCCTTGACCCGCGCGATCGTATCCAACGCGCCAAACGCCATCACCGCGACCCCGATGGCGACCAGACCGACCATCTTTTCTTGAACCCAGCTTCCTTCGACGACCCCCCCCGCGGAGTCCCGCAGCTGCAACAACGGGCGTCGTGCCGCGCCGTAGGCGGCCCCGAGAGCGCCCGCAAACTCCGCGAGGTTCTTGCCCGCGATGCCGAGCTTGAGCCCGGGTGCTTCGGGGGTGAAGTCGGAGATGCGCAGCCCGGTCTGCTCGGCGACGTACTCCCGAATGCCGGTCAGATTGGCGCCACCGCCGAGCAACACCACCTGCGTGACCTCAAGGTGGTAGGTGGAACGCAGCCAGATTCGGGTGTGCTCAAGCTCGCGCAGGATGGGCTCGAACGCCTTGACCAGAAGCGCACCGGACTGCGTTTGAGCCTCGGACAGCCCGGTCATGCCTCGATGCGGCAGGAATGCGTCGGTGTGTTTTGCCGCCTCGGCGCTCGCGGTGTCCATCGAGAACGCGCGTGCAATGGCAGCGGTGATCTGTCGCCCGCCGCGTCGGGTCGAGCGAATGGCGAGCGGACCTTTGGGCCCCACCGCAACGAACTGGGTATGCTTGTGCCCGAGGTCCACGTACAGCGCGCAGGGCGTACGTCCGTCCTCTGCCATCTGCGGCGTCACCATCGGCAGGCTGACCCGACCGACCGACGCCAGCGCAATGCCCGAGGTCGTGATCGCCTTAACCTCGGTGGCGGTGCGCTTGAACACCGCGTGCACCTTGTTGACCCGATCCTTGGGCGCAGCTGCGACGAGCGCCCGCCCGCCCCCCTCGGCGGAGCGAACGACGACGTGGCCGTAGACCAGGTCGTCGATCGGCCGAGGAAACTTTCCCTCCGCCTCGAAACCAACGGTCTGCGCGATGCGACGTTCGTCGTCGAACGGGAACGAGAGCAGCCGATAGCTGACATCGCCGGAGGGCAGGCAGACCGAGGCCGTCTCCCCCAGCAGGCCTCGGGCACGCAGCGACGAGAACAGACCGCGGAGCTGATGATCGAAGGGGTCCGGTGGCTCCTCGCCCTCGACCGCCGGCGGTAGAGGCCCGACCGGCTCGGCAAAGGTGTCGACGAGCTGGACCCCGCGTATCCCTGCGGACACGACCGCCACCTTGATGTGGTGGGTGCCTAGATCGATGCCGACGAATTTCTGCGCCATGCTGGGTTTAGTCCTCTCGGATGTACAGCCACGCGCCCTTGCCCTGGGTCTGTGAGCGCGCGTACTGCATGTCGTAGGTGGCGGTGAGGCGCTTGGTAACGGCCCCGACCTGGGTAATGACTTCGATGGTGTAGGTGCGCTCGGGCTTGACCGTCGCGACCTCGATGAGACCGCCCGAGCCCTCTTCGCTGTCCTCCCCCTGGGGCGGACGGAGCTTGACCGGGATGCCCTCCGGGATGCGCGGGAGGTTTTGGTTGTCCTCGACGTCGCCGCCGAGCGCCGCGAGCGGGCTGATGAACTGGTCGGGCTTGCTGACGAGCTCCTGGAAGTCCTCGAGCTTCTGAAACAGCGAGAACTCGCGCGACTCCACCACGTAGTTGGCCAGGGGCATCACCTTGAGCAGAAAGTTCTCGCCCTCGACCTTGTCCCGGAACTGGTTTTCGACCGAGTGCCGGATGACCAAGGCGATCTGCTCGGCGCTCGCGAAGTTGATGTTGACCTTGCATTCGCCGTAGGTCGTCAGTTCGTGCCCGAACGCCGCCATCCAGTCATCATCGATGCCTTCGATGAGGTGCAGCTCCTCGACGCTGTCGAGGTAGCCGTTGCGGGGCTGATACGGGTCGTGCAGCTCGCTGTATCGGTAACGCTCGGTTCCAGAGGTGGAGCTGAGCTTCACCAGGTCGAAGCCCAGGGTGTCGCCGTCGATGTAGTCGGCCATGGCTGCGAGGATCTGCGCGCGGGTGTAGAACTGGCCGTCCGCCTTCTCTTCCTCAAAAAGCGGGTTGTAGATCGTCGGCAGCATCAGGGCTTCGAGCGACTCGATGGTCCGCCCCGCGGGGTTGTTCCGAGCACCGGCCTTGGCGGGTTGGTTGGCGAGACAGTTCACGTTGATCTTCCCGCTCTCGGCGTAGACCCGGTACTCAAAGCTCCCGCCTTCGATCGCGAGCTCGCCGAACGCAGTGGTATCGACCCCCGCCAGGGCTCCAAGGCCCTCGGCGCCATCTTCGGTTCCGAACGCCGACATCAGATAGGGCGCGACCTGGGTGATGTCCCAGTTGCCCATGAAGTCGCGGAACTGTTTCTGGTTGAAGACCATCCGCTGAATCTCGAACAGCAGCAGCGAGAGCTGCATCGATCCGCGCTGGATCTGACGCGCCGCCACCTCGTCTCGGACGTTGATCGCGGACTGCCAGTCGACCCGAGACTGATAGTTGAAGCTGGCCGTGAACGGCGCCAGCATGGCGAGACAGATCAGCACCATGAGCACGGCGATGCCCATCTGCCCCCGCACCGGGGCGCGCTGGACCGCAGACGGCTCTTCTTGCGGCTCTTGCGCTTCGCGGCTCTTGCATCATGCCCCCCCCACCAGCTGCCCGAGGTCGATCGCCTCTTGCATCATCAGGACCGCTTGCGAGGTGAACGTGACGATCTCACCGTCGAAGTCTCGAACCCCCAGCGTGATTCGCACGCGCGTCGGAAGGCGATCGGGCTGCATGTCGACCTTGGTCGTGCGCCATTCGTCCTTCCACTCCATCTGCACGGTGTCCCAGTACTTCACGTCCAACGTGACGACGTCTTCGATCGCGATGTAGGCCGGCCAGAACTGCTCCATCGCCTCGGGCAGGTCGCCGGTGAGCCGACGCGCCTCTCTGCGGTACAGGTGCGTACGGCTGCTGTCCTCCGGGTCCTTCTCGATGAAGTACTGCAGCACCGTTTGGTCGCTCTCGTTGGCGTCCTTGCGAACCCGAAGGTGCGAGAACGCGGAGAACGTGAGGCTGTCGGTGTCGAAGTTGTCGCGGCCCTCGAACTGCGTGTAATGGCGGGTGTCGTCGAGCGGCCGGTTCTTGGACAGGTACGCCATCGACAGCTCGGAGGTCATCCGCGCCAGCCCGTTGCGCACGATCGAGTACCGCTGCTGCATGGCCTCGGTGACCTCGATGCCCTTGAGCGTGCCCGAGAAGCTGCTCCAGACCGAGACGACGATCATGCCCAGGATGGCGAACGAGATCATGACCTCGATGAGGGTCATGCCGCGCTTGGGAAAACGCTTCATCACTTGCCCTCCCGCCCGCCGCGGCTGGGGATGTTGGCCGGCCCGCCAATTCCGCCGCCGCCGCCGCCCGCACCACCGCCGGCTGGACCACGACCGCCCCCAGCGGCACCCCCGCCCCCAGCGGCACCGTCGCCGTCCTCGCTCTCCTCGGTGTCGCCCTCTTCGCCTTCTTCTCCGCCCAGCGCGGGAAGCTGCGTCAGCGCGGCCGGGTCGGTCCAGAACGTATCCACGCGGAACTCTTGATCGATGTTGCCGTCCTTCCAGTACACCGTGCAGCTCGCCTTACGGATGGCCCGCTCGATGGCCTCCTTGACGATGGGCCACGCCATCCCAAGGCTGTCGAAGGCCTGCTCACCGACATCTTGGGTGTCGATGCCCGACGCTTGGGTTTCCGCGTTGTCGGCTGCGTCGGCGGAGCGCTGCAGCGCGGAGTAGTCCGGCATCTCGATCTTGTCGGCGATGCACTTGTACGTAACCTCGGGCCACCCCTCTTCGGAGAAGTCGCCCTCGTACTCTTTGTCGTTCTCGCCCCAGCCGTCCTCCTCCTCTTTGATCTGCCACTCGATGTCGATGAGCTTCGACTCGGCGAGGAACGCCATCGCCGTGATGCTGGCTGCGTATCGGGTCGCTCGCAGCGCGTTCATCTGCGAGGTGAGCAGGGAGGTCAGCGAGATCGACAGAATCGCCACGGCCACCAGCACCTCCAGCAAGGTGAAGCCGGGCTTGCCGTAGCCGCGCAGCGCGGCGGCGCGCCTGTGCAACTCGCCACGCGGGGTGGGAGAGGTGCGGTCCGCGTCTGGGTTGGGCGTGAGCGTGGACATGATGCTTAGAAGCTCCGCCGCGACCGGCTCTGGCCGAGTTCGTCTTCGTCCTCGTTGGCGACCTCGTCGACCTCGAGTTCCTCATGGCCCTCGACGATCGTGACCCGCCCAGTGAGCGGCGCCACCTTGATCGTCCAGCGACTGTCCCCTTCCTCGTCCTCGATCAGGATGTGGCACTCCTGCGTGGTGCCGCGCGGGAAGAAGAACAGGTTGGCTTCGCCCTCGGTGATGGCTTTGACGTCATCGGCGGTCCGCACGTAGGTGACCTTGACGCCTTCGGGAAGGGTGATCGGTTTGACCAAGCCGCTGACCGTGTTCTCCTCGTCAAAGCTCTCGAACAGCGGAGGCTTGCGGCGCGGCACCAACTTCTCGCGCACCTGGTACGGGTCGTATGCAGGCACGTCGCCACCACTCCCACCCTGGGCGTCTCCGTCCCCGAGCACCTCGGACTGGATCGATCGGTTGTAGGCGTCGGCGGCTCGCTTGTCCCGCTCGGCCTGTTCTTCCGCCTTGCCGGGGTCGAACTCGACGAGCTTGCCGTCGCGATCGGTCGCGGGCAGGTACATGCGATCAGACCCCTCTTGCAGCGTGAAGCTGCCCTTGTCGAGGTCGATCAACAGACGATGGTAGGTGCCGTTGACCCGAGCCCGGTCGTATCCGTAGCGAATCACGTTGCCCAGGTTGTTCACCGTACTGGTGACCTCGGCCGCCCGGGTCGTCCCGAAGCCCACCACGACCATCGCCACCATGAGCGAGAAGATCGCGATCACCACGAGAATCTCGATCATGGTCATCCCGCGGCTGCGGGAGGATGGGTGACGGGGGGTCATGGGTCTTGAGTCTCCGGGGTTCGACACGGCGCGGATCGACTACTCGCCTTCGTTCGTGACCTCTGCCTCATCGGTGTAGTTGTTCACGTCGTCTTCGGTCCCCACTTCGCCGTCGGGTCCCGCCGAGATGACGTCCACCGAGGTCTTCTCTCCCGGGCACTTGATCTCGTAGTCGTTGCCCCAGGGATCCTTGGAGACCTTGGCGGCAACGCCGGAGGCCTTGAGGTCTTGCAGGGTCTTGGGGCACTTGCCGCGCTTCTGCGTCATGTAGAGCTCGACCGCTTGCTGAATCTGGACCACGTCCTTCTTGGCGGTATCGGTCTGCGCTTGCTTGAAGCTGTTGAACGCCATCAGGCCCACGCCGCCCATGACGAGGCTGATGATCGCGACCACGACCATGATCTCGATGAGCGTCATGCCGCGCTGCCGCGAGAGCGCGGCGGCGGCGCAGGTGCGCGACGATAGACGGGCCGAAAGGCGACCGGTGAGCTGACGGGTGAGCAGACGTTGCTGGAGGCTGAGTAGCTTCTTCATTGGGGGGCTCCTTTGCGGACTGAAAAATAGGGACGATGGGGCGGGCGCATGACCCAGCGCGGATCAGGTCTGCCCGGCCATTTCGGTGAGCATCATGATGGGGCGCATGATCGAGAACACGACGAAGCCGACGCCGACGCCCATCACGACGATCATCAAAGGCTCGAGCATCGCGGTAAACCGGGCGATGGTGGTGTTGGTCTCCCGGTCGTAGGCATCCGCGACGTCGCCGAGCATCTGCTCGAGTTGCCCCGACCGTTCGCCGACGGCGATCATGTGTGTGACCAAGGGAGGGAAGTGACCGCTGTGCTTGAGCGCGGGCGAGATGCCCTGCCCCTCGCGGATGTTGTCACGCGCCTTGCCGACGACCTCTTCGAGGACGACGTTGCCCAGCAGCGTGCTGACGATCTCAAGCGCCTCAAGCAGTTGGACTCCCGAGGCGAGCAGCGTTTCAAGCGTCCGTGAAAAGCGAGAGATTGCGACCTTTCGCAGGAGGTCCCCCACCACAGGAAGCCGCAGCAACAAGCCATCACCCTGCCTGCGCCCAACCTCGGTCGACCGCCACTTGCGAAACGCCCACACCGAGAACACCGTGGCGAGCGCGAACAGATACCAGTACGAGCTGAGCGTATCGGACATCCAGATCAGCAGCTTGGTGTTCCAAGGCAGATCGGCCGCCATGCTGTCGAACATGTTCGTCAGCTTCGGAACGATCGCCACCATCAGCACGATGACCAGCACCACCCCCAAGAAGCCCAGCAAGATCGGGTAGAACAGCGCCGAGCTCACCTTGGAGCGAATCTCGAGCTCCTTCTCCATGAACTCAGCCAGGCGAAACAGCACGGTCTCAAGCGAACCCGACGCTTCGCCAGCGCGAATCATGTTGGTGTAGAGCTTCGGGAAGACCTTCGGGTACTCGGCCATCGTGTCGCCGAGCGAGCTGCCCTGGTTCACCTGCTCGGAGATCGAGGACAAGATGCCGGTGAACCGCGGGCTCTCGACCTGCTCGGTCAGCGCGGTGAGCGACTCGGGCAACGTTACGCCCGAGCCCAACAAGGTGCCGAGCAGACGGGTGGTCTGGGCCACCATCTTGGGCGTGACGCGATCGACGAAGCCACTGAGGTCGACCTCGCGAGAGTTGCCCTTCGACTTCGATGGGTTTCCGGTCGACGAGCTTTCCTTGACGGAGGTCAGGAACACGCCGTCACGCCGCAACGCGGCCTTGAGCGCGGCGACCGTATCGGCCGAGACCACCCCCTTGGTGTTCTTCCCCTTGGCGTTGAGCCCCGTGTACTCGTACGCCGGCATGCGTTAGCCCTCCTCCGAGGTGACGCGCATGACCTCGTCGAGCGTGGTCGATCCACACAGGATTTTGTGGGCGCCGTCGTCTCGAAGGGTTCGCATGCCCTGGTCAACCGCACATCGCTTGATCTCCGATGCGTCGGCGTTGCGAATTGCGAGGCGACGAATCTCCTCGTTGATCTCGAGGACCTCGTACACGCCGGTTCGCCCGCTGTACCCCTGCCCGTTGCACTCGTCGCATCCCACCGCCTCCCAAACGTGACCCACCGGCGGCAGCCTGTACTTATTTGCCGCCACAAGCGGGATGATGTTGCCTTCAGGGTCTTTGACAGGAGTCTTGAGCGCCGCCGCGCCTTCACCGGCGAAGAACTTGTTGGGGTCGATGCCGACGTTCTTCAGCTCATCGGAGAGCGGCTTGTGTGCTTTGCAGCAATGCGGACACACGCGTCGCACGAGGCGCTGAGCCTGAAGCGCGACGAGGGACGAGGCCACCAAGAATGGCTGCACGCCCATGTCCACAAGCCGGGTGATGCCGGTCGCGGCATCGTTGGTGTGGATCGTGCTCAGGACGAAGTGACCGGTGAGCGACGCCTGAATTGCGATCTCGGCCGTGTCCTTGTCGCGAATCTCGCCGACCATGATGACGTCGGGGTCGTGACGCAGGAACGAGCGCAGACCGCTCGAGAACGTCAGGTCGATCTTCGGGTTGATCTGAACCTGACTGATGCCGGGCAGCTGGAACTCGACCGGATCCTCGACGGTGAGGATGTTGAGGTCGGGGCGGTTGATCGTCGAGAGCGCCGAGTAGAGCGTGGTGGTCTTGCCCGAGCCGGTGGGACCGGTGACCAGGAAGATGCCGTGTGGGCGGTGAATGGTCTCGGTAATCGAGTGCAGGTGGTCGGCAGCGAGCCCGATGACCTCCAGACTCAGCGCCATCGCGCTCTTGTCCAGGAGTCGAATCGTGACCCGCTCGCCGTTGGAGGTTGGCGCGGTCGCAACGCGCATGTCGACCTCTTTGCCGGCGATCTTGCGCCGAATCCGGCCGTCCTGCGGCAGTCGCTTCTCGGCGATGTTCAGCCCCGACATGATCTTCACGCGCGCAATGATCGAAGGCAGGTGAGCCTTGGGCGCGCGACGAACCTCATGCAGCACCCCGTCCACCCGGTTGCGCACGGTGACCTCTTTGTCCCCGGGCTCGATGTGAATGTCGGAGGCTTTTTCCTTGCTGGCGTTGAAGATCAGGCTGTTGACGAAGCGAATGATCGGCGCGTCTTCAGCGGAGGCATGCAGGAGGTCTTCATCCTCCTCATCGAACGCCTCATCCTTCTTCTCGAGGTCGACGTCCTTCGCCCGCTTTGAGTAGACGTCGTTGATGAGCTCGACGACTTCGGCCGCGGGCATCAACGTCACCTCGATCTCCGCGTCGTAAACCCGAGCGAGGTCGTCGAGGTCGAGCAGCCGATGGGGGTCGGCCGCGAGCACGTGCAGCAGCCCCATCGCCTGGTCGTGTTTGATCGGGATCAGCTGGTTCTCCCGCGCGTAGCTGATGCTCAGCGACTCGACAAGCTCGTCGTCGACCTCGTCGTGCTTCATCGTGGCGATGCACGGCATGCCAAACTGCTTGGCGAGCGCCTGACAAACCTGCCAACCGGTGGCGTGCTTGAGCCGCACCAGCGTCTCGCCGACGCGCTCGTCTTGCAGGTGCTGCGCCGCCAGAGCCTCGGCGAGGTTTGCGGGCGAGACGTAGCCGGCCTCGACCAGGATCTCTCCCACGGGCCTCGCATCCGGCCGCGAGGGCTGCGACTGCAGCGCTCCGGGCGTTCCGAGCGGTTGTGCGACTTGTGTGGCCATCGAATCCTCCGAGTACGAGCGAGCGCGAGCTACTGCGGGTTGCGGTTCTTTCGCCGCTTCTTCTTGCCGGTTCCGGTCGACGTGCCGGTGCTCGTGCTTGAGCTCGGGTTGACCGTCGAGGGCGAGACGGACGTGCTGGCGTCAGGCTCTGCAGCCTCCTCCGCAAAGCTGGGCGAGAGGCCCAACTCTCCGGTGATCTCGGTCTGCTGCAGCTCGAACTCCGCCTGCTGGCGGAACACGTCCTCTTCGGACATGCGAATCGCCTCGGCGTTGAGGGCCGAGAGCAGGCCCGACTTCTTGCGGTAGTTGATGTTGATATCGAGGTCGCGCCGCTTGAACGCGGTGTTGCGCTCGAGGAACTCAAGGCGTTCCTTCATGCGACGCTCGTGGATTCGCCGAACGTCATCCGGCGTCTCCAGGATGTGCGGCACCAAGATCATCATCAGGTTGACCTTGGTCTTCTCGCGGCGCTTCGACTTGAACAGCCACCCCAGCAGCGGGATCTGACCGAGTCCGGGCACCTGCGAGGTGCTGACACGCTCGATCTCCTGCATGAGACCGCCGAGCACGACGGGCTGGTCGTCGAGCGCCACAACCTGCTCGAGCTTGAGGCGTCGCTTGGTGGTGGTGACCCCCAGCGTCTCGCTGATGCTCTCGATGTCGTTGTTCTCCATCTCGATGTCGAGCGTGAGCTGGTCGCCATCGTTGATGTGTGGGGTGACCTTCACGTTGAGCGTCACGTCTTGACGCTGAACCGACTGCAGCGGCACCAGGCCGCCGCCCCCTTGCGCACCGCCCCCGAAGGAGAGGGCGCCGGGGGTGGGCACGTTGCGACCGACCTCGATCGACGCCTCATGGTTGTCCGCGGTGTACAGGTGCGGCTCGGCGACGAAGTTCACGTCGGTGAGCTCGTGCAGCGCCTGAATGACGACACCAAACGCGGGGATGTCGGCGGAGGTTCCGAGCAGCGCGGAGCTGTTGGGGACCTGCGGACCGATCACGCCGGCGGCGAGTCCCGAGAGCACGCTGGGGCTCAGGACCACGGTGCTCTGGTCGGGTGTGGGCGCGCTGGACACGAAGCCCAGGCCCTGTCCTCCCGAGGTGTCAAAGCCGCTGCCCAAAGTGGGCTCCTGCACCGCCGGTCAGCAGGTTTCCGGTCGTGAGCTCAAGCAGGTAGACCTCGATGTAGACCTGCTTTCGGGGCCGGTCCAGCTCTTCGATCACGCTCAGCAGCGCCTTGAAGTCGGAGGTCGACGCGAGGATCACCAGCGAGCGGGTCGCGGGGTCGGCCGTCACCTTGATTTCACCCGAGAACAGCTCGGCGGACCCGGCCGGTCCCTCCGCGCCTGCGCCTCCGGCGTTGCGGTTGGCACCACGGCGGTTGTTGTTCGTGGCGCCGGTGGTCGCCTTGGCGCCGGTGCCGAGCTGCGTGAGCACGTTCGCGACCTCTTCAGGGTCGGCGTTCTTGAGCTTGTAGACGTGGATGCGGCCCCCACCCCCGGCCAACGGAACGTCGAGTCGCTCGATGAGCCGGCGGATGACTTGGTAGTCATCCTCGGGCGCGACGACGATCAGGGTGCCCGTGCGCTCATCGACGACCACGCGGGAGAACGCTGCAGAGTTGTCCGCACCTCCTCCGGTGTTGGCTCCGCCTTTCTTCGCGTCCTTCTCCCCAAAGATCTCGCGGATCATCTCCGCGGTCTCCTCGGGATCGGCGGCCTGCAGCTGGAAGAAGAAGATCTTCTCCGCGTCCTGCATCTGCGGGTCGTCGATCTCGTTGATGATCTTCATCAACCGCGCCACCGAGGTGCCGGTGTCGGTCATGATGATGAGGTCGCCCGAGGTCTCCACGGAGCCCTGCTTGGACTTGAGCTTGTTGAGCACGCCGACGATCTCGGCCGTGTTCCCGCTCTTGGGCCGAATGAGCTGGGTGACGAAACGATCGTTGGCCGGCGCCCGACCACCGGGTCCATAGACCGGCAACGTGCGCGACTCGGCGCCCGTGCTCTCGACGATCTTGAAGTACTTGCCCGACGGCTCCACCGTCAGTCCCATCGTCTGCAGCGCGGCGTAAAAGGCGGCGTACGCCTCGTCCACCGTGACCGGCTCCGGCGAGAGGATCGTGACCTTGCCACCCCGGACCTTGGGGTCCCAGATGAACTTCTGGCAGCTGATCGACATCATCCAGTTGACGAGGTCTTTGAGCTCAGCTTCCTCGGGCAGGGTGATGCGGAACTTGGCGCCGCGGGGCTGCTTGCGACACGAGTTTCGGCCCAAAGCACCGCCCTCGTCCCCACTGAGTTCAGCCTCGGCGGTCGCCGTCGCGGGGCTCCCCAGCGCAGCCGTACCGCCCGGAGGCGCCGCTGACGGGACCTTCGGTGAGGGTGTGCCGCCAGGAGGCGTGGTCGTTGGGCGGACGGCAGGAGGCGCAGCCAAGGCCGTGGGCATGATCGGCATGCCCAGCGCCATCGCGGTAGCAACCCCAAGCGAAACCGGGAACGAGCGTCGCATCATCATTGGATCTGAATCTCCTTCGTAATCGGCTTGCCCTTGCGCACGAGCGTGACGGAGAGGTTGCTCGCACGTCGCAGCTTCATTGCCAACGACATGGCCTTATCGACGGACCGAATCTCTTCGCCGTTGACCTCAGTCAGCATGTCGCCGTTCTTCAAGCCGAGCAGTTTGGGCAGGCTGCCGCGGCGGATTCCGTAAAATTTGAAGCCCTGGGTCTCACCATCGCGCTGCGAGGGGACGATTCGGGCCTGTTTCGCGAGCATCGCGGGGTTGGACATCAGTTGCTCGACGAAGGCGCGCTCGACCACGCACGTGTTCTCGTCGGGGCAGTTGATCGCATCCTCGGCGCCGTCGATGGCGTACTTGCTCGGCTTCTTCGGCTTCTCATCGCCATCTTTGGGCGTCGTGGTCGCGGTGGGCCGGGCCGGGGCCACACCATCGTCGTCGACACTGAGGTACTCGAGCTGAGCGCCGTTGCGCAGGTGCACCAGACCGCTGTCGACCCCGACCACGACCACGCCGCTGCGGATCGCGTCGCCACGGCGGTAGGCCCCGGAGATCTGCACGTCCGCGTCGTAGATGGTCGCCAGCGACAGATCCGGCAGGTTCGATTCCATGGTCGCCAGCAGCTGAAGCGCCAGGCTGGACTTCACCTCGCCGGGCTGAATGCCGTCGGGGCGCCCGCCCAACTCGACCGGCGCCTCGGCGAGCGGTGCATCCTCCACCTCCGGCACGCACGAGGGGCAGAAGATGTTGTGCCGCTGCACGTCTTCGGCCGTCTTGCGCTTGGACGACGCGAGCGTCGAGGCCTGGTTGAAGGTGCTCAACGACGCGGGTCGTTTCTTGACCGGCGCAGGATCATCTTCATCGGCCTCCTCACCGTCGGTGTCCGCGTCTTCGTCGGAGGACGCAGACCCGTGGGTATCCAGGGCGTACATGGTGCCCAGTTGGGTGACCACAGCACTGGCAGCCAAGCCCGCGATCACGGCCAAGCCGATCCCTTGGACCACCCAGAAGTACTTTTTGAACAAGGCTTCCATGCTGAGATGACGTCGGTAACGAGTTCGGTCCCCAAGCGAGAGACAACTCTAGTGAAGCACTCCGTCGGCGTCGGCGTCGGTCGTGTCGGCAGGTGGTGCCACGCTCGCTTCAGCGTCGCGATGCGGATCCGCCACGAAGCCCGACTCGAGCTTGCGGTAGATGGTGCGCGTTGCGATGCCGAGAAGGTCGGCGGCGAGGCGCTTGTCCCCCCGGGTAAACTTGAGGGTCTCGCTGATCATGCGGCGCTCGATCTCGGCGATCGGGCTCCCCACCGAGAACGTGATCTGCCGCCCCTGCCCCGCCCCGGGGTCGCGAAGTTCGGGTGGAAGATCGGTGACGAGCACCGCTTCGCCGCGACACAACACCACCGCGCGCTCGACCGCGTTCTCCAGCTCGCGCACGTTGCCCGGCCATCCGTACGCGCCCATCGCGTGCAGGGCATCTTCGGCAAATCCGTAGACGGTTTTTTGGTGCTTGGAGGCGTACATCCGCAGAAAGTGTTCGGCGAGCAGAGGGATGTCTTCGGCGCGGTCGCGCAGGGGCGGGATGCGAATCGGGATGACGTTGATACGATAGAAGAGATCCTCGCGGAAGCCGCCACGCTTCACTTCCTCAGAGAGGTCTCGGTTGGTTGCGCACACCAGCCGAAAGTCGACCTTGGTCCGCTGACCGCCCACAGGCTCGATCTCCCCCTCCTGCAGCGCGCGCAGCAGCTTGACCTGGACCGCCGGAGTAATCTCCGCGATCTCGTCGAGGAACAGCGTGCCGTCCGAGGCCTCCCTGAAGCGACCATCGCGGCTGCGGATCGCCCCGGTGAAGGCGCCTTTCTCGTGCCCGAACAGCTCGGACTCCAGGATCGTCTCCGGCAACGCCGCACAGTTGACCGGCACGAACGCGTTGTTCACTCGCGGGCTGTGGTCGTGAATGTGCCGCGCGAGCAGCTCCTTGCCCGTGCCGCTCTCGCCCAGCAAAAGCACCGTCGCCGAGGAGTTCGCGGCCTGCTCCGCCATCTCAAGCGTCGCGCGAAGCACCTGCGAGTGCCCGACGATCTCCCGGCTGCGCTTGTCCTCGAGCTGGGCCCGCAGCTCGCGGTTTTCTGCCATCAGGCCAACCTTGTCGAAGGCCTTGCGCACCGTCGCGACCACCGTGGCGCGCTTGAGCGGCTTGGAGATGAAGTCGTACGCCCCATGCTTCATCGTCTCAACCGCCACCTCGACCGTCCCGTAGGCGGTCATCAAGATGACCTCGACCTCCGGCGTCACCGCCTTCACAGCCTTGAGCAGGTCGTCGCCGCCCATGACCGGCATCCGCAAGTCCGTGATCATCACGTGAATCGGACGCGCCCGAACGACATCGAGCGCCTCGCGTCCGTTTCTGGCCGTCACGACGTGCAGCCCCTCTTTGGTGAGGACCTTGGCGAGGGCCTCGAGGATGCTGGCTTCGTCATCGACGACAAGGACGGTGGGATCGGGCGGAAGGCGGCTGGACATCACGAACTCCGGGCGGGCGAACTACGAGTTGAGCAACATTCGAGCCGCCACTTTGGCTGGTAATTCCAAATAGTTGAACACACATACCGCGGTCTTGCCCGCCGCTTTGTCACCCCGTCGACCATCGCCGGACATTCTGTCACGCGCAAATGACGCGGCGCCGCAGGCTAGGCATCGGCGAAGTGCATGCTTCGGAGGTCCATGGGACGGCTGTGGTCGCGTCGGCTGCACGGGGTTGCTAGAACCCCTCGATGCGTCGCGCTGCCACGGCCATCGCCATCGCCCTTCTTCTCCCGGCCTGTGGTGGAGACCCAGAGACCTCGAACGGCCAACAACCCGGAGCGGACGACCCCGCGCCCGCGGGCCAAGTGGGGGCGAGCTGTCAGCCGACGTCCGCTTTGCCCGAGACCGACCGCGAGGCGGTTCACGCCGCGGCCCAAGCCGCATTCAGCCAGCTTCGCGCCGGCGAGCTTGAGGTCCTCTGGGACTCGCTGCACCCGCAGGCGCGGCGAGACGATCAGCGCGAGGCCTTCACCGGAGCGCTCGCATCCATGCAGCACCGGCTGGAGAGCGGTGCGCAGACCGGGGAGGTCACCGATGCGTACCTCGTGGATATTCGAGGGGGCGCGTCGGCCTTGACCCGCGTCCGCTGTGGCGCGGAGCAAGACCCCGATGGCCTGACGCTCATCACCAACGCTGGCGACGAAGACGTCGCGGTGGTCAGCCTCCGCACCAGCGGCGATCCATTCGGCTTCGCCACAACCGTACAGCTGCGGCGTCACGCCGACGCATGGCGAGTTCTGGGCGTGCATGTCGGACTCTCCGAGTACCGCGGCCGCACTGCACAGGACTACGAGCGCCTCGCCGACGCGTACGTTCAGCAGCGTCGGGTGCTCGAGGCGTACCTCGTCCTCGCAGTCGCGGAGCACCTGGCCAACCGCGGAGCGTCCGTGAAACTCGACAGCGCGCTGGCCATCGCTGACAAGCTCGATGCCGTCGCCACCAGCAAGGAGTTTCAACAACAGCTCGGGGTTTGGGAGGTCGGCGCGCGTCGTTATGACGTGCAGGGATTCTCGGTCACGGCAACCCAAGGCGACCTCTCTGCGGTCATCCGGTACGTCACCCCGACGGGGCTCATCCAAGATGCGCTCGACGAGGAGGCCGACGCCTTGTTCGCCCACCTGGGCATGCAGCACCCGGAGATCGCCAAGCGGTTCGATGCCGTGGTGTTCGAAGCCTACGACTCCGAGGCCGCCGCCGCGGATCCGGGCACGCAGGTGCAGGCCTTCCGAACCGCGAGGGTGTTCCCAGAGGCGGTCGTCGAAGACGTTCCAGGCAAGACCAGCCGACCGGGCTGATCGGGCTGGCGGCGTCGCCGAATGCGGGCCCGGCTGCCTACTCCTCGCCGGCGGGCCGGCGCATCAACGCGGCCGCTGCCTGCTGCGGCTCGATCTTCCCGGACACCAGGTGCGCCATCGTGCTCGCAAGCGGCGTGTCGACCCGGCGCAAAATGCCGAAGCGTTCGATCTGCTCGGCGATACGGATCCCCTCTACGTACGCGCCCAAGCGCTTTGCGGCCTGCTCCAGCGGCTCGTTGGCTGCCAGCGCGCGGCCCAGTTCGAGCTCGGGTCGCCCATCCTCGGCCATCGCCGCCAGGAGGTCGCCAAAGCCCGCCAGGCCGGCCGTCGTCCGCTCCGACCCGCCGCGCGCCACGACCACGCGGCTGGCTTCCGCCATGCCCCGTGTCGCGAGCATGGCCAACGTCCCCGGACCAAAACCCGCCCCCTTGGCGTAGCCCATCGCGAGCGTGACCAGGCTGACAAACGCCGAGGCGACCTCCACCCCGATGACGTCGTCGGTTTCATAGATGCGAAGCGTGGGGCCACCCAGCGCGTCCCGGACCGCCTCGGCGACCTCGGGAAACAGCGTGCCAATGATGCCACCGCCAGGCTCGGCGTCGCGGAGCCCCCGCGCGACCAAGGGGCCCGCCAACGCGCCGACGCGCCGCACCGGTGTGGTCTCTCGAACAACTTCGGTCAGCGTCTCAAGCTGGTCGCCGACCACACCACGACTGACATGCACCACCAGATGCGCACCGTCGAGGTGACGCCCCAGCTCCTGGCACAGCGCTCGGACGTGGGGCGAGGGCACCGCAAGAAACACCAGCTCGGCCTGCCGTACCGCCGCCAGATCAGACGTCGTCGTGATCTTCGGATGGTCGAACTCCTGAGGGTTGCGACTCCAGTTGATCACGCTGCGCTCGACCCGCGCCGCGGCGGAGGCCAGCGCCCGACCGAAGGTGCCTCCTCCCACAATCGCCACCGGAGCACTCATCGCGAGCCCTCCATCGCCGCGATCTCGATCGCGGCTTGTTGGTCACCCGGATGCGGGCCGGCGATTTCGGTGGCGAACAGTCGAATCCGGTTTTGGTAGAAGAGCAGCAAGTTGGGATCCTCGGCGATGACCGAACCGCCAAGGACCCGAGCGATCGGCTTTTGGTGATAGCCGGACCACGCTTCGAGGGCCCGCGACACGATCAGTTCGGGCTCGGCCCGCCGAATCGGCCCGTTGAGGTGGATGCGCCCCTCAAGCTCAAGCTTGCGCAGGCGGTCGCGGGTCTGGGCGACGTCCGCCACGAGTTCTTCCATCGGCACCGCGATGTCGCCGCGATGCCGCAGCCGCGCGAACAGGTCGAGGCCTGGCGTGGCCCGACACAGCCGGCGGAACAGCACGTGCGCGACGAGTTGCGTGGCCATGACGACCGTCTCTTTGATGTAGGCCTTGGCGATCGCGCGGCCCAAATCGCGCGTGTACGCGGCGTCGCGCGCGGAGTCGACCGTTGGTGTGCCCCTTCGGGACACGTAGGAACCGGGGTCGAGCACACGACCGTCGGGGGCGAGTGAGCGCCCCTCTCCGTCGACGGGGTTGCAGAAGGGGTCCATGGGCTCCCCAAAACGAATGACGCAGGAACTCTCTGCATGCTGAAGCCGCTTGAAGAACGCGACCCAGCGCTCGACCCGTGAGAACTCGTCATCCTCGATGATGTAACGAGCCCGTCCCGCCTCCTTGAGGTGGTCCTCGACCAGCGTCTCAGCCTCGAGCACCAGGGCGTAGTTGATCGTCGCGGGGACGAAGAACACCGGCCGGTTGACGCCGCGGGCTCGGTTGCGCGCGAACGCTTCGACCCCGGTGCCGGCGAGCCCGAGCTTGAGTTTCTGCTCGACCGCCCCGGAGCGGGCCCGGGTCCCCCCGGGGAAGAACAGGGAGTGGTAGCCGCGCTCGACCATGATGCTCGAGTAGGCCTTGAGCACGTCCTTGTACAGCCGCGCACGGACCCGGCGATCCACCCGGTACGCACCCAGGTTGTGCATGAAGAACGAGATGATCGGGTTCGTGAACAGGTTCTTGCCTGCCCCGTAGACCACGGGCGCGAGCGCCTCGCGAAACAACACCCAAGCGATCGCGAGGGAGTCGAGGTTGGAGCTGTGCGTGGGCAGCAGGAGCATCGTGCCCTTGCGTTGCAGCGACCGCAGCTTCTCCATGGGCCCTTGAACGGAGACGAGCTCGTCCAGCCGCGTCCCCGAGTCCAGCATGTTCCGCATCAGCTTGGATGGGTTCATCACGCCCGTGAGCAGCCCGGGGACCGCCCGCGCCGCGAACTTGTAGACCCGGGGGTCGAAGTTGCCCGCGACGTCCTTGGCCATGCGCATGGAGATCTCGCGCAACGTCTCGAACTTGCCCTCGGACGACATCCGACCGACACGGCGAATCACGCCCCGCCAATACTCCAGCCCTTTGCGGGCGGCCTCATCGGTCCGGTCCTCCAGGCGAAGAATCTCGTGGTAGGCCGCGTCGCCGATCACGACTTCGACGGAGTCGTCGGCCGCATAGCGCTCCATGATCCGACGGACAACGTCCTGGAGAATGTCGGCCCGTTCGCTGTTGAACCAGAAGATCTTCGGATCCGACGGCTCGGGCACATAGCTGCGCAGACGCGGGAGGTGGAGCGGGCGCTTGGGAAAGAGACTCATCGCGAGCGGCGCCAGCATACCTCAGGCTTGGGGGTGCGTCCGGTGCCTCTGCCCGCCGCGGCGTCGACGAACCGGGCGTCTGGTTGCCGGAGATCGGTGCTACGGTGCGCACCGTGATCGTGCTGGGCGCAGGCGTCTCCGGGCTCACGACCGCGACCGTTCTGGCCGAGACCGGCCACGCAGTCCAGGTACTCGCGGCCTCGCTCCCCCCGGACACCACCTCGAACGTCGCCGCCGCGTTCTGGTACCCGTACCGGACCCTGCCCTCGGCACAATCGGTGCGGCAGGCGGTCGCCTCGTACCGACAGTTCGCGGCCCTGTGTTCGGTCCCGGGCGCGGGCGTCTCGATGCGCCGGGCCTTCGACCTCTCGCGGACACCCCAGCCGCGCCCCTGGTGGGCGGATGCGGTGCAGGGCCTCACGGCGATCGAGGCCGGCGAGGCTCCGGCGGGGTACGAGCACGGCTGGTGCTTCGACGCGCCGGTCATCGACACCCGGCACTACCTCCCCTACCTCATGCAGCGCCTCCAGGATGCGGGCGGAGCCGTGCAGCTCCGACGCGTCGAGTCGTTTGCCGATCTTCCAGGAACCGAGCCCGTCATCAACTGCTGCGGGTTGGGTGCCCAGACGCTCTGCGACGACCCTGCGCTGCACCCCGTCCGAGGGCAGCTCGTGCACGTCGACAACCCCGGGCTCACGCACATCTTGCTGGACGAACACGGCGCTTCGGGCATCGCGTACGCCGTCCCCCGTGGTGACCACATCGTCCTCGGCGGCACCGCCAGCGAGCACGACGACGACTTGCGAACCAGGCCCGAGGAGGTCGATGCCATCGTGCGGCGCTGCGCCGCGCTCGACCCGCGGCTTCGGTCCGCCGCCCGCCAGCGTACGGTGGTGGGGCTGCGGCCCGGTCGACACGAGGTCCGGCTGGAGCGCGACCCGGCCAGTGGTCGCGTCATCATTCACAACTATGGCCACGGGGGCGCAGGCGTGACGCTTTCGTGGGGCTGCGCGCACGAGGTCGTGCGCTTGCTCGAGGCGGCATGAGGGTCCTCGTTGCGGGTGCCAGCGGATTCATCGGCACCGCCGTCACCGCGGCGCTGCGGGACACAGGACACGAGGTCATCGCCATCTGCCGAACTCGGGGCTCCCTCGCGGACGATGTGAAACATGTTGCGGCCGACGTCGGATCCGGGCCCCTCGATGCCAGACGCTTCGGGGTCAACCTCGAGGGCATCGACGCCGTGGTCAACCTCGTGGGCATCGCCGTCGAGCGCGGCACGAACACCTTCGAGGCGGCGCACGTCCGCGCGGTGGAGAACCTGCTGCAGCTGGCGCAAGCCTTGGGCGTGAAGCGGTTCGTGCACGTGTCCGTGGTGCGCCCGGATGGAAGCGACGGCCCGTACCACCGCACCAAGCGGGCGGGGGAGTCGCGCGTGACCGGCAGCGACCGCGCTTGGACCCTGCTTCGCCCCGGCCTCGTCTACGGACCCGGGGACGCGATGCTCTCCAGCCTGGCCCGGTTCGTCACGCTGGCGCCGGTCTTCGTCGTGCCCGGCGGACCCACCGGAGCGTTGCAGACCGTCGATGTCCAGGATGTCGCGAGCGCGGTCGTCCGCACGTTGGCCACGGACGCCAGCATCGGAGCGAGCATCGACGTCGTCGGCCCCGATCGAACCCGTCTCCCCGAGCTCGTCCAGAGTGTCGGGTCAGCCCTTGAGCTTCCAACCTGGGTCGTCCGCGTGCCCGCCGGTCTCATGCGCGTCGCGGCCCGCGTGATGCAGCACCTCCTGCCCCACCCCCCGATCACGCCGACCCAGCTCGGCATGCTGATCGATGGTTTGTACGGGGAGCACGCCCACGCCCGCGCGCACCTTGGCTTCGCCCCGCGAGCGCTGAGCGCTGAACGCATCCGGGAGGTCGCGCAGACGCTCAAGGTCCCTAGCATGCGGCTGATTCCGAGCGCTTGCGCTCGGCACGACGCCCAGCGGTGGTCGGTCCCGCCGTGGTTTCCCGTGCTCGCCGTCCTCGCCCTGTTGGCCGGCCCGTGGCTTATCACAGACGTATGGCTGCGCATGCTGGCGATCGAAGGCTGCCTGGTGGCGGCGTTGCTCATGCTTGGCGCGCCGCTGCGAAGCTGGATGCGCGCCCGAGTTGTGGACCTGGGCACAGGCGTCCTCGCGGCGCTCGTCATGTTCGCCGGAGCCCTGGGCGTCACCGCGGGGCTGCGGATGCTCTCGCCGAACCTGATGGCCAGCGCGAGCGAGGTCTACGGCTGGGCGTCGGTGTGGCCGCTGCCCGCCACGCTTGTCCTGCTGGTCCTGATCGCCGGCGCCGAAGACCTGGTGTGGCGGTTCGCGATCACGCTTGGCCTGGTCCAACACCTTGGCCCCGGCGGCGCCGTGCTGGTGGGCGGCATCGCATTCGCCATCGCACACGCGACAACCGGTCCACCGATCCTGGTGCTCGCCGCCCTTCTCGCGGGGCTGCTGTGGAGCGCGCTGGCCCTGCGAACCCGGTCATGGCCTGCCGTGCTGACTTGCCATGTGCTGTGGGACGCGAGCGTCGTGATGCTCGCGCCCTAACCCGCCCATGCGCGCGGACTACTGCGGCAGCGTGCAGGCGCCGACGTCCTGCCACTCGGGGTCCGGGGACATCCAGTCGGTGCAAACCATGTTGGGGTCCAGCTGCTGACAGACGCTGTCGCCCTCGGCGAGGTCGCAGAACGCCGTGCAACACGACGCGAACGAGCATCCGGGGACGCGGTCGTCGGTCACGCAGACCAACCCCGGCTCACACTGGTTCGCGAGCGCGCAGGGTTCGAACATGCCTTGCGCTGTGCCTGGCGGCGGCGGCGTACACAGGAAGCCGCTCTGTCCAGCCTCGGTCGGGGTATCGGGAATGCAGTGCCACCCCGGAGGGGAACAGTCCTGGACCAGCGGGTCGCACTGCTGCATGCACGTCGGTACGTTGGGCACGGCGAGCAACAGCTCGAAGAATGCCTTGCAGGTCTGGTCGGGGTCGCAGTCGTTGCCGGACGGATCGCAGAAGCTGCGGCACAGCCCGGTGAGGGAGTCCTCGTCATCGAGTACGCACATGGTCCCCGGCGCGCAGTTGTCGAGGCAGCTGCCGTTGTAGTCGATGCCCTGGCATGGCTCGCCATCCAGCGCCGGGTTTTCGACCGCATCGCAGCACTGGATCTCGTCGGGCACCCCGTCGTCTTCAAGCGAGTACGGCATACACTTGCGCCCCTCACCACACTCGTCCGCTTCCCACAGCAGACACTCCCCCACCGGCGAGGTCCCGTTGGAGTCTTCCGAGCTCGAAGAATCCGCGACGCTGGTCAAGCTCGTGCTGCTGGACGATCCGGTCATCGAAGGCTCGCCGGTTCCGGTCACGGTCGAATCCCCGGTGATCACACCCGTCGATCCCTCCGACGCCCCGGCGCCATCGTCACCGCACGCCCCAGCGACCAGAAGCACGAGGCAGGAGCCGAGGGACGAGATGCGGGCGAGGCGAAGCACGACTCAAGGGTAGAGCACCCCGAGCCGCGGATCCACGTGAGGCCCGTGAGGCCCGTGACGGCCCGTGACGGGACCGCAGGCCCAAAGCGGCGGATCATCGCACCAGGACCTGACTCAGCGCCGCCTTCATCGCCTTCGGCGAACTGAACCGCGCCTCGGGGTCCTTGGCACAGGCCGCAATCAGGATCCCGTCGAGCGAGGATGCAACCTCGTGCGGCAGCTCTGGCAGCACATCTCGCAGGCTGGGCACCGTGTGGCTGCGTTGCATACGAAGCAGGTCCACGGGCTCGATGTCGTCCGCACCCGGGAAGGGGTGCAGGCCCACAAGCGTCTCGAACAACGTCAGCCCCAACGCGTAGAGGTCTGCGCGGCCATCGATCGCACGTCCCAGATACGTCTGTTCGGGGCTCATGTACCGCGGGTCTCCCATCAGTCGCGACGGCGCGTCCTCGTTGACCAGACGACAGATTCCAAAGTCGATGAGTTTCACGATCACCAGACGCCCGTCGTAGAGGTCGCGGGTGATGAAAATGTTGTCGGGCTTCACGTCGCAGTGGACGATTCCCCGGGTGTGCATGTAGTCCAGCGCGTCGAGCGTCTGCGAGAAGATGTCGACGACCAACGGAAGCGCAACGCGGCGATTGAGGTCGATGATCGCACCGAGGTCGCGTCCGCGAAGAAACTCGAGCGTCATCCACTCCAGCCCCTGCGACTCCACGGTGCCGCGGTCGAGCACGCGAGGCAGGTTTGGGTGCGAGAAGTTCGCGGCGATTACGGCCTCCCGCCGAAAGCGCTCGCGCTCGTTGGCAGGCACGTCGGCCTTGAGGACCTTCATCGCGACGTAACGATCCATGACCGGGTCAAACGCCTTGTAGACCCGGCCCATCCCCCCCTCGCCAATGTGGGCGACGATGTCGAACACCTTCGAATGTCCGACCTGTGCCCCCGGGTCGAACTCCCCGCGCGCCATCCGAAGCTCGCGATCGTCGGGCTGCAAGCTCTCCGGAATCACGGGCCGCGTGCCCCTTCGGGCCGAGCGTCGGGGGGTCCTGCTCACGCAAGGCAAAGGTAGCAGGACATCGGCACCAGCTTCCTGCCTTGCGCCCGGCCCGGGCGCACGGCACTCTGAGGCTGGTGGGTAGATTCGCCCCGTTTTGGTGCACTGTGTGGGTCGTGTGCGCCTGTGCAAACCCGCCGGCCGCCCCCCCGCCCGCCGACGACGACGGAGATCCGGCCGACGGCACCTCAAGCACCGGCAGCGCCGGGTCCGGGACAACCTTTGGCGCGCCGCAACCCTGCACCCAAAGCACCGACTGCGCGAAGAGCACGGCCCCGTACTGCGTGGCGCCGTACGACCCCGGCTCCGGACGCATCGAAGACGGATCGTGCGTCGCCGAGTGCGTGTCCACCGGCGACCTCGCGAGAGCCTGCATCGACGACGCCGGCTGCTGCGACGGGTCGCTGTGCAATGTCCTCGACGGCTTCTGCACCCCCGCAGCCATGGCCTCAAGCTCAAGTACCGGCGCAGGCACCACGCACAGCGACGGTAGCTCGACCGCTGCCGACGACACGTCCAGTTCGTCGACCGGCGCTTCGAGCTCGTCGACCGGCGCTTCGAGCTCGTCGACCGGCGGCGACACCGAGCGCTGATCCAGTCCGCGGACCCGAGGGGGTCACTCAGCCGGACCGGTGGTTGTGGGCCAGACGCACGTACTTGCCCGCAAGCTTGCGGTGGAACGCCTCGTCGACCGCGGTCAGCGTCTGCACCACCTTTCCCGGGACGCCGAGCACCAAGCTGCGAGGGGGGATCTTCGTACCCGCCGTCACGACCGAGCCCGAGCCGATGATCGACCCCTCACCGATCACGGCACCATCGAGGATCGAGCTCTGAATTCCGACGAGCGTCCCGCCCCCGATCGTGCACCCGTGAACCACCGCGCGGTGTCCAATCACAACCTCCGCGCCGATGATGGTCGGATCGTTGTCACCGAGATGAACGACGGTCCCGTCTTGGATATTGCTGTCTTCCCCGAGTTCGATGCGATTCACGTCCCCGCGGAGGACACAGCCGTACCAGACGCTGGCACGCGCACCGATTACGACGTCCCCGATCAGTGCGGCCGTGGGGGCGAGGTACGCGGACGGATCGATCTTCGGGATGTGGGCGAGGTAGCGTCGCAGGACCACATCGGGGTGCCGCTTTCGAAGCCCTTCGAGCGCGGCCTCCAACGCCTCGACGTTGTCCGGTGGCCCCTCGACGCGTTCAACCGAGTCAACCACGGTGCGTGATGCCATCGTTCAACGATAGCGCGGTCGGGCTCTCGCGTCCGCAACGGTTGCATGCAGCCGCAGCGATCGCGTAAGACCACTGCGTGCCAGCCAAGTCCCCGGCCCGCTCGCCTCGCTCGACCTCCGCCGCCTCGAAGAAGAAAGCCGCCTCGAAGAAGAAGACTGCCGCAAAAAAGACCGCCTCGAAGAAGCCGGCTGCCGCGAAGAAAAAACCTGCGTCGAAGAAGACGGCTGCCAGGAAGACGGCCGCCCAGAAGACGGCCGCCAAGAAGACGGCTTCCAAGAAGACGGCCGCCAAGAAGACGGCCGCCAAGAAGACGGCCGCCAAGAAGACGGCTTCCAAGAAGACGACCGCCAAGAAGACGACCGCCAAGAAGACGACCGCCAAGAAGACGGCTGCCAAGAAGACGGCTGCCAAGAAGACGGCTGCCAAGAAGACGGCTTCCAAGAAGACGGCTGCCAAGAAGACGGCTGCCAAGAAGACGGCTTCCAAGAAGACGGCTGCCAAGAAGCCGGCTGCCAAGAAGCCGACCGCGAAGAAAGCCGCTTCCAAGAAAGCCCCTGCCAAGAAGCCGGTCGCCAAGAAAGCCCCTGCCAAGAAAACTGCGGCGAAACAACCTGCGGACAAGAAGACCACACCCAAGAGCAGTGCGTTGCGCGAGGAGACCGTTCAGGAAATCCTCAACGCGTTATCGAGTGCTGCTGCGACGCCGGCGGGCGAAGAGCTCCCGCCGGGCATCGCGGAGTTGGTGGAGCGCCTGGAAGAAGTCGCGACGCCGGCCGATCTCCCCGACCTCCTCGGCGTCCTCGAAGACGACGACCTGTACGGTGTGTTGCTCAGCGTGTTCTTCCTCGCGGAAGGCATGGACGACGCCTACCTCGCCGCGCTCCTCGACGAGCTTCCGGGACTGTATGAACGCGCGCCCATCAAGGCCGAGATGGCGGTCATCCGCATCGTGAATACCTTCGGAGAGAGCGACGACTGCACCGCGACGTTCATGGAGATGGCGGAGAAGAGCTCGAGCGAGACCCGCGAGGCCCTGCTCGAAGTCGCAGCCATGATCGGGCAGGACCTCGAGGAGCTGCTCCCGATGCAGTGTCAGTCCATGGCGCTGCTGGTGCGCAGCATCGGCGGCGACGCGAGCGTCTTCGAGGCCTGAGCGGCCCTACTCGGCTTCGGTGCCGAGCGAGTTGTCCGCGCACTCCATCTCGTACGGTCCACACACAAAACGAACGTGGACGTGCGAGGTGTGTCCTGGGCTGTGCCGGACCAACCCCGGAGCCTGGGCACCGCGGGGATATTGCAGGTACCGCTGCCGCTCCTCGGCCGTCGCACCCAAACGGGCCGCGGCCTTGTACAACGGCTCCTGGAGGTCGTAGTCGAGGAACACCACCACCACGTCCTTGGTGTCGACCATCGCGGTGACCAGCTTCCACGTCACCTCCCAATCGACACGCTCCGGGGTGATGGGCACCCCTTGAGGGTGTCTCTCCAGCAGCGGAAGCGCGATGTCGAGGTCGCGGCCGCTCTGATGAGACACATGGCCCGTGAGCGGCCCTCCGTGCCGCCAGCTCATCGACCCGAACGTCAAAGGGCGTTCGTACTCCGCGCGGGCTTCGAACAACACGATGCCGCGAAGGACCGCCTCGACCGCGTACGTGGTCCCGTAGGACGAGGGAGGAAGACGGAGCCGGTAGAAGTCGTTCTCGGGCAGCTGCACGCCGTTGACGAGCGTGCCCGACTGCGGTGGACCCACCCCCACCGCGCCAGGACGGACCTTGGTCGGATCGTCATCCTCGGTCGCCACCCATTGGAATAACACCGGGTCGACCCACATCCGCAAGATCTGCCCGACCCGAAGAGGGGTCCCGTCCGTCCAATTGAGCGTACGCAGCTCGTTGGAATCGACGCCGTAACGGATGCCAATGCCCGCCCAGCTGTCGCCCGGCCGCACGACATACTGGAGCTCCACCCGCTCCGGCGGGACCTTCCGCGCCTTGATGCGCAGCCTTGACCCGCGCTTGGCTCGATCGGCCGACGCATTGATCCCGTTCCAGAGCCGCAGCGACTTGGGCTTGACGCCGTATCGGTACGCGATCTGATCGACACTCTCGCGCCCGACGACCGCGTGCACGATCCAGTCCCGACTGCCCTCGACGTAGTCGACGTTCGCCGGTGGAATCTCGACGGCGGGAACCTTGGGCAGACCGCCTGGCGGCACCTCTCCTTCCGCCTTCTGCTCGTCCTGCATGTCCTCTCCTGTGAGGTTGCCTCCACCAGCCTCGATGGGCTCGGGGGCGGGCTCGGGCTCGGGCTCGGGCTCGGGCTCGGGCTCGAGCCTCGGAGGGACATCGAGTGCGCCCTGGGGACTCGTGCCTACATCCAAGCGCGCCGAGACGGGGTCACCGGTGGGAGTCGGGCTCTCGTCTGTGGTCAGCACCAGCAGCAGGGAGACCCCCGCAAAGACGCAGGCGCCAAGTCCCACCCAGGGGAGGATGGACCGTAGGCCGCCGGTCGTGCTGCGATCGGCGCTCACGCGGCGAACTCTACCCCATTGAGCCCGGTTGGCCTCAGAAGGCGCCGGTGACCTTCGTGAAGACGATCGAACTCCCGGCCGCAGGCTGGCCGAACTTCGTGTCGTCTTCACCGATCAGAAAGAAGCTCCCAATGTCGAACGTGATGCTGCCCCAAGGAGGTACGACGACCAGCTCGGGATAGATGACGTACGAGCCGTTGTCTCGGGGCCCGGTTGGAAAGTCGACGACGCCAAATGCACGAAAGAGCAGGTGCCGGCCAAAGAAGACCAACTCGGTGCCACCCACGACGTAGTTCCCGATGTGGTCCGCCCCGAACTCGTCGATGAAGCCGCGCAGATATTGAGCCTGTACGTACACGTGCTTGCCGAACGTGTAGTCGAAGCCCGCGGTCGCCTTGATGTACGGACGACTCTCGATCGCCGGGCCTCGAAGCTGCTCGACAGGGTTGAGCAGATCATCGTCGGGGGTGACGTCCACCGGTATCGGGAACTCGATGTACAACTCCTGCGCGGTGGGGAAGAACAATGCACCCTCCCCCCACACCCCCAGGTCTCCCAGAAACGGAAGTTGGGTCGCAAAGTCGAGGCCCAACACCTGCATCCGCGGATAGTTGAGCAAGACGTCGGAGCGGTAACAGCACTCCTCGTCGGTCACCGGCCCCTGCGGCGGGTCCTTGGTCTCCGAGTCGACCCGAAGGGGCGTCGGGATGTCGTGACGGCCGTTGTAGTAGGAGATCGAGGCATCGATCCCACCCAGCGACGTCCCCAGCTTGATCGCACTCTGACCGTCCGAGAACCGACGCTTGGGCATGCGTACGGTGCCCACGACCGTCGGGACCAGGCTGGGCGTGATGTCCAGGGTTGCCTGGAGTTCCTCGATCTTCGCGACGTCGGACTCGCGGGCAAAGGGCACCGGCGACTGCGGATCCTCAAGGCCTGCGGCGGCCGAGGGCGGAAGCAACGCCGGATAGAACAACGGCACGTAGACCGCCTCGAACCACAGCTTGTCGTCGAGCGGCGCGTAGTCGACCACCACCATCTGGTTGGCGATAGGCTCCGTGAACAGGGGCCGATCTTCGAGGTCGTCGGGGTTGATGTTGTTGGTGGGGTTGAAGCGGTCCGCCGTACCCCACTGCACGATCTGACGGCCGATCTTCACGTCGAGTTTGGGCAGCAGGTCGAACACCGCGACGTAGGCGGCATCGGACTCGACGTGAAACGGCGTAAGCAACTGGCGCGTCGCGAGGTCGTCGAGGAACTGCGCCTGCGCGACCCCAAGAAACACGGGCTCGACGTTGCCGACCAGCTGAATGTGCTCGTTGGGGGTGTAGCGCAAGGTGAACTCGAGGCGGTTCTCGTTGCGACTGAACTTTCTTTCTTCGACGCCTGCGACATCGAAGTACGCCGAGGTCACCACGCGAAAGTTGAAGTCGAGGTCGTCTTTGAGGTCTTTCTCGGATCGTCTAGACGCTCCGGTGGACGCTCCGGCGGCGGGCGCGGAAGCGGAGCTGTTCTCGCCTTCGGGTGGTGCTTGGACGACCTCGACGTCCTCCAGCGTGGCGTCGGTCCCGAAGATGTCATCCATCGACAGCTCACCATCTTCGGCGGGCTGGGGCTCCTGTGTCACCGGCTCCGGCGTCGGGGCGGCGCCGACATCCGGCGCTGGACTGGGGACCGCGTCAGGCTCGGCGCTCACCTCCGGGCCTGGTTCAGCGACGGGCTCCGGCACCGCCGGGCCCCCCTCAGGGGGGGCATCCGCCGTCGGGGCAACCGACTCCCGCGCTGCCACGTGCCCGGCGTCTGGGTCCCCGGCGTTTGGGTCCCTAGCGTTTGGGTCCGCGGCAGGGGCCACGACCAGCCCCGCGGTCAAGGCGACGGACGGGAGCAGAAGTCGGGTGAGAAGAGAGAGGGCTGCCGTGCTCAAGGAATCCCGTGGGTGCTCAGCGGAGCAACGTCCGTCGGGAGAAGATGTCGTCTTCGACGCCTTCGTTCACCCGAACGTCGGTCAGCTCGATGACGGTCGTATCGCCCGTCTTCAGGTTGGCCATCGAAACCTTGGTGGGCATCAGCTCGCCACCCACCTTCTTCCAGTCTTCACGACTCTGGGTCCGGACGTGGTTTCCAGCGCCGTCGTAGTACTTCATCAGCGTGACGCCGCCCTTGGTCGAGTCGATGACGATCTCGATCTTGGACCAACCCGACTCGTTGCCCTCCTTGGGGGTCAGGTTCAGCGTCGTCTCCGTGCCATCACGGCCACCCGCGACGGCGTCGTAGGACTCCGCGAGCAGAACCTCGGTCATGTCCTGATACGTGAACTCACCGCCGAGGAAACCTTGCGCCATCGCATGGGCCGCGACCCGGCGGACCTTCTTGAACTCCGGCAGGTAGACGTAGAGCGTCTTCGTGTCCTGCATCAGGATCTTCATGCCCGCGACGTCGCCGGGGGCCGTGAAGTGAATGAACTGCTTCTGCAGGCCCTGCATCTTCGAGTCGAAGCTCAGCGTCTTGCTCAGCTCGCCGCCCTTCATGATCTTCATGGACGCGGTGTACTGCTGGTCCTTGAAGGCGTTCGCGCGTCGATCGATCTCGACGAGAATCGCGTTCGCATCGGGAGCCTTCGAGGCAGTCGACACTGGAGCCGCCGCGACGGCGGGGCCAGCGACGAAGCCAGTCGCGAGACAGGAGATGCAGAGCGCGGCGGCGAACAGGGTTCTCTTCATGATTGAGGTCTCCGGAGTGTACCGGGGCGGCTGCCCCGAGTAAGCCGCTTCTTCGACGTCCCCGCGTACGAGATATTGCGTCTCGGGGTTGCAGAAATCACTCAACGTTATGATATCAAATCAAAAACAAGTATCGTTGTGATCCGGAGCACAGCCGAGATCAGCGGCGAAACAGCCGAGGGGTCAGCCAGACCGCACCCGCCGCAGCCACGAGCAATCCGATCGCCAACCCCACGCCAAAGTCGCGCAGCGGGGGCATTCGTGACGCCGTCAGCACCGCAAACGCAGCCGCAAGTTGCACGCCGGTCATCAGGACCACGCCACCGAGCGCGTCCACAGCAGCCTGCCCATCTCCGCCTTCCGCCCTCGCGCGCACCCCGAGGTGAATCGCGAAGTCGACGCCCGCACCGAGCGCGATGCACGAGACCATGCTCGTGCCAATGCTGATCGGCTGGCCGAGCAGCGCCAGCATGCCGCCGGTGATCGCCAACGTCCACACCGCGGGAACGAGCGCCCGAAGGTGCCCCGCAAGCAGCAAGGTGAGCGCGAGGGCGCCGAGGCTCACGAGGGTGGAGATCCCCAAGCTCTTATAGACCGAGTCGGCGAAAGCTTGCCCGATCACCGGTTGGCCCGTGACCGCCAGCGATACCGGAAAGCTCCGGAGCACGGCGTCGGTGGGGACCCCGGCTGGGGCGGTCCACTCCGCGTCGGTCAGCTCGGAGAGGACCGTGAGCAACTCGCCGCACGGGCCCACCGGCTTGAGCGGCTTGAGCGGCTCCGCGGCCTCCTCAAAGCCCGCAGAATCCGCCGCGTCCGAGTCGTCGGACGGCGGCGCGGAGGCGGCACCTTCGAGTCCCAGCGAGGTGCACGCTGCCGTGACTCGGTACCGCTCCATCAGCTCGTCGACCCATTGTCCCAACTGTTCGGCGGCAAAACCCACCCCCTCAGGATCCGACGCCACGAGCGTTGGGAGGTGCGTGCGCAACACGGCCTCAAGATCCTTGCCGCGCTTGGTCGCGAGCGCCTCCAGAGGCACGGCTTCGTACTCGGACGCCTCAAGCGGCTCGATGACCTCGTCGGTCCCCAGTGCCCGAGCCCGCGTCGCGGCGAGTTCTTTCGCCAAGCTGAGGTCCTTGGCATCGACCGATTGCAGCTTGGTGAGCGCGGCGTCATCGAACGGCGTGCCGAGCAATCGTTCCACCCTCGCTCGAACAACCTCACGCTGCGCGGACGCCACTTCGGGCACGGTTGAAAGTGCGACGCGAACCTGGCCGTCCACAAGCTGGGTCTGCGCGGCGGCGACGACCTCCCGGATCCGTGCTGTGGTGGCTTGCATCTCCGCGCTGGATGCCGGCGCCAGCTTGATGTGGACGATCGCGCCCTGTTGGTCCGGCGTCATCAGCTGGGCCATCGGAGCCTGGTCGGCCAGGTTGCTGACCACGCGACGAGCCCGGCCCGGCGTCGAAGGGACGCCATCGCGGCCCCCGAACCCCTCGGTCAGCATCGAGACTGGATCCAACAAGCTGCGCACCTCTGCGATCCCCTCCATCGAGGTGAGCGACTCGGTGATCCCTCGAATCACACGGAGAACCGCCGGCTCCTGGAGATCGCCTTCGATGGCGACCTGGACGAACTGCGACCCACCGAAGTGCTCGGCGAGGAAGGCATCCGCGCGCGCGGGCTCACTGTCCTCGTCGAAGACGTTGCGAGTGTCCGGGTCGGGCGCAAGCGTCGCCGAGAGCGCAAGACCGACCACCGCCAACCCCGCCAGCGCCCAGGGTGGCAGCACAAAGGGCATCCCGCGGCGCGCGTCCGCCTTTGTTGGGAGCGCGCGTTCGGGCAGCAAAGAGAGCAGCGCCGGAAGGACGAAGAGCGCCAGCGATAGAAGCAGCAGCACACCGATGCCTGCAACAACGCCGAAGCGTTGCATCGGCACCTGCGGCATCGCCAGCAGGGCGAAGAACGCCGTCGCCGTGGTGATGCCCGAGAGCACGACCGGGACCAGCAGCTCGCGAACGGTGGCCGAAGCCCGCTGCGGGGACGTTCCGGTCTGACGTTGAAAGCCGGCGATGATGTGCATGCCGAACGCCCCACCGAGCGCCACCATCATGACCGGTGTGGTGCTGCTGACGATCGTCAACGGCTCGGCGAAGCGACCGTGCGCCCCCACGACGAGACCGACGCCGAGCGCTGTGATGACAAGGTTGAGGGCAGCGCCGCTGAGGCTGCCCAAGAGCAAGGCCGACGCGAGCACGAGCACACCGATGACCGCTGGGGACAGGCGCTCGATGTCAGCGCGACTCGACAGCGCGGCGGTGCTCTGGGCGAACGGACCCCCGCCGAAGTGGGACTCTCCATCCCACTGATCCTCCACGAGCGATCGAATCCCCTGCAGGTTCTCCGCGCGTGCAGCGGGGTCCTCGGAGGGAAGCAGATAGACGAGCAGGACCGCCGCGGTGCCATCCGTCGAGACGAGGTTGCCGACCGCGTTGTGGTTTTTCAGGACCCGCGTGCGGATGTCTGCGGCGTCGACTGTGTCTTTGGGAACGAGCGGCTCGACCACCAGCGTCTCCCCTTCGACCCGTGGATCGGGCAGATCGGGGTACGACAACACGAGCCGAACGCCGGGCAGCTCGGAGACCGAGACCCCCAGCGCTCGCAGGGCTTCGGTCGTGTCCGGAACGAGCAGGTCGTCGCCCCCGTGGCGCAACCCCACCAGGCCCACCTCAAGCATGCCGAAGCGCTCGGCAACCTTGTTGAACGTGATGACGTCGGGGTGGTCCGGTGGCAGGAACGCCAGCACGTCGTCGTCATGCCGAAGCGCGGCGACGCCCGGAACCAGCCAGGCGCACAGCGCAACGAACACAGCGACGACGACCCACCGCGCGCGAACGATGGGGTGCAACTTCGAAGAGGCGGGCGACGGCGAAGAGGCCACGCGAAGCTCAGCCCCAGACCGGGGTTAGCCAGCCGCGACGGTGCTCGACACGACCGTGTACGACATCTTGAAAGTGTTGCTGGATCTTCTTGGTGTGCGGCCCCACGTGACCGTTGCCGAGCTCCCGACGGTCGACGCTGCGGACCGGGGTGACCTGGGCGCCGGTGCCACACAAGAACATCTCGTCCGCGACGTACAGCTCGCTGCGACCGATCGACCGCTCCTGGAACTTGAGGCCGAGATCTTCGGTCGCCAAGTCGATCAGGGTGCGCCGCGTAATGCCGTCGAGGTTGTCCTCGGTGCTGGGCGGGCTGAACAAGGTGCCGTCGCGGACGATGAAGATGTGCTCCGCGCTGCCCTCGGAGACCTTGCCATCTTCGGTGAGGAAGATGGCCTCGTCGAATCCGTTGTCGAACGCCTCGCGCCTTGCCAGCGCGCTGTTGATGTATGCGCCGGTGGGCTTGGTCCGCGAAGGGATCGCGTTGTCCCGAACGCGGCGCCACGAGCTGATGCAGACGTCGATCGCATCCTTGTCGATGTAGCGCTTGAGCGGCATCGAATAGATGATGAACGAGGTCGATTCGATGTCGAGGACCGGCGCCAACGCGTTGCTGTTGTGGATCAACAGCGGACGCATGTAGACGTCGTGGTGGACCTCGTTGCGGCGCAACAACTCCAAGTGAAGCTCGGAGACTTCTTTCACATCGCCCGGAAGGCGCAGGTGCAAGATCTTGCCCGAGTGCTGGAGTCGCCGCACGTGAGCGTCGAGCCGAAACACGAACACTTCGTTGCCATCATCGGCGAGGTAGCCTCGAACGCCGCCGAAGCAACCCATGCCGTAGTTGAGCGCTCGGCACCGCACGCTGACCGTTGCGTCCGCGTCGTCCAACCACTTTCCGTCCATGTACGTGACCATGTTTGCTCCGGATCTCACTCGCGCATGTGCGGCACCGCGACCGGCCTCACGCCATCACCTGCTCGCACGCTTGTCTTGGGTCCTGTACGACGCTCTCGCACCGCGGGCGGACTATGCCAAGGATGCCGCCGGGTTGCCAGCGCATCTCGTGCGCGACAAACCACTGCGAACGCGGCTGCACGGGCGGGCCGCCCAACACTGCTTCCCACCCCGGAGCCGCTTGCGGTCTTATGCTAGGTTGCGCCCGAAGTCGTGTCGATCGCGCCCCACCCGCTCCGCGGGACGATTTCCAACACCACGGCGCCAAGCGGCATATCCTCGCCGCTCAGGGACTGACGCACCGGTCGGTCGCCACCGTCCGGACTGAGGGTTCACATGCTCTGGGTTGCGCTGGGTCCGATCGCGATCATGGCCTCACTCCTCGCCCGCGCGGCGCGAGAGGAGGGCCATGGGGACAGGCTTGAGCAGTGGGCACTGTGCGCCGTCGTCGCGCTGACCTACGTCGGCATGGCCGGGGTGCTCCTCGGGATGTTCGCGCTCTTCGACACCGTGTCGATCACCATGGCGTGCTTCACCCTTGCCGCGATGTTGTGGCCGTGGCAGGGCGAGCGCAGCGTCAGCCGGCCAGCACCGCGGCTGGGCCGAGTCTGGCTTCCTCTGGCGATCGGACTGCTGGCGGTGGGCCTCCGCCTGCCCGCCGCCGACTATGCCCTCGCCGGGCGCGACCAAGGCACGTACACGCTGCGCGCCGAGCAGCTCCTGCGCACCGGAGGCTTCACCCACCACGACCCGATCCTCGCCCGCGCAAGCGAGGACCGAGGAACCCGCGCCGGACCCGGCGACATCTTGGGCGTGGTCCCCAAGCGGACCGAGGCGTGGCGCGAAGACACCTACGAAGGAAGCTACCGCCCCGGTTGGTACCTCGTGGACCGCGATCGAGGCGTGGTCTCCCCTCAGTTTTTCCACCTGCACCCGGCGCAGATGGCTGCCTTCGGCATGATCTTCGGCCGCGACTCGATGCACGGGATCGTGGTGTTCGAGGCGTTCTTGCTGGTGCTGATGCTGTTCTTCGTCGCGCGACGCGTGCTGCGTTCGGTCGGTTGGGCATCGGTCGCGGCGTTGATCGTCGCGGCCAGCCCCTTGGCGATCTGGGTGCATCGCACACCCCTGACCGAGACCCCTACGAGCCTGCTGCTGTGGGCGGCGGTGCTGTCGGTCATCCGCTGCCCCGACCACAACATGCGAGGTCTCCATCGCGCGGCGCTGCTGCTCGGTGCGACGGCATGGATCCGTGGCAATGCTTGGCTCACCGCCCCGGTGCTGTTGGCCGTGTTGTGGCTGCTCCCCGGCCACGCCTCCGAACGCCGTCGCCCGGTGCTTGTCTATCTAATGGTGCTGATGGGCGGGGTGCTCGCGCACGCCGGCACCACGTTCCCGTATCTGGCCGACGAGCTGAACAAGCAGCTGCACGTCACCTGGCTCCGGTCTCCACGGACGCTCGTCATCGGCGCTGCATGTCTGTGCATCGCCTGGTCCAGCATCGATGCGCTGTGGTTCGACCGCCGGGACGATGGCCCTCGCCGAGCGTTCTTTCGGCGCAACCTACCCGCGTCGGTGTCCGCGCTCACGCTTGGAGCGGTGGTGCTCTACGGGGTTTTGCGGTGGATGTCCCCTGAGAACACCCACGCTCGCCTTGACCCAGCGTGGGCGATGTTCGGCCCGGTGGTGATCTCGGCGGCCATCCTGGCGTTTCCCGGGGCGGCCCTGCGGGTCCAGCTGACACGGTCGCGGGATGTGTGGCTGACCGCCATCGCGGCCACGCTCGTCGCGACGATGCTGCTCTACGCCCAGCGCAACCTTCCCCGCGCAGGGCTCTTCTACTACGGTCGATACCTCGCGCCGGAGCTGCTTCCCGCGGCGGCCCTGCTGTGCACCGCCACGCTTCACGGCGTTGCCAAGCGCCTCCCAACCTGGCCACGTCGCGTGTGGACACTTGCCGCGGTCGCGGGGTTGCTCGGCTGGACCGCGGTCCCGCTGGTCCGAACGCCCACCGTGCGGTTGCGCGAGTTCGAAGGCGCGGACCGATTCGTCGACGCGATCGCCGACGCGCTTGCGCCCGGCGCCGTCGTGATCGCAGGCGGTGAAGGCTGGCATCACGGACACACGTTCAACCAGGTCGGCGGAGCGCTCGCGATGCGCCATGGCGTCGACGTGCTCCCGTACCACGGGCGCGAAGCGGCCTACGCGATGGCGTACGAGCTGCTCCTTGAGGGCCCACGTGCACGCAACGAGGCCCCGCCGCCGGTCTATCTCCTGCTGGGCGAGGCCACGCACCACGTGCGCCTGCGCAAGGGCGAAGCCCCACGCGCCGCATTCGAAGACAGCCTCCCCCCGCCCTTTCGTGCGACCGAGTTGACCGCCTTCGAGCTGTTCACAGACCGACTCTCGCCCGTCGTTCGAACGATGCCGGGCCGCGTCACCCGCGATGAGCTCCGGATGGTGCTGGTCCGAATCGAGGTCGACCCCACCCGCGCTGGGGAGCGCCGCTGGAGGTTCGATGGGCCCACACCGCCGCAGCTTGAGGGGTCCTACGTCGTCACCGAGGCCGGCGCGTGTTTCGAGCGCGGAGCGCCTGTGCAGCTGCGTCTGCCAGAGAACCTCGGGCCGGGCTCACTCGTCCTGGTGATGACGCCGGGCACCGACCGGAGCAACGCCGAACTCGCGGTGCAGATCGATGGGCGCGACGTCCCGCTTCGTCGTCTGCGCGCCCCGACCCGCCACCGAGATACGCTGGGCCCGTTCATTCTCGACAGCCCCGGACGCGTTCGCATCGAGGCGCTGGACCGTGGTCATCCGGCGGCCCCCTGCAGCCACGGTGGCTTGGCGGAGGTCCGCTGGCTTGCGCCCGATCGAGCCGTGGATTGGACGCTCCTGCGCGCAGTGACGCTGGGACCCAAGAACAATCTCGGTCACAAGCTGGAGCCCACGGTTTGGGTGCCTGGGCGTGGCCTGTCCCGGCATCGCCCAGACCTCACACCTCCCCCCGAGATCGCGGGGCTAAGCCTGGTCATCACGCCCGCCGAGGCGCTCCGGTTCGGCCCCGAGTATCTGCCGGGCGAAGGCGCCCTCGATGTGGTCGTGACACTGACGCGAGCCTCCGTGTCGCCCGAGGCGCGACTGGTACTGCGGGCCGATGCCCAGGTCGTCGCGCGACTCGACCCTCCCGACGATCGCTCGAACACGTGGCAGTCTGAGCCTCTGCGCTGGATCCCGAGCGCGCCAGCCGTGCGATGGTCCCTCGCGCTGGAGTCGGCGGCACCGGGCGACTTCGTGCACGTTCGCGACATCGGGTTGTTTGCCCACAACCCTTTCGTGCAGAGCACCGTCGCGGAGCGATAGTTCTCACGGAGGCCGGCGCGGTGCCGCAGGTAGACTGCCACCATGACGCGACCCCATCGGCCTCTGGCGGTCATTACCGGAGCCAGCCGAGGCATCGGTCTCGCGATCGCGGAGGCCTTGGCCCCCAGCTGCGAACTGGTGCTGGTTGGACGCAGCGAGCACTCGTTGGCTCCCGCGGCCGAGCGCCTCGGGGCCTTCATTCACCTCGCAGACCTTGAGCGCGCAGAGGACCGCGCCGGCCTGTGTGAACGCATCGCGGGCGCGTCGATCTTGGTGAACAATGCCGGTGTGGCGCCAGCTGCCCCCGCACACCGCACCGACGATGCCACGTGGTCCCAGACGATGACGATCAACGCGACCGCACCGTTCGAGCTGTGTCGCGCGGTCATCCCAGGCATGAAGGAAGCCCGCTGGGGCCGGATCGTGAACCTCGCCTCGACCGCGGCGCTCAAGGGCTACCGATTCACGGCGGCGTACTCGGCCAGCAAGGGCGCGCTGCTCTCGATGACCCGTGCGATGGCGGTCGAGCTCGCACCGACCGGGATCACCGTCAACGCCATCTGCCCTGGCTTCACCGACACGGACATCGTGGCCTCCGCGGTGCAGAACATCTCCGCCAAGACCGGCCGGTCCCAGGACGAAGCCCGCAAGAGCCTTGAGTCCTTCTCTCCCATGCAGCGGCTTATCGAACCCGGCGAGGTTGCGGCGCTGGTGGCCTACTTGGCGAGCGACGCCGCGGCGTCCATGACCGGCGCCGCGCTCCCCCTGGACGGAGGCGAGACGGCGTGAGCACCACCATCCTCCCCGAAGACTGGCCGCGCCCCAAGGGTTACGCCAACGGCATGACCGCCCGCGGTCAGCTGCTCGCCGTCGCCGGCATGATCGGTTGGGGCACCGACGAGGTCATCGTCTCCGACGCGTTCGTTCCGCAGTTCCGCAAGGCGCTCGAGAACGTGGTCGACGTCGTCAAGGCCGCCGGAGCAACCCATGAGGCGATCATCAGCCTGACGATCTACGTCACCGACAAACACGGCTACCTGGGCAACCTCAAGGACGTGGGCGCGGTGTACCGAGACCTGATGCCCAAGCACTACCCCACGATGGCCTTGGTCCAAGTCTCGGCCTTGGTCGAGGACCGGGCCCAGGTAGAGATTCAGGCGCTGGCCGTGCTGCCCGAGGAGAACGCGTGATGAACGACCCCGACTTTCGCCCCCTGCCCCTGCCCACGCCGGAGTCGTTCTCCTATGAAGAGAAGGACCGCGTCGGCATCATCACCCTCGACCGCCCCGATCGCTTCAACGCGCTCACCTTTGCCGTGTATCGCGAGCTCACCGACTTCTTCGCCACCATCGAGCGACGCTCCCTAGCCCAGGGCGGTGCCCGAGCGCTCGTCCTGCAAGGCAGAGGCAAGGCGTTCTGCAGCGGCGGCGACGTCGAGGACATCATCACCCGCCTGTTCGAGCGGGAGACCGAAGGCCTGCTTCGGTTCACGCGAATGACCGGAGAGCTGATCGCCAACATGCGGCGCTGTCCGCTGCCCATTGTCGCGAGCGTGAAGCGCGTGGCTGCGGGTGCAGGCGCCGTCATGGCACTGGCCTCCGACCTGCGCGTGATGGGCAAGAACTCGTTCTTCTCGTTCCTGTTCCCTCAGGTGGGGCTCTCGGGCGCCGACATGGGTGCGAGCTGGCTGCTGCCGCGCGTGGTCGGCCTCGGACACGCCTCGGAGATCTTGATGCTGGGCGGCCGGGTGCCCGCCGAGCGCTGCGCACAGATCGGCTTGGCCACCCGGGTGGTCGACGACGAGGACCGCGCCAACGTCGACGCCGAGGCGTTCGCGCTGGCCAAGACGCTGGCTGCAGGTCCCCACTTTGGGCTGCGCATGACCAAGGTGATGCTTCAAAAGGAGCTCGACCTGGGGTTCGCCGACGCCATCGAAGCCGAGGCTCAGGCCCAGACCCTGTGCATGGAGCATCCGGACTTTCGGGAAGCCAACGACGCGTGGCTGGCCAAACGGGATCCGGTGTGGAAGTGAGCGCGGTCCTCGATCCGCGGATCACCCACCGCGAGCTTGGCGTCATCGGGGATGCATCCGAGCTGGCCGAGCTCGAAGCGACCCTCGAAGCCTTCGTGGCCGAGCTGGCTTCAGCCGGCATCGACGAGTCCGACGAGCACGGCAGCGCCCGCGAGTATGTGCGCCGGCTGGCGGCTGCGGGGTTGCTGCGGTACGTCGCGCCCGCGGCCCACGGTGGTGCCCACGCGCAGGTCCGCTCCACCCCGCTGTGCATCATTCGCCAGTGGCTCTCTCGCCACAGCGGAGCGCTCGACACCGCCTTCGTCATGCAGGGTTTGGGCAGCAACCCCGTCACCTTGGGGGGCAGCGATGCGCTGCAGCGTCAACTGCTGCCGCGGGTCGTGGCGGGCGAGGCGATCTGCGCCTTCGCCCTGACCGAGCCCGAAGCGGGCAGCGACGTCTCGGGTATGCAGACCCGGGCGCAAGCCTGTGGAGATGGCGTCCAACTCCACGGAGAGAAGTGCTGGATCTCCAACGCCGGGGTGGCCGACAGCTACGTGGTCTTCGCCCGCGAGGCACAGGACGCTGAAGGCGGAAAGCCGCGATTTGGCGCCTTCTGGGTCCCTGGAGACGCGCCTGGCCTCAGCGTAGAGCCGATGCAAGTCATCGCCCCGCATCCGATCGGCAAGGTCCGCTTCGATGGGGTGCGAGTCCCTGCCGCCCATCGTTTGGGTGAGCCCGGCAAGGGGCTGCGGATTGCCCTGGCCAACCTGGATGTGTTTCGTGTGACCGTCGGCGCCGCGGCGCTGGGCCTGGCCGACCGCGCGCTGTCCGAGACCGTGAATCACCTGAGCTCGCGGGTTCAGTTCGGCAAGCCTTTGTCCAAACAGCAGGGGCTTCGGTTCGCCGTCGCAGACGTCGCCACCGACCACGTTGCCGCGCAGTTGCTCGTCTACCGTGCCGCGGCCGCGCGTGACCGCGGCTGTGCAACCCCGGACCAAGCCGCGATGGCGAAGCTGTTCGCGACCGAGTCGGCCCAACGCACCATCGACCGCGCCGTGCAGTCGTTCGGGGGCCGAGGTGTGACCGTGGGCGAGACGCCCGAGCGTCTGTACCGCGAGATTCGAGCCCTGCGGATCTACGAAGGCACCAGCGAGATTCAAAAGCTCGTGATCGCCCGCGCGTTGTTTGGCTGAGCTCCGAGGCGCTGGGTCGCCTCCGCCGGTTCCGCTTGCCGCCGGATACTGAAGTTCGGGTGAGGTGAGGTGCGGCGGACTCCTCAGCGCGCCCGAACGGTCTCGGCGCAGGGCTGCACGGCGGCGGCCACGTGCTCGTAGAGCGACCGCGCGACCTCAGGGCGATGCAGGGGGTGCGAGAAGAGCCACAGCAGCTGCGGTGAGACCCGCAGGCGATTCGGCGCCCCGTTCCAGCAGCGCAGTCGTCCCGAATAACACAGCGCCGAGGCTCCGAGACGCCCATCGAGGAGGGCCAGGAGGTCCGCCGCCCAGCACTCGAATCCGGACGTGAAGCGATGGAACGGATCGCTTTCCACCACGCGCTCGAAGCTCGCGGAGGCCGGACGATAGGCGAACACCAGCGGCTCGGTGGGCGTGTGCAGCACGAACGCAAGAGGGTCGCGACCCGGCAGCGAGTGCATCTGCGCGAAGACCCTTCGTCCGAAGCAGAACCGCGCGAAGGCATCGAGTCCCGCAGCGAGCCTCGATAGCTCGGCGGTGCTCAGGGTCGTCGCAGTGACAGCCTGCGTCCAGGACTTCGGGACTTCGACGACACCGCGCGCGGGTCGCTCCCAGCGGCCTCGCAGCTGGACCGAAGCGTCCACGAACTCCCGCACGACCGCGCCTCGAAGCTCGACCCCTTCGCCTGGAAGCACCGCTCGAACGCTTCCACCACACGCTTCTGACAGCGCGGCCGAGAGCCGAACCGGGTCGATGCTGAATGCGACCGCATCGACCCACGCGAGCTCGCGAGGATGCTGCCATCCGCCGCCGGTGATCGCCGTGACCCGAGGCAGCCCAACCTTGCCCGCGACCGCCGTCAGTCGTCGGCCAAGCACACGGGCGAGCGCGTCGGTGTCGTCCGAGCGCGAGAGTGTCCCCGCATCCCGCTGCACGAACCGGGTGTCGGTGGTGTTGTTGGCCAAGCACAGGACCCCGGGCCACCCGGACATCTCCGCGAGCGCCGCAAGCATCGCCTCGGGCATCGCAACGTCCACCGAAGACGCGAACACCCCCTGCCCCGCGTCATCGGAGACGATGAACGGCAGCACGTCCCATTCGTCCGCCTCGGGCGTCGCGGTGTGATCGGCGACAAAGCTCCGCACGTGGAGGTCTCCGATGCGCTGGGTGGTTGCTGGCTCCACCCGCCGAACCTCGAAACCTTGCGCGACGAGAAACCCGTGCATCGCGATCGACGAGCGCGCCGAGATGAAGATTGGGATGCGGCGGTCGACCCGAAGCAGCGACGCGATATCAAAGTGGTCGTCGTGCTCGTGGGTGAGGAACACAGCATCGATGGGGCTGAGCCCCTGCAGGTTGATGTCGCGCGCCGGGAACACTTCGCCAGCCATCCCACCGTGCCCAAATCCGCGGGTCAGCAGCGGGTCCACGAGGATCCGCGTCGCCTCCGAGGCCAGCAGCCATCCTTGGTGTCCCAGAAAAATGGCGCGAAGCATGGTTTAGCTTCTCAGGGCGACACGACGCTCGCCACCGCCGCTGAGGCCTCGTCTGAGACCATCGAGCACCCGCATTGGGCCACTGCCTGAGCAAAAGGCTGCCCACCTCGCGCCGATGTTTCACACTCCGCGTGCCCGATGCTCCCCAGCGCTTCCATGGTTCCAGCCTTCATCGTGCACGTGTGCCTTGGGCTCACCATCGCGTTCGGGCTGGTCGTGAAGTGGGGCGGCGAGGCCTCGTGGGTGCGCGGAGGTGTGTTGCTGGCCCTTTGCACTGGGCTCAGCTTGGCGGTCGGCCTCTTCACAGCACCCGAGCCCACCGCCTTCTCCAAGCTTCTGGTGTGCTCCTGGTCGCTCGCGATCGTTTTCCCAGCCACCGCCTTTGCAATCGCGCTCCGAAGTACGCCACGCCGGGCGATGCAGCTCGGGTTCCTGACCGTGGGGCTGCTGGCTGTCGTCTTGTCTGTGTATGCGTTTGTGTGGGAGCCGCAGAATCTAGAGGTGACGCACCACGAGGTGCGCAGCGATCGCATCGACGCCCCCCTGCGCATCGCGGTGGTCGCGGATCTCCAAACCGACGCCCCGGGGGATCATGAGCGCGCCGCGTTGCTGGCCGTTCTTGAGGCGAAACCGGACCTGATTCTGTTCGTCGGTGACGTGATCCAGCAACGGGACGCCGACGCCTACGCAAAAACCTGGGCCACGCTACGCGGCGTGGCCGCACCGCTGCGGCTGCATGCGCCGCTGGGGGTCTACTTGGTCGAGGGCGACTCCGAGTTCCCCCACGGCGACGCATGGATCTCCGAAGCCGAAGCGATGGGGATGAAGGTGTGGCCGCGCAAAACCACCAGCCGCCTCTTGCGCGACGACGTGACCCTCACCGGGTTCGGTCTGCATGCGTCCGCGGATGCGAACCTTGAGGTCCGCCGAGATCGACAGGGCCTGCACATCGTGTTTGGGCATCGTCCCGCGTTCGCGCTCGGCGAGATCGATGCCGATCTTTTGCTCGCCGGGCACACGCACGGAGGACAGGTCCAGATCCCTGGCTGGGGCCCGATCCTCACCTTGTCCAAGGTTCCCCGCCGCTGGGCGTGGGGCCGAACCGAGCTGCCCAGCGGCGCAACGCTGCTGGTGTCTCGGGGCGTCGGCATGGAGCGCGCGGGCGCCCCGCGGATCCGGTTCTGGTGCCGCCCGGAGGTGATGATCGTGGACGTCGTCCCCACCGGCGTCTGAGCTCGGGCAAACGCGGGACCCGTGGACCCGAGCCGCCATCGCGCTACGCTAAGAAGGCACGCCGAGTTCCAGAGCTCGGGCGATGTACGGTGTGAGGCGGCCACGGACCAAAGTGGGCGACCTCTGTACACTTGTGGGGGAAGGTGTTGATCCGACACCGGATCCGGCGTCGGCTCCGCCGGGTCATCTGACCACCTGAACGATTTCGCAGAAAATTAGGACATCCACGCAGTGCTGTCCGAAGGTGCAGACATGAACAGCACAAAGCCGGAAACCGACGCTCTGTCCCTGCTCCGTGCCATCTTCGACCTCGGAGATGCCGACATGAAGGTCTCGATCGACCTGCTCGCCCGCCTCGGTGCCCACTCGACCGAGCGCGCGGCATCGCTCGTCGCCCAGCTCCGACGCGCAAAACTTGTGCAACTGAAAAGCTTGGGGTTGACGATGGCCGGGCTCGCAACCGCGGTCGCGCTCCCCGAGTTCGAGCCCCGCAGCGCCCCGGCAGTCCGCCAGGGGCTTCGCGCCGCCTAACGCGCGCCCGGCGTTCTCGCGGTGCCCCACGGCCGGCGGGGTACCGCGGCTTGTGTTCCTCTGCGGCCGTTGTCACCGTGCCCATGTGCACCTGACGCGTCGCACCGACTACGGCCTCCGGCTGTTGATGCTGTTGGCCGTAGATGATGAGGCACCCATCGGGATTGCCGATGCGGCGCAACGACTGGGCGTCTCGGCCCATCACCTGGCGAAAGTCGCTCAGGCACTCGTGCATGCAGGACTCATCCGCAGCATTCGAGGCCGAAGCGGTGGAGTGATGCTCCCGCCTGCGACGAGGCAGTCTTCCGTCGCGGACATCGTGGAGGCGCTCGAACCCCTCGTCTTGGTCGAGTGCTTCGAGGACCCAGCCGCCTGCAAGCTGAGCCCCTCGTGTCGCTTGCACGGTGTGTTGGCGGAGGCGAACCGCGCCTTCATCGAAGCCCTTCGCGCGCACACGATCGCGGACCTGGTCGCGCGTCGCCGCGCCCCGTTGCTTGCGCTGACGGGCAAGCTGCCTCATTCGTAGTCGAAGATCGTCTGGATCTCGGGATCGAACGCGCCAGCGACGACCTCTCCCCAACCGAAGACCGCGTCGTAGATCAGGCAACGCATCACGTCCTCCCGCGCATCGCAGGTCTCCGCGTAGCCACGGACCTTTTCGAGATCGATGATCGTGTCCTCCCGAGCGGCGAGTGCATCCGACTCAAATGCGCCCGAATACCCGCTCCCCTCCGCCGGGACCTCATTGCGGTGGCAGAATCGACAGTGGGTCCCACCCCCTTCGAACCGCACTTGCGCGAAGACGGCGTCGATTTCGAGGGCGCCGGGGTCGAGCGGGAACTCCAGTTCGCCCTTGATCGTGGTCGCCGGGCCGACGAACTCGGCAAACTCGACCAGCGTCGCGCCGTGTCCTGTGGTCGCGAACGAGAGGATCAACCCGTCGAAGAAGACGAACAGGCGGGGGCTCGGGTCCCCGCTGGCAGGCTGGGCGCTGAAAGGGCTGGACGATGCGAGCAGCGACAGCGGTCGCGCAAAGGACTCAAGCACACAGGGGACATTGACCGGGGCCGGGAGCGCCTGAAGATGAGCGACCGCTTCTTCGATGGACTGCGGGGCGCCCGTGTGTCCCTGCGGCGTTGGACAACGCGGTTGTGCTTCGGGCTCCCCAACGTCGGGCGGCAGCGCGGCCATCCCGGTCTCCGAGGACTCCGTCGTGGTCCCGTCCGGTATCGTGTCGGCCTCGGTCCCTGACTCCCCACACGCGATGGCCACACTCGCGAGCGCAACGATTGCGGTTCGACCCCACAGGACTCTCATACCAGCATCTTGTATACCGCATTCATGACGACCGAACGAGCCCGCCACCCCGCGATCACGCCGTCGGCAATTGCCGACGTCATCGAGAGCTTCTATGGCCGGGTTCGTCACGATGCGGTCCTGGGCCCCATCTTCGCGCGGCACGTGAACGATTGGACACCCCATTTGTCGCGCATGAACACGTTCTGGCGAAGCGTGCTGTTGGGCACCGGGGAGTTCCAACGCAGCGACCGCGGCTCACCACCGGCCCTGCATGCCGCGGTCGGCGGACTGGGCGCTGACGACTTCGAGCGCTGGCTGACACTCTTCTCAGCCACCCTCGAAGAACGGTTGGAACCCGCCCCCGCGCAGACGTGGGCTGGCCGAGCGACAAGCATTGGCGACTCGCTCCTTCGACAGATTCGGGGGACGCCCACGACCGGCCCCGTCCGGCTGAAAACCGTCTCGAGTTGAGCCCACGCCCCAACCCACGCCCCGACGACGGATCAGCCTGCCCGAAACGCAGCCAGCAGCAGCGCCGCCGCTTCGTCGGGCGTACGACGGCCCGCGCGAACATCTGGCTCGAGCGTCTGAAGCTTGGCGTGCACGGATGGATCGCGCCGCACCGCGTCACGAAGGCCGTCCTCCAGCGCCCTCCACATCCACCGGACGCCTTGCTCGGTGCGCTGGGCCTGCCACAAGTCGGCATCGTTGAGCGCGTCGCGAAACGCCTGGGCCGTGGTCCAGATGGCGTCCACACCCTCCCCGGTGACTGCAGAGCAAGTCGTGGCCGCGGGGGTCCACACCGGGAACTTCGGCGGGATCAGCCGCAGCGCGTTCGCGTGCTGCTGGCAGGTTCGTCGCGCGGCCGCAGCCCCGTCGCCGTCGCACTTGGTCACCACCAGAAGGTCGCTCAGCTCGAGGATGCCGCGCTTGATCCCCTGCAGTTCGTCGCCCGACCCGGGGAGCACGAGCACCACAAACATGTCGACCATGCCCGCGACCATCACCTCGGACTGCCCCACACCGACCGTTTCCACCAGCACGACGTCGTAGCCGGCAGCTTCGCACACCGTCATCGTCTCGCGGGTACGCCGGGCCACACCGCCCAAGGTGCCCCCCGAAGGACTCGGGCGAATAAACGCGCTCGGGTCGCGGGCCAGCTCAGTCATGCGGGTCTTGTCCCCGAGAATGCTGCCGCCGGTTCGACCGGAGCTTGGGTCCACCGCCAGCACCGCAACCCGGTGGCCCGCAGCGGTGAGCTGTCGACCGAACGTCTCGATGAGCGTGCTCTTGCCGACCCCCGGCGACCCGGTGATTCCGATGCGTATCGAGGCACCCGCGTGCGGGGCCAGGAGCTCGAGCAGGGTGTTCGCATCGCGACGGTCCTCGGGCCTCGTGCTCTCCACCAGGGTGATTGCCCGCCCCATCATCGCCCGTCTTCCGGCACGAACGCCGTCGGCCAACGTCTGCGGCGACGGGCGCTTCATGCCAGGCTCGCCCGGAGCTTGTCGAGCATCTCGGACGCCGCGTCGGTCAGAACCGTGCCGGGCGGATACACCGCCGCAACGCCCATCTCGAGCAGCTTGGGCTGGTCCTGGGGCGGGATGACGCCCCCGACGACGATGAGGATGTCCCCACGCCCCTCGGCCTGCAGTGCGGCCTGAAGCGCGGGAACCAGGGTGAGGTGCCCGGCGGCGAGCGAGCTCACCCCGACGACATGCACGTCGTTCTCGACGGCCTGCCGCGCGGTCTCCTGCGGCGTTTGAAACAACGGACCGATGTCGACATCGAAGCCGACGTCGGCAAACCCCGTGGCGATGACCTTGGCACCCCGGTCGTGTCCGTCTTGGCCCATCTTCGCCACCAGGATGCGGGGACGACGTCCGTACGCAGCTTCGAACGCGTCGACCTTCGCCGTCACGTGGGCCACGGCTTCGGGGGGAAGCTCCGCGCGATACACCCCTGAGATTGCCTCGGATCGCGGCTCATAGCGACCCCACTTGGACTCCAGCGCGGCCGACATCTCGCCCACGGTGGCCTTGGCTCGCGCCGCTTCGACGCACAGCGCCAGCAGATTCTCGCTGGGGTTGTCCGCGGCGGCGGCGAGCCGAACCAACACCGCGTCAACCTCGGCCTGGTTTCGCTGCGCTCGGAGCGAGGCCAGACGCTGCAGCTGCGCGTCTCGAACGGCGGAGTTGTCGATCTCCAGCACATCCACGTTGGGCGAGCTTGAGGCGACGAACTTGTTCACGCCCACCAGCGCCTGTCGGCCGCTGTCGATCCGCGCCTGGGTACGCGCGGCGCCTTCCTCGATCCGGCGCTTGGGCAGCCCAGCCTCGATCGCCTTGGCCATCCCGCCCATCGCCTCGATCTCTTGCATATGCCCCCACGCACGGTCCGCCAGGGCCTGCGTCAGCGACTCGACGTAGTAGCTCCCGCCCCAGGGATCGATCGAGCGTGTGAGCCCGGCTTCACGCTCCAAGAAGATCTGGGTGTTGCGAGCGATGCGGGCGCTGAAGTCGGTGGGCAGCGCGAGCGCTTCGTCGAAGGAGTTGGTGTGCAGCGACTGCGTGTGACCGGAGATCGCCGCGAGCGCCTCGACACAGGTGCGCGCGACGTTGTTGTAGGGGTCCTGCGCCGCGAGACTCCAGCCCGAAGTCTGGCAGTGGGTGCGCAACATGGTGCTTTTGGCGTTCTTGGCCCCCTCGTTTCGCATCAGCTTGGCCCACAAGATCCGGGCAGCCCGGAGTTTGGCAACCTCCATGAAGGTGTGCATGCCGATGCCGAAGAAGAACGAGATCCGCGGCGCGAACGCATCCACATCGAGACCGGCCGCGATGCCGGAGCGCACGTACTCCAGGCCATCCGCCAGCGTGTACGCCAGCTCGATGTCGGCCGTCGCTCCAGCCTCCTGCATGTGGTAGCCGGACACGCTGATCGAGTTGAACCGAGGCATGTTCTGCGCCGTGTAGGCGAAGATGTCCCCGATGATCCGCATCGACGGCGTCGGCGGATAGATGAACGTGTTGCGGACCATGAACTCCTTGAGGATGTCGTTCTGAATGGTCCCCGAGAGCTGGTGCGGCTCCACCCCCTGCTCTTGCGCCGCGACGATGTACAGCGCGAGGATCGGAAGCACCGCCCCGTTCATGGTCATCGACACGCTGATCCGATCGAGCGGAATGCCGGCGAACAACAGGCGCATGTCGAGGATGGAATCGACGGCCACCCCCGCCATCCCGACGTCGCCCAGGACGCGGGGGTGGTCGGAGTCGTAGCCGCGGTGGGTCGCCAGGTCGAATGCGATCGAAAGCCCCTTTTGGCCCGCCTCCAAGTTACGCCGGTAGAACGCGTTGCTCGCCTCTGCGGTGGAGAATCCGGCGTACTGCCGGATCGTCCAGGGCCGCTGGAGATACATCGTGGGATACGGACCGCGAAGGTAGGGCGCGAACCCGGGCTTGGAGTCCACGGTCGGCAAGCGGTCGCGGTCCTCTGGGCCGTAGCGCCGCTGGACGTCGATGCCTTCGGGCGTCGAGGTGCACGACCGGTCCGGCTTGGGAGGCGTGGTCCCGGAGATGAGATCCTCGAAGGACAGGGTCGCAAAGGTCGTCTCGTGGCTCATCGTCCCACCTGCAAAGCGTCGTGAAGGGTTGCGAGGGTCTGCGGTAGGTCCATCCGTAAATGCAGGAACCCGTCGGAGGCCAGGTCGTCGCGCGGGGCGGACGCGACCCAAACCTGCCGTGCGCCCGCGCGGCGAAGGGCATCGAGGGCTTGCTGGCCCTCGGACGCCAAGCGTTCGTCCGATGCGACCAAAATCGCCAGGGCCGGGACGACGTCGTCGGTGCTCGTGACGACCTCGGCCGCGAACCCGCCCACCTGCACAGCGTTGCGCGCGAAGTCCAGACGCGCCCGGTACTCCCGAAGCGCACCGAGCACATAGAGTTGGGCGCGGGGTCGATATCCGGAGTCCTCCTGTTGACGCGTGGCGGCGTCGCGCAGGGCCTCGAACCGCTCGGCGAGGCGCTTGGCGGGCATCGGCGCAACCGTGAGGACCAAAGCCTCGTCCGGAAGCTTCGAGTTGCGCGCTTCGGGGTCCGGGCCCAACGGAACCTCGGGCTCTTCGAGCAGCGCGAAGATCGAAACCCCGGTCAGCGCCAGCCGACCGGTCGCGAGGGCCTCACCGCGCGCCTGCGCGCACGCGGCAACATCGGCCTGGACTCGGCCCGACACGAGCGCAGCGCCCATGCCTCCTTGGGCCTCGACCGCCTGCACCCACGCCCAGGCACGCTCTGCGATGCCGCGCGTGAGCGCCTCGACGTAGCCGCTGCCCGCGGCGGGGTCGCTGACGCTCGCGACGTGGGACTCCTCGCGAAGCATGTGCGCCGTGGTCAAGGCCCACCGACGCGCATCGTTATCGCCGACTCCGACCGCTTCCGAGAATGGTTGTGCTGCGATTTCGTCCGCCCCGCCGACCGCGGCGGCAAAAACCTCCGCGGTCGTTCGCAACATGTTCACCCGCGCATCGTTCCGGGTCCGGTCGCGCCACGATGTGCGAGCCGCGATGAACGCGGGGGCGCTCGTTCCCCACCGGGCTGCCACGCGCTCCGCCAACCACCGCAGCGCGCGAAGCTTCGCGATCGCCACAAACACATCGCTGTCGGAGCTGACGCGGAGCACCGTACGCGACCACAGCGCCTCCAGGTCCGCGCCGCCCTCCGCGAGCGTGCGCGCGATGTCGATCAGCGTGGCGATCGCAGCACCAACCTCGACGGAGGGCGATGCGCCCGCGTCGTGGTACGGGATGCCCGAGGCCATCAACACGCGCAGTTGCGGCGCTTCAACAGCCGCGCGTGCGACCACGCGACCGGCCTGCACGATCGCCTCGGAGAGCTCGACGCCCAGTCCGCCGTACTCCGCCAGCGCGCCGAGCGGGTCACACAGCACGCCGCCGCGAAGCGTCTTCGGCTCGGAGGACTCCAGCATCAACGACAGCGCGCTGACCCCGTTGGCACCGGCATCAAGCCACAGGGCCGCAGCACCCGCACCATCGACCAGCGCTCGTGCGTGCTCCCGCTCAAGCAGCGCGACGCCGCGGCCAGCGACCGAAGCGCGCGCTCTCAACGGCCCGGCAAGCCTGATCCACGCGGCGTCCAGTGCCAACCCTTGATCGGTTTGGATCGCGGCCGCCGCCGTGTCGGCGCGCTGGTGTCGATACTCCTGCGCAACGGCCCACGGCGTGGTCTCCAGCCGCACACCGCCACTTTGCGCTCCCGCGTCGTACAGCGGGGCGATCGTGAGACCGCCCCGCCCCGTCACGTCAACCTGGCTGGAGAGCTTGGACAGCGGCGTGGTCTCTTCGACCTTCGCCTGCCATTGCTCGAGGCTCACCGCCTCGAACTCTTCGAACGTCACGGACTCACTCACGGCCCAAGCATCATACGACGACGCCAAGGGCACGGGCAGACACCACCGGGACCAGGGTGAGGCACAACGCACGTCCCCGGACGCTCGACCGCCAACAGAGCATGGGCCTGGCCAGCGTCGATCACCGGGCTTCGCTGCGGGCACGCAGGCGGTCGGTTTCGATGTGCTTCGCGTAGAAAGCCCAGGTCTCGCGCCGCGCCCGCTCGAACGTGCAGCGCTCGGCGTAGGTCCGGGACTGGCTCGACATCCGCTGCAGGCACCCCCGATCGCCCAGCAGGCGAAGCACAGCCTCCGCCCAGCATCGTTCCTCTCCCGCCGGCAGGACGATCCCCGTCTCGTTGTGGTGAACGATCTCGCAGGGTCCGCCGACGTCGGACACCAGCGCCGGCGTCCCGCAGGCCATCGACTCGAGCACCACGTTGCCGAACGTGTCGGTCGTGGACGGGAACATCAACATCGCGGAGGACGCATAGGCGGCCGCAAGTGCGTCGCCTTCGAGGTGCCCTGTAAAGGCCACGGCGTAGCCTTTAAGTTCAGCCTTCATCGTCTCCAGATACGGTCCCTCGCCCACGATCCCCAACTCGACCTGCATCCCGCGCTCGTCGACCAGTTGTTTGAACACCTTGACGAGGAACGGGAGGTTCTTCTCCAGTGAGGCGCGCCCGACGTAGACGAGCGTGTTCTCGCCACGCAGTCCGAAGGCGGGCCAGAAGCGCCGGTCAGCGAACGCTGGCGCGAAGCGGTTGCAGTCGACGCCGCGCGGCACGATCGTGACCTTTCCCGACGCAATGCCGTTGCGGGCCATCACCTCGCGGGTGGCAAACGTAGGCGCGAGGACCTCCTCCATCTGGTTGTAAAACCAGGCTGTGTACGCCTGCACCATGCGACCGATCGTGCGGTCGCCGATGATGCGAAACGCATACTCGGGCACGTTGGTGTGATAGTGGCCGATCATCGGCGTCTCGAGCAGACGCGCCGCCATCATCCCGACCAAGCCAACCGGACCGGGCGTTGTCGCGACGACGAGGTCGATCTGGTTTTCGTCCATCCACCGGAGCGTCTCCAGCAGGCTGGGCCAGCCCAGCTGATAGCTCTCGTAGCCCAGGATCGGAAAGCTGGCGATGGTGGGGAGCCGGACGATGCCGTGTTCGTCCACGGATGGCTCGAAACCGTCCGGCTTTGCACCGCACAAAAACGCCTCTTTGCCGTCCGCGCGCATCTCTTGGACCAACCGCCGCAGGTTGATGCTCAGGCCGTCGACATTGTCGAGCGTGTCGCAAAGGATCGCCACCTTCTGGCCCTGCCCGAGCGGCTTGGGCAGCTCGAGGCTCTCGTACAAGCCCCGGGCGCGACGACGCTCACCGTAGAAGAAGCGGATGCCGAAGTAGTACGGCATGTTGAGCAGCGACAGCCGGATGAGCGTGGGTAGTTCATCGATGAGTGGCTCAAGGTCGGCTTTCTCGACGGCGCCCTTCATGGAGTCCGTGGACGAGCGGAACGCACGAAGCAGCGCGGTCTGGACCAGCGCGTAGATCTCATCGTGGGTCTCGGGCTTGTGCCCATCGGCCATCAGTCGCTTGAAGTCGGGCAACCCGTCCATCTCCGCCAGCGTCTCCATCGCCGCGGGGATCAGCCGCTGCAGCGCCGGGGAGAGCCCATCGGGGTCTGCCGGCAAGGTTGGGTTTCGGATGATGTCGACGAGCTTGTGGAAGACACCAGGCTTGTTGCTGCCCGTCTGCGCGTCGCTATGTCGAAAGTACTGAATCGCCCCAATCGCAGCCGTGTGCGCGTAGCTCTTGCACGTCTTCTCGAAACCATCGACCCGCACGTCGGCGCTCTCGATGGCGAGTCGAAGCGCCTCGAAGGTGGGCTCGCCCTCAAACTCCACAAAGCTGCGCGCCATCGTATGGCCGGAGTGGTCGTCGGAGCCGGCGGTCGTCTTCCACCGGCGGCTCGCAGCGATCGGGATGTCCAGCTCGTCGCTCCACCTCTCAAGCACCGAGCGGTCGACCTTGTCCAAGACCTCACGCATGAAGCGTTCGTGTCCCGAGTCCTTCTGGCCGTTGATCACCTCGACCGTGTCGAACAGCAGGAGGGACTTCTTGAGCAGCTCGGGCGTGAGGCGCTGGTTGACCGAGGAGAACGGATGGGCGAGCGAGTGCAGGATCCTCTGCTCGCGCACGTAGGCGACCAACTCGTAGACGTTGTAGCGAAGGCGCTGGAGCTCTTCGTGCTGCGCCTCGGTGATCCCAAAGCACAGCACGTGGACGATGCAGCCGTTCTCAGGAAAGCGAGCCGAGACCTCCTCGGAGATGAAGACATGGGCCCCGTGATGCGCGATCTCAAGGCACCCGTCGATGGCGTCGTGATCGGTGATGGTCACCAGGCTCATGCCGCGGTCCATCATCGTGGTGTAGAGGACTTCGGGCTCCGTGTAGCACTCCTCCACCTCAAACGAGTTCAGAACGAAGAGCTTGAAGCGACCCGCGTACTTGCTGTGGACGTGGAGGTCGACCTTCTGCGTGGGGACGATGGTCATGAGGTCTGCGTTGGAGGCGTCACATCCGCCCGCTCGGGGCGCGGCGTACCGATGCGGTCATCGACGATTGTCGCTGTAGGGCTGCTGTGGATGCATCGTTTGGTTGAACCCTCTGCCTGTGCGCCGTCACGACGCGGATCTGCCGGGCCTGCACCCCGGAAGCGCGAGGAGCGAGGACCGACTGCGAGTCCGAGCTGGAGCAGCAAGGGCAGAATCACGACCGACGCGACCAGGGCCATGCCCATTCCCAGTACGGCCGTCCAGGCCATGGATTCGAGGCCGCGGTGATTTGCGAACAGGATCCCTGCAAAGCCGAGCATGGTCGTCAGCGTCGTCACACAGATCGCCCCACCGGCCTCCCGAAGGACCCGAGCGAGGTTGCTCCGGCCGGTGCGGGCGAGCTCTTCACGGACTCGCTCGACGAGGTGGAGCGCGTCGTCTTGTCCCATCCCCAACAGCATCGGAATGACGATGATGTTGAAGAGGTTCAGCGTCCACCCCAGCGCGATGAACACGGCCGCGAGCCACAGCAACGAAAAACCGACCGTCACCACGACGCCCAACGCTGCCCAGACGCTGCGCAACAACACCAACGCCGTCAGCACCATCACGGCGAAAGCCGCGGCCATCACCTTGGGACCGTCCGCGTCGATCGCGTCGAAGATCTCGGGGATGACGAAGAAGTTGGCCGCGACCTCGACGTCCCCGTCACCGGTCCGCATCGTTCCGAAGGCCGCATAGTTGCCCCTGCAGACCCGAAGATCGGCCTTGGAGCCCCGGGTCGCGAGCACCACAAACTTGGAGACGTCGCCGTCGGCGTCCTCGAACTCGTTGCGCACCCACGCGGGAAGCTCGTCGATCACCACAGGACTCGAGACCGACAAGTACGGAGACCACGCGTCCAGCTGCGCCCGCGTCTTCGCCGAAAGGCTCGCTCGTTTGGTCTCGAGCCGCGCCCGTATATCCTCGATGACCTCAAGCTTCTCGGCTTGCATGCGGGGAACAAACGCGTGCACAGACCACACCTGAATCAAGCGCTCCTTCATGGACTTCAGTCGCGCTTGGTCGTACTGCCCCAGCAGCGACGCAGTCTCAGGCGACATGACGGCCTGCGCGACCGCCATGGCCTCCAGCGCCCGAAATCGTGGGTCGTCGAGGTCGCGGTCTTCGTCCTCCCAGTCCTGGTCGTCCGCATCGTCTTCGAGGACGCCCTGTGCGCGTTCGCTCGCTTCGAGCTTGTCCTCCAGCGTCTGCGGTGCTTCCGGCATTGCGCGGGTCGGTGGGCTGCCAGGATCGAAGGCCTCGATCTCTGGGTCCGTCATCATCCGAAGGGCTTCGAGCTGGCGCTGGATCGCGACCGCTTGCGCGGTCGTTTCGACCAACGCGATCGCGGGATCCAGGGTCCGAGCCCTCCCGACGGCATCTCGATACCCGGCCCTCGCGGGGCCCTGGGGTTGGGCGTGGACCGGGCCCAGCTGCTTGAGATCGGGCAGATACTCCAGCTGGTCCAAGTGCAGGGCCGCCCACCCTGCGACCCCCGTGCCGAACACCGCGACCAACACCGCCAACCCGAACAGGGCCCGCGCGAACCGGCCCAAGCCCTGCGCTGGGGGTGGAGGCGGCGCTGGCGTCCACGGCCACACGCGCTCAAGCATGATGCACGCCGCGGGGAGCAAGAAGAGGACGCCCAGCATCGACAATGCGACGCCGACGGCGGCGAGCTGACCAAACTGCGCGAACCCCTGAAAGTCCGCGATGCAAAGCGCGGCAAATGCCAGCGCGGTACTGACCGCCCCGGCGACCGTGGTCTTGCCTGTCGTCGCCAGGGTCACGGCCAGCGCCACCTCAGACCGCAACCCGCGAGACCGCTCCTGCCGGATCCGGGCCAGCACGTGGATGCCGAAATCGATGCCCAAGCCCAACAGCACGGCGAAGATGAACGCCGAGACGATGTTCAAGACCCCGAACGCCAGCCACCCGAACGCGAGCGCCCCGGTCACCGCGGTCAACAGCGGGAGCAGGACCAGCACGACCGCGCGGGCGCTGCGAAAATACAACGCCAGGGTGAGCACCAGCGCGAGCACGGCCGCGACCGATCCCGCCCGCACCTCATCCTGAACCCGGCGAATCCGTGCTTGGTGTTGGACGTAAGCTCCGTCGAGTTCGACAAAGAGCGCGTGGTGAAAGACCGCGGGACCGAGCTGCTCGATCGTGGATTCAACCTCCGAGCTCAGCGCTTGCGCAAACGCGAGGTCCGTTGCCGGCCGCGTCGGCCGCATGCGAAGCACCATCACCCGGCCTTCGTCCGCCTCCATGTACTCCTTCGACGCCTCGGTGACGCCGGCACGCGCCCGCATGGCGTCGAGGTCAAACCCCAGCGACTCGGGCCCGTCCTCGGGCTCGCCGGCGTCGGAGAAGTCACCGAACGCCCGCTTGCGTACCTCATCACGCACCCGAGCGATGACGCGCCGACGGAGGTCCAACAGGTCCGCCAAGCTGGCGTACAAAAGCGCGTGCTCGTCGAAGAAGCGCAGGTCTCGGCGAAAGCTGACGTGGCGCAGGCGCGGGCTGTCTTCGAGCGCCCTTGCCAGAGCGGATCCAAATGCGATGTTCGCCTCCCGCGAGGGTGATCGAATCGTGACAAACAGATCCGCTTGCTGCCCCGCTCGCGCATCGAGTCGATCCAACCGCTCCACGCTCGGGGAGGTCTCGGGAAGCAGGCGACGGAGCTCCTGGTCGATGCGCAGCTGGCTCGCGCCGACCGCACTGAGGACCGCAAACACCAACCCCAACCACAAGATCGCGCCGGCATGACGATGGATCAGCCCCGAGAGCCGACGGGCCCAAGCAGGGGCCGGTTCCAGGTTCTCCATGCCCTCGATCGGGTACCACGCGCCGCAGATTCTGGCTGCGACCGCGTTCGCGGGTCGGGGAAAGAAACCAGGGTCCCACCGGGCATCCCGGCCCAGCGCCTGGCTCGGAGGCCACAGGGACATCGTGCTGCGGTATCGGGACTCAACGCGCCGCGCAAGGACGGCTGGTGCCGGAGGCAGACGAGAAGGACCCGGTGCGGCCGGTCATCCGCCCGTACAGCGCGAACAGCCGATCGAAGTGACCGTCCATCGTGCCGATGCCCGCCCTTGCAGCCGCACATCCGTGCGCGAGTCCAGACCGGTCTCGGGCGAGCAGATGCAGGATCGCCGCCGCGCACTCGGAGCAGTCTCCGGCGCCGTACAGGGCGCTGTAGTCGGGACCCGCGAGGGCCGCCGCGCCGCCGCGATCGGGGACGATCACCGGCACACCCGAGCAGACCGCTTCGGCGACGACCAGGCCGTAGGTTTCCGCGGCGGAGCCATGCAAGAACGCGTCGGCGCTCGCGAGCGCACGGGAGAGCCGGTCGCGGTCACAGACGTATCCATGCAGAGAAACCCCGGCGGTCGTGTTCGCCTTGTGGGCGTAGTACCTGTGCAGCGCGCCACGACCGAAGATCACCAACCCCATCGGTCGCTGGCGCGAGGCCTTGGCGAAGCCGTCGATGAGCGTGGCCACCCGCTTCTCGGGGTCGAGACGGCTGATCGCAACGATGAGCGCGCCCTGCTCGGACACGCCGCACTTGCCGAGCAGCTCGCGGCGCAGGTTTTCGTCGCGGTGCGCGGGGGAGAAGCGCTGCTTGTCGATGCCGAACTCGACGACGGTCGTGCGCTCGATGCCAAACCGCCCCAAGCGGCGCGCAAGCCAGTCGCCGCTGACGACGGTGGTGTCGAAGGCGTTGCTGAGCGCGCGAAGCTTGTTCCACAGCGGCACACACAGCCGATCGACGCGGTCGAAGCCCAGGTGGCGACCGAAGAAGGTCTGGGCCCACACCGCGACCGGATCGGTGTGGAACACGAACGAAGTCTTCGCGCGGCCACGATAGCGGGCGACGTACTTGCCGCCGTTCCACGGGGACGAGGCCTCGATCAGATCCGCATCCTCCCGGTCGAGGATGTCGTGAACCTTGCGCTCCTCATCGAACAGGCCGTAGCGGTGGTCGAAGGGAGACCGCCGCGTCTTCAACCAGAGGATCCGTCCGCCCTCAAACGGCTCAACGCGGTCCTCAGTCCCCGGCGCCACCACAACGCACTCGACCCCGGCCGCCCGGGCCGCCACGAACTTGCTGTGGATATAGGTCCGAACGCCTCCGCCATGCGCGGAGTAGGATTCGGCGACATCGAGGATCTTCATATGCGCAGGCAGCTCGGGAGGACGCGGCTCCCGGAAGGTAGTCGCGGACGCACCGGTTCGGTTGCATCGGATCCGCGGTGGTGCTCCAACCGCGTGCTTGGGTCGGTGACTCTTCGCACGCAATGGCTCGCACCCGACCGCGGCAAGGCTCGAGATGCTCGCAGACCTCCGACCGCGCTCCCGTTCAGCCCGCCTCGCCGCCCAACCGCTCCAGGAGCTCGGCCAAGACGGCGGCCGCGGGTGCATCAAGGCGAAGGGTGGCATGCGGATCACCTCGTGTCGGACCCAGATTCACGATCGCGATCGGCAGTCCGCGCTCCTGTGCCCGTCGTACGAAGCGGTAGCCGGAGAACACGGTCAACGAGGACCCCACCACCAGGAGCGCCTCGGACGCTTCGAGCATCGAATACGCCGAGGCCACGGTCGAGCGGGGCACGGCGCCGCCGAAGAACACGACCCGGGGCTTGAGGGGACCTCCACATCGGCGACACACCGCGACGTCGAACGTGTGGATCGCATCCGCGTCCAGATCGACGTCACCGTCGGGCGCGAGCCCGCGGACGTGCGCGTCGAAACCGGGATTGCGGGCCATCATACGCGCATGCACGGACGCGCGCGGTTCAAGGGCACCGCAGGCGAGACACACGACTTCGTGCAGCGTCCCATGCAACTCAAGCGCGTCGGACCCCGCCGCGTGATGCAGACCGTCGACGTTCTGGGTGATCATTCCCGTGACCGCACCAAGCTCCTGAAGACCCCGCAGCGCACGATGCCCCGCGTTGGGGAGGGCCGCGGCAAAACGAGGCCAACCTCGGGTCGCGCGAGCCCAGTACCGTCGACGGATCGCGGCACTTTGAGCGAACTCGCGGTGCTGAATCGGGGTGCGCGGTTGGTGGAGGGTCTTCGCGCCACGATAGTCCGGGATGCCCGAGTCCGTGCTCACCCCCGCGCCGGTCAGCACCGAGATCCGCCGTCCGCGAAGAAGTCCCTCCAGTTGAGAAAGCTGCGCGTCCTGCTCGGGCACGGTCGGCAGGCTACCTCGCTCTGCGAGCGACGCTCTTCGAAGGGCTGAAAAAGGGGCGCTCCCGGGCGGCTGGGCGCAACTCGCCTCAGTGCTGCGACATGCAGACGTAACAACCGTTCGGCGCGTCACAGGCAGCGCTCGTCGACTTGGTGCACACGCCCAGCGGTGCGTCCCCGGTCTTGCACACCTGCCCCGCGTCCTCACAGACGTCCACGGGGTTGGAGGGCGAGCCAGGCTTGCCGGGATCGGGCTGCGGGCAGCCGGCGGCGACCAAACAGACCAGGAGAAGCACGCTTCGCATGTGGCCTCGACCGTAGCACCTCGCGCCTGCGGGCGGCCTGGCCGGGCCTCGATTCATCCTCCGGTTGCCACTTTTACGCGGGGTTTGACCGCGATGTACGGATTCGGAAAGTGCACGGCCTCACCTGTGTACCCCTGCTGCACAGCCGCCTGCAGCGTGAGGTGCGGGTCGAGCAGATGCGGGCGCGCCAGCGCGCAGAGGTCAGCCCGGCCGGTGACCACGATCGTGTTGATCTGATCCCAACCCGCAATCGCGCCCACCGCCATCGTCGCGATGCCGGTTCTGTGGCGGATCAGGTCCGAGAAGGGCGTCTGATACATGCGCCCGTACTCGGGGGACGCGTCGGACACCGTCTGTCCCGTGGAGACATCGATCAGATCGCAGCCATGGTCCTTGAGCATCTGGGCCAAGGCGACCGCATCCTCTTCGGAGAGGCCGCCGGGTGCCCAGTCGGTCGCCGAGATCCTCACCGTCAACGGTTTGTGCTCGGGCCAGACCTCGCACATCGCATCGAAGACCTCCAGCGGGTAACGCATACGGCCCTCGATGCTGCCGCCGTAGCCGTCGGTGCGCAGGTTGGTCAGCGGCGAGATGAACGTGGAGAGCAGGTAGCCGTGTGCCATGTGCAGCTCGACCAGATCGAAGCCCGCATGCTCCGCGCGCTGCGTCGCCGCCACGAAGTCGGCCTTCACCCGCGCCATGTCGGCCTCGTCCATCGGCTTGGGCGTCTGATTCGCCTGCGCGTACGGCAACGCCGATGCGGCCAGCAAGGGCCAGTTTCCGTCCTTGAGCGGGCGGTCCATGCCGTTCCACAGCAAACGCGTCGACCCCTTGCGCCCGGCGTGGCCGAGCTGAACTCCGATCTTGCCCGCGCTGTGTTGGTGCACAAACGCCGTGATCCTTCGCCAGCCCTGCGTGTGCTCCTCGTTGTACAGGCCCGTACACCCCGGGGTGATGCGAGCGTCGGCCGAGACGTTGGTCATCTCGGTCATGATCAAGCCCGCGCCTCCCACTGCCCGGCTGCCCAGGTGCATCAGATGCCAGTCGTTCGGCATCCCGTCCGCCGCCATGTACTGACACATCGGCGACACCACCACGCGGTTGGGCACGGTGACATCCCGCAACGAGAACGGCGTGAACATCGGTGGCGGTGCTGGCTGCGTGGTCACCCCAGCCTGCTTCGCAAACCACGTGTCCACCTCGGCGATGAATCCCGGATCCCGCAGCTTGAGGTTGCCGTGGGTGACCCGCTTGCTGCGGCTCATCATGCTGACGGTGAACTGCAGGGGGTGCGTGTCGCGGTAGAGTCGAATGTTCTCGAACCACCGCCGGCTGGTCGTGGCTGTCTTCTGGAGTTTGGCCGCATCGACCCAGCGCACGTCCTGGTAGGCCCTCAGCGCCGCGGGTACGTCGTCACCATGCTCGATGACGGCTTGAGACAAGAGGATGGCGTCCTCCATCGCCAGCTTGGTGCCCGAGCCGATCGAGAAATGTGCGGTGTGAGCCGCATCCCCGATGAGGACGACGTTGCCGGCGTGCCAGGTCGCGTTGCGAACCCTGCGAAAGTTGATCCACGACGAGCGGTTGGTCATCAGGCCATGCCCTTCGAGGTCTTCCTCGAACAGGGACTCACACCACTTGACCGACGCCTCCACGCTCATCTCGCCCAACCCCGCGCCGTCGAACGCCTCCTGGTCGCACTCGACGATGAACGTGCTCGTCTCGTGGTCGAACGGGTACGCGTGGACCTGAAACAGACCGTGCGGGGTGTCGCGAATGAAGAACTTGAACGCGTCGAAGACCTTGCGCGTGCCCAACCAGATGAACTTGGCCGTGCCGACCTCGATGTCCGGCTTGAACTGCTCGGCCATGGCCGTCCGCGTCTTGGAGTTGATACCGTCGGCCGCGACGATCAGATCCGCATCCGCGAACACATCAATGCCCTCCACCTCCACCTCGAAGTGCATCTGCACCCCGAGCTCTCCGCACCGGTCTTGGAGGATCTGCAGCAGCCGTCGCCGCGCGATGCCCGAGAACCCATGCCCACCCGAGCGCACCGTCTTGCCGGCGAAGCGGGTGTCGATCGCGTCCCAATGCACGAACTCCTCACGGATGCGCCGGGCGGTCTCGGGGTCGGCCTCGAGGAAGTTTCCCAGCGTCTCGTCGGAGAACACCACGCCCCAACCAAACGTCTCGCCGGCCCGGTTTCGCTCGAGCACGTGCACGTCGTGCTGGGGCTGCTGCTTCTTGAGGAGAAGCGCGAAGTACAACCCGCCTGGACCACCACCGATGACGCCGATCTTCATGAACGAGGAGAGTCTACGGAGCCCCAAGGTCTGCGGTCCGTGATCTGAGGCGGTGAGAACCTTCACGGGGTATGCTCCGCGCCGCATGGCTCGACAAGACCGGTGGTTGATCGTCGCGTTCGGGCTCTCCGGCGCGGCGGCGCTGGGCTACGAGCTGCTCTGGACCCAGCTGCTCTCGCTCGCGCTGGGTCACGAGACGTTGGGCATGCTCGGGGTCCTCGCGGGGTTCTTCGGCGGCATGGCGGCGGGGGCCGCGGTGTTGCATCCGCGGATCCGGGCCTCCAAGAGCCCCGCGGCCCTGTTCGTCCGCTTGGAGCTGGTGGCCGCTGCCTACGCCCTGGTCTCGCCGTGGCTGCTGCACGCGCTCGCGACGGCGATCCCTCCGCTGCTGGGACCGGTTGCCGGCGACAACAACTCCCCGCTGGCGCTCGCCGTGGCCCTCGCGGTGTCGGCACTGAGCCTGCTTCCGGCGACCTTCTGCATGGGCGCCACCCTCCCCGCGCTGGTCGAAGCGCGGCGACGGGCCTTCGCAAACGAGCCCGAAGGACGCGGAGTCGGGCGTCTGTACGCCGCCAACACGCTGGGTGCCACGGCAGGCGTGCTGCTCACGATCTACGCGCTGCTGCCCCAGCTCGGAACCGCCGTCGGTGCGCTCGTGCTCGCGGCGATGGGCGGCGCCAGTGCGCTCGTCGCTCACCGCTGGTCCATCGGCCAGTCCCTCGAACCTCGCACCGACACGGACGCCCCTTCGCTCGACGCATCCGGCGACCCTGACCCCGAGGTCGCGAATGAGCCGTGGCTGCTGCTGGTCGTGCTCGCCGGCACGGGCGTGTGCGGGGTGGGTCTCGAGGTCGTCGGGGTACAGGTGCTCTCGCAGACCCTTGAGAACACAATCTACACCTTCGCCCATACGCTGAGCGTCTACTTGCTGGGCACCTCGCTCGGCGCGTTCGCCTACGCGCGCCTGGTTCGGCCCGCAACCGCCGGACGTCCCGCCAGCGTCCTGGCCGGGCTCCTGATCGTCCAAGCGCTCACGGTGCTGCTCGCTTCGTTCGCCCTCAAGGCCGCACCGGGGATCATGCAGAGCCTGGCGCCGACACACGCGAGCTGGACGACCCATCTTTGGGCCGAGCTGCTCGTCGCCGCGCTGGTCTTCGGCCCGCCCACGCTCATCATGGGCGCGACGTTCAGTCACACGCTCGGCCTGGTGGCCCCCGGCGGAGTCGGGCGAGCGTATGCGATCAACACCCTGGGCGGGGCCGCAGCTCCGCTGGTCTTTGGACTGTGGGTCGTGCCCACCCAAGGCTACCGAGACGCGCTGTTCGTCGTCCTGTACGGCTACTTGTTCGTCTTCGGCGTGTTTACTTGGTTCCGACGCTTCACCGCCAAGCAGCAGCTGGTCGCCATCGTGGGCGTGGTCGCCCTCACCTTCACCGCCCCCGCGGACCTGGTGCTCGCCACGCCCGAGGATGGCTGGAGCGTGCTGGAGCAGGAGGAGACGATGATGGGGCTCGTCATCGTCAGTGAGCAAGAGGACGAGCAAAGCGGGAAGACCCTGCGTCGCCTGCAGGTGGGTCAAGAGTTCCGCATGGGCGGCGCGCGGGCCTTCGGCGAGCGCCGAATGGGTCACATCCCGTTGTTGCTGCACCCCCAGCCCACACGCGCGCTGTTTCTCGGTGTGGGAACCGGAGCGACGCTTGGGTCTGTGGTCAGCCACGACACGCTGATGCGCGTCGACGCCATCGAGCTCGTCCCGGCGGTCTTGGAGCAGCTGCACTACTTCGAGGACATCAACCGCGGCGTTGCGAACGCGCCGAATGTGCACCTGCACGCCGCCGATGCCCGCCGCTTCGTCGCGGCCTCGACCGATGTGTACGACGTCGTGGTCGCCGACCTGTTTCACCCCGGCCGCAACGGCGCCGGCGGTCTGTATGCCCGGGAGCACTTCGAGGCAGTCCGCGACCACCTCGCCCCCGGAGGGATCTTCGCGCAGTGGCTCCCCCTGTACCAAATGGACATGGAGACGCTGAAGGTCGTGATTCGAACCTTCACGGACGTCTTCGACCCTGCGCAGGCCTGGCTGGGCATCTACAACACCGAGACCCCGGCGGTGGCGCTGATCGGCGGCGCGGATGCCCAGGCGCTGCAGCTCGACCCCGAGCGCATCGCCGAGATGGTGACCGCTCCGGTCTACGCCGAGGTGCTGATGCAGGATTCTCGTGATCTGCTCGGTGCAGCGCTCATGGATCGCGACGGCCTGCTCGCCTTCGCCGGGGACGGACCCCGCAACACCGACCTGCACCCCCGAGTCATGCTGCAGGCTCCCCAAGTCGCGTACGAGGGCAGCCGCGGCCGCGGCTGGACCAACCTCTCGGCGATGCTGCAACACCGCACGGCGCTGCGTCTCCCCTCTGGGACGCCACCGCCCTGGCCTGCCGACGCGCAGCGATTCGCCGATGCCATCGATGCCCACCTGCGTGCCGAGGCCATTCGTGGCGGGATGGAGGATCCCAGCGACCTGTCCAAGCTGCCCGAGGCGGCGCTCCTGCACTACCTTGAGGCCTACGATGCCGCGCCCGAGTTCGCCTCCGCTCGCGGCATGCTGTACCTGACCGGCGCCCGCGCGCCGCAGCATATGCGCACGATCTTCGCGCGCATGCTCGCGCGCACCCCCGATGAGCAAAGGGTCTATCAGGCCTACCTACAGGCGTTGGCCGCGGCTCGGGACAAGCCAGAGTTCGACCGCGTACGCGCGTTGGCGCAGGAGAAGTTCGGCCCACCCCCGGGGCCGTGAAGGCTCAGAGCCACGGTGTGAGCGCGACGAGCAGAACAAGGGGTCGTCGTACTCAAAAGCGCAGGCATCCCCAGCCATGTGCTTGCGGTTCAAGTCTCAACGCAATGTCGGCCCGGTTCACTTTGTGAAACACTCACGGTGGCCCTTGAGGTGAAGGCCCGCCCGCCATGCGCGAACCCGAATCCCAGCTCGACCGCCTCGCAAGGTCGCTCCCGTGGATCCTCGTCGGCCTGGGGCTTGCGCTGTTCATCTCGATCCGGCTCCAGCTCTTCGAGGACGAGGTCCCCAACCCCGACATCTCCGGCATCCTCTACAACGCGGACGGGCTTTTGCGAGGGGAGCTCCCCTATGTACACAACGCCGAGCTCAAGCCGTTGGGCGCTTTTTACGTCGCCGCAGCTTCATTCAGGCTGTTTGGCCGCGACCTCGACGCGCTGCAGTGGGTGTTCTCGGCCTGGCTCTTGCTCGGGTTGCCTGCGGTCGTGCTCGGGCTCCCGCCGAAGGCTTCGCGAACAGACCGCGCCCTGTCCGTAGGGGTCTACCTGTACTACGCAGGCATGTTCACCTACAACTACACCGCATGGATGATGCCGGTCTACGCGTGGGCCTTCGCCGGCGTCGCCCGTAGCCTCAGCGCGCGGAGCTGGCGGTGGGCGCTGCTGGGCGGAGCGGCATCGGCGGTGGCGTTTTGCTTCATGCAACGCGGCGGAGTCATCGGGGTTCTCGCGCTTGCGTTGTGGGGGTTGGACGCCCGGCGAGGCCGACCGCAATGGCGTGTCTTGGGGTGCTGGCTCGCAGGCGCCCTGTTGGGCGCCGCGGTGATGGCCGCGCCGTACCTGGCGGTCGGTGAAGTCGCGGTGCTGATCGAGCACCTGCTGCCGGTCTCGCTGTTCGCCTCCTACACCGGGAGTGCCTCAGGAGGATTCTTCGTCGGCCTGCTGCACGTGCCAAGCCTGCTCGCCACAACGTTCGGCGGGGCGCTTGTGCTCGCGGGGATCGGGCTCGTGCTGTCGAGGCGAGCACGAGAGCACCGGGCCGTGCCCGCAGCCGCCTTCGTGGTCGCCTCGATCATCGGGACCGGGCTCGGCGGTGGGCGCTTCTACCTGCACTACATGCCGCAGGTGTTGCCGGCGTTGGCCATCCTGGTCGGCGCCACGGGTCTGGGACACTGCATCGCGGACGCTTCGGGAGACCCAAGGTGGCGAAGCGGCGCCTTTGCGGTGGTCGGCCTCGTGGTGTGCGGTTGGGTCTACACCGTGGCATCCGGCGGCCCCTACCGCTACGAGTCCAAGGCCCGGCGTCTGGCAAACGGCAAGAGCGCAGCTCAGGCCGCGGGCGCTCATATTCGGGCTCGTACCACCCCTTCGGATACGATCTACGGCTGGGGATGGACCGCGTGGCGGGTCTACTTTTGGGCGGATCGCCGCGCCCCGGGCCGCTACTACAAAGCGCTGGGCCGGGTGACGAGCTTCAACACCAACACCGAGTTCGACCCCGGTGACGATATCGTGTTCGCCCCCGGCCCGCACAGCGAAGCGTTCATCGCCGACTTCGACGCCCGGCCACCGAAGTACTTCGTCGTGAGCCCTTCCTTCACGCAGACCTTCGGGGCCAAAGCCGAGCCGCTTGAGGCGTTCGACGCCCTGCGCGAGCGGCTGCAACGAGACTATCGGCCCGAAGCGGAGTTTGGGGACTTGCTCGTGTTGCGGCGACGGTAAGCCCGAGGCCGACCGCTCAGCCTGACGCGAACGGGTTCTTGAGATCTGGGACGTTCGGGTCCTGCGACGGTGCCCTCGGAGCGGATCCCGGAGGCTCGACCGCGCTCGACTCGGGCGCGGGGGTGCTGGGCGGCGGGCGGCGCTTCGAGCTCGACGGGGACTTGCGACCCGTCGCCTGCTTGCGCGCTGGCCTTGGGTCCTCAGGGGCGAGGATCACCTTGGGTTGGGCCTGCTCCACGACGGGCAAGCTCGCGTGCAAGGAGGGCGAGGACACGGCCAGGCGTGGGATGCTCGGAAGCCGAAGCTCGACCGCGCGAACCGGCGTCCGCGGCCCGGGACGCGCCGCCGCAACGAGAGCGAACAAGGCACCCGTCGCGAGGCAGGCTGCGGTCACGGAGCGCCAGGTCACCGGTTTGGGCGTCGCGGGCTGCGCTCGAGCCGGCCCACCTCGCATCGAGAGCCGCGACGGGCTTCGCTCTCGGCTCCTGAGATCAAACGCTGCTCGCACCTGCGCGACGTCGGAGGGTCGGTCGTTGGGGTCTTTTTGCAGGCAGCGGTGGACCACCTCGCAGACGGCGTCGGGCACCTCGGGCGCCGCGAGCTCGCGCAGCGGATCCGGATCCACATACACGTGCTGATACAGCAGCTCGGCCGGACCGCCGTGGACCGGGGGCCGCCCCGCGATCATCTCGTACAGGACGCAGCCGATGCTGTACACGTCGCTGCGCGCGTCGACCCGCGCGCCGCCGATCTGCTCGGGACTCATCGTTGCCGGGGTTCCGAACACCTCCCCCACCCCGCCCAAATGCGCGCTCGACTCCTCGGCACCAACCTCCAGCACGGCGTGCGCAGGTCCGTCACGGCGGCGAGGAGCACGGGCCAGACCGAAGTCGAGCACCTTGATCCGGTCGTCCTTGTCGGTGACAAAGAGGTTGGCCGGCTTGAGGTCACGGTGAATCACCCCCTCGCGGTGCGCCGCTTCGACCCCCTCAAGGATTTGCAGGGCCCACGCCCGCGCCGCACGCCATGGCAGGGGGCCGTTGTCCAGCACTGCGCGCAGCGGACGACCCTGCAGTAGCTCCATGACAATGAACGGGGTGCCGCCCTGCGCATGCCCGAAATCGGTGACAGCGATCACGTTGGGATGGTCGAGGCTGGAGAGGGTCTTGGCCTCGCGCAGCATGCGGACGGCCGCCTCGTCGTCGAACGAACCGGTCCGCGGCGCCAGCAGCTTGATCGCGAACGACTTGCCGATGATCGTGTGCCGAGCCTCCCAGACCCACCCGGAGGACCCGCGGCCCAGGGGCGCGATCAGCTTGTAGCGGTCCGCGAGGACCATCCCGGGGCGCGGGTCGAGCGTGGCACCGTAGGTGCTTCGCTCTCCGGTTTCCGGCAGCTCGCCCGTCGGGGGCAGCGTGTCCATCGCGCTCTCGTCCACTGCGTCCGCTCAGCGCGACACCGCGCGCTCTTGATGCATAGCAGCGCAAACGCACGGACGCACGGGACGAACGTGTTGGGACTGCCAAGGCGCCCGCGTTTCACTCCACCGGCTTCGCCATCGTCACGAACTCCTCGGCGGAGCTGGGGTGGATCCCGACGGTCGCGTCGAACTGCTTCTTGGTGGCACCGGCACGGATCGCCACCGCAAAACCCTGAACGATCTCCGGGGCATCCGGTCCCACCATGTGCAGGCCGAGCACGCGATCGGTGGCGCGATCCACCACCAACTTCATCATCGTCTTGCTGTCTCGGCCGGGTAGGACGAACTTCATTGGGCGAAACTTCGCGCGGTAGACATCGATGGGTCCGGTGCCAAGATCCCGAGCCTGTGCCTCGGTGAGGCCGACGACGCCAACCGGGGGCTGCGAGAACACGGCGGTGGGCACGGCGCCATGCTCGACCGGGGTTGGGTTGTCGTGAAACTCGGTCTCCACAAACGCCCGTCCGTCTGCGATGGCCACGGGTGTCAGCGCCATTCGGGTGGTGACGTCGCCGACCGCCCAGATCCCCGGCGTAGTCGTCTTGGACCACTCGTCCACGATGATGGCTCCGGTTGCGTCGGTCTCGACGCCGTTGGCCTCAAGCCCGAGGTCCTTGCTGTGGGGGTGCCGACCGGTCGCGAACAACACCTGGTCGACCTGAAGAGACTCGCCATCGCCGAGCCGGAGGTTCAACCCCTCAGCGGTCTTCTCGATGGTGTGGATGCGGGTCTCGTATCGAATGATGACGCCGTCCTTGCACATCTCTTCGAACAGGGTGGAGCGCACGTCCTGGTCGAAGCCTCGCAGCAAGGTGTCGCCGCGAAGGATCACCGTCACCTCGGAGCCGGCACCGTTCCAGATCCCGGCGAACTCGAGCCCGATGTATCCGCCGCCCACGATCGCGACCCGCTTGGGCACCTCCTTGAGGTCGAGCGCTTCGTTGGACGTGATCGCGTGCTCAATGCCGGGCACCTTCGGCAGCGTCGGCCAACCGCCCGTGGCGATCAGGATGCGCTCGGTGGTGAAGGTGCGCTCGCCCACCTCGACGGTATGGGGGTCGACGATCACCCCCCGCCCTTCGTAGGTCTGAACGTTGCCTTCGGCGAGCAACCGCTTGTAGATGCCTTCGAGGCGGTCCAGCTCCTTGTCCTTCGCCTCGATCATCCGCCCCCAGTCCAGGGTGGTCTCGCCGATGTTCCAGCCATAACCCGCCGCGTCCGCCAACTCGGCGCGAATGTGCGAAGCGTAGACGAGCAGCTTCTTGGGCACACAGCCCCGCAGCACGCACGTGCCTCCGATGCGCCGCTCCTCACAGATCGCCACCCTGGCCCCATACGCGCCCGCACGCCGGCTCGCCGCCACGCCGCCGGAGCCAGCACCAATCGTGAACAGATCGAAGTCGTACTTGGCCATCAGCCACGGACGGTATCGGCTCCATCCGAGCAGGACAAGCGCCCCCGACGCGAGGGAACGGCGCCGATCCCCCGACGCGTTCAGGCCGCCTCAGGCCGCACTCAAGGTGTGGCGCTCAGAAACCCCGCCAGCGAGCCGCGCAACAGCGGCGCTTCCACGCTCTGCTCGCCAAACGCCACGCTGAGCTGTCCTTCGTTGATCGTCACGTACCAAGACACGTTGCGCTCCAGCGGCTCGGCGAGCGTCTCGATCAGCGAGGAGTCGAGCTGGACCACCTCGATGCTCTCCGCCCGATGAATCGGCCGGCTCGACCAAGCTTGCTGCAACGCCGCGTGGCGCTTGTCGGTGAACACCACCACCCGGTCCGCACGCTTGCTCGCCCGGTGCAGACGATCGGCCGAGGGCACGCCGACATCGATCCACGTCTTCACCTCGCCGGTGTCGGTTCGGCTCCACAGCGCCGGGTCCTCCGCTTCGGCCAGCCCCCGCCCAAACTCCATCCCCGCCTCGTGTTCAATGGCCCGGGCCAGCACGCGGATCACCACCCGGGACGGGTCTTCGGAGGGATGACGCGCGACCCGGAGTTCGAGGCTCTCGTACACGCTCGCGTCGATGTTGGAGAGTTCGATCAGGAAGTGGTGCAGGGTCGCGGAGAGAGCCATGGTGGTGCGAGGCCAGCGAGTCTACTCGACGGGCGGCGCTGAGGTGGCCGAGCGAGCTTTGCCCCGGAAGCCGTCGCGAAGCCCGCCCCGCCGGACGTGAGCATCGTCGAGGTCGCCCAGGAGCTGCTAGGCGGAGATTCGCAGGGCCTGCGCGGCCTCATCCCGCAGCTGAGCATAGGGGCGCCGCCAGTCCGGGGTTGCCTCAGCGTCCCACGCACGCACGGGCAAGGCGTCCTGCTCGGCGAGCCTTCGATGCAGCGCGAGTTCGTCGGCCGGGGTGCGGGAAAAACCGAATGGGTTGCGGGACTGCGGGCCGTCGAGCGGACCGTACTTGGTGTCATCGGCGTCGATGAGCTTGAGCAGCTCCCCGCCGCGCCGATGCATGCGCTCGACGAAGGCGCCGTCGTAGGGACCAACCTCGGCCCGGCGCTCTGGATCCTTGGCGACCCACTTGGCCCAGTCGAAGCCGTAGACGAAGTCGTGAATGTAGCGGAAGCGGATCGGGCCTCGGCTGCCAAACACGTGCTGCAACGCCGCGATGCGCGACCATAGGTGGGCGAGTGTCGCGGGAGGATCTTCGGCGACCCGCGCTTGCCCAAGCTGCCGCGACGCGAGCCCCTCCAAGTCCCACAACAGGTTGTCCGGAAACGCGACGAGCATCGCGTTCATCGTCTCGACGAGGCCCTGGATGAACGCCTCCTTCAAGGCACGACCGTCCGAGGGCAGCAGCAGTCGGTCGCACAGCTCCGTGTGCAGACGTGCACGCGCCCGGCCCGGCTCGAGCGTCCAGAACGCCTCGCGCGCCGCGAACTCGCGCTCGAGCGCCGCGAAGTCAGCCAACGAGCCCTCCGAACAGCAGCGCGCCCGCGGCGAGCAGGCCGGCCAAGATGCTCGTGCCCCGCCAGATCACGTCGTGCAGGTGATTCTTGTAGTGCGTGATGCCGACGTAGGTGTCGATCTCCGTGGAGGTGCCGGCCTTGCGCAGCTCCGTGAACTCGATGCCCATCACCAGGATGACCGGGGCGAGGATGAGCCCCGAGACCGCGCCCGGGGCCAGGATGGGCAGCAGCGCCCACACGATCATCGCGCCCAGAACCAGGCCCTCGACGGCCTGCCGCACCACGACCGGACCGAACATCACCGTGAACGTGCGCTTGCCCCCGAGCCTGTCGCTCGGCTCGTCCGAGAGGCCCGAGGCCAACGCGCTGGCCAGCGCCAGCAGCAAGAAGGCCGGGAGCAGCACCATGCCCTGCGGACTCACCTCGCCCGACTGCAGGTAGGCGTTCCACCACGGCAGCGCAAAACCGACGCCGACCATCTCAAGCAGCTCGCCGCCCCCGCGGTAGTTGAGCCGCAGCGGCGGGAGTGTGTACGCCCAGAACAACAGCATGCAGCCCCCAGCACCCAGCGCGAGGCCGGGACGACCCAGCCACAGCTGCGCCGCCACAGCGACACCAGCCGCGGCGGCACCCGCACCGAGTCCGCCATACAGGACCGAGCGCGCATCGAGGATGTCGTCGACGATCGTCTTGGGGCTGCACAGGTCGGGGAACAGGCGGCGCTTGAGCGCGTCGACCTCTTGGTCTCCCCAGTCGTTCATCAACACGACGAACGACAGGTGGAGCAGCGTGAACGCGAAGCCGGCGAGCAGCGCCCAGACGTGTACGCGGCCCGTCGCGGCGATACCGATCGCCTGGCCGAGCAACGCCGCCACGAGCAGCTTGGGCCAACTGCCGGGCTTGAGCGCGTACAGCCAGCGCTCATGCAGCGACACGGGTCTCACGTCGCGCAGTGTACGGGGTTTTCGAACAGACGGCTTGTGATGGTGCCCCCAGGTCCCGTAGCGTCGCCGCCGTGCCCCGCTCGCCTCTGACCGCGCTGCGACTTGCGGCCCTCGCGTCTGTCACCTTGAGCCTCGCCTGCGGCCCCAAACCCCGCGCCTCGACCCCGCCGGCGGCCACCGACACCGCCTCCGCCCCCGACCCAGAGACGACGCCCACTTCACGCGCCCCCGTGGCCTCGCCCGTGCTGCTGCGCGGCGCTCGAGTGATGACGGCGACCGGCGTCATCTACGAGCACGGCGACGTATTGCTGCGCGAGGGCAAGGTGGAGGCGGTGGCTGCCAAGCTCGACGCCCCCCAAGGCGTGGCCATCCTCGACCTGACGGGCAAGACGATCACCCCCGGGATCATCGATACCCACTCGCACATCGGCGTCTACGCCTCCCCTGCCCTGACCGCCCACAGCGATGGCAACGAGATGAGCTCGGCCATGACGCCGCAGGTTCGAGCCGCCGACGGCTACTGGCCTCAAGACCCGCAGATCGACCTCGCGCGCGCCGCTGGGGTGACCACGATGCAGATCCTCCCCGGCTCTGCCAACCTCATCGGCGGCCGATCCGTGGTCGTGCGCACGACTCCCGGCGCGCGCACCGTCGACGAGGCCCGCTTCGAAGGCGCCCCGCCCGGTCTCAAGATCGCCTGCGGCGAAAACCCCAAGCGGGTGCACGGCGAGAAGGGAGGACCGATGACCCGAATGGGCAACATGGCCGGCTTCCGCGGCGCCTTTCAAAAAGCCGCCGAGTACAAACGCAAGCGCGCCGCCTGGGAGCGCAAGAAGGGCGAAGAGGACGCCGGGGGCCCGCCGGATCGAGACCTCGGCCTTGAGACGCTCGTCGGCGTCCTCGACGGCAAGATCCTCGTGCACAACCACTGCTACCGCGCGGACGACATGCTCGGGATGTTGGCGTTGGCCGAAGAATTCGGGTTCGAGATCCGCAGCTTTCACCACGCCGTCGAGGCCTACAAAATTGCGGACCGGCTGGCCGAAGCCGGCGTGAGCGCGTCCGTGTGGGCGGACTGGTGGGGCTTCAAGGCCGAGGCCTACGACTCCATTCGCGCCAACGCGGCCATCGTCTCCAGCCAGGGCGCGCGGGCGATCATTCACTCGGATTCGGCGCAGGGAATTCAGCGGCTCAATCAAGAAGCCGCCAAGGCCAAGGCCGCAGGCGAGCGCGCCGGACTTTCGATCAGCGAAGACGAAGCCCTGCGCTGGATCACCGCCAACGCAGCCTGGGCGCTCGGCATTCAAGAGCTCACCGGCACGCTCGAGCCGGGCAAGATGGCCGATGTTGTGGTGTGGAGCGGCGACCCGCTGAGCGTCTACACCCACGCCGAGCAGGTCTATCTCGGCGGCACCCTCGTCTACGACCGCAACGACCCCACACGGCAGCCGCAGACCGACTTCCTCGTCGGACAACCCGCGCAAGGAGACCTCCGATGAAGATCCCCGCACTCCTGATGTTCGCGCTGGTCTGGCTGCTCGCGCCTCGCGTCGACGCAAGTCCGCTCTCGTTCGACAGCGACAAGACCGGGACCCGCGTCGCCATCGTGGGCGGCACCGTCCACGACGGCACCGGGGCCGTCTACGAGAACGCCCTCGTCGAGCTCGAGGGCTCCCGCATCGTTCGGGTGGGGCCCGGCGAGCCCACCGCCGGCGCGACCGTGATCGACGCCACCGGAAAGATCGTCACGCCCGGGCTCATCGCGGCCGACACCACGCTGGGTCTGGTCGAGATCGGCATGGAGTCGTCCACGAGGGACACCGCGCGCGACAACGAAGATCCGATTCGAGCCGCGTACGACGCCTCGGTGGCCATCCACGCCCAAAGCACCCTGCTCGCGGTGCAGGCGATCGATGGGGTGACGTCAGCCGCGACCACTCCGCAAGGCGGCCTGCTCAGCGGACAAGTCGCCTGGATCGACCTGCTGCCGGGCCACCACCACGACATCGTCGCCAAGCCTCGCATCGCGGTCGCCGGAGGGCTGGGGCAGCGCATCGCCGGTTCGCGCGCAGCCACGCTCGCGCACCTGGCCGAGGTGCTCGACGACGCGCGACTCTACGGGACGCGAAAGGCCGCCTTCGAACGCCGCGCCTCACGAGACCTCGCCGCCCACCGCCTGGACCTCGAAGCGCTCGGCCCGGTGCTCGGACGCGAGGTGCCGCTGGTGCTCGAAGCCCACCGGGTGAGCGACCTGCTCGCGATCATCGAGCTGGCCAAGACCCAGAAGCTGCGCGTGAGCGTGACCGGGGCGACCCAGGCCTGGCAGGTCGCCAGCGAGCTCGCCGCGGCCAACATCCCGGTCATCGTCGCGCCGAGCTCCAACCTGCCCGGCGACTTCGACCGGATCGGCGCCCGCATGGAGAACGCCAGCCTGCTGCACGCCGCCGGCGTCACGGTCGGCATCGCCGCCCTGGGGGAAGCCCACAACGCGCGCAACGTGACGCAGGAGGCAGGCATCGCGGTCGCCCACGGCCTGCCGCACGAGGTGGCGTTGACCGCCATCACGCACACCATCGCGGTGGCCTACGGCATGGACGCGGACTACGGCAGCCTGGCCCCGGGCAAGGTCGCCAACCTCGTGGTGTGGCCCGCCGATCCGTTCGAGCTCTCCACGGTGCCCGACGCCGTCTTCATCCGCGGCGACGCCATTGCACTGCGGTCCCGACAGACCGAGCTTCGAGACCGCTACCTGCGACGCTTCGAGGCCCAGTGACCGCGCTCGAGCCCGGCCGCGCCGAGGTGGAGCGGTGGCTCGAGCTGGTGGGGCGCCACGTGTTGGACCACATCGAACGCCTCCCGACGATGGGCTCGGCAGGAGCCGGAGCCGCCGGCATTCCCCACGCCCAGGCCCTGAGCCTGCCCATCCCCGAAGCGCCCGCCGCCGGCTTCGAGACGCTGCTGCAGCACGTCATGCGGGCCGCAGAGGTGTCCACCAATGCCGCCGGTCCGGGCTATCTCGCGTACGTCCCGGGCGGCGGGCTGCTCGCGGCGGGCGTGGCTGACCTGATCGCAAACTGGGTGAACCGCTACACCGGACTCAGTGCCGCCTCGCCAGCGCTGTGCCGCCTCGAAGCCGACGTCATCCGATGGTTGGCGCAGCAGTTTGGCTACGGCCCCGACGCCTACGGCATTCTCACCAGCGGCGGGTCCTTGGCCAACTTCTCCGCCGTGGTCACCGCCCGGCACGCCAAGCTGGGCGAGGACGGCGACTACCGAAGCGCGCGCGTCTACACCTCCGCGCAGGCGCACCACAGCGTCTCGAAGTCGGTCGCGCTCGCAGGCATCCCGGCCGCACACGTGGTCTCGATCGCCACCGACGACCGCCTTCGAATGCGACCGGACGCCCTCGCCGCTCGAATCCAGCAGGACCGTCGCGCAGGGTTGATGCCGTTCTTGCTGGTGACCGCGGCCGGCACCACCAACACGGGCGCGGTCGATCCCTTGGGCCCGCTGTCCGAGCTGTGCGAGACCCACGGCCTTTGGCACCACGTCGACGGGGCCTACGGCGGCGCGTTTGCCCTTTGCGAGAGCGGTCGCGTGCGCCTGGCAGAGATTGAGCGCGCAGACTCGATCACGTTCGACCCGCACAAGGGCATGTTCCTGCCCTACGGGACCGGCTGCTTGTTGGTCCGAAACGGGGCCGCGCTGCGAGCCGCGCACCAAACCGATGCCCCCTACCTGCAGGACTTTGGCCGCGATGGCGGGCTGTCGCCCAGTCCGACGGACTACGGGCCCGAGCTGAGTCGAGACTACCGAGGCTTGCGGGTCTGGCTCCCCCTGCAGCTCCACGGCGCCGCTGCGTTTCGTCGCGCTCTGGAGGAGAAGCTCTCTCTCGCGCAGGTGCTGGCCGCTGCCGTCGATGCCGCGCCCACGTTGGAGCTGGTCGACACCCCGCAACTCTCGGTCGTCCCGTTTCGCCCGCAGCGGCGCGACGGCGAGCCCCTGGAGGCCTGGAACAGGCGCACCCTGGCCCTGTGCGAGGCGGTCAACGCCCGCGGAAGGGTCTACCTGAGCACCACTCGCCTCCCCCACCCGCAGGGGGAGGTCGCCACCATCCGGGCCTGCGTGTTGAGCTTTCGCACCCACGCCGAGCAGATTCGCTTCGCCATCGAAGACATCGTGGCCGCCGCCGACTGCTAGAACAGCACTCGATGAGCCACCCTTCGACGCGCAGCCTTGAGTACGGCCCCATCTTCGCGTGGTCCAAGCAGCACGACGGCTTGATCTACACCTCGGGCCACGCGGCGGTCGGTGTGGACGACCTCAAGTTCACCTACGGCGACTTCGTGCACGAAGCCCGCGCCACCCTCGGGAACCTGAAGCGAACGCTGGAGAAGGCCAACTCAAGCCTGAGCAAGGTCATCAAGGTCACCTGCTACATGACCGACCTGGGCAACTTCGGCTTGTTCAACCAGGTCTACACCGAGTTCTTCGACGTCGAGTCGCCGCCGGTCCGCACCTGCGTTGAGGTCCGGCGTCTCCCCTACGACTTCAAGCTTGAGGTCGAAGTGATCGCTCGCGCCTAAGCGATCCGGCTAAGCGATCCGGTTAGGCGATCCGGCTAGGCGGTCCGGCTAAGGTCCGAGCTCGGAGAGCAGGACCGCGGCCTCCTGGACCCTCGATGTTTGATGCCGAGGATGGGCGGCGAAGGCTTGGGCCGCGAGCTCGAGATTTGCGCGAACATCCGCTGCGGTGTCCCCCAGGGACATTTGAGACTTCGCGAGCGCGAGGTGGGCACGCCCCGCTTCAGCAGGGTGGACCGAAGCCCCCGAGGACAGCCGCACGGCTTCCGAGGCGGCCCTTCGACTCGCCTGCGCGTCTCCGGACTGCAACGCAAGCTCCGAGCGCAGACGATGCAAAGGCACCAGGAGCGGATGCTCGGGGTTTAGGCCCGCGAGCAGGGGCTCCCCTTGTCGCAGCAGCGCGAGTCCTCGCTGCGTCTGTTCGGCGGCCAGCGCGGCCTCGGCCGCACTCAGGCTGAGGATGCCCGTCAACGGATTGTCCTTCCCGAACAGCGCCTCCAGATCAGCGATCAGCCGTTGTGTCGATTCGAGGGCCTCCTCGTATCGACCTTGGCTCCGCGCCATGGCGTTCATAAACTCGCGGGCCGCGATCGAGAACACGTGTTTCTCACCGTGAAGCTTGAGCACCCGCTGGGCTGCGGGCACCCCGATCTCCGCGGCTCGCTGCGCATCGCCGCTCTCGAGCAACGCCACGGCGTAGTTGAGCTTGAGATGCTCCGCTGGCCGCGTCGTGTCCGCGCCGACCTCCTCATACCGCTGCAGCGCCTCGGTATAGTGGGCCAGCGCCGAGCGCTCCTCGCCAAGCAGATGTTCCGCGTCCGCAAGGTTCGAAAGCGCCTTGAGTCGCGAGACCGAGGTTGCACCGTGCCGCGCCTCAAGGGCGGGGGTCACCGCTTCGAAGCGGGCTTTCGCGCCACGGAACTTCCCGCGGTACAGCTCCAGCGCCCCGAGGTTCGACTGCGCACGCAGTCGAATCTGGATCGGAGCATCGGGCAGCGCAATCGCCTCTGCGTATGCGGCCTCGGCGGCCTCGTAGTCCCCGGTGAGCTGGTGGACGTTGCCCAACGCCACCGCCACCGCAGCGCCCGAGCGTCCGGCACGAAGCGCCGCGGCGCGGACCGCCGGCGCAAGCGCCACGACAGCGCTGACATCACCATCCAGGGCATACCCCTGCATGCGTATGGTGAGGGCGCGACTGGTCGCGACGTCCGAACCCGCCTTGGAAGCAAGTTCGAGCGCGAGCGTGAACTGGAGGTCAGCGCCTGCATTGTCCCCGGCCGTCGCCGCCGCTTCGGCCAGGTCGGTGCGCGCCACGGACTCCACGCCCCTCCACCCCAGCGCCGTTGCGTCCTCGACCACAGCGCGCAACTCTTCGACCGCTGCAACGCTGCGGCCCGCGTCGAGCCAGGCGCGAGCCTGCGCAAGGCGCCGCAGGATCGCCTGCGCCCGCTGCGGGTCGGACACCTCTCGGTACAGGGCGTCCTCATCCGCCCGCCTGCAGTAGTGGGCATCCTGAAGCGGGTCCAGGACATCCTCGAGCTCGTCCGCGCCAGCCTCAAGCACCAGGTCGCGGGTCGCTCGGAGCTGCTCGAGTCGCTCGTCGAGGCAGACCCGCCGCGGGGTGTTGTCCGGCGCGACGCGGCACGCCTCGACGTACGCCGAGGCCAGCGAGTCGGCGTACGTGTCGAGCCCCGCCGTGACCGCGAGCGCGCGATCCTTCGTCACGCCAGCGGAGGGCTCGGCCACCCGGGCGGAGAGTGCGTGCGCATCGTCCTGGGACCAGGCGCTGGCGACCATCGACGCTGCGGTGCGACACTGGGTCTTCGCGTCGGAGACGACCCACATGGCGCCAGCGCCCAGCGATCCGGCGACGACAACCGCCGCGCCCGTCTGCCAACGAGCCCGTCGCGGGGGCTCCGTCTGCGCCAGCAGCGTCTCCATGTCGGCCCAGCGGTCCGCAGCCTTGGTGGCGATGCCTTTCAGCAGGGCGTGCCACACACCCCTGGGAACGGAGGGGGGGCGGGTTGGAAGGTCGGTCTCCCCTTCGAGAATGGCCCGGGTGACCGATGCCGCAGAGCGTCCGGGAAACGCCCGGCGCCCCAGAATGCACTCCAGCCACGTCGCACAAAATGCGAACTGGTCGGCGCGAGCATCCAGCGCCTCGCGCCGATGCTGCTCGGGGGACATGTACGCCGGGGTCCCCAACGCGGAGACCTGGGTGCCTCCCCCGGTGTGCTCCTGCAGCTGCGCGAGGCCGAAGTCCAACACCAGGACGCGGCTGTCGTCGGCGATCATCACGTTGTCGGGTTTGAAGTCCAGGTGGATCAGGCTCTGCGCGTGTGCGGCGGCCAGACCGCGACCCGCCGCGCGCATCACCTCCCCCAGCGCCGTCATGTCTCCCCGGTTGTCCTCGCTCCACGTGCGCAGGGTCTTGCCCTCGACGTAGGTCATCGCGATGAAGACCCCGTCCGGGAGGTCACCGACGTCGTGCACGGTGACGACGTTGGGGTGCGAGAGCCGAGCCAGGGTCTGCGCTTCCTCGCGGAGCTGGGCGCCGCTGGTCCCGCGCCGACGGACGATCTTCAGCGCGACGGTGCGGTCGAGCTCGGGGTCGTGTGCGGCGTAGACCGTGCCCATCCCGCCCCGCCCCAGGGTCCTCAGCACGAGGTAGCGCCCCACGATGTCGCCTCGGACCCGCTCCGCGTGGGCGTAGTCGAGGTTCGGCGCGTCGTCGGCACCGATCGTTCGGTCACCGTCGGTCGTGGGAGGGGACGCGGGCAGGAACCCCAGCGTACACGTTCACAGCAGCGTTCCTGTACCCTGAGGGTCGATGCGCCTGCTCCGTCGTCGGCACTGGCTCAAGCTTACGGCCGCGGGCTGCGTGGCCGGCTGTCGCGCGGAACGACCTCGAGCGCCGAGCAGCGCACGGCAACCGTACCCAGCGTTTCGTGCGGCGCACCCCTCGGTGCTGCGCAGATCCGCGCCCGGCCCGGCCCCCTTCGACAACGCGGCCCTCGACGCACGTTTCACCCCCGTGCAGTGGCCAGGGCCTCTGGGCTCGATGCACGGCTGGCTCGCGCTCCCCGAGGGCAGCGGCCCATTTCCCGGCCTGGTGTGGCTGCACGGCGCGTTCGCGGCCTCGGCGAAGCAGTTCGAGCCGCTGGGGTCCGCCTTTCCTCCGCCGGATTTCGCCGTGTTCGTGCCGACCTGGCGCGGCGAGAACGCAAACCCAGGGACCCGGGAGTTGCTCGCCGGCGAGCTCGACGATGCGGCCGCTGCGGTGCGGTGGTTCTCGAAGTCTCCTGGGGTCGACGCGTCGCGGGTCTTCGCCCTGGGCCACTCGGTCGGCGGGGCGCTGTCTGCCCTGCTCGCGCTGCTTCCGGGCCTCCCGCTGCGCGAGACTGCGAGCGTGGGCGGGATCTATGTTCCCGAGACCTTCGCGCGCTGGGCCAAGACCCCCCACAACGGACCGCTGGTTCGCTTCGACGCCCGCGACCCCGACGAGGGACGCTTGCGAACGCTGGCCGGAAACGTGCCCGACCTGGTGCGACCGCATGTCGCCTACGTCGGCGAGGATGACCCGTGGTTTCATCCCAACCTCGAGCAGATGAAAGCGGCTGCCGCCCGCAGCGGCGCTCCGTTCGAAGCCGTGTGCGTCGCGGGTGACCACATGGGTTCGCTGCTCGAAGGGTACGCGCGCTACCTCGCGCGGATCCGCGAGGCGGCATCAACCTCATGAGGCGACACCTGCTCACCGCGCTGTGTCTCGCCGGGTGCCGCCCGACGGTTGTCCCCGTGGCCCCAGCGCCGACGTACGCAGCCCAACCCGCATCCGTGGACACCAAGGTGTTTCTCATCGCGGGCGGAGACGATGTCGCCAACTTTGCCGCCGAGGTCCTGGAGCAGCGCACGCTGTGGCGCCAAGCGGGGCTTCGCGAGGACCAGATCGCCTGTTATTGGGCACACCCCTCCCCCGACGCGTTCGCCCGAGACCGGGCGCAGTACGAGGCCCTCGCGCTCGCCTTGGAGTCCTGCCATGTCGCCAGCCCGCAGCGTGTGGCCGCAGATCTCCGCGCCGCAGCCGAACACGCCGATGGCTTCGTCTTCGTCTACGTCACCGCGCACGGACTCCCCTCGCAGCTGCGCCCGCTCGCGTCCTCCAAAAAACCTCGCGCGCGCCGCTTCGCCGCCTCGCTGAGCCCCTCCGAGCGCGACGTGCTGGGCCCTGCCGCCATCGGACTGCAGGGCGGCGACGGTCCCGGGATCGGGGACCCCCGCGCCATCGTGGCCGCCTTGCGCGGAGGCTCTGCGCCCGAGCAGGTCGTGTTCACACCCCGCACCCTTGGCCCGCTGCTGGCGGCGTTCGGCGACGACATCCGAAAGATCGTCGTGCTTCAGGCCTGTTTCTCCGGCGGCTTCATCGACCACCACGTCACGCAAGGCGCCGAGCCCTCGGACGGCGCCGACGCGTTGCTGGCCGTCCCCAACCTGACGGCGATGACCGCCACCGCGGCCGAGCGCCCCAGCTTCGGGTGCGGATCGGGAGAAGCCCGGACCTACTTCGGCGGGACCTTCAACCTCGCGCTGTCCCGCGCGCTTGAGCGACACGGGCCCGACGCGCTGCCATGGCACGAGATCTACGACGACGTGGTGTTCGCGATCGAAGCCATGGAGGCCGTGCAAGGCGTCGGTCCATCACGCCCGGGGTTCGTCCAAACCGCCGCGCCCAAGCCAGAGTGAGCCGCGCTCACGGCCGCGGTTTGCCCAGCACCACCCGAGACACGAACTCGGACCCACGGCGCAGACGCTGTTGCGGCAGGGTCGCAAGCCCGGGGCGACAAACGGAAGTACCAACCACACCGTGAGGCGTGCGCCGCAGCGGCCCCGACCCGGGGCGGCGGCTCGCCTCCACAGCCCCTACTCGCGGGTGAGGTAGGGGTAGCTCCGCAGCATCTCCAAGGCCCACGCCTCACCGAGCGTGGTGTCGCGCCCCGAGTGTCGTTGGCGCAGGTCCCCCTGCAAGCTCTCGATGTCGAAGTCCATCCGCGAGAGCGCGTCTTCGTTGGTGAAGCCGTTCTTGACGTCGAGCACCACGCCCGGCGCGAACTCCATCCGTCGCACGCCCGGAGCCTCGGACAAGGGGGCGCCGCTCGCCTGAACGACGACGTCGTGGGTCCGCGAGAGCAGGTTGTGGTCGTTGCCCAGCGAGTCCTGATACGCCCCGGTCATGAAGAAGCCCAGGTAGTAGGGCTCATCCCCGGAGCCGCGGTGCTCGTGCAAGGGCAGGAAGCGCATGTTGTCCTCGGGGTGCGCGAAACTCTTGAGGCACCCGTCGCTGTCGCAGGTGATGTCGATGATCTCCGCGGTGATGCTCGGACGCTCGCCATGCCGGCTCAGCGGCGCGGCAGGGAAAACCTGATCGATGGCCCACGTGTCCGGGAGCGACTGGAAGATGGAGAAGTTGGCGAGGTACTTGCGGTGGGCGGTCCCGAGGTACTCGACGATTTCCTCAGAGGGGCGCTTGAGGGTCGCGACGATGCGGCCGATCTTCAGGCGCACCCGCTGGAACAGGCCCTCCGCGTTGGCGCGGTCTTCGATCGTGAGGTAGCCCTTCGAGAACAGCGAGAGCACCTCGTCGCGAAGGTCGATCGCGTCGTGGAAGGACTCCTCGTAGTTCTTGACCGAGGCCTGCTTCAGCGTCTCGCGCAGGGTCGTGATCAGCCGGTTTTCGTCGTCGGTCGGCTCGGGCAACGGCAGCAGGTCGCCCTGCACCTCGCGAAGGTCGGTGATTGTGACCGCGTGCGTCGCCACCACAGCGCGGCCGCTCTCGGTGATGATGTGCGGCGGCCGGGCCTTGCTCAGCCGAACCGCCTCCGCGACCTCGAACACCGTCTGCGACGCGTACTCCTCGACCGTGTAGTTGGCCGAAGAAGGGTGTGAGGTGCGCGAGCCGTCGTAGTCGACCCCGAGGCCCCCGCCCATGTCGAGGAACTGCATGTTGGGCGCGTAGCCCTCCTGCAGCTCGGCGTACAGGCGCGCGCCTTCCCGGACCGCCTGCTTGATCTGCTGGATGCGCGTGATCTGTGAGCCGATGTGAAAGTGCAGCAGCACCAGCTTGTCGCAGAGGTCGTCCGCTTCGAGGCGACGGACCACGGCGAGAATCTCGCTGGTCGTGAGGCCGAACTTCGACGTCTCGCCGCCGGAACTCTGCCAACGGCCGCTGCCCTTGGCGTAGAGCTTGGCCCGGACCCCCACGTCCGGGACGACGGTCCACGCGTGCGACTTGAACGTGTCGACGTAGCGGATGACCTCGCGGACCGACTCGAGGATGATGATCACCCGGTGGCCGATCTCGGCGGCGTGAAACGCCATCCGCATAAACTCGCGATCTTTGAAGCCGTTGACCAGCAGCGGCGCGCCCGCGGAGGGGGGCCGCGACATCGCGAGCAGCAGCTCGGGCTTGCTTCCCGCTTCGAGCCCCACCGGTGAGGCGGCCCCGTTGAGGACGGCGCTGATCACCGAGCGACGCTGGTTGACCTTGATCGGCAACACCCCGGTGTATGAGGTGGCGAGTTCGTTCTCCTCAATGGCCTTGGAGAACGCCAGGTTCATGCGGTCGAGGCACGCACCGATCATGGACGGGAACCGCACGACGAACGGAGGGTGAACCCCCGCCCCTTCGAGAAAGCTCGAGAGCTGATGCAGGTCGACCGGCGGAAGCCCGGGCGCGCGGAACGTCAGATGTCCCTCCTCGGTCACCCCGACAAATTCCTCGCCCCACCGCTCGACGCCGTAGCGTCGCAGCGAGTTCTCCACCACGAAGTTGCCCTGCGGGGTGTCCATAACGCCCTCCGTACCGCCCCGGTGGCCGATCAAGCAAGCAACAAAACGCGTTGCCCCGGTGCGGGGAGCGCGGTGTATCGTGCCGGCCCCTCTTGGGGGAGAAAACGCAGATGGCGTCGTACCAGTACATCTTCACGATGCGCCAGCTGAAGAAGGTCTTCGGCAATGGCAAAGAGGTGCTCAAGGGCATCAACCTCCAGTTCTTCCCGGGAGCCAAGATCGGCATCCTCGGCCACAACGGCGCGGGCAAGTCGACCTTGCTCAAGATCATGGCCGGCGTGGACAAGGAATTTCTCGGCGAGGCCGGGCCCGCCGAGGGCGTGCGCGTGGGCTACCTGCCCCAAGAGCCGCAGCTCGACGAGACCAAGACGGTCAAGGAGAACATCGAGGAGGCCGTCCGGGAGATGAAGGACACCCTCGAGAAGTTCAACGAGGTGTCCATGAAAATGGGCGAGCCCATGTCCGACGACGAGATGAACGCGTTGCTCGACGAGCAGGGCAAGCTGCAGGACATCATCGAGGCCGGCGGCGGCTGGGAGCTCGACCACACGCTCGAGCTGGCGATGGATGCCCTGCGCACCCCGCCGGGAGACTCGCCGGTCACCAACCTCTCCGGGGGTGAGAAGCGCCGCGTCGCGCTGACCCGCCTGCTGCTCGAGAAGCCCGACCTGCTGCTGCTCGACGAGCCCACCAACCACCTCGACGCCGAGAGCGTCGCGTGGCTGGAGAAGCACCTTCACGACTATCCCGGCACCATCGTCGCCATCACCCACGACCGGTACTTCCTCGACAACGTCGCCGGCTGGATCCTCGAGCTCGACCGCGGCGCTGGCATCCCCTGGGAGGGCAACTACTCCTCGTGGCTGGACCAGAAGCAGAAGCGGCTGTCGCAGGAGGAGAAGACCGAGAGCAAGCGGCAGCGAACCCTGCAGCGCGAGCTCGAGTGGATCAACATGTCGCCCAAGGCTCGGCAGGCCAAGAGCAAGGCGCGGATCACCGCCTACAACGACCTGCTGCAGCAGTCGCAGGAGACCCGGGTCGACAAAACCAACCTCAAGATCCCCTTCACCCGGCGGCTGGGCGGCAAGGTCGTCGAGTTCAAGGGCGTCAAGAAGTCCTACGGGGACAAGCTGCTGTTCGAGGACCTCGCGTTCACCCTGCCGCCGGGCGGCATCGTGGGGGTGATCGGGCCCAACGGCGCGGGCAAGTCCACCATGTTCCGCCTCCTGGTCGGTCAAGAGCAGGCCGACGAGGGCCAGGTGATCATGGGCGACACCGTCGACCTGGCGTACGTGGACCAGAGCCGCGACGCGCTCAACGCCAAGAACACGGTCTACGAGGAGATCTCCGAAGGCGCCGAGACCATCGACATGGCGGGCATCGAGCTCAACGCGCGCGCCTACGTGAGCCGCTTCAACTTCAACGGCACCGACCAGCAGCAGCAGGTCGGCGCGCTGTCGGGCGGGGAGCGCAACCGCGTGCACCTGGCCAAGCTCATCAAGCGCGGCGGCAACCTGCTCCTGCTCGACGAGCCCACCAACGACCTCGACATCGAGACCCTGCGTCACCTCGAGGACGCCCTGCTCGACTTCCCCGGCTGCGCGGTCGTGATCAGCCACGATCGCTGGTTCCTCGACCGCATCGCGACCCACATCCTCGCGTTTGAGGGGGATTCGAAGGTCACCTGGTTCCAGGGCAACTTCGCGGACTATGAGGCGGACCGGAAGCGGCGCCTGGGCGATGACGCCCTGGTGCCCAAGCGGATCAAGTACCGCAAGCTGACCCGGGACTAGCAGCCTGTTGAGAAGCTTCAGGGAGCCGACGTCGAGGTTTACGGTCCCGGCATCGATATCGCCTCACCCGGCGGTCTCTCTCATCGGTGCCGACGGCGCGATCGCCTGGCGATCCTGCGAAGACCCATACGAGGAGCGCGTGCCGATCCGAGAGATTCTCCCCGGATTGCCGGATACGGCGCCCCGTGAGCTGCGTGTCGCCCGCTCGCTGCGCTAGGCTGTCGCGCTCGATGCTCAAGAAGTTTGCCATCGCACTCGGCGTGCTCGCGCTGCTCGCCGGCGTGGCGGTCTTTGTGTTGTATCGGCAAGCGACGGCGCTTCCGGAGTGGGCCGACGCGGAGGTTGCCGAGCAGACCCACCTCGACCCGGATGCGCCGGTGGTTTGGGAAGCGGAGTCCGCAGGATCTGCGCCGCTCTCGGCCGAGCTCGAAGCGGCACTGCCTCCAGAGCCTGCCCCGAGCAGCCCAGCACCCACGGCCGGCTCACCGCGGCCGGCCTCCGACGCAAGCTCGACCCGCACGAAAGAAAAAAAGGCGCAGCGGTATGTGCTCAAAGGGTTTCACCGCCGAGGAAAAGGCGCGGGCAAGGACGCGGTCCGGGCTTCCAAGGCGGTGCTGGAGAACGGCCGCCTGGAGGCAGGGGTGGTGCTCGACCTGTCGCGCATCGAGGACGCGCAGATGTCCGACTCCGATCGCGGGCTGTATGAGGGTGCGCTGAGCGCCTTCCCGCCCCTGCGGAAGAAGAACGTGTACGTCGGGGTCGAGACGCGGCCAATCCGCAAAGACGGCGTGTTGCAGCTGGGCCAGGACGCCAAGCTGCGTGTGGGCTCCATTCGCTACAACCTCGGGTCCGCGGCGCAGAAGCTGGGCATGAGCGAAGCCGCGCTGCGCCAGAATCTCAATCGCAACCTGCGAAGCTTGGGCTTCAAAGACCCAGGCTGACGACGCGTCCCGTGGGCAACGCGCGGAACCGGACCTGTTTGCACCGTTCCGACTCACCGCGCGCTCCGGCCGCGCGTCGCGGAGTGTCCCGGGTGGCGAGGAGCGCGAGAGCAACACGAGATTGTGGGTGCCCCGGGGGTCCAGGGTAGAATCGGGACATGCAGAGCCGAGCTTGGATGTGGGGAATGGGGCTGGCTGTCCTGACCGGATGCGCGAGTCCTTGTGAGGACGATGGATTGATTCAAGATGACGCCGAGGCGTGTCCGGCGGACTCGGCGGACGCCGCTGGAAGCTCGGGCGAGACCGAAGGACCCATCGACATCGACTCGGAAACCGACGGGGCGACCGCGACGGCGTCGGACTCCGCCAACTCGAACAGCAACTCCGCGTCCGGCACGGACTCCGACACCGACTCCGGCTCGGAGTCAGACTCAGCCTCGGCTTCGGCTTCGGCCAGCGACACGGACTCGGACTCGGACTCGGACTCAGCTTCGGCCAGCGACTCTGACTCTGCCTCGGAAACCGAGTCGGCCTCGGCGTCCGACACGGCCGGCTCGACCCCGTACTGCGAAGACGCGGACAATGATGGATTCGGAGACCCCGACGCGTGCGAGGACGTCCCCGATGGCGAGACGCCTCCGGATGGCTCGGTCCCGAACGGGGACGACTGCGACGACGCAGACCAGGACACGTTCCCCGGCGCCGCCGAACTCGACTCGAGGACCGAGTGCATGCAGGACGAGGATGAGGACGGCTGGGGCGACGACAACCCCGGCGACGGCGTCACCGCGGGCTCGGACTGCAGCGACGACGGGGTCGATCCATGCGTGGTGCTGATCACCCAGGACGGAACCGCCGACAACCTCTACGACCAAGACCTGATCGCGGCCCTACAGCTCGACGGCTACGAGGTCCTCAACTTCGCGGACACCGACGTGGTGCTCGCGGACGCCAACGGCGTGGACGTGGTGGTGATCTCTGAGACCTCGCTGTCCAGCGAGATCGCCGGCACCATGGCCGACACTCCCGCCCCCGTGGTGTGCCTCGAAGGGCTCATCTGGGACGACATGGGCATGGCCGCGGAACCGGCGACCACCGGGACCGACAACGCCGTGATCCTCGACGATACCGACCCGCTCGCAGCCGGACTGACCGGCAACGTGAGCATCGTCAGCGGCCCGGGTGCGGGGTTGTTCTTCACCCCGGCACCTCCGGGCGCGACGCTCATCGCCGGGGTCGCGGGCAATCCGGACGACGTCATGGAGTTCGCCTACGAGTCGGGCGCCGCGATGTTGGATGGCTTCGTGGCGCCCAACCGCCGCGTGGGGCTGGGCTACGACGCGGACCAGGCCGGGGCATCTGCGGTGACGATCGAGGCCGAGGGTATCGCCTTGTTCCGCGCCGCCGTCACGTGGGTGACGCAGGGCTGAGCCTCTTGGTCAGCGGGAATCGGTGCCAGCGAAGAGCGCGACCGCAGCTCAATCGCGATCGCGGCCAATGGCTGTCACCCCATGACGCCTGCGATCAGCGACCACAGCGGGAGCATCGCGGCGGCCAAGCATGAGGAGATGACCACCGCGCCCGCGACCCGGTCGGGCTCCACGTCGGCATCGTGGGCCATCGAGAACGTTGCGATCGCCAGCGGCATCGCGGCGAGCAACACATGAACGCGGGCCAGCTCGGTGGGCAGCCACCCAAGCGCGACCGCTGCCCATGCCAGCCCGAGGACGACCGCGGGGGCGAGCAGCATCCGGACGGCAACCAGGCCGAGGACCGCCCGTCCGACACCCCGAAGCCGGGCCCGTTCGGTGAACACGTACAGTCCCAGGAGGAACAGCGCGATGACGGCTGCGCTGGCGGCGAATGGCTGCAGCACATCGGCCGCCACACGCCTTCGCTCTGGTCCTCCAGCACGCATTGTCAGGCCCACCACCGGCGCCCAGAACAGCGGCTGACGCGCGACGCGGCGAGCGAGGTGCACACCTCCCTGGGCACCCCCCGACGCCCTCGCCAACACGGCTGGACCCACGGTCACCGCACCCGTCACATGAACCGCGACCGCCAGCGCGGCCGGTCCGGCGACGCCCTCCCCCATCACCGCGAGCACGTACGGCAGGCCCAGGTACGCGACGTTGCCAAATGCCAGGCCCAGGCCCAGCGCAGACTGGCGTGCCCGGGGTACGCACAAGAGCAGGAGGCCCAGCGCGATGGGCCACAGCAGCCAAAACGCGGGTTGGTGGGGGATGATCGACGAAGGCAGCAGCAGCCCGCGCGCGACCAGGGCGGGAAACCCGATGAACAGCGCATAGCGATTGAGGACGACGACCGCGGCCTTGGGATCGGGGAACAACCCCAGCCTGCCGCAGAGCGCTCCGAGCACCGCCGGGACCCCGAGCTGCACCAGGCGCAGCGCGTTGTCGAGGGCGAGCGTCATCGCTTGCGGCGGCGGCGGTTCTTGAGGGACCCGTCCGCCAACATCTCCGAGGTTCGCCGCCCGGTGATCTCGACCTCGGGCTTGGCGAACACGCGGTCGGGCCACGGCAAGTCGCGTGGACTCTTGTTCATGATGCTGACCTCGTACTTCGAGTGTGGGAGGCCGAAGAAGTGCCCGAGCTCGTGCGCCATGACGGTGAACGAGGCGATCGAGGAGAGGATGACCCAGCGCTTTGTGACGTCGGGGCGGTATCGCCAGTGCACGCCGCGGATGACCTCACCGGCGATGTCGACGTCGGCCAGCAGCTTGACCACGAAGACGTGCACGACCCCCGTGCTGAAGACATGTCGACCCAGCTGATCTCGATCGGAGCGCGTCTGAACGTCCCCGACTTCGGAGGCCAACGTGTCGGCGGATGCCACCTCGAAGCCCACCGAAATGACCGCAAACAGGCGGTTGGCGTGGGCGATCTGATCGTGCAGCCACACCGGGGTCTGCACCGGTTCGCCCTCGCGGGTGCCATCGGAGGTCACGATATGCACCGCAAGTCCGAAGCAAAACTTGGCCTTCGCGGGGCACTGCCCCGTTCCGGTCTCGAATGCCCGGAAGCCCAGCTGGTCCTTGGCCTGCGCGACCGCGACGACGTGGGCAGCCCACTCGGTCCCGAGCATGCCGAGCGTGGCCGCGACGACGAGACCGGCGGCCAACATCAGAGCACCGCCGAGCGAGAGAGCTGCAGGATCTCGAAGATCGCCCGGGTGGCAGGGCTCTTGTTGAGCGTATAGAAATGCAGCCCTGCGACGCCCGCAGGACGCTTGGAGTACGGGTCGGGCGCGGGCGGATTGAGCAACTGCTCGCACTGCCGGGCCGAGTAGGACACGCCGGTCCAAAACACCTCGTGCGGATCTTCGCCCGCCCGACGCAGCGCCTCGTGCAGCGGAGCCGGGATGGACGCGCCGCACATCTTGGTAAAGCGCTCGACCTGAGAGAGGTTGGTGACCGGCATGATGCCCGCGAGGATCGGCACGGTGATCCCCGTCGCGCGGGCCTGGGCTTGCCACGTGTTGAACGCGAGGTTGTCGAAGAAGAGCTGCGAGACCAGGAAATCGGCCCCCGCGTCAACCTTGCGCTTGAGATGCTTGAGGTCGTCTGCGGAGGAGCGGGACTCGGGGTGAACCTCGGGGTAGCAGGCCGCCCCCACGCAGAAGCCTCCGCGCTCCTTGATGAACGAGACGAGCTCGTCGGCGTACCGAAACCCGCCCGCGGTCACCTCGAAGCTCTCCTGCCCCGCAGGAGGATCACCACGCAGCGCGAGAACGTTGCGAACCCCAGCATCGGCCAGCCCATCGAGCACCTCTGCGAGCGCGTCCACGGTGGCGCCCACGCAGGTGAGGTGTGCGAGCGGCTCGATCCCGAAGTCCCGCCGGATGCGGCTGACCATCTGCAGCGTCCGCGTGCGCGTGCTGCCGCCGGCCCCGTAGGTGACGGAGACGAAATCTGGATCCAGCGGGGCGAGCCGCTCCAAGGAGCGCAGCAGCGCCGTTTCGCCCTTCTCGGTTGACGGCGGGAAGAACTCAAAGCTGAAAACGGGCCGCTTGTGGCGCAGGCGCTCGGCGATCAACACAACGCGCACCATAGCGCTATCCTCTGCCGATGACCCGCGCGTCGATCCTTGGACTGCTCGTGTTGCTCGCCCCAGGCTGCGAAGAAGACGCAGACCCAGCGGCCGAGTCCGCCACCGCACAGTCCGCCACCGATTCCCCGGCCACAACCTCGGACATGACCGGGAGTACGACGCAGGCCTCAGGCTCCACGGCCGCGGACGAGTCGAGCGGCGGCGAGGCTGCCTGTAGCGACAGCCCCGATGCGCTGGCCGACTGTGTCCAGGAAGACCTCTACCGGACAACGCTGGAGTTCGTCGCCGAGACCCGAAGCCCGAACGAGCCCCACTGGCAGGTCGTGCAAGACCACCTCGCCGCCCAGCTCGCCGAGTTCGGCTACGAGGTCGAGCTGGATGTCTACGACACCGGCGTCAACGTGGTCGGTCGCCTGCGCGGCACACTCGGGACCTCGGACGTGCTCGTCTCGGCCCACTACGATTCGGTCTCCAACTGCCAGGGTGCGGACGACAACGCCAGCGGTGTGGCCGGTGCCCTCGAGGCCGCCCGGGTGCTCGCGACCGGAGAGTACGAACAGGACCTGGTCGTCGCGTTCTGGGACCAAGAAGAACTCGGCCTCCTCGGCGCCGCCGCATACGTCGACCGGGCCGTCGAGCGCGGCGACAACATTGTGGCGCTCTACAACCTGGAGATGATCGGCTACACCGACAGTGCTCCGGGCGCTCAGACCATCCCCGACGGGTTCGACGCCGTCTTCCCCGAGGGCTACGCGCAGATCGAGGCGAACGAGTTCAGGGGCGACTTCATCACCGTCGTGGCCGACGACCTCATCGCCGAAGGCGCGGCCACCTTGGTGGCGCAAGCCCAGCGACTCGAGCTTCCGGTTGTGCACATCGAGCTCAACGCAGACCTCAAAAACAACCCGCTGCTGTCCGACCTTCGGCGCTCCGACCACGCGCCGTTTTGGGAGGTGGACTTCCCGGCGATGATGATCACCGACACCTCGGAGTTCCGCTTCCCCAACTACCACTGCGACCCAGCGCCGGATGTTGTCGAGGATCTCGACAACGAGTTCTCGGCCAAGGTCGTGGCGGCCACCGTGGGCGCGGCCGCTACAACGCTGGTGCTCGTCGGTCCCGCCGGCGGCTGAACACGAACAGCGGGATCAGCACCAACCAGGCTGCGGTCCCGCTGCCCCCGACCGCACAGCCGCTGCTATCTTCGGAGTCATCTTGGCCAATGCCGTCGGTTCCGGACATCGACCCGGCTGAGGTCCCGGACGGGTCGTCGGTCGTGCTGCCGGCATCGGTCGTCGCACCCGTTGCGCTGGTGCCTCCAGGGGAGCCCGTCGGGTCCGGTCCGTCGGTCGTGCCTCCCGGATCGCCGGTGGGATCGCCGGTGGGATCGCCGGTGGGATCGCCGGTGGTGCTTCCGCCGGGGTCCCCCGTCGTCTCGCCCCCCGCAGCGGGGGCGATCGAGATGCTGGCGCAGTGATAGTAGAAACACGGCGCGCCGTGACTCGACATGAACTCCACGATCTGCAGCGTGCAGTTGTCGCAGGTGACGTCGTCGGGCAGTGTGACCTCGAACGACTGCGGTCCATCGAAGCGGGAGTCGTGGAGCAACATGCCGTCGGCGAGAACCGGGTACACGGGCGGGTCCATGATCTCCGCCATCGCGCAGTCGTCTCCGTCCACGGGGGTGACGGCCGCATCCGGGGGCAACTCGCTCACGTCCCCGGTCGCCAAGGCCACGCGGTAGTGCCCGGGGTGATAGATGGTTTCATCGATCGTGATCGTGATCGTGTCGCCAGCGGTGTAGGCAGTGATGTCGCCGGTCAGCGCTGCGTCGGCTCCGCCCCCGCACGCGTAGGTCTTTTGTGGATCGCCCAGGTCGTTTTGCTCGGTCATCACCGCCGGGGCTTCCAGGCGGAAGTGCGCCTGCGCGTCGTCGGTAGACAGGCCGGCGGAGCCGAACGCCAGGGCGGTGAGGGTCGTCACGATCGCAAGCCGTCGCATAAGCGCATCGTATCAGGGTCACAACCGCCGGACCGCAACGCCGAGAGGAGCGGCCGCACCCGCGAGACCGCATACCGTTGCTACAAGCATCAGGTGCCCACCTGTCGCATCTGCGTCGTGCTTGCCCTGACCGCCGGGTGTGGCGCCGCCGTGGGTACCGCAGAGGGCCCCACAAGCGGCGGGGGCGGCACCACGACCACCCGCGCGACAAACGACTTCGTGTGCAGCCTCAGCGGCCCGACGCAAGACCTGTGCGTTCCCGCCCCGTGACGAACCCCAGCGCGCGGCAAACTCACCGCGCCCGGGTCACATCGGCCGCATGCACCGCGCGCATGCCCGCCTCGGTTCGCACGCTCAGCGCCCCTGCGTCATCGATGCCCTGCGCCACGCCCTCGAAAACCTCCGCCCCGGAGCTCACGCGAACTCGGGTTCCGAGCTGGACGTTCGCCTGCTCGTAGGCTTCGCGCATCGAGTCGAAGCCCAGCATCAAGAACGCGTCCAGCCGCCCCTGCAGCGCCGCCAGCAGGCGCGCAAGAAGCTCGACCCGTCCTCGATGGACACCCACATCGTCGAGCGCGACCGCGACCTCCGCGAGCTGCGGATCGATGCCCTCGCGGCGGACGTTGAGCCCAAAGCCGACCACCAGCTCGACGTCGGACCCCCATCGCGACTCGCACAACACCCCTGCGAGCTTCCGGTCCCCGATGAGTAGATCGTTGGGCCACTTCAGCCCAAGCCCGGGGACCGAGCCAAGCCCCTCGTACAGCGCGAGCCCCACCGCGAGCCCCACCGCCGACAGGTCCCGCCGCGCCGAGGCCACCCGCAGGCCGAGGCTCACGTACAGGTTGTGTCCCGGCGGTGAGTTCCAGACCCGGCCATGGCGGCCCCGGCCAGCGGTTTGAGCATCGGCGGTCACCACCAGCCCGTGCGGTCCTCCCTCGCGCAGCCACGCCGCTGCGCGGTCGTTGGTCGAGGACAGGCTCTCGTGATGCTCGTGAGCGCGTCCGAAGATCCGCGTCTGGAGCGTGTCGCCGAGCGTTCGTAGGTCGTCCGCGGCCGCCGGGCTCATGCGAACTCGAACAGCAGCGAGAGGTCGGCCGCAGGTGCGCTGTGGGTGAACGCTCCCACACTGATCACATCGATGCCGATCTCGGCCAGCACCGCCACGCGCTCGAGAGGGATGTTGCCGCTGGCCTCCAAGATGGCCTTTCCCTTGAACCGAGCGACCGCCTCACGGCACAGGTCGTCGTCCATGTTGTCGAGCATGATGACCTCGGCGCCAGCGTCGACCGCCTCCTGCGCCTCTTCGAGCGTGGTGGTCTCGCACTCGATCCGCAGGCCGTGCGGCGCCCGAGCCTTCGCACCTTCGATCGCAGCCGCGATGCCCCCCGCTGCCCGGATGTGGTTCTCCTTGATCAACACCCCCGAGCTCAGGTCGTTGCGGTGGTTGTGCCCGCCCCCGCAGCGCACGGCGTACCGCTGAAGTGCACGCAGCCCAGGCGTGGTCTTTCGCGTGTCGACGACGCGGCACTTGCCCGCGGCTGCGTCGGCGAACTGACGCACGAGCGTGGCGGTACCGCTGAGTCGTTGCATAAAGTTGAGCGCGGTCCGTTCCGCGGCCAACACCGCCCGCGCCGGCCCCTCGATGTTTGCCACCACGCTCTGGGGTTCCACCCGCGTGCCGTCCGCCACAACGGCAACGTAACGAACGCTGGGGTCCATCATCGAGAACGCCCGCGCAGCGACCCCCTGCCCGCACAGCACCAGCGGCGCCTTCGCGACGATGTGCGCGCGCGCCTTCGCATCTGCGGGCACCGTCGCAACGGTCGTGATGTCCGTGGAGGGCAGGTCTTCGTCGAAGGCGCGCTGCAGCACCCGGTCCAGCTCACCGTACTCGAGGTCTCGCATAGTTCTCTTTGGGAGGGATGCCCTCGGCCGTCCAGGCGGTCATCGGCCAGCGGCGTGCGAGGGCTTCTCGGCGAAGCCGAGGGTCGGGATTGATGACGTGGGCATGCCCCACGCGCTTGAGCATCGGAAGGTCGGAGATGCTGTCGCTGTAGAAGTAGCTACCATCCAGGTCGAGGTCGTGCTCGGATGCAAACGCTTCCGCGTGGGTGACCTTACCCGCGCCGTAACATGCAGGCTCGAAGTGCTTGCCGGTGAGCTTGCCGTCCTTGGTCTCCAGCTTCGTGCACAACACGTGGGGCACGTCCAGGATCTCGGCAACGGGCTTGCTCAGAAACGGTGTGGCCGACGTGAGCAGCACCAGGGTGTGCCCCCGCGCCCGGTGCGACTCGATGGCCTCGCGGGCTTGGGTGCAGATCGCCCAGCGGACCTCTCGCTCGAACCAGGCCGCGACCTCTTCGTACAGAGGCTCCACCGCATCCCCGCGGTAGCGAGCCAACACCTTGCGCGCCATCGCGTCGTAGTCGAGCACTCCGAAGCGATACTGACCCAGCCACAGCAGCGCTTGCCCAAGCTGCCGGGCGGTGAGCTGCCCCATCTTCCACTGGTACCCGATCCACTTCGTGCCCGAGTTGACCTCAAGAACGGTGTTGTCGATGTCGAAGAACGCGCCGATCGCCATAAAGAACTCCGGTCTACCGCGGAAACGTACTGGCGAGTAGGACCGCCATCAAGAGGTTGGACGCGGCGTGAAACAGCGCGGGCGCCCACAACGTGTTGCTGCGCCGCCACAGCCACGAGAACACGAGCGCCGGAAAGAACGTGGCCAGCCGAGACACCTCGGCCATGCCCACCAGGTGCCCCACCGCAAACAGGGCGCTGGCGGCCACCGCCCCCAGGCCCAACTTCACACCCAGCACCCGCGCTTTCGGGGGCCAGAGTTCCTCAAGCGCGCTCATCAGGTAGCCGCGATGGAACACCTCCTCGGGCAGTGCGATCGCAAACACCTCCACCGCCACGGCAAGCAGTACACCCAAGCCGCCGTACTCCAGCCAAGCCGCGGGCAGCCGAATCGACGCGGGCCAAAAACCACCGCCGTGCGCTCGGCACAAGCGGCCGAGGTAGCTCTCGAGTCCGCCCGCGGCCGGCGTCATCGACTCGAGGCCAAGAACCGGAGAGAGCAGCGAGAGGTCTCCGCCGCAGACTTGCTCGTAGAACCAAAAGAACGCGAGCACAAACGGCGGAAACACGACAAGCGCCATCACGCCGGCGACCTTTGCCCCCCGCCAATCCCACGGCGGCACCACCCCGCCCGGACCCACCTGGTACTTGGCTTGACGCGCCTCGTCTCGCTTCAGCATCCACTGCGGCAGAAAATAGAACGCGCCCACCAGCGCCAAGTAGCGCAGGTCCGGATGCAGCCCGACCAGGCCCAGCACCGCGTACACGCCGTACAGCCCCGCCGTGGCCAGCAGCGCCCGCATCGCGATCTGTCGCGCGGTGTGCGGGGCGGATGGCGGGGACTCGGTCACGTCGCCCGCGAGTCTACGCGAGGCTGCGCGCCCACACTTACGAGAATCCGCAAGCCGCGGCGTCGGTTTGCCAGCCCAGCCGCCTGGCGGTACGCATGCGATGCGCCATGGAACTCGATCTCGTCCTCCTCTCGCGCGCCCAGTTCGCGCTCACGATCATGTTCCACTACCTGTTCCCGCCGCTCTCCATCGGCCTGGGACTCAACATGGTGATCATGGAGGGCCTGTGGATGAGGACTGGCGAGCGGCGCTATGAGGCCATGGCCCGCTTCTGGACCCGCATCTTCGCCGTCAACTTCGCGGTCGGCGTCGCCAGCGGCATCGTGATGGAGTTTCAGTTCGGCACCAACTGGTCGACCTACTCGCGCTTTGTCGGCGACGTGTTCGGGTCGGCGCTTGCGGCTGAGGGCATCTTCGCGTTCTTCCTCGAGTCGGGGTTTCTCGCGGTGTTGGTGTTCGGCTGGGACCGCGTGGGTCGGCGCATGCACTTCTTCGCCACCTCGATGGTGTTCTTGGGCTCGGTGTTCAGCTCGGTGTGGATCGTGATCGCCAGCTCGTGGATGCACACCCCCGCCGGACACGTGCTCGTCGAACACGAGGGCGCGGTGCGGGCGGAGATCGTCGACTTCTGGGCGATGATCTTCAACCCAAGCTCCATGCATCGGCTCGGCCACGTGCTGCTCGGGGCGTTCATCCTCGGCGGCTTCTTCGTGATGAGCATCTCCGCTTGGTACCTCCTCAAGCACCGCCACGAGGACTTCGCCAAACGCTCGTTCGTCATCGGGCTCGTCGTCGCCAGCCTGGCCTCGTGGGGCGAGCTGGTCTCGGGGCACGCGCAAGCGCAGATGGTCGCCGAGCACCAGCCCGCCAAGATCGCCGCCTTCGAAGGCCACTTCCACAGCGTCGACGAACCCACAGGCCTTTGGCTGTTCGGCTGGCCCGACGTGGAGGCGCAAGAGGTTCGCTACGGGCTGGAGATCCCCGGGCTGCTCACGTTCCTGGTCCACGCGGACTTCGAGACGCCGGTGCCCGGACTGGACCAGATCCCACCCCAGGACCGACCTCCAGTGGTGATCCCGTTTCTGACCTATCACGTGATGATCGCCCTGGGCACCGCGTTCATCGGCCTCACCACGCTGGCCGGGTTCCTGCTTTGGCGCAAGAAGCTGTTCGAGCAGCGCTGGCTGCTGTGGGTGTTCGTGGTCGCGGTCATCGGCCCCTACATCGCCAACCAGGCCGGCTGGATCGCCACCGAGGTTGGACGCCAGCCTTGGGTCGTCTACGGCCTGCTGCGCACGCAGGACGCGGTGTCGAAGGTGGTCCCGACCGAGCAGGTGCTCGGCTCGATCATCCTGTTCTCCATCGCGTACCTCGCCCTGTTCGTGCTGTGGATCTACGTGATCAACGAGAAGATTCGGCACGGCCCGCCCGAGCCGGACCATGACACGAACGATGGCGTCGGGCTGCTGGCCGCCGCCATCGGGGCCCGCCGCGACAACGCATCCCTGACCGCGGGTGCCCCCGACCCAGGAGAGACCTGAGATGGATCTCAACCTGATCTGGTTCGTGCTGCTCGGCGTGCTCTTGATGGGCTACGCCATCCTCGACGGCTTCGATCTGGGCGTCGGCATCCTGCACCCGTTCGTGCGCGGCGACCAAGAGCGCCGCCTGGTCCTCAACAGCATCGGGCCGCTGTGGGACGGCAACGAGGTGTGGCTGGTGACCTTCGGCGGGGCATTGTTCGCGGCGTTCCCCGAGGCCTACGCCACCATTCTCTCCGGCTTCTACTTCCCGGTGATGATCGTCCTGCTGGGGCTGATCGGTCGGGCCGTGTCGATCGAGTTTCGCAGCAAGGTGAAGACGCCGCGCTGGCGAAGCTACTGGGACGGGTCGTTCTTCCTGTCCAGCTTCACGGTCACCTTCGTGTTCGGCGTCGCGCTGGGCAACATCATCGCCGGCATTCCGCTCACGCCCGAGGGGGAGTACGGCGGCACACTGGGCACCCTGCTCAATCCCTTCGCGCTGGGGGTGGGTGCGCTCGCGGTCGCTGGGGCCGCCATGCACGGATCCATCTACCTGTACCTCAAGACCGAGGACGAACTCCAGGCTCGGGTTCGCACCTGGATGCCGCGCACGTTCGCCGTGTTCGCGGCGCTGTACGTCATCGTGTCCACGATGGCCCTGCTCACCCAACCGCACACCACGGCCAACTTCACGCACCTGCCGATCGCGTGGGTGATCGTGGGGCTGAACGTTTTGGCCGTCGCCAACATCCCGCGCGCGATCCACCTCGGCCGCCCGGGCTACGCCTTCATCAGCAGCTGCTGCGTGATCGCAGCCCTGACCTTTCTCGCCATGATGGCCATCTTCCCCAACCTGGTCCTGTCCACCTCGGGCACGCCAAGCCTGTCGATCTACAGCGCCGCCTCGAGCCAGGGCACCTTGGGCCGCATGGGCATCATCGCGCTGATCGGGTTGCCCCTGGTCGCGACCTACACCGGCATCGTCTACTGGGTGTTCCGCGGCAAGGTGAAGCTGGGGGGAGAGAACGCGTACTGAGTCCCGGCTTCGTTGCGACACAACCTCATCCGTTGGGCTGCACGATGCTCGCAGTCGCGTCCGCGAACCTTCCGGCTCATCTCGCTCAGCCCTGCTGGGCTTCGAGGACCCGGGCCGGGAGGTAGCTCAGCACCACCGCCGTCCCCTCGCTGGGATCCACAGACAAGTGCGCAAGGTCTCCGGTCGACACCGCAAAGGCCATGCGGTCATCCCCGCGGACCAGCTGGGCGAGCATGCCGGTGATGCAGGGGTTGTGACCGACCGCGATCATGCGGATGTTCTCGCGAGACTCTGCCACCGCGCGTTCGATCAAGGTGGCCGCCGCGCGGCCCGCGGGTGCACCGGGCACGAGCGCGGGCTCCGTCTCCTTGGCCACAGAGGAACCGATGGCCTCGAGCACCCCCTGAAGCGTCTGCCGAGCCCGGACGAAGGGGCTGCTCACCGCGACGTTGGGGTGCCACGCGAGCGTCTGCATCAAGACCCCCGCGCGCCGAGCCATCCCGTGACCACGCGGGGTCAGGACGCGGCTCGCATCCCCGTGCTCGGCGAATTCCTCCGCCTCGCCATGGCGCATCAACATCAGCTCGAACCGGCCCACCATGGAGAAGGATAGCAGCCCAGCGTCGTCCACCGACGCCTCGTCGCGGGTGGGGCTGTGCCACACTGCCGGCTCGTGTCCGCGCTCTGGCAGCAGGTCGTCGCCACCTCCGCGCTGGAGTGGTTTGGGACGCTCACCGGTCTGGTCGCGGTCGGGCTCAGCGTTCGCCAACATCGCGCCGCGTGGCCGCTGTTCATCGCCTGCTACGCCGCCTACGTGTGGCTCAGTGCCGACGCCGGCTTGCTCGCGGCCGCGGCGATGAACGGCGTGTTCATCGTGCTGTCGATCGAAGGGTGGCGGTCGTGGAAGGCGGGTGAAGACGAGCAGGCCTTTTACGTACGCCCCGGCTCCCTGCGCACCTGGGTGAGCGCCACCGCGGCGTGGGTCGGTGCCACCGCAGCCATCGCAATCCTCTTGCTGGTTTCGGGCAGCACCGAAGCCCCGGTGCTCGACGCCACCGCCACCGCGGCAGGGTTCGTCGCGCAGTGGCTGCTCACCCGCAAGCTGGTGGCAACCTGGGCATTCTGGCTCATCTCGGACGTCGCGTTCATGGTGCTGTACGGCCGCGCCGGCTACGGACTCACCGTCGGCCTGTTCGGCGTATTCGTCGTCTTGGCCCTGCACGGCGCATACACCTGGAGTCGATCCCGCACGGAGGACGCATGACCGCCCCGGTTCGCATCGTGCTTATCGGAGCCGAGTCGACGGGCAAGAGCACCCTCGCCGCAGCCTTGGCCAACGCCCGCGCGCTGCCGCAGACCGGCGAGTTCGTGCGCACCTATGTCGAACAGATCGACCGACCCCTTCACAAGGACGACCTCGACCCGATCGCCCACGGGCAACTCGCCGAAGAGGACCGCCACCGGGACGCTGTCGCGGTCCTGCACGACACCAATGTGCTCAGCACCCTGATCTACGCGCGCCACTACTTCGGCGTGACGCAGGCCTGGCTTGAGCAGGCCTTCGCCGCCCGGCACTACGCGCTCTATCTGTTCTGCCAACCCGACATCCCGTGGACCCCCGACCCCGGACAGCGCGACAGCCCCCAAGCCCGGGATGCTCAACACGCGCTGTTCGACGCCGAGCTGAAACGCCGCGGCCTGCCCTCGTTCCGCATCGTCGGTGACGAAGGCACGCGCCTTCGCTCCGCGCTGGAGATCGTCGACGGGGTCCTGCGATGAAGCTCTCCCCCAACGCTTCGTGCCCCTGCGGCAGCGAGCGCAAGCTCAAGAAGTGCTGCGCTGTCTTTCACCGCGGACGCCTCGCGCCCCCGCACCTGCTGATGCCCGCGCGATACACCGCGTACGCGCTGGGCAACGTCGAGTTTCTGATTCGCACCACCCACCCCGGTGGCCCCCACTGGCACGCCGACACCGCCGCGTGGAAGGCCGACTTGCTGGCGTACTGCCGCACCACCACCTTCGCCGGGCTCACCGTGCTCAGCCACGACCTCGACGAGGAGCACGGCCGGGCACACGTCACGTTCCGGGCCGAGCTCCGCCAAGGCGGCGCGCCGGTTGGTTTCACCGAGCGCAGCCTGTTCCAGCGCGAGGCTGGACGATGGCTGTATCACTCAGGGGAGATGGACTGACGCCGACCTGTGGGTCGAGCCTCAGCCCGTGGGCGCCGTACCGCTGACCGACGACAGCGCCGCGCCCGTCATGTCGCTGTACGTATAGGCACCGACCAGCCCGTAGTACGACGTGACCGTGCCGGTGTCGGGGTCGACGCGGTGCGCCCCGTCGCCGAACGCGACGGCCCAGACGTTGCCTGCGAAGTCGATGCTGACGCCGTACGAGCCGGGGACCGCCCACTCGCGCTCGACCAGCAACGTCTCTCGGTTGACGCCTCGGATGAAGCCACCGGACGCAGCCCACAGCAGGCCATCTTCGCCGCCGTCCGCCATGCATCCGGCGCTTCCGACGCCGCCCGCTGTCGCGGCCCACGTGTCGGTCGCGGGGTCGTAGCGCTGAATCGTGCTGGCGCAGATCCAGACGTAGCCGTCGACGTCCACCGTCATGCCGTACCCGCCCAAGGACGGAGGCGTCCACACCTGCGTGGTCATGTCCGCCATGTTGACCTTCACCAAGCGCGCGCCGCTGAGCTGGCTTCCCCAGAAGTTGCCCTCGCTGTCGACCGCAGCGCCATAGATCCCGTACTGGTCAGGGTTGAGCCCATCGATGGTGACCATGTCGACGACGGTTCCGTCGTCACCGTCCATCAAGATGACATCTGCCTGCGCCACACTGCCGTTGCGACCGGCGGTCCACAGCAGCTCGTTCTCCCACTCGCACGTGACGTTGTTCCACTCGCCCTGCGCCCACGCGACGGGCCGCTGCGTCGTGTATCCGAAGGGCGTATGCCAAGCGCGGCACTCTTCCTGATCCCACGGAAGCGCGGCGTTGTTCATGGATGTCTGAATGCCCGGGATGCCGTTGCTCTCGACGCAGTCCTCGACCGCCGCGTAGAACTTGGTGACACCGCCGCTTCGGCTCGCCACCGCGACGTCGCCCGAGAGGCTGACCGAGGTTCGCGACGGGCTGCCGGCACCGTCCGGGCGCACTTGAAAGCGACCAACCTCGGTCACGGTCTCGGTGTCGATCTTGGTGATCGTGCCCTCGCTGCTGTTGGCCGCCCACAGGTACGAGAAGTCGGGTCCCTCGGCCTTTTTCCCGCCCTTCCCAATGCCGGGCTCACACGCCCCTTGCCCCGGGACATCGGGCTGGATGCCAAGGTCGAACTTCGGCCCGTCGCCGTCGTCCCCACTGGTCCCACCGCTCTCGTCTGCGCCTGAGCTCTGTGTCGGGTTGGGGCTGGTCTGGTTGCTGCCGCCGGACTGACTCCCGTCCGAACCGCTCCCCTCAGCCCCGGTGCTCGGCACGCCCTGGGTGAGGATTCCGCCGGACTCCGCCCCGGCCGAGTCCGCCGGCGGCTCGGCCCCTCCACAAGCGAGCGCGAGGCACGACGCCATGAGCAAGAGAGAGCCACGCAGTGCCGAGGATTTCAACGTCATGTCCATTCCCACCATCCCGCTCCATCGTATCGCACCGCGGGAGCGTCCGCTCCACCGGGTTTCACCACGGGGCTGCTAGCGCTTCATCTCGCTGGCCATCTTGGCCAAACGCCGCCGCAAACTCTCGAGCGTTTCGTTGAGCTGGTCGAGGTGATCGAGCACATCCATGTCCGACGCCAGCGCCTGGACGTCCTTGCGGCGCAATCCGGGGGACTCCAGCGCATCGAGCGTCCGCGTCAGATATCCCTCGATCCGCGTCATCGAAAGCGCCGTCTCACGGAGATCGTCATCGACGAACAGGATGAGGTTGCCGAGGTTTCCGACCCCGCGCAGCGCCGCATTCGGCGGGTACTCCTGGGTCGCGCGGTCCATCAATCGGTCGCGTGGACGGGCGCGTCGGCCGCTAGACCGGCGCTCACTCGGCTCTGGAGAGACGGCAGCGGCATCGGGCGAAGCGAGATCAGGCATGAGATTGGCCTGACATGACCCCCCTGCCTCGTCCAAGTTTTCCGCAAGCCTGGCCTTGCGCGCTTTCCGGATGTAGTCAACCTTACGGTCTCGCCCACCGACCGGTCGACTGGGCCTTCCGCGCCATGCCTGGGCAAGCATGGGCGCGGCTTTCGTTCATCGAACTTCCAACCCGAAACCGATCCCGAAACCGAAACCGAACCGATCCTGGTAAGGCGAACGTGGCGAATATTCCCGACGACAAGGTCCAAGAGGTCCGCGACAAGGTCGACATCATCGACCTCGTCGGTCGCTATGTGGAGCTACGCAAGGCCGGCCGGAACTTCAAGGGCCTGTGCCCCTTCCACCAGGAGAAGTCGCCGAGCTTCAACGTCAACCCGCAGCGCAAGGGCTACAAGTGCTTCGGGTGCGGCGCCGGGGGGGACGCCATCGGCTTCGTCATGGAAGTCGAGGGCAAGAGCTTTCCCGAAGCCGTCCGAAAGCTGGCCGAGCAGTACGGCGTGCATCTCCCCGCCGATGCGATGGGAGGCGGTCCCGGCGGCGGACCGAGTCGTCACGAGAAGGACGCCGCCTATGCCGTCGCCCGCGCAGCCTGTGAACTCTATGAGTCGATCCTCGCCGACCCCGACAAGGGCAAGGTCGGCCGGGGATACCTCGAACAGCGCGGGCTCACCCGCGAACTCGCCGAGCGCTTCCGGCTGGGCTACGCGCCCGCACCGGCCGAGGCAGGGTGGGACACGCTCTGCCTGCACCTGAAGAAGCTCGGCCTTTCGATGGACGCGGCGCAAACGCTCGGGCTGGTGGGCAAGAGCGAGCGAACCGGCAACGTCTACGACAAGTTCCGCGGCAGACTGATGTTTCCCATCATTCAGCCCGGCGGCGAGGTCATCGCGTTCTCCGGCCGAATCGTTCCGCCACACGACGTCGATGACCGCGGCGGCGATCCCCCGCCCAAGTACGTCAACAGCTCCGAGTCGCTGCTCTTCACCAAGAGCAAGCACCTGTTCGCGTTGGCCACCGCGCGCTCCGCCATTCGCGAAAAGAAACGCGCCATCTTGGTCGAAGGCAACGTCGACGTGGCGAAGCTGCATCAGTGGGGGCATGAAGAAGCTGTGGCGCCTCTGGGCACGGCCTTGACTGCTGAACAGTCCCGTTTGCTTGCGAGATTCGCGGAGCAGGTCGTCATGTGTTTCGATGGGGATAAGGCAGGAAAGAAGGCCGCGTGGGCGGCTCTGCCACAGCTCATCGATGCCGATCTCGACGTCCGTATGGTCCTGCTGCCCGAGGGCGAAGACCCCGACAGCATCGGCGAAGAGCGATTCGGCGCCTTGCTCCGCGGAGCTCGGCCCGCATTGGAAGAGATGATGCTCCGCGTTGCCGCCAAAGCCGGAGACGCGGCACACGCGCGAGGCAAGGGTCTCGACAAGATGCTCCCGCTGATCGCGCGAGTGCAAAGCGAGAGCGCACGCCAGCTGTTTGCGCACCGGGCCGCCGAACTGTTCAAAATGCCCGTCGCACGGATTGAGAGCACGCTTCAGGACCTGCGCAGGAACGGCACCCGGCCGCAAAGTGCGCAAGAAAACTCTCGCCAGAAAGACTCGACTTCAGAGGCACATGTGCCACTATCCGCGGCCGTGCGCTCCCTCCCGCCGCTGCCAGCGGGCCAGTCGAGGCTGGCCATGCTGTTGGTTGACGTGCCCCATTTGGCCACGATCGCCGAGCGCGCGGGTGCGCTGGGGTGCATCAGCGATCAGCGTCTGCAGCCGGTCGTGCAGGCCGTCGTCCAGGGCGCCAAAGAGGGCCGCGATCCCAGCCTCGAGGACCTGCTCGCGGCGGTCGAACCCGCCGCCCACCAGCAGCTCTACGACAACGTTTTTGCCGGCGAATATAGAGGTTTGGCCGAGCAAGGCGGCGACCCCCAGGACGTCCTGGGCTCGCTGGTTCGGGCCTGCCGTGCCGACGACGCCGATGTCCGCATCGGTGCGATCAAGACCCAGATCAGCGAAGCGCTGCGTCAGGGCTTTCCAGACCGAGCCCGCGACCTCTCGCGCGAGCTCAGCAGCCTCATCCGTCAGCGCCAAGAGCTTCTTCGCGCGACCGGACCCCTGGTCCCCGATTCTCCCGATTCTCCCGAGTCCTCGGACTCTCCCGAGTCCTCGGACTCCAGCGATGCCCCCGCGACCGTCGAACGCCCCCTCGACGGTGACTCGGCGCCGGATTCGTTGCCCAACTAACCCCCGCCGCGTCCCTCAAGACCGTCGTCTTAAGACCCCCTTTTAAAAGGTTCGAAGGTAGCCATGTCCAAGAAAGCCACCGCCCGCAACGTCGATCAGGAAAAGCTCAAGAAGCAGCTCATCGCGTTCGGGAAGAAGAAGGGTCATATCACCGCGGATGAGCTGCGGCAGCTGCTCCCGCCCGAGATCGTGTCCCCCGGCGAAATCGGTAGCTGGGAGAAGCTCCTGGTCGACGAGGGTGTCCACGTGCTGTCGAAGGCAGATGTGAAAGCTGTCGCCAGCGCCACGGCCAAGGTCACCGGCATTCGCAAGCCCACGACCAAGAAAGCCGACAAGAAGAAGAAGGACGACGACGAGTCCACACGCACCAACGACCCGGTGCGGATGTATCTGCGAAAGATGGGCTCGGTCTCCCTGCTCACTCGCGAGGGCGAGGTCGAGATCGCAAAGCGCATCGAGAAGGGCGAGATGAGCATGCTGGAGATCGCGCTGCGCAGCCCGGTTGCGGTGCCCTACTCCCTCGAGATGTTCGACCGCGTCCGCCGGGCCCAGGTCCGGGTCAAAGACGTCATCCAGATCAGCGCACCCACGGACAACAACCCGACCAAGAAGAAGGAAGACACGATCCCGGTCAACCAGGAGGCCGCGCTGGAGAACCTTCAGAAGCAGGTCGACAAGGTTCGCCGACACCAGAAGGAGATCGAGAAGATTCGCGAAGGCCTCGCCGCCTCGCCGATCGAGGAGCTTGAGGCCAACGCCGAGAAGTTCGCCCAGCAGCTCGAGGACCATCACCGCGCGTGCGCCGAGGCCCTTCGCGACATGAACCTCTCGAAGCGGCCCATCGACGGCATCGTCGAAGAGCTCACGCAGCTGGTCAGTCGGGTCAACCGGGCCGAGCGCGACCTCAACGAGTGTGAGCGACGGGCAGGCATGGACCTCCAGGAGCTGCGGGGGCTGTTTAAAGACGTCCGCCTCTCCGAAGAAGAGGAGTTCAAGCTGTGTCGCCGACTCGGCCTGCACCCCTCCGAGCTGCACGAAATCGAAGCCCGGATGCGCCTGGCCACCAAGCGCATCCGCCAGGTCGAGCAGGAGACCCATATGGGATCCGCCGACCTGCAAGAGCTTCACGAGGAGCTGATGAGTGCGCGGCGCAAGGCGGAGAAAGCCAAAGCCGAGCTGGTCGAAGCCAACCTTCGTCTGGTCGTCTCCATCGCGAAGAAGTACACGAACCGCGGGCTGCAGTTCCTGGACCTGATCCAGGAGGGAAACATCGGCCTGATGAAGGCCGTCGACAAGTTCGAGTACAAGCGCGGCTACAAGTTCTCGACCTACGCCACCTGGTGGATTCGTCAGGCGATCACCCGCGCCATCGCGGACCAGGCCCGGACCATCCGGATCCCGGTCCACATGATCGAGACCATCAACAAACTGATCCGCACCACGCGAAACCTGGTGCAGGACCTCGGCCGCGAGCCGACGCCCGAGGAGATCGCCGAGAAGATGGAGCTTCCGCTCGACAAGGTCCGCAAGGTCCTCAAGATCGCGAAGGAGCCCATCTCTCTGGAGACCCCGATCGGCGAGGAGGAAGACTCCCACCTGGGCGACTTCATCGAGGACAAGAACATGACCTCGCCCTCCGAGGCCGTCATCAACCTCAACCTCTCCGACCAGACCCGCCGCGTGCTGGCCACCCTCACCCCGCGGGAAGAGAAGGTCCTGCGGATGCGCTTCGGCATCGGGGAAGCCTCGGACCACACCCTCGAAGAGGTCGGTCAGGACTTCTCGGTCACCCGTGAGCGAATTCGCCAGATCGAAGCGAAGGCGCTTCGCAAGCTGCGGCACCCCAGCCGCAGCAAGCGACTCAAGGCCTTCGTCGAGAGCTGAGCCCGCTGAACCGGCCCCACGAAAACGCGCGCGCGGGGCTCAGGTGCGACGCTGCCCACGCATTGCGGGGCGCGGTACTCTGAGGCATGGCTTGGGGAGACGGGTTGCGGAACGAGGCGCTGGCGCTCTGCGTGCTGCTGGCTGGGTGCGCCAGCTTCGTGGAGGCGGATTCCTCAGACGGCGGCGCGGGGTCATCGGGGAGCAGCAGCGGTGGCGGGACGACGAGTGGAGCGCTGCCCGAGCCCTCGGCGGCAAGCGCAGACGGAAGCGCCAGCGATACCCCAGCGACGTCCAGCACGACCACGGGGCCCGACAGCGACACCACCCCGGATCCGAGCGACCCTCCCTTGCCCACCGACTCGGACCCGGTTGAAACCGGCTCCACGGACGGGACAACGGGCAGCGAGAGCACCACGGGCGGCGACGCGTCCGCTTCGGGCGTCGATCCCGAAGAGACCGGCGGGGACACCACCGGCCCGATGCAGTGCCAGCAGGACGACGAGGAACCCAACGGCATGTCCAGCGAAGCGGTCGCGCTGGGGGTGCAGGGCTGTGGCGCCTCGGCGAGCGCGTTCTCTGGGACGCTGGAGACGGCCGAGGACGACGATTGGTTCACCTACGACGCGCCGTGGACCTGCGGAAGTGCCAACAATCCCAACCACGTCATCAACCCCACCGAGGGCGTGTCCGCGTGCTGGTTCCCGCTGTGCAACTTTGGATCGGAGCAGATCAACTGCATCGCAGGGACGCCAGTCCCCTCCGCCGTCAACGTCCAGGGGTGCTGCTCGGGGGATATCATCATCGGCGACCTCAACTGCTCGCTGTCCAGCGACGAGAGTTCACAGGCCTACATCGCGGTCTACACGACGCAAGAGACGCTTGAGTGTGTGGACTACGAGGTCAGCTTCCAAGTCCTCGACGAGTAGCTCACCCACTCGCGCCGGCTGCGTGAGCCTCGACCGCGGACCACACCCGCAGCACGTTCCCAGACGCGATCTTCTCGATGTCCTCCTCGGACACCCCGCGTCGCAACAGCTCCGCGAGAAGATTGGGATAGTCCGCGACGCTTCGCAGGCCGTCGGGCAACGAGTCCCCGACCCCATCGAAGTCGCTGCCCAAGCCCACGTGCTGCACGCCCACGAGTTCGATCACGTGCTGCACGTGGTCCGCGACCGTCGAAACGCTCGCCCGAGCGGCGGGGTGCTCAGCCTCATACGCCTGGGCTGCGGCCACTCCCGCGTCCGACTTGGGGTCGAGCCCCTCCGCCTTGAGGTGGGCCTCAAGCGCCGTGTCGTGCTTCTTGCGAGCCTTGCGAACCTCGGCGTCAAGAAAGTCCGAGCCAAAGTTGATCTGGATGACCCCTCCCGCGTTCGCCAGGGCGCGAATCATCTCGTCGGACATGTTGCGGTCAAAGTCAGGCGTGAAGTGCCGGCACGAGCTGTGGGACGCGATGACCGGGACCTTGGACAGCTTCATCACCTGCCAGAAGGCGTCGTCCGAGATGTGTGAGACGTCGATCATGATGCCGACCCTGTTCATCTCCGCCACGACAGACTTGCCGAACCTTGAGAGCCCCTTGTGCGTGTGGCGCTCGTCGTAGGACGAGTCGCTGATGTGATTGTCCTTGCTGTGGGCCAACGTGATGTAGCGAATGCCCCGCTTGTGAAAGTGCGCGACGTTGTCCAGCTTGCCCATCAGCGGCGCCCCGTTTTCCATCCCCATCGGCAGCGAGATCTTGCCGGCCGCGAAGTTGTCCCGAACGCTCTGCACGCTTGGCGCGAGTCCGAAGTCGTTGGGGTGCGCCTCGACGATGCCCTCCACCAGCGAGATCAGGGACTCGGCCACCGCGTCCGCGCCGTTCATCTCGAAGTCTGCGGAGACGTAGATCGACATGAAGGGTGCGTCCAGGCCACCGGCGCGCGCTCGCGGCAGGTCGAAGTCGCCGGCCGTCGTCGCCGCGCCAACGTCCTCGCCAAGCACTCCGTCCGTGGAGGACTTCTCAAGGCGCCACGGAACGTCGATGTGCCCATCGAGAATGATGACCCGCTTCGCGAGGGCCTCGGCGCGCTCCTCGACCGAGAGCGGCGTGGGGGCCTGCTCCGGAGGGGTCTGGGGTTCCTGCTTGGCCGCAGGTGGCACCTCAGGGACCGAACGCGGCTCGGAAGACGCGGCCCCGGTCTGGCAACCGGTCAAACCCACAACGATGCCCAGAGCGATCCACAGCCTCACAGCAGATAGACTCGCAGGCTGTCGCGCCCAACACCAGCCCCCGTCGCCCGTCAGCCACCCAGAGAGAAGAAGTCTTTGATTCGGTGCAGCAGCTCGTTGCGCGAGGCCCTCGACGCCTGAGAGAGCCGAGGCGCGCTCTGCTTGGAGGACGCGCTGTCGAGCTGTTCCCGCCGGGAGACCAGAACGTCGCTGATCTGCTCCGCGAGCTCCGGAGAGGCGTCGAGCACCATCGCGAACGATTTTTTGGAGACGACCAGGACCAGCGTCTCGGTCAACGTCCGAATGGTGGCCATGCGCGGCTGGCCGGTCATCAGGGACATCTCGCCAAAGAAGGAGCCTTGGCCCAAACGCGCGACCTCAACCGAATCGCCGTCCGCGTCCAGCAACACCTCGACCTCGCCGCGCTGCACGATGAACAGCTCGTCGCCCTGGTCGCCTTGCTGCAGGATGGTCTCGCCGGCAGCGTAGGGGCGCTCGCGACAACTCGACGCCAGCTCGTCCACCTGAGGGTCGGAGAGATTCGCCAAGAAGTCGACGTTGCGCAGGGCTGCGCGGCGCCGGGCCATGGCCTCACTGCGTTCGGCGCTGCGATGCGACTCGTCGTCCTGGTGGAGCTCCAGATCGGCCACCGGCACCGCCATCTTGATGTTGGCCCGGCGCAGCGAATACCAGATCCGGTCGCGAGCCAGACTGTCGGTCACCTCGCGACGCTCGAAGTCGTCGGTGTGAAAGCGGACCCAATAGCGGACGCCGCGCTCCACAAAGTCGGCGGTCACCACCGAGGGCGCGGGTCGGGCGAGGATGCCCGGAGTGTGCAGCAAACCATCGAGGATCACCTGCTGAACGCGGTGCGGTGGGGCGGAGAACGGCACCACGACAAACAGACTGCGCCGGCTGATCTTGGCCGGCTTGGTGAAGTTTCGGATCGGCGCGCGGGCCAGCGGTCCGTTGGGGATGATGATCTCGACGTCGTCGAGGGTGAGCACCTTGGTGGCGCGCCAGTTGATCTCCGTGACCTTGCCGACGTAGTGCTCATCGTTGTCGTACTGGATCCAGTCGCCCACCTCGAACGGGTTCTGCGCCTGGATCGACAAGCCCGCAAACAGGTTGCCCAACGTGTCCTGAAGGGACAGTCCGACCACGGCGGTCAACAACGCCGAGGTCGTCAGCAGCGCGTCGAGCTGGGCGCCGGCGGAACGCAAGGTGATCAGGACCGCAGCCGAGTAGACGATGCCTTCGCAGATGTCGCGAAAGATCTTGGGAATGGGACGGGCGAGCCGCCGGGTCAAGATGTTGTCCACGACGAGCAAAAAGCCCGCGCGTGCGCCTGAGAGCAGCAAAAACAGCACGGCCAGCGTTCGCAGGACCCCGGCCGTGCTCGATGCCGGGTCGAGCATGGCGCCCATCACGACCAGGATCAGATGCACGACCAAGGCGCCCGCTGGGGTGCGGAGCTTCTCCCGGTCGCCGCGCAGCAGCGTAAACCGCAGCCCGAGGATCAGCAGCCCGACGGTAAGCACACCCAGGCCCGAGAAGGAGAACGCGCTCCCATCGGCGAAGGCGGAGGTCAGGCGGCTGAACCAGGACATGACAGGCGATCGAAGCTAGAACGGCTTGTAGACGGCGAGCCAGGCTCCGATCGCTCCCAAGACGGGAAGCAGCAGATACCACGCGATTCCCATCGGGCGCTTGACCAGCGCCGCCGCGCCGCCGAGCAGCAGCCAGACGCCGAGCTTTCCGAAGAGCCACCCGGGCCAACCGGACTGCATCATCCCCTGCCGAGCCATCATGCCGAACCCGGCGACCACGACCAGAAACAGCGCGACACCGTGCAGGATCATCAGCGGCTTGCGGGACGCCTTCTTCTCCGCGTCACTACCGCCCCGCAGCGTGACCATCGCCAGGCCGCCCAGCGCGGTGAACAGCACGAGGATCGACAGTAGGTGCAGGACTTTGTAGAACTCGAACGGAAACATGGCGGTGCGCGGACTATCGCGCGCCACCGTAGCGCGCGCCAAGCATCTCGCACAGATCGCGCAGCGCGGCCTCGTCGGGCTCACCAAACGCATCGGGGTGATCGGAGTCCACGTCCAGCACGGCAAACGTCTCGCCGCTCGCGCCCAGCACGGGCACCACGATCTCGGAGCGGGTGGAGCTGGAGCACGCGATGTGCCCCGCAAAGGCCTCCACGTCGGCCACACGCTGCACCTGCCGGGTCCGGGCCGCCGCACCGCAGACCCCGCGCGCAAACGGGATGCGCAGGCACCCATGGCCGCCCTGGTAGGGACCGACCGCGAGCAGCTCCGCAGATACGGTCCGATAGAAGCCGGTCCAGTGGAAGTAGTCGAACCCGTGGTGCAGCTCGCACACGACTGTGGCCATCGCGCTGACCCAGTCGTCCTCGTCGGCCAGGACGCTGTCGATCACCTGCCGGACCTGTGCATAGCGGGTCGTGCGTTCCACCGCAGGTGCGTTCAGCAGGAGCGGTTGCATGGGCCCAGGATACTGCGGAAGCGAGCATGGATTCTGCGGCGGTGGGATCGTATCGTCCCGGGCTCGTCCCTGGTGTTGGGGCGCAGGAGATCCCCGCCGTGTCCCAAGACGCCCGCAAGGCAGCCGCCCTCATCGAAGAACGCGCCCCCGGGCGCTCCCCCAAGATCGGACTCGTGCTCGGTTCAGGCCTCGGCGGCCTCGGCGACCAGGTGCAGGACGCCGTCTCGTTCTCGTTCGCGGAGCTCCCAGGATTTCCCGAGCCCACCGTCGAGGGCCACGCAGGGCGGCTGATCCTTGGCACGCTCGCAGGCGTCCAGGTGGCCTGCCTCCAGGGTCGCGTCCACTTGTACGAGGGACACCACGCCAACAGCGTGCAGCCGCTCATCCGCACCCTCAAGCTGCTGGGCTGCGAGACCCTGGTTCTCACCAACGCCGCAGGCGCGCTCGACCTGGACGCCAAGCCTGGTCAGCTGATGCTGATCACCGACCACATCAACGCTCAGGGCACCAGCCCGCTGCTCGGCAAAAACGACGACAGCTTTGGCCCCCGCTTCCCGGCCATGACCGGCGCGTACTCCAAGGCGCTGCAGGAGCGCATCAAGGCCGTCGCCGCAACGCAGGGCGTCACGCTCCGCGAGGGCACGTACATCGCGCTGCTCGGACCCACGTTCGAGACGCCCGCGGAGATCCGCATGTGCCAGGCGATGGGCGCCAACGCGGTCGGGATGTCCACCGTGCCCGAGGTCATCGTGGCCCGGCACTGCGGGATGGAGTGCGCCGCGGTCTCGGTGCTGACCAACATGGGCGCGGGCTTGTCCGACGAGGAGCTCAGCCACGCGCAAACCCTCGAGTTCGCGGAGAAGGCCTCCGCCACCCTCCAAGAGCTGATCAAGGGCTTCATCGGCACCTTCGCCTGAAGGAACACACGACATGGGCAAGAAAAAAGACAAAGACGCCAAGGCGCTTCGGGCCGTGGAAGCACCCCAAGAGCGCCACACTCTCGAGCGCAACCCGGGCACCGACCTGGAGCTGGACTGGGTCCGGGACGTCCGCGTGAACCGCAGCGCCGTCGAGCGCCGGGCGGCCACCATTCCGGGCCGACGCAGCGTCAAGAAGGAGTGGCAGGCGGCGTGGCTGGTGCGCGCGGTCCAGTGCATGGACCTCACCACCTTGTCCGGGGACGACACGCCGGGCCGCGTGCAGCGGCTCTGCGCAAAAGCCCGGCAGCCCCTGTCTCGGTTCCTCGTCGAAGGACTGGGCTTGAGCCACGTCGGCCTGAGCACCGGAGCGGTCTGCGTCTACCACGAGATGGTGTCCACCGCGGTCGAGGCCCTGCAGGGCACGAACATCCCGGTCGCCGCCGTCTCCACCGGCTTCCCGCACGGGCTCTCGCCGCTCAAGCAGCGGATCAAAGAGATCGAGGCCTCGGTCGCCGCGGGCGCCAGAGAGATCGACATCGTCATCACCCGGGCGCACCTGTTCACGGGCAACTGGCAGGCCATGTACGACGAGGTCAAGGCCTACCGCGAAGCGTGCGGCGAGGCTCACCTCAAGGCGATTCTGGCCACCGGCGATCTCAACACCCTTCGCAACGTCGCCAAGGCCAGCCTCGTGTGCATGATGGCCGGCTCGGACTTCATCAAGACCTCGACCGGCAAGGAGTCGGTCAACGCAACCCTCCCGGTCAGCTTGACCATGGCCCGCATGATCCGGGCGTTTCACGAGCGCACTGGACACATCGTCGGCTTCAAGCCCGCCGGGGGCATCTCCAGCGCCAAGCTGTCGCTCACCTACCTGGCCCTGATGAAGGACGAGCTCGGCGACCGCTGGCTGCAACCCGACCTGTTCCGCTTCGGTGCCAGCAGCCTGCTGAGCGACATCGAACGACAGCTTGAGCACTTCCTGACGGGCCGCTACGCCGCCGGCTACCGCCACCCCATGGCCTAACCGGCCCGACCGCGAAGGACCCCTTCTCATGACCAACGTCGCCGACATTCTCGAGACCATGGAGTACGGCCCCGCCCCTGAGGGCGATGGGCCCGCACGCGCGTGGCTGGACGCCCACAAGCGCCGCTTCGGCCTGTTCATCGGCGGAAAGTGGACCGAGCCCGACACGGGCAAATGGTTCTCCGCGCAAAACCCTGCCACCTCCGAGACCATCGCTCAGCTCGCGCAGGCCGGATCCCGCAGCGTGGATGATGCGGTCGCGGCTGCCCGCGCAGCCCAGCCGGCATGGGCCGGACTCGGTGGGCCCGGCCGCGCCCGGTACCTCTACGCGCTCGCGCGCCTGGTGCAGCGCCACAGCCGTCTGCTCTCGGTGATCGAGACGATGGACAACGGCAAGCCGATCCGCGAGACCCGGGACATCGACATCCCGCTGGTGGCCCGGCACTTCTATCACCACGCCGGGTGGGCGCAGCTGTTCGAGCAAGAGCTGCCAGGGATGGCGCCCGTCGGTGTCATTGGCCAGGTGATCCCCTGGAACTTCCCGCTGCTGATGGCTGCATGGAAGATCGCGCCCGCGATCGCGGCCGGCAACACGGTCGTGCTCAAACCGGCCGAGTTCACCAGCCTCTCCGCGCTGCTGTTTGCCGAGCTGTGTCAGAAGGCCGGCCTGCCGCCGGGCGTGGTCAACATCATCACCGGTGACGGCAGCACGGGCGCGACCCTGGTCGAGCACAAGGGCGTCGACAAGGTCGCCTTCACCGGCTCCACCGAGGTTGGCAAGATCATCCGCAAGGCCACCGCGGGCAGCGGCAAACACCTCACGCTCGAGTTGGGCGGCAAGAGCCCGTTCATCGTGTTCGCCGACGCCGACCTCGACTCCGCGGTGGAAGGCGTCGTGGATGCGATCTGGTTCAACCAGGGCCAGGTGTGCTGTGCGGGCTCGCGTCTGCTGATCCAAGAGGAGATCGCGGACGCCATGATCACCAAGCTCAAGGCCCGTATGGAGACCCTGCGGGTCGGCAACCCCCTCGACAAGTGCGTCGACGTGGGCGCCATCGTGGCACCGGTCCAGGTCGAGATGATCGACAAGATGGTCCAGCAAGGCGTCCGCGAAGGCGCCACCCTGCACCAACCCAGCGGTGGCTGCCCGAAGGAAGGCTGCTTCTACCCCCCCACGCTGCTCACCGGAGTGCAGCCCGCCTCCACCGTCGCGCAGGAGGAGATCTTCGGACCGGTGTTGGTCGCGATGACGTTCCGAACGCCGGACGAGGCGGTTGAGCTCGCCAACAACACCAAGTATGGCCTGGCCGCCAGCGTGTGGAGCGAGAGCATCAACCAGGCCCTCGACGTCGCGCCGCGCATCCACGCGGGCGTGATCTGGATCAACAGCACCAACATGTTCGACGCGGCGTGTGGCTTCGGGGGATACCGCGAGTCCGGTTTTGGCCGCGAGGGCGGCATCGAGGGCATGCACGCGTATGTCGAGCCCGCGTTCCTGCGCGAGCTCCCGATGTACGAAGAGACCCCGGCTCAAGAAGCGGCCTACCCCGGCGCCGTGCCCGAGGGCGGCCTCCCCGGTGGTCCCGGCGGCCTCGACCGCACCCCGAAGCTGTACATCGGCGGCAAGCAGGCTCGCCCCGATGGCGGGTACAGCCGAAGCATCCTGTCCCCCGAGGGCACGATGGTCGGAGAGATCGCCGAGGGCAACCGCAAGGACATTCGCAACGCGGTCGAAGCCGCAAGCAAGGAGTCCGCCTGGGCCAAGGCCACCGCGCACAACCGGGCGCAGGTCCTGTACTACATCGCCGAGAACCTTGAGGCGCGGGCCTCCGAGTTCACCGCGCGCCTTGAGTCGATGACCGGTGTGAACGCCGACGAGGCCGCGGCCGAGGTCGCGGCCACGGTCCGCCGGCTGTTCAGCTACGGCGCTTGGGCCGACAAGTACGAGGGTCGTGTGCACGCACCGCCGCTGCGCAACGTCACCCTCGCCATGAATGAGCCGATCGGCGTGCTGGGCGTTGTGTGTCCCGACGACCGGCCGCTGCTCTCGTTCGTGTCTCTGGTCGCGCCGGCCATCGCGATGGGCAACCGTGTCGTCGCGGTGCCCTCCGAGCGCCATCCCCTCGCCGCCACCGACCTCTACCAGGTGCTCGATACCTCCGACCTCCCCGGCGGCGTGCTCAACATCGTCACCGGCGAGCGCGATGGGCTCTGCAAGGTGCTGGCCGGGCACGACGGGGTTGACGCGATCTGGTACGTGGGTCCCGAGGCCGGCAGCAAGCAGGTCGAGGCGCTCTCGATCGGCAACATGAAGCGCACGTGGGTCAACGACGGCCGCAAGCGAGATTGGATGGATCCTCGCCAAGGCGAGGGTCGCGAGTTCCTGCGCGAGGCGGTGCAGGTCAAGAACATCTGGGTCCCGTACGGAGAGTGAACGCCATGTCCTTGCTTCCCCAGGAGATCATTCGTCACAAGCGTGACGGCAACGTCCTTTCCACCGAAGAGCTGCAGGCCTTCGCCGACGGCCTCACCCACGGCAGCTTCACGGAAGGACAAGTGGCCGCGTTCGCCATGGCGGTGTTCTTCCAGGGCATGAACATGGACGAGCGCATCGCGCTGACCCGCGCCATGACCCAGTCCGGAGAGGTTCTGGATTGGTCGAAGCACAACTTCGGCAAGCCCATCGTCGACAAACACAGCACCGGCGGCGTCGGCGACAAGGTCAGCCTCATGCTCGCGCCGATGCTGGCCGCCTGCGGCACCGTGGTCCCGATGATCTCGGGGCGAGGCTTGGGGCACACCGGCGGCACCCTCGACAAGCTCGAGGCCATCCAAGGGTACGTCGCCAAGCCCAGCCCAGAGCTGTGGGGCAAGGCGCTGCACGAAGCCGGCTGCGCGATCATTGGACAGACCGGCGACATCGCTCCCGCCGACCGCCGCTTCTATTCGATCCGCGACGTCACCGCGACGGTCGAGTCCATCCCGCTGATCACCGCATCCATCCTCTCGAAAAAGTTGGCCGCGGGGCTGCAGCGGTTGGTCATCGACGTGAAGTTCGGATCCGGCGCGTTTGCCAGCTCGTACGAGATGGCCCAAGAACTCGCCCGCAGCCTGGTCGACGTGGCCACGGGCGCGGGGCTCCCCACCACCGCGCTGCTCACCGACATGAACGAGGTCCTCGGTCGCACCGCGGGCAACGCCGTCGAGACCCGCGAGACGATCGACTACCTCACCGGCGCGGCTCGAGATCCGCGACTGCACGAGGTCACGCTTGCGCTGTGCTCGGAGCTGCTGGTCGGCGTCGGCCAGTACCCCGACGACGCCTCGGCCCGCGCCGCTCTTGAGGCGTGTCTGGATGACGGCAGCGCCGCGGAGCGATTCGCCACCATGGTTCGGTCCCTCGGTGGCCCGGCCGACTTGGTCGAGAATCCCGACCTCCACCTCCCGCTCCCCGAGGTCACCCTCGACGTGATGCCCACCCAGGCTGGCGTGGTGGAGCGCATCGACACCCGGGCCGTGGGGATGGCCGTTGTCGACATGGGCGGCGGCCGCCGACGCCCCGAGGACGATGTCGACCCGCTCGTCGGACTCACCGACGTCGCCGGCCTGGGCGAAGCGGTGGGCGCGGACAAACCTCTGTGCCGGGTGCACGCGCGGGACCAAGCCCAGGCACAAGCCGCCGCCGCGCAGATCCGGGCCGCATTCAGCCTCTGCGAGGTCGCCCTCAAACCGACCCCGATCGTCCTCGAACGCATCAGCGCCAGCGTTCCGACCTGACCCACCGCCCCGGCGGGGGTTGGCGGGGATTAGCGGTCCATCAGTTCGCGCAAGCTCGCGGCCCACTCGTCGAAGCGCGCGACCATGTCCTCGACCCGCTCGGCGCGCGGGTCGAGCGAGCGTAGTCGAAGCGCGACGGCTTCCCGAGCCCGCCGCAACCGACTCTTCACGGTGCCCTGGGGAATCTCGAGGACCTCGGAGATCTCCAGCGTGGAGAGGGCTTCCCAGTAGTGCAGCTCGAGCACCACCTGGAGCTCGAGCTGAACCTCGCGCAGCGCCTGGAGCAGGAACACATGCTCCTGCTTTCGGACACGGATCGAGCTGGGAGACTCCGCCATCTCCGCGATGCTGAGCTGGTCGATGTCGACGCCCGGGGCCTGCCCCCGCTGGCGATAAAACGCGATCAATCGCCGGCGCGCGATGGCCAACGCGTACGTGCGAAACGAAGACCGCCCCTGGAAGTTGTGAAGCGTGCGCACGCAGTCGAGCACGACCTGCTGGGTCAGCTCGTCGACCTCACCGCCGACCTTGTTGCGAAAGAACCGACGAATCGCAGGGACGATGGGGGCCAGCAGCGTGTCCCCTGCAGACCGATCCCCGGCTTTCCAGGCCTGGAGCAGCGCAACCTCGTCCTTCACACCGCGGACCCTAGCACGGGCCGCTATCCTGACCCGGACGTGTCCGACACGACACAGCCGCCGGAGCACGAACCCACGCCCACGCTGCCTGCGTGGGTCACCGGGTCGCGTGCGCGGGTGGTGCCGGAGCGCGTGGGCCCGTTCAAGGTGCTGGAGAAGATCGGGGCCGGCGGGGCGGGCGAGGTCTGGTCCGCGTATGACGAAGCACTCGAGCGCACGGTGGCGCTCAAGCTGGTCCAACGGAGCCGGGTCGCGGGTGAACACGAGACTCGGTTGCTGCGCGAAGCGCAGGCGCTCGCCAAGCTCTCGCATCCCAACATCGTGACCGTGCACGACGCTGACCGAACGCAGGAGCACGTCTACATCGCGATGGAGTTGGTCGACGGCGGCACGCTAAAGTCCGCGTTTGCGAACCCCGCCTCTGGACCGCGGGTCCGGCTGGGATGGTTGCTGCAAGCCGCCCGCGGACTGCAGGCCGCCCACGATCTCGGCTTGATCCACCGCGACTTCAAGCCGGCCAACGCGCTGCTGGGCAGCGACGGCCGGGTCCGCGTCGCCGACTTTGGGTTGGCGCGCGTCGCCGCCCCCCAGAGCCGAACCGCGTCAACGTTGGACCCCCGCGCCGAGCGGCCTTCGGAAGAACCGCTCCACTTGGGCTTCGAGGATCTCACGATCACCGGAGCGATTCTCGGAACGCCGGCGTACATGAGCCCCGAACAGCGGCTGGGCGAGCGCGTCACCCCAGCGACGGATCAGTTCAGCTTCTGCGTCGTCGCGTGGCAGGCCCTGTTTGGCGTCAATCCGCTCGCCGAACTGAACCTCGCGCAGTGGGTCGCAGGGAACGCCTCCCTTCCCGCCGCCCCCTCCGTCCCCGGCGTTCCAAGTTCGCTCGCGACGGTCCTGCTGCGCGGCATGCACCCGACCCCGGAGGGTCGACACGCCTCGATGGCGCCGATCATGCGGGCGCTCGAGTCCGCGATCCGGCCGCGCAGGACGTGGAAGTCGGCGGCGGTGATCGGCGCTGTCGTCGTGGCTGGCATCGGGATCGCCGCGGCCAAGCTTCCGGCTCCGGTCGAGCAATGTGCAGCACACCCCCTGGGATGGACGTCGCTGCGGCACGCCAGCGTTGTCTGGAACCTTGCGGATGGAACCGACGCCGGGCACACCGCGGCCGAGGTCGCAGAGGCCGGGCTCCGCGAGGTCGCCGACGCTTGGACGTCCCAGGCCCGCTCCCGATGCCATCAGAACCCTCACGCCCCAGCACCGTGCCTTGATCGGCAGCGCGCGGCGTATGAGCGTGCCTGCGAAATCCTCCAGCGAGACACGGTCCGCTCCCGGGTCCCCGAAATCCTGGAGACACTCACCCTGCCCTGCGAGACGGCCGATGCGGACGACGCCGCGGCGTGGATCCGCGTGGCGCAGCTTCGGCCCGAGCTCGCTGCGGGGAACACCCAGCTCGTCCTGCGCGGCAGCGCGCAGATCGAAGCCACACTGACCCAGCGCCGCCATCACGAGGCTCCGAAGCTTCAGACCGAGTCCCTCCGGCTGCGCGGCGCGGCACAAGCACAGCGCGGAGATGCGCACGGTGCTGTCGAGACGCTGCGCGTGGCGTACAACATCGCGGAGCGCTCCGGTTTGGATGCCGCTGCTGCGGTCGCCGCGGACCTCGCGACACTCACCGCAATCGAGCTCGACCAACCGGAGCGCGGACGCGTCTGGCTCGCCTCTGCGCGGGCCCTCGCACCTCTCCCGCCGGACGTGCGAGCGAGCGTCGCGTTGGCTCGGGGCGTGCTCGCGGCCAAAGACGGCCAGTGGAGGGACGCGGCCGCGGCCTTCGAGCACGCCGCACAACTCCAGGAAACCGCCCCGCCGTATACGGACGGCCCGGCGGAGGCCTGGGTTCGACAAGCCGAAGCCCTCGCCCATGCAGGCGACAGTGCCCAGGCGTTGCGGTGCATCTCCCAGGCCCTGCAGCGTCGCGTACGGATCTACGGCCAGGGCCACCCCAAGACCGTGGCCGCCCAGCAGGTCAAAGCCTCTGTACAGTCGTTATAGTCTCCGCATGCCCTGGGACGGCCCCTTCCCCGACCGCCTCGACCTCGCGCGCCTCAACACGCCGATCATTCCCTTGCCGAGGTTGCACGCGCAGCTCGGAGGCCCGGCGCTGTGGGTTAAACGCGACGATCAGACCGGCGCGACGGAAAGCGGCAATAAGATCCGCAAGCTGCAGTTTGCGGTCGCCGAAGCGATGCGCCTGGGGGCCGACACGCTGATCACCTGCGGTGGCCTGCAGTCCAACCACGCCCGCACCACGGTCGTCGTCGCGCGCAGAATGGGGCTGAACGTCGAGCTGGTGCTGCGTGGCGAGTCCCCGAGACAACTCGTGGGCAACCTGCTCTTGGACAGCCTCCTGGGTGCCACCGTTCACTTGTATGACCCCGAAGCCTACGCGGACAAAGACGCGATCATGAAGGCCCGGGCCGAGGTCCTTCGTGCCGAGGGCAAGCGCCCGTTCGTCGTCGCGGAGGGTTGTTCGATGGCCAGCGGTTCGTGGGGATACATCGAGGCGATGCGAGAGGTGCTCGCGTGGGAAGCCGCCAACGCAATACGCTTCGACGCCATCGTCAGTGGTGTCGGCAGTGGCGGCACCGCGGCGGGCCTCGAGCTGGGTGCCCGCTTGCTCGGCTTCCGAGGGCAGGTCGTGGGCGTGCCGGTCTGTGACGACGAGGCGTTCTTCCGCCAGAAGATCGACCGCCTGTGCGACGAGACGGTGCGCGCCTACAATCTGCCGATCGAGGTCCGCGCCGAAGACATTGGACTGCTCGGTGGCTACGTCGGCGGCGGGTACGGGATCAGCAGCGAGGCGGAGCGGGAGAGCCTGGTGATGCTGGCCAGGGAGGAGGGCATCGTCCTCGAGCCGGTCTACAGCGGCAAGGCGTTTCATGCCCTACGCTCCGAGCTGAGCGGACGCTTTGACGGCATGAAGAACGTGTTGTTCGTGCACACCGGCGGCGTATTCGGGCTCGCAGCCTACGCTGACGTCCTACCCGCCCTGCAGCTGGCGACGCGGCCGTGAGCGATCGGACCACGCGAGCGCCACGATAAATCCATCGAGCAACACGTGGCCCAGGGCCAGGGCTGCCAAACCGCCCCAGGGCACGACGAGGGCCACCGCTGCCGCGTAGGCGAGACCCTTGGCAAGGCAGGCGCGCCACGAGAAGTTGGGGTGGTGCAGCAGGCCGAACAACACGCCGGCCCCAACCGCGACTCCCAGCGTTCCCACGCCCAGCACGGACCCCAGCGCGAGGATCGGTACCAGCACCAGCCCATCCTCCCCCGCGACCCCGAGCGTCTTCCACGGCCGCGATACCAGGTCTTCGACCGCCTCGGTCCCCGCGCTTGCGTCCGAGGCCGTGGAAGCCGGCAACGCTCGCTCCATGAGCCATCGCACCAAGAGTTGACCGCCAAGCGCGACCACCAGATACGCCACGACCGCCCCCGCCGCAAAGCGCCATGGGGACAGCAGCAGGTGAAGCGCGAGCAGGCCCAGGCCGGCCCACTGCAGACCCGAGCCCCGATACAACAACCAGCGGGAGACTTGGCTCTCGGTCGCGGTCGACCAGAACGCAGCCTCCACCGAACCGCTCCGGGCACCTCGGCGATACCAGCGACGCGCACGCCGCATCGACCGACGCGCACCTCGGCCGTCTCGGTAGCAGTGTCCCAAGAGCACCGCGGACTGGGGCCGTCCAGCGTGCGCGGCCTCGACGGACCAGAGGTACGCGCAGCGATCGTTTTCGACGGCTCCGCGCTGCACTGCGCCCGCGTCCAACCCGGTGCGGAGCCATGCGGAGGCAAACCGGGAACGAAGCGATGGCCGCCCGTCGGCGAGGGCTCGAAGGGCGTTCATGTGCGAAAGCCACCGACCGAAGTCGGCTTCGTCGCGTCGCGCTGCCGCTTCCAACGCCTCGAATCGTCCGCAGACCGTGTCGGCCTGCGTGACCGCGCCCTCACCAGAATCCACGAGGTCCGATACCTCGCGCGCCCAAGCGCTATTCCAGGCGTGTCGCGCGTGCGACCGCCTCAGTCTCCGACCTGCCCGGGGAACAGCGGCGGGGCGGCCTTGGCAAACGCCTCTTGAAGCTTGGCGTTGCTGAAGATCCCCTTGCTCAAGAGCGATGCCCCCGGCGCTTCCAGCGGTTTCACCTTGCCGCCGGAGCCCACCTTAAACGCCGCCTTCGGCGATCGATCGCCCGGCGTGCTCGCGACCACGACCCGGTCGAAGCCACCCTTCCCGTCGCTGTCGTAGAAGGCCCAGCGCACATCCGCGACCTTGAGCATCGCGAACTCGGCGTCGAACTCCCCGGCGCGAACCTTCTTCGCGAGGTCTTCGTGGTTGACGCCTTGCGCTGCGCTGTCGCCGTCGAGGTCGATCAGCACCAGGTCGCGGCCGTACTCGGTCACCATCGCGACCGCGTTGCGCAGCCCACCCGAGTCGCGAATGGCTACGCTGGCGCGCGGGCCAAAGCTCAGCGCTGGAAAGCTATCGATGCCCACGCCGGACTGCGCGCTCGTCCCGGGCATCGCGGCAGCCACCGCCTTGCCGAACCGCGTGCGGGCGTCGTCGCTGGAGAGCAGGTCCTGACGAAGCAGCGCCCGTCCGAGCTGCTCGGAGGAGGCTGTGCCCGACACCCAAGCCTCGCTCGTCCCCGCGAACCCCAGGACGCTGGTGTGCAGAATCGTCTCTAGCGTGCCGTCGTCGTCGGAGTCGTACCAGACCCATCGAGACGGCCCCTGTTCAAGCACCACCACCTCGAAGTCTGCGCCCGGCAGCTTGCGGGCCATCTCGGATGCACTGGAAACCCCGGCGTTTTGGTCCAAGTCGAACAGGTACCGCCGATGAAAAAAGGTCGACTCGATGAACGTGTCGAGCGTGCCGTCACCGTCGTGGTCCGAAGCCAACAACGCGTCCGCGGACGCCTTGGGGTCGGGGATGCTCGCCTGGCCGCTCCCGGACTCCGCCGCACCGGGAAATACAACCGAGGCCACGCGGCCGTAGCGTTCCTGCAGCTTGGTATCGACAAACAGCTTCGCATCCAAGCCATCGCGGACCAGCTTGGACGGGCTCTCCTTGGCGGCGCCGTCTTTGGGTACCTCGTACGCGGTGGTGAGGTTGCCGATGGTGCCGAGCATGAAGAGGTCGTGGTGCCCGTCGTTGTCGGTGTCGTACCAGACGTTGCGAATGCCGCCCTCGTCCAGCACGATGAGCTCCGCATCAAAGGGGCGCTCGTCTCCCTCTGCGAGTTCTTCCCAGCTCGGTAGCGGCTTGGCCTTGCCCAGCGAGCTCTGGTCGAGGTCCAAGTAGTAGGCGGTGCTGCTGCCCACGGGGCCCGAGGCGACGACGGTGTCGATACGGCCGTCGAGGTCGACATCTCCACCGTGCACGGTCTGAGCCGCGACCTTCCACGGGTCGGGGATGAAGTCCAGCGGATGCGCCGGGACCTCCTCCAACAGCGCCTTCACCTCGGCCAAGTGGACGTGAAAGCTCAACCATTGGTTGGTGGTCATGTCGCGCCGAACGAACGCGTTGACGGCCACGATCTCTCCCCGCGTGTTCACCAGCGGACCACCGCTGTCTCCGGGAAGGATCTTGGCCGTGGACTGCACCACCCTTCCCTGCTTGTCCATCTGCGCCTTTCTCTTGGCCAGCTGCTCCTTCTCAAACCCCGACGCGCCGTCGAGCGCGAGGTCGGTGTGGCCGGCGAGCTTGCCCGTACTCGACACCTCGCCCCCTTTGATCGCCCACAACAGACCCGCTCCGGCGTGCCCGACCGCGGCCACGCGCTGCCCCGGGTAGGGCGCTGTGTCGCTGATCTTCAGCGACGGCAGGTCCGCGGGAGGATCGATGATCTGCAGCAGCGCGAGGTCGTGGTCGATGTCGATCTTGAGCACGTAGGCATGCAGGGTCTTCTCCCGCGGCTCGAAAGCCTGCAGATCCTCGGAGTACTTGCCCAGCGTGACATCAGCCTTGATGCGCAGCCCTTCCCGCTCGCCCCCATCGATGACGTGGTTGTTGGTGAGGATGAGCCCCTTGGGATCGATGATGGAGCCTGAGCCCACGCTGCCGGGCACGCGGATGACAACCGTCGCGGCCCCAACCTGACGGTACAACTCGCCCATGTCTTTCTCGACGACGGGCTCATCCTCGTCGGGGTCCTTCTCGTCGGGGACCGGCGGTGGGATGTCGAGCTTGGGCGCATCGGCGAGCGCGGGCTTCTCCTGCGCGCTGTCGGTGTCCTCGGCGTCCGCATCGTTCTTGGCGACCACCTCCTGCGCGTCGTGCTCGCCCAGGAACAGGTACGCGCCCACCCCGGCCCCGGCAAGCAACACGACCCCAGCGATCGCCGCGATCGCAAGCCCGGCCCCGGACTTCTTCGCTTCCGGTGGGGGCGCTGCCATCGCGGCCTTCTGCCGCTGCAGGTCCGCGATGATCGCCGCGCCGTCCCCCATCACGGTGGCACCCGCGGCCTGGTGCATCGCGCCCGCGATCTGCAGGACCGTGATCACGGTCCTGCCGCAGGTGAACGACTCCCCGCCACTCATCGCAAACTGCGGCAGATTGCGACCCCCTTTCCAGGTGCCGTTGCTGCTTCCCAGGTCCCGCACCACCAGCTGGCCGTTGTGAAACTCGAGCTCGGCGTGCGTCGCCGAAGCCTCGGTGTCGGCGAGCACGATGTCCCCGGAGTCCCGCCCCACGACCACTCGAGCGGCTGTGAAGGTCTGGGTGACGGCAGGCCGACCGACGAAGTTGACCTGCAGGACATAGTGGGGCTGTTGCGGCTGCATGGCGGGGCTCCCGGGCGAACGAAGACCGATCGCGCCGCCGCAACCGTACCAACCTCCGGCACATTCCGCAGTGCACGAACGCCCGCACGGGCCTCGAGGACGACCGTTAGATCGAGCCGCGCGCGATCGACCGCGCCGCCATCCGACCCAACGCCGCGACCACCCGGTCCAGCTTGGCAAACCGGGGGTCCTTGGTATGGCCCTTGGCGTAGCGGAAGAAGATCTGCTGCACGATGACGCCGATCTTGAGCAGACCGAACGCGTAGTAGAACACAACGTCCGACACATCCCGGCCGGTCTTCTCCGCGTAGCGCTGCGCAATCTGAGCCCGGGTGAGTCCCCCCGGCGACGCGGTCGGGGACAGTCCCATCGCCTGCCAGACCGGGTCGTCCCCCGGCTGCGTCCAGTAGCCCAGCGTGGTCCCCAGGTCCATCAACGGGTCACCCACCGTGCACATCTCCCAATCGAGCACCCCGACGATGCGTGTGGGGTCGGCCGGGTCGAGCATCACGTTGTCGAACTTGTAGTCGTTATGGATGAGCGTGTGCGGGGTGTCCTCACGCATGTTCTCGCCCAGCCACGCGCCCACCGTATCGAAGTCCGGGAGCGGCGAGGTCTTCGCGCGCTCGAGTCGGCGAAGCCACCCTTCAACTTGTCGCTGCACGTAGGACGGCCCGCGGTCGAGCTGGTCCAGACCCGTAGCCTCGAGATCGACGGCGTGCAGCTGCGCCAGCCCATCGATGACCGACTCACACATGCGCCCGAACAACGCCGGATCTCCGGCGAAGGACTCCGGAAGCGCGCTGCGGAGGATGAGGCCGCGGCGTCGCTCCATCAGGTAGAAGTCGCAGCCCAGCACAGCATGATCGGTGCACAGCGCCAGAGGCTGGGGTGCATGCGGATAGGCGCCGGACAGCGCCGACAGCACGGTGTGCTCGCGCTGCATGTCGTGGCCTGACTTCACCTGGGCACCGAACGGCGGGCGTCGAAGGACGAGCTCGTGGGTCCCCTTCGTCAGCAGATAGGTGAGGTTGGAGAAGCCCGAGGGGAACTGTTCGACCCGAAGCTCTCCGGCGTACTCGGGGAGCGCGGCACCCAGGTAGGCATCCAGCGCGACCACGTCGAGGCTCTCCCCCGAGCGAACCGGCACCGCGTCATCGAGGAGTTGTTCGCTGGACCCGCTCATCCTTGCCTCGCGTGCTTGAGGATGCGTCGGGCGACCACCGACTTGTGAACCTCGTCGGGGCCGTCGTAGATCCGCGAGCCCCGCTCGTGGCGATAGAGACCACGACAGCACCGTGTCGTCGGTGATGCCCAGAGCCCCGTGAACCTGAATGGCACGGTCGATGACCTTCATCAGCACGTTGCTGACGAAGAACTTGATGGTCGAGATTTTCTGCCGCGCCGCCTTGGCTCCGACCTCGTCAATGCTCCACGCCGCATCGAGCACCAGCAGACGCGCGGCCTCGATGTCGGCTGAGCACTCGGCGATCCAGTGTGCCACCGCCTGTCTCTCGCCGAGCGTCTCGTGCGGCGTCAGCAGGCGCGTCGCGGCGCGATTGGCCATCATGCCCAACGCGCGGCGGCAGATGCCGATCCAGCGCATGCAGTGATGAATGCGGCCCGGGCCTAGCCGCGCCTGTGCGATCGAGAACCCCGCACCACGAGTCCCCAACAGGTAGGCCTTGGGAACGCGGGCGCCCTCGAAAGAGACCTCCGAATGGCTCATCCAGCCGTCGCCCTCCTCACCCATGATCGGGATGTTGCGGGTACGGGTGTAGCCGGGCGTATCGGTGGGGACGATGATCATGCTGGCGCGCTGGTGCGGCGCGGCGTCGGGATCGGTCACCGCCATCACGATGCAGAACGCCGCCCCGTCGGCGGCGGTGGTGAACCACTTGCGTCCGTCGAGCACCCACTGCTCGCCCTCGAGGCGCGCGGTGGTCTCCAGCCACACTGGGTTGGAGCCGGCGCGCCCAGGCTCGGTCATCCCGAAACAGCTGCGGGTCTCCCCAGCCAGCAGCGGCTGCAGGAAACGCTGCTTGTGCTCGTCGGTGCCGTACTCGAGCAACACCTCCATGTTGCCGGCATCGGGCGCCTGGCAGTTCGCGACGTAGTGGCCCAGCGGGGAGGCCCCCAGCACCTCGGTGAGCAACCCGTGCTCCAACACGCTCAGGCCCTGGCCCCCAAACGCCGTGGGGATCTGCGGGAGCCAGAGGTTCGTGCCCTTGAGCTCCTTGCGGATCGCATCGAGCCCTGGCTTCGCGGCGTAGAACCCCTGGGCGATCGCGATGCGCTCGAGCGGCTCCAGGCGGGTGAGGAGGACAGCGGCAGCGTCCAGCTGCGGGCGGAGATGGTCTGGCGTCGCGAAGTCCATGTGAAGTTGGGTGCAGGCGATTTACAGCAGCGCCCCGGCCACGCAGGCCGAGGAGAAGTTGGCGAGGGTGGCAGCAAACAGCGCTCGGATGCCGAGCCGGGCGATGTCGTGTTTGCGCTCGGGGACCAGCCCACCCAGCCCTCCGATCAAGATGCCGATGCTGGAGACGTTGGCGAAGCCGGTCACCGCGAACGTGGCGATCGACTGGCTTCTGGCCGAGAGCGAACCGGACACCTCGCGAAGCACATCGAACGCCACCAGCTCGTTGACCACCGTGCGGGTGCCGAGCACCTTGCCGACCTCGAACGCCTCTTCGTAGGGCACCCCCATCAGGAACGCCAGCGGCATGAAAAACCAGCCGAACACCCGCTCGAGCGTGAGCGGTGCGCCGCCCACGGAAAACACCTCGAGGAAGGCGTTGCAAAGCGCGACCAGAGCGATGAACGCGATCAGCATCGCGCCGACGTTCATCGCCAGCTTCATGCCCTCGCTGGCGCCACTGGACGCGGCGTCGAGCAGGTTGGCGTCGGTCTGTGGAACCTCGACGTTGACCTTGCCTGCCGTTTCGGGCGTCTCCGACTCGGGCACGACGAGCTTCGCCATGACCACCGAGATCGGCGCGGTCATGGCGACGGCGGTGAGCAGGTTCTCGATCGGAACCTTCCCGATCGACACGTACGCGCCAAGGATGGCGCCGGAGACCGAGGCCATCCCGGCGACCATGACCAAGAACAGCTCGCTCTCGGTGAGCTTGGCCAAGAACGGGCGGATGGTGAGCGGAGCCTCGGTCTGCCCCATAAAGATCGACGCTCCGACGGCCAGCGACTCGGCACCGCTGGTCCCCATGGTCCGCACCATCACCCATGCGAGCGCTCGCACGATGATCTGCATGACGCCGAGGTAGTAGAGGATCGAGAACAAAGACGCGACGAAGACGATAGTGGGCAGAATCTGAAACGCGAAGATCACCCCGAGGCTGGTCTCCCCGCCCCCCTGCGCGCCCAATCCGCCGAACACGAACGCCGACCCCTCGTAGGATTTTTGCAGGACGGTCGTGACGCCGGCCGAGGCGGTCTCGAGCGCGGCACGGCCCGCGGCGACCCGCAGCAGCAGCAGCCCGATGCCCCACTGTGCAGCGACGCCCCACAGCACCGCGCGCTTGGAGATGGACTTCCGGTCACGGCAAGCGGCGAAGGCCAGGCCAAGCATGACCAGTGCACCGCCCACCGAGACGAAGCGTTCCATCAGGTGGCCTCGGGTTCGTGGGTGAAGCCTGCCAGCTCGTCGCCAATCGTCTCAAGGAACCGACGCTTCTCATGAAATGGAAGGAAGGCCGACTTGAATCCATTCATGATCACCTGCTTGATGTCGTCGAGCGTGAAGTCCATCCGCGCATGAAGCAGGTGGAGTTCCTTGGAGACGGTGGTGTTGGTGACCAGGCGGTTGTCGGTGTTGACCGTCACGCGAGCGCCGAGGTTGTAGTAGAGCTTCATCGGGTGGGTGCTCAGGTTCTCCACCGCGCCGGTCTGCACGTTGGACGAAGGACAGCACTCCAGCGGGATGCGGTGGTCGACCACGTAGTGCAGCAGGTCGCCGTCTTCTCGTAGCCGACAGCCGTGTCCGATGCGGTGGGCCCCGCAGTCGTGGATGGCCTGTGCGATCGATGCGGTCCCGTAGGCCTCCCCCGCATGGATCGTCACGTTGATGTTGTTCTTCCGCACCAGCTTGAACGCCTCGCTGTGCTCGACCGCGGGGTGGTCGTACTCCGCCCCGGCGAGGTCGAATCCCACCACGCCCCGGTTCTTGTAGGCGACCACGAGCTCGGCCATGCGCAGCGAACTCTCCGGGGAGATGTTGCGGATCCCGCAGAGGATCACGCGGGTGACCACGCCGTGCTCGAGTTCCGCGTCGTGAGCCGCGGACAACACCGCCTCGACGATCTGCGTGAGGCGCAGGCCTCGTCGCGTGTGCAGCATGGGGGCGTAGCGCACCTCCATGTAGCGGACGTTTTCTGCCGCCGCATCCTCGCAAAGCTCGAACATGGCGCGGTAGATCGCGTCACGGGTTTGCAACACCATCAGCGTGATGTCGAAAACCTTGAGGTACTCCACCAGGCTCCCGGTGTTCTCCCCCAGACGCATCGCGGCGCGCAGCCCGGCCTCGTCCTTGGCCGGCAACTCCACGTTTTGCTCCTGCGCGAGCTCGAGGAGGGTGGGCAACCGCATGGATCCGTCCAGATGGACGTGCAGGTCCGTCTTGGGAAGCTTCGCGAACAATTCTGGAGGCAAGGTCGCCATGGTCGGCGGCCCACAGTAGCCGATCCGGCACCCATTGCCATAGACTCACAAGCCGTGAGTCGGGCATTGCGCGAGGTGTGTGTAGGGTTGGCGGCCATCGCCAGCGCCGGCTGTTCTCGTCCGCCGCTGGGAGAGCTCTGTCCCGACGTCTCACAGGGCGAGCTGATCATCACCGAGATCCGCGGGCCGCAGACCGGCGGTGACAACCGCGGGCAATGGTTCGAGGTCTACAACGCTTCAGATCGAGCCGTCGATCTGCGAGGGCTCCGCATCGAGTTCTACAACCTCCAAGGTGCCCTGCCTCCGCCAGCCCGACCGCTCTTGGTTCGCGCCGAGGAGCTTGTGGCCGAGCCGGGTCAGTACGTCACCTTTGGACACCACGACCCGATGAGCCTGCCCGAGTTCGTCGACTACACGTTCATCACAGACTACTTCACACCCGCCACGCTCACCGCAGACGAAGAGGCTCTGCTCTTGGAGCTCGGTCTCTCGCCCGAGGACTTCGGCGGTCGGCGGCCCAAGGACATCGAGCGTTCGGGCCGAATCGACCTGTTGGCATGCGACGTGCTCATCGACCGCGTCCGCTACGAGGGCTTGCCGGCCCAGGGGACGCTGAGCTTCGACGGCGACCTTGAGCCGGACGCCGAGGCCAACGACGAGCCCGAGAACTTCTGCACCGACGATTCCGAGGAAGAACTCCTGCCCGGCGAGCCCCGGAACTTCATCGGGCTGCCCGGGAGCCCCAAAGAGGAGAACCCCGCATGCGTAAAGTGATCTCCAGCTGCGCGTTCGGCCTCCTGCTGGCACTCACGGCCAGCTGCGGCCGCACCACCGTTCACTACAGCCGCGAGGAACTCGCCGACGCTCTGAGCGACGCGGACGCGCAAAGCGAAGCCGGACTCTCCTTGGGCGAGTTCGCGCTCGCGCCAGGCGCTGTGGTGGATGGGGACACCCTCAAGGTCGGCGGGCTCGATGCCAGCCTGCGACTGCTGGGCCTGGACACCGAAGAGACCTTCAAGTCTGAGAAAGACCTGCGGCTGTACGAGTCGCTCGGCTTCGAGGCCTACATGGCCAAGAAAGGCGAGGGCACCGACCGACCGGCCAAGTGCGCGACCCCGCTGGGCGATGCGGCGAAGAAGTTCGCCCAAGCGTTCTTCGCCGGGGACATCACCGTCAGGCTGGAGCGCGACGACCCCAAGGACATGCGAGGCCGTTTCGGCCGCTTGCTGACCTACGTGTTCGTCAAGCGCGGGGACGAGTGGATCAACTACAACGTCGAAGCCGTCCGCGCGGGCATGAGCCCGTACTTCACCAAGTACGGCTACTCGCGCCGCTTTCACGACGAGTTCGTTCAGGCCCAAAAAGAAGCCCGCGAAGCGAAGATCGGCATCTGGGACCCCAGCCTCGAGCACTACCGCGACTACGACCAGCGCTTGGAGTGGTGGGACGCCCGGGGCGAGTTCATCGCGCGGTTCGAGAAGGACGCCGAGGGCCGCGACGACATGATCATGCTCGGGCACTGGGATGCGCTGGACCGCATCGCAGCGTTGGAGGGCAAGGAGGTCGAGATCCTCGCCGGGGTCGGAGAGATCTACCCCGGAGAAGGAGCGCGCCCGACTCGCGTGATGCTCAGCCGCCGGATGTTCTCCGACTTCCAGCTGATCTTCTTCGATGAGGACGTCGTGCTCAGCTCGCGTATCGAAGAGGCGAAAGGCGAGTTCGTACGAGTCCGCGGCACGGTCAGCGCGTACACGTACAAGTCGCGCCGCCGCCGTGACGAAGCCGACCGCACGCAGCTGCAGATCGAGGTCAAGGTGGCGCAACAGGTGATCATCTCGGACACCGCCCCGGGTGCTCCCAGCCGCACCCCGCTGCAGCCGGCGCCCCAGCCCGAGGATGCGCCCGATCCGTACGAGGCGGTTCCCGACGCACCGCCTGCACCTCCGCCCGCGCCCGATGCCCCGCCGGCGCTGCCCGAAGACGCACCCGCCTTAGACCGCACCGCTGAAGACACCCCGACCGTCGAAGCCGACCCCGTAGGAGCCCTATTGCCCATGATCCGCCCTTGGACCGCCCACTCCCGCCGCCTCGCGGCTCTGTGTCTCCTCGCTTCTGCCTCCGCGTGTGGTGATGATTCCGCTCGCACCGGCGGCGGCGGGGAATGTGCCGCGAACCTGCTGCCGGGCGACCTGGTGATCACCGAGGTGATGGCCAACCCCGCCGGCGCGGACAAGGGGCTGGAGTGGTTCGAGGTCTACAACCCAACCGACGCGGAGATCGATCTCTCGGGGCTCCTGCTGCGCTTTCGCAGGGAGGATGGAAGCGGCGAGAAGCTCCACCAGGTCCAGGACGCCGTCATCGGACCGGGTCAATACCTCGTGTTCGGCGACGCGGACCCGGAGGCACCGCCTGCGCACGTCGACTACGGCTACGGTGAAGGGCTTGGAGCCAGCGGCCTGAACAACAGCGGGGGTGAGCTGTCGGTGGCATGCGGTACATCGGCCATCGACGTCATCCTCTATGAGGAGGTCGGCGACTCGGTCTCGCGAACCTTCGACGGCACGCGGGAGCCCGACGCGGCCGGCAACGACGACCTCGAAGCCTGGTGCGACGCGGCGACCGAGTACGCGGAGGGCTCCTTCGGTACCCCCGGGACGGCCAACGATCCCTGCTACTCGGAGCAGCCGACCACGTGCAGCGAAGGCGGCACGATGCGCGATCTTGTGCCGCCCTCCCCCGGTGACATCGTGATCACCGAGTACATGCCTAACCCCGACGCGGTCGGCGACGATGAAGGCGAGTGGTTCGAGATCTACGTCGCCAACGACTTCGACCTCAACGGGCTGGCGATCACCAAGTTCGGCGACGAAGAACCCACCGACATCATCGGCTCGGTCGACTGCATGCCCGCGGCTGCAGGAAGCTACCTGCTGTTTGCCCACTCCGCGGACTCGACGGTCAACGGCGGCCTGCCAGCGGTCGACCACCTGTTCACGCTCTCGATGTCCAACACCTCGGAGAACGGCACCGGCATCTCCGTCGGCTGGGGCGGACAGCTGCTCGACACCGTCACCTGGACAAGCAGCGGCACCGGGATCAGCAGCCAACTCAATCCAATGCTCCTCGACCCGACCCGCAACGACGAAGAGGACGCGTTCTGCCGCTCCCAAGACCCGTACGGCGATGGTGACCTCGGCTCGCCCGGCGTCGCCAACCCCCCGTGCAAGGTCGACGCCCCCGAAGGCAGCTGCGCCGATGCCAGCGGTGTCCTTCGAGAGATCGTTGCCCCCTCGGTCGGGGACCTGTGGATCACCGAGTTCCTGCCCAACCCCGACGCAGTCAGCGACCCTGACGGGGAGTGGTTCGAGGTCTACGCCAACGCTGCGTTCGACCTCAACGCCTTGGAGTTTGGGCGCGACGAGGAGGTCGAGGAGGAGATCGATCTCGACACCTGTGCTCCTGTAGAGGCCGGAGAGAGAATCTTGTTCGCCAAGAATGCGGAGTCCGTCACCAACGGCGGCCTCCCGGCGGTCGACTACGAGTTCAGCCTCTCGCTGCTCAACAGCAACGGGCGACTGTTCGTCAGCACCGGCGGCGAAGTGCTCGACGCGATCACCTGGAGCAGCAGCACCGCCGGCGCCGCGCGCTCGCTCGACCCGTCGGTCTCGGGCCCCGAAGCCAACGACGCCGAGGCCAACTGGTGCGACGCCGAGGATCCGTACGGCGATGGTGACCTTGGAACGCCCGCGGACGAGAACCAGCCATGCGGTGGAACCCCGGCGGGAACCTGTGACGACGGCGGCCGGATCCGCGATGTGGTGCCACCGACCGCCGGTGACCTCGTCATCACCGAGTGGATGCCCAACCCGGACGCGGTGACCGACGCCAACGGTGAGTGGTTCGAGGTGCTCGTCAGCGCAAACGTCGACCTCAACGGCCTTCAGCTTGGTGACGACCCGGAGAACCCGGACACCATGCTCTCGCCCACCGGGGACTGTATTGCGGTCGCGTCGGGAACCCGCGTCGTGTTTGCGCGCAATGCCGACACGCTCACCAACGGCGGACTGGAGTCGGCGATCGAGGCGAGCTTCACCCTGGGCAACACCAGCGGCACCCTGTTCGTCGGCATCGGTGATGAGGTCCTCGACCAAATCGCCTACACAAGCTCGTCGACGGGCAGCTCGACCAGCGTCTCCGCCGGCTCCGAGGACCCGGCGGGCAACGACGACGAGCTGAACCACTGCGAGTCGAACACCCCCTACGGTGATGGCGACAACGGCACGCCTGGGGCGGAGAACGCATGCGAATAGTCTTCGTCGGCCTGCTGCTTCTCACCATCACCGCGTGCGACACCTCCGAGGGCTCCAGCTGTGGGCCCACGCAGGCCGTTGTCGCTCGGGTGATCGACGGCGACACCGTCGAGCTCGACGATGGCTCTCGCGTTCGCTACTTGATGATCGACACCCCCGAGAGCACCCAAGGCAAAGACGACTGCTTTGGGACCGAGTCGACCGAGCTCAACCGGATGCTGGTCGAAGGCAAGAGCGTCACGCTTCGCTACGACCAGGAGTGCACCGATCGATACGACCGGCTGCTTGCGTACATCGAGGTCGACGGCCGCGAGATCAACGCCCTGTTGGTCGAGCGCGGTGCAGCCTGCGTGCTGCACATCCCGCCCAACGGCGTGGACCGTGTCGACGAATTTGAAGCCCTCGAAGACGACGCCCGCGACGCGATGGTCGGAGTATGGGGCGCGTGTGAGGACGTAACTTGTGACTGAGCGCCTTCGTTTTCTCCCAGCCTTGGCTCTGAGCGCTGCGCTGCTGGCTCCCTCGGTGGCACTGGCGGCGCCCTACGAGGTGTTCGTCGATATCGACGACGAGGAGGAACTCTACGACCTCCAAGTGGCCGGCGACATCGGCAGCGGTACGTTCGAGATCTTGGTCGACCTGATCCGACGCGGGGTCGACCTCAATACGGCCACCCGCGAGCAGCTCTACGCGCTGCCGAACCTCAGCTACGAGGATGTCGACGCGATCCTGGCGTACCGCGAGGAAGCCGGTCGCATCGGCAATCCCGCCGCGCTCGTGCTGGCAGGCGCCATCAGCCGACGCAAGCTTGCATCCATTGCCGCGTTCCTGCTCGTGCCCGCGCCCGAAGGCAGCAAGGCCGGCGTGCGCGGCGAGGTCCGCTACAAGACCGTCTGGACATCCGAGGACGATCGCGTCCCGCCGATGCTGCTGCAGGCACGGGTCTCCATGCTTCGGTATCTGACCGTCGGCGCCGCTGCCGTCCTCGATCGCAACCGACTCCACAACGCGGTCTGGGATCCCAACCGGGACGCCTTCATCTCCGACGGCCCCCGAACCACCGCCCGCGTTCCGAAGTACTTCGCCCAGTGGGACACGCCGAAGTGGGGCGTGATCGGGGGTACCTACAACATCGGGTTTGCTCAGAAGCTCGTCTTCGATACGACGGGCCGCTACACCCCCAACGGGTTCACGTACGACGACACGATGATCCGTCGGACGGACCTGACGACGGAATGCCGGCTGTCTGCAGGGGAGCTCGCAGACACGCCGTGTCCGCGAGAGGACCAGACGTACGTGACGCCCGACTACCGAGAGCAGGTCCGGTTGCGCGGTGTCGCGATCGGAGCGAAGCACATCGACATGCCGGTGGGTTGGATGCAGGCCTATGGGTTCTTCTCCCACCAAACCAAGCCGATCTACTCCGCCGGTATCTACAACGCCGATGCCTGCAGTGACCCCAGGTTTTCCTCCGAGATCTTCGGGGAGTGCGCTGCTCCGTCGGTGTATCAAAGCCCCGGGACCAACTCGCTGGCGCCGACCCCCAAGATCCTCTACGCGACGCTGCCGAACATGTACAACGAGGTGCTCGGCGGCACCAACATCAGCTACTTCATCGACCGGCGAACACACGTCGGTGTTACAGGCTACGGAAGCGGCGTGACATGGCTCGTCGACGGGGCAAACCTCGACTTCCAAGACTGGCAGCGGACGCCCTACGGTGGGCCGTTCGGAGCCGCCGGAGCGGACATGAGCTGGGGGCGAAAGTGGGCCGATGTGTTCGCCGAGGTCGCCTACTCTTTCGACTCGATTCAGCAGGATGGCGGAGGCGGACCTGCGGCAATCGTCCGAAACACCGCGACCTGGGACTCCCACGAGATCGAGGTTTCGGGTCGCTACTACGATGAGAAATATCGAAACCCCTACGCTCGGCCGCTGTCGGCATCCGATCAATCCGACGGGCTTCGAGCCTCAGACGAGGCCGGCGGTCGCGTGCGCTACACAGGCCAGATCGGGGAACGGACCTACCTCCGAACCTTCCTCGATGTGTGGCACGATCTGAGCGCGGACGTCACTCGTCTCGAGACCTTCGCTCGCGGAGACGTCCAGGTGACCCCTTGGCTGACCCCAGGGCTTTGGCTCGACTTTCGAAGCAACGATGTCAATGGGCGTGGCCGGGACCGTTGCTACAGCGGAGAGGACGAGGTCCCGGATACGGAAGCAGGCGATGCTGCGGTGTCGTTTCAGGACTACCTCGAGGACAACGGTTTCGGGTGCTCCGGGGTTCGGTACCAGCTTCGTCCTCGGATTCGCGTCGACCCCCACAAGCGGGTCAGCGCCCAGATCCAATTCCAGTACTCGTGGGTCGATCGAGGCCGCTACGAGGACCGCTTCTCCCAAGACGCGCGCGTGGTCGGGATTGTCGGCGTCAACCCCATCGACCCGCTTCGACTCCGTCTGCGGATCGCCTGGGACAAAGACGAGGTCTCCGACGACACCTTTCGCGAAGAGACCCTGTGGGGCTACGTCCAAGCCAGCTACCGGTTCCAGCCCTGGTTGCAGCCGAGCCTTCGCTACGACATCCGCGCCTGGCTCGACAATCGCGTGACGCACCAGCTTCCGCCGTCCGAACCCCGAGCACTGGGTCCTGCTTCAGGTCCTCTCCCGGTTCTAACGCATCATCTCGAGCTCGACCTGCGCGCCGACGACCACCCGCACCCGAGCAGCCTCGGGCGGCGCGACGTAAGCCTCACCGACCGTCTCTTCAATCAACTCCCCGCCCGCGTCGTAGGCGTACCAGCGGCGCAGCGGCTCCCCTTCATCGAAGCCCTGCGCCGGGGCGATGTAGACGTCGCCCGCCTCCTCCTCGAGCGAGGCGGTGAACACGGGGAGCTCAAGCTCGGACGGTGCTCCTGCGGCGCCGAAGAACTCGACCGACGCATCGTCGAAGCGGAAGTCACAGTGCACGTGCGTGTTGTACTCGACGAGCATGCCGCCGCGATTGGTGCACGCAGCCTCGAGGGTGCTCAGGCTGACCGAGCTGGGGGCGAGGTCGAATCCGTCGCCGTACATGTGCCGCGAGTGCGTCGCACCGCCGACGCCGGCGTTGTACTCGGGCGGTCGGTAGCCGGAGTTCACCGTGATCGCACCGACGTCGTTGCGCAGGAGCTGCACCGACTCGACGGCGTGGGGCTGGACGATCCCGTAGCGGCCCTTGTAGGCCTCGGCGAACTCGCTGAGTCGGAAGTTGGGGGACAACAGGGTCGCCGGGTCGACAGCTTCGAGGTCGATGTATGCGATCGGCTGCCGGTAGTTGGGGTCGCCACCGAGCGCGGGTGGGTAGTCGTAGCCGTCGGGCTGCACGTAGTGAAGCTCGAAGCACGTGGTGCCGCTTCCATCGGCGCCCGGATAGCAGACCTGCGTGGGTGCGACGTCGCCGGTATCATCACCGGTCGGCTCGCCCGTGCTGCCGCTTCCCCCGGTGTCGTCGCACACGCACGGGCTCCAGGCATCGCCGGCCGCAGTGCAGACCTCGGTGCCCAAGTGCAGGCCGTCCTCGCAAAGGCACTGTCGCTCCATCCCCGGGTTGCAGGTCCCGGGAGCGCCGGTCGGGTCCTCGCCGCCTTCTTCGTCGCCCTCGGGCCCTCCGGTCGTCGAGTCGTCGCCACCGGGGCCGCCGGTCTGCGACTGTGCGGTGTCCTCGGAAGCCGCCGTACCGCCCGCGGTCAGGTTCGGGTCCCAGCCCATCGGCGCCGAGTCCTCCTCTCCCGCGCAGCCAAAGCACGACAGCGCGAGCATCAGCCCCGCGCAGACACGACCCTGCAGTTTGAACTCCCTCACCGTGCGCACATGTGCGACACGAGCCCGCAAAGGTTCCCGGCCCTCCATCCTTCCTTGAGTTTCGCGCATTGTGGGGCGTGACGTACAGTGCCGAGCGATGGCGCAATCGACCCGAGGCACCGTGCTGCTCGTCGGAGGTGGCACGGGAGGACACATTTACCCCAACGTGGGTGTGGTGGAGCGGCTGGCCGCGCGAAACCGCGATGCGGTGCACTTCCTGGTGTCCGACCGCCCGTCCGACGCCAAGATCTTGGACGCGCTCGCGTACCCCTACACGTCCTCCCCGGCCCGCCCACTGCCCTCGGCGCGCAAACCGTGGCAAGCCCTCGACTTCCTCGCCGGGTGGCGCCGCTCGACGCGCCAGCTGATGGCGCTGCTCGAACGCGAAGGCGTGTCTTGTGTGGTCGCGACCGGAGGGTTCGTCTCAGGACCGGCCGTCGTCGCCGCCGCCCGCCGAAAGATCCCGCGCGTGCTGGTCAACCTCGACGCGGTTCCGGGTCAGGCCAACCGACGCCTGGCCGGGATCTGCACCAAGGTGTTTTCGAGCTACCCCAGCGATCTGCTGCCGGGCGCCGAGCGCATCGGGCTTCCGCTGCGGGCCATCTCCATCGGAGACATGTCCCCCAAGGACGCTCGCGTGTCGCTGGGCCTCGACCCGGAGCTCGCGACGCTGTTCATCACCGGAGCCACGCACGGCGCCGAGTCCCTGATCAGAGCGATGATGGCCTTTGTCGGCGACGCCGAACGGGCCGCGGCGTTCGCCGGCTGGCAGGTGTTCCACCAGTGTGGAACGTTTGACGTCGCGACCCTACAGCAGGCCTACGACGACGCCGGCGTGAAGGCACGAGTGCTCGACTACTGCAGCTCGATGGGCGCCGCCTACCGAGCCGCCAACCTCGTGGTGAGCCGAGCCGGTGCGGGGAGCGTGGCTGAGGCGTGGGCCAACCACGCCCCGTCCATCTTCCTTCCCAACCCGTATCACAAGGACCAACACCAGCGTTTCAACGCCGAGCCCATGGCTGCGGCCGGAGGCGCCGTGATGGTGACCGATCACGTCGACCCCGACGCGACCGCGACCGAGCTCGAGGGGCCGCTGCTTCGCCTCCTGCGCGAACCGGAGGCCCGCGAGTCCATGACGCGAGCCTGCGCCCACAGCTGCCCCCCCGACGGCGCGGAACAAGTCGCCGCCTGGATCGACGAGCACACGTAAGCCCGGGCGCCCCGGGGCGTTGTGGGTGCGATGGACGGACGCGCGTGCACCTCGGGACTTCAGCCGGCAACACCCACCACCAGCGCGAGCGCGTCGAGGTCTCGACGCCAGGACCTCGCCCTGCCCGCGCCGCGCGAGTACTGGCAGCTGCTCGAGCGCTTCAACAAGGACGCGCTCGCCCGTCGCTTCCCGGGCTGGGACGCGCGCCCGGCCCGGTCCCCGCGGGAGCACTGATCGCGTGAACGCCTACAGCGCCCGGTCGACCAGAGCGCGGACCTCTTCGCCCGCCCGAGCCATCATTTCAGCTTCGTCGATGCTCACCAGTTCGCCTTCGGTCAGCAGCGGCACGCCAGCGACGGCCACGTGCCGCACCGCGTCCCGGCCCGCGCCATAAACGATGCGATCGTAGACGCTCGAGCAGGGCCCAAACGACGCGGGGCGCTCCAGGTCGAGCACGACGATGTCGCCCTGCTTGCCCACCTCGAGGCTGCCCAAACGGTCGGCCTTGTCGATCGCGGCCGCGCCGTCACACGTGGCGAGGGCCAACGCGGCCTCCGCCGAGAAGGCGCCGGGTTTTTGTCGGACCCCCTGCAGCAGCGCGGCGAGGCGAATCTCCTCGAGGATGTCCATGTCGTTGTTGCACGGAGCACCGTCGGTCCCGATGCCCACCTGCACGCCTTCGGCGTTCCCAAGAAAGCCAAGGTCGGCAACCCCGGAGCCGAGCTTGAGGTTGGCCGAGGGGCAGTGACAAACCCGCAGGGAACGCCCCGCGAGGATCGCGAGGTGTTCGTCGTTGAGCTGCACGCCGTGTGCGATCCGCAGGTCGGTATCCAGAACGCCGAGACGGTCGAGGTAGCCCATCTGGCTCTCGCCCAGGACGCCGCGAACCTCCTCTTCTTCGCGCGGGTGCTCGAGCAGGTGGGTGTGCACCGGCAGGTCGAACTCGTTCGCAAGCGCCACGGTCCGCTCCCACAGCCCGGTGCTGCACGAGAGAATGAATCGCGGGCACAGCGAGGACTCGATCCGGCCGTCGTACCCGTGCCAGCGCGCGTGCTGCTCCCGGAACAACGCTTCGGCGACGTCGGGCGGCTCGATGAGCGCGTCGGACACCCCCAACCCGGTATCCATCAAACACTTGCCTGCGATCGCTCGCAGGCCGCTGTCGCGAATGCCCTCGAACAACGCATCCATGTGGGTGACCAGCCCGATCTCTTGGATCGTCGTGGTGCCCGAGCGGATGCAGTCCGCGGCGCCGAGCATGGCGGACCAGTACACGCTGTCGTGCGAGTGCCCGGCTTCCAGCGGCCAGATGCGGTCACGAAGCCAGTCCATCAGTTCGCGGCCTTCGCTGAGGCCACGCAGCAGCGCCTGCCCCAAGTGCACGTGTCCCTGGATGAAGCCTGGCAGGACGACGTGCCCCGAGACATCGAGCGAGCGCACGCCCTGGGGCGCAGGCGCGTCGCCCAGCGCCGTGATGACGCCGTCTTCGATGAGCAGGTCGCCGGTCAACACCCGGCGCTGCGCGTCCATCGTGACCAGCGTGCCACCGCGCAGGTGCAGCGAGCCAGCCATCAGCTGGAGTAGACCTCGGGTTTGAGCACACCGATGTACGGAAGGTTGCGGTAGTGCCCGTCGTAGTCGAGCCCGTAGCCGACGACGAACTTGTTGGGGCACACGAACCCGCGATACCGAACGTGCACGTTCTCCGAGCGAGCCTCGTGCTTGTCGAGCAGCGTGCAAATCTCGATCGAGGCGGGCTGCCGGGTCTGCAGATTTTCGACCAGGTATTTCAGCGTGAGCCCGGTATCGATGATGTCCTCGACGATCAGCACGTGCCGGTTCTCGATCGAGGTGTTGAGGTCCTTGAGGATTCGGACCACCCCGGAAGACTTCGTCGTCCCCTCGTAGGAGCTGCAGGCCATGAAGTCGACCTCAAGCTGGATGTCGAGTCCTCTGGTCAGGTCGGCCATGAACGGGTAACAGCCGCTGAGGATCCCGACGACCAGCGGGTTCTTGTCCCGATAGTCGTCTTCGATGGTCCGCGCGAGCTCGGAGATCTTGGTGTCGATCTCCGCGCGGCTGAAGAGGGTCTCGGCGATGGCGTCGGCCAGGCTTGGCTTGGACATGCGGCGGCCACTGTCGCGCTGTGCCGGCACCTGGGTCAAGCGCGTCGCCGACGGATCAGGCCCATCAGGCCAAGAAACAGCACCAGCGCGCCGGGTTTGGGGCGTACACCCGCTGCGCACCCGCCCTCCCCCGATGCGGCGGCCTCCGGGTTGTCGGTGTCCGTCCCCGTGACCGACGTGGTGGATGCGGCACTGGTGCTTGGCGAATCCCCGCCCGTGCTCGAGGTCCCGGCGGACGACGTGGAGCTCGTGCTCCCGTCGGTGGTGGGATCCGAGTCCCCCGTCTGGGGGCCGTCGGTGGAATCCCCGCTGCCCGTGACACCGCCACTGGAGCCCCCACCGGTGCTCTCTCCCGATGAATCCGGCAGCGCATCGAACTCCACGTCCTCCAGCGAATCCCCCTCGAGCGCGTGATCGAGGATGATCGTGGGCACGTCCTCGAACTCGAAGGCCCCACGCAGCAGTCCGATCTGAACGAAGTGCGCGTTGGTGTCGGCCAGCGTCTGCGCACCGCCATCGGTGACCACCGGCTCGCCGTCGAACCACACGCTCACCGAGCCCTGGTCCGGACTCGTCGACCATGTCACGGACATCGCGATGCGGTGCCACTCGCCCGCCGTCAGGACGCCCTCGCCTTCCCACTGCACCACGTTCTGCGGCCGGCGGGTGCTGAAGCGCAGCGTGGTGCCCACGGCCTCGAATGCCATCACCTGCTGATAGGTGTTGTTCGACTCCCAGTACCCGATCTGTTGGCTGGGATCGGAAGGGAGCTCGTCGGGCAGGAACACGCTCCACGCAAAGAACGTCGTCGCCCCCTCGCCCGTCCGCCCCTCGCCCGGCCGATGGTTCAGCTCCACCCGCTTGAGTCCGTTGCTCCACACCGCGTCGTTGTGCAGCTCGATCCTGGTCGCATAGGACCCTTGCGCGACCTCTCCCTGCTCCATCGTGATGTAGTCCACCCGGTTGATCGTGGGGTTGAGCAGGGAGCTGAACTGCGACAGATCCCCGGTCTCGAAGTCGCCGAGCCAGGCCGGCGCCGCCACGGCAACGCAGGGGGCGAGCAACACTGCAGAGCTCAGGACAAGGGCGAGACCACGGGTTCGCATGCCTCGATGGAGCCGCAGCTGGCCTCGGTCGTCAACGGGAACCCAGCCTCGTGCGCGGCGGGTAGGACCGCATACCCTTTTCCACGCGCGGCGCTCTCAGTCCATCCCGGCGTGCACCCGGATTCCGGACTTGGCCTCCTGCGCGCCGACGGCCTGCGCGATGGCGCGGGCGATCTTCTCACCCCCGCGAACACCCGGCTCGATTTCGTTCGCGTAGTCGCCCGGCTCCGTGCACACGCTTCGAAGATCGAGGACGTCGACTCCCCGCGCGAGTGCGGCGCGAACGATGACATCGTTGAACAGGCCCAGTGCGGTGACCGCCCGGCGGCCTTCGTTGCCGCCCAGGGGGAGCACGATGTGCGTGACATGGTCCGGCACGCGTGCCAGCTGCTTCCCCACGTCCTGGGTCATCGTTCCGTCCACGGCGCACAGGGTGACCCGCCACGGGTCGTCGGCTCGGTGCAAGACCTCGCGAAGCTGTGCCGCCACGTCGGGCCCCGCCGCCACGTAGACCTTGTTGTCGAAAATCGAGTCTCCGAGTAGTGCAACGGACGTCATCGGGCTCCTGTTTGCGTGAAGTGTAGTGAATTCCGCCCGCAACCGCATCCGGGCTCGGTCCATTCCAGCTCCACCGACCGGCCCGGTGTCCCTGCCCTTGCGGGACATTTCGTCCTTGCTCGGGGGGGTGGCCCAGCTACGATGGCGATGATGCACGCTCGACGAGGACTCCTGACCGCAGTGCTCTCCTTGGTTTGTGGCGCAGCATCGTGCGGTTGGATCATGGGCGAGGTCGCCGAGCAGAAGGTCCGCCAAGATGCGCTCGAGAAGGCGCGCTACGACGACCTCGACGAGCTTTGGAAAGAGGCCGTGTCGCTGTGGGACGAGTACGACTGCGAGCTCACCGGCAAGCCCACCCCCGACGAGACCTTCACCTGCGAGGACGAGCGTCGGTGGCTGCGCGTGAAGTCGCACTCCGGCGAGTACGCCATCGAGCTCGAGCACGAGGTCACGCACACCGAGACCAACGCCAAGGGCGAGACCCACGACAAGAAGGTCCGACAGCGGGATTGGGACCTCGAGTTCAAGCTGCTCGAGCGCGTGCAGCCCAAGAAGGCCGAAGAGATCGACGCCGCCGCCGAGGCGAAGGGGCAAAAGGCCAAGGACGCCACCCGCGATCTGCTTGATGCGTTCCAGTAGGGAGTTGCCCAAGCCGAGCACGCGTCCTGGTCCCGCTTACGCGTAACCCTGCCCCGTCGCCCGCACGACCAGGACCGACACCCACAGCGCCACCCCTGCCCTGCTCGTCCTAGCCGCGAGCTCCCGCGACCACTCGAGCACCGCGGGCCAGCGCCTCCACCCCCAGCGTCACCAGCGGAAGTCCCAGCAGCGTCAGCACGGCGGAGGAGATGAGCCCTCCCATCACCGTCTGCGCCAGCGGAAAGTAGAACATGCCGCCGACCGCCGAGCCGCCGATCGCCAGCGGCATCAAACCCAACACCGTGGTCGATGCGGTCATCAGGATCGGCCGAAGGCGGTCGCGTCCGGCTTCGATGAACGCCGCGTCTCCCTGGACGCCGTCGCGCCGAAGCTGCCCCACGCGGTCGAGCATCACGACCCCGTTGTTGACGACGATGCCCATCAGGATCAGCAGGCCAATCTGCGCCATCAGGTTGAGGGGAGTGCCCGCGATCGCCAGGAGCCAGGCTGCCCCGGGCAACGCGAAGACGATCGAAACCAGGATGGCGAGCGGCTGGGTGAGCGACTCGAACAGGGCTGCAAGCACCAGGTAGACCAGCGCCAGCGCCAGCAGGAAGTTGACGCCCATCTGCGCGTCCTGGTCATCCTGCTCCAGGATTCGGTCATCCCAGGACCAGCCGTACCCCAGCGGCAAGTCCAATCGGTTCATCTTCGCCTCGATCCGCTCCCGGGTGGCATCCCACTGCGACCCATCGTACGTCGCCCCCACGCGCGCGTTGCCTTCGCGGTTGCGTCGCACGATCGTCTGCGGTGTCGGGACGGACTCGAAGGTGGCGATGTCGCCCAGCCGAACGGGCCTTTCGCCGTCCACAGGAAACGTGATGGCCTTGAGGTCGTCCAGCCCAGCCCGGTCCTCGATGCGAAGCGCAAGCCAGGTGTCGACCTCGCGCTCGCCGTCGCGGAACCGCGGCAGCGACATCCCGCCCAGCGTGAACCCAAACGCCTCCGCGGCGTCTTCGGGGGTGATCCCCTGACGCAGCGCACGCTCGGTGTCGATGCGGACTTGGATTTCGTTGCGGGTGTGCTCCAGCGACGCGCCGACCTCGAGCACGTTGGCCTCCTCGCGGAGCAACGCCTCGACTTGGGCCGACACTTCGCGCAGCACTGCCCCATCACGGCCGTACAGCTGCAGCGAGAACCGCGTCTGATCCTCTCCTTGCTCATCACCCCAGAACCCCAGCCGCACGCCCGCAACCTCGGGCAGCTTGTCGCCAATCTCGGCCCGCAGCGCCTTGATCGCCGCATCGTCCAGGTCGGACCGAGCCAACGTGATGACGGTGGCGGCGTCGTTCTCGGAGAAGTAGCTGTAGACCTCCTCGATGCCGAACGCCTCTTGGTGCTCGTACAGCACGGCTTCCACCCGGTTGACCACGCCCTCGGCTTGCGACTTGTAGTGGAAGTCGTCGAAGTCGTAACGAACCGTGATGCGCTCGTTGACGGTGCCCGAGAACTGCTCGCTGGCGACCATGCCCGTCGCCAGCGGGACGCCGCCAACCCCCAGCGCGGCCAGCAGCAGCACACTCGCCCAGGCCTTGTGGCGCAAGGTCCACCGAAGCATGGCCACGTACGCTCGCTCCATCCAGGGACTGCGCATGGTCTCGAGGCTTGGCTGCACCGGGCCCCGATCGCGGCGCAACCACCGAGAGGCGACCAAAGGAATGAGGGTCAACGAGCACACCAACGAGCACACCAGCGAGACCGAGATGGTCACCCCCACCTCGCCCAACCACGTGGTCAGCTCACTCTTCGAGCCCAACACCAGCGGCAGGAACACGATCAGCGAGGTCGCCGTTGCCGCGACCACCGCGACCGTCACCGAGCCTGCGCCGGCCAACGTCGCGGCCCGGGCATCCGGCATCTCGGTCTGTTTGCGATCGATCGCCTCGAGCACGACGATCGCGTTGTCGACCAACATGCCGACCCCAAGCATCAGGCCCATCATCGACAGCAGGTTGAGGGTCTTGCCCATGAAGTAGAGCACCCCGCACGTGGCAAGCACGGAAAACGGGATGCACATCGCGACGATGAGCGTCGACTTCAAACGCCGCAGGAAGGCGTACAGACACAGGATCGCCATCGCGGCCCCGACCAGTCCGGCGCGTTGCAAACCATCGACCCCGGCTCGAATCTCGTCGGCCTGGTTCTCCCAGACGAACAGCTCCATCCCTTCGAGCGTGGGGTCGGACGCGATGTCCCGTTCGATCGTCCGCATGACCGCGTCGACGACCTCCACGGTGTTGGCGGTCGACTCCTTGAACACAGAGAGCCCGATCGCTTGCTCGCGTCCAAGGTGACGCCCATAGGCGATCGGAGGCTCCTCGTAGCTCAACTCCGCCAGGTCGCGCAGACGCAGGTTCTGCACACCGATCGAGACGGCGCCCAAGTCCTCCAGAGAGTCGAACGCTCCCAGCCCTCGAACCGCGTAGCGGGTCTGACCTCGCTCGACCTGGCCCAGCACCATCTCCACCGAGGCGCTCTGCATCCGCGCCACGAGGTCACTGACCTCGATGCCGTGCTCGGCGATCCGGTCATGCACCAGGTCCACGTAGACCTGCCGCGGCGCGACGCCATCCAGGTCGACCCGCGCGACCCCCGGGATGCGGCGAATCGGGTCGAGCACCCGCGCCTCCAGCAGCGGATAGCTCGCCGACAGGTCCTCGTTTTGCGCCGACAGCCGGGCCTGAACCACCGGAATGTCGGCGGTGTTGAACGAGGAGATGCTGATGCGCTGGGCATCGCCGGGCAGGCTCGGCCGAACCTGCTCCAAGGTCTCGCTCACCTGCATCCGGACGATGTCGAGTTCTTGTCCCCAGTCGAACTCCAGGAAGAACACGGCCGCGTCGGCGGTGGACTCCGAGCTCAGGGTCTCGATGCCCGAGAGGGTGGCCAAGGCCTCCTCGACCGGCTCGGTCACCTCCTCCTGAATCTGCAGAGGGCTGGAGTTGGGCCGCGGTATCGACACGACGATGAACGGCACGTCGACCTTGGGCAGGTACGCCAGCGGCAGTCGGATGAGGCCCATCACGCCCACCGCGAGGATGCTGATCAGCAGCATCAACGTGGTCACCGGACGCTCAAGCGCGAGGCGGACCAAGTTCATGCTTGAGGCCCCGCGTAGGTCTTGCGGTCGATGAGGCGATAGACGGCCGGAATGACGACGAGGGTGAGCGCGGTCGCGACCACGAGCCCACCGATGACCGCGATGGCCAGGGCACGGCGCAGCTCTGCGCCAGGGCCTTGGGCCAACGCCAGCGGGAGCAAGCCAAGGACCGTGGTTGCCGAGGTCATCAGTATCGGACGCAAGCGATCACGTCCGGCGGCCACGATCGCAGCCTGCTGCTGCATGCCTTCGGCCCTCCGCTGGTTGATGGCATCGACGAGCACGATGGCGTTGTTCACCACGATGCCGGCCAGCATCACCACGCCGACCATCGAGATGACGCTCATCGAGCTCCCGGTGAGCAGCAACGACCCGACCACACCGATCGCACCCAGCGGCAGCGTGAAGATCACGATGAACGGGTGCAGCAGCGATTCGAACTGCGACGCCATGACGACGTACACCAAGAACCCGGCCAACGCGGTCGCCAACAGGAGCGAGCGCAACGACTGGAACATCTCTTGTTCCTGCCCCGCCAGCTCCACGCGTGCGCCCGAAGCTCTGGCCACGGCTGCGGCTTCGGCGACGTCTTGGGCTACGGCCCCCATGTCGCGGCCGAGCACGTCCGCGGACACGACCGCGGCACGCGACTGGTCCAGGCGGCGAATCTCGCTCGGCCCGGTGCCCAGCTCGACCGAAGCCACCGACTCGAGCAAGATCGGGGCGCCGTCGCGGGTGGCGACGATGAGGCGTCGAAGATCGTCTGGCGTCGCCTGCTGGCGGGCCAGCGCACGCACCCGGATGTCCACGTCTCGGTACCCTTGCCGGAACCGCGTCGTGACATCGCCTTGGAGTTGGGTCCGCACCGTTGCGGCCACGTCCGCGACCCGGAGATCGAGCTGCGCGATGGCCTGGTGGTCAAACCGCACCTGAACCTCGGGGTTGCCAAACTCGGCGGAGGACCGTGCCTCGACCACCCCCTCGATACTCGAAATCTCGGCCCGCAGCGCGTCGGCTTGGTCTCGAAGACCCGCGAGGTCCTCGGAGAATACGTGCAGCTCGACGGGGCGCCGTAGGCTGAAGACCGCCGGCCGCGTCAGCCTCGACCGCTGCACGCCCGCCTCGGTCAGCGCGCCTCGCAGCACCTCGATGACCTCGGCTTCGTCCTGGGCGCTCGAACCCGGCGCCATGCGAACCGAGAGCGCCGCGGTGTGTTCGCCTCCGGTCGTGCCCGTGGATCCGCTGACGGCGGAGGCCCCAGAGACCGACGACACTCGCTCCACGCGAGGGTCATCGACCAGCACGCGTTGGGCATCGCGAACAACCGTGTCGGTCCGCGACAGGGGCGTTCCCGCCGGCAGCTCCAGTGCGAAGCCAAACTCTCCCTGGGAGAGGCTCGGGATGAGGTCGAGCCCGAGACGAGGGACGGACGCGACGGTCGCCGCGAACGCGAGCGCCGCGATGCCGACCACCGTCCACGGTCGTCGGACGCTTGCTCGACACACCCGGGGGTAGCCCGCAGCGAGTCGATCAAAGCTGGCGCCGAAGAGCATCGCGACTGGACGAAGGACCCACACAATGCCAGCGAAGATCGTCGACACGCCCAGACGAACCAGCACCACGGGCATCAGCACGATGCGAGCAACCCGCCCGAGCTGTGGGGGCGGAGCGCTGGTCGAACTCAGGGCGGAGATCATGGGAATGAGGGTCAGCGAGACCGCCAGCGAGACCACCAGCGAGAAACACACCGTCACCGCCATGTCGCGAAACAGCTGCGCCGCCATGCCTTCAAGGAACACCACGGGAAGGAACACCGCGACCGTGGTGAGCGTCGATGCGATCACCGCGCGACCGACCTCGCTGGCCCCTTCCCGCGCGGCCTCAAGCGCCTCCGCGCCCTGCTCTCGGCGGCGGTGAATCGCCTCCAGAACGACGATCGCGCTGTCGACCAACATGCCCACGCCCAGCGCCAGACCGCCCAACGACATCACGTTGAGCGTGGTGCCGGTTTGGTACATCAGGAAGAAGGTCGCGACGACCGACACCGGAATGCTGACCGCGATGATCGCGGTGCTCTTGCCATCCCGAAGGAACAACAGCAGCACGACGATCGCAAACACACCGCCGAGCACCGCCCCCTCAAGGACCTCATCCACCGACGCCTGGATGAACGTCGACTGGTCCGCCGCCACGACGAGCAACACCCCTTCAGGCAGCCGCTCGCGGACCAGCTCCAGGCGCGCGTGCACCGACTTGGCCACCGCGGTCGTGTTGGCGTCGCCCTCTTGAAAGAGGGCCAGCTCCACCGCCTCTTCGCCGCCCAGGCGGGTCACGCTCTCGCGCTGCCGATGCGTGCGCCGCACCGTCGCCACATCCCCAACCGTCACCCGGCGCCCGTCCTCGTGCAACAGCACGGTGGCTTCGATATCCGCCAGGGACGCAAAGCGATTGCGCGCCCGGACCAAGTACCTCGCCTCGCGCTCGTAGAGGCTGCCACCGGCCTGGTCGACATTGGCCTTGCGCAACGCCTCGGTCACCGAGGCCAAGCTCTGCCCGGTCAGTGAAAGCCGGCCGGGGTCGATCTCGATCTCGATCTCCGGCTCCAGGCCGCCACGAACATCGATCGCCGCCACGCCCTGGGTGCTCTCAAGGTCCTTTTCAACCCGCTCTTCGGCGACCTGCCGCAGCGTCAGGAGGTCGAGGTCGGTCGAAGCATCGGTGGTCAGGTAGAGCCGGATGACCGGATCCGCGGAGGGATCGTAGCGGCGCAGGATCGGGGGATCGGTGCCGTCGGGGAGGCGGAGCAGCTCCAGCTTCTCGCGCACGTCGATCGCGGCGAAGTCCATCCCACGGCCCCATCCGAACTCGATGGTGACCTGCGACAAGCCCGGCGTCGACACCGAGGAGATGCGCTCGACCCCCGACACGACCCCAACCCGCTCCTCGATCGGCCGGGTGAGCAGCTGCTCCACCTCGGCCGGCGCAGCCCCGGGCATCGACGTCTCAATCGTCAGGCTCGGGTACGAAAGGTCGGGCAGCAGGCTGACCTTGAGGCGGGAGAACGCGACCAGGCCGAACAGCACCATCGCGACGGCGCACATCGCCACCGTGACGCGGCGGCGCAACGAAAAGTCGACGAGCTGCATCAGTCGGCCTCTTCGGACACGACTTCGACCTTGGCACCGTCCTGCAGAGCTCCGTGTCCGGCGACGACCACCGACTCGTCCGGCTCCAGACCCTCGAGGATCTGCGAGCGCCCCGACGCCGTCGCGCCCACCGTGACGCTGCGCCGCCGCGCGACCCCGTCGTTGACCACGTAGACGTGCTCCCCCTGGTGGTCCACAACCACTGCCTCGCGAGGCACCAGACACGCGTTGTCGTGCTGCTCGCGCAGCACCGAAATCCCGACGAAGCTCCCGGAACGGACCTGGGACGGAGGCCGCTGCACCTCGATGCTCACCTCCACAGTGCCGCTCTTGACGTCCACAACCGAGGCGATCCGCTTCACGGTCCCCGTGAAGGTGAGCTCCGGCTTGGCCTGCAGCACCAGCGCCGCCTCGCGACCCGGCTGCAGCTGCATCGCGTCCCGCTCGGGAATGTGAATGCGGGCCACCAACGTGCTGAAGTCCGTGACCTCAAACAGCGGATCCCCAACCTTCACGTACTGACCGCGCTCGACGCTGCGCTTGGTAACCCTCCCCGACAGCGGAGCTCGAACCCGGGCCTGCCGAAGCGCCGCCTCGGCGTTCTCCAGCTCCTGCTTCGCCAGGTCGAGCTCGGTCTGCGCGGTGTCGAGTTCTTCGGCCGCCACCAGCCGCTGACCGGCAAGCTTCGCCGTCCTGCTGCGCGCCGCTTGCGAAGACCGCAGCTTGATCTGTGCCGTCTTCCGAATCCGCGCCGCGTCGGACGCATCGAGCGCAACCAACAGAGCACCGCGTTCGATGCTCTCCCCCTCGTCCGCACCCAACGTGGTGATTCGGCCCGGAGCCTCCGCAACCACCGAGATCGACCGCTGCGCCACGAGGTTGGCCGTGGCCTCAATGTGCGAAGCAATGCTCCCGCGGGCCGCAACGTCGACCTCAACCCGTTTGACCCGCTCCGGCTCGCTCGCCGACGCCTGAGCCTCCCCAACCTCGCCCTGCGAACCTGGGCCCACAACCCCGCCAAACCACGCTGCGGACCCCACGGCTCCAAGCACGATCGCAACCCCCACACTTCGCTGCACAGCTCTGCTCATGGCGTCCCCCCCTCGACGCAGACAACGCCCCCGGTGTTTCGACCTGGGGCAACTTCGTGGGATTGGGTCGTGCGTCCGGTCATGTTCGGCGGCCGCAGCCGCATATCCGGGCAGGTCGAAGATGGGTTGGTTTTTCTCAGCGCAACGCGGGGCTCGCTCGCGAGCGTCGGCGAACGCTGAGCCAGAGGAGGCGGGGACGGTACGTGCTACGCGAGGCGATGCGCGGCAGCGGCGAGTGTCCTGAGTCCGAAGTCCGCACCGCTGGCCTCGTACTCCCGCAGGGCAGCCTCGACGAGCTTGATCGTGGGGCCGTCGTCGCAGTGCGCCCGAGTTGGCCCGGTTGGGCGGATTGGGCCCTACCCGAAGTAGTCGGGCTCATTGCCCGGCTTCCACTTGATGTTGCAGCCCATGCTCGGCGACTGCTCCTGCGCAACCTGCTTGCCCTCGAGCACCGCGTCGATCGCCGCGTACAGATCCTTGCCGGTCACCGCGATGTCGTTGCCGGGCCGGCTGTCGTCGAACTGACCGCGATACACCAGCTTGTGCGCCCCGTCGAAGACGAAGAAGTCTGGCGTGCACGCGGCCTGGAACGCTTTCGCGACGCTCTGATCCGCGTCGAGAAGGTACGGGAACTCGTAGCCGTAGACGTTCGCTTCGCTGCGCATGCGGGCTGGAGAATCGTCGGGATACTGCTCGTAGTTGTTGCTGTTGATGCCGACCAAGGCCACGCCTTTCTCGGCGCAGCGGCGGCCGAGCTCAGCCAGCGCACCGCGCAGGTGCTTGACGAACGGGCAGTGATTGCACATGAAGACGACGACGACGGCTCTGGCGTCCTTGAAGTCGTTCAGCGACACCGGCTTGCCGTTCGCGTCCGGGAGGCTAAACGCGGGGGCTGGGGTGCCCAACGAGAGCATGCGGGAGCGAGTCATCACCATGGGCGGCGAAGTATAGACCCGGCGCCCGTGATCTCAGTCCTCGTCCACAATGTGCTTTTTCACGGTTCGGCGATCGAGTTCGACGCGGCGTGCCACCTCTTCGTAGGTCCCGTGGCGCGCGTGGAGCGTCCGGCAGTACAGCGACACGAGGCCTTTGGCGGTCAGGGACCCGGCGTCCACCCCCTCCAGCAGCGCCCGGCGATCGTCGGTGACGGCCGCGGCGTTCTCGGCAACGAACGCATTGCCCATGAGGATTCGGCGGGTGGCCTGCTCCAGCTCCCGGACATTGCCTGGCCACGCGTAGTCGAGCTTGACGCCGCGCCGAAGCTTGGTTGCGACCTCATCGACCAAGCCCGAGTCCTCGTGTCCGAGGATCCGCGCCAGGAGGTGCTCAAGCAGAAGTTCGAGCTCCCCGGCGTCTTCGGCGAGGCGGAGCCGGAGCGGTGGCACCTCGATCGCGTCCGAGCACAGGCGGTAGTAAAAGTCGTCGCGGAACGCTCCCTCGAGGCGCATTGCGGTGAGGTCTTGGTGCGTCGCAGCGATGACCCGCCCGCGGAACGGCAGCGGGGTGTGACTGCCCACCGGGGTGAAGTTTCGCTCCTGAAGCACGCGCAGTAGCTTGATCTGCACCGGGATCGAGACCTCGCCGATCTCGTCGAGAAACACCGCGCCATGTGGACTGCAACGACCCAGCACCCCGTCGTAGCTGTCGATGGCCCCGGTGAACGCCCCCTTGCGATGACCGAACAGCTCGGACTCGATCAGTGTCGCCGGAAAGGCGCTGAGGTTGATCGGAATGAATGCAGCGGTGAACGCATCGACGAACCTCTGGCGGCCGACGTCGTAGGGGATAAAGCCCGAACGACCGATGGCCGCGGCTGCAGCCCCCTTTCCGCTGCCCGTTGGGCCGAGCATGATCGTGGAGAAGTCCTCCATGCGCGCGGTCAACAGCGACGCATACCGACCGATGTCCGCCGTGCACACGTTGTTCCACAGCTGCTCACGCAACGACCGCATGCACGGGGCCCGACCGATCAGACTTCGGTCGATGAAGTAAAACGCGCGCCGCATCTGAAAGAACACCGCGAGCGTGTGTGCGGCGGCATCCACTCGAAAGCCGTACGCCTCGAGCTCGTCCATGAGCTGAGCCGTAAATGGAAGCGCCTGACCGCTCGCCTTCCCCTCAACCTGCGCTTCGATGAACGCATCGAACGGATCCGCGTAGCGGTGGAACAGCAGGAAAAGCACGGCATGCTCGACCCGCTCGCGAGCCTCGCCACGAAAGTGCCGGACATCGAGCGACCTCGCCCCGGCGAGCTTGGTCAGGCGCGTCTGAACCCGCCGCACCACCCGCTCCAAAAGCTCCGCCCGAGGCATCGACGCGTGCGCGTCCGCGAGCTCGAGATCCACAGCCTCACGCGCGTGGGAGAACGGGTTGTGGAACACCGCCGCCGAAACCAGAGCCAGGAACCCGGCGTCCTCGGCTGACAACTCACCGGACACTGCAGGTACAGACACGAGCATTGAACGTACACCCGAGAAAGCAACCTTAGATTTTTGTCAATAATTTCAAGCGGAAAACCCGGGCACGGGACATGCTCTGTCCACGGGTATGAACGCCGCCCGCACCCGCGACCTGACCCGCGCCTTCTTGCCCGCCTGCTGGCGTCGCGTGCGCGAGTCGCTGCTTCACACGATCATCCGCGCGGTGGTGCACGGGGTGTATCGCTTTGGGAAGACGAAGCTGGAGCACGTTCCCCACGGACCTGCCGTGCTCGTCTGCAACCACGTCAGCTTCGCCGATGCCGTCATCGTTGGCGCCGCATTTCGCCGGCCGGTGCGCTTTGTGATGGACCACCGCATCTACAAGCACCGCGCGATGCGATGGTTCTTCGACGCGATCGGCGTCATCCCGATCGCCCGGGCGAAGGACGACCCGCAGATCCTCGATCAGGCCTACGACCGGATCGCCACAGCGCTTCGGCGCGGTGAGTTGGTGTGCATCTTCCCCGAGGGCATGATCACCCACGACGGCGCACTCAACCCGTTTCGAGACGGCATCACTCGCATCGTCGAGCGCACGCCAGTCCCCGTTGTCCCCCTGGCCCTCAAGGGCATGTGGGGCTCATTCTTCAGTCGCCGCGGTGGCCGGGCCATGTCTCGGCTGCCGCGCCGCTTCTGGTCGAAGATCGAGCTGGTGGCTGCACCCGCCCTCGCACCCACCACGGTCACCGCCGCAGAGCTTCAGGAGCGCGTGGCGGACTTGCTCGAGGATCAATCGGCGGTCAGAAGCTCGCGCAGCTGGGTCGAGAACGCCGCGTAGGGCGTCTCATCGGGGGGTCCGGGCGCATGAAAGAACGCGAGGTTTTGCGGGTCCTCGCTGATCTGCACGAGCGTGCTGCTGCGGGTCCCGTAGTTGCGCTCCGGGTCCAGCACGTTGACCCCCTCCAGCGGCGAGTCGTCGCGGTGGGAGAGGATCCGGCGCCACGTGCCCAAAGTTGGAAGCCCCGCTGCGGCAAGGGGACGCACCAGCTGGGGCAGCAGCTCCAGCCGTTTCGACGGCGCCGCACCGAGGCTTCGCTCGGTGAGGATGTGCAGACCCGGTTGCAGCCGATGTCGTGCGAGCTTGCGGCCATCATTCCACACCAGGTGCGCGCTGCTGCGGTCCGCAACGACCAGGTGAAACGGCTGGTGAAGCGACGGCGCCGACAGACTCACAGCCTCGGCGGCATCCGACGCTGATGCGCTGCGAAGCGCGTCGAGCACCAGCTTGCCCCGAGAGCGAGCCTGGGCGTTGGCCAAGCGCGAGAACCGGTTTGTGAGGCCAGCGAACACGCCAAACGCGTTGACCCCAAGCCAGGTTCCCCCAGCTTGAAGGTCCACCGGCGCGAGTACACGAACACCGTCATTGTCCCAAAGCGACGGATTCTCCGCCGGGCGCAGTAGGTCCTCGTCGCGATTGGCCGCGACGACCAGTGGCACACCTGCCCACACGGAAACAGCGATGATGAGCGTGCACACGGCTGCTACTCGTCCGTGCTGGGAACCACCGGAGGCTTGATCGGAGCCTTGACCGGGACCGATGTCGAACGACGGACCGCAGCGGCGCTGGCCCCCGCTGCGTCTCGGGTGTTCATCTGCTGACGTGCTTCGGCGTAGCGACGCTTGACGATGTCGCTTGCGACCTCGCGACCACCGAGCCCGAACGCAAGCGCGGCAGCGAGGCACAGCGCGCCGAACAGCAGACCGAAGGTCAGCAGCACGAAGTCTTCCGCGACGTCGAGCTGACGGACCGCCATCGTGAACGCAAACACCAGCACGGCATAGCGGGCGAACTCTCCCATCCACTCGCCGGTGTTGTCCCCGCCGCGCGCCTGAATCAGGTCGCGAACGTAGTTGCCCAGCGCAAAGCCCACGCCCACCACAAAGGTCGCCACGGCGACGTTCTTGATGATGTAGCCCAGGAACGTGTTGACGTAGGCCGACCACATTTCAAGGTCCAGCGTCGACAGAGCCTGCGCGACCCCCACAAGGATGACCCCGATCTGGACGGCGAAGCCCAAGATCTCGCTGTACTCGCCCAGTCGGTCTTCACGCTCGGAGAGCTTCTTGAAGCCGAGCTTCTCCATGAATCGGTCGAGGCCGACGTTTCGCACCGCACCCGACACGAGGCGACGCAGGAGCTGGCCGACAAACACCGAGACGACAACGATGAAGATCGCGACCGCCAGCTTGGGCAGCAGATTCCAGAGCTGGGCCATCATGGCCGTGAGCGGCACGCTGAGCGTGGTCAGCTCCAGCTCGTTGAGCGCCGCAATGCTGGCCTGAACGATGATGAACACCATGAGCGAGGTCGCGACGACTTCGCTCGGCGAGGTCTTGCCCGTGACGCGATGCAGCTGCGCCCGCTCGGCGAGCCTGTCGAATCCAAGCCCCTGAAGGACATTGCGTACGAGCGTGCGGACGACGCGTCCGCCGAACCAACCAGCGGCGATCAGCAGCGCCGCAAAACCGACCTTGGGCAGCACCCCGACGATGTGGTCGATGGCGTTGTGAAGCGGCTCGGCGATGGGTGTGATCTCCAGGGCCTCGAAGGCACCAGCGATTCCCACCAGCATCAGCAACCAGAAGACGACGCGACCGACCGTGGCCGAGAACGCCGGCTGTTGGTCCCCGGCTTCGGCGAGCTCGGCGAACCGCGCGTCAACCTTGAGGGTGTTGAGTGCGGTCGTTGTGATCTTGCGGAGGATCTCCCCGGCGAAGTACGCGATGACAAGAATGATGACCGCCTTTCCGACCCGCGGCAGCGCCTGCACGACGGTGTCGACCAAACGCTCCAGCGGACCGGCGACCTGGGAGAGGCCGGCGAACTCGAGCACGCCGACGACCACCAGCAGCATCACGATGTAGTAGGCGATCTGCGCGATGAAGCGCTCGACGGTGCCCTTCTCCGCCTCGGTGTTCTTGCGGTCGGCCAGCAACATGCCTACGCCGAGCTTCTCTGCGGCGCGATTGTCGAGATCGGTGCGCGAAAGCAGCTGGAACACGGCATAGCTGATCATCTTCGCGACGATCCAGCCCCCGATGAACAACAGGATCGCCAACAGCACCCGACCGCCCAGCTGGACGGCGGGGTTCTCGGCCATGATGCTCATCTGCGACAGCGGACCGTCGTCGACGACCTGGACCGGGGCGGCGTACACCAGCGAAGGAACGAGCAGGGCCAGGGACGCAGCGACCGAAGAGAAGAAGGCGGGGATCACGGATAGGGGAGAACGTAGAGTCATGGCTTGCCCTCGAGGGGTTCGCAGAGCCGCACGACTAACACGCGGCGGCCCTTCCGTCCGCCAACTGCGCATGCGTGACACGCGCAGTTTGACGCGTGCGTGGTGCCCTCTTATCGTCGCGCTTCACCGCGATCTTCGGGCCTATAGCTCAGTTGGTTAGAGCGGCCGGCTCATAACCGGCTGGTCCCTGGTTCAAGCCCAGGTGGGCCCACTACCGTTTTTGGCATCCTGCATGAACCCGCAGATTCAAGCGCTCTTCGATCTCCAAAAGCGAGACGGACAGCTTCATGTCCTCGAGCGAAAGCTCGACCTGATTCCCAAACGCCTCGTGGAGCTCGAGGATGACATGAAGCGTCTCGAGTCCATGCTCGCGAGCGAGCAAAAGAAGTGCGAGGACACTCGTGCTTTCCAAGAGACGCATGAAATCGCGCTCGCGGAGGAAGAGGAGATGCTCAGCAACTCCCGCTCGAAGATGGGTCATGTGAAGAACCCACGCGAGCTCTCGGCGATCCAGAGAGAGATCGATTCGACCCGCCGGATGGCCTCCGCGCGCAACGAGGAGATCGCCAAGATCAAGGCGGCGTTGGAGGAGACCCTTGGCAAGCTCGCGGCGATGCAGGAGTCGTTCGAAAGCGTGCGTTTGCAAGCCAACGCCGAGTCTGAGCGCCTCAAGAAGACGCAAACCAAGCTCGAAGCCAAGCTTTCTAAGCTCGAGTCCGGTCGAGCCTCCCTCAAGGGCGTGCTCGACATCGCCACCATCCGCAGCTACGAGCGGATTCGAAAGCGGATCGGCGGCGCTGCATTTGTCGCGACCTCTGAGGGTCGATGCACCGCTTGCAAGATGCAGGTGCCGCACCAGACCTTCGTGTCTCTGCGCAAGGGGGATGAGATCCACAACTGCGAGAACTGCGGCCGCCTTCTGTACTGGAAAGGCCTGTTCCCGGAGGAGGAAACCTCCTCGGGACCCAAGGCCAAGGCGGCACCCGAGAAGCGGGCAACCCCCAAAGCTGCGCCATCCGTGTAGCCGCCGGTTGAGTCCTCAGCCGATGCACAAGAATCGTGACCCCGGTCGCGGCTCTTTTTTTGGTGCACGCGGCAACGAGGGCCGCGTGCACCGCAGCGAGGCTTTAGCGGCCGAACCGGGCCGCGCGTCGCTTCGCTGCAACGACCGGGTCCAGGCGTTCCAGCAGCCCCGGGTCCAGGCCCGCCTCCTGAAGGTCGGCGGCGGTCAGCTCAGCCAGCCGCTTTCCAGCCTCACGCTGTGCGGCGACGAGCGCCCCCACCTTGCCGTAGGCGTCGCGAAACGCCATGCCCCCGGCAACCAACCCCTCACAGAGATCGGTCGCGACCGCGTCCCCGCGCACCAGCGCCTCCAAGCAGGGCCCCGGCAGCAACTCGAAGTTGTGCAGCGAAATCTCGATCATTCGAAGGCAGCTGATGACCCCGTCCACGGCCGCAAAGATCACCTGCTTGTCCTGCTGAAGGTCGCGGTGGTAGCCGGCGCCCAGCCCTTGAAACGTGACCATCAGCTGGACGAGCTCGCCCTGGCGAAGCGCGGACTGCCCCCGCACCAGCTCGAACAGGTCGGGGTTGCGCTTGTGCGGCATCATCGACGAGCCGCCCGCGATCGCACCGCCGAGCTTGACCAACCCATCCGAGGCCAGCTCGATGATGTCCGCGCTAAAGCGACCCAGATGCAGGCCAAGCCGAGCACAGACAAACACCAGCAGCAGCGCGTGGTCGCGCTGTCCGATCGCGTCGAGAGGATTCGCCGGAGGCCGGTCAAACCCGAGCGCTTTCGCTGAGACGGCCGTATCGACCGGAAGGGTCGTTCCGCCGACCGCCCCACCGCCCAGGGGGGACTCGGCCAGCTCTTCGCGCACGCCCGTGAGCAACGCTCGGTCTCGCTGCAGGGGCAGGCTTAGCGCCCCTTCGATCCACAGTGGCGCCATCGTCGGGATGGCGACCTGTCGATGGGTGTACGCGGGGAGCACCACCTCGGCATGCCGTTGCGCCCACGCGTGCGCGGCCTCGAGCACGGCGTCGAGCTGTGACTCCACGCGTTGGACCGCTCCCCGGCACCACAGCTTGAGGTCCGTCGCGACCTGGTCGTTGCGGCTGCGGCCGGTGTGAAGTTTCCCCGCCACATCCCCGACCGCTTCGCGCAACCAGGACTCGATGGCCATGTGCACGTCCTCTTCGTCGGCGCGCAGCACCACCTCACCCGAGGCGACCTTGCTCGGCAAGGACGCAAGCGCATCGATCAGCGTGTCGGCTTCGGCGTCGTTGACCAGGCCACCCGCGCGAAGGGCCTGCACGTGCGCGACGCTGCCGCGGCAGTCCTCCTCGAGCAGGCGGCTGTCGATCGGCAGGGACGTGCTCCACGCCAGGAACTCCGGATCGAGCGCACCCCCGGTGGCTGCGGTCCGAGCAATCGACTTGGGGCCGCTCACGAGAAATCGAACCACTCGCGAAGGGCACGAAGACCGGCGGGGTCGTTCGTCTTGATCTTGCCGCGGGCGATGTCGATCGGACCCGGCATCTTCCCCTTGACGACCATCTTCTCGAAAAGCTCCGGTGTAGTCTTGAGGACGACATCAGCGTTGTCGATCGTCTTGCCCGACTCCACGCTGCACACCTCACCTGCGATCTTGACCGTGTACTTGTGGTCCCCGACCGAGAAGTAAAACGAGCGTGGAGAGGTGGCAGAGCCTTTGCGGTAGCGGCTCGGCATGGCTTCGAAGATCTCGGGGATCGTCATTCCGGGGGGAGCGTATCAGCTCCTCTCCTGGGTCCACAGCGCGACGCACGTCACGGTCAGTGACTTTTTGCAGTCCGCCAGGCTCGGCTTTGTATCGATCCCTTTGTACCCTCGTCTTTAGTCCACCTCGCGGTCACAAACGGCGGCCGGAGACCTTGGAGCATTCATGCGACGCATTGCCAAACTCGCCCTCTTCACGGCCGGACTGCTGGCCCCCCTCGCCATCGCCCAGACCGCGCACGCCGGCATCGCAGCTTGTGGAAACATCCACGTCGAAGCGGAAGCCCAGTGCGAAGTTCGCGGAGGCATCGAGTGCGAGGCTCAGTGCGAGCCGGTCCGCCTCGAAGCCCAGTGTGCCGCCGACCTTACGTTCGAGTGCCGCGGCGGGTGCCAGGGTGAAATCTCCGTCGAAGCGGAATGCACCGGCTCTTGCGGCGCGGACTGCATGGCCGAGTGCGAGGCCAGCCCCCCGACCTTCGACTGCCGCGGCCAGTGTTTCGCGGACTGTGAAGGTCGCGCGCAGGGCCATTGCGGCACCGACGACGACGAGTGTTTCGCGTCGGCCGAGGGCTCCTGTGAAGCCGAGTGTTCGGCCTCCTGCGACGCGCAGCCGGGCACGGTCGACTGCGCCGCGACCTGTGAGGGCAGCTGCAACGCTTCGTGCACCGGAAGCGCAGAGGCGTACTTCGACTGCCAGGTCGAGTGCCAGCGCCCGCGGTTCGAGGGCTGCACCGCGCAACTCGAGGGAGGCTGCACCGCAGACTGCCAGACCGAGCAAGGCGCTCTGTTCTGCAACGGCGACTACGTCGACCACGACGGCAACCTCCAGGAGTGCATCGACTCGCTTCGCGCTGCGCTCGACGTGATGGTCAGCGGTTCGGCCAGCTGCGAAGGCAACAGCTGCATGGCGGAAGGCGCGGTCAGCTGCAGCTGCACCGCCTCCGACGCACAGACCGACGCCCAAGGTGGGGCCATCTTCGTGCTCGGCGGATTGTTCCTGTTCGGCCTCTCGCGCCGCCGCAACGACTAGAACTCGCGGCAGCCAAACGCGCCCGCGCTTTCGAGCCGGGCGCGTTTTTGTTGGTTCTTCACGGACTCAGCGACAGCGACAGCGACAGCCAAGCGTCGGGATCCGAACGGCGATCCAACCTCGTACACCGGCGCCGCAAACCGACCGTGGTCGATCCGGTTGCGATACCCAGCCCACATCGCCTGCGCGTAGAGGTCGAGCGTTCGCGCGATGCGGAACTGCACCCCTGCCCCAACGTCTCCCCACACGGCACGCTGTCGCCCAGGACGAGGGTGGAGCCCTGCAGCGCCACATCTCCGGCCCCGACGCGGCCCGGGGCGCCCCCATACGCGGTTTAAAGCGGCGGTGCATAGGTCGGCATGCATCCACCCATCGATGCCGCCACACTCACCAGCCCCCAGCGTCTCCATCCTGAAACGTCCTTACGGCTTCGTGAGCACGATACCCTGGGATCGTGAGCGGCCGATACGATGGACAACAGCGCGGCGATCGTGGCGACTACGCCCGCTACCTCGCAGGGATGGATGCCTCGATGCAGCAGAAGGTCGCCCTCACGGCGGCCCACATGCTTGGCGTGGGCCGCATCGCGGACATGGGCATGGGCTCGGGGACGGGCTCGGAGGCCCTCGCGGCGCTCTATCCCAGCCTGCACGTGACCGGCGTCGATGTCAGCGAGGAGATGGTCGAGCTGGCACGCGAGCGGTTCGAGCTGGGTAACCTCGACTTCAAGCTGGGCGACATCGCGACGCCGGTCTTCGAACCTGGAACCTTGCACGGGATCCTCAACTCCTCGGTCCTGCACCACGTCACCTCGTTTGGCGAGTACGACCACGACGCTGCACAGCGTGCACTCGCGGCCCAGGTTCCGCAGCTCGCGGACCACGGGGTGTTGATCGTGCGCGACTTTCTCGACCCCGGCAGCCAGCCGGTTTGGCTCGAGGTCGCCACCGACGATGGTGACGACAGCGACGACCCTCGGGCGTGCTCCACCGCCGCGCTGCTCCGTCGCTTCGCGCGAGAGTTTCGCTGCCTGCACGCGCAGCCCGGATTCCCACTCGAAGACCTCGGGGCGCAGGACCGCGGGCGACACCGTTTCGGACTCGAGCACCGCATGGCCGTGGAGTTCATCCTGCGCAAAGACTATCGGCGTGACTGGGAGTCCGAAGTGAAGGAGGAGTACACCTACTTCACCCAAGAACGCTTCGAGGCCTGCTACGCCGCGCTGGGACTGCGTGTGCTGGCCTCCTCACCGATTCGCAACCCGTGGATTGTACGCAACCGCTACGTCGACAAGTTTCGCCTGACGACACCGCAGGGGGAGACGCTCGAACTCCCGGCGACCAACTACGTCATCGTCGGTGAGCGGGTTCCCCGGGGCGTCGGGGTGTCCATGAGGCCGGCCGAGTCCCGCGCTGCGATCGGCTTCCTCGAGCTGAGCCACTATCGCCACCACAACGGGACCGTGTTGGACCTGGTCTCCCGACCCAACCTCACCGTCGACGCCATCCCCTGGTTTGAAGACGACAACGAGCTGTTTGTGCTCGCCCGCATGAGCTACCCGCGGCCCGTCCTCGCCGCGGCGCCCACCGCCGCGCTCGATGGGTCCTCGCCGCCGGGATGGATCACCGAACCCCTCACGCTTCTGGCCACCGACGCCCCGCTCGGCCAGACGATCGAACGTGCGCTTGAGGCACGGGCGGGCGTGGCCGTCGAGCAGATCGTCTCGATGGAGCCGGGGACGACGCTGCTGCCCTCCCCCGGCGGGCTGCGTGAAGAGGTGCGATCGGTCCTGGTGCGCATCCAGCCGCAGTACGCTCAGGTCGATGTCCCCGACGTGTCGGGCTTCACCACCTCCGGCCGCGTCGGCGCCCTGGAAGCCCGCCAACTCCTTCGGGCGGCCCAGGTGGGCGGCCTCCCAGATGCCCGCCTGGAACTCAACGTCTACGACCTCCTGCGCCGGCGGGGCAGAGACCCAGGACCATGGATTGGAGACACACTGAGTCTGCCCGAGCGCGCGAGCCTCCCGGGTGCCGCCGCGGTGGAGGACCTCGGGCGGCCCTCGCGGCGCGTCTTCTCCCGCGCGAGCGCCGACGAGAGTCCCGGCTTCCTCAGCTTGAACTGCCAGACGTTCGAGGAAGTCGACTGCGACGGCCACGTCGTCTCGACCCGCGAGTTCGAGTACGTGGTGCCCAACCCGCTTTCAGCGCGAACCGTGAGCACGGCGCTGCTGCGACGCATGAACGGAGCCGTCTACATCGGGCTCGACGACGACGACCTTCCCGCGGCGCAGTGCATTCGCGGCAACTCCGAGCTTTGGGTCACCCCCGCCTGGAGGTTGCCGCACGAAGTGACCGGGCCAACCCAAGGCCTGGCCTTCGTGCGGGACCGGCTTCGCGCGGAATATGGGGTATCCATCGAGGACACTGCGTGGCTTGGCGGGCGCTACCACCCTTCGACCGGCGCCACGCCCGAAGTGGTGCACCCGATCGCAGTCGATGTCGCACAAGTTGAATCCGGCCACACTGCGCTCACCTGGGTGCCGCTCCACGACCTCCTGGCCACGCCGCAGTGGCTGGCGGACGGACATCTTCGCATCGCCGTCGAGCGATGCGCTCACCTCCTACGGGGTTGAGAACTACGGAGGTGAAAAGTTGTCGCAAGCATCGACGACGGGCTGGACCTGCGAGAGCAGAAACGCCGAGTAGTCCATCTGACACACGTCGTGACTCCCGCTGGTCGGGAACGCGTTGGTGAACTCGAGGAGCCGCGGCGAATCGGTGTCGTCGGCGCAGCCTTCCGCGCTCATGTCCGGGACGATCGAGAACACTGCGATGTCTTTTCGAATCCCGTCCTTGAGGGTGACCAGCGCCTCGACCCAGGTCTCGGGATCGCCGTCGGAGCCCCACAGCGTGGGCTGCTCGATGTCATCTTCCTCATCCGAGACGAGCACGACCACCAACAGCGCATCCTCCTCGACAAAGTCCGCGTTGAAGCCGTCAGCGGTGTCCCCTGTCAGCGCCTCGAGGAGGATATCCATCGGTCGCTCGTTGGGATCTCCGGCCTCCCCGGTGAGCACCGCGGCATTCAGCTCACTCTGAAGCGTGATGTTGTTGTCGACCGAGAGCGGATCCCAACGCATGTAGTTGAACCCGCTGGAATACGGCAAAGCGTCGACTCCGGTCGGTACAACGAACTCGGGCTCATCGGTCGTGAGAACCGCGATGCTGACGTTGCCCATCGCAGAAAGGGTCTGCTGTGCGACCTGGCTGACGAAGGCAAACGCAGTGGCTTGAAAGCGAGCCTGCTCGGGCCCCATGCCGACCGAGTTGTCCACGACGAACACGAGGTTGACGCCGATGCAGGGGACGATGGGTTCGCCTCCGGTCGAGCCTGTGAGGTCCGTGTCGGTCCCGGCCTCGGTGTCGGTGTCCAGGTCGGTATCGGCGGTGGGATCGCTCGCGGTCGTCGTCGGCCCGGTGACTCCGCCCGTCGTGGACATGTCGGTGTCGGCGTCGGTATCCGTGTCCGCGTCTCCGGTCCCAGACACCGTCGTGACCGCACTGGGACTGGTCCCGCCAGAGCAGAACATACCGCAGTCCTCGTCGGGACCCCCGCAGCCCGCTCCCGCGACCGCAAGCCCCACCAGCATCGCCGACAGCGTGGGTCGAAGCATCACCTGTGCAGCTTAGTACATGCGTGGCCCAGAAACGAGGCGAGGCGAGTGCGCCACACCTGCGCTCGAGTTCTAGTACCTCGTGTCTGAAGTCCGTGCCGGGTTTCGGAAGGACCCCCCTTTGGGTGTGGGGTCCTTCCGAAACCCTTCGGTCGATGGGAACTACACTCGGTACCTTCTGTCTTTTCCGCTGCGCATCCCTCCGGGACGCTCCGCTCTCTTGCTACGTAGCGGTCGGGTGCGCGCAAACCCGGAACGGACTTCAGAACTGAGGTCCTAGTTGTCCGGCGCGCCCTGGATGATCCAGGTCCGAATGATCTCAAGCTGACTTTCGTTGAGAGGCTCACCGCCCAGCGGCATCCGGTCTCCCATCACCCCGGCCCCGGTCAGCTTCGACATCAGGTAGCTGTTGGTGGGGTTGACCGCAGTCACCAGCGGGATGTCGGGGTTTTGCATCGACGGGATGCCCAGCATCGCGGCACGTGAATTGCCCGCCGTGAGGTCCAGCCCGGCGGCGGGGCTGCTGACGCTGTGGCATCCGGCGAACGAACAGGCTTGGTCGAGGATCGGCTGGACGTGCCCCGAGAGTGTCGCTCCACCACCGTCGGGCGGCGTCGCAAGCTCGGCCGCATACTCGCAGTTGTCGTAGTCGATCACCGAGTTGGTCTCGGCACCACCCTCGTCCGCGGTGCCTTCGATCCAACACGCGATCGCGATGATCTCGGAGGCCGTCAGCGGCTGGTTGGCCAAAGGCATGGGACTCCCCGGCACGTTGCCCTGCAATCGCTGCAGGAGGTAGGAGTTCCAGGGGTCGCCCGGCTTGATCTCCTGCATCGCGTCCTCGCTGGTCCCCCCGTACACACCATCGGCGTTGGGATCACCGGGCGTGACCGCATCGAGGAGCTCGGCGTGGGTGGCGAACTCGGCGGTGTTCACCAGCTCGATGACGCGCCCGCCTTGCACATAGGAGAACGCCGCAGTCACGGTGCCGACGGGTTGCATCACGCCCCCCACCATCCGTTCGATGACGGCCGACTCAGGAACACCGGGCGTCAGCATCGATGCGGGCATGGGCTCGCGCACGGTCACCGTGGCCGTGCCGCCACCGATGCCGTCGTCGGTGATCGCGATGCCGCCGATCTCGACCGTGTGCCCAACGTTGCTCCCGTCGGTGAAACGCAAGATGTCGCCCGCGGGCTCGCACGCGTTGAACACCGACTCGGGGTCGTTGTAGATCTCGTTGAGGTTGCAGGGCCGACCGATGCGGTCGATGACGCCCTGCGGGGTCCGGAGATCCGGATACTCCATGTTGTTGTGACACACGTTCTGGAACGGTGTGCATGTTCGCTGGATAACCTTGACGTGAATCTGCTCGTACGTCGGAAACTCCAGCTTGGCCTCCTCGATGTATGCCTCGCCCTCATCGTTGTTTGGATCGCCGGTGCCACCGTCTTCGGTGTCCACCCCCGCGGACCCTGCCGAGTCCGTATCGCCGGGCTCGGTGTCCGCTGCCTCGGTTTCAGCCTCGGTGTCGGAAATGCCGACCCCAGAGCCTCCACTCGCGAAGTTTCCACGTGCGCCCGGCCCAGCCTCACAACCCATCGCCGCGCTCCCCAGCACGACCCATCCAATGAAGGTGTAGCGCCCCATCATCCGGGTCTGAGTCTACAGCACCGACAACGACAAAGGCGAGGTGAGCATCGTGCCCACCTCGCCTCGCCACCGCGAACCTCGGCGCTTCGTCGCGCCGGCGTCGCGCTAGGCGAAGAAATCCTCGATCGGCGCGGCCCCCGGGAAAACCTCGGCGTAGTCGATGTCGAGCCACGCGAGCCAGGTCGCGAGGTAGTTCTGCGTGGAGTAGACCTGGGAACCCGCAACGAGCGAGACGTCGTCGGGGTTGGTCTGGCCGAGCTGCATGCCGCCTGCAGCGGCGCCACCCATCATGAACCAGGCCTGGTTGCGCATCGCGGGCGTCCCGGTGTGGTCGGACCCGCCGCCGGAGTTGTAGCCCGACCCCATCAGGTTGTCCCGACCAAACTCGGAGATGGTGCACACCATGGTGCGGTCCCAGTAGGTCCCGCCCGCGGGGTGCGGCAGGTTCTTGAGTAGGTAGTTGAACCCGCACAGCACCCGCTCAAGGGTCTGCGCGCTGGTCGTGTACGCGCTCATCTCGTTGGAGTGCGTGTCCCAGCCGTTGTTGCCGATGACCATCGCCGTGGAGCCTTCCATCAGGAAGCGGGATGCGAGGGCGGCGTTGCGGCCGAAGGTGCTGGTCCCGAAGATCGCAGCGAGCTGGGCGTTGGTGTACCCGTGCTTCTCTGCGGTGGGCTCGGCCTCGACCTTGAGGGCGGGGTCGGTGAACACGTTTCGGAAGTGCTCGACCGCATCTTTCCCGAGCGCAAGCCGTGACATCGTCGTGCGATCCGACGCGCTGTGCGTATTTCGCATGTGGTTGTCGAGGCCGGACTCGAACGCACGCGCCCAGTCGGGTTGCTGCTCGCCCGCGGATCCGTCACCGGACTGCGAGGCGAACTCAGCGAAGCTCGTGGTCTTGAGCGGCTCGCTGTCGCCCGCGGGACGGGCGAAGGGCGTGGTGGCGTCGCCCCCTCCGATGACCACAGGCGGGAAGCTGCCGAACTTGGCAACTTCGGAGCCGTAGTAGGCATGCAGCTTCATGATCTGACTCATGATGCCGGGGCCGCCCGCGTTGTAGCCGCTGGCGATCCAGTTGCGTGCAACGGTGTGGTTTCCCTCGCCCGAGGCGGAGTCCGGCGTGTGGTCCATGGCCACAGACACAGCGACGTCGGTGGCGATGTCGGTGATCGAGGGCAGAGACCCGGTCAGGCCGGTGGACACATCGAAGGGGATGGCCGCGTTGGCGAACACGCCACCCACGCTCCAGGCCGCCGCCGAAGCGTGCTCACCGTACGGGTTGTAGCGACCCGAGGTCCCCGCGTTGAACATCGGCACGGTCCGTGCGCCGCCGTCCAGGTTGAGGATGATGAGGTGGTTGTCCTTGTCCCCGTAGTCGAAGTTCGCTCGCGCCCGGTTGGGCGAGTAAAAATAGGGAGCCGCCACGGCCGCTGCCGTGCCGCCGAGACCCATCTTCAGAAAGTTACGCCGATTCGCTTTGATTCTCGTCATCGTCTGTATGTCCTTCCGAGTCTCGAGTCCCTAGTAGAACAAGAAGTCCGACGATTTGATGACCAGTCGGCAGGTGTGTTCGGCGAACTGCGCCGGGTTGCAGGTTGAATCGTCTCGGCAGCCATCGACACCGGCCACGAGCGCCTCGGCGGCGGTCTCGGGGATGGGGCGGATGAGGGCCGCGGCGTAGATCTGGTTGGCGGCTGCGGACAGCGACGCCTCGTCTTCGTCGTTGGGGTCCTCGATGAACTGCTCAGGGAAGATCGGTGAGTCGGCGGTGGCCGCCAGGCAGAGGTCACGGGTGAGCGTGGCCTGCGTGAGCGCGGCGATCAGGCCGGCTCGTGTCTCGCGGAACGAGGAGTCCCGGTCGGGACATCCACCGAGCAGACGCGCCGTGTCGCGGAACGCGTAGTCGGGCGTGATGCCGTCGGTCGTGGGATAGCTGTGCGGCTGCGTCCCGAGGACCTCGGGGTAGCGGTGGTCACACGAGCCAGGGACCTGGCCAACAAGACGCTGGGTGGAGCGAAGCCACGCCTCGGCATCCATCTGCTTGGTCGGCCCGTGCCAGAACGGAGGGTCCCAATCGGCGGGGTCCGGTTTGCTGTCCTCGTCGTACACGTTCGTCGCCGTGTAGACCATCGCGGTGAGGATTTCCCGGTCCACCACCCGTGCGTTGCCGTTGTTCTCTTCGAGGAGGTTGACGAGGCTTTGCCGTGCGGCCGGGACCATCGTGCCCAGGTCGTAGCCCAGGTAGCGGTCCAACGTGCGGTCGATGTACGCCTCGTAAAACTCACCGCTGTTGGCGATGCGTTGGCCCGGAACGCGAATCGCCGCCCACTGCTCGGGCGTCAGCAGGTCCACGTCGATGACGTTCATCTCCGGGTCGACGGCAGCGGGGTCTGGCTGTGGGACGACGACTTGGTCGCCCGCTTCCCAGTAGTCCGAGCTACACAGCGCCGAGTTCACACAGTTGTTGGTGTTGAGCACCACGCGGTTCGTTGGGCCCTGCGCAGGGTCCATGAACGGACGCTCTTCCCACATCCGGAACAGCGGGAAGAGCTCGAGCCGCTCCGCGCCGCTGGCATCGCGACCGAAGTGACTCAGGAAGTTGAAGCCGATCAGATCGAGGCCGTCCCAGCGACCCAGGAAGGCTGGGTGGGTCACAGCTTCGAGGGCGAAGGCGTCCAGCGTGATCTGGTCGGCGGGGTTGACCGCGTAGACCTGTCCGACCATCGCGTCGAGGTCGGCGATGTACGCGTGGTACGTGAGCGCGCTGTTCATGTGGAACACGTCGGCCCACATGCGCTGGCTCAGCAGCACGTACTCCGGACGTGCCATGAAGTCGTCGACGATCTCCTCGACCGTCCGGTCCTTGCAGTCGACCTCGTAGTCGACGGAGGTGGGGGAGATACCCAAAAGGTCGACGTAGAGGCGACGGCAGATCTCGACCTGGTCCGAGGGCTCGGGCTGGACGCCCAGCCCTTGCACGTGCTCGCACATCGCCTCGTCGATCAAGTTGTCGAACGTCGCGACGTCGCAGTCGGTGACCGGCGGGCCGTCGGTGTCGCCACCGGACTCGTCACTCCCCGACTCGCCACCGGAGGATCCTTCTTCGGGACCGGTGGGATTCGTCTCGGTCGGGTTGGTGGAATCCCCAGACGAGAGCGCATCCGTGTCCGTGCCGCCGGCCCCCGCCGAATCGTCACCACACGCGGACGCAGCCACCGTCATGGCGAACGCGATCGAAAACCTGAGTGCTTTGTTGGTCATATCGACTCCTGCTTTGGCCTTCCGCCAAAGTCCGAGCAGACCCGCTGCGCCCCTCGGACATGCTCGTGTGCAGCTGGAGTGTTGATGCCTCTCCCCAGGCCTCCTACCGCACACGATGCGACACGTAAGACACAGCTCACGCGTCGCTTTCCGGCTCCATTGTAAAAAACTTTAAGTCCCGCCGGGACGCTCATTCGCGCCGATCTGCGGACGACGCTGGTGCTCGGCAATCCCCTGCACACCTCATTCGGCGAGGCGAACCTCGCGGTCGTCTCGCCGAGCGCGTACCCACGGCGCCCATACGGGCTCCGGTCCAGAGGCACCCCATCCGCGTCGCGCCCGCTCGGCAACCAAGCGTACCGCAGGGTACGGGTCCCCCTGTACGAGGCCGTCGAGCAGCACGTTCGCCCACGGCACGTCCGCAACCGCGCGCGCCGGCTCCCACCCCAGATGCCACGCGGCCAGCGCCCGCTGCCCCGCATCTCCGGCCAGCAGCCACTCGGCGGTCGCGGGCACGCACCCCGGCTGCCCAGCCGCGAGGCTCTGTTCCGAGCAGTCGATCCCGCAAACCTCGGGCGGGCAGGCCCGAGCAAAGTCGCGCTCAAGTGCCATGGCAGACCAGGCGAGGGTCTGGTCGAGGTGGCACAAATTGCAGGCCAGCGGACGCCCCGTCGTGAGCGTGGCGTCCACCGACGGGCTGGTGATCGTGTGGCTTCGGATCGCCCCGAGCAGGCCGTACGTCGTGCGGGGCATGTGACAGTCGAGGCAGCTCGGGCCCGGCACACCGTGCTTCGAGTGCGCCTCCGGTGATTCCGCGATGGCCTCGTGACAGCGCCCGCACGCCGCTCCTTCGCCGGCCCCTTCCTTGAGCTGTCCGTCCCGCCACGGCCGCCCATCCACCTTCAGCTCGGATTGGTGCATCCGGTGGCACGTCGTACATCCGAAGTCCGGCGACACCGCACAAGGCGACTCGAGTTGACCGTTGTACTCGCGGCCCGAGACGCGCACCTCCCCGTCGCTCCAGTAGCGCTGCGCGAAGAAGTCCGGGTCGGCGTCGAGCAACGCGTCGGTCCACGCGCCGTGCTCTCGCAGTGGATGACGGACCACCCTGCCCCAGTCCGAAACCGGGGCAGGCGGCGCTGCATCGCGGCCGTGCGCGACCCAGGCGAGGTCATCATGAAAGACCGAGATCGAGTGACATTGGGCGCAGACCTGCGACGCCGTCGCGGCGCCGCCTTCCCTGGGATCGAGCATCGTGGGGTCGTCATCGAGCGCCGACTGTCCCTCACGTGGGTCATCGCGCCGCGCATCGACATGCAAAGCGCCCGGCCCATGGCATGCCTCGCACGCGATCCCGAGTTCTGCCACCGTGGTCGCCACCGTGTTGCTCGCGACGTCGAACCCAGGCGTTCCATCCACGGCGTGGCACTTCACGCAGACGCGATTCCACGTATAGACAGCATCGATCGGATCGCCGCGTCGGGCATCCTGCGACGTTGGCGGCCGCAACAACGTCCACTCATTGGGGACCCACCGCTGCTCGGGCAACAAGAACGCGAACGCGAACGCCACCAGCGTCCCCTCCGCGCTGCCAACCCAAAAGACCTGCATGTGGTGCGATCCGGTGATCAGCTCGACCTCCCGCTCCCGGACGACGCCGGCCTCGGGCTGCGTCACGAAGAATCGATCTTCGCGTCGGATAACGCGGTAGCGACCCTTGTCATCAAGCGCGGCGCCGTCGAACCGGCCCAGCACGGACTGGGGGGTCGGGCGCTGAGTCATCGTTCGGTGAAAGCTGCGATGCCAAGATGCGTGGGTCGCCTCGTGGCACGGGGCACATGCCTCCGATCCGACATAGCCGCCCGCCTCGTGCAAACCCACCGCGGGCACCGGAGCCACTTGAGGTGTAGGGACGGCCTGCTTGGGCGCTTCGCTCTTGCAGGCCATCAAGAGCAGGAGAAGCACACCGCACAAGCACCGCTCGCCCACCCCCATCCCTCGCATCGTACGTCCTTCGTCGTCGCTGAGCCGATTCCCCTTCCCTGCGCCTGCACGCGGTCGATCCAAGATCGCTCAAGCGTTCTCCCGCGACACGTCCTAGGCTGCCTGGGATTCTATGGCCGCCTCACTTGCCGTCGCCTTCGTCGCTGTCCTGCATGTCGCGTTTGCCGCTGGCGAGAGCGTGGGCTGGACCGCCTTCGCCCGCCGGCTCGGATACGACGACGCGCGCATCGAGGCGACACGCCCGCTCGCCCTCAACCAGGGCGCCTACAACCTCGGGGTCGCTGCCATGCTCGCCTGGGCCATCTTCACCGCCAGCTGGCCCACCGCCCAACTCCTGCTGATCTTCGTCGTCGCGATGTCCATCGTCGGAGCGCTCAGCGTCCGCTGGACCATCTTCGCCCTCCAAGGCGTCCCCGCCCTCATCGCTCTCGCACTCCTCAACATCTAGCCAAAGCCGGGCGCCCGCTGGGTGGGGGGCCCCAAAGCCGGCTTCGCCGGTTTGGGGGGAGGGCCGCGAGGGCCCTCCCTATCGACTAGTTATCCGGCGCGCCTTGGAGGATCCAGGTGCGGACCAGGTCGAGCTGGCCTTCACTGAGGGTCTCCCCGCCGATCGGCATCCGCTGACCCGAGGTGCCCATCGAGGTGAGCTTGACCAACAGGTAGCTGTTCGTCGGGTTGAGCGCGGTGACCAGTGGGACATCCGGGGCCTGCATCGCGGCGACTTCAAGCAAGGCGTTGCGCGAGTTGCCTGCCGTGAGGTCTAGCCCTGCTGCGGGACTGTTGGTGCTGTGGCAGCCCGCGAACGCGCACGACTGATCGAAGATCGGCTGGATGTGCCCCGAGAGCGTGGCGCCTCCGCCTTCGGGCGGTGCCACCAACTCAGCCGCGTATTCGCAGTCGTCGTAGTTGATGACGCTGTCAGTCTCAGCGCCGCCCTCATCGGCCGTGCCCTCGATCCAACATGCGATCGCGACCACTTCGGATGCGTTGAGGGGTTGGTTTGCCAGCGGCATCGGGCTCCCCGGCACGTTGCCCTGAAGCCGCTGGAGAAGGTACGAGTTCCAAGGGTCCCCCGGCGAAATCTCCTGCATGGGTTGGTCCATGCTCGCGCCGTAGATTCCGTCGCGGTTCGGGTCCCCGTAGGTGACGTCGGTCTCAAGCAACGACGCATCGTCGTCGAAAGACATGCTGTTGATGACCGTGACGGTGTTTGCACCGGGTGCGTAGCTGAGCACGGCGTCGAGGCTCCCGACCGTCTGCATCATGCCGCCGACCATCCGCTCGATGATGGCGCTCTCGGGCATCCCGCCGGAGCTCATGCTGGCGGGGATGGTGTCCTTGACCGTGATCCCGACCGTGCCTCCGCCCGCGCCGTCTTCGGTCACGTCGACGTAGCCGATCTCGACGACGAGGCCGTCGTTGCCTCCGCCGATGAAGCGAAGCTGATCCCCGGCGGGCTCACATCCGTTGAAGACCGACTCGGGGTCGTTGTAGACCTCATTGAGGTTGCACGGTCGACCAATGCGATCGATGACGCCTTGCGGCGTGCGGAGGTCCGGATACTCCTTGTTGTTGTGGCAGACGTTCTGGAACGGCGTGCAGGTGCGCTGGATGACTTTGACGTGAATGTCCTCGTACGTCGGGAACTCCTTCTTGGCTTCCTCGATGTACTCCTTCACATCCTCGTTGTCGGAGGGCTCACCGGAGTCGTCGCCGCTGTCGGCTCCGTCACCGCTGTCGCTGGCGCCGTCTCCGTCGTCCTCGCCGTCGTCCTCCTTGCCGCTGTCGCCCTGACCCGTCGCGCCCGTTGCCGCGCCGGTTCCCGATGCGAACTGACCACCCTCGCCGTCCCCCGCATCGCAACCCGCGGCGACCAGTGCCAGCGATCCCAGTGCTCCAAGCGTTGCGATTCGTTTCATCCCGTACCTTGCCCCTGTGCCGCTCACAGACTCCGACCTGTCAGACTCCGCCCCACTCGGGTTTTTCCGGGACGGGTCAAAAAAAGTGAGTTTTCAGCCGCAGACGCCGGACCGGCCTGATCAAGCTGCACTTTCCAGCCCAGGCCCACCGGGTAGCGGCTAGAGCGGCGGGAGCGTATCGGTCGACCCGCGTGGAATCGCGCGGGGCGGGCGGCGTTGATCCGTGTCGTTGCAGACCAAGGCGGCGATCACGGTGATGTTGTCGTCGCCACCGCGCCGGTTGGCCAGGTCGGTGCACACCCGTGGAAGATCGGCGTACCAGTGATCCCGCGCAAGTGCCGCGATCTCATCCACTTCGACGTAGTTCGACATCCCGTCCGAGCACAGCAAGAACGCGTCGCCCGGGGTGACCGTGGCCGAAGTGACGTCGGCCTCGACGTGTCGCTCGAAGCCGACCGAGCGCGTGATGATGTGCTTGAGGTCGGATACCGCCGCCTCCTCCTCGGTGAGCAGCCCCGCCTGAACCTGCTCGTTGAGCCACGAATGATCGTTGGTCAGCTGCCGGGCGGAGCCACCGCGCAGCAGGAATGCCCGCGAGTCGCCTGCGTGCACCACGTAGGCCCGTTCGCCATACAGGAACAACCCGGTGAGCGTGGTCCCCATCCCTTGCAGCCGCGAATCTGCGGCAGCCTGGTCGAAGATGCGCGCGCTCGCCTCGCTTGCGGCGGCTGCGAGAACCTCGCAGACCGTGGCCTCGCGCTCCTGCGGCGGGATGGCGCTGAGCGTCGAGACTCCGCGCCGCACCACCTTGTCGACAACGTCGACACACAGCGCGGACGCATGGGCACCGCCGGCGTGGCCGCCCATCCCGTCCGCGACGAGGTAGAGGCCCAGTTCACCATCGATGAGATGGCTATCCTCGTTGTGACTGCGTACGCGACCTACGTCGGTTGCGGGCCAAGCGATCACGCGCACGGTGCACCCACCCTAGCAGCCGAATCCATCACCAACCACCACGGCGCCCTAGAGTTTGAACGCAGCGGGCTCGTCGGAGATGGTGACCTCGGATCCGTCGTAACGAATCCGCTTCGGCTTGTCGTCGACCACAGACAGGATAGAGACCGGCCGTCGCCACACGCGCTCGAGGTTGCGGAGGGTGTCTCGGGCGTAGTCCAGCTTGAGGTCATCGTCCTCGTGGCGGTGGCCCAGCAACAGTTCACCGCGATTGAGGTCGTTCGCATCGGTCACGTAGATGAACGGTTGCCCGAAGTTGGTCAGCTGTGACAGCAGCTTGGTCTTGACTTTCTCAAACTCGCGCGTCTCGATCTCCATCTGTCCGCTTCGCCGGTTCTGCGCAAAGGTGAAGAACTTGTTGTCGCGGCAGAAGTCGAGCGTGAAGAACTCGTCGATGAACGTGACGTCGTTGTAGAGCTTGCGAACCTCGAAGATGCGCTCGCGTCCCAGGCCGAGTTTCTTGTCCCACAGCCTGCGCTCCTCGCTGTCCGTGCATTGGTCCCATTGCGGCCCGAACTTGCCCTTGTTCCAGCGGTCTTCGATGTCGCGGAACAACTCGACGCCCAACTTGTAAGGGTTGAGCTGACCCGGTGCGGTGGCGAACACGCTGGACACCACGTCGGCGTAGTCGATGATCTCCGGGGCCTTGAGTGCCCGCTCGGTCATGATGCGGGAGTGCCAGTAGCTGGCCCATCCCTCGTTCATGATCTTGGTCTGCATCTGAGGGAGAAAGTAGTAGGCCTCCTCGCGGATGATGCCCAGGACGTCCGCTTCCCAGGACTCGAGCGGAGCGTGCTGGATGAGGAAGCCCAACACGTCGCGTTCTGGACGCTGCGGAATCTTGCGCTTGCTGGCCTCCTTCTCCGCCGCGGCCCGCTCCTTTTGCTCGGCGATGAAGGAGGGCGGGTTCACGTAGTCCTCAAGGTAACCACGCACGTTTCGCAGACGGCCGTGCGGGTCGTCTTCGGCCGCGGCAGCATCCACATCGTCGCGTCCTCGATCGCGCACCGGCGCCCACGGATCGATCAGGTTGTCGATCGACAGGCACGTGTCGATAAACGACTCCACCGTCGAGACGCCATGGCGGTCCATGTAGCGACGGACTCGGGCCGCGCTGTTGGCCATCAAGTCGATCATTCGCCGATCGGTACGGGCGAAGTAGCTGTTGTTCTTAAAGAAGTCGTTGTGGCCATACACGTGGGCCATCACGAGTTTCTGATCGACGTAGCTGTTGCCCTCAAGCAAGTACGCGTAACAAGGGTCGGTGTTGATGACCAACTCGTAGATCTTGGAGAGCCCGTACGTATGGCTCTTGATCATATGGTCGTACTCCATCCCAAACCGCCAGTGCGGATACCGGACCGGGAAACCGCCGTAGCTGGCGATCTCGCACATCTGTCGGTAGTCCAGCATCTCGAAGATCTGGGTGTTGTAGTCCAGGCCGTACTCGTCGGCGTAGCCCTGGATCTCGATCTGCATTTCGCGGAGGTAATCCGGAATGGGAGCCACTTAGCGACCGCCTTTGAGGAACTCTTTGATCGAGTCCATGATGTCGTCTTTGCCCGTGATCTCCGAGGTGATGAGCTTCTCATCACTGGGGAACGCCGCGCGGATGTCTTTGATGAACTGGCCCGAGCCGTAGGGGCTCTCGACCTGGCCGTAGCCAAACTGGTTGCACGCCGGGATGAGCGTCTTCTTGAGCAGATTCACGCACGTGCCCGTGTCGTCGACCGACCAGTTGTCACCGTCGGAGAAGTGGAACGCATAGATGTTCCAGTTCTCCGGCGGGAACTCCTTTTCAATGAGCTCTGCGCAGACCTTGTACGCGGAGCTGATCATCGTGCCGCCCGACTCGCGGGTCCGGAAGAAGACGTCACGCTCGACCACCCGGGCCGTCGCGTCGTGAATGATGTATCGCGACTCCAACCCCTGGTACTGGCTGCGCAGCCAGGTGTCGATCCAGAACGACTCGATGCGAACGATTTCCTTTTGTTCGTCGCCCATCGAGCCCGAGACGTCCATCATGTAGATGATGACGGCGTTGCTCTGCGGCTTCGGGTCGGTCTTCCACGAGCGGTAGCGCTTGTCCTCGCGGACCGGCGTGATGATCGGCTTGCCCGGCATGTACGTGCCGCTGGCCAGCTGTCGCTTCAGCGCTCGTTTGAAGGTCGCCTTGAACGAGCGCAACGACTCGGGGCCGGTGCTGCGTAGGCTGACGTAGCGATCCTTGTTGGTGTGCAGGCTGTCGCTGCCCTTGGGCTCGATGCGCGGGAGGCCCAGCTCCTCCCCCATGATCGCGGCGAGCTCGTCGAGGGTGACGTCGACCTCAAGCGTCTTGCCGCCCTCGCCCTCACCGGCCTTGCCCGCACCCTCGCCGTCTTCGCCCTGTCCGTGCCCGACCGGATCCCCTGGCTCCCCATCGCCCTGCCCGACGCCCGACTGCTCCCCGCCTCCGAGCGTGAACCGGGGGATATCGATCGAGGGCATCGGGATGGACACGGTGTCCTTGCCCTTTCGAGCGACCATGTCCCCGCGCGAGATGTACTTGCGAAGGTTGTCGCGAATCTTCCCTCGGACGATTTCGCGGAACCTGCTGTGGTCCTTGTCGATGCGTGAGATCATGAGCAAAGCTCGAAACGATCATAACAGGCTCGATGCCCCGCCGTGGGCTCCCGACCGCACGCATCAAGGTTCTTCTGCGGGACGGGTCGCCGGATCCTCCAACCCGCGCACATGGCGCAGCCCGAGCGAGTCCGCTAGCCCGCCTTCCCGGAGAGCTGCAGGAGGATCCAGTTGATGTCGATGGCGAAGTAGATCGCCAAACATGCGGCGAAGATCCATCGCCCCGGTTTCCACAGATGCCAGCGCAGCAGGATCACCACCACACCCACCGCGAGCAGGGTCTTGCTCATCAGGAAGACGACCAACCCCTGCTGGAGTCCCCATCGCATGACCGGGTTGAGCTCCGCGACACCGCCCGAGCCGACGTACAGGGCGGTCATGGCCGTATCCACCGCGAACAGCAGCATGAACACGGCAGCGCCGAACCAGGCCCAACCAGGCGCGCTGTCGACGAAGGCGCCCGCGCTACGGAACTCGTTGGGGATGAGCGCTTTGCGTCGGCCCCGAAATGCATAGCGGTTGAGAAAAGAGGTCCGCTTTCGCCGGCGGTCGGGACCGGCGTAGTGCTCGGTGATCACCCAGTCGTAGTCGGGGTCGTAGAACATCAACGGCGACTGTCGGTGGCGGGACGGGAGCGGAAACTCGATCGCCTGCGCCACCGCGTGCTCATGCAGGGACTGGGCGCGTCCTGAGCTTGGGTCTTGGCAGCCGATCACGACGGTGACCTTGCTTCCGCCTTGCCAAGGGAAACACGCCACGTACGCGAAGTTGTCGCGCCCGAGGCAGTAGACCGCCTGCGCCTCGGAGAGCTCTCCGAGGATCTTGCGAACCGGGTGTTTGCGATACGCCCGACCCGCCGCCGAACCATCGGCTTTGAGCGGCCACCCCAGCAACCGGGGAAGATCGCGCTGCAGCTCGAACAGAGCCTCGGTCACGGGGACCACGAGCTGCACCGTTGGAACCTGTTCATCCGCGGCGATGGGACGGATCACGACCGTAGGGATGTCGAGGATCCGTGAGACCACCTGTCGCAACCGCTGATCGACCGCCCCCTGAGAGAGTTCTGCGGGCGCGTTGAGGGGCCGCCTGCCCACCACCGACTCGCTGGGGTCCTCGCCGAAGATCACCCGAGCGAGCTGTGCCCCCTCAACCGGCGAGGCCAGCACGCGCTCGATGACCCCGTCGTCCACATCGCGGACGAGCGCGGGAAGCTCCACGTAGGAGGACGCCGCGATGCGCAACGCGGAGTGCTCGCTGGATCGCGCGGCGCCGAGCACGTCACGCACCGCCTGCGGGTCGGTGCCGACGACGACGATCGCGTCCCACGGCTGCTCCCCCACCATCGAGCAGGCGCGCTCGACATCGTTCTCCACGACCACTTCGAGCCGTGACAGTGGGTCGGGCGGGTCGGTGCCGACCCACAGGACCCGAACGCCCGGCGACGCCAGGCCCGACCCGGTGTCCTTAGCGGGCATCCACGGAGATGGAGGATGCGAACATGATCGTTCCCATCACAATCTCGTCGTCGCGGTCGATCTGGGCATCCGGCATCCGCATCCAGCCCGTCGAGCCCCTGTACAGCAGAGCGACGTCGTCCATGCTCTGCAGTTCGGCGGCTTCGTACACAACCGTGACCGGTCGCTCGAACTGCACCGCGTCGCCCCCCACGGAGTAACAGCTCGCCAGGGCCTCGACGTCGCAGTCCACGCCATGCAGAGAGACCTCGGTGGGCTCGCGGAGCGCATCCTCGGGGATCTCGAGGCTCAGGCGCCCATCGTCGGAAACCACGATGCCCCCTTCGGGTCCGATGAGCTCGGCGGATTCCAGTCCGCACGCGTCGGGCATCCCCACACTCATCGCGGCCAGCACGAGTACGCCCAGCCCTGCCACGATCCCCGTTGCTGCTCCCTTCCGCCGTCTCACCGAACAAGCATACCACCGCGACGACGGGTCCCGTCGACGATCACCTGCGACTGCAGTTGAACGCGCCGCACGACGACCTCATCACCGGGCCGGTCGTGTGCATCGGTGCTTGGTCGGTGGTCACACTTCGTAGGCGCACACCCTACCCTCGTGCAACGTCATGGCGCGAGCGCTCAGAACCACGCGCGGAGCGAGAGCTGCGGGCCGCGCAGCGGCATCTCACCGATGAGCTTCGCCTCGTAGGCCAAGGAAACTTCGAACCGTCGGACCATCACCCCGAGGCTGGCCCGCCCCGAGACCGCCGTCACGTCTCCCACGCGTCCCACGTCGAATCGCCCACTCGCCACCACCGGGTGGAGCGGAAACATGTCGACCTCGGTCGTAAAGTTGGGGCCCACTTCCACATCGGGTCGGGTCCCGGGCGAGACCTCTGCGTCGAGTCGCGCCAGCACGCCGGGTCCCGCCCGAAGTCCGAAGTGCGGGCGCATGATCAGCTCGATCGTCCCGCTCGCCCCGCCCAGGTAGAAGGGTCGTTGCGCCCCCCAACCGCTGTAGATGTAGGCATCGGCGGACAGGCCCAACCGCCAGTAGCGAAGCAGCGCCCGGCCCCCGGCTCTCCACCCTTGTCGGCCCAGATACCCCCCTTCGGCTCCGATCCGAACGGACCCGAGCTTGGCCTGCTCCCCCTGTGCCTCCCGATGCGGGAGACGCCGGACGTACCCCTTGGAGTGCTGTGCGTACGGATAGCTCGGATATCGCGGCACGACCCGATCGGGATGTTCGTCGTCGTGCGCGGACGCTGCGGTGGGGATCAGGATGGCGAAGAGACCGGCGAGCACGATACAAGCTGTGCGCATCAACCGGGCCATGGCCGCCCAGGCCGAAGTCTATGCTTGGCGTGGGATGCTTTGCCGGTCTCCCGGCCACCGGCCGAACGGACGCGTCCCGCTCCCGCGAGAAACCCAAACGCACCCCGCCCCAACGCGTCGCGCAGACCCCGCAGGCGCGCTCGGACTGCATTTCGTGACGTGCTGCGTGGTACCGTTCGCGCACATCATGTCGAGCCTCGTCGAACGGATTGCCTCGCTCCAAGACTTCAAACGGTACGAAGACCTGCACTGGACAGGAACCTTCGAGGAGTACCTCGACCTCGTCCGCGACAACCCCCGCATCGCCCGAACCGCGCACGAGCGGCTCTACGACATGCTCATCTCCCACGGGACGGAGGAGTATGTCGACAACAAGAAGAAGATCGTTCACTACCGCTTCTTCGATGATGAGGTGCACGGGGGTCGCGACGCGATCTTCGGCCTGGACATCCCGCTGATGCGACTGGTCTCGGTCCTCAAGGCCGCCGCGATGCGCTACGGCACCGAGAAGCGGATCATCTTGCTGCACGGTCCGGTCGGTTCGGCCAAGTCCACCATCGCCCGGCTCCTGAAGATCGGGCTGGAGGAGTACAGCCGCAGCCCCCAGGGCTCGATGTTCACGTACGAGTGGGTCCTGCCCAAAGAGCTGCAGCACCTCATCGCCGGACAAGAGACGTTCCCCTCGCCGATGCACGAGGAGCCGCTCAAGCTCATCCCGCCCGAGTGGCGCGAGAAAGCCATCACCGAGCTTAGCCTTGAGAAGGACGGCTTCCGGCCCCACATCAAAGGCGAGCTCAACCCGGCGTGCCGCTACATCTTTGCGGAGCTGATGCAGCTCCACAACGGAGACTGGTCGAAGGTCATCAAGTACATCCGGGTTCGGCGGCTGCTCATCTCCGAGCAGGACCGCGTCGGCATCGGCACGTTCCAGCCCAAGGACGAGAAGAACCAGGACAGCACCGAGCTGACCGGCGAGATCAACTATCGCCGCATCGCCGAGTTTGGCTCCGACTCCGACCCGCGCGCGTTCAACTTCGACGGCGAGTTCAACGTCGCCAACCGCGGCATCATCGAGTTCGTCGAGATTCTCAAGCTTGACGTGGCGTTCCTCTACGACCTGCTCGGCGCCACCCAGGAGCAGAAGATCAAGCCCAAGAAGTTCGCGCAGACGGACATCGACGAGGTGATCATCGGCCACACCAACGAGGCGGAGTACCAGCGGCTGCTGGAGAACCGCTTCATGGAGGCCCTTCGCGATCGCACGGTCAAGATCGACATTCCGTACATCACCAAGCTGTCCGAAGAGACCAAGATCTACGTCAAGGACTACAACCCCAAGAAGGTCCGCGGCCGCTTCATCGCCCCGCACACCCTTGAGATGGCGGCGATGTGGACCATCCTCACCCGCCTCGAGGAGCCCAAGAAGCATCAGCTGAGCCTGATGCAGAAGCTCAAGCTCTACGACGGCAAGACCCTGCCCGGCTTCACCCAGGACACGGTCAAAGAGCTGCGCAAGGAGTCCAACCGCGAGGGCATGGACGGCATCTCGGCGCGCTACGTGCAGGACAAGCTGGCCAACTGCCTGGTGTCCGAGCGCGGCCAGACCAGCATCAACCCGTTCATGGTGATGAACGAGCTCGACTCTGGGCTTCGCAACAACAGCCTCATCACCAACGAGGACGACCGCAAGCGCTACACCGACCTGCTCGCGGTCGTGAAGCAGGAGTACGAGGACATCGTCAAGAACGAGGTCCAGCGCGCCATCTCGGCCGACGAAGATGCCATCTCGCGCCTGTGCGGCAACTACATCGACAACGTCAAGGCGTACACCCAGCGCGAGAAGGTCAAGAACCCGTACACCGGCCAAGACGAGGAGCCCGACGAGCGGCTCATGCGTTCGATCGAGTCCAAGATCGACATCCCGGAGTCTCGCAAGGACGACTTCCGGCGCGAGATCATGAACTACATCGGAGCGCTGGCCATCGAAGGCAAGCAGTTCGACTTCCGGACCAACGAGCGGCTGTACAAAGCCCTTGAGCTCAAGCTGTTCGAAGATCAAAAGGACAGCATCAAGCTCACTTCGCTGGTGTCGAACGTCGTCGACAAAGAGGCGCAAGAGAAGATCGAGGTGGTCAAGCAGCGGCTCATCCGCAACTACGGCTATGACGAGATTTCGGCCACCGACGTCCTCACCTACGTCGCGTCGATCTTTGCTCGCGGCGAGATCAAGGGCGACGGCTGAGGCCGACCCGAGCTTCGGCATCAAAAGCCCCTTGCCTCCGCAGGGGGCTTTTTCGTGGAGCGCGTCTTACAGACGCCGGCCGCACAGCGACCGGAGCGTCTCCAGGGTCCACCTCGACACCGGCCCAAGGCCTTGATCGCGCCGGTGGACCAGACTCAGGCTGAGGTCGTGGGCATGCTCGCCCCACGCGGCGATCTGCAGGCGCACCAAGCTTCCGCGTCGGAGGTCGGGCTCAACCTCGGGCGCGGGGAGATTGCCCCACCCCAGACCCGCACGCAGCAGCGCCGCCTTGGTCGCGAGGTCTCCCACCCGCCAGGTCCGCGGAGACAGCACGGCACGGTCCGGCGCGGTCCCGGCATGAGCGCTCTGAAGCACAACTTGAACGTGTTCGGCCAACGCCGCATCGACCGCCACCTGCCCCGCCAAAGGATGGGTGGGCGCGACGACCGGCACCATCTGCACCGAACCCACGAGCGTACGCTCCAGGGACTCGGGAACCTCGACGTCCGGCCCGATCACCCCCAGCCGGCAGCCACCGGACTCGACGCGCCGCACGACGCCCTGAAGCACCTCCGTCTCGGTCCGCAGCGCCACATCGGGGAACCGGACCGCCAGCGCGGACGCGAGCCCGACCAAGACGGCCTGGGGGAAGACGGCATCACACACCAGCGAGAGCTCCGCTTCGCGCCCCGCATCCAGCGTCCGGGCGTGTCCGCCGAGACGCACAACGCAAGCCATCACGCCGCGGACCTGGGGAAACAGCGCGGCACCGGCAGCGGTCATCGCCCCCTTGCCCGCGCCGCGATCGAACACCACCACGCCCAGCGCGTCCTCGAGGGTCGCCACGGACTGGCTGATCGCCGACTGAACCTTGCCCAGGCGGCGGCCCGCGGCCGAGAAGCTCCCCGCCTCGACCACGGCGATCCAGACCCGAAGCTGGTCGAGCGTCAAGCGATCGAGCGCGGCCATGACGAGCTACGGCGCGATGAAGTGAGCCAGCTCGAACGCGTCGTCGTAGTACGCAGCCTCGACGCTCAGCGGGTCGGGCTCCCCCGCCGCGCCCGTGAAGTAGACGTTGTCCTGTAGCGGCGACACGTCTTCCTCGAACGCGGCGTTGAAGCGCCAGAGCTCGCCATTGGCGAATGCCTGGTGCCAGACCAGCCAGTCCGGGTCGGACCCAATGCCCGAGGGGTCGGCTCTGCCGATCGTCCACACGTTGTCGACGCTGGCCTGGGGGGGCCCGCCGTCCTGGTCCATCAGGTTGGCGACCAGAGCCAGCTCAAGACCACCATTCTCGAACTGGGCGTAGACCACCGCCACTGGCGTCTGGACCAAGAACAGTTCTTCGACGTCGTTCGCGTCTTGTCCGGGGGTATGCACCATCGCGTCGATCTGCAGATCCGCCGCCGCGGGAAAGCGGCGAGCGACCGGCTCGGGCGTTTGCCACACGCCATCGGCCTGCTCATAGACAACTTGCTCCTCGGTGATCACGAAGAGCCGGTCGAAGTGGGTGAGTGAGGTCGTGGCGGTGATCCCCGTTGGGGGCGGCGCGTTGACGCCGATCCAGATCTCACTCAGCGGGACGCGCGACCACGTGCCCAGGGTCGTGTCGAGGGTGTAGCGATGCCAGCTCTGCACCGCGCCGCCGCTGGAGCTCGACCCGTCGGACACGCCCGTCGACCCGTCCGTCCCGTCCGTCGTGCTGGAGGTCCCCGGGCTCGGGTCCGGTCCCGAGGTTGCGCTCGCGGATGGGTCCGCGGTGCTCACCCCGCCCGCCGAGATCCCGGTCGTGGGAACCTCGGTGTCGCCCGCGCTGTCCGAGGCGGACCCGAGCGTCGCGCCCGTGGGTTGGTTCTGGTCCCCTGCCGCGCATGCGAGGAGACCTGCGAGGATCAGCAGAGCGGAGCGGGACACCACGCCTAAGCCTACCCTGGAAGCCATCACAATTTATGAACACTCTCGACACTTTTTGTCGTTTTGCGTCATGGCCAGACGGCCCTACGTTGGGGCTGCACCATGCTTCACCTTCGCCACGCCACCGCACGAGGACTCGCTGAGCACGGATGGCTGCAGAGCCGCCACACATTCTCTTTCGCGGGTTACCACGACCCCGCGCACATGGGCTTCGGGCCCCTGCGCGTGATCAACGAAGACCGCGTTCAGCCCGGAAAGGGGTTTGGAACCCACCCCCACCGGGACATGGAGATCATCACCTACGTGCTGGAGGGGACCCTCGAGCACAAAGACTCCATGGGCAACGGGTCACGCATTCGAGCGGGCGACGTCCAGCACATGTCCGCGGGGTCGGGCGTGACGCACAGCGAGTTCAATGGCTCCAAGACCGACCCCGTTCATTTCCTTCAGATCTGGATCCAGCCTTCCACCAAGGGCGGCAAACCTCGCTACGGCCAGCAACACTTCCCTCGCGCGCAGCGCCTCGACCAGCTTCGCGTCGTCGCCAGTGAGGATGGCCGTGATGGCTCGATCATCCTCGGGCAGGACGCCGTCATGATGGCGGCCATCCTCAGCGGCGAGAGGACGTTGGAGCATGTCATCGCGCCGGGGCGACGGGCCTGGATCCACGTCGTGCGTGGATCCGTGACGCTTGAGGGCAACCCCTTGCACGCCGGTGATGCCGCCGGCGTTGACCACCCGGGCGCCGTCCTGCTCACCTCCGAGGGCGAGAGCGAAGTCCTGGTGTTCGATCTCCCCTGAACCCGAAAGAGCCCCCGATGAACATCGCAACCATCGCCGGCAGCCTTCGCGCAGCCTCGATCAACCGCGGACTCTTGAACGCCTGTCAGGACCTCGCCCCCGACGGAGTCACCTTCGTGCCGCTGCAGATTGGCGCGCTGCCCCACTTCGACAGCGACCTCGCCGCGAGCGGGGATCCGAAGCCCGTTGAGGCCTTCAAGGCGGCCATCGCTGGCGCAGACGGCCTGTTGATCGCGACGCCGGAGTACAACTACTCGGTGCCCGGCGTCCTCAAGAACGCCCTAGACTGGGCCTCCCGCCCCGCGTACCGCTCGGTGTTCGCAGGGAAGAAGACCGGCATGATCGGCGCCTCCTACTCCGCCGTGGGCACAGCGCGAGCGCAGGCCCATCTGAAGACGATCATGCTGGGGATGGCAGCGCCCGTCTTTTCGCATCCGGAGTTCCTCGTCGGCGGCGCCAAAGACAAGTTCGACGCGGACGGAGTCCTGACGGATACGAACACGCGCGAGCACCTCACGAAGTTCATCGCCGCGTTTTCGGCCTGGGTTGGGGGCGACTGAGGCTGGCCGCAGACCGCCGCGCTGGCGCCCGCTCCGCGTAGTGTCGCCCGCTTGGCGATGCGGTGTAGTCTGGGCGTCTTCTCGGCTCGAGCACCACGCAACAGGCGTCCGAGACGTCCGTTCGACCCTCGAGCGATCTGGATTGAAACCGACCATGACGCGCAACGCTCTCTCCCGACTCGGCGGATGCCTCGCAATCGCCACGCTCGCCGGCTGCCCTGAAGACTCCACGTCATCCGAAGCCACCGACACGGACGCTGCGACCACCGAGGACGGCCCCGCGCCCCCGCAACGGTTGTCCTTCGAGCCGCTCTCACTCCCCACTGCCCGCGCGGAGGTCACGGGCATGAGGTTCTTACCGGGCACCAACGAGTTTGTGCTGCTCGGCAAGGACGGCTTTGTGTGGCACTACGGCCTCGAGGGCGACACCGTCTCCGAGCTCGGAACCGTCACGATCGACGGCACGTTCATCGACTCCGACTGCGGCATCATCTCGCTGGCCTTCGACCCCGACTTTGCGAGCAACCGCTTGTTCTACGTCGGCCGCTGCGTGAGTGAAACCGACAGCGTCATCGAGCGCTACGTCTGGGACACCGCGGACTACGCGGCGATCGCTGCGTCGGGCACGGAGGTGTTGCGCCTGGGCGACGAGAACGCCACCCGCCCTTGGCACAATGTGGGCGCGATCGGCTTCGACAACGACGGCGTCATGTGGGCACTGTTTGGGGAGAAGAAGATCGCCTCCAACGCTCAGGACACCACCAACAGCTTGGGCTCGCTCATCCGCATCATGCCGCGCCGCCAGCTTTCGCAGACCGGCTACGACCCCCTGCCCGATCGCCCGTTTCCCGAGAGCGACGCGTTTGCCTACGGCTTTCGCAGCCCCTGGACCGGCACCCTGGACGAGCGGGGCTTCTACTGGGTCGGTGACGTGGGCGCCGACGACTTCGAAGAGATCAACGTCGTGACCGAGGTCGGACAGAACTTCGGGTGGAGCCTGGCCGAGGGTCCGTGCGAAGGCGACTGCGAAGGCCTCGCCCAGCCGGTGATCGCGATCAAGCACGGCATCGACAAGTACGTCACCGAAAACCCCGACGCGGTGCCGGTCCAAAGCCGGGTCATCTTCGTCGCCGTCTCGTATCGAGATCAGGGCAACGACCGCTACGAAGGGCTGCTCAGCGGTCGCACGGTGGTTGGCGAGGCATGTACCGGATCCCTTCGCCTGCTTGAGGTCGACGACGAGGGTGCGCTCACGCTCGACCAACACCTCGGTCATCTCCCCAGCGCCCACGCCTGGGCCCAGGCTCCCGACGGTTACATCTACGCGGTGCAAAACGGCGGCTGTGGAGCGGGCAACATCTCCGACGCAGACTCCACCCTGCTGCGTGCTCGGCTCGAGCACGGCTGAAGCCGCGACGCACGAAAAGCCAGCGGACAGCCGGGGCTGCGCGCTGGCCGTCTTGCTTGAGCAACAGGCTGCTAGACAAAGTTGGAGATGACGCCGACGAGGACGCCAACGCCAGCCCCGATGCCACCGCCCATGAGCGCTTTCTTGGCGTTGCCCAGCGCTTCATCGAGCAGCTGCTCGCGGGTCTTGGGGCTGACGAGCAGGGAGAACAGGCCCTTGCCCGAGAGCACGCCCTGCTTCATGTACCCCGCAGCGTAGACCGTGCCGCCGTCCGCCAGGAAGACCTTCTCCTTGCAGACAAACTCATTGGCCTTGGAGTTGATCGGGTTGGCGAACTGGAAGTTGCCAAAGACGATCGCCTTGCCCTTGCCGACCGCGTTCTTGAGGTCGTCGAACATGCCCTCTTTGTGCTTCTCCTCGAACGTCTGCTTGAGGTCAAAGTCCCCCCCACCGGCGAGGTTGATGGGAAGCACGCCCGAGCCATCGTCGACGCCGACCTGGCCCTGCTTGTCTTCGTAGTAGGTCTTGCTCTTCTTGGTGTCGCCTTCTTTCCAGAAGCCTTCGATCTCGACCTCGTAGTACAGGCACTGGGTACCGGTCACCGGGGAGACCAGCGGCTGCGCAACCGGGCGACCTTGCACGCTGACAGCCTTGCCATCCGGTGTGGAACCGGCAGCCCCGGACTGAAGATGCTCAGCCTTCGTGATCCGCGAGGCCTTGCGGCGCATCAGCAGGCCGTAGATCAGAACGATGATGGAGATGGCGGTGACGATCGCTGCAATGGCGCCCATGTTGTCGACGAAGACGGAGCCCTGGTCGGCTTGTCGCAGCGGAGCCCGAAGATTTAACGAAAAAGCCCCCGGGCTCCGAGCCTCGGGGGCGATTTCATTCGCCGCGGTCCTGCGCGCAGGCTCAGCCCGCGGGCGGTGGGAGTTCTTGCGGCGGCACGAGGATGAACACGTCCCGGGCATCGAGCTCACCGCAGGAGTCCGCCAACACCTGAATGTTGGCCGTGAACAAGCGCGGGCTGGTGCCCTGCTCCACGAAGTCGTTGAACGCGGTGACCGTGAAGATCACGTCGGTGTCCGGGACGACGCCCTCAAAGGTGGTCGGGGTGAGGACCGGGTCGGCGACGCCGGGCAGCGGCACCACGCCGTGGTCGAACGGTGTGACCGACTGGATGAAGTCGGCGGTGGTCGTGCCCGCTGGCAGGGCCTCGCCATCGACGTCAGCCTCGCCGCCGGTGACCATGCTGGTGACATCGAACTGGCCATAGGCGGCAAGCAGCGACACCGCGCTGGAGAACGAGCTGTCGACACCGCCGCCGTTGGCGTTGGCCTGGTACGTCATCGGACACAGTCCACTGGGCCCCGGGGCCACGCCGGCACCGAACAGCCCGGTACAGCATTGCCCTGCGACGCATCCAGCCGGACGTCCGGCGACGTCCCACGCCTCCGGGGGCACCATCGCGCCCGTGGCTTCAGCGAACTGCACCCCGTCATCGTATGCGGAACAGGCTCCGGTCGAGCCGACAGCGATCTGAATGACGCGACCGCAGATCGCATTGAGTGCGTCCATCGCCTGGGTCTGGTTGTGGGCGTTGACCGCGACCTCCCCGCTGTAGAGTTCCGGACCCCCGAAGTCGCACGCTGCGTTGCCCATGGGATCGTGGCTCAGCGCGTCGGTGATCGACACGACCAGCGGAAACGACCCCTCACGGAAGCCCACGCCGCCAATGCCGAGCATGTTTGGCGCGACGTTCGTGGGCGCCGGTGCCACCAGACCCTCGCCGGTCGCGATCTGGTACAGCGCCTCGATGTTGGACTCGGGGCCGTCGTTGCCACCGGCGGCAACGTAGGTACCGACCGCGATCTGCACGTCGGTGACGTTGGCGGTGATCGGCTGCAGCAGGGTGAACGGCTGGTCGGACCCGACCGTTCCGTAGGGCGAGATCGGGAAGTCGGCGAACGAACCGGCGCCGAACTGGGTGTCGGGAACCTGCGCGGTGATCGTGGGAATGATGTCCCCGGACAACGCGGCGCGAAGGTTGTTGATCTCCTCCGACATCGAGCCCGTGACGTCCATGTTGATGAACACGTCGAGCGCCTTCACCTCGGTGCTGAACGTGAGCGGTTTGTCCTGGGGCCCCTGATCGTCGTTGAACGGCAACACGAAGAAGAAGTCGTTGGCCAAGTCGTAGGCCGCGACGGTGACCTGCGCCTTGCCGACGCTCCCATCGACCGCGGCGGTGATGATGGTCGACTCGAAGAAGGGATCCGGGAACCCAGGGACCTCGAAGGTGGATCCGTTCATCGCACCCAGCGCCTCGTTGGTCACCACCCATTGCGCCTGCGCGGTGACGTCGGCCGTGCTGCCGTCGTTGTAGTTTGCCTCGACCACGAACTCGATGCTGGTGGGCGCGTTCAGGTCGATCTCTATCAGCGACTCGACGGGGATGACCTCGAGAAAGTCGATCTCCTCGCCTGCATCGGTGTCGCCATCCGATGAGCCGCCCGTCGGGTCGGTGTCTGCGCTGTCGGTGCCACCGAGTGTCGTGAGCGTGGTGATGCTCGCCGAGGAGTCATCCCTGTCACTCGGTGCACTACCTCCGCACGCCGCGAGAGCCAAGACTGCGAGGGATCCCCCGGTGCGCCAATCGATCGTCCACTGCGCCATCGTTCCCACCAATCCTACTCGAAGCGGGGTCCGAGGCCGCCCGGCGGCAGGGATTTCACTGGCGGCAAGGTCCCCGTTGTCCTAATGTGCGGGAAGATGCGACATGTCCTTCCCGCAGTATTCTCCGTGGCATGCATCGCTTGCGCTCCCGCGCAGGACTCTGCGGACATCGGAGCGGCGGATGGGGGCCCCGGTGGCAAGGCGGACGACGCGGACGCCCCGGAGCCCGTCGAGGGCGTCGCAGATCTTCACCTGCACATGTTCGGTGAGCACGCCTTCGGAGGCGCGTGGTTGCACGGAACCCACGACGGAGACATCGCCGATGCCCTCGTCGACTGCGACGGCGGCGAGGACCACGCGCGACTGCGCAGCGACCTCCGCCCCAGCCTAACGCCCACCACCTGCGAGGGCATGGGCTTCCTGGAGCTGGCGTGGAAGATGCCCTTGGCCGGGGCCATGATCTTGGCCGGAGGCGGAGTTGTCGGCGACCGGATCGGCAAGATCCGAGGGTCCGATGGCGACACCGGCAACCATGAAGACCGGACGCAGGGATACCCCGGATTTTCCGGCTGGCCGCGGTGGGACACCATCGCCCACCAGCAGGCGTGGGAAGGCCAGCTGCAGGACGCTTGGAAAGCCGGCCTTCGGCTTGAGGTCATCTCCGCGGTGAGCATGGGCTGGTTGTGCAACGCCCTGCCCGAAGAGAACCGCGCGAGGCCGCAGTGCTCGGAGTTTGACGACGTGATGGTTCAGCTCGAGGCGGCGCACGCCTTCGCCGAGCGGACCGAGTGGGCCGAGATCGCGACCACGCCCGCCGAGGCTCGGCGGATCATCTCCGAAGGCAAGCTCGCGCTGGTGCTCAGCGTCGAAGCCGACCGCGTGATGGACGAGTTCGAAGACTGGCGGGTGCCCTTCGAGGCCTTCTACGACGCCGGCGTTCGAACCCTGCAGCCGGTGCACTCGCTGGACAACCGCTTCACCGGCACCGCGATGCACAACGAGATCTTCCAGCTCGCGCAGTACACCGACACCTGTCACGTCGACAACGATTGCGCCGACGGCATCGTGCTCGGCTTCGACGTCGACCAGGAGTGCAAGAACACCGCGGGCCTTCACGCGGACGGCGTCGCGCTGGTGGACGAGATGATGAACCGCGGCATGCTCGTCGACACCGCGCACTTCTCGGAGCGCGCGATGCAGGACATCTTCGAGATCGCCCGCGACCGGGACTACTACCCGATCTACATCTCGCACGGGCACTTTCGCGACATCATGCGCGGCGAGAAGGGCGAGCAAGAAAAGTCCAGCCCGGCATGGGCGGTCGACATGATCCGCCAGACCGGCGGCATGTTTGGGCTGCGGACCGGACCCGAAGCCACGCACACCTTCCGCGGTGGCGAAGTCGCCAACACCTGTGCGGGCTCGTCCCGCTCCTTCGCCCAGGCGTACGAGTTCGGGCGCGAGGCCCTGGGCATCGACATGGGACTGGGCGCCGACTTCAACGGATTCATCCAGCAGGCGCGGCCCCGTTTTGGTCCCGACGCGTGCTCGGACACGTTCCGCGGCGAACGGGTCTGTCAGGCCGACGCCCAGACCGACGACGCCAGCGTGCCGCGCCTGGGTACCGACTTCGACGAGCTGGGGCTCGCGCACACCGGGCTGCTGATGGACCTGGTCAAGGACATCGAAAACATGGGCGCCGATACGTCGCAGCTGTACAGCTCGGCCGAGCTGTACATTCGGATGTGGGAACGGGCCGGCGCGGAGCGTGATGGGGCTGCTGCGGAGCCGCTGGACCTCGAGCAGGTGCTTGCGCAGATTCAGATCGAACGCGACCCGGCGCGGCTGGATCGGTTCAACTGCGATTTGTAAGCCCCGGCCGGCGCATGGGCTGCGCCGAGCGCCTTATGGCTTGAGGAACGCGCGGAGCTCAGGCTGGGGCTCGCCCCAGCGGGCCGCGGCCTGTCGAAGGGACTCGACCGGGGCACGCAGCGGCGCGAGGGCCCAGCGCCGCACCCGGTGGTCCCAGCCCGCGGTGATCAGCGACTCGCCCACGAACTCCACGCTCGCCACCCGGCTGTCGTGCCCCGACAGCCGAGCCAGGGGCTCGTCGTCTCCGACGCGCCACACCAAAACCGAGCCGTCGCGCAGGCCCGCCGCGACCAGCGTGCCATCGCCGCGGAGCGAGACGTCGACCGCTGGCGCCGGGAGGCCGGACCAACGCTGCCGCTCCTCCAGGGCGAGATCGAGCACGAGGACGTCGTGCTCCCGACCCACCACGACGATCGAGGCTGCGTCGTCGACGTCGAGGGCGTGGGCCCCGTCCACGACCCCGAGTCGCTGCGGGACCGAGGAGCCCGAACGGATCAGGGAGGCAGCGTCCGTGCGTTCCTCCAGCCAGATCGCGACCTCGCCACGCTCCGAAGCGGAGGCATCCTCGACGTCGCCAAGCGCGACCCGCTCCGGCTCATCTGCGGTGTCCACGGCCGACCACCGGAACACGCTGCGGCCATAGGTCGACGCCCAGACCGAACCGTCTTTGAGCGTCAGCAACCTGCGGCCGCCCGCGCCCTCGCCGTCGGACCTGGGCAGGACGTTGGCCAAGCCCCCGCCCTGGGTTCGGAAGACCCGCGGCCGGCCGTCCTGCGCCGTCATGCCGACCACGTGGCGCTGGTCTCGGGTCATCGCGACCGCCTTCAACACGGACTGCTGCGGCCAGTCGGCGCGCCACCGAAGCTGACCGTTGTCGGCACCCCAGACCGTCACACTGCCATCGCCCAGAGCGGCCACAACCACCCCCTCGTCCTCGCTCGCGGTCGCCATGGATACGCCGAACTCGGCCTCGAACTCGCTGGAAGAGCGCGCGGCCGGAAGCCTCCAGGTGCGGACCGAGGTCCCGACGCTCACGAACGTACCGTCGGCGCGACCGGCGTGGGCAATGCCCCATGGGGGCGGCAGTCGAACGACCGCGGACTCGGTGTCGACGTCCCAGATGAGCGTGTCCGTGTCCTCGGTGTGCAGCGCGACCAGCCCGTGGTGCAGATCGGTGACGTTCGAGATCCGTTGCGCCCCCGTCAACGTGGTGGACCAACGCTGGCTCGCAGGCTCGAAGACGGTGACGCGCCCGTCGTCCCGCCCGAGAAAGAACCGTCCGTCATCCAGAGGCACGATGGCGTCGGTGTTCTCGATGAGGTCGTCGGGTGGCGTCGAGATCGGCGCGCCGTTGAGCTGCGCTGTACCGTCGCGACACACCAGCAAGAATCGCCCCTGGGCATACCCGAGATCGGCGATGCGGGACCCGGCGCAGCCGTGACTTGCCACGGCGCTGTCTCGACCGCTTCTGAAGGTGCTCGTCGCAAACGTGCCGAGCTGCACCCCCGGGCCGTGAACGGCGACCTCGTAGTAGACCCCTTCGGGCGCCTCGAGCATCGCGCCTCGACGGTCGTACGCGAAGACCTTGCCCCCGTCGGTCACGACCCAGGTCTCACCGGTCTCATCGAGGGTGGCGACCGCGGCGAGGACGTCGTTGGGGGCGGTGAGCGTGAGCGCCGGGTCGAGCGTGTCGACGTCGAACAGCACGACGCGGTCCCGGGTCCGGCACAGAATCCGCTCGCCTCGGGAGGAGAGCGTCCCCTCGCCGCACGGCGAGGGTCGTTCGAGCACTTCAACGGGGTGGTCGGCGAAGCCTGTCGAGGCGAGCACGCCACGCGCATCGGCGGACTCTCCTCGGGACAGGGCAGCTTCGGCGAGGAACTCGGCCGCCGCGAGGTCCCCCGCGGCGGCGGCGCCTCGCGCTTGCGCGGCGAGCAAGCGCCCAGAGAGTCGCTCGTTGGCCTGCGTCTTCTCGGTCGCCACGCGCTCAGCAGCCCGGGCTTCGGACTCGGCGGCGCGGGCTCGGTCACGCTCGAGCACCGTCTGCGCATAGCTGAACACGCCGACCGCCAGGAGAAGACTCGCAGCGAGGCCGCCTCCCACCAGCGCCACCCGGCGGGCGCGGACGAACCGTGCGAGGAGGTCGAGTGGACGATAGGCGTAGGCACCGACGCGGCGGCCTGCAGCGAAGTTTCGCAGGTCGCCGGCGAGTTCCGCACCCGAGGCATACCGCGCTGAGACGTGCAGCGCGAGCGCGCGGTCGAGAATCGCGACGAGCTCGGGGGACACGCGGTCGCACAGCGCGGGGATGTCCCCGACGCGGACCCGGGCGAGGACCTCTTGCGACGACAGTCCTGCGAAGGGGTGCCGCCCCGCGAGTCGCTCGTGGAGCATCATGCCCAACGCCCAAACGTCGGCGCTGGGCCCGACGGGCTCGCCGCGGGCCTGCTCGGGGCTCATGTACAGCGGCGTGCCGACGATCGCCCCGTGCGCGGTCAGCCCGGAGTCGAGAATGGGCAAGGTCTCCGCCAGCTCAAGGGCCACGCGCTCGTGGGTCGCGAGGCCCCAGTCGACCACGACGACCTCCCCGAACGCACCCACCATGATGTTGGCCGGCTTGAGATCGCGGTGCACAATTCCCTGGGCATGGGCATGACCCACGGCCTCGCCGATCGCTGCGATGCGATCGATCGCCCGATCGACGTCGGCATCGTGGTGGACCACCCAGGCACCTCCGCGGACCAGCTGCATGGTGTAGTAGGGGCGCCCGTCGTCGAGCGTCCCCGAGTCGTGCACCGTGACGATGCTCGGGTGCTCGAGGCCGGCGGTGATCGAAGCCTCTCGGGCGAACCGCTGCCGCGCCCCGGCGCTCGCGTCGGCGCGCAGGACCTTGAGGGCCACCTCGCGGCGCAGCAGCGTATCGTAGGCCGATTCGACGCGGCCCATCTGCCCGCTCCCGATCAGCGCGCGGTCGCGGTAGCGCGTCTCGGGGGCGACCGCGGGCAGGGTCTCGAACACGGCGGCCAGCTCGGTGTCACCGCTGGAGGCGGGGCAGCTCGCACAGGTAGACCAGTCGGCGTCGTTCATGTCAGCCCCGGGCTTCGATACGATCGGTCGAGGACAGCACCAGCTCGAAGTTTCCGGTCCCATCCGCAAGCACGAGCTCGGGCGCGACGCCGCCGTCTCGCAGGCGCTTGCGCAGGCGGGCGACCGCGACGTCCCACTTGCGACGCAGAATGGGCCGCTCGTACCCCTCGGGCCAGACCTCGCCTGCGAGCACCTCCCACCCCGCGGGTCCTTCGATGGCGGCGAGTTCGCTCAGGATACGGGCCGAGATCCCGCTCAGGTGCAGGATCTGGCCGTCGCTGCGTTCGATGGTCACCGTGTCGTAGTGCGTGACGATGTGGAGCTCGCGTCGCGTGCGAGCGTCGAGCTCGGTCGCGCGCGCGCCGGCTTCGTCGAGGGTGACCGACACGGCCTCGAGGGTGACGCCGCCCAGGTCCACGCGCTCCCCCGCCTCGAGGGGACGAGCGGGCTCGGCTCCCACGCGGATCCGCCAGTCCGCCTCTTGGTTCCAGATCTGCGCCGCGGCATCGCGACGAAAGCCGGGCATCAGGCGCTCGGCGGTCGCGGAAGGCAGGCTGCACACGCCCACCAAGGTTGTCGTGCGCAGATGCGGCGTTCGGACGGCGAGCGCCAGGCTGGGGAGGCGCACGTCGAGCACATCGAGCACCACGTCGGGGGCCAAGCCGATCGACTGGCCGACGGCGAGGACGGTCTCGGCCAGAGCCCGCCCCTCGAAGACGAAGCGGCCGCGCAACGCGAGCAACTTGAGCTCGCCACCTCGTAGACTCACCAGCGCGTGGGCTTCGGAGATTCGACCGTCGTCGATCGGGAGCGCTGCAGCGCGTCCGCGCCCGATGACGTCGCCAGCCACAAGATCGTGGGTGTGGCCGAGACATCGAACGCGAACGAAGGGGGCCGACACCGCGGGTCAAGTCTACACGCGCGGTGGGCCTCACCTCACTCCTTGGCGACGGGTTCCTTGATCTGCTCCGCCTCAACCGTCGCGAGGCCCTTTTTCTTGGCCTTCACAGCGTTGGCGCAGTTGGTTCCGTTCGCGTAGTTGTTGCAGACGTGGGTGCAGTCGGGCTCCTTGTTGAAGGGGCCCGCGTCGATGCTGCCCCCGTTTGCGTTGTCGAACTCACACCACCAGTGCTCGTTCTTGTCCTGGTACTTCTTCGCGGAGGCCTGGCTGGCGGTCGCGCCAGCGACACCCAGGGCGAGGCCGAGGGCGACGGCAAAACGGACGGCGGAGAGGCGGGGACGATCGGGGGTTGAAGCTTTCATGCAAACTCAGCGTAGGGGGGTTGGTGGCGACGCCATCCTTCACCGTTCTCTCACGGGCCACACTCGGCCCCGCGAGCCCGGGCTTCGACACCGCCTGCGACGGTATGGAGAAGCCGGGGCTGAAAGCCGCGAGGGGGCTGCTCTACTTGGAGGTCTTGGGCCTCTTGCCCGGCTTCGGATCGTTGCCGCCTCCCGGGTCGCCCTCCCCCTCGACTTGATCCTCCTGCGCAAGGACCTCCGCCTCGACCTTCGGGGGGGTGGCGCTGCCGCACGCGCTCACATGCACCGCGGTCGAGGTGACCCCGGCGGTGTCGTTGGAACACTCGCCGCAGAAGGTCCTTGAGGACCCGGTGGCGGTGTTCGTGTAGGTGCAAGCATTGGGCTTCTGTGCCACGGCCGTAGTGGAGAGCAGGCCTGCGGTGACGAACGCCGACAATGAAAGACCGATTCCGATTCGGAAAAGTGTTCCTGACATGCCTTCGGAATAGCGCCGCGACCGTGGGTGCCATCCTTCGCAGATCTGTCGGTCGGCAGGCCCGGCTCCGTCTTCCCGACGCCCGCGCTGCTCGCAGGCTAAAGCACCGCGGTCGACACCAGGGCGAAGTGGGTGGCCGCGGCCAGGATCACAAACACGTGGAAGATCTCGTGGTAGCCGAACACCCGGGGCGAGGGGTTGGGCCACTGCAGCGCGTACGCGAGCGCGCCGACGGAATACAGCGCGCCGCCGCCGGCGAGAAGACCCACGCCGAGCGTGCCCATGGTCGCGTACAGATGCGGGATGGCCAGAACCCCCACCCCGCTGACGGCGAAGTAGATCAGCGTCCGCAGCCACTTGGGCGCGCCGCTCCACAACAAGGTGACGACAACGCCGAGAGCCGCCATGGCGCACAGGGTGGCGAAGAGCGTCCCAACATCCCGGCCGCGGAACGTGATGAGGCACAGCGGGGTCCACGTGCCGACGATGAGCGCGAAGATCATCGCGTGGTCGAGCCTGCGCATGCGCGCGTACCAGGGGGGCTTCCAGTCGACGCGGTGATACAGGGCGCTGGTCCCCATGCAGGCGGGAACACTCAGCGCGTAGCCGAGCGTGGGCCAGCGGTCGGCGGGCGCTGTGGACAGGACCAGCCAGACGCCGGCCAACACAAACGGAAGGAACGCCCACGCATGGAGCGCGCCTCGCATGGAGGGTCGCGCGGCGTAGCCGGCGGAGCGAACACGCACAGCAGAATCCAAAGGGGACGGATCCACGAACGGCTCGCCGTCGCTGGAGGTGAGGGCGGCCGTCGGGATCCGCATCGGCCAGAGTGTACGGCACGAGGTCTTTTCCCCAAGCACGAGCAAACCTCGCAAACGTGTGTCAGCGTTGCGCCATGGGGCCCGAACTCGAACAGGTCTTGGAATGTGCGCGCACCGGCGAGGTCGAGAAGGTCCGAGAGGCCCTCGATGGCGGCCTCGGGGTTGACGCGGCCAACCACAAGGGCTTGACGCCGCTCATCGCCGCCGCGACCGCGGGACACCTCAACGTCGTGGCGCTGGTTGTGGAGCGTGGGGCCGACGTGGAGAAGCCGAACAACGGGGGCCGGACTCCACTCGCCAGCGCTGCGTTCGGTGGCCACGTCGAGATCATCCGACTGCTCGCGCAGCGAGGCGCCAAGCTCAACCACGTCGACCCCTCGGGACGGACCGCGCTCATGTACGCCGCGATGTTCAACCAGCCCGAGGCAGCCCGGGCGCTCGCCGACGTTGGGGCCGCAACCCAAGCGCAAGACCCCGGCGGTCGGACGGCGCTCCAGATGGCGCGTGCGGTGGGTGCTACGGGGGTGGAGAAGGTGCTGGAGCAGGCGCTGGAGCAGGTGCGGCGCTCCTGAAACGAAGAAGGCGCGGGCACATCTGCGAACCTCGACGCGGTGGCTCGCAAAGGACTTGGGGCCGAGGGTTCGGAGCGCAGCCGCAGCTGTACCGGGCGTACCGCAAGGTTTCGCGACCACGCCATCGGGCCCAAAGACCAGCGAGACGGCGTGGCGAGGTGGTGAGCTCTAGCCTGCCGCGGTCCCCAGCTCTCCGAGCGCGAGCGCCAGCACCAGTCCCACGGCGACCGCGATGCCGGTCATGTGCTGGTCCTCCTTGAACGCCTTGGGAAAGACCGCCGTCGCGAGCGAGGACACGACGGCCCCGGCCGCGAAGCAGCGGATCGCCGATAGAACGTGGGGAGAAGCGCCGCCGAGGGCAACATTTCCGATCAACGCGGCCGCGGACAACAAGGCCGCCGTCGCTGCCCAGAGGCCGAACACCCTGCCCTTGGAGTGTCCGTGGCTCGCCATCTCCTTGGCGCCGCCGGCCGCCTCGGGCAGGTTGGAGAGGAAGATCGAGCCCGCGAGGGCCGCAACCTCCATCGAGCCCGCGCCGATCAGCGCAGCGCCCAACGCGAGGTTCTCGGGGATCCCATCGAGTGTGATCGCAGCCAGCAAGCCGCCGCCGCTGTCAGGGCCGAGGTGTTTGTCGATGAGCCAGTTGCACAGGGTGAACACCGAGGCGCCCGCCCCGACGGAGAGAAAGATGACCGGAAGCGTCGACTGTTGGAGGGCCGGTTCGATCAGCTCCGAGACGACCGACACGACCAGGGCGCCGCCGGCCAGTGCGACCAAGAACCCCTCCCATTGGGGAGAGAGCTTGAAGAAGATGCCCCAAGCCGCGCCCAGAAGGAGCGCTCCGGAGACGACGGCGACGACGATGATCGTGGTGAGCATGAGGGCCTCATGCCGAGCATGAACCTCTTGCCCGGGTCTCGCAGGGGAGTCGTAGCCACTTCAACCGGCGCGGGGCTGTCGCAGCCGAAGCGTGGGCTCGAATACGCTTCTCGCAGGCTCGTGGAATCATCGAGACAAACGGCGGTCAGAGGGAACTGTACGACCGCACCGCGCCCGATGATCGCTTCCGACCTTCACGCCTCGCGCCTGTTCCTGCTGCCACCACCGCCGGTCGAGCTCGGTGGGCGCGGACGTACGCGCGGGTCCGTGGCGGGGAAGGGCCTCAGGTTCGCCTCGGGCCCCCTGCTGCTGGGCCTGCTGCTGGGCCTGCTGTCCGCGGCCGCCTGCGGAGGGCTCGACGCAGGGCCCAAAGCCGCGAACACCGACACCGCCCCGGTCTCTGAGGGCTCCTCGGGCAGCGGGCTCCCCTTGGACGATACATCCTCGAGCTCCACGGACGCACCGGACGAGGACACCGGCGCGATGCAGGGCAGCTCGTCCAGCGGCGCGGCGAGCTCGACAGGTACGGCCGAGGGGACCTCCAGCTCCGGCTCCAGCACGGGAGGCCCGATGCTCGCCTGCGCCTCGGTGCGCATCATGGTCGCCCCCGGAGCTGGCCTGAACCTGCGCTCCGACGCGTCGACGACCCAGGATCCGGTCGGCACCCTCAACAACGCCGACGTTGTCGACGTCCTCGAGGAGGTCGACGGCCAACCGGTCGAGGGCAACCCGACCTGGCTGCACATCGTCTCGGCCGATCAGCAGGGCTACATCGCGCAGGCCCACACCTCGTGCGCCGTCGAAGAGTGCGACCTCTTCGAGGTCCCACCGGCCGACTACCTCAGCTACGGGCTGCATCCCGATGCCTCGGACGCGCTCGTCTACCTCGGCATCACCCCCGACCGCATCACCCAGACGATCGGCGGGGCCGCGGCCTCCGCAGGCACCCACGCGCAGGACGGCACCGCCGACGGCACCCCCTACTCCGCCGCCACCGACCTGCGGGTCCTGGGCTTGAGCGAAGCGGCCATCCGCCAGTACATCATCGACCTCGCCGCCGCTGGCTACGCGGGCTGGTACCGCGAACCCGGCGCGGACGGTGTCCCCTCGGACTGGTCACCGCACATCCACACCGTGTGGGTCGGCGCGCCGATGAAGGCCTCGCTGCGCAACCAGATCCGCTCGTGGATGGAGGGGCGCAACGGGCTGGTGTCGAACACGCCGTACGGGTTTCATCAGTGGCCGCCGTGTGTCCGCGATGCGCTGTGGGAGCGATACCTGGAGCTCAACCCGGCCGACGGGTGAAGCCGACGCGGGTCGCCCCACGCCAGGGCTGCGCTCATGCACCTTTGGGTGCGATCGGGGCCTTGGAGAAGCGTCCCCACGCGATAAACGCCGAGAGGAGCCCCAGCACAAGCGCCGGCACCGACCCTGCGACATCGCCCGCGAAGATGTGGGTCAACACGGCCAGCACCATGACCAACGTGAGGGCCGCGGCGGCGATCGGGGTCAGCCGCGGGGCGATGCGGAGTCCCGCGGGAAGCACCAGACCCAAGGCACCAAGAACCTCCGAGATCCCTGCAATCCGCAAGATGGCCAGGGGCGGCGTCATCCCGGCGGCCGCCAACTCCGCGCCCGGCGTAAAGGTTTTGAAGCTGCCCGACATGAAGAATGCGGCCGCGGCTAGAAGCTGCGCGACCCACAGGCCGCGATGAAGGTTTTTGTTGCTCGTGCTCATGTAAACCTCGTGCGGCGCAGCGTCGCGCCTCTCTGGACGAGGAACCTAGCCCTGCGACATAATCGAGACAACTGATGCATTTGTGGCATCTGCTGCTCATTCTCAACACACCTGGATGCGGCTATGAAAATCGCAGAGGATTTTGACGCCTTCGTTGCCATCGTGGACGCTGGCAGCATCAGCGAGGGTGCGCGCGTGCTTGGAATGCCGCGGGCCACCCTCTCCCGACAGCTTGCACGCCTGGAAGAACGACTCGGCACGCGGCTGCTGCACCGCTCCACCCGCCGAATGCTGCCAACCCCCGCGGGCGAGACGCTCTACGCACGAGCCCGCGCGCTGCTCGAGTCAGCGCAGGCGGCGGTGGAGTCGGTGGAGCGCTTGGACGATATCCCTCGCGGCCCATTTCGAGTCTCGGCGGCGCCCATGCAAACGCCGGTCCTCGGAGCGCTCATCGCCGAGTTTGTTCAAGCGTTCCCCGCCGTGTCCGTGCAGCTCGAGACCACAACTCGACACGTCGACCTCGTCGCCGATCATGTCGACGTCGCGCTTCGGGCGGGTCTGGTCCGCGAGCCGAGCCTCATCGCGCGTCCCTTGTTGCGCACGGAGTTGCTCGCCGTCGCCTCTCCCGAATACCTGCAGCGTCGCGGGACGCCCGAGGACGTCTCGCAGCTCGCGGAGCACGCGTGCATGGGAGGCTTCGAGGGAGGGATTCGACCGGGCCACACCTGGCCTCTGCTGGCCGGGGGGACGACCCCCATCACGGGTCCGCTGGTGTCCAACGACATGATGGTGCTCCAGGGCGCGGCCACCTCGGGCTTGGGGATTGCCCTGCTCCCGGACCTGCTGATCGAGGCCGATCTCCAAGGTGGGGCGCTGCTTCCGGTGCTCCGTGGCGTCGTCGGCTTGCGGACCTCGTTGTCGCTGGTCTGGGTCGAGCGTGAGTTCATCGACCCCAAGGTCCGGGCGTTCGTCGAGTTCGCCGTACGCTGGGCCGAGCACGGTCGGTTCGAGAGCTGAGGGTCTCACCGCGGTCGCGCGAGGATGCCGTCTCGCGGCAGGACACACGCGTCTTCCTCCTCGCGCAGCGCCGAGCGCCATCGCATCGAAAGGCCCGCCGCGGCGACCGCCGGGCGGGCTTGTTCACACAGCGCCCTTCTCGACCCATTCGGTCGAGAAGAAGTGAGACTCGTGGCCGTCTTCGTCGGTGAGAAGTTCGTGGTCCAGGCGGGTAATCGTTGCGCCGTAGATCAACGCGCTCCCGCGAATGTAGCCCTCGATGAGGGCTGCCGGCTGGATCTTGCCGAACCGTAGGACGGCGAATCCGGGCCGAAACTCGACCACCTCGACGCCATCCTCCGGCGGCGCACCGACCACGGACGCGTTGAAGCCCTCGTCGAACCGCGCCATCTGATGGTCCATCTTCTCGAAGCCGCGGCTTCGGTAGAACTCCGCGCTGGCGCGCATCAGGTTGATGCCGCACTTGCGCAGCGTCAGCGCAGAGAGCTTCGAGGCCATCAGATTGACCATCTGCGTGTACTCCTCCCACGGGTACCACTGGTCGTCCTCCATCTCCGCGACTCTGGCCTTCACCTCCGGGACGAGGATCTCAGCCATCAACATCGCATTGACGACGGACTTGAAGAACGCTCCGATGAGTTTGCCGGACATGGTCTTGCGCGCTCCGAGGGCTCAGGTGCCGGCGGGGTTCTTCTCGCTCTTCTCGCCGTATTCGATCTTGAGGATCGAGACGGGCGCATCCGGACCCGCACCGAACCCGAAGTTCGCGACGAACAGCGACCGCTTGTCGGGCCCACGCTGACCGAAGGCAACCGTGGACGGGAACAGGAGGCCGTCGCTCCCATCGGCGATGATCTCTGCAGCGCCCGTGTCGCGATCGATGACCGAGACCGTCGAGTTGAAGTTGGAGACGACGATGATGTCGCCGCGCTTGTCGATCGAGAGGCCGTCGGCACCCCGCAGGTTCTCCCCCGCGGACAGCACGCTGACCGCTCCGGCTACACCACAGTCGTCTTCGATCTCGATGACCCCCGGCACCTGCGAGTTGGCGACGAGGACGACATCGGCCTGGTCGTCGTACACGATGCCATTGGCGCCGATGGGGAACGGCACCGGGGAGACGGCGACATCTCCGACCAGGAGCGGGTCTTGGATGAAGAGCTCACGCTCGGTCGAGCCCACCGGGACCCGGTACACCGAGCCCGAGATCGACTCGGTGATGAACATGTTTCCCTTGTCGTCGAAGGTGAGATCGTTGGGGAACTCGTCGGCCCCGAACACCACCACGCGCTGCGTGGTTCCGTCGTCCTCGACCTGCCAAATGCCCGAGGTGGTGGCGTCGAACGACGCGAGGGCCACGTAGAGCTCGTCCTGGTCAAATGCCATGCCGAGCAAGAAACCACCGCCGACGGGGAGGTTCGCGAGAGTCTCGCCCGCGTACGTCTTGCCATCGAGACGGCGCAGCTCGCCGGTCCCGGCCAGGGTGACGTAGATGTCGCCGGCGGGTGAGACCGCCACGCCTTCGGGGAGCTCGCCTGTCGACGCGTCGTAGCTCTCGACCACTTCGGAGGCGAAGGCGGTCGAGGCTGCGAGCGACAGCGCAAGCGGGGCGAGCACACGGAGCAGCGTCCTCATCGGATCGGATTTCCTCATCGACACGGCGCGACGATCTCATGATGCCTCGTGGCCGGTCTAGCGTTCCGAGCGCCGGCCCGCCGGCCGAAGACGGTCGACGGACCCCGTGGGTGCAGCGCTGCATGTTCGCGGTCGCCGGCCAGCCGTCACCGCCCGAGGCGAACATCAGGCCCATCATGAAGCCCAGCATCGCCGGCGGCGTCGCGGTGGTCAGCTCCCAGAGGGCCCTGACGCCGCAAGACCGCTGCGAGACTCCCAACCCGCCCGTCGGCGCGCTGTGGAACGCCGAGCGCTCCTCCACCTTTGCAAGCCCGGCTCGCAGGGCTGCCCGCACCGACCGCGACCGAGCTGGTCGCGCGGATCTCCGCCAAGCTCGATGCCGATCACCTCGGTCTCGTGCAGACGCAGCGCTGGGTTTGCGAGGCCCGAGCCCAAGGGCGTTCGATGGGGACCGTTGACCGCGAGCGGAGTCGGGCGTCCGGAACGCCCTCCGCTACATCGCGTCGATCCACCGCGCGAGCAGTGCGACCCCGGCGGTATCCACCCGCGTGGACGACAGGGGCGGCATCCGTGGTTTGGACAGCGTCGCGGCGCGTGACCACACCGCGCTGCCCTCGTGCTTGCCCGGTCGGACTCGCGTGCGAGGCCCCTGCCCGACCGAGTCCTGCGTTGCGACATCCACCAACCCCATCTGCGCCAGCGCTGTCCCGGCCCGCAGGTCCATGCTCCCGGGTGCGGGGCCCCCGGGGCGGTGGCACACGCTGCAGTTGACGTCGAGGTAGGCTCGGGCCTGCGCCTCCAGGGGCGCCTCGACGTCCCCGGGTCGCGGATGGCTCGGGAGCGTGCCCAGATCCGGAAGCGGCTTGGAGAAGACGCCGGCAGCGTCCCAGTGCGCCAAGACCCCGCCATCTCCGGCGAGCTGCCGCGTCCCCAGACCGAGCACGCCGCCCGTCGCTGCGTTGTGGCAACGCATGCAGTCACTCCCGGCGGGAAAGTCCCACCGCTGTTGCTCGGTGGCCCCTTCTCGCACGACGGAGAACAGGGCGCTGGTGGGCGCCATCAGCAGCTCGGCGTCGGTCTGCGCCTCGTTCCAGCGATAGGTGTATCCGGCCCAGCCCCGCGCCTCGTGCACCATGACGCGGGTCTCGAGCCGCCGTCGAGACGAGGGGTCTTGGTCCTGCAGGGCCAGCTCGAAGTGTTTGACCGCAACGGTCCCCACCGGGAACGACCATGGTTCCTCGACCCGGAACTCGATCTTGCCGCCCTCGGGCAACGCCAACCATCGCTGCTTGTCCGCGCCGTCGGACCAAAATGGCCAGGCGACGTCGTACGGCAGCAAGCCCGGCTGTGGCGTCAACGAAGCGACATCGGTGAACAGCCCGGTTTGGGAGAGCAGGGTCGGGAACGCCGGAGAGGAGGCCTTCGAATCCGGGAGCTCAAACCGATACACCGCGCCGGCGTGGCTGACCGCGTAGAGCTCTCCGGCCGCGTCTTCCCCGAACGACGCCAGCGCCGGAACATTCGCCACGACCTCGTTCGACACCACCTGGGTCCCGTCGTAGTCGAGTGCCCACACCGTGCCGCTTCCGTAGTCCCCGTAGAAGTACAGACCCCGAAACGCGGGCAGGTGCGTGCCGCGATACACGAAGCCACCGGTGATGCTGACGCCCGCTCGCCGGCCGTAGGACACGATCGGATCGATCAGCGGATGGGTGGCGGAGGGACCCGAGCGCGGGTCGTCGGCGAACTCGCGCTGCGCCTCGCGGAGTCGCCAGCCGTAGTTGCCACCGCGCTCGATGATGTCCACCTCCTCGAGTGAGTCTTGGCCGACATCGCCGACCCACAGGGTCCCGGTCTGTCGGTCGAACGAAAACCGCCACGGGTTGCGAAGGCCGTACGCCCAGATCTCCGGCTTCGCACCGGGCACGTCGACGAACGGGTTGTCGGCAGGCACGCGATACGGACCCTTGCGGTCCACTTCGATCCGGACGATCGAGCCCAGCGTCGTACCGAGGTCTTGGCCGGCCTGCAGCGGGTCGCCGGCCGCGCCGCCGTCGCCAAAGCCTGCGTACAAGAACCCGTCCGGACCGAAGCCGAGCGAGCCGCCGTTGTGGTTGCCGTAGGGCTGCGCCGCGGCCAGCAGCGGCTCCTCAGAGTCCGGGTCCGCCCCCGAGCCATCGGGCAGCCGGTGAAAGCGGGAGACCTGGGTACGACGCGGATCCGACCCGCTGTAGGAGACATAAAGCGCGCCGGTTTCCGCGTAGTCCGGGGGGAACGCCAAGCCGAGCAGCCCTTCCTCGTCGTGCCGGGTGCGGACACGGTCGCGAATGTCCAAGTAGACCGTGGCCGACTTCACATCGTCTCGGTTCTCAAACCGCAGGACCCGGCCCGACTTCTCGGCCACAAACAAATGTTCGGGCTCACCGGGCGCAGCGGTGAGCACCAGCGGCTGGCGAAGGGACAGCGCGGCAAAGGCAGGCACCGCCACCAACGCCGTGGAGGCGGGCGGGTCGAGCGGGAAGCTCAACCCGGTGGCTGCATCCACCATCGGGGCCCGAGGCTCGACGCGGTGACCGGACGTCTCCGCCGTCCCGCGGCGACACCCGCTCCCGAGCATAGAAACAAGCGCGAGCATCAAAACAAGCGCGAGCCCGAGCTGGAACGTTCGTGCACACCCAAGCATCGAGGCTCAGCGTAGCAGCCCGGCCCCTGGATGCGCCCTACTCTGCCGCTCCCTGGTGCGCGTCGCCCTGCCGCTCTTGCGCGATGAACCTCGCCGCCCGCAGTCCCACCAACATGCTCGGAGCGTTCATCGCGGACACCGGCGTGAACGGCACCGCCGACGCGTCGGCGATCCGTACCCCCGTCACGCCGCGCAGGCGAAGGCGTGTGTCCGTGACCGCGGCCTCGTCCTCGCCCATCCGGCACGTCCCCGCAAAGTGATAGGTCGTGATCGCGTTCTTCGCGACCCACTTGGCGATGGCCCGATCGCTGCGATTCCAGAACCCCGGCATGAGTTCCTGGCTGTTCCAGGCGCCCAGTCCGCCTTGCTTGCTGATCGCTCGCGCTCGGCGAACACCCTTGACCATCGTGTCCATGTCTCGAGAGTCCGAGAAGTACGCCGGGTCGTAGGTCGCCGGCTGCGTCGGATCGCTGCTGGCCAGCCGCACGCTGCCGCGGCTGTACGGTTTGCCAAGGATGACGACGATGCCGTAGAGGTGATCGACCAGCTTGGGGACCAGCGGCACGGACCACGCGGCTCCCACGGCGCCCCGAACGGCCTGCTTCATCGGGCTGTCGTAGAGCGCCGGCGGCAGCACCATACCCGGAAGCATGCGCTGCACGGCCTGCTTCATCGCGGAGCGGGCGGGCCAGAACACGTAGCAGGTATCGCTTTGCCCCTTGGGCAGGCTGGTGTCTTCGTTGGTGCGGAAGAAGCTGTACAGCTGCGGGTAGTTGCAGTCGACCTTTTCGCGGCCCAGGAAGAACAGCGGCACGTTCGGATGATCGTGCAGGTTCTGGCCAATGCCCGGGAGTTCGGCGATTTGCGGAACCCCGGCGAAGCGCAGCGCCTGGTCGGACCCGAGGCCCGAGAGCATGAGCAGCTTCGGCGTCTCGAGGGCGCCGGCACACATCACGACCTCGTGGCGAACCTCGGCCCGTTGCAGGCTGCCCGCGTGCTCGAACTCGACGGCGACCGCTCGCTTGCTCTCGTCGAAGACGATGCGGTGCAGCTTGGCCTTGGTGCGGATCTGCAGGTTGGGACGGTGCGGCGCGTCCGCAATGAACCCGACGTACGAGTTGCGGCGGCGGTCGCCCTCGTAGTTCATCCACTCGTAGCCGATGACGTTCGACAGGTCTCCGTCGTGGAAGTCATCGCTGAACCGAAAGCCGTTGGTGGTGGCGGCCGAGACACAGGCCTCGGTCCACTGCGTCGGCGGCCGCTGGTTCGGACGCAGCTTGGCCTCGATCTGCTCGAAGTGCGGCACCACGTCGTCCCACTGCCATCCGGTCGGCCACTCCGCGTAGTCCTGCACCGCACCGCGCGTGTAGACCATCCCATTGACCGAGCCGCTGCCGCCCAGCACCGACCCGGTACCGAGGAACACGCGATTCTTGGCGGCATGCTGCTGCGGCGTCGAGAACCGATCGTGAAACAGCTCGTCGTTGATGAAGGCATCTTTGTAGCCGTCGGCGGAGAGCGTCTCGGGGTGCTCCTCGGCCGCGGGACCCGCCTCGAGCAGCAGCACCGAGTTGTCCGGGTTGTCAGCGAGGCCGGCGGCCGCAATGCAGCCGGAGCTCCCGCCACCGACGACGATGTAGTCGAACGATTGAGTCATGTCGAATCCCCTGTGTTCAGCCGCCCATGACCGATTTGGCGAGCTTGGCCAGCCCGCGAAGCTTGCCGCGGATGCCGGGGCGGTAGACCACCTCGACCGCGCTCTTGATCTTCTCAAAGTCCCCCGAGACGACGGGGAACAGCTTGTTGGCGAAATGCAGCCCCGACACCCGGTCGGTGAGGACGGCCTTCACGTTGCAGCACGCACGCAGCCCGTCGCGGCCGTTGAGCCGACCAAAGCCACTTTGCTTTATGCCCCCGAAGGTCAGGTCCTGGGCCATGTACGTCATGCCGCCAAACTCGTTGATCGCGACCATGCCGGAGTGCACCCGGTCCGCGATGCGGCGCGCGCGAGCTTGGTCTTTGGAGAACACGGATGCCGAGAGGCCAAAGCCGTTGCTGTTGGCCAGCTCGATCGCATGGTGTTCATCGTGAACGCGACACAACGTCATGACCGGACCGAACGTCTCTTCGTTCATGATCCGCATGTCGGGGGTAACGTCGGCAAGAATCGTGGGTGCGAAGTAGTCGCCCCGCTCGGCCATCACCCGCTTGCCCCCGCTCACGACGCGCGCGCCCTTGGCGATGGCGTCATTCACCAGCTCCTCGACGATGCTCAGCTGCATCGGCGTGACCATGGCTCCGATGTCGACCAGCTCGCCCGCACTGGCAGCCCCTTGCTTCATCGGAGCGACCAGGTTCTTCACCATGGCCTCGAACTGGTCGTAGACGGTATCGAACACCAGCAGGCGCTCGGAGGCGACGCAGTTCTGCCCCGAGGAGATGAAACATCCGGCCATCGCAGCGTGTGCGGCCTGCTCGAGGTCCGCGTCGTCGCAGACGATGAACGGGTCTTTGCCGCCGAGTTCAAGCACCACCGGGGTGACGGTCTTGGCCGCCGCTTCCAGCACCTTCTGCCCGTTGCGGCCCGAGCCGATGAACACCAGCCCATCGACACCCGACTCGATCAGCGCAGCTCCGGTCTGCCCGAAGCCCTGCACGAGGGTGACCACATCGGGGCTGAACCCCTCAGCCCGCAGCGCGTCGTGAATGATCGAGACGATGGGACCGGCCGACCAAGCCACCCATTCGCTGGGCTTGACCACGATCGCGTTGCCCGTCGCGAGCGCCGGGATGACCGGGTTCATGATGTTCTGGAACGGGTAGTTCCACGGAATGATCGCGCCCATCACCCCGAGCGGGTGGAACTCGAGCTGGGCCTTCTTGTGCAGGAACAACCCGGGGCTGACCCGCTCGGGTTTGAGGTGCTTTTCCGCCTGGCCGATCGTCCACCGCAGCTTCTCGCAGACGGTCCAGATCTCGCCCATCAGCGCGTTCTCGCGGGTCTTCCCCGAGTCCCGCACGATGAGGTCACAGATCTCATCGGTGCGGTCGAGGATCGCGTCCCGAATGTGGCACAGCACGCGGCGCCGCTGGGCGAACGTGCTCATGCCCCAGCCCTTCTGCGCTTCGCGAGCGCGGCCAACGGCCGCCGTTACGGCAGCCGGCTCGTCGATGGGCACCGTCCCGAGGGGGTCGCGGGTGGCAGGATCGAAGCACTGGATCATGCCCGGCTGCGCGTCGATGCGAAGGGCGGGCGTGGAGATGGGGGCATTCATTGGGCGGCACCTTGCGCGAGCACGTCGAGGTGAAGGTTGCCGTCCTGGGCGGAGGACGGCGTACGGGAGCGCTCAAGGTAGGCCTCCCACTTGCGAATCGTCAGGCTTTGAAACTCGCGGACGACCGGCGAGAGCTCCGGCGCGGGACGGTCCCAGAACTTTTCCCAGCCGTCTTGCTCGTGCCCCAGCACCCAGACGTCTTGTCCGAGCAGAGGCTCCAGCGTCACCGTGCGAGTCATTCGCATCATCTTCTGCATGAGCCAGTGCGGCAGACGAGGCCCGAGCAAGGGCAGCTTGATCGCCTTGGGGTGCAGATAGAACACGAAGATGTGCCGGTTGCTCTTCTCGTCCTTGGGCAGCGTGAACAAGAAGTGCTTGATCCGGCCCGACGTGTTGGACCAGTGATACGGGTAGTCGTAGCAAGCCAGCATGTGATCGGCGCCCGACTCGGAGCGATCGATGAACATGTCCTGCATCGCGCCCGCGGCGATCTTGGAGCGGTACTCCAGCTCCACGCGGTCGCCGATCGTTTCGCAGCGGAGCAAATCGGTGCCCTCGAACGGCTGGAACTTGCGATGCAAGAAGCCGTGCGTGAAGTCGCTGACGTTGTCGAGCAGCATCGAGTGATGCCCCGGGCTGTCGAACTGCACGATCGCGTGCGGCCACGGCTTGGGGCCCTCAAGCTCGGGGATCGACGGGATGTCGCGGGTCTTGGCGACCTGCGGGTCGCCGGGGAACATGAAGATGATCCCGTAGCGCTCTCGGACCGGCAGCGCCGTGATCCGCAGCTTGGGGTGCTTTTTGCCGAACAGGTCGTGCGGGATCCGGGCGTTGCCGTCGCCGTCGTAGCTCCAGCCGTGATACGGGCACACCAGCTCGCAGCCCACGACCTTGCCCTCGGTGAGCTTGAGGTGTCGATGGGCGCAGCGGTTCTCGACCGCGCGCACGCGGCCGTCCTCGCCGCGAAACACCGCGACTGCGCGTCCCCAAAACTTGGTCTCGAAGTGCTGACCGGCTTTGAGGTCCTCGCTGCGACCGACCGCGTACCAGTAGTCCGGGTCCATCCCGGCGGAGCGGGCTTTTTGACGTTGGGTCTTGGCGTCGTCGAACGCCGGCGGAGGGCCGGACGCGTGTCCACTGAGGTCGGTCATCGAGGGCCTTTCGAAAGCGGGAAAAAGCGGTGGCGAATCGGAAGCAGAATTGCGATTCTGTTTCTCGCACGGAATATTCCGTGCCGGCCTTGATGTCAACGCAGCCCCATCACAGTCCTCGTAAACGCCTCAAAGAGGCCAGGCGAGCCCTGTATCGCGAGGCCATCCTCGACGCCGCCGAACTCGAGTTCGCGGCCCACGGCTACGAGCAGGCCAAGGTCACCGACATCGCCAAGGGCGCCGGCGTCTCGCTCGCGACGTTGTATGGGACGTTTCCCAAGAAACACGACGTCTACCGGGCGCTTCAGAAGGACCGGCTGCGCAGACTGATGCAGGAGGTCGGCGCGCAAGTCCTCGCCGCCCGCGACCCGTTCGAGCGCCTGCGCGGCGGCATCGAGGGCTACCTGCGCTTTCACATGGAGCACCCCGACTACCTTCGCGGCCAGCTTCGCGAGGGCGTGCCGTGGGGCACCACCGATCAGCTGCGAACCCCCGAGCAAACCCAGGCCTGGCAGGCCGGGCGGGTGATGATGATGACCGCGTTCGAGGCCGGCATGGATGAGGGCTGGTTTGTGCGCGACGACCCGGAGCTGTGCGCGAGGACGGCGACCGCGATGAGTCAGGTGCGGTTGTCGCTGTGGATCGATCGCGAGATGGATCAGCGCGTGGACGCGGTGACCGAAGCGGCGATGCTGCAGCTGTTGCGTACGTTTGCGCAGCCGGAGCGGCTGGCCGAGCTGACGGCGCGGCTGTGAACGCTCAGACTCAGTCCCGCGGTGGAAGCTCGGCCTTTCCGGCCCGAAGCCGCAGGTGCAGCGCGGCCTTCGAGACCAGGTTGGCGCCGATCGGTGCGGTGAGGAAGAAGAACACCGTGACCAGCAGCTCTTGGACGCTGATCCCGTCTCGAAGCGCGCTGTGTTGAACGGCCGAGGCCACCAGCAGCGCCCCTACCCCCAGCGTGGTGGCCTTGGTCGGCGCGTGCAGCCGCGCGTAGACGTCGGGGAGCTTGACCAACCCCACCGAGCCCAGCAGGACGAACGCGGACCCGAACACCAACAGAATGCTGACGACCACCTCGAGCATGCTCACTCCATCAAGTCCCCGCGCAGTACGTACTTGGCCAGCGCACAGGTGCCAATGAATCCCATCATCGCGATGATCAGCACGGCTTCGAAGTAGATGTTGGTCTCCTGCCACATGCCGAGCACCAGGACCACGCCGACGGTGTTGATGAACACGGTGTCGAGCGCGAGGATCCGGTCGGGCACCGAGGGCCCTCGCAGAAGGCGGATCAGCGCCAGTACCATCGCCAGCACCAGCATGGATAACGACACGAGGATCGCGATGTTCAGCATCCGAGCGCCTCCTTCAGCGGCTTCTCGTAGCGACTCTTGATCAGCGCCACCATGGCTGCGGCGTCATCGATATCCAGCGCGTGGACCAAAAGCGTGCGGTGCTCGTCGTCGAGGTCGACCGACACGGTGCCCGGGGTGAGCGTGACCATCGAGGCGAGCAGCGCGATGCCGAAGTCGTCCTGCAGGTCGAGCGGGACCTCGATGAACCCGGGCCGGAGCCGGTCATTCGGTCCGAGCACCAGCCGCGCGACGTGAAAGTTCGCGACCAGGATGTCGTACCCGAACACCGCCAGCAGGCGCAGCGCCACCGCGGGTCGCCGCAGGCGGGGTGCACCCGGCCAAAAGCCGTGGGTCAGACGGGGCAAGGTGATGCCCAAACCAACCGCGAGCATGATGTGTCCGATGTAGAGACTGTTCTGGGCCAAGAGCCACGTGGCCGCGACCAAAACCGAGAGCAGCGGGTGCGGGAGCAGTCCGGGGCCCTGGGTTTCGGGGGTCGATGGGTCGCTCATGATCCCTCCTGCGACGCCGCGGACGGGCGCTCGGACCACGTCTTGGGCCACGGCTCAGCGTCGGTCATCACCCGATCGATCGAAGCTTGCCGGTCGTAGATCTGGGCTGCGGTGGCCCGGGAGAATCGATCGAGCGGCTCCCCGAACAGCGCAAGCACGGCGCCGCACGCCAACATCGCGGCCGCCGGTGCCAAGGAGCGCACGCTGGGTGGCTCGGGTGCGTCGTCGTCACGCGTGCCGGAGAGGTTCCAGAACAACACGCTGCCGATCCGTGCGAGCTGGACCAGCAGCAAAAAGCTCGTCAGCAGGACCACGGTCCAGACCGCGGGCCGCAACGCACCCGGGACCGCTGCGAGGATCAGCGCCTTGCCGATAAACCCCGACAGCGGCGGGAGGCCTGCCGTGCTCACGGCCGCGAGCAGGTACAAGATTGCGAGCGGACGGGCTTGAGGCATGAGCGGGGCCGCAGACAGGCGTCCGCCGGCCTCACCGCGCCGAAGCGTAATCGCATCGACCAGCAGGAAGAATCCGGCGGTGACCAGCGTGCTGTGAGCGATGTAAAAGGTGGCGGCCGCCAGACCCTGCTCGGTGAACAACCCGACGGCGGTGACTTGCGTGCCGACCGAGGCCACGACCAAGTAGGTCACCATCTTCTTGAGGTCGGTCGCCGCCAGCGCGCCCAGCGAACCTGCGACGAGCGTGACCAACCCCAGCGGCAGCACCCAAGGCTCGGCCACCCCAGACGCCCACCCTTGATCGGGCCCAAAGATGGGCACGAACACCCGGATGATGCCGTAGACGCCGACCTTGGTCATGATCGCGAACAGGGCTGACACCGGGCCAACCGGCGCGTGGTAGGTCGCCGGCAGCCACAAGTGCACGGGCACGATGGCCGCCTTGAGCGCGAAAACCAGCAGCAACAGCAGCGCGCCAGCATGAAGCAGCGGTGCGTCGGCCTCGGGGATCTGGCTCGCCTTGGCGGCCAGGTCGGCCATGTTGAGCGTGCCCAGCAGCCCGTAGATGACCCCGACCCCGATGAGGAACAGCGCCGAGCCGACGAGGTTGAGCACCACGTAGTGCAGCGCCGCCCGCAGCCGGGCGCGGCCACGCCCGTACAGCAGCAGGGCATACGAGGCGATCAGCAGGATCTCGAAGAAGACGAACAGGTTGAACAGGTCGCCGGTCATGAACGCGCCGGCAAGGCCCATAACCTGGAACTGGAGCAGCGGATGGAAGTAAGGTCCGCGAGTGTCCGCGTCTTCGCGGGCCGCCCACTGCACGCAGAACCCAAGCAGCATCGTCAGCGCGACGAGCAGGGCGCTGAGGCGATCGACCGCCAGCGCGATGCAGAACGGCGAGGGCCAGTTGCCCAGCCGAACGACGAGCACCGCTCCGGTGGCGGTCGCCTGCAGCATCAGTCCAGCCAACACCAACAACACCAGCAGCGAGGCGCGACCGAATGCGCGCTGCTGCCTCAAGGCCGACGCCACGTCGTTGGACCGGGCACCGATCAGCAGTCCCACCGCCGCGGTGAACATCGGGATCGCGACCATCGCAATCGGAAGGTGCTCGGTCATCGTTCGTCCTCCTGCGCGCCCGCATTGACGTGGTCACTGCCGAGCTCTTTGTTGGCCACCAAGGCGAGCACCACGACAAATGCCGTCATCGCCAGGCCGATGACGATCGCGGTGAGGACAAGCGCCTGGGGGATCGGGTCCGCGTAGGTCTGGGTGCCTTCGGCAAAGATCGGCGCCTGACCGATCGACAGCCGCCCCGCCCCGAACAGGAACAAGTTGGTGGCGTACGAGAGCAACGCCAGCCCCAGCACGACCGTGTACGTCCGCATGCGCAGGAGCAGGTACACCCCGCACGTGGCCACGAGCCCAACACCGGCCGCGAAGACGAGGTCCATCATGGGGTGTTCTCTCCCGCTTCTTCGCCGACCTCGCCCAAGCGGACGAGGATGATCAGCAACACGGCGACCACGGTGATGAAGACGCCGAGGTCGAAGGCCATCGCCGAGGCGATCTCGAACTCGACCGGCCCCAGATGCACGTGGGTGAACGTGCTGGTGAGGAACGGCTGCCCAAAGAGCATCGCAGCCAGGCCGGTCGTGAGCGTGATCAGCAGGCCCAGCGCGGTCGCGGCGAGGTAGTTGATGCGCAGCCGCTCGAACGTCCAGCGCAGCCCGCTGGCGAGGAACTGCAGCACCAAAGCCACGGCCGTGACCAAGCCGGCGATGAACCCACCCCCGGGCAGGTTGTGCCCGCGCAGCAGAATGAACAGCGCCACGAGCAGCAGCAGGGGCATCAGCGGTCGGGTCATGATCGCGAGCAGAAACGGGTGGCGGTCCTTGGCGCGAACCGTTGCGCCCAGGGTGGTCTCGCGCCGGACCAAACGAACGTTCTCCAGCATCGCTGCGATCGCGATCGCAGCCACCGCGAGCACGGTGACCTCGCCCATGGTGTCGAACCCGCGAAAGTCGACCAGGATCACGTTGACGATGTTGGTTCCACCGCCGTGAGGCTGGCTCTGCGCAATGTAGTAGTCCGCGATCGACGACGCGGGCCGGGTGAGCACCGCGTACAGCATGCCCGTGACACCGAGCCCGACCGCGCCGGCGATCGCCCAGTCGCGGCCATGGCGAGCCCTCGTGCCCTCGTCGTGACTGTCCTCGGGAAGGAAGTACAGCGCGAGCAGGATGAGGACGGTGGTCGCAAGCTCGACCGAGAGCTGCGTGAGGGCCAGGTCGGGCGCGGAGAGCTCGACGAACAGCAGCGTGGTGCCCAGTCCGCACAGCGAGAGCATGATGAGCGCCAGGAAGCGGCGGTGGCGAAAGCGGACCGTGCAAACCGCCCCAAGCACCAGCAGCCCCACAAAGGCGACGACCGGCAGCTGCACCGCCTGCAGCGGACGGGGTGCCTCGAAGAAGCCCACGCCGGCGCCGACGAAGGGACTCAGGCCCAGCACCAGCGCGCTGAGGACGACCAGCACAATGTAGCGAGGCAGCGAGTCGGTGTAGCAGCGCTCGGTGATGGCCCGCGCCAGCCGGTACGCGAGCCCCAGAGCGATGTTGTACAGCCGGACGCCCCGGGGCACGCGAGGCAACCGCGCCTTGATCCTCACCAGGGCGTCGTACTTCACGAACAACGCGAGGCCGATCCCCACCGCGGCGAAGCTCATCAGCAGCGGGACATTGAAGCCGTGCCAGAGGTGAATTTCGATGTCGGGGGTGCTCGCTCCGAGCACGCTGGTTGCGATGCCGCGCAGTGCAGGCTCAATGACCAGCCCGGGCACGACGCCCACGAGAATGCACAGCGCGACGAGGAACCACACGGGCGCCTGCATCCAGACCGGAGGAGGATGAGGCGTGGTCTTGAGCTTGCCGGTCTGGGGGCCGAAGAACACCCCCCAGACGAAGCTGACCGAGTACGCGACGCTGAACGCACCGCCCAGGGTCGCGAGTGCCGGAATGGCCCAGCCGGCGACCTCGCCCACCTCGACCGCTTCCTTGAAAAACATCTCCTTGGAGAGGAAGCCGTTGAGCAGCGGGATGCCAGCCATCGCCGAGGATGCGACCACAGCCAGCACCGCGGTGGAGCGCATGGACTTGGCCAGCCCGCCCAACGCATCCATGTCCCGGGTCCCGGCCTCGTGGTCGATGATGCCCGCGGCCATGAACAGCGACGCCTTGAAGGTGGCGTGGTTGATGATGTGAAAGATCGCGGCGACCACCGCCATCGTGGTGTTGAGCCCGGCGAGCGCGGTGATCAACCCCAGATGGGAGATCGTCGAGTACGCGAGCAGCCCCTTGATGTCCCGCTCGAACAGCGCGACGAAGGCAGCGAACACCATCGTCGTGAGTCCGACCCCGGTGACCAACACGAACCACAGCGTGGTCCCCGACAGCGCCGGCCACAGCCGCACGAGCAGGAACACGCCGGCCTTCACCATGGTGGCCGAGTGCAGGTAGGCGCTCGCCGGCGTCGGCGCTGACATGGCGCCGGGAAGCCAGAAGTGAAACGGAAACTGGGCCGACTTGGTGAAAACGCCCAGCAGAACCAGAGACAGCAGATACGGGTACCGCGGGTCCGCAACGATGACGTCATGCGACGCGAGGACGACGCTGAGATCGAAGCTGCCCGCCACATCGCCCAGCAGCAAGACCCCGCCGAGCAGCGCGAGCCCGCCCAGCCCGGTCACCCCCAGCGCACGGCGAGCGCCACGGCGCGCGTCGGCCTTGTCGTTCTTGAACGCGACCAGCAAGAAGCTGGTGACCGAGGTGAGTTCCCAGAACACGACCAAGACCAGCAGGTTCTCGGAGGTGACCACGCCGAGCATCGCGCCCATGAACAGGAGCAGGAACGCGAAGAATCGGTCGTCGCGATCGAAGGTTGAGAGGTAGTAGCGCCCGTACAAGATCACGAGCAGCCCGATGCCCAGCACCAGCGTGCACATCAGCAGCGCGAGCCCGTCCAGGCGAAGCGCGAGGTCCATGCCCAGCGTCGGCATCCACGGGATTCGGGTCAGGACGACTCCTCCGTCCAAGACGGGCGCCGCGACTTGGGTCAACGCCAGGATCGACAGTGCGGTCACACCGCCCGCGGCCCATGCCGCGCCGTTGCGCCCCGCGACCCGGCTTCCCCACAGAGGTGCCCAGAACAGCGCAAGTGGGATGGCGATGACGAGTTCCAGCCACATGGCAGGGGGTCCGGGCCGTGCACTGCGTGCACGCGATCGCCTCGGTGTAACAACCCTTGGCGCCGCGAACAATCGAATGCGGGGCGTTTTTCGAGCGACCGGCCCGCAAAACGCCTTCAGGCGACGCGTTGCCCCCAATCCACCCGTGTGATGGAGGCTCGTGAGGCCGCGGCAGGTTCGCTCAGCGCAGGCCCGTGATAACGCCGTCCACCAGGTCGATGGCTTCCGCCTGTGGTTTACGCGGCAGCCCCGGCATTCGCAGCACCTCCCCGGTCAACGCCACGATGAACCCGGCGCCGGCGTTGATCTCGAGCTCCCGGACCGTGATCGAGAACCCCTCTGGCCGACCGCGCACGGCCGGGTCATCGCTCAAAGAGCTCTGGGTCTTCGCCATACAAACCGGCAGGTTTCCGTAGCCCAGACGCTCAACCTGCTGCAGGGTCTTGAGGGCCGAGGCGGCGAACGTGACGCTCTGCGCTCCGTAGACCGACCGCGCGATGGCTTCGATCTTCTCGGGGATCGAAGCCTCGAGAGCGTACAGCGGCTGCAGGGGCTTCGAGGGCCCTGCGGTGGCTTCGAGCAATGCATCGACGAGCCCGGCGGCGCCCGCAGGTCCGCGAGCGAAGTGGTCGCAGACCGCCACGGGGATCCCTTGGTCCTTGCACCACGCCTCGATCACCGCGAGCTCTTCGTCGGTGTCGCTGGCGTAGCGGTTGACCGCGACCACCACCGGTTTCCCAAACGAGCGCACGCTCTGCGCGTGTCGGGCCAGGTTGGGCAGACCCCGCTGCACGGCCGCCGGGTCGGGCTGCTCCAGCGCGCGGAGCTCGACGCCGCCGTGCATCTTGAGCGCCCGGGATGTTCCCACCAACACGACCGCCGCAGGATCCAGGCCGGCGGCGCGACACTTGATGTTGATGAACTTCTCACCGCCCAGGTCGAACCCGAAGCCAGCCTCGGTGATGCACCAATCGGCCAGCGCCATCGCGGTCCGGGTCGCAAGAATGCTGTTGCAGCCGTGGGCGATGTTGGCGAACGGGCCGCCGTGAACGATCGCGGGGGTGCCGTACTTGGTCTGGACAAGGTTGGGCATCAGCGTGTCCCGCAGGATCGCCATCATCGCTCCCGTCACACCGAGTTGCGACGCGTAGACGGGCTCGCGGTCCCGGGTGAACCCGACCAAGATGGCGTCGATGCGGCGCCTGAGGTCTTCGGCGTCCTCGGCCAGGCACAGGATCGCCATCAGCTCCGAGGCGGCGGTGATGTCGAAACCAGACTCCCGCGGGACGCCAAACGAAGCACCGCCCAGCCCGGTCACCACCTCGCGCAGCGCCCGGTCGCTGATGTCCAGCACCCGCTTCCAGCGAACCCGGCGCGCATCCAGTCCAACCTCCGTGGCGAAATGTACGTGGTTGTCGACCACCGCAGCCAGCAGGTTGTGCGCGCTGGTGAGCGCGTGAAAGTCACCGGTGAAATGCAGGTTGATGTCCGCCGAGGGGACCAGACACGCCTCCCCGCCCCCCGTGCCGCCGCCCTTGATGCCGAAGCACGGGCCCAGCGACGGCTCTCGCAGCGCGGCACAAACGCGGAGCCCACGGGCGGCCATCGCGTCGACCAGCCCGATCGTCGTCGAGGTCTTGCCCTCGCCGGCGGGTGTCGGTGTGATCGCAGAAACGAGGACCAGCGTGCCCGGCTTTGAGGTCGATGGCGGTCGCGGACGGACCTTGGCCTTGTCGTCGCCGTAGAGGATGAGAGAAGACGGCTCGAGTCCGAGCTGCGCGGCGACGTCGAGGATAGGCTTCACCGCGGCATGCTACCCGCCGGGCAAGGCTTCGGCCCAGCCGTGTCATGCTTCCCACGTGCGTAGCTTCGCTCCTCCCGGCGCCCCCCCGGTCGACCCCGGCCCCGTGACAATCGAGATCCCGGGCAAGACCGCGATGCTCATGGTGAAGCTGGCGCAGGACGTCGGCGCCAAGACTCCCGGAGACGTGGTCCTGCAGGCACTTGGCCTGCTGCAGATGCTTCGCGCAGCCGCCGAGGGTGGAAAGCGGGTCATCCTGCGTGATCCAAAGACCGGCGCAGAGACCGACCTCGCCCTGTGAGGGTCAGCCGTGCGAGGCTGCGAGCGCCATGACCGATTCCCTCACCAACATGGCGGCGGTCAAGCCTAGGGGCCCGAAGATCTTCGTCGCCGCGCTGCTGCTCGCGGCCGCCGGCGGCGTCGCCTGGTTCTTCTTCGGCACAGAGCCGGGCCCGATCGGGGCGGCCGAAGATCCCACCAACATCTTGCTCGTCGCCGAGGATGATCCCTGCGCCCCACTTCTTGAGCAGATGGGGTTCTCGATCGAGCTGCGCGCGCTGGCTGCGGCTGCCGCCGAGGGACGGAGCGCCGGAAGCTCCGCCGAGGACGACATCGAAGCAGCGCTGCACTACGCAGATTCCCGAGGCTACGGATACGTCGCCTTCGCCAACGCTGGCACGCTGGACTTCGGGAGCCGCGCGGTCAGCTCTGACTCCGCCACCATCAGCGAAGCGCACCGCTACGCCGTCTTCAGCGTCGGCGACTTTGCGACCCCCACGACCAAGGTCACCGTCGACCCCAACCCCAAACGCTACGAGCTCCCTGCACACGCCGAGCTCCTTCGCGCCCTGTTCGAGCAGGACCAGCTCGCCCGAACGCTCGTCGGAGAGAACAACCTGTCGATCGAAGCCAAGCCGCTGTATGAGCGGATCAAAGCGGCAGTGGAACTCGTGGGTGCGTTTGGGCTGGTCGAACAAAAAGCGGTCTCGGCCGAGAAGAGGCTCGCCGAGTACGTCGTCGACAGCGAAGAAGCCGACCCCAAGCCACGGCTGCTCAACCAACGCATCGAACGCAGCCACGCCTACGCGCTCGCCAACGCAAGCGCGTTGATCTTGGTCGAGGTCCCGCTGCTGCGCGAGCCGACCAGCGAACACGTCGCTCTCGAATGGACCGGCGACACGCGGGCGTGGGTGCAAGACCTCCAGTCTGGGGCCCGCACGCGGTGCGAGGTCGCAGACCGGATCAAGCCCGAGCAAGTCGCCGTCCATGCCGGAGGACAGACCCTCGTCGCGCAGTGGGGTGCCCACGAGCTGATGGTCTTCACCGTCGACCCCGATCAGCCCGGCTGCAGCCTGCGCGCTGCGGGAACCATCGCCCTGGGCGAAGGCCCTTGGGGACGCGCCAACGCAGCCGGCAAGGTGGTTCGAGGCGCGGTCGCCGACGGTGGGCTGATCGCAGAGATTCACACGCCCGACTCACCGCACACCCAAACGTGGCCGCTCGCGGGATGCACCGCGATCAGCAGCCCGGTGTGGATCGACGACACCCACATCGCCACGTCGTGCGAGTACGAGCCGCCGCTTGTCCCCGAGCTCGAAGCGGACGAGGCCGAAACGGACGACGAGCCGGCCTCCCTGCCGATCCCCGAGCAGCGGTGGTTGTATGTGCTCAGCATCGAGGATGGCTCGGTCCTCGCGCTGCGGACCGACCAAGGCGCGCGGTCCAACCCCGACGTGTGGCTGCGACCTGGGTCTGCTGGCCTGACCCTGCTCACCCATCCATCGCACGGGATCACGATCCATGCCTTTGCGACCGAGGTCGCCGAACTGTTCGCGGCGCCTTCGCTCGACGACGAACACCCGCAGCCACCGTTCGTGCAGGACCCAGCCTCCGGGGTCCGGGCCCTTCGACCCGACGCGGCCACCGCAACGAAGATCGCCCACGAGGACTCGTGGAGTCGGTTTGTGGTGTCCCCCGACGGCGCGCGGGTCGTGTTCGAGGTTGACCAAACCGGGCAGTTCGAGCGCAACCTCGCGGTCTACGACTTTGCCTCGAGCACAACCCGCCGGGTCGCGATCAACGCGTGGGCCAGCCACGCCGAGCCCACCTTCGCACCCGACGGGAAGACGATCGTCTTCAACAGCACCTACAGCACCGCGGGCTACGGCCGCGCCACCGTGGCACAGGTGGTCGTGCTGCCCAGCCCCTGACCCGGGGGCTGGGCGCGTTTCGGGCGCACCGCAGCGAACGCACAAGACGAGGGAGACGGCGTGTCGGGTTTCTCAACAGGCTGCTAGGGTTCTCCGCGACGATGTCCAACAACGACGCTCTGTCCTCGCTCGCGTTCTTGTACTTGACCTTCAGCCACGCCACGGACGGCTCGCTCTCCATGCAGGAGATGCGAACCCTCGCGGACAAGGTCAAAGGCTGGGCTCCCGGCGCCGAGCTTTCCGAGGTCGGCCACATCATTCAAGCAGCGGTGGCGGACTACAAACAAGTCGACGCCCAAGAGCGTCTGGGCGCGGCCCGTGACCGGGCATCCTCGCTCGCCTCCTTCGCCGACGCCGCAGCGCGGGCGCGTATCGTGGCGGACCTTGAGGAGATCGCGATGGCCGACGGTGAAGTCTCCAGCGGCGAGCGCACGTTCATCGACGAGTTGAAGGCCCAGTTCGGCACCGAGAGTCCGTAGCCCGTCCGCTCCGATCACGCTGCGCGTCCGAGCGGGCTCGCTTCGGGCAGCTCGCCCACCACAAACGCCTCGGCGCTCTCTTCGAGGGCTCGGACGTCGTGGGAGAAGAGTTCCTCCTCCAGCGACACGAACGGGGCGATGACCTTCCACAGATCCGCGTGGGGCTGCGCGGACTTGAAGTTGAGGCGAAGGTACGCGCTTGAGCTCACCGGTAGGGATTCGGATCGTCGCGTGAGATTTGTAGGCGGAACCCCGGCTCGGACGCCATCGGGCCGTCCCGTTGACGAACGCGGTGTCACGCCACCCCTCGGAGGGCTAGCCCCCGAACGTTTGCGTCCACAGGTAGCGGTACGGGCCGCCCTGGTCTTCGAACGTACCGACCCCGATCTCGGTGAAGTTCGGGTTCATGATGTTGCTGCAGTGCCCAGGACTGTCCATCCAGCTCTGCATGACCTCCGCCGGGCTCATTTGGCCTGCCGCGATGTTCTCGCCGGCGGTCACGTAGGTGTACCCGGCGAGCTCCATGCGCACGAACGGATCTTGACCGTCCGGGTTCTTGTGATCGAAGAACCCGCGGTCCGCCATATCCTTGGAGTGCACCCGCGCCGCGCAGCGAAGGGCCGGGTTCATCGTCAGCGGATCAGCAGCGCCGAACGATTGACCGCCGCAGCTCGCCCCAGCCTGCCGGGCTTCGTTGACGATCAACAAGACGTCCTCTTCAAACTCCGTCATCGACGCGTCCCAAGAAGACACGGGATCACAGTAGCCGCCCGAGCCGACCCCGCCGGTCTCGCCCCCGTCGGTCTCGGTGTCACCGGTGGCGCCATCGCACCCGGAAAAAATCAACATCAGCCCAACGACCCCGATCCACCGTCCACGCATTGCGTTCATCGTACCAAGGTCTGCCCCGAGATCTCTCCTTGTCTCCCTCCCCAAAACGCCGCGCGCTCGCGCCTCCGCGCTTGTAAGCGGGCCCCGCAGGCGGGATGGTTCCTCTCCCGGGAACCGTCATGCGCCTGCATCGGAGCAACCGCGTCGAACGCCTCCTCGACGCCCTGACCGACGTGGTCGGGCCGCCCTTGCCCGACCCGCTGCAACCGGAGTGCATCGTGGTGAGCAGTCGCGGCATGAACACGTGGCTGTCGATGCAGCTCTCCGAGCGGCTCGGCGTATGGGCAGGTGGGCAATTTCCGTTCCCTCGGCGGTTCGTCGACGACTTGTTCGCGAAGGTCGCACCCCAAGGGCCAGCGTGGACGGACCCGCAGCAGCTGCTGTGGCCGATCCTCGCCGAACTCCCCGAGCTGCTGCGCACGCCGGCCTTCATCGAGCTCCGGCGCTTCGTCGAGCAGGACGGCACGGGCCGACATCTGTTCCAACTGGCCCATCGCATCGCGCATGTGTTTGACCAGTACCCGGTGTTCCGACCCGAGATGGTGCTGGGCTGGGACGCGGGGGCGGAAGACCATTGGCAGGCGGTGCTGTGGCGCGCCGTGAACGACCGCTTGGATGGCCAACATGTCGCCGCCTCTGCCCAAGACTTCATCGACGCGCTCGAAGACACCCCGCCGCAGGGTCTCCCCTCGCGCGTCAGCCTGTTTGGCGTCACGACCCTCCCGCCGTTCTACGTCCACGTGCTCCAGGCGCTCGACAAGGTGGTGCCGGTTCACCTGTTCATCGTCTCGCCCTCACAGGAGTACTGGGCCGAGCTGCGGCGCCACGGCATGGCGCCCGAGGTCTTGGACGCTGTGCCCCCGCTTCTCGTGTCGCTCGGCGCGGTCGGGCGCGAGTTTCAGGGCGTGCTCGAGCAGGTCGACTACGAGGAGGACGAGGAGTCTCTGTACGTCGATCCCGGCCAAGCGACGACGCTGGCGGCGCTTCAGTCTCGGATCTTGCATCTGCAGGGGATCCAGGAGCAGCGTCACAAGCCCACCGCAGACGATGCCTCGCTGAGCCTGCACGCGTGCCACTCGCCGATGCGCGAGGTCGAGGTCCTGCACGATCACCTGCTGGCGATGCTCGCCGACGACCCCACCCTGCAGCCACGAGACGTCGCCGTGCTGCTCACCGACGTCGAGACCTATGCGCCGCTGGTGGAGTCGGTGTTCGAGCGGAGCGAGGACGACCCCGCCTTCATCCCGTTCTGCGTCGCAGACCGCTCGGTCCGGGCGGAGAACCCCTTGGTCGACGCGTTCATTCGCATCGTGGGCATGGTCGGCGGGCGGGTCACCGCATCCGAGGTCCTCGACCTGCTCTCCCTCGAACCCGTGCAGGCCAGATTCGACATCGCGGCCGACGAACTCGATCGTATTGCGTCGTGGGTCGAGGGCGCGAAGATCCGCTGGGGCATCGATGCAGAGCACCGCGGAGCTCACGGCCAACCCAAGCTGCGCGAGAACACCTGGCGCTTCGGGCTGCACCGCTTGTTCCTCGGCGTCGCCATGCGCGGCGAGGGGTTGCAGATGTTCGCCGAGGTCTTGCCCTTCGATGAGATCGAGGGCGCGTCCGCCGAGCTGCTCGGGCGCTTCGGGCAGTTCTGCGAAGTCCTCTTCGCCGCGGTCCTTGGGCTCGAAGCGCCCCGCGGGGTCCAGGACTGGCAACGCGACCTCGAAGCGATGCTGCAGGCGTTGCTCATCGAGCCCGGCACAGCCTCGGCGTGGGATCCGCAGCCTCTGCGTGGGGCATTGGACGCGATCGCCAAGGATGCCCTGGCCGCGCGCTTCGAGGACGACCTCGCCCTCGAGGCCATCCTCGAACTCATCGAGACGCGCCTGGAAAGCGACGCCCCACCGCGCGGCTTCCTGGCCAAGGGCGTGACGTTCTGCGCGATGCTCCCGATGCGCTCGGTCCCGTTCCGGGTGGTCTGCATGCTGGGGCTCTCCGACGGCGCGTTCCCTCGGGGTGGCCGGACGATGAGCTTCGATGCGGTCGCCAACGATCCCAAGCCCGGCGATCGCTCTCGACGCGCCGATGATCGCTACCTGTTCCTCGAGGCCATGCTCGCGGCTCGACAGCGCGTGCACCTGTCGTACGTCGGTCAGAGCATTCAAGACAACGCCGACCTGCCGCCCTCCGTTGTCGTCAGCGATCTGCTCGACCAACTCGTCGCCACCATCGAGCCGCCTTCGCCCGCGCCGGACACCCCCGCCGGGGTCCGCGACTTCGTGCGGGTCCGCCATCCGATGCAGCCGTTCTCCCCCCGCTACTTCGGCGCCGACCCGGACCCGCGCTTGTTCAGCTTCTCGCACGACTACTGCGAAGGCGCCCGGGCGCTGCTCGATCCGTCCAAGTCCCAGGGACGCCCGGCGCTGCTCACCGAAGCGCTCCCCGATCCCCGCACCCAGGACCCGAGCGCGGCGACCGTCTCGCTCGATCGCCTGCTGAAGTTCTACAAGCTCCCGGTGGCCGACCTGGTCAAGCGGCGGCTCGGCGTGTTCCTAGAGAACCGAGACGCTCGCGACTACAGCGACCGCGAGCCGATGGAGGTCGCCGGCCTCGACGACTGGCGGCTCGGCGACACGGTCCTTCACCATGAGCTGGCCACGATGGACCAGGATGACTCGCTCGCGCTGACGCGGGCCGGAGGTCTGGTTCCGCTGGGGACCCCCGGCGCGTGCACGCACGAGGAGACCCACCGAGCCGTCAGCCCGCTTATCGCCGCGGCCCTCGCAGCGCGGACCGGGGACGCCCTCGAGCCGCTGCTCATCGATCTTCGGTTCGCGCAGACGCGTGTCGTCGGGACGCTGGGCGAGCGTTGGCCTTCGGGGCGGGTGCACCTTCAGTACAGCAAGCGTCAACCCAAGTCCCTGCTCGACCTTTGGATCCAGCACCTGTGCCTGTGCGCGATGGCACCCGACGACCAGACCCTGCGCTCGACGCTGGTCGCTCGTGCGCAGCGCAAGGACACGCCGCCGGAGGTCTGCGGTTTTGGTCCCATCGCGGGCGCATCGGATCTGCTTCACGACCTCTGCGAGCTCTACTGGATCGGGCAGCGCGAGCCGCTGCTCCTGTTCCCGAGCGCCTCGTGGAACTACATGACCGAACTGCGCGTCAGCGGCGATGCCCGCTCCGCGCGGTGGAAAGCGACCAACGCCTGGCAGGGGCGGAGCTTTGAGCGCAAGGACCCGCACGTGCAGCGGGTGTTCGGCGATGACGACGTCTTCCAGCCCGGCTACAGCCCGCTCCGGGTGCCCTTGGCAGCAGGCGACGCGGCTGCCGTTGCGCAGCGGGTGCTGGGACCCCTCTTCGACGCGCTGCAAGAAGGTGCCCCATGACCGCTGGCGTCCTCGACCCCGCCACCCTTCCGCTGCGCGGACCGCATCTCATCGAGGCGAGCGCGGGCACCGGGAAGACCTACACCATCGCTACCCTGTTCGTTCGGCTGGTCGTCGAGCGAGACATGTCCGCGGGCGAGATTCTCGTCGTGACGTTCACCGAAGCGGCCGCCGCCGAGCTCCGCGATCGCATCCGGGTGCGACTGCACGACACGGCACGGGTGCTGTTGGGGACGGCTCCTGCCGATCCTGGGAGCGCCGCATGGTTCGAGCGTCGCGCCGCTCATCGCGACGAGGACCTGCGCCGCGTGCAGACTGCCCTGCGGGCTTTCGACGAGGCCGAGATCAGTACGATCCACGGATTCTGCCACCGCGTGCTGCACGACGCGGCGTTTGAGACCGGGACCGCGTTCGACACCGAGCTCATCGCCAACCAACAGCCGCTGCTCGACGAGGCCGTCCGCGATTACTGGGCCCGCACGCTCTACGGCGAAGATCGACGCTTCGTCACCCACGCGATCCGCAGCGGGCTGCTCCCGCCCCGGCTGCTGTCGCTAGCATGGATCGCCGCGGCCAACCCCGGGGTCACGCTCGTCCCCGAGGTTCCGATAGCGCAGGACGTGGACACCGTGGCGCTCGAGGACGCATTCGACCGCGCGTTCCGCAAAGCGCGGTCGCAGTGGCACGCGCACGAGCCCGAGATTCGGGCGTTGCTCGCGACCCCGAAGGTCCTCAACGGAAACCGCTACAAGCCCGCCCGGGTCCGCGGTTGGCTCGAAGCCGCGGCCGCGTTCTTTCATCCGCCGCACCCCGGCGAGCACCTGAGCTTCGAAAAGCTCGAGCTCCTGACGTCCGAGGCCCTGAGCAACAACACCAACAAGGGGAAGACAACCCCGCAACACGCGTTCTTCGATGCATGCAGCGAGCTGTACGGGGCCGCATCCCCCCTGGAGGACGACCTCCATCGCCGGGCGCTGCTGTTTAAACACGGCCTCGCCCGGTTCCTCGACGAGGCGCTCACCAAGCGCAAGCAAGCCAAGGGCGTGCAGTCGTTTGACGACCTGCTGCACCGCCTTGCCGACGCGGTCACCGACAAGCGACGCGGCAAAGCCCTCACCGCATCGATCCGCGAGACCTATCGCGCCGCGTTGATCGACGAGTTTCAAGACACGGACCCGATCCAGTTCGAGATCTTTCACGGCATCTTCAGCGGCGGTGACGGAACCCATCCCTTGCTGCTGATCGGCGACCCCAAGCAGGCCATCTACGGGTTCCGCGGGGCGGACGTGTTCGCGTACCTCAAGGCCGGCGAAGGCATCGACGCAGAGCGTCGCCATACGATGACCACCAACTGGCGCTCGGACCCGGCCCTCTTGAGTGCGATCGAAGCCCTCTTCGACACCCCGCGTCCGTTCATGCTCGACGCGATCGACTTCATCTCCGTGGGGCCTCGCCCGGGAGCGGAGAACTGCCTGCAGGTCGATGGCACCCCCCTGCCCGCGCTGGAGATCAAGGTGCAACCGCTCGACCCGAGCATGGGCCGCAGCAACAACACCAACACCATCCCCGCGTATTGGGTCGATCGCGAACTCCCAGCGCGGGTCGCTGCCGACATTCGGGAGCTGCTCGCGAGTGCAGCACAGATCGATGGCCGGCCGGTTCGCGCCCGTGACATCGCTGTGCTCAGCCGCACCAACCGGCAAGCCCAACAGGTGCAGGCTGCGCTCCGCGAGCTGGGCATCCCGGGCGTGGTCTACGGTGACTCGTCGGTCTACGAGACGACCGAATGTGAAGAGCTCGAGCGGGTGTTGTCCGCGGTCGCCGAGCCAACCTCCACCTACTTGCTCCGCGCCGCGCTCACCACCGAGATGCTCGGCGTCAGCGCCCGCGAGCTGGAGGAGATGTCGGACGACGATGAGGCCTGGGAGTACTGGGCCAACAGCTTTCGGCGCTGGCACGCGGCGTGGGTGCAGCGCGGCTTCATCCACATGCTTCGCGCCATGCTGGCCGATCTACGCCTGGGAGAGACGATGCTTCGGCTCACCGATGGCGAGCGGCGGATGACCAACGTCCTGCACCTCACCGAGCTGCTGCACGAAGCCACCAGCCGGGACCATCTGGGGCCGACGGGGCTGCTGCACTGGCTGGCGGACCAAAAGAAAGGGGATCAGATGCTGGCGGCGGAGACCGCCAAGCTTCGCCTTGAGCGCGACGACGAAGCCGTCCAGCTCATCACGATTCACCGCAGCAAGGGCCTTGAGTACCCGGTGGTCTACTGCCCCTATTTGTGGGCCGCGGCCGAACCGTTTACCAGCGAGTACGAGCATCTCAAATATCACAACCCCGATCGCGAACATGCGCTTGAGGTGGACATTGGGCCCAAGCCCACGCACGACAAGCAGCGCGACTCCCTGCCATCGGTTCGGCAGGCAAAGATCGAGACCTTCGCCGAGGGTCTGCGCCTGCTCTACGTCGCGCTGACCCGGGCCCGCCACCGCTGCGTGATCGTCTGGGGTCGTTTCCACCGATTCCACCACAGCGCGCTGGGGTACCTGCTGTTCGGACGCCAATGCCCACCGGGATCCGACCCGTACAAGGCGGTGCCGGACTTGCTGCGCCAGGCCGATGATGACGAGCAGTGGGCGTGGCTGCAGCAGCGCAAGCACGAGAGCTGGGCGCTCTCCCATCTGGGCGGAAACGCCAAACCCCTGCCCAGCGAGTCGACCGCTGCGCCGGCGGACCTGCGCGCCCGCACGCCACGATCCTCGATCGACAGGCTCTACCGCACGACCAGCTTCACCGGCATTACCGCCAGTCACGGCGCCGCCGACCTCACCAGCGGCCGCGACGTCGAGCAAAGCGTGGAGCACTCGGACCCCGACCCAGCCCCGCCCGACGACGCGCGCGTTCGCCTGGCCCCCTTCCCGCGGGGTGCCCACGTCGGAAACTTCTTCCACGAGGTGCTCGAACACGCGCCGTTCTCGGCGGACGATGCCACCCTCGCCCAGCATGTGCGCGCCGGTCTGCGCAAACACGGAATCGAAGGCCCGGGGCACTGCGAGCTCGCCGTGTCCGCCCTGCGCGACGCTCTCACCTGCCCACTCGACGACACCGGCCACCGGCTCTGCGACCTGCCCCCGAAAGACATGTTGGCCGAGCTCGGATTCGTGCTGCCCGTGGGCGATGCCCTCACGGACACAGCGCTCGCTTCCAAGGCGCTCGACCCCGGCTCGCTACGCCGCGCGTTTGCGGTCGACCCCACCGGACTACCCAGCGACTACCTCGACCGACTCGGCACACTTTCGTTCATTCCGGTGCGTGGCTATCTACGGGGTTTCATCGACCTCGTGTACCGGGTGGACAATCGCTGGTACGTCGTGGACTACAAGACCAACGACCTGGGGCCGCATCCCGACGACTACGCCCCGCAGCGGCTCGCAACGGCCATGAGCCACGAGCACTACATCCTGCAATACCACCTCTACACCGCGGCGCTTTGCCGCCACCTCGCACGCCGACAGCCCGGGTTCGACTACGACACCCACTTCGGCGGCGCCCGGTACCTGTTCTTGCGGGGCATGGATCCGCGACGCGGTGCGAGCCGTGGGATCTATGCTCAGAGGCCCCCTCGTGCCCGTATCGAGGCGTTGGACGCGCTGCTCGGTCCCCAAGGTCCATCATGACCCAGGCCCTCGCACGCCTCCAGGCCGCCGGCGTCCTCTCACCGCTCGATGTCCAGCTCGCCCAGACGCTGGAGCGACTGCAGCCGGGGCAGTCGGAGGCGGTCCTGCTCGGTGCCGCCTTTGCCAGCCGCGCGATCGCCCATGGGCACATCTGCGCCGACCTGCGTGAACTCGACGCCCGCGCGCTCGTGAACGAGGCGGGGGAGAGCATCCAGGACGTTCGTCTGCCGCGATTGTTCGAGTGGGTGATGGAGCTGGGCCAAAGCTCGCTGTGCAGCGATGGCAGCAACCCTGCCAAGCCGACCCCCTTGGTGTTTGACGGCGAGGCTCGCCTGTACCTGACCCGCTACTGGCGCTACCAAGACACGCTGTGCGCCGCGCTGCGCAGCCGGGCTTGCACCCAGCTCCCCGTCGATGCCGACCGTCTGGGCGAAGACGTTCGCCGGCTGTTCGCACGCAGCGAGAACACACGCCCCGACCCTCGGCAGATGCTCGCCGCAGTCCTCGCGGCTGTCCGCCGTCTCACCGTCATCACCGGTGGACCCGGCACCGGCAAGACCACCACCGTGGTTCGTGTGCTCGCGCTGCTCGTCGAGCAGGCGCTCTCCCGAGGCGAATCAGCGCCACGCATCATGATGCTCGCGCCCACCGGAAAGGCCGCCGCCCGGCTCAGTGAGTCCGTGCGCACAAGCCTCGCCGGGCTGCCCAGCACCGACGAGGTCAAAGCCGCGTTGCACGTGGAGGCCCGGACGTTGCATCGGGCGCTGGGCTACCTGCCCCACACGCCGACGCAATTTCGCCACGGCCGCGAGGACCCGCTGCCGGCCGAGGTCGTGCTTGTCGACGAGGCGTCGATGGTCGACCTCGCACTGATGGCCAAGCTCGTGGAGGCCGTCGCCCCGGACGCCCGCCTGATCCTGCTCGGGGACAAAGACCAACTCGCCTCGGTCGAGGCCGGCGCGATTTTGGGTGACATCTGCAACACCCAGGGTGCGCATGCCTACTCCGCCCCCTTCGGCGAGGTTCTCGCGCGCGTCCTGGGCGAGAGCGCAGGCACGCTCCCGCTGGGTGGGCCCGAGACCACGGGGCCCTGGGACTGCATCGTGGAGCTCACCCACAGCTTCCGGTTCTCCGCGGACGAGGGCATCGGGAGGTTTGCCCGCGCGCTGCGGACGGGCAACGCTGCCGAAGCACGCGCGCAGCTTCGCGATGAGGACGACGCGGTCCGCATGGTGGAACTCCAGGACGAAAGCCAGCTTGAGGCCATCCTTGGCCCGGCCATTCTCGACGCGTTCGATGCCTATCTACGCGCGCCCGACCCCGAGGCCAGGCTCGACGCGCTGGGAACCTACCGCCTGCTCTCGGCGCACCGACGCGGCGCGTTCGGAACCGAGCGGCTCAACCTGCTCATTGAGGACATCCTGCTGCGCGCGGGCCGAATCCAGCGCGCTGCGGCGGGCCCGAACTACGACGGTCGCCCGATCATGATCGCGGCCAACGACTATCAGCTCGGCCTGTACAACGGAGACGTCGGCGTGGTCGCCCGCGACGGCGCTCGGCTGCGTGCCTTCTTCCGGGCCACCGACGGCACCCTTCGCACGCCCCTGCTGCCCTCGCGCCTGCCGCCGCACGAGACCGTGTTTGCGATGACCGTGCACAAGTCGCAGGGCTCGGAGTTCGACCGGGTCGGCTTGCTGCTGCCGCCCGCGCTCTCACCGATCTTGACCCGGGAGCTGCTCTACACCGGCGTCACACGAGCGAAAACCGAGGTTCGGTTGTACGGGACGCCGGAGGTGCTGCAACAGGCGGTGGAGCAGCGGGTGGAGCGAGCCTCGGGCCTCCGCGACGCGTTGTGGTCCGTCTGAGAGCCTCAGAACGTTGCTGGCCGGGGTGTGGCGCGCTCGCGGGAACCTTCGCCCCACAAGGGCACACACCCCCGCGGAAGCCCCATGACTTGTCCCCGCCGCACCCTGACGCGCCTCCTTCTCGCCTCCGCACTCCTGGCGTCGTGCTCGGACACCGACCGCGGTGACGGGAGCTTCGAGACCAACGCGGTCGACCCCAGCCCCGGCTCGTCGACCACCGACACCGCCGAAGCCGATGCGGACGCCGGATCCAGCGAGGCTTCGAGCACGAGCGACCCCACCGAGTCGCCGGGCTCTGGCGTCGACCCCGACGCCAGCGTCGGCTGCGACGCCGTCGACTTCCTGTTCGTGATCGACAACAGCGGATCGATGGCAGACGAGCAACAGCAGCTCGTCGACTCGGTCCCCGGGTTCGTGTCCGCGATCGAGGCGCGCCTTCCGGCTGGGTCGGGCACCTACCACATCATGGTCACCGACTCCGACCCGTGGGTCTACGGCGGCTGCGAGGACGCGTGTGTCGAGGCCGCCGCGTGCGAAGCCAGCAGTGCCAACGGCACGTGCGACTGCGGCTACCCCTGTGCGCTGCGCAGCCTCTGCTCCGACATCGGGGACTACGACTGTGGCCAAACGCAGCCCATGGAATGTGAGGACATCCTGGGCGCAGGCATCACCCATCCGCGCGGCCGTGATGCCTCCAATCAGAACTGCGACTTCGCGTCGGGCCGCCGCTTCATCGCGTCGGGCGAGCCCGATCTCTCCGGCGCATTTGAATGCGCCGCCAGGGTGGGCACCAACTCATCGCTCGGAGAAAAGCCCATGGAGGCGATGATTCAAGGCCTCACCGGGTCGGGCGAGGTCGCGGCCTGCAACGACGGCTTCCTTCGCGACAGCGCCGTGCTCGTGGTCGTCATCATCACAGACGAGGACGACAACGGGCCCAACGCAAACGACCTCGAAGGCGACTCCGCAGGCTCGCCGCAAGCCTGGGTTGACGCGTTGGTCGAAGCCAAGCACGGCAACCGCGACGCCGTGATCGCGATGTCGCTGATCGGAGACGGGGACACCCCGGATGGCATCTGCACGCCCTTGGACCCCGCCACGTTCGAGGGCGCCGAGCCGGCCCCTCGGATTCGCGAGTTCACCCAGCTGTGGGGAGAGCACGGGATCGTGGGGTCGGTGTGCGCCGACAGCTACGTTGCGTTCTTCGAGTCCGCGGTCGAGACCATCGGTTCGGCTTGCGACGAATTCGTCCCGGTCGGGTGAAAGCCGGCGAATCACCGGGCGTTTGCGTGCACGTGGGGGACGCAACGCGATGGATCGCGCTTTTTGGGGCGATGTGCGCGCTGGGCTGCGCCTCCACGCACAGCAGCGCAGACCCGTCCGCCGCAGGCGATGCTGTGCGCTCGTCCAAGGCCAGCGCGGCCCGCATGTACGAGACCGCCGAAGCGATGGTCGCCGCGGGGTACCACGCGGATGCGGTCCGCCTGATGCGCCACGCCATCTTGTCGCTCCCGCGCAAGCCCGAGACCGACGCGCTGCGCCATGCATTGGTCCTGCGAATGGCCCACGTTCAGCTGCTCGCTGCGCACGCGGGGCGGGACAGCGCGTATGCCCGTGACGCTGCGCAGATGCTGCTTTCGTATGGGGAGCGGCACGCACAGCTGTTCGGGGACGAGCGGACCCAGGAGCGCGAGGACATCTACGAGATGCTCTACCAGGCCGAGAGCTTCGCCGAGGCGCTCGAAGCTCCGGATGCAGACTCAGCTGCGGCGTCCGAGGCGAGCAGCGCACCCCGCTCCCGCGTCCTCGACAACGAGCTGCAAACCCACGAGGGGGAGGAGCTCGGCGAGACGGTCACCCGAAATGTCCGGGTCCGGCGCGAGTGGTTCTACGACCCGGACGATCCGCAGGTTCGCGCGGACCTGGAGGGCTCGTTCTCCGACGCGATCGGCTACAGCTTCATGACCACGCCCGGCATGGCGGTCCTCTCCGGCCCCCGCCCGATGGTCCGTCGGACGGGGGTCCTGGAGTCTGTGGCACTGCAAGGCGTCCCCGCCCCCCAGCGTGCAACGCTCCGCACCGTGGCGCGACAGGTCCTACGAGCCTCGCGCGAAGGCTTGCGCGACTGCTACCGCGAGGCCGCCGCCCGCGGGGGAGAGCTCCAGACCGACGCGATCCTTGAGCTGACCGTCACCGCCGTCGGCGCGGTTCAAGATGTCACCGTCGTCGCCGGCGATGTCGTCGACGGCCTCGGAGATGCATGCGTGATCGATCATCTCGACCGAACGGACCTCTCGGAGGACAACTCGCCCGCCATCGCGGTGCGCATGAGGATGCCGCTGCTGTTCTTCTACGACGGCCCCGACCTCATGTACGAAGGCGAGCGAGACCGCCTGAGCCACACCGATGGCGGACCCAAACCGATCGACCATCCCGGCATCGACGGGTCCGCGTCCTCGACCGCGCTCCCGCAACGCGTGGGAGATCGAAAGCGAGCACGTCAAGAGTTCGAGTGACATCGCGCGACCGTGTGTTCGAAGGCATCGCACAGCGTCGGCCACATGCTCCGGGGCAGGTCGTGCCCCATGCCCTCGATGGACAGCAGTTCACCACGCCGAAGCGCCCGGGCGGTCTGCAGCCCTCCGCGATACCGCACCAAGCGGTCGGCGGTGCCATGGACGACCAGCGCCGGAAGATCCAACTTGGCCAGCGCCGCTCGCCGATCCTCGCTCGCCAAGACAGCCAACGTCTGACGCACGAACCCCTGGGGTGAGGGGCCACGCTCGAAGTGCAGGCGCCCCACGGCGTCGTGGAACTCGCGCTCAAACGCGAAGTGCGGTGGCCCACTGCCGATCTCTCGAAACAGCCGGACCCAGGCATCCCCCGCTTGGGCTGCCGTCCGCGGACGGGGATCCAACATCGCCTGCAACGCCCGCGGGTGGGGGAGCTTCGAGAGGCGGTCTCCGGGATGCGACATGATCGAGGTCAGCGACAGCACCCGCTCGGGGTGCCGAATTGCCATTCGCTGCGCGATCATTCCTCCCATGGACGCCCCCATGACGTGGGCTTGCTTCCAGCCCAACGCGTCCATGACCGCGAACGCGTCTTGTGCGAGGTCGGACAGCTGATACGGCGCCCGCACCTCAAGTCCCGCTGCCCACCGAAGCATCGCGGTGCGCAACGAGGGCACGCCCAGATGATCCAAGCGCGAAGACTCTCCCACGTCGCGGTTGTCGAACCGGGCCACCGCGAACCCGCGCTGCGCGAGCATGTCGCACAGCCCCTCGGGCCACAGCACCTTCTGGGCCCCAAGCCCCATCACCAGCAACAGCGGCGTGCCCTGCCCGCGGAGGTCGTAGTTCAAATGCAGCGTGCCGGCGGTTGCGGTGGGCATCCCACAGGGTTGTAGCAAGCGAGTACGGCGGCCACTACCCTGCCCCTCGTGCAGCTTCCCGCGCTCGTCGGTTCCTTCCCCGATGCCCCCACTCTGGCCCGAGCCGTCCTGGCCCAAGCGGCGGCCCCCTTGGGCGAGGTCGCGTCGTTTCTCGGGGCGCCGGCCGTGGAGTTGGAAGCCAACGCGGTCTCCGCCCGCATCGCGGTGGCAGCCGCGAACGAGGGGCGCAGCTTCGTGCACCACGAACATCGCCTCTCGCCGCTGCTTCCCGAGGGCGCCCGACCGGAGATCGATGTCGGCATGGACGATGATGCGTTCGTTCCCGAGGACTGGCGCGACGGTATCCTGCACGTGCCCAAGTACTTCTCCGCGTTTCTTGAGGGGCCGCTCCCGGTTTTCCATCCAAGCCACCGGGCCAAGTGGCGTCCGCACGAGCTTCTGCATCGCTTGGCTCGCTTCGCGTGGCGGCCCGAGCTGACCCGGTTCGAAGCCTACCTCTCGGCGCGGCTCTCGGAGCTCCTCCCGGTCGTGCACTGGTATGGCTTCGATGAGATCGGTCGATCCGCCTGCCCCGAACATGCGGGGCGTCGACCCAGCCGCGCGTACTGTGAACGTTGCGAACACTCGCTCGTGCCCGCTTGGCAGGCCGGTTCATCGCTCGAGCACGCAGAAGCGGCCGCCGCCCATGCGTTGGAGCACCTGCACACCGAACTCGACGCGTGCGAGACAGAGCTCTCCAGCGGCCGCATCGTTTCAACCCCGCGGCCGGGCCTCGACGCGAGCAGCGACGCGGTCGGCTACCTACGCGCGCACTGGAATCGGCTGACGGCTTGGAGCTTTGGCGCATGGGTCGAGCGTTTTGCCGACGTCGGCGTGGACCGCTTCGAGACCTGCGCCGAGCATCTGCAGCATGTCCGCGAGTTGGCCTCCGCGTTGCTGACCCAGCCCTACACCCTCGATCCCCTGGCGCAGCGCGTCGCCGCCCGAGAGCGACGCACCGCCTCGGATCTGGCCTACCGCGTCCTGCTGCACATCGAAGCCCTCGACAGCGACGAGGCTGAGGACGCGCTGATGCCTTGCATCGACGCCCTCGCCGGTGGACATCCGGTGGACGACACGCTGCGCGAGCTGACCCTGCGGCTGCGGACCCTCGACCCGGCAACCGCCGAACGTACGGTGGCCGGAGGTTGGGGCTGGCTCCCGACCACCGAGGGCGCGCGCACCTCCCTGGAGGCGGGTCTTCGGACCGCCTTACCGCGGGCGCTTGAGGGCGCCGACGTCGGCGAGCTGGCCCAAGGATTCGCTGCGGTGGATCAACCCCCGCAGCCTCGTTCGCTCGCGCTGCGATTCGCCGAATACCTCGAGCGGGAAGCCGCGCCCAACAGCGAAGCCGCGTCGTTCGAAGCGTGGCTGCGCCAGCCGCCCGGCGCAGATCTGGAGGCCGAGCGCTTTGGGGCGGTCCCCGACGATCTCGACGTGTCGGGACGGGTCCGCGTGAACACCACGCTGCGCCGAGATGCGATCGCCCGGGAGGCCCTCGATACGGTCCTCGGCGACGACCCCGAAGGAAGCGACGCCCCGGTCGCCGCGGTGGTCGCCATCCGATGGGCCGGGGAGCCTCGCGTGCTCGAGGAGACCCCAGAGGTCCAGGCAGCCCTCGAAGAGGCGGACAAGGGCGTGCTCTCGCAGAGCGAGGGTACGCGGAGCCTGCTGGAGCAGGGGTTCATCATCTGGCTCCCGCCCGTGCGCTAAGGGCCCTGAGTTCAGCCCAAGGCCGCAGCGCGCGTCCACCTCAAGATCGTGCTCGAGGGCGGGCAACGTACAGACGCTGGGAGCGCGCGCGGTCATGGCTGCGCCGCGCCGCGGCTGCGGGCATGATGTCGAGCATGAATCCTCTGGGGCGTCGTGTGTTCGTGAAAGGATCGCTGGGCGTGGCGGGAGCGGCTGCGCTGTTCTCGGGCTTGTTCTCCCGCCGGGCATCGGCCGGTGAGTACGGCGAGCTGGTTCCCGACCCCGAGGGCATCCTCGATCTGCCAGCGGGATTCTCATACACGGTGCTCCAGGAGGCGGGGGCCGCGATGAGCGATGGCTATGTCGTGCCGGGTCGCCCCGACGGTATGGCCTGTTTTGCCGGGGCCAACGGCACCTGGCTGCTGATGCGCAACCACGAGGTCAGCGCGGGCGATGACAGCATCGGAGCCTACCCGGCCGCAGAGGCCCCGAAGGAAGCCTACGACCCCGACGGCTTCGGTGGGGTGACGCGCGTGGTCATCGACAGTCGCACCGGCGCTGTGGTGTCGACCAACCTCGTCCTCACCGGAACCGTCCGCAACTGCGCGGGCGGTCCAAGTCCGTGGGGGTGGCTCTCGTGCGAGGAGAACACTGTGGGCGAGCACGGCTACGTGTTCGCGTGTCCGCAGGACGCCGAGTCGGTCGTGCCCGCGGTGCCGATCATCGGGTTCGGCCGCTACAACCACGAGGCCGCGGCGGTCGATCCCGAAACCCTGGTCACCTATCTCACCGAGGACCGGGGTGACAGCTGCTTTTACCGCCACCTCCCCGACGCGCTTGAGTCTCCATTCGAAGGTCGCCTGCAGGCGCTGCGCATCCTGGACACCGAGGCCTTCAACACGGCGAGCCTGGGCAAGGTGGGCGAGCTGTTCGAGATCGAGTGGGTCGACATCGACGACCCCGCGCCCAGCGACGACACCGTTCGATATGCCGCGCAGGCCGATGGCGCCACCATCTTCATCCGCGGCGAGGGTCTATGGTTTTTTGAGGGAGAGGTCTACTTCTCCTGCACCAACGGTGGCCCCGCGGGCCTCGGTCAGATCTTCCGCATCATCGACTACGGAGACACCGGCACGCTGGAGCTGGTCGCGGTCTCGGACGGCCCGGAAACCCTCGACTTCCCCGACAACATCACGATGTCCCCGTGGGGCGAGCTGTTCATCTCCGAAGACGGCGGCAACGACAACTTCATTCGGGTGCTGGGCCCCGATGGCTCGATCTGCGACTTCGGCCGCAACGCCATCAGCGACAGCGAGCTGGCCGGGGTCTGCTTCTCCCCTGACGGTACGGCGCTGTTCGTCAACATCCAAGAGGATGGGCTTACGCTGATGATCACGGGGCCCTTCCCCGAGATTCCCTCTGGCGCAGAGTCGAGCACAGGCGATGGGTCGGGCGACACAGGGTCCGGTGGAGACGCCAGCGGGCCCGGCGAGAGCAGCGACGGCGATTCGGCAAGCGTGAGCACCGACAGTCCAGGGGACTCCTCCTCCACAGCTCCGTCCAGTGGCTCGACCGCTGGCGACACCGACGCGTCCGGGGGCGCGTCCGGGGGCGGCGGTGGGTGCAGCGTGCAGGGGGAAAATCGGCTTGGCGCGGCGGCCCTGGGCGCGGCCCTGATCGCCAAAGCCGCGACCGATGACGACGGCCGAGACCGGGACGCTAACAGTTGACGTCGCCGCTGCCTGCCACGGCGATGTTGCAGTCCGCACCGCCGTGCACCGTCACGTCCCCGCTTCCCTGAATCACTCCCTTGGCGGTCTCGGTGGCGGTCACCGTGATGTCACCGCTTCCGCGCAGCACGACGTTGGCGGTTTTGGCCTGGAGCGCGCGCGCGCCCACGTCACCGGACCCGGAGACCGTCACCGTCACGGACTCCACCTCGCCGCCCGCCTCCACGTCCCCACTCCCGGTGACCGCAATCGCGAAGGATGTCTCGTCGAGCCCTTCGAGCATCGCATCCCCAGAGCCTGAGACCGCAACCGAGCTCAGGTTCGGCACCGTCACGCGAACCAGCATCCGTCCGGTGTTCAGATGCACCCCGCGCTCGAGGGACACGAGAAGCGTGCCGTCTTCGACCCGCGTCTCGACCTTGTCGATGATCTTTCCGTCCGCCTCGACCTCGACGCTGAGTGCCGAACCAACCTTGGCGTCGACGTCGATGGATCCTTCGATCGCGATGGCCTCGAACGGGGCCACTTCTCGCGTCTGCGTTTGGCGGTCGCCGCCCGCGACGTCCCCCAGGTTGAGAACACAGGCGCAGAGCCCAAGGGCGAGGCAAGCGATGACAGCGCGTCTCATGCACCCATGGAAACACTTCACCGCGCGCAGGATTCGGGCCGGCGCGTGTGTAGCCACACTTGTCGCGGGATAGGCCAGCCCGAGCGTGTGCCGTCTGGGAGCGGGACGAGGGACGGGTCAGGCCGCACGCAGCTTCAACAGCGCACGAGCCTCCTGCGGCGATGCGATCTCCCGTCCCGCGTTTCGAGCACACTGCACGATAGCCTCGATCAGCGGACCGTTGCCCGGAGTGCGTTCGCCATCGGGCAGGAAGAACGTGTCCTCCACCCCGGTGCGCAACGAGCCGCCCAGCTCGGCCGCTTTTTGGTGGAGGCGCCAAATGTCGGCACGTCCAATCGCTGTGACCTCCCAGGTGCTACCGGGCTTGATGGAGCGCAGCAGCAGCGGCAACAAGTCCGGATCGGCCGGCATCCCCGAGGCGACGCCCATCACGAAGTTGTAGTGCGGGTGCTCGGCCATGCCGTTCTCCACGAACAAGCCCACCGAGCGCACGATGCCGGTGTCGAAGCACTCAAACTCCGGCTTTGCGCCCAGTGGCGCCATGGCATCGAGCATCGCCTGCACCTTGGCGACAGGGTTGTCGAAGACCATCGGTGGCCACGCCCACGAACCGTCACGGCGGGTCTTGAGGTAGTTGAGCGTGCCAGCATTGCACGCCGCGATCTCCGGATTGACCCGCGGCATCGCGGCCAGTGGAGCCGACACATCGGGGCCGATCACCCCCGTGCTCATGTTGATGATCACACCGGGGCACGCGGCACGAATGGCATCGGTGATCGCCCCGCACACCTCGGGATCCCAGGTCGGAAGGTGCCCCATCCCGTCCTCCTGCCTGCGGTAGTGCACGTGCATGACGCTGGCGCCGGCGTCGAACGCCTCCTTCGCGGCAGCGGCCATCTCCGTCACGGTGACCGGCACCGGATGTTGTTTGGGATTGGTCAGCACCCCGGTCAGGGCACACGTCACCACGGCTTTGTCGCTCATGTTTGGGTCTCCTCGCTTTGGATTCGCAGCAGCATTTGATCTCCGCCGACCTGCGCGCCTGCGGTCACGGTCACGTCTTTCGCGACGCCGTCCATCGGAGCCTCGATCCGGTGCTCCATCTTCATCGCTTCGAGCGTCACCAGCAGCTGCCCGCGGGTGACGCGGGAGCCTTCTTCCACCAGCACCGTCACGACCGTGCCCGACAGCGGGGAGCGCACGCTTCCATCGCTGGACTGCGACGCCTCAGCCCGCAGATCCGGCTCGTCGAAGACGTGGCACACGCCCGCGATGCTGACCCAGGCTCGGGTGCGATCGACCGCGTAGACCGCCTCCCGCTGCAGGCCCTCGCTCTCGAAGCGGAGCCGCCCGTCGTGGTCGGCGACGACACGAAGCGCAATCGTCTCCTCCCCGACCGACACCGTGGCCGAGTCTCGGCCCTGCGGCACCACCGAAAGCTCTCGCTGCTCGCCCACACACCGCAGCGTGATCGGCGTCTGAAGGACGCCGCTGCTTCGCCACGCTTGCCCATCGCCGAGCGCGGGGTCGATGCCATGGGCGCGAGTCATCACCAGCCCCGCCAGGGCCCACGCATGCGCCGCGATGCAGGGTCGCTCCGGGCGCTCGGCGAACCGAGCGTCGAGCGTGTCGGTCTTGATGGTGCCGGCGAGCATCTCCGGGTCGTCCAGCAACGTCTGCAGGAACCCGAGGTTGGTGACCGGGCCCAGGAACACGGTCTCGCGGAGTCCACGGCGCAGCTTGCGGAGCGCCTCGTCCCGGTCGCGTCCGTGGGCGATGAGCTTGGCCAGCATCGGGTCGTAGAACGCAGACACCTCGCCGCCGCTGCGGATCCCCGAATCGACCCGGATCCCCGGCGGGGGATCAAAGCGCACGATCGGCCCGGTCTGCGGCAAGAAGCCGGCGTACGGGTCCTCGGCGTACAGGCGCACCTCGATCGCGTGGCCCCGGATCCGCAGCTCGTCCTGCGTGATCGGCAGCGGCTTGCCCGCGGCGATATCGAGCTGCCAGGCCACCAAGTCGAAGCCCGTCACACACTCGGTGACAGGGTGCTCGACCTGCAGCCGGGTGTTCATCTCGAGGAAGAAGAAGCCGCCGGCGTCGTCGAGCAGAAACTCGACCGTGCCCGCCCCCACGTATCCGATCGCTCGTGCCGCGGCGACCGCAGCCTCCCCCATCTTCGCCCGCAGCGCCTCATCGACAACCGGCGAGGGCGCCTCTTCGAGGACCTTTTGATGACGACGCTGCGCAGAGCATTCTCGCTCCCCCAGATGCAGCACGTTGCCGTGCGTATCGGCGAAGACCTGCACCTCCACATGACGCGCGCCGGTGATCAGCCGCTCGAGGAACACGTGCGGATTGCCGAACGCCGAGGCCGCCTCCGCCTGCGCCGAGGTGACGGCTTCGGCGAGCTGCGAGGCCGCAGTCACCTTTCGCATGCCCCGCCCGCCCCCGCCTGCGCTGGCCTTGACCAGCAGTGGAAGACCCAGCTTGTCCGCCTCGGCGAGCAGTGTGTCGAGCGACACATCCCCTCCCAGAAAACTGGGCGCCGTCGGAACGTCGGCGGCGATCATGCGCAGCTTGGCCTGAACCTTGTCGCCCATCAGCGTGATCGCTTCGGGAGGCGGGCCCACGAAGATCATCCCCGCGTCGGCGCATCGCTGGGCGAACTCGGCGTTCTCGCTGAGAAAGCCGTAGCCGGGGTGAACCGCGTCCGCGCCGGTCGTCTTTGCGGCGGCGAGGATGGCATCGACGTCCAGATAGCTCTGCCCCACCGGCGCGGGACCGATCCGCACGGCCTGGTCCGCGAGCGCCACGTGGGGCGCGTTCGCGTCGGCGTCCGAGTAGACCGCGACGGTCCGGTATCCCAGCGCGTGCGCAGTCCGCAGGACCCGAACCGCGATCTCGCCCCGGTTCGCGACGAGGACGGTCGAAAAGCCGCTCATGATTCCGCTCCGGGCCATTGGGGTGTCCGTTTCTGCAAGAACGCCGTCATGCCTTCAATGCCCTCAGCCCCGCGGGCTGCGAGCGCAAACGCATCGGCAGCGCCATCGAGCAGCGCCTCGTGTTCGACACGACCGGCGTCATTCATCAACTGCTTGGTGACCGCCACGGCTCCAGGCGCGCAGCGAAGCACCTGCTTCAAGGTCGAGTCGAGGACGGCCTCCAGTGCGTCTGCATCCTCGGCGACCTCATGGGCCAGCCCAATCTCCACCGCACGCTGACCGTCGAAGCGCCCCCCGGTGACCGCGAGTCTCCGAGCCTGCGAGAGCCCGAGCCTTCGCACCAAGAACGGCGCGATCTGGGCCGGAGGAATGCCCAACCCCGTCTCGGGCAGCCCAAACTTGGCCCCGGCAAGCGCGAGCGTGATGTCAGCGACACACGCCAAGCCGAAGCCGCCGCCAAGCACCGCACCTTCGCACACCGCGACGACGGCCTGAGGCGCACGGTCCACCACGGTCATCATCGATCCGAAGCGCCGGTTCACGACCGTCAGGGGATCCTTGCCATCCGCCCCCGGCGACTTGCCGCGGGCGGAGGCCATGTCCTTGATGTCGCCCCCGGCGCAGAAGTGGCCGCCCGAGCCGCGAAGCACCACGACCCGAACGTCCCGTCGGTCCGCGACCGCCTGAAACGTCGCCTCCAGCTCGGACACCGTCTGCACGCTCATCGCGTTGCGGACTTCGGGTCGGTGCAGCAACACGGTGAGCACGCCCGCCGACAGCGACAAGCGCAGGTGCTGGGTCTCGGGCAGCGACATCAGGCCTTCTTTCGACGGGGCAGGGTCCCCTCAAGCTTGCAGATGATGCTGAGCATGATCTCATCGGCACCGCCCCCGATCGAGATCAGCCGACCGTCCCGGAAGAACCGCGAGATTTTGGATTCCCACATGTAGCCCATCCCGCCCCAGAACTGCAGGCATCCATCCGAGACCTCGCGCGCGAGCCGTCCCGCCTTGAGCTTGGCCATCGAGGCCAGCCGGGTGACGTCCTTGCCCGAGATGTACTGCTCGGTCGCGCTCCACACCAGCGCCCGCAGACACTCAACCTCGGTCGAGAGCTCCGCCAGCCTGAAATGCACGTACTGATTGTCGAGGATGGTCGCCCCAAACGCCTCGCGCTGCCCGGTGTACTCCCGGGTGATCTTCAGCGCCTGCTCCAGCGCTCCCACGACGTTCGCCGCGCCCCACAGCCGCTCCTCCTGGAACTGGAGCATCTGCAGGGTGAAGCCCATGCCCTCTTGGCCGATGACGTTTCGCGCCGGCACGCGGACGTCGTCAAAGAACAGCTGCGCCGTGTCCGACGCCCACATGCCAATTTTGTCGAGCTTGCGCGCCCGCTCCACGCCCTTGGTGTCCAGCGGCACCATGATGAGCGACTTGTTCTTGTGCGGCTTGCCCTCGGAGGTGTTGGCCAGCAGGCACATCCAGTCGGCCTGCATGCCGTTGGTGATCCACATCTTGGTGCCGTTGATGACGTAGTCATCGCCGTCACGACGCGCGGTGGTCTTGATGCTCGCGACATCGCTCCCGGCCCCCGGCTCGCTGACGCCGATGCATCCCACGACATCCCCGGCGATGGCGGGATCGAGGAACTCCCTCTTCAGGGCATCGCTTCCAAACTTGGCCAGCGCCGGGGTGCACATGTCCGTTTGCACGCCGATCGCCATCGGAATGGCGCCGCACTCGACCCAGCCCAGCGTCTCGGCCATCAGGACCGAGTACGAGTAGTCCAGCCCCATGCCACCGTGCGCCTCGGGCTTGCTGACGCCGAGAAACCCCTGATCGCCGAGCTTCTTGAACAGCTCGTGCGCGGGGAAAATCTTGTCGTTCTCCCACGCCTCAACGTTGGGGTTGATCTCGCGGTCGATGAACTTGCGCAGGGTGTCGCGCAGCTGCTCGTGTTCTTCGGTGAGTTTCATGGGCGGGTCCTGTTGTGGGTGGTCTTGGGGCTGGGGCTGGGGTTAGAAGCGGGCAACACCAAAGGTGTTGGGCCGGACGAGGCGGGCGCCTGCTTCGCGGCAGGTCGCCAGGGACATGCCGAGCACGCGCCGGGTATCACGGGGGTCGATGATCCCGTCGTCCCAGATTCGTGCCGTGGCAAACAGCGCATCGGACTCGGAGTCGAGCTTGTCTCGAATCGCGCCGGTCATTTTCTCGAGGTTCTCGGGCGGAATGACGACGCCTTGCCGGGCGAACTTCGCCACGGTGATGATCTCCATGACCTTGGCGGCCTGGGACCCGCCCATCACTGAGATGCGGGCGTTGGGCCAGGAGAAGATGAAGCGGGGGTCGAAGGCACGACCACACATGCCGTAGTTGCCGGCTCCAAACGCACCCCCGACGAGCACGGTCATCTGCGGGACGGTCGCGTTGGCCACCGCTTGAATCATCTTCGAGCCATGTTTGACGATGCCCGCGCGTTCGGCCTGGGTCCCGACCATGTAGCCGGTGGTGTTCTGCAGGTAGATGATCGGGGTGCCCGACTGGCAACACGCCTGAATGAAGTGGCCCGCCTTCGCGGCACCTTCGGCGAAGATGGGACCGTTGTTGCCGATGATGCCGCACGCGTGTCCCTCGATGCGCGCGTGGCCGCAGACCGTCTGAGGGCCGTAGTCCGGACCAAAGTCGAGGAAGTCGGAGTCGTCCACGATCCGAGCGATGATCTCGCGGACGTCGTAGGGCTCGCGGTAGTCCACAGGCACCGCGCCCACCAGCTCTTGGGGGTCGTACAGCGGCGCCCGAACCGGGGCCTGCGCAGGCGCGCGCACACCGTCCCAGCGGATCTTCGAGAGCAGCTCGCGCGCGACCGAAATCGCGTCACCGTCGGACTCCGCCAGGTACTCCGCGGTGCCGGCGATCTTGGTGTGCATCTCGGCCCCACCCAGCGCCTCCTCCTCCGCGTCCTCCCCCAGCGCCGCCTTGACCAGCGGGGGTCCGGCCAAGAAGATCTTCGAGCGGCCCCGCACCACGATGACGTAGTCCGAGAGGCCCGGGATGTACGCGCCGCCCGCCGTCGACGAGCCGTGCACCACCGTGACCTGCGGCAGGCCGGCGGCGCTGAGCCGGGCCATGTTGGCGAACACCCTGCCCCCCTCGACGAACAGCTCGCTTTGGTACAGCAGGTTGGCGCCAGCGCTCTCCACCAGGTTGACCATCGGCAGCTTGTTCTGCAGCGCGATCTCCTGGGCCCGCAGCGTCTTGCGCAACCCCATCGGTGAGACGGCGCCGCCTTTGATCGCGCTGTCGGAGGCCGAGACCAGGCAGCGCCGCCCCTCGACAAAGCCCAGCCCAATGATGTTGCTGCCCCCGGAGATGCCCGACTTGCCGTCGTCGTCGTGCATCTTGTAGCCCGCGAGCGTGGAGAACTCGAGGAAGGGCGCCCCGCGGTCGAGCAGTCGCTCGACCCGCTGACGGGGGAGCAGCTGCCCGCGCTTGGAGAACTTGGCGGCCTTCGATGCGGAGTGCTCCCGCACCTTGGCCTCGAGACCGCGAAAGCCCTCGATGAGCTCCAGCATCTGGGCGCGGTTGCGGCCGAACGTCTCGGACTTGGTGTCGATCTTCGAGTTCAGTCGCGGCATCTATTCGGTCTCCTCAAGCACGCTGGGGGTCACCGCTCGGTGAAAGCCGTTGTAGGCCTTCGACTCGTTGTGCTTGGGTGTGGGCCACACGGTGTTGAACAACGGGGCACCACCGTCGATCGCCAAGGTGGTGCCCGTGATGAAGGCGGCGCCCTCGCTGAGCAGGAAACAGATGCCGCTGCTGACCTCCGCCTCGGTCGACAGACGCTTGAGCGGGACCGCCTCCTTGAGCTTGGGGATCATCGCTTTGACCGCGCCGTCGTAGGTGTCCATGCCACTGCTCGCGACCCAACCGGGCGCAACTGCGTTGACCCGGACGCCTGCGGCTGCCCACTCCAGCGCGGCGGTCTTGGTCAGGTTCACCATCCCGGCCCGAGCCGCACCGGAGTGCCCCATGCCCGGCATGCCGTTCCACATGTCGGCGACGATGTTCACGATGCTTCCGCCGCGCCGATTCATGCACTGCATGAAGACCTCGCGCGCCATCAGAAAACCGCCGACCAGGTTGGTGCGCACCACGGTCTCGAACCCCTTCTGGTTGATCATCGCCAGCGGAGCCGGATACTGGCCGCCGGCGTTGTTCACCAGGCCGTCGATGGCGCCGTGTCGCTCGACCAACGTCTTGACGACCGCCTTGACCCGCTCCTCATCGCGAATGTCGAGCGGCTCAAGATCGGCCTTGCCGCCGTCTTCCACGATCTCTGCGGCCACCGTCTCCAGCTTCTCTCGCTTGCGACCGAGCAAAACCACCGTGGCCCCGAGCGAGGCGAGCTCGTGCGCGGTGCAACGACCGATGCCACTCCCCCCTCCGGTCACGATGATGATCTGGCCCTCGAACAACCCCGGACGAAACACGGATCGATACGTCATGCCCACCTGCAAGCCGGGAGGTCTGCTCCCGCGCCCGCCACAAGCGTAGCCAGAATGTGGGCCGCACAACGAACCGGCCGCGGCTGCAGATTCGCACTCCCAGCGCGCAGCCCCGGGCTGCAAACTCGCAGTATGGTTCAACCCCGACCGGGATGGTAGGAACGTGTTCGATGAGCATCGAATCGGCGACGACGACGATCAAAGAAAAGGTCGGCGAAGACTGCGGTCTGGCCTCTACCCTGAAGTTCGACTGCGGCGACGACGGCGTCATTTTTCTCGACGCCAACGTAGTCCCCAACGTCGTCAGCAACGACAACGGCGACGCGGCCTGCACCGTGAAGCTCTCGCTTGCAGACCTCGAAGCGATGATTGGCGGAGATCTCGACCCCATGGCCGCGTTCTCCCTGGGCAAGCTTCAGCTCGACGGCGACATGGCCGTCGCGATGAAGCTGGGCAACGTCATCAAGTAACACCCCTCGCGTCCTCCCCAACAACGCCACCTGGGGCGTCTCCCGGTGGCGTTTTCGTTGGTTGTCGGCAGCTCAACGCGTGAAGCGACCGGTCACCGGCACGTGGTCGCTGGGCGTGTCCCAGCTGCGCGGGGTCAGGTCGTGCGTCACGCCCAGGCAGCGCTGCGCCAAGGTGTCGGTGGCATAGATGTGGTCGATGCGAAAGCCCTGGTTTCGCTCGAAGCCCTGCGTTCGGTAGTCGAACCAGGTGAAGTGCCCACCGCCGGATTCGAACTTCCGGAAGCAGTCGGTGAACCCAAAGTCGAGCAGCGCCCGGAGCCGCGCCTTCTCGTCCTCGGTGAACAGCATCTCACCGCGCAGGCGCTCCGGGTCGTAGAGGTCCCGGTCCTCGAGCGCGATGTTGAAATCGCCGACGACCGCGATGGGTTGGTCGGGGGCGTAGTTGGCAACGATCTCCTCGCGCAACCGCTCAAGCCACGCCAGCTTGTAGGCAAACGCCGCACTGCCCAACGCGGTGCCGTTGGGCACGTAGAGGTTGTAGACGCGCACGCCGTCGACGAGCACGTTGAGGATGCGCGGATGCTTGTCGCTGGCGCCGGTCAGGAACCCGCTGTTGGACTCCTGCGGCTTGGACTTGGTCAGCGTGGCCACCCCGGCCAGCGCGCGTCCACCGTGGATGCTCACCTGATAGCCCAGCTCGAGGAACGGCACCTTGGGAAAAAGCGCGTCTTCGACCTTGGTTTCTTGCAGACAGACGATGTCCGGTTCGTGCTCGGCGAGATACTCGGTGACGTGGTCCAGCCGGGCCCGAATCGAGTTCACATTCCACGTGGTGATCGTCAGCTCGCCGCTCATCCGGCGAGGACTCTACACCACGCCGCGACGCCTCAGCAGCCGCCGCCGCCGGGACAGGTGCCCTCGCGAGGGGTCGTCGGCCATCCGTTCGTTCTCATGGGTCTGGGAGGTGTCGGTGAAGTTGAGGGCGACAAAGCGACCGGCCCGGCGCGACATCCACACCGCACCGCACCCGCCAGCATGAAACCGGTCATCCGATCCCGCTGCATCGTCCGTCTCATCATGCGACTCTCACGGGAGGTTCGTTCTGAGGCCCACGGGTTGCCAGCCCCGCGAATCTGGCCACCCACACCCCCTTTGCGAGCACCCCAAGCCGATGATCGACCCCGCACACGCCCGAGCTCGCTATCTCGCCCTGCGGGAGCGCGACCGAACGATCGCGTCGATGCAGAGCAAGCAACGGATGCGTCCGGTGTTCTCGCACCTGCTCGATGAGCGCGCCCGCGACACGCTCAGCGACGACCTCCGAGAGCAGCTCGCCGCGCTTCGCAGCGAAGCCACGGCGCTCGCGCTCGAGTTGGGGCGGCGGGTGCTGCTCGAAACCGGCGTGGACGACCTCGGCCGCATCGGAGCCTGCCTACGCGGGCTCGAAGTCCATCTCAAGGACGCCCCGTCCGAGGCCCTGGATGCCTGCTCCGATCTCCTGACGTTCCTCGACGAGCGCGCCGCGCTTTGGGGCAGCGACTCGTGGAGCCCCGCCCCGCCCGCCCCGTACGCCCCGTAGGATGGTCGAGCGTGTAAGGTGCGGTCCCGTAGGATGGGTGAGCGTGTAAGGTGCGGTCCCGATGTTCCGCGCGTTCGCTTCGCTCGTGTCCCTGACTCTGGTCGCCAACGCTTGCTACCGAGCGCCCGACGGGCCGTCGACGAAGTCGCCGAACGGGTCTGGCACGGCCGAGTTCACCGCGCCGAAGCTCGACCCGGAGCAGCTCGCGAAAGACCTGCAAACCCTCGCCGATGATGGGTGGGCTGGTCGCTTCACCAAGGACCTTGAGCACCTCGGCCTCGCAGCAGACTACATCGCGGCCAGCCACAAAGCGGCGGGCATCAACCCCGTCGGTGCGTCCTACCGCGTGGCGTTCGATTATCCCGCGGGAAAGCAACCTGGCGATGCGTTCTACCTCTGGGTCGGCCGCAACTCGACCCCGGCTCAGGTGCCTGAGTCCGACGTCCAACCCGCGGCGTTCGGTCCCCGGCGAGCCGTCGTGGGGACGCCGGTCTGGGTGGCGGCGACCAGCACCGACGGCGTCAAGGGCCGGGCCGTGATCACGCCGGCTCCCGAGGGTGACGTGCCCACGCGGATTACGGCCTTGGCCGCTGCGGGCGCCTCCGCAGTGCTGTTCGTGACCGAGTCCCTGCCCGCCCCCCTCGACCAGCCGCCCGCGCTGGGCATCGGGGCTGCGTGGCTCACCACGGCCAACGCCACCGCGTTGTTGGGGCTGCCCGCCGGCGCGGCACCCCAGCAGGCGAGCGAGCTCACCGGCACCCAGCTCTCGATTGCGCGCTCGGAGAAAGAGCTCTACGCATCCGCGCCCAACGTCCTGGCCTGGATCGAGGGCTCGGAGCGTCCGGACGAGATCGTCCTGCTCGGCGCCCACTACGATCACATCGGAACCAAAGACTTTGGGACGTTTTGCCGCGCCCCCGACGAAGACACCGACCCAGGCGATGTGATCTGCAATGGCGCGGACGACAACGCCAGCGGCACGGCCCTGCTGATGAACATCGCACGCGCGATCGGGACCAGCGGCTACCGCCCCAAACGAACGCTGGTCTTCGCTCACTTCGCGGGGGAAGAACTCGGCCTGCATGGCTCACGCGGACTGGCCGAGACGCCTCCCGGGGTCGCGCCCTTCACCAAGGGACACGTGGTCGCGATGCTCAACATGGATATGGTGGGTCGGTTGGGGCCAGAGGGTCTCGAAGTGGGCGGGGAGAAGACCAGCGCGGCCTGGCCCGCCCTGCTCGCCGCATCGACACCTGCGTCGCTGAAGGTCCAGCACCCCGACGCCGTCAACAGCCGCAGCGATCACGCGCACTGGTTTCGCCAGGGCATTCCTGTGCTGTTCTTCTTCACGGGTCTTCACGCCGACTATCACCGCACCTCGGACGAGTTCGAGGCCTTGAACATGTCCGGAATTGCGGAGATCGGCGCGCTGGTCCTGGGCGTCACCATGGCGCTGGCAGAAGGCGCGGAGATCCCCGCGACGCCGCACCCGTAGCCCGGATCCCGGGGGAACCGGCGTTGACCCCGGTCGTCACCGCACCGCTCCCCTCAGAACCACGCGGATCACTTTCCCGGGAGGAGAGACTCAATCCGTATGAAGCATCAAATCTGTGGCCTCCTCGCCCTGTGCACGGTCGGCATCGGCGCTGCGGGCTCTCTGGCGCCCACCGACGCCAGCGCTGCACCCACGAGCTACTCGATCTACTGCCGCGGAGGCCAGGGGGCGACGGATCTCAACTTCGCTCCCGGCGGCGTCATCCTGCAGAAGCAGTTTCTCCACGGAACCGCGGCCTACAACCCGGCCAACCTTGAGCCGGGGACCTGTGCATGGCCGGACCGAGCCATGCGCGCGGCGGAGCCTTACCGGCTGTACTTCCCGAAGAAGGTCCGCGGCGGGGACCAGGTGAGCGTCCGAGGGAACATGCAGCTCGGACTCTGGCGCGTGATCCGCTCGGGGGGCAAACAAGTGCTGGCCGAACAGCCCACGCCCCCGGAACTCACTGGGATCAACAAGCTGCAGAGCCCCAACTTCATCGTCGAGCTCCGCGTCACCAGCACCAGCATTGCTCAGAAACTCCGCAATGGGACCCCCCGGGATGTGAAGGTCCTCAAGGTCACCGACGTCGGCGTCGTGCACCAAGTCGGTCAGAGCAATCGCGGATAGCCGCCGTGTGACCTCGACCACTGGAATGCCCCCTCGGCTCGCGTGGGATGGAGCTGTTATCGTCGCGGCCGTGGAACTCGACCGCGCCGAGGCATCCGACATCGTCCTGCTCGACGCGTGGAGGGACGGCGACGCCGCGGCGGGGAACGTCCTGTTCCGACGCCACGTCCGCCTGCTGTTCCGGTTCTTTCGCACCAAGCTGCACGGGCCCGTCGACGATCTGGTGCAGGACACCCTTCTCGGCTGCCTCAAGGGGACATTTCGAGGGGAGACCGAGTTCCGGACCTACCTGCTCTGTATCGCTCGAAACCGCCTGTACAGCCACTTCAAGAAGAAGCAGCGGGGCTTCGATCCGTTGACGTCTTCGGTGGCTCAGTCCGGCGGCTCGCCCTCGGCTGCCGTCGCCGCGGGCGAGGACCGAGCGCGCCTGCTCGCAGCCTTGCGGCGGGTCCCCCTGGAAACGCAGACACTGCTCGAGCTGTACTACTGGACCGGACTTCAGGGTCCTGCGCTGGCCGAGGTCCTGGGCATCTCACCGCATACCGTGCGCAGCCGCTTGTCCCGCGCACGCGCCCGGCTTCGCAGCGAGCTTGCCTCGCTCGCGGGAACGCCGGTGACCGATCTCGCGACCCTGGAGCGCGAAGCCGACTTCGACGCGTGGGCGCAAGGGCTCGAAGCCCCGGATCAGGGCTGAGCCTTGAGTAGGGCCGTCGCTTGCTCTCGTAGTTGGGCGGCGAGCGGTCCGGGGTGCTGGGTCTGGTCGCGGACCAGGGTCGCCAACGCTCGCCCTTCCTCTCGCTGGCCCAGCGCAAAGTGGAGCCTGGCCAGCGAGAGCTCGTGCTCTCGCACCCACGGACTCGTGGGGCCCAACTTCCGGGCCATCTCGACGCCCTGCAGAAGGGGAATGAGCGCCGCTTCGTCCTCTCCTCGAGCGCGCAGAATCGCGGCTTGATGAATGAAGAGGCCGCAGTTCTCGGGGTCCTCGAGCCCGTAGAGCAGCTCGGCCAACGACGTGGTGGCTTCGAGCTGGTCCTCGGCTTCGTCGAGGCGCCCCAAGGCGACCAGGGCTTCAATGCGGCGCTCCTGCGGGCCGAGAAGCTTGGAGGATTGGCTGCCCACCTTCGCCTCCAGGATCTCGATCGCGCGGTCCACCGAGGCGAGGGCCTCTTCGGCACGTCCCAGCCGCCGAGTGCAGCTGGCCTGCGTGGTGAGCGAGGTGGAGAGCTGGATTGCCCCCTCCCCGAGTGTGCGGCTCTTAATCTCGAGCACGCGCTGCAGCATGGGAAGGGCTTCCTCGCACGAGATCCAGGTCGGCGCACGCGCGGCGAGGTTTTGCAGGAGAGCCGCAACCGTGGGGTGCTCTCGTCCGTAGGTGTTCTCAGCCAGCGTCAGCGTGCTTCGAAGCAGGGTTCCGGCTTCGCGTTGCTTGTCGATATCTTCTTGGCCCGTCAGCGCTGCGGAGAGGTTGACCGCCGAGCGAATCGCGGCCGGGCCGGACTCCAGCAGCTCCTGCGCCTCCCGGTGCCGCTGTTCCGCGAGCTTGTAATCACCTGCGACGAAGGCATTGATGCCAAGGTTTTCAAGCGCTGCGGCCTTCTGCTCTGGGTCGCCTTCGGTCCATGCGAGCGCGAGCTGGCCGAAGGTTTCGGCGTTCTCGGTGTCTCCGAGCAAGTAGCCGTTGATGTAGACCAACCCCGTCGCGATGCTCGACGCCGCGGTGTCGTGCCGGGCTCGGACAGCGAGGGCGAGGGCGTCCTTCGCAAGGGCAGCGGCGTGTTTGGGATCTCCGACCCGGGCCTCGAACGTCGCGTGCATCGACATCGCAAGGGCCAGCAGCTGGTCATCTCCGTAGGCCTGCGCGTCCTCGAGGAGCTTGCGCGAGTGGGCGTAGCCGTCTTTCCAGCGGGCGAGGCGGAAGTCGGTGCGCGCGTCGGCGAGGCTGCGCTGCACGGCATCGAAGGCGCTCCTTCGCGCGGGGTCGTTGGGGGGGACGACCGTGGTCCGCTCGGTCGCGTCGACACAATGCTCGGGTGGATCGAGTCGCTCCACGGCGTCCAGGGACTGCGAAGCGGTCTCTTCGCGACCCGCTGCAAGCACGTCGAACAACGCGCCCGCTTCAAACCGCATCTGGTCCAGGCACGCGACGCGCAGGTCGAGCAGGTCCGAGGACTGGGTCCCGGTCAGGTTCGTCGCCTCGCAAACGGTGGTGCGAGCCTCGACCCAGCGCCGTGCATACGTGTCGATCGCCTGCTGTGTGTTTTGAAGCAGGGTGCCCGAGGCACTCAAGCCTTCCATGGCGGCTCGGCCACGCGCGGCGGCCTCCTCCCACGCATCCGCAGCGCCCAGGCAGCGCGGCGGCTCCTCACCACTCGCGCTCATCGCTCCTGCGACCGCAGCGGCGAGCAACGCTCCCGACACCGCCCCGATGGTGACAACGCGTCGGCGACGGTGAAGGCCCGACTCCAGCGCCTCGATGAGCGCACGCATGTCGGCATGACGCTGGGCGGGATCGGGCTCCAGCCCGCGTCGAATCGCAGCAAGGACGGCCCCGGGCACCTCGGCGCGGGCTTGCACGAGCCTGCGCTGCGTGATCGCCTCGTGCAGCGCCGCGACCGTCGCGCCTTCAAACGGTCGCACGCCGTGCAGAGCCTCGAAGAGCGCCACGCAAAACGAGAATTGGTCGGCCTGCGCTCCGACGCGCGCGCCGGCGAGCTGCTCGGGTGTCATGTAGGCCGGCGTCCCCAGCAGCGCCCCATCCGCAGTGCGCTCGGTCGACGCAGTCTCGCCATCGATCGTGGAAAGCTCGGGAGCAGCGTTCACCCGGGCCACGCCGAAGTCCGTCACCCTCGCGCGCGCCAGGTCACCCTCACCCGAGACCAAGACGTTCGAGGGCTTGAAGTCACGGTGCACGATGTCCGCTGCGTGGGCAGCACACAGACCACGCGCCGCCTGCAGGTAGAGATCGAGACATCGCCGAGGCCCGACGCTGCTGGCCGCGTGGGCTTGCAGACCGCCCCCCTCGACGTACTCCATCGCAATGAACATGCGCCCGTCGGACTCTCCCACCTCGTGGACCGCCACGATGTTGGGATCCGAGAGGCGCGCGACAGCCTTCGCTTCGTGAAGAATCCGCGCGTTGCGTCGGCCGCTGCTGAGCTCGGGACGAACCACCTTGAGCGCGACGCGTCGATCGAGCCGCGGATCCCAGGCGGAGTACACGACGCCCATCCCCCCTCGGCCGACCTCGCCGAGGATCACGAAACGACCCATGTTCACTCTCGTCTGGGTCCCGAACAACGCAGCCTCGACGGCCGAGGCCGAGAGTGCGAACTCGGTGGGGTCGTCGAGGGGAGCGTCGCCGAGGAGGTCGTCGGACGAGGTCACGAGATACCGCGCGCAATCATGGCAAGCCTCGGCTCACAGGTCCATGTACAGCAGACCGGCGGTCGCGATCGATGACTCGGAGTCCGGAGTGAGGTCGAAGCCAAAGTTGAACTGCTTGAGCCCGAGAAACGGCGCGTAGAAGTCGCGACCGGGCGTTGAGGGCCACAGGACCAGACGTTGCGCGTCGAGGTCGAGCGCGCTGAGGTTGCCCCCGACCCCCAACCCCGAAGGGCCTTCGTCACCAAGATCCGCCCCGGCTCCGCGCAACCACACGGTGTTGTTGGCCACGGCGATGGACGGGCCGACGGGGAACGGGTTGGGCAGCGAGCCGGACAGCGAACGGTTCCAAAACAAGTAGTACATCTTCAAGAAGGCCCCGCGCACGTCGATTCCCGGGTCGAAACCAGGGGTCGCATAGTCTTGAATGCCGTCGCCCGGGAGTCCTTCGAATCCATCCCGGTCGGCGCCCCAACTCCCGTCGATGCTCGGGAGCTCGCCAGGAGCGTCGCCGCTGAGGTCGATCGGCATCAGCGCATGACGATCGATGGTGATGCGTCCCTCCCCGAGCTCGCCCATCGGCTCATACGCCACCGGGTAGTGCACAAAGCGAGACTTGTTTGCGGGAACCGCCCACAGCAGGTCGCCATCCGGAGAACGATCGAAGTCGTAGAATCCGCCGCCATACAGCGCGCCCACGAGCCCTTGCACCCCGGGTTGCCCTGCGTCGAAGTCGACGCGCTCCCCGGCTGCGAGATCGATCATCTCGATGCTGTGACAGTTGCCCACGACGAGGTAGTCGGTGCCCGTCTTCTTGAAGGTCTCGACCGACAGTCCAAAGTAGTAGACGCCCTGTTCCACGTCGGCACAGCTGACGGTCTGCTCGTTGAGCTCGGGCACGCTGACGTCGGCGCGGAGCGACCCGGCCCGGTACAGTGCGCGATCGCCTGCGCCGTCGGTCCGAAGTGTTGGCCGGCCGCTCGCGTCGAAGTCGGCGATGTACAGGCACGTATCGCCTTCGCACTCGGGCAGGTCCTCGGTGGTAGTGCCGATGTACACCTCCCCCTGCCAGGCTTCCACATTCATCAGCGGCTGGTCGAACAGCAGGTCATCCGCCTGGGTCATCAGCGTCGCGTCCACATCCCCGGCGGCCAACCCGTCGACGTTCGCGTACCAAAAGCCGCGGTTGTTGCCTTGGTTGCTCGAGTCCGCCGCGACGGCGAAGAGGTAATCGCTGCCCTGGTGTTCGTGCCACACCGCGCGGCACGGGCCCGCTTGGCTGGTGCCTCGCGGAAAGCTGAGCAGACCCCCAACCTGCTCCCGGGTCCGGACGTCGAACTGCGCGGCAAAACCGGCCTCATCATTGGGCAGACCCGAAGAGGTGAAGAGCGCGTAGATCGTGTCCCCTGGCCCTTCGATCACGTTGCACATCGAGCCGCGGATCTCCCCGCCATCCCCGTCCACCAGCGGGATGTCGTAGCCCGCGCCCTGAGACTCCACGGTGTAGGACGCCAGGTCGACGATGCGCATCGCGTTGTCGGTCTTGTTGCCGACCACCAAAATCCCACTCTCCGCGGGGGGCTCGGAGATCTTGCGCTCGTGGTAGTGCGAAAGCACGAGGTCGCCGGTGTCGAGCGTCTCGTCGTCGACCAGCGTGACCTCGAGGGTCACCGGGGGCGGATTCTCGCCAGGCGCGGGCGTCCCTTCGGCGAGCATGAGGTCGGTCTCTGACACGATGCCACCCCACGCGGCCTCGTCGGTCTCGAAGCCATCGTCCCAGCCGTAGCCGCGGCGCTGCGAGTCGAGGCTGTCGTAGACGATCGTCATCGCGTAGGTGCCCGCGGGCAGGTCCGCCACGGTGATCTGAGGGCCAAAGCTCTTCTGAATCGGCGCGGGCCCCCCGACATCCCCCGGCCACTCGGCTTCGTTCCCCTTGTCGACCACACGCACGATCGGGTCCGCGCATTCGCTGTCCTGTATGTCACAAAGCAAGATCAGCAGGTCGCCGCGATCACTGCTCGTGTCCTCGGGGACGAAGGGACGCGCCGCGCCGTCGAACTGCTCCTTGGCATCCCCTCCCAGCAGCGGCCGAAACGTGAGGCCGGCGTTTCCCGTGATCGGCGGCTCCCCCGTCGAGCCCTCTTCCCCGCCGGAGCTCTCCGCGACCCCGGTCGTGGCTTGGCCGCCGGTGCTGCTCGACCCTGCATCCCCATCATCATCGGTCCCCCCGGGATCACAGGCGAAAAGCAGCAGGGCAGCGGCAGGAAGGGCCGCAGAAACGGGAATCTTGGCGTTGCGGAAGAACGACATCGAAGCAGAGGTCTCCGCTGCCCGAAGACTGATCCCAAAAGACGCAAGATTTCTCGTTCTTGACGCACGCGACGGCGGGAGTGGGCTGGGCTGGGCCACGGACGCGGCCAACCCCGCGACGTGCATCCGGGCCGGTCCGGCGTTGTGATGGAACGACCTCGGCCCGGGGGGCTCGTCTCGGTCGAAGGTGGAGGAATCGGTTCAGGAGGTCGAGGGATTCGGGGGGGGGGGGGCGAAGTCCGCTCGACGGCCACACCACCGCCCACATACGCGAGCGTGGAAGCGAGTGTGCTCGACCAGTTCGAACAAGCCGCCCGGACACAAGGGGGAAGGCTTCGAGACGCCGCCGCGTCAGGCGTCTCCGCCGTAGAACGAGCATGGGATGACCCGGTGGGAACCGTCCGCAACGGCGTCATCGGCTGGTACGGCTCCGGGGCTGACGCTGCGCTCGGATATGGGGAGCACGCGGTGGACCACTTCTCCGCGCTCGGCTCAGGTTTGTGGGCCCTCGGTGGCGAGGTTCTCGCGGACCCGATCGGCACCGTCGAGAAGCATGCCGTGAGCACGGCCGTCTGCCTCGTCAACAACGGCATGGGCGTTGGTGTCGGAGTTCGGGACACGTTCAGCGCGCTGGGCGAGTCCGACCTGAGCGGCGCCGCTGCGGCGTACGGGTACGCCGCGGCGAACGCCTGGGAAGGGGCAGAGACCGTGGTCGCGAGCGGCAGCGGGGCCCGATGGGCCGGAGGCCTCGCCCGGAAGGGCATGAAGGCTGCCTCTGCACGGGCCGCAGGGGGGGGAGGTGGTGGACAGCGATTCTTCCGAGGCGCGAGGCCGGGCGAAGCACCAAACTTCACACCTCGTCCGAACGACTTCAAGGTCGATAAGGCCACTGGCTTCGTCAAGGACTCCCACGGGGTCTCGGTGTTCGACAACGCCGGGAGCGTCTCCAAGAAGGGCTTCGTGCCTCACGAAGTGAACCAGTCCACGATTCCCTCCTCACTCCGCGTTAAACAGCGTGGGCGGGACCCGTCGCACTACGAGATCACGCCTGCGCCGGGCGCCAATCTGACTCCAGACCAGTACATCCAGGCGTGCCAGGGGATAGGATGCTTGCCATGACCAGCCCGCAGCTTGAGTTTCCCGAGGGCTTTGATGACTTCGCCTGGGAGGCGGAGGCGAAGGGCTGGCTGCCCGGAGTTCGAGTACGCGTTGGAGACCAAGCCTACACGCTTACCTTCTATGACCCGGTACGTCTTGCGCAGGACCTGGAGGAGGAGCTTGAACAGCGCGTGGTGTTCGCCGAGAGGAACCTTCTAGTGTTGAAGGTAGTGACGCGAGCGAACATCGTCGCGGCAGTAGCCGAGATCGCGGCCAGCGGTGGTTGGAACGACCTTGCTCCCGACGCAGATGAGATGGGCACGTAGCGGGCTCGGCTGGGTTCTGCGGACGCACGGACTCGGCGTGCCGTAGGCGCCCGCCAGAACCCCATCGTTATCTCCGGCGCGGGACCCCGCGTCCCGCGCCGGGCCGCATCGACCTCGCGTCAATTTCTCGACGCCGAATCCGAATTGGGTTCTTCATCCGCCTCCACGGGCGCGGCGTCGAGGTCTCGAAGTCCGCCTCTAGCAGCCGTCCTCTAACACCGATCACGACCAATACAAACGACCGTGCGGAGCTGTCCACGAAGGCCTTCGTCGAGATCTGCGAAGCGGAAGGCACCGACCCGAAGAAGCCCAACCTTCCCCGACAAGCCCTTTGAAAGCCTCAAGACCGCGCCGACTTGGGTCGTTTACGCCGCTGCCAAGGCTCGCCATCCCGAGCGCTGGACCGGAAACACGCGTCGCTGGGATCGCCACGCGACCGCCCGACTAAACCCAACACATGCCCTCAGCAGAGCAGGACGCCAAGGCCAACAGCGCCGCGGCGTGAAACGACTGCATGCGGCAATTTTCTTGAAATCCACCGCTTGCGACAACGTTCGCCCCTTGGGACTCCGCGACCCACGCTCGGCCCCATCGCCGGCTCGTTTGCATTACAAATGCCGAATCGGCGCCGGGCTTCGAGTCCGGTTGTGGAACTCTCTGGAGGCGTCACAGAAACCCCACGACGGTGGGGACAAATCCCAGCAAAAGCGACACCGCAGCTAGCAACAACCTCAACCTCTCATGGCCACCGCACACACCCACACGGATACCCCCGCGCTCGCCTTCTCGGACCCCCCGTCCGCGCAGTCCCACCAGCACCCCAAAAGACCCACCGTCCCCTGTCCCGCCGGACTCGGGCTCATCGGCCCGCTCGCCGCCTGCGGCCCGGCCGTCGACTTGCCTGCGCTCAAGCTCGAAGCGTGTTCCACTGAGGACTCGCCCACCGAGCTCGCGCGGTTCGACGACGAACCGGGGGGGCCGCTTCGAGCCGTTCGACCTTGGTGATGCGGCCACCATCCGCCTCGATCTCGGATCCGGCGAGAGTCAGCATTACATCGTGGACAACTGTGGAGGCGCGCCGCTGCGGCTCAAGGAGACGTTCGACTTCCGTCCTGGGGCGGCGAGGGTCGGCGGTGAGATTGTGCTGTGCAGCGGAAGACCGGTCCAATACCCGGGGGTGTGGGAACTCTTGGAGGATGGCTCCGCTGGCGAGGACCTGGGACTTGGCGTCGGATGCCTCGACGGTGTGTACGACTCGGTCGGGTTTCGGACCGGGCTCTGGGCGCATGGGTTCGTGTATCGGGATTCTGCCCTCACCCAATACCAGCCCGACGGCACCGTCCGATCCCTCCCGCCCTCGAGATGGCTTTCGCGGGTCAACGACACGTGGGTTGCACAAGGTTCCGAGGGCGAGGTGGTGTTGTGGAGTCCGGAGGGCCCGGACCCGCTCGTGCTCGAGCTGCCGGAGCCGATCACCGAGTTGTACCCGCCTCAGGATTCGTCTCCGTGGGTGCTGCTAAGCCCCGAACCAGACCGTGAGGATCCCATCCGGCTCGACGCACTCGATACGACGGATGGGTCGTGGTTCACGTTGCCCTGGATGTCCGAAAACGACTTCCGGAACAACGACCCCAACCGAATCGCAGCTCGCGATGGCCTGGCAGTGACAGCCTTCTCTAGCGGTTGGAATTTGGTCGAGTTCATGCGCGCGGACTGGGACGCGCCCGTGCAGACAGACCTCCCTTTGGCCGCCGGGTTTACCGTGATCGACCAGGAGCACGTCATGGTCGCGGGCGAGCAAGGTGTTCGTCTGCTCCGGATCCCCCTGCAGCGACCCGGCGACGATGAACCTCGCTACGAGCTCGTGTGGGAACGTTCGCTGCCTTCTGAGGAGGGCCCCGGGTACGGCTACCCCGGCATGCTCTGGAAGGATGTCGTCCTGCTCCCCTTCCTCTCGGAGACCTGGGCGTTCCCGGTCGATGGGAGCGAGCCCTACCCGTTCCTGCCCGCCGGCCTCGATCTGATCCACTTCGGGGACGAGTTTGTCACCGTGATGGAGCACATGGGGCTCTCGGGCGAAGAGAACAGACTGCTGCGCAGAGCACTCGGCGGCGAACTCGAGGTCATCGCCGAGGGTGTGCTCGGGTTCCGGGATCGGCCAAACACGCCCGAGCTCGGTCGCATCCTGTACGCGGTGCGAGACGGCGACAAGGTGAGCATCCGTCAGCACCGCCTGAGCGAGTGACCCCCACCGCTTGAGGCTTACCCCTCCGGTTCGAAGTCCTGACAGATCTGGTCGATGCTCTCGGTCAGGACGGTCTCGACGACCAGCGGGAGGTTTGCCCCGCACAGGTCGGCCGTGATGCCCTGGTCGCCGAGCATCTGGGCGAACTCGTACAGCCGCGTGGCGTGAAAGACGTCGCAGTGGAACTCCCCGCACCCGCAGCTTCCCGGCTGCCCGCAGAAGTTGAGACCGGCGTTGCTCGTGGGGTCGCCCGCCACAGTGATCACCGCGACCCCGTCTTCTTGACCCGCCTTGACCGTGTCGACGAGCAGACCCCGCAGCGCTGCGAGATCGCTGGGCGGCGTGGTGCAGCCCAGTCCGCAGGTGTTGCCGCCAAGCTGGTCGTATGCACCAAAGTCGTCGACGTCGGTGACGAGCACCAACACGAGCAGCGCATCGTCGCGGACGAACTCGGTCGTATCGGCGACCAGCAAGTTCACCGCTGAGGTCAGGACGTGCTCACAGCCGGCAGCCGGATCCCCCAGCCCACCGATCTGCCCAGCCGCGCCGTTGAACGCCAGCGACATCACCTCCAGCTCGGTCACCGTCGAGTCGAACCACGGATCCGGCTCGAGCCAGCCCAGCGGGGTCAGGAACCCGTGGTCGTTCGCCGTCGTGAGCCCGACGCGGTAGTCGATGCCGCCGCCGTTGAGGCCTTCGAGCGTAACGAGGATCTGGCTGAACGCGTTTGTGGCGGCCAAGGCGGCGCGCTCTTCGATCATCGACCCCGAGGAGTCGAGCGCGAACAAGATGTCGATGGCGCGGCAGCCCGAGCTCGGCCCGATGTCGGTCTCGCCGTTGCCCACGTCGAGGAGGAGTCCGCCCCCGCTGGTGTCCGCGCTCTCGGACGCGGTCGACGAGGTGGCGGAAGCCCGCATCCACAACCATCGTGGCGCCCCAACAGCGCCGCTGGCAAGGCCCTGGGCGGACCCGAAGCTCAGGCGTTGTCGGGTGTGCACGCCGGGAGCCGAGTCCGCGCGCTGCGTGGGGCGATAAACCAGCGGTGAAACGCCCACGCCCCGCCGAACCACACCAACCCCAGGAACACCGACGGATCGAGTTGCATGGCCAGCATCACCAGCACAAACAGGCTTGAGCCCGCGTAGAGCAGCGGCGTCACGGGGTAGCCCCAGGTGCGGTAGGGGCGGGGCATGTCGGGAAGTTTTTTCCGCAGCACGAACACCGCCATCACCGTCATCGTGCCCGTGATGAGCATCGCCGCCGACGTGTAGTTGACCAGCTGCTCGAAGCCCTGGCTCAAGATCAGCAGGATGGCCAGACCCGCCTGCATCCACAGCGCGACCACCGGAGTGCCGAAGCGGCCAAGCTGTCCGGCTTGGCGAACACACTGGCCGTCCTGCGCCATCGCGTAGGCGACGCGAGACCCCGTGATGACCGTGCCGTTGATCGAGCCGAGCATGGCGAGGAGGATCAGCGTGGTGACCACCAACACACCGAAGCCGCCGAACAAGGAGCTGGCCGCCGCCGTACCGGCCTCGCCCGTGTTCGCGAGGTCGTCCATCGAGAACACGGTCAGGAACCCGACGCACAGCATGAGGTACAGCACCGTCACGCCCAGCGTTCCGCCCACCAGCGCCCGGGGCAGGTTGCGTCCTGGGTTGCGGATCTCGCCCCCGACGAAGATGGCCGCGTTCCAGCCCGAGTACGCGAAGTAGACCGGCAAGAACGCGAGCGCGATGGCCGAGATGCCAGGGAGCTCGAACGCCTGCGGGGTGGCAGCCGACCACGCCCCCTCGTGTTCTGAAGAAAGCAGCACCGCCACGCTGACCACGACCAGGATCGCGATCGGGATGCCCGTCAGCGCCACCTGAAATCTGCCCGAGAGCACCACGCCCAAGTGGTTGAGGCCGGTGAGCACGACCACGATGCCGATCGCCCAGAACATCGTCGGATCGACCGAAAGCCCCAACGCCGCGGGGACGTCGTAGTAGGTCCCAAAGACGATCGGAAACTGGAACGCGGCCGTCGCGACGGCCATCGCCGCCAACGACCCTGGAAAAATGGCCAGCAGCTGCAGCCAACCGGCCGCATACGCCCACCCCGGTCCGTAGGCTCGGCGAAGGTAGGGGTAGTCGCCACCGGCCGTCGGCATCATGCTGCCAAGCTCGGCCACGCACAGCGCTCCACACAGCGCCGACATGCCCCCGACCATCCACATCACCAAGAAGGCGCCGGGACGATCCATCTGTGCAGCCACGACCGGCGGCGCGATGAAGATCCCGATGCCGAGCATCGATCCGGCCACCAGCGCCATGGCGGGCAGCGCCCCGAGAGCGCGGGTCTGTTGCGGCATTTCGGACACAGGCGAGTGAAGCCGGAGCGTACCCCAGCGCGAGAGGTTCGCCCAAGGACGCGCAAGGCGGCGCCCGAGATTCCCCACCCGCCGTAGATCCCCCTGTGGGGCCCGTACCGGGGCAGTGTGACGTCGGCGGCACGCCCGTTGACACCCCACGAGGCCGAACGTACGTTCGCGCGGATTCCGTGCGATTCCTACGCGTCATCCTCGCAGCCGGGCTCGGCTTCGCGCCTGCGACCGGCTGCAAGACGGGGCCCGACCTCTCCGCCGACTACGCCCAGACCGCGCGAGAGAACTACGAGCTCGCCATCGGCGAGTTCTCCGACAAGGACTGGGAAGAGTCGATTCAGTACGCCGACTTCGTCCGCATTCGTTTCCCGTTCTCTCGCTACTCCGTCGAGGCCGAGCTTCTGATCGCGCGCGCCGAGTTCGAGCAGGGCAACTACATCACCTCGCAAGACGCGTTCCGGCAGTTCGCCAAGCTCCACCCCACGCACGAGCACACGCGCGACGGGTGGGCCAGCTTCATGGCCGCCGCCTCGGCGTTCATGAACGCGCCGCGTGGCTTCTTCTTGTTGCCCCCGCCCGAACAGCGCGATCAGACCCCGCTGCGCGAGGCGATGACCGAGCTGCGCTACTACTTCGATCACTACGCGGGCACCAAGACCGAGGTCTTCGCCACCAAGCTGCGTGACGAGGTTAAACGCCAGCTGCTGGAGCACGAGCTCTACGTCGCGCGCTTCTACCTGGACCGCGACAAGCCCGAGGGCGCCATCGGTCGGCTCGAGGCGGCGCACGCCACCTACCCTGGCATCGGCCTCGACGGCGAGGTGTTGTTCCTGCTCGGAATCACGTACCTGCGCATGGACGAGATCGAGCTGGCCCGCAACACCTTCACCGAGCTGCAGACCCAGCACCCAACCCACCACCACGGCAAGCAGGCGCGGATCTACCTCAAGTACATCTACGACGAGTTCGGGCCCTCGGATCCCAACCGGCAGCGGCCGGATCGAGAGCTGCCCAGGCCAAGCCCGCCCAAAGAGCCCAAGAACCGGAAGCGCCCGGTCAAGCCCGAAGCGGCCGCCCCGGTCCGGCCCGAGGGCACCACGCCACCCCAAAGCGGCACCTAGTACCGCAGATCTGAAGTCCGTTCCGGGGTTCTGGGAGGGGTTCGGAGCAAGAGAGCGAAGCGTCCCGAAGGGATGCGCAGCGGAAGAGATCGAGAGTACCGAACGCAGACCTCTGGTAGCCGAGGGGTTCGGAGCGACCCCACACCCCGCAGGGGGTCGCGCAGAAACCCGGCACGGACTTCGGGCGTGAGGTACTAGCAGCCAACCCGGTGAGCGCATCCGAGTCCGCGGTAGTCTTGCGCTCGATGGATGGTCAACTCAAGCATCACCTGGCGGTGGGTCGCGACTACTACCAGGCCGGGGAGTTCGACAAAGCGACGCCACATCTCGAGGCTGTCCTCGAAACGCACGAGAGCTTCGCCGACGTGCACAACATGTTGGGCGTCATTCATTATGAGGCCGGCCGCCCGAGCAAGGCGCGCGAGTCCCTGGAGACCGCGCTGCGCATCAACCCGACATACACCGAGGCGGCCCTCAACCTCGCCGTGGTCTACAACGAGCTCGGTCGGTACGACGAGGCCAAAGCGGTCTACGCCCAGGCGCAAGGGCAGCGAGACCCCACCGGAATCGAGAAGCTCGACAGCTTCGTGCGCGGCAAGATCGCAAACATGCATGCCGAGCTCGGGGATGCGTACGTGGCCGTCGGGCTGCTCGATCACGCCACCAAGGAATACGGCAAGGCGCTGCGGATCTGCCCGACCTTCGTCGATATCCGCACCCGGCTCGGCACGACCCTCCGGGATCTCGGACGCCTCGACGAGGCCCTCGACGAGTTGATCGCCGTCCGCGGGTCTGCGCCCGCGTTTCTGCAGGGCCGAATCCAGCTCGGCGTGACGCTGTGGCGGGCGGAACGAATCCAGGAGGCGCGCGCCGAGTGGGAGCACGTGCAGGCCGCGGATCCGAGCAACCGCAGCTGCGGCGTGTATTTGAGGATGACGCAGAGCGACCCCTCGGACTGAACCCACGCGGTCGCTCGACGGATCGCGCCCCTTCGGATCGCCGCGGCGCAGTGACAGGATGTCGCACCAGCCGTGACCTGTGTCTCGGGCTTGCGTGGAAAACGACGTTTCCAATCCCTTTGGAGCCTCCATCACTGGCCCCATGCAGTGCTTTCGGTTAACGTTCCGCCGTCGACGCCATGGGGTTCAACATTACCGAGAAGTTCCTCGACTTCGCCCTTTTGGGTGCGGAGTGGGTCATGTGGGTCCTGGTCGTGCTCAGCCTGATCAGCGTGTACGTCATGGTCGAGCGGTTGCTGTACTTCAGCGCCGCCACCAAGGCCGACGCGGACGTGCGGCGCAAGCTGTTCGAGGCCCTGGGCGACCACGACTTCGAGGCCGCCGCCAAGCTCACCCACGACAACGCGGGACCGGCCGCGAGCATCATCGGTGAGATGGTCGCGGTCGCCCCCAAGGGCAAAGCTGCGCTGCAGGCCGCCATGAGCAGCGGCCACGCCGAAGCCAAGCTGCGACTGGACCGCAACCTCAGCTTCCTCGGAACGCTGGGCGCGAACGCCCCGTTCATTGGACTGTTCGGCACGGTGCTCGGCATCATTCAAGCCTTCAATGAGCTTGGAAAGTCCGGCATCAAGCCCGGCGGTGAGCAGAGCGCCGCGGTCATGGGAGGCATCTCCGAGGCCCTCGTGGCCACCGCAGTGGGCCTTTTGGTGGCCATCCCCGCGGTCGTTGTCTACAACATCTACCAGCGTCGCGTGAAACGGACCCTGGCCCATGCGGACAGCGTGGCAACCTCCGCCTTCGCGATCATTCTCGAGAAGCAAGGCTTGAGCGACAAGCCCGAGGAGGACTGAACGATGGCAGGCGGAGCAGCCGACGATGACGGCGAGATCGTAGGGATCAACGTCACCCCCCTGGTCGACATCATGCTGGTGTTGCTGATCATCTTCATGGTCACCACCAGCACGATCACCAACCCTGAGGGCTTGGCGATCGACAAGCCGGAGGCAAGCTCTGGCAGCACCATCGAGGGCGCCAGCATCCTCATCCAGTGCGACCCGGAGGGCAATGTGGCCGTGGACGCCAAGACCACCGCGAACGACGACGAGATCAAGGCGGCGATCGCGGCCAAACTCGCCGAAGACCCGAACGTCCAGGGGATCGTTCAATGTGACGAGAAGTCCAACGTGGGTCAGATGGTCCGACTGATCGATCTGCTGCGAGATGCGGGCGTCAAGAAATACGCCATCGCGACCAAGAAGCCCGCCGCCGCCGGTTGATCCGGTCGAGCGGCCCACCCCCGTGCCGTCCATGGCCAGTCCCCGATCCATCGTCGAAGAGGTCCTGCCGCCGCTGGTCGTCACGGTGGTGATTCACCTCTTGGCGTACTTCGTCGTGGATTGGGTCAAGCCGGTCTGCGGCGACGGGATCGTCGCGAGCTCGGAGGCGTGCGACGACGGCAACCTCCGGCCCGGAGATGGCTGCACCCCCATGTGTGAGATCGAGCCGATCTGTGGGGACGCGAAGATCGAGGGTGAAGAGAAGTGCGACGACGGCAACACGCTCGATGGGGACGGCTGCAACAGCCAGTGCGAGCTTGAGCTTGAGCTTCGGGACGTGGAGCTCGAGCCCGAGCCCGAACCCGAACCCGAACCCGAGCCCGAGCCCGAGCCCGAGCCCGAGGCCGAGCCTCCGCCCGAGCCGCCCCCAGAAGCCCCGCCGCCACCGCCACCGACGAAGGTAAAGAAGCGGGCACCCGAGCCTGCACAACCCTCCGACCCGGCCCCCGCCGATGCCCCGCCAGCACCCGCGATCGAGCTGCCGATGGACACGGTGATCAACAGCGGGAACTCAGGGGTGACCGTGATCGGCGGCGATAAGTCCCGTCCCGGCGTCGCCGGCGGGAGCTCGAGCGGTGTTGAAGGTGGCCGTCCGGGCGGCAAAGGGACGGTCGAGGGCGGGCAAGGCACCGCGCCCAGCGGCCCTGCGCAGGGCTCCGGCAAGGCGTGGGCACCCAAGAGCGAGCTGTACATCGCGCAGCTCCCCCGCGCGCTCAAGCAGGTTAAGCTCGAATGCCCCGCCGCCCGCGACCTGGGCATCTCCGGTACGGTCGTGCTGAAGGTCCAGATCCGCAGCGACGGCACCGTCCGCAGCGCCAAGGTCGTCAAGGGCATCGGCAGCGGCTGCGACGAGATCGCCCAAAAAGCGCTGCGCCAGACCAAGTTCGCGGCCGCCGTCGGCACCGACGGCAAGAAGACCGACTTCGAAATCCCTCGATACGAGTACGTCTACAAGGCCTCGCGGTAGCGCGCGCGGCGGAGCCTTCCGCTGTTACTCTCCGCCGATGATCCGCATCCGCGGCATGCGAAAGAGCTACACCACCGGCAAGGTGGTCACCGACGTCCTGCGGGGCGTCGATCTCGACATCGAAGACGGGGAGTTCATCTCCATCATCGGCCCGTCGGGGTCGGGCAAGAGCACGCTGCTGCACGCCATCGGCGGCCTCGACAGCGACTACACCGGCTCCATCGAGGTCGGAGGCCGGGACCTGGCCAAGCTGCGTGACGCCGAACTCAGCGCCTACCGCAACGAGACCGTGGGGTTCGTGTTCCAGTCGTTCTACCTGCTCCCGCACCTGACCTGCCTGGAGAACATCGCGCTCCCGGCCGTTTTCAAGCGCGGCCAAGAGCTCGACCAGGCCGCCGCCCACGCCCGCGCCAGGGCGGTGCTGGCCCAGGTAGACCTCGCCGAGAAGGCGGACGCCCTGCCCACCATGCTCTCGGGTGGTCAGCGGCAGCGGGTCGCCATCGCCCGAGCGCTCTTCAACCGGCCCAAGATGCTGCTGTGCGACGAGCCCACCGGGAACCTCGACAGCAAGGCAGGCGGGGCGATCCTGGACCTGTTCCGCACACTCAACGAAAAGGACGGAATCACCGTGCTCGTCGTGACCCACGACCCCAGCATCGCAGCCTCGACCCCCCGCAGGATCCTCGTCTCGGATGGAGCGCTGACCGAAGGCGACGGGCCCAGCGGAGCGACCAACTCCCAGCCGCACGACGACGTAGACGCGACTGGTGACGAGGTGCGCACATGAGAATGGCTCGCATGCTGCGGATGGTCACCGCGAACCTCAAGCGAAGCCGCAACCACTTTCTCCTGGCCTCGGTGGGCATCGTCGTGGGCATCGCGACCTTCGCCTTCTTCGTCTCGCTGGGGCTGGGCGTCCGCGACGTGGTCTTGGGGAAGATCTTCCCGCTCGACCAGCTCGAGGTCGTGCCCAAGTCGCTCGACGTCGCGGTCGGGCCGCTGTCGCTGGGGGGCGGTGCGATCATCGATCAGGCGAAGGTCGACGAGCTGCAGGCCATCGACGGGGTGAAGATCGTCTACCCGAAGATGCGGCTGACGGTCCCCTCGCTGGGCGTCGGAGGCAAGGAAGTGCTCGGCACCGACCTCCGCTCCGAGATGGTCGCCGACGGCATCGAGCCCGAGTTCGTCCAACGGGACATCGACGACGGCCACCCATTCCGGGACTTCGACGATCCAAAGCAACCCGGCTACACCGCGCCGGAGGCCTGCGTGACCGATACGGACTGCGGTGAAGATCGCTACTGCGGCATGCCGGTCGGCTATCAGGAGGCGCGGCTCAACCGGGACAAGCCCGCCGAAGCGGACAAGCCCGCCACGGTCTGCCGCCACTACATCCCCGTGATCGCCTCCGAGCACGTCATCGAGCTCTACAACGGCGCCCTGCGCCGCGCCCACGGCTTCCCCAAGCTCAACCCCGACTTCGTAGTGGGGCTCAAGTTCGACCTGCAGATCGGCGCCTCGATGGTCGGTGCGTCGGCCAAGGCCAACATCATCCGTGAGAAGGGGATGCTCGTCGGCTTCTCTCGCAAGGCGATCACGCTGGGCATCACGATGCCCATTGGCTACACCAAGCGCTTCAACGTCGCCTTCGGCAACCCCGGGGACGCGCAGCGCTTCCACTCGGCCATCTTGATGGTGCCCGAGAAGGACGACGTGGCCGCCGTGGCCAAAGCGGTGGAGGACCTCAACCTCGAGGTCGCCGACACCGGCGCCGAACAGGCCGCGCTGCTGATCGCGATCTTCATCGCGGTGTTCAGCCTGGTCAGCGCCGTCATCGTGGGCATCGCGGCGGTCAACATCATGCACGTGTTCTTCATGCTCGTGTACGAACGCCAGCACGAGATCGGCATCATGCGGGCGGTCGGCGCCACCCGTGGCGACATCACCACCATCATCCTCGGCGAAGCGGCCTTCCTGGGCGTCATGGCGGGCGCAGCCGGCGTGTTGTTGGCGGTTGGCGCGGCCCAGTTGTTCAACGCGGTGTCCGCCCACTACATCCCGGACTTCCCGTACAAGCCCTCGAGCTACTTCGTATTCCCCTGGTGGCTCATCGCCTCTTCGCTGGGCTTTTCCGTCGCCTTCTGCGTGTTCGGAGCGTTCCTCCCCGCCCGCAGGGCCGCACGCATGCAGCCAGCGATGGTCCTGTCGGGGCACTGATGGTCGCGCCACGCACCGGAGGCTGCTTCTGCGGCGCGACCACCTACCGTGTGGACGGGCCGCTGCTGCGTGCGCGCGCATGCCACTGCTCCCGGTGCCGCAAAGCGTTCAGCGGTGCGGGATCAGCCTACGCCGAGGTCGAGCCCGGGTCCCTCGTGTGGACCCAGGCCTCGCCGGTGGTTCACCGCGTCAACGGGGGTCCGTGGGGCATCGCGTTCTGCGGCAGCTGCGGCTCGACGCTGGCCGGGATGATCGAGGACACGGCCCACGGCGTCACCTTGGGCACCGTGGACGGGGACCCCGGCGTCCAGATCGAGCACCATCAGTTCGTGGGCTCGCGCGCGCCGTGGGACCACATCGGCGGGGACGCGCAGCAGCACGACGCCGCGCCCCCCGACACCACCGCCCCCCGGCGATGAGTCCCCCTGCTGCGGTGGTCGACGCGGCACGCGTGAGCGGCAGGCGCGGTCGGAGTCAGGCCAATGCCGGCAGCACAAACAGCGGCGCGAACCCACTTCCGGGGGTGCGGAAGTTTGTCACCTGCCCGCGGTAGACCCGAGCGGCGAACGACGACCGCTCCAAGCACGCGACGACCTCTGGAGAAGGAGACGTCCTGGACCGCCGCCCCAGCGGTCGGCAGCGGACGCCGTTCAGGACCCGGGGGTCGGCGTAGTCTCAGCGGGCTCGACAACCGGGGGCTGCGTACTGTCGCCGGAGGTGTGCTCCGCAACGCAGTCCTCACAGCCGCTCTGGGCTTCGCGACACTCTTGCTGGCCCTCGCGGCACAGCTCCTGATACGCGCCCTCTTGCGGATGGCGATCGGCGATGTCGCAGAGCTTCACCTCGACTTCGCAGATACTGGCCGCCAGGCTGCACAGATCGTGGCAGGCCTGGGTGTCGTTCATGGCGTCGTCCATGCGGGCCGCTTGTTCCCCGGAGAGACGCTCGAGGCGCTTCTCCAGCTCGGGAACGCTATCGCCCTCCTGAGTTCCGGCGGGCTCGGACCCGTCGCGACCGCCCGGCGTCCGCGTGCCAGGGGTGACGGTGCCGCTCGCACTGGGGCCGCAGCCGGTCGCGATGGAGGCCGCAACCCACAGCATCCCAGCGATCGCGGTTGAGGGAAGGCTTGGCAGGGTCATCGTTCGATCTCCTGTCGCAGAATGGACATCATGCGAATCGAGCGGGCGTAGGTACCAGCAGCCAGCGCATCATCGCCGGTTCGCGCCGCCGCGTCACCGAGCAAGACCAACGCTTCTGCACTCGATCGGTCCAGCGGCACGGAGCGCTCGGGGTCGAGCATCGGAGCGAGCAACCCACGCGCCTGCTCGGCGCGGCCACGCTCGATCCACTCGGACGCGATGCGGGACGCCAACTCAAGCCGCAAGATCTCCGCCTCGGGCAGCCCCGATGGCACCGCGAGCTGCAGGCCTCGTTGCAGCGTGGCCACGCGGGCGTCGCCCTGTTGCGTGTCGGCTTCGCGATGAGCGGCCACGACGGCTTGAATGTACGCGAGTCCCTCGGCGGTCGGCGTACTCGCGACGATCTCGTGGGTCTGCAGCCGAGCATCGGGTGGAGCATGCGACGTGCTCACCTGGGCGGGGACGGCACCCTCCGCTGGCGGCTGCGCGCTGTCGTCGCAAGCCACAAGGCCGCTGAGTCCAAGGAGTCCAAGGAGTCCAAGGAGTCCGAGAAGTCCGTTGACCGCCGCCCCGACGGCGAACTTAGTTCGACCGAGCTTCATGCTCATCCCTGATGTTCTCTCGGGTTGGGGTTGGCGGCCTGGTCTGGCGAGCGGCGCTGCGCCTCGAGACGTCCAGCATAGTCCGCAGCCAACGCTTCCACCCGCGCCGTGCCGGTGGGCTCCCCACGGAGTCGGTCGAGGGCGGCGAGCCCGGTGCGTGCTTGCATCGAAAGCACCTCCAATTCTTCGGCCATGACCGGGGCGGAGTTCTGCGCAACCGAGGATTCACGGGCGGATTCACGCGCAGGCGCAGGTTGGTCAGTCGTCAGCAACGGCACCAGGATCACACCGGCCGCAACCGCGAGCAACGCGACCGCACCCACCCAAAGTGGACGGCTCGAGCGCTCCGCCGCGACGTCTGTCCCGGCCTGCTGGGTCTCAACGCTTTTCTTGCCGCGAAGCTCGATGGTCCGCCAGACGCGGGCCTGCGCGAGTTCCGACAGCGCGTCGTCTTGTGCTGGCGACGGGGTCTCGGCCCAACCGGCCAGGGTCTGCAGCGTCGCCACGTCGAGATCGGCGTGGGGACTGCCCCCACCCAGGGCAAACTCGAGGGCGAGCTCATCCTGGGCAGAACCATCCAGCGGGTCTTCGCCCAACGCTGCAAGCTCCTGCTCGATCCTCGCTCGCACAGCGTCGGAGTCCGGCTCAAGCTCGTCGGATGCGTTTCGATCAGGACCGCTCATGATGCCCCCTCGAAGTCTTGCTGCGGTGACTCGCCGTGGCGTTGCACATAAACCTTGCGGAACGCTTTGCATGCCCGAAAGAGCAGGACGTCGAGCGTTCCGATGGAGACGTCCATTGCGGTCGCGGCCTGTTCACGCGGCATCTGCTCGATGAGGCGAAGCTGCACGACCTTCCGGTAGCGTGGGTTGATCCCCTCCAGACACGCGTCGATACGGTCTCGCATAACCGTGGCCATCTGCAGCCGCGAGACGGCAGCCTCGCTGCCGATGTCTCCGGGGTCGGGGAGGATGTTCTCGAACCCCACCGGCCAGGCGCCCAACCGTCCGCTCTTGCGAAGATGGTCGAGGCACAGGTTTTTGGCGATGCGGATGAGCCACGGAAGCAGACCCCGCCCTTGCCACTTGAAGCGCTGGAGATTCTCCAGGGCGCGCACGAAGGTGTCGGCAAGGAGGTCCTCGGCAAGGGTCCGGTCGTGCACGGTGGGCACGATCGCGTACCGGTACACCTGGGGCGCGAACTGTTGGTACAGAGCGCGGAACGCGACCCGGTCTCCCGCCTGGGCACGTTCCACCAGCGCTCGTTCGTCGTCCTTGGACTCATCGTGGTTGGGGTCCGTCACCGATTTCCCGTTGCGTTCGCGGCGTTGCGCATCGTTTGCGCGAGTCAGGGCGGGTTGGCCCCGGGGTATGACCGCAGGAATGGGCGTCACGGGCGACGGAAGCTCCTTCGCCCCCACAACGTACGCCGCCGGGTGACCTTACATCGCGCCGGCCGGGCCGGAAAACGATGGTTGTGTCGAAACCGCGGAGGGATCTGCGACGTCCAACGCTCCACAAGGGCGTTTTCGGCGCCCAGCCATTGACCAGGACGTCCCCTGGCGGTATCGCCCCCTGGCCCGCTGCGCCATCGCCCTCCCCTCGCGAGTCTCCTGCTGTGTTCCCTTTCCTGCTTCCCGCGCTGTTCCTCGCCCTGGCTCCCGAGCCGTCCGCGGACGACCCCGCCCGGTCCGGAGATCCCGGCGGCCCGGTGTCTGCGGAGCCCACGCAGATCCCCCCGACGTCCGCAACGCCTGAGCCCGAAGGGCCGGTCCGACCCGAAGGGCCGCTCCGGGAAGAGCCGACGGTTGGCCTTCGCGACGACTACGAGCCGCCCTTCCCCTCCGAGCCCCTCGAACTCAGCGGCGTACTCACCGAAGCGGCCAACACCAACCTCGCCCTCGTGTTGGGCCAGACCGACATCGAGATTGCCGAGACCCAAATCCTGGCTGCGATCGGAGCGTACGACGTGTTCCTGACCGCTGGCCTCAACGCCTCGTTCAGCGAGAGCCCGCAGCGTGGTTCATCGTTCGCGTTCGCCCTGGGCTCGCGCTCCGTCGGCGCGAACTTTGGCTTTCAGCGCGCGCTCGAGACCGGGGGCGACGTCTCGCTGACCCTCGCGGTCAATCGCACCCTCACCGATCAGCCGATCAACTTCTTCGACGCCAGTCAGGGCGCGACCACCCTGGCCACCTACGCGCTGGTCCCCACGCTCACGATCAACCATCCGCTGCTTCGTGGCGCGGGGCTTGAGGTCAACCGCGCCAACCGAGACAAGGCAGAGATCGCGGTCACGCAGGCGCAAGCCGGGCGACAGATCACCGCGCAAAACCTGGCCCGCGATATCATCAGCGCCTACTGGGACGTCCTGTTCTCCCACCGCGACCTCGACAACAAGCGGCGAAGCGTGCTCCAAGTCGAACGCCAACTCGAGCGCACCCGCGCGCTCGTTTCGGCAGGCCGACTGTCCCCCGTGGACATCAAGGCTGTCGAGCAGGCCATCGCAACCCGCGAATCCGACGTCCTCGCGGCCGAGAACGCACTGCTCGACAGAAGCCTCACCCTGCGCACGTTTCTCGGCCAAGACTTCGCCGACCGCGACCTTCTGGGCGTCTTACCTGCGACCGACCCCACCGTCATTCCGCGCCAGGTCGACATGAAGGAGGAGATCGATCATGCGCTGCAGACCAACCCGCAGATTCGTCAGCTTGAGCTCGCACGCGCCAGCCTGCGGATCGACGAAATGGTCGCCGCCAACAATCGCCTGCCGCAGCTCGACTTTCGCGGGCAGATCACCCCGCAGGGCCGCTCGGTCGACTCCCTTCCCACAGCCCAGACCGGCGACCCCGGCTCCACGGGCGGCTGGGGCGAGGCGTTCGGCAACGTGTTCAGCGACGACATTCGTGGAAACGGTGTGCTTGCGGACTGGACGGTCACCGGGTCGCTCACGCTGACCTGGGACGTGCAGAACCGGACTCCCAAGGCCCAGCATCAGGCGGCCAAGCTGCAGATGCGGCGCAACGAGGAGCAGATCCGCCAAGTTCGGCAGGAGATCTCCGCTGGCGTCATCCGAGCTGCCAGTGGCCTTCGGACTGCCGGCAAGTCGATCGAGGTCGCGGAGGTCTCCCTCGATCTCGCGCAGGACAACCTCGAAGCGGAGCAGGCTCGGTTCGACGTCGGGCGGGCGACCAACTTCGACGTCCTCGAGCGGCTCGACGCCATCGATACCGCCGCCGCGTCCGCTCTCAACGCGCAGATCAGCTACCTCAAAGCGCTCGCCCAGCTCCAGGCGCTCAACGGCGAGATCCTGCCGGCATACGGCCTCGCCCCAGAAAAATAGCCCCGCGCCCTCACCGCGGGAACCCCGCCGCCCTCACGCTTGTCTGTGTTGTCGGACTTCCTCGGCGCGTGATAGTTTGCGGTGACGCGGAAGAAGCACCCGGCTCGCGGTGCCGCCCCACGCCCGGCAACGGGAACCCCGGAACCCCCGGAACACGGATACGGAGAACACACATGTCTGCAGCCGAAATCGCTGACAACCGCTGGGAACTCTCAGCCAGCAAGCCCCCGATCAAGTCCGCCAGCGGCGTCAGCCTGCTCATTACGATGGCGGGCTTTGTCCTGTTCTTCGCCTGGATTCTGGCCGGTTCGGTCCAGGGAATCATCATGCCCAAGGGCGAAGGCCTCGCCGGTGAGTACAAAAACCTCAACCAGCAGAGCCCGGAACCCGCGGCGCCCGCCGAGTAGCCCCCGATTCCGCCCGGCCAAGCCGCCGCAGCGGCGCGCTTGTTCGCGTTCGCATTTGAGCCTCACCGACCCGGTCGCGTGGGGCTCTTGCGTTGACGCTACGCGAACCCGACAAACGACATCATCTGCCCGGTGCCTTTTCCATCTCGGCGGTACGAGAAGTAGCGCTCTGGATTGGCGTAGGTGCAGGTCCCCACCCGCTCGATGTTCTCAGGCAAAACCCCGGCACTGCGGAGCTGCTCGGTGACCGCGGCCACCAGATCCACGTGGGGCTTGGCGTAGGACGTGGCGTCGACGAACGCCGGGTCGAACTGCTCGGCGACTTCGGGACCCACCTCGAACGTCGCCAGCTCGATGCACGGACCGATCGCCGCGACGAGCGTCGCCGGATCGACGTCCAGAGCGGCAACAGCCGCCCCGACGATGCCCGCCACCGTGCTGCGCCACCCGCTATGCACGGCCGCTGCGACCGTCCCTGCGGCATCCGCCAACAAGATCGGCACGCAGTCCGCCGTCGACACCGCCGGGGTGAGCTTGTCTTCCCGTGTGCACCACAGGCCGTCCGCCTCGGACGAATCGGTGAGCGCGCCTGCCCGCAGCACGTCTGCGCGATGCACCTGCCGCACCCGCCGCAGCGTGTGCGGTGAATACCCTCCGGCCTCCGCGACGCGCCTCAAGTTCTCGGACACCGCCTCGGTCTCGTCCCCCCACTTCAATCCTAGGTTGAGCGAGTCGAAGCGCCCGCGACTCACCCCGCCGAGGCGATTGGTGAAGCCGTGCTTGAGGCCGGGGATTGCGGAGAGCTTGGCGCTGCGTTCGAGCACGGCGACAGGCTATCAGGCGCAGGTCAGCTCCACACAGATAGGGTTGTGGTCGGCGACGTGCTCCCCGTCCGCCGTGGGGCGCTCGATCACCTCAGCGCGACTCGGCGTCAAGCCGCGCCCGACAAACCAATCGAGCCTCAGCGGCACGCAGCCGTTCCAGGGCTCGAGTCGACGCCGCAACCAGTCGAAGACCGGCTGCGGCAGATACTCCAGGGTCTTGGCCACCAACTCGGGATCGTTGAGGTCGAAGTAGCTCGTGCCCTTGGAGGGGTCGACGAAGCCCTCGCTGCGAAAGCCCGCCTCCCGAAGAGCCCGGAACATGCGGCGCTCGTAGGTCTGCTCGGGAATGGTGCACACCTCGATGCTGCGATCGAGCCCCAGCCGCGCCAGCTTGCTGGCGACGTTGTAGGCTAGGCCCGGCGCGCTGCCAAAGTCGTAGGTGCTGGTGTTGAGATCCCCGCCGAGCAGCACGCGGTGGTTCCCGAAGCGCTCGATCGCGCGCAGGAGGATTCGCATCTGCCGGGCGCGATGTCGCGGGGGCGAGAAGGGATCGAGATGTGCGACCGCAACGCTCACCGGTCCCTGCGGGAACTCGAGCTCGCAGACCAACGCTCGTTTCCATCCCAACCGCCGCTCGGTGACGCCGAACTTATCGACGTACTCCGGCAGCGGAACCCCGCAGACCCGCCGCACCGGATACCGGGTGAGCAGGGCAACGCCATGCAGCGCGTCGCTGTTCGATTCGCCGTGGTCGAGCTCGGCGAGGTCGCCCGGAGAGAGCACCAAATAGCTGGGGGCAAAGACGTAGCCCATCCCGAGGGCCTCGGCGATCGCTTGAGGAACGCGGCGGTTCCCCGAACGCCCCATCCCCCAGTCCGCTTCACAGAGAAGATAAAGGTCAGCATCGCCCAACGAGGCGCCCGCGCGCAGGACGCTGGTCAGGGCGTCGAACCGCTTGCCCCGCTCGATGTTCCACTGGACGGCCCGCGTCGAGGTCCCTGCGGGTCTCGCCTGGGTCGTGCTCAGGTCCCAGTCGAAGCCGCCGAGCACGCGCTCCACCGTCGGCTTGTGCCCGGCGAACGACGGGTCGCGCTCCAGCGCTCGCCGGCTCGGCGCCTGCGACCACCGCTGCAGCGTGTCCGCGCCCAGACCGTGTGCGATCGATCGGCGTGGCCCGTCGACTTCGACGATCGGCTCAAGAATCTCCGCCCACCGTCGCCGCGGGTCGAGCACAGGAAGCGGCAGCGAGAGCTTCATCGCCCACCGATGATCGCGGATCCTCGCCCAGGTTCAAGGCGTGTCCCGCAGCGCCACGACCAGCGACTTCAACTCCGGCGGGAGTTCCACCGTGAAGCGCACCGTAGCGCCGGTTGTCGGGTGTTCAAAGCCCAGCACCTCGGCATGGAGCGCGTGGCGATCCAGGCCGTTCCACAGACGGCGGCGCACCTCGTCGCGGGGTGGCTTGCCGTACAGCGGATCCCCAAAGATAGGCGCGCCCAGATGGCGCGCGTGCATCCGGATCTGATGCGTCCGGCCTGTCTCGAGCGTGAAGTGAGCGACGGCCGCGGTGGGCATACGCTCAAGAACCGTCACGTGGCTCACCGCACGTCTCGACGAGGCCCCCGGGACCGGGGCGAAACGCTTGCGCTCGGCGGGGTCTCGGTTGTGCGGAGTGTCGAGGGTCTGGGTGTCGAGCGCGGGCGCGGCGCTGAGCACCCCAATGTACCGACGCTCGATGGTGTGGGCCTGGAACTGGGAGGCCAAGGACGCCGCCGCGACCGGCGTCTTGGTGAACACCATGACCCCCGAGGTATCGCGGTCGAGCCGGTGCACCACGCCGGGCCGCGTCGCGTCGTTGCCCGGCAGCACCGGCAACACGTCTGCTCCCACCCCGAGGTGATGCAGCACCGCGTTGACCAGCGTACCGCCCGGATGCCCGAGCGAGGGATGCACGACGATGCCCGCAGGCTTGTCGATCACGAGCACGTCCGCGTCCTCATGGAGGATCGAGAGCGGCAACGGCTCGGCTTGGGCGCGCAGCGGTGGTGGTGGATGCAACACCACGCGAACGAGCATCGGCCGCACGACCTCAAGCGAAGGCTTGAGGCGGCGGCCGTCCAACGTCACGTCCCCCGCATCGAAGGAGGCCCGCAGCGCGTTCCGAGACAGCACGTGCCCCAGCGTGGTCAACGCCAAGACGAGCGCCCGGTCGAGCCGTTGCCCGAGCGCGTCCTGCCCCAACGCGATGGTCAGCGCTGCTACCAGATCTTGCTCTCGAGCGCGGCCATCGGCTTGATGACGCGGTCGACGATGGCTCGATCGTAGAAGTTCTGCTTGAACATCGCGGGCGAAACGCCGCTGCGAAACAGGTCACGGCCCTCGGTGATCAGCTCAGACAAGTCGGGCTCGTCGAAGAAAGAGTCGTTCTTCAGCGATTCTTCGATCTTGGCCTTGTTGTAGAGGTAGATGTCCGAGGCGATCGCCCGCGCTTTTTGTTGCGCACGCTTCTCGTTGTCGATGATGGCGGCCATCGCGACTAGGATGCCAGAGTCTGGCCGGGGCAACCAGCTTCGAGCGCACATGTGCGCACGGCGGACGTGGCAGACTCGCCCAGCGTGGATCCGTCCCTGACCACCCTCAGCGAGAGTCTCAGCTCGCTGCTGGCCGCCACGGTGGCCTTCGCCATCGGTACCTCCGTGGTGCTGCGCGACCGCAAGCGGGAGCAGTTCGTCCTGTACGCGTTCTTCTGCTTCAACCTCGGCCTGTACCACCTGGGCCGCTTCTTCTTCGGATTCTCAGGGGTCCACCTGTTCGGATGGTTCGCCCAGACCGTCTCGCTGCTGCTGCCGTGGAGTGCGGACCGGGCCCTGTCCAGCTTCGTCCCCGCGGTCGATCACCGCGGCGGCCGGATTCAGCGCTTCACCGGCCTGTTCCTCGTCGTCGCCCAGACGGTCTCGCTGTTCTTCCCGGCGCTCGAGGAGCACCCACTTTGGGACGTCGTCCCGTTCGTGCTGGTGGTCTTCGTCATGGGCGGGCTGCTGTTTGCCGCGACCCGGGTCTGGCGGGCCGCCCGAGCCGCCGAGGGCACGGCCGCGGCTCCGCGCCTGCGCTACCTCTTCTACGCCACCGTCATCGCGCTGGCCCTGGGCTCCCCCTTCGTCCCCGCCGTCGGCCCCATCGTGACCGCGGTCTACCTGTACTTCGTCGCACAGACCTTGGTGCGGGAACGCTTGCTCGACCTCCCCGAGGTCGCGCTGCGCATCGGGTCCATGGCGTTCCTGATCGCCATCGTCACCGGGCTGTACGCCCTGCTGCTGCTGTGGATCCCCACCGCCGAGAAGGGCACCCGCTCGCTGTTCTTCTTCAACACCGCGGTCGCCTCGTTTGCCGTGATCGTCTTGATGGAGCCAGTTCGCACCGAGATCGAGAGCCGCATCGAAGGCTGGTTTCTCCGCGACCGACCGATCCTGCGCGGCATTTTGGTTCAGCTACGCCACAAACTCACCGGGGTCATCGACTCGGTCGAGATGGCGCGGGTGGTGATGGAAGAACTCGAGGCATCGCACCGTGTGACGCGGGCGACGCTGTACCTGATCGACCGGCAGGGCACCTCGCTCACGTTGGCGAGCCATCTCGGCCCAGCATCGATCCCCCGGCTCGACCTCGCAGCGCGCCGACCGCTGCTGGACCGGCTGCTGCACGAAGGACCGATGCTTCGCGATGTGCTTCAGCGCTCCCGCCAGCGAGAACGCCCCGAGGACCGCGCCGAGCACAACCAGGTGCTTGAGACCCTCGAAGAGCTCAAGGCGTCGCTGGCCTTGCCCATCGTCGGCCGCGCTCGGCTCGACATCGACGATCCCGGCGCCGCGCCGCAGTTGCTCGGTGCGCTGTTCGTCGACGACGAACGGCTGCTCGAGCCCTTCTCTGGCGAGGAGGTTCGTCTCTTCGAGGGCGTGGTCGCCCAGGCCGCGACGACGCTGCAAAACTCCGAGGTCTACGAGGCCCGCAAGGAACGGGACCGCCTGGCCGCCCTCGGAGAGATGGCCGCGGGCCTCGCCCACGAGATCCGCAACCCGCTGGGTGCGATCAAAGGGGCGGTGTTGGTGGTCGAGCCCAGCAAAGATCAGTTCGACGAGGACGTTCAGGAGTATCTGGAGATCATCGTCGAGGAGGTGGACCGGCTCAACCGCGTGGTCTCTCAGTTCCTCACCTACTCCCGCCCCTTCGCCGGGGAACTCGGAAAGGTTCGGATGCGGGACGTCGTCAAGGCCACCCTGCGGCTGCTGTCCGAAGATCAGCGGGAAAAGGTGAGCTTTGGCGACCCTGCCGACCTGCCGCCGGTCCGCGGGGATGGAGATGCGCTGCGGCAGGTGTTGCACAACCTGATGCTCAACGCATTCGACGCGATCGAGCACCGAGGGGCCGACGGTCGCATCGGCGTCGATATCGACTTCCGTCGCCGAGGTCTGCTGCGGGCTGATGCGATCTCCGTGACGATCTGGGACAACGGACACGGGCTGTCCCACCAGACGATCACCAACCTGTTCGTCCCGTTCCACACGACCAAGAGCGGCGGCACCGGCTTGGGGCTTCCGATCAGCCAACGGATTGTGGAGAACCACCGGGGCGTGATCGAGGTGGGAAATCGCCCGGACGGGGGAGCGCGCTTCACCGTGCTGCTCCCGGTCACCGAGGCCGACGCTGCCGCGAGCGCGGTCGGCCGTCCCCGGCTCACCGACCCGTCCGAAGACCGTGACCCAGAGCCCCCGCCGGGTGGGGACCCGCCGCACGCCGAGGTGGCCAACCCGGGCGCAGGTGTGGGACCGTAGCGCGTGTCGTTTCCACGCGTGCTCTTGGTCGACGACGAGCCCAACCTTCGCAAGGTCTTGGGCGCGCTGCTTCGACAGGAGGGGTACGAAGTCCACGCCGAAGCGGACGGGCAGGCGGCGCTGGAGAAGGTCCGCACCGTTCCCTCCGGAACCTTCGACGTCGCGATCTCCGACCTCCGCATGCCGCGGCTCGACGGCATGGGCCTGCTCGAGGCGCTCAGCGATGAGGACCCGGACCTCCCGGTGGTGATCCTCACCGCCCACGGTACCGTCGACAACGCCGTCGAGGCGGTGAAGCTCGGCGCGTTCGACTATCTGGAGAAGCCCTTCGATCGCGATCAGATCCGATCCGTGCTCGCACGGGCCGTTGCGAGGCGTGCCCGCAGCGGCGCGTCTTTGGGACAACGGGAGTCCAAGCCCAAGGCGACCGATCCGCCAAGCAGCGGCGACAGCCTGGACCCCAGCGTCGAGGTGGGCATGATCGGAGCCTCGCCCAAGATCGAAGAGGTCCGCGAGATCGTCCGCACGGCGGCGGCCAGCCCGTCCACCGTGCTCATCACAGGCGAGAGCGGCACGGGAAAGGAGCTTGTCGCCCGAGCCCTGCACTTGGGCTCTCCTCGGCGAGATCAGCCGTTCATTCGGGTCAACTGCGCGGCCATTCCTGCGACGCTGGTCGAGAGCGAGCTGTTCGGCCATGAGCGCGGTGCCTTTACCGGAGCGGTCTCGTCCCGTGCGGGCCGGTTCGAGCTGGCGCACGGCGGCACGCTCTTCCTCGACGAGGTCTCCGAGATCCCCATGGAGATCCAGGTCAAGCTGCTGCGCGCGATTCAAGAGTCCGAGTTCGAGCGGGTCGGCGGGGTGAAGACGCTTCACGTCGACGTACGGCTCATCGCGGCCAGCAACCGAAACCTCGAACAGGACATCAAGGACAAGCGGTTTCGTGAGGACCTCTACTACCGGCTCAACGTCGTCCCCGTCCGGCTTCCGGCGCTCCGAGAGCGCATCGAGGACCTCCCACGCCTGATCCACCACTTCGTGCAGCGCTGCAACGAGCGCCTCGGAAAGAAGGTCCGCGGCTTCTCCGGGGGCGCGCTCGATGTCCTTGCGCAGTACGGATGGCCAGGCAACATTCGTGAGCTGGAGAACCTCGTCGAGCGCATGGTGCTGTTCGCCTCGACCGAGGAGATCTTGCCCGACGCCCTGCCCGACGCGTTCGCGGACGGAACCCGCGCGCGGCCGCCCCTGGATGACCCCGATCCCAGGCACGGCTCGCAGGACGCTGAAGAGGACGACGGGGGCGAGGACGGTGAGCGTTTGCTTCGGCTTCCGCTCAAGGCGTTGGGCCTGGACCTCAAGGAGGCCGTGCGCGCGGGGTCCCGCCTGGTCGAGGAGGCTCTGATCAGCGAGGCGCTGGAGCAGACGCAAAGCAACGTGACTCGCTCGGCTCGCCTTCTGGGGATCAGCCGCCGCAGTCTGCAGTCGAAGATGAAGGAGCTCGGCCTGCGAGAGAGCTGAGCTTCGCCTGCTGTGCCTGGCGGGCGGGCCGGCCAGACCCAGCGATCCGCGCATGGCCCCGCTGAACGTCCTCTCATGGATACGGGTCCCACGCGCCCCCACACTGCAACCTGCAGGTGCCGACAAACATTGACGTTCTGCGGCGTGCGCTGGTAGCGTGCCCTCGCTCGAACGGGTCCTTTTGGCCCGCGAAACTCGATCAGACCATGCGTACGCGCTCCACTTCCCAGCGCAACCTCTCCGGCTCGACTCGCAGCGCCGGGGACGTTCGACGTACCTGCAGCAGGCGCACGATCGTGGCTGCGCTCGCAATCGCCGGCGGCGTCTTCGGTGCTGCGGGCGAGGCCCACGCCGCCGACGTCACGCGGGTCGCCACCGCCTTCGAAGACGACAACGTGTTCGATGTGCATCTGGGCGTCACCTACGACTTCAACTACAAGCGGGCCGCCATTCTTCGCGAGTGGAACAGCGGACGACCCGGCGACAACGAGAACCGTCTGGTCAAGGACCTGGTCTACGAGCAGTTCCGCCACACGCTGACCCCGACCCTCGAGTTCGGCGTGTTTCGCGACCTGGGCCTGTACTTCGAGCTGCCTGTGGTCCTCTCCGACAGCCGTCAGTACAGTTTCGACCAACGCGCCGACGACTGCGTTTTCGGCAGCCCTGGCGGCTCGCCGGTCGCGAACTGCACCAACAAGGGCAACAGCACCACGCTCCGCGACGAGATCCTGCCAACTTCAGGCTTCGACGCGACCAACACCGGCAACCCCAGCCTGCCCTTCGGCGGCCCCGACAGCGAGCTGATCTTCAAGGGCCCGGTGCGCCGCGGCCTCGACCAGCTCAACGTCGGGCTCAAGTACGCGCTCCTCGACCAGGAGAAGCGTTCGCACATGCCGACCTGGCTCATCGCCTTCGAGGGCCGCTTCGCGATCGGTCGCGCGATGACGTTTAGCCGCGACATTCAAGGTGGCGAGCCCGACGGCAACACCCGCGTGGGCCGGCGGATTCACGAGCTCGGCGTATGGACCGCTTTGTCCCGGCGCTACCGCTTCCTCGATCCGTACTTCACTGCGCACTGGCGTCAGTCCCTGCGCGCCTCGGGCAGCATCTTCCAGGATTTCTCCAGCGAAGGCGCCCAAGACTCGGTGCAGCCGCAGTCCCAGGCGGGACTCAGCGTGGGCACCGAGATCGTTCCTTGGGAGCGCAAGGCCAAGAACCTCAAGGTCGCGGTCGTCCTTCAGGGCAGCTCCATCCTCCACTACGGGGGGCGCGGCTACTCTGAGATTTGGGAGCTGCTCGCGGACAGCCCTGCGATGGTCGGCTCCTTCGACCCCACCACCCAGGCGATCGACGACAACGGCAACCCGACCAACGCCGGCTACTGCGACCGCGGCGCGGCGCTGGCCTTCTCCCAGCAGAACCCGGGCGACCCGGGCTACCTCGCCGCGGGCGGCAGCGGCTGCCAAAAGTTCGAAGGCGTCACCGACCTGCAGGACTACGCGTCCTTCGGGTTCACCGGCGGACTCAACCTGACGCTCGGCAAGATCGCCCACCTTGGCCTGGGCGTCAGCGCCAACACGGACACCCGTCACTTCATCACCGCCGCAGGCCGCGGTGATGCCGACCTCGCCGGTTCGGGCGGTAGCGCTCCCGAAGAGGTTGAAGCCGGAACACGCGAGGTCAACCCGATGCGTCGCGACGTCGTCGACAACGTCGGCCGCCGCTACGCGGTTGATGACGTGTTCGACATGCACGCCTTCCTTCGTCTCACGCTGGTGTTCTAGGCTCCCTTCCGGGAGCGACTTCGCGGGCTCTCCCCGCGGCGGGACCGACGGGCGCCCAGTCCGGCTCGCTCGCTCCCGCCTCGCCTCCGTACACCTCAAAACTCGAAGTCGAGCTCGTCGCGGCTGAAGCGGTTCATCCGCCAGATCGCCATGCGAAGCTTGCTCTTCTTCTCGACGTGGGGGTTCGCAAACTCCCACACGGTCTTGCCCTGCGGGGTGACCTCGAAGACATAGCCGGTGTCGGACTCGGTGATCAGCGTGTTGCCGTTCTCCAGGCGGTAGTTGCTGCCGCGCGTGTCGGAGAAGAAGCCCTCGGTGGGGCCATACGTCCAGATGATGTCGTTGCTCAGCGGATCGACTTCGACAATCTGAGACAGGGTCTCCTCGGTGCCGTTGTTGAACACCAGGATCGTGCCCGCCTTGGTGAGCGTCGGGTGGTGCGGGAAGATCAGCTTCGAAGCGCCCCAGGCCCACAAGATCGTCTGGGTCTTGGGGTCGATGATCATCATCGTGTGGGTGTTGCGGGGCGAGATCAGCATGTTGCCCTCCGCGAACATCGGGTGTTTTTCCACGAGCGACCCGTCGAACACCTCGACGTGGTTGGAGTGCAAGATGTCGAACTCCTTGCCTCGCCGAGGGTTGGCGCGCCGGAGTTTCTGCGCGGTCAGAGCGTCGGAGTCGCCCAGCAGGAACGCGTACGGCGACGCTTCGATCATCTTGAGCACCGAGAACCGGCTGAGTTCTTCGCCCTGCGGCGAGAGTTCGATGATGAGGTCATCGACCGTGGGGTGCTCCTTGTCGTACTGCGGCATCATCGATGAGGTGCGGGAGAACACGATCACGCGGCCATCCTTCGCCACGTCGAGGTCGTGATGCGCTCGGCCCTGGTAGGTCCACAGGACCTTGGAGTCCTTGTCGACCTTGAACACCTGCTTGTTCTTGACGAGGCCGATCACGCTGCCGTCGGGCAAGAGCGACACGTGCTGCCAACCGCCCATACCGCGGACGTTCCACTCATGCAGCACGACCCCCTTCATGTCGATCAACTGGGCCCGAGACTGCTTGCGCGAGGCGTAGAAGTTGACGCCATCTTGGGCCTCCCCCTCGATGTTCACGAGCACGCCCGAACGCTCGACGTTGGCGTCGACGGTTCCATCGACGTAGCCCATCGAGGAGAGCTGCCTGACGGCGTCGCTCTGCGCGCGGCCCCCCTTCCCCTTCCGCCTGCCCTTTCGCTTCTTGGAGGCACCGCCGCCCTTGGCGTCGCGCGCGTCCGAGACCTCGCCGGAGTCAGCCTCGGCCCCCTCGGAGTTCTTTTTGACCGCCACCACACCGGTGCCCATCAACGTCGCGATCACCGCTCCCACGGCGCCCACTCCCACTGCCAGACCAATCAAGTTTGAACGTGTGCTCATCAGACTCGGGGCCTCGCGGACCGGCCGCGGAAGCGGCGGGAGCATAGCAGAGCGACCGGCGCTTCCGCGGTGGTGCAGCCGATTCAGGACCCCGGCGAGGGCTCACGCGCCGCCCGAAGGCGTTCGTAGAGCTCCCGCGCATCGAGGCCCGTGAGATCAGCCAGCGCCCGCGCCCGCGGCCGCGGCTTGAGCGAGGGGTCGAGCATCACGTCCAGGACGGCCCGCGCGGCATCGTTCGACTCCGCATCAGCAGCCGCCGTGTTGCCCGCGACGACCACGGTGACCTCCCCTCGCAGCGCCTCGCGAACCTCCGCATGAAGCCCTTTCACGGTGCCGCGCAGGGTCTCTTGATGGAGCTTCGTCAGCTCCCTGCACACGACCACCTTGCGAACCTCAGCGTCGGGCAGCGCTTTGCACAGATCTCGCAGCAGCGCGGGCGTCCGGTTTCCGGCTTCGTACACCAGGCAAGGACCGACCGAGACCGCGATCGTCTCGAGCGCCTGGGTTCGCTCCTTCCCGTCGCGGGCGATGAAACCGAGGAAACGGGATCCGACCGCATCGAACCCGCTCATCGACAGCGCCGCGGCAGCCGCGGTGGGTCCGGGCACAACATCGACCGCGTACCCAGCCTCGGTTGCGGCGTTGACCAAGAACTGTCCGGGGTCGCTCCAGCCGGGCATCCCGGCCTCGGAGCAAAACGCCACCGTTTTTCCTTCGGCGAGAGCCTGAAGCAGCTCGCCCACGCGCTCGTGTTCGTTGCCGACGAAACAGCTTCGTCGTGGAGGCAGGGTGACCTCGTTGCCCAGCAGCCGCACGGGGCTGCGGGTGTCTTCACACAGCAGAAGATCCGCCGAGAGCAGGGCCTCCCGCGCTCGCGGGCTCAGATCTGCCCGATTGCCCAACGGCGTGCCGACCAGGACCAGCGTCCCGCTCACGCGTCGTGCCCCAACGCGACTTGCACCGCGTCGCCGAGCTCTTGCTGAAGGTAGGCCCGCAGTCGCAGGATCATCCGCTTTTCGACTTGGCGGGCCCGCTCCCGGCTCACCCCCCAGCGATCGCCCAGATCCTGCAGGGTCACCGGCTCCTCGGACATGAGGCGGTCGGTGAAGATCTCAAGCTCGCGATCTTCGAGGTCCGCACCAAACGCCATCAGCTTGGACTGCATCAGCGACTTGAACTCCGCCGAGTCGACGTTGTCCTCAGGGTCGGCGTAGTCGTCCTCGATCAGGTCCAGACGCGTTCGGCTGCCGTCGCCATCGTCGCCCGACAACGGGGCGTCCAGCGACATGTCCGGCGCCGCCATTCGGCGCTCCATCTCCATGACTTCTTTCTCGGAGACGTCGAGTTCCTTGGCGATGTTCTCCGCCGAAGGCTCGATGCCAGCGGCCTCAAGCGCCGCCCGCTGCTTACGAAGGTTGAAGAACAGCTTCCGCTGGTTCTGGGTGGTGCCGATCTTCACCAGCCGCCAGTTGTTGAGGATGTACTTGAGGATGTACGCCCGGATCCACCAGCCCGAGTACGTGCTGAGTTTCACCCCGCGATACGGGTCGAACTTCTGCACCGCCTTCACCAGGCCGACGTTGCCCTCCTGCACCAGGTCCAACAGGTTGTGGTAGGCGCGGCGATACTCGTGGGCGATCTTCACCACGAGCCGCAGGTTGGAGGTCACAAGCTTTCGCCCCGCCTCCTTGTCGTCCTCCTCGACCCAGCGCACCGCGAGCTCGTGTTCCTCCTCGCGGGTGAGCAGCGGATGACGTCGGACCTCCGCCATGTAGGCGGCCATCGGATCGCGGCGCGCCAGGGCCGTGGATCCCCTCGGGCGCGGCTCTCTTTCGCCCGATGCTCTTGGCCAGCGCGTCGAGTTCCTCGTCGGAGACCGGATCGACCTCAGCCAGCGCTGCAGCCGCGGCCTCATCTTGCTCTTGCGTCGTCTTGTTGGACTTCGAGGATCGGTCGACGACTTCGACGTCGATGGGCTCGGAGCTGGCCGACTTGGACCGATTCTGGGACTTGGGGTTCGCCATCTCGGGCACGCGGAGTCTACGCCGGTCGTCGCTCACGAAGCGACCTCGAATACCCTAGCCGGAAATCGATCCCATCTGACGGTCCTTGACCGCAAGCGCGGGGCATCTCGCCTGCTAGACTCCCCACGTGAGTCGACTGACGCCTCCACGCGGCCGCCCCCGAAACCGCCTTCAGCTTTGGGCCAGATTCGGGACCCCCGCGGTGATCGCCGGATCGCTCGCACTTTCTCTGGGCCTCACCGCCGTCGGCGACCGCCAAGCCCAGGCGCAGCGCAGCGATCCACGCAAGCACTCTCGCTTGGTCCCCAACGACGACGCGACCGCGCTTCGGGTCCTGGACTGGACCCTTTGGAACGTCTCGAAGTACTACGTCGAGCCCGAGCGGGTCGATCCTCGTGCCATGACGCTGGCCGGTCTCGAAGCGCTGGAGCGAGAGGTCGCCCAAGTCCTCGTGCAACCCATCGGAGATGGCGGGCGGGTGCGCGTCCGCGTTGCCACCCAGGAGAAGATTTTCGAGCTCGGTGAAATCGAGGCGTTGTGGGCCGTCGGTCCCCATGTCCGCGAAGTGTTCCGGTTCGTCACCGAGCACACCGACCTCACCCCCGACGAACAGCGCGAAGCCGAGTACGCGATCGTGGCAGGGGTCCTGAGCACGCTCGATCCCCACACCAACCTGCTGCGGCCCTCCGACTTCAGCGACATGAAGGCCAGCACCAAGGGCAGCTTCGGCGGCTTGGGTATCGAGGTCGGCATGCGCGAGGGCAAGATCACCGTGATCCGGATCATCGACGGCAACCCGGCCTCCGAGGTCGACATGCAGCCGGGCGACCAGATTGCGCAGATCGGCTCCGAGTCCACCGTCACCATGACGCTCAACGAGGCCGTCGACCGCCTGCGAGGACCGGCCGGTACCGCGGTCGTCCTGCATGTCATGCGCGAGGGGATGGCCAAACCCAAGCGGCTGTCGATCACCCGCGCCACGATCAAGCTCGACTCTGTCATCGCAGAGAAGCTCGAACTCACCGGCCTTGACGGTAAACAGCACAACGTCGGGCTGGTCCAGATTCCTCGCAACTTCGCCCAAACCACGGGCAAGGAGCTCCGCACCAAGCTCGACGAGTTCGAGAAGGCCGGGGTCGAGGGCATCGTGCTCGACCTTCGCGACAACCCCGGTGGTCTGCTCAACGCCGCCGTCGAGGTCGCCGATGCGTTCCTGGAATCGGGCACCATTGTCTCCACCGTGGGTGTCAGCTCCCCCCGCGAGGAAAGCCGAGCCGACGATCGCTACGACTTCCCCAACCTGCCCCTGGTGGTCCTGATCGACCAAGGCTCTGCGAGCGCTTCGGAGATCGTCGCCGGCGCGCTGCGCAACCTGGGTCGTGGCGTGTTGATGGGACGGCGAAGCTTCGGCAAAGGCAGCGTCCAGGTGCTGCACGAGCGCAAAGCCGGCGACAAGGAGCTCGCCCTCAAGCTCACCATCGCCCAGTACCTCACGCCGGGCGACGTCTCGATTCAGTCGGTCGGGGTCAGCCCAGACATCGAGACCGTCCCGGTGTGGATCGGCAAAGAGCAGATCTACTACTTCGGCCGTGGCCGCTTCGACCTGCTGCGCGAGGAGTCCTTGGCCTCCCACCTCACCTCCGACGCCAAGACCCAGAAGATCGCGTACGGATCCCTGCACTTCCTTGACGCTGGCTCTGTCCTCGAAGGCGACGACGACGAACCGACGACGACGACGACGACGACGACGCCAAGTCCACCAAGACGAAGGGGAAGAAGGGAAAGAAGGCCGCGAGTCCGCCGCCCTCCTTCTTAGACGACCCCGAGATTCGAATGGCTGCCGAGTTCGTGGCTTGGGCGCCGTCCGCGGACCGAGATGTCCTGCTTCGTGAGATGGGCTCCTTCGTCGAGCAACAGGAGAAAAACCAGCAAGGCAGCATCGCCAAGAGCCTCGCTGCGCGCGACATTGACTGGACCTTGGGTACCAAGCCCCTCTCAGGCTCGGCCAAGCTCCAGGTCAGCATCACATCCGACAAGCCCGGCAACAGGATCCGTGGAGGGGAGCAAGGCACCCTCACCGCCGTCGTGAAGAACATCGGCGACGCCACCGCCTACCAGGTCCGCGCGATCACCGACTCCGACTATCGGTACTTCGACGAACGAGAGATGTTGTTCGGCAAGATCGAGCCCGGTGAGTCGCGAACCTACAGCCTCAAGCTGTCGGTCTCCGAACACGAACTCAGCCGCACCGACCGCATCGACATGCACCTGTTCGAGGCCCACGGAGCCAAGCTCGCCAAGGGATCGACCACCTCGATCGATGTGAGCGCCGAGGGCTTGCCGCGACCGCAGTTCGTCTATGGCTACCAGATCATCGACGACCCCGCGCTCGGTGAGTCGATCGTCGGCAACGCAGATGGAGCCTTGCAGGTGGGCGAGCGGGTCCAACTGCGGGTCTCGCTGGCCAACCAAGGCGAGGGCGACGCGCTCGATACGTGGGTCACGCTGCGCAACCAGGCTGGAGAGTCCGTGTTCCTGCATCAGGGCCGCAAGGATCTGGGCAAGGTCGCGACCGGCGAGCTTCGCTCCGTCGACCTCGACTTCGAGCTCAAGGAGCGACCGGAGGACGGGGACGTGCAGCTGCAGCTCACCGTCTCGGACAACAAGATCGCCGAAGCCCTCTCCGAGCGCATCCACCTTCCGGTTCCCGAACGCGGAGATTTCGCTGTCCAAGGCCAAAGGCACCGCAACCGCCACCGGCGCCATCGACCTCTACGCCAGTCCCCTGGACCCGGAGCGAACCATCGCCCGCGTCGCCAAGGGCGTCGTCATGCCCGTGCTGGCTGAAGGCGATGGCTGGGTCCGCGTCCAGGTCAAGGGGGAGCAGATGGTCGTTCGCCAAGAGCGCCAACGTGGAGCGTGGTACCGCGACCGCGAAAGCGCCAGCTGTGACCGCAAGCTTCGAGGTGTCCCCGCCCAAGATCACCTTGGACGCGGCGCTGAGCAAGACCGACGCCGAGACCGTCACGCTCTCCGGGACGACCACCGACGCGCAAGCCCTGCGCGACGTCTTCGTCACCGTATACAACCCGTCGCGCAACCTCTTTGGCGACCGCGAGAAGGTCTACTACGTGGCCAGCCCCGACCCTGCCGCCGGAGAGCTCAAGTTCTCCGCCGAGGTTCCCCTGACACCGGGCAACAACATCATCGAGGTGCACGCGCGGCAGAACGATGACGTGGTGGCCATTCGCAGGATGTGGGTGCTTCGCACCAGCGGACTCGCCGAAGCTCGGGCGGCGAATACCGAGTACGCGACCGGCGGCAACCTCCGCGTCGATACGTTCCAGTAGTCGCCAACGAAGCACGCAAGGGCCCGCCGAAGTCTCCGCGCGGGCCCTTGTTGTTCTGGCCTCGGTATACCGCGGCGGCCGCTCTCAGCGCCCGCGAAGCATGCGGACAAGCCGGCGGCCACGCTGCAGCTGCCTGTAAGCGGCGCGACCAAGCCGGTCCACGTTGCCCAGCACGAGGTCACGCAGCGCTTCGTCCGGACGCGCCTTGAACACGGTGCTGTGGTGCTGTCCGTCCCACTGCTCGGGCGCCTCTTTCGTGTAGTAGTAGCCGGCGAACGAGATGCGACCGACGCCGGGCGGACACGTAACCGGCTCCACGCCGTGGTAGCTGATGTCGCTGGTCTCGAACAGAACGCAGCGGTTGATCTGCGGCGAGACCGAGACCTCGCAGTTCTTCACCTCCCGATCCCACAGCTCAACAGCCCCTCCCCACGATGGGTCCCAGCCCTCGTTGAGGTAGATGAGGATGTTGAGTCGACGGTGCATCTTCAGCTCCTCGGAGTAGTTGAAGTCGATGTGCACATCGAGTCGGCCACTGGGGCCGGTGAGGTGCATGCCGCCCCCGCGCATCGCGGGGTCGGCCGCAAGATTCTCGATGCCGGTGATCTCCGAAAGCGCATCGAGAAACGACTCGGACGTGATCGCCTCGTGCAGCTGTTTGACCGGTCCAGGGAACCGGGAGGAGTCCGAAACCTGGACCTTGAGCTTTTCGTTGAGCGCGTTGAAGGCGTCACGCGTCCCTTTGGCCTCCTTCCACGCGCTGTCGAACGTCGGGTACGCCGCGACCACCTCCCGAAGGAACGACGGCTCCAAGAAGTTCTCGATCACCAGATGCGGAAACGGCTTGGCAGACTTGAACTGCTCTCGCAGTGCGTCCTTGTCGAGCTGGTTGATGAGCATGTCGTGCGACCTTGAGCCCAAAGATATCACGCAGATCTGGGTGCCGCCGCGGCGACAGCCCTGCGCCACGAAACGCGGCGTACGGACGGCCGCGAAGGCGAGGGTGAGGGCTACGCGTCCCACGAACCGGGAAGCGGACGGCCGAGGAACTCCGCGAGCGCCGCGTTGGGCTGCGAATACCGCCGCAACAGCTCACGACGTTTGGCATCGGTCAGCTTCGTGAGTTGCGCCGCAAACGCGTCGGCCTTGGCCTTCATGCGTGCCTTCACGATGGGCGACTCCATGACGGCGTTCATCAGCACGCTTCGCGCCTGTTTGGGGATGAGCCTCTTGGCGACGCGGACCACGGGGTTGCGCCGCAGCCTCTCGCGGGCGGAGGCCGTCTTGGTCCCCATCGCCCGCGCGCCAGCGGCGTTCGACGGGCCCTTCACCGATGTGGAGAGCGAGGGCACAACCTCGACCCCGAGAAATTCCTGAATCCGTTGCAGCGTGGCGTCGGTGTCGGCCGTGAGCTCTTCGAGCGTGAGGAAGAAGAATCGGTCTCGGTCGTAGTGCGCGGTGAACTGCTCGATCTGCTTGAGGTAGTTGCCGGAGTCGAAGTACTCGGAGGTCTCGCGCAACGCCGCATCCAGCGAGACACAACCGGCCCCTCGTTCTTCTGCTGCCGCTCCAGCATCGCGTGCCGATAGTGCGAGTAGAGGCGGTCGACCGGGTGCCGCATGATGTAGACGAGCTTGATGCGGGGCAAATGCTCGTGAATGCGGGTCGCGACCTCGCCAAAATGCGGATGACGCGTGTAGCAAGTCGACGACTCGAAGGCGAGCTGGTCGCCCTGCGCCGCCGAAAACACACTTCGGTACCAATCCAGGCCTAACGCGAAGCGCTCGTCCCGGCTGAAGAACCCCGGCTCCTTGTACTGAGGCTCGGCCAGCTTGGGATGCTTGACGAGGTAGTCGTGCAGTGTCGTGCTCCCGCACTTCATCCCACCGATGAGAAGGAAGTCGGGCATGCGGCCCGTAGGGTTTTGGGGCGTCATAAAGTCTCCAGGGGATGCAGCCAGTAGCCGAGCCCCAACACCATACCCGAGGTCGCGAAGGCCAGCGCGTCGAGCCTGGGGAGCCAGGCGCCGCGGCGGCGCAGCAGAACCGCCATCGGGAGATAGCCCAGGACGCGGCCGAAGGACATGCCGATGAGCACGCCGTTGAACTCGGCGAGCGAGTAGCCCACCACCATGCACAACACGAAGAACACCGCGCCGACTGCCTTGTGGACCAGATGTGCCCTGGAGTCCCCCGCGGCGACGAACAGCATCTCGGCCGTGCCAATGATCAGCGTGCCGACCGAACCTGCAGCCAAGATCCGGAGCATCCAACCGGCCTGCACGTAGCGGTCGTCGAACAGCAGGTCGACGACCTCTTGGCCGAAGATGCCCAGGGCCCACAAGGGCGGCAACGCCAACGCGAGCAACGCTCCGCGCACCTTGAACATCCGAGCGCGCAATCGCTGCTGATCGCCGCTGACGAACTTGGCGTACAGCGGCTGAAGCACCTTGATGCCGACGGTCTGCATCGCCTGCGTCACGGCCTCGGAGAGAAGCAGCGCGATGGAGTACACCCCAAGCATGTTGTTGGTGAGCAGCTTCGCGACAACGGCCGAGCCGCCCTGCCCGAGCAGCGCAGCAAGGGCGGAGCTCACGAACACCCACTTGCCGAACTTGAGCTGAGCGCGGACCGCCTCCTTGTCCCAGCACCAGCGGTTGCGGTAGCCCTTGATGAGGAAATGCGTCAGCAGACCCGTACCAACGTTGACCAAGATCATCCCCAGCGCGAGCACCCAGACGCTCTTCCAGACAAACGCCAGCCCGACCATGACGACAACCGACGAGACGCGAATCGCGAGGTCGAGCAGCGCCCCGGACTTGGGATTGACCTCTCGCGACAGCGTGACCACGGATGTGGACTGCAGGCTGAGCACCACCAGCGACAGCGCGACCGCCGGCAGCAAGAACGACAGCTCCGGGAGTTCGTAGTAGTTCGCAAGCGGAGCGGCGAGCGCCGAAACAACGACCGCCACGGCGACACCCCGCAGACACTGCAGCGTCCACGCCGTGTTGTAGAAGTCAGGCTCATTGCCACGCTTGTGCGCGATGATGCTGCCCCGCAGCCCAGCGTCGGTGAGCATGCCGACGATCGCGACGACGACCATCAACACGCGCATGATCCCAAACGCCTCGGGGAACAGCAGCCGGGAGAGGATGAGACTGCTGCCAAGGCGAACGACTTGCCCGACGGCAAATGCACCGAACACCCAGAGCGCGCCTTGGGCGGCCGCCCGCCGGAGCTGGCCACCGCCGCCGACGTCCGCCGCGCCGCCCACGGGGTCCACCTCGGGCACCGCGCGATCCTCGACCGCTGTAACTTGCGCAGGAGGGTCGTCGGGCGAGGGGTCGGGAGGATTCGTCGGCGGCTCGCCCATGCGGTGGGGGGACGCTAGCCTAGGTCCGTTTTGCCTGGCAATCGAACCTCGCGGCCTGCGTTGATATCCTCTCGGCGTGGCATCCCCGCCAGACGTGCGGCCGTTCGTGGCCCTGCTCCTGTACGTGCCCGCGGCCATCGGCTACGCAGTGACCGCTGCGGAGAAGCACGCAACCCGTACGGTCTTCTACGTCTTCTTCGGCGGCGTCATGTTCCTGCCGGAGCTGGTCGCCTTTGATGCACCGCTCATTCCACCGCTGAGCAAGTACGAGTTCGCCGGGCTGATGAGCCTGGTCGCGACCTATTTGGTGCACAAAGATCGCCTGCTTCGCGCCAAGGCGTTTCGCGGCGTCGATCTGTTCTTCGTCTTACTCCTGCTGGGCAACATCGGCACGGTGATGACCAACCAGGATACGCAGAGCTTCGGCGTGTACTGGTGGGACAGCACCGGGGCGCTCGTGGCCGAGCCAACGATCCTCTCCGGCCACACCACCAAGGACATCATCGCCGGCACGGTGCGTGACACCCTGGCGATGTACATCCCGTTCCTGATCGGACGCGTCGCCTTCCGGAACGCAGATGATGGACTCGTGCTGATGCGGGGCATCGTGATCTTGGCGCTGGTGTACGCGCCCGGGTGTCTGCTCGAGGTGCGGGTGTCTCCGCAGATTCACAACTGGATCTACGGCTACCCACCCACAGGGTTCGCGGGCGTCGTCCGTGGAGACGGTTTCAAGCCCGTCCTCTTCCAGAACTCCGGTCTCGCGGTCGCAACCTTCCTCTTCTGCGCGACCTCCTGCGCTGCGGTGTTGGCGAAGCGCAAGGAGAGCATCTTCGGTCTGCCGGCGATCGGCGCGATGCTCATCTTGATGGTCACGTTGGCCCTCTCCCACAACGTCGCCGCGTTGCTCTACACGCTGGTCGCGGTCCCGATCATCCTCGTCTCGCGCGGAAAGCTCGCGATCACCGCTGCGGTGATCCTTGCGGTGATGGTCCTGTTGTACCCGGCGCTGCGGGTCTGGGAGGTGTTCGACGTCTACGCGCTCATCGATTGGCTGACCGAGATATCCCCAGAACGCGCCGACTCGCTGTATGTCCGCTTCTACAACGAAGACATCCTGTATGAGCGCGCCTCGGAGCGGCTGACGTTTGGATGGGGCGGGTACGGCCGCAACCGGGTGTATGACGAACGCGGCAAGGACATCTGCCTGACCGATGGTGAGTGGATCATTCGCATGGGGGGCCGCGGTGTTCTCGGGTTCATCTCCACGTTCGGTCTCATCCTCGCGCCGATCTTCATCGCATGGCGGCGCGCCAACAAGCTCCCCAAGGCTGGGCGAATCTACGTCGACGCACTCGCGATCATCTGCGCGTTGTTTGCGGTCGACCTCCTGCCCAACAGCCTCTTCACCAAGCTGCCGTTCTTCTTCGGAGGGGCGCTCATCGGCTTGGTCCGGGGTCTTGAGGAAGAGGCCAAGAACAAGGCTCGGCAGGGGCCAGCGCCGCCTCCGGGCGGTGGAACCGCGGGAATGCACCCGCACGCACCCGATGCCTACGCCCAGGCCCAGGCCCAGGCCTACGCCTCGCCGCACCATGCCCTCGGCGGAGCCCCACCCCGATGAGACGCAGCCTGCCGCTGCTCGCCTTGCTCGCGCTGGGGCAGTGCAGCGATGAGCCCGCGGAGCGGGCCGCGGTGGACACGGTGTTGGTCGATCTTGAGCTTCAATCCGTCTCCCCGCAGACGGTGCTGGTCGGCTCCACGTGGGTCATCACCGGGGACGCGTTCGTCGATGACCCGTGGGGCGAGTCCACGCTCGTTCTCGAAGGCGAGATCGATACCGGCACGGCCACGGACGGACGCATCGTCCGGCTACCCGCACGATTCGTCGACTTCACCCGCATGGAGGTCGACCTCGACCGCAAGGCGATCGCGCTGATCAGCGATGGCGACGCCGCGGTGTTCGAAGGCACTGCCCGCCTCGAGGTGATCAGCACTGTGGACGGCCGCCTGTATCGCTCCCGAGACACCCAGGTCGAGTTCGACGTCGCAAAGACGCTGCAGCCAGAGCTAACGCTGCTCACGCCCAGCAGCGTCATCTTCCCCAACGAGCCGCTCGCGGTGGCCGGAGACGGACTTCTGCTCGGTGCGGAGGGCAGCTCGTTTGCCGTACTCGAGGGCTGCTTCAGCTCCGCGGGCACCTCTGCGTGTGTCGACATCGCCCCGGCTGCGGTCAAGATCGAGCCCACCAGCGCGCAGAACCGAACCGAGGGCGTGTTTGCCTTCGAGCCGCGAGTCGCCGGGATCGAGCCTGGCCGGTTCGAGGGGACCGTCACCTTCCACAACGAGCATGTCGGCGCAGACGTGGTCACCTCGCTCGCGACCCCGGTCACCTGGGACCTGGTCGAGCCAGCGCTGTACGGGATCGACACCACCGCCGCGAGCTTGGGCCGCTACGTGAGCATCGAAGGGGCGGGATTTCTCGGCGGTGATGCGGGAGGCGACACGGTCCTTCGTTTTGTCGGCACCTTCACCCCCGACCTGTCGGGCACCCCCGTGGAGCTGAACGAGCTGCTGTTTCCCGAGTTCGCGAACGGCCGGAAGGTTCGCTACGTGGTCAACGAGGAGGACGGGTTGGCCTCGGCCGTCAACGACATGCGAACCGAGGCAGGTCTGTTCGAGGGCTTGGTCACCCCGATCATTGCGTACGACGGAACCGAGGTCGAGGGCAGCACGCGGCCCCTGTCCTTTCGCCTCGAACCGGTTCGCCAAGTCGTGTGGGTGAACTTCACCCCGGCCTACAAAGAAGCGTTGCGGGCCTTTGGCCTCCGGGCCGTCGATGCCCGCATCAGGGCCCGCGCCATCGAGGTCATCCTTCGAGACTTCGCCTCGCTCAATCTCGAGGTTCGCGAGGTCCGGCCTGATGACTTCGCACTCTTCGCCGAGGTCGACATCGGCGGGCGCGACCCCAACGGACTCGGTCTGCTCGGCTACGACAACACGCCAGGCAAGGACACGGACAACCGGCGCCTGTACGACCGCATCGGAGGCACCAACGCCCAAACCCAGGAGGACGGCTTCCCCGGCTACGGCGGGGTCTTCATCGAGTCCCTGTTCGGCTACTCCGAACATCCCGGGAACTTGGCCGAGCCCGTCCGACCCGACGTGCGCTTCGATCTGCTCTTCGATCCCTTCAGGCCGGACGCGGGGGGCCAACCCGTGCTCGCGGCCGACCTGGAGAACGAACTCCCCGAGATCGACCCCGCCAACTGCCCCACCGCAGACGCGTCGCGTCCTCACCAGCTTGCGTGCGCCATTCATGCCCTCGGCACGCTCATGGGAAGCACGATCTCGCACGAACTCGGGCACAGCCTCGGCCTCGCGGACCCCTACGGGCCCAGTATTCACAACGAAGGAGATCAGGACGACCGCCTGATGGACGCCGACCGACCGTTCGACGAACGCGCCGAGCTCGAAGGCGCCGGCCCCTCGCGCTTCTGCATCGAGGAGTACGAGTACCTCCGAGAGACCCTGCCGTCGTCCGAGCCCTTCGACGTCACGCCCCGGCCGCCTTGCTTTTGATCCGCGTCCGGGGGGTCGATCGCTGCGTGTCCGGAAACGAAGAACGCCTCGCGTCCGAGGGCGCGAGGCGTTGCTGCTTGGGAGAGAACTGGAAGCCTACGAGGCTTCTTTTTTCTCGTGTTTGTAGATGATCGTCGGACGCTTATCCTGCGCGATGCACTCTTCGCTGACGACAACCTCCGCGATGTTGTCGACGCTGGGGATGTCGTACATGACTTCGAGCATCGCCTTCTCGAGGATGGACCGTAGACCCCGGGCACCGGAGCGCTGCTTCTTGGCCTTGACCGCGACGGCGACGAGCGCCTCGTCGGTGAACTTGAGCTCCACGTCGTCCATCTCAAGCAGTCGAACGTACTGCTTGACCAGCGCGTTCTTGGGCTCGGTGAGGATCTTGACCAGCGCTTCCTCGTCCAGCTCCTGAAGCGGGGCGACGACGGGAAGCCGACCGATGAACTCCGGGATGAGCCCGAACTTGTGGAGGTCCTCGTTCTGGACCTCCTGCATCAGCTCCCAGCTCCGCAGCTCTTTCTTGGATTCGACCTTCGCACCAAAGCCCATGCTCTTGGCAGACACGCGGTGCTCGACGATGTCCTCGATACCCGCGAACGCACCGCCGCAAATGAAGAGGATGTTCGTCGTGTCGACCTGCAAGAAGTCCTGCTGAGGATGCTTGCGGCCGCCCTTGGGGGGAACCGAAGCGACCGTGCCTTCGAGGATCTTCAGCAACGCCTGCTGGACGCCCTCGCCCGACACATCGCGTGTGATCGAAGGGTTGTCGCCCTTGCGCGCGATCTTGTCGATCTCGTCGACGTAGATGATCCCGCGCTGGGCTCGCTCAACGTCATGGTCCGCGTTTTGGAGCAGGCTGACGATGATGTTCTCGACGTCCTCTCCGACATAGCCGGCCTCGGTGAGGCTGGTCGCGTCGGCGATCGCGAAGGGCACATCAAGGATGCGCGCCAGCGTCTGGGCGAGCAGCGTCTTGCCGGACCCGGTCGGACCGATCAGCAAGATGTTGCTCTTTTGCAGCTCAGCCTCGTCGGCCTTCCGGGTCGCGTTGATCCGCTTGTAGTGGTTGTAGACGGCGACCGAGATGATCTTCTTCGCGGAGTCCTGACCAATCACGTAGTCATCGAGAATCTCGCGGATCTCCTTGGGCTTGGGGACCTTGCCCACCCCGTGCTGCCGCTCTTCCTTCTGCACCTCTTCGGCGAGGATGTCGTTGCACAGGGAAATGCACTCGTCGCAGATGTACACAGAAGGCCCAGCGATGAGCTTCTTCACTTCCTTCTGCGACTTTCCGCAAAAGGAACAGCTCAAATTTCCGTGGCCATTGTCTCGTTTCGAGGTGCTCATCTGCTGTCCTTCGATCCTTCGCGGTCGGGATCCGTCATCTTCTCGGTCCGGGTTGGGGCGGGCTTGGTCGGCGTATCGCCGAAGAGAAACTAGGCGTCATCCCCGTCGTCGGACCGTTTCTGGATGACCTCGTCAACCAAACCGTAGCGTTTGGCCGTTTCGGCGTCCATGAACTTGTCCCGCTCGGTATCGCGCAGGATGTCGTCAACGCCCTGGCCACAATGCGTGGCGAGGATTTCGTTGAGCCGTGCCTTCAAGCGCAGAATCTCTCGCGCCTGAATCTCGATGTCGGTGGCCTGGCCCTGCGAGCCGCCGTGCGGCTGGTGAATCATAATGCGCGCGTTGGGCAGCGCCAGCCGCTTGCCCGGTGCACCCGCGGCAACGATCACCGCCGCCATCGACGCGGCTTGCCCCATGCAGTAGGTCGCGACCTTGGGACGAATCAGCTGCATCGTGTCGTAGATCGCCAAGCCCGCGGTGACCACGCCCCCGGGGCTGTTGACGTAGAGCCGAATCTCTTTGTCCGGGTCATCCGACTCCAGGTAGAGCAGCTGCGAAACGATCGAGTTGGCGACCTGGTCGTTGATCGGCGTGCCCAGCAGGATGATGCGGTCCTTGAGCAGGCGAGAGTAGATGTCCCACGAGCGTTCGCCTCGGACCGTCTGCTCGATGACAAACGGAATGTTGGCGCTGGGTTCACCACCCCACGACATGGACTGCGACGTCACAGAAGGGGGAAGCATCGAGGGATCACCGAATGGTTTGAAGTCGGCCATGAGGTCGGAGGGTGGAAAGCAGTCTCGCGCCGCGAACGCTGTCAGCGTCTCCTTTGCGATGCTCGGAGACCGGGTGCAAGGGCTCGAGCCGAGAACGGCACGAGGACATCGTCCGCAGGCAATGGTGGCCGGCAGAGCCGCACGATGCAAGTGCCGTCATCGGCGCCCTGACCCAGGTTTTGAGGCGGTCGAGCGGTCCAAAACGGTAGGGTTCCAATCCATCTGACCGGGACCCGGCCCAGATTGGGCGTACGCCGAGCCTGGGGCAGCGCGCCCCGGCGTGAACGCAAGAAAGGGACGCCTCCCACGAGACGCCCCTTGGAGCCGGCCTAGGCCGGTCGAAACCGACGGCCTAATCGTGATCGTGGTCGCAGTTCTCGTCGTGAACGTGGCCGTCGGCGCCCTCAGGCTCCGGATCGGCAGCCTCGGTGATTTTGGCCTTCTCCATGAGGAAATCAAAGATCCGCTCCTCGCGGAGGCCGGCCTGAATCATCAGCAGCTGGCCGCTCTTCTCCATGGAGGCGCGCATGCGGTCGACGTTTTGGCCCGACTCTTCGGCCAGCTCGTTGACGCGAGCCTGCACGTCTTCGTCGCTGACCTCGATGCTCTCCTTCTTGCCGATCGCGTCGAGCAGCAGGAACGCCTTCACGTTGAACAAGGCCTCGGGCCGGATGCGGGCAGCGTACTGCTGCTCGTTGGTTCCCATCTGCTCCAGCCGCATGCCCTGTTGCGCGAGCTGCCGCTTGGTCTGGTCGACCTGCGCTGCCACCTCCCGCGCCACCATCGAGGGCGCGGGCTCGAACTCGTTCGCCTCAAGCAGCGAGCCCAAAAGGCGACGACGAGCTTCGCGCTCCGCTTCGTCTGCGTCGGCCTTCTTGAGGTCCTCGGAGATCTTGGCCTTGAGCTCATCGAGCGTCTCGGCATCGCCGGTGTCCTTGGCGAACTCGTCATCGAGCTCGGGAATGTACTTGAGCCGAACCTCACGCAGGCCAAGCTCAAGCTTGGCCTCTTGACCTCGAAGCTCGGCGCGAATCCGGTCTTCGGGGGGCGTGAAACGCAGCGACTTGATCGACCCCACCTCGGAGAGCTTGAGGACCTCGAGCGCGGCGCTCAGCCCCGGGATGAACTCGCTGTCGGTCTCCCCGATGTCGACACGAACGTCCTTGCGAGCCACACGCTGCTCGCCAAGGGTCCCCTCGACGTCGATGGTCCACACGTCGCCCGCAGCCGTCAGTTCGCGCTTTTCGTCCTCGGGCAGAGGACGAAGCTCGATCAACTTCTTGCGACGCTCCTCGAGATCGGCTTCGATCTTCGCGGGGTCGACCACGGCCGGACGACGACGCACGGCGACGCCGGTGTAGTCCTTCGGCTCGATCGCCGGACGAACCTCGAAGCGGGCCTGATAGCGGAACGGCTGCTCCTTCTGAAGCGAGCTCTCCTCGACAATCGGCTGCGTCAGCGGCTGCGTCTCGTGCTCGGTCACAGCCGTCTGGAACGTCTCCTGAACGAGCTCACCGGCGAGCTCTTCGCGGACGCCCTTGCCGAAGCGCTGCTCAAGAACCTTGTCCGGCACTTTGCCAGCGCGGAAGCCAGGCAGACGGGCTTGACGACGAAGGTCGCGCATCTTGTCGGTGAGTCGACTCGAGACGTCCGTCCAAGGAATCTCCACCTTGATTCGACACTCGACGGGACTGATGCGCTCGATGCTACTTTCCATTTTTCTTGGTCCTCACGTCGCGGGAGGACGGCTGCATAACAAAGTCCCAGCCCGGTGACAAAGGCCTCAGTACACCTGGCTCCGACCGAGAACGCGCGCTTTCCGCAACCCTGGAGATTTACGCGTTCGCGAGCCCGTCCAGCGCGCTCTGCAGGTCTGCTTCCAGGTCCTGAGCGTCCTCGATCCCCACGCTCATCCGAATCAGCCCTTCTTTGATGCCCAGCGCGGCGCGCTGCTCGGGCGAGAGCTCGAAGAAGCTCATCAGCGCTGGCTGCTCGATCAAGCTCTCCACCCCACCCAGCGACGCGGCCAACTTGGGGATCCGCACAGAATCGACCAGGCGGCTCCCGGCCGCGAGTCCGCCACGAAGCTCGAACGAGAGCACCCCGCCGCCCCCACGCAGGTAGCGGCGCGCGAGATGGTGGTCCGGGTGACTCGGCAGCATCGGATACCAGACCTGCGCCACTGCAGGATGCCCCTGCAACAGGGTCGCGAGCCGCAGCGCGGTCTGGTTTTGCTGCGCAACCCGAAGCCCGAGCGTCTTGATCCCGCGCATCGTGAGAAACGCGGTCTGCGGATCGGCCACCGCACCCAACGTCCCGTGCTGCTCGCGGATCGCCTCAAGCATCGGGCGCTTGCCCACGACCACGCCCCCGAGCAGATCGTTGTGCCCGCCCAGGTACTTCGTCGTGGAGTGGATCACCAGATCGATGCCGTGCTCCAGCGGCCTCATGTTCACCGGCGTGGCGAACGTGGCGTCGATGATCGTCTTGGCGCGGTGCGCCTTGGCCAGGGCGACAAGCGCCTCCAGGTCCACCAGGCGGCCGTAGGGATTCGTGGGCGCCTCGGTGAACACAACCTTCGTGGTTGGGCGCATGGCCGCGCGGAGGGCTTCGACACTCGGCGGGACGATGTCGACTTCGACGCCATAGCGGCCCAGCACCGACAACGCGAAGTGCCGCGTCTTTCGGTAGACGTCGCTGGTGAGCACCACGTGAGCGCCCGCTTTGAGCATCGCGAACAGCGTCGTGGTGATCGCCGACATCCCGGAGCTGGTGAGCAGTGCGGCCTCGCCCCCTTCGAGCGCGGCCAGCTTGGCTTCACACGCGGTGACGGTCGGGTTGCCGTAGCGGCCGTACTCCTGCGGCCGCTCGTGCTCGCCACGCATGAACGACACCAACTCCGCGGTGTTCTCGAACGGAAACGTGCTGGAGTGCACGACCGGGGTCGTGATGCTCCGGTCCGCGCGGACCCTGGGCTCGCCATCGTGAACAGATCGCGTCGAAGGGCCTCGCTCGTCGGACTCGGACATCGTCAACCTCGTAGGGACGCCAGCTTGGCGTCGCGTTCCCGAAAGCCAGCATCGATGCCCTCAAGCAACGCGATGGCCGCGGCATCGTCGCCGGTCTTCTCGTAGACGACCGCCAACTCGTACGCGGCAGAGCTCCGCTCCTCGTCGGTGCTCGCCGTCTGTGACGCGCGCTGCAGATCACCGACCGCCGCATCCACGTCGCCTTGCAGCACCCGGAGTGCGCCCAGCATGACGCGGGCCCGAGACTCCCACGCGGGGTCGGAGCACGCGCCTTCGAACTCGCTCACGGCGGAGTCGATCAGACCCATCTCCCGGTACGCCATGCCGAGGTCGAAGCGGTCCTGCGCGTTGGCGCCCGCGACGTTTTGCGCCTTGGCCGATGCGCCCACTGAGCGCGATGACTTCCCGCGCGAGCGGGGTGGTTTCTGTGCGCCGCCGCCGAAGATGGCCGACAGATACGCATCCTCATCGATGCCGTCGTCGTCGTCAGGATCGTCCGCGACGTCCGCGTCGTCCGCGACGTCCGCGACGTCCGCGTCGTGGTCCAAATCCACCAGCGGCATCGCGCCCGCAAACTCGGCCGCCCCCGGGGCTTGAGCGCCGGAGACTTCGCTGCGCATCGCCGCGACTTCGGGGTGTCCAGGGTGCTCCCCTGCCAGCTCCTTCAACGCCGCGTCAGCGTCGTCGTCGAGGCCTTGATCCAGGAAGAAGCGGATCTCAGCAAGATCGTCCGAGAGGTCGGCCCATCCTCCCGGAGGTTCCGCGGGTGCGGCCGCAGCAGGCGCGGGATCGGGGACGACGGGGGCCGGTTTGGGCTCCGACGGTTTGGGCTCCGACGGTTTGGGCTCCGAAGAGGTGAGCAGCGGCTCGGGCGCGTTGACGTCCAGGAGTTCATCGAAGCCATCTTCGAAGGCGGCATCGAACTCCGCGTCAAAGTCGGGCTCAACGGCGTCGTTGCGCGCTGGCGTCGGTGCCTCGGGATCATCCGACAGCCCCAGGTCCTCGCGACCAGAGTTTTCCTCGACCTCGACCTCCTCCTCGACCTCCTCGACCTCCTCCTCAACCTCAAGGTTGGCGAACGAGGTCTCCGCGGTGTCGGGCGCGCTGTCGGGATCGGGCGCGCTGTCGGGATTGGGCCCGGGATCGAGCTGGATCAGAGAGCTGTCCTCGTCCTCTAGAAGCTCGGCCATCGCCTCGCTGCTGCTCGCGGCCTCGACCGGCGTGGGGCCCACCTCGATGTCCACCTCGATATCCACCGAGATGTCCGCAGGGGTCGGGGACTCGGGCGCCGCTGCGTCCCTCTCGGCCGTCGGGCGGCGCGGGATGAACGCTGAAGGCGGGGTGTCTTCGCGTCTGCGCGCACGCTGCAACGCCTGCATCTGTTCGGTCGGCGCGATGCTCAGCGCAAGGCCGGCGTTCGGATCGGCTTCGGGAAGCGGGCCCGCTTCGCTGATCCCAAAGCGGTTTTCGATCACGATCGGGTTCGTCTCAAACTCCAGCTCGGGCTCGGGCTCGGCCAGGTCGATCGCGATGTCGTCGAGGTCGAGCGCGTCGTGAGCCACGTCTGCATCGAAGTCGAGAATGTCCTCCTCGACGACCGCGCCCCTGGCCGCGCCGCCTTCGAGCCGCGACTGCACCGCGAGCGCCTCGGGGTGGCGCGGGGACACTGCGAGCGCCGCCTGTACGTGCTCTCGGGCCAGCTTGGGATCGCCGCCCTCGACCAAGACCGCGATGCGTGCGTGCATCGACGCCGCGTCCTCGAGCCGCTCGAGCTCCGTCAGCGACCGGGCACTCAACGACAACGCCGCCACATGCTCGGGATGCTCGGCCAGCAAGGGTCCCAGGTGCTCGAGCGCGTGGTCGAACAACCGATACTTCACGTAGACCCGCGCCTCAAAGAGAAGCTTGTCCGAGTCCGTCAGCTTCGCAGGATCGAGGTTCTGCTCGAGCTCGCCGAGGTCCAAGCCGCGGGCGCTGCTCTGGCTGACCTCCTCAAGCACGTGGTCGGTCATCGACGTGCTCGCGGCGGGGCTGGGCTCGGAGCGCGCGGGAAGGATCTCGGGATTTGAATCCCCGCCGAAGTCGAGTTCGATGCCGTCCGAGAAGTCATCGCCCGATGTGGCGTCCCCATCGGTGAGGACGAAATCACCATCGTCCAGCTCGACCACGTCTGCGTCATCGAGCACGAGATCCTCGCGCTCCGCGGAGTCGGCCGGGACGGCGTCGGGCACTTCGACCGACGCACGCGCAGGCGTGGCGGTGGGTTCCGGCGCGGGCGCTGCAGGTGCGACGTCGCGGAGCGCCAAGAGGTCGGCGTCGCTGGGGATCCAATCCAGGCCCATGTCCAGGGCCCGCGACGCGGCGGCATCATCGCCTGCTTCGCGAAGCTTTCGGACCAACTCTGTGATGACCGAGCTGGCCTTGTCCGGCTTGCCAAGCGCCATGAAGGTCTCCGCGAGCAGCTCGAGGCCCGCAGCATCCCCGGGATCGGCCTGCAGAAGACCGTTGAGCTTCATCAGCGCCCGACGGGCATCCCCAAGGTGCAAGTAGACCCGCGCGAGCTCTCGGATCGTCTCTCGATCCCCGGGCTTGTGATAGACGAGCCGCTCGGCAACCCGCACGTAGTCCGCGTGGCGCCCGGCATCGAGCAACACCTGCGAAGCCATGCGAAACGCCTCGACCGCCGGACCCACCATCTTTTCGCGCGAGTACAACTCGGCGAGGCGTAGACGCTTCGACACGACGGTGGGGTCGGCGTCGGCGATGGTCCGATACGTCTGAAGCGCCTCGGCGACCCGTCCGCTTTGGAGCTGGCTCTGCGCGATCGACTCGAAGCTGGCGATCGCATCATGGACCCTGCCCACCTCCAGGTTGAGCTGGGCGCACTTGTAGTGGATGTCGAGCCGGGACGGATCCAAGTTCAGCACCTGCCGGTAAACCGCCAGCGCCTTCTGAAACTCGCGGCTTGAGGCATAGAAGTCCCCAACCTGCTGGTATCGGCTCACTGCGCCGGCTCGGTCACCGGTTCGGGCGAGCGAGTCCGCAAGCATGAGCCACGCCCGCACGTCCTTCGGGTCTTGCTCGACGATCGTCTGATACTCGCGGGCAGCCCGGTCGTGCTGTCCGCGTGCAGCGTATTTTTCAGCCCGGTCGTGGGCCTTTTCCTTGCTGAACGCCACCGGTGCTTCCCTGCCTAGTTCTCTTCTTCCGCGAGGGCCCGCACCGCGTCCGCATCGAGGGTTTGAGCGAGGAAGTGCGTGTCATAGCCCCCCTCGATGAACGCCTCCTGATCGAGGATCCATCGGTGCAGAGGCAGGTTGGTGCGAATGCCTCGCACGATCGTCTCGTTGAGCGCGCCCCGCATGCGGGCGAGGGCCTGCGTGCGCGTCGGCGCGTGCGTGATGAGCTTGCCGATCATCGAGTCGTAGTGGGGGGAGACCGTATAGCCCTGGTAGACATGGCTGTCGACCCGAACGCCGTAACCGCCGGGAAAGTGAAGCGCGCTGATCGTACCCGGCTGGGGCGCGAAGGTCACCGGGTCTTCTGCGTTGATTCGGCACTCAATCGCGTGGCCCCGGGCTTCATATTCACGATCGAGATGCCCCAGAGGCTCCCCGGTCGCGAGTCGGATCTGCTCCTGGACCAGGTCGATGCCGGTGATCATCTCGGTGACGCAGTGCTCCACCTGGATCCGGGTGTTCATCTCCATGAAGTAGAAGTCGTCGCCATCGAGCAGAAACTCGACGGTGCCGACCGACCGGTAGCCGATCGCCTTCGCCGCCGTGACTGCAGCCTTGCGCAGCGCCGCTCGGACGGACTGTGGGACCTTGGAGGACGGGGCCTCCTCGATGATCTTCTGGTGCCGACGCTGGACCGAGCACTCGCGCTCTAGCAGGTCGACCACGTTGCCGTGATGGTCCGCGACAATCTGGACCTCGATGTGGCGGGGGCTGGTGACGTAACGTTCGAGGTACACATCGCCGCACCCAAACGCAGCCTGGGCCTCGGCCTGGGCGGTTTCCACCGTCTGCTCGAGCGCCTCGGGGTCGTGGACGATCTTCATGCCCCGACCACCGCCGCCCGCGGAAGCCTTGACGATCACCGGGAAGCCGATGCGTTCGGCGGCGACAAGGGCCGCCTGCGGTGACTCCAAAACCCCGGTCCCGGGGAGAACCGGGACGCCGGACGCCTCCATGCGGCTTCGAGCCGCGACCTTGTCGCCCATCAGCGACATGTGTTCCGGCAAGGGGCCGATAAACGTCAGCCCACACTTGATGCACATCCGAGCAAAGTCCGCCCGCTCGGCCAAGAAGCCGTAGCCCGGGTGGACCGCGTCGGCGCCCGAGAGCTCGGCCGCCGCGATCAGGTTGGGAATGTGCAGGTAGCTGGTCGGAGACGGGCCAGGTCCGATGCAGACGGCCTCATCGGCAAATCGGGTGTGCAAGGCCTCCGCGTCGACGGTCGAGTGCACCGCGACCGTGCGAATACCGAGCTCACGGCATGCACGGATGACGCGGAGCGCGATCTCGCCGCGGTTTGCGATCAAGACCTTGCGGATCGGTTGGGTCACTGCTTGGTCACCCGGAACAGCTTCGCCCCATACTCCACCGGCTGTCCGGCTTCGACGAGGACTTCCTCGATGGTGCAGGCGAAGTCCGCCTCGATCTCGTTGAAGAGCTTCATCGCCTCGACGATGCACACGGTCGCGCCGGGCTGGACCTTGGAGCCGACCTCGACGAACGAGGCCGCGTCCGGGCGAGGGGCGGCATAAAAGGTGCCGACGAACGGAGACGTGATGAAGTCGCCGGGGAGCTGTACGGGCGCAGCGGCTGGAGCTGCCGCAGGGGCCGCCGCCGCGACGGCGACCGGTGCGGCGACGGGCGCCGCGGCCTGCGTGACGACGGGCATGTCTGCGCGACGGAGCAGCATCCGGGTCTCCCCCGTCTCGATCTCGAGTTCGTCGAGTTCGTGGTCTTGAAAGATGCCGGCCAGCTCTCGGATGTAGCTGAGGTCGGGAAGCTTGGAGTCGTTCTCGTTGCTCATGGTAGCTCGCGAGATGCGTGTGGGTCCGGTCAGGACCTCTCGGCGCGGGACCGTATCATTTTCAGCACGGCTTCAAGCGCCAAGACGTATGAGTTCACGCCCAAACCCATCACGACCCCCTGACATGCCGCGGCCGTGATCGAGACCTGTCGAACGGGCTCTCGCGCGTAGATGTTGGACAGGTGCACCTCGACCGCCGGGCCAGGGACCGCACGAAGCGCGTCGGCGATCGCGACGGATGTGTGGGTGTACCCGCCGGGATTGATCACGATCGGGCCCGGCGCGGCATGAATGAAGTCGATGAGCCCGCCCTCGCTGTTGCTTTGATGACACAGGACCTGCGCACCTCGGGCAGCTCCGACCTGAACCAGGCGCGTATTGAGCTCTTCGAGCGTACCCGACCCGTAGATCTCCGGTTCTCGGGAACCGAGGAGGTTCAGGTTCGGACCGTGGATGACCGTCACCGCGGCGTTCATGCGCGGCAGTCTATCCCGAAGCCGGCCGCGAGCAGGCTGCTAGAGCGGCGACCCGTTTGATTCCGGGTGCTGAGGTGCGTCTGGGGCCGTTCCTGGGTAGGAGCGTGGCCGAAGTTGTGTCGGGCACACCACGAGCGCCGCGCGACACCGTCAGGTGCGGCCCCAGGCGTGCATCAGCGCCTGGAATCAAACTGAACGCCGCTCTAGAGTTCGGACTGAAGCTCGCCCGCCGTGGAGCGCAGCATCCAGCGGCCCTTGCCGATATGCGAGGAGTCCGCGAGCACGATGGCCACGAAGTACTCGTCCGAGAGAACCCGGCAGCACACCGATCGGCTGTCCGCCTTGATCGTGATGTCGGTGACCGCGCCCATGTCGAGGGACTTCGCGGCCTGGCGAAGCTCGACGAAACGAAACGAGAACTCCATCGCCGTCGACTCGATGTCGATGCCTGCGTATTCCGGAGCGACGTACTGCATGACGGCAATACCGTCGAACCCCATCAGGATTGCTCCGGCTGCCCCCGGAGTATTCTGCACGATCTTTTCGAGCGATTCGGTAAGCATGGCGGTCCGCGGCCGGAGGATCGCCCACAGCGCGGGCGTAGGTCAAGGGATCCGGGCCTTTGGATCTCAGTTCGCGCAGACCGAAGGCACGAAGATGTCGTCTTGGGCGGCAGGGCAGCCCACGTTCAGGCCTACGAAGTCGCCGAGAAAGAGCCGACCGGTGGGCGTCGTGCGAATGGTGGGGTCCGGGCATTCCCCGGTGATCGTCTCATCTTCGCCGTCCGCGTCGACGTCGACGTCGAAGCTGCACGTCGCGCAGGAGGCGAGGCAGCCGTGGCAAATGTCCACGGGAAAGTCGAACTGCCGGGACTCGATCTCTCCGAGGCTGCCGGAGCGGTTTCCGGTCCGGCGCGCGCGGACGACCAGAGACACCAAGATCGTCTCCACATCCTGAAGCACGCCAATCTCCGCGGCGAGCCGGGCCCCCTGGATGTCGGACTCCGGGGCTCCGGGGTTGGCAGCGTCGAAGGCCGTGGCCGCGTCCTCCCCGGCCTGCATGGCTGCCTCGACCCGGTACTGGGCGAGCTTGGCGGACGTCGCGGCGGGAATGCCGGTCACCAGGTAGCCCAGCGTCCCGCCCCCGCTCAGCGAGTTGGTAGGAATCGCGGGCGAAAAGTCGACGAAGGACTCCCCTCCGTCCTCCACCAGGCGGTCGATCAGGTCGGGGCGCTGCGCGCTGGAGAGCACGACATCCACGCCGCTGATCTGAAACTCCGAGTTGTCGGTCCCGCTGTTGGTTACGTTGGCCGACTGGGCCATGAGCTGGTTTTGAATCTCCAGCGGCACCAAATACTGCGTCCCGAAGCGAACGTCCAAGCGGCCTCGGTCCAGGTAGACCTGGGCCGGCACCTGCACGCTGCAGCTCCCAGGCATCCACGCGGGCGCGCCAGCGATGATGATCGACTCCTGTTGATCGGCGCACGAACCCAGCACAGGAAGGGCGGCCAGAGCGACGGCGAGGGACGTGAGCTTGAAAACCTTCATGACGCACCGAGCGGCCACCCGGAGGTAACCCGATCACAAGCGTACCAAGGCGCCGCGGCGCAGCCCAAGAAACGGGCCAACCGCGGTGACTAAACGATGGCGTCGAGGATGGCTTCGGGGGTCAGACGGAGCACCCGAGGCTCCCCCAGCCGGGCGAGTCCGATGTAGGTGATCTTGCGATGCGCGCCGCGCTTCTTGTCGCGCGCGACGGCCTCGATCAAGGCCTGGCGACGGTCTGCGGACAAATACCGGTCCAAGTCCGTGGGCAGGCGCAGCGCCTCCAGGGCTGCGCGGATGTGTCCCTCGAGGTCGAGCGTGCTCAGACCCAGCCGCCGGGACAGCCGTGCGGCGGCGAGCAACCCCAGCCCCACCGCTTGGCCGTGCTTGAGCGTGTATCCCTCGCCCAGCTCAAGGGCGTGCCCCACGGTGTGCCCCAGGTTGAGCGCGACACGGCCCTGGCTCGCGTCCGAGCGTTCGAGCGGATCGCCGATGACACACGCCGCCTTGAGCGCGACGGAAATCGAGATCTGCGCCCCCAAAACCGCTTCGTCGCGCCGGTAGATGGCGTCGGCCTGGTCTCGAACCGTCGCAAAATGGTTCGGGTCGAACAGCGCGCCGTGCTTGAGCATCTCGGCGACGCCGCAGCCGAGTTCCTCATCGGGCAGCGTCTGCAGCACGGTGGGATCGATGATCACAGCGCGCGGGAACGCGAAGGCCCCGAGCAGGTTCTTGCCCTCGGGCAAGTCGACCGCGACCTTCCCCCCGACCGAAGCATCGACCTGGGCGAGCAACGAGGTGGGGCACTGCACCACCGGGATACCGCGCATGAACAGGGCCGCGACCAACCCCGCCAGATCTCCGACGACCCCGCCGCCCAGGGCAAGCACCGCGTCCGAGCGCCCCAAACCGTCAGCCACCAGGGCCGACACCAGCCCGAGCATGCGCGCGGGCGTTTTGCTGGTCTCACCGGGCGGGATCGCGTGCGAGACCACCGACAGGCCAGCGTCTTCGAGGGATGCGCGCACGCGGTCCCCGTACAGCGGCAGCACGTTGGTGTCCGAGATGATGGCGACCCGGCGTGCACGAGGGGTCACGCGCGTCATCGTCTCGCCAACCCCGTCCAACAAGCCAGCCCCCACCGTCACCGGATAGCTGAGGTCCTCAGAAGGGACCGTGACCTCCAACGCAGCCGTCCGGTTCATCCGTGGTGTCCTTCGGTGGCGTCGGCGGGATGGCAAAGCCGGGTCGGGACAGCACTCATGGCGCTTCCCCGGGCTGGAGTCGGAGGTTGAGCGCCGCGGCGATTCGGTGGACCACAGTGTCGAGGGAGCCGACGCCGTCGACCGGGTGCGAGCCGTCTTCGTAGGCTTCCCGCCGCTGCGCCCACAGCTCGGTGAGCGACGCCGTGGGATCCTCAGCATCGCCGAGCAGCGGGCGGCCCTCGCCCTGCGCTGCGCTCAACCGCGCCGCAAGCTCGGCCACCGGCACCCGTAACAGCACGCGAACCCCGGCTGCATCCATGCCAGCTCGGCTCCGTGGGTCCAGGACCGCCCCGCCCCCGGTTGCGACAACCACCGCCCGCCCTGCAAAGCCCGGCTCGCGAAGCAAGCTCGTCAGCGCCGACCGCTCCAGGCCGCGAAAGTGTGACTCGCCGCGCGCGAAAGCCTCGCCGATGGTGCTCCCGAACATCCGTTCGACCCGGACGTCGAGGTCGACGAAAGGAACGCCGAGCGCGGAGGCAAGCGCTCTGCCCACGGAGCTCTTCCCCGAGCCCATCATGCCGCACAGAAAAACCGGCGCCTCCACGATTGCAGGGTGCGCCGGTCTGCCGCGGGCCGCAAGGGCCCGCGTTCAGCCCCCGATGGAGCTGGCTCGGTTGACGATCTTCGGCGTCAGGAAGATCAGCACCTCGGACCGCGTGTCGGCCTCGGCCTTGCTCTTGAAGAACCATCCCACGATCGGGATGTCGGCCAGCCAAGGGATCTTCGTGTAGTTGACCGCCTTGTTGCGCGTGTAGATGCCACCGATGACCGCCGTGTCGGCGTCGTTGACGAGCATCCGCGAGTTCGCGCTTCGCGTCAGAATCGTTGGATCGCCTCGGGCACCCGTGTTGACGAAGTCGGCCTCGTTCTTCTGGACCTGGACGTCGAGCAGCACCGCCCCTTCGTTGGTGACGTGCGGCGTGACCGTGAGCGAGAGCGTCGCGTTGACGAACCGGGTGTTCACCCCCTGGGCGCTGACCTGCGAGATCGGGATCTGCACCCCCTGCTCGATCGTGGCTTCAGAGTTGTCCAGCGTGACGATCTTCGGCGCGCTGATGATCCGGACCTCACCGGTCGACTCTGCAGCCGAGAGCCGCAGGTTCGTGTTGAGGTTGCCGCTGATGCTTCCGAACGACATGCCGACCGCACCACCTGCGCCGGTGCCGACCGGAGCCGGAAGGTCCACGGCGTAGTTCGGGCTCGCCGCCGCTCCTGGAAGCAACAGACCTCGAGAGTCGACCGGTGTACCCGTACCGCCACCGCCGACGCCGATCGAGTTCGGGAACAGCAACCCGGTCGGGTTTCCGGTGCCGGGACTCGCGGTGAAGTCGAAGCCCCACTGGATGCCGAGCTGGCGGGTGAACGTGGTTCGGGCTTCGACGATGCGGGCCTCGATCAGGACCTGCGGCGTCTGGGTGTCGAGGCTCTGCACCAGGTCCTGGGCCAGCGCGATGTTGGCCGCCACGTCCATGATGATGAGCGTGTTGGTGCGGGTGTCCGGCGTCACCGTGCCACGAGGGCTGAGCACCGACTGAACCTTCGCCACCATCTCGTCCACCGTTGCGTACGAAAGCGGCACGAGCCGCGTCTCGAGCGGCTTGAGCTGGACCCGCGCGTTGGCCCGCTCGATCGCCTGGCGCTGCTCTTCTTGAAGCGTGGTGAGCGTGGCGATCCGAATGACGTTGCCCTCTCGGGCGGACCCAAGCTTGAGCGAGCGCAAGATGATGTCGAGCGCCTGGTCCCAAGGGACCGAGTTCAGCTTCATCGTGACGCTGCCCTCGACACCATCACCGGCGACGATGTTGACACGGCCGATGTCGCTGAAGAGCAGCAACACGTCCTTGATGGGCGCGTCCTGGAGCTCGATGTCGATTCGCTCCCCGCGCCACCGACCGCGCGAGCTGCTGCGCCCCGCCGTCACGTCGGCTTGAGAGTCGCCCCCAAGCGCGGGCGCCAGGTTGGACCGAGGCGTCGGCACCGACGCAAAACCTCCAACCCTGGCCCCGTCGACCGAGACCGCCTGCGGAGCCGATGCGGGACGCTCCGGCGACCGTGCGGACGCGACCCTCGTGGGCTCGACCGCTGTGGCCTTGGGACCGGTGGCGTTGGGGAAGTGCCAGACCAATCTGCCCGGAGACTCTTCCAACCGCGGCGTCACCGGGCCCTGCGTCGAGACGATGACCTTGGCGTCATCGCCCTCGGCGAAGCTGGTGACCACACGGACCGAGCCGTCGTACTTCGAAGCATCGAGCGAACGCTCGAGCTTCTTGGACAACTTCGCGTCCGCGAAGCGCAGCATCTGAATCGTCGGCGTCAGGCTCATGCCCTCGTACCGCGCGGCGCCGTCAAACTCGACGATCACGCGCGACTCGGTGCCGTCGTTCTCGAAGCGAACGTCCTGCACCTTGGCCGGACCTGCGGCGCTTGATTTCTTCTTCGACGGGGTCGCTGCCGACGCCGTCTTGACGGGCACCTCCTGCGCGGCGGCCTGCTCGTTCTTGCGCTGCATCGCGGCCAGCTCCGCGGTTCGCTGCGCCAACTCAGCCTTCAGCGCATCGCGCTCCTTCGCCGGCGCTTCGTCGATCTTGCGCTGCATCGCGGCCAGCTCGGCATCCCGCTTGGCCAGCTGAGACTTCAGCGCATCGCGCTCCTTCGTCGGCGCTTCGTCGAGCTTGCGCTGCATCGCGGCCAGCTCCACGGTTCGCTGCGCCAACTCAGCCTTCAGCGCATCGCGCTCCTTCGCCGGCGCTTCGTCGATCTTGCGCTGCATCGCGGCCAGCTCGGCATCCCGCTTGGCCAGCTGAGACTTCAGCGCATCGCGCTCCTTCGCAGGCGCGTCGTCGAGCTTGCGCCGCATCTGCGCCAGTTCGGCATCCCGCTTGGCCAGCTGGGACTTCAGCGCGTCGCGCTCCTTCGCCGGCGCTTCGTCGAGCTCGCGCCGCAGCTGCGCCAGCTCGACCTCTCGCTTGGCCAACTGAGTCTTCAGCGCGTCGCGCTCCTGCGCCAATGCAGCGAGTTGCGCCTCGGCTTGGAGTTTGTCCGCCCGCGCGGCATCTCGCGCCTCCCGGGCGTCCTGCGCCTCATGCTCAAGTGCGCCGAGCTTCTTGGACGCCGCAGCCTGACGAGCCACCGCCGCGTCTCGCGATTTCTCGGCGTCGGCGAGCCGGGCCGACGCACGCCGCCCCGCGAGGCCCCGCTTCGACTCGGCCGCGTCTCGGGCCTCGGATAGGGCCTTCTCGGCCGCCTGACGCTGCTGCGCCGCGCTTGCCTTCTCCGAAATCGCACGCTTGCGCGCAGCTTCGGCGGAAGCCAGGTGCGCCTCCGCATTCTTTTGCAGCTGCTGCGCGGCGGCCCGGTCGGCCTTGGCTTCCGCCAGAGTGACCGAGGCAGACGCCAGCATTGCGTCGGCGCGCGCCATCTTGCTTTGCGCCGCGGCCTCAGCCTTGGCGGCCTTGGACTCCGCTGCCGCGACGCGGCGCTTGGCGTCCGCGTCGATCCGGGTGCGCTCCGCGAGCAGCTCCTTTTTCGCGTCGGTCTGCGCCTTCGTGCGTGCCGTCTTGGCCGCGGCCGCCACCTCGGTCTCCCCGCGGCTGCGCACGAGGGCGAGTTCCTTCTCCGCCCGGGCGATCGAGTCCTTCTCGGATTTCTTCCGGGCGCTCGCGAGTTCTCGCTCGGCTTCCGCTTCGGCAGCGTCCAGTCGCTTCTGCGCGGCGTCGCGGGCGCCTTGTTCGGCCCGAGCGACCTTGGCGGCCGCGTCGGCCTCAGCTTCGGCCAGACGCTTCTTCTTCAGCGCGTTCGCTTCGGTTCTCGCCGTGGCGACCAAGGCATCCGCAGCACGCTTCGCGCTTGCGAGTTCCTTCGCAGAATCCTTGGCGGCCCGATCACGAGCCGAGGCGAGGATCGCCGCGGCGCGCAGCTGTGCCTTGGCTTCGGTCGCCTTCGCCATCCGATCGGCCTTCGCTTCGGTTGCCCGAGCGCTCTGATCCGCCTGCGCGAGGCGTGCCTCGGCCTTCGCCTCGGCCGCCGCCGCGACGCTCTTCGCCCGCGCTTCGGCCTCGGTCGCTCGTTTCTCCGCCGACGCTGCGTCCGCCTGCGCCGCAGCGAGACGCAGCTTCGCCTCGGACTCGGCCGAGGCCACGCTCTTCTTCGCTGCGGTGACTTCCGCCCGAGCGGCCGCGAGACGGGCCGTAGCCTGCGACTCGGCTTCCGCCAGGGTCTTCTTCGCGTCGGCATCCGCCTGCGCGGCAGCACGCTTCGCCCGATCTGCATCGGACTTCGCGCTCTGCACCTTCGCTTCGGCTTCCTCGAGCCGCTGAGCGCTCGCGGCCTTCGACTTGCTCGCCTCAACCCGGGCAACCTGGAGCTCGATCTTCGCGGCCTCTTTGGAGCCGCGGGCGTCCGCCAGCTCGCGCTGCGCCTGTGCTTTTGAGTCCGCCGCGTCGGCGAGCCGCTTGCGTGCGACCGCTTCCGCGTCGGCAAGCAGACGCTCTGCCTCCGCCCGCTTCGCCTGCGCGGCCGTCTCCGCAGCTGCGAGCTTGTGCTCCGCAGCCTGTCGGTCCGACTCCGCGTTTTCGCGCGCGAGTGTTGCTTTCTTGAGCGCCCGGCGAACCTGCAGTCGGTTTGACTTCGCGCCGTCGAGTTCGCGCTGGGCTTCGGCTTCGGAGGCGCGCGCGCGCGACTCTGCGGCCCGGGCTTGCTTTGCCGCGGCTTGCGCCGAACGAACCTTCTTCGTCGCCGCCTCCGCGGTGGCCCGCGCAGCCTTGGCCTCTGCGCTGGCCTCCGCCTTGAGCTTGGTGGCATCCGCCTCCAGTTGCTTGGCGCGCTGGTGCTGCGACTGCATCTCCGCCTTGCGCTTCGCTGCGCTCTTGCGGCTGAAGTACTGCTCAGGCGGAGCCTCTCGCGGCGTCACCGTGACCACGAGGGTCTCGCCATCGGGCACGACAATGTAGCTGGCCTCGCGCTTGAGCTGCACGACCACCCGCACAAGGTTCGCCCCGCGCTCAGAGACTGCGCCCACGGTCACCCGGCCACAGGCCCAGGTGTCCAGCGGTACATGTGGAACCACCTGCCCCTTCGCGCTCTTGGCGATATCCACGACCAAGCGGTCGGGATCATCGAGCCGGTACACGTTGAACGTCGGCTTGAGGGTTCCCTTGAGTCGAAGCACCGTCGTGCCGTCGTCCAACTCTTCGACAGAGAGCCCGTCGACCTCGTTGGGCACGCCCACAAGCGGAAGAATCGCTGCGGCGTAGGGAGCCCCCACCGAGGCCATTGCGACCTGCGGTTGGAGGGAAAGGAGAAGAGAAGCCGGGGCGCAGAGGAGGCTCAGCGGCGTCCAACGACGCGCCCGAAGTGATTGATTGCTCGAGCGCGTCATCGGTCGGACGGTCCTCGCTCAGTCGGTACGAAGGTAGATCGCGCGGCGTTCACCACGCTGAAGATTGAGGCTGCTTCCCAAGTCATCATCTACAACTTCGATCTCGACATAGTCACGGTTGACGGCGGCGAGCTTGACCTCCGCACTGGAGAAGTACTCGCCCTGCTTGATCGTCTTGGATTTACCGTCGGATGCCAAAAAAAGTGCGCGTGGAGCCACGCCACGTCCGTTGACGATACTGATCAGTTTCAGGTCCTCGAAGGCGTAGCCGGCCATCCCGACCCGTCGTTCGGCCCGCACGCTGGTCGCAGGCGGCTCCGGGAGCGGGTCGTCGTTGGCCACGAAGCTCAGAAACGGGTCCCTGCGTCGCTGAAACGACTTGCTGTCGAGCGCGACGGGAGGACGCGGAGGTCCTTCGTCGATCGCCTCTTCCTCGTCGGGGCTCCCGGTGCCTCGCCGTGAAGCTTTCGCCGCGGGCTTGCCGTCTTTCTTCGCGGCCCCGCTGCCACGGACTCCCGTGACCTTGTTCTCGTCTTCACCACAGGCCAGCCCCGCACACAGCAGGACGCATAGGCATAGGGTCTTTGCGGTGGACATCATCGTTTCCTCCGACTCGTCTTCTTGTTGGGCTCGACGGCCGTGCGCTCGGATTCAGTCAGGAAGCGATAGGTCGCCGCCTCGAAGCTGATCTCAAGTAGCGGCGCCCCATCGCCCGGCTCGGCCTTGCCGGCATCTCGGTTGCTCAGGACCAGCTGGTCGACACTGACAATCCGCCCCTTGTTCTCGCGACCCAGCTCGTACATCCGCCGAAAGAACTCCCCGGCCTGCGTCCACGTGCCCGTCGCGCGGACCTTCACGGGGAGCCGAGCGTAGAAGTCTTCTTTTTGCTCGGGCTCGGGCGTCCAGCTCTCGACGGTGAGGCCGACCAGGCGCGCCTGCTGCTGGAAGGTCTGCATCAGGTTGTCCAACGACGACTTGCTCGTCGGAAGGACGGCGACCTTCTGCTGAAGCTGAGCCTCGATCTCAGCCTGCTTGCGCTGGCGCTCGAGAAAGTTCTCCTGCTCCTTCGTCACCCGGACCAGCTCGGCGTCGGCCTTGACGACCGCCTGCTTCGCCCCGTCGTGAGCGTCCACCGCGTCCTGATAGAAGAGGAAATACCATCCGGCGACCATCAGGGCGCCGACCACGATGAACACGACGATCCGCTGCCAGATCGGGAGTTTTGCAAACTGTTCCATCGATCGTCTCCCTCAGTTCCAACGGCGTACCTGGACATTGAGCTTCCAGGTCAGGTAGCGGGCCTCGTCCTCATTCTTGGCGCTGCCCTCACGTTCGAAGTCGGGGCTCGAGGCCTCGCCAAACCGGGCGCTGGCGCGGAGCCGCCGGGTGAACTCGGACAGGTCGGCAGCGTCACGCGCCTGCCCTGCAATCGACAAGGTCGGCCCGTTTTGTTCGACCGAGTCGATCCAAAGACCCGTCGGGTCCCACTTCTCGTTGATCGCACTCTGCGGATCGGCCGCGATGCCAGCCCGGTACTTCTCCTCGTCCTTGTCGACGCCGCCGCCGGCAGCCGCATCGGTGAGCATCGAGCTCATCTCGTACATGACGAACACCGGGGTCCGGCGCTTCGCGTTGAGCTTCTTTTCGGCCAGCTCCATCTGCATGACCTGCTCTTCGCGTTTCTTGAGCCCCGCCTCGTCGATGTCCTTCTTGATCTTGTCCGCTTCCTTGTTCTTTGCGACCGCGACCCGGCGCTGACTGTCCGCGGCCTCTTCCTCGATCGACTGAAGCCAGTAGCAGACGCCGCCGAGGACGATCCAGCCCATCAACATGCCCAGCATCCACGCCTGTGCGGCCGACGCCGAGGACCCGGCCGACTCCGCGGGCGAGGACGCAGAGCGGCTGCGCTTCTTCTTTTTCGTGGGGGCGAGGTTGATCCGAATCATTGCGAGTCCCCTTGCGCGCGCAGAGCGAGTCCGAACGCGATGGCGGCCACCGGCGCGTTGGCGCGAAGGTAGTCCACGTCGAAGCGACGGCTATCCACGGCAACGCGCGCGAACGGGTCGATGATCTCGACGGGGATGCGCGAGCGATCCTGAATGGCCTTGGGCAGCTGCGGCACGAGTGAGGAGCCGCCGGTGAGATAGATGCGTGACAGCCGGGCATCGACTGCGTCGCTGATATAGAAGTCGAGGGAGCGCTGGAACTCTTCGGCGACCTGCTCGGACACCTGCGCGAGGATCGTGTGAACCTCTTGCGGGACCACGTCCGCCGCCGCTCCCATCGCCGCAATGGCGCCGCCCACCTTGTAGGCTTCGGCCCCATCGATGGGAACCGCGAGCTGGCGCTGAATCGCCTCGGTGTACGTGTTTCCGCCCGCTCCGATGTCGCGGTTGAATTGGGGCCGGCCGTCCGAGACGATCGACAGCGTGGAGAAGCTGGCCCCCACGTTGATGATCGCGACGGTCTCGCCGGCGACGAAGCCCACCCCCCCCTCGACCGCGTTCTGCAGGGCGAGCGCGGCCGCGTCTACGACCACCGCGCTGAGTCCGGCATCGCGCACGGCAGCTTGGTACTGCTGCAGCACGTCGCGCTTCGCAGCCACGAGCAGCACTTCCATCTGCCCCTGCGGGGTTTGGCCGACGAGCACGGAGTGATCCACGATGACCTCGTCACGCGGGAACGGGATGTTTTGCTGAACCTCCCACTCCATCTGCTCTGCCAACGCGGACCCGTCCATGGCCGGAATGGTGAGTCGCTTGAGAATGACAGCGTTTCCAGAGACCGCGATGGAGGCCCGCTTGCCCTTGAGGCGGATCCGACGAGACAGGTTCCGAATCGAGTCGACCAGGGCGCCGTGGTTCGATCACAGCGCCCTCGACGATCGTCTGCGGGGGAACTGGCTCGATGCCGAAGTTCTGGAGCGTCAGCTCGCGTCGCCCGACCTTGAGCTGCACGAGTTTGATCGCCGAGCTGCCGATGTCGATCCCGATACATTGCTTACTCATCGGCCATCTCCGCCGTTCAAGTGTACGCGCCCGAGTGCGGACGCTTTGCGCAGTGCGATGCGCGTGTGGGTGTATGCGCCACCGAGCGCGACACCGACTGGCGTCACGCTCGCAGCGCACGTGGGTGTCGGTCGTTCGAGATGCTTCTCGGCGTGTCCTGGACTCAGTCCAGGTCGACGTCGGGGAACACTTGAACCGCAGACGCGGGCGGAATGCCCAGCGCCTCGAGAATCTTGCGCTTGGTATCCATGCGGCATGGGCACCCGGACTCGACCCTGTCGATCGTCAACGGGCTGACCCCAGCTCGCCGCGCGAGCTCGGCCTTGCTCATCATGGCGCGCTGTCGAAGCCTGCGAACGTTGTTGGGATGCGTTCCCGCCTTGGGCCGCGAACGTGTGCTCCGCTTCGCAGCCGCAGGTGCGCGCGTCGGAGCTGGCACCGCGCCGCGCGGCGCTGCTTCTGCCGGCTTCGCTGCTGCCGGCTTCGCGGCGTCGTCCGAGGACGCGGATTCGCGGTCTTCGTACGCAGCCGACGAGTCCACAGCTTCGCTGTCCCGGGGCGTCGTCGGGTCGTCGGAAGCCCCACCCTGCCTCGGCGAGGTGGGATCGGAGACCTTGGTCTCCTCGTTCGGTTCGGGATCCATGCGTTGGATGCACGTACATTCTCGGCCCCGAATGAAGGTCAGTCAACGCGAAGATTCCGCTTCAGTGATATGTAAAAGAAACGAAGTGATAGGGATTTGATACGTCATTTGAATGATCTCCTCGCGCCATCCCCGCGCTTCGAGGTCGACAAGTTCGGCATCAAGTCTCTGACTTCATTGATGAAAACATCGTTCGCGAGACCCGACGGTGTCCGAAGGGGCCGCGTTCACCACCCAGCATTTCACGCCGAGGTGAGCCCGCCCAAAAAGTGAGGCAATTCCGGCCGCGGATGCCGCAGGACGTCGCGACATCTGCACACTGCACACCTCCAGTGCTGCGCGCGTGCACAGCGTCAAGCGAGGCCGAAATCCTTGATCTTGTAGAGCAGCGCGCGGTGGCTGAGGTCGAGCAGCTTCGCGGCGTGGGTTCGGTTGCCCTCGGTCTGCTCCAGCGCCCGAAGGATGAACTCGCGCTCGAGGGCCCGCCCACCGCGCTTCACGGAGAGGTCTGCGACCGGAAACTTCATCGCGAAGCTTTGCCCGATCGCCTTCGCGCGGGTCCGGGTTCGTTCCGGAAGCGCGAGCAGCCCGATGCGTGCGCTCTCCGCCATCACCGCAGCGTGTTCGATGGTGTTCTCCAGCTCGCGCACGTTGCCCGGCCAGTCGTAGGCGAGCAGCGCTCCCATCGCGCCTTCGTCGACGCCTTCGATGCTCGTGCCCAGCCGGCGGTTGGTCGACGCGACGAAGCGCGTCACCAACGGCGGGATGTCGTCTTTGCGTTCGCGAAGCGGCGGGACCTCGATCGGCATCACGTTGAGTCGGTAAAACAGGTCCTCCCGAAACGAACCATCCTCCACCATCGCGTGCAGGTCCCGTGACGTGGCCGCCACGACACGCACGTCGACGGTGCGGCTGCGGGTGTCCCCCACCCGCCGAATCTCGTCCTCCTGGAGCGCGCGCAGCAGCTTCACCTGCAGCGGAGGCGGCAGCTCGCCGATCTCATCGAGAAACAGCGTGCCGCCTTCCGCCTCCTCAAACAGGCCTCGCTTGTCCGCGCCTGCGTCGGTGAACGCCCCTTTGACGTGACCGAACAGCTCAGACTCGAGCAGCGCCTCGGGAATGGCCCCGCAGTTCACCGCAACGAACGCCCGCTGCACCCGCGGCGAGTGCTCGTGAATTCCGCGCGAGATCAGCTCCTTGCCCACCCCGGACTCCCCGAGCACGAGCACCGTGGTCTTAAAGGCCGCGACCTTGCGCACCGTCTTGGCCACCGTGCGCATCGGCGCGCTGGCGATCAACATCTCGCCGAGGTGATCCGTCGCCTCGTCGTGCGCCGCCAGCCGGGCCCGAAGCGCGGCGTTTTCTCGCCGGAGCCGCTCGCGTTCCTGTGCTTTGCGAAGCGTGAGCACGACCTCATCCTGCTTGAACGGCTTCGACATGTAGTCGTAGGCGCCCGCATGCATCGCCTCGACGGCCAGATCGATGCTTCCAAACGCGCTCATCACGACGACCGTCAGCCCCGGCCTGTGCTCTGCGCACCACTTGACCAGCTCGAGCCCGCCCTGCCCCGGCATGCGAACGTCCGTGAGGACGACATCCACCGGTTCTCGGCTCAGGTGCACGATGGCCGACTCGGCGCTGTCGGCCTCCGCGACCTGCAGGCCCTCGCGCTGGAGCAGCAGCGTCAGCATGTGGCGAACCGGCTCCTCGTCATCCACCACGAGCACCCGTGAGAACGCGTCGAAGTCGGCGGGTGCGTCGGTCACTCGGGCAGTGTCCTGCAGCCGCCCCCGCAGCTCAACCGACTTGATACTCTGCACGCAGGTGGCCGCCCGAGCCCGTGCTGTGGACCCGCGCCCGATCGCGCAAGGCGATGCCGACGTCGGTGTTCTGCTGCTGCACGGCCTGACCGGGACGCCGCACGAGGTTCGCCCCATCGCCGACGCGCTGCATGACGCAGGCTACGCGGTGCGAGCTCCGCTCATCGCCGGCCACACCGACCTGGATGCGTTGGAGCGAAGCACCTGGCGAGACTGGTACGACTCCGCCGCAGCGGCGTTTGATGAGCTACGCGCGGACGGGAAGCGTGAGGTCATCGTGCTCGGGTTCTCGATGGGCTCGCTGCTGGCCCTTCGCCTCGCAGCGCTGCGCGCGGACGAGGTCGCCGGTGTCGTCGCGATCTCGGTGCCCCTGCGATTTCCTTGGTGGCAGCGCCGCGCCATCGTCACGATGGCCAAGCTGCGCGGTCGCCCGTTGCTTCGCAGTACGGTCGGCATTTTGGCCAAGAGCGGCGGACCGGACATTCGCGTGATGCGGGAGGTCGACGACTCGCCCAGCCTCGAGGGCTTCCCCTACCCCGCGCTGGCCGAAATGCTCGCCCTGCAGGCCGAGGTTGCCGACTTGCTCCCCCACGTGCGAGCGCCGGCGCTGCTCATCCACGGCCGCTACGATCACACCGCTCCGGTCGAGCTCAGCGCCGAGGTTTCTCAGGCGCTCGGCTCACCACGCGTCGAGCGTGAGATTCTCCCCCGCTCCTTTCATGGAGTGGGACTCGACCTCGATCGCGAGCGGGCCTGCGTTGCCGTGGTCGAGTTCGTCCGCTCGCTCCGACTCTCCAAAACCCCAGCCAGGACGTCACCATGACCGACACCGACCTCATCCTCGCCATCGACCAAGGGACGACCGGAAGCACTTGCCTGGTCGTCGACGCGAACCTACGCGTGCACGGCCGCGCGACCGTGGAGTTTCCGCAGCACTTCCCCAAACCGGGCTGGGTTGAGCACGACCCCGATGAGCTGTGGAGCTCGGTGCTCACGGCGCTCGCGCAGGCCCTGAATTCCGCGGATGCAAATCTGGCGAGCATCAAGGCGATCGGCATCACCAACCAGCGCGAGACATCCTTGGTCTGGGACCGTGCAACGGGGGCGCCGCTGCACCGCGCCATCGTCTGGCAGGACCGCCGCACCGCCGAGCACTGCGCAAAGCTTCGCGCCGCCGGCCACGAGGACAGCGTGCGAGCCCAGACCGGGCTCGTCCTCGACCCGTACTTCTCGGGCACCAAGCTGGCCTGGGTGCTCGAGCACGTCGACGGTGCGCGCGCCCGGGCCGAGGCGGGAGAGCTCGCGGCGGGCACCATCGATACCTACGTGCTGTGGCGCCTGACCGGGGGCAAGGTTCACGCCACCGAGCCCAGCAACGCATCACGGACCATGCTGTGGCCCCTACGCGGCGGCGGCTGGAGCGAGGCGCTGTGCGAGCTGCTGGGCGTGCCCCAGGCGATGCTCCCGGAAGTGCACCCCAGCGCCCACGCGTTCGGCACGACCCTGGGCGTCCCCGGTCTGCCCGATGGCGTCCCGATCTGCGGCATCGCCGGGGACCAGCAGGCTGCCTTGTTCGGTCAGGCGTGTTTCACAGCAGGCGAGGCGAAGTGCACCTACGGCACCGGCGCTTTCGTCATGATGAACACGGGGGAGAAGATCGTGCCGTCCAAGCACGGATTGCTCACCACCGTGGGCTGGCACATCGGCGACACCACGACCTACTGTCTCGAAGGCTCGTCGTTCATGGCCGGCGCGGTCGTGCAATGGCTCCGCGATGAGCTTGGTTTTTTCTCGTCCGCCGCCGAGGTCGAAGCCCTGGCCCGCAGCGTCGACAATGCGGGCGGGGTCATTCTCGTGCCCGCCCATGCGGGACTCGGGGCTCCGTACTGGCGTCCCGACGCGCGCGGACTGATCAAGGGCCTCTCGCGCGGCACCGGTCGGGCCCACATCGCCCGGGCCGCCCTCGAAGGCATCGCGCTGCAGGTCACCGAGCTGCTCGACGCGATGGCGGCCGACCTCGGCGCACCGCTGGCGGGCCTTCGGGTCGACGGGGGCGCGGCGGCCAACAACCTGCTGATGCAGATCCAAGCCAACCTGCTCGGACTCCCCTTGCAACGACCGGCCATGCTCGAAGCCACGGCGTTGGGCGCCATCTCCCTAGCCGGCTTGGGCTCTGGGCTCTGGTCCGACACCCACGCGCTGCGCGATGCGTGGGTCCAAGACCGAGCGTTCACGCCCTCGGGCGATGCCGCCGAGATCGCGTCCCTACGCAAGGCCTGGGCCGAAGCTGTCGCCATCGCGTGAGCGGGTCACCGGGACCCGCCCCACGGTCAGCACGGTGTCGGCCGGCTTGGTGCTGACCCATTGCTCGGCTTCGAGAAGTCCGGCTTCGCGCCACGCAGCAAACCGCTCCACGGCCGTGTGCACCGCTCGCGAACGTCGGTCAGAGGAGAGCCATCGGCGTCCCAGCATGCCGGTGGAGACCACCGCCATCTCCACGATGGTGCGCCCCGCCATCGAAACGGTGAGCGTGCTCGGATGCTCGCCGGGCAGCTCGGTCAGCAACACGACGACCGCCGCGCTGGGGCACTGCGCCAGCGTCGGCCACTGCCTGGCCACGCGCCGCACGAAACGCGGAGGCGTCCAGTCCGGCAGCGTCCACACCGCGATCTCCTCCTCGCCCGCGAGCTTAGCGGCGACATGCCCCAGCGGCGGGCACAGCAGATGATCGGGGAAGAGCACTCGAGCAGCCTACGACGTACGCTGCGCCTCGTGCACTGGCTTCACCAACCGCTGCCGAGCGAGCTGCCACCCAAGGCGCGCCTGTTGTCCGAAGCCGCGGCGGCCGGTCTGCCTGTCCCCAGAGGGCTCGTGCACACGATGGGCTGGCACGAGACGCTCGCGCGGGAGGTCACCACGCTGCTCGACGGCGGGGAGGTCATCGTACGCGCGGCCCTCGAGGGTGAGGACGGACCCCAACGCGCGGCCGCGGGCTTGGGGCTCTCGATCCCCGGATGCGGCAGCGTGCAGGCCGTCCGCGATGCACTCGCCCGCGTCGACGCGGCGCGGCGGGACCCGTGGCTGGTTCGATACCGCGGCGCACAAACCCGCGCCGGCGACTGCGTCATCGTGCAGCGGCAGGTCGTCCGCGATGCCCTCGTGGTCGCCGCGGTGCTCCCCGATGGAATCGACTACATCGAGGTCCACGGCGAAAACCCCGAAGCCCTCTCCCAGGGCGACAGCCCAATCGCCTCGGGGTTGCTCAGCCGATGGGAAGACCCGCGCGCTGCCGCGGCCGCGGAGCTCCTGACGCAGCTGCGGGCTGCGCTGCCGATGCCGGAGCACGGCTTCGACGCCGAGCTGATCCTCGACCCGCACGGGATGGCACACCTCGTTCAGGTCCGTCCGCTCACCCGCGATCTGACCGCCGATGGCCGCGCGTTTGTCGATGCGGTTCGCAGCGCGGGACAGGCTTCACGGCTGGGTGGGGTTCAGGTCCTGGATGCCGAGCACAACCCGGCACCCCTCTCCCCCGCCCACGCCTCCCTGATCGCGTGGCTCGCCGAGCAGCGCCCCGCCTCCGGCGGTCTGAGCACGCTCGCGGGGTGGTTGTACGTGCGGACTCGGGTGCGGGATCTCAGCGGCAACGCCCAGACCCCACACCTCACCGCCGCCGACGCCCTGGTGCGACTTCGCGACCACGAGCTGCCCGCCGCGCGGGCACGGCTTGCCACCATCCAGAGCGCCTGCGCCGACCCACAACGGTTGCTGCGCACGCTCGACGAATCCCTGGCCGCGTTCCTCGCGATGATCGATGTCTACCTGGGCGTCCTGCTCCCGGTTCGGGCCGCAGCGGGACAGGTGTTCGCGGCCACCCCCGAAGCTCCGCTGAGCCTTCGTGGACGGGCTGCCCACGCCGATATCCTCCCGACCGCGTGGGATCTCGCGGCACCCACCCTGGGTGAGCTCGCATCCTTCGACCCCTCCCCCGAGCCGGCCGAGCTTCCCAGCGACCCCACCGCGGCGGCGGTGCTCCTGACCGAATGGGACGACCACTTGTTCGCGCTGGGACTGGCCCCCGTGCGCGCCGTCTACCGGGCCTGCGCCCAGCAGCTCGGCATCGGCGAGCTCGCGTTCGGACTCACGCTCAGCGAGCTTCGCCACGCGCTGCAGGACTCAGCGTTTCCCGCAGCGGCCACCGGTCGGGCGCAGCTCGAACAGACCCAGCGCTGGTCGCAGCTCCGGCCTCCGGCGGTGCTCGACGAGGGTCGCCCGCTCCCGCTGCTCCCCCACCGGCTGCTTCACGGCGTGGGCGTGGGCTCCGATTTCCAGGGTCCCATCGCCCAGCGGTCCAGCCTGGAGGCGCTGATGCGCGACCCTCCGTCCCGAGACAGCATCGTGGTGTTGCCGGCGCTGACGGCTCAGGCCGCCCTGGCCCTGCAGACGCTTCGACTGCGCGCGGTGTGTTGCGAGCACGGCGGCGCGCTCAGCCACGCCGCGCTGATGCTGCGCGAGCTCGGGCTCAGCGGCCTCATCGGTTGTGCCGGTTGCACGCAGGTGCCCGACGGAACGCCCGCGCGAATCGACACCGCGAGCGGACGACTTCAGATCGCGTCTTCGGCGGCGCTCGGATCCTGACGTGCGGCCTGCTTGGTGGCCGCCGCCGCTGCCGCCTGCGCCTTCGCTTCCGCCCGGCGCCGGGCGATGGGCGCGCCGCCGCCCGACCGGGTTCCGTTGACCCGCTCGCGCAAGTCCTTGCCGACCTTGAAGAAAGGCAGCCGCTTGGGCGCGACGTGAACCGTGTCACCGGTCCGTGGGTTGCGTCCCTCGTACGACTTGTATTGGCGGACCGTGAAGCTTCCGAATCCGCGGATCTCGATGCCCTCACTGCGCTGGAGGGCTTCGACCATCGAATCGAACACCGTGTTCACCACAAGCTCTGCCCGGCCTTTGGTGAGACCGGTCTCTTGCGCCAAGACTTCGATGAGCTCGGATTTCGTCACTGTCGCCAACTTCGCGTTTCGCGCCCAATGGGGGCCGTCATCGCGACCGGGTGCGATCGTAGTGGGAAAGCCACCGAGATCTCAAGGGAAATCCTCATCCCGCCGCCTTGGTAAGCGCTCAGACCGTTTCTGAGGGCTCCACAACCCTGCCGCGGTCTCAAAAGCGCACTGCACGCAGGCACTATCCGGCGCTGGGCTTTGCCGGGAGCTTCTCGGCAGCGCCCGGTTGGTGCCGGTATTCGCGGAAATAGCGGAATCGGTCGCAGCTGTGCCGACTGTAAAAATCGACGATGTCGGCCCAGCCCGCCGAGCCCTCGCGCAGGGACAGACTCAGGCCGGCAACGTCCACCGTTTCGCAGGGCTTGGTCTCCGCAGCGGGCGCGTGGGCATGCGCAGAGAGGCTGTCGACGCCCACGGCTCGTGGGGGAACCCGGCTGAGGTACCGATGGCCCAGCGCCGAGATCTCGAGAATCTCTGCCCGTTCAATCCGGATCTTTCCGCCACCGGCGCAAACGACGATCTCCGCTTTCTCCCCCGGCATCAGCGCCATCGCGTTGTGCTGGCGGGCTCCGTGGACCTCGCAGCGGCCGCGCGCCTCCGAGGAGACTCGCAGCCGGTAGGCCACCGGCGTCTGCGAGATGTTCTCGACCAGGGCGATCGAGTGCCGCGCGGACACGGTCGCGCCAAGCTTCTGATACGCGACCTTGTCCAGCACCGCCGTGACCTTGAGATGCGGTGAGGACCAGCTCTGATTCGGCGCGACCACCGTCGCCTCGTCCAGCTCCACGGCGTAAATCTGGGCGGCGTACACGGCCGCGACCGCGCCCTCGGTGGGAATCCCGAATGCCGCCGCATCGGCCACAACCCCCTTGTCGAAGGCCTGTTCGTCGAATGCGCGATCATCGGCCGGATCCTTGGTGTCGGCGGCCGCGGGCGACGGAGCAGCCGCCGCATAGTCCGCGATGCGAGCACGGGAGTTGCGTTCTAGTTTCCCGGAAAGGAACACCCCGGACCCGAGCACGCCCAGCGCCGCCACTCCCATGCCGATCCGTAGTCCGAGCATCTCCCGCCACGATGCCGAATGCAGACCAAGGGGTGCAACCCACAACTGTGCAGCCCCTGCGACAATCGCCTCGCGAAGCGCGCCGACACGCGCGGATGGTGGTTTCGGAAACTGCCAGTGGGCGGTACCCTGAAAAAAGCGTCGGAAAACCGGTGCGAAGGGGTGTCCTACATGCAGGAAGGTTCTTCCAAGTCCGGAATGGCTCATCAAGCGAACAACGTCGCTCTCCCGCTGGAGGCGCCCGGTGCGTCTGTCGGCGGTGGCCAGACGCTTTCGGACGTGAGCAGCAGCGGGCTCTCGGCGCTTTTAGCCCAGGAGCAGCAGCTCGTCGTGCGGGCCAAGGCGGGCGAGCATCGGGCCCTTCGCGAGATTTACAACTCCCACAGCGCCCAGGTTCGAGCCCACCTCTACCGGCTCCTTGGACGCGACTGCGAAATCGACGATCTCACCCAGATCGTCTTCGCCCGGGCTTTTAACGCGCTCGAGAAATTCCAGGGCAACTCCGCGCTGTCCACGTGGCTGTATCGGATCACCGCAAACACGACGCACAACCTGCTGCGCCAGCGGTTCCGACGCGACCGAGTGAAGACCGCGCTGTCGTGGTTCAACACCGGTCGAGAAGCAGGTCGGGTGAGCACCAGCCGCGTCGAAGCGCGCGACGAAGCGCACCGAATCCTGCAGCGCCTCAACCCCGACCTGCGAGAAGTCTTCGTGCTCTACCACTACGAGGGCCTCACGCTTCAAGAGATCGGGACCATTCTGAAGAAGCCTGTTTCGACGGTCGGGGACCGTCTGACGCGGGCCCGGAAGAAGCTACGGGAGCTCGTTGCCTCCTAAGACGCCACCCGGGCACGGACACCCGGCACGGAAACCTCCAAGGACTACGATGGCTCACGCACCACACACTCCAGCCCGATACGGCTGCCAGGAAGCACGAGACGACGCGGAACTCGTGATGGGCAACCGCGCCACGGCAGAGGTCCGGGGTCTCTTCGACAGCCACCTTCGCGGCTGTCGAGACTGCCGTCAGATGAACCGGCTGCTCTACGCAGTCTACGAGGGCCCGGTCGTCCCCCTCTCGCCGACCAGCACAACCCCTGGTGTCACCCCGAGTCTGGCCGAGGACAAAGAGTTCCACGCAATCCTTCGACGCATGCGTTCTGAGAAACCGGCGCCCTGGTATCACACGCTCACGCTGCGCGCGGGTGTGGGCGCCCTGGCGTGCAGCGCCGCCGCACTCGCCCTGACCCTCGCCGGCGTCACCCCAGCCTCTTTCGGGCTCGGCAGCGACGATGATGATTCCTCCGTCTCGGGGGTCGCGCGCGCGGATATCGGTGGAACCGGCGGCTCCTTCTCCGGAGACACGGGCGAACGCTCCAGCATTCGGCATGCCGCCCAAGCCTACGGGCGTGTCGTCGGCGGCTCGGCCGTGATGATCGACTCCGATGGCGACGCCTCTCGCTCCAGCACGTTCGAGGTCGGCACCCGCTTCGAGGTCGACGCCAACGAGTCCCTTCAGATCGGGCTCCTGGGCAAGATGGTCGCCAACGCGACGCCAGGCTCCAAGGTCACCTGGGTCAAGGGAAGCGCTTCGCTGGTCGAGTTGCAGATCGACCAGGGCATGCTCGCGGTCCGGTATGACCGCGAGGCCAGCGATCCGATCCTCCAGGTGCGCACCCCGACCGCCGTCATTCGCGTGGTGGGGACCGTGTTCACCGTTCAGGTCGAAGAGGGGGAAGGCAGCGCGGTCTCGGTCCTTCGTGGCCAGGTCGAGATCCTCGACCCAACCACCAACCAGACCGTCGCCGAGGTCGAGTCCGGCGACCGCTACGACGTCGCGAAGGGCAACTACGATACCGTCGGCCGCTTTGAGGTTCAGTCGGCGCTTCCGATCTCCGTAGACGCTGCCGCCGGTGCCGCCGGTGCCGCCGGTGGTTCGCTTGAGGCACGCGTGCCCTCCAGCTGGCATGTCCCGGGCCTTCCCACCGATCTCCAAAACCGCACCCTGGCCTACGTGCCCGAGCGGTCGCGAACCGGGGTCATCGAAGGCCCGTCGATTCGTGTGATGGGTACCGGCGGAAACTCGGCCCACGCCAGCAGCGGCGTGTCCGAGCGTCAGCCCGAAGCGCTCCCGATCAAGCCGCCAGCGCGCCGGGTCGAGAACGATGGAGACGACATCATTGCGGACCTGATGAAGGGTGCGGCCACGGCCCGCCGCAAGGAGTTGCTCGCCGCCCTCGCCAACTGCCGCGACCTCTACGCGACCAACGACACCCGGTACCTGGCCGCGACCTGCATCGGCAAGTTCCTGGGCGCCTACGACGATCACCCTCTGGCCGCCGAGGCATATTTGCTGCGAGGCATGCTCCGGATGGACTACGCGCTCGACTACAAAACCGCCGAGATGGACCTCAAGACGTACCTGCGTCGGGCTCCCAACGGTCGTCAGGTCGAGAAGGCGAACTATCGCCTCTGGCTCTCCGCCACGGAGGACGGCCGGATCACCGTCGCCCTCGATCGCGCCCGGGCGTACCTGGATGCCTATCCCAACGGTCGCTTCGTGGGGAAGATCATCCAGCGCTTCCCGGAGCTGAAGAGCTCGCTCTAGCTAGCGCGAAGCACCGAAACACCGCAAACAGGGGGGCCGAACGCTCCCCTGTTTTCGTTTGGGGCGCACACGCGTTCCAGCACCCGCCAGCCCCGACGCGGTGGGCGAGGTGCCTGGGGTTTGAGAGAAGAGCGCTTGCAAAGCCCCGGCCCCCGGCTCAGGTCCCTCACGGCGCGGCGGCGGGGCCCAAGGGCAGATGCAAGGCCGACGACAAGCGCTCGGTCGCGAGCTGCCCCACAGAAAAGAGGAGGCGCACCCACGTGGGCACACCTCCTCTTTTCTTGGGTCTCCGGAGATGCTCGAGGCGGCTGTACTCGAGCGACCGACTCAGCGCATGGGCATGTTCGGCTGGAATGCCGGACCGCCCATCCCCGCGCCCGCGCCACCGATCTCGCTGTACTCGCGGTTGTTGAGGTCGAACTCCCACTGCTTCACCAAGAACCAGGGCAGGTAGATCCCCAGCGTGATGGTGGCGAGGAACCCGTGCAGCAGCATGATGACGAACAGCTCGCCACCGGTGCCGTGGAACTGCCCCTGGAAAACACGGCCTTGGAAGGAGACCCTGGTGCCTTCCGCGAAGAACCTCGTCATCTTCACCGAGAACCAGGGCATGTAGATCCCCAGCGTGACGTAGAAGAGGAACATGCCGAGCAGGTAGGTCACGAACAGCTCCCCACCGGTGCCTTCGAAGTCTAGCGACCCCACAGGCTGCTCGTTCTCAAGCACGCGCGTATTGCTGAAGAGCCACTTGACCAGCTTGCACATGAACCAGGGCAGATAGATGCCCAGCGTAATCGAGACGAGGATCGTGCCCACCAAGTAGGTCACGAACAGCCCACCACCGGTCCCGTCGAAGCCAAGCCGACTTCGCGTTCCATCCGGCGCCACCGCCTGGGTGTTGTCGGTGAAGAACCTGATCATCTTGCAGACAAACCACGGGGTGTAGATGCCGATCGTAATGGTCGTCAGCAGGACGCCGACCAGGCCCGCCACGAACAGCTCGCCGCCCGTTCCCGTGAACTCGACGCGCAGCTCTCCGCGACGCGTGGGTCCAAGGGTTGTGTTGTTGGCGACGTAGCGCGCCAGCTTGCACAGGAACCAGGGCAGGTAGATGTAGATCGTAATAAGGCTCAGGAACATGCCCACGAGGCAGGTGACGAGGAGTTCGCCCCCGGAGCCCTGGAACTTCGGCCGGACGCCCGCGCCGCCACCCATTCCCATCGGCGCCATGCCGGGTCCACCACCCATCGCCGGCGCCGCCATGCCCATCGGAGCCATGGCTCCGGGACCTGGGCCCATTCCGGGCGCCATTCCTGGGCCCATTCCTGGTGCCATTCCTGGCCCCATTCCTGGGCCCATTCCGGGGGGTGGATATCCGGGAGCGGGACCCGGCGGCTGCCCGGGCGCCATTGCGGGGCTGTGACCCATGCCCGCAGGAGGTGCCATGCCTTGTCCCGGGCCGGGACCCATTCCCGGCGGCGGCGCCATCGGAGGTGGAGACGCCATCGGGGGCGCGGGTGCCATCCCTGGCCCGCCCGCAGGCGGGTAGCCGGGGGCTGCGGGCGGCGGGTAGCCAGGAGCCTGGGGCGCCGCCATCGGGGCCGGAGCCGGCGGCGCGACACCTCCCGGAGGTGCCCAGCCAACGGGTGCACTGCCCGGTGCTGCCGCGGGTCCGGCCGCAGGAGGCGGCGCACCCATGGCCATCATCGTCTTGGCCGGCCCCGGCACGGGACCCGGAGCCGCAGCGCCATGCACCGCCATCAGCTGGAGCGTGGTCTGACCGACTTGGAACCACTGACCGGGCTCCATCGCGAAGTCCGTCAGCCGCTGGCCGTTGAACCAGGTGCCGTTGGTACTGCCCGCATCTCGAACGCGGACTTGACCGCCCTGAAAAACGACCTCGGCGTGCCGACCCGAAGTCTGCGGATCGTTGAGAACGATGTCTCCGGACTCTCGACCGACGGCAGTGGTCGGAGCGCTGATGTTGCGTGTCTCGGGCGGACGATTGACGTATTGGATCTTGAGAACGTAGTAGCTACTCACTCGTTCCTCCGGGGAGTGGGCGCGAGTCTCGCAACGCGGAACGACCGACGCAAGGACGAACCGCGCAGCAACGCGCTTGGAGATGCGGAACAGGAGACGCTGAGAGGCCGGTCGAGTTGCAGCAAGACCGGCCAGTCGCCCGAATCGCCCCGGAGGCGCACTATCCGCAGCCCGCTGTCACGCCGCAAGTGCCGGCGTCTCGCGGGGCGCGCCAAGGGTCGCCTGCGCGATGGCATCGGCTTCGTCCGGATGCTCTCGGAGCCACTGGAGTGCCGACGCGCGCCCCTGGCCCATTCGCTCGGTGCCGCAGCTAAACCAACTGCCGCTCTTTTCCACCGCGCCCGAGAGCAGGCCCGCGTCGAGAATCTCCGCTTCGCGGTCGATGCCACGACCAAAGGCGATCTCGAACTCGGTGGTGACAAATGGAGGTGCGCACTTGTTCTTCGCCACCTTCACCCGCGTGCGGCTCGCCACCGGGCGGTCCCCCTCTTTGATCGTCGCGATGCGGCGAATGTCCAAGCGAACGCTCGCGAAGTACTTGAGCGCGTTGCCACCGGTCGTGGTCTCTGGAGAGCCGAACTGAACGCCGATCTTGTGCCGGAGCTGGTTGATGAACACGATGGTGGTCCCGGTCTGGTGGGCCACGCCGGAGATCTTCCGCATCGCCTGGGACATGAGCCTGGCCTGCAATCCCACATGAACATCGCCCATCCCTCCCTCGAGCTCGGCGCGCGGGATGAGGGCCGCCACCGAGTCGACCACGAGCAGACCCACCGAGCCCGTGCGCGCGAGGGTGTCCACGATCTCAAGCGCCTGCTCGCCGCAGTCGGGCTGCGAGACCAACAGGTCGTCGAGCGAGACGCCCAGCGCCTTGGCGTACTGGATGTCGAGGGCGTGTTCTGCATCGATGAATCCGCAGACGATGCCTTGGCGCTGCGCCTCGGCGATGAGATGCAGGGTGAGTGTGGTCTTGCCCGAGGCCTCGGGACCGTAGATCTCGGTGATACGTCCTTTGGGGACACCACCGATACCCAGGGCGCGGTCGAGTCCGAGCGAGCCGGTGGGAATGCACTCGACCCGGGGCAGGTCGCCTGCATCCGCACCAAGAGCCATCAACGCTCCTTTGCCGAATCGGGTGACGATGGTCTCGATCGCCTTCTTGATCGAGTCTTTGGGGGACTTGGGGTCCGGCGTACTTTTCTTCGGGGACTTCGTTGCCATGCCCCGCCCTATTGCGGGTCCCGTGCCAACACCAACCGCCCCACCAAACACCTGCCTGGACGGGCGCTGGATCCAGGGTGGCCCGCCCATGGGACGAAGGGTGGACCACCCTGGCCACGACCCCGGCCGCGCCTCTATGCTCGCGCGCATGCGATGGTTGCCGGCGTTGGGGTTCACGGCGTGCAGTGTCGCCGTCCCGCTACGCAGGCCGCCTGAACCGGACCGGCCGTCCTTTGATGCGAGCGCGTTGTTGGCGGACACGGTGGCCTTGCTTGAGGTACCGCGGGTGCTGGGCGCCGCGGACCGGGCACAGGGCCTGGCCGCCCTGACCCTGCGCCTCGAGGACGGTGGTGCGACCGTCCGCGCCCAGCCCTTCACCGGATTCGACCCCATGGATGGAAGCGCGATGCCGTTGTCGAATCTCTTCGGCGTCGTTCGTCCGGATGCGCCGCGTCAGTTTGTGTTGGCAACGCATTTCGACGTGCGGCCCTGGGCGGAGTCCGACCCCGATCCCGCCCTCCGCGACCAGCCCATTCCGGGCGCCAACGACGGCACCAGCGGTGTCGTCGTGCTGCTGGCCTTGCTTCCGGTGCTCGTGGACACGCTGCCCAGCGATGTGGGTTTTACGCTCATCTTGTTCGACGGCGAAGAGCTCGGTCGGCCCGAGCACGGAGGCTATTGCGCCGGCTCGACGCATTTCGCGGCACACCCACAGGACGCCCCGGCCAACACGCTGCGCGCAGGCTTCGGCATCGTGCTCGACATGGTCGGCGACGCCGAGCTGAGCATCGCGAAAGAGCCAAACTCGGTCGCACAGAATCCGGCCCTGGTGGAGGCGGTGTGGCGCGCGGCAGCGTCGCTTGGAGAACGGAGCTTCATCGAGGCCACCTACCCGCGCGGCATTTTCGACGACCATGTGCTGCTGTCGCGAGCGGGCATTCCTTCGGTGCTGCTCATCGACTACGACTACGCTCCGTGGCACACGCACGCCGACACGCTGGAGCATGTCTCGGGGGAGAGCTTGGCGGCCGTGGCCCGCGTGGTGTTCGAGACCGTCCGCGTCGCCATGCCGCCGGCCGCTGCTGCTCAGTGAAGCTGCCGGCCGACGTGGACCGGAGCGGGCTCTTGGTCCGGGTCACCGACGGGCTCGAACAGGCCGCTGCTGGCGGGCTCTCGCGCCGGCAGGCCGTGTGCACGCACGCGGATCCCCTGGTGGACGATGTGGAAGCTCGCCGGGAGGCGCCCGGGCTGCTCCCCGTCGAGGGCGATGAGCACGACATCGCGGTCGTCGTCGGGGACCATGCGGACGGTCCGCGAGCGGGCGGTGCTCACACCGGAGGCACGCAGGTGTTTACCGAAAAACACCCGGGCCAGAAGGCTTAGGAAGTGCGCCTTGCCGTTGCCACCGGTGTAGAGCACATCGAGCCAGCCGTCGTCGCAGCGAGCCTCGGGCGCAATCCACATGCCACCGCCGAAGTACTGGCCGTTCGCAAACACCGCCAGCGTGAGCGGGATGCGGATGGGGACGTCGTCTTCGAGCAGCAGGGTCACCCCTTTGTCACGATGCTCGGACAGGCTGCGGACCGAGCTCCACACGTACGACGCGGCTGGGCCAAACATCCGAGGCGCCTGCTGGACGTATTTTCCGACCAGTCCGCTCACGCCTACGCTGGCCTCGTTGAGAAACGGTCGCGTGAGCGGTTGCCCGTCGCTGGACACCATCTGGGCGACGCCGTAATCGATGGGGGAGGCAGGACCATCGATGACCGCTTGGACCTGCGCCTCCAGGGTTGTGGGGCCCAGGTGGCGAACGAAGTCGCTCCCGGTCCCCGTCGCCACGATGGCGAGCTCCGCACCGGGAAACTCGTTGACGCCGTCCTCGTTCACAAAGCCAGCGAGAACCTCATTGGTGGTGCCGTCCCCGCCAAAGGCGATCACCAGCGATGCGCCCTGCTCGAGCGCACCCCGAGCGAGCATCGTCGCGTGACCCGGGCCCTCGGTCTCGCGAAACTCGATGTTCTCGAAAGCAGCCTCCAGCACAGGGCGCGCCTTCGCCACGCACTTGCGGGTCTTCCCACCGCCGGACACCGGATTGAAGATGCACACGACGTCGGGGCTGGACATCACGGCCACAGTATCAGGCACCCTGCTGCATGTTGGGTAGCCTCCGCAAGGAAGCCGCGAGCGCGATCTCTCGTCGGCCGATCGGCGCCTGTACGCTGTCGCCGGGGCGTTGAAGGTCGACCAGCGTACTCGCGACGCGGCGCATCCGGTCCCGCGCTCGCGGACTGAGCATCCGCGCCGTCGCGAGCTGCGACAAGAGGGAGCGGCCGTCATCATCGAGCGGACAGAGGGTCTCGATGGCCCCGCCGTCGGTCGGGATCTCGGCGTTGTTGCGATGCGACGTACCGGCCAAGCGCTCGCGCTGCCGAGCCCGAGCGACACTGATCCGGGCACGAATCTGGGCCGTCCCCTCCTGCGGCGTGCCGTCGAGCGAGCGCGGTGGCGCCATCGGGACGACCAGATCGATGCGGTCGAGCAGCGGCCCCGAGAGCCGCGCCTGGTATCGCTGCACGGCCGCCGACGAGCAGGTGCACTGTCGCTGGGGATGACCGAGGTAGCCGCAAGGACACGGGTTCATCGCAGCCATGAGCTGGAAGCGGGCGGGAAAGCGCAGCGCATAGTTGGCCCGTACCAGGGACACCTCCCCGTCCTCGAGCGGCTCTCTCATGCCCTCCGTGCAGGCCCGGGCAAACTCGGGCAGCTCATCGAGGAACAACAGCCCGCAGTGGGCCAGTGACACCTCGCCCGGGCGGGCGGGCTGCCCTCCACCGAGCAACCCTGCGCTGGACACGGTGTGATGCGGCATGCGAACCGGTGGTGTCCGTCGCAGCGAGGTCGGTGCCCGGCTGCCCCGGAGCGAGTGCAGCTTGGTCACCTCGAGCGCGTCGTCTCCCTCGAGGGCCGGAAGCAGACCCACAGCCCGGCGCGCGAGCATCGTCTTGCCCACCCCGGGTGGGCCATGCAGCAGCAGGTTGTGCCCGCCGGCGGCCATCACCTCGACCGCAAGTCTCCCCGCCGCCTGACTCTGCACGTCGGCCATGTCCGGGCCCCAGCCCAGAGCCTCCTCCGGCTCGACGCGCACGTGCGGGGCGATCGGCCTCTCCCCCCGCAGGTGGGCCACGAGCGCGGGGAGATCATCCACGGGCAGCACCTTCAGGCCCGGACACAGGGCGGCCTCATCGGCCGACGCCCGGGGAACCGCGATCGCCTCGAAGCCGGCCCGCCGCGCGAAGTCGGCAACGATCAGCGCCCCCACGGCAGGCCGCACCACACCATCGAGGCCGAGTTCGCCCCAGAGCATGAGCTTGTCCAAAGGCGCTGCGGGGACCACCTCGTGGCACGCCAGCAGCGCGACCGCCATCGAGAGGTCGATGCCCGGCGAGTCCTTTCGGCGGTCAGCCGGGGCCAGGTTGATGACCTGCTTTCGCGGACGGATGTCATGGCCGCAGTGGGCCAGCGCATTCCGAACGCGCTCGCGAGCCTCGCCGACCGCCCCGCTGGCTCGACCGACCACGGTGAGACCCGGCAGGCCGAGTCGAACATCGGCCTCGACCGTGATCAGGTATCCATCGACGCCCTCGAGTCCTGCGCAGTAGGTCCGTGCGAGCATGCTTGGTGGGTAAGCAAGCCGCGGGCCAGTCCACACCGGAAGTGAGTCCAGCGCCGAACGCATCGTCGCCGGCCCGCGGTCGGGCCATCGCGCCGGACCGCTGGGCCACGCACGCCCTCAGTCTTGTTGTCGGCGGGCTTTTCGGATCTGTCTACGGATCGGATACACCCGACCCGCGGCCTGCGTCACGATCAGCATCTCGTCGAGCAGTGTGTCCAGCTTCTTGGTCACCGCTTGCAGGTCGGAGGTGGCGTCCCCGAAGCTCGACAGCGCCGTCGAAAACTCGCCCACCGCGTCGTCGGTATGCACGAGCACGGGGCCTGTCTTCTCGAGCACGATGTCCGCGGTCTTCACCATCGCGTCGGCGCTGGCGACCAGGGCGTCCGCATCCTCCACCAGGCCATCCGCCTTATCCACCGCGCGCGACGACTTGTCGACGACCCCGGAGCTCTTGCGAACCAGGCCATTCACCCGAGCCAACGTCGTACTGACGTCATCCAAGGCATCCGTAATGTCGCCGTACAACGCGGCGTCATCGGAGAGCATCTTGCCCGCCGTGCCCTCCCCAGCTTCGATGCGCTTGGACACCACCGCCAAGCTGTCCACGGCCAGGCGCAGGCTTCCTTGTGGATCGGTCGCCTCGTCTGTGAGCACCCGGAGGTTGCGGATCAAGACCTCGAGGTCCTGAACGAGTGGACCGGAGGCGACCCCCGGGAGCATGTCCGCGATGTGCTCGGGCTCGATCGTCGTGATCGTGTCCCCCAAGTCCAGAGCCGCGGCGTCCGAGGAACCCGGGGTGAGCGCGACGCCAATGCCGGACAGGACGCCTTGCAGGCCGAACGAGGCCTGCAGCGTCGCGGTGGTGTCGGTGCGAATCTTGTCGACGAAGCGAGCCCGAATCTCAAGATCGACCTCGACCTGGTTGCTTGCGGTGATCTCGATGCCCGAGACCCGGCCCACATCGATCCCGAGCATCTGCACTCGGCTGCCCTCGGTGACCCCGTGCCCGTCCTCAAGCATGAGGGTGTAGTGCGCCGGGGTGTCGAACGTGCCCTCACCGCGGGACACGGACAGCAGGCTGACGATCGTGGCCGTGGCCACCAGGAGCACCATCGCCCCCGCCACCCACTCGGCGCGCCGGATCCGGAACGGTACGCTCATGATGCGACCTCCAGCGTATCAAGCTCGACGACGCGGTCGACCAACGGCTCGACAAACTCGATATCGTCGTCGGCCACGAGCACCGTCATGCCGCGCGACTGGGCCTGGCAGTGCAGCTCGGCCACGATCCGGCGGCCCTGTGGGTGAAGGAATGCGCTGGGGTCTTCGGCGAGCAGGACAACCGGATCCAGCAGCAGCGCGCGCAGGTACGCGAAGCACTTGCACAGCTCGGCGGGCAGCAGACACACGCGGATGTCGGCCGACGCCTCCAGTCCGGCGGCCGCGATCACCGACGTGACGGCGCGCGTGGCGTCGGACTGCGCGGTGCCGTGGTAGCGCAGCGCCAGCTCAAGATTGTCCCGCATGGTCATGTTTGCGAGCAGTCCGCCGGAGATCGAGACGTAGCCCAAGCGCCGACGCAACTGCAACAGGGCCCGACGATCCGCCGTGCCCACATCGACGCCGCACACCACCACCTGGCCCCTGTGCACCGCCTCAAAACCCGCGCAGGCGCGGATCAACAGGCTCAGGCTCGGCTGATGGGGACCGACCACCGCGACCCGCTCCCCCGCGCCAATGCGCAACGATACCCCCCGAAGCTCGGCACCCATGCCACGGATCCACAGATCACGAATCTCGATCGACCGGGTCATGACAATCAGAGCGCGAGCAGAGCGAACACAGCCGCGAGCGCCGAGCAGTGGATGAGGATTTCGACCAGGGCCCGCGCGACGCGGCGTGGAATCTCGGTGACGTCACCGCGCACCGAAAGCCCGTGATAGCAGGCGACCGCGGCGGAGACGGCACCGAACAGTCCCGCCTTGGCGAGCGCGAGGCCGAGATCGAGATCGAGAGGCTGGATCGCGAACAGATAGGGGAGCGATGCGCTTGGCTGCGGAGGCAGTGCGCCCGCCTGGACCGCGGTGGCAAACGCACCCCCAAACACCGAACCGATGAAGACCAGGGTGAGAGCCACCGTCGCAAACCCCATGCCGACGAAGCGCGGGAGCAGCAACCAGCGGACGGGGTCCATGCCCGCGCTCTGGATGCCCTCGACCTCACCGCGCGCGCTCATCGACCCAAGCTCGACCGTGATGGCGGCTCCTGACCTCAGCGCCACGACCACCGCGATGCAAAGCGGAGCGACCTCGCGGACCATCAAGCGCGCGAGCAGGTCGATGACCATCTTGTTCTCCTCGGCGCCCGGGAAGGTCGTGAGGGCCATGGTCACGAAGACCCCCGAGCCGACTGCGCCCAAGAAGACGACCAACGCAATGGCCTCGACACCGGTGAACACGATCTGCCGCGCCGCCTGGGTCCACACCACGGAACGTGCGTGACGCGAGGGCCGCAGCGCCGCACCCACGGTCAGCAGCGTGAGCGTCGCATACGAAACGACGCGTCGAATCTCGGTGAGAACGCCGCGCCCAAGCCTCCGAAGAGCGTCGTGCATGGGTCGGGCGTCAGCCTACCAGGCCCACCGTGTCCGGGCGAAGCTCCACGATCCACGCGTTCGGTACGTGCTCGGCCACAACCGCGGTGACCAGGTTGGCCCACCCGGGGGCCTGTTCGAGGATGCGCGCATCGGCGCTGCACGCCACCGCGTCTTCCGCGATCACGGCCGCGTCGGCGTCGTGCGGCAGCGCCACCGTCCACGCCACCCCAGCGGGCGCCCGCTCTCGAATCCAGCCCGCGAGGCGTCCGCTGTTCGAGACCGGGCGGTCGACGAACCAAGCCACGGCGGCCGGCCTCCAGGCGATCAGGGTCTCGCAGAGCGCATCGAGGGCGAGCCCCGTCTGATCGACCCGGCGGTAGCTCCCATGGACGCTGGACAGATCTCGCAACGCTCCGTCCGCGCCGCGCAGGAGCACGCCGCCCGCCAACGCCGTCTCGACGCCAATGATGACGTTGAAGGCGTCGATTGCGAGGCGGGCTCCGACCAGCGAGTCGACGTCGCGCTGCCCAGACGCGCGGCGACGCAGGTTGGCTTCGCCCGCGGCGCTCCGAGACACGGCGGTGCGCTGTCGCTGGCGGAGGCGATATCGGTCCCCGACCAACTTCGTGGCCGAGGGATCAACGTAGCCGCGACCCAGCAGCCAACCCAGGTCGGCCACGGCTTCCCGCAGCGCCGGCACGACTTCGGGCGAAAACAGCGTTGCGTCGGCTTGATGCGGTCCCCGGCCCACTCCGAACAGGATAGCCCGCGGGACTCCCACGGGCTCGGGTCTCCCTGCTACGCTCCGGCGGCGATGTCAGAGGTGAAGCGAACAGTCATGGAAGTGTTCGAGGGCGTGGCCGAGCGGCAGCAAAACCAGCCTGCCCTGAAGTGGAAACAGGGCAACGCCTGGAAGTCGAAGTCGTGGGGAGAGTATCGCGATGAAGTCCGCCTCGCCGCCAAAGCGATGATCGGCCTTGGGCTCGATGCCGGCAAAGGGGTCGCGATCATCGGGTTCAACTGCTCGCAGTGGGTCGTGGGAAACGTCGCGGCGATCTACGCTGGAGCTCGCCCTGCGGGCATCTACACCACCAGCTCGCCGGATCAGTGCCAGTACGTCACCAGCCACTGTGAGGCGCAGCTGGTCATCTGCGAGGACGCAGAGCAACTCGCGAAATTCCTCGAAGTTCGCGAGCAGCTCCCGGAGGTCAAGGCGTTCGTCCTGATGAGAGGCGACTCGAGCGAGGACGACGTCTACGGCTGGCCCGAGTTTTTGGACAAGGGCAAAGCCGTGGACGACGCCGCGCTGCAGCGCCGTATCGACGCCCAGACCCCCGAGGACGTCTGCACCTTCATCTACACCTCGGGCACCACCGGCAACCCGAAGGCGGTGATGATCTCGCACGACAACATCACCTGGACCGCCAAGGCGGCTCTGGACACGCTGGGCTACGCCGAAGGCGACTTGGTCGTCAGCTACCTACCGTTGTCCCACATCGCCGAGCAGATCATGAGTCTGCACGGCCCGATGGTGACCGAAGGTTGCACCGCGTTTGCGCAGAGCGTCGAGCAGCTGGGCGAGAACCTCAAAGAGCTCCGGCCCACGCTGTTTTTGGCGGTGCCCCGGGTGTGGGAGAAGATTCAGGCCAAGATCACCGCCGCCGCCTCGGCCAACACCGGGCTCAAGAAGAAGATCGGCGGTTGGGCGCGTTCGCAGGGTCTCGCCGGTGGGTATGCCGATCAAAAAGGCCAGCCCCGCCCGCTGCTCTTCGGTCTGGCCAACAAGCTGGTCTTCAGCAAGGTCCGCGAACAGCTCGGCCTGGACCGCTCCCGCATCCAGATCACCTCGGCGGCCCCGATCAGCAAAGCGACGCTGGAGTTCTTCCTCAGCCTCGGTGTCCCGATTATGGAGGTGTACGGCATGTCGGAGTGCACGGGTCCGGCGACCGTCTCCTTGCCCGGGCACTACGTCACCGGCAAGGTCGGCCCCAAGCTTCCTGGCACCGAGCTGAAGCTCGCCGAAGATGGCGAGGTGCTCATGCGGGGCCGACATGTCTTCAAGGGCTACTTCAAGAACCCCGAGGCCACAGCCGAGGCGATCGACAAGGATGGGTGGTTGCACTCGGGGGACATCGGCGAGATCGATGACCGTGGTTTCCTGCAGATCACCGACCGCAAGAAAGACATCCTGATCACCGCTGGCGGCGAGAACATCGCCCCGCAAATGATCGAGGGGCAGCTCAAGGGCATCCCGTCGGTGTCTCAGGCCGTCGTCGTCGGCGATCGACAGAAGCACCTCAGCGCCCTGCTCACGCTGGACGAGACCAACCTCGAGGCGACGCTGGCTGAAGCGGGAAGCGACGCGAAGACCATGGCCGACGCCGCAAAGGACGCGGCGCTCAAGGCCTGGATGATGAAGCAGGTTGAAGGGGTCAACGCCAACCTCGCCCGGGTCCAGACGATCAAGAAGATCGCGATTCTTCCGCAGGACTTGTCCATCGAGGGGGGCGAGCTGACGCCGACGATGAAGGTCAAGCGTAAGGTCGTGAACAAGAAGTACGCCGCGATCATCGACGGCTTTTACGGAGACTAGCCCCTGCCCCTTCGAGACATGTTCTGGGTCTTCCTCGCGGGGGGCACCGGAGCCGCACTCCGCGTGGCCTTGGTGCCCCTGCTGGATGAACGGCTTCACAGCGTCCTGCCATCCGCCGGCACGCTGGTCGTCAACTCCATCGGCTGCTTTGCGATCGGGGTTGGGGCGGCGGTGCTCCCCGAGGGACACCTCCGCCCGATCCTGCTCGGCGGCTTGCTGGGCGGATTCACCACCTACAGCGCATTCGGACTGCTGACCTACGTGCACGCCCAAGAGGCTCGCTACGGGGTGGTTGCGGCCCAAGTGCTGCTGCACGTTGTGCTTGGGCTCACCGCCGTCGGCGCTGGACTCTGGCTTGGCCGCACCCTCGCCCCGGGTGCGCCATGATGAATTGGCGCTGCACCACCCTGGCCCGGCACCCGCTGGGCTCGCTCGCGAGCGAGATCCTGCAGGCGGCCTTGGATGCCGTCGACCCGCGGGCGCTGACGCGCGCCTGGGCGCAACAACACATCGCGGACGCCAAGCGCGTTCGGGTGCTTGCGATGGGAAAAGCGGCGGCCGGCATGGTCACCGGGCTGCTCGACGCGGCCGGTGATCGCGTCGGCTCGGGGGTCGCGGTGGTGAAACACCCTGCGATGCTGGGCAACATCGAGGTCATCCTCGGGGATCATCCTGTGCCGGGCTTGGGCAGCCTCGCGGCGGGCGCCGCCTTGCTGAACGCAGCGGCGGCCGCACAACCCGGGGAGACCCTCGTCGCGCTGCTCAGCGGTGGAGCCTCCGCGCTTGCGGAAGCCCCGATCCCCGGAGTGTCCCTGGAGGACATCGCCAACCTCACGCGGACGCGCTTGCGTGACGGCACCCCGATCGAGGCCCTCAATGCAGCGCGTCGACGCGGCAGTCTGATCAAGGGCGGAGGGCTCGCGCGGGCCGTCCCCGCCGGCGTGCTCGTGCACGTGGTGGTGCTCTGCGATGTTCTGGAGGCCGGCCTTCACACGGTGGGCTCCGGTCCCTTCGACGATCCGCGTGTGCATGCCCATCGGCTGGCCGACAACGCGCGAGCCGTCGAAGCTGCGGCCGCGACGGCGCGTGCTCTGGGCGCCGAGGTCGAGGTCACCGCACCGATGCGCGGTGAGGCCCGAGTCGAAGGCGTACGATGGGCCCAGGCGCGCATGAGCGCCCCGCCGACCGACGCCGTGCGCTGCACGATCGCGGGCGCAGAGACCCTCGTGACCGTGCGCGGCGATGGACGCGGGGGTCGCAACCAGGAGTTCGCGCTCGCCGCGGCCCCGGCTCTGCTGCACAACCCACACGCCCTCTTGGTGTCGTTGGCGACCGACGGTGAGGATGGCCCCACCGACGCAGCCGGGGCCGCGGTGGATGGCACGACGCTGCTCCGCGCACTCGAGCTGGGGCTCGACCCGAACGACCACCTTCGCCGCAACGACAGCTACGCGTTGTTCGACGCGTTGGGCGACCTCTTGCGCCCCGGCATCACGGGCACCAACGTCTGCGATCTGGCCCTCGCCTTCTCATGACGCGCCCCCGCATCGTGCTCCCCCGCGGCCTGCCTCGCGACTGGATCGGCCCCTTGCATGCCGCGGCGGACCTCGTCTCGGGCCCGCCCGAGCAGCTATCCCTCACGCCGCAAGTGCTTCGGCACTCGCCTGGGGAAGACACGATCGCCGCAGCGGTCGCACGTCGGATTATCATCCAGGGTGGCCGAGCTATGGTCTCACCTCGCGCGTCGCGTGTTCCTGCGGGACAGCATGCTGTGCGTCGGCGTCGAAGCACAGCGTCAAGACCTCCGCAAACTCGTGCACCTCCTTTTCGAAGCAGCGCAAGGAGCCTCGTAGCAGGCCAGGCTTCGTGAAATGCACCTCCTCGACGACATGCCCGGCGACCGAGCCATCGCTCCAGTAGACGGTGGAGCCCGGTTCGACCCGCCACGACGGCGCACATGTGCAACCGGCAAGGTCGTTGCAGAGCATGGCCCCCCACTTCCACGGCTCGAGTTCGGTATCCGCCAGCGCAGGAAGATGGGCTTCCAACCACTGCGGAGCGCCGAGCCAAGTCACCAGGCCCAAGTCATCCGGAGCGTGCTGCCGCATCTCATCGGGGATGGGCGTGTAGGCACCTGCCGGGAACTCCATCGTTGCGCAAGCGTTCGCGACATGTGTTCCGCCGCCGTCGCTCTCGAACACGAAGATCTTATCGTCGAACCCGTACCACGACTGCGCACCGAGTGCCGGCTCGCCCGACGAGCTTCGCGGCACATACCCGATTGGCATGGGGATACGCGATCCCTGTGGCTGGTACACGTAGGTGAGCTCGTCGGGCGCGAATCGTGCGAGCGTCCACGTCTTTCCAGCGTCGATGACCGTCTCGCCTCGCCGGTCGGGCGGTTCGAGCACGGCGGTTCCGGCTCGCACGACCATTTCGAAGGCCGCCCGATCCTGGCGGGTGGGTTGGCGTGGTGTGGCGACCAAGTCGCTCGGTGCGACATAGAACCGGAGTCGAAACGCGCTCAGTGACACGAGTCCCGGCGGGCCACAGGCGCCCCGGACTGACGAGCCGTGGGTCTCGATGGCGAGGCGCTCCGGATTCTCGGAAACGCCTACGAGCCGGAATCGGCGCGTCAACGCCAGGTCATCCGCCTCGGAGCATGTCGAGATGCGGAGCTGGTGGTGGAGCGCCGGAGTCCCCGGGCTATCGAACAAGACTGCGCCGTGTCCAAGGAGCACGAACCCTCGATCGTCGACTCCGACGCGGGCGATGCGGTCTTGAACATCCGGTTCCGTGTCGGACCTGTCTGCATCGGGCGCGGGGCTGCGTCGACGGCTCTCGTCGGGTTCGTCGTCTCCGCGGCAGGCGACGAGGGTCGACGCCAAGAAGCACCCGCTCCAGATGAGCGCCAGGGGAGCGAAGAGAGACCTTCTCATCATGACATGACTGCGCAAGCGACCAATCCCTGTGAGCATGGAAACGGGGGCTGATACGAAGGTTTCGAGCGATCCGTGGACACTCCGAACGCCTGCTGCTGGGCGTAAATGGCTCGTTTGCACCGGAGGCTCGCCGTCGGCGCCGCGCGCTGACGGGAGAGATGGCCGCGCCAGGGGCCACCGATGCAGAGCACGTTGACTTATTTCTCTTGGCTGAGTGGCAAGAGTAGTTTTCACAGATGCCCATTTTCGAGGATGGCGAGCATCGGTGAGGGAACAATCTTTCCGTGGCGTGTTTCTTTACGTACGAGACCTCTGCGAAAGCCCACCTCCTGCAGCCGCTACCTCCGGACCGCGACTTCCTTGAGCGGGTGCAGGCGCAATTTCACTACGATGCTACCCTCCCCGAAGTCAACTCCGCTTCCTCGTGCGCGTCGCATCGTCGCGAGCGTTCTTTTCGCTGCCGTTGGCCTGGTTTCCTGCAAGGCGGTGTCCACGAGTTTATCCCCGGGCCGCCCATCCGGGCCGCCACCGGCGGTTCGGATGGGTGATCAGCCCGTGTTCGAAGATGTGACCCTAGCGCTGCGACGCTCGAAGGGGGCAGTCGTAGACGCTGGAACTACACTGTTGGAGCCTTTCGGTGGTCCCGCGTACGACCTCCGAGAACATCCGGCCAAACCGCTCTCGGTGACATTGTTAGATGTCCCAGCCCGATCCGCGGATGTCATTTCCGCGCTATGGCACCACGGTGGGGTCGCGCTCCTCTTCGATATTCCGAAGTCGAGCCTCCTCCCCGTCACGTCGAGACGCGCATTACTGGCGGTTGCTCCGAGCACTTCAGGGCAGAAGGTCGGAGCTTGGATCGCCGCAGGGACTCCACTGAGGCTGTCGTCGAGCGTATCGGAGCGACTCGATACGGCTGTCGAAGTCGCAGGAGTCTCTCTCACTGGGCAAGTCGACCGTGCTGCGACTGGACGCAGCTTTATCCATGAACCGAGAGACTATCTGCCAGTTTCTCATGAAGCAGATGGGCCCATCAGTGTGCATCCTTCGAAGACAGGTTCGCCGTTTGCGGTGACCAGCAAAGAAAAGCAGTACCTTCAAGTCCACCGCAATGACGGCTCGTGGCTAGAGGTCTCTCTTTCAACGGCGTGTTCCGACGTCGTGCTGAAAGGATGGATCCGAAATGAAAGCGTCGAGCCGATCAGACAAGTTGTCAAGCATGAACTTTCCGGTATTGACCTCTTCGATGAGCGGGAGCTTCGAGATGCTCAAGAAGGGGACGTGTTGACATCCACTCGAACCGGCCGCCCCATCGGTGTCGTACTGCGCACGACGAGCTTCGCATGCGCCGCGTGCTCCGACCGCGAACCCGTTGTCTGGGTGCCCGCATTCGGCTCCCAGGTGAAAGCGCGACTGACAGAAGCAACTCTGTGGAGCCGCCAGCTCGCGGGAGCAGTTGCGACGGATGACGGTTGCCGCTTCTCGGTCGAGTTCCCCGTAGGTGTCCCGACGATCCACCTGAAGTAGAGGCCAGTTGCCTCAGGAGCAGCGATCCGCGATCTCGTCAACGATGGAAGAGCACAGCTGCTCGAGGGCGACCTCTCGGCGCAGCCGCGTGTCGTGGACCAGGATCACGATGCCCATGCCTCCGCGCCTGAGCGGGTGCAGCCACACGTAGCGAGCCGCGCCCTCTTCGGCGGAGATCGGTCTTGACCGTGCGGCCAGTGGCGACGACTGCCGGGGCCAGCTGCACGAGCCCAACCGCGACCTCGGCGCCCGTCGCAATTGAGTCAGCGGTCTCAACCTTCGCCCCGAACCCGATCGCCGTGTCCGCGACCCCGAGACGACGCGCCGCCGGATGGCCGAGTTGGCCGTCGCCAACGTGCTGGCAGGCGTCCGCGGCGCCCCGCTCCCGCACCCGGTTCGGCCTGGCCCATCGCCCTAGGCCGCGGCACCATGGGAGGCATGGGGGTCATGGGCATCGCTTCTGTTCTCGCGCTGGCTTGGCTCGCCGCAGCGCCGCACGTCGCGAGCGAGGGTGCGGAGCCCACCGCTGCCCAACGCGCAGCGGCGCAGAATCCCCGGATCAGCGTCGCCGGGTCCGCGGTCCTCGGACCGCATGCCGATCGGCAGCCAAGACTGCCGCCCCGAGGCTGGACGCTGCGAGACCAAGGGCGGCTTCTTCGGCGTGGGCACGAGCGTGGAGGTGCGGCTGCGGCTGGCCAGCGTGTTCTCGATCAGCGTGCGACCGTGGGTGGTCGGCAACGCAGCCAAGGACAAAGTGTTTGGCGGTGCCCTCGGTGGTGGCCTCGGAATCGGAGCCTATGGGCGCCGCGTCTTTGGCCGGGCCGAATATCTCGCGCTGCATGCGTTCGGCGACGACAGCTTCGCGCCTCCCTTTTTTGAGGGCAACGTCGCGCGCGAGCAGTGGGGCAAGCACGCCGGCATGCTGAGCATCGGCTTTCGCAAAGCGCTCACGGATCGCGTCCGAGTCGAGCTTTGGGGAGGTCCGATGTTTGGACCGTCGTCGCAGCGCTTCCTCCCCGATGGCACGGTCGAGCGCCGATCGCTGGTCACGTTCATGCTCGGTTTCGGTTTGGCATTCGACGCATTGCCCGGGCCGTGGCGTCCGCGCGCCTGAGTCCCCGGCCAAGGACTCCCCCTCACCCACCCGTGCGAGGCAGCTCGAAGCGCTCGGTTGCTGGCGCAGTGGGGCCCGCGTACAAGACAGGCGCCCGATGGACCTGAGCCATCTCAACCCGAGCCAGCGCGCCGCCGTGCTCAGCATCGACGGACCGCTGCTCGTCCTCGCGGGTGCGGGCTCGGGCAAGACCCGCGTCATCACGCACAGGATCCAGAACCTGATCGGTCTCGGCGTTCCTCCCGACCGGATCGTGGGGCTGACCTTCACCAACAAGGCCGCCGGCGAGATGCGCGAGCGCCTTGCGGGGATGGTCGGCCACACAACCGCGAGCGAGGTGTTGCTGGCAACCTTTCACAGCTTGGGCGCGCGCCTGCTTCGCCTCGACCCCGACGGGTTCGGGCTGCCCTCCGCGCGCTTCTCGATCCTCGACCAGGGCGACGTGTTCGGCATTGTCCGCGCGCTCATGCGCGAGCACGGCCACCACGGTGCCGGCGCGGACCGCCGCTTCGACCTCCCTGCGATCGCGCAGCGGATCAGCCTGTGGAAGAACGCGTTTCTGCCGTTCACGCTCGAGGCGGCCGAGACCCAGATCATCGACGAATACGACGTCGTCGCGGCATCGATCTATCCGGCCTACGAGGACCGCCTTCGCACCCTGGGTGCGGTCGACTTCGACGATCTCGTGTGCCTGGTGGCTCGGACGCTGGCCCAGAACCCCGAGACCCGGGAGCGCTGGCGCAGCAAGTTCGACTACCTGATGGTCGACGAGTACCAGGACACCAACGACGCCCAGCTCGAGCTCCTGCGGCAACTCTCCCGCCCACCGCACAACCTGTGTGTGGTCGGTGATGACGACCAGGCGATCTACGGCTGGCGCGGTGCCAAGGTCGAGAACATCCTGCGCTTCGACCAGATGTTCGAGGGCACCACCGTGGTCAAGCTGGAGGAGAACTATCGGTGCCGGACGCCGATCCTCCACTGTGCCAACGTCGTGGTCGCCCACAACAAGGTCCGGCACGACAAGACCCTCATCCCGACCCGCGGCGGCACCGAGCCGGTGCACATGGTCGTGGCCTCCGACGGCCCGCAGGAGTCGACGTGGGTCGGAAAGAAGATCCGAGAGCTGGTCGTCGAGCAGGCCGTGTCCCCCAACGACATCGCGGTGCTCTACCGGTCCTCGCTCCAGGCCAAGTCGATCGAAGAGGAACTCCAGCAGCACGGAATCGCCTACCGGGTGCTCGGGGGTCAGTCCGTCTACGACAAGAAAGAGGTCAAGGACGCGCTGGCCTACCTCAAGACGATCCTCACCCCGCGCGACGAGCTCGCGGTGCGCCGGGCACTCGAGACCCCGCCACGCGGAATCGGCCGGCTCAGCATGGGCAAGCTCTCCAGCTACGCTCGCGACAACAAGGTGTCGATGCTCGAAGCCGTGCACCGAGCCGACCAGGTCGAGGGCATCAGCGCCCGAGCGCGGGAGGGCCTGACACGCTTCTCCAAGATGATTCGCAGCGCCCAGATTCGGGCGCGCGAGCACAACGATGCCGCCTCGGCCCTCGACTACGTCCTGAACACGATCGGGTTCACCGACCACGTCAAGAAGGAGATCGGGAACGAGGACGCCGCGGCAGCCCGCCTCAAGGGCGTCGAGTGGCTCAAGGGCAGCATCGCTCGCTACGAGGAACGGATGCGGCAGCAAGACAAGCGACCGCGCTGGGCCGAGTACTTCGGCATGGTCTCGCTCGACAAGAACGACGACAAAGACAAGGACAAGGAGGCCGAGGCCGAGGCCAAGCGCAAAGGGCAGGTCTCGCTCGCCACGCTGCACAGCTGCAAGGGGCTGGAGTGGCCCTACGTGTTCATCATCGGCATCGAGGAGGGCGTGCTCCCACACCGCCGGGTCTCCGCACCGCGGGCCAGCGACGCCATCGCCGGCGACATCGAGGAGGAGAGGCGGCTGTTCTACGTCGGCATCACCCGCGCCCGCGACACCTTATGGCTGTGTCGCAGCAAGAACCGAGTCGAGCGCGGCCGCACCGTCCCCCGTGAGCCGAGCCGCTTCATCGAGGAGCTCCCCGAGGACGGCATCGAGACCTACAACATCGACGCCGAGGAGGAGATGACCTCCGACGCGATGGATGACATGGCCGCGGCGTTCCTCTCGAAGATCAAGCCGGCCGACCCCGGGGGCTGAGGCCGATCAACCGGCGAAGGCTTGAGCCCGAGAACCGACCAGCCCGCAAACGGTAGCCTGGATCGCACACCGGACGGTCAGGACGGCCGGCCTTGAATGCACGGGGCGCTGTGTCGTCCACTGCCTTTGTGCCGCGCCTCTCCCTCCTCGTTCCCAGCTTGTTGGTGCTTTCCTTGTCCGCCTGTGACGATGATGGGGTCAGCCAGCCAACCTTCAAGCCCATGTCGGTCCCCGAGTCCAAACCCATCGAGGACCTCGACGAGGACGAGCAGGAGAGCTTCTGCGAGGAAGCCGGCGACTGGGTGCAAGAGGTCATCGGCGACGACCTGCCCAAGCTTCTGTGCAACAGCGAAGGCATCACGGCAGGCGTCGCCGACGACGGTACGTTCAACCTCGAAGCCTGCAAAGCCGCCCGGAACACGTGCCTCTCCGAGCCCTCCGAGTTCGACCTCGAAGACGAAAACCTCGAGTGCAACTTCGAGGCGGTCGACACCTGCGACGCGACCGTCGGCGAGTTCTCCTCCTGCTTCGAGGAGACCGCCCGGCTGCTCGATCGCGCCGCAGAAGCAACGACGTGCGAGCGCTTCGCAGCCGGCGACTACCCGGATGAGGCCGACTTCATGCTCTCCGCGGGTTGCGAGGCGCTGTTCGAGCGGTGTGGAAGTGCGGAGAATGAGGTCGAGGGCGAGCCCGTTCCGCCGGAGTGAGGGACGCGGGGGAGCTCGCGAGAAACACGAAAAAGCGCGCCTCCCATCGGAGGCGCGCTTTTCTTCGTGGGTCGAGTGGAGGCCCGAGCCTCCGCTCGTAAACCCGCGGCTGTCTATTCGCAGAACGAGGCGACGATGGTGCCGTCGATGCCAACGTCGGCTCAACGCAAGTTTCGCCCGCCGCGCAGTCCCCGTCTACGCACACGGGCCACAGATGCCCACGTCACGATTCCCTTGATCGATGCTGCTGCGCAGAACTCTATGCAGGCGTCGCTGCCGTCGGCTTCGAGATCGCAGAACTCACCGTTCTCTACGGAGCCCGCATCCACACACTCCCGTGCTCCGGTGAAGTTGGCGACATCGACGGAACTTGCACAGACCTCGTCGTGCAATCGGCCGTGTCGGACATGCCGAGCAGGTGCTGCCATGCTGATGCCAATGCATTGATGAGCTCAACGCAGCTAAGACCGTCGGCGCACACATCGTAGGTCTGGCAGCCGCCGCCCAGTTCACCGGAGTTGCAGGTCGAGCCCGTTCGGGAGGCGTGGACAGCAGGTTCGGGATGCTGCAGCCTCCACCGTCGCAGTCGTCATCAGTCGAACACTCTCCGCAAAGTCCGCCGATGCCGAGACGTAGCAGCACCGGACTCGCACTGCGTCGTCCATCGTGCAGTCGGCGCCGTTGGGAAGCGGGTCGGCGCCGGTCGGGTCGGTGGGATCGATCGTGGTGGCCGTGGTGGCCGTCGTCTCGCCTTCGCTCGTCGTGCCGTCGGTCGTGTCCGTGGGATCCGTGGTCGGGCCGGTGGTGGCCGTCGGGTTGGTCGGGTCGGTGGAGGGACCCGTGGTCGGCGTGCCGCTGCTGCCGTCGTCGGTGTCGGCGGTGGTGTCGGCAGGATCCTCGTCAGCGGGACAGCCTGCGCCGAGGCTCAGGGCAGCTACGAGAGAAAGTGAGGAAAGAAAGCGTACGTCGAGTTTCATCCTAGGCTCCAATCCGTGGGCATCGCCACGGTGATGGAAGGCATGTTGGCCCCAACCCCCGTCGCCCGTCCAGCAGGTTCTTGCGACCGCGAGCAAAAATCCAGAGGCTGGACAGCTAGCGGCTGCTCGCCGATTTCGCGCCTTCTGGAGACACGAGGGTCCGGAGGCCGCGCCCGGCAGCCCCGCCAGCTACCGGCGCGCGCGTTCGCGAGCGAGGTCCTTCGAGAGGTTCTTCTGGTGGGCTTCCAGCGTGCCGCCGCCGATCTCCAGCAGCTTGGCGTCTCGCCACAGCCGCTCGACCGGGAACTCGCGGCAGTAGCCCGCGCCGCCCATGACCTGCATCGCGTAGTCGGCCACCATCTTGCCGACGGGTGCCGCGAACAACTTTGCTGCGTCCGATCCCACGCGGTTGCGGATGTCAGGCCCGACCTCGCGGGCGACGTTGTAGACCAGGCACTTGGCCGCTTCGGTCATCGCGTAGCCGTCGGCGATGTAACGCTGGATCTGTCCGAAGGCACCGATCGGCTTGCCGAAGGCGGTTCGCTCGACCGAGTAGTCGACCATGATGTCCACGCATCGGTCGGCGATCCCCACGCTCATCGCCGCAAGCGCAAGACGCTCGACCTCCAGGTTGCGCATCATGTGGGTGACGCCCTCGCCCTCGGCGCCCAGGAGGTTGGCCTTGGGAATGCGGCAGTCCTCGAAGATGAGCTCGGACATCGTCGAGCCTCGCATCCCACACTTGTCGATGTGGTTGCTGCTGGAGAAACCGGGGCAATCCCGGTCGACCAAGAACGAGGTCACCTGCCCGTCAACCTTGGCGTAGAAGAGGAAGCAGTGCCCCTCGCAGCCGTTGGTGATGTACGTTTTGGTGCCGTTGACGACGTAGGTGTCCCCGTCGGACACCGCGGTGGTGCTCATGCCCATGACGTCGGTTCCCGCGCCGGGCTCGGTCATCCCCATGCCCGCGACCCACTCGCCGGAGAGAACCTTGGGAAGGTAACGCGCACGCTGCTCGTCGTTGGCGCAGTAGAAGAAGTTGTTCACGAACAACATCGAGTGGGCGAGGTACGCGAGGGTGAAGCCTGGGTCGTACTTCGCCAGCTCGTGATGCACGATCACCGCCGCGACCGTGTCCATGCCCGCGCCGCCGTGCTCCTCGGGGATCGTGATTCCCAGCACGCCGAGCTCGCCGAGCTGCCGGAACAGGTCTCGGTTCAGCACGCCCTTCTCGTCGTGTGCGGCCGCCTGCGGGTCGACGTGTTTCTTCGCGAATTCGGCGATCGTCTCCCGAATCATCTGGTGCTCGGGGGTAGGATTGAACAACGCGTCGTACCGGGATTCCGACATCATCGGTAGCTTGCGGTTTCACGCGTCGATCGGAAACCCTCGGCGGTCTGCGTATCCTCTCGTGACGGCGCGGGACCGCCCTGGGTAGAATTGGCGTCAAACGCTGCCAGGAAGACACGATACCTTTCTTTCATGTACGGAATTGGCGCAACCGCGGCGGTGCCGACGCCCCACAACGGTGAGAACACGCGCGGCCCGGTCCGTGCAGAGTGGAGTCACTGCCCATGGCTCGCGTCTCGCCCTTCCTCTACACACCCGCACGGGCGCTGCTCGTGCTCGCGCTGGCCTGCACCTCGTCCTCGACCAGTGAGCCGGACACCCCCTCGCCCGAGTCCATCGACACCAGCAAGATCCCCTCGGACGGGCCTGCCCTGCTGTTTCCGCCGCCGCTGACCCGGCGTGACCGACGGCTGCTGCCTCCGAATCTCGCGGGTGTCGACGACGACCCCACGCAGGCGCTCACCGTAGAGTGGCCCGAGCTCGACGACAAGGGCCGCTGGGAGACGTCGGGACAGAACATCACCCTGCGCCTCAACAACCGCGCGAAGCGAAGCGGCAAGACGCCACCGCCTCTCACCGTCACGCCCGCGGTCAAGGGCAAGGCGCAGTGGAACAGCGACTGGTCGGTGTCGTTCGTCGCCGAGTCGCCCTTTGATCCCGACACCGACTACACGCTGGAGCTGGGGCCCCTCGAAGACGAGAGCGGCGCCACCATGGAGTGGAAGGGCGTGTTCCGAGCCGACCCCCAGGTCTGGATCGGCGGCAAGATGGTCACGTACATCCCCGAGCCGGAGAAGCCGCGGGTCGTGACCTTCACGCCCTACGACGGCAGCAAACAGGGACCACGCCCGGAGATGACCGTGCTGTTCGACCAGCCGGTCACGCCCGAGCAGGTCAAGGAGCTCATCACCCTGACCAACGGCAAGGGCAGCGCGCTCGAGTTCAGCCTCAAGCACCCCCGGAAGGACCTGTTTGAGGGCGCGAAGGCGGACAAGAGAAACATCGTCGTCGTCAAACCCAAGCGAGGCCTGCGACCCGGCAGCACGGGAGCCTTTACCGTTCGCGACTCCGGTGCCCCCGAAGAGAGCGCGGATCGCATCGGATTCGACGTGGCGCCGCGGCTGAAGTTCACCAAGGTGGACTGCCGCTATGACGCCGAGCGCTGCACGATGAAGGGCGACACGCTTCATATGGAGGGCCGCGAGGTCGCGCTGCACTTCAACAACATCATCGAGGGCGGGAAGTCGCTCGAAGCCGCGGTCACGCTCGATCCCCCCGTTCGCAACCTGTCCGTGTGGTCCCAGCAGTGGAGCGCCGACGGCCAGGTCACCGTCAGCGGCGCGTTCGAGCCCAGCCAAAGCTACACCCTCACCCTCGCATCCGCCACGGACACCTACGGCTCCGCGCTGGCCACCCCGGTGGTGATCAAGCTCCAAACATCCCCGCGGCCTACCAGCGTGTCGATGCCCGAGGGCCTCGTGTTCCTCGACGCCACGCTGAGCAAGTCGTTCAAGGTGACCACGCGCAACGTCGACGGGGCCCAGCTGCGGGCGTGGGAGGTCGGCGACAGCGACGCGGCGTGGCAAGAGGCCAACGGTCGGGTGTCGCGACGCGAGGTTCCCTCCGGCGCCCCCACGCTGAGCATCCCCCTGTCCCCGGCGGCCATCCAGGACAAGGACGTCGTGTCGAGCGTCAACCTGCTCGAGCATCTGCGCAGCGGCAAGGCCTACGTGCTCGAGCTGCAGCGGACCTCGACCGCCTTTGATGCTCCCGACCCAAAGCACCCCAGCTGGTCCATGGCGAGCAAGCCGCCCCTGGCCCTGCTCTTGGTCAACGACGACACCGCCATGCTCGTGCACGCCCGCGGCAGCGGCGACAAGACCTTCGTCCACGTCGCGGACATGTCCACCGGCGCCCCCGTCTCGGGTGCGAGCCTGTTCGTCGACGGTACGAAAGCGACCGGCATCCGAACCGACAAGGATGGGCTCGCAGTCCTCGACCTCGCGATGGACAAGTCGCGCAACGCGTTGCTTCGCGTCGAGTCCGGCACCGCGCGAACGATCCTGCCCATGGGGCACCGCGTCCAGACCGAGCGCCACCTGGTGCCCGAGCTCGCAGGCGGCGTCGCGCTCTCGGCCAACCCCAACCGCGGCTTGGTGATGAGTGACCGAGGCGTGTATCGACCCGGCGCGACCGTCCATGTCAAAGGCATGATGCGACGCCCGGACGGCGCCGACCTCCTGCCGGTCGCGAAGACAGCGGCGCGCATCCGCGTCGTCGACCCCCGTGGAAAGACCGCGTTTACCCAAGACCTTACGACCGACGACATGGGCAGCGTCAGCGCCTCGTGGACCACGGAAGAAGGCTCCCCGATCGGCCGCTACCAGGTCGAGCTCGTGTCGATGCCCAGCGAGGAGACGCTGGCGAGCGCACAGGTTCAAGTTGCCGAGTTCGAGCCGCCGCGGTTCAAGGTGGATGTGGAGGCGAGTGCCGTGCTCGCAGGCAAGAAGACCACGCTCCAAGGCAACATCGTGGCCAAGTACCTGTTCGGTGCGGCCATGGATGGTGCCCAAGCCTCGTGGGTGGTCCGGCGCGCGTCGGCCCCGATGCCCGAGGGGCCACTGAGCGCACGGGGCCTGGATTTCACCGCCGGATACGCCGACGCCGACTGGTCACGCACAGGCTCCGCAACGCTGGATGCCAAGGGCACGCTGCAGGCGGCGCCCGTCGTCGACGTCGACCCCGACGGTGGACCGCAAACCTTTACGTTCGAAGCCGAGGTCACCGACAGCAGTCACCGCGCCATCGCCGGCCGTGACAGCGTGCTCGTTCACCCGGCTCCCGCCTACGCCGGCGTACGCATCCGAGACCGGTGGCCCGAGCTCGGCACGCCGCTCGAGCTTGAGCTGGGCGTCATCGACCAAAGCGGCGCCTCCGTGATCGGAAAGACCATCAGCGCCGAGCTCGTGCGGATGGAGTGGAAACGAACCCGCAAACCCGGTCCCGGCGGCTCGACCCGCGTGGAGTGGCACGAGGTCGAGATCCCCTCCGGAAGCTGCTCGGCCACGTCCAAAGCCGCGGTGGTCTCGTGCGAACTGACGCCCAAGGTGTCGGGGTCCTACGAGGTCCGCACGAAGCTCGATGGACGCCCCGGTGGCCGCGGCCACCTGTGGGCCTGGGGTTCGGGCTGGTCGGGGTCCGAGCCCGAGCCCGGTCATCGACTGGAGCTCGTCGCCGACGCCAAGACGTTCGCGCCGGGACAAACCGCGAAGCTCGTCGCGCAGAACCCCTTTGAGAAAGCGACCGCCATCTTCACCCTCGAGCAAGGCAGCGTGATCAAACACGAGTCCCGCGAGGTCGATGCGGGGCCGGTCACGTTCGAGGTCGCCATCGAGGCCAAACACGCGCCACACGTGTTCGCCTCGGTCACGTTCTTGCCACACGGCGCCCGAGGGGAGCAGCTCGCCCAGTGGAAGTTCGGCGCGCTCAAGCTTCCCGTGTCCTTGGCGGACGCCACACTGCAGGTCAACGTCACCGCCGACGCGAAGGCGTACGAGCCGCGCGAACACGCCGAGATCGAGGTCGCGGTCCTGCGCGGCGGCAAGCCCGTCGCCGGTGCCGAGGTCGTGTTGGCGGTGGTCGACGAGGGCGTGCTGCGCCTGACGAACTACCAGGCCCCCGACCCCGTCAAGGCCCTGCGCCCCGGCGCCGCGTTCAGCTTCTCCATCGCCGACACCCGAACCGAGCTGGCCGACATGCTGCAGCGCAGCCACACCGCCGGAGACGGTGCCGGTGCCGACACCAACGCCAGCCTGGTCTCGACCCGGAAGGACTTCGTCCGCACCGCCCTGTGGCGTCCACACCTGCGGACCGGGCAAGACGGCACGGTGAAGGTGGGACTCGAGCTCCCCGACAACCTCACGGAGTTTCGCATGATGGCGGTGGTCCTCGACGACAAGGGCCGCGGTGGAAAGGGCAAAGGCGCCTTCAACGTGCGCAAGCCGCTGATGATTCAGCCCGCCGTGCCCCGCTTTGCGCTTGCGGGCGACACCTTCGAGGCGGCCGTCATGGTCCACAACGGGCTCGAGCAGGACGTCGAGGCCACCGTGACCCTCGATGGCAAAACACAGACCGTGTCCCTCGCAGCCATGGGTCGCGAACGGGTCGCGTTCACCACAGGCTTTGGCGAGCCCGGCGAGAAGAAGCTGGTGTTCGAGGTGAAGGACGCGAAGGGCGAGGTCCGCGACCGGGTCGAAGCCATCGTGCCGGTCCAAGCGGCGGGGATCGATGAGCGCCCCCGCCTGGCCGGAGCGTTCATCGGTGCCCAGGAAGTCCTGCTCGAGGTGCCCGCTGGGATCACCACCGACCTGGCCCGGGACGCAGTGCTCAGCATCACGATGGGGCATCACGCCTGGCCGGAGCTGGGCAGCCGCCTCGAGTACCTGATCGACTACCCGCACGGATGTGTCGAGCAGACCACCTCGTCCACGCTGCCGCTGCTCGCGGCGCGCGACGTGCTTCCCCGATTGGGCCTGTTTCGGTTCAGCGAGGAGGAGATCGACGCCATGGCGCTCGCCGGACTCAAGCGGTTGGCGAGCATGAAGACGACCAGCGGGGGCCTGGCCTACTGGCCCGGCGGCACCGAGCCCGACCTCTACGGAACCGCGTACGCGGCGCGGGCGATCGCGTTGGCCAAGAAGCAGGGCATCGAGGTTCCAGGCCTGCTGGACGAGGTGAACGAGTACCTGTCGGCACGCCTGGACGACTCGGGCGGGACTGCGCGCCGGGACGTGGAGCAGCGTGCATCGATCGCGCTGGCCCTCGCCGAAGCAGGCGCCCTCCCCGAGTCCGCCGCCGACATGTTGGTCGACACCCTGCCCACCCAAGGTGCCTTTGGCGCGGCGACGGTGGCGTTGGCCCTCTCCAGCCTCGAGGGACACGACGACCAGGTCAAGCAGGCCCTCGACGCGGTCGAGGCCGCGTTCGAAGCCGACGGTAGGCCCAAGAAGCGCGACGAGGAGACCGACTTTTACTACTACGGCTCCGACACTCGGACCCAGGCTCAGGCCGCGCTCGCGCTGGTGCGCCTGCGCCCGACCTCGACGCTCATCGCGACGCTGATGGAGACCCTCGTCCGAAGCACCGGCTCGTACACCACCCAGGCCACAGCGTTCGGGTTGTTGGCGCTGCGGGAGAAGGTGGTCCGCGACGAAAGCGAAGATGCCCGCGTCGTCGCGAGGCTGGACGGCATTGCGCTGACCCCCACCATCGAAGGTGCCGCTGGCATGGGTTCGGGCTCGGGCGCATTCACCATCCCGCTCGCCGAGGTCGCGGGACGCCACGCGGTCTTGCGCCTGGAGACCACCGGAGATACGGCGGTCTCGTTTCAAGTGGGTGCGTCATGGCGTCGCCCGTTCGCGGCCGGCGACACGCAAGTTGAGACCTCTGCGCTCCAGGGGCCCGAGGTCTATCGTCTCTACACCACGTCCAAGGGCGAGCCGGTGGACATGAGCAACGTCGCCCCGGGCACCGTGGTCCGCGTGGCCCTCTTGGCCCGCATGCCCGAGGACCTCAGCGGAGATCGTCGCGGTTTCCTGGCCATGACCGACCGCTTGCCCGCAGGGTTCGAGCCGATTCAACCCGACCTGTGGACCGTCTCGCGCCCCGCAGACCTCACCGACAAGCACCCGATGTACGACCTCTTGCAGTGGGGCTCGGCGGACGCGAGCTACGTCGAGATACGCGATGACCGGGTGCACCTGTACTTCGACCGCTTCTGGGGCGAGTACGTCGCGGGCACGTACACGATGCGGGCCACCACCCCCGGTCGGTACACCGTCCCCCCGGCGATGGCCGAGCTCATGTACGAGCCCGACAGCACCGGATACTCCAACGACGCGGCGGTCGTGGTGACAAAATGATCGCCACCCTCGCCCGCCCGCTCCCAACCCGTCGCTGGATGCGGCGGCTGGGCCTGCTCATGCTGCTGAGCACCCTTGCGGTGTGGGCTGCATGGCATGCCTATCGGGGACAGGTCGGCGATCCGGCGTCGCTCCTGGAGGACGACTGGTACAGCGGTCACCGCATCGAGGACCGCGCAGGGGAGCTTCTTCGCGAGCTGCCCACGGCAGACGGACGACGCGGGCGGCCGATCCCCCTGGAGGAGATCGGCGAGCGGCTCGTCCTGGCCACGCTCGCAGCGGAGGACGCACGCTTCACCAGCCACGACGGCGTGGACCGGCTCGCGATCTTGCGGGCGGCCGGGCAAAACGTGCGGCACGGCGAGGTCATCTCCGGGGCCAGCACGGTCACCCAGCAGCTGGTCAAGCTGCTCGACACCCGTGGAGCGTCGGCCCAGCGCACGCTGGCCGTGAAGCTTCGCGAGGCCGCCCGGGCGCAGAACCTTGAGAGTGAAGCCGACAAAGAAGCCATCCTTGAGGCCTACTTTCACCGGTTGCCGTACGGGCACGGCTGGGTTGGCCCCGAAGCTGCCGCCCAGGGGTACTTCGGGGTCCATGCGCGAGACCTAAGCTGGGCGCAGGCGAGCGTCCTCGCGGTCCTGCCGCGCTCGCCCTCCTTCCTCGACCCCTACCACCACCCGGCGCGCGTGGAGCTGCGACAGCGCGCGCTGCTGGTTCAACTCGAGGATGCGGGTCTGCTCTCCAACACCGCACGCCGACGTGCCGACGCGGAGCCGGTCGAGTATCGACCGCTCGTTCATGCTTTCGAGGCTCCGCACTTCGTCCAAATGCTCCAGAGCGAGCAGCGGTTGGCCGACACGGCCCGCACGCGGACCACACTCGACGCTGCACTTCAGCGCGACGTCGAAGGGCTGATCGCGACGCACATGGCCAAGACGCGGGAGAGCGCCGTCGACAACGCCGCGGCCGTCGTGATCGACAACGCGACCGGAGACGTGCTGGCGTATGTCGGGAGCGCGGACTTCTTCGATCCGGGCATCGCAGGTCAGGTCGATATGCTCCGCGCCCAGCGGCAACCCGGATCCGCGCTCAAGCCCTTCGTCTACGAGCTTGCGTTCGAACACGGTCACCACGGGTCGCAGCTGCTCGCCGACGTGCCCACCGAGTTCGTCGAGGGCGGCGGCAGCGTCTACGCACCCCACAACTTCGATGGCGGCTACCTTGGGCCCATCTCTGCGCGTGAGGCCCTCGCCGCCAGCCTCAACGTCCCGGTCATCCGCTTGGCCTCAGACCTCGTGCAGACGCAGGGAGACGCCGTGCTCCTGGATCGGCTGCGCGAGTTGGGCTTCGAGAGCCTCGACCGGTCGGCAGCGCACTACGGCCTGTCGATCGCGCTGGGCAGCGGCGAGGTCACGCCCCTTGAGCTCGCCCGCGCCTACGTGACCCTGGCGCGGATGGGCGAGGCGGTCGAGCTTCGATTTCGCCTGGACGACCCCGAACCCTCGCCGCGGCGCGTGCTCCCGCAAGGCGCGACGGCGGCGGTCGTCGAAGCGCTGTCCGACCCGGGCGCCCGGTTGCGGCTGCTGCACGGTCGCAGCCCGTTCGACATCGGCTACCCGGTCGCGCTCAAGACCGGTACGAGCTCGGGATACCGCGACGCGTGGACCGCCGGCTTCACGCACGAGCGCACCATCGTGGTGTGGTCGGGCAACGCCGACGGTTCGCCGATGCGTGAGGTGACCGGGGGCTCGGGCGCAGGCCCGTTGTTCGCGGACCTCATGCGCCGTGCCATGCAGGACGTCTCGACGAGAGCCCCCCTGTGGCCAAGCGATGCGCTCATGCTCGCCCACGTGTGCCCGCTCTCGGGGGCCTTGGTCACGTCCGCCTGCCCGGACGCCGTCGCCCGGCGCTTCGCTGTCGACGCCGTGCCGCACGAGACGTGCACCGTTCACCGGCAGGTTCATGAGACGGCCGACGGCATGCTCTGCGCTCCAGACGGAGAGACACTCGTTGCGGTCCTTCCGCCGGTGTTCGACGCGTGGCTGGAGTCGCAGCTCCCCGGCGCGCCTGGCTTCGACCCCCACGGAACGCCCTGGGTGCGGGGCCACGACGTGTCCGGCTGCGCCCAAGACACGGACCACCCCACCCTGAAGATGACCGGGCCCAATCCTGGCGCAGTCGTCCTGCTCGGCCACGACGGACGCGACGACGACCGGGTTGAGCTGACCGCGGCCTGGCGCGGACCGGTGCAGCAGCAACCGGAGCGGGTCGAGTTCGTTGTCGACGGCGCGTCGGTTGGAGCGTCTTCGGCCCCGTTTCGCCTGCTGGTCCGCCTTGGACCTGGGGACCACGAGGTCTACGCGCGCCCGGAAGATCCCGACGCATCTGCGGCGTTCGAGGGCGTGACGTTCAGCGTGCGCTAGCGAGACCCGATGGTCTGCGTCGACACGTAGCTCCGCGCCCGGTCGACACCGTCTTTGCCCTCGTTGACGGCAATCTGAACGTGCTCGACATCGCCGTCGAAGAACACCCGGATCTCCTGCTCCTGCGCGTCGGGATCGATCTGCACCATCGACCCCGCGACGGCGTACCAGTGCGCCTTCCCGATCACCGACTCGAACACCTCCACGTCAAAGTGCTGCTCGGCAAGCCCGGCGCGCGCTGGCGCTCGGGAGACGCCATCGCTGGGGATGGACGGCGCCAGCGCGGGATTGCCAAAGGCCAGCACCATCAGCGCAGGCCCAGGAATTTCGCGAACCTCGATCGGCTCGGGCGACCAGCCCAAGCTTACGGTCCCATCGTCCGCGCACGGCAGGTAGAGCAGCGCAGAGGCGCCGTTTTCGCCAACCGAGCCGATGCGCGACTGACCGTTCTGCGCCGCGTAGGCGTACTGACGCAATGCGGAGACCCCTGCCATCACGGGGTCCAGCCGGAGCGACTTGCCCAGCGCAAAGCCAGCCCCGTCACACCCCGCTCGGATGCGATCCTTGGTATCGCCGTCGCCGTTGAGGTCCAGCGCATGCCGAGACCCAAACACGTCTCGCTCCTGGATCACCCCTTGCTTGGGACGCCCCGTGAGTGTGTACGGCTCGGCGGTGTAGCGCACCGGACCCGGCCACGGCGCGACCGCCTCGGCGCGCTTGAGGATCACGCGGACCTCGGTCGTGGTGGTGACCCGAACGGTCTCCACGACCGGGGCGCGAAACCCCTGCCCCGCCGTCCTCGCCACGGGCAGCGGTCGCGGCTCTGGCTTCGGCGCGGACGCAGCTTCCGAACCCCCGGGAGTGCCCGTCGCGACCTGGGACGAGCCCGGGCCGGAGCGCGGCGTCTCGGGCGAACGCGACGGCGAGGCGCTCGAACACGCCACGACCAGGAGGCTTCCGACTGCCGTCAATGTCCGCACGAGCAGCAGGCTATCAGGCTGGGTTCGATTGTTTCGTCCCTTCCGCCGCGGGCGGTCGCTCCGAGCTCGCTCGGTGCTGCGGCCCCGCGCGCTCAGCTGGGAAGCGGCGCGTATCGGGCAAAGTACTGCCGCATGAGCCAACGACGGAAACGATGGCCGATCCCGGGCAGGTCGAGACCAACCCCGCGATACAGCACCATCGAACGGGCGCCGAGGCTGAGCCCGTAGAAGAACTCCGAGCGTAGGGTGTGCGGCGTCAGCGGAGGCACGCCCTCGCCGTAGTCGCTGGGTTGCTCGTGAAGCGTGGCGATGTTGCGCGCGACGAGCTTGGCTTGCCAGATGCACTCGATCGCGCGCTGCATTGTGGGCCACTCCCCATCCCCGCCCAGCACCCGCACCGCATCTCCGCACGCAAAGATGTCGGGCGCGGTCATCTGCGGCTGCGCAAAACACTGCAGCGTCGGCCCGACCGCGAGCCAGCCGGAGTCCGTGCGAGGCAGGCCCAGCCGTTCGAGGATGGGCGCGGGGCGAATGCCCCCAGCCCACAGCACCAGATCCGCCGACACGGACTTCGTCGATCCCGAGCCCCCCGTCTGTAGCTCCACGGTTTCCGGCGTGACCCGGCGAACCCGGCTTGAGACGTCGATGCTGACCCCCTGCGCCTCAAGGGCTGCGTGCGCCTTCCGGGAGATCCGGGTGCTCATGCCAGGCACCAGCGCTTCGGCCGAGTTCACCAACCGGACCTTCGGCGCCGACCACCCACGGGGGCGCGTCTTCGCCAGTGCGGCGAGCTCCCCCGCAAGCTCGCATCCGCTAATTCCACCGCCCACAACCACAACCTCGGGCCGCCCGTCTTCGCCCTCGAGCAACGCCGCGAGCCGTTCATGCGCCCGCTGAAAATCCGTCTCGCCCTTGTAGCCCAAGATGTGCTCCGCGCCCTCGATCGCCCCTGGCGCCTCAAATCCGGATCCGAGCGCGACCACGACAAAACGGCCGCACTCGGTCGTGCCATCACCCAGAGTGACGGTCTTGGTTTTCGCGTCGAACGACTCGACCTCGCCCTGCACGAACCGGGCGCCGGGGACGGACTCGATGAACGCCTGGGTATCCAGACGAGACTCCGAAGGGCCCAGCACACCGCACAGCCGCTCTTGCACGAGCGGCAGGTAACCGTGCTGGGGCTGTCGATCGACCACGACCAGCGGCGGTGGCTTGCCATCAAACGCCCGGACCAGCTGGTACACGAGCTCGACCCCGGCGAACGAGGCGCCGAGGATCAAGATGGTGTGCTCAGTTTCCGAAGACATGGACCTTGTCCCGGACCGCAGCCGGAAAGCGCCGCGCCACCACCTGCTCGGCTTGCGCCTTGGAATGTCGGGCGCTGCGATGCACGAGCACCAGCGCTTCGCCTTCAAACCGCTCGGCGCGTTCGATGACCTCGTCCACGTGGGTGTGTCCCCACTCGCGCGTCTCCTCGACCCCCCGGCGTTCGTCCCAAGAGGTCACCTCGTGCACAAGGACCTTGGCCGCTCGGACCATGGGCTCTCGATCGAAGAGCTCGATCTTCGTATCCCCGGTGACACACAGCACCGGCTCGACGTGCGCCTCGGTCACGGTCCTGCCCTGAGCACGAAGCGCCTGAATCTGCTCGCCGGGAAGCTCGGCGAACTCCGGAAGCAGGCGCATCGTGGATCGCCGGACGCCCCAGGCCAGCGAAGGAACCCGATGTTCCGAGCGCATCGCGACGGCCTCGATCCCTTTGCGCACCGCGACCACGTCACCGGGGCTGTGACCGTGCAGTCGTGTCTGCATCTGGAAGTCCTCGATCTCCGACCACGCGGCGAAGATCCGCTGCAGGGGCTCCAAGATCTCGGCCGGCACATGAACCTCCGAGGGCTCTTGCTGCATCATGTGACGCTGCGAGAGCAGGTACGGCAGGCCGCCCAAGTGGTCTTGGTGCCCGTGAGACACCAGGATTCGGGCGTTCTTGAGCTGACCTGTGGTTGGAACGCCGACGTCGAACATGAGGCCGAGCTCCGCGACGCGCAGGCTCGTGCCGATCCCACCGCGCGCGACGCCGCTGAGCGTCAGTCCGCCCACTTGGAGCGTGTCTTCACCGAAGTCCACGGGCGAGCTGTCTTCGCGCTACGCGACGAAGTTGCGGTTGGGTGTCCACAGCACCGCCGGGGCGGGCGCGGGCGCGGGCGCGGGCGCACCACCTCCGGCTCCCAGAGACAGCGCCATCACCTCGCGCGCAGCCTGGATCACCTTCTGTGGCGAAACCACCAGTTTTTCCTCGAGGCCCGCGTTCTGCGGGATGCCTGGGACGGCGTCCTGGCCCAGCACGCGCGTCGCCAACGGCTGTCCGGCCATCGCCTCCACCACGGTGCCCTGCAGCTCGCGGCCGAGGCTGGCAAACACGCGGTCCTCATGCACGACGAGCAGACGCCGGGTCTTGGACACGGAGGCCATCACGGTCTCGAGGTCGGGGGGCACGATCGTACGCAGATCGATCATTTCCACGTCGATGCCCTCAGCGGACAGGGTCTCGATTGCGGTCTGCACGAACAGCGTGCAGCGGCCCCAGGTCACGATCGTGAGGTCGGTGCCCTCGCGACGGACCGCGGCTTTGCCCAGCGGGACCCGGAAGTCGTCCGGGATGTCCGGGGCGTGGCCTTCAAAGGCGATGGCACGCTTGAGCTTGGCGACCTCGGTCGGGTCGGTCGGCTCTCCGGGGAACGCATCGCCGAGCGTCATCCGGTACAGGCCCTTGGACTCGAAGAACACCACCGGACCGGTGAACTCGGCCGCGCTGCGCAACATGCCGTAGATGTCGCGAGAGGTCGTCGGCGCGCAGATCGTCAGGCCCGGAATCGAACCGTAGAGACCCTCCATGCACATCGAGTGATAGACGGCGCCGCCATGCAGCGGCTCGGTCGGGAGCCGTACGATCACGTTGGCGTGAATGGTGCCGCCGGAGGTCCACAGCAGGTTGCCCAAGTAGACCAGCCAGTGCAGCGTGTTGAGGCTGTAGTCGCTGAACTGAATTTCGGGGAGCGCGGTCGAGCCCTCGTGCAGCGCGAACCCGGTGGCGGCCCCGAGGATGAGCGGCTCGTTGATCGGCGCGTCCTTGACCTGTCCAGGGAACTGGTCGAACAAGCCACGCGTCGCCTGCATCACCCCGCCCTTGGCTCCCACGTCCTGGCCGTAGACCCACGTCATGGGGTTGTCCTTGAGGATCGCTCCGAGCGCGGCACGCATGGCACCGTTGATCGAGATGACCGTGTTGCGTCCTTGCGGCGCGGCCTCGACCGATTCGGGGAACGGGTCACGGATGTGCTCGAACACGGACTCGTAGGTCGGCTCGGGCTCCGACTCCGCTTGGGTCATCGTCCCGACGATGTACTCGTCGGCCTCGGTCCCCAGGGTGCCGAGGTCGTGGCGCAGGAAGTAGTCTTTGGACTGCCCCTCCTTGCGGCGCACGATGTCGCCGGCCTCGAGCACGCCCTGATCGACGAGCGCCTGACCGAAGTCGAGCAGCGGGTCGTGCTGGTCGAACTTGAACGTGACGTCGGCCGCGGAGCTGTGGTCGTTGAGACGAGACAGGTTGCGCACCCAGAGCAGCGCGGGTTTCTGGTGATCTCGGCAGAACGCCATCGCCTTCTTGTTGGTCTCGTAGACCTCGAGGAAGTCGTTGCCGTCGCAGGTGAAGTACGCGAAGCCAAACGCCTTCGCGTAGGCCTCGAAGTCCTGAATGCCGCGGCCATCCTCGGGCGAGACGCTGATCGCGATGTTGTTGTCGGTCACGACCAGCAGCCACGGAAGGCCCAAGATTGAGGCGCCGGTCATGCCTTCGTGCAGGTCGCCCTCTGCACACGTGCCGTCCCCGACCACCGCCATCGTGACCGAGTCGGTCTGGCCCTTGAGGCGGTTGCCGTACGCGTAGCCGACCGACTTCGACACCTGCATGCCCAACGCTGACTGCACGGGCAGGACGCCGAAGCGCATGTCGTTGAAGTGCGCCGTCATCTGGCGTCCACCACTCCAAGGGTCAGTGCTGCGCGAGAGCTGCTGGCGCATGTGGTCGAGGTGAAAGTCCTCGTAGCCCTGCAGGCGACACCAAAGTCCCAGCAGCGACGCGCTGCGGTAGTGACCACAGATCGCGAACTTGTCGAACGCGAGCTCGGTCTGCGCAGCGAGAGCGGTGGCGGTTCCGTGAACCTCCTCGCCCGGACCCCAGATCGCGAACTTGACGATCCCTTTGAGACACTCCTGCACGACGCGCTCGACGTGCATGCGAGCCATGCAAGCCTCGCGGTACACCAGACGCATGGTGTCGGGCGTCAGCTCGGGAAACTGGCTGAGGCGAGAGAGGTCGTACCGCGGCGAGGTGCTGGGGGCGTCGGGCATGAGAAGAACTCCGCCGCGACCCTACGCAATTGCGGGCCACTGGGTCCACGCGCTGCATCACGCGACGGCAGACCCCGCGGTACGAAAAAACGCGGGCGCAAAAAAGGACGGCGCTCGCGTGAGCACCGCCCTTTTCGATCCCTGGGGGGGACCTACTGCTGCGGGTAGCCGCCGCCCGGAGGCGGGTAGCCTCCGGGTGGAGGATAGCCGGGCTGCGCAGGCGCGCCGCCAGGTTGCGGATACCCCTGCTGAGGATAGCCCCCGGGTTGTTGCTGCTGCGGCTGCTGCGGGTAGCCGCCGGGCTGCTGCGGATAGCCGCCGGGCTGCTGCTGCTGCTGCGCGGATAGCCACCGGGCTGCTGCTGCTGCGGAGAGCCGCCGGGCTGCTGCTGCGGCGGGTAGCCGCCAGGCTGCTGCTGCTGCTGCGGAGGCGGATAGCCGCCGGGCTGCTGCTGCTGCGGAGGCGGGTAGCCGCCGGGCTGCTGCGGCGCGGCGCCCGGTTGCGGGTAGCCGCCGGGGGCAGGATAGCCGGGCTGCTGAGGTGCCGCGCCGGGTTGGGGGTAGCCGCCGGGCTGCTGCGGTGCGGCGCCGGGTTGTGGGTACCCACCGGGCTGCGGCTGGTTTTGGAACGCGGGTTGCGCTGAGGGTGCAGCGGGCATCCCCGCATCCATCGCTTCCATCGCGGCGCGGGCTTCGGCGTCCACGTCCACGCCTTCATGCTGCTTTCGAAGCAGGAAGTACTGGTGCAGACCCGTCGCCATCACTAGAGCGAGCATGAAACCGTAGCCGGCCATGCCGATCAGCATCGAGATGACCCACCCCACGTAGGGGATGAAGCCACCCACCGCGAAGCCGATCGACGCGATGATGTTGCCGCCGATGCTCGCAACGATCGCTGCCAGCACGATGCGGCCGATGTCCCACTTGAGGACCTCGATTCCGCGGCTGAGCGCGTCGCCCTTTTCCCGTCCCTCGACGATCATCGAGGGCAGACCGCCGGACATCCCCGCAAACGGCACGATGATCGCGAGGAAGGCGCTGATCCAGTTGCCCACGAAGTCGCTCATCGCGTACTTGACCGCGGCACCGGCGGAGACGCTCATTCCAAGACGTGAGCGCACCAGCATCGTCCCGGCGGCGAGCGCCAAGAGCGGGAACACCAGTCCGACCAGCGGAAGGACCGCCGAGCCGAGCACAAGCACGACCGGGATCATCACCGGCTTGAGCAGCGCGAAGCCGGCCTTGACGTCCCCGATGAAGCCTTCGCTCTCGATCGCGCCAAAGGGGTCGTTGCTCTGCGCCGCGGGCTGCATTGCGTTTTGCTGGCCCGGGTAGCCGGGCTGCCCCGGATATCCAGGTTGCCCACCCGGGGGCTGGCCTGGTGCGCCCATCGGCGCTTGCCCAGGGTAGCCGGGTTGACCGCCCATGCCTGGCTGACCGGGGTAGTCGGCCTGACCGGGTTGACCGGGTTGACCGGGTTGACCGCCCATGCCGGGTTGACCGCCCATGCCTGGCTGACCGGGGTAGTCGGCCTGACCGGGTTGACCGGGGTAGCCGGGTTGACCGGGGTAGCCGGGTTGACCGGATGGTCGACCGCCCATCGGAGGCTGACCGGGATACGCCGGTTGACCGGGGTACCCAGGCTGACCGCCCGGAGGCGCTCCCATCGGATCTGGCGCAGGTGCCATCGGAGCCGGAGCCGCCATGGGGGCAGGCGCGGGTGCCATGGGAGCTGGAGCCGCCATCGGTGCCGGAGCTGGACCGCCAGGCATGCCCGGGCGCGGCGGGCCCGGCGGTGGACCACCGGGCCTGACTTGCTGCGACGCGCCGGGGATCGGCGGAGCCGCGGGCGGCGCAAAGGGCTGTCCCGGCGATGGAGCAGGGGCACCGGCCGGAGGTGGCGCGGCGCCGGCCCCAGCAAACATCGTCTTGCTCTGCCCGACAGCGCCGGGAAAGTCGATGTGCTGAACCGTGATGACCGACTGTCCTAAGCGGACAGCCTGGCCAATCCCAAGTTCGACCGGAGCCTGGATCCGCTCCCCCGTGGGGAGGAACGAGCCGTTGGTCGAACCGAGGTCTTGAAAAACGAGTCGTCCACCTTGGAACCTAAACTCAGCGTGTCGCCCAGAGACCTGCGGGTCCTGAAGGGCGATGTCGCCGACGTCGCGTCCGAGAACGATCGTTTCCTTGTCGAATGATTTGGTTTCGGGGGGTCGTCCCGCGTACTGAACGTACAGGGTATACAGCGCCATCGAGGCTCCTGTTCGGGTTGGCAGGGGGAGTGTCACAACGTGCGGCGCTTCGCGCAACCGACGGTTGCAACAATCGTGGCGGGGAACGTTTGACCATCCTCCCGCGCTGGCGTACGCAGCATGCGCGAGCCCGTCCGTGTCCGACCCCGCATCCTCCTCTTCGCCCGCTGACCGTGCTTCTGCCCCCACCCAGGGCGCTTGGCAGCCCTGGGGTCCCCAGGAATCGCGCGAGGTCCGATCGCGCATCGCGGACGGGAACATGTGGGATCTGATCGTCGTCGGCGCGGGGATCAGCGGGGCCGGCGTGGCCCGAGACGCGGCCCGGCGCGGTCTGAGCGTCCTGGTCGTGGACGCATCCGACGTCGCGCACGGGACCAGCTCCCGCTCCAGCCGCCTGATTCACGGGGGTGTTCGCTACCTCGAGCAGGGTCAGGTCGGCCTGGTCTACGAGGCCTTGCGCGAACGCGCACGGCTGTACGAAGCCGCGGGACATCTGGTGGAACCCGCGCGCTTCCTCTTTCCGAGCTACCGGGGAGATCGCCTCGGTCCCTGGATGCTCCGCATGGGGCTGACGCTTTACGACGCGCTCAACCTCTTTCGAGGCGAAGGACACGACTCGGCCAACGCCCAGCGCTGCGTCGAGCTCGAGCCGCTGCTCACCCAGGAGGGACTGCGCGGGGCCGTGCTCTACGAGGACGCGGTCACCGACGACGCGCGCCTCACCCTGACCGTTTTGCAGGATGCGCGGCGGCACGGCGCGGACGTGCTCACCTACACCGCCGTCCGGCGCCTCGAAAAGGCCGGCGCCGGGATCGATGTGCATCTGGCCGGCGACGCGGTTGCGCACGCGCGCGAAGTCGTCGTGGCAACGGGCCCGTGGACAGGCCCAGCCCTGCTCGGCGATCCCGGCACGGATGTCGTCTTGAAGTCGAAGGGCGTGCACCTGGTTCTCGACGCACAAGACGTGCCCGTCCAGCGACCGGTCGTCGTCCAGGCCCCCGGAGATGCCCGCCGGATTCTCTTCGTGGTCCCCTGGGGGTCGCGAACCTACGTGGGTACGACCGACACTCCTTATGAAGGAGACCCGGCGAGCTGCGGCGTCCTCGAAGGTGAGGAGATTGAGCTGCTCGACACGGTCCGCCGCGTGATGCCCCACGCCGGACTTCAACCGGAGAAGATCATCAGCACCTGGGCGGGCATTCGTCCCCTGGTCCGACCCGAAGGCGCGGTTGAAGGATCGGTTGAGGTCTCTCGAAAGCACCGCATCGTTCATGGGGACAGCGGCGCCTTGGGTCTTGTCGGGGGCAAGCTCACCACGTTCCGCGCGATGGCCGAGGAGGTCGTGGATCTGGTCGTCGAGAGGCTCCGCGCCGACTGGCCCGACAGCCGCCCGGCGCCCACCGCCTGCTCGACGGCCGACTCGGTCCTGGTTCCGTACGAACCGTTGACCGCTGAGGAACGAGCGGATCCCCTGGTAGCCGATCTCTGGGCCCGATACGGGCCTGCCGCCCGTCCGCTTGCCGCCAAGGCCCGGGCCACCCCAGGTCTGGAACGACGCATCGCGGCCGACCTCCCGTATCGACATGTCGAGCTCCGCCATGCGGTCCACCACGAGGGTGCGCACCACGTCTCAGACGTCCTGAGGCGGCGGATCCCGCTTGCGCTGACCGCTCGCGACCTGGGCGGTTCGGTCGCTCGCGAGGTCGCAACGATGTTGGTCGAGGCGCGTGGTGGGGGTGGCGTCGAAATCGAGGGCGAGCTTGAGCGGTATCGCGACGAGATTGTCCAAGAAACGCGGCGAGTGCCCCGAATCGACGCGTCACCTTCGCCGGGCGCGCGCTAACCTACGCCAGCATGCAGGCATTCGATCGATTGCTCGCGCTGGTGTGCCGTGAACTCGGCGCGACGCGGGCATGGGTCGAGTACGGGACCGCACCTCCGCCGGACGCCCTCTCCTCTCCGATTCGGGACCGGTGGAGGTTGTGTGCCGCGCTCGAGAATCCCACCGATGAAGCCCGCGCCCAGCTCGACGCCCTGGTGTTGTCCTTCGACCGCGTGCTGTTGGAGGCCACGGGCGAGGCCCCGATTCCGCAGACACAGTCCGATGCAGGCGCGCCGCTTCGACAGATGCTCGATATGCTGGTCGACCGGGTTGGAGCCTCGTGCGCCTGGGTTGTCGACGACCGCTCACCCATGGTTTGGGGCGCCTCCGAAGCGGGGTCCTGGCTGGTCGATGCCGACCAAGCACGCACCATCGGCGAAGCCATCGGGGAGCACTCGCCAACCCAGGTCACCGGATGGCTCGACGGACAGCAGCTCCCCCCCACGCCTCGCGCCCTAGTCCCGCACCTCGCCACCATCGCCGAAGCGATCGACGACATCGACAGCGACCGACTCGTCGTGACCTGGGCCGCGGTCGCCCAAGCGTCGAACCAGACCGGAGACTGGTCCTGGGACCGCGAACCCCTCCACGTCATCGTCCGCTCCTTCGCCGCCATCTACCGCCTCATCGTCCTGTTTGAAGCAGAATTCTCCCCGCTCCACGCCGAGACCACCATCACCCGGGCCCTCCCCGTCATCGAGCGCCTCGTCGCCGACCACCCCCCCGTCGACCCCACACCCCAAGGCGCCCGCATCCACGCCTTCATCCGCCCCGACCGCTAGCAGCCTGTTGACCTCAGGGCTAGCCGAACTTCCCGGATCCGTCGGCCTACCCAGATGCACGATCCGCGATCCGGTGTGACTGCAACCCGAGGCGTCGCTCAAGGCCCTCAAGGCGGCCTGGGATACGCCCTACGGGGTCCGAACCATGAAGAACGCGGCGTACTGGTGATACCCGGTCCCTCCGTAGATCACCGACGGGTCGTCCACCTCGCCGACCACGTCGGTGGCGAAGATCTCGTACGACTGCGTCCCAAGATTAACGGACGCGGCATGTCGATCCAGGACGTCGACGACGCCGTCATCGGTGTCGAAGCGAACGGCGAGACGATACATGTCGAATGTGCCGATCGCCGGAGGGTTGACGAACTCCCATTCCCGCGTGCCGCATCCCACTTCCCCAAGGCGGGGCTCGGGAAGTGGCTCGGACCACTCCGGCGCGAGTTCAGATGCAGTCCCGAAGAGCTCGCACTCGCTCTTTGTGGCGCTCAAGTCGTCCCCGCAGCTGCTCCATTGAGCGAGGAACAGCGGCCCGTCGTCGTCGACGATGCTGAAGTACCGCGCCTGCGTCCACGGCGCCTTGAGTGAGCCCGTTAAAGCGGACCTCGCCCAACCACCGACGCCCACCCTCACCGGAGGAGCAAAGCGACGAGCAAGCCCGACAGGGCGCCCGCCAGGGGGTGAAGCGAAGGGGGCTTCGCCCCCGCAGCGAGGGGGACCGCGAGGTCCCCCTCTAAACCACTCAAGGTACCCCTCTAAACCACCTTAAAACACCGTCTCGCCGATCCACACGAACGCTCGGGTGAACCAACTGTCGTGGAAGTTCGCGCCGACGAGGACACCGCCGCCGAACAGTCCACCGAGGACTGCGGCGGGGAGTGCGACCCAGCCGAGCAGCCAAGACAGCCGGCTCCTTCCGCCCGCGCTGTCCTCCGCCGGCGGTTCCTTCTTCTTGATTTCGCCCTTGGACGGGGCCGGTTTTTCGCTGCTCATTGCGGGCTCTCCTGCGAGGGGGGCTGTGGCGGCGCCTCGGGGGCGGCCGTCATGGCGCCGGCGGGGGCGAAGGGCTTGTCTTTGCGCGCGAGCACTCGAGCCCGGTTCTCCGGGTCGACCCACGGTGCGTGGTCGGGAGCGACGGGTGCGTAGCTCATCCAGCTCCCCGACTGGTAACCGGGCGCGGAGGGGTCGGTGATGTCGAGCGCTCCAAAGAGGTGACCAAGCTCGTGCAGCAGACCGCGAACGTGCGCGTTGCCATGCTGACGGGTCGAGTACACGACGGCCGCGGATCCGTTGTAGGGCCCGTCCTCCGGGGGCGTGAACGCCTTGCCCGAGGTCCGGTCGTCGAGTGGGCGCCCGGTGAATCCGACCACGAGCGCAGCGGCCTCGCGGGGCCGAGACTCAACGTCGTCGAGCAGCTCGCCGGAGGACATCCCTGCCGTAGGGACGCCCCAGCGCCCTACAGAGGCCAGTTCCAGCGTGATCCCGAACTGTTTGCCGTAGATGGATGAGGCTTCGCTGATCGTGCGCTGGACGTAGTCGATCCAATCCGGGTGTTGTTCGATCAGCACGTCGTCGACAAGAACCTTGACCTCAACGGTGACCGGAACCCCCAGCCGCCCGGCGAGCGGGCCATCCAACGGATCGACCTGTGGCGCGACCGGGGGTGCGGGGGGCTCGACCGGAAGGGGCGTCGGCGCGGCAGGTTCTGGCGCGGGCTTCGGGTCGGGTGTCGACACCTCGCGGACCGGGTCGGCTGCATCCGTCTTGTCGCTGTCTTTCTTGTCGCTGTCTTTCTTGTCGCTGTCTTTTTTCTCGCTGTCCGTCTTGTCGCTGTCTTTCTTGTCGCTGTCTTTGTTCTCGCTGTCCGTCTTGTCGCTGTCCGGATCCTCCGACGCGCCGTACATCGGAGCGACGTCGACATCGAGGCCGAGCCACTCCTTCTCGAACGATGTGACGCCGTGACGGTAGAGGTTTCCAACGTAGACGCCAGATCCGAACAGACCCAGGACCACCATGAAGGGGGTACCGAAGAGCAACAGCAGCTTGCCGACGGCCTTGATGCGCTTCCAGTTCATTCGCGACTCGCAGGGAGTGTAGCCCGTGCCAACCGCACGGCATCCCGGCTATTCCCACGCCGCGCGAGCGGGCGCAGGGCCGGACTGGACGGCCGGGCCTTTTGAGGCGCGCGCAACGCGTTACGGCAGCAGCCCGAGCGTGGCCATCGAGACCGATTCGGTCCGGGTGACAATCAAGTGATCCAACAGCGGAATCCCCACGAGGAGCCCAACCTCGGCCAGACGGCGGGTCAGCTCAAGGTCCGCCTCGCTGGGGGACGGGTCACCGCTGGGGTGGTTGTGGACGGCGATGACCGAGTGCAATCCGCCCCGCAGCAGCGGTCGGAAGACCTCCCGCGGATGAACTTCGACCGAGGACAGGGAGCCTATCGCCACGGTCTCCACCAGCCGAACCCGCTGCCGAGCGTCGAGGCCCAACACCACGAAGCGTTCGGAGGGCGCATCGCCGAACCGAGCCCGGACATACGCCCCTACGTCTGACGGCGTACGCAGCGGCGTGCCCAGGGGGATCTCCAGCTGTGCCGCACGGCGCCCGAGCTCAAATGCAGCACACAGGGCGGACGCGCCCGCCTCGCCCAGACCGTCGCCGTGCAGCAGCTCCAGCGGCGTGGCGCTGCGCAACGACCGGAGCCCGCCGAGCTGCTGCAGCACCATCGCGGCTCGACTCAGCGAACGGCCCCCGCCCAGCACCAGCGCAACCAGCTCCACGTCGCGCAGCGCCGCCGGACCGTGCAGGAAAAGGCGCTCTCGTGGACGGTCCGTGGGCAGCAGCGAAGTGACGACCGCGTTCATCATCTCGCTGACCTGTTCAACGCCCGTGCCATCGCGATGCGCAAGGATTTTGGGACCCACCCCAGCTCGCCCGTCCCGCCTGCGGGCCACTCGGTGGACATTTGGGCCACCGCAGCACTGCGCAGGCGAGACGGTGTTTGTGACGCGGGCCGTGATATCGTCCGCGAACGGTGTTGCGACTCGTTCTGAGCCTGTGTGGCGTCCTCGTTCTCGGGGCCTGTGCCAAGGAGGATCCCCCCCCCGGCGGTCCCCCGCGCTCTGCCACCGCAGACGCGCACGGGTTCGGCGAGAGCATCCCGTGGGAGCCGCTCGAAGGCGCGCTCGCCCACGCAAAATCCGACGGAATGCCGGTCATGTTGGTGGTGCACGCGAGCTGGTGTAAGCGCTGCAAGGAGCTCAAGCCCGCGTTCTCCGACGCCGAGATCGAGGCCCTCTCGCAGCGCTTCGTCATGGTCAACGCCGACCAAGACGCGCAACCCGAGGCGCTCGCGTACGCGCCGGACGGGGACTACATCCCGCGCATCGTCTTCATCTCCCCGCAGGGCGTCCAAGACCTCACCCTCAAGAATGAGGGGCGACAGCGCCATCGGTACTTCTACACGCCCGGGGACGACCTCGCCGGCGTGATGCGAAAGGCTCTCTCTCGACATGAACGAACCCCGCCCAGCTCGTAGGCGTCTGCGCGTCACCTCGCTTGGGGCCCTGCTGGTTTCCGGGTCGGCGGTCTGTTTGGCCTTCGCGGCTCAGCCCGAGGCCACGGCCGCGCGCGCGGTCGAGACGATGCCGGTCTCGGACGTACGCCCGGGCATGCGAGGCCACGCGGTCACCGTCTTCAAGGGAGAGCAGACCGACAAGTTCGAGGTGGAGATTGTGGATGTGATCCACAACTATCTCCCCAAGCAGGATGCGGTCCTGTTCAAGTCCAACGATCCGCGGATGGTGCACAGCTCGATCGTCGGGGGCATGAGCGGCAGCCCCATCTTCATCGAGGGCAAGCTCGTCGGCGCGCTCTCCTACGGGTGGCCGTTCAACAAAGACGCCCTAGGAGCCCTCACCCCGATCGACAACATGCACCAAGTCGGGGACCTGCCCTACCGTCCCGACATGATCCCGCACCCGGAGACCGGGGGCAAAGCCCGCGGCAAGCGACGCCACGGCACCCGCGCGTGGGCCGACACCATGCTCGGCCTAGAGACCTCCCCGCTCCCCTCCCGGCGCCGCGCGGACGACCTCGATGCCAGCGAATCGTTGGTGCCGCTGTCGGTGCCGATGTCGATCTCCGGCCTGGGTGCGGATGCCAGCCGCATGCTCGGCGACGCGCTCGGCATGACCCCGGTGCGCGGCGGAGGCCGAGGCTCAGCCGCCCCCAGCGGTGCCGCCCAAGGCCCGACCAAAGGTTGGGCGGGGGGGGACTCTGTCTCTGTCATCCTGATCGACGGAGACAGCTCGGTGGCCGGCAACGGCACCGTCACATGGGTCAACCCCAAAGGCGATCGGCTGCTCGCGTTCGGCCACTCGATGTTCGACGCCGGACCGACCAATGTCCCCATGGGACACGCGCGCGTGCACACGATCATCAACAGCTATCAGCGCTCGGTGAAGGTCAGCAGCCCGCTGTCGATCGACGGTCTGATGTACCAGGACCGCCAAGCCGCGATCGCGCTGCGCACCGACAAGAGCGCGCCGATGATCCCGGTCAGCACCAAGATTCAAGGGCCCGACCCGGACCTGCCGCCGCGCACCTACGAGAACCGGGTGGCCTTTGGGGTCGACCTCACGCCCAACCTCGTCGCATCGATCCTCGCCGAGGCGATGGATGAGGCGGGTCGCGACACGACCGAGGTCGTGTTCAAGCTGCGCACCGAGATCGAATATGAATCCTCCGGGGGCCACCACGAGCTCACGGTCGACGAAGAGGTCTTCTTCTCGGGGGGCCTTGTCGGCCGCATCGCCGGACGGACCCGCAGCGTGCTCGCGGTCCTCGCGTTGCTCGACAACAACTTCGAGGTCGCCGACATCAAGCAAGTCCGGCACGACATCTCGATGGAATACGGCGCACCGATCGACGAGATCGAGAACGTGCGTTTCGTGCAGAACGCCATCCGCGCCGGCGACCTGCTGGAGATTGAGATCACGTTCCGCAACCATGATGGGGATGCCCGCACCGAGGTGTTCCCGATTCGCGTGCCCGACGACGCGGCCGGCGAGGAGATCGTCGTGGAGCTGGCCGGAGGAGACCTCGTGGTCCCGCTGCGTCCGCTCTCCGACGACCTGGACGACCTCATCACCACGCTGACCCAGGCCTATCCCTCGCGTTCACTGGTCGCCACCATCTATCGGGAAGGCGAAGGGCTGGCCACGCGGGAGGGCTTGATGCCGGCGCTCCCCGACAGCGTGCTCGAGACCATGCTCGACCAAGGGGCCACGCGCCCCTCCATTCGTCTCAAACAGATGTCCCGGCGGGTCATCCCCACGAAGTCAATCGTCGTGGGTACCCACCGCCTGAAGCTCGACGTCCAGGCTCCCAAGTCGTTCCGATGACCAGCGCCCTTCGAACCCTTCTCCTTTGCTCGCTGACCGCCGCCTGGGCCGTGCCAACTTCGGCCCAGGCCGGGGGCACGCAAACCCTGAAAGTCTCCGACTACGCGTCGCTCGATCGCGGTGAGACGCAAGGTGCAGCCATCGAGTCCAACGGCACGGTCTCCGTCGGCTACTTGCCGCAGCGCGGCGACGTCCAGCAGACGACCGCCTTCTCCTGCGTCGCCGACGGCAACTCGCTCCTGATCGGCACCGCCGACGAGGCCAGCGTCTTGCGGGTCTACCCAAACCTGTCCAACAAGGCCGGCAGGAAGACCAAACCCGCCAAACGCGGCAAGAAGGGCGAGACGGTCGCGCCCGAGGCGACGCTCAAGGTGGAGAAGGTCGCGTCTTTGGACGGCGTCCTCGTGAGCGCGATGGTGAGGCTGCCCGACGGCGGGATCGTCGCCGCCACCGTCCCCGGCGGAAAGCTCGTCAAGCTCGGCAACAAGGGCAAAGTCTCAGACTTCGCGACACTCCCCGCCGAGCAGATCTGGGGCCTGCGGGTCCACAAAGGCAAGCTTTACGCAGCCACAGGTCCCAAGGGAGAACTCTACTCGATGTCGCTCGATGGCAAGAGCCCCAAGGTCGTCTTCGACGCCAAGGAGAAGGACATCCTCAGCCTCGAACCCGTCGGTGACGACCTGGTGGTCGGGGTTTCACCGCAGGCCAACCTCTACCGCGTGACGGACGACGTCGAAGGTGAACTGCTTCACAGTTTTTCGGGCGACGAGGTCCGAGCGCTCGCGGTGGTCGGCACCAACCTCGTGGCCGCGATCAACACGTTCGAGGACCGGAAGCTTGGCAGCCTCGACGCGCTCAGCAAGACGCTTCAACGCACCAGCCTCACCGGCACGATGCCCACCGGACAGGCCGGCGAAGAACAACCTCCTTCGGCGCATGGTGAGCTGCATGCTGTCGACCTCGGCCCCAAGCTCGACCTCGCCCGATCCACCGAAGCCCCGTGGGAGCAGTGGCTCGATCGGTCCGAGCAGTACTTCACCTCACTGCTCGCGCAGGACAAATCGGTGATGGTTGGAACCTCGAAGAGCGGAAAAATCTACCGCCTGTCCGGTCCGCGGTCGGTCGCGACCGTCGCCGACTTCGACGAACGCCAGACCACCGCATTGTGTCAACTCCCCAAGGGCCCCGCGTTCGCAGCGACCGCCCACGGCGCTGCCGTCTACCAGCTTCGTGCCGCATCCGCGTCCCAGGCGAAGTATCGCCCCAAGGTTCACGACGCGATTCATCCTTCGCAGTGGGGTGCCGTGGTGCTCCGCGGCTCCGGCAAGATCAGCCTGCGGGCCCGTGTGGGTCCCACCGAGGAGCCCGACGAGCGCTGGAGTGACTGGGAGAGCATCGCGCTGTCCTCAGGCAAGGCTGGCCGCCGCGGAAGCCTCGCCAAGCTGGCGAAGCGTCGGTACGTCGAGCTCGAAGTCGGGCTGGATACGGCCGACTCCACGCTGCGCTCGATCGAGGCGTTCTATGCCCCCGAGAACTTGGCCCCGATGCTCACCGCGGTGTCCATTGACGAGCCGAAGTTCAAGGAGACCGACGAAGACGAGCCGAGCCCCTCGGTGAAGATCAAGTGGAAGGTCGATGCGCGGGACGACGACGAGCTGCTCTATGACGTCCGCATCCGTCCCGAGGGCGGCACGAGCGGCGAGTGGCTCGCGGTCACGAAGGACGGTGAGCCCGTGACGGAGCTTGAGGTGAGCCTCGACCTGTCGAGCGTCCCTGATGGTGTGTACGAGGTCGGTGTGCGAGCGAGCGATGAGCCCGCCAATGGAAGCGCCGCAGCCCGCACCGACGAGCTGGTCAGCGACCCTTTCGTCGTGGACCGCCAGCGACCCTCGGTCAACACACCGACCGTGCTGGGGCTCCAGGTGACCGCAACCGCCACCGATGAAGGCAGCTACATTCACGACGCGTCGTACAGCGTCGACGGCGGACGGTTCCGAGCTGCCAGCGCCCAAGACGGGGTTTTCGACAGCCCCCAAGAGGTCGTCGAGTTCACGCTGCCGGACGAGCTTCGTCCCGGGTCCCACCGCGTGGTGCTGCGGGTTCGAGACGCATCCGGCAACCTGGCGACCATCCCGGTCGTGGTCAAGAAGTAGCGGCTCAGCGCGGGATCGAGAGAAGCCGAGGCCACGCCGGCCTCGGCTTTTCTTTTGGGCTACTGCGCCATCGCGTTGTGCGTCGACCGGCCCCCGCGGTGACGAGACATCAAACGCTCAAGCGAGGCGACCCGTCGTGGCTCCTGGTATCCGTCGATCGTGACCGGGAGCCTTCGGCTCTGTCGCTGATTTCGAACGTAGGTGGCGGCACGAATCGCGGCGCTGTTTCGCTGCGCGAGGCCCTGCATGATCCAGGCGATGTTCTGCGCGCTCATCATCGAGCCCCGGGTGTTGAACATGACCTCGGCCATCCCCCGCGGGTTCATCGTGCATGCCCCGTTGGCCTTGAACGCGGTCGGATGCAGGCGAACGAAGTAGCCGTAGAGTCCGCCCGAGGATGCCTGAGCTTCGCGAAGCAGTGACGGGGACTCGAAGGTCAGGATCAGCGAGTAGTGCAGCGTCAGGCGCATCGACTCGCTGTAGGTGCGCGTCGCTTGGTCGTACTCAGACTCGCCCGCGGCGAAATCGGCCTGGACCGACACCATCTCCAGCCACGCGACCGTGTTGGCCCGGTCGAGCTCGGCGACGATGCTGTAGAACATGTCGTGGCCTGCAGCGCGGCGGAGGGAAGCTGGCGTGAAGTGCGACACGCCACCGATACGGCGCCCCCAGCGGTCTGGATCGGGTCATCCCGCACAAAAAAGAGCCAGGGCCATCGGCCCCAGCTCTCTTTTTGGGTCCAAGGGAAGCTGAGCGCAACGGCTCAGCCTCTGAACCCGTCTAGCGGATGCGAGCTCGCAGGTGCTTCGGCTTCTTGACGGCCTTGCCGTCCGCGCGGTGCTTGACGCTGGCGTGCAGCTCGAGCAACTCGCCCAGGGCAACCCGCTTGAGCGCGTCGCTGTACTCGTGGTCCTTGGATTGGCCCTTGAGCTCAAGCACTTTCGCGACGAGGCCATCGCGGCCGCCGGCTGCTTTCGCGCGCTCGCCGATGTCGAGCAGGTGCAACAGCTTGGCGTTGGACACGTTCCGGAGGCGACGCTTGTGGTCGTCGTCCGACTCGCCGTCTTCGGCGTGGATAAGTCCAACGAGCTTGTTGATGAGGTCCGCTTTGGAGCCGTGCTGCTCCTTGACGATCTGAAGAGGTGTTTTTCGCATTGGTTTGTCCTCGATGTTCACCGCCAACAGCGGCTACAAGGGCGTGGAGCGAGGCCCCACGCGAACGCCCCGGCCGAATGGACCGGGGCGCGAAGGTTGCTGGAATTCCCAGCCGGCCGCAAACGCAGCCGTGTGAGCTAAATCAACCGCCCATCGTCTTCTTGACGGCTTCGTTGATCTTCTCGAGGTCTTCTTTGCTGGCTTTGGCCGAGACGTTGATCGCGGCGTCCTTGGCTTCGATCTTCACGCTGTCGGTCACGGTGGTCGGGACGTCGAAAGTTCCAGCCATGCCTTTGGCTGCGTCGTACTGCGTCTGCAGCTCGGTCGCCTTGGCGGTGGCGGTGTCGGCATCCTTCACGCCGATGGATGCCATGAGCTCGAGGCCGGAGGACATGTCGATCCACATCGCGCCGTCCTTCATGCCGTCCGCAGGACCCGAGGCCATCGACGCCGGGATCACACCCGCAGCCCAGACAGCCTTCGACATGTCGGTCCGACCCAGAACGTCCTTGAGGCTGTTCTCGATCGCGGGCTTGCCCTTACCGTCGACCAGCTCCTTGACGGCGCCTGCCCAGTCCTTGCCCGCGACGGCCAGCGTGTTGTCGTCGACGACGTAGCCAGTGGCGTCCCCCTCATCGATGGTGAGGACGAGCTTTCCGTCCTTCTCTTCCATCGTCCAAGGGTCCTTGTCGCCGTTCTTCTCCTTCATCTTGCCGGCGATGCACTCAAGATTTTCTTTTTTGCCAAGACCGGTGGCGACAAGAACGACCGCCATCTTCGCGTCGCCCCCTTCGGGATCGACACCGAAGACGACCGACTTCCAAGTGTCCGGGCCCAGGTTGCAAGCCTTGGCGGCTTCCATCGCCTCTTTCTGGTCGCCCTTCTCGAGCATCTCTTTGTTGCCCTCGTACAGCGGGCTCTTCATCATCTCCTGGAGGTTCGCCCCGCCGACAACGGTGGCTGCATCGGGGATGAGCTTGGCCGCATCGCCTGCTGCCCCGCCGCCTTTGCAGGCCGTGAGGGTCAGGAAAGCAGCAGCGCAAGTCGTGGTGGCGAGCGTCCGATTGATCACCCGGGGTTCTTAGTCGGTCCCTAAACCGTCCGCAAGAACAAAATTCGCGGGGTTTTCGCCCGAATCTCGGTCTTTCGAAGAGCTCAAGAGAGAGGAGACGGGCTGACGCGTCGCCGGTTGCACGATCATTCTCACGGACGCATCGAAGCTGGCCCGAGAGGTCTTGGCCCGATAGGCTCACGCGCCGCTCATGCCCTGGAAGAAGTACGAATTCAAAGGTGAAGAAGTCTATGTGCGCGTTCTACCGGCCGGGAAACCGATTGTGCACCGGGGTCGGGTCGAGCTTCGCTACCGACTCGGAGCGTCGAAGTCCTACAAGGCGGCCCCCGAAAACGTCACCGATATCGACGGCGAAGTGGTCACCGACGAGGACATGGGTGGCAGCTCCGCCGGCGCCGTCGCCGGGAAAGCGGCGCTGCAGGAGCAGCCCAAGACCCCGCCCGACGAGAACACGATCATCATTTACACCGATGGTGCCTGCTCGGGGAACCCAGGACCGGCGGGCATCGGCGTGTTTCTACAGCGTCCCGAGTCCACGCTCGAGTTGAGCGAGTACATTGGCAGCGGGACCAACAACATCGCCGAGCTGACCGCGATCCTCCGCGGACTTGAGCGGATCACCGAGGCCGAGCAGGAGACCAACATCCATCTGTACACCGACAGTGGCTGGAGCCTTGGGGTGCTGATCGGAGGATGGAAAGCCAAAGCCAACCTCGAAATTATCGCTGCCATCAAGGTGCAGATGGCTCGTCTCCCAAAGCTTGAGCTGCTCAAGATCAAGGGGCACGCTGGCCACCCGGGGAACGAGGAGGCCGACCGCCTCGCGACTCAGGCCGCGCGACGCGAGAGCTCGGCCGAGCCTCGCGAGCGCGCCAAACGGTGAGCCGAACCGGGCCCCTCGGGCTCGGAGCCTACACGCCGAAGACGCACTGGAGGCCCGCTTCCACGGTGCAACCGCCGAACTCGTTGCAGGCGTCCTCAGAGCATTCGTCGAGGGTATCGAGCGTCTCCTGCTGCTCGTCCGCCTGGCAGTCGGTCACCGTCGACTCGCAGTCCGACTTGCACTCATCGGCGTCCACGTTCGAGTCGCACTCGGCCGCTTTGTCGCAATAGTCGCTGCACGACCCCGAAATCTGAATCTCTTCAATGACGCCGGCGCCATCGCCATCGGTGTCGCAACCGACGCTAGGGAGCATGAACACGGCGTCGCAAGAGGAGAGGAGAAGGGTGCGGAGAGAAGAAAACATGCTCCAGCCGTTGTGCACACACGATGCCAAGTAGAGGCATTGGTCCCTCGGGCTGTTTCGAGCAATCACGGTGGGCGCGAGCGCTCTCCCGCTCACGCCTGGAGCGCTGGACTGGGTCGCGGTAGCTCAGCGCGCCGCTTCGACGCGCGCCGCCACGTCGCCGAGACGCTCGCAGGGCCCGCGCTTGGTCAGCAGCTGGGTCAACCGCGCCTGACGGATGGCCAGCGGAACCCGCAGCTCGGGGAGCGGAGCGTCGAGGCCATCCCGCACGGCGTCGGCCAGATCGATCGCGTGCAACTCGAGATGAAGGTGCGGGATCCGCTCGGCCGCCCTGGCCAGACGCCCACGCAACCATGGGGGGCCACCCAGCAGCGTCGTGCCGATGAGGGGCAGACGCAGCCCGGGCGTCACGCTCATCGGAAGCTCGACCAAGGGCACATCGCTGCGCCGATGCGGCGTGACGGGCCCGAGGAACGATCGCAGCCCACGAAGACGCGAGGACGAACGGCGCCCCAGCAAGGCCATCCCCGCCATGACCCCGACCTTGCCCGCGTAGTAGGCCGGCGACGGGAGGCTCGAGCTGTCGTAGCGGTACCCCAGCGCGGCGACGGCCCGGAGCATGGGCAGCCCGTGGGTGTATCCGGGCGCCCGAAACCCGCAGGGCGACGCCCCGAGCTCGCGCAACAGATCGTCACAGCGGCGCAGGTCGGCCAGCACCCGCCCCTTGTCCCAGGTGCTCATGTCGTAGGCGTGCGCCCAGGAGTGGTTGGCGAGTTCATGTCCCGCGGCGAGAGCCGCACGCAGGACCGCAGCCCCCTGCCCACCCGCGCGGAGGTCAGCCTCGAGGTCATGCCCGATCACGAAGAACGTCGCCTTGATGTGCAGCGTCTCGAACAGGGCGAGGAATCGAGGCAGCCAGTGGGTCAGCGCGTAGCAGCCGGCCGGCTCGGACACACCATGGATGGCGTGGTAGCAGCCCAGGTCGTCGAGGTCGACGCTGACCGCGGTCGTGCAGCCGCGCATCAGTCCCGCGCCGCGGTCTCCGTCGAGGGCCCCTGCGGCTCGGGCGTGAGATGGATCGACACCATCAGACGCACGAGGTTCTTGAGCACGCGCGGGACCCGAGCGCCCAGACGAATCGACGGCGCCCGCTTCTCGTTGAGCTCGACGGGGATCTCCTTGCAAACCCGCCCGGCCCGCTGCGCCCGGATGACCAGCTCGCTGGCAAACACGTCGTGCTCGACGACGCAGCCCGCGACGATGGGCAGCAGCGGCGCGCGGGCGAACGCTTTGAGGCCGTGCGTGTCGGTGCCGCGAAAGCCCAGCGTGACCCGAAGCAGTCCGTTGTAGGCGAGCGTCGCGACCCGTCGTTTGAGCGGCCGTTGGTCGTTCGCCCCACGCATGGCTTTGGAGCCGATCACCAGCTGTGCTTGTCCACTTCGCAACACCTCAAGCGCCCGCGCGTGGAAGTCGAGGTCGCAAAGATCGATCTCCTCACACACGACGAAGCGACCCCGCGCTCGATAGATGGCTTCGCGCAGCGCACCACCGTAGTTGGGCTCGGGGTACGAGAACGTGCTCACCTCTTCGAAGCGCTCCCCCAGGGCGGCGGCGAGTTCGGGCGTACCGTCGCGGCTTCCGTTCTCGGCCAACACCACCTCAAAGGCGCCCTCGCCCAGCAGCGAGCGAAGCCCGGTGACGAGCTCGGTCACGCTGCGCGCCAAGATCTCGGCCTCGTTGTAGACCGGGATGACGACGGTAACCTCGGGTTCGCTTACCTGCTGAGCCACTGCGCTGCCTCCATTCCTGAGAGGATGCTGTCCTCCATCGAGTTGTAGATCCACGCGCCGTAGCGGCCGCAGCTGCGAATGCCCAGCCCCTCAAGATGGGCGAACAACGCCGCACGGGCGCTTGCGTAGCCCTCATCGAACACCACGTAGGCATACTCGATGTCGTGCACGTCGGCGAACGCGACCTCGTTTGGGTCCGAGAGCGCCCCCATTTTGACCAATCCAGCCACGATGGCCGGCAGGTCCGGGTCGTTGTCGCGGTCCGCGAGTTCGACGTACAACGAGCCGCATCCCGGCGGGGCCATCGCGGGGAGCGCGTTGGAGTAGCAGCCCACGCGAAAGAACGGCGTGGCGGGATCGGGGACGTAGACCCAGTGCTCCTGCATTGGGACCGGCGCCCTCGTGCCGACGTCGAGGTAGCGCCAGCGAACCCAGCGCAGTCGACCCGCAGCGTCTTTGAGGTGTTGCGGAACCCCATCGAGTCGCCGCACCAACTCGGGCAGAGGGAGGGTCGACACCAGCCGGTCGTAGGCCTGGACTCGGCCGTCCGCGGTGTGCACGCGCCGAGCGATGGGGTCGATGCGCACAACGTCGGTGCCGGTGTGAATCGGCACCCCCGCGCCCTCGACCGCCCGCCCCATCGCCTGGGGCAGCGCATCGATCCCGCCGCGGCTGGGATATCGATAGCGGACGTTGTAGCCGAGCCCGTCCTGGCGCAACCCGATCGCACCACCGATCACCTGCCGGACGTCGGGAAGCGGCACGAAGCGCGAGATCCAGTCGGGCGTCAGGTCGTCGTACGCCTCGCCCCACAGCTTGCGGTTGTACGGGATGAAGAACTCCTGCGCGATGCCGCGACCGAAGCGTTGCACCGCGAACTCCTCGAACGTTCGAGGGGCCACGGCATCGTCTTTCCCCGCCGCGACCTGAGCCTCGAGAAACGTCGCCAGGCATTCCTGAACCACGGGCAGCGGCAGCCCGTGAAGGTTCGCTTGGAACGGGTACGGCAGCATTCGCCCGTGCGTGTAGATCCCCGTGCGGCGCTCGATCTCGACGAGATCTCCGGGCTCGAACAAGGCGTCTGCCAACGCGCGCACCCGCTCATCGCGAAGGTGCAACCAGTGTCCGGTGATGTCGAAGGTGTATCCGTCGCGTCGGCGGCTTCGGGCTTTGCCTCCGACCTCCGCGGCACGTTCGAAAACCTCCACGGGCACCGCGCTGGACCGTGCGGCATGCAAGGCCGTCGACAACCCGGTCAGTCCGGCACCCAACACGAGGTGCGGCGCTGTCTCATCGTGGGACACGAGCCGCACGATACCGGCCCGGAGCCGGGGCGCAAGACGGCCCCGGTGCAGCGCTTTACAGGCGGATCGGGCGCATGCACACTTCAGAGCGATGGAGCTGCGCAGCCTCGGCAAGTACCGACTCGTCTCCGAGCTCCCGGGCGCCGGTGAATCGTGCCGGGTCTATTTGGTTCGCCACGAGGACGAGCCCAACGAAGAGCGTCCCACCTACGTCGCCAAGCTGTTCCAGCCGCCTCGTGCCTCTGTGGGGGCAGACGCGGCCCGGCGCCGTGCCGCATTCGAGCATGAGGTGAAGATGCTCGAGTCGATCGACCACCCGTGCTCCCCAACGGTGCACGCGTCCGGAGATCAGGACGGCATCCCCTATGTGGTCATGGACCGGGTGGACGGTGTTCAGCTGTCCACCCTGCTCGGACATGACGAAGGCCGGCCCCGGCAGCTCACCAAGGAGGTCGCGGTCTACATTATGGGGCAGCTTGCCGATGCGCTTCGGCATCTGCACGGCATGGAGTTCATGGGCGAGAATGGCCCGACGCCGCTGGCGCTCGTCCACCGCAACCTCAACCCGACCAACGTGATGGTCTCGCGCAACGGCGATGCGGTGTTGATCGGTTTCGGGCGCTCACGCAGCGCGTGGTTGCCCGAGGCCACCGACGAGCGGGATGCAGGCGATCTGGCATACATGGCTCCCGAGCGGATCGCCGGGGCCGCGGATCAGAGCACCGACCTGTTCGCGATGGCCGTGATCCTCTGGGAGATGCTTCGCGGGGAGCGCTGCCTCGCGGGTGAAACCGACGCGCAGACGCGCGAGAACATCACGCGCTTCGACGTGAGCCAGGCCAGCCGCCGGGTCTCGGGACTCTCCCCCAAGCTCTCCGAGATCGTCCGAAAGAACCTGGACCGCGATCCGGGGCGCCGTTACTCGGGCGCCTACCAGATGCTGCAGCGCTTGGCCCAGAGCCCCGAAGCGCAGTTCGCCGAGCAGAGCCGTGCCGCCTTGGGCGAGGCTGTGGCCTCGATGCTCGATCGCATCGAAGCCGCCGCTGGGTGAGCACGCGGAGACCCGGATGCCGGCGCACACCCAGCCCGGTGGAGCCGTCCCTCGCCTCGGGTGGCTCAGGACCCTGCTGTATCCGGCCCGGGCAACACTGGTGCCGCTGATCGGCGCGCTCCTCTTCTCGTACGCGTTCTTCGTCGGGGCGCCGGCTTGGAACCAGAACTCTCGCTTCGCCCTCACGCACGCGCTGGTTGAGGACGGAAGCTTCGCGATCGACAGCAACCACCACACGACAGGCGACAAGAGTTTTCGCGACGGGCACTTCTACAGCGACAAGGCGCCCGGGGTCTCATTCTTCGCCTGCATCCCCTATGCGACCTATGCCGTACTCCGGCGGGTGGTCGGGACAGACGCCCCGACGTTCGCAGTCCAATCCCTCGATCCCAAGGTCCGCGAGCTTGGCACCGTGCTCGATCCCAACGACAGGCTGCCCGGAGACCGACTCGGCTACAGCCCTGCGTACCGCTTCGCGCTGTACGTCTGCACGCTCTTCGTCGTCGTTCTCCCCACGGCGCTCTTGGGCGGTGGAGCGCTGTTCCTGCTCGCCCGCTCCCTGAGCGCTCACGATGATCGTATCGCGTCCTGGGTCACAATCGCCTGGGGCCTCGGGACGCCCGTCTGGGTGTATTCGACCTCGCTGTACGGACATGCCTTGTGCGGTGCGGCGCTGCTCGCCGCGTTCGCGATCGTGGAGCTCGCCCCCAACGACGCCCCAACCTCCGCGCCGTGGACCGCGGGCATGCTGCTCGGCTCAGCGGTGCTCACCGAATATCCGGCCGCCGTGATCGCCGGCGCCGCCGTCGTGTTCTCGTGGCGCCGCCGAAGCTTGAAGGACGCCCTCTGGGTGGCGGCCGGCGGCTTGCCCTGGGCGGTGGCGCTGGCGAGCTATCACACCGCCGCGTTCGGCAGCCCATTCGCGACCGGCTACGACTTCGTCTATCGCCAAGAGTTCGCCGATGGCATGGCGGTCCGCTACGGCTTGGGCCTGCCCGAGCCCCAGGTCGCGCTGGAGCTGCTCTTCGGCAGCTTTCGGGGCCTGTTCTATCTCAGCCCGGTCTGCCTACTGGCGGCGTGGGGCCTGCTGCGCGGCGTCACGGTGCACGGTCACCGCGCGCGTTTCGGTGTGGCCAGCGTGGTCGTCTTGTACTTCTGGATGCTCAACGCGGGTTACTACATGTGGGACGGAGGTGCATCCGCCGGGCCGCGCCACATGGTGCCTGCGCTGGGGTTCCTCATGCTCGGCCTGGTCCCTGCCCTGCGCGTGGTCCCTCGAGCGGTCTTCGTGCTGCTCGGAGTCAGCGTGCTTGAGGGCCTCTTGCTCGCCGCGGCCAGCCCAGAGATCGCGCAGTCTGGAGACCCGCTGTGGGAGTTCGCGCTGGGCCGCCTGCTCGAGGCCACGCCGTCGGCGACGACCGGCCACACGAACATCGGCCTGCTGCTCGGACTTCCCGGGCTGCTCAGCGTCGTGCCCCTGCTCGGGGCTTGGCTGTGGCTGCTGCCACGAGCCGTCAGAAGCGACCGGTGAGGCTCAGGCCGCCCCAGCGCGGCCCGACCGCGGGAGCGACGAACGCCGACGCGCTATCGTCCTCGCGAAGCCTTCGCGCGACGACGACATAACGAATGATGCCACCGAGCACCAGCGCCCCGCCGACGCCGAGAATCACGCCGCCGCCGATCTGGAGCTGCCGTTGCTCGCGCCGATCTTCTTCGAAGCCCCCGTAGTCCGGAGCGCTCTCGGGGTCGAGCCGATTGCCACGTGCGAGGAATGCTCCTCCAACCCCCACCCCCACCAGACCGACGCCAAGCAGAGATCGGCGCCGTGATGTCTTTGTACCAAGCCGGCTCGGGCTCGGACTCGGGCTCGGGCTCGGGCTCAGGCTCGGGCTCCGGTTCGGGCTCGGGCACCGCCTCTTCCGCGGCCAGCTTCTCCGCGCAGGTGACCAGGGCGTCCTTCACCGGGGAGGCCGCGGGGCTCCCGTCGGGCAGTCGGAGCAAGACCTCGTTGTAGATGGGCACCGCCTTGCGGCAGCGCTCCAGCTTGTTGAGCGACTGCGCCTTCGCATACAACGACTTCGCCTGCGGCTCGATCTCAAGGGAGGCGTCGAGGTCTTTGAGCGCTCCCTCATAGTCTCCCGCATCGAACTTGGTGAGGCCGGCGTTGTAGAGACGAGAGGCTCGCTCGCTGTCGAACCCTTCCGCCGGCGAGGTCGCGGCGTGAACGTGGGGCGCGTTCGCCCCGAGGGCTGCGGCCAACACGATCGCAGGTATTCGAGGCGGGCCCAACGGTGCCTTCATCATACGGCCCCCTCGCCATCAGCCAAAGGACTGGACTTCGGATCAGAAGCGTCCGGAGAACGACACCCCGGACCATCGCGGGCCCACCGCGGGCACTAACGCCGTCCGGTTCCGTCGGCCCCGCACGCCCAGGATGGTGTAGCGAATCGCGCCGGCAAGGACCAGCGCCCCACCGACGCCCAGGATGACACCGCCCTGGACCTGCAGCTTCTTTACCCGGTCGCCCTTGGCCGCGAACTCGTCGTACTGCTCGGGCTGCTTGGAGTTCTCTTCCGAGGCCTGCCCAAGGTAGTAGGCCCCGACACCCACGCCAACGGCTCCAACACCGATGAGCACGGGCGCATAGGGATCGACGTACCACCTCTTCCCTTGCGTCGTCGTCGGCGACTCATCGACCGGTTCGGACGCATCCCCCGGTTCGGGCTCGTCGTCCGGGTCATTCTCCACGATGACCGGCGGGGGCACGACGATCTCTTCCTCCTGCGCCATCTTCTCCGCACAGGCGACCAACGCATCTTTCACAGCTGGACGCGCGGCGCTCTTGTCAGGGAGCGCGGAGAGGACGGCGTTGTAGATCGGCACGGCCTGTCGGCACCTGCCGAGCTTGTTCAGGCTCTGCGCTTTCGCGTACAGCGACTTGGCGGTGGTCTCAAGCGCGAGCGATGCCTCGGCCTTCGCGAGCGCGCCCGCGAAGTCACCGGTCGCAAACAGAGCAATACTCTCGTCATAGAGGACCTCCGCATCCGGGTTCTCAAAACCGCTCGGGGCCGCGTTCGCGGTACGCACGATTCCGGGACCGATGAGGCTGAGAGCGACACCGACCCAAATGGCGGGGAGGAAGGGGCTTCTGCCGATGCGTGTCAAAGCAGGACTCGTCCAGACCCACGTGGGCCGCCCTCATCATGCCCAACAAATGCGGTCGGCGTCGAGGCCCACACGTCCGTCACATCCCCGGAAGGCGCGCCGAGTTCTCGTCGTAGCGCGGCTTTTTCGTCGACTCCGAAACCGGATCCTTCTCGGTTGCTGGCTTCGCGGGCTTCTTGGCCTTCCGCGGCAGCCGGCGCGCCTTCGCGGAATCGGTCGCGGGAGGATCGTCGGCCTCGGGTTCCTCGGGCGTCGCGTCCTCGGCAAGCGATGATCCTTGAGGATCTCCACCCGAGTCTACCAGGGCCGGATCGGCCGCCGGATCGGCTCCGGGCTGCTCAAGCGGTGCCTCTGGCTTTGCCTCCGCGGCATCGTCGGACAGCTCGGTCGGGGGCGTCTCGCTCGGGTAAGGCTCAACCGCAACGGCCTCGATCTTGCGTTTCGGTGCGACCTCCTGAGCGTCTTCGGCCGCTGTCACGGCCTTGCCGCCGCCGCCAAACGCCATATACGCGCCCCCGCCCAGACCGAGCGTCAGCAAGAATCCTGCGCCGAGGGCGACCGCCGGATTGCGACGCACCGGCGCCGGCTCGGAATGCTCCGGATAAGAGATGTCCGTCCCGGAACCGCCGATGCCCGAACCCAGGCCCGGCGTTGGCTCGCCGTGCAGACGCACTTCGCTCGGGGTGAGATCCGAGAACCCCTCCGGCGGGCTGCTCGGCGAGACGATCATCGTGCTCCCGGGGACCTCGGTAGAGGCAGGGACCGCGAATCTCTCCGCGGCGGCGGCCTTGAGTTCCTCCTCGAACAAGGCCCGCATAAAACGACCCATCCGAGCCGAGGACACCGGCAGCCGGGCTTCGCGAGCGAAGTCCTCGATGTCGATCTGCAGATCGATCGCGGTGGCGTATCGGTTGTCGGGATCCCTCGACAGCGCCCGCATCACGATCGCTTCAAGCTCGGGCGGGTACTCCGGTCGCACGCTGCTCGGCGGCGGCACATCGGCCTTGGCGACCCGGTTGAGGATCGCGAACTCGTTCTCTCCTGCGAACAGCCGTTTGCCCGTCGTCAGCTCCCACAGCAGGGTGCCGATCGAGAAGATGTCGCTTCGCCTGTCGACGAGCTCTCCCCGGCACTGCTCGGGAGACATGTACGGGATCTTGCCTTTGAGAGTGCCGGCGATGGTGGAGTTCTGGGCCGCCGCCGCCTTCGCGATCCCAAAGTCCACGACCTTGACGTCCCCTTCGTAGGTGACCAGGACATTGGACGGAGAGACGTCACGGTGGACGATTCCCAGCGGAAGCCCGTCGGTACCGATCTTCTCGTGGGCGTGGTGCAGACCACCGGCCATCCCCATGATGACGTGGAGGATGTGCGCGAGGGGAATCGGGGTTTGCTTGTGACGCGCCGCTCGAACCAGGCGACGCAGGTCCTCGCCTTCGATGTACTCCATCGTGAAGAAGTAGGCCCCTGCCTCTTCACCGATGTCGTAGACCTGAACAATATTCGGGTGGTGTAGCGTCGCGGCGAGGCGTGCTTCCGCCAGAAACATTCGAATGAAGTCGTCACTCGATGCGTGCTGCGGAAGGATGCGCTTGAGCACCACCTGCTTCTCGAAGCCGTGAATCGACTGCGCGCGAGCGAGGAAAATTTCCGCCATGCCGCCCGTCGCGAGTCGACGGAGCAGCTGATATTTGCCGAGCCGAGTCCCGGAAGGCTCGCCCGGCAAGCCCATGGAGAACCCTTGCACCGCCTCACAGTGTACTGATTTCAGGGGCTCGCGATCAAGCGCTGCAAGCGGGCTTCTCGCTCAAGGGATGGCTTTCCTGACACCAGGGGCGTTCTCGTACACCTCGTCACAGTGGCCAAATCCATGGCCTCGGACTCCCACAGCGGCCGGATCCGGGGCTCAAGACCCTCGCGGGGGCTGTCGATGGCCGAGGTGTCGCCATGACCTTCATCCTCGATACCGCCTGGACGATTCCAGCGTCCCTCCAGCACGGAGCGCCAGACGAGGCCTTCGAGCTGTACTATGTCCGCCTGCCCTTTGGGGCCGACTTCGAGCAGCAGGCCGGATTCGACGCCCATGAGACCTTGATCGAGCACGCCGGTCGGGCCCTGGTCGGCGTTCTGGGCCTCAGCGGGCGCGAGTACGGCGTGCGGCACTGGCCGGCCGACGACTTCATCGCCTGGAGACGTGCCGGTGGAGTCGACCTCCCCGAAGGGACCCTCCACGCCGCCGTGCGCGAGGCGATCGCGCCCCTGCTCCCCAGTGCGTTCGACGCGGGCACGCTGTCGATCTCCCGGGTCCCGTTTCGACTCGGGCAGACCCAGCGAGCCCGGGCGTTTGCGCGGGCCATCGCCGCAGCCGCGCGTGCCGCATCCGACCCCAAGGGCTACCAGCTCGAGTGCTCGGCCTCGTTGTTGGACCGCGCAATCTCGGAGCGAGCGTTTCACTTCCACCACCAGCCGATCGTGGACTGCCATGCGTCGAAGATCATCGCGTACGAATGGCTCTGCCGCGGGACGATGGAAGGGATGAAGTTCCCCGACCTGATCTTCGGGGTGGCCGAGCGAACCAATCGAGTTCACGCGCTCAGTCGGGTCCTCCGGCAGATCATGGTGGACGAGTTGCTTGCGGCGGGCCCCGAACAACGCCTGCACTTCATCAACATCCACCCCAGCGACCTCGATGACCCGCGCTTCGCTCAGGAGGCGCTGGACGGAAAGCTGGCCGACTTCGCGTCCTCGATCGTCTTCGAGCTCACGGAGCGCGCCGCTATCGGTGACTACCGCCGCGTGAAGACGTTCTTCACCGCGCTTCGCGACCGCGGCTATCGGGTCGCCATCGACGACCTGGGAAGCGGCTACGCAGGACTCACCGCGCTTGCCGAGCTCGACCCGGACTTCATCAAGTTCGATATGGGGCTCATCCGAGACATCCACCTGCATCCGGTCAAGCGCCGACTCCTGCAACGTATGCATCAGTTCGCGGCGGAGATCGGATCGATGACGATCTCCGAAGGGGTGGAGAACGAAAACGAGCGCGATGCCCTTCTCGAAGCGGGCTGCGGCTGGATGCAGGGCTACTTCTTCGCTCGCCCGGCACCTGGCTTTGCCGAGGTCGACGCGGAGCGCTACGCGAGCGCGCCCCCACCGCACCGGGACGCCATCTAAGAGGCAGCGCTCGATCGGTCGGATTCGCGCCTCAGCGCAAAGGTTCCCCCGCTTCCCTTCCGGGCACAGCCAAGCCGGCAGGTGAGAAACCGGGATCCGCAGCGGCGTGCTTGTCAAGTTGCCCAGTCGATTAAACTTGACCCGACCGGCCGCCGACGGTTTATGGTGGGGCATGTTTCGAACTGCGCTTGGGGTTGCTTGCGTCGCGTTGGTGAGCGCGATGATCGGGTGTACGGCTGATGTCCCGGATCCGGGTCTGACCGCCACGAACGGAACCCCGACGACGAGCGCGCCGGACACCGACGCCGACGGCTCAACGACCGACGATCCGGGGATGACGTCGGTCACCCCCAGCACCGGCGGTGACGAGACCGGCCCTGCGGAAACTACGACCGGCACCCCAAACACCAGCAGCAGCAGCAGCAGCAGCGGTGACCCCACCACGGACCCAACCGGCGACGGTGGCTGTGGCGACGGCGTCGTGAGCCCTGGCGAGCAGTGCGACGGAGCCGACCTTCAAAACCTCGACTGCACCGCGCTGGGTCTTGGAACCGGAACCCTTGGCTGCGACCCGATGATGTGCACCTTCGACACCTCGATGTGCATGTCTGACAGCGGCGGCACCTCCGGCTGATTCGCCTCCGCGTGCTCTCCACGCCGACACACCAGGAACGCCGACGGACCGTCGCGTTCCTGGTGTTTTGCGTTTGTGCCTACGTGCTTTGTGCACCGGGGCGGATCGCGTTTCCAGACGACGAGATCGTCTATCAGACGACCGCGGCGCTCTACGAGCGGGGATCGTTCTCCATTCCGGGAATCCCACGCCGAACCGGCGAGCCCAAGGGACAACCGACCGGCACCTTCGGCTGGGCCGCGGGACCCGAAGGTGAACGCTACGGCTTCTTTGGCCACGGCCTCAGCGTCGTCGCGCTTCCGATGTACGCGCTGGGCAAGGCCGCAGCCGCCTCCGCGCCAGAACCGTGGCGTCATACCATCCGCTCCGACCACTTCTTCGTGCACGGGCGAAGCCAGCACGATGACTGGACGCGGCTGATGGTCAGCCTGACCAACTGCCTGCTCACTCCGGTCGCCCTGCTCCTCGCGATGGCGTGGACGCGGCGCTTGGGTTTCTCGCGCGGTGCCGCCTGGTTTGTGGCGGTCGCGCTCGGCTTCGGCACCCTGCTGCTCCCCTACACCCGCACATTCCTCAGCGAGCCGCTCTCGACGGTTGCCCTGCTGGGCGCGGCGCTTTGCGTTGAGCAGCACCACGCAATGCGCAAACCGTGGTGGCTGTGGTTGGCTTCGCTGATCGTCGGTTGGTCCTGCCACATTCACCTGCTCAACCTGATCGCGATCCCTGCGTTCGTGGGCTACGCGTTCGCGCCGAGATGGTCGCAACGGGCAACCCTCACGCGGACCTGGGCGGTCGCGCTGGGGCTGGGTTCGACCGGTCTCGCGGTACTCGCGGTCAGCCAAGCGATGCGGTTCGGAAGCCCCTTCGAGTCCGGACGACACGGTCTGTACAGCCACACCATCACCCCAGGTCTCGAGCTGGTCGCGCTGCTGCTCTCGCCTGGCCGGAGCCTGTGGTTGACCTCGCCGGTGCTGCTTGGTGCGTTCCTGGGGTGGAGGAGATTTAGACACCGCGTTCCGGCAGCCGCCTGGTTCTGTGTCGCAATGGTCGCGACCCGTGTGTTGTTCGTCGCGACGCGCAGCGACTGGTGGGGCGGCTGGGCGCTCGGTCCTCGGTTCCTCATCCCCATCCTTCCCTTCGCGCTGCTCCCGGTCGCCGCCGCTTGGGACGGCAGCTCTCGCCGGATGCGGGGCGCGCTGTTGTTGCTGCTGAGCCTCTCCATCGCGCTTGAGGTCCACCTCGCGCAGCACTCGATTTTCGAGTGGATGCTGGTGCTGCACGGCAGCACCCCCGAGGATCCCGGGTACCTCTGGATTTCGCACTGGACGCTTGAAGGGAGCCCTGCTGTGGGCTTCGCCGAGCTGCGCCCCGACCTGCTGCGCGTCGGCGCAACCCAGCTCGCACAAGCGGGCCATCCTGGGATGTCGCGACTCTTTACGGGGATCGGCGTGCTTGCAGGGAGCAGCCTCGCCCTGGCGCTTTGGCCCGGCCGTTCGCGCTTGCGTGGCGAGAGCAGCCCGGGCGATGCTCCCGCGCGATGAGCTCCAAGCCCGAGAAGATCACGCCGCGCTCCGAGGACTACCCGCAGTGGTACCAGGACGTGATCCGTGAAGCCGACCTGGCCGAACCCGCCAAGGTCGTCAAAGGCTGCATGGTGATCAAGCCGTACGGGTACGCGATCTGGGAGAAGATCCAGCGCGGCCTCGACACGCGGTTCAAGGACACGGGGCACGAGAACGCCTACTTTCCCCTGCTGGTCCCGCAGAGCTTCATCACCAAGGAAGCCGAGCACGTCGAGGGCTTTGCGCCCGAACTCGCGGTGGTCACCCACGCCGGCGGCGAAAAGCTCGAGGAGCCCTACGTCATCCGCCCGACCTCCGAGACGATCATTGGGCACTTCTTCGGCAAGTGGATTTCGAGCCACCGCGACCTCCCCATGCTGATCAACCAGTGGGCGAACGTGATGCGCTGGGAGCTGCGGACCCGGATGTTCCTGCGGACCACCGAATTCTTGTGGCAGGAGGGGCACACCGCCCACGCCGACCATGAGGAGTCCAAAGAAGAGGTCCGCAAGATGCTCGGGGTCTACAGCGAGTTCGCCACGGGCACGATGGCCATGCCAGTGGTTTGCGGCATCAAGACGGACACCGAGAAGTTCGCCGGCGCGCTGCAGAGCTTGTGCATCGAAGCGATGATGCAGGACGGAAAAGCGCTTCAGGCGGGTACCAGCCACGACCTGGGGCAGAACTTTGGCAAAGCCTTCGATGTGAAATTCCAGTCGGAGAGCGGCGAGCTCGAGTACGTCTGGCAGACCTCGTGGGGCGTCTCGACGCGGCTGATCGGCGGCTTGATCATGACGCACTCCGATGACGAAGGGCTGGTACTCCCACCTGCCCTCGCACCGATTCACGCGGTCATCATCCCGATCTACAAGACCGACGAGCAGCAGGACTTGGTCATGGCGGCCGCCGCGGACCTCAAGCGACAGCTGGGCGCGATCGACCTTGCGCCCGAAGGTGTCCGGTACCGCGACTTCATCGAGGTTAAGATCGACGACCGCGACATGCGTCCAGGCGCGAAATTTTATCACTGGGAGCGCCGCGGGGTGCCCATGCGCATCGAGCTCGGGCCGAAGGATCTCGAAAAGGGCCAGGTCTGCGTGAAGATGCGGACCGGAGGGACCGGCAAGAAGGAGTTCCTCGACTCCGGCGCGTTTGTCGAGGGCATCAAGGCGCGTCTCGAGGCGTACCAGGCCGAGCTGCTCGCGGCCGCCCAACAGCGGGTCACCGACCGCACCGTCACCCTCGACACCTGGGAAGAGTTCGAAAAGACGTTCACGGGCGACACGAGCACCTTCGCGTGGTGCCACTGGGACGGCACCGCCGAGACCGAAGCGGCGATCAAGGCGGAGACCAAGGTCACCATCCGATGCATCCCCCTTCCCGGCGAGGGACCCGAGGCAGAGCCCGGCGTCTGCATCAAGTCCGGAAAGCCTTCGGCACAGCGCGTGCTGATGGCGAAGGCATATTAGGGGCTAGCCCTCTCTCTATGAGGGGGACCTCGCGGTCCCCCTCTCTGCGGCAGCAAAGCTGCCTCCGATTCACCCCCTGGCGGGCGCCCTGTCGGGCTTGCTCGTCGCTTCGCTCCTCCACCCTTCCCGGGCTTCGGCGGGAGCCTCCCATTCACCCCCTGGCGGGCGCCCTGTCGGGCTTGCTCGTCGCTTTGCTCCTCCACCCTTCCCGGGCTTCGGCGGGAGCCTCCCATTCACCCCCTGGCGGGCGCCCTGTCGGGCTTGCTCGTCGCTTCGCTCCTCCACCCTTCCCGGGCTTCGGCGGGAGCCTCCCATTCACCCCCTGGCGGGCGCCCTGTCGGGCTTGCTCGTCGCTTTGCTCCTCCACCCTTCCCGGGCTTCGGCGGGAGCCTCCCATTCACCCCCTGGCGGGCGCCCTGTCGGGCTTGCTCGTCGCTTCGCTCCTCCACCCTTCCCGCGGCTTCGGTGGGAGCCTCGTCGCTGCCTTCCGTTCGTCTCGACCGCGGAGTGAGCTAGGCGGTTTTTCGGAAGCCGGGGTCTAGGGCGAAGAGGCCGGCTCTTTGCCAGACGCGTTCGAAGTCGGCGGCGCGGAAGTCGGCGGCGCAGGGCAAGAGGTCGGTGCTGTACTCGCCGTAGTAGCCCATGAGGTCGAGATGGTCGCAGGATGGGGCGTCGATCACCTCGCCCCAAACTTGGGAAAGCGTGGGTACGAACGCGTCGCTGTCGGCGGTCTCGGGCATGCGGCCCAGGCCTGCCTGGAGGGCTTCGCGCTGGGCTCCGTCGAGGATCCGGTGCAGTCGCGGATTGCTCAGCGCGCACAGGCGATGCAGCGCGCTGAACAACGCGTAGCCAAGCTGCCCGACGGGGTCGAAACCCACGCGCAACCGACCCGCCAGCGATGGCGGAGGCGCCGCGGCGACGATGCAGCCGTACGCGACATCGTCGCGGTTGCCCACCGCGGTGTTGAACAAGTCCATCGCCGAGGGCGTGAGGTGCTCGAGCAGCGCGCTGTCGTGGCCCATGTCTTCGAAGAGGGGATGCAGCGCGCCCCCATCGTCGAGATCGACGTCAACCGGCTTGGACAGCAGGGGACCCAAGCGATCCGCAAGCGGCTTGCGGACGTGACGCTCCAGCCCGGAGAGCGCATCGAGCAGCAACACGGCCTCCGAGAGGGAGCCGATCGCCTTCGCGGGCCTGCGCGCAGTGGACAGCATCTTGGTCAGCACGAAGGACATCACCCGGAGCAGCCGGTGCCCGTTGACTCCGGTCATGAACAGCGCCAGGGGGGTGCCGTGGTGCGGCGCCGCGATGCTGACCACGCTGCGAACCCGAGCTGCCGCAGCGGCGACATCGACGGTCGTGGGCAAAGACGCGCCCGGCGAGAGGAACAGTCGTGCGTCCAGTCCGCCGGTTGAGTGGCCGAGCAGGTGAACCTCCCCACCGTCATCGGGGAGGGCCGCCACGAACTCCGCGAGCTTGGCCGCGCGCGCACCGAGGCTTCCGGTCGGGAGCGTCCGCATGGCGCGGACCCGAACGTCCTCGCGCAGGCGCTCCCCCAGACGGGTGAGGACCTCCTCCACTTTCGCGAAGTAGGACATCGTCCCGAGCCGCTGAAAACCGAGGAACCCAGGGACGAGGATGAGGTGGGACGGCACGGTGGGGGAGCGCTCTTAGAGAGTCTACACAACACCGCGCAGCGGCGTAGCGCAGCGCCGGACTCGGCCGGAGACAGCGCGGCCTCACTCGCGTTAGCGTCCGGACATGATCCTCGCCACCGACGTGCACTACCTTAGCGAGGTCGAGGCGCGTGCAGCAGCGGTGGTGTTCGAGCACTGGGACGACCCTGCCCCGGTCGCGATGTACTCGGACCAGGCGACAGGGTTCGGGGCCTACATTCCGGGTCGGTTCTACGAGCGAGAGCTGCCGTGCCTGCTTCCGTTGCTGAACTGGCTGTTGTCCGCCCACGACGTACACACGGTCGTCGTCGATGGCTACGTCGACCTCGGCGAGGAGCCGGGTCTCGGACGACACGTCGCCCGTGCCCTGGCCGAATCCGGCTTCAGGCCAAGCCTGGTCGGCGTCGCCAAAACCCAGTTCGACGGCGCGCCCGCGCAGTCCGTCCTCCGCGGCGAGAGCTCGACGCCTCTGTGGGTCACCGCGAGCGGCGTGCCGGCCACCGAAGCCGCCGATCACGTCCGCTCAATGCACGGACGCTTCCGTATGCCCACGCTACTCCTGCTCGTCGACCACATTGCACGTGGCCACGTCGCGACCGGCTGCTAGTGCTCGTCTTCGTCGCCCGTACGGCGCCGGGCGATCTCGGGACGCAGCTCGATCGCGTTCTCCAGCTCGATGACCTCGTCGGGCTTGAGGTAGGCCAGGCTCTTGGCCCCGCCGCTGAGTACGACCTTGACGATCGGCTGTTCGCCCTCGACCACCACCTCGAACGCCTCGCACGTCTCGATCTGCGCCATGAGTCGACCCAGGCGCGGAGAGCTGAACTTCACCTGCTTGTGCGCCCGCTTGTAGCGGAAGACCTTCTTGTCCTTGAGGTCCGAGCTCGCCTCGGCGCTGAGCATCGAGTCGTTTGCGGTCTTGATGCGAGCCCGCAGCGCGTTGGGCGACTGACGCAGCTCGTTGTGCTCGAGGTCGGTGACCTCAGCGGTGTGGGTGACCATCACAGGCAGCTCCTCGATCTCGCCGTCCTTGACCTCGAACTTCCGGCACTTGACCTCGACCGAGCGCCGTCCGAACAGCGTGCCCTTGGTGGTGAACACCATCAGTGGCGACTCGACGATGCCGTTGAGGTGACGCGCCAGGTCCCGCACCACCGCCACCTCCGCGATGCGAACGCCGAGTAGACCGTCCGCGTTGGCAAGCAACACGAACTCCACCGCGGTGTCCTCAGGGTCGACTTCCTCCGGCGGAGTCTTCCCAGAGTAGGTTTGTTCCCAGCCCAAATCGTCCAAGGCCTTGACCAAGGCCTTTTCGAGCTTGGGCATCTTGAGCTGAGGCTCGCCCCGGGTTTCGATCAGGCCCGTTCCAAGGTGCAACGCCATGGCCCGGCGGAGTATCGCACAACCGGCCGAAGGGAAACACACTGCGCAGGCCGAACCTGCGCGGACAGAGCCGAATTTGCCAAGAAGTGGCGACGAGACGCGCTGTGTGGGTACCAAGAATCGAATGAACAAGCTGCACAGCGATGCCCTGCTGGGCGGAGCCTGGTCCTGGGACGCCGATGAGGACGACGCCTACGTCGAAGACCACCGAGAGCAGATCCATGACCTGCTCCGCGATCTCGTCGACACGCTCGACGACTGAGCCCGAGGCTCGCCGCAAAAGCGGCTCCGGCTTGAGGATCCGACTCGAGGATCCGACGACTAGAGGATCCGATACGCGAGGGCGTAGTCGACGCAGGCGTTGGCTTCGAGGTCTCCAACTCGCATTCGCACCTCGCTGTTGTTGTTGACGCCGGAACAGAAGAAGTTGGGCTCGACGCTGTCTGTTCCGCAGCAGCCAGCCAGGCCGTCCTCGGAGGTGACCGCGGTGTCGCCCCCGCAGTTGACCGACGCGGCTCCTGCGTCGCACGAGAAGAACATGCAGACCTCAAGGTCCTCGGCGCTGGTGACGATCGCGATGGTGCCGTCGCTGTTCGGACAATCCTCGCCAAGGTCGACCAGCTCGACCGTGTAGTAGTCGACGTCGTCGACCTCGCTGCTGCCCATGACCTCGGCCAACTCGCCACAGTTGACGTTGCCCAGGCTCTGCGCGCCGGCTTCGGTCTCGTTGGGCTCGGTGTCTTGCTGTTTTCCCTGACAGCCATCGGGGTTGAAGCACGTGCCATCGGTGCAGACCAGATCACCATCGCAGGCCTCCGCGTCGCAGACACAGTTCGCCGTGCCCGGCTCGCAGCGCTCTCCGGTGGAAGACGAGCCCTCGTCGGTGCTCGAGGAGGAGCTGTCCGCATCGGTCGCCGATCCGGTGGTCCCGAGCTCGGTTGTGCTGCTGGATGATGCTTCGGCGGTCGTGGACCCCGTCGACGCTGCGGCGGTGCTCGAGGGACCCTCGCCACTGGAGGACGCGTCCGAGGTCGAGCCGCTCCCGCCATCATCGCTGCTGCTCTCACAGCCCGTCAGGCCGGCGGTCGCGAGGGCCGCGGAGAACAGGCACAGCGGGGCGCAGAGACGAAGAAGCGAAACCATGCGGGGAGAGTATCCGGCCCGGCCGCCGCCGACAATCGGTGCCATACTGCTCGGTTCATGGCGGAGGACCTCCCGATTCTCGTCACTCCAGAGGGGCGCGAGAAAGTGAAATCCGAGCTGGAGACGCTCTGGAAGCTCGAGCGGCCCAAGGTGACATCGGAGGTTGAGGCCGCGGCGGCGCTGGGCGATCGCTCCGAGAACGCCGAGTACAAGTACGGCAAGCGTCGGCTCCGTGAGATTGACCGCAGGCTGCGGTATCTCGCCAAGCGCCTGGACCGCATGAAGGTCGTCACGCCCCACATGCAGGCCGCGAACGCGGGCAAGGTCGGCTTTGGGGCGTGGGTCGTGCTCGAAGACGAAGACGGAGAACGAAGGTCCTACCGGATCGTCGGCCCCGACGAGTCCGACGCCGACAACGGGGCGATCAGCATCGAGTCGCCGGTGGCGAAGGCGCTCATGGGCAAGACCGTGGGCGCCGAGGTCGAGGTTCGGCGCCCTCGCGGCGATGCGCTGTTCACCGTCGAAGACATCGTCTACGGCGAGCGCCCCGGGGCGTAACCGCGCCTCCGGGGTGGACTACTCCGCGGCGCTCGGCTCCGGCTCGGTGAGCGGGGACGAGGCCGGTCCCTTGCGCCGGCCGAACCGACCGCGCCCTCGCGCGAGCAGCCCGCGCAGGTCGTCGAGGATGCTGTACAGGGTCGGCACAAGGATCAGCGTGAGCACGGTGGCAAACGCCAGGCCGAAGATGACGGCCACGGCCATCGCTCCCCACATCTGAGCGCTCTGGGTTCCGGACAGCACACGCAGGTTGCGAAAGTCGATCGAGATGCCCAACGCCATCGGCACCAGCCCCAGCACGGTTGTTGCTGCGGTGAGCATCACCGGCCGGAACCGCGCCGAGCCGGCGTCGACAAGCGCGTCGTACGTCGCGATTCCAGTGGCCTTGAGCTGCTGCACGTAGTCCAGCAGAACGATCGCGTTGTTGACCACGACGCCCGCCAGAGAGATCACACCCAGCCCGGTCATGATCAGGCCAAACGGTGTGCCGGTGATCATCAATCCCCACAACACCCCGACCAGCGACAGGACCACCGACGCCATGATGATGAGCGGGAGGTCGAAGCTGTTGAACTGGGTCACCAACACCGCCGCGATGAGGAAGATCGCGATGACGAAGGCCCGAATCAAGAAGTCTTGAGCCTCCTTCTGCTCATCCTGCGCGCCACCCAGACGCAGCCCGTAGCCCGGCTTGGTGTCGAGCGTTCCGATCTTTGCCATGACGGCGTCTCGCACGTCGGTCTCGGCGAAGCCCTCGGCGATGTCCCCCTCGATGGTCACGACCAGGTCTTGGTCGATGTGATAGATGCTCCCGTTTCCACCCGCGAGTTCAAACGAGGCCACCGTCGAGATCGGCACGGGAAACGTGTCGGGGCTGGTATCGAGCTTGCCGGGGATGCGCAGGCCCAGCACCGACTGAAGGTCGTCGCGAAAGCGCGGGTCGATCATCACGGTGATGTCAAACTCGTCCTCGCCGTCGCGGAACGCCGAGGCTTTGGTCCCGGCCACCGCGGTTCGAACGGTGTTGGCGACCGCCACGGTGCTGGTCCCCACCCGCTTGGCCGCCCCACGATCGATGCGCAGCCGCATCTCGGGCCGACCCACGTGATAGTTGTCGGTCAAATCGGTCGCGCCGGGGATCTCCGAGAGCTGCCGGCGAACCGAAGCCGCCAGCGCTCCGACCTCGTGAAAGTCGTCTCCGGAGACCTCTACGGCGACAGGAGAACCCACGGGAGGACCCATGCGCTCCTTCTCGACCGAGATTTCAGCGCCGGGGATCTTGAGCACCGCGCTGCGGATCCGGTCAACGGTCTCGGTGGTCGGCTCGAACCTCACCCGCTCGCCTTTGGCCGCAGACGCCTCGTCAGGGAGGAAGTCGAGCGTGATGCGAGCGAAGTTCGACGCAGGTTGCGCCGCGGTCATGGGGTCGCCACCGCCGCTGATTCCGGTCTCCGCGACGAACACGTCGACGTTGCCCTCGACGGCCAAGATGGCCTCGATCCGACGGACGATGGCATCGGTGGCCTCAAGCCCCGTTCCGTCGGGTGCGCGCACGCTGATCGTCGCGCGGGGCGGGTCCGTCTCGGGAAAGAACTCCATCCCGTGGTTGTTCTCCGCGTAGATGGCGATCGTGCCAAACAGGGTGAGCACCCCGGCGAACGCGGCAAGGTAGCGGTGCCGAATCGCCCAGCCGAGCGCGCGCCGATACAACCGCATCGACGGCCCGTAGGTGTCTTCGGTGTCGGGCCGGATTGAGATCGACTTCGGCATCAGCCTTGCCGTTGCCGCCGGGAGGATGCCAACAGCCACCAGCAGCGACGCGATCAGCACGATGATGACGGTCTTGGGCATGTAGCCCATGAACTGCCCCATCACCCCAGTCCAAAACACCAGCGGTGCGAACGCTGCCACCGTGGTCGCGGTGGATGCTGCCACCGCGATGGCGATCTCGCGGGTGCCGTCGATCGCTGCCTGCCGCGGAGGTTTTCCCATCTCCGCATGCCGATAGATGTTCTCCACCAGCACGATGGCGTTGTCCACGAGCATCCCCAGCGCAAGGATCAGCGAGAACAAGACGATCATGTTGAGCGTCATGCCAAACGCCTCGACCACGATCATCGCGAGCAGCATCGAGAGCGGAATCGACACGGCGACGAACAGGCTGCTGCGCACGCCCATGAAGATGACGAGCACGCCGACGACCAGCAGCAGCGCGGTCACGATGCCGTTCTCGAGGTCGCTGACCATCGACGAGATCATCTCGGACTGGTCGCCCAACACCCGGAACGTCACCCCTTCGGGCCACTTTTCCTGGTGCTCTGCCGCCAAGGCCTTCACGGCCTCGGCGACCTCTAGAATGTTGGCGCCGCTGCGCTTCGACACCGCCAACGAGACAGCCGGCTGTCCGTTCATGCGCGCGTAGGTCTCGCGTTTCTCGAAGCCGTCGACGACCCGCGCCACGTCCCGCATGAACACGGGGCGGTCCCCCTTGCGCTTGATCGCCACGTTCTCGATCTCGGCGGGGTTTTGAAACTCACCGGGGATGCGCAGCAGGACGCTGGCACTTCCCGCGTCCACGTCGCCGCCCGGAACGTTCACGTTCTCGTCCCCGATCGCTCCGATCACATCTCCGAGCGCGAGTCCGAAGTGATTGAGGCGCACGGGGTCCACCTGCACCTGTACCTCTCGCGTACGACCCCCGGTCAGCTTGGCATCAAGGACGCCCCCGATCTCCTTGACGTCCTCTTCGAGCCGCTCTCCCAGCTCCTTGAGGTCTTCTTGGTCGATGGGCCCGGCGATCGTGACAATGACGATCGGAAAGTCGCTGAACGACACCTCGGCGACCGAGGTCTCTTCGACGTCTTCGGGCAGGTCGGGCCGCGCTCGCCCGACGCGGTCGCGGACCTTTTGCAGCGCATCGTCAATGACGACCTCGGGCTCGAACTCCAGGGTGATCAGGCTGATGCCCTCGGCGGAGGTCGAGCTCATCTTCTTGAGGTCTGAGACCCCAGCCAGCTCGTCCTCGATCGGATTGGTGACCAGTGATTCGATGTCCTGTGGGGACACGCCGATGTAGGGCGTCGTCACCATGACAACCGGGATCTCGACGTCCGGGGACGCCTCCCTGGGCAAGGTGTTGTAGGTCCAGAGCCCGAAGATGAGAATGCAGACCGTGACCAAGAAGACGGTGGGTCCGCGTCGAACGAGCGCGCCGATCATGATCCCGATTCCGCGGTGAAGCTCGGACGTCCGTCGACGCAGCAGGTCCCCTGTCGGGAGAGGATGACGACGTCCCCATCGGCCAGGGCACGCTGCCCAACGATGACGATGTTGTCACCAACCTCCAGCCCGCCCTCGATGACCACTTGGTCGCGGACCAGAGGCCCCAACTCTAGCCTCCGCCAGCGCGCGACCCCATCCTCGACGACAAACACGCCGTTGGCGTCGCGCTGCGTCACCAAGAACCCTTGTGGGATTAGCAGCGAGTCCTGTTGGAGGCTCTGCTCGACCTCGACCCGCGCGATCATCCCTGGGAGCAGGGCCTTGTCTGCGTTGGGAACCTCGACCTCCACGATGAACGTCCGGGTATCGAGGTCGGCCGCGGGCAGGATGCGCACGAGCTTGCCGTGACGTGGTTGCGCGAGGGCATCGACAAACACCTTCACGTCCGTCCCCGGCTCCAGCAGCCCCACGTCCCGATCGGCCACCGAAATGGAGACCTTCACCGGGTCGAGCACCACCAACCGAGCGGCCGGCGACCCGGGACCCGCAACCTCGCCCTTCTCCAGCTCGACGGCGGCCAGGGAGCCATCGAAGGGCGCCCGAATGCTCGCCCGCGACGCTTGAATCTGCGCGATCCGATGCGAGGCCTGCGCCGAGACGAGGCGGTCGTGCGCGGAGTCGACCTCCACGCCAGCGATGGCGGCTCCGGCCCTTTTGAGTCGATCGAACTGACGACGGGCTGCCGTCACCTCGGTGTCGGCCTGCGCGAGCCGAGCCTGAAACAGCGAGCGGTCGATGCGGAACAACAAGTCGCCCTTCTTCACCGCTTGGCCGACCTCGATCTCGACCGACTCGACGTAGCCGCCCTGCGGCGAGGCCGACCACGCGTCCCGATACGCCTCGACCTCACCGGGCAAGATGAGGTTGAGCGACGCAGACGAGCGCTCGACGACGGCCGCTTCGACCCAAGTGGCGCGCGCGGACGGGGTCGGTCGAGACTCGGCCTGGTCCTCGGCGACGTCGGGGGCAGGCTCCGCGGATGCGACGGCGTTGCAGGCGAAAGACAAGAGAGTAGCCGTGAGAAGAAGTCGGTTCATGCGATGACTCCGTGCAGGTAGAGGCTCAAGGTGCTCTGCTCGAACTCGGCGTCCAGGGGGTGACCGTCCAGCCACAACTGCAGCCACATGTGCATGGCGCCCACGAGCGCGATCGCCGCCCCCTTGACGGGGAGGTCCTTGCGCAGCTCTCCCCGCGCGACGCCATCGGCGATCTGCACCTCGACGCGGGCGAGGTCCTGGGCTCGAAGGGTCCGAACGTCGAGCAGCTCGGGATGGCCGGTCGCTTCGCTCTCGGCGCGGAACAGCAGCCGAAGATCATCGGGGTTGAGCTCCGCATGCGCGCGAATCCGTTGGAGGCCACCGCGGAGCCCGTCGACGAAAGCGCCCTCGCGAAGCATCGGCTCGTGGACGACCTCGAGGCGCGCGATCGCGGCCCCGACGGCGGCACGGTAGAGGCCGACCTTGTTCGTAAAGTGATAGTAGAGGGCCGGTTTTGTGCAGCCACTGGCCTCGACGACCTCACGGACGGACGTGGAAGCGTAGCCGCGGGAGGCGAACATCCGAATCGCCTCATCGAGAATTCGCGCGGCCAGGCCATCCCGGGGCAGCGCCGCTGCGAGGGCGCGTTTGTCGCGATCAGGCATGTACCGAACGGTACGTAACGTGGCACGCAACGGCTCCATCCGCAACGCCAGAGTTGGGCCGGGGCGCCTGGATTCAGCACCCGATGCGGACGAGCGCGATGAGCGGTCCGTCGGGCGTCGGTGCTTCGCGCGTCGGCACGGGGAGGTCGACCTCGGCTTCGAGCATCCACATGGTGTCGCCCTCCGCGTTGCACAGCGTCTGCTGAACTCGCCACACCCGCGGCTGCTCCTCGTCGATGTGGGTGAGGTGCGTCATGCGAGCGCGGTGGTCGAACACGATGGCGCCGATATCCTCGAGACACGGGGCCAGTTCGGTCTCGAATCGGTCCTCGTCCCACTCCGGCTCCGTGCTGCGAGATGCGATCGCCGCCTCCTCGAAGTCCTTCGCAGCCAACGCTTTGACGATGGCCTGCATCTCCGCCCGAATCCTCGCGTTGAACGAACGAGGATCGGCCGCGGGATCTGGGGGCGGCAGCTCGATCTGCGGCACGTCCTCGTACTCGACCGGGCGCCCAGCAGCCATCGCTTCCCACTCCCGAACCAAGGAAGAGTCGGCGCGCGCGAGCGTGGCCCGCAGGTACGCGATCACGTCTTCAAGACGCTCGTCGCGATAGATGTCAGGCACCGTCTGCACCAACGCCTTGTAGGCCTGCGAGAGGTGGCGCAGCAGCACGCCTTCGCTCCGACCCAGGCCGTACTCCTTCACGTAGTCGTTGAAGCTGGCGAAGCGTTCGATCATGTCGCGCGCGATCGACTTGGGCCGCACGTTCTCGCCTCGCATCCACGGATGATGGGTTCGAAAGTTCTCGTAGATGCCGTAGATGAACTCGGCACAGGGCTTGGGATAGTCGATCTTCTCCAGCGCCTCCATGCGCTGCTCATACTCCACACCATCGGCCTTGAGCCTCCCGACCAGCTCGGTCTTGGCGGTCTCGACCTGACGTTTGAGCACCGCGGTGGGGTTTTCAAGGATGGACTCGACCAGCGAGACCACATCGAGCGCGTAGGTGTCTTGGTCCGGGTCGAGGGCTTCGAGCGCCTGCAAGAGGAACAGCGACAGCGAGTGGTGCAGGGAGAACTCGCGCTGCAGTCCCTCGGCCACCCGCACGGCGCGGCGACCTTGCACAGCCCCCTCGAGCACCTCGACCACCCCCGCCGACCGCAGGTCTTTGAACAGCTGGGCGCCGGAGCGACGGTGCCGTTTGCGACGCCCCTCTCGCTCGTACGAGCGCCCGAGGATCTCGACGATGCGGCCATAGCCTCCGTGCAGCGCGCTCGCGTCGATCTCGCGCTTCATCACCGAGAGCAGCAGGCCGTGGCTCATCTGCATCTGGGAGCGCAGCGGCTCGGGCTCACTCTCGCGCAGCTTGTCCATCGTCGTCTCATCCCACGGCACGTACCCGCGATCGGGCGGCTTCTTGCGGGTGAACTTCTTCTTCTTGGCCATCGCGGCTTTCACCTCGGCCTTCTTGTTTTCGACGATGTGCTCGGGCGCCTGCACGACCACGCTGCCCGCATCGTCGAAGCCCTTGCGACCAGCACGACCCCCGATCTGCTTGAAGTCTCGGACCGAGAGGATCCGGACCTTTTCACCGTCGTATTTGCACAGCTTGGTGAACACCACGGTGCGGATCGGGACGTTCACCCCGACGCCCAGCGTGTCGGTGCCCGAGATGAGCTTGAGATGGCCTTGCTGCGCGAGCCGTTCGACGAGGGTCCGGTACTTGGGCAGCAGGCCCGCGTGGTGCACCCCGATCCCGTGCTTGAGAAAGCGCTGCACGTCCTTGCCGTAGACGGTGTCGAATCGGAAGTCTCCGATCGCCGCGACGATCGCCTTCTTCTCCTCCTTCGAGCACAGGTTCACGCTCATCATGTTCCCCGCCTGTTCGGCCGCCTCGCGCTGCGAGAAGTTCACGACGTAGACCGGCGTGCGCCCCTGCTCGTCGAGCTCGGTCACCGTGTCGTGCAGCGTGGTCTCGCGGTAGGCGAAGTCCAGCGGCACTGGGCGGGTGGCGCTTCGCACGACCACCAGCTCGCGGTCGGTGTACTTCGGGATCCGGTCCTCAAACACGGAGACATCGCCCAGCGTGGCGGACATCAAAAGAAACTGCACATGCGGCAGCGTGATCAGCGGGATCTGCCACGCGATCCCCCGGTCCGAGTCGGAGAAGTAGTGGAACTCGTCCATCACGACGTAGTGCACGTCGGCCCACTCGCCCTCCCGCAGCGCGAGGTTGGAGAGCACCTCGGCGGTGCAGCAGATGATCTGCGCGGTGGGGTTGATGCTGGCATCGCCGGTCATCATCCCCACCCGGTCGGCGCCGAGCGAGCGACACAGGTCGAAGAATTTCTCGCTGACCAGCGCTTTGATCGGGCTGGTGTAGAACGCCCGTTTCCCCTCGCAAAGGGCCTTGAAGTGCATACAGAGCGCCACGAGCGACTTGCCCGATCCCGTCGGCGTGTTGAGGATGACGTGGCGTCCTCCCATCACCTCGAGGAACGCTTCTTCTTGCGCCTCGTACGGCTCGACCCCGACCTCCACGAGCCACGCCATGAAGCGCTCGAGGATCTCGTCGGCGTCCTCCAGCGGCAATGCAGGGATCTTCGCGCCAAGCGAGGGGGATTCGGTACGTTCAGCGCTCACCGGGTGCAGCAAACCGCCCGCGCGGCGTCATGGCAACCCCAAGAGCGGTCTGGCGCTTGCGCGGCGCTCGCATGCGGCTCGACGTCGCGAGACGCTTTCTCGGGAACGTTTCAGCCCGTCCGACAACGACCCGCATGTTGCCCTCGCGGCCCTTCACCCAAGACCCACATGATCTCTAGAAAAAACACCTTGTGCGCCCTGCTCTGCTCTGCTTTGGCTTGGGGGTGTTCCCCGAAGAACGACCTCATGGCTGACACCCAGAGTGTTCGGGACAAGCTGATCGAGAAGGTTGGTGCGGATACAGAGGTCTACAGCGTTGTCCTGGGGAGCGCGAACAAGCCCGGCGAGGGGGTCACCAGTGCCACCGTACGCTCCAAGGAAGGCGACGGCGTGAAGCTCCAGGCGGTCATGCTCTGGGGACCTCCGAGCCTTCCGGCAAGGGACGACGAGCGAAGGGACGATGATCCGGCGACGCCCGTGCGCGTGGCCGACATCGACTTCTCGTCGGTCGCCGCAAACGTCGAAGCCTCGATCCCTATGCTTCCCGAGGATCTTCACTTCATGAGCGTGTCGACATACCGGCTTCCGATCGGCCAGGAGGCGACCTGGGAGCTTTCGGCGGGCGTCACCACGTCGTCTTCGTCGAGAACCAGAGAGGTCGAATACTCCCTGTTTTCGTTCGGGCTCTCCCCCACGGGGGAGGTCGTCGCGCTGCCGTAGGCGGCCCCGTGTCTGGAATGCCGTGGACGCCGGACCCGCTCGGGCCTGTCGGCCCAACGCTGCGGCCGCAGCCCGAGGCGCATCGCGCCACACCGCATCGCATCGCACGGGGTCGGCAAGCTCCCCGCACTGCGCTACGCTCAGCGCGCCGTGGTCGTCAGGTCATCGGGGGCCGCTGAGCCCTTCTATCGGGTCCGAATCATCGGCAATCGCGTGCTGGTGACACGCACGCCGCGGCGCTACGCGCTCCTCAACGAGCTCGCCGCGAGCTTCGCGGAGATCGACGACAGCATCCGGTTGATCGACCCGTCCGTGTGCTCGCTGCTGATCGATCTGCGGCCGATCGTGGGTCGGAACGACACTGCGTTCGAGACAGCGCTCGCCCCTCTGCGCAACGCGCTTCTGCGCAGGTTCCACAGGGCCGCGTTCGTTGTCCGGACGACCATCGGGAGGTTACAGTTGAAGCGCTACCTCGCAGACGACGGCCTCGCCGCCGAGGTGTTCGACAACGACGACGAGGCTGAGATCTGGCTCGCTGCCGGAGACTGAGCCGGCCCCCCTGTGCCATCTTCCCCGCACCCCGCTGTCCAATCCGGCTGCAAGAGCACGCCCGGCACGAAGCGGGTCCATAGAACGCAAGGATCCCGATGTACAAGCTCTACCACTCGCCCCTGTCTCAGCACGCCCGCCGTGTCGTGTCCCTCCTCGAAGAAGCAGGAATCGAGTACGAGACGATCGCCGTCGCGGTGGAGGCCGGGGAGACTCATTCTCCCGAATACCTCGCGATCAACCCCAACCACCAACTCCCGGCGCTGTCGATCGATGGGGACGTGATGTTGGAGTCCAACACGATGCTGCGCTACCTCTGCGACCAGCACGGCCTGGAGTCCTGGTATCCCAAGGACGCTCGGGAGCGGGCGCATGTCGACCAGTGGCTGGACTGGAACCAATGTCGGTTGGCCGAACCGGTCGCCCAACTCGTCGTCAACAAGGTTGTGCTCGGCGACAAGGGAGACCCGAGCGCCATCGCCCGCGCCGAAGAAAAACTCCCAGACGTCCTCGGCGTCCTCGAGTCGCACCTCCAGGACCGCCGCTTCGTCGCGGCGCAGCACCCCACCATCGCCGACCTCTCCATCGCTTCCAACGTCTTCCAGCTCGGATTCGCGGACGCTATCCCGGCGACCCCGAACGTCCTCGCCTGGTTCGGCCGCATCAGCGAACTCAGAGGCTTTCAAGCCTCGCTCCCACCCCGACCGTAGCCGTCGTCGAGAAGGCTCGTCCCATCGTCCGCGCACCGGTCTTGCAACCCCACCCGCTCGCTGCAGGGAACCCCTGGGCAGGCGAGGTGAACTACACCAGCGTGCTCGACACGACTCTTGCCGATGAGCCCCAGGGCAGCGAGGACCTGACCGTGGAGGAGAAGGAGCGGATGGCTCGCCTTATCCTTCGGCTGCGGTCGCAGGTCAGCCTCAGGCGGGTCCGCGACTTGAGCTGCGAGCTCCCCCCGGCCTCTGGGGAGTTCAACGCGTAGCGCTGCGACTCGTCACAATTGCAGAGCGCCACCGAGCGACCGCGAACAAACACGGACTCGAAGGCGCAACGCAGCGAAGAAGAGATGACTCGGTCCTACTCGAGATCGTACTGCTTCAGCTTGCGGTAGAGGGTGGTCTTGCCGATGTGGAGCAGACGCGCGGCTTTGCGCTTGTTGCCCCGGGCATAGTTCAGCGCGCGGCGAATGGCCTGCTTCTCGGCTTCTTCGAGACACAGCTGACGCTCGGGCGACTCGGTGCGGTTGTAGTGCACATCGCGGACCCGCAGCTTGGCCGGAAGGTCTCGCAGCTCGATCTGCTCCGTCGCACCAGCGATGACCGACTGACGAATGACGTCATCGAGTTCATCCATGTTGCCGGGCCAGCGATACGACCGCAGGCAGTCCAGCGCGTTGTCGGCGATGCCACCGATCGGGCGGCGGGTCGCGGTCTTGGAGATGATGTCCATCGAGATCATTTCCAGATCTTCGATGCGCTCGGCGAGCGTGGGGACGTCGATACGGACCCCGCACGCCCAGCGGACGATCTGCGGGTGGAGTCGCTGGCGACCTTCCTCACTCTCGGGCTTGATCTCGGTCCCGATGACCACGCGACCCAGGCCGGTGAGGGCGGGAATGCGCGCTTGCTCTTCGAGACTCAGATCTTCGAGATTGCTGAGATAGGTGAACGCGCCCAGGCTGACCAAGCGGCCCTGCTCGGCCGCATTGATGACCTCCACATTGGGGACCTCTCCGCCACCGAAGTGGTGAAGGATGCGTGCGACACTCTCCTTTCCCGACCCTTTCGCTCCGACCAGGAGCACGGGAAGGTTGGTCCGCACGGCGCGATGAATCATCGATTGAACGCGGCGGGCGGCGGGGGAATGGCCCCGAAAGGTAGGAGGAGCGCTCTTGAGGCGGCTCTCGGCAATGGATTCTGGAAATGACTGGGCAAGATCGGCGGCCTGCATTGGGATTGTCCTCGCTCAGTACGGTCTATTGTGAGGGCGACTTCTCGGCGCAACCCCTGACGCCGTTTTCTGTCGACTTTTTGGGGCGGCGGGGTTTCCCCCGGTCCCGAAGACGACGGATCGGCCCCGTGGCTGTCCCGGTCGGGTGCATCGGCGCGCGCGAGAAGAACTCAAGACGGCCCACACAGAAACCGATGTGCACACCGTGGTCGATAGCCCAGAAGCGGTGATGAGAGCGGTTGCGTGCGGTATCCGGGCCCAGTGGGTCCGCCGCGCCCCCGAGTGGCCCGTCCTGTTCGAGGCGCTCTCGGATGCGCCGCGCGCTCTGACCGGCCTGCTGAGGATGCGAGCGGCCGCCAGGACGGAAGTGGCGCGGGAGCACTACGAACGCTTCGAATCGCAGCTGTGCCGGGGCCTGGACGCGTCGCGGGTTTGTTGGCCCGCTGCGTTTGGCACCTTCGCGTCTCGGCCCCCTCGCGCCACGGAGTCCGAGCGCGCACTCCCTCGGGTCGCTCCGGAGCAGGCCTTGATGCTGCTGCGCCCGTTGCAACGCATCGACCCCGCCTCGGCCGATCTCTACGCCGCAGCCCTGCAGACCAGCCTCGGCGTCGACGCGACCTGGCCGCTCCCCGACGAGACCATGCTTCGCCTGCTTGGGGCCTGCGTACCGGAGCACTGGAAGCATCACTGGACCCGGGGCCTTGGGCTGGAGCCGCCATCGGTGTTTCCCTCGGAGTTCGAACAAGCAGTTCGTCACGGCCTGCGACAACTCAAAGACGGTCAACCCATGGCCAGCGACGTCCTCGGCGCGCGCGGCACCATCGAAGTGGTTTTCACGCAGGCCACGCTGCAGCTGGGGGCACATCTCGAGGAAGCGCCGTCGCCCGCCATGGCGGCCTGACGCGCCCCTTGTCCGGCGCGCGCACGTGTGGGAAAGCAGTGCGCATGAGCACCCACCGTGACGCCGACCAGGCCCAACTCCGCAGCCGCGTCGAGGCAGCCTGGGAAAACCGTTCGCTCCTCGAGGAAGACGAGCACCGCACCGCAGTGCGCCACACCGTGGCCTTGGTCGACGACGGAACGCTCCGGGTGGCGAGCCCCCCCGGCAGCGAGGGCGCCGAATGGACGGTCAACGCCTGGGTCAAACAGGCCATCGTCCTGTACTTCGTCGTGCAAGAAATGCGGGTCGAAGAGGTCGGGCCCTACCAGTACTTCGACAAGATCCCGCTCAAGCGCGGCTGGGCTGAAGCCGGCGTGCGGGTCGTCCCCCCTGCAACCGCACGCTTCGGCTCGTTTATCGAGCGCGGCGCGATCCTCATGCCCAGCTACGTCAACATCGGCGCCTGGGTCGGGTCCGGCACCATGGTCGACACCTGGGCGACCGTAGGCAGCTGCGCCCAGATTGGACGTAACGTTCACCTCTCCGGTGGCGTGGGCATCGGCGGCGTCCTCGAGCCCCCCGGAGCCGCACCGGTCATCATCGAGGATGGCTGCTTCGTCGGCTCACGGGCGATCGTCGTCGAGGGGGTCCATCTAGAAAAGGAAGCCGTTTTGGGTGCCAACGTGGTCATCACCGCGTCCACACCCATCATCGACGTGACCGGTCCCGAACCCGTGACGCTCAAGGGTCGGGTCCCCGCCCGCAGCGTCGTGGTCCCCGGCACCCGCGCGAAACAGTTCCCTTCCGGCGAGTACCAGCTCTCCTGCGCCCTCATCATCGGCCGCCGAAAAGCGTCCACGGACATGCGTACCAGTCTCAACGAGGCCCTGCGTACGTTTGACGTCTCGGTCTGAGGCGAAAACGCCGCCCGGACCGCGCGGGCGCGGGTCCTCGCGAGCGGCGCGGGCGTCGTTTTTGTCTTTTCCAGGTGTTTGAGGGCCGGCTGAGGGTGGACCGACTCAGCCCGCTGCGCTACGAATGAAGGGTGAGTTCGAGAGCCAATCGCGGCCGCCGCATGCTGGGTCGTCTCCGGCGTGGTCGCTTCGGTAGCTCCTCGGACGACTTCCGACCGCTCGCTCCCCCGGCCCAAGCCCAGCGCGGACGAGAGCCGCGGCGAGAGAACACGGCGCCCCATCCCGAAGCCTCCCGCGGTGCTGGCTTCGCAGGCGGCTGGGATCACACCGAGCGCCCCCGCGCTGCGATGCCCTCGGCCCCGTCGAGTACCAACCTTCGCGCGCGCCTGCTGAGCTTGTTCGCAGACCCTCGGGTGCAGTGGGTCACCATCGAGACCGCCGCGCGCACGTTGCAAGCGCCCAAGCCGGACGTCGATGCGGTCGTCGCGGCGCTCGTCCAGTCCGGCGAGCTGATCGAACGCGGCGATACGTCCAGCCGCTTCCGGGTCCCGCACGCCGAGAAGCTACGCCTTGAGTCCATGTTCCGGGAGGCCGCCCTCGAGCTCGGAGAGCAAGCGATGCTCGTGCCGCTCGACGACGAGGACGACGCGCTCGCGATCTACGACGAAGATCCCGAGGAGCCTCGGCTGCCGGTCACCGCCGGCTTGCTCAGCCTGTTCCTTCCGGGGACCGGCCAACTCCTCAATGGGGATGTCGGGCGCGCCTCGCTGGTCTTCGCCGTGTGGAGTCTGGCGTGGATCACCCACCTCTCGCCGGTGTGGACCTTCGTCTGCCTGTACGCAGGCGCCGAAGCATTCTTCACCGCCAAGATCCGGAGCATGGAGCGCAAGATGGCCAAGGATGCCCTCCCCGCAGGGACCTCGCCCACCGGTGCTTTGCCCCCGCCGAAGCCCCACGGAAGCTGAGCGCCATGCGTTGGCGCTTTCGGGTTTAAACGGCACCGCCTGGCGGCCCAAAGCGGGCCGGTTCAGGCGGAGGGTTCTACGGGAGAATGGGGCAAACGTGCTCGGGGGTCGAAAACCGCAAGGACGAAAGGCGTTCATCAGCAGTGTCGTGGTCGCGAGCCTCTGCCTGAGCATGTTCGCCGTCTGGTGCGGGGTCGTGATCGCAGATGTGTCGGCACTCCGTGAGGAGGTCTCTACGCGTGTGCAGTGGATGCTGGTCGTCGGCGAGCTCGAACGGGCGTCTCGAGCCGGCGACGCGGCGGCACGCGCCTCCGCCATCGCAGCCCTCGATGCCGAGCTTCCGGCGCTCATCGCAGCCGGGCGCGAAGACCCGGCACTGGCCGCGGCCGTCGAGGCCAGCGTGCAAGGCCTTCGCGAGTTCGACGCGCGCCACCGCGGCAGCGACAGCATCCCCGAGGGCATCGCCGCCCTCGTTCCCGCGCTGCGACGACAGACCGCGGCGCGCTCGGTCGAGCTGGGTCGCTACTGGACCGCGTTGTACATGCTCGTCGTGGTCTCGGTCGTGTTCGGCATCGCCACGCTCGCGCTGTACGTGCGAAACCACGCCCAGCACGTCCGCCAAGCCGAGCATGACGCGTTACGACTGCACGCCCAACTCCTCCGCGCCGACCGTCTCTCAGCCCTGGGAACGCTGGCCGCAACCGTCGCCCACGAGATCAACAACCCGCTCTCGTTCGTGCTCAGCAACCTTGAGGTCGTTGAGGACCTGCTGCGCGGCACCGCGCCGGACCCTGAGCTGCACACCAGCATCACGCAAGCCCGCGAAGGCGTCCGGCGGGTTGCCACCATCGTCCGCGACCTCCGCGGCATCGCCCATCCCGGCAACGCCCCCCAAAGCACCCGCCTCGACATTCACAACGCTCTCGACGCCGCGATTCGTATCTGCGAAGGCGAGGCTCGTGACCGCGCTCGGATCGTCCGAGATTACGAACCGGTCCCGCCCATTCACGCCGACGAAGCGCAGCTCGGCCAGGTGGTTCTCAACCTCCTCGTCAACGCGATTCAGGCGATCGCGCCGGGTCACTCCGACCTCAACGAGATCACCATCCGCACCCGAACCGTCTCCGAGAGCGTGCAGTTTGAGATCTGCGACACCGGGCCAGGCATCGACCCGCGTCACGTCGATCGGTTGTTCGAGCCGTTCGTCACCACCAAAGAAGTCGGAGAAGGGACCGGGCTGGGCCTGTACGTCTGCCGCAGCATCGTCGAGTCGATGCGAGGACGGATCCAACTCGAGCCGATGCCCGGCCGCGGCACCCGAGCCACCGTCACGCTGCCGATCGCCAGCCACACCGAAGAACAGGGCGCAGCTTCGGTGCCCATTCACGAAAGCACACAGACCGGAGATCGACGCCTGCGCATTCTCATCATCGACGACGAAGAGATGCTCACCTCCGCGCTGGCTCGCTCGCTGCGAGGTCACGAGGTTCACACCGTCAACCGGGGAGCGCAGGCCGTGCAGCTGGCCAAGGCCTCGCACTTCGATCTCATCCTGTGCGACCTCATCATGCCAGAGATGACGGGCATGCAGGTCTTCGAAGCGCTTGACCGCGCCGACGCAGAGGTCCGAAAGCGTTTCGTCTTTATGACCGGCGCGACGGTCACCTCGGAGGCAAGAGCGTTTGCGGACCAGTGCGACGCGCCGGTGCTCGAGAAGCCGTTTTCACGCGCGGAGTTGCTCGCCGTTCTCGACCGCTTCTTGTAGCCATCCGTGAGAGACTCAAACCGTGCATGTAGGGCTGCGGTTGGGGCTTGCGCTGTGTTGTGTCAGCTGCGGTGCCGCAGCGACCGAGGGCGGGTCCCAGCCGGGCTTGGGCGAGTCGAGCGCAGCCGGTACCGACCTCGCGAGTTCCGGGACTGGCACCGGCGCGACGACCTCCACAAGCGCTGACACAACCCTCGGTGACACCTCAGCCACGGCGACCCGCCCCAGCGGTGGGAGCGAGTCGAGCGGCTCCGATGGCAGCACCGGGGGCGTGGCGCTTCCGCCCTACCCCGACCTCGCGCTGGGGCCGTATACCAGCCTGACCACCCAGGCGATCGACAGCATGTTGTCCAACGCGGACACGCTGGATACGAGCAGCACCTACGCTCACAGCGCGGCCCAGGGCTACGTCCTGCAGGCGATAGGTGAGCTGCTCTGGCACGCCCGCGACTACGACCTGCCCGAGCGCGAGGCGCTGGTCGACGCAGCCCTTGTGGAGATCGATGAACTCCAAGCGTCCGCCGACCTCGTGGAGGATGGCGGCCCCGCCTTCGGCCTCGAGGAGGCCTGGGATGCGTTCGGCGACGGCAGCACCAACCCAGCTTTCACCGCGTACACCTGGCAATCGGGCATGGTGGCGCTGGGCGTCGCAAAGATCGTGCGGGTGCTCGAGGATGCCGGCCACCCCGACACGAACACGGTCCGAGCGTTTGGCGAATCGCTCGTCGAGCGCTGGGACGCGCACTACACCAGCGTGGCCGACGGCGGATACTGGTGGTACTCGACGCAGGCCTCCGACGCGATCGCCGTCCACAACACCAGCGCCCTGCTCGCGATGGCCAGCCTGATCCTCAGCGAGTCCGGCAGCGACGCGAGCTTCGCCGATCGACCGCAAGAGACGGTCGACCTGTTGTGGGCCCGCATCAGCGGCAGCCCCACGCTCGGATACACCTGGAACTACGCCGACGACGGCTACCCCGTCGCGCTGCGTCGAGCGGAGGACGTCTCGCACGCGCTGGTCACCACCCAGCTGATGCGAGAGGCCGGTGAGCGCGGGTGGTGGAGCGCCTCGCAGATGCAGGGCGTCGCCGCCACCCTCACCGACACCCTGTGGAGTGGCCACCCCGCCCGCCTGCACGGCTTCGTGGACGGAGCCGGCGGCGGAGACAATGAGTGGGCCTGGTCGCGCGCCGCGGTGATCGCCTATGCCGCGCACGCAGACGCGCCCGGTGGCGACCCCGCGGTGTTCGAGTTGGGCCGCTCGCTGTACTTCAGCAGCGTCCTGAGCCGCTTCGAGTGCGCCTTCGAAGGCGGCACCGTCGACGCTGCGCGAACACTGGCGGTGGCGCTCATGCTCAGCCACCGCCCCGACGACCTCGCAGCCCGGACCGCGTGGGAGAGGGTCGCAGGCCCGGGCGACGACGACGTCCCCGTCGCTCCGGGCGGGGTTCGGTTCTACACCGTGGACTGGAGCGCTCCGGCCGACCTCGCGCGTGGCCTGACGCTGCCGGCCCGCACCTCCGAGTCCGCAAACGCCAACCTCGTCATCGACATCGAAGACGCAGACGCGCGCCGGGTGTTGGTCTCCCTCACCTATGCCTCCGGCACCGCCGGCGTGCTTCAGCAGTGGGACGGCACCAGCTACCGCGCGCTCGGCCCCATGCCCGCGACGCTCGACGAGGAGGGGACGCAACGCTGGATGCGGACCACCTTCGAGCTGGACGCGGACCGGTTCGACTATCAGGACGGCGTGCCGGGCACGAACGTGCTGCTGCAGCTCACGCACCCGTCGATTGCGCTGAGCCGCATCGAGGCCTCGCCGCTGGAATGAGCTTGGGCACGCGCTGCGAGGGTCGCGGGCCCGGCTCAAGCGCGATGCGGAGTAGACTGCTGCCGTGTCTCCCTCCGCATCCGAGCTGGCGAGCCTGTTGTCTTCGTTGCCGCCCGAGCAGCGGGCAGCGCTGCTCGACGCGAATCGGACCGGGTTGGATCGGAGCTTGGGGCTTCGGTACGTCTCGCTCGAGGACGCGCGGGTGGTCGCGACGCTTGCGGTCACCGACGCCCACCTGCAGCCGTACGGACTCGTGCACGGCGGGGTCTATGCGGCGATGGTCGAGTCCGTCTGTTCGGTGGGCGCGGGGCTTCGCGAGCTTTCGCGGGGCAACAACGTGGTCGGGATCGAGAACACGACCACGTTCATTCGCGGCACGCGGGTGGGCGAGCAACTGCGGGCCGAGGCCGTGCCGGTCCCGGAGACCGCGACGCACCGGGTGCGCTGGGAGGCGAGCATCACCAACGGCGCAGGAGAGGTCTGCGCCACCGGTCGGCTGGTCATGGCCGTCTTGGCGCCGGATGCGACGGTCGCAGGGGGAGCCCTCGGCCTTCCTCGCCTCGAGATTCCGGGCGTCGAATAAAATCCACCAAAACCAACTCGAACAAAGCTATCATCCGGTCATGCTGCCCTGTCCATCTTGCACGCGTCACGTTCTCGGGGAGGAGCGGGCGTGCCCGTTCTGCGCATCGCCGCTGCATTCGACGCCAGCAAAACGCGTTCGCACCGCCGTCATGGTCATCGCCGTCGGCGCCGTCCTCAGCGCGTGTGGGCCGGCGGAGTCGGACACTGGAGACACGGCCGATGCGTCGAGCAGCTCGAGCACAGCGGCTTCCGCCGACACGACGAGCTCCGGGACCACCGATCCGCTTCCCGGCACCACGACCACCGATCCCACCGCAACAACCTCGGGGGGCACGAGCATCGGCGACACGACCACCGGCGGCGACAGCACCACGCTCGATGACGACACGTTCGACTCCTGCGGCGGCTTCTACGGTGGTTGCCCAGACCTCGGCGGCGACGCCTACGAGTGCGATGTCTTCATGCAGGACTGCGTCAAGGGCGAGAAGTGCGTGCCGTGGGCCAACGATGGCGGCGACATCTGGAACGCGAGCCACTGCACGCCCGTGGACAAGGCACCGGCCCTCCCCGGTGAGGCCTGCGCCGTCGAGGGCAGTGCCGCGTCGGGGGTCGACACCTGTGTGCTCGGGGCGATGTGTTTCTACGTCGATCCCAAGAGCGAGCAAGGGGTCTGTGTGGAGATGTGCAGCAACTCCGAGGACGCACCGGTCTGCCTCGAAGGGACATGTGTCGTTCAGTTTGATGGCGCGCTGCCGCTGTGTTTGCAGACCTGCGATCCCGAGGCCGCCAGCTGCGTCGACGGCGAGGCTTGCGAGCCCGTGGCGGACAAGACCCTCGACACCGACGTCTGCGTGCCGGGCTGACGTGCGCCTCGACGAAGCCAAACGGCGCCTGCGGGTCCTGCAAGACCTCCCGGCCCCCGACGCACGACGCCTGCGAGACACGCCGCCCGGCGCCGTACCCACCCCGCGGTATGCGGTCTGGGAGATCACGCTCGCGTGCGACCAGCACTGCATGCACTGTGGCTCCCGCGCAGGAAAAGCGCGGAAGGACGAGCTGAACACGGACGAGTGTCTCGACCTCGTGCACCAACTCGCCGACATCGGGGTCGGCGAGGTCACCTTGGTGGGCGGCGAGGCCTACCTGCGCAACGACTTCATCCTGATCGTCAACGAGATCCGCGCCCGCGGCATGTCGGTGACGATGACGACCGGCGGGCTCAATCTCACCGACGAACGCGTAGAAGCGCTGCGCCTGGCCGGCATCCGAACCGTCTCGATCTCCATCGACGGGCTGGCCGAGGCTCATGACGCGCTGCGCGGGGTCCCCGGGAGCCACGCGAAAGCCTTCGCCGCGGTCCGGCGTCTGCGTGCCGTGGGCATTCCGGTGGGCGTGAACACGCAGATCAACCGGGCGACCCTCAAAGACCTCCCCGCGCTGCTCGAGCGCATCGCGCAGGCGGGCGCGTTTGGGTGGCAGCTGCAGATCACATCGCCGTTCGGCAACGCGGCGGACCACCCGGAGATCCTGCTGCAGCCCCACATGATGCTGGAGGTGTTCGACGTGCTTCGACCCATCCTCCGCGAAGCGCGGGAGCGCGGCATCAAGATCTGGCCCGGCAACAACCTCGGCTACTTCGGTCCCCTCGAAGCCGAGCTTCGGTCGCTACAAAAGCGCCACTACAAGGGCTGCGCTGCCGGACGCGCCCAGATCGGGATCGAGTCGCATGGCGACATCAAGGGCTGCCCCAGCCTGGGTGGGCCCGAGAACGTGGGTGGCAACATCCGCGAGCACAGCCTGCTGGATCTGTGGACCCGCTCGGCCGAGCTCGCGTACACCCGCGAGCGCACGACGGCTGAGCTGTGGGGCTACTGCGCGCAGTGTTACTACGCCGAGACCTGCCGCGGCGGATGCACAGCCACCGCAGAGCCGCTCATGGGCCGGCCGGGAAACAACCCGTTTTGTCACCATCGCGCGCTCGAGATGGATCGGATGGGGCAGCGCGAGCGCATCGAGCCCGTCGCAGCCGCGCCGGGAATCCCGTTTGACCACGGCCTGTACCGCATCGTTCGCGAGTGGGTCGATGTGCAGCGCCGCGAGCGTGAGGGCCCGGTGTCCATCGATGAACCCCGCGTCTCTCGCCAGCAACAACGCATGGGACCAGGCACGAGCGTGTTCGAGCCCAGCCCCTGAGCCACGCCGACACCGCGCGTGCATCGCCCGCGAACCTCACGGACCGCTCAGAGCGCACCCGCTGCGCACCGCGCCGTGCCCCAGCGGCCCTTCGGCGTGATGCAACGCGCGACCACAAGGGAGCATTCACATGCAAACGGTGTTAGACGGGGCCCTTCCCCGGCCCTCCGGAACCCTGTGATGTCCGTCTCTGAGCACGAAGTCGACGCCCCCGAACCCCAGTCCGATCCGTTCGAGGGGGTTCCGCCGAAGCTCCGTTCAGCGCTCGAACGCCGCGGGTTCACAACCCTGACCGCCGTCCAGCTCGCGGTCCTGGGCGAGCCCTCCACCGAGCAGGATCTGCGGATCTCCTCGCAGACCGGGTCGGGCAAGACCGTCGCCTTGGGCCTGGTGCTCGGCCGCGCGTTCCTCGAGGGTCCACCCTTGCCGCGCGACATCAAGGGACCACGCGCGCTCATCATCGCCCCAACCCGCGAGCTCGCGACGCAGGTTGCCGAAGAACTCACCTGGCTGCTGGCCGAGATCGAGGGCCTCCGCGTCGACTTCGTCGTCGGCGGCACGGACATGCGAACCGACATCCGCATGCTTCGCCGCCCTCCCACGATCCTCGTGGGTACACCCGGCCGCATGCTCGACCACATTCGCAGCGGGGCCTTCTCTTGCGAAGAGGTCCACACCGTCGCGCTCGACGAAGCCGATCGAATGCTCGACATGGGCTTTCGCGAGGACCTCGAGGCGATCATTGAAGCCGTCCCCGCCGACCGCCGCAGCCACCTCGTGTCCGCGACCTTTGCCGGCGCGGTCAAAGGCATCGCCAACAAGTTCCAGAAAGAGGCGCGGCACGTCGAGGGAACGGAGCTCGGAGAGGCCAACGTCGACATCGCGCACGTGGTCCAGCTCGTCGACCACGACCAGCGCTACGAGGCGCTCGTCAACGCCCTGCTGCTCACGTTGGGCGAGCAAGTGCTCGTGTTCGTGAACAAGCGGGTCGGAGCCTCAGAGCTCGCCGAGAAGCTCAGCCAAGATGGGTTTGCCGCGCTACCGTTCTCCGGCGACCTCAGCCAGGCTCAGCGTACCCGCACGCTCAGCGCATTCCGCAACTGCACCATTCAGGTCTTGGTCAGCACCGACGTCGCCGCGCGCGGCATCGACGTGCCCGAAATCGGCCTCGTCGTTCACATGACGCCGCCGCAAGACCCGGACGACTACACCCACCGCTCGGGCCGCACCGGCCGCGCGGGTCGCCAAGGTCAGAGCCTCTTGCTCGTCCCCCCGCGTGCCCAGCATTTCGTGCGGCACCTGCTGCGCTCGGCCAAGGTCGAGGCGAGCTGGGAAACGGTTCCCACCCCCGGCAAGGTCCGCAAGACCATCACCAAGAACATCCGCCGCGACCTGCACGCCCGGCTGGACGACGACACGCAGCCGGACAAGAAGACCCTCGAATACGCCGAGAGCATCTTGGGAAAGCGCGACCCCACGCTGCTCGTGGCCACGCTGCTGCAGATGGCCGAGCCTCGACTTCCGCTGGAGCCGATGGCCACCCGGGTGATCGAGCCCGAAGCCCCCCGCGAGGATGATGGGCGAGGCGCCGGGCGCCGCTTCAACCGCCGCGGACCCAACCGGAGCGGTGGCGGCTACGCGGGCAAGCGCAAGTTTCAAAAGCGCAGCTGAGCGCCGCGGCTGCGTCCCAGACCGAACGAACTTCAGAGCTTCTTGGGCGTCGCCACCGGCAGCAGCGGAACCCGCTCGGCAGGGCTTCCTTCGCCGTAGATCCAGCGGTAGGCCCACCAACGACCGAACACCGACTGCGTGTACTTGCGCGTCTCGTCGTAGGGGATGGCCTCGATGAACAAGTCCAGGTCCCAGTCGGCTCGCTCGGCGAGCCACTTATCCACGGCGCCCGCTCCGGCGTTGTAGCTGGGGATCGCCAGCGCCACCGCACCGGGACCCCCGCCATACCGCTGCACCAGCCCGGACAAGTACTGCATGCCCAGGTTGAGGTTGGTGGCCGGGTCGTACAGGTCGTCCTGGGTCACGGTCATGCCGGCCTTCTTGGCGACGCCCTGCGCCGTCGCGGGCATCAGCTGGATGAGACCCCGCGCCCCGGCCCACGAGGTGGCGCCGGGGTTGAAGCGACTCTCGGTCTGCATGACCGCGAAGGCAAGCAGATCGGGGACGTTGTGACTGCGTTCGTAGCCGTCGATGAGCTCGGCGAACGGTTGCGGGTAGGCCAGCTTCCACACGGCGAGGTTCACTCCCCCCGGCGGCGTGGTCCTCCACGTTGTGCCGAGGTTGGCGAGCGTGCGCTGGGCCTCGGCGTACAAGCCCGCTTGGTTGAGTACAGCGATGGCCGGCCAGCCACGGACACCGGCCATGGAAAGCTCGTCCCGGGCATCGTCCCCAAGACCGAGGCGGGCGAGCAGCACGGCCCTGTGGGTGCCCTTGGACGCGGTGACCGCGTCGGCTCTGGGGGTCTCGCGCTGGAGCACCGCCAGGCCACGCTCAAACGCCTCGGGCCCCGCGGCATGCAGCCGGGACATCGCCTGGGCCGCGGAATAACCCAGCGGGTCGGCCGTGAGCGTATCGACCCACGCCGAGGCTGCATCGTCTGGTTTTCCGAGCTGCGCGAGCGCCCTGCCGCGAAAGTAGTGCAGCTTGGCTTTGGTCTCGGGGTGCGGGATGGACTCTTGCAGCGCAGCGTCGCACAGCGAGAGGGCGCGCGCAGCGTTCCCGGACGCAAACGCCAGCACGAGGAGACGACGCCGCGCCTCATCCTTCATGTCGCCATCGACCCCGACCGCGGCTTCGAAGGCCGCCGTCGCTTTCGCCTCGTCCCCATGCTCGGACCACGACTCGCCTGCGAGCACCCATGCATCGTCGGCGTAGGAGTCCTTGGCGTGCTCCTTGGCCAGTGAGGAGAACGCCGCCGCAGCCTCCTCGTACTTGCCCTCGGCGTACAGACCGCGGCCGCCCTGGTAGCGCGCCTTGACCTCGTAGCTCGTCACGCCCGTGGTCTTCTTGCAGGCCGCAGCGGCCTTCTCGAAGACCGGCCGGGCGTCGGCACGACGACGCTCCTTGAAGATGGCCGAGCCTTTCACGTAGAGCGCTCGGCAGCGCGAGGACGGGTCGGCTCCGGTTCGCAGCAACGCGTCGGCCGCCTTCATCGCGCCTTTGTAGCGGCGCCCGTCCAGCATCGCGTCCATGCGAGCCAACGCCAGCTCTCGGTCGAATGCGGCCCTGTCTTTGGCAGAGCGAGTCTCCCCGACCGCACGTCGCAAACCGGGCAGAGCCTTGTCCGCCTCTTCGCCGTAGTCCGAAAGCGGTGCCTCAAGCAGGAGCGCTTCGTACAGCCGGATCGCTTCAGCCTGGGCTTTGGGGTCGGTGTCCTGCGCGGCGAGCATACGCGCCAGCTTGACGCTCACCCCCACACGGTGGCTCCCTTTGGGGAAATCGGTCAGATACCGTTCGTAGGCTTGCCGCGCCTCGGCGCGCGCATGGGTGCGAAGCAGCGCATCGGCCTCGAGCACGACGAACGCCTCACCCAGCCCCGAGCTCTTGCGTTCTGCGGCGTCGATGGAGTGGACCCGCTCCAGCGCCGCTTCGGGCTGGCCAGCATCGAGGCGAGCCTGCGCCTCCAGCCGGACCAGTCGCGCTCGAACCGGGGCGAGTTCGGGTGCGCGGGCAGCCTCGGAGAATCGATCGGCCGCCGCTGCGTAGCGCTCCGCCGAGACATCCTCGAGACCACGAAGCCACAGCGCCCCCGCACGCTCCCCCTGGCTGAGCTCGGTGGCGAGCAAAGCATCGAGCAGCCGGACGGCTTCGGCGTGGTCGTTGCGTTCTCGGGCGAGAATGGCGTCACGGCCGAGCCCATCTGCGAACCACAGCGCGCGGTCCGCCTGCGCCGCAGGGGCCGCCGCACTGCCCGGGGTCGCCTTGGCCGCGGCGTCCCCGTTGGCTTCGGTCGCCTCGGACCCGGACGCCGACACGCTGGCTGCCGGACCGTCGGTCTTGCAAGAAACACAAGCTATCGCCAGCAGCGACAGTAGGACACGCACAAAGGGGGAGTCTGTCACGATCACACCAACCGTGTCGGCTCGCTCTCGGGATCGTAGATCTCGACGCGATTGCGGCCGTTTCGTTTTCCGACGTAGAGCGCGGCATCGGCCGCTTCGATGAGCGCGTCCGCCGTGGGTTCGACCAACATGCCCAGGTCGGCGACGCCCAGGCTCACCGTGACCGTGAGCGATTGCTCGTCGTACGCAAACGCCTTGCCCCCCACGGTCTCCATGATTCGGTACGCGGCGCGGGCGGCTCGGAGCGCATCGACGTCGCGGCAGATCAACGCAAACTCCTCGCCTCCGTAGCGGGCGAAGATGTCCTCGCTGCGAGTCGTACCCGCCACCCGGTCGGCCAGATCCTTGAGCACTTGGTCACCGGCAGGGTGTCCAAGCGTGTCGTTGATGTTCTTGAAGTGGTCGATGTCGAACAGCACAAGGGACAACGGCTTGCCGTGGCGCAGCGCGAAGGCCACGTCACTCTCCAGCCGGTTGTTGAAGTAGCCGCGGTTGAACACCCCGGTGAGTCGATCGCGAAGCGCGGACTCGTAGAGGTTGCGCTGGAAGTCCTCGTCGAAGTCGTCGTGGTAGGTGAACTTCAAGACGCTCTGAGCGCCGATCTGAATCTTGTCCCCCTCTTGAAGCTCGTACCGATCCACTTTCTTGCCGTTGGCGTACGTACCGTTGGTGGAGCCTGCATCGAGCAGGTAGTACTCGCCGCCCTCGCCCTCTACGGCCGCGTGGGTCCGAGAGATTCCCTCGTCGTTGATTCGGACGTCGGTTTGTAGGCCTCGGCCCAGCGTGGTTCGGGCGCTTTCCTTGAGCTGGAACATCTCCCCCATGCGATCTCCAGACAACACCACGACGAATGCCCGCTTCTTTCCGTCTCGGGCCCGATTCAGGCCGTCGGGCTCTAGCCGTATCGTCGTCTTGGACATCCGCGGCCATCGTAGAGCCGACGGCCGACTTCTGGCAACAAGGCCGCGCGGGAGCGTATATAGTGGCGCGCGGCCGCTGGCCTCCGATTTTTCCCATGAACGTTGTAGCTCCGTTCCTGGCCATTCCCCTCTCCTTGTCCATGCTGTCCATGCTGTCCATGGTTTCGTCCCACGCGGGCGCACCCACGGCTGCGACCGAGGGTGAGGCACCGGCCGACGCGCCTGCTGCCGCCGCGCCCGCGGAGGCTCCCAAGGAGGATCCCAAGCTCGAACAGGCCATGGTCTCGTACGATCTGGGGAAGAAGGCCTACAACGCCGCGCGATACGAAGATGCTCTCGAGCACTTCCAAGAGGCCGCTACGCGGTACGCATCGCCGGATTTTCAGTACAATATCGGGCTCTGCTACGAGCGGCTGGACAAGCCTGAAGAGGCCGTCCGTGCCTTTCGGACCTACCTGCGGGCCAAACCCGAGGCCAAGGACCGGCCCAACGTCGAGGACCGGATTTTTCGGCTCGAGCAACAGATCCGCGACGCGCAGAATCAGCCGCCCCCCGAGACGGTCCCCGAGCCAGCGCCCGTCGAAGAGGTCGAACCGCCCCCCGACGGCAAGACGCTCATCCTCGTCGGTGCCGTGCTCACCGGAGTCGGCGGGCTGGTCGGCGTCGGAGGCGGCCTTGGCTTCGGCTTGGCCGCGCGGAATCGAAGCCTCGCGGTCGAAGAGGTCTCCGACGGAAACCCCGAACGCCTGAGCTTCGCGGAGTCCCAGGCGCTCGATGATGAGGGTCGCCGCTTCGAAACCCTGCAGATCGTGATGGCCGCCACCGGCGCCGCGGTTGCAATCACCGGCGTCGCCTTGCTCGCGGTCGGCCTCAAGCGGAAGAAGGAGGCCGCGGCGGGCCCCACCGCAACGCTTGTGCCAACGTGGACAGGCCGCTCTGCCGGGCTCTCCCTCCAAGGACGGTTCTAGTTATGCGCATGCCCAGCTCTCTCCTTCTCGCCGTTGTGCCGCTGGTCTTGGGCGGCTGCTACGTCGCCGAACTCGACCCCACTTCCGATGCGCTGTTCGCATGCGAGATCTCAGGCGAGCCCGACGAGGCGAACGCCGACTGCCCCGGCGAGCTGCGCTGCAACGGTCGGGTCTGCGTGGAGCGACTCCCCACGGTCATCGTCTCGTCCCCCGAGGCGCTGGAGGTCATCGCCGTTGGGGTGGAAGCGGCCCCCATCACCTTGCGAATCTCTGGGCTCACGCTCAGCGCCGATGAAGACGACGCCGATGGCGGGTTCATCCGCGTGACGTTGGATGAGCAGACAATCGACATCCGGACCGGCGACATCTCTTCAACGCTCGCGGTGGAAGGCCTGCGGGTGCCCAACGAGCCCGGGGCACACCGGATCAGCGCCCAGGCGTTTCGTGTCGACGGCACGCCGTTCGAGAACGAAGGAGCTTCGGCCGCCCAGGTGTTCTGGCGCGACGACGGTCAACCGCACGTCGCGGTCACGAGCCCTTGGCCTGGCTCCGAGATCGAGTTGCAGCCCAACGGCCTGGTCGATGTCGAGGTGGCGATGCTGAACTTTCGGTACGGGCAGACCGACACCGCGCTCGCGACGGACATCGGACACATCCACGTCTACTACGACGACACGTTCCCCGAGTGCGCCGAGGACCCCATCTGCGACGCCGGATACATCGGCGTGATCTCGGCCGCGCCCGAAGAAGCAGCCCAGGGGCCCACCCTCCTGAGCGAAGGGCTGCTGTTCCCGGATTCCCCGGTGGCGGACGCAACACTCACCGCGGTCCTTCGCGAGAACGACCACTCGCCGTTCTCGACCGTGGACGACGCACTCGAGCTGGTCACCGACACGGTGACCATCCGCCGCGTCGCCAGGTAGCCCGCGGGCTACTCCTGCGCGGCAGCGGTGTGCGCTCGGTCGCCCACCCACTGCGCGATGGCCCGAAGAGGCGCGCCGGCTTCTCCGAACCCGGCGACCTCGTCGATGCACTTCGCAACCAACGCATCCGTCCGCGCCAGCGCCTTCTGGCGAAGCGCAGGCTGGTCGTCGTCGAGCACGTCGTCGGCGTGCTGAAATGCGATCCCGAACATGAGGCCGTAACGCTCAAGCCGTCCGACAACCTCGTCGTCTTTGCCTGCGAGCATGCCCGCCATGGCGGCACTTGCAGCGTAGAGCCCACCGGTCTTGAGCGCGTGCACCCGCTCGAGCAGCTCGAGATCGTGGATGTCTTGCCCCGCGACGAGGTCGAGCGCTTGTCCGCCGACCATGCCGTCGATGCCCGCATGGTGGGCAAGCTTGGCGACCGCATCCCCAACTCGGCCCGTGGAGGCACGCCCGCCGACTCCCCCCGCAAGCACACCGAAGGCCAGGGTGAGCAGCGCGTCGCCCACAAGGATCGCCTTGTCCTCACCGAACGCCACGTGAATCGTCGGCTTGCCGCGACGCTCCGCGTCGTCGTCCATGGCCGGGAGGTCGTCGTGGACCAACGAGTACGCGTGCACCAACTCGATCGCGCAGCAGGCGGGAAGGGCGGTCTCTATCGTCCCGCCGACGGCCTCGGCCGCAGCGATCGCCATCAGCGGGCGCATCCGTTTGCCACCGAGCAGCACCGCGTAGCGCATCGCCTCGCGGAGCTTTCCGGGGTCGTCACCGGTGGGCTCAGGCAGCAAAGCGCTGAGCGTGGCATCGACGCGCTCTCTTCGGGGCGCAAGGTAGGATTCGAGGTCGAAGGTGCTCATGTGGATTCCTCTGAGTGAGCCTCAAAAGGCTCGGTGCCGTCGGCGTCGGCCAGCAACGCTTCGATGCGCTCCTCGACCGATGCCAAGACCTGTTCGCCTTGACGCGCCAGCTTGACGCCCTCCTCGAACTTTCGCAGCGCGTCCTCGAGCGGGAGCTCCCCGGACTCGAGTTCGGTGACGACCGCTTCGAGGCCGTCGAGCATCGCATCGATGCTCGGCGGAGAATCCGCGTCAGATTCGGCCTTCTTCTTGGACGTCCGCGCCATGGGCGGCGCGGAGTATAGGGGTGCCCGCATCGCTGCCGCAACGCCCGCTGCCCGCGCGGCGGGGCTCGGGGGCGCAAGCGACGCTTGCGGCGACGACCGGATGCGTCCTATGGTCCGCGCAATGGTAGACGCGGCCGAAAACCCGGTGGACGTCGATAGCTTGATGGAGCAGTTCCGGGCCTACCTCACAAAGCAAGGGCTCAAGTCGACCCGGCAGCGTGATGTGATCGCGGAGCGCTTCTTCGCGACCGACGGCCACACCTCCATCGAAGAACTGCTCGCGCTGGCTCGCGAGGACGCGCCGAAGGTCGGGTACGCGACTGTCTATCGCACGCTCAAGCTGCTCACCGAGTGCGGTCTCGCTGCCGAGCGACGCTTCGGCGAAGGCCACACGACCTACGAGACGGCCGGCGACGCCGAGCATCACGACCACTTGATCTGCATCGAGTGCGACCATGTGCTCGAGTTTCACAACGAAGAAATCGAGAAGGAGCAGGAGCGCGTGGCCCGAAGCTTTGGCTTCAACGTCATCCGGCACCGGCACGAACTCTACGGCTTGTGTCCACGGGCCCGAGGTATCAAGGGGGGGTCCTGCCCCGGGCAAGACGCCGAGAAGAAAAGCCCTCGGTGATGGACGCCTCGCTGCTCCACACGTTCGTTCAAGATCTCGTCCCGATCATCCTCGTCGTCGCGGCGGGCGCGTGGCTCGTGCGGCGTTGGCTTCGACCCCGCACGAGCGCCTGCGCAGGTTGTAAACAGCAGCCCGCGCCGCCGCGAGCGGTCCGGCACCGCCTCCGCGTGCTCCCGTCTCACACCGCCAACCCCCGGTGAGGTTGATGCAGACCCCCTCGGCGCCCGCCAGCTCGCCCAGCTCGCCCAGCCCGCCCAGCTCGCCCAGCTCCCGCAGCTCCCTGCGTTGGGAGCTGGTCGTCACGCTGGCGGTCACGCTGGTGATGGCGGTCGTCTCGCTCTCCCTTGCGACCGAGGTCTTGGGTCGGCGGCGCCACGACGCTGCCCAACAGCAGCAGCTCTCGGACCACGTTCAGGGTTTGGCCGCCCTTGTCGCGCCACAGCTCGGGGGCGGTGCCCTCGCCGCGGCCGGACGGGGGCAGCTCGAGCCGGTCCTGCGCGCCAGCATTGGCACGTTGGGCATCGAGGCGATCGCGCTGCACCTGATCACCGAGGGTCGCGACGAACCTCCACGGATCGCGGTAGGCCTGGCACCGCCGCTGCCGCCCCCGGCACCCATGAGCAAACCCGGCGGCACGCGGGTCGAAGACCGCGACGGCTTGGTCATCGTCGACCGCGCCCTGCGTACGTTCGGCGGCGCCCGCAACAGCGGGACCCTGATGCTTCGCGTCATCGCACGACCGACACCGTGGACCCGCACCCAGGACTGGACCGAGGTTGCCGTGCTCGCGCTCGGCGTAGGCGTGGTGATGTTGGTCCTGGGCATTGGCCTGATCGAGGTGCAGGTCGTGCGGCCTCTGGCGCGGGTTCGGGACGCGGTCGGGCAGGTCGCGATGGGCAACCTCGAAGCTGCAATCCCCGAAGAAGGCCCCTCTGAGCTGCAATCGTTGGCCGGTTCGTTCAACCAGATGACACAGTCGCTTCGGGAACGGGTCGAGCAGATCGAGCGTCAACGCGAGCACCTGGTCCGCGCCGAACAGCTCGCCTCGGTGGGCAGAATCTCGGCCGGCATCGCCCATGAGGTCGGCAACCCGCTCGCCGCCGTGCTGGGATACGTCGAGCTGCTCCTCGACCCTCGGTCCGAGCCCGCTTTGGCCGAGCCACAACGCGACATGCTCGAGCGCAGCCGCACCCAGATCGAACGCATTCAGGGCATCGTCACCCAGCTCCTGCACTACGCCCGCCCCACTCGGCAGCAGCTCGTCTCTCTGGGTGCGGTGGCCGCGGGCCGCGGACTCGCTCGACTCCTCGAGCACGATCCTCGCTGTGCGGACGTGGCCCTCACCGTCGAGGGCGACGAGCGCGCCAAGGTCTATGCAGATCCGGGCCTGCTGGACCAGATTCTGCGCAACCTGGTCATCAACGCAGCGCGAGCCACGGGCTCCGAGGATCCTCAGCGCCCCCGACGGGTGAGCATCTTCGTCGAGCCGGACGGGAACCAGACGCACATCGACGTTCAAGACAGTGGACCCGGCGTCCCGGACGAGGTTGTCGAGCGGCTGTTCGAACCGTTCTTCACCACCGCCAAGGCCGGCGAAGGCACCGGACTGGGGCTCCCCATCTGCCAAGGGCTCGCGCAGTCGATGAACGGAAGCCTCGTCCTGCGTGAAAAAGAGTCGCGCCCGCCCCTCGGCGGGGCACGATTCCCCGGGGCGGTCTTTCGTGTCACCCTGCCCGCGGGTCCATCAGCCCCAAATTCGCGTGACGCGTGAGGGTTACGGTGGACTCACATATCGGACCGTCGTCGCGTCGAATCTCTCGGCCCCTGACTGCGTCGAACCCCGCGCCCAGACTCAGTTGGGCCACGAACGGAGCAAACGCCATGTTGTCCTCTAGCCCCCGCCTCGCATCTGTCCTCACCCTCGCGCTCGTGGCTTCCAGCAGCCTAGTCGGCTGCGCGTACAACTCCTCCTACCGCCAGACCAACTTCGACGTGAAGACCCAGCCGGTCGCGCAAAGCAAGGTGAAGGTGGTCAAGAGCAAGGACGACCTCAGCCGCGCGTACACCGAAATCGGCACCTACGTCGGCAAAGCACCCACCGCCAAAGAGGCCATCGACGTCGCGAAGAACCAGTGCGGTCGCGAAGGCGCCGAGCTGTTCATCCTCAACGTCGAGCCCTACGAGTCCGCAGGCTCCTGGAAAGTCGACGGCGCCTGTGCAGTGTTCGCAGCGACCCCGGCCGCCTCGTAACCTTCGACCTCCCCAAAGCGCCGAGATCCTCCAAACGAGGCTCGGCGCTTTTGCACTGGTTCGCCCGGACGTCGCGAACAAGCCCGCCAGGGCGACCACCAGAGGTTGTGAAGTCTCCCTCTAAACCAGTCCGAGCCCGACAGGGCGACCACCAGAGGGTGAAGCGAAGGGGGCTACGCCCCCGCAGCGAGGGAGACTGTGAAGTCTCCCTCTCAAACTGTCTCAAGTCTCCCTCTAAACCAGTCCGAGCCCGACAGGGCGACCACCAGAGGGTGAAGCGAAGGGGGCTACGCCCCCGCAGCGAGGGAGACTGTGAAGTCTCCCTCTAAACCAGTCCGAGCCCGACAGGGCGACCACCAGAGGGTGAAGCGAAGGGGGCTACGCCCCCGCAGCGAGGGAGACTGTGAAGTCTCCCTCTAAAACTGGTCTCAAGTCTCCCTCTAAACCAGTCCGAGCCCGACAGGGCGACCACCAGAGGGTGAAGCGAAGGGGGCTACGCCCCCGCAGCGAGGGAGACTGTGAAGTCTCCCTCTCAAACTGTCTCAAGTCTCCCTCTAAACCAGTCCGAGCCCGACAGGGCGACCACCAGAGGGTGAAGCGAAGGGGGCTACGCCCCCGCAGCGAGGGAGACTGTGAAGTCTCCCTCTCAAACTCTCAAGTCTCCCTCTAAACCAGTCCGAGCCCGACAGGGCGACCACCAGAGGGTGAAGCGAAGGGGGCTACGCCCCCGCAGCGAGGGAGACTGTGAAGTCTCCCTCTAAAACTGGTCTCAAGTCTCCCTCTAAACTAGTCCGCGTTGAACTCGTCTTCTCGGCGGGCGTGTTCCATCAGCAAGTACGAGACCGGCGTCACCTCGCCGTCGTTGGCGGGGCCCGGAAGCGGGGCCTCCGCGTTGCCGGCCGTTTGAAAATCAAACTCGCCACGCTGCCAGCTGAGCAACTCAAACACCCGGTCGTGCGGATGTGCGTTGCTGCCGAGTGACTCGACCTTGGCCAAGGCACCGTTGCGCAGGTGAAGCGTCGAGCACTCGGCGTCGCGCCGCAACCGCAGGGCGCCGCTGCGTCGTTCGGACTCGAGAAACGCGAGCAGACTCCCGAGACGGACATGTTCCAGTTCGCCGCGCAGGCCGTGGGTGTCCGGCGTGGCCGGGCGTTGTCGGCGACGCGTGACGACACCCACCAGCCGAGCAGCGACCTCGTCGCCGAGCATGTCCTTGGGGAGGAAGTCATCCGCCCCCATCCGGTAACCCCGGAGGCGAGAGAGTTCGTCGGAGAGCCGAGTGAGGAACACGACCGGCACCTGCCGCAGCCTCTTTCGCTGGCGAATGGAACGCAGGAGCGACCACCCATCCATCTGCGGCATCTCAACGTCGGTGAGGATCACATCGGGCAGCTTCTTGAGCGCGGCGGAAAGCGCCAACAACCCGTTCTCAGCCACACGCACCCGCATGCCTCGGGCTCGCAGAATGTCACCGAGCTCGATGCGGTGGCTGACGGAGTCATCCACCACCAGCACGTGAAGAGGTTCACCAGCGCCGGCGGTCGGGATCGTCGAAGGGTCGTCGTCACGGCCGACCACCCCATCGACACAGTTCTCCAACGCCTCTTTTTGGGCCGGGTTGAACGCCTCAAGTTCGACGATCGTGTCGCCGTCTCGGGTAAACGTCCGCGAGACCTGCCCTCTCAGGTAGAGGACCGCCTGATCTGGGAGGGTCAGCTTCACCCTGATGCTCGTCCCCAGCGGCGGCGCGGGGTCCACGGGCAAGCGGAGCCTCCCGGCGCGAAGCCGGTCTGCGTACTCGACGACAAAATCGTCCCGGGATTCGAACCGAACCCCAAACGTCGGCACGGCCCGCCGCGATTGCACATCCTGCTGCTCAGCTTCACCCACGGCGTAGCCAAGCCTACGTTTTTTCTCGGACCTGCTCCAACGGTTTTGTCATGTGAGTTGCGATCCGCGGGCGGAGCGAAGCCGCGCATTCCCGCCACGCGGTGTCGTGCGTGGACCCGCGCATTCCTCTACACTCTCCGGCAGTGAAGCCAGAGCAGCCTAGGCGGCCTGCGAACGCCCAGGAACCTGCGCGCCCGCGCCCGGCCCGTCGCCCCAAAGCACCGCCCGCCGCCGGACCTACATCCGCGGTCCAGTCGGTCTTGATCGCATTCTTCTGGGTCCTGCTCGGGCTCGGCTCGCTTGCGAGCGCGGTCGTGGCCGTGTGGGTGGTCCTCTCCCTCTCGCGCGCAGCTGCCGACGGCGGTGGAAACGCGGTGCTCCACTGGTTTACGGCGATCTCCCTCACCCTCGGCCTGCCGTTCGCGCTCGCGACGTGGAAGCATCAACGCGAGCCTCGTCGCATCAGCCTGGCGATGGCCTGGCTCCCCATGGTGTGGAACACGCTCGGCTTGCTCGCGATGGTGCAGCTCGTCCCGGACATCGTCGGCGCCGCGCTGCGAGGTCAGGGCTCGAACATCGCCTCCGAGACGCTGGGCGAGTCCCACTCCGCCACGCGCGTGATGTCGGCGCTCGGACACCACGCCGCCGACGCGGTTGATCCCGAGCCGGTCCCCACCGTTGCCAAACGAGGCGTCGCCGCGCTCCCGCGCGCCGCGACGGACATCGAACTCGCCAAGGCGATCAGCGTGCCGCTCGAAGAACAGGGCACGGCGATCTTCGTCGACGTTGGCCTCGAAGGATACGGTGGTCGGCATTCGAGGAAGAACTACCTGTTCGACACCGGCGCCTCGTACACGACGATCAGCAGCGAAGCCGCCGCCGAGCTCGGAATCCAGATCCCTGCCGATGCGCCGATCCTTGAGTTCGACACCGCCAAGGGGCGACGCGAGAGCCGGATGGTGTACCTGCCGGCGCTGCGCGTGGGCCAGGTGCGGATCGAGGGCCTGGTGGTCTCGGTCTGCGACAAGTGCGTCAACGGGCGCCACACCGGCCTGCTTGGCCAAAACGTCATGCGTCGTTTTCTCGCCCGAATCGACTTCCAGGGCGGTCGCATGCTGCTCGTGCCCCGAGCCGGCGAGACCCGCCCCAATCGCGCGTACGACATCGGACCGATGGTCGAGCTTGAGGTTGATGGCGACGCGGTGATGTGGGGAGACCGAGTGCATTGGGTGATCAACGTGCACAACCGGAGCACCGTGCCGGTGAAAGACGTCATCCCCAGCGCCGCCTTCACCGGTGGCCCGACGCTTCTAGGCGCGAAGATCGATGAGATCGGCCCGGGACAGGTCGGCCGGTCCCTGGTCAAGGGCAAGGTTGGGTCCGGTGCCCAGGGCAAGTCGGAGGGCCACTTCAAGTTGGGTCTGTCCGAGGCGTACTGGTGAGCGGACTCCGACTGCTGCCCGCTGTCCCTGCCGCCGGAGACAGCGACCCATTCTCGATGCTCGCAGACTCGGGCGGGCCGCTGTTTATTTTGGCGCTGCTCGTCCCCGTGGCCGTGTTCGTGTTTTGGGTCGGCTCCCGGCGCGTCACCAAGGAGCGCGGCACCGCTGCACTGCGGCCCCGCGGGCGCGTGTTCTTCGACCAGCCCCGCAAACGCAACGAGCGGTGGCGCGCCACCGTCAAGAAACTCGAAGCCCAAGCGCCGAGCACCGCGGCCACCGCCAAGCCCGGTCCGGTCCGCCTGCAGGGTGTGCTCGTCAACGCCTCACAAAACCTCGGCGGCGTCCCGGGGCGCGAGTGCATTTGGCGAAACCGGGCCGGAGCGAGTGCGGCCTCGGCCGTCGCGGCGCAGATGGTCTTCCTTCAAGACGAGTCGGGCTCGGTCAGCGTCGAGGACCTCGAGCAGGCCTACGTGATCGCCGCAGCGCAGAAACACAGCTTTCACCACGAGAACGTCTCACTCTACGTTGGCGACCGGATCGAGGTGCTCGGACACTTCACACCCGAGGCACCGACCGGCGCCGAAGGCCACCCGAGCGAGCGTGTCTACGGTACGCTCACGCTGGTCGACGGGCTGGACATGCGTCTGCTCGTCCGGCCTTCGGCCTCGTCTGAACCACAAGAGAACGAGGCCGCCTCCCCTCCCCCTTCAGACACAGCGCAGCCATGAAACGCCTCGTCATCTCTCTCGCTTTCCTCGCGCCGCTTGCCTGCGGCAAGGACAAGAAGCCCACGGCGTCGCCCGGGGACAGCTCGATCTCCGGCGACGGTGCCGACAGCAGCGGGGTACCCGCCGTCGACCAAACCCCGAAAGAGCCGATCGAGCCGGACGTGCCCCAGGAGCCAGACCCCGAGCAGATCGCCGAGGGGGCGCACCAGTACCTGCTTGGGCACTACCAGGAGACCATCGACCTTCTTGAGCCGCTGTACGCGGACCTCAAGGAGCGCAAGCAGTACCGGGCCAGCGGGCTCGCGGCGGGTTGGCTTGCGCTCGCCCACGCGCAGATCGTCTTCGAGAGCGGGCAAGAACCCAGCGCGCACGGCCTCAAGATGGCGGACCGGACCCAAGACCCCGAGGTCAAGGCCGTCGCTCAGCTCGCCCACGGCGCGATGTTGCTTGGCAATGAGGACTACAAGGCAGCCGCCGCGGCGTTCAACAACGCAGCAAGCGCAGCGCCCGAGACGGTCGCGGGTGCCCTCGCCAACATTCTGCGCGCCGAGTCCTTGATCGGGAGCGCTTTTGGCAGCTCGGCCAGCGACCAGGTCGAGAACCCCGAGGACCTGATGTCCGCGAAGGAGGCCTACGCGTCGGCAGCCAAGGTTGCCCAGGCCGGCAAAGAGACCGACGCACTGATGGGCCGGGTCGAGGAAGGGCTTGCGGCGGTGTCTCGCTACCAGGGCGACAAGCCCGGGATCTGTACCCACGCGACCGCTTCGTTCAACCACTTCACCGCGGCGGGTGTCTCCGACTTCTTGGTCGAGGGTCCACGCGGTCTCGCCGACAAGTTCGGCTGCAAGCTTCCCAAGTAAGCGCCGCCGGTCTGATGGTAGGTTCCGGGAATGACCGGTGACCGCAGCGAGCGAGATCCCTACCTTAATCACTGGGCCGACCACGCAGCCGACAAGACCCTGCGCGCGCATCCAGACGCGAAACGCATCGTGGTCGCGGCCGGCATCACGCCCTCGGGCGTGGTGCACATCGGGAACTTTCGCGAGGTCATCACCGTCGACCTCGTCGCGCGGGCCCTCGCGGACCGCGGTGTAGAGGTTCGGTTCATCTACTCGTGGGACGACTTCGACGTGCTGCGCAAGGTGCCCAAGGACGCGCCGGAGCAAGAGATGCTCACCGCGTCGCTCGGCAAGAGCATCGCAGATGTCCCGGACCCTTGGGGCACCCACGAGAGCTACGCGGCCCACAACATCGCCCGCTTCGAGGACAGCATCGGCCCGTTGGGCATCGCACCGGAGTTCATTCGGCAGCACACGATGTACCGCTCCGGGAAGTACGCCGAGGGCATTCGGGCGGCGCTGCAAAACGCGGGCAAGATTCGCGAGCTGATCAACGCTGCCCGAGAAGCGACCGGCGCCCGCACCCGCATCGCCGAGGACTGGTTGCCGCTGGCCGGGTTCTGCACGAGCTGCGGCAAGGACGAGCTCGGGTTCTCGTACGACGGCGACTGGATCGTGAGCGTGCACTGCAACACCTGCAGCCACGACGAGACCGTCGACCTGCGCAAAGGCGGCAACCTCAAGCTTCCGTGGAGGGTCGACTGGCCCATGCGCTGGGGCTACGAGCAAGTCGCGTTCGAGCCCGGCGGCAAGGACCACAGCTCCGCCGGGGGCAGCTACGACACCGCCAAAGGCATCGTGCGAGACGTCTACAGCTGGAGCGCGCCGGAGTACGTTGGCTACGACTTTGTCTCGGCCAAGGGACAGGCCGGAAAACTCAGCTCCAGCAAGGGCGGCGTGGTCGATGTCAGCACCTGCCTGGAGGTCTACGAGCCCGAGGTGCTGCGATGGCTGTTCGCCGGCTACCGGCCCAACACCGAGTTCGCGATCTCGTTCGACCTCGACGTCATCAAGCTCTACGAGGACTACGATCGTGACGTGCGACTCGCCCACGAGGCGGATGACGGCGGCAAGAAGGACAAGAAGCGACAGACGGCTCGCCGCGTGCTTGAGCTCGCGTCCGTCTCACCGCGCAGAATCGAAGCGGGGAGCACCGCGCCCACGCTCATCGCGTTCCGGCACTTGAGCACCGTGCTGCAGACCTACGACGGGGACATTGCGGCCACCGCCGACTACTTCGTGAACGCAGGCGAGCTGCCCGAGTGCGACCGCGCTCGGTTTGAAGCCCGGGCCCAGTGCGTGTGGAACTGGGTCGAGCGCTACGCCCCAGAGGACTTCCAGTACCGGATCCGAACCGAGGCTGTGGTGCGGGAGCTTCCACAGGAGCAACGCGAGCCCTTGCAAGCGCTGGTGGAGATCCTCGAGGCGGACGCCAACGCGACCGAAGCCTCGATCGGCGAGAAGATGAAGGCGCTGTCCGTCAGCGGCGTGGACATGAAGGCGTTCTTCCCCGTCGTCTACGACCTGCTGCTGGGCCGTGACCGCGGGCCCAAGATGAGCACGCTGCTGGCGATCATGACCCCAGCCCGCGCGCTGCCCCTGCTGCGCCCGTCCCTTTAAGGCAGACAGGCCCAAACCGGGTCGCGCAGAGGGTGGTTTCGGCCAACGCGCCAGGCCATGAAGGGAGAAGCGTTCCTTCATGCCTGGAGAACTCCTGTGGTCGCCGCGTTGAATCTCAACAAGCTCGCAATCGAGGGCGGTGCGCCCGTCCGCTCCACCGCGTGGCCGGCCTGGCCAACCTTCCCTGACGACGAAGTCTCCGCCTGCACCGAGGTGCTGGCGTCGGGAAAGGTCAACTACTGGACCGGGTCGGTCGGCCGAGCGTTCGAGGCCGAGTTTGCGGCGTTCGTGGGGGTGCCCCACGCCATCGCGTGCAGCAACGGCACGGTCGCGCTTGAGCTGTGCCTGTACGGCGTGGGCCTGAGCACGGGCGACGGCGTTGTGGTGCCCTCCCGGACCTTCGTCGCGACCGCGCACGCGGTTGTGTTGTCCGGCGGGCGACCGCAGTTCGCCGATGTCTGTGCCGACACGGGCAACGTGACCGCTGCCACCATCGAAGCCGCGTCCACACCCCGCACCCGTGCCGTCATCGTCGTGCACGTCGCCGGGTGGCCCGCCGAGATGGCGAAGATCCGGGCGCTGTGTGACCGCAGAGGCTGGGCGATGATCGAAGACTGTGCCCAGTCCCACGACGCCAAAATCGCCGGTCGCTCGGTCGGGTCGTTTGGAGACGCCGCCGCGTTCTCCTTCTGCCAAGACAAGATCATGACCACCGGTGGCGAAGGCGGAGTGGTGACCACCTCGGACCGTGAGATCTGGTCTCGCATGTGGAGCCGGAAGGACCACGGCAAGAGCTGGGACGCCGTGTACGAGCGCGAGCACCCCCCGGGATTTCGTTGGCTGCACGACTCGGTCGGAAGCAACGGGCGCCTGACCGAGATGCAGTCCGCGATCGGCCGCGTGCAGCTGAGCAAGCTGCCCGGCTGGGTCGACACCCGGCGGGACCACGCGCATCGATTGACCGCCCGCTTGAAGACCCACGACACGCTGCGGGTCCCCACACCCGGGCCGGGCATTCGGCACGCGTACTATCGACTCTACGCCTACGTCCGCCCTCCGATGCTCGCTGCGGGGTGGGACCGAGACCGCGTGATGGCGGCGATCGAGGCGGAGGGCGTGCCGTGCCAGAGCGGGAGCTGCTCCGAGATCTATCTTGAGGCCGCATTCCCCCACCGCTGGCGCCCCAAGGCCAAACACCTCCCGGTCTCCAAAGCACTCGGAGAGACCTCGCTGTGTTTCAAGGTCCAGCACACCTGTCAGAGCTCCGACATGGACGACGTCGCGGAGGCGGTCGACCGCGTGATGCGGGTCGCGAAGCGCTGAGCAGCAGCGTGCCGCGGCTTGCCACGGGCTGCCACACAATTTCCTTGAGCCGCGCAGTCGTTCGCTCGCGCGGCTCGAGGACGTTGTAGCCCTCAAGGGCGCGGAGCACCCGAAAGTCGGGTGTTCACGTGGCTCGCGGGGTCAAGCAGCGAACACGTACCGCACCCGTTCAGCCTTCCCGGCTCACCGACGGAGCGTGCACCGAAGCGGGTGCACGCATCGCCGGGAGCTCGCCTGCGCGCTACAGCGCTTCGGGGACGCACACACCGCGTGCGTTGGGCCGGCAGTCGTCCCCGCAGAACGGCCCGTCGGGACCCTCGTTGCAACACTGCGCAGACTTGTGCCTGTCCCCATCAACGTCGGCGGACCCATAGGTGCTGGGATCGCAGTCTTCGTCGACGTATTCAGGGTCGCAGCGCTTGAGGTCCCGTAGCGAACGAGCGGCTGGAGAACGAGCGGCTGGAGAACGAGCGGCTGGAGAACGAGCGGCTGGAGAACGAGCGGCTGGAGAACGATCGGAGACCGAGGTTCCCGCCCCGACGCCGAACGACTCGCGAAACGTCCTCACGCTGCGGCGTGGGTCTGCACCGCTTCGTTGAGGACGCCCTCCAGCGCGGAGGTCAGGGACTCTCGGTCGAAGTGCTCGCGCGCGAGCTTGGCCGCCCCCGCTTGCATCGCGCACAGCGCCTCCTTGTCGCGGAGCACAGCGGCGAGCCGCTTCGCCGACGCGGCCGGCTCGGACTGCCGAAGCACGAGCCCCGCCCCATACTCCCGCACCAGGTCGGCCTGCCATCCGCCGTAGTTCAGCGCCACAGGGACCCCGTTCGCGAGCGCGTCGAAGAACTTGTTCGCGCTGTTGTCCTCGAGCTCCGGAAGCGGTGCCATGGTCGACACCGCCATCTGGGCGGACCGAAGCAGCTTGGGGACATCGCGCTTGGGGATGGCGCCGGGGATGAACAAGTTCCTCCCCAGGACCCCCGCCGCTTGAGCCCGCGCGCGAACCTCTTGCGCGATGGCCCCCTTGCCCACCAACGCAAAACGAACCTCTGGATCGACGGACTGCATCTGTGCAGCGACATCGACGAGCCATCCCGGGTCGTGGGCCACGCCCATCGAGCCGCCATACACCACCAGCGGTTGGTCCGGCCGCACCTCGGGGAGCAGCGAACTCCGATACGCCATGAGTTCGTCCACCGGAATCTGACCGACATCCACGTCGCAGCCGTTGGGAATGACGGTGACGCGGCTCGAAGGAATGCCGCGTGCCTCAACGCCGCGGGCCATCCCCGGAGAGAGCGCCACGACCTGCTCGCTCCCGTGATAGGCGACCCACTCCAACGTTCGCGCTGCGAGCTTGGCCACCGGGTTCTTGATCGCTCCCATCGCGATCGGCAGCTCCGGCCACAAGTCACGAACTTCGAACACCATCGGCGCCCCGGTCTTGAGCCGCGCAAACAGGCCCGGAAGCGCGACGGTCAGCGGTGTGGAGGTCGCGAACACCACGTCTGCATCGTGACGGACACACTCCCGAGCTGCCGACGCCGCAAACGAGAAGAACGATGCGGTGCGCCGGGCATACGACATGCTCTGCGCGTACGCGACGGGAAGCACGACGAGCTTGAACCCCTCCAGGGTCGTCTCATGTCGCTCTTGGAGAGTGGCATGCTCGGGCATGAACGCATTCGAGGTGACCAGCGTGACCTCGTGCCCGCGCCGGACCAACCGACGCGCAAGTTCGTAGGATCGAGTGCCCCCCGCCCCGGACGGCGAGATGAAGTACTGGTGGAGATAGAGGATCTTCATGGTGCTCAGGCAACGTCGCGACGTCGGTCGTTCGCGGCGTGAAGCGGTTTGGGAAGCGGCGCCGCCTCAGCGTCGGGCCGGTATCCGGCGGCGACGGCGAGGATGCGGCGGATGGTGTTCTCATCGTGCGAGCGAGCGGCCTTGCCCAGGGGCACGAGCCACGTTTCAAGCGAGTCCGGGCTCACGGGCGCCAGCTTTGCGCGACAAACCCCGTCGATCTCCGAGGGAAGCGTGCCCTCCTCGTCCCGAAGCAGCTCTTCGTAGAGTTTCTCGCCCGGACGCAGCCCGCAGATCTCGATCGGCACCTCTTCGGGCGTCAGTCCCGAGAGCTGCACCATCTGCCGCGCGAGGTCGATGATCCTGACCGGCTCGCCCATGTCGAGCAGAAACACCTCTCCGCCCTCCTGCGTGGCGTTGCTCTGAATCAGCAAACGAACCGCCTCGGGGATGGTCATGAAAAACCGCGTGACCTCCGGGTGCGTGACGGTGATGGGCCCGCCCGCCTCGATCTGGCGGCGGAACGTGTGCACAACCGACCCGCGCGAGCCCAAGACGTTGCCAAAGCGGACGCAGCAGTACATGCCACGACTTCGCGAGGCGTGGGCCTGCACGACCATCTCGGCCATGCGCTTGCTCGCGCCCATCACGTTTGCAGGGTTCACCGCCTTGTCCGTCGATACGAACAGGAACCGCTCGACCCCGACGGCCTCGGCCGCCTCGACGACCGTCCGGGTCCCGAACACATTGTTGAGGATCGCCGCCTGCGGATGGATCTCCATCATCGGCACATGTTTGTACGCCGCGGCATGGAACACGACTTGGGGTCGGTGATGCTCGAACTCCCGCCGCATGCGATCAACATCGCGAACGTCGGCCAAGCACGGGACCGCACCCCGCCCGAGCACCTTGCGGATCTCGCCTTCGATGTCGAAGAGGTTGTTCTCGCTCGCCTCCAGAAGCACGAGCCGCTCTGGGCCCAGCTCCGCGATCTGGCGGCACAGCTCCGAGCCGATCGAGCCGCCTGCCCCGGTCACCAGTACCCGCTTGCCAGCGATGGTGCCCACGATGTTGGACCACCGCTTCGGGTCCATCTCGACGACGCTCCGGTTGAGCAGGTCCTCGATCTTCAGCGGGCGAATCTTCGTGAACTCGACCTTGCCGGAGAGCAGGTCGTGATAGTCGGGGAGCGTTCGGACGTCGAGCCCCACGTCGCTGCAACGCGCGACGACGGCTCGGCGCTGTGCCTGCGTTGCGGAGGGCAGGGTCAAAATCAGGCACTCCACGCCCAGTTCACGCGCGATCCGCTCGACGTCGAGAGTCGTCCCGAGCACCTCCAGGCCGTCGATACGACGGCCGCGCAACGTGGGGTCGTCGTCGAGAAAGCCGACCGGGCGATATCCCAAGTCCGGACGGCGACGGAGCTCGCAGGCCGCGAGGGTTCCCGCTCGGCCCGCCCCGACAAGCAGAACCGGACGTGCGGGCTGCTCACTCGCCGCCCGGTACTGTGTCCGAGCCTGGCGTTCATCCAGCCAGCGCACTGCTGTTCGTGAGCCCAGCCCCACGAACGTGGCCAACATGCCCTCGAGCGCGAGCGGAGCCACGAGCTCGTGGGCGTCGTTGAACAAGCTGGCGGCCACCAGCACCACCGTCGGGCCCAACAGCGCCGGGACGACGACAAGCGCGTCCGCCAGTGATGTGTGTCGCCAACTGTGCGCATAAGCACCGCGGACCGCCAGCACGGACATCCGCAGCGCCGCAACGCAGAGCGCAGTGCCCAGGACCGGCCCGGGGATCAGCACGGTGAGCGCCGCCCATGCCGCGAGGGTCAGTCCGACCATGTCGAGCACGAGCTTCGCACCGAAGCTCCAGCTCACCGCCGGCAGTCCTCCGCGGACCTGGCCTGGAGAAGTTCGGCTCAGTCCACTTGCGGGTTCGGGTTTGGTTCTCAATGAAGTGTCCACGGCCGTCATGCAGAAGTCTTTCTCAGCTCGTCATCAACGCCTCCATCACGTAGGGCGCGCGCCCGTAGCCGGCAACGCCACTGCCGCTGCAAGAAGCCGTTTCAGTGTCCGTATTCGGGACTTGGCCCGCATCGGAACCGCGAGTGCGATCGTCTGCTTCGCTCAGCCGCTGCTCTCGGGCTGTGCGACCGGCACGTTTCGGTACGACCACCTCAGCGAGACCCACGATGGTGTCGACCTGCGCGACCTCGATGATCTGGTCTCCGACAGCACGACTCGGGTCGAGCGTGACAGCGTCCGATACGACTTCAGTGCGCAACGCGACGAGTACCGGCTCGGCAACAATGACGTCCTCGATGTGTTCGTGATGGAACACCCCGAGATGAGTTCGCAGCGGGCCGGGCTGGGCGAGATCACGGGTACGACGATTCGCAAGGACGGCTTCGCGTATCTTCCCGTCGTTGGCAAAGTTCACGCGACAGGGCTCACCCTCACCGAGTTCGAAGTGGCCCTCAAAACCGCGGCCGCCAAGTACGTCGTTGAGCCTCAGGTTCACGTCGAGATTCTCGAGCACGAGTCGCAGAAGTTCCACGTACTCGGCCACGTGCGCACGCCCGGATCGTTCGCCGTCGATGGCGACACAACGCTCCTGGAGGCGCTTTCCCTCGCGGGAGGCATCGGAGCGAGCGGAAGCCTCGAGGGCGCGACGGTCGTTCGCGACGGCAAGCTGCTCCCCATCGACCTCGCCGCCCTGGTGAAAGGCGGCGACATCTCCCGCAACGTGTTCATGCGCAAGGGAGACCTCGTGTACGTGCCTGATTCGTCCTCGATGAAGGTGTTCGTCCTGGGCGAGGTGAACACCCCCACGTCTGTTCCGATCGTCGATGGAAAGATCTCGCTGGCCGAGGCGATCGCGACCGCCGGGGGGCCCACTCCGGCCCGCGCACGTCGAGAGCTCGCGGTGATTCGCGGCGGTTTTGCGGAGCCGGTCGTGTACCGGATCAACCTCGAAGAGGCGCTGCTGATCGACCACCAGATCCAGCTGCGTCCGGGGGACCGGGTGGTCATCGCCCCCACCGGCCTGTCGACCTCGAGTCGCTACATGCAGCAAGTCCTCCCGTTCCTGGCCGGCGCACAGGCGCTCGGCTTGGCGGCACAAGGCGGCGCCAATGTTGCGACCCAAGCCGCCACGCTGGCCCCCACTGCGGCCCAGTAGCGGACGCGCGCAGGGGTGGCCCCGCGGCGCGCCGACGCTAAGAAGCAAGCATGTTTGGATTGTTTCGCAAGAAGCGACGCCGCAGCGGCGATGGGTCGGTGTCGCTGCGTCCCCGGGACTGCCACACCCACGTGGTGCCGGAGGTCGACGACGGGAGTCGCTCGATGGAGGAATCCCTGCAGATGCTTCGCATGCTTCAGCAGCAGGGCGCCAAGCGAATCATCGCGACCCCGCACATCTATCCAGGTCGCTTTGACAACGAGCCCGACCCGCTCCGGCGCTCGTTCGACGGTTTGGTCGCGGAGGTGGAGAAACACCGAGACATCACCGTCGAGCTCGAGCTCGGCGCGGAGCACTGGCTCGGGCCCGGCCTGTTGCCACGGATCAAAGCCGACAACCTGCTTTCTTTTGGACCCGAGCGCTACGTCCTGTTCGAGACGACGACCGGGAGCGAGCCGCCCAGCGCTTTGATGGACGTCTGTTTTGCGCTGTGCGACCGAGGCTTCACGCCACTGATGGCGCATATCGAACGCTACCGTTACCTGCGCGGTGAGTCCGGCATGGAGCTGCTCGAAGACTTGCGCTCCGCGGGGGCCCGTTTTCAGGTCAACCGCACGCCCGCATCCAAGCGTCCCAGTCCACGCGCAGACTTCGTCAAGCAGCTTCAAGAACGCGACTGGATCGACGAGGTTGGAAGCGACATGCACCGCCCGACCGCCTCGGGTCGCCCCGACGCCCCGCCGCACGCGGCCTAACCCACACAGACACAAACGCGCCCCGCGCCTCCATCGCGAGGCGTCGGGGCGCTTTGTGGTGGCGTCACCAGTGCATGCGCAGGCCAACGGTGACGTCGGCATCGACCGAGTCCACGGCTGTGGCCCGCGTCTCGAAGACCGGGGTGCTACCCGAGGCGAAGTGCGTCGCCAACCGGCCCCCCACGAACGGCCCCACGCCGGCCGCGCTCATCCAGCTGTACTGTCCTCGAAAGACACCATGCGCTGACACTCGCTCTCGTCTCCCCGGGGAGTCGACGTCTCGATGAACCACGAAGAGCTCCGAGCTCGCCCAGAGCGCGTGGGCCGGGCGGGGGGCGAAGGTGAATCGTGCTGCAGCAAGCCCCTGCCGCTGGGTCTTCTCAAAGACCCACACGTAGCGGCCAGACGCGCGCCAATCGAAGGACCAGCGCCGCCCCACGGGGTGGTGCATGCCGTACCCGAACTCGACCAACGTGTCCCGGACGCCGCCGGGATGAAGCTCGATGTTCTCGACCTTCATTTCGAGTACCGCGTGCGTCTGCACGCCCAAGAAGAGGCGGTCTCGCGCGCGGGCGCTCCCCCAGCGCGACAACGGGCTCCCCGAAACCTCCAGCTGGTGCTCGTGCAGTCGCAACCGCACCGCCGTATTCGACCCGGTCACGTCGTACCAGGACAGGCCATGTCGGCCACCGATCGCGAGACCTGGAACCAGCGAAAACGCCCACGTCGAAGCGGCGTGGGCAGTCCAAACGCGGTTTTCATACAAGCCAAGCCGACGCGGTAGAACCACGCCGCCCGCATCCAGACCCAGCCACAGCGCTCGCTGCCCTTGTGGGTCTCGATACCGAACCGGTCCCAGATCGGGATGGACCGGCTCAGCCGCGCTTGCCTCGGTGACGAAGCAAGCGCCCAGCAGGGTCGCAGTGGCGAGCCCGCGGATCATGTTCAGCGACCCAGCTTGAACTCGATCGCCCGCTCCCCCACGCTCTGGAGGCAGCAGTTGGTGTCCAGCGAGTACACGACCTCGTAGGTCTGGTCGGGCTGGATGCGAGTGCCTCCGGCGGCCTCGTTGTACCACTGCAGGGTCAGGCCCATACGATCGTCGCTCAGCGTCATGCTCCACTCCCCAGGGCCGCTGGGCGGAGCTGGAACCAGCATCCCATCCGAGGTGAGCGTGAGGCTCACGCCCGTGCGGGGACTGGCAACCGTGACCTCGAGCGCCTCGGCGATCGTTTCGAGCGCAATGTCCTGCGTGGCATCAAAGGAGCGATGAACACCGTCGCCCTGAGCTGCCGCAGCGATCTCGGGGAGCGGATCGCTCAGTTCAAAGGACATGGAGGCGAGTTCACCCGCCTCTCGCCCTTCGGCGACGCCATCCCCATCGGGATCCAGCGTCATTTCTTGTTCATCAGAATCGACCTTCTCCGAACCTGAAGGGGTGATGTCGTCACCACAGCCTCCAGTGAAGAGAGCCGCGGAAAGGAAACTTAGTGCGATGTGTCGTCTCATGGGGGTTGGTCCTTGACCGGTGAAACGAACATGCGGCGACTCCCCGGTCGTGCCAGGTCCAAGGCGGCGCCCCTTCCTGCGCGGACCGTCCGGTTTCGGACCTCGGGGGTACAGGACGAACCGCCCCGACTGCGGACCGGCCGCACCCGCGGCGATGCGGGATCACCCGGCCACAGCGTCTGCGACCGCGCGCAGCCAGGCGACGCCTCGGCCGTGCGCCTCCGCGCTGAGCTGCTGCACCCACTGCACATGACCGAGATCTGGCGCCGCAGCGATCTCTTGATCGAAGGGGCAGGCCAGTTCGGGCTCGAGCTGCAGCTTCGGCATCCCCTGCCCACGCTCGGCGAGAAACGCCTCGAGCCGTTTCACGCGCTCGGCGATGCACAGCGTCAGCGTCTCGATTCCGGCGGCCACGACGATCCGCTCCGAACCCGTCGCCCGCGCCAGGCGAACCGCGCGATACCAAGCCCTCAGCGCCACGAGGTTGGCCAGGTAGTCGAGATTGCGCGCAGCCCTCGGCTCGGCGCTGTCGAGGTGTCCGGGATCCCGGACAGTGTCCAGCGCCCGGATCGGCTGCAGACTCAGGCGCCCCGCCGGGACCGGTTTGCGTACCACCTGCCCGGCCCCGGTGATCGCCCCATACCCAACCCGGCCCGGGCCCACCAAGCCCGCCTGTCCACCCAAAAAGATCTTCGACTCCCGAAGAAAGACCCCGCGAGCAACATCGCCCATCAGCGAGGGCGTCGCCTTGTCCCCATGTGCGCCCCACGGCGTGAAGTTGAAGTGGATGAACCCGCTGCCGACCTCGGAGTGATCGTTGCGGGAGGTCCCTCCAGCCATGAGGCAGTCGCAAAAGTTGATGAGCGAGCCCAGCGTCACGAAACTGAGCAAGATCGTGTGCTTGAGACCGACCGCATGGGCCGTCGAGGCCTCCTCCTCCAGAATGGTGCCCGGGCGGACGTGGCTCGCGGCACCCAAGCGCGCCTTGCCGAACAGCACCGCGCCCTCGACGTAACCCGAAGCCACCGCTGCGCCGGCCCCGAACACAGCGTCGCGGATCGTCGCGGGCCCCTCAGAGCCGATTTCCGCGCCTTCGTCCAGGAACGTACGGGACCCATAAAGCCGGGTCCCTGGGTGGAGTGTCGCACCGGGTCGTACCCGATCCAGCACCACATCCGCGTCGATGAACGTCTGCCGCGGATCCACGATCGCGACCCCTCGGGCTGCGAAATCGCGCAACCGCTGCTCCAAAGCCTCGGCGCCCACGGCACCCAGATTACCACGGTCCTCGCGTCGTCCGATCGCCCGGTGAGTTTCCAAACCTCCCACTGGCCGGCCGGGTGAGACTGTTCTACGATGCACGTGCAGGGTGAACGAGGAACAGACCGTCATCCGACGCCGGCAACCGATTGAGGGCTGGGCGTCCGCCGAAGTCAACGCGTACCTGATCGTCTTGTCGGGTCGCTCCGTGGGCAAAATGTTCAAGGTGCCCGTCGGGCAGATGGACCTGGGTCGCTCACTGGAGGCCGACGTCCGGCTGGAAGACGAAGGCGTGTCCCGCATCCACGCGAGCATGCATCGACGGGAAGACGGCACCGTCATGCTCGACGACCGCGGCAGCACGAACGGGACCTACGTCAACGGCACGCGCGTCAGCGAGATGGAGCTCAGCGATGGTGATCGGATTCAGGTCGGGTCGGTCACCATTCTCAAGTTCTCCTATCAGGATTCGCTCGAAGAGCAGTTCCAGCAGCAGCTCTACGAGAGCGCCACGCGGGACCCTCTCACCCAGGCGTACAACAAGCGTTTCTTCAGCGAGCAGCTGGAGAAGGACTTCCTCCACGCCGAGCGACACAAGCTCGACCTTTCGTTGGTGAGCATGGATGTCGATCACTTCAAGTTGATCAACGACACCCATGGTCATCCCGCGGGCGACCACGTGCTCCAGCGCCTCGCCGCCGCCGTGATGGGTTCGCTGCGGGCCGAAGACGCTTTTTGCCGGGTGGGCGGCGAGGAGTTCGGCATCATCATGCGCGACTGCGACTCCACCGAGGCCATGGTCCTCGCCGACCGGCTGCGGGCCCTCGTCGAAGCGACCCGCTTCGTCTACGGTGGCCACGAGATCCCCGTGACCATGTCTGTGGGAGTCGCGACCTTCGACGGGACGCGCCACCAGACCGGACTGCAGCTGATCGAGGAGTCGGACCGGAACCTGTATCAGGCCAAGCGCGGCGGACGAAACCGAGTCGCCGGACCCCCGCCGACCCCCCACCAGAGCTACTAGCTCGCCCGTCGCAGCCCGTCGCCCTTCGCGGGGGGGTTCGTTGAGCCTACGGGCTCGCGCGCCTGGGGTAAGCTGCGCAGCGATGTCGAACCTCACCGACGACGAGCTTCGAGACGCTGCGGCCGAGGCTGGGATCTCACCGCAGGAGCTGCGGATCGCGCTGGCTGAGCGCGCTGGAGGTCTCCCGGCGACACAGGACACCGGCAGCGCCGTGGGTGCACTGACACGGGGGACCTCGGCCGCCCACGTCGAGTCCAGGATCGATGCCCCACCCGCCCAAGCACTGGCCTCGGTCCGCGCTTCGCTCGAACGACAGACTGGGAGAGGCGGCCACGGCCAAGGTGACGGCTCGGCGGACCTCGTCGATGACGATGCCGGACTCACCTACAAGATCCGCAGCACCCCCGACGGCGCTGGCGGGTCGCTCGTCCGGATCGACATCGACACCTCCGCGGGCAAAGGCGTGCAGAGCCTGGCGGCGACGGCGGTCGCGGGCGTCAGCCTCACGATGCTCGCCCTGGGGTGGTTGTTCAGCGCCACGTTGGTGTTTGGAGGACTCGGCCTCGCAGCTCTGGGCGCCGCCGTGGTGCTGCGCAACTTCATGAATCTGCGCGGTGCGGCCGCCCGCGCCCAGGCGCTGGCCTCCCACGCCCTGATGGAAGCCGAAGACAACGCGCAGCGAGCCCTGCCCTCGTCTTCGTGACCGTGTCGCCACCCCGCGCGCAAAAAGCCCTCCGGTGAGTCTACCGGAGGGCTTTTTGCTTGGAGGGCGCGGGGTGCTACGCGCCGCGGCGGCGGCGAAGGGCCGCGATGCCGAAGAGGAAGCCCATCGTCCACAGCGCGCCGACGGGCGAGGAGGTGCGACAGCCACAGCCGTCACCATCGACGCCGGGCTGCGGCGAGTCGTCGAGTTCTCCGCCGGGCTCGGGCGGGACGCCGTTGTAGCCGACGCCGGTGTTGTACTGCCGAAGGGCCACCTCGATCTGCTCGGTGTTGTTCACCAGCACCATCGGCGCGCCGGCGGCCGGCATCTCGTCGACCTCTTCTTCCCAGAAGTCATCCCCGCCGATGTTGGGCCATGCCTCTCCGCTGGGCACGTACACCTCGCGCCCATCGGGGAGGGTCCACAAGTTGTCGCCGTTGCACAGCAGCCGGTTTGTCCCGGTGCGAATGTTGGCGACCTCCTCCAGGTCTGGGTTTGCGTGGAACATCGGATCCGCCGTCATCTCGGAGGGCGAGATCGTCGTGTACATCCGCGTCAGGTAGTCGTGGGTCGAAAGCAGCTCGACCGCGTTCTGCCCGGGCTCAATGACCCGCTCGGCCAGACGCTGCGCGAACACTTCGCCGCCTCCCCAACGCTCAAGATCGATCAGCTCTGCGAACATCTCGGGGTTGAGATAGAAGTCGCGAGGATCGACGCCATCGGGCACCAAGAACTCGTTGACGAGCGGCTCGATGAGCGGGTGGAGCCCGAAACAAACGTCCTCATCGATGGTGAAGTCGTAGTCGCAGGTGAACAGCCCCTGGTTCCTCAAGGTCTGCATGGCCAGCGCGGGGTCGAGGCCGTCGAACGCAGCCGCGTCCCACTGCGCCTGAAACACCGAGCCCGTCTGCACGACGTTGCTGGGTCCGGCGTACTCGGTGACGAACGCCCGGCCGTCGGCCCCCTGCGCGTCGACAGCCTTGGTGATGACTTCCTTGTAGTTTGAGGCCTGGTTGGTCCAGTCGATCTTGAGCGCGTTGACGAGCACGTGCTTGTAGGTGCTCGGCACGACGCGGTCGTCAGAGAGGAAGTACGTCCGCACATCCATGTCGTCGACCGCGGCGATTCGGGTCAGGCGAAGCGGCACGCACGGGTTGGCGTGATCGAACTTCAGGGCGATGGGGTGAAGCTCGTCCACATCGGCGCCGCCGGTCAGCTTGATAGCGATGAAGTTGTGGTCCTCGGCGAGGTACTCCTCGATGATCGGGAGCGCAGACTCGTCCTGCTGGTAGTCGTTTTCTTCGAGCCAGTCGAAGACTTGCTGGGCGGTGAGGTCCCCCCCCTCCGCTTCGCCGATCACCGTGATCTCGTAGGCTCCGACCTGCTCCTGGGCGAGCACGACGGGCCCGCCCCCCTCGCCTGCGGAGTCGCTATCCCCCGTCCCCGCGCCCGAGTCTCCGCCCGGCGACCCGTCCGCCCCCGTCAAGCTCTGGCCGTTGTCGAGATTGCAGTCGTCGGCGGTGTTCGAGATCCCATAGGTCGGGACGGTGGCGGATTTGACCGCATCGATCAGCGCCTGCGAGCCGACGTTGAAGTCGGTGGGGACCGAGGATGAGGGGATGAGCCAGGCGAAGTTTTCCGCCTCGCCCTCGTACTCCACGCGGATGTGAACCTCGATCTGATCCCCGTCCATGACGAACAGGATGTCCTCGCCCGTCTGGTCGACCGGCATCGGCTGCGGGCCACCATCACAGAAGAAGCCGCCGCACGCCTCGGCGGGTTGAGGGGCAGCCACCATCACGGCGCCCGTAAGGACAGTCATCAGCGATCCAGCAAAGAGTCGTTTCATCGGTTCTCCAAGTGTTGGCCCAAGGCCCCAGGCAAAGCCGTCGCACGTCGAGCCCTTGGGCAAATCGCCCGCCCCCCGGAGCCCGTCGACGGCTCTAGTGTAAGCACGAGGGATGCCAGCTTGGAATTCTGGGTGCTCACGCGGCTCCGAAACCTCGAATGCGACATCGGCGGCACGATTCCGACCGCGACTGTGACAGCAATGTCAGGGCGACGTGGCTGCTAGAGTCCGGGCGCCATGGTCTCCGACACCTTCGTCGCGGTGCGTGCCGCGATCCTCACGATCTCCGACACCCGCACGGAACAAACAGATACCTCCGGGATGCTGGCCGCGGACCGCCTCCGGGTCGCCGGCCACCACATCGCGTGGAAGAGGATCGTGCCCGACGACCTCGACCGCGTCCGCGCCAGCATGCAAGCGGCCATCGACGACCCCGAGGTCGATGTGCTGATCACAACCGGCGGGACCGGCCTCACGGACCGGGACATCACCCCCGAAGCCCTTGAGCCGCTCGTGACCAAGTCCATCCCCGGCTTCGGAGAGCTGTTCCGAATGCTCAGCTACGAGGAGATCGGAACATCAACCATTCAGAGCCGGGTCACCGCCGGCTTGTGCAGCGGCACCTTCATCTTCGTGCTTCCTGGCTCGACCGGCGCCGTCCGAACCGCGATGGACCGCATCCTGATCAAGCAGCTCGATGCCACGCACAAGCCCTGCAACTTTCCGATGCTCTTCGATCGCATTCGGGGGCGTAGCCAACAACGAGCGTAGAGAGCCGTTGGGCCGCTTGGCCCGCGACCTCAATCGGCGAGGGTCGGCTCGCACAGCCCGGTCTGCAGGTCGTAGCACTGGCCCGGCAACCCGACCCGAAAGCCCAGCGCGTCGGCGCGGTCGCGGTGGCCCGGGAGATCGTCCTCGTGGTGCATGAGCACGAGCTTGTTCCGCACCGCGAGCGGTAGCTTCTCAAGCGCCGCGAACGATCCGTGAACCTGGCCCGGGTATTCGACGAAGGTGCAATCGTGAAAGAACACGGTGGTGCGGGGCTCGAGGGCCACGAGCGCGGCGGCATCGACGGTGCTGTCACCGCTCCACCACGCCACCTTGCCGTCCCCAACCTCGATCGTCAGCGAGGTGCTCGGCTTGCCCGGCACGTGCTCGGTCTCGGTGGCGTGCACCGTGAGCTGCCCGGCTCGAAAGGACTCGGCGCGGTGCCACGGGTTGCCCGCGGGTGGCTCGGATGCGTGCGCGGCGATCGTCTCGAAGTAGGTTTCCAGCGAGCCGGACTTGGGCGCCAGCGGAGGGGGTACGTAGCGCAACGAGGAGGCCAAGGACTCCCAGAGTTCCTCCTGCACCGCGCTGTGGCAGATGAGCTTGGGCCGCGGGCCCCCTTCCCGGACCGGCAGCACGCCATCACGCGCGAAGAAAAACCGGGAGAACGCGAAGTCCTCCAAGCCAAAGGTGTGGTCGCCATGAACGTGCGTGACGAGCTGACCGAAGATCGCATGCCACTCGATTCCGGCCGCGTGCAGCTGGTCCGGGGCTTGCCGACCGCAATCGATCAACCAGCGCTCGTCATCGCCGAGCGTGAGCACCGAGCAGGTGGTCCCGTAGATCCGGCTGAACGCCCCGCCGGCGCCCAGCAACTGCAGTGTGATTTTCGAAGCCTCGCCCACGGGATGGCCCCCTGACGGTAGCCCATTGGCGCCGTCTCGGTCCAAAAGACGCGCAGGAGCGAGCCGGATGGCACCCCCAGGCGGAAAGTCCGCTCACACTGCGCGTCGGCGCAGGCTGCCGTACAACACGAACCCGTTCGTGATCGCCAGCCCAAGGACCAGCAGCCACAGGATCCCCCATTTGAGTTGTGAGCTGGGATCCGTGCCGGCCTCGATCAGGTAGCCGTCGGGGTCGACGAAAACCGGCTTCTCGACCCGAGCGGCGTGCACGTCGGTGACGGGGATGCGCATGCGGCCATCGTCGAGCGTCACCTCGACGAGCTTTCCGGCCTCGACCCGGTAGCCCGGCGCGGTGGTGTTCTCGCTGTAGGGGAACACCAGGTTGGGCCCTTCGAGCGAGAGATCCCCCGCGGGGGTCGTGTATGTGGCCGACAGAGGGAACACCGAGACGCCCTCCTTCGGATCGGCCGCGTCGATAACCCCCTCGACCTTCGCCAGCAGCGCCTCGCGAACGTCTTCGCGCGCGCCCTCCGGCACCCGAACGATGTAGCGACGCAGATCGGTGTGTCCTCGGCCGAGGTCGGCGTACGGGTAGCCCAGCGCGGCGATGGCATCCTCGGCAGCTTTCGCGTTGGGAAACGACTCGACGCCGAGCAACACGCGAGCATCCTCGGGGCGCGCCACCAACCGAAGCGTGTCGGTCGGCTCCGCGACGACGCTGCGCCCGTCGACGGTCGACATGGAGAGCGAGCCGCTGCCGGTTGAGACAGCAGCGGCGACCGCTTGGCCGGAGATCTCGTAGAGCTGCGTCACGCCCTCTTGCGCGTAGAGACGAGCGATCCACTCGAAGGCCCTGGCGTCGCCCATTCGCGTGACCCGGCCCGTGAAACCGCTGGGGTACTCGGGGGTCTTGCCAGCATCCCCCTCGGGACGGGGGACGGCGGCGAACAATCGACCCCCGCCTTCGAGAACCCGGAGATAGGTAACCTTGGCACCACTCTTCTTGGTGAGGACCGTCGCCCACTGCACGTCGGGGGTGCCTTCCATGGACACGTAGTGATTCGCGAGATCGGGCGCGGAGGATCCGGGCTCGAACAGGGCAGCGGAGTCGCCCAGCGGCTCGGGCTCGGACGACCGCAGCCAGTATCGGAAGTCTCCCCACATGCTCAGGAGCGGATACAAACACGCCAGCATCACGATCGCCGAGACCCACACCGGGCGTGAGCGTTTCTTGGGCGCGGCGGACTCCTCGCCGGTCATCTGGGCGACGACGCCGTCGATCCCCAACGCATCAAGGTCGTCGAGGTCGTCACCCTCGAAGTCGTCATTCTCGTGCGCGCCGCCGGATTGGCTCGCATCGGACTCTTCGTGCTCTTCGTCTTCGGGGTGCTCGTTGGACTCGCTCACGGGACCTCGCATCGGGATCTTGCACGACCACAGACCGTCCTGCTCGCCAAAGGTTCCCACCGACCGCGAGCGGGCCGCGCATCCCCCGCGCTGGACCGTCTCCGGCCAGGGGCAAGCCCGCCCCTCAAGCAGCACGCCGCACGCCCGATACACCGCACGTGGGTCTCCGTCGTGTCGCAGTGCTTGCCGTGATCGCGACGATTAGCGCGAGCTGGACCAGACCTGTGCGCGCGGCACCGGGCGACACGGTCCGACACAGCGCCAGCGTGACCGGGCACCTGGCGACAGACTCCAGCCAGGTGCTGCCGGCGTGGACTCCGTCCGCGGGGGTCGCGACCACCTACCTGCGCAGCTTCGAGGCGCCGCAGCCGGGGTCCAGGGTGGATGCGCGTCTCCAGACAGATCTACTGCTCGCGTTTGGCATCGCACACTGGGCCCAGCTGGAGATGGATCTCCCGATGGTGCTGCATCAGCGCGGTGAGACCCTTGAGGGCAACGGCGTCGTTTCGCTGCCCGGGGCGTCGGTCGCCGACCTGCGCATCGGCGCCCGCGGAACGATCCTTCGGACGCCTCGACGGGGGTTTGGATTGGGGGTTGGTTTCGACGCCACGCTCCCGACCGGCAGCGAGGACGCCCTCACCACGTACGGTGGGGCCACGTACACGCCCAGCGTGCTGGGTGAATACCGAGGCCCGCGCGGCATCATCCTCGCCACGAACCTGGGATACTCCGTGCGACCCGAGGTGAACTTTGGTGGACCGGTTGGCGGCGACGCGATCCCGGTCCGGCTGGCGGTTCGTGTCCCGGTCGCGCCGCGCGACGCTTTTGGGGTGTTCGCGGAAGCCGATGCCCAGGCCTCGATGGTTCGCTCCGCCGACAGCCCGGTCGCGCTGCGCGGTGGTTTTCGTTGGGAGACCCGCGGCGGACTCGTCCTGCAGCTGTGGGGAGGCGGCTCGGTGATCTCCTCCATCGGCCTGCCGAGCATGCAACTGGGACTGGGTGTCGCGTTTGCCCCCGCTCGCCGGGTTCGAAGCGAGCCGGCATTTCAAGAGAACGAACGGCCTACCGCCGCCGCCTTGGCTCAAGACCACGACCGAGCGCTCCTGTCCGCCCTGGACAGGACACCGCCCCCGCGCCTTGCCCGGCCCAGCGACCCTGACGGCGATGGCGTGCTGGCACAAGCCGACCTGTGTCCTTCGGTGGCAGAGGACGCCGACGGCAACGAGGACGGCGACGGCTGCCCCGAACTCGACGATGACCGCGACGGGGTCCCCGACGCGCTCGACCTGTGCCCATCCGCGCCCGAGGTCATCAACGGCTATCGAGATCTGGACGGTTGCCCGGACCGAAGGTTGGCCGAGGGCGGCGAGACGTTCGAGGTGTTCGAACCGCGTCAGGTGCTGCCGGCCTTGCACTTCGCGGAGGGCTCCGCCGTGATGGACGCGACACTTGAGGCTCAGCTGGACGCGATCGCGGAACTCCTGCGTCTCAACCCCTGGATCGAGCGACTTCAACTCGCGGTGTTTGTCCCCAAGACCGCGGATACCGTCGCGGACGGGCGCCTGGCCCTCGCGCGGACCGAGGCGATCCGGGAGGGGCTCGGTGCCCGCGGCGTGGACGCATGGCGGGTCGAGGCGCTGCCCGCAAAAACCGTCGCGTCCGGCACGCCGCAGCGGGTTCGCCTGACGCTCTCGGGTCGGGCGCGGGCACTGGACCCGATCGCCCCGGCACCGGCGACCTTCGAGCGCATCATCGCTGAAGCCCAAGACACCACCTCCGCGGCGCCCGACACGATGCAAGCGCAGGGACCCGAGCCCACTCAGCCTGCGTCGGCCTCAGCCCGATAGACCCAAAGCTCAGTGGAGTTTTGAACATCGCCGTCGCCGCGCGCGAGCACGTAGATGCGATTGCCTCCCGGTTCGAGTGGGATCTCGGCTTCAAACTTGAGGCTCTTTCCGGCCGGTCCGGCCGCGACGTACTCGACCTTCCTGTCGGACTGGCCCGGGCCTGGCGGTCGCACCATCACCACGACGTCTCGCAGGTGTCGCGGATGAGAAGCGACGCCCTCAAGCGTGAGGACGGCGGCGGAGGTACGGCGCGGAGTCGGCTTCACCTCAAGCGTGGGCGGCAGGACCAAGCGCCGCGCCAGCAACCCCTTGGAAGACCCCGCCGAGGATGCGTGGTCGGCGAAGCCGCCCTGGTCCTCGGCGACGAACAATCGACGACTGGGCTCGCCAGGCGCGGCGGTATACAGCCATGGTCCAACCCTGCCTTCAAAGGACACAATGGTGTCTGGCGCCGCGTCGGCCGCAACAACCGAGGAGGCGTGCGCGCCGCTGCGAAGCGTCAGCGTCGCATCTTCGACCTTGACCGCTCGTTTGAGCGTGGTCCGCTCGCCTGCGTTGGGCAGAACCTTGAGCGTCAAAGCGTCCGAAACCGTCATCCGCAGCGCAACGTCTCCGATGGTCAGGTCGAGCAGGAACGGCCGGCTCGGATCGGCGTCCTCCTTGACCCAGATGCCGAACGCACCCGACACCGACTCCCCGACCGGAACCACGCCCAGCTGTACGAATCCCTCCTCGAGCAGCCCCTGATCGCCGCTGAGGTTGCGGAGAAACGCTCGCACGTCAGGGCTGTCGCCTTCTCCGTGGTTGTACGCCCGAAACGCGAGCAGCACGCGCTCTCCGGGCTGCAGCATGCCATCCCCGTTGCCCTGCACCGAGAACTCCGGCAGGCCCGGCACCGGCTCGGACTTGGGGCGAAGCGGCGCCTTGGCGACCAGCTCCGGGTCGTCGACGATCCACGCGTCATAGGACAACGCAGGGCGGGGTTTGGCTTGGGTCTCGAAGACCGCACGCGACTGCGCATCCGGGCTCGCATCTGGTTCCCCGACGTGCACCTGGACGTCCAGGTCACCCACGAAGTTCGCGTACCAAGGCATCACGTGCAGCTCGATGGTTCGGGACTGGGTCTGGCCGGGATCGATGTCTCCGAAGAGCACCTCGATCCCGTCGAGGCGCTCTTGCTCGCAGTCGGTGATGGCATGCACCCGATGCGCGACGTCCGGGGAACGGTTGGTCACCGAAACCTCGAGTTCGAAGGTCTCACCGGCCAGGATCGGGAGCGGGGTGAGGATGCGGGCCGCCGCGTCCAGCGGGGTGTCGGTCGCTCCCTGAGGGCCCCACGCAATCCCGGCCTCGGCCAGCGCCTGCGCGATACGTGGCGCCTCGATCACTTGGAGCGACGCGGCCGCTCGAGCCACAGCTGCGCGGCGCCCCTCCGCGTCGAGCCGGGATGGCACCACCTTGGCGACCTCGGCCGCGATACGAACCTCGGGGTCGCGCAGGATCGCCGGCACGTCGGGCTGCTGCACAAGCGCGTCTGGAAGTTCGAGCTCGGCCAAGTACCGCAGCCGCGCATCGGGCTCACGCGCCGTCGCGCCCAGGTCCTCGTGTCTTGCGGACGGATGATGGGCCATGCGTGCCCGCTCCCGAGCCCGCTCGAAGCGCTCGAGGTCGTAGTATCGGACCACGTGGGCCAGGCCGGTCGGCTCCACCGGGAGCAGTTCGAGGTCTGGAACGACGCCGCGGGCCTGAATCCGCTTGTCCCCCGCAACGAGGTACTCCGCCATCGTCAGCTTGAGCGCGAGTTCGCGACCGTACGGAGCCGCGGGGCGAACGACCTGGACGGATCCCTTCCCGAAGGTCGAGCGACCCAGTACGATCGCCCGCCCCAGCGCCTGCAGACCACCGCTGACGATCTCTGACGCGCTCGCGGCCTGCTCGTCGACGAGCACCACGACCGGAACATCCCCGGGGACGGCCATCGCCTCGGTCGCCTCATCGACCTCGCGGCCGTACACGCTGCGGACGATCACCAGCTCGCCCCGCGGCACGAACAGGTCGACGATCTGCGTCGCCTGCACGAGCAGCCCACCGCCGTTGCCGCGCAGGTCGAGCACGATTCCCTTGAGGGCGTCCGCCTCGCTGGCCGCCGTGATCGCCTCACGGAGCTTCTGCGCGGTGTCCTCCTGAAAGCTGGAGATCCGAAAGTGGCTGATGCCTCCGGGAAGCGCCGTCGCGGTGACCGAGGCCAGGCGGATGATGGCCCGCTCGATCGTCACGTCGAGCGACTTGAGCTTGCGACGCACCTTCACCTCGACCGGCGTCCCCACCGGACCGCGCAGCAACTCCTGCGCCTCCGAGACGCTCATGCTGACCGTGGAGCGGCCCCCGATCCGGAGCAAGACATCGCCGCCTTGCAGACCGGCCGTCTCCGCCGGCATCTCAGGCAGGACACGAACGACCATGATCGCCCGGTTCTCCACCCGAATCTCGGCACCGATCCCGCCAAAGGATCCGCGGGTTCGCTCGCCCAGATCCGCGTGCTCCTCGGGCGTGAGCAGGATCGTGTGCGGATCGAGCGGGGCCAACAGCCCGTTGATCGCGGCGTACTCGAGCCCGTGCAGGGCCTCGGGCTCGAGATCGAGCTCGGTCTGCGCGAAGACCAGCATCCCCTCAAGCGCCGCGGAAGCGTCGTCGATCGTCTTCACGTCCGCGATGGCGAAGCTCGAACTGGCCCCCCGGACCCGCAGCGCCACCGTGTCGCCCCGAACCTCCGCGAAGAACTCAGGCGTATGCATCCCGACCGCTTCCAGGGCAGAAAGCAGCTGGACCCGCCCGTCGAACCGGTCCTGGTCGAAGTACTCGGTCTTCACCATGTGGACCGCCCACGCGAGCAGCGGGAAGGCGCGGTCCGCGAGATCGGGAGAGGGCGTTTCCGCGCCCTCCGCGTTTGGCTGGGATTCGCCGGAATCTTGGACCGGCGCCGGCGCGTCGGTACGGTTGCAGGCGGCGACGAAACCGACGCCGAAGAAGAAGACCACAACCGCTCGACGCAGACACGACAGCATGGACCCGCAGCATAACGCGTGGCGTCCCTGGTTCGTGTTGGTCATGAATTACATCATTGATGATGTAACCCGTGTCTTTTGCGGATCAGATCCCGCGGTAACGCGCCGATCCAACGCATTTGAGCGCGTGGCATGGAACGTGCTGTAAGGCGTCGCGTGCGAGGCTCAGTTCAATCCTCTCTCGGCGGCTGCTTCGGGATCCTCGCAGCGATTGCCCTCCCGCTTGCGTTGGGGGCCTGCGTCGATGCGCCGATCACGGCAGATCAGCTTCAGGCCGACGGTACGCTCCGCGGGGGCTACGCGGGGGGCGGGGTTCAGCAAGCATCCCTGTCGGCCGAGCCCCAGAAGATCACCCAAGCCGTGCGCGTGTCGGCCGTCCTGGCCTCCCAGGCCGAAGGCCCGCTCGAGGACCGCGCCGAGTTCAGCGCCGCAGTCGGCACCGTCTACCTTCATGTCCGGGCCGACGGACTGCTCAGCAGCCGCCGCGTGGTCTACCGCTGGCGCCACGGCGACTTCGCGGTCGAGGTCCCCGGAACGCTGCTCACCACCGATGCGCTGACGCTTGGCACCAGTTTCGACATCGCCCCTGAGCAGTCCGGGCACTGGGAGGTCGACGTGTTGCTGGACGCCGCGACCGGCGAAGACGGACAGGCCCCCGGGACCGAGCCGCCCGTGCTGTTCCACCGCGAGTTCGTTGTCGAAGCCCCGGCCCTGTAGCCTTCGGGGACCGCATCCACGCTGGGCCGCTCGCACCGGCCCTCACCACCCGCCGCCCCGGCGGGTTTTTTGTAGGTGGACCGTTCATGGCCATGTGCTCCCCGGCGTCGTAGCATCACGCCCGACGATGACGGAACCCAACAGCGGCCTGTCCACAGAAGCTGCCGACTTGTTCGCGCGCGGCCTCTTCTATCTCGCCAACGTCGACGGAATGGAGCCGCGGGAGGAACAGCTCCTCCGCGACTTCCTCGGGGAGTCGGGCTCGACGCTGAGCTTCGACGAACTCAAGGAGGACAAGGCGTTCTCCCTGCATGAGGCTTCACAAGTCCTCGAAACCAGCTTTCAGCGGCGCATGTTCGTCATGGCCGCCATTGCGATGTTTAAGGCGGACGGCGAGTTCAGCTCGCTCGAACGACACGCGCTCGGCGAGATCGCCGATGCGTTCGGACTCTCCAACGCCGAGTTCGGCGATCTGGAACAGGAAGCCTCTCGCGCATCGCTGGAATAGCGCCCCCTGCTATCCAGTACCGTACCCGCCCTCACGCCAGCCAAGAAGGAACAACACGCATGGGACTGATGAGCTTCATCAAGAGCCAAGTCATCGAGATCATCGAATGGCTCGACGACACCAACTACACGCTCGTTTGGCGCTTCCCCGACGAAGACCACGAGCTCAAGAACGGCGCCAAGCTCGTCTGCCGAAACGGGCAGGCGGCGATCCTCGTCAACGAAGGCAAAGCCGCCGACGTCTTCGGACCCGGTACGCACACGCTCTCGACCGAGAACGTTCCGGTTCTCTCCCGCCTCAAAGGCTGGAAGTACGGCTTCAGCAGCCCCTACAAGGCCGAGGTCTACTTCATCAACCTCAAGCAGTACCTCGACCAGAAGTGGGGCACGCCCAAGCCGGTCCTGATTCGCGACCCCGAGTTTGCCGTCGGCAACCGCCCGGGCCGCGTGCGCATCCGTGCATTCGGTAGCTACAACTTCAGGATCGTCGACCCCCGCAAGTTCTTCGACGAGGTCGTCGGTACGCAGGGCTTCATGTCCAGCGACGACATCGAAGGCTATGTCCGCAGCCGGCTGTTGCAGGGCTTCACGAAGGCCGCCGCTTCCAGCGAGCTGTCCGTGGCCGACATGGCCGCGCACTACGACGTGCTCGGCAAAGGCGTGCTCGACGGCATCAACGCCGACATCGCCCAGCTCGGCATCCAGCTCACCTCGTTCGTGGTCGAGAACATCTCGCTGCCGGCCGAGATCGAGAAGGCGCTCGACGATGCGGCCGCACAGTCGGCGCGCGGTGTCGACAACACGCTGGCCTGGGAGGGCATGCAGGCGATGCGTGATGCCGCCAAGCAGCCCGGTCAGGGATCGGGCGTGATGCAGGCGGGTATGGGCCTGGGCCTGGGCGCCGGTATGGGCAACATGATGGCCGGCATGATGGGCCACGCGATGCCGCAACAAGGCTATCCCCAGCAGGGCTACCCGCAGCAAGGCTACCCGCAGCAGGGCTATCCCCCGCAGCAGGGATACGCACCGCAGGGTCATCACCCTGGGCAGGGTTATCCTCCGCAGCAGGGCTACCCTCCCCAAGGCCAGCCACCACAGCAGGCGGCTCCGGCGGCCGCACCCGCTGGGCCCGCCCTCGGATCGCTTGAGGAAAAGCTGACCAAGCTCAAGGCTGCGTTCGAGGCGGAGCTGCTGACCGAAGACGAGTACAAAGCCAAGCGCGCTCAGATGCTGTCGGACTTCTAGACAAGACGCTCAGCTGCGACGCTCAAGCTGCGACGCAAAGGCGGGTCCACCCAGCGTGGCCCGCCTTTTGTGCGTCTTGGATCTTGGCGCCGAAACGCCGCCCTGACTCAGCCCTTGACGCGAGCTTTGGCCCAAGCGAGCAGGTCTGTGATGAACGCGGCGTCGACGGGCCGACCGGTCTCAAGGTAACGGGCCGGCGTCGACTCGCCGGGCTCGAGCTTGAACAGGTGGTCGAGGTCGGGATAGCGGTGCACCTCGACCTGGAGCTTGGCACGGGTGGCCGCCTGCCGAAGCGCGAGAGAATCCTTCTGCGGATCGACCTCGAAGTCTTTCCCCCCCTGCCCCACAAACACCGGGAGCTTCAGGCGGTCAAACAACTTGCTCGGTTGCACCGCGAACATCTCGCGCAGCCACTGCGCTTCGTACTCAAGCTCCGGGGGAATCTCGGAGCCGCGCTCGATCGCCTCCACCATCGTGCGCTGCTGCGCTGCCGCCCCGGCCCGGAGCTCGGGCGGCAGATCGCCCAGCGCCGACTCGGACTGCTCGAGGAACACCTCTCGGTAGGGACGCCCCGGCGTCGCGAGCAGACCCAGCCCCACCAGACCGCGCGGCATGTTGGCGGCCAGCACCAGCTGCCGCAGACCCCCCTCCCCGTGTCCGATCAACAACACGCGGTCGGGATCGACTTCGGGCTGCACCAACAGCATCCCAAGCGCTCGCTTGGCGTCATCAACCTGCCCCACGAACGTCAGCGCCCCGGGCTCCGAGCCACCTCGGCCCCGCTCGTCGAAGCGCAGCACCACGAACCCGGCCTGCGCGAGCGCATCGGTGATCTCGTGAGAACCAAGGTCGACTGGCGGTGGGCCGGCAAAGCCGTAGCGGTCCTCACGCCCGGTCGTTCCAACCCAAAGCACCGCGGGCCAAGGCCCGTCTCCGGCGGGGATCAGCACCTCGCCGGCGAGCGCGGGCGCGTCTGGGGTTCCGGGGATCTCGACCTCGCGCTGCTCGAAGCTCGCCCCGGGAGGCTTGCTGTAGCTCAGCCGGACGGGTCCTTCGATCTCCCACGTCGGCCATGGCTCATCGACGCTGGAGATCAACAGGTCACTCGCACCGACCGCGAGCGACTCGATGTACCCATCGCGAAGCGCGATGCGCTCGCCGAGATTGGTCTCGACCACGATCGTGTCCTGCGCTTCGCGAATGTTGCCCGTCCACTCCGCCGGGATGCCGCCCGACAAAGAGAGCAGGCGAAGCTCGAGGGTCCCGATGTCCAGGGGCCGCAGCCGCAGCAGCAGCTCTTCGTGCAGGATTGCCGAGTGCGCCATCACGCCCGTAGGGACACTCTGGGGTGCGTAGCCAACCTCGTTGGTCGTCTTGCCGTCGGAGATTCGCAGCGTGTCGCCCTCGCGAACGAACGTCAGCTCCGCCGCAGTGCTGCGCTCGAACCCCCGAACGAGCGCTCCATCGTCATCGAGGATCAGCTCGCCTGAGGACCGAAGAGGCTCGCGACCGGGAAGCTCAAGCTCGATGCGGGTCTCGAAGCGGTGATGGTGGGGTGCACCGTCGATGGGCCCCGCGTAGCGCCCCCACGAGCGCCCGATGCGTCGCTCCGCCTGCACAAACTCGAACGCCCGCGTCTGCCCGATCGGATACGCATCCTTGGGGGAGACCCCAGGCCACAGCCGCTTGGCCGCGCTGGCATCGTCGCTCGACACCGCAGGTGCATCCACCGGAGTGCTCGAGGGCGGAGGCGTCAGGCAGCCGGTCGCGAGGACGGCGAGACCGGTGAGGAAGATGCAGCGCATGGGGTTCGGCGCAGGATTTCAGGCTTGCGGGGTTGGTGCAAGCGAGCGGGGGCACACGCGGGGGCTGGGCCTGCTGGAAAACGAAGAAGCCGTGCTGCGGGAGGCAACACGGCTTCGGGGCTCATGAGCCGAGCGCCCAAGCCCTACTCTGCGAACGCGCAGAGCGTCGGGGTCGGGTCCGCTTGAAACGCCCACGTACCGTCGGAGAGCAATACGATCGAGTCACCGTCGGGCGCATTGCCCACATCGGGAACCGGAGCTGTGCCCGTCTCGTCGATGAGGAAGTTGTCGTCCCCTTCGATGGTGTTGCTCCCGCCGTAGATGACGGCGTCGATCGGGATGGTATCGACGCCGATCGCGTCCGCAGTCACGTTGAACAGCGCGATACCGTCCGCGGTGCCGCCAGAGTTCTGGATGTCCGGGTTGAAGTCGAGCGCTTGATCGTACGCTGGGGGCTCGGTGAATCCGTTGTTCGCGCTGGCGTTGGGGCCCCCTGCGACGAAGCACTCGCCGGGACCGATCGTCCCCACAAGCTGGTAGGTGCCGAACGTGTAGCTCGTTCCGCCATGACCCAGGGAGTAGGTGGAGAGGTCGATCGCAGCGTCCGTTCCGTTGAAGAGCTTCACCCACTCCAGGTTGGTGTCCGTACCGGGCTCGTCGTAGTAGACCTCTGCGAGGATGAGTCCGTCCGGGACGAACACCTCGCCGCCCGCGGTCATCTGCCCTGCGTTCTCGGCCTGGTACCCATCCGAGTTCCCCGCCGGCATCCCGTCGCAGTAGGTGTAGCTCGCCTCGCTGTCTCCGGAGAAACGGTACGCATAGTCGTACTCGCCGGGGGCGGGCACGGTGAGGGTCGCCTGGTACTCGTCGTTGTTCGCCTCGTCGACCGCCGTATACTCACCGTTGGGACTCGCGTCGATCCACGTCCAGCCTGCATCCACGGCGGGGTCGGTTCCATCGGGTCCGTAGCCGAGCTGGGCGCTCAGCTCGGGTGCGAGGTCGTTGCTGGTGCTCATGTCGGTGAGCCCGGCGACGTAGACCCGGCCGTACACATCGATGCTCGTGCCTGCGTCCTGGGCGATCACGTCGGGCGACTGCATGCGGCAGAAGCCGATCGTGTACACCGCCGGCGCGATGCACTCGTCATTGGCTGCGCCTGGCGTTCCGGTGTCGGGGTCGAGGTAGACGTTCACCCCGGGGCACCAGTTGGCGCCGTCATCGTTGGCGGTGGCGTCGAAGAAGTCGGGGTCCAGGTTGAGGCTGACACCCCCGGCGGGTGGGAAGGCGTCGTAGTCGACGGTGTCCACGACGATCCCGTCGCAGGTGAGCGTGATGACGTCTCCGCCGTTGGCGACGGAGAAGGCTTCGTCATAGGCGTAGCCCGGCGTGAAGCCGGGGTCGACCTTGCTCAGGGGAGCGAAGGCGATGTACGCATCGGGCCCGATCTGGAAGTCTCCATCGATCGTGATGACCTCTTCGCCGGCCTGCCCGGAGAGTTCACATCCACTGAGCTGGTAGGTCTCGGTGTCGCTGAGGTTGTGCAGCTCGAACCATTCTCCGTCGGCGTCGGAGACGGCCGTGGGGTCGGGCATGATCTCACTGACGATGACCTCTCCGGCGGCGGGGAACGGCACGCCGGTGCAGCCGGCGGTGTCGAAGCCACAGGTGGCGTCGCAGGCGAGCTCCCCCGCGGTGAAGCCCATCCCGAGGCTTTGGCACGTTGCATCGCCGAGTTCGGTGCCGTCGCAGTCTTCGCCCAAGTCGATCACCGCGTTGCCGCAGGCGTCGCACGCGGCGGTGTCGAAGGTGCAGTCGTCTGCACACGACAGGTCACCGCTTGCGAAGCCAAGGGTCTCGCAGGTTTGGCCGTCGAGCTCGACGCCGTCGCACGCCTCCCGTCCATCGAGCATGTCGTTGCCACAATCCAACGGCTCGCCGGTGGTCTCGTCCCCGGTCGTGGAGGTCGTCGAGTCGGTGCTGTCCGTGTCGTCGGTGGTCGAATCCGTCGTGGTCTCGTCGTCCGTCGTCGAGCCGGTGTCCGGATCGCCGGTCGTGTCGTCCGTCGTGGTGGACGTTGAGGATGTCGTACCGGTCGGGGTGATCGTCGTCGTGACGTTTGTCGGGTCGAGAGTCTCGCCGGTCGAGGACTCGTCACCGCCGGTCGAACCGTCGGAGCCGCTGGAGACGTCATCGCCACAACCGGCAGCGACCAACAAAAGAGCCCAAGAAATGCGTTGGAGGCGTTCCATCTAGGCGCCGGGTCTATCGCGCGCGCGGCCTCGGCTCAAGGAGAGCCGGGCCTGAATCGCCGCTTGTTACCGCGGCGTCACGAAGCTGGGCGTGCGTTGGCGTCGCCCCCGGTCAACGCTTGCGCAAACCCACGGACCCAATACCCCCGCCGTCCCAGGTTGGTTGCACGGACCTCCGTCCGCAGATCTGAGAAGCGGTATTCGCGTCTGGATTGGGCCAGCGGGCCCATGGCGAGGGCCTCGGAGTCGGTGGCTCCTTGCGCGCGCCAAGGCTCGGCGTCTCGACCCAGCTCGGCATCCAGCGTCTGCGCCATCGAGAATGCACCCTGGGCGTCAGGGCTTCGAAACGAAACCTCGACATCGAGCAGCCGCGCGTCGTCATAACGCATCACCACCTGCGCGTCGTCGCGCCCCAGCAACACCCCGCCGCATCGGTCCTGGTGCGAGAGGTTCGTTGTGCACCGCAGCCCGTGCGCGACGGACCACGCCCGAGCCTGTGCCCGAGTGCTCTGCCCCGGCAGCAGGCCGCCCAGCACGGGGATAGAGGCCCCGTGCTCCGGTCCCACCAGGGGAGCGGTGAGTTGAGCACGCACAGCGGCCGCCGCGGCGGGATCGAGCTCCGCTCCGATCGGACAGCCCGGAGCGCCTTGCAGCCACCCGAGCATCGGACGCCCCCAAGGGGTGTGCGCCACGCCCACGACCCCGACGAACCCCGCCGCCAGCCCGGCCACAGCGAGGGCCGCTTTTTTTGTGCGTGCCCCAAGCATCAAAGCCCCACGATCGTGGCCACGAAGGCGGGGTCGACCAGCGGCGGTGCAAAACAAGCCGTGATCTCGGCCTCGGGCACGCCCGCGTCCGCCAGGACACCGACGATGATCCCCAAGAACGCATCGTACTCGTCCTGCGTGATGTCCAGTCCGGTGTGTGCAGCCTCCATCGAAGGGCCGGTGTAAGCGCCTTCACTGCACCCGTACGCATCGGAGATGAACGCGGCCAGGCTGTCGATAAACGCCTGAACGGCCTTGTCTCCGCTGGCGACCAGCGGCGCAAAGTCCTCCATGAACAACGGGTCGGATGCGGCCTGGGTCACGATCGCAGCTGAGACGTCGGGCACCGCCGCCCCATAGGTCGCGCAGATGTCGACCTCGCACGTCGCCGCGCTTCCGGTGCTCTCCTCTCCCCCTTCGCTGCTGCTCTCCGCAGCATCGCTCGTGGAACCCATCGTCGTCGGCGCGTCGGAGGTGCTCCCGGGGTCGGTCGTGGGCGCTCCGGTCGAGCCGGTCGAGCCGGATGCGCTCGAGGTGGTGGCCTCGTCGCCGCCATCGTCCCCGCATGCCGTTGTCAGGAATGCCACGCAAAGCGGCAAGAAAAGCCATTGTTTCGGTGCGATCTTCATCGGGTCTCCTGGGGCCCTACGCAGGCCCGCATCGCCGTTACGAGGCAGCACCCACGACGGATCGAAACAAAGAACAGGTGCTACGCTTTGCCGACATGAAGGTCCTGGTCACCGGGGGAGCCGGCTACATCGGAAGCGTCGCCGTCGAGCAACTCGTGGAAACCGGCGCCGAGGTCGTGGTGTTCGATGACCTCTCTTTGGGACATCGCGAGTCCGTCCACCCCCGGGCCACACTCGTCGTCGGCGATCTGGCCGATCGCGCCGCGGTCGACGCCGTGATGATCGAGCACCGCCCGGACGCCGTGATGCACTTCGCGTCCCGCTCCCAGGTCGGCGAGTCGATGCGCAAGCCGTTCTTGTACGTCGGCGACAACGTCCGCAACGGCCTGAACCTGATCGAAAGCATGGTGGAGCACGACGTCAAGCGCTTCATCCTCTCCTCGACGGCCGCCCTGTTCGCGGAGCCCCAGAGGATCCCGATCGATGAGCAGGAGCGCATCATCCCGGGCAGCCCCTACGGCGAATCGAAGCACATCCTCGAGCGCATCCTGCACTGGGCGGCCGAAGTCCACGGCATGCGCTACGCGTTCCTGCGCTACTTCAACGCCGCCGGCGCGAGCCCCCAACGCGGCGAACACCACGACCCGGAGACCCACCTCATCCCGCTCGTGCTGCAGGTCGCGCAGGGCCGGCGGGATGCAATCACGGTGTTCGGCAACGACTACCCCACCCCGGACGGCACCTGCCTTCGCGACTACATCCACGTGATCGACCTCGCTCAGGCCCACATCCTCGCGCTGGGCGGGCTGCAAGAGCGAAGCCGCATCTACAACCTCGGCAACGGCACCGGGTTTTCGGTGATGCAGGTGATCGAGACGGCCCGCGCGGTCACCGGCCATCCCATTCCCCACGTGATGGGGGAGCGCCGCGCGGGTGACCCTCCGGCGTTGAGCGCGGACTCCACGAAGATCAAGGCAGAGCTTGGCTGGACCCCCCAGTTCCCCACGCTCGAGGCGATCGTTCGCACCGCGTGGGCGTGGCACCGCGAGCACCCCACCGGCTACGCGAGCTGAGCGATGCGGCACCGCGGGACCAAGGCATCGCAGCCCGGCGCAGTCCACGGCTACGGCTGGTACGACGCCGAGTCCGGCGCGATCGATCGCTGCCAACTGGCGTCCGAGGCCACCCGCATCCACCCAGCTCCTGCATTCGAGACCACGCCCGCCTGGCTGCTGAGCGTCGATGTCCCCGCAAGCCTCCCGGGCGCCAGCTCGTTAGACCTCGCTCGACTCGAAGCCCGCGCGCGCCGAGCCTTCGTGCACGCCACCGCAACCCGCGATCCGTAGGCTGCTAACGGCTGCTTGAGTCTGCGCCGGATGTCGCGAGCGCCTCGGTTGTGCCGCTTTGACTCGATGAGGAGCCGGAGGTTCCGGGCTCCTCTTGTCCGCACAACAAGAGCTCGACGTCGTCGAGAAAGAAGTTCGTCAGGCCGCGGCCGGACAGCACCGCTTCGAACGACAACCGGTGTTCGCCACCATCGGCGTAGCTCGGGATTTCCTGCTCGACCACGCGCCAGCCTCCGTAGGAGGCAGCGTTCGCGTCCGAGATCTCCAACAGCGTCTTTCCATCGAGCGCGACCGAGAACACGTCGTTGCCCGACCCAGACGCCGCGTTCACGGAGAACCGGAACCGCAACACCACATTGCCCTCCGGGATGAGCACGCTCTGCTGCACGCTCGCGATGTCCGGCTGCGCCACCCCACCGAACCAGACCCACCACCTCCCGGAAAACGGGTTCGCGCCGACGTCTTCGGTACAGCTTGCATCGCAAATCGGCGTGCCAAACAACGCCGAGGTGTGGTCCCACGCCACGCCTGAGCTCCCGTCTTCAAAGCCGGGGTCCTCCAGTAAGTTTTCGCCGCAGCCCGGTCGAGGGACGCCCGGATCGGATCCGGTCATCGTCCCCGTCGCGTCCCCGGAGCTCGTCTCCCCGGCGACGGACGCCTCCCCAGCGGCATCCGTCTCGGAGGAGCCGCCGCAACCACAGACCCAAAGACCGAGCCCCATCACCGCTGCTGCGCACACCCGCATTGCGACCCCAGGATAGCGCGAGATTGCCCGCCGACCTCACCGAGACCCCGGCGCCGCGATGCGTGCCAGGCGGCCACGCGTTGCGGGCGCTCGGGGACACCCAAGGGATGCGCCCTTCCCCATCGAGTTAGTACTCGACGTCGAGCCGAAGCATGATCTGCGCCACACACAGGGCGATCAAGAGCAGCCCCGCGAGACCCCAGATCATCGGCCACGGGCCACTGAGGTACTTCGAGCGCGGACCCTTCTCCCCCCTGCTCGCCGTTGGCGCGGCGCGTGGCCGTTGCTTTGTCGTCGCGGATTTTCCGGACTTTTTCGTCTCGGGCGCGCCCGCGAGCGCACGGGACTCCCGCTGAGCATCGAGCAACTTGGGGTCGAGCTGTGCCGCGCGGCCGAACGCACTGATCGCTTCCTCCCGCCGCCCTTGATGCTTGCGGAGGTGGCCTCGGTAGAACTGCGCGCGAGCAAGCACCGCGTTCGGCTCTTCAACGCACGAACGAACCGCCTCGTCGAGCGCGCGGGCGTGGGCTTCCCCCCGACGCTCCTCCAAGTTCCAGACCGACCACGCGAGGTCCAGCGCAATACTGGCCTCACCAGCCACCAGCACCCGGAGGTCGTCGAGGGCCTCAACCGCTCGTTTCCACCGTCGATCCGAAAGCGCTTTGCGGGCGACCCCTCGGGCGATCATCTCACGCGCATCGTGAGCCGCCGTTCGCACATCATCCAGCGACGCCGAGATGTCATCGCCCTCGACCTTCTTTCGGAGCTCCGCAACGGCTCGGTCGATATCGCGGAGCGTCGCATCCACCGGGAGCGCAAGGATGTCGTACGGCGGGGCCTGGGCTTCGATCTTGGCGACGACCAGATCCTGCACCAACGACCGCTCGCTGTGACCTCCGTGGCTCGAAGGTTCTTGCGGAAGATCCGCCTCGGAGCCCGCCTCCACCAACATGTTGCACGCCCACAACGTGTACAGGAGCTGGATGCCCCGCACTGCGTCCAGCCCGGAGATCTGCATCAGGTCCTCCAGCTGGAACGACGGACGGCTACCGAGCAACGCGAGGGTGGCCGACTCACCACTGTCGAAGCCAAAGCGGTCGCCATACTTCGAGTAGGAACGACTGATCTGCAGGTCCGTTTGCTCGAGAGGCGCCAACGCCTCCTCGGCTTGGGCGGGGCTGCAGTGCCTGCGAACCCCGTAGTTGATCGCGCGCAACGTGCGAGCGGGCGTCAGCCCCTCCAGGACCTCGGGGTCGAGACCAGGCGCATCATGCAGCGTGAGTTCCTCGCTGACACCGGCGGTGGCCAGCAACCGCTGCTCGCACTGATCGCGAAGCGCCATGTTGAGCGTCTCCGCGTCGACGAGGTTCAGAGCCACCGCCGCGGCCTGAGTGTCGAGGCTGTCCAGGGGCGCCTCTTGTCGAAGCCGCTCCGCTTCACCCGCGGCGAGCATGCCCGCGGACAGCAGAATCTCGGAGACCCCGGTGTTCGGCACCTCGTAGTCGGTCCAGACCGCGAAGCCACCGCGAAAAACGATCCGTCGCCGCGCGCCGCCCTGGTCGAGCTCGGCCCGCCCCGAGAACCGCTGCGAGAGCAGTGCGAAGAGCAACTGTGCCCACGAGGTCGGTCCGAGGGCGACCACGCGAGAGCTAGACTCGTCAGCAGCCAAGTTGCCGCAGGGTATCGAAGACCGGGTGGCGGAAGCGCGCTTCCGGGGCCTTCCGCTGTGCCAATTTTCGGCACTCATGGCCGCCTTTTGTCGGTGAAGTCTGACCATTTCAGCCGGACAGCCGAAGATCATTGTTTTTTCTCCGTAGGCAGGAAAGGTGCAAAGAGGCGGGCAGTGCAACGACCGGCGGTGACCGCCGGGAGTCTTGAAGGGAAGAACAATGCGATCTCGTAGCCACCGGGGATTCACCCTCATCGAACTCATGATCGTCGTGACGATCCTCGGAATTCTGGCTGCAATCGCAATTCCCACCCTCACCCTGTACGTGCGCCGCGTGAAGACAGCCGAGGCGAGCGGGCAGCTGGCGAAGCTGTTCGATGCGACGAGCGCGTACTACAACGTCGACCACGTAGACCGGGGCGAAGTCACCCAGATCGGTGATGGAGGTGTGGTCGCCAACGGTGCGACGCATCGTTGCCCGCACCCTGCCGGCTCCCCCACCGGGGGCGAAGCTGGATTCACCCCCACCGTCAACTGCAACGCGGGACCCGCTGGGCGCTGCGTTCCGGGGGTAGGCGGCGCTGGCCCGGGTTCGTACGACATCGCCGAGTGGGCGCTCAACCCCATGTGGAACGCCCTCAACTTCGGGATGGAGCAGGGACACTTCTTTCACTACAACTACGTGTCGAGCAACACGAACGTTGGCTTCGGCGAGTGCCAGTTCACTGCGCAGGCTTTCGGCGACCTCGACGACGACGGCGAGTACTCCACGTTCGAGCGCTCTGGCGCCGCCGACCGGAACGGCGTCAACGCAGCGACCGGGCTCTACATCCACCGCGTCGTCGAGTAGTTGGGACGCGAGGCATTCAAGCGTCGATGATGACGCCCGGGAAGAGGCAGCTGGAGCTGTCTTCTCCGGGCAACAGGGAGCACTGGCTCCCCCGCAGGACGTCCATCGTCTCAACCAGGGTCTGCAACCGGATGGTCCCTTCGGCGCTGAGGTAGACGCGCTCGATCGATGGGTAGCTGGCCTTGATGCCCTGGGCCGCGGCCCGCAAACCGTCGAGTCCATCCTTGCCTTCGAGACCGATCAGCGCGGGCGGGCCCCCGCAGCCATCGCAATGACCCAGCGTCAGGGCGAAGCCGTCTTCACGCACCTGGACCGCGAGGTGCGTCCGTCGGTGAGAATCGGACAGGATCTCCGACCCCGAGACAAACTTGGGGGGAGAGACCGGAATCGACGACCAGTTGGCCGCCTCCATGGCGAGCAGGAGCGCGGGGATGAGCAGGAACATGCAGCTCAAGACCGGGATGAGGTCGGCATCCACGGGGGCAAGGGTGACGCGTTTCTTTTTCTTGTGCATCGGGGCCTGAAGCGGACGACAATCTCGCTCGCCCCAGGTTCCCGGGCAGCTCGCTACTCCTCGGGAAGAACGGATCCGCGCAGCGCCCGGACCCAGGAGTGCACGACATCGCGACTCGTGAGCTGATCGATGGCGGAGCCCTCGGCTGACTCCAAGGCCGCCGCCAGCAGCGTGCGCGCGCGCCGGAGCCGGCTCTTCACAGTTCCCTGCGGTGCCTCGATCACCTCGGCGAGCTCCGCTGTGCTCAGGCCTTCCCAGTAGTGCAGCTCAAGCACGAGCTGAAGCTCGACCGGGAGCGTGCGCAAGCCGGCGACGAGTCGCGCTTGCTGCTGGCGCTGTGCCACCGCCGACGCTGGCGAGACCCCCAGCACGATGACCGAGGTGACCCCGAAGTCGACCACATCCCGCTTCGCCCGCTTGCGAAGGTGTCGATACAGCTCGTTGCGCGCGACCGTGAACAGGTACGCTCGAAAACTCTCCACACCATCGAGCGAGTTTTGATACCGGACGCACGCCAGCAGCGTCCCTTGGATCAGATCCTCGACCTCGTCGTCGACCTTGCTGGAGAAGAAGCGATACAGGTTGTCGAAGTAGCGCTGCAGCAGCTGGCTCCCGGCAGTCGTGTTGCCGCCACGCCACTGCTCGAGGAGTTGAAAGTCATCCTGCATCGCAAGCCCATCCTAGCAGCCTGCGGCAGGTGCGATCGCAGCCCACAGTATCCGACGAGATTTGCCTCGTTGATGACGTGGAGCGCTCGCGCGCAGGCGGACCTGTTATGGTGCCGTGGTGCGCAGCGGTGCCTCGACTCACGCAGCCGGACTGGTCGCCATCGCTGTGGCGCTGGCAGCGGGTTGCGCGAGCCGAAAAAGCTCAGATCCGTGCGCAAATGGTGCCTGCGACGGTATTCCAGAGTGTGAACTCGGACTCTGTGACGACGACCTCGTCCTGAGCGGCCGCAGGATCTCCACCCACAGCCTCGACGAAGGCACCACCAACGAGCGGCTCTCGGCGCAGTGCCCGTTCCCGCAGAGCGAGATCCCGCCCATCGAGACGCTGCTCGACGACTCCCGCATCCCGGAGTACCGCCGAAACCGTAGCCGCGGTGACAACCGAAACCAAGGCGACGCCTTCCTGCAGGACCACGAGCTGCACGAGCATCTGCTGACGGTGCAGGCCGCAGTGTTTGAGTGCCTCGACCTTGCCGCCTGCTACGACCTTGAAGCCGCCGGCACCGGTGCACTCGATTTTCAGTTCGAGCTTGAGCCCAACGGGCAGGTCTCGGCGGTCTCCGTCGTCCCCTCCGACGAGCTTGACCAGCCCATCGTCCGCGCCTGCGCGCGTCGGTCGGTCTACGAGTCCACATTCCCCACTTGGGACGGAAGCCGGATGGTCGTCGATTACTCGGTCGAGATCAGCGAAGGCTGACCCCGAGGGTTCCGCTCGGTGTCGGGCATTCGCCCGTGTACGACAACACGGCAGCGCCTGACTCGAATGAAATTGCGAGTCAGGACGCCGCCGCGTCAGCGTTTAGTTCGTGCGCACACACGCTGGGATCGTGCGCGCACACGCTTGGGTCTTGCGCACACACGCTTGGGTCTCGCGCGCCCGCGCTCGGGCACGCCGGACCAGGAACTCCAACAACGACCGGTTGGCTTTGGCTCGGTTGCACGGACCGCACGCGGGCACCAGGTTCTCCCCAGGTCCGCCTCCGGCCGCACGCGGGACCACGTGGTCACGCGTCAACGTCCTGCGGGTCAGCACCTCATTGCAGTACGCGCATTGGGGCCGCACGCGCCACAGGTAGTGGTTGTACTCGGCCTCGTAGACCCGGTCCAAGCGTCCGGCAACGACGTCGTGCACCGAGGTTTGTTTGTAACGCGCGATGGTTCCGAACCGGGCGAGACGGCCAGCGCCGTTCTCCGTGCACAGCCCGTGACGCCGACGATGGCGTTCCAGGTAGAACTGTGCGTCCCGGCTCGGGTGCGTAGTGAGCGTGTCGTATTCGTTCTTCGTCCAGGTCATGAGTCAACTCCTGTGTCACTGGGGTGCTCGGGGATCGAGCAGACGGGGTTTCGTTGAACGGAAGCAGCGCAGCCCTTGGGCCGCGCGCCCGACGGGCTGCGATGCATCCGCGTCGCGATGCGATGCGATGCGATGCGATACGATGCGATGCGATGCGATGCGATGCGATGCGAGCGATGCGATGCGAAGGGTGCAACGCGCGGACTCACCCGCAATGTGCGGAACCGAAAACCTGAACGCCGGGCGGTTCAGGCGGTGGGCGGGTCGACCCGCTCGCTGCGCCACGCACGTGGGCCGCTATCCATTCGCCACGTTCCGCACCACGAGATCAGGCTCCGACCGAGCACAAAGCTCGGGAGCAATCCCTTGGGGCGGTAGCGTTCGACGAACATGGATGGGCCTCCGGCAAACAGCTTGATCGCCTCAGCTCGGGATGCAAGGCGTTTTTTGCCCGCGGCGCACACTCAGCTGTCGTCGAACTCGGATTCGAACGGCCAACCGAGCGGGTCCGTGACAAACAGCTCGCCCTTGCTTCGTACGAACATCCACGCGGTGTAGCTCTGGGCCGCGATCGAGATCGCGATAAGCCCGACAGCAAGGCGCCGGATCCGCAGCGCGCCGCCGTGGGCGATGAGCACCGCGAGCGTCGGCAGCCACAGCATTCCAAAGCGGTACGTAGGCTGGATCTGGCCGCTGTTTTGGTACAGCAGCGCCGGCACCATCAGGGCGAGCAGCGTGAGCACGAGCCCCCACTTCTGCGGGAAACGACCGCGCACCGCGAACGTCAACAGAACCCACGGAGAGAGCACCCACAGCGCGCTGCCGTGCAGCGAGACCTTCAGCGGCCAGGCCTGCTTGGGCAGCAGCCACAGCATGCACTCCAGATTCCGCACCAGGTACCGCGGATGAAACAAGCCGTACTGTTGGATGCGCGACTGCCAGCGAATGTCGAGGAAGCGGTGCCCGAACTCGAACGGCGCGTCGAAGCGCGCCAGGTTCAGGGCCATGAGCGCGGCGCCGATCAAGAGCAGCGGACCCACGAAACGCGTCAGCGCCCGCAGGGGCCGACCGCGGCGCCACCACTCCCAGCCAAAGAACAACACCGCCAGCGCCATCGTCGGCCGACAGGCCATCGCCGCGCCGAGCCAGAAGCCTGCCCACCCAGGTCGGTGAAGGTCCCAGGCGCACGACAAGAACGCCGTCAACGCGAGGGCGCCGAAGACTTGCGCCGTGAACCAGACGTTTCCGCTGGCTCCGAGGAAACACGCAGGAGAGCCCAAGCCCAGCGCCATGACCAGCCACAGATGCTCCGCTCCTCGGCCCTCCTCCACGCCTCGGGTGCGGTCGAGAAAACCCAGCAGCAGCACCGGGATGCAAGCGGCCACAAGAACGGTCAGCAGCACGTCCGGCGTCCCCAGGCCCCACACCGCCACCGCGGGCAGCATCATGGCCGCCGGCCCCGGCGGAAAGCTGACGTACCAGGTCTGCGTCGTACGGCGTGCCTCGCCCAGCGGATACGATGTCCAGCCCTGACCGGTCACGTACCAGGTCTCGACACGATCGGTCTTGCGCGCGTCCTTGCAGGCCTGCGTGCGGCAAGGGAACGCGCGCACCGTCTGCCCGCTTGGGAGCTCGAGCGTAGTCAGTACAGCCCAGTCGTCGTACTGGTGATGTCGACACTCGCCGGCGCGCCGACGCTTGGCGTCACAGTAGCCCGGAGGGTTGCCCTCGTGCTCCAACCGCCCCGCAAGCCATCCCGAGGCCATGTGCACGAAGTGGTTGTTGGCGCTGGGCTTGCTCAGCGACGCTCCGGCAAGCACCGCGAGCACGACCGCGGTGAACACGTACACCGCCACCGGACGGGCGCGAGCGCGGAGCCAGGCGGACAAAGGCTACGACCCGCAGGCGTCGGCGAGGTTGCCGGCGATGGTGGTCGAGCCGCCCACTGCCAGGAGCTGGAGGGACAAGGCTTGTGCGTCGCAGGTTTGCAGCGCGGGGTTGCCCGTCACCGTGAAGTTGGCGGAGACGCTCGTGAGCGAACTGAAGCCACCCAACGCGCTGAGCACGGGGTTGTTTCGGACCGTGAAGCCGGCCCCGACCGAGTTCAGCGAGCCAAAATCGCCCGCGTCCTGCAGCGAGGCGTTTTCTCCCAAGTACAAGAAGTCCCCCACCGTCTGCAGCTGGGGCATCAAGATGTCGACGATGGCATCGCTCTCGCGGACTTGGAGGCCACCGGCCACCTCGTCGAGGGCCGGGAAGCTGATGCGAACCATGCTGTCGTTCTCGATAAAGATGACCCGGTCCCCGACAAAGGCCAGGTTGGACAGCCCGTCGACATGAAGCAGCGCCGGGTTGTTTTGCACCGAGATGCGGCCTTGAATCTCCTCCAACGAGTTGAACCCGTTGATGGTGGAGAGCACCGGATTGCTTTCGACCCGCAAGTCGCCTTCGAGGAACTCAAGCCCGCCAAAGCCGTTGATACTCGCCAACGATGTGTTGTTGAGGACGCGCAGAAGATCGCCAACCGACTGCAGCTGCGAGAATCCCCCGAGGGCTTGCAGCGACGCGTTGAACGAAATACTGACAACCCCGCCCACCGACTGCAGCTGCGAGAAGTCCAGGGAGACGAGTCCTGCGTTGCCCTCGACGATGAGCCAAAAGTTCACCTCTTGAAGGCCGGCGATTCCACTCGCGTCGATCAGGCCCGGGTTGCTGCGGACCACGACGCTGCCGCCCACGTCGGCGACGCCCTGCAGCCCGTTGAGGCTGGGCAGGACGGTGTTGCCTTCGATCCACAGGTTGCCCGCGACCGCCCCGATCGTCGAGAGACCCGCGATGCTGTTGAGACCGGTGTTCCCCTGGACTCGCACCCCGGACCCACCGACAAAGGTGATCCCGGCCAAGGCATTGAAGTTGCCCAGCTGCGGGTTGCGCTGGATTCGGATGCCGCTGACGGTGCCCGTCACCCCGCCCACCCCCGACACGTCCGAGAGGAAATTGTTGTCGTCGATGATGATCGGGCCGTTGACCTGAGACAGGCCGGACAAGCCATCCAGATCGGCCAGGACTGCGTTCTCGCCGACCTCGACCCCGGCCACAGACCCGCTGACATTGTCGAGTCCGTCGACGGAGGAGAGGTTGTCGTTGTTCCAGATCCGCAGCCGGCCGCCCACGGAGCTCAGGTTGCCGAGCTCGAGCAGCGAGAGCAGCGACGCGTTGTTCTGGATGAACAAGAAGTCTCCGACCGAGCCCAGGCTGTCGAGTCCAGCGGTCAGCAGCTGCGGATTGTCGCCAACGTGCACGAACCCGCCCACGCTCTGCAGCCGATGAAGCCCCTGCAGGCTGCCAAGGTCTGGGTTTTGCCGAATCTCGACCACGCCGCCAACCGACTGCAGGCACTCCAGCGGCTCGAAGTCGGTCGCGCCATCGATGCCGAACAGGACGAGGTTGCCCGTAATGCTGGTGAACCCCTGAAGTGAGGCGAGCTCCGCCTCGTTGACGACGCTGGTGCTGCCCTCCCAAACCCCGTTGTCGCACTCCGGGCTTCCCGACGACGAGCTAGAACTGCTGTCGCTGCCGCCGCTGGAGCTGCTCCCGCTTCCGCTGGAGGAGGACTCGGCGTCGGTACTGGAGGACCCGGGAACCCCAGAGCTGCTGCTCGACTCCAGGAACCCCGACGAACTCGACCCCGGAAGACCCGTCGTGGACAGGCTCCCGGTCGATGAGCCGCCGCTCGTGCCGTCCAGCGCGATGGCGAAGGGCTCCGTGTCTGATCGACCGCACCCGCTCAGCGCGATACCGAGGAGAATCGCACTGAAACGACCATATCCGTGCTCGCGCATGGTTTGCGGAGCTTGGCAGTTTCCTGGGGTTTGCGCAAAGCCGGTGGGGCTCACTCGCGCACGCGCACACACACGGGGCGGGCGCCCTCCCAACCGACGCTCACCGGGCTGGTGGTGCCCTTCTTCGCGTTGACGACGATGCGGGTCTCGCCGAACGCGTCGCCGGGGGTCTCACTCCAGAACACACCTTTGCGGTCGAGCAGCTTGGCACCGACCAGAGACAGCAGCTCCCCGATTGACGCAAGGCGCCACCCCGAAATGTCGCCCGCGGTCAACGTCTTGCAAAACGTCTCGGCGTCGCCAAACGTCATGTTGGGCGCGTCATCGCCAGCGATCAGGAACGCGTTCCACGAGCGGATCTCGCGGTCTTCGAGCGCCTGGCCAATCGCCGCGCGATCCTCAGGCGCGCTGGGGGAGAGCGCCCGAGGATCGAGCAGGCCCGGATCGATCGCGCTTCGATGCGCGAGGGACTTCTGGGCCCCCTCGAGATCCAGCTCCGGAAGCAGGGGCTCGGGCTCGCTGGGCGCCTTGCGGGGCTCCGCGTCCTCGACCTCGTCCTCGACCTCGTCCTCGTCGACTTCGGCCGCGCCCACCCCGTCCGCCTCTTCGTCCGAAGGGGACGGCGTCGGCACCTCCGGCTTGGACGGGGTGTCCGCGTCGCGAAGCGCGACGGCGTCTGGAGTCGAGGGGGCGGCGTCCTCCTCGGGGCCGGAGAACGCAAGAACGAGCGCGATGGTCAGCACGAGGGCAACTCCTCCACCGACGATCAGTCGGAGATTGGGGCCCGAGGAAAACTCCGACGCCTCGACGTCGTCCTCCTCGGATGTAGACGTGGGCGCCGAGGCTGGCGCAGGGGCAGACGATTCTTCCCGCGTCGCGGGAAAGGTGATCGGGTGCCGGGTGACCGCCGTCTTGTCGACCGGCTCGTAGTCGCCCGCCTCACCCGCGGAAAACGAAGGGAGGGTCTCGGGCCCTGGCTCAAACCCCGGGTTGGTCCCCAATGGCGAGAGTCCAGCGACCTGGGTCGGCAGGTCCTCCCCCTGGCCGCCATCGTTGTTCGGAACGACACCGTGCGCGAGCGAGTCGGCCCAGCGCTCGACATCCACAAGGTCGACCCCAACCTCGGACTCCAGCCCGGATTCCTGCGAGTCGGTTTCGCCCAAGACCTCGGCGTCTGTCGGTTCAAAACGACCCGTGACCATGCGGCGGGCCACCGACACGATGCGCTCCTCCAAAGCTCGGGCGCCTCCCTGGGCGGTCGGAAGCGTCAGCGTGCGCCCAAAGGGCACATCTTCGGCCCGCAGCAGCCCGCGAAGGCGATCAACACCGTCTCGGTCGAGTTGCCCCCCGCGACAAAGCACATACAGGCCCTGACGCGCGAATCGCTGGACGAGCTCCCCGAGCCGGGAACTCCCGTCTTCAGCCGCTCCCATCACCGCGACGTCAAAGCCCCGAGACCGCAGACCCTCTGCCGCGGCGTCGGCCAGCTCAACATCATCCGTGGAGCACACGAGGATGATCGGAACCCGACCATCGGATGCGGGCGCGCCGTCCTCTCGCTCCACAGCATCAACCATCGGAATGAGGATACCGGAGTCAGGCCCCACGCGCAGGTTTGGGACATTTTCGGCCCAACACCGGTCCTGCGGTCAGGGAGAGGGGATCACGGTGTCGCGGACCACTCCACCCAGGCGCGCGCCCTCCCACGCGACCATGCGCTCGAGCACCGCGCCAGGTTCCACCACGACACCGCCGCCCAACTGAACGTGCGGTCCGACTCGCGCGCCCGCCCCCACGGTGACGTCCGGTCCGATCCACACGGGGCCGCAGATCTCAGCCGTCGGGTCGACCGAAGCCGATTCGTGCACGCCGCGCAGCGGCTTCTCGGCGTGAGGCAGGTGTGCTTTTCCGTCGAGTATGTTTGCCACCCCTTGGAGGTAGCGCTGCGGTGTCGAGTGTTCCCACCAGTAGTGCTCGCTGATGACGCCGTGCAGCCCGCGTCCCTCGTGGAAGAGCTGTCGATAGGCGGTCCGGACGATGCACTGCTCGCCTTGCTGCGGAATGCGATCGAGAAAACGAGGATTGAACACGTGGATGCCGGTGAACATCAGGGGCTCTGAGGTGGGCTTCGCGTGCGGGTCGGCGTCGGGAATGCCCTGCAGCAGCCGCACGACGCGGCCTTCGTCGTCGAGCTGAAGGCTGCCCCACGTTGTGGCCTCGGGGTCCGGGCGCAGCACCATCGTGGCCTCGGCGCCGCTCTCCCGATGTTTGGCGATCAAGGCGCGCAGGTCGAAGTCGACCATGATCTTTCCGTTGACCACCACGATGGGGGATCCGTCGCCACCGTCGATCAGCGCACGCGCCTCCCGAAGGCCTCCTCCCGTCCCCAGGATCATGCCCTCCTCGTGTGCGTAGTGGACCCGCGTCCCAATGCCGCTGCCGTCGCCCAGCTCGGCTTCGATCTGCGCACCGAGGTGGTGCAGGTTGACCGTCACGTCCTGCACACCGTGGTGCGCAAGCCAGCGTGCCGACCAGCGCACCAACGGGGTGCCACAGATCGGCAGCATCGGCTTGGGACGCTGCTCCGACAGCGCTCCCAATCGGGTCCCAAACCCGGCGGCGAGGATCATGGCGCGTGGTGCCGTCACTCCATGGGTGTGCCTCATCGACCTCAGCCGAGCAAACGAGCGCCCGTGAGGTTGGCGCACAAGCCTTAGTGCGACCAGAGCAGCGACTCGAGCAACGCCGTGGTGCCGGCGAGTGCGAGCGCCATCACAACGATCACAGCGAGACCACGAAGGAAGGCCGCTCGCTGCTCCCGCGACACCGAAAGCTCCGCTTCGCCCCGAGCCTCCTCCCCGTCGACGCGTCCAAGCGCGGCCAATGTCGCGGCCGCTCCTTGGGCGTGGGAACGCACCATGCTCAGGGTCATCAAGGCCAAGAACAAACCGCCACCGCCCAGCAGGACCCAGCGCATGCCGATCGTCCAGCGGCGCTTCTTGGATGCCATCTCCGTCAGGACCCGATCTCGAGTGACCAGAGCCACCTCGGGCCCATAGGCGGCGAGCGGAAGGGTGCCCAAAAGAAACTCCCGGGCGGCCTCGACCTGCTTGGGGGTGAGCGCGATGTCCTGCACCGCAGCCCAATACTGGGCCTCCAACGCGGCGTCGAAGTGAGCCTCCACGCGGGGGGCCTGCAGTCCCCCGCGCTGCAGCGCGACCAGAGGCTGCAGCGATGCGAACGATTGCAAATCCCCATCCACCACTTGAACGCGGGCCAGCGCGGTGCTCTCGCCCGGTGCGTGCGGGGCCGGGTACGCTTCGAACTGCAAGACACCCGGCGCGACGCTTTGCGAGCTCCACGGCCGAGGCTCTTCCCCGACTTTGAGCGGGGGCGTGAGCGTGGAGATCCACGCGCCGGCCGGGCCGTGGACGTCGACAAACACGGGACGTTTTGCGCGAAGCGACTCCAGGGTGAGATCCAGCGACGGCTCGGAAGACGAGACCGCGGACGCGCCCGGGCGCAGCACGACGCCGCCCGCAAAGCTGACCAAGCGAAGCATCCGCGTGTGCAGAGCTCGATCGTCACTGCCCAGGACCCGCACCTCGACCCGCAACACCGCCGAGGAGAGCATGCCGCGGACCGGGAGCACGCCCCACGGGTCGAGCGCACCCCGGGCCAGGACCGGAGTGACGCCGTCTTGGGCCTTGCTTCCGCCGTAGACGCCACTCACCAACGCCACCTCCACCTCGCCCACCCACGGCGTGCCGTCGTTCTTGGTGACGCGCACGTACAGCGTGTTGTCGAACTCGGACAGAAGCCGACCATGCGGGCGAACGACGATCCGAGCGCCCGGGGGCTGGGGCTGCGAGTCATCTCCGTGCTGCAGCGTCGAGCCGGCCACCATGGGCTTCGGCTCGATCCGGGGCAGCGCCTGCTCGATCTGGACCTCGACCGATTCATGCATCGGCTCCATCCCCTCGCCGCTCGCCGAGCGCAGCACGACGTGCAACGACGCGGCGCCCGGCTCCAGCGTCGGCGCGATCACGCTCGCCTGCATGATCCCGTCGGTGCGTGCCGAGAGCAGCGGCCCCAGCTCAAGCCGCGCTCCATCTCGCTCCAGCCACGCCTCTCCCTCCAGCGGGGGCACGAGCGCAGACCCCTCGGGCACCAGTTGGGCTCGGACCACGAAGGGGCGGCCAGACTGCAGTGCAGCCGGGGCCTGCACGACCGCAGTGAAACGCACGTGGAGGTAGGAGACCCAGAGGCTGACCACGATCGCGACCGCGAGACCGATCGGACCTCCGATCACGAACAAGCGTCCGACCGGCGTCCCGTGCAGCGGAGACGTCAGCAGCTCAGAGTCCCCATTCGACGCGTCACTCACCGTGGCAGCCCCCGTCCTTTTACCGTACAGTCCCCGCAGCTATGAAGGTCAGCGTCATTGGTACAGGCTACGTGGGATTGGTCGCAGCAGCCGGCTTTGCCGACCACGGAAATGACGTCCTTTGTGCGGACATCGACGCGTCCAAGATCAAGATGCTCGAAGATGGGCAGATCCCGATCTACGAGCCCGGCCTCGAGGCGCTCGTCGAGCGCAACGTGAAGGCGGGGCGCCTGAGGTTCACCACCTCCAACGGCGACGCAGCCCGACACGGTGAGGTGATCTTCATGGCCGTGGGCACCCCCTCGGGACCCGATGGCTCGGCCAACCTGGGCTACCTCTTCGAAGCGGCTCGGCAAGTCGCCGAAGAGCTCGACCACGATGCCGTCGTCGTCAACAAGAGCACCGTGCCCGTCGGGACCGCCGAGCGCGTCACCCGGATCATGACCGAGGCCACCACCCACAACGTCGTGGTCGCGTCCAACCCCGAGTTCCTCAAGGAAGGCGCCGCGGTCGACGACTTCATGAAGCCCGACCGCGTGGTTCTCGGTGTCGACGACCCGAAGGCTCGCGAGGTGCTTCATCAGTTGTACAAGCCTTTCTTCCGCTCCTCCGAGCGGATCCTCTTCATGGCGCCTCGGTCGGCCGAGATCACCAAGTATGCGGCGAACGCATACCTGGCGACGCGCATCTCATTCATCAACGACATCGCCAACCTGTGCGACCTGGTGGGAGCGGATGTTGAAGACGTGCGCACCGGCATGGGTATGGACCCCCGCATCGGCAATAAGTTCCTGTATCCCGGCGCGGGCTACGGCGGAAGCTGCTTCCCCAAGGATACGCGGGCGCTCATCAATACGGCGCGCGAGCACGGGCTCTCCATGAGCCTGGTCGCGGCCGCCGAGCGCATCAACGAGGCGCAGAAGGTCCTGATGGTCCGCAAGGCTCGAAGCCTCGTCGGCGAGGTGGCTGGCAAGACGTTCGCGATGTGGGGCCTGGCGTTTAAGCCGAACACCGACGATGTGCGCGAGGCCCCTGCGCTTCGGGTCGCCCGAACCCTCCTCACCGACGGCGCGACCGTGCGAGGCCACGACCCCGAGGGTGGCCCCAACTTCGTGAGAGATCTTCAGGACCAGACCGGCAGCTTCAAGCTCGTATCCGACCCCTACGAAGCGGTCGAAGGCGCGGATTGTCTGCTGCTGATGACCGAGTGGCGGCAATATCGATCGCCCGACTTCGACAAGATCAAGAGCTTGATGCGCGAAAACCCGGTGCTCATCGACGGCCGAAACCAGTACGACCGGGCCGCGCTTGAGGCGATGGGCTTCAAGTACGCCGGCATCGGCCGCTGATCCGACCCGCCGTTCGGCCCCAAAAAACACCGAGCGTGCGAGGCCGCGTGTCCACCTGGACCGCGGCCTTCGTCGTGGTCGCGACTACAGCCCCGGCACGGATCGCGTTTTGCGATGCGCCGAGTCGGGTCAAGGGTCGATGCTGCAGGCATGCGACGTTGTTTGCCTGCTGTGGTGTTCGCGCTGTGTCTGGGTTGCGACGACGCCCCAGCGCAGCCCGCACGCGAACCCGATCCCGGACCTGCGCTCTCGAAGGCGACTGCGGAACCCGATGCGGGCCTCGTGATCGCCGAGGATGAGCCGCTGGTGGCGCTGGTCCGACTCGGCGAGACGAAGACCCCTCCATCCCCGCTCCCCGCCCTCGTGCCGGGGACGGTGAGAGAGATGGTGTTCGAGGTGACGCTGAGCGAAGGCCGCAAGAAGAACCTGCACGTGCCCACGGTTCGACTTGCAGCATCGCTTGAGGTCGTGGACGCAGCCAACCTGCGTTGGACGCCCGGCACTTTGAGTACCCCCGCGACCGAAGGCGTGGACGAGGCTTTCCTGTCGACGTTTCTAGCCGCCCTCACGCCGACCGATCCGCCGAGCGCCTACGCGCTGAAAACCGACGAGATGGGCGCGGTCGAGGCGATCCCCTGGCCGGACGCGACGGATCCCAACGTGGCCGTCGTGGGCGCGGCGCTTCGAGTGGTCCTGGGACACCTCCGCATTCCCACGCCCGACGAAGGGCTCAGCAAGGGCGCGCATTGGACGGTTCAACGTCAGCTCGACCTGTTTGGCGTCCCCACGTGGCAGCGTTTGGAGAGCACCGCCAGCAAGCTGGATGCCCACCAGCTCGAAGTCGCCGGCACCGTGGTCTTCACGCCCACCGACGAGGCCACCCCCCCGGTGCTCGCCTTTGGAATGCAGGTCACGAAGATCCACGGGGACGGCAAGCTTCGGGCTCGTTTCGACCTCACCGCCGGACTCCCGGTCGACCTTCAGCTCCAAGGAACGCTGACGCTGACCGGGAGCGACGGGGCCACCAAGACCATCGGATACGAGCTGCGCGCCGACGAAGACTACCTCGCCGCACAAGACCCCCGCGTCACGCTGCTCGGAGAGGTGACCGACGGCGGGCTGGTCGTGGGCAAGGCGCCGGCCGGCACGAGCGTCTGGTTCAACAAGAAGAAACTCCCGGTCTCGGATGCGGGCGACTTCGTGTTCGGTTTTGGCGTCGATGCACCGCCTCGGGCGCTGCTGGCGTTTGCGTTCGAGGACTCTGCGCCCATCCGGCACATCCTGCACGTGAAGGACCGAACCTTTGAGCCCGAGGCGATCGATGACCTGCCCGATGCGTTCGTCAACCTGGACAAGGAAACCAAGCGCGCCCTCGCCAAGAGCCGCAAGCGCATCGAAGCGGCGCGCGCCAAGGTTTCCAAGCTCGCCCACTACCCGGGTGGCTTCGCGTGGCCGGCCCGCGGAAAGATCACCTCGACGTACGGTCGCGAGCGCATCCTCAACGGCGAAGACAAGGGCGTGCACTGGGGCATCGACATCGCCGGGCGCAAAGGCAGTCCCGTGAAGTCGCCCGCGGCCGGCGTGGTCGTGTTTGCGGAAAACGACGTACCGCTGTCGGGCAACCTGCTCATCATCGACCATGGCCACGGGCTGACCTCGTCCTTCCTGCACCTGCAGAAGATCAAGGTGAAGCTCGGCGAGCAGGTCAAGCGAGGCCAGAGCATCGCGACGCTCGGCAACACGGGACGCTCCACCGGTCCGCACCTGGACTGGCGCATGAACTGGCTGGACACCCGCATCGATCCCCAGCTTCTGGTGCCCTGAGACTCGCCCGCCGCGCTCAGAGCCAACCGTTGTCGAAGAGGTCGGCGACGACCACGACCGCGGCCAGAAGCAGAAACCACAGTGGGAGGTAGGGCCGGAGCACGCGCAGCTGAACCCAGCGCCACCCCTTGAGCTGTACGTCGCCCCAGCTGCCCTCTGCAAACCGATGCCCAAATCCGACCGCGCGAACCTGGCGGATGTACGCCGGCAGCCCAAACAAGAGCCCCACGACCAACCCGCCGGCATGGCCCAGGTTGGCGATGGGTCCCATCACGCCCGTCGCGCACAGTACGAACCAGCCCATCATCAGGACCGCGTTGACCTCGGACAGGGCGTATCGATGGTTGCGGTCGTACTGCGCCCGCATCCAGACGAACCCGAACAGCGCGTAGACCACTCCAGACATACCGCCGAACGCGGGGCCAACCACGATGTACTGGGCGAGGTTCCCGAGCACCTCCCCCACCACGACCAGCATCACCAACCATAGCGATCCATGGTTGCGCTCGACCTGCGGCCCCAGGTTCCACACCCACATCATGTTGAACACGAGATGGAGTGGACCGAAGTGGAGGAACATCGGTGTCAGCAGCCTCCAGACCTCGCCCTCGCGAATGCGTTGCAGCGGGACGGTCGCGTCGTAGTGGTCGATGGTGAGCGACCACATCGTGTCGTCGCCGGCCAGCCCAAGGTAGCCCATCAACGCGATGATCACCGAGCCGCCGATCAACGCCAGGGTGACCGGCGTCATGGTGCCCGGCGCGGCCCGCCACCCTGCTTCCACCGAGACCATCCGCTGCGCGTGGTCTTGGTGATCGCGCGCGGCGGCCTTTCGCAGCTTCGCAGCACGATCCGCAAACACGCCAGGGTCGTCGTCCCCGTGCGCGTCAACCCAAGCCTGGGCGCGCGTGAGCGCGTCGTGGTCGATCACCCACACAGCCGGTGACTGCGGATCGCCGCGGACCTCCGCCTCGATGCCGGCCACCCGCAGTCCGTCTGCAATGTGATCAGCCCGGGCTTGGTCTTCGGTCTGGCAGAGCTTTCGCATCGGCGTCTCCTGCAGTGTGCCGGGTCAGAAGGTACCGCGACGCACCAAAGCCGCGAGCGTTTCCACTCGCGGCTTCGTTGCGTCGCTTTGGCGTTGGCCGCCTACTCTTCTTCGTAGTCCGAGCCCGGGTCGAGCTGGGTCGAGAACTCGGCGACCTGTGGCGGTCCGTCGTAGGTCGGGAAGCCGACACCGGCGACCGCGTCGCGAAGGCAGTCCTTGAGATCCGAGTCGTCATCCCACTTGGAGGCGCTGAGCGTTGCGTTGACGGCGAACGGTTTGTCGGCCTTGGGGTTGAGCTGCACGGCGAAGTCGACGTCACCGTCGAGCGCGCTCTCAGGCTTGACCCCGTGTTTTTTCTTGGCCTTGAGCACGCACATGTCGAGGGTTTCGAAGGAGCGGTTGAACGCCTGCTGAACCTCCCAGTCGTCGACCCGCTCGGTGCCGTACTTGTCGAGATCGACCGACATGGCGGAGGGGTCGAACTCGGCGATGGTCGCTTTGACCGTGCGCTTGCCGGTCCGGCCCTTGTCGGGCTTCTTGCAGGCCACGGCTCCGAAGGAGACCACTGTTGCGAGGGAGAGAAGACCGAGGGTTCGAACGAGTGCCACCATGTTTGCGTTTCCCTGAAAAGCCGTTGGGCCGCCCTAGCGGGACGTCCTGTGCGTGCGATGGGTTGAGACGACCGACGCGTCGCGATTATTCCGTATTCTTCGACACGCGGCTATGATCGCGCGCAGGTTGTGACCAAGCCGGCTACATTGACCCATCACCATGAGGTCTCTGCTGCGTGCGCCTCGTGCGGACTCAGCGCTCTGGTGCCGGTGCACTTGCAGCGAGACGCCAAGGCAAACTGGGTCCAAGTCGACAAACCGGGTTGGTTTCGTCGTCGCACGCTCGATACGAGCCAGGCCGACGTTCAGATCGACGCGTGCCCGATGTGTTTTGGAGCCTGGTTTGACGCGGGCGAACTGAACACCCTCGCCGGTTCGCTCGAGGGCGTCGAAGACATCCTCGACCCGGAGTCTACGCCGACGGACCGCCCCTGTCCGCACGGGCACGGACCCATGGCCGAGCATGCCCTCCCCGGGGTGATCCGCACCCCGGTCGATCGCTGCAACACGTGTGGAGGGATCTGGCTCGACGGACATGAGCGGCGCAAGCTCGCGAAAGCCACGACGAGTGAGGGTCAGGGCACCCGCACCGAACGCTGGCTCAAGCGCGGCGCGATCTGGGCGGCCCAGGTCCTGACCCATCTTCCGGTCGAGGTCGAGAACCCCGGCCGCGGAACCCCGTGGGTCGTCTATACGCTGCTGGTCGTCTTCGCCGTGGTGTTCGGCATGCAGGAGTTCGAGCAGCTGGACACGATCTTCTACGGGATCGTTCCGGGGCGCCTCAAGCAAAACGAGGACTGGTACACGCTCGGCGCCTACATGTTCATGCACGGCAGCGTGCCGCACATCCTAGGCAACGCGTACTTCCTTTATACGTTCGGCGACAACATCGAGCATCTGTTCGGTCGCGTCCGGTTCGCGCTGTTCTTCGTCGTGACCGGCTTGCTCGCCGGCGTCCTGCACTCCTTTCTCACCCATGAGACAGCCACGGTCGTGGTGGGCGCGTCGGGGTCGATCGCCGGGGTTTTGGCGGCATACCTCTGGGCGTTTCCTCGGCAGCGACTGTTCCAGGTGGTGCTGTGGATTCAGCTCAAGATCCCCGTTTGGGTCTACCTGCTGGTCTGGGTCGGCTTCCACATCGTGATGGGCTTCTTTGGGACCGGCAGCGGTGCCAAACAGGTCGCGTGGTTCGCCCACCTGGGCGGTTTTCTCGTCGGGCTGGCCGTCACGCCGCTGATGTTGAAGCTGCGACGACGCGAGGTGGCGCGGTCCGTGCGTGTTCCTGCGGCGAGGTGAAGCCTGCGCGCTGAACGTCGCGGTATCGTCGCGGCGAAGCGATGGTCATCTGGCTGCTCACAGCTGCCCTCGGGCAGCCACCTGCCGAGTCCCCTGGGGCCGCGCTCCAGCTCACCTGGACTGCGCCAGCGGGATGCGAACAGGCGGATGCGATCCGAGCCCGGGTCGAGGCACGCCTCGCCGATCGCCCACAACCGGAGGCGACTCTGGATGCCACGGGAACCATCACCGCGTCGGACCTCGGCTACGCCATCGCGCTGAGCCTGCACCAAGGGGACACCCAGTCCACACGGAGCTTCGAGGCTTCGAGCTGCGAAGAGGTCGTGGACACCGCGGTCTTGCTCATCGTGATGACGCTCGACCCGCTGGCGGTCGCGGAGCCAGAGCCAGAGCCAGAGCCAGAGCCAGAGCCAGAGCCAGAGCCAGAGCCAGAGCCAGAGCCAGAGCCGGAGCCGGAGCCGGAGCCGAAGCCGGAGCCGGAGCCGGAACAAAAGACCGCGGCACAGTCGCGTGGGCAGTCGCGTCCGCTCGAAGCTCGCGGGCGACTCGGCGCAGGCATCGGCTTCGGCCCGCTTCCGAGCCCCGGCGGCGTCTTCGAGCTGGCGGCGGGCGTCGGACAGGAGCACTGGGCTGCCCACCTCACCGCGGAGGCGTGGACACCTTCGATCGCGCAGACCCAGCGAGGCAGCACGGCCAGCGTCTGGCTCGCGGGGTTCGGGCTGGAGGGCTGCGGAGTCTTGACCCCGGCGCGACGCTGGACCGTACCCCTGTGCGCGGCCATCGCAGCCGGACCCATGACCGCCCGCGGCCTCGAGGTTCGCGCCCCCGCGACGGCCAGGACCGCGTGGGTGGCCGCCCGCCTTCAGCCCGGGGTGGTCGGCTGGATCCGTCCATGGGTCGGCCTCGGCGCCCAGGTGTCGGGAGACGTCACGCTGCGCCAGCCCCGGTTCGCAATCGACCCCGCGGGGACGGTCCACGCGGCTCGGTCCACGGGACTGCGCGCGTGGGCCTTCGTTTCTTTCAGGAATCGACGGACCTGGTGATGGAGGACGGGCCCGGTGAACACTCAGGAACCGTGCGGGCATCCGCCCCTCTCAAAGATGAGCGTGCCTCCCCCACCCTCGACGACCTGTACAGGGCCCACGCGGACTTCGTCTGGCGCGCGGTCCTGCGCCTGGGCATCCCGGAGGCGTACGCGGAAGACGCGGTCCACGAGGTGTATCTGGTGGTGCGTCGCAAGCTGCCGGGGTTTCGCGGCGACGCGGCCCCCACCACGTGGCTGTACGCGATCGCTCGGGGGGTCTGCGCCAACCTTCGACGCAAACACGTCCGGGCGCAGCGGCGGCTCGATCTCGTCGACCCGCCGCTGCCGGCACCCGATCCCGAAGCTGCGGCGACTCGCACCCGCGCGGCCAAGCGGGTCGCTTCATTTCTCGCCCAGCTCCCCGAGGAACAGCGCGAGGTCTTCGTGCTGAGCGACATCGAAGGCATGGCGGGTCCCGACGTGGCGGCGGCGCTGCGGATCCCCCTGGGCACGGCCTACTCTCGGCTCCGACTCGCCCGCAAGCGGCTCGAGGCGTTCGTCGCAGGAGGCCGCGATGGTCGAGCGACCGCCCGCGCTCTCGCCCGAAGCGCTCTGTGCCCTCACGGCGTATCGCGAGACCAACCCGATGCCCGAGCCAGCGCGCGAGCGGGTGCATGCGCGACTCCAGGCGCGACGGACGGTTGCGCCCGCTCCCTCGCGCCCCGCGTGGCTGTGGGCCGCCGGCGGAGCGATCGCAGCGGGACTGCTGGTGTGGGGCGCGATCGGGGCCAGCGACGCGCTGCGGGCGAGCGCGGACGACGGATCCGCTCCGAGTCTGGCTCCGATGCAGGTGCCCTCTGTCGCGGACGAAGCCGCACAGACGCGTCCCATCCAGGCCGTGAGCCCGCGGCTCGAGCCCGCGCACGAGCTCGCGCCGGCTCCGCTGCAAGTCCTGGAGAAGATCGCGGAGCCGCCCCAGGTGCCGCAGACGCCCGCCACGGCGTTGCCTCGGGCGAAGCGCAAAGAGAACCCGGTCCCTGCCCCCGTCCCAACCCCGCCAGCGCTCCCCGCCACCCGGTTGGGGGCGGAGAACCAGCTCATCGCCCGCACTTGGGAGCACGTTCGGGCCCTGCGGTACGGCAAGGCTCGCGAGACGCTCACAGAACATGCGTCCGAGTTTCCCGTCGGTGTCCTCGCCCCGGAGCGACGCGCGCTGCAGGTGATCGTCGCATGTCTGGAGCACCCCGAGGCCGCCGCTGGAAGAGCCGACGCCTACGCGGCCCAAGGTCACAGCACGCTGCTCGCAAAGGTCCGCGCGGCCTGCACCCGAGAGAAGTCCGCCCCGAAGTGATGGGCACCGCCGTCGGTGAACACCCACCGGGCATGACCTCTCGCTGCATTAGCTTTTCAAGAACCGCCCTGCTCGCCCTGAGCTGTTCCATCTCGCCCGGGTGCGATGCCCCGGAGAAGACGGTCGGACAGGAGAGCGGGACCGAGACCGAGACCGAGACCGACGCCACCAACTGCGGCAGCGTGCTCCCGTGCGAGACAGGCACCACCGGTGGCGACTCGGAGACCGACACCAGCCCCCCGGAAAACTGCGCCAACTTCAGCAACGCCACGGACTGCACGAATCAGGGCTGCGGCTGGCTCGATGTCGCCGTCACCTCGAGCGACGGTGCGACCTGCGACGTCAGCGAGGGCGGGGGCTATTGCTTCGACGGTGACGACTCCGAAACCGCGGGCGGATGCCAGGTGGAAGCGTGCGATGGCGAGGGCGGTGAGTTCTGGACCCGAGAGATCGACGACGGCACTTGGGAGGTCGCGCGTAGGGACTGTTTCAGCCCCATCCCGGGCGGGTTCTCCCTGTGCGAATACGACGGAAACGATCCTGCTGCGTGCGACTGTGCCTGCTCCGACTCCGCCCCGTCGCTGCCCAGCGACTTCGAGGAGACCCTCGGCGCCTCGGGCTGCGCGGACATGGTCGTGTACGGGGCGACCCCCGACGGGTCCATCGGAGTGGTGCTCTACACCGGTCCGGACTTCAACCCCGTCGCGGACGCGGTCGCAGCCGGTGAGACCGTGACCACAACCCACGACGTCAGCGAGTTCGCCCGCGTGTCCGTGCTCGTGGGCGACAACGTGACATACCTCGAGTGCAACGACGCGATCGACGAGTCTGCCTACTCGATCGACCAAGAATGGCTCGCGGTTGCGGGTGAGGTCGAGATCGAGATTGTCCCCGACCCCGCTGCGGAGAAGTTCGGCACCCAGGGGGTCGCGACGGTGACCATCACCGGGCTCGAGGTCACCTTCAGCGATGTATCGCACGCGTTGAACACGGTGGTCTTCGCGGACGTCCCGGTGGGCTGGCTTCCCGGGTGACCAGGTTTCTTCGGGCACAGTGATGGGCTCGGGCCTCGGTGCACACCAAGGAGGCATGATGCTTCGATCTCGAGACCTTGGATTCTCCTCCTGTGTCCTGCTCGCCCTCGCCCTGGGCACGACCGGCTGCGACGGCGGTGAAGGCAGCGGCGACACCGACACGATGTCGGGCACTTCGCAGTCGGGGGAAACCACCGCCGGCGAGTCCTCGGCGACGCAGTCGGGCACAGCCGGCTCGTCGGGCACAACCTCCCCTTCGACGTCCACGACGGCATCCACCGGCGGCGAGTCTTCGACCGGTGGCGCGTCCTCGACGAGCGGCGAATCTTCGACCGGCGGCGAATCTTCGACGAGCGGCGAATCTTCGACCGGCGGCGAGCCGTCGCTCCCGGGCGGCTTCGAGGAGACGCTCTCGGAGTCCGGCTGCGCCGACATGACGGTGTGGGGTCGAAACGACGACGACACGATTGCGCTGGTGCTGGCGATCGGCGGCGACCTGGTCGCAACCGCAGCCGCCTCGGGCGAGACCTATGAGGGCACGCACGACTTCTCAGAATTTCGGAACCTTCAACGTGTTGGTCGGTACGATGGTGAGCTTCCCGGTGTGCAACGACGTCGCCACCGACGAGACCGTCATCGACCAGGAATGGGTCGCCACCGCGGGCACCGTCGACATCACCATCGTGCCGATCGAGGACGCACCGAAGTTCGGCACCCAGGGCACCGCCACGCTCGAGCTTTCGGGCGTCGAGGTCACCTACGGGGGCGTGACCGAGACGCTCGAAGACATCACATTCACGGACGTGGGCGTGGGCTGGCTGCCCGGCTGAGACGTTGACCCCCGGACACGCAAACGCCGGCGTCGATGCGCCGGCGTTTGACCACGGTTGGGGCTCCCCTACCCTTCGGAGGGCGGGACCCACGCGGTGTCGATGTTCTCGCCCTCTTCAAACCCAAAGAAGATCCGCATCTGCTTCTTCAAGAACTCCTTCCCCTCTTCGGACTGGAGATCCATCTTGTAGGTGTTGATGTAGCGCGGCGAGACCTGCAGCCACTCTCTCCACGCCTGCATGCTGACGTTGTCGTAGAGCAGCTGCCCAAACTCACCGGGAAGCGGCTTGAACGGAAGGCCTGGCAGTTCTTGGCCGTGTTTCTTGCAGAGGACGGTGCGGGGTGCGTTCATGATCGGGATCCTTGTGAGGGCTTGGCAGGTGGGCCGGACTCAGGCTTGGCTGAGGGCTTGGGTGACCACTTCGACGGCCGTGGTCAGCGGGATGCGTTTTTGCGATCGGTCGTCCCGCATGCGCAGGGTGACGCTGCCGTCCACAAGGGTGTCGTTGTCGACGGTGATCGCGTACGGCGTGCCGATCTCGTCGTGCCGAGCGTACCGTTTGCCAATGGCGTGCTGCTCGTCGAGCTTGGCGTTGATCCCTGCGGCGTAGAACTTCTGCACGATCTCGCGGGCGAGCTCGGGCATGCCGTCCTTCTTGACCAGCGGCAGCACGGCAACCTTGATCGGTGCGAGCCGCGGGTGCAGGCGCAACACGGTGCGCGCGCCCTTGCCCTCTTCGTCACCCGGCTCTTCATCGTAGGCGTCGCACAGCAGCGCGAGCAGGCCACGGGTGGCACCCGCGGCGGGCTCGATGACGTGCGGCAGGTAGCGCCAGCCGCTCTTGCCGGTCTGCGGGTCTTCCTTCTGCGGGTCGAAGTACTGCAGCTTCTTTCCCGAGCCGTTGGAGTGGGCATTGAGGTCGTAGTCGGTGCGGCTCGCGATGCCCTCAAGCTCGTCCCAGCCCCACGGGAAGGCGTACTCGACGTCGTAGCAGCCGTCGCTGTAGTGCGCCTGCTCGTCCTCCTCGTGTTCACGCAGCCGAAGGTTCTCCTCGCGGATGCCCAGGCTCTTCCACCAGTTCAGCCGCGCGTCCTTCCAGTACGCAAGCATCTTCGGGCCCTCGCCGGGCTCGACGAAGTACTCCATCTCCATCTGCTCGAACTCGCAGGAACGGAAGATGAAGTGCTCGACCTTCACCTCGTTGCGGAAGCTCTTGCCCATCTGCGCGATGCCAAAGGGCACCTTCATCCCGGTGCTCTGCTGCACGTTGAGGAAGTTGACGAACATGGCCTGCGCGGTCTCGGGCCGCAGGTAGACGGAGCTGTCGTCCATGCTCGCTTCAACCTTCGCGCGGATGGCCTTCTCGTCATCGCCGGCCGCGACGGCCGCCTTGACGGTGTCGATCACGGCCGTGACCGGATCGACCGGACCCAGCGAGGTGCGGAACATGAGGTTGAACTGGCGCTCCTCGGAGAGGAACGGCGAGTTGCAGTTGGTGCAGACGTAGCCGCGCTCGGAGACGGTGGCGCCGACCAACGTCTTGCCTTCGCGGGTGATCGCCTCGGGGGCGCCGTCGTGAAGCGCCTGAACCTTGTCGAGCGCCGCCTTGGCGCGGCCCTTGTCGGCCAGCTCGATCACCACGGCAGACCCGGGCTCGGCACGCGGCGCCTTGTCGGCCCGGAAGCGCTCGCCGCAGAGCTTGCAGTCGACCAGGGGGTCGCTGAAGTTGGCGAGGTGCCCACTGTTCTTCCACACGTCGGAGTGCATGATGATCGACGCGTCGAGGCCGACGATGTCCTCGCGGCTGTGGACCATCGAGCGCCACCACTCGTTCATCAGGTTGCGCTTGAGCTCGACACCCATCGGGCCGTAGTCGTACGCGCTGCGCAGACCCCCATAGATCTCCGAGCTTTGAAAGACGAAGCCCCGCCGCTTGCACAGCGACACGATTTTCTGCATCCGGTCGTCGGTGCTCTCGGCCATGTTTGCGGCATAACACGGGCCCGCGCGACCGGGAACCCGGGGCCGCAACCCTGCGTTACGCCGCGGCGTCGGACTGTCGGGCGACCAGCTCGCTGTAGGCGCCCTTGGCCTCCATCAGGGCGCTGTGGGTGCCGGACTCGACGATGCGGCCGTGGTCGAGCACGACGATGCGGTCGGCGTCGCGAACGGTGGAGAGGCGGTGGGCGATCACCAAGGTGGTGCGGCCGGCCTGCAGCTTCTCGAGCGCCTCCTGAACCAGGCCTTCACTCATGGCATCCAGAGCGCTGGTGGCCTCGTCGAGGATGAGGACCTTGGGGTCGCGCAGGATGGCCCGCGCGATCGACACGCGCTGTCGTTGGCCGCCAGAGAGCTGGACGCCGCGCTCGCCGACCTTGGTGTCGTAGCCGTCGGGGAACTCGCGAATGAAGCCATCGGCGTTGGCCATGGCCGCCGCGCGTTCGATGTCGGCATCGGAGGCTGTAAGGTCGCCGTAGCGAATGTTGTCCCGGACACTGCCCGAGAACAGAATCGGCTCCTGAGAGACGACCGCCATGCGCCCGCGCAGGTCGGCCAGCGCCACGTCCCGCACGTCGATGCCGTCGAGCGTGATGGTGCCTTCGTTGGTGTCGTACATGCGCTGCAGCAGCCGGGCGAGGGTGGTTTTTCCCGAGCCACTGCTGCCCACCAGCGCACACGTCTCGCCCGGTTCGATCTGCAGCGACACGCCCTGCAGCACGGCGGAGTCCCGGTCTCCGTAGGTGAAACCGACGTTGTCGAAGACGACGTGCCCCTGCACGTTCTCAAGCGACTTCGGGGAGTCGGGCTCGACAAGGTCCGAGCGGGTGTCGAGGATCTCGAAGATGCGGGTGGTCGCCCCCAGGGCGGCCTGCAGACTTGCCCACGTGCCCGCCATCGCCCCGACCGCGCCGGCCACCATCATCGTGTAGAGCATGAACTCGGTGAGGTCCCCCGGTGAGATCGCGTCGGTCGCGACCATGCGGCCACCGAGAAAGAAGATCCCGGCGATGGCCGAGAACGCGAGAAAGCTGGTCAAGCTCATGAACCACGAGCCGGCGAGGACGCGCTTGATGAACAGCCCGAAGCTGCGCTCGACCGATTGACCGTAGCGCTGCACTTCGAAGTCCTCACGGGTGAAAGCCTGCACGGTCTCGATCCCGGCGATGCCCTCCCCCAACTCGGCGTTGGCCTGCGCGAGTTCGTCTTGAGCCTTGCGCGCGAGCAGCCGGATCTTGCGGCCGAAGAACACCGTGGCCAAGGTCAACGGCGGGACCACGGCCAGCATCACCAACGTCAGCTGCAGGTTCGTGAACAGCAGGATTCCGATGCCGCCGATGAGCGTCAGCGTGTTGCGAGCGGCCATCGAGACGTCGGTGCTGACGGTGTCGTGCACCTTGCCGACATCCTCGGCCAACCGCGAGAGCAGCTCGCCGGTGCGCTTCTTATGAAAGTAGGTCTGGGAGAGCGTGACCAGGTGCCGATACAGCTGCACCCGCATGTCGGCCACAACACGCTCGCCAACCCACGACACCATGAAGTGGCGGAAGAACACGAACACGGCCTGGACCGCGAAGATCGCGACCAGCGTGAGACTGTGTTGGGAGAGCGCGGTGACGTCCTTGTCCTTGAACGCCGCGTCGATGACCTCGCCAAAGTAGGCCGGGTACAGCAGGCCCAAGCCGCTGCCGATGCTCAGACAAAGCATCGCGATGAGCAGCCGGCCCCGGTACGGCCAAGCGTAGCGGAGCAGGCGGCGGACCCGGGTGCCCACGGGCATTTTGTCGACGGATTCGGTCGTAGACTCAGCCATCGCGCGACGCTAGCACGGGCCCAAGCACCATCTGACGCGGGTTTCGGGAACCTTGAGCCGCTTGTGCGCACTCCCTCCCCATGTGGGCACGGGCGATCGGGTGGGGGCTGGCCGGCCTGCTGTGTGGATGTGGCGGCGACGAAGGCGAGCCCCCGCAGGCCGACGCGGACGACCCGGACTGCGTCCGGTCCCGGGCGCTGCAGATCGAAGCATGCGGCGAGCCGCTTGGCGAGTCATTCTGCAGCGAGGGGCGCGAGCACGTCCCCTTCGCATCCGAGGTCCGCTACGAGAGCAACCCGCCCCATAGCGGCCCGCACTACCCGGATGCGACCTACTGGGGGCTGCACGAGAGCACCGTCGACCGGGGCACCTACGTGCACAACCTCGAGCATGGCGGCATCGTGCTCGCCTACAACTGCAGCGACTGCGCCGACGAGATTCGAGCGCTGGCCGACGTGGTCGCGCAGCGGCCGGACATGCGCGTGCTCGTGACCCGGGACGTGGAGCTCCCGACCCGTTTCGCGGCCTTGAGCTGGACCTGGTCATGGGGCTTCGAGACCCTCGACCTCGACGCTGTCATGTGTTTTGTCGATCAGCACGAAGGGTTCGCGCCCGAGAACATCGCCAAGTAGCGCCCTGCTCCTGGCGGAAGCGCGAAGCCGGGGTACGGTAGGGACATGTCTGTGTTCCACGAGTTCGAAATGGAGTCGATCACCGGAGACCCGGTGAAGTTCGACCAGTTCGCCGGCAAGGCCGCGCTCATCGTTAACGTCGCGAGTCAGTGAGGCCTCACCGGTCAGTACGCAGGTCTGCGTACGCTGCATGAGAACCGCACCGACCTCAACGTGCTCGCTTTCCCTTGCAACCAGTTCGGCAAGCAGGAGCCGGGCACCAACGCCGAGATCCTCGCGTTCGCGAAGTCGAAGTACGACGTCAACTTCCCGATGTTTGCGAAGCTCGACGTCAACGGTGACGACGCGGCGCCGCTGTATCGGTTCCTGCGGGAGGAGGCGCCTGAGGCCGACGGCAGCACTGCGATCACCTGGAACTTCGCAAAGTTCCTCGTGGATGCGCAGGGTAGGGTCATCAAGCGGTATGGGCCCAAGACCACGCCCGAGGAGGTCGCCGCCGACCTTGAAGCTGCGCTGGGGTAGCGAGGGGGGGTTCCGGTGGCGCAGAGCGGGCTGAGGTCGCCGCGCCAAGAGGCCGAGCGGGACAAGCATCCTGGGTTCGTTGGCCGCTGACGCTACACATCCAAGGCCGCGGCGAGCTGTACGGTCTGCTTGAGGGTTGCCATGACCATGTCGGGGTTCTTGCACCCAGACCACCGAAGCAGCGGGCCCACGCCGGCCCCGGCCTGCATCTTGACCCGCAGCCTTCGCGTCGACCCTCCCCCGACCCTCCGTCTCAAGGCACTGACGACGCCGGCTTGAGAAACGACAACCACGTAGAATTTCTTGCGCGACTCGAAGAAATGGCAGAACGCGAGAAGAACGAAGCGTTCGGGGCTCTCAACGAGGCGATGTGCGAGCTGTCGGGACAATCGATCGAGGCACGACCGCACGAACCGCAGCGGCTTCTCGGCCGGATGTGGTGCACCTGTCCCTACGCAGAACTTCGATTTGACGCGCGAGTCGGGATCCAGAAGTCTGCGGCTATGCGAAGCAGCACCCTCGTACTCGCCGCGTCCCTTCTCACGGCCTGCTTCTCTCCCGGGGTCGATCCCAATGCCACCGGGGAGGGCTCGGACAGCGAATCGGGCAGCAGCACCGTCTCCGGCACCGACGGACCCTCGGGAGAAACCTCTGCGTCCTCCACGACCGCGGACGCCACCGGAACGAGCACCGATCCCGACGGCACGGCGGGAGAAACCCAGACCAGCACGACCGACCCCAACGACGCCGCGCCGATCGTCGAGGCCTTCACGGTCAACGGTTCCACCCGCCCCGCTGAGGTCGATGAGGGGGGAACGATATCGCTGGAGGCAGATGCGAGCGACGACGTTGGCGTGGTGGGGGTCGAGTTCTTTGACGGGGAGGAATCGCTCGGGGTCGTCGACGAGGCTCCGTTCGAGTTGGACGTCGCGGTCTCAAGCGCGGATTCGGGGAGCCATACCTATCGAGCCGTCGCGACCGATACGGTCGGGCAGACCGGAGAGTCGCAGGAGGTGGTGCTGTCGATCAATATCGTGGGGGGTGAGGTCCTTTTCTACCGAGAGGACCTCTTCGGCAGTTCATCTGATCTCAGCGGCCAAGGCCTCGGTATCGGGCGCACGGAGACAGGCCGCGTGGTGGTAACCGGGCGGTTGACAGGAGTCCAAGAAGGTCGAGTGATCGCGTTCACGGACGACCTAAGCACACTGTGGATCGAGGCTGACGTCGACCCGACTCGCGCAGCTATCGTCGACTTGGGAGACGAGATCGTGACGTCGAGTTGGGTCGATGGTTCATGGTCCTACGAGGTTCGAGACCTGGCCTCAGCAGACGTCGTCGACGACCTGGTGCTCGCTGTCCCCCAGGGAGACTTCCTCACGCAACTGGTTGGGTCCCGAGCTTCGCTCGGTGGAGACGGAGTTGTCCTGACGACCGCCACGAACCGGGTCGCGAGCTACTCCTCATCGCTCACGGGACCAGCGTGGACCGCCGAGCTAATCGACGACGCCATCGTGGTCGACCTTGACCCACTCCCGGACGGTGCCGTCGTCCTCTCCTTCGGCACCGGAAACTCCGGAACAACCTGCTCCGGCGACTCAACATCGTGCCTTCGAAAGCTCAACGCCGACGGTTCTACCGCGTGGACTGTCCCGACCACAGGTGGTGTGGCCACCGCAACTGCAGCCGGTTCGGTTCTCGTCGCAGATGCGCGCTCCGCTGGCGGGTTTGAAGTACAAGCCTTTGACAACGATGGAGTGTCCAAAGGGCCGGCAGAGATTCTCGACGCCAGCCGGACGTACCTTGAGCTGGCCGACATTGCAGACGATGGAAATGGCGGGTTTGTCGTCAGCGCGACCGTGGGCACGTCCGAGAGTCCCGATGGCCTGGTTTCACGCTACGGCGAGGACACAGCGCTGGTCTGGGACCAGCAGAACCTCACAACCGGCACATCGAGAGCGTTTGGGCTCGCGGTGTCCGACGACGCGGTTTTTGTTTGCGGAATCGATGACCTCGACATCGACCCGTTCCTTACGAGCGGCCAGGGGTTCGCGGCAAAGCTCAGGTTGTGAGCGCTGGCTCCCGGACTCGTGCCGGGTCGCCCAAAAACGAAAACGGCGACCCCATCCCGGAGTGGGTGAGAGCGCCGCCGCGTAAGGGTCTGAGAGCTAGGCTCCAGTCCACTCCGTCTCAACCGCCGTATACGACAAGTGGAAGATCCATCCGTCTCCATCTTGATCTTCTTCTCGAAGTAGCTCTTCCAAAAGAAGATCCTGCCCCATGAAGTTCACCGTGATGACTGCAGCATCCGCCGTGGAGACAAAACCCTCGATATTCCCACCCACAAGGTTTCCGGCCGGGTTTCCGACGTAGGTCCCTGCGACCGTGGCGTCCGTCAATGGGAGACCGAACAGGCCGGCCTGGATCTCGATAGTTCCGAACTCGGCGGAGAAGCACGGTCCCGCCGTGGGCGTCGGAGCCGTGCCGGCCGGGCTCAGATTGGCAGGGTCAGCTGCATAGCATTCGCCTGCACTCGATGCGTACGTGGAATCGGCCAGCGTTGTCTCTGGGAGAATGTCGCAGGTCGACGACTCCTGGGGTGCGGTGCACGTGGCGTTCGCGAACTGGAATCCCTCGCTCGCACCGTCAGCCTGGTCAAGCGGCAGGAACCGAACGACAAAGCCCAAGTCGAGGTCCCCGTCCTCATCCTCATCCGTCGTCAGGCTGGTGTTCAGCGCGCCGTTTGCAGCGCCGGTCACCCGAATAGTGTTGAAGAACACGGGAGGATCCAAGAGGTTGATGGAGTTGACCCGGAAGGCTCGCTCGCTCGGCACAACTCCCGTCGTCTC
>CAWCWO010000034.1:0-9413 GCA_963799255.1 uncultured Pseudomonadota bacterium | reverse complement strand
CACGGATCGAAATCGGCTCGGACCGACCCGGAGCACGGCATGGAACCAACCGAAGGATTCGAAGCGTTCGTGGCGATCGCGGAGCATGGCTCGGTCAGCAGCGCCGCTCGAGCGCTGAGCATGCCCCGCGCCACGCTGTCTCGGCAGCTGTCCCGGCTCGAGGCCGGTCTCGGGGTCCAGCTCGCGCATCGAACCTCTCGTCGCCTCACGCTCACCCGCGCCGGAGAGCTGCTCTACGATCACGCGCGCCGAATCCTCGACGACGCGAGAGCCGCTCTCCAGGACGTCGCCCGACTCGACGATGTCCCGCGCGGCGTGCTCAGGGTGAGCGTCCCGCCGGACTCCAACGCGTTCACGCCGATGCTCTGCGCCTTCTTGGACGTCCACCCGGAGGTCCATCTCGAGGTGATCTCGACGGCGCGGTTCGTCGATTTGGTGACCGAGCGCGTCGACGTCGTCATTCGTGCCGGCACGGCGGAGCAGCAGGATCTGGTCGGGCGGGTCCTGTCCAAGGTGCAGATGGTCTGCGTCGCGGCCCCGAGCTATCTCGAGCGCGCCGGCACGCCGCGGACGGCTCAGGATCTCGCGCGACACGACTGCATCGGAACGCTCGGCGACGGCCCGAGAACGTGGCCCCTGTTGGGCGGCGGCAAGGTCGAGATCTCCGGACGATTCGCGGCGAACAACTTGACCAATCGAGTGTCGGCCGCCCGTCTCGGCCGTGGGATCGCCCTGGTCCCCGACGCCTTCATTCGCGACGACGTCGCGCACGGTCGCCTGGTTCGCATCCTCGAGGGAGTGGTCGGCGTCGAGGGAGCCGTGCGGGTGCTCTTCGCCGAGCGTGAACATGTCCCTGCGAAGGTGCGCGCCTTCCTCGACTTCCTCTACACCTGGATCGACACCCACTCGATGTTCGAACCGACCTAGCAGCTGGCTGCCGCGAAGCGTGTTCGATCTACCGTGCGGTTGTGGCGAGCACGCCGGAAGGGCGTGGATGGCAACCTGGTGCGGACCGAGGTCGAGGACGGCGCGGGCGAGCCCCTGGCCGTGAGCACCTACGACTTCAGCTGCTGGCGCTGACCGAGACATGCCGGGTCGAGACCCCGGCCTCGGCCAGCATGATCGAGATTGGCAGCGAGGGACGCTTGTCCAAGAGCGCGTCGACCTCGGCCCGGATTCGCTTCGCGAGTTCTTGCGCGTCGCCGTCGGCTGTTCACGCTGCCGAGCTGCCGAGCTGCCGAGCTGCCGAGCTGCCGAGGTGTGGCCAATGATACCGTCGGCTGGCCCACCCGCGGGACACCTGGCGACCCATGAGCCGCGCAACGGCGGGAGAACACGGCGCGTCGTGAGCGGCCCAGCATGCGCATCAGCAGCGCCGCGCAGTGGCCAGCTGTCACGCCCAGGCGCGTTACGTTCCGCGGACCACCCAGGACAGCGACGCCCTCGCCCTGGTGCGCGAGCACTGGCCTGCGTTCCGCGAGCGGCTCGAGGAGCGCGCCGGCTCGCTGCCTGGGTTCGTGCGGGACGAGCTCGAAGCGTTCATCACCTGCGGAGACTTCGAGCACGGCTTCTTGGTGGCCCAGTGCCGCCGCTGCGGCGACAGCCTACGCGTCCCGTTCGCCTGCAAGAGCCGGGGAATCTGCCCCTCATGCATGGGCCGGCGCATGGCCGAGACCGCGGCGCTCCTGGTCGAGCACCGCTTGCCTGATGTGCCGTGGCGGCAGTGGGTGCTGAGCTTCGAGGGCCCGATGGCAGTCCGGCTGGGCTACGACCGGCCGCTGCTCGGGCGGGTGTGTCAGTGCTTTGCCAAGCGGGTGATGCAGACGCTGCGGCAGCAGAGCAAGCGGGAGCATGGGTTGCGCAGCAGCAGCGACCTGCACCTCGGGGTGCTCATCGTGGTACAGCGCTTCCGCAGTGACCTGGGCTTGTTCGTGCATCTGCACGCGCTGGTCACCGATGGCTGTTTTGAGGCGCCGGCGGTGGCGGACGAGGCGGTCGCGTTCATGCCGGCCATCGGCCTCGGCGAGCAGGATCTGTTGCGGACGCTGCAGCGGCTGCACGCCGACTTGGCCGAGCACCTCGAGGTCGGGGGCGATGATGGCGAGCCTGTGGACGAAGCGCTCGTGGCCTGCGTCCAGCTCGGCCTTCCGCTGCGTGCCGTGGGACCCTCGCCCTGCGCTGCGCCGCCCGCATCGCCGATGCTCGTCCGTGGCTTCGGCATGCAGCTGCATGCCGCCGTCACCGTCGACGGGCGCGACCGCAAGCGCCTCGAGCGGGTGTGCCGCTATCTCCTGCGCCCGCCCTTCGCTCTGGGTGCCGTACAGCGCACCCCCGACGGGCAGGTTCGGGTGCACTTCAAGAAGCCCAATCGCTTCGGGGCCACCTTCGCCCAGATGAGCGCCGACACCTTTCTCGCCCGGCTGTGTGCCCTGGTCCCTCCGCCCCGAGCGCACACCGTTCTGTACTACGGCGTCCTGTCGGCCCACCACGCCCTGCGCTCTGCCGTCGTGCCTTGTGCCGACGAACCCGAGCCCGCGCCCAAGCAGCTGTCCCTCTTCATCCCTCGCGGCCAGCTCGAGCTCCCCGCCATCACCACCTTGCTGCATGCTCAGCTCCGCGATGCTGCCCCTTCTCGGCTGCCGTGGATGACGCTCCTCCCCCGCGTCTTCCGCGTCGACATCTCCGTCTGCTCCCGCTGCTGCGGGCCCATGCGCGTCACTCGGGCCGTCACCACACCGCAGGAGATTGCCGCCGAGCTCCGCGGTGCTCGTCCGCCGCCTCGTCCCTCTCCTGTCGGACAACTCCTGCTGTTCTCGCCATCGCCCGCAGCCCCCTGAGTCTCGCTCCACCAGCGCGTCGCTTCGCGCACCGCGCTCGTCTCGGCGTGCCTGCGAGTTGGACTCCGTGCGTCTGGGTCCCCTGTCGCAGCGCGTTTTCTCGTTGAATGGTTTGGCACTCGCTGGCTCAGCTTCGCTCTACACCCCGCTGCTGCTCCCCGGCGCTCCCCGGCGCTCCCCGGCGCTCCCCTGCGCTCCCGCCGCCATCTCATGCCCCCCGCCGTACTCCTCCATCCCGGCTTTTTCCCACTTCATTTCGCCTAAAACGCGTCGCGCTACAACTCCGCCCCCCCCCGCCCCGGCCGAACGGCCGGATATGCGCGCATCGCTTTGGGGACGCAGGCCGCTTCGAAGCTGCTGTGGCTCGGGCGCAGAGGCACTCGAACCCCTTCCCCGGTGTAAGTGCTCGCCGTGCCCCGCGTAGACGCGAGCGCCATCGGGCGCTCCATCATCAGAACGCCGACCGGTCGGAGTTAGTGCGCAGCGTTCTTCCGCGCGAAGTCCCAGGGGAGCAAGGCTTCGTTGCGCTCGACCGCGTAGTGCGTCGAGGCGGTCAGATACGCCGCAGGATCGACGCCCTGCATCGCGGCGGAATCGAGCAACGATTGAACAACGCGGGCACTTCTTTCAGCCAAGCTACTTGTTCTTCGAGGAGCGTGGGTTTATCATGGTGCGGTTTGCGGTCCAGGATGTTGGCCGAATCGGCGTGCGCAGGAGGTTGTCATGAAGGCAGGAAGATGGTCATGGGTTGGGCTTGGGTGCGCTCTCGGGCTTGCGCTCGTTGCGTACGGGTCCGTCCTGGGTTCCGACAGGCGCAGTGCTTCGGACGAGGCGAGCGGCGAACTCGAAGCTGGCGCGGGCCGACTCTCCAAGTCTGACTTGCGGTCGCCTGGACAGGGCGCCAGGCCTGAATCGGGCGACGACGGACATGGGGACAGCGAGACGCCTCGCCGCTCGTCGGGCAACGAGGTTCAGCCCGAGGACGAGGCGTGGGACGAGCTGTCCGACATCGAGCGGAAGAAGCGGCTCGAAGACGACTTCTCCAGCGCAGTCGAAGAGATCCAGGCTGGAGGGCGCTCTCCCCATCTCGTCGCGCAGGCGGAGGGGGCTTTGTCTGAGCTGCGAGCGCAGATGTACTCGACAGCGATTGGACGTAAGGAGCATCAAGCGCTCGAAGAGCGGCTGTCTGCGGTGACCGAGGATCAGAAGGATGACGATGTTGACGAAGAGAAGTAAGCGGCTTCAATGGGGAGCACTGTCCCTGGGTGTTGCTTTCATGCCGCGCGTTGCGTCCGCGGCGGTCGGGGAGCATGAGGGGGCGCTCGCGAGAGGGGACTTCGATGGCGATGGAGATGAGGACATCGCGGTGTCGTCTCCGCAGGATGACTGCGGCAAAGGTGTCATCCACGTTCGCTCGGGTACGACGGTTGTCAGTTGGACGCGAGATACGCCTGGAGTCCTGGGCGCCGCGGCGTGCAATCAGTTCTTCGGTACGGCGCTCGCTGTCGGTGATTTTGATGATGATGGCTACGATGACCTGGCTGTCTCGGCTCCGGGGGCCTCCGACACAGGTGACGCCCGCAGCGGCGCGGTGCACGTGTTCTACGGAGGAAGCGGAGGTCTCTCGACCGTCGGGGACCAGGTTTGGAACCAGGATACGGTCGGTATCAACGGGGTGGCCGAGCCGTACGACTACATGGGGGACGCGCTGGAGGTGGGCGACTTTAACTGCGACGGCTACGACGACCTCGTGATCGGCGTGCCTCGCGAGGACCTCAACGCCGGCGCAGACGCGGGTGCTGTACATGTGTTCTACGGGAGTTCTGGTGGGGTCTCGACGGTCGACGACTGGTGGCACACGGGAGTCTCAGGTGTGAACGGTGCGCCCGAGCCGAACGACCACTTCGGTGGAGCATTGGCGGCTGGCAACTTCAATGGGGATACGTCATCCGGCCGCGCCTGTGACGACCTGGCGATCGCGAGTCCCGGTGAGAGTATCGGGACCCTGACCAACGCTGGCATGATCTACATCATTGATGGAGGCACGTCGGGTCTCAGTACGTCTGGTGACCAGGATTTCCACCAAGACAGTACGAACGTTGAAGACTCTGCTGAGGCGTACGACCTATTCGGGGCCCGCCTGGTGTCCGCTGACGAAAATGGCGACGGGTACGACGACCTCCACATCTCTGTCCCCGGTGACTCTTGCGAGGCCCTCGGGGGGGAAGGTACGCACGTGATGTTTGGGTCGTCGTCCGGGATTTCTACCGTCAACGATGAGCTTCGTTGCAACAGCTACCGCTGCATTATGGAAGGGGGCGTCTCCAGGTGTCGCTCCAACTCCCCTGCCGTCTACGGGACTGGGGCTGCGGAGGATTTCGATATGTTCGTCGGGTCAGACGTTATCTATGCCGGTTCCGGAAACGACAAGGTGGATGCTGATTTTGGTGACGACGTGGTTTTCGGAGGTCCCGGCAACGACAGTATCGAAGGGGACGCAGGAGCGGACCTGTTGATAGGCGGACCAGGGAACGACACCTTCACCCTGACGCGCGACTGCGACGCGCAGCAAGGAGAGGTCATTGACGGTGGCCCTGGTTTCGACACCGTCCGCAGTCACCTTTCTGAATCCGAGCTAATCGCCGCTGGTGTGCAACTCTCTTCAGTCGAGAGCTTTGTAGCGGTTCCCAAAGCGTATGCTGGAGGTTGCGGATTCTTTGCGTACGATGAAGGCGCGATCGTGCCGCCTGAACTCGAGGTCATCTGGATTCACATGCCGGACCCCGACGACACATATCTGACATCCGGAGGGGAGGTTGCTGTGAATATCGTCAACACTTCCGAGCATGACGTCGACTACGACATTGTGTATCACCTATCCGTTCGCGGGCATCAACTATCGATCGAGGACAGCAATTTAGCTCTCGACAGCGGAATGAGCATGCGTCAGCTCTTCGACCTGAACCGTTTTGTACCGCCGGGCATTGACACCGAGAACATTCCACCTGAGATCCTGGCACTCCCAGTGTCCGCGCAACTCCGAGTTGAGGTAAAAATCCGGCGCCGCGGCAGCTCAGAGGAAACACGGCGTGCATTCTCGAAGCCAGTCTGGGGGCACTATGAGTCTGGTGAAGCGCGGCTCTACCGCGAACAACTCTTCTCAACCACGTATAACCATGGAGATCTAGTCGGCTGGCGGGCGGGACGCTCCTCCCAGACTCGGCCCTACCGTTACGCAGGACATATCGAGGCAACCACTCCTAGCAAGGCGCAGGCTCAATGACGCGTTTATCTACCGCTTCCCTTCCTGCCGTGCTGGCCACTGCGCTGATCGGGGGCCTCTCTGCCCCGTCTGTTGCGCAAGGCTGTGAACCTGTGGACCTCTGCGTTCACTGGTCGGTTACTCTCCAGGACGGCGGGACGGGTGACCACTTGACGGAGGCAACGGTCCCCGCGAGGGGGAATAGAGTTACCATTATTCGGCCTGCGCCTGAACCGCCGCTCGGCTTATTCTTGGACAACGAGGGCTGCGCTCAGTTTGAAACCCAATTTGCGGCAGGCCACAAGATCATCGTCTACAACGAGGCTGTGTATGACAGTTACACACACATTCGGGCGTTTGCAAGCGAGGACGAGATCGAAGAAGGCACGACGCATGTTTGGCCGGTCCACGTCGGCATTATCGGCGACAATGACGACATCAATGCGGTTATCGACGCGGACGAGGAGAACCTCCAGAACCTCATGGGAGTGAGCGTTGAGACGTTGCATCGGCTAAACTTGCAGCCGGGTGGACTCCCGCAGCTGGCCAGGAACCTATTCCCTTTCAAGGATGATGGATCGAATGCAAGTGCGGACTACGAGGCGCTCAGGATTGGCGCCGATTCTCAACAGGAAAAATTCGTAATAGCACACGAGATCGGACACTGGCTTGTAATAGAAGCAGAATGGGCTGAAGAGGCGGGATGGTCCTCCTCATATGCGTATACCCCACAGGACAGCCCGTGCGCCCCTGTCACAGCCGGACCGGATCCGGACCTCGGCGGGCACTCGCTTCGATCTGCGGAGCATGCGTCGGGAGCGATGACCGAAGGCTTTGCTCACTTTGTAGCGACCGCGGCGTTCAACGCTCCCGCAGACACACTGCCCATTGGGTGGTTCCGCTATTACAAGGAGCTTATCGAAACCCCATCGCCGGAAGGCTACCTGGTGGCGACTCCAGACGGGCCTGTTGGCGGTGTCAATCAGTGGGTTCAGACGCAGTGCCCAACGGACTTCAACGCGGGGCAGGAGATCAGCAGCGAAATCGACTGGCTGCGCTTCTTTTGGGACTACATTACAGCGCCCAGTGATCAGCCGTCGTTCTGGGATGTCGTGGAACTCTATAAGTACACAAACGAAGAACACCCATGGACGGCCCAGGGCCCCGTGTTTCCCCTTATGCTTACTGCTATCCAGGAGCTCGCCCCGGCTGCTGACGCGGTTCGCTTTGAAGAGCTTGAACCTTCTCACGGATTGATCAATGACTGATCGAAGTTTGATACTTGGCACTCTTCTGGCGGTTGCATGTGGCCCGAAGGTGGGAAGCGACGGCGGCGGCGACAGCAGCGCTGGCTCCTCTTCGACAGACGCCGACGCATCGACGGGGTCTTCGACCTCTTCAACCGGTGTTGACGCTGGATGCATCGAGGTCGTATACGGCTCTCTCTTGCTTGATGAGGAGACAGATCTCGAGTGGCTGAGCACTGTTCGAGAAGTTACAGGGCAGTTGACTGTGAATTCGTTCGGAGGGACCAGAGACCTGAGAGAGCTTCGCTGCTTGGATACGGTCGGCGGAGCGATCGACATTCAACGCAATCCTGATCTTGAGTCACTTGCGGGAATGGAGATGCTGCGAGAGATCGGCGGAATTCTGTTTGTCACTGAGAACCCGCGACTAAGAACACTGGACCTTCCCGTGGAGGAGGTATACGGAGTTCGCATTGGGTCGAATCCGAGCCTGGAGTCTCTTGGTCTTGCAGACATTCGGGCTGTTGACTTCTTTTCGCTTGGCAGTAATAGCTGCCCGGACTTCCCTGAGCCAGATGCGGTCCCCACGATCGTTGGGGATAACCCTTCACTGAAGAGCGTTGAGGCACTGCAGAACCTGCAGGATCCTGTTCTATTTATTATTGCTGGCCAGAGTGGTTTTTCATCCACGGATGAAATAGTCGAGACCACCAAAACCTTTCGGCGGAGATACCCGGATAGACAGCATGGTGTCGAAAGTGTGTTCTTGAGAAATCCAAGTTTGTCGGAGTCCGAGGTGTCCAAGGTTTTCGAGGCCGAGGGGCGGGAATCATACGGAGCCGATCAGGCGTGCGAAAACCGGGACGACGATCGGAAATGTGTATGTTCTCTGTGAGACTGACAGTTGCAGCAGCCCTAATGTCGCCGCTGGTGGGCTGTGAGGTGGGCGCCGGGGGGACGACCGGCTTTGGTGATGGAAGTGGAACTGGCGGCACACCCACGACCGGGGCGACTACTGGCGAAGGAGGCTCGGGTCCCGGGGATGGCCCGGGCTATACACCCGATCCTCAGGCATGCGAGCCAAAGATGTGCACAGTTCAAACCGTGGCGGAAGATTGCTGCGAGGGGTCACAGCCCGGACTCCCGTCCGCATGCCCCAGTGCTAACTATCCAAACAATTGGTCTTGCGTAAACGGAGCATGCGTTCACGGCGGCTGTTCAAATGACGCAGACTGCGTCATACCTGGGTTCGAGTGCGTTGATCTGGGAGGGGTAAGCCAGTGCGTTGCTGTCTGCAGTATCCCCAGCGGTGGCACGGGGGGGGATTGCGAGGACTGCGACGACTGCGACGACCCTGAGGACGCGGATACGGACGGTGTCGCTCACTTCCTGCCCGGGACGGAGTGCATCGGCGTCGCGGCAGGCGGGGTCATGTACTGCTCACAGCCGCTGCCGTGAACGAGGGTCACTTTGGAGAAGTCACGTGCCGGGGCGGAGTCGGTCACGGTTTTGGGTTGAAACGTGACCGACGCTGATGCGTAATCGGTTTTCGAGCAGCTTCCCAATGCGCTTCACATCTTCGACGCAGCCGGCCGGAAGGCATCGAAGCCGCCAAGCTGGCCGTCGTTCTCGGCGTCGAGTTCCTCGAAGTCGTCCTGGTTCCCCACCGTGAGGATGAAGCGGGCACCAGACCCACGATCCGCCGGTACACGCAGCTCGCGGCGCTCGCCAAGCGCCACCCCGCGTTGGCTACCGCGGCGCAGGCCGAGCCCGCGGAACGACTCGAAGTACTTCGAGACGAACGACCCGAGGACGTGGAGGCACTCGATGAGCTTCGTCGAAAGCAGCTGATGGGCGTGGGACGGGCGTCGGCTCGGCGCAGCGCGTCGCATGAGCACCAAGGCCGAGGACGAGGACGTCTCGTTCGCGGGCTCTCTTCGGATCCGGGTGCTCGCAGGAAGCGACGGCGAGCCGCGCTACGACGTGCTGGAGTACGCGGGCGACAGTGGGACGGTGTTTCGCTCCGGCACCATCGAGGTCGTGGCGGAGATCATCCAGTGTGGGCTG
>CAWCWO010000033.1:0-38719 GCA_963799255.1 uncultured Pseudomonadota bacterium | reverse complement strand
CCTGTGCCTCCGCAAGTTCGTGGAACACCGAGTTCGCGAGTGTCCCAACCTCCGCTACAACCTCCGCCCGCTTCGCTTCGAAGTTCCGCCGGCGCTCAGCTTCCAACCCCAACGAATGCGCTCGGAGCTGCTCGGTCTCCCTGGCCTGCGCGGACACCTTGGCGTCGAGCTCCCGGGCGCGGTCCTTCCAAGACCGGTCGATCACTCCCTTAATCCACCACGAGACAAGCCCCCCGGACCCGCCACCGAAGAGAACAGCGATCGTCAGTGTCGTCACCGGGTCCGCATCCATTGGGCCAACGGTAGCCCGCAAACGGCGCGAAGTCGCTAGTCGACGAAGTACGGGGGCCGCGGCTCCGGCCAGCGGATCCGCGATAGCTCGTGGGTCAGGACTGTACCGACCGAGCCCTCTTCGATGACGGTCGACACTTCCGCTACCCCGTCGTGAACCGTGACGACCGCACGATCCGAGACCCATGCGCCGGACTTGTCGAGCCACTCGATCTCGTCGCCGTGCTGGAGTTCCTTTCCGCTGATGTAGACGCTGCCGTCTCTTGCTTCTGCAGCCACGGGACCACTCTAACACTGCGGAGAACCCGAAATCCCCGCCGACCCTATCAGCTGACGGGGCTTGAACCCACCCGGCCGCGAGGCCCACCGCCCGCCCCCAACTGCCCCCCAACAAAAGGAGCGCACATGAACCACCTACCACACCCACGAAAGCCAAGACCTCGCCTCCGGCCATTGGAACCTGCGGTGTCGCACCGGCGGACTGCTTCGCCACGGGCTAACGATCGAGAAAATCGATGCGTCGCCCTCGATGATCGAAATCGATCGCGGGACCTCACACGGGCTGCAATAGAGTCACAGTAAATTAGACAAAGTGTGACTCCCTGGCTTCCGGGGACAGGTCGATTTCGGTTTTAACCCGCGACCCGCCGTGGCAGGGTAGGAGGGCGATGCAGCTCGCGCTCTTCAGAACTCCGCCCCCCGAGCGTCGGCGAACGTCGGCCTCGGGTCGGGTGGGGGGACCTTCGGTCTCCAAGAGAGGGCTTGAGATTCGGTTGCAGCGGCCATTGGATGCGCCGGCGATCAAGAGCGCGGCGGGGTTGTCGTTTCTCAAGCCGGCGCCGCCGAGCCTTGAGAAGGAGGGCAGGGGGGAGGTCGAAGCGAAGGCCGTCGGGCTCGACCGCCCCGTCGTCGTGGAGCCCGAGCTCGACCAGGTCGTCGGCGAACTCGACATCGGGGCAGGGGAGGGCGCCTCGGCCGAACTCGCGCCGCATCCGACTCGCGGCAAGCTTCTGCCGCCCGAGGTGCTCACCGATGTCGAGGTTCAGGCGCTCATTGTTGCGTGCTCGACTCGCGGGATCACCGGGCATCGGAACCGGGCGTTGCTTGCGATCCTCTGGCGCACCGGCGTCAGGATCTCCGAGGCGCTTGAGCTGCGGCCGCATGACGTGGACTTCAAGAACGGCACGGTCCGGGTGAGGCTCGGCAAGGGGCTCAAACCTCGGACGACGGTGCTCTCAGACCTCGACGCGCTGCCGTTCGTCGAGCGCTGGCTCGAGGAGCGCGGGAAGCTGCAGGCCCTAGGGCAGGGGGCTCCGCTCCTCTGCACCCTCAAAGGCACGCCGACCGACCCGAGCTACGCCCGGCACCTCTTGCCTCGGCTGGCCCGCCGGGCCGGCTTGGAGCGGCGCGTACATCCGCACGGGCTGCGCCACACACACGCGGCCGACCTGGCCCTGGCGGGGGTGCCCGTGCTGGCGATTCAGCAGCAGCTCGGACACACCTCGCTGGTCACGACGGCTAACTACCTGCGGAAGGTGGGGGTCCAGCTCGACCAGGCGAAGATGATCCGGCCCTAACCAGCACCAGCGTCGCCAGGGAAGGCAAGGCCCGATACAAAGCTGTCAGTCTCCCAACCGCTCACCCAACACACCCAAACACCGCGGGAGCCTCCAGCCCCTCAATGGTGATCAGCGACAACCATTTCTGCCGGTCCCGTTGCGTTCAGGCACGATCCTACCAGCTGCCTCACCCGGAACGCACCCGTCGACATCGCGTTTCCGGAGCCCAGCACCAAGCGTCCGGCCGCCGCAGCGCGCCACCCCTTGACCCGCCGTTGCAGGATTCGAAGCAGGCGGCGTGGGCTCTTCGCGTCTGGGTTGACAGGTGTTCAGCTCCGTGTCTTATTGTCCACCGACCTTGGTTAGACTCGCCACGACCATCGAGCGTGCCGCGTCCGAGCTTTCGCCCTCGCTCTCCTCGAAGAGGCTCCGCGGCAAGCCGCCAGGGATTCGGGCGTGACCGGCTCCGGTACCATCGCCCAGCTCGGGCAAGCCGAAGACCGCAGCTGGCCCAACATCGTTGGGTGTCAACAGCTCACCACGGAGCGGCGTCAAGAGTTGCAGACGCTGCTCCATGAACAGGCCCTCATACCGGCCGACAGTGAGTTCGTCGTGTTTGGCTCGCTCGCTCGCGGTGAGGTCACCCAGGGGAGCGACATCGACTGGACGCTTCTGGTCGATGGCCCAGCGGATCCGAACCACAAACGGATGGCTCTCGCGATCGAGCAGGCGCTCGCGGATGCGGACTTCAAGAGGCCCGGAAAGACCGGAACTTTCGGTGGCCTCACTTTTAGTCATGATGTCATCCACCGGATCGGCGGCGAGGAGGACACGAACCTGAACACGACCCGTCGGGTGCTCCTGCTACTAGAGTCGTTCGGGATCGGGGTGCATGGCACCCCAGCGAATGCAGGCGTCCGCGATCGAGTGCTTGGCCAGCTGTTCCGACGCTACCTCGATGAAGACCGCGGTTACCACTCGCTCCATGGGTTCCGAGTCCGGGTCCCTCGTCTGCTCCTCAACGACGTCGTCCGCTACTGGCGCACGATGGCCGTTGACTACGCTGCGAAGCGCAGCGATCGCGACTGGAGCGGTTGGGCGATCCGCAACTTCAAGCTGCGCACGTCGAGAAAACTGATGTTCGCGGCCGGGCTGGCGATGTGTTTGTTCTGCGAGCTTCGTCCGTCTCTCAAGCTGACCGAGCTGGCACGCGATGGCGCTCCAGAAGCGGAGTTCTACAGCGAGCTTTCAGCTTTCCTCCGCGACTTTACGAACAAGGCGCCGCTGGAGATTCTCGCCGAGTTTGGGCAGGCGTTCGGGGCATCCGCATCCAAGGCGACCTGCGACGCGCTGGATCAGTACGACAAGTTTCTCGAGACGCTCAACGACCAGGCCCTGCGCGAAACACTAGAGAAACTCGATTTCGAGGACGCAGCCGCCGACCCGACCTACCAGGCAACCCGCGCTATCGGGACGGAGTTCCAAAAAGCTCTGACACAGCTGTTCTTCGGATCCGACGACGAGCTGACCAAGCGGACGCAGCGATACGGAGTTTTTTGACCATGACGATGAAGAGCATCGGCTTCTCAACAGGCGCGTTGGCCAAGGGTGACTTCCGAAGAGGGTTGAAACTCCTCGAAAGACACTCCTGCCCGGCCGTCGAGCTTTCCGCGCTGCGTGACCACGAGCTGTCCGGGCTCATGGCCGCAGTCCCCGAACTCGATACCGGGGCTTTCGACTACATCTCCGTGCATGCCCCAAGCGGGTTCGGAGAGCTTGGCGAGGCCGCCACAGCGGCGAAGCTGAGGCTCTGTATCGAACGTGGGTGGCCCGTGGTTTTGCACCCCGACGTTATCAAGGATCACGAGTGCTGGACCGACTTCGGCGATCTCCTCTGCATCGAGAACATGGATCGGCGGAAGAGCGACGGCCGTACTCTTGCCGAGCTGGAGCGTCACCTGGAGGCGTTACCACAAGCGCGTCTTTGCCTCGACCTCGGCCACGCCCGCCACGTCGACCCGTCGATGACAGTGGCCCGCGAGATCCTGAAGGGCCTCCACGAGCGCATCACCCAGATCCATCTGTCCGAACTCGACGCCCGCGCCCGACATCGCCCTCTGAGCATGGCCACCGTCTGGGCAGTCAGCGAGATCGCCCATCGGATCCCCGACGTTCCAGTCATACTCGAGTCGGTCGTGGTCGAGGAGCAAATGACGAAAGAGCTGCGCATGGCAAAACGCTGCTTCGAACCCGAACCGCGACGCCGGGAACCGCCCCAACCGCAGCTGTAGTCGCCCAACGGCGAAGATTCCCGAGCTGCGGGCGGTCCGGCCAATGCGCGTACGGATGCCGACGTAGCCAGCGAGGACGTGATGGGAGCCAGACCTCAGCTCGCTGGTCACGACGGCGAACTACCGAACTGCCTGCGGCGGGTGGGCGTACGGGCGTACGGCTCGACCTCGCCCGGATGATCGGATGATCCCGACCGTGAGCGCCTCACGACCTCACGACCAACACTCGGCGAGGACGGAGGCAAGACCGGACTGCTAGGCCCGCTCTAGCTCCGCGGGATGACGGGATAGCGAAACGACCTGCTCGCTTCACGGCACTGCCGTGCCTCGAGTCCGAAGCGCCCAGCCTCCAGCCGCAGCCGACGTATCGGCGAATTCGGGACAAGCGCCTCGACAAAAGCGTCCCCCTTCTCCTTCAGGACTCCCTCCGCCCACCAGTCCCAATCTCGCCCGACATCGCGGCGGAGTTGTTCTTCGGAAATCGGCCGGCCTACCAGCTTCGACGCCGATGCCGACCAGTCCAGATAGGTCCGGCCCGACATCTTGACCCTCCTGAGCAACTCCATCGCCGCCGGCCGAATGCCATGCGTCCTGATCGCAATCTCGGCCGAGCGCGCTCTCTCGTCGAGTTGTTTCTGAATGGTGAGCTCGGCTCGGAGGACCAGGGTGAGGTGCGTCTTGCACACGGAGACGTCGTACTGCTCTCGGCAACCACCGCAGGCGATGACCCCCTCCGTTTTCCAGATGCCTCCGCCGTACATCCGGTCTTCTTCGTACCGCCGCACTTGGACGGTTCCCCGACCACAAGGGCATCGGTCTTGATAGCTGCTGACGTCCGTGTTGGCACCCACGCGACAAGCCTAGCGCTTGCCGGGGCGCCTGCCCTCGCAAGACAGCAGCAACTCGGGCAGATCTCGCCGCAGCGAACGACCCGCGGCGGGTGAGAGTTCGGCCGGAGCCTCTGCGTGGCACCTAGTCCTAGCCGTCGTCCATCAGTGCGACGATCTGCTCCTCGTCAGGCCACGAGATGATGGTGAGCGCGAGGTCGTCGGTAATCATGATGCTGTCCTCCCGCAGCTCGAAGTCATGGGCATCGTGGTGATTGGTCCACAGGTCGGCGGCGACGAGCTCTCCTCGAGAATTGCCGGCACGACGCGCAAGCTTGTGAAGCTCGCTTCCCGCTTGTACCTGCTCGACCGGCCACAACGTCTCTGGAACGAGGTCGTTGCGGGCGAACCATTGCCGCCCCCGCGACGAAGTGCAGACGACCATTGATGGCCAGCGAGAGAGGTTCAACATCCGGATCACGGCAGCTGTGAGGCTGACGTCGAAATGATCCGAGAGGGAGCGCGCCATGTCCAAATCCGGCTGCGCCGTGGAAAGGATGGGCTCGACCATCGACCGCGGCAGAAGAAGCTCCGCGGCGAACTTATTGGCACGACTTTCCCGACCGTTGGTCCTCCCCCACGCGCGCGTGATTTTCTCCTCGGTACAGGCTCCTTCGACCTTGCCCTTGTCGTAGAGCCAGTGGGCAGTCTCGTGCGCCGCAGTAAACCGCTGTCGGCGACGAGGAGCATCCTGATTCACCGTGATCACCGCGGACCGGTTGCTGCCCAGAATCCGGCCATCACATCCCGACAGGGGCGAGTAGGTCACAAGAGCTCCGCAACGGAAGGCGACGGCATCCACGTCTATGTCCTCGGGAGCATTCATCCCGAGCTCTGCCAAGAGGTCTTCGGCGAGACGCTCCGGCGGACCGACGCTCACTCTGGCTCCTCATCCATCAAGCCGAGGAACGCAAGCTGCTGAAGCGCTGATGCCACGTCGTCATCCGTCATCTCGTTGAGATTCCGAAACTGTGCTGTGACCTCGGTCGCTCTCTCCGGGTGCTGCTGGAGAGTGCCACGAAGCCACTGGCGACGCTTCTCGGGCGATGCAGGAAGACGGTTTCGGAAGGAGGCCAGCTCGTCCAGGCGGGAGGACCGTTCGGCCCGAAGACGCTCTCGCTCGCGAGACTGATGTTCAACAACCGCCGCAGACAAGATGCCCCGAACTCGGGATGCGATCACGCTCAACTCCTCACCATCCTCTCGGTATTCAGCTTCCACCTCCTCGTCGCTCAGCTCCGCCACCGACTGGGTCAGCATGTCGAACACAGCGTCGTTTTTCTTTTTGGTGGTCATCGCTTCTTTCTTCCCTCCGACGCCCCCAATCGCTCCCCGGCTCGGCGGATCGCCTTCATGATCGCCTCGTAGCGCTTCTGCTCGAGCCCGAGCGATGCGCGAATTTCCGGCGGAGTCTTCTCCTCCTCCATCTCATCCAGCACCAGTAGGGCTTCGTCATCGTCCTTGTCCTCGAAGTGTCGCCTTAGCATCCCAACCGCGTCGCGTTCGGGGGGGTCCTCATCGTCAGGGGCGGGACAGGAGGACTTGACGTCGTCAAGGTCTGGGCCCGGACTCCTCCATTCGGGCGGCAGCTCTGTGTGCGAGGCGATGCTCCTCATCGCCCCTGCGAGATGCTGGCAGAGGTCAACGCCTCGTTTCCAGTTCCGCCGCCCGCCTAGGGTGCGCAACACGGCTTCGTTCATCAGGTCTCCGGGCGACATCCTGTCCCCGGTCTTCCAAGCGAGGATGCGTGCCCGCTTCTCCAGGCGTCCGGAGTCAGCATCGCTGATGTTCTCCAGTGCGGCCTGAAACTCGAGGACAGAGAAGGTGGGGGAGTCGTCGGCAAAGGACATCACGCATTCCTGCGAGGAGTCAGGGTCGGAGTGACAGGTGTCAGTTGGATCATGCCCCCCAAGTCCACCGTCCCGGACATCGACCACCTTTTTTCTCGCCGCTGTCCGGGAGGACCTGTCTGTCCGGCATTACCTGATGAGGCGGCAGAAGCTCGGCCGCCGCGCATCTCACGCTACTGCTGGAGCCATCATCATGTCCAAGCCCAAAACCTACAAGATCCGAATCGACAAGCAGAACTACGAGGTCAGCGAACCAACACTGACCGGCCGGCAGTTGCTGGAAAAGGCAGGAAAGCCTCCAGCCAACTACAAGCTCTTCCTTCGACTCCCGGGCCAGCAACCGCAGGAAGTCGGCCTCGACGAGGAAGTCGACCTGGCCAAGCCAGGCGTGGAGCGCTTCGTAACGCTGCCGCTCGACCAGACGGAGGGCTGAGATGCGACGCGAATTCGACCTGTCCGAATCCGACACGGAGTACCTCGACGGCCTGGGACTCGACTGGGAGACCATCGTCGAGGGGAAGCAGCAGTGGCTCCTCATCCACGAGCGGCCGACGAACGACGTCTACAACCCACCAGCAGCGACAACCGCCCTCCACATCGTACCCGGCTATCCCGACAATCAGTTGGACATGGTGTGGTTTAGCCCCCCGCTGGCACTGAAGAGCGGCAAGAAGGTGGGAAGGCTGAGCCCCCGGAAGCTGGACGGGCGCGACTTCCAGCGATGGTCGCGCCACCGCACGTCCGCAAACCCCTGGCGACCTGGCGTTGACGACCTGGCCACCCACATCCTCCTCGTGGACCACTGGCTCGCGCGGGAGGTCGCATGAACACCCCGATCACCCTGCGGCTATCAGGACGCCATCACGCGGAGCTGAAGTCGCTGCTGTTCCCGGAGGACGGAAACGAGGCGGTCGCCATCGCCCTTTGTGGCCGCCACTCCTCCGAATCCGGCGAGATCCTCTGCGTGCACGAGGTACACGGCGCTCCTGTCGAGGAGTGCACCAGCCGTAGCCCCGTGAGCGTCACGTGGGGGACCGAATGGCTACTCCCGCACCTGCTGAAGGCCGAGCGGAAGAAATGGACGGTGATGAAGGTACATAGCCACCCCACCGGCATGCGAGCCTTCTCCGCAACCGACGACGACTCTGACCGACGACTGTTCCCGTCGGTCTATGGCTGGACCGAGAACGTCGACGTCCACGCCAGCGCGGTCATGCTGCCCGGCGGTGACATGATCGCGCGAGGAGTTCTCGCTGATGGCAGCTTCGTACCTGTATCTCGGATCCTCGTCGCCGGAGACCAGATCCAGATCTTCGACGTCGACCAGTCGGACGCCGACGATCCAGCATGGTCCTCTCGTCACGCTCAGGCCCTCGGGTCAGCCACCGCCGCGCTGCTCCGAAAGCTTCGCATCGGCGTTGTCGGATGCTCGGGCACCGGCAGCTTCGTCATCGAAACGATCGCGCGCCTCGGCGTCGGAGAGTTGGTGCTCGTCGACCCCGACACCATCGAGGAGGAGAACCTCAACCGCATCATCTGGGCCTCCCGGAACGACATAGGCCATTTCAAGGTGGAGGTCGCCGAGCGGCACGTTTCTGCGATGGGGCTCGGCACCACGACCATCCCCGTCGCGCACGACCTCGCCCATCCGACGACGGTCAAGGAGCTCGCCAAGTGTGACATCGTGATCGGATGCGTGGACAGCCACGACGGCAGACAGCTCTTGAACCGTCTCTCCTCCTTCTACGTGATCCCCTACGTTGACGTTGGGGTCCGACTTAATGCCGATGGCGTCGGCGGCGTCGAGCACATCTCCGGTGCCGTCCACTACGTACAACCGGGTGGTTCGAGCCTCCTCTCCCGCGGCGTCATCAACACAAAGATGGCCACTGCCGAGGCCATGCACCGCGCCGACCCCGACGGCTATGCCGAACGTCGCGACCAAGGCTACCTGCGCGGTGTCGACGAGACCCACCCCGCAGTCGTCAGCATCAACGGCATGTTCGCCTGTATGGGAGTGAACGAGCTTCTCGCTCGCCTGCACGGGTTTCGCGGTGATGACCACATGTTCTCCGAGCAGCGCATCATCCTGACGGACCCTCTCTACGATCCCATCGCCGAACGCGAACCCTGCCCGAGCCTGCTTGGGCACGTTGGCCGTGGAGACGTCACCCCTCCTCTCGACCTTCCAGCGCTGAGCAGGCGCGAGGACGACCCATGACGAAGATCTGGCGGTGGCTGCAAGCTATCGCGGCATGGCTATCCCGCCCCTTCCGCCGACAGCGCGAACTTCCACCATCGGACAACCTGCTCCGGGCGCTCGTCGTGGACGAACAGCCGGACCCCCTCGACTCCGGGATCTGTTACCTCATCGGCGAGGACAGCGACTGGTGGTTCGCGGCGTTCGCCTGCCCTTGCGGGTGTCGTGCCGAGATCGTGCTGAACCTCCTACCGACCACTCGACCTCGCTGGAGAGTCGAAGTCGGCGACGATCACCTTGCCACAATCGCCCCATCCATCAACCGGCACGTCGGATGCAAATCGCACTTCTTCATCCGCGAAGGGTCCGTACTCTGGGCAAACGCACAACGGGCATCAGCGCCCACCAGCGGCGGTCCAGAGTGATGTCACAACAGCGGGGATGGTTGCAGAAGAATCCCCCGATCTCGGGCCCAGCCCCCACCCCAGGCCCGGTCCGTCAGACCTCGCACGGCATCCAAGATGCGCAGCTGACCGGCCAGACCCTCTCGCGACGGAACGCGTCGGCGGTAGCGGCGCAGCGGCGGCCGGATGCGGCGGCGACCAAGAGCGCGGCGGGGTTGTCGATTCTCAAGCCGGCCCCGAGCCCGGAGAAGGAGGGCAGGCGGGAAGTCGACGCCCACCTAGAAGCGAACTCTAACCATCCCGAAGTAGCGCAGCACGGCCGGCTGAACGGCGTCGCGAGTGGGGCGCGAAGAATCTTCGGGCAACATTTCGGATCTACCGGCGGCTATGTTCAAGTACGAGGCAAGGCACCCCGATGGCTCCCGATCCGCAGTACAAGAACTCGCTCACGACATTCATCGACATCCTCGGTTTCCGGAATCTCGTGGGCACGCGGCCTGGCGCCGAGGTCAAGAATATCATCGACCAGCTCCACTACATCGGGGACGTCGACGCGGACGACCGCCCCGGCGCCATTGGCAAGCAGAGCGACCTCGGGCTCTACGTGACGGCGTTCTCCGACTCAGTGGTTCGAGTTCAGGCGGCAGGGCAGCCCGGGGGCCTGTTCCACGAACTTCTCGCCATCGTCCACATGCAAGCAGCTCTGGTGTACCAGGGCGTATTCCTGCGAGGGGGAGTGGCCTTCGGCACCATGTTCGCCGAAGACAAGGTTCTATTCGGCGATGGTCTGATCCAGGCATACGACCTGGAGTCCAAGGGGGCGTGCAACCCACGAATCCTCGTCGACGGCACGGTTCTCGCTGCCCTGCACAACGGGAACGCAAAAAGCCGGCACGCGGCCCCCGAAGAGCGCGCCTATATCGACGACCTGATTGCAGAAGACGAAGATGGGAAGCACTTCATCGACTACCTGCGGGCTTACAAGACCGAGCTCGACGAACCCAATTACGACTACCCCGAGTTCCTGAACGAACACAAGGACGCCATCCAAGCCGAACACGCCGCCGCCGCTGGGAACCGCCGAGTTCAGGAGAAGTACGAATGGCTCGCCCGATACCACAACAAGGTGGTCGCCGAAATTGGATGCGAGCACGAAGGGCTTCTCGTTTCCTCCCTCGAAAATGCACGCCGCCCTCGACGGGACCGGTTCTTCGATGCCGCTTGCCGATTCGGCTCACGATGGCTGGGGCTCACGTGTCGTCGCCCGGCTCCGCCGCAGCGTTCTGAGGATGCTGAAACACGCCCTTGAGAAGAGCATCGTGCGGTTTTTTCGTCGTCACCGGTCCGAACGATCCCACCTACGTGCTGCCGGCCCAGGCCTGAGGCTATCCCCACACGGGCTCCAGAAGGAGGCCGGGCGGTCGGTGCGGCCGAACCGATTGGCAGCGCGCGAAAGCGGTACCCTTTCCTAGCCGTGGAAGTCGACAGCGCACGCGACTTCGGACGAGCGGTCGCGGCTTGGCGAGGGGAGACCATCACCCAGCAAGCCCTTGCGGATGCGATCGGCGGGGGAGTGTCGCGCACCGCGATCGCACATCTCGAGCAGGGCTACCGCTTGCCCAATCCGGATCTGTTGGAACGGCTGCGCCTGCACTGCGGGTTCGACCCACTACGGTGGGGCGTAATGCATGAGGGCGCTCCTGTCATCGTGCAAGCATGCTGTCTGACGTACTACTTGCCCTGGGCGAAGGCGGATATGTCGAAACAGACGCGCCTGCGGTTCAGGCTCGTAGTCAACGTCAAGAACGTTGAGACCTACACCGCCGGGAACGGCACCAGGCATGTGGCCGCAGAGTTCGCGACGAAGCGGGCACTGAACTGGCCCGGACGGAGCTGGCTGCGCGGCGCGACGTTCGTCCCGGTGCCTCGGTCGACGAGGACTGACGAGCACCCATATGAGGACTGGGGCACCTATCTATTTGCGAAGGAGCTTGCTGCCCAGGCCAGCGGTGTCGTTCAGCCTTGGGTCGAGCGCGTGACCTCGATCAGAAAATCGTCCGACCCCAAGAGGAGGTTCCCCCGCCCGTCAGTAGGCGAGCACAGGGCCACCATGGAGTACGTGGGCCCGCAGCCGGTGCCCAAGGGGATCGTGCTGGTAGACGACCTCGTGACAAAGGGGTCGACGCTCGGGGCGTGCGCGTCATTGCTCGTTGATGCTGGCTGGAAGGACGCGGTCGACGCGATCGCTGTGGGGTACGCAGTGCCTCCCGGCGGCACCGGCGAGGACAAGCATGAAGTGACGCTGCGTTGGGACGGCCGTAGATTGGCCCCGGTACAGCTGTGAGCCGCTTCTCCCGGCTATTGCTGGCCCCTCCTGTGTTAGCTTCCCGCCGGTGGAGGCGACCATGACCACGCAGGCGAACCGGAGGCGTGGGTACCGCCCCCCCACGTCCGTGGAGACGGCGCTGGCGATGCAGTTGCTCGGGCCGCTGAACCCCGTGGAGATCAAATACGCCCCGGCGTCGATGTACTTGGCGGGGGACACCAACCTGCTGTGCAGCGACCAGCGGCGCGTTGCCATCGTCGGTTCCCGGGATGCTTCGGAGGCCGGCATGCGTCGGGCTGCCAAACTGGCACGGGCCCTTGCTCAGGAGGGCGTGGTCGTGGTCTCCGGTCTCGCCAAGGGCATCGACCGGGCAGCCCACGAAGCCGCCATCGGAGTAGGCGGCCGCACCATCGCCGTGATCGGGACTCCGATCGACAAGGCGTACCCCATCGAAAACGGACCACTGCAAGAGCTGATCGCGCGGGATCACCTGCTCGTCTCGCAGTTCCCCAGTGGCCAACGGACTTACAAGAGCGACTTCGTGAAGCGGAACCGGACGATGGCGCTGATCTGCCACGCGTCCGTCATCGTGGAGGCCGGCGACACCTCCGGTACTTTGTCGCAGGCCGCCGAGACCCAGCGGCTAGGGCGACCCTTGTTCATGATGAAGTCCGTGCTGTCGATGCCGGACCTAACGTGGCCGGCGCGGTTCCAGGCGAGCGGAGCTCAAGTGCTTGAGTACGCTGCCCAGGTGCTCAACGCCATTCGCGGGTGACTCCACGCGCCACTGGCCTCACGACAAGTCTAGCTCTACCAGAGCGTTGCCCGCGGGGCAGCGAGACCGCGCCGAAGCTTCGGGGTGTTTTTGGTATGTCTGCTGGTACGGGTAGGCGATGTGCAACAAGAAAACCTTCGAGACTCCGGGCCAATGCGCGAGGCAGTGGAGTTGCTCTAGTTGCTCTGTTGCTCTTGCCGTCCTATGCCGATGCGCGAGAAGCCCGACGACGCCGCTCCCTTGAGGAACTCAAGCAGGTTTTCGCGGACGCCGAAGGTGAAAAGAAGATCCAGGAGCGAATCGGGGCATGGGACCTCCAGGCCCAAGCCACTCCTCGCGCCTCAGCTGCCGGGCCGAAGCCTAGTCGCGGTCGCCCTCTCAACCTCGACCGTCTTCGCGTCAATACGAAGCCGGATGGGAAGCACGTCGTCGGGCAGCAGGCTGACCCTGGGCTGCGTCGGACTGCTTGAGAATACCCGAGGTGGGGCAGGGCTCAACCACATCGCGTGAGCCATCGCGTTCCGCAGCAGCAGCAGAGGAACATCAGGCCCCTCGTAGACAGCGTCCATGTCGCCATCGAATCTCATCCCCTCCCAGAAGTCGAGGTCGTACTTCTCGAAAAGGCTGCTCAAGAGCGCGTGGAACGTCTTCTTGCCGAGGCTCTTCTGGATATCGGGGTCCTTCCAAGCTGCTATTCGAAGGACCCATTCGGGATCTTCATCGCCCTCGACTTCGACTTCGTGCCCGAGTTCTTTCCATCGGAGCGAACACCACGCTGACCGCAGCTGGAGTTCAAGGCGTTGAAAATGACCGAGCAGGATCCCGAACGGCTCCGCCCACTGACGAGGGATATGCAAGGTGGGCCGCAACGGCTCGGACATACGCCCTGAACGGTAACAGACCCCCCGGCGAGCAACACATCTGCTCGCACTGAACATCCGCCGTTTCAGGACCTCGATTTTTGGGTCTATCTTCCGCCCCAAGGTCCCCTACCCACCCGTAGCAAAAACACCGATAATCTAGATTATGTCCAATGAGGACAGTCTGTCTCTCTGGGCCACCTCCGCAGAGGCACGACAGTAGCGCGACGAAACCGCCGACACAAGAGGCCGACACACGCCGTCACCCGCCACGCTTCGTGAAGGGCGCAATTCCAAGCCGTTTGCGCTGCGCCTGGACCGCAGAGCGCGTCACGCCAAACTTCTCCGCGAGTTCTCGGTCGGGCACCCGTCCCAAGGGCTCGGCATCCCAGTCGATCCCCCCCCCGAAGCCGCGGAATCGATCGAGCACGCCGCTGCGCGGAAACGGTTGTGGTCGCCACCCCAAGCTCATCAGCAAGCTCATCATCACGGCGCTCGCCGAGTGGCTGCTGGTCCCAATCGACCGGCTGACACTTCGGGATGCCTCGTGCGTGACGCTGGCGACGCACCGTACGTGCGCTGACCTCGAGAGCAGCGCCCGCCATGTAGGCATCTCGGCATCGCGCCTCCGCACCCTTGCCCGAGAGCAGCTCGGGGTCTCGCTCTCGACGTGGATGCTGTGGCGAAAGCTGGAGCGCGCGGCTCGGGCCGTGTTGGACGGGGAACCGCTTGCCCGAGCGGCCGCACTCGGAGGCTTCTCCGACCAAGCCCACTTCACGCGAACCATGCGTCGGATGTTCGGCGTAACGCCGCGTGCAGCGACACGTCACGTCGAATCTTCAACCGACGTTCGCTAGGCGGTCGTTCCGTTCAATCACCAGGAGGGCCCCGGCGCTACGCGCCTCTGCACGAACCGAGATGTCACGCCTGAGTTCGATCGTCCTTCACCTCTATGCACCGACGTTCTTCGTCGGCTTCACAACCCTCGCGCTCGTCGTCGTGGAGTCAGGGGCGCCGGGACTCCTGCTGCTCCCGCTGCTCGGCGTCGCGATTGGAGTCTCGCTGGTCGCAGAACGACTCGCCCCCTATGACCCCACGTGGAACGAACCCCGCGGCGACGTTCGTCGGGACCTCATCCACGCAGGCGTCAACGAGGTCCTCAACATCGGTGCCGTCGCGCTCGTTCCCCTGGCATCCGTATTCCTTCCTTCGCTCGGGGCTTGGCCCGAGCATTGGCCGCTTGCCCTGCAGCTCGCGCTCGCCGTCTTCGTCGCGGACTTCGGCATCACGATGGTGCACTTCGCCAGTCACCGAATCCGCTGGCTGTGGGCGTTGCACGCGGTCCACCACAGCGTGAAGCGGATGTACGGCTTCAACGGGCTGATGAAGCACCCGCTGCACCAATCCCTCGAAGTCATGGCGGGCAGCGCCCCACTGCTCCTGTTCGGACTTCCCTTGGAGGTTGCCTCACTGCTCGGCTTCGTCGCAGCGGTCCAGCTGCTCCTGCAACACTCCAACGTCGACATGAAAGTCGGCGTACTCGGCTGGCTGTGGGCGGTCGCCCCGGGCCATCGTTGTCACCACGTTGCATCGAAGACCCAAGGCGACGTGAACTTCGGCCTGTTCACCCTCGTGTGGGACCATTTGCTGGGCACGTTCCGTCCCAACGCGCCGCGCTTGCGCAGTCAGGACATGGGCGTCGCGGGGCAGCCGGACTACCCGACATCGTATTGGGGGCAGCTCGTCGCGCCCCTTGCCCGTTCCCGCTGAGGCTTTGCGAGGGCGGGTCAACGATCTAAACATGTCGGGGCTCTGTTCGGGCACGATGCCCCCCTGTCGGGTTGCACCAACGTACGGGAGTGCAGGAGGAACGCTCGATGGCGAGACGCGTCGCTGACATCATGAACCAGGTCATTGGTCATTGCGTCGTGTCCTTGGGTGATGAAGCAACACGAGCGTAGATGGCCGGGAGGACGAACATGGTCACGAAGGTCGCACTGATGAGCCCGCCAATGACGACCGTCGCGAGCGGTCGTTGCACTTCCGCTCCGGCACCCGTAGCAATCGCCATCGGCAAGAACCCGATCAGGTCGGTAAGCGCCGTCATCAGCACTGGGCGCAGCCGCGAGCCGGCCCCTTCGAAAGCGGCTTGGCCGGCCGGAACTCCTTCGGCCTCCAAGCCGCGGACATAGGAGATGAGCACGACGCCGTTCATCACTGCGATCCCGAACAGCGCAATGAAACCTACCCCCGCGGAGATGCTGAAGGGCAGGCCCCGCACGGCCAACGCCAGCACGCCCCCAGATGCCGCAAGGGGGACGTTCAAGAAGATCAGCAAGGCAGGCCGCGCCGCGTTGAACGTTGCGTACAGCAGAGCGAAGATGAGCAACAGCGCAATCGGAACCAGGATCACGAGCCGGCTCGAAGCTCGCTCCAGATTCTCGAACTGGCCGCCCCACTCGAGAACGAACCCCGACGGCATCTCGACATCCTCACGGATTGCCTCCTTCGCCTCCGCGACGACCGACGCAATGTCGCGTCCCCGGACGTTGAGCTCGACCGTAAGCCGCCGTTGGATTCGCTCTCGGCTGATCTGTGCAGCACCCGGTTCGACGTCGAGCGTGGCGAGCTCGCCGAGCGGGATCAGCCGCTCCCCCACCCCAGCAATGGGGAACTGTCGGATCTTCTCGATGTCATTGCGGACCGAGGCCGGGAGGCGGACCTGGAGGGCAAACCGCTTCTGCCCCTCAAGGATCACACCGACTCGCCTGCCCCCGAGGGACTCGACGGCGTCGAGCACGTCGTCGGCGTCGACCCCATGCCTCGCTATGGATTCCTGGTCAACGTCGATGGTCAGGATTGGTAGGCCCGACACTTGTTCAACCTTGACGTCGCTCGCGCCGTCGATGCCGCTGACCGCTCCGGCGATGTCCTCCCCGACCCGGAGGAGGTCGTCGAGATCGTCGCCGAACACCTTGATCGCAATGTCCGAACGCACTCCACTGATGAGCTCGCTGACCCGGAGCTCGATCGGTTGGGAGAAGCCAAACGCGGCGCCAACGATCCGTTCGTTGACGTGCTCCTCCATCGCCTCGATGAGTTCTTCCTTGGAATCGTAGCGCCACTCGTCCCGTGGTTCGAGGATGACGAAGACATCGCTCATCTCGACCCCCATCGGGTCAGTCGCAATCTCCGGTCGTCCGGTTTTCGAAAGCACAGTTGAGACCTCCTGGTCGAACTCCTTGAGCAGTACTTGCTCCAACTGGGTCGACTGCTTAGCGGCCTCGTCGATCGAGACAGAAGGTAGGCGCCAGACCTGCAGCGCGATCGACCCTTCATCGAGCTTCGGGATGAACTCCGCACCCATGCGGGACCCAACGCCGACGCTTAGCACGAACAGGCCCGCCGCGATCCCCACGACCACGAGCGGGTATCGGATCGCGCGCTTCAACAGCGGATCGTAGCCCCGTCTCGCGACCCGAACGGAGACCGTATCTTTGTCCCGAATTTTCTTCCGGAGGAAGAAGGAGCACAACACAGGAATGACGGTGAGCGCGAGGACCATCGAAGCGAGGAGCGCGAACATCACGGTCCACGCCATCGGACGGAACATCTTCCCTTCAATGCCGGTCAGGGTAAGGATCGGAACGTAGACCAACACGATGATCGCTACGGAAAACGCGACGGGTCTGGCGACTTGGGTCGTGGCACGGCGAATGTCAGCCGAGGGGTCGTCCGGTCCGTCGCCGCGGAGTGCCCGGACCCGCACTACGTTCTCGACCATGACAACCGCGCCATCGACGATGATGCCGAAGTCGAGGGCCCCGAGACTCATCAGGTTTCCGGAGACGTTGGCCTGCATCATGCCGATGAACGCGATGAGCATCGACAGAGGAATGGCCGCGGCAACGATGATGCCGCCCCGGAGATTGCCCAGGAGCAGGAGCAGCACTGCGACGACGAGAAGTCCGCCTTCGAGGAGGTTCGAAGTGACGGTCTCGATCGTCCGCTCTACGAGGTCGCTCCGATCGTAGAAGGGTTCGATCGACACACCCGGAGGCAGGCTCGCCTCGAGGCCCTCCAGCTTCGCTTTGATGCGCTCGACGACCTCGCCAGAGTTCTGGCCCATCAGCATCATGACGATTCCGACGACCGCCTCACCTTTGCCGTCGCGGGTTACCACTCCCTGCCGGACCATCGGTGAGAGACGAACTTCGGCGAGGTCGCGCACGTACAGAGGCGTGCCCCCGTCGTTCGTCCGAACCACCACGTTTTCCACATCGGTGAGAGACTCGAGGAGTGCCTGTCCCCGGATGACGACCTGCTCACGGTTTCTCTCGAGATACGCTCCGCCCGCGTTGCGGTTGTTGCGTTCGAGAGCCTCAAACAACTCGGAAAGCGGCAGTTTGTGGGCTCTCAGTGCAACCGGGTCTGGTTGAACCTCATAGGTCTTGAGCTCGCCCCCAAACGTGTTCACCTCGACGATGCCGGGGACGCTCTTGAGCTGGTATGCGACGAACCAGTCGAGAATCGTGCGGAGCTCCATCGGCGTGTAGCAGTCGGGAGTGTCCTCGGCCGTCGGACACGCCGGATCTCCGCGAACCTCAAACTGGTAGATCTCTCCCAGCCCGGTCGAGATGGGGCCCATCTCAGGATCCCCGTACCCTTCGGGGATCGCCTCGCGTGCCTCCGTCAGCCGTTCCTGCACGAGCTGCCGCGCACGATAGATGTCGGTCCCCTCGAGGAACACTACCGTCACGACCGACAACCCGAACTTCGAGACCGATCGGATCTCCTCGAGGTCCGGGATGCCGGCCATGGCGGCCTCGACGGGGAAGGTCACGAGACTCTCCACCTCGATGGGCGCCAACGCCGGCGCCTTCGTCAGGATCTGCACCTGGACGTTGGTCACATCGGGAACGGCGTCGATGGGAAGCTTTCGGGCCTGCTGGACACCAAGCGCGAAGAGGACGACGCCGATGATGACGACGAGCACACGGTTGTCTAGCGACCACTTTACGATGGCTTCGAACACTATTCGTCCTCCCCGAGCTCGGATTTGAGCAACTGTCCCTTGAGCAGGAAGCTGCCGCTTGTCACGACAACGTCCCCCTGCACCAACCCGTTGAGCACCTCGACGCGGTCGCCGGCCCGGTCCCCCGTATGAACGCGTCGCAGTTCGAAGGTGGTGTCGCCGACGCGCACGAACACGGAGGGATGGTCGTCGACGATCTGAACCGCCGCCGCAGGGATGGCCAGCAGCTCCCGGGGTGCATGCCGATGGGCGCCTTGAAGGTACGCCTCGGCGAACATGCCGGGTCGTAGTTTTCCGTCATCGTTCGGCAGCGCGACTCTTGCTCGAACGGTGCGAGTGTGTTCGTCCAACGTGGAGCCGATCTGGCTCACCTCGCCAGTGAATCGCTCATTCGGGTACGCCCGCACTCGGATCTGAACCTGCTGGCCGACCTGCGCCAAGTGCATGTCGCGCTCGTAGACGTCAGCCTCGACCCACACCTCGCGGAGGTCGATGACTTCGAGCAGGGTGTCGGTCGACGATACGCTTTGCCCGGCAACCGCCTTCCGCGAGACGACCGTGCCATCCACAGGGCTCCGGAGGGTGACCCGTCCACCGGTCCCCGTGGACCCCGCGCCCAGTGTGCTCAACAGGGCCCGCAGGGACTGCTCTTCGGCCTTGGCCACCCGGAGAAGCCCCTCGGCTTCCTGGGCTTCCTTCTGTGAGGTTGCTTTGGCCTTGAGGAGGCGTCTCTCTCTGTCACGGTTCATCTGCGCTACTTCCACTCGGGCCCTCGCCGCGGTGAGGCTTGCCCGTGCCTGACCGACCTCTGGGCTGTCCAGCGTGACGAGCTCGGCGCCCTTGGTGACGTCGTCACCGACGTTCACGGTCACCTCTCGCACTCGCCCTGCGACGAGCGGGCCGATGAAGCCTGTGCGGTCCGGCGGTGCCCGCAGTTCTGCGGTGACCGATAGCGAGGGCGACAGCTCGACGAGTTCTGCCTCCGCATACTCGAGTCGGAGGGCTTCTACCGCCTCGGGGTGAAGCTGCAATCTGTCCGGGGCCTCCCGCTCTTCGCCCTCCTCCTCGCCCGCCTCTTCAGCGCCATCTTCGCCCTGAGCACCGCGGTCCGTGAGCGCGCAACCACCGTGCGCCAGGAGGGCGCTAATCGCCACCAGGATGAGTCTAGTGTTGGTAGTGGTCATCTCGTTCCCTTCTCGCTCAATGAGCCCATCGGTAGGCCGGCTGCGGCCTCCACTGCCGCGCGCGCCCTCGCGAGCTCGAGGCGGGCCTGCACGTAGCCCTGTCTCGCCTCGAGGAGCTCCCTCTGAAGTAAGACAAGTTCGACGTACGTAACCTTGCCTTCGCTGTACTGCTCACCGAGCAGCCGTACATTCTCATCCTGCGCAGTCAGCACGCCCGCGTCGTAGACCGACGCTGCCTTGCTTGCCGCCGTGAGGCGAGCGTTGCTGGCCCGGATCTCTGCCTCCGCACGGAGTTCGATGGCCGTGGATTCCGCACGACGGCGCGTCGTGGTTGCACGAGCGCGCTCACGTTTTCCTCGGTTTCGGTTGAGCGTCGGGAGCCAAAAGCCGACCGTTCCCATGATGACGCTGTCTTGTTCCTCGAAGCTGTATCTGGCCCCGAGGCTCAGGTCAGGCCACGCCTGCGCGCGGGCAAGTGACTCCCCGTAAGTCGCCGCCTTCGTTCGTCGCGACGAAGCCAGCAGGTCGGGGCGCTCCTGTGCGGCCCTGGCCACAAGCTCCTCGACGTCGGGGGTGTCGGTGAGGCTCGGTAGAACTCCCTTCGGAATGAGCGGTCTGCCGGGAGGCAACCCGACGATTGCGGCGAGCTCAATCCGCGCGGCAGTCGTGTCGGACTCCGCAGCAAGAGTCTTCCGCCGGGCCTCCGCAATGCGAATCTTCGCCGCGTTGAGTGCTGTCGGTGAGTCAGCGCCGGCGTCCACACGGGCCTGCGCGGCGTCTCCAATCCCGGCAACGAGAGCCTCGTTCTCCTTCGCCAGGCGAAGTTTTTCCTCTGCGGCGAGGCCCTCGAGAAACGTCAAGGCGACGACGAGTTCGAGTCGCCTCTGCGTGTCCGCGCTGTCGTACTCCGCGGCCTCGACTTCTTGACGAGCGGCGCGGATCCGCTTTCCGCGTTGCCCGGCGACTTCAAGCCTCTGCCGCACCATCGCCTGAAACTGGGGCTGGAGCGTCGGCCCTCCCGTGGCGCTGAACCGTGGTCCAAGGCCGAACTGCACGTACGCACCGTCAATGAGGAGCGCCTCACTGGCCGTAAGGTCACCGCGCGCCTGGCCGACCCCCGCCTTGGCGGACTCCAACACTGGACTGTGGTCCCGTGCCAGTTCGAGTGCGGTGTCGAGGTCGACCGCTCTTGCCTCCGGCGGCGGTCCAGCTTTCGCCGCGGACACACGGCCGAATGCCGCCAACGCCAGCGCTAGTATTCTGAGAGTTCTATTTGTGCTCACTGTTCATCCATCCGCTGATCATCGATCTGTCAGACAGCAAGGTTGTCCAGCGGACACCTCGCTTCCTCTGGCGTCTCGAGATCAGCGGGGAGGATGAAAAACTTGGGGACGAAAACCTGTCGGCGATACCCTGCGGACCACCCAGACGCGGGTGGCTGCAGGTCCAACGAAAGGTTCAAGACCCGTGGACGGGGCCGGCCAGGTGAAAGCGGAACCGGGGCAACAAAGACACCCGCAAGCTTCGCTCTTCTCATCGCCGGAACCCTCGCGCTTGTCGGCGGGAGAGCAGTCTGCCGTCTGGGATTCTCCGACGGTGTCGGCGGACCCCTCGGCGACTCCCCCCGGCAAGGAATCGCACGCGCAAGCCTGGCCCACTGTGACGAGAGCAAGGAACACCGCGACGAGGATCGCCGCGAGCCGGCCGATCATCGACGCCTCCGTCGGTGTCCGAGGTGCGCGAGCGCCTCGTGGAGCATCTGGAGCACGCACCCGTCGACAGCCGCGTAGTACACGAGCTTGCCTTCGGCCCGAAAACGGAGAACCCCGGCGCGACGCATGTGCTGGAGATGATGCGAGACCGCGGAGACTGACATCTCTAGGACCTGCGCCAGGTCGCAGACGCACAGCTCCTCGCAGGAAAGCGCCAAGAGGATCTTGGCCCGAGTGGGGTTCGCCACCGCCTTGAACAGGTCGGCGGCTGCAAGGGCAACCTCATCTCCAAGCAGGGACCTCTGGACACGCCGGACGCGATCCGCGTCGAAGGAGAAGACCTGACACTCCGCTGTCGAGTCCTCCCCCCGCGGCGCGTTGTCTTGCTCGGGTCCCATCCTTCTGACAACGACATTCAAGAGAACATTGGAACGTATGTCAAGGGGGCCATCGATTCGGTCCCGCGACCGGAGCGCCCGCCCGCGGTCATTTGTGGCCGCGCGGGGGCATTCGATCCTATATCCTCTCATATATGCAAACGTGGTCCGCATGCAAGATCCAACCTACGGCCTGACCAAACGCCTCGCCTCCACGAGCTTCGACGACACCGTACAGACCGTAACCGACGCTCTGAAGAGAGAGGGCTTCGGCATCCTGACGCAGATCGACGTCAAGGAGACCTTGAAGCGAAAGCTCGACGTGGAGTTCCGGCGCTACCTGATCCTCGGCGCCTGCAACCCCCCGCTGGCCCACCGCGCCCTGTCGGCCGAGCCCCTCATCGGCTTGCTTCTGCCGTGCAATGTCGTGGTTGCTGAGGAGGACGAAGGCACGACAGTGTCGATCGGCAACCCGCGGGAGATGTTCCGCATCGTCGACAACCCCAACCTGGACAGCGTCGTCGACGAGGTTGACACCAAGCTCCGACGGGTCATCGAGGGTCTATGACCGTCAAGACGGATCGAGCCAAGATCGGACGTTCACAGGGGCGCCGGGCCACGCAGTCGGGGACATGTGGCGCCTTCATCGTAGACGAGGAGCGCGTGCACAGAGCACGTGAACACGCGCTGGACCGACAGGTCGTGGTCGACGTCGCAGAGACGTTCAAGGTGCTCGCTTCTCCCACCCGCGTTCGGATCATTCGCGCACTGGCTCGCGAGGAGTTGTGCGTCTGCGACCTTGCGCAGACCCTCGAGATGTCCGTCTCGGCGATCTCCCACCAGCTGCAAGCGATGCGAAAGATGAAACTCGTCCAGTGCCGCATGGACGGGAAGCTTGCGTACTACAGCCTCCGCGACCCGTTCGTGCTGGCCCTCATCACCGACTGCGTCCGCCACCTCGGCGGTGAGGGTCCCGCCTAGTGCCGCACGAACACCTGCGTGGCGGCCCACGACCGCCACTCCGACCTCTTCCAGACTGCGGGGACCCGCACCAATGACCGGCCACACACCAGAGACCTTGGTCGTCCGGGTCGCGAACCTGGATTGCGCGAAGGATGCGGCTGCCTTGGAGCGGGCAATCGCGGACGTCTCCGGACTGCGCGCTGTCGAGGTGCGTCCCACCTCCGCGTCGGTGACGCTGACGTACGACCCACAGACGATCACAGCCGAAGGCCTCAAGGAGAAGCTCGCCCGCGCAGGCCACCCCGTCGTGGAACGGGCATCCACGGGCTCGCCCGCGCCGTGGCGAAACCGCCGAGTGCTCACGTCGGCGGCTTCGGGAGTCCTCCTGCTCGTCGGGTGGGTCCTTGCGAGCGCTGGCGTTGCCGCAGTGATCCCCGTCGGCGTCTACCTGCTGGCAATGGCGGTGGGCGGCTATGACTTCGCCCGCGAGGGGTTCGAGGAATTCTTCCATGAGCGCCGCGTCGGGATCGAATTCCTGATGACGACGGCAGCCATCGCCGCCGCCGCCATGGGGGCGCCCGGAGAGGGCGCAACGCTCGTGTTCCTCTACTCGATCTCGGAGGCTGCGGAGGGGTACACCGCCGAGAAGACCCGCTCGGCGATTCGCGCGCTGATGAAGCTTGTTCCCCCCACGGCAGTCCTGCGCCGAGACGGGGACGAAGTAGAGGTCCCGGCCGAGGACGTCCGACCCGGCGACATCTTCATTGTGCGACCTGGAGGGTCAATACCCACCGACGGTGTCATCAGCTCTGGTCACTCCGCACTCGACGAGGCACCCGTGACAGGCGAGAGCATCCCGGTCGAGAAAGCGCCCGGGGACACGGTTCTCGCGGGCACCATCAACCAGTCGGGAGCGCTCGACGTCCGTGCGACAAAGGCATTCGCGGACAACACCGTTTCGCGGATCATCTCGCTCGTCGAGCAAGCGCAGGAACGCAAGGGAACCAGCCAGACATTCATCGAGCGGTTCGGACACAGGTACAGCCCGCTCGTCCTGCTCGGCGGTGTCCTCGCAGCGGTACTCCCCCCTCTTGCCTGGGGAGGGTCCTGGGACGCCTCGATTCGACTCGGGACCATTCTGCTCGTCGCGGCCGCCCCGTGTGCTCTCGTCATCTCCATCCCGATAACGCTGGTCGGTGCGCTCGGTACGGGGGCGAGGCGAGGCATCCTGATCAAGGGGGGCATCTTCGTCGAGGAACTCGCCCGCATTCGCTCGGTGGCCTTGGACAAGACGGGCACCCTCACCGTCGGCAAGCCGGCCGTCACGGACGTCGTCTCGGTCCGCTCTGAAACCGACGACGGGCAGGTGTTGGCAATCGCGGCGGGTGTCGAACGCTCGAGCGAGCACCCACTCGCAAGAGCGATTGTCGCCGAGGCGACGGCACGCGGCGTCGCCATCCCGGAGTCTTCGGGCTTCCAGGCTCAGATTGGTGCCGGGGCGACCGCCGAAGTCGGAGGGCGGGTCGTGCACATCGGAAGTCGCACGTACTTCTCGGACGACCTCGGCATAGACCTCGGCCCGCTCGCTGATGAACTGAGCCGCCTGGAGAACGAGGGCAAGACGCTCGTTCTGGTCGGGACGAGCGATGCCGTGCAGGGAGTGGTCGCGCTGCGAGACAACCTCCGGCCGGAGGCTCGTGATGCCCTGGAGCGGTTGCGGGCGGTCGGAGTCGAGAAGATCGTGATGCTCACGGGCGACAACGAAGGAACCGCGCGTGCGATCGCGGCGGAGGCCGGCGTCGACGAAGTGCACGCGAAACTCAAGCCCGCCGACAAGGTTGAGAAGCTGCGCGAGCTCGCCCAGCGCTACGACCACCTGCTTATGGTGGGCGATGGCGTGAACGATGCGCCCGCCTTGGCCGAGGCCACTGTGGGCGTCGCCATGGGGGCCGCCGGCACGGACGTCGCGCTCGAAACGGCAGACGTCGCGCTCATGGCCGATGACCTCCGCAAGATCGCCGACGCGCTGCTGCTCGGGCAGTACACGCAGCGAATCGTCCGACAGAATCTAGCGCTCTCCGTCGTCGTCATCGGTGCCACGGTGGCCGGTGCGATCGCCGGATGGTTCACGCTTCCAATCGTGGTGCTCGTGCACGAGATCAGCGAGTTCGTCGTGATCGGCAACGGCCTCCGTGTGCTCGGGGCGCCCGTCAGTCAGGCGGGGAACGGGAAAACGCGGTGACCCCGGCCTTGCTCATCGTCGTCAGCATCGCCGTTGCCGTGCTCCTCGGAAACCTCGGGTATCGGTACCTGAGCCGTCGCAGGCAGCTTCTCTGCCCGACCTGGCTAGCGTGGGGCTTGGACAACCCGGTTTCGATATGGCTGTACGGCCCGATCGACCCTCGATCTCCTCGACCGTCAGCCGGGCCAGCGAGTCCTCGAGGACGCACCGGCGCGGAGAAGTCGATCGCGAGCTGCGTCATCGCGACCATGATCGCATCCGGCGATCGCGATTAACAGGGGAAAGGCTCAGTGAAGCTCCGGACGCCCCGCATCGACCCAAGCCTCTTGCGCGCGCCGAAGCTCCTCGATCGCGGTGACCAACGCTTCCAAGGCCGCCAACTCCTCCTCGCTCATCGGCTTGAACCCCGGGTCGGCCGGCCCCTTTGGGCCACGCCGCCGAAACGCCACCTCCTGGATCCGGTAGTACCGATCCATCGCCTCTCGAAGTCCTTCCGAGACCTTCTCCATGCGACGACCGTACCGCCCTGCCCCGCCCCTCGACCAGTCCGAGCACGCGGTCGCAACAGGCCGGCTCACCGGTCCGCACCGCGGCTCGTTCGATCACGCTTTAACGCCGAAACGTGACTGAAGTTGAGCTACTAGGGCCTCGGCGGCCCGGAGAGGAGTTCATTCACGTTGCAAAGCCTTGAGCCACGGCCCCAACACCCGCGAGCGACTTCGCGTCCATCACCGAGCCGCCTTCTCGACCTGGACCGCCGACCCTGATGGCCGAGAGCCCGAGGTTAATCCGCCTATATCTACGCATGGGCAAATGGCAAAGTTCATCGTCAGACCTTGCACCCAATGCTGCACCCTGCTCCAGCTCCTGGACGGAGTCGGCTGTTACTACTCCTCCTGCCCGCGCTGTCACGCCCCGAACTACGTGGAAATCGAGAGGATCACCACCTGGGACGGTCGCCTCCTGTGGAGGGGGCCGAGTGACGAAAGGTCGAGGCGGTAGAAGGGCCTCTACTCGTACACCAGATCGTGATTCCCGACAGACTCGGGTACCTGTCGGCCTCAACAACGTCCCCCTCTGCAAGCACGGAGCCCAGAACGCGCCCACCTGCGCTGGAATCAAAGCGAGAGAACTTTCCACGCTCCATTATACCGGCCAAACACGATTCGGCTTCGATGTCCCACATGCCCCGCAAACACCCGGATTCAGGCGTTTCTGACATCACCAGCCTCCCTGGCCGTGCTGGTTCGGAGGTTCGGAGGTTCGGAGCATAGCGGGCAACGGGGTCAGATCCAGCACCAAGGAGACCCAGTCGCTTCTCATGGGCCGAATTCAGGCGCTCTCGGCCCGTACGGCGACTTTTCCACTTTTCCGACGGCGACGCGACTGAAGAAGGCGCCCGCCCGGAGACTTTGGAGGAAAAGGACCCGTACGTAAACGGTTGCCATCTCGCAGAACGGAGCACCATCAGCGGTTACCACTATCTAGGGCTCCTCGATACCGAGGCGGCGTCGATGCCCAAGAAGCCCCTCCTTCTCCTCCGCCTCGTAGTGCTCTTGCGCTTCCGGCCAGAACTCAACGACCAGCTCTCGTCCGAAATCCCACGCACGCTGTTCCTCAGCGAGGATCAACTCGATTTGCTTCGAGTCGAGTCTCGCCTGAACAGCCACACCGAGAGCCTTGATGTAGCTCGGGGCACGGCCTTCCCGCGGAACGGCATCGCAGATTTCATCCCGCTGGACCTCCGCCTCGTGGCACTGCGCGTACTCATCAGCAGACGCCCTCTCCGAAGAGAGGAAGTGTCCAAGCTCGTGAGCAAGGACGACAACCTCGCGGCGGATCCTCGACGGTGAGAGGCGGCTTCCATCGCCCAACTCCCGACTTGGCCTGTCCCAGGGCTCCGCGTACCCCCTTCGCCCGATCTTGACAACGGGGGTTCGAGCGACTCCGACGCGCACAAACACCCCATCCCCGTCATCCATCTGGTGCCCCTGGTACATGACCTTCACACCAAGCTCTTCCGCGCGCCGCCACAACGCAACGAGGACTGGAAAGGGGTCCGTCTCAGGCTCCACGTTCAGAACCTAACCCGCTCGAGCTCGTCCCGCTGCACCACCTGCACCACCTGCACCGAGCGGTCGTACAGCTGGGCGCAGCGTCGGACGGCTATTCCTCAAGGCGCCCCAGCCGTTCCGCTGAAGGTGTGCAGCGACTCTCACCACGGCAAGCCCTTGCCAGTGCAAGCCACCCCCCGAGCGCGCGGACAGCTCAGAAACGCACTTGAAGCTGCCCGCCCGGAGTGCTCACGGTTCGAAGCTTGCGCCCACGCTGCTTGGACGTGGCCCAAACAACAGCCCCAAGCACGGCGAGCGGCACCCCAACACCGAAACCGATCATCATGGTCAGCCCCTGCCTGGTCTCAGTCGGCTTGCGGAGCTCGTACAAGCCGACGAGCGTACTGGCTGCGCCAAGACCTCCAACGCCGATGCCGACCCACTCTCCGCGGGAGGCTCTCCTCTGCTGCTTCGCCCGCCAGGTGTTCCGGCGCATCCCCTCGTCGCGCTGCTGTTGCTCGATGGTTTGCGCATGAACCCCGAGGTCAGCCTCAAGAACCGACTTCTTGCCGGCAAGCAAGCTCAACTCCGAATCGATGTCGGCAAGCTGCCCGTCGAGCTGGGCGACTCGAGACCGGACCTCCGGGGGTATCGCCGGCCTGGGACCAGCCGGCGCTGGTAGTGGGACGTCCCCCGCACGGGTCGCCCAGGCCTCGCTGAATCGATTCTCGGAAGGCAAGTAGAGGGTCTTCATCGAGTGACGCACGGTAGTGCGCAACGTCGTCCTTCGAAACATCGCGGGCGCCGCACTTCACAACACGACCGCCGTATCGGCTGTACGAACTTCTTCGGCCGCATCGGTACCCGTTGCTGGCCCTGTGGTACGGGCAAGGGCAGTTGCCAGGCGTGCTCGCGATCGACTGCCTGACGATATCCTTCTTGATCTCCGCGTCGGAAGGACCCGCGCGCGCAAGCGTTCTCAACCGAGAGGCCGTCTTCGTGCGGCACTTCTCGAGCTCCCGTATCGCCGCATCCTTCTCTGGGCTCGCAGACAGCCGCGACAGGTACCCATAGACTTCAAGGACATCTTCAAGGGATGCCCCGTCAAGCTCCGAACACGCCTCTCCGCTCAACGTCCCCGCACGCGCCAACGCAGCTTCATACCTCTGGAAGTCAGCCTCGACCTGCGCGTGACGTTCAATCGCGTTCGCGTGGAGACGGATGACCTCGGACCGCTCGTCCTCGACAGCAGAGCGTTCGCCGTTCAGATTCGCTTCCTCCTCGTCCAGCGCCGCACTTTTTCTCTTCAGTCGCTCGCCCGATGCATCTGCGTCGCGACGCTGCTGCTGAGCCTCTGGAGGCATCGGCGGAGGCTGCATTCGGCAGCCCGACCCCGCAACGACGCTGGCGAAGAGGAAGCTAAGAATCGTCGTGAACTGCCAGGTGCACCAGGTGCACCTGCGCCCTCCGGGCGCGCCGTCGACCTGAAGCGGAGCTCGGTCTCGAACGGACGGAAACATCCTCGTCATTGCGCGAATGTACCCCTCCTCGACGTGCCCGAATGCTCTTCTTTCAGGTGCCCGCTTCCGGCCTGATCACCGGCCATCGAGATCGACGAAATCGACTCCTGCACTCCAGATCGCGAAAAGCGAAGCAAGGTTCCCAGACCGAGACGTACGCGCTCTTGGGAGAACGCGTCCCGCAGCTCAGTCAGCGACAGGCACGAACACCGATCCCCGACGCACATCGACCAAGCGAGCATCTCGGCGCCGGGCGAGGGACCTCACCGACACCGACGCGAGGTCAGCTGTCGTCTGAACTTCGAAACAGCTTGCGGACAGCATCCAGGCCGTTCTTCCCCCGCCCCACGAACGGAAGCACGTAGCCGCAGCCGAAGCAGATGCGGTAGCACATCCGACTGACCTCCAGGCGTGAACGATGGTGGGCGAACTGAAGGCTCGACAGACGGCCCTCGTAGTCCCCCTCGCTCATGGGCGAGAGTTCCTGGCCGCCGCAATGGGGGCAACGAGCCGCCGAGATCGTCGGCTCCTCCCAACATCCACACCTCTCCGGGTCGGTCAGCATCAAGATCAGCGTCTTGGCGTGCTTTAGCGATAGCTCGGCGAGACTCGACACCGAATCGAGCGCACCGACGGCCTCCCGCACCACCGCAGGGAAGAAAAGCACCCCTGACGGACGAGGGAGTTCCCAGGATCCCACGATCCGGTCGAGGTAGTTGACATGAAGGCGCATGACCTCCTCCTCCCGGTAGCCGAGGTGCTCCCGGAAGCGCGAGAGCGCGGGGTCTTGAGACTCGAGACCGGGGCAGCTCCGGATGAGACGCGAGATCAGAGCCGGCCTGGATGAAAATGCCCTTCCTTCGACGATGCGCCTCAACGCCTCGCTGGGGGAGAGTTCCTCCTCCAGCTCCAAGCTCGAACCCCGAAGCTCCGACCGGAGCTCATGGAGGCGCAAGAACTTCTCAAGGAACTCAAGGTCGCGATAGCGGCCCTCGAACCCTTTCCCGGAGAACCCCACAAACTGCTCATGCAGCGCGTTCAGCTCTTGCCGAACTTCGCCGTCGTTCATGTAACCGCCCAACCCACCAACACCGCTACCACCGCCGGGGTTATATGCGGGGCTGTTGGGGTTCTTGGCGTTCGAACGCATAGCGTGGGGGCTCCCGCGCCCGCCACGTCCGCTGCGAGCCGCACGACCACCTCCCTTACCCACGGTTTGCTTCCTCCAAGCAGGTCACGATGGGGAGTCCGACGTACGAACTAGCGCCGCCATTCCATTCCCCAATCGAACTCCGCCTGAGGGGATTGTGGGCTACCGACGCCGATATTCGACCACGTCCTCGTCGCTCACCTCGCTCGGGTAGCAGATCGGTGCGTCACCGCCCCCACGAGAGTACGCGCTTCGTCCGCCGCACCTGCGACCATTGCTCATCGTGTCGTCTGGACAAGCGCATTTGCCTGGATGGCTGGCCACTGAGCCCCGGACCATCATCTCGCGGATCTCTGCGTCGGACATGTACCGCGTGCCCGCCTCCACTCGGCTGAACGATCCGTCACCGGTCGTCTCCAACACGACCGTGCCATCCCGCCCCGTGACCCAAACCCGATCCCCGGTCGGCACGTCGGGCCAGTTATCGTCGCCGCCCTTTCGGCATGACACGGCCGCGTCGAAAGCCGGAACCGTCGACCCGCCGCTTGAGCCCGTCGCCTGTACGAGTCGGTCAATCGTCGACTTGCGCGGGTGGCAGTAAGTCCTGTTGGTCGCCTCGCCTCGCTTCGTTGTCGAGATCACAGCGTAGTTGGGCTTCACCTTCTGTACGAACGGCTCCGAGGTCGAGGTATCGCTCCCGTGATGGCCGACCTGGAGAAGGTCGATGTCGCCGACATCCCACGCGGCCTCGGCCTTCGCCTCGGCGTCACCAGTGAACAGGATCTCGCTGTCGCAGTAGTCGACCAGCAGACCGATGCTGCAGTCGTTCGGATGCTTCTCGCAGTTGGTGGGCCATTCGTTCGGCACGACCGCGCTAACGGTCACGTCATCCGTCGCGCTCAACGGGATGTCGGTCTTGCCCGGACCGATCTCGACGAGCGTCGCGCCGTCGTCCCTAGCGGCCTTTCGGGCCGCCACGACGCCGTTCTTTGCCGGCTGCTGTCCGTTGTCCGCATACGCCAGCAGCTCGAGCTGCTCCCCGATTCCGCGCAGGCCACCGTGGTGGTCGCTGTGCTGGTGGGTAATCCACACAAGCTCGATCTTCCCGTCCTCGACGTCGGCCGTCACCCCCTGCACAACCCGCTCGTGCCAAGCTTTGCACGCTGCACCGCAGCCCGGACGACGCGGATTCTCCCCCGAGTCCACCAGGATGTGTGTGCCATCAGGCAACGTCACTAGGGCCGCCAGCGCCTGACCGGCATCGTAGAACGTGACCCGAAGCGGCTGACCGCCACACGAGGGTGGCGCGGTGAACTTGTCCGTCCTGGGCCCCACATCTGCGAAATCGTCAACAGTGGCTGGCTGTTCGGCAGGGTCCCCGACTGTTGCTCCATCGACCGGGGTGGCAGTTGGGGACTTGGCTTTGCAGCCGGCCAGAAGGAGAAGAACGGAGAGATGAGCGATTCGATTGAGCATTCTGAGATCCCAAAGTTTCCGTCTAAGGGCCGTGGTCGCGCTGGCATCATCCGAACTCGCACTAGCGCTTCTGCGAGTTCTTCTTCCGAGGCTTCTGTCGCTGCTCGCAGCGGCCATGGAGAGTGAGACCGCCCTTCATCATTTTTCCATCATCGAGCCGCCTCGGAACCGTGAAGGCTCCGCTCGCGAGCTTGTCATCGAACACCAAATCCACGTCCTCGACCAGGTATCCGACCCTCTCGCCGGTCTTGACGACCGGCGCATCGGCAAGCTCGGCAGAAACGCCTCTATAGACACGACGTCCACCGTTTGGCCAGCGGAGCGTCATTCGAATCTCAAGGCCGCGCTTGGGCGGGTCATAAGTCGCCTTCGTGAACCGCCACTTCGCGCAGGGCTGTTTCTCAGACCTCGCGTTCGCGCGCTTCTTCTTGCGCCGTCGTTTTGCCTGCGAAGGCAGCTCAACCCATTCGACCAAGATCGGCACGGAGGCGTCTTCTTCGAGGTCGCCAAAGCAGCCTTCGAACTCCTCAGGTGTCGTGAAGATCAACTTCTTGCAGCTCGCACTCCGCTTGAACCCACGGCTCCCAACCATCAGCTCGAGCTTGTGTTCGGACGCAAACGCCTCTGCGCTCGCGCCCCAGCCAGACCAACCGACTTTGAGTTCAGCCTCGTCGACCTCTTCCTCTGTCGAGAACACCAGCTCGAACTGCCGCCCGTAGCACACCCGCGCGGGGTACCAGCGCGCCCGCGCGGGCACCTCAGCAGTCAGCCCCCCACCTTCAACCAGAGCCTCGCAGCGCGTGATTTCCTGTGCACGATAGACGGCATACGTCCGCTCGCTTGCCGTGCTGGCCTCCCCCCCAAATCCCCAGCCGGACAGACTCGCACTGAGGCGACTACCCTTTCGAAGCACCTCGAACGTACCGCGAGCCTCGCGGCCCCCCTCCTCAAGGCGCGTCTCCGAAGAGAACAGCGGCGGAGCACCACGAAGCAGCAGGAACTTGCCGTTGTACGGTCGCCCCAAGAGGTGTTTTCCGAAGCCACGAGGGGCGGGAGCCTCGAAGCTCTGCCCCGCGTAGACCCTCGGCCGTGGCTCCACGGCCTTCGCTGCCACCGTGGCCTCGGGAGCACTCGAAGCACTCGAGCTTTGCGTCGGCTTGGACGACGACGGGCCAACGAAACAACCCATGGCCAGGGTGAGGACGACGAGTTCGGTTCGGCGCAGCACGCAGCGACAGTGCCCCAAGAACGGGGCCGACGACAGAGATCACAGAGGCCCCGACGCGATCTTGTCGACTGAATCTCGGCCTCGGCGGCAAAAACGTCCGACATTCGGGACAGCAAAGCTCACGGGGGAGGCAACCAGTCGCCGTGCCACGCCAAGACTGCGAGCTGACGAGGCGTAACCGGCCCGCTACCCCGCCCAACTCGGGCTCGGAGCTTCCCCTCTCCGACTGGATGCCTTGGGGCTTGGCTCAGTTCCGCGATAGAACGCGGATTCAACCTTGTACCCTAAGGACATGGTGACTTTTACCATAATCACGACGGCTCTGAAGACCGCCGCCATCCTCACAGCAGCGTTCTGCGCCGTGAGGCGCGAGTTCTTCAGCCGTTGAGTAAACCCAGGCGCTGAGCCTGGAGGAAGAAGGGGCGGAGAAAGAACTCCGCCCCTTTCTTCATTGGTTCCCGGGCATACAGGACCGCTCAGAAGCGGATACGCTCGATCTCGCCGCGAGAGACCACCTTCCCCGTCCGGTCGTACAGCTTCGTTGTCTCCGTGCTCGCGTGACCCAGCTCATCGACCTCCGCGGCGCTGTTGGTCGCATGGTGGCCAGCGTCCTGTTTGGTGTCGCTGAGATCGAACTTGAGTCTCGGCGCGAGCGGCAGGCAGCCGGCATCCGCGTCGCGAAGAAGCGGGGAATCTACCGCGGTCGAAAGAGCGGCACGACGAAGGCAACCCCGGTTCGAGCGCTCGAACTCAGAGACAAGGGGCTGACCGCAGAGGAAATAGCGAACGCCATGGACGTCAGCGTTCGGACCGTCTTCCGCTATCTGGCGGCTGGCTAGGAGGGCACAGCCGCTAGTGGCACGCTTTGCACCGTCTTCTTTGCGCCCGGTCCCGTCGCGGCCTTTTCAGAAACACGCCTACAAGACGCCCTTCGCCGAGAACACGTAATTGCCCTCCCAGTCCGCGCTCACGCGTTCCATCACCCGGTCAGCTTGGGTGACGGTGGTTCCTACGACGAACTCGACCCGAACGCTGGCCTCCGTATAGGTGACCGTCGCGTGTTCAACCTCAGGCTGATCTTCCAAAAAGCTGTCGAGCAGGCTCGTGCAGCCTTCGCAGGTCATTCCCGCGACAGAGTAGGCGCGCGTCAACATGGAACTCGCATCGTCGGCTCTGGGTGCCGCTACGTCGGGTGCCGTCCAGGCGAGAACCTCTGGGATCACGGAGAAAAGCACAACGAGCACCCCTCCCAAGAGAGCCGCGAGCAGTCCTCTTCCTCGCGGAGGTGGACATCCTTCTTGGTCACATGCCCGTCGCTGGCGTCGTTGGAGGACAGCGCCAACGACGATGAGCCCGACGGCTAGGGCCACCAACGGCCATCGGTACGCCTCGAATATGCTCCCGACGCCAACAGCGGAGAAGCCGAGAGCCACGGTAAGCAAGGGCAACCAGCAGCACGCGGACGACAGCGCTGCGATGAGGACCGAGCTCCCCACGAGCGCACGTCGGGGCTTTGTCGAGGTCGTCACTGGCAAGCTCCGCAGCTTGGGGCATCACCGTCTATGCGCAATCAGCCCACGGACGTTCCCAAGGCAACACCGCCCCTGCGGGTTGCTCTGCTCGCAACGGTCGAGCCCCTGACGGCAAGCCTTCGTGATCTCGTCGACGATCGCGTTCGAACCATCGGGCCGGGCCGCCGCGAGGACCTCCGAGACGGAATGCTTGAAGCAGTAGCAAACCGGCCGCTCCGGGTCCGTCTCCTTCTGGAATACCGGGACACGAACTCCTGACTTTTGCACCGTCCCACCTTGCTCGTCGAAGTAGACGACTTCGCAGCCAGATGTTCGGCAGAACATGGTCGATGCGCCAGAGAACGTCCGCCTGTTGTCGTCGTGCACGAGGCTCTCTACTGTCGCCGCTGCGACAGCTTGCCCTCGCTCACCACATCTCGGACATCCTGGTGTCGTCTTGCTCATCGGTACTGCTCCACGTTCTCGTCGTGCCGGTAGGCACGCCATCTCAAGTATGGGTCCGTAGGGCACTCCAGGTTTCAAGTGAAATCTCCAGTTTTCCGTAGCAAGCTACGGTTCAGTGATTTCTGAAGGCACGCTGACCATAGGCGACATCGCGCGAGCGGCCGGCGTCAACACCGAGACGATCCGCTACTACGAGAGCATCGGACTGCTTCGGCAACCCGCCAAGCCTCCACGGGGATGGCGGCGCTACGGCCCGGACGCGGAGCAGCGAATTCGCTTCATCAAGCGCGCACAGCAGCTCGGATTCTCGCTGGCCGAGATCAAGAAGCTGCTGCGGCTGCGGACATCCGAGAACCCACGCACCTGCGCCAACGTGGCCCGGCGCGCAGAGGAAAAACTCTCGGAAATCGACGCGAAGATCCGCGACCTCCAAGCGATGCGCACCGTCCTGGTCGAACTTGCGGACGCCTGCCCGGGTGAAGGGCCTGGCGACAAGTGCCCGATGCTTGCCTCCCTGGGCGTATAACCGAACCGAGAGAGGTCGTCACGAGACTCCTGCGACCAGGGGCGTGGCGCACGACGAGGCTCAGAGCGGCGTGAGCGCCAGCCACGCTCTTGCACCTTTTCGCACCGATATGGTTCCGACCCTCTCACCGACGACGACCTGACGCGCACCATCGCAAACATGGCCGCAGTGCATCCCAAGCGGCTCCTGCTGTCGGGCCACGATACCTGCGACCACGCGCTGGCCCGATTCACGCGCGAGCTCGAATGTGAGGCGGACGTCCTGGCCGCGGGAGGCACGTGGGTGCTCTGATCTCAACGTTCACGGCGTGTTGGCGCTGTGCGTCGTGACCCACGGCGGCCCACCCCCAGGCACACCCGGTCCGTTCAGCAGGCCACCATCGTCGGAAACTGAGGCGGCAACGAAGCTCCGTCTCGGGCCCGGTGCCGACGCGCAGCCGACTGTGCCGCGGCCGCAGCCTGGGTCCTCGTACTGGGCATCGGGACGGTGCAACCGACCGGACACCTGAACACCCGCCGTTTCCGACCCCCGAATTTCAGGCCTCTCTTCCGCCCCGAGGCCCCCTGCCCACCCGTGGCAAAAACGCCGACGGCAAGAACCATGTCTATTACGGACAGTCTGGCTCCCCAGGGCACACACACATCGCCCCCCCCCACACACAGAACCAAGTGCAACTTCAGCGACCAGCAGCCGTGCTGACTTCATCACGAAGCTTCGCGGCACGACAACGAAGAGAAGAACCGTCCAGACTCCATCAGCCGACAGGCGTCTGCTGATGGCGTGGCCCGCCAGGCCCAAGAAAAGAGGCTCCGAAGCGGCGGGCGTTCAGGTGTCCGTGGGTTTGCTTCCAGCTGATACGTCGCTGTCCTGGGGCGTTTGCGTGGCAGCAGCGCGGGACTGCATTCGCGGTATAACTTCGCCTGCTTTCTCCGGGCGGCTCTACTCATGGATCGGACTGAGATCTCAACCGTGCTGGTCTTGGGCGCGTACGGATTCGCCGGCCGTGCGGTAACGCGCCGCCTTGCGGCAACCGGCAGATTCACCGTGATCGCGGCCGGTCGCAACCGGAGCAAACTCGAGGCGCTACGACGGTCAGATGACGCAGCGGTGTCTATCCTTCCGCTCGACATAGACGATCCCGCCGCCCTCGCGAGCGCCTTGTCGACCGCGCAGCTTGTCGTGAACTGCGTTGGTCCATACATCGGCAGCGGATCAAGGGTCGCCCGGGCCGCGGTGAACGCTGGCATTGGATACCTCGACCTGGCCAGCGAGCAGGAGCACTACCGACGACTGCAATCGCTGGATGCCGAATGCCGCCAGGCTCGCGTGCCGGTTTTGACCGGACTCGGCGCGTATCCGGGGCTCTCCGGAATCTTGTTGATGGCGCTGTTGCGGCGCCATCCGGATGCCGAGTCAGCAACGATGGCACTCGTGTCCGGACCCGACTCCGACTCGAGTACCGGAGCGGCGCAGGCGGCCTCGGGAATCATCGAGTTGGCGTACGAGCATGCCGAGCTTGTCGATGGAGGGTTGCTCCGGATGCGCCCGGGAGAGTCGCGGGACGCCTGCTTCCCCGCGCCGTTCGGCACAGTGACCGTGATGCGATGGCCACAGATGGAGATCCTCGCGGCCGCGTCGGCAGGGGCGCTTCGGAACTTCTCGACGTTCGTCGCATTGGGAGGCCACCGACCCCCACCGGCGATAGCGCTCCGACTACTCAGCTGGCTGCGACCAACTCCCAAGAGCCGAATACTCAAAGTGTGCAAGTCGACACTCGCGAGGCGACCGACACCAGACAAAGCGTCCGAGAGCACGGACCAGGGCGCGATCGTTATCGCGCTCAACGAACACGGGGCGAGTATCAGCGTGTCCGTAGTCGCGAAGGACCTCGCAGCGGCCACATCCTGGTTGCCGGTGCGGGCGATCCTGATGTTGGCGGACGGCCTCGACGTCGCCGGTGTGGCAACCCCGATGACCGCGTTCAATCCCGATGACGTGCTGGAGGACGCGCAAGCCGAATCCGACACGTTTGTCATCGACGGACTGTGAACCGACCTCACAAGCCGAGTGCAGGGAGCAGAGCGAAACACTGGACGAAGCTCGCGAGGCGCGCGTCAGGGCCTTGCGGCGAATCGAGCACAGCACGCCCTCTAGCAGCTCTCGGCATGGGCGACGGCCTCGCGGGCTGCACGCCCCCTGTTTCCGGCGACCGTCGCGTTCATGGCGTGTCGGAAGACGTGCACGTAGAGAAACCTCCGTAGTCCCGACAAGTTCGTCCCCTTCGTCACGTAGAGGTCGTCTGGATCGTCGAAAATGCCGAAGTCCTCGGCAATTCCTTCTCGCTGAATATACGTCGGCGTGCCGGACCACTCGACTTGCGGGTTCTGCAGGTCATCGGTTGCAACGCCAAAACCGCAAAACGACGTCGCGTCGGGGAATCGCTCTTGCACCGACTTGAGGTAGTCCTTGTCGAGGATGAAGCCTTCGAGAGGCAGCCACTTTCCATCCCACTGCACCTCGACCCAGCTGTGAAGAATACGAGCGGGGGCGAGCGGGAAAAGCCAACTTGGTATGGCGCCCTTCTGTAGGGCTTTATCGATCGTGAACCCATGAAATCGAGTGGGAATGCCCAGCGCCCGCAGCAGCGCAACGAGCAAGTTTCCCTTGGTGTTGCACTGGCCGTAGCCGTCACGGAGGACCTCGCTGGCGACAAGGTCGTCTGAGCGGTTGTAGCCGAATCGGATTTCGTCCTTGACGAAGGTGTATGCCGCTCCAATGCGGTCGTAGGGACTCAGAGTCGTCCAGTTTCGGGATACGACAAGCGCCTGGATTGACGGGTCGTCGTAGTTGGCGACCGGAGTTCGTTCGAGCCATCGAGCCTCGCTGGGAGTCTGCTCTGCCATGACTCCAGCATGGCCGCCAGGGCGCGGTCACGCTTGAACAAAGTGGCTGTCCCTTGCGAGCTTGCTTGGAGCGATGCCGAAGAGTGCGGTGAACTGCCGAGAGAGGTGCGCGAGGTCCGAGTAGCCGGCAGCGTGCGCAGCCGCGGTCAGAAGCGATCCGCGCGCGACGAGCGAGATCGCGACCAGTGCCCGTCGCCAGATCAGGTAGGTTCGCCACGGCGATCCGACTGTCGTCGAGAAGACGTGAAGGAAGCGGCTGCGGGAGAGGTTAGAAATCGCGAGCGCCTGTTGCAGCGACACGTCAAACCACTTCTGTTGGCCCTCGAGTTCGTCGAGCCAGGCGAGCACGTCCTGGACGCGGTTTTTGCTGTCCATGGAGGCGCGATTCGGCCCCAGGAAGCGCAAGATCGACTTGCCGTGCTCAAGCGACCCGTCCCAAGGTTTCGTGTCCACGTTGGTCGCCGGGGCGCCCCTCAAGCTCGCGGTTCTGAGACTTCGGGCCAGCGCAGAGGCGGAGTCTACGAGGGCGACGAGCCCTTGCTGCAGCTCGAGGGAGTGAGGAACTCCACCGTCGACGAGGGAACACGGCCCGCGGAATTCCTCTTCTCCCACCCGGAGACGAGCGAGGCAACCCGGACCGGCGACGTTGACTTGCAAAGCTTGGTGCTTGTGGGTGCGATTATCCGTAACCGCTCCCCACGCCCAGACGACAGAGTCTGTACGCGCGATGTGAAGCGTTGCGGAGCAGTTGGGGTCCAAAGGGCAACTCGGCCTCTCAGGTCGCATCGTCCCTAGACTGCCCTAACTAAGCTTTGCGAGCAGTCCCTGAGGCAGGTGTCGCCCCCTCCTGCCGATCATCATCGGCCGTCTTCCGCCGCCGGTCCCTGTACGCGAGAAGCCGCAGCGCATTCGCGACCACGACCAGCGTGG
>CAWCWO010000032.1:0-406575 GCA_963799255.1 uncultured Pseudomonadota bacterium | reverse complement strand
ACGGGAACAAGGTCGAGGTCGTCGGTGGGCTCGCGTCCGCCGCAGCCGCTGAAGTTGCGCAGATTCGACACCAGCACCCCGGCGATTCGCGACAACAACACCCCCGGCGAATCCGCACCGGGGTCCTCCCCGAGCACCGCGCGGTTCCTGCGAAACTGTACGTTCCACACGGCATAGCCCTCCGCGCTCGGGATCCCCACGGGCGTGAACGCGTGCGGGACGAGCACGTCGTCGATCGACTGCAGCGGACACCCCGGCGGCTTGTTCCAGGCCTCCAGGACCTCGCGCGTCATGCGAAAGGCGTTGTCGTAGAAGCCGAACCATACGTGCAGGCCGTGCTCCTCGTTGCGCATCGACGCATGCGGATTGCGGCCGCTGGCCAGCTTCCCGCCTAGCCGCCAGCCCATCTGATAGACCGTCACCGCATACTTCGCCCGCAGCTCGGGGGTCGACGACAGCTCGTAGGCGGCGGTCAGCCCCGAGAGGCCGCCCCCGATGATGGCGACGCGGCAGCGACGAGGCCGTGGCTGGGCGTTGTGCTGCCCCTCGTCCGCATCCGTGGTTGACCGTTCAAACCCTGCTCCATCCATGCGCAGGAGGAGTCTTGGCAGCCGGAGATGTGATCCGAGTTTTCTTCAGACCTCCGACGCCGAGCTCCGCGGTGCTCGGTCACCGGCTCTGGCGGGCATCTTCGGTTCCGATCCCAGATAGATCAGCTCTGCGAAGCTCGGCACTGCGGTTCGCGATGGATCTTTCGTCCGGGGGTCGGTTCACTGGCGCTCTCGCCATGTCTTCCCGCTCTCTCCGCACGTTCCTCTGCATCGCGCTCACCGCTCTCGTCTCGTCGGCATGCCGCACGCAGGCGCCGACGTCCACACCGGCTCCCGGTGAACACTGGCAGACGCTCACCACCGAGCCCTACCCGGGCAAGCGTGACGACATCGTGTTCGTCTCGCCCGACGTCGGCTTCTATGGCACGGGCAAAGGCGACCTGTATCGAACGACCGACGGCGGCGCGTCGTGGCCGAAGATCTGGTCGCAGCCCGGGACGTTCATCCGCGCCCTGGGCTTCGTTGACGCCAAGCACGGCTGGATGGGAAACGTGGGCACCGAGTACTACCCGGGCGTGACCGACGAGGTGCCGCTGTACGAGACGCACGACGGCGGCACGACATGGGCCCCGGTCGATCTCGGCGGCGCGTTCGTCAAGGGCATCTGCGCGATCGACATCGTGCAGACCGAGCACATCCACCAGGGCGTGCTCGAGCCACTGACGCTGGTCCACGCCGCCGGGCGGGTCGGGGGCCCCACCGCGCTCGTTCGCTCCGTGGACGGAGGCGCCCACTGGACGGTGATCGACATGTCGAAACACGCGGGGATGATCCTCGACGTGAAGTTCATCGACAGCAACGTCGGCTTCGTCTTCACGGCGGCGCCGGCGGGGGCCGAGGTCGAGGGCGCGGCGGTGCTCAAGACCCGCGACGGCGGCCAGAGCTGGGCGGCGGTGTACCGCTCGGGTCGAGCCGGGGAGAACGTGTGGAAGGCGTCGTTTCCCTCGGCGCGGGTGGAGTATGCCACCGTGCAGAGCTACGACCCCGAGCGCGCGCAGCAGGTCGTGGTGAAGACGACCGACGGTGGCGACAGCTGGACCGAGCTGCCCCTGGTCGACGACGCCAAGGCCCGAGAGTTCGGCATCGGGTTCGCCGACGAGAACACCGGCTGGGTGGGGACGATGGTGGGCGGCTTCGCCACGGGCGATGGCGGACAGACGTGGGTGCGGACCAACCTCGACCCGGCGACCAACAAGTTCCGCATGCGGGCGATGGACGGCACGTTCATGCCCGTGAGCATCGGCACCAGCGTGCAGCGATGGGACGCCCCCCAGGACGCCCCTGCCGCCCCGGACGCGGGACTGGGTGCGGCGCAGTAGATGGGCTCGCGTTCGACGGCTGCTCGAGACCCACGCATAGTGCCGCCGGTGCAGCTCGCGGGCCGACGGCGTTTCTCCAAGGCCACCCTCGCCGCCCTCGCGTCGGTGGCCTGCGGATGCGTTCGCGTGCCTGCGCGCCCCACCACGCTGGTCGGGGGCCACGGCCAGGTCCCCGCGCTGCCCGATCGCTTCGAGGTGCTGTGCTGGAACATCCACAAGAACGCCGACGCTGCGCAGGCGCTGGATCGAATCGGGTCCGACCCGGACCTGGTGCTCCTGCAAGAGTCGGTCGCGACCGCCGAAGCACCGCCCGGCCACGCCACCTTGGTCGTGGCCTTCCGACGCGCCCGCGACGACCGCCCCGCCGGAGTGATGACGGTCAGTCAAGCCACGCCAAGCTCCAGCACCGCCCTGCTCTCCGACACCCTCGAGCCCCTCGTCCGCACCCCGAAGTCCGCGCTGGTGAGCATGGTCCCGCTGGCGCGCGGCGGCGAGCTGCTCGTGGCCAACGTGCACGGGGTGAACTTCCGCCGCGCCGACGCGCTTCGAGGTCAGCTCGACGAGCTGGACCCACTGCTGCGTGCCCACACCCAGCCCGCGATCGTCGCGGGCGACTTCAACACCTGGAGTCCGGCCCGCCGCGCCGCGCTGTCGGCCTTCGCCCAGCGCCATGGCCTGCGCAGCGTGTTCGAGGGCGACGGCGCCCCGCGGCTGGACGCGATCCTCTACCGCGGCCTCGACCCCGAGGGCGCGCGGGTCATCCCTAGCAAGGACTCGGACCACAACGCGCTCCGGGTGTGGTTCGTCGTCAGTCCCAGCGGGCGCGCGCCTCGGGACTGAGATCAGCCCCGGCGAGAAAAAATGTCGGAGTGCCCGGAATGTGGCCGAGCTGGCGCGACACTCCCCCTGCATGGTGAGCAAGACGCATCCAGCCGACCTGGGCGTGGCGCAGGCCGTGCTCATGCCGCGCCCCGGTGATGCCGGGCTGGCGGAGCGCTGCGCCGCGGGGGAGGCGGACGCGGTCGACGTGCTGTATCGGACGCATGCGCCAGCGGTACGCGCGATGGCGCGGCTGCACGCGAGCCATGCCGCAGTGACCGAGGACTTGGTGCACGACACGTTCGTGCGGGCCCTGGAGCTGATCTCGCGGTATCGCGGCGAGGCTCCGCTGGGGATCTGGCTCCGCGGCATCGCGTTCAACCTCGCGCGCACCGAACGTCGCCGCAGGGCGAGGCGGACCGGATTGCTGCGCAGGCACGCGCTTCCTGCCCCCGCCGCCCCTGCCCCCGACGAGCGCAGCGCGCTGCAGGCGGTGGAGAAGCTCCTCGTCCGACTTCCCGAGGCCGAGCGCGAGGCTTTTTGCCTGCGCAGCGTGCAGCGCTTGTCGCTCGAGGAGGTGTCGACGCTGCTGGGCACGGCGGTCTCCACCGTCAGCGACCGTGACCGGCGTGCGAAGGCCAAGCTGCGCGCCTGGATGATGGAGGAGAGACCATGACCGAGACGATCGAAGTCGACCCCCTGGAAGCGCTCCTGGACCGGGCGCGCGGTGAACTGGATGTGGCCAACCACGAAGACGGCCTGTCGCGGGTGCAGGCGTTCGCGTCGTGGAGACGCGAGCAGGCCAGACCGCTTCGGAAGATGCGCTGGATCGCGTGGGCCTTCTCGGTGCTGTGGGTGCTCGACTTCGCCTACCTGACCTGGTTCCTCCGGCTCCTGGAGGCCCCCGGAGCGTGGCGGCTCGCCCTCGCGCTGCTGCTCCCCCCGGGCGTGTTCTGGACCGCGACGCGGTGGGCCCGGCGCTCCGACTTCACCGCGCACATCCTCGCCCGGGTGCTGCTGCTGGCGGCTTGCATGGCCGGGGCCTCGGCGACCGTCTTCCAAGACCACACCTTCACCAGTCAGCTCGGGATGGCGCTGGGTCAGAGCGTGCCCATCTTGGTGGTCCCCGCGGCGCTGCTGATGGCAGCGGTGCTGGGCGCTCACGGTCTGCGCACCGCGACCCACCGCACCCCGCGGACCGGCTTCGAGATGCTGCTGTCGCTGTCGCTGGTGATGGGCCTGGCGGACGCGGTGTTCATGCTCTTCGTCGGGATCACCAAGGCGGGCGTGGTGCCGATGGGACCGTGGCCCTTCATCCTTCCCCTGGTGCTCGGCGTCGCGGGTTACGGCCTGCTTCGCGGTCGCGTGTGGGGGCTGCTCTTGATGGCCGTCGGCAACCTCGCCGAGGTCGCGCTCATCCTCGACGACAGCCTGTTCGGCTCGTCGCTGCTCACCGGAGCCGCCGCGTTCGTGCTGGTGTTGACCGCCAGCGTGCAGCTCCTCCTGCCCGCGCCGGTCTATGCAGCGATGATGATGCCGACGCGGCGATGGGTCGAGCGGCTGCAGGCGGCGGACGGATCGCTGGCCCGTATCCTGGCTGCGTTGATCGCGACGCTGCTGGGGCTCTCCGCGCTCATGTCCACCGTGCTCGCGCCGCTCTTCGCCTCGATGGCGTCGGCGATCTCCTGACGCTGCGCAGCGTCAGACGGGCCTCGCTGGGCGGGCAGCCCATGGCGACGACAGTGGCCACCCCTGCCCGCCCAGCGGCCACCGGCCCTTCGGCCACCCCTGAGAACAATGACGGGCGGTTCGCGCTCAGTTCTTGCAAACCCGCGCATCGTGGCGTTCCGAGCGGCTTCCATCTCCCTCATCTTGCTCGTCGCCGCGTGTGATGCCGACCCGTCCGACGCCGGCCCGGCTGACGGAATCGACGACCCGATCACCGTCGCGGGTAAGGCGGATGGTCTCGACGGTGCCAGCGCCGCGGAGCTTGAGGCGGTGCTGCAGCTCGCGAGCACCGCATCGTTCACGCGCCTCGACGAGGAGGTCGGGCTCGACGTTCGGGCCGCGAGCCACATCGTCGAGCACCGCGACGGGGAAGACGGCGTCGAGGGGACCAGCGACGACGCGGTCTTCGAGACGCTGGGCGAGCTCGACGCGGTGCCGTGGGTCGGTCCGCGAGCGTTCGGCAAGCTGCTCGCGTGGGTCCGGGCGCAGCCGACCGACGCGGCTGCGCCGTGCATGCTGATCTCCGAGTACATCGAGGGCGACCTCGACAAGAACAAGGGCATCGAGCTGTACAACTGCGGACCGGCACCCGTCGACCTGTCGGAGATCGCCGTGTGCCTCGTTCGCAACGATGACGACGACTGCCACGTCTCGCGCAACCTCGCCGAGGTCCAGCTCTCGCCGGGCGAGGTCTACACCGTCTGCCGCGACAAGGAGGGCACGTTCAACAACCCGTGGCCCCCGATCGCGGACGGATGTATCGAGGCGCTTGACTCGACGATGATCTTCAGCGGTGACGACCGGGTCGTCGTGCTGCACGACCCCGAGGGCGTCGGAAGCATCGAGGGGGCGACCGTGCTGGACGCGTTGGGACGCATCGACTTCCGGCCGTGGTGGTCCCCCTGGAACGAGGTCGGTCTGCGGCGCTGCACGTCCACTCCCAACCTGGGCACCACCTTCTTCGACGAGGCCGAGTGGTTCGAAGTCGTGCCCTGGCGCGACACCTCGAACTGGGGCGTCCCGCCCACGTTCTCCTGCGACTGACCGGCGGTCGGGCTCCCGACTCCTGCATCCCTGACCGAGCGACAAGCAAGCGGGCTGCGGCCATCCTTGCCGCGTTGCGGGCTCAGATCAAATGAGGCCGCTGCCGAGCCAGGGCGAGCGGGGTCCTCAGTCGAGCCCGACCGCTTGAATGCCCCAGGGTCCCATCGCGCAGTACGCCATGTCGCCCTCGGTCTTCAGGTCCGCGCAGTAGTAGCCCCACAGGTCGTGGAGCTCCGCGCTCGGTGCCGCGGGATCGGTCGCGTCGATCTCACCCAGGCCGTTGTCCGCCCGGAACACCAGGCGGTTGCCGGTGGCGGTCAGGCTGCTGAGCCAGCTGCTGCCCTCGGGCAAGGTGACCGCGCCCTCGGGGGAGAGGTTGCCGGTCGGCCAGTCGGCGAACACGGTGACCTCGGCTTCGGGCCGCTGCGTCGGACCGCCGCCGTCTTCGCCCCAGCCCTGGTAGCTGCCGCGCTGCACGTGCACGAACAAGCGCTCGTCGGACGCAGCCGCCCCGCGAACGGCCCCGTCCCCGCCCTCCAGCTCAGCGGTATCGAGAAGCTGTGCGCCCCCGTCTTGCACCTGGACCAAGTGCAGCGAGCGGTGGGCGATGGCGCAAGTGTCGTCCTCGTACGAGTACCAGGAGCCCGGGTGGGACCAGCACCCCTCTTCGCTGTCGGCGCCCAGGGACTCGAGCTGGAAGTCGGCGACGACGGCACGGCTGGACGCCTCGTCCCACGCGACGACGGCTCCAGGCACGTTCACGGGCGCGGCGGCCTGGGCTCCGGCGGCCGAGGGCAGCTGGACGCGGTCGAGGTAGAAGCGCACCTTGCCCGGCTCGCCCTCGACCTCGCGCATGTGCCACGAGACGGCGACGTCGTCGAACGCCTGCAGGGCGCCGTGGGCCAGCGCGTCGGGGCGCGGCAGCGACTGGGCGAGCACCGGGCTGCCGGGGTCACTGAGGTCGATCACCTCGAACGCGCTGTGCGAGGTCCCGGGGCCCGACTCTTCCCACTCTTGTTCGCGGGTCACGATGACCATCGCGTCCCCGATGATGCGAACGGCGCTCTCGTCGTTGCTCAGCACCGGGCCGGAACCCCATCCGCGGCGGCCTTCCACCTCGATCGTTTCGACGAAGGTCGGGGCGGCGGGGTCGCGAATGTCGATGACGTCGATCATCGTGCTGCCCGACTGCTCGTAGCCCCAAAGGACATCGTCGCGGACGAGGTAGACGAATCCGGCGTGCGCGAACATCTCGGCGCCGTAGTAGCCGTAGTGGAAACAGCCCCACTCGGCGGCTTCGGGGCCCTCGGGTGCATCAGGGGCGAGCCCGTCGAGCGAGAGCGAGCCGAGCGCGCTGGCGCTCTCGGGCGTGGCCGCGTCGACGACCTCGAGCCGGGTTTCCCCGGTCCACCAGTCGTTGGACAGCCGCACGAGCACCCCGTCCCCCATCGCGATGCGGTCAGCTTGGCTGGCCAGCGCGAGGTCGGCGGTGCTGCTGGGGGCGTCGCGGTCGGAGACATCGAACACCTCGACCGACTGGTCCGAGACGCCCAGCAGGCGGTCGTCGTGCACGAGGGCTCGGCGAGCCGTGCCCCGCATCGGCGCGACGCCGCGAAGCGCCAACGTGTCGTCGGCCCAGTCGATCAACTGGATGCCGCTTTCGTACCGTCCGCAGCTCCAGCCTTCGTCGTCACTGTCGTCGTAGCTCCAGCCGCTGAAGGGGACCAGCAGCAGGCCGAGGTCGTCGAGCACCTGGAAGGACTTGTGCACGCGGTCCTGGTCTTCGCCGAACGAGGCCCAGTCGCCGCCAAAGTGCACCCGCTCGATCATCGTGGGGTTGGCAAAGTCGGAGACGTCGAAGAGGCTGGCATTGATCGAGCCCAGCTCGTTGCCTCGGTCGAACCCGATGCCGAGCACCCGGTCGCCCCGAGTTTCCATGTGGTAGACGAATCCGGGGATCTCCAGCTCGCCGACCTGCAGGGGCACGGCGGGGTCGGAGAGGTCGATCGTGAACAGGGGGTCGGTCTGCTCGAACGTGATCGCGTACGCGTGCGGTCCGTCGAAGCGCACGCTCTGCAGCGACTCGGGGCGGGGCAGCGTCATCTCCAGGCTACCCAAGGGGACGATGTCGTCCGAGGCCCCGATCGAGAACGTCTCGATACGCGGAGCATCGCTGCCGCCCCAGCCGGGCTGGCTGATCACCCGGAGCACGCCGTCGTGCTCGTCCATCTGCCAGCGGCTGTTGATCTGACCGGCCACCTCAACGCTTGCGCCGGCGACGAGCGTGCCGCCGGGGTCGGAGATGTCGATCACCTCGATGGTGGAATGGCCTTCGTCACTGCCCCAGTCGGGTCCCGCGACGTACAGACGCTGGTCGGTGGCGCTGACGCTGCGGATGCCGCCCCATCCCTGCTCGTCTTCGAGACGGAGCTGGTCGACAACCTCGACCGCGGCCTCGTTGGAGACGTCCAAGGAGGTGATCACGGTGGCGTTGCTCTGGTCCTCGCACGACCAGCACCACTCGTCCTCCTTGGTCACCACGTACATCACGTCGCCAACCCGCCGGCTGTCGGAGAGGTAGCCCGGGACCGAGAAGTCTCCGGCCACGCTGATGGCCGCGGGATTGCTGGCGTCGAGGGCCATCAGGCGGCTGGAGGTCTGCCAGGTGTAGGCGCCGGTCTCGGGGTCGGCGGTGTACTCGCCCCAGCCCTGGTACATGATGAACACTTGCCCGCCATCGACGTACATCTCGAACGGCTCGGCGTGGGCGCGGTAGCGGCCCAGCACGGGGAGCTGATCGGGCGTGGACACGTCGATCACCGTCAGGCCGCCGTAGCGCGAGAGTGCATACAGGCGATCCCCTTCGATGTGCACGATGTCGGCTTCGGCGATGTCGCGGGAACCATCGCCGCCCCCGTCGTCGCCACCGCTGTCGCCACCGGTCGGGTCGGCGCCGGTGTCTCCCTCGCCGGCGCCTTCGGAGCCGTTGCCGCTCCCGTACGGGTTGTCGGAGACGAAGTCGCCGGCTTCAGGCGCCGCGTCGTCCTCGGCGCAGCCGACCAGCGCGGCCGCGGCAAGCACCCAAACGCCCCATCGAGTGGTCTGTTTCAAGTCAAGCATACTCACAACCTAGTGTTCACGCTTGCGAGCGCTGTGCCAGGTCGCTCCTCAGCAAAGACTGCGGCGCACACCACCACGATTCGCAGATCGGTCGCGTTTCGAGGGGGTCGCCGCAAGACGCCGGCGTCGCACCATGACGAACCTGTCGTGCGTCAGCCCGCTCGGTGCCGCTTCGGCGCGTGTCTACACCAAACCGGCCGCCTCGAGCGGCTCGAAAAGTGCGCGCCGGGTTTCACCACGGGCTGCTAGGGTTCTAGTCGGGCGAGGTAACCGTCCGAGCCGCCAAAGCCGTTGCTGGCGGTGAGTTGCCCGTCGCCGAAGTTGATCGCTCCGCTGAAGGTGCCGCCAACGTAGACGTAACCTTGGGCGTCGATGCCGACACCCGAGCCTCTCTGGGAGTTCGCCTGCTGGTTGTCGTCGCCGATGCCCCGCGCCCAGTGCATCTGCCCGTCGCCGCTGTCATATTTGGCGATGAAGGCGTCGTAGGAGTTCGAGTATGAGGTGAGCTCGGTACCCCCAAAGTCCGCCGTGCCCTGGAGATCGCCGATGGCGACCACCGCACCGCCGAGGTCGGGTTCGATGGCCTGAACCCCACGCAGTGAAGAAAACGGCCGGCTCCACTGCGTGTTTCCCAACTGATCGAACTTGACCAGATAGAAGTAGGCCTCCTCCGCTCCCAATCCCCAGTCGATGCTGTTGAGGTTCGCCGAAGAGCTGTAGGTGCCCAGGTAGATCGCATCCGCGTCGGCTTCGATGCGGGGGAGCCCGATCCAGACGCCCTCGGTGTTGTCGAACTGTCGGCTCCAGATCCGTTCTCCGGTGCTCGCGTCGAGTTTCGCGACCGCGATCGCCCAGCTTTCGCTGCTCTGATGGGGCATGCCGCCAAAGTCGATCGTGGCGTAGTTGCGGGCGGCAACGATCACGTTGGCGTCGCCGTCGAAGGAGACACCGTCTCCGATCTGGCTGCTGCCATCGCCGTATCGCCGACTCCACAGGGGTGCGCCGTCATGATCGAACACCGCCACGAAGACGTCGTCTGAGTTGGCCGTGGCGTAGAGCTGGTTGCCTCCGAAGTTGAGGCCTGCGTCGAAACGTCCGGTCACTGCAACGTTCCCGTCGGGATGCACGGCCACGTCGTTGAGCGTCTCCATGTCACCGTAGGAGCCGTAGATGCCCGCAAAGCGAAGACCGCCATCGGTATCGTAGCTGGCCAGGTAGACGTCCCAGTTCGCCGCGTCGCCGTCGATGGGCCCGGCGCCGGCGTCGAGATCCCCGCGAACCGAGCCCGCCAGCGTCGCGTTCCCGGCGTCGTCGATGTCGATTCCACTGATCCCGATTGCGGTCTCGGCCTGCAGTTCCTGGACCCACACCACGTCACCGGCGGAATCGATCTTCGCGACAAACGCCGCGGCGGGACCTTCGATGAGCCCATTGACGCCGAAGTCCAGCATCCCGCCGACCGACCCGGCCACGTACGAAAAACCGGCCGCATCGGTCGCCACGGCCGAGATGCCCTCGCTCGAGTTCGCGTTGTCGGTGTTGCCGAACCGCTGGCTCCACACCGTGCTCCCGGTGCAGGTCACGTCCACGTCGCACACCGGGCCGACCGCGCCGTCAGAATCCGAGGTACTGCCGCCGGTCGAGTCGCTCGTGGAGCCCGATTCGCCCCCGCTGCTGCCGCCCGTGCCGGTCGACCCCGATGCATCCGCGCTGGTGCTATCCGTCCCTGCCGAGCCGGGCTCCGCCGACGTGCTCTGCGTGGAGTCTGCCGGTCCCGAGGTGCTCGCGCTGGAGTCGTCGCCCGTCGTGGCGCTGCCTTCGGTCGCGGAGCCGCTGTCCGCGGAGCCACTCGGTGAACCCACGTCATCGCCACACGCCAAGAGCGTGACAACGCAGGAAGTCAGGGATCTCCGAAGAGCTGAGCGCCACATTGGCCGATGCGTAAGCAATCGACGTACCCGTCGCCCGCCTGGGGTGAAAAGCCCTGTCCTTCCAGAGCGCTGCGCGAACTTCGAACGCGGGCGGTCTCGTTCGAGCGGTCGATCTGGGTACCGACGATCGAGGCCCGCTTCCCAGATCGTAACGCTGCGTCCTTGGTCCACTACGGGCGTGCGCGCGGAGCCAGGTTCAATCGCTCGTCGACGCGGCGCCGAAGAAGGCCGGGTCGAGCGGGTCGTCGCGGAAGTCGCAATGGATGTACGAGCCGTACTCGATCGAGAACCCACCGATGTCGGTGCATGCCGCGCTGAGGTCCGAGAGTGAGGCTGCTCCGGGGACAAGGTCGAAGCCGTCGCCGTACATGTGGCGCGAGTACGGAGCTGCCCCCTCGGAGCCGACGTCGCTGGACGGCGATCGGTACCCTGCGTTGACGGTGAGCGAGCCCAGCATGTCGCGGAGCGTCTGCAGCGATTCGATCGCATGCGGTTGGATGATCGCGTAGCGGCCCTGATCGAGCTGGGCGATCTCGGAGAGCTGGAAGTTGGGCGCCAGGAGCAATCCGGGGTCGAGCCCCTCGATGTCGATGAACGCGATCGGCTTGCGGTAGCTCGCCTGTCCGTTGAGCGGCGCGGGATAGGTGTAGCCCTCGGGCACCGGGTCGTACGCCACGAGGTCAAAGCAGGTGGAGTACGAACTGTCCTCGCCGGGAAAGCAGACCTCGCTCGCCGGCTCGCCGGAGTCGCCCGTCGTCGGGTCCCCCGCGCTCGAATCTTCGCTCCCCTCACAGTCACCCGCGACGGAGCAGTCGTCGGTCCCGCCAGTCGAGGTCATCGATGTCTCGCCCGACTCATCGCCGGACTCGTCCGCCGCCCCCACGGAGGAACTCGAGATGGCCGCGCCCGTATCCTCGGGGCTCCAGGCGGTGCTGTTCGTTCCTGCGTCGTCACCGCAGCCACAGACAAAGGAGGCGACCGCGAGCGCAAACGCGCCGATATGGAACTGAGCGTCGATCCCCATCGTGTCGTCTCCAGCGTCAGACATCCAGCGAGGCTCGTCGGCGTCTGCGAAACCTGACCACACTCAACAGAACCAGCAGTGGCACCCAGCCTCGTCCGCGACCCGAGGTCGAGCAACCGCCGCTGCCGTCCCCATCAGCCCCCGGCAGGGCGGGTCCGCCGTCGGTTTCGCCCCCGGTCGCGTCGGAGCTATGCGTGTCGTCCGTATCGTGCGTGTCGCCATCGCCGACTGAGTCGCTGCCAGACCCTCCGCCGCCCCCTCCCGACGATCCTCCGTCGGTGTCATCCCCCTCGTCGATCGTCGTCTCATCCACGAGGTAGATGGTGCCGTCGGCCGCCGTCACCAGCAGTGGCATCTCTCGAACCGGCTCCCACTCCGGCAACGCCTGTAGCGTCTTCTCGTCGACGACCTCGACCGTCCCCAGGTCGAAGTGCCACGTGCGTGCCACTTTCGGGTCGGGCACGTGGCGACGCATGCCGGCATCGACGAGCCACACCTCCGGTTGTCCTTCGACTTGAATCAACCGCGGGGTGTCTTCGAGAGGCAGCCAAACGGGGATCGGATCGATGCTCGCCGCGTCCACTGGCGCCATGTCCAAGAAGGGATCGAACTGCCACGCCGCGAACGCAGCGGCATCGACCTCACGAAGGGCCCCGACCAGCTCGGGTGGGGCGCAGTTGAACGGGTGCTCGAAGAGCAGGGCGTCCAGCTCGCCTTCGAGATCGTCCGCGTAGGCGAACACGGAGTGCTCGACGCCGTTGCGCAGGCTCATCGGCATATGCATCGAGAAGCCGTGGTCACAATCCCCGGCCAACACATCGCAAAGATCGGGTCGAGCTTCGTTGGCAGCCAACGACACCGACGTCGCGTTCTCGTCTCCGACTGGACCGTCGAAAGACAGGTGCGCATTGGTGGCGACACCGGGCTGGTCGGGGTCTTGCGCCCATCCCTCAATGCCCTCGCATGCGGCTGCGTCGAAGCTCCCCTGCGGCGGACTGTTGACCAAGCACACCCCACCACCGGGGCCCCCTTCCCACCACTCCCAGTGCCAGTGCTCGCCCGCCACCGTGTTGGCGAAGCCAAAGCTGGCGCCGTTGGCGTTCAGCCAGTTGTAGACCGAACCACCGTAGCCCGTGGTGTTGACGTCGAACGCGTGTCCACTTTGGTGATTGCTGTACCCCGGCGTCGCCGCCAGGTTGCAGTTGTTGCAGTTGCAATTGACATAGCAGGCGTACAGATACTGCTGCTCGGACATCGTTCGGAACCCGCTGACGATGTGAATGTCGACCCCATCGGCCGCAGCCGCCTCGCGCATCACGTGGAATGCGTTCCCCGAGTTGACCTCGACCGGCTCGCCGTCGATGTGAAACACCGTGATGGTGAACGCGCCGCCCTGGACGTACCCGGTGTCTTCACCGAACGCGCAGTCGACCGGGGCCGGGTGGGCCTGCGGGTCGTGGGGCGCCGCGAGCTCGCAAGCGTGCGGGGATGACTCGTCTGCGTCGGCAGTTGGCACGCCACCGATGCACAGAACTCCGACGCTCCAAATCCCAACGTGCACAGAACGTCTCATCATCAGCCCCATCGACGCCAAGGGTCCCACGCAGGGCACACGCAAGTGAAGTCCAGAACCAGACATCCGGTCCCCGCGTGCACTGGCTTACTCGAACGGCCTCGTGATCCAGGACGTTCTTGATTGAACCTGATAGCCACTTGTGTAACCCGCGCTGTCCACGCGCTCATGATGGGCTGGCCGGGGAGAAACGCGCTTCGACTGCTTCTGAGAGCAGCTCGGGCCGGCGGATGACCGGGCGCCAAAGATGGCGGTACCCTCGAGCCGGGTCGATTCCATCACGGAAACCGGGCCATCCGGACACATAGACAGGCGTGACCCCCGTGGCAACCGACATCGCCTGCGAGACAGACTCCGCCGGCGCGGACAGGTGCCCTGATGACGAGCTGCTCCTGGGATACGTCGAGGGGCAGCACTCCGCGGCAACCCTCGCCAAGCTCGACGAACACATCGAACGGTGCGGCCGGTGCGAGGACGCGCTTCGTTTGTTCGCGCTCGTGACCGGCTCTGCGTGCTCGAGCGAGGGCGCGCTGCCCGAGGTCCCTGCGCGCTACCGGGTGCTCGAGGCGCTGGGCCGAGGCGGTCAGGGAACCGTCTGGCGAGCTCACGACACGCGACTGGGGCGAGACGTCGCGCTCAAGCTCGTTCACTGTCCTGAGCCGCGGCACCGGCTGCGGCTGCGAACGGAGGCGCGGGCCCTGGCCGCGCTCGAGCACCCCAACGTGCTGGAGATCTTCGACGTCGAGCTGTCGAGCAGCCCCGGCTTCCTGACGATGCCGGTCTACCGAGAGTCGCTCGCCGACGGCATCCGCGGTGGCACCCGCTGGGGGGCGGCCGTCGAGCTCATGCGCCAGGCTGCGTGCGGACTCTCGGCCGTTCACCGGGCGGGTCTCGTTCACCGGGACATCAAGCCTGCCAACCTCCTGCGGGACGAGGCCGGGACGGTGGTGCTCGGCGACTTTGGCATCGTGTCGATGGGCGGAAGCAAAACGCTGGGCCCTCCCTCCGACCCGGAACGAAGCGCCGAAGCAACCCTCACCTCGGTGTGCGGAACGCCAGCCTACATGGCTCCGGCGGCCAGGACAGCCCCACACTCGCGCTTCGGACCAGTATGCATTCTTCGTATCGCTCGCCCAACTGATCACCGGGAGACTGCCTCCTGGGGACATGCGGTGGGATGGGGGGGCGGACGTTCCGAGGTGGCTCGTGCGAGTGGTGCGGCGCGGACTCAGCCGAGATCCAGCGGATCGGTTCCCGTCGATCGACGCGGCGCGTGAAGCCCTCCGTGGGCGACGCCGGTGGCGAGCGCTTGCCCCGTGGATCGCGGTGCTGCCGGCCACTGCCGCGGCCCTTGCGTTCGCGGAGACCACCGAGGATCCCCCCTCCGTCGTGGCGGCAGCGAGCTGCGATCCACAGCGGCCCTCGCCTTGGTCTGCGGCGATGACGGCTGCCGTGACGACGAGCGGCCACCCCCTTGCCTCGCGATGGTCCGCCGACATGGCCGCTCAGGTCGACGCGTTCGCCGAGGGTGTCGACCGCGCCTCGGAGCAGGCGTGTCACGAAGTGCGGTACGAGGCGTTGCTGTGCTTGGCTCGGCTGCGGGAGCGGGTGGACGCCATGACCTCGAGGCTGGCAGAGGGCAACGTGACGGCTGCGGGCGTGGACAGGCTGCACCAGTCCATGCCCGAGCTGGTCTCGTTCGAGCACTGCATGCGCGTCGACGAACGCGTGGGCGCCACCCCGGTCGAGTCATCCACGGCCCGGTCCGAGGCCGCCGCGGCCGTCCATGGAGCGTACGCCGATGGGATTCTGAGCTCCGACCCCGGTGCAGCCGAGCTCTCCACGGCGAGGGCCCTGGCCGAGGGACGCCTCGAGAACCACCCCGACCTGCACGCGATCGCCCTACGCCGCTCCGCGAGCTCCCGCATGCGGGAGGGAGATGCAGAGCTGTCCTCCCCAGGCGGAGCCCTCGACGCTGCGGAATCCCTCGCGCTGGTCGCCGACGCGCCCGCCATCGCGGCCGACATCTGGGCGGAGCGGGCGAACACAGCCCACATTCTCCATGCCGACACCGACGCGGCGCTGCGCGACCTCGAGTTTGCGGACGCCGCGCTCGCGCGAGCGGGCAACCCAGCGCCGGGGCGAATGCGAGTCGCGCTCATTCGCGCTTCAGTCCTGCTGAACCACGGCGACGCGGTCTCGGCACAGCGGCACGCCGAGCTCGCGACTGCGACCGCCGAGGGGATCGGCGCGTCAGCCTTCCGCGCTCGCGCATTGCTCGTGCAGGCAGAGGCGATGACAGCCCAGGGCCGTGATGGCGTTCCCGTGATGGAGCAGGCCACCGACCTCATGCGTGACACCCACGCGGTCCCGGGTCCGAACCTCGACGAGGCGCTCCTGAAGCTGGCAGCCGCCTACCTCGAAGCGGAGCAACCGCGACCAGCCATGGCCGTCGTGCAGCCCGTCGTCCAGCGCCTGGACCAGACGCGCCCGGGCTCGGTGCCTCTGGCCTACGCACTCGAGCTCCTGGGACTGGCGGCGCTCGACAGCGTCCCGCACAGCCCGACCGACCCGTCGGCGAAGCAGCTGCATTCGACCGCACGCGACGCTTTCGAGCGGGCTCTCGCAATCTACACGGAGCTCGGCTCTCCGCTCCGGCAAGGAGGTGCCGAGTCCAACCTCGGCCGGCTGGCGCTCGAGCAGGATCGTCCCGACGACGCAGAGGCGCACTACCTGCGCGCGCTCGAGTTCCTCGAGCAGGTGTACCCTGCCAACGACCCTGCCCTCGCGACCATGCGAGAGGCGATCGCGTTCGCACGAGCGTCCCAGGCCCAAGCGCCCTGATGCTCACTCGACGTTTGTCTGCAGCCACCGCGTCAGGCTGATCTCGAGGCTCCGCGAGAGCGCGGCGAGGGCCTCTGGGGCCGCGGACCTCGAGTCTCGCGACAGCTCCTCATGAACCTGCTTGAACAGCTGGTCACGCACGCGAGTCACCAGGCGCGACACGCTGATCTCGTGGATGCCGAGCGCCTCGGCCGTACGCGCGACGGAGAAACCGAGGACGTAGCGCATGCGCAGCGCCCGACGCTCGCCCGGCTTGAGAGCGCGCAGCGCCCCGGTCAACGCCTCCGCGAGGATGGCCTTGGTCTGCTCGGACTCGAGATGTTCCGCGGGGTCGAACTCGGCAGCGACGTTGGAGGCGAGGCTGGATGGCTGCGACTCCATCCCCCTCGCGCGGCGGAGGTCGATCGCGAGTCGGCTCGCAACTGTGCGAACGAACCCCCCCAGCGAACCGCGCCCGCTGTAGCGCGCGATCCGGGGTGAAGCCCCCGCTTCGGATATCAAGAAGCTGATGAGCGCGCGCTGCTGGTAGTCGTCGACTTCTTCCGGCCGAAGACTGTGCACGCCGATCGATCGCACCATGTCGCCAAAGGCCGCCACGAACGCCTCGGCCGCTGCGGCGCTACCCGAGGCGTACCACCGCGCCAAGACGATGTCGTCCAACCGTCCCTCGGCGAGCTGCTCAATCTCGAGGTCGTGGGTCTTGAGAAACTCGAGGATGTCGCTCGGCACGAGGTCGGACGCCGTGCTTCGCTTCAACGCACGGCGAACGCGATCTTCGGGGGTCTAGGGTGGGGTGGAGTCGGCCATGCGGCGAATACGGGATAGCCTTCGCAGCGAGGGTAGCAAGCTCCGGCGCCGGCTGGCACCGGCAAGCCATCGGCAGGGTTGGCCAGCGGCGCCGTCCAAATCTCAAGGCGGCGTGGGTCGGAGTCGCCGGGTCCGCGAGAGGTTCCGCCTCGCGTGGCTCAGCCCGCGACCGGATGGTAGCGCAGCAGCTCCGCCACTAGAACCTCGGCGAGCAGCTCGCGACCCAGCGCGGTGAGGTGGCTGAGGTCATGGCCGACTAGCGGGTGTTTCCGCCTCGCCCAGGTTCGGGCCATGCCCACGCCTCCCAAGACCGACAGCGAATCGAAGAACGCGCAGCCCTTCGCTTCGGCCGCGGCCCGCTCCGCGCCCACCACGGTCTCGACGTGTTCGGGAAGAACCCTCGTCTTGCCCGACCGCGCGTGGTCGGTGGAGCTCACGACCAAGCAGCTCATCTCGGGGCGCCCGGCTTTGTACAGGTCGAGCACCGCCCCGATCTCGCCGACTAAAGCCTCCTGGGTGAGGTTGCCCTTCGCGACCCGGCGCAGATCGTTGCCGCCAAAGTTGAACACCAACAGGTCGACCTTGCGGTGCGCAATCTGTCCAGCGAAGTGCTCGGGCTCCTGCGACAAGACCCGGTTGGTGAACGCAGCGGAATGCACGGCCGAATCCCACACCACGCCTGGCATTCCGGTCTGGAACGCCGCTCCATACACCCGCAGCCGCCCCTTCTCGAGGGCCGCGATCCGCAGCTCGGCCTCGGGTGTGGTCAGGGGGACGCGAATCCAGCGGTCTGCGACCTCGTCCGAGCGCGTGTCGATCGTTTTCACGGTCTCACCCACGGTCAGCTCGAGCGTTGCCCCGCGCGGATGCGTTTGATACCAAACCTCCGCGTAGCCCTGGCCGGACGCGAACGGGCCCGGGTCGCGTGGGGTGAGCCACGATCTCGCACCGACGCCGCCGCTGGCGATGTGCCCTGCGTAGCCGAACCTGTCCACTCGATCGGGACCGGCGTCTCGTACGTACTCGCTGCGGAAGTGCCTAGAACGCAGGCCGAGCACCCGGCTGATGTTGGAGCGGTGGCGAAGGGCTGCCAGTTGGAAGCCAGGCCCGGCATCGCCGAAGCGCGCCTGCATCCGGCGGCGGATCGCGTGGGGGAAGACGTCCTGTCCGATGAACGAGTCCCCGACGTGCAGCACGCGAACGACCTGCGGACCCGCATCTGCATCCGCGCCTTGCGCGAGGCCTTCGGACTCGGCGAGTGGGGCCAGCTGCGTGTAGAAATGATCGAGCGCGCCCTTGGGAACGTGCAGGGCCTTGCCGGCGGCGTCGTCGACCAGCGCCTGAAGGCGGGGGTCGTTGGCGATCGTCCGCGCGGCGACTTGGCTCGCCGTGAGATCGGCCGCCTCACGCTCGACGGCTTCGGTCTTCTCGACCGTTGTTTTCGAGGTGCCCGAGGGGACGCTGGAAGCGATCGTCGGCTCGGCGTCGGCGTCCTCGGCGTCGTGACGCGCGGGCCCGGGGTCGGAGTCCGACTCAGAGTCGCGCTCGGTCTCGGGCTCGGCAGCCTTTGCCGTCGGCTCGGCCTTGTCCGAACCGGAGCGCTCGCAGCCCAAGCCCGGTGCCAACAGCGACAGGGCGAAACCAAGGGCCACCCACCGCGGGGACTCCAACGTGTCAGTGATAATGTTCTTCACTTCAAACTCTTGAGCTAAGTCGCCGTTCAAGGACGCGTAAACCGAGATTCGACGCCCGATGAGCTTTGCACCGCTCATGCCAAGGACCCGTTTGTCGCCTCGCGGACGACCAGGCGACTTCGCGCGGCTCTGGCCCTGACAGCGGTGTCACCCACCGAGACGGAGAGGTCCTAGCAGCCCGTGGTTTTGGTGGATCGACGGACGGGTCTTCGACCGTCCCAGGCACTGTCGGTTCATCCAGCTACAGATCGCGCTCCATGTCGATCCGCTTGAGGTCGGCGAGCTCCCGCGTCAACTCGTCCACCCGCGTCTCGAGCAGCGCCTGGGCCTTGATCGCTTCATCGAGCGCAGCTTGGACCTTGCGTCGCTCCTCTCGGGCGCCGGCGAGCTGCCCCTGGATCGAGTCCTTCGAAGTGTTGGCCGCCTCGAGTTGCTGTTCGTAGGACGCGACCTGCTCGGCCAGGGCAGCGCTCTGGGCCTCCAGCCGCGCCACGGTCTGGTGCAGCGCCTCCTGCCGGATGATGTCGTCCACAAACACTCGCGCCAGGCCGCCCCAGACGGTCGAGGAGAACCGTCGCTCCACATCGCGCAGCTCGGTGAAGGCTTGCTGGGTCGAGCCCGTCGCCGCACAGTCCAGGCGCGCCAGCGCTCGAAACAGCTTTACACGCGCCTCTTCGCTCATGTCCAAGAGGTGCTCCAGCGCGCTGTCGTAGGCGAGGATCGCCTCACTACAGCGACCCGAAGCGAACAGCGCGTCGCCCTGGACCCAGGCTGGGGTGACCACCGGGGCCTGTACGATCGGCGCGGTGTCGACAGTCTTCACGCAGGCCCCGAGCCCAAGGCAGGCGCTCGCGAATGCGGCGACCCGCATCATTCGCCGCCCCGTTTCAGCTTGGGTTCGCGCGGGAGGGCCACATGCATGGCCGTCCCGCTCGGGTCGCCCTCGCCGACCCAGATCGCGCCCTCGTGCGCAGCGACGATCTCCTTGCAGATCGCCAGCCCGAGCCCGACGCCCGCGTCCGCCGGCTGGCCCTGCCGACGGAAGAACTTCTCAAACACGCGCTCGCGATCGACGACCGGAATCCCCGGTCCGTTGTCGAGCACGGTCAGCAGCGCGAACGCCCCTTCGCGTCGGCTGAGGCCGGTGGACATGGGCAGCGCGCGGCCCATCGCGCTCGCAAGGGTGACGTGTACGAACCCGCCCTCGGGGCAGTGCTTGAGGCCGTTGTCGACGAGGTTCTGGACCACCTGCACAAAACGATCGGGATCGCACACCGCGAAGACCTCGCTCTGCGTCGCCACCCGCAGCTGCAAGCCGCGTTCAAGCGCCAGCGCCTCAAGCTCATGAATGGCCCGCCGAGTGAGCTCAGCGAGGTCGTGGTGGCCCATGCGGTACTGGATGCCCGCCTTCACCCGCCCGAGATCGAGGAGGTCACCGATCATCATCGACAGACGCGCCGCCGCCTGAGCGTTGAGTTCCAGCATACGGCGCTGCTTCGGGGTGAGCGGCCCCGGCAGCTCGTCGAGCAAGAGGTTGTTCGTCTCCTGCATGGCGACGATAGGCGTGCGTAGCTCGTGGGAGATGCTGGAGACGAAATCTTGTTTCATGCGATCGAGTTGGTTGAGCGCGGCGACCATCCGGTTGAAAGACGACGCCACGCGGCTGAGTTCGTCATTGCCGTCGGTCGGCATCCGATAGCTAAACTGCCCCAGGCTCACGGCCGCGGTCGCCTCGGTCAGGTGCTCCAGCCGCGTGCGAAGCGTACGGACCGCCCACGCGAGCAGCACCAAGGTCGCGAAGATGGCGAGGCCCGACACCCACGACGCCGCCTGCTGGGTCTGCTGACGCGCACGACGGGCGCTGCGGACCTCGCTGCGCACGGCCAACTCGGCCTGGGTGCGGACCTCGGAGGCCAGCGCCTGCAAGTCGCCGAACGCCTGCGACAGCTGCTCGGCCTCGGGTCCCTCGGGGACGGGCCCCGCCTCGACGTCGAGGTCGACCCAAGCGGCCATCAGCGCCTCAAGGGCCTCGCTCTCGGGCTGCGCGGCCACGCCGCTGGCCTCAAGATCGGAGAGCACCGAGCCGATCGCCGCGGCGGTCTCGCGGTACTTCTGCGCGTAGCCCGGGTCCTCACTGACCGCGAACTTGCGCTGGAACTCCTCCAATCGCGGTAGGCGGGCGCTGACCTCCGTGGCGATCCGAACCCCGACGAGCTGCCGCGAGGCCAAGACCTCGTTGGTGCGGGCGAGCGAGCGCAGCTGCAGGAGGGTGTACGCCAGCACGCCAAGCAGGGGCAGGACCGCAAGGGCGGCGACCAGACCAAACCGAGTCGAGAGCCTCACGGTGACCAGTCCGAGAACGTCTTGAGCTTGTTGCGGACCGTCTTCACGTCAAGTCCGAGTCGCCGGGCAGTCTCGGCCTTGTTGTTTCCTGTCCGCTTGAGCGTCTCCAGGATCACAATGCGCTCGGCCTCGGCGATCGTCACCCCAAACGGCAGCACGATGCCGTTCGACAGCTCGCCTTCGCCCGATTCGGCTTGCTCGCCTACGCTGAGGTGCTGGGGCCCGATGGTCCCTCCACCGACGGTGACGAACGCTCGCTCGATGACGTTCCGCAGCTCGCGAATATTGCCGGGCCACAGGTGGCGTCGAAGCTGTTCGAGCGCCTCCTGGTCGATGCCCGCGATCGAGACCCCATACCGCGTGCTGCACTCCGCGATGAAGTGCCGGACCAGCGACTCGATGTCCTCGAGACGATCGCGGAGCGCTGGGACCTCGATGCGAAAGACGTCGAGCCGGAACAGCACGTCGTGGCGCAGCCGCCCCTCTTCCACCGCGCGTATCGGATCGCGGTTGGTGGCCGCGAGCAGCCGCACGTCGCACGCACGCTCGTCTCGCCCGCCGATCCGCCGCACGCGACCGTCCTCGAGCACCCGCAGGAACTTCGACTGCAGCGCAATGGGCATCTCGGTCACCTCGTCGAGGAACAAGGTGCCGCCGTGGGCCTGCTCGAAGAGTCCCGGCTTCGCAGCGTTTGCCCCCGTGAACGCGCCGCGCTCATAGCCGAAAAACTCGCCCTCGACCAAGGCTTCGGGGAAGGCGGCGGCGTTGACGGCGACGAACGGACCGCGGGCGCGGGCGGAGCTCTCTGCGATCGTGCGCGCGACCAGCTCCTTGCCCGTCCCGCTCTCGCCGACGATGAGCGTCGGGGCGTCGCTGTTGGCGGCCAACCCGATCGCCTCCGCCAGCCGATGCATCGACGGGCCGAGCCCGACCATCTTTCCCATCCCCGGGACGCCGGATGCAGACCGCTCGGGCTTGGCGGGCGCGAGTCGGCTGGCGAGTTCATCCTCGACCGCCTCCAGCCGCCGCCGCAGCTCGACGTAGTCCAGGGGCTTGGTGAGGAACTCGGTCGCGCCGAGCTTGATCGCCTCGACAGCGCTATCGATCGTCCCGTAGGCGGTGATCATGTAGACGGTGGGCGCGGAGGGCCCTTGCTGCAGCGCCCGCAGCAGGTCCATCCCGGTGGCGTCGGGCAGCACGAGATCGGAGATCACCACGTGGGGGTCCAAGCTCGTCACCATGTCCCGAGCCTGACGAACACACGAGGCCGCACGTACCTCGAACCCCCAACGCTCGATGCGGGCCAGGAGGACCTCGCGCATCGCGGGTTCGTCATCGACGACGAGGATTCTGCAGAGCTTGCTGGGCATGACGCCGGGTCCTCTCGGTCTGGGCGGAGGATAGCGACTCGTCCCAGCGGCCGACCCGGGCGTTTTTCCCTGCCGCCGCGCGGCGCCCACGGGCATCCGGCGCCTGCAGCTCGTGCGTGGAGCCTAGCAACCTGTTGAGAAAGTCGACACGACGTCTCGCTCGCCCTTTTCGCTCCTGGCGGTGTCGCCAAAACTTGCAGTACGCCCGGTACAGCGTGGCGTTTCGGCTCCTACCCAGGAGCGAAAACTGCTTCCCGATCCGCCGCGCCGACTTTCTCAACAGGCTGCTAGAGCGTGAGCTGGGTTGCGAATCCAAGCGGCGCCATCGACCGCGAGGCGCAGCAGGGTGCTTTTTCCCGGCCAAACCGCGCCCATCGCGGAGAAGCAGGGAAAAGCGCCCGGGTCGCGCTGCACCGCGTCGGCCAAACCCGCGAATGTACGTGGCTCGACGACGGGCCCGCGGCTTGCTGTGAGTGCAGCGGCAATGCCCAGTTCCCTCCTCGTCTCCACCGTCGCGACGTCCCGCGCTCGCGTGTTGGTCCCCGCCCTTTTGGGGCTGCTGGTCCTGCAGCTGGGGCTGCTGTGGCGCTCCCTCGATCACACGGTGACCACGCTTCCTCGCGGCGTCTGGATCGGCGCTCAGCTCCTGGCGCTCGCTGCCGCCGCGATCCTGCTGTGGCGCGTCGTCCTCGTCGCGCGTCATCGAAGTATCCCGAGCGTCCAAGACGACGAGCTCCCCGCGATCACCGTGATCGTCCCCGCGTACAACGAGGGCGGGCAGGTCTACCGCACGATCCAGAGCCTCGTCGCGAGCGACTATCCCCGCACGCACCTGAAGATCGTAGCCGTCGATGACGGCAGCGTCGACTCGACCTGGGCCTGGATGCGACGCGCGGCCGCCGACTTCTACGAGCAGGTCACGGCCATCCACTGCCCGATCAACCGCGGCAAGCGGCACGCGCTGTACGAAGGCTTCGAGCACGCCGTGGGCAGCGTTGTCGTGACCGTCGACTCTGACTCCGAGGTTCTGCCGGACACCCTGCGCAACCTCGTCAGCCCCTTCGTCGTCGACCCTCGCGTTGGCGCGGTCGCAGGGAACGTCCGCGTCCTCAACCGCGAGGCGGGGATCCTGCCCCGCATGCTCGACGTCGCGTTCACCTACGCATTCGAGTTTATGCGCGCCTCGGAGAGCGAGGTCGGAGCCGTGCAGTGCTGCCCCGGCGCCATCTCGGCCTACCGCCTGCGCTTCGTGAAGTGCATCGCCGACCGCTGGCTCGCGCAGACCTTTTTCGGCCGCCCTGCCAACATCGGCGAGGACCGAGCGATGACGAACCTCGCGCTCGCGGCGGGCTACCACGTGAAGCTGCAGGCGAACGCCATCGTGCTGACCGAGGTCCCGGTGGGCCTTCGGCAGCTGAGCAAGATGTTCCTGCGCTGGGCCCGGAGCAACGTGCGGGAAACCTGGGTCCTCGCGCAGTTCGTGTTCAGCGACTTCCGCCTTGGCGGCAAGACCGGCGCGCGCGTCAACTTCATCTGGTCGGTCGTCACCATCGCCATGGGGGTCGTCGGCTTTGGCCTGACGGTCGCGGCGTTGCTGGCCAGCCCAACGCTGCTGGCTTGGATCGCGGTCGCGGCTCTCGCGTCGGCGTTGTGGCCCGCCACGATCTTCGCCGCGTCACGAGGCCTGCGCGGTGCGCTGTGGGCATTCCCGTACGCGGTGCTCTCGGCCACTGCCCTGGCCTGGATCGGCCCCTACGGCCTTGTCACCGCCCACCGCTCGGGATGGCTCACTCGCCAGGCGCCCGCGCTGCCTCCCGGCCGCGTGCCTGCGGGACCGAGCGGTCCCGTCCCTATTGTCGCTGCCCCCTGACCCCTCCCCAGGCTCGCCATGGATCTCGCAGTCATTCCCGAAGCATCCCCCGTCCTCGAAGAGCGCGTGGCCGTCGTCGGCCTCGGCTACGTCGGCCTGCCCCTCGCGCTGGCCTTGGGCCGCCACGGCCCCACGGTGGGCTTCGACGTCGACGAACGCCGCGTCAACGCCTATCGACGCCGAGAAGACCCCTCGCGCGAGGTCGGCCCCGAGGCGTTCGCCGATGCGGACGTGGACTTCACCACCAACCCCGAGGCGCTGTGTATGGCGAGCATCATCGTCATGGCCGTGCCCACGCCGATCGACGACACCCGACGTCCCGACCTGAGCGCCCTCGAGCGCGCGAGCCTCACCGTGGGTCGCTACCTTCGGCCCGGCACCATCGTCGTCTACGAGTCGACCGTGTTCCCGGGGGCGACCGAGGAGATCTGCGGCCCGCTGCTCGAGCGCAGCTCGGGGCTCAAGGCCGGGACCGACTTCAAGTTGGCGTACTCGCCCGAGCGCATCAACCCGGGCGACCTGGAGCACTCGCTGGCCAACGTGGTCAAGCTGGTCTCGGCGCAGGACGAGGACTCGCTGCAACGCATCGAGGCGATGTACCGGACCATCGTGCCCGCAGGGACCTACCGCGCGGCGTCGATCCGCGTCGCCGAGGCGGCAAAGGTCCTGGAGAACACCCAGCGCGATCTCAACATCGCGCTGATGAACGAGCTGGCGCTGATCTTCGAGCGCGCCGACATCGACACCCACGCGGTGATCGACGCGGCAGCCACCAAGTGGAACTTCGCGGCGTATCGCCCCGGCCTGGTGGGCGGCCACTGCATCGGCGTAGATCCCTACTACCTGACGTACATGGCCGAGAAGCTCGGCTACCACCCCGATGTGATCTTGGCTGGCCGCCGGGTGAACGACTCGATGGGTGGATTCGTAGGCCGGGCAGCCGTCAAGCAGCTGATCGCCGCGGGCAAGAACGTCGCCCAGGCTCGGGTGGGCGTGCTGGGGGTCACGTTCAAGGAGAACGTCGCCGATGTCCGCAACTCCCGGGTGGAAGAGCTCGTCCGGGAACTGATCGATCACGGGGTCGAGGTCGTCCTCGCCGACCCCCACGCCGATCCAGAGGAGGTCCAGGAACTCTACGGCCTGCCCCTCACGCCGCTCTCGTCGCTGCACAACCTCGACGGCATCGTCCTCGCGGTGCGCCACCGACAGTTCGAAAAGACCAGCCTGGGAGTGCTGCGGGAGCTGTGCCGGCACAGCCCGGTCTTCCTCGACGTCAAGGCCATGGTGCAGCGCGAGCAAGCCGAGGGCGCAGGGTTCCGCTACTGGCGGCTGTGAAGGCGTACTGCCTCGCGGAGCGCGGTGAGCTCCCGAAGGATGTTTCCGTTGGGTGCGTACAGCTCTTCGTTCATGGGGTCCATTCGTGGGCGCGCGATCGTTCATGCCATTGATGTGTTCAGACGGGGCGGAGAGCCCGCCGCGTGACGAGACGTGCCCAACTTTGGTAGGCCTAGATCCGATGGCGAAGAAGCTCCCGAGTCCATGCATCGATGTCTGCAAGTTCAGGCGCGCGGGACACTGCACGGGGTGCTCGATGACCGAGGCGCAAAAAGGGATGTTCGACCGTCTCGCAAAATGTGATCGCCGAGGTTTCGTGGAACTGCTCGCCCATCAACAGCACACGCTTGGTGGCTACGCGCACTGGCAGCGGGTCTACGCGAAGAAGTGCGCCAAGAAGGGCGTGGCTCCGCCGGCCAGCGTAAGGGTCGACGTAGTGCTGCGCGAGGACTGAGCGTTCCTTCATGTGTACTGATATTCGGTGAAGACCCGGCCAAAGCTCGCAGACCGCAGATCCTTGATTTCGATGATCCAGAAGCGGAGCCCGTCCAAGATGAAGTTGCCGAACTGCTCATCCATCCTGGCGAGCTGCAGCAATGCCACCGAATCCGCGCCGACGAGGAAGTCTCCTTGCACCGGTTCGGGCCAACCTAAGACCTGAGTCTCGACGAAGTTAGAGTGCGCGCAAAGGGCCTCTCGTAGCGCCTCCAGCTCGTCCTGTGCCTCTTCCTGCATCCCATGGAGCCGCATCCAGTCGTTGGAGGGCAGCGTGAACTGGGTTTGAAAGCACAGCGCCTTCTCCGAGAAAGAGGCGACGAGGTCCTGGCCGCCGCGTCCCTCGAGGTCCTCGGGGATAGGGCGTGGGAAGACCTCTTGTTCGTTCGAATAGAGCACCACTGAATCTTCCCCTTCCGCGGAGGTATCGCAGAAGAAGTAGACGCGTCCGCTCTTCGGCAGCCGCGAGGCGACGTCAAACGGGGCCAACTCGGCCACGTTCAGCTGCATCAGGAACGGCAGCGAGTCTTCGTCTTCAGGATGAAGGGGCCACGCCATGTCCGCTGGCAGATCGGGCAGTCCGCCCAGCTTGCTGCCCCCGACCGCGGCCACGCCGTCGGCCAAGTGCACGCCGATCGCCGGTTGTACCAAACCAACGAGGGCCCCTTTGGCCAAGCCCGCGAGTTCCACCGTCTTCGCCGCCTTCACCCACTCGACGGGGAGCACAGAGACATCGCAAAGCGGCTCCTCCGGCAGGGGTTCGGGCTCCGTCTGCGGAACGATCGCAGGTGTATTGAGGGCTTCGTTCAGTCCGTGGAAGCGCAGGTCATCGTCTACGCGATACAGGTGAGTTCCCGCCCGAAGCACGACGCCCCCTTCGGGATGCGGCACCACCTGCTCCAGGTTGTTGAGGGTGACGCCGGCTTTGTCGCTGTCGAAGACCAGCCACTCGCCGCCACGCAGGATATGAAGGCCTTCGTATCCAGTCGTGCCGTAGAGGTCGTCACCCACGAACGCCATCGAGCCGAACGTCTGAGCGTAGATCTTGCTCCACTCCGCTTCGCCCGCGGCTCGTGAGAACAGGCCCATGTGTGTCGCGACGTAGTCTCGCCCCGCGTGAACGGCGGTGGCGTAGACATGAGGGGAAAAGGTGCCATCCGCGAGCTGGTGATGGGTCCAGTTGCCATCTTCCCCGGTGTGATAGCCGCCGTCTCCACCGAGCCCGTCGGCAATGCAGAGCACCCCGTTCGCGTCTCGCCACACATGCGCGACCGACGACGATGGAAGGTGCACGCCCGGCCGCAGCAGACGCCAGCCGTCGCGGCCCACGACGCTCACGTGCTTGGCTTTGCGCTCCGACTCGTAGCCCGTACACCAGAGTTCATCGTCGAGCACGTTCGCGTTTACGATGTGGTTCTCATGAAGGCACGAGTTGTTGGACTTGAACTGGCGCCATTCTTCTCCATTGCGACGAAACAGGCCCTGGTTGGTGACCACGTAGAGCATCCCGTGGCAGGCCACGATACGCTGAATGGCCGGCGTATCGGGGAGCGTGAATCGAGTGACGTCGCCGCCGCTTAGCCGGAAGAGACCGGAGTATCCTCCAACCCAAAGCGCTCCATCGGGCCCGACCCCCAGCGAGCCCTGAGCGACGTTGGCGTGCTCGAAGCTCGATGGCTCCGACTCGACCTCAATGACCGCGCCTTCTGTGTTGCGCAGACCCTTGGCGCCACGCTCGACGAGCAGGTCTCGTAGAGGCACCGAGATGGTCGCTTCAAACGGCGTGCGTCCACGGCTGTCTTCGACGTCCACCGCAGCGCCGGCGTCCAGAAGAACTCGCGCGACGTCGACGTCGTCCGTCATATGCAAAGGCGTCAAGCCCTTGTTGGCGGCGTTCGGGTCGGCGCCCGCATCGATGAGCGCTTGGGCAAGACCCGCGTCCTTGACGTAGAGCAGTGCATTGGCGCCACCGACGGTCGCCGTCACGTCCGCGCCGCGCTCGATGAGGAGCGCCGCCAGCTCGTTCGAGCGCTGGTAGCAGGCGTAGTAGAGCGCCGGCCATGGCTCCTCGCCGTGGACCTCGAAGCGCAGGCTCGGATCGAGACCGCCGTCGAGTTCTTTCTCCACGCGCTCGCGGTTCATTTCACGAATGGCCTTGAAGAACGCCTTGAGGGTGCGACTGGACGGCGCCTTCGCTTTCTTCGCGGCGGCTTTCTTGGGCGCGGCTTTCTTGGGCGCGGCTTTCTTGGGCGCAGCTTTCTTCGGCGCAGCTTTCTTGGGGTCCGCCTTCTTCGGGGCCGCCTTCTTCACGGCGTCTTTGTTCACGGCGATGGCCGCTTCGTCGCAGTCCTCATAGCCCTTCTTGCGTTTCTTGGCCGCCTGCTTCTCAGCATCTTCGACAGCGGCTTCCTGCGACGGAAAATCTTTGGTCTTGCTCTGTCCCGCAGCGCCAAGCTTCCCATGTCGCACGGTCTGCGCTGTGCCCTCGACCTCGACGGTCCAGAACTTGTTGCTCTTGTCGTCGGTGAATCGCAGCCGGATCTTCATGATGCGACGCTACAGCGGGATGCGCCCCACGGTCAGCCCCTATCTGTTTTGGACCTCGGCATTTCACGGCAGCAGACGGTCTATCGCAGCTTGTCTTTCCTGCTCCTGCGCTTGCCCTTCACAGGCGGCCCCCCTGCCCCTCTTCGCCGCGGCTCGGGTTCGCCGGTGAGCGGAAACGCCGGCAGCTGCGTCCGTGGGAGTGGGCACCCCGTGCGTTTCTCGATGAGCCGAAAGTGCAACTCGGTGGTGTGATCGACAAACGAGATGGCGACGCCGGTCTCGCCCGCGCGTCCGGTCCGCCCGATGCGATGCACGTAGGTCTGTGGCGAACGCGGCAGGTCGTAGTTCACGACAGCGTCCAGCGATGGAACGTCGATGCCGCGCCCCGCCAAGTCCGTCGCGACGAGGATCGACACCGTCCCTCGCTTGAAGCGGGACAGGGACTGCTCACGCAGAGCCTGCTCAAGCCCTCCGTGGAGCGACGTCGCCGCAAAACCCGCCGAGGATAGCTTTCGCGCCAGGTTCTCCGCGGCGCGCTGGGTCGCGACGAATACGAGGGTCTGTCGCCAGTCGTTTTCGCGAATCAAATGCTGAAGCAGCGGCCGGCGATTGTCCGAGTCCGTCTCGTACACCTGCTGCTTGATGAGCGGCGGCGTTATCTCCTCGGCGTCAATGCGGATCGCGACCGCGTCGCGCAGCGCGAGACTCCCCAGAGTACGCACGTGTTGCGGGAGCGTTGCCGTGAACAAGAGCGTCTGGCGCTTCTTGGGAAGCGAACGGATCAAGTCCGCGAGCTCGTCCCGAAAGCCGGTGTCGAGGAGCTTGTCCGCCTCGTCGAGCACGAGGGTCTTCAAGTGCTGCAGGTCCAGCGCGTCGCGCTCCAAGACGTCGAGCAGGCGCCCAGGCGTCGCGACGACGACGTCCACGCCTGAGCGCAGCATGTCGAGCTGCGTTTCGATGGCGACGCCGCCGATGACACAGAGCACCCGGCAGCTGTCTCCGTAGGCAAAGGTCTTGAACGTGGAGGCGACCTGCTGCGCCAGCTCTCGCGTGGGAGCCAGCACCAGCGCGCGCACGACTCGCTCATCGGGAGCAGGGTGCTCGCTGAGCCACGCGACGATGGGCAACACAAACGCGGCGGTCTTTCCGGACCCGGTCTGCGCTTCGGCGGCGACGTCACGTCCCGCGCGGATGAGCGGGATTGCCTCGATCTGAATCGGGGTCGGCTGATCGAAACCATGGGCGGAGACGGCGCGCCGAATCCCTGCGGGCAGATCCAGGTCTGCAAATGTCAGCCGAGGCGGAGCGCTATCGTTGTCGTCCATCGTCGCGTCGTCCTGAGGAGGGTCGTCAGCGGCAAGCTGACCGTACGCCTCAGCGCCACCTTCGCCAAGACGACAGCCCGGGGAGTGGCTGCGTCTCGTTCGTGGCAGACCTGAGCCCGGCAGGCAGTAGCCTCAAGGCCGGACACACCGGAAGCGTCAGCATGAACACCGCCGTGATGTCTGCGGGCGACGAACTCACACTGGTCGCGATCAGCGACGTGTTCACGGCCGGCCAAGGGATTGCGCTGTACAACGCGCGCATCGTCGCCGCAAACTGACACGTTCGTTACGGGCTGCTGGTGTCCTGAGTCCGGCGGGTGGCCGGGTGATGCGGGCCCAGCAGCGCCTCTCGGATTGACGCAGCCTGCTGCCGCGGGGCCACGGCTCTGTCCTGCCGCCCGGTCTCTAGCAAGCACTTGGCTTCAATCTCAATGATGTGGGCGACCGGCAGCGACGCGGCGCCGGTGACCTCGGTCTGCAGCGCTTGGGCCTCGGCCAAGAACGCGAGCGCGCCTTCGACATCGCGGTCCGCGAACGCCAGGCACGCGCGACCCACCCGAGCCTGCGCCAGGCCGGCCCGATCCCTGAGCGCGCCCGCCAATCCCTGCGCGACCGCGACGAATCCAACGCCGTCCCCCAGCTGTTCGGTGCGGCACAGCGCGCCGACCAGCGCGAGGGTCGAGGCAAGCGCCACGGGATCGTCATCACTGGGCAGCGCGATCGACAGCGCCTCCTGCAGCGGCGCCACCGCTTCGGCGGGCTTGCCCATGGCCAGCCCCGCGCGACCGCGAAGGCTGAGGACCCGCGCGCGGACCCGCGGTGCAGGCTCTGTCGACAGCACCGTGTCCAGCACCGGCAGCAGGGCTGGGCCGGCCGCTCGGCACCGAGCCACACCGACGCCCGACGCAGCGCTGTGGCGGCGTCGGGAAGCGTCGCGGAGGTGTGTCCCGCGACGCGTCGTGTTCGAGCGCCCCGACGTCGGCGCTGCGGCGCAACGAAGCGAAATTCCCTGCGACCTGGGGCGCTCGCTCCAGCACATCATGCTCGGGATCCACCAGGACCTGCACCCGCCAGGACCTGCACTCACGTGCTGAGGCCTTGGTGGAGCCCGATCGGCCGGTTTGGATTCCACCCGCGCCAAGTTTCTTTTCCCCGCTCGCGGTCGCGCCCGAGAACACGTCGACAAATTCTCTAGCGGACGGTGGGCCTCTCGTTCGAGGGCGCCGAGCACGGGGTCGACATCCCTTGTACAGGCCGATCCCGCGCTCTGCATTACGTTCTCGGCGCGAGCGAACAATCCGCTCCCGCAAGTTAACGAGCGTCGGCCGCTGTGGGAATAGCTCCTACGTAAGACGATACTGCGGCACAGGATCCTACCTGTGCCGCGGCTCGGAGGAACCCACCATGAAACTGTTCAACACCCTGCTCATCCTTTCCACCTCAACGACGATTCTCTTCACCGGATGCGACCAGGACTCAAACGACGAGGTCGATGATTCCGAGATTGCAGGCGGCAAGGCTGACGAATCCCCGGAGGCCGACTTTTCCGACGACGAACTCTACGAAGCCGCTCAAGCGTGCTTGGATGACCTCGACGACGGCGCCGAGGAACCGCTCGCTTGCGACACGGTCGTCGATCTCTCCGACGAAGACGAAGACGAAGACAAGTGGGCGGACTACGTGGGGTACGCCAATTGCTCCACCGCGTGTGTAGTCAATGGCTGGAACCTCACCGTCGTCGGCGGCGTCGCAAGAGGACAAGGCGACTCCCAAGAAGAGGCGAACTACTCTGCACGGCTCGCAGCCGAGGATGCGCTCGTAACAGCGTGGAACAACAACTGCGAGTTTGGGCATACCATCAACTGGAATCTGGTGTGGTGCGTCAACTCCTATGAATGAAGCGCCCGATTGCCCCCAGGGCAAACGCATCTAAATCCCTCCCGATCGAGGACCGGACGTTGATGATCGAGGACCGGACGTAGGGTCTCCGTCTTCGCAAAACTAAGAGCCCCCAAGTGGCCCATCGTTGGGCCACCAGCGCGAACTCGGCGGACCGCCTCAAATCTTTTCGCAACACCTCAGCGCCGCGGTCGACCCGTTGTGCGGTGACCTCTGTCCGCAAGGCGGCCAGCGCTGCGAGGCGTAAGGCCAACCGCGCCCGCGGCAAAGCCCGAGACTACGAGCGGGTTCGCGCTCGCGCCATCAGGCCCAATACCCGGGTCATGATCACCCGGCGTTGTCACGACCGCCGCATGTTCCTTAGCCCCTACGGCGATCCCAACAAGGGGCACACGCCCGAGCAGACCGCCAACTTCTACGGCTTCACGGTTGCCCGGGCCGTCAAGAAGTACGGCGTGTCGTTCCACGGTGGAATTCAGATGGGCGACCATCACCACAACAACATTACCGACAGGCTTGGCAATCGTCCGAACTACAAAAACTCCGTCCACGGGAATCTCGCTCGAGGCATCAACGCCCGCTTCGGACGCTTCGATGGGTTGTGGAGTCGTGGGGGTTCTTGCGACACCGTCACTCCGTCCGATGACGACACGCTCAAGGACCTCGCCTACAGCGACTGCAACGCGACGACCTCGGGTTTGGTCAAGTGGGGGCATTTGTGGCCCGGATTCACGACCTACGGGTGGCGATTTGGCGAGATTCGTACCTTTACGCGCCCCGACTGGTACTACGACCCGAAAGAACCCGACAGTCCAGAGACCATCGAACTCAAGCGGACGCGACCCGACATTTTTCCAGAGCTGACCGACGACGAGTTGTCGGACAAACTCATGGAACTCTGTCGCGAGATTGAACTCAAGACGCAAGCGGAAATGAAGAGCGAGAACCGGCGGTTCGTGGGTCTTCGAAAGCTTGCCAAGACCCAGTGGTGGCGCCGTGCCAAGTCCCCCGAAAAGCGATTCGCAACGGTTCCGACGGTCGCGTCATCGCAGGCCGGCAAGCGGAAGGAAGAGCTACGCAAGAACGAGGCGTGGCGGCGGGACTACGCGGCTCAACGCGACAAGTATCGTTCTGGAGCGCCTGCGAGGTTCCCCGCAGGCTCATACTTCCTCCCGAACATCTACAAGGCCGACGTCGAGCCTCCGTAGACCTTCCTCAATACGGCCGGGGCGGCGTTGCTTGGGGCTTCGTCGCCCTCTTCCATTGGTTCGCGTTGGGTTCAGAGCGCGAGAAACCCTCGCAACCGTCGTGATCGTCCTGATTCGCCGTCTTGACGAGTCGCATTCCAGAAAGCGTGAGTTCCGCAGGCCCAACCCCAGGCAGAATCGTAGTCCTCGAACCGGAGACCTCCCGTCCGGTGCTCACATCCCGTCGGTGCTCACACCGGTGCTCAATCGGTGCTTGGCGAGCCGGCTGAGGTATCGTCATGACCGATGTCGGAGCTCAGCGACCTCGAACTCCTCAGCGCGTGGCGTGGCGGCGACACCCAAGCGGGCAACGCCCTGTGCAAGCGCCACGTCGACGCGCTGTATCGGTTCTTCCGCACCAAGGTGTCGACCGGCGCCGAGGATCTCGTGCAACACACGCTCACCGCCGCGGTCGAGGCCCGCGACCGCTTCGCCGAGCAGGGCTCGTTCAAAAGCTACCTGTTCGGCATCGCCCGCAACCTGCTCAAGGCCGAGTTCCGCCGCCGAATGAAGTGGGAGCGGGACCCCGACTTCTCGAGCCAATCTATCGAAGACTGCAACCCCTCCCCCAGCACTGCCGTGCGCGAAGCTCAGCAGCGAGACCTGCTGACCCGGGCCATGCGCCGCATTCCGGTCGACTATCAGATCGCGCTCGAGCTGTACTACTGGGAGAACCTCTCCGGGCCAGAACTCGCGGGGGTCCTCGGCCTGAGCGAACCCGGGATTCGCAGCCGGCTGCGCCGAGCGAAGGAGGCCCTCCGCGAGGCGATGGCCGGCCTCGGCGCCAGTCGTGAGGACTCCGTCGCCAGCCTTCGCCGTCTTGATGGGGACAATCCGCGGCCCGATCCCAAGTGATCGAGGCTTCGAGGATCGAAGCGGGCCACAGCGCGGTGGAATGAGCAGAAGATCGGGCGTCGGTTGTGGTCAGTCCGGTGGTGGCTCAAGCCCGGCTGGGCGATCAGGGCTCGGCGTGGTGACGCAGCGCGCTGAGCTGATCGCCCCACCACATCCCCATCGACCCGACGAACGCGGCCACCGCCTGGCCGTGGCGGGCTGGATGATCGTCGCGGATGTCGGCCCAGCCGCGGTGCGTCACTGTGACGTGGGTGCCCGAACGAGTCGGGGCAAACTCCACCTCGACGCTCGTGTGCTCATGCGGCGCGAAGTTGACGTTGCGCCAGCGAAGGCGGAATCCGTGCGGGGGGTCCCAGTGGGTGATCTGCCCGGTCTCGATCACTCGGGTGCCGCCCTTGCTCTCGAATGACTCGAACACGCGCCCGCCAACGCCACCTTCGAGGGCGATGATGCCGCGGCGGTCCCCCGCCACGCGGTACTTCTCGCCGCGCCGCCACCACTGGTCGATCTCCTCGGTAAACAGGCGAAACGCCTCTTCCGGGGGTACGCGCACCAGCACGCTGGCGCGCGCCTGGTCACCGGGTCGGGGCGTGATTGTCATGTCTTGCGCCTTCGTTTTGGGCGCGTCTCGGCGTGGACCTTAAACGCCTGCAGTTGGTCGTCCCAGAAGGCTTCGACCTCCTCGATCCAGTTGCGCAGAGCCCCGAGCGGCTCCGAGCGCAGGCGGTACAAACGAACGCGCGCGTCGTCGTCGGGGCTGTCCTCGCTGACCAGGTTGGCCCGCCGAAGCACCCGCAGATGCCGGCTCATCGCGGGTCGGCTCATCGCCAGCGCGTCGGCGATCTCCGACGCGCGGCGGGGTCCTTCCCGCAGCAGACCGATCACCGCGCGACGCGTCGGATCGGCCAGCGCCGACAACGTGGCGTCGAGATCGCTCACTGTCCCTGTTCGCGGACGCGCTGCATGAACCACCAGCGATGACCCTCGAGGTCCTCCGCCGCGTACGTGCGGTCGGCCCAGTAGTCCTCGCCGTAGTCTTCGGTGGCGGGCTCGGACACGATCGTCGCGCCGGCGGCTCGGGCGTGGGCGCAGTGGGCATCGGCGTCCTCCACCGCGACGCAGAGCGCCTGGGTGCACGCGCGATCGGGCAGTGACTGCGGGCTGCGGGCCGGGACGGGGTTGGGACGGCCGGCGCGCACGGCCGTGCTGCCGACCATGATCAGACCGAGGCCCACGCCCTCGGCGTCGCCGAACACGAGCTCGGAGTGCTCGATCTGCCCGCCCTCACCCTCGATCTTCAGGCGCACCTCGAAGCCAAACGCCTCGCACAGCCAGTCGATTGCGGTCGCGGCGTCATCGTAGAACAGCGCGCTAGAGACGCGTGGCCAGCCCTTGGGAGGCGGCTTCATGGCGTGCGACCCCTGGTCTTGATTGTTTTCGACATGGTGAATAGTTAACCAATATCGAAACCATGTGCAATCGAAAAAATTCGCGCGCCGTCAGTGCGAGCCACGTCGACGACTGGGCTTCTTCGCGAAATGACGACCGCGCCGCGATCACTCGCGTCGTTGGTGAAACCATCGAGCTGTTGGTGCGAGGCTTCGCGCCCTCGCGAGGCCCGAAGACCAGCCGCGGTAAAGCATAGATCAGGGAGACGGCAGCGCCGACAGCTCGGCCGCATACACAAAGCGCTCTTCGACGTGTTCGGAGAGGCTCCACAGCCATCCTGCATCATGGTCGACCATCAGGTCCTCGGGCGCATCGCTCCATGAGGAGCTGGCGCTCGCTCCACTGCGCGTGCGGTAGAGTTCGCCGGCACCGGCTGCAGGGGCGCTCGAGGAAAGGAATGCGAGCTCGTCGATGAGCGCGCCGCCCTGGATCTGTCGCTGGCCCATGAGCCAAACGTGGCTCGGCCAGGTTCGCGGGGCCAGGGTTCCGGTGCCGTCCTCGCGCACGGGCCATCGGAACAAGCGCCCGGCGAGCGAACCATCGCACGCGCTGTCGCTGCAGTACTCGCCCGAGACCAAGGCCACCTCGTCGCCGCTGCGGTCGACGGAGACGAACGAAAACCGCGGGGCGCACTCGGAGTCGTGCTCGACCCGGCCGATCTGCGGGATGATGTACTTGTACAAACCCGCGCGGCAAACATCGGTGCTGCATCCCACGACGTCCTCGTCGGTGGCGACCTGCATCATTCGCGTCAGGTCGAACACCCGGAAGCCGTGCGCGGTGTCGGCAACCCAGAGGCGGTCGCCAACCCAGGCGATGCCTCCTGCGTGGATCGTCACCGGAACGAAGTCCGGATCTGCCGCGGTCCCCACCGGATCGACGAGCAGCATCAATCGGTACCTGGGTTCCTGCGGATCGGTGACGTCGACGAGCGAGATACGGGCCCCTTTTTCGCTGTCGCCGTTGGGATGCAGGGCGAGATTGTAGTACCAGCTCACCATCAGGACTCGGCGCCCGGCGATCGTTCCCTCGGGCACGGCGTCGGCCGAGCCGCTGATCCCCTGCGGGATCCACCAGGGCTTGTCGTTCTCGACCGCGTCCCACCCGAACGCATAGGCGAGACCCGCAGGACCCCCTGGCACGCTCGCAACCACGTCGACGGGATGATTGAGATCGGTCAGCAGGGCGTCGAACCCGACCACCGGCAGCCGTTTCGCCAGTGCATCGATCACGGTGTCCCGCATGGGATCGATGGTCTCATCGTCCATCGGGAAGCCGCAGCGTTCGACCTCGACCAAGCCCTCTGCTTCGGGCGCCGCCGTTCGGCCGGGACAGGCGGCAATTGCCTCCGCGCACGGATCGAGCATGGGGCCATCGGTCGATCTCCCCGACGACGTATCGCTCGAGGTTTGCGTTCCATCGCCCGTGACATCGACCCCGGTCCCGTCTTGCGTCCCACCGGGGGTCGTGTCCATCCCCTCCGATGTCGCGGTGCCCCCTGCTGGGTCCGGTTCGGTGGTGCGGGAGTCCCCCGGCTCTCCGATCGAGTTCGTGCCGGGCCCAGTCCCCGTTTCAGACCCTGCGTCCGCACACGCGCCGACCCATGTCAGCCCGGCCACCGCTACACGCCAGATTCGCTGCACCGTCATGGTCGTACCGCGAAACGGACCCAAATCGGGCGCTCAGCGAGCCGCGGATCCGGCTGCTCCCGGCCGATGTCGCGACCCCTGCGATCGGGGCGGTGCCATCCTCCGCTTTCGGGCGCCACGGGTGTCGTCGTCGACATCGCCGGGAATGCGGTGGACTCCTGGCACATCCGGCGTGCCATCCATGAGTTCGTGATTGTCAATATCCGTCTCGGCGTAGGACGGCACATAGATCGGATCGAATCGAATCGAATCGGGTCGGGTCGGGTCGGGTCGGGTCGGGTCGGGTCGGGTCGGGCCGGGCGCGACGTCGAATATGCCGAGTTCTACCCAGGCGACTGATTCCGAAAGTAGGACCTCGTGCATGTGCCAGTTTTCCGGATTTGCGACCACCGGCGGACCACGAGCGGCGTCCAGGCGCTTCATGCCGTCGAGGTCTGCGAGCGCGCGCTGCATGTGGTGGGAGAGCGACCGAGATGCTCGGGGCTGCCATGATAGATCGAGCATTCGGGCCGGTTCTGTTCGCCGTGAGGGTCCTGGGACCAAATCGGCCCAGTAAAGAACACGCACGGTCTTGTCGTCTCATGCGACCCTCATCATCCCGATGCTGGCCGCTACCGACGATCAACGGCGCCCAGGCCGCGACACGAGCCCGGTGAGCGACAAGATTCGCGCCTCAGCGGGCTCCAGTACGACCGTTCTGTTGGTCGAAGACTCGGACGGAGACGCCGGCCTGGTCGAGGAGCTCCTGGCAGACGAAGCGCCGGAGATCATGCTGCGCCGCGTGGCCCTGCTGCACGAGGCCGAGCGCATCCTCCGACCAGACACCTTCGAGCTCATCCTGCTGGACCTTGGGCTTCCCGACGGCGTCGGCCTCGACGTCGTGGAGCGGATTCGACGCGTGGCGGGAAACACCCCGATCGTCGTGCTCACCGGCCGCGGTGACGACCGTCTCGCACGACAGTGTCTCGAGCACGGCGCCCAAGACTTCGTCCGAAAAAGTGACCTCGACGGACATGTCTTGCTGCGTGCCATCGAGCACTCGCGCGCCCGCGAACGTGCTCGAGACCTCGAGCGAAAGCTCGAGTCCGCCGACCGCCTCGCCACGCTCGGTCAGCTCGCAGCGAACGTCGCCCACGAGGTGAACAACCCCGCAACCTTCATCCAGCTCAACAGCCACGAGCTGCTCTCCAACATCGACGCCCTGCTCGGTCAGCGCAGCATCGAAGAGCCGCTCCACGGTGTGCTCCACGAGATGCGTGTCCTGCTCGAGGAGAACCTCACTGGAATCAACCGGATCGTCGCCCTCGTCCGCGATCTCCAGGCGCACACCAACAACGCCGTTCGAACCGTCACCACCGCGGACATCAACGCGCTGTGTCGCTCGACCTGCAGCCTTGCCTCCCGACACCTCACGCACCGAGCCCGTCTGCGGTTCGATCTCTCCCCTGTACCGATCCTGGACCTCGATCCGGGCCGGCTGGGACAGGTCTTGATGAACCTGGTCGTCAACGCATCGCAGGCGGTTGGCGAGGGCAACACCGAGAACGAGGTGTGCGTCGCCACGCAATACCGCGACGGGTGGCTCGAAGTGAACGTCTCCGACACAGGCGTTGGCATCGCGCCCGAAGACCGTACTCGCATCTTCGAACCGTTTTTCACCACGAAACCGGCCGAGAAGGGCACGGGCCTGGGCCTGTCGATCTGTCGAGATCTCGTCGAGGCCATGGGGGGCAGCATCACCGTCACGAGCGGGCCCGTGCGAGGCTCCGTATTCTCCGTCCGGGTTCCCGCCCAGCGTGCCTCGGCGCCCCAGCCCACAGAGTCGCCGATCCTCAAGTCGACCCGAAAGCGCGTGCTTCTGGTCGACGACGACCGCCACATCCTGCGGCCCCTCACCCGCGCCTTGTCACCCTTCCACGACGTGACGCCTGCAGGCGGGGGTCATGAGGCGCTTCGCAAGGTGGCCCGGCAAGAGTTCGACGTGGTGATTTGTGACCTCGTGATGCCCGAGATGGACGGCGTCCAGCTCATCGAAGAACTCTGCAAGCGGCACCCTGAGTACACCTCGCGAGTTGTCGTGCTCTCCGGTGGTGCAACGACGGTCCGAACCGCCACCTTCCTTGAGGAGTCGGGAATCCCGCAGCTCTCGAAACCGACTTCGGTCTACCAGCTTCGGGCGATGATCGAAGCGGTCACGAACCCAGCGACTGCCCCGGAAGCTTCGCAGCATTGAACCAGAACTGCTCAAGCGCATCAACGACCCGTTCGAACTCCGCCAGGTCGACGGGTTTGGAGATGTAGCAGTTCGCTCCGAGATCATACGCCGCGCGGACATCCGCTCGTGCTTCCGACGACGTGAGCACGATGATGGGGGTCGCGCGCAAGAGAGGGTCCGACTTCGCCTCCCGTAGAACCGCTCTGCCGTCGAGCTTGGGAAGGTTCAGATCGAGCAAGATGAGATCCGGCAGGAGGTCGAGCCGGCTGCGGAGAAAATCCAGAGCCTGCTGGCCGTCGGTCACCACGTGAATCTCGTGGCTCATCTCCGTCGCCGCGAACACCTCGAGCGTGAGGTCGACATCGCCTGGATTGTCTTCGACGAGAAGGATTCGGATGCTGCGAGGTTTCATGAGTCGCTGACTCCGCGAGGCAGCGTGAAGAAGAAGGTAGCACCCTCCCCTTCTCGTGCTTCGGCCCAAACGCGTCCCCCGTGCAGCTGCACAATCTTGGTCACGATCGCCAAGCCAATTCCGGTTCCGCCGTACTCGCCGCGGCCGTTGAGGCGCTGGAAGACCTCGAAGATGCGCCCTGCGTGTTTCTGCTCGAAGCCGATGCCGTGGTCGCGGACCCGCACCTCCCAGCCCTCGTCCGTCTCGCTCGCCGAGATCTCGATGCGAGCAGGCTCGTCCCCGCTGAACTTGACGGCGTTGCTGAGCAGGTTCTGAAACACCCTCGTCAACTGCACGCTGTCGCCTTGGACAGTCGGGAGCGCGTCGGCGATGACCGTGGCATCGGTTCGGTGCAGCGCCAGCGCCTTCGAGGCTTGCTCGAGCACGTGGTCGAGCGGCACCGCTTCGAACGGGCGGGCGTCGGAGCCGACCCTGGACATCTGCAGGACGTCCCGAAGCATCGCTTGCATCCGAGTCGCTCCATCCACGGCGTAGCCGATGTACTTGTCGGCGCGCTCATCGAGTTGCCCCCGATACCGCTTCTCGAGCAGGGCGACATAGCTGGCGACCATCCGAAGCGGCTCTTGAAGATCATGCGAAGCGACATAGGCGAACTGCTCGAGCTCCGCGTTGGAGCGCTCGAGCTCTCTCTGCTTGGAGACCAACTCCGTCAGATCGACGACCGCGGCGAGCACCAGCATTCCAGTCCCGGTCTCGATGGGGTTGATACCGACTTGCACCGGGAAGGTCGCGCCGTTCTTGCGCTGCGCTGAAAGCGGGCGGCCTTCCCCCATCGCGCGCGCCTCAGGAGCGGCGATGAAGCCATCGCGTTGCGGCACGTGAGCCGAGCGCAGCGGCGCGGGGACGAGCGTCTCGACCGGCTGACCAACGATTTCATCCCGGTCATAGCCGAACATCTTCTCGCACGCCGCATTCACCAGCACGATCCGCCCCTGCGACGACGCCACCACCATCGCGCTCGGGGAGGCCTCCACCGCCAGCTCGAACAGCGCTTCGGCTCGTTTCTTCTCGGAGATGTCTCGCCACGCAGCGCGGCTGGAGGTGATGTCTCCGTGCTCGTCGAGAACGGCGGTCACGTTCAGGCTGACATCGATGCGCTTGCCGTCCTTGGTTCGCAGAACCAGCTCGGCGTTTTCGATGCGACCGGCCGAAGCGAGCCTTTCGAGCGCAGCCTGGGCTTGAGGCCGAGACGTGGCGTCGTAGACCTCGAGGATCGGCTTCCCCAGCAGCTCATCGCTCGTATACCCAAGGCGTTTGAGCGCCGTCTCGTTGCACTGGGAGATCCGCCCGGTCTTCGCATCCACGGACACGTACATGTCTGGTGCGTTGTCGTACAGGTCCCGAAAGAGCTCGGTCTGTTTGGCGATCTCCGCCTCGAGCTCGGCGGGCGAGCGCCAACGCATCGCCCGGCGGGCGGCGGGAACGATGGCGAGGAGCGTCCCCCATGAGACCACCGCGGTGAACAGCTTGTTCAGACCCGCCAGACGGTAGACCGGCGTCCAGAAGATGATGGCTTCGAGCAGATGCCCGACTCCGCAGAACGCGATGAACGCCCCAAACCACCAGAAGAGGGGCGTGAAGGGCACATTGTCCCTCCGCAGCACGAAGTACGTCAGGACGGCAGGGATGCACATGTACGCGCTGAAGATCGCGATGTCCGAGCAGACGTGAAGCCAGCCGTGGGCCTCCGTCCAGTTTCCGCAGTGCCAGCGCGCAGGGAAACCATCGGTGTCGAAGAGGGTGTCGATGAAGTCGGGCATGCGATGCGCCTGAGGGCACCGTACCAGCGTGCAGGGATATCGATTCGGAGAGGGGCCTGCGCCGGCCTGAACGCGGTTCACGACCCGTCCGCCTGACACGGGGGAGGGGAGGGCAAAACCGCAGCCGATGTTCATGCGCACGACTCGACGTACTTCCACAGCTCGGTCTCACTCGCCCAGCGTTCCGGGAGCCGCACGACATTGGTCCCGGAACGGTCGCCCGATGTCCCAAGCGCGCTTACGCGTAGTGGCAGCATCGCCCGATGCTCGCCGAGGCCTTCTCCTGCCCGCCCGAGGCCCCCATGCGAGTCGAGCACGCCTGCTCGACCACTGCGCCCAGAGCAGCCCGTTCCACTGTCTGCAACAGTCATGTCCGCATGGGTCCTGTGCTCCTGGGCTTGCCGTAGGCGCCCTCATGACTAGGTTTCCCCGTCATGCGAACCATCAAGCGCGAACACTGGGAAGACCACGAGCACTACCCCGCCCATGTCCTGTTGCTGGGTTCGCACGAGAATTTTCGCGCGGTCAGCAGCCTCCTCGTCGACCGGGCTCGCCGATCCGGCTACACGCCCGGGATCGAGTCGCTGTACCGTCGCTGGAAATCCGCGATGCGCGGGCACGAGTACTACGAGGAGAACAAACTCTACCCGTACCTCGCGAAGCGGTGGGGGGTCTCCTTCCACGATGCCGAGGCGGGTCACGAAGCCCTCCGCACCCGGGACCGCGAGGTCCTGGCATCATTCCTCGATGACTCCTCGTCCACCGCCTTGGTCGATGCGTTGGTCCGGCATCACGACGTGCTCATCGAGCATCTGCGGTACGAAGAGGACCTGGTCATCCCCCTCCTGCTCGAGCTCTCCAGCGAGGAGTTCGAGGGCACGTTTGGCTAGCGAGAGCACGCGGCTGAGACCTCCTCGGCTTTCGAATGAACGCTGCGTACGACCGATGGTGGGAGTCACGCAAGATCTTCGGAGAGCTCACCAACGAGACCCGAGCCTTCGTGCAGAAGCTCTTCGTCTATTCCACCCCTGCCAATCTCGTGGCCCAGGACCCGGCGACGATCCGCATGCAGACAGCTGGTTGGAGTTTCTGGCGATCCCTTGATGAGCCTGATCAGCACGGCCTTCTTGACGATCGACCACCTCGCCAACCTCTACGGAGAGCCGTTCTCCGCGCAGCCGACCTCGGTCCCGATCGAACAGATCTGCGAGCGACTGGTCGAGAACTGCCGCGAAGTCCGGTGCAAGCTTGTCCCTAGCGTTTAGCGGATTTGGTCCTTCTGCCCCCGACCCCGACGGCGGGGTCGAGATCACCACGGCCCATCGTGCTCCAGCCGCCGAACCTCGAAAACCTCGGCGAGGTCCTGCCACGCGCTTGAGGCTCACGGCTCGGCTTCGGTCACCGCGAGGATGTCGGCGGCGTTCCAGTTCGCGGCGTCATCGGCCAGGTCGCGGAGCAGCGCCTCAAACGTGGCGGCGTCCAGCGGCGCGGCGGCTTCGCGCCAGTCGTCCGACAGCGCGAGGCGGCTGCGCAGAGCCGCGCCAAAGACGTCGAGCCATGTCGGTGCGCTGAACGTGAAGTTGAGCGAGAGCGCGTCGGTCGTCGCGTGGGTTGCATGCCAGGTGCCGCGGGGGACGAACAGGACGGAGCCGGGCTCGAGCACCACCTCGGTGTGGTCGGCCGGCATCGCGCTGGGCATCGGAAGCCGCGCGTACGACTCGAGCTCTGGTTCGAGCGGCTGCCCGAGCCGGTGGCGGGTCATCGGCCGGCTGACGTGCGTGTTGGGTGCAAGCCTCCAGCGCTTGGTCCCGTGCACCTGCAGCACCAGGTTCACGTTCTGGTCGAAGTGCGGGGCGGTGCCCGACCCCGCCGGCGTCGCGTAGACCAGGCAGCGCTTCTCGGTGAGGGCGGACACGCCAAGGTCTGACCGAATCGCCTCGAGCCAGGTCCGCAGCAGCGGCGCGTGTTCCTCCACCTCGCTGAACAGCAGGCACAGGCCTTGGGCGAACCGCGCCCGGGCCTCGTTCGGCGCGACCACGACCGCGCTGGCCTCGTCCGCGACCTCGGGAAGAAAAGCCTCGACCGTGTCCGGCCATTCATCCAGCAACACGTGGAGCGACCCCAGCAGCGGGAGCGAGAGCAGCTCGGCGATCGATGCCTTGAGGCCGTGCACCACGAGCGGCTCGCTCGTCTTCATGTGCCGGCACAGCTCGTCGGTGGAACGCGGATGGATCAACGCTGCGATGCCTGGGGTCATGGTCGGTTCAACCTCGGGCAACGTCCCCAAGCGGCGCGTGCACCAATAGCACCCCGCTTGGGCGGTGGCACCCTCCCGCGCGGATTCGAGGCGATCGGCGTCGGCGGGGTTCTCTAGCCGGTCGCAGATGTCTGCGGCGACCGGGTGTCCGCGGGGGACGGGGGTGTCCCTCGGCAGGGCTTTTGTTTGACGGGGTTCGAGCCATCGTGAATCTTGGCGTCCATGCCAAGGAATAGGACATTCCATCGTGGGGTCGCGCTGGCGATTGCGGCGTCCCTCAGCCCGCTCGCGCTTCCCGCCTCTGCCCACGCTGCCACCGGCAGCGAAACAGGGTCGGCCTCGCAGCCGAGGACCGTCGTCATTCACACGGTCGAGAAGGCTCCAGACGAAGAGCGCGGGGTCGTCAAGCTCGCGATGTTCAACAGCACCTCACGCGGCAAGGTGGGCACCTCCGACATCGTCATGGTCAACTTCGAGGAGCTGTGCAGCATGCCGTGTGGCGTGCCCATCGACGTTTCGGAGCGGCCCGTCTTGTTCTTCGTGCGGGATGGGCGTGCGGTGTCGAAAGGCTTCCGAGTCCCGGTGGGCGCCGACGAGTTCACCATCAAGGTCAAGCCCATCCGCAGCAGCATGCACGGCATGGGCGTCGTGCTGATCGCGCTGATCGCGACCTTCCCCATCGGCATTCCACTGGTCGTGGTCGGAAAATCGCGTACGTGGATCTCCCAGGGCGCACCGGGCGAGGACAACGAGTTCGTTCGTCTGAAGGGGACGCGAATCTGATGAACACGGTCACCCATCCGGTCATCGAAAGCGTGCAACACCATGCTCGTTAGTCCCATCATCGGCTTCTTGCTCGGGGGCATCGCCGTGGCCCCGAGCCCCGCCTGGGACGAGCCGATCCAGGTGGCTCGTTGCGACCAACACCCGCCCTCGCTGCCCGGGGAGACCGACGACGCGCTCGATGCAACCCTGCTCGTTCGAACCGAGCGCGGCACTGGAAGTGCTGTCCTGATCTCCGCCGACGGATTCGCACTGACCGCGGCACACGTCGTCGGTGATGCCGCCGAGGTGGACGTTCTCGCCCACGATGCTCAGCAGCTGCGGGCAACCGTGGTTCGGGTGGACGAGCTGCAGGACGTCGCGCTGCTTCGTGTGGAGCGGGCCGAACCGTTCGTGTGCTTGCCGTTGGCAGTCGCCCCGACTCCGCTCGGCTCCGACACCTTCATCCTCGGCAGCCCCGGGGGCGAAGAGCTCTCGTTCTCGGTGTCCAAGGGCATCGTCAGCGCCTACCGAGACTTTGGCGGCGTGCGGTTCGTGCAACTCGACGCGAGCGTCAACCCCGGAAACTCCGGCGGCCCTGCGGTCGACGACACCGGACACGTGATCGGGATCGCGAGCTGGAAGGTCTCGCATGTCTCCATGGAGGGGCTGGCATTTGCCGTGCCCATCGACGTTGGACGCGACGCGCTGGGGGTCGAGTTTGCGACCGTCTCGTCGCAGGACTGGAGGCGTCTGAGGGGGCGGATCACAGCGCAGGCGGAGGGCTCTTCGGAGCTGCCTACACCGTCCCGCTCCGCATCGACCTTCGATGCCAAGGCCATCGCGCGCCAGCAGGCCAAGCGTTCGCTCATCGTCTGGGGCGCCACGTCCCTGGGTCTGGGACTGGTCCCCGTGGTCACGACCGCGGTGCTCGCCCGCAAGGAGGATCACATTCCGACCGGGAGCTGGAACGCCCTGCGGGCCGTGAATACGGTGGGCTGGACGCTGTCGATCGCGGGCACAGGGTTGCTGGCCGTGGGAATCGCTCTGCCGAAGAAGAAGTCGCGGAAGGCCGAGGTCGCGCTCGTGCCCCGCATCGACGGCGCCTCGATCGCAGGGAGGTTCTGATGAAGAATCCATGCCTGGCCGTCGCCGCGATGGGCGCCTTGCTGGTGTCCGGCTGCCTGCTGCTTGAGGAGCGACCTCGCACCGACGCATGCGTGCAAGAGTCGGTCGTGCTCGGTCGCGACGCCGATGCGCAGGGGGAGGTGATCGCCATCCCCGACGAGCTCGCCCCGTTTTCGTGTGAGGACGAGGCGGGCGGGGCTGCGGACACGCCCGGCTTCGTCATCGAGCTCGTCTCCGAAAACTACGGCAGCCACAGGGTGCGCGCCACGGATGACCAAGGGCGGCTCCTCTCGGTCGCGCGGATGTCTCCGAGCTGCGAGCAGCGCCCGGCGTGCAGCGACTGGAGCACCGAGGGTGCAGACCTTCCGATTGGATCCGGGGCCCGCAGCTACCTGGTCGTCCAACCCTTCCCCACATCCACCACGGTACATCTCGAATCCATCAACATCGTTGAGCTGTGCTCGAGCACGTACGACGGGGTTTGCGACGAGCCCAACGACTGCCCGCCGGGCACCGACTCGTACGACTGCGACTCCTGAAACGAAGGCCGATCGCAGCACCCACTTGTCCGACTACGGGAGCGGCGCGGGCACCTCTCGACCTCACGGAACCTGCGCGAGATCCGATAGGCTCACGATGCCGATCGGTTTTCCACCCTCGTCGCTCCGTAAAGCTCAGCCCGCCGAAGCCTCGCTGGGGAGTTCTGCTTGTGGCTCGGCTTCCGGAATTCCACCCGAAAAGACGAGGTGTTCGAGCGTGCGGCCAAGCACCACGGTATCGGACACTCCCGAAACGTCGGCGATCGGTAGCGTGACGGTTTGGCTACGCAGCAACATCCGCTTGAGGTTGAGGTCATGGTGCACGTTTCGGTCGAGCTTCACCTGCAGGCTGACGACCCGCCAGCTGGCCGCGTCCACCCCAACGTCGAGAACGCGACCGATCTCGCGGCCGTGCTGCCCGATCACGGACTTGCCAATGATGCCGTCGCGGATGCTTGTGTCCTGCTCGTCCATGGGTTCTGTGTGGGGGGTGGGTCTTGGGCGCGCCCCGCAAAGCCTACGGCGCGTTGCTCCGTTGCGCGCATCCCCTGCGCTCCTCGCAGACGAGCGGATGTGTGAGCACTGCGCGAGTGCCTCGCCCGTTCGTCGATGAAGCGCACATCCTGCGGACCGGAGGCCCATCGAGACCCGCACCTGCACATTGCATGACGACGCGACAACAGCTCCTGCGGGAGCATGAGGCCCTTGAGCAAAGCTTCCTCGACCTGACAACGCGCGCGACCGAGGGCGATTGGGAGGACGTCGATGCCGTCTGGGATGCCTTCGCGGCCAAGCTCGAAAAACATCTGAAGTTCGAAGAGAAGGATCTGTTCGAAGCGTTCGCACAACGAGGTACTGAGCAAAAAGCCGAGGTGGAGAAGTTGCGCGAAGAACACTCTGAGATCCGGCGGACGCTCGCGGAGCTGGGAGTCCACATCCAGCTGCATCTGGTCACAGCGGAGACGATCAAGGCGTTCGTCGAGCGCCTTCGCGACCACGCCAAGCACGAGGACGGCGCGTTCTACCCCTGGGTGGAGGGCCGCGCCGGCGAGTGGGCGCGCCGCTTCGACTAGCAGGCGCTGCCCGGGGGCGCGCAATGTTTGCCGCTCCCGCTTCGCGGCCGTGCCCTACTGACACGGGATGAAGTGGTCCTGGAAAATCGGAAGGCTCGCCGGCATCGAGGTGCGGGTGCACGCCACGTTCTTCCTGCTGGTCGCGTGGGTTGCGTGGGGCAACTACGCGGCGCAAGGCTCGGCCGCAGCCGCGCTGGCCGGCGTGCTGTTCATCGCGTTGCTGTTCGGCATCGTGGTCCTGCACGAGCTCGGACACGCACTGACCGCGCGTCGCTACGGGGTGGCCACCCGGGACATCACGCTACTGCCGATCGGTGGCGTGGCTCGGCTGGAGCGGATGCCCGAGGAGCCTCGCCATGAGCTGGCCGTGGCGGTGGCCGGGCCCGCCGTGAACGTGGTGCTGGCCGGGGTGCTCGTGGGCATCGGCCTTCTCTTTGGGATCGACATCCGGCCCGTGGCCGCGACCGACAACCTGCTGGCCCAGCTGCTGTGGATCAACGTTGCGCTGGCCACCTTCAACATGCTGCCTGCGTTCCCGCTCGACGGCGGCCGAGCCCTGCGCGCGGTGCTGGCCATGCGGATGTCGAGCGTGCGCGCCACCGAGATCGCCGCGAAGCTGGGTCAGGCGCTCGCCGTGGGGCTGGGCATCGTCGGGCTGTTTGGCAACGTCGTCCTGCTGCTCGTCGCGGTGTTCATCTGGATGGGTGCGCGAGCGGAGACCGGCGCCGCCCAGCTCAAGGACGCGATGTCCGGTCTCACCGCCGGACAGGCGGCGATCCGCGAGCTTCACGTGCTGCGTCCAGGCGACGCCGTGGGCACCGCCGTCGACTTTGCCCTCCACAGCTTTCAGCGCGACTTTCCCGTGCTCGACCACGGACGTGTCGCCGGGGTTCTCCTGCACCGAGCCATGCTGGGTGCGCTGAGCGATGATGGTCGGGACGTCAGCGTCGCCACGCTGATGGAAGCGCACCCGGCCACAGTGCCGACGACGATGGGTCTGTCCAAGGCGCTCGAGACCCTGCAGAAGGCCCCGTGTCGCTGCGTGCTCGTCGTCGACGCCGACGGCGGCCTGTTTGGCATGCTCACCGTCGACGCGGTGGGTGAGCTGGTCGCCATTCATGAAGCGGTTCGAAGGCACGACAGCCCGCGCCCGTCGGCTTGGATCCGTTCGCCGCAGCCCGCGACCTGAGGCGGCCTCAGCCCGGCGCAAGCATGCGTCGGAGCGAGCCTTCCAGCGCCACCCCGGGGGCGACGGTGTTGGTCACGGTCCCGTACTTCAAGACGTTGCGATGCAGCAGGTCCAGCCGATCGTCGGACACATCGGTCTCCACGAGGATCTCGTATTCGATGCTGAGCATCTTCGGCGGGCTGTCCTGGCGCACGCCATGCACCTGGACCTCGATGCGCCGCACCTCGAAATGGTTCATCGCCGCCGCGCGACGCACCCCCTTGGTCATACACGTGGCAACCGCAGCCAGGAGCAGCTCCGCCGCGTTGGGGGCATCGCGGCGGCCGTCGGCGGACGTGTCCACCACGATCGACGCGTCGCGGACCAGCTCCCCGCAGACGGCCCCCGCCCCGAGGACCTCAGGGACCTCCGCCGTACGCTCTACGGGTTGCACGCGATCCTAACGCTGCACTTCGCTCAGGAAGAAGAGCTGTACAGCATCTTCGAGGGCGGCTTCGTCTAACCGGCACAAGGCCGCACGCTCACTCAAAGCATGCCCCGAGGAATGCACCGAGCTGGTCCTCGATGCTTGGAGGGATCTCGTGAGCGCCGTTGAACTCGGCGAACGTGACTCAAACCGATCTTGGTCACGGCGCGTTCCATGCCAGTATCGGACTCGAGTTGACGATCTGGGCCAGCAGAACCCTACGCACTGCGGCGCTGTGCGTGGTCGGTCTGAGCGGTATCGCGACAGCGGCTTTGAGCGCGCCGAGCGAGCTGTCTTCTTCGGAGCCCGCATTCGCACCGGAGCCCGTGGCGTGGAGCGACGCGTGGTTGTTGCGGCAGGGCGGGACGTACCTCGACGACGGGCGCGTCCGACGTGCGGCGCTGGAGCACTCGCTCGCGACGCCCGACAACCTGTACAGCGCGATGAGGCTCTCGGCGTATGGCCGCGGGCGAACGGGGTGGGATGTTCTTCCTGCGTGGAACCCGAGTAGCCAGGAGCTCGGAGTGCAGGACCTCGCCGTGCTCGAGACCGGGCAGCCCGTGTTGTACGGCACGGCGTCGTCCAGGCTGTGGGACGGACGTCGGCCGGAGACGATGGATGCTTGGGTGAGGCTCGGTCGCGAGGTGTTCTTTCGTTTCCCGCTTCGTCCGGAACCTGCGGCGGAGCTCGCGTTTGCAGCGGGCACGGCGAGCCATCTGGGACTCGAGCACGACCGCGACGGCAACGTGCCGGGGTTGGTCGCGTACCGTGACATCGATGGGGCCGATCAAGTTGGCATCACCTGCGCGCTGTGCCACACGGCGATCGAGGATGGTCAGGTGATCGAGGGTCGGGCTCGGCGCACACTCGACTATGGTGCGATGCGCCTCGCGTATGAACACAGCGTCGGAGACGTCTCGTCCGAGCTCGAAGCGCGCATGTCCAGCTGGGGACCCGGGCGCGCGGACATCACCGAGGACGACGATCAGGATCCTGTATCGATCCCAGACCTGTGGCGGCTTCGCGAACTGCGAAACCTGACGCAGGCCGCCACCATCGTGCACGACTCCCCGCTCGCCCTCGCGATCCGGCAAGAGACACAGATGTTGCACGCCAGCGGCGAGCGCGTCCGTCCGCCTCGTGAACTCGCGTGGGCGCTGGCGATGTATCTGTACTCACTCCGACCCCCGGCTTTGGCCGTGCAGCCCGACGCCCTGGCGCTGCGCGGCAAGGCATTGTTTTCCGCGCACTGCGATCGCTGCCATAGCGACAGCAGCGGAAGCGGGCGAGCGGTGCTCGCGACCCGGGTGGCAACCGATCCCGCCCTGGCCAACGGTCGCGCTCGCGGGACCGGCACGTACCGGCCCGCGCCCTTGGTCGACGTTCGAAACTCGGCTCCCTATCTTCACACCGGTGATGTGGCGAGCCTCAAGGATCTTCTCGATCCCGCGCGTCTGCGGCCAGACTTCGAGGGCTCGGCGCGCGGGCGAGGCCCCGTCGTCGGTCACGATTTTGGCACGGACCTGCCCTCAGACGATCGTGCGGCATTGGTCGCCTGGCTTCGAACCTTGTGAACAGTAGAACAACGAGAACACCACAATGAGCATCAGCCACAACGCCATCCTCTTCTTTGCAGCCCTCGCCACCGCCGCGGGTTGTACCTCCACCGTTTCCAACGATCGCAAGGTGAACGGTGAGCGAGAGCGAGAAGACGAGTGAACCGGACGAGAAGAAACCCGAAGCCGACGAGAAGAAACCCGAAGCGTCCGTCGATGTGGCCGTCGGTTCGGTTCTCTTGGAGAACGATTGCCCCGATCCTCCGGCCACCGATTCCGCTGTGCCCGCGTCCATCGCCCCGCCTGCTGCACCCGCGAAGGAAGCGATGCCTGTTTCACCTGGGGTCACAGCGCCCAGCGCTCAACAGAGGCCAGGTGTCGGCGTAGCCAGGCGGGCATGCCAACAATCCACGCTGCAACTCACCTTCGAGAACGCAGGTACCGTGCCTGCGAAAGTCAGCGTTGTCGAAGTCAGGCTGCGCGACGTCAAGACCGACCGACAGGTGGCCACGCTTCCCTCGCGCATGCCCTCGGTGTGGTCCGAGACCGACAACGCCTACGCCCAATGGGATGAAAACCTCGCCGCGAGCAGCTCCGCCCGCACCAGCTACCGAATCAAGCCACCGTCGTGGTCCGATGTCGAAGCCAAGCTCGACGGCGAGGCCTCGCGAGGCCGCACGTACAGCGTGGAAGTATCCTTGCAGGTCAACGGTGTCGCTGTGACCGCCCGGTCCGCTGAGTTCACTCGGCCCCCCGTCGTACCGATGCCTCCGACGTAGCACGGCCGGGTGTATTGATCCGAGCGTGCGCCGCGCTTCAATGCGCAAGCGTCACGCGAGCGCGCTCTGGTCGGGATCCTCGAGTGCATGGGGTCGCTCCACCCCAGCGCTGCAGGCAATGCGTCGAGGAAGCCCTCCCAGCCTTGCTGGTCGTCGCTGCGATCGACCGGGTGCGCGAAGCCATCGTGAACCAGGGTGAGGCTGGTGCGCGTGCCGTCGGCGAGTGGCTTGAGATGTCAGGTGTTCGAACTGCTAGCAGCTTCGAGCCTGCCCACGGGCGCTGCGATCGGCTGAAACAGCATGCGCGCAGCCTTTGCCGGGAGAATGTCGCGTGCATGGTTGCAAGCATGGGTCAGTAAGACCCAGAGGCCTATGCAAATCCAAGTCAACACCGACAACCATATCGAAGGACGGCAGGCGCTCGAGGACTACGTGAAGACGACGATCGCGAGTTCCCTGGACCGCTTCAGCACCCGCATCACCCGGATCGAAGTTCACCTCAGCGACGAAAACGGCGACAAACACGGGCAGCACGACAAACGCTGCGTGATCGAAGCCCGACTCGCCGGACGAAAGCCCTCCGCTGTGACGTGTGACGCCGGAACCCTTCAGGCCGCCATCACCGGCGGCATCGATAAGCTCAAGACCTCCATCGAACGCACGCTCGGACGCCTCAGCGATCACCACGAGCGCGGCGAGGAGTAGCCCGCGGGCTCTTCGTCCCGATGCGTCAGCCGTCGACGCGCGCTTCGAGCCGTCGACAGCGTGCTGCGGTATCGTGCGTGGGATGTCTGCGACGGACTACGGACAAAGGCAGCGGCGATGCGCGGCGTTTATCTTCCTGTGCGGCGCCACGATCGCGCCGCTGGGCGACCACTTCCACGTCGCGCGCGGCGTCACCGAGTACTTCACCGACTTCGGCCCGATCTGGCTGGGCGAAAGCCCCCTGTGGTTCGTGCTGCTCGTCGCCACCTTCACGGTGAGCCTAGGGCTGCTGCAAGGCCGCGTGGCGGAAGACGCAGGGCCTGGCACGTCGCCCGTCGTGTTTGGAGCGCCGCTCGGGGTGATGGCGCTGTACCTGGCAACGAGCTTCTATCCCTGGCGCGAGGGGGGAAGCCTCGAAGCCCTGGTCGCGGTGGTCGCAGCGCTGAGCTGGGTGCTCCTGGATCGCACCGGTCGCGGGGCGTTGATCGGGACCGTGGTCGCGCTCGTGGCCACCGCGTCCGAATGGGGCCTCGTGCAGCTGGGCGTGTTCCGGTACCTGCCCCAGTCGGACGAGTTGTTGGGCGTCGCGCCGTGGTTGCTCCCGCTGTACTTTGCCGCTTCAGTCGCGGTGGGTGCGGTCGGACGCCGGATGTTGGCCGCGCATTAGAGGCCTGGCTTTAGCTCGACCCCGTGCAGGCGAGCACGGGTCGCTGGCGTTGCGTAGCTCACGACCCGATCTCCAGGCGCGAGATTCGATCGCGGGTGACGGTGAACCGAAATCTCAGCTGCAGCGGGCTGCCCGGAAAGCGGCCGGACACGCGGGCGATCACCGTGCTCTGGGCACCGGCGGTCTCCGCCGTCAGCGGCTCGCTCTCGACCCCGAACGCCACCGCGGCTTCAGCGTTCCATGCCGCGATCGCGGCCCGACCGCGATGTTCACCGCCATCGTCGCGCACGACGGCGTCCTCGGAGAAGAGCTGGGCGAACGCGAGAGGGTCGGTCGTCTGGTGAAGGAAGAAGCTCGCGATCGGTTCGTCGAGTTTCACCGAGTCGGTGGTGGGCAGTTGCATCGTCGCCAACGTAGGGAGGTGGTATCCATGGCGCAAGAACGCACGAGAAAGTGGGGTACATACCTTTGAGTAAGCATGAACATCACACGCCCATCTCTGCTGCCAGCGGCATCGAGCACGCGATACGGATGCTCGAAGGGCGATGGAAGCTGCTGATTCTCTTCAACCTCTTTGGGGGCAAGGTGCTGCGCTTCTCGGAGCTCGAGCGCGCCATCCCGGAGGTCTCCCAGAAGATGCTCATCCAGCAGCTGCGACAGCTTGAGCACGACGGCATCGTCGGACGCACCGTCCACGCGCAGGTGCCCCCCAAGGTCGAGTACCACCTCACCGACTGGGGGCAGTCGTCGTGCCCCGCGCTCGACGAGCTGCTCGTATGGGCTGAGAAACGACCAAGCTCGGAGTGACCTCGCAGCGAGACTTCCGCCAAGGACACGCGATTGACCCCCTCGTGAACAGTGGACAGAATTGAAAAGCCGCTTCCTCCGATTGAGGAAAGCGGCTTTTTGTCGTTCGTTGGGGTCTGGCAGCCTGTTGAGAAAGTCGACACGACGTCTCGCTCGCCCTTTTCGCTCCGGGCGGTGTCGCCAAAACTTGGGCCGGCCTCACCCGGGACGCATCACTCGAACCGGTGCCTGAGTTCGGCGACCTTCTCCCGGGTGCGGGACTGTTCGGGCCGGAGGTGATCGACGATGAACTTCATGGTCTCGGGCTCGAGGTCGGTCACGTCGTGGTATTCGCGCACGCCGTGAAGCTCGCCGCGTTCTAGGATCTCAAGGGCAGCTTTGGAGCCGAACATGGTGGCGCCGGTCTCGAGGGCTCGAGCGATCAGTCCCCACGCACCGGAGGATTCTTCGGGCTCGCCGCCCATCAGCTTGATGTGATGGTGCAGCTGCTCGGTTCGAAGCTCGTGTGAGCGACGTAGCTCCTTGAGCTCGGAGACGACCTGGGCGTTGTCGAGACGCTCGATGCACTCGTCGTAGGTTTCGAGCGCCGAGAGTTCACCGCGCAGGAGCTGATTGAGCGCCTCAACTTCGCGGCCATATTGCGGGATGCCATCGATGAGGGGTCGTCCCTCGGTGGCGGTGAGTTGGTCGATCGTGGTTTCGGCGGTCATGGGTCTTGGCCTTGCTGGAGGAGAAAAAGTTATGCGGCTTGGACAGTGGGGTAGCGCTCAAGCTCTGCGCGGACCACTTCGGCGCGATTGGGGTCGCCGATGTCGCAGACGAGCATCGCACCGCCGGTGGTTTCAAGCACGGCGGCGTCTTTGAGGACGAAGGGTGCGGGCCGAGTCGAGAACGCAATCGCGCCAAAGATCCCGCCATGCAGCAGGCCGACGCCGGCGCCGATCGCCAGGGCTGCGGCGACTCCGAAACCGAGTTGAAAGGTTGCGGACACCCCCGCAAGGACGAGGGCGCACGTGAGGCCCAGAACCGTGGCTCCGAACACTGCGCCTCTGCGGGCGCTGGTGTGCTCCAGCGGCAGCTGGTCTACGCGAATCGTGCCGTCGTGCAGCGAGGTGAGGTCACTCCAGCGGAGCATGCCTTGCCGGGTCAGGTCGCGACGGGCGGCTCGGGCGGCTGCGAGATTGATGAATTGAACAGAAAACTTCATAGCGTCCTCCTACCGGTCCAGTTTGACGACGACGCGGCGGTCGTCTTGGTGTTGGTCGTCCGCATCGACGAGGTACTCGCCCCTGGAGTAGGTCTGGATGCGACCGGGCGCGACACCAGTTTCCACGAGCTCCTGCTTCACCTCGTTGGCGCGCTGCAGACCCAACTCGAGATTGTCGTAGCTCGCCCCTCGCTGGTCGGCGTACCCGACCAGGACGATGGGCTCGTCGCCGATGGCCTCGCTGCGTAAGCACACCGAGATCGAGTCGATGGTCGCTTGGCTGACAAGCCCGACCTCGGCCTCACCGGTCGAAAAGTACACCGTTGGTCTCTCCCAGCCGCACGCATCGCTCAGCGTGGGCTCGATGAGTGCACGACGCTCACGCTGGACCGCGTTTTGCGTGGTCATCTGCATGTTGAGCCGGTGCGCGACGACGGGGTCGATGCTGGTGTTTGAGTCGTAGTAAACCGGGGGAGAGCTGCGTTCCGGCGCCACCGAGACCTCGGCGCCTGTGGATGCAGGCACTCGCGTGTCCGCGTCGACGGCAGTGCCGCACGCGGGTGCGACGAGAAACAGGCTCATCAGGCTCAAGGTCTTCGGATTCATGCCCGAGAGTTGTGCATAGGCCATGCCAGCGCCCCGGCTGGCCAGAGTTCCTCCTAGACCCATCTGGAGCGCGTTCACCGTGCGGAGCTGCCACAGTGAGCAGCCGCGCCCAGGCGAGTCCACGCTCTGCTACGTCCGTACCCGTGGCGACAAACATTCCGAACCTCACGGTGCTGCGGACGGCCGTGGTGTGGAGGCGTGCTCCGACGGTATTCTGGCAACGATGCGGGGGAGAGGGGTCGGCGTGTTGGCCGTCGTGTGCTTGCAGGGCGCGTGCCTGGCCGACGGGTCGTCGGAGACGGGCGAGGCGTGGGTGGGGATCGCGACGTCGTCTTCATCCACGAGCACCGAGGCGAGCGACTCAAGCAGCACGAGCAGCCCTTCGATGACCGAGAGCTCCAGCGGAACCGATGCCGGGAGCAGCGAGGGCAGCAGCAGCGGCAGCACAACGGAGAGCCCCGGCGATGCTGACGGTGGCGGCGGTGGCGGTGGACCACCCCCGCTGGGCCCGGCCTGCAGCGTGCAGGAGGTGACTCGCGGAGACGAATACAACCCGCTGACCCGTGGCGAGGCCGGTCAGTTTCCGGTCGAGGTTGCCAACGCGCTCGAGGACTACTGCGGTTGTCACACACTCGCCAACAACCGCCAGAACATCGAGTGGGAGTTCCTCCGACCACCTGGGAACACCTTGTTTCTCGCCTACGACGACCTCTCGCGCAGCTACGAAGGCTCCACGCTCGGGCAGGCGATGGCGGTTGCCGTCGCGGGCGGCATGCCGCCGGGAAGCTGCCCGCACCCCGAGGAGCCGCTGGCCCTGCTCGCGGCGTGGTTTCAGGAGGGCATGCCCGACGCGGTCGAGTACGAGGGCTGAGGCCTTCGAGGGATCCGGACAGTCGCGTTGCCGCGCGGGTTACGGAGCAGGCGCAACGACGGTGCTCGCATCGATGTCGACGGCGGTCTGGGCCAAGAGTCGGCCGTCGACAGAAGCGCCGGTCGCCAGGGTGACGGCGGTCTGCGTCAGTACGACGCCCTCAAGGTGCGCCGTCGTCCCGATGTCGACCTGACCGGCGACCTGCCAAAACACGTTCTTGGGCAAAGCGCCCCCGCTGAGCACAACGTTGCTCGCGCTGCCGACCGTGAGGTCTTCGGAGATCTGGAAGATCCAGACATCGGTCGCGTCGCCTTCGAGAGTGACGTCGCTCGCGATCAACAAGCCGGTCCCCCACTTGTACACGCCGGCGTCGAGCGTCATCCCGCTGATGTCGCCGGCGCCGAGCTCGGTGACGTCGGGGGCGCGGCCCGCCGCGTCGGTGAAGGCGGTTTCCATATCGGAGACCGCCGTGGTCATCTTCGTGGGCGTCGGCGCGGCATAGTCCGACGCGTAGACGTTTCCGGTGACCTGCGCCGAGGTTGCAAACTCGTTGGATGCGTCCACGGTGAGCGAGAATCCCGTGATGAAGGTGGCGGCGGCCGGGCTGATGCCAAGGTCACCGGTGACAGCGGACGTGGGCACGGTCGAGATTCCACTCTTGGCCAGGATCGCGAACTCGCCAGCCGTTCCGAGTTCAACCGCCAGCCCAGACTCGCCGCCCGAGGTCGAGGTCGAGGCCGTGCCGTCGCTGCTGCTGCCCGCGTCCGTTGTCTCGCCGGCGGTGGAGTCTGCTGCGGTGCCACTCGATCCCGACGCGTTGCTGGCGTCCGTGGCGGTAGGGTTCGTGCCGGTGGAGCCCGTTTCGGAGACGCCCGAGTCTGCGTCCGTGCCCGGACCGGACCCGTCGCCATCTCCGGAGCAGCCTACCGCGAGGGAAAGGTACAAAAGGATGCCAAAGGTCGAGGAGTTGGATCTGGTGTTCATGATAATGCCTTGGCGTGGGTCGTCGAATTCGCGGGCCGTCTGCACAACGGTGCCCGCAGGATGTCGGCGTGATGGCGGCTGCGTCAGCACGACACCCACGAGATTCGCGGTCGTGCAGATCTCGACGCGCGTCAACGCCCCGCCGGAGCCGTTCGAGCCGTTCGATACGACGCCAGAGCCGACATTGCTATTGTTGCCTCCGCTGGCGGGCGCCAGCGGAAGGGACAAGAGGAAACCCGGCGCGAAGCGTCCCGGCGGGCACTCGGTCGCTCTGCCGCCGTCCTCCCGCTATCGGTCGGCCTCGAACTCCAGTATCGAACGCTCATCGCCGATCGGGAGGGCGAGCCGCACCACGAGCGAGGGCCCCTCCAGCTGCGACGGATCGAATCCAGAGGGGACCGTGGAGGCTTTTCTCCAGTACGGCGCCGCATCCCCGGCGTCGAGATCCCGCTGTTGCGCCGCGATGACCCGCGGCCCTTGCTCGCTCTCCGCAAACCACCAACGCAGGAATGGGAGCCTCGACAGCGCGCTGGGCAGAGGACCGTCCACAACCGGCTGCCCACTTCCCGACAAGACGGCCGCAGCGATGCGATGACCGTCCGCGTCGGCGTAGATGCTGACCTTGAACAGCAGCGAAGCTTCAAACCGTGTCTGTAGTGCGGCCATCTGCAGCTCGAACGCGCTCAATGGCGCCTTTCGAGGCGCTGGGGCGCCAAACCTGTGGTCGAACGTCGTGTAGCCTCGCAGCGCCTCGTCGTTGGCCTGTGCTGCCGCTTCCTCGTCCCGCCAGTAGAGTTCGTGAGCGCGACGCAAGCGGAAGTTGAGGTCCCCGACCCGCGCAACGACCCGCGCGACGATCTCATCGTCGGTCATTCCCTGCCTAGTGTTCGTCACGGGTACTCAGTGCTCCGACACCCGAAAATGTTGCCTCCGATGACGAAGAACCCGGCGCGGGCTCGTCCCCCTCCCCGTGATCGCGGGTGATCGCGGCCGGTTCCTTGGTGGCCTCGAGGAGGGCTGATATCGACTCACGATGGAGCTTCTCGTCTACGCGCGCAACCACGGGCTCTCGCAGGGGAAGTCCGTCGTGGGCATCGCGGTCGGAGAGTCGCCGCGGGTGGAGACGTTGCAGACCGACGCCGTGACCTCCTACCTGGAGGTTCGAGTCCGCGCCGACGCCCCCGACCCCGTCACGGAGATCACGCTTCTGGTGGCCAAGGCGCTCGCGGTCCAGGGCCTGCCCGGAAGCGGTCGGGAGCTCGCCTACGAGGGCGCACGTGGCAACGTCCGACTGCTGCCCGAGCCCGGCTTCGATTCGACCTCGTCGATCTGCCGCGCGATCCTACCCGTGCTTGCGCGTTGTCGTGTGCATCGCGGCACGCTCACGACCGCCGCCGCGATCGTGTCCGGTTCGGACTGCTACTCCGGAACCGCGCTCTCGAACGATGCGACATCTCCGGCACCGATCCAGCCCGAATCTCCCATCCCCGCTTGCCGTACCTCCATCAGCAGCCCGCCGGAGACTTTTCCGTCTTCGAGCTGCGCGGTGACGATGGCGTCGGTGAAATCGGCGCCCTCGAAGGCGAAGTCCGATGCGGCGAGCGTGCCCTTGTGGGCGCTAAAGTCGATCGGCCGGTAGAGTCGGACGCCAGACCCCTCGGGCCACCCGTCAACGGACGGCGAGTGGTCGACGGTGGCATTCCACGTCTCGGCGAAGAGCCCGTCGTCGGTCGCGAACGATATCGTCGTATCGATCTCGAGCCGGTTTGCGCAGGGCTGACCGCCTTCTTGTCCGTCTGGGAAGCTGCCCGCGAGCTCCACTTCGATCAGACGGACCTCGCCGCCGTCGTGGTCGACGCTCATCTCAAACGAAGACGTTTGACCGGCATGAGCCACCGTGATCGGCCCGTCGTTGGGCCTCCAGACGAACTCACCGGAGGACTCGACTTCGATGGATGCAAGTAGATCGGCCGGGCTCTGCTCGAAACCGGGGAGGACGGCCGACAGCTCGGTGATGACAGTGGTGGTCTCTTCGCCACACCCGACGAATCCGTCGCCCGAGGGATCTTCGCTCGGATCGCACTCGCCGTCGTCGGCACAGGGGTCTGGCTCCTCGCTCGGTCCTTGGTCATCGCACGCACCAAGGAGGGCCATCGTGGCGAGTACCGCCACTGCTCCAGGCAGAGATCGCACAAACAAATCCATCGAGAGAGTGTAGCTGAGTCAGCAGCCGAAGCATCCCGCGGGTCCGCGCTCGACCCTCGAAGCGCGGCTGGTCGAGCATGGGATCCTCGAGGCGATCCAGCGTCCGCTGCCCGCCTCCTCGTTCCCCATCGGCAGTTCGCACGCCCTGGATGACGACCGATGACGACCAACGAGCGCGGCGACCGTCCGAGCTCACGTTTCTGGCCGTCCTCCTGCTGGCCTCCGGCCGCGTTCGAGGACCGGCCGAAGCAGCGACCGTTGCGCAAGGCTGGGCTGCGGGCCCTGCGGTGACACGGCCGCGGGCGCGGTCCAGGCCTCGCCGTTGAGCGGCACGGGGGTGCGTCCGGGCCCCGACTGCCCGAAGCGCGGGGCGCAGGCCGGCCGGCGCCTCAGGCCGCGACAGAATTTCTCATCATCCTACGGCGCTGCCCCCCACCCCAGTCCCGTATGAGGGACCTCGGAACACTCTCCCAACTCGCGGTCGCGTCCCTTGCGGTTGCCCTCGGTGCTGGAGGCTGTGACGCCTACAGCTCGTCCTCGATGACGACCAACACCGACACAGACACAGACGCCTCCTCCTCCACGGCGGGCCCGGATTCGAGCCCCTCCGACGATGACGGCGGACCGGGCGGGCCCGCGGGGAGCGCGGGATCGGCCGGAACGGATCCGACCGACCCCTCGGCTGGTTCGACCGGGGACTCGGACCCGACCGACGCAACCGGCGAGGTCACGGACACCGGGCTGAACCCCGGCGGCCTGCCGACCGAACGCTACGGCGCGCTGCACGTCGCCGACGGGCGTCTGCGGGCCGAGAGCGGAGAGGCCATCCAGCTGCGAGGGGTGAGCAGCATGTGGCTCAACTGGGAGAACGAAGGCTACGCCGAGAGTCTGTCCGCGCTCGAGTACATGCGCGACAGCTGGGGCCTCACCGTGATTCGTGCCGCGATGGGTGTCGACGCCGAAGGGGCCTACCTCGCCAACCCCGACAAGGCGCTCAGTCAAGTGCGAACGATCGTCGACAACGCAGTCGCCGCAGGTGTGTACGTGATCATCGACTGGCACGACCACCACGCCGAGCAGCACCAAGCCGAGGCGATCGCGTTCTTTCAGATGATGACCGCCGAGTTCGGGCATCTGCCCAACGTCTTGTACGAGCCCTACAACGAGCCGCTGCAGGTCTCGTGGAGCGGGACGGTCAAGCCGTATCACGAGGCCCTCGTGTCCGCGATTCGGGCCGGCGATCCCGACAACGTCATCATCTTGGGTACGCCCAGCTGGTCCTCTGCCGTCGACGAGGCTGCCGCTGACCCCGTCGCGGGCACCAACCTCATGTACACGATTCACTTCTACGCGTGCTCTCACGGGCAAGAGGCTCGCAACCGCGGCACCGTGGCCCTAAGCCAAGGGCTCGCCTTGTTCGCGACGGAGTGGGCTGCGACGCATGCCGATGGCGGGCTCGACGGCGTGGTCTGCGAAGCAGAGGCCATGGCGTGGCGGGACTGGATGAACCAGAGCCAGGTCAGCTGGACCGCCTGGAAGCTCGACAACTGCCAACCGGACTCCAGCTGCATTCTCGCGTCGGGTGCCTCCGTCGCGGGTGGATGGGGTCCGAATGACCTTGGAGGACATGGCGCATTCGTGCGCGACCGAATGCTGGAGTAGCGCAGCCGCTGCGTTTGCGCGGACACAGCGATTGAACCCCAGGGGGATTTGCTTCAACTCGCCCGTAGTCCACGTCCGGCTGCTGTGCAGCGCGTACGGCCGCCTCACCGCGGGGGGGGGCTCAGCAGCTGGCGCCGGAGCGATCACTGGACGCGAAACGCTGCCCAGCTTGCTTGGTTGTATGGGGCGTCGCTGCACTCGCCGCCCGGGGCCGGGTAGACACGATACGCCCGCGCACGCAGCTCGAATGGGCCAAGGACGCCGCCGCTGGGCCCGGTGACGAGGCGCTCCTCGACGCCGTCGGAGAACTCGAGGCCTCGAAGCTCATACCCGCTGGGACATGGGTCGACGATAAAGCCGCAGGCGGGCGGTTCGGGTGGCGCGGTCGCCTCGCACCCAAGGTCGACCTCTGAAAACGTCAGCGGCGCGAACCAGTCGAGGTAGTCAGGATCCACCGACTTCGGCACAGGCAGATGGTTGCTGTAGGCCGCGATGAGACTCCCCTGGTCGTCGCGGATGGCGACATGCGTCGGCGGGGTGCTGTCGATGAAACCATCGCGAAATGCTCGTATCTGGAGCGTCTGGCCGACCGCGAATCCCGGGACGAGTGTCGCCGGTGGGTCCATGTACAGCTCAAGCAACACGCTTCCGGATGGGCACGAGACCTCCACGATGGTCTGCGTCGGATCGCGACTCTTCGTGGTCGTGACGTCGCAGCTCGCGTCGACGTCGAGCGCCCGGTAGTCCTCCTCGATTCTTGAGATGCGAATATGTCCGTAGAGGCCATCCTGATTCGGGTCGCATGCTCCGAGGCCTTCGGTGTCCTCCCCTGAGTCGCTCGGGTCGCACGCGGTAGAAGACTCCGAGGTGTCCGTCGTTGTGCCCGGCGGGCGCGTCGTGGAGGTCTGTCCCGTATCGACGGTCTGTCCCGTAGAGCTATCCGCGCCAGAGCTCGTCGACGCCCTGCCTGTGCTCGTCCCCTCACCCCCACTGGCTCCATCCGATGTCGAGCCGACAAGCCCCACGTTAGGCCCGCAGGCCATCAGCAGGATGGGTGCAATCCAACGACGCATAGCACCAGGATATCGTGGCTTCGCCCGGTTGCTGAGCGCGACCGCTGAGGCATCCCCGACGCGTCGGACCGGCGCAAAAAGCGCGTCGTTGGCCCCGTGTTTTTCGGGAACTTCCTGACGACTCCCCTGTGCGTAGGGAGGACGATGCTCCGTGCCGTGCAAGCCCCTGACTCCTCACCGCGCCCGATCGATGGGCCCTTGGTGGTGCGGGCGAAGTCCGGGGATCGTTCGGCGCTCCGAGAACTGGTGCGGCGCAACCAGAAAGGGGTGGGTGCGCTGCTTCGGCGCATGCTGGAGCCGGTCGGGCTCGACGTCCTCACCGAAGACCTCGCCCAAGAGACCTTTCTTCGCGCGTTTCGGGCGCTGGACCGCTTCGATGTCGACGGACCCGCGACGTTCTCAACCTGGCTGCTACGGATCGCGTCGCGGCTCGCGATCAACGAGCTGACGCGAAAGCGTCCGCCGAGGGCTTCGACCGAGTCGCTGGGGACTCCGTCCACGCCGGAGACCGAGCATCACAGGAAGCGACTCGGAGAGGCCATCGCGGCGGCCGTCGGCGAGCTGCCTCCGCCGTTCCGAGCCGCGTTCCTGCTTCGCGAGTACCACGGCCTGGACTACGCAGAGATCGCGCAGATGCTCGACCTCGAGCTCGGGACAGTGAAGTCGAGATTGTCTCGCGCGCGACGACTCCTACGGGAGCGACTGGAAGGAGTACGCGAATGAACGACGAACTCAAGCGAGACGATCTCGACACGTGGACCGTGGAGCCCCTGGGCGCGGGCTTCGAAGACAGGGTGATGGCGGCGATGGACCTCGACGCTCCGACTGCGCGCAAACAAGCGCCTCGATATCAAAGTCCGTTCTGGGTCGCTGCGTTGTCGCTTGCGGTGGCCACGGTGCTGGTCGTCGCGCTGTGGCCTCGCGCGGATCGGGACGCCGCGGACGCGGTCGTGATTCGGGCCGGCGCATCGGCGCAGATCGACTACATCCCCGGATCGAGTCGCGCCGAGCAGACCCGCGGCACGGTCACCTATCGAGTGCGGTCGGGCACGCCCTTCGTGGTGCACACCGCCGCCGCCGACATCACGGTGCACGGCACCGAGTTCACAGTGGAGATGCTGACGATGCAAGACGAACGACGACGCAAGTACTTAGGAGCAGGGGCACTCGCCATGGGCGGAGCAGCCGTCGCGATCTACGTCGCGGCCGGGCAGGTCGAGGTCCACAACGAGCACGGCCGCACCGAGCTGGCGCCCGGGGACATGGCCGTGGCTTCGGAGCATGTCGGCCCGCGGTCGGAACCCGCGCCGGTCATGGCCGCCACCCCGCCGGCTTCAGCGAAGCGAAGAATCATCTCGGCTCAAGAGCGGGAGGAGGTTCAACGCCGGCTCACGGATGCGCTCGCCAAGCGGCAGGCCCCGCTGGGTCATGGGCGAGACGTGGACGCAGGGTTTGCCGAAGAAGGCGCTCAGCAAGAAGAGCCCCGGGGTTCTCTGGACAAGGACTACATCCGAGATGTGGTCAACGAGGACCTCCTGCCGATCGCCAAGGAGTGTTATCAAAACGCGCTCGAAAAGCGCCCGGATCTCGCCGGCAGCGTGATCCTGCGCTTCTCGATCGCGGGTGATGAGTCCGTGGGCGGCATCGTTGATGAAGTGTCGTTCGCAGATGGCGAGCTGTTCGAAGACACGAGCGAGTCGACCCCCCCTGCTCCGGGGACCCACCGCGACACGCTCCCACCGGGAGCGAAGGCCCGGCCGAGACTTCCGCTCGCGGACAACCCGGAGTTTGCCGAGTGCCTCGAGGAGTCGACCGCGTCTCTGCTCTTCGATCCTCCCGAGGGTGGTGGCCGGGTCGAGGTGACGTACCCGTTCGTGTTCGAGAACTCTGAGAAGGAGGCCCCCGCCGAGTGAGGGCAGGTGCGTCTGCCACCCGCGCACCGAGACAGCCGCCGCGGCTCTTGCTCAGCGCTGGCTGGATCGGGCCTCATGCGGTCTCTAGGGGCAGCTGCGCCGCTGCGAACCCCAAGGGATGAGCGCGGACCCCTCGGGGCCTTAGACTCGGCCTCGATGAGTCTCCCGGTGCCAGACATCAGGGCCACGACGGCCGAAGAGCTGATCGGCCAGACGCTCTCGGGTCGCTTCCGCCTCGACTCTCTCATCGGCCACGGCGCGATGGGGGCCGTCTTCAAGGCGCATCACCTCGGCCTGCACAAGGACGTGGCGCTCAAGATTCTCCATCGCGAGCTGACCGCGAACGACGAGATGGTCGCGCGCTTCGACCGGGAGGCGGCGGCGGCATCACGCCTCGACCATCCCAACTGCGTGCGGACCATGGACTTCGGTTCGACGGACGACGGGCGTCGTTATCTCGTCATGGAATACCTTGAGGGCAGCGACCTCGCGGACATCGTCACCGGGCCCATGCCTCCGTTTCGAGTGGTCGACCTCATTCGACAGGTACTCGAGGGGCTCGCACACGCACACGCTCAGGGGCTGGTGCACCGGGACATCAAGCAGGAGAACATCTTCCTGATCGGCGGCGAGACCGGGGATCACATCAAGCTCCTGGACTTCGGCATCGCGAAGGTCTCCTACGGAGCCGGGGCCGCACAGCTCACCCAGGCGGGCATCATCTTCGGGACGCCGCATTACATGAGTCCGGAGCAGGCTCGCGGCGAGAAGACCGATGCGCGGAGCGACCTCTACTCGCTCGGCGTGGTGATGCACTCGATGTTGTCCGGAGTGCTTCCGTTCGAGGGCGAGGATCCGGTGGCGCTCCTGCGCAGTCAGATCTCACAGGATCCTCCGAAGCTTCCCGACTCCGTGCCCGGATCGTTGCGCCACTTCGTGATGCAGCTGATGGCCAAGAACCCTGACGACCGGTTCGCGGACGCGCCAGAAGCGGTCGCTGCGCTGAGGCGGGCAGCATCGCCGACCGAACGCTCGGCCACACCAGAGGTGCCACCGCCCCCGAAGCTCGATCGGCGCCCAGAAGGTCAGGCAGGAATGAAGCCCGACACCCTGGCCTACACCGAGGCTGACCACGCCACCAGCGACGAGGCCCCGGCGTCGTCGGCAGCGCAGGACGCGATTGCGCGACAGGGAACAGAGCGTCGGGAGCCGGACGATGCCGACGCCGAGGGCTCCGCGACCCGGGAGCTCTTTGCGGTGAAGGAGGACGACGAACCGGAGGCAGGCTCTCCGGGTTCTCCGGCTCCGGTGGTCTCGGACCGAACCAAGGGCGGCGAGTCTGAGAACGCGCCGGCATCCGAACCTGGGGCCGACCGACCACCATGGCTGCGTTCGGCGATTGGCGCAGGTGCAGTGGCCCTACTCGCGCTGGCCGTAGTGGCGTGGCCAGACGGCGACGACGCCCAGAGCAAGCCCAAGTCGGCTGCGGTGGAAGACGCCTCGAAGGACGGAGACGAAGCCCAAGCCTCGGATGAATCCGACAAGGCCGCCGCAGAGGCCGACGAACCCAGCCCGCCCCCGGGCGGCGACGAAGACGAACCGCAGGCTCAGTCCGAGCGGGCGCTTCAGGCCACGCTCGCGTCGATCGATGCGCTGATCGAGTCCAAGAAGTACGAATCGGCAAGGATCAGCATCGGTCCGTTGCTTGAGGTTTACGCCGACAAGCCGGAGCTGCACTGGCGGATGGGTACGGTGCTCGTGGCGCTCGATCGCAGCGGCAACGCGACAGCGGCGCTGAAGAGCTATCGGTTGGCCCTGTCCTTGAAACCAGACCTGCTCGAGGACGAGGGGTTCTCCGGCACTTTTTGGGACCTGCTCGACGATCCGCGTCACCGGGAGTTGTCCACGGAGATCGCGGTCGAGTTGCTTGGCGACCAGGGGCACGATCGCCTCGCGCGATGGGTCAACGTGCAGCAGAACCCGCTGCCCTACGCCTCGCGGCAAGCGGCGACCGACCACTTGCGTGCTGCCCAGCAGGGCAAGCGGATCAACGAGCCACTGCAGACGGCGCTCGACCTATGGCAGGCCAAAGCGGCGCCGACACCCTGCGATGCGTTCGGCACCGCGCTCCTCGCTGCGACCCAGAATCCGGACAGCTACCTGCTCGGGACGCTGGCACGGGTGAGCGTGCCCAAGACGGGCGAAGGCGATCAGGAGACCGAGTGCCCGGGACTCGCCGAGGCGCTTACGAGCGCGCAGACCGACTACGCCCAGCGCTACGCAGGTCTCGACCCCGTCATTCCAGCGGCCTATCGCCCCCGCAAGTCGCCGGCGCGCTCGAACACCAATCGGCGACGGCGACGGTAGGCGTTTCGAGTCGACGTTCTTGGGGCCCCGCAGCTTTCTAGCAGCCTGTTGAGAAAGTCGGCGCGGCGGATCGGGAAGCATTTTTCGCTCCTGGGTAGGAGCCGAAACGCCGCTGTACCGGGTGTACTGCAAGTTTTGGCGACACCGCCAGGAGCGAAAAGGGCGAGCGAGACGTCGTGTCGACTTTCTCAACAGGCTGCTAGCGCCTGCCTGCGGCCGGAGAAACGCGGTCGCCCACCGACACGATCACGGCGGCGAGCGCCGACTTGATCACGGCGCCGAGCAAAAACGGCGCAACCCCACCCGCCCATGCTCGGGCCAGTCCGATTCGGGCCCACAACGGCGCGCCGCCCAGCAGCAAGATCGCCGCGTGTGCGAGGAGCATGATGCCCAACGCCCGCCACCACGGGCGTGCCAGTTGCCGACGATCCGCCGCGTGCCCCACCACCGCTGCCGCAACGACGAACCCGACAAGGTAGCCCCCGGACGGACCGAGGAAGGTGCTGAGCCCGCTGGCCCCGTTGGCGAACACGGGGATGCCGACCGCCCCCGCGGCCAAGTACAACACGATCGCAGACGTGCCGCGAACGCACCCAAGCGCGGCGCCCACGAGCAAGACCGCCAGCGTCTGGGCTGTTTGCGGGAGGTCGACGCCGGGCAGCGCGAAGGTCCACTGCGCCGACACGGCCACGGCCGCCGCGCCGACCACCACCGACAGCACCCGCCAGCCCAGCGCGTCACCCGAAGCACGCGATTTGTCCGAGGTGTTGGCCATGACCCGGTGGACGCTACAGCCTTGAAGCGCACAGGAGGGACCCGTGTGTCTGGGTTCTCCGCGCACGGCGGACGTGGCGCTTCACTTTCGACGAATCTCGATCGCGCAGGCGTTGCACCGCCGCCTATTCGACCTAGGCAGCCCGGAGATGGCAACGATCACGACGGTCAACCCAGCGACGGGAGAGAAGATTCAAACCTACGAGCTGATGTCCGAGAAGGGCGCGATCCAGCGGCTCGAAGCGTGTCACGAAGCGTTCCTCGACTGGCGCCTGCTCGCCCATAACGAACGGGCCCGGTGCCTGTCGGCCATTGGGCAACGGTTGCGCGACAACGTCGACGAGCTGGCCGCGCTCATGACCCGTGAGACCGGAAAGCTGTTGAAGGACGGCAAGCGTGAGGTCGAGCTTTGCGCTGCGCTGTTCGACTACGCGGCCGCCAAAGGCCCGGAGCTCCTCGCCGACGAGGAGCGAACCCACGGCTCGAAGGGCAAGCGCGGGGTGGTCAGCTATCAGCCGCTTGGGGTCATCTACTCGATTCAGCCGTGGAACTTTCCGCTGTACCAGCCGGTCCGCGTCCTGGCGGCAAACCTGATGGCCGGCAACGGGTGCGTGCTCAAGCATGCTGCCATCTGCACCGGTACGGGTTTGCGGCTGCGGGAGTTGTGCATCGAGGCCGGCCTTCCAGAGGACCTCTTCCAAGTCATCATCATCGACCACGACACCAGCGACAAGCTGATCGAGCATCCCAAGGTACGTGGCGTGACCCTAACGGGCAGCGATGGAGCGGGGCGACACGTGGGCGCAGCGGCTGCAAAAGCATTGAAGAAGACCGTGCTCGAGCTGGGCTCGAACGACGCATACCTGGTGCTTGAGGACGCCGACCTCGAGCTCGCGGTGAAATGCTCCGTCCAGGGCCGGCTCTACAACAATGGACAAACCTGCGTCGCTGCGAAGCGGTTTATCGTGACCGAGAAGGTCTACGACGCTTTCACCGATGCGTTTGTTCGCCAGATGCAAGCCGTGACCCTGGGAGACCCCAGCGACCCCAGCACCCAGCTTGGGCCGCTCTCGAGTCAGGACCAGTTCGACACCGTCACGTCGCAGGTCGAGCAAAGTGTCGCCAAGGGGGCCAAGCTCCTGTGCGGAGGGGCGGCGCCCGACCGGACCGGCGCCTACTATCCCGCGACGGTTTTGGGGGACGTCACGCCCGGGATGCCCGCGTACGACGACGAGATCTTTGGGCCCGTCGCCGCCATCATCCGCGCCAAGGACGACGAAGACGCGATGCGCATCGCCAACGAGAGCCGCTACGGGCTCGGCGGTGGCATCTTCAGCCGCGACGAGGAACGCGCCCTGAAGCTGGCACGCGAGCATTTCGACACGGGGATGATCCGCATCAACTCGTTCGGCGCCGCCGACCCCAACATGCCGTTCGGGGGCGTGAAGGATTCGGGATTCGGCCGCGAGCACGGCGGATTTGGCATGAAGGAGTTTGTGAACGTGAAGGCGATCTTCCTGCCCTAGCAGCCCGTGGTGAAACCCGACACGACGTCTCGCTCGTCCTTTTCGCTCCTGGCGGTGTCGCCAAAACTTGCAGTACACCCGGTACAGCGGCGTTTCGGCTCCTACCCAGGAGCGAAAAATCCTTCGCGATCCGCCGCGCCGGGTTTCACCACGGGCTGCTAGAGCGGCGATCAGTTTGATTCCACGCGCTGATGCACGCCTGGACCTCAGCACCCGGAATCAAACTGGTCGCCGCTCTAGCAGCCCTTCGCACGCGCCGGGTTTCGGATGATCAGATTTCGTATCTCCGACATATCCTCCATTGCGAACCGGACTCCTTCTCGGCCGAGCCCGCTGTCTTTCACGCCGCCATACGGCATGTTGTCGACCCGCCACGATGGGACGTCACCGATAACGACGCCACCGACATCCAGCTCGTCCCAAGCCTGCTGCATCTTGTAGATGTCTCGCGTGAAGATGCCTGCCTGAAGCCCGAAGACGCTGTTGTTCACCTCGGCGAGCGCGTCGTCGAAGCTGGAGAAGGAGCTCAGGACGGCGACCGGACCGAATGCTTCCTCGGTGCAGATCTTCTGATCGGCAGGGACTCCTTCCAGCAGGGTGGCCTCAAGCATGGCACCGCTGCGCGTTCCTCCGCAGAGCACGGTTCCGCCCGCTTCTTTGGCGGACGCGATCCAGGACTCCAGTCGCTTGGCTTCCTTCTCGGAGATCATGGGCCCAACGAAGGTCGCTTCTTCCTTCGGGTCTCCGGCGACGAGATCTTGGGTGGCGGAGACGAGACGAGTCTTGAAGTCCTCGTAGATGTCCTCGTGGATGATGATGCGCTGGACCCCGATGCAGCTCTGCCCGGACTGGTAGAAGGCGCCGACAACGATGCGCTCAACCGCGTCGTCCAGATCGGTGTCGTGATCGACCACGCACGCGGCGTTGCCACCGAGCTCCAACACGACCTTCTTCTTTCCTGCGGCCGCTTTCAAAGCCCAGCCGACGCCCGGAGAGCCGGTGAAGCTCAAGAGCTTGAGGCGGGCATCCGTGGTGAAGAGTTCGGCTCCGTCGCGATGGCAGGGAAGAATCGAGAACGCACCCTTGGGGAGGTCGGTCTCCGCCATGATTTCGCCGATCATCAACGCGCCGAGCGGGGTCCAGCTCGCGGGTTTGAGCACGAAAGGGCACCCGACGGCGAGGGCCGGCGCGATTTTGTGAGCCGCGAGATTGAGGGGAAAGTTGAACGGCGAAATGAACGAGCAGGGCCCGATCGGAACGCGTTTGAACATCCCTGAGTAGCCCCGAGCCCGGGACGATATCTCCAGGTTCATGACCTCGCCATTGATTCGCACCGACTCCTCACTCGCAATGCGAAAGGTGTCGATGAGGCGTTCCACCTCACCCCGAGAGTCCTTGATCGGCTTGCCCGCTTCGATGCAGAGCATCATGGCAAGCTCGTCGGCCCGCTCTTGAAAGCGTCGGACACAGTGGTTCAAGATCGCCTGCCGCTCATAAGGCGCCATCTTCCGCATGGGCTCGGCTGCGGACACTGCGGCGCCGATTGCCCGGTCGATGGTCTCGCTGTCCGCCATCGCGACCTTCGTCGCGAGCTCTCCGGTGTACTTATCGATCACATCAAGATCGGTATTTGGAGAGTGCGCTTCGTTGGCGAGGTAGTACGGAAAGGATTCGGGTAGTTTCATGGTTGGATCTCCGTCGATGCCTGGCGAGAAGGTGCTATCCGATCGCGGCGGCCTGTTCTTGTATTTCCCGGTTGAGAATGCGGTCGTTCTCCGAGTAGTCCACGGCGACGTCGATGAGGTGAACCCCCGGTTCGGCCAAAGCGCGCTCAAGAATGGGGATGAACTCCTCCGCGGACTTCGGTCGATGTCCCACCGCCCCATAACTTTCGGCATAGCGAACGAAGTCTGGGTTGCCGTAGTCGAGGCCGTAGTCGTCGAGCCCCATGTGTGCTTGTTTCCACTTGATCATCCCGTATGCATTGTCTCGAAGCACGATCAGCACGATGTGGAGGCCGAGGCGAGTCGAGGTCTCCAGCTCCTGAGAGTTCATCATGAACCCCCCGTCGCCGCACACTGCGACCACCGCCCGGTCGGGGTGCACAAGCTTGGCGGCCATCGCCGAAGGCAGCCCGGCCCCCATGGTCGCCAACGCGTTATCCAAGAGTACGGTATTTGGCGACGCCGCCGGGTAGTTGCGGGCGAACCAGATCTTGTAGATTCCGTTGTCGAGGGTAATGATGTCGTTCGGCGTCAGCGTGCGCCGAAGATCAGCCACGACCCGCTGCGGCAACATGGGAAAGCGTGGGTCATCGGAGCGCTTCTGGATGTGCTCCCGTGCCGCGTCGCGAAACGGAATAAGGCGTGAGAAGTCCCAGTGCTCCTGGGGGACCAGCACTTCGCCGATCTGCCAGATCGCGTTGCCAATGTCGCCGACGACCTCCACCTGCGGAAAGTAGACGGCATCCACCACGGCGCTCGAGAAGTTCACGTGGAGCACCTCGACGCTACCGGGATGCATGAGGAACGGGGGCTTCTCAACAATGTCGTGGCCGACATTCACGATGAGATCGGCAGCTTCGATCGCGCGATGAACAAAGTCACCCGACGACAGAGCGGCATTGCCGAGGAACAGCGGATGCTCTTCGCCAATCACGCCTTTGCCCATCTGGGTCGTGACGAAGGGGATCTTGAAGCGGTCGACGAAGCTCCGAAGTGCTTTGCAGGTGGTCTTTCGATTGGCTCCCGCGCCGACCACCAGGATCGGACACGTCGCGGCGGTCAGCTTGTTCACGGCGGCCGAGATGGCTTTGGCCTCCGCGATGGGGCGGCGGACGTAGCTGGCGGGAATCAGCGCCGCGGAGGTGGTGTCTCGTGCGACGTCCTCGGGGAGCTCAAGGTGCACGGCTCCAGGCTTCTCCTCCTGAGCTTGGCGGAAGGCCTCGCGCACGTTGGCAGGAACGTTGTCGCCGCTTGCGATCTGCCGGGTGTACTTCGTGAGCGGCGTCATCATGTCGACGACATCGAGGATCTGAAACTGCCCCTGCTTGCTCGACCTGATTGGCTTCTGACCGGTGAGCATCACCATCGGCATCCCGCCGAGCTGAGCGTAGGCCGCTGCGGTGACGAGGTTGCAGGCTCCGGGCCCGAGCGTCGCCAGGCAGACCCCCGCTTTGCCCGTGAGGCGCCCGTAGGTTGCGGCCATGAAGCCCGCTGCCTGCTCGTGGCGCGTAAGGATCAGGCGGATGGAAGAGCGGGAGAGCGAGTCGAGGATGTCGAGGTTTTCCTCTCCGGGGATTCCGAACACGAACTCCACCCCCTCTTGCTCAAGGGCGGCGACGAAAATATCGGATGCTTTCATGGCGATCTGCACTACAAACCGGGAACTCGACCTCGTCATGCATACCCCGCACGGGTCCTGAAGACGCGCGCGCGGTCTAGTCGCTGCAGAGGCGCTTGCAAGTGGGTTTTCGAGGGGAACCCGGGATTGGGCGGGTCCGGCGCGCACGTCGCACGCGGCGTCGGGCTGGGCAATTGCAGAGGTTCCGTGCCGCGGCAGACTTTGGGTGTAGACTGCGCCGCACCACAGGAGGACTACCTATGCGATTTCGTTCAATAAAGTTCCTCGCAGTCCCGGCTCTTGCCGGGTTTTTTATCATCAGCGCGTCTCCGTCCTTCGCGGCCGACGACGCCTCCGATGCCGACGCGCAGATTCAATCGATGACCGTTCAGCTCAAGGAGCTTGAGGTCAAGGACAAGCGCAATGCCGCCACGTCCGAGCTCGGGCAGAGTGAGGCGCTCGTGACCAAAGCTCGGTCCATCATCGGCGAGCGCAAGCAGAGAGAGGTCCTGGCCCAAACGTTGGAGGAAGCGGAGGCAACGATTTCCCTCGCGGAGGGCAAGATCATTGAGGCCGACAAAGCGGCAATGCTCGACGCGGAGAAGCAAAAGCTCGCCACCACGAAAGCCAGGCTCCAGGAGCTGGAAGCCGAGCAGGCCGACCTCGACGCGAAGCTCGGAGGTGGAGCATGAACTTCAAGAGCACACCCCTGCGCGGTCTGCTGCAATCGGCAGCGATCGGCCTTCTGATCACGGCTTGCGCCACGCTCGCGCCAACCAGCGAGATGCAAATGTATGAGGCGCAGTCGAGCGAGGACGCCAACGAGCCGGTGTCCCGTCGTTATCCGGAGCTCGTGGGCAACGCGGTCAGGCACTACAACCTCGCCAAGGAGGCGCAAGAGGACAAGGAAGAGGAGCTGCTGGCGCACCACTCGAAGGTGTCTTACTTGTGGTGGAGTGCCGCCGCGTCGCGCAGCCACGCCGATGACATGGTGGCCGAGCACGCAGAGGTGGCCAAGGAGCTCGCCGCCGCGGAGAAACAGGCGAAGCTCGCCGAGTCCGCGGTCAAACGGTCCAGGGACGTCCTTGCGCTGCAGGGGCAGGTTGCCGACTCGGAGGGTACCAACTCCGCTCGCGTCGCGATCAACTCTGCCCTGGCGGCACTCAAGGATGCCGAGCGAGTCGACGCAAACGTTCACGCGCCGGACAAGTTCGCCGAAGCCGAGTCCAAGCTCGCCGCGGCGACCAAAGCCCTCGGGGACGGAAAGACCGATCAGGCAGCAACGCTCGCGGGGGAGGCCGAGACCGCGGCGAAGTCGGCGAGCGCTTCGGCGGATCCCAAGTACGCCTCTACGCGGGCCAGCACCGAGAAGGTCGCAGCTCAGCAGGACTTGTTCAAAGCGCTCAACGCGATCAGCGGCGTCGATGCAGCGATCGTCGAGGGCGGCGTGCAGGCCACGATCATCGGCTCGTTCGAGTCCCAAGGCGTGGAGATCAAGCCCGACATGAAGGCCACCTACGACGCCATCGCCGACGTGTCGAAGAAGCACCCGGACCGGTCACTCGTCATCGAGGGCCACACCGACAGCAAGGGTAGTGACTCGAAGAACCTGCAGCTCAGCGAGTCGCGGGCCAAGAGCGTGATGTCGTACCTCGCAGGCAAGGGCGTCGAGCCCGGCAAGGTTGCCGCGGTTGGGAAAGGCGAGCAGGAGCCCGTCGCGCCCAACGACACCAAGGCGGGTCGCGACCAAAACCGTCGCATCGAGATCCTCTTCGCGACATCGGGCTGAAGCGAATTGGGGGAGGACAGCCGCCCCTCCTCTCAACGGACCGACCGCGGAGCCCATCGCAGCGATGGGCTCCGCGAGTCGTTCACGACGCGGGAAGGATGACCGTGTCGATGACATGAATGACACCGTTCGAGGACTCGATGTCGGTCTTGGTGACTTTGGAGCCGCCCAGTGTCACGCCGTCGGTTGCGACGATGGGGAGTTTGTCGCCAGACATCATCTCGGCCTCGGTGAGCTTGACGGCATCGGCCGCCATCACCTTCCCGCTGACGACATGCATGAGAAGCACCTTCTTGAGGTCGTCGGGCTTGGCGAGCAGCGCGTCGAGGTCTGCCTGGGGAATCTTGGCAAACGCGGCATCGGTCGGTGCAAACACCGTGAAGGGACCCTCTCCTTTGAGGGTCTCGACCAGGCCCGCCTTCTCGAGCGCAGTCGCGAGGGTCTTGAAGTCCCCGGCCGCGACCGCCGTATCGACGATGTCCTTCGGACCGTCGTCCGCAGCCGGCTCCGCTTCGGCTACGGCGCCGCCATCGGGGTCTGTGGGAGGCATCGCCGCATCTTTCTTGTCGGCGTCCGCCTTGGCTTCAGGTGTCTTGGTCGCATCGGCCTTGGCGTCTTTCTTGGGCTCAGCGTCTTTGCTGTCGCAGGCGCCAAAGAGTCCGAGAGATGCAACGAATGGGAGGATGCTTTTGCGGAATCGCATGGAACGTCGCGAAACCTAGGCCACGAATCGCAGACCGCAAGAGAAGCGATTGTCATGCTTCAGGCACGCGCTGTGGCGATCGCCAACGATGCAATCGAAGGCCCTGCAGCGCGACGCCGCGCGCTCACGTAAGCCGAGGTCCCCGGCTGCCAGCAAGCAGCCCGGATGCGAGAAAGCTGAGCACGGAGCGCCGAACGCTCTCGGGCGGCAACGTTCCTTCCCACAGCACCCAACGCATACCCACGAAATCGAAGACGCCCATCAGCGCATACGCGACCGCCTCGGCATCGAGCGCGGCGAACTCCCCGGCATCCATCGCCGACTCGAGTCCACGCACGTAGCCCGCGGCGAGGCGGGCGTAGTAGCGACGGTAGAGCGCCTCGTCCACAAACTCGGCCTGCCGAACGATCTTGTACAGGTGCTGATGGGTCTGGATGAAGCGCAAGAAGGCGTCGAAGCCCGCCTCTTCGACCGCCATTCGCGAGCTCAGCCCGGCAGTCGCCTCTCGCAAGGCCCGCCGGAGCGACTCGCCCAGGGTGTCGACGAGCTGAGCAAAGACGCTGTGTTTGCTCTCGAAGTAGACATAAAAGGTGCCTTGGGCGACGCCGGCGCCTTTGGTGATGTCTCCGATCGAGGCCCGGTCGAAGCCGATCTCTCCGAAGGCTCGCTCGGCAGCGCTCAGAAGCTTGGCCCGCGTCCGCTGGCCGCGGGGTGTGAGCGCGGAGTTCTGGGGATCGGCCACGAAGACGCGGATGATGGCGCCCGGCCGGCACCCGAGCAAGCCGCTGCGACCGCGGCGGGGTCGTCGCCACCCCACGCGGGGAAACTCAAACATGAAACATGAACCATGTGTCACTTTCGTGCTGCGAACCTGCTCGTTTCGTGCGACGTTCCTCCCCGATCATGGCTACGTGGAGCGCCCGCACCATTCACACGGATCGTCTCAAGACCCACGTCTACGTGGCAGGAGAGGCCGATAGCACCCCGATCGTCCTGCTTCACGGGAACGTTTCGAGCGGGGCATTCTTCGACCGCTTCGCGGCACGACTGGCCCGCGAGCACTACGTCATCGCGCCCGATATGCGGGGCTACGGCGACTCGGAACACAAAGCGATCGACGCAACGCGTGGTATGCGCGACCTCTCGGACGACGTAGCAGCCCTGCTCGCGACCGACGACCTGGGGCTGCGCGACCGCCCGGCCCACGTGGTTGGCTGGTCGGTCGGCGGCAATGTGGCGATTCAGGTGGCGCTGGACCACGCGCCCCGTGTCGCATCGCTGACCCTGCTCAACCCCGGCTCGCCGCGCGGCTTCGGTGGCACACGAGGCGTGGAAGGAACGCCCTGCCACGACGACTTCGCCGGGTCCGGGGCTGGCACAGCCAACGCACGCTTCGTCGAACTTCTTGCCGCCGCAGAGACCGGCGACGACGGGCCGGTCAGCCCGCGCTCGGTGATGAACACGTTCTACTGGAAGCCGCCCTTCCGCCCCGAACCGGAGGACGAGTCTGCCTACCTCCAAGCCATGCTCAAGACTCGCACTGGCGCGGGGACCTACCCCGGGGATGTGCAGACCTCCCCACACTGGCCAGGTGTCGCTCCGGGCACGACGGGCATGAACAATGCGCTGTCTCCGAAGTACATGGATCAGTCGGCGCTCGCGTCCCTTCCCGGTCAGCCGCCCGTGCTGTGGATCCGCGGGGCCGATGATCAGATCGTCTCGGACCGGTCGATGTTCGACCTCGGACTCTTGGGGGAGCTGGGGGCGGTCCCCGGGTGGCCTGGCGCCGACGTGTTTCCTCCTCAGCCGATGGTGAGCCAAACGCGAGCGCTGCTGGACGCCTACCGCAGCGCTGGCGGCCGGTACCGGGAGGAAGTCTTGGCCGATTGCGGTCACGCGCCGCACATCGAACAAGAGGACCAAACCTTCGCGCTGTTGACAGGGTTCGTTGCGGAGCTCCAGCCATGATGTCTCCCATTCGCGCCACCGCGACGCTGCTGTTGGCTTCGGCGCTGTTCGGGGGCTGCGGCACCGACGGCGGCGATGCTGAAACCGACGACCCAGGCTCCACGGGTTTGGCGTCCACCACCACCACTGCACCCACGACCGCCAACGGTCCCACCGGCGATGCCTCCACCAGCGCCGACGACAGCACCTCCACCAGCGCCGACGACACCTCGGAGGATGGCGACACCTCGGGCTCGTCGTCGTCGGGTGAGCCCGCCCGGTGCAGCGACACCCCACCCCGCGGTCTGACGCTGGAGTCGACGGCCACGCGCACGGACTCCGGATGGGAGCGGGTCGAACGCTGGTCGTCGGACAACCCGGGGTTCGTCCAGGAGCAGTATCTGCCCGACCCGCGCAGCGAACAGATGCCGCCGCGCTTGGGCTACTTCGGCTCCGACCCCACCCCGCACTCGCGCGAGGTGCTGCTGTACGCCGCGCCCGGCTGGGAGCAAGCGGCGGCCAGCGGGCGGACCCCGGTGTTGCTGGTGCACGGCGCCAACGACAACGCGGACCGAGCCTGGGCCGACCCCGGCGAGAGCGGTGACTTTGGCTGCGGCAGCCAGTCGTGCCCAGACGCGGGCCTCATGCAGGCGCTTGTCGAGGCCGGCTTTCCGGTCTTCGCGGTGGGCATGCCCCACACCCAAGGTGACGACCACTACTGGGCTGAGCAGATCGGCAATGCCATCCGCATCATCCGGCAGCAAACCTGCGCCGAGCAGGTCGACCTGGTGGGCTGGTCCAAAGGAGCGTTCGCGGCCCGCATGTACGTCTCGAGCGTGACCGAAGACTGGGGCACCCCCTACGCCGATGATGTACGGCGACTGGTGCTGATCGGCAGCCCCAACCTGGGCTTTGACTATCTGTTTCGCTACGGCACAGCGCACAACGCTGGTGTGTGGCCACCCACGGGCACCATTCACGCACCGCTGCCCCACGAGACGCAGATGCTCGGGGCGGTGCCGGTCAACCTCAGCGAATACGCGGTGTGGGAAACCGCAGCCGGAGACTTCTTCCGCGGGCAGCGGCAGATGGTCGCAATGTGGGTCGACGAGTATCCGCTGACCTTCGTCGCCAACAACGGCCTGGGCTCTTATGCGGTCGCGGATACACTCGCCACCTATTGGGGCGAGGGCGACTACTCGGGCGTGTTCGCGCGAGGCCGGGGCATCCAGTTCACGGTCGAGCAAGGCTCGCTGGTGGAGGACATCGTAGAAGCAGGAATCCCCGAGGACGTGCCGACCTACCTCTTGTGCAGCGAGATCGTGAGCGACGCCGCATACATCCCGGGCATCCCCAACGAGATCGCCGGGCCGAGCGACGGCGTGGTGTTTGTGAATTCTTGCGCTGCACCGGACGGCATCGGGACGTTGGCGGAAACCGCCGTGCTCGAGGACGTCAACCACCTGCAGCTTGGGTGGGCACCCCCCGCGCGTCAGACCGTGATCCAGTGGCTGGAAAACTGAGCGACACCGTCGGACTGATGGCGGCGGGCTGCTACGTGCCGAGCCATCGCATCCACGCGGCCGAGATCGCGGAGCGCACGGGCATCCCCGAAGCGGTCATTCGGGACAAGTTCGGGATCCACCAAAAACCGGTGCCCGGACCCGATGACCACACCAACGCCATGGGCCTGTGGGCGGCTCGCGACGCGGTCGAGCGCGCCGGCATCGATCCTTCGGAGATCGACCTGGTGCTGTGCACAACCGAGGAGTGGAAAGAGTATCCGCTGTGGACCGCGGGGATTCGACTCGCGCACGATCTGGGTGCGCACCGAGCCTGGGCGCTGGATGTTCAGATGCGCTGCGGGACGACCATGGCCGCAATCGAACTCGCTCGGGCCATGATGTTGACCTCGCCCGGCGTGAACACGGTGCTCATCGCCGGGGGCTATCGCAACTGCGACTTCGTCGACTACAGCAACCCGCGCGCTCGATTCCTCATCAACCTCAGCGCGGGGGGAGGTGCGCTGGTCTTGCGCCGCGGCCACCCTCGCAACCTGGTGCTCGGGAGCGCCGTGATCACCGACGGACGCTTCTCGTACGACGTGATCGTTCCCAGCGGCGGGACCGTTGACCCGCGCTTCGATGTCCCTGTGGGTCAGGGTCGCCGGGCACTCGACGTGCCGGACCCCGAGGGGATGAAGGCTCGCCTCGACCAGGCTTCGATGGCGAACTTCCTCAACGTGGTCGACCAAGCGCTTGCGCGAAGCGAGACCGAAGCCGGGCCGCTGGCGCGGACGGACATCGACTTTCTCAACATTCTGCACATGAAGCGCTCCGCCCATGCCCACGTGCTGGACCAGCTAGGGCTGCAACCCGAGCAGAGCTTCTACTTGCAGGATTTTGGCCATATGGGCCAGCAGGACCAACCGCTGGTGATCCTCCAGGCCGAGCGCGAAGGGCAGCTTCGCGACGGCCACCTCATGCTCATGGTTGCGGCGGGCATCGGCTACGCATGGTCGGCCACCGCAATCCGTTGGGGCCCTGCCCCGTCCTCCCTCGCTCACACCCCCGGATCGTCATGACGACAGCACCCAGAACCGTCATCATCACCGGCGCCGCCAATGGAATCGGGCGCGCCACCGCTCTCGCCTTTGCTCGCGCCGGTTACCGGGTGTCCGCCTGGGACCGGGACGCCGACGCTGGCGCATCCCTGGTCCAAGAGATCGAAGAGACCGGCGGCTTCGCTGGGTTTGTGTCGGTCGACGTGAGTGACGCGACATCGGTGCAACAGGCCACGGCGCAGGTCATGCAGAACCACGGTCGCATCGATGTGCTCGTCAACAACGCGGGCATCCTGCGGGACGGCCAACTGGTGAAGGTCAAGGACGGCGAAGTCGTCGGACAGATGTCCGAGGAACAGTTCGATGCGGTTATCGGCGTGAACCTTCGGGGCGTGTTCTTGTGCACGCAGGCGGTCGCGCCCCACATGATCGCACGTCGCCACGGCCGCATCGTCAATGCGTCGTCGGTGGTGGGACTCTATGGCAACTTCGGCCAAACCAACTATGCGGCAACCAAGTCCGGCGTGATTGGGATGACCCGGGTCTGGGCCCGCGAGCTCGGTCGTCATGGCATCACCGTCAACGCCATCGCGCCGGGGTTTGTCGCCACCGAGATGGTCCGGCAGATGCCGCCCCGCGTGCTCGAATCGATGATCGCCCACACCCCCGTGGGACGCATGGGCGAGCCCGAAGACATCGCCCGCGCCTACCTTTTTCTCGCCGATGAGGCGGCCGGCTTCATCAGCGGATCGGTGCTGAGCGTCGACGGCGGGATGGTGGTCGGCACTTGAGCGCGACGCGACCCGCGGCGATCGGTGATTGGCTGGGACGGCGCGCGACGCTGTCTCCGCGCGCCCTCGCGCTGATCGACGTGACCGGGCCCGCGCCGCAGTCCTACGACTACGCCGCGCTCGATCGCCGCACCAACCAGGTCGCCCGATGGCTGGTCGCGCAAGGCGTGGGGCGGGGCGACGCCGTGGCCCTGCTGTCCAAGAACCGGTTGGAGTACCTGCTGCTGTGGTTTGCGTGCGGCAAGCTGGGCGCGGTCCTCGTGCCGCTCAACTGGCGCCTGAGCGCACGCGAACTCGTCGGGCTCGTCGCCGCGGCAGCACCCCGCTTGGGCTGCGGCGAGGACGGTCCCGAGCTGGGTCCCAAGCTGGCGGCGCTGCGGGAGGCGAGCGAGCATCCGTGGCTGTCCCTGGATGGCCCGCAGTTCGCAGCCCACCGCACCGAATCCGACGCAGCTGTGCCCCGCGTCGAGCTCGATGCGGACGACCCTTGGGTGCTGTGCCACACCGGCGGCTCCACCGGTCAACCCAAGGCCGCGATCCTCACCCACGCTACGATCACGTGGAACGCGATCAACACGGTCAGCAGCTGGGGTCTTGGCGAGAGCGATCTTGCGGTGCTCAACGCTCCCCTGTTTCACACCGGCGGCCTCAACGTGTTCACCGCGCCCCTGGTCTATGCCGGGGGTGCGTCGATTCTGTGCCGAGGCTTCGACGTGGACGAGCTGTTCGGGCTGCTCGAAGACCACCCGGTGACCTGCTTGTTCGGCGTCCCGGCGATGTTTCAGGCCATGCAGGCGCACCCACACTGGGACCGCGCGCCGTTGGAGAGGGTCCGGCGAATCATCAGCGGCGGCGCGCCTTGTCCCGAACCTGTGTTCGAGCGCTTCTGGGCCCGGGGGGTCGCGTTCAAGACCGGCTACGGGCTCACCGAGGCCGGTCCCAACAACTTCTGGCTGCCCGACGCCCGAACCCGCGACAAGCCCGGAGCGGTGGGCTGGCCGCTGATGCATGTCGACATCCGGATCGTCGACACCCAAGGTCGCGACTGCGGCGTGGATGAGGTGGGTGAGTTGTGGATCCGCGGCCCGCACGTGAGCCCGGGCTACTTTCGGGATGCCAGCGCGACCGCGGCGACCTTCGTCGACGGGTGGCTGCACACCGGAGACCTCGCGCGGGCCGACGACGAGGGCTGCGTGAGCATCGCGGGGCGACGCAAAGACCTCATCATCTCCGGAGGCGAGAACATCTACCCCGCCCAGGTCGAGAGCGTGATCTCGGGACATCCGGCGGTCATCGAGGCCGCGGTGATCGGGGTCCCGGACGCGCGCTGGGGCGAGGTTGGCCGGGCCATCGTCGTGTGTCGACCCGGCGCGACACTCAGCAGCGACGAGCTGCGCACGTTTCTTCGCGAGCAGCTGGCGCACTACAAGGTGCCGCACTCGGTGGTGTTCGTCGATGCCCTGCCGCGGACCTCCGCGGGCAAGCTCGACAAGCCTGCGTTGGTGCGTCGTTATGGGGACTCGTAATGCCGAGCGTCAAGCTGCACACGGGCATCCACGTCCACTACACGCTTGAGGGCCCACAAGATGCGCCGGTGGTGGTGTTCGTCAACGGCTTGCTCACGGATCTGCACAGTTGGGACGGCCACCAATCTGCGTTCGAGGGCTATCGCCGCCTGCGGTGGGACTGCCGCGGCCAGGGCAAGAGCGAAAAACCCGAGCAGGAGAGCTATCCGGTGGCCACCCACGGCCGCGACCTCGGCGCGCTCCTCGACGCGCTGGGTCTGATCGAACCGGTGGCGGTGGTCGGTCTGAGCAACGGTGGTGCAGCGGCGCTGTGGCTGGCGGCGGAGGCCCCGGGCCGCGTCGGTGCACTCGTGGTCGCGGGCGCGTATGCCCGGGTCGACCGAGCCCTCGAGCTCAAGCTGCGCTCATGGCTCGCAGCGATGGAGGCCGGCGGCCCCGCCCTGCGATTCGATGTCGCCACACCGTGGGTCTGGGGCAGCGCATTCCTCGAGAAGAACTACGAGCTCCTGATGTCGTATCGCGAGCGCGGACTGGACCTCGAGCCGTCCGCGGTGAACAGGCTCATTCGCGGCGCCATGGAGCACCACCTCAACGCCGAAGCGCTGGGCCGAATCACGGCCCGCACGTTGGTCACCGTGGGAGAGGACGACCAGCTCACCCCGCCCGCGCTCGCGCGCCAAATCGTGGACGAGGTGGCCAACGCCCGCCTGCTGCTGCTCCCCGGCCTCGGCCACGCCGCGCCGCTCGAAGACGTGAATGGGTTTGCGTGCGCGGCCAAGCAATTTGTCGACGAGGTGAGAGCGCGGAGCTGAGACCCGCCCTCCCGTGCCCTGACCAGCGTCGACTCGTGAGGAACTCCCCTGCGGTTCGCGTCACGCAAGCGAACCGCAGATCCCCAGGGTCTCAAACTCTGGAGGCGCATCCATCTCGAACCAGGGAAGGCACTCTGCATCCGGGGGGCACAGCGGGCTCGAGAGATCGCACCAAGGACTGCAACATCCGAGTTCGTCCTCGCAGTTCGGCACGATGTCCGCGTTCAAACAGACCGTCCCCGGCTCGCAGCCGCCAATGTGGTAGCAGGTGCCCGCCGTGACGATGGCTTCACCAAGGGTGGGCAGACAGACGAAGTCGATGCCCGCGGGGAGGCAGCCCTCCCCCTCTGCGCACGAAGGCATCAGAGGATCGCAAGCGTCCAAACACAACGACAACACTCCATCGTTTGCGAGCAAACATGCTTGCCCCTCAGGGCAAGTTGGGTCTTCCTCGGACCCGCAAAAGGACACGCACCTCCCATTGCCCTCAGCGTCTACGTCGAAGCAAAGCTCCCCGAGGCCGCAGCTGTCGACGCCTGACGATGGGCCGCCCTCGACCGTACACGGCTCACCCACCTGGTCGGGATCGAGGGGAAAACACCGCGTGGCATTCCAGGCGAGGGACCCATCGTTTGCCCACGGCATGCACTTCTCGTCGGACGGGCATTCCTGGTCGTAGATGCTGCATTCGACCGACGGGCACTGGCTCGGGTCGTGGTTGGGGCATTCCTTGGGTGCGCAAAAGTCGTCACAAATGAAGCCGCAGCTGCATGGGTCGCTGGTCGGTTCTCCCCCCGTCGTCGTGCTTGAGGTGGTGGACGTCGTCTCCAGCTGAGGGGGCGGCGGCGAGGATGTCTCCGCGGTGGTTGGCGGTGGCGCGGACGTCGTCGCGGGACGAGGAATGAGCGTCGTCGAGTCAACATGCGAGCGTCCTTGGGCGTCGGTGACCTGAACTCTTTCAGGATACAGGATCGAACCACTGACCGAGCGGAACGACCTGAATCGCAGAACGACAGCGAGAGCATCGGAGTGTCGAACAACTGCGGCTGAAAGTTAGCACGGTTGAAGGGCGAGACGACCTGCGCTCGTGGGGAGACCGTCGCGGCGGCGTTGCGTTGAGCTGCGTCGCCGCCATCGATCGGTTCGAGCTGGGCTCAGCGCTGCGAGGAGCCCCAAATCCGCCGGGAGCGCACGGGTTTGGGGCTGCCAGGATTCGCTCGTCTTCTGCTCAGCGAGCGACGATCTCAAAAGTGTGTTCGGACGCCGTTATGAACTCAAGCCTCGTACCCTTGCGCGGAGGAATCAAACGAAGGAGAGTGAGGAATTGGCCTTCGGTCACATCGTGTTCGTTGACTAACACGATTTCGTCTCCAACCTGCAAGACGGCAGCCGCCGGGCCACCCGGCTCGACGCTGTCGACGACATACTTGAAGTCGTAGGGCGAGGTTTCGAGCGGTGGCCATGCCCAGGTGAAACCGATGTCGCCATCCCCGGTGGACTCCGGGAACACGACGATCGTGGCGAATGCGGGCTTGGTGGCCGTGACCGTGACGAAGGCGATGTTGTCGCCGAGCTGTGAAGCAGGGGAGGATGGGACTGCGCGCACCTGAACCGTGCCGAGCGGTGGATTTTCGTAGACGAAGGTGCCATCGGGCGAGGTCTTCACGTGACGGCCGTAGATCGGGGATGCGAGCGCATCGGCCCAGCCCTCTACAGATTCGACGAACACCAAGTGGTCGGGCACCGGGCCGCCGTCGAGTCCACGTACGACTTTTCCCCGCAGGGACTCGCCTCTGACCAGCTCGACGGTGACCTCTTCTCGAGCCTTCGAAATCGAGAACGCCGCCCGACCCGATCCCTGGTCGGCGAGGATTCCAATCTTGTACTTGCCCTCGGGCAAGTCCTCGAACTCCCACCGACCGTTTGTTCCGACGAACATCTCTTGCAGTCGCGGCGCGCTGTTGCCGGAGCCCGCCAAGGTCGCGACGAACGCCTGGGGCGCTTTGCCATCGAGGTACGTGGCCTTGCCTCGCACGCTGCTGGTGCCTTCAAGACGCAGCTCGATGTTGGCTCCGACGGCAACCGCCGCAGCGGTCGCTCTTCCGCCACCGGGCCCGTCAGCGTAAACGGTGTAGCTCCCAACCGCCAACTCACTGAGAACGAACCTCCCCTCTGAGTCACTCAGCGTCGAGAAGGATCCGGAAGCTGCGGCGAGTTGACGCTCGTCAACCTGCGTCGCCGCAGTGCCACCGGACACGCGGCGCGCTCCGACCCCGGCGTCTGCAATGGGTGCCCCGTCAGAGCCGACAACCGTTCCGCTGATCTCGCCATCGGAACGCTCCACGGTGAAGGAGACCTCGACGTCGTCGCCTGGGGCGAGCGTCACGGTCTTCGTCGGTTCCACGTCAGGCGGACCCGCCAAGACAGCCGATTCGCTCTGCACGTTGAAGGTGTACTCGCTTGGAGTCATCGCTTCGAACCTGTACGCACCGGTTGCGTCCGTGAGCGTGCGCAGACTGCCTGCGTCGGACGATGTCGCCAAGACAGCGACACCCGGGACAGGGCTCCCGCCGGAGAGCGCGACCGTGCCGTAGACCACGGCGGGATCGGGGATCGTAAGCACGACGTCGCTGACCGGTGCCAGTGACGGCAACGTGATCTCGGATGGTTCAACCGGGGACTCGTCGGCGAAGAGAGCGTATTTTCCGTCCGGCATCAATCCGGTGAGTTCGAAGCCACCTCGAGCGTCGGTCGTCCCGAACACGCGAGAGGAGCTGTCCGCCGGCTCGACGAGGACGGCGTCGATCGAACGACCGGCGACCGCGGTCCCCGAGGTGGTCTGGAGTGTTCCAGTAAGCGTGAGCCCGCGTTCGACTCGATAGACGGCCTGGACATTCGCGATGCCCTTGGGAACGGCGAGTTCGCCGGCTTCTACGGGGGCGACAGCACCAAGGCAGTCGATCGTCACCGAGTAGCGCCCCGGGAGTGCGCCCGGCACCCAGGCCACGCCATCGGCCGCAATGCTTGCTCGGACGAGCTCCCATCTCTTTTGTTCACGAAGGGCTACGGACCCGGCTACACACGGGCTGTCGTCGGAGTAGCGAACCGCGACCTTCAACGCCGGTGCCCTGATGACCGAGATATCAGGCGCGCGGACACTCTCGCCGATGTGCAGCTCGAGGCTGTGAGGACTGCGTCCCACGCCACCGGCGACGCGGACCACGAGCGCGTAGCGTCCCGGCGGAAGATTTGAGATCTCGTATTCCCCATCCGCCGTGGTGAGGACCGAGCGAGTATCAGCGGGCCTTGGTTCGTCTTCGCCCGCGGGCACGGCCGATACACGAGCACGCTCTACGGGGCCGCCCTCTTGCCACAGGACCCGTCCCAGGATTTGGCCGCCTGGCACCATGATGATCTCGTTGCTCTCCGATGGTGCGTGCGCGAGCATCCGCGCGCTTGCGTAGCCGCTGGCTTGAGCCACCAGCCGAACCGGGCCCGGCGCGGCGAAGAGGGTGAATCGTCCTTCGGCGTCAGAGGAGGCGGTCGCCAGCGGGGGGATCCCACTGCCAGGGGCACGCCTGACGGAGTATGCGAGGACCAGCGCGTCCTCGATCGTTCCTCCGGTGAGGTCCTCAACGACACCGCTGAGCGCCACGCCGCCTCTGACGAGCTCGAGGTCGACGCGCGCGAGTTCTCCGCGAACAACGAGGATTGGATTCCTCGGTCGCGCCGGAATCCAGCCCGGAGCCGAGGCTACGACAAGGTAGCGGCCCGGCTCCAGCTCGATGGAGCGCGCGTCTCCACCAGCATCGGTGCGACGGCAGGTGGGAGCAGCCGCCCTGGCTTCGGCCACCGCACAGACCCGTGCCATCGGTACACCACGCTGACTTTGTGCGTCGACCACCCGGACCTGCAGGCGGCTTGGTTCGGTGTCGAGTTCACCACGGGTTGGCTTCGGCCTCTTCCTCGACGGGTCTGAGAGAGAGCGACCAACGTTCCCCGGTCGGTCCTCCTCAGGTTCGGACGGCTCGTCCTGCGCGAGCAATGCTCGCAGCACCCACGCAAGCACGACAAGGGCTACACCCACCGCTGCGTATCGACTCCACTGTCTCATCACCATCGTCTCGCAAGAACTCTACCGCCCTGTATGCGCCATGCGGTTGCACATTGAGAGCCCTCTCGTTCTAAAACTACAGAATGCCACGTGGCGCCATGTTGGTGGGCTCTGAGCTTCAGCTGAAATGCTCAAAAACTTCGGGCTCGAAGTTGTCGGGTTCATGCCCGAGGCGTGCAGAGGATACGGGCGCATGGTGGCCGAGGTCCCTCGGGGCTCGTCATGCCCCCACGACCCTGTGCCGCGATTCAGGCTCAGGAGCCGACATCGAGTCTCGATAGACCGGTCGCGCGTGCAGGCCCTTCCATCCGCATCCTGCCCGAGAGCCGTTCGGCGGGCCCAGGCGAGCGCTCACGCCCAGTCGTGCGCTAGAGCCTGCACACGAACGGCGCCGCCTAGCTGGCGATGCGGAAGAGTGTCGTGAATTCGCGCATCTACGTTTTGGCACGGGGCATGAACTGAAGGGCGGCATGTCCAACAACATCTTTGCAGGCAAGTGGAAGCAGCTCCGTGGCGACATCAAGAAGCAGTGGGGCAAGCTGACTGACGACGATCTCGATCAAGCCGAAGGCAACTGGGACAAGTTCGTCGGTCGAATCCAAGAGCGCTACGGCAAGACCAAAAAGGAATCCGAAGAGACGGCCAACAAGTTCTTCAACTCCATGACCTGACCGGTTCGGCGCGGTTTCCCCCGCCGCGCCGTGCTCGACCCCACCTCCCTCAAACTCCCCCAACGACGAAAGTCCCTCCCATGTCCAAGACCATCCTCGCGACCTATGAAACCGTTCCCGCCGCCAATCGTGCGGTCGCCCGCCTGTTTGAAGAGGGCTTCCTGCAGGAGCACATCAGCATGATGGTCTCCGACATCACACGGGAGAAGCACTTGGCGATCGAGAGCAACACCAAGGCGCCCGAAGGCGCCGTGACCGGAGCGGTTGTTGGTGGAGCCCTCGTGGCCATCGCGGCCGGTTTGACAGCTGTCGCGGGTATCGTGATTCCAGGCATTGGCCTGTCGATCGCCGGACCGCTTGCAGCCGTGCTCGCTGGCCTGGGCGCCGGTGGTACCGCGGGCGGTTTGATCGGCGGTCTGGTCGGATTGGGTTTCAACGAGACCGAAGCGAAGGTCGTGGAAGAAGCCATCTCGAACGGCAACGTGGTGGTGGCAGTCTCCGATGACCACAGCGACCGTCTCAAGGTCGCCCGCGGGGTCTTCGACTCCACCTCGGCGCTGACCGTGGCCGCCGCATAGTTCGAGCTGGCCCCGAGCCTCGCGAGATCATGACCTCGCGAGATCATGAAACGCTCGCAGCGTTCACACGACACCCACCCCCATGACGAAGGCTGTCTCTATGAATCGCAAGACGACCAACCTCACCACGTTTTCCTGTTTCACCCTCGGCCTGGTCTTCACCTTGACCGGCTGCCCCGAGGACAAGAACAAGGCCGAGAAGGCTGGCGACAAGATCGAAGACGCCGGCGAGAAGGCCGGGGGCAAGCTTGAAGAGGCTGGCGACAAGATCGAAGACAAGATCGACGAGGCCAACTAACCCGTTGAGCAAGACAAGACCCCCAACCGCGTGTTTGCAAACTTGAGCGTACGACCAGCGCTCAGGGCCCCCCAGACACCCTCCAACGAAGCCCGGCATCGACATCTCGATGCCGGGCTTCGTTTTCGGCGTCTGGGGCTCGGCTCACCGCAGCCGACGCGCAGCCCCAACGCGGCCTCAAGGGACAGGTGCCCCGATGGGCCTGAGCAACGCGGGGGTGATCCTGCCCGCGTCATCGTTGCTAGTCATCGCGCTGCTAGCTCTAGCCCTCAAATCGCTTGGCTCTCTCGCGCCAGTAGTCGGCCACGCCGGACTCACGGTGCACGCTCTGCCCCATCATCGGACTGAGCAGCTGCACTCCGGCCTTGTCGGCAAGCCCCAGCAGCGTCGCGATCGGCTCGTCCCAAGCGTGCAGCGCCAGGCTGAACGTGCCCCAGTGCACCGGCATCATGGTCTTCGCCTTGACCCGCTGATGCGTGAGCAGAGCGTTCTTTGGCCCCAGATGAATGCTCCCCCACGCCTCGTGGAACGCCCCAATCTCGATCATGGACAGGTCAAAGCCACCGAAGCGCGTCGCAATCTCATCCCAAGCGTCTTCCCAGATTCCCGTGTCGCCTGAGAACCAGACCGAGTGTTTGGGGCCCCGCATCGCCCAGCTCGACCAGAAGGTCGCCTTGCTCGCCGTCGGGCCTCGACCCGCAAAGTGACGACACGGGCACGCCGTGAGCTCGAGGCCCGCGATCTCGACGCTCTCCCACCACCCAAGCTCGATGATGCGTTCGGCGGGAACACCCCAGCGTTCCAGGTGCGCACCCACGCCCAACGACGTGATCCACGGGGTGTCCCGCGCGGCGAGACGCTGCACCGTGGGAAAATCGAGGTGGTCGTAATGATCGTGCGACACGAGAATCACGTCGAGGTCGGGCAGCTGCTCGGGCTCGATGGGAGCCGAATGAAAGCGCTTCGGCCCCATCCAAGAGAACGGCCCCGCCCGTGGACCAAACACCGGATCGGTCAGCACCAACGCGCCATCGATCTCGACCAACGACGTGCTGTGCCCAAGCCACGTAACCCGCAGCGCCTCCCCTTTGCCAGCCACAAGTGAAGCCGCCTCGGGTCGCACGAGCGGATGTTCTACGGTGGGGACTCGCCCTGAGGTTTCGGTGAGAAACTCCCAAGCCAAGCCCAGACTCGGACGCACCTGCGGGGTCTCGACGGGGTTGCGAAATCGTTCCCCGTCGAAGTACGGGCTGTCCTGCAGCTTCTCGAGCCGGGCTCCCGTGCTGTGTCCGCCAAAGACTTCCATCGTCATGCGGGGAGTCTAAGGCCCATCGCGGACGCCGCCAGCCACGAAGAAGCCCAAGCTTGCGTTCTCGCGATGCCGCACAGACAATCCGCCCAGTGCAGGGGGAAATGGCCCGGGTCGAGGTGTACCTGCGATCGTTGCCGCAGGGGCTCGAGTCGTTCCCGGACTGCCGGGCCAAAGCGTCGATGCTCCACGCCGGGCTCGCGGTCCGTCCGATCCCAGGCGAGCGGCGAGCGCAAGTTCCCGCCTCGCTCCGCCCGCTGGTTGACACGCCCCCGCCCGTTTCGAGCTGGGTCTCCGAAGTCGAGTACTGCGCCCTCTCCCTCGCCATGGCAGATCTACATGGCTGGACTGACGAGGACTTCGGTCAGTACTGGTACGACCTCACCCGAAAGCTCGTCGAGAGCAAGCTGTATCGCGGACTCATCGGAATGCTCACTCCCCAAGTTGCGTTGCGAAGCGCGGCGTGGCGATGGAGTGCATTTCATCGGGGGTCCAGTTGCAGACGCGCTCGGCACCCGAGGGTCTGTACCTGGAGCTTTCGGCCCCGGAAGGGTTGTTGCCTGCGGTATGCATCAGTGCATACGCGCAGGTGTTTCAAGCGAGCATGGATGGTGCCGCAGGCGACGCGAAGGCTAGCCTGGTCCGGGCTGAAAACGGCGGCGGCCTGTACCTGGTGCAGGGAAGCTAACGCGACCTGCGCCCGGGCATCGCACGAGGCGACCGGGCTCGCCCGAAACTCGCAGGCGCGAGGAAAAATCTCCAGACCGCGAGACTTGGGGATGGCGGCGGCCTCTACGAGGAAATGAGCCGACTCTTATCCTTCCTCCTGTTCTTGACCTTCACAGGTTGCGCGGCCTCGGACGAGGCTGGAGACCCTGCGGGCGATGGCAATGGACCCGATGCGATGGGTGATCGCGGATGCGACCAGGCGGTCACCGAATGCGCCCTGGGTGCGCTCTCCCGCGACCAGTTTGCCGATTACTGCGACCTCGTGCTGGCGAGTATTGCGGCCGAGCCCGGTGATCGTTTCGAGTGCATGCAGAGCGGCCTGTTCCTCGACATCACCACACGAGAGCAGTGCCTGGCGACCACCGTTCCATCCACGTGCTCGGTCACCGTCGGCGAGTCGATCAGCTGCTACAAGGCGGCGGAGGTGGACGCCTGCGAGGCTTTCGACGACGCGTGCGCTTTCGTGACGGATCCCGAAACGGGGTGCGGGGGCTAACTTTTGTGCAGCCGGAGTCTGCCCTACGTCAACTCGTCGAGCCGAAGCTCGAGGCGCGAACGGACCAGCCTCAGGACGCTGTGGACATCGTGCTCGCTCAGCCCGAGGCGCTGCGCGAGGATGTGCTTGCTGTCTTCGACGAGGGCGTCGCGAGCTGCGACAACGCGGCGCGCGGCACTGGACCGATGGATGCGGTGAAACTCCGCGATCGCATCGATCGACATGCCCCCGACCAGGTGTTGGCGAAGCACCAGGCGCATGCTCGGCACCAGGCCATCCCAAGCGGCATGCAGCGCGCAACGATACTGCTCCGCGTAGCTCGCTTGGATGAAGCGCAGCTCCGGGTCATCGATTGCCTCCGGCGCAAGCGCGGCAGCGAACTCTTCGCGAGCAGCACGACGCTCGTCGCCGCGGCGTTCTCCGAGCCAGAGGCGGACTCCCGCCGTGCGCACGAAACCCGCGAGGCTTCCGCGGCCCGAGTATCCCTGCAACGCCGGATCCCCACCATCCCCAACCAGCAGGTGCGCTCGCAGATCGTGCAACAGCGTCTCGATGCGGCCGGGGGGTACTCCGCGCGAGGCGAGCACCGCGGCGACGGGCTGCACACAGTCGCGGCCCAACAGCTCGATGGCGCGTCGGTCTGCGCCCAAGCAGGCCCAGGCCAGCAGCCGGTCGGACCAAACCGACACGTCGGGCGCGGGCTCGACCACGAGCAGTCGCGGCGCGATCGTAGAGAGTCTACGGGTGTCGACGCCAAGCTCGGCGAGCGCTGTGAAAGCCGAAACGAAGCCCGCGTAGTGACCGCCCAGGACCCGCGTGAAATCCGCCAGCGGTGTCGTCTCAACGGCCGTTCCCATCTCCTCCTTGAGAATATCCGGCGGCTGTGAGCGCGACAACCGAGCACGATCTCTGCCCCAGCACCGACCGGGTTGCAGCACTGATCGACGGGAGCGCGGATGCTTCGATCTTGCGTGAGGTGCTCGACCACGCGGGTCGATGTGGACACTGCGAAGACCTGGTGGCCGAGATCTCCGCGACGGTTGCGACCCCGCTGCGGAGCGCGGCGAACCAGGCCGCGTCCGTGCCTGCTCAGGTTGGTCGCTACCAATTGCTCAAGCTCCGCGGCACCGGTGGGGCAGCGCTGGTCTATCGCGCGCATGATCCCCAGTTGGAGCGCGAGGTCGCGATCAAGTTGTTGCGCGACACCGCCCCCTCGCGACGCGACGCACTGCTTGCAGAGGCTCGCGCGCAGGCTCGCATCGAGCACCCCAACGTGCTGGCGGTGTTTGACGCAGGCGAGTGCGACGGCGACGTCTGGGTTGCAACGCCCCTGGTCGAAGGTGGCACGTTGCGCGACTGGGTCACGCTCCGATCGCCGGATCTCCGGGCCAGGATGGACGCGGTTCGCGAGGCAGCCGCAGGCCTGGAAGCCATTCACGCAGCCGGACTCGTGCACCGCGACATCACCCCCAACAATCTGTTGGTCACGACCAACGGCAGGGTGCTCGTGGCCGATCTTGGGCTCGCGACTCCGCTGCTTGATGATGCCCCCTTGGCGGGAACCCCCGGGTATCTCGCCCCCGAACTCATTCGGGGCGGCTCACCAAGCCCTCGTTCAGATCAGTTCGCGCTGTGCGTTGTCGCGTTCGAGTTGCTCACCGGCGTCCGCCCCCAAGCCGACCAGGAGCGGGCCAACGCGCGGGCGCTTCGCCGTTCCGGGGTTCCCCGTTCGAACGCGCGGACCATCGTCCGCGGGTTGCGTGCCGAGCCCGCGCGTCGGTTGGACTCGACCTCCGCACTTCGCCGAGGCCTTGAGCGTCCGCGGTCAAGATCGGTCGCGGTGTCGCTTGCGCTGACAGGGTTGGCCCTGGCGCTCCCCGCTGTCTTCCTCGCAGCTCGTGACCCAGACCCGTGCGCAGCAAACGAGCCGGTCATCGTGACCGCGGACATCGATCGGCTCCCTGCGCCAACACAGCTGGTCGCGCGCGAGTACGCCGACGCTCTGCAGAGCGCGGCTCGCACGGCGTGCGAAACACCGGGAGTGGAGCGGGACGTCGCGCTTGCTTGCCTTCGTCAGCGCGCAACCATTCTCGACGCAACGATCGAAGGGCTCGAGGGGGCCGAGGAGGCCCTGCTGCAAGCCGAAGCGGTCAGCTCGCTCGACTTTCCCGCGGGCTGTCTCGCTCGCGACGCAAGCGCGCCGTTGCCACCCGCCGAGCTCGTCGATGACCTCGCACGTGCGCGTGTCGAGCTCGCCCGCGCTCGCGTTTTGGCCCATCGTGGCCGCGACCAGGAAGCCCTGAGCCTGCTCGACCGTATCGCGGGTGAGCAGGCGACCCGCTCCTACGCTCCGCTGCACGCGGATATCGAGCTCGTTCGGGCGAAGATTGCCGATCGTGCTGGGCGCAAGGAGGACGCGCGCGTGGCCCTGAACACCGCAGCCGATCTCGCAGCGCGCAGTGGCTACACCGCGGCACGCCTGGACGCGGTCAGTCAACTGCTGGTGTTTCCGGTGCGCGACGAGGTCGATCGTGGCCGGCATGAGGCCTACCTGCGGGAGATCGAAGGGCTGATCGACTCGGTCCAGGACCCGCGGGCGACGGCCGACTCGGCACGCACTCTTTTGGAAGCCGCATTGGCGGTGGACGATCACGCAGCGGCCGTACGCTGGGCACGACGAGCGCTCGCCGATCGCCGCGTGTACCTGGCGGAGGACGACCCTCGTATCGCAGCGGCCAAGGGCGAGCTTGGCACGGCGCTCGCGATGCATGGGGACATCGAGGCGGCGTGGGCCATCCAGCAGGAAGCACTGCACACGCTTCAGAACGCACAAGGCGATCATCGGACGGAGATCCTGTTTGCCAAGGCCGCCCTCTCCCAGACCGCGCGGGCCCGCGGCGACAATGCTAGGGCGGTCTCACTTCTTGAGCAGGTGCGTGTTGGTCTCGCATCCGCTCCCGACGCGACCCCAGCGCTACGCATCCACGCCGACGTCGAGTTGTGCGTCGCACGTGCATCCATCGGCCTGCACGAGGCCGCGCGAAAGGCCTGCGATGAGGCGTTCGAGACGGCGGAGGAGATTCACGCTGAGCCCATCGAGCTCGCATGGGTGCTGATGGCGTCCGCGACCGCGTACCTGGGCGCCGCCGACCCCAAGCGGGCGCTTGCCGAGCTGCGTCGCGCCCGAGCACTGGTCCCAGAGCGGCCCGACGACGATCCGTCGGAGGTCAAGTTCGTCGCGCTTTGGGCTCGCGCTCAGGCGGGCTTGGCCGAGTGAGAACCGCCCGGCACGGGCTCTGACTTTCGCCCCAGCCAAGCGAACAGTCCGAAGAAGCTCAGCGCAAGGATCGGGAGCGCGACGGGTGCGGCTCCATCCGCGCGGACGTTGATGGCGAGAACCGCTGCGACCATCACCCCTCGCACCACCGAATAGCGCCAGGCGCCCGTGAGCAAGGCATGCTGCCTTTGCTTGAAGCGAACGCAAGCGAATGCCAGCACGAGGTCGAAAGGCACAAACGCCAACGCAAGTGAATTGTTCTGAAAGCCGGTTTCTTGGGTGAGAAGATGAAGGCCCCAAAGTCCGCAGCCAAGAACACCGAAGAGCAACGACGGCCACAAGGCAAATGCACCGAGCCCGGCGAGCGTGAACCGGGTTCGAAGCTTCCCCGCGGTCCAGGCAAGCCATGCGATCAGCGCAAGCGCGAAGTACCAGCTGCCCCGGGTCGACCCGTCCCCCGGTTTGACGCCGAGACGGCCGGCGACAGGGATGGGGGGTCCAGCGAGGGGAACGAGCCCCTTGGGGCTGTCGATCATCACCTCCTGCAGGTACATCCGCATGCGCACGGGCACGAACAGCGCGTCGTAGCGATTGAGGCGCACGTCGTTTTCTGCGCCGAGCAAGAGATCCGCGCCCAGACCCGCAAGCGGCAGGCCGTAGAAGGCCTGTCGCTGGTATTCGCGGATCGTCATCTCGTCGTCCTGCGAACTCAGCTGTTTGTGGATCTCGCCACCGATCGCGTCGTCGATGATATCTCGCGCTTTGGTCGTGCAGATCGCTTGCACATAGTCGTGCGCGTAGTGCCGCTTTTCATCGGTGTCGAGTTCCGCCAGACGAGCGCGAACCGACTCTGCTTGGGAGTGACTCAGCGCAAGCGCCTGCTTGAAGACGTCGCGGTTTTGGCGGACGCCGTGGTCGCTCGCGAAGGCAAACAGATCGCCGGGCGTCTCGAGACGGAAGCTCAGCTGGCCCATCAGGAAGTCCCAGGCCAGCGTCGGACTCTCCCAGTCGGCCTCGCCAAAGTCGTAGACGAGCTCCTTGTACGTGCCCGCTTCCGTCCACTCGACCATCAGCGTTGCGTGGCCGCCCCGCGTGTACAGATGGTCACCGGGCCCGACCGTGACCAGCCAGATTCGCGTCGGGGCAGCCGGGCCGGGCGCAGCCTCAGCCTGCGGCGCAGCCTCAGCCTCAGCCTCAGCCTCAGCCTCAGCCTCAGCCTCAGCCTCAGCCTCAGCCTCAAACGTGGACGCGTGGGCAGTCGAGGTCGTGAGCGCAGTGAATGCGAGCGCCCAACTCATGCAGGCGAGCGCGCAGAAAAATCGCAACGGGTTCATGCGTCGCGCGGACGATAGCAGCCCCCGGTGAGACGTCGCGGCAGGATGTTGCAGAGGCATCCAAGGTCCCGTCCTGGGTTTGCACGATCGCCGGGCCGTCGAGTGCGCACGAGCGCGATGTATCCGGCGCGCGGACAGAGCGTATATTCCGACGCGGACCGGCCTTCAGACCTGAGGGACCCGCCAGCAGCATGGGAGAACCGCACGAACGCTTGAAGGGAAGTCCGCCGTCTACTGCGGCTCCCGCTGGCAACACCGCGGAGCCGCCAGCCGCTCGCTCGCCGTACGCCGCTGCTCGGCGGTTCGGGCTCCTGGCGGTCGGTTGTCTGCTCGTCGCGACGATGCTCGCGGGAGCGATCGCCCACCGGATCTCGGGAGCCTTGCGCGAGCCGGACCTCCTGGTCGCGGCGCTCACCAGCCCGGAGATCATGAACTCCGCCTACGAGGAGCTGTTGCCGGCGGCCCTGGCCGACCAGCTTGGCGACGCGGTGTTAGAGACGGAGAGCGGTGAGGAGGTCCGGTTGCCCGAGCATGCGCCGCGGGTCGGGCGGGATTTCGTCGAGACGATCTGGCCGCGGGACGTCGTGCGGGCGCAGATCGACACCGCGGTTGGAACCTGGGCTCCGCAGCTGGCTCGCGGCGAACCGACATCCGAGGTCGCGTTCGGACCGACGCGTGCTGGCTGGTCAGCGCTCTCAACCGCCGTCACAACCAGCTTCGACGCGCTGCAGATCTATAGCCCGGTGATCGATCGGCTTGTCGCGCCCCCAGTCCGCACGCGAACGAACGAGGCGCTCGGCCCGGTGTTTGCGGTCTCGCTTTCGGTGCAAGAGAGCCGCGGAGCGACGCGCCGCCTGCTTCCTGAGGCCTGGGTTGCGACGCAGATCGCAGCCCTGGCAGATGCCGCGGCGCCCTACCTCGCGGGGGCCGCAACCCAGTTCGAGGCCGTGATCCCGCTGCGCAGCCGCGTTCCGACCGCGCTGCAGATCCTGCACGAAGAGATCACCGATGAATCTGCGCTGCGGCTGGTCGTTCGCGAGCAGGTCCTCAGCCCTCTCATCGAGGCACGCATCCGTCAGGCGGGCAGACTGCCGCTGGGAATCGAGCTGTCCTCACAGGAGGTCGAGACCGCGCTGCTGACGAGCATTCCACCGGGCTGGTTTGCGGGCGAGGCGTCGCGATTCGAGCAGGTACTCGCCGACTACCTCGTCGGCGACCGCGACGACATCACCCTGGAGATCCCGCTCGCCGAGAGGAATACCGCCTTCGCCCGTCGGCTTGCCGACCTCGTGCACGTGAAGATCGGACTGCAGCTCGCCGAGCTCCCCCGCTGTGAACGCCGACAGCTCTTCGCGGCAGGCCGCTCACTGCGTGCCGCCAGACTTCCGGCCTGTGCCCCCGGCAGCGTGTCCCTGCTGACGGGTTTTGTGACGCCAATCATCGAGGCGCAGTTCCAGCGGATCGTGGACGCGATGCCCACCGCGCTTTTGCTCGAGCACGGCGCCGTTGCGCGGCATCTGGGAGACGAGTCCATGGCGTCGCTCGACGGGTTGCGGCAGCGCATTCACGACGGGCTCGTCTGGACGGACCGCGATCTTGTTCGTCTCGCCCAGGAACACGACGCCGGTCCTGCGCTCGCGTTCGTTCGCCGGGGAACGGTGTCACCCGATCTCGAAGCGCTGATCCCTCCGGGCAACGAGGGGGTTCGGCAAGCGGTGGCCGCGGGTCGGATCGCCGTGAAACGACCGTGGCTACTCGACCTGGTGTCCCTTGCCCTGCTTGGGGCGATTGCAGGGATCGCGCAGGGCAACCGGTGGAGGCGTCTTCGGGTGTGTGCGTATGCCGTGTCCATCTCCGCGGCGGTGGTGGTGGTCACGCTGGTGTTCGTCGACTTGCCGAGCACGTCGCTCCTGGTGGATCTGTTGGCCTTCGACCCCCAGTCCTGGCCGCGCCTGTCGGACGCCTTGGCGCTTGGACCCGTGCCCAGCGCGGTGGCAGACCTGGCTCGCGACCTCCGCAACACCGCGGCCATGGGTGTCGCGCCATGGATAGCCCTGGGCCCAATGGTCCACGTCGGGCGGCGGATCTCAAGCTCGCGCAGGGCCGCACGCCGGAACCGTCTGCCGACCGAATAGGCCGACCTGCAGCCTGTGGCCCCAAAGGCTCGACGTGGCGCCAATCACGTCGAGGCCCGGCCAACAATCAGGCATTCTTGGCCGGTCCGTGGCGGAAAGCTCGGAACGCTCCGGGCTCGCCGGCAACCACCCCATCTCGATGTTGCAACGCTTCAGCGCCCTTGGCGGAACGTGCTGGCTGGTGCCCCGCTGCGAGTACACCAGCTTCGTAGCGCTGCAGCGGCACGCGGTCCGCCTCCCGCAACGTGAAGCGCTGCTCGCGGTCCGCGACTGGAAGGCCGGCGCGTCCCCGTGGAGCCACGATCCCGGTGCGACGCCATCCGACGGAGCCCTCGAAGACCTCGCCGACGCGATCGCCGAGGACAGGGTGAGGGTGTACGAGCAGCACCCGCTTCTGTTTCTGAACACCTCTCCCATGGAGGCGATGGACCTCCTGGACTTGCTCGGGCCGCAGGCGCCCGAGCAAGTCTCGCACTGGGTCGAGGTCCGGCTGGTGTACGAGAACGGCGAGCCGCGGGCCGGAGAGCGCTACCGGGCGGTTCTGGGGGACGACAGCGAGGTCGAGGGCCAACTCGATCCAGACGGCGTCGCCCGGCTTCCCGGTCTTCCCGCCGGGCCGTGTCAGTGGTTCTTTCCCGACCTTGCGCCCGGCGAGTGGTCGAGGGCCTGACCCAGCTCACGGACGACGACCTCGTGGCTGTCGCCGGGCCCTACCAGAGCAGCGCGAAGCTGCCGCGCGTGTGCCGGGCGGTCGAGCGTTTTCGGTCCCGCAGGCCGAGACCCAGGAGCACAGCTCCGGTCACAAGCAGACCCCCACCGATCGCCAACGCGACATAGCCCGGCGGCTGTGTGTATCGCTCGGAGAGCGGATCGTTGGGCAGCGGCCGGGGAGGAGCCAGCACCAAGCCCACGCCCGCCCCCGCTGCCCCGACGCCCAGCGCGAGCAGGCCAATCCCGACCTTGCCCTTCGTGTTCAGGCGGCTCGACGTGCGGTCGTCCGCTGGCGCGCCAGCTTCGATCACGGGCTGCACGATGGGTGGCGGAACCTCGGGCTGGGGCTCGGGCTCGGGTTGGACTGCTGTGCTCTCCAGCGCTCGGATCGCAAGAGCGACCTTGTCGAGCTCGACGGCCACGGAGTCGATGAGCTCGGCCTCGGTACACAGCTCGCAAGTCTCCGACCACGCGGCTGCGTCTTCGTCGCCCCGTGTAATCAGCCGAATCTCGTAGTCGAACCCGGGGTTCTCACCTTCGATTTCGCGGACCGACACGCGCACGACCGGAGCCGAAGAGTCGCCGGGCCCGATGTCTTCGTCTCGAAAGACCTGTGCCCCGCGCTCCAGCAACCGCGTCTTGAGCACCGGCCCCACGCCCCCCAGCTCGCTGGTATCCACCTCCAGCCTCGCCTCGTTCTCACCTTTGGCAGCGGCTGCCACCGCCGGAAGAGGCATGCCCCAAAGAGACATAGACACCACAGCCCCCGTGACCCTACGCATCATTGTTCGGCTCGTTTCTGGCATAGTGTTCCCCACGATTGGACCTCGGCGTCCTGGCTCCCGCGAGCCGCCTTCGCACACGCGGCGAAGCGTCCGAGTTCCTTGAGCGCCAGCACATGGAGCTTGATGCGCTCGGTGTTGCTGGACCAGCAACGCGTCTTGGTCACCTCCTCAAGCACCGGACCCCACAGGTGCTTGGAGCGGGCCTGCCGCGCGCGCGTCTCGACCCCCTCGCACTTGGGTGCAGGTGTGACAACCTTCGCAGACGCTGGCGCGTCCGGTTTGCGCGGCTCCGCGGACACCTGCGGAAGCGCGCGTGGCTTGTCCTGCGCTTTTTGCACGGGTGCCGGCTTGGCTTCGGGCGCCGGTTGCTTGGGGGGCTGGACCGCCTCAACGGGCTCTTCTTGCGGTGCTTCCGGGAGCCGGGCCTCGTCCACCAGCGGCGGCTGGGTAGCCTGGGGAGCTTGGGGAACGGCAATCTGGGGCAGCGAAGGTGCAACCGCGGAGACCTGCGGCTGCGACCACCAAGCACCCAGACCAACCGCGGCCGTCAACGCGAGAACGCTGCCGATCAGCCAGGGCGAGCGCGAGCGCGGAGGAGTCGACGGGAGTTCCCGCGTCGCCACGGCTCCGAGATCGGAAACCTCCGTCACTCGCCCTCGCTCGAGCCTCTCCGCAACCTCCCCTGCAGTCGCAGGCCGAAGGCCTCGTTCTCGCTCCAGACACTGTGAAACGAGGTCGGCGTACCAAGTTGGGATTTGCGGGAGCTGCGTCTCCAGGCGAGGCGCGACCGCGCTCAGCTTCAACTCAAGCAGCTGAGCCGGGTCCGGGCCATCCAGGGGAAGCTCCCCGGAAACCATCTCGAAGAGAATTACGCCGAGTGCGTAGATATCCAGGGCGGGCGTGCCAGAGGCTCCCAGAGCCTGCTCGGGGGCCATGTAGTGAGGGGTTCCAATTGCGACGCCGGCGTGGGTTCTTCGTCCGACCGCGGCCACGTCAAACGCGATCCCAAAGTCGACGACCTTCACCACCCGCTCTCGACCCCGCTGCACCAACATCACGTTCTCGGGCTTCAGGTCGCGATGAATGATCCCGGCACCGTGGGCTGCCTCCAGCGCTCGCGCGATCGCAGCTCCCACCACGACCGCTCGTTCCAGCGACAAGCTCCCGGCTCGCTGAATCGATTCGTGAAGCGTCTCCCCGTCGAGAAACTCCATCGCGATGAACGGCCTCCCATCGTCGAGCTTCCCCGCGTCGAACACGTCCACGATGTTGGGATGCCCCGCTGCACTCGCCGCGCGGGCCTCCACCCGAAGCCGGTCAGCCACCGGATGCTGCGCGAGCCAAGGCTGCAGCACTTTCACCGCCACCTGGCGGCCCACCTCGACGTGCTCGCAGGCATAGACCTGCCCCATGCCCCCCTCACCCAGGGCTCGCATCACGCGGTATCGCCCCGCAAGCACTGTGCCGGCGGCGTACGTCTCGCCGGACAGGGCCGACGGTTCTGACTCACGCGGTTGTTGCATGTGCGACAGACGGCTTGCTCAAGCGCTCATGTTACGGTTCAACTCCCCGATTGGATCGCGTGCCCCGGATTTTCTCGACCATCGTCCTGTGCATCACCGCCTCAACTGGTTGCATCCGCCTGAATCAGGACCACTGCGGCAACCAGGAGGGCAGCGCCACCTGCCAGGAGCGCGGGGGCGAGACGCTCTACTGCAGTGTGTGCGTGTCGGACAATGACGGATGCGTGGCAGTGGAGCCTACACCAGAGTGTGGCGGGGGTGCGGGAACAGGACAGACCGGCTCGACGCTCGCCGGGACAGACTCCGAACCGTCCACGGGATCCGGCGAAACCGCCGGAACCACCGGAACCACAGGAACCACCGTCGTCGATCTTACGGCTGGCTCAAGCGAAACGGGTGTGGAGCCGGATCCATGCGGCAACGGTGCGGTCGACAACGGTGAAGACTGCGACGGGGATGTCGGGGATGTCGACTGCGGGATGCTCGGCCTTGGTAAGGGCTCGATCACTTGCTCTTCGACATGTCTTTTTGAGACACGTGACTGCAGCAACCCGCCAGTGTGCGGCAACGAAGTTCTCGAACCTGGGGAGCAGTGCGACACCATCGGCACCACGTGTGACGATTTTGATCCTGACCGCTACTTCGGTGGAACCGCCGCCTGCACACCGATGTGCACCTACGACCTCGGGCAGTGCGTCGACTGCATTCGCGCGGGAAGCTTGTGCAACACCAACCAAAGCCTCTGCTGCCCCGGGCTGGAGTGTCGGGGCTTCCTCGACCTTCTTCCCACCTGCCAGACCCCATAAAAAACCCCAGTGCATCGGGGGCGATGCACCGGGGGCGACAGAACCCGAGGCGGGGACGTGCGGATGGGGGTGTGCCTCGGGCCGACTCTGTCTCCGACTCCTCAGCCTGCGAGGGTCGCGAGACCCGAGACCTGTGACTGCGCGGCGATGTTGCCGAGCGTTTGAAAGACTCCCGCGCCTTCAGCACCGACGGGCCCGGCGAGCGGCTTGATGAAGAACGGCTTGGGGCTGTCGTCGGGCGTGGGCTCGACCGAGAGCACCACCGTGGTGCCGGGCAGCTTCATGGCGGGGTTGATGAAGTCCTGGCCGGGGAACGGCGGCGCGCCATCGGGGCCCGCGGCTGCGCCCGCACCGTCGCGGTCGGCCATCGAGGGGTCGAGGAACGTGCCGGTCGAGATGGGCCCGTCCTCGCCGACGACCCAGCCCTCGTACTGCCATCCCGCGGGCAACACGGGGAGCTTCAGGCCCGCACCGGGACCTTCAGCAGGGTCGAGGAACCAGACACCTTGGTCGAAGTCCTCGTCGATGCCCGCGGTGGTGGGGGTCCCGAGAATGAAGCCGCCCTCGGAATCGAGGAAGTCGGTGCCGAACGCCGCGCCGTGGTTCATGCTCAGCTGGGCGACGCCGCCCGCGAAGGGACCGGCCACGATGTGTGTGTCGGACGGGCCCGGGTCGTCACCAAACTTGGGCTCGATGGTGAGCACAAACATGACGCTCGCGTCGGCGAGTTCGCGGTCGATGTTGAAGACGTGGCTGTCTTCGTCTCCGTTCACCACAAACCGACCCGAGGTCACGGGGCCGTTGTCGGTGACGAGCCACCCCTCGTAGAGGAAGTCATCGCCGAGCACGGGCAGGTCCGCGAAGGACAGCTCCAGCTCGACGTCGTCGCCGCTACCTTCGGTCACCCCGCACCAAACATCGACGTTGGTCTTGGCGCACAAGAAGCTGTCGCTGCTCAGCTCCGAGACATTGGCGGGTGACTCGCCCTGCGCGCGGGCCATGGCGGCGAACACTTCGCTGCTGGCCGAATCGAAGCGCTCGCCGTGAATCGTCGCCAAGAAGCCACCGACGTCCAGCGTTGCGGTGCGCGAGTACAGGCTGCAAGCCGCGGCATCGCCGTTGCTGACGCAGATGCTGTACACGCCGTAGCGGTAGTCGAGACCGCCGCGGGTCAGCGACGTGAAGCCGCCAGCGCGGTCGAACGTCTCGTAGAGCTCGACCGCCGCGTCGCCTCGAATCTGCAGCACGTCATACGCCCCGGCCTCGGAGATCGACACCTCGGAACCGTCGGCTTTGCCCGCCGGGGCGCCGAGGACATCGGGAGTGACACCTTCGAACGAGTCGCCAGAGTCACAAGCGAGGGGTGCAAGAGCAAGGAGGACGAGGGCGCTGAGTTTGTTCGACATGATTGGGGCTCGCTCGATGTCGGCGGTATGCGTCCAACCCTCGAAACCAACCAGGTCAACGATTCGCACTGGCTGTGCACACTTCGACAACAATCCCCACAGAGTGCCGAAACCGGCCCCTTAGACCCACATCGGCGCTTCGCCGCCGGCCTGAGAAACTTTCCCGGAGCCGGGCCGCGGCCTCGCTACAGCCCGGCGATGCGCGCCGCGAGCTGCTCGCCGAACTTCTGATTGCTCACCACGTTGGTGTGATAGTCGCAGCCCCAGCCGTCGTTCGCGTCGATGACGAAGCGCTCGGTGGTGCTGTTGGCATCACCAAACTGCTCGACCGCGTCGTTCACCCAGCCCTCGTGCTCGCTTCCCCAGTGCGCCCACGAGACGCCCATGATCGTGGCGGCAGGATAGCGCCCGCGCACGTCTTGGAGCAGCGCCACATAGGCACCCACGAAGTTCTCGTAGGAGATCGACGCGGAGAAGTCGTTGGTGCCCAGGTTCACCACCACCACATCGGCGGGTTGAGCCGACGCGTCCCACAGCGGCTCGGCTTGGGTCGTGAAGACGCGAGGCCAGAGCACGGGCATGGGCTCATCGAGGTTGCCAGCGTAGTTTTGGTACGCGCCTTTGCCCGAGTAGGCGATGAGATGGGCCGATGCTCCGAGCTCGCGGGCGGCCACCATCGCGTAGGAGGCGTAGGCGCTTTGGGTTGGCGCGGAGAAGTTCTCGTCCCCGCTGGAACACTCCACGCCATAGCCGGCGGTGAGCGAGTCTCCGATGAACTCAATATGCAGGTCGTAGGGCCACGGCGTGTCGACGAACGTGGTGTCCGCCCCGAGCTCGAAGCCGGTGTACTCCACGATGCCGAAGTACCCCTCATTGCGCCGGACGACCTCGATCTCGTGCTCGCCCGCCGGCAGCCCGGAGGCCACCACGTACGACTGCGCCCCGCTTTGCGTCACGAACACCTGGGTCGGCGAGCCGTCGACCGCGACCTGAAAGTGGATGCCCGAGGGTCCGTCGAGACCGATCGAGATCGAGGTGCCGTCGATCCGAGTTCGTGCCGTCGAGCCCGACCAGGACGCGCGCGGGCCCGCTTCTTCCGTACGCTCGAAGCGCCCCATGTAGTGCTCCTGAAAGGTGGGCGCGGGCGGTCCGCCGCTCGAGTCCTCAGCGCCGCCGCTCTCTTCATCGTCGCCTGCGGAGGTATCACCCGCGCTGGGGTTCGTGCTCGCCGAGGCTGCGCCCGTGCTGCCGTCCGGACTCGACGTCTGGCCGGCGCTAGACGCTCCGGTCCCGCTGGGGCCCGTCATCGCCGAGGAGGTCGAGCCGCCGCCCTCCCACCCCTTCGGCCCTTCTTCTTGGGCGCCACAAGCGGTCGCAGCGACGCAGGCAGCCAACAACGACAACTTCCACCCCACATTGCAAGGGTACCGGACTCTCGCCCGTTGTAGAACGCACACGTGACTCGGGAACCTCTAGGCCGCGGCTGCGCACCACTCCCTTCGATGCGGTGGGGAAACACATCACGGATTGCGCTCCTAGGACTGGCTGCGACGGCGTTGGCCTGCAACTCGGACACCTCGAGCGACGCGTTCGAGTCCGCGGCGGGCGGCGGGTCGAGCTCGGAAGGTGCGCTCAGCGGCAACAACGCCTCGAGCACAGCGCCATCGGGCGGCAACGCGTCCGCGGGGGCGACCAGCGCAGGCGAGGTGTCCAGTGGCGACGCCGCGGACGAGACCGGCGACGAGATCAAGCTCGACGTCGGCTCCCCCGCGGGCGGGTTTGGAAGCTGCGAGTGCGAGCTCACCTATCTGTGGGTCGCCGACGCCGTGGAGGGCACGGTCTCCAAGATCAACACACGAACCCTGGTCGAAGAGGGTCGCTACCTGACCCGCGCCGATGGCAACGGCAACCCCTCGCGCACTTCGGTCAACCTCTCGGGCGACGTCGCGGTCGCCAACCGGCACGGCGGACTCACCAAGTTCTACGCCAACCCGGCGAACTGCCTCGACACCAACGGCACGCCCGGCATTCAGACCAGCTCGGGCCCGGACGACGTCTTGCCGTGGGACCAAGAGGAGTGCCGCGCATGGTTCGTCGACTTTCCGACCAGCAACCAGCGCCCCGTCGCTTGGACCGGCGACACCACCATGCCGGGCAACTGCGACGCGAGCGTATCCCAGGTGTGGACCGTGACCTCGACCGTGCCGGGCCTCTTTCCAGGCTTGGGCGGCGCGGGTGGTGTGACCGCATCACTGCTCGACGGGCTCTCCGGCGCCATCGATGCCCAGGTCGACATCCCGGACTTTCCCGGCGGATCGTTCGGAGCCTACGGCGGCGCTGTCGATGGTGGCGGCAACCTCTACTTCAGTCCTCTGGGTGGCTTCGGAGCCGCGCTGCTGGGCCGAGTCGATCGCGACACCCTAACCTACGAGCTGTTCGACCTTCCGCCGGGCGTCGCGCCCTACGGCATCACCGTCGATCACAAGGGCAGGGTGTGGTTGGCCAGCAACTTTGGCAGCATCGCCGGTCGCTTCGACCCTGGACCGGCGACCTGGGAGGTCGTGCCTGGCGTCGGTGGAGGTTCGGGCCTCGCCGAGGGGCCCGACGATCTCATGTACGTCAGCCAGGGCAGCAGCGTGCACGCCATCCACATCGACACCCTGGAAATCGTGGACACCTGGACCACGGGCGAAAGCGTGAAGGGGGTGAGCTTCGACGCCGACGGCTACCTCTGGGCCGTCACGTATCGCGACGATGAAGACCCGATGTCCGAAGCCGGCGCGTTCAAGATCGACGTCGCCACCATGACCGCCGTCGACGTGTTCACCGGGTTGCGAGATCCGTACACGTACTCCGACATGACGGGCAACGCGTTGGGTTCGGTCGCCTGCGCACCCGAAGGCTGAGCAAGGCTGCGCAAGGCTGCGCCGCTCCGCGACACGCGTGTCGCGGTTCAGCGTGCGCTGCCCGCAACCTTGGCCCCCAGCGTCGCCATCGAGTTCCTGATCGACGGCGAGGTCGTCCACAACGACGATGGACTCCTCCCGTTGGACTGGGTCCAAAGCCGACCCGCAGCGTTCGAGGTGCAGGTCCGCGTCACAGCGGCAGCTCTGACTCCGACAGCGGCGGCTCTGGCTCCGACACAGACGGTGACCCAGGCCAAGACGACAGCGGTGGAGGCTGTTCCGTCGGTGCTCCGGGTTTCGGTGGCGCAGGCCTCCTGCTGTTCGGGCTCGGCGCATTGCGTCGCCGACGCGAATAACAGCCGTGGTGGTCGACCACGCCACGATGAGCGAAGGTGCGGGCATGAAACGCTTGCCCTTCGCTTTGCTGCTGCTCGTCGCCTGCAAACCCGCAACGCAGCCCACCCCGGAGCAACCCTCGGAGCAACCCGACACCTCCGCAGGCCTGCCCGCGGGCAACGCCGGCCCCGAAGCAAGCATGACCGCCTCCGAGTGCGAGGACGCCGGAGGCAGTGTCGTCGGCGACATCGGCGACGGGGCGATCTTCGCGCCCGGCTATGTCTGCGAGAGCAACGGTGCAGCGCCGGTTGCTCAGATCAAGGCGGAAGAAGGCGGACCCATGGGGGTCGAGGGCTCCGTCTGCTGCAGCTCGTAGATGAACCGGGGCCCCACGATTCAGACCTCCGGTCTTGGAGAGCGTCGGTCAGTCCCGGCCGAGGACGATCCGGTAGTTCTGGGCGCAAGTCTTGGTCTTGTTGTCCTCGTCCTTGAGGGCTGCTAGCAGCCTGTTGAGAAAGTCGGCGCGGCGGATCGGGAAGCACTTTTCGCTCCTGGGTAGGAGCCGAAACGCCGCTGTACCGGGTGTACTGCAAGTTTTGGCGACAACGCCAGGGGCGAAAAGGGCGAGCGAGACGTCGTGTCGACTTTCTCAACAGGCTGCTAGTCGCACCAGAACGCTTCCTCGACGAGCAGGTTCTCAGCAAGCAACTCGTCGACGGGGGGCCACGCATCCGACTCTGCGAGTTCTATCGAAAGCTCAACAACTGGGAGCGTACAAGGGGAGTTCACGCCAGGTTCAGGTGCGACGCGCCCGGCAACTGCGTTGACGCGTGTTGGCTCGACGTCCCGGTCTCGGCAGTCGAGGACGGGGGCTCTCGTCCAGCCCCCCTCGACACGCCATATGCCCCACATCTCAACGTCATCGAAACCGCGCTGCGACTGGCCCGCGTCCTCTATCAGAGAAACCGTTAGACAGTATTCGAGCACCGGATCGTATTTCTGGACTTGGATCCATCGGTACTTGAACCCAACCCCGTCGGCGCCAACGGCAGAGTACTCCGCCGGTTGGAGGGGGGTGGTGGTCGAGCTGGAAAGGCCGGATTCTCCAGGTCCAGTCGACGTCTCCGAGTGCGTTGTCCCGTTGCTGGCGCCGACATGGGACGTGGAGTCCGTCTTAGAGCACGCTGGGGTCGAACTCGGGGCAGAGCGCGCGGATGCTGGCGGTATCGATCACCAGGGCTTCGAGCTCGTCGGCCGAGCCGTGCTGAAGGGCGTCGTCGACCGCCAGCAACAGGGCCCGAACCGAGTGCGGGTGGCCCTGCGCCGCCGCGTGGGGGCCCGACTTGCCGTCGCAGGCTGCGAACGCGAGCCACACGACAGCCACGAGCGCGGCCCGGCGGGGACTCGGAGTTCGGCCTGGCAGGTCGCCGGATGCGGGCGCGGGCATGCCCGCATCCTACTCGCTCGCGATTGACAACACCTCGCCCCCCGCTATAGCCCGCGCGTCTAATTAATTTTCTGACGTCGGGTCGCGCAACATGGGCCTGCTAGCAGTCACCCTCGAGGCAGATATCGGTCCTGCGGGTCGAGCATCCTAGATCGTCGCAAATTTCTCCGCCGGCCAGCACCGAGCAACATCCGCCACTACAGGACTCACCGGGACCGTTTGCCGAGCACGAACCTTCGAGCGAGGAGCCTGAGCGTCCCGGCGGACCGGCGACGGCGTCGGTGGTCCCCGATGTCGCTCTGAGTTGCCGCAGCTGCGTGGGGGACAACGGTGTCTCCCTTGCTGCGGCTCTTCAGCTCGGTGATTCGCTCAACCGTCGAGCAACGCTTCGATGTCTTCCTCCAGCTTCGCGTACTCGTGCGCACCGCCCTCGAGCTTCCCCCACTCCGCACGGAGGATCGACATCAACTCGAGGAGCCTCTGCGACTCGGACTCGCGGCCCTCGGCACTGAGCCGTTTAACCTTCTCCAGCTCAGCTCGAATATCCCGGCGCAGCGCCGCAACCCTGACCTCGATATCCGCATCGTCCCAAACCTCGTCATCGTAGATATCGGCAGGGATATCTACCTCGGGACCACTCACGGTCGAACCACACGCCCCCAACAGGAGAAGGACTACAGGAATCAAGCACCACGTTCGGCTCTTCGAAGTCTTACTCATGGCCAATCTAGCTCCAACGTTCCGAGCTCGCACCCCTTCCACACCTCGGCACTCGCCTCGACGCAGTCGTTTCCTGACATGGTTGTTGCATGCGAGGTCTGAGGGACCGCCACCTCGCAAAGGTCAAGCGCCGTCTGTGCCCGAACAAGACACATCCATGCCTCAATCGCCGCGTCGATGTCGACGCTTGCCTCGATCTTGAAGCGCATCTCTTCCGCACAGTGACAGACTCCTGCTTCGAGAATGCACGGGAGATACTCTGCTTCGGCGGCATCCAGGACATCTGAAATGTCCAAGCAGACCAGGACATCGTCCACAAAACCTGTCTCAGAGATCAACCCCGCGGGAGAGGACTCGAAGGTCTGGCTGGCAAAGAAGTCTCCCACACCGCAGGTCTCCCCCGGCACAGTGACCGTGAGGTCATCAAACCCGGGGTTCGCGGATACGGACCGAAGCATCCGCTCTGAGAGTTCGTCATAAGCGGCGGCCGTACCGTCAACGTACGGTTCTGCCTGGCTGATGTACTCGTCACCGGAAGCACTCACCCCTGTCGATGACGATCCGAAGAAGACCTGAAACGCACCAGCATCGCTCGGCGTCCCCTGGTCTTCTCCAGGAACAGCAACCGCCAGGTCCTGGCAAGGCCGGCCGCCCCACGAATCACCATCGAAGTTCCCTGCGACCAGGCCCGCACCAAAGTCGTCATACGCTGCGGATTGCCCGAGAACGCTCGAACTATCCTGGTGGAACCAGTCGTCCACACTCGATAGCCCTCCCGACGATCCATAGATCACATTGATGGCCCCCGCATCGGTCCCCGCGTTGAGATTCTCGCGAGGAATACCGACCGCAAGATCCGCGTAACCGTCGCAATTGAAGTCCCCTGCGGACAAGAACTCGCCGTAGTAGTCGTATGGCTCCTCGATATTCGCAATCCCTGGCGAGTCTTGCGTGATCATCTGATCGCCAATGGTCGTGAGTCCGCCAGCGTATCCATAGATGACGTGCACTGCTCCGATATTGGAGCCTGTCGACGAGTCGTCCTCACCAGGGACACCGAAGGCCAAGTCATCGTAACCATCGTCATCGAAGTCCCCCGCCGCTACACTGTCTCCAAGGTAGTCGTACGTGGCGTCGACGCCGATGACCCCAGGCGTGTTCCGGTTCCAGTGCTGAATCCGCCCATCGCCGAAGACGACGACTAAAAGGCCCACATAGCTGTTGGCATTGGGAAGACCATACGCAGTGTCGATCAAACCATCGCCATCGAAGTCGCCCGCGGTCGCAGAGCTGGTGCGATGGCCTGTAAGGCCGGCCGCCTCTCCCCGTGTCGGCACGAGACAAAGCGTGACCGCCACAAGTCCAGAGAACCCATACTTTAACGTCATCGCGCATTCCCTCGTTGCAAAGTCACGGCACGCGGACGCTGCCAAGAGGGTGTGAGGTCGTCGCGTCATCCTTCGACTCCCATTCCACCGCACCGGATCGATTCACCTCCGCACACTTCGAACTCGCAAGTCTGCACGCCGTCCACTTGCTCGCTTCCTAGTTGCGGATTGCAACGTCGACCAGGGAACAACCTGTCCCCTCCTGTGAACTCGAAGTCGACTCTCGAACTCGAGTTCTCCGAGCAGTCGGATTCCGGCAAGGTCCACTTTCCGCTCATGGCTGAATACTCTTCTTCGAACTCGATTGCGGCATGCGAATTGCTGCCGTCGAGGGACCACTCGAACTCGACCTCGTCAGAGATTTCCTTCAGGCACGAAAGGCGGTGATACGTGCCCGTACCATCTTCCCCGAAGTCGTAGATCGATATCCAGGTAGCACTCGCAACCACTTGGTCACCCTCAACTCGGGTGGAGTAGACGCCCGCGAGCTCGTTTCTGAATTCCGCGGCCTCATCATCGCTCTCAGGACCACAAGCAACGACAAGGACCATTGTCAAAGGGATGAGCATTCGCGTCATATCGAGACCTAGTTGCATGAGACCTCCTGAGCCACTGTGGTGGCTGCACCTCGTGAGTCCGTCGCAACCGCGCTAAATCGGTGTCCTTCGGAGACCTGAATCGCACTGGTTGCGTCTGAAAGCGGAACGTCATCCACGAACCATCGAACATTCGCAAGGTCCCCGTCCGGGTCGCTGAAGGACGCCGAAAGCGAAACCGTGCTCCCACACGACACCGAGCTCGGCATGGTGATCGCCCCACTTGGAGGCGAGCCTGAGACCGCTCCGTCTTTCATGGCGACCCACAGGTCGACGAGCGCGACGCTGGAGCGCCCACAGCCGACCTGCGCTCGAAGCCGGAACGGTGCGCCCATAAATCCGCCACCACTGTGGTCGACTCTGACCTCTGCTGGATTCGGCCGACGAACACGGTAGGCCCTGCCGCCGACCTGAAGGTCGATCCAGACCTGCATGGAGCTTGGGGGGAAAAGCACACGGTCTTCGCCTCGGGGCTGAACGCCGAACGCAGGCTGTGCCAGCGAGAGGTCCAGCCCTTCAAGCGTGACGGTCTCTGAGGTCCCGTCCAAGCACTCCAGTTCAAGTGACTGCGGAAGACTCGAAGCGGCCCCCTGAGACGACAGGTCAAATGCTCCGAGATAGAATGGCCTGTCTTCGGATGCATCCGCACGGGCCGCGTCGCTGTAGCCAACTGTACCCGCGAGTTCGACCTTCACCGGATCGGCGCTTCCACACGACAGCAAAACTGAAGATTCGAGCCCTCTGGACGTTTCGACGAGTTCCCCCGAAGCAGCGGCCGCCGTGACCCGGGGAAGCGCTGCGGGGTGGAGCGCTTCGTCAAAGTACGTCCAGCAATCGCCGGCCAGACCGCAGTCGAGCCGATGAGATCCAGACACCGCTCCGCCCTGGCGCTGCGAAGGCAGCAGCATGTCGATCGCAACTTCGGTCGTGGGACCGAGCACCGCAGTTGAGAACGCCCCCGGAGTGCCACATGATGCGTTCGCCCCTTCGATGGCACCAAAGTGCTGCGTACACGCGTGCGCGCAGAGTGCAGGAAGTGCGCTCGTTGGCTCCCCAGGCTCTAGGACAACCCGCCAACCGGCTACGAGAGACCCTGTGGCATCCTGAACTTGAGGTAGCGAGAGCGGGGTATCCACACGGCCCGACGCAGGACACTCACCGCCAACAGGCTCAACCGAGCACTCGCTGATCGTCGCGACGATCTCGTCGGGATCCCCGAGGCACAGACCTTCGATGCTCTCATCAGAGCCAACACGGATGAACCTGCCCTCCGATGGCACACCCACTGGGGACAGCGCGAAGAGCATATAGTAGCCAGGAGGAAGCACCGTGTCTGCGCGCTGTAGGTATTGCAGCGGCTGGAAGATATTCCCTTCGGCATCTTCTCGCACACGGTCTGGCGGCGAAGACACCTCCCAAAGCATGCAGCCATCCTCATCAGGCTCATCAAGCAACTCCGTGGGATCGAGGTGCGTAAACCGTTGGTCTTGATCAAACCCATGCGTCGTCGAACCTGGGCGAATGATCGAGAACCCTTCCACGTCGCCGCATGTTCGCACGGTCACAGACCCTGGGTCGCGGAGTCCACTCGCTGATGGATTTTGCCACCACGGCAAGTACCACTCATCGCTTGGAAGCTCGACGCCCGTACCATCGGTAATCTCCAGTGTTGGAGCCGTTTCGCTGGTGCCCCGGGCATAGTCGGGCGCAAAGAACTCCATGTAGGGATATTCGTAGATCGACTGGTAGTTGCCAAAGTCTCGATGCCCGCCTCCCGTTGACATGACTTCACCATTTGGAAGGAGAAGGGCAACCGAATGATACATGCGCGGGTAGATTTGGTCGTCTGTTTCTGTCCAGACATCGCAGTTCGGATCCCACACCTCCGTTGGGTACGACGCGAAACACTCGTTGTTGGCAGGCGAGCAGAAGCCCGCGAACGGGTCCGGGAGTCCGCCGCTCTCATCGTCTGCACCATCGGACTCCCTGGGTCGCTCGGGCGCGGTGAGCAAACATTTCTGCTCGCTTCCCACGGGCATGATGGGTGGGCAATCTGTTGAGGATGGTGCGTCTGGATCGCAATCCTTCGCGCAGTATCCACGCCCGGGCCCGGTCGTGCGGCAACTGGCGCCTGCCATCGCGTCCCCACAACGATCCACCTGCAGCCCAGCAATCGTGTCGACACAGCTCGACGAAGCAGCATCCCACGCACAATCAAGGTCTGGATTGCACGCACTTTCACTTCTGCCTTCGCAGCAAGGGACCGACTCGATGAACGCGCACCTCGTGTCTGGATTGGGATCGATGGCCGGATTCCCCGCCATATCAGTGCAGGCCACGTTTGGACCCACATCGTAGAACGTTTCACAGCTCGATTCGCACCCGTCCAGGCAATACTGATTCAACACAGGCGTACCGCCTTGTTCGCAGGCGTATCGCGATGGAACTGCAGCAAGTTCGGGCGCGGAGTCAGCCCCGATACAGCATGGGTTCTCCCAGCGATCTCCATCTCGCGAGTTACTGGCACTGTTCCCCCCAACGGCAACTACATGTCCGTTGGGAACGATCACCATGTTGTGAAAGTGGCGCCCGTGCGCCATCGTGTCGGCCGGGGAAAACTGAAGCCCAGCGTAGCTGTCCTCGCCACCGGGCAGCTCCGAAAGGTCGATCACCTCCGCACGTGCGGTTTGAACCGAGTCCGGATCTTCTCCATCGTAGCCGTCTTCGTCCTGACCAACAGCCCGACCGCCTGTTTTGAGGATCTTGCCGGGCGCATACATCACCGCCGATCCGCCCGTTATTTGAGACGGCAGGTCGTTGTTGGCCCACTCCCAGCGGCCTGTATTGCTATTTTCTGGCGCGACCAGGACAAGTCCCGCCGACGTGGAGTCCGGGATGGCAGGACTCTCGCCGCCCGCGTAGAGCACATCTCCGTTGGGCAGTAGGAACATGAACGGGTAGTTTGGAACTCGAATATTGAGCCCCTGGTAGAAATAAACAGCGTCGTTGTTCAGGTCGTTGTCGCCGTCGTCCGCATTTAGATGGGTGACTTGCTGGGTCTGCGGGTCATAGATCTCGATGAGGTTCGACGGAACACCTGCTTCCAGATCTTCCGGCGCTCCGCCTGCAACTCTCGAATACCCTCCTGCAATGAGCACTCTTCCATCGCGCAACGTCGTGAGCGTTGGGTACCAACGATCGTGCTCCATAGTCCCGTTGGGGTTCGTCCAAGGCTCATTCGCGGTCCCGGCATCAAGCTCCCAGAAGTACGGGCAGTCGACCAGTCCAGGATCCGCCAGGACGTCTACCGCCGAAAAATCGGTCTCACCGGTCAAGTACTTGAAAACGTCGAGAAGCCCACCACCATCTCCGCCATTGGTGATGTTTCCACCACCGATGAGCAGTGATCCGTCTGCGAGCTGGGCATGTCCGGAGCAGAAAAGGTTTGACCACCTGTCTCCCGGAGGTCCAGGGGCGTCCTTCCGGTACGGTAACGGTGTCCAAGTGACCGTTCCCAGTTCTGGGACAAATCGCCCGTCACCAAGCGACAACACCGGATCGGTGAGCGATAGAAGTCGCTGGTCTCGCTCACCATGGAAAAGCAGCAACTTTCCCGTATGCAGGAGGATGGCGTGAACCGCAGTGATCCAACAGTGGTGTGCCGTCATCCCCGCATCCCACCCACACGCTGGCGAGGAGAGCGTGTCGTTCCCGGAGGGGAGCGGGTCCCGAAGGTCGATCACTGCGTCATCGCGCCACTGACCGCCCATAGGCACAGCGTCAACGCACTCTGGACCAGGGACGATCCCCCCCCCCGGTCCCGCCATCCGTGTCGCCAGTCGACGACGAGCCGCCGCCGTTACAGCCCATAACCAGAATAGACGTGGCCAGGCAGAATCCCGACTGAATACGTGTCCGAAGATTTCGCATGCTACCTACCGCTCGCTGTGCAACGGCTGTGCCAGAGCCCTTCGCATGTCACCATTCTGCCTGAGAAGCTCATCGAACACAAGCCAACCCATCCCCAGAGGCAGGCCGCGACTCGACAACAAGCGGGAGAAAGCGGTGCGTTTAGGTGAAATGAAGTGGGAAAAAGCGGGGATTGAGGAGTACTACGGGCGGCAGGAGAGTGCGGAACGAGCGCCGAGGAGCAGCAGGCGGATGTCGCGCGAAGCAGAGCCGGTGAGAGCGGAGCCATTTCAGGGAAAAACACGCCGCGACAGGGACCGAGGCCGGGCCCTAATGCAACTCCCAGGCACGCCGCGACGAGCGCGGTGGGAGGCGACGCGCTCGTGCAGCGAGACTCAGGGGGCAGCGGGCGGACCCGAGAACAGCAGCAGTTGTCCGACAGGAGGGGCTCGCGGCGGCGGCCGAGCGCCGCGGAGCTCGGCCGGAATCTCCTGCGGTGTGGTGACGGCCCGAGTGACACGCATGGGTCCGCTGCAGCGGGAGCAGACGGAGATGTCGACGCGGAAGACGCGGGCGAGGAGCTTCATCCACGACAGCCGAGAGGGGGCGGCATCACGCAGCTGAGCTTCGAGCAAGGTTGTGGTGATGGCGAACAGCTCGAGCTGGCCGCGGGGGATGAACAGCGAGAGCTGCTTGGGCACGACGGCACAGCGCAGCTTGTGGTGGGCCGAAAGCACACCGTAGTACAGGACGGTGTGGGCCCGCGGCGGAGGCGGGACGAGTGCACACAGCCGGGCGAGAAAGGTGTCGGGGGTCATCTGGGCGAAGGTGGCCCCGAAGCGATTGGGCTTCTTGAAGTGCACCCGGACCTGCCCGTCGGCGGTGCGCTGGACGGCATTGAGGGCGAAGGGCGGGCGCAGGAGATAGCGGCACACCCGCTCGAGGCGCTTGCGGTCGCGCCCGTCGACGGTGACCGCGGCGTGCAGCTGCATGCCGAAGCCACGGACGAGCATCGGCGAAGCGGGCGGCGCAGCGCAGGGCGAGGGTCCGAGAGCACGCAGCGGCAGGCCGAGCTGGACGCAGGCCACGAGCGCCTCGTCGACAGGCTCGCCAATCGCCATCGTCCCCGTCCCCGACCTCGAGGTGCTCGGCCGAGTCGGCGTGCAGGCGCTGCAGCGTCCGTAACAGGTCTTGCTCGCCGAGGCCGATGGCCGGCATGAACGCGACCGCGTCGTCCACCATCGCCGGCGCCTCGAAGCAGCCATCGGTGACCAGCGCATGCAGATGCACGAACAAGCCCAAGTCACTGCGGAAGCGCTGCACCACGATGAGCACTCCAGGGTTCAGGTTGCTGCCGCTGCGCAACCCGTGCTCGCGCTTGCTCTGCTGCCGAAGCGCCTGCATCACCCGCTTCGCAAACCACCGGCACACCCTCCCGAGCAGCCGCCGGTCGTAGCCCAGCCGCACCGCCATCGGGCCCTCGAAGCTCAGCACCCACTGCCGCCACGGAACCTCAGGCAAGCGGTGCTCGACCAAGAGCGCCGCGGTCTCGGCCATGCGCCGGCCCATGCACGAGGGGCAGATGCCGCGGCTCTTGCAGGCGAACGGGACGCGCAGGCTGTCCCCGCAGCGGGAGCACTGCGCCACCAAGAAGCCGTGCTCGAAGTCTCCGCAGGTGACGAACGCTTCGAGCTCGTCCCGCACGAATCCCGGCAGCGAGCCGGCCCGCTCCTCGAGCCGCTCGCGGAACGCAGGCCAGTGCTCGCGCACCAGGGCGAGGGCGTCGCTGTCCTGGGTGGTCCGCGGAACGTAGCGCGCCTGAGCGTGACAGTCGGCCACTGCACGGCGCTGCTGATGCGCAAGCCGGGCCACTCCCGCATCGCCGTGTTCGAAGGCGGTTGCACGGCTCGTGGGTCGCCCGGTGGCCCGCGGGTGGACCAGCCGCCTGCATCGTCGGCCACACCTCGGCAGCTCCGGCGGCTCCGGCAGCTCCGGCAGCGTGGACAGCTGCTCACACCACATGCCTCGGCCGGGCGACCCTCCAGGCATGCCGAGATCTGACGAGCGAGCGTCGGCGGCACGAGCGAGCGCGAGCAATCCTGGCGCGTCCGCGAATCGCGATGGCGCCCTCAGTGCTCGGCCCCGGCCGTTGCTGCAGGACGGTCCCGAGGGTGCTCAGGAGGCTGGCGACCGGCACCGGCTTGCTGATGGCCTCACGGGCCCCGAGTCCGATGAGTTCCTCGAGATCCTGCGGCTGGGCGCGTCCGGTCAGCATGACGACGGGGGTCTTGGGGTGATCTGCGATCAGCTCCAGCAGGCACGCCTTGCCCCCCAAGGCCGGGCATCCCCAGGTCGAGCAGGACCAGGTCGATCTCCTCCCCCCGCTCCTTCATCACCGCCAGCGCGTCCTCGCCAGTCACGGCCGTCGAGGACGGCCTCGAAGTAGGCCGGGGTCTGCAGCGGGGCGAGGTTATTGGATGATTGGATGGCTCCGGCTCGGAGAACGGCTCGCTAAAGCAGTAGGAACGCAGCGCGGTGCCCGTGTCGCCGAGAATCCGCGGCTGGTGCGGGCGGGAACTGGACGCGGCGGTATCAGTACGCGGGGGACGGGAACCGACTGCAGGCGACGTCACTGCCGGGCGATGCGGCGGGGCAGCACAGCGCGACGTACGGGTACGACGCGCACGGGAACATGAGTTCGATGCCGCACCTGAGTGCGGTGAGCTGGAACTACGCGGACCAGATGCGGAGCGCCGACCTGGGCGGAGGCGGGACGGCGTACTTCGTGTACGACGGCGCGGGTCAGCGGGTGCGGAAGGTGTCCGTGAACCTGGCGGGGACGCAGACGACCGAGCGCATCTACTTGGGTGCGTACGAGCTGTACCGGGAACGGACGAACGGGACGCTCCAGCTGGAGCGGGAGACGCTGCACATCGCGGACGATGCGGGTCGGATGTGCGACGTGGAGACGCGGACGGTGGAGAGCGGCTCAGCCGTCGGGACACCGACGACGCACCATCGGTATCAGTACAGCAACCATCTTGGGTCGGCGTCGCTGGAGCTGACCGCGAGTGCAGAGGTGATTTCGTACGAGGAGTATCACCCGTACGGGACGAGTTCGTACCGGGCGGTGAACTCGAGCATCGATGTTTCCGAGCGGACGTACCGGTACACGGGGAAGGAGCGGGACGAGGAGACGGGGCTCGGGTACCACGGGGCTCGGTACTACGCGTGCTGGCTTGGGCGGTGGACGGCCAGTGACCCGATTGGGCTCGGGGATGGGGTGAACCGGTACGGGTATGTGTCGGGGAATCCGGTTTCGTTGAGCGACCCGAGCGGGACACGCGGTGAGGCGTTCAAAGCTCCGTACCAGACTCCTGAGGGGCCCGTCGAGGAGGGAAGTGGTCCGCCCCGACCGGAAGCCGCGGGCGTGTTCGGTGTGCCCAACCCCGACGGGACCTACACCATTTTCGAAACAGAGGAGGAACTCGATTCTTCGCTAGTCGCGGCTGAGCGAAACAAGGCGTTCGTCCAAAGCAAGAGCGAACAGGCCAGTCGCGCCGCAGACCTCGCGAAGAATCGACAGCTACTCGGGATTCGGGAGCGGCAGTTGGTCCGAGCGGAGCGACCGATCCGCGCGTTGAGTGGAGAGGCAGGCACAAACTTGGCATACGAGGCCCTTCCAATCTCCCTCGTGCATGATGGACAAGAAGCTGGAGTCGATGCGGTTGATGCGTATGCCCTCGGTGCTGACGAACTTGGTGACGAGCTATTCGCGGAGGCTCGCCTCGCGGGGGAGCTGATCGTACTCGAGGCGGCGGCTACCGCTCGAGGGGCCGGAGTGGGGGCTGTCGGCGCAAGCAGCGGGACCACTGCGGTGCGCGCAGCGGCAGCGGCGAAGCGGGTTGCAGGAATCCGAAAGGCGATTCAGGAGCTGAAGGCTGCGGGCGTGTCGACACGGCAAGCGCGACGTGCGAAGCTCGCGGCAGAGGGGGGAGGCAATCCAGGTGCTGATCTGCTGAAGACCCTTCGTGCTCGTGCGCGTCGACAGGCGGGATTCGCCGAGGACGGAGTGCCTATCATTCTCGACGAAAATCTACAGGCGAGAGCCGCACAGGCGCTCCGTGACCGAGGTTTCAACGTCCGTAGCGTTGAGGAGGTATTTGGAAGATTCGGCGTCAAAGACCCGGATATAATCAAGACTGCTGAGCAGATCGGCGCTAAAGTCCTCACGAAGAATGTGAAGGATTTCCCTCCATCAATGCGGGTCGCAGTTCCAAAGCGTGGTGGCGAAACCAACGTAAACCTGTTCGAGCAGCTACTCGACAATGCGGGGCTTAGGAGACAGACACCATGACCGAAATCGACGATACACATGCAGCTAGACCATGGCGAATGCAGGAGAAGACAGCCGACGGGAAGACCGTTGAGTACTCTGGGACAGGTAGATTCGACGAGTTGCTGGTCGAAGGTCTCCTTCATCTGGAATGGCTGGATGAGAAGTCTTGGTACATCCGAGTCGGGGACGCGAAGATCACCGCAACGGTTCTCGACGACGAACGAGTTCAGGTCGATGTGCTTCGGGGCGCATACACCGAGGTCTGTGGCGACACGAGCTCGTGGGAGCCATAACGCCGCACGACCACCGCTCCCCGAGACCGGAACAGGTCCCGCAGGTCCCCGACCTCGGGTTGCTGGGTCCCGCATGTCGCCGACCCAGGGTTGTTGGGCGCGGAGTCTGGAAGTAGTGCACTGACACTCGTGTCACGGAACTACGATACTGGAAGTAGTGCGCTGACACTGGTGTCAGCGAAGAGGGAGTCGGCCGGTCGAAGCCTCTGTGAGCCCGGCGCGGTCGACTACATCCGTCGTCCAGGGCAAGTTAACCACCGTGCCTGCAGGGAAGGCGACATCGCGCCCGCCAGCGTTCCATCGGCCGAGCGCGTCCTTGTACTCGCGAGGGACGCCCTTGCGATCACCAGTCCGGAAGTAGTGTGCTGACACCGGTGCCAGTGAAGAAGGGGCTGGTCGCTGATCGCTGGAGGGAGCGATCGCCAGTCTGGAAGTGGTGTACTGACACCGGTGTCAGTGAAGAAGGGGCTGGTCGCTGATCGCTCGAGGGAGCATGGAGCGGCCGGGTCGACCTGTCCGTCACGGGCGTGAGTACCTGGCTCTGACGGCCAGGGTCCCAGTCCGGCTCGGGGCGAAGAACCAGCGCAAGTCTTAGATGTGGACGCCTCGGATTCTGAGACCTCTTGATCTTCAATATCTACGGCCGGCTGACACGCGACGAGGGATGCGAAGAGCAACAGTGGTGGCGCAAACCTGAAGAAGCGAGTCAGATCGTACATTGCCACTCCGGCCTTTCGGGAGAGAAAGTCGAGGCTCGGGTGGGGAACCTGTCCCCGTCTGTGGGCTTTTATGGCGAGAGCAGACACGGCGCCATCCTCAGAGGTCTCGAAGTCTGCCGCCAACGCCTACATCGTAGCGGATGGCGTGAAGGCCCGCAGGCCGGTGATCGTTGGGGTCGACGTGGCGGTGGTGAGCGAGGAGACGGCGGACCCCCCGCCCAACATCGCTCGACGCTCCGTGCGGTGGAAGCCGAACCGCGGGAGCGCCGATCGAACACGTCCCCAACGGACAGGTGTCTCCCCAACCTCCGAAAGCAAGCCCACGCCACCCCCAGTGCTACCCCACTGCGCTCGTGACCAACGCTCCCCACGACGCGCTGTTCAAGACCATCTTCGGCCACCCCGAACATGCCGCCGCGGAGCTTCGGCACATCCTGCCTGGCCACGTTGCTGCCCGCATCGATTGGGCCACGCTCACTCCACAACCGGGGAGCTATGTGGACGAAGAGCTCGCAGACCAGCATAGCGACCTGCTCTTCTCCGCCGCCATCCGGGCCACTGCAGGGCCGGTCTTCGTCTACGTCCTCTTCGAACACCAATCGACGGCCCAACACACCATGGCGCTTCGCTTGCTGCGCTACATGGTCCGGATCTGGACACGCCACGCAAACGATCACCCCGAGCTTCCGCTGCCGCTCATCATCCCTGCGGTCCTTGCTCATGTACCCGGGGGCTGGACGGCTCCCACGCGATTCGCACACCTCTTCTCCGCATCGGTCGGCGACATCGCGCCCGGGGTCCTGCCCGACTTCCAGTACGTCGTGGACGACCTCCACCGCTGCGACGACGATGATCTGCGCGCCCGCACGCTCGCCAACGCCGCGCGCCTTTCCCTGTGGTTGCTACGGGACGCTCGCGACGCTGACACACTCCTGAGGAGTCTTCCGTCGTGGGCGGCGGACCTCGAATCCCTCGCCCAAACGCCGCGCGGCAAGGAGCTGCTCATCGTCCTTCTGCGCTACATCGCCAGGGCTTCTCGTGACCTGCACCTCTCCGAAATCCGTGCCATTCTTGATGGGCAGGCGCCCACTGCCGAGGCCGTCACCATGACCATCGAAGAACAACTGCACGCCGAAGGACACGCCCGGGGCCTTGTACAGGGCCTCGCGCAGGGCAAAGCCGAAGGCAAAGCCGAGGGAAAAGCAGACTCCGTCCTCGTACTCCTCCGCGCCCGCGGCCTGCACCTGCCCCCCGAGATTCAGCATCGCATCCAAGCGTGCACCGACGCCGAGACCGTCGACCGCTGGCTTGTCCGCGCCGCGACGGTCTCGGACCCGGCGGACGTGTTCGAGGGCTGAGCGCTCGCATAGCCCCGCCCAGTCGGCGCGGGCGCGCGATCAAGGCCAGCCGCGCGGACTATCCCCCGGGGTCCGGGCGACGGGAGGCTTACGCACGCTGGCAGCGGTCGCGCTCGATGAAGCGAAGGAGCGACGCAGTCGCACGATGAGAACAGCGACGAGTACGGCTGCGGCCGCGACCGAGCCCCACGCCGGGCGCTCAAGCATCGAACCGGAGAGCATCAGGTTGTGGACGGCATGCAGCGCAAGGGCCGGCCAGAGGCTGCCACTGTGGAGCCGGACAGCGCCGAGCAGCAGGCCGGCCAAGAGGAGGTAGGTGAACGAGAGAGGGTCTGCCGCGGCTGTATCGAGGAGATGGGCGCTCGCGAAGCAGAGGCTGCTCAGCGCGAGGGCGCCCCAGGGTCCGTAGCGCCGGAAGGCAAAGTCGAACGCGAGCCCGCGAAACAGCAGCTCCTCCCAGGCGGCATCGACCACAACGACCGCAGCGACGACCCCAACCGGAAACGAGAAGCTCCCGCCGAGGACGGAGGGCATCGCGATGAGCACGCCGATGCCGGCACCCCGCAAGACAGCGAGGGCCACGGGCGCCAACGCGAGCGGCACTCGGAGGGCCGCATAGATCACGCCGTTGAATGCGAGGCATGCGAGGAGGCGGGCCGTGGCGTCTCCGAACAGCGCCTCCAGCGGGCTGGCGAGCAGCAAGGCCCCGAAACCCAGCAGGTAGAGCGCCGGGGGCTGAAGAAGCTCAACCCCTCGGGCACGTGGGGCACGGGTCGCCATGGGAGCGAGAGTACCCGGAGGCGGCGGCTGCAGAGGGCTAGTTTCCAACCTCGACTTCCGTGACCTCGACGCAGATCCAGCAGGAGCTGCCCAGCACGGAGCTGCAGTCGGGCGGGCAGGCGACGAGGCGATGCTCGGGGAGACGGTCATGCACAGGTACGCGCTGACGCTGCGTGGGCGCGCTTTGAGCGAACACGCCCCCAACGGACAGGTGTCTCCCGGCCCTTCGAAAGCAAGCCCACGCCACCCCCCAGTGCTACCCCACTGCGCTCGTGACCAACGCTCCCCACGACGCGCTGTTCAAGACCATCTTCGGCCACCCCGAACATGCCGCCGCGGAGCTTCGGCACATCCTGCCTGGCCACGTTGCTGCCCGCATCGATTGGGCCACGCTCACGCCACAACCGGGGAGCTATGTGGACGAAGAGCTCGCAGACCAGCATAGCGACCTGCTCTTCTCCGCTGCCATCCAGCCCACCGCTGAGCCGGTCTTCGTCTACGTCCTCTTCGAACACCAATCGACCGCCCAGCACACCATGGCGCTTCGCTCGCTTCGCTACATGGTCCGGATCTGGACGCGCCACGCAAACGATCACCCCGCGCTTCCGCTGCCTCTCATCATCCCTGCGGTCCTTACTCATGTACCCGGAGGTTGGACGGCCCCCACGCGATTCGCACACCTCTTCTCCGCATCGGTCGGCGACATCGCGCCCGGAGTCCTGCCCGACTTCCAGTACGTTGTCGACGACCTCCACCACTGCGACGACGATGATCTGCGCGCCCGCACGCTCGCCAACGCCGCGCGCCTTTCCCTGTGGTCGCTCCGTGATGCTCGCGACCGAGACACACTCCTGCGGAGCCTTCCATCCTGGGCGGCGGACCTCGAATCCCTCGCCCAAACGCCGCGCGGCAAGGAGCTGCTCATCGTGCTTCTGCGCTACATCGCCAGGGCTTCTCGTGACCTGCACCTCTCCGAGATCCGTGCCATCCTTGACGGGCAGGCGCCCACAGCCGAGGCCGTCACCATGACCATCGAAGAACAACTCCACGCCGAAGGACACGCTCGGGGCCTTGTACAGGGCCTTGTACAGGGCCTCGCGCAGGGCAAAGCCGAGGGCAAAGTTGAGGGTAAAGTCGAGGGCAAAGCAGACTCCGTCCTCGTACTCCTCCGCGCCCGCGGCCTACACCTGCCCTCCGACATTGAGCACCGCATCCAAGCGTGCACCGACGCCGAGACACTCGACCGCTGGCTCGTCCGCGCCGCGACGGTGTCGGATCCGGCGGACGTGTTCGAGGGCTGAGGGGTCGGATAGCCCCGCCCAGTCGGCGCGGGCGCGCAATCAAGGCCAGCCGCGCGGACTATCCCCCGGGGTGCGGGAGGGGGTCTGCCGCGGCTGTGTCGAGGAGATGCGCGCTCGCAAAGCAGAGACTGCTCAAAGCGAGAGCGCCCAGGGTCCGTAGCGCCGGATGGCAAAGTCGAAGGCGAGCCCGCGAAACAACAGCTCCTCCCAAGCGGCATCGACCACGACGACCGCAGCGACGACCCCAAGGGGAAACGAGAAGCTCTCGCTGAGCACGGAGTGCAAGGCGATCAGCAGCCCGATGCCGGCACCCCGCAAGACAGAGAACGGAACCGGCGCCAACGCGAGCGGCACTCGGAGGGCTGTTGATCGGGGGAGTGCGCTGTGGGATCGGGGAGCGCTGCGTGATGTGGGGGCTTCGGTGCGCGCAAAAGCAGTTGCCGTCCTCGTCGACGTAGATCTCGAATGCCACCATCGACTTGTCGAGGCTTTTGAGCCGGGGAAGCACGTAAACCCGGCGGTGGCGGACGAATTCGCAGTACTCGTCCACGAGTGGGAGCCACGTCGTATTCGCGTCGTCTTTGCCTTTGAACTGGGGCTGGTGGCCAGCAAGCCTGGTCTTCCACTCGACGAGAGGGCACGACTTGCTGAGCGCGAGGACGCCACCATCACCCACGCCGACCTCCGGAGAGGTTCGTCTGGGCGCGGGCGGAAGATGGACGGAAGGGATGCGAGGACGACGCTTGCCTGAGCCAACTTCGACACGCAGGCGGGCCAATGCAAGCCGGATCAGTGACCGCAGACAGGTCAGCCCACCGCGCCCAGCTTCGCCTGCAGCCAGTCGAACACCACGCGCTGGAACTTGGCCTGCAGCGGCTTGCTGTTGAGGTACTGCATCATCAGGTTCTGGTGCGCCTCGCCGCTCTCCATGACCGCATCGTCCACCGCGGCCGGGAAGTCGCCGATCAGCGCAGCTTCGGGGGCGTTGTTGGCCAGCTGCTGCATGACGCTATCGTTCTCGCGGATCTTCTCGCCGATGGTGTCGAGGTAGCTGGCCCGGTCGGCTTCGGACAGGCCCTCGGTGACGAACATCTCGTTGATGCGGTCGATGATCTGCGAGAGCAGGACCTCTTCCTTGCGCTTGGACTTGCCGCTGCCCACGTCGGTGATGCCGTACAGCCCGTCCTCGCCGTCCTTGGCGGCGAGAGACAAACTCTGCTGCCGCAGCTTCGACAGGCGGTAGTGGCTCAGCTCGACCGAGCTCAGGTCGATGGGATCGCTGCCGGGGGTCTTGAGCTCGAGCAGGGGCGCGAGGGCGCGGGCGTAGAGGCTGAGCCGCTCGAGGTCGGGGCTGTCGTAGTCGACGATCTGCGACATGAACTCGTAGTAGCGGGTGAGCGAAAGCAGGTCGGCCTTGAACATGCCCAGGGCATCCAGCTCGCGCTGCGCTTCCTTGAGGTCGGCCTCGGCGTTGGCGATCATGGTGGGGTCGCCGACGGTCTTGGCGTCGGAAAAACGCCCCTGCCGTTTGGTGCGCTCTTCGTGGGCCTTCTTGTAGCGCGCAGTCCAGCGCTCGACCGCGGGCTGGCAGACGTTGCGGATGGCGGCGCTGCTCTTGCCCTTCATGAAGAAGACCTCGGAGAACTTGACCACCTCGGTCCACAGGAAAATCTCGGCGGCCTTGAGCTTGTCGAACAGGTCCCAGACCAGGCTGGGGTCGGAGACGTCGAGCAGGGTGGCGGCCTCGTAGTAGACCTTGAACGCGGCGAGCACCTCTTCGGGCTCGTTGAAGAAGTCGAGCACGTAGGTGTGGCCGACCTTACCGGGATAGGTGCGGTTGAGCCGGGAGAGGGTCTGCACGCACTCCAGGCCGCCGAGCTTCTTGTCGACATACATGGCGCAGAGCTTGGGCTGGTCGAAGCCGGTCTGAAACTTCTGGGCCACGATCATGACGCTGTAGTCGTCGGTGTCGAAGGCCTCGCGCATGTCTCGGCCTTTGAGGCCGGGGTTCATGGTGGTCTCGGTGAACTTCTCGCCCAACAGGGCCGCGGCGCCGGGATCGGAGTCGGCAAACTGCACCTCGCCGGAGAAGGCGACCATGGCCTGGGGTCGGTCGTAGCCCTGCTTGGATAGGTACTTGTCGAGCTCGAGCTTGTAGCGCACGGCCTCCTTGCGGGAGCCGGTCACGACCATCGCCTTGGCCTGACCACCGAGCAGATCCATCACGGTGTCGCGAAAGTGCTCGACGATGACCTTGACCTTCTGCGCGATGTTGTAGTCGTGCAGCTTGACCCACTGCCCCAGCTTGGCCTTGGCCTTCTTGCTCTCGACCTCGGTGTCGGCCGCAGCGACGCTCTGCGCCAGCTTGTAGGCGACCTTGTAGTTGGTGTAGTTGCGCAGCACGTCGAGGATGAAGCCCTCCTCGATCGCCTGCCGCATGCTGTACACGTGAAAAGGCTCGGGCTTGTTCTGCTTGGACGCCGGCTCGCCCGGGTTGGGCAAGCGACCAAACAGCTCCAGGGTCTTGCCCTTGGGCGTGGCGGTAAAGGCGTAGTAGCTGAGGTTGGCTGAGCCGCGGCGCGCCTGGACGCTGGCGGTCAGCAGGTCTTCGGCGTTGGCGGGGGTGTCGTCGTCGTCCTGCGTGCCCTCGCTGCTGAGGACGGCCTTGAGCTTGCCTGCGGTGCTGCCGGACTGCGAGGAGTGGGCCTCGTCGGCGATGATGGCGTAGCGGCGCTCCTTGAGGCTGACGCTGTTCTCGATGGCCGCGAGGACGTGGGGAAAGGTCTGGATGGTGACGATGATGATCGGCTGGCTCTGCTCGAGCGCGTGGGCCAGCTTCTCGGACTTGGAGCCTTGGCCCTCGTCGCGGTTGATCTTGCCGACCACGCCATCGACCCGCTCGAACTGCGAGATGGTGTCTTGCAGCTGGCTGTCGAGCACGGTGCGGTCGGTGACGACGATGACGGAGTGGAAGACCTTCTCGCCGTCGTCGTCGTACAGCGACGCGAGCTGGTGCGCGGTCCAGGCGATCGAGTTGCTCTTGCCAGATCCGGCGCTGTGCTGGGCCAGGTACTTGTGCCCGGGGCCCTCTTCGCGGGTGGCCGCTACCAGTCGGGTGACGAGCTCCCACTGGTGGTAGCGGGGAAAGATGAGCGACTCCTTCTTGGTCTTGCGTCCGTCCCACGCCTCGGCGGTGTTGATCTCCAGGTGGATGAACCGCCCGAGGATCCGCAGGAGGTGCTCGCGCCCCAGCACTTCCTTCCAAAGGTAGGCCGTGGCGTACTCGTGGGGGTCGTCGGGCGCATCGTTGCCGGCGCCGCCGTCCTTGGTGCCCTTGTTGAACGGGAGAAAACGGGTCTGTTCGCCGTCGAGCTTGGTGGCCATGTGCACCTGGTACTGGCTCACCGCAAAGTGCACGAGGGCGCCGCGCTTGAAGGTGAGCAGGGGCTCGGGCTTGTTGGTGCTCGGGTCCTTGGGCAGCCGCGTCTTCTTGTACTGCTCCTTGGCGTTGTCGATCGACTGCTTGAAGTCGCTCTTGAGCTCCATGGTCACGACGGGGATGCCGTTGACAAAGAGCACGAGGTCGATCCGATACGCCTTGGCCTTGGCGCCGGTGAGCGCGAGGTGGGCCGCCGTGGCGTAGGGGCTGTAGACCAGCTCGGGGACCACGCGCAGGATGTTGCCGGCGTACATCGCCTGCGTATCCGGGTTGAGGCCGTGGTCGGGCTTGAACTGACAAAGCTTGAACGAGGCGGAGCGGTCGCGGAGTTCGTTGCGCAGGACCCCGAGCGTGCCGAAGGTGCGCAGGCTCTTGTCGTTGGCGTTGGGGTCAGCCTTGGAGAGCTGGTTGGTGAGGCGATCGAGGAACGCCTGCTCGGGGTTGGAGGGGGAGAGGGTCTGGTACTTGGCCCAGGTCTTGGGCTGGGTGGTCTTGACGTAGTCGAGCGCGTCACAGGGGTAGAGCGCGCGCTCGCGGTCGTAGTCGGAGGCCTTGCCGAGCTGCTAGCCGGCCGCTTGCAGCTGGTTGATGACGTCCTTTTGAAACTCCGATTCGCTGGTGGGACCGCTCATGGCAACTCGGCGTCGAGGACGCGAGGGCAATGTACTCGGTGGGGTAGGAAGTGGTCGAGGTGAGACTGACCAGGTCCCGGATTGGGCCGGGACGGCGGAGAGGGACGAGGCTGAGGTGGAGGAGCAAGGCAGGCTCGACACGAATCTCAGCGTCGAGTCCGGACGTCGGGACGTCGTGCAGTTGAGCGACGGAACGAGACTTCGAGTTGAGATGCGGTCCCACGAGCCGGAGGTGCTCCGCGAACTCTTCGGGGAGCGCGTTGTGGTCTCGGGGATCGCTCGGTTCCGTGCTTCGGGACGGCTGCTGCGGCTCGAGGGCGAGGCGACCAACCGCGTGGGTCCTGGCGACAAGTTGTTCGAGACCGGGCCCGTTGCTGTCGGACTGGGCGCGGTCGCGGTTTCGGAAGCTTAGGATGATGCGTCGCGTGTAGCAGCGTTCTTCGCGACTTGACCGGGCGAGGAAACCGACGAAGAGCTGCTCAGTGCGCTTGAGGCGATCGGCTCAGCGACACGTACGCCTCGTACGCCGGGTGAGCATCGCTATGGTGGCGTCCGCGGCGCTTTTCAGTTCCAGAAAGTGGCGAAGACGTGGCCCTGCTGACCCTCGTGCTTGCGTGTTCGGCCGTTCGGCCGAGTTCTTGACAACGGCTCGGGCACGTCGGGTTGTGTTGACCAACTCGACCAGCTCCAACGCGTTGGGCTCCTTCTGCCGCCCACGCTTCGCGACCTTCGGCTTCGCCTCGATGCTCTCGCAGCCCAGTTTCCATGCCCAGCATCCCAGCAAACGCTCCGAATAGTCCTCGTCCTTCGCGAACTCGGCTCGCCGTTTCCCGCTCGCCTCCCACGAACGGACCAGCTCGACCCGCTCGAGCCACTCCGCTCACGTCGCTCTCTTTGCCACCCGCTCGGCCTACGCCGACCGAAGCCTCATGTCACGACGCGGTTCGCCGAACGCGTACCTTCAGGACACTCCGGCACCCACTCGCAGTCCCGAAGCCCCCCTTTTCGTTCTGGGTTTCCACATAGAAACCCAACAACCCAACGGCTACCCTCTACCCTCTACCCCCCACCCTCTACCCCCCACCCTCTACCCTCTACTCTGGCTCTACACGCTCAATCTGGTAGCTGAAGCTAGCAGCCTGTTGAGAAAGTCGACACGACGTCTCGCTCGCCCTTTTCGCTCCTGGCGGTGTCGCCAAAACTTCCAGTACACCCGGTACAGCGGCGTTTCGGCTCCTACCCAGGAGCGAAAAATGCTTCCCGAGCCGCCGCGCCGACTTTCTCAACAGTCTGCTAGCCAGCTCTTCCCCCTGCGTCGTAAGGGCTGCCGCCCAGGTGCAACCACCGAGAAGCGGAACCTCTTTTGTCTCGCCGGCGAGTGCTGAGCTCACGCCTTCAGCGCAGTCCACAGGCATGATCACAAGGGTCCCAGACTCAGCCTGAGATGAAAGCTTGACGAAAGCAGTCTCATTCAAGTGAAAGCAGGTTCTTCCTGCCAGAAGGAGTGCGTCTCGAGTGCCCTCCGTGCCCGAGTCATCACAGGCGGCGAGTCCTTCGACGTGAATAGGCTCTAATGCAAGATCTACGATGTCAACGCCCGTGCAGCGGCCAGAGGAAAAGTACGCCTCTTTTGCGGTCAAGGCCCAGTCGGACTCGACCTCGCTAAGGTTTCCGCCAAAGGCTACCTCGAACTCCGTTGCCAGATCAGCGGTGTAGTCAGACGCCAGAAAGGCCTGCAGCTGAGAGCGGCGAGTCTCATCCTCCAATGCCCAGGATGTAAAGTGCGCGCCAAAGCGAGCATCCCCCGTCGCGTAAGTCGACCAGTCCAACATGGCCGATGGTGCCAAAGGGCGAGGGATGAAGTCAGACCTGTTTACCGTCCAGGCATGGGACGGGTGACCGTTACCAACAGCGGAGGCGATCCCTTCCTCGAAAAAGGGAAAGCCTCGGATTCCGTGCTGAAAACGAAGCGCGTGGACCAGTTCGTGAGAGATTGAATCGCTCTCAGCGGCCACTGTCTGGCCATCGAGAGCGCAGCCTCCGGCCCCCACTACGTCGATGGCCACGTTCGCGTTCGAGCAAAGCTCATCGACTCGATAGAGGTGCACATCAACCGGGCCAAGAAAATCTAACCCGACCTCACTCTCGATTCTCCCGACCTCGTCCGCAAGCCTCTGATGGGTCCCCGCACAGAAATCATCCTCGCCGTGAAGCCGGACGACGCCGCCGAGCGCGCTTGCCTCCTGCTCACCGCAGGCGCTGGCCCAGACCAAGATGGCCAGCGGGACGAGACCGAGTCTCACCTAGCAGTTGCTCCCGATCATGACCACTTCAACATCCTGGCCCCCGCCATCGTCGCTTGAGATTAGCATGATCGGGTGGGTGCCTGCAGGGAGGTCGATATCAAAGACAGGACCGGCTCCAGTGCCGTGCCCCGGCGCCCACCACACGTGAGTCATGGGGTCGTTGTCTGGATCCGAGCTGGCGGCCTGAAAGCTGGCGTCGGCAACGCAGCCCTTTGGATTCGAAAGCGTGCGAATCGCCGCCAGCGGCGGGCGGTTCTCATACTGGACAGAAATATCCAGTGACAGATTGTCACTGAGAAGGCTGTCATCATATTTGAACTGCAAGTTGGCGATGCTCAGGATGTCGTTTTCCGGCCGATGCCTCCCGCTTGCCGGGGAGTGATTCGTGGCAAAAAGCGTAAGCGTGGTCCCCAGCGTCTCAACGTCCAGCATCGCCTGAAGCGATCCTGCTGGATAGGTGAAGGTGCCTCCATGCTTCAGAGGAGGAGCAGTGGTTTTGCCAACGATGGAGATTCGCGCTGACGCAATGGCCAGCCCACCCACTGACAGGTTCGCGGTAGACACATCAAGGGAGGCCAGGTCAACACAGGTTCCCTCGCCACATGATCGTAACGAGTAGGCCATGTCCGCTTCGACAGCGGTCGTGGAGTCCGCCCCCGGGGTCCCATCGAAGTCCCAGGAAAGCGTCGCCTGCATTCCGCTGTCCTCGACGCCGCTATGGCTCACCAAGACGCCAAGAGGGTCAAGGGAGTATTCCTCCGGAGCGCCGCAGAGAAACGGATCGTTATTGGTGAAGTTATGCGGCTCGTCGATGAAGGCCCACGTCCCACTGGGGTTGCGAGCCTGGTCACTAGAAGCTGTGCAGTCAGCGGCAACGGTGTACTCCAATCGACGGCCCAACACACCATGGCGCTTCGCTTGCTTCGCTACATGGTCCGGATCTGGACACGCCACGCGAACGATCACCCCGAGGTTCCGCTGCCTCTCATCATCCCCGCCGTCCTTGCGCATGTAGCCGGAGGTTGGACGGCGCCCACGCGATTCGCACACCTCTTCTCCGCATCGGTCGGCGACATCGCGCCCGGAGTCCTGCCCGACTTCCAGTACGTTGTCGACGACCTCCACCACTGCAACGACGATGATCTGCGCGCCCGCACGCTCGCCAACGCCGCGCGCCTTTCCCTGTGGTCGCTCCGTGATGCTCGCGACCGAGACACACTCCTGCGGAGTCTTCCGTCGTGGGCGGCGGACCTCGAATCCCTCGCCCAAACACCGCGCGGCAAGGAGTTGCTCATCGTGCTTCTGCGCTACATCGCCAGGCCTTCTCGTGACCTGCACCTCTCCGAGATCCGTGCCATCCTTGACGGGCAGGCGCCCACAGCCGAGGCCGTCACCATGACCATCGAAGAACAACTCCACGCTGAAGGACACGCTCGAGGCCTTGTACAGGGCCTCGCACAGGGCAAGGCCGACTCCGTCCTCGTACTCCTCCGCGCCCGTGGCCTGCACCTGCCCCCCGACATCGAGCACCGCATCCAAGCGTGCACCGACCCCGATACCCTCGACCGCTGGCTCGTCCGCGCCGCGACGGTGTCGGATCCGGCGGATGTGTTCGAGGGCTGAGCGCTCGCGTAGCCCCGCGCCGTTCTGGGGAACCGAAGGGCGGCCGAGGCGATCCTCGAGGAGACGGCCATGCACAGGTACGCGCTGACGCTGCGCGGGCTCGTGTCGAGCGCACACGCCCCTGACGGACAGGTGTCTCCCCCCAAGGAGCTGCTCATCGTGCTTCTGCGCTACATCGCCAGGGCCTCTCGTGACCTGCACCTCTCCGAGATCCGTGCCATTCTTGATGGGCAGGCGCCCACTGCCGAGGCCGTCACCATGACCATCGAAGAACAACTCCACGCCGAAGGACACGCCCGGGGCCTTGTACAGGGCCTCGCACAGGGCAAGGCCGAAGGCAAAGCCGAGGGCAAAGTCGAGGGCAAGGCCGAGGGCAAAGCCGACTCCGTCCTCGTACTCCTCCGCGCCCGCGGCCTGCACCTGCCCCCCGAGATCGAGCACCGCATCCAAGCGTGCACCGACGCCGAGACCCTCGACCGCTGGCTCGTCCGCGCCGCGACGCTGTCGGACCCGGCGGATGTGTTCGAGGATTGAGGGGTTGAGACTGTGCAGATCCTGGTTCGCTCTTGGGGGCGAGTATCTGGAGGATAAGACGCATATGCACAACCACACACCGGCGCCGAAGGCCGTTCGACTCTCCGGCGACCTCGAGACGATCTCCGCGTCGAGTCCGGACATCGTGCTGAAGCTGAGCGACGGGAGCCAGGTGCTCGCGCGCATGGGGGTGCACGAGCCGGACCAGCTTCGTGAGCTGTTCGGCAAGCGGGTCGTCGTCTCGGGAGTCGCTCAGTACCGTGCGTCGGGCCAGCTACTGCGACTCGACGTCGAATCGATCAGACCGGTGCGGCCAGGCGACAGGTTGTTCGAGACGATGACCACGGCTCCTGTGATGCGGCCGGTTGGGGCGTCGGTCGCCCAAGATGCGACGTCGGGGGTGGCCGCGTTCTTCGGGACTTGGCCCGGCGAGGAGACTGAGGAAGAACTGCTCGGCGCGCTCGAGGCGATCGGGTGAGGGACGCGGTCGACGCGGTGGATACGACGCTGCTGACGACCGACGAGGACGTCGACCATCTGGCGGACGGGATGGTCGCGGTTGCCTATGTGGACCCGACGGGGGTCTGAAGCGGTCGACGTGCTGCGGTTACTCGTGTGGAACATCGAGTGGGCGACTCCTCGGAGCCGGCGAGGGCGAGTGGTCCAGGGCATCGTCTCGGAGTTGCAGCCGGACCTGATCTGCGTGACCGAGGGCGTCGCCACCATGCTGCCGGAGGCGGGGCATACGATCGAAGCGGGCGGGGACTATGGGTATGAGGGCACCGGCGATCGGCGGAAGGTCCTCCTGTGGAGCCGATGGCCTTGGGAGGACGTGGACACCGTGGGCGAGAGCGCCATGCCAGGCGGGAGATTCGTGGCCGGGACGACGGCCGGGCTCCGCGTGGTGGGCGTGTGCGTGCCGTGGCGCGACGCCCACGTGCGGACGGGGCGTGGGGACCGTGCATGCTGGGAGGACCACCTCGCGTATCTTGCTGGCCTTCGGCGGGTTCTGGAGACGATCGATGGACCCGCGGTGGTGGTGGGGGACTTTAACCAGCGCGTTCCCAGGCGCGGGCAACCGGCTCGGGTGTATGAGGCGCTGCGGGCGACGCTGGGGTCGTCGTGGAGGGTGGTGAGCGCGGGGATGGTCGATGAGGGCGGCGGGCAGATCATCGACCATGTGGTGGTTGGCGCTGGTGTGCGGGGGGAGGTGACGAGCGTGCTGCCGCGGCGGACGGCGGACGGGGTTCGGCTCTCGGATCACCCGGGGGTGCTGGCGGAAGTGAGCTGACGACGCGACGAGCACAATGAGAACCGGCAAGTGCGGTCCGCTGGATCTCAGGCCGGTCCGAGGTCGACGATCTCGACCGAGAATGCGCGCTGCGGGTCGTCGGGGCGGATCTTCAGGTGATGGTCACCGGCCCTGGTGTGACTGGTGAACTCCGTCTGCCCAAGCAGCTCCGAGATCGACTGCCAAGTCCACGGCGGAAGGGACTCCATGGGCGTGCAGCTCTCTTGGCACTCCTGACGAACGATGGTCGCGTTGTCGACCTGGTACCGGATCAGGCGCGGCTCCGAGAGTCGCAGCACACCCACGTACTCGGGATACCAATCGTCGCTCTTGCTCGTGGTGAAGCCGGGGATGTCGGTGCCTGTGCAGCTGCGCGGGTCGAGGTCGAGCGAGAACGGGAGCTCCATCGTGGGAACGACCTCGTCGCGGCATTGCCACATCAGAAGCGGGCACTGGGGCTCGGATTGGAAGTCTTCGAAGGCGTCGTATATCTCGTCCCCGAAAGCTTCGACGAACGCTGCGTCGATCTGCTCGGGCGTGGCGCCGGGCTCGGCGCGTTGGTAGGCATCCCGCACCCGGACCAGCCCGTAGCGACGCGCGAGAAAGGACAACAGCTGGGCGGAGAGATAGTACTGTGGCGTGGAGAACTCCGGCCGCTGCAAGTATGCAAACGTCGCGGGGTCGGGAGGCGGAAGATAGGACTGCAGGAGTCCGCTTGGGCCGATGAGTTCGGCGATGCCTTCGCTGAAGACCGGCGCAGAGACGCCGTCGCGCTCGAAGACGACCAGGTGCCCAATCTCATGGATCAGCGCGCTCTGCCGGGATGCCCAGGCAGAGCCCTGCACCGCATTCCCAGACTGTGTCTGCGTGCCCTCGAGTCGAAGATCGACCACCGAGGACAACGAGAAGCTCCCGCTCGGCGACCAGCTCTCCCCAACACGCTGCGCCAGCCGGTCCGAGAAAGCGACCTGGCCTCCGCACGGCTCCAGGTCTGTCTCCTCGCCGCTCACGAAGGTGACGTGCTCCCCACTCCACGTGCGGGTGCTGCCCTCCTCGCAGGATGCGAGAAGGAGGGCTCCGAAGAGCAGGTGGAGAGCCCGCATGGGTCTACGGTACCGCGTAGGGTTCGACGGGGCCAGCCACGTCGAAGCCGATGTTGGCGAACGTGCCCCCGAAGCGGTCGGAGCCACCACCCCGGATCCGCAGCGTTCCAACCTTCTTGCTCTTGTCCAGGTCAAGTTCTCCGAGGACGCGACTCATCTTCCCCAGACCACTTTCCCCGAGGCGGAGACTTCCTCCACCGAGGCTGCCTGTCGACAGGTTCGTCTGATCCCACTCGAGCAGCGCGTCGAGCGATGTCCCGTTCCGGGTGCTGAAGTCGAAAGACCCGAGACACCTCGATCCATCGCTACAATCGAAGGTGACAGCGGCCATACCGACCCCTTGCATCGACAGCACCGCTGTGTCGATGCTGTAGTCTGCGAAGGAGGCTGGGCCCTCGATGTCGAGCTTCATAGATCGAAGCTCAAGGCTGCAGGTTTCCAAATGGCCAGATGACTGACAATCGAAAATCGCGAGCTCGAACTGCCCGTCTGCCGCAACGAGTCGATGAACGCCACCGATTTGAACATCCACGGAGGACGACTGAGACTTTGCACTTGTAAATGTTCCCTCATGCGTGGGTGCAACCACAGAGCCTGGGTAGTCAACGGTTGGGTCGAGGTTGGGGACGCAGGATCCAAACAGGGAGCCACCGATCGCGCTCGCACTGATCCAAGGTCCATTGATGTCGAGCAGACTCATCTCGTCCGGTGGTAGGAAGGGAAATGCCCAGGGATTTAACACCGAGATATCGTCGGGAACCTTCTGTTGACAGAATCCCGCGAATTCGCTCGCGTCGACGTTTCCGGAGCCGTTGGTGTCGATGACTCCGCTGTCCGGGTCGACGCAAGCGTGGTACGGACTGTTCTGCGGGACGCACACTTCCCGCCCGTCATTGTGTCGTCGTTGCTCGCAAAGAAGCAGCATCGTACGAACTGGCCATCTCCATCATTCGGGTTGTCCCCGTCGGTATCGCCACCGCTGTCAGTAGACGTTCCGTCAGGATCATCCGCGGGATCACACGCCACGGTGCTCGCTAGGAGTGCGAGGGCAAACAAGTATCTGGTAAAGCGCGTATGCGTTTTGCTCATGACTTGGGACTACAACGGCGCAGTCGGGCAGCTCAAAGCGAAACCCGGTCGAGGGACAGGTCCGCGAAAGGCGCTGCTCGGGCGTTGTTGTCTGGGAACTGGCTGCAGAGCCAGAGGCAGCCGTGGGCCCTGGGATCCCGCGGGCACCGTGGGCGACCGCGGCATGACCGGGGGTCGATTCGTGGCAGGGACGACGGCCCGGCTCCGCGTTGTGGAGGGTTCGTGCCGTGGCGCGACGCTCACGTGTGGACCTGGGGTGGGAACCGTGCGTCCCGGGACGACGAGGACCACCTGACGTATCTCTCCGGCCTTCGGCGGGTTCTCAAGGCGAGCAACGGTCTCGCAGGACGGAGCCCTCGTTCCGTTCGCGCCGCCTGTCCACCGAACCGTTGCAGGTTTTTCGTCTTTTCTTCTCTGGGTCCTGCTGCCGCCGGCGTGACCGACGCGGCTTCAGGTTGCGGTTCGCGGTGTCCGAGACCACACTGTGCAGATCCCGCTGGTCGGGAGCGAGCACGCGGAGGAGGAGACGGACATGCACAGGCATACGCTGACGCTGCTCGGGGGCACCCACGACGAGCTACGGGTTCCGGCATCGGTTCTGCTGGAGGGCATGGAAGCGCTTCTGGAGGGGGCTCGACTCGCGACCCGGTTCTCCGTGGAAGGTGAGAGCGTCCGCAAGGGAGCCCGTCCGGCATGGCTCGATGCTGCGTGCGCGCTGACGATCACCGGCCTGACCGCGGGCTCGGCCGCGCGTTCGTCGAAGCCCCAACCCTGCGCGAGGCGGACCCGAGGAGGTTCGGCGACCAGCGCCAGCGCTCGCTGTTTCACGAGGCCGAGGTCGACTTCGCGGACCGGACGTCCGTCGATCTCTTCGGACAGTCCTGGCATCGGTCGTGGAGCAGGACCCCGACGACGTCGAAGCCGATCGCGCATTGCTCGACGCCTGCGTCCGGTTCGCGCGCGTGTCTGGCGGAGGCTTCGAGGGCGTTCGACTGGACGGAATCCGCGGGCGGAGCACGCCTCTGATCATCACCTCGGAGGATGTGCCGAGGATGCAGCTGCTGCGGGACGAGACCCCGGCTCCCAAGCCCGTTCGAGTGTCCGGCAATCTTGAGACGATCTCGGCTTCGAGTTCGGAGATAGTGCTGAAGCTCGGCGATGGGACCAAGGTGCCGGTCGCGGCGTCGGTGGCCCAAGATGCTGTGTCTGGTGTGGCCGCGTTCTTCGGGACTTGGCCTGGCGAGGAGACTGTCGAGGAGCTGCTCGGCGCGTTGGAGGCTCGGGTGCGCGAGACACCGCGCAACGTCACCGTGGCCAGACTCCCTAGCTCTTGGGGTTCAGAGCTTTCCGTAGCGTGTCGCGCATTCTGATCCGCCGATCTTCGTAGAAGCTGAGAAACGCATCCATCTCAGCGGGGAGGTCGGTGATGTAGTTTCGAGACCGCCAGGCCTCGAGAGCCTGCGGCTCCGGGAAGTGCTCCGACGTCCAGACGCCGGGCATCTTGTCGGACTTCTCCTGGTTCGGGATTCCTTCCAAGAGCTGGAGGTTTCCGATCCGGTCCGCTCGCTCGCGGAAGTCGTCGAGCTTGCCCTCCTCAACCCCAGCGGCCCGGAGCTTCCGCTTGGCGAAGCGGCTCTTGGGGAAGATGTGGTCCATGTGGAACCGGTTGTTGAAGTCGAGGGTGGGGTATAGAAGCGCGAGTACAGAGAACGCCTGCCTCCGCCCGTAGGCGACATCGATGAGATCGTCGATCTCCTCGTCCTCGAATCGGATGCTTCGACCGATCCGGGCGAAAGCGCTGTCCAGCTCGCTCGAAGGAAACCCGTCTGTGCTCTCTTTCAGCGTCTTTCTTGCGGTTCGCAGGGTTGTGTCCAAGCCTGCGCCGAACGTGCCGGTCTTGAGGAGGGCGCGAGCCATCCAGTTCTGCACGGCGGCACGGTCGCTCGCGAACTCGCGACGCTCCAGGTAGCCGGGGGGCAATCCGCGGTGCAGGAGATAGTAGGCGATCGGGATCAGGACGTTCTTGGCCCCGAGGGTATGGGAGCTGTAGCCGAAGCGCGCCGCGAGCTGAACGGCCATGGTCAACGCGCCGGAGATCTGGTCCCACTTGCCCTCGATCAGGGTCATGTTCTCGTGGTCGAAGTTCTTGACCTTGAACGCGATGTCGGGAAGGTCGCTGAGGACGAGGCTCGACTTCAGGATGAAATCCTTGTCGAGGGAGAACCCCTCCCCGGTGCGATTGAGCTCATCCACCAAGCTGTGGATCTCGCTCCGCGCGTCGATGTTCTCCCACTGCGCGGTCGCGATGCTGAGCAGGAGGTCGGAGTAGCTGAGCTGCGTGCCGCCGCTGTTGACACGAATGAACACATTGAGGACCTTGTCGAGGTCCTGGTCAGACTCCAGGTAGTAGTTGATCAGCGGCCGCTGCGAGACGACATCGAAGAGCTTGACGAGGCAGTCCTGAGGAAAGCGATCTCGCAGGAGGTCATCCTCGCGCAGGTGGTCGAAGACGTCGGTTAGCTCGCTGAACTGGAGGATCTCCCCGACCCTGAACCAAACAGCCTGCTCGCTACGCTCTTTCGCCTCGTCGTCGGTGAGGAACCGGAGATCGTACTTCAGCTCGACGTCCTCGCTGCTCAGTGGCGCCGCAAGGTTCAGATGCAGGCGCCGCTCGGGAAACGCGTTGTCGCTGTTCCAGCGCTTGTTCCGGGTCTTGCTCGCATAGGATCCGCGCAGGCCGATGTACAACGACGTCAGACGTTGTTGGCCGTCGAGGATCGCGGTGACCCCCTCGTCGCCGGTGAGGTCCGCGTCTGGGTTGTGTCGTCGATCGCGAGCGTGGTAGCGGTCGAGAAACTCGTAGAAACGGTACGTCCGGCAGTGCTCTCGCTCGACGCTCCAGAACAGGAAGCTCCCGATCGGGTAGCCCCGCAGGATCGAGTCGAACAGGCGACAGATCTGATCCTCCGACCACACGAACTCCCGCTGGATCGCAGGAAGCACGAACTGCTTTCGCCGGATCCGCTCGACCGTGTCCTTGATGGAGATAGGTGTCTGGAACGCCACGTTGGGGCGGAGAGTACCGACTCGGGTCGGTGCATGCACGCTCGGTGCGTCGGCGAGTGTTGGGTCGAATCGGGACGCGTCAGCTGCTGAGTAAGGCGGTGGTCGATGGGCCGGCTGGCAGCTGTCCACCACGTGGTGGTCGGCGGTGGTATCCAGGGGGAGGAGGCGGGTGTGCTGCCGCGCCGGACGGGCGGATGGGATTCGGCGGTCGGGCTCCGCCGAGGGGAGTTAGGCGGAGGCTTCAGTGGGCGGGGTCCAGGTGCGGACGTCGATCTTCCCGGTGACGGCGGCAGAGATCAGCGCGGTCCGACGCTCGACCAGGAGGTCGTTCACGGCGGTCGCGGCCATCTCCAGTCGATCCGAAGTCAACGCCGTTGCATCAAGGTACCGAACAATCTCGTCTTGGTCCGATTTGGGGGGGGTTGGAAATCTAAGACTGCGAAGCTGCTCCCCAGTGAGATGGGGGATTGTCGCGGTCCCCCCCATCTCCGCCAATCCCGTCTCGACGAAGAACCTCATGCAGTAGTAGAAAAAACGGGGTTTTCTTCCGATGCCCGCCATGGGCGCAGCCTGTGGAGCGCCTTCTGAAATGCACACACTTCGAGTTGACCGCTCCAGATTGCGGTCTGGCCGACGCCTGCCCCACCCTCGCAAAAGAGGATATCCCCGGTCGCGAGTGTGTAGCGCGTCAACTCGGCAGGCCGGACGTCGAACACGGGGAGATCTACCACACTGATCGTGTCCCAATTCACGTCCGCGTTTCGAAGATACTGCAAAGGGTGGGCCCCGGTGTGCTTCCGTTCATCCAGCATCTTACCAAGAAGAGCCTGATAGCGAGCCGAAACCGCAGGGGTTGTCCAATGTGCGGGCACGTCGCCCAGCCACTCGACGCCGGAGTCGCGCATGGGGGCGTCGGGGTTCAAGCCTTTGGTGACGGCATGACTGATGACGGCCTGACGTTTCTCTTTGAGCAAGGCGATGAGCTGCTGCTGCTTCTCAATCAGCGCATCAATCTTCGCCGTCTCGTAGTCGAGGAACTTCGCGATCTGCGTTTGCTCTTCGAGGGGGATGATCGGGAGCGGCACCTGCGAGAAGTTCGCGAAGCGTAGAGCCTGCCCATCACGTACCAGATTGGACGTGCTCTGGAGGGCCTGTATGTACGGGCTGCTCTTGAACGCGTCTCGAAAGAACGGGGGGTGGACCGACTTGATCGGCGTGATGCCAACGTACGCGGAACGCGGAACTGACACAGCCTCGGTGTCCACACCACTCCAGCCCTCCCTGAAAGCTGCGCATACTGATCACGAAATCGTCTGGTTCGACGTGCTTCAAGATCTCGGCGCCCGCGAAGACCTGCATCACCTTCTGGTCCTCCAGGCGCATGAATTCCTTCTGAGGAATCACGCCGTATTTCTGAGAAGCCGTGAGTTGCTCATCGTCAGGTCGCATGCGCTCTTTTCGATGACTGAAAAGACGCTGACTTTGGACAAGGCCCCAATGTCTAGCAGCCTGTTGAGAAAGTCGGCGCGGCGGATCGGGAAGCATTTTTCGCTCCTGGGTAGGAGCCGAAACGCCGCTGTACCGGGTGTACTGCAAGTTTTGGCGACGCCGCCAGGAGCGAAAAGGGCGAGCGAGACGTCGTGTCGACTTTCTCAACAGGCTGCTAGGGATGGTGCCGAGCCACGCGCTCCCGGAGCGCTTGGTCTCCTGGTACGGCTGGTAGCCCCCGCTCATCCGCGCACCTCCTTCAGCATCTCCATGATCTCCCCGCTCAACACCTCCAGCTCCGCGTCGATCACCGCCAAATCCCGAGGCGGCTCATACACATAAAAGTGCCGATTAAACGGAATCTCATACCCCACAACCCCCACGCCCCCATCTCGCTTGTCCCTGTCCTTCTTCTCCCTCGCGATCCAAGCATCCCCCACATGCGGCGCGACCTCCTTCTCGAAGTACGCCTCATTCACCGCATCCACCCCGCTCCCCCGGGCCGTCTCCGCCGTCAGCGGCACGTCCTCGCTGTCCCGCAGCGCACTATCCCCCACAAACTCCACAACCTTCCCGCCATACTCAAACGCCCCATACCGAGGATCCGCCTTCCCCTTGAGCACCTTCTTCACCACCGGCTGCGCCTCCGGATCCGTCCAGCTCACCGCCGCCACCAGCTGCTTCTGCTCCTTCGGATCCAGCTTCACCCCGGTCGCCTTCATCGCCTTCTTCAGCGCCGCCTCGAACGCCTGAAAATCCCTGCACACCTCCTCCCCGATCTCCGCCTGCAGCGCCTTCGCCCGGCCCAACAACCCCCGCTGCTCCGTCCACGTCTTCTCCGCCAGCAGCTCCTTCACCACTTTCTCCTTCAGCCCGGCAAACTCCGCCTTCACCAGCGCCCGAACCTCGGTCTCCACCTCCCCGAGCACCCCATACCCGTCGTCATCCCAGCCCGAACCAAACTCCGCATACACCCGCTCCATCGCCGGCCCCACCGACCCCGTCGCAAACCGCAGCGCCTCCAGCCGCTCGTCCGTGCACTGCACCGACAGCCGCAGCGGTCGCTCCACCGTGATGCGCCGATACCCGAACTCGTGCGTCTCGAAGATCTTGCTGCCGAAGGTCTTCTTCTCCGCCTTCTTCTTCGAGCGTCCCGTCGGCTTGTCATCGTCCCCGGCCTCCTCGAGGCCATACGGCTCCACCGCCTCGAAGCCACCGTACGTCCGCGTGATCAGCTTGATGTGCTCGTCCCCGATCTCCTGCCGCTTCGAGCCCAGGCTCTTGCGCATCTTCTGATACAGGTGCACTGCGTTGATCAGCTGCACTTTCCCCTTGCGCTCGGCCGGCTTCTTGTTCGACAGCAGCCACACATAGGTCGCAATGCCCGTGTTGTAGAACATGTCCGTAGGCAGCGCGACAATCGCCTCCAGCAGGTCGTTCTCCAGCACGTACCGCCGGATCTCGCTCTCCCCGCTGCCCGCACCGCCCGTGAACAGCGGCGAGCCGTTGAGGATGATCCCACCCGTCCGCCCTGCTTGTCCGTGCCCTCCCCAGGGCAATCGCATCAAGACTTAAGCAATTCCGATCGGTTGCGGCGTGATTTGCATCGACGCAGGCAAACGTGATCTCTTTCGACGGATGGCGACGGCTACCAAGGGTGCGAAACGGAGACCGAAAATCCAGGCCTCGATGGGACCAGCGCCGGACGTCGACTCGTTCATCGAGTTGCTTTCGCAGGTGCCGGACCCGCGAATGAAGCGGACCCGCCGACACAGCCTGGAGTCTGTGCTGTTCCTGTGCTTGTGCGGAGTCGTGTGCGGCGCGAATGACCCGGTGGCTGTCGAGCGATTCGGAAACTCGCGCCTGGAATTCCTTGAGGGCTTCGTCGAGTTTCCGTCGGGGATTCCCTCCCACGACACCATCGGCCGCGTCCTCGCGAAGCTCGACCCGGAACCACTCGAGGCCATGTTTGCGACCTGGATGCGGGGCGTTGCGGCGGCGACGAATGATGGCGTTGTCGCGATCGATGGGAAGGTCTTGAGACGGGCGTTCGAGAAGGCGAGCGGCGGCGGATTCATCACGATGGTCAGCGCTTGGAGTACCGCGAACGGCGTCGTCCTCGGCCAGGTTGGGACGACAGAGGGATCGAACGAAATCGAGGCCATCCCACGCTTGCTGAAGCTGCTGCACCTCAAGGGCTGTCTCGTCGCAATCGACGCTGCGGGCTGTCAGACCGACATCTCCGAGAAAATCGTGGAGAAAGGCGGAGACTATTTGCTCGCTGTTCGGGACAACCAACCGAAGCTGTCCGAGGCCGTCACCAACGCATTGGACGCTTTCCGAAGCAGCGATCCCGATCCCGTTCTTGATGGCAAGCACTACGCGGCGAGCACAGAGAAGAAACGAGGTCGAGAGGAGACGCGCAAGTGCTGGGTGCTGCCGATCTCCGCCGAGTTTCCGCAGGAGCTGCGGGAACGTTGGAAGGGGCTGGCACAGCTCGTACTCTTCGAGTCCACGCGCATCATCGACGGAGAGAAGAGCTGCGGAAGCCGGTACTTCATTACTTCGCGCTCGACCATGACAGCCGAGCAAGCGCTGGCGTCCGTTCGTGGTCACTGGCAGGTCGAGAACAAGTTGCACTGGGTTCTCGACGTGGCGTTCCGCGAGGACGAATCCCGCCTGCGAGCAGAGAATGCCGCCGAGAACTTCACCATTATCCGGCACGCCGCACTCAACCTCCTACGCAACGTGAAGGGCTCCAAAGTCGGCATCAAGAACCGGCGCCTCGAAGCTGGCTGGAACGAGCTGTTCCTCCTGAAGATACTCTCGTCGGGAGGGAATTAGATGCGTTTGCCCTGGTGCCCTCCCCCGCCGCCGGGTCGTAGTCCGGCAGCTTCTTGAGCAGGTGCATCAAGAACAGCAGCGACCCATCGCTCACCCGCGGCAGCCCCGGCCCAAAGCGCCCGTCGAAGCCCTCCACCGAGTGCTCCTTCTTGATCTCGCCCTCCACCTTCTTCCAGTCCACCCCGAACGGCGGGTTGGACAGCATGTAGTCAAAGCGCTTGTTCTTCAGCTGGTCGTCGCTCAGCGTGTTGCCCAGCCGGATCCGGTCCACGTCCTGCGCCTTGATCAGCATGTCCCCCTTGCAGATCGCGTAGCTCTCCGGGTTCAGCTCCTGCCCAAACACCCGCACCACTGCCCCCGGGTTGTGCTCGAGGATGTACTCCATCGCCGCCGACAGAAACCCGCCCGTCCCCGCCGTCGGGTCGTAGATCGTGCGGATGATCCCCTCCCCCGCCAGCGCCTCCCCGTCTTCCGCGAACAGCAGCGACGTCGTCAGCTTCACAATGTCGCGCGGCGTGAAGTGCTCCCCCGCCGTCTCGTTCGAGCTCTCCGCAAACTTCCGGATCAGCTCCTCGAACACCACCCCCATGTCGTGGTCGGTGATCGTCTCCGGGCTCAGATCCATCGCCGACACCCGCTGCACCACCTTGAACAGCAGGTTCGCGTCGTCCAGCGCCGCCACGAACTCCCCAAACTTGAAGTACTCGAAGATCTCCCGCGCGTCCGTCGAGAAGCTGTCCACGTAGCTCATCAAGTTCGTCTTGATGTCCGAGGTCCCCAGCGTCGCCAGGCTCAGCGCCGACGTGTTGTAGAACCGCTTCTTGCTCGCCTTGCGCAGCATCATGTCCCGCGCCGACTCCTCCAGCTCCCCCATCCCCTCCATCTGCGCCGTCTTCTTCAGCACCGCCGGCTTCCCCTTCTCCAGCACGCACTCCAGCCGCCGCAGGATCGTCACCGGCAGGATCACCCGCCCGTACTGCGACTGCTTGAAGTCACCGCGGAGCAGGTCGGCAAGGGACCAGATGTAGGACGCGAGTTGAGAAGCGTTGGCACTCATGCGGACGGTCGCCACGCAGCGCTACGGCCGCGGGCGCGCAGTTTCTCAGCCGGACCCCCCCGCGTCTACGGCTGCGGCCCTGAGTCCACTGGCCCATCATCGCCCGCGTTGAGCCGACCCTGTCGGGCCAGCTCGATCGCCACCAGCGGCGACTCCTCGCGCAGGACCGTCAGCGAAACGTTGCCGGCCCAATAGCGCTCAGCATCGCGCTCCCGACACTGGCGGTGCTCGTAGTCGTTGAGGCCGAGCCGCTTGCAAGTGACTTCGCTCCGGCGCGTCACGTCCGCATCCAAACCCGCTGCCGGCAACAACTGGAAGCCCACGAGCTCCAGCTGAAACGACCCGGTCTGGACCTCAAACGGGTCCAAGATGTCGGTGAAGTCGCGCTTGCGGGCGTTCAGACGGGAGCACGCCAGGCGGTAGTTCGTCCACGCGTACACCCGGTCCCACGCTCTCGAGCGTGGCGCGAAGTGGTCCACCGACCGAGCGCCCGTCACCCGGTGAATCCGGAAACACGAGTACGCGCAGACCTCATCGTAGGCCGTCATCAAGGAGTCGAAACACTCCGTCCAGTACGTCGGGAGCTCGGAGGACGGCAGGTCCTCCTCACGCTTGATCGGCTGCTGGACCTTCGATCCGTCCGCCTGCTTCACCGTCGAGGTCCGCTGCTTGAAAGCCGTCCCGTTCTTCCGAGCAGGAGACGGCGCCTTTCCGACCATCTCCGCCACAGCCCGCAACCCTGGCACCCGAACCTTCGCGTCAAACTCCGCGGGCTCGGACGCCGGCTCAACATGAATCACGCAGTCGTCCCCCGGTCCCGAACGAACTGCGTCCACCGCATCCAGAACCTGTCCGTGTCCCCCAACGCTGCGCGCAATTTTCCGTCCACGCGCTCGATCGCTTCCTTCGACGGCTGCGAGCAACGCAGCAGCTCCAGCGCGTCCGTCATCGCTTCCTCGGCCTCGATCGACCGAGGCTCGGCGAGGTCGAAGACCGAAGACGTGAGCCACGCGTTCGCATCGCCTCTTCGGCTCCACGGAAACTCGGAGAGCACGACTTCGCCACCCTGCATGTCCAGCTCCCACACCCCGTCCCTTTCGGTATCGAACCGACTCTCCACCGATGCCAGCACCATCGGAGAGTGCGTCGCTGCAATGATCTGTACGGGAATGTCGTGGTCCCCCGTGATCGCCTCCATCACGTCGAGGAGGGCGGGCACGATGCGTCGTTGCCACTGAGGATGAAGGTGGGCTTCGATCTCATCGAGCAGGAAGATGATCTGCCGAGCGGGGGGTTCCCCACGAAGCTCTGCAGATGCCAGATGCTCCTGCCAAGTCCAAACCAGAAGATACGCGAGAGAAGCGATCCGGCGAATCCCCGCCGAGGAGTGCGACAGCGCGACCTCCTGCCCATACGGCATGACGAGAGTTGGGTGTCGTCGAGCGTCGTCCAAGCTGATCTTGCGAAGCTGGCCCGGTACCAAGGGCTCGCTTGGAGACGGCGCCAACGCCCCGAGGACCCGTGTCAGCTGTCCGAAGGCCTCTCCATCTTCGAGCTGCCAGTTTGCCCAGTCGGTGATGAGACCATTGCACAGCTTGATCGGCTTGTCCTTCGGCAACCCGCCCCAGACCTCGTCAGGCTGGAAGTGGTACGCATCTGGTCGTTCTCGGTTTTCGCCTTTCCAGTAGTTCCGCGCTGGGTCCCAGACCGAGAAGCCGCCGTCGACCTGGGCGTAGATCACCAGCCCTGGGATGGGAGGACGCCCCCGCTGGTTGGGCCAACTCTCCGTATCACGTTCAAACTTGCTCGTTGCCGCGTACGTCCCCACCGTCCGCTTCGTGTACGCGTACTCGATCTCCGGCTTGGACGGATGCGCATGTGGCAACAAAACCCCCCGCGCCCAGGTCCGTGTCAGAGCCCACCAGGCCGCGTCCAACAGAAAGCTCTTGCCCAATCCGTTGTCGCCCGCGAGGAAGTTGATCCGACTCTTGAAGTCGATCTCCATCTGGGCTGCTGGCCCAACATCTTGGAAGCGAAGCCGCTCGAGCATGCTGTGGCCGGACGGTAGCACGCCTACTTTCCAGCTGTCGCCGCCCGCTACACTTCCTGCATGCCCAAAAACGTCGTCCACTTCGCGGTCCATGCCGACGACGTCGAGCGTGCGAAGACCTTCTACGCCGCCGCGTTCGGCTGGTGGTTCGAAGCCTGGGGACCGCCGGGCTTCTACAACATCCGGACCGGCGAGGGGGGCATCATGGGTGCGCTCGAGAAGCGCCAGGTTCTGCTCAGCGGCCTGGGCGTCCGTGCCTTCACCTGCACCATCGCGGTCGAAGATCTCGATGCCACGATCGAGGCGGTGCAGGACGGGGGAGGCACGGTCTCGGGCGAGCCGTTCACCATCCAACGTGGTCTCAGCGATGCAGTACGACGCGGGCGTTCTCTCGGGAGGCACGGGCAAGCTGACCCGGCCGAGCGCGAAGGTCTTTTCAGATGCCCGGGCGGCGGCCCACTCCGCGGCTGTGGAGTGACCCAAGAAATCACCGCACTTTTCCGCTGGCGGTTTGGCTCGAGGGCGCTAGGACGAGGTGACCGTGTGGTACGCCGAAGGAGACAACTACCGGTTCGAGGTCGTCGATGGGCGAGCCGAATGCACGGTGTGGCGACGGCCCGACCTCGACAGTGACGCTGGGGCTCGGTCGGCCGAGGAGATGCTCGTGCACTTTCGGGCCCTCGCCGAGGACCCCGGGGTCCTCTCCTTGTTGGTCGACATCCGGCAAGCACCGCCGTTCTCCGGACCTCGAACCCACAAGGTGTTGTGTCTGGCGTTCACGGCGTTCGAGCAGGCACGAACACCCATCGCGGTGTTGCCGGCCAGTGTCGTCCAGGGCTTGCAAGTTCAGCAAAGCCTGTCGCTCTATGCTCCGCTGTACGGCCGCGACTTTTCGTCCGCGAGCGCGGCCTCGCAGTGGCTCACGTCGTTCTCAAGAACTCCGGAGCCGTGAGGCCGCGGAGCCCTCTGGCTACTCGCACGTTCCGCGGGGGCTGCCGCACTTGCCAGCATCCACGCACGCACCGCTCACGCACTCGGCATCGAAGCGACACTCTTCGCCGCTGAGCGTACCGCCTTCGCAGTACGTGATGTCGCATTCGGTGGGGTAGTCCAAGCGACGGATGCCGTGGGCGGGCAATACCGTCACACCCGAGATGTCGATGTCATCCGCAGGGTCGGCCATCCCGGTGCGGGTGTCCGCAGCGCGCTCCCACATCGTGACCCAGTCGTCCGCCGACGTGCGCAGCGGCGCGACGTCGGTGCCCAGCGCTTCGAGGTCATCGATGAGATCGAGCACGACGCCCATGTGCGCCATGCCTTTGTCGTCGAAATCGGTGCCGAGCTCTGCGGGCCCGCTCTCGCGCTCGACCTTGGCCTGACACAGGCCTTCCTCGGTGAACGCAGCCGAGCACGCCTGCGGACCGAAGCGCGGGCGGGTCTGCTGGATGAAGCCGTTGAGGTCGGAGCCCAGCCCCATTGCGACGCCGAGCCCGAGGCGTCCGAAGTCGTAGGCCTGCGCGAACGAGCGGCTCGAGCCCTGGCACGTGTTCTCGACCGGCGAGGCGTCGTAGGTGCTGGTCTCCTCGTGGGCCGTCCGTAGTCCGATCATTCCGCCGGTCTGCCGCACCATCTGAGCGACCCACCAGGGCGTGGTCTTCTCTTCGTCGGATTTCTCCGGCGTCATGATTTCTCGGAAGTGCGCGTGGGAGAGGTAGAACGGGTAGTAGTCGTTCTCTTCGAGGATCGCGAACAGGTCGCGCACCGATTGCTCACTGAGGTGCGCTGCGTCCACCAGCATGCCCCGCTCGAGCATCGCCCGAACCAGCGCTTCACCTTCCTCGGTGAGGCCCAGGACGTTGCGGCAGTCCTTGTCGACATCGAAGCCAAGCGTGACCGTGGGCGAGGTGAGGGCGCAGTCGGTGTCGATGTGACAGTTCTCGGCGTACTGCGCGATCTGGAAGATGGTGTTGTGCGGGGCGGCCCCGCCGAAGCGGTTGTCGAGCTGATGCACAGGCTGAAGCGTGCGCACGCCCATGTCGTAGACCTGATCCAGCTGCGCCTCCCAGTCGCCGTCGCCAAAGATGTGCGACGCCTCGATGCTGAGGATCATCGCGAGCTTGTCCTCCTCAACGATCCTGCGCGCATCGGCGGGCGTCAGCGCGATCTCGACCCAGTCGTTCTCGTTCGCAAACGTGTTGGCCATCTCCAGCTGGAGCAGCACGTCGGCCATCTCGTCGCACTCGGGTCGGGTGACGTTCTCGTCCGGCAACGCCCGGCACAGCCAGTCAAAGCTCACCGCCGACATCACCTCCACCCGAAGCCCGTCGTCATAGGCCTCGCGCAGGTGGCCTTGCCACACCTGCTGGTGCGCGATCGCGTCCCAGCGCGGCCACCCATCGTAGTCCGGAAACCCGCCGGTCCGATCTTCGTGCTCGCCGGTCTCCCCGCGGCTGCCCGGGATGTTCGCGATGAACTCACCGATCACCCCGCCGCCACCGCCCACGATCGTCGCGACGAGAGGAACCATCTGCGACAGCTCCTCCACAGTGGTGTCCGGGCACGTTCCCAGAAGCGGAGCCAAGTCGTCCTGCAGACGACCGTGATCTCCGGGCTCACCACCATCACAGGGACCCATCGCCGTCGCTTCGTCGCCATTGACGGTGCCGTGCAACCAGCCGCCGCCAAACGCCTCGGCACCAAACATGTGCAGATGCAGATCGGCCACTCCGACCAAACGCGGCACAGGCTCGCCGGTCGAGCTGCTGTCATCCGCGCCCGACTCCGAGCTCGACCCCGCGACGGTCGTCGTCGAAGCCCCGGTGCTGCTCCCCGCGCCCCCGCTCGACGAGCCCGCGTCCGCCGGCGGCGCGTCATCGCCACACGCAACGCACGAAAGCGCGGCCAAGAATCCCACCCAAGAAGCCAATGTCGTTTGCCGCGTGCCCAAGCTGCGATGGTAGGAGGCCGCAGGATGGAGGGTCAAGGCACCGTGTGCCATTGATTGAAGTCTGGGGGTTTTGAGGTCGGTGGCCGCGCCTTTGCGACAGGTCCCGCCGCGGGTCACGTCGTCCACGGGGAGTCCGGCGCCCCGCTGCGCCCGCATGCGTCATTCCATTCTCAAGCGCGCCTTCGAAGGCAAGCTCGCCCCCAAAGATCCCACCCGCGAGCCCGCCAGCGAATTCCTCGCCCGCATCCAGGCCCAAGCCTTACCGCCCAAGGCCGAGAAGCGCGCCACGAGGAAACCACCCGCAAGCGCACCAGTGTCTGAGGCACCCCGTCCCCCACGGACACCCTGCCCCCGCACCGCCCTCCCCCGTGCACCCACCCGAGCCCCGAACTACCTTCGGCGCTCCCCGTGACCAGCTCCCCTCACGACGCCCTCTTCAAGCGCGTCTTCAGCCACCCCGAACACGCCGCCGGCGAGCTCCAGGCCATCCTCCCGCCGCAGCTCGTCGCCGCCATCGACTGGCCCTCGCTCACCACCGAACCCGGCAGCTTCATCGACCCCGCCCTCGCCGGCCAGCACAGCGACCTCCTCTTTTCCGCCACCGCCCGCACCACCGGCGACCCGCTGCTCGTCTACGTCCTCTTCGAGCACCAATCCACCCCCGATGCGCGCATGGCCCTGCGCCTGCTCTCCTACATGGTCAGCATCTGGGAGCAGTTCGCCAAGGACACCGACAACCTCGACAAGCCACTGCCGCTCATCATCCCCGCCTTGCTCGCTCAAGTCCCCGGAGGCTGGACCGCCGCGACCCAGTTCCGCGACCTCTTCGCGCCCGGCACCGCCGACCTCGCCGGCCCCTTCCTCCCCGACTTCGCGTACCTCGTCGACGACCTCCACCACACCACCGACCGCCAGCTCCGGAGCCGCCCACTCGCCGACTTCCCGCGCCTCGCCCTGTGGCTCATGCGCGACGCGCGAGACGGCATCACGCTCCTCGCCAAGCTCCGCGACTGGGCCGCACTCTTCGAGTTGGTCGGCCGAAGCCCAGGCGGTCGCGACGCCATCTTTGTCCTGCTCCGCTACGTCTCCATCGTCACCGACGGCCTGCAATTCGAACAGTTCCGTGACATCCTCAAGATGCAGTCACCCACCGGAGAAAGCCTCACGATGACCCTCGCCGAACAATTCCGCTCTGAAGGCCGCGCTGAAGGCCACGCCGAGCGCAACGAGGCGGCAATCCGCATGGTCCTCGCCGTACTACACACGCGGGGCCTCTTCGTTTCGCCACAAGCCCGTGAGCGGATCAGCGCGACAACCGATCTCACGACGCTGGAGGATTGGGTCGTGCGCGCCGTGACGGCATCGTGCGTCGACGACCTTTTTTCGGAGTGAAGAGGCTGAGACGTGACCCTAGCCTACCAATGGCACGCTGAAGGCTACGCTGAGGGACAGACCGCGTCGCTGCTGGTAGTCCTCGCGGCGCGCAAGATCCACGTTCCCGGGCCGGCCCGCGGACGGATCAACATGACCACCGACGTCGATACGCTCCACAACTGGGTTGTCCGCGCCGTCACGGCCTCCCGCATCGACGACGTCTTCGACGACTCCCCCCAACCCCCCCTCGCATGAGCGACCCCTCCACCCTGGTCAACAAGCTCTGGTCCTACTGCAACGTCCTGCGGAACGACGGCCTCTCCTACGGCGACTACACCGAGCAGCTCACCTACTTGCTGTTCCTCAAGATGGCGGACGAGTACACCGCGGCCCCATGGAAACGCCCCTCGCCGATCCCCGAGGGCTACGACTGGCCCACGCTGCTGCCCAAGGATGGTGACGCCCTCGAGGTGCACTACCGCAAGAAGCTCTTCCACGATTGAAGCGGAAAAGCTCGGACTCAGCCTGCTAGCAGGCTCCGGCCCGCTACCACTCGACGACGCCGACCTTCTTCAACCCGGCGAGTTGCTTGTGCAGCGCGAGGTCGTCGGTGACGCGGGTGTCCAGCACGTTCCTCCAGCCTCCGAGCTCGATGATGTCCTGAACGAGATCGACCTGCTCGTCGGTCAGGGTGCTCCACTTGACGGGCGACTTGCGGACGAGGGTCACGCGGTCGCGCGCTTTGGGCAGGTTGAACTTCTTGTCGAGCGCCGCCATCTCGTCTTGCTGGCGCGCGGCTTCCATCAACACGTGCTCGAGCGACATGTTGAGGCGGGTCTTGGGCTCCTTGAGGTCGATGTTCTCGAGCTCGAAGCTGCCCTTCTGCCACAGGAGCATGCGCAGCAGCGCCTTCTCCGGGTGGAGGCGGGGGTTGCCCTCGATGGCCGCGTAGAACACGAGCCCCTCTTTGAGGTGCATGGCGCCGGTTCGACCGGTGTCGACGTCGCGAACCTTGAGGGCGCCGGTCTTGCGACTGGTCGCGAGCCACTGCAGCACGTCCATCAAGGGGATGTCCTCGATGCTTCCGGCCATCGAGTGGCCTGCGCTGGCCTCCGCACCGCCGCGACGCCGCGGCGCCTCCCCGGCGCGAGCCTCGGAGACCTCGGACAAGGCCTTGAACTCGACGGCGATCAAGTTGGAGCCAACGAGCAGCCGGTCGCCCTCGCGCAAGCAATGAAGCGTGACGGGGTTGCCGTTGACGTGGGTGCCGTTGCGGGAGCCGAGGTCGCGCAGCCAGGTGCGGCCGCGCTTGGCGAAGAAACGGACGTGCTTTCGACTGACGGCGTCGTCGGCAAGCACGAGGTCGGCTTCCGAACTGCGTCCGGCAATTGCACCACTACCTTCCAGCGGAAACTCGCGGCCCGAGTACGCGCCGTGCAGAAAGCTCAAGACTGGAACCGCGGACTCCGCCATCGATTGCACCACCGTACGGCGGCTCGCGAGGTGAGGTCAAACACTCCCCGCGGGTCGGTGTCGAATGCCGCGCTGCGCTCCTGCGTCTCGTCAGCGGGCCCCAAGGGCACGATTGACATGATGTCGCGCGTGCCGGCGTTTTGAGCGCCACCCGGGGCGGCCCGGAGGTCGACTTGCTGATGACGATGTTCCCCGACACACTTAGAATCGTGCGGTTTTTCAAGGTTTGTGGCGTGCGCGCGCCGTTCGGCGTCGCGCTTCTGGGTCTCGCGCTCTCGGCAACGGGTTGCGGCAAGAAACAGCAAGCCCCGGTCGTGAACGCGCCTGGAACGATCTACGGCGCGGCGCCCCGGACCGTCCTCGCCGAGCCGTCCGCGCGGCAAGACGTCTACATCGAGCAGAGCATCCGCTACGACGAGCCCCCCGCCGAGTACCCCGAGGCGCTCGGCTACGACGAGCTCAGCAACGGAGAGCAGGTCGTCGTGGTCGAGTACGTGCACACCTACCCCGAGGAGATCGAGACCTTCCCCGAGGTCGCGTGGGCCGGCCGCACCTACTACAACGTGCACGGCGACTTCGTGTACTGGAGCGACGGCTGGGGCTGGTGTTACTACCTCGGCCCGCCCGCGCCGCTGGTCACCTACTGGAACGGCTACTACCCCTGGGCCCCGTACGCGTGGGGCGTCGGCTACTACGGACCCGGCTACTACTGGGGCGGCGTCAGCATGTACGGCTACCACGCCTATGGGCTGTCGGTGGTGCACGCCAGCCACCACCATCACGACTACCACCACAACAACCGGCGACCCGGACGCGACCCCAAGCCGCCGCAGCACGCGGGAGCCTCAGGGCCGTCGGTGCCTGTGCCAGGCAACAGCACCGGTCCAGGCCACGATGGCAGCACAACCGATGCCCCGCGCCGCGCCAACCCCACCGGTGCCGACGGCAGCGCAAGGCGGACCAACGGCGCATCACGCTTCGCCAGCAGTGAGCCGTCTCGGCGCAATCCCACCAGCGATGGCCCCACGCGCGCGAACCCAAGTCGCACCCCGATGCGGACCAATGGCTACACCACGGCGGGTGGCCAGCGCATCACGGTCGTCGATCCTCGCGCGACGCGAACCAGCCCGGCGGTGAGGCGCACCAACCCCACCACGGTCGGCACGATCCCCGCTGCCAACGCTCCTCGGCGGTCCACTCCGGCGCCCGCGTTTGCTGCGACGGGCCAGAGGCAGCCGGCTCGGACCAATGTGCAGTCCACGACGTCACCGCGCCGTGCTCAGCCCACGCGATCCCAGCCCAAGCGGTCCCAGCCCTCGTGGGGCTCGTCGTATTCCAACCAGCCGCAGCGCACCACTCCCACCCGCTCAGCACCGCCGCGGTCCCAGCCCTCGCGCTCGGCCCCACGCGTTCCCCCCGACGCAGCAGCCCCACCCGTTCGGCGCCCGTTCGATCGGCGCCCGTTCGATCGGCGCCCGTTCGATCGGCGCCCACTCGCAGCGCCCCCACCCGCTCCGCGCCCAAGCGTAGCGCCCCGTCGCGCAGCGCCCCAACGCGCTCCGCACCCACCCGCTCCGCTCCAAGGCGTAGCCGCTAGCAGCGATCAGCCAACTCCGAGCAGGCTGAGGAAAAACCCGGCGCGGCCCTGCTAAAGCCCGGCGTCGAAGTTTTGCTGAACCTCGTCGGGCTCCAGCGCTCGGCAGTACACCGCCACCAGGTGCAGGGTCCCGTCGAAGGGCCTTGGCGAGGAGAACTCGTTGCCGAGCGCCAACCGCATCGCGCCCGTCGTATCCCAGGAAGAAAAATCACCGGGACGCACGTCCTCAGCGCCCGCCACCGCGTCGATGAAGATGGCCTCTTCTCCGCTGGCGTGACGTGTGTAAACGAGATGCGCGAGCGCTCCGTTCGCGCTGGTATCGACCTGCACCCCGACAAACGGGATCCCGTTTGGTTGCAGGGGGTCGGTGCGCAGCCGCGCTCGAAACGCGGGCGGCTCCACCCCGGTTTGGTCGCTTCCCGCGAGGAGCGAGAAGTTCCGAGTTGCAGCGTCCTGGCTGTACGTCACGATCCGCGGGGGCCCGGCGGTTTCGACAGCCATCGGGGTAAACCAAGACTCCAGCGTGAGTTCATGGCTCGCCACGCAAGCGGTGTCGAGCTTCGTGGTGGACGAGGTCGATTCGGCGATCGTCGCGTCGTCCCCCATGAAACGAAGGCCGTCCGCAACCCAGGTGAATGCAGTCCCGGTCAGTGAGAGATCAAGCGGGGGTTGGAGCGGCGCCGTGTCATGCACCGTCGCGCCATTGCCTTCATCGAAGCGATACAGGACGACCAACCCGTCCTCGACCCGTTCGCTCGGCATCGGTCCGCTGCTGGAGGACCCTGGCAGTCCGGTGGAGCTTTCGCTTTGCGAACCAGAGCTGCTCGAGCTGGCCTCCGAAACGGTGACGTTCTGCGAGGCTGTGGCGTCACCGCTGCTGCTCGCGCTCGCGTCGGTGCTACCCAGCTCTGGGCTTGAGGTCGTTGCGTCGCCACCACGACTGGTCGAGGACGACAGCTCCAAAACGCAGCTCTCGCCGAGGTCGCTCCCCGCGAAGGCTCCGTATCTTCGGCCGCTGGGGCACGTCGAGTCGACAAACGAGCAAAAACCCGAAGACTCGCAGAATCCATCGGAGCCGCACTGGGCATCCTGGGCGCACTGATAGACGGACGGCGAACAACCGGAGGCCAGGGCCAAGAAGCCTGCCGCTACGAGTCCGAAAGTCCGCGCCCGTTTACACCCCACCGCCGCACCAGCGTACCACTGAGAATCGAATCCAGGATCGCCGGCGCGAGGTCGGAGGTTGAACTACAGGTCGCACGAGGACACTGCGCCCGTGCACTCACTCCCCGGAATCGAGCGACACCAGCTGCTGGGTCATGTAGCAGTCGGTTTGGGTCTCCCCGACGACGCCGAAGATGTGCAGCTCGATCGTGGCCTCCAAAGGCTCACCCTCGCGCCACGTCCCTCGAACGCGTGCGGTCGACTCCAGCGTGCCGCCAAACTTCGTGCCGTAGCCACCGATGTCCCAGCTGCCGTCGGCATCGATACCGCCCAAGAGCCGCACGGGCACGTACCCGTCCAGGTTGATGCCGATGTGTCCGTCGTCGTCCAGATCGACACGCAGACTTCCCCCGTCTTGGTACGCCGTGATCCACTCCATGGACTCGGCGTAGGGAGAGCACACGACGGAGCTGACGCCGTTTGTCTCGATGGGACCGCACTCTCCCACACAGGACACGGCGGTCGCGAGCGTCGCGTAGGAGCCGGAGAACCCGTCTCCGACCGCATCGCCTTCGGGGATGGACTCAACGACGTCGCGGTCGAGGGAGGCGTCGTCGTCGTCGACGTCCTGGTCGCGATCGTCCTCGGCTGCGTCCGGCGGCGCCCCCTCCGAGTCGCAACCTGATGCGAGCCCCACGAGCAGCGCAATCCACAAAGTCCTCGCCCGCATCCGAGGGTCGTCTACCACTGGGCCGGACCCTTGGAAAGACTCACGGCGGCCCGGTCCGCCCGAATGTGCTGTACTGCGACCTCGTGAAAGCCCTGGCATGGATACAGGCTGCGCGCCCCCTGGCCCACGCCAACCTCGCGATACCGCTGCTGGTCGGTGAAGTCCTCGGCTGGGCTGTGGTCGGCGAGTGGAATCTCCAGCTCGTGCTTCTGACCCACGTCGCGTTGGTGCTGGACCAGCTCTTCATCGTGTTCTCCAACGACGTCGCCGACGAAGAAGCCGACCACGCCAACGAACACGCGACCCCGTTCTCGGGTGGGTCCCGGGTGCTCGTGGAAGGAAAGCTCTCGGCGCAGTCTCTGCGGCGCGCGTCCTGGGTCGCTGCTGCTGCCCTGCTCGCGCTCGCCGCCACGATGGCGTTGGGCATGAACCGGCCGCTGCTGTTCCCGCTCTGGGTCGCGGGAATCGCCCTGATGTGGGCCTACAGCTACGCCCCGCTGCGCTTGTCGTACCGCGGCCACGGGGAGATCGCGCAAGGTCTCGGACTCGGCGTTGTGCTCCCGCTGATCGGCTTCTACACGGTCACAGGCTCACTCGTTGGGATGCCGTGGCCCGCCCTGGCCCCGCTCTTCGTGCTCGGCTTTGCGGGCAACATCAACACCGCGCTCCCCGACCAGCAGCCCGACGCCGCCACGGACAAGCGCACCTGGCCGGTTCGGTTCGGGCCAAGCGGTGCTCGCAAGCACACGCTTGAGTTCCTCGCCGTCGCCACCTTCATGACCCCGTTTGTGCTCACCGGGATGTCACAATCCACGTGGTTTGCCGTCGAGGTGGGTCCCGCCCTCCTCCTGCTGGCCGGCGCTCTGGTCTGGCGCGACGCCGACGGCGAAGACCGCCGCGGATGCGTCCGCTTCGTGGTCCTTGCCGCGCTTGCGCTCAACGTCCTGATGCTGGGCTGGTGCGTCGCCCTTTGGACACACGCAGCCGCCTCCTCGGCGGTATGATCTCCACGATGAGTGGATCGCTCCACGCGCATACGGCCACCGAGCTCAAGTCCCTCCTCGAAGAGGGGGCCGTGACGTCGCGGGAGATCGTCGAAGACCTTCACCGACGGGCCGACGAGGTCGAGCCGAGGGTCAACGGGTTTGCCCACCAGTTCCGACAGCGGGCGCTCACCGAGGCGGACCAGCGCGATGCCGACCGCAAAGCAGGCACGCCGCTGGGAGCGCTGCACGGCATCCCCATCACGGTCAAAGAGTCGGTCGATACCGTGGGCGTCGCGACCACCTGCGGCATGACTGCGCGCCGCGACGCCCGGCCCGTGCACAACGCCCTGGTCGTTCGACTCGCCCTCGCTCAAGGCGCAATCCTGTTGGGCAAGACCAACGTGCCCCAGACGCTGCTCGCACCGTTCGAGACCACCAACGAGCTGTTTGGCACCACCAACAACCCGTGGAACCTGGGGCGGGCGCCCGGTGGAAGCAGTGGCGGCGAAGCGGCGGTCCTCGCCTCGGGGACCAGCGTGCTGGGCATCGGCACCGACGTCGGCGGCTCGATTCGCTCCCCCGCGGCCCTGTGCGGCGTCTACGGCCTCAAGCCCACCGCCGGTCGTTGGTCCAACCGCGGCTCGCAGGGCTCCATACCTGGGCAAGAATTCATCCGAGCACAGATTGGCCCGATGGGTCGCTCGACCGCCGATCTCGTCCTGCTGATGAAGGCTTTGGACCGGCCCGAACACTACGTCGGCGATCGCGGCATCCCCCCGGTCCCCTTCCGCGACCCCAAAAGCATCGACCCCACCAAGCTCACCGTCGGGTACTACGACGACGATGGCTACCTCACTCCCGCCGCCTCGGTTCGGCGTGCCGTCGAAGAGGCCGCCACCCTTTTGGCCGATGCGGGCGTCTCGATCAAGCGCGTCCGTCCCCCCAACGTCCACGAAAACCTTGAGGTGTTCTTTTCTGCAATGTCGGCAGATGGCCTGCACACGTTGCTGGCGGGCATGGACGGAGAGGCCTTCGCCCAGCCCCTGCGCAGCGTCGCGATGGCCAACCGCTCACCACGCCACTTGCGCGCCGGGTTGTCCAAGATCGCCCGCATGATGGGCGAGAGCCGCACCGCCGACATGCTGGACGCGCTGGGCGAAAAACGAACCCACCAGATGTGGGCGCTGGCGGAGCGCCGCAACCGAATCCGCCGCGAGGAGATGACCTTTTGGGACAGGGAGGAGATCGACGTGATGATCACCCCCGCTTTGGCGACGCCCGCCGTCCCCCACGGAATGAGCCACGACTTCACCGTCGGCTTCGCAAACCTGGCCCGCTACAACCTGCTGGACCAGCCCGCCGGCATCGTCCCGATCACGCGAGTGCGTGTCGACGAGACCCGGCGCGAGAGCCCCCGAGACCGCATCGAGAAGCGGGCCGCAGAGATCGAGTCCCAGAGCGTTGGGCTGCCTGTATCCGTCCAAATCGTGGGCCGACCATGGGAGGAACCCGAGGTGCTTGCGATGATGCGCATGCTCGAAGGCCTCGCCCGCCAACGCGACGGATACCCGCAGGTCCCCGTCGCGCCATAGGCTCTGTGCGCGAATGATCTCTTCAGAAAACGCAGATTATTCCTCGCCCACAGAGCACTGCCGCAGCCCCGCGCGGGTCTCGTTCGTGCTCAGCGGCAGTACCAAGAGCTCCGAAACCCCAACAGAACGATGATCCCGGGCCTTGGCGGGCTGAAGAGTGGCGCTCGACCGCGCCGCTTTCGGGGTCGCGGGGCCAACGAGATTTGCGACGTAGACGCCTTGTGGCCTCGGCGGCCTGCGCAACATTGTGGTTCGCCTCCATCGTGGCAACGCGATGGGAGCAGGAACACCAATATGGCAAAAGCAAAAAAGGCCGTGGCGAAGAGCTCCTTCGTCGAGAAGAACCTGCAAACTGCGCTCGAGAAGCTCGCTGTGGCAACCGCCGCGGTGGACACGGCCGTCACCGTTCGGAGCGCCGACGCGAAGAAGCAGCTGGTCGCCGTGAAGCGCCTGAACAAGCGCAAAGCGACCCAAACAAAACGCAAGGCGCTTGCCGCCAACCGGGTGAAGAAAGCCCCCTCGGTCGAGACTCGCGGGGCTCTGCGCACCGCCACCAAAGAGCTTGCAGCGACCACGAAGGAGCTGAGCAAGCTCCGCGCCGAGAAGGCTGCCAACGGCGAAGAGCTCAAGGCACTCCGCGCATCGCAGCGACGCATCAAGGGCTACAACAACGGCATCGTGCAGACCGACAGCGCGCTGAACAAGAAGTAGTCGAAACCTACGGCCGCCGGCGAGGGCGTCCCTTGGGACACGCTCTGCCGCGGCCGCTTTTTGTGCGCCGCGATCAGTCCCGTAGCTGACGGCGCAGAATCTTGCCGCTGGCCGACTTGGGGATGGCATCGACAAACGCCACCACCGCCAGCTCTTTGTAGGAGACGAGGTTCTCCGCCGCGAACGCGATGACCGCTGCCGCGTCGAGCGTCGCGCCGGGTGCGAGCACGACAAACGCCTTCGGGCGCTCCCCCGCTTCGGCGTCCGGGATCCCGATCACCGCAGCATCGGCGATGGCTTCGTGTTGCAGCAGGCGCGCCTCGAGTTCGGCTGGGGCGACCTGGAAACCGTTGACTTTGATCAGCTCCTTGAGTCTGTCGACAATGTAGAAATGCCCGTCGGCATCGGCGACGGCAACATCTCCGGTGTGCAGCCAGCCGTCCTTGTCGATCGTCGCGGCCGTGGCACCCGCGTTGCCGAAATAGCCACCTGTCACTTGGGGACCGCGTGCCCAGAGCTCTCCGCGCTCGCCCACTTCGGCGTCCTCACCGGTTTCGGGATCGACCAGCCGGATCTGGGTGTTGGGAAGCACCGTGCCCACCGACCCAGGGCGGTAGTTCGTGGTGTCGGTGCTCGTGAGGACGGGGGAGGTCTCGGTGAGGCCGTAGCCCTGGCCAATGCCGCAGTTCAGGCGCTTGGCCGCGGCAGAGGCGACCTCTTCGGGCAGGGGCGCTGCGCCGGAGTAGATCTGCGTCACGCTGCTGAGATCGTAGTTGTCGACGACGGGTTGCTTCGCGAGCGCGAGCACGATCGGCGGCACCAGGAACAGCCGGGTGATGCGATGCTCTTGGGCCGATTCAAGCATCTTCACCAGGTCGAAGCGCGGCGCGGTGACGATGGTGGCACCGTGTCCGAGGGCCATGTTCATCAGGACCTGCATGCCGTAGATGTGGAAGAACGGCAGCACCGCAAAGCAGACGTCGTCCTCGCCAAGGCCGAGGAACGGACGAGCCTGACAGAGGTTGGCGACCAGATTTCGGTGGGTGAGCATCACGCCTTTAGGGAAGCCGGTCGTGCCTGAGGAGTAGGGGAGCACGACCACGTGGGCCGCGTAGTCCACCTCGACCTGCCGGGACAGCGGTTCGCCCTCAAGCGATGACATCGATGGCGCGTCGCCCTCGTCCAGCAGATAGATGTGCTCCACCCCGCAGGCCTCGGCGGCGTCTCGGGCGGTCCCTAGAAACGCTTGGGTGGTGATGATCGCGGTCGCTTTCGAGTCTCGAAGCTGATGCCCGATCTCGGCCGCCCCATAGGTGGGATTGAGCGTCGTGACCGTTGCCCCCGCGTAGGCCAGCCCGTGAAACGCGACCGCGTACTCGGGGACGTTGGGTCCCATCAGGGCCCACGTGGTGCCAGGCCCCGCCCCTCGCGCGACCAACCCGCCCGCCAACCGCCGGATCTGACCGACCAGCTGCGCGTAGGAGATGCGGCGGCCGTTCGTGCTGTCGATGAACGCTGCCTTGTCACCGAGCCGCTCGGCGTGCCGCAGCGCAAAGTCGGTGATCGAACAGTCGTCGACAACAATGTCGGGCAGCGAACTCTCAAAGATGCGCATGCTGGCAATCTACCGCAGCCAAGGCGGGCTGCGAACGGCCGCCCTAGCAGCCATCCTCCAACTCGGATACGTTCAGAGGCTCGATGACGATGCCCCGAACGCCCTCGCCCGGTCTCATTGTGCTCTTCGCAACCGGCCTGCTTGCGTGTGGAGGAGGCGGCAGCAGAAGCGAAGGGGGGGGTGACTCGTCCGGCGGTGCGTCCACAGGGGCGACGGACACGCCGGGCAGCACCAGCACTTCCGAGACGACGACCACGCAGAGCACCGCCGCAACGGCCAGCGATGGGCCAACCTCCAGCACCGGGGTCGCGGAGTCGGGGTCGAGCAGCTCGGCGTCCGGCAGCGGTTCGGAGAGCGGCTCAACCTCAGGGGGCGCTTCGTTTCCGGTCGACTGCGAGGACGGGGGACTTTCGGTTCGCGTCGACGGGGGCGGCGAGTACGACACGGTCGGCGACGGCGTGGCCGCCACCCCACCCGGCGGCACGGTGTGGATCTGCCCCGGAGACTTCGAGGTCACCGAAGCCATCGCGATCGAGCGCGACATCAACATCGTCGGCGCCGGCCGAGAGCTGGTCAGCATCACCGCTGCCACAACCGTGGACCGCGTGTTCCTCGTTCGCGATGCCAGCGTCCGGTTCGAGGCGTTCTCGCTCAGCGGCGCCGGATTCGGAATCGATGTGGGGTACCTGGAGAGCCAGAAGAACACCACAACCATGCGTGACCTCCGGGTGAGCGGAAGCCGGCAAGCGGGCATTTTCATCGTCCGTGGCCCAGGGGTTGCCGACGGCCTCGCACAGGCGGTGTTCGAGGACGTGATCGTCGAGAACGTTGTGTCCACCGGGGACACCGTGGCCATCGCTGGCGTCGCGCTCTACGAGATCGAAGCCGCATTCGTCGACACGATCATCCGAGACAATGCCACGCGTTCGGGCGGCTTGGAGGTCCAGGATTCAGAGGTCACGTTCGAAGGCGGTCAGGTCATTCGCAATACGGCTTCGTTCCCCAACGGCGGCGGGGTCCGGCTTGTCACCGTGGAAACACCGCGTCTGTTCACAATCACCGACAGTGATTGGGGCGCAGGGGCCAAGCAGGAGAACGTCCCCAACGACATGGACTGCGGAGCCGGTCCCGCGAACGACGTCGGCTGGCTCGGCAACCCTGCCAACGCGGTGTGTGGCACCGACCTCGAAGACTGCTGCACGCCAAAGTGAAGGCCGTCAGCTTTTCAGAGCCGTCAGCTTTTCAGAGCCGTCAGCGTTTCTGCTGTCCATCGGTTCGCCCGTAGGTACGCATCCACGAGCGCCTCGGTGGAGAAGTTCGACTCCACCAGCGCGTCCCATCGACCGGACTCGTAGTGCTCAGCGAGCGAGATCAGGTGTCCGAGCGGACCGGCACGCTCCACCAGGGCGGCCTTGAGATGATCCTCAAGCGGGAGCGGGCCGACGAGTTCCCCCATCTCGCGGTCGAACAGCGCATCGAGGATCGAGAACAGGCCGACCGTGAACGCTGTCGGGCCGTCGAGGCCGATGCCATCGGCGAGCAGTTCGCACATGCGGGCCCGGACCACGCCAATCCGCACGAGCTCGGCCGGCTTCTCCTCGACGCTGGACAGAGCCACCAGCGCAACCCAGGCCCGCAGCTTGTTGTAGCCAAGCAGGCCCAGAGCTTGCCGCACATCGGTCAGTGGTCTGCGCAAGGCGAAGTGCGCAGAGTTGAGATAGCGCAACAGCCTGTAGCTCAGCGCGACGTCGGCACAGACCAGCTCGACCAGCGTGCTGAAGTCGACCGTGGGGTCGCTGAGACGGGACAACAAACGCAGCGTCGACATGCGGTTGGCCGGGAGCTTCTCTCCGACCACGACCTCGGGGCGGCACAGGAAGTACCCTTGGAACAGTTGAAAGCCGAGCTCCAGACACAAGCGCATGTCGGCTTGGTCCTCGACCTTCTCCGCGAGCAGCGTGACCTCGTAGGGTGAGAGCGCCTCAAGCGTGGCCCGCATGGCAGCCTTGTCACCCACCTCGATCTTGATGATGTCGGCCAGAGGGATGAGCGCGGCCCGGCTCTCCTCATAGATGAAGTCGTCAAGTGCGATGGTGTAGCCGGCGTCCTTGAGGCGCCGAATCGCCGCCAAGACTTCGGGTGATGCGGGCACGTGCTCCAACACCTCGACCACCACCTTGGACGGCGGGAGCGCCTCCATGTTCGGACTCAGCAGGAGGTCTTCGGGGAAGTTCACGTAGGCGACCCCATCGCCCACGAGCGCGTCGATCCCGATTTCGGTGAACGCCGTGACGATGGTGGACCGGGACGCTGCGACCGCATCGGTGACGCTGGCCGAGTTGTCCTCCGAGTCGCGATACAGGAGCTCGGCGCCGATGACCTCGAGGTCGCGGTCGAAGATCGGTTGTCGTCCTACAAATGCCTGAATCATGCCGAGGGCTCCAACGCCTCAGAAAGGGGGCGCCTGCACGGACATCGTCGGCAGCGAACTCGGCTTGAGGCCCGGTACGACCCGGATCTACGTGTCGCCCTCACAGACCAGGATACCGGCGTCGGAGAGGTCTTCCAGAGCGCTCGCGACGACCGCAGACGCACCGCTGCGTGCCTCCTGCAGCGACGCTGGCTCCCCCGACTCGGTCGGGAGTGACAGGCGGCCCTCCCCAACACGGTCCACCACAAGCGCCTCGAGGTCCGCGATGGACCGGGTGCCGTCCAGCGCCTCGACGAGCATCGCGTGCAGGGGATGGAGGGTGCGGTGTCCCAGCTCGGGGGTGGAGACGAAGCCAAGGCACCGCGCCTCCACGCGACTCAGAGGCAGCACGCGGGGCCGCGAAGACACCTGTGTGCGGACCCTGTGGTCCGGGGTCTCGGACGCGGAGTGCACCAGGGGCGTGGTGCTGGGCGTGAACAGGCTGGCCCGAAACTGACGGTAGATCGCGGTGTCGAGCAGCTGCTCGGCGGCGCGGCGATTCGGTGCGAAACCGGAGATCGCCTGGACGGCCTTGGCGAGCGTTGGGGCTGCGATCCCGGTCTCGGCAACGTCGTCTACAAAGTGCAGGCCGTGCGCCTGCGCCTCGTCCCAAACCTGGGCGATCGCCAGGGCCCGATGATGCGGCGAGAGAAACTGTTGCTCGATGAAGCCTGCGGGCTGGCCCAGGGCAGCAGAGAGCTCCGAGTGCAGCCAAGCGCCTTGTGGCGTGTTCGGCTCGGCTGCGTCCTGTAGCCCACGCAGTGCCACCCGAATCTGCTCCACATCGTCCGTGTCGAGCCCACGCAGGCCCAGCCCGATAGCCTCCCGGAGTGCCGCCCCTGGCATTGCGTCGTAGCTGACATACGCAATGCCCTCGGAGGACAGGGCCTTTCGGAACAGCGCAAACAAGGACGCCCCCACGGATTCCGAGACCCACGACAACACCCCGTGCGCGATGGCGTAGTCGAACGTTCCCGGCGGCACATCGAAGTGCTGCACATCCCCAACCTCGAACCGCACGTTCGTGAGCTGGGCTTCGGTGGCTCGTGCGCGGGCAACGGCCACCGCGGCCGGGTCGAGGTCCACGCCCACGAAGGTGGCAGCCGGGAGGCGGGCCGCCATCGCCATCAGGTTCACGCCATGCGCGCAGCCAACCTCAAGAACCGACGCCACGTGGTGATCCGTGGGCCGCAACCCCCACGAGCGAGCCACCGCTTCGAGTCGGCGGACGTGCGTCTGCGCGATGGGCTTGTCCTCGTACGGCCGCGCAAACATGGGCACGACTTTGCACCATCCACGAATAGACCGGGCGGATTCGACCGACGTTATGTGAATACCTACAACGACACGGCGTCACATGTGCGCCGTCAAGGCCGACCATGAACAAGTTCGCTCTGCTCCTCCTCTCCTCCTCCTTCGCCCTCAGCCTCGCGGCATGCGACTCCTCGGACGACGACGCCGAGACCCAGGCGACCACAGCCACCGACGGTTCCTCGGACACCGACTCGGGCACTCCCTCCGGTACGGGCACCTCCGGCCCCTCTGGCACCACCGATCCCTCCGACTCGGGCACCACCGACCCCTCCGACTCGGGCACCACCGACCCCACCGGCGGCGGCGGGGCAGCGTGCGTGTACCAGTGCGCATCCGACGAGGACTGCACGATCGACGGGACCGATCTTGGCCTCACCTGCACCGGCAACAGCATCTGCCTGAACGTCTGCGAGACCGACGACGACTGCGTGGCCCAGCTCTCGGGTTGGTCGTTCCAGCCGTGCGACAGCAACGACACCTGCCTGTCAGGCCCGTGTGTCGACCTGGGTGACGGAGCCGGCGGCTGCGCAACCGAGCCGACCGAGTTCGTCGACTGCGCCGCGCTCATGCAGGCCGAAGTTGAGGTCCAGGACATCGACGGTGCCACGGTCACCGTCTGTGGCAACGACAGTGGAACCTGCGGCGACATCGGCAACGGGGACAGGACCTGCACCATCGACGCCAAGCCCACCAGCTGCGAAGAGACGGGCTGCGGCGACGGCTTCACCTGCGACGCTTCCGACGGAGTCTGTCGTTGCGACAACGACGACGCCTGCGCAGCATTCGGCGAAGGTTTCACCTGCGGGGACGACGGCGCCTGCACGGCGCCCGGCTGCACCGACTCCTCGGAGTGCGACGGCGAGCTTCCGTACGACGGCGGCTCCTTCGAGTGCATCTAACCCCCGAGCGTCCTGAATCACGCGGCCCGTCTCCACGGGCCGCGTTTTTTATTGGTTTTGCCCCGCGCCCTTGCGACTCAGTCCTCGGCGACAAACGGCACGCGGCTGGCGTTGGTGCGGAAGATCTTCTCGAAGCGACCGTCATCCAGCACCAGGCTGTAGTAGAGGCGCAGCGGGTTGAAGCCCGCGTGGTAGCGGGTCTTGCCCATGATGCGCTGCGCTCGGTTGAGCATCTTGAGCGCGGGGCCAGGCACGCGAACCGGAACGATCCCCCGCTCCTCGAGGAACTTGCTCAACGGCCCCACCGTGCGGCCGGCAACGTTGTAGACGCCCTTGCCGTGCAGGTTGATCGCCAAGAGCAGGTCGCGGGAGAGGTGCTCTTTCGTCGTGGGGTTGATCATCGGATCAAACCCTACCGGCAGCAGGGGTGGCTTGCTCTCGAACAAAAGGTTGATGCCCGAGACAACGCCACCACCGAAAACCCCGCTGGGTCGCAGCACCATGATCTCGGTCTCGAGGTCGTCCATCTTGGCGCGGCAGATGAACTCGGCGTCGATCGTGTCGCGCAAGATCGGATGCACGCTGGGGTCAAGGTTGAGCTCGGCGTCTTCGCGGACCTTGTAGTCGCCCCGCGCTCCGATGCGATAGACGGAGTCGCTGGACAGGAAGATGTATTTGCCCACCAGGTGCCGGAGGGACGCCTCCAGCATGTGCTTGGCGGAGTTGACGTTGAACTCGTGGTTTCGCTGCGTGTACCCGGTGGGGTCGCCCTGAAACGCGAGGTGCACCACGGTGTCAAAGGGCTGATCTCGAAACCTGTCCAGCAGGAACAGGTTGTCCACCTGCCGTCGCTTGGACAGATCGGCGGAGACGAAGTGAAAGCGCTCGGGGTCGGCACCCAGCAGCGAGGGCGGGCATGCGCCCCGGGTCACGGCGAGGACCGTCTCGACGTTGGGGTCGGCGAGGAGCTGCTCGATGAGGTGCACCGCCACCAGACGGTGGGCACCCGCCACGAGCACGCGCCTGCGACCTTCGCGGAGGGTGCCGGGCTCCGGCCCCTCGTCGACCTGGGTGACGAGCGCAGCGCGGCGCATGGTGTCGCGCCGCTTCTTTCGTCCTGGACTCGCGATGACGTTGTCCTCTTCGCTCATGCGTCCTTGCCCTGCGCGTATCGCTTTCGTGTTCGCTGACCTTCGTCGAGCAACTCGAGGACCGCATCGCGTACCCGGGCCACTTCACGCTCGCGCGCGTCCATGCTGGTGAGCGCGGCCGGGTCGACGTGGATCGGTTCGCCGTAGGTGATGAAGTAGCGCACGGGCTTGGGCAGCAGGCCCATGGGTCCCAGCCACGGGAACGTGGGTGTGATGGGGAAGTAGGGCACCCGCAGAAGGCGCGCCAGAGGCTCGAAGTTGGCGACCATGTTGATCTGCTCTTCGGCCCCCACCAATCCAAACGGGATCACCGGAACCCCATGCCGAGCCGCGAGCTCTACGTGGCCGGGGCTGAACGGGTACAGCTCGTAGGCCTTGTCGGACGTCTTGCCCAGCGCCTCGGCGCCCTCGGGAAAGATGCCGATGAGATGCCCTTCTTCGATGAGGCCATCGAAGTTGGTCCGCGTGCCCGGCATCTGCCCCAGACTCCGGAAGAACACGCCCAAGAACGGCATGCGGTAGACGAAGTAGTCCACCATGTACCGCATCAGCCGCGGCGGGTCGGTGTGACGGAAGACGTCGGTCGCGATCATCATCGCGTCGAACGGCAGCACCCCGCTGTGGTTGCCCACCACCACCCCACCACCCTTCTTGGGGACGTGGTCGTGGCCGGTGGAGACCACGCGGAAGAAGTGGCGATGCAGCCAGTAACCCAGCGCGTAGCCCATGCCGAGCATGTCCGCGTCGGTACCGAAACGGTCGGTGCCAAAGCCCGCATCATCGACCATGTACGACTCGACGCGCGCCCACTCGCGTGGGGGCAGCAGAGGCCTGGCGTATTTTTTGTTGCGCTTGCGACCGAGCACAGCCGAGTTTCCTGGTGGTTAGTAGCGGACCGGTGGCGTGCCTGAACTCGCCTTCGCGTTGCGGCGGGCGAGCCGAAGCTCCCAGTCCTCGGTTGGCACCGGAATCACGTAGACGGTGGGCCAGACGAAGCGTCGATCCGTGGCGCCCATGCGCCGCGCCCAGTACTCGACGTCAACCACTTGGTACGGTGCATCGTCGATCACGACGATCTCATGCACCCGGGGCACAAACTGTGATCCCTCGGTGGTCTCGGTGCGAAAGAGGAGGCGCCCTTCGCATGCGTACTCGACGTACGGCATTCGCGTAACGGAGTCTACACCAGGTGCAGAGGCCGTGGCATTCTTTGAGCGTGGTGGTACGGGGAAGGCTTGGCGTCGTCGCTCTCGCGGCGATGTGCTTGGGGTGCGGCGGCGATGACCCGCCGGGCATGACGGGGAGTGGCAGCTCGGGGCTGACCACGACGGGGGTTTCCTCCGGGACCGAAGGTTCCTCGGATACGGGCAGTGACAGCACGTCTACGCTCGATCCGAGCACCAGCAGCAGCACCTCGCTCACCGAGACCGAGAGCGCCACGGGCCCTGGCAGCACCGGTGGGTCCAGCAGCTCCACCGGCGGGGGCGAGGAGTCGAGCAGCTCCACCGGGGAGCCCATCGACCCGCCCGACCCGCTGTGGGTGAACCCGAACCTCTGGTACTCGACCGAGGATCGGCTGAACTACATGGAGATCGATCCCGCCGACGGCACCGTCGTGCAGCTGGTCACCAGCACGATCACCACCCCGATGATCAACGGCCAGACCGGCATCACCATGCTCGAGAGCGGCGGCCTGGTCCTGTCCCGGGAGAGCGCCGGCGGCACGGAGATCTACTACATCCAGGAGCCGCCCACCGTCGCCAGCGAGATCGAGGTTGAGGTGCTCGGCACCGTGCCCGACAACCTGCGCATCGAAGCGCTCTACACGGACTGCGAAGGCCTGGTGTACCTCATGGACACGGGCACCGACGTCGTCGACACCAACGGCAACCGCCTGATCCGCTTCACGGAGGACTACCTCGCCGGCGACCTGTCCTATGAGGTCATCACCGACCTCTCCATCGGCAACGCCCCCGACATCGACGACCTCGGTCCTGGCATCGACAAGGACGGCGAGGTGACCGACGGCCAAGGCTTCGCCATCGACAGCGGCACGGTCTACGATTTCAACTACACCGAAGGCAACGGCGTATCCCTGGGCACCGCGGGCACCTACGGCGTGCACGTGCTGGGAGGACCCTTGTTCGACGACAACACCGCGCGGCTGTACATCTTCGACGTGGCCGCCCGTCTCTTCGAGGGAGACCCGGTCACGCTCGCGCTGTCGGATGTTCTTGCGACCGGACCCGCCTCGACCGGCGGCACGGCGGCGGGGCTCAGCGGGATCACCGGGCCGCTGACCGAGTGCGTGACCACGCTGCCGCCTCCGGGCTGATGGGCCCTGAACCTACGGGCACGCGTTGCCGGCGGGCCAACACTGATCAAAGCAGTGGCAATCCCAACCGGGCTGGCAAGCGCCGCAGCCGAGCCCGCCATCGTCGTCATCGCCAGTCTCACCAGGATCCTCGCCACCGGGCACGGTGACCCCGGTCACGACCTTGCTGCCGAGTATCGGCGCCGTGTCGGCGTTCCACTTGTGGACGGAAAAGCTGTAGGAGTTCCCGCCGCCGGTCCACGGCGCGTCCTCGCACTCGGTCCCGTCGTCACTCTCCTTCGTGAAGAGTTGGCCAGGACCACCGACCCAAAGTGGATCTCTTTGCGCGCCGCCGAGAAAACCTGACGGCCGTCTGGTCGGTTTTTTTCGATGCGCGACGCAGCTCCGCGCGCGTCACCGACCGGCAACTTCGTGCTGTAGGCTCTGGGCTCCACATGACCTCCCTGTCGAGCACGCGCCCCGAGCCCGTGGGCAGCGACCCGGGTCGCAACTGGACGCCAGACTCTGTGGCACGGGCTTTCTCGGGCGAACGACCTCGCGCGGACGCACTTGCCCGAGCCCTACTCGTGCTGCTGCCGCCGCTGGCCGCCCGAGAGCTGATCCCCTGGAGCGGACACTACCGCCGAAGCCCCGCGTCGCTTTGCGAGGACGTCGTGCAAGACGTGATGCTCAAGCTCTTCGCCGAGCGCGGCCGTGTCCTGCGGGCTTGGGATCCGGAGCGCGGGCTGGGGTTGCGCGGATTCCTGCGCCGGGTGGTTCGTTTTCACGTGCTTCAGCTCTTCCGTTCTTCTGTGAAGAACCCGTGGCGCGATCGGCTGACGGAGAAGCCCCTCGAGACGGCCGGCGTGGACTCGGATGCGGTTCTGCATCAGCTGTGGCTCTGGGAAGTCCGAGACATCCTGCTCGCCGAGGAGAGTGAGCACGGACGTGCCCTGTACATGGGGCTTTTTGTCGAACACCGCTCTGCCGAGGACGTGGGCGAGCAACACCAGATGACTCGCGATGCCGTCTACCAGTGGCGCAGCCGATTCAAGCGTCGCGCCGGCCGCCTGCTCTCGGAGAAGCAGCAGAACGTGATGAGGGGGACAACATGAGCGACGACGTACAACGCGACAAGGTCGACGACGCGCTGCTCCAGATGGGGCTCTTCGATGAACACGAGGCTGCGATCGAGCGTGCCGAGGCTCAGGGCGTTGTCGCCGAGGTCCCGAAGATTTCGAGCGCCAAGCTGGAGTCCATCGTTGCCGCATCGCTGCGAGCGGCCGCGCCCGAGTCCGAAGTCGAGGCGGCGTCGAGTCCGACCCAGCGCTGGATTCCGTGGGCCTGCGGTGCCGCGGTTGCGGTGGCTGCGGCGTTAGTACTGTGGCAGTCCCCACCGAGCACCGACCCAGGAGCGGTCGCACCCGCAGCACTACCATCGGCCCAGCTCAAGCTTGGCGGTACCGCCCGAACCCTGGGCGACACTCCACGCCTGCGCTCCTATGGACCCGGGGACGCGTTTTTTGTCGAGCTGTCTTTCGACACGCCGCTTGAATCCCCCGTCTTCGCCGAGCTGTTTGCACACGACGCTGCGGGCACCACAACGCTCGTCCCGCTCTCGCTCGAGAAACGCAACGACGTGCTGCTCTTCGACGGGGAGATCGCGGCGCTTCTGCCACCGGGCACCTGGACCTTGCAGGTCCGGTACGGCAGCTCGGATGTCTGCACAGCCTCCCTCCCCAACGGCTGCAAGACGCTCGAGACTCGGATTGAAGTCGTTGGCCCGTGAGTCCCTGACGGCGTGGGCCCTGGTGCTTACGATCGGGTGTGCGGGAGGATGCGACGACACCTCTACGAAAGGCTTGGCGGAGGCGCGCGACTCGGCGGTGGTGGAGCCCATTTGGTCGGGTTGCTTGCTCACCGGGGAGGGTCGCCGGTGTCAACTCTATCGGCCTCCCTTGGTGCTCTGGCTTCCCAAGAGCGACCCGTCGTGGACCTGGACGTTCGACGACCGAAAGACGGAGCCCGCTCATGAAGACGCCGCGAATGGGGTGCGGTTCATCTTCGACCCCTCGATGTACGAAGACGGGGCCCACACGGTCGCGCTGTGGGATGCAGAAGGCGAGAGCCCGCTCTTCAGACTCGACCTCGTTCCCGACCCTATCCATGCCAGCAACTTTGGTTTCGCGGCCGACGTCGAGGCCGCTCTTGAGAAAACATCCGCAACGGCCCGCCTTGAGGCGGCCAAGCGCGTGCTCTCTGGCCCGAGCCCGTCCGAGGTGGAGACGCTGGCTCGGATTCACTACGCCCGACTGCTCACGTACATCGAAGGTGACCCCATCGGCTCTTCAGAGTCTGTTTTGGCGCTGCTCGAACGTGAGGACCGGGTGTCAGCGGAGGGAGACTTTTGGGGCGTGCGTTGTTCGGGCGCCATCACCGGGATGTTCTGGGGCACGCTGCTGGAGCAGCCCGAGATGGTCCGACGTTGGGGACAGCTCGAGGGCCAGTGTCGCCACCGCTCCGCCGCGGTCGAAGCACGCTTCGATCAACATCTTGGGAAGCAGGCGCTGTACGAGGGTGCCTATGCGGAAGCGGAAGACCGCCTCTCGAATGCTCGGGACATCGCAGCGCGCGTCCTACCAGCGCAGCGGATCGAGGCCAGCAAGGAGCTGATGGATCTGTACGTTCGGACCGGGCGGTGGAGCGAGGCGGGCAGGGAGATCGAATCGCTTCAGGCCGTGCTGCCCATGGGAACCTGTGACCGCGCCGACGCAGAGTCGTCGATCGGGTTCGTCCGCATCCGGGCCCACCAAAGCAACAACGCGGACCTCGGCGACCCCTCCCCCGGGCTCGAAATGGCGCTGCAAGAGCATGCCCCGCAGGGGGAATGCCCCAATGTCGCGTTTCACATCCACGATCTGGTGAAGCTAGGCTACGCCGCCGAGCTGCGCGGGGACACCACCGCGTTGCGCGGCTACGTGGAGCGGCTCTCCAGCGAGCCGCTCTTCGGAAAGTATCGCCACCAAACGGCAGAGCTCCAGCTCTTGCTGGCCGTCGCTGAGGAACGTTTTTCCGAAGTCCCAGCGCTAGCTTCGGCGATGGACGATCTCGCGAGCGACAGCGAGCCCGAAGCGCAGTGGCGACGCCAGATGATCCTGGCCGAGGCCGCGACCGCCCAAGGAAACAACGCGGCAGCCCAGCAAGCCCATGTTGCGGCCGAAGTTGTCCTCGACGAACTCTGGGCAGGCGTGAGCTCCAACGCTCTTCGAGCCCGGTGGCTTTCGGCGTACCGACGGAGCGCGGTGGGATTGATGCGTTTGCGACTCGAGGTTCAAGACTTGGAGGGCGCGGCCTGTGCCGCCCGTTCTGCACGTCTTCGCGCCCTGGACCCCGGCGACGAGTCGGGCCTCGCAGGCGAAACATGCCGGCGTGTCTGGGCCCGCGCACAGAACGAGGTCGTATTCCTGATCGTTCCGGAGGCCGACGACGATTGGACCGTCTTCACGATTCAGAAAGAGCAAGTGGTCGAGGCGACGCGCGTGCCGGCTCCAGATCGCGACGACGCGCACGACTGGTGGAACCGCTGGACCGATGCGATCCGCTCTGCCGACCGGGTTCGGATTCTTGCCAGTGGCGTTGCCCTGCGCGCACCGATGCACCAGCTGTCGTGGCTGGGCGAACCGCTCATCCAACAGCGCCCGGTAACGTTCGGCCTCGACCTCGACCCTGCGCACACGCAGAAGGCGGCTCCGACCCCAGCGGCGTCGGTCGTGTTTGCGGACGCTGACCCCTACCGGGCACTCGGGCGCTACGCCGCCGACCTTCGAGAGGTGCATCGCGTGCTTGAGCGCGGAGGATGGTCACCACGTTGGCGTGACAGCTCAGGGCCTGCGCCCGCGATGGACGATGCGATCACGCCGGGCGGGCTCCTGGTCTACTACGGACACGGTGAACGGGTGGACGTCACGCAGTCGGCTCCCCTGGGCAGCGCCGACGATGTCGGCACCACGGCGCTTCTCCTGGATCACGACACCCACTGGGGCGCGGAAGATGTCTCGGCACTCGGCCAGGTTCCGCGGTGGGCGGTGATCTTGGGTTGTGATGTAGCGTTCCCAGATGTAGAGAGCTGGAGTGGTGGTCTGAATCTGGCCCACGCACTTCTGCTTGGCGGCACGCACCAAATCCTCGCGGCCACGGGCCCGGTCGATGCGAGCTCCGCTGCTCAACTCGCGGCCCCGTTGCTGGCTGCAAGTGCGTCCGCCAAGCTCGATCTCTCGGACGCACTTCACAAGGTGTTGGCGACCGCAGCCGGCTCAAAAGCCCTGCCCGGGCTGGGATCGCTTCGGGTGTGGTCGAGGTAGTCGAGTGGGCCGGAAGCCGACAGGGTTTTGTTTTCCGCCGCCGACCCGTCAGATTCTTGAGCAGTTGCGCAAAGCGTATAGACGGGTCGCGGCGCCATCGTCGGGCCCGCACCCCAATGTCGGCAGAATCAACGTAAGCCCCCCTGCCGTCTTGCAAAGGCCAGCTCCTTCATGGGAACAACAAGCATGGAATTTCATCCTTCTCGGTGGGTATGCCTGGCTCGATATGCTGTTGCGCTCACCGTCGCCGCAGCGTTGCCAGGGTGCGAAGCAGATCAGGAGCACAACGTCTCGCTTCGGTGCGGCGATCTTGAGGAACTCGAACTGGAGCTAGACGAGGCCCTGGAGGCCCTGGAGGCCCTGGAGGCCCCGGACGCCAGTGCAGAGCCCGAGTCCGAGCCCGAAGCGCTCGGGCTCGACAAGGGTTCACCGGACCTCAGTTGCCCGGAGTGCGGCAGTCACTGGACCATCACGACTGGGCCCAGCGGTTCTATCGATGGCGGCCGCGTTTTCGTCTATCTCGACCAGGAACTGGGCGAGAGCATCACGTCTCTGACCGACGAAGGGCGGCTACACTACGGGGTAAAGCCTGCCCATTTCAGAGGAATCAGCGCTGTTCCTGACCTTGACGGCTACGTCATCGATATTGGTCCCTTCCCCGCGCACGAGTTCGAGTCGGGGGACCAATCCGCAGATCTCAGAAGAGAAAAAGCCACACTAAGCATCCAACACGAGAAAGTCCTGATTGGTGTGCGGCTCGGTTATGTGAACAACAAAACCGGACATTTCGAGGACCCCCCCGTTCCTGTAACGCCTCGCTGATCTGTGCGACCTCTCGCAACCCGTCAGATCTCTGCGCCACATTGCAAAGAGTCGGGAGCGCCCACCATGCAAAGCTCCACAACGCCCCCGACTCGACTCGTCCTTCAGGCCGCCACAACGCTCGCACTCGGGCTGACGCTCGTCACCGGATGTGCGGACGGCCGCGAATCCGCCTCCGCGCTTCGCGGGTACACCACCAACGTCACGCTTGGCGACGACAGTGGTGGCCCCCACTGCGAGGAGGACACCGCAAAGGTCGACGTCAATCCGCGCCGCTCCCTGTTCGAGACCAGCCAAGCCGCGCTCGCTCAGCTCTCGATGGAGGCCGTCCTCACGGTCATGGCCACGGATGCCGGGCTGACGCCGCAACCCGAGCTCACCCACGATCAGTTCGTCGACACCTACAACGAGGCGCCCAGTTTAGGCCTCGGTCAGCACTGCGATGACTCGACTGCGTTCGATGGAGGGCCCGGCATCAACGGCTATCCGTACCAAGCCTGTCCCCGGGCCGAGGGCAACCAGATCGGCAACCTGGATGCCTGGCGCCCGATCGCCGCGGTCAACCGCTTTGACCTCGCGCCCTCGGATGGCAGCCACTGCGGCGAAGCCCGGCTCGTGTTTGCGAACAACGAGGGCAACCGATTCTTCACGATCTTCGAAGCCCAGATCCCCAACCCGGATCCCAGCTGCGGAATCGATGCGTGCGAACCGGTGCAGCGGTTCTGGGCGGACCTGTCGGCGAACCCAGGCAAGCGGGCGCAAGAGCTTGAAGCGGCGTTTATCTCGGGCCATGCTGGGCTGCTTGCGGATGGGTTCGGGCCCTTCATGAGCCAACGCAACATGACGTTCGGGACGGGACAGATCCGAACGAACAACTTCGACCAAGGTCCGTGGTCGCTGCGAGAGTTCAAGGCCGTGGCCGTCCCGGCACCTCCCGGCGACACAAAGGGCTCGCTGACCAAGCCGTTTGTGCCCGGGCTCCTGCGCATGGTGGAGATCCCCGTCGCCGCCAACCCGTTCGGACCTCTGTGGAACGATACGTTTGTCGACGGAGGCGGGAACCCACTCCCGTTCGCGGAGGCCTGCCAGGATGCGCTCGTCGACACCGTGCAGCACCTGATGACCGACAACCTCAACCTCATGGCGGTCAGCGTTCCTCCCGAGTGCCTGGCGGCCGAGAGTCCCGATCAAAACATCATGGACTACGAGGACAAGCTGTTGGCGGGCACTTCGCCGAAGGACCCGGACTCGCTGCAGGAACGTATCCAGGCCGAGATCTTGGCGATTGATCCGTCAAGCAGCCTCAAGCCGGTCCACATTGCCCGGCGAGCCAAGTTCGCCGGAGGTTGCATCGGCTGCCACGTCCGGAGTGGGGGCGCAGACTTGGGCAACGGGGTGACGGCCATCGCCCCCGCGTTTGTGCACACGGCCGAGTTCCCTGGACTGTCCGGGTGTGGTGACGGCGACGCTCCTTGCTTCCCGGTCTCCGTGGCCGTGCGGGACGTGTTCTTGCCTCATCGCGAAGCCGTCATGGAACAGTTCCTCAACGACGGGCCGTGCTGCGACCCCGACACGATCACCCCGATCGCGGCCGCGGAGCCCATCCCCGTGGATGTGACCGAACTCGCCGACATCGACGTTGCCGCACTCATGGATGCCGAGGCTCAGCAGGAGTCCCTCGCGTCCCCGGTCACCGTCGGCGGGTCGTCCACCCGACGCTCGCACTAGCAGCGAAGCAGCAACGACAAGGCGTTGTTCGAGGGCGCAGAGCCTGACGGGTTCAGCGGCTGAAGCCCATCTGATGCAGCAAAGACAGCACGTCCGAGACCCTGCTGCCGGTCCCCCAGACGCTTCCGCGGAAGACCTCCTTCGTGCGGCCGGCCCAGTGAAGCTCCAAGGACGATGCGGAGGAGGTGAGGAGCATCGTCTTCACCGCACGAAACTCGTTGATTGGGGCGATGACGTTGCCCCGAGCATCGAGCACCACTGCGTGCTGTAGGTCCGCGGCCAAGAATGGCGGGGCTGGCGGGGCTTGGGTGTGGTGTCCTTGGCTGCGGCCACGCCACAACGCGACACCGAGGACCGTCAACACCACCGCCGAAATCAGAGGCTGCATCGCGGCGCTCCATCCGGCGGGCCCAGCGAGGTTGATGCCCCTCCACCCAATCCAAAACGTCCCGGCCCAGGCGAGCAGCGCGAGGCAGCCGACGACCGCTGCGGCAGACCCCTGGCCGAATCTTCCGTTGCCTCTGCGAACACGGAAGTAGACCACGTGGCCGTCGCGAACGATCTCGTGGCGGCTGCTTTGCGCAAGAAGGGTCTCCATACAAAAACTCCCTCGGTGTCGAACAAGAACCCTGGGCGCAAGAGTTCGCCCGTGCAAAACCCTATCACTGCTTCGGTTTTGGCGTCGTTTGGGGGGGCGGGGTCGGTGTTGCGCATCGGTAGCGGATGTAAGACTTCGCCTTGACCTCCTCGGCACTCACCTCGCGCACCCTGGGGCCCCCAGGCCCAACCTGGACTTCTACACCCGTGGCAGCTCCCTCAGGGACATCCCCCGCTTGAAGTGGAACAACTCGATAGCGCCCGGGTCCACAGTGTTCGGCCATGGCCCGCTTCGCATCCTGTTGGGCTCGTTCCTCGTTTCCTCGGGCCTGGAGCAACCCGCCGTTGTCGTCGCGTGACCACACGTCCACGTGTCCGCAACCGGGGGCGACCAGCATCGCTAGCATCGCCAGCAGAGTCGTAGGGAGTCTCCAAGAGGGACCAGCTGAGACCCTGCGACGCATCTGCATAGCCCTCCGACGTCGAGGAGCAGGTCGGCATTCGACGCCGCATGAGGCATCCTGTCGGCAGTCAAGCTATGCGAACCTGCATCCTCCCCCTGTGCACCCTGCTCTGTGTCACCGCCTGCGACGACGACGCGATGATGAACGCGGCCGATACCGACTCGGGATCCGAAGGCAGCGGAGGTCCCGCGACCGTCGACGAGGAAGCGATCGTCGAGCAAGCCGTGGACTTTGCAAGCCTGGAGAAGTTCAACGAAGCGCCCCTGCCCAGCCAGCACGGCTTGGCCAACAGGATGAACCTCTGGGTCGATGCGGGAGCCCTCTCGGCGTATGAGTCGCTGGGCGCCGGCACCGTGTTTGACGAGGGCACGAGCATCATCAAGGAGCAGCTCAACGCCGACGGCACGCTCAACAGCATGGCCGTAATGTTCAAGGGTCCGGTCGGCTACGCTCCCGATGCGGGCGATTGGTGGTTCGGGGTGGTGAACCCCGATGGCAGCGTGGTGGTCGGCGGCCAGCCCGGCTCTTGCGTCGGATGCCACGCGGACGTGGCGGAGCAGGACTGGGCCTGGGGTTTGGAGGGGTAGCTGCGGCGCGACGCTCTGCTCAAAGCGAGGGGACACTCGTCCCCTCGCTGAGCGGTGCGGGAAGGGATGCAGCGATCATCGACTCCCCCTTGGCGAGGTCGGCTCTCGGCCGATGGCGCGAACGGCGAACGGCTCTCCCTCGGCGAAAACTTCGATTTTGCTGGACCTTTCTTACTTTGGCTCCGAAAGCGTGAGCTGATGTCGAGCGCACAAACACCGAGAACCGCTCACATGTCGGACGCAACTTCTCGGGCATGAAGAAGTTCATTCTCGCAAACTGTGTGGCATGCGTCTGCGTCTTCGCTGGCGCGTGTGACGAGTCCAACCAAGCCGGGCCAGAGCAGGACGGCAGCCACCCCGGACTGGATGGTGGCAAGAGCGACGCTTTCTGCGAAGAAGCAGAGACACCCGATGAACGTTGCGGTTACCGAGTGAGTGAGGAGGAGTGCGAGGGCAGCCTGGCCTGCGACGGGACCGCGTGCGGATGGAATGGCGATTCGTGCGAGGCAGTAGAGGGCGCGGGCGAAGGTGACATCGACGAAGACCTCGCCGGTCTAGGCACCGAGTTCGACCTGGTTCAGCTCGACTGCTCGGATCCTGCGGTGACCGTAGCACTTGGCGATCTCAACTACCTTTGCGACGACGGAGACGTGTATCTGCGCCTGGAACCGGGAGAGACAGCCGCGGAGTCCGTCGTCGCGTCGGCGATCCCTCTGCCTCCCGAACTCGGAGGACGCGTTCCGCCGGCCGGCCGCAACTTCTCTGTCGTGGTCACGGCGGCGAGCAATCAGGGCGCAGAGGCGACGTTCGGATTCTACCAGACGAGATCGGGTCACGTCATTCACTGGGGCTCGGCGAACGGGTGGGCATGTACCGGGTATGAGCCGACGCTGTACGGACCCGCGATCGACCCCTTTCAGGGGTGGCTCGTTTGGAAGTACACCGGGCAAGTGTGGTGCCAATGGGTCGGACGCTAGCGAATGCAGACGTCGAGCCTGAGGAACCGCAAGAGGACGGAGCGAGCTTCGCCCGCGCCCGGGAGAATCTTCAGGCGGCGCTAACGCTACTGCGTCGCGTGAGGGCGCCCGAAACACACGTCCCACCGCTCTCTGCCTCGCGGCTGTCCGATGACGCACCGACGGTCAGACTGAAACCGTAGTGCACAGACGATTCGGGTGCCAACCCACGAATCCAACACCCAGCGCCGCCGCCTCCAAGGCGGCGCACTGTTGCCAGCATGATCAGGACGTCGGATCAGGACGTCAAGGAGTCTCTCCTCGTAGCTCCACCCGGGCCAGGGCCGGCCCTTCGCCAACGGCTGGACCCGCGAACGCGGCGCGGTATTGAATGTATCGACCCACGACACCATCAACCGAGACACTTGCGCCCGGGGAGAGTGCGTCGGACGGGGCGACGAAGCTTCCATCGATGGCGAGGGCCTCGCCTCCAACAAATGCCGGGTCGTCGCTACAGTCGTGCTCCGCGCAGCTCCGCACCTGAAACGTGAGCGCGGTGACGCCGCGCCGGTAGATTGCGGCGACCTCATCGGCTGAAAGTGCTCGGCCCCAAACCGCAACTTCGTCGAAGCGGCCCCTCGCGGGGTACGTACCTCTCGAAAAGCCGCCAACACCAAAGTCGGGCTGGTCTGGAAAGGCGATAGGCGTGTCGAATCCCCCGCCAACCTCGAACTCCAAAATGCCATCGACGTAGAGATGAACGACGGTCGGGTTGTGCCCTACCTTGACCATCACCGCGTGGTGCCACTGGTCGTCGTCGATTACCGTCTGCGAGCAGTAGGAGATGTCGTGCGCTCCGTCGTGCAAGTCGGTCAGCGTGCCGGCCAAGCGAACCTGACCGTCATTGGCGCATGCCGAGTCGAAACCGCTACAGCCCAGCCACAGATGAGCGAACGCGTCCGAACCGTCGGCGTTGTCGGCTCCCATGAAGACGTTGTTGGTTGCGCAGTCACCCCCGTAAGCAAACCACAGTGCGAAGGTAAAGTCGCCGGTGCCGAACTGAAAGCCACCGTCGGAAGCGATCGGGACGGACACGTAGCCCTGATCCGTGTCGTCGGCTGCGCGTCCAATGAGGCCCGCCGTGCTCGACATGGAGCTCCCGGCCACGAATCCGTCGTTTCCCGCACCGGACGCGTCGGCGACGGCCGCGCCAACCCTCGCTACCTCCAGGTCATCGAAGCGAAGAAGCAGGACGTTCTCGGTCATGTCGAGGCCCCCTTCCGCGTAGCCGGTCTCGATGGCCCCATTCGCGGGCATCGGGATTCCGTAGGGTCCCTCCGGTGTCCAGGCGAGACTCTGCCACTCGACCTCGCTCCCGGCATCGAATACGCGCGACGTGAACGCACCTTCACTCGCGCCGAGGTCGAGCGCAACCCGGCCAATCTCGACCGAAACGCTCTCCGACTGTCCGGCCTCGAAGTCACGCTGCGATTCGTCGACGAACGCCACCGTGCCGTCTACCCCGCTCGTGAGGCTGTCCCGCATATCGCCCGAGCTGGACTCCGTGAAGTCCACGAACGACGTGCTTGGCAGATCCGCCCCCGTCGATGTCTGCACCGCGTCGCTGGACGAAGCCTCGCCGTCTGCGCCTGACGACGAGTAGGAGCCCGGCACAACGCAAGAGCCACTGAGACTTCCCGCTCCTTCGCCGAACTGAAGTCCGCTGTCGCAGGCGTCAGAAGGAAAGGCGCAGTATCCCTGAACGCAGCTGCCCCTGGATTCGGCGCCCTTGCAATCCTCTTCCTCTTGGCAAGAGAACACCCCAACGCGCACGCAACCGACGAGCGACAAGGCCAAGGAGCACGCCGTGGAAACAACAACGCTACGCGACATAACATCCAACTATCATAACTTGCAGAGGAACCGCAACACGCCGCGCACCCCAACGAATATCAACCCACGAAACAACTCGACCGAAACGCGACACCAACCAAACGCTATCGACGAGTCTACGACTCGCCGACAACGGATGAGGCTCCTTCAAATATGAGCCATTCCCATACAGGCATCTCAACGACCCTGTGACACCAAATCGTCTCGATGACAGCGAGCTCTACTGCGACGCGTAGAGTTGAGTTAGGAGCCTTCGCAAGCTCCGACCGTAGCTGCGCTCCGCCGTCCATCGACCACCGAGGTCCTCTGCAAGCGGTGCGATGCCCCGCGTCACGAATAGGAACCGAGGGTCCACGATGTCTGTCGTCGGTTCACGGGTGGTTCCATACGCCAGGAGGTGCTGAATATGGGCGCGCACTCCGATCTCGAGGGTCGGGAACTCAGCAAGCTCGTTGCCTCCCCCAATCGTCGCCAGACGGACGGGGTTGTTCCCCTCTACCGTCGCGAAGAAGTCCGACTCCCATGCGGCTTGCACGAACGCCAGGTCGTAGTTGACTCCTTCGCGGCGACCTTCCTCGATGTAGATCCTGGCGATAGCTTCGAAGTCGTGCGTGTCGGCGCCTCGGCCTTGGTCGACCAACGCATCCAGCTGTTCGGCGGTCGAGATCCCATCGACGTCGATGGCGCCGATTGCCCGAAGACGCTGCTCCGTTTCTGGGGCGACAGGGGCGACGCCAGGGACACTGTCGGCTTTGCCACCGGCGTTGGCCTGTTCATCGTCTCCCTCGGGTTGCCCGTCAGGCGCGTCACAGGCGACGACCAGCATGGCCACCGCCAGCACACGACACACGGACCGCCGCATCGAGATGTGTTCTTTGCTCTTGTACATTACTGGTGACTCCTGCGCTCAAAACGGTCGTTGACAGGGTCCATGTCGTCATCTTCCGAACCCGAAATCTGCTGAAAAAAGAACCCTCCCTTCATTGACTCTCGAACGGGTCCCGGCGGGGTCGCGGCGGAGATTCCACCTTTCGTCGCTGCATCATGCTGGAGAACCCACGTCGCGAAGTACCAGTACAACGGATACGTATGGCGACGGTTTCCCCAGTCCCAGATCCAATCCAGAGGGTTGATGGAGCCGGGACTAACCCCACCTGTGCCGGGCGTCAGCTTGACCAGCGCCGACGTGCGCAACAGCTCGTCATTCGCATCGCCGACCAGCTCAAACAGGAGGTCATCCGTCGCGTATATCTCGATCGCGTGGTTCGGGTTTCTGTGGAACACGGTGGATGAATACAGAGCCAGCGCTTCGAGCGTCGTCGCCGCTGGATCGAACTGCAGCTCCGCCCCCGCGCTCCGGCGCATGCAACCTTCCTCTTCTGCCACGTCACACTCCGAAGGCCGGGAAAAGTACGGATCGATGCAAGCGATCCTGTCTGGGTCGATGGAGTAGTCGTTATCGAAGACGATCGCATTCGCGAGTCGACCTGCGACCTGGCAGCCAAGCGAATGGCCGACAACCCGAACATCTAGCTGCTCGCCGCGTGCGAGGGCGGCGTCGTGGACAGGTTTCAAACCAACCCGAAACGCGCGAACCAGGTCTTCGCCAAAGTCACGTGTGTAAACATTACGCTCGGCCTGACTGATCTTGTCGGTGTGAGCGTCGCCAAACCAATCGAGAATGGCAACATTGTACCCTTGCTCCTGAAGCTCGGCCGCGTGGTCAACCAAGTCGTCCTCCGGCAAAACCCCACCGAATGTAAAGTCGTAGAAGAGAGAGTCGGCCTTCCCCGTTTGATGCCAACCATGGATGAAGATAGCAACCTTGTCGCGACCCACGTCAAAATTCGCCGGTCGCGCAGGCGGGCGGTACCAGGTGAACCTGACGTGCCCCCCCGTTCCGCTGTCCGGAGGCGGTTCTCCGCCACTAGGAGGTATCGATGCTCCGCCGACGTTCGTCGTCCATTCGCACTTTGGAGAGTTCTCCGTATCACAGCATTCCCTCACACGGTCGTAGGAGCTGCCGTAGCGTGACTCAAACCTCTCGACCATCGCCTCTCTCGTTGCGAGCGTCCGGATGTCCGGAAGGTGATTCAGGTGCCACGCGCCACCGGCGGGAGATTGCAGGACGCCATCGGAGAGGTAACGCCGCCAGTCGATCGCCCAATCGTGCTCCAGCCCATCGTCCGGTTCGAAGGCGGCGGGAGTGAACCTGCTGCAGATATAGCGATTACCGATGTCATGGCAACCGGTACACCTCGGGGCTTCTTGGGCAGCAAGCGTGTGCGAGGTTCCGTCGCGCGGGGCGTCTCCGCCGAACATCTGCTGCAGTGGGTCCCCGTCCACCACGTAGAACGGAGCGCCTCGCCGGCTTCGTTGGGCCCAGCGCTTCAGATCTCCTGTATCGCTGTCGATGACCTCGTCCACGTAGGGATTGAAGATCCAAGGGTCCGCGTTGTGGCAGCGAACGCAGCCCCCGTCGGTGGGCAGGGCATAGTGCGTAGCGAACTCGGGGTCGTCAGTGCCAGGTCGGTTCCGCCCCTTGACGAGTCCCTGGTGCTCTTCGCCGTCCTGTTCAAAGTCGGCCCTTGCGCCCGCAAGAAAGCAGGTTGCGCCTGTGGTCTTGTTGTAGCCGATTGTCCCGATTTCATCGTAGACGTACTCCTGGGGACCGCGTGGCTGGAAGTGACGGCAGATGGAAACCCACTGGTACTCTTCACCTCGGTCGTTCGTGCTCACGTGCGAGACGAGACGCGAGTTGGGTAAACATCCGCGATATGCGTCGTCCTCCGCGTTGAGGACCTGCACCGGGCTGTCGCAGGTGATGATGCCTTCCTCCGCAAGGAGCGACTCGTGGCTGATCTCGGTGACGCTCCCGTCCGGATTCGTGCGAGTCATGGGGATTAAGTCGCCGTCGGGACAGTGCATCTCGGGGATAGGACCCACCTGCTCTTCGCAGTGCTCCGCATACTCCTCGAGCGTCACGTTTTCGGGAGTGACGTCATCAGCCTTGCCGCCGCCCGGTGAGCTGTCGCCCTCGGGACCGCGAGGGCCACCGTCCTCGCTGCAGCCCACCACGCAGCCAAGGACGAGCAAGGCGACGGCGGTCGACCGCCGACTCTGCCGGCGATACGCCGATGCTGGGTACGGTGCAGAAGCGTTTGTTCTCACCCCTCGCGTGCCCCTTCCCATGGAACTCGATGTGGTATCTGGATCTGGCTTCTTCATGCTGCGCCCTACCTGTGAGTTGCAGCTGTGGGTCATGTGGTTTGGTGTGCACCTTCCAGCCAACGCGGCTCATCATTCGCGCCCTGGCCAGCGGCGTGTACGCTGGCCAGCTGACACGGCGATCGCGAGCTCGCACCCCTCTGCTCTCAGCCCAGACCCATCGCGGGCAGCGGACGGCCGCGGTGACGGACCAGAGGTGCATTCTCGCAACGGCGAACGATAGCGCCGCGGGTCAACCGTCGGCACGAAGCGCCGCGATCGCATCCCCATAGACCGGGTCGCCAAAGCCCGCGGGGTCGACGCCCATCGCCTCACACAACGCTCGGAGCACGCCGTTGGTCGGCGCGCCATCCGTGGACAGACGCTGACCGGTCTTGAGATAGCCGGCACCTCCGCCCGCGAGGATCCAGGGCAACTCGTTGGATGAGTGGGCAGCACCGTTGCCCATATGATTGGCCCAGAGGATGATTGTATTGTCGAGCATCGTGCCGCTGCCCTCGGGTACAGAGTCGAGTTGGTCCATGAGAGCCGCCAACTGCTGCATGTACCAGCGTTCGACCGCGATCTTGTCTTGATCCATGTCGCCGGGGCGGTGGGCGACGTCGTGGTCGTCGCGAATGCCGAACTCTTGCCCTTGGCCCGAGATGCCGAGCCACGACCACACCATATTGGAGCCGTTGCCGTTGGTGAGCTGAATCGTTGCGATCCGGGTGCGGTCGCACTTGAAGGCATTGACGATGACATCGAGCTGGGCCTGCAGAATCTCGGGATAGTCGTCGTTCTGATCGATGTCGTGCGCGCCGAGTGTGGGGATCGTGCACGCGCTGAGATCGCTGTCGCCGACTTGCATCTCGAGCTCTCGAACGGCCTGGAGGTGGCCCAGCACTTTGTTGCGGTCGTCGGTTCCCAGGCGGGATGCGAACGACTCCAGATCGGAGCCCACGTGGTCGAGGATGGACTGCCGTCGCGCTGCACGAAGCGCAAGGCCAGCGTTGTTCGCGCCGTCGGGATCGACCCCCGCGAACACAGTATTAAACGCCTGGTGGGGATCGTTCTGTGGCGTGATCCATTGATTCTCGGCGGTATAGAAGCAGCGACTCTGGTACCACGCCTTTTCCTCGACCCTCACCCCGAGGTTGAGGGTGCGAATGGGCGTCACGTTGCCGAGCTGCTCGGCGATGTACTGGTCGACGGACGGGCCGCCCCCTGTGAAGCGATTGCCCGAGGTGGGCTCGGGGTTGGGAATCTCGTAGCCGCGAACGCCCGTGAACGTGCAGGAGTAGTTCTCATGCCCCCCGCCGTATCCGGGGTAGTCCGTGAAGTTCCGCATCTCGAGGTCGCCCACAAACGTCAGCTTGTCGAGGTAGGGGAGCAGCGGCTCCGTCATCGCCGGGAGGGCGAGCGCTGTGAGATCAGTCCCCTTACCTTCGGGGTAGAAGTGCTGACGGATTACACCGTTGGTCTTCATGACGATGACGACCCGACAAGGGAAGCCGTCCTCGCCGTGCCCGCGTGCCTCGCTCTGATCAAGCAGGGGTACGAGGGCCGCGCTCGCGCCCAAACCGCGGAGGAGGTTCCTTCGGCTGGTCTTCTTGCGGATGTGGATCATTGCAGCTCCTCGCCCTCGCTCGGGGCACGCTCGCGAAAGGTGGAAGAGGTGACGAGGGCGACAATGAGCTCGCGAATATCGAACCCGGAGTCTTCGAAGATCTCGTAAATCATGACTCGGGAGGCCTCGTCGGCGTCGAGTTCTGCGCGGCCGAGCGTGTACCGGAACCACTGGGTCGCGACGCACGCCTGCACGGTTGGGCTTTGGGCCAACCGTGGCGCGAGCTCCACCATGTCGGAGAACTCGCGGGCGTCGCCATCGAGATCGAGGCTCCCGCTTGCGTCCACGGGCGTGCCCGACTCCTGTACCCGAAAGCCTCCGATGGCATCGTAGTGCTCGAGCGAGAACCCCAGCGGGTCGATGAACTCGTGACAGCCTTTGCAGGCGGGTTCGACGGTGTGCTGCTCGAACTGTTGGCGCGTGGTGCCCCCCGCCTCCGGCGGCATGAGAGGCGGGATGTCGTCAGGCGGTGGCGGGAGCGGGCGGCACAGCAGGCGCTCCGAGAGGGTTTTGCCTCGCCGCGCCGGGTTCGACTGCGCGGTCCCGGCGTGTCGAGCCAAGAATGCGGGCTGGGTCAAGACGCCAGCGCGCTGGGTCGCATCGAGGGCGGTCAAAGAGAAGGGCTCTGCGGGAGCAGGCACGCCGTACAGCGCGGCGAGGCGGGCGTCGATCAAGGATACGGGGGCAGTCAGCAGCTGCTTGAGCGTGCCTTCGCCGTCACCGAGCACAACCCAGCGCGCAAAGTGTCGGACCTCCGCCTCCATCGATCCCATCAACTCCGCGGTAGCGGTCGGAAACGCGTTGGTGTCCTTCACCGTGGCGGAGACGTCGTCGACGTCCAGCCACTGGAGGTGAAAGTCATCGACCATCCGAGCCGCGCGGGGATCCTCGAGCATCCGGCGCGCCTGCACCTCCAGCTCCTCAGGTGTGCCCAGCTGTCCAGCGTCGGCAGCCGCGAAAAGCGGGTCATCGGGGATGCTGCCCCACAACAAGAAGGAGAGCCGGGACGCGACCTCATCGGGTTCGAGGACGATCACCCCATCGACGGCATTCGCCGCGCTCGAGCCGAGTTCGCGCCGGTAGAGGAAGTGTGGAGACTGCACCATGACCTCGGCCAGCGCAGCGATCCCGTCGTCGTGACTGAGCTCGGCGGCCTCGCGGGTCTGAACATACAGCGACACCAACCCCGTGACTTCCTGGGGTTCGAGGTGGCGTCGATAGGCGCGGCGACCGAAACGCTCCACGAATCGCGTGGCGCACTCAGACTCCCCGACCGCCGCAGGCTCGCAAGGTTCCAGCGCGGGAGAGCCGGACAGCAGCGCCGAACTGAAGGCCTCGGCGAGGTTCATCATGTTGCGCGCATCCACCGTGCCGATCGCATCGCCCTGGATGAACCCATGGATCCCGTGGGCGTCGGTGGGGAGGGCGAGGTCGATCTCGAACGGGACGCCGAGCAGGTCTTCCAGCGCGTAGCGCAGCTGGTTACGCGTGAGGCGAACCAGCGGCGTGGGGGCGACCTCGTCCGCGTCGGAAACCGGCCCGTCTCCGTCGCCCGTCGAGCCACCGGTCTCCGCGCCCTCGGTCTCCTGGGCGCTCCAGTCAGGCTCGCGCGAACTGCCCACATAGCAACCGGCGGTTGCACTCAAGGAGAGGCATAGCAACATCGTTCGTGGAGTGCTTGACATCATGCGCATCTTGGCCTTTTCGTTTCTTCGTTCACCTGATGTCATCCGACTCAACCGACTTGGAAGAACCGACATTCGAGATAGCGATCCAAACGGAGCAGTTCCTGCTCGCTCAGGGCCCGCGCATATACGATGACCGCCGCGATATCACCGCCCCAATAGCGATCTCCGCGACCGCCGCCGAGGTGCACGGCACTGGAGACGTTCATGAGCGGCCCGGTCCCCTCGGGCAGCGTGTTTCCGTAGACGCGCTGGTCTTCGACATAGATATCGAAGTCGCTGGGGCGTTTCACCAGCGTGGTCCGCGTGAACGCGTCTCCGATCGGGGTCGGACGGCGCCACACCACCCGAGGATCGTAGCCGAGCGATGCCACCCCGGGATCGGTCTCAAGGTCGCTGTAGGCCTTGGCCCCTGTGCCAGCGCGAAACGAGATCCACTCCTGGCCCGCGCCCAGGAAGGTGAAGCCCCAGTCGCCACTCTCGTCCCACATCAGCGGCGTGTTGTACGTGCCACTGCAACCTTGCTCGGACATCTGCAGCCCAAAACTGGTTTGGCACCACTCCTCGTCGGGGTACCAAAGGGTGGTCGTTGCGGATACCATCGCGATCGTCAGTTCTTGGAGACCGTCGATCTCGACATTTGCAAACAGCTGCTGGCCTTGACCATCGAATCGAACCACCGGACGGCCCCCGAGCACGCCCTGAACCCGTTGTGGTGGGTTGTGCTGCGCGGTGAAGCTCGACGCTGGAGAGGCGATGTTTGTCCACTGCGTCACGTCGCCTTCGGCTCGGTCAACCGCTTCGCTCGCGTCGAGTTGGATGATGAGGTCGCCCTGGGGGAGCGCGACCTCGTAACAGTCGAGCGGGTCTGTGTCTGACGGTGCCGCGCCGGTCGACGACGTCGGGACCTCGCCCGTGGAGTTGCCGCGATCCGGGGATGTGGTCTTCGTCGTTCCACCGCTCGAGTCAGTTCGCTCGTCGCCGGGGGCGTCCTGGGTCTGCGCCGCGCCCGTGGAACTGAAGGAACTCTCCGCCCCGAACCTCTCGGGCTCGATGGCACAGGCAAGGGCGAATACGCCGGCCGCAGGCACGGCCAACAGCAATGGCAGTCGCGTCAACGCCGCGGCGGTGGCATTCCGCATGGCGTTGAAGTAGCGTCCGGGTCCCGGGGTTCTCATGAAGGCTCAGGGTCTAGGTGTTCCCAGGCGCGAGAACGGCTCGCCAAATCGAACAGCGAAAGTTCGTCGATTGAAATCCAGGTCTTGCCGGATGGTGAATCGTCCGGTCGCCTCCCGAGCCGAGAAAGACGCACACGTCGGAATGAACGGGGCCCGATGTACGCCTTGCTCCGCTTGCCGCTCTCCTCAGATACTGCGACGGATGCTGGTCGATCGACTGTTGCTCGGTTCGTTGTTGGTGGTCGCGTGCGGGGGCGACACAGCCGCGGGCGGCGGCGGTGGAAGCGGAGCGGGGGACTTCGAACCTGCGGTGGTCGCGACTGACGACGACGGCGAGCTGCTGTGGTGATCGCGTCGGTACGACGAAACGACCGACAACAGCTCGCCTGACCAGTATGTCGACGGGCTCGTCATCGACTACGCGACGCGCTCGTCGTGCTGGCACGGTGTCACGGCAACAACGTGATTAACTTTTGGCGCGGCAACTAGCCGGTCCACTTGCTCATGACCGAGCGACTGCTAAGGAACGCCCGCGCCCGATGACGTTGTTGCCACTGCTTGCGATTGCAATTTCGCAGAGCCCATCCGATGTGGAGTGGGACTGGGCGGGAGGCCCGCAGTGCCCCGAGCGCCCCGAGGTCAGGCGTCGTTTCGACGACCTCGCGCCCGAGGCGTGCCGTAGCGGCGGCGAGCCCCTTCGGATCGGTAGCGTTGCAACGCGGACCGAAACCGGGGAGTGGCACCTTCGGCTCGTGATGCAGCGAGGCGCAAAAATATACGAACGGGATCTTTCGGCGCAAAGCTGCCAGGCGCTGGCAGAGGCGGCCGTGGTCATTGCCGCGGCCGCGTGTCCTTCGGTCACCGAACCGGCGAAGCCGATCGAAGACCCCTCCGAGTCCACTCCGTCAACTCGACCGTTTATCGATACAGGGGGCGCCATGATCCCGGTCCCCGCGCCCGACACCGTCTCTGGGCAGCCCGCTGAGACGGTACGAGCGCAGCGGCCAGCGGCGAGCGCTGCACCGCGGGTGACCCTCGGCCCTCGCATCGCCGGAGCCGCGGGTCCCGGACCCGCCCCGAGCGTGCAGATCGGAGGGGTGTTCCGCCTGCTGTGGCCGCGGATAGAAGGCTACCTCGCGGTCGATGCCAGCCCGCGACGCCGCGTTGCGGCACCCGCCCCGAGCATCGACGTTCGAGTCGTGACCGCTTCGCTCGGGGCATGCCCGACGCTGCCGCTGGGCCCCAAAGAGCGCGCGTCGGTGGGGTTTTGCATCGGCGTCGAAGCCGGAGCCATGGTGGGCTCGGGAGTGGGCACGCCCCGAACCCGCACTCGGGCTCAACCGTGGCTTGGCGTGGGTAGCGAAGCCCGTGTCCGCTGGTGGATTCGCGACCGCGTGACCGTGGGTGCCAGCTGTGCGTTCGTCCCGAGCGTGCTGCGTCCCGCGTTCGTCCTCGACGGCTTCGATGTCGACTATCGCGCCTCGCGCTTCGCGCTTCGCGCTGGAGTGTTCGGGGAGCTGGTCTTGTGGTGACGAAACTCGGGGAGGTGGACACCAAGGTGATCGTGGAGCCCTCGATGACGTTCGAGTCGACCTACGCCGCGCACGCCGCCTTCGTGCGGACGGTTCTACGGCGCATGGGGGTGCACGCGGCGGAGCTCGATGATGCCCAGCAGGATGTCTTCCTGGTTTGGGTACGGCGTGGTGACCATTTTCGGGGCGAGGCAGAGGTCGGTACGTATCTCCACGCCATCGCCCGCCGCGTAGCCTCGAACCGTCGCCGCTCCGACCGACGAACCCGGCGGCGGCACGACGCGCTCCAGCAGGTGTTGGCACTCTCGCCTCCATCAGATCCAGAGGACGCGATCCAGCACGTGCGGCGGCTCCGGGCGTTGCGGCGCGAAGTGCAACGCCTACCCACGAAGCTGCGACGTGTCTACGAGATGTCTTTCGACGGCGGACTCTCGGCACGCGAGATCGGAGCGACGCTGGACCTGTCACCCAACACGGTTGCGTCACGGCTTCGACTCAGCCGCGACCGACTCGCCGTAGCCCTGAACGAGGACGCAGCCTCAAGGCCTTCACTGGCCCGCCGCGTCGCAGCATTTGTGTTGCTGCCCTGGCGAGCCCGAGTGTGGCCCTGGGCCTGGCTGACAGCTGTACCCGTTGTCGCGTTCGGTGTGCTGAGCGTCGGCGTCTCCGACCAGCCCCCCGAACTGGCGAAGCCCGTCGTGCCCGCGCTGCCCGAGCTCGCAAGCGGGCGAGAGCGCGCGGGGTCCAACGAGGCGGCAGTAGCAGCCGGAGCGACAGACCCTCGAGACCTGGCGGCCGCGCCCCCGCCGCCCCCATCGGTCCGCGACCGGCGGCCATCGAACGTGGTCGCTCCCGAAGGTGCGGGTGCCCGCGAGGCCGTCGCTGCCGCCGAGAGCGGCCGGGTCGATCCGGTCGATACCTTGGGCCGCGAAGCGACGCTGATCGCCCAGGCCCAGCGCCACCTGCGAGACCACGATTTCGAAGCTGCTCTTGCGGCGCTGCGGCGTCACGAGGAGGCCTTTGGCCGCGGCATCCTTCGTGAGGAGAGGGTTGCACTTCGTGCTGCCGCGTTGTGCGACGGCGGCCAGATCGAACGCGGGCTTCTTCTTGCGAGGGCGCTTGCCGAGCGTGCGCCCTCGGCAAGCGCCCTCGCCACGGCATGGGCGAGCTGCACGGTGAACGAAACCAGCAAGAAGAGTGACGAACCTTCGCCAGCTGGACACAGACCCGATTGAAGGCAATGACCATGCAAATCCCTCTCATGTCCCGAACGCTCGTCGTCACCCTATCCCTCGTCGCCTGCGACCTTCCCGAGGAGGTCGTCGGGGAAACCGCGGATGTGGACGTGGCCACCGGCGGCGATGACTCCACCGATGACTCCACCGGCGCGCCCACCGATGACGAAGAGCCGTCTGAAGACCCGACGGAAGGCGAAGATCCAACCGGAGACGACGAACCCCCCGAGCTCGATCCCCCCAGCGCGCTACCCACCGTGGTGACGAGCATCGGTGGCGCCCTCGCGGTCGATGACACGTGGCTGTACATCGCCGCCGGAAACGTTCCTGTTCGTGTGCTCAAGTCCGGCGGCGAACCCGAGGCTCTCGCCGAATCCACCAACTCGGGTTCGGCGGTCCTGATCGCCGTCGACGCTGCGTATGTCTACTGGACCATCGGCGGGACCTCCAACGCGGAAGGTTTCCAGGTGAACCGAGCCCCCAAGGCGGGCGGTGACATCGAACTGGTGACCAACGAGTTTGGCCCGAACAACGCGAGGGCAACCGCGCTCGCCGTCGACGAGACGCACGTCTATCTTTCGCAACCAGATCTCGCCAACCAGAACGACGACCCCGAGCTCCTGCGCGGTGTGATTCGCCGGGTGCCCAAGGCGGGTGGAGACGTGCAGGAAATTTCGGATGACTACAGCTATTCCCTCGCGCTGAGCGACGCGAACCTCTTTTGGGCTCGGGCCCGGACCGATGGCGGCTCCGACCTGATTCGAGCGGCTACCGACGGGTCGGAGATCGAAGTCGCCTCGAGTGAGCTGGGGGACATTTTCCAGGTTGCCGCCGTAGGCAACCGTGTCTACTGGACCGTCATCGACGCCGGCGAGCAGAGCTTGCGGACGATGGAGATCGGCGAGGAAGCGCAGGACATCTTCGCCCAGCCGGCAGACGATCCGTCATTCTTGGCGACGCCAGCGGTAACCCCCAACGCGGTGTTCTGGTTGCGACCTGGAAGCGCAACCGAAGGAGCCGTGTTGACCGTCGATCTGGCCGGCGACTTCGCCGAGGTCACGGCGGGTCCCGCAGCTTCGACGCTGCAGACCTTTGGCGGTCCTTACGGCGACCGCATCGTCCTCGATGACGACGCGATCTACTGGAGCTACGAAGGCTTGCAAGGCGGAAGCCCTCGGGTCTATCGAGTCGCGCGCTGAGCGAGCGGGTCCCCACGCCTCGGGGCTCCCTGGGTGTTATTCGAGGAAGAACTCGAACGGCCTTGCGGCGCGCCGCAAGGTTGGAGTTGCGAACGGTGTTCTGTGTCCGCGTGAGCGTTTGCCTTGAGCCATCGGCTCGCAGGGATGAACGGGTAGCCCTGGCCTGTGGCATTCTGTAGACGCTTGGACGGTGCGCCACAGATTCGCGCAGGGGTGACGAAGCTCGTCCTTCGAAGCTGCCACAGCCTTGCGCCCGCGGCCCGGGGACGTGTCCTCGAAGCACTGGGCCCTCGTCACGCCTCGGAGATTCAGTCCGCATTCAATACAGCGTGGGTTGATTCCCGGCTGCACGTCGCCCTGATCACGGCACTTCAAGACGAGATCGGAAACGATGCGATCCGAGCCCAGTTCTGCAAACTGTACCTCGAGGGCATGAGCCAGATGCCGCTGATCCGGACGCTGATCGAAGGGACCCAGCGGCTCCTCGGCGTCTCGCCAGCACACCTCGTCAAAATGCTCCCACGCGCTTGGCAAACGTTGTCACAGGGCACTGGCGATTTCGACGTGACGACGAGGGGCGCTCGTGCGAGGATCAAGTTTGGCGGCCTCCCTCCGCATCTCGCGGAGTCGACAGCCTACGTGTGGACCTTCGCGGGCACCATCGACGGTTTCCTTGAGCAAACAAACACCCGTGGTGAGGTGACGGTCGAGCCTGGAGATTGGGCGCAAGGGTGCGTGTCCTATCGCGTGTACTGGAGTTGACAGAACGCTCGGCGGCCCCGCACAACGGACGGAGCACCCGAGGCGTGACGCGTCACCGCGTCGACGCGAACGTCAACCGCAGGCTGCCTCATCCCACCCAGGCACACCGTCGTCGTCCAGAATGCACTGGCGCGAACCGGCGCGGTTCCCCGGGCAGTCATCGGTGGTCTCCAGTTCGCATGCGATCTCCCTTTGCGGGACGCAAGAACCTCAGGAGGAGACCCTTCGGGGAAGTCGAACAGCAGTGCCGTGGCGTTGCAAAACTGAGTCCCGACCTCGCCATCCTCGTCACACTCTTGTCGGTCGCCGGGAACGCACTCTCCGCATTCTCCCCAAACCTCGTGGGTGGTCACATCTTCATCGACCATGAAGCAGAATCGTGTGCCCCCGCCGTCGCAGGCCTCCTGCTCTCCCCCGTCGCATTCCGTCATGGTCCAGTGAGAGTCCGTGTCGGTGTCACCAGCGCTGGCGCCGGAGCCGCCCGAGGTCGGGTTGTCGTCACCATCCGGCGTGTCGGTTTTCGGCTCGGAGTCCACACCATCGGTGGCGGTTTCCGGGCCGTCGCTATCTTCGGGCTCGTCACTCGATGTCGGCGCCGTCACGGCGGTTTCCGAGCTGGAGTCGTCATCGCAAGCGGAAGAGCGGAAGAGCGGAAGAGAGGAAGAGGAAGAGGAAGAGGAAGAGGAAGAGGAAGAGCGCCGCGCTGACGCAAACCGTGGGGTATTTGAAGATCGTCATGGTCGAATTTTCCGAGCGCCACCTGCGGCGGCCTCTACCTTCCCCAATGCCCAGCGCGGCGAAGAACCGTCACGATGAATGACGATTCAACCAAACACCATCACGCGGCAGCCTCACGCATCAGCCGCACTGAATCGCCAGGTCGTTGTAGTGCCTTGATTTGTAAGGGATGGACAGCTGCCCACCACACTCCGTTGCGTAGATATTTGCGCACCCTTGCGCCTTGTCCAACGAACGATTGATCGGCCATTGGTGTCCATCGTTCGGCGTGAAGTTGTGGGAGATTTGACAGAAGGAACTATAGTCAAACCGGGCCATCGCGCACTCAGCGTTCTCATAGAACCGTGCGCGAGTCACGGTACAATCATCGCCCGTCGAGCAGACGGGCTCCCAGCAGATAGCCTTATAGTAGTCGATTGCATCCGTACAGGCCTGCGCACAGGCGGCCGAGGCCGCGCCTGCGCCGGCATTCTGTGCAGGGACACTCAGCGGCGGAAGGGCCGGCGCCCCCGGTGCCACCGGGACAGCCGCCGAAGCCACCTCCGGACACAAGCCGAACTGCAGGCACTCCCACGAGTCGAAGCCGGAGTCGGCCTTTGCCGCCCGATCGATCGCGCCTCGGATGTCGTCGCATGACATGTCGAGGATCGCCTCGGCGTTCTCGGTCTCACAGGCTTGGTCGCTCTGCGGAGCTCGCTGGATGCCGCAATCGTCGAGGTGTTCGGATACAGCGAGGCAAGGTGGGAGGTCGTCGCGAGCGCCAGAGGACCCGTCGGTATCACATGCCGCAATCGTCGCGGCTGCGGTTCCTAGGAGAAGAAGATGCGAGATGTGGTGCCGTGTAGTCATCACCTCGTATGTTGCCCATGATGTCGGAGTGGTTTGCCTGTGTATCGGTCGACGTTTTCGGCTCACCAACCCTCGCATTCTCGAGATGCTATTGGTCGTCCATCAAGCTGCGGAGCTTGCAGAGATAGTCATCCGCGTCATGCCAGTTTCCCACTTGCGCAAGCGAGAGGAAGACGCCGAGCCCCTCGCTCGAGAGCCCACTCCAGTATGCCTCATCGTGGAGTTCGTCACTGTCTCCAGTGGCCTGGACCACCAGCGCACCGCTGGGCGCGAGCTGCCAACGAACGCCCGGGTGACCGTAGTCGAGATCGAGCAGAAGGCCCTCGACCTCGTCGGGCCACGCGGGCAGTACGTCCGCGGCAAACGGAGCTCCCGAAGCCCGGGGGGGCACATAAGCGACGAGGTCGCGCTCGTTCACCACTCGATGGATGGGATGTGTCAGGAGATCGTCGATCGCTACGGCGAGCTCGACATCCCCGACACGGGGCGCCCCAAACACGTAGGTGGGCCCGGTCAGAAACCCAGAGAGTTCTGCCCGCGGTGCAAGAAGCGTCGCCATAGCGCCGCCAAGACTGTGTCCGGTGAACCATGTGGTGCCATTGGAGGCTGCACGATTTGAGAGTTCGGCCTCAAGCGTCGGCCAGGACACAGCGGCTGCACCCAGGAATCCAGCGTGTGCGTCCCCGTCCAAGCCGAGCAAGGACGCGTCGGCTGCGGCGAAGCTTGCATTGACGGCCCAGTCCAGGGGGTCCACGGAACCTTGGAAAACCAAGAACGTGTTTTCGTCAAAACCCGTGGCAAGCGCCCGAACGCTAAGCTCTGGAATCTCGACGATGGTGGGCGAATCAAAGCCAAGCTCGGAGAGTTCCTCCAGAACATCCGGGCCGGTCGCCTTGCTCGCGCGCCTTGCCAGCCACATCATCCAGTAGGCGTTCTCGACGGAGCCTGGCTGATTCTGATCGAGCCCTCGCAACACCGGGAGCGGGTCGTGCAGACATGCCGCGCTGATCCCCGGCGGAAACGTTTCGGCCAGCAGCTCAGCCTCCCCCGTAGAGCCCGCGCCGCTCGACGACGAACCCGCCTCGGCAGCGCTCGTGCTCGGGTCGCCGGTTTCGCTGGAGGTTGAGGTCGCGGGGACGACACCACCTGAGGTCGGGTCATCGACAGCACCGGTGGACGGCCCGATGCCTGGAAACGTGTCTGTGGCTGCGGACTCTGGGTTGTCGCAGGCCGACGCGGCCGCGACAACCCAGGGGCAGCACAGCAGCCGGATGAAGCCACACGTTCGGAGACGACGGCCTCGAACCTGGCGCCCTTCGTTCAACGCTCCTGGCGACGGCGGCGGAAGGCTCGGCTGTCTCGCGCCTCTACCAAATATGGACAGAACAGGTTGCATGGCTTCGACTGGCATATGGATCTCATTCCGTGCGCTAAAACTCCGACGACCCGACTCGGGTTGATGCCGTGGTTCAGACACTCGCCAGTGCTGTTGCGAGCCCGGGCTTTAGGGTTCGCCGTGTATCTCTGACCGATTTCAGCTCGCCGTTCTCGTCGCGTCCTTGCTGCATACGAGCGGTCAGCCACTTGCCTTGTGCGATCGCTGGCGGCTCGACGGACCTCCGACGCGCCACAAGCTTCCGGCGCTCCCACAAGCCTCCGTGGAGACCTCGCGACACGAAATGCGCGGCGCTTCAGCGCCCGTGTTTGGCGAGCAGGTCGCTCAGGAGCGGATCATCCTTCGCAAGCGCATCGAAGCGCTTCCGTGCCCGCCGTAGATGACGCTTCACGGTCGCCAGAGAGACTCCGCAGGCATCGGCGACATCCGTGAGTCGCATGCTGTCGATGTACCGCAACGCGAACGGGACACGCTCTTTCGCCGGGAGCTTCTCCAACACCGCGTAGGCCCTTCGGAGCGACTCCACGGTCTCCTGGCTCGCCGACCCGGAGGCAACCCTCCCGAAGAACTCCGGCTTCACCTGGGTCCGATAGCGGCGCTCGGCAATTCGGCGCCGGAGATAATCTCGGGCGGTATAGACGGCAACCTTTACGAGCCATGGCTCGAGCTGCTCCCGCTGGCCGCGAAATCTCGGCAAGCTGGTGAGCGCCCGAACAAACACCTCGTTCACGACGTCACCCGTCTCCGAACCGGGGCCGAGGATCGCACTCACGGTGCGGACAACGCGGCGGTGATGCTGGCTGAAAAACGCCTCGACCGCGGAAGGCACTCGTGCTTTGAGCGCAGCGATGTGTGCCTCTTCCGGGTCTTGAGGACCTCTGCGAGCATCTCTTGCACTCGTGGAACCTCCGCCAGCCCAGAAGTTGTGTGCCATCCTCAACTCTGCCGTGCTGCCCACCCTTGCCAAGTGCACCCGGATGAAGATCCGGTTCACGAAAACGCCAGGCGCAGTGCCCGCAGCACCCCACCGCCCGTTCTCGCGCGCGCCTTGGTGTCGCTTTTGTGAGCCGCATTGGCTCGCCGACAGACTTACTGAACCGTGCTGCTCAACCCGGGGCCCTCAGTCGATGCTTAGCAATGTGGGAATCCGTGAAAGCGGTCGTCGTTCGCCACCACCGGGCAGGTCAGTCGCATGAGCCCCAATGACCCCGATGACGTCGAAACGTATGAAGCCTTGGGCGCCGCGTTCGACACGGTGTTCGAGGAAAGCTACTCGGCCCCCAAAACCCAAGGCTCGCTCCGCCCCTCGGAACTGTTGGCAGCGGCCGAACGACGCCCCTCCGGGGCTGCGCGATGGGTCGGCCTCGCTGCCGTGGCGGTCGTCGGCCTCCTCGGCTTCGCGGCGTGGCAGCGCAGCGCTTCGTCCGGCCGCGCGGCCACGGAACCCGCGGGCTCTGCCCAACCGCGCCAAGCGACCGACGCGCGCCCGTCCGCTGATACGGAGCCCCAGTGGAAGGCACTCAGCCGGGAGGGCCGGCACCGGGAAGCCTACGGGACGATCGAGAACTCATTCCCCGAGGTCTGTCGCGCGGCGACAGCGGATGAGCTGTGGATGTTGGCGGACCTTGCAAAGCTGGTGGCCCAACCTGATCAAGCGGTGGTGTCCCTCAAGGCGTTTCGGACGAGATTCGGAGACGACGCCAGACTCGCGGTCGCGGCGCTCGAATTGGGAGCGCTGGCGGAGAGCAAGCGCGATCATCAACTCGCGCTCCGCTGGTACGCGAAGGCAATCGCAGAGTCGACCCCGCCCACCGACGTCCACCGTGAGGCTTCAGCAAGGGCCCTGCGCGTCGTCGTAGAGCGCGTCGACGATGGGGACGGTGGGGACGACGGAGACGACGGCCAGGCACGTGACCGGGCGAGAGCGTACCTTGAGCACTACCCAAGCGGCCCCGCTGCCGATCGTGCACGGTCGGCTCTCGACCGATGAGGCTTTGGGTCACGGCGCTTGCGCTGCGGACCGCGGCCTCGCTACCGCGTGTTTCGTCGCGCCCGACACCGCTGCGGCGCGTGCGCCCTCGTCGAGCGGCGACCGATTCTTGCGGACGCGTTTCTTTGCATCCGCCAGAAGAAGCCGGAGGTCGGTGAGTTCTTCCTCGTCCTCCCCGAGCCCGCTCAGAATCCGCACGGCGGTCTCGGTATGTTCGACGACCTCGTCGGTTCCACCAAGTTCATACATCGCCTTCGCGAGCATGGCTAGAGCGTCACCGACGAGGCGGTGCTCCGGGCCGAACTCCTCGACTCGAATACGCAAGAGCCGCTCCGCCACCTGTCTTGCCTCTTCCCAGCTCTCTCGCGCGATCAGTGCGACGCAAAGGTTGAAGAGCACGTTTGCGACCACGGGGTGATCCTTACCCAACTCCCGTTCGCGCAAGCTAACCGCTTCTCGAAGCGCCCCCTCGGCCAGCTCCAGCTGCCCCAGCTCGAAGTGGACCCCTCCGACGAGTTCGAGCGACCACCCGAGACCCGGATGGTCTCCGTCCTCCTGCGATGCGTAGATCTCGTGGACTTGCTCGAATCGACGCAGCGCCGCCTTTAGGTCTCCCGCCTCGAAGTCGAGGATGCCGAGGTTGCCGAGAATACTCGCGTACGTTTCACTTTGGCGCCCCCCCAACTCCACCTCGATCGCGAGGGCCCGCTCGTCCGCCTCGCGCGCTTCCTCGACGTGCCCGAGGGCTGACAGCGCCACTGCGAGATTGATCAGGCTTTCCACGACATCCGAGCTTCGCTCGCCGGACGTTCGCTCGCGAATCGACAGAGCCTCTCGATGAAGCCGCACCGCCCGGAGATCCTCCTCCAGCGAGTGCATGACGGTCCCGAGCGCCGACTTGGCGTGCGCAACACGCGGATGAGACCGGCCGAATCGTTGCTCGTAGATGGACAGGGCCTCTGCGTTGAGTTGCGCCGCCCGGTGAAACTCGCCTTGGTCATGCATGAGAACACCGAGCGCCAGCTTCGACTCGGCTTGCCGCAGCCAATCGCCCGGCGCGATCGAGACCGTTGCGATTGCTCGACGATATGCCTCCTCCGCCCCAGAGAAGTTGTGCTGCGCCCGGAGCATGGAAGCGCGTGTGGTTAGAAAATCCCACTCGATGGCGGGCGAGGCCGCCGTACGCAAATAGGGAGACGCTGCGTCGAGCCAGACCATCCCCTCCGCGGCTCGGTCCTCGTGAGCTCCAAGAAGGGATGCCATCTTGATCGCTGCTTTGAGCGCCGTCGGCTGCGCCCCTGCCTCCACCGCGACGTCGTAAGATGCACGCAGCGCCTTCTGGGCTGCGTCGTAGTCACCCAGGGTCGTGTTGGCGATGCCGAGCCGCAGTTGAAGGGCAGCGATGATGGGCGGATGCTCAAGCTCACGTGCCAGTGCAAGTTCCTGTTCGACAGCGTCCCGAGCCAGCTTGAACTGACCCGTGCCTAACATCGAGTCGATCGTGGGTAGCAGACCGTAGACCCTGTGCGCCAAGGCCCGGGCCGCAGGAGAATCCGGCATGCTCTGTCGGTGCTGCTGCAGCTGCGCTGGCGAGAGATCTCGACACTGCGCCCCTGCCGGAAGCGAGAGGACGGTTTCGACCGCGTCTGGACGTGCGATGCGGTCGAAGCTTGAGAGTAGGCGGATCGTTTCGTGGTGCTCACGCTGGACTGCGGTGAAGCAAGCCTGCCGAATCTCGAGCTCCGCAGCCGAGATCTCGCCGGTGTCGCACACATCGGACCATGCCTCCTCCGAGCGGTCGTCCCACGCGGCGAGTTCGTCGAGAACGCGGGCCTCCTCCTCCTCCGTCGTCGGGCTCCGGGTCTTTGACAGCGCTCGCTCGAGGCCCGCCAGTTCTGATCGCTCCCACGGTTTGCATCCAGCGTCGGGGGACAGTTGGCCGAACGCAAAGGACAACCCCAAACCGGAGACCACAATCGGCGCGACGAAGGCCACCCAGGACACGCGAGACCCTGCCAACAGCCTCGATAGCTCTTGGACAAGTTCGTCCATGTCGCTCCATCGAGCGTGAGGATCGCGTTCGAGCCCGCGAGAAAGGACGGACTTCAGAGCGGCTGGGAGATCCGGTCGCGGCTTCGAGAACGAGTACGGCACATCGCTCTGGAGCTGACGAAGACGCTCGCGTGGATCACCCGCAAAGGGGCGATAGCCATGAAGCGCCTCGAACAGAGAAACGCAAAACGCAAACTGATCGGCAGCGGGCCTCGACGGGAGACCCATGAGTTGCTCGGGAGCCATGTAGGCCGGCGTACCTGCGATGACCGAAACCTCTTCATCCGACGGGTCCGTGCTCCCCATGGCGGATTGCCTGGATTCGACTATTGCAGCAGCGTTGGCGAGGCCAAAGTCGGCGACCTTGACCGATCCGTCGTCGCCGAGCAAGACGTTGCCCGGCTTGAAGTCGCGGTGCACGATTCCACTCTTGTGGGCCGCCGAAAGGCCTTTCGCCCCGCGCACGTAGATCTCGAGGATCTCCCTCCACCCGAGACTGGTCGTCTTCTGCCACTCCCAGAGGGTCACGCCCTGGACGAACTCCATCGCGATGAACTCCCGCCCCTTCGTGGTTCCGACGCCATAGACTTGAACGACGTTAGGATGGGACAGCTGGGCCATCACCCTTGCCTCGTCCAGCGCCGACCGGCTGGAGTCGCCTGGGTCGGGCTTGACCAGAACCTTGAGCGCGATCTGGCGACCCAAGACCTCGTCGAAGGCCTCGTAGACGACTCCCGAGGAGCCCCGCCCGATCTGTCGGCCGATCCGGTATCCAGGAACGACTGGTGGCCCGTCCGTCCAATGACGCCCAACGTCCCTGCCGCCCTTCGCGGTCGTGCGTTCGGCCAGCGTGACAGTCTCTCGGTTCCGACATGCGTCTTTGGGTTGCTGAGACATGGAAGACAACGGGTCGCAGGCTGTCAGAATCCATCGAGCAAGACCGCCCGGCGACAACGACAGCATACCGCGCCAGAACCCAGGTGCCTGCTCGGAAGTACCCACTTCGCTCCGCGTTCCCCTGACTCGCGCCCACCCGTCTATTTTCGTGAGCCGTCTGTTGCTCGAAGATCACACCGAACCCAACGGCTCGTGATCGCAACTCATTTGCTGTGGTGCACTCCACACCTCGAGGTCTCACTCTCGCGGTGGCTCTCGCGACGACCACCTGTGCGCAGGGATAGGCCGCGGTTTTTGGCACGGACGCGCGCAATGGTCCGGCCGGGCCGCAGGTTGCTACGCAGAGCTCAACGAGCAACGCAGCCACGATTGTGGGGCGCTCTCCGCCACGCTCTTTGAATGCATACCGTATCCGCCAGCACTTTGGCAAACGAGCACGCAACCGAAGCGTGTCGACTTTCTCAACAGGCTGCTACTAGCAGCCCGAGATGCTTGTCCGCATGAGCACGAATCGAGGGGGTGCCCCACTCCTATTGGCACCGACTGCTCGAAAGCACGATACTGCAGCGGTGTCCCCCGACACAGACTCGGAGCACGGCGAGGCTCTGCTACCCGCGAGCGACGACGGACGACGTGTGGATCGCGCTGCGTTGCTGTCGGCGGTGGAGTCCAAACTCTTTGGGGGCGCGGCAGAACCTGTCCGGGTAGGACGCTACACGCTCGACAAAAAGATCGGGCACGGGGGGTTTGGCATCGTCTATCGCGCACACGATCCCACGCTCGGCCGCGACGTGGCCGTGAAGTTGTTGCGTTCGCGTCGCAAGAACGTCCACGGCTTGGGCGGGCCCGAGGCGCTCATCCGAGAGGCCCGGATAGCGGCGCAGCTCCAAAACCCTAACGTCGTCCGTATCTTCGACGTGGGCCGAATCGAAGGGGGGCTTGGCCAGTACACGCAGGCCGACGTGTTCATCGTCATGGAACTGCTCTCTGGCGAGCCGCTCCACCGTTGGCTTGAGGCCGGACATCGCACGGCCGAAGAGATTGTCGCGGTGTTCCTTCGCGCTGCCGACGGGCTTGCCGCTGCCCATCAGCAACAGATCGTGCACTGCGATTTTAAGCCCGCCAACGTGTTCGTCTGCGAAGACGGCAGCATCAAGGTGCTGGACTTTGGTCTGGCGATGCACACCGCGACCCGAGCCCCCACTACCCTAAAGGCGCCGGTCACCCAGCGCACCAGTCGGCTGGTGGCCGGCACGCCGATGTATATGGCCCCCGAGGCTCACGCCGGGAAGGACCTTGAAGCCTCCGCCGACCAGTACTCGTTTGCGCTGACGCTGCTGCAGTCGCTTGCGGGCGAGTATCCCTTTGCGCATGTGGACCGCCGGGCTCTCGCCCAAGCCAAGGCCGCTGGGGTCCCGGCCACATGGATGAAGGCGCGCGAGATCCCGCGCGGGCTCGTCCCCATCCTCGAACGAGCGTCGCACCCCGATCCCCAGCACCGCTATCCGGGTACGGACGCGCTCGCATCAGAGCTTCGAGCTTGGCACACCCAGAGCAAGGCCAAGCGCACCGGGATGTGGGTGCTGCTGGGTGTCGGCGTGGTGGGTCTCGCGGCTGCGGTCGCCCTCCAACCCGAGGACACCTGTCGGCTCGACGTCGACGCTGCGTCCAAAACCTGGGAGCAAGCGCGCGCGCCGGTGGCGGCGCAGTGGAAGCAGTCGTCTTTGACATACGCGACCGAGGGCAAGGTCAAGTTCGAGGGCGAGATCGATGCGTTCGTTCAGGACTGGACGCAGGTAGTTCGCAGCGCGTGCGAGGCGGATGCGACCGGAGACGCTCCACCGACCGCGGACAACACGTGGGCTTGTTTACGCGAGCGCGTCGGTCGACTCGACGCCGTACTCGGGACCGTTGCTGAAGCAGAGAATGTGGTGCTGCTGCGCGCCAACCGACTCGCGAAACAGCTCCTCCCACCGTCGGACTGCCTCGATCCCGAAAGCCGGGCCGCACCTCCCCCGATCCCGCCGGATCCCGCGGACCAGCTCCGCGTCGAGGAGATCCGTGACCTGCTCTCCGCCGCTCGGACGCGGTACGCGGTGGGGCGCTACGCCCAGGGACTCCCGCTGGCACGGCGGGGACTTGAGCAGGCGCTGGACGTGGGCTTCGAGCCCGCGCAGGCCGAGGCGCGCTACGAACTTGGCGTGCTGGCGGTGGCGGCCGGGCAGCTCGACGAGGGCGCGGACCAGCTCGAGCAATCATACCTCCGCGCGGAAGCCCAACGGCACGACCGGTTGGCCGCCGCCGCTTCCGTACGCTTGGTGTCCGTGCACGGTCTGTTGCTCATGAAAGAAGCGCAAGCGCGCGACTGGGCCCGCCGCGCCGCGTTTGCGATCGAACGCCTGCACGACAACGGGCTCTACCGAGCTTCCCTGGAATACAATCTCGGGCTGCTCGAGCACACTCACGGCAGCCTTAGCCTCGCCAAACAGCACTTTGAAAACGCGCTGCAGCTGTACGTGGAGGCAAACGATCCCCAGGACGCCACTGTGTGTCGACTGGCTCTGGGCATCATCGTTAAGGAGCAAGGCGACCCCGAGCTTGCGCTCAAACTGTTTCGAGCCGCGTACACGCAACAACATGCAGAGCTGGGGCTCCAGCATCCCGACACCGCCACGGCCTTGGCAAGTCTCGCAGCCGCGCAATCGTCAGTGGGGCAGCTTCTAGTGGCGTTGCAGAACTTCAAGAATGCGATCGAGGTGTTCCGCGCTGTGCTGGGACCCACCCACCACGCGGTGGCCTCGGGCCTCATCAATCTGGGAACGGTGGAGTTCGAGCTCGCCGAGTATGACGACGCGCTCGTGCATCATCAGGGTGCGCTGGACATCTACCGGGCGTCGCTGCCCGAAGACCATCCCATGGTGGCGATCGCGGTGGACAACATTGCGGCGCTCCAGCTTCGACTCGGCAACTACGAAGCGGCGCGCAAGGGACACGCCGAAGCGCTGGCGCTGCGCAAGTCCCAACTCGACGCTTCGCATCCCTTGCTGCCGGCAACCCATGCAAACCTGGGCACCGCGTACGCATATTTGGGGCGCCACGAAGAGGCCGCCAAGGAGTTTGCAGTGGCACTCAGTCTCATCCCCAAGTTGAAAGACGGCAAACGGGAGGTCTTGGGCTCGGTACTGTTCGCGCACGGCCGCTCGCTCCGATTGGCCGGCGAGCCCGCGACGGCTCCGCTACGCCGTGCCGTCGAGTTGCTCAGCGACGGACCGCCAAGTTCGATCCTCGCCGACGCCCGCTTTGAGCTCGCCCAGGAGATCCTGCCCGACAATCGCGACGAGGCGATCGCACTTGCTCGCGCCGCACGGGCCCGCTTGCTGTCCATGGGCGCGAGCCGACGGGTAGGTCCGATCGACGCCTGGTTGGCGCAGCACAGCCCCACGCCGTGAGGTCAGTGCGAGGAGCCGTAACACCGCCGTACTGCCGTTCTGTAAGTTTCGGCGACGCCTCCAGCGGCGAAAAGCACGCGTGAGACGCCGCGTCGAGTTTCGCCACGGGCTGCTATGCTCGGCGTCTTGGAGTCAGCCGCAGACAAGATCAACGATCGCGCGTTGTTGGCACTTTGGCGCGACGGTGACAAGGGCGCGGGCAGCCAGCTCGTTCGTCGGCACTTCGACGCGGTGGCCCGGTTCTTCGAGCGCCGCATCGATCGGTCACATCTCCAAGAGTTGGTGCAGGACACGTTCGTCGCGGCTGTCGAGTCGCGCACCAAATTCCCCGACGACATCGTGTTTCGGGCGTACCTGTTGGGCATCGCCCGCAACAAACTCCTCATGCATCTAAGGACGAAGCGGCGCCGCGGTGACGACCTTGAATTGCCCGACGACCATCCGGCCGGCAGCACGCTACGGCCAAGCGGGTTCGCAGCCGCTCGCGAAGAGCAGATCGTGTTGTCCAACGCGTTGCGAACCCTGGACCTCGATCTGCAGATCGCCTTGGAACTGTTCTACTGGGAAGACATGGGCACCGCCGACATCGCCGCGGCGTTGGGTGTGCCCCGCGGAACCGTAAAAACGCGGCTGGCGCGGGCGCGCACTAAGCTCAAAAAGGCCATCCGGCAAGAGGCATCAACCCTTGCGCTGGCCGACTCCACCGTGGGAAATCTAGACCGTTGGGCGCGGTCGATTCGCGGTAAGTACGACTCCTGAGCGGCGCCCACGCGATAGCGGCGTCCGTGCGACGCTCCCGGGATCCTTTCTGGTATTCGATTGGGACGGCACGCCGTCGGACTTGAGAACGAGAATCGTGGATTGCTTGTGAGAGAGCTTTGAGCGGCGGGGCGCCGAGCCCTTGGACAACGACCACCTCGCCAGCATCGTCCAGGATCGTCGGTCTGCCGCCAGAGTCCGCCGAGCCCTGTACATTCGTCTCGGGACTTCTGCCCCGAGCCCGCTTCCAGGTTATCCCAGCGAGTTTCGACTCGCGAAGCGCGGTTCACTCGAACAGAAGGCGGATTTCAAAGGCAGCGTGCGTGCCCCGGCGCCGACTATCGAGACGCGTTGAGCAACGGTCCCTCAAAGCCCGCTACGCATGGGAGCTGGGTTGCAGCAACATCGCCGCCTTCCAGGCCCGAAAACACGAACGGAACAGAGTCTCCAATCATCCCCGGCCCCTCCTTCAACGCGGTGGGATCACCATGACGATGAACGCTGAAGTGCAGATGGCGGCCTCCTGCTCGGCCGGAGACTCCCTCGATACCCAGCGAAGCGCCTGCAGAGACTCGCTGGCCTTCACGAACGTGAACCGCAGAGAGATGAGCGTACAGGAGCACCTCCCCGCTATCCGTCAGCAGCCGCACGTGATTGCCGAAACCGGCCCCGCACTCAGAGTCGTTGAGTGCGGAGGCGGAGCTGTCTCGAAACGGGCACTCATCATAGGGATAGGCCACGCCGTCGAGGCCCGCTCGCACGACACCTGCCTCGGCATCGAGCGAGCTCGCCAAGTCCACAGCAAACCTGGTGACGTCGATATTGTGCGACGGATCGCTGGCGGGGCCCTGGTTACAGTACGCGTGGTACTCGGGGCCGAAGGGGAAGAGGACCGTCGGAACCGAAGGATCATCGGCGTTCAGATCCGCAGGCTGCTCACCAGAGGCCGCAGAGGGAAAGAGTTGCGGCTGCGAAGCCCCCTCAGAGTCCGACAACCTGCTGCTTGCCCCGCAGCCGACGAAAAGCGGACCGGCGCCCAGAAGCGCAACGAACTGGCAGAGCATGGAAACTTGCGAATAGCTCACGTCCGTACCAACGCGCGCGGGCATCGAGCAATATCGAGGCGTCCGGCGTCTCTCGTATGAGCGAGACCATCCCTGCGATCTGAAGCTGCTCTGTTTTGACCGTTTTGGTGGTGAGTCGAACCTGGCAGAACCGGCTTCGGAACGGCTTGCGCTCGCGTAAGCGAGAGATTCTGGGCGCGAAGAAGTGCGCAGCGGGTGAGGGCGTACGGATGCCGACGGGCTCGCGGCCAGCGAGGGCATGATGGGGCCAGTACTGAGGCCACAAACAACAGCAGTTGTCCGCGAGGTGAAGGTGGCGGCAGAGGCCGAGCGGCGTGGAGCGCTTCGGCTATTTCGTGGGGGCAGGTCACGGCACGGAGGACACGCATCGGCCCCCGCAGCGCTGGCAAACCGAGACGTCCGGTGACGGGCGAGCCACCGCTTGACCGCGGGTACTTTGTGCGCGGAGAGGTTGTCCCAGATGACGTGTGCCTGGAGGTCCGCGGACACTCGTTGGTCGATCTCGCGGAGAAAGGCGACGAAGTCTTTCGCGCGATGCTGTTGCTTCGTCTTCGCGATCACCTCGCCTGTCGCCACTTTGAGCGCGGCGAACAGATCGAGAGTCCCGCGATGGATGTAGTCGTGCGTCTGCCGCTCAGGCATCCCGAGATCCATCGGCAGGTTCGCCGCCCCTCTCACAGTGGGGGGTCGAGCCCGCGGCTTGTGCGGGAGCGTCGGTCAGGGGAGCAGGTGGCTGCAGATGCCGCTCTTGATGTCGCAGACCATGTCGTCGGGGCACTGCTGGCCGCCGGTGCAGTCCAGCGTGCAGGTGCTGGGACGCGATTGGAGGTCGCACTGCGGGGGGGCGTTGCCGGTGGTGGGGACCGGGCACGGGTCGTCGACGTCGCAGAAGGGCGCGCACACGGAGAACTGCTCGCCGTCCCATACGGCTTCCTCGCAGAAGTACACATCGGGCAGACAGGTCGAGGCGTTCTCGCCGCAGACGGCGTAGGGCTCGGCATTCGGGTCGCCCGTGTGGCTGCAGACGGTGGTGCAGTGCAACAGGTCATCGCAGACGGGCTGGTCGCAGGCCAGGAGACAGGTCTGCAGGGTCCCCTCGGTGACCTGGCACTCGTCGATGCACGCGTCGAGGGCGAGCGGAACGCCGCAGTCGACGGTGCGCTGGCACAGGTCGGCGCAGGTGGCCGGGTCGCCTGTGGTGGGCTCGGCGGTGCTCGAGTCGGTCAGAGCCCCGGTGGATGAGCCGGTGCTCGAGTCGGGGGAGGTGGTCGGCTCAGCGGTGCTCGAGTCGGCGGTGCTCGAGTCGGTCTGGGCTTCGGTGAGTGGGCCGGTGCTCGGGTCGGTGGAGGCGGTGGTGGTCTGGGAGTCGCCGGGGCCGCAGCCGAGGGCGAGAGCGAGGGCGGCGAGGGGGCCGGGGCGGCCGGCGAATATGTGAGGATAGAAGATCATGGAGACAAGGTAGCACTCAGGGGTCTGAACGCGGTCGCATCGCTGTGACATCTCGTCGCATCGCTGCGAGGCACTCCGCCGATTACGAGCAGGTGTCGTCACATCATTGGTCGTTCTCCAGTTGGGGAAGCGCAGTGGTCCACCGGTCTTCGCTCGGGGTCCTCAGCACGTATATTCCGTTTGTTCCGCAGTGCACCTCGCCCAGTCCGAGGTCATAGACGTCCCAGTTGTCGACGTACTGCGGCACCAAGCCGTCGGGAAGCGAGTCGGTGAACGCCTCGATGAACGGGTCGACGGACTTGTCGCCCGTTACAAACTTCTTACTCGATGCGTCGACAGGTTGAGGGGTTCAACGGGTTCATCACCACGCGTCCCCCGCGGCGACCGTCGATCTTCGCGGACGCTCACATCTCCGACGTGTCCCCGGTCCGGAAGCCCGCCTTCTTGTGCGCGCCGTCGCAAAACGGCTTGTTGCTCGACTGGCCGCACCGGCAAAGCGCGGCTTGAGTGCACTTGGCGACCGTGGGTCCCGTACCACGGCAGACCTCCAGGTTGCCGCTCACCAACAGGGGCCCGTCGGGCATGGGCCGGACTTGAAGCTGGCCACCGCGCGCCTCGAGGGTCTCCATCTTTTCCTCGTGGCGGTCGGGTTCGCCGGTCGCTCGGAAGCCCGCCGCGGAGTGGCTTCCGTCGCAAAACGGTTTCCGTTTCGACGCCCCACAGCGACACAGCACCGCGCGCGTCCTCGGGCCCGAATCGCCAGCAATCCTGAGGTCCGCACTCACCGCGTAGGGGCCGTTCTCGTAGATCCGGATTCGGTTGACGCTCGGGGGTGCCTCGTCGGGGCGGCCGTCTTTACGGCGGTAGCGAACAGCGCCGGAAGGACATTGATGCGCGAGCGATACGAGCGCTTCGGGGTCGATGGCGTCCGGGCGCAGCCACGGCCCTTCGACGTTGCCCACAAAGACCTCGGGCGAGCCGAGCACGCAGTACCGGGTGTGAATGCAGCGCTTGGTGTCAAAGTGAAGCTCGAGCGACTTGCCCTGCACGACTTCGACCCCATCGACGATCTGCCGCGGAGGGATGGAGGGATCGCTGGAGTGTTCGAGCGTGACCTCTGAGGACGCTGGTGCGCTCTCCGGTGTCGCCTCCGTTGCAGCGCCGGCCAGGCCACGAGGCAATCGAGAGATGCGTAGAGCCGCTGCTCGCAGATCGTCGGCGACCTGACGGAAAACCGGGTCGATCTCGGTGAGCGTCATCGCGCCCGCGCAGAGATCGTCGAGCCGCTCGGACAACACCTCGACGGCGACCTCGGATTGCGGCACGCGAATTTCGCGGGTCACGGCAAACGACATGCCTGCGGTGGGCACGTCGGTGTCTCCGGCGGGAAGCCGCGTGAGCACCTCGTTGATCGGCACCAGCAGCTTCATCAGCGCAATCGCTTCGGCGACGAACCCTCCCCGGGTCTCATCGGGAACCGGGGCGTACACCGCCCCGAGGATTCTCAGCATATGGTTGTACAGCGCGTTGGCCAGGTCGAGCACCCGCGCGGCGTCGGGCTGGCCAATCCACACCTTTCCTTGGGGGACTGGCGGCTTGCGCTGAACGGGGTTGTGGGCGACCGGACGCGCGGGCTCGAACGTGGGATCCGCCTTGCGAAGTGCTCGCAGCTCGTCGCGTACGGAGCAAAAGCGGCGATAGTGGGAGCCTTCCTGGTCGTCGACGTTTCCCTCCCCCTGCGCCACGATGTTTTCGATCGCTTGCAGCGCCGAGGCGAGGTCGGTGACCGTCACCAACCCATCGAGCTGGACGTGTTCGGGTCGAATCTGGAGCTCGGCGGACCCGACGAACAGCTCGTCCTCCCCCATCGAATCCGCGAGGGCGCGCAGCCCATCCTCGATGCCGCGATACAGGTGTCCAACGGTCTCGAAGTCTTGTGCCGAGGGCATCAACGCCTGGCGAGTCGTCCGCCGCTCGTAGTGGCGCTCGTGCTTGAACGCGTCGCCGTCGGGCGTGTCCACCCCCGCGGGCCGCTCCAGGTACACGAAGTGGTCGATGGTGCTCTCGTTGAACGGATGTAGCTCCACCAAGACCTCAGCAGGGTGGAGCCCCGGTGCCAGAGGAAAGTTTGGTCGCCCGACTCGAGGGCGCGCGCCGATGGCCGCCAAGATGTTGTTGGCGTTGGCGAAGTGGGTCATCTCGTCGACGGCGACATGGATGATCGTCTGCCTCCATCGGGCGACCGCTGCGGCCTGATCCTCACTGAGCCCCTCGTCGGTGCCCGCCTTGAGCGACCACGCCGCGAAGAGGTAGCAGCACATCAGGTTGTGCTCGATGTCGACCGCTTCGGTCAGGAGCTCGGCCAATTGCTCGCGATGGTGGATGACGAGATCGGGCTCTGACATGGGCATCAAACCGTAGCGCTCGCGCAGACGACCGTCCACGGCCGAGGGCGAAAGTGTCCGCACGGGGGCGTTTGGGCGGTGGTCATGGGGCTGTGGGTTCGCGGATCAGCGTAGGCGCTCTGCGTGCCGTTGTACGAACGATGCGTAGCTCTCGGCCGGCCGACCCAATCGACTGGCAGGTGATGCGAGACGTCGCCCCCGGCGAGTGTCCTCGGCTCGGTGTGGCCGCTCTTCGCCCCAACATCTTCGGGTATGGGAACATCAACGCTCTGCGCGTCATGACCTGCCCTGACGAGAATTCGCTCGACGCGTTCGCGCGCGGCGAGCTGCCGGCCGACGAACGGACGCAGCTGGAGGCACACCTCGACCAGTGCCCCCTGTGCTCGGAGGTCGTCACGGAGCTGACCAAGATCTTTGCGTCCTCCTTCGACGAGCAGGCCCTCGAGTCCGAGCAACTCGACTCGCTGCGGTCCTCGGACGGACTCAAGTCCACGGAGGCTGGAGCTGGGGGGTCGAAAGGCTGGTCGAACGAGCGCCCGTTGCCAGAGGGGGCGAAGCTCGGCCGATACGTGGTGCTCAAAGCGGTGGGTGCGGGAGCGATGGGGGTGGTCTATGCCGCCTACGATCCCCAGCTGGATCGCAAGGTGGCGCTCAAGGTGATGCGGCACGGCGCGGAGGCTTCCCCGGAGGACTCGCAGGCCTCTCGGAACACGCGGATGCTCCGAGAGGCGCAGGCGCTGGCGCGACTGAGTCATCCCGGGGTGATCACGGTGCACGACGTGGGCAGCTTCCAGGGCCAGGTGTTCTTGGCGATGGAGTTCGTCGAGGGCGGCACGCTGACCGAGTGGCTGCGGGCGGAGCCTCGGCACTGGCGGCAGGTACGGAAGATGTTTCTGCAGGCGGGCGAGGGTCTGGCCGCGGCACACGAAGCGGGGCTGGTCCACCGCGACTTCAAGCCGGACAACGTGCTCATCCACGCCGACGGGCGGGCGGTCGTGACCGACTTCGGGCTGGCCCGGCCCCTGTCGCGTGGTCCCGAAGCCGAGCCGACGATGCCGGTCAGCCCGTCGACGGGTACCAGCGACTCGGGCTCGCGCTCGCCCCTGGCCGTGACCCTCACGCAGACCGGAGCGCTGGTGGGGACCCCCGCGTACATGGCCCCCGAGCAGCTCGGAGGCCAGCGCTGCGACGTGCTGTCGGACCAGTTCGGGTTCTGCGTCGCGTTGTACGAGGGTTTGTACGGGGAGCGTCCGTTCCAGGCGCGAAACCTGATGGGGTTGGTCGCGGCCGTGCTCAAGGGTCGAGTCCCGCCCGCGCCGCGCGGCAGCGAGGTTCCTCGGTGGCTTCGTCGGGCAGTGCTCCGTGGGCTCAGCGTCGAGGCGAGCGAGCGTCACCCGGACATGCGCGCGCTCCTGCTTGCCCTGCGCCCCAAGGCGCTGGGCACCTGGCGGGCCGTGGCGGTCATCGGGGTGCTGGGCGTGGTGGCGGGAGGGACCGCGGTGGCCCTGTCAGGGCGTGCGACCATGCAGCCGGTCGCGTACTGCGACGACGTGGCCGCAAAACTCGAGGACGTATGGGACGCGCCGCGCCGCGCCGAGATCGCGGAGGCATTCTTGGCGACCGAGCAGCCGTTTGCTGCCGACGTGGCCCAGAGGATCAGCGCCGCCCTCGATACCTATGCCGAGCGATGGGTCCGTGTGCAAACCGACGCGTGTCGGGCCGAGGTCGAAGGCCGTGAGCCGCCCGCGGTCGTGGCCGCGCGCATGACGTGCCTCGCCCGTCGTCACGCGACCCTCGCGACGATGACCCAAGAGCTTGCCAGCGCCGACGTGGACACGCTGATGCGGGCGCCCGAAGCGGTGGCGCTGCTCCCTGACCTGGGCCCTTGCCTCGATGCGGCGGCGTCCGGTCGCGAGCTGCCACCCGTACCCGAGGGCGAGGCCGAGGCGGTCGCCGCGATACGCACCAGCATCGATGAAGCCGTGGTGCAGCGGACGCTCGGTCGAATGAAGGAGGATCTGGCGAAGGGCGAGGCGGCTGCGGTGCAGGCCGAAGAGCTGCAGTACGTGCCCGTGCGTGCCGAGGCCAAGCTGTCCCTCGCAGAGGCCCAGCTCGTCGCCGGTCGCTTCGAGGACGCCGAGGCGGGCCTTCACGAAGCGCTCTCCCTGGGCATCGCGAGTCACCACGGCCAGGTCGTCGCCCAGGCGGCAGCCGAGCTGAGTAACCTGGAGGCCCATCGCCTAGGTCCCCAGCAGGCGACCCTACGCTGGGTGGCGCTGGGTCTGGCTGCGCTGGAGGCTCAGGGCGGTCAGTGGCCCGACACGCGCGCCAACCTGCTCCACACCCGGGCCCTGGCCAAGCGCCGCGACGGTGATCTCGACGGCGCCATCGAGGACGGTCGGCTGGCGCTGAAGATCCGCGAGGAGCACTGGGGCCCCGATCACTACGTCATGGCCGAGCCGCTGAGCGAGCTGGGGATGGCCTACGCCCGCAAGGGCGACCACGCCGAGTCGGTGCGACTGCTCGGGCGAGCCCGCCAGGTGCTGCGCGACGCCTACGGCGATCAACACCCTCAGTACGCTGGCATCTTGCAGAACCTGGCCACCACGCACTTCGTGCACGGGCACTACGCCGACGCACTCGCGCTCTACCAGGAGTCGCATCGTTTGCTGAAGCTGGCGCTGGGCCCCGAGCACCCTTCGGTGGCCGTGCTCGCGTACAACGTGGCCACCACGCTGCTGTTCATCGAGCGCTACGACGAAGCGCTGCTCCACGTCCAGCGGGCGCAGGAGATCGAGCACGCCGTGCACGGCCCCCGCAGCAGCACCGCGGCCACCAGCTGGGCCTTGGTGGGAGAGATCCACCTGCGAGCCGGGCGCTTCTCCGAGGCCGAGGCGGCGTTGCGCTCCACCCTGTCCATCCTCGACGAGCTGCCGAGCGACCGTCGCCGACGGGCCAACATCGCCAGCCAGCTCGGACTCGTGCTGCTGCGATTGGGTCGGGTCGACGCGGCGCGTCGCGAGCTCGAGGCCACGCTGGCCGTGCAGCGCGAGACCGCGGGCGAGCCAAGCGTAGAGGTCGCCGAGACCCAGGGCCGGCTCGCAATGGTGTACCTCGCCCAGGGCGAGCTGTCCCTCGCACAACAGGCCATCGACACCTCGGTCGAGCAGTACGAGTCCGAAGATCCCGACCCGCACCAACACGCCGAGGCCTACTTTCGTCGCGCCCGCATCCTCACCGCCGCGGGCAACGTGGACGCCGCGCGAACCGAGGCCGAGCGGGCCCGGGCGATCTACGCCGAACGGGCCGACCAGCCCACGCGGCTGCGCGCGGTGCAGACCTGGCTCGAGCAATGAGCCGGCCAGCCATCGCGCCGGCTCGGTTCTCCGAGACGAAACGCTGGAGGCGAGGCTCAAAGTCCGAGTCGCGCAGGCTCCACGATGCGGAGCGCTGCCTCGTGGGTCGCGTCCAAGACGGGGGTAGGCGCGACTCCAGCGGCGTCGGCTTCGGCCCAGCGTGACGCGCACAAGCACCAGCGGTCCCCCGCTGCGAGGCCAGGAAAGCGGGCCTGCGGATGGGGGGTGCTGAGGTCGTTTCCCCGGTCCTTCGTGAACGCGAGAAACTCTTCGGTCATCTCGGCACAGACGACGTGCACGCCGTTGTCGCCGGGGCCCGTGGTGCACAGGCCCTCACGGGTCCAGCCGGTCATGGGATCGGTGGAGCACACCTCAAGCGGCTGCCCCCGAACGTTGCGCAACGCGGCCGAAGACTGAGGCGCGCTCGAGTTGACGCACGCATCGTCTGGACCCAGGCCCAAGCAGGCTGATCGCTCGACCTGCACATTCGTCGCCGGAGTCGTCTCCGCAGGCTCGGCACGGTTGCATCCGGAAATCAGAACCCAAGAGAGCAGCCAGCGGAGTTCCACTGCGAGGCGTCTAGCTCATGCTCGCGCAGGTGCACGCCACCACCAAGCCAAACGTCCTTCTCATGCCCAGGAGTCCGGCCAGCACGGCTGCACTACGACCGCGCTCGACGGAGATCCTACGACCTCCGCCGACGACGGCGATGCCGCTTCTTGCGAGGGATCGCATCGCGACACTGCAGGTCGGCTTCGGTGCAGCCAAATCGAACGTGCATGTGGTCATCGTGACCGCGCACCGCTTTGATGACCGTCTTCTTTTTGGCGCGCGCCTCCGGCTCAAGCGCGGAGAAGATCGAGCGCTGCTGGGACGCACTCATGGTCTGGGCAGCAAAGGGGATCAGCTGTTGCTGCACCGAGTCGGCAATGAAGATCGACTCGACCGTGGGCCGGGCGCCAACCATCGCGGGCAAGGCCTCGGTTCAGGCTAGGAGCTCGGCGTCCAAGTCGCCGGTGTGCTGGGGCGCGCCGAAGCCCTCGTTGGTCATCCCGAAGGCGTGGCACAGCGTGGTCAACAACTTGTTGTGGGGTTGCTTGTTGGGGAGCTCGAGGAAGCTGCCGCGCCTCAGCGGTGTCTCCGCGCCGGCCAACATCAAGAAAGGCATGTCCGGCGTCTCGTGGTTAAACGACAGCTCGGTGCCCTCGAGCACGATGGTGTGGTCGAGCAGCGGGCCGTCCGGAGTCTGGGTTTCGGCGAGACGGTCGGCGAAGTAGGCGAGCTCCTGCGCGAACCACTGCTGGATCTGCACGAAGCGTTCCCAGGCCGGGTCGCCCGCGGCTTGGCCGACGATCTGGTGCGAGATCTCGTGCCAGTCCTCGTCGATGCCGAGCCAGGGGAATGGAGTCCCTCCACCTCCGGCGTGATCCCAGGTGAGCGTGACAACCCGCGTGAGGTCGCAAGAGAAGGCGAGGACGATCATGTCCAGCATCGCCCGCCATCGCACAGCGTTGTCGCCTTCGGGCGGCGTGTAGCCGCTGGGATCGCAGTCGGCGATCGACGACACCCGCATCTCGACGCTGCGTAAGCTCTCGAGGTGTGCCTCCACCCGCTGGCGGTCCTCGGCGCTGACCCGGGTGCGAAGCCCGTCGAACTCGGAGATCGCTCCGTCGAGTACGCTGAGTTTGCGAGCTTTGCGTCTGGCCAGCTCCTCCGCCGTCTGCGTGAAGTCGTCGAAGAGCAGCGAGAACACGTTCGACGGATTGGTCGCCGCGTTCATGGGCTGGTCGGCGGCAGCGTAGGACATCGCTCCGTAGCCGCCGCTGCCGGCTGGGATCCCGAGTTGCAGCGAACCGAATCGGGTTGCGATCCCCTCCGCCGTCAGATGGTCCGCGATGGCCTGGTCGACGCTCTGGCCAGTGGCGTGCCAGGTATTCGACCCCGCCGGCTCCTCGAACGACTCGGTACCGGTGAGCAGCGAGGCGACCCCTTCGGCGTGCCCGTTCTTCATCGAGGCCTCGAGGGCCACAGCGTTGTCCACTCCCCGCACCAGCAGCATGTTCTCGCGATGGCCGGCCAGACTCTCGTGCAAACGGCCCAGCGCCAGGTCCCCGGCCGTCGCGGGAAAGAACTCCTCGGGCAACGTTCCGTTCCACTTGCCGACCGCGACGAAGCGACGAGCAGTGCGGGTGAGCCCCCCGCCGCGGAACGACTGGGCCATCGGGGCGCGCTCGCACGCCTCAAGCACCGGAAGCAACAGTGCCCCACCTGCACACCGCAGGATGTTGCGTCGACTTATAGGCAGTGACTTCATCCGCCGTCCTCCTGTGGGGTGGTCGTCTGAAAGTGCATTCGCTCGAACGCCGGCGAGGTCGCGATAATTCGGGGCAGCGCGTCGAGTCGGCGTTCTTCCCCCTCGAACGCGGAGAGGATCTCGGAGACGACGTCTTCATCTCCGCCAGTCTCATGCCGCGAGAACCCGTAGCGAAACCACTGGCGCGCGTAGCAATCGGCGACCGTCTCGCTGTCGGCGAGATGCGCGGCAAGCTCGACCGCGTCTTCCAGGTCGCCTTCGATGTCGCCGAACTTCACCGTGCCCGTTGCGTCGATCGGCAAGCCGTTGTCCTGCACCCGATAGCGTCCCATCGCGTCATAGTGCTCGAACGTGAAGCCGAGCGGGTTGATCGCAGCGTGGCAAGCCTGACAGCTCGCAGGTGACGTGAGTTCCTCGAAGAAGGCGCGGGTGGTCGTCGGCTCGCCCATTTCGTCAGGAATTTCGGCCGCTCCCGGCGGCGGCGGCGGCAGCGGCGAGCACAGCACGCGATCGCGTACGAACACGCCGCGCAGTATCGGCGCGCTCTTGTCTGCCTTGCCCAGCACAGCCATCAGCGCGGGTTGGGTCAGCACGCCGCGCCGTTGCTCGCTCGGAAGATCGACGCGCTGATGCTCGGGCCCGTCGACCGTCACCCCATACAGGTGGGCGATTGCATCGTTGACGAAGGCGTGTGGCGAAGTCAGCAGCGCTTCCAGGTCGCCCGCGTCGTCGAAGACGACGGACTCCACGAACATGCGCATCGACGTTTCGAGATCGCCCACGATCGCGCCGACGCCAGGGTAGGTCTCCTCGCTCTTGTAGAGGGTCTCGATCGCGCTGAGGCGCAACCATTGGCGATGGAATCGCCACATGGCCGCCCGCGCTCGCGGATCGGCTAGCATGCGATCAACGTGCGTGTCGATTCGTCCACGGATCTCCCCCGCCTCCGCTGCGTCGAGTAGAGCGTCGTCCGGCATGCTCTCCCACACCAGGTACGACAGCCGCGACGCCAACTCGAAGTCGGTGACGTACTCGTTCTCGTTCTCGTTCTCGTTCTCGGCCCCGACCTCCGCGTGGTAGGTGAAGTGGGGGGAGACGAGCATGCGAGTGAGTAGGGTTCGCATCGTCTGGTCGTAGTCGTTGTCGGCTCGCAGGGCCTCGAACGTGTCGCGGTAGTCGGAGAGCTCGTCCGGTGCGAGGGGACGCCGGAACGCGCGACGACCCAGGTCCAGCAGCAGAGCATCGAGGCACGCACTCTCCGACTCACTCGCCGGATCGCAGGCGAGCAGCGCCGCCAGATCCACGGCGTCCGCGAGCGCCTCCGCCGCGCGTAGATACTCCTCGACGATCGTATCGCTCATCGTGAACGTCTCGCTTGAGTTGTCGAAGTGCAGCGGGGTCTCTTCGTCGCCCGGCGGATCCCCAATGTCCACCCCGAGCAAGTCGGCCACGGTGTTGCGGTACTCGACGGCGGAGAGGCGGCGCAAGACGGTGGTTCCACTCGGCGTCACCTCGCCGCCGTCGCTCCCCTCGCTCTGCCCGGACTCGACGGACCCCGTCGCGTCGCCGGTCGATAGGGTCCCGTCTTCCGTGTCGACCCCGTCTCCGGCCGGCGCGCCCTGGTAGCACCCGCCGATGGCGAGCCCCAGCGCGCAGATCACCCCTTTACAACCCATCCCATCTCCACCGTAGTCGAGTTCGACGCGTGCTTCAATGTCCGAGGTCGGATGCGGCGCCGTCATGACCAATGGGTACGGCCCACAACGTCATAAGCGCGGCGACCTCTCAGGTGTGGTCGGTCGGTCTACATCGAGCAAGGGGCTCAAAGTCCGAGTCGCGCAGGCTCCCCGTGGTGCACAGGGATCCTACGACCTCCGCCGACGACGGCGACGCCGCTTCTTGCGAGGGATCGCATCGCGACACTGCAGGTCGGCTTCGGTGCAGCCAAATCGCACGTGCATGTGGTCATCGTGACCGCGCACCGCTTTGATGACCGTCTTCTTTTTGGCGCGCGCGTCCGGCTCAAGCGCGGAGAAGATCGAGCGCTGCTGGGACGCACTCATGGTCTGGGCGGCAAAGGGGATCAGCTGTTGCTGCACCGAGTCGGCCATGAAGATCGACTCGACCGTGCCGTGGGCCAGGAGGTGCTGGACCAGTCCCCATGTCGCCGCGGCATCCAGGTTGTCCTCGGTCACGGCGACGAAACGGTGACCTCCGTCCGGCTCGTTCATCACGTAGCCCATGTCGACGTCCCGCCCGGTCCGGTGCGATTTGTGCGGCTTGGCCCGCCCGCCTTCGCGTCGGGAGAACTCGCCGAGCTTGACCGGGTTGGCGTCCGGATGTCGCTCTCGCCATTCGGTGAGCGAGGTTGCCAGCTCCTTCACGGTCTGGCGCGTTGCGTAGCTGCGGGGACGATACCCGCGCAGGACCCAGCCCTCGCCATCCGGGAAGGGGGCAGAGTTTTCGATGCTCCCGCGATTGGGTGCACCGACCGATCGCGACACCGTGCCGATCTCGAACCGATAGACGAGCACCCGCTGGCCCCGCTCGACGCTCTGCTCATCAAGCCCCCGAAGCCCCGGATTGAGCTCTCGTAGAATCTCATCGTCGGTGCCCCAGCGATCGGCGAGCCGCCTGAGGGACTCGTCGCGCGGCACGGTCCACCACACCGCGGTCAGGTTGGCATGGGGTCGCGCGGAGGACGGAATCGTCGCGCCCAGGTCTCGAAGGATGGGAGGGTCGGCGACGACCAGCTGGGGGACAGCCTCCTCGGGCCCCTGCGCCCGCGCAACACTGCAGGACGCGATGCCCGCAACCAGGGCCGCCTGCGCCAAAGCGCGTAGTGCTGCTCGAACCACCTCTTTCAAGCCTAGCAGCCTGTTGAGAAAGTCGACACGACGTCTCGCTCGCCCTTTTCGCTTGCATGGACCCACCACGCACCAATCTTGGGCCACACGCGCCCGTTCGGGCGATCAATGCGAGAGCCCGGGTACGGCCTCGGCACGAAGCGCCGCGATCGGGTCGAAGGAACGCCGTAGACACGATCTGGCACGTCGTTCGCACCACGTCGTTCGCACAAGGATCCAATGATGAGAGGCGATGGTATTGTGGAATTGTGGTGGATCCCACGGATCGCCGGGCGACAGAGGTCCTCGATCTCCAGCTCTCAGTGCTCTGGGTCGACGTCGACGTCGACGCGCCAAAGTGAGCGTGCGCCGGGCAGGAAGTGTCGCGGCCCAGAACCTAGGCGCCGCCGTGTCCTCTGTCCGCGTTCTTTTTCACAAACGATCCGGCGCCCGGCGGCATTGAGGGGACGAGATGAGCGCAGCAGCAAGCCCAGACCTTGAGGTTTTTCTCGCCGAAGCTCCGTGGCTGCGACGCCTCGCTGCGTCGCTGGCATCGCCGGCGGATGCCGATGATCTCGTGCAGGCAGCGTACGAACGCCTGGTCACGCACCCTCCGGCTCATCTGCAGTCGCCGCGCGGATGGCTGCGCCAGGTGCTGCGAAACGCCCATCGCATGCGGGTCCGCGCCTCGGCCCGACGCGAGGCTCGCGAGTCGGAGGGCCCCGTGCCCGAGCCTCTGCCAAGCGCCGCCACGCTGGCAGCGCGGGCCCAGGTGCTCGGCGTACTCGCGAAAGCAGTGGCGGACCTTGCCGAACCGTTTCGCAGAACCGTGCTGCTGCACTACTACGAAGGAGTGTCGCTGGCCGACATTGCGCGCGATGAAGACTGCCCTGCGGCGACAGTTCGAGGCCGGCTGCGAACGGGTCTTCAGAGACTACGCGCCGAACTCGACCTGGCCCACGGAGGGGAGCGCGCCGCGTGGGCGGTCGCGATCAGCCCGCTCGGGGTGGCGAGCACGCCGATGATCGGCAGCACCGCGCTTGGCATTGGGTTGAGTGTCGCGTTGATTGCAGGTGTTGGAGTGATGGCACTGCGCTCCACCGAGACGAGCGAGTCGACCGCGCAACCAGACAAGACCGTCGTCGGAGCGACACCGACGCCGGCCAACCGCACGCACCTGACCGATTCGCCAGCAGGCGCGACAGAGCCCGCCGTCGCCGGAGGGCCGTCACCCCTACCGACCGCCGTTTCAGCACCGCCCACTCAAGCCGAACCCGAAGGCAAACGCCGCACCGCCGTGGCGCACGCCAGGCAACTCCAGGCGATCAAGGCAGCGCGGCTCGCTCGTCTGCGTGCCGAGGGTCTCGATCCCAACACCGTCGACGAAGCCTCCAACGACGAACAATTCCTCTCCGACCTCGAGTTCATGGTCATGATGGAAAGCGGTGCGGAGCTTGCGGAGAGCTGCGTGGAAGAGGGTGCCCCCAAGCCACGAACAACCCAAATCGTGGACATCGACTTTATCGGAGAACCCGACGTGGGGACCGTTGTCGAGAGCGTGTCCGTCCGCCGCGCCGGGGGTGAAGAGCACGGAGCATGGACCCGCTGTCTGCTCGAGAGCCTTCACCTGGTCTCCCTGGCCCCCCCGCAAGTTCCGGGGACGCTATCGACCACGCTCCAGTTCGCCGTGGATGACTCCGGCAAGATCATGACCTCAATGGTCCAGGCACCAAAGAGCCGCGAGTGATGGGTCCATCGACGGACCTCCCGCGCCTCGCGCACCGTCCCGACACCTCGCGGAAATTTATCGCGTAGGCCGTGATCATTCCGAGCGCCGCGCGAACAACCTCCGGGATCGATGCTCACGCCGCATACGAGCCCCTACGTCCTCGTCCACCGACGGGACATCATCCGGCCGCTGGATCGCTCCGAAGCGCGTTCGCTGGCCGCCGAGCTTGCTGCGACCGGAACCGAACAGGAGCAGCTTGCGCTCGAGGACGACCTCATCGCGGGGCGTGTTCTGGTCGCTCGCCGAAGCGAGGACCGACGCTGTGACGACCCCAACGACATCCCGCTGATTTCGACGGCACGGCGATGAGGTTCGACGCATCGATCGAGCTCTCGCAGTTCGGGGCGACGCGGGCCGAGTCGTGGACGCTGATCGGCCTGGAGCTACGCGAGTTCCTCGACCGCCCCTATCGCCTCACGCTGCGGGTATCCACGGCCGACAGCGCACCCGAGGCGGCCGAGCTTCTCGGCGCCCGGGCGCATGTCCTGGTCACGGATGAGTCCGGGGCCGAGCTGCAGGTCTCGGGCGTCCTGCACGAGTGCAGGTACGAGCGAACGATCGATGGCAAGACGCACATGAAGTGGGTGGCCGGGCCCGCGATCGGCATGAGTTCGCTGCAGCGCCGAACCCGGCAATTCGTGGACACGGACGCGATCGAGATCCTCCGGAGCATCGCGCAGCCGGCGTTCGAGCGCTTCGGGGGCGCGGTCGTTCTCAGCAACCTCCAGTTGAAGCACGGTCCCCGGGACTATTGCGTCCAGCGTAATGAGGACGACCTCGCGTTCCTGCTGCGCATCCTCTCGGCTGCCGGCATCTTCTGGACCTTCGACTGGGCGCAGGACCACGAGGTGATGGTTCTGCACGACGAGAGCATGCTGCTGTCGAACGCCGCGACGAACCGGGTCTTGCCGTTCTCGCCATCGGGCCGCGCGCTGACGCCTGCCATCCGGATGCTGGACTACGGCGTTCAGCTGCGGGCCGAGAACCACCGGGTGACGAGCTGGGACTGGAAGGCTCCGGTCTCCGCGGTCTTGGAGTCCAAGACACAGACCCCGTTTGCCGCGCGCTTTGGTACCGTTGAGGAATCGGATCCGCAGCGGATGGTGGAGGCCGACGCAGGAGACGGTCCGTTGCTCGACGCGACGTCCGAGCTCGCTACCCTCGCCGCCGAACGTGCCGCCATGGAGGCCTGGTTCGTGCACGCCGAGTCCAACGTCTTGGACCTTCGACCGGGGACGGTGTTTGCGGTGGAGGCCCACCCGAACCCCGATCTCGAGCAAGACGTCCTCGTCACCGAGGTCATCCACATGCTGGACGCTCGCACCGAGCTGGACGGCACCGTGGCGGGGTACAGCTATGAGAACACGCTCAACGCGATCCCTGCCGCGGTCCGCTATCGACCGCCGGTCCGACGGGCTCCCCGGGTCAGCGGGCCCGAGACCGCGCTGGTCGTCGGGGACCCGAAGTCCGAGACCGTCACCGACGCTCACGGACGCGTTCGAGTGCGGTTTCACTGGGCCGGGGAGCAAGAGTCGTGCTTCATCAGGGTGGCGCAGGCGTGGGCGGGTCACGGGTTTGGGACCCTGTTCGTTCCGCGGCCCGGGATGGAGGTCGTGGTGCACTACCTCGGCGGCGATCCGGAATGCCCTCTGATCACCGGCTCGGTCTACAACGCGCAGAACACCTCGCCTTACCCGCTTCCCGAAGACCGGGCACGCTCCACGATTCGGACTCAAACGTATCCGGATGGGGACGGAGGCAACGAGCTCCGCTTCGACGACACCCGCGGGCGACAGCAAGTTGCGCTCAAGGCCCAGCGCCGCCTCGACGTCTGCGTGTCGAGTTCGTCCTACGAAACCACCGGTCGCAACCGCGAGGTCCGGGTCGGTGGCAAGGACGAAGGCGACATGAACGTGCTGGTCCGCCACGACCACAACCATTGGGTCGAGGAGAACGACTACCAGCTCGTGGGCAACGAGCAACATCGCAGCGTGGAGGGCACCGCGATCGACCGGGTCGAGGTCTCTCGATACGTCTCAACCGGCGAGTCGCATACCGTAGAAGCACAGAGCATCCTCACCCAGGTCTCGGACTCCATCGATCAGCGCTGCACCACAATGCGCATGGAAGGCACCAACGAGGTTGACGTCCTCGGTGCCTACATTTCCATCGAGGCCACGCATCGCATGTCACTTCGCGCCGGCGATGCCTTCATCACGCTCGACCCCTACGAAGGCATTCGCCTGCACGGCGTCACCATCGGCCTCAACTCCGGGGGCTCGCCGACGTCCGCCGAGGCGCCCGAGGCCGCCGAGTCGGTCGAGCTGATCAAACCCATCGAGGCCTATGGCGCCAACTGTGGGTGCAACGCGGGAAAGTGGAAGGGCAAAGGTGGGGGTGGCGGCCGCCAGCACCAGCGAGTCCGCATCGATCCGCACGAACCAGCACCGTACCCGCCCGGGCCGTTCCCGCCCGAGTCCGAAGAAGCAGAGGCCGGCGGCGCCTGCAGGGTGGCCGAGTTCTGGGCGATGTGTGGCCACGGCCGCATGACCAACCGAGACTTTCTGGAGGTGGTGCCCACGCAGGGCACGCACACCGACACCGTGAACCTGTCGGTCGAACTCACCGGCTCCTGCGAAGGCGAGACGAGCTGGGACGTCTTCGGTGAGAAGTCGTTGGGCACCGGTACGGCTGTGGTCCACACGGTTAAGGCGCCCAAGACGATGCGTTATTGGCCGGTCCCGACTCGGATTCGAGACTTTGCAACCCAGACGATCGTGTTGGTCACACCACCGGGAGGAGCGACCGTCTCCAAGTCGATCTGGGCGTTCCCTTCGGCCCAAGCCGACGTCGAGGTCGAGATCCCGCTTGACGACATCAACGCTTTCCTCGCGCCGCTCTTCGAGATGGAGCTGGTCAAGACCATCATTGAGGTCATCGCAGAGGACGCGAAGTTCCAGCCGGAGGTCGCGCGAGGGTACGCCCGCGCGGGCTTTGCCGAATACTGGGGTCCGGAGTCGGCTCTCGGTACACCCCAAGGCAGCAGAACCGACAACCGGGCCTACTTCGGCTACGACCTGGGTTTCCAACTCAAGGGCGAGTTCGGTGGAAAGGCAGGGATCCCAGTCGGGCGATTGCTCAAGGTCCTCAAGAAGGCTCTCAAGATCTTCGAGAAGTTCAAGTACTTCAAGCAGGTCGAGAAGTTCTTGCTCAGCGGGGACCTCACCGCCGACGCCATCCTCTACATCGCGCCAGACATCGACGTCCAGTGGCTGCGAACCAGCCCGGACGACCCGCGCCTGGTCGAGCCAACCCCCGACAGTCACATCAAGAACAAGATCCAGGTGGGCTTCGAGCTCGGGGTGAAGATCCCGTTCAAGGTTCCGATCATCGAATACGAGTCCGAGGTGGAGGTCACGCTTGAGGTCGTGGCGGTGGTCTCCTTTTCGGGTCGCCCCTATCTCTCCGACACGACGCTCGGGGCGAACATCTCCTACGAACTCACGGACATCATCGTGAAGAACGCCGCACTCAAGGGCCCCTTCTTGGATCCGCTGGAGAAGAAGGACTACAGCTTGCTCAGCGACGCACCCAAAGACCGCGAAGCCCGAACCCTCTCCATCGACTTCGACCTGTCTTGGATCCTCAAAGCCCTTAAAAACGCCACTGGAGGGTCGCCGTGAGCGGCCGCGCGACGATCACGGGCCGGATGTGCGGCCTCGAGGGCCTCGTGCTGCTCAACGGGGTTCCGGTGGATACGTGGATCGAAGCGCCCACGGTGCGGACGTTGAACATCGGCGGCGTCGCACGCTGGCTGCGGCGCGGTGAGAACCGCCTGCGCGCGATTGTGCAGCGCGGCCACAGCGAAGGCGCGACCCAGTTCGACGTCTCGATTCGGGATGGGCGTGGCGAACCGTGGGCGACCCTGAGCCTCGACCCCGACGCGCCATCGATGGGTACGCCGTCGGCTGCCTTCGAGCTTGAGGACGGCGCGGCCACCCAGCTGTGGGAGGACGCCGACGTGCTCGACGACGCCCAGGCCTACGCCGGCGCGGCGCTGCATCTACTGACGGAGATCCGCGGTGCCATCGTCGATCGCGATGTCGACCACCTGCTTCGCCTGCGCAGGTACGGCCTCCGCGACGAGGCCCGGCAGCGCGCCGATCTGTTCGCGGGCCGCGACTGGACGAAGGCTGCGCGCGCGATCCATCAGGACGTGCTTGGAGATCGAACACTGAGACTTGAGGCACTCCCCTCCGAGCAGGTCCGATGCGAGTTGGTGGGAGAGGGTCGCATTCTCAGCCTGTGGCAGGGCGTACGCAGCTCGCCCGTTCGCTTCGTCGACGCACAAGGCGAGGTCGCCACCTCCTTCGAGGTTCACCTCGCCCGCATCGGTGGCGAGCTTCGGTGGGTCCGTTGAGCGGGTTCGAACCTGCCCTCGTGGGCGACATCGTTGTGCACGACGGCGTCACGGCGTGCGGCACCATCGGCCCCCACCCTAGCGTGCCGCCGACGGTCCTCATCGAGCACAAACCGGTGGCGATGGCGGGCTGCGTCGTCGCCTGTAGCGGCACCACGGCGGGCGGACCGATGCATCCCCCCGCGCCCGCCACCGTCGTGGCCAACCTCGCCAGCGTGCACATCGGCAACATGCCGATCGCTTTGCGCGCCCCGTCCCCCGACCTCACCACCTGTGGCGCCATGCTGGGCTCGCCCACCGCCCCGAAGAGCGGCTCCGTGGTGGTCGGCGTGTATGTGCCGCTACCTCCGGGCAAGTAGAAGCGCTTCGCTCCCCTTCCCCCTGCTGGCGAGTGCTCAGAGCTTGGCTTGGGCGATCCAAGCGCGGACGCCCTCCACGCGATCGGTAGCGCCGGCTTGTTCGAGGTTTGAGACGGCAGCGTCGGCGTAGTTTAGCGCTTCCCGGCGGCTCGCCGCATCGCCGGTTTCCCACAGGGCGAGCGCCAACACGAACGAGGCGTAGCCGCGCTGGACCGGCGGCACCCTCGGGTCGACGGAGAGATGCGTCCAGGCGAGCCGTGCGAACTCCACGGCCTCGTCGATCTGATCGAGGTCCAGGAGCGTGTCGGCCAAGGACGCCTGGGCGAAGCCGACGTCGGGGTGCTCTGCGCCCACGAGGGCCTCGAACGTGCGAATGGCGTCTCGCAGCTGTTTCGCCGCCTCCTCAAACTGACCGAGCCCGCGCAACGTGTTCCCAAGCGCAGCCCTCGAGCTCGCCACATCGAGGTGCGCATCCCCGAGCGCCGCGACGCGAACCTCTAGCGCTTGGCGTTGGAGCTCCATTGCGCGGATGCCCGCACTGCGGTTGAGGTGCGTCTGTGCGAGCTGGTCGAGCGTCTCGGCCACATCGGGATGGGACGCCCCGAGAACTGCTCGTTCGGATCTCGAGCACCCGCTCCAGCTCCGCTTGCGCCTCCTCGTAGCGGCCCTCACACAGCTCGAGCGCTCCAAGGTGAAAGAGGTACCCGGCCAAGCGCAGATCGGGCTCGCCACCGTGCGCGCTGCCCAGCTCCACAGCGCGCAAGACAAGAGGTTTCGCCTCTTCGCAGCGACCCGCCTGCATCAGCGCTCCCCCAAGCGCGTGGGCGACCTCTGCCTCTTCGACCGATCCCGGTGTTTGCCGCGCAAACCTCAGCGCTCGCTCCAGCACATCGAGCTGATCGGTAAACCGGCCGAGCGCTGCAAGAGACCACGCCAACCGGACGCCCGCCATTGTCACGCTCGGGTGTCCCTCGCCCAGGCGCTGCTCTCGAATGTCGTAGGTCCGCTGGGCGAGCTCCAACCCGCGCTGCGGCTGGGACTTGGCGAGCAGCGTTCCAAGCTCGGAGTAAACGATGGCCGCTTCCAAGCTGTCCTCGCCGTGCAGCTCGGTTTGCAGCGCGAGCGCGGCGTTGTAGGCCAGCAACGCCTCATCGTGATCTCCGGCGCGGCGATAGGTGCCACCCAACGCGAGCAGCGTCTCCACCTTTGCCCGAGGGTCGCCTTCGATGAGTTGCTCCGCAAACTCTCGATACCGCAGCGCCTCCCGAGTCCGACCGAGATGTTCTCCGACGAGGTCGATCAGCGCGACGCTGGCCCCGTGCACCTGTGACCAATCCCCTGCCTCGAGCGCCAGCGCGAGACCGTTGCGAAACAGCGACTCGGCGCGGCCGTGGTCTTCGTGCGCGAGCGCGAGCTGCCCAGCGGCAAGCTCGACCGAGGCGAGCAGCGCAGGGTTGTGCAGAGGCTCAGAGACCTCGCGCGCCTGCTCCAGCAGCCGCTGCGCGTCCTGTAGCCGACCGGAAGCCCGGTTAACGTCCACGCCATCGAGCAGGCCTCGTGCCTCGTTCGTCGTCAACGCATCCCCCAGGCCTCGAGACTCGAACGATCCCGACGCGCGAAGCCCCGGCCCGTCTTCGCAGGTCGTGGGAGCGTGAAGCTCGGCCAATAGGTCGCTGGCGCTGTGGATGCTGGCGACATCGCTGGCCTCGAGCACGTCGAGCACGGCATCAAACCGTGACAGTGCCCGGTCGTAGCAGGCGGCCTGCAGGGTGAACGTCCCCTCCCCGAGGCTCCCGCCGGCATGGGCCGCCATGCAAGTCCCCCGGCGCGAGGAGCTCCAGGTCTCGGCCCAGCGGCCCAGCGATGCGATCGTGTTGCGAGTGACGTGACGTCCATAAGGGACATCGACGCTGAGCATGGAGGCTTCGACCTTCGCCCTGCGAGCGTCTGTCCACGTGGCCCCAGGATCCTCCTGGCACGGCTCGGTCTGCGCCGCGACCCCGAACAGCGCCACGCCCACGACCGCACCACCCAAGACGACACCTGGCCAGCGCCGGATCGCGTTGGCGCGCTCGAGCGCCCGCAGCAGGCTGCGGGTGTCGGTGAATCGCTCGGAAGCGTCGGGATGCAGGCCCCTCACCAGCACGTTTGAAACTCGCCGCGGGATCCCGGCAGGCGTGGCGCCCTGATCAACGCCTGCAAGCTTGGCGTCGAGCAACGCGTCCGAAGTGGTTGCCGCGAACGGCAGCGCCCCCGACAGTGCCTCCCAAAGTGCAGCGCAAAACGCATACGTGTCGCTTGCGGCCGAGACCGCCATGCCCCGGTGTTGCTCGGGCGGCATGTATCCGAGCGTGCCTGCGGCCAACATCGACGCTTCCCGCTGTGACTCGGGCGGGCCGAGCTCAGGCTGGGCGAGGCCGAAGTCGACCAGCACCGGTCGCCCTTTTGGATTGATCAGGGCGTTGGTGGGCTTGAAGTCTCGGTGCACCAGCCCCTCGTCGTGGACAGCGGCGAGACCACGGCCCAGCTCGATGAACGTACGGACGATGCGCCGAGCCTGCCCGCCTTGTTTCCGCAAGCTCCGACAAAACGCCTCGAGCGTTGGGCCCTCGACGAACTCCACCGCCAAGAAGGTGTAGAGCCGGTCGAGCTGCACCGTACCCACGTCGTGGATGCGCGCGACGTTGGGATGTCCCAGCTTTGCCAACGCCTGGGCCTCGGTCACGATCCCCCCGCTTTGGCCGTGAAGGAGCTTGATCGCGATCGTGCGATCGAGCTCCGGGTCGAAGGCTCGCCACACCTGACCGCCGCCGCCGGCCCCGACTTGCTCAACGAGGATGAAGCGTCCGACGCAAGCGCCACGCACGATCGGCACCTCGGCCTCGCTGTGAATGTCCGCTGCCCTCGGACGCGTCGGCTCGGTTGTCGCAGGCACGACTAGACTGACCTCGGACACGACGCTCGCAATCGATAGCAGACCCGCCCCGCTCGCGTCGACGCTTCGAGTGTGTCGTGGACCACGAAGGACGCTTGCGACCGATCCCCCGCGAGCGTATAGGCAGGACGTGTCCGAGCCGTCCATCGGCGCTCGCTCCACGCGCCCCAAGATCCAGGAGCAGGCCGAGCTCGACGTCTGGGGCCGCTTGGTCATCATGGAAGGCGTGCGACCCCGGGTGGTCGTGCTCCGGTTCGGCGAGACCTACGTCGTGGGTCGCTCGTCCAGGTGCGAAGTCTGCGTGCAAGACCCCGGCCTCTCCCGCGAACACCTCGCCATCCACGTGAGCGACGTGGTCGAGCTGGAGGATCTGGGCAGCCGCAACGGCACGCTCGCGTCCGGGCAGCGCCTCACGCCTCAAGCCCGGGTGATCGCCGCGGATGCCACCTCGCTCGATCTGGGCGGCGTCGTGATGGTGCTGCAAGCCTCACCGCGCACCACCAAGCGGCGCGATCCCCCGATGGAGGTGGTGCGAACGCTTGCGCTCAAAGCCGCCCAAAGCGACCTACCACTGCTTTTTTTGGGTGAAACGGGCGTGGGCAAAACCAGGCTCGCGCGCGAGATCCACGAGGCGTCTCATCGCGCCCAGGGCCCGTTCGTCACGCTCGATTGCGGCACCTTGAGCGCGTCGATTGTGGAGTCTGAGCTGTTCGGCCACGATGCCGGCGCGTTCACAGGGGCGGAAACATCCCGCGTCGGCGTGCTGGAATCGGCGCGCGGCGGCACCGTGTTCATCGACGAGATCGGCGAGCTGCCCAACGCGATTCAAGGCCGTCTGCTGCGAGCCGTGCAGGCCCAGGTGGTCCGGCGTGTGGGGGGTTCGCAGGAGCATCCCCTGGATGTTCGGTTCATCTCCGCGACGCATCGCGACCTCGTGGACGACGTCTCCGAGGGTCGGTTCCGCGAAGACCTCTACTACCGTCTCGCGGGGTTGGTGCTTCGCATTCCGCCCCTGCGACTCCGCCAGAACGAGCTCCCCGAGCTGCTGCGCGTGGTCATCGAAGACGTGTGCGCCGAGCTCCGCACGTCGCCATCGCTCCCCGTCGATCCGAGGATCGTCGAGTGGGCGCAGCGGCAGCCGTGGCCAGGAAACGTGCGGCAGCTTCGCAACGTGCTCTTGCGGACGCTCGTCCTGCACGGAGCGCTCGAGGTCGGAGCCCTCGCCCGCGCGCTCGACGAGGACGGGGTCCACAGCACCGACATCAACGAAGAGCGGCGCCGGATCGCAGACGCGCTCGAGGCCTGCGCCGGCAATCAAACGCAGGCGGCAAAGCGGCTCGGAATCTCGCGACGTACGCTGGTCGATCGACTCGACCGGTACGGTTTTCGACGTCCTCGCAAACCGCGTAGCTGAACGCGGTCGGACGGTTTCGTCGCGGTGGCACTCCCGGGCTGCACAACTTGCGCAAGCCCGAGACATCACCTAAGTCACTGTAACCTTTGCCCTTTACGGCCTTGCCGACATCGCCCCACAGCTTGCACAGGGACCGGGCATGAAGCTCTCGCTCCGACTCCCCCTCGCTGTGTCCGCATTGCTCTTCGGCCTCGCCGCCAGCGCCTGCGACCAGTCCTCCTCCGAAACCCCAGCCAGCAACGCAGAGCCCGAGCGCGGCGTGGGTAAAGCCGACCAGACCGGCAGCTGCTTCGACGACGGCGAAGCGCTGTGCGGAGACCAAGGCGTCGGTGGCGGCTGCTGGTGCGACGAATCGTGCGCCGAGTTTGGCGACTGCTGCGGAGACATCCAAGCCGCATGTGGGACGCAGCCCGCATGCAGCCCGGGCACCGTCGGCACCGAAGACGGCGGATGCAACACCTGCACCTGCGACGACGACGGCAACTGGTCCTGCACCGAGCTCGACTGCGATGACGACACCACCTGCGAGCCTGGCGATGTCGCCGACGCAGACGACGGATGCAACACCTGCACCTGCGACGACAGCGGCAACTGGAGCTGCACCGAGCTTGGGTGTGGCGGATCCGAGTGCAGCCCGGGCACGGTGACCAACGCGGACGACGGCTGCAACACGTGCACGTGCGACGACGAGGGCACGTGGAGCTGCACCGAGCTGGACTGTGGCAGCACCGAGTGTGAGCCCGGCGAGTCGATGGACGCCGAGGACGGCTGCAACCTGTGTTGGTGCGAAACCGACGGAACGTGGTCGTGCACTGAACTCGCCTGCGGGTAGGTGAAGGCGGGGGCGGCCCCTACCGGCTCGCCCCCGCGCCAGACTCAGGCAGGCACGCACAGCGTTCCCGCACCGCAGCAGGTCCGAACCTCTTCCCTGACTTCGGACGCGGCGGTACCATCGTCTCGCGTGGTCCTCTGCCGACATCTCGCGATCCCCGTGCTCGTCGTGGCGATGGCCGGGTGCGTAGAGTTCGTGGAAAGTTCATCCGGGGGCGAAGCTCAGGGCGGTTCGTCCAGCGGCGGGCTCGCGACCAGCACCGGCGCGGCTTCCACCACGGACGACGCGTTGCCAAGCACCGGTGACACCAGCGAGCCGAGCACGAGCACCAGCACCAGCACCAGCACGGGATGCGAGACGGACTGCACCCCTCCTGCCGATCCCACGTGTGACGACGGCATGCACAACGGCGAAGAGTCGGACGTGGACTGCGGTGGACCGACGTGCGCCGCCTGTGCGGATGGCTTGGGCTGCGCTGGAGCCGAGGACTGCAGCTCCGGTGTTTGCGAGGGAGAGATGTGCGCTTCACCGGAGTGTGACGACGGGGTGCGCAACGGAGACGAGCTCGCCCTGGACTGTGGCGGGAGCTGTACGGCGGGATGTCCGGTGGGCACGGCCTGCGAGGGCGATGGCGACTGCGGCACCGACGTGTGCCGGGCACAAGCGTGCCAAGCCCGGGTCTGTGCCGACCTCACCGAAGGCTCGCCGAGCGGGCCGTATCCGCTGTACTTCCAGCCATCTGCGGATATGCCGGATATGCCGATGGCTGCGTACTGCGACATGCAGACCGACGGCGGGGGTTGGACGCTGGTGCTTGCGTACGCGCATGAGGGCGACACGAACGAGGCCCTCGAAACGGGCGCGCTGCCGGTCGATCCCAGCAACGGGTATGGCCACGCGTCCGATTCGGTGCTCGCGGGCGTGCGAGCCTTGAGCAGCACAACCCGGTTCTACTGCACCTCGTCCGGCCACAACCGCGTCCTGCACTTTCGCGTCGAGGACTCGGGTATCCTCGACTACCTCAGCGGTCTCGACCCCGACAACGAGGCCAGCTCGTGGAGTATCAGCAGCGTTACGTACCCGGAACATTCGGCGTCTCTGCCCGAGGCCACCAACGCGGCCTACGCCTACACTGCGCCCGAGACCCGGATGACCAACTTCCCATTTTACCAGTCAGGGACGGTCCACTGGGCGGTCCGGGGGAATGGGTTTCGATGGGAGTGCGACGACTTTCCGGTCAACGACGACAACACGACGCTCCACCAGGTCTGGTTTCGCTGAGCCGGTGAGCACATAGGCGACGCAGGGGTGATGTACGTCTACGACGGCTTCATCACCTCGCAGTGCCACTGACCAGCGTGACGCTTCGGCCCAAGCTGGGGCCCGACGATTTTTTCGACACGCGAAGCGCACTACTCGGGCCTACTGAACCTGCGCCGTGCCTTCTCGACGACCGGCCGCATCGCGCACCCCTCCAGGTGATCGTTGACCAGTCCCATCGCCTGCATGAACGCGTAGGCGGTCGTCGGTCCGACGAAGCTCCAGCCACGGCGGCGAAGCTCCTTGCTCAACGCGGTGGATGTCGGCGTCTTCGACTGCTTCATCAACGCCGCGTGCGTCGCTTTTTTGGGCCGATCCTTCTGGGGTGGCTCGTACTGCCAGAAGAACGCCGCGAGCGAGCCAAACTCCCCGATCACCGCCTTGGCCTGCTTTGCGTTGTTGATCGTCGACTCGATCTTTCCGCGATGTCTGACGATCCCCGCATCCTGCAGCAGCCGCTCGACCTTCTTGCGATCAAAGCGTGCGACCTTGTCGACGTCGAATCCGGAGAAGGCCTTGCGAAAGTTCTCGCGCTTGCGGAGGATCGTCAGCCAGCTCAAGCCGGACTGGAAGCCCTCCAGGCAGATCTTCTCGAACAACCGTTGATCATCGGTGACCGGAAGCCCCCACTCCGCGTCGTGGTAGGCGCAGTAGTCGTCGTGATCGCCAGGCCACCAGCAGCGGACGATGCCGTCCTCGCCTCGCTTGAGCCCCTTTGCCAGCCTCGTGCTCGCCATACGGTGCCTGAATAGCAAGAAACCACGGCTCAGCTTCACTGGAGGGCTTGCGCGAGTTTGTCGAGTCGCGCACGCAGGCGGACACTGAAAAAGTCGAGAATCGCTCGAAGCACGGCAGACGTACGCTGACCCGCGGCGAGGACCCGATGAACGGGGAGCGGGTCCGGGGAGGTCGATGCAAAGGCGCTCACCGTGTGCGCTCACGTCACGGAGCGTGACCTGCGGATCGGCCGCCAGCCTGAAATCGCACAACTTTGCGGTGGCCCCTCGCTTGCTCCCGCATTCAGTCAAGGAGCTCATCCCATGCTCGACTCGACAAACCCCAAGGCCAAGCACGTTCAACAACGCCTTCAGCAACTCGCATCTGGGTGGCGCGGCTGGCTCAGCGTCGGCTTCGACCCCGAAGCGGCCGACGAGCTTGCACGCATCGAGGCCGCGCTCGCCTGGGTCGATCAAGGGCTGTTCGGCCACTGCACGCGCTGCGCCTCCGAGCTCGATCCCGAGCGGGTCGATCAAGACCCCGCCGACATCACGTGCGGCGAGTGCCACGAGCACTGCAATGCAGTCGAGCGCTCGGAGTGGGCCCTCGCGTTCATGCGCGTCGCTTGATTCTAGTCCTGTGATTCTAGTCCTGAGTCCGTAGTCCGCACGCGAGGCCGGGCGCACACACGGCGGGAAGCTCGTCTCCGTCGGTATCGGCCTGCGCGTCCTTGAGAACCTCCCCGGGGATTCGCTCGACGTCGTCGAGGGCGAAGGGCGGGGGCGCAGGAGATAGCGGCACACATGCTCCAGACGCTCGCGGTGCGCGTTCGAGCTCGGCTCAGTGCGGCGATGGTCGGCGCTCGGATCGTATGCGATCGCCGACGCGTTGCGCCGCAGTCTGGCACTCACATGCTGCGAATGTCCTCGCACGCCTCGAGGGCTTCGAAACTCTCCGCGTCGCGCATGCACTTGAGCCGCTTGACCCACGGGCCCTTGCCGAACTCCGGAGGCGTCGTCGCGATCCTGGTGCACTCGGCCTCGAGCGTCTTCTTGTCGGCATCCCCGGCCGTGCCTCCTTTGGATTCGAGTTCGGCGACCGACAGGGTGACCACGTTCTCGCACACCGAGTCCGCGGACGGGGGCCTGAGCCAGCCGATGTAGAAGATGGCGACCGCCGCGATGAGCGTGCCGAAGATTCCTGCAATGACCTTGAGTGCGGTCTTCATGCTCCTTCAGACGAAGACCCATGCGCCCTGTCGCCCCGGGTCGCGTTTTTTTCTTCGTCAGCGCGACGCGGACCGGGTCGACGCGCGGACCGCGGCCGCGTCCTGCACCCCGCGCTGGGTCTGAAGCTCGTCGACGATGGTGCCGTAGAGGCGCCGGGCGTAGTCGCGCTTGCCCAGGCCCCACGCGAGGTCGGCCCTCGACAGCACCAGCTCGGTGACGAAGCGATGGTGCAGTCCGTACGCGGTCACCCACGAGACGTGGGCGTCGTCGTAGAGCTCGAGCGCGACGGCATCGTTGCCTGCCGCACGTTCGAGGTCCGCGAGTTCGATCAAGCTGCGCGACTGCAGGGGTCCGAACCCCACCTGCGCGTCCACCAATGCGCGCACGGACCTCGACGCAGCCCGGGCCGCGTCGAGATCACCGCCCGCCTGCTGCGCGGTGGCCAGCGCGCGCAGCCCCAAGGTCCGGCGCACGTCATCGGTGCTCAGTTCCCGCTCTTGGATGACGACCGCCTCCTGGGCACGCGCGACGGCGCCGGCAGCATCGCCGCGCCGCAGGGCCAGCGCGCTCAGCCGCAACACCGGACGCGCCGAGAGCCGGCCGGTGTAGTGGTAGATCTTCGCCCGCTCGTAGGACGCTTTGGCCTCGTCGAGCGCTCCATCTGCAGCTCGAACATCGCCGAGTACCAGGAGACACCAGCCGCGCTCGGCGTCGTGGCGCAGCGACGAGGTGCTGCCCAGCCCCTCCAGGCAGTGCTCCACCTCCGCATCGGCAGTGGGCAGGTCCCCGAGCGCCAGCGCGGTCCGAGCGTGCAGACGGTGGGCCGCGACCGTCTGCAGGTCACCGGATCCGACGGTGATCTCGAGGATGCGCACCGCCTCCCGGACCTGCTCACGCGCGGCGGCGTCCTCCTCCAGCTCGAGCAGCACCTCCGCCAGACGCTGCCGGACCGCCGCGACGAGGGGATGGGTGTCGCTGTAGAGTTCGCGATGGATCTCCAGCGTCTCGGTCAGCAGCGTCTTCGCCCGGTTCAGCTCCAAGAGGCCCTGCAGCGCCTCCGCCTCGGCCACCATCACCGAGGCGGTCACGAACGGATCCCCCAGGCGCTCGACGAACGCCCCGGTCACCCGCCGCCACCGCGGCACCTGGGCGGTGTCGACGTGGTGGGCCCCGTGCAGCCGCAGCAGCAGCGTCGCCGCGACGCCGCGGACCCACGTCGCCTCGGCCCCTTCGGCCACCGTCACCGCTTCGGTGAGCGCCGCGATCGCCACATCGGTCTCGCCCCGCATGTGCGCGACCTCGCCCCGGACGAGCAGAGCCTCCGCGAGCGTCGGCGCATGATCCACGGCCCGAGCCTGCGCCAGGGACGACGCGGAGGCTGCATCGGCATCGGTGAACGCGCCCAACCACGCCAGCGCCCGAGCGGACGCCACATCGGCGCGAACCTGACGGACGGCACCTTGCTGAGCCGCCGGGGTCTCGGCGGGCAGCGCGAGCAGTCGCGATTCCTGCGCGCACGCGAGCACGTCGGGGAGCGCGTAGGCGGCTCCGGTGACGGACTGCGCCAGGCGCCAGCGTTCCTGCTGGTTGGCGACCGTGAGCAGCGCATCGAACGCCTCACGCTCGGCCTGCAGGCAGCGCGTGCGGGCCTGCGCCAAGCGAGGCGGCCTTGCATCGCACAGCTCCCCGGCCAGCTTGGCGTACCCGCTCACCCAGCGGTCGAGCAGCGGGACGGTTCTCTCTTCGAGCCCCGGTCCGGCTCGGCGCAACCCGTCGATGAACGCAGCCCGGCGTGGCGCGTTCCAGGACCCCGCCGCGCTCTGGGCACGCAGGCGACACGCCTCATCGTCGACGCCCGCAGGCGGCGAAACGCTCCCCACGTCGGGCGTCGCCTCGGCCACGGTCACGGGCGCCGCGGCCACCGTCGTCTCCTCCGCCATCCATCGCAGCACGCCCACCGTCGCGGCCGCGCCGATCGCCATGGCGCCGGCGACCGCGACCACCCGCCGCGGCAGCGATCGATCGCGCTCGAGCACCCGCAGCAGCCGCGTCATCGACGGGTGGCGTCGGGCCGGGTCCCGCGCGAGGCCGATCTCCAGCGCCCGCCGCAACCATCCGGGCACGCTGCGCATCGGCTCCACCCTGCCCGCATCCACCGAGGACGCGAGTTGGGCGAGCGTCCGCCCCGCGAACGGCCGGTGTCCCGCGACCGCCTCGAACAACGCGACACAGAACGCGAACTGATCCGAGCGCGCGTCCGCGGCCGCCCCCGCCCACTGTTCGGGGGACATGTATGCCGGCGTCCCCACGATGGCCCCGTGCTCGGTGAGGCCCTCGATCGTCATGCACAGGTCCATCACCCCTTCGGCCGGGGAAGGGTCGGCTGCCATCCACGCCCTTGAGGGTCGGGCGAGCCCGAAGTCCGCCACCCGAGCGCGCCCGTCCTCACCGACCATCACGTTGTCGGGCTTGAAGTCCCGATGCACGATGCCCACCGCATGCGCGGCTTCGAGTCCCCTCCCCGCTTGCACGAAGACCCCCAGGATCTCGGCCTGCGATCGCGACGCGGCCTTCAGCCACTCGCCGAGCGTCTCGCCATGGACGCGCTCCATGGCCACGAACACCTGCGAGTCCGCTCGCCCAGCGTCGTGCACCGCGACGACGTTGGGGTGCGAGAGCTGGGCCATCGCCCGCGCCTCCCGGAGCAGTCGCGCCCCATCGGGCCCCGCCGCGACGTGGGGATGCAGCAGCTTGATCGCGACCCGTCGCTGCAGCTGCGGATCGTGGGCCTCGAAAACCATGCCCATCGCGCCCGCGCCCAGCCGAGGCCCCAGACGGTAGCGGCCGACCGCAACGCCTTCGTGGGGCGCCTCGTCGCGCGGGTCGGGGACGAGGGTGTCCGATCGTGCATCCACGCCGCGGCCGTCGAGACTCGAGCCGAACAGCCGCGCCATCTCGGAGATCACCGCCGCGCACTCGGGACAGGCATCGATGTGCCCCTCGATTCCCAGACGCGTGCCCCACGGGAGGTCGCCGCGGACGAACGCGTCCAGCGCCGAAGGATCGGGACACGTCGACACCGACAACCAGGCTACACGAGCGCGCATGATAGGTTGCGACGATGGACGCCGCGGCGCACCGACGTCTCGACGACGAGGCCCACGCGCTCGGGTTGCAGGTCGACCCGGCGGTGGTGACGACTCACGTCGCGCCGATCGTGGACGCCAGCGCCGACCCCAGCGCCGTGCACCTGGGCGACCTGTACCTCGCGCTCGCCTGCGCCCTGGGAGACACCGCCGCCATCCGGCGCTTCGAGGCCCTGCACGGCGCCGACTTCGACCGCGCGATCGCCCGCTCCGCGCGCCTGGGCGTCTCGGTGCTCGAGTTCCGCCAACAGGTCCTGCGACACCTGCTCGTCGCGAAGCCGGGCGAGGCTCCGCGCATCACGCAATATGCCGGGCGCGGGTCACTCCAAGGGTGGCTTCGCGTGATGACTTCTCGCCTCGTCATCGACCTCTCGCGCGCGCGGAAGCGGCCGGAGGTCGAGGGCGGGGACGCCTTGGTCGCGCGGTTGGCCGACGGTCGGGACACCGAGCTGCAGCACCTCCGGCGTGCGTTCGGTCCGGCGCTCGAGCAGGCCTTCAGCCAGGGCCTGGCCCAGCTCGACGTCCCGACGCGCAATCTGCTGCGCCAGCGCTACCTGCACGAGGTCTCGGCGGACGCCCTGGCAAAACTCTACGGCGTGCACCGGGCCACCATGTTCGGCCGGCTGGAGCGGGCCAGGACCGCCCTGCTTCGTCATGTCCGAGAGGCGCTGGCCGACGCCATGCCCGAGGACGCCCTCGAGAGCGTGGTCGGCATGCTCGGCAGCGCCCTGCACATCAGCATCCGGCGGCTGCTCGACTCGAAGCTCGAACCCGAGGCGTGAGACCGTCCTTAGGTCGTCCGCGGAACGAAGCGCGCCTGGGCATGACACCTGGCCATTTCGCGGCGTTGCCGATGCCCGAATCGGCTGCGTCCGATGATCCACCCGCGATCGGGCGTATGGTAACCCGGTGGGTATGCGCTCTCTCGCCTTGTTCGGACTCGTCGCTTTGGCCGCTGGGTGCAAACCTCCTCCTCCGGCGACCCCGGGTGAGACGCAAGCCTGCACTGAGGAGGTGCGGGTCTGTCCGGATGGAAGCACCGTCGGTCGGACGGGCGCCAACTGCGACTTCGCCCGGTGCCCTGGCGACCCCGACAACGGTCTCTCCCCGGACCCGGCACCGGCCGGACCCGACGGCGAGATGTCTCCACAGCCGATGGGCACGTTCGACCCCGAGAGACCTCCGGGCTGAGCGTTTGGCCGCTCGCCTTCCATACCCAGGCTACAGAGCGTGTGTGCTCAGGGGTTCCCAAGCGTCCTGGTCGAGCTCAGGGAAACAAACCCGGCAGTCTCCATCCACATGGAGGTCGCGGACCTCGGCGCGCCCTTCGGCGTCAAGCCGACCGCTGCGCGTCCGACCGTCCGGCCCGACCAACCGATACGCCAAGCCCGGCACCGGCTCGTTGTCCTCCCCGACGAGTTCGATGATGATCTGATACGTCGCTCGGACATCGTCCGCGTTCTCCCCGAGCTTCCGCAAGGAGACCTCGGGACTCGGTGGCCCGCTCGCACTCCCACGAAGCTCGAGTTGCGCCGCTTGGAGTTGGCCGCGTTCGAGTGCGGCGAGCACCGACTCGAAGACCTCTCGCGATGGGCAGCTGCGCGGCAGCTCAAGCTGGCAGGCGAGCTCATGGCACAGCTGAGGATCGTAGGCCGCCGCGCGTACGGTTACCTCGAAGAGTGGATCTCGACGCGGCTGAGGATCGTGACGATCACGTTCGAGGATGGCGCGGTGTCTCGGTTGCAGATCGGAGACCTCGACCCTCCGCAAACGGTCCGCGGCGCCGGGGCGCGACTGATGAGCCTCGGCTACGCCAGCCCCGGAGCGAGCCTCGCGGTTGTCCTGGAGAGCTTCCAGCTCGCCAACGGGCTTGAGCCCACCGCGCAACTGGACGACACGACCGTCGCCGCGCTGGTCGACGCGTTCGGACGGTAGGCCAACCCAGCGCAAGCGGCTCAGCTCGGGTGGGCGATGCGGTCGCGCGGTCAGCCCATCGCCTTCCAGGCTAGCAGGAAGTTCTTGGTCCGCTTCACCACCGTCCACGCGCCGGTCCGCTCGTCGAAGTACCCGTGGATGAGTCTTCGGTGCTTGGGAACGTCGGCGATGAGGACGTGTCCGCGTCTGCGGGTCAGGCGTGCGGCCAGGTCCAAGCCGGCGAGGCGCTCGTCGTCGTCGAGGAGCAGGTGCAGCACGCGGTCGAGGAGAACCACGTCGAACTTGCGACGCGAACGGAATCCGAGCAGGTCGGAGACGACGCCGGTCACGTCGAGCCCCTCCGCGTCGGCATCCTCGGTCATCTGCGCGATCCCGATCGCAGAGAGGTCCACGCCCACGACCGCATGGCCCAAACGAGCGGCGAACAACGCATCACGGCCTTGCCCGCAGCCGAGGTCGAGCACCCGGCCGCGTTGCCGGTCATCGCTGTCGAAGAAGGCCACGAGCTCCGGGAAGGGGTCGCCGCACTGACCTCGGCCCACCCGATAGTGCTCGTCGTAGTCCACCAAGGATCCCACGGCCCCGGAGTAGCGCATGGAGCCGCACAGGTCGACGCCGAAGTCCGCAGGACTCCTCAGTCCTCCGGCATGGAGCACGGCGTCGCTCCCTGCTTCGACGCTGGCAGCGAGGTCTTTGTGAACCCGCAGGAATGTGGGCGCTCGAAAACCGAGCGGGGTGCGCCACCGCAGACCGACGGCGTGCTGCTTATCTTGTGGGTCGAACCGCACGCGGGCGCAGGCCGGATCGCATACAACCTGGCACACCACGGCACTGAGATTCTGCTGGAGGCGCGGATCACTCCCGAGGTCGGCTCTCCCTCGATCGTAGCGGAGACCCCGTGGAATCCAGATACCATGCATTGGCTACAACTCCGTGAGGACGCCGGTACGCTGTTCTTCGAAGCGTCGGCCGACGGCACCACCTTCGATGTGATCTTCGAAATGCCCACCCCGTTCGACGTCAGCGACGCATTCGTCGGGTTCGTGGGACACAACGTGCTGGCGCTTCCCGGAGACGTCGAGGTGTCCGTCCGATCGTTCGAGCTGGAGTGCGGCTAGTCGAAACCGGGCAGGATCGGCTCGTCCACGGGTTCACGGCATGCGACGAGTGTGAGGAAGAATCCCGCCAGGGCGCAGCGTCACATGGGCCCAAGAGACACGGCGTCGCTGCAGCACGCTGGCAGCGATCAGCCCCAGCGAACGTCCATGATGAAGCGACCCGCGTCCATCTGCGAGTCGTCGACGGTGACGGTCGCATCGATCGAAAGGAGGTCACACAGGCCGAGGAGCGAGCCCCGCGAGGTGTGGCCCGTCGACACCTGTCGCGACGACTGCGGCGCGCCCTCGATGGTGAGGCTGGCGGTGGTCTCGGTGACGTCGATGCGCGGTATCCCGCAGTCGCGCGTCGACACAGCCCAGCCTCTGGGAACCCATTTGAGCACGCCGCTGGGTGTGGCGCCGAAGATGCGCTTGCCGCCCTCGAGGAGGCGGCGGAACAACGGGCTCACGGCGAGCTGTGTCGTGTACTGACGCCAGAACGCGACGTAGTCGTCCTCGCCCACGTGCTCGAAGTGGATCTGCTTGAGGCGGTCGAAGGGCTCGGCCGGGACCCAGGCCAGCCCGGGCGCCGAGCGCATGCGCCGCAGCGACGGCTCGGGTACGCGCTCTTGGATCGCTGCGAGCAGGCTGGCATCTTCGTCGACCATCCGAAGGATGTTGCTCACCATCGTTCCGCGATAGGCCGGCTCACGCGTCACCCCGCTACGGTACGCGTTCGCACCAAGGTCTCCAAGCTCAAGGCACCTCGAAGCTCAGCTCAAGCTGTGGGGGCGTGTCCAGCCGGCTTGCGTAGTCGACATCGGTCACCTCCCCGCCCACTCCGCTGTGGCGGCGGCAAGCCAGAGCTGAATGTGAGCTGGCAGGTGGCTTCCCAGCGAAGGTGAGCGTCGAGCAACGAGCGCGTCATCGCGGGGGGCCACTCGCGCTCGGTGGCGTTGTCTCAGCAGCGGTTTATGGGCAGTCTCGATGAGCGCGATGCTGGTCGGTGTCGAGGGACGGCGCGAAATCCAGACCACGCCACGGTGATCCGTAGCCGCCGGGAAGGAGCATCGTCGACACCGCATCTGCCGCCGAGGTGTGGGGAGAGATGAATTGCGCATCTGTTCGACGGCGTGCCACCATTTTTCAGATGGCCCACACACCGCAGATCGTCCCCTATCTGAGCTACGTCGACGGGAAGGCAGCCATCGAGTTCTTGACCGCCGCGTTCGGCTTCAGCGTCGTGCAGTCACAGGTGGACGATGATGGCGCACTCATTCACGCCGAGCTCGCCTTCGGCACCGGGATGGTGCTGCTGGGTACGGCGGATCTGCCGAAGGGCTCTCCGGGGACCTACGTCGTGGTCGAGAACGTCGCCGAACACTTCGAGCGCGCCAAGAAGGCCGGCGTGGAGGTTGTCTTCGAGCCCGAGGAGACCCAGTGGGGGGCGCAGCGCTACCGCGTGAAGGACCTTGAGGGCCACGAGTGGACCTTCGGCACCTACCAGCCGCAGACCGAGCCGCCTGCGTGGGGCTGAGCGCGCTCGCGCTGCTCGCCGACTGACCTTCGGCACTGACGCTCCTCCTCGGGGGTTGGACGAGGACCCCACGCTCGAGGCGCTCGAGCTTCGCGAGAACGCGAACCCCGATTGAGTCGCCGGCGCCGTGCTGCTGGAGCCGGGCGGCCTGTCAGCCAACCACCGCCGGATCGAGGGTCACCCCGACCGGGCAATGGTCCGAGCCCCGCACCTCTGGCCGGATGAACGCGTCGGTCACGAACCGCATGGTCGCCGAGGAGGCGAGCACGTAGTCGATGCGCCACCCGACGTTACGCTCGCGGACGCCGACTCGCTGGCTCCACCACGAGTAGTGGCCGGGTCCTCCCTCGAAGGCTCGAAAGGTGTCGACCCAGCCCGCCGCGAGCCAGCGTGACAGCTCGGCTCGTTCCTCGGGCAGGAAGCCGCTGGTCTTGCGGTTCTCTCGCGGCCGCGCGAGGTCGATGTCCTGGTGGGCGGTGTTGAAGTCGCCCATCACCAGCACCCGCAGGCCCGCGCGACGGTGAGCCTGAAGCAGGTCGAACAGCCGTCGGTAGAAGTCGAGCTTGTACGGCACTCGACTGTTGTCCCGGTCCTTGCCGTTGCCGTTGGGAAAGTAGACGTTGGCCACCAGCAGGCGGCCGAAGCGGGCCAGCTGCACCCGTCCTTCGCGATCGAAGCGCTCTTGTCCCAGGCTGGTCTCGACCGCATCGGGAGCCCGGCGGCTGAACAGGCCCACGCCGCTGTAGCCCTTGCGCTCGGCGGGCGCGAAGTGGGTGTGCCAGTTGCGAGGGCGTCGCAGCGCGGGCTCGAGCTGCTCGGGCAGCGCCCGCGTCTCCTGCAGCCCGAACACGTCGGGGCGCAGCCGCCGTAGGTTGTCGCGGAACCCGGCGCGATCGCAGGCGCGCAGCCCGTTGACGTTCCAAGACAGCACCCGGAGATCGCCCTTCGCCACGGGCGCATGGGACGGCGGAGGGCATGGGCTTGTCAACCCGGCCCGCGACAGCGCTGGCCTCGCTCGGCCTGTCGACGCAGCGGTTTCGCTGAACCGCTGGGCTCAGCCCAAGGGAAGGGTCGGGATCACGAACAGCGCCGCCGCGGTCGCAGGCGGGTCCTGACTGTCGGCGACCTCGGCGTAGAAGAAGAAGCCGGTGAGATCGATCCCGGCTCCGAGCAACGGCACGGTGATGATCTCGTCGGCGTTGGTGACCGAGCCCGAGAGCGCTCCGCTTGCGCTCAATGCAAGGTCGGCCGGGATGCCCGCCTGGGGGATGATGGCGCCCAGACCTGCAGGCAGAGGCGCCTCGGACCAGGTGTAGGGCGTGAGCCCGCCGTCGGCCTCGAGCTGGGTGGAGTACGGCACGGGCACCCCCGGGACCACCGTCAACAGGGGCAGCACGATGATCTTGAATGCCAGGAGGTCGTACTCCTGAGACCCGATGACCGACAGCGGCCGCAGGTCGACCTGAAGCGAGTAGTCCTGCTCGTCCCAGCCGGGCGGACGCTGGGCATCCGCAACGCGAATGCGAAAATCGAAGAGCCCGGGAGACAGCGGTGTTCCCGTCACCGCCCCCGCGGCATCCACGATGACGCCCTCGGGCAGCGCCCCTTCGACCAGGAACCATCCGTAAGGCTCGGTCCCTCCCAGCGCCAGCAAGGGCACGTCCATCGGCGTACCTTCGTCGAAGCCCCCGAGATCCGGCAGCGTGATGATGGTGAGTGGCTCCGAGTGCACGGTCATCGAGAAGTGCCGCGAGACCATCGTCCCCTCGGAGTCTTCGACCTGCGCCTCGAACACATAGTCTCCGGGCACGCTCGGTGCGCCCGCCAAGGCCCCCCCGCCGTCGAGCTCGAGCCCAGGAGGAACCTCCCCCGAGCCGACACTCCAGCCATACGGAGGCACGCCGCCCTCCGCGTTCAGCGACTGGGCGTAGTCGAAACCTAACGTCGCCGGCGTAAGGACCTCGGTCGTCACCGTCAACGCCTCCGCCTGGCACGCGCCGTCGAGGCAGACTTGCTCGCCTGCGCACGGCTCCGCCTCCCACTGCGTGCCGTCGATCGAGCAGACCAGGACCTCCCCCTCCCCACACAACCGCAGGCCAGGGTCGCAGATCGGCACTGCGCCGCTCTCGTCACCCCCGGAGCTCGTCTCGTCCGCGCCTGCATCTCCGGTGGTTCCGGTGCCTTCCGTGTCGGAGTCGGCGGTCACCAGCGCATCGCTGCCGCCGCATCCAAGGGAGAGAACGGACATCGCGAAGAAGAACCCCCGGGTGCGCGCGAGTATGGACACCGCTGGAGTCTACGCTAGCAGCCTGTTGAGAAAGTCGACACGACATCTCGCTCGCCCTTTTCGCTCCTGGCGGTGTCGCCAAAACTTGCAGTACACCCGGTACAGCGGGGTTTCGGCTCCTATCCAGGAGCGAAAAATGCTTCCCGATCCGCCGCGCCGACTTTCTCAACAGGCTGCTAAGAGGTCGGGGGAGTCGTGTTTGGGGAACCGATCGCTGTTGTCGCGTTTTCGGCGGCGGCGGACCCGATACGCTGACATTTGCGCCGCACTCCGACCCGAACGCCCTGCTCATACCGGACGCCCCCATGGAACCATGCCACTCCCAATTGGTATGTTCTGTGCACAACGCCCGGACATGCGTCGCTCCGCTCACGCTCTTTTCCTCTTTGGCCTCTACGTCCCCGGCTGCAACCCGGCCGTAGACGACGGAGTCGCCGACACCGACGCCGAAACCGATGTCGAGGATGATCGCCCCGAGGGTTTCGCCGAGCTCTGCGACACACCCGACGCCGACGCCGACGCATCGTTCGACCTCCTCTTCTCCGAGTGGGACGACGTGCAAAGCGACGCAGGGTTCAAGCTGTTTGATGTCGAGGCGACATGCGTCGTCTCCGACTTGTTGGCCGACACCACAACCTGGTCCACAACGCTGGAGTGTGGCGACGCCGATCCTCCGCCGCAGGTGGTCCTGAGCATGGCCGCCGCTGGCGCCGAGCCCGGCTGGGCGATCGGGGAGACCGTCCAGCTCCAGGCCAACGGAAACTACGAGGACCCGTTCGGTGGCACGGTGACCTTCACCCTGCGCCGCGACATGCTGCTGCTTGCGCAGGGATTGCTCGGCGACGTCGACCCCGTCACACAGATCGCCGCGCCGTTGCAGGCCGAGCTCGACTTCGAGAGTTGCGGAGCGCCGCCTCAGTACGATGCAGACGCCGAGGTTGCCTCCATCGGAGTTCGCCTCTCGTCCGGTGACACGCATTTGTGGCTCATGCATGGCCACCGCGGCGAGCTGGCGACGAGCGAGGGTCCCCTGGCCATCGACCTCGAGCGCGCCGCGGGCGGATACTGCTGCCACAACTTCTACGAGTACTCGCTTCTGGTTCGACGCCTCGGCGAGTGAACGAGACGTTGCCAGCTCCGGTTGGCAATGCTCGAGCAACGGCAGCCCAACGACGCCGTCCGTGTCGCATGCATTGGCGGCGGATTGGTGACTGCCGTCGACGCCGTCGTCGCTCGTCGTTTCGGCGGTCGGGAAACTTGCGGACAGGGTGCGACCCTGTGCAGCCGCATGTCGCTCTGCGTCGAGGCGTGACCGTCCAGCTGGAGTTGCCCGGATCGAAAGTCCAGCCGGAAGAGCCGATCGGGCGGGACGCTGGACTGCGGCGAACAGACTTCGGCGTCACAAACCGCATGAAGCCGGTCCTGCTCCAAGCGGTGCGTCGACACGGGATAGCGAGCCGTCTGATGCGCTTGAGCCATGTCGCGGCGCGCATGCCGGTCGGGCTCATCTCGTCCCCGCGGACGGAGGACTCTCCGAACATTCCGCGTCCGTACGTCTCGTGCGTGGTGATGTCGCGGGCGGACGTCTAGCTCCGCGAATATCCCTCACCCGCAGCCCCGGAACCTCCGCACCACCGGCCGCAATCGGCTACGATCGCTCCAGTGCGAGTTAGACAACTGCTCGGAGGGTGGCTGGGGTTGATCGCGGTGTGCTTCGGCGCGTGCGGGCCCAGTGTTGACAGCCCGGTGGATCCGGCCTCGGGGGATACGGGGACGGGCACAGCGGAGTCCACGGGCGAGAGTGGGGACGGGCCGGTGGTGGGGACCACTGGCGCGGATGAAGGCGACACGGTCGGGGGTTCGTCGACAACGGATGGGCCTGGGATCCCGTGCGACGGCAGCGTTTGCGCACCGGGGCAGCTCTGCGACTGGACCCAGGGGACCTGCGACGGCTCGGGCCTGCGACCTGCCGACCGGGGTCAGTGTGCCGATCCACCTGTTGGGTGCGACGACTTCTACAATCCGGTGTGTGGCTGCGACGGGCAGGTCTATGGCAACGCGTGCGAGGCAGCGTCCGCGGGAGTCGACACCGATGCGAGCGGGGCCTGTCTCCCGCCTCGGGGGTTGTTTCCGTGCGGTGACGAGTTCTGCGACGTCGCGACCAGCTTCTGTTTTACAAGCATCAGCGACAGCACGCTATCGCCGAGCGACTACTCGTGTCAGCCGCTGCCCGAGGCGTGCGCCGGTGCGCCGAGCTGTGATTGTGTGGCCGCTGACGACCTCTGCGTGATTCCGAACTGCGAGGCGGACGACGGCAACGTGACGATCTCCTGCTAAGTCCTAATGACAAGGGCTTACTCGCCCTACACTTTGAGGGCCGACCGCCCATCTGAAGCTGCCGGCGTCTCCGCAAATACACAATATCTGACTCGCTAACACGACACGTAGGACTCGGGTCCGTCGGCTTCACCCGCCGCTTCACCCGGCTTCTACGTTGGCACCCCGCAGACCCCCACGTCCTCGAACTGTGGCAGTGCCCCCTTCTCGAAGAACGGGAGGCACTCGGTGTTGGGTGGGCACGCCGGCGCGGTGCGGTCGCAATGTTCAAGGGTTGCAACAGATCCCCCAACGATGTCGGAACCGCAACGGAACGTGGTCCTGCTCGTCAGCCGCGATTCTGATGAGCCCGGCGTCGACTTCGTGTTCACCCAGCAGCTTGGACTCGCCAACTACTCCGCTCTGCTCGGCCCCTGTGATCCGCCCGAGCCGACCGATGTCGTCCGCATTGCGCTCGAAGAGGGCGAGCTGACACTGGAGGCGCGCAAGGGCTGGTACGCCAGCGGTTTCCTCATGACCGCACGCGGAAACGTCGAAGGCATCGACATCGACGTCGAAGAGCGCGAGGACCTCGGGATGTATGCCCACGACATCGACGAGTCCTACTTCGGCCTCCCCACCTTCGCCATCCGTTGGCCCGACAAGGTCCCGGCCACCGCAGAGTGCGGCCTGGTCCTCGAGCCCGACCTCGACACCGGCGAGTACAGCGCATGGTTCATCGACTGCGACCTCCAGCCGCTCCGCGACGTCGTCGTCGAGGACATCCAGGTCGAGTTCGGCGAGTGAAGTGAAGGGCGGAAGGCCCCTCGCGGCCTCATCGAGCAGCCGGCCAACACAACCTTGCTCGACGCTCAACTGCGAGATGCAGCTCCTTCTCGCCTGTCCTGGATGACGCTGTTTTGCGATCCGTATATGGAGCAACCCGCCTCGACTACTCTACAGCCCGCAGCCCGAAGTAGACGTCTTCATGCGCGAGGTTCGAGCTCCGGACCGACCACGTGCCCGCGCTGAGCCGCTGTCGGTAGGCCACCGGCTCATCACCGTACGCCACGTCTTCAACGACGGCCTCGCGACAGTCGCCGCACTTGACGATGACCAGGTCCACGTTCTGCCGGGAGACCTCAACCTCGGTGTCTTCGTCGAGCGTGAACTGCAGCGTCTTCTTCGGCGCATGCGTCTCGAGCACGTCGGAGTCGAAGCCGCCAACGTCGGGGTCGGCGCAGTCGAGCGGCCCATCCTGGACGATCGGCAGCGTCGTCGGGATCGCGTGCTCGCACGCCCAGATCGGCTCGTTGCACATCGGTTCGGTGCTCAGCCGAGAAAGCCAGGGCTCCATCGGCTCTTTGAACACATCTTCGAAGACGCGCCCGACATCTTCCACCGAGTCGCCGCGCCGTGTCGCGTCGTAGAACATGCGATACCGGTCGACACCGTACTCGTCGAGCAAGAGGCCGGTCGCGCCCGCGGCTTGCCAGTATCCAAGGCTCAAGACCTCGGACAGCCCCTCCGAGCTCTCCGATTCCAGCAAGGGCTCAACGAGTTCCGGATCGGTGGTGAGATCGCTGACCGGTCGAGACCCCCAATAGGTCGCGATGCCCTCGGTGAAGAAGGGTGGCGGCACGTCGCCGGCCGTCAGAAGGTGGACCAGCTCATGCTCTCCAGAGCGTGAGTTGAGCAGCCAGATCTGGCGGCGGCCAGGGGACGCGCAACTGACCGACGGAGAGGAACACTCGCCCGATTCGCCGGGCGAGACCACCGTCATCCGTCCACGCCAACCGTCGAGCTGAAAGCCCCACCGCTCCGCCACGCTCTCAATGAAGTGGTCATAGCCCGGAAGCGTTCCCCCGCACGCATCGACGTCGGCGGGTAAGCTGACATCCAGCCACTCGCCGGAGACCTCGCGAGCGACGTCCTCGCTGCATGCGAGCAAAGTGCTGCAGACGAGCGCGAGCGCACCTCGAAGTGTTACGGCGAGCGCGGTAGGGACGAGAGAAGCTCTTTCGAGGTGCGGCATCACAATCGCTCTTCCGACTATTTCGGTCTGATCGGTCCAGTGAGGGTGAACGACACCGCGGCGAACTCACCGCTCAGCTTGTCCGAGCCACTCCGAGCCACTCCCGACGAGGCGTAACTCACCCGCGTCGGTCCGCGGATCGATTTGGATCTGCCCCTCGAGCGCATCGATTCCCCCGAGCCAGTCCTTTGGAAGCTCGTTGAACACATGTGAAGGGAAGGAGCCCTAAGAAGGTGGTTCAACAGGTGGTTCAACGAGGCCCACCTCGAACAACTTCGCGCAACCGCCAGGAACGCGCCCTTCCATAGAGGCCGCCCCCATCGCCGAGCGCCCAATCGGGGCGACTCCCAACTTCCTCCCTGCCTGACGCTGAAAGATTCGCCGAGTCTGCGAGTCGAGAGGTCGAAAGTCTACATCCAAGACAAGCGGTTCCAACCTCGATAGCGGAAGGAGCGCCACTCCGACGTCAGTGAGTTTCCAAGAGCCCCTGAACCGACCTAGCTCGAAGAACTCCACAGGTAGCTCCCCCCTATAGAGCCCTAGTGAGGAAAAACGGCCAGTCGCCGAGGAAACACCAGCGACGGTGGGGCTCGGATGCTCGCGCCCGAATGAAATGACTTCCGAGCATCCGAGAAACACGCCAGTTGACCAGTCCATTCGCGACCACTCGAGTTCGACCGCCGAGTGAAGCGCGCTGGACTCCACACGAACGATTCGAACACCCACGTCATTCTTCGGTATCTCGTGAGCGAAGCAGGGCGGACTACCGTCGGATCCGTCTTCGACGCATACGGCCATTACCGCACCGCTCATCGAGGACAGAAGCGATACTGCAACGGCTTCGCCCCGGAGGCTCTCTATCTGCAGATCCGAACCGACACTCAAGCGAACGCCACTCGCCGCCGCCCTCAGCACCTCAGTAGTTGGACGAAGCGTTTCCAACTCGAGCACCAACGTGTCGAAAGCGTATTCCCCCTGAAAGAGCGGGGTATAGAAGCCGCTCGGCCGCACCATTTCGTCCTTTCCAGACCAGATCGGCTCGCTAACCGGGGAAGCAAGCGTCCCCTCTCCAATCACTGCCACTTCGTCATGGCCGTCCAGTCTTCCAACGACCACCAGTCTGTTCGACGCGTTGCAGAGCGCTACAAAGTCGCCCCTCGGAACCGGGTCCGCGTCAGTGGATTCATCAAACAGACGCACCACACGAAATCCCCGCACTGCACGGAAGTCCATTTTCATACACTTGAGGTCGCCCTGTGCGCGTTGGCACAAGAGGGTTCCGCTCTCGTCCGTGACCCAAACGAACTCATCCGTCCCGCCAACAGCCATTGGCCCCGCGGTGCCCATGTTCAGAAACCTTAGGAGCCCGCCACTCGTGCTCAGGTCTACAAGAATTTGCGGCGAAGCCGCCGCAGTTACGGCACGAGGCGAGACCTCGACGCCTGTGTTTGTTTCCTGGCTCCCCATCGCCGGCTGGCGAACCGGAATCGAAAGCGGCGCAGGAACGCAGTTTACTAGACACATTCCACTTGCCGCGAGCGCTGTCTTTACGAGGAGTCTCATGGCGTTGAGATGTTCGAGGCCGCAGGCAGCTCCATGGCCTCCGCAATGATAGCGGCTTTCACGGCCTTGTTGAAGCGCGTGAATCCGTGCTTCTGCTTTCCGCCCCCCTCAACTGCACGCAGCAAGAACACTAGCGCTCCGTGCTGAAACTCGCTCTCGGGGCGAGCCTTTTCAACCGCCGACGGTATCGATGAGACATCCGCGAGTTGCAGTCCTGCCTCGTGCAGAGCGTGGACCAGCGTGATGATACCGAAGTTGCGACCAGTCGCTTCGTGTAGCTTTTTCGTTCCTCCCGGACCGGCAAACGCGACCGCCACCAGTATTCGTCTGTCAAGGGAATCGAGTTCTGCGATCGTCTTCGCCGCAGCAGCGCGCGCATCAGCCGCCGAAAGCTCAGAGTAGTACTCAGAGGCAACTACTTTCTCAAGATTCTCTGCGGCTCGCCCGGTAGCAGCGAAGATAAATGCCAGCAGACGATGATTCGGTATATCTGCAGATCCGTCTGGACTCGCAACAAATTCCGCCGAGTCGTAGAATGACGCGGGCACGAACCCCCGCAACCTCTGTTGGCTCCTCCCCAGATTATCAAGGCCGGAAGCAGAGAAGGAGTTCACCATGCGACTGCTGTTCCGAAGGCTAAGCCGACCGCTTTCACGGAACGCAATCATCATTGCGAGATACGGGTCCACATAATGGGCCTTTGGTTGACTAAGAACCGCGTCGACGTCCCGGCTCAGCTTCGTTGGGCGCGCAGCCCAGGAGGCTGATATCCTCGACAAGTTATGGATATTCGGAGAGACGTTTATCCGAAAAACGTCAGTCAGGGACTTTATTCGAATCGGTTTCGCGTACTCCGGGTTCTTTTCTCTAAAACCCCCGTGAATATCCGGAAATTCGACGGTCTTGGATATGGCCGACGCCTCGCGGAGAACGCGGTCCATATCCTTGGGCAGTCGATTCGTGATGTCAGTCAGCTTTGCTGGCGCGCGGGAAGAACCCCGGGTGTCCTCGAACCCAACAGGGTTCCCGCCGCAGTACGCGTACCGGTTCACCCCATCCCCGAGCCCGATCGGGTCTGCACTCCCCCACCGCCCTAGCCAGCTCGCGTAGTACCGCCACCCGTGCTGCGCCAGCCCCGTCTCCTCGTCCCGCTCCATCCCCGTGAACCGGTACCGGTTCACGTCGACATCCACATCCCCGCGCACCGCTCGGTACGCCGTCGTCCCGTACGGGTGGTACTCCTCGTAGGACACCACCTTCCCGTCCTCGTCCACCTCGAGGCTCGTGCTGCCCAGGTGGTTCCCCAGCGGGTACCGATACAGCGGCTTCGGCTTGCTCACCGCCTTCCGCTCCCGCCGCAGCTTCACGTCCAGCGTCAGCCCCCCGGGCGCGTGCTCGGTGAACGTCAGCTCGTCGGTCTTCTCCTCGTCGAACGGGTCGCTCCCGACGAACGCCCGAAACTCCTCGACGCCACCAACGTACACCCGCTCCTCGGTGCGACCGCCCTTGACGGTCAGCTTCCGCACCCGCGCCGCGCCGACGTACTGGAAGAACACCTCCATCGTCCCGCGACGCACGCGCCTGAGCTGGTCGAACTCGTCGTACTCCACCTCGTCTAGGTGCGAGAACTGCATCCGCCCCAGCTCGTCATGGGGATACAGCTCCGGCGTCTCCGTCTTCCCGACCGCACTCGCCCGCAGTCGGTTCCCGAACTCGCTGTACTGACTCCGCCGCGTCCACGCCCCCGCGCTGTGCCGCGCCGCCAGCTGGTGCCGTAGCTCCAGCAGGTTCCCGTGCTCGTCATACGTGTAGCGCTGCGTGTAGTTCCGAACCGCCGTCACGTCGTTGGGCGCCGACACCCGCTGCGCCACCGTGTCCGTAGCCCCCTGCCCCGGACTCACCTGGCCGTGGTGCTCGCGACCGCTCGCCTCCACCAAGCGGTACAGCGAGTCGTAGCGGTACCGCGTCAGCGCCTCCACCGTCTCTCCGCCCGTCGTCACCTTCGCGTGCGCGCCATCGCCGATCCGCACGATGTTCCCCGCCGCGTCGTACACGTACGACAGCGCCTGCAACGTCTTGCCGCCCGCCTTCGTCTTCATCGACGTCAGCCGCTGCGTCACCGGGTCGTACGCGTAGGTCGTCTCCGCCTTCCCGCGCCTGAGCGCCGTCGGCCGACCGAACACGTCATACCCCTCGATGAACTGGATGATCTCCGGCGGCCCGTCTTCCGCGGAGATCCGGGAAACCTGCTTCAGTCGCCCCTCCTCCAAGTACGCGTGCACGTGCCGCGCACCGTGGGGATTCTGCGACTGCACCACCCGCCCCTGCGCATCGAACTGCGCGCTCGACTCGAAGCGTCGCTTTGTCTCCAGCAGGTCCTTCCCCGCCGCGTCGAGCTCCGCCACCGACGTGCACCCGACCAGCACCGTCCAGTCCGGGCGCGCCTTCGGATCCGCGGGCAGCGTTCGCTCGCTCCGCTCGACCGCGCCGCGGTGTTCGTAGTCGAGCAACGTCTGCAGCCCGCCCCCGTCGTAGACCCGCAGCAGCCGCCCCTTGTGGTACGTCGCCGCGTTCGCCGACTCGCCCGGGTCGACCTCGGAGTCCTCGTCGACCCAAACCCGGTGCGTCACCACGGCGCTCGACCCATCGGCGTCACGCACCACGAAGTCGCTCACCGGGCGACGCAACGCGTCGTAGCTGGAGAAGACCCCATGCCCCGCGCCGACCTTGCCGCACCGAGCGTAGAGCACCGACCCGTCCACGTTCGGGAGGCTGGCCTCCAGCCCCCCGTCCACACTGCGGGCCGAGATCTGCAGCCCACCGAGCCCGAACCGCCGCTTCTCCGCCACCCGCCCCGCCGCGTCGATCGTCTCGATCGCGTTGCCGGCAGCATCGAAGTGCGTGCGCGTGACCAACATCCGGTGCTGCCGTTCATCCTTGAGCTCGGCGAACGCCGCGTACCTGCGACCGAGCACATCCAGCCGCACATGGTTGCCCGTGTTCGCATGCAACGCGAGGTCGGCCCTCTCCTTCGCGTCGAGCTCGCCCGTGTAGCCGACCTCGACCGCGGTGTCGTTGCGGTCGAACATCACCTGCCCCCACGCGTCGAACTCCGTTCGGGTCTGCGTCCCGTCGCGGAAGACCACGCGAATAGGACGCCCGAGGTCGTCGTAGTCCACCTTCTGGACCGCGTCCTTCGTGGGGTCACCGGTCTCGAACGTGTAGTCGGCCCCGCCCTCGGTCGGGTCGAAACTCGACAGCGTCTGCCCCTTGTTGCCGACCATCGACTGCCCCCCGGTCCGAAACTTGGCGCCCTCGATCTTCACCCGGGTCTGCAACACCGACCCCGAGCCGCTGTAGTAGGTGATGACCGTGTGCTCGTGGGTCGACGGCTTTGGATCGGGCAGCTTCGCGTGCTTGCGCAGCTTCGCGTGCTCGTGCCGACTGTGCACCGTCATCTTGATCGGCCGCGACTCGAGGTCGTACTCGTACCGCGCCGCGGGCTCGGACTCCGAAGACCCCTCCCCCTCCACGCCGAAGGTCCACGTCTTCGTCCGCCGCCCCAGCGCGTCGAAGCGAGAGTGCGTCTCGACCCCGTTCGCGTCGACCACCCGCGTCGCGGCCAGCGTCCGCGGGTCGAACTCCGAGCGCACCGTGTTGCCGCGCGCGTCCGTGGCCGTCGTGGCGAAGTAGACGTCGTCGTCGTACTCCACGCTGGCGGCGTTCCCGAACGCATCGAACGAGCGCACCGCGACGAAGAACCGCCCCGGGTCGTACTCCGCCGTCCCCGAGGGCGCCCAGTACAGCCCCGCGTCCTTCACGTAGGGCGAGGCGTCGAGAAGCTCCTTCGCATTGGCGTCGCCTGCGAAGTCGGCATCGAAGTGCCCCTGACTGAACACCGCGCTGTGACTCGAATGCACCAGCCCCGTGCGCCCGACCCCCGCGGGCGCCCCCGTGGCCGCGCCCCCGAAGGGCCCGCTCACCGCGTCGTCGAAGAAGTACGTGCGCCCGTGGCTGAGCAGCTCCCCGCCCCCCATACCGCGCAGCGCCCCGATCGAGAACGGCGCGCTCGAGTCCCCGGACTGCCCGCTCACGGCGAAGCTGCGGGTCTCCGCCACCGCGCCGAACCGGTAGTGGTCGGGCGTGTCGACGTCGAACACCGTGACCACCTCGGTCCGCACGATCTCCGTGCGGAGCTGCGGATCATCCCCCGGAGCGTCCGACGTCGTCAGGTCCGGGTCGGGCGGCGCCTCTGGGCCCGCGTCGGGCCCCTTGCCGGATGCGGACGCGCCGCTGGGGTCGCTCACCGACCCGCTGAACACATCGACGTCGACGGTGCGGCTCATGCCCGAGGACACGCGTCGTACACCCCGTCGCTCTTCGAGAGCACCGCCCCCGGCGGCTCGGGCTCGGCCGCGGTGTCGAACAGGAACAGCTCCACCCGGCGGTTGGCCGGCTCGGCCGTGTCGTCCGGCGTGGGCACAGCGAGGAAGCTCTCCCCAGCCCCCACCGTCTTCACCGACACGCCCGCCGGAAGACCGGCGCCCGCGAGCCCGAAGTACGCCTCGATGAGCGGCCCTCGCCCGCCCCCGAACGCCGCGAAGCTGCCGTGGCCGAGCGCCGTGGCCATTGCCTCGTCTTCACCGCGCCCTACACTCCGACCCCGTGCCTTCGTACTGCGCCGACCACACCGCGACGTCGCCCCGCAGCAGCGCGCCCACCGTCTGCGCCCGCGCGACCGACAGCGTGGCGTTGTCGTCCGTTTGCCCTTCGGTGTCGGTGTGCCCAACGACCACCACATCTGTGCCATCACGTTCCTGATGCAGCGCTCGCGCGGCCTGCAAGCCCGGCAGGGCCGCGGGCAGCACGAAGCTCTTCGCCTCCTCGAACATCGCGCCGACCAAGCGCACTCGCACGCCCGTCTCCGCCTCCGGGTCATCCTCGGGTCCGAACGGGTCCACCGGGTTCAGCGGCAGCGTCGGCTCGGGCACCGCCTGCCGACGCGGATACGCGACCTCGATCGTCTTGAGCGGCACGCCGAACGCGTCGACCTCCAGCACCGCGCTGTGGCTCACCCGCGGGTCCGGCGTCTCCTTGCGCTCGTAGCTGTACGACAGTGACTGCTCCGCCACCGTCAGCAGACAGCGGTGCGCGTCCCCGCTGTCCACCGTCGTCACCGCGTAGCCGTGGACCGCGATCGACAGCGGCCTCTTCGCCACCTCCGCCGCTGCCTCATCCCCTTCTCGCCGGCCGACCTCCGAGTAGGACTCCGCGCGCAGCACCATGCCCTTGAGCGCCCCGCCACCTCCGGGTCGCGCGCGCCGGGCTCAGGCAGCGACACCACGCTCGAGTCGTAGTCCTGATTGTACTCGGTCGCGAAGAGGTCACCGAGCGTCCCTCCGCCCGGCGGCACGATGCCCGTGTGGAACCACGAGCGCGTGAACGTCCGCGGCAGCGCGTCCTCGAGCAGATACGACTGCCGCCTCGATGGCTTGCCGCCGCGATTCTCGGCGGCTTTCGTGGCCTTTGCGGCCAGCAGCGCGATGTCCTGCGCATCGCCCTGTTCGGTGAACCCGAAGCCTCGGAACTCCCGCTCCCGCGGATCCCAGCACCCGTGGCGATAGACGATCGTCGACGAGAGGTAGACCTCGGCCATGTGGTCGTAGGACTCGACCTCCGTCACCACCGGAACACAGAACGGCAAGCGACCGATCGGAGACGCCTCCTCGGGCGAGGGCAGCAGCGCCGTGCTCGGCCGGTACGTGAAGAACGTCTGTAGGCCGATGTCGTTCTCGTCGATCGTCAGCAGCATCTGCCGAACGTCGCCCTGCTCGCCGCCATAGAAGTCGACCGCCGTCACCGTCGCGTTCGCCTCCTTTTTCGCGAACACGAACGACCCCGTTCCTCGGCCTTCGATGCGACACAGCGACGAGAGCCCGAGCTCGTCGAACGCCGGAATCGAGAACCCCGACTGCGCCTTGAACTCGTTGCCGCCCTCGTTGAGCCACAGCGTCGCCGTCCCGTCGCCGACGATCAGGAGGTCGACCCCACCCGTGCCCTGCACGTCGAAGGCCCGGATCCTCCGCGGGTCGATCGCCGGTCCCGCCACGCCATCGCGCGTCGGCAAGGCCGTGCTCGGCGCGGGCAGCGAGAGCGCATCACCGAACCGGCCGTGGCCGAGCGCCGGATACAGCGTCGCCTTGCCCTGCTCGAGATGCAGCAGGTCCGGCAGCGCATCCCCGCTGACGTCGACCAGCAGCAGACACGCGTCGGGGTCATCCAAGACTGCTTCGGCCCCCATGGGCATCGCCGGCGCCTCGCTCGGCTCCCAGCCCCGCTCGAGGCCCTCGTAGCGCCACACCTCGGGCGCGCCCCCTTCTGTGGCACCACCAGCGCGTCGGTGCGCCCGTCCCCATCGAGGTCGCCCCACAACACCCGCGGGAACCCGGTCTCCGGGTCCGTGTCGGCCTCGGGCGGCGCCGACGGCAGATTCACACCCGCAGCCCAACCGTCGTCGTCCGCGTTGCGCTCCCACACCTGGCCCACCCCGCCGGGACCCAGCTCGACCAACGCCGGTCGCCCATCGAGGTCGAGGTCGAAGAACCGCTGCCGATGTGGGTCCTGGCTGTCCGAGGCCGAGGCCCCGAACGACAGCGACTCGGGCGGCGCGTTCGTGCTCGCGTCGACGCGGCGATGGAACGTGAACGCCCCCATGTGCCGCACCAACAGCCCGGCCACCGCCCGCCCATCGAGGTCGATGAACTCCGCGTCGGTCAGCGGCTTCGACAGGTCCAGCCCCTCGAACGCCGGGAGCGTCCGCGTCTGCGGGTCGATCGCGTGCTCGGTGTACACGAACGTCCGCGGGGGTGCGGCCAGCTCGCTGCCGTCCGCGCCGATGCCGACGAACTTCACCTCGGTCAGCCGCGCCGCCACCTCATCGGCGTCATAGGAGAGCTCGGTCCGCGAGACGAGCAGCGTCTGCCCGCCGAGGCGTTGCAGCACCCGCACCGCGCGACACAGCCGACGCGTCCGCACCTCGAACCCCGCCCGCCCCGACGAGAACGGATCGGGTCGTACGAACCACGTCCCCGGGTCCTCCTGCGCCAGCTCGGCCGAGCCCGGCTGTGCCTCCCAGTCGAGCAGCACCTCGAACAGGAAGTCGTCCGGCGCACCGCCGACCAGCGCCTCCATCTCGCCCTGCGATGCCGCCGGAAACGCCACCGGCTTTCGGTTGGCGTAGAGCACCCGCAGCAGCACGCTCTGGCATCCCGCGGCGCGCCCGGGCTCGACCTCGGTGTCGGTGACATACTGGTAGAGCGCCGTGTTGCCCAGCGGATCGATCTGCGCGCTGAGGTTCCACCGAAACACCGCCGTTCGTCCTCGGTCCGCCACCCGCGACGCCGCATCGAACCCGAAGATCGACACCACATTGCCGCCGCTGGTCACCCGCCAGTGCGAGACCTCGTCCTTCTCCCAGCGCTCGATCCTCGCGAACCCGCCCTCGAGCCGCGCCTTGTAGCGGGTGATCGTGTAGCCATCGACGCCCTCCCCCGCACCGACCTTCACCAGCTCGGCCGCGTCGGAAAACACGAACACGTCGGACTCCGCCGCATCGTCATACGTGGGTACCCCGCGCGCGCTCTGCCCCAGATGCGGCCGCGTGCTCGCCCGCTGGAAGTACGGCACACTCAGCGCCCAGCCGAGCCCGAACGGCCCGTTCTCTCCGTTGCTGTCGTAGCCCAGGCCCAGCCCCGGCGTCAGCGTGCGCCCCGGCGGCAGCGGGAAAGAGACGCTTCCCGCCACCGATCCCATCACCGGGTTGACCGAGAACTTCTCGCCTAGCTTCGGCAGCGACACCCCGCCTTCGGCCCCCGCCGCCTCGGGCGTCATCGCCTGCGGAGCCTCATCGCCCTCGACGTGGACCACCAGCTCGTGGTGTTCGCCCGCCTCGACCGGAAGCGGCGGCGTCGTGCCGCTAGGCAACAGCCGCACCTGGTGTGTGACGTCGGGACGAGAGTCGGCCATCCGGGCATGCGCAGGCTACCACCGCCCCCCAACCGAGTGCGGTTGATTAAACGCCGCGGCTCAAGGGGCTGGCCAAGTTGGTGCTCGATGCCGTCCACGCGTGGGGCGTGCTGGAGCAGGCAGCGCTGCGGGAACGGCTCAGCATGCCGCCGGCGCCACAGAGCGTCGAGTCGTTCCTTCGGGAGAAGTTCGAGACGCTGGGTGTCGAGAGCCTCCAAGATCTGGCGCTGCTCGAGCATGAGGACATCTTGCCGCGATTGACCGAGCTGGCCGTGGGCGCCGGGCTCGATCCTCGAGAAGCCGTCTCTCTCCCAAAGGACTTTCCGCGCCGCCTCGAGGTGCCCGGAGGCTGCTACGTGTGCAGCGTCGACCTCTCGACCCGGACCGTAGAGCTGGAGCCGATCGAACGCACCAAGAAGGAGCCGGCGGCGGCTTTGCTGCCGAGGTTTCGCGGATTCTCGGTAGTGTTCGTGAAGGCGAGTCGGCGGCTGAAGCTCCGGTAGCATCGTAGCATCGACTGACTCAATCAGAATGCACACGCCGTCTTTCCGAATCCCCGTCCGGGGTGGGGGCGAGGAGCGGCGGACTTGAGGCGGCGTCGCGCAGGCGGGCGCCACTTCGCGCAGAAAAAGCGCTACCTGCTACCCGAGCCAGCCCCGGAGGACTCGCCCGACGCAGTCTCGTCCATCCCCATGTCGCAAGGCGGACCACATCCGCAGCCCACTGGCTCACTGTCGACGCACTCGCACTTGGCCCAACCTTCTCTGAGACCGATCGGGTCGTTCGACATTGCAAAGACTCGCCCGGTAGAGATCTCGTACACAACACCGGGTGCGCTGGTGCTCCCGTACCCCTCAACGGAACACCACCCGGCGACGTCGTCACCGAATTGGCACTCGCCATCCGGCACAGACACCTCACGCCCTGGCTCGAAGAGGCAACCGGCGTCCATGCACGCCGCCGCTGACTCGATCTGCGTGCAACTATCCGCCGCAGTTGCCGCCGTCGACGCTGCGTCGCTCGATGGCTCGGAGGTTGCCTGCCCGCCGCCGACTGTTGCCGTGTCCTCGGTTTCCGAGGACGGGTTAGGGCGACCCGCACAGCCCACAGCCAGCGACCAGGCGCCGACGACCCATAGCAGCGGTCCCCAAGTCGCACGATTCATGGCTTTCATTCTCCACCTGGCTCGACCAGCGCACAGCGATTCCAGCGCACGGCGACGGTCACGATTCTAGTTTCGGCGACGCCCTTCCTGTAGTCAAGTCATTGCCCACGCGCGCGATGAGTTCGAGATTGAAAGACGCCGGGGCTGGAGTCTCGCATCCGCATCCTCACCGTCGCAGCCTCGAACGTGGGCTGGGAGGAGCGACCACGCGACGGCCGCGGCGGTAAGACCAAGGGCCCGCATCGTCCGCGACCCCCGTGTATCGGCACATGACCCCAAACGTCAACCCAGCCGAAGTCTGCGGCTCAACCTTCGCTTGGACTTCGACGCAGCGGTTCGTGAAGCTAACCCCCTCGATTGCAGCAACCTTCTAACCTTCTTGATATCGTACTGCGAAGAAATCCGTGTAGAGACAGCAGGATTGCGACTGAAGTGCCGGTCACCCATGTGAAGCATGATGGTGTAGAGACGCCCAGGGCTGTTGACCCGCCAACGTCGGGGTCGGCGCAGTCGAGCGGCCCGTCCTGGACGATCGGCAGCGTCGTCGGGATCGCGTGCTCGCACGCCCAGATCGGCTCGTTGCGCATCGGTCAGCCGGGAAAGCCAGGGCTGCATCGGCTCCCTGAACACATCTTCGAAGACGCGCCCGACGTCTTCCACCGAGTCGCTGGCGGACGGCACCCTACGCAAGCCTCGTGCGTCACTCACCCGCCCATCCGGCCCTCGCCGCGCGCGCTTCGCTTCGTTGTCACGCCCACGCCCGAAACCATCGTTCGATCGCCGTTGCCAGAAGACCTGCGACGGCTTGGCTGTCGTGGCGCACGCACGACGACACTACAAGGGCTGGGCGACCAGAAGGAAACCCATTCCGCCTTCCGCGCCCACGTACTGCCTGTCGATGGTGCAGTCGTCATCCCAACACACCGTTTTGAGGGCGTAATCCACACTGAGGAGGAACGAACGATTCTCCAACTCGACCATAGTGGATCGGCCCCCTGAAACGCTCTCACTCACAGCACCGCCCGATGCGACTTGGAGCGTGGTGTGCTGGTACGCGACCGACCCGCCCGCGCTGCACGAGGCGACGGGGACCGGTTCCGCAGGACACCCGCTGAGGCCAGGTAGAACTTCGATCGTTCCCAGGTCGATGTTCGGCTCCCACCCATTGACGATAATGTACGCGAGCAGCAGGTCGCCGCTGAGGGTACGAATCACTATGGAGCCGTACCCGGACTCGGGGTACTCAGCACGGAAGGTGAGCGAGAGCGAGTCTCCCTCGACGAATGGAAGATCGAATGTAGCCGACCGGCTAGCGAGGGAGATTCCGACCTCCTCTTCGGGGCAAGCGAACCTGACCCTTCCGCCGATCCCGCCGAGGTCGTCGTCGATCCCGACGACCACACACTCGGTGTCGTCGAGGCCAGGTGCCCCCGCGCCCAGACCGATAGAAACTCCGACGAAGGTCGTATCCGCCACCCTACCGGCGGGTTCGCAAGCCGACGCCGGTGGGGTGTAGTCGGCACAAACAGCGTCCCCATCGCCGGAGCTGCTGTCGGACTCGAGCGGACCGCTGCTGCTGCTGGAAAGATCTGCTGTCGCCCCCGCGCTCGTGCTTGAAGACCCCTCTGTTTCGGCGTCTGAGGTCATCGACTCGCTTTCGGTCGCCGTATCGTCGAGTTGCCCGGAGAGCACGCAACCGCTCAACGCCAGCAAGGCTGAGAACACGAGGGGCGATGCGAGGTTCGATCGATGGACGTTCATGGTCCTTGCTTGTCCGGCTGTGCCGCGATCTCTTGCGGACTTGCACAACTCTTTTCGAGACCCACCACCGCGGGAGAATCAGGGTGGCGGAGACGGAGAAGGGCAGCCTCGCCCCGGGCTTGCGCAAGCTTGCCGAGGCCACAGAGCGCCTCGATTCGAATGGCCGAACGAAGGTCGGTGAGCACGCTGGCCGAGAATTGATGCGCGTGCGCATCGGTGAGCTGCAGCGCCTCCTGCATGCCTCCGCGCCGAACGGCAGCAGCGGCTCTGCGAAGCAGTTCGTTCTCCGCTGCGAGGGAGTTCGTGTCCGGGGAGACCTTTGCTGGAGGCGAGGCGACCGGATCTGCTGGTCGAGCGCTGGGCCGGTCCGTCGAACCGTCATCCCGGGCAGTCGACCGAGGCAACGCACCCGAGGACTCCTGCACGAGCTTGGCGACAGCCGGTGCCGAGACAGCGTCCGTCTGCTCTGGCCAAGCGACAGCAGGTACGAAGCCGACGCTCACCCGCTGAGCCTGGGACACTTCGGGTAGAATTTGGTCTGCGACCACAAGCCCCGCCGTGGCCACAGCCGCGCCCAAGCCGGCCGCCACCCACGCCGAGCTCAGTGCAGCCGTCCATCCCGTCGCCACGAGTACCGGGGACTCACTCAACACCGAGGCCAGGGCTGCCCACGAGCCCGCGCTTGCCTGTGGGCGGTCTCGCTTGATCAGCGCGACGTCGGAGAGCTCGGCCCGAAAACCCAGGCGAAGCTTCCGAATGCGCGTGTAGATCGTCTGCACCTTTCGGCCGAAGACATCCGCGATCTCAGGGCCCGTCATCCCCTCGATCTCGGCGAGCACGAAAATCTCACGGTCGACCGAGGTGAGTCCGACGAGGTAGCGGTCGAGCGTCTCGATCGCCTCCCGGATCCCTTCGTTCATCGTCCGCGGCTGCGCAGTCCGAAGCGCCCGGACGCGTTCCCGCCGGCGCCGACCGGAGCGGCGATAGTTGCTCGCGACCCTCCGCGCAATGCCATACAGCCACGCCTTCGCTGAGGGCCCCGCGAACGTCGCCCGTCGCCGATAGGCAACGACAAAGACATCCTGAACCGCATCCTCAACCGCTTCGGTCGCCGTACCAAGCCGCTGGAGCGCGTACCAAACAAAGCCGTGGTACGTCTCGTAGACTGCGCGAAAATCGCAGCCCGAGCTGATCGGCTGGCAGTTCTCGGCCACTTGCCTCCCCAGTGTCCGCCTCAGCGTCGATCTATTGCAAAAAAGACTTCGAGGCCAGCGAAGGCACGCAGCGACACCGTACGGCTCTCGAACACGGTATCCGCGCCCACCAGGATTCCGGGGATCAACGTCGAGACGGCGACTTCGCCCGCCGCAAAGAACCCAACGCGCCGGCCTCCGACGGCCATGCCGGCCTGCGCGGATGGAGCGAGCCATCCGAGATTGAGCGTGGTGCCGGGCCGCTGCCCTCGAGTCTGGGCTCGCAACGCTCCAGCCTCGATGCCAAGACAGATCGGAAACTCGACCCGACCCGCAAACAGTCGGTGACACGCACGTCCCCCTGCCGCGCCGAGCTGAAGCAAGCTGCGGGTGCGGTCGAATGTCTGCCGTTGTGGGAAGAGGTAGAGCCCGAACAACTCCGCACGCCAGCGTCGCCAGAGCAGACCTGCGCTGAGCGCTGTGCCTCCGCTGACCGACGGCAAGCTGCCGTATTCGAGCAACGGTGCGACGCGCAAGAAAAGCTGCTCCGGCGCGGACGAGCGCTGTGGTCGGCGTCTTGCTGTGGACGAGGTGGAGGTCGGCTGTCGGTCCTGCTCAACAATCGTAGGCAGACGCGCCGTTTTCGGTGGGGCAGAGTCGGCGGAAAGCTTCGGTGCACGACGTGAGGGTGGTGAGGGCACGGCGTTGGGTGACGCTGGTGGTCCCGGACCGACGAGCCGCGGTTGGAGTGCGACCGCCACCACCAATGCAGTCGCGTCGCCGAGGTCGGTGCACGTCGAGGATTCAACCGTGCGCTCGTCGACGTGGCCGGCAAAGTCGGTGACGATACGAACGGTGAACCGCTCTTGAAGCTGGAGCACGGTGGCATCCACGAACATCACCCCCTCCCCCTCGCTGGGGTCAGCGACGAGTTCAGCGATACTCTCGCGTAGCTGCTCCTGGGTGGGGCACCCGGCGGGGGCTTTCCAGGTCAGCTCGTAGGCGGCGGGCGAGCGTTGCTCTGTGGGTTCTGCGGGCGCAGTGAGCATCACCGCAGCGAGCGAGGCAGACAGCACAACCTCCGAGTTATCAGTCCGCCTCAGCGCTCGCAAGCACAGCGGGTGGAGAACCGGAGTGGGGAGAACCGGACGGGAACCGGACGGAAAGGAGAACCGGACGGGAGGTCTCGGATCTCAAGGACCACCAAAGTGTCGGGGAAAGTGGCGGGGACCTCCAAGATCGATCGAGATCAGGGTCCCCAGACGCAAGAATGGCGCAAACACCTCGGATTTGAGGCGCCAGGCCAACCACGCCGGACTCGAACCAATGCCTGACGGCGACGAAGCCCAAGGCAACGCCGCCGCGGCCGCGGCCGTATGCGGCGCGGTCTACGGAGGCTTGTTGTCCACCGCTGCTCCGTAGACGCTGATGTTGTGCGAGTCGGCAGAGCTAGGGCTCAATGCGATCGAGCCCGCCTGGGAGGCGGCCGTTGTCACGCCCGGCGTCGAGCAGTGGGACATGTTTGGCCACAGCAAGGGTTGAGCGCTCTTCATGTCATGCGGATCTCCGTCCGCCTCGCACGCGTCGAAGACGGCATCGAGCCGCCGCGCGAGGTGTTCGAAGTCGATGAGCGTTCGGACGGTCGTCTCCTCCGGCACAGAGTGCGCAAGTATCTCGGGCAGCACTCGAAGTTCGGGCGCTCCGTCCTAAACAACGTGCACTGGGGTCTTGGGTTTCGCCTCCAGCACCCGAGCCACGTCGGCGGCAACTCGCTTGGCCAGTGCGCCTGAAGCCTGAAGCCTGAAGCGGCTCCTGCATTGAGGCCTTGCGGTGACCACGACGTGGGCGCCCCGTTCCTGGCGAAGCTGGGGCGCTCACCGTGATGGGTGGATCTTCAGCTCCGGTTCAGCAGCTGTGCTCGTCGAAGCGAAAGCATAACTTCATCTCCAGCGCGCAAGTTGGACTCCCGAAGCAGCCGCACTCTCCAAACGTCTCTTCACACAGTTCAAAATCAAGAACGCATTCATTCGGGACACACGGCACGAGATCGATGCACTCCTCGTTTGCGAGGCAGTCTTCCTGCGACTCACACTTTGCGCGAGGGCAACCATCATAGTCGAACAGTGAATTTTCGCCGCAGGAGGATGGGTCGGGGGCCATCGCCAAGCAAGGTATCGGACTGGTGCACTCAGATTGCGCTGTCGTAGCGCAGACTGCCGGCGGTGCTGCTGTTGTACCTGTTGTCGAGTACGCTCCTGTAGTCGCGTCAGAATCCGTCTGTGAATCCGTGTTTGATGTTCCTTCCTGAGCTTCGGTAGAGCTGTTTCCAGCGCTTGTGGTGGATGGAGGGACCGCAGGTTCTACGTTGCATCCGAATGCGAGCAGCGCCACGAGCGCGGACGGCAGTGTTGTGGCGGACGTGGCGGACATGTACACGCTCACAGCCTTCCTACCCCCTCGCATGTCGAGCTATTGTAAGTTGGTCCGTTCCCGTCATCGAGGTTCCTGAGCTATTGGAATTAGAGCTCACGTGGTCCACCAGGAAATCTTCGATATCGGCTCCGGCGACATGGATGCTCTGGTCGCAAGCAAGGTCTCCGTCGAAGGAGCGTGTAGACGTGTAGAGGAGCCACAGAGGACGGGTTTGTCCCAAAAGGGGTCCGCTTGGTACGCTTCGATCCGCTCGAGGCCGTCGACTGGGCTGGGCTGGGCTCCTCGAGCGGTGGGGAGATGGTTCGGACATCGGGCCTCGTCGAGAGAGTCTCAACGTCTGATGCAGACAGGTCAACAACTACGCATGGCGAATCGTCGCAGACCATTGAGGGGGTCTGGCCTAGGTCGTCGAGGGCCGCGACTAGCAGCCTGTTGAGAAAGTCGGCGCGGCGGATCGGGAAGCATTTTTTCGCTCCTGGGTCGGAGCCGAAACGCGGCTGTACCGGGTGTACTGCAAGTCTTGGCGGCCCCGCCAACGTCGGGGTCGGCGCAGTCGAGCGGCCCGTCCTCGACGATCGGCAGCGTCGTCGGGATCGCGTGCTCGCACGCCCAGATCGGCTCGTTGCACATCGGTTCGGTGCTCAGCCGAGAAAGCCAGGGCTGCATCGGCGCTGGTCGTCGCGTCAGCCCGCAGCGACGCCACACTCGACCGCCACGTCGAGGCGCGGCACGTCGATCGCCTCCACCCGGGTGCAGGTCGCGGGGCAGAGCTGGAGGGTCGCGGGGGAGGCTTCCTCGTTGATGAACCAGCCTTGCTCCCCGCTCGCACACTCCGCGCCGGAGTCCAGGCGCTCGAGGTTCCGTCCTGCGAGGTCGACCGAGGCCAGCCCGGGATCGTCGGGCCACCCGGCGATGTCTTCGATGGGGTACCTGCAGCGCTCGGACGCGGACTCGGTCGCAACCAGCACGCCCTCGAACAGGCCTTGGAAGTCCTCCGCGCACAGGTCCCCCGAGAACCCGCCGGTTTCCTCGGCCAGCGACGCGTACTCGACCCCTTCGCTGACGCTCTGGGCACACGGCGTCTGACTGACGACCGCGTGGACGACGAAGCGCGCGTTCCACAGGTCGAGCGCCTCGAACGCGTCGGCGAACTCGGTCGCGCTCATCGAGAACGAGTTGTCGTCGCTCACCACGACGACCTGCCGCCGCGCCCCGGGTCGCAGCAGGTCCGCGTAGTCGGCGAAGTGGTCGACCACGACGCGCAGCGGCTCCCAGCTGTCCACGTCAACGTTCAAGTGGCGAAAGCCGGGCTCGTTGCCGTCGTCCGGACACGACCCGCTGCCCACGGGTGCGTCGACGCAGATCCCCGTCGCCCCGCTGGAGCGGGCCAGCAGCACCACCCGGACATCGACGTCCGCCTCTCGGAGCCCCGTCACGAGGGCGTTGATCTCGGCACGTACGCCTTCGGACTCCTCGACCATGCTGCCCGAGCCGTCCACCACCACGATCAGGTCCGTGGGCACCCGGCGGGGCTCGGCGTCGATCGAGAGCGCGTCGCAGATCGGAGCGACGCCGTCGGGCGCGACGTTCACGTCGAAGACCACCGGTGCATCGAGCTCGCCCGAGCTTCCCTCTCCACTCGACGCGTCTGCGAAAGAAGTCGCCGCCTCGGGGGGAACGGCGGGCATGCCGCTCGTTCCGGCCGCAGCGCCAGCGCCGGGGGGAAGCGAGGGCGACCCACAGCCGAGCAGGGTCGAGAGGGCGGCGGCCCAGAGGGAGAGAGAGCAATTCCTAGCCATCGAGGGTCGTCCTTCCCCTCATTCACATCGACGCCGCGCTCGATGACTCGTGCGGGGGCTTTGTCTGCGCCCGAGCCGACTCGACGCGTCGTGGTGTCCGAGTGGGTGAGACCCCGCGAGACGCGCTCGACAACTTCATGCGCCTCGAACCACAAGCGCAGCTCGTGCCGGCCGAGCTGAGGGCGCACGACGTGGTCCTGCGGGTGCGCAGCTGCGTCGAGCTCGCCCCGAATTGCGACGATGGTCGCATGCATGCGCGAGTGGATGAGCGAGTGGAGGTTCGCGATGGACACCACGCCACAAGGCGTCAATGTCTCCTTCTGGGTCGACTTCACCGGGTCGTCGCACCCGTCACAGGCACCCGCCGACGAACCCCTCGGCCCAAGCCCCTAGCGCCTTCTGATCGGGCAGTTTCGGGAAGTACCGGAGGGTCCCGTCTTCTGCTTCGTGAGCAAGGATGACCGCGTAGCCGTAGCGCCCCTCGGGCAACGCGGGGCGTGGTGCGGACTGCAGCGTGGCTTCAGCCTGGGCGCGATGGAACCATGGCTCGACCTCGCTGACCGGACGGGTGCCGCCGCAGGAACTTCTGAAGCTCGTGTCCTCCGCCGACCAGGTGTACTCGCCGTCGTAACGACCGTCGGGGGTGACGGAGATGCTCCATGCGCCGCCGCCCCCGGGCTCACGGGGGTCGAACCTCGAGAGCACCAACCGTCCCACGAGCGCAGTGGGCTCGGGCGCGGGGGTGTTCGGCGCAGGGCGATTGGGCCCACAACCCAGCAAGGCGATCACGAGGCAGACGAGAGGGCGAACCCCGGACATCGAGCACAGCGTACCCGAGCCGCACGCACAGTCGGGCAAGCAGCAGCAGGATCGCCTCGTGCAACCGAGGCTTTTCAGAGAAAAGCATCCCAACGGCTGGGAACGATCGCCCTTCTCGGGCAACGATCGATGTACGGCGACAGCCGTCTTACTCATGTTTGTAGCTAGATTTTCTCTCACTCTCGTTTTCACCCTCGCCATCGCCACCAGCTGCGACGGCTCTGCCGCCCCCGAAACGGGCTCCGGCGACGACTCGGCGGGTGAGCCCGGCGACGGTCCTGGGCCGCAGGTTTGCCCCTCCGATGCGGCCGACGCGTTCTCGTGGTCGTGGTCGTACGGCGACTACACGCCCCAGTACGACGAAGCCAATGAGAACGAGACGTCCATCGACCTGTGGGCCCCCGACGGCGCGGTGCCGCTGGAGTGTTCGGCGACCGCTTTCTCCGAATCCGACGACGTTCTGACGCTCGACCTCGACTGCACCGCTGCCGGCGCGGCGATCCCCGCGCAGCAGTTGACGCTCTCCCCCATTCCCGAGGCGCTGCGGGCCGACCTCGACGCCGACGAGCCTCTCGAGGTGCTGTTCCGGCCGCAGCCGCAGTGCAACAACGGCTGCAACTTCTTCTGGCTTGCTGGCTGGCTCGCCATTCGACACGCCGACGACGGGGCCCTTCGACTGGGCATCGTCGACGCCCACGATCTGCTGGCGCCGGTCGACGAGCTCGCGCCGCTGGAGCTTTCGACCGCCGTCACGTCGTGCGAGCGGATCGACGACGAGACCGACTGCGACCCCGACGGCTGGGCCCGCGGCCTCGACGTCACGGTCGCTCTGGACGGCGAGCAGGAGACCATCGCGCGCGCAGGCCAGGCCTCCGTCGGCGGATTTCGGGTCCTGCTCGACAACGCCATCGAAGGCGCCTACGACGGCTGCACGTCCGATGGTGGGGAACGTGCGCTGATCGAGCTGATGGTCTACGCCGAAGACTGATCTCGGCAGCGGAACCCCCGGAGCGGACGAAGCCGCTCCCTGCGGGCGCTCATGGATCGTGCGCGAGGACCCAGGGTCAGGAACGGGCACCAGGCACAACAGAGCGCGAGACCCTTGCAGGCCGCATCGCGGCGTAGGCTCCCGGCCGCACGTTCGCGACCCCTGCCAAGCGCAGAGTCGCCCACGCCGACGGGTCGGCCGTCACCTCCCGCAGGGCCCTGCCAAGCGCCTCCACCTCGGCAGGAGGCGTCGACGCGCTGGTCACGAACGGGGGCGCGAGCGCGGGCGCCGTGGCGGTCAGGACCCGCAACGCCTCGAGAGCACCCGGACGGTGTCGAGCGAGCAGCGAGTACGTCACGCAGTCGATCGAAGCCACGTCGGCCTCGCCCGAAGCGACCATCTCGACGCTCCGCTCGTGCGCACCGCTTACCAGCACCCTCGCGAAGAACGAGGCCAGTCGCGCCCCGGTCGGGAGCAGCAGACGCAGCCCGTTCATGCCCGAGTGCGACGTCCACCCGTTGATCACGCATCGAGCTCCGCGCAGGTCCGCCAGCGTGCTCGCGCCGCTCGAGCGGTGGACCACGACGAACGAGCGATACGTCGGCCCCGCGCAGCCCTCGACCTCAAAGCATGGCGCTGCAACGACCCGAAGCGACGCGGCCTGCCACGTCGCCACGTCGTACCCACACGCCTGCCCCAGCAGCAGCGCAGGGCTGCGCCACTGGGCCTGGGGATCCATCCGGCGCTCCAGCCCGTCGGGCACGCCGTCGACACCCATCGCCCGCAACCGGTCCGCCAACGCGGCCCACAGCGCGTCGTGGGCTGGCTGGACCTCGTGCAGGTCGTACCAGGGCAGGCTGGCCAGACGCATCGCGGGGGACGCTAGCCGGAGCTGGGGGCTCTGACATCACCCGCCCAGGATCGGCGGCGGGACCCACGTGAGGGCGCAATATCGACGGCGCGCATCCGCGGGGACCAACGCATCGAAGATGTTGCTGCGAAACTCAGCCGGTGTTCACGACGTCTGCCCACAGCACGGAGAGCTCGAGGTCGAACACCTCGAACGGCTCACCGTTGGCCATGTGGCGCCAGTCTCGAAGGCGATCGTCGCAGCCGCTTTTGCACTTCTTGCCGCACTGAGTGCAGCGCGAGACGAGTGCGCCCTCACCCGCTGCGCACTTCTTCACGCCCTCAAACCCGCTCCGAAGCCCGTTCTTCGCCCGCAACCCCGTCAAATACGTGGTTCGTCCGCCCACCAAATGGTCAGGAGAGCCACAATTCATCACTTTCGAGGGGCAGTTCCAACGGCACCTTCGAGCCTGGCTTGGACGATTACGCGCCTGTGTGTTTAGACTACAGATTATAAACAGATTCGGAGCACGCGATTGCCGATCTCTCGGTGACACCGTCACCTTCCACGCAAATCTCACCGTCACAACTTAGTCCTGCTGCGCAGTAGGTGCCGACGCTCTTGGGATCCGCTGATCGCAGGCACGGTTCTCCGAGGCGAGGTTGAGAGCCTGGGTTCACACAGCGTAGTGTGGTGTGGTGTGGTCGCAGACTAGGCGGTTCTCGCACGACAGAGGCCCGGTGGACCCCTCGGGACGGAAGCAGGGCTCGTTGACGCCCGCGAAGTTCGTCCACAGCGGGCAAGCTCTGGACTCCCAATCGAAGGCGTCCGCCTCGGGCTCGTCGCAGGCGAGCTGGTTGATGCTGAGTGTTCGTTCTTCGGGGCATTCCGCGTTCGGTTGTTTGCTTCCGCTCCATTCAACAAAGCGAGAGGTCTCTATTTCCAAGCAGTCGGTTCGACTACACCCGCATGCAGCCCGTCTCGAGCAGAGCGCGTCGGCCCACTGCTTTGCAGCCTCCTGAACCGGGGCATCTGCGGTTATGCAGGAGGCTAGAGAGAGGATTACTGGTCCGGACCAACAGAAGACGTTTCGCTCCACGACAGCTATCGTAGCAGCTTTCTGTTCGGCTCTTCTGACGGGCGCGGGTGGCCGCCAGAGCCGTCGTGACGGGCGGAGGTCGCTCTTGAGGGGGGCGATGGCGCTGGAAGGCGGTTTTCTCGCGACCGGAGAGAGCGAAGGCACGCGCGGCGCGAATGCGGCGTAGACCGTGCGGACGCCAGCAGGACTCCGGGTGTTTGGCGCGGGGCAGGGAGCAGGAGCAAGCCGCACGTGGACTCGGCCCCACCGCTTCCGACTGGGATTTTCGAGGCTCTCGCCTTGGTGTTGTGTGTGACAGATCGAGCTAAGTGATCACCTCCAACCGCGGGCTCGAAGAGTGGGCGCCGTTGTTCAACGAGACTGCGGTCACCGACTATCTGCTGCGCCCTATTCTCTCGTTCCTGGAATTCGTGGATCCTCGCCTCGTGTTCGAGCTGGGAAAGATGCGAATGCTCCGATCGATGCATGCCTATGCAGAGTCGTTCTTCGAGGACCCTCGTTTGGTGCGGCTCGTCGAATGGCCGGTGCTGTTCTTGGGAGCCTCGGCCAAGAAGACCTCCGCGATGTACAGCCTCATGTCCTATGCCGACATGGCGCTGGGCACCTGGTACCCGATGGGCGGAATGCACCGCATCATCGATGCGATGCTCGGCGTCGCTCTCGAGCAGGGCGTAGAGATCCGGCTCGGCACCCGCGTCGAGGCTCTGGTGACCAAGCGGGGCCGGGTCGTCGGGGTTCAGACCGACAGCGAGATGATCGAATGCGATGCGGTCGTGGCCGCGGCGGACTACCACCACGTCGAGCAAAACCTGCTTGCGGGACCCGATCGTCAGTTCCGCGAGGCGCAATGGGGACGCAAGACGATGTCGCCTTCCAGCCTGCTGTTCTACCTGGGTGTTCGTGGGCAGGTCGACGGCCTGCAGCATCACACGCTGTTCTTCGACCGCGACCTCGACGCGCACATGCGCGACGTCTACGACAAACCAGCGTGGCCGGACGACCCTCTGTTCTACGTCTGCGCGCCCTCGAAGACCGACCCCTGTGTCGCTCCTGCGGGACACGAGAACCTATTCGTGCTCGTCCCGCTGGCGCCCGGCCTGCGCGACGCGAACCAGGAGCGGGAGAAGATCTTCCACAACGTGATCCGCCGCATCGAGCAGGCTTGTGGCGCGCCGCTGCACAACCGCATCGTCTATCGCCGCGACTACGCGATGCGGGACTTCGAGCGCGACTATGGGGCCTACAAGGGCAACGCCTACGGGATGGCCAACACGCTCTCGCAGACCGGCCCCTTCAAGCCCCCGCTTCGCTCTCGCAAGGTCGACAACCTTTACTTCGCTGGCCAACTCACCGTGCCCGGCCCCGGCATGCCTCCAAGCCTGATCTCGGGTGAGCTGAGCGCGGGGGTGCTCAAGAAGGATCTCGGCTTGGGCTGAAGCTCGCAATGCGGGCGCGCTGAGACCAGCGCAATGCTCGTGACTTCGCCTGCGAACCCTCAGTTGCCGGGATGATCCACCGGCTCCAGCGTCCGCGTTTGAACGGCCGCCGCGTCCACGTCCGCCCGGCGAAATGCCAGCTCCGTGTAGCGACCCTCGACCCAGTCTTCCAGCGTGTTCGAGAACCCAGGCGAGCCGGGATCCTCGACGTTCCCGGGCGGGAAGTTCGCGAACGAGCGCGGGGTGCCGTCTTCGTCGAAGGTCGTCACCACTCGGAAGATCGCACCGCTCGTCGAATCGAAGCGCTCCGCGATGCCACCGTTGGCGTCCAGGAACCTGCTCGAGCTGACGTTCACCGTGTCTTCACCGCCGTCGGTCGGCACGAACCCCAAGTTCAGCGCCTCGCCGTAGGGGTTGTCGAAGGTGGTGCCGTGCACTTCACCCCACGAGTAGTTCTCCGAAGCCACCCCGCCGTAGCGCGAGTTCAGCACCGATGCGGTTCGCTGCAGCGCCGCGAGCACCCGTACGTCGCGACCCCCCTGCAGCAGGCCGTCGCTTTGTGGGTACTCACCAAGAACGGCCAGCATAGGAATCTTGATGATGAAGGGCGACTCCGCCTCCAGAATCGTTTGGTAGAGCACCGAGAGGTCGTCGGCGATCACCTCGTCGGTGAGCAGCAACAACCATACGTGGTACGCGAGCGCAGCAGAGGAATCCCGGGCCATTCTCCGGTCCCAGCTGCCCAGCGCGTCGACCAGCGTCTGCAGGTCTTCACTGTCGGCGAAGTTGGTCAGTGCCTTGTCCCCCGCCAAGGCATTCGCCCACGCGGTCTCGATGACCGGAATCATAAGATCGGCAGTGCTCGCATGGACATCGGTCTGCAGCGCCTGCATGTCTTCAAGGGTGACGTTCCCGCGCGCGGTCAGGCGAGTGAGCTCGCTTTGGAGTCGTTGAGCTCGATGACCCGCGGCGTAAAAGTATCCATAGTACCAGGGGTCGTTGGAGACGTCGCCGTCGAAGGTGAAGCCCCACGGGTCGTTGTTGGCCGTTGCGACCCACCCTTGTGCCTCGCCGCGCGAGCGAGGGAGCCGCTGCGGCGGAAGGTCGGTACTCCAGTAGCTTCCAGCGTCGCTACCATCGAGCACCACGTAGGGCATCTGCCTCGCGCTCGGATCTCCTCGGTCCGGCACGCGAATGTTGACGCGGTACGAGATGTTGTTCGCATCGGCGCACACAAAGTTGAAGCCGCCGACCTCAAGCTTGTCGACCCCGGCTTCGATCTGCTCAATATTGGCGGCCCGGTTGATCTGGAGGAACGCGGCCTCTTCGTTGGTCGCCGCGAAACCGGTCCAGTTGAGGAGCAGCCCGTTTCCCGGGCCTGCGATTGCGATGGGCAACAAGTCGTTCGGGAGGATCACGCCGTAGCCCTCGACGTCGATGAACGTCTCGGTACGGTCGTCTTCACCCGCGATCTCGATGACCTCGACTCGCTCCGTGGCCGGGACGGAGCGACCACCGGCCATGACCGCGCCCTCCCCCACCGGCACCTCCCAGATGTCCATGACATCCGCGAAGTTGGTGGTCTGCGACCAATGCACCTTCGCGTTGCGTCCCAGATGCACGCCCGCTGCGCCCACGAACGACCACCCCATCGCATCGATCGTCCCCCCACCATCGGCGCTGTTGAGATGCTGCGCGTACATGAGCGAGGGGCTGTCCAGGGGCTGATGGGGGTCGCCGGCGATCATCGACCGGCCGTTCTCGGTGTGCTCGCCCGAGACTGCCCAGTTGTTGCTCCCCGTGGTGGGGAAGTCGGACATCACTTCGTGAAACCGCCGGAACGCGACCGCGATCTCCTCGGGCGTGGCGTCGATGGGCGGAGGTGTCGGGTGTTGGACGCCCGGTCCCGGCGCGGGCGCACCTTGGGGCAGCTCGTTCACCGGCATCGTAGCCACGTTGAACGCTGGCCGGGCCAGCTCAAGCAACGCCCAGGCGTTGGCGAAGTTGCGTTGGACGATGGTCGCCAGCAACTCGCGCTCGAGCGAGTTGGAGTTGCCAAACATGATCAGCTTGACGACCGCCGAGTGCTCGTCCATGCTCATCGGCTCGGGCAGGTAGTCCAGCTCGTTGGGTCCGAACCCATACGGCACCGGAACGTCTCCGCTTCGGACTTGTTCAATCCGCCGGTTTACACCCTCCAACCACGCGCTGATCGCCGCATGTCCCTCGGGGTCACTCTCAACAAACCGCGCTGCGTTGGCTTGTCCCCAACGAGGAAAGTTGAACAACCGGGACGTTCGATCGGACTCGTAGTAGTTTGGGCCCAGAACCTGCGCGCGCGTCCCCATCGCACGTCGGCGCATCAGATCAAGCTGAAACAGCCGATCCGTGGCCATTTGGTAGCCCGAAGCGTACATGACGTCGTGATCCGACTGCGCAAAGATGTGCGGCATTCCGAGGGCGTCCGTGAGGATCTCGACCGGCGCGCCAAGACCTCCGGTCTCGCCCGTCGCGCTCGAGCTATCCTCGCCCGTCGTCGTTGAATCCACGCCGGTGGTGGTCATCGAGGTCGTGCCGCTGGTCGACGCGCCGGTGTCCAGTGGCGCGGGGGCGTCGTCCCCACAGCCGCAACACAGCCCGGCTGCAGCGACGACCGCACGCAAGTCAAACTTCGTGAATCCCGATGGCATGCCCCAACAATGGCACAGGCACCCGCGTCACGAGGCCGCGAAGCCATACCGCCGCCCCACTCGCGGCGGGTGAACCGCGGATTCGCGTTTCGTGCGGCGTGCCCACTGGCACTGCGAAGTGGCGTGTGCGCGGCCCTACGGTAGGTCCGCCGGCCGGGCCTGCCCACGAGATCGGATATCCCACAGGTGTGGCATCGTTGCGCCGCGTGCCGCTTGGGCCCCCGCAGCTACCGCCGGATCCGCCGGCTGTCACCGTTCCGGCGGCCCCAGAACCCGACCGAACGACGGCGGGCGGGCTCGATTTTTCGTGGGCCGCACCCGCGGGATGCAGCAGCGCTCAGGAGCTCGCGACGCTGGTCGAGCGCTACCTGTCGAAGAGCGAGTCACACGCGCTGCGCATCGACGCGACGGCGACGCCTCGAGAGGATGCTTGGCACCTGAGTCTCGCCCTCACGCGGCCCGGCCAGACCACCGTGCGCGAGCTGGATGCGCCCTCGTGCGAGATGCTGACCAAGGCGGCCGCGCTGGTGATCGCCGTGCACGTGGACGTGGTCGGAACCAGCCAAGGGGTTCGCGAGCTCGTGCAGGCGCCCGAGGACTTTCTCGCGTTGGAAGACGAACCGGAGCGCGAACCGGTCGGCGAAGGCGTCGCACCGAGCGTGAACTCCAGCTCGGTGCCCGAGACGGTCGCGGTTCGGACCCGACGAGAGCAACGCGAAGCACGTCGAAGACCCCCTGCACGTCGTCCCAACAGCGCGGGCATCCTGCGGCTGATCACCCACGGCGGCGTTGGGGAGCGTCCCGGCTTCTTCGGCGGCGTGGGTCTGGCGGGCGGGTATCAGCGCCGCTCGTTTCGCATCGAGGCGCAGGTCGACTACGCCGTTCCGCGCGTCGAACGGGTCGACGATTTCGCAGGCTCGTTTCAAGCCGTCCTGGGATCCATGCGCGGATGCTGGGTGTCGGGCTTCGAGCGCTGGGAGTTTCCGCTGTGCGGCGGCATCCGAGCCGGAGGCCTGCGCGGCATTGCCACACAAGGGGCCCTCGAGCCGACAGCCGCCTGGAGCCCATCGGTTGGACTCACCGCCCAGGGCGCGACGGTATGGTCCCCGATCCCGGACATCGGAATCTATGCCGGGCTCGGGGTGCTCGCCGCGCTGCGTCGCACGTCGTTCCGCGTGGGGCGGGACGCAGATGCTCTGTACACCTCCGCCCCGATCGGCCTACAGGTGAGCTTCGGCATCGAGCTGAAGCTCTTCTGAGCGAAGCTCGGCTTTGAGCTCGCTCGGCGCACGCGTCGGCGTTTCAAACCTGTATGATCAGCGGGATGGCTGGTGTGGGTTGGCGAGTGAGAATGCTGGCGGTTGGAGCATTGGGACTGGCGTGTACCAACGCGAGTTCGACGTTCAACTGCGATGAGAATAGCGACTGCCAGGCGAAGACGGCGCTGACCGGCTTGGGCGTCTGCGAGCCCACCGGATACTGCAGCTTTCCAGATCAGGGCTGCTTCTCTGGTCGACGCTACGGCGACCTCGCGCCCGCTGGGTTCGCTGGGTTTTGCGTGCCGCCTGAGACCACGTCGGATACGGAGGGCGGCAGCGAGTCCGATCCCACCGCCGAAGAAACGACTGACGTTCCCGGCGGGGACGCTTTGTGTGGGGACGGCGTCGCCGAAGCCGACGAGCTCTGCGACGGCGCCGATCTGGGAGGCAATACCTGCGCAAGCGCCGGCTTTGCAGGGGGCGCGCTTGCGTGCAGCGACACGTGTACGCTCGACACCACGACGTGCAACTCGTGCGGCAACGGTTCGATCGACTCCGGGGAGGGCTGTGATGGCGACAACCTCGGCGCCGTTTCGACGTGTGCGGACGTCGGACTCGGAACGGTCAACGAACCGCTCTCGTGCAACGGGAGCTGCGAGGTGGACTTTGCGCAATGCAGTGCCTGCGGCGATGGAATGATCACCGCCCCCGAGCAATGCGATGCGTCGGGCGAGCTCGGCGGCGCGAGCTGCGAAAGTGAGGGATTCGACGGAGGTACCCTCGCCTGCACATCCGGCTGCGGGTTGGACACGACGGACTGCGCAGCGTGTGGCAACAATGTGCGAGAGCCTGGCGAGGGCTGCGACGGCGCCGACATCGGCGCGTCGACCTGCGAGAGTGAGGGTTTCGATACGGGCGCCCTGCAGTGCGGCGAAAACTGCTCACTTGACACCACAGGTTGCAGCGCATGCGGCGATGGAGTCGTCTCCGGTGCAGAGACCTGTGACCCCGCCGACGCTTCCAGCGTGCAGTGCATCAACCTCGGGTTCGATAGCGGAACCGCGTCGTGCATCGGCTGCGAGGTCGGCACAGGCAGCTGCGGTGCCTGCGGAAACGGAGCGCGAGATGGCGACGAAGCGTGCGACCAGCTCGACCTTGGGGGCCAGACCTGCCAAGGACTCGGCTTCTTTTCGGGCTCGCTCGGCTGCTCGAACACCTGCGTCTTCGACACCAGCGGCTGCGAGGGTTCCGGCTGCGGCGATGGAATTGCCAACGGCGCGGAGGTCTGCGACAGCACCGACCTCGCGGGCCAAACCTGCGCGTCGCTGGGGTTCGGCGGCGGCAACCTCAGCTGCGGCGCAGGCTGCGACTTCGTGACCGCCGGTTGCTACGAATGCGGAGACGGCTCCATCAACCCCGGCGAGGAATGCGACGGGGCGGCCTTGGGAGGAGGGACCTGCGTGGGCGAGGGCTTCGACGGAGGCTCGTTATCCTGCAATGCCAGCTGCAACTACAACACCAGCAACTGCTACGAATGCGGTGACGGTGACATTGATCCCGGGGAAACCTGCGACGACGGCGACAGCAACAACAGCAATCAGTGCAGCAACAGCTGCGAGTACAACACCGTCAGTGTCACCATGCGTGCAAGCGGCAACATCACCCTGTTGGCCACAATCGACGCCACGTGCCAGCTGACTCCCGGCTCGTGCTCGATGAACGCGGGAGGAAGCAGCGCGGGCTTCTTCCAGATGGAGGATGTCGGCTGCACCTTCGAGTGCCCGGTCAACGCACCGTTCGATATTCACGCGACCACCGGCGGAGCCACCAACCGCCAGGTCGACGACATCGACGAATCTGGAGTCGGCGGCCAGACGTTCGGGTGCTCGGGCATGCCCTACGATTGTTCGACCACCTTTACGACCGGCACGTCTCCGATGACCGTGTTCTGCTCGTTCACCGACTGAGGCACGAAGCAGCTACTCGGCCGCGGTGACGACCATCGCGGAGTAGAACGTCGCAGAGATGTCGCAGAACTTCGGGAGCACCCCGTAGTCCCGCGCCGCCGCGACCCAGAACCCAACGCTGGTGCCATCGATCGCCCCCTCGGCCTGCGCACCGTGAAAGACGGTGAGGTCGGCGTCGAGGTCGAGCTGCAGGCCGAGCCACATTTGATCGCCACAGGGGTCCTCGGGCTGGAAGGGGTTGCCGACGTTGTACGGGCCGCAGTCCTCGTCGCTGAGCACCATCCCGTACGGAAGCTCGACGGTGTTGTTGTTGGGCACGAGCACCGAGCTGTTGATCAGCGAGATCCGCTGGCCGTCCGCAAACCCCAGCTCCACCCAAACGTCGGGGAAGCCCAGCGGTCCGGCCTGTCGGTGGATACGAACGTCGACGGCCTGCGGCTCATCGGGCAGCACCGCCATGGGCGTGCTCTCGATCGTGACCAAGAACTCGACCGCGTCGCACGTGAAGGGAATCTCTCCGGCGGTGATCGAAGGAGCGAAGGCACACGTCGCCGTGAGGTCTTCGGGGATGTCGTCGGGGAAGGTGCCCGCGGGAACCTGCAGGCTCCACGACAACACGAATTCGCCGCCCTCTTCGCAGACGGTCGCAACCCCGCCGGTCTCGTCCCCGGTTGTGGAGCTCGTGCCGTCCGTCGTGTCGCCTCCGGTCGTGTCATCGCCGCCGCTGCTGCTGCTGCCACTCGTGGAGCCCTCGACCGCGGTGGTCGAGCCCGAGGTCGAGCCCGAGCTCGAGCCCGAGGTCGAGGTCGAGCTCGAGCTCGAGGGGGTGGTGCCATCCCCCGTGCTCGCTTCGGTGCCAGTACTCGACGAGCTGGAGCCGGAGCCGTCCGCAGCCGTGACGTCGTCCCCGCACCCCAACGCGGCGAAGAGGGAGAGCGAGATCAGATGTTGTCTTCGGGTGCCAAGCATAGGGGGTCGCAAGCTAGGGCGTCGTGGCCCGCGGGGCAAGGGGCTCGTGAGGGCGAGCCGTCCCTTGCTATGCTCCGAGCATGTCTCTTATCGCCTGTCCCGCGTGCAGCCTCCACGTCCTCGCCCATGAAGCGCACTGCCCCCACTGCAGCGCGAAGCTTCGAAACGAGCGCGGAGCCGTGCTGCGGACCGCGACCGCGGTTCTCATGGGCCTGAGCCTCACCGCCTGCCCCGCAGAAGACGACGGCGACGACACCGGCGCAAGCTCCGCGACGACAACCGCCAGCTCGTCGGGCACCGAGTCGGCCACATCCGGCGGAACGACAGGCACTTCGGATCCAAGCACCGGCGCGCTCGAGTCGGACTACGGCGTCCCCACGAGCGCCGGATTCAGCAGCTCGTCAAGCGGCGACGACTCGGGCTCAACCGGTTCGGGAAGCTCGAGCGGCACCGGTGGTGGCGACACCGAGGGCTCCAGCAGCAGCGGGATCGGCGAGCCCGAGTACGGCGTTCCGCAAACCACTGGCAGATGAGCGCGACCCGTAGGTGACGGCCACACCGCTCCAGGCTTAGACTCGGTGCATGGCAAAACTTATCGCTTGTCCTTCGTGCAGCACCTACGTCCGCGCCGATGAGCCCGCGTGTCCGGGGTGCGGCGGTCGCCTTCGCAACGAGCTCGGCGCCGTGGTCCGCACGGCCGGCGCGGTGCTCATGGGCCTGAGCCTCACCGCCTGCCCCGCCGAAGACGATGGCGACGACACGGGCGCCAGCTCGGCGACGACGAGCGCGACCTCGAGCGGCTCCACCGACCCCACAACCGCGAGCAGCGACTCGGGGATGTCCGGGACCAGCCTCGACACCTCCAGTGGACCGGGACCCGAGCCTGCCTACGGCGTCGGAACGACCGACTTCACGGGGACCTCATCGGGAGGATCGAGCAGCGGCGGCGATACCGACGGGTCGTCCTCGGGTGAGGGCAGCAGCACCAGCATCGGCGGACCCGACTACGGCGTGCCCGAAACGACCGGTCGCTAACACACTACGAGTCCTGAGCATCGTCGGTCACGGCGACGCTTGAGGATGGGCTTCGAACCACCCGGCCAGCTCGCCCCGGATGGTGTCGAGGTCTTCCCCTTCTTCGCCTGCCGCCGCCTCCAGGGCAGCAAGTCCACTCTCGGCTGCCCTCCTGGCCTCGTCCTCCCGCCCGGGCAACTTCGAGGACGCGTTCGCCAGCTCCAACCAGGCAGCCGCCCTGGATTCGGGCGACGCATCCGCGGCCTCGCGGATCTCTGCCACTCGGCGGAACAACCCGATCTCCGCCTCCACGTCTCCTCGCGCTCGCGCCACAAGCCCGAGTCCGTGCAGCGGAAACGACACGTGAAAGTGCGTGGGTCCTTGGGCCTTCTCGAGGATGGCGAGCGCCTCTGAGAAGTGCGTCTCGGCCTGGTCCCAATCCTCGCGCGAGACGAACACGTTCCCCAGGTTGTTGAGCGGGTGTGCGGTCAAGGGGTGGTCGGGACCGAGCCGGGCTTTTCGGGCCGCGTAGACCTCTCGGAAGAGCTCCTGGGCGGTGTCGTACAGGCCAACGCGTTCGTAGGTTCCCGCTGCGTTGTTGAGCAACGTCTCCATCGCGGCACCATCCTCCGACAGCGAGATGCGAGCGCGCCTGACCACATCATCGAACAACGTCCGCGCCCGCTCGATGTCGCCTTTCTTCAGCAGGCCGAACGCCAAGTTGCCTTCACGAAAGAGGCACTGCGGGTGGTCGGCCCCGACCCGCTGCGCACAGCCTGCAACCCCGGTCTCGTAGAGTTCGATGGCTTTTGCCCAAGAGCCCCGCCACATGTAGACGTCGGCGAGCAGCTGGCGACCGCGAAGCGCCGACATCCCGTTTGCGTCGGCGAGCGCGACAGCCTCCTCGAGCAGCACCTCGGCCTCTTGCAAGTTGCCTCGCCCCTGATGGATGACGCTTCGGGCGTACCCGAGCGCGATGCGAAGCGCCGCGGGTGGATCGGAGAGACTCGCCAGCGCCGACTCTGCGTGCCGGATCCACTCCTCCCCCGCCCCGAGCTCTGCCCGGCGAGCGTGGAGGTCGGCGATTTCAGCCGCGGAGACAACCGCGTAGAACATGTCTGTTTGGGACACGAAGCCGAAGTACGCGCGGCGGTAGAGCAGCAGCGCCTCGTCCAGCTCACCCGCGTCGCGCACAAGGCCCGCTGCGACGTGCGCGGCCTGCCCCTGCAGCGAGGGCATGTCGATGGCCTCGGCGCGCTCGATCTGCTGTAGCGCGAGCGCTTTCCCCTCGAGTCGGCGGCCGGCGGAGGAGATGGCCCTGGCCTTCGCCAGTTCGTTGCGAATGTCCTCGACCGCGTCCTCCTCTCCCACTGGGACCGGGTCTTCGACCGAGCGGGCTGGGTTCTCACAGCTCTGCACGGGTGCGAGCTGGCCGAGGAGCTCATCGAGCTGCTTGAGCATCGTGAAGTCCGCCTCGGTCAGCACGTGCGTGAGCGCATCAAACTTGCGGCGGAGCTCGGACAGGCACGCAGCACGGCGGTCAAACGCCTGCTCCGACTGCACGCCCTGCACGCGCGTCGCCTCGCATGCCTCGCGCATGCCCTGCACCCACTGATCCGCGTAGGCGTCAGCGCGGTGCTCAAGGCCAATCCAGGCCTCGTCTGCGAAGGACGCGGACAGACTCGTAACCGAGGCCTCCACAGCCGCGCGCCGCTCGTCCCCCCATGCGCCCCCGAGCGCGCCGCGGTCGATCGGGCACGGATCCGCGCTTCCGTTGCCAAGCGCCGCAGCAAAACCTCCCACCGCTGCGAGGCCTCCCAACGCGGCCAGGGTCACCCACGTTCGTCCCCCACGAAGGCCCCGCTCGATCGCCGCAAGGAGCGACGTCATGGAGTCGTAGCGCTCGGACGGTTGGCTCCGAAGCCCCCGACTGAGCACGCGGAAGACCCACCCCGGCACGTTGCCCTCGGGCTTTCGGGGCGGCTGCCCGTCGAGCAAAGCAACAATGAGGTCCGCAGTTTTGCCGTTTCCGAACGGGCGCCGGCCGTAGATCGTCTCGAACATGGACACGCAAAACGAGAACTGGTCGCTCCGCTCGTCGGCCCGACTGCCGCGCAGGACCTCGGGCGGAAGATAGGCAGGCGTCCCCACGAGCGCGCCAGTCTGGGTGCGGAGCGCGTCCATGTCCGCCGCAGACAGGTCTTCTTCTCGGACCGACGACGCCACGTCGTCTACCGCCCGCGCGATCCCGAAGTCGAGCACGCGGACGTGTCCGGTTTTGTCGATCATCACGTTGCTGGGCTTGAAGTCGCGATGCACCAAGCCCGCAGCGTGAGCGGCCGCAAGACCTCGACCCGCTTGCAAGTAGGCTTGCGCTGCCGCGTGCCAGCTCGGCGCATCTCGCTCTCGCCAGGCCCGCAGATCGACCCCGTCGATGAACTGCATGACCACGTAGACGCGCTCCTCCTGCTGCGCCACCTCGTAGACATGGGCGACGTTGGGGTGCGCGACCTTGGCCATCGCTTGCGCCTCCCGTACCAGCCGCGCCCGCCCGAGGCTGTCGCCCGTAGCCGAGGCATGCAGCAGCTTGATCGCGACCTTTCGATCGAGGCGCTCGTCGTAGCCCGCGTAGACCACGCCCATGCCGCCCGCCCCGAGTTCTCGCAGCACCGCAAACCGGCCCAACCGAGACGGAACGAGCTCTTCGGTGACAAACGCTGACCCCTCAAACGGCGTCTCTGTGAGCGTCGGCAATCGCGGTTGAGCCTATCAGTTTCTGCCACTGTCAGAATACCGCAGAACGGTCGCGAACCGGTGCTCGGAGCCCATCATGGAGCACTCGGCGTGCTGTGCGCCGCGATCGGAACACGAGGATTGCGGGGTGCGCACAACCTCCCAAACCAAATAAACATGGTCCGAAGCAGATTTTCTGACGGATCTCGGCGGCAAACTCCATAACACTACTGTAGTCGTGCCTTTCTCAGGAGCAGCGGAGTCCCAGGTCAGTCGCCCGGTGCCGGTCATGGACCCGCCCCCGAGCTTCCGTCAGGTGTATCGACGTCACTACACCTTCGTCTGGCGCAGTCTGCTTCGGCTTGGCGTGGAGGAGGCCGCCGTCGACGATGCCGTACAGGACGTGTTCATCGTCGTGCACCGCAAGCTGCACGCCTTTGAAGGTCGTGCCGCCGTCCGCACGTGGCTGTTCGCGATCGCGCGCCGCATCGCGCTGCGCTACCGAGACCGAGCGCGCCGCCGCTCCCAGAACGAGCCCGAGACCGACACCCCCACCGAGCTGGGCCGACCCGACACCGCCCTGAGCTGCAACGAAGCCCTCCAGCAGCTTCAGACTTGGCTCGACGAGCTCGACGAGGACAAGCGCGCGGTGTTCGTGCTCTCCGAGTTTGAGCAGATGCGCGCACCCGAGATCGCCTCGATGCTCGGCGCCAATCTCAACACGGTTTACGCCCGGCTCCGTGCCGCTCGCCAACACGTCTCCCGTCGCGCCCGCCGCGACGCGAACATGGAGGACTACCGAGCCACCGTGCGCAACGTGTCCGAGACGCGACCGGCCCTCGGCGCGGCAAGTCGTACGTGGGGCCTCATCATCGCCAACCTCGGCGTCACCAAGGTTGCCGTCGCCACCACCGGACTCGCTGGATTGGGCGTCTCTTCCGGCTTCTTCGCCAAGATCGCGGTCGCGGCCGCCGTCATCGCAGGCACCACCGCCGCCGCTGCGACCATCGAAGACGACGCGCCGTCGCCGAGCCACGCTCCCGCACTCGCCTCCGCGCACTCCGCGGGCCTCGATGTTTCGGCCCAGCCCGCCGTCAGGCCCTCGATGCTCGCGTCTGCGCCCCGCCCCGCCCCGGCCGCAACCCCGCGGCCCACGACTGCGCTCGATGTACCGCTGGCGCCCTCGATGGTGGCACTGCTCTCGGGCGCGACCAAGACAAGAGCCAAGCAGGCCCACACCGGTCAGACAGAAGATCACGGCTTGCCATCCAGAGCCGAGCCCTTCGCTGCTGAGCTCGAACGATTCGAACAAGCCAAAGTCGCGTCCCGGCGCAACGACACCCAGGCGGCGCTTGAGCGTATCGATCGCTACCAGCGAGACTTCCCCGGCGGCACCTTCTCGCTCGAAGCTGCAGCGCTGCGCGTTCGAACGCTCTGCAAGGGCCAGCGCACCGAAGAGGCACGCAAAGCGTCCGTCAAGTTCGAGGCAGAGTTCGGCCAGTCCACGTTGGTCGACGTCGACGCGCCCTGCGGATGACACCCAGGTTTCCCAGGTTCCCCAGGTTCCGGCGGAGCGGACTGGCGCTCGGACTCGCTGCCTGCGTCGGCCTCGGCGGCTGCGTTGGCAAAGCCGTGTGCATCGGCGATTGCCAAGCGGACGGCACCACCAGCACCAGCGGCGCTCCAACAACTTCGCCTGCGGTGACCACCGAAGCCACGACCACTGTCGATGAAACCACCACCGGCGACGACACCTCCAGCACAGGGCCCGCCACCGTCGATTCAGGCAGCACCGAGGCGCTGACGACGTCGTCGTCCTCGTCGTCGTCGTCGTCGTCGTCGTCGTCGTCGTCGTCGTCATCGTCGTCCAGCGGGACGGACACGGACACGGACACCGACACCGACACCGACACCGACACCGATACCGATACCGATACCGATACCGATACCGATACGACGGGCGGGGCGACGACAACGAGCGGGGACACGTGACGCGGGCCTTCCGAGCAGAAGCGCTCAGCGTCGTGATCGCTCACGTCCGGGCGGGCGCCGCCACCCACGGCTCGGTCACCGTCCTGGTGCCCAACCCAGATCGTGGCCACGGCCGCTACCCCGGCGAACCCAGGTGCGCCGAGGGCGATCGACATCGACCGCTCCGGGTCTGGACCGACCTCGCGGACCGCCTCGAGCTTCGGCTGCACACCCCGGTGCCGCGAGACGAGATGATCGAGCTGACGTTCTCGAAGCTCGACCCCGCCGCAACGCTCCTCCCTCGAGGAACCCGTGGGCCAGGAAAGTACGCCCCAAGCTCCGGATTCGCGCGGGTGAGCAAACTGGAGGAACCGGACTTCGTGCTCGACTTCTCCGACGCCCTCGAGCGCTGCGCACTCCCCGAACGACCCCGCGTGCTGAGCCTGGGCGTGAACACGGGGGACGAGCTGGTCCCGGTACTCGAGCAGCGTCCCGGCGCGACATGTACCGGCGTCGACCATGATCCGGAGGCGGTCGAGGCGGCAGCCCAACGTTTCGGCGCGCCACACCGGTTCATCGAAGCCGACCTCAACGCGCTTCCGGAGCTTCCGCGGCATGACCTCGTCGTTTGCATCGACACGCTGCAAAGCCCCGGTGTCGATGACCGCGCCCTGCTCCGCCGCCTCGTTCAGACGCTGCTGCAACCACGCGGCTCGGTCATCGTGGGCCTCCCGAACTGCCGCTACCTCGATGGCGAGTTGCTGCACGGCACGCGGATGGTCAACTTCCGTCAGCCGGAGCTCTCACTGCTTCTCAAGGCCGCGGCGTTCTACAAGAAGTACTTCCAGCAGCACCACAAGCGCGTGTTCGTCACGGGCAAGCACGAGCTGCTGATCACAGCGATTCCGCGCAACCCTGCTTAGGACCCTGCTTACGACCTGGTCAGGGCCTACGACCTGGTCAGGGCCTACGGACTCGCGGTCATGTGGGGCTGGCCGGTCGAGAGCACGACACGGTGCCAGAACTCGCCGCACGGGTCGATCTGCCGCCGGCCTTGGGTGGCCAGCTTCATCGGCAGGTGCACAAACTTCTGGTTCCAATAGCCCACCAACATGTTGGTGCGGCCGCTGAGCGCAGCATGAACCGCGTGCTGCCCCAGCGCGAGACAGAACGCGGAGTCGGAGGCATTCGCCTGGATACCCCGGATCATGTAGCTGGGATCGATGTACTTGATGGACAGGTCGATGCCCCGCTCCTTGAAGTGCGCGTTGGTGCGGTCGCGAAGAAACACGCCCACATCCCCGAGCTTTCGGTTCCCGGACGGGTCGTGGAGCGCAGCGGGGTCGCTCGGCATCAGGGTCTCGGCGGCTCCCTCCGCGACGACGACGACGGCGTGGTGGCGGATTTGCAGTCGACGCTCGAGCGCCGCGAGAAAGCCGTGCTCTCCCGCCAGCTCGGACGGGACCTCGGGAACCAGGCAGAAGTTGACGTCGCTGTTGGACAGCGTGGCTTGGGCCGCGATGAACCCGCTGTGACGCCCCATCAGCTTGACGAGGCCAATGCCGTTCCACGCACCCTGGGCCTCCGCGTGGGCAGCTGCGATTGCGCCTCTTGCAGCCTCGACCGCGGTCTGAAAGCCAAACGACCGCTCGATCCACATGAGGTCGTTGTCGATGGTCTTGGGCACCCCAACGACGGCGATCGGCAGACCCCTTCGGCGCAGCTCATCGGAAAGCGCGGAAGCACCCCGAAGCGTGCCGTCGCCCCCAATGGCGAACAACACCGAGACCCCGCGCGCAGCCAGGGTCTCGGCCATCTCGCCAAGATCTTGATCGCCACGCGAGCTGCCCAGCACCGTGCCGCCATCGTCGTGAATCCGCGCGACGACTTGCGGCGTGAGCTCCATCGGTTCCTCAAGCGGCTCCTTGCACAGTCCTGCATACCCGTAGCGGAAGCCCAGCACCTTCGGCACTCGGTAGGAATGATGCAGCGTCATCACGATCGCCCGGATGACGTCGTTGAGTCCCGGGCACAATCCACCGCAGGTGACGATGCCGCAGGTGATGGTGCTGGGATCGAACGCGATCTTCTTGCGCGGGCCGGCACGCTCGAACGAGGGAGCCGCAGAGAGATTCGCAAGCTGAGCGACGTCCCCCGACATCAGCACCCGGCGTCGCTCGTCCATCCACGGAAACCGCTCGCCCAGCGGCGAGTCGAAGGCGGGGTCTCGAATGCGCTCGATCTCCAGATCAGCGGGCTCGGGCAGCGGATGCGGCACGCGGAGATCCTCGCGCGGCCTTGGGCTTCGCGCAACGACTTCGTTCCGGGCGAAGGCGAGTCCAGGCGCAATGGAGGGTCACACCCAACGGGTGCGGTTCGTTCACGGCGCGTTCACGAAGGGCGGCCTTTCGAAAGCGCTCTGCAAGGCGGGGAGCGCCCCGTGCCCAGGACCCCCAAGCTTAGTTTGTAAGGACCTCCGCCATGAACGCACTTCTTCAGCTCATCCTCCCCGCCTCCCTCCTCTTCGCCGCTCCCGCCGCTGACAGCACGGCTCAAGAGCGCGGCCCCAAAGCCAACAAGATGCAGCGCCACGACGCCGACGGCAGCGGAACCCTCAGCGCCGCCGAAGTGGCCGGCACCAAGCTGGAGACACGCTTCGCCGAGATCGACGCCGACAGCGACGGCGAGCTGACCCGCGAAGAGATGCGCGCCCACCACAAAGCCCACAAGGGCAAAGAGGGCAAGAAGGGCAAGGACCGAGATCATCGGGCCCGGATGGCGGAGCGCTTTGCCAAGCGCGACGCGGATGGAAACGGCTCGCTGAGCGCCGCCGAAGTGGCCGGCACCAAGATGGAGAAACACTTCTCCAAGCTCGACGCCGACGGAGACGGTGCCCTGACCATGGCCGAAATGCGCGCCGCCAAGAAAGACCACAAGGGCCACAAGAAAGCCCGCGATGGCAAGAAGGCCAAGCGCGACGGCAAGCAAGCCAAGCGCGACGGCAAGCAAGCCAAGCGCGACGGCAAGCAAGCCCGCAAGGCGACCAAGAGCGGCGGCAAGAAGGCCTTCGCCAAGACCGGCAAGGGTCGAACCGATCGCAAGCGATTCGCGCAGCGCGGCCCGAAGAACGCCGCATAACCACCTCCCTCCCAGCGTCCATCACCGCACGTACCCGCCCCGGCATTCTCCGGGGCGGGTTTTTTACGTCCCCCCGGGCGCCCGGCGTCAATCGTCCAGCTGCGCCAACGCGCGCTTGGGAGCGACCATCCGATATCCCTGCACAAGCAGGAATCGGACCTCGTCCCAGTCGACCTTGCCTTCGAGACGCATCGCAACCCAGCCGCTGGGGCCGAGGTACTTCGGTCGATAGAACTTCTCGGGGTCGGCGGCGATGAGGTCTTCTTGGGCACCTTCGGGTGCCTTGATCCAGACTGCGCGTCTCCCCTCGTCGTAGCCGCCATCGTGAAAACACGCGAACGTCTTCTTGCCGCCCCACCACGTCGGCGAGCCATGGCTGAGCTTCTCGCTGGTCTCCGGGAGCGCTTCGATGAGCTCGCGAACCTTGCCCAGGGGATCCTTCTTCGCCATGCGTGGAGGCTACCGCGCTCGCAGGGGCGGTGCGAGGTCAGCCGGAGACGGTCTCGAATGCGGCCTCGTGCTCGATGTCGCGATGCGCATTCTCGTCGGTGATGCGCAGATCGATCTTCCACTGACCGGGGCCGGGCACCTCGACGTAGCCCCGGACGGATCCGCGGGGCACACCCATCGCATCTTCCTCGAACTTCGTGTCGAACTCGATCGGCTCGCGGAAAACGGCGGCGCCGGCTTGGTCGAAGACGATCTTCTCGACGCTGAGGTGATGGCCGCCCAGCAGGGCCTCGATGCCGCCGACCACGACCTCGTAGTCGACCTTGGTCCCCACGATCGCAGTTCCGCTCGGGATCACGTTTCCCTCGGCGTCGAGGAAATGGAAGTCGTAGACCTTGAACTCGCGCCAAGGCTCAGAAAGCACGCCTCGCTCCGCTTCGGTGTAGCCCTTCCCGGAGAACTCGAAGCCCACCAGCTCGCCGCCCTGGGCGACCGAGACCTCGAGCTGCACCGCTTCGCCGCGGTCGAACTGCATCGCGTACACCCGCAGCCCGCCGCCATAGCCGTCATCATGGCTTTCGACAGTGCGGGACTGCAGCGGACCCAGCCACTGCACGATCGCGGCAAGGTCCGCAAACTCGGCCTGGCTGAGATCGTGGGTGAGCGGATCCTCGGTGTGCTTCGACAACGCCTCGAAGTCGCCCTGCTGCAGGGCAGCAACGAGGAGGGTCGTGGCCTTGTCGCAGGCATGCTCGTCCGCGGGCGGAGTCGCAGCAACCGGTTCGGCTGTTGCCGCCTTCTTCTCGCAACCGGTCAGGGCCAAGGCCGCGAGAGCGAGGGAAGCGAGGGTGCGCATCGGCATGGCCACGAGCTTGGCATTGGGGGCGGGGCGACTGCAACGCGGGCAACGCCCCCTTCGTCGAAGGCCCAGAAGTCCGTAGACCACGCGAACCCGAGGCTGTCCGTCGTGCTGCCCGCGACGCAGCTCGGTATCGGCGTCGACATCTCGTGGCGGGCGGCTGCTATTCTCCTTAGCGTGATCGTCGGCGAGACGCAGACCGCATCCCATATCGTGGGACGGGAACGACCGCCCCAGGTCTGGACCCTGACCCTGGCGACAGGCCCAGGCGCGGGTGCACAGCGAGTGCTGACGGCCGGAGAGTCGGTCGTGCTGGGCCGAGGAAGCGATGCTTTTGGGACGGACTTCCCGCTGACCGACGGCAAGCTCTCACGCCAGCACCTGGCGCTGCAGGTCGATGCCTCTGGAGAGCTGGTCGCGCGCGACATGGGCAGTCGCAACGGCTCCTTCCTCAACGCGGAGCGATTCGAGCAGACGTCCATCCGGGCGACGGAGATCCTCGGCCTGGGGCACACGCTGGTTCTGGCAGAGCCCGGAGAGCCATCCCCCGCCCAAGCGGGCGAGCCTCGCCCATCCTTGAGCGTCGCCTACTCGGTGGCGCTGTCGGCAATTCGGCGCGGTATGGCGGCGGGCGTGCCCCTGGTGCTTTCCGGTCCCACCGGAGCAGGCAAAGGGGAGCTGATCGAGTGGATCGCCCGCGACCGACCACGTGCGCACTGGCGACCGGACGAGCCCCTTCCGAACGGTGCCCATCACGGTCCTTGCGGTCGAGCAGCTCGAAGCGCACCCCGAGGCCACGGCGCGGCTGCTTGAGCGGCTGATGCAGGACGAAGCCGCGGTGCAGATCGTCGTCACAACGGGGCTATCTCTGGACGCCTTTCTGTGTGGCACCCCGGTCCCGCACGGACTCGCGAGTCGCCTTGGCTCGGGCTTCGTTTCCGTACCGTCGCTCCGCGATCGCCGAGCCGACATTCCCCAGCTGGCTCTCACGATGGTTCATGAGCACGATGCGGACGCCACCCTCGATCCCGAGCTGGTGTTTCGGCTGCTGGCGTACGATTGGCCAGGCAACCTGCATCAGCTGCAGGGCGTGCTCGAGCACTGCATCGCGGCCAGCGACGGCGCACCGGTCGTCGCCTTGCCGCCGGACCTTGACGCCCTCCTCGACGTGCGCGCTTCCAAGCCCACATACGACTCGGCACCGCGCACGCAAGCGTTGACCGTGGCCAAGCGCGGCGTTCGTTTCGCCTGGGGGGACATCGTGAGCCCGGACTATGCGGCCACCTCTCCGGTCGCGCGCGTGCTGTGGGCCCTGTCTCGCCGACGCGCAGCGGGCAGCCTCGAGGCGCTCGACCCCGACGCCCTGGTCCAAGAGGTCTGGCCCGAGGAAAAGCTCATCCGTCGTTCGGGTCGCAACCGGCTGTACGTCGCCCTCAGCTCGCTTCGCAAAGCTGGCCTGGCGGACATTCTTGAGCGAAACGCCTCGGGGTATCGGCTCAGCCCTCGGGTTGAAGTGATCGTAGACGCAGCGTAGCGCGACCACTCACCGCGCCAGAAAAGCCCGCTTGCGCGCCTGCACGTCGATGGTGAGCGAGCGCGTCTCAAGTTGTTCCAGCGCCCGTAAACACAGGTCGGGGCGCAACGTGGGAGAGGCTACCGAGCACACAGCCTCGTACTTTGCGACCGCGCGAGCCGGATCGAGTTCGGCCCGCGCCCGCAGCCACGCCATCTCGGCTTCGAGCGAGGGGATGGTGATCCTCGCCGCCACAAGCTCGGCGACCCGGTCTGTCTCCTGCAGGGTCATCGCAATCTCCGCCGCGGCCACGCGAGCCTCCTGCGTCGGAAGCCGGGTGTCGTCGTAGCGAGCTTCGATCGTCCCGACGATCTCCAGAGCCGCATCGAGCTCGACCGGCGCTCCCGAGAGAGCCTGTGCACGCAGAAGCGAGAGAGAACAAAGCAGCACGTTGGTGTGCGTCGAGTCCCGAAGCGAGGCCATGGCGGGACAAGCGACTTCCAGGCGAGCCTGCGCTGCCTGGGGTCGCTCGGCTCGAAGCTCCATCTGTGCTGCATTGACCGCGCTTTGGTGCACCCAAAACACCATGTCGTCTCCCATCTGGGCGTAGCGATCGGCGACGGTGTCGAAGCCGTCGATCGAAGCGTCGAACTGGCCGGCAAGCCCCTGCGCATGGGCCAGGGCCGAACGTGCGGTGAGGACAGACCCCGAGAACTCGCCTTCTTCGCGCTCGAGCTGCGCGATGGCGTCGGCGGAATCCAGCACGAGCCCGAGGTCGTTGCGCTTGGCGGCGAGGGAGACCCGGTTTGCGACGAGCACCCCAACGATGTGCTCCATCCTCGGGGCATCGGGGTTCTCCTGCACGAGCGCGAGGGCGTTCTCGATGACGCCGGCGGCCTCGCTCAGTTCGCCGCGGCGCTCCAGGGCTCCGGAGAGCATCGCCTGCGCACTCACCCGGAGACGAACGTCGTCGTCCGTTCGGTCCGCGTAGGCCTCGGCCCGCTTTGCAAGCGCGCGGGCTTGCTCAAGATCCGTCTCTCCGACCCCCACCGCCCAGATGAGCTGAATGCAGGCCTCGGTCGCAAACTGCCACTGTCCGGTCGACTCCGCCGCCGCGATCACATCGCCCAGCAACGCCTGAGCCTGCTCGAACTCGTTGAGATTGCCCAGGCCTTCGGCCGCCAAGATCTGCGCTGCAAAGCGCGTTTTGGCGTCGCCTCGACGCGTCGCACGAGCGGAGAGGGCCAATGCCTGCGCGACGCCCTCGCGGATGTGTCCGCGATTGAGGGAGAACCGAATCTCCGCCAGCTCGGCGACCCGCCCGGGGTCGGTGGTGTCGTCGGCCCCGGTGCAGGCGCGATGCTCGGGCAGCAAGCCCACCCGTTCGGACCAAAGCATGGCGCGGTCCAGCTCCGAGTCCCCGCGGGAAGGCGGGCGCATCCACGACTCCCCGGCGATGCGGACCTTGGCCAGGCAATCGGCTTGCGGATGGTCTCCCGCGCTGCACGCTCCCACGAACGCGTCACGCCATTGTGCCCGCCAATGCTCGAGTTCACCGTGCACCCGTTCGACCGTCGCGCGAGCGGCCACGTTCTTCGGACGCCCGCTCCAGTGTGAGGCCTCGTCGACCACGGCATCGGCCCGCTCAGCACAGCTCGTCGACAACGCTGGCCGCTCGCTCGCCGCGACGCCGCCGCTGAGCAGAAGGCCTGCGACCACGGGTACGGCCCACATCCAAACCCTCCCCCGAGGAGCCGTCAGCGGGACCAAGGCCCGCGGCCGTGCGCTGGCGTCGGGATCGAGGCCCGCGAGCAATCGCAACCGCAGCCTCCGAGGAAGCTTCGACACGTCCGACCGACCGATGCCTTCAAGCTTTGCGCGCAGCAGGCCGCCCTTGAAGGGTCGCGCCCCCATGAGCGCTTCAAACAATGCAACGTGATAGGCGTAGACATCGCTTGAGACCGAAGGCGCTGCGCCCTGATGCAGCTCCGGCGCCAGGTAGGCAGGCGTTCCAGATCCGCGTCCAGCCCGCGCGGAGTCTTCGTCGCCGTTGGTCTCGGGAAGCTCCAGCCGGGCCAGCCCGAAGTCGGCAACCTTGGGTCGTCCCCCCGCGTCCAGCAGCACGTTGTCCGGCTTGAAGTCGCAGTGCAGGACCCCGGCTTGATGTGCCGCTGTCAGTCCGGCTGCAACCACGTCGAACATCGCAAGGATCTCCTCTCGTGGCCGCGGGGTCGCGAGCCAGTCGCGAAGGCTCTGCCCCGGGAACTTCGGCATGACCAGATACGAACGCCCCGCGTGCCGACCCACGTCGTAGATCTCGACCACCGCCGGGTGCTCGACGGCCGCCAGCATCCGAGCCTCCTGCTCGAACCGCAGCTGCGCCTGGCGGCTCTGGGTACGGCGGGGCGTGATCAGCTTGAGCGCGACGGAGCGACCCAGCGTTTCATCGCGCGCGGCATACACCACGCCCATCGCCCCTTCTCCGAGCTGCTCGGTGAGCACGTACCGACCCAGCCGCGTCCCAGGCCGCGGACGCGCCCACGTCTCCCCCACGGCACCCGCTCCAGGAGCCGTTTCGGTGTCATCCGGGGGGGAACTCGCGCGCATACATCCGTCCGACGCCCCCAACCTTGCCCGCTCGCAGCCCGCTGGACGGGGAAAAGTGCCCGGCAGCGGCGGCGAGCGTGCCCGTGAACCTCGCGCCCACGCCCGCACGGCGCAGCGCGGGAAGACGCCGCCGACCGGGTTGATCCTTCCTCATTTCCGTTCAGGGTCGCCGCCGACTTCGATTAACGGGCATAATCCCCTCGAATTGGGGCCGCGCCCTTCACGCGAAGGCCGAAAAAAGATCGGACTTGCCCGTGCGACGGATCCTGGTACATTCCGCCCCCCAAAGACACTTGGAGAGGTGTCCGAGTGGTTGAAGGTGCCAGACTCGAAATCTGGTGAGGGTTAACGCTCTCCGAGGGTTCGAATCCCTCCCTCTCCGCTAAAGCCTTCGCCCGGCTTCCCAGCTCACGGGAACCGAGCGGAGCACCCGACCCGACACGACCGACGACGAACCAAAGCGATCAACACAACTTGAGTGATGGCAGCGCCTGGAGAGGTGTCCGAGTGGCCGAAGGTGCATGATTGGAAATCATGTGTGGGGCAACCCACCGCGGGTTCGAATCCCGCCCTCTCCGCTAAGCCAACACTCCCCAAATCAGATCGCTGGGGTTCATGCCTCGGGTGACGGTTTCTCCGCCAACTCCGCCAGGACCGGAAGGTAGCAACGGTAACGGAGAGCTGGGTGCCCGAGGCGCTTTATTTTTCAGCGAGTGGCCTCCATTCGGGGCCCTGGCCTACCGCCGGGTTCCGGGCTCTTCCGGCGCAAGGCCCAACCCGGCCTTCTCCGCCCAGGAGTTGAGCGTAAGGCGGGTGGACCCAAGCAGCTCCGCGTCACTGGAGACGGTCTCCAGAAGGACGTCCAGTTCTTGGCGGGCCTTGCGGAGGCGGCTCTTGACCGTACCCACTGGAAGCTGGAGAACTTCGGAGAGTTCTTGGTCCGACAGCGACTCCCAGTAGGCCAGCTCAAGGAGGGTCTGGAGGTCGAGCGGAAGCCGCTGAAGGCCGCGCAAGAGCAGGCGCTGCTCCTCTCGCTGCGCCATCGCGTCGGCGGGGGAGCACTGGTCCACCATCAGCACGTGGGTGGACGAGGTCAGCGGATCGAACCCCTGACGGTCCTTGCGGTAGTGCCCGTACAAAAGGTTGCGGGCGATGCCAAACAGGTACGCTCGAAAGCTCGCTCGCCCTTCAAAGCGATCCGCCGATTCGAGGCAGGCGAGGAAGGTCTGCTGCACGAGGTCTTCGGTGGAGTCGCGGACCTTGTTGGAGAAGAACCGGTGCACCGATTCGAGGTGGCGGGTCACCAGCGTCTGACCTGCACTGGCCTCGCCGCCTTGCCACGCTCGCAGAAGCTCACGGTCGGAGAGGTCGGTCATTGGAGCGCCGCCTCAAGCTTAGCGACCTCTTCTTCGATCTGTTCCACGCTCCTGGCGAACTCTCCGCCGGCATCCGCGAAGATCACAAGCGCCGCCTGGTAGTCCTCGACGGCTTCGGGCCAGTGCGCCTTGCCCATCTTCTGTAGGATGTCCGCGCGGGAGTGGTGGGCTCGCCCCAGATCACCGCTGGAGGAGCCGAGCTTCTCTTCGAAGATCTTCATCGCGCGATTGGAATACCGCAGCGCGTCATCGAAGCGCTCAAGTTCACCATACAAGATGGCGAGGTTCCCATACGAGTAGGCCAGATCGACGCTACCAGCGGGATACGTCTCCTCCCGAATCTGCAGGGCGAGTTCTGCGAGAGGGAGGGCTTCATCGTACCGTTCAAGCAGCCTCAAGACAGCGCCCCGATTGTCGAGCAGGGCAGACACCGGTGCCGTACGCGGGCCGTACCGGGCCTCGGCCAGGACGCTGCCCAGCTCGAAGGTCTCGAGCGCAGCTTCATAGTCCTGGCGCATGTACTGAGCGGCGCCACGGTAGGCGACCATCGATGCCCGAGTCTCCGAGTCCGACCGACCCGCGTCAATTTCCGCCTTCTCCGCGAGGCGGGCCAGCCGTTCCTGCTCATCGAAACGGCCTTCGCGCTGGGCGAGTGTGATCAGCCCTTGCACGTAGGTCCCCGTCGTCATCGGGTCGAGACCCGCCCGCCCGTAGGCAGCCTTCGCGTGTTCAGCCCAACGATAGCCGGCCCCGGTGTCCCCGAACTTCGAGCCGACCAGGAGCATGAGCCCTGCCGCCATCTCGCCAGAAGCTCTGGGCAAAGACGCCTTGCGTGCCGCGAAATAGGCCTCCTCGAGAACCTCTCGTGCCTCTTCCCGTCTGGACGAGAGCATCAAAGCTCGGCCTCGAAGTGATGCAGTCTCGACAATCAACGGGGCGTAGCCTGTAGCGCGAGCTGCGACCAAGACCTCTTCGGAGTAGCGCAGGCTGCCCTCGAGGTCCGCCGCGCGGGATAGGGCACGAAGCTTCGAAAGCATGGGCTGCACTGCGGAGACTCTTGCAAGTGCAGCTCCGGACGGGGCCGGCCGTTCTTCGGTTGGCCCGCCACAGTCCGCGGGGTCACCAAGCTCCTGTACCGCCTGGGCCACCGCATCATGATCGGACCAGCGCTGCTGGCCGTGGAGTTCGAGCAATGCTTCAGCATCGGAGCGTCGGGCGTCGAAGCACAACCGAGTGGCGGGCTCGAGGGGTGCACCCGCGCGGCATGCCTCCTGCTCCGCCGCCGTCCAGGCCTCAGCGTAGGCCCGACCTGCGGCGCGCACGTTCTCGTTGGCACCCGCACGGCCCAACACCGTCACCCAGACCGAAGGGTCAGTGGTGCACTGCTTGTCGGGCGACTCAGCCCACAGCGCAGCCGCCAGCCCAAGAGTACCCAGCCCCGCGATGGCAAGGGTCCAGCTGGAACGCGGTCGCAGCGAACGCTCGAGCGCGTCGGCGAAGGCGTCCATGTTTCGGTGGCGGCCCTGAGGGTCCTTGGCGAGACCCCGAGCCAGGGCACGCCGCAGCGTGCGACCACCGGGAAGCGCCTTCGGCAACTGCACGCCGCGTCGATGTCGGGCGCGAATCTCGGCGAGGCTCGACCCCACCATCGCCCGGGTCCCCGTGAGGCCTTCGAACAGCACCGCCGCGAGCGAGAACTGGTCCGACGCCGGACTCGCCTGGCCCTCGAACCCCTCGGGCGCCAAGTAGGCCGGGGTGCCCACGCCCATCTTGGTCTCTGCGCTCTCCCCGTCGCTCGAGGGGCCCGTCGCCGTGGTCGCAGGCAGGTCTGTCTTTGCCAACCCGAAGTCCACGACCCGAAGACGACCGTCCACGCCGAGCAGCAGGTTGGCCGGCTTCACGTCGCGGTGCAGCACCCCGGCAGCATGGGCTGCGGACAACCCTCGGGCGGCCTGAATCACCAGCTCGACCACCCGTCGCCATGGCCTCGCTCGGGCCCGCAACCAAACATCGAGCGACTCACCTTCGACCAGCTCCATCACGGTGTATGGGGCGTTGGACTTGGGGTCGAGACCCACCTCGAACACCTGCACCACGTTGGGGTGCGACAGCGTCGCCAGCGTGCGGGCCTCCTCGAGGATGCTGGCCGTCGCCGCGGGTCCCACCGCGCGCAGCTGCTTGATCGCGACGGGGCGGTCAAGCTCAAGATCGTGGGCGGAGACCACGACCCCGTAAGCGCCCGAGCCCAGCACCTTGCCACGACGATACCTCCCGACCAGCGGAGCGTCGGCGACGACCATTGCCAACACCCGAGACGCGATCGCCTGCGCCTCAGCACCCAGGCGAGGGCGTGCAGCCAGCAGAGGATCGGGGGTGGCGGACATGCGACCGCTCCACTCTACCCGGAAGTTTGCGAAATAGCGTCTACTCAGCGAAGGGTGGGCGTTGGGAGCGGTGTTGTTTTCCGTGCGGACTACGGACTCAGGACACTAACAGCGGTCGTAGACGTAGGCGTTCTGTCCGGGGCCGACGAGGTTGAGATCGCGAAGCACGATGGAGAGCTCGGGAAAGTCGGAGCAGCCCGCGTCGAAGTCTTCGGTGCGATACTCGATGACAAACACCTGGTCCCCATAGACCTCGGTGAAGTCGCCGCACTCGTTCCACCGGTTGCACTCCTCGGTGACGACAAAGTCGGTGTGCATCTCCGCTTGTCGGCCCAAAATCTCCGCAGAGTTTTTCTGGGCGATGGCCATGCCCGCGCCATGAGCCACGTCCGCCAGCGCGCGGATGAACTCGACCGCGTTGTCCTGGCTGATCATCCCATCGGAGCGGGAGTACGTATCAAGGTTGTCGATCTCGACCGCGTCGTATCCGTCGATTCCGCATTGCTCGATCCAACCACCCACAATCTCCGCAAGCGCTGCGCGTTTGGGGGCAGTGGTGATGTCGAGGAGGATCTCGTCCCAATCCGGGTCGATGAACGGATCGCCGCTCCCATCCCGCAGCAGCAGGTCGGGGTGCTCGCTGAGCCACCAGTCCTCCTCGTCGGGCTGGGTCTGGAAGCCGTTGACGTAACAGATGTTGTACAGGCCCGGCGCGATCGCGGCGTTGCGGTCCCGTGAAACAACCTCCACCCCGTCGGGTGGATCGTAGGCCCCGCCAAGTTGGTAGTCGAGCCCCGCGTTTGCCGGGGGAAGCACCGGCTCACCGGGGTTGTCGGTGGTCGTCGTGCTCGAGGCCGAGCTCGAATCGGACCCGGTCGACGACTCCTCGTCCGGCGCGGTCCCGCCGGGGCCGCTTCCGGTGGTCGACTCGTTCGCGGAGGTTTCGCCATCGGTCTGCGCCCCCGAGGTTGCGCTCGCGGTCTGCGTCTCACCGGAGGACCCGGCCGAGCCCGTCGGCGCCCCGCCTTCGCCTTGATCGCCCTCGTCACCGCAGCCAACCGCTACGGTCAGCGCCACAAGAAACCAGGTCCGCATCATGCAGCCAGCATAGCGCTGGAGCGCGCGGCGTGAAATCTCCCGACGATGGAAGCAAGCTGCCCCCCGGGACGCACTGCGCACCGAGGAGCAGAACCTTCGCCGCCGGATGCATCACAGCTACTCGATGGCGCCCGTGTTCCAAAGGGCGGTGTTGCCCCGGTACAAAACCAGGTTGCCGTCGTTTTGCAGGTTCAGGAACGCGCCGGCGTTGCCGTGGGTGCCCAGGTGCCAGATCGCGCTTCCGTCGGTGCTGTACAGCACCAGGTTGCCGTCCTCCTGCATCGCCAATCCCGAGGGGGACGTGCCGTAGGTTTCGGAGGTCCAAAGTGCAACGTAGTCGACGACACGCATCACGATGTTGCCGTCGGTTTGCAGCTGCATCTGGAATCGCCCATCGCAGGAGAACATGATCTCTCCGGGCGCGAGCACTTGGCCCGGGACCAGCAAACCGCATCCTGGCGCGGGGGGTGGCGGCGGGGGGGTGGGCTCTGCGGCAGGACCCGCCGGCGGCGCGTCCCCGGCCGTCCGCTGCCAGGTACCCATGAACGGATACGGGTTGACCGCGTCGCTGTTTCCCGGAGCGGCCTCGAAGTGAAGGTGCTCGACCGAGGTTCCCGTCGAGCCCATCAGCGCGATGACTTGGCCCTTCTGGACCCGCGTGACGCCCTCGTCCCAGCTTCGGAACGGGGTCGACTCGATGTGGCCGTAGTAGTAGCGCCAGCCGCTGTCGCCTCGAATCGAGATGCTGTTCCCCGAGAACCCGGGGCTCTCGGCCGCGGTTTTTACGACTCGGATCGTCGCGTTCTCGACGGCAACGAGCGGGGCGTGATGCTCGGCGGAGAAGCAGTCGAGACCCTCGTGCGTGCGTCCGTTGGGCCTCGGATCTCCGAACCCGTTGGAGCAGGACTCACCCAGCACGTACCCAACGACGGGGAAAGCGTTGTCCGCCGGTGGCAGGGCCGTCGAGGCGCTCTGCCCGGGAACGTCATCGGGGAGGTCTTCGGGCTCGTGGGGCTCCTCGGTTCCAGGAAAGTTGTCGTCGCCAACGACGCCCTGCGCATCGAGTTCGTCGTCGGAGTCGATTCCCTCGGCGCAACCGGAGATCCCGCAGGCGACCGACGCCGCCATGAACGCCATCTTCCAGCTCCCGAACGTGTGGTTTCCCGTGCTTTCGTTTCTCATTGTTCTTCCCTTCCGCGGAGCGATTGAACGCGCCCTCACAGGGGATGTTGAGAAACGGGGCTCCGAGTTTAAAGAACGGGTGAGTTGTTGGGGAGCCTGCGAGTTTCGTGTGCCAGCTTGGCTTTAGAACAGCGGGTTTCGATCGACCGCCCGAAAGTTCGACCGAGCTTGTAACGCTGCCGCGTTTGGGGGCACATGCTCGCATGCGAACGTCTGCACTTCTTGCCCTGTTCTTGCTGGCGGCCTGCGATTCGTCCGATCCGGCGGGCTCCGCGGGAACAGAGGGCTCCACCGGGGCTTCAACGGCCGCCGAGGGCTCGGAGAGCTCGGACGGAGCGGCCACCACCAGCGGACCTGGGGATGAGGGAGACGAGTCCACGGGCGGCGGCGAGCTCCCAACTCCCACCGGACCCGAGCTGTTTGTTTCGCTTTGCTCAGGCTGTCACGGCGTCGAAGCCGAGGGCGGCGTCAACGGCTATGAGTTGCGCCACCCGGACCGCGGCCTCGCGAGCTTCGTGATTCGCAACGGGCGCGAGGGGCTCGAGTTCCCCAACTCGCAGATGGCCGCCTACGGCGAGGACGTGTTCAGCGACCAACAGCTCGAGGAGCTGTTCGACTGGCTCGACGCGTTCGAGCAGCCCAGCACCGGCGAAGGCCTGTACGCGGACTACTGTGCAAACTGCCACGGCACCCAGCCCGGCCAGGGGGTCATCAACGAAGACATCGCCGACAAGGGCTTCAACGACACCATCGAAAAGGTCCGCGAGGGTGAAGGAGGCTCGAACTACGGCAACCGCGGCGGGTACATGAGCGCGTTCGATGACAGCAAGCTCAGCGACGCCGAGGTGCAGGCCATCGTGGACTGGATGGGCGGCTGACTCCGACGTTGTCGGCACAGTACGGGTTCGCGCCAACCGGTCGTGAAACCGGCGATTCGGGCGCTCCAGGGACATGACAGGCCCTGGAGCGCGGTGCAAACAGTCGGCCGGAGGCGGACTCAGGTCTCTTCGTTGCGCGCGACGACAGGCCGAGCGTCGGCGTCGGGCACCGACCGATCGGCCTTGGTGTCCTTGAGCTTCTTCACCTTGGGAAGACGCTTCTTGCGAACCTTAGGAGGAATGAGTCCACGCAGGAGGTCCAGCTTGCCGAAGCAAAGCAGCCGGTCCTGAGACTCGAGCACCCGGGTGAGCCGGGGGTTGGGGATCACCGTGGTGCCGCGGTGAAGCGTCAAGACGTTGATGTCCGTCTCGCCGATGACCGACTCTTCGATGGTCTGGCCGATCATCGGAGCGCCCTCGGGGATCTGAATCTCGGCGACACCGTAGCCGCGACTCACGGTCAGCCGCTGGCGCAGATCGATCTCGGGAAAGTCGACCTTGGCCGCGATGTAGTCGACGATGGCTCCTGCGATGTCGAGCTGCGTGCAGGTCTCGATGCCTTCGAGTCCGGGCGACGAGTTGACCTCGAGGATCTGCGGTCCGTCCTTGCCTTCGAGCAGGTCGACGCCGGCGACGTTGAGCCCCATGATTTGCGCCGCTCGGACCGCTGTGCGTGCGTACTCTTCGTCCAGCTCGATCCGCTCGGTGAGCCCGCCGCGATGCACGTTGCTGCGAAACTCCTGCCCCTGCGCAACCCGGCGCATCGCCGCGACAACCTGGTCACCGACCACAAAGGCACGCACGTCGCGGCCCTTGCTCTCCGCGACGAACTTCTGGATGAGCACGTTCTGCTTTTGGCTCTGCAGCAGCTCGATGATGGCCTCGGCGGACTTGACCGTGTCCGCGAGCAGCACACCGATGCCCTGGGTTCCCTCGATCAGCTTGATGACCACCGGGGCTCCGCCGACGCGGTCGAGCGCGGGCAGAACGTCCTTCTTGTCCCGCACGAACGTGGTCTGCGGCATGCCGATGTGATGTCGGCTGAGGATTTGTAGTGAGCGCAGCTTGTCGCGCGAGTTGCTGATGCTCAGCGCACTGTTCGCGCAGAACACGTCCATCTGCTCGAACTGCCGCACAACCGCCGTGCCGTAATAGGTGATCGATGCACCAATGCGCGGCAGGATCGCGTCGTACTCGGCCAGCTCCTTTTGCCTGTAGAAGAGCGCAGGGGTGCCCTCCTGCAAGTCGATCATGAACTTGAGCGTGTTGAGGACCGCGACCTGGTGGCCGCGTTGCTTCGCCGCTTCGACGAGACGATGGGTGCTGTAGCAGCGGGGGCTGCACGAAAGAATTCCGAGTTTCATGAAGGTCCTTGCAGAGGGGTTAGCGCTGGAGGCGGGGGGTGCTGCGCTTGGGTGTGCTGCTCATGAACGAGCGCGCGGGGTCGACAACAAAGCGCCGCCGAAGCGCCTCTCGACCCAACAACATCCGAAAGCCCATCTCGTCTCGGCTCGACAGGGTGAGCTCTACGTCCCACGTCACACCCATCAGCGTGAGAGGGGTGACGATGACAGGCCGAACGGTGGACTTGCCGTTGGAGCTGCGAACGGAGCGATACTCCAAGACCTTGGCCTTGACCTCGATCTCCTCGCCTTCGCTCCGCTGCAGCGGATGGACGGAGAAGCGGACCCAGTCCACGCCAGCGCGCGTGTATTCGCGCACGTCGAATGCGTGAAGAGCAGACGTGCGAGCCCCAGTGTCGACCTTTACCTTGATGAACTCGACGCCGAGGCCAGGCAAGCCGACCCACTCTCGCCAGCCGACGACGGGACGCCGTGGGACGGCGCGAACGGTTGATTTTTTGTTGGCCATCGAGGGCGGGCCCGAGCGCGCGCAAACCTGTGACGCCCTCGAGGCCCGAAACCTACCACTTCAGTCGCACGCCGTGGCGCACATATCGGGAAGGTTGCCTCCGCACGTCAGCGCCGTCGGGGTTGTCTGCTCGAACAAAGCTTGAACCTCGCAGTCTGGCAGCACCGGGTTGTCGATCACGTCCAACACGCCGATGATCTCCGCGAGGTTTGGCAGGTCGAACGAAACCAGCGAAGGGTTCGCGAAGACGTAGAGATCCCCCACGTTCTCGAGGGTGGGGATGTCGAGGGTTTGGAGCTGGTGATTCTCGGCGAAGCCAAGGCTGCCCGCGAACTCGAGCGCGGCCAGGCCCGAAAGATCGGACACCGGCGTCTGGATGACGGACAAGAACCCATCCATCTCGCGCAGGCAGCCGAGCGGCTGCAGCGTGCTCACGTTCTGGATGAACAGATCGCCGTCGATCCGAGAGCAGACTCCGACTGGCAGCAGCTGTTCGTCGTCGGAGATGTCGAAGCTCCCCACGCAGGGCATATCGAGACCCAGGCATTCTTCGCCCGGCGGGAGCTCGGGGATGCGTGGGTCATTCCAGCCGCCGCTGGACGAACCCGAGCTCTCACCCCACCACCCCGACGAACCGGAGCTGCCCCACCAGCCGCCCGAGGTGGTGCCCCACGTTTCGCCGTCGTTGCACTGACACGCACCCGGGACACCTCCCGGCTCGCACACCTGCACGCCGTCCGAACCATCCGGGCAGGAGCACTGCGCGGCCATCCCAGGGTCGCAGGCCGAAGGCGGCGCCGTGGTCGAAGGCGTGGGCGGCACGGGGCTGGTTGGGGAGCCCGCCTCACCGCCCTCCGACGAACCCGGTGGCGCGCTCGTGTCGCCCGATGTGCCTTCCTCCAGCGGCACCAACGGGTCGCACGCAGTAACACTCAGTGAAATTACAACGATGCATCCTCGCGTCCAAGCCATGCGCCCATCGTGACACACGAACCTCGATGAGGAAAACGTCGCGTCCTGTGCGTCGGGGGCCGGCTCCGGCTGTCTTCGGCTCTACGGCCGTCTCAGCGCGTCTGGAAGTCTTTCCCGAAGAAGTAGGTGAGCGATCCGCCGAAGTAAAACCCGGTGTTGAATCCTCCGTTGAGCGTGATCCCCACGGTGTCCTTGATGATCATTCGCGCGCTGAGGATTAGATTCACCACAGGGATCACGGGAGGTACCCCGCCGGACTTGTTGCGATAGCCGAAGGCGTTGAGGTCCGACTCGCTGCAGCCGTTTTCGTCGCAGCTTGCGTAGAGTTCGTTGTTGGGCTCGTCGAGGCCGTTGGGGTCGGGCGGCGTGCGGTCCGAGTCCTTGCTGACGTCGTAGCGCGGGGTGCAGCGGTTGAAGTCCGCGAGGTCCGCTGGGGTCTGGCAGGTATCGGTGGGCGTTGGGCCCTGGCCGGGAATGTAGCCATCGGGGTTGGAGCCGATGCCTGTGCGGTGGATATCGCCGAACAAGATGCCCAGGCCGATTCCGCCTCCGCCGCCGATGCCCAGCTCGATATTGTCGGTTGTGACGATCGGCGCCCGCGCGATGAAGTCGGCTTCCAAGTAGAGCATGCTGAGATCGACGTCGGTGTAATCGGCCGCCACAAGCGACTCGGACGTGCCGACGTACTTGCCCTTGTCGAGCCAGTAGCCCTCGGGGAGCTTGGCGCTTTGATAGCCGACCGATCCGACGATGTCGAAGATCCGCGAGAACCGATAGACGTACTCGCCCCCAACGTAGAAGTTACAGCCCTCGGTTCTGAGCAGACCTCGCTCCTGCGCAAAGTTGCCGACCGATTCGCCGCGACACAGCGCGTTGGTCTGGGTCTCGAACCACCGCGAGAGCAGCCAAGTCGGTACGACCACCATGCCGGACCGAATGCCCACACCGTGCCGGTTGAACTTGGGCACGAGCGGCTTGGCCTCGGAGAGAGGCTCCGGTTCGGGCTGCGGCTCGGGCTCCGCAACGGGCTCGGGCGTGGGCTCGGGAAGCGGGGCCGACTCCGGCGCCTTGGAGGACGTCGGCGTGTAGTCGGGCTCCGGAGGCGATGCTCCTGGTTCGAGCAACGCCAAGACAAGTCCAAGGGGTGCCCCGATCATCGGCTTGATCCTATGCCGGTCCCGACCCGTTGCGCCAGCGCGCAACCGGGAAGCTTATGATGCGGTCGCCATGGCAGAGCAGGGGCGAAATGGCCCCCAGACTCAGGCCCCCAGACTCAGGCCCCCAGAATCGTGACGCGCCGCTTCGTTCGGGGACGCAGCCGCCGGGACTTCCAGTACCAGTGACCCAGGCGATCGCGGGCCTTTTCTCCGGCCTCGAGATCCCAGCAGTTGACGATGCCCACGCGAAATCCACCCGGGGGCATGGCGTGCTGCTCGGGAGGTTTATCCTCGTGAAACGTGGACTGGATGCTGGAGATGAGGGGGTCGCGCAGCAGCTCTTCGACCAGCGCCTCGGGTGGGTGGCGGTAACAGGCGCCGTGTCCGGCAAACAGCACCATGCTGTAGCCGTCGCGGCGGTCGTCGTCGGCATAGCTCCAGGTGCCGCTCACGTGCAGCTCGACCAGCGCCTCGAGCCAACCCGCGCCGTACAGATCGGGCCATTGGTCGGCAAAGCGCAGGTGCCCCTCGATGATCTTCCCGCCGATCGTCTCGACGTTCATCATGCCCGTGTAGTCACTGAAGTGCTCCGCGACCCAAGCGCCGCAGTCCGCCTCAAGCTGTGGCCGTCGCTCGGCCAGCACGCTCCAGTAGTCGAATGTCTGATGCGGCCCCGCCTTGCCCATCACGTGTCGCCACCACACCACCTTGCCCTGCACCACCGCGAGGTCCGAGCTGAGGTGCTCGCCCGTGAGCAGCGAACACCACATGTGTCCGGGGTCGCGGTCGGCCAAGTAGTCCTCGGCGTTCTCGAACACCCGAGTCTCCATACCCATCCCGCGCAGGTTGTAGATCGGCTTGGAGAAGACCGGGAACGACTCGGGCATGATGCCGTGCGGAGCGCAGGCGATGCCCTGGGTCTCGGCGACGAGGAGCTTGTTGTAGATCCAGCGGTGCTTGGGATAGAGCCGGTATGAATCGGTGTCGTCGGTCGAGATGAAGGTCTCCTCGGGACAGCGCACCGACTCGAAATACTGACGGCGCCACGGATCGTGCTCGACGATTGCCATGCTCGCGACGCTATCGCACGCAGCTGGCCGGTGCCATAGTCGGGCCGCAGGTCGCATGGCACGCGGAGTAACCGTCATCCCCGAGTTGCTCGATCGCGTCCGCGAGATCGAGAACGTTTTCATTCCGATGGCGGACGGCTCACGCCTCGCCTCGCGACTTTTCCTACCGGCCGACGGCAAGCCAGCCCCGGTCATTCTCGAGTATCTGCCCTACCGCAAGCGCGACTTCATGCGCGAGCGGGACGAACCCATGCACCGCTACTTCGCGGCTCACGGCTACGCGGTCGCTCGCGTCGATGTTCGTGGCACCGGCGACAGCGAAGGCGTGATGCAGGACGAGTATTCCGCGGCCGAGCTGCGCGACGGAGTCGCGGTGATCGAGTGGTCGGCACAGCAGCCGTTCTGCGACGGCGCCGTGGGCATGATGGGGATCTCCTGGGGTGGCTTCAACGCGCTGCAGATCGCCGCGCTGCGACCCGAGCCGCTGCGCGCGATCATCACGCTGTGCGCGTCCGACGATCGCTACGCCGACGACGCCCACTACATGGGCGGATGCCTGCTCAACGAAAACATGCAGTGGGGCTCGATCCTCACCACCTACGCCGCGATGCCCCCAGACCCGGAGATCGTGGGCGAGCGATGGAAAGCCATGTGGATGGAGCGACTCGCCGGACTCGTCGCCTACCCGGCGCTGTGGACCGGGCACCCCACGCGCGACGAACAGTGGAAACGCGGGTCGGTGTGCGAGGACTTCTCCGCGATCGCGTGCCCCGTGTACGCCGTGGGTGGATGGGCGGACGGATACTCCAACGCGGTCGGTCGCTTGATGGCGGGGCTGGACGGACCCCGCAAGGGACTGATCGGACCGTGGGCCCACACCTTCCCGCACCGAGGCTACCCCGGCCCGAAGATCGGCTTTCTGCAAGAGGCCATCCGCTGGTGGGACCACTGGCTGCGCGGCAAGGACACCGGGATCATGGACGAGCCTCAGCTGCGCATGTGGATGCAAGACAGTGTGCCTCCCGCACCGCAGTACCGGGAGCGACCGGGCCGATGGATCGCCGAGACGCAGTGGCCCTCGCCCAACGTGCGGCCGCAAACCTGGGCGCTGAACCGACGCGGGCTGTCGCCAACGCCCGAAGAAGGCCCGCCCATGCGGCATCGCTCGCCACAACTGACCGGTGCCGTCGCGGGCGAGTGGTGTGCCTTCGGATCCAACGGCGAGATGCCCCTGGACCAGCGCCCCGACGACGGACGCTCATTGGTCTTCGACAGCGACCCCCTCGAGGCCGGCCTGGAGATCATGGGCGCGCCTGTGGTCGAACTCGACCTCGCGGCCAGCACCCCTTCTGCGATGGTGGCTGTCCGGTTGTGCGAGGTCGACCCCGAAGATGCGTCCACCCGCATCACGTACGGGCTGCTCGACTTGACCCACCGTGAGGGCCACGAAAAGTCCGTGCCTCTGGTCCCCACAGAGCGGTTTCGGGTCCGTGTTCAGCTCAACGACATCGCGCACTCGTTCTCGCCAGGCTCGCGGCTTCGCATCGCGGTCTCCACGAGCTACTGGCCGATCGCATGGCCATCCCCCGACGCTGCAACGCTTTCGGTCTGGCCGGGGACCAGCAGCCTGAGCCTGCCCGTGCGCGCGCCGCAGCCCTTGGACGAAACACTCGCCGAGTTCGCCCCACCCCAGGAGGCACCCGGGATCCGTCACAAGCCTCTGCGCGCGCTTCCGTTTCGTCGCACCGTCGAGCGAGACCTGGTGACCAACGAAGTCGTGTACCGACTGCGCAGTGACGGAGGCGAGTTTGGCGACCACTCGCTCGCACGCCTCGAGGAGCTCGACCTCACGCTCGGCTACTCGTTTGCCAAGACGCACCGCATCACCGCCAATGATCCGCTCTCGGCGCGAACGTGTGTGAGTCAGTGGGTCGAGCTGTCCCGCGGGGACTGGCACGTCCGTATCGAGTGCGAGACCCAGCTGTCCTGCGCACCCGAGCACTTCATCTTCAAGGGTCAGCTGCGTGCGCTGGAGGGCCCGAGCACCACCTTCGAGCGAACCTGGGACGAGACGATCCCACGAACCGGAGCAGACAAAACATGAAGCTTCTCGTACTGACCGGCGACCACGGGCTGGCGGATCCGACCAAGTGGGACGGCGGCTACACGGCCGACGACCTGCGACTGCACACCACCATGCTGGAAGCGCTGCGCTCGCTGGAACGCTGGGAGGTCGCGGTCTGCACCGAGCACGCGACAATGCTGGACCGGCTCCGAGCCGAGCAGCCCGACCTCGTGGTCAACCTTTGCGACACCGGGTTCGGCAACGAGGCCACGAAAGAGCTGCACGTGCCCGCCCTGCTGGAGGTGCTGGGGATCCCGTATACGGGCTCGCCCCCCACCGCGATGGTGCTGTGTTACGACAAGCCGCTGGTCAGCCTGCTCGCGCGGGAGCTGGGCATTCCCTCCCCCCGCGAATGCACAGCCAATCCGGACACGCCCTTCGAGACGCTGGAGGTTGTGTACCCGGCGTTCGTCAAGCCGGCCTCCGGGGACGGCAGCGTGGGTATCAATCGCCATGCGTTGGTCGCCGACGCCGAAGCACTCCGCAAGCAGCTGGCGTGGTTTCGCGAGCAGCTTCCGGGGCGTGCGGCGGTGATCCAGGAGTACCTGCCCGGTCCCGAGTACGGACTCGCGCTGCTGGGCAACCCCGGCGCGTTTCAAGACCTCCCACCGCTGCGGGTCGACTTCTCCGCCCTGCCCCCCGGGCTGGCTCCGATTCTCGCGTTCGAGTCCAAGACGGGCCCGGACACCTCCTACGAGCGCATCCGCATCGAGCCCGCCGCCCTGGACGCGCCCACCCTCGCGACCCTGCGCGCCCATGCTTCGGCGCTGTTCGAACGGCTCGGGTGCCGCGACTACGCTCGCTTCGACTTCCGCACCGCTGCCGACGGCACCATCAAGCTGATGGAGGTCAACCCCAACCCGGCCTGGAGCTGCGAAGCCAAGCTGGCGCTGATGGGTCGCTTCGGCGGCATCGAGTATCCGCAGCTGCTCGAGCGCATCATCGACATCGCGTGGGCCCGCGAGAGCGAAGCGCTCAGTACTTCCTAGGGACGTAGAGCTCGGCCGGGAGCGTGGCCCGCTCGTACTCCGGATTGAACACCCGCTCGGGCAGCGTGGGGTGCTCGTGCGGCACCTCGCCGTAGGGGATCTGCGCGAGCAGGTGGTCGATACAGTTGAGCCGCGCCCGCTTCTTGTCGTTGGCCTCGACGATGTACCAGGGGGCCTCGGGGATGTTGGTGTGCTCGAACATCTCCTCCTTGGCCTTGGTGTACTGCTCCCAGCGCACCCGCGACTGCAGGTCCATCGGGCTGAGCTTCCACTGCTTGAGCGGATCGTGAATCCGCATCAAAAAGCGGAGCTGCTGCTCTTCGTCGCTGATCGAAAACCAGTACTTGATCACCCGGATCCCCGAACGCACCAGCATGCGCTCGAACTCGGGCACGTCGCGGAAGAACGCCTCCACCTCACCCTCGCTCGCGAAGCCCATCACCCGCTCGACGCCAGCGCGATTGTACCAACTGCGATCGAACAGGACGATCTCGCCCCCGGCCGGAAGATGCGGCACGTAGCGCTGGAAGTACCACTGGCTCTTCTCGCGATCGCTGGGGGCGGGCAGCGCCACGGTCCGAACGATGCGCGGGTTGAGGCGTTGGCTGATCCGTTTGATCGCACCCCCCTTCCCGGCGCTGTCACGACCCTCGAAGATCACGACGACCTTTTGTTTGTGGGCCTGGACCCACTCCTGCAGCCGAATGAGCTCGGACTGCAGCCGGAGCAGCTCGACGAAGTAGATCCGACGGTCGATGTCGTTGGGATGCTTGTCGTTGTAGATGCGCGCGACCTCGCGGCTGAGCATCGCGCCGTCGAGATCCAGCTCGACCTCCTCGTCGAGCGCATCGGCCAGCTCGGCCCAAAGCCAGTCTTGCCCGCCGGCGTCCTCGTCCCCGTCTCCCGTGCCCGCCATGAGCATTGATTTACAAGGAATGCCCGTCGATGACCACAAAGCACGCCTCACTTCGCAAACGAGGCCGCGGCCCCGGCGTTCGGCGCCTGCTGTAGCATCCGCCCGTGTTCCTCTTATTGGTGGTGGTCGTTGTGACCGTCGGCATTTCAGCCTCGTGCTCCCTGCTCGAAGCAACCCTGATGTCGACGCGGACTCCAACGCTGGAGGCCGCGCGGGGCGGACCTCACGGCGAGGCCGCAGACCGGATGCTCGCGATGAAGCACGACATCGCGGCCCCGACCTCGGCGATCCTGATCATGAACACGGTGGCCAACACCGCCGGCGCGACCCTGGCGGGAAGCCTCGCCGCGGACGCGCTGGGTGCTCCCGCCTTGGGTCCGTTCTCGGTCCTGTTCACCATCGCGATCCTCTTCCTCGCCGAGATCATCCCCAAGACCATCGGCGCGGTGCGGTGGCGGGGGATCTGGCGCTTCGTGGTGTGGCCTTTGCTGATGCTCCAGAAGATCCTCAGCCCGGCCATTTGGCTCACGCAGCGGGCCACGGCGGCGCTGGTCGGCGGCAACAACCACAAGCCAACCACCGAGGGCGAGATCGCGGCCATGATCCGGCTCGGCGCGTCCGTAGGAGAGCTGAGCCCCACGGAGCTCGAGCTGCTGACGTCGGTGCTTCGGTTCGATGTGATGCGGGTGAGCGAGGTGCTGGTCCCGCGCCGCGAGGTGACGACGCTGGGACTCGAGACCTCCGTGCAAGAAGCCCTCAAGGTGGTGGGCGAGTCCCTGCACACCCGCTATCCGCTCTGCAGCGCGGGGCTCGACGACGCCGAACTCGTGGTGCACGTGAAGGATCTTTGCGGAACCGGCGTGAGCCCCGATTCTCGGGTTCGAGAGTGCGGCCGCCCGCTCACGCGCATCCCCGAGACAATGACGCTGCCGGCGCTCATGCGCCAGATGCAGAAGACCAAGCAGCACATGGCTCTGGTCATCGACGAGTTCGGGAGCGCCACGGGAATCGTCACGATGGAGAACCTCATCGGTCTTCTTCTGGAGATCGTCGAGGCGGACCGAGACCAAGCGATCTCGGTCCGCATCACCGCGGCCGACGACGATGAACCCGTGACCGAAGCCGCTACGCCGCCCCAGTAGCCTCGTCGCGGTCGTCCGTGTCCTCGAGCACGATCAGCGCGTCCAGACCGTTGCCCTCGACGATCAGGTCCGGGTTTGGACCGAGGATGAGCTCGCCTCCAGGACCACCTCGCCGGATGCCCATCACGACGATGTGACGGGCCAGGAGGTCCCGCGACACTTCGGCGAAGGTCCGGTTCTTGCTCGCACGGAACGTCGCGAAACGCAGCTCGGTCGAGCCCTGCCCAAAGATCTCGTCGATCACCAGGCTCAGCTGGGGCTTGAGGACGACCCTGGCCAGCATTCGAGACAGCGTCCGCGGACTCACCACCACCTCGGTGTCGCCAGCCCCGACCAGCTCCACGTTGCTCTCGTCGGTCAGCTCGACCACCACGTGGGGCTGGGACGTCTCGCCGTCGAACAGGCCCGTGAGGGCAACGTAGGTGGAGATGGTACGAGCGTCCGCGGCATCACCGGAGAGCGGCCAATCGCTCGCCACCAAGAACACGCGGTCGTAGCCAGCGGGGTCCAGCGCGGCCAAGGTCTGCGGCACCGTCAGGTCGCCGGTGAAGTGTTGCACCGTCGTCCGCTCGAGGGAGACGCCGTGCTCCGCCATGTTGGCGCTCCGCTGCTCGGGCTCCACCGACGAGAGCACGTCGACCTTCCACGGCTCCCCGGATGCCTGCTCGAGTTCACCCAGGACGTCCGGCATCCGGCGACTCCACCCCAGCACCAGCACCCGGCCGGCGGCCGCCATCGGCTCGAGCTCCAGCAGTGGTTGCGAAGGCGGCAAGGGCGACGCGGCCGGTGCGGTCCGGATTCGCAGCTCGGTTTCGTCGTACGCGGCCGCGACGTAGACCAGCCCATCCCCGGTGTCGATCCGAGTCTCCGGCGGCGGCGCGAGGCGAAACGAACTCGCCGTCGCGACGCCGAGGAAGACCGCGTTGCGGCTGGCCGCCTCAAGCTGATTGAGCGTGGTCGGCCCTTCCTCCCAGGTGCGCACGTAGAGCGTCGCACCGTCGCCGTCGGTGAGCAGCTCCTCCAGCAAGTCCGAGGATCCTGGCTGGCGAAGACTCTCGCTGATCAGACGGCCGATGATCACATCCGAGGCCAACACGCTCACCGGCCCGCCATACGCTCGCTCCGCGACCGGCACCTTGCGCGGGTCGAAGATCTCGCAGACACACGGCGGCAGGTTCTCCGCCGGTCCATATTCGGCTGACACCGCGCTCAGGGTCTTGATCACCATCGCGTCGTGGTTCGCTGCGTCGGCGGACGTGCTCTCGATGCCCGGCAGCACGATGCTCGCAGCGTGGCCGAGGTCGACGCGCCGCAGATGACTGGCCCGCAGGTAGCTGCCTGACCGCAGCACGAACTGCTGGCGGCGGTACAGGGGACCCAAGGCGCTTTGGAGCTCGTAGTCGCGCTCCGGCCCAGCCTTTGCCGCGAGGATCGCGACCTTGAGCCGGCGAACGCCACTCCGTTCGAGCCAGCGGGTCAGCCGTCCCTCCGCGCTCACCAGCTCCCGACAGATCGTGCGGGTCCGGTTGGTCCACCCGAGGATCGCAATGTGTCCCGACTGGCGAATCGGCGTCCGCCCCTGCTCCAGCCGGTTGAGGGTGTCGTTGAGCCACTGGGTGAGGATCGCGACCATCGCTCCCAGAAAGATGACGTAGCCCAGCACCGTGATGACGGTGGAGACGATGCGTCGCCACGTGCCCTCGTCGTCTCCGAGGTAGCCAGGATCCGACAGGCGCAGGAACGCCCACCACATCGCGTCGCCCGGGCCTTCGGCGGCCTGCGGATCGAGGATGAGCAGCAGCCCGCCAACGACCGAGACGAGCCCAATGGCCGCGACCACAAAGAGGAACCGGTAGTGGGCACCTCGAACCAGAATTCGTTCGATCGTGTAGAGCAGCGTTCTGCGGATTTCTTCCTTCATGGCGGTCTCGCTCCGTGGACGCCGAACCCTACGACAGATGCCTTGAGCCGGTGGTGCTCGTCGGTTGGACCGCCGCTGCCGGGGAGACGGCCCGAAGCAGGCCGGGAAGAGTCCTTGCGTCGGCGCGGGCCAGCGCCAAAGAGATGGAGCCCGCTTTCTCATGGCTACCCGCCTCAGCACCGCTGCGCTCACGATGTCTCTCGCCCTCGGCCTGGCCGGATGCGAGAAGCTGTGCGACGCGGGGATCCAAGACAAGTGTCCGCCGTGCGTCGCGGCCCCGGTCTCGCCGGCGTGGGAGGGCCCAAGCCTGCAGCCCCTCATGCCTGGGGATGACGCCATCGTCTGCGAAGCCACGGGCGAACAGACCGGCGATGCGATGCTCTCGTATTGGCTCCCCGAGCGGGTGCACGATACCAACGTCGCGACGGTCGGCGCGGCGCAAAACGCCGGCTGGATTCGGACCGGCGACAACTGGTACGAGGGCAGCGACCGCTCTCAGCTGCCCAAGTGGAGCGAGTTCGGAACCAAGACCGGGCATAAGCTCCGCATCGACATCAAAGCGGAAAGCGGAGGGACGCGAGTCATCCTGCGCTTTGAGAGTGTGCCGTTGTCCCCCGCGCTGCAGGGAGATGTCAGCATCTTCGCCTATCGAGCGGCCTCCTATGCGCTGCAGGACGGGCTTATGCACGGCCTCAAGGGCGTGGTGGGGGGTGCGACGATTGCCTCGGCGAACGGCTTCTATTTCCGGGCCGCCCCCGACCGATACGGCCAGTACCAACCCGACGGCACCGCGGTGCTCCACCCCGCATTTCCCAAGGCCGCCGGCGGGGCCGTCACCGCCCATGGGCCCGGTCCGCGGGGCATGCCTTGGATGTCCCACCGCCCGGAAGACCGGCGCGAGCCGCTCGTCTTGGGTGAGCTGATCGACGGTCAGTGGGACCTCGAAGTCGTCCCCAACATCTCGCCGCCGCTCCCGCGGGGTTCGGTCGATGCCGTCGTCTCCGACAACGGGACCGTGTGGCTGCTGTCCGGCTCGGTCCTGTACGCCAAAGATGCCAGTGGCTGGCGCAGCGAAAAACTCCGCGCGCCACCGGGGCCCCTGCGCCCCCTCGCAGCCGAGGCGGACAGCGTGTTGGTCTCCACCGAGCGCGAGGTCATCCGCGCGAGCCTGCACAAGAAACGCATCACCACCACCTCCGTCCTCGCCATGGACTTCTATCCCGAGCTCTTTGACGCGGGCCAGGCCGGCATCGTTGCCCGCACCCGCACCGAGCTGGTGCTGATCGACGCCGAGGCGGCCACAACCATCGACCTGCCGGGCGACGCCCTCGCTCCCGACATCGCCACCAACGCCAACGGCGTTATCGCGGTGGCCACCAAATCCCCGTCGCGAGTCATCGTCCGCGGAGTCGACGGCACCATCACGCCCTACCCCGAGCTCGCTTCGCGCGTCGCATCCATGTCGATCGACCCCATGGGACGCGTCTGGACCCTGCTCGTCGATGGCGACCCCGTCGTCGCCGACCGCGGAACCTTGATGCCCTTGCTCGGAATCGCCGAGGACGGCATGCGGCCCAGCAGCGTCACGTTCATGGGGAACGGCGCACCTCCACTGCTCGCCGACACGGCCGCCCGCGGCTGAGAGGGCGACGCGGCCCCGTCCGCTTGCTCAGCTTCGAGCCCCGCGACGATCCGGTCGACGATCGCTCGCTCCTGCTCAGACATCGATCCCTTCGCGGCTTCGAGCTGCGAGACCACCCCAGCCCTGTCGTCCTCGGAGCCGAGGGCTTGCTGGACCAAGGCGCGAACGTCCAAGCCTGACGCGCCTTTGGACGCTTGACCCGCAACCGGCAGCGGGTCTCCCGGGGGCTGCTGTCCGCCTCCGCAGCACGGTGCCACGAGCGCGACAACAACCGCAGAAAGCCAGTCCCTGCGCATGAAGCGAGCAATACCACGGCCGTCCGACAGCGGTATTGCGCTGCCGCGTAGGAATCTCCTCAGACTCCAGCATCCCCGCCGCCGTCTCCAGGTCCGACACATCCTGCGGGTTGCCCCGTGCAGGACTGCGCAGGTTCAGCACCGCCGCGTTCGGCAGCGACTGCCCGTACACAGTTCGCACGACCAGAGCATGGAGGCCCGACGCTCGTTGAACGACCGCAGCGGATTCCGTGCGTGGCTGAGAGGAGGGCTCAAATACGACAGCGCTGTCGTATTTGCGAAGTGCGGCATTCGGGCACCACACCACTTCCAGACCGCTTGATCGAGCGCATCCGCTCAGGCGTGCGATCTGGCCGTATCAGCAGGCGTTCACTTGCCCGGCAACCCGCGGAAGCTTCTCGAATCCTGAACATCACGGGCTGGCACAGCACGTGAAAGATACGGGTTTGGAGGAAGTTCGTAGGACGCCTCCAAGAGCGCGACGGCAAATCGAAGGACGAGTCCTCGAAGGACGCCAGCACGCTCTTCGATTCGCTGACCGAACACCCCGGGTGCGGACCGCCTTACCCCAACCGATCACGAGTACCATCATGAAGCTCTTCAAATCCCCCCTCTTCCTCCGTTTCGGCCGCCTCTTCAGCAGGCGAAAGCAGCGCAGCCTCGTTGTCCCCGTCGCCGGCGGGGTTGGCCTTGGCGCACTCGCGGGCGCGGCAGCGGGCCTACTCCTGGCCCCCAAGTCGGGCAAGGAACTTCGTAAGGACATCGGCGACAAGGCATCTTCGGCGGCCGGCAAGGCCAGCGAAGCCGCCACGAAGCTGAAGGCCCAGATCGCCCGGAAGTCGAGCACGGCCGAGTCGGACACCACCCCGGACTCGGACATCACGGTGACCCCCGCAACAGCCGTCGAGGGTGCAGCGTCCGTCGAGGGTGCAACACCCGTCAAAGGTGTAGCCACGCCGCCCACAGATGCCAACGGTGCCAGCTCAAAACGCAACGGCTCCTCCAACAAGCACAAGCACGCGCGACCCCACTCGTCCTAGCAGCCAGTTGAGAAAGTCGACACGACGTTTCGCTCGCCCTTTTCGCTCCCGGCGGTATCGCCAAAGCTTCCAGTACGCCCGGTACAGCTGCCATACATCACAGAACAAAGACCGCCGCACGGGCTCCGTGTCGGCGGTCTTTGGCTTGGCGTGGCGATGTGCCCAGAGCGTACGGGACCACGCGCGCCCTAGCAGCCGGCGAAAGCACTTGCGTACAGAAGCCACGCAGGTTCGGCCACCCTCGACGCAGACGCTATGATCGGGTGCGCGCGTGCTCGGACCGCTCACTGTGCGCCGCTGCACGACGCGGACGACCGCGAAGGCACGGCTTCAGCAGCTGAGTGGCTTCCTCCGAGTCTGATCCGTTTGGCCCGAGGGTTGCATTCTTCGTTGGCATGAAACGAAGCATCCCCTACATCGTCGGCGTTGTTGTGATTGTCGGAGCGGTCCTCTCCTTCGTCTTCTAACCGCACCCAACCCCCTTCAAGCGCAGGCCAGGGCAGGCCAGGCCCGACTACCGGTTCTCGATTCGGGAGATGTCGAACAGCCCGGCCTCGATGGGCTCCTGCTGTGCGTACAGCTCGTGGAGTCGGTCTACGGTTTCCCAGAACCGGCTGTCGGTGCGACGCACCCCATGGTGGACCTGCAGCCGGGCGTAGGATGTCTCGCTGTCCAGCGACTCGACCGCGGCGACGAACGACTCCAGCTTGTCGCTGGGGACCCGGTATAGGGCTTTGGGGTAAGTGCCGACGAAACCCCGAACCACCGTCATTGTGTCCTCTGCGGGGAGCCGGCGCTGGCTCTCGTGCAGGGGCGATGCAATGTTCGAGTGGGCGCTGTTTCGGACCAGCGTAAACACCTGGTCGGCCGGGGCAGCGTCGGGGACGAGGAGAAATGCCATCTCCGGCATCCGACTCACCGCGGTCCCCCGAAGTACGGCCAATCGCTCCAGCGGCTTTCGGATGGGCGCGGCCACCGGACCGAGGTTGGCTCGCCGATCCAACACCGGCGCGAGGTGTTCGCGCAGCATTGAATAGAGCTCGCGTTTGGGCTCTTGGGTTGTGAACTCGATCCCGGTGTGCACCTCGAGATCGGTCAGCTGCCCCGCGATCTCTTTGGCGAGGCGCTCATTGGTGTTGCGGTACCAGAACTTTCGTTCTTTGACGCGTACGTCATCGGGAAGAAGCACCAAAAAGTGGAACTCGCTCTCCATGCGCAGAAAGTCCATATAGGTGCGAGTGGCCAGCTGGTGGCCGACGTTTCCGAAGACATCAAACCCGGCAACCAGCAGGTAGTGGATACGCTCCAGGAGCGGATAGCTGATCACCCACGCGGTCTTGGGCATGTCGCCGACCATGCCCTTGGACACGGAGGCGCTGTCAAAGTGTCGAAAGATCGTCAGCGCCGCGTTGGGGTTCGTGCCATCGCCATCCCAAAGAGTGTCGAGCGTGGCCTTCTGATTGCTACCGAACGCTTTGCGCGCAGCCGCCCGCTTCGCCTCCATGTACTTCCGCTGCCGCGCCGCGTCCTTGACCCAAGTGACCATCGGCGGAGCATTCGATCCCGCCGCGGCGGGCAGGCGCAACGAGTCCGCGTTCTCACGCAGGAACATGTCGGTGTCGAGTCCGGGAAGGTCCGGATCCAAGAAGAAAATGTAGAAGTGGTCGTTGATCACGTTCAGCGCGATCGGACCCCGACAGACCGCGCCTTTGACGAAGCCCATCATCGTGAACTGGGCCTCGTCCAACATGAAACGATAACGCGACGCTACCGGGAGATGCTCGAACGCAGCAAAGGGATTGGATGCGATCTCCGGCTTGTACGACGGCAGCTTGGAGACCGAGAATGGGGCGTCTTGGAAGAGTGATCGCCAGCGAGCCATGCGGGCGTCGCTCAGCGCGTACGGGAGGTGTAGCTTGGCGACGATCGACTCTCGCACCGGTCGGAGTCGGTAGTAGGGCCGAGTACCAGGGTCGTCAAAGGGCCGGCGGGTCGCGATGCGATCGATCGGCTGTCCCGGCGGCGTGCGAGAGCGAACCAGCTCGAAGAACTGCTCGGGACGCTGTTCTCCGGACCCCTTCAGCATGTCTTCGAAGTACAGATGCGCGAGAAACAGGTGCTCATACATGTAGCGCGCCGCAAGACGCCCTTTGAGCGAAGGGTCATTGAAGTATTGCTCCCACTGATCCACTTGCTCCAGGGTCGCCTTGTCGAGGGGCGCGGGCTCGGTGTGCACTGCGCCTTCTTCGACCCACCGGATCAGGGTCTCGTGTTCCTCGAGCTCCAGCCCCGGTACACCAAACGGCATCCCCCAGCTCGGGTGCTCTTGCTCATACGCGTCCAGCGTTTCGATCGACGGGCACACCTGCTCGCGCTTAATCGACACGTCGATGTCCTTGGGGAGCAGTCCCCCGTCCTGTATCGGATGCTCCTGCTTCAAGGCCAGAAGGCGAGCAAGGACCCCCGCCTCGCGGTTGGCTCGCTTGGACTGCTCGCGCTCGTTGAGCACCGGATGAAACCCTGCCTTCCTCCACCCGCTCGTCGTCTGGGCGTCCTCGAACAACCGCGTCGTCGGAGCCTCCAGCAGCCGTTTTGCGTCGTACACCTTGGCTTCGGTGCCGCCGCGATCGATGCCCTCGGGCGAGCCAAGCTTGAGCTGACACGGTGCGTCGTAGCAGCCGTGACACACCACGCAGCGAGCCTCCACGATGGGTCGCACCTCACTGGCGTAGTCGACCTTTCCCGGGGCGAGGGCTTGCACCGAACGTGGGACCGGAGCAGCTTGACCGAATCTTCGGTCGAGTCGGCGGGTGCTGACGACCGCACAAGCTGTCACGAACAACAAAGCAAACAGGTAAGGACGAACGCGCATAAGGACTCGGACCGCCTCGGCTCGGAGACTTCTTTGCCGCCAGCGGGGCTTGGAGACTACCCCAAACCCACGACGGCTCAAGTACGGAACCGCCTCTGTTTTCCGCCGTCGGATGCGCGCCCTCGCAACGGCGGGGAGCGGCTCCGCTTCAGAGCTTGATCGAGCGCCAGCCCTTGCTAGCGAACTTGAACGCCATGACAACCCCCAGCAGCGACACGTAGAGCGAGGCGGAGAACCAGACGCCTTCCATGCCGAACCCGAGCTTGGGGCCGAGCAGCCAGGTCAGCGGCACCAGCACTCCGAAGTGCAGGATGCCCTCGGCGACCGCGACGAAGACGTTGGCGCCAGCGCCGTACAGCGCCTGGGCGAGGATCAGCCCCACCGACATGAGCGGCAACGCGAACGTCACCATGCGCATGGACGCCGCGGCGGCTTTGGGCACCTCGGGGTCGTTCGGTGCCAGCACCGTGATGATCTGCTCGGGGATCGCCATGAAGACGGCTCCGATCACCAGCATTGCGTAGATGCCCAGACGCGCCGACTCCCAGCCGTAGCGCGCGGCGAGGTTGGGCTTGCCGGCACCCAGGCTCTGGCTGACGCAGGTGGCGGTCGCCGTCCCGAACGCGATCGCCGGCATGAAGCACAGCGCGGAGGTGTCCATGATCGCCTTGGTCGCGGCGGTGTACGTGTTGGCCGTGCCGCCCGAAGCCGCGTCGATCTGACCGACGAAGTACATGAACAGGGCGAACCCTGCCATGAGGATGACGGTGGCCGTGCCCGAGGGGACGAGCAGCCGGATGATGCTCCGCATCACCGACGTGTCGAGCTTGCGATGGCGGTAGATCTCGAAGCGCTTGAAGTCGCCCGAGGCGCTGACGTACATCATGATCGCCAGCCCGAGGTAGGTGCTGATGACCGAGGCGTAGCCCGCTCCGGCGAGCTCCATCCGCGGGATCCCCAAGGGCTCGAACCCGAAGATAAACAGGTAGTTCAGCCCGATGTTGAACACGTTCATCGCAAGGGCAGCCCACAAGTGCACGTAGGTGCGGCCGATGCCGTCGAAGAAGGCCTTGTAGCTGAACGTGACCACCATGCCCAACACGCCGATCATGCGAATCTGCGTGTACTCGGCGCCCAGGGAAGCCTGCATCGGGCTGGCGCTTGCGAGCGCCTGCACGGCGATGGGGGTGGCAAACCATCCGAAGACCCCGCCGACCACCCCGGCAAGGACGCCGACGCAGAGGCTGTTGAACAGCACCTGTCCGGTCTCTACAATCTGGCCCTCGGCGTAGCGCCGACCCGTGATCGCTTGGGTGCCCGCGCCGATGGCTGCGAAGAAGCCACCGACCGCCCAGAACACGGGCATGCCCAGGCCCAGCGCCGCCTGGGACGCGGTGGCGAGCTGAGGCTCGAGACGCCCCACCATGAGCGTGTCGAAGTAGTTCACGAAGAACTGCGTCAGCATCGCGAGGATCACCCACGCGCCCAGCCGGAACACCCGCCTGACGATCGCCATCTCCAACCGCAGCGTCAGCAGCTTGGGCGCATGATCGGGGAGCGCGGTGAGGTCTGCTTCCGAGGCCAGAGCCGAAGTGCAGTACCCCACCGCGAACCCCACCACAAGATCACGGGGCCGGGCGTAGCGTGCGTTTGGGGCGCAGCCGGCGCGTCGAAGGAAACACCCGCAGGAGCAACTCTCGGCCGGCTAGAAGCGGTTTTCCTCCGCTCGGCTGGGTTCCCGCGCCGCGAGCGGTTCGACGCGCTGCGCTACGTTTGCGGCCTGCGGGCGGGCTGAGCCCTCGGAGCCCAGCCTACGCGCGGAGGCAGGCCTACGCGTTGTCTTCAGCGAGATGGCACTTCTTGTATTTGTTGCCGCTGCCACACCAGCACGCGTCGTTGCGACCAGGACGCTCGGTACGGGTCACCGGGGCTTGTGTCGCGTGGTAGTGGTGGTCGTGGCTGCAGTTCGGACCGTGCACGTGGGGCTCGGTCTCCTGATCGTCGGCGCTCATCGGGGTGAGTGTACCGCAAGCGCCCGCCGGACAAGAGCGCGATCACGGGGCGCACACGAACTCGAACGTGCGAACCGAGACCGTCACGTCACCGGGCAGCGCTTGGTCGTTGTGCCCGGCGAAGCCGACCTCCGCCGAGCTCACGTCGAACGGCGTCGACATCTCGTGGAAGGTCTCGAAGCTCACTCCGTCGCTTGAGATCTCGAAGTAGAGCATTCCCTCCGCTTCCCGCAGCTGCATCCAGCTCATCAGGAGCGGATCCCACTCGAGGGTCGCGACGATCTGCGGCGAGCCGAGTTCGGGGCTGATGCGGGCTTCCAGGGTTGGGCCCGCCGCGCGCTGAGCGAGGTTGAAGGAGATTCGCCCGGCGCCATCGGTCGGGCTCACCCACAACGTCGTGCGGACCCCAGGGTCGGCGGGAGGGATACCGAGCTCGATGCGCATTGTGCTTCCCTGCAATCCTCCACCCTCCGGCAGAACGACCATGGTCACGAACTCATCGTTGAGTATGCCCGTGACGTTGATGACCAGCTCGTCGTCGATCTCGGAGCTGGAGTTCGGGAACGACTGACGCCACAGGGGATCCTTGATCCCGTCGTCGAAAGCATCAAAGAAGATGGGGCAGACGGTGGGGGCTGGGTCGCCGGTGCCCGAGCCGGAGTTCGAGCCACTGCCCGAGTTCCCTTCGGATCCTGAACCCGTCCCGCCCGTGGAGTCGGACCCGCCCACCGAGCTCACGGCCCCGGAGCTGCTTTGTTCCGTGTCCGCGATGTTCGTGTCACCGCTGGCCTCAGCGCTGGTCCCAGTGCTCGTCCCTGGGGATCCGCCGGAGGGGTCGGTGTCGCCTTCGCTGATCCCCGGCGACACGTCGGAGAAGCAGCCGGTCGCAATCGACGAGGCGGCCAGGGCAAAAAGAAGCGAGGTCCGAAGCATGGCAAATTCTGAGTGCAAAACGGGGGCCAGGCCTGCTTTCTCAGCGGATTCACACCCTCGCGGCGCCCAAACCCCGGCGTTGCGCAAGGGTTGCCCAAGCTGCGCGGACTCCTGTCCCGAGATGGGCAAGCACGCTAGCGGTAGCCCGCTCCTTGCCCCGACAGCCGACGAGCGAGCTCCAGCATCGCCTCGACGCGCTCCACCATCGGGACGACGTCGCTGCCGCAGGGCGGAAACACCACACGGATCGCACCCACGTCGATGCTCGCCGACCGGGCACCGACCAAGAGCGGTTCGAGGCCGTCGGGAAGCGGACCGAGCGGGCCGCCGCCCCAGCGCTGATGCCAGCGCGCGTCGACCGGCATCGCTGGGCGGACCTCGAGCACGGTGCAGGCCTGGCCGTCGTCATCCCAGCGGATCTCCAGGGCGAAGGGCGTTTCGTGACGGCTGCCACGAATGTCCATGCTGGCGACGTCGAGGTCACCACCAAGGCGTCGCGCCGCGGACTGAAACGCTGGTACGGCGTCCGCCAGATCTGCGGGGGCAGGGAGGGACTCGCGAGCGGTTTCAAAGGCATGCCAAAACGCCGCGAACCGATCCGCCGTCGCGCGAACCGAGCGCAGGCGGGTGCCGGGGTCGTCGACGGAGAACACCATGTGCGTGTCGTCGGCTTGCTCGAGCAGGAGCCCTTCGCACTGAGGCGCCGTGGACGAGTCGAGGATCTCCGACTGGGCCTCATCGCGAGCCCGGAGCCGCCCCTTGACCGCGTGCAGTCCAAGGTCGAGGTCCGGGTAGCGGGCTTCGGCCACCAGACGCAGGCCGGCCCGACCGCGATGCTCCCGCCGAATTAGGAGACGGGCCGCACCGCTCTCCCGCGACAGCTCGGCGTCGCGGTAGCTGAACCCGGTCTCGTGCCCCGCTCGCTGCCAGATCTGCGCGAGCCTGTCCGAGCCAACCGCCAGCGGTGCGCTCATCTCGGTGTCATGAGCCACCGCCCGGGCTCGAACCTCCAGCGGGATCCAAAGCTTGGTGTCCAGCGCCCACGCGAGGTTCAGACGCACCTCAAGCATCCAGGACAGCGACAACTTGAAGGTCTCGAACGCAGGGACAAGAGCGGGGAGATCCAGTTTGAAACGAATCAGCTCGTTCTCCGCGGGCGAGGACAGCGGGAGTTTCCAGCTCTGGCGTTTGTGCCGCTCGGTCCTCGGGCTGAAGAGCGAGGGAATTGTCTCGACCGACGTGAGCCGCAGCTCGACGGCTCGGTAGTCGTTGTGCGCGGTGTTGCACAGCGCAATCGTCCCTTCGAGAGCCTGTCCACTGACGACCTCTCCCAGGGAGATCTCGGCGTAGGGCTTCGTGCCCTGAGGACCACCGGTGTCCGATGCAAACACCCGCGGGGGAGGGGCGGCTTCCGAACTCGGGCGCGGAGCCACGTGAGCAACGAACGTGGCCTTCGCGTCGGGCCACCAAGGGATATCGGCCCGCACCCGGAACTCCCACTGCACCGACAGCAGCGACCCGCTGAACGAAGGCGGTGCGTCCGCCGGGACCGCGAAGCTCACGAGGTATTCGTGGTCTCCCGCCTCCAGCTCGGTGCGCTCCGCGAGAGGGCGCCCGAGCAGCCGCACAACGTCGAGCACGTTGCGGTTCTGTCCGTGCTGCGATGATGTGTGCCAAACGCCCGCACCGACGAGCTCGACGCTCAGCCCATCCACCGGCACGGGCTCGGAGCAGCGCAGGATCACCCGCGCCGTGAACGAGCCCCCCGCAACAATCACCCGCGGCATCGCAAGCCGGATCTCCGGGCGGGTTTTAATCAGCGCCATCACAGAGGTATACGGCAGCCGAGCCCGTGGACGTCGATCTTCTCAGGAGGACATCCGGGGTTGATCTCGCGGAGGCTTTCGGCGATCAACGCGGACCCCTTCGGCGACCTACGCTTCGCCCAGCGCGCGCCCCATCTTGAGATAGGTTTCAATCCCCATCCCGGTGTTCTTCAGGATGGCCGGGTCAATGCTCCATCGGCCTTTCTCGCCGATGACGATCACCGTCGATCCGCCGAACAGGAACATGCCTTTCTCGTCACCGCGCGAGAACCGTTTGCCCGCGTAGGTCTGCTTGATCTTGCCGACGCAGGTGGCACCAACTTCGATAAACGCGAGTTTGCCGAAGTGCTTGGTCTGCAGGATCGTCACTTCGCGCTCGTTGAGCATGAAGATGTCTTGTCGGAACGCCAGCGCCCACGGGTTGACCGAGTGCAGCGCTCCGGGAATGCGCCACGTCGCCAACACCTCACCATCGTCGGGGAAGTGAAAGCGGTGATAGTCGACCGGGCACAGGCGCGCGATGAAACCTGGCCCGTCTTCGAAGTGCGACTGCCACTGCTCATTCCGCAGCAGCGCGCTTGCCTTGAAGAAGGCTCCCTTCACCGGGATGCTCACCGCGTCGCCCAGCTGGTCGTACGCGAAGTAGCGGGCGTCGCAGGGCGCGGGGAAACGGGGTGCCTCGGCGAAGGGCCGAGCGTTGTCGGTCACGCGTCGGGTGAAGAAATGGTTGAACGTCGAGTACGGCGACTCGGCGCTCCGGCCCTCCTCGGGAAGGAAGTCCTGCATCTGGATGTCGAACCGCTCGATGAAGGGGCCGACCTTGCGGCTCGACCACGCCCGGTCTTGAAGCCACCCGTAGAACCGGCTGACCGGCGGTGCGGCGATCAGGCCAGAGAACAGACGCCCGAGCCATGTTCCATACAGCAGCTTGACCCAGAAGCCGCCGTAGACCGCTTCTTCCTGCACCTCGCCCGTGTCCAGGTCTGTGTATCGAATCGGTTCGAGCACGCGCGCACGATGCCAGCTGGACCGTGCAGGTCAAGGTGATGCGCCGTCCGGTGCGGGACGCCGCGCGCGCATCGCGAACTCCAGTCTGCACCTGCCCCACGATTGGGGCCCGCCCATCGACGTCATTCCCGAAGCCCCGCTGTGTTAGACTGACACGGAGTGCAGGGGAGACGGCGACTCGTCGCATGGGCGCTTGGATTGTCTTTGGTGGCAGGGGCAGCGGACACCAAGGCCGCGCCTCCGGCTGCCAATCGTGTCGGGTTGGCGCCGATCCAGTTCGAGGGGTCGGCGGGTCGGGCCTGGAAGGGAGGCCTGCGCGAGGCGGTGGTGCGTGGGCTCGTGCAGGGCGAGCTGGACGTGGTGTCTCCTGAGACCGCAACGCCAAGCAAAGCCGAGACATGCACGCCCAAGGACTGCGCGATCGAGGCCGCGATAGCCCTTGAGGCTCGCTACGCGATCTCCACGCGCGTCGTGTACCGCGACAAGACGTACGCGTTTTCGCTGGACGCCTACGACAGCCAAACCGGCGATCTGGTCGCAAGCTCGAGCGACCGCTGTGCGCTGTGCGGCTCGGCCGAAGCCGCGGAGCTCCTCACGAAGCAGGCCGCCGGGATTCGGGCCAAGCTCGAGCGTCTCGCGGTCGGGCCGGCGCAGTTCGATCTGACTACGACGCCGAGCGGAGCCATGGTGCGCGTCGACGGCAAGCTCGTCGGCGAAACACCCCTGTCGATCGATCTTATCCCCGGAGAGCATCGGGTGGAGTTCACGCTGGAGGGCTACGTCGCGGCCTCTCGTACGCTCGACGCGGTCCGAGGTGTGCGCGAGGGGCTCAACGAGGAGCTCGCCCCTGCGCCCGCCGCCCGCAGTGCTCCGCCGAGCGACGCCGAACGAGCGCTCGCACCCGCACGACCGCTGAAGATCGCCGGCGGCGCGGCGCTCGGGGTGGGTGCCGCGTCATTGGCCGCGGGTGCTGCGTTCTTGATCCTCGACGGCAAACCGCGGGAAGGAAGGTGCAGCGGCGCCGACGTCGACTCGTTTGGCAGCTGTCGTCAGGTCTACACCTCGCTTCCCCACGGGATCGCGCTCGCCGTGGTGGGCGTGGGGCTGATCGGCACCGGCGTGGGCCTGATCGTTGCGGGCGTGCGCCGTGACGCCCGCAACATCAGGCAACGCGTGCCGGGGCAACGCGTGCCGGGGCAACGCGGGCCGGGGTTCAGTGGTTCGGCGGGGGCGTCCGGGGATGGTTCTAAAAGACGCGCTCGAGCAGCCCACCGGCTCCTCGGGGGACACGACGACGCGCGTTCATGGTGACCGCAAGCGAGTCCCGCAGCCCGCGTCCGCCTCCCAATCCGCTCCCGCAACGCTCGCGGCCGGAGCCCTGCTCGGTCGCTACTTGGTGATCGAACACCTCGGCGCGGGCGGGAGCGGAGCGGTCTACCGCGCCTACGATCCACAGCTCGACCGGCAGGTGGCGGTGAAGGTCCTTCACACCACCGGAGGCATTGCCGAGATGGGGCATCGCCGAGAGTTGCTGCTGCGGGAGGGACAAGCGATGGCCCGCCTCTCCCATCGCAACGTCGTCCCGGTGTTTGACGTAGGGGCGTGCGGCGACGACTTGTTTGTGGCGATGGAGCTGGTGGAGGGCCGCTCGCTCTCGCAGTGGTTGAAGGACGAGCACGACTGGAAGCAGGTACGCGGGGTGTTCTTGCGCGCAGGCGCAGGGCTTGCCGCGGCTCACCGCGCCGGGCTCGTGCATCGCGACTTCAAACCCGGCAACGTCTTGCTGGCCTTGGAGCGGCCCGATGATGCGACCAGCCGGATCACGCGGGTGCTGGTCGCCGACTTTGGTCTTGCCCGCGCGGCGGGCTCGTTCGCGAGCACAGACAGCCACCGGGTGGAAGCCCGCTCGCCGCTCGAATCTACGGGCTCGCGTTTGCTGAGCTCGGAGCTGACCCAGCAGGGGTTGGTCAAAGGCACGCCCCCATACATGGCCCCCGAGTTGCTACGCGGAAACGAGGTGGGCCCGCCGACCGATCAGTTCGCGTTCTGCGTGTCCCTTTGGCGCGCCCTGTATCGACAGTGGCCGTTTGCGCCGCTCCCCGCCGAAGGTTCTGTGAAAGAGCGGGTCTTGCTGCAGCCCGCCAAACGCCGAGGGACGCCGGGTTGGCTGCACGCGGCGCTGGAGCGCGGGCTCTCGACGAATGTCGATGCTCGCTTTGCCAGCATGGACGCCCTGCTTCACGCCCTCGCGAGGGACCTACGGTCGCGGCGGCGGATCTGGACGGGCATCGCGATGGCGACCGTGCTGTCGGTGGGGAGCGCGGCGGTCGGCGCGGCGTTCTTTCGCCCACCGCCCACCGCCGCCCAGCGCAGCGAGACCGAGCGACTCGCGGTGGAGGCCCGCGCTGTCGCGGCCCGCGCGTGCTTCGTCTATCCCGACCCCGACGACCCCGAGGCGATGACCGCCTACAAGAAGGTTCTCGAGCTCGAGGCGCTCGACGACGCGGAGGCCCGAGGTGCGACGGCGGCCGGGGCCGCACTACGCCGCGAGTTTGCCGACACCCTGGTCCGCCTCGGCGATGACTTCCACACCCGAGACGGAGGCCGTCCGTTCGCGGCCGACTACTACGCCGCCGCGCTCGTCTTCGAGCCCGACCGACAGCGGGCCCGCGAGCGAACCTCGCTGACTCCGGGCGAGGTCGCGGACCTGCGCGACAAGTCGGCGGTGGGCAGCTGGAGCGAGGCTGAGCTCGTCGCGGGAGCATCCTTGGCAGCGCTCGCGGCCGACGATCCCCAAGTTCGCCTCGAACGACTCGGAGCGCTCCGAAAACGCAAAGGGATGGTGGCGGCGAGCACCTCAGCGCGAATGCGCCCCCTGCTCTCCGAGGTGGAGTGGAAGTCGTTGGATCCCCAACCCCGCGACGCCGCCAAACCCGACGTGGCACCCACACCACCAAAAGCCCAACCAGCGCCGCCGGAGACCCCCGACGAGCTCGAGCCCGAAGACGCGGCTGCCCAGAGCTCGAGCGACCGGGGGGCGGCTGCCACTCGAGCCGGGCTGGCGGCGCTGCGCGAACAGAGGTTCGATGACGCGCAACGGCTGCTTGGACAGGCCATCGCGGCCGATCGCCGAAACGCGCAAGCCCTGGCCGGACTCGCAGAGCTACACTTTGAGCGCGGCTCGTATCGCAAGGCGGTGGATTTTGGGGAGCGGGCCGTCAAGCGAGCGCCCCGCAACGGACGGTATCGAATCGTGCTGGGCGACGCCTACTTCAAGACACTGGCCTACAACGGGGCCAAGCGACAGTACGAACGCGCCCAAGAGCTGGGTCACCCCAAAGCCGACGCTCGTCTTGAGCAGCTTCGCAACGAAAGAGGAAACTGAACCGATGCGACCGAACCTTGCGACCCTCGCACTCACGCTTGTGGGTGGATGCATCTTCGGCGACAACCCGGACTTCGTCGACGCCGCCTCGTCGACGTCGACTGGTTCCGAGACGACGCAGTCCGTGGCGACGACCCTGGAGTCGAGCACGAGCGTGGGCACATCAGACATGCCCCCTACAGACACAACCGCGGACGCTGGGACGAACTCGACGACGAGCGGCGATGAGACCACCGGAGATCCCGCGTGCGCGGGCGTCGACCTACAGGCCGACCCGGACAACTGCGGCGGCTGCGGACTGCGATGCTACGAGGGTCCTTGCGAGGCGGGGGCCTGCGAGATCTATCTGGTGGCCGAGGGGCAGGACAGGCCGTTTGGGATCGCGGTAGACGATTCCCATGTGTATTGGAGCAACGAGGCGACAGCACAGCTGATGCGTGCGCCCAAGGCCGGCGGACCCCCCGAAGAGCTGGCCGTACCCGACGACAACATCACCTACATTCCCCGGTACGTCGACCTCACGCCCGACTTCGTGCTCGCGTCGATTCCCAACCCCGGCTCGTCCCAAACCAACAAAGGCATCCCGCTGGTCACCGTACCCAAGCAGGGTGGCTCGCCGGCTGGCCTCGGCTACCCGGTCAGCGATGGTGTCCACGGCATTCACGCCGTGGGTCCCTTCATCTACCTCGCGCATGGCACCACCGGAACCGTCGAGCGGGCCTACTTGTCCGGCGAGCACACCGAGGTCCTCGCGTCGGAGGTTGCCGGTGTGCAAGACGTCCGCCTGGTCGGCGAGGACCTCTTCTTCTGCGGCAACTCGGGCGTGGGGGTACTGCCCGCAACCGGCGGTACCGCCACGTACTTGGCCTCAGCCGAGGTCCCGCAAGGCAGAAGCCTCACCAGCGACGGAACCCTGCTCTACGTCACGACCGCATCCGGGATGGTCTCCATCGACCCTACGACCGAGGCGGTCACCGAGTACGCCAACGCGCAGATCGGGACGATGGGCATCGTGGTCGACGGCTCGCATGTTTACTGGGTCGCCAGCGGCAACGGAGGCAACAGCGGGGTCCTGTACGCCGCGGAGAAGCTCGACCCATCGAGCACGACGGCGCGGGCGAGCGGGTTGCCCGTCTCGCATCTCCTCGCGCAGGACGACACGACGCTGTACTGGACCAACCGCGGTGATCGGCCACAGACCGGCGTGGTGCTGCGGATGTCCAAGTAGCTCACACGAGCTCGGGCAGCACGCCCTGCTCGTACTCCGGATCTCCGAAGGTCTCGTCGGGCACGCCGAGCAGGTGCAGCATCGACAGCAGCAGCCGGGTCGAGTGGATGCCAATGCCGTGCTGCTCAAGGCCCTTGGTCAGCGGGAAGACCAGGTTGCGGCCCGTCTCCAGCGCGCCGCCGGCCTGACCGAAGAGCACGTAGGGCATCAGCTTGGAGTAGTGCGAAAGGTTGAGCTGTTCGGGCAGATAGCTGACCGGACCGTTCGGACCGTACTCGTTGTTGTTGAACACCAGCGAGTTGAACAGGATCGACGAGCCGTCCACGTCGGTGGAGGCCGCCAGGCGGTCCAGCAATCCGGCCAGCTTCGCGCTGTGCCACTGATCGATCAACGTCAGTGTCTCGGAGTTGCCCGTCTCGACCTGGTGCGAGAACCCATGCCAGTCGGTCCCGTCGGGCACGCCGTCGATGAACGGGAACATCCGGTACGCTCCACCCGCGCCCGACACGTTGAGCGTGACGATGCGGGTGAGGTCGCACTGGAACGCGATCGCGATCAGGTCGCACTGCAGGTCCAGCACCTCCGGCACGCGGGCGTTGTCGAGCCACCACGGGTCCTCGGGGCCGGGAGCGTCGGGAAACACGGGGGAGCCGCACGCCAAGGCGTGCTCGCGGAGATCCGCGAGCTGCTGCTCCACGTCGCGAAGAGAGTCGAAGTAGTTCTCCAGGACCCGCTTGTCGGCCTGGCCCAGCCGGCCCATCAACGCCTCGCTCTCGGCCTTCGCATTGTCGAGGATCGATGAGCGTTTGGCGATCAGCCGATCGAGGGCCGCGTCGCCCTCGCCCACGCCGTTGGGAAACAAGCGGGAGAACACCGCAAACGGGTTGCTCTCTGGACCCAGCGGCTGCTCCGGTCCCGCCCAGGAAATGCACGAGGTGGTCTCGGCACTGTCGCCGATGTTCACTCCGAGCTGCAGGCTCGGGATGGGCGTCTGCCCCTTCCATGCCTGCGCGAGCCTCTGGTCGAGGGAGATGCCGGTTCCGACAAGGATCGGGTAGCCCTGATCCAGGGGCGCTCGGCCCGTGAGCGAGCTGATGCAGTGGTGGCCGTACGAGCCCCGCAGCTCCAGGTTCTGCACAACGACCATGTTCGACTTGTGCTCCGCCAGCGGCGCGAGGATGGGCGAGAGCTCGAAGTCGGTCGCACCCCCGGGGCCTTCGGCGCAGGCCCAGTTGTCGATGACCGTACCGTTGGGCTGCGTCCAGGCGACAAAGCGCAGCGGCGCGACAGCGTCCTCCGCGTGGGCTTGACGCGGCAGCATGGCCTCGAGAAACGGCAGCGAGATCGCTGCGCCTGCGGTGCCGGTGAGGAAGGTACGACGGGAGAGGCTGGAGAGTCGTGGCATGGCTTATTCCTCGGGTGAAACCCGCAGGGCAAACGCTGGGGAGGCGACGATCTCGACCAGCAGCGCCTGCAGGTCACCGCCACTGTCGAGCAGGGCGGTCGTGAGTTCGTCGGTGACACACTGGTCGTCCGCGTTTGGCTGGCGACCGATAGCGAACTCGAACATCTGGTCCACAGCGCAGGTCTGAACCCGCTCACTGGCCGCCAGCGCTCGCGAGAACTCGAGCGCACCGTTGACGGGCCCATCGGTCACCCCGATGAGCTCCGCCGAGGCGTCGATCTCCAGGCCACGCTCGTCGTCCCGCCAGCGGCCGCTGGCGTCGAAGTGCTCCATCGCGAAACCCGGGGGGTTGAGCATCGTGTGGCAGCCCGCGCACGTCGCCTCCTGGGTGTGCTGCGTCACCTGTTCCCGCGAAGTCGCCGTGGGATCGATCTGAGGCAGCGGCGGCACCGTGTCGGTGGCCGCGAGCGTGATGTGGTTGCACAGCAGCTTGTTCTGCACGAACTCACCGCGATAGATGATCTGTGTCTCGGGGTTGCGACCGATGGCCATCAACATGCCCGCTTGGGACAGGATCCCGAAGCCGTGGTCATCGACATCGGCCTCGACCACAGTGAACTCCGTCTGGTCGGCGGGGACCAGGTCGTCCCCGTAGTACGCGCTCAACGCTCCGTTGCGCACGCGAACCGGCGAGGTGAACAGCTCCTCCAGCCGCGCGCCTCGATTCCAGAACACCTCGCGGAAGTACAGCCGCGATTCCTCCTCCAGAGCCGCCGTCAGCTCTGGCACCACGTCGGGGAATTCCTGCAGATCGCGGGAGACCAGCGAGATGTTCTCGGCGGTGGTCCACTGCATGAAGAACGAATCGACCGCGGCCTCCGCCCGGGGGTCCTCAAGCAGACGCTCGGCGGCCTCGGCACGGGCGTCCGGGTTGCTCAGCTCGCCTGCCCCTGCGGCTTCGAGCAAGGCATCGTCCGGCGTGCTCGCCCAGATGAGAAACGACAAGCGCGAGGCGAGCTGCCAGTTGTCCAGCGCGACCCGCTCCCCCGGTGCTCCCGTCGGAAGCTCCACGAAGAGGAAGTGAGGCGAGACGAGCATCGCCTGCAGCATGGTGTCCGCCGCCTCGCTCGGGGTGTCTCCGTCCTCGAGGCGGCCCGAGAAGATGTCGCGGTAGCGGCTGATCTCGTCGCCTTCCAGCGGGCGCCGGAACAGTCGCAGGCCCTCGTCGCGCAGGTAGTCCTCCACACACTCGTCATCCGAGGCACACGGGAACCACTCGGGGTCGGCCGCGGCGCGAGCTTCGGCGACAAACCGAGCGGCATCGAAGTACTTCGTGGTCGTACCCGGGGTGAGAGCCTGGCCCGAAGTCGTACGAAAGGAGCCAGGTCGACCGTCGCTGGGAAGCATCTCCACCGGTGCGTCCACCCCAAAAAGGTCTCGAACCGTGTTCGCGTACTCGCGACTCGTCAGGCGTCGCAACACGGTGGCGCCCAACCCCGCGTCGGCGCAGGCATCGGCCGGCTCGCCCCCATCATCCCCGCCCGTGCTTTCTTCAGCACCTGCCCCATCCTCAGCGCCATCGTCGCTGGCGTCGGTGTCAGCCGAGCTCTCCTGCGACCCTGCGTAGCCGCTGTAGCATCCCGAGGACGACGCGAGCAGCAGGAGCGCGAAGCCCACGGTCGTACTCGCACAGCCTTCGGACGCGTGGAACAACTTGCCCTGTCTCATCGATAACCAGTCTTCCCGTTCGAGATGAAGTCGCCAATCGGCCGACTCCCCGAACCCAGCGATTTGTTGGATCCAAGCCTGAGTCGGGCCTCCAGCGGGCCGAAGCGGAGAACGAACGTCTTGACCACCACCGCGAGCGCCGGGCCGAGTCGGTCATCTGACCGATGCGACATCCGCCCCACAGCGGACACGCAAAGCCGTGTTAGCGTTCAAGGCAGACCTCGTGGCCGAGAGCAAGACCACCGTGCGCATGGTGAAGCGCGGCGCCGACTCGCGCTGTGTTCGCTGGCGCTTGTTGGTCACCGACGGCAAGTCGGCAGGCACCAGCTTTGCCCTCGCCCCCGGCGAGATCGTCATTGGGCGCGATGCCGAGGCGGACATTCAGCTGCAAGACTCCGGTGTCTCTCGCAAGCACGCCCGGCTGGTCTTCTCCGAAGACGCGCGCCTACTCGTCTGCGACCTCGAGTCCACCAACGGGACGTTCGTCAACGATGTGCGGGTGCAGCTCTCCGCCCTTGAGTCTGGGTGGCGGTTGCGGATCGGCCCCGATGCCGAGCTCCGATTCGAGCCCGCCGTGCTCGACGCTGCACCCGTGGGGCTCCGGCCGCGCGAGCTGGACGTGGCCCGCCTGGTGGCGAAGGGGCTGACCAACCCTGAGATCGCCGCGCACCTCGGCATTGCGCCGCGCACCGTGGCCACCCACCTCGAGAATGCCTATCGGCGCCTGGGTATCGGCTCCAGGGCGGAGCTCACTCGGCACGTGTCTTCCCTCGGCCTGCTCTGAGGTCGACCGACTGGGCTTGCTTGCGGATCGCTCGCGGCCCCCATACATTTGCCCACGTGAGCGCACACCGATCCGTCCTTTCGCTGCTTTGCGTGCTGGCCCTCGGCTCGGCGTGCTCGTCGCAAGCGGAGGACGCTTCGGAGACCGCGGCGGATGGGCCGGGCGGAAAAGCCGACGACCCCAGCAGCAGCGCGCTGTGCCCGGCGGAGGCGGCCATCAACGCAGGCGAGGGCACGGCGAAGCGCTGCTACGATCCTTCCAACGGCCAGTTCGTCCCGAGCGAATGCTGCACCGATCTCTGTGAAGGAGCTGGCATTCGCGAGCAAGCCAACGGCGAGCGGTGTGCTTGGCTCGACGAGCCGGGCCTACCCGGCGCGGTGATCGGCCAGTTCGCGCCGTCGCTGTGCTGCGCACTCAACGACGAGCAGGCCTGCGCGCGCGCCGAGGGTGAACCCGGCAGCTGCATAGACCCAGAGTCGGGCAACGTGGTCGAGGACGTTTGCTGCGACGCCGACCCCGAGCCTCCAGCGTGTCATCCGGCGATCGCTGGCTCGATCAACATGTGCATCTATGCGCAGATCGAGGGTCATCGCGAGCAAGGCGAGCCCGTTCCAAACCTCCTGAGCCTGTTCGACAGCTGCACCTCCGAGTTCGACGCGCTGTTCCCTCAGATCGACGCTCGGTGCGAGTTCCAGCCAGAGCTTGCGTTCTGCGGTCTCGACGTCGAAACCGTCGCCAACGATTTCGTGGCCCCGTGCGCCACCGAGCAGCGGGCCATTCACGATTGTGCGTTCGGCGTCTCGTTCTTCGACACGCTCCGACAGTCGCACATGACACTCGTCGACAAAGACGAACTCCGGCTCGCGCAGGCCACCGTCGCCACGCCGCTCGTCCAGCAGCAGATCACCGCTGCCGTCGGCGCGGGGCATGAACTCCCCGTCTCGCTCGACGAGGCGTTTGAGAGGGTCGATGGCGGAGTCGTCGACCACATCGAGATGTTCGATCTCAGCTCCAGCCGCGGCTACACCATCGTTGAGTTTGGTGCCGGCGACACTTCGGTCGGGGCCATCTTCGCGACCGGAACAACCGAGATGGTCGCGGTCATCGGAGACGGCGACATCTCGCTTCCGGGGACCTACTCCGGGGGGTGCAACGCCCCAATCGGGCCGGGCGGAAACTTCTGCAGCGTCACCGAGGACTGCGCGCCTGGGTTCAACTGCGAGGGGCGGATCCAGGACGAGAACCCGATCCAAACCCCACTGGGGCTCTGCATCGATCAAAGCGTGAACACCAACAACGAGTCCTGCACCGAGCTGCGCGGCTGCGGCGAAGGCCAGTACTGCACCGGGTTGTCGGCGGGCGATGACGGCTTCTGCGGTGGCGGCTGGATGTTTGGTGAGCGCACCGCCGGGGAACAAGTCGAGGCCCCCGACGGCGGCTCTGCGCGCGGCGACGTGCTCGTCTACGGGCAAGCCACCGTACCGATGGACCTCGAGCTCACGCTGGAGCTCTTCCACGCGAGCGACACCGACGAGCTCCAGGTCGAGCTGCTGATCCCCGGCCCGACCGACGGCACCGACGAAGACCGCGCCCGAATCACCGTCTGGCCACGCGAAGGGGTCAACACCAGCAGCCCCACCTACGGCCGCGTCACCCTGGCAGCCAACGCGTTCGGGGACGAAGGCATCAACGGCAAATGGACGATTCTGGTCACCGACACGTCGGCCAACGGTCAAACCGGCGGCGTGTACGACTGGTCGATGCGGTACTCCAGCCGCTTTGACTAGTACCTCACGCCCGAAGTCCGTGCCGGGTTTCTGCGCGACCCCCCTTCGGGGTGTGGGGTCGCTCCGAAACCCTCAGTTGCACAGGCCTGCGTTCGGTACTTTCTGTCTCTTCCGCTGCGCATCCCTATCGGGACGCTTCGCTCTCTTGCTCTGACGTGTCTCTCTAAACCCGGAACGGACTTCAGATCTGCGGTACTAGCAGCCTGTTGAGAAGACCGACGCGTCTTCCCGAGGTCTCCCAGACGACTCACAGTCCGAGATCGCGCTGCTGCCCTTCGGGGACAGGCGGGTCAGCTCTCTCTTGCACTCCCGCCCGAAGAACGCTGAGCGTCCCGGGTCGTAGGGAGTACGCGACCCAAGCGGGCTTGGCTTCCTTCATCTGCTTGGTGGCAAGCGCGAGGATGTAGGGTTCGAGCTCCGGCCGAAGGCCCACACCGTGGGCGGCTCGCGTTGCGTCGGCATAACAGCGACCCTGTCCTGCGCAGCCGACGAAGAAGCAGACCCCGCCCGCGTCGGCGCATGACTTCACCAGCTCGGACACCGGTCTCGCCTCCCCGTCGACCACCAAGGAATCACCCCGCGCTTCGGCAATGAACACCGCCGGCGCGCAGCCGATTCCGAAGCCGTCCAAGTACTTGGACCAAGCCTGCGGCTCGAGCGTGAGGTCGTGTGGCACCGGGCATGCGACTTGGGAGGGGGCAGCCGCGAGTGCCGCGGAGGACGGAGCATCGTAGAGAAGCACTTCCAACCCGATCTCGAGCCCGCCCTCGGCCAACGTTTCCACAACGCCTTCTTCCGAAGCGACCACTGGCCGCAACGCGCCTCCGCCGTGAGGTGTCGGCCCCCATTGCACACCTCTCGAGCCCGCGCGGGCACCCGCCTCGACGAGGTCATCCCCTGCTCGCGCGCCGGCTGCGACAACATCGTCCCCAGCCACGCGCGCCGTCCGAGCGGCCACCCCAGCACAGTTGTCCGCCGAGCGAACGCCGATGAGGCCGAGCATCGCAGCGACACCCAGCGCGCCTTTCTTCGCTCCGGAACTCATCGAGACAACGGTAGCGCATTCTGGCGACAGACCAGCGCAATCCGCCCTGGCCTACGGCCATCTCGAGCTCGCAGACTTGCGCAGTCGCACCGCCTCCTGTCACCGTCGGTCCTCCTTGAAGGTCGTCCTCACCGAGAAGCCCTCCGTGGCTCGCGAGCTCGCCGCTCACCTCGGCGCTCGTTCGCGGCGCGAGGGCTACTTCGAAGGCAAGGGCTACCAGGTCACCTGGGCCTTGGGCCACCTCGTGGGCCTGTGCGAACCCCACGAGTACGATCCGGCGCTGCGGCGCTGGGATCTGCAGACGCTCCCCATCCTCCCCAAGCCGTTCAAGCTCGCGCTCACCGGCGACGCCCGCTCGAAGGCCCAGTACAAGACCGTCGCCGGGCTGCTGCGCAACGCCACCACCATCATCTGCGCGACGGATGCCGGGCGCGAGGGAGAGCTCATCTTCCGCAACATCGCACAGATGAGCCGCTCGACCAGGAAGCCAACCCTGCGCCTGTGGCTCAGCTCCCTAACGCCCTCCGCCATCGCCTCGGCGTTCTCCAACCTGAAACCCGCCACCGCCTACGACCACCTCGCCGCCGCCGCGCGTTGCCGGAGCCAAGCCGATTGGCTCGTGGGGCTCAACGCGACGCGCAACTACACGGTGCGACACGGCGAGGGCGGAGTGCTGTGGAGTGTCGGCCGGGTGCAGACTCCGGTGCTCGCGCTCATCGCAGAGCGAGACGATGAGATCGCCGAGTTTGTCCCGGTGCCCTGGTTTGAGCTGCGCACGAAGTACCGCGACGTGTTGTTCATCAGCACGGGCAAGCGGTTCGATACCCAAGCCGACGCCGATGAGGTTGCAAAACAAATTGCGACCGAGCCGCTCACGATCGACGAGGTTAAGACCCGGACGCAGCACGTCAAACCGCCGGAGCTGTACGACCTCACCACGCTCCAGCGCGACATGAACGTGCGCTACGGGATGTCGGCCGCGCAGACGCTCGGCGAGGTTCAAAAGCTCTACGAGAACAAGTCGGTCACGTACCCGCGCACGGACTCTCGGCATCTTCCGCTCAGCATGAAGAAGGACATGCCCGAGTTGCTCAATGCGCTGAGTAAGCAATACGCGCAGGCCGTCGGCGGCCTGGATCTCGCGCGCCTGCGCATGACCGCCCGCACCTTCGACGACTCGAAGATCACCGACCACCACGCGGTCATCCCCACCACCCGCTCGGGGCCCTCGAACAACCGCATCTACGACGCGATTGCACTACGCACAATCGCGTCCTTCTATCCGGACTGCGAGAAGGCGCTCACCACCGTCGACGGAACGGCGGCGAAGGTTGTGCTGCGGGCCAAGGGGGTGCGCATCGTCAAGCCAGGCTTCACCTCCGTCCTGCCCGGCCCCAAGTCGAAGACCGAGCAGGAGCTTCCCGCCTTCGTTCGCGGCGAGCAGGGCCCGCATACGCCCGAGGTGCACGCCGGGCACACGCAGCCGCCAAAGCACTTCACCGACAACTCGCTGCTCGGCGCGATGGAGACCGCGGGTCGGCTTGTCGACGACGAGCAGCTCAAGGAAGCGCTCAAGGCTCGCGGTCTTGGGACCCCGGCCACCCGCGCGTCGATCATCGAGACGCTGTTGCGCCGCGAGTACATTCGACGAGAGGACAAAGCACTGCGCGCGACCGATCTGGGCCGCTATCTGATCGCGTTGCTGCGGGACCCGATCCTCAAGTCTGCCGAGCTCACGGGCGACTGGGAGGCCAAGCTCAAGGAGATCGAGCTGGGGCGACTGCACGCCGACGCGTTCATGGCGGAGATCGAGGACTTCACCCGGGGCCTGGTCGGCGCGAGTGAGTCGCCGGCGCTCGACACCGCCAAGCTCGGCCCCTGCCCAAGGTGCGCCGCCGCGGTGATCGAGGGCAAGCGCGGGTTCGGCTGCAGCCGGTGGCAGTCGGGTTGCGACTACGTGCTGTGGAAGGCGTTCGAAGGCACGGAGATCACAACCGACATGGCGCGGGAGCTCCTGCAGCATCGATTGCTCCGAGCGCCGGTGAAAGTGGCGGGCACGCCCAAGCAGCTTTGCCTCACGCGAGCCGGCACGCTTCGAGCGATCGCAGTGCCGCGAACGACAACGAAGCGCAGCTCGTCGGCCGACGACGGGAAGCCGTTGGGCGCGTGCCCTACTTGCGGGAAGCCGGTGCTGGAGAAGCCAAAGTCCTACTCATGCAGCGGCTGGCGCGAAGGATGCTCGTTCGTCATCTGGAAGACGATGTCCGGCAAGCGGATCTCCGCCGCCATGGCCACCAAGCTACTCAAGACCGGCCGCACCCAGCTGCTCAAAGGCTTCGTCTCCAAGGCAAACAAGAAGTTCGACGCCCGCCTGCGGGTGCAAGAGGGCAAGGTCGGTTTCGAGTTCTGACGCGCTCTACTCGAAGACGATCTCGACCGCTGTGGTGCTCGGAAGCACGGATATCACCGAGGTCGACTCTGGCTCGGCCAGCTCAACCTCTTCGAGCATCACCGTGCAAGCAGTCTCGCCCGCCGCACACAAACACGACTCGTCCTCGCACACCTCGCGAACGTAGGATGTGAAGCCGTACTCCCCTACTTCCACCATCTCGGGGCGAGAACACGAAGGCTCGCACGCGTCCGTGCAGTCCGCGGGAATGTCCACAGTCTGCATCCGGGTTTGTGCCCATTCGACGGAGAACTCGGCACCCGGCTCCAGGCGGAGGAATGTCGAGCCCCCGCAGGAACCGCAGTAGATGCACTCGCCTTTGGAGATCGATTCACAGGTGTTCGTACAGGACCCGCGATGCCAAGCGAGAAACTGCCCGAACGGATCCACGAGGTCGAACGGCTCGAAGTCGCACCCCGTATCTCGGCCAACCAGGATCGGACGCTCGGTGAGGTTGCGAAGAATGATCGTGACGAGCTCGCCGGCCTCGTCTGGAAGGACCGTGCAGCCCATCAGCGCGCCCGTCGTCGTGCCGCTCTCGGCCCCGCTCGTGCCGCTCGCCGGGTCGTCGCCGGAGCTTCCGCTCGAAGCATCCAAACCGCCCGACCCCTCGCCCTGCGAAGTTGCTGAATCCCCGCCTTCATCGACAACGGGGCCGCACGCCACGAGCAGGCCGATCATCGACCCAAGACCAACAGTACGTGAAAAAGCCATGCCCCCACGCTAGCAGCTTCCCACCTGGGTACCGCAAGGCTCGAACTGATAGTCTCGGTGTCGCGACACCATGCCCCTGTCCCTCCCCGGAGCCCTCACCGCAATGCTCGGCATGCTCGTCGTGCTTGGTTTGTTGTTCTCATCCGGCGGCGTAGCGAAGAGCCGGCAACTCGACGTGCTCAGCCAACTCATCTCGGGTCGGCACGGGGCGGGCAAGCGGGTTTGGCTGCTCGTCGCGATGATGATGGTCGTGTTCGGGACGTGCGGGGCCTTTGCCGGCGTGGCCATGGACGACGCCCGGCAGGGCGAGGCCTGCACACAAACATGCACCGGGCGCGGCTACGCATCGGGGACGATTCGAGGCTCGGTCGAGCGAGATCCACCGGGCTCCAAGCGGAGTGCTTTCAGGGCTTGTGTCTGCGTGGACGGCCCCGAACCGGATCCCCTCGACGTGCGCCTCGAAGAGCTTCGCGCCCCCGCCCCCGCCCAGGAAACCGATTAGTTCAGCATCGATCGATTGATGAGCACGACCGGTTGCTCCGCGGACCACGGCTGCTCCCCGTCGAAGGTCATCACGCGAGCGCGCAGCGTGGGATCGGCGGCCGCGGTATCGACGTCGAGCAGCAGGAAGTTCTTGATCTGGTCGTAGCAGGCGAACTGCCCGGCCGCACCCGCACAGCCGCCCTCGCTCAAGCCCGACGAGATGGGTGAGGCCCCGAGCTCGTGCCACGTGCGCCCGGCGGCTTCAAACCGCCGATACTCGCTGACGTGGGGCCCACCGGCCAGCAGCACAACGCCGGTGATGTTCTCGGCCACGATGCGGGCGAGCAGGGCGTCTCGCGCCTCGAGGAACGGTAGCCAGCCCTTGTCGCTGCCGCCGTAGAATCGAGTGCCCGCAGCGATGAACTTGAACGTTGCGTCGCTGGCAGCGAGCCCTTGGACCAGCCAGTCGCTCTGCTCGGCGCCCAGCGGATCCGCGGCAGGATCGGGAGCGACAAGCTGACCGTCCGCGTTCGTGACGAGCTTGGGGCGGTGATACCTCGGGTCGAGGACGAAGATGTCGACGTCGCCGTAGGTGCTCTGGAAGTAGACCGCGGGGTCGCTCGCCGACCGCGAGCGGTCACCGTTGGCCATGTACTCCAAGAACACCTGACGCGTCTCCTGCTTGCCGGTCATCTCGCCGTGGGCTTCGGCCGTGCCCCCACCGTAGTCGTGGTCGTCCCAGGTGTTGAGAAGCGGCACGCTCGCGAGCACGGTGGGCTTCTCCCAATGCGCGGAGCGGTACCACCACCGAAGCTCGTCGCGCGCGGCTCGTACCTGCTCGTCGCTGATTCGCGGGAGCTTGCCCTCTTCGTCGGTAAAGCGGGTTTGGAGCACGTTCCCGTAGTGGTAGTCGCCGACGTTGAGCCAGAAGGCTGGCTCGCTGTCGCGGACGGCGTCGTAGTTGCCGTGCTTGAACATGCGCGCGCACGAGCTCAGCGCAAACGTGAACCGCCCTGCTTCGCCCGCGGGTGGCGGCATCTGCAGCCGGTAGACCCCGCCGGGATGCCACACATCATCGGCCGAGGTCGCGTGAACCACCCCATCGACGGTAATCCGGTAGTAGTAGAGGCCACCGGCCGCCAACGCATCGAGGACCAGCTCCGCGGTGAAGTCGTCGCTGGCCGAGGGCACGACCGAGGCAGCGAGTCGCGCTCCGGCCATGTCGGGGGTTGGCGAGACGTGAACCTCGACCAAGCGGGAGGCGTCGGTCCGAAGCCACACGTGCGCCTGCCCGAGCTGTGCGTCGCGTGCTCCCACGAAGGGCCCATGCGTCAGCGTGAGGTCGACGTCGCCATCGCGCTCAAAGCAGCTCTCGCAGTCTGAGCCCGTCTGGGCTCCGAACGCGGCGGAGGTGCCGAGGTTCCCCTCGAAGTTCTTTGTGCAAAGCGCCGGCTCGCCATCGAAGCTGACGCTGAGGCACTGGGGTCGAAACGCGGCCTCACTCGCCGAGCGCAACTCGAAGCGATCGACGTCTTCGCGGACCAAGGAGACGGCGTCGTGCGCGGAGACTTCAAACTGAAGCGGTCCGTTTTCTCGTCGACCATCTTCGACCCGGCCGGACCGGGTCAACGAGAAGCAGTCGTCGGCCGTCAGGCACAGCTCCATGGTGGCCGCATCGACGAGGCTCTCGTCCGCACTCGCAGTCGCCAAGGTCACGGTGACGATCCCCAGCGGTCCGTCCGATCGCCCCGTCGAGCTCCCGCTGTTGCTCGCGCCTGTGGTGGTCGTCGTGCTCGTCCCGTCTGTCGGGGTCCCCGAGCCCGATCCGGCCGGCGAAGTCTCGGTGCCGGCGGTGACGCCAGTCATCCCCGAACCCGAACTCGACGAGCCCGGCTGCGCTTGGCCTTCGTCGCCTCCGCAGCCGACAAAAAGCCCTGCGACCAACACCAAGCCAGAGCGTCTCACCGTACCACTGTAACAGAGCACGGCGCTGAACCTTTCAGCCGCTCTCAGCCCCTGTCAGCCGCTCTGCAGCGCGTTGCGAATGTCGTCCTCGAGCTTGCCCATGCAGTCTTCTTTGTAGCCGTGATACGAGCCAACGATCGTGCCCGAGGTATCCACGACGTAGGTGAAGGGGAAGTTGGGTGCGCCGTACTGGCCGGCATAAGCCTCCCCCCCGAGCAACACCTTGGCCTTGAGCTTGCGCTTGGCGACGAGCGCCTTGACGGGCTCCGCGTCCTCGTCGGTTGCAATCGCAACCAGTGTCATCCCGGCCTTGCGATAGCGCCGATACAGGCGGTCAAACTCGGGCAGTTCCTTGAGGCAAGGCGCGCACCAGGTGCCCCAGAAGTTCACCAACATCACCCGCTTGCGGTAGCGACCGTTGGTGATCTCCTGGCCCTCAAGGTCCTTGAGCCGAAACGACTTGAGCTTGGTGCCCACCCCCGCGTCGCGGCCACAGCTTGCCTTCACGTCCTTGAACAGCGGCTTGGGAAGCGCGCTCGCGGTCTTCGTGCCCGTCGGTGCCTCGGTCGCAGGCTCGGGATCCGCAGGCGTTTCGGGTTCCCCAGATGTTTCGGGCTCCGACGGTGTTTCGGGCTCCGCGGGCGTCCCTGGGTCCCCAGGCGTCTCGGGCTCCGGGGCGGACTCGGCGGGGCTCGCCGGCTCGACCGATGCCACCGGGGACGTCGCTTCGGGCGGCGTCGGCCCGGGCTCCGCGGGAGCAGGCTTGCAAGCGATCGCAAGAAGCGCGAAAGGAGCGAGGCGTCGCAGCATGTCCTGAGACCCTACCCGCTTCGGGGCGTCTTCTCCACGGGCGCTTTGAAGCGAAGTGGGAGCCGCGGTTTGAGGGTCCGGTTGAACATCACGCCTGTCAGCGCTATGTCAGCTGAATGAAGCGCACGCAGCGGCTCTTTGCGCTGGCCGAGTACCTGCGTGGTCGTCGTACCGGCGTAACCGCGGGGGTCCTCGCCGAGCGCTTTGGGGTCACGCTGCGCACGATCTATCGGGATCTGGATTCCCTGCGGGCAGCATCGCTGCCGCTCGCGGCCGAGCGCGGTCGCGGAGGCGGGTACGCGCTCGACAAGAGCTACAGCCTGCCGCCGGTCAACTTCACGGCACGCGAGGCGGCGCTGTTGGTCGCGGTTTGCCGCCACGCCATCAGCATGCGCCTCCTGCCCTTTACGGACACGCTGGATTCGGGACTCGACAAGGTCCGGTCCGCGCTCACGGCGTCGGCCCAACGCGAGCTCCTCACGCGACTCCAAGAGCTCTCGTTCGTGGGCGTGCCGTCGCTTCCCTGCGACAAGAAGGTCCGCGCTGCGGTTGAGCGCGCGTGGTTCGAGCAGCAGCCCTTGCGGATCGTCTACGTCGACAGCGACCACAACGAAACAACGCGGCGAATCCGTATCCGCGGCGTCCTGATGGAGCGGCACGAGACCCGCCTGGATGCCGACGACCTGGACGCGGGAGAGCGGCGCCACTTCAGGCTCGACCGTATCTCCCGCGCCGTCGTGCTGCGCCCAGAGGCTTGACCGGTCAGGCAGCTCTCAGCTTCTGCTGGGCGGGACGTGCCGCGCAGCGGCCAACCCACGAACCCACCTTGGGAAACGGTGCCAGGTCGACGCCGCACGAGGCGACCCACCCCAGGAGCGACACGAGGTGGAAGTCCACCAGCGAGACCGCGTCGCCGAGAATGTAGGCTCGCTCGCCAAGGTCCTCGTCGAGGATGCCGATCAGCCGCTCGAGGTCCGTTCGCGCCTTCGCAACCGCGGCTTCGTTGCGGTGTTCGGGGTCTCCCATGGCGTTCTCGAACCAGCGGCCCGCCGCCGCGCCCAGCGAGACGTTCGCCCACACCAGCCATTTCAGCGCCACGCCGCGCTTCGGCCCGGGCGCGGGATACAGGCCCTTGTCCACGCCGAACGTTTCACCGAGGTAGATCTGGATGGCCGCGGATTCGAAGATGGCGGTTCCGTCGTGGACCAGCGCGGGCACCATCAGGTTGGGGTTGACCGGACCCAGCTTCTTTTTCTTGTCGGCGGCGTCCTTGAGGTCGACCTGAACGCCCTCGTATGGGATCTGGAGCTCCTCAAGGCTCCAGTGGACGGTGGAAGCGGTGGACATGGGGGCGAAGTAGAATGTGAGACTCATTTGATTTCCTAGGGTTGGGCGCATCGCGGCGCCGCTTCGAGCTCTGTTATGGCACCCTCGAATGACAGCCTTGTGTCAGCTTTGTTTGCGCCGAGTCCGGTCCCGCGGCAGGTTCAGGGCCTTGAGGAAGCCCGCGTGGGGACCAAGGCCCGTTCGCGTGCGAGAATCGTGGACCGTGGCACCAGAACCATCTCGCCCCGACCCGCTGTGGCTGCGCATCGTGGTCGCGCTGTTCTTTAGCTGCATCCTCGGCGTGCTGACCCTGCTCTTGATCGGGGACTTTGTCGGCCCGCTCTCGTTCGTGCTGTGCGGAGCGTTCACGGTGGCGAGCACCGTGCTGATGGCGTGGAAAGCACGACGTGTCTCGAAGATCGCGACGTGGTTTTTCGAGATGCTCAGCGGCATGTGATCGCCGCTGCATCAGCAGCGGCTTGGTGTCCGTGCTGCCGTGGATCCGGGCGCCAAGCAGCGGCTGGACCCGATGATCGGTCCGCGATGTAAGCCGCCACAGCCCGCAGGCGTTCCGGACCACGAAGAGCACACAGCATGAAGATCCCGACTCTGCCCCTCGTTCTTGCCGGCTCTGCGCTTTCCCTCTGCGTCGGAGCCTGCGCCCGTTCACCAGGCTCTGGCCAGGCCGCGAATCCGGGCGGCGAAGCCACGAACACACGCACGCCAGCCATCGCAGCCGTCAGTGCCGCTGCGGTCGACGCCGTGCTCGCGAAAGGTTCCAGCCGCCAGCTCGCTCGCTTCGCGTCCAACAAAGCATTGGGGGACCACCTTGAGAGTGTCCAAGAACGCATCCAGCGCAGGTACGCCGCGCAGGCGAAGCAGGCGAAGCAGGCGCCGCAGGCGAAGAAGGATCAGAGCGCCGGTGGCCCCGCCCCGAGCACGATGCCTTCGGGGGACGTGGGCGAGTCGATGTCGGTCGCGGCGTCGGAGTCGGTCGCCGCGGACGCGCAGGCCGACGACGAGTCGATCACCAACACGCAGGAGGCAGGCGTCGATGAGGGTGGGATCGTCAAGACCCACGGCGACCACTTGGTCGTGCTGCGACGCGGCCGACTCTTTACGGTCGAGATTGGGGACGACGAGCTGCGGCCCACCTCCAAGATCGATGTGAATCCGGCCAAGGGACACGACGCCTGGTACGACGAGATGCTGATCTCCGGTGACACGATCGTGGTGGTGGGCTTCAGCTACCAGACCGGCTCGACCGAGCTCGGGTTGTTTCACGTCGACCGGCGCGGCCAGCTCTCGCGCAAGGACACGTTCTTCCTGCGCTCCAACGACTACTATTCGTCTCGCAACTACGCCAGCCGCCTCGTCGGCGACAAGCTCGTCTTCTACATGCCGCACTACCTTGGCGGCGGCTGGAACGAGGCGTCCCCCAACCTGCCCGGCGTCGCCAGCTGGGATGCGAAGCGGCAGCAGGCAGACGATTGGAACGCCATCATCGACGGCTCGAAGGTGTTCCAGCCGGTGCAGGACACCGAGAACCCGGTCCTGCACAGCGTGATCACGTGCGACCTTGGACAGGGCCGCTTTTCGTGCGACGCACAAGGCATCCTCGGACCTCCGGGACGCAACTTCTACGTCTCCTCCACCGCGGTCTACGTGTGGACGCACGAGGGCTGGCGCGACGACAGCGGTGAGGAGCGGGTCTCCCCCGCCGCCGTATACAGACTCCCGCTCAGCGGCGGCCGCGTTGGCGCGCTGCGAACCTGGGGCGCGCCGGTCGACCAGTTCTCGTTCAAAGAGAGCAGCGACGGCTACCTCAACGTGCTGGTCCGCGCCGACAGCAAGGGCGACGCCATGTGGTCCCCCGAGTTTGCCAACGGCGACATCGGGATGATGCGAGTGCCGCTGGCAGCGTTCGACCGAGGCGTCAGCGACGTGCGCGACAGCGCGTTTGTCGACCTGCCCGAGCCCCAAGGAAACGGCTATGCGTTCCAGAACCGCTTCGTCGGGGACTACCTCCTGTACGGAACCGGCGGTGGTTGGGGCGGCACCCCGCAGGAGAGCCGCGGCTCTGTGTTCGCGCACCCCTTCGCAAGCGGCCAAGACGGGGCGCAGCAGGTCCAGATCCCACACGGCGTCGATCGCATCGAAGCGATGGGCGGCGACGCCGTGGTCATCGGCAGCGATGGCCGCAACCTGCACTTTAGCGCGGTGGAGCTCGGAGCCAGGCCCAGCGTCGGTGGGGCCTACGTGCAACGCGGCGCGAGCCAGGGCGAGCTGCGAAGCCACGGCTTCTTCTTCAAGCCCACCAGCCCCGACCGCGGCATGCTGGGACTTCCTGTCCGACACGCCTCCGCTCCCGGCCACGCGCATCTCACCCAGGGCTCGGCCGAGGTGCTGTTCCTCGATGTCGATCGCCTCAACTTCCGACAGCTCGGCGCACTGGCCTCCGACCCACGCGTCGAGCAAGACGACAAGTGCGAGGTCAGCTGCGTGGATTGGTACGGCAACGCCCGCCCGATCTTCTACAAGGGCCGGGTCTTCGCACTGCTGGGGTACGAGCTGGTGGAAGGCGCGCGCGACCAGGGTTCGATCCACGAGACCCGGCGCGCCAACATCCTGAACTCCAGCGCCAGCCGGCCCGCCGAGCAGGCCCCCTGGAAAAGATAGGAGGCGCCTGAGGCTGTGCGCGGTGGAGCGCTCACCGGAGGCAGGAACACAGCTCGCCCGTCTCGGCGAGCCCGCCCGCGCCGTCGATCAGCAGCTCGCCCCACGTCGTCCGCGTGCTGGTGTCGAAGTCGGGCACCACATCCAAGGACGACAGGGACGACGAGTTGCCCGACCAGGACCAGCCCAAGTACCCAATGTTCTGCGACGCCGCGCTCGCCAAGATCGCCTCGGCCGCGACGGGCTCGCCGTTGTGCGTCTGCGAGAACTCGCCCACGATCAGCGCGAGACCGCTCTGCAGAAACGTCGTGATGTAGTTCGCGACGTCGGAGGCTTCGCCGTAGACCTCGTACATGTGCACGGAGAACATGGTGTTGGCGCTGGGGTCGGCGTCAAAGATCTGTTGCGGCGCGACACCGCCGCGCATCGTGTGGGTCCAGTCCTGCCCCCAGTTGGGCGCGTCGACCAGCAGCGTGTGCTCGAGTCCGCCACGTCGCAGCGCCGCCACTGCGTCGGCGTGAAACGGGGCCCACTGCTCGGTCGTCGTGTTGCCAAACGGCTCGTTTGCGATGTTGATCACCACCGTGTCTTCGTGGCCGACCAGCGCGCCGCGAATGTCCTCACTGAGCCAATACGCAACGGCGGTGCTTGGGTTCGCGGCGTCGGTCGACTCGGACCATCCGGTTGCGTCATGCACCTCGACGATCGCCACCAACTGCGCATCGCGGGACCACTGCAGCACCTGTGCGAGCGCCTCCCCGTCCACGCGATCCCAGCGCTCTCCGTTCGCCAACACCAAGCGAACCGTGTTGGCGCCGGTCTCCCGTATCGCGAGCAGCTGCTGCGCCGTGTCGTCCCGGCTCGCGTACCAAACGTAGGGGTAGTTGATCCCACGCATCACGAAGCGCTGACAGTTCACATCGAACAAGGTGCTGCCCTGCAGATGGAATCCGGTGGCTTCGCAGCCGGGGGTCGCCGAGGTTCCAGAAGAGGATGCGTCTCCCGGTTGCGCGCTTGTGCTGCTCGCCTCGACACCGCTCGTGCTGACGTCAGCAGGCCCCGACGAGGAGCTCGTGCCCGACGTCATCGGCTCGTCCGCACCGGTGCTTCCACCGCTCGAAGCCTCCGAAGCGGCCGGGGCGGGCGGGGCCTCGGAAGCACTGCAGGCGCCCAGGACAAGGGTGGCGAGGGCGAACAACGGTGTGGAACGCGAGTGGAGCATGGCCGGGCCGGGCGCGCGCCCGAAGGTCACAGACTATGCCATGGCCCAATTGGGCGCGTCCTCCGACGCAACGCCTCAGCCCACTGCCGCGACGGCTTTGCCCAGCTTGTCCCAGGCCTCCGCGAGGATGTCCTCCCCGGCCCAGTAGGGGAACAGCCAGCGAACCGCGACGCCACCACTGGCCGTCACCAACATGCCTTGCTCGGCGCATGCCGCTACCAACTTCGTGACCCGGTCCGCGTCCCCAAAGTCGATGCCCAACATCGCGCCCAACCCACGGACCTCTCGCACCGCCGAGATCGGCTTCGCGGCGGCGATCGCCTGCAGCGTCGCAAGCTGCCGTCCCGCGCGAGCGAAAAGATCGTCGTCCTGCATGATGTCCAGGGTCACCAGGGCCGCACGACACGCCAGCGGGTTGCCCCCAAAGGTGCTGCCGTGGGTGCCGGGAACCATGTGCGCGGCGACGTCCCCACGGGCCACGATCGCCGAGATGGGAAATCCGCCGCCCAGCGCTTTGGCCCACCAGATGATGTCTGGGTACAGCTCCGGGTCGTCCCCAACGATGGTGGTCCACGACGAGAAGTCCCCGGTTCGTCCGGCACCGGCTTGAATCTCGTCGAGCGCCAGCAGGGCGCCGTGCTGTCGACACAGCCCGTGCAGTCCCACCAAGAACTCGCGCGTGGCGGGGTTGATGCCGCCCTCGCCCTGCACGGGCTCGACACACACCATCGCCACCCGGTCGGCGTATTGCTCGCACAGCTTGGCCGTCGCTTCGAGGTCGCCGAAGGGCGCCCGCACCACGTTCATATGGGCGAAGTGTTTTCCGTCGTCGCCGGGCGTGGTGAGGAACCCGTCGCGGTACTTCGGGTTGGCCGTGAGGGAGAGCGAGCCCAGCGAGCGGCCGTGGAACGCGTTGTCAAAAGCGATGACGACATCGCGGCCCGTCGCCTTGAGCGCAACCTTGATGCAGGCCTCGGTGACTTCGGTGCCGGTGTTGCCGAAGAAGATTCGGCCGTCTTCCACCGGGGACATGTCGAGGACGCGCCGAGCCAGCGCCGCGTTGTTCTCGGTCCAGAACGGGCCCGCCGCGCTCACGAGCGTGTTCATCTGATCGGTCAGCGCCTCGACCCAACGCTTGGGGCTGTGGCCCAGCGGCAGGCAGCCGATCCCGCCCACGGCGTCGAGGTAGACCTTTCCGTCCTTGGCCTTGACGCGCACACCCCCGCGGTTGGGGTCATCGTTCTCGTAGACGACCTGCTCGAGGGTGATGTTGCGAGGGGTGTAGGTCGGCCAGCGCCAGTCCTGCATGGCCCGGAGTGTAACGGCAAATGGCTCGTTGCCCGTGGTGAAACCCGGCGCGGCGGATCGCGCAAGGATCGTGCGCTCGTGCGTAGCCGCCGGCCGTACCGGGTGCACAGCTAGAACCGGACGCGGACGCCACCGGGCGTGGGCGTGACCCGGGTAACGCTGGCCCGGGAATCGCGGCCCCGCTTGCCCGAGAACGCGAACAAGCCGACCACCACGGTCGTGATGCCCAAGCCCGCGGTCACCCCGACCAGCGCGTTGGTCACGGGCTTGAGTCGGTCAAAGCGTTGCTCCGCGTCTTCGGGGTAGCCGTCCCCAGGACCGCAGGTTCCGGTACACCGGCCCGCGTAGGTGTTGTGGGCGCTCAGGGTCAGACCACCGACGACGCCGGTTGCGATGCCAGCGGCCGCCGTCACCCCGACGCCGCCATAGAACGCGATCCGCAGCCGTCGCCGTCGCTCCTCGTCGCTGATGCGGTTGGAGGGGCTCGATGGCGGGCCCGGGTCGGTGACCTGCTCGGGAGGAGGTGTCGTCGGTGCGTCGAAATCGACGACCAAAAGAGAGAACACCTGCCCTGCGTCGATGTCGATCTCTCGGATGCGAACATCACCTTTGCCGTACCCGCGCTCCCGAAGCACGTAGTGGCCAGGTGGCACAATGATCGGAAAGTCCTCCGGCGGGACCATGCGATCGCCGATTTCGATGCCGAGCAGTTCGACCCCGTCATCGACCTCGATCGACAGCTCACCCACCCGCGCCCGGAGCTTGGCCACGATCCCCTGAACCTCGGAGCGATTCGCTGCGCAGCGGTCTTCGGGCGCCGGGCAATCGGGGAGACCGAGATACCGCCGGTAGGCCTCTAAGGCAGGAATGACTTCGCCGCCCTTCTCGTAGGACAACCCAACCGCATACAGCGTGCGGCCCATCGGAACGGCGGCGTACGAGCGCCGAAACATTGCCCCCGCGTCGAGGTAGAGGCCTAGATCAAAGAGCCCCTGAGCCTCAAGGTATCGGTCGTACGCCTCGACGTACATCACGTCCTCGGGGCCGGCCGGGGCCTCGGGGTTGGCGTCGGTGTTCGCGGTCTCGGCCAAGGAGGGGGCCTCACTCTCCACGTCCGTCGCCTCAGTCTGGAGGACCGACTCCGCGTCAGGCTCTTTCTCTGGCAACACCGGGGCCGAGGACACCGCGACCGAGACGCTCAGCGCCACGGCCGACACCCACGCGCTCACTTGGGCTTCTTCCCCTTGAGGAAGTCCGGCACGTCCTCAGGCCGTCGAGTGTCCCCTGGGGACACGGTGGGCACTGGCGTGCGTTCGGGCTCCGCAGTCGGCGGCTTCTTCGGTCGCTTGTGACGCTTCTTGGGCGGCGCGACTTCGGCAGCGGGCTTCGTCGGCTCCGTGTCCTCGGGTGGATCCTCGACGGAACGAGCTGCGAACGTGGTCTTGTAGGCGGGCTCAAGCCGGAGCGTGTGGTTCTCGGAGCCCAGGGGCGCCATCTGAGCGGCGTAGCTCTTGTAACCCGCCAGCGCGGCCTTCACCTCGACCCGCTCATCGCTGGCGGGCAGCTCCACCGACGTGGGGGTGAGTTCCGCCAGGGCCTTGCCATCGATGGTGACCGTCGCGCCTTGCGGGTCGGTGTTGATCCACCACGTCACCATCTTGGGACCCGCATCCACGGCTGCCGGACGCGCTTCGACGGCAACCGGAGGCGGCTTGGCGGGCTCCGGGTCGGAGAACGCTCGAACCGCCAGGGTCCCGAGCACGGCGCCGGCCAGGGGAAGGATGAGCCACAGCGCCCACGATCGAGCGGGAGCACTCGCGACGGCTGCGGAGAGCGTTTCTGTGCGTCCGATGACCACGCTGGACGGCGTCATCGTGCGCACATTGGAGACGCTGCTTCGATCGTTGGCGGCCCGATGCTTGCGGACACCGCCATCATGCTCGTCGAGCTTGCCGCGCACCGCCGCCTGGATGTAGCGCATTCGGCTGGCGAAGAAGCCCTTCATGATGCCGGAGATGGCTTCGCGCGGGTCTTCTTGGTCGGCGTCGAGCAGGTGCCGAAGCGCCTGCCGAAGGTCTTTGAGCATGTCCTCGGCGGTCTCGTAGCGATCGCTGCGCGACTCGGCCAGCGCCTTGTCGAGCACGGCCACGACCCCGGCGGGAAGGTTGTCGCAGTAGTCCGTGATCGACTGACGTCGACCCAAGCTGACCTGCGCAAGGATCTCGGACTCGGTTTCGCCTCGATAGAAGCGCGCACCCGCGAGCAGCTCCCACAGCACCACGCCCATCGCGTAGATATCGCTGCGACGATCGACAGGCTCGCCGCGCGCCTGCTCTGGCGCCATGTACGTCAGCTTGCCGCGCAGCTGGCCGGTCAGCGTGTTGCTGCGCTTGCCCGCGGCTTTCATGATGCCGAAGTCCACCACCTTGACCCGGCCATCCATCGTGACGAGCAGGTTGTGGGGTGACACGTCGCGGTGGACCAGATTCAGCGGCTGGCCGTCGTTGCCTTCGAGTTCATGCGCTGCCCCGAGGCCACGGCACGCGTCGGCGGCGAGCTGCAAGGCGCAGGCGACCGGCAAACGATCGTCCCGCTTGCGGAGCTGGCGGATCAACGACGAAAGCGTCTCGCCTTCGACGTACTCCATGACCATGAAGAACAGGCCATCGTCCTCGCCGAGGTCCAACGTCTCGCAGACGTTGGGGTGGTGGATCTTGGCGGCGATGCGCGCCTCGTCGAGGAACATCTCGACGAACTCGGATTCGTTGGCGAGGTGCGGGTGGATCACCTTGACCGCGACCAGGCGCTCGAAACCGGCGGTCCCGATCGCGCGGCCCAGATACACGGACGCCATGCCCCCGTGACCGAGTCGATAGATAAGCTCGTAGCGGCCGACCAAGATCCGGCCGGGCTCGACCTCTGCCACCGGGGTGACCGCGCGCGGAGCATCGGGCTCCCCCTGCCTCGGCCCAGCGTCGGAGTCGGACGGCGCGTCGCCCGAGGGCTGCGGCAACAGGTCTTCGCCGGAAGCCTCAGGCTCCCGTTCGACGACCTTCGTGACATCCTCAGCCTGCATTACCGAACCGTCCGCCGTTGGGTCTCTACGCACGAGACCCACGCCGGTGTCATCTCACCATACGGCACTTCTCCCCGACAATCATTTCGCCCGAATTCGTGGCCCAATCGCTCCAGATCGGCTTCGGCAGGCATGCCAGCCTTGGGATGCTGACGAGCTTGGCGCCACGGGGCCCGGCGGGCCTCGCCGGGCCGCGCGTTCGGGGTTGCTGGTCACTTTTTTCGGAGGCAATTCCGTCCGCAGAGTGCGCGTTTGTGGTCCTCGGAATGCGTGCTTCCGCTCACACACGCGCGCTGCGCGTACGGGATCTCCCCGGGGGAGATCTCGGAGATCTTCCCAGACGTCCAAAATATCGTGGAAAGACCACACCCCAATGCCGTTTTTCCACCAGGGAGATCTCACAGGACGGATTCGGGAAATCACCAATGGTTCCGATCGTGTAGGCCGACTTGTCCACAGCATATTGTGGCGGCGCGACACTCGCCACACCAGATGTTGTGGAATGGGGCTTGCGTACACGGTGCGGGTGTTTTAGTTGCCTAAGGAGCAGCGGAACCCGCGAGCGAGACGAATATGGCGAAGCGACAAACCCGGCGAAGCATTTCTGTCAAGGGCATCACCTACCAGCGCCTGAAGAACTACTGCGAGGACCAGAACATGAGCGTGAGCGGCTATCTAGAGTCGATCATTGCCGAGCGTCTGGATGCAGCAGCGGTCCCAGTCCCAGAGAAGGTCGACCCTCGCCCCTCGGCTGTGAAAGAGCCGCACCGCGAGGAGATCGTCTCCCAACACTTCACCTTCTAGAGCCAGCGCAGTCGCCGGGGATTTGTCCCCCCGTGCACCCGCTGCAGAGGAAGCCGTGTTCGTAACCCCGCTCGATTCGTCGAGCCCTGGGCCGCGAGCGCGGCTTTTTCGTGCCGCGGGCGTCGCTTCTGCGCTCCGACATCCGCCCTCGTTCGGCGAGGTCCGTGCTACTCAGCAACACGGTGAGCTACGTCGTCCTCGCGAGGAAGCACCGGCCACTCGTCTTTGACGACATGGTCGGCCAGGAGCACGTCGGCCGCACGCTCGGCAACGCCATCCGGCAAGACCGGGTTCATCACGCGTACCTGTTCTCGGGCGCGCGCGGTCTGGGCAAGACGACCACGGCCCGCATCTTTGCCAAGGGCTTGGTGTGCGAGAAGGGCCCCACCGCCACGCCTTGCAACGAGTGCGAGCAGTGCGTGTCCGTCAACGAGAGTCGTTCGGTGGACGTGCTCGAGATCGACGGTGCCAGCAACAACTCCGTCGACAACATCCGCAACCTTCGCGAGCAGGTCCACTACCTGCCGCAGAGCGCTCGGCGAAAGGTCTACATCATCGACGAGGTCCACATGCTGACCACGTCGGCGTTCAACGCCTTGCTCAAGACGCTCGAAGAGCCGCCTGCGCACGTCAACTTCATCTTCGCGACGACCGAGCCGCAAAAGGTCATCCCCACGATCTTGTCGCGCGTGTCCCGGCTGGACTTCCGCCGCGTCTCGCCCGAGGAGACCATCGCGCACCTGCGAAACATCCTCGAGAAGGAGCAGCGCAGCGTCGACGAGGGCGGGCTCCGGCTCATCGCTCGGGCCGCGGGCGGTTCGGTTCGCGACTCGCTCACGCTGCTCGATCAAGTCATCGCGTTCGCGGATGACCCCACCCACATCACCGAGGACGAGACTCGGCGCGTCCTTGGACAGGCCGACGGCGCTCGCATCTCGGACCTGGTCGGCGCGGTCCTCTCGCACGACCCCGACGCGGTCATGTCCCAGTTCGACGAGCTGGTGACCGCAGGCCACGACCTCACCGTGCTGAGCCTGCAGCTGCTCGAACACATGCGGGACCTGACCCTCGCCTCGGTGTGCAAGTCGGCGGCGGTGTTCAAGGGGGCGACCGAAGCTGAGATTGGAACCCTTCGCGAGCAGGCGAAGAAAGCGGACCCGGTCACGCTCTCGCAGATGTTCGATCGCTTCTCCCGCGTCGTGGACCGGCTCGCGACCTCTCGGGTGCAGCGGATGCTGCTGGAGATGGGCCTGCTCGACCTGGCACACGACGAACCACTGGTGCCCCTTGAGGACATCGTCGCCCGGCTGGAGTCCATGAACGGAGGCGGAGGTGGTGGCGGTGGCGGCGGTGGTGGGTTCTCGGCGCCTCCGAGCCGCGGCGGCCCCGCTCGGGGACCCAGCGCAGCGCCAGGGCGCCGGGCTGAATCTTCACCCGTCGAGCCAGCGTCCGTCGCAGCCCCCGCGCCAGCAGCCTCGGCCCCCGCCACGGTGCAACCCGCACCCCCCCCGGCCTTCACGCCCACCTCTATCCCGGACTTTGGCGCTCGTGCCCAAGCCCAGGCCCAGGCGGAGGCCGCCGCCGCGCCGGCTCCAGCGGTATCGGCTCCCGCAGCACCGGCTCCGCCCGCACCAGAACCCGCGCCAGAACCCGCGCCAGAGCGCGAAGCCTCTTCGGCACAGCCCCCTGCTCCCATCGCGCCCGAGCCTGCCGTCCCCGCACCCAGCCCGGCTCCCGTCCTCGGCTTTTCCGCCCCCGCGCCCACCCCGGCCCCAACGAGTCCCTCCGCGGCGCCGGGGTTCGGCCCCGGCGACAGCGAGCTCATGAAGGGCCTGTGGGACATGGCCAAACACGCGGTCCAGCCCTCCGCTCCGCAGCGCCCACCGCACGAGCCACCTCGCGCGGCCTCGCCCTCGGGAGCGCCCTCGCACCCGGCCGCGCAACAAGGCCCTCGCGCCGCAGTCGAGGCCGCGCGCTGTGGCCCGTGTTCCGAGCCGCCACCCAATCCCAACGTCATCGACCTCGAGCTCACACCCGCCTTCGCGGCCTGGGAAGAGCTCGTTAGCCGCGTCCGAGAACGCGAAGAGTTCGTCTCCGCCGTGCTCTCGCAGGTCGGGCTCGTCTCCTTTGAAGGCGGCAACGTCGAGGTATGCGCCAAGAAGGGCAGCTTCCCGCACATCGAGCTCACCTCGAGCGCCGCCATCCGCTCTTCGCTCGAACAAGCGGCCCGGGACCACCTCGGCAAGCCCTTCACGCTCAAGCTCGTCGATGAGGAGCCTGACCTCGAAGGACACCCCAGCATCGTCCTCGTCGACGCCCACCGCAAAGAGCAGAAGCAGGCCGAAGTGGAAGCCGAAGCTCGGGGCCACGGCGCCATTCAGAACGTCCTGAGCACGTTCAACGCGACGCTGCTGGCGACCAAGCCGCTCGGGTAGGATCTCCGGGTTCTCAGCCCCGAGTGCTCGAGGCCGCCCGCGGACGATTTGTCGAGACCTATTGGTCGCGCAGGAGGCCCGGGTGCCGGCCCGTCTCGGGCCTCGCAGGCTGGACGCGGCGCGCTCGGGTCCAAATCTAGCAGCTCGATAACGCAAGAATCCGGGTTCCAGCCCTCGCGCGCGCTGCTATGCTCCGCCGCATGTCGGACTTCGACCTCAACGCGCTAATGCAGCAGGCCCAAGCCATGCAGCAGCAGATGGCGGAAATGCAGAAAAACCTCGAGACGGTCGAGGTGACCGGAGCTGCCGGCGGCGGCATGGTCAAGGTCCGGGCAACGGCAGCGCAGAAGGTCCTCGGGATCGAGATCGACCCTGCGGTGATGGGCGAGGACAAGGACATGCTTCAGGACTTGATCACCGCCGCGGTTAACAGCGCGCTGGACAAAGCCCGGGAGGCGGCCGCCAGCAAGGCGTCCTCTTTGCTGCCTCCTGGCATGACGCCGCCCCCCGGCTTTCCCGGCCTCGGCTAGTACCTCACGCCCGAAGTCCGTGCCGGGTTTCTGCGCGACCCCCTGCGGGGTGTGGGGTCGCTCCGAACCCCTCGGCTGCCAGAGGTTTGCGTTCGGTACTCTCTATCTCTTCCGCTGCGCATCCCTTCGGGACGCTTCGCTCTCTTGCTCCGAACCCCTCCCAGAAACCCGGAACGGACTTCCGAACTGCGGTACTAGTCACTCGTGAACCACCGCGACGCACCCGTAGACCCCCTGCAACGCCTGTGTGCCTTGCTGGGGCGTTTGCCCGGGATCGGCGACAAGACGGCACTTCGGCTGGCGCTCGCGATCGTCCGTTCAGACCCAGAGTACGTGCGAGCCCTGTCCGAAGCGCTCGGGACGGTCCACCATACGTTGCAGCTCTGTGGCCAGTGCTGCGACCTCACTCCCAATCCGGTATGCGAGCGTTGCTCGGATGGCAAACGCGACCGCAGCATCATCTGCGTCGTGGCCCAACCACAAGACCGGATGGCAATCGAGCGATCCGGCGTATTCCGGGGCCTGTATCACGTGCTGCACGGCGTCCTCGATCCGCTCGGCGGCATCGGCCCGGCCGACCTCAAGATCGACTCGCTGCTGCGCCGGCTGGAGTCGGGAGCGGGGCCCGAGGTCGAAGAGCTCATCGTCGCGACCAGCCCCAACGTCGAGGGAGATGCCACCGCGCTCTATCTCAGCAAGCTGATCGGCCCGCTGGGCGTGAAGGTCAGCCGGATCGCCTCCGGCGTGGCTGTAGGCGGCGAGTTGGAGTACGCCGACGTCACGACGTTGCACCGGGCCCTCGAAGACCGCCGTCGGCTGTAGCTTCCGGGGCCGTCCACGGGGGCAACGGGCAGGATGCGGCCCGCCCACCGACACCGGTCGGTCGTCCTCGACTTGCCCCAGCGGTTCTGTTAGCGTTCTGCATCGTCCGGTCATGGCGCCTGCCATGGCCGATTCTTTGCCCCACAGAACTTCCGCCCGAGGGTAGCGCCCTCGATGCGATTCTTGAGTAGGAGCCAAAACACAACATGCTCACGCCGCAGCTCGTGATGTACGAGGAAGAGGTCCGACAGATCCAAAATGTCGTCGACCGCTTGCAGCAGGACTCGCGCTCACAAGCGATCCTCGTCGTCGACAAGAACGGTCAGCTTGTCGCGGCGTCGGGTTCTGCCAGCGAGCTCGATACCACCTCACTCAGCTCGCTCGTCGCCGGCAACGTCGCGGCGACCGGAGGCATTGCCCAGCTGATCGAGGAGGAAGAGTTCACCGGGCAGTTTCACGAGGGCAAGGGGAAGAGCGTCCACATGACGATCGTGAGTCGCAAGATGATCCTTGCGGTTCTCTTCGACAAGTCGACGACTCAGGGCTTGGTGAAGCTGCGTGTGAAGAAGGCCACCGTCGAACTCGAAGCGATCCTGCTCGAGGTCGACAAGAAGGCCGCGAGCTCAACGAACGACGTCTTCTCGGAAATCACCGACGCAGACATCGACAACCTCTTCAACGACTAGAATCAGAGGGGGCCCAGGCCGAAATGTCGTTCATCAACTACAGCTCCCGCGAGATCAACTGCAAGCTCGTGTACTACGGGCCTGGTCTCTGCGGAAAGACGACCAACCTTCAGTACATCTACAACAAGACCCGTGAGGACGCGAAAGGCAAGATGATCTCCCTTGCCACCGAGACCGAGCGCACCTTGTTCTTCGACTTCTTGCCGCTGTCGCTTGGCGAGATTCGAGGATTCCGCACGCGCTTTCACCTCTACACGGTGCCGGGTCAGGTGTTCTACGACGCCAGCCGGAAGCTCATCCTCAAGGGCGTCGACGGCGTTTGTTTCGTCGCCGACTCCCAGCTAGAGCGCATGGAAGCCAACATCGAGAGTCTTGAGAACCTGCGAGAAAACCTCACCGAGCAGGGTTACGAGCTCGACAAGCTCCCGTACTGCGTCCAGTACAACAAACGCGATCTGCCCAGCGCGGTCCCTCTGGAAGAGCTCTCTGAGCTGCTCAACCCCACGAAGGTCCCCGAGTACGAAGCCATCGCAACCAGCGGCCAAGGCGTCTTCGACACGCTCAAAGCCCTCGCCAAGCAAGTGCTGCAAGAGCTTCGAAAAGGCAGCTGACACCCGCCGCAAGAACGAGCCGCCCCCAGCACAGGGCGGCTTTTTCATTGGTTCCCGCGTAGCGTCTGCCTCCCCTTTCGCGCGTTGATCTTTGCCCCATGGCGCGTCAGGATTCGGCCTCCCGTGACCGACGTACCAGGCAAGCTCCCTCGCGACGGAGACGAGGGCGCACCGAAGGAACCTGCGTTCCGCGACGACGCGTTGTCGGAGCTGATGACGGGCGCGTACGCGGCGACGTCGATGGTCACGATGGGTAGCGAAGGTGATCTGCCCGCACCACCGGTGTGGTCGCCCGTCAAAGATCCGCCGAAGGCCGAAACGCTGGCCGGAGACTCGGCTGCGCCAACGCAGATTCCATCGGGTCCGCATATCCAGGTCGACGCTGAGCTTGAGTTCGAGCTTGAGCCCGACTTCGAGCTCGAGCCCGACTTCGAGCAAGCGGTTGCCAAGGTCATCGTTGCGGCACCCGCCGCCGACGTCGTCGTGCCCCGAGCCAGCGAGGCCGTGACCGTGCCGCTGTCCGGGCCTCGCTCCGCCGGGCCCCTCGGACCGCCATCCGCCAAGATTCCCGCGGCGTCCGAGGACTACCCGGCACACCTGGGATACGTCGATGACGACGACGAGGAGGCCGCATCGTTCAGCGCGGACTCTGGTGTTTTCGTCACCCCTCAACATGCTCAGGGGGCCCGACTCACCGGTGCCTACCCCACCATCTCCTCGCAGCGCCGGTCCCCCTCACCTCGGCGCGAGCGCACTTCACTGCGGTGGAGCATCGGCGGGGCCCTCCTCGTCGGCACGGTCGCGGTGGGCGTCGTGGTCCTGCTCTCGCGACCGGGCTCCGATGACGCGCCGGCGGTTGCGAACCCGGCCGAGCGCTCCCTCGAGCAGCCCGCCGCAAGCGGGCCGACCACGCCCGCCGACGAGCTCGCCGAGCCGAGCCCGCCGCAGGCACCCGAGGACGCCGCTGCGGGGCTTGAGAATCCAGAGCCCGATGCGGTCGAACCGGTCGAACCGATCGAGCCGACCGAGCCGGCCGAGCCCCCCGCCGCTGATGAGGCCGAGCAAACATTTGCAGCAGCGCTCGCGCGGCACGAAGCCGACCCCACAAACCCGGACCTTCTGGAGCTGACGCTCACCGCGTGCTCCCTCGGCCTCGGTCCGGAGGCTCGCACGGCCTTTCGCAAGCTGGTCGGTGGCAAGCCTCGGAGCAAGGCGGTCGTGAAGTGCCGCCAGTCTGGCGTGGATGTTACGTCCAAGGTTGAGGGGTACACCGGCCCCGAGATCGCTCAACAAGCGCGTGCAGCCCTGGACAGCGGGGACCCCACCGAGGCCCTGGCCTTGGCGAAGCTGAGCAATCGGACCGCGCGAAACCAGGCGGCCCTTGCGATCATGGTGGTGTCCCACTGCGAGCTCGGCGAGAAGAGCTCCGCCAACAAGTTGCTGCGGCACGTGCCCCAACCGCGTCGGGGCCCGCTCATCGCGGACTGCAAGCGTCGAGGCGTGCGGCTCAAATAGCTGGCCCGCGGCACCTCATCGCTCCGCTGCGAGTCGGGTCCCGGGCTCAGTCGTCCCCGAAGAGGTCGTCCCACCCCTCCGTGTCGATGGCGGACTTCGTCACGGCAGAGTCCACGACTGGAGGCGCCGCAACCTTGGGCGGTCCAACCTTCGGCGGCGAGGGCAACGTGGGAACCACCGGCTTTGTCGAGGAGACCACACCCGTGAACCGGCCCGGCTCGCCACCAAACCCGGGGACCGGCGGCGGGACGAACAGCGGCTGCGAATCGGACCCGAACAGCGGCTTCTCCGGCGCGGCGGTTTCTTTGGCCTTAGCTTCGGCTCGCTCGCGGGCTCGCTCCGCTGCCGCCTGAGCCGCGGACTCAGCCGCCGCCTTCGCCGCCTCTTCTGAGGCCTGGTCGTCCTCTGCGGCCGACCGGGCCAGCGTCTCTGCGACCACCCTTGCGCGAGCTTCCCGCTCCTCGGCGGCCTTGTCCGCCTCCGCCTTCGCGACGGCTTTCTCAGCGGCGGCTTTCTCAGCGGCTGCTTTCTCGGCTGCGGCCTTCTCCGCTGCGGCTCTCTCGGCTGCGTCCTTCTCCGCGGCTGCCTTCTCGGCTGCGGCCTTCTCCCGGCTGCGGCTCTCTCGGCTGCGTCCTTCTCCGCGGCAGCCTTCTCGGCTGCGGCCTTCTGCTGCGCCTTCTCGGCTGCGTCCTTCTCCGCGGCCCTTCTCGCGGCCTTCTCGGCTGCGGCCTTCTCCGCGGCTCGCGCGCCGTCTCCGCGGCGTCCCGCTTCTCCGCGGCGACCATCTCCGCGGCGTCCTTCTCCGCGGCGACCTTCTCCGCGGCGACCCGCTGCGGGGCCAAGTCGACCTTGGCCGAGGTGGATTCGTTCACCTTCGGCGCTGCGGCGTCTTCGCTCAGAGGCGCGGCGTCGTCCTGCGGCGCGCGCTTGCCTTTCGCCGACTTCTTCGCGCCGCGAGTCTTGCGCTTCTCCCGTCGCTCCTTGCGACGGTCTCGCTTCCCTTTTCCAGGCTTCGTCGCGCCTTCGGCGTCGGTGTCGGCGTCCGAAGGCAAGGGCCCGGACTTTCGGTTCCCCTTGCTGCCCTTGGAATCGGTCGCCTGACGAAGCGATCGACTGGCTCGCTTATGAAGCGCCTTTGCGACGTCGTCATCCCCAAAGTCGGACTCGTCCATCGCAGTGAGCAGCGAAGCGGCCGCGTCCGCCTTGCCATCCCGCGCATACGCGAGGGCCAACGCGGCATCCGTGCGGGGCGCTGCACCAAGATCTTTTCGCGCCGACTCCAAAAGCTCGACCGCGCGCGAGGTCTTGCCCGGCTCCTCGACGTAGGCGACTCCAAGGTTGAACGCATCGAGCGACCGCAGCTCTTTTCGTTCTTCCATTCCGAGCAGCAGCTGACGTGCGCCCTTGGGATCCCCGGAGAGGACGAGCGCGTGCGCCTGCGAACCCAGCAGATCGGGCTGGTTCGTGTTGCCGCTTTGCCGCGCGGCCTCGGCGAATGCAGCCGCAGCCGCGCGCGGGTCCCCCTTGATCATGTTGAGACGACCCTTTTGCGCGGACACCCAAACGTGGGGAGCAAACCGAGACACCATCCACCGATCGTCGAGGCCTGCCATCAGCTTGCCCGCCTCGCTCCGCGACGCTGTGGCCAGTGCCTTGCCCAGCGCCTCGAGTCGGCTGTCCACCAGAGGGAACATGCCGAAGAACACGATGGCCGCGATGGCGGTCGCGCCGATCCGAACCGGCATCATTGGAAAGGTGAGGCCGAGCAGGACGATCGCGCTCGCGATTCCCCACCGAAACAGCCGTCCCTGAAGCGGCCGCGACCCCTGAGACCAAACCTCGCGGGGCAACTCGACCAGTGAAGCATCGTTCCCACGCACCAACGCACTCATAAGGCGAGGTGGATACCGCGGTTGCGCGTTTTCCCGCAAACTCGGCCGGGTTTCGCACCCCCGAATGCCCTCCAGACGCGCAGCGCCCGCGAAAGCGAGGGACCCAGCAAATGCACCTCGCGGGCCGCACAGGGTCCAGAGCACCGAGACCTGGAGCTTTCGGGCCCTGTTCGGGGCCCCAAATGCCGAATCGCTCCCGGTGCGCAGACCCATGCGACGGCTTCTTCGGCCCCAGTCCGCCTGTTTTCGGTCAGGGATGCAGTTTCGCGCACTATGCTGCTCGTGGTGTCCAAGCCCGCAATCGACCTCGCGCAGCTCGTGGGCCGCCGAGAGCAGTTCGCCTACGAACAACATCTGGCGCGTTCCACCTATGCATACGGAGTGGATCTCCGCCGGTCCGCGTGGCTCGACAGCAGCAGGCTGGGCGATCCGCTCATGCGCACGGTGGACCGCCGCTGGAACGCGCTCACCGCCGACCTGTCGGCCGATGCCCTCGAGCCCGGAGGCACGACCCTGTCGGCAGGGGTCATGGACCAACTTCTCGGTCTGGTGCGTCTGCTTCACGCGCCTTGGCCTTCGGTCCGGGTGCTGCGACCCGCCGTGGCGGAGCGTTGGCCCATCGTCACGCCGCTGGGCACGACCAAGGGAGGCTCGCACTGGCTCGTCGTCGACAAGGATCGGCTCGAAGCGCTCAGCGACCCCGAGCGAACGTTCCTCCTCGGCTCGGCGATCTCACATCTTCAGTGCGACCACGGTCCGCTGTTCGCGGCGCACCTCATGGCCCACCGCTCGGGACGCGGTGAGGGCCTGGTGCGAACGTTGCTGCGTCCGTGGTCCCGCGTCTGCGTGTTCTCTGCGGACAGGGCGGGGCTGCTGTGTGTCGACGCCCTCGACCTCGCCCGCGCCGCGCTCCGTGCCCACGCCGACCCCGGCGTCCCCTGGCTCCCGCCGGTTCCCGACGTCGCCGAACGCCTCCGCGCGCTCGAAGAGTTCTCCAAGTCCCGCGTCATCGCCCGCCTCCGCCTCAGCGGACCGCGCGACCGATGGAGCCTGGCTCCGCGTTTGGCACAACCGGTCGAGGCCCCCAAGGACACGACCGCAGAAGCCGAGCCCGGGGACGAGAGCGACGCCAAGCCTGACGCGGCCCCACAGAGCGCGAGCCAGCCGCCTCCCCCCGCAAAGCCACCCGCCGAGCCCGAAGCTCCGGCGCCAGCCGCCGACTCCGTCGCAGAAGCGGAGGCCGACGGCGAACGACTCGCCGAGGCGCAGCAGGCTGCCGAAGAAGCTCGCGAGGCCATGGAAGACGAACTCGCCCGGGCCAAGGCCCACGACCGCCTGCTCGCCGAGGCTTGGCCCCTCGCTCGCTGCGACCAACGACTGACCCGAAGGCTGGGACTGCTGTGAACACCGCCGAAGCCCTCACCGAACACGCCACTCGACTCAAAGCGATCGCCACCGAGCTTGGCCTCGACGACCTTGGCGAGACCATCGTCGAGGATACCGAACGCCGCCTCTCCGACTCCCGCATTCGGGCGGTCGTCCTCGGGGAGATCAAGCAAGGGAAGAGCACGCTCATCAACGCGCTGCTCGGCCAGGACGTGCTCCCAACCGGAGTCACACCGACCACAGGCGCGACAGTGGTCGTCAGCGGCGGTGAAAACCCCGGGCCGTACTTGCGTCGCGACGACGACAGCCGCGAAAGCCTCGAGCCCGAGCGGTTCAACCGGCTCGCCAAGGGCCCGCTCACCAAGGACGCCGAGGTCGATCCTGCCGACGCCGGCACGCTGGAGTACGAAATCGAGTACGGCATGCTTCCGCCTGCGCTTGAGCTCGTCGACACCCCGGGCATCAACGACATCGCCAACTTTCGCGCCGCGGTCAGTCGAGGCGAGCTGCCCCGAGCAGACATCCTCATCTTGGCGCTCGACGCGACGCAGCTGCTCAACCGAACCGAGATGGCGTTCCTGCGAGACGCGGTGGCCGCCGTGGGTGGTCTCGCCGATTCGGGCGCAAAGTTGTTGCTTGCGATCAATCGTATCGACCTCATCGCGGAGCGCGAGCGCCCCCGGCTGGTCGAGTACGTCGATGACGAACTCTCCTCGCTCGCGGTCAACGGCAACAAGTCTTACGAGCTGTTCCTCACCGATGCGCGCACGGGATGCCGCGACCCCGAGGCGGACACCCCAGGGGTCCAGGGCGTCAAAGACCTTCGCGCTCGGCTCCACGAGCTCGCCGCCCAGCGTGCCAAGGTGCTGCCACTGCGGGCCCGCGCCGGTCTGGTCCGACACGCGTCCTTGCTCGGCCACAACGCCTCGGTCGCCGCGCGAGCCCTAACGCTGGAGGCCAAAGCCCTCCGCCGGGAGGTCGAGCGCTTCGAGGACGACCTGGTCAAGTATGGAAGCGACATGACCGGCGTTCGCAACACCCTGGCCGCGTTGCGCGAAGAGGTGCTCGAAGCCAGCGCGGTGCGTCAGTCGGAGTTTCGCAAAGAGCTGGAGGGCTCCACCAAAGACGCGCTCCGCACGATGTCGTTGCGGCACCTCACCGGCCCGTTCGCAGGTGCGCTGCACGACGCCTATCTGCAGTTCGCGAGTCGAGAGGCCGACGCTCTGCGTAGTGCGCTCGACGAGATGACCCGCAAGGCCATCCTTGCCCAGTCCGAGCAAGCCCGGCGACGCCTCTATCACGCCACCCTTCGGCTCGGATTTCTGGGGCCCACGATCTATGTCGACCCCCCCAGCGCGGTCCTGGAGGCCAGCCTTGTCGCCGTCGGTGTCGCCGGCACCGCGATCATGTATCTGGGCAGCGCGATGACGGGACTGATCATGGCCATCGCAGGTCCACTCACCACCCTCGTGCTTCGAGAGCAGGGACTTCGCAGCGCCCGCGCACGAGCCCTCGATGAACTCCCCAAGGCGCTGCAAACGGCCGATGATGCCTTCAGAGGACAGGTTCGCAGCACGGTCGAAAAGCACATCGCCGCGCTCGACGAGCACCTGCAGCTCGCCAACACCGCCCTTGGAGCCCAACTTCGTGGCGTACTGCACAAGGCGCAAGCCCGACTCGACGCCATCGAAAAGGGCGCGCCGAAGCCGACAGAAGAAGGCCAGGATCCCACTGCCCCCGAGCGGGCCAAAGCATTGTCCAAGCTGCACGAGCTAGAACGCGAAATCGGCAGTATTCGCGGTCACCTCGACGCCATCCGGTAGGCTCGCGCCGTGGGCGAAGGCGACACCTCTCTGCTTCATCGGGCGCGGGAGGTGCTCGCCTCGCTGCGCGAGCCAAAGTCCGAGCAAGCCTCGCCGTCAAGGCCCGAGACCGTGGCCCGGCAGGTCGCAGAGTCCCTCGCCCGCTGGCAAGGCAGCGCATCGGTGCGTCGCTTCCTGGGTGTCCCCAATGGACATGACCAACTTGGGGTCGTGGACGAGCCGGTCTGGCTGTTGGCCCGGGTCGGTCCCGTCCTGCAGCGCGGTGCAGCCGGCATCCGCTTCTGGCTCGGCGAGCAGCCGCTGGGCACCTGCTCGCTGACCGAGTCCGGGGCCGACGGCGTTGGCATCCGCGTAGGCGTGCCCGGCGTTCACACCATCCAGCTCCAGCCCATCGGGTCCAATGACGCCAGCCTCGGACCCGCTGGCGTGGCGGGCGAGGTGAGGCTTCACGTCGTCTCGAGTGCACCCGTGGTGGGGGTTGATGCCTCGCTGCTTCTTGAGCCCGGCTCCGACTCGCCCGAAGCCGTGCGCCGACTCGCGCAAGACGGCGTGCAAGTGTTCTACTTCGATCTCGATCGCACCGATCGGGCCGCGGAGATCCACACCATGATCGCGGCCCTGGGGCTGCCGGACGGAGCCTTGCTCACCCACCCTGGGTCCGGGGAGGACATCGAGCCCGGCAGCACTGATTTCAGCCAAGTGTTTCGCCTGACCACCGTTCGGCGCCTCCGAGCCAACGGCGTGCCGGTCGTCGCCAGCCTCGGCGCCCACGCTTCGGCCGACGCGTCTCAAGCGGTTGCCGTGCTTCGTCCCTCGGACGTCACCACCGAAGCCCTCGCCCAGATGCACGAGCACGCACGTGATTTTGCGGCCCGGCGCGCGCAGACCGATCCGCTGACCTGGCGGCTTGACGAGGCCACCAACACGCGGCTGCTCCCGGGGAACGCCATGTCGGTCGAGTTCGACAACCGCCTGGCGCGAGAGCGGCTGTTCGCGTTGATCGAAGGTGCCACCCGCTCGATTCACCTTCAGACCTACATCTTTCGCGAGGGACAGGTTGCCAACGCGCTGGTGGTGCGGCTGGTGCAGCGAGCCCGCGCGGGCGTGAAGGTGCGGGTCATCGTGGACGCGCTGTACTCGGGCGAACAAGTCCTTGGGCGGAAGAACCCCCTTCTCGAGTCGCTGTCCCTCGAGGACAACATCGAAGTTGTCGTCGGCTCGCCCATCGAGTTTGGGAAGTCGTTTGACAGCGTTTCCCTCAAGCAACGCGACCATCGCAAGCTCCTCGTGGTCGACGGCCGAACGGGCTTCGTCACCGGACGCAACATCTCCGACCCCTACTACTTGGGCTTCGACGAGACGCCGATCCACCATCACACGGCCCATGAACATATCCCGTGGCTCGACGCGCATGTCGAAGCATCAGGCCCCATTGTGGATGCGCTCGATGCAACGTTCGCCTCCGCCTGGGCCGGGTACGGAGGTGCCGAGCATGCCAACCTCACCCCGCCTCCTTCACCACAGGTGGGCTCGTGCTGCGCCCGACTCGTCGTCCACAACGGGCTCCTCGACGCCAACGGGATGCTGCAATACGAGGCGATGCTGGACGGCGCGCGTAAGCACGTCTACATCGTCAACGACTTCCCCATCGTGCCCTCGCTCGCCTCGGCCATGCTGCGTGCACTCGCGCGGGGCGTGCGGCTGGTCCTACTCACCGGCAATGCGGTCGCTCGCCGGGCTGACGGCTCGTTCTTCCCCGGGCCCGTGTACCGAGAGCTGTTCGACCACATGGTGAAGCAGCGCCTCGAGCCCCTGATCCGAAGCGGCGCCGAGGTGTTCGAGTACGTGGCGCCCACGCACAGCATGATCGTCCCGCAAGGGGGCGTGGTTCGGCCCTACGTTCACGCCAAGGTCATGTCTTGTGATGGCCGCGCGGCGAGCATCGGCTCTGCCAACCTCGACGTGACCGCGAGCTACTGGGAGCACGAGGCCAACGTGGTCGTGCAGGACGACTCCTTCGCCCAGGATCTCGAGCGGCAGATCGAGTCGATGCTCGAGCGGGCCTACGCGATCGATCTGGAGTCGGAGTACTGGCGGCGCGATCGTGCAAAGCGAGCGATCGTCGCGAAACTCTGGCCCTCGGTCGTCTACTCGTGATCGAAAGCGGGTTCGCCGGCACAGACCAGACATGGCTCTGTTGCTCGCCGCTTCGTTCACGGCTGCGCTCGCAGCGACGCCGCCCTCCCCTCGTCCCGCGCCGACGGCCAATCCGCCCACAACATCCACGCTCGCCAAGCAACGACGAAGGACAGCCGCGCCGAAGCTGAGCCAAGACTCGGCCCGAGGGTTTGTCGTCGCTGGCACCATCCTCACCGCGCTGGGCACGTGGTCGTCGGGGTTGGTGGCGTCGCGATACCTCGACTCGGACAGCCCCGCCAAACAGCGGATGGGACGGCTGCTCCCGATCCCGCTTGCGGGGCCCGTCGCCGTCGCGGCCACAGGTCGCCGCGCCGCGTACCCGGCCACCGCGCTTGGCATCGCTCAAGGCGCGGGACTGAGCTTGCTCGCGATTGGCTCGGTCGGCCTGTCACGCCACCGCCGACTCGGACACAACCGCGTCCGCCCTGCGCACTCGACCGGTGTCCTCGCCCTGACCCAAGGGGCCATGTGGCTCACGATCTCCTGGAGCATGACGTTGGGGTACTCGCTGTCGCGGGCAAGGGCCGGCGACGTGTTCGCGCGGCGCCTCCAGGTACCGCTCATCGGCGGCCTCTGGGCGGCACCGCGTGCTCCCGACTACACCCGCGGATACCTCGGACTGACCAGCAGCACAGTGCAGCTCGCGGCCGCCTCTGCGCTGGTCGTTGGCGCGGTCCTGGTCAGCAAACCTCGCAAGCGCACCCCACTCGCGGTGCTCCCGCTCCCCACGCCCGACGGTGCCAAGCTGATGGCCGCAATGCGGTTTTAGAAGGTGACCTTAAACTCGAAGAACGCGGAGCCGCCGGTTTGCGTGTTGTACCGAGCGCCTGCGCTGTAGGTGCCACCAAGCGCCTGTCCGCTGTGGCCGGCCGAGAAGTTTGTGGCGTTGGTGCCGGTGCTGTGGCTGACGCCGGCGTTGAAGCTGCCCGCGTTGGTACGCTGACTGTACGTAGCGGACATGTTCGAGTTCCCGGTCTCGAACGCGTTCTCAAACTGGATGCGGAGCGATCCGGGTCCTCGCTGCAGCCGATAGTCGGCTTCGAAACCCTCGAGACCAAGCCCGAGCTTGAGCGTGCCAGGAAGTCGAACCTTGTCGATCGGGACCGTGAGCGGAACCTTCGCCCGCCGCAGCGCCTCCTGAATCTTGGGCTCGATATCGTCCCAGTTCATTGCGCCGTACACGATGGTCGCGGCGGCTCCGGCCAGAATGATCACCGTGCGGCCCTCGGGGGTCATCGAGGTGCAAAACTGCTTGACCTCGGTGGAGATCGCTTGGCCCGCAGCGTTGGCCTGACGGGCGTTGACGCCCTGATCTCGGAGCATCTGAGCGACCAGGCCCCGGGTTTGTGAGTCGACGGTCCTGCAAACGCGGGGGTGACCCACGATGTCCACGACCTGCTGATAGACCGCCGTCCCGGTGCGCCTAGGGTCCGCCACCCTCTTGTCGTACAGGAATGCAAGGCGAGTGTCCAAGTCGTGGCGGCCCATTGCACCAGTCGCGCGGTCGGGCCGATACCACCGCGCAGAGCCTCCCGTGCCGCGGGGCGTTCTGTCGTCCACCACCCCCCGCGGCCTGCTACCGTAGCTGGGCGCGGATGGCGGACGAAGAATCCAAGACCCCCGATCCCCCTGAAGACACCGAGCCCGAGTCGAGCACGCAGGGGGGCTCCGACGCCGCCGGTGCCTTCCGTGCGGTGGGCCAAGCGCTTGGCGGTTTTGCGCGCCGCGTGGGTGCGTTCGCATCGTCCGCCGCGGGCCGCCCCGTCATTCCGGAAAACCTGCGGGAGCCTCTCGCCGCCGCGCGCGGATTTCGATTCGAAGGCAACAGCAGCAAGGCTCTTGCTCGGCTTCGCGCGGCCAACGTGGAGCACCCCGGCGAGCCCTTCGTGGCCCTGGCCATGGCGCTCACCCACCTGCACGACCTCCTCGAAGGCGGCCGACCCATCAAGGCACTCGAAGAGCTGGGCGAGGCCTTGGGCGAAGGACTTGGGCGCGGCGCCCCGCTGCTCGTCGCCGCAGGCCCCTACCTCGCGCAAGTCGATCCCGGCCGGGCGCTCGACCTGATTCGACGCGCGATGCCTGAACTTCGGCGGCTGCCCGAGCCGGTGGAGAGCGAGGCCGTCTGGCTCGCGCATGTGATGGCCGGCATCGCGCAGCTGCAACTCGGCAACGAAGAACGGTCGCTTCGCGAGCTGCAAAAAGCCCGCGCCCGAACCCCATCACAGGTGGCCGGCGGTCTGCGACGGCTCATCCTCAAACACGGTGTCGAGCTGGCGCTGGTCGGCGGCCAACTCCTCGACGCAGAGTCATGGGTGCGCGAAGCCCTGCGGGAAACCCCCGAGGACGACATGCTCCTCGCCACGCTGGCCCGGGTGATGGCAGCGAAGGGCGACTCGATCGCGGCGCACGCACTGCTCGAGAAGCTCACCATCGCGGAGCACGCTGCGACTTATGTTTGGGTTGGCTTGAGCGTGGGCCTCCCTCGTGAGGCGCCGCCTCTTGCGCGAGGTCACCCTCCGGCTGCTCCAGACCGAACCCGAGAACGCTCGAGGCCGACGGCTGTGGGCCCTCACCGAGCTCGACGCAGCCCGTCGCGAGCCGCTGTCCGCAGAGGGCATATCGGAAGTCATCGCCGCGCTGGCGCAGACGGCCGCCAATGCATCCCCCGGCAATCGCGACCGCCACCTGGCCGAGCTTGCCCACGCGGCGCTGCGTTTGGACTGCCTCGACGACGACGCCGTAGGCCCCGTCTTGCGCCGCCTGAAGGAAGACGCGCCGGAGCCCCCGCCCGAAGAGCTTCGCCTCCTCGCGGCTCGGCGCCGTCAACACGACGCAACACCCGTCGGGCCCGATCTCTTGCCCACCGTCCCGCCCGTGTTCCGAGCCGACCCGGAGATTGGCGGGCCCTGGGGTCCGGACCCCCAGAGCCCCCTGCGCAACGCCGACCTGCGAAGCTCGGTCCTGGCGAGTGAGCGCAAGCTCATCGCCGCCCAAGCCTGTCTCGCGAGCGAGGAGCTCCGCGATCTCGCCGGGGACCTGCTCGTGGAGGCGCTCGTCCTTCGCCCCGAGAACGGACGAGCACGCACGCTGTTGGGCGAAGCGACGCTCAAGCTCCCCGTCGACGTCAAGCCGCGGCTCGAGGATCTGCTCACCGCCGCAACCACCGTGCTGGCGGCCGTCCCGGGTCGAATTCAAGGCGTGTCGCTCGAGGGCGTGGAGCGGGCCATGACCAAAGTCGTCGCCGCCCGAGAGCGCCTCGCTCGGCCGCTCACCATCGCGACGATGGGAGAGTTTTCGGCGGGCAAGAGCACCTTCGTCAACGCGCTGCTCGGGGAGGCTGTCGCACCGATGGGCGTGTTGCCGACCACCACCACGATCAACGTATTTCGACGGGGCACAGGTGGCGGCGCGCGGGTCCACTATCGCGACGGCCGCATCGGGATGATCGACAAGGCCGACGTCCAGGAGTTCTTGCACGGGCTCGACGACGCCGAGGCACAACGCATCCGACACATGGAGATCGAGCGCAGCGGCGGACGCATGGGCGATGCTGCGGTCGTCGACACTCCCGGCCTCAACGCGTTGGACGACTACCACGAGCAAGTCGCGCGCGAGTTCCTCGACGAGGCCGACGCCGTGGTGTGGGTGTTCTCCGCGACGCGCAGCGGCGCCGCATCCGAGGTCAGCATGCTCACCGAGCTGCGTAAATCCGGCCGCCAAGTTCTGGGCGTGCTCAACAAGGTCGACACGCTCGACGAGAGCGAGCAGACCGAACTGGCCGCCTACCTTCGCGAGCAGCTTGGCGAGGTTTTGGTCGAGGTCGTGCCCCTTCGAGGCAACGACGCGCTGAAGTTCCGAACCGAGGGTGGGGCGGGCAAGGATCCTTTCGCGGCGATTGAGACCGCGCTGGATACCCACTTCTTGCGCAAGGCAAGAGAGCTCAAGCGCACCCTCACGGCGCGGCGTCTTCAGGAGGCCCTTGAGGCCGCCAAACTCGCCACACTCCAGGCCATCGAGGCGCTCGAGAAAGGCGCGGACGAGGCAAGCCGATCGGCCGACCGGGACCGCCCCTCGGCAGCCGCGCTTCTGATGTCTTTCGGGGACAGTGTCATCCCGGCGTTTCTCGGAGCCGACGACGTCCTTGTTCGCGAGGGTCTCGGGCTGGGCATCCTCCAGACCAAGAAGGGCCTCGCCAAAGGGCCGCTCGATCCGCTCGACGCCGAGTACCTTGGAGCCTGCGTTCGGGAGTCCGTGCTGGGTGCCCTGCAGAAGGCGCTGATGGAGGTTGCCGCCATCGACCCCGCGGCCAGCGAGGTTCTCGATCGGCAGTTTCTGCCCTGGGCCCGAGGCCACCTCGACGGCCTCATGTCCGCGGGGTACATCACCGACCTCTTGGGCGAACGCGGCAAGTCGATCGCCGAGGGAGAAAGCGCGGCTCGCAAAGCCTTCCGAGAGGCGCTGGTCCCCCTGGCAGAGGGCTGGGCTTCCCACGCCCGCACGCTGGTGCAGGAGGTTGAGCGCGCACGCCAACGCTTCGACCGAGCCGCGGCCTCCAAGCCGAGGGCCGAAGCCCTACGCCTCCGGACCGCGTTGGTCACCACGCTGGACGGACTCTCCGAGATGGTTCGCCCGATCGCAGCGGGCTGACAAGCGTGTCGGCTGCGCGCAGCTGATGCCGAGCGGCCAGGCGGCCTCGTGTAGACTCTGCGGGTGATGCGGAGCGACAACGAGCTCCTCGCCGCATGGCGGGGCGGTGACGCGCGTGCCGGGAAGGAGCTCTTTGAGCGCCACTTCAGCGCGCTGCGGCGATTCTTCGCGAACAAGGTGAGCCTGCACGAAGGCGAAGACTTGATGCAGCGCAGCTTCATGGGCTGCTTGGAGTCGGTCGAACGTTTCCGCGGCGACGCTTCCTTCCGAACGTTCCTCTTCGCCATCGGGCGCCGCCAGCTCTACAAGCACTTTCGCGACCAACGCGTTCAGGACGGCCGGGTCGCCGACGACCTGAGTGTCACCTCCGTCGCCGATCTGGGTCGGACCCCGAGCTCCATCATGGGCGCCCACCAGGAGGAGGCGCTGATGCTTCAGGCGCTGCAGCGGATCAGCGTCGACCATCAGACCGTGCTTGAGCTGCACTAATGGGAGAATCTCTCCACCGACGAGATCGCCGAGGTCTGCGAGATTGCCCCCGGAACCGTGCGAACCCGCTTGCATCGCGCTCGGCATGCGCTGCGAGAAACGTTGGAGGCAGACCTCAAGGCTCGCGGGCGTTCGCTGGAGGGCATCGACCTCGACGCCGCGGCAGTCGCCGCAAAGCCGTAGTCACGCGTTCGAGGCCAACGCCCTCCGCGTACTTTGACGCTTTCCCCGAACCATCGCAGGCTCGGCGCCGATGAGCGGCAAGCGTACCTTTGGCGCCGATGAGGCCGGTCGCGGTCCAATCCTGGGGCCGATGGTGATTGCGGTCGTGGGGCTCGACCGCGGCGCCTCCATCTCACTCGCCAAACGAGGCGTCTGCGACAGCAAAGGGTTCGGAGCGGGCGCGACCGCCCGGCGCAAGCGAGCAGAGCTGGCGGAGATCGTTCGCGAACGGGCACCCCTGCATCTCGTGCGTGTCATCGATGCGGACGAGGTCGACCGCTACACCTTTCGCGGGCTGCTCAACGCCCTCGAGCGCGAGGTCGTGCACGAGCTGCTGCGCAAACTCGGCGCAGCGGAGTGCGACCGAATCGTCTGCGACGGGGCCAACATGTTCGCGCCGTTGCAGAAGTTCTTCCCGCAGCTCGAGGCCGTCAACCAAGGCGAGTCCAAGCATGTCTCGGTTGCCGCCGCCTCCATCCTCGCCAAGGACGCGCGCGACGATGCGTTCGCCGAGATCGCGGCTCGCTACGAGTCCGAGTTCGGACCCCTGCGAGGCGGCGGGTATCTCAACGCTGCCACTCGCGCATTCCTCGACGCGTATCAGTCCAAACACGGGGCCCTCCCACCCGAGGCCCGCAAAAGCTGGGGGGCAGACAAACTGCCCTCGGGCCAGGTTGGGTTGTTCGAGGGCTAGCAGCCGTGCGAAGGACCCTCAAAGTCCCTTCTTCGAGTCGCGGGCTTGGTCGAACTCGATCGCGCTCTTGCGCTTGGCCGAAGGCTTCTTCGCCGGCTTGCGGGACGACGGCTTGGCCGGCTCGTCTTCGGTGCGCGTGTCGGCAAACTTGACCGCGTCTTCGTCGAGCTCGCGCGCCTTGTCGAAGTACTCTTCGGCTGCGGCGGTGCTGCCATCGGAGCGCTTGCACAGACCCATGCCCACGTAGGCGCGCGCGCGGACACTGTCGTTGCCGTCGTCGAGGGCACGCGCGTAGTGGTTGCGGGCGGTGAAGCAGTCGCCGCCTTCTCGCGCCGAGTCGCCGAGCTCGATTGCGTTCCAGCCGGCCGTAGGACCGGCGAGCTCGTTGTTTTTCGCCTCCGCGTCGTCGGGGGCCGGATCCGCGTCAAGTTCGGAGACCACCTCTGGCTCTGCTGCCTGCCTCGCGTCGCGCTGCGCTTCGTTCTCTTCGAGCACGCCCGCCCTGGTCTCGGGCGCGGCGGCCGGAGGCGCAGGAGCACCGTCGGCGCTGCCCTGACCTGCCACGGCCTCGGTCTTGGAGAGTGAGTCAGACCCGTTGGCCAGGTCGGAGGTCGGGGCTGGACTTTGTGCGGCTTGCCCCTGCGTAGGCGACGGACCCTGCTTGGACGCGACCGCACCGGTCGACTCAAGCTGCGGACTCCCGCCGGCCAGCGGTTTGACCAAGATCAACACCAGCGCAGCGGATCCTGCGACAGCGAGACTGGGCACCAACCATGCTTTGCGCACGCGGGACCAGAAGGAGTTCGCAGGCGGGGGCTCCGCCGCCGGTGTCAGCCTGTCCGTGGCAGACATCCTGGCCTCGGAGAGAACGCCGTCGAGGATGCCCGGCCGCACCTCGACCAAAGGCAGAGCCTCACGCGACGCTTGAAGAATGAACTGGAAGTCGGCGAGGCGCGTGGACACGGCCTCCGACGGATCGCGCAGATCGTCCAGGGCTTCGAGGCCCTCGAGTGCATCTTCGAGCCGGTCGAGCTCGTCGGGTCCGAGGCGTGGCTCAGCCATGCGACCATCCCTCGCCGGCCTCGCCGGCCACGCCGGGCGCGGCGACGATTCCGGCGTGAAGCTCGGAGAGCTCTCCCCGGAGTTTTTCCAGGGCGTATCGCATGCGGCTCTTCACGGTGTTTTCCGGCGCACCCACAGCGTCGCCGATCTCGCGGAACGATAGGCCACCAAGCTGGCGCATCAAGAAAACCTCTCGCTGGTCCGGTGGGAGACGACTCACCGCGCCGGCAAGCTGAGCCCGCAAGCGCACAGCCTCTGCCCGTGCATCGGTCGGAACGGCTTGGTCCTGGAGTCCGGACAGCAGGGAGCGTTTGCCGTCCGCGCCGCGTGGCGCGTCCAGCGACTCGTGCTCACGGAAGCGCGCGCGGCGGCTCTCGTCGACGCAGAGGTTTCGCGCGATGGTGTACATCCAGGTGGTGAACTTCGCGGAGCGCCGATAGCGGTGCTTGGAGCGGATGACGCGGACCAGGACGTCTTGGAGGAGCTCTTCGGCCCTCGGCGCACTTTGCACGCTGCGGAGCAGGAAGTTGTAGAGCCCCCGACTGTGTCGGCGGATGAGGTGGTCGAGCGCCTCGGCCTCTCCTTCCGCGAACGCTTCCATCAGCGACTCGTCCGACCTGGCGTCGGTACCGCTTCGTGGCTGAAGCTGGGCGGGGGCTGGTTTGCTGGCGGGAGACATGGGTTTCGCGGCAGGGCGCGGCTCCGTACGAACAGAGGGCGGAGACAGGGGGACGAAGGATTCCCAAGTGGCGACCGTGGCGGGCATGACGCAAGCAGTGCGGCTACCAACGGGCAAGGTCGGGGGTTGATCTGTCTCAATCCGAACGTTGTTCGCGGCCGGTCGCTTTCCGTGTTTCGCCGTCACGTTCTTGGCGAGGCGCGCGTCGAGGTCGCTCCGGCGGTGTCGGCGTTCCACCGAGGGCCGTCAGATCTTTGACAAGCCCCGATTCGGGACCGTCAAGCGTCAGGTTGCTGGCGTCAAGATCAGGACGATCGGGGACTGGAAGCGCGCGTTGGGCGAGATAGGCCCCAAGAAAGACGTGTTTCGGCGACGAGATCCGAGTTGGTACGGCAGGTGCACAAGATATGTCCCGTCTCCCAACAACGACGGGAGCCCTGCAACCCATCATCCGAAACCAACAACCTTGTGCCCCGGACGGGTCTCGTCTCCCCCGGCCTTCCCTTCCGCGGCACCCTGACCGAAGACCCCCTCCTCTTGAGGGGGTTTTCGTTTTGGTTGAGGATCAGCTTCGGCGCCGCGTCGGCTGGCACGAGCGACACGCGACACCGCTTCGACCGGCGTGCACATAGGCATGCAGCGGCGCACCGCAGGTTGAGCATGCCTGTCCCCCGCGGCCGTACACCCGCAACGCGGACTGATTGCGGCCCAACTCGCCTTGGGAGCCGCGGTAGTCGCGAAGCGTGGTCCCGCCGTTGCGGACGCCTTGCCGCAACACCTCCTTGATCGCAACGCTCAAGCGTTCCCACGCCGAGGGGCGGAGTTCGAACGCGGGCGCGAGCGGAGGCAGGCCCGCGAGGTGCAGAGCCTCGCTCACGTAGATGTTGCCGAGCCCAGCGACCACGCGCTGGTCCAGGAGGACCTCTCGAAGCGCGCGTCTGGAGCGACCGCCCCGGGCCCGCAAGATCTCCGCGTTGAAGCCACGACTCAGCGGTTCGGGGCCCATCGTGGCGAGCGGCCCCGATTGCGCGAGCGCGTCCATGGTGTCGACGCGCACCCCGCCGAAGCGACGCGGGTCGGTGTAGTGAACGCTGGGCCCGCCGGCGACGACGATCTCCAAGTGCGTATGCGGGGCGCGCTCGCTCCCCGGCGCACACACCGTGACGCGGCCGGTCATGCCGAGGTGAATCACCGCACCTAAATCGACATCGTCGCGAGAGGTCAGGCGCCAGATGAGGAACTTGCCCCGCCGCTCGAAGACCCCGGTCCGCGCCTGCTCGAGCAGATGCAGCCTCTCGTCGCGCCAGAACCCGCCGGTCCTAAGCGCAAGCTTCGATCGCCAAACAGACGCGATGACTTTTGAGGACAGGTCCGCGCGCGCAAGCCCTCGCCGGACACACTCGACCTCGGGCAGCTCAGGCATCCCGGGCTCTGGCGATCCCCGCGAAGCCTTCCACCGTGATTCGCTCGGGACGCAGGCTCGCGTCGACGCCCGCGGTCTCGCACCACGCCTCCACCTCTTCGCGGCTCCCCAGCGGGCGCAAAGCATTGCTGAGGGTTTTTCGGCGCATCTGGAACGCCGTGCGCACCAGCGCGAGAAACCGGGCTTCGTCTGGAACCTCGCCACGAGGCGTCTCGCGGCGAGCCAACAGAACGACGGCCGAGTCCACCCGGGGGGGAGGCGCGAACGCTCCGGGCGGCACCGGCATCACCATGGAAATGTCGCGGACACGGGAGAGCCCGACCGTGATCCCGCCGTAGGTCTTGTTGCCTGGAGGCGCGCAGAGACGCTGAGCGACCTCTTTTTGGATCAGGACGACCCAGGTCCCCGTGACGGCCTGCGCCTGCAACATGCGAAAGAGCAGGGGGCCGGTCAGGTGGTAGGGAAGGTTGCCGGCGATGTTCGGGCGGAGACCCTCTTCGGCTGCGGAGGCGTAGTCGAACTTGACCGCATCGGCTTCGTGCAGCTTGAAGTTTGGGTGCTCGCCGAACTCCTTGCGGAGCACCTCGCACAGATCGCGGTCGCGCTCGATCGACCACACGTCCGCCCCTGCTTCGAGCAGATGGGCGGTCAAGGTGCCAAGGCCCGAGCCGATCTCCACAACCCGCTGGCCCGGGCGCGCGCCAACGGTTCTCGAGATCGAGGCGTGCACATGCATCGCGTGAAGAAAGTGCTGACCCCAGCTCTTTCGGGCTTCGAGTCCGTGGCGGCGCAGAACGGTGACGGGAGATTCGATCATGCGAACACCACTCGGTCGTCGTCGATGGGTAGGTTGGTGTAAACCTCGACGCTGGGGGCGACGCCGGCCTCGACGCGGGCAGCGGCCGCGGCACCGATCATGGCCGCGTTGTCGCCACAGTAGCGCAGCGGGGGCACTCGAACCTCGAAGCCATCGGTGGCCCCGCGCGCCGCTGCGGTTTCTCGCAGGCCCCGGTTGGCCGCGACGCCGCCCACAATGTTTAGCCGCTTGAGCCCGGTTCGTTTCAGCGCAGCCGCGGCCTTGGCCACCAAGATGTCGGACACCGCGGCTTGGAACGAAGCGCAAACGTCGGCCAACGCCTGCCGCGAATCTGGAGCACCGTGGCGCTCGACGTGGACGAGCACCGCGGTCTTGAGGCCGGCGAAAGAGAACTCGAACCCAGGCTGCTTGAGCATGGGCCGGGGGAAGGCGTGCGCGGTGGGATCGCCCTCGGCAGCAAGCCGGTCGATCACCGGACCGCCCGGATAGCCTAGACCCAGCAGCTTGCCTACTTTGTCGTACGCCTCTCCGGCCGCGTCGTCGCGCGTTGCACCGAGAACCCGGTAGCGTCCGACGGCTCGGACCTCCACGAGCTCGGTGTGACCGCCGGAAACCAACATCGCGACGTGGGGCGCGAACGGGGCGGGTTGTAGTTCGGCGTCACCGAGGAAGGCCGACCACAGGTGGCCCTCCATGTGATGAATGCCGTAGAGGGGCTTGCCGGTCGCAAACTGGAGGCCTCGGCCCATCTGCACCGCCACCAGAAGCGCACCGCTGAGACCTGGACCCTCGGTCACCGCGATCGCGTCGATGTCTTTTAGGGACACATTGGCAGCATCGAGGGCTTGAGCCGTAACCTCCGTGATCGAGCCGAGGTGATGGCGAGAGGCGAGCTCGGGCACCACGCCGCCAAACTGCCGGTGAATCTCGATCTGCGTGCTGACGATGCTCGAGCGGACGCGAGTGCCCGTCACAACGGCAGCAGCCGTCTCGTCGCAGCTACTTTCCAGGGCGAGGACGGTGGGCTCGGTCGACGCGTTCATCCAGCCTTGGGGTCTTCGGCTTCGTCGCGCGTGAGGCGATCGAGCCGCTTCTTGATGCTGGGTGCGTAGATCCCTTGCGGGGCCAACTCAAGGTAGCGACGGTACGCCTCGATGGCCCGAGAGAACTCTTTGCGTTCTTGGCGAATCACGCCCAATGCGAGGTGGGCGTCGGCGAACTCACCATCGGCGGCCACCGATGCCTCGGCGGACGCCAGCGCATCATCCATGCGCTTCTGATCGATGTAGAGCGAAGACTCCAGCATCAGCGCCGCCGCGTTCTCGGGCTGGACGGCGAGGATCGCAGCCACCAGCTTGTGGGCTTCGGCGGTCGAACCTGCGTTGTGTAGCGTTCGCGCGCGGTCCAGGGCGGCGTTCACGCTCTCTGGGTTTTCGGGATCGACGCTCGGGACCGGCGGGTCAAGCGGGCCCGTGTTGGCCTGGACCGTCTCGGCCGGCGGAGGTGCACCCACCGAGGGGGTCGGGGCGGGCTGCAGCATTCCATAGAGGAACCCGCCTGCTGCCGCGACGAGGATGATGCTTGCCACGAGTCCGTAGGGTGGGGCGGGTTGCGAAGCGGGAGCGACCGCGGGACCCCGGGGGCGCGCGACCGGCACGGGAGCCTCGTCGTCTCCGCCCCAGCTCCCAGACTCCTCGGCCGGAGCTCCGATCTTGACGTTGTCGCCGGACTCGAGGTTGGCCTCGGCGCTGTGAGACCCGTCGGAGTCCTCCCGGTCGAGCTCGGCCGTCTCCCGATCGCCGGGGTGCCCGGGCGCGAGGGTCGGGCCATCCAGCTCCAGGACAAACTCCCGACCCATGTCGCCCGCATACGGGGGGATGGTCGGCGGGTCGGGGTCGGGTTCGGTGCTGACGGCGAAGATCCCGCTGGCCGCGGCCCGCGGAACCCCGGGAGGCGGCGCGACCTGGTCCGACATCGGCCGGAGGCTCTCCAAACTTTCCGAAGCATCGGCATCCGACGCGGACTCTCGACGCCCGTCGTTGGTTCGGTGGTTCACCTCGCGCAGCCCGGGGATGCCGTTGGCGGTGACGCGTCGCAGGTGAAGTCGTCCCAAGTTCGCGCTTGGGTTCTCCGCCGTTGGCATGGGCACCCCAGGCGCCGTGGGCTCGTCGGGGCCGGCGTGACCTCCCGCGGCCCAAGGATCCCGCGGCGGCGCAAGCCCGGCGAGCGCACTCTCGCCGGAGTCCTCCGCCCGCTCCGCCAGCGAGATGACGTCGGTGTTGGTGTCCTCTACGGGCAGGGGTCCACCCACGGGTGGGTTCGCGTCGGGGTCGGAGAGCGACTCAGGTGCGGGACCTTCGCGAAACTCTGGGGTCGCGCCGCTTTCGATGGCGTCGAGCTGCTCGGCCAAGGCATCGACGACCCCCTGACTCTCATCACTGAAGTCGTCGGGTGCGGCGCTTGAGGTGGAGGCAGGCACGCCCTCCTCCAGGGGCACCATGCTGGTACCAAAGGCTGGCTGCGGCGCGGAGTCCTCGGGGATTCCCGGCACCAGCACGCTGTCATCCTCCAGGTCGGTTTGAAGGCGCGGGAACGGCTCGGGGTAGGTGGGGGGTGGGGGAAGGTCGTCGGACTCGTCGGACTCGTCGAGTGCGTCGGCCGGACCGGGATGGACCGGGGCCGGGGTTGGGATGGGAATCGCGGGATTGGTTGCGAGCGCATCCCAACGCTCAAGCGACAGCGCACCCGGAAGCGCGCCCGCACCTGGCTTTCGGCTCCCGTCGGCAGGGGCGAGCAAGCCCTCAAAGAAGAACTGGCTGACCGCTCCGAGCGCCTCGAGGTCGTCGATTCCGGAGTCGTCGACAACCTCAAGAATGTTTCGACGGCCATCGAAACGCGTGAGCACGGCGGAGTGTCCCGCGCTGAGATTGTCGCGCCGCTCCGCGTACGCGGAGGCTTCCACCACCAACACGGCGTCCAGGGGCGGGAGCTGTTCGAGCAACCGTCCCCACTCGTCCACACGCCGCATGCCCTCCATGAGCAGGGCCTGCGTGTTGGCGTGAATCTGCTGGCCACGGTTGATGGCCTTGAACTCGAGCTCAAACTCCCCGTCGCCAAGACTCAGCAGCCGATACACCGCCGACTCACCCTGGAGCCGGCCCATCTCGGCATCAATGACCGAGCCATCGCGAAACCACACGGTCGCGTCTCCGAGCTCGGTTGTGACACTGATGACGCCGCTCTTGCGCGAGATCTCGATGGTCTGTAGCAGGTCGACCACCGCCATGTCGGCAAGGCGTCCCGTGAACTTGGTGCGTGCTGTATCGCGACGCTCCAACCGCTCATGCTGCTTGCGCTGAAGCAGCATCGTCACGCGCGTCGTGATCTCCTTAATATAGATAGGCTTGGTGAGGTAGTCCTCAATGCCAAGCTCAAGGCCGCGAACCTTGTCTTCGACCGACTTCTCGCTGGTCAGGAAGATGAAGGGGATGTTGCGCCACCGCTCGTGCTCCTTCATCGCCGTGCACAAGCCGAAGCCGTCGAGGCCCGGCAGACGCGTGTCGGAGATCAGAAGATCCGGCTCGCCGTGCTGGAGGTACTCCAGGGCTTCTTCGCCGCTGCTCGCTGCGGTGATGCTGAAGCCGGCTTTGCGCAGGCTGACCTCCAGCACCCGCCGGTTGCGTGCATCGCCGTCGACGATGAGGAGGTTTTGGCGAGCCATGGGTTCGGCGTCGGGCGTGCGGCTGGCTCAGGGAGCTCCCTCGCGCGGGAGCGCACCATAGCAATGGGGTGAGCACGCCAGCAAGTCGTGAGCGCCCGCCGCAAGCGCGTGTCTTGAGGTTGTGAGGCGGCCAGTTGCTATGCTGACCGGCCTGGCCCAGCCCGACAATCGACTCCTCAGCCGTGAGAACCTGCCTTGGGCGGCGATCGTCGGCGCGTGCACGGTGGTGTTCCTCGGCTCAGCCGGGCTCTGTGGCCGGGAAATGACCGCTCCTTGGTGGGAGATGGCGTGGGGCATGGACTGCCCCGCCGCCCTCCGCACCGTGGGTTCGGCGGAGCTGGCCCGGCTTTGGCTCGATGGCGGGTGGTGGCGGGTGCTCACCACGGGCTTCGTTCACGGCTCCGCTCTGCACCTTGCACTGAACATGTGGTCACTCTGGAGCTTAGGACCGTGGGCAAGCCGGGCCTGGGGACACACGCGTGCCCTCGTCTGCTTCGGCTTCTCGAGTGTCGGTGGGGTCTTGGCGTCGGTCGCGTGGGCAGAGGCTCCGACGGTCGTCGGCGCGTCCGCGGGAATCTTCGGTCTGGCCGGCGCCCTCTGGGTGTCACGGGGGTGGGGGGACGACGCGTGCCGTGCTCGGGTGGAGCTGGTTTCGACGCGTGCACTCGGTATTGCGCTCGCGATCATGCTGGCGTTGGGGTTCGTGGTCCCCATGATCGCTCAGGCGGGCCACCTCGGCGGGCTGGCCGTCGGGCTCGCCCTCGGGGCGGCGTTCGGTGGGGTAGGGCGATCTCGGGCCGCCTACTGGGCCTGGCTCTGCTGTGCGCTCGTGCTGGTGGTCTCTTTGGGCCTCGCCGCGCGGGCGCCCGTCTGGCGGGCAAACTTCCACGCTTTCCGCGGCTTCCTCCTTCTTGAAGAGGGCTCGGCTCCGGAGGCAGTTGCGGCCCTTCGGGAGGCCCTCGCGCTCGAGTCCCAGTCGACCGAGCTCAAGAACGGGGTTGCCTACGCGCTCGTGGAGGCACAGGTGGAGCTGGAGGAGGCGGAGCGACTCGTGGACGAAGCGCTCGCCGTGGAGCCGGAGAACCCCGACTTCCTCGACACCAAGGGGTGGCTCTTGTGCACCCGGGGTCGGGCCGAGGAGGGAAGGAAGTGGATCGAGCGGGCGTCCCAGGCTTCGGGCGGCGAGGTGGCCGAGATTGAAGAGCACCTGTTGGACTGCGAGACGGCGCCGCGGTCTTCGGACTGAGGGGTGGCTCGGAGGCTCGCTGTGTTCTTTTGGGCGACGTTCCACGTGGAACGAGAGAGCGTCGCCGTGCGCGTGGAGTGGGCCGAGCGTGCCCCGAGGATGAAGGGCCTTCCTCGACTCAACCGCCGGAGGAGCCACAGCGGGCTTGTTCCACGTGGAACAGCGTCCGAATACGCGAAGTCGTTCACCGCCGAGAGGGTAGCCGTTCCACGTGGAACGCTCGGGGCAAGAGCGTGCCGAGACTCTGCCGAGCGCAGGCGACCTGGGCCGCCCGGGACCGACTCGGGCGGAAAGTGTTGCAGAGCGCCAAGGCGCTCGTTCATGGCCGGAGCCCCAGCCTGGCACTTTTTCGACCCGGCCCGTCGCGGGGACAGGCCTGGAGCGGCAAACGAGCCAGTCCGTCGCTCCAATCTCGGGCAGAGGTTGACGAACCCCGGCCGCGCACGCGATTGAACCACCCGGACCGCTGGCGCGGGAGCGGGTCCTCTCGTACTCGCCTGAGCAAGACGACTGTCCAGCGCTAGCAACCTGCCGACGAGCAGGCGGCGTCAAGCCAGGGCTGAATCGTCGCGTGCCCCGACGGAACCCTCGTTTCCGAACGTGAACGCTGCCCCGCATCGCCAGCGGCACGCGCGTGGGTCGGCGCGGACTCGGAGCGCGAGCGGCTGCGCTGCTTGGTCCCAAACGGTTCGCGGCGGCCCGAACGAACTCGACGTCGTGTAGCGCCGGGACCCGCACCGAGGCTTCCGCAGGGGACCGGGCTTCTCCCCACGTGGGATGCCGGCTGTCGGGCAGCGCCGCCGCGGCGAGACCGCAGGGAGTCAAACAGAGAGTCAAACCGCGGCACGGCAGGCGCGGACGGACTCGTCGAAACTAGGCGACCGCCACCGTTCCACGTGGAACACAGGTGCCGGACGACCCTCGTGTCGATGCACCGAAGGGGCCACGTCCCCGTCGCCCGGCCGAACCCGACCCAGCCCCGCCGCCGCATCGTCCGCCAGCCCGCCGCACAAAGGCCCGGTTCGAGCCGCCTCGACCGGCACCTGTGCGAGCCTGCCGCCCGCGCCTTTGCCTGCCGCCCCTCAAAACGCCGACATCGCCAGATGGCGGACCACGCCGACATCCGCCAGATGGCGAACCACGCCGACATCCGCCAGATGGCGGACCACGCCGACATCCCCAGATGCCGAACCACGCCGACATCCCCAGATGCCGACCACGCCGACATCCCCGATGGCGAACCACGCCGACCGCCCCAAAACCAAGACGCTTCAAGCTACGCGCCCGCGCGCTCAGCGATTTTTCGCCGAACCGTCGAGCGAAACCACGCCCACGATGCCGCGCTCGCTCCGCACCGCCGACCGACACCCGAATTTCTCCGGCGAAACCTCAAGCGACAAGTGCAATACCACGTGGCCAACCCCATTCGTTACGTGGCGGGCCACCCCCAGCCACTCGTCGGGGGACCAAACCGCGCGGGCCGACACAACAGCAGCATCGCCACTTCCAGCGCTAAGAAACCCGCTCGCAGGACTTTGGCCCCACGTTGCCGCATCGAAACGACCCCGCTCCACGACTATTGACCCCCGCCCAATAGCGCCACAGGCAAGCTCCAGAAAGCTGGCGCGCTTCTGCCGGGGTTCCAGCAGCCGCAGCTCGCAGTCGAGGACCGCCGCGACAACCAGCCCGGGAAAGCCGCCACCGCTTCCAAAGTCCAACCAGCGCAGACCCGCGGTGTCCCCCAACGCGTCGCGCACCACCCACGCTGTGTCCAGCCCGTCGAGCACGTGCGGCAGCAATTCCGAGCGCGTGCGCGCACCACTGAGATTCATGACCGCGCCGTAGCGCAGCCAGAGCCCCAAGAGCGTCTCCAGCCGATCCAGCCCCCCCGAGGCTAGGTTCCAGCCTCGCGTCTCCATCCACGCCCCGAGTTCTTCCGACAGCACCATGAGGATGATGCCATAGTGCACGAGTGTCTCTCGACGCGCGATTGCGCCAGCGGCTGGCCGCACTGGACGCACAGGGGCTCCGCCGAGAGCTGCCCGAGATCCGCAGTCGCCAGGGGGTGAAATACCGCCTTGGCACCCAGGATGTCGTTGGGTTCTGCTCCAACGACTACCTCGGGCTCTCGCAGGCCGTACCGCCCAGCATCGCAGCGGCTGGGGCCGGGTCGTCGCGGCTGATCTGCGGCGATCTCGACCTTCACCGGGAGGCGGAGCAGGCCTTGGCGGCGCTCGCCGACCAAGAAGATGCCGTGCTCTTCCCCAGCGGCTTCCAGCTCAACGTCGGTGTCCTCGCCTCCATACTGTCCTCTGAGGACATCGTCTACTCGGACGCGCTCAACCACGCCTCGCTGATCGACGGCCTACGTCTAGCCAAGGCCACCCGAACGATTCTGCCGCACCGCACCGCACCTCCCCCCGACCCACCCACGGGGCCCGGCGGCATCCGCTGGTGGGTCACCGAGTCCGTGTTCTCGATGGACGGCGACACGGCGAGCCCGGCTGCGCTGCAGGCCGCACTTGAGCAGGGGTTCTGCCTCTACGTCGACGACGCCCACGGCTTCGGTCTCCACGCAGGGGGTCGGGGTTGGCCCCAGGCCCACGGCATCCGCCCAAACCTCTATATAGGTACGCTGAGCAAGGCCCTCGGTTGCGCCGGCGCGTTCGTGGCCGGGTCGAAGACGGCCTGCCGCTGGATTCGAACCCGGACCCGAAGCTTCGTCTTCAGCACTGGCATCAGCCCCCGGGTGGTCGAGTCCATCCTCGCCGGCCTGACCCGACTCACCGGAACGCCCGGCGACGAGGCACGGGCCCGACTCCGCCAGAACCTCAAGCACCTCGCCGAAGCCCTTCACTTGCCCGAGGTCCCCGCCGCCCCCATTGTGCCGATCGTGTTGGGCAGCAACGAGCGCGCCGTCTGCGTCGCAAACGACCTGCTCTCGCGTGGATGGCACGTGCAGGCGATCCGACCGCCCACCGTTCCTCACGGCACCGCTCGGCTGCGCCTCACCATCAGCGCCGAGCACCAACCCGCACACATCGATGGCCTCGTTGCCGCCTTGAGGGAGGTGCTCGGCCCCGGCCATCGCGACCTCCGATCCTCGGCTCCCGCACCATGACCGAGCGCGTCTTCTTCGTCGGCACCGACACTGGGGTCGGCAAAACCGCCCTGGTCTGCTCCCTCTTGCGCTGGGCCCAAGCCCAGAACCTAGCGGTGGCACCCTTCAAACCGGCTCAAAGCGGGGACACGGAGTCCCCCACGGACATCGAGCGGTTGCTTGATGCGGCGGGGATCTCTCGGGACCACTCCATGTCGGCGTGCGCGCTGAGCTATCCAGAACCGGTCGCACCCGGAATCGCCGAGGATCCCGCGCCGTTCCTCCGGCCCCCCGCCGCCAACGCCGACCCGCTCCCCGACGCGCTCGAGCTGACCCGAGACCGACTCGAAACGTGGGAGTTGCAGCGCGACGCGGACTACGTCTTCATCGAGGGGGCAGGGGGCTTGCACGTTCCCATGCCTGGCGGGACTTGGCAGACCGAGTGGATTCGCGCGCTGGCGGATTCCGTGGTGCTCGTCGCCGCCAGCGGACTCGGCACGATCAACCACACGCTGCTCACCTTGGACGCGCTCGACGACGAAGGCTTCGACGTACTCGGCGTCTACTTCGTGGACAACCACGACGACAACGACAACGACCCCTCGCGCGAGGACAACGCACAGATCATCGCGACCGCGCGCGGCGTCACCATCCTCGGGCGCCTGCCCTACCTTGAGAGCCCCGACGGGCGCGGTCCCGTCAACCTGCTGACCCCGTTGCTCGATGCGATGCATTCGCGCTTGCCGGCCGAGCGCTAGAGCGGCGACGAGTTCGATTCCGGGCGCTGAGGTGCGTCTGGGGCCGTGGCCGCCCTACTTCCCGATGCAGAACGTCGAGAAGATGCGCGTGAGAATCTCGTCCCCCACGGGCCCGAGCTGGGTCCGGCCCGTGATGGCGGCGAGGCGAGCCTCGGTGACGCCCAACTCAAACGCGATGATCTCCAGCGCCGCGTCCTCGGCCATGAGCTCACCGGCGCGACCGAGCGCCTCAAGAGCCTCCGCGGCCCGATCGCGATGCCGCGCAAGACCGATCCACGCCCGGTCCTGATCCCGAGAAAACCACGCCCGTAGCGCGGCCTCCACATCCTCCACGCCAGCCGGCGCCGCGCCCAACTCGACGCCGATCGCCCCGCGACGCCGGACCCCGAGGTCACGCTTGGTCTCAACCTCCACCACCGAAGCGCCAAAGTCAGGGCGCTCGACCGGCTCGGCGTCTGAGGCTTCCACCCACAGCACCAGGTCCGCCTGCGCGACTTGTTCCCGGCTCATCTCGATGCCCGCCGCCTCGACCGCGCCCGCGTCCGCGCGCAGACCTGCGGTGTCGATCAGCCATGCGCCGTGCGGCCCAACCCCGTACTCCGCCTCGACATAGTCGCGCGTCGTGCCGGGCAGATCGGCGACAAGCGCCCGGCGGCGCCCGAGCAGCGCGTTGAACAGCGAACTCTTTCCAGCGTTGGGCGGACCGGCCAACACGAACCGCGCCCGCTCTCGCCCGCGCCGGCCGGCCTCGAACCCCGCGAGCCACCGGCCAAGCTGTCCGAGAATGTCCGCGACCTCGGCCCGCCAACGCAACACGTGTCCCTCATCGACATCTTCGGGAAAGTCGAGGTTCGCTTCGACTTCAGTGCGAAGCCCAATCACCGCTTCCCGGAGCTGTTCGACTCCGCGACCGAGTTCGCCGGCCGCGAGTCGCCGCGCCTGCGCGAGCGCCTCGTCGGTCTGCGCGCCGATGACCGCCGCGATCCCTTCGGCCTGGTCGAGGGAAAGCGCACCAAGCTCGAACGCCCGTCGGCTGAAGTCTCCCGCTCCGGCCGCCGTCGCTCCCGCCCGCAAGCAGGCCTCCACCACCGCGCGAACGTTTCGCTCGCCTCCGTGAACATGAAGCTCCAGCACGTCCTCGCCCGTGAACGAGTGCGGCCCGGGCATCCACGCGACCAGGCCATCCTCGTGCTGGCCGTTTGCCAGTCCCAGCGCACGACGGACCAGACGCCGCGGCGCAGGCGGTTGCGAGACTCCCAGGCCTGCCAACACGGCGGACGCTCGCGGCCCGCTCACTCGCACAATTGCAACACCCCCGTCCGGTGTGCCTGTGGCAACACCGACGAGGGTGGTTCGAGACGGGCTCGTTGTGGCCGAGTGACCGGTCACCGCTCGGGGAAGACCACGACGTGACGGCGGCGGCCTTCGCCTTCGGACTCGGTCGCGAGCCCTTCGATCTCGAGGATAGCCATGTGGACCACCCGCCGCTCCATCGCGCTCATCGGCTCGAAGTGGAACGAGCGACCTTCGTCGAGCACCTTGTCGGCGGCGTTGCGAGCGAGCTGCTTGAGCGTCTTCTCGCGACGGGTTCGGTAGCCCGCGACATCCAACGTGATCCGCATCCGCTCTTGGCGTTCGGCCTGGAGCACACGCAGCGCGAGGTACTGAAGCGAGTCGAGGGTGGCCCCGTGCCGACCGATCAACAAGCCGCCATCGGCCTCGGCACAGTTGAGGTCGCAGTGAAGACCGTCTTCCTCGATGTCGATGTCGACTTCGACCTCGACACCAAGCAGCCCGAGCACGCTCTCAAGAAAGGAGCGCACGACGGGCACCGCCGGGGAGAAACGCTCCTCGGGGGTACGGTCATCTTCTTCAGAAATGTTGTCCTGCTGTGGGTCGGACATGCGATCGGTCCAGAGTCTACTTCTTTTTGGCCGGCTTTTCGTCGGCCTTGGCCGGCTTAGCGTCTGCCGCCGGCTCATCGGTGTTCCGGCCTACCTGGATGGCGGTTTGAACCACCGACAGGCAGATGTTGACGAAGATATAGAGGGCCAAGCCGGAAGGCAAAAACAACATGAAGGCCGCGAAGACGACCGGCATGATCCAACGCATGAGCTTGGCCTGCATCTCGTCGCCCGAGGCCGGCATCATGCGGTTCTGCACGACCATCATGCCGCCGAGCATGATGGGCAGCGCGTAGAAGGGGTCTTGCTTGGTGAGGTCGGGGAGCCACAAGAAGGGCTCGTGCACCAGCTCGACCGCGGCGCCTAACATCGCGTACAGGGCGATGTACACCGGCATCTGCACGAACACGGGCAGGCATCCAGCGAGCGGGTTGACGCCCTCACGAGCAAACAGCGCTTGCGTCTCTTGTCCCTGCTTGACCCGGTCGTCCGCGTACTTCTTCTTGATCTCGGCGATCTTCGGCTGAATCCGCTTCATCGCCTTCATCGAGCTCATCTGCTTGAGCGTGAGCGGCAGCGTGACCGCCTTGATGACGATGGTCACGAGCACGATGGCCCAGCCCCAGATGCCGACCCAACCGTAGAAGAACCGCATGAGGCTGAGCAGCATCCGCCCGAGATACTCGGACAGACGACCCAAGATGCCCCAGTCGATCGCCTCCTCAAGGTGCACTTCGGTGGCTGGCGTGACGGCGGCGAAATCCTGCAGACGCTCGAGCTCCTTCGCACCGACGAACAACCCGAGCTCGTAACGCTTCACCTCGCTGGGCTCAAGCGTCGCGATGTTGGAGGAGAGGCTGCCGACGAGGAAGCCGCCATCCTCACTCTCGGACAACACGCAGCCGCCGAAGGGTTCGCTCGGAACCATCAACGTGCCGAAGTACTTGTTGTCGACCCCGCCCCAGAGCACCGGGTCGGTGTCGTAGGTGACCGGCCCATCTTCGACGTCGCTGTTGTCTTCGTCCTCGAAGTCCTCACTGGTCCGGCACAGACCGCGCTTGAGGTTGTACCGGCTCTCCTCGCCGCTGAGACCGACGCGGCTGCGCACGTGCATGCGATGGCGCTGCTCTTGCCCGCTGAGGTTGGTGACCTCGACGGTCAACACGCCTTCGTAGCCCGCGAGAAGCTTGAGCGTCTGCTTCACCTGCACGTCTTGGGTGCGATGGACCAGCGTAAAGCTGTCGGCCGTCGCGCTCTCGACTGCATAGGCCTGCCCGCCGCCGATGCGGAAGTCGCTGGCGGCATCCGCAAAGCTGACCTCGAGCGTCGAGGCACCCACGAGCCCAAGAGGATCGGTCGCCGTGTCGTGGCCTTGGAACTGCTCGCTGAGCAGGTCGACCTCCTCCACCATGCCGCCCCGACCGGGCGCGCGGTTGGTGACCTTGAGGGACAGGAGGTCGTTGGAGATCGTGTGATGAACAACCTCGACCTCGGGGCCGGTGGGTCGCTCTTCTTTCGCCGCCTCGGGACCTCCGCGTGGCGCCGGGTCCGACTCGACATCTTCAGCCGTGGATTCGTCGGCCTTCGCTTCGACAGCTTGGGCATCCTCCTCGACCGGTGGGGGGGGAGGAGGCGCGAAGAAGTCGAATGCGATCCAGACGATTCCGCAGAGAAAGAGCGCAATGGCGATGCGTTTTTCGAAACTCAAACTCATCGGGAGCTCCGCTTGGGAGGTACGGGGTCGTACCCACCCGGATGGAAGGGGTGGCACCGCCCAATGCGGCACACGGCGAGCCAAGTACCACGAAGTACGCCGTGCTCACCAAGCGCTTCGGCCGCAAAGCGCGAGCAGCTCGGATGAAACCGACAACGTGGACCCAGCAATGGGGAGATGACCAGCTGATACAGGCGGATCAGGCCGACTCCGACCCAAGACGCACCAAACCGCGCTGGCATGGGGCTCAGCGCGGTCGCGGGGGTGTCGTGATGCTGGCAAGCCGCTGACGCTGGGTCGGCGCCAGCATCGTCCTCACTCACGAGGCGCCTCTCTCGACGTCCAGCCGCGTGAGCCTACGGGCAAGCGCCACGAAATCAGCGCGCAGCTCCTCGAGCGTGAAGCTCAGCGCGTTTCGTTTTGCGACCATCACCATGTCGTAACCAGCAGGAAGATGACCACGCTCTTGGCGAAACACCTCGCGCGCCAGGCGCTTGATGCGGTTGCGCTGGTGGGCGCGGCCAACCTTCCGCGTTACGGTGACCCCCAGCCGCGTGGGCTGCAACGTCCGCGGTTGCGTTTGCGGCGTGACCTCGCGCAGCGACGGCTCCGAAACCAACGCCGCGTCCGCATGCACGTCACCCGCCGACTCCAGCGTGGGGCGCACCCGGTCCGCCTGCTGACGAGGCTTGGTCCGGGGCGCCACAAACACGAGGAAGTGGCGGGTGTGATGCTTTTGGCCCCGACGCTGGACGCGAAGAAACTCCCGTCGCTGGCGCAACCGCAGCCAACGCGGGAGTCCTTCCGGCTTCATCGAGCCAAAGACCGTCGCGAGTAAACCTACTTCGAGCCGCAGCTGACCGTGAGGCGCTTGCGACCCTTCCGGCGGCGGTTGGCCAGAACCTTGCGGCCGTTCGCCGTCGCCATGCGTGCGAGGAAGCCGTGGGTTCGTTTGCGGCGGGTGTTGTGCGGTTGGTAGGTACGTTTCGACACGATGCGTTCTCCTGCGACAGGGCAACCGCGAAGAGCGGACGCCGAAGGGTGCGGTGAATAGCAACCGGATCCCCAGCCTGTCAAACGGCGGGTGCGTGTGGGATCGCAGCTGATCTTTCCATCCCCCTGCGCTGATTCGCCCACCCTGACCTACATGCTTGGCATGGTCTTGATCTGGGCTCGAGGACCGCTTGCGACCGAGCCCGCAAACCCGCTTGCCAAGCGACTTTGCGCGATCGCAAACCCGCAAACCCGCTTGTCGTGAGCGCGGGCCCGCCGTCAGCGATCTGTCGCCTGCCGCTTGTCGCAATACTTTCATGCACTTATGGCACCACCTTCCACAGCCAGACACCGCCCGCGAGGGACCAAACCGACCCGCGGCGTTTGCACGGGCCAATGATCTCAAGCGCTTGGAAAGTTCATTTTCCCCTCGCTTGCGGCCCGTCTGGGACCCGCGTAAACGAGTCAACCCCTGGGACGCCAGCGCCTCAGGAGACCTGTTTCGGGGCGGTCCTTCTTCCTTGGGTTCCACCCCGGTTCGGCGTCGGTTGCCCGTTGCAACCGTGCTCAGCCACCCCGTCCTTCTCTCGCCACCCAACACGCCCCTGCCCACGGTGAGTGGGTGAGTGGGTTCTCAGGGCTCCTCCAGCCCCGAGCTTCATCCTCCGGATGAGGTGGCCACCCGACCACTGCGCGAATTTCCCACACCCTGGGGATCCGCTGTGGATAGGACGCCTTTGTCCGCAGAAAAAGCCCCGTGTTCCTGCGCACTTCTCCACCTGTCCACAGCCCCCTGCCCACTGTGGACGCCCCCGCTATGACCGATCTTTGGAACGAGGCACTTCAGGGTCTGCAGCCACGTCTGGGTCAAGAGACCTACGACCTGTGGCTGCGTCCACTCACCGTCGCCGCCGTCGAGGGACAGACCATCCGTCTTCGCGCGCCCAGCCTCTTCATGAAGGAGTGGTTCGAGAACCACTACATGGAAGCCGTGCTCGATGAGATCGAAGCGCGCACCGAGGCTCGGTACGTGCTCGATCTTGAGGTCGACCCCAACGCCGGTGAGCTGCTCCCCGAGCGCCCCGCGGCCACGGCGTCCGGCACTCAACCCGGCCCACAGCCGGCGACATGCTCCGCCACGCCCCAGCCGGCTGCACCACACGTGCAGGTTCGCAAAGTCGCGCCACCTCCGGTCGGGCTGTCGGAGCGCTACCGATTCGACTCCTTCATCAGCGGTGCGTCCAACGAACTTGCAGCCTCCGCCGCTCGCGCCGCCGCCGATCAGCCTGGCACCCGGTTCAACCCCCTCCTCATCTATGGCGGCGTAGGCCTGGGAAAGACGCACCTCTTGCACGCGGTCGGTCACTCGCTCTACGAGTCGGACCCGACCCGGCGCATCACCTATCTGAGCGCCGAGCGCTTCATGAACGAGTTCATCTCGGCGGTGCGCTACAACCAGTTCGATCAGTTCCGCCGGAAGTACCGCGAAGACTGCGACGTCCTGCTCATCGACGACATCCAGTTCATCGCCGGCCGCGACCGCACGATGGATGAGTTCTTCCACGTGTTCAACGCGCTGTACGAGGCGGGCAAGCAGATCATGGTCACCTCCGACCGCACGCCCAGCGACATGCAGAGCATGGAGGACCGCATCACGTCCCGGCTCAACTGGGGCCTGGTCGCCGACATCAAGTCGCCCGACCTTGAGACGCGCGTCGCCATCCTTCGTCAAAAAGCGGAGAACGACCGCATCGCGATCGCCGATGACGTGTGCCTCTACTTGGCGCAGCAGGTTGCCAGCAACGTCCGCGAGCTCGAAGGCGCCCTGGTACGCGTCGCGACCTTCGCCGACCTCAAAGGCGTGCCGATCACCTCCAGCTTCATTCGCGAAGTGATCGGGGAGAAGGCCAAAGAGAGCCGACGTACGCCGGTCACCGTCGAGGCGGTTCAAAAAGCCGTCGCGTCACACTTCTCGGTGCGCATCGCCGACCTCAAGGGGCCACGTCGCCACAAGGGCATCTCTCGCCCCCGGATGATCGCCATGTTCCTCGCCCGCGAGCTCACCGGCTCCAGCTTCCCAGAGATTGGTCTGCGCTTCGGCGGCAAGGACCACTCCACCGTCATCAACGCCTGCAAGCGCATCACCGCGCTCAGCGACGAAGACCCCGAACTGCGCTCTGCTGTCGGCCACCTGCGCGAGCAGCTCTCGAGCTAAACCCGACCTGTCCCTCGGTCTGTTCTTGGCCGGGCCAACCCGCCCGAGAGCCGACTCGCGCGCCGCCACCAACCGCACGCTCAAAACATCCTCGCCTTGGCTTTGCCAGGCGGGGTGCTTGTGCTGGTTGACCCGCGTTATCAACAGCTTGTGCACAACCCTGTGGATGAGTCTGAGGACAGCTTGGGGGGCGTTTTGGGGACAACTCCCGGCCCTCTGGTTGTCCCCCGATGCTCGCGGCTCCCCCCGAAACGAACCCCGGCAGAACCCACCGGAAAAGTCCCCTGAGATCAGCGCCCTAGCCCGGTTCTCCACTTTTCCCCAGCACAGACTGAGAAGACGAGAATTAAATAGAAATTTTGCTTTACTGTCTCTCCCGCACGCACCTGGGTCCAGACGCCCGGGCGAGCAACACGAGGACCAATCGTGATGGAGTTTGAGATCGATCAGAGCCGCTTCCTCGCTGCGTTGTCCCTGGCCCAGACGGTGGCCGACAAGCGCGGCACCATGCCTGTCCTGGCCAACGTCCTGATCCGCGCAAACGCGGACGGCAGCGTCGTGTGCTCAGCGACCGACATGATGACGTCGCTGACCGAGGCGGTGTCCGCTGAGGTCAAGGCGCCCGGAAGCCTCACCGTCGGCGTGAAGCACCTTCACGGCGTTGTTCGAACGCTCCCGACGGGCAACGTTCGCGTCAAGGGCTTGGACAACCACTGGATCCAGCTCAACGCGGGTCGCAGCGAGTTCAAGTTGATGGGGATGCCCGAGAGCGACTTCCCCGACTTGCCGGACTCGACCGGAGGCAAGACCAAGATCGAATACGTTCAGGTTCCTGCTCATTCGGTGAGCGACCTGATCGCCAAGACCCACTTCTCGGTCTCCACCGACGAAGCTCGCGTCAACCTCAACGGCGTGCTCTTCGAGTGCGACGGTGAGCGCGGCATCATGGTTTCCACCGACGGTCACCGCCTCACAAAGTTCGAGGTTGAGCTCAAGGGTCCCAAGCTCGACAAGGGCATCATCATCCCTCGCAAGGGCATGCTCGAGATCCGCCGCGTGCTCGACCGAGCCTCCGGAGAGATCGGCCTCGCCGTCACCGACCAGCACCTCTTCGTGAAAGCCGCGGACATGACGCTGTCCGTGAAGCTCAACAACGTCACGTTCCCGCCCTACAAGGCCGTGATCCCCGCAGCGTTTCAGCGCTTCGCGGTGCTGGGTCGTGACGACCTACTGCACTCCCTGCGCCGCGCCGAAGTCATGGCGCCCGAGAAGACCGCGACCGTGCGGGTCTCCCTCACCCCCGGCAAGCTGGAGCTGACCTCCGACAACCCCGACCTGGGCGTTGCGCACCAGGAGCTTCCCATCGACTACGACGGCGAAGAGCTCACGGCGGGCTTCAACGCCCGGTACCTCATCGAGGTGCTCGACGTGATCGACACGCAGGAAGTCCGGCTCGAGTTCCAGGGCGAGCTCGACCCCTGCGTGGTCAAGCCGGTCGATGGTCCAGACTTCATCGGCGTCGTGATGCCGATGCGGATCTAGATTCCAGCACGGAAGCAAAACCGAGCCGCTGCCGAGTCCACCGCGACTGGCAGCGGCTCTGTTTTTTCCGCATGTCTTTCGCGGGTTTTTCGCGGGACCCGCCACACCCGTGCTGCTTCTCACGAGCTTGAGCGGTCAGTCCAACGCCAGCGCATGGCTCCCAGCAGGTCTTCCCCGCATTCTCCGGGCCACATGCAACTCGAGCGCATCGGTCTTCGGGACTACCGGAACTTCGAGAGCGCCAGCATTGAGTTCGCCGAGCGGTTCACGATTCTGCACGGCCACAACGGCGCGGGAAAGACCGCGGTGCTTGAGGCCATCTACATGCTCAACACGCTGCGCTCGTTTCGCAGCTCGGACATGGGCCCGCTGGTGCGGACCGGGACCACCGCAGCCCTCGTCGACGCCACGGTGCAAGATGCGGTCGCGGGTCTGCCCTCCAAGCTGGAGGTCCGGCTGGAGCGTCGAGAGAAGTCGACCCGCCGAACCGCGAGCGCCGACGGCAAGGTCGTTCGCTCGGGCGCGCAGTTCTATGGACGGGTGAGGGCGATCCTTTTCACGCCCGAAGACCTCGCGGTGCTTCGAGGCAGCCCTTCGGGTCGGCGGCAGTTTCTCGATCGCATGGTGTTCGCTCGAGACAGGGGTCACATCGCCGACATTCAGACCTACGAAAAGCTCGTCCGCTCCCGCAACCATGTGCTCAAGCGGGACGACCTCGGCGGGACCGCCCGCACCGATCTTCTCGACACCTACGAAACCGGGCTGGCCGAGGTCGGCGCACGCGTGTGGACTCGGCGCGCAGAGATGGTCGAATCCCTTGCCGGTCCATTCGCCGCCGCGTTTGCTGGCATCCACGGCTCGATCGGGTCCACGCCCGCGGGAGGCGAAGCGATGCACGCTTCGGCCCACTACATCAGCAAGGTGCAGGCCGGGCCCGAAGAGCGACAGGCCGCCCTTCGAGCCGCACTGCTCGCCCGCCGCGGAGAGGACTTGCGTCGCCGCGTCACCACAGTGGGCCCGCACCGCGACGACCTCGACGTTCGCCTCGACAACAACGAAGCCGCCGACTTCGCCTCCCAAGGCCAGGCGCGCGCCCTCGTCCTCGCCTTCAAACTCGCCGAGCTCCGCGCCGCCCGCCAAAACTCCGGCCAGCCGCCCCTGCTCTTGCTCGACGACGTCTCCAGCGAACTCGACCCCACCCGCACCGCGATGCTCTTCGAGACCCTCGCCGCGGATGCAGGGCAGTGCGTCATGACCACCACGGACGCGGCCTTCATCCGCCTGCCCGCGGCTTCAAGCGCCGCAACCTGGCGCATCGATCGCGGCACCGCCACGCTCGAGTCGTAGCCGGTGCGTGGCGTGCTGTCGCCGAGGCTGCGAGGGCGCTTGCACAAATAGCGGCGCCGGGACGCCCGAAGGGGGTTCGAAGGGGCGTACGCTGGTTGTGGGGACGCAGATGCGAGGCTGGGGAATCATTGGTACGGGGCTGTTGCTGGTCGGTGGAAGCGGCTGCTACGGCGGCGCGGAGGCTGAGGTTGGTGAGACCGATGACGGTGCATCGACGGGGGTGGGGGAGAGCGAGGATGAAAGTGGGGATGCTTCGGCGACGGATGGCGAAGAGCCGGAGGATGTTCCCCCGGGGAGCGTTCCGGAACCGCTGGTGTCGCGGCTCGACCACACGCAGTACGCGAACACGATCGAGGACGTGTTTGGGGAGACGCTGACGCCAGCTGAGCGCGACCTGATCCCTCGGGACATCCCGGTCGGTTCTGCGTACTCGACGACGATTCAAGGGCAGTTCTTCAGCGCTCAGTACGTGCTTGGGTACGCGAGCGTGGCCCGTTCGGTGGTCGCTCGCATCGGGGCCGGTTCGTTGCTGCAGGCGTTTGGCGATTGCGGACTGGGGGAGGATGGGTGTGTCGAGGCCTACGTGGATACGCTGGGCTTGCGACTGCATCGCCGACCGTTGACCGACGAACAGCGAACGACCTACCTGGACCTTGTCGCGGCGATTGAAGCGGAGGCAAACCCCGAAGACGCCGTGTTGGGCGTCGCCGAGGCGATGCTGCAGTCGCCGCAGTTCTTGTATCGAGTCGAGGAAGAGACCGCCGGGGATCCCGGAGCGGTCTATCAAGTCGATGGTTATGAGATGGCAGCGCGGCTGTCGTTCTTCCTGTGGCAGTCGGGGCCGGACGAGGCCTTGCTGAGCTTTGCGAGTGGGCCGAGCGGCGACGGGGCGTACGACCCGGACATGCTGGCGGCGCAGGTCGACCGCATGATCCTCGACCCCAAGTTTGCGCGAAGCCGGCGGCAGTTCTGGGGCGACTACACCTTTGCGTCGGTCGCAGGGTTCTCCGCGGCGGACCCAGAGGTGAGGGAGGAGCTTCGGGAGAGTCTATTGGCGACGCTCGACCTGGTGTCGGGTGTCGATGGCCCGGCGCAGGATCTCGCCGCGTTGTACTCGGGCACGGACTTTGTGATGACCCCGGCGGTCGCCGCCTTGGCCGGCGCGGAGCCCAAGGGCGAGTCGTTGGAGGTCTACTCCACGGACGAGGCGGAGCAGCGCCAAGGGGTGCTGACCCACCCTGGCTTCCTCGCGGCACTGGGCACCACGTCGTTCGTGGGCCGGGGCCTGTTCATGTCGGAGCGGCTGCTGTGCCAGCACATCCTCGCGCCCCCGAGCGACCCGGGAACCTCGGACGCGATCATGGACACGGCGATGCAAACGGAGGACCTCACCCCGCGCGGGGCCAGCGAGTTCCGCTTTGGTCTCGAGCCGGTGTGTCTCATCTGTCACACCCAGTTTGAGCCGATCGCCTACGCCTTCGAGCGCTTCGACATGGAAGGTCGGTACACCCTTACGGATGAGGAAGGCCGCGAGCTTTTCACCGACGGCAACCTCCCGGCGTTCCTCGAGCGCCCCGACATCCCCTTCGATGATGTTCAAGGGTTGTTCGATAGCCTCGCCACCGACGAAGCGACGTATCGCTGCATGGTCGAGAACATGATGGAGTATGCGACCGGGCGTTCGGCTCGAGACGCCGACGAATCTGTCCTTCTCGGACAGGAGCGGTTCGAAGCCGAGGGGCGCACCTTCGACGGACTTGTTCGCTCGGTAGCCGAGAATCCGCAGCTCACCTACAAGCGCACCGCACGGGAGGGCGAATGATGTCCGGAGCACGACCCAAGACCCTGATCCCCCGTCGCCTCCTTCTTCGCGGCGCTGGAACGATCGCGATCGGCCTGCCGTTTCTCGAGGAGTTCATGGCGCCGGCCCGTGCCTCAGAAGGCGAGGAGATACCGTGCCGGTTGTTCACGATGTCGTTCGGCCTCGGCATCGAGGAGGCGATGCAGCTGGAGCAGTTTGACGGCCCGCTGCAGCCGCTGGAGCCGTTTGCGAATCAGACGTCGTTCTTCACGAACGTGGACGCGGGCCCACTCGCAGCCTCGGGAACGCCCCACTTTTCAACCGGAGCCGCGACGTTCACCGGCGTTCCGCAGCGACCCGAAGCGGACGACTATCACGCAGGCGGGCCCAGCATGGAGCAGGTGATGAAGCGGGCGCTTCACCCCGGCGGCGTGCCGAACGTGTCCTTGCCCGAGCTGTCGGTCGGCCTCTGGAGCCGGACCGGCGCGGTGTCCCAGTTCACCCGGCAGTGGAACGCAGACGGAAGCCCAGGCATGCGTCCAGAGCGTCGACCCTCGGCCGTGTTCTCGGCGCTGTTTGGTTCGTTCGAGCCTCCCTCGAGCGAGGGCCCGACCCCCGAGCAGCTGCGCCGCAATCACGTCAACCGTAGCGTGCTCGACTCGGTGATGGGTCAGTACGAATCGCTGACGGGTCCCAACTCGAAGCTGGGTTCTGCGTCGAAAGCCCGGATCGAAACCCACCTCGCGGCGATCCGCGACGTCGAGATACAGCTCGCGCCACCTGACGACGGCGGCGTCACGCTGGACTGCGAGGTCCCCAGCGCCGCCCAGTTCGACGACCCGCAGGGGTACTCCTTCTATGACGCGGCCGACGGTGCGACGGGTGCCGGCGCGCCGCTGCTGAACTGGGAGGTCGCCGACGCAGTGATGTCCCGGATCGGCCGACTGATGGCGCTGGCCGCCTCCTGCGACGCCCTGCGATTCGGAAGCATGCTGTGCGTCGGAGCCGGCGGTCACGTGCGCTTCGATGGCACGTACGAGGCGCTGGGCGAGAGCCTCGACTTCGCCCAAACGTTTGGGACTGGCACGCCGCACGACCGTATCTTCCACGACTACAACGCCGCGGCGATTCGGCTGTACCAGCACTTCTCCATCCGCCAGCTCGCACATATGCTGACCGCGATGCAGGACATCACCGAGGTCAACGGGCGCACGCTCCTTGAAAACTCGTTGATCCTGATGGGGACTGAGTACGGCGAAAACCACAACGCATCGCACGCGTTTCATGCGGTCATCGGCGGAGGCGGACGCTTCAACCCGGGTTGGTACGATCAGGCACTCCTGCCCTCCGACGTTTATCACCAGGCGCTCGATGCCTACGGCGTGGATTCTGAGATCCCGGCGCGCTGGCCGGAGTACTCGCCCACCGAGATCGCGGGCTTCCGCAAGGTGTGACGGACCTCAGAGCGTCTCGCGCCACCGGGACAGCTCCAGGGCGGTTTGCTCGTAGCCCGGGGTTTCGTCCAGCGCGGCCGCGGCTTGGTCGGCCAGCTGGAGGGCTTGGGCGCGAAATGCCGGGGTCCCCAGCTTCCACAAGGTTCGGGCGAGTGAGAACCGGGTCTCGCCGCGTTCCGCCTCGTCATCGTGTGCGATGGTGAGCGCGCGGGTGAGGTGTGCGCGAGCGAGATCGAGGTTGCCCCGCCACAACTCCACCTCTCCGAGCCCAGTGAGGATGTAGGCCTGCACCGGCGACTCCGCTTTCCTTTGCTCGCTGATCGAGAGCGCTTCTTGGTAGTGCTCAGCGGCCCGGTCGAGCTCGCCCATCCCGGCTTCGGCTTCGGCGAGGTTGTGCAGCGTGATGGCCAGGCGCTGGGACGAGCTTCCCAGCTGTGCTTCCTGCTGAACGCGGATCCGTTCGAACACGTCGCGGGCGGCCACATAGTCGGACGAACGAAGCAGGGCGAGCCCCAACCGGGTGTGTACGTCGGACCAGTTTCGGTCGGTCGGCAGCAGCAGTTCGGCCTGAGCACGCGCCACCAGGGTCGCGGATGCCAGGTCGCCCGTCGCTTCGAAGTACGCTGCGCGCAGAAGCGAGACCGTTGCCCGCTGGGTTGTGGGGCCGAGTCCAACCTCGTCGAGGATGGCGTCTTGCTCTTCGAGCACCCCCGCGGCCGACTCGTAATCCCCGGTGCCCAGCAGCGCCTGAATCAACCCCGCGCGAGGGTGCAGGCTCAGCATCGAGCCCGGGCCTCGCCACTTCTCGAGCAGGTCGAGCGCGGTCTCGAAGTGAACGAGCGCGACGTCGTAGTCCCGTCGGCCCTGCTCGATGTCGCCGCGCAGAGACTCGACCGACGACGCGAGGTCCGCGTAGGACTCTCGACCCTCGAGGATGGCCTCGGCGGTCTTGGCTGCTTCGGCGGCGCGGTCAAAGTGACCGCTGCTGTTCTCGCGGGACCCGACCGCGAGATAGAAGCGAGCGATGAGCCGAGGGTTCCCGGTGCGCTCGACATCAACCTGGGCCCGCCGGGTCCAGGTGTCCACCTCGGCGGGGCCGGCCTCGGGTGCCCACGCCAGGATCGCGAGGGCGATGGACGCGACCTGTTCGTCGGCTCCGGCCGCGGTCGCGAGCGCATGGGCCTCGATCAGGTGGTTGAACCCGTCCGAACCCACCTTCGAGCTCAGCTCCGCCGCACCCCGGAGAAACCTGGCTTGAGCGCGTTGCTCTGGGGTCCCAAAGTGCTCGATCTCATCCCACCGCTTCAGCAGCAGCGCGTGGGACTCCGCGTGCCGGTCTGCGACATACAGAGCTTGTGCCTGGGCGTTCCACCCGGCGATGACCGATTCGCCGAGCGTCCACAGCGAGGTCACGCCGCTGCCGGGGGTGGCGTTGTTGCAGCTGCCTCCGGGCGCGCCGTCGGTGAGCACATCCATCACGGCGGAGGCCTGGGTCTCCTCCTCCATCGAGACCTCCAGCGCCACTTCGAACGCCGTCGCACGTCGACGCAAACACGCGTGCACCGCGGCCGCCCGTTCTGGTTCGAGCGCACACGCGGCGGCGAACTCGGCACCCCAGCGGCGCGCAAACCGGTCGAGGCGTTGGTCGATGCGCCCGAACGTCTCGGGGCCCAAGTCGTCCCGCCACCTTGCGCGAAGCGCCGGGCGTGCACTTCCTTGCCAGGTCGACTCAAACGCTGTCGCGGGCGATTCGCAGCGGTTGCTGTCTTGGGGGGAGGGCGTGAACGCCACGGCGGCCCCGAGCGCGAGGGCAGCGGGAATGGCCCACCGCCAGTGCTTGGCTTTGGGCCTGCGGATCGCCCGAAGCGCGGCCGCGACCGCGCTCATCGAAGGGTGTCGTTGTTCCGGCTGAACGCGGAGGCCCCTGAGGATCAGCGCGCCCAGCTCTCGGGGTAGATCGTTCCGCGCGAAGCTTCGCGGGCCGGCCTTTCGCGCCTCGAGCAGCGCTCTGGGGGTGGACCCGGAGAAGGGGCGCTGGCCCTCCAGCATCTCGAACAGCGAGACGAAGAACGCGAACTGATCCGAGCTTGGGGTCGCGGGCTGACCGGTCATTTGCTCCGGCGCCATATAGGCCGGCGTGCCGATGACCATCTGGGGCGCGGTTGCCCGGACCGGTCGCGGGCCACTCGCGGAGCCTTCGAGGGTGTGCGACAGGCCGGGGCCAGTCGAGGTGACCGCGATCCCGAAGTCGGCGACTCGAGCTCGGTTGTCGGTGCCCACGAGCACGTTGCTGGGCTTGAAGTCGCGATGGACGATGCCGACCCGGTGCGCCGCGGCCACGCCCTGCGCAGCCTCGGCAAACCGGTCGACGATCGCGGTCCACGGCCGGGTCTTGCACCAAGCATCCAGCGGCTGACCGTCCACGAACTCCATCGCGATGAACCAGCCCAGGCGGCACGTCCCCACGTCGAACACGGGCACCACATGGGGATGCTGAAGCTGCCCGAGGGAGCGGCCTTCTTCGCGCAGCATCGTGCCGGCGTCGAAATCGGTCGGTGAGAGCTTCAGCGCTTTCACAGCGACCCGTCGACCGAGCTTGGGGTCTTCGGCTTCGTACACCACGCCCATCGCCCCCTCACCGATGATCCGGACGATGCGGTAGCGGCCTGCCATCTCGCCGGCCTCGAGCGGAAGCCCCAGCGCGGTGTCGGAGAGCTGCTCGACGACAGCGTTGACGGTCGGCGCGGACGCGGAACTGGAGGCGTCAAGTTCCGCGAGCAGGAGCCCGCATAGGGAGCACTGCGCGACGTGCTTATCGAGGCTCAGTGACTCCGCTGCGGAAATCCGACCCTCGGCAAGTGCGACGAGGGTGTCGGCGTCTGGGCACGGAGACGTCACGGGGTCATGAGATGCTATCGCACAGCAGCGACCGTGATGGACCCGACCGAAGCCTTGGCGCAGGCGCTGGCAAAGTGCGCCGGGCTCGCCCGTGACGACATCCCCACCGAAGGGCTCGCGGCGTTCGTCGAGCGAGCCCGCGGTGGTCATCCGGAGCTGGAGGTCTCGTCGCAGCGATGGGCCGAGCAGCTCTGGCCCTCGCTCGCACACGAGGCCGCGGCGGACTGGCCGGAGGTGTTGGAGAGAATCCTGGCGCCGGACCTGCTGCTTGCCGTGGCGCTGGGCAGCGGGGACCCGGATGCGGTCGCGGTCTTCGAGCAGCAGCTGGTGCCGCGGATCCGCTCCACGCTGGCGCGCCTGCGGCTCTCGTCGAGCGAGCTCTCCGAGATGCTGCAGCAGGTGCGGGTGCACATCCTCGTGGCGCCCAACAAAGACCAGCGGCCTCGCATCTCGAAGTACGGAGGCCGGGGCAGCCTGGAGGGCTGGGTGCGAACGCTGGCGCTCCGCTACGCGATCGCCCAGCGACGAAAGCGAGAGACGCCCATCGATGTCGAGGCGCTGGAGCGCATCGGGGTTCCGCCAGGCACCCAGCGGCTCCCGCATCGATCCCTACGCCGGCGACAGCTTCGCGCTGCGGTTGGAGACGCGTTTTCGGAGCTCTCCCCCCGGGACCGCGCGCTGCTGCGGGCGCGCTACGTCGAAGCGAAGACGGCGGTGCTCCTGGCGGAGGAGTTCGAGGTCCATGAGTCGACGATGTCGCGTTGGCTCGCATCCGCACGTGAGGCGCTGGCTACCCGCATCCGAGCGCGCGCGCGGGTGTTGATCGGACCGGGGGAGGAGGCGCTGGGCCCGATGCTCGAGACGCTCATCTCAGACGTTGAGGCCAGCTTGCGGGGGCTGTTCGACACACGAATCCCATCGGACACCGGCCCGAAGCCGTAGCCGTGCATACGTGGATTACTGTTTCGCCCGAAATTCGAGGAACTCGTGCAAGCCGCCGGGGCTCGCACGCTCTCCCTTGTCGTGGGAACGCAACGCGGGCGGTGGGGGATGGCGGTGGTTGCGGCGGGACTGATGACGTCCGGCTGTTACACCGGGCTTGACGACGTTTCTGGCGATGCGTTTGGCGCGACGCCGCTGGGCGGAACCGGTGGCGCCAGCGAGAGCTCCGGCGGCGCGGATGCGGCCGGCGATCCCACCGTGGAGCCGATGGACGACGAGAGCAGCGGCGGCTGGGACCCCGCGGGCTCAACCGGCGAACCGCTGGATCCGTTCGATCCCGTCGATCCCGTCGACCCCGTCGACCCGGGTGACGGCGTCTGCGGTGACGGCGTCGTGGATGACCTGGAAGGGTGCGACCTGGGCGCACAAAACGGAGACGGCTCGACCTGCACCGACCTCTGCGAGGCCAACGTCTGTGGCGACGGCGTGCTCGGACCCGGAGAGTCGTGCGACGACGGAAACATCGCGGACTCGGATGGCTGCGGCCCGACGTGTTCGCTGGAGTCGTGCGGCGATGGGGTGGTCAACCAGGGTGAAGCCTGCGACGACGGCCAAAACGGAAACCCCGATGACGGATGCACCGACGCATGCGCACTGCCGGTGTGCGGCGACGGTCTCGTGCAGCCGGGCGCGGGTGAAGCCTGCGACGACGGCAACGCGAACAACACCGACGCCTGCACCACGCAGTGCGCGGCCGCGGCCTGCGGGGACGGACACGTGCAGTCCGGAGAAGCCTGCGACGACGGCAACAACTCCAACACCGACAACTGCACCAACGCCTGTGAGAGTCCCACGTGTGGCGACGGGTTCAACGGTCCGGGCGAAGCGTGCGACGACGGCAACAACAACAACGAGGACACCTGCAGCAACGCTTGCGCCTCGCAGCATGGTGGCGGGATTCCGATCAGCGGCTACTGCACGCCGGTGCGCAATGAGGTTTGGACCAACAACTGGGAAACCCGCGAAGCGGAGGTTCGCACGCTCACCAACCAGGCCCGCGCCGTGGGACGCAACTGCGGCGGCACGTTCTACCCAGCCGCACCCCCCGTGACCTACGAGGGATCGCTGACCTGCTCCGCGAGAAACCACTCCCGCGACATGGCCCTCAACGCATTCTTCAGCCACACCGGCACCGGCGGAACGAGCCCGATGCAGCGCATCGACACGGCTGGCTACGAAGGCCCCGCATACGCCGAGAACATCACCGCAGGCGGAGCCGTGAGCTCCGCGCAGGCGGCCGTGAACCAGTGGCTTGCGAGTCCAAGCCACTGTGCCGCGCTGATGGCCCCGGGCCTGACCGAGCTCGGAGTTGGCTACTATCGCCTCGACAGCGCACCGCACGTTCACTATTGGACGCAGAACTTCGGCGGGTGAGTCGCTCCCAAAACGGGATCGCCGGATGCGCTCATAACCGTGATGACGCGGCTCGTGAATCGAGTTTTCCTCGCGGGTGTCCTGACTTGAGCCCGTGCTTGGCAGCGGCGCGGTCAGTCGCCGGCCGGGCTGCCGGCCCTCGAGCTCAAGCAGATGCCGCGTGACCCGCACGTCGTCCTCGGCCTCCAGGCCCGCCGATAGAACACCGGCAACCGTCCCACTATGGCCCGGCCATCGCGGGGGAGTTCCCGGTCGACACCATCGCATGCCGGCCAGGGTTTTTTCGAGTCGCTCAAGACCCAAAACCTCTCAAGCGTGGAGTAGGGTCGACCGTAGATCCTTTTCAGGAAGCGCGTACGCTGTCCCGCGCTTTGCGACCACGCTGAATCGTTGCGCATCTATGCCCGCGCCACCCAGACCTCGGAGCCCCCGACCAGCCGACCAGGCGGCGAGCGGAGCAGAGACTCCACCACCCCCCGACTACGAGGGAGGCATTCGGCCGCCAACAACCTTGACGATGCATGCGATCGTCGACGACCGACAGCCTGATGCTGGCGCTCGCCGGGTGAAGAAGCTTAGACGTCCAGGGTCTCCGCGCGCAAAGGCGAGCCCATCCGTGGAGGACCCGCCGGCCACTCATTTTGAACGGCTCTCGCCTCCGGACGATGACGCCCATCGATGCATCACGAAGCTGGAGAACACCGTGCCGGGGATCCTCGGCGCCGCTTTGGTCGATCAAACTCGCGGGCTCTCGATCCGCGCAGTCGGAAGTACGGTCGACATGCAACTCGCCGCAACGGGTGGCGCCGAGCTTCTCGCGCTCCAGATGGGTCTCCTTGCGAAGCTCGGCCTTGAAGGTTCTCTTGAGGACATCCTCACCGTCACCGATCTGTGGTTCTGGGTCATTCGCCCTCTCGACAGCCAGCGCTTTCTCTATGTCATCGTGGATCGCGTCACCGGAAACCTCGCCCTGGCACGTCGGCTCGTCTCCTCCGCTGCAGCCGAACTTCTAGCAGCCAGTTGAGAAAGCACGCACTCGATTCCTTCCCTTCGAAGGGACCCAGCGAGCCCGGCCACGCACCCATGCCACCTCGGCGGTTGCTGGCCGGACCTGCCCACGCTGAGTTCCGTTGTCGTTCGCCCTTGACGGCCCTGAAACGTAGCGTAGTTCCATGCCGATGAAGGCCATCGTCGTCCCCGCACTTGCCGCGCTTTGCTGGCTCGCGCTCCCCTGCTTGGCTCAAGCCGCCGAGCCCGAATCCCCCCGCGATGGGGTCGGCTACGTGTATCTAGCCCCAGGGATCGTCAGCATTCCGCTGGGCGATGACGACTTCGCCGACCTGGTCGACGTGGGTTACGAGTGGGGCGTGGGTGGTGGGTTGATGCTGTCGCCCGGGGACAAGCTCGGGATTGGGTTGGGGCTCGGCATTCACCATGCGCCGCTCAACCTCGACGAGGACGTCACGAACTGGTGCGGCCCCGTCGACTGCGACGCGAGCTTTCACCTGGTCCGCATCCTCCCCGAGATCCGGATCGGCGGCGCCTTCAATCGTCTGTTCGCCTACGGCTACGTCGCCCCCGGTCTCGTGATCGCGTCTGGAAAGTTCAGCGCTTCTGCGCCCGGGATCACTGTCGAGTCCGAGGACACCGACGCCGGCTTCAACCTGGGCCTTGGCGGCGGCGTTCAGGTTGCCGTATGGCAGGGCCTGTTCGTCGGCGGAGAGCTGGGCGCCAACCTCGGCTTCATGGGCGACCCCGACGACGACGAGATCGCAGTGGGCGACGCCGGCGATGCCTACGGCGCGCACATGCTGAACCTGCGTGTGATGGTCGGCTGGGCGTTCTAGCCCGTTGGCCCAGAGGGCGCGAGCGATCGGCGACGGAACCCCCGAGGGCTCGCTGCGCTATCCTCGGTGCGGATGCGTTCTCCCTCGGCCAGACTCAAGCTCCCCATCCTCCTGGTGATTGCGGGCGTGGCTGCGTGCTCCACCGACCCTGCCGGCGAAGCCCCGACCACTGGGGCCACCTCGCTGACACCGGCGAGCACCGGAGGCACTGTGATGGGCTCCACCGGCGAGCCCTCAAGCGGCACTTCCACCAGCGTCGGGGCGTCCGAATCCAGCGAAACCGGGACCAACCCGACGGCGAGCAGCTCGACGGGCGACCCGTTCGGCGAGGCGAGCACGGGAGAACCGGTGCCGCCGCCCTTCGAGCCCGGACACGTATTGATCGTCGGCTTCAACGATCGCGAGGTGTTCGAGTATGACGGTGCGCTGCAGCTGGTCACCTCGTGGACGCACCCCAGCTTCGCTGCGGCGGAGGGTCCGTCCGGCATGGTGTTCGACCATCGTGGCTATCTCGTGGTGGCTTCGTTCGATCAGTTCTGCGTGTTCTCGGGCAGCGGCGAGATCGAGACGTGTCACCCGAAGATTCAGGCGCAACGCACCGAGAACATCATCTTCGACATCGCGCGCAACCTCTACACCACGACATCCACCGGCGGCACCGATGAGATTCACAAATACGACGAGAACTACAATCACGTCACGACCTTCACGCTGCCCACCGGCAACCTGACCGGGATCACCTGCGACCCCGAAGGCGACCTGTTCGTGGCCAGTCAGACCGGTGCGAACAGCACCATCTACAAGGTTGCCGAGAGCGACCTGTCCGTGCTCGACACATTCACTGTGCCCGGCAACGCCGAGGGTTTGCAGTTCGCGCCCGACGGAAGCTTGCTGGTGGCTTTGGCCGCGGGGGTCGGCATCTCCCGCGTCGTTGCCAGCTCGCCGTCGAGCGTGCTCAGCACCATTTCAGATCCTGGTTTGTTCTGGCCGGTTCCCCTGACCATCGACGCCGCAGGCAACCTCTACACCGGGGACTTCGAGGACGGAAACGGGTCGGTCGCGTCGGACCTGTTCATCTTCGACGCGGCCGGGGCCATCGTTGCGGAGCGCCGACCCTCCGAGCTGCAGGGTCCGTTCGGCATGGTCGTCGCGGGCGTGAGCCTGCCGTGTGGCGCGGTGCCGCCGCGCTGAGCAAAGCCGAGCTCAGCCCAACGGGTGCAATGCGCCCGATCTTCGATCTTCGATCATCGAGTTCCGACTCTCGACATCACGGCGGCACATGCCCAGAAGCGCCTACCGTCGGACGTCGCGGGTGGCGAGCAGTCGGCGTTCCCAGTCGAGCGCCGACCCTCCCTCCACGAGGCTGAGCGCGGCCTCGATGACCTTGGCGTGCTCGTCCTCTTCCAGCTTGAGGAAGACGAGCGCCCGCTCGATGTCGTCGGGGCCGAAGGACTTGATGTTCGAAAAGAACCAGCTCAGCGCAGTCACGACCAAGCGCGCCTTGGTCGCGCCGGTGACGACTGCCGTGACCCCGGCCCCGTGGCGCTCGGCCAAGGTCGTGAGGCTGCCGCGCTGCAGCGCATTGGGGCCGCCACCATCGGTCAACACGAGCGTTCGCATCTGGTCGAAGATCGCGTCCTCCCCCCAGAGCTCGCCCAGGTACGCGGCCCAGTCCTCGTCCGAAGGAGCCACCGTTCCATAAACGAGAACGACGACGCGGCCAAGGCGAGTGAACCGCAGGGTGGGGAGCCGACGCAAAACCAAATGCTGCACAATCGCTGCGCCAGCCTAACAGCCGGTGATGCAACCCGGCGGCGTTTAAGCGAACCGAAGTGGGAAACGGCCGGGATGGAGGAGTAGGGGGTCCATTCCATCGACCTCACTCAGCCGCCAGCCCGATTCACCACGCCGATCGCATTGGGCACGCCCCAACCTCCGGCGAGACTCGGATGCGTCGCTCCCCCCCGCGTGTCCAGCTGGCTTGAGGGCCCGCCGTCGAGCAGCAGGGCATCGCCACAGCCGAGGCCTCCGTTTGCTTCGGGCTCCGCGAGCCAAGCGGCCAGCGTGTTGGCTTCGACCGGTGCGCCGACCACGAACAAGGCCACCTGGGTTGGAGTCTGGATGCACAGCCCCGTTCGCCGAGCGACCTGCGGCTTGAGCCCCGGGGGCACTGCGTCGATCACCACGCGGGGACCGCACTGCACCGCGAAATCGATCGCGTCCGAGGCTCGAAAGTCGCGCGTGTGCACCAACGCCGCGCGCCCATGGTTGTCGACGGTCAGCACACCCCAGTCGGCGGTCCGCAGCGGGTTGTTCGTCACACCCTCGCTGATCAGCAATCCCAGCGGTCGTCGCTCGCCATCGAAGAAGGTCCCGTTGATCGCCACGTGAGCATCGGCCTCGGCCCGCAGGACCTCTACGGGAGCGACGACGCGCCCCTCGGTGCGCGCGTCGATCCCCACCAGGCGCAGGCGGGAGAGGTCGGCGACGAATACATCGGCCACCACCCCTGCTCCGGCCACGACACGCCGCGTGTGGCGAAGGCCTGGGACAGGGGAAGCGAGTTTGGGTGCGGGAGGCGGTTGGCTGCTCGGCTTCGCGGGGACGGTCGGTGGGTTCGGCGGTTCGCGGTCAAGCTCGGCCTGGGCTGATACAGACTCCTTCTCACACGCGCAGGCGATCGTGCCAACACCAAGCGCCGCGAGGATGACGAGCCACAGACGCACCGCAGGCAAGGCTGTCATGTCCCGCCCCCGAACGCACCTTGGGCACCACCAGTGCGTGTGTTACTCGGCTGCGATCGTCCTGTCGACCGCGCTCTGAGTTGCCTCGCAGAGCGCCGGTGGATACCCCTGGGCCTCGAGCGCGGCGGCGTCGGGACAGCGCTCGTCTTGCACCGATGTGTACAACTTGGCGCTCAGCCGCAGGAGCCACAGCGCCTCCGGTACATCGTCGGCCGTGTCCACGCGGTGGGTGATCCACGAGACGTCATGCAGGTGCCGGTGGTGGTCGCACTTGCCAAGGTCGAGCAGCGCGTCGTGAATCTCCGGTGGCACGTGGAGGTCGATGTGGCCAGAGGCGTGCACGTGGCCCAGCTCATGGTCGCCGGCGTAGAAGCCGATGGTGTTGATCGGACGCGGCGCGACGCGCAGGCCTTCGATTTGACGAGCAGCCGAGATCAAGGTGGTGATCGGTTCCTCGCGGTCTCCGAGGAGCACAAGCCCCTCCACCGGATCTTCGACCGACGCCTTGACCGAACGGATGCTCCGAGACCACAGCATGGCGGCGGCGCCCGTTACGAGGCTCGCCGCGGCGATGCCGACGAAGATGCCCTTGAGATCCGCGATCGCAGCGCCGAGGAACGCAAGAGGCACGGCGAGCACGAGCGAGCGGAGCGCGGAGAGGACCGTGGATCGAATCGCTCGGTCGACCGCGTTGAACGATGCACTCACAACGCTGACGAGACCAGCGGCACCGTAGCTGGCCGGGACGAGCCACATGTACGTGTGCGCGACCTCGATGACCATGGGGTCGTCGGTGAACACGCCCGCGACGGTGTCGCCCACGAGCCAGAGCACCGACCATGCGCCGAGACCCCAGAGGAGGACAAACCGGGTCGAGATGCGCATCGACTCGGCGACCCGCTCGGGATGGTGGCCGCCCCAGTTCTGGCCGATGAACGGGGTGAGTGCCGCGGTGAGTGCCATGGCGGGGATCAGCACGAAGCTCTCCAGGCGCGATGCGATGCCGAAGCCGGCGACGGAAGCAGCGCCGTAGCTGGCGACGAGGGCTGTCATCACCGCGGTGGCGACGGGAACGATGGCGTTGGAGATCGATGCAGGGATCCCAACCGAGAGAATCTGTCGCCACGAAGTCCACAGATCACCGGGGCTTGGGATGTGGATATCCAAGACGTCGCGCCGAACCAGGATGACGGCGGTGACCAGCAGCGTGAAGGCGCGAGAGATCACGGTGGCAATCGCGGCGCCCTGGATGCCCATGGGCTCGATCGGCCCGAAGCCGAAGATGAACATCGGGTCGAGCACGACGTTGCTCAGGGCCGCCACCGCCATCACGAGGGCGGGAGTCTTGGCGTCCCCCGAGGCCCGCAGCGCTCCGGTTCCCATCATCGGGACGACGAGGAAGATCGCGCCCGCGTACCAGATGGTCATGTACTCATTGAGCAGCGGCAGGAGCTGGGGCTCCGCGCCCAGGCTGCGGAACACCACGTCTTGGGTCGTGATGCCCACGAGCGAGATGACCAGCACCACGGCGGTACCAAGCAGGAGCCCATGCGTGACGAGTCGCTGCGACGTGGCGGTGTCGCCTGAGCCCAGCGCGCGCGAGACTGCGGATGTGGTGCCGACGCCGAGGCCGAAGCCCACGCTGGTCACCAGGGTGGCGACCGGAAAGGTGAAGCTCATCGCGGCCAGCTCGTCGGTCCCGAGCTGCCCCACGAAGTACGTGTCGACCAGGTTGACCGCGAGAATGAAGATGATCCCCAGCAGCGTCGGCACAGCCAAGGAGATCAGCGCCCGCTGGGGGTCGGCGGTCAGCAGGTTCGGGCGACTGTCCGACACGAAAAAGAGAGTCTCGCGGCCGACCGGGTTTGGCTACTGCCCGGTTGGAGGAGACCACCGCCAGCCCGGAATCCTCGATCCGCTTTAAGTACAC
>CAWCWO010000031.1:0-714996 GCA_963799255.1 uncultured Pseudomonadota bacterium | reverse complement strand
TCGTTCACCCCGGCTCGGAAACGCCGAAACGGAGCCACCTACGCTCAGATGAGCCCCGAGCGGTGCTTAGCTCGGCTGTGTGCGCTGGTGCCTCCGCCCGGTGCCCACACCGTTCGCTACTACGGCGTTCTCGCGCCGCCGCACGCTCTGCGCGCTCGCGTCATCCCTACGCCGGAGGCCACGAACACCGAGCCCAAGCAGCTGTCGTTGATTGTCCCCAAGGGACAGATCGAGCTGGCGACCGACACCGGGCCTGCCGTCGACAAACAGCTGCTCGATACGGCCCCGCATCGGCTCTCGTGGATGAGCCTGCTCGCCCGGGTCTTTCGTATCGACGTCTCGGCTTGCCAGCGCTGCCAGGGGCCAATGCGGGTGCTGCGTGCCGTGACCTTCCCCGATGAAATCGCCGCAGCGCTGCATGCCGCTCGACCGCCACCGCGACCCTCACCTCGCGCACAGCTCTCTCCGACACCTGCGGCTGGCTGTGCGGCATCGGGTTGCTCGCGGCGCCGACGTTCGTGGCGCTGTCGGTGGTGCGTGTCGTCCACCCACGAGACGCAACCCGCCACGACGAGAACATGTGTGGCCTTCGCCTGGCTGTCTTCGCTTGTGCCTGGCTCCTCACGCTCGGCGATCCGACGAGCTGCCTCAACTGGCTGATGGACTGAGGGTGAGGGGCTGGACGCCACCCTCAGGCTGCCCGCAACGGGGTCCTGTCGCACCGCAGGGGCAACGACGAGAACAACCGTCACGGTCGAGCCGAGTTGCCGCGATGCCGCCGAGCGCGTGCGGGCGCCTTGAAGAAGTCCACGAAGGCCTGGATCTTGGGGGCGATCTGCGCCCGACTGGGGTAGTAGAGGTAAAGGCCTGGAAAGGGGGTGCAGTAGCGCTCGAGTACCCGAACTAGGCGCCCCTGGCCGATGTAATCGGAGACCTGACTCTCCATCACGTAGGCCAGGCCGAGCCCTTGGAGGGCAGCGTCCACCATTCCGTCGGCGTCGTCGAAGGTCACGCGTCCGCCGACGCTCACGGAGAAGTCTCGGCCCGACTCGGTGAACTCCCACCGCGAGATGACATCCAGGGATCGTCTTCGATAGCCGATGCAAGGATGTTCTGCGAGCTCGCGTGGGTGTTGGGGCACACCGTGCGTGGCGAGAAAGCCAGGCGACCCCACGATGGCAACTCGCAGCTCGTCGCCCGCCCGCACCGCCACCATCTCGCGTTCGAGCATCTCGCCGATACGCATCCCGATGTCGAACCTCGCGCCCACCACGTCGACGAACGCGTCATCCACGGAGAGCTCGACGTCGATGGAGGGAAACGCCTCGAGGAAAGTCGACAGACGCGGCCCGATGACCGACGTGTAGGCCAGGCGCGGCAACGTGACGCGGTGCAGCCCGGCGGGCGTGTCGCGGAGCTCCGCCAGAGAATCGAAGGCATCGTCGAGACCTTCGAGCGCGGGCTGCAGGCGATCCAAGAACCTCGCTCCGGCTTCGGTCAAGCCCACGCTTCGCGTCGTGCGCTGCAGCAACCGCACCCCGACGCGCTGCTCGAGCCCGCGGACGGCCAGGCTCACCGCGGATGGGGATACGCGGAGAACCGCGGCCGCAGCGGTGAAACTGCGCTCGTTCGCCACGCACACGAAGGCGTTCAGCCCAGAGAGGTCCCGCTTCATTGCTTAGCTCTACTTCATACCACATCCGGATTTATTAGAAGGTCCCCCAGCCACGGCGACCGTAGCCTCAAGGCGTGAAACGAGACGAACCGATGGAACGACGAGGCAAGACTTGGCTCATCACGGGATCTTCTTCGGGGTTCGGCGCCGCGTTGGCGATGGAAGCCCTGGACCGGGGCGACCGTGTCGTCGGAACGTCACGCGACACGAAGCGGCTGCAGTCCCTGGTCGAGCGGGCCCCCGATCGTGTGCTTGCCCTCCAGCTCGACGTCACCCGAGGCCAGGACATCGCACCGATCGTCGAAGCCGCGCAGGAGCGCTTCGGGGCCGTCGACGTGCTCGTGAACAACGCGGGCTACAGCGTCTTGGGGGCCGCCGAGGAGACCAGCGAGCCGGAGCTCAGAGCGGCCTTCGAGACCATGTTCTTCGGCGCGGTCGCGATGACGCAGCTCGTCCTGCCGTCCATGCGGCGGCGGGGGTCCGGAACGATCGTGCAGCTCACCAGCGTCGCTGGATTCACCACCGCCCCAGGCTTTGGGGCCTACTGCGCCGTCAAGCATGCCCTCGAGGGACTCTCGGAGTGCTTGGCGGCCGAGGTCGCCTCGATGGGGATCCGGGTACTCATCGTGCAGCCCGGAGCGTTCCGCACCGCCTTGTTTGGGGACGCGTTTCGGATGCTTCCCGAGCACCCCGCCTACGCCGAGTCCGTCGGTGGCACGCGCGAGTACGTCCGCAGCAGCGCGGGCCATCAGCCGGGCGATCCCGACAAAGCCGCGCGTGCGATCATCGATGCCGTGGATGCGGGGGCTCCCACCCTCCGGCTGCCACTGGGTGCCGACGCGGTCGACCTCATCCGGGCCAAGCTCGGGTCGATGGCGTCCGAGCTCGATGTCACCGAGGCGGTCGCCCGCGCCACGGCGTTCGACCCCAGATGACGGCTCTCGACGCGCCGCCCGTTTTGTTCGGGATGCCGAGGGACCCCTCGTGCGCCCCACAGCCCCCCATCCGGCCATCCGCGGGCCCGCTTCAGTCCTCATCCGTCCCACGCCTTGCCGCGGTGGGCGGCAGCCCGCGTCCCGAGTCACCCGTCTGTGGGGCTTCTGCGCCGATGTGGCTGCCGCGTTTCCGAGCTAGTTTCACGTATACGCCGACCTCGACGACCTGATGCCCCGTCCCGAGTGGGGCGGGGCGCCAACCCAGCAGGGCGTGCACGCTTGGGCGCTCGACACGACGAACGACCTGCCCCTGGGGTATCTCGACGTGCATCCCCGCGACGGCCTGATCTTTGGCGTGCACGTGCTGCATGGGCGCCTGTCGCAGTCCGCACGCCGCCAGCTGCTGCAACAGGTCGGGTGGCGGGCGGATCAGTGGGAGGCGTCGCTCACGGGCGAGGACCAGTGGTAGGCCACAATCCGCTCCCATGCCGCCTCTATGTGCGCAGGCTTCATCGAGCGCGCCTTGCGGTCGCTCCAAGCCTGCACGCCAGCGATGGCTGCGTCGGCTGAGGCCGCAGCGTCCGGGCTCTCACGCATGATCCAATGCGTGGTTGCCAAGAGTTCCAGTCCGTAGGGGTCTTCGAATCCTCGAACGAGGTCCAGGACTTTGGTGATGTGCTCCCGGGTCGCAACCTTGTCCGAGAGAAAGTCCGCCGCCTCTGCGCCACTGCCCTCGAGCAGCTTGAGTTCCGCGCTTGGACTCGCTGGGTCGTCACCCAGCCCGGCGATGTAGTGGCCTTCGAGCAGCGAAAGCACGTGTCGCAGGTTGTCTGCGTACGGGCCGTAGTGGTGCTTGGTGAAGCGGAGCTTCAGGGGCTCGCCCGCCTCCTGCATGAAGTAGCAGAGCTTCTGGATCTCCAGCGTGGAGAGTTCAGCGTCGAGACCAGCCTGCAGGTACCGCTCCGCGAGTGCGAGGACGGCGGCACGACCCGGGGTCATGGGAGGTCGGGAGGTCCCCGTGGGGGCGGGACGCCTGGCCGAGGACGGCGCAGGATCGAAGAGCAGCACACGAAGGTGGGGCGCAGCCTCAGCTTCCGCGACGATGAGCGGGCGGACCTGCGCCCAGTCGAGACCCCCGGCGCCGCAGCCCAGCGGCGGGATGGCCACCGAGCTGATCTCGAGCGTTCGAACCGTGTCGAAGAGTGCTCGAACTCCAGCGCGAACATCATCGAGCCGAGAGGGCTGCCTCCAGTGCCGCTTGGTCGGCACGTTGAGGATGAAGCGAGGCTGGAGCATCCCCGTGCGGTGGGCGAAGATCTGCCCCACGACGACCTCTTCGGCCTTGCACGCTGCGGCGTAGTCCTTGAAGTTGGCGGGGAACGCACGCTTGAACTGCAGCGCAAGCCCCTTGCCCATGACGCCGACGGTGTTGACGGAGTTCACGAGCGCGTCCGCGTCGGACGTCAGCAGGTTGCCAGTTGCGATCTCGAGCATGGCGGGGTCAGCCGTAGTACCAGGTTGGCTCCTCACGGAGCGCAGGGCGGTGAGACGAGGAGGCTAGCAGGGTATTGGCCCGGGCGAGGGTGGTCTGATCTTGCGCAGCGACCAGCTGAAATGCGGTCCAGGGAACGTGGTCGGACACGAGGAACTCAGCCTGGCGGGCGGCCTTGCTGGCTTGCCACTGCGTGTGCGGAAAGACGTTCCAGTCCAGTTCGGTCGGCAGCCGGGTGAGATCTTCGAAGGCGCTCGCGTACCCCGACGCTGCGTTCCCATCGGTGAACACACATCGGCGCCCAAGCGCCGACAACCGGGAGACGCGTGTGACCAAGTGGACGACACCCGGTTGCTTCCCGCCCATGCGAACCCGGTAGAGCATCACCGAGCGCGGGCAGAAGTAGAACGGTACGAAGCCTCCAACAACAGGACGATCGGCAAGGCGGAGTTCCCACGTGAGCCTGCGAAGCTTGATCGCCGCGTCGCCGATCAGCGTGGGTTTGGCCTGTCCTTGCGAGACGGCCGCGTCGCTGAGCAGGCCGTGCGCCACGATGCCCGGCAGGTTCTCGACGTGGGTGATGTGAAACACCTCCGGGTCGGCGGGGTTTGGCGTCCAAGCGAGGGTCATGCCGCAAGACCCGGATCATACAGCGGGCCCACGCGCCGTCCAGGGCAGCTTGACGTATGGCCTCGTCCGTCCCTGACGCATGCGGGCGACGCCGTTGCCTACGTCGAGTCGCCACGGGACGCTGCGCTACTCCGCTCGCTCGACCCGCACAGAGAACGGCAAGCTCGGATCGAGCGGGAGCAGGTGGAACGAATGCAAGCCGGCGGTCAGCGTACGGACCGGGACCACCCCCGACGAGGCGAGAGCCGCCATGTTCTCGAACCCTGGGGGCGTGTCGAGAACCGACGGGCATACGTCTTCACAGGTTGAGCGGGCAAGTCGAGCATTTTCGGCGATGGTGACGACCGGGGTCTCTCCGTCGACCCGCAGCACAAAGCGTCGGTGCGGGTACCAGAGCTCGGTGAGTCCTGGCGCAGCGCCGACCCAGTCCGGGTCCTGGGCGCAGTCCTCGGGCGAACGAATGTCCACGGGAAGCTCGAGTGTCGGGTTCAGGGTGGGCTCGCACTCCCACGCCCGAAGCCCGCACTGCGGGCCAGTCTCGAACTCATCGAAGGCATCGTAGACTTCGTCCCCGAAGACGGCGACAAACGCCGCTTCTATCTCCTGGGCGGACTCGTCGGATCGCACCGCAACATAGGCGCGGCGATAGGCCTCGATCCCGTACCGCTGAATGAGGAAGCGGGTGAGCTGCGCGGCGGGCTGGTAGTGCCGAGGCTCGAAGTCGGCTCGCTCGAGAAACGCAAAGTCCTCGGCAGGTCCCGGACCGATGCCCCACGTCCCGGCCGGATCGAGAGGGTCCAGGGCTGCGGCGAACCCCTCCGAGAGCGAAGCCGCAGAGACGCCGTCTTCGGAGATCGTGACCACGTGCCCGAGTTCATGAAGCACCGACTGTTCGGCGCCGGCCCAGGCTTGGGACGCGCCCGCACGCCCCGAGATGTCTTCTTCTCCCTGTTCCCGAAGCTCGAGCCTGAACGGATCTGTTGGCGGGCTCGCGCCCCAGTAGCTGGAAACGTGACCGACGTAAGCGTCGAGAAAACCGATGGAGCCGCCGCACAGCTCGACCCCCTCGGAGGACGTGACGGTCAGATGCTCGCCATGCCAACGCCTCTGGGAGCCCGCCGGTTGGCAGCCCCCGAGCACAAGCGCGAGGGTGAACATCGTGTGCGGCGGTCGCATCAAGCGGTCCTCACTTCGGGGCGTAGGGGGCCACGGGGCCGGTGAGGTCGAAGGTCACCGAGGCGACGTCGCCCCAAACCCATCTTCTCCCGCACCCCACAGCCGAATCATACAGGTGGACTTCGTGGGATCCAAGTCCAGCTCTCCCGTGACCCGGCTGATGTTGCCGAGCCGAACACCGAGCCCAAGCAGCTGTCGTTGTTTGTCCCCAAGGGACAGATCGAGCTGGCGGCCGTCACCGGGCCTGCCCTCGACGAACAGCTGCTCGATGCGGCCCGCATCGGTTCTCGTGGATGAGCCTGCGCACCCGGTAGACGTCCCCATCGACCGACCCGGAGACCAGCGCCTCCGCGAGGCCGAGGCACGCCTCCACCGTGGTCGTCTTCCGGTTCCCGGTGAGGGGGTCGACGGTGAACATGACGCCCGATGCCCGGGGACCGACCATGCGTTGCACGATGCCGCCCATGTGGACCTCGCGGTGGTCGATACCGTGGCGGGTTCGATAGGCGACGGCCCGGTCGGTGAAGAGCGAGGCCCAGCAGCGGCGTACGTGCTCGAGCACCGCCTCCGGACCGCGGACGTTCAAGAAGGTGTCGTGTGGATCCGCGAACGAGGTGGTCGGCGAGTCCTCCGACGTCGCGCTCGGACGCACCGCGTACGCGGTGGCTGGGTCGATCGCGGACGTCAGCGCGGAGACGACGTCGTCGGGGCCGACGGCCGGCGTGGTTCGATTGAGGGGCGAGCCGGCGAAGGCGGATTCTACCGGCCGGAGCGAGCCAAGCGTTCGTCGGCGAGCTCGGCCACGGACTCGAACACGGGGTCGAGCTTCGTGAAGACCTGCCACGCGTGCTGGCCCGTGCTCGCACCCATCCATGCGACGAAGCGCTGCTCCAGCTTCGCGACGCGCTTGCCCTTCCACAGCTTGTCGGCGAGGGCGACGAGGAGATCGTCGAGGGGAACCGCGTCCTGGTCCCACTGCCCGTGCGAGACACAGAAGCGAGCGAGGCGGGGGTATCCGTACGCCTCGAGGAGCGCGCGGCCTGCCTCCTCATGCCGCGCGCCTGGACCCCGCATCTCGGCCGGGTACTCAATCTTGCCGACGTCGTGCAGAGCCGCGCCGAGCAAAATCTCGTCGGCATCGAAACGCGATGCGTAGGCTGACAGTCCCGCGATGAGCTGCGCCGCGGCTTCCGCGACAAGCTCATGGTGGCGGACCAGATGCGGGGGCGCGCCCAGTCGGGCGAGCAGGGCCAGGGCGTCGTCGGGAGTTCGTAGCAAGACCCCGACAAGTCTACGGCGCACCGGCGGGTCTGTCTGTCAGCCCGCATACGGGTCGGCCCACGCAAGGCCGGGGGCAGGGGCTTGGGGGCCAGCAAACTCGAAGTGCACGACTCGTCGGTGCTGCGTGGAGTCCTGCCAGTTTGCGATCCCCTCCAACATGGCGGTGCCACTCCACTCGACCGTCTCGAGGTTGTGGCCCGCGTTGCACGACACCACAATGGGGTACGTCGCCGCGTCGTAGCAGTCGTTGATATCGGTGGGCATGAGTCAGTTGAGGCGCCGCTCGAGGTGGATGACCACGTCGTCGCCGTCGGACTTGCCGATCTGCTTGCGAATGGCCGCGGCGATCGGAAGCTTGTGGGTCCCGTCTCCGAGCGCCATGAAGGCGCCGCGAAACGCAACGCCGTCGACAGTGCCCGAAACCTTGACGAGGCCCCGGGTGCCGAAGATCTCGGCCGAGTCCGGGAGCTGGACGCAGGTCGACGTGTCGCCTTCCCGGACGCGTCCGAGGGTGGCTTCGAAGGTGATGTCGACCGGGCCAACCGTGCTCTTCTTCATGGCACTTTCTTTCAGCAGAACATGCCGACGATCACGCCGATCGCGACCAGCTTGAGCACCCAGTCGCCCGCATGAAGTGCAGCCCGTCGGACCGGCACGCCTTCGTGGAAGACGGAGCCGGCCAGCAGGACGACGGGCAAGACCGACAGCGACAATCCGAGCACCAGGCCATCGAGCACGCCGCTCCAGCTCGCCCCGGCCAGGAGCCAGCCCACGACCGCCGCGACCGCCAGGCTGCGGGCCAGCTCGACCGCGACGAGGGCACGCGTGGACCGCTGGGGAGCCGTGGGGGAGGACGTGGTCTCCGACGACGCGACGCCGTAGTAGACACCTCCGATCACGAACGCCCCAATACCTCCGAGAACAATGCCGACTGCGATCACGCGTTCACCCCTCCTGTCACGTTCATCCGCCTCCCTCCGAGACTAGCGCTGGCATTTAGTACGAGCAAGTACTAAAGTGGAGTCGATGCGGGTTTCCACGTGCGGCCCCAAGAAACCAGGACGCCCTGCGGGGTGCCAAGGGGCTGAGCTCCTCGCCGTTGCGAGGGAGGCGTTCCTCGAACTCGGCTTCGCCGGCACCACCATGCAAGACGTCGCGGCCCGGGCTCGAGTCTCCAAGAGCTCGCTGTACCGCGAGCATCCGTCCAAGGACGCCCTCTTCGACGCGGTGGTCAGAGACTGGGCCGCGCGGGGGCGGGACGCGATGCGGCCTCACCTCGACCAGCTGCTCGCCGCCGCCGACGTTCGCTGCGCCCTGGTCGAGCTGGCCACGAAACTGCAGGCGGCCGTGCTCTCCCCTGACGTGGTGGGGATGCGACGCCTCGTCGCCGCCGAGGCCGACCGCTTTCCCGCGACGGCCGCCGCCTACCTCGCCGACAGCTGGACCCGCAACATCGCCGCCCTGGCCGACGCCCTCGCGCAGCTCGCTGGTTCGGGACGGCTTCGGGCCTCGGACCCATGGCTGGCGGCGCACCAGTTCACGTGGACGGCGGTCGGGGCCGCACTCAATGCGCGAACGATCGCCGGGGACGCGGCCACCCTCTCTCGCACGGAGCAGGATCGATTCGCCGCCGCCGCCGCGGAGCACCTCGTGGCCTCCCGAAGCTGAGGCCGCGATGCGGCAATGCCTTGGGTGCGCTGCCTCGACGACCGGTGAGCGTCATCCCAGGGCATGTCCCGCAGGCGGACGCAAGCGGTCGGGCGGCGGCTGCTCTACGCGCGCGACGGCGGTTCTACGCGCGCGACGGCGGTCTCGCTCCAGCGCATCACGATCGCGACCGCCGTCGAGACACCGCCGACCCCGTAGAGCAGAGCTCGCCTCATCGAGGTCGGTCACGACCACGCGCAAAGATCGACCACCAACCCCGACGACGAGGCGATGGACGATCCCCCCGAGCCCGCGCGCGTGGGCTCGAAACTCGGGCCGCGACGTGTCAGCCTGCGGCCGATGCAGCGGGTCAGCGTGATCGGCTCAAGCGGCTCGGGCAAGTCCACCCTGGCGCGAGCCCTCGCGCAGCGGCTCTCGCTGCCGCGGCTCGAGCTCGACTCCATCTACCACCAGCCCGACTGGCAGCCCCTCGCGACCGATCGTTTTCGGGCCCAGACCTCGGCCTTCGTCGCCGGCGAGCGCTGGGTCGTCGACGGAAACTACTCCAAGGTCCGCGATCTGGTGTGGGCCCGGGCCGACACCGTGGTGTTCCTCGACTTGCCGCGGTGGCGGGTGATGAGTCAGCTGATCCCGCGGAGCCTGGAGCGAGCGGTGACCGGACGCGAGATGTGGAACGGCAATCGCGAGCGGTGGCAGAACCTGCTGTCGCGGGACCCCGAGCGCAACGTGGTGCTGTGGAGCTTCACCCGCCATCCGCTCCAGCGACGGCGCTACGAAGCCGCGCTCGAGGATCCCGCGTGCTCGCACCTTCGCTTCGTGCGGCTACGGTCCCGCGAACAGGTGCTCCAGTTCGTGGCCGAGCTGTCGCCCTGATGCTCGCCCCTTCGCCTCACCGAGAACGAAGAAGCGCGAGACCCCACTGGGATCTCGCGCTTCGCTCCCCCTGCGGCGAGGTGTCGGCGCTCGCGGCTGATCGCCCGCGCGAGCCACAGCGCCAGCACGGCATTGCCGCCCAGCCACAGCTGGTCGACGGTAGGCCCGCCCGGCAGGCCCGTGAGCAGCGTGGGGAGCACCAGCGCCCCGTGGGCCAAGAGCGCGGCTGGTCCCACTCGACCTTGACTGCGTTCGGGGCGGGCTGCGGGATCACTCCACCCCGGCCATCTGCGGCGTTGAAGTGAAACGAGCTGGGACAACCTATCAGCGGCATGGGCAACGTTGATGGGTGTCCGGCGCGCAGAGCGTCGCCGGAAGCCTCGTTTCGTGGCGCCGAAGGGCTTCGTGGCGTCGCGTGGGCGTGCGTGCATGGGGGCCCCGAGTATGGGCCGGGATCACGACGGTCGGGGCATGCTGCGATCTCGCTGCGAAGTTCACTCGAACGCACGGGCACTACGGGCACATGACGAACTGACTTCCATCGATTCCCGTCCAGTCGAAGGGCGTGATCGTGACAGTCGACGAATCAGCCACCCCATCTCCTTGAACGGTGATAGTTCCGCACAGGATCTCTTCGCTATGGATGCGAGCCACGACCACGATGTTCAGCGCGATGGCCCCCTGGCCGAACGGATGATGGCCCTCTTCGAAGTCGTAGTCGTCGATGCGGAAGGTGACTTCATTACTGCGCACGGCATCGCTGACATTGATGAACTGCGGGGGGCCAAACGACCAAGCCTCGCCCATCTGTGACGCACTTCTGACCTCTCCCTGAAACGTGTCTCCCAGGCGCTCGGCCGCGAGCGAGATGTACAGACGTTGGCCGCCGAAATCCGAGACCATCAAGAGGTCTTCTTCCAGAGACCCATCTCCGACATCCGGGATGGGGTCAAAGGTCGGCAAGCCGCTGTCCCCGACGTCTTCGTTCGCGCAGCCGCCCCAGCAGTCCCTCGTCTGGCCGGGCTCGCAGCGATACCAGCAGCCGTCGACGCTGTCGTCATCTTCGCACCGCGAGATGCAATCGTCCCCGGGGCAGAAGTTCTCCCCACAGTCTGGAATGTCGTCGTTCGATCCCGCCGACGGTTCTGTGGTCTCCAGACCTCCGCTGGCGGTCGCCGACTCCGCATTAGTGCCGATGTTCTGCTTGTCGCAGCCCGCCCCCACAATCGTGAACAGAGCGAGCACGGAGGCGACGCGGCGGTGGAGGTGTGCGCTAATCTTTCGCATATGCAGGGTTCCTCGAAACGTCATCGATCCGTCACTCTCGGCGCTATTTATTCGACTCGGTCTTCGACGGACGCTGAACCGGAACCTCTGCGGGCTCGCAAGCCCGACGCAGCGCCGGAGTCTGCGGGGAGGCCGGGTATCTCGAAGCAAATTTCGCGAGGCGATCGCGGGCCTTTGCATCGGGCGAGCTTCGGCAGGACGCCATCACTTCGACGCCGTCGACCTCTTCGGCGAAGACGGCGTGTTCAAAATCCATGCGGTGGGCGCTGACGAGGCTGAGGACCCGGGCGTGACGACCCGCCGACAGCGCGGAACGCATCTTCTCGAGTGACCGGGCTTCTGCTTCGAGCCTCCGCGGCGCCACCAGGTCCGATGCTCGAGGCTGCTGCGCGGTGGCTGCAAGCGGTCGCGAAGTCGGATTCTCGTGGACCGGATCATCGGTCGGCTCGGGAACCTCGGGCACAGTGGCGTCCGGTGGAAGTGGATCGATCTTCTGCGCTTGGTGCTCGGCCCTTGGATCCGCGTGGGTCGGTGGAGTCGGGTTTGGGCGCTTGGTGTGGGCGACGGAGGACGCTGGGGTCTCCGCGCGGGGGCTCTGCGCAGCAATCCAGGCCGCGCCCCCGAGCAGCGTCGCTGTGCTCAGCGTGGACAGCACGATGAGCTTGGTGGTCCCCGCTGCGGTTGCTCCCGTCCCCGCCTTCGCCAGCGACCCCAACGCAGCCCAAGCCTTCGCCTTTCGAGCGGGCGCGGGGGCCAGCGAGGCCCGATAGTTCCCGAGCAACTCCTTCTCCGCGTCGCTGAGACGTTCGATCCGTGGTGTGGCCATCAGGACGCCTCCGAGGCTTCAGCCGCGAACGCTTTGAATTTTCGGCGGGCCAACCGTAACCGAGAGTAGATCGTATTCGCACTCACGCCCATCTCCTCGGCGATGAGCGGCGGGCGTACGCCTTCGATGTCGACGAGGAAGAAGACCTCGCGCTGCTCCTCGTCGAGAGAATCGAGAAACGTCTGCACGGCGGAGGCCGCATCTTGTTTGAGGAGACGGCGCTCGATGTCGTGGCCAGACTGCTCGGGGGGCAGGTGGTTGGCTTCGCGACTTCGCTGGTCCTTGGCTGCTGCAGTGAGGTGTTTGCGAGCGACCATCCGGGCGATGCCCCGAAGCCAGGTTCGAACCGAAGCACGCCCGTCGTAGTCGCTCTTTCTGCGGTGGAGCACGATGAACACGTCCTGGACCGCGTCATCGACGCGCTCATCGGGGACGCCCAGGCTTCGGATCGCGCGAAAGATGTAGTCGTAGTGGTCACGGAACGCCTGTTTGACCGAGAGAGAAGGCGGACCTGCTGTGGCTGTGCGGCTCCGACGGAAGAGTCCGCGTCTGGCGAGTTCCCCCATCGCTACTCCGGTTCCCAGGTTGAAGCCGAATCCGTCACCGACCCTCGAAAAAAAACACGATGTTGGCGCGAAGCCCCACCCGGCCGAGCTGCTGATCGAAGGTTGTGTTCTCGCCGCCGAATGCGGGCCGGAGGAGCCCGACGACCAAGCCGGGCTCGAACCGCACGCTGGTGATCCCCAAGTGGTAGCCGAGCCAGGCGGACGCCACCGCGCCGCTCCACAACGAGGTCCGCCGCTCGTTCTGGTCGAACTCGACCCCTCGAGCCGTGGTCCCTCCGAGCTCCAGCGCCCCGCAGCCACCCACGGAGAGGCGCCGAGTCGTTCGCCCGCACGCCCGAACTCCGCCCCTCCACAGCGTGAAGCGGCCGCCAACTCCGTCCTCCAACAGGGTGCGCGGCGTGGCCACCCCGGCGGTTCCCCCGAGCTCAAGGCGATTTCGACGCGCGCCAATGAAGCCACCCACGTCGGCACCAACCAAGGGCAGGAGTCCGAACGCGATTCCTGCATGGACGCTCCCCACGAGCCGGAGCTTGTCTCGTGCCTGTGGAGTCTCGGCCGACGGTGGCAGCTCGAGGCTTGGCACGGTCGAGGTCGGCTCGCTCGCAGGCGGAGCCTCGGGGCTGTTGTCGGGCTGGACCGTGGTGGGCAAGCGCGGCGGCGCTGGACCCTGAGTGGGATTCTGCAGCGTCGCCTCCTCCTCGGTTGCGGGCCCGGGATCGAGCGGCGGGGGAACGATCGGCTCAGGCTCGACACCTTCGCCGCCAGGGTTGATCGCCGTCGCCACGATGAGCGCCATGACATCCACCGCGTCGGTGCAGGAGCTCGCCTCGAACGCGCGCCGGGTGACTCCGTCTTCGACTTCGACCTCGATGTCGATCATCCAGCGTTCGTCGAGAACTCGAACGTGGGTGACGACGCGTGCGTCGGTCGCTGCTTCGCCGGACCAGCCGCGCAAGTGCTCGTGCGCCCTGTCGGCAACCGCGGTGCGAGCGGGACACGACGCTGGCCACGACTCGTGCCGCACCGTGATGGCGGGCGCAGCGACGAGTCCAGCCGCCACACACAGGGCGAGCGCGACAAGGAGCTTGCTCAGGACTGCCGCCACGAACCCGGGAGGGTACCGGAAAGATTCTCGGAATGACCTACGCGTTGTAGATGGCCGCGAGATCCCGCTGACTCCGGACGATCGCGCGACGCTGAGCTTCGCGCTGCTGGAGCCGCGAAGCGGACCGATTAATCGCCGGTGCTTCAGCCGTCGTCGAGCAGCTCGACGACGATCTCTTCGGCGGCATCGCCCAAGATGTTCTGCTGAAGACCGCGAGGATCGCCGAGGAAGAAGCTCGCGAGCTCCTCGTCCAGGAGGTGCGTCGCGAGAAGCTCGACCGCGTCGCTCTCGTCGCCGGCGCTCTCCGTGCACAACACGTTGCCTTCTCCGCGCGCGCCTTGACCGTGGGACTCGGAGAATAGGCGCTGGAAGTAGAGCTTCGTGGACGCCTTGTAGCGGGCTTGATGGCTGGCGCACACGACCGCCCGACAGTTCCGCCAGCTCGAGGCGTCGAGCGACGAGGTCCAGCGCTCGACCGCCTCGTGGAGCGCGTAGAGCTCATCTCGCGTGGCCGCCTCCATGATCTGTGAGAATCGAGCGGCCGCAAAATCCCGAAGCTCGGCGAGTCGGTCTGGCTCGGCTCTTCCTGCCTCGGCCACGTCTCTGAGAGCCTCTGCGGTCGCGCTCACGAGCTCCCGTTCGGCGGCCAGAGCGTCGTCGGAGGTCCAATCCTCCAGCTCACTCGCGAAGGCCAGCACGGTGTCCCGCTCGTCGTTCGAGAGCTTGCGGCCGATCTTGTCGGAGAGGAACAGATGGGCCGCCAGGGGCATGTGGCACGCCGCCTTCTGTCGGTGGTAGTCGGCACTGCGAAGTCTCTGCACCCGGCGCCGGCCTCGATGCATGAAGATCACCTCTTCGCCGGTCACGATGAAGACCGGGTCCTCGCCGCGGAGGATTCGGACGCGTGCCGCCTCTCGTCGGACGGCGTAGTGCAGGGTGAACCATTCGTTGATTTGCATGCGTGGCGACTCGCTGCGAGGGCTTGCTCTGGATTGCGGTGTGAGGGTGGTGGTCGGTGGCGTGCGCGCTGCGGCTCAAGGCGCGTCTCCTCGGAGCCACCCGGCGACGACCATGGTCGCCCTGAGGTTGCACGCCTGCAACCCATAGGAGTACCCGCGTAGAGGCCCGCGGTGTGCGGAAAACCGATGTCGTGGATCCGCCGGTTGGGCAGGCCATCGTCCCCGACCGGACCGCCATCGGGCCCTCGAAGCTCAGCATCCACTGCCGCCACGGCACATCAGGCAAGCGGTGCTCGACCAGGAGCGCCGCGGTCTCGGCGGCGACTTCCGCTCGTTGCGCAGGGCGCGCCCGCTCTAGAGCGGCGACCAGTTTGATTCCGGGTGCTGAGGTGCGTCTGGGGCCGTTCCTGGGTAGGAGCGTGGCCGAAGTTGTGTCGGGCACACCACGAGCGCCGCGCGACACCGTCAGGTGCGGCCCCAGGCGTGCATCAGCGCGTGGGATCAAACTGATCGCCGCTCTAGGGGGTGACCTTGAAGGTCAACTCGGCTTCCGGATCGAAGGGCGAACCCTTCACGTCGACCGTCACCTTGATGAAGAACTCGACCGAAGGGTCTCCCACCGGAACGCCATACTTGGCGTAGTACGAGCCGAGTTCGTCGCCGTACAGCATGAACCACATGTCGACCGCATCGCCCGGCTTCATGTCGAGCGGAAACTGCCAGTCACGACCGGTGACTTCGTTGGAGGCGTTGGACTCGTCTGAGACCTGCACGGTACCGATCTCGCCGTCCTTTGCCTGGCAACGTGTTCGCAGCTGGTCGATATGCCCAAGAACCGTGCAGGCCTTGTTGCAGGTGACGCGAAACTTCCCCTTGACCCCGGTGTCTCCCCCGGGAACGGAGACTCCACGCGGGTCTTGTCGCTCCACCTCGACAAACTCGATACTCTGCATGCTCGCTCCGCCGGCGAAGGTCTTGACCTTGTCGAAAAATCCCATCGGCTTCATGACGTACGGCGCAGCCGCAGGTTGCAGGTCCGCCAACGTCGCGGTTCGGGGCGGTGTCCCGCTCCATCCAAATCCTCGACTCGCGGGGACAACAGCGTCGGAGAGTGGCCTGCTGAGGGAGGCACGGCCTACTCGCCGGGCCGGCAAAAGTGACCCGTTGGCGCAATCGTCCTCGCTTCGTTGGCGCGGAGGCGACGGGTGAAGTACAAGGCGGCAGCATTCCCGCCGAAGCAGCACTCTGCCTCGCTCGGGTGCGACGGCGGGGCCGAGACTCGTCAAGTCGCGATGGCGTTGCAGGGCGGAACGAGCAGCCGATGACCCAGCCTACAGGGACAGCAAACAACGGTGGCGCAGGGATCACGCTCGACGGGTTTGCGCGTGCACTCGTAATCGCTGCGGCGCTGTGTGTCCTCGCTGCCAGCCTGCGCGCGGTGCAGAACGTTCTCGCCCCGTTGGTGGCGGCGATGTTCTTCAGCCTCGTCATCACCACCCCAGTGCCGTGGTTGGCCAAGCGGTTGCCGCAGTGGCTGGCGGTCTTGCTGGTCGCGATCGCCACGGTGGTGTTCTTCGGTCTCGTCGTCGCTCTCACTCCCAGGTGGATCTCAACCCTCGTCGAGATCTTCGACATCCACTCGAACACGCTGAACACGAGCAAGGATCAGCTTGGGAGCGTACTGGCCTGGCTCGGCCTCGGCGCCAATGCTCTGGATATGAGTGCAGGCGTCAGCAGTGAGTGGCTGTTGGACGCCAGCGCCCGTGCGTTCCGGCTCGTCTCGGGCACCGTCTTGGTTCTGGTGCTGCTGGGGTTTGTCGTGAGCGAGTTGGCGGGCTTTCGCACCAAGCTGGAAGCGGCGTTGGGGCCCTCGAGTAACTCCCTCGCGATGCTCGACCGCGTCTCCGATCGCCTGACGGGGTACTTCTTCATCAAGACCATCGCGAGCGCGGTCACCGGAGTTCTGGTCGCCATATCTTGCGCCGTTGCCGGCCTGCCAGTCCCAGAGCTCTGGGGATTGATCGCGTTCCTCCTCAACTATGCTCCAACCATCGGATCCTTCGTTGCGGCCGTGCCAGCGGTACTGCTGGCGTTCGTGATGCTGGAGTGGTGGCAAGCGACGCTGCTCGCCGGGGTTTACCTGGTCATCAACATCACGATCGGGTCGATCATCGAGCCGAAAATTCTGGGCGAACGGATGGGGATCTCACCGCTGGTGGTGCTCATCTCGCTGGTGGTTTGGGGGTGGATTCTTGGGCCGATTGGGCTGCTGCTGGCCGTGCCGCTGACGATGATCTGCAAGCTTGTGCTCGAGCAAACCAACGGGCTCAAGGCGATCGCCGTCTTGCTGGGTGGGATCCGCGAGGCTCGGCGTTCGGTAGAGCGGCGACGGGAACGAGAGCAGGCACAGGACCCGACCGAGATCGGATAGCCTGCCCGACGTGACGGTGCGTCGGATGCTCCAGCTTCGGTTTGTCGACGAGGATGCGTGGGTCGATGCACGGCGTCGGTTGACCAGCCGCGTCGCCTCGCACGGCCAAGCACTCGGCGGGCACCTCGAGCTTGCCCAGTCCAGCACCACAAGCGCGTGGCTGTTCGTCACCACCAGTGACCCAGACAACGTTCAGCGTTGGGAGGATACCGTGATCGCCCCCTGGCTGGCTGCCTCTGCGCTCGCGAGCCCACCGACAACAACCGACACGAATGTGGTCTGGTCGGGCTCAGCGCCCGACGACGGCCCACCGCTCGCCGATGCTGAGCTTGTCGCACGGTTCGTCGCCGAAGTGACCCACACCCGCCGCGTCTGGGGCCTGTACGGGGAAACGTGGGCCCGGGCCGATGTGGACACCCCCGGCGAGGTCCTCCCCTTCTGGAGTAGCCGAGCCGCCGCCGCACGCTGCATCAACGGAGCCTGGCTCGACTTCATCCCGCGTGCAGTCGAGCTCGAGGAGTTCATCAGCCAGTGGCTCAGTGGGATGGTCGAGGACCGCATCGCCGTCGTCATCAGCCCTCGCCCCAGCCACCGCGGCGCGCTCTTCGACCCCGCGAAGCTGAGCGAAGCGTTGGTCACAATGCCGTGACGCTCCCAAGCATGCGACGACTCCGCGGTCTCCCAGCTGACGCACTGAGCAGCTCGGCGAGACGCAACCGTGCTGAGCGAAATGTCACCTCCGCAGAGGTGCTGAACGTGATCACTTCCGAACCCGAGCACGCTGCTGGCGATCCGTCGCGGCGAGGCCGAATCGGTTCGGTCGAGCGGAGGATGATTTCATCGAGCAGCGACGATGTTATCGAGCGACACTTCGCCCGGCCAGCCCGCTGGGACCGCTGCGAACGGAGTCCCGCTGCCGCCCTATCGCCCGTAGCCGTCCCACCGCGACACCGGCGCGCTGGGACGGGGCCCCGCACGGCGGGGATCACAATCGCTGGCCTTCGCAGCCCGAGCACGTCGCCGCGCGGGTCTTGAGCTTCTCCGGTCGCGTCGAGTAGGCCCGATCGCGAGCAGCCCGAGGAGGAAGAGCGCGGCGCCCGGGTCGGATCCGCTGGTGCATCCACAGCCCGCGGCGGAGTCCGCCCCTGCGCCGCCGCCTTCGGTGTCCGTGTCGGTCTCGGTCTCGGGCAGCTCCCCCGTCATCCCGGAGGTGCCGAACCCATCGCCGGACTCGGATCCGGAGCCCGCGTGCCCGGCTCCTCCCGAGCTGTCCGCGTCCGCGCCCGAGCTGTCCCCAACCTCGCCAGTGGTCCCCGTCGGATCCTGCTCCGGTGGCGTGTCGAAGACGATCGGCAGGGACTCGAAGTCCACGGCGTCGGTTTGGTCCTCGACCAGCGGCACGCGCAGCTCGAACGGCGCGAGCTGAAACTCCTGGAAGGCGATCTGCAGCTCCACCCCCGGATAGAGCAGCAGGTCGAGATCCGAGTGCATCGTGCAGTGCAGACTCGCCAACCGCTCGACGGGGTCTTCCTCGGGGTCCGCGATCGGCAACACCTCGAACTCGGCTTGAATCGTGCCGACCTGCGCGCTCTCGCCCTCGACGTCGATGCGATCGCACGCGAGCGTCATCTCGATGTCGAAGCGCGCGTCGACGAAGAAGTTGCCGCTGGCGATCAGCAGGTCGACGATCGCGTAGTTGAACACCTCGACCGGCGTCGTCACGTCGTCGAGGACGACGGGGCGATCGTCGTTGCCCGGGAGCAGGTAGGGGGTGAACGTGGCCTCGCGGAAGATGCCCAGCTCGTAGGGACCAATGAGCGACGACTCGAACTGCTGCCCCACCAAGTCGAAGCGAAAGCGGCCCTCGAGGAGCACGCCGATGTCCACGTCGAACGCCCCGCCGTCCTCGTCCCCGACGAAGTGGACCTGGCCCGTGTCCCAGTCGAAGACCGCGTCTCCGGGCATCTCGATCGCGACGTCATCGTCGGCGTGGGTCAGGAAGCGGACCTGGATGGCGCTGCCCGACGGCTGCCAGCCGGTGTCGGTGTCGATGCCCTGCAGTCCGAGAAGCTCGAAGTCGTACGTCGGCTCGAACCGATCGACCTCCAAGGTCTCCGCCGAGGCGACGGCGGGGACGAACATCGCGACGACTCCCAGGAACCACCCAAACCGCATGCCGGGCACACTGTAGCAGCCGCTCGAGTCGGGACTGAGCACGAAGGAGTCGGTTGACGGAGCGCGCACACCGGCGCGTGGGTGTCTGCGCGCTCACCCTCCGACAGCTGCGTGCGTCTCGTCTCGGTGCGTCGCACGCCTCACTCTCGTGGCGCTTGCGCGTCCCCCATCAGCTTGCCGAGACGCTCCTCGAGCTCGGCGGCCGGGGCACCTTGGGCATCGTCGAGCTCGACCAAGCGGAGCATCAGCTCTCGGTCGAGCTGCTCGGCGATCTCGGCGTCGACGATCGCTGCGTGTTCGACCTCGCGAACCCCACGGCGCTCCGCCTCCGTCAACCGCCGCATCGTCTCGCTGAGCTGCTCGACGATCTGCGCCGAACCCAGCGCAGCCTTGGCGTCCTTCTCCGCCTGCGTGCCACGGGCTCCGTACCACTCGCGCAGCCGCTCGGACACCGCGGGCTCGACCAGTCCATCGTGCTCGAGTTCTTCGAGCTCTTCGAGGGCCCGTCGCGTCATGATGCTGGTGGCCCGAGCTCGTTCGTACGCGTCGTGGCGCGTCTTGCCTTCGAGCAGGCCCAGGCGCTTGAGCAGCGGTCCCATGCTCAGGCCCTGAACGAACAGCGACAGCGCGACGACCCCGAAGACAAGCGTGACGAGCGTGCTTCGCCCGGCGAACGACTGCGGCAGCGTCAGGATGAGCACCATCGACAGCGAGCCCCGCAGGCCGCCCCAGACCATCACGTGGGTCCAGGCCCGCGGGAGAGGCTGGGCCCAGCGGTTGGCCAGCGGTACGCCAGTGTAGATCGCCGCCGCCCGGGCCAAGCACACGGCCGCAAACGCCACGACGATGGCGATGGCGCTGTCCACCAGGGCGATCGGCTCCAGCTCCAGACCCACCAGCAAGAAGATGAACGAGTTGGCGATGAAGCCGCCGAACTCCCAGAAGTCTTCGACCGCGTTGCGCGTGGACGCGCTCATGCCCGTCTGCGCACCCACCGAGCCGGCGACGATGCCCGCGAAGACCGTGCACAACACGCCCGAGAGATGCAGCTGCTCGGCCACGAGGAACGAGCCGTACGCGACGATCGTGGTCAGCGTGGTCTCGATGAGGTGATCGTCGATCTGCCGCGTGAGCACCGAGAAGAGCCCGCCGATCGCGACCCCGAGCAGGACGCCGCCGATCGCCATGCGCGCGAAGGTCTCCATGCCGTACGACAGCAGGCTCGCCTCGGCAGGCATCGAGTGACTCGACGACAGCCCGTACGCACCCGTGATGATGACGAAGAGCACCACCGCCACGCCGTCGTTGAGCAACGACTCGCCTTCGACGACGAGGTAGAGCCGTTTGGCGACCCCGAACTCCTTGAACAGGGCGAGCACCGAGACCGGGTCGGTCGCCGAGATCACCGACGCGAACAGCAGCGCCTCGCGCCAGCCGAACCCCGGCACCAGGCCCGTCGCACCAAGGCCTGCGTACAGCAGCGCCGACGCCACGGCCGTCGCCAGGAGCACACCCGGCACCGCGAGGGTCGCGATCGGGACGATGTTGCGCCGGAACTCGCGAAGGTCGATGTGAAACGCGGCCTCGAAGAGCAGCGCGGGCAGCAGCAACAGCAGCAGCAAGTCCGCGTTGAGCTCGACATCCGAGAGAACGCCCAGCTCGAGCCCGCCGAGCACCAGGCCCGCGACCACCAGCGCCAGCGTATAGGGGAGCCGATAGCGCCGGGCCCCCATCGCTACGAACGCGGCGACGAGGAGCAAGACCAAGACCTGAACTTCGACGTGATGGATCATCGCAGTGAGCGCCGCCAGGCTACGCGCCGAGAGGCGAGCATGCACGTCCGCTCATAGCGTCCCTCACGACTCGATCACGGGCTGACGCGGAGGATGAGACCCGCTCTGGCGCGGTCGAATCGCCTGCGCCTTCGGGTTCCCGTGGCGCGGGCGTGGGTGACTCCTCCACCGATCCACACCCGAGTCCGATGAACAGCACCCATGCAGCCCATCGGCGGTGACCCGACGCCGCCGCAGGTCCTCTTGGTTCGCTCTCGTCGATGTCCACGCCGCTGGCACCGTCACAGGGACGTGCCCGATCGACCGAGGGCGCTACAGGCCTACTCCGCGCCAGCGCCGACGAAGATGCCCACGACCTTCCCGCCCTCGAACGTGTAGAAGCTGCCGCCATAGACCGAGCCCGCGATGAAGCTCTCTTCGTTGGTGAAGTCGGGGTCGTGGTGCTCGCCGTAGATCTTCTCAACCTCGGCTCGGCTGCTGCCGATCTTCAGCCCCCAGGGCAGGTCGAAGGCGCACTTCTTGCCGCAGGTGAAGTCCCGGACGACGGCGTCGTTGCCCTTGGTGTCGTCCGCGGACATGCCCAGGGTGAGGTCCTGCTTCGGGAACGTCCAGTACGCGACGTGCTCGCCGGTGGCCTCTTCCATCACGAAGGCCTCCCGCTTCTCGGGCTTGCCGAGCAGGTCGATGGCGTCCTTCTCGGTGAGGCCTTGGTGGATGGGGCCGAGGTGCTCGGCGCTGGTGTCGAGCTCGCCGTCGACGAGCTTGGGACCCGCGGGGGCCTTCTTCTCGGGCGCGGCCTCCTTCTCGGGCGCGGCCTCCTTCTCGGGCTCGGCCTTCTTCTCAGGCGCGGGGGCCTCGTCGGGTTCGGCCGTCTTCTCGGCCTTCTCGGTCGCCTTGGCCGTCTCCGGCTTCTCGGTCTTCGCGGTCGCCTCTGCAGCGCCATCGCAGGCCAAGAGCAAGCAGGAGGAGAGCAGGATCGTCAATCGCACGGACCATCCTCCCGGCTCGGGCGCAGCGGGTCAATGGGCGCGTGGGCTCGGCACCGATGGTGAGTCGGAAGGGACTGAAGCGTTCAAGCGAAATGAAGTGGGAAAAGGGCGGGATGGAGGAGTACAGCGAGCAGCAGTAGAGAGCGGCAGGAACGCCGGGGGCGCCGGGGAGCAGCGGCCGGGTGTCGAGCGCAGCTGAGCCGGTGAGAGCCGAGCCATTCAGGGGGAAAACGTGCTGACGCAGCGGATGGCGGCGACACAGAGTCCAACTCCCAGGCACGCCGAGACGAACGCGGTGCGAAGCGCGTGGTGGGCCGAGAGCACGCCGTAGTACAGGACGGTGTGGGCCCGAGGCGATGGGACCAAGGCACACAGCCTGGCGAGAAAGGTGTCGGGGGTCATCTGGGCGAAAGTGGCCCCGAAGCGGTTGGGCTTCTTGTAGCCAACAGCTGCTCGGAGACCGTCTACTTCGCGAGGGCCGCCATCTCTCGCAGACGGGACCTTACGATCGGATCGCGGCCGCGCTCCACATGCCCCTCAAGTGCGTTGCAGAAGCGGCTGTCGGCGAGCCACCCAGCAACCTCCGCCGCGACGAAACTCCGAACGTCAGGAGGGGCCGCGGCGACGTCCGACGCAATGGTCGGCCGGCCGTCGACGACAACAAGAACATCTTCGACGTCGTGGCTTTCGTAGAAGTCGCTACCGCCGCGGTCGTTGAACGCTTCGATTTTCGTGGCGATAAACGAACCCGGCGCGATGACGCGAACTCGCACATCTCTCACCGACACCTCCTGCGCGGTGCTCACCGCTGTGGGGTACCAGCGGTTGGAGAAACCCAGGACATCCCCTCTCGTGGGCATGATGTCGACCAGCACGCCATCGACGCTCCACCTACAGATGACGTCGCCCGTCTCCTTGAACCCTCGCTGTTGGAGCTTAGGGACGAGCCTCGCTTGCCAAGCAGCCATCGGAGCGACGTCGACGGCGATGTCGACATCCTTCGTCACGCGAGGCGGGGACGCAGCCTCGTCGGTCAGCAACAAGCCGACAACGGAACCCCCGAGAAACACGGCTTGCTCGACGAGGTCCCCCAGCGCAGCCGCTACGACCAGCACGTTCTCGATGTTCGGATCGCGACCGCTCACCGAGCCAACATTTCTTGGAGTTTGTCAGCAGCCAGTTTCCGCTCACGCGCCCGCCCACCACGGAGGGCGTCAATCAACGCGAGCCCCGCATGGAGTCTCGGGTCGCGTCGTGCAGCTCCCGGCGCGGCCCGATGCAGTGGCTTGATCGACTGCCCGCGAACGTCCCCCTCGGGGTCCTCCCACACGAGCGGCTCGCCAGCGCCCCCGAGTAGTTCGCGGAGCGGCGCAGCCGAGTGCGCCGTCGGCACGCCGCGGGCAAGCGGTCCGAGTTCAGCGGGGCACATATACTTGAGCCCGTGGAGCAGAAACTCGCTTAGCTCTCGCGTTCGGGCGCGTCGAGAATCAGGATCGACCAGGCGGGCCAGTGCCGCTCGCCGAACCGACGCGTGCACCTGGGAGCCGCTAAGCCCCAGCTCGGTGCCTAGTACGGCGTAGGAAGGCCGCGCCCCGGTTCGGAGGGCGAGCTTCAACGCGACAAGAACGTCTTGGGATTGAAGCAGCATGTTTCATATTCTAGAATCCAGAACACCAGGAGCCACTCCGGACGGAACTTTCCGAGTAATCCCGGGCTCTTGCGATCCGAGCGGCAGCGAAACGAACGGAACGCGCACCCGCCGCGCGTGGGCAGCACGTTGATGCACGCGAGGATCTCAGAACCCGAGTTCTGCACGAATGCCGCGCACTCAACCGCCCACTTCCAGAACGACCGTGCTCTCCTCGGGCGTGAAGCTGACGCCCGCCTCGACGGACTCCACGGCGGCGCCCTCGTAGTCGGCCACGAAACACGTACCCTCGCCATCGGGTCAAGCGCAGGCGTCTGCATCAGCGAGCGGGCAAGCGTCGGCGAAGCATGCAGATGCACGAACAGGCCCAGGTCACTGCGGAAGCGCTGCACCACGACGAGCACTCCGGGGTGAAGCTTGCTGCTGCTGCTGCTGCTGCTGCTGCTGCTGCTGCTGCTGCTGCTGCTGCTGCTGCTGCTGCTGCTGCTGCTGCTGCTGCTGCTGCTGCTGCTGCTGCTGCTGCTGCTGCTGCTGCTGCTGCTGCTGCGCAAGCCGTGCTCCCGCTTGCTCTGCAGGCGCAGCGTCTGCAAAGGCGTAGCAGACGAGCGGGACCCTGATGGTGATGCCATCCAACGAACCCGCAAACCGCCCAGATGCTGGCGGTCTTGCTCGTCGGCGCCGTACTCGGGCGCGTTCGCGGCACGCTGGCGATCGCGCTGTACTTGGCCGCGGGCGCGGTCGGTCTAGCCGCGCTCGCTCAGCCCTCGGCCAGCGCCTCGTCCACCATGCCGCGGATCGATCGTGCCCACGAGTCGAGCCCGCGGATCGTGGCCTCGGCGAGGCTGGTGGAGGACGCGGACTCGATCTCGTCCTTGAGCGCGTCGCGGGCCTCGGACAGGCGCCATTTCACCGTGCCCTGCGGGACCCCGAGCACGCCAGCGATCTCCCGCGTGGTCAGCTCCTCCCAGTAGAACAACTCGACGACAAGCTGAAGCGGCGTGGGAATCCTGCGCAGCGCCGCCACCAAGATTCGCTGCTCTTGGCGGGCCCCGGCGATGCTGCTGGGGGACGCGCCCATCAGCGGGATCACGCGCAGGCCAAACTCGCCATCGTCGCGGCGGGTCGCCGTCTTGCGCAGGTACCTCAGCACGATGTTGCGCGCCACGCCGAGCGCGAACGGGCGAAAGCGGGGCGACCGGCTGTTGACCCCGACTTCCAAGCATCCCAAGAAGGTCTGCTGCGCGAGCTCCTGATGCGCACCCGGGCGGCCTCCGTCGACGACTGCGCCAGCGCCTCCTCCAACGTCGAGATCGCCAGCGGGGACTCGCCCAACGCGGTCGCGACCGCGGCCAGGCTCACGGTCGGCAGCACCCCGCCCAGCACCACAAGGCTGAGGCCGGAGCCGACGGCGAGCACGACGGCGAAGCACAGCGCCACCGCGGCGGTCCGGTCCGCGGCCCGAGGGTGGCGCGCTCCGAGGAGATTGCCCACCCGAGTACTGGCGGCTGCGGACAGCCCCAGCGGGACCATGAACGCGATCGACGACACGTTGAGCACGATGACGTGCGCGGCCAGGTCGTGGGGCGGAAGGTGCCCGGCCAGGACCGTCACCGCCTGAAACGCCCACACCTCGAAGCAGGACTGCAGGCCGACCGGGACCCCGAGGCGGGCGAGGTGGACCAGCGGCTTCCAGGCCAAGGCCTGCGCGGACCAGGGCACCCAGCCGCCTCGATGCAGCCGTAGCCCGACGATGCACGCCACCAGTCCCAGGCACAGGACGAAGCGCGTCAGGCACGTGGCCACGGCCGCGCCTTCGAGGCCGTGGGCTGCGAAGCCGCAGTGGCCGAAGACCAGCACCCAGTTGGCGACCGCGTTGCACACGTTGGCGCCGAGGATCACCCACAGCGCTGGCGCCACGATCCCGCGCCCCTGCAGGTACTGCCGCAGACAGTGGAAGAGCAGGAACGGGAGCAGCGAGGGGAGCTGCAGCTGGACGTAGCGGGCCGCCAGCACCCGCAGCCTCGGCGGCAGGTCGAGCAGGCCGAGCGCGGCCTCGGTCCCCATCCAGCTGAGCCCCACCGGGACCGACAGGGCCACTGCCACGAGCAGGGCCCGCTGCAGCGTCCGCCCCAGCGCCTCAACGTCTCTCGCCCCGTGAGCCTGGCTGACCAGCGGGTCCATGCCCAGGAGGATTCCCATCGCGAAGGTGGCGGTGCCGAACGACCACAGGTTGCCCAGGGCCGCAGCGCCGAGCTCCTCGGCCCCCACCCGGCCGAGCATCGCGGTATCGACCGCACCCAGGCCCACGTAACCCAGCTGGGTGAGCGCGGCAGGACCGGCGAGGTGGCCGAGGCGACGGACCTCCGCCCAGCGCGAACGCGACGACGCGCCCCGCACCTCAGCGCACCGACAGCAGGTGCTCGAGCAGCGCCATGCGAACGAACATGCCGTTGTGCATCTGCTCGAAGTACCGCGCCTGGGGGGTCGTATCCACGGCCTCGGGCAGCTCGGGGCCGCGATGGAAGGGATGCAGGATCACGGCGTCGGGCCGCACCAGCCGCAGGCGCTTCGGGGAGAGCACGTAGTCGCTGGCCGGACGCGTCGTGTAGCGGCTCGTGGGATGTCCGGGCTCCTCGCCCCACAGATAGACCACGTCGGCCTGACGCAGCGCCGCGTCCACGTCGTCGAGCGCGGTGATGGTGGCCGGCGAGCTCGGGTTGGAGTGCTGGTGCTCGGGCGGCAGCCTCAGCTCCGGCGGCGAGACCAGCACGATCTCGTTGGCGAAGCGCGAGAGCCCGCGAAACAACGAGTGCCCGACGCGACTGTGGGCAAGGTCGCCCCACAGCACGACCCGCAGCCCCTCGAGGCGGCCGAAGATCCGACGGATGGTGAACAGGTCCGTGAGGGCCTGGGTGGGGTGCTCGTTGGACCCATCGCCACCGTTGATGAGCGGGACCGGGCACCGCGCCGACGCGAGCGCGGTGAGCTCGTGGCTGGGCGTGCGCAGCACGACGATGTCGGCGTAGGCCGCGATGGTGCGGATGGTGTCCGAGAACGACTCCCCTGAGGCCCCGTACCGCATCGCCTCCAGCGGCGGGACGCTCAGCACGCGCCCCCCGAGGCGGAGCATGGCCGCCTCGAAGCTCAGCCGCGTCCGCGTGCTCGGCTCCAAGAACACCGACGCGAGGGTGCGGGCCAGGGGGCGACGCACGGCGTCCGGCTGCTCGAGCAAGCGCGTGGCTCGAGCGAACAACGCGTCGAGGTGCTCGGCGTCGAGGTCGTCGATGGACAGCAGATGACCGCGACCGGGTCGGTCGATGAGGGGGAGGTGCAGCAGCGGTTTCATGGCGCGAACTCGGGCCGCGAAGGGCTCAGGCTTGGCGAGCGGGCGTGACATCCTCACCGCGACCCAGTTCGGGGAGATCGAGATAGCGCCGCAGCAGCGCTGCTGTCGCCTCGCTGCGGCGGGGGTCATCCCCGGAGCAGATCCGTATCGAGCACTCGCCGGTTTCGGGGTGGCGCAGGATCACGTTGGTCAGGCTGGGAAAGTCGAAGCCGAAGCTGTCGCAGTAGCGAGCCGGCACGTCTGCGTCCCGGGCGAGCTCGACGAAGGCGTCGGGACAGTGGGCGGAGCCGCCGCGGTAGTAGACGATGAAGAACAGATCGTGCCCGAAGCGCTCGATTCGCAGGCGCTCGCTCCGTGCCGCGAGGAACGGCTCCAGCGCGCCGACGATGGCCCGGGTCGTGGTCTGGATCCGCGCCGTCCGGGCGGCGGTCAGGCGCAAGAACTCGGGGTCCCAAAGGAACGGGTAGAGGTCCTCGTGCACCGCCAGCAGGCCTCCGAGCGACAGTGACTCCACCAGCGCGGTGCCGAGCGCCTCCTCATCCTCGGACAGGAGGACCACCGAGCCGAGCAGGCCGTACTCCGCCCCCAGGCAATCGAGCTTGAGGTGGCTGCGCACCACAAACAGCGGGAGCCGCTGCGCTTCGGCCCAGTCGATGATCCGCTGGATGTCCGGCGAGCTGAGGTCCCACGTCGTGGTGTCGACGACCAGCGCGTCGAGATCGACGCCCGCGAGGTACCGCAGGGGGTCGGCCGCGAGCGTGCTGCTGTCGAGGAGGCCGAGCCGCCCGGTGCCGGAGCACGCGACGCCCAGGCTCTGCAGGACCCGCCACGACTCGAAGTAGATCTGCGGGCTCAGCAGCCTCGCCTCGGCGCCGGGGCGTCGGCTGCGAAGCGCGAGCCACAGCCCGAGCATGGCCGACTGACCGCTCCGGGTGAAGCGCCCCACCGCGCGCCGGTTCGAGCGCAGGTTCGGGTAGAACACCTCGAGCGGCGCCGCGGCGCCCTCCACCGAGAAGTCCTGGCGCTGGTACCGATAGTCGATCCGCTTCCCGTACCAAAGGCCTGGGACCTCCCAGATCTTCGTCACGCCGTTGCGCAGCTCTCGAAGGCACGACGCCTTGAGCGCCTTCATCGCCCTGAACTTGGCGGCCGTGCAAGCACCGAGGCGCTCCACCTCCAGGCTTGGCGCGAATGACTCGAACCACCGAGCCTCCGCGTTCCTGTGCTCAAGATCGTTCACGGGCCAGAGTCAGTAGTCGCGCTCGCCCGGCCAGCGGTTGGAAGAAAGTCGAAAAAAGTGACGTAGACCCCCCGCGTGTTGCTCGAGGCCCCTCTCCTGCTCGCCCCGCTCGTCGCGCGGGATGCGGGTCGTGGAGTGGATCGACGTGCAGCCGTTGGTGCCCGAGCCTGCACGCTACGGCACACGCGGCGGAGACAAGATCGCCCACGGAAGTCCGGCCGCATCCAGCTTGATCTCAAGTCCGGTCTTCACCGCGTACCCAAGACCGGCCTGCAGCGAGCCCTCCAGAATCAGCCCGGAGTACGGATCCGGAGCCGTCGGGCGAGAGCCTTCGTCCATCGCCTCTTGGATCGCAGCCCTCAGCGCGACCTCGGCATCTCGCTGCGCTTTGCCCTTCGACCACGCGTGCACCCACGCCAAGGCGGTGACACGAACGCCAGCGATCTTCGTTTCGCCCGCGAGCGTGCGCAGCTTGGCCAGCGCTGCGACATCACCGTTGGGAGTCCCCGAGACGATCAGGTTGAGCTGCGCGACATCCCCGTAGTCCTCGGAAAGCTGCGCGCTCGAGCTCCACGCGTCTCGAGCCACCGGGCCCTTCCCATCGTTCATCAGCGCGACAGCGATGTTGTTCACCGCGCGGGCGTCTTGCGGGGTCATGTCATCGCCCAGCAGCGATTCATACGCTTCAACGATCGTGTTCCATCCGCCCGAGCCCCCGAGGATTCGGTGCACGATCAGCGCATCGGCGTGCAGCTCGGCCGCCTCGGGCGACGACACGGTATCGAGCTTACGCAGCGCGTCGCGGGTCTGCGCGGCGAAGCTGGCGTCGCTCCACGTCACGGCGAGGTCGGCCAGCGCGCGTGCGCGACGAAGCGCCAGCACGTCGTGATCCGGTCCAGCCGGCGCCGTCACCCCCACGATGCTCGCGGCGCGGGACCGGTCGGGCTCGAACAACGCGACGGACATCAACAGCCGATAGGCGTGCGGGTTGTCTGGGATCTTCGACTGAAGCGTCACCACCCGGTCGCTCAGCAACGCGACGTTGCGAAGATCAACCGAGCCGGCCTTCTCGTACTGGGAGAGCAGCTCCTCCCCAACGTCGAGCAGCAGCGCGAGGTACTGCGCGTCGGAGCTCCCGAGCGCGGCGTATCCGTCGATGTCCGCGCGCATGCGAGCGACCAGGGGCCGCAACGCAGCGGCTGCATCCCGCCCCTCGTCGGCCGCGAGCGAGGGCACGAGGCTCGACATGGCCGCCATCGCGCGGGTCCCGATCGCGAGCTGGTAGTACTCCGCGTCGCCGTTCTTCAAGCCGTCCTGCGCGTCGATGATCCGGTACGCGCCGCCAAAGTCGAACTCGGTCTCCACGAGGTGAAGCGCCAGACCACCGACCGGTCGAGCATCCTGCGGAAACGCGGCATGTAGCGCTTCGAACTCGGCTTTGGCCGCCGCGTAGCGCCCGATCCTCAACAGGGCCCGCGCCCGTTCCAAGCGGCCCTCGAGCGTCGACACGTCGGCAAGCTCGACGATCCGGCGGGCGAGCGCCGCGTCCTCCAGGACGGCGTTGCTGCCCTCGGCTCCGGCCGCAGCACCCAGCGCCGCTTCGCCGCACGGAAGATCGAGACCCGCGAAACACACCCGAGCCAGGTCTAGATGTTCTTTCGCTGAAGCCGACTGGCCCCGGCGTTGCAGCGCGAGCTTGGCCGCGGGGATGGTCCAGTCCAGCCCTTCACCCCGCTGCGAGTTCGCGACTGCGAGCAGCGCGGTCGGGACCGCTTTGTGCTCTGGAGCGGTTCGCAACAGCGCGGCCACGGTGTGGCGATGAAGGGGCCCCGCAGCTCGGATCGCGCCCTGCACCACCGCGCCGAGCTGCTGGAGCTGCGCCGAGTCACGAGGACCCACGCCATCTTCTGCCGCCACCTGGGCGAACATCATGAGGAACTGACTGAACGTGCTCCGATCGCTCGCGAGCATCGGGATGTCGATCGCCTGGTAGGCGCGCTCCAGACGGGCAAGCGTATCGGCGTCGGCCTCACCACGCTGCGCCGACTGCTCGGCGAGAACGACCGACCGAGCCGCAGCGCGAATGATGAACACCATCGCGTTGTCGCCCTCTTGCTCGGCCTGAACCCGTATCGACTCTGACTGCTCCGCTGCCGACTGCTCGAGCAGAGCCTTCTGCGAAGCAGCAGGACTCGGCTCCAGTCCGATCAGCTCGAACATCCAAGGCGGGAGGCCGTCCGTCAGCGGCGCCTGGGGGCCAGGATCGATCCGCTCCGCGATCTCCTCGAGCGTCAGCGCGCTGGGGGCGAGCTTGGAGACCGTGGGCTCCGGGTCCGAGGGCGGCTTCGGATGGCACCCCAGCGCGGCCCCGGTTGCGAGCAGGAACGCCAAGCTCCGAACAGGGATGAGGCCGCGCACCACCGCAGTGTACCGACGATGCCGAGCTCAGGGGGTCTCGGGCGACTGCTGCTGGCTGGAGGACTCGGGCGCAGGCTCGCCTCGGAGCTGATGCTCGAGCACGTGAGACAGCGGATACACCGAGACACCTTGTTCGAGCAGCTCGGGGAGTTTCGCCGCCAGCACCTCGTACATCTGCGCCGAGGGGTGCCCGATCGCGACGGTCGGCCCGATCTTCGAGAGCCGGGCCGCCTCATCGAGCTGAGCGGCGATGGCCTCCGCGGAAGCATCGTGATCCAAGAACACCTGGCGAGAGAGCGCGGGCACCTGCGCAGCCGAGGCGGCCGCGATGCCCTGGGTGTCGTGGTGGGTCCGCGAGTCGAGGAAGAACAACTTACGCGCGTGGAGTACAGCCATGACCGCGTCCATAGCCTCCCGGTCAGCCGTCAGTCCCGAGCCCATGTGGTTGTTGATGCCCACAGCCGCCGGGACCCTCTGCAACGCCGCCTCGGTCTTTCGGCGAATCGTCGGCGCATCATCGGTCCTCAGGAGGAAGGTCTCCGTGGCCTCGTCGCCCTCCAGCATCGCGTTGGCATCGGAGGGCTCCATCGGAAGGTGAAGCAACACCTCGCGGTACCGCCTTCGGTCCGCGTCCAGCCGCAGCTGGGTCCCGGCGGCATACACCGAACCAGGCAACACGGAGAAGGTCAGCCGGTATCGAAGCGAGACCAGCTTCTCGAACAGGTGAAGCTCGCGACCCACGTCGTCGATCACGATGGCGAGGTGCCCATCGGCCTTGGCCCAAGGCAAGCTCCGATCTCCGTGGTCCTGCTGCCACTGCACGGTGTCGCGGACGACGAACGCGGCCGCCCGCTGCTCCGCGAGCGCATCCTCGGGGAGCTGACGCGGCGCTTCCGGAGGTCGCGGAGCGATCCAAAAGAGCACCACGGCGGTCGCGATCCACAGCGGGAGTCCCCAGCCCGGCTTCTCTTCGGCCACCGCCCTCTTCGTACCACCCCAACCCCCGCGCCCCAAGCTTTCGGGGTCCACGCCCTGCGCTACTTGGGCCCGCGAAACAGCGGCCAGAACAGCTCGTTCTTCCAGGACCGGGGCGCCTCGTCCTCCACGCCGTACAGCCCCGGATACGCACGCGTGATCCGGGCGGTCCCGAAGATCACGTCCCACAAGAACAACAGGTTGCCGTAGTTGCCGGCGTAGTGCGTGGCCGGGTCCTCCGCGTGGCGGCCATGGTGGGCGTTGTGCGTCGCGGGCGTGGAGATCAGGCGCTCCAGCACCCACATCAACTTCGCCCCGACCCGGTTGCGATACAGCGGCGCGTCCCAGCGAACACTGGAATGCGCGCCCACGATCACCGCCATCTTCACCACCAGGTACCCCGCGTAGGCCGGCCCGAAGCCCAGATAGATGAGCGCCGCCGAGAGCCACAGCCCAGGCATCAGGCAGTAGTAGAAGATGTTGTTGCGGTACACGATGCGCACGCTCATGTAGCCCGCGGTGTGGTGCGCGCGATGCAGATGAAACAGCCACGGCACGCGGTGGCTGGCCCGGTGCCACCAGTACTGCGTCATGTCGTCAGCGACCAGGAGCACCCCCAGCATCGCCCACCACGGCCACGACACCCACGCGTCGCGCCACTGGGGCAGCGCCGCGTGGGCCAGCGCGTCCACCAGCCAGATGATGCCCGGCACGATCGCCACCATGATCGTAGCACTGGAGATGACCTCGATCACGAGATCGCGAGGTCGGGTCTGCGCGTTGAGGAAGCGCCCGCGCAGCAGCTCAAGCAGCGCGAAGACGACGAAGATCGCGGTGATGACGAGCTTGTAGTCGGGCGCCGATGCGGTCATCGACCGTCCTTGCCGCTCACGCGCTCCCACGCCTTGAGGTGTTGCACCGCGCGGCGAAGCTGCACGTCGTCGGCCGCCGCCATTTCGGCCTTCGAGGTGGCCGCCAGCGACGGCGACTCCCGTCCGAAGTCCTCGGGTTGGAGGTGCCGGGGACTCTCCCGCTCGGGCCGAATCTCAGGACGCGAGTCGAGGTCGACGGGTGCCCCGGGCTCCACCGCGCCGACGAACACATCGGGCATGATTCCGCTGGCCTGAATCAGCCGGTCGTTGGGCGTGTAGTAGAGCGCGGTCGTCAGCTTGAGCAGGCTGCCATCGCTAAGCTCGAACGGCGCCTGCACCGACCCTTTGCCGTACGTTCGCTCGCCGATGATGAGCGCGCGTTGGTGGTCCTGCAGCGCGCCGGCCACGATCTCCGAGGCAGATGCCGAGCCCTTGTTGACCAGCACCACCAGCGGGATCGGATCCAGCGTGGTCACCCGGCGCGCACGAGCCTCATCGAGCACCACGCCCCGGCGGCCGCGCGTGCGTACGATGGCCCCTTCGGCGACGAACAAGTCCACGATGCGAATCGCCTCGTCCAGCAGGCCGCCGCCGTTGTCACGCAGGTCGAGCACCAGACCTCGCAGGCCCTCCTCGCCGGCTTCTTTTTGCAGCGCCAGCACGCCGTCTTTGACGTCGGCCGCCGCATCCTCGGGGAAGTCGCGCAGGCGCAGGACGCCAATGCCCTCGCCCAGAGAACGCACCTCGACCGGGGGCGTGTCGATGATCGCGCGGGCGAGCTCGACGGTCCGCTTCACGCCGCGAACCGGGTCCTCCACGGTGAGTTTCACGGTCGTCCCCGGCTCGCCGCGAATGACTGTGATCGCGCGCTGCAGGTCGACAAACTGGGCGATCGACTGCCCGTTGATCGCGAGCACCCGGTGACCGGTCGCGATGTTGGCCTTGTCTGCCGGACCCCCGGGGATCACGTCGCGAACATCGAGGAATCGCTCGCCGCTGCTCTCGCGACCAAGGATTACGACCATGCCGATGCCGCCGAACGCTCCCTCGATGTCCTCTCGCAGCAGCTTGGCATCCTGCGGCGGCAGGAACGAGGTGTGGGGGTCCAGCTCGGAGACGAGTCCACGAAGCGCCGCGTAGACGATCTCTTGGTCGTCGACGGGTCGCACGTAGTACTGCTCGATGATCGCCAGCGCCCGGGCAAACATGTCCAGCTTCGCGTACCGCGAGTAGCTTGGCGGCGCGGCGACGGGCTCCGGGTCCGATGCAACCGCCGCCCCGCCCGTGGCGCCCACGACCATGCCGATGGCCAACATGCTGGCGCCGAACGCTACGCTCCGAAGTCGGGAGGTCACGCATGCGAGTGTAGCGCCAGTTCGCATGTCCATGCGGGGCCGGTTCGGAGCGCCGCGACAAAATTGCAGTGCACCGGCCCAGACGGGCTGTTCGAAGGCAGACGATGGGCATGGCCACTTGAGAATGGACGCGTGCTCGGGCGCCGGCGTCGTTGTAATGACCCTCGGCAGCTGAGGGCCCGACGACCACCGAGCATCGCGGCGACGCGCGCTTGAGCTATTCTCCGCGCCGGTGATCATCACGACCTGGAACGTGCTCCACCACGTGCACGCGACGAATTGGGGAGAGATTCCCGTCGCCCTGGACGAGCCAGCGCGGATCGAGGCGCTCGCGCGCCGTGTTCACAAATTCGTAGGCGTCTCGCTCGCCGTCTGTCTACAAGAGGTCAGCGGCGACCAGCTCCGAGCGCTGCAGGCTCCGCACGTGTTCTCGTTTGCGCTGCCTCGCGTCCCCTACGTTCGAAGCGGACCGGACACGCTGAGCGATGCGACCGAACACCTCGTCGTGCTCTCGTCCCTTCTCCCGGGCCGCGTCCTCGAACAGCGCGCCTTTCCGACCGACCCTGGCAAAGGATTCATCGCGGTTCGGCTCGACAACGGCGTGGTCATCATCAGCACCCACATCAGCCACGGCGAACGCTCCGCAGCCCAGCTTGACGAGCTCGCGGGCTGGGTCCGTGCGCAGGAGACCGGGCCGATGGTCATCGCCGGCGACTTCAACGCCGAGCGCCACAGCGTGCACGCAGCCCTGGGCCCGGGATTCAGCGTCTCGCTGTTGCCCGAGGGAAGCCGCCCGAGTCGCCCTCGCCCCGAAGACACCAAGAAGTCCCAAGACATCGACCACGTGTTTGGGTACCTCGCGACACCCGTGGAGTCCGGGGTCGAGGACGGACAAGGTCTGTCCGATCACAATCCGACGTGGTCCAAGTTCGCCTGAGACCGCGGTGCGTTACTCATCCTCGCGCTGCGAGCGGTCCAAATACGCCGTCGGGTCGACGGGCTTTTCGCCGTGTCGCAGCTCGATGTAGACGGTGCTGCCCAGCCCATCGTCCAGCGTCTTGCTGGCGACCCGACCCAGGAGCGCCCCTCCTTCGATCTCTTGGCCTTCTTTCACAGCGATGTCCCAGAGCCGAGCCGTCAGCGTGTACTGACCGCCGCCGTGATCCAACACCACGACGTCCTCGTATCCGGGGAGCGCGGTCACCATCACGACACGGCCATCCGCCATCGCCCGAACGGGTTCGTCTCGCTTGGCGTCAAGCTCGACGCCGTTGCGAATGGAAGGCAGGTCCAGCACACGATCGGTGTACGCGCCGAAGCGTCCGATCACGCGCCCCTGCACCGGGCGCACGAGTCTTGGCGCGCCATCGAGGCCACGCAACGAACGCAGCGAGCGCCAGTTGCGTTTGACGTTGCGCAGCAGGACCTTGTGCTCGCGCGTCAGCTCGCCATCGAGACGCTCGGTGAGCTTGCGCCGCGACTTCATCGTCTCGCGAAGGTCCGGGTTGATCGCGTGCTCCGCCGACACAAGCGCATGCTCTGCAACCGCACCCACCATGGTCACCGCGCCCAAGGTCTGCATCTCCCGCGAGGCGGCAACCAGCTCTGAGGCGGCCCGCTCCTCGGCACGGCGATAGACCGCAAGCTCCCCCAGGTCATGCCGGACCAGAAACCTCAGCGCGCGCCCCCGAAGAATCCGCGTCTGCAGCTCGGCTTCACGGTCCTCATCGCCGCCGCTCTCGAAGGCAAGTCGCGCCACCCCGCCGCGCGAGAGCTTGTACAGCGAGCGGGCCCGATTGCGGGCGGTCGCTTCGCGCTCGGTGCGTCGACCGCGGTACGCGTCGAGCCGACGCATGCTCTCGCGGGCCGCGTGGTCGAGCACGGTCGCCGTGTACTCCAGACTGGAACGCTCTCGGTCGAGCACCGCGAGGGATTCGGCGAGCGCGGTGGAGGTCTTGGTCAGTCCAAGCTCGCGGCGCAGGGTCTCCTCCAACCGCTCCGGCGCCTTGCCTCGCGCGTGCACGCTTGTTCCCAGCGCGAGCGCCAGCAGGCCCATGAGCACAGCGTAGCGCCGACGCATCAGGTCACCACGTAGCGGCCCGCCGCCGCGCGAGAGCCAAGAAGTCCGACCAGCGCGCCAAAGGCCACACCCATCGCGACCTCGGTAGGCGTGAAGAAACGAAGCGTCCCGGCGGCGAACAGCAGTGAGAGCCCGTCCTCGAGGAACGGACGGACGGTGTCAAAGCCCCCGTAGAGCAGCGTCAGCGCGAGTGCGGCACCCAAAGCGCCCTGCATGAGCCCTTCGACGATGAACGGTCCGCGAACGAACTGGGTCGATCCGCCGACGAGTCGCAGGATCTGGATCTCCGAGCGCCGCGCGTAGACAGCGAGCCGGATCGTGCTCCAGACGATCGCCATGCAGGCAAAGCCCACCAGGCTTGCGGCGCCCAGCGCCATCTTGCCCACCGTACGAAGCATCTCCTGCGCCTGGTCGGTCCAGCTACCCGCGAGCGCGACCTCCTCCACCACACCAAAGGCCGACACCTTCTCGCCCAGGGCAGACACGAAGCTGGACGAGGTGCCGTCCTGCAGATGAATCTCAAGTGACGCGGGGAGGACTCCGGGCTCGATACCTTCGAGCATGCTGGCCTCACCACCAAGCCCCGCGGCGAGCCTGGTCATGGCGTCCTCTGGGGACACCCGCTCGACCGTGACAACTTCGGGGATCTCCTCCAGCAGTCCAGCGAGTTCGTCGATCTCGTGTTCGGGCGCGTCGTCGTGAATGTAGACCGTGACCGGCACATCGATGCCCCACGCACTCGCCACGCCTTGGGCGTTGGTCCACGCGAGCATCACCGTGCCCAGGAGCAGCATACAAACCGCGGTGGTCGCCACGGCCAGCACCTGCACCATGGGTGCCTGCGCCATCCCGCGAAATGCTCGAGAGACGACGTAACCCGCCGCACGGAACGTTTTGGGCCAGTCCCTCACGCGACCGCTCCTACCCGAAGGCCACCGGCCACGATCGGGTTCGTGTCTTCTTCGAGGTCTACGGCTCGCACACGATCCACCTCGGCGAGCGAGTCGCTGATCAAGCGGCCGCCTTCGAGCACGAGTTCATGACTGATCACCCCGGCCTCACGCACGATCGGATCGTGGGTCGCGAGCATGACGGTGGTGCCGTGGCGGTTGACTCGCGCCAGCACCTCGAGGATCTCGCGGCTGAGTCTGGGGTCGAGGTTTCCGGTGGGCTCGTCGGCCAGCAAGATGGCGGGCTCCCCGGAGAGTGCGCGCGCGATGGCCACCCGCTGCTGCTCCCCGCCCGACATGCGGGACACCGAGCGCTTCGTGCCCGGCTCAAGCTCGACCTGCTCGAGTGCCTTGCTCGCGCGCGAGCGAACCTCGCGGCGCGGAAGCCCGAGGACCTGCAGCGCCAGCGACACGTTCTCGAGCGCCGTCGCATCGGGCAGCAGCTTGAAGTCTTGAAACACCGCGCCCACGTTGCGGCGCAGGTAGGGGATCGAGTGTTGGCGGAGTCGGTGAATGTCCCGGTCCGCGACCTGAATCGTGCCCTCGTCGGGCCGCTCCATCGCCAGGACCAGCTTGAGCAACGTGCTCTTACCAGCGCCTGAGGGGCCCACGAGCACCGAGAACGCGCCCGCGGGAACGCTGAAAGAGACGTCGCGCAGCGCCTCGGTCTTCGCGCGTCCGCGCCCGTAGGTCATCGTCACCGAAGAGAATTCGAGGATCGGCATGGTCGCGAGGCCACTGAACACACACCTGCGGTCTCTGGCCAAAAAACCGGAGCAACGGGCACGCCGCCGCCCGCGACGAGAGCCCCGCGATCTCCAGAAAACAGCGCGCCCCGGCGACACCGGAGCCAGATTTTCACTCTAATATCAGCAGCTTGAACGTCCTACGGGCGAGCGGGCGCTTGCATGTCGGGTAAGGTCTTACCTCGATGGCGTATCCTTCGAAGAGGCACGAGCGGGAATGAGACATGCGCGGTTGATCGGACTCGGGCTCGTCGGCGCCATCCTTGGCATCGGGCTGGCCTGCGAGTCTTCGGATGGAGGCGAAGGCGGCTCGGCGGACTTCTGTCCGGCGCTCGAGGGCTACGTCAGCCCCTGCGATGAGCCCACCGTCTGCGAGCAGGCTCTTGCGCGCGACTGCGACGCCCTGCAAGGCGTTCTGCAGCCCGAGGTCGCGTCCGCCGTCGGGCGTTGCATGCTCGACCTCGGCGAGCCCCAAGACTGCTTCGACCGGGCCACCGACGTCTCGACCAGCTCGTCGATCGTCGAGGACTTCGCGACCGCGCTCTGCCTGGAGTGCTCCGACGGCTCGAGCGACTGCGAGTCCGAGGTCCTCTCCGGTGAGGACGACAGCGAGCTCTCACGCGCCGGGCGTTTGGCTCGCGTGCTGACCCGCGACGCGTTGGAGAAGCTCCAAGACGAGTGCACGACCGGGGACGACTGCCAAGCCGCCTTTGAAGGGTGTGCCAAGCAGGTGCTCGCGCGAGAGCTTCCCAGTGAGACCGCCGGCTGCATGGTCGACGCCGTGTTCGACGACTACAGCAACGAATGCGGAGACACCCCGGACAGCACGACGGGCGTGGACACCGACACGACCAACTCCACGAATCCGACCTTCCCGACCGACCCCACGGGCCCCACCGACCCCACCGACCCCACCGATACGGGTGAGACGGACGCAGACACCGACGAGCCATGCGACGACCTCGGGTGTGCCTGCATGTTCAACGAGGACTGCGCGGGCTCGCTGACCTGTCCGGAGGGCACCTGCGTCTCGGCGCTCGAGTGCGGCGACGACCCCAACGAGCCCAACAACGGTGAGATTCAGGCGGCGTCGCTGGGCCCGATCAGCGACGACGACGACGACGGCTCGATGGTGTCAGGCGAGCTCGAAGCCCCCACCGACATCGACTGGTTCGTCTACGAAGGCGACGACACAGCGCTCGCGATCGTCAGCCCCTACGCGCAGGTCAACATCAACGACCTCGAGCTTTGCATCCACGCCGAGTGCGTGAACGGCCTCGAGAACACCGACGTGAGCTGCAACGAAGGCACCACCCTTCAGCCCTCTCCCAACGGACGACCCGGTTGTTGCGGCACCAACACCGGCGGCTTCGACATCTCCTTGAGCTGCGGAGGCACGTTCTCCGACGACAGCGCCCTGATCTACATGAGCGTCGCCGGAAGCGAGCCGGGCGTCTGCCAAGAATACACGCTCACCTACAACTTCTAAACTTGGAGCTCGAACGATGAAACGACGCACAGCGACCCCGTCCTGCACCGCACTGAGCCTTGTGCTTGGTCTGGGCATCACAGGCTGCAACCAGTCCGAGTTCGACGACATTCGCGGCGAGATGGTCGACGACGACGGCGACCCCGACGACGACGACTCCGCGGGGGAAGGCCCCGGCGGGAGCGGGCGCGAAGAAGAGGACGTGGCCTGCCTCGGCGAGGACGACTGCGGACCCGGCGAGACCTGTGTCGACAGCGTCTGCCAGATGCAGCGCTGCCAAAGCGGTCCCTACGCCTCCGAGCTTCCACTCTCGCCCAACCTGCGCTTCTTCATCGACCGCGAGTTCGTCGTGGCCGACAGCAACGCCAGCAACGGTGCGTTCTTCGTGGACGGCTACGCCCCCCAGGCCGGGTCGATCGAGTACCCCGGCTCCTGGAACATGGGCACCACGGCGGTCGTTGATGTGGTCGGTGGTGACTTCTTCGGCACCAACCCCGAGCTGTTCGTGGTCGCCTCGGCCGGCAACACCCGCATTCGCGTGGGCGGTATCGAGGAAGAGATCGAGATCGACGTCGGCTTCCAGCCCTATGCGCTCGCTGCCGGCGACACCGATGGCGACGAGAAGGACGAGGTGTTCGTCCTCGGCCAGTTTGGCAACTACGCCATCTGCGGCCTCGACGACCGCCAGTGCGCGACCGGGTTCTTCCAAAACGGCAGCGGACGAGACGCCACCGTCGGCGACGTGGACGGCGACGGCCAACAAGAGGTTGTGCTCCTGCTCGAGAACGCGGGCGATGCGGTCCTCTTCGTGCTCGAGCTCTCTGGTGACGCCGAGCACTATCAAGGACCCGCGGTGCACGACCTGATCGCCATCGATGCCGGCGACCCGGACGGCGACGGCGTGGACGACATCTTTGGCTTGCAAGCCGGCGGCACGTTCTCCGACGCCCAGCTACACGCCTACACCGCCGTGGGCGGCAGCATCGGCTTGGTGGGCTCGCAGGTCGTCGACGACGCTTCGATCGATCTCTCGTTTGGCGATCTGGACACCGACGAAAAGGACGAGCTCATCATCCTTCGCGAAGGCAGCGAGATCGAGCTGTTCCGCGGCGTGGACGGCTCATCGACGCTCAGCGCCCAGTTCACCGACCTGCTCACCGACTCGGGAGCACCCACGCGCATCGCCTCGGTCGACTTCGACGGCGACTCGCCGCGCTCGTACCTGATGAGCGATGAGCCGATCTTGATCCCCGGCGACATCATCCCGGTCGCGCTCGGCATCTTCCCTCCCTACGAAGCCGAGTTCAGCGACGGCGAGGCCTCGGTCTCGATCGGCCGGGCCGAGTCCACTTCCGAGAGCTACTCCGACTCGGTCTCGCTCGACATGGGAATCGACATGGGCGTGAGCGTCGGGCTCTTTGATGTGGTCAAGGCCGGACTCGGCACCCGCATCAGCCAGAGCGTGAAGTTCACCGACACGCAGACGTTCCGGCAGAGCATCGGGACCCGCTACTCCGCGCGGCCCGAGTCCTACTTCGAAGGCGAACCCTACGGCGTCGTCACGCTCACCTGCGGCTGCTTTCACGCGTACAAGTACCGAATCGACGACCCCGCCGAGATGCTCGGCGAAGGCGGCGACCAGGAGGAGTTCGTGTTGATGGTCCCCGTGGGCGGGAGCGAGCTGCTGTGGTCCACCCGGCGCTACAACGCCATGGCAGAGGCTGTGGGCGATCTACCGATCATGGACATCCCGTACCAGGTCGGAAACCCTGACTCCTACCCGCCCGGACCCGAGAGGCTCGATGGGTCCCCGATCGCCGAAGATGACTTCGTCTTCACCAACCCGCCGAGCATCTTGGTCAGCGATGCGGGCAGCTCCGGCTTCCGGCTATCGGTGGGCGAGGACATGACCAACAGCGTCTCGATGTCGACCAGCATCGGCTTTAGCGTGGACGTCTCTTCGGAAATCCCGCTGATCGGCGGGGGCGTGAAGTTCGGCGCCGACCTGGGTGTCGGCTGGGGACAGGGCTACAGCGTTCGCGTGGGTGAGAGCGCGTTCTTCGGGGGCAACATGCCGCCGCTGCCAGACAACCCGGACACGCCCGAGGACGAGTACCTCGACCACGCCTACACCACGATGCCCTTCGTCTACCGCGAGCACTACACCGACGCCAGCGGCCAAGACGCGGCGTACTACGTGATCAGCTACGCGGTCGCCCAAGAGTAGCGCCCAACATGGCTCTTCGTTGTCTCGCTTGGCCCCTCCTCGGCCTGGCTGCCCTCGCGTGCGGCGGATGCCTCGAGTATCTCGAGCCCGGCGACCTGGGGCAGTTTCGCTATCTGGGTGACTACGTCGCCGAGGAGGAATTCCTGTTTCCGCGGCCGGTCGCGGACCGCAACGGCGCCATCTATGCGTTGATGGGATCGCGGGACCTCGCGCAGACCGAAGCGACCGTGGGCTACCCAGCCGGAGGCGGCTGGCGTGGTCGGTGCAGCGTCCACCAAAACGTCAACCGCGGCCTGCACGGGTGGCTCGACACCACCGTGGACCGCGCCTGGTACTGGTCCGGCGACGCCATCGCCGAGGTCAATGGCGAAACGTCCGACTGCCGACAGATCCTCGCACGCGACCCCAACTCCCAGTCACTGCTGGCGTTCAAAGCCGTCATCCCGCACGTGAAGTGGACCCCTTCTCGGCGGACCATGGTTGCGTTGGTCCAGGCGCCGACCGACCCGGTACCGTTCCAGGTCGTCATCGATCTCGACATCCGCCGGTACTCGCGATTCGAGGAGTTCCTGCCGCGCAACGCCGAGAACGTGGTGTCCTTGGGCGTCGGAGGCGAAGAAGAGACCGAGGCCGGATTCATGGTCCTGCGCTACGAGATCGGCGGGAGCGAGACCGAGGACCCCGAAGTGCGGGTCGAAGCGCGCTTCCTCGACGCCAACGCCGAAGTCACGGACATCATCCCGGTCCGTGGACTCGACGCGTTCGAGGAGGACGCGATGACCGGCTACATGCAAATCGGTGCCGCGGGCTGGGCCGCGGGCGTGTTGAACGACGGCTCCGTGCTCGTGTTCGACCGCGCCAACGCGCGACACATCACCGATACGGGGCCGCTCGAGCCCGTCGGCGTCCACCTGTGGGAGGGCACGGCGTGGGTGGTGGGGATGGCGAACGGCCGTCCGAGCATCGCTGCGGTCAACGATCAGGGCAGGCTCGACAGCCCTGTCGTGTGGGCCGCCAGCGAACGCCTGGCGAGCTCCCTTCGGACCAACGTCGTCGTTCAAGACGACCGCTTCACTCCCATCCGCACGCTGACCTGGGCCAACCCCGAACCCGCCTTCGGTGCGTTTCCGCTGGTCGTCCCCAACGCGCCTTGGGCCTACGCCACCGACACCTCGCTGATGATGGTCGCCGGGCCGAGCTACACCTCGGGTGGCCAAAGCTTCGTGTCGCTTGCCGCTGGGCCCGTCGGCCTCTCATACCCATGAACGTTCGCCTCACGACGCTGCTCCTGGGCGGACTGATGCTGGCGTCGCGAACCGCGAGCGCAGCACCACCCCCCCCGCCCGATGTACCCCCGGCGCCCGAGCCCGAGCCGGCCGAGCCCGAGCCCGAGCCGGCCGAGCCCGAGCCCGAGCCCGAGCCCGAGCCCACCGTCGAGGTGGAGGACAAGCAGCCCGCGCGCACGGCCGAGCCCAAGCCGGAGTCTCCGAAGCCACAGCAGGACGAGCCGGGCGAGGACGAAGAGGCGCAAGAGAAGCCGTCCCCGTTCAAATCCGAATACCTGAGCATCGAGGGCTACATCCAGCCCCAGTACACCTACCGAGTCCGTCGAGGCGCACGCCCGAGAGACCAGCAGGAGTTCGGCGCCCAGCAGACACGAGCGGGGCTCATCTTCTCGGGCACCGTGCTGCCCAAGTGGTCGTACCGCGCCCACATCGTCGTCGGCTCGCAGATCACCAACGTCCTGACCGACGTCGACGTCGTCGACTATGAAGGCGACGGTGCGGGCGACGACCTCGTTGCGACCTCGGCGTTGGTACCCGGCCTCGAGCTCGAGCAGCTGTGGGTCAACTACGCTCCGGTGGCGGTCTCCTCGTCCAAGGGCATGGAGATCTTCGCGCTCAACCTCAAGCTCGGGCAGATGCGGGTCCCGTTCTCCAAGCAGAACAACACCCAGAACAACTCGTTGCTGTTCCCGCGCCGCAACCAGGCCGTCACCAGCTTCCTGGTTAGCAGCGATCTCGGAGGGCTGGTCGAGGCTGGGTTCGCGGACCGCCGCCTCTCGCTCAGCGCCGGCGTGTTCAACGGCACCGGGCTGGCCGTCAATCGCGACAACCGGCGTGGTCCGCTGTGGTCCGGCCAAGTCGAGGTCGCACCGCTGGGCGCCCTGGGTGGCTACGAGAGCGCGCTGGAACTCAACAAGAAGCCGCGCTTCGCCATCGGTGCGGGTCTGCTCTACTCGCCCTACCGCCTGTTCGATACCGCGGGCAATGACACCCTCACCCGGGCCCGCGACCTGCTGCTCTCCGGCTCCGCCAAGTTCGTCATGCACGGCTTCTACCTGCAGAGCGAGTTCATCCGCCGGCAGGTCACCGACAACCTCAGCAGCCGTCCGTTCTTGAGCACGGGTGCCTACGGTCAGCTCAGCTACGCCATCCCCGCGGGCAAGAAGCTGTTCATCGCGCCCCTGGGAAACTTCGGATGGACCGTGAGCGAGCAGGCCGTCCAGCCCCTCGATCGTTACTACACGACCGACGGCATCGCGTTCTACCTGCCCAACGAGCGCCAGCTGGACGCCGTCCGCGTGTCGCTCCTGTACGAGGGGGAGTGGCGGGTCGACGAGGGCGAGAGCGCCCAGGGCGGTACGCTTCAGGTGCAGCTGAAGTTCTGATCCGGACGGGACCGCCGGAACCACAGCCCTCGCGCTGTTCGCGGGATGTCGATTTGTTGACTCCGGGCTGAATAACCACATGTGCACGGCGTAACTACATGCGTGAACGTAGGACACCTGAGCACACACCTTCGTCAGAAGGCCCTGACCGCGGCGATCGTCCTATCCGGCGGTTGCTACGTCTCGGAAGTGCCTGAACAGACAGGGGAAACCGATACCGACACCGTGACGGACACGGATGGACCCGGGCCCGGTGGCACCGACGGTTCCTCAGGAGCCGACAGCACCTCGGGCAGCTCAACCGGGACCACCGACACCGAAGGCGAGTCGAGCAGCGCCGACGAGACCGGCAACGACGAGACCGGCAACGACGGCCAACAAGCTGAACTCGAAGACCTGATCGGCACCCTTTGCGACTGGGAGTTCAACTGCTGCTCCGAGGGCGAGCTGGACTATCGGCTCGGACCCTTCACGACGGACGCTGACGACTGCCGCGCCCGCTATGTGGAGCAGCTCTACTCCAACGACAACGTCGCCGAGTCCAACCGAGGCGGCCTGCTCTACACCCTGGGTTTCGGCATCCGTTTGGATCGCTCATCGGTGGACCGCGATGCCGCCAACGAGTGCCGTGCCCTGCTCGAAAACCAGAGCTGCAACGATCCGTTTGACCCCAACGCGACGTGCACACCGGGCGACGACCCGAGCCGAAACCCCTGCGACCTCCGCAACCTGTTCCAAGGCACGCTCGTCGTCGGCGAAGCCTGCAGCGCCAACCTGTCTGGCCTCGGTTTCGACATCGAGTGCGCGCCCGGTGCCTCGTGCGAGGACGTGGATGGTGACTACGTCTGCGTAGACAAGGGCTTGGTCGACGAGTTCTGCGAAGCGGACTTCACCTGCGACGAGGGCCTGTACTGCGAGATCGCGAGCGGTCTGTGTCGACCCAAGGCCGAGCTCGGAGAGCACTGCGAATACGAGGACGTCGACGACCCCGCATTGGGAACGGAGTCCACGCAGTGCAAAGCGGGCCTCACCTGCAACCCAGCGACCGAAACCTGCACCGAGTACTGCACCACCGGATACGCCTGCGCCGCGGACGTGCAGTGTCCCGACGGTGAGAGCTGCATCCCGCTCGACTTCGACGAGGGCACCTACAGCTACTGCGCCCCTCGAGGCGACACCAACGGAGACCGCTGCGACACCGATCGTGACTGCGCCGACGACTTTCATTGCTCAGGAGACACCTGCGCCTCCGACAGAAGCCAAGGGACGGCGTGCTCCTTCGATGGGCAGTGCGAAGACGGCTTGTACTGCGACTCTGGCGGCTCCGGGGAGTGCGAGATCGTCCTCATCGCGAACGCAGTCTGCACCGACGACCGCGAGTGCAACCCCAGCACCACGCTGGGATGCATGACCAGCGACAACGGACAGCGCTGTCGCACGAGCCTGCTCGACAACGGAGACGAGTGTGTCCCCGGTGAGAACGGAGGCGGGAACTGGTGTGCTTCCGGAGTGTGCGAAGACCTCACCGACGACGCCGTCCCCAACCCCGAGTGCCACGCGGGCGCCGACCTCGGTGACGCATGTGACAACCTCGCGGCCACGTTCGACGAGCTTCGCTGTCGCCCAGGCACGTACTGCCTGGAGGAGGTGTGCGTGCTCAAAGAGGATGCGGGCGGCGATTGCAGCGACGACGGCAATGAGCAGTGTCTCAACGCCACCTGCGACACCATCTGGGAAGGCGAGTACTGCTCCGACGGCGTCCCACTCGAAGCGCTCGAGACCGCCGCCACCTGCGACGGAGTGAAGTAAGAACGATGGCCTCCCTTCGCGACAACGCCACCATCCTCGCCCTCGCCTCGAGCTTGCTCGTGAGCCTGCCGCTCGAGGTGCAGGCCGCACCCGAGCTGGCCGCGACCCGCAAAGAAGCTCCCAACGCACAGCGTCCTGAGTACGTCCGCGGTGAGCAGGCCGCGCACAGAGGCGACGCGGAGGGAGCCCTCGATGCCTGGGCGGGCGTGCTGACGGCGACGCCCGAGTCGATCAAGAACCGCAGGTTCCGGATGAACCTGGTCGTCGACGCCATCTACGTCGCCCTCGATGCCCACGCGCGCCAACCCAACCTTGCGCTGCTGGAGCGCACCCTCGACCTCTACTACGGCTACTTCTCGGCCTACGAGGCGCAGTACGGAAACCCGAACATCCCGCGGCCGGTCATCAACGCCCGGTTTGATCTCAAGGCGGCCATCGAGACCTCGGAGCGCCCGGGCGCGGCCCCACCCGCCGAGCCTGCCGCAACGACCGAGCCTCCCCCAGAACCGCCACCACCACAGGTAGACGACAACCACGCGGCGGCGAGCGGCGTCCGGTCAACCGATGCGGGACCGGCAACCAAGGGTGACGGGACCGGGCTGCTGATCGCCGGGGGCGTCACCATGGCCGCGGGGGCAGGCCTGACCTCGCTCATCGCGGTCGGGGCGATCAACGGCAAGAAGACCCGGAACGACCTCGACGACCCGGCGTTCTCCGAAGACCAGCGCAGCCGTATCGATGCGGAGGGAAAGAAGGCGAACACGATGCTCATCGCCGGGCTGGTTTCCGCCCCCGTCGTTCTCATCACCGGCGCGGTGTTGGTCGGCATCGGTGCCAAGCGCCGGGTCGACAGCCGCCGGAGCTACGCGAGCGTGGCTCCGAGCCTGCGCCCCAGCTTCGCGGGCGTGCAGCTTGGAGGACGCTTCTAGATCAGCAGCTGCTGCAGGAGCTCGAACTGCTCCTGCTCGTGCTCATCCACAACGCCGTCCGCTTCGAAGAGCTGGCGCGCGACATCGAGGAAGACCTCGCGATGCTCGGCGGGCACGCGGGTCGGGTCGACCTCTTCGGCCGGAGGAGGCGAGCGCAGCCAACCCGCGATGAGTTCGCGGTCCGCTTCGAGTCCCAACTTCTCGACGAGCTTGTCGACGAAGTGGCGCTCCTCCGACTGAATCTCGAGGTCTGCCCACGCGAACGCGCAAACAAACTTCATCAGTTGCAGTCGATCTTCGCGGCCGAGGGACGCAAGCATAGGCACAGGATATCACGGCCGGGGCCTCCGACTGCGCGTCGAATGTCCAGGCACCCGATCGGCCCCAGGTCTGCTCCACCTTCGGGATTGTCCTGATAAAATCGCGGGACGTGAGCCGGGAGCGAGCCACATGGGCCGCCTTCGTGGCGGTGATGCTGTTGGCCGCCGGCTTGCTGTTCATCGATCTGGGCGCGGGGGAATGGCGGACCTGGGACGAGGGGCTCTACGGCCGTCTCAGCCGAAACGCCCTCGAGCAGGGCCGCTACCTTTACGCGGTCGACGAAACGGGCGCGTACTACGAGCGGTTCAGCAAGCCGCCGATGAGCCTTTGGCTCGGCGCGCTCAGCCTGCAAGCGTTCGGCACCAGCGTCGCCGCGCTCCGGGCCCCCTTCGCGCTGGGCATGCTCGCGACCATCGGATTTGCGTTTGGCTGGGGCCGACGGCTCGGCGGACTGCCCATGGCGGTCTCGTGGAGCGTCGGCTTGACCCTGTGCGCCGCCACCACCCGCTGGGGCCGGCACGCCTGCATCGAACCGATGTTCATGGCGGGCCTGCTCGGCGGGTTGTGGGCGTACCACGCGAGCATCGACTCACCAGACAAGAAGCGCTCGCTTCGCAACGCAGCGCTCGCCGGCCTCGCCCTCGCGTTCGCGATGCTGACCAAGCAGCTTGCGGTTGGACTCGCGGTGCTCCCCATCCTCGTCCTCGAAGGATGGCGACGCGACCGCGGCGCCCTTCCCCGCCTGGCCTTGGCGCTGGGCATTCCCCTGCTCGTCGGGCTCGCGTGGTTCGCCTGGGCGGGTGCCGCCACGGACGGGAGCCTGTTCGAGGTGTTGCTGGACCGCGGCGTCCGGCAGCGCATGGCAGGTTTCGAGAGCGGCCAAAATGCGCGGACGCTCAACGAACTCGCGGCCGTGGTTTCCGAAGCCTCGTCCCCAATTCCCTGGCCGCTTGGCGCTGTAGGGCTCGCCCTGTTCTGCGTCGCTCGGTCGCGCAGCCAGCTTCGAACCCCAAGCCCCGAACTCCTACTGCCGCTGTGGTTTGCCGGCAACGTGTTGGTGTTCGAGAACCTCTCGCAGTCGATGCTGCCCTGGTACGCGCTGCACATCGTCGTCCCGGCGACAGGTGGTGTCGCGTGGCTTGTCAGCGCGACCAGCCATGCGGCGGGACGCGGCACCCTTCGTGTCACGAGGGCTGGGCTGGGCTGGGCATGCGCTGCGATCATCGCGCTCACGGCGGCCCATGGCGTGGTCTCCCAGCTCAACGTCGCGCTCTTCGCTGCGCTGCTTGTGGTCATCGCGTTTGTGCGGCGCCCCGACGCCACGCGCCTCACCGCGCTGCTCGGCGTTGGCCTCATGATGTTTGCAGCCCGGCTGCGGGACCCAGAGCTCAACCCACCCGCACAGCCCTTTTCCCCACTGATGGCGGCCCTGGTGGACAGCCCGCGGGTCGCCGTCGATCGGCGCGCGGGCCTACCCGAGCTCGCATACCGAGCGCTCTACGGACCCGGCGCGACCGAGGTGAGTCGCCCACCGTGGCCGACCGAGGCGTTCGATGCCTACGTCTCGCCCACGGTGCTGCCGATCGAGTACGAACCCCCGCTCGGCGTGACCCTGCACCGAACCGCCGGCGCAAGTGCGTTTGAAGGCGACCTCTCGACGGTTGCGTGGTCGGCCGCGATGCTCCGGGACCTGCTGCATGCCGGTCCGATCACCTTCGAAGCCGAGCATCTGGCGGCCGCGGGCTGGGACACCTCGTTCGCCGATCCGCAGGCATCCGGCGGAGCGTTGCGCCGCTACACCCGATACCGCAACGAGCTTTCACCGCGGCTCCCGTTGAGCATCGGTCCCAAGCTCAAGCTTCCCCCAGGCCGCTACGTGCTGGAGGTCTGGATGCGCTGGTCGTGTCCGTCCGCAGACGCACAGCAGGTCGCCGCTGCGCTCACCGTGTCGACGGGCGGCCGAGAGAGCAAGCATGAAGACCTCCTGTGCGCAGAGGGGCCCGAGGTCCTGACACCGTATCGGATGGAGTTCAGCCTCTCGGAGTCCGAGGTGTTCAACATGCGATTGGGGTTTCGCAGCGGCAGCGTCGAGCACGACCGCACCGTGCTCACTTGGCAGCGCTTGTGATGCGGCGCTCGTAGATCGACTCCCGCCCTGCGCTGCGGCACGCGAAGCCGGCATCCATCAGCCGGCAGTCCTCGATGATGCCGTCGGGCTCCTGCGGCATTCGCCGTTCGATGCGAAAGCCGTCGGTGGTGGCCTCGAGCCGCGCTAGCGGGAACACGCCGCGTTTGATCGCAGCCTCCGACGGATCCTCAAGCCAGGTGATGCCGTTGTTGAGTGTCCACAGCGAGTCGCCGGCGACAATGTTGAGCGACGGACGACTGAGCAGGTCCTGCGCCAGATCGCGGGCCTTGCTTGGGTCCACCCCACTGGACACCAAAGAGTTTTGAATCGACTCCGCGTCCGCGAACTGCTCGACGCCTTGCGCCGGCTTCCAGCCGTAGAGCCCTGGTTCGGGTAGGCCTGGATGCGCGGTCGCCTCTCGCTCGAAAACCACGGGGAGCGGCACCTGCAGCTCACTGCCCTCGAACTCGAAGTCGCATTCGAGGCGGACCTCGGAAGCGGCCTGGCATCGGGCGGCTGCGCGATCCGGATGCTCCTCGAGCGTCATGGCAAAGCCGCTCGCGTCCGGAACCAGCGAGAGGCCGTCCACCTCCATCGACTCGGCATCGGGTCCGTACAACAACAGCGCCTCGCCGTCGGGGTCGAGCACCAACCAGGCGCCGCCCTCGGAGAGTTCATCGCGGAGCCTCACGACCTCCTGTGCCCGGTCGGCCTTGCTCCACGCGGCGTCGATCTCGTCGAGCCCAGCCGCGACGTCCAGGCGGTAGACGCCCGCGAGCACTGCGGCAGGGTCGTAGGCAGGCGAGGCGGGCTCGACGGACGCGGCGGGTTCCGGCGTCGTCATTGGGGTCGAGGGTGCGCGCTGCGTCGTACATCCGCACACGAGCAGGAGGCTGACAGCGATGGTCCGGACGCTCACGCGCGGAGGATCGCACGGATCCCGAGGAGGACAACAAACCCGCCAAAGCGCCGCTGGTCGGCTCTGGGACCTGCTGTGCCCTACTTGAGCTTGAGCGTGAGCGACACGTCAACGGCCACCGGAGCGGACTTGGGCGCGGCGAATCGCAACCCTGCGAGGCCTCGGGAGAGGCATGCCTCAACCGCATCATCCGCGAGCGAGGACCTTGGAATCCCAACCTCGATGACCTTTCCGTCTTTGCCCAGCGTCAGTCGGAGATCCACCGTCCCCTCAAGCTTCGGCGAGTCGGCCAGCGCCGCGAAGTAGCACATGCGCGCGAACCCGATCCGGCGCTTCATCAGGGCGTCGACCTCGGACGTATCGACCCCTTCCCCCGCCGTTGCCTTCCCGATCTTAACCGTACCGGGGGCGCCCGAACCCCCCGCGGGCTTGGACAGCTCCACCGTCCGCTTCGAGCCCGGACCGGTGGGCGCCTCGACCTGGTGCCCGACCGCCACCTCGGGCAGCCAACAACGATCCGGCTCCACCGCACACATGGGACCGCGCAGCTCGGAGATGGCTCGGGCGAGGACCTCCACCGTGACCCCCGGCTCCACCATCACCGCGATCCCGGCGATCTCCGGACTCGTCGTTCGATCGCTCTTCGCCTTGCCGCGCAGCTCCGCGTAGTCGAACGCGTCGCCAGCCGGGTCGGGCCCGAGATCGTATTCCTCGCCTCCGACTTGCCTCGCGAGGTGGAAACCATCCGGTGCGATCCGAAGTTGTGGAGCAGCCCTGCCCGCCCTGCTCGCCAACGGGGCGGCACCCTGCTCCCCTTGGGAAGTCTGCATCACCAGCACCCGGGCTCGCTCCTTGGGAAGGGAGGACAGCAACGTGACCAAGGTCGCCGCCGGCACCTGCGGTTCGACGAACAGCGCGACCGGAGACTCTGAGGCGAGGAGTGCATCGAGAAGCGGCTGTGGCGACGCGGTCGGCGGCAGCGCTCCGGCTTCGAGGACAAGGGTGACATCGCCGACTTGGGCCCGCTCCAACGTCAAGACGACCGCGAGGTGGGGAGCGGGGAGCGGCGGCAACATCCCGGAGACCATCGGGACTGCCGGGACTGCGGGGACCATCGGGACTGCCGGGACTGCCGGGACCGCCGGACCTGGTTCCGAGCTCGGCGCAGGGGTCTGGGGCTCGAGCTGCGGCGGAAGCTCTTGCGGCTGCGGCGGGTCTGCGGCCTCGGCAAGGCCGGTCGAAGGTTGTTGCGCGGAGATCGGCGGCGGAGGATTCGCCGGGCTTCCGCAACCCAAGAGTCCGAGGCTGACCAGCCACGCCGAAGCCCGTTTCACGCCGCCAGTATAAGGGCCCCGCGCGCGACGTCCGCCCAGACCCGACGCACTCCGCCGCCACATCGCCAACATTAGACACGCAACTGACCGTGTTTTAATGTCGGGCGTAAAGCCGCCATAGCGCTGCAATCCTACCCATCATCACGATCGAGTTGCGATTTACACCGCATCGGACCAGACTTTATTCGTGGCTCGCTCCTTCGGCTCCCACTTCGTCATCACGGCCAACACCACCGACGCCGGGGTGCCGGTCTACCTCCGCTCCGACCGCACGTGGTCGCCGGTGCTGACCGACGCCCATCCGGTCAGCGACGAGGGCGAGCGCGACGACCTGCTCTCCCACGCACACACCCAAGAACGCGAAGTCTGCGATCCGTACGCGTTCAAAGTGAACGTCGAGGACGGCGCGGCCGTAGCCACAACCGCCCGCGAACGCATCCGCTCGCTGGGACCCACCACGCCGCTGCGGCGCCCCGACGCGGCTCAGAGATAGACGTCATGTACCAATACGACGAACACGACCAGCGCATCGTCGACGAGCGCGCCGCCCAGTTTCGCGGCCAAGTGCAGCGACGCCTGGCCGGAGAAATTACCGAGAACGAGTTCAAGCCGCTGCGCCTGCAGAACGGCCTGTACATGCAGCTGCACGCGTACATGCTTCGCGTTGCGGTTCCGTATGGGCTCTTGAGCTCAGCCCAGCTGCGGGCGCTGGCCACCATCGCCCGCGACTACGACAAAGGCTACGCGCACTTCACCACCCGTCAGAACATCCAATACAACTGGCCCAAGCTGGAGAACGTCCCCAAGATCCTCGACCTGCTGGCGTCCGTGCAGATGCACGCGATTCAGACCAGCGGCAACTGCATCCGCAACACCACCTCCGATCCGCTCGCCGGGATCGCAGCCGACGAGCTCGAGGACCCGCGTCCGTACTGCGAGCTCATCCGGCAGTGGTCCACGTTCCACCCCGAGTTCGCGTTCCTTCCCCGCAAGTTCAAGATCGCGGTCACCGGTTCCAGCACCGATCGCGCGGCGGTCCGCATCCACGACATCGGCATCCGGATCGTGAACAACGGCGCGGGAGAGCGTGGCTTCGAGATCCTGGTGGGGGGCGGCCTGGGCCGGACCCCGCACATCGCCAAGGTGGTGCGGGAGTTCCTTCCCTACGAGCACCTGCTCTCCTACCTAGAGGCCGTGCTGCGGGTCTACAACCGCTACGGCAGGCGGGACAACAAGTACAAAGCGCGCATCAAAATCCAGGTCGCGGAGTGGGGCGTGGAGAAGTTCGCAGCCGCCGTCGAGGAGGAGTGGGGTCACATCAAGGACTCCGCCACCACGCTGACGCGGGCGGAGATCGATCGCATCAAGGGCCGCTTTCACACCCCGCAGTTCGAGGACCTCGCCCCCGTTGACCTCGACGCACTCGCGCTCACCTCCGACCGCGACTTCGCCCGCTTCCTCAAGAACAACCTGCGGCCGCACCGGGTCCCGGGCTACACGGCGCTGGTCATCTCGACCAAGCCCAAGGACCGCGCTCCCGGAGACGTCAGCGACAGCCAGCTCGACGCGCTGGCCGACCTCGCCGACCGCTTCGGCCTCGGCCACGTCGTCGTCATGCACGACCAAAACGTGATGATGCCGAACGTGAAGCAGGCGGACCTCAAGGCCGTCTACGCCGTGCTCAAGGAGTGGGACCTGCACACGGCCAACGCCGGCCGCGTTACGGATCAGATCTGCTGCCCCGGACTCGACTTTTGCAACCTGGCCAACGCCCGATCCATCCCGATCGCGCTGCGCATCGCAGAACGCTTCGATGACCTAGACTACCTCGACGACCTGGGGGACGTCAGCTTGAAGATGTCCGGATGCATCAACGCCTGCGGCCATCACCACGTGGGCAACATCGGCATCCTTGGCATCGACAAAGCCGGCGTCGAGGCCTACCAGCTCATGCTCGGTGGTGACCCCGGAGACGACGCGAGCCTGGGCAAGATCGTCGGCCGCGCGTTCTCTTCGGACGAGATCGTCGACGCGGTCTCGACGGTGCTCGACACCTACGTAACCCAGCGCGAGAGCGCGGACGAGACCTTCCTCGACTTCTACCGCCGGGCCGGACTCGACCCGTTCAAGGAATCCCTCTATGGCACTGATTAAACACGACGCTGTCGCTCCCGCTGAGCATTGGACGACCCTGCAGGCGGATGAGGTGCTCCCTGCGGATGGGGACATCCTGGTGAGCCCGCAACGTTGGGTCGCCGAAGGCGAAGCGCTGCGCAACCGGTCCGGCAAGGTCGGCGTGTTGTTGCAGCCCGACGACGAGGTCCTGATGCTCGATGGCAGGCTCGACGGCCTCGCCCTCGTCGCGATCGGGTTCCCCAAGTTCACCGACGGACGCGGCTACTCCTCGGCCCGTCTGCTCCGAGACCGGCTCGGCTACACCGGGGAGCTGCGCGCTGTCGGACACGTGCTGCCCGACCAGGTCTTCTACATGCGGCGCGTGGGCTTCGATGCGCTGGAGTTGGCCGACGGAAAGTCCACCGAAACCGCGCTCGCACAGCTGGGGACATTCACCGTGCGCTACCAGGCCGCCGCAGATGATGCGCGTCCTCTGTTTCGGCGAGTCGCTCGACCCACGTAGCCACCGAAGCACCCCGCGCTCGTTCGCAACCACCGCCTTGCTCGCTTCTCCGCACCAATCCAGCGTGCTACTGTCCCGGCCACGATGGGTGAACAAAGCGGTGGGACGCAGCAGGGACCCATCACCAAGGTCGACTACGTCTTCAACGTGCAAGGCGGGACCGGTGGCCCCTGGCAGGTCCGTCGTTTTCGCGTCAGTCAAGGGTTGTCCGAGACCTACGCGCTCGTCATCGATGTGTTGACCGACGAGCACGTCGAGCCCACCGAACTCCTGGGCTTGAGCGCGTGCTTGGACCTCGACCGACGCGATGTGCTTCGAGCGATCGCAGGGGTCATCGAGCGCGTCGACTACATCGGACGCAACCTCGACCAAAAGCTGGTCATCCGTCTGCATGTCGTCCCGGCCTTGCATCTGCTCAGCCAGCAGGTCGGGTGCCGTATCTTCCAAGACCGCACCGTTCCCGAGATCCTCGACGAAGTGTTGGGCGAGGGCCTGGGCACGTTCGGGCGCGAGTTCGACCTTTCTGCGCTCTCGACCGACGCGGCCGTCTACGCCAAGCGCGACTACTGCGTGCAGTTTCGGGAGTCCACGCTCGACTTCGTCAGCCGCCTGATGGAGGAGGAGGGGATCACCTACTACTTCCGCGTGGCCGACGAGAAGGAGCGGCTGATCCTTGTCGACCAGTCCGGTGAACCGAACGCCGCGTTTCCCGATGTCGAGCTCATCGACCCGGACGGTGAAGGCATCATCCCCATCATCCCGGACAACAACTTCGAGAACCTCGACCGGGAATCCCTGCGGATGTTCGACTGGTGCCAGCCGCTGCGCCCCAACGAGGTGGTGGTGCGCAGCTTCAACTGGAAGGCCTTCGACCCCGGAAACCCGCTGGAGGCTGCGGTTGCGGGCGAAGCGACCGGGGGGACCCGCCGCCAGTACGTGTTCACCGAGCAGCGTAAAGCCGTCGACCAAGGCGCGGCCGAGGCCACATCCGACTTCGATGGCACGGCGAGCGACGAGGCGGGCAGCGAGGCGCGGCGACGCTCGGAGGGGTTTCACAGCGAGACCCAGCTGGGCCGGGGACGCTCCAATGTCGTGGGCTTTGCCCCGGGCATGCGATTCAAGGTCGATGACCAGTCACTGCCCGCGATGGATGACCCCGTATTCTTGCTGACAAAGGTCAGCTGCGAGGGGACCAACCCTGGCATCGAGCGCTCCGGCGGCACCGACGATGGTGGATCGTTTGAGAACACGTTCGAGTGCATCCCCACCACCAACGCCTATCGCCCTCGACGTCTCACCCCCACGCCCAAGATCCTGGGGCCACAGACCGCGACCGTGACCGGCGACAGCGGCGAGGAGATCCACACCGACCTTCACGGGCGCATCAAGGTGCGGTTCCACTGGGACGAACACTCGGCACTCGACGGCTCCTCGTCGTGCTGGATTCGTGTCCTGCAAACCTGGGCCGGGCCTGGATGGGGCTCGATGTTCCTGCCGCGGGTGGGCATGGAGGTCGTCGTCGAGTTCTTGGATGGCAACCCCGACCGCCCGCTGGTGACGGGCTGTGTCTACAACAGCGCCAACCCTCCGCCCTACCCCCTCCCCGACGAAAAGACCAAGAGCACGATCAAGTCCGAAAGCTCGCCGGGCGGCGGCGGCTTCAACGAGCTTCGCTTCGAGGACGCCGCGGGCTCGGAGGAAATCTACGTCCACGCGCAGAAGGACTACAACGAAGAGGTCCTCAACGATCACAACACAACCGTCGGTCACGACCAGACCAACACCGTGGACAACGACCAGACCAACACCGTCCACAACAACCAAACCGAAGTTGTCGATGTCGACCAAGAGATGACCGTTGGAGGCAACCGCAAGGTGCACGTCAAGGGCGACTTCGAGGAGACGGTGGACGGGACCGAGACCCGAACCGTGACCGGGGATGTCACCGAGACGTTCGCCGCCAACGAGACCCGCAACATCACCGGCGATCAGACCGAGACGATCACCGGCAGCGTGAGCCACACGATCGCCGGCAGCCAGAGCGACACCATCACAGGCTCGCTCGACCAAACCGTCACTGCGGGTGTCACCCTCACGACGCCGGCCACCTATGACGTGACCGCGGTCGGAGGCGTGACCATGACCGCAGCCGCCGGCATCACCATGATCGCGCCGGGCGGCTTCACGATCCTGGCGCCGGGCGGCACCAAGACCGTCGACAAGGACTTTTGGCAGTTCGGCGGCGGAAAGGGAGCCATCTTCGGTTTCACGATCGGCATCACGGCCTCCAAGGTCGATATGATTGGCGTGGCCCTGGCCACCACTGGCACCAAATTGGAGCACAAGGGCATGGCGCTGTCGTACACGGTGACCGAAGCCAAGAACACCGCCGCAAAAATCGAGACCGTCGGACAAGCCGTTCAGCAGGGCTTCGTCAACCTCCACACCTTCGGCTTGCTGTCGATCTTGTAGGGACCGGGTCCGTTGAACTCCAAGTCGTCCAATCCTGCGAGGTTCGTTCCGTTCATCGTCTTGAGCGCCGTTTTCACGCTCGGGATCAGCGTCTTTGGCAGCCTGTATTGCGCGGCAGAAGCACAGAAGCGGTTGCTGCGGACCGGCGAGCCCGCCGTTGCCGAGATCCTCGACATGGTGGATACGGGCAATCGCTACAACCTCAACCCGGAGATCGAGTTCACGTTGCGGGTGACCCCGAGCGATGGCGTGCCCTTTGAGGGCACCAGCACCGCAGTTCTGGACGCCGTCGAACAACAGACGTATCGGGTCGGGGCCAAGCTCGACGTCCGCTACTCCACCGCGGACCCCCAGCAGATCGCGATCGCCGGACTCCTCGACGAGAGCCAGCCCATCGGCGCAGGAGTCGACCCATGAAGGTCTTCAAGCCCGGAAAACTCGGCGTGCTCAGCCGCTGCTTCGAGCACGAGCGCAAGTTCCTCTTTGGCGTCTCCGCGCTCGCGTTCATTCCGCTCGAGCTTGCCGGGGAGATCATGCTCTCGGAGATCGAGATGTGGAAGTTCACCGCCAAGCGGCTGGGCACCGAAGGCGCGCTGGACAGCGCGGTGCCCAAGGTTCGCGCGGAGTTTCTGCTCAATGGCACCGCATATGTCCCTGGTGGGCAGCCTCAGCCTGCGTTCGCCGTCCGTGCCCAGGTCGGACAGCTCACCAAGGACCTCCGCGTCAGCGGTGACCGTTACTGGCTGGGGTCACGCGTGAGCGAAGCGATCCCCATCTCGCAGATGCCCCTGCGTTGGACGCAGGCTTACGGCGGGCCGCAGTTTGCTCGCAACCCGCTGGGAAAAGGAGAGGTTGAGGTCGAGATCGGCAACGCCAAGGCGCGCCCCTTGCCCAACCTCGAGGCCCCGCGCGCCTTGATGACGAGCCCACGCGACCGGCCCGAGCCTGCGGGCATGGGCGCGGTCGACATCAGCTGGCCGCAGCGAGCGGCGATGGCAGGCACCCACGACCAGCACTGGCTGCAGAACCTGTTCCCGGGCTTCGCCAAGGACATCGACTGGGGCATCCACAACGCCGCCCCGCGTGACCAGCAACAGGAGGACGTGTGGGCTGGGGGCGATCCCTATCAATTCCTCAACCTCCACCCCACCAAGCCGACCCTTGAGGGGACGCTGCCGCAGCTGCGGGCGCGGGCGTTCATCACCCGATCGCATCGCAGGGGCGAGCCGCGTCCGAGCTTCGCCGAGCAGAAAGCAATCGCCCGGCGAGCACCCCCCCAGCTCGAAGAGGTTCCGCTCGAGTTGCGTACGCTGTGGTTTTTCCCCGACGCGGAGCGGGCGGTGATGATCTGGTCGGGGTTGACGCAGATCGCAGAAGAGGACGGCGCTGACATCTCGCAGCTTGTCCTTGCAGCCGAGCACTCCGAGAGGGCCAAGCCGGTCTCGCACTATGTCCGCGTCGTCGCACAGCGCCTTGACGAGAAGTCCGGCGCCATCGCAGCGATGCGCGAGCACGAGCTGTTGCCCGACGGCCTGGGGCAGCTTCCCGACCAGCCCCCCGACGAGGACAAGGAACTCAGCGCGCTGGAGGGGCTTGGTCGGCAGAACCTGCATCGTCGCTTTGAGGCCGAGACGCAAAAGGCGCGAGACATCGTGGCCGGACACGGTCTCGACCCGGACGAACATGGGCCGCGGATGCCCGAGCCCCTGCAGCCGGACCCGACGCTCGACGAGCTCCCCGACCTGATCGCAAAGGTCAACCGAGACGCGCAGGAGCAGCAAGCCGCGCTGCAGGCCCAGGTCGATGCGGAGATCGCCGAGACGATGGCCGAAGTCGACGCGGCGGGCATCGAGAACTTCACCCGCGAGACGCTTCAGGAGGAGCTCAACGACAAGCCCACGGGACCTCCGACGTGGACCGCTGCCGCGCAGATGGCCGTCTTGGACGGCTTGGCGATGGACGCCCGCAGCAAAGGAAGCATCATCGACGAGATCGAAGACATGGTCCGCGACAAGGCCATGATCGCGCAGTGGCAGGAGGCCGAGCGCAACATGGTCGCCGCGTATCGCAAGGCAGCCCACTTTCAAGCGCCGGCACCACGCATGCCGGAAGAGCTCTGCGAGGCCACACGCGCCCGCGTCCGCGAGGCGGTCGACGCCGACGAGGACTTCGGGACCCTAAACTTCACGGGTGCAGATCTGCGGGGCATGGACCTGCGGGGCGCCAACCTGGCGCGGGCATTCTTCGAGAGCGCCGACCTCAGTGGAGCCGACCTTCGGGGGTCCAACCTCGACCAGGCAGTGCTCGCCCACGCCACCTTGCACAACACTCGCTTCGAGGGCGCGTCGATGCGCGAAGCAAACCTGGGCAAGGCCGACCTCAACGGCACCAAGCTCGACGAGGCCGACCTTCACCAAGCGGAGTTCACCGAGGCTGTGCTCAAGGGGGCCAGCCTGCAGCGAGCCAACCTAACGGGCGCCACGCTGCGGAAGATCGAGCTGCACAAGGTGAACGCGCGGGGCATGATCGGCGAGCAGCTCGCGTGGATGGACGCCGTCATCGATACCGTCGATTTCAGCGAGGCTCAGCTCCCGACCAACGCGTTCCTGAAGGTAGACCTGCGCGGCTCGGTCTTCGATGGGGCCAGCCTTGTGTCCAGCACCTTCTTGTCCTGCGACGCCCGGTCGGTCCACTTTCTGGGCGCCAACCTCCGCAACGCTCGTTTTGTGGAGGAGTGCCAGCTCGACGGTGCGCAGCTGAGCGAGGCTCAGCTGCAGGGGGCGAACCTGCGTGGGACCTCGCTGGTCGGCGCGAGCTTTCGCAAGGCCAACCTCGATGATGCGGATCTTTGCGAGTGCAACATGGTCGACGCGCAGCTGTATCAGGTCGTGGCTCGGCGGACCCGGTTTGAGGTCTCCGACCTGAGCAACGCGGAGTTGATGTCGGCCAACCTGATGAACGCCAGCTTGGCGCGGGCGAGGATCTACGGTGCCGACCTACGCGGAGCGAACTTGTTCGGCGCCGACATGGCGCGGGTTCGGAGCGACCCGGCGGTCAAACTCGACGAGGCCATCCTGGTCAAGGTTCGCATCTACCCCCGACACGAAGAGCCCAAGCCAGAGGTTGCGTCATGAGCCCGAAGATGGACGACCAGACCCACTGGGCTCCGCCGGCCGACTGCGCCGAGCTCGGAGCGCAGATTCGCGGCGGCCGGGAGCTGGTGGGGCTGGACCTGGCCGGCCGCGACCTTCGCGAGCTGGCAGGGGGAGGTGCGTTCTTCAACAAGGTCGACCTCTCCGGCGCCTGCCTCGACGGCGCAGACTTGCGCGAAGCCGTGTTCGTGGAGTGCAAGCTCGACGGTGCCAGCCTGCTCGGAGCGAACCTGCACCAGGCGAGCTTGATGAAGTGCAGCCTCACCCACGCCAAGCTCAACGGGGCGCGGCTGACCGGGACCAAGTTCATGGAGGTCAAGGCGCGAGGGCTTGAGCTTGCGGGTGCCGACCTGAGGGCCTGTGTGTTCAGCAAGAGCGAGCTGCAAGACGCGGGATTCGTCGGCGCCAAGCTCATTCGCTGCGCGTTTCTTGAGACCCCGATCGATGGCGCAGATCTGCGCGACAACACGCTGGACTCCGTCACGCTGCTCGACCTCGACCTGCGAGAGGTCCGAGTGGAGGGGGCACGTTTCGAGCGGGTGACGCTGATCAAAGCCAACCTGGCGGGCATGCATCTGGCGGGGATGAGCTTCGCGTTCTGTCAGTTTACCGACGCCAACCTCGAGGGCTGCGAGCTCCAGGGCGCCGACCTGCGGAACGCAAACTTCAAGGGCGCCAACCTGGCCGGCGCCAACCTGGCCGGCGCCAACGCCCCCAACGTACTGTTTGTGGAGGCCAACCTGCGCCGTGCCGACTTGCGGCGGGCAGAACTGCACCAGTCGATCTTCATCGACGCCATCCTCGAGCAAGCGTCGTTCGCCGGGGCTGCGATGGTCCAGTGCATCTTGCATCGGGCGCAATGCAGCGACTGCGAGTTTTCGGCCGCCGACCTCACCTACGCAGACTTTGCTCAAGCGGATATTCGCCGCGCTCGCTTCACGGGTGCGAAGATGTTTCGCGCCAACCTTCACGCCGTTCTGGACGACGGCGCGGTCATCCCAACGCGCGCTGTGACCCTGGGCACCGACCCCGAGCTCGCCGCGGCCCAGCGCTGGCAGCCCAAGTTTTAGGAGCTTCAACCCATGCACGCACACGATCTCGGACTCGTATCTCAGGCACCGGAGCCCCACGGAGCCCCGACCACGGCCTCACCTCACCAGGGCAGCGCGACCGTGACCTGTCGCAGCGCGCAGAGCCTGACGCTCCAGATGTCCAGGGGCGTCGTGTGTACGTCGGCTCACCGGGCGGCCAGCTGCCTGCTGCAGCCCGAAGTTGGGGACCTGGTGTGGTTTGTCGCCGAGGGCGAGCAGCGCTACGTGACGGCCGTACTGCGGCGGGGACCCGATGCCGGTGCGTCGCAGCTGCGGATCGACGGAGACGCCGATCTCAGGGCGAGTGGCCAGCTCACGGTGGGCGGCGCAGGGCTCGACCTGCACGCCGAGCAGCGCCTGGGACTGCACAGCGATGAGCTTCAGATTCGTGCCCGGCGCGGCAGGGCTCTGCTCGACGAATGCTCGTTCGTCCTGCGCGAGCTGTTTGTCCACGCCACCAAGGCCACCTTTGTGGGCAAGCTGTTTGAGCGACTCGTCGATCGCATCAGCTCCCACAGCAAGAGCAGCCTGCGGGTGGTCGAGGGTCTCGATCAGGTGCAGGCGGGCAACCTCGAGCAGCGGGCCACGGGCGTGGCCCAGCTTGCCGGCAAGACCGTCCTGCTCAACGGCACCGACCTCGTCAAGGCCGACGGCGGCCAGATTCACCTCGGATAACAACGCCAATGTTCGCCAACACTCAAATGATGGGGATGGACACCGGGTTTCCCGATGTCTGTCTCACGCCCACCCCGGCGGGACCTGTTCCGATCCCCTACCCCAACATCACCGCGGGACCCATGGGTGTGCCCGCCGTGTACAACGTGCTGTTCATGTGCGCGCCAGCCCACAACATGGGCACCAGCATCCCGATGACCAATGGTGACAACGCGGGGGTGGCCACAGGGGTCGCGTCCGGCATGGTGATGGGCCCTTCACGTCACCTCACCGGCGCCTTCACCACGCTGGTCGGTGGGATGCCGGCGACCAGGGTCACGAGCGCGTCGCTGCAAAACTCGACCAACTGCCCTGGCGTTCGCGTCGTCCCGAGCCAGGTCAAGGTTCTCATCCTCTCCCCCTAACGCGGGGAGATCCGAGGTTCGCATGCGTGTTCTGGTTTTCGAGTGTCCTGCTGGGCACCAGTACGAGCTTGGCCACCGGTTCGAGGCCGACGATGACGTCGTGCCGCTCGACCCAGAGGAAGCTGTGACGCTGGCACGACGACGCTTGCCGGACCTTCAACCCGAGAGCCTGGTGGGGTACCGCCGTGTGGACCGCCCCACGCCGCGCCCGGGCAGTCGCGAGCACGGGCTGCTGCTCGAGGAGCTCACGCGTGGTCTGGAGCCCTGTGGGCACTTGATGATGTGCGTCCGAACCGTGCCTCGCCCGACGCTGAGTGCACGGGTCGAGCCCATCGACCTGCGCGACTTGGTGGCGGCGGACGACGACGCACAGCGCTAGTGCCCCTGGTCGCCGACCAGGCCGACTCGGTGCCCGGCTACGACAGCCCCCTGCTCGAGCCCTTCGGTCCGGGTGCGTGCGTGGAGGCACATCTGCCGCGTCGAGCTGGGCCTCGCGCTTCGCGAGCGGCTCCGCCGCGTCCAGGAACGCGACGGAGCAGGGCGGGACGCTGAGATCAGCTGCAGCCGCTGGTGGCTCCGCAGGCCACACACTTGAGGCACGAGCCGTTGCGGACCAGCGTGAAGCTCTGGCAGGCGGTGCAAGCATCGCCTTCGTAGCCCTGCATGCGCGCCTTCTGCACCTTGGCGCTCAGCTCGGATGCCGCCTGTTTCTCCGCGCCACGCTTGGCCTGCCGGCTGTCGTGCACGTCTTCGTTGGCCGCCACCCCTGCGTGCACCGAACGATCTTCGAACTCGATCTTCGGCTTGTTGTCGGCCAGGAATCCAGCGCTGCTCGGGAGCGGTGCCTCGAGCTTGAGCGGACCCGGAGTGACAAGCTGCTCCTCGACAACCTCTTCGGCGTAGTCGACACCGCGGACCATGCCGTCATCGACAGGAGCCTTGGATTGTTTGTCGCCACCACCGGTGGTGTCGGGCTCGAGATCCTCGGGTGCGACATGGGCCAGATCGTGGCGGCCCAGGTAGCTGACGGCCAGCTCGCGGAAGATGTAGTCGATGATGCTGGTGCACATCTTGATGCTCGGATGACCGTGCACCATGCCGTTGGGCTCGAAGCGCGTGAAGGTGAACGCCTCGACGTACTCCTCAAGCGGTACGCCGTACTGCATGCCCAGGCTGATCGCGATGGCATAGCAGTTCATCAAGCTGCGGAAAGCGGCGCCTTCCTTGTGCATGTCGATGAAGATCTCGCCCAGGGTTCCATCCGAGTACTCGCCGGTATGGATGTAGACCTTGTGGCCGCCGATGACGGCTTTTTGGGTGTAGCCACCGCGACGATCGGGCATGGAACGGCGCTTCTTGAGGTAGCGCGTCACGACCTTCTCGGTGACCTTCTCGATGACCTGCGGCTGCGAGGTGGCAGCGATCGGAGCCTCGACGTAGTCCTCGTCGTCCAGGTCGTCGGAGACCTCATCCAACAGCGAAGCGGAGAGCGGCTGGCTGAGCTTGGAGCCATCGCGATACAGGGCGATGGCCTTGATCGCGAGCTGCCAGGACTGCTTGTAGACGTCCTCGACCTCGGTCACGGTCGCGCTGTTGGGCATGTTGATCGTCTTGGAGATCGCACCCGAGAGGAACGGCTGAGCCGCAGCCATCATGTGCACGTGGGCCATCGCCGCGATGAAGCGCTCGCCGTAGCGACCGCACTTGTTCGCGCAGTCGAACACCTCGAGGTGCTCGTCCTTGATGTGCGGCGCCCCCTCGATGGTCATCGTGCCGCAGACGTAGTCGTTGGCCCGCTGCACATCGTCGGCCGTGAAGCCGAGCTCACCCAGCATGTTGAAGTTGGGGTTGCCGAGCTGCTCCTCGGTGAAGCCAAGCGTGCCCTTGCAGAACTCGTCGCCCAACGTCCAGCGGTTGAACACGAAGCCGATCTCGAACGCAGAACCGAGCTCGGACTCGACCTTCGCCAGGACTTCCGTGGTGAAGCCTTTGGCCTTGAGGACAGCGTGCGAGATTCGAGGGCTGCCCACCAGGCTGCCCGCGCCCTTGATGTATCGAACGATGTCGTCGGACTGCGCCGAGCTGTAGCCGAGGTGACCCAGGGCGCTGGGGACCGACTGGTTGATGATCTTGAAGTACCCGCCACCGGCGAGCTTCTTGAATTTCACCAGGGCAAAGTCGGGCTCGATGCCCGTGGTGTCGCAATCCATCAAGAGACCAATCGTGCCGGTGGGCGCGATGACGGTGACCTGCGCGTTGCGGTAGCCGTGCTCTTCACCTTGACGCAGGGCGCGGTCCCACTCTTGCTGCGCGGGTGCGAGCAAGTACGCGGGGCACAGATCCTGGGGAATGCCGACCGGCGGGGTGTTGAGGCCCTCGTACTCGTGCTTGGGCGCGTTGTAGGCGGCCCGGCGATGGTTCCGCATGACCCGGAGCATGTGCGCTCGGTTGTCGTCGTAGCCCTCGAACGGGCCCAGCTCCTCGGCGAGCTCGGCCGAGGTTGCGTAGCAGGTCGCGGTCATCAGAGCGGTGACACCACCACAGATGGCTGCGCTCACCTCGGAGTCGTAGGGCAGCCCGCGGGTCATGAAGTAGGTCCCCATGTTCGCATAGCCCAGCCCGAGGGTGCGGTAGCGATAGCTGAGCTCGGCGATCTGCTTGCTGGGGAACTGGGCCATCAGCACCGCGATCTCGAGCGTGACCGTCCATAGACGCGACGCGTGGCGGATGGCGTCGGTGTCGAGGTCGCCGCGGTTCTCCCCCTCGGTTTGAACGAACTTGATCAGGTTGAGCGACGCCAGGTTGCAGGCCGTGTCGTCGAGGAACATGTACTCGGAGCACGGGTTGCTGGCGTTGATGCGACCCGACGCCGGGCACGTGTGCCAGTCGTTGATCGTGGTGTCGAACTGAAGACCGGGGTCGGCGCAGGACCAGGCGCCAAACGAGATTTTGTTCCAAAGCTCGCGGGCGCGAAGCGTCCTGACCACGGAGTCGTCGGTGCGGCGACGCAGGTGCCAGTCGTCGTCTTGCTCGACCGCCTTGAGGAAAGCGTCGGTGAGACGAACCGAGTTGTTGGAGTTCTGTCCGGAGACGGTGCCGTAGGCCTCGGAGTCCCAGCCGGTGTCGTACTCCTTGAAGGCGATCGACTTGGCACCTTGCGCGCCGAGCTGAAGGACACGCTGGATGTAGTTCTCGTTGACCTCGGCTTTGCGAGCCGCTCGGATCGCCTTGCGCAGCGGCTTGTTCGCGCCCGGCTTCCAGCGGTCTTCGTTCGTGATGTCGGCGTTGCCCCAACCGGCCTGCAGCACGTGGTTGAGGTGCTCGTTGCACAGACGCGAGCCGGTGACGAGCGCGGCGACCTTCTGCTCCTCGATCACCTTCCAGTCGATGAACGCCTCGACATCGGGGTGGTCGATGTCGACAACGACCATCTTCGCGGCGCGTCGCGTGGTGCCGCCGGACTTGATCGCGCCGGCTGCCCGGTCGCCGATGCGAAGGAAGCTCATCAGGCCGCTGGAGCGACCACCGCCGGAGAGGTGCTCGCCCTCGGCACGGATGCGAGAGAAGTTGGTGCCGGTACCCGAGCCGTACTTGAACAACCGGGCTTCGCGGACCCAAAGATCCATGATGCCGTTCTCGCCGACGAGGTCGTCATCGACCGACTGGATGAAGCAGGCGTGGGGCTGCGGGCGACCGTAGGCGGTCTGCGACTTGCGGACACGGCCGGTCTCGGCCTCGCAGTAGTAGTGCCCCTGCGCCGGGCCGGTGATGCCGTACGCCCAGTTGAGCCCGGTGTTGAACCACTGCGGGCTGTTGGGTGCGGCCCGCTGGGTGGCCAGCATGAACAGCATCTCCTCGTAGTAGGTCCGGGCCGACAGCTCGTCCGAAAAGTAGCCGTGACGCCATCCCCAGTAGGTCCAGCAACCCGCCAGGCGCTGGAAGACTTCGCGACTGTCCCGCTCTCCTCGCTTGCTCTCTTCCGCCGAAAGCTCGGCGAGTTCCTCTTCGTCGGGCTCGCTACGCCACAGCCACTCCGGCACGCCCGGCTCCGGCACCCGACGCGTGCGGGTGGGGATGCCCGCTTTGCGGAAGTACTTCTGGGCCAGGATGTCGACCGCGACCTGCGACCAGCCCTTGGGGACCGCGATGTCGGTCGCCTCGAACACCACCGACCCGTCGGGGTTTGTGATCCTGGACGAACGGTTTTCGAACTCAATGTCTCCGAAGTCGTTGGAAGCGTCAGCGGAGGTGAAATGACGGGAGAGTTTCATCGGGGGACCTGGCGGAGCGAGCGAGCGGGAGGTGAGGAGAGCGGGGAGTCTGCGAGAGAGCTGAACACAAGCCCAGCAAAAGATGCGGTTTCGGGGAGAGCCGCTCGGAAAGCAGGCCGCCGAATGCAGCCTGAGCGCGCTTTCTGGGGGAGAAGCGCGGTGCACCGTGGAGGGGTGCCGGTGTCGAGAATCGAGGTCCCGGGGAAGCGCCGAAGCCGCAGCGGATTCGGGAGCAAAAGCGTGAATCACGCACCCACGCATGCAGGCGTGGTGAGGGGTGGGACAACCCCTCGGTAACCCCTCATGTTGGGGCGGCTCGTATTAGAACCACAACATGTTGGGGTGTGGCAAGAAGCTGGCCGCAAGTTTTGTGGTCGGATTATCCACATAAGCGGCCGCCTGGTCGGTCGATATCGTCCCCAGGTTATCCACAAGGTTATCCACAGGCATTGTGGTGTCTCGCCCCACCGCGCACACCGCGGGAGATCGTGGAATCCCTCCGAAGATCGTTTGAAACCGTGTCCTACAGGGTCCCACGCGTAGGCCAGCCCCAATACCGGCCGCGCGGCTTCCGCTCACTGGCGGTCTCCCCGCCCTACCGGTGACCACAGCTCCGCGCTCGGACCGTTCCAAGACAGGCCAGGAACCCGGGGGGGAGATCTCCAACTTGGGGCTCGGAGGTTGCCGGATGCTGCAGCTTGCGGTCGGAGCTAAGCCTCCCCAAGCATTCGTTTTCGCTCGGTTTTTTATCCAGATCCGTAGTTCCTCCTATTCCTCCACCGCCGCCGCGAACCGAAACAGGCCGGGAGCTGTCGGCCTGTGCCTGCGCGTCTGCGCCGCCTCGGGCTCCGCCACAAAACCGCGCCGTAGGCCTGCGGCTGACCGCTCGCAACGAGGACGTAGAAGGAGCAACACGAACGCGCGTGGTAGCCTGAAACCGCTGGAACAGGCGCATTCGACGGATGGCCGGGCGCGTAGATCCCATGTTCGAATGAGCGCTCCACTCCCGCGACCCCTGCCGCCAGGGTTTGAGATCGGCCGCTACGTCATCGAGCAGCGACTGGCCATGGGGGGCATGGCCGAGCTCTACCTCGCGCGAGCCCAGGGCCCGTTTGGGTTCAACAAGCCGTGCGCGCTCAAGTTCGCCCTCCAACACCTCGCGGAGAACCCCGAGTTCGTCGCGATGTTCGTGCACGAGGCGCGAGTCTTGGCCAGCCTCGACCACCCCAACATCGCCCAAGTCTTGGATGTCGGCGAGTTCGAAGGCGGCCCGTACTTCGCGATGCAGTACGTCGACGGACGAGACCTTCGCCAGGTCATGAAGGCGCTCCGGGGGCAACCGGTCGAGCTTTCGGTCGCCCTGCGCATCGCCTCCCGGGTCGCGGCCGGGCTGGCCTACGCACACGCTCGAGTCGATGGCGCGGGCCAGTCGCTTGGGATCGTCCACCGAGACGTGTCCCCGGCCAACGTCATGCTGAGCTACCAAGGCCACGTGAAGCTCGTCGACTTCGGCGTGGCCAAGTCGACCGTTCAGGACGAGACCACGCGCCGAGGCGTCATCAAAGGCAAGACGGCGTACCTATCACCCGAGCAGGCTCGTGGCAGCAGTGTCGACCACCGCACCGACGTGTTCGCGCTGGGCATCTTGTTGTTCGAAACCACGACCGGGCGGCGACTCTTTCGCGGAGACGGAGACTTCGAGCTGCTTCGGAAGGTGGTCGAGGGCGACTTCCCCTCGCCGCACGAGGTCTGCGACGACTATCCCGACGAACTCGCTGCCATCGTGATGCACGCGCTTCAGGTCGAGCCCGACGATCGCTACCAAAGCGCTGGTGCGCTTCGGCATGACCTCGAAGCGTTCGCGCGCAAATACGGCATTCTTGCATCCGAGCTCGACGTCGCCGCGATGATGACGTCGCTCTTCGACGTGCCATCGCAACAAGCCGCCCCCGAAGCGGCGAGCAACGCCGCCGAGACGGTCGCTCTGCCCACCAACCCATTGCCCGCCGCGTCGGCGACGGGGCTGGCCCGGGAGTCTTCAGACGAGGAGCCTTCGACATCGCAGACGAGGCTCACATCGCATCCCGTACCCCTAGAAGTCGTGCATGCGCCGCGACCGAGCAGCGAGACGGTGGTTGCAGCATCCGGTTCGCACACCCAGATCGCCGCCACGCCTTCGGCGTACGAGCCACGCGGATCCCGAAATACGATCCTCGCGGCTGTAGCGATCGCGGTCTCGGTGCTCGGGTTGACCTGGGCCTATCGGAGCACGCCACAGCCCGCTGCCGCCGCACCCCAACCGTCCGTGGTCGCCGCCCCGGCACCCCAGCCCGGTGTTGCGGTGCACGAAACTCCTGCGGCGCCCGCCCGCGACTTGCCCGCGGAGCCCGTGGCCATCGAGCCTGTGCTCGAGGTCATCGAGCCCGTGCCCGACGAGCGCCATCGCTCGACAACCAAGAACAAAGCTCCGCCGCCGTCTCAGACCGCGAAAAAGAAGAAGAAAAAGCGGCCGCAAACGAAAACCAAGCCCCGCTCAGACTCGAAGGATCGCGAGGGGCTCGATAGCATGTTCCCGTGAAGCTCGCGTCCCTGCTCTGTGCGGTCGCTCTGGTGGCGACGAGTCCACCTGCACAGCACGAGCGTACCGTCGCAAGCGCGAAGGCTGCGTACACCGCCGAGCAGTGGGCCGATGCCGCCCAGGGTTTTCAAGCCGCGTATGAGGCCGATCCCCAGCTCGACTACCTCTTTGCCTGGGCGCAGGCCGAACGCCTCGGCGGTCAGTGCGAGCATGCCATCGCGCTCTACACGACCTACCTGGAGCTCGCGGGGAGCGACGAGGACGTCAAGCCTGACCAGCTCGAGAAGGTCGCCAAGCTGCGGGAGCTGTGCACCGAGCAGCTCACGCCCGAGCCGCCTCCGCCGCTCGTCGTCACACCGCCGCCCACGACGCCTCCTCCTGCAGACGCGCCGCATCGCCGCTGGTATGCGGACCCCTGGGGTGGCGCGCTCGTCGGAGTCGGGACGGGCGTGCTGTTGGTCGGCACCGTCGCCCGAGGGCTTTCAGTGGCTCGTTCAGACGACTCGAGGCTGTCCAACACCGAAGGCGCGTTCGAGTCGGAGTATACGAGCGCGCAGAAGCTGGGCACGGCGGGTGTCGTGCTGCTCGCAACCGGAGCCGTGGTCCTCGCGACAGGAGTCGTCCGGTGGATCGTTCTTGCCCGACGTGACGCTCAATAGGAGCAGTAGTCGGGGCACAGGCTGACCACCTCAAGCTGCCCAGGACAGTCGGCGGCCTCATCGGGAGTGCAGCGGTCCCTCCAAGGGTTGACGGTCCGGCAGATCTGTCCGCTCGGGCACTGGGCGTTGAAGCCTGAGCATCGGCATCGTCCGCTGGTGGCGGCCGGCGCACTCTCGCAGGCCGTGGCCGACACGCTCTCGCACTGAAATCCGGGATCGCACGCCACGCCGCAACCGCCGCAGTTCCCCACGTCGCTCGAGATGTCCGCGCACGCACCACCACAACAACGCATCGACGCCGCATCTCCGCACTGCGTGCCGTCGGCGAGCGGGGTCTCAACACAAGACCCGTCTTGACACTCCGAGGAGACGCACGGGTTGTCCGAGGCGCAGGGTCCTCCGGCGACGCAATTGCCAGCCCCGTCACACGCATCTTCGAGCGTGCAGCCGTTGTCGTCCTCGCAAGCTACGCCGGCTTCGGCGGGCGTGTACGTGCAGGTACCGTCGGCCGGGTTGCAAACGCCGGTCCCGGAGAAACAAGGCGGCGCAGACTCGCACAACACGGTTGCTGCACCCGAGCACACGCCGGCGCCGTCGCACGAAGACGAAGCCGTGCAGGCGTCCGAGTCGTCGCACGCGGTCCCTTGGCCCAGCGGCGCGTATTCACAGGTCCCCGAGTCTCGAAGGCACGTCCCCACAGCGGCAAAACAAGGGCCGGGCGGCGAGGTGCACCCACCCGCGCAGGCGCCCGAGTCCGAGCTCGACCCAGCAGCATCTTGGGTGCTCGAGTCGCTCGCGCTGGGTACGGTGGTCATCTCGGCCGTCGAAGCGTTCGATTCTGTGGTGTCGCTGTCGGTCTCAATCGCGTCCTCGGGGGAGACACACTGGGACGCGAGCGAGCCTCCTGCGCTGGGTGAGAACCGCCAGCGGCCCTCGCACGCGTCGTCTGGATACGCGCACCAGCCCACCAGACACCGACCTTCGCCGAGGTTGGTCTCGGCACACTGGGGATCGCTGGCGCAGGGGTAGGAGTCGTCCGCAAGACAGCCAGCGACTCCCCATAGACCCAAGAGGCCGAGCCACAATGCACACCGCCACGAGCTCTGCGCCACCACCGACGCCAGGTTAGCAGCCAGTTGAGAAAGTCGGCGCGGCGGCTCGGGAAGCATTTTTCGCTCCTGGGTAGGAGCCGAAACGCCGCTGTGCCGGGTGCACTGCAAGTTTTGGCGACACCGCCAGGAGCGAAAAGGGCGAGCGAGACGTCGTGTCGACGTTCTCAACTGGCTGCGAGCAGCCCTCCGACGGGCGCGCGGGTGCCCGGGTCGAAGGCGCCACCCTGCGCGAGACCCCCTTGCGGCCTGCCTTGGCTTCCCGCATCATCTCACCGAGGTTCGGACGGCGGGTGGCGGGATGAAACGGTTGTTTCACGCCTCCTGGAGTCGCGGGTTTCGACCATGCCAGCCAGCAGCACAAGCGACATGCTCTCCCCTGATGCGTCCGTGGATGAACTTGAGCGGCTCAGCGCCCTCGAAACGCTGAGAGGACTCAAAAACCCCGACCAAGTCACCCTCGGTGATCTGGTCAAGTTCCTCAGCGCCCGTGGCCTGTGGACTCAGTTCGCGAAGATCACCCTGGGTGACCTCCGAGATGGTTTCACCGACAAGGCCCCGGCCAAGAAGGCTGCGACCCGCCGGCGAAAGAAGGAACGGATTCTCGAAGACGAACTCGGCGACGCATACGCTGAGAAAGCGGAGAACGACAACAAGGCGGCGGCCAAGGCGAACGCCGAGCCGCAGGACGGCGGTATCGAGCCCGACGAGTTCGCGCGCTTGGTTGTGCCCTTCATCGAGGGCAACGGCGAGGTCACGCTCGACGACATCGAGGAGTACACGCGTCTGGATCGCAAAGTGCTGCGTCACCACCTCGGCGCGTTGGTGAAAGAGGAGCGACTCGAGCGGATCGGCGTGGGTCGCCACGCGATCTACTCGTCGCTGCTGTAGAGCAACGCGGCCATCAGGGCGGCGAACGGCGCTCCACGGCCTCAGCTGCCGTTGAGCAGCCGGAACTCGATCCGCCGGTTCCGAGCTCGGCCTTGCGCGGTCGCGTTGGTGTCGACCGGCTCATCGGGTCCACCCCCGCGGGTCTCGACCCGGTTCTCCTGCACCCCATGCTCGACGAAGTACGCCTTGACGGTGTCTGCCCGTGCCTTCGAGAGCTCGATGTTGTGCTCGGCCGCCCCGGTGGAATCGGTGTGCCCGCTGATCTCGACGGTCACCTCCGGGTACTTCGCGAGAACCGCGACCACCGCGTCTAGGTTCTGCTTCGACGACGAGCGCAGCTGTGCGCTGTCGATCTGAAAGGTGACCCCGGCGAGCGTTCCTTCGAAGGCGCCGAGTTCCTCGGGCACCGAGTCGGGGCATCCGTCCGCGTCCTCGAACGCGTTAAACGTCTCGGGTTTCTGAGGGCACAGGTCTCGGTCGTCTTCGATTCCGTCGCCGTCCGCGTCTTCGACCGGACATCCATCCGGCGCGGGGCCGCTCACATCTGGGCACGCGTCGGCGTCACTCAAGATGCCATCACCGTCGGAGTCGGGGTCGGGCTCGGGGCAGCCGTCGGGCGCGACACCGGCCTGGCCCGGACATGCATCCTCGTCATCGATGAAGCCATCGCCATCCGCGTCGGAGGGCACGGGAGGGGCAGGCTGCGCAACGAGCACCCGAGGTGCGGGCTGGGGTGTCTCGGCCGGGCGCCGGGTCCAACCGAAGCCCAGAAGCACCTCGGGGCTGTTGGTCCCGCCCCCGGTCTCCCCCTGCTGCGGGCTGATCACGTTGCGCACCTCCAGACGCAGCGAGAGCGCCCGGGTGAGGTGGGCAGCAACGCCCGCACCCACGTGGAAGGCAAGATCGGAGTCGTTGCCGACCGCCCCCGCGTCGCTGCGAACACCGAGCACCCCGGCGCCTGCGAGCACGAACGGCGTCACGCGCAAGCGTGGAATCTGCCCGATGACATGACCGCGAAACGTCCAGAGCGTCGCACGTTCGTCGCCCTCGACTCGGCCGAACCCAAGCGCTCCTTCCGCCTCGAGACCGAGGAAATCGAGCGGGAAGTAGCCAAACCGAGCGCCCAACTCCGGAGCCAGGGCGCGGTAGGACTTGAAGCCCTGCTTGGGCTGAGCGTTGTCGATCTGAAACAGCTCGATGTCGCGGGCGGGAAACAGCAGCCCGCCAAACACGCCCAGATGAAACATGTTTCGCCGCGGCGGATGGCGACGGATCCAAGGCGTGTCGTGGGTGTTGACCTCGGACGAGGTGCTCACAGACGCCTCGGCCGCCTCCGCAGCCTCGGATCCGGGCGCGGCAAGGACCCCGAGAAGCGCGACTGAACCCGGCAAGAACACGATCGCGCTCAGCCTCCCAAGCGGCCGGGGACCAGTCAAATAACCGCGGCTCCCGGGCCTGACAGGGGTGCTCGGGTGCTCAGCCGAGCTTGGCGGCAGCGAGCTCCGCCAGCGCCTGGCCCACCTCACTGCACTTGGCCGCGCGATCGGGCCCGACCAGGTCGACGGTCAACGGCGCACCGACCTCGAGCAGTTCAACCACGGCCTTGTCGATGGCTTCGGCCGCCTTCACCAGCTTGTCGTCGCCCTTGCGCCCGCCAAGCCAGCTGAGCCCCTCTTTCACCGAGATCACCGTGGCGATCGGGTTGAGACGGTCTTTGCCCGCATCGGCGGGGGAGCTGCCGTGAATCGGCTCGAACATGCCGTGCTCATGGCCAACGTTGGCGCTGGCCGCCATGCCCATGCCGCCCTGCAGAACGGAGGCGAGGTCGGTGACGATGTCGCCGAACATGTTGGTGGTGACGCAGACGTCGTAGCGCTCGGGCTCGCAGATGATCCACTGGGTGAACGCGTCGACGATGGCGGTCTCCTTCTCGATCTGCGGGTACTCCTCGCCGATCTTGAAGAAGATGTCGCGGAACAGATGGTCACCGTGCAGGACGTTGTCCTTGACGATCGCGGTGACGCGCAGCTTGCCGTCCCTGGGAGCCCCGGTGTTGCGACGCTTGCACAGCTCGAACGCGTGGCGGATCACCTGCTCGGAGGCGCGCCGGGTGATGACCCGCGTATCCATCGCAACGTCGGTGATGCCTCCAGGGGACAGCTTGCCGCCGACGCCGGCGTAGAGCCCTTCGGTGTTTTCGCGAACGATCACCAGGTCGACCTGGCCCGGCGTCCACACCTGCTTGTGCTCGCCGTGGATGCGGTGCTGCACGCCCTTGTACAGCTTGACCGGTCGGACGTTGGCGAAGAGGTCGAGGTTGGTCCGGTTGCCGATCACCGCGGAGTAGCCGGCCATCTTGCCGTTGGCCATGGTGACCGGGCCCTTGCTCTTGGGGTCGGGCCACCCAACCGCGCCGAGCAGGATCATGTCGGCGGCCTTGCACTTGGCCTCGGATCCCTCGGGCCAGTCTCGGGAGCCATGCTCCAGATAGAACTGGCCGCCGCAAGGGATGTCCTCGATGTTCCACTCGATGCCCAGCGGTTTGCTGACGGCTTCGAGCACGCGGAGCCCTTGGGCCATGACTTCGGGACCGATGCCGTCCCCGCCGAGGGTCACGAGGTTGTACGCCATGGTTCTTGGTGTACCGCAGCCGCTGACGGCGCCGTGTTGCGGTTTCTCACCGGGCCGAACTCAGGCCCAGAGGGCGACGAGTTCGTCGTGTTTTGCGGCGGCGTCGCGATATCCGAGCTCGATCAGCTCGTGCACGTAGTCGGGGTCGAACAGGACGTAGCTGGCCAGGTCACTCTCGGACACGTCGTTGGCGCCCTCGCTGAGCCGTCGCAGCCACCGGGCCATCATGCCGCTGTGCGCCTTGAGCCGGGTCCGCTGCATCACCTCGTGGGCCACCTGCCCAAGATCCCGGCTGGGCTGAATCAGCACCAGCTGCACCTCCTTGTACGGCCGCCCTTCGCGACCGCTGATGGCCTCGGCGATCCTCCGCGAGAAGTCGGGCCCGTAGATCTTGGTGCCAGCGCGGATCAGCTCGTTGGTGCGTTCGATGCGGGCGAGGTCCGCCTCGAGCTTGTCGAGCAGCAAGGCGTTGAGGATCTTGCCGGCCATGAAGACCGCGTTGGGATAGACGGTGCTCGCCTCTTCGCGGGCCCGGTCCTGCGCTGTCTGGGTCTCCTTGTTGTGACGCAAGCCCACGACCAGCAGCCGATCTGCACCCAGATGCATGGCGGGGCGAATCGGGGTGTTCTGTCGAAGGCTGCCGTCGACGTAGAACTGATCTCCAACCCGTACGGCGGGGAAGAGCACCGGGATCGCGGCGGAGGCGAGGGTGTGTGCGGCCGTGATCGCGGTCGCGACCACCTCTTGGCCGGAGAGGCGCGGCCACTGTCCGACGACACCGTCGCGGGTCTGCACGAACACCGTGGTCACGCCGGTGGCCAGCTCGGTGGCGCTGCATGCAAACGCATGAAGGTGACCGCGATGCAGATTCTCGGTGATGCCCTCCCACGGGATGAGCTCACGAACGACCTTCTGCATCAGCTGGGCGTCGACGAGGCCACCCACGGAGGAGCCGTGGTTGAGCTTGGGCAGGTCGCGGCCGAACAGCACCTGCGGGAGGGTCCGCATCTGCTCCCAGCCAAAGCGGTAGACCTCGTCGAGCTTGATCTCGCTCCACACCCGGGCAAGCGCGCGGGCCTGGGCCCGAGGACGATCGCAGGTGGCGGCGATGTAGCTGCCGTTGATCGCTCCGACGCTGCTGCCCGTGATGACGTGAAACGGGGTGGGGATGGGGATCTGCTCGCGAACGTAGCGAAGCACGCCCACCTCGTAGGCACCCCGCGCGCCACCGCCGGAGAGCACGAGCCCAACGCGGGCAGGGTCGTCGAGCTTGGGATCAGAATCCAACGTCGAAGCAGTCACAGGCGCTGCCATCGGCGCCGCAGTCGGCCGGTGGCGCGGCGTGCGAAGCGAGAATGCTGATCGGGGCACCGCTGACGATGCGCCCCGGGTCCTGAGCGTACTGCGCCATGCGGAACTCGATCTCGGTGGGGTCGCCGCCCGAAGCAGCGATGAACCCCGCGTCCTGGTTGGAGAAGAACGGGATCTCAAGCTCCATCGTGCCTTGGACCGGCGAGCCATCGCCGTAGGTCGGGTCGATGGTGAGCGTGACCGGGTTTGTGTACTGACACTGCCCGGCGGCGAATTGTCCGAACGCATCCTCGGGGCACGTGCCCACGGAGTCGACGCCCAGCCACAAAGCCGCGTACGCCGAGCACGTGCTGCCCGTGCAGCTCCACGAGTGCTTGAACTCGAACCGCGAGACGTCGAGGCATGGGTGCAGGCACGGGCTCATGTAGACCGGGAACGGCTGCCCTGCCGCCGTCTCGGTGACGGTGCAGACCTGTCCGCGGAAGAACGGGATGTCCTTGCCCGTGAAGGTGGCCTGCGCCGGAAACTCGGTCGCGTCGGTCGGAAGGTCGATCAGCTCGCAGACGGCCTCGTCGAGATTGCACATCTCCCCCCGGGGGCACGGGGAGCCTTCAGCGCACTCCCCGGCATCCACCGACGGAGCGCAGCTCGCAGAAAAAAGGCCCGTCGACAGCAAGCCGGTCAGGATCCAGAGGCGTTTTTGGGGTTCCATGGCTGTTCTCCCGCTGCCTTGAGTGTACGTGACTCCACAAATTCCTGCCGAAAGATCACGAGCTTGCAGATCCTTCCATGGACCCTTCATGGAGCATGTCGACGGATCCTCACGGGTTTTCTTTTGCCGGCAAAACGACCCTGTGGCAGGGTTACCGGATATCCGGGTTGTTCTCGAGGCGCCGTTTTCTAAAACCGCGGCCCTCAAACCCGGCAGAAGGGTTTCCACTGATGCTCCGTAACAAGCTTTCCTTCCTCCTTGCTTCCAGCCTCTGCCTCTCCTTCGCCGCCTGCGACGACGGCGATGACGGTGACGACACCGGCGCAGGCGCCACCGAGTCCGGAACCACCGACGCCCCGACGACGGATACCCCGACGACGGACACTCCCACGACGGACACCCCGACCACCGGCACGCCCACCACCGACACGCCGACCACCGACGACAGCAGCACGACCGACGACACCTCGGACGACAGCAGCACCACCGACGACACCTCGACGGATGCTTGTGAAGGCGTGAAGTGCGAAGCCGACCAGACCTGCCTCGGCGGGATCTGTGTGGATGATGTTGGGGAGACTGAGGGCGAGACCGAGGGCGCAGGCGAGTGCAGCGCGGCCGTCATGTTCCCCGCGGCCGCCTGTGGCGAGTGCGCCGAGGGCGCTTGTTGCGCCGATCTCACCGGATGCTTTGGCGATATTAACGAAATCACCGAGCCAACGGCTTGCGGTCTACTCAACGACTGCATCGGAGCGCAGCTGGGCAACCCTGCCTCTGAGTTCCAGCCGTGTATCGCTCCTGCGTCCGCAGCTGACGTCCAGGCTTGCGCCGACGCAGCATGCCCAGATACCGCATCTGAGGCCGCAACCTGGCTCGCGATGAACCAGTGCATCGGCATGAACTGCGCCGCGGAGTGCGGAGGCTGATTCTGAGTCTAGCCAGATGACGAAGGAGGTCGCTGACAGCAGCGGCCTCCTTCTTGCTTTCCTCACTGACGTGTTGGCCGAAGAAACACGAAATACGCCAGAAAGGGGTAGGGAGCTTCGCCGGGCCAGCCGAGTGTCAAGCGGTCCAACCGCCCCTGTCTCGTCGAGGCACGCGGTGGGCTACTGCTCGACGCAGTAGAATGCTGGTTGTTGGAACGAAGCCCCGTTCCCGTCCAAAGAACACGGCGTGTCGGAGTTGTTCAGGTAGCTCTCAGACGACGAGCGATCTCCTCCGCTCGCGTCGAAACTCTCTGAAGCGGAGGTCCACCCGTTGCACGTGTCCGCAGTGGCGTTCGTCCAGTCGTTGTCGAGACCGGTGATTATCGGGCCCAAGACCGCGCAGAAGATCCCCCCACCGGAGACGCACGGCTGCACGATGGGGCTCGTCAACGGTTCTGCGACGCCCTCTCGTACGCCGAGTAGGGGGATTTCGTCGGTAAGCCAGATGAGAGTTCCGTCGGGCCGTGTATACGCCGTGTAGGGTCGCAGCGGCCAACCGATTTGTGCGTCGGCTGTATTCGGCGTGTTGTTCGTGGCCTGCCGGACACCGGGCACGGCGAAGAGCGCCCGGTCGCTAGCGTTGCACCGAGAGTCTGCGAACCCGACCGGGTTGGGGGCAAGGTTCCCGCCAATGAACGACACCCCGACGCGGATCACCTTCTCCTCGATCACCCTTGAGCAGTCCGGCGCGCACGCCCCCACCTCCAGCACGTTGTCGCCGGCCCCATCGTCGCAGAACTCGTCGGGCCCGAGATTGCTGTCGCCGCAGACGTTGAGATTGCAGTCTGGCAAGCACCCCTGCTCGAGCCCGTTGTTCTCAAGGCCGTCGTCGCACTCTTCTCCGGCGTCGATGTTGCCGTCTCCGCAGAAGGGATCTTCTCCTCCGCTTGTTGAATCCGAGGGGTCATCCGTTGTCGGGCTTCCCGCCGTCGGGTCATCCGTTGTTGGACTTCCGGTCGTCGGGTCGTCGGTCGTCGTGCCGCCCGTGGGATTCGCCGTCGTACTTCCCGCGCCCGTCGGGTTGTCGGTCGTTGTGGGCGCGGTGTCTTCCGTCTCGCCGCCTTCAGTGGACGCCTCTGATGTGCCCCTGGTGTCCGCCTCGGTCCCGCCGTCGGGCGAGAAACAACCAGCGAAGATGAGCGATGCGGCAGCGAACGAAATCGAAGGTCCTAGTTTCATAAGCAATCCTGCCTTGGGATAGTACCGACGCCGCCCTCGGCGGCCAAGGGTTCGTTCGGTCGGTCGGTCGAGGGACAGGTGCACAGATCACGGTTCTGCGCAGTAGAAGTTGGTCCAAGCCGCACACAGAAGAGGATGGCTCCGCGGCTACGCGAACCGCACGGGTCTCCAGAGGCGGTCTCGGTCCAAGTTACTGCTCTACTGCTCCACGCAGTAGAAGGTTGGAGAAGAGCCACCCGTCCCTGCTTTGCCGGTCCCGGTGGCGCAGGTCGTGGTTAGACCACGCAGGAACTCTGTGGAGGACCTGATGTCTCCAAACGAGAGGGTCTGATCCTGTGAGTTCGACGACCAACCATTGCAACTGTTGCTGAGCGCGAGCGTCCAGTCGTTGTTCAACCCCGTCGGCCTCACTGCCGGGAAGCAGAACTGACCGGCGGGGATATTGACAACGCAAACTGGCACGACGGGGTTTGTAAGAGGTTGGGGCACTCCAGCGCGGACTCCAAGCAAGGGAGTGTCGTCGGTGATCCAGATCGGCGTCCCGTCGGCCCGGACGTAGGCGGTGAAGGGCTCGAGAGGCCAATCGATAATCGCATCCGCTGTGTATGCGGTGGCAACCGTCGCTTGCCGTACGCCGGGCACAGCGAACAGAGCCTCGAAACCTGCCGGACACTGTGCATCCGCGTGCGCCACGGGGTTCGGTTGGTAGTTTCCGCCCGCGGTAAGAGAACTGGACTGGATGATCTTCTCCTCAACCACCGTCGAGCAATCCGGCGCGCACGCCCCAACCTCCAGCACGTTGTCGTCGGCCCCATCGTCGCAGAACTCATCGGGTCCGACATTGCTGTCTCCGCACACGTTGAGATTGCAGTCTGGCAAGCACCCCTGGTCGAGCCCGTTGTTCTCGAGGCCGTCGTCGCACTCCTCCCCTGCGTCGATGTTGCCGTCTCCGCAGAAGGGATCTTCGCCTCCCGAGGTGGGGTCGGAGGGGTCCCAGCTCGTTGTCTCGTCGGTCGTCGGCATAGACGTCGTAGGACTTTCGGTGGTCGGCGAGCTCGTCGTCATGCCACTGGTCGAGCTCGCGGTCGTCCCGGTCGGCTCGGCGGTGGTCGCCGGGGTGGTGTCGCTGGTATCGCCGCCCGAAGAGCTCCCGTCGACATCAGCGTCGGTTCCGGTCTCGACGCCAACTCCAGGCGAGAAACACCCGGCGAAGATGAGCGATGCAGCAGCGAACGAAATCGAAGTTCCTAGTCTCATGAGCAATCCTGCCGCGCGACGATAGCGGCGCACGGCAGCGGTGGCCAACCGAACGCCAGGACAGGGACAGGGTGGCGGGTGTCGTCGCCACCCCAACAGGAGTTGCCAGCCACGTGGCGAGGTCGCCGAAGAAAAGGCCTGTGATCTCGGAGGCCGCCCGGTTGGCATGCCGCTGGCAACGTTGTTCTGCGTCCAGGCAACTGGGCAACCCGACTCCAATCCTCCAATCCGTTCTAGCTTCGGCCGGCACCTAATTCTGGGTGTCGGTCGAAGCTTTTTGGTTTGGGCCCGCGGGTCGGTTTTGAGCCCTGGCACGAAAGCGGGACTCGGACAGCAGGACGTCCGAGTGCTGAGGCAAGACAAGGCTCGTGAAGTGCTGAGGCGAAGCCGCGGCTCGTGACCGGAAGCCGCCAAGCAGCGGACGCGTGTGGGTCGTCGGACATTGGACCCCCGCGGACGCTTCGGCCGACCGTGTCCCCCAGCCGCGTCGCGGTTGGACAGGCAAATGCCCGCCGCTCGATACTCGACGCCGATGCTGGGCGACCCGAAGAAGCTGAAGACCCGAGCCGGGCACGGCTACCTCGTGAGCTGGAAAGACCGCCTGCGAGTTGAGGACGACGCTCATGCTCTCGCCAAGCGCATCCTCGATGATCCGCACAACGTCGCGGCACTCCGACAAGCGCGCGGGAACCCGTCCGCAACCATGGACGAGCTGGCGCATTGGCTCTCGTCCGGCCTCGCTGGCGGCTCCTTCGCGCTGCTCCGTACCGAAGCCAAACCCCGTGCGCTCCGTACACCTCCCGAAGTCGATCTCCGCAACCTGATCCGAGGCGATGGCATTGGCGCAGACACCACCGAGCCCGAGCAGACTCGGACATTCGTCTCGGTCGAGGTCATCGACACTGCGGGACAATGTCCTGGGGCTGGAGAACTTCGGTTCTCGCTGAACGGTCGATTCTCGACGCACCTGGCATCCGAATACGTTCGCCGAGGGGAGTTGCGACCCGAGGCTCAAGCAGCCGCAGGTTGTCTCGACCTCGACTTTCGGACGTCGACATCCAAGAGCTCTCGCCTGACCCCGCCGATCGAGCCTGCCCCCACCGAGAACGCGACGATCACGTTCGAAGTCGTGTCCGCGAGTGGCGAGCCCCTCGACTTGGGCTTTCGGGTAACCCGTCACAACGCAGAGCTCGTCGCCGGACGCACATCGAAGGCCGCAGTCCAAGTTCCAGGACCTGCTTCGCACGAGCCCGTGCAGCTCGAGCTTCATCCCTAATCGCCTCGTCATGGACCACTCCGTCACCGTCACCCTTGAGGGCCGCGTCGATGTCGTCACGCTCGCACCTGGCCAGCATCACCGGCTCGTCGTGGACCGCCCGCCCGTCTTTGCGAGCGGACGGGGGCCGTTCTCGACCCGCCCAGAATCGGGGCTCGCTCTGGTGGGCCCCTGGAGCGACGACGAGCACGTGATTCCGTTCATCCTCGGCGCGGTCCATCACGCAAAATCTCTCGAGAAGCCCGTGACGCTGCTCGTGGGGCTGGCGCACCCCGGCGAGCCGGAGACGTTCGCCCCAGCGCGAGCTCGCGGCGTCCTCGCTGTGCTTGAGGACGACCGCGAGGCATGGGTTGCCTGCGCCACCGACTTCGGCGGCCTCGCCGACGTAGAGGCCTATCTGAGTTACCTCAACGCGATGCACGGCTGGCGTTGTTCCGTCGGGACCATCGACGGCGTGGATGACGAGGACGCTGCCTCTGCGGTCTTGAGCTTCCAGCAGGAGTACAACGAGACGTTCGAGGGCTCCCTGACCGAGGATGGGATCTGCGGAGAACAGACCCTCGGCGCGGTCTTTGATGTCATCCGTGACGAGTTGCAACGCTGGCTCTACAAACACGACCTCACCGCCGAAGACCTCGCGAAGATCGAGTGGGTCGCCGCCAAAGAACCACTCGAGTCTCCGGCGCGCTCGGGTGCGGGCCTCGATTCGTGGACGCTCGAACGGGCCGCTTTCGAGGGCGGAGAGGTGTCTGCGCAGCGTGTCGCCGACTCGAAGGTCACGGCTTGGGATCACTACGACGTTCCCCCCGAGCCATGGTCATGGGCCGGCGGTCCCTTCACCATCGTCACCGACCTTCCCGGCGGCGAGGTCGTCCCTCAAGAGAAGTACACCCTTCGATCCACCGACGCGGCGTTCGAGGAGACGCTCTCACTCCCCGACGATGCCGTGATCGACGGGGTGCAGACCCTGCGGTTTCACGCCGTGCCGTGCGACAAGAGCTATACGCTCACGGTTGCCGTGCACGGCGGGTCTCCGAGCACCCTGTTCTCCGACACGCCCTACAACAAGCTGCACACGTTGATGCAAGAGGCCCGCGATGAGTAAAGCGTTCGACGAGCAGCCCAGACGCGGTCCGGTAGAGCCCTCGGGCCACGCGGGGCAGCGCCAAGCCGGCGGGGTCACGGTACCGCGCGGAGGCCCTGGCAATCCGATGCTCTCCGTCCGCAACGCTCGGCGGGCCGCACAGGTGTTTCCCGATCTACGCAGCAAGCCGAACATCACCGGTACGTACGTCGAGCGAGGCGGCCGGGCTCGCTTGTTCATCAACCATGTCGGCGGACACATCGAAGCCCTGCTCACCCTCACCTCGCGCCAGATCAATTTCCACGAAACCGATGGCCGCACCTTCAAGGCGCTGCAGGCCGACCTGCGGCTGCCCCAGGAGTGGGGCTACGCCGGCTTGCTCCCTGGGACGCGCCGAGCACTCGCGTATCGCCTGTGTGGGCTCCACACCGGCGGCGGCGAGTTTCTCTTGGGGATCCCGGAATGGCTGGGACCCAAGGTGCCCGAGGAGATCCGAACCGGAGATCCCAACATGACAGACACGGGCACGCTCGCCGCGACTGGCGGCGGCAATGCGCTCTCCGTCCACTGGCCAGCCTGGTTCATCGACCGCTGGCACCCTAGCGCGAGCAAGAACTTTTCGAAGAGCGTCCGCGAGGGGAACGGTGCCATTAACTTCGAGCGCGCCGATGCCGAGCCCGTCCTCCTCGAGCGCTATGTGGCGAGGTCGAGTGTCTCGTACGGAATCCGGAGCCTGTTGTGGTTTGGCACCTTCGCCCGGCAGGTAGACGCCCTCGGCGGTTTTGCCGACGCGATCAAGACGCAGACCGTTCGCATCAACCCCAAGACCTACGAGGTGTCCAAACACGGCGATTCGTACAACCTCTTCGAGCTGATGGAGCTCGCCCGCGAAGCAGACGGCCTGCTCGAGCCCACCGCCCATCGCACCAAGCTTGTCGAAGCCGCCGACCGAATCATCCAGGACGTCACCTTCGCGGCCCTAAGCGCACCGCTGCGAGACGGAGGCTTGACGCAGTCGGAGAAACACCTCCTGGTTGCTCCTTTCCTGCAGCGACTCAACGACTGGGGCATGCCCGCCGCGGGCAAGTATCCAGCGCAGTCCGTCGCATCCATGCTGCAGTCCACCGTCGATGCCTCGTCGAGCTTTCAACTTCGGGCACCGCGGGTCACCGAATTTCTGGGGATCAAGGCGCGGGGCTACCGAGCCCACAACTACGAACTCGACGGGGAGACGGTCACCCTCCTGCAGCTTGCCAGTGAGGATCTCAAGAACGAACTCGACAAGGTTCGCAAGCGAGCCAAAAACTACGAGGAGAGGATCAAGAAGGCCATCGACGCCGCGCTCGAGGCTGCCGAGGCCGCGGGACGCAAGCTGGGCGGACACGAACGCGGTTGGAGGGCGTACCGCCGGCTATCCAAGTGGCTGCCGATGACCTACTCGATGGGCTGGGTCCACGTGAAGTACGTGGGTTCCGGGACAGCCCATTCTAGCGTCGCAGAGGAGCCATGGGAGGCCTTCTATGGCTTCTTCATCGGGGGACTGAAGTTCTCGAAGTCGGTTGGCAGCGCAACCTCAACGACACCGCTGCGGGGGTTCGCACAGAGCTGGGGCGCCGAGGCCATGCGGCCCGAAGACCTGGCCGGCATGCTGCAGTACATGGACGCCTCCGCGGTCTTTGCCAGCGAGTCCTTCGTGAAGGCCGGCGGTGGAAAAGCGGCCCTATCCTTCCTTGGCGACCTCAGCTCCAATGCCGGCCGCCAGGGCGCACTCAGTTTCATCCTCGAAGGCACGCCGACGGCAAGCGAAGGAAGCTGGGGCGGCGCGGCGGCGTCGTTCAAGGGTATGGCCGGCGCCGCGTGGCTGCTGACCGACAGCGACCCCGAAGACATCGAGATTCCGATTCCCGATCCCCCCAAAGGCGACGACGGCTTCGACACGTTCTGGGAGAACCACCTCGGCCCCATGCAGGTCTTCTTCCCCATCAACGGAGCCCAGTTCGAGGAGCCCACCGACGACGAACAAACGATCATGGAGCGCGAGCAGCGGCTGTCCCCGAAGCAGGCACTCGACGCGTTCGCGGCCGCTGAGCTTCCGCTGATGATCAACCCGCTGTCGGTGTTCAAGCTGGAGGGCTTCGCGGACGCGCCGGATGATGAGAACGCGAACCGAGAACTCAGCCAACAGCGAGCCCTGACAGTCGCTCGATACGTCGACGCGGTGGTCGGGCCGAACTGGCGCAATGGGGAAGAAATGCGGTTGTTCGACCCCGCAGTGCCCGGGATCGGCGTGAAGGACAAGCCTGCGCGCATCGCAATAATTGGACAGGGAGAGGTCTCGTCGGGCACCAATGACTACAATCAGGCCGATCGGCGGGTCGACCTCGCCTGCACGATATTGGTGCCTGACAATTCCTCGGGGGAAGAGCAACCCATCGAAGAGCTGGCGCCCGGCGACTTCGAGACGAAGTTCCCGCTCATTCGAGAGACGAAGGGCTCCAAGTAGCACCGCGAGGCCAGGACACCAGTTCACGTTGCCTGTGCCGCGTCGACAAGATGTGTGTCGCCGAGAGCAAGGACTCGCGGTTGTCAGCGCCGGGGAGCCGTATCAAGAAACCGTGGTCAAGGTCGAGCCCCACGATCGGGGCTGGGTTCGGCCCCTTCCGCCAAGTGCCGATCAAGAGTTCGTCCGAGCGCCACGCTTGGAACGCCGCGGTGCCAACAGGGAGGCCGAGCGAAAGCCTTCGTTGTTGCCGCTCTCCAAGCCGAGCTACAAATAAAACCCCTTCAGGCTGACCTTGTGCGAATAGCCAGTGCCCACCGTATGGGTTTCCGGCAACGACGTGCTCTGTTTGCGCTGGTCCTAACACGATCGTAAGGGAAGCGAGATCAAACCAAGAACGTGAGCGCCAAGCCGCACCAGATTGAGATTCGACGCGTTTGTAGCCGAGCGTGATCCTGCCGTTCTCCGAGCGCACAGCACCGTCGGCATCTTCGACGAGGGGCACTCCAACCACGCGGCCGGGGGACCAAGCGACAACGGGAGAATCCCCGTCGCAAACCACCAAAACGCGAGGCGGATTCAGGAGCGTGTGGGTGGCCCGGCAATCCTCGTCCTCCCCGAGCGCGCGAATGACGTGCGACTCCCCGGTCTCCCGATGTCGCGCTTCGAAGTACGCGTTCCCTTCGTGAGTGTAGATTCCAAACGTCCACCCATCCGCGAGCGTCCGGTACCCCCCATACCGACAGTCGTAGGAACCATCGCGGTTCAACTCCACCGCGCTACACCCTTCATGCTCGCCGGACAGCACGAACGGGACGTCGACCTGCTGCTTGTGGTCCGGCCCGTGCACGGATCCGCTCTCGGTGATGATCTCGTCTTTGCTGAACTTCACGTGAAACGGGAGCTTGACCTTCGGGCCCGCAGGCGGCGGCTGACGCAAATCGGGCCAGTGGATGTACACCGTCCGGATCTTCGTTTTCTCAGGAAAGTTGCCGTACCCCCGAGGCTCGACGACCACACCCAAGATCCACGCCTGCTTCCACACGGGATGGATCAGAAGATCGGGTGAGCCCTCCTCTTCGGGCCACAGCGGCACGACCAACCCGTCCTCACCGTGCACAAGCACCTTCCACTTCACCCCCTCGCGCATCTGCCACGCGATCCCAACGCCAGCTTCGGAGTACTGCTCGAAACGGCTCATCCCCGAGAAGCGCTCCACCACGCCGTCTTCAAAGTCGACGAGATACGCCTCGTATACTTCGCGAACAATCCCGTGCTCGTCTTCCTCGACCCGGTGCACCATCGCGCGGCGGTCCGTGAGCACATGCTTGGCCGGGTAGTAGGTCCCTTCCTGTTTCGGCAGCAACACCGTCGGCTCCCCCAACGACCGCGTCTCAAGCTTCATCGGCGGCCCGTCGACCAGCTCAATCGGCACGATCCGCTCGACCTTGGTGGGATCGATAAATGTTCGCTCGCCAACCTCGGAGACCTCGCGATGCGGAGGCCAGATATCCAGTTCCGGAAAACTCGGCTCGAGAGCCGAGAGCGGCGGAGCCTCACACGCGAGGGAACACAGCGCCGAGAGCTCCGAGCAGCGCACCGCGATACGACATCGAGCCGCCATGCTCTCCCTCCAGACCCGTGCAGCGCAAGCGATGCCTCGACCGGGGACAGGGACCCCTAGCAGCACCCGAGCGCCGAGTTCCGTAGCAGGGCATGGGCGGTGCCAGGGGGCTTTTAGATGGACTCTCCGATGCGCCCTGGCCCTCGCGCTGGCGACCGGTTGCAACGCAGCACCCCAGCTTCGACACTGCGACCCACGTGGCGCTGCCGCCCATCAAACTCAGCCTGAACGGGGAAGACATCTATCTGGTCTCCTCCCGAGAGCTTGGGCGATGGGGCGGCTACCTCCACGGACGCCGCAGCGCGTACCACCTCGTCACGCCCGACAACGTCGCGGACATCCGCCAAGCGTTGATGGTGCCGCGCAGCAAGAACACCGAGGCGGTGTTCGTGGAACTCACGAAGCAACTTGAAGACGGGTCGGCGCTGTTCTTCGAAGTTCCACCCAAACCCGTCGCATGGGATGCGCCCGAGGAGATCGACCTCTTTGACCTGATCCCGAACAAGGGCGACGACAGTACCCGGGGAGATCGCCCCTCCCCCGACTCAGGCCTGCACTGGATCGAGGTCGTCTGCGTCTCGCCCCAGGGTGGATCCTACGCTGGCGCGAAGGCCCGTCTTCGGCTGCCCGGGGGACGCTCGGAGGATGTGACGCTGGATGGGCGTTCGTCTGTGCGCTTCGACGACCTGACCGAAAGCGGCACAGTTCACTTCGAGCTCTCGGGCGACGCGGTTGCCCTCGGCGAAGGGTCACCTGCGGTGGGGCATCGGTACGAGCTCGGTGCGCCCATTGGACTCGTCACTGCGAGACAACACGTTTTGGTCGTCCATCCGAACCCGAGCGCCTTCGTCTCGGTGGAACTCTTCGTCGACGACGAACCCATCGCGCAAGGCAGCTACACCCTGAGCACCAAGCTCGGCGACAACGCAGGCGGGCTCACCGGGGAGGCTATACGGGTCGACGGATTCAGCCTGCCCGCTGCGGCAAGTTTCAGGTTCGAAGGTGTGTTGCTCCCGCCCCCGCCGGAGGAGAACCCCGATCACCCCGTTTCGCCTGACAGCCCCGACAGCCCCGACAGCCCCGACGGTCCGACGCCCGGCCCTGACGATCCTGCTCCCGAACCCATCGGTCCGATCGGCCCCGATCCTGAACCCGACCCGCCGAAGGACCCCACGGTCGTTGGGCACCAGCTGCGGGTGCGCCTGGTGGACATGGAGGGTCTCGACGTGGTTCTAAGGTTTGCCGGCGGGCAGATCGAAGCGGTGACGGACGCCCAGGGACTGCTCGAAGTAGAGGTGCCCGAGGGGACCCTCGAAGCAACGCTCCTGGTGCCCTCGCGTGCCGAGGTCTATACGCTGCAGCTGAGCGCGCTCGAGCCTGCGAAGACCCTTCGGGGTGCTTCGAGTCGCCTACGCAATCTCGGTTTGTTTTCTGGACAACCCACCGACATCAACACGGCGATGCTGCGTGATGCGATCCGAATGTTTCAGCTCACCCACGCGCTGCCGGTGACCAGCGAGCTGGATGCACCGACCGCCAAAGCGATTGAGTCTGCCCATGGAAGCTGAGAACTCAGCACGAGAACACAAACCGGCGGCCCAGCACCAACGTGTTGAGCGGGGCGTCGCCCCTGGGGCCAGCCTGCATGCGGAAGCGGCCGCAGTCCCCGGTGGCGCGCGAGGGTGGGAGCGCCGACTGCTTTGCGTCGTCGGTCGGTTTCGTATCCTTGCGGTCCGGCATCGCGTCCACGGTGGCAGGACGACTGCGATGCCACAAGCCCTCGCGACGGCCATGGCCATCCTGCTGCCCGGATGTCCGCAGGCGCAGCCAGAAACGAGTGTCTCAGTGTCACCCTCCTCGCAGGTGGGCTCGTTGTCATTCGAGTTGCCTGCGGGCGTGTCGGTGTCCATCGACGGTCAGGACCGAGGCGTCACGCCGATCCCCGCGCTGGAGTTCTCCGCGTCCTCGCACCGCGTCATCATGAAGACCGCCTGCGCCGAGGTCGAGCAGAGCATCGCGATCCAGCCCGACGCCGAGACGACCATCGACCGGGGATCGGTGTCGGGGTTGGCGTTTGCGACCCTGCACGTGGAGGCGAAGACGATCCGAGACAAGCCGCTGAAGGTGAAGCTTCACCTGGGCAAGCTCGAGGTTCTCGGCGAAGATGGACGCTTCGAGATCCCCGCCTGCCCTGCGCGCATGCGCATCGAGCCCACCGGCACGCTGGCCTACAACTTGGGGTCGTTCATCGAGGACATTGAGCCAAAGGGTGGACAGACGCTGACACGGAAGCTGGTGCTGCGACCGGGGCCCGACGTTGTGCGACTCCACGGCGGTGCGTTTCGTCAGGGCCCCCACCCCAGCGACGACTTCGAGCACCCGCGCACGCCCCTGGAGCCGGCGCGCGTGAACGTGGAGACCTTCGACATGGACAAGACCGAGGTGACCGCGCGCCAGTACATGGAGTGCCTGGGCGAAGGGATGTGTGAGAAGGGCCCAAGCCATGTGCTCCACCGGGACTTCTGCGTGTTCCAGTTGAGCGGGCTACACGGGGCGGACGCGCAACTCGGCAGGCGGATGCTCGAGGGCAAAGAAGATCTGCCGGCAAACTGCGTGAACATCATCGCGGCGAGGAGCTACTGCGAGTGGCGAGGCATGCGGCTGCCAACACCATTAGAGTTCGACTACGCTTTCCGCAGCACGAAGAGCGAATATGCGTTCCCCTGGGGAAACGACGAATCCGAGTGCCGGGCGTTTGGGTGGGATTCACCAGCATGTATGAAAGAACTGAAGTTTCACGCGGGGCCTCACTCGACCACTTTCCGCGGCATGCTTTGGTTCTACAGCGAAGCTTTGCCGGCGTGTTCGTTCCTAGACGGGAGCGGAACGAGCGAACAAGGCATCTGCGACTTGGCGGGGAATCGCCTGGAGTTCGCGGTTTTTGAAGAGGACTTTGACAACGAGAGGCGGCACTACGCGCTCGGGGGAGAGGCGGCCTGGCGGGTGGGGTTGGTCTCGCAGAGTGGCGTCCTTCCGGGAGATTCCGACATCGGATTCCGATGCGTCTCCCTGGCTGAAGCACGGGGCGAGGCACGATGAGAGTGCCCGTTCCAGGCGCACGGTTACCCGTCGAGGGGAAGAGCGGGGCATTCCTCTACAAACGGCGAGAAGACCATTTTCACCAAGGCTTCGACATCGGAGCGCTCTACGATCATGAGAACGCAACGATCCCTGAGCGCGAATACCAGAAATTGCGAAAGGCCGGAGAGCTACCAATTCTCAGCATCCTGGACGGGGACGTTGTTGAGGTACGACCCAACGACGTCGGAAGCTACGGCCGCATCGTCGTCGTGAAGTCGACGAGTTTCGTTCGCGGAGCGAAAGAGACGCTCTGGCACCTGTACAGCCACTGTAGTGTCGTCCTGTGCAAGGCCGGCGACACCGTACTCGCCGGGCAAACGATCGCTCTGGTGGGATGGTCGGGCAACGCCAAACGCTCCAACCCCCACCTTCACTTCGAGCTCGCAACCAGCAAGCTCCCGACCACAGCCGGCCCCGGCGGCGAGACGACGCCGTCGACGAAGGGCATCCGCATCGACCCTCGTGAAGTCCTCGCTCGGCTCCCGCCATTCGGAATGCGCGTGTTCACGCCGAAGGCCGCGGAGCCCACGGAGACCGATGCCACCACCACCGCGGACCTCCACGGGGACATCGAGAACTCCTCCGCTGGCGGATACTTCCCGCTGGGGGCCAACAACACCTGGCACGGAGGCGTCCACCTCCCGTTCTCGGACAACGAAAACCTCTACTGCCCCTTGGACGGCCAGATCGTCGCCGCCCGCCTCGACCCCGACCCCGCGACGTCGTCGCGCCAACATGGCAGCACCAACTTCATCCTGGTCCGCCACGAGCTTCCGCTGCGCCTGTACCACCAGCTGCGCGGCACGACGGCATCAGCTTCGAACCCCGCCGCGGGTGGTGGCAGCACATCGTCCAAGACACCCGGCGTGGGCGGAAACCACGACAACGATCCCGACCTGCTTGAGCAAGCACGCGCGGCCCTCACAGCCAGAGGGCCACGACCCCGGTGCGAAGGACCCCGAGCTGGAGCCGGGCAGCGTCGAGCCAGCGTTGATCGAGGCGATCCAGGCGTTTCAGGCGACGCTCGACCCACCGGAGTCGTTCAAGCCGTGGCCCGACGGTTCGATGCGCTACCTGGGCTTCACGTGGGATGCCCTGTTCGAAGACGCACCGCCGGAGGGGCCTTCGCATCCAGACGACGACACCGACCCGGATCCGCCGGGCGAGCCGACCGCCAAGGATGACTCATTACCCGCCCGGCCCCCGCCGCCTCCCGAAGACCCCAAGCGGGTCGTCTACTCGCTGTTCATGCACCTGGCCGCGGAGTCCTTCAGCGACCCGCTCGCCAAGCGTTTTCCGTGGCTGCAGGACGCGCGCCTCCACGAAGCGCCCAAGGACCCGCCGCCGGGCATCGAGGCGGACCTCGAGCTCGCACGTAAGCATCGCGAAGACCTGGCCGAAGCCGCATCGCATCGCATCACCAAGCACGTCGGCAAGGGAGACGAGAACCCCGAAGACGTGAAGTGGGTCCGCAAGCGCCTACACCGACTCGAAGCGCTACCGCTCGATGACGGAAGCGACGTCTACGACGATGCGCTTCGCGAGGCGGCCCTCCTTTTTCAACAGCAGCACGTCTATCCCAAGAAGCCTGAGAAAGCCGACGGGGTCATCAGCCGCGGACTCCGCTCGGACATCTTCCTTCGCAAAAGCCGGCGGCAGCTCGGTCTCGATCCCCCCGGGCCTCCGGTAACGATCGACCCACTCGTGCGGGCGCTGCTCTCTGAGCGCGGCGTCGATGGCATGACGCGGGTGTTGTCCGAGCTCCGCATACCGATCTCCGCTGGGCAGCCGCTGTGGGGGCCCGGTGAGGCAGGTGGTTTTGCCGATGATGGTGGTGTCGACCTCGCGCGCCGCATCCACTGGGGGATGTTCTCGGAGCACCCGATCTTCGTCGACGACCACGAGCGCTGGGCATCGGTCATGGACCCCAACGAAGACCTCACGGCCGACGCGCCCCGGGCCCTGATGGACCTCGTCGCTGATTGGCCTACGGGTACCCTCCTCGAAGACCTCCCGCCCGACGGAATCATCGACCCCGCGGAGCTCGCGTCGTTCTACAGCGACTCCGCGTCGGACTTCCTGCGGCGGCACCAGTGCCACTTCCGCACGGAGTGGGGCCTGGATATTGATGCCACGATCGCCCGCCTGAAGGCTCAGGGCTGGGCTGGCGCCGATGGTCTCCGCGCGTCTTTGCTGCCCTACCAGTGGTGGTTCGAGGCCAGCGACGTTCTTCCCGCGGGGACCCACGTGTGGCACTACAACCCGATCGAGTTCCTCGGCGGGTGTCGAACTGCGCTCGACGACCTCGCGCCCGAACCGCCCAAGAGTCGCGAGGAATACGGCAGCGTGCGCATCCGAGTGTTGAACCAGCACGCGGGACCTGCCGTCGGCGTCGAGGTACGGCTCGTGGATACGCAGGGCACCATCCATACCGAGCGCACCGACACGCCCGCCCGCAACGGGCAAGGAGGCGGGGTCGTCGACTTCCCAAATGTGCGAGAGGGCGTCTGCACGATCGTGCTGTCCAAGGATGGCGAGGCCCACCCCATCGAGCTTGAGCGTGTCTCGCCGGGTTGGGACGCAAACCTGTTCGTCATCGCGACCGCGTTCGAGGGTCCCGAGCCCGCCCGCGGAGGCATTCGAGCGACGGTCCGGCAGTCGGGCTCGATCTACAAGCCGCCGGTGGAGGTGCAGCTCGTCGACGCGACTGGGGGTGTCGTTGCATCCCAGAACTCGAGCAACGCGAAGCTTCACTTCGAGAACGTCCCCCTGGGTGAGTACACACTGAGAAGCGTCGACGGCGAGTCAGAACCCGTGGCCATTGCCCTGGACCGAATCCGCACCGTGCAAGCGGTCGTCCGCCGCAAGCCCGAACCTGCGGACCTTATGGTCACGGTGCTTCACGGCGGATCTTTGGCCCCAAGGGTGGAGGTGCGGGTGACCGATGCGAAGACCTCCGAGCTGGTGCCCGGAGGTCTCGGACAGACCGACGACGACGGGCGATGCACCTTCTCGCTGCGCCGGGGTACGCACCTCGTTCGTGTGGGGCGAACGAAGAAACGCATCAACCTCATCGCGGGAGCGGCCAACGAGATTCTTGTTGAAGTCGATGGCGCGTTGAGTCCCAGCGAGCCCTACAGCGTCTTGCACATCAAGGTGACCCAACCCGTCGCCGACGCGAACATTCCTGTGTCCGTGTTCCGAAGTAGCGAACCTCACAGCCCGCTGCACGAACGCGACCTCGACTCGAAAGGGGAACTCGTCGTCCGGGTGCCCTCGGGCGAGTATCGGATCATCTACGACACAAGGGAGGCACAGGGCGCCGCACACGGCGGGACGTACAACACCGTCGAGCTTTGATTCGAGCCCTGTCGCCCGTACCGCCGCAGCCGCCAAATCGAGCTTCGGCCGGTCTGTTCGACGACGACCATGAGGGATCGGTCGCCCGCGCCACGGGCTGCTAGCCGCGGTAGGTTGCGGCCATGCTTCCGCCGCTCCGATTGAGCCTCCTGATGCTGGCAACCCTCGCCGCGTGTGCAGGGTCCAAAGGCAGTGCCGACGCGCCCGCACCCCGCACCCCACCGCCGAGGCAGGCGCCGCAAGAAGCATCGGTTCCGACCTCCTCACCGACGCCGGAGACCGAACTCTACCTTCGTACCTACGGAGAGGGTGATGCCACCCTCGTCTTCCTGCACGGCGGTCCCGGCTACAACGCGGCGTTGTTCGAGGCATCGACCGCTGAAGTGTTGGGCGAGCAGTATGAGGTCATCGTCTACGACCGTCGCGGCTCTGGGCGGAGTGCGAGCGCCGAGGTCGAGGTCAAGGACCACACCTTCGAGAACGCAGCGGCCGACCTGGATGCGGTCCTCGCCGGTATTGAGGCGCCGATCCTCATCGGACATTCCTTCGGGGGCATCCTCGCGCTGGAGTACCTCGCCCGGCGACCGGACTTTCGTGGCGCCGCGATCTTGGTCAACGCGCCGATCGAGTTTCCCCGAACGCTCAAGACGATCATCGCCAACTGCCGCACCGTCTACGAATCCAGGGGGGACACCACCAACCTGGAGTACCTCACCACGCTCGAGGCAATGGACCCGAGCGAACTCCAGTACGCGAACTTCGCGTTCGTGCACGGCATGAGCTGCGGGCTCTACCGCCCCGGAAAGACCACTCCGCAAGCTCAGGCGATCATGGCCAAAGCGGCCGAGCACCCCGCCGCCGGATACTTCACCAACAGCCAGTTCGCGCCGGTCACCGGCTTCTATGCCCATGAGCGCTACACCGCTCTGGACGAGACAGAAAACCTGAGGAAGCACGCCGCTGGGGTGTGGGCGATCTACGGCGCCGAAGATCGCATCATCAGCCCCGAGGACCGCGCGTTGCTGGGCGAGGTCTTGGGTAACCGTTACCAGGAAATCCCCGGAGCTGCTCACAACACCTTCGTCGATCAGCAGGAGGCGTTCCGCAAAGCCGTTGATCAGGCGGTCGCACAGATCACGGCCGCGAAGCGCTGATGCCCACCCGATGATGCGTTGCTTCGAACGAGCGGCGAACGCCCTGGTCCTCGACGCGCGGATCAAGCCGCGATGCGGAGCCGGTACTCACTGTTGTCCGTCTCGACGACCAGCTCCTGCTCCGATTGCTCGAACCGACGGACGACGCCGGTTTGCACGACGCCGTGCTCGCCGACGATGACGAGGCTGAGGCCAACCTCGGGTTTGCCGAGCACGAAGACGGGGCCCGGGGGCATCTCGGGTTGCGTCCGTGCCTTGGGGGAGAGGGCGCGGCGTGACAGGGTGTAGACCTCGTTCATCAGGATGCTCCGGCGGCAAGCAGTGCATGTGCCGATCCAATATGATCCTGCGCGGGAGCGCGCCGTTTCCGGCCCAAAACGGTGCTCCGCGCGGCTTCGATCGTCCCAGCGCGGGATGGTCGGACTCGCGCACAGTCAGCGTCCTGGCGGCGAGTGGCAACGGGATGACCCCGGCTGGTCGGGTAGCCACCGGCGGCTGCAGTCGCAGCCACCGCGCGGGCCCTGGCGCGGATCGATTTCGAAAAAGCTCAATGATCTTCAGACTCGGATTCTGGCACGTCGCTTGTACTCACTGTGAGCGTCCAGGCAACTGGGCAACCCGACTCCAAATCCTCCGATCCGTTCAAGTCTTCGGCCGACACCTAATTCTGGGTGTCGGTCGAAGCATTTAACGCGCCCGACGCCTCGCCAACGTAACGCTTTCCGGCGAGCCGGTACAGCCACGCCATGTCCGAACGACGATGGTGGGACGGCCTGCGCGCCCGCTTCGAGCGGTGGCAGATCGCGAGGGTACGAGCGGCCTATCGTCACTGCACGAAGCGCAACGGACCCCCACTAGCGCAGCGACTTCTCGAAGTCTGAGCACCGATCGTTCGCGTCCCCGCACCACTGCGCGGTCCCAGGTCCACACTCATTCGCGACCGAGATGACGAGTCTTCGGATCTCCGCGCACGTGTCCTCGCACTCGACATCCCCTTCGCAGCACCCACACTCCTCGTCGCCAAAGATCTCCTCGACACACTCGTCCACGCAAGCCGCCGCGCCGCAGTCCGTTGAGACACACGCCGCGGCGATCTGACAGTGGTTGAACGAGTCCAGTGGTTGAACGAGTCGGGCACGTTCTCGGGTCGACGAACCTCTGGAGGACTGCACGAATCAACCCGGCTTTCGCAGCCGAGGACGGCCAAGAGTAGCGCTGCAATCCACCGCACGTAGGACGACATAGCATCTTCCAGGAGTCGGCTATCGTCGAGGCACACGATGCAACGTCATCGCGGACGCCCAGGCGGAAGCTTCGCACTCATCGCCGCTCTAGCAGCCCGGGGATCGGCAGTCGTTCATCGGCGCGCTATCGTTGAGCGGTGACGTCCATAGCCACACCGCCGCCGCCCAAGCCCGCCGCGACGCTGTGGATCGAAGGCTCGCTCGAGACGCTGCTCGAGGTGCTGATGCGTGAGCACGGCTTCGAGGAGCGCTCGATGATGTTGTCGGACGGCATGAGCGTGCCCGAGGGGGTCTTCGTGCAACGGGAGCGTGGGGGAATTCTCGTTTGGGTTCCGCCCGACCCCTCCCGCACGCCGATCGACCCGGTCGTGCTTCCGCCGGCGGTCCGGATCGAAGCACAGGACGCGGCCTGGGGCACCCGACTGAAGCTCCACCGCGTCATGGCGCCGGCCACTGTCGTCGCGCTGGTGTCGACGCTCGGTCTCTCGCTCGCGGCCGTCGCGGGCGCGTGGGTCATCGGCGGCGCGATCGCCTGGACCGCGGCCGCGACGCTGGGGTGCGTGGTTTGGGTCGTGCTGGTTCACCAGCGACAGGTGGCTGCCGGCCGCGCCCACCGTGCCTGGGACATGCTCCAGCCGGCACTGCGCGAGCTCGAGGCGCCTGAGCCGGCCGGCGATCCCTATCGATAGCCGCGCACGCAACCGGGTCGGTTGCCCGGGCGCGGCGCGAGGTCTCAAAACACGACGGTCTTCCCGCGTTGGGACGGGGAGTGACCGGCGGTACGGTCACTACGAAGACTGCGTCCACGCGGTCGCGCCCGCGACGTAGTCTTTGCCGTACGGCATCCGCAGCGAGTTGAAGCCCTTCCAGTGGGCAGTCTTGTGGACGATGCCAGCGGCGACGAACTCGCTGAACTTCATCGCCCACGGCTACCTGTACCTTGAGGACATGACCGCGAAGGCAGATTCAATGACGCGGTTGACGCGATTCTCGGGGACGAGATGGTAGCCGCGATGCACGCGGCGGACCGTGATGTACAGGGTGGTGTCAGGATAGAGGTCTCGTGGGCTCGAGATGGCGCGGTAGCGGTCGACCGCTGCGCCGGGCTGTTGCAAGAAACACGTCTTCCCGAATGGTTTCTCCCACCCCCTCACCTACGCCCTACAGCGCAGGAAGGTGGTGGATGACAGCGCGCTGCTCACCACCACCCGCCAAGTCTTCGTCGATCCCCGCGAAGATGGAGTCGTCTTCGGCCACCGCGACGGCGAAGGGGATTGTGAAGAGGACATCGGGCGAGGAGACTGGCAGGGTGACGCGGCGCAGGACTGTGCCGTCGTCGGCGACCTCGGCGACGTGGTCCCCGGTCTCGTCTCCGAAAAGAAAGGCGATGTGGGAGTGCCGATCCGGAATCGCGAGGGGGGCCCGGTCGAAGGGGGCCGTCGGCGTCGTGACATCGCCGTACCGGGTGAATGTGGCGTGGCCATTTTCGAAGACCATCCAACCGAGATCTGCACCATCGCCTACCGGGACCAGCAAACCGTCGACGATCCGGCTAGACACCTGGCCCGGTCCCGCGATCTCGAACATGGTGCTTGGGCCGCCGAGGTCGATGACAAAGGCGATGGCGGTGTTGTTGAGGGTACGGCGGAGCCCCACGTAGTTGGCGGCGACGGTGGTAAGCGGACTCTCCGTCGTGCTGGTCTCGTTGAATTCCTCGTCGAGAAACGTCCACCGCATCCTGCTGGCGTCGCCGTCGTAGAGGTGCGCCGCAAACACGAAGCCGTCTCCCAGCGGCTGCACGCCGAAACCCTGCGATTCCTTGGGGTAGTCGCGGTACTCGTGTTTCGAGTCGAGTTCGCCGCAGCAGGAGAGTTTCCAGATAGCGGGGTCGTTGGACCCTCCCGGGGAGACCCCACTGACGAGCCAACCACCATCGTCTAGCGGGGCCACGTGGTGCAGGCCGACGTCGCCGAGATCGAGGGTCCACAACGTCTGCATGTCGGCGTCCAGCTCGGAAACCCGCATCCTGGGCGAGTCGCAACAGGACGCGGTCACGGCGAGCACGCCATCTCGTGACCGGACAAGATGGCGCACCCGGCTGGAGTCCGGAAGGACCAACATGCGGTGGCTGTCGCCGGACTCGAGGGGGCGCTCCACGATCTCGCCCAGCGGAGCGACGCCGCCATCGCCTCCGTCGGCGACCTCCCCAGCGTTCTCGGCCGGGAGCTCGCACGCAAAGAGGAGTGGCAACGAGACTGCGGTGAAGAGTGTGCGTCGCATGATGGGCCTTGCACCGCCGGGGTCAGGTCTCGTCATGGCGATTGCGTCTTTTCGGGGCACGCGGATCCCTGCTCACCGAGCGCCTCGCGAGCATTTTGGGCCCGGGAGGTGCGGCCGAGGGCGCATGCCGCTTCGAGGGTGAGGCGCTGACGTTCCCGGTCGAGGGGTGCGTAACGGGCGGAGTCTGTGTCGAGAGTGGCGAGCGCGGCCTCGGGTCGCTCGGCCGCGAGTTCACGACGCGCTCTAGCGATCACCTGCATCGCGGCCAGCATGGCGGCGTCGGTATCGTTGGCGACTTTGGGAGGGGTTCGTTTTGCGCGTGGTGACCTTTGGGAAGTGGCCGTAGTCGGTGTGGCTGGCGGTGCCATGGGGGCGGGCGCAGTCCCGGCACTCGGCGCGACGTCGAGCTCGACCCGGTCGTTCAACGCTACCGCGGTGGGGGGAACCATTCGTACCGGCCCGTCGGCGAGCGGCACCGCCACCGGGGGCTTGGGTGGTGGCCTGACGGCGTCCGCCGGTTCGGTCATCGCGGCAACGGCTCCCAATGAACCGACGAGCGCGAACACCCCGACCGCTTTGCTGGGCCAGGCCCACAGGGATGTCCATCCCGAACCGATGGTGGTGGTGGTGGTCACCAGGACGGCCCGCGGCGCAAGCTGGGTCGCGCCACCGACGGAGGCAACCACGAGGGCCCATGTCCGCCGGCGTTGCTCGGGGCTCGGGCGAGCCCCCGCTTGTGCACGCCGCAGGGTGGTCAACTGCGCGGCGGCGTCGCCAGGAAAGTGGCGGCCGAAGTGGGCCCGAGCGGTCCGCAGGCGCGAGTGCAGAGTGTCGGCGGAGATGCCCGTCGTCGCTGAAAGCTCGCTGATGCGCATGCCCGTGACCTCGACCATGACAAACACCTCACGTTGCTTCGGACTGAGGCGAGCGAGGAATCCCGACAGTGCGCGCCAGGCCTCGTGGGCCGCTAGGATTTCGTCCGGGCGCGGGGGAGCGGCCAGTGGCGCGAGCTCCTGCACCCGCTGGAGCTCGCGCGCACGAGCGCGCCGCTGCGAGAACGCGACGTTGCGCGCAACGCCGGCCACCCACTGACGGAGGGGAACCCGCGTGTCGCGGTCGCCCAGTCGGCGATGAATGGTCAGGAACACGTCGTGCGCGAGATCGTCGAGCGCCGACTCCGGCACGCCGGCCGCACGCAGCACCCAGCGCACCAACCGGTCATACTTTCGGTACAGCAGCTCAAGCGCCGATTCGGGGCGGGGGCCGGACTCGGAAGGCATGCCGAACTACCTTGCACCGCCCAGCCGCCGATCCGTTTCCCAAAACCGCACGCGCCCACCGAGCATCAGGCGAAAGCCCGCATCCGGCATGCGATAGGCCACGGTCGGGCTTCCGGCCAGCCCCAGGAACATCGCAGGCTGGCGTGCGGCGAGGATCGCATCCACTCGCGCGGTGAGCGCAAATCGGCGCCCGAGCCACACCGTTACCCCGGGTCCGGCCGTGGCCGCGACCCACAGAGCCCGCACCGCGATCGCATCGACCCGCGCGCCCGTGCCGGCCCCGTGCATCGCGGCAAGGTCCACCCCGGCGCTGAGGGGGATCTCGACCCGGCCCAACGACCACGCGTACCCGCCCCGTAGCCACGCTCCCGACACGGCGACACGCACGCCCGCGTCGGGTTCCAGTTCGTGCGTGCGCGCGAACCAGTGGTACCCGGCCGCTTCGACGCGGAGCGGTCCAAGACGCAAGCCAAGCTCGCCTTCGATCCCCCCGCCGAGCCCGGGGACGAGGCCGCCCCCAAGACCCCCATGCGCGCCGAGGGTCAGCGCCAAAGGCCATGGTGTCGAGCGTCGAGGTGGCGCCTCCGTCTGCAGGACCGGCGTCGCTGACGATGCGGGCGGGACGTCCGGTCCAAGCTCAAGCTGCGGCTCGTCGTCGGCCTCGGCCGCGGCCTCGGGTTCGGGGACTTGAGCCGGTGGTCGTTGCGCGTGGCCACCGTCCTCGCTCCTACGCTCGATGGCGATCGTCGCTGCGAGGGCATCCACCGCCACCGCGATCACCAAGGCGCCGGCGCGCGCGAGCAGGTCACAATCGGTCGCCTGCAGCGTTCGCCGCTCGTTTCGGCCCGCGACCCGCACGTCGAGCCGCAACACGTAGCCGTCGTCGTCGGCCGCAATGCTCCCCACGGCCGACGCCGAACCGTCGCCAACAAAACCACGCTCGGCCAGAAAAGAGGTGAGCTCGCCCGTCACGACGTCGCGACCGGGGCAGCCCTCGACGCTCGTCCACGTGATCGCGACCTCGTCGGAGGCCGGCGGGCTCGGGACGGCGTGCGTGGGTGCGAGTGCAAGTGCGAGCGTGGTCGCGGTCCACAACATGCCGGCAAACGGTAACAGTCGCCGCCTGCCGAATGCACCGCGGTCGCACCCGTGACCGCGCAGGAGCCGCCCGACTCGCTGCGTCGGGCATGGGTACGGTCAGATCCTCGACCACGGGGACATCGAACCGCTCGACTCGGCCCTTCAAGAGGCAGCCGTCGCCCCCTCCTCCAGCTCGCAAGTGAGTAGAGGTCAAGACTCGAAGACGTCGTCCTACGCGCGCATGCCTACTACGCGGGCCTAGGGATGGTCGTGCCCTGTAGCCGTCGTCGGCGCTACGCATCCTCCCGAGATCATCGGGCGTTGACGCCCCCGGCCTTACGGCGGCCCCACGTCCACCACCAGGATGCCCTCCTCGTCGCCGAGCGCCCCGATCAAGCGTCCCTTTGCATCCCATGCTGCCGAGCGACCTGCGGCCTGAAGTCCCTCGTGCTCACCGACGGCGTTGGCGAGGACCACGGCCATCCCTAGGCCCGCGTAGTGGGCATGCGCGCGTTGGATGGCGGCTTTGGGCTTGGCCACACTCGCGGCGTAGATCGTTGCGCCGCGGACCTTCGCGGCGCGGGCATGTTCGGGCTGTAGGGACTCGTAACAGATCGCCGGCGCGATGCGAGCCCCGGCGAGCTCGAGGTCGAGATCTCGGTCACCCGACGCGAAGAACGGGACTTCGTCGACGTGCAGGCACCGCTTCGCATAGCTCGACCTGGGCTGGCTCGGTGTGAAGAAGATCATCGCGATCTCAATCCCCGCGGCGGCGTGCAGGGGCGCCCCGGCAGCGACAACGATCTGGTGGCGCTCGCTCGCCTCCTGCAGCGGCGCGAGGATCTCCGCGTCGTCGGCGATCGCCAACGACTCCGCGGCGGCCGGGCGATAGCCGGTCAGCGAGAGCTCGGGAAACAACACGAGATCGCAGCCACGTTGTGCGGCTGCGCGGACCACCTCGACGTGACGCGCAACGTTGGTCTCCACATCGAGGCTGGATCGGAACTGGCTCGCGCAGATCCTCATGGGTAGACCGACGATAGCGCTCCTTGTCGGACCTGAGCAGGCCTGGCGAATGCACGCCTTGCTCTCCCTTTCCCCTCGACCCCCGCCGCAAAAATGCTACAGGTCGCCGGTGAGCGGGGACCTCCACAAGCGCGGTGAACTCCGGGCCCTGCTCCAGCTCGGTCTGCCCGCCGCCGCCACCCAGCTCGCCATGATGCTTCTGGGCGTGGTCGACACCATGATGGTCGGCCGCGTCAGCACGCACGCCCTCGATGCGGTCGCGCTGGGGCACCTGTGGATCTACGGCACGATCATCTTTGGCATGGGGCTGATCTGGGGCATGGACCCGATCATGTCTCAGGCCTACGGCGCCGGAGATGGCCGCACGATCGGTCGCACCCTGCACTCGGGCTTTGTCCTGGTCGCGCTGCTGGTCCCGCCGCTGTGGTGGGCGTGGGCCCAGACCGAGGCCGTGATGCTCGCGTTCGGCCAAAGCCCCGAGCTGGCCGCCGCCGCCGGCATCTACGTGGGCACGCAGCTGTACAGCATGGTTCCCTTTCTGCTGTACCTCACGCTGCGCCAGTACCTGCAGGCCCGCGGCATCGTGATGCCCGCGCTGTGGGTGATGGTGGTGGCCAATGTGTTCAACGTCGCGGCCAACTGGGCGCTCATCTTCGGGCATCTGGGCTTCGAGGCGCGGGGCCTGGTCGGTGCCGCGCAAGCCACCGCCGCCACCCGAACCTTCACCCTCGTGGCTCTGGTGGCGTGGATCCTGGTCGCTCGCCTGCACGAAGGCGCGTGGGAGCGGCCCACGCTGCAATCCATGTCGCCCTCGGGCGTGTGGACGATCATCAAGCTCGGCTTTCCGATCGGGCTGCAGTACATGCTCGAAGGCTGGGCGTTTCAGCTGAGCACGCTGATGGCCGGTCGCCTTGGTGACGCCGAACTCGCCGCTCATACGATCGCACTCAACTTCGCCTCGCTCACCTTCATGCTCCCGATGGGGCTCTCCTTGGGCGTCGCAACCCGGGTCGGCAACCTGGTTGGCGCCGGACAGCCGGACCGAGCCCAGTACGCCGCCCGCCTCTCCCTGATGATGGGGGCCGGAATCATGGTCGCCAGCGCGATCCTGCTCGTCGTCGGGCGTGGCGCCCTGCCCTACCTGTACACCGAGGACATCGCCGTTGTAGCCCTCGCCGCCAGCATCTTCCCGATCGCGGGTGCGTTTCAGGTGTTCGACGGTGTGCAGGTCGTGGGCGGCGCCATCCTCCGAGGCGTCGGCTCCACCCGTCCTGCCGCCGTCTTCAACCTGCTCGCCTACTACGCCCTCGGACTGCCGCTGGGTCTGGCGCTGACCTTTGGCCTGGGCTGGGGGCTTCGCGGTCTCTGGACCGGACTCGCCGTCGGTCTGGCGATCGTGGCCGGCATCCTGCTGTGGTGGATCTTCACCCGCGTCCGCTACCTACCTCTGGGCGAGTCGCCGGCTCAGCCGTAGCCGGTGATGCGCTTGGCCAGCGCGAGGACCGGCGTGCCGACTCGAATGACGGCTCCGTTGAAGCGCTCGAGGACCGACGACTGTGCCTCCGTCAGGACCCGTGTGGCCGTGACGCGGTCGTACGTGTCTTCTTGGGACACGATCATCCCGTCATCGTCGTACAGCAGGCTGGTGATCCCCCCGAACTGGAACGGCGAGCCGTCGAGACGAAGCTTCGGCAAGCGGTTGAACCACTGCGTCACGACCCGGCCCTCGCCCACGAGCACCCACTGGATCGGGAAGGTCCACGCGTCCAGACCCCGCATGCTCACCCGCAGAAACTCTCGGATGCCCTCGCGGCCCTCGATGCGACCGAAGAACGGCTCCTCGTAGGTTCCGTCTTCGCGGAACAGGTCGGCCAGGTCGGTCCACCGCCGCTCCTCGTGCAAAGCCTGATGTAGGGCGTATGCGGCCGCGGTGTCGTCACGAGACAGCGTCATGGCAGGCACCGGAACACGGGGCGAAGTCGCAATCAAGCCGCTCGCGGCGCGAAAGCGCACCCGGCGTGCCCAATCTCGCAGTGTACTACCTTGTCAGACACCTCCTACCCCCCTACTCTTCTCGCGTGGGGAAGAACATCGGTCTAGGCATGCGCTGCTTCGGCGCGCTCGCAGTCGCTGCATCTCTCGGGTTTGGCTGCGACAACGGCGCAGACCTCGATGACGACATCGGGGACGAGCTCGGAGCCGGCGGGGCGCTGGGAAAGAGCGACGGAGCCGGCCTCGCTGCCCTGCCGGTCGACGGCAACTACGCCGACACCCAGGTCTGGGCCGTGACCAACCAATGGGAGGACACCGACACCCCCGCCGCCCGCGAAGCCGGCATGGCGTGGGGAGCGGACAGCGGACTCAACTGGGACGAGAAGTACGCGCTGTGGGTCGAGTCGCTCGACACCATCGACGGCCACTACAACGAATCCTTCGCGATCACCACGCCGTGGGGCAAGACCCTCGAAGCCGCCAAGCTCGACTGCGCCGACGTGGCCCTGACGATGCGCGCGTCGTTTGCAGCCTGGTACGAGCTGCCCTTCTTCGTCACCGCCTACGACAACGGTGAAGCGGTCCACTTCGGACACTTCGGCATCCGCACCTCCAGCGGCAACTGGAACAACATGCCCAGGTTCTCGCAGTTCGAGGACTACAGCGCGATGGGCAGCGACGCACTGGACGACTGGCCGCAGGACACGACCTTGCGCAACCGCGGCGTTCAAGACGGCGACGACCAAAACTTCGTCTTCGAGGGCGCGCGTACCGGAGCGTGGCTTGACGAGCTTCACCTCAACAAACGTGCCGGTCGATTCATTCGGCTGATGCTGATCTTCACCGGATCCCCGCACCTGGCCGACAGCCGCAACACCTTCAACCTGCAGCCCGATGCGCTGCGCGAAGGCGACGTCAACCTCCACCGCTGGCAGTCACAAGGTGTTGGTCACACGATGTTCATCATCGAGGTGGACAAGCTCGAGGGCGGCAAGACCGACGCCCGGCTGGTCGAGGGCAACCTTCCTCCCAGCCAGCCCCGGCTGCTCAACGCCGTCAGCAGCAAGCTCCGCCTGACCACCAACACCGGCGGTGGTCAGGGCTACGCCCAGAACAACGGCGGACTCAAGCGCTTCCGCGTCGCCAAAGACATGGGCGGCTACTGGACCAACACCTGGATGGCCGCCGATGAGGCCTCTTGGATCGACGACCGCGACCACGAAGCCATGGCCGCGCGGATCGGCACGCTGCAGGGCCTGCTTGGCGAGGTCTCGCCGCAGGAAAAGCTCGGCGCGCTGCTCGAGATCCTCGAGTCCAAGCGTGAGCACCTGCGCGACAAGCCTGCGTCCTGCTCGGCTCGTACCAAGCGCGAAGAGGCGTTCCAGGAGCTCTATGCCTTGGGAGCACAAGAGTTCGACATGACCCAAGCCGACGTCGACGCGATGTATCGCATCGTCGACGACTACATCTTTGCCGAGCTTGAGTACTCGCAGTCCAAGACCTGCTGCTGGCTCGGCAGCAGCAGCGCGATGTACGAGACCATCATGGCCGTCAACGCGCAGCGCCAAGAAGACGCCGAGGCATGCCTCGAGCCGCTGGTCTTCAAGGCTGTGGACGGCGAGTACGCGGAGTTTCAAGCGTTCGCTCCTCAGAGCTGGGTCGCATACAGCAACGACGAGAGCTGTCCGCAAGGCAACCTGCCAAACCACAACGACGTCGAGGCGACCCACGACTGGACCAACTACTGCGAGTGGACCGACGCCAGCGGCGGAGACGGCTCGGGCGGGGATGACAGCGGCGGCGACGACTCTGGTGGCGTCGAGGGAGCCTCGTGCAACAACCGCTGCGGCGGCATGGCCGATAGCTGCTGGTGCGACGACGGCTGCGCCGAGTACGGCGACTGCTGCGAAGACTACAGCAGCGTCTGCGGCGGCTGAGCCCCCGCCGCGGCCACGCAAGAAGGGGCAGCCTCCACGGGCCGCCCCTTTTTTGTCACTCGGGGAGCTCGGGCTTCGTCGCCTTCGACCAGCGTGCTACCGTCGTTTTCCGATGACCGTCGTTTCGCTGCAGTTTGGTTCCGCAATGGCGACGCTCGACGCCAACACACCCCGGCACATCCTTGGGCGCGACGAGCAGAGCGTGTCGTTGTGCGCTCAGCACCCGACGGTCTCCCGTCGACACTGCGAGGTGTACCTGGAGAACGGCGTCGCGCTGATCCGAGACATGGGGTCGAGCAACGGCACGTGGATCAACGGTCACCCCGTGGGACAGCAGCCGGTTCAACTTGCGCCGGGTCAGCAGGTCTTCGTCGGCCACATGCCGCTGAGCGTGGCGTGGTCCGGCGGCGCGCAGCAAGGCGCCACGGTCATGGGCGAGCTGCCCGCGGAGTTGATGGCGTTGATCCAAGCCCGAAAGCAGCAGGCGGCCGTCTCGTACAGCACGCCGTCCGCCGCTCCCGCCGACGCGTCCGGCGAAGGCTCGGCGATGACCTACCGTCGCCAGGGCTCCAACGAAAACGGCGTCTTCATGATCGCCCTGCCCGGCGACGACTTCAGCAACGACTCCACGATCAAGGGCTTCGCAGAGTTCACGGCCACCGACAACGAGACCATCGACGAGATCACGCTCGAGCTCGTCGAGGTTCATCGCAAGGGCGCCAAGAAGGGTCACGTGTGGGACCGCGTCCTGATCAAGAAAGGCCCTTGGAAGGCCAAGAAGAACGACCGCGTCCCGATGCCCTTCGAGCTGCGGGTTCCCCAATCCACGTCCATCAGCGGCAAAGACGTGCACTGGGAGATCCGCGGCTGTGTCGACATCGCGTGGGCCTACGACGTCGAGGTCGAGGTGCCGATCAACATGCACAACATCGACGTCGAGAAGGTCCGCGATGCGATGGGCGCCCTCGACTTTCGCGTCGACACGCTCGAGAGCAAGCCGCTGGGACAGGAGTTCAAGGCTCGCTTCGAGCCCCCCGCGCAGTGGCGGACGCAGTGGAACATCGACTGCGTGAACCTCCACATGGAGTACCTGGGCACCAACTTTCAGATCCTGCTCGAGGTCGACAAGAAGGGCGCGTTCTCCAAAGACCGCCGCACCCAGTACAACGTCGAGCTGGCCACGCTGCGGCAGGCGTCGCTGCAGCAGGTCGGCGAGCAGCTGCTGTCGCTCATTCAGCGAATGCTGAGCCTGTAGCGGCTACTGGCACAGGCAGTCTGGAGCGTCGACCAGCTCGCGGCCGGTCTCGGTCCCCGTGTAGGCCCACGAGTTGACCGAGCTGTTTGTCATTCCGACGATGATCTCAGCCATGGTGAACCCGCTGAGGTCGTCCTCGAACACGAAGTCGGTGAGCGGCTGGTTGGTGGTGCCGCCCATGTCGATCGGGTCGCCGTTGGGGAGGCCCCCGGCAGAGCACAGCGCCCCTTCGCACAGCACGGTGCCGGTCGTCACGTAGTCGACGATCTGGGGAGGCGCCCACGCGACGGTTCCATCATTGAGGAGGCCTTGCGTGATGCCGCACGCTTCGGGCCCGGCCTGACCTTGGATGTCGGTGGTCACCATGACCGTCCCTCCGACGACGAAGTTGAGGACCATCTCGTAGGTGTGCATCGTCGCCAGGCCACCCGGTGTGCCGTCGATGTTCTCAAATCGGAGCACGAACGATCCGGGCCCAATGTTGCCGTCGGCATCGTAGGGCTCCTGGAGGACGTTGACCTGGTCGCCCGCCATGAACGGCGTGCCGCTGATCTCGAACTCGCTCCCGGCAAGGTCGTACGTAATCTCCCAGACCTGGCACGCACCCGTGCTGGTCTCGGCGGTCGTCTCGCTCCCGCTCTCCGCCGGGCCACTGGTGCTGGTGTCGGCGGCCGTGGTGGACGGATCGGTGGTCGAACTGGAGCCGGGGAGCGTCGGGTCGGTGGTCGAACTCGATGTGCCGGTCGGGTCCGTGCTCCCCCCCGTCCCGGTGCTGCTCGCGTCGGTTCCCGCCTCGGTGTCGCCGGCCCCGCCATCATCCCCGCATCCGGTCGAAGACGCGGCAAGTAACAGCGCGAAACTCAGACGCAGGGGCAAGCTTTGCATGCCGCGAAGATAGTCCACCGGCCGTGGAGCCCACAAGCGAGCCACGGCACCCCGGACTCGCTGCACAGTGGAGCTGTGGCTCAGGCCTCGGCGGCGGGTTTGGTCTTCGCGAACAGCTCGGTCAGCTCTCCCGAAGCATCCATCTCCCGGACGATGTCGCAGCCGCCCACAAACTCACCGTCGACGTACAGCTGCGGGATGGTCGGCCACTCGCTGTACTCCTTGATCCCCTCGCGGACCTTCATGTCGGACATGACGTTGAACGACTCGAAAGCGACGCCGTGTTTCTTGAGCACCTCGACCACGGCGGCCGAGAACCCGCACTGCGGAAAAATCTTGTTGCCCTTCATGAACAGCATCACCCGGCTGTTGGTGACGAGATGCTCGATGAACTTTTGGGTTTGGTCCTCTGCCATGGTCCGCCTCGTGCGTAAGGTGCGCCATTGCGGGCACACACCCCACACGATAGGCAGAGCGCTGGCGTTTGAAAACAACCCGTTTGTACGGGTCGGCGAAATGCCCTCAATCGCTCACACGTCCTCGCCCCAGAAGCCCCATGGCACTCACTCGACGAGCATTCTCCATCGGCGCCGTCACCCTCGCCGGCGCCTCCCTGAGCGGTGACGCGTGGGCCGAAGGTGCGGCGTCGCCCGGGCCGAAGGTCCTGCTCGCGGGCGATTCGATGATCGCGGGAGGGTTCGGCCTGTTCCTCGAGCGGGCGCTCGGCAAGACGCACGGGCACGACGTGGTCCGGCGCGGCCGAAGCAGTTCCGGCATGGCGCGCCCAGACTTCTTCAACTGGACCACCGAGTCCGCGCGCCTGGTCGAGGAACGAAAACCCGACGCCACCTTGCTGATGTTCGGTGGCAACGACGTGCAAGGCCTGTACATGGGCAACGGCGAGTGGATTCGCTGGGGCGAAGAAGGGTGGAATGAGGAATACGCCCGCCGGGTCAACGCGCTCGCGGACACGTTCGCGCCCGACGGCCAGCAGCTGTTTTGGGTCGGCCTTCCGATCATGCGCCCGGAGAAGTTCCGCAACCGCTGCAAGCTGGTGAACACGATCTTTCGGGCCGAGATGGCGCTGCGCCGCAACGCCTTGTTCATCGACACGTGGGGTCTGCTGACCGACGACAACGGGGAGTATCTCGACAAGATGATGGTTCAGGTCTCCGAGGACTCCAAGCCCGAGATGATGCGGGTCCGGGCGCACGATGGCATCCACCTCTCGGCGGATGGCGCCGGCGTCGTCAAGCGACATGTGTTGAAGGCGATGCTGCCCATCCTGGACAACATCAAGGCTTCAGAGCCGGTGTGATACCCAAGCCACGCGTCCGTAGCACCGCGCTGCGATCCTTCGCCGACGATTCGACCCGGCTTGGGCTGATGGGACGACCGGTGCGCTGCTACCCTACGAGCATGGGTGACCCGCGCAGCCTCAACGACAATCCCGTGCATCTCGGACTGGGCGCCACCGCGGTCGTTCAACCGGAGTTCGTCGGAGGCATGCAGTGGTACGAAGGGTACGGGCAGCGGCATGGGGGCGATGGGGCCGAGGGGCGCCTGGTCTCCATGCACACCTTCGCAGCATCCTGGGACGTCTGGGAGATGCACCCCGAGGGCACAGAAGTCGTGCTGTGCACCGCTGGAGAGTTCACCATCGTGCAAGCGGTCGACGGCGACGAGCGACGGACCACGCTTCGGCCGGGCGAGTATGTCGTCAACGCCGCTGGGGTCTGGCACACCGCCGACGCGGATGCCGAGGCGACCGCCGTGTTCATCACTGCGGGCATCGGTACCCAGCATCGACCGCGCTGAGGCGACACCATGCAGATGAACACGACAAGCGTCGACGCCTACCTCCAGGATGGCTGCGGACGTTGCGAGCACTACAAGACGCCGCAGTGCAAGGTGCACAACTGGCACGTGTCGGGGGCCAAACAGAGCAAGACCCGAGCAGCGCGGGCCGAACGCTGCGCGGCCAAGATCCTGACGGGCAAAGGCTTCAACGAGCGATAACATGCGAAAGACGATGTTGATCGCGCTCGGGGTTTTGGCGCCACAGGTTGCATCCGCATCCAACGGCGCAGGCCAACGCACGCCCCCGATCTATCCCCTCGCCGCATGCATCGCGGAGGTCGACCGCAGCGTCGATTCCATGTTCCACCTGGACATCGGCCTTCCACGCGAGGACTTCATGGTCACCGACGACGAGCCGGCGGACTCCCGGCGGCTCCAGTTCTTCCTCGTCTGCGAGGACATCCACCCCGAGCTGCTCGATCTTCCAAACTGGATCACCGTGGCCGAGGCCGAGGACGCGCTCAAGCGTGGGAGTGTGGACGCGATGCCGTCCGATGACGACATCCTGGAGCGACGAGACGACCTGCGCGACTGCGTGTTCCCCATGAACTCGTCCGCGGCACGGTCCCCGATCACGTGCGACGCGACCCAGGCTGGGATCGACTTCGATACCCGCGACCTCCCGGAGGGCAACTACGTCGTCCGCGGATACACCTACGAGCCGCCACTGAACCTGTGGAGTTCTCGACGTGGTGTGGTGCGAGTCGTGGACGACCCCGAGCTTGGACCGCCGAGCGTCGGGCTCCGCACCCCGTCGCTCGACGGGGTCCAGCTCCGCCCCGGTTCCCCGTTCCCGATTCAGGGGTGCACTGTCGGGGCGACGGAGGCCGCGTTGCAGTGGGCGTCGCTCATCGATCTCGGGGGCGACGACGACGACGCGGCATGGCGAACCTTCGCCACCGTCACCCGGCCGGGCGCGTTCGAGGTCGAGTTCGATCCTCCCCCCGAGGCGACAGGTCAGCCGCTGTTGATTCGTGGCGTCGCCGATCCCCAGAGCAACACGCCCTGGATCGACCACGCGGAGGGCACCCTGCTCGTGTTCGGCGATGGCGGACTCAGCGACGAGCCCTTCGGGGAACCGTTCGAGATCTGCGGTTTTTACAATCCACAGATCGAGCCAGAAACTCCCGACCCGACCGGCGGGGAGACCGGGGCCCAACTCACGGAGTCCGGAGGCGGCTCCGCAAACTCGGGCGGCGAGGGCTGCACGTGTGCCCTCTCGACCCCCGGGGCCCGCGATGCACGCCAAAGTGGCTGGCTGTTTCTCCTCCTTGTAGGGACCCTACGACGTCGCCGACGGCGCGATTGACCGGTCCCAGGTATCGACGAGTTGCGGTGGCCTCGGGGCGCCCAATCGTGCAAGAGTTGCGGCCGTTTGGCCGGGACGCCTCCACTCCGGGACCGCTGGATCGACTGGGTCCTCAGGCGGCACCGCGCGATTCTCATTGTCGCCACGCTCATCACGGCGTTGGCGGCTGTCGTCGCGGCGCAGCTGCAGGTCGACAGCGACCTCCGGCGACTGCTCCCCCGTCAGCACGAGGTGATTCTCGCGCTTGAGGAGATCGAGGAGACCTTCGGCAGCACCGGCAGCGTCAACGTCGTCGTCAAAGGAGAAGCACAGGCGCGGCGCAGCTACAGCGATGCGCTCGCCGAACACCTTCGAGGACACCCGCTGCTCAGGGACGTCGACTACCGGCTGCCAAGCGACTTCTTCCTCGACCACGCCCTGTACTACCTCTCGGACGCAGAGCTCGACGAGCTTCGCGAGCTGATCGACGCCTGGCTGCACGCCGAGACCTGCGCCTCCGAGCCCGACTTGTGCCTGACCAAGCCCAAGGCCGGGGCCAAGGAGGAGCTTGAGCGGTTCATCGAGTCCAAGCGCACGGAGTCGCTCCAGCGAACCGGCTTCGAAGATCTCTACGAACGCGAGGGCATCGACGCCAACGTCATGCTGCTGCGCCCGACGCAGCCGGCGGCCAGCCTGGAGTTCTGCAAGCAGATCACCGACCAGATGCGTTCCGCCGCGGACGAGGTGCTCAACCGCGATGGCGCTCCGTGGGCGAACGCGGTCACGGTCAACCTCGTGGGGCCGTACACGAACAAGGCCGACGAGCACGCGATCGTCAAGCGCGACACGATCCGGGCCGGCGCCGCCGCGTTCTTCGGCGTGATGCTCGTGCTGTACGCGCTGTTCCGATCTGCCCGTGCCGTGCTGATCCTGCTCGTTCCGTTGACCTTCGGCGTGGTGTGGTCGCTGGCTGCGACCTACATCATCATCGGCGACCTCAACGTCATGACCTCGATGATCTCGACCGTCGTGATGGGTGCCGGGATCGATGCGGGGATCCACTTCTTCCTCCGTGCGCAAAAAGAGCGAGGGGAGCATGACAACGACGAGGCCATTCGGGTCGCGTTCCGTGACCTGGTCGTGCCGCTGCTGGTCGCGTCGAGCACCACCGTGGGCGCCTTCACGATCATGGCGACGTCCAAGTTTCCGGCATTCGCCGAGTTCGGCGTCATCTCGGCGATGGGCGTTGCGCTCTGCCTCGCCGCGATGGTCACGGTCTTGCCCGCGCTGAGCTGTCTCGTTGGCATCAAGCGCGCTCGGCCGCCCCGCCTGCGCCGCGGGGTGTTGTCCGCCGTTCTGCTCGCGCGCCCTGGCGTCGTGCTTGCGATCCTTGGCGGACTCACCGCGTTCTCCATCTACAAAGCACCCGAGGTTGGGTTCGCCTACAACGGCCGCGAGCTTCAGTCAGACTCCTCGCGCGAGCAGTCCGAGGAGGACGTCGAGCTGATCTCGACCATCTTCGGCCGGGACATCCACGCGGGCATCTTGATTCGCGACAACCTCGAGGATACGCGCGCAACGCTCAGTGAGGCGCGCGCAGCTCGTGCGGCCCGACTGGCTGAGGGCAAGGAATCGGTGGTCGCGGAGCTCTTCGCCGCCCCGGACCTGCTGCCCAACCCCGCCATCGACGCCAACGCCAGAGAGCAGAAGATCATCACCCTGCTCGAGCCCTCGACGATCGAATCCCTGTCGAAGTCTGCCGGGGTCGATGCCACCGAGCTGCTCACGCGGGCTCGCAAGGCGTCAGGCGACGACTTCGACGGCAGCGACTGGGAAGAGAACGAGGACGCAGACCCGGACGAGGACGACTGGGACGAAGAGGGTCCCGGCAACACCTCGGCCACGTCGGCGCGTATCGACAAGGAGGACGCCGCAAACCTGCTGCGAATGCTGTCCGCCCGCCCCTTCGGCATCGACGACCTCCCGCCGGAGTTGCTGCACGCGGTGCGGACCGAGTCCGGTGCCTATGGCGTCTTCGCCTACCCGTCGTTCGATGCGGCCGACATGCGCAAGGGTGTCGAGTTCCGGGAGGAGACGGTGTCCTACCTGGCCACCGAGGATCTCTTCGTCGGCGAGACCACGGTCTACGCGGCGATGTATCTGATGCTTCGAGAAGAAGCGCCGATCGTGCTCGGCATGGCCGCGATTCTCGTCGCGCTCCTGGTCTATTGGCAGGTCCGCTCCGCCCGTCAGGCCATCCTCACCTTGCTACCCTTGGGGCTCGCGTTGCTGTGGCTCGTCGGGTTGATGGCCACCATCCAACTCGAGTTCACCCTGTTCAATCTTCCGATCCTGCCCGCGATCCTTGGCATCGGCGTGGATAACGGGGTCTATCTGACCGACAAGATTCGCCGCACCAAGGGCGAGCCGGACGGGCTGTTGAACTCACTCATGGAGACCGGGAGCGCCATCATGGCCGCGATGGCGACGACGGCGATCGGGTTCGCCGCGTTCATGGTGGCCGACTCCGCGGGCGTCCGAGGCATCGGCGCGGTGGCGGTGTTGGGCATCGTGCTGGCGGCATTGGCAGCGACCTTGGTCCTGCCTTCCCTCTCCGGGCTCGCCAGCGCGTGGCACGAAAAGCGACGCCCGTAGCGGGCCGCCCAAAGCCGCGCAGGAACACCGAACACGAACCACGAAGAAAGCGGCCGCCTCAATAGAGGATGGCCGCTTCTGGGTTGGGTTGGGCTTGGGTTGGGTTTGGGTTTGGGCTTGGGTTGGGCTTGCCCTCGAAGCGGAAGGGTCAGCGTCGACGGCGAGACCGAAGTCCTGCGCCCAACATCACGCCCACGAACAACATGCCCCAGCGGTCGTCGCCTGTACCGTTGGTCGTGCAGGCACAGCCATCGGCGGTCTCGTTGTCGAGGCCATATCGCGGAGGAAGTCCGCTGCCACCGCTGTCGGGGAGCGAATCTCCGTCGCTTTCGCCACCGCCACCGCCACCGCCACCGCCACTGTCGCTTTCGCCACCTCCCCCGCCGGCACTGTCGCCGTCGCCGTCGCCTTCGCTGTCGCCTGCGGTGTCACCACCGGTGCTCGCGGGCGGCTCACCTGCAGCGTTGACGTAGATGGTGATGCTCTCGCTGGTGGTGACGTTGCCGGCCACATCCGCGGCCTCGATGTGCATCACGTAGGTACCCTCGGGCGTGTTCTGGGCCGGGAAGGGCCCGTACGGCGCCGAGTCATCGGCGCTCAGCGAGCTGCCGTTGGCAAACAAGGTCACGCTGGCGAGTGTCTGGTCGTCGCTGACCTGGACCTCGATCGGGAACGTCGCGCCCACCGGGAACGCCGTACCGTCGACGGGCGAAGTGATCGCGGCCAGCGGGGCCAGCGTGTCGGGGATACCCGCGCCGAACATGTTGAGGATGTGCTGATGCGAGTTCTGGGTGCTCCCACCGCAGTCGCAGGCACGCGGCGAATACTCACCGCACTGCGTGTCCTGGTCCTGGAACTCCTTGGGCCAACACGAGCCCTCGTCGCTCCACGGACTGTTCAGGTAGGTCATCGGGTCGTTGCAGCTCAGGAGGTGCTCCAGTCCCCAGGCGTGTGCCGCTTCTTGACCGATCGTCGCGACCATCTGCTCAACGTCACCGCCGTAGACGCCCGCAAACGTGAAGGTGATCGCGTTGTTGATCTGGCCGCAAGAGAAGGGAGCCACGCCACCCACGCCGTTGGGCATGCCGATCACACCCGGCGTGCCGCAGACGATCGCCTCGTCGTGGGGTGCAGGCGACGGGTCTTCGTCGGTGATGGTGATCGCGTAGGGCTCGAAAATCCTTCGAGTGTCGGCGACCAACGCGTTCCAGCTCGCGTCCCCGTAGGAATACTCGGGGAATGTGCCACCGCCGACGGTCGACTGGTTGCTCACCGAGTCGTTCTGGTTGCTCGCGCTGATCGTGAGGCCGCCTCGGCAGCGGTTGAGATACAGGATGTGATTGCCACCGAACTGGACGTCCGGGACCTCTGGGGCCACGTCCATCTGCTCCTGCGTGAGCCAAACGTAGGCCCCCCGCGGAGGACCCTCGTCCCACGAGGGATCGGGATTCTCAAGGTTCAACCCGCCAGCGTTTGCGGTCGCGGGCAAGGCGAACGCTCCGAGGACAACAGCTATCCAGACTTTTTTGTACATGTCTCCAACCCGTCTCGATCTCCGCTTCGCATCCCCGCAGATAACCTACCGGAACGGGAGACAACACACGAGCTGGGAACGTCGGTATTGCGCGGTTCGTTACGCGGTCCAGAGCACAAAAAGATCGTGATCTACCGGATCTTCAAACGGCCATACGCGGATTCGAACATCCGAAGCTCCTTGGCGTCGGCTTCGGGAAGGCGGGTCTTCTCGAACGCTTTGTGGGCAGCCAAGGCCCAGTCCCGCGCCTCATCGAGGTCTGAGGCCGAGCGACGTGCCAGCGCCTGCGCCAGGACGATGTACGTCAAGTACAGCTCCGCGGGCGCCGACGGATGGGCGTCGCGCAGCACCTGAGCCCGACGAGCAAGCTTCACGGCCTGGTCAAACTCGCCCAGCTCAAGCAGGTCGCGAGCCAGGCCGACAAGTGGATACGCCAGCCCGGGATCGTCCGCGCCCGAGGCCTCCTGCGCGATCGACAGCGCCTCTCGGTGCGTCCGAGCAGCGTCCTCGAAACGACCCAGAGCGTACAGGGTGTTTGCCTCGTTACCCATCACCACCGCAACGTCGTGGCCTCGGGCGCCGCTGCGCTGCACGGCGCGGCCCCGGGCATCACGGTAGTGACGCAGTGCGAGCTCAAGATTCCCAGTCTGGCTCGCGATGATCCCCAGGTTCACATCGACGATCTCGAAAAAGCGGTGGGAAGGAGGATGCACCGTCGTCCAGATCGCCTGCGCGCGCTCGATGTTCTCCCGGGCCAGCGCGAACTCCTGCTGGCCGATCTGCGCGACTCCGAGGTTGAGGTAGAGCGCACCCATGCTCGGCGCGTCCGCACCATAGGCACGCGTCCCCGCATCCAAGGCTTCGTGAAGCGAGGACACGGCCTCTTCGCTGCGACCCAGGGCGCTCAAGGCACGAGCTCGATTCTGCTGGGTCATGATGAACGCCGAGTGGCCGGGAGGACGAATCTGTAGGTCGATCTCCCAAACCTCGTCGAACACCGCCAACGCGTCCTCCGGCCGGCCCGCCTCGAACAGCGCGTTACCGTAGTTGTTGAGCACGACCGAGCGCGCCAACGGACCATCGGTCATCTCCAACGCGCGCTCGAGGGATGCCAGCCCCTCTTCGTGCCGACCCGCCAAGACGAGAACGGACCCGCGAATGGTTGCGAGTCGGCGCTCGGACTTGTGATCGTGCAGGGTGCGGACCGCGGCTTCAGCCGCCAGCAAGATTCCATCCGCGCGCTCGGACTGGACCATCGAGTCGCCGACGAGCATCGACAGCTCCAGCCAGGCATCCGCGACCGTCTGCGGGTTGGGGTCCTCGGCGCTGGCGAGAATCGCCGCGCGCAGGGCCTCTTCGGCGCGCGCGTGGTCGCCATCGCGGCGGGCAAGGACGCCTTCGACGACCAGCAACGCCGCCCGAGTCCCGGGGGATGCGTCGCCGAGCTCGGACAGGCCCTGCTCGACCGCCTGCAGACCCTCAGCGTATCGGCCGAGCTCGCTGCGCGCGGTCGCCTTGGCGTGCCAGCGCCACGCTTCGCGCTCGGCCTCGGTGGGAACGTGCGACTCGAACGGGTCGACGCACACCTCGGGGTCAGGGAGATTCGTCGCCGCGTCGTAGGCTCGCTTGAGCGCGCCCGCATCCGCGGTCTCCAGCTCCTCAGCCAGCGCAGAAACGCGGCTGAGTTCCCGATCAAAGCACCGGCTCCGCAGGTCGAGCCGTTCGGAGGACTGCGCCCCTCGAACGTGCGTGGCCTCGCAAGCATCATCGATGGCGTGGCGCCACTGCTCGGACCACGCGTCCAGTTTTCCGTAGACCGCCGGCATCGTGGAGGCGGCCCGCTCCAATCCGTTGGAGGCGATCCAGGCCTCGACCGCGGCTTGGCGCTGCGGGTTCCAGCTGGCCCCGACCTGCTGCGCACCGGAGTCGCACGCGGGGCCTGCATCGCGGGTCAACATTGCGCCCAGCCCTGCAGCGAGCGCGACCACGCCGACGGTGGCCCACGTCTTTCGGCGGCGCGCGGCGGGCTCGCGATCGAGCGCCTCGATCGCGGCGTCCATCGATGGGAAACGCGCTGCAGGATCTCGGTGCAGCATGCGCCCCAACACCGCTCGGAGCCACGGCGGCGCAGCATCGGCCGGAAACTCGAAGACCCCGTCCAGCACGCGCAAGCACACTTCATGCACACTGGAGCCGCGGAACGGCCGGGTGCGACACACCGCCTCGAACAGCGCGACCCCAAACGAAAACTGATCGCTGGCGGGTCCTACGGCATCCCCGGCGAACTGCTCTGGAGACATGTACGCAGGGGTCCCAGCGAGTCTGCTGGTGGCGGTTCTTTCGGCGTCGGAGGACGCACCGCTTTCGCTCGAGTCCAGCTCGGCTGGACCCATCACGGCGAGTCCAAAGTCGGTGACCACAGGTCGGTCCCCCGCGTGCATCAGCACGTTGTCAGGCTTGAAGTCTCGGTGGACCAGGCCTTCGGCGTGCGCGGCCGCGAGACCCTTCCCCGCTCTGCGAAAGACCCCCAGGATCTCGGACTCGCTTCGCCGCCGATCGTCGAGCCAGGAGCGAAGCGTTCCCCCCTCGACGTACTCCATCGCCAGCCAGACGCGGTGCTCGGCTTCACCCACGTCGTATACGGTCACGACGTTGGGATGGCGTAGCTTCGCCATGGCCCGCGCCTCGGACAAAAGTCGCTCGGTCGAGTCACACGCGTGCAGCACCTTCACCGCCACCTGTCGATCCAGCTGGGGATCGTAGGCGCGGTGGACCGACCCCGCCCCTCCCGAACCCAAACGCCCGAGCACGATGAAGCGACCGAAGCGTTCGAGCCGGGCCGGTCCATCGTCGGCGACACGCTCCGGATGGGTCGTCTCCTCGCCGCGCAGCGTGAGGTCCTCGCTGCCCATCGCCCGCACCGTAGCCCCAAGCGATCGGATTGGGCAGTGCGCAAGTAAGGTTGCGCAAGACGGGAAACCACGCGCACAACTTGAGCAGCCCCACCGATGCCCCAGTTTGAGTAAGCGCCCGAAATCTCAAGCAAACGACGACGGGAACGCGGCTTGCTAACTCTTAGGGCGTAACCGCCAGAGAGCGGGAACATCCACCAATCTCAACGGAAGATAAGGAAGCAAACATGGGCGGCATCATCACCATTTGTGGCGGAATCCTGGCGGCATCGGCATTCATCATCGCGCGAAAGCCAAACGCGAAAGAGCTGATCGACAAGCTCACCCCCTACGAGGGCTGGATCGGAGCGCTCATGTTTGTTTGGGGCGTTTGGGAAATCATCGGCGCGGTCACCCACCTGGGCTTGCTCAGTGATGCCCCGCTGAACTGGATCTTCTGGACCCTCAGCGGCGTGGCAGACATCGCGGTCGGCTTCATCCTCGGCTTCAAACTGATCAGCAAGTGGGTCCTGAGCAAGAACGAGACGGCACTCGCCAAAGGGCAAGAGCTGCGGCTCAAGCTCTCGAAGTTCCAAGTCCCACTTGGCTTCTTCGCCATCGTCATGGGCGTGCTCTACACGGTCTGGGCCTTCGTTCTGTAAACCTCGGACACCACCGAAACGCCCACGTCGTCACCAGCGGCGTGGGCGCTCGTACGCGAAAGGGGGGCAATCATGGTACGACTCTGGCTCGGCGCAGCTCGAATGGAAGATCAACCGATCGGACGTGAACTCCCGACGATGGACCCAGGCTCACTCTCGGTTGAGCTCGGTCGATTCAAACTTCTGGTGATCAGCGACCGCGATCCGGTCGCCCACTCGCTTCCCGATCGGGGGCGGATCACGGTGGGCCGCTCCGAGACCGCGGACATCCAAGTCCCCGATCCCCTCATCTCTCGGGTCCACGCCGCGATCACGCTCGGCGCAACGCTGATGGTGCGCGACCTCGGCAGCTCCAACGGCACGGTCGTTCGCGGCGAAAAGATCGCCCCCAACGTCGACACCCCAATCAACGTGGGTGAGACGATCGACTTCGGCTCCACGGTCGTCATCGTCCAGCGCGAGGTGCTCGGCGGTCAGCCTAGCCGCGAGGAGAACCCGCTGTCCGACGAACAGGTCGAGGGTACGAGCGACTCGATGCGTCGGCTTCATCGCCTGGCTCGCCGGGTCGCCTCCAGCCGGATCAACGTGCTCCTGCTTGGCGAGACCGGCGTCGGCAAGGAGGTGATGGCCTCCATGCTCCATCGAATGTCCCCGCGCACGTCGTCGCCGTTCTTGGGCATCAACTGCGCGTCGCTCACCGACACCCTCTTCGAGAGCGAGCTCTTCGGCTACGAGAAGGGCGCCTTCACCGGGGCCAACACCGCCAAGCCGGGCCTGATCGAAGCCGCGCACACCGGAACCTTCTTCCTCGACGAGATCGGTGAGATGCCGCTGTCGGCCCAAGCCAAGCTCCTGCGGGTGCTCGAGCTTCGGGCCGTGCACCGCGTCGGCAGCATCAAACAGACACCGGTCGATGTTCGTTTCATCTCGGCAACGCATCGCAACTTGGCGGAGGACGTCGCCGCAGGCCGATTCCGCGAGGACCTCTTCTATCGCCTCAACGGGATCTCGCTGGTCATCCCGCCCCTCCGGGAGCGGACCGACGAGGTCGTCCCGTTGGCCCGAACCTTCCTTGCCGAAGCGGCACGAGACGCGGGCTTTGGCGCGGTGCCCCTTTTGTCCGCCGAAGCGGTGACCTGGATGCAGTCCTATCCGTGGCCCGGAAACATCCGCGAGCTCAAGAACGCGATCAACCGGGCGGTCCTGCTTTCCACCGGAGGCGTCGTGCAAACCGAGCATCTCGCGATCGGCAATGTCTACTCACCCGGACGCATCACGAGCGCACCCCCGGCAGGCTTCGCGACACCCCCTGCAAGACCGGCGCTGGTCGGCGAAACGGACGGTGAGGAACGGCAGCGCATCATCCAAGCACTGGCCGACTGTGGCGGCAACCAAACCCGAGCCGCCAAGCACCTCGGCATTTCACGCCGAACGCTGAGCAGCCGGCTCAATCAGCTCAACATCCCGCGGCCTCGCAAGAAGTAAGGGCCCTCCGGTCAAACATCAGTCTGTGCCCGCAGGCTAAGCCGAGCTGCGACGTGAGGCGCGAGGCGCGAGAAGGGCGCGTAGCCGCGGCCTGAGAAGGACTCTGCGGACTCGCGGCCCGTGGGGCAGCGGCTCGGCCCAGGGACTGCTAGATGCTGTCCATGCTCCGCTGGCTCACAGTCCTCGCAACGCTCGCAATGATCACGGTCAACGGGCTGGCCAACGCGCTGCCGATCAATGGCAAGACCACCGGGGACATCTCCGATGGCTTCGACATCCTGTTCACGCCCGCCGGCTACGTGTTCTCCATCTGGGGCCTGATCTACTTGGGGCTGCTTGGGTTTGCCGTCGTCCAGGCGCTCCCCAGCCGTCGAGGCGACCGTGCCCTCCAGGCAATTCGCCCCTGGTTCCTGCTCAACGCCGTGGGGAATGCGAGCTGGATCGTGTCCTGGCACCACGAGCAGTTCCTGCTCTCGTGGTTTGTGATGCTGGTGATCTTGAGCTCGCTCGTGGCGATCTACCGCCAGCTGCTCGACCATCCGCCCTCGGGCGCAGTGAACGTCCTCCTGGTGCAGACGCCGTTTCGCGTCTACCTGGGCTGGATCACCGTCGCGACAATCGCCAACACCACCGTCACGCTCTCGTCGTTGGGCCTCGCCAGCGTCTTTGCCGACCCTCTCGTCACGATCGCGCTCCTGGTGGCCGCGACCGCGGTGTGCACGGCGGTGTCGCTACGCTTCACCGACCCGGCCTACGCCGCTGTCTTCGTCTGGGCGGAGATCGGAATCGCGGTCGCCAACCCCGGCGAACCAACGCTTCGAGCTGTCGCCTTTGCGCTGGCGGGCGTTTGCGCGCTGGTCGGGCTGCGTACCGGTCTCTCGCTCCTCCGCCAAGATCGATGAGCATCGGTGAGCTGAGGCTGCACGACGTCGGTGCTGCCCGTCGCTCGGGCCTCACCCAGGAACGCAGACACTCGACGCGCCGCTACCATCCGGGCGAGACCGAACCTCGCAGACGTAGCCGTCTCGACACTCGGTAGGGCCGCTGCACTTGATCACGCAGCGCGGACCCACCGAATCCAGATCTACGCAGAGGGTTGCGGGTCGGCCTGACTGATCAGGACAGGTGCGCTCACAGAGTTCGGTACACATGCCACCGGGGAGCGACGCTTCGCACTCGGCCCCGCCGCACGCATCATCGCCAACGTCTGCACACGATCCGCCAATCCAGCCGTCCGAGGGGTGTGGCGCGGTCCAGTCCGGGTCGCACTGCGGCGCCATCTCTGGGTCTTGCACCGCTGGCGCTACGCCCCACTCGCCGAACAGCCCGGTGATATGAGAACGCTCGCTGCCGAACCCACCCTCGCGATCGATCGCGACCAGATGACGGCCGTTGGATCGGTCGAGCACCATGGGGACATATCGCGCTCCGTAGGGCACCACCTCTCCGCTGCCCAGTCGCTTGAGACCGAGGTAGAGCAGAATCGTGCTTCGACGCGCGAGCTGACTCTGGTTGCTGACGAAGTTGCCCAGCGAGTACACGACGAACCCCTCTCGGCCCTCGTCGGTGACGTAGCGCTCCCATGGCTGGAGCACATGGGGATGCGAGCCGAGGACCGCGACGGCCCCTGCGTCGATGAATGCGTGCGCCAAGCGAATGTCGCGGTCGGCGGGATTGTGGGAGTACTCGGTGCCCCAATGCGGGGTCACGAGCACCGCATCAACGCCCGGCTCCGACTTCAGCGCTGCGATCTGCGCGAGGATCTCGTCCTGGTCGTCGTAGCAGTGGCGGACCTGGCCTTCGTTGTCAGGAATCCCGTTGGTCCCGTAGGTGCATCCGAGCCACGCGAGGCGGAAGCCTCCCTGCTCGGTGTACGTGTGCCACGCCCCAGTGCCGTCGCTTCGTCGAGTGCCTGTAAAGGGCAGGTTGGCGGCTTCGAGGGCTTCGATCGTTCGGTCGGCCCCCAGCGCGCGGCGGTCAAGGCTGTGGTTGTTCGACGTCGACACCACATCGATCCCCGACTCGACCAGGTCGTTGGTCAGCGAGGGGTGGTAGTTGAACATCGGGTAGCTGGCGTAGACCGTGCCGTCGAATACCTTGCCCGGGTCCGGAACATCGCGGCCGGCGCTGTTCACCCCGCGCGCGGTCGGGCCCTCGAGGTTTGCGTACGCAACGTCGGCCGCAGCGATCAGGTCGGCAACATCGGACCAAAGCGAGATGAAGCCGTCGTCCGCGGCGTACGCCTGAAGCTGAAGCGGGCTGTGGAGAAGCACGTCACCGACCGCCGCGATGGTGATCGTGCCGCCTGGTTCGCATGCCGCGTCGAACAACAGCGGACCCCCGAGCACCACGTCCTCGAGGTCGTCGGTCTTGCCCCCCGGACCATCAGCGTCCGCGCCCGCGGCCGAGTCGCTCTCACCACAAGCGCCCAAAACCGACAGCCCCAGCACCCACGCGAGTTTCCAACCCTTCCCCACCCGACCAGGTTCGGACAGAGGATGCCAGCATTCAAGATTTGATCTGTTTGTACGTCCTCGTACGCCTTTGTTCGGCAGTGATTGGACCGTCAGCCCGGAACGCAGACCGTCGAGGCGCCCGTGCCGTCGGGGCGGGATCGAAGCTCGCATGCGTAGCCGCTGCGACAATCGGATGGACCGCTGCACTTGACCAAGCAACGAGGCCCGACGGAGTCCAAGTTCACGCAGAGCGTTCCGGGTCGAGCCGGGTAGTCCGGACACAGCCGGTCGCACGCCAGCGTGCACATGCCACCCGGGAGAGACGTTTCGCACAGCGTCCCTGCGCAGGCGCCGTCACCCTCGTCGGCGCAGGTTCCACCGATCCACCCATCGGAGGGATGGGGAGGCGTCCACTCCGGATCGCAGTGCGGAGCCATGTCCGGGCGCTGGACCGCGGGCGCCACACCCCACTCGCCGAGAATGCCGGTGACCCGCGCCCGCTCCTCCCCGAACCCACCCTCTCGATCGATTGCGAACAGGTGCCGGCCGTTGGATCGGTCCAGGGCCATCGGCACATACCGCGCGCCATAGGGCACCACCTCACCGCCGCCGAGTCGCTTGAGCCCGAGGTAGAGCAGAATCGTGCTTCGACGTCCGAGCGGGATCTGATCGCTCACGAAGTTCCCCAGCGAGTAGACGACGAATCCTTCGCGGCCGTCTTCGGTTACGTATCGCTCCCATGGTCGAACCACGTGCGGATGGGCGCCGAGCACCGCGACGGCACCCGCTTCGATGAACGCGTGCGCCAAGCGAATCTCTCGGTCCGCGGGGTCGTGGGTGTACTCGATGCCCCAGTGCGGGGTCACAATCACCGCATCCAGGCCGGGCTCCGACTTCAACTCGGCGATGTGCGCCAGAATCCCGGCCTCATCCTCGTAGCAGTCACGAACCTGCTCGGCCTCGTCCGGGATCCCATTCGTCCCGTACGTGCAGCCCACCCACGCAAGGCGGAAGCCCCTCTCTTCGGTATACGTGTGCCACGTTCCGCTTCCATCACTGCGGCGAGTGCCCGTAAAGGGCAGGTCCTCAGCTTCGAGCGCATCGATCGTCCGGTCGACCCCCAGTACCCGTCGGTCGAGGCTGTGGTTGTTGGACGTCGACACCACGTCGATCCCCGACGCGACCAAGTCTTCGATCAACGACGGATGATAGTTGAACCGCGGGTAGTCGGCGTAGACCGTCCCGTCGAACACCCTTCCCGGGTCGGGCACGTCCTGCCCCGCCCGGTTCACGCCGCGCGCGGTCGGGCCTTCGAGGTTGGCGTACGAGACATCGGCAGCCGCGAGCAGGTCCGCGACGTCGGACCACAACGAGACGAAGCCGTCGTCGGCATCGTAGGCCTGACGCTGCAATGGACCCTGAAGCAGGAGGTCACCGACGGCCGCAATCGTAAGCGTCGCGCCGGGTTCGCACGCAGCGTCGAACAACAACGGGCCGCCAAGCACCAGATCGCCGAGCTCGTTGGCGTCTTCGGGATCCCCGGCTGGACCCTGGTCATCCGCGGTCCGCTCGCTCTGAGCACAGGCGCCGAGAACCGTGAAGCTGAACGCCCCCGCAAGCCTCCAGCACCTCTGCACACGTGAAGGTTCGGGCACGACATGCAAAGTTTCAACATCTCACCGCTGTGCACGGTCCCCGATCCCGTACACTCCCCTGGTGGATCCCAACCTCGCGCGGACGCTCCTCGTGGGGCACGTCGGCGTGATGGTGGCCCTGAGCATCGCGACGTTCATCGCCTTCGGCATCGACAAACGCCGGGCCAAGCAGGCCAACGTCCGGCGAATCCCCGAGCGAACCCTGCACCGCCTCTCCTGGTTCGGTGGCGTGGCGGGAGGATGGCTCGGTCGACAACGATTCCGCCACAAGACGCAGAAGCGCGGCTTTGCGGTCCGCCTCGCCCTCGCCAGCGTGCTGCATGTCGCGATCGCCGGGGCGCTGGTGTGGTTCGCGTTCTAGGCAGCCGCCACGCCGGCTGTGCAATCGGCCACCCGCCAAGAAATGGCTGCGATATGCGTTGCGGATGAGGCACGATATCGCCGGGTCGTTGGCAGATACCCAGGCGCAAAGTATCGTCGTGGGGTCGTGAGCGGACCGCCCCGTCAGAGCCCAAAGCCGCCGCCTGTCCCGCGGCCGAAGCAAAGCCAGCCGCGAGCTTTTGATCCCAGCAAGCCGCTGTTGGATCTTGAGCAGCCGCGCGCGGAGCGGCCGGGTGCGCGGAAGCTCGAGCCGTTGCTGCCGAATCTTGAGTTGCCGAGTCGAAGGCCGAGCGGCGCGAAGGTTCGCGGCCTGGGTCCAGTCCCGATGGCCGACCCGCTCCAGGATGCAAAGACCCTGGTCTCTGGGATTGAGCCGATCGGGATTTTGCCCGAGGAAGAACCACTCTCCGGCGGGACCCAGGTCGTGGCGGTGGGCGGCGGCACGCAGGTCACCTCCATCCCGATCCCTCCTTCGACACCGACCCCTGCCTCGATCATTCCCGGCAACACAACGGCGCGAAAGTCCGCGCTGCCCTTCATCGCGATGGGAACACTCGCAGCGCTGGCCTGGGTCGGTGCCGCTGCAGCTGGGGTGCTCAGCGAGCCCCCGGCAATCCCGGACCTGGCAGCGGAGGCGCCAGGCTCCACCTCCCCGACTTCGACCGCGCCCCCACGCGCCGCCGCTGCGCCGGGCCCAAAGCCCGCCGAGGCCAAACCCGAGCCGGTGGCCGAGCCCGAACCCGCCGTCCCCGAACCCACCGCCTCCTGGAGCCTCAGCGTAGACGCGCCCCCCAAGTCCTTGCAGCTCGCCGGCGCGGTCGCGGTCGCATCCTTTACAGACAAGGTGGTCGGCTACGCAGGGGGTGCAGCCGCCTGGACGTTCGAAGGTGCCCACGACGCTGCGTTTGGAATGACGGATGGCTCGGTCGTGGTCATGCAGAACTCCTCCGCCATTGGACTGTCCGGCGAGGACGGCAGCGAGCGCTTCAAAGCGGAGATTCCCCAGCAAGGCAAGAAGGACCCGCATGTCGTTGCCTCGGACTCCGACGGCGAACACGTGCTGATTGCATTGGCCGATGCGCGGTTTCTCCTCATCACCCCGGCCGCGTGCGGTGAGGCCCCGGCCGACGACGCCGGCCAGTGTGTCGCGACCCTCGGTCACCTGTCCGGCGAGTACCTCGAGCCCCGCTCGCAGGTGGCGATCGGCGAGGACGGAATCCGCTACCTCGCCGAGGAGGACTCGATGCGAGCCTTCGACAACGAGCTGGGTACCGTGTTCTCCGCCTCAATGCCTGCCGAGATCCGCAGCATGGTTCGCGTCCCTGGGGGTCGGCTCGCGCTGCAGTTCGGCCAAGAAGCTGCGCTTCTCGACGTCGAGCGCTGCCGGGGACGCAGCGAGGTTCGACTTCGTACCGAGGACACCCAGGCTCCGGCTGGCTGTGTGCTGTGGCGCTACGGACGGGCCATCGACCCCGTCCCGCCCGCTGCGGTGGACACCTCGTCCCTCGCACTCAACGAGCGCGGCAAGCTTCAACTTGTCGTCGAGGGAGACGACGCGTGGAAGATCCCGCTTGGCGCGTTCGGTCCCGTCGCACGCGGCGAAGACTCGTTGTTCACAGTCGCGAGCGTGGGGGACGGGTTCGTGGTCGCCGAGGTCGATGCCGTGAGCGGAGAGGTGAAGGCCAAGCACCCACTCCCGCTCGCCGCCACCCACGAAGACCGGGTGCAGGTGCGGCTGCAGTGGAGCGCTGGCATCATCGCCGCTTCCGTCGGTCCGCACATCGGCGTGCTGACGCTCGCGCCCTAGCAGGCTGAGGTTGCGGTGTTTAGCCGCAGACTTCGACCAACACGGCAGAGAGCTGAGCCAGCAGCGAGCTGGCCACGTCGGCACTGTTTTCTTCGAGGCTCCGGCAGATATTGAAGCGCCGAACGTTGCCGGGCAGCCCAACGTTGGTGAAGCCGCGATCGAGGAACTCTTGCACCCGGCACGCCGGGCGCGCGCCACACTCGTTCTGCGCGGTGCTGGGACAACCGCTGGCATCTGCGCCCACAACGAACACGCCGACCTTTCGCAGGCTCGGGCTGCCCTGCGTCGCGACCGCACGGGTCACGGCTTCGAGCACGCTGGCGTCGCTCTCGTCGTCGGCATCCACGATGAGGATCACGACCAGCGGATCGGGCGCCTGATGGAACCCCTCGTTGCACGCCGTGAGGACAGGGTCGTCGTCCACCTCGAGCAACGCCAGCAGGGAGTCGAGGGTCTGCGGTCGCTCGTAGGCGGGATTGAACTCGCCCGAGATGACCGCTTGAGCCAGGCACGTGAGCCCAGACCCAAGGTCATCGCCCTCGTTCACATACGGCCGAGAGTCGAACGCCTCTACGCAGTCGTCTTGGCCTCGGACCAACGCACCGAGTTGGGTGCACTGGTTGGTGCCCTCCGGAACGGAGAACGCCCCTTCGTTGGAGATCGGTGGGGCGTTGTACGCCAGCCCCAGCCGGTAGGTCCCCACGTCGGCCAGCGTCGTTTCGATCATCGTCCCCAACGCGAGCAGAACGTTGACGATTCCGTTCGCGAACGGAGCCATGGAGAGGCTGACGTCGGTGAGGATCAAGATGTCGACGTGCTCACACAGCAAGGGCGCGGCGGACGACTCACTCGACGTAGTCGACGCACCCGAGGTCGTGGTGCTCGAGGTCATCGTCGTCGTCGTCGTGGGACCGCCCGTCGTTTGCGACGCCTCCGTCGCGGGGACGTACTCTCCGAAGCACGAGGGCACGAACAGCATCGTGGCCCCCAGCAGGAGCGTGCGGCGACTCATCAGCATGCGCCCACAGTGTAGAGGCATCAGCCGCCCACCAACACGATCTGATCGAAGGTGATGGCAGACCCGTGCCCCACATCCGTCTCCCCCACGGCCACCGCGACGCAGCGGCCCAACGCGGTTCCGGCGTAGGGCGGCCGAACTTGGACGCCACGGATCGCGCCCATCTCCTTCACCGTCGCCCGCACCGAGACCTTCGCGCCCCCGGGCGGTGCAAACCTTCCGCACCGCAACAGGGCCTTGCGAATCTTCCGCGCCACTTGCAGCTTGCGGCTCGGCGGTCGCCGACGGACAACAGCACTCGGCTCGCTGGGCGCGTTCGTCTCGAGCTCGTCCGGCTCCACGATGACCTCAACCTCTACCTCTGACCTCAACCTGCGGTGACTACCTTCGCGGGCTCGGCGGGCATCGGATCTTCTGCGTCGATGCCTCTGGCCCTCTGGACCTCGTGGACCTCGTGGACCTGATGCGCGATGCTGGCTCGCTCTGCCGACTCCGAGACCTCGCGAGCGAGCGGAGCGATGACCCTTCGAGGTCGGCGAGATTGGAGGCTCTTGGGCCAGCAGCTTGGCGAACCCGACCGCCGAGACCCCAAGCACGAACGCCGCCGCAGCGGCGCCCACCCAGACCCGGGGCCTCACCGCCGCAGCCGGAGCATTGCCCAGCTCTCTGAGTTCGGCCGCAAAGCTCCCGCCATCGGCAGGACGCGCTCCGGGGTCCTTCGCCAGCACACGCTCGAGCAACTCGGGCAACCCTGAGGGAAGCCGGGTCACATCGATCCGGGACGACAGCGGCGGCGTAGGCTCCATGATGTGGGCGCCAACGATCTCAAAGGTCGTGCCCTCCTCGAACGGGCAGTGCCCCGTGAGCATCTCGTAGAGCACGATCCCCGCCGAGTAGACGTCGGTGCGCACGTCGATCTGCGCGCCGCGAGCCTGCTCGGGCGACAGATAGTGGGGCGTCCCCATCACGCTTCCGGTCTTGGTGACCTGGGTTTCGTGCATGACCCGGGCGATGCCGAAGTCGAGCAGCTTGACGTGCAGCGTCTCCGGGACGACCAGGCAGTTGTCCGGCTTGACGTCGCGGTGAACCGTGCCCGCGGCGTGCGCGACCTGCAGAGCGTCGAGAATCTGGAGCATGAGGTCCCGCGCAACCGCCCAAGGCATCGGACCGCGCTCGGCCATGATGCGCACCAAGCTGCGCCCCTCGAGCAGCTCCATCGCGATGAAAGGCAGGCCCGCCTCCGTCAGGCCGACGTCGAAAACCTCGACGATGGACGGATGCTTGAGCTGCGAAGCCAAGCGCGCCTCCCGAGCGAAGCGAAGGCGAGCATCTCGAACCCCAGCGAAGACCTTGGGGTCGAGCACCTTGAGGGCAAGGGACGAACCGAGCTGCACATGCCGCGCCGCGAACACGTGGGCCATGCCCCCACGCGCGATGAACCGCTCGACCCGGTAGCGCTGCGCCACGACGTCCCCCACGTTGGGGAGCTCGGCCGTCTCGGCGAATCGGTCGGTAGGAGGAGGAACGCTCATCGACGAGGGCGCCACATGTGCGTCCGCTGCGCCTGGTTCTCGGCGGCTGCGGGCAGCATCAACGGCTCCTTCCCTGTTTTCCCAGGTTTCGCCCGGAGAGTCCAACGAGCGCATTTGCTGATGGAGCGGATGCGACCCCTCTGAGAACATCTACCGGATGCTCCGCATCATCTCGGCAGTGGTCGTCGAAGGTTTGCTCTGCGCGACCCCTACGCCCCCGGTTCGCCTCGCGCCGGCGTCTTTAGCGTGGGTGACCGCACCCGCCGACCCTGTCGACGCGCTGCACCGAAGCGGCGAAGAGCTCTTCGACGCCGGAGACTACGCGGGCGCACGCGTGGCCTGGACCGAGGCGTACGAACGCGTCGAGACCGAAGAGAGCACGTGGCCCTACCGCGCGACGCTGCTTTCGCTGATCGTCACCGCCACGCTTTCGGAGTTTGCAGGTGGCGGTGACCGAGCCTCAATCCGTCACGCCGCCGACCTGGTCGACGCCGCGCTCGCCTCGGAGCTCGACGACGAGATTCGGCTGACGCTGCAGGAAGAGCGCGAGCGACTCTCTGCCTACCTTGATCCCGTGCCCTCGCCGGCCGAGACACCGCGCCACGGTGGTGAAGGTCCGCAGAACGATCTCCCCTCGGATACCGCACCCAAAACGAACCACCGGATTCCCAATCCAGCGTGGATCGGCTCCGGGGCTGTACTGCTTGGCGGCGGCATCGCGGCCCTCGTCGTCGGCTCGCGCTTCGGACCGCGCGCGACCGACCAAGTCCTCAGCGCAGGGGACTCGACGTCCATCAGCCCGGGCAGCACGTTCATCAGCGATGAACGCCGCAAAGGCACCGCGTGGATGGTGACCGGCGGCGCGGTGGCGGCCCTCGGCGTCACCGCGCTGGTGATCGGAATTGTCCGGCTCGCCCGCGACCGAAAGCGCTGAGCGGAGCCGGGTTCCGCAGCGCTACAGGGAGCTCTCGAACTCTGGCAGCAAGGGGCTAGGATCCCCGGTGTTGACCATCCACAGCTGATACGCCGCGCGGGTGACCGCGATGTGCATCAGGTGCCTGGATTGGTCGTGATCCGGGTAGTTCTGCCGGTTGGGCTCAAGCAAAACCACGTAGTCAAACTCCAGGCCCTTCACCTGCCGGACGTCGGTGACGTCGATACCCGCGCTGAACACAAAGTCTTCACGACGAACCCGACGAAGCTTGGGCACCTCGGCCACCCGCAACGCCTCGTAGTACGTCTCGGCCTGCTGGGGGTAGCGAGAGATGAGTGCAACCGAAGCGGTCGGCTCGCGCCGCACCAGGGAGCGCAAAGCCTCGCCCAAGAACGCGACGGCCTCTCCGGTATCGGTGAAGTCGAAGTACGAAACCGGGGCGCCCTCGCGAGCGATGAGCTCGTCCTCGGGGTTGTGAAGGTGGCCAAGCACGTGCTGCGAGAGCTCCATGACCTGCCGAGTGGAGCGGTATGTGATCTTCAGCGGCTGAATGGCCGTGTGCGGCAGACCGGCGCTTTCGAGCAGCTGTGGCCAGTCTTGGAAGCCGTTGTCGAACACCATCTTCTGCGCGCGGTCACCCGCAATGGTGACGCTCTTGCCCTTGGTGACGGTGTCCAAGAGAACCCGGACCTCGAGAGGGCAGAGATCTTGGGCCTCATCGAGGACAACGTGTTCGAACTCAAAGCGCTTGTTTCCGACGAACAGGCCACCGTACTTGAGCTGCATCAAGCGCAGGATTGCGGCGTCATCCTCGGGATCCAGGGCGACATCCTCGGGCTTCGCATCCGGGTCGTCGGGATCGATGTCGAGGTCGGCTTTGCGGGCGCACCAAGTGATGATGGTCTGGATATCACCGTCGCTGAACACCTCCGGCGCGTGGGTGGAGAGCGCCGTGCGGATGCGGCTGGCGTTGGTGTTGGCTTCGAGCCAGTCGGCGACGACGTCGCGCATCGTCGTCTTGGCCACTCGCAGGATGCTGATGGTCGGCGTCCGCGTCGTCGGGTCCAGACGCGCGCCCACGCCCTCGTTCATCCACGCTTGCATGCGCTCGACCTGGGTCAGCGGGGCCATCCTGCCGAAGCTTCGCCAGGCCTTCACGACCTCATGGCCACCGGGCCTCGATGCCACGCGCTCTTGAATCTCGGCCTCGACGTCCACGACGTGCTCGCGAACGATCTCCTCCAGCATGCGCATGAAGGCCGGGTGCTTCTTGAAGCGGGAGACCGGCTCGGGCGTCGCGACCTCATGCTTGAGGTCGAGGCCGGTCTTGATCCGAGCCAGCAGCTGGGTCGTCCACCGTCGGTACGTGGTGACGGTGACGCCTTCGACGCCAAGCGAGGGCAGAACGTGGCGGATGTACTCCACCAGCGCCTCGTTGAAGACGACGATGAGCATCTTGTGCGGGGCGAACCGCCGTGAATCCTGGAACGACAAGTACGCGACCCGATGAAGCGCGACCGTGGTCTTGCCAGATCCCGCGCCGCCTTGGATCAGGACGATGCCCGAGTCGGACCGCGTGATGAGCTCGAACTGCTCCTTGTCGATCAGCGCCGTGATCTCTTGGAGCCGCTTGTCCGCCCGGAGTTGGGCGTCGTCGCCCTGCACCCCGAGCTGCTTGGTGTCGTATCGCGCGGCCGAGCCTGAGCCCCCCTCGAGCGTCGGTCGCTCGGAGAGTCCGCTCTCACGCCACTGCCCGTGCTGCCCGCGGGCAAAGGAGCCCTGGGGAGTGACGACGCGCCGGAGCGTGCTGTCGAGCACCGCGAGGCTTCGACGCTTCATCACGCGCCCTTCGACGCTGCGATCGCCAAACTCCTCGTCGTACTCGTCCTGCTCCTCGTAGCGGTAGTACAGGCGGCTGACCGGTGCGTTGCGCCAGTCGACGATCGCCAGGCCATCGCCGTCGTCCAGCAACGTGTGTCGCCCGACGAGGACTTCGCGTGATCGGCCGGTGCGAGAATCCTTGAGGCACAAGTGCCCGAAGTACGGGCTCTTCGGATCGATGGGGACGCTGCGCCCCTTGCCCCGCTTGCGGCTGAGCGCCGCGACTTGGTGCATCTGATCGATCAGGGACGCAACATCCTCCTCCTTGGCTTCCCCGATCGCATCGCGCAGCTCGATCATCTGCGCGTCGAGGTCTTCGATCGCGTCGGGTGTGGTGGAAGCGTCGCGCTCCAGCCGGGCCTGGATGCGGCGAAGGATCTCCATCTCCTCCACGACAATCTCGCGGGCCCCCACAGAGAGATCAGCGACCTCGGCAGGCAGCTCAGGGCCCTGCGGCTCGGCGTCCGTTGACATAACGATACCGATAACAACCCACGTGGCCCCATGCCACACGATTCGTCATCGCGCGACGACTCGCGGCCCGGGCGTGAGCAAACCCGGACAGCGGACACCACCTACTCGGTCGGCTCGACGCGAGGCACGCCGTTGAGACCGTGACGCACCGTGGAGATCGCCGCGTACGCGCTCTTGCGGGCTCGGTTCAAGCTCCCGAGCGGACGATGCTCGGGCAGTGCATGCCACGGGGTGAACGAAAGATGCTGGCACGTGTTGGCCTGCTCTTGCGACGCAAAGTCCTGCGCGGAGAACAAGATGCGCGCCACCGGGATGAACGGAGACTCCGACGCGCTCCACTCGATCGACGCGTCCTCGATCGGCATGCGCTGCGGGTCGGTCTGTCGCTGGACCCCGAACTCGAAACAAACATCGCCGGCTTCGAGTCGCTGCTCCATCGACGGCGTGAAGTGATCGGGATCCTCGTCGTCGAGTTGGGGCCCGGGCTGCTCTCCATCACACGGCCGCGCGGTGTACTTCACCGCGCTGGTCTCCGGGCCAAGACGGTAGGGGGTCTGGCTCCAATACTGGGTGGACAGGGGGTTGGCGATCGACTTGGTGATCGACTCGATCGCGAGCAGGATGCTGGCCGCGTCGATGTCGAAGGGGTTCCACGACAGGAACGCCAACGCCGGGTTGCGATCATCCTCGACCAGGTCAATGACATCCGCAAAATGGATGACGTCGGCTGTCGCGACGGCCGGCGTGTGGTTGAGCAGAAAGTCTTGCGTCTTCGCGTCGCGCTCGTCGTCGAGGAGCTTGTCCCCGGGGACCTCCATAAGCTTGATCGCCATCGCCCGCACGTCGCCTTCCTTGTCGGCCTGAACATGCGGGTCACCGTTGCTGAAGCGGACCCACGCTGGGTAGGTGACGTTTTGTGCGAACACGCCGACGCGAAGCGATTCAGGCAACGCTGCGTTGTCGACGGTCACTTCGGCCTGCAAGCAACGACCCTTGGCATGCAAGCCGCGCGTGGCAGGGCGAGCGCCTTCGCCGTACTCCCGCCTCAAACGCTCGCCGATGCGGCGGATGATGAGATCGGTCGCTTCCTGTTCGCCTGCGTGCACGTACTCCTCACCCAAGCCCGGGCAGATACCGTTTTGCTGGGCGTAGTCGTACATCGACTGGAACGCGAAGTAGCCGACCCAGTCGACGTCATCGAGTTGCTCAAGCGTTTCGAACTCGACGTCGTCCGCGGTGCCTGGCTCTGCATCGGGGCCGACGCGGGCCTCGATGATCTCGCGTGCCGACACCGACCAGACGCCCGCGTCGTCGTCGAGGGTCGCTTCGTCGGCCCCGTTGGCGAGCCGGAGGATGCACGTGGCTTCGTAGCCGCGATCCTCAAAACCCTGGGTGTCGGCCTTGCCCGGAGGCGCCACGCCATCGTCGAATTGTCCGTCCTGCCCCGGACCGGCCTGTGGCGAGGCGTCTTCGCCGTCGCACGCCGATGCACCGAGGGACAGGCTGAGGACGGCAAGAAGTAGGTTCCGCATATCGCGCTAGGCTACGGGGCAAAGGCCCGTGTTTCCATTTCGTTTCCGCAAGTCGAACTTGCATACTTGCAACGAACATGGCCCCGCGAAGCAGCCATCAGGTGGGCGTGGAGCCTTCGTGGGATGACCTTCGCCACCTTGAGAGTCTCGACCGGCTGGGGTCGGCCACGGCGGCGAGTCGAGAGCTTGGTGTCGCGCCCTCGACCCTCTACAGAAGGATCACAGCGCTGGAGGAGGCGATCGGCGTGGTCTGTTACTCGCAGCGCGAGGGCGGCCTCACCCGGGTGGGTCACGAGCTAGCCGAGCTGGCGCGCAAGACCAAGCTCTCACTCTCCCGCATTCGACAGCACGCCGCCGAAACCCAGGACGCGATCGGCGGACAGCTCACCCTGACCACCCTCGACGGCTTCGCCCCCCTGCTCACCGAACCACTCGCGGTCCTCACCCGCATGTACCCCAACCTTGAGGTCGTGCTCGACGTCTCGCCGACCGGCTCCAGCATTCGCAAAGGCGAAGCCGACATCGCGCTGACCTCCGTCGACCAACCGCCTCGCCAACTCGTAGGCCGCAAGCTGTTCACCGCGCAGTGCGGCGTCTACGGAACCCGCGAGCACGCCGAGGATTTCGAGCGCGCGCCGTGGGTGGTGCTGGGACATCCGCTGAGCGCGAGCCCGCTGGGTCGGTGGGAACGCGAGCAGGCGAAGAAGACTCGCATCGCGGTCGCGACGTCTTCACGCCTCACGCTCAATCGGCTGGTCGCCGGAGGGGTCGGGATCGGAGCGATCCCTCATCTCCTCGCGGCGATGCATCCGGAGCTCGTCGAGATCGAGTCGTTTCGCTCCGATGCCGCCAACTTGAAGATCCCCGCATGGCTGCTGACGCATCCGGACCTGCGGGCCTCGGCCGCAGTCAAGGCGGTGTTCGGCGTGGTCGGGGACGCGCTGGCGGCGTTGTTCCCCACGAAGCGAGACGGCACGCGCGAGCGTCGGTGAGCGACAACCGACTCCGTTCGGCCCTGCGTGCCAGCCGCGGTGGCCCGGAGTGACGCGACTCCGCGATGTGCTTTAGAGTCCCCCAGGTCCCATGCCTGCACCGTTCGCGTTCGACAACACGTTCGCCGCCCAGATGGATGGGTTCTTCCTGCCCGCCGTCGCGGCCCCGTTTCCCGAGCCCCAGCTCGCGCTGCTCAACGAGCCGCTCGCGGAGGCCCTCGGACTCGACGCCGACCAGCTCCGCAAAGAAGGGGCCGGCATCTTCTCCGGCCAGAGCATCCCCGAAGGCGCGACGCCGCTGGCCCAGTTCTACGCCGGGCACCAGTTCGGCGGCTTCTCCCCCCAGCTCGGGGATGGGCGCGCGCTGCTGCTCGGCGAGATCCTCGACCCGGCCGGGAACCGCTTCGACCTCCAGCTCAAGGGCTCGGGTCCGACCGAGTTCTCGCGCGGCGGCGATGGCAAAGCGTCGCTAGGGCCCATGCTGCGCGAGTACGTGATCAGCGAGGGCATGCACGCGTTGGGCATCCCGACCACGCGCTCGCTCGCTGTCGTCACCACCGGAGAGCCCGTCTATCGCGAGGAGCCCCTGCCCGGCGCCGTCCTGGCCCGGATCGCCGCCAGCCACCTGCGGGTCGGAACATTTGCCTTCTTCGCGTCGCGGCAAGACATCGCGGGCACCCGCACGCTGGCCGACTACACCATCGCACGCCACTACCCACACCTCGCCCAAACGCCGAACCCGGCCTTGGGTCTGCTCAACGCGGTCGTCGATGCACAGGCCGAACTCATCGCCCAGTGGATGATGGTGGGCTTCATCCACGGCGTGATGAACACGGACAACGTCGCGCTCAGCGGAGAGACCATCGACTACGGACCGTGCGCCTTCATGGACCGCTACGACCCCCGTACGGTCTACAGCTCGATCGACCGGCAGGGTCGCTACGCCTACGGCAACCAGCCCGGCATCGGACAGTGGAACCTGGCCCGCTTTGCCGAGACCTTGCTGCCGCTGCTCGACGACGACGACGACAAGGCGATGGACCACGCCAAGGAAGCCTTGCAAGCCTTCGGACTGCGCTACGAAGCGGCGTGGACTCGCGGCATGCGGGCCAAGCTCGGCATTCTCGAGGCCGAAGACGAGGACGACGTGCTCGCCAAGGACCTGCTCGAAATCTTCGAGGCGCAGAAGCTCGACTACACCACCACCATGCGCGCGCTCTCGTCCGTCGCGCGGGGACGGGTCGCCGCCAGCCGGCCTCGCCGGGGCCGACACGTTCGAAGCCTGGTCCGCACGCTGGCTGGGTCGCCTCGACGCGGAACCCGGCGGACGCACCGCTGCCGCCGACCGCATGGATTCCGTGAACCCGGTCTACATCCCCCGCAACCATCTGGTGCAGAGCGCACTGGATGCCGCCGTCGGCGGAGACCTGGGCCCGGTCCGCGATCTGCTCGAGGCGATCACGCAGCCCTTCGAGGTCCGAGAGGGGTTCGAGCGGTTCGCCGAGCCCGCCCCGGAGGCGTTCGACGACGGGTTCAAGACGTTCTGCGGGACCTGAGCGGGGCTGACACAACGAGAAACGCCGCCGCGGTTTCCCGCGACGGCGTCGTCTTCTCTACGCTGGGTGCAGCCGAAGCCGACCTACTTGGGGCGCCGGAGCAGGCCGAAGAGGCCGAACATGAACATGCCGCCGAGCCAGCCGGAGCCCTTGTCGTTGCCGGTTGTGCAGCCGCAGCCCTCGTCGTCGATTGCGCCTGCCGTGTCGCCACCGCTGGACTCGTCGTCCCCGGAGTCGCCGACCGTTACGTTGGTGGGGTCGGTGGTCGGGTTGCTCGGGTCGGCCGAGGTGCTCTCGTTGCCACCCGAGGTGTCGGCCGAGGTGTCGTCGGTCGTGCTGCTACCGGGGCCGTTGCCCGACGAGCTCGAGTCACCCGAGGTGAGCGAAGGACCGGTGCTGCTGTCGCTTTCGGTCTCTGCGCCGGTGCTGCTGTCGACCGGCTCGGGGTCGGGCTCGCCGGTGGTGGGCTCGGGGTTGAACGAGCAGTCGTTGAACCCGCAGCAGGGGTCGAAGTTGATCTGCTCGATGATCGCGCCCAGGGCGTCCTCCAGCTCGGTCTGGTTGGCCGCCGTGAAGTAGTCGATGGTGCCGCCGGTGCACGGGATGCCCGTGCCGCCGGAGCCCCAGCAAGCCATGTTGCCCAGCTCGAGGGGAGCAAGCTGCTCGTCGTCGCCGAATCCAATGACGAACGTGGTGGTGTTGTCGTTGGCCACCATGTCGGTGAGCTCAGCGGACACCTGCTCGTCGGTGGACCAGCCGTTGAGGCTGTAGGCACCGTCGGTGATCAGGATATTGAAGAACTGCGTGTTGGCGTCGACCGGGTACAGGGCCGGCGGCGTCAAGCGGTAGCTCTCCGCGTTGGCGTTGGCCAGAGCGAGCCCGGTGTGGGTCGCAGTGGCGGAGCCGGTGCATGCGTTTGGAGTGTTCACCCCCGAGTTGCAGTCCGGCATCGTGCTGTAGGTGTCCTGGTCGAAGCCGGGATATCCAGCGCTGGCCGGGCCCTGCGGCGTCCAGATGATGGGAGGGCCGCCCCACGGATCGGCACAGCCGGCGCCGCACGTGGTGTTGGGGTCGAGCGCCCAACCGAAGTTGTCCTTCATGCACGGGCCGTAGTCGACAAGCAGCTGCTGGTCGTCCTCACTGCCGAAGGTAAGCAGGCCAAGGTGGACCAAGTCTTCCACCGGCTGGTTGCCCACGCCGGGCACCAGCACATCGAAGATTGAAGTCGCGCCCGTCAGGGCGTCCCTCGCCTGATCCCACCCAGTCATCCCCATCCCGCCAGCTTGGTAGTTGGGGTTCGCCTGACCCATCAAGAGTGGGCTGCCGAGGTTGAGCATGGAGCTCGACGCGTCGAGGATGACCATGAGTCGCGGCAGGCCACTGGTGCACTCGGGGATGATGATGGTGTCTTCGATGTCGTCGATGACGGTCTCGAGGGCCGGCACGAGCTGGCCAGCTCCCGCGTCGATCGCCTGCGTCGTTCCGCCCGCGTTCGCGAGGTCGTCGGCGAAGCTCTCGCCGATCGCGTCGCCAAACGCGACGACGTAAACAGGCACGTCGTCGGTGGAGAACAAGTCGCCGCCAACCGGGACCGGGTTGAACGCTGCCTGTTCGGCCGCGTTGACCGGAGCCTGGCCCACCTGCGTGGTCCAGACACCGTCGGTCATCAGCAGCACGAAGTAGGCGCGCTCGTCGTCGACCACGACGTCTTCGGGGTGGTCGATGCGGGTCTGGCCGATGTAGTCGCGGGCCGCCTGCAGGGCACCTTGCGTCCACGTACCGATACCCGCGCAGTTCAGGCCGATGCACAGCGGCGGCTCAACATTGGTGAGGAAGTCGACGATCGCTTCTCCGGTACACCCGGTGTACCCGCTGGGATCGTTGACTTGATCGTACCAGCCCACATCGAGCGACTGACCGTCGGTGATGCCGGAAGGGTCCGTCTGTCCCGAGACCGTGATGATGGTGCCGTCGTTGTTCGGATCGGGGTCGTGCCCAAACCGCATCAGGCCCAAGTGCATCGACTCGTCGAAGAACCCGTTGTCCTGCGTGACGATGTTCTCGATCGCTTCGATCGCCGCTTCCCACCGGGTCTGCCCGGGCTGGAAGTCGTCGTTCATCGACGATGAGTAGTCGAGCACGATGAGCAGGTTCGGTTTTTTGAACGAACACGCCTCGTCGCCGACACAGTCGGCACCTGCTTGCGCCGGTTTTTCGGAGCCGCCAACGAACGCGAGTCCCAAACCCGACAAGAGCCCCGCTTGGATGCCAAGCCGCTTCCAAGATCCAAACAATGCAAGTCGATTCATGTCGTACCTTCTTCTCAGACGGGGGTCTCGAAAGACCCATGGTGCACCACGGTGGTGAGTTGGAAGCCTGCTCAAATCCCCCGAGGGCAGGCGTTCGGCCGATTTGAGAACGGTACGCTGCCCGAGCGAGAGGCGTCAACAAAGGACGCGCCGCTCCCGATGTGCGGTCGGGGGCCGAGGTGAGGCAGCACACCCACACCGCGGGCCGAAGCCTTGGATTGTCGCGGGAGGCTGCACGGGGTGTACTCCGGCCATGCGACCAGGCCCAGCGATCCTCGCGATGTTCGTGTTGGCGGCATGCCGGGCGACTGGGCCGACAGCGCCCGGGCCTGGCGAAGAAGCCTCGGGTGGCCCGCAGAGCACCTCGATCGACCCCTCCCGGATGATGGCGACGATCGAAATCCTCGCATCCGATGACCTCGGGGGCCGTTACAGCCTCCACCCCGACATCGACCGGGCGGCGTCGGTGGTCATCGAAAAACTCTCGGCGGCCGGCGTTCAGCCGGTGGGCTCCGATTTCCGTCACCCGTTCGGCATCGCCATTGGCGCCGATCTTGTCACCCCTCCCACGCTCAGCATCGCGCGCAAAGGCAAGACCGCGCTTGTGGCCGAAGGCTCCTTTGGGCCGATGCCCGAGAGCGCGAGCGCAAGCGTGACCGCGCCGCTGGTCTTTGTCGGATACGCCGCCGTCGCCAACGAACCGGCCGACTACGATGACCTTGCCGGCGTCGACGTCTCCGGGAGGATCGCGGTGGTCCTCCTCGATGCGCCGCGGCGTCCCGACATCAGCGAGCTCTACAACCGCGTGCGTTCGGTCGGCGACAGGTTCGAGCGACAAGCGAAACCGCTGCGTGATGCCAGCGATACCGAGGCCCTCTCCAAGCTCCAAGCCCAGACCCGCAAAGACCTCTCGGCGTTGGTCGAGCCATTCCTCGGCGGGGCAACGTTGCCCGAGCACCTCACCGCCGTGCCCGACGACCCCGCCGAGCCTCTGGATGCCGAGGCGTTTGCGTCGCTGCTTTTCACCCCAAACGCCGACAATGCCGCGCCCGCGTTTCCCTTCACCGGCGGCCGGCTCCGCAGCAAGATCGATCGGCTGGTCGATGCCGGAGCGGTCGGGATCATCGCAGTCCGAGGGCCGCGCAGCTTCGTCGACACGCTCGAGCGTGATGCCGACGCGCTGCCCGAGCTTGGCACGACCCGACCGGCCCGAAACGCAGGGGTGCCGGTTGTCCAGATGAAGTGGCGCGACGCCGACACCCACCTGAAGCTGCGCGGTCGTAAGCTCTCTTCGCTGCAAGGCCAGATCGAGCGCGACCTCAAGCCCGCTTCGGGGGACATGAACGCGGAGGCGACGATCGCCGTGGAGCTCAAGGCCCGCGAAGTCCAAGCACCCAACGTCCTGGGTCAGATCGTGGGCAGCAAGCCGGACGAATTCGTCATCCTCGGGGCGCACTACGATCACATCGGGACCGACGAGGATGGCCGCGGGCACTGCCGCGCCACGGTCGAAGGTGTTGCTCGGGATGTCGTTTGCAACGGCGCAGACGACAACGCGAGCGGGACCGCCGTGGTTCTGGAGGTTGCCCGCGTCTTGGCATCGCGCCCCACCCCTCCAGAGCGCACGGTTGTGTTTGCGCTTTTTGCCGGGGAGGAGCTCGGCCTGCTGGGCTCGCAAGCGTTGGCCGCCGAGCCACCGAGCGACGCCCCTTGGAAAGACGGGACGCCTGTTGCCATGGTCAACATCGACATGGTCGGGCGGCTGCGCCCTGCGCCCGGACTGCTGGTTGGCGGCGTCGGATCCAGCCCCCAGTGGATGTCCTTGTTTGAGACCGCAGGCTGGGACGGGATGCCGATCACCTTCGACCGGTCCATCACCACTCGAAGCGATCACGCGGCGTTCTACAAACTCGGCGTGCCGGTCATCTTCATGTTTACCGGCACGCACGCCGACTATCACGCACCCGGCGACGAAGCAGGCAGCATCGATGCCGGAGGACTGGACAAGGTCGCAGGAATCACGCTCGGTGTGATCGAGCAGATCGCAGGCGGCGCGCCTATCGAGTTCTCCGAACCCGCATCGCCCGAGGAAGGCCTGGTCCCTGCACTGCCCGGCGACGTCGAAGCGATGATCGAGCGCCGCGTCGGCTACGAAGACTGACCGAGACTCGAAGCAGAACCGGCGCCGGGCTGTGCGATCGCTGTCGCCACCCGGATCCCGTCGAGGGCGGCGCTCATGATGCCTCCGGCAAAACCGGCTCCTTCCCCGCACGGGTAGAGGCCCCCGAGGGTCGGGGACACCAACGTCTGAGGGTCTCGCAGCGTCCGCACCGGACAGCTTGTCCGAGATTCGATCGCGACGGCGAGCCCTCCGGGGCCGGCAAATCCGGGGATCTTCTGGTCCACCTGACGCAGCGCCTGGCGGATCGGCTCGGCCAGCCCTGCAAGAATGGGCCGCAGGTCCGCGCCTCGAATCCCGCGTCGGTAGCTGCACTCGGGGAACTCGCGAGACGCCCGCCCCGCGACAAAGTCGTCGAGTCTCGCCGCAGGCGCAACGTAGTCGCCGCCGCCGGCCTCGTAGGCGCGCTGCTCGAGGTCTCGCTGAAACTCGATCCCCGCGAACGGGTCGGCGGGGTCGAGGCCATGCGCCGCCAGCACGCCCGCGTCCACCTCGGCCACGAAGCCGCTGTTGGCGAACGCGCCTGCGCGAGAGGACGGACTCCAACCGTTGACGACCTGCCCCCCCAACTCCGTCGCGGCCGGCGCGATGAACCCACCTGGACACATGCAAAACGAGAACACCCCGTGCTCCCCCACCCGCTCGACGAGCCGGTATGGCGCCGCGCCCAACGCAGGATGTCCTGCAAGGTCACCATACTGAGCTCGGTCGATAAACGACTGCGGATGCTCGACCCGCACCCCGATTGCAAACGACTTGGCTTCGAGGGCGGCCCCAGCGGCGGCCGCGAACGCAAACGCGTCCCGAGCCGAGTGCCCCACCGCGAGGACGACAGCAGGCGCGGAGATCAGCGCTCCGCCCACGAGACGCACGCCCGTCACCGCGCGATCCCGGGTCGTCAACGCCTCCACCGCCGTCTCGAATTGGAACACGACCCCCGCAGACTCAAGATGCTCTCGCATGGCCGTCACCACGCCGGGGAGCTTGTTGGTGCCGATGTGAGGCCGGGCATCGACCATGATCTGCTCGGAGGCCCCGTAGGCGACGAACGCCTCCAGAACGTCTCGAACCGCGCCCCGTTTGCTGGCGCGCGTGTAGAGCTTGCCGTCGCTGAACGTCCCCGCGCCGCCCTCGCCGAAGCAGTAGTTGCTCTCGGGGTTGAGCGTGCCGTGTCGCATCAGCTCCGCAAGGTCGAGTCGGCGAGCACGAACCGACTTGCCTCGCTCCAGCACCACGCTTGCGATGCCGCGCTTGGCGAGCTCCCAGGCGGCGAACATTCCAGCCGGACCCGCCCCCACGATGATCACCTCGGCGGGACCGGTCAGCGCAGGGAGGTCCGGCGGCAGGAACGACGTCACGCCGGGCGCATCGCCCTTCATGCGCAGCTGCGCCACCACGTGCACGCGGACCTTGCCCTTGCGCGCGTCGATCGTCTTGCGAATCACATCGAGGCCAGCCACCGCGCGCGCGCGTGCGCCAGCCTTGGTGACCACGGCATCCAGGAGCCCGCCCGGATCGAGCAGCAGGTCCGGGTGCACGCTGAGCTCAACCCGCATCAGGCACGGAGCCTGCCCGCGCCCACTGCGGAGCGCAAGGGGACGCGGCGGGTCTTAGAGCGACTCCATCTCCTTGGTCTCCGGGTTCCACAGGTCGATGCGAAGGCTGGCCATGATGTCGCTCAGCCGCCACGTGGTCACCGTCGGTGACTGCAGCTCGGGGATCGCAGCCATCGCTTCTTCGCCGCGGTACGTCGGGATCCTGTGGTTGAGATGGTGAACGTGGTGAAAGCCGATGTCGGCGGTCAGCCAGCGCATCGTCGGACCCATCTTGAAGTAGCTCGAACCCTTGACGGCCGCCTCGGTGTAGCTCCACTCCCCCTTGGCGAAGAACACCGAACCGGGGAAGTTGTGCTGCACGTAGAACAGATACGTGGAGAGCACGTGGTTGACGAAGCACGGGACGACCAGCAACAGCACCGCGGAGCCCCAGCCGTACATGCTCGTGAGCACCGCGATACCAGCGAAGTGGAGCACGAGCGCGACCGGACCCACCCAGTTCTTCTTGGGTGTGCGTAGGAAAGCCTGGATGCACATGCCGTACATGGCCACCGTGATGTAGCCGAAGAGGATCTTCAGCGGATGCCGTGACATCAGGTAGGCGCGACGCTCCTTGGGACTGGCCGCCTCGAACTGCTCGCGGGTCCACAACGCATACGAACCGATCGACGACCAATCGATCTTTCCGTTGTTGATGTGGTGGAAGTTGTGCGTCTGCATCCAGACCGCGCGAGGTACCAGGATGAACACGCCCACCCCGTGAAAGAGCCACTGGGCGATCTTCGAGTCCCACAGCAGCGCCTTGTGCAGGTGCGCATGAAACAGGGACATCATCCGGAACTGCACGAACCCAGCCAGGACGGCGAACCCGAGCTTCACGACCCAAGAACCGCTGGACAGGATCCCCGCCATCGCGCCCGCGTACACGACGAACGTGCTTGCAACTTCAAACCACGAGCGACTGATGGACTCGGACTCGAAGTCCTTCGTCGCCAAGATCAACTGCTTCCCGCTACGTTCAGACAAGGCGAGTGCACATTCGCGAACCAAAAGTTGGGGGTCAATCGGCGACATGTCCCCACCGATTGCCGCCCGGTTTCAGCGCGTATTCGCGCAGCTTCTTCGGGAGAAATTTCGGCCAAAACCTCGAATATCGCCCACTGGTTGATGTTTCGTGGCGGTTCGGGTGTGCGTGGTGGAACGCACAAGTCGCAAGCTCGATCGCTGCGCGAGGCTTGAACGTAAGACGGCGCCGGGGCCCCCGAGCGAGTTGCAACGAAAATCGGCCCAGCGGCCGGCCTCCCCGGGGACCGTCCTGACCCGCGGACAAGCCGCGGAGGCACGGCGCTCTGGCTCCGATCAGCCCGCGAAAATCACGTACGCCCGAGCAACGCGGAGACACAGTCGGTCGTGAGCGCGCCGTGATCGCCGGCCAGAGTTCGCCGCGGAACTCCGGCTCGTGTGACGCGCAACCCGACGCTCAAAACGCCAGCCCAGATCCCACGTGGAGGGTGAGCAGGTGCATCGTCGCATCAACGCTACTGGAGAAATCGAGCCGGTCCGGGGAGATCCCATCGCCGTCGTACGAGCCTTCCACGCCGCCAGCGGTGCCTCGACCGACCGAGTAGCGGACGCCGACGGTGGTTTGAAATGCGATGCCCGCGACCCGCTCGTCGTCGTCCAGCTTGACCGGGGTCTCCAGTCGAACGCCCAGCGCTGCGCCGACCAGGTTGATCCGGACGCTCCCAAACGAGGTCGCTCGGCTGTCGTTTCGGTCGGTGAAGACTCCGCCCCCCATCGACCACCGCTCGGTAAGCTTCCATCGCATTCCCACCCGCACATTCCAATGTGCCGCGCGACCGATCGCGGGGTTGCTCGGATAGTGGGCAGGCGATGCTTCGGCGTCGAGGCCCAGGCGCCAGCGCGTCCGCCCGACCGAGATGCCACTGGCCACCGACCACTTCGAGAGCCGCGTCGGACGGCGCTGAATCGGGAAGCCCTCGAAGTCGGACGTCGTCGTGGACGCACCGTCGGGATCGGTCTCGGCCTCGACCGTCACACTGCTTCCCTCCACGCGCTGGAACATGACGAGGGTCGGAGTTCGAACGCTCGCGCCCGCGCTGACCCACTCGGAGAGCCAGCCTCGCAAACCGAACGCGGCTTGAGCTCCGTAGCTCCGCACGGTGTCATTGGAATCCGCGAGGATCGTGGAACGCCCCGCGTCGGTGGCGTGCTCGACGAACACGCGCTGAGAGACCGCGGACTTGTCATAGACGCCGTACAGCGCGAGGCCGAGGTCGAGCTGGTCGTTCACCCGGACGCCCAGGATGGGGCCGGTGTAGTAGCGGCGCTGAATCCCGGAGCGACGCAGCTCGGCAGCAAAAGCATCGGAGGACGCACCCCCCGCCCGCACGATGACCGATGGCTCCGCAAAACGCGGGGTGAAGAAGCCGAAGCCCAGCGAGATGCGCTCGGACACGGCGCTCCCCAACGCGAACGCGGTCGGTACGACCAGAAACTCGCGGCTTCGAATTGTCGCGCTCTGCTCTTCGTTTTCGTCGCGAAGCTGGAGCCCGCGGTTGGCCCGGGTCCAGCGGACGCCGTACGCGGCCGCGCTCACGTCCGCCCGCAGCCGATCGTTGTGGGTGAGCAGTGCCGGGTTGTACCAAGACGAGGCCACGTCGCGACCACTGGCCACGACCGCGCCCCCCATCAGCGCAGCGTCGTCCGACATGGCGAAACCATCATCGGGCGCGGCTTGGGCTGCGCGTGGCATGCCAAGCGAGAGCCCAAGCGAGACGCCGGCCCAGACCCCGGCCCAGGCAAGGTTCGCGAGCGAGATTCGGACGCGGGACATTAGGCGACCGCTACACGCTGGCTCATCAGACGTCGCGCAAGCGCGCCCACGCCGGGGACCTTCCGAACAGGTCGGAGCCACAAGAGAACGGGAAGCACCTTCGTCAACGACGCGGCCGCTTCACTGGCCCGGTGAGTCTGTCCGTCGTGCTCCACAACAAGCTCCTGCTCAGCGACATCACCATCTTCTACGAAGTCGAGGCGGCCACCGAGGTCGAGCATCCGAAGCAACGCTGCCCGGCGAACGCTGTCGTCGTCCGGAGCATGGTGGACGACGTACCTCGGACCAGGCTTTCGATACTTGAACCAGTCTGGGAGCAGGTGAAGCAGCGCCTTGAACTTGGTGTTCCGAATGGGCCGGTCACCCTCCCCCGGAGCGCATCGACGGCTGTAGACGAAGCTCCAGAACGCTTCGACCTCGGGCCCGCTGAGCCAGCACAGGTACACGCTCATCATCACCTCGGCAAACGTGCCGACGTTCATGCCGACGTCGATGCCGATGTGCAGGCCAAAGCCAAACACCAGCCAGAAGCGCTTGCCGATCACCCAGCAGCGGAAGAACCACAACACCTTCGGCGCAAACAGCCGCGTGACCCAGTACAGCGCGAGGCAGACCACCGGGACCGCCATCAGTACCCAGCCGTACACCGCGTGGCGCTGTGCAGGATGGATGTGGGACTGGATCTCCTTGGGCAAGAAGTACATTCCAGCTGCGCCCAGGACCCAGGCCAACATCGCCCAGGCGGCGAGGAACACCGCCACGCTGGTCAACTTGCGCCACATCGCAGCCTTGGGCCACTCGCCGGTGATTCGCTCGCGCTCGTAGGCGTTGAGCGCAGCACCGATGGCGACAACCGGAAACAGCATCTCCCACCACCGCACGAAAATCGCGGTGTTGGGCAGGACCAAGATCCAGTGCATGAAGGTGACCAGCCCGCTCGCGGGCACGCGATAGAAGTGATCGAGGTTGAGCGCAAAGTACAGCGCCGTGCCGTCCTTCCACGTCGACCCCGACTTCAAGATTCCCGTCGCGATATAGATGATGCTTAGCTGAAGCATCATCAGCCGAATCGGCCAGGCGGGGATCGTCCGCAGCGATGGGATGGTGCTTGAGGGCTCTCCCTTGGACTCTCGCCACACGCCGAGGAACCCCAGCACGAGGAACCGAACCAGCCTCCAGCCCGCGCCGATGCGCGCGGATGACAACAGCTCGCTCCGCGTGCCGCGAAACAGCAGCGCCTTGCGCCGGAGCCAGCTATCGACCGAGTAGGCCTCGCCCCAGCGGGTGAACATGCCCAGAAACAGAAACACCCGCACAACCGTGTCCCCGCCCGTGTAGAAGATGGGGCTATAGCGGTAGAAGGTCTCCACCAAGACAAACGCGACGATCGTGACAAGTCGGGTGCGGAACCCGAAGATCATCGATGTGATGCACCCGAGCATCACGTAGTACAGCGTCATCGAGAACGCGGGGGCCGAGTTTAGGTGCAGAACCGTGAACTTCCCCCACAGCAGCTGGAGCGGGTCGTACCAGTTTTGGAAGCCGTGCTCGGGGTCGTAGACGTCGCGGAGGCCACCGCCGTAGTTCGTCCGCGCCATGTCTGTGAGCCATAGGCCCTCGTCGGTGAACAGAAACCTGGCGACCGAGAACTCAAGCGGGTTCATCGCAAAGAGCAGGTCGTAGAAGGTGACAAACACCACCAGCCCAAACGCGATGCGCATCAGCGCGACCGGCCTCGGGTCGACTCGGGTGAACCACAGCCGGCGCCACAGCTCTGGCCGAAGCGCGAAGAACACGAAAGCCAGGCCGATGCCGTACAGACCCAGATCCGTGGCCTGCTCAAGGTGGGCCGAGACATCGACCTCGTCCGCCTTAAACATCGCCAGCATGCCCAGGGCCGTCACTTTTTCACCCCGGTCTTGGCTCCGGGTCGCAAGCGGCGACCGCCCACCCCGCCGACCTGCTTGGAGCGCTCGGCGGTCTCTTTCTTGTCCCACCAGGTCCGTTGCACGACCGGACGGAACACCCTGTCTTCGTCCTCCAACACCGGCAGGCCGTAACGCGCACGCAGGTAGTTGGGCAGCTGAGCGTGGCGCGTGGTTCGACAGCGAACCGCGTCCTCTTCGCGCTGGAAGAGCTTCAGCTCCATGGGGTCGTAGCCCATCTTGAATGGGTTCCCGCCCGCTTCGGCGATCATCTTCTCGGGCGGAGGGACCGTGGTCCACATCTTCACAAACTGGATCTCGACCGCAGGCTCACCCTCATGGGTGCGCTCCCATTCCCGGCAAACCCACGCCGCATAGTGCCGGCGATAGCCCTTCTGCTCGATGATGCGGCGGTTGATCTTGCCCATGCGGTCGTAGAACAAGTACGGGTATCGCCTGCGCCCGTAGATGTCGTGGGCCATATCCCAGATCTCACCGTCCTGGTCTTTGACCATCACCTTCATGAAGGTGTTGGAGCGGTGCGGGTTGGGAGCGAACATGGCCCAGCTCTGGGTGTTTCCCGTGGCGAGCATGTACGTCTGCATGTCGAGCGTTAGCTTGCGCGGCTTGCCCAAGAACTGGACCTCATGCGTCTCGTTGAACCACTTGTGCAGACCCTTCGAGAGCCCGTTGTTGGGCAGGTTGTGCACCAGCAAGACCGTGGCGTGATAGGCGATGAACACCGAGACCACGGCCATGGCCCAGGTGCGATACGCCCACCGTCGCGGTCGCTCGGGCTCGGGAACAGGCGCGTGCAGCAGGTCGCGGGCCAGGCCCTCGGGCGCTGGTAGCGTGCGGTTGTCGTCGCTCATGGCTGCGGCGTCCTCACTCATCGTCTTTGTCTACGCCGCCGTCATCGCCTGCCGCTCGCTCTTCGGCGCCAGGGGAGCCCTCGCCCCGCGTGCGCTTGAAGTAGCTCGACGCGGCCGCACCCGTGCTCGGTTTTGCCTTGCTGCTCTTACGCGCGGCCTTGTCTTTCTCTTCTTCGAACCAGCGGCCCCAGTCCTTACGACGCTCCCACGCGCTCTTCCGGGAGCTGAACTTTCGCGCCCGCTGCTCCTCTTCGCGCTCCGCCTTCGCCTCGTCCTCACCGGTGACAGGCAAGTTGTAGCGTTGCTTCATCCGCAGCGGGAGTTCGCGTTCCTTGCACTTGTGGGTCTGGACCGGTGACTCGCGAGTCTTGAGCGTTCGGGGGTCGTAAGGCTCGCCAACGGTTGCGCCCGAGCCCCGGTCCAACGTGCCCTTGAACTTCTTGGGCACCCAGTAGCTGGTGACCTTGGGTCCTGGGATTCGGTTGGTGTACTTGCGAATGTCGATCTCTTTGGGCAGCTCGCCATGCTCGAGCAGCCAGTCCCGGCAGTAGAAGTCGGCCCAATAGCGCAGGTACCACTTGCCTTTGCCCACCATCCGCCGATGCATCTTCCGCATGCGGTCGTTCCAGATCCAGGGGTTGGGGCGCGATGCCGTCGAGCCGCGCTCCTCGTAGTGGTAGCTGTTGTTGCGCAGGTCCCAGCGGTCGCCGTTTTCGAGGACCACCACCGTCTTCATGAAGGTGTTGGACCGCGGAGGGTTGGGGGCAAACATCCGCCATCCCTGGGTGGTGCCGGTTCCGCGGAGCCAGCTTCCGTGCAGGGAGCGAGCCGGCGTTCTCCAGTTGGAGAAGATCGGGTAGCTCGGGAACAGGTGCAGACCAACCGCGCTGGCATGCCAGACGACCGCGAACAACGCGAGAGCTCGACCCACGCCCGTGTAGGCGAGCGCGGGCTTGCGACCTCCGGTGAGGCTCTTGGCGCTGGGCGGCCAGAAGCGGAACGCCAACGCGACCGCCACGATGGCGGCGAGCCACCAGTACGTCGCCGTATCGATCCACTCGACCTTCTCGACCTTCTTCCAGATCAGCCACGCGCCGGCCAGGCCGAACGCGAGCACGAGCACGTCCGGCATGCTGCGGCCCTTGACCGGAACGCTCGCGGGATCCTGCGCGTCGGCCAGCCAGCGGTCGGTGCCGGCCTTGCGACGACGAAGCGGGCCTCGTGCGTGGCCCCGAAACCAGCGGAAGAGTCGAACCCACTCATCACCTCGGACGAAGCTGGCGTACGCCATCAGCATGATGGGCGCGAACATCCCGATGTTCATGAAGAGGATCAGCGTGCCGTGAAAGATGACGCCGATGCTCAGCCACACCCGGCGACCGAAGAACATCCACCGCAGGGTGTCCTGTGTGATGTGCAGCTCGGGGAGCTTGGCCCAGGCGAACCTCTTGGTGAGGGGACCCAGGCTCTTGCCGCCCCGAAACAGGGTCAGCGGCCAGCGCCCCAGGGCTATCCATCCCAGCGCAAACAACGGAAGGATGCCTGCGAAGAACAGGTGGATCATCGCCGCTTTGTGGGACGTGTCCTGGACCTGGTCGTTGAGCAGCGGCGTGCAAAATGGCGTGACGATGAAGACGATTCGGTAGACCAGCAGGTACGCGCCGAGCATCGATGCCCAAGAGAGCACCCGTCGCCACAGCACGCTCTGGCGCTTGAACCACGGTTGCTCGCGGTTCTCGAGGTTGAACTTGAGCCCGACGCCGATCAGCACCACGGGAAACAACCGCTCCCAGTAGTGCGTCACCCAGGTGTTCACCCGGAACAGGTTGAGCCCGAACACCGAACTGGCCCACTGCGTGAAGTACTCGACGCGGTAGAAGTGGTCCATGTTGAGCGCGTAGTACAGCGCGTCGCCCTCTTCCCAGACGTTGCCCGTCTTGACCGAGCCGGTCGTGATGTAGATAGCCGCGAGCTGCATCATGAAGAGGTATCGGGGCCAGGCTGGCACCAACCGGTAGATCGGCTGCCCCGGCCTGCTTGAGTCTCGCTCAAGCGGTTGGGGGTCGCCGCGGCCTTCGAGAACCTTGGCGCGAATCCCAAGCGCGATGACGAGCGCCCCTCCGGCGACAACGGCCATCCAGATCACCGGCAACTCGATCGAGCGCAGCCAGATCCCCGCGAGAACGAGAAGACCCCCGCCCACGAGATAGACGATGCTGTCGGCGACCTGCGGGGTCGGCTCGGGCTCGTCGAGCATCCCTTTCTTGCGGAGGTTCCGACAGCGTAGCCAGTTGTCGAAGCTCCACGCGTGGCCGGTCTTGCAGAAGAGAAGGATGAGCCAGAACACCTGGTAGACGGTGTCGGTCCCCTCCAAGTACAGCGCGTTGCGGTTGTACACGCCGCACATCAGCAGCCAGCTGAGGACCCCCGTGATGCGGCTCAGGACGCCGGCCGTGTAGAGCAGCAACACGGCGAAGAACACCATCATGTAGCTGAAGACGAACGCAGGTGAGCCGTAGAAGTAGTGGAGCGAGGGCTTGTTCCACAGGAACACGCCGATCGCCCACCCGCGCCACTGCTCGAAGCGCTCGACGAAGGTCAGCTCGATGTCGACGTCGAAGACCGACGGCAAGAAGACCTCGCCGAGGCTCAGCCCGAAGAAGCCCTCGTCAGGATCCCAGGCTCGCAGCGCTCCCCGGCCGAGGCGATCTTGGGCGTAGGCCATGTCGAACACGCCTTCGTCGCTCCACAGCATCCGCCAGTAGGGGTAGAGGTTGAGGAAGCAGAAGATCGTGAACAGCCCGAAGCCGATCCGAAGGATCGCCATCGTGCGCGGGTCCTCGAGGGCGAGCAACGCACGGCGAACCGAGTGCGCCCGCGTCCACGCGTAGAAGACCACCAACGCCACCGCGCCGAAGATCATCCAGCCGACTTGCGTCGCAAACTCCGGCGGGAACTCGGGGTACTTCGGCGTGTCTTTTAAATAGAAAGCGGCGAGACCGTAAGCCATGGCATTGCGCGATCGGCGGCCCGGAACATAACACGGTACAAGGCGTGTCCATGGCGTTGCCGACGGGGATTAGACCCCTGAGCGCGTCAACTGAGCAACCCGGTTCGGCCGTGAGTTCGCGGACTCAGCGCTTGAACGCTGGGCCGCGCTCTTCGGACCTCTCGCCCTCGATATGCTCGGACGGCACGCCAACGTGCGACATGGATCTTCTTGCATCCCGTCGCAGGCGCCTTCGCCCTCACTCGCAGGCGAGCATCGGCTCTGCGGCGTCGGTCAGCCCGGCCTTCAGGCACTCGAGCAGGGCGATCTGGTCTTCGGGGGCATCCTTGAGACACCCCGCGAAGTAGCTCGCGTCGGCGACCTCGTACGTGGACACCGACTGGTACGCCGGAGGGTTGTCGAAGAAGCCGCAGTTGAACGCGACGTAGCGCCCGGCGTCCAGCGGCACGTACCGGGTGGAGTCGTCGCCGTTGAACCAGACCGAGCCGAGCTCGAAGGGCGGGGTATTTCCTGCGGCGAGTTGCTCGGCGAGACAGACTACAGCGCCCTCGGGGCCGACCTCGGGATCGCCGGCCGAGTCTGAGCCGCCCTCGGAGATCGGCTCGCAAGGCGGTGCCTCGGCACTGCATCCTGGCAGCGCCTCCTCGAACGACGAGCACGACTCCTGGAAGTCCAGCTCGACGTCGACCGCGGGGTTGTAGCAGGAGCAGTCGTCGGGGAGCGAGACCTCGCCCTCGGTGTCGGGCGTGTCCGTGTCCGGGCCCTCGGTCTCGCTGTCGGGGCCTTCGGTGTCCGCCCCTTCCGTGTCGGGGTTTTCGGTGTCGGCGCTCTCGGTCGCGCCGTCGGTGCCTGGGGCCTCAGTCTCGTCGCCCGCGGCCGGGTCGTCGCTGGGAGACGAGCATGCGGGCGCGAATAAGGCGAGAACACAGCAGGACAGCACGGCGCGGTGGGGAGTCCAAGTCGTCATACCCCGTGTCATGGCCGGCCGAGCCGGAACCCGTCATGGGCGCCCGTCGTTTCTTGAGCGCAGCGGTCGAAACCAGCCGAATGGCAAATGCCGCCGACCACCCACACGCGATGTCCCCGCATCCTCAGCGCTTGAGCGCCGCGCCGCGCTCTTCGGACCGCTCCCACATGCGGATGTAGCCCTCGGCGCTGCGGAACAGCGGCTCGAGGTCGGCCTCGTCGATCGCGTCCCGGCGCGCGTCCTCGATGAGCTCGGGCAGCAGGCCGATGTGAGACATGCCCTCGGTGTTGAAGTCGATGACCCGGTCGCCCACGCGGGGTTCGGTGAAGGTGACGTCGCCCGCAACAGAGTCGAACGGGTACGTGATCGGGTCTTCCTGCATGCCGTCGCAGGCCCCTTCGCCAAAGCGAGGCCCCGGAGCGCCCGCAAAACCATTGAGGTCGAAGCCAAAGCCCTCGGCGGGGTATCCCCCCGCAGCTTCGATCTGCGCGACGCGTTCGCGAAGGCGCTCGGTCATCGCGCCCGGCCCGTCGGCGGAGCGGCAGCGGCCCAGACCGGTCTTGGAGATGCCGCCGAGCTCGTAGAGCTCGCCGTTGTTGTTGGAGCCGTGGGTCGCGGCCGCGGGGTAGTCGTTGGCCACGAGCATGTTGAACGCCTGCTCGTACGACCGTCGCGAGAAGTGGTCGATCTCGATGATCATCCCGCGCTGCATCATCTGATCGAGCAGCGTCTCGCCCAGCGGGGTGAGGCCGTGGTTCTGGCAGAAGTCGCCCTCCTGCATCTCCCCGAGGTCGCCCAGCAAGCCGATCAAAGTGCCCAAGGGGTTGTTGGGGAAGTTGGAGACATCGATCGGAGGATCCGAGAAGAACTCCTCGCGGGGCCGGTTGAGGCCGCCGAAGCTGATCGGGCCTTCGTCGAACACCACGTCGATGTCGGGGCACCCATCCTCGGTGAAGTTGGACCAGTGCCCGCTGTTGGCGAGGTTGCCCAGCTCGATGAAGCCGCGGTCGCCGTCGCCAGCCGAGAACGCGTTGTCGTACTTGTGCACCGGGAACAGCACGCGGACGCCGCGCTCGTAGTACGCGTCGAGTTGCTCGAGCAGGTACGCCTCGTCACACGTGGGGTAGCCGGGCCTCGGAACCGAGGTGCACTCGAAAAGGTTCGAGGTCTCGATGCCCAGGATGACGGCCATCTTGCCGCCAGCGATGACCTCTCGGGCTGCGGCGGGCGTGGTGACGATGCGGAACCATCCCTCGCCCGGACCTCCACTTTGCGCGTCGATGTAGCGCTCCATCGCGTAGGTCTGATCGATGATGCGGTCGACCGCGGTCATGTCTTCGCAGTCGTAGCGGCTCTCTTGCGCGCCTTGCCCCACGGTGAGGTGACAGATGATCGAGTTGGTCGTGGCGTGTTGGACCACGAGGCGCAGACCACTCATCCACGCGCGCTCGAGCCAGCGGTAGTACTGCGTCTGGTGGGTCGACCGGAACGGCGCCGCGGGCCACTCGGTGAACTCGGGGTACCCATCGGTGATGTGGTTGTCCTCGGAGAGCTCGCCCATCGCGAGCGCGGGCAGGAGGCCACCGAGGTCGACAGCGTCGGCTCCCGATGCATCGAAGGCAAACCCGAAGAAGTCCTTGCGCCCCGCTTCACCGTGATAGATGGAGCAGTCCGGCAGCGCGTGCTCGACCCCCAGCGGGTGAAACGCTCCGCCGTGGAAGATGCCGCCGCCACCAAAGGCGTAGTTGCTCAGGATGTGCGAGTGCGTGTCGACGATGCCGTACAGCGAGCCGTCCTCGAAGGTGGTTTGCCCAATCGAGCCGCTCGCGTCGAGGCTGAGCTCGGGGTGCTGTGCGCAGCCGGTCGCCTCCTGAAGCTGGAGGATCGCTCCCATGCTTGCGTCGACCACGGCGCCTTGCGAACCCATCACGCCGTCGGTCCGTAGGTTTCGCAGCTGGTAGGCCTCGATATCCAGCTGCGAGCGCTCCAAGACCCAGATCGCACCGGACACGTAGTTGTCATCGATCAGCGTCACGTCGGAGTCCAGCTCGGTCGCGCGCACGAGCGGGCCGAGTTCTTCGGTGACGTAGCCTCCATCGGGATCGTAGAGCAGGTAGGCGCCAAGGTCCGCGGCTTTGAGGCGGAAGGATGTGCCCGCGCCTGCGGCAAACCCATAGCCGCTGCCGTCTCGGGTGAGCGCGTTGTCGCCGGATCGAACCGTGTAGCAGCCGCCCGCGAAGTCGTAGAGTTCGATCTCGGGGAGGTCTTCGGTATCCGAGTCGGAGTCCGTGTCGGGGTTGAGGGTGGTCGAGCCCGCCGTGGTCGTGGGCGAGCCGGTGCTCCCGCTCGCCCCTTCCGTGCCTCCTTCCATCGGCGGCGCATCATCACCGCAGCCCACAGCACCGAGAGCACAGACAAGAACACCCCAACGAACCCCACGCATGCCGCCGAGAGTATCTCGTTTCGGGTGCCGGCACCCGGGTTTCACACCCCGGAGGGCGGCGCGCCGCTGTGCTTTGCGAGGGTCTCTTGGACGACCCGGACAACCTCCGCAGAGCCAAACGGCTTGTGAAGCAGGCGCCCGCCGAGCGCATCGATCCGGACGTCGTCGGTGTAGCCGCTCATAAAAACGACGGGCAAGCCCGGTCGGACCTCCTGAAGTCGGCGGGCGAGCTCGTCTCCGGTCATGCCCGGCATCAGGACATCTGTGACCAAGATGTCGAACTCCGTGTGTGGGTCGAGCTCCTCCAGCAGCGCTGCGGGGTCACCGAACGACATCGTCTGGTACCCCGCTCGCTCAAAGACTCGAACCAGGCTGCGTCGCACCAGCTCGTCGTCGTCGCACAGGAGAACCCGGCCAGTGCCCAGCACTCGCTGGAGTTCGTCCTGGGTCGGAGCCACACTTCGCGGCGGCTCGAAGAACGGCAGCACGATCGACACCGTCGTCCCTTGTCCAACGACGGACGCCAGATGCAGCGCGCCGCCGGACTGTGCCGCGAACCCTTCCACGGAAGGCAGCCCCAAACCGTTGCCGTGCTCCCGCGTCGTAAAGAAGGGCTCACGGGCGGTGGCCAACAGCTCGGGCGACATGCCTTCGCCATCATCACGGACCGCGATCACGGCCCAATCCCCCTTCGGCTCCGAGACCAAACCCGGAAACCGCTGCTCAAGACCCGCGCTGTCGACCTGCTCGATCAACAGGTCCACGTGTCCACCACGCGCGAGCGCATCCTGTGCGTTGAGGGCCAGGTTGAGGATGGCGAGCTCCAGCATGGCGGGGTCCACCACCGCGCCAACCGGAACCGAGCCCGACGCGAAGCGGAGCGTGATGTCGTCGCGGGTGGAGGTCTGGAGCATTGGCATCAGCCGGCCCACGAGTTCGTCGATGTTGGTGAGTGAAGGATCGATCGGCTGCTTGCGCGCGAACGACAGCAGGCTCCGGGTCAAGCTTCCACCTCGTTCGACGCAGCGGTCGAGGCTGTCGAGCAACGGAGCGCCTTCCTCCGAGATGTCACGCTCTTCGTGAATCCCGCGCAGGACTGTGGCGGTCCCTGCGACCGCGGTCAGGAGGTTGTTGAAGTCGTGCGCGATACCGCCGGCCAGCCGCCCCACGGCCTCCATCCGCTCGGCTGCCGCCAGGCGACGGGCAATGCGTTGTTGCTCTTCCTCGGCGGAGATTCGTTGGCTCACCTCTCGCTGAAGTTCTCGGTGACGCTCGGCGATGCTGCGGACTCGGATCCCGTGGCCGGCCACACCCGCCGCCAAGGCCAACAACCCGAAGCCTACCCAAAACGAGACGCGCTGATGCCAGTAGGGCCTGAGCTCGAAGAACAGCAGCATCGGCTCGGACTGCACGTCATCCTCATTCGTCGCCCTCAGTTCGATCTCGTAGGTCCCGGGCCGCAGGCCCCCCCACACTGCGTTGCCGTCGGCCGAGATCTCCCAGCGAGAAGGCTCCGACGCGCTGGTCTCCCGCAGCCGCACCTCGAGCGTGGCAAGCTCGGGATGGCGAAGGGTGGCCGCCGTGAAGTCGATGAAGACGCGCCCGGGCCCAGGCGGCACACGAACCGTCTTCCCGCTCAGGAGGGGCACACCATCCACATCACCGGACTCCAGCACCACGTGGGGTTGAATCGGGTTGCGAAAGATGCGCTCGGGCGACATGCGGACCACCCCGCGCGCGGTTGGAAACACGACGGTTCCATCTCGCAGCACCGCGCCCGCCGGTTGACCTCCACCGTTGCCTTCTGGGGTGTCCCAACGCCGCATCCGAGGATTGTCCTGCGCGCCCGCCAGCCAAGCTTCGAGGTCATCCAGGCGCAGGCGGGTCAGACCTCGGTTCCCGTTGATCCACAGGGCTCCGCGGCCATCATCGAGAACCGACGACAGGGCGTCGCCACCGAGTCCCTGGGCTGTCGTGATCAAGCGGAATTCTCCGCGGCGAAGCACGCCCAGTCCGCCGCCGTAGCTGGCCATCAGGAGCGTCCCGTCGGCGAGCTCAAGCAACCCCCGAATCGGCCCTGGGGGTACGCCGTCCCCGGACGTCCATCGCTTCATCCCCGACTCATCCAGCCACGTGAGTCCGCGGTGCGTTCCAAACCACAACCCGTCGTCGGTGGCCAAGATCGACAGCACTCGGGTGTCCCCAACATCGACAGCTTCGATCGCGCCGTCCCGCACCCGGAACGCACCGGCGGTATCGGTGCCGACCCACAGGCCTTCGGGCGTAGGCGCAAGGGCGAGGATCGGGGAACCCACGTCGAGGAAGTCTTGCAGTCCATCCCGCTGCGACCACCGGAGAACCTGCGTGTCCATGCCGACCAACACGCCGCGCTCGTCCGATGCGAGTGCGCGCACACAATCATCTTCGCCCGCGATCGAGCTCATCTCACCGTCGGTCGCCAGATGAAACAGCCCTCCGCCGCCGCAGAAGCCCCCAACGAGCAAGGAGTCGTCCGGAAGCTGCAGGATCGGCAACGCGCCGCTGGAGATCTCGGACACCGTCCAGTCCGCGCGAATGACTCGGGTCAGCCCACCGCCATCGGTCCCGACCCAGAGGTTGCGCTCTCGGTCCTCGAAGATCGAACGAATCGGATCCGAGAATCGAAACTCGGTCTCGTCACCCAACCGACGCAGGCCGCCCTCCCACGTGGCCCAGACGGAGCCATCCGCGGCACAGACCAGCCGCCTCGCCCCGCCTGCGTCCAGCGCTTGGACCCCATCGTCACTCACGCGTGCGACCCCCACAGACCCCCCGACGACCAGGCCTGCTTCACTCGAACAGAGGCTCAGCACCTCTCCAACCTCGGTGGCGAACGCTTCGGTCCTACCGTCACGGACCCGCTCAAGGCCCGAAGCGCTGCCGATCCACACCGCGCCCTCATGCGCCATCACGACCTCGGCCCCGCCGGGTCGTTCGACCGCCGTCCAGTTCTCACCATCCCATCGAGCCACACCACGCGGACTCGCCGCCCACGTGTCCTTCCCGGAGGCGGAGATCGAAAGGATCGAATGGTCTGCGAGCAACGGCGGGGGCGGCAGCTCCGACAGCTCGCTCCCGTTCAGCACGAAGATCCTCCCGTCCTGGGTCCCAACCCAGGACCCACCGCGCTCGTCCGCCGCGATCGCGGTCACGCGTAGACCCGCCCACCCCTCATCGAGCCGCGCATCCACCGGCTTGAATTCGCGTCCGTCGAACTGCGACAGGCCGGCGAATGTACCCAGAATCAAGAACCCGTCGGCGTCCTGCACAACCGCGGTCACCGACGACTGTGGCAACCCATCGGCCGTATCCCACGTCTGTCGATGGACTTCGACCGAGGGCGCTGTTGCGAACAGCGCTCCTAGAGCGAGGGTCAGCACTCTTCGGATCGTACCGCGAGCACGATCACACAGGGTCCTCGGCCGGAGAAACGACACCGAAATGAGACCGCGAGCCGCCGGCGAGGACTCGCAGACGACGGCCAGTTGCCAGGTAGCCTGGTGCTGTGTTCAGGCGAGTGAGGTCGAGGGCTCCTTTTCGGGACAGGGACGGGAACTCCCCGCCCGCCACGCTGTCAGCCTCCACGCTCGTGCTTCGTCGAAGACTGTTCCTGGCCGCAACCTGGACGCTGCTGGCTTGCCATCCCAGGCCGCAGCAGCCGGATCCTGTGGTGCTTGAGGATCCGCCTCCCCCCGGAGCACCGATCGTCGCAACACTCACCGAGGTTGGAGCGCTTCGGGGAGACGCTCGAATGGGGACCGACGTTGAGCCCCCCGGAGCTGTGCTTGGCGTCAGCCCCAAGGGCTTCGCGTCGACCGGCGACCCCATTTACCTCACGTTCTCCACGCCCATGGACCCCGCGACCTCGCAGCTGCAGTTCGAGCTCGAACCGTGGGTGGCCGGCACGACGACGTGGACCTCCCCGACCCGAGTCGCGTTCCAACCGACGCACTCGCTCCTGCGCGCGAGCGTCTACACAGTGCACGTCTCCGGCCAAGCCAAGACGCGGGGGGAGCATGCCGTCGATATCGATGAACGCTGGTCCTTCGAGACTCCGCGACCCACGGCACAGATCAGCTCGGACTACGCCGAGTACGACGACGAAGAGCGCGCGAGAGTCTCGTGGAAGTCAGGATTCACGATCGAACTCAGCGACCCCGCGAGCGCGCGGAAGGTTCGCAGCGCGCTCACTGTGGTCCGAGAGGATCACGAACGAGCTCGCCCGCTCGGGTTTGTGTTGAAGCCCAACGACGATCGGCCAGGGGAACCGACCGCGGAGAGTTGGAGGGTGCTGCCCAGGGGCCACTGGCCGGCCGATGCCACGATCCGCGCCACACTCGACGGGACACTCACAACCGGGGTGGGCACGCTCCCGATCGGCACCGAGGCCTTCGCCACCTTACGAACGCGACCGGGGTTCAAGCTCGAAGTGGAGTGCGACGACTCGGCCACCGATGGCTGCGTGGTCGGTGAGTTTCAGCTCAGCTTCGACGCTCCACTCCCGGAGTCGGCGCGTGGGAAGATCCGGGTGTCCCCGAAACCCAGGGACTTCGAGTCCTACCCGATCATCTCTCGGGGCGATGACACCTTTTCTACGATCATGTTCTTCGGCGAGTTCAAGGTCGGCCAGACCTACACGGTTCGCCTGGGAGAGAGCATTCGCGACGTGACCGGGCAGACGCTCGCAGGAGCGTCCTCGCGCGCGATCACCTTCGTCGCCCCTCCGCCCATCTTGGAGCTCGAAGGTACGGGCACCCAGCTCACGGGAAGAAAAGGAACCTTCGGGGTCGAGTCGCGCTCCGTGGAGGATGCGCGGGTGCTCCTCAGCACGCTCTCCAACGCGGCGCTGGCCGAGATCGTGAACCAACCGTCGGATGCTCAGTTCCTCCCGCGAAACGGCGTGCAGACGCGAGAGCTCGAACTCGATCTCTCGCCCGGCGGGACGTGGGGGTGGGATGCACGAGACTTCTCCTTGGCGAAGGAGCTGGGCGGTCCCACGGGCGCAGCGTTTGTCCAAGTGATCCCGGGAAGCATCGTCCCCGGACAGGGCCACCGAGCAACCGTCGAGGAGTCTGGCGGACTCATACAGTTCACCAACCTCGGCCTCCTCGTGGGGGACTCGCCCGCCGGCGGTTTTGTCCGCGTGCTCACGCTCTCCCAAGCCCAACCGGTCGCTGGCGCGACCGCACACATCTACTCCTCCGACGTGCCGCCGAAGCTGGTCGGAAGCTTCGGCCCTTCGGACGCGAACGGCTTCATTCGGACACCATCCGAGCTCCGCCTGGCCACGAACGCGGTCGTCGTGCAGACGGACGACGACCGCGTTGCGCTCGGACTTCAAGGAAGCGGCTTGGGCTCCTGGCGCTCCTACGCGCTTCCCAGCGTCGGAGCAGAGTTCGACATCGGCGTCGTGATGACCGATCGCGGTCTGTACCAACCCGGCGAACGTATGCGCGTGATGGGCTGGGTCGCCCGAAGTAGCACCGAGAACGCGGCGGGAATCGAAGGCTCCGGCACGCGGCCCGTGCTCGTTCGCCTCCTGGGCGACGGCGACGAGGTCCTCGCCGAGACGACCGTGCGCACCAAAACCTACGGAAAGTTCTGGGCAACGCTCGACATTCCCGAGCGCACCAAGCTCGGCAGTGCGCGAGTCGAGGCCACCGTGAAGGGCCACGGCGGCGGCACATTCTCTCGTGAAATCGACCTGCGGGAGTTTGTGGCGCCCGCGTACGACGTCGCCCTCTCTATAAGGAAGGCAGAGCTGCAGCACGGCGAGGGGACCCACGTCTCCGCGATGGCGCGATACCTCCACGGCATGCCGCTTCCGGTCGCCGAGGCCAACCTGCAGACCCACTGTTCTGCGCGGTCCTACCGTCCGGTCAACGCGGATGGGTTCAGCGTGGCAGCTCCCGTCACGGTGGCCTCCTCACCCGGTTTGAGCACGTCTGCGCTTCCAGGGACGAAAGAACACCTCAAGGGCCGCGTGGACTTCGATGTCGAGTTCCCCGGGCTCTCCGTCGGACATTTCTACACCTGTGCCATCACGCTGCGGACCATGGACGCCGCGCGCCAAGAGTTGGCGACGACGACCTCGGCCAAGGTCCACCCCTCGAAGTACCTGCTGGTCGAGAACGATGAAAGCCAAGGCCAGGTTGGCGTGCCCCGGACGGTGCAGGTTCGGGCCGTGCTTCCATCGGGGGCTGCGACCACCGCCAAGGCGGGCAAGATGATCGTCACCCGTACGCACGGCGACGACCCCCCGAAGACAGTGCACAGCTGCGCGTTGCAGTTCGACCCGGACGGTCTCGCAAGCTGCACGTGGACCCCCCGCGAACGAGGAAACCACAGGGTCACGTTCATCGGCGGGGTTGATGGCGTCAAGCTCAGCCACGCTCAAAATGCCTGGATCTACATGCCGCCGACTGAGCCGTCGAAGAAGGTCCGGTTTGGCGTCCAAGTGCCAGCGCGTTCGGCCGTCGGCCAGAACCTGGACGTTGAGGTGCAGACACAAACACCGCAGGCGACCGGTGTGTTGGTCGAGGTTCACGCTGGCATTCGTGCAACCCACCCCTTCGCCACCCAAGACCACCTCACGACGTTGCACCTGACCCCCGACCAGACCTGGGTTCCCAGCGGCTATGTCGACGTGCTGGTCGCACACCCCGACGGGTCGCGCCTCCCGTACATCGAGCGGTCCTCCCACGAGGTCCAGCTTGGATACGAAAGCCGAGCCCTCACGGTCGCGCTCGAGAACCCGGAGGTCGCCTCCATCGGAAGCACGCTCCCCATTGATGTCACGGTGACCGACCCCGATGGCCGAGCCGTTGCCGATGCGCACGTCTCACTCTGGGCTGTCGATGAAGGGATCTTGATGTTGCGGGATTGGAGCTTCCCCGCCTTCACGCGCGAACTCGCTGTCGACCGCGGCAACGAAGCGGCGTACTTCCACAGCTACGACGATCTCCGGCACCCCTACAGGCTGCGAGACGATCCGTTCGAGCCCGGGAGCGCAGGGTTCGGCCTCGGTGGACTCAGCGGATACGGCAGAGGTTCGGGCAGCGGCGGAGCCCATGGAAGCAGTCGAAGCGCGAGGACGCGCCCCACCACTCGCCGAAACTTCGACCCCGCCCCCATCTTCATCGGCGACATCAAGACCGGAGCCGACGGCACCGCGCGAGTGCACGGGCTGCTCCCCGACACCCTCACCACGTTCCGGATCGCTGCCGTCGCGACCGCGGAGGTGGCAGGGACGGGCGCGTTCTCCCGGGCGGGACGAAAGGAGAGCAAGGTCCGGGTCACGCAAGACCTCGCCGTTCGTCCCGTGCTGCCGCGCATTCTAAGACCCGGAGACCAGGCGCAGCTCGGCGTGCTCGTCGACAATCTGACCGACGCCCCGGGGCTCCTGCAGGTGGAGGTGATGCTCAAGACCGCCAAAGGGATCGCTCGCCTGACCTCCGAGTCCAAAATCACCCAGCGGCTGCAAGGATCTCAGGCTCGCATTCCGGTGTCGGTCGAAGCCGAGGGCCCCGGAGAGATGCTCGTTTGGGTCAGCGCGACCCTCACCACAGACGATGGCCGGGTCCTGCGAGATGCGAGCGAGCTTCCGCTGGAGGTCCGCGCCGAGCGAACGCTGGTCCGCCACGCCGCTGCCTACGGGTCGATGTCGGACACGCAAACCGCTGCGGTCGCGCTCGATGTCCCGAGCGAACACATCCCCGACTCGGCCCTGGCCTCGGTCGAGCTCTACGCCTCGATGCTGGCCGGGTACCGGGACGCCGCGGTCAACCTGGTGACCTATCCGTATGGCTGCGTGGAGCAGACGGCGTCGCGCCTCGTTCCCCTCGCCGCGCTCCATGGTCTCCAGAGCCACGATCTGGGCGTCCAGGACGTCACCGCGTTCGTCGAGGTAGGCCTGGACCGCCTCGCAAAGATGCAGACGCGAGACGGTGGATTCGCGTACTGGCCTGGAGGAGATCGCGCGCACGTCTACGGAACCGCCTATGCCACGTGGGCACTCACCGAGCTGAAGCGATCCGGAATCGAAGTCGACGAGAAGCTTCTGCACTCGGCCGTCGCGTTCCTCGACGCCGAGCTCGCCGAGTTCCGCACCTACGCCACGCCAACCGCGGACGACGATGTGAAGGCCACGATGGCGCTGTTGGCCACGGCGTCCCAGGGAAGACCCAACAAAGCGGTCCTTGATGCACTGCTCATGCGCACAGAGACGCTGCCTGCCTTCGCGCACGCGCTGCTGCTCATGGCTGTGCACGCCGCCAATGCCAACGACCCCCGGATCCCGGCCTTGCTCGGCGGGCTGCACGACCGGGTCGAGCTCCGCGACTCGACCGCGCGGAGCAAGGCCGCGTCTCGAAGCTTCAGCGAGTTCTTTGACTCGCCGATTCGGACCGACGCCATGATCCTGCTCGCGCTCGTCCGAACCTCCAGCGACGATCCGTTGATCGACCCCTTGGCCCGCGGCCTCACCGAAGCCCGCAACCAGGGCCAGCTCCGCAACACCCAAGAGAACGCCTACGCGCTGCTGGCGATGTCCGGATACGCGGCGCTCCGCGAGGCGGTGGAGCCAGAGATGGATGTTCGCGCGTGGGTTGGCCCGGAGCTGGTCCTCGACGCCGAGTTCCAGGGCCACGACCTGTCCCTGCAGCACGAGAGCGCCGCCATAAGGGGTGAGCGCCCGCGGGTCACGTTGCAACGACTTGGCGAAGGTCGGCTGTACTACCGGGTGGGCATGCAGTGGGCGCCAACACCGGGCAGCATCACACCGCAGGCGCGGGGCATCTCGATCCAGCGGGTGCTCTACGACACACGCGGCGCCCTTGAGGGTCGCTCGCTCGTCGCCGGAGAGGCCGGGACGCTGGAGGTCGTGATCACCACCGACGCGCGGCAGCGCTACGTCGCGATCGAGGTCCCCATCCCCGCCGGAATCGAGGCGGTCGACCGCACGCTCGGGCGCGGCGGCGCGTCGCAGAGCGTCGGGACCGCCACCGGCGGGCCCGCCCTCCCGGACTCCCACCAAGAGCTCCGGGGGGACCGGGTCCTGGTCTTCGTCGACCGGCTCCCGGCCGGGACCCACCGCTACCGGGTCCCGGTGCGCGCGACCCACGAGGGGCTCTACAGCATGCCCCCCGCCACCGCCCACGGGATGTACTCCCCGGAGGTGTCCGGGAACACAGAAGCTCGCGAGGTGCGAGTGGTTTCCCCCGAGCCCCCCGACCTCCGGTACCCTCCCGCGAAATGAGTTTCGAGCACGAGAAACAGTCGGCGCTTCGGATTCTCGAGGGCATCGAACTCGGGACGATGGACTCCGCCGAAACGTACAGCCACCTCCGGGACGCTGACGCCACGCTCATCTACTTCATGTTCAAGTGGCTGCGGAAACGCTACCGCGAGGATGAAGCTGCCGAAGGTGTGCTGGGTCGCCTCGCCGACATCTGCAACGAGTATCGCGACCTCACCCGACGCGCGAAGGAAGGCGAAGCCGACTCCGTCGTGGGGTGGTTCGAAGGCAGCTACCAGTACCAAGACCTCACCGCCGCCGAGTTCATCGACCTCGTCGTCGAGAAGCTCGAAGGCTAGCCGCCTCGCTCGCATCCCGACCAGCCCGCGGGTACTCTGCGGGCTATGGCTCGTGTCGCAGTCACGGGAAGCACAGGGCATCTGGGCCCCTGCCTTATTCGACAGCTCCTTGCCGACGGGCACGAGGTGCGGGCGCTTGTTCGCAGCGAACAGGTCCCGCCAGCCCTTGAGGGGCTCGACATCGAGCTCGTCCGCGGCGACATCTGTCAGCCCAGCACACTGCAGCCGCTCGTCGAGGGCGTTGAGCGCGTCTACCACCTCGCAGCCCTGATCTCGATCGTCGGACCGATGGGTGGCAAGGTTCGCGCCGTCAACGTCCACGGCGCACGCAACGTCGGGGAAGCCGCGCTCGCAGCCGGCGTCAAGCGCATGGTCCACGTCAGTTCGGTGCACGCGTTCGAACTCGGCGTCGGCCAGACCGGAAAACCTCGAACGATCGACGAGACACACAAGCGTTCGCGCGAGGAGACCTGTCCGGCCTACGACGCCAGCAAGGCCGCCGGCGAGGTCGAGATCCGAAAGCTGGTCGCCAAGGGCCTCGACGCCGTGATCGTTCACCCTTCGGGTGTGCTGGGCCCGTTCGACTTCGGTCCCTCCCGCATGGGCAAGGTCCTGCTCTCCTTGGGCAACGGCCGCATGCCCGCGCTTTTGGGAGGCGGCTTCGACTGGGTCGATGTCCGGGACGTAGGCCAGGGCATTCGGGCCGCGGCCGACCAAGGGCGCACCGGCGAGAGCTACATCCTCTCGGGCCACTTCGCCTCGATCCCCGACTTGGCACACGTGGCGGCCACCGTCACCGGGCGCGGCGTCCCCAAGCTCACCATGCCGCTGGCGTTCGCCAACTTCTTCGCCCCCGCTGCGGAGGCGACCGCCAAGCTCCTGCGCAAAGAGCCGCTGTACACCGAGGAGTCGCTCATGGCTTTGCGCAGTGACGTGCGCTTCGAGCGAAGCAAAGCCGGGACCGAGCTCGACTATCAGCCTCGTCCGCTACTCCACACACTGCGCGACGTCTACGCGTGGTTTGCCGCCCACGGCAGCCTCAACAGCCCCGTGACACCCCTTCTGCCCGAGCGCTACGGCGCCGTCCTTGCGGCATGATGCACGACGCAGACTTTCATCGCTGGATGACGTGGCTGGAGATCGCTCTGGCCGGGCTCACCTTCGTCGCGCTGCTGGTCATCAACGCACCGTATGGGCGCCACGTCCGGCGGGGTTGGGGTCCACAGATCCCCTCCCGGCTCGGCTGGATCGTCATGGAGTTTCCAGCGGTCGGGGTGTTCGTGTGGTTCTACGCGCAGGGCGATCTCCGGTGGGATCTTGTGCCGCTGGCGCTGCTGTCGTTGTGGCAGGTGCACTACATCCACCGCACCTTCATCTTCCCCTTCCGCCTCCGGATCCAAGGCAAGACCATGCCCGCGCTGATCGCCGCGATGGCGATCGGATTCAACATCCTCAACGCCTACGTCAACGCCACCTGGCTCAGCCACTTCGCCGGGTATGACGTCAGCTGGCTCTGGGATCCTCGGTTCATCGTTGGGGTACTCATCTTTGCGGCTGGGTTTTGGATCAACATCACCTCGGACCAGATCCTCATCAACCTGCGCAAGCCCGGGGAGACCGGCTACAAGATCCCCAAAGGCGGCCTGTACCGGGTTGTCAGCTGCCCGAACTACCTCGGCGAGATCATCGAGTGGACCGGGTTTGCGATCGCCACCTGGGCTTTGCCGGGCCTGGCGTTCGCCCTGTACACCGCCGCCAACGTCGGTCCCCGGGCCCTCGCAAACCATCGCTGGTACCGCGAGCGTTTCGAGAACTACCCCGCCGAACGCAAGGCGCTAATTCCGTTCGTGCTCTGAGCCTTGGGATCGATCACGCCGCGGGGCGCAAGCCATACCGCCGCAAGCGGAGCGCGAAGTCTTCAAGATCGGCGTCCTCTTCCGGACCGTGACCGATCACCACTTCGATCAGCGCCCTAGCATGATCGAACGCGAGGTACACCGTCGCCCCCTGCGGCGACTCCCACACCGACGTGCTCGCGGTCGGGTTGAGGTAGTGCCAACCCGCGAGCACCTCCCACGCCAGCTCTTCCACATCCTCAGCCCGGGAGAATCCTTCCCAGCCGGCTTCGGGCTCCCAAGCCTCGGATCGCGTGGCCATGCGAGGGCAGTGTAGCGGGAACCGCATCCGCTCGCCCTCTTCGCTCTCCTCGCTAGGGACCAAGCCTTCGAGGCCGGAGAGGTCCAGGGCCTTCAGGTACGCGATCGCCTCGTCGGGATCCTTGTCGGGAATGCTCGCCAGCGAGTCCAATCGGCCCGGCGATCAGCAGTCGCCCAGCGGTGCGTCGCAGTTGTCGGGGCCGCAGGTCGTCGGATACAGGGTCCCCTCGACGCAGGTCTCGGCCTCACCGCAGTCCATCATCGGATTGCAGTCGTCCGGCGGGCATGGGCCCAGGGGCTCGTCGCAGTTCGCCGGGCCGCAGCCGGTGGGGTAGAGCAGCGCACCGAAACATGTGAGCGCGGCGTCGCACTCCATCATCGGTTCACACTTGGGCTCGAAATCCTCGCATTCGCCGATCGGCTCGTCGCAGTTCGCCGCGCCACAGGTGGTCGGGTACAGGACGCCGTCGAAACATGTCTCGGCCTCGCCACAACCCATCATCGGGTCGCACTCGACGGGCTCACACGCGCCGATGGGCTCGTCGCAGTTCGCCGCGCCACAGCCGGTCGGATACAGCATGCCGTCGAAGCATGTCTGGGCTTGGTCGCACACGAGCATCGGATCGCACATCCCCGGCGGCTCGTCGCACGGACCCAGCGGCGCGTCGCAGTTCGCCGGGCCGCAGCCGGTCGGATACTCCAAACCATCGACGCACGAGAGCACCTGGGTGCAGACCAACTCGGGGTCGCACATCCCCGGAGGCTCGTCGCACGGACCCAGCGGCTCGTCGCAGTTCGACGGGCCGCAGCCGGTCGGATACTCCAAGCCGTCGACACACGAGAGCGCCTGGGTGCAGACCAACTCCGGGTCGCACATGCCAGGGCCTTCGTCGTCCTCCACATCGGTGTCGGGCTCCTCCCCCACGACGCCGGTGTCGCAAGCAGGACCGACGAAGCCCAGTGGAAGCAGGACGAGAAGCGAACGCATCAAGCGCAAGGTGTTCATGCTGGTTGTCTTGTCGCGAGAGGTCACTGGTCGTGATCCAAGGTTGGGATTTCTTTCGAAGCGGCCGGGCACGCGCTGCGGACCAGCGACGCCAGGTGGCTGGTTCGGTGCGCGCTCGCAAACTCGGCCTGGGCCCGGCGCACCTGCTCGTGCTTGCCCAGGCCGCACAACGCGCGCACCTTGGCGAGCTCCCGCTCCGCAGCGAACGAACCGGACGCAAAGGAGGCCTCGTGCTCGGAGACCCACCGGAGGGTCTCGGCGTGCCGGCCGGCCGTGGCCGACGCTCGCATCGCGTCGAGCAGGCGCAGCTCCTCGGCCAAACGACTCGGCGGCGGCGGAACCGAGGCCGGCACCGCCGGGGTGGGCGGCCTCTCGCGCCCTCGCGCGGACTCTGGAGCCCCGGAACGCTCACCCCCGGCCTCCCCCAACGCTGCGGCCGACGCTTCGGCGGGCTCTGCAGTCCGTGCGCTGCTCGCCGCCGATTCGCGCGCCTCCGCGGGTCCCCGCCCCGCTTCCTTCGAGGGCGCGACGCCGTCCGGCTCGGACGCGGCGCCGTGCGGGGCTTGCAGACCTAGCTGCGGGGCCTCGGTCCGGTACGAGGTCGCCGACGGTCCCCACCAGACCCACGCGATCGAGGCCGCAAGCGCAGCCGCGACCCCGAACGTGATCCCGAGTCTCCTCCTCGTTCCGCGATGGACGGCCCTCGGCTCCGCCGCCTCGCGAAACTGCTCCCAGGCACGATCGACGTCGACGTCGATCGCCACGTCTTCCCGAAACGCTTGGACGAACTCGGCCGCGTCGTCACGCCATGGCGACGGACTCCTGGCGCTCATCGAAGCACCTCGGCGATCTCAGGGCGCCCGGAGGACTCCGCCTCCGCCCGTTTCGAGACCCGATCAACCGTGCGCTGAACGGCCAGGCGAGCCGCGCGAAGCCTCGCGTGCGCGGTGTTGACGTTGATGCCGAACTCCGCCGCGAACGCCTTGACGCTCATGCCTTCGATCTCGACCAACACGAAGATGCAGCGCTTGCCGTCGTCGAGGCGCTCCAGGGCTGCGCGCACGACCGCGGCCCTCGACTGAAGCTCCAGCCGCTCGTCGGCCCCAGAACCCACGGCCACCAAGGCACGGCCCTCCAGCCCGCCGCCATCGCGACGCCGGGCCTCCTTGCGCCGAACGTTCGCGCTGACCCTGCGGGCAACCCCGTACAACAAGGGTGTGGGAACCTCACCCCCCACTGCGAACTCCTCTCTGCGCCGGTACAACACGATGAAGACCTCCTGCGCCGCGTCCTCCACCTGGGGAGTCGCAACGCCAAACCCGCGTACGAGTCGGCAGACGAGCGGGTATCGCCGTCGAAATGTGTTCTCGAAGCCCATCGAAGGCGCACGGAAGCCGACTTGCCTCGATAGTGTCGCGACCCCCACCCCGTCGTGATCAAAAAGTGGTTGCGAGAGCACATCTCACGAACCTCGACGCGGTGGCTCGAGACGGCGCGGCGAGGTTATGCGATGTGCTCTAGAACCGAACTCCGCCGCCGAGCCGCAGGGTGCCGCCCAACGGCCCGAGGACGTCGAGTTCCGGACCCCCCGCGACCACGAAACGAACCGTGCCCAACGCGGCGCGAGCCTCCGCGCTCAGGGCGATGAACGCGCCCGACCTCCAGGTATGCGCGATGCTCGCACCGACTGTGATCGCGCGCCAAAACACCCGGTCTTCGCCGGGGTCCGGAACGCGGAACCCACGGCCTCGGGCCACGCCAAGCTCGAAGCCCGCGACCACCCGCGCGTCGAATCGCCGCGGGAGCTGGAAGCGAGGTCCGGTGGCCACCGCGCCCTGGGTCAGCCGCACCGCGACCCCCGGCGCACCCGCTCCCGTGGAGCGCTCAAACTCGTGCTCCCCCCGCCCGACGACCACCCAGCGCGCGCCAAGCCACCCCGCCGAAACCCCCACCATGGGCGTGGCGCCCGGCAAAATGCCCACGCTCCCCCCAGCCCACGCTCCCAACTCGAGGCCGAGGCGCCCCCGGGAGCTCGGCTCGGCTCGCCCCGCGGCCCCGCCCGTCGTCTCCGGCTCCGGCTCCGGCTCGGGTTCGGGTTCGGGTTCGGCTTCGGCTTCGGCTTCGGGTGCGGGTGCGGGTGCGGGTTCGGGTTCGGGTTCGGGTTCGGGTGCAGCCTCGACTTCGGCTTCGGGTGCAGCCTCGGCCTCGGCTTCGGCTTCCGGCTGCGTGGGGTCGATCGCCAGCGCGACCGCGACGGCGACCGCATCGGCGAGCACGTCACACGAGGGGTCGAAGAACTCGCGGTCGGTGGCGGCGTCCGAACCTCCCGCCCGCGTCATCCGCAGCAGGAGCGCATAACCACCGTCGACCGCATGCACGTCGGCCTCGGCTTCGAGCGAAGGTCCGTCCGGCGCGAGGTCGATCAGCCTCCGCTGCACTCGCGCCCGGACCTGCGCCTGCGACGGACACCCTTCGGGCGCCTGCCAATGCACACGCACCACGTCGCTAGCGTCCGCGACAGGCGGCGCCGGACCGAGCAAGACTCCGAACAACAGCGTCAGCATGGAAGCCGCAGCAAGCGATCAGAGCATCCGCGCAAGCTCGGCGCCGGGTTTGAGCGCGTCGCCGGTCGAGGGGTTGACGACCTCAAGGGGATCTCCGTCGCCCGAGACCCACGAGCCGCCCAAGTCGCTCCGCAGTTCCTTCATCGCGGCGGAACGCTAGCAGGACCCCTTGCCAACGACGGCGGGATTTCGCACGTCCTCGCGCAAACAGGCTCAGAACCGTCGAGAAGGAGGTACGAAGGAGGTGGTGCGAAGGCTCCAGCTTGCGGTCGGGCGAGGCGAGACCGGAGACTTGCACCCTCCCCTCTAGGGTCAAGGCTGTGGCCATGAACGAGCCTGCCCCCTTTGTTGAACTCAACGACGGACGACGTCTCCCTCAGCTCGGCTTTGGCACCTACCAGATCGAAAGCGACGACGCCGCCCGCAGCGCCGTAGAGCGCGCGCTGGAAACCGGCTACCGCCTCGTCGACACCGCCGCGGTGTACGGCAACGAGTCGGGGGTCGGCCAGGGTCTCAAGAGCCGCGACAAGATCTGGCTCACCACCAAGATCTGGAACGATCGCCAAGGCCGAGACGAGGCGCGGCGCGCCTTCGACGAGAGCTTGCAGCGTCTGGGACGCGAGAACGTCGACCTGCTGCTCATCCACTGGCCGTGCCCCGACAAAGGCCAATACGTCGAGACCTGGAAGGCATTCGTCCAGCTCCGTGAGGAGGGCCGCGCGAGATCGATCGGCGTCTCCAACTTCTGCGCGGACCACCTCGACGCGATCGTCCAGGCGACGGGTGTGACGCCAGCGATCAATCAGATCGAGCTGCATCCTTCGTTTCAGCAGCGCGAACTGCGAGCAGTACATGCACGCATGGGCATCGTGACGCAGAGCTGGAGCCCACTGGGCCAAGGCAAAGGCCTGGACGACCCCACCGTGAAGGATGTGGCGGATCGTGTGGGACGGTCCGCGGCGCAGGTCATCCTGCGCTGGCACCTGCAGCACGGCCTGGCGGCGATCCCCAAGGCCTCCTCGCTCAAGCACATGCGAGACAACTACGGCGCGCTGGAGTTCGAGTTGTCTCACGAAGACATGAAGCAGCTCGACGCGCTCGACGACGATGACGGACGCATCGGTCCAAACCCCCGCACGTTCTGCTGAGCGAGCCCGGGAGCTCACGGTTCGTTCTCTGGTTGCGCGGTCGCCCGATCGTACTAGCGAGCGTTCATGGGTGCTGCCGCAACCGCTGAACTTCACCGGATGGTCACCGAGGAGCACACGTGCCCCTACGGCCTCAAGTCGAAGTGGCTGCTTGAGCGCGAAGGGTTCGAGGTCCACGACCACCGGCTGACGACGCGGGAGCAAACCGACGCCTTCAAGGCGCAGCATGGCGTCGAGACCACGCCGCAGACGTTCATCGACGGCGTGCGCGTCGGTGGCTACGACGACCTCCGCGAACACTTTGGGCTTGAGGTCGCCGCCCCCGACTCGAAGAGCTACCAGCCAGTAATCGCGGTCTTCGTGGTCGCAGCGCTCGCCGCCGCCGCGATCAGTTGGGCCACGCTGAGGACACTCGCGCCGCTGCAGATCCTCGAGCAGAGCGTCGAGTGGTTCGTCGCGCTCTCGATGGCGATGCTCGCCATGCTCAAGCTGCAGGACGTCCGCTCCTTCTCCACCATGTTCCTCAACTACGACCTGCTGGCAAAGCGCTGGGTGCCCTACAGCTTCATCTATCCGTTCGCGGAGGCAGGCGCGGCGCTGCTGATGCTCTCTGGAGCGTTGCTGTTCATCGCGGCTCCCGTAGCGCTACTCATCGGCAGCATCGGGGCGGTCTCGGTGGTCAAAGCTGTGTGGGTCGACAAACGCGAGCTCGAGTGCGCCTGCGCTGGCGGAGGCTCGAAGGTTCCCTTGGGCTTCGTCTCCCTGACCGAGAACCTGGCCATGATCGCGATGGGCATTTGGATGCCCGTACAACAGTGGGTCCTACGCTGAAACAGGTCAGCCCTGAGCCACTCGTCGCCCTTCAAGCCAGCCCCTTGCGCTCCAACTGCAGCAGCTCCACCCGCAGCGCCGCACTCGCCCGTTCCACCGCGGTCACCTCGTCCTCGCACACGGACATCCTTCCCACGAACAGCGCGTGGCGGTTCACGTAGACCAAATATCCAGCCATCGCGCGCTGCCCTCCCCCGGCGAGTTCATCGATACGGGCCAACGTCTCGGTCACGTTCCGCTCGGCGGCTTGGGCCATGCGGGCGGCCTGGACAGAGGAGGCCTCCAACAAGGCCTGAGCACACAATGCCCAGGACTGCTCACGATATGGGGCCGCGCGATGAAGGACGTCGATGCGATTCTTCTCCGCGGTCCACCGATGGGCCGCATCACGCAAGAATCCGTGCGCCCGCGCGTCGTTGGCCTCGTGATCGAGGTAGGGACGCAACAGGGCCTCGAGCGACCTGGTCCAGCGCATCCCGCAGGCGTTTGGCCTCGCGCTGCGCGTTCCAGCGCTTGAACTCCTGGCCGAAGTTGCCCTCGAACAGGCCCGTCAACATCGAGCCCACGCCGGCACCCAACGCGTTCTCAAGGTCGGTCGCGGCGACGGGTTCCGCCACCAGTGCACCCTTGGTCTGACCGGTCCGCCACCCCTCCCAGTCCTCGGACGCCAGCCGCATCGGCACCCCTCCCGAGCCTCCGGCAGCCGGAAGCGCTCCCGAGCCTCCGGCAGCCGGAAGCGCTTTGATCGACGGAGCGGCCAACGCCGGAAACGCCCGCCGGTCACCCGCGCCGCGATGCTCCTGCGAGTACACGCTGATCGCCTCGAGCAACTCGTCAACCAGCGCCCGGTACGAACCCGCCTCTGCGATCCGTGCGGGAAGCTCTCGCATCAGGCTCGACAACTGTCCTGGATCATCGAGCAGCAGATTCCCGTGCGCCAACATCTCCAAGGCGAAGTCACTCGCGCCGAGATCCCAGAACAGATCGAGCAGGCTCGTCGGCGCCTCGGCACCGCACGGAATCGAGGTCTCCACCGCACGGTGCATCGCGTCGTGCCGCAGCTGAGCGCTTCGGCGAGCCCACCACGCCGCAACCCCGCCGGTCCCGGCAACAGCCCCTGCGGCGAGAAGCGCTATCGAGATCGGATCCATCGGCCGCTTGCCCCCTACTGTGCGCTCGCGGCAGCTTTTGCGACCGCGGCCAAGAAATCGAACCGCGCTTGAAACAACTGCACCTGAAGCGCGAGCCCCTCGATGTGATGGCCCTGCCCTTCGATCTCGACGTATTGCACGGGCTTCTTCAGCTCGCGTGCAGCCTTCGCAAACCGCCGGCTCTCCTCCACAGGAACCCGCCAGTCCTTGCTCCCGTGCGTCAACAACAGGGGTGAGCGCAGCAGGTCAACGTGTTGCATGGGCGAGCGGTCGAGCATCTTGGCCAGGTCGGCCGGGATGTTGGGGTCGCCGCTCTCCAACACCACCCAGTCGGGGATGTTCGTCGCATCGTAGAAGGACTTGATGTCGCTGAAGCCGGCGTGCGCCATGCCGAATCCCAGCGGATACGACTCGTTGCGACCGTTCGTTGCGGGAGGATGCGTCAGCGCCCGCATCGTCGCGTAGCCGCCGTGGCTGCCACCTGCGACCCCGATGCGACTCGGCGACAGCCCCGTGCGCGCCTCCAACCACCGGGCGGCGTAGAACACGTCCACGATCTCGTCGCCGCCCAGATCCTTGTCGTTGAGCGCGTAGAAGTCCTTGCCGAAGCCCGAGCTGCCCCGCACTGCGGGCGAGAGCACGGTCAGCCCGGCCGCGCACATGATGTTGTCGAACGTGCTGTATCCGTTGGAGCCGCCATAGAAAGCGGTGATCATCGCCATGCGTTGCGCTTCGGGAAGCGGCTCTCGCGGCTCCAACAAGAACGCGTGAAGCTCTCGGGCCTTGCCGGTCTTGCGGTCCTTGTCGAAGGTGGGAATCTTGACGGGGGTCGCCTTGCAGGCCACGAGCTTCTTCTCAAGCTCGGGGTCCAGCCCGACCACCGTCTCCATGTCGCCCAGCGCCTTGCCGCCGCCGCGCATCGAGTACCCCTCAAGGTATATGTCCGGCGAGGTTTGGGTCAGGTACGCCCGGTCGCCAAACGTGTCCCCCACCGACACCGACCCGTCGAAGCGTCGCTTGTCGAGCACCTTGGACGTCTTGGGATCGACGAGCACCACCGTGGACCCGGCCGGTGTCTTGTGCACACCGATCACGTTGTCCCCAAGAAGCTCGGCCTCGAGGTCCTCGGTGAACCGGGTGATCTGCCGCGTCTTGCGAGTGACCCGATCGTAGGCGTAGAGGTTGGAGTAGCCGTCGTCGTTGGCGGTGTAGAGCAGCTCATTGCCCAGCCATCCTTCGAGCGGGTACGGAGAGTTTCTCGACACCTTGGTGTTCGTGACGAGCTGAGCCTTCGGGGTCTCTTTGCGAAGGTCTACGCGAACGAGCTGGCCCTTGGTGCGGTCGCCACGAACCTGCGCGTTGAAGAACACCTCTTTGCCATCGGGCGTGAAGCGGATGTCCGACCACGTAAACGTGAGTTCCGGCGAATCGCACACCACCTCGCGCTCCTCCCCGGTCTTCACGTCGCGAAGCTGAAGGCAGGTCGAGAACGGCGCCTTCTTTCCTTTGCGCGGCAGGTAGGCCACCTGCGTCTCGTCCTTGCTGAAGCCCAGGCCGTACACGTAGTCGTGCTCCGTCACCTGCTTGAGCGCGCCCGTGCCCAGCTCGAGCGTCCAAAGGTTCATGACCTCATCGTTGGACGCGTCCGCGTGCAGCCACAGGGTCCCCGAGGCCTCGTGATGGTGAATGCCCCACAGGCTGCGCTTCGACCAATCCACGTCGGACACGGTCTTCCCCTGCGTCAGATCCCAAGCGCCGTTGCCCTGGATGTCGAGCATCTTCAGCGTGTAGCGCTCGCCCAGCTCGTAGTAGAAGAGCGACCCTGTCGCGAGGTCGGGCCGCATCCGACCGTAGGGAAAACCGGCCAGAAACGGCTGCAGGTCGACCTCACGATCGAAGTAGTGCGCGAGCCCGTTCACCTCGGGCTCTGTGGTGGTCGCAGGCTCGGCCTCGGCGGCTGGCGCAGCGCCGCCAAACTCCGGCGCGGCCGAGGGATACGGAGTCGCCGCATTGGGCGGCGCGCACCCGAGCGCGAGCAAGAACGACGCGAGACCCACACGAGCGCAGAGGTTCATCGCGGGCATGACACACCGCGATGCACCTGCGCGGCAAGCCCTACTTCTTGCGCTTCTTGTAGGCCTTGGCCTTGTTTTTCTTTTGGTAGAGCTTCCGCTCCTGAACGCTCTCCTTGGCGCGATCCAGGTCCCCTTGCGCCTCCTGCAGATCCTCAAGCATCGGCGCAAAGTCGACGTCGGGGTTTTCGATCGCCTGCTGGCGGACCGCATCGGCCTTGGTCTTCAGGTCCTGGCGGGCTTCTTCGTAGTCGCCGCGATCGACCTGCTTGCCCGCCGCCTCAAGCGCTGAGGCGACGTCGATCTCCTGCGCGCGCACGGTGACCGCGTCGTTCTCCGAAGCCTCCATCTCGGCGGCATCCTGCGTGACCGCGATCGCCGGGTGGATCACGATCTCCACGGGCGCTCCGTCGTCCAGCACGTCCCGAAACCGCAGCTTCTTGCCCGCGAAACGCTGAAACAAACCGGCCACCAGCGTCACCACGGACTCCGCGGCGTCTTGCTCCTGTGAACCCTCAGGACGTCACAAGCCAAGCCCCGACATCTACACTTCGCCGTCCCAAAGCGGACAAAAGGCTCACAGCTTCAACTTCCGCTTCATCGCGCAGGACCGCTCATCACCGACGCCGCATGCTTCCTCGAGGATCCCGCGCGCCGTGGTGCGGTCCTCTTCGACGCCCAGCCCCTTCGCATACATTTCGCCCAGGGTGTCGCAGCCCAATCGGCTCTCTGCGCACGTTCGCTGGAACAGCTCGGCGGCCTGCGCTTCGTCCCTCATCGCGCCTCGGCCTTCGAGGAGTTGTAGGCCGAGGTTGGCACAGCCTCGGGGGTTGTTGGACTCGCAAGCGCGGCGAAAGAGCGCGGTGGCTCGGGTCTCTTCGCCCTGGGAGTTGTACCGCGTGCCGGCATCGACACAGGCCTCAAAGCCCTTGTAGTCGCACGCCCGCTCGAGCAGGGCCACAGACGCTCCGGGGTCGCTCGTGAGCGTGGCCAGTTGGCTGCAGCCGACCGGGTGCTCGGCGGTACATGCCCGCTCGAAGAGGCCTCTCGCGGCGGAAGCGTCTTGCGGAACCCCGTCACCGCCAACGTAGGCGAGCCCGAGGTTGATGCAGCCCCGCGGGTGGGCACCGCTGCAAGCCCGGCGGTAGAGGCCTATTGCGAGTTCGAGATCGATCGGAACACCGCGGCCGTCGGAGTACAGCGCGCCGAGGTCCGAACACGCGGCCGCGTCCCCGTCGACGCATGCCTGCTTGTAGAAGCGAACCGCAGCGGAGAGGTCCGTCGAGCCTCCAATTCCGTTGGCTTGAAAGAAGGCCACCGCGCGGCAACCGTCGCGGTCGTCGAGGTCGCAGGCACGCTGGTAGCTGGCTCGTGCTTTGGGCGCGTCGATGGCCACTCCCAGCCCTCGTTCGTAGGCAAACGCGAGGCTCAGACAGCTGCCGGCGTTGCCGCGCTCGCAGGCCTCGGCACACTGGTCCGCGTCTCGCCAATCGCACTGCCGCGGTCGGTCGGCGCTCTCCGGGACGCACTTGTCCTGAGCGAGTTGGGTCCCCGCTGGACACTCCTGTGTTTGACCTGGAGGTTCGGCAGATGACGCAGGCGCGGCATCTACCAAGACCGGCGCCAGCTCCAATCGCAGGGGTGCCCCACACCGATCGGGCGGAGCCTCGGCGTTGGGGCTGGAGCTCTTGCAGGCCTCCAGATCGCCATCGGTGTTGTGCACCTCCCGAGCGCTCTCGCTGCTCGCCTTGGCCCCGTACTCAAAGAGCTCCGCAGCAGTTCGAACCCTGGCCTGGGTCCCGGTGGACATCGCGAACGCACCGAGGGTCGCGCTGCGGACGATGTGCGTTGCACCGTCGCACTCGCCGCGCAGCTGGCTACGACGCGCGCGACGGGCCACCGTGGTGACCTTCCCGACCATCGAGAGCGCCACATCGAGCGTCGCGCCGCGCGAGAACTCGCCCTCGAGGCTTGCAGCGATCCCCGCCCCGCGCAGCGGCAAGTTGGCGGCGACCTCGTCCCCATTGAGCAGCCGAACGACGCGCTCTTTGCGGGTGGTGCCCATGAACGTGTAGTCACCGACCATCGTGCAGTCCAGGAGGCGAGGGCCCAGCGCATCCATGGCCATCACGGCGATGCCCTGCTTCATCGCCACCTCAAGATCGACGCGCGCCTCGGCTTCCCAGTCGACGACAAGGACCCGTGGTCGCTCGCCGAACTCCAGCCCCACGTCCATCGCCTGGGCGTACGAAGGGTCGTCCGGTCGCGCCCGCTCGGCGGCCCCACCTGCGCGACAGCCCATCAACACGACAACGGCGAGGGCGAGTCTCTTCACGTTCGGTCTCATACGACAGGACCCGAACGCCTGTCGAACCGGTCTGCCTACACCGGGATGCGACGTTTCCCCGGTTTCAAAGGGTCCTCGCACGCCTGGTCCAACGACGCTGGGGCTTACCCGACCGGCTCGATCCGGGTCCGCAGCGAGGTCTTCAACGCCGCGATCCCGGCGAGCAACCCCTCCGCCCGCGAATCATCCGCGGCCACCGGAACATCCACGTACAGCAGCCCAACATCCTCGTTGGTCCCGAGCGACTGCCCGACGATGTTGACCCCCGACTCCGCGACCACGCGGTTGGTCTCCGAGAGCACGCCCGGCACGTTGCGGTGCACGTTGATGATGCGACTGACGGCGCCTGCAACCCTGGGCGCGGGCACGTCGAGGTTTGGCAAGGTGACCGAGCCCATGGTGCTGCCGAACTTCCGGAAGCGGTCGAGCGCCTGAGCGACCTCGAGCCCGATGTTGGCCTGCGCCTCTTCGGTGCTCCCGCCGATGTGCGGGGTGAGGATGACGTTGTCCAGGCCCCGCAGCGGGCTCTCGAACGGGTCGGCGTTGCTGGCCGGCTCGGTCGGATAGACGTCGACCGCCGCGCCCGCGAGCGCGTTGGACTGCAGTGCGTCTCGGAGCGCGTCGATGTCGACGACCCGACCACGGCTGAGGTTGATGAGGCACGCGCCCGGCTTCATCTTGCCCAGCTCGGTGGCGGTCATCATGTTGCGCGTGATCTCGGTGTCGGGCACGTGCAGCGAGACGAAGTCCGAGGACTCCAGCAGCTCGTCCATGTTGACCACCGAGTTGGTGTTGCCCAACGGGAGCTTCTTCTCGATATCGAAGTACTGGACGTTCATGCCGAACGCCTCGGCGAGGATGCCCAGCTGGCTGCCGATGTGGCCGTAGCCGATGATGCCCAGCGTCTTGCCCCGCACCTCGTGCGCCCCCGAGGCGCCCTTCTCCCATAGGCCTCGGTGCGCCGCGGCGTTGCGCGGAAAAATGCGACGCGCCAGCATGATGACGTCGGCCATCACCAGCTCGGCGACGCTTCGGGTGCTGGAGAACGGCGCGTTGAACACGGTCACGCCGTTGGCACGTGCATGCCCCAGATCCACCTGATCGGTGCCGATGCAAAAGCAGCCGACCGCATCGAGCCGCGGCACCGCGTCGATCACCTTGGCCGTGATATTCGTCTTGCTGCGAAGCCCGACCATCACCGGGCCCTCGGGCAAGGACCTCAGCGCCTCGATGAGCTCGTCTTCGGTGAGGCCCTTGTCGATGCGGGTGACGGAGTAACCGTCGTCCGCGAGCGAGCGCTCGGCGGTGGCGTGGACTTTCTCGAGCAGGAGCGCAGATGCGGTCACGGACGGGATTGTGGACCAAGCCCGCCGTCGGGGCCACCGGGGCGGCGCGTTTCGTTTGCAGGCTCACGCGCACGCGGACTATGGTCCCGCCGCATGTCTCAAAGGGGCCCCAACCTGGGACGATTGGCCAAGACGCTGCGGCGTCACGCGAAGGACGGATGGCAGCGCGCGGTATTCTCGCAGCCTGGCGAGGATGACGGGTCCTCCGAGGTGTTCGAGGGCGATGATCTCGACGCGCTCGTGGAGGCTGCCACTCGCGCCGCCACGCAGGGCCGGGTCAAACAAGTGTTGGTGATCGATGCTCGCACCCGCGTCCGCGTGGACGCTCGATTTGGCAAGGCCAAGGTGCTGAGACTGGACCAGGAGCGGAAGGCCAAGGTGATGGGCGGCAAGGACAAGGTCCTGCAGCCCGATCGCAGCGCCGACCTGCTGCGGGTCATCGGCATCATGAACGCCGACGGCACCATCTCCACCAAGTCGGCCAAGAAGTACAAGCAGGTCAACCACTTCGTGGAGCTTTGTCGACCTGGGTGGGAGCGCCTGCTCGCCCATCGCAAGGCCACGGCCGAAGACCCACTGCGCATCGTCGATGTCGCCTGCGGAAACGGCTACCTCACCTTCGTGTTGGCCGAAGCGCTGCGGCTGGCCGAGATCCCCAGCACGCTGTGGGGGATCGACCTTCGCGAGGACGTCGTCTCTAACTGCCGCGAGCGCGCCGAGACGATGGGCTGGTCCAACACCACGTTCACCGTGGGACGCATCGCCGAGCTCCAGCCGACCGAGGCCCCCGACATCTTGCTGGCCCTGCACGCCTGCGACACCGCCACCGACGAGGCGCTCGCCCTCGGCGTCCGAACCGCGGCACCGGTGCTTCTGGTGGCGCCGTGCTGCCAACGCGAGCTCGCCGCCCAACTTGAGACGAACGCCGACGGCGCGATGACCAAACACGGCCTGCTTCGCCGAGAGTATGGCTCGGTGCTCACCGATGCGCTGCGCGTGGAGATGTTGACCGCGTGCGGCTATAAGGTCGATGTCGTCGAGTTCGTCGAGAGCACCCACTCGGCCAAGAACCTGCTCCTGCGAGCGCATCGCCGGCCCGGCGCTGGCAAAACCCTCAGCGCGGAGGCGCTGCTTCAACTCCGTGAGCGGTGCGATGCGCTGGGCGTTCGACCGACGCTACTCAAGCTGCTCGAGAATCTACCCACCGCGTGACCGCACGCCCAGGATCGTGGCACCCTTTGCGACGTGAAGGTGCTGGCGATCTTGGGTGGGTTGATGTTGCTCGTCGCGTGCAACTCGGATGACGGCCGCGCTGACACGGGCACGAGCCTGACCACGCTGGGGTCGATCACCGACTCCGGCACCAGCGACGGCACCACGGTCGGCAGCGACCCCAGCGGCCCCACCAATGGCTCGTCTCAAAGCGGGACCAGTGCCGATGACACCGCGGGCGGCCCACTGTTCGACATTGGCAGCCTCCCCGATGCGGGCGGCAAACCAGCGGGACCTGTGATCCCCGAGACGTGCGAGCAAGCCGAGGCCGGAGAGTCTTCGGTGGGCTGCGTGTTCTATGCCGTCGACATGGACAGCGCCAGCGACACGCTTCCCTACGCCATCGTCACCGCCAACGTGCAGACCGATGTGCCGGCGAACGTCTCGATTCAAACCCGTGAGGGTGGGGTGTGGATCGACGCGCAGGGGCCCGTGGCCATTCAACCGCTGTCACTCAACGAGTTCATGCTGCCCGACCGCCATCAGGAAGGCACCGGGATTCGAGCCGGCGGCGCGTACCGCATCGTCTCCGACGTGCCCATCGTCGCGTATCAGTTCAGCCCGATCGACGGCGCTGCGTCGTTCTTGTCCGACGCGTCGATGCTCTACCCGGCACCGGCATTGGACTCGATCAACCACGTCATCAGCACCAACTTCGTCTCCTCCTCACCAGGCGCGGGCTACCCCTACGTCACCATCGTGGGGACGGCCGACGGCACCACCGTGCAGTTCACCGCCACCAACGCGACGCTTGCCGGCGGAGGGATTCAGGCCGCGGCACCCGGCCAGACCATCTCCATCGCGCTGCAGGATGGCGACGTCGCCCAGATCGTTGCGGCCAACCAGGCCAACGCCATGACCGGCTCCCGCATCGTCACCGACGACGCGCATCCGGTCGCGGTCTTACCCGGTCACACGTGCATCAACATCCCGAGCAACGTGTGCTGCTGCGACCACCTCGAAGAGCAGCTCTCCGGCGTTCGGCAGTGGGGCCAGAACTTCGTCGCCGCCCACATGCCCGTGCGCTCGCCCGGAAACCCCGAGGCAACGTTTTGGCAGGTCTACGCCTCCGAAGACGACACCGTCATCTCCTTTGACTACGCCCCAACGCTCTCGGGCTTGCCCGGGCCCGCGCTCAACCTCGACGCAGGCATGGTCGGCGAGTTCATGGTCACCGCGCCTGCAGGTACGGAAGCCGACTTCGGAATCAGCGCGAACAAACCAATCGGCGTCGTGGGCTACATGGTTAGTGCCGAGGCTTTCGGGTCCGACATCGGCGACCCCGCCATGGCGCAGTCCGTGCCCGTGGAGCAGTTCCTCCCGCGCTACGTCGTCCTCGTCCCGGGCACGTGGGTCAACGACGTGTTCATCCTGACCCGACCCGCCGGCGCGAGCATCACGATTGACGGCGTGCCGGTCGACAACACCTTGTTCGTACCCGTCGGTGGGGGGACGTACGAGGTTGCGCGCGTCGCCGTGCCCGATGGTGTGCACGTGCTCGACGGTGGGGACGAGAAGTTCGGTGTCGTGGTCGTCGGCTACGACCAGCACGACAGCTACGCGTACGTAGGCGGTACCGGGACGGGCATCATCAACCCCAACCCCGAGGGCTGACGTGACCACCCATCAAGACGACGAGTCTCGGCGCGCAAGGCCCGGAGACACCGTCAGTATTTCAGCGACGCTCGTCCTGCGACATCTCGCTGGGTTTCGTGATGCGCTTGGCAACGAGACGGTCGATCGGGGGCTCGAAACGCTCCCTATCGAGCTCCGGATGGAGGTCGAGGCGCTGGTCGCCGGTGCTTGGCTGGCGGTTGACAAGGTCGACACCATCTACGACGCGATCGCCCACGAAGCGGGGCGTTCGATGGAGTCGATGGTGCCGAGCGTGATCGAGGCCGCGAACGAGCGAGTCTTCAGCACGGTCTGGAAAGCGTTGATGCGCCTCGCTCCGGGGCGCTTGATCTTGCGGCGTGCCGCGGCGGTCTACCGCAAGAGCTACACCCACGGCGTGATGACCACCCAAGACCTAGACGACGGCAGTATCCAAGTCGAGCTCACGCATTGGCCGGAGATCACACGCAACCGAATCCTCGGGATCAGCTCGGGGATCCGGGCCATCCTTCGACTCTCCGGAACGTCGAACCCTCAGGTGACGCACCGAAAAACACCGGACGGCGTTTGCTTCGTTGTTCGTATGTAGACGAGGTAGACGGGCAGGGATCTGGCCGCTGAACCGCCCATCCATCTAGCCAGCGAGCCAACCAACCAACCAAAGAAAAAGGAGCCGGCGATCAAGCCGGCTCCTCTTCACCGTCAAATGACGGCGTCTGCCCTAGACGGGGCGGACGTTTTCAGCGCGCGGGCCTTTGGGACCTTCGCCCTCAGTGAACGAGACCTTCTGGCCTTCGCGAAGTTGGTCGTAGCTCGTGCCTTCGACGCTCGACATGTGGAAGAACATGTCCTGTCCACCGCCCGTGTCGATGAATCCAAAACCCTTGTCCGTGAGACGCTTGATCGTACCTTCAGCCATTTTCTTGTGCTTTCGATTACCGCTCCTTGAGAGCGGAAGACCTCTCAATGAGGCTAGCGCATGCATCTAGCACGTCCGCCAGCCAAAAACTCAAGGTTTCGATTATTTCGTTGCTGGGCATCGATTATGAAGCCGCAGAGCCTCAACGCGCTAAGCACGCGTTGCCCCGTAGCCGCGGGACTCGGAGAAAATCAGGACGTATCCGAGCTCCCCAGCTGCAGATCAGCGCTTGCGCCATGATCCGGCCACCCGCCCTGGCATCGGTCGCGAGAGATGGTCCTCAGCCTGACGCGGGAAGCTCCGTCTCGGGGGCAGCCTGCACGGGCGCGGTCGGCTGGACCGGCTCGGACGCCTCAAGCGTCGAGCGCTCGCGAGTCGCCGGGGCACCTCCGGCCAGCTGCACAGGAAAAACCACCGCGTGGTGCCGAGCCGGACGATCCGCCCAGGACCGGGGGATGCGCGTCACACCCCGAGCGTGCTCATGAAGTCCGATACGATGTCGGCGGGATCTTCGAGGCCAACCGACACACGGATCAACGAATCACGAACCCCCGCGGCTTCACGCTCTTGCGGCGTCATGCCCTTGTGGGACGTGTCGCACGGCCTCGTGACGAGGGTCTCGGGTCCTCCCAGGCTGGGAGCGTTGACCGCCAAGGAGAACCCACGCACCAGCCGCGCGGCAGCATCCCCGCCGCCCTCAACCTCAAAGCTGAGCATGCCGCCAAACCCGTCCAAGATTTCTCGGGCACGGTTGTGGTGCGGATGCGAAGCCAGCCCCGGGTAGTACACACGCACAACCTTGGGATGCGCTTCGAGAGCCTGCGCGAGCGCCAAGGCAGAGATGTTCTGCTGCCGGACGCGGACGCCCAGCGTCTTCAGGCCGCGATGCAGCAAGAAGCAGGTGTGGGGATCGAGGCACGCACCCAGGTGGTCGAGCTTGCGACGCGCGACATCCACCAGCGACTTCCGACCCACAATGGCTCCGGCGACCAGGTCGGAGTGACCGTTGAGGTACTTGGTCGCCGAATGCAGCACCAGGTCGAACCCGAGCTCGACCGGACGTAAGTTGACCGGGCTGGCGAACGTGTTGTCGACCATCGACACCAACCCATGCTCGCTCGCCAGCGCGGCCAGCTCGGGCAAGGCCGCCAGCTGCACTAACGGGTTGGCGAGCGACTCGCAGTACAGCACCTTGGTGTTGGGCCGAATCGCCGCCTTCGCGGCTTCGGCGGAGTCGCACGCAAACAGCGAGACCTCGATCCCCAGCGCCGCAAGATCTTCCATGAACAACGAGTGGGTGCCTCCGTAGAGGCTCGACTGGGCGATCACATGGTCGCCCGCTCGCAACGCCGAGAGCAGCGCCGTCGAGATCGCCGCCATGCCGCTGGCCGTGACCACCGCAGCCTCGGCGCCCTCGATCGCTGCGATCTTCGCGTGCAGAGCCAAGTGGTTGGGGGTGTTGTTGAGCCTGAGATAGCGGACGTCGTGATACGAGCCCGGCTCCCCGCTCTCGAACGTGGACGTCTGAAAGATGGGCATGGCGACCGCACCCTCGATGCGGGGCTCGGGCTCGCCTGCGTGAATCAGCTGGGTGTCGAGACGGCGTTTGGACATGGCGGCTTACTCAAGGGCTTCTGCCGCTCGAAGGGCGGCTGCTTTTGCGGCGGAGATTTCTTCGTCGGTGGCTTCAGCGGCCGCGCGGCTACGGTCGATGTACTTCACAAAGGCGGGCACCGTGACCCCGGCGACCAGTCCAAGCAGGAAGCTCGCCGACATCGCAACCGGCCCGACGCCCCCCTCCAGCTGTCCTGCACGGACCTGATAGCGAAGCGCACGTGGCGAGGACGGATAGGCGGCCGCGAGGGCAGCGTAGGTCTGCGCAGAGTCGGCGCCTGCGATCACCTTGCCCAGCGCGGCCAGGGCCTCCTTGCCCTCCGGCGTCGTCGCGTCCGCGAACGACTCCACCGAGACGTGCAGGACACGCGCCTGTTCGGGATGCGTGAGCCAGATCGCGACGGAGGACAGTGGACTGACCGCATCGTAGGCGGCCGAGATGATCTTTGGATCGGCGAACTCGCCTCCGGGCGCGGACGCCACCGCAGCCTGAAGGGTCTCGCGCACCTCGGATGCCTGGAGCGCGTCGAAAGGAAGGTAGAAGGCGACCGCGGTCTCGCCGGAGCGAAGCGCCGCCGCGAGGTTTCCGGGAACCCCCTCCATCGCGGGAGCCGTGGGCTCGTAGCTGGCCACGGTCTTGACGGCATCCTCCGACGCCCCGATCACCGCGCCGGCGTACTTCCCAGCGGAGAAACCGTAGGCGCTGGGCTCGAGCTTGAGCGCCTCGACCATCTTTTGGCCCGCTTCATCGATCGCAAACTTCACGTGGAGGGCTTGCGTGGTGCTGCCTCCGACCTCGATCGGCTCGACCTTCACCGTGGAGCCTGGCGGGAGCTGGGCTGTGAGCATGTCCGCCTGCAGTGCGGCGAGCGAGACCAAGCCCGACGCGGGGAACGGATCGTTGACCCCGACCAACATCGCGCCCGCCGTCCCCTTCACCCCACCGACCAGCATCTCTCCGGTGAGCGTCTTGGTGACGTTCCCGACCGGGCCCGGTGCCGCGGCGATCTGCTCGGCGAAGGCGGCCAGAGACACCTTCGCCCAGATGAACGCGGCGCCCGGGGTCAGCATGCCGAGCGCGTCGGGCTTGGCTGCGACGAGGTACTTGCCAAGCTCCTCGCCAACGTCGGCCAGGCTCACCACAACGTGCATGCGACCCGGTGGCGTGGACACGGCACCCAAGACCGGACCCTTGGGACCCTTCAGCCGAAACAGCGCGTTGCCGTGCTCGACGTCAAAACCGGTCAAGCTGTCTTGGAACGCGACCACAAAGCTCGCCCCGTGCTTGCCGGGGCTCAGGGCCTTGAGCACCGCTTCGTCATCGCCACACGCCGCAAACCCGGGCATTGCCGCTGGCGCCACGCACGTCGGGGGGAGGTCGGTGTCCTTCACGCCCACGGCCTTGAGCGCCATCTTGAGCGCGCTGGGGTCGGCTGAAGCGGTGCCGTACACCAACGCCCCGGACTCCTCGAGGAACAAGACGCCCTTGTCCATGTCGACCTTGGCCTCGATGAGCGCGTCACGAAGCTTGGAGATCTCCTCCAGGATCACGAGCGCCTCGTCGACCTCCGTCGCGCCCGCAAAGCGCTTGAGCACCGCGGGAGCAGCCGTGCCCGCGAAGGCGTCGAACAGCCGCAGCAGCGCCGCCGGATCCCGCAGCGCGATGTAGTAGTCGTTCTCCCCGGGCACCAAGTCGAGCAAGGGCTCCAGCGCGGCGGCATACTCGACCACGGGCTCGACTCCAACCGCGGGGCTCGTGGGGACCAGCCCCTCCGCGGCCTTCATCGGCACCGGCTTCGCCACCACCATGGGCTCGGCGGGGTCCTCCCCGGACTCCTTCGTTGCTGCAGTGGGCTCGGGTGACTTGCAGGCCGAGGTCGTGAGCGCCACGGCAAACGCACCGCAGGCGAGCTTGGAGAGGGACGAGCGGATCACGGGCGCACAGTAGCAAGTTGGAACGCTCTGGGACGCTCAGGACGCCATCACCGTGCCAACCCTTGGGGGGGCGACGACCAACCTCCCCTAGGCCGTGGCGCACGACCCTCCGGGCACCGCCAGGGCGGTGCTCCGAGGTCGGGTTGGCCACGGCAAGGCTCAGGCGCAGGAGCATCGCCCCCTGGTAGCGCTGCCAAATCTAGACGTCGATACGGGACACGGATGACCCGGGGTGAGCAGGCTCATCGGCTCATCCGTCGCAGCCTGCGGGGCACCGCATCGAGCCGCAGCGACTACCTGAGCCGCCCACCGCCCGCATCCACCATCAGCGCCTCGCCCTCGGCGAGTAGGAGCCGAAACGCCGCTGTACCGGGTGTACTGCAAGTTTTGGCGACACCGCCAGGAGCGAAAAGGGCGAGCGAGACGTCGTGTCGACTTTCTCAACAGGCTGTTAGCCTGCTGCTACGGGCACTGCTGGGAGTTCGGAATGCACTGGTCGCAGCAATGCTGGCCGGATGGGCAGCCCGTCTCAAAACACGACAGTGGCGGCGCTTGATACGTGCCGGTCACAGTTACACAGTCGAGCTGGTTGCTGTGCGCCGTGCCTTCGTACAAACAGAAGTCGTACGTGTGTCCGATCTGAATCCACGACGCTCCCTGGCTGCCGCTCTTGTCCCGCGCGAAAAGGGTCTCGGCGGCGCCGTTGTGGCTGACCCAAACCTCGTTGGTGCTCGCGCATCCGTTCCACGACACGTTGGTATTGCCCACACCGCTCGAGATCCGGACGTCCTGAGGAGAGGCGTTGATCGACCCGCTCGCATTCTGAGGGAAGCAGATCTGCTCAAGACACGTGCGCACGCCGTTGAAGCACCCGAGATTCAGGTCGCCGGGGTCGCACGCTGCGTACGAGCAGCCCCACGAGTGGAAGCTGCTGTAGGTGTTCGTGTAGCAGTTCACGCAGGCGTTGGTCGTGTCGGGCTCTGCCCCCAGATCGTCCACATCTGCGCCGGGGTGGATGGAGCCGTCGGACTCGTCGTCGGCTTCAGAGTCACCATCGAGCGGTGGGCCTTCGAGGTCATCGAGGTCATCGAGGTCATCGAGAGCAGCGGAGTCTGCCTCCAGTTCGGCGAAGTTGTCGCCCTCGCCTTCGACACACGCAGGTGTGACGGCCACGAGCAAGGCGAACGGTACGATTCGATTGCGCATGCAGACCATTCGCGGTCCAGCGTCGCAATCTGACGGTCTCGGCGAGCGAAAGAAGCTCTTTCTTGCGCCGTCCCCGAGACGAAAGGAAGGCTACGCACCGTTCTTCTCGTTGCGCCCCAACGGCCCATCGAGCGACCGCTGCGCATCTCGCCGCAAGCGCCCTCCCCTTCGTCGATGAACCTGACGACACATCGGTGCGAAAAAGGACCGACGTGATCGGGGCCTCCTGAACGACGCCGGAAGATCCGATCCGTAGGTATCGGACTCCTCGGAGTCGAGACCTTATGAAATTGAAACTAATGTTGAAGTGGCTGCCTGCGGCGGCCTGGATAAGCCTGACGGCGTGTGGCGATGAAGGACTCGTGGAGGCGGATACGGACCCACAGACCGACACCTCAAGTACCGACACCTCAAGTACCGACACCTCAAGTACCGACCCGGGAAGCACCGGGCCGGGAAGCACCGACCCGGGAAGAGTTTCACCAACGCAGGCGACGTCATTCGGATCGAGTGCGCGAACGTCCTGGTCGACGAGCTGATGTACTCGGACGATCCACCCTGGCCCGAGCAAGCCGGCGGCACATCGATGGTGCTGCAGGGCGACGCGCAAGACACCGCGGCAAACGACGACCCCACGCACTGGTGCGCCGCCACGACGAGCTTCGCAGAGGGCCTGTTCGGAACTCCGGGGATGCCCGGCGGCTGCTAGCACCTTGTTGAAGGTGCTAGGGGAGGGGACACCTGTCCTGGGAGCGCGCTCCTTGTGACGTGTCCGTGCGTCGAGTTCTCTCGACGCACGCCCCTGGTCAGGTTTCCGAGCGGGTGGCCTCGACCCACCGCCGCACCAGTCGCTCCAGATCCGTCGCCTTTCCTGCCACGGCAGCGGCGTCGGCAAAGGTCACCACACCCCGGTCCCTCGTGGGCCACCGGGCCAGCCCGGCCGGGTCGTCGAACGTGAACCCATCGGCGCCCTTCGAGGCCGCGCCGCGATGCAGCACCAGGCGGACGCCGCCCTTGCGCTCGATGCCCAGCGTGACGCGGTCCTGATCACCGTCGGCGAAGCTCGGCGCGTTCCATTTGATGGTTTCGACCAGTCCGGGATGAGCCCGCGTCACGATGGCACGCAGCGCGTCGATCATCGCCCGATCACGGGGGGATTGGGCGACCAGCCAGGATTGCACCGTTTCCATCGAGCCGCATCATAGCGGCAGCCTGCGCCTGCTTGAGCCAGACGAGCGGGAACACCTGCCAGGTCTCGCGGGCGGTGCCCACCGAGCGGAAATGTCGAGACCACCTCGCAGGCGAGCCGTCCCTGGGGAGACCACGAACCCCCCGAACATCCATCACACCGCAAACTCGAGGTCCCGGGCCCACCCTGGCAGGGACAGTGGCTGCTGCGTGTCCAGGCCGCTGTCCTCGCAACGCTTTCTTTGCTGGAGGCGTGCATGGTGCAGGCGGCTCTTCACCGTGCCGCGCGGCACCTCGACGATCTCCGCGATCTCGTGGGTCCGCATCCCCTCCCAGTAGTAGAGCTCGAGGACGACCTGCATCTCGACCGGAATCTCGCGCAGCAGTCCGAGGAAGGTCTGCTGCCACTGCATTCCTGCGACGATCTGGCTGGGGCTCGCGTCGATGTCGATGACGCTGCTGTGGGCAGGGTCGAAGGCACCGGCCTTCTTGCCGCGGTAGTGCTCGAACAGCACGTAACGCGCGACCGAAAAGAGGTACGCGCGGAACGAACTCCGGCCCTCGAAACGATCGCGCGCGGCCACGCAGCGCTCAAATGTGGTCTGCGTGAGGTCTTCGCTGTCCCCCCACGCCTTGTTCCGGAAGAAGCGCTGAACCGCGACGAAGTGCTTTCGGATGAGTCGGTCGGCGGCAGCGGTGTCACCCTCGCGCCATGCCTCGAGCAGTTCCGTGTCCTCCACCGACCGCGAGGGTACATCAGTGCTCTGCGGACAGGGACCCGGTCAACCAGCCCCCCGGACCCGGCTGACCTCGGAGTCTCACGGGACCAACACTTGCAGATCGAGGCCGAGGTCCCCGGCGATGAGCGTGACCCCGTCGGTCTGCCCGTCGTTGTCCGTCTCGTTGAAGGCCCAGCGGAACCGAAACTGCACGCGTTGGCCGAAGGTCGCGGGGTCGTCGATCGCACTCACGGCAATGTCGGTGACGTCGCGGTCGACCTCGTCCTCGTTGATGGTGCCGAACAGGCCCGCCGCGCTACCGATTGCAGGGGCGTCGAACAGCGCGTCGTTGAAGGTGTCGTAGTTGACGTGTTGGTAGACCACCGCGCCGAGGTCTGAAAATGGGTTGCCCTGAACCGCCGAGAAGCGGGCGTGCAGGGTTCCTTCCTCCACCGTCACGGGGCCCTCGGGGAGGGAGGACACATCGAAGGAGACAAAGCCCCGCCCCGTGTCGTTGATGCTGCTGTCGCCGAGGCTGTACGATCCGGCCAGGAGCAGGGCACCGCCGAGGTCGCGAACCCGACCGGAGAGCTCGGTGTCCTGCGAGTAGGTGAGTGAGAGCCGACGCAGCGTGGAAAACGATACTTCGGCATTGTCCCCGAGGGACACACCTTGCTCCGACTCACCCGCGCTCGAAATCGTGAACGTGTAGCTGAGCGCCTCGGTTGTGGTCGCGCTGATGCCCTCCGCATACTCAAGCGGTTCATTGGGGGTGATCGTCAGCTCGTCCCCAACCTCGTTCCAGGCGAACGTCACGCTCGCCGCCGGGATGTCGGAGGATTGGTACGCGGCCTGGGTTGCGGCTCGATCCATCGGCTCGCTGAATCGAAGGACGATCGGCTCATCAGCGGCAACACCTATCGCTCCATCCTGGGGCGATACCTCGACAAGACTTGGGGCATCAGCCGCGCCGGTGGTGTCCTCGCCGCCAGAGCTCTCTCCCTCCCCGGTTTCGTCCTCCCCCCCGGTCTCATCGCCGGTCGTGTCCTCACCGCCGTCTGTCCCCTCACCGCCGGTCGTGCTCGCGCCCGGGGTCATGCCCGCGCCGCTGGTCGTCCCCGTAGCCCCGGGCGCATCCGGAAGCTCGCCCCCAGTCGCCTCACCGACCTCTCCGGAGGACCCGCCCTCGCCTGCCATCGCCGCGTCGTCGTCAACGGAGTAGCAGCCCGGGGCGAGGAGCAGGCAAGCAAACAGGGCGGAAGCGGCGGTATGGGGCGTCTTGACGTTCATGCCCCGTATGTGAAGAACCGGCGAAAACGGTTCAAAGGTCCGGGATTTTCTTTTTCGGCCACCGCGAGCCACCCCCGCGATGGCCGCAGCGTTTGGTAGATTCGCGGCGTTGAACGCCTCCCGGCCCCCTGCGACCCGGACGAGCACGGACCGAGTTGTTGTCGGGCTGCTGCTCGCATGCGGCACCCTGCTCGCCCTTGCGGGTCCAGGACTCGCGCGCTGGCTCGGCACGGCCCTCATCCTCATCAGCGCCTGGGAGCTGCGCTTCTTCGCCCACCGCCCGCTTCCCAAGCTGCGTCTCGCAGCCCCGGTTCTCGTCCTCGTGGGCGCATACGTGGCGCTGTTCTGGGAGCTCCTGCTCGGCCGCCCACCGGGCTCACGCGACCACGCGATCCACTATTTTCAGACCCGGCTGCTGTGGGACGAACTCATCCCAAGTGGGCGTCTGTGGGGTTGGAGCGGGTCGTTGGGCGCCGGCTATCCGTACGGCGAGAGCTACCCCGTGGCCGGCTACCTCCTCGGGGGCCTGTGCAACGCGGCCACGTTCGGGCTCGTGGGTCCGCGCGAAAGCTATGCCTGGGGCATCGCGATCACGTGGGCCCTCGGAGCGGTCGCCGTCGGATGGCTCGCCCACGCCATCGTCTCCACCCTGCGCCGCGATGACCCGCTCGCGGCACGTTGGGCGTTTTGCGCGGGCGGATTGCTGTGGCTGTTCGACGCGGGCGCGAGTCGCCAGGGGGGTTGGAACTATCTGCTGTTTCACGGCGTGTGGCCCCAGATGTTCTCGGCGGTGTTGTGGGCGCTCTCGCTCACGCTCTCGGTGCGCGCCCTCGAGCGACCGTCTCCGCGGCGCATCGCAGCAGCCGCCCTGCTGCTCGGTGCGAGCGTGGCCGCCCACCCCTTCGGCATGCTCGCCGCGGCCGCTTCGGCAGGGCTGCTGCTCATCTCGATCCTCATGCGCCCTGCCGCGATGCCGGCACCCCTGCGAACGTGGGGCCTCGTGCACTTCGGCGCGGCTGCGGTCTCGGTCGGCGTGGTCCTGGTCTTCCTGGGCAGCGCCGACGGCATGGCGCGCAGCCCCGTGCAGTGGTCGCCGCTGGGGCAGATCTCCTACGACACGCTCACCGGAGGTCTCTTCCCCACCCACTGGGCTTGGCTCGGCCCGTTGTTCATCTTGGGCGTGCTCGCGATCGTGCGACGCCCCTCGGCGCTGGGCCTGCTGTCGCTGTTTCTTTGCGCGGCGCTCGTCGTGCTGGGCTCCCACGAGTCGATGACCGTCCTGCGGCTGGACCTGGTCGTGTCCGCGTTCAAGAACCTGCAGTTCCCGCGCTACACGATCGAGCTCAAGCCGGTCTTCTTCGCCATCGCCGGGGTGGGTGCGGTCCTGCTCCCGGCTGCCGTCCGCTCGGTGGTCTCGCTTCCCCGCCCCTCTCGAGGGCGGGCGTGGCTCCTCGCGGCGCTGGCCGCCCCATTCCTCGCCAGCTTCGCGCCGGATCTCGGCCGACTCAAGACACGACCCGTCGGCGCACTCGACACGCTCGAAGCCAACCCCGAGGGGGTCGACGAGGCCGCCATGCTCGCCGTTCTGCGTGAGGAAGCCTCCGCCCTCAAGGGCCCACTCAAGGTCGCCTACCTGCGCACCGGGATGGGCGGCGGCATGTTCCCGATCTACGCGATCACCGACGCCAACGCCGAGCTCGTCCTCGACGGCCACATCGCCGCGGTGAACTTCAAACACCGCATCCGTCGCGACCCGCTTGGCTACGACGCACTGGGCGTCACCCACGTCATCTATGACCGCGCCCTGCCCGAGCGCGAGGCACCGTTCGCCAGCCGCCTCACCGAGCTCGGCCGTTTCGGTCGTTACCACCTCGCGCGCTACACCCCGGTCACAACCATGCCGCGTGTCACCGTGCAGCATGGTGTCGCCAGGCTCATCACGGACGAAGCGGAGCACGTGGTGATCGCGGTCGACACCCCGCGGCCATCCGCGGTCCTGCTTCGCCAAGCACCCCACCTGCGCTGGGAGGCCACCTTCGAAGGCGAGCCCATCGACATCCTTCCGGCCAAGCGCGTCACCGGGCTCACGCTGCTCTCCGTCAACGTCCCTGGCTCCGGCGAACTCGAGCTCACCTACCGTCGCACAGCCGGGGAGCGCGTCGCAGGCTGGGTCTCGCTGTTCGCATGGGTGCTCGGACTCGGCGCCCTGACTCGCGGCCGACCGCTCCGATTCCGTCGTCGGCCCACGCTCGTTGCGTCGGTCCCAGTCATCGTCGTCGGAGGAGTCCTCGCCTTCATCGGGGTCGAGCGGACTCAGGCCACCAACCTCGAGCGAACGTGGCAGGACTTCGCCGCCGACCGAGCCTACCGCGGCGCCGCGCTGGCTGATGAAGACGCCAGCGAAGACCAGCGCGCCCGTCTGGTCCGCGACCTCATCGATGAGAACGCGGTCGTGTTCACGAGGAACCCCTCCCGCGTCTGCAACGGCCTCACGGGCAAAGACGTCTTGGCCGGCTGCAGCGAGGCCGAGCACCAGCCCGTTCGCGCGACCACGTACCGTACTCCATACCTCTTTCGATGCCTTGAGTTCGGCGTTCCGCCCGGAGGCGTCGTCAAGATCGAACTCGGCAGCGGCGGCCATGACGTCCTCGGTCGAATCACCCGCCGCTTGCTCGGCGCGCCCGGTCGCGGCCTGAGGTTTGGCGCCGGCACAGCGCCCAGAAAGCTCGTCTCCGACGACCTGGATTTCTTCGTCCGTGCCGAGGATGCACAGGAGCCGGTCGTCGCCACGGTGACGAACGACGGCGCGCACATGCAGCGGTTCTGCTTGGCCGCCGCCGAGGTCGCCCCGCCCGTGCGATAGGTTGTCAGCGCGAGCGGAGGTAGGCGATCAGATCGTCCCGGTCCTCGTCCGGAAGATCCACGCCGTACGCATGCCCCTTCACCGCTCCCCCGCCCCGCGGGCCAACATACGTTTCCTGCAGGCGCTCGCGTCCCAACAGCTCCTCCAGCGTTCCCACCGTCCCGTCGTGAAGATACGGGGCGGCATCCGCGACGCGGACCAGCGGGGCCGGGCGATACAGGCCGGTGCCACGCGCGGTCCCCTGGGCGAGGTTCTTGTCGGTGCCCACCCGGGCCGCAGCAATGGGAGCGCCTGCGCCGGTGGGCTGGCTGTGACACTGCACGCAGTCGGCAGCGAAGAGCGAGGCGCCTCGGCGCGCAGAAGCGGCGTCGGTCTCGGCCGCCGCGGGGGGCTCAAGCGTGTAGAGATAGACTGCCAGCGCCCAGGCCAGCTCGCGGGGCGGCCGCGTGCGCTCGCGATTGGCGTGAAGGATCTGCGTCTCTTGCCGGATCGCGAGCGCAGCGGGGTGGTCGTGCGTGAGGGTGGCGGCTTGGGTGAGATGCCGAAGCTCTCGAATGCTCCAGAGGTCGACGATGGCGACGGGGTCTTCGTCGTCGTCGGCGGTGATGTCTGCCCGGCCAGGTCCCCAGTTCGCCATCCGCTGGGCACGCACATCTGACAAGGGCGCCCCGGTGGCTTCGTGCCACGCGAGTCTCATCTGGCCATAGTCCAAGTCGCGGCGGGCTCGACCGACCACCGCTTGGCCGTGCTCGACGGACACGTGACACAAGGCGCATGTGATGCCGATCTTGGCCTCGCCGTCGATATCCTCAAAGGCGACGACGCCCGGCCACGATCCGTCGGCGGTGGGCTGAAGGCCAACGCGAGCGGCGACCGCTGGTTCGATGATGGCGTGGGCCGCCTGGGGCTCGGGACGCAGCGGATACGAGAAGAAGACCTCGCGTCCAAGCGCCGCCCACCCCTCGAACGTGGTCGGCCGAACCTGGTCCCACATCTCCGACGCGTCCCCGGGCAGGCTTACACGACCGCTTGAGCGCAGCGCATCCACCAAACGTGCGTCGACCGGATGCACCTTCGGCGACCACTGGGGAAGGACATCCCAACCCCGCGTCTCCTGGCCGTAGGCGCTGAGCCGGGTCGCAGCGTAGACGTTGGAGTCCTGGGTTAAGGAGTGCTCCAACGCAGCCCGCCGGAACTCAGGCTCGTCGAGATAGTGCGTGCCCTCAGCCAGGATCCAGGCGTCGGACCACGGCTGCGGCTTGGACTCGCAGGGCTCGAAGGACTGGGCGCTCGGGGTCGGCGGCTCAACGCCGCATCCCACCAGCACCAGCCCGACGAGCAAGGACCTCATGTCACCATTTCCTCGATCGCCTCGCGGGGTGCGAGCGGTGAGCTGATGGTCTGCCGTCGTCCGCCCACCTCAACCTCGAGTTCGACCACGTACAGCGGACCAAAGCTGCTCTGCGCGAGCGCCCGCTCCACCGCGGCCCAATCGGGTGCCCCGAGAAGATACGTCACGTTCAGGGTGGATCCGGCGGCAACCGACTCGTCCCATGGCGTGTACGTGGAGCCGCTCCAGATCGTGGCGCCTCGAGCCTGCATCGTCTCGATGAGCCCGCCACCCTCCGCTTTTTTGAGTCGGACCGCTCGAACCGAGAATGGAAGCGCCTTGGTGTCCGCGGAGACGATCGTGAGTTGGACCGTCGACTGCACGCACGCCATGCGCCGCTCCTGCTCCGGGGACATCTCTCCGTGCGCAACATTGCCCATCCCCTCCGCCAGCCCCTGTGCGTCGGGTTGCAGCGCGGAGCGTTTCCCTTGCGGGACCGCTTGCGACGGGTCCGGGGCCGTTGGGCAGTCGTCTTGAAGCTGAACCGACGCGACGGCGACCGTCACCGTCTCAGGCTCAGGCTCAGGCTCGGGCTCCGGCTCGGGCTCAGGCGCGTCGGTCAAAGACCCCTGCTCGGCGCTCCGTGGCGGGGGCGCCAGCGGCTCCTTCGCATCCTCGTGGGGCGTGCAGCCAGCTGCCAGACCCAGCAGCGAGAGCATCAACATTGGGCCGCGAGACGTGGTCGTGTTCATGGGTGCTCCCTCAACGTACAGGTCAAAACTCCGGTCTACGTCGCGCCTGCCTCAGGTCACGACGTTGATCGGCTCATCCCGCGGCACCTTCGGCGAGACCACGGTTTGCATGCGCCCGTCGATCTCCACGTCGATCTCCACGATGTACATCGGCCCCCAGCTGCTTCCTCCCAGCGCCTTCTCCACCTTCGCCCAGTCCGGATCGCCGAGCGCGTAACCAACCTTCATCGAAGCCCCCGCAGCGACGGACTCGTCCCAAGGCTTGTACTTCGAGTCCTCCCATAGCGTCGGTTCGCGGGCGCTCATGGTCCCCAGCACGTCCGCACCCTCGGCCTTCTTCAGCCGGACCGCTCGAATCGCAAACGAATGCGTCTGCTCGTCATCGGATTCGATCGAGAGCTGCACCCGCGACTGCGTGCACATCGCGGCAAAACCCCTCTCGCTGCTGTCCATGACGGCGCCCGCCGCAGCGTCTCCCGCGGCTCTCTTCTCCTGCATCGCGGGCTTCTGGGGTGCTGCCGAAGGACAGTCCTCCTGCAGCTGAACCGAGGCCACGGAGACCTTCACGTTGACCGCGGGCGGCTCGGGTTCCAGCGGCTCCACGGGCTCCACGGGCGGCGTTGTCGAGACGGGCACGGGCGCTTTCCCCTCCTTCTCCTCATGACCGGCGCAGCCGGACGCCAGAGCCAACATCCAAAGGGCGAGAACGGGTCCGCGCAGCGTCATCGTGTCCATGGTGCCAGCTCGGCGCATCGGGTGGGGAGTCGATCGAAGCGCCGGGCGAGCCCGTCGCGCGGCGAGTCCACCGCGCGGCGAGCCCCACCCCAAGGTGGAGTCCTCACCCCGCGATGTGAATCACACGCTTGCCGAACGCTTCGCCGCGCAGCAGGCCTACGAGCGCGGCCGGGGCTTGCTCAAGCCCTTCGATCACCTCTTCGCGGTACTGGATCTTCCCCTCCTTGACCCACCCGCCCACCGTCTTCGCGAACTCGGGGTAGAGGTATCCGAAGTCGTCGTAGACGATGAAGCCGCGCATCGTCGCGCGGAGACGGAGAAGCTGCCCCATGAGCAAGTTCATGCGGTCGGGGCCCTCTGGCAGTGCGGTGGCGTTGTACTGCGAGATCAGGCCGCACACAGGAATCCGCGCCGACGTGTTGAGCAGGGGCAAGACGGCGTCGAAGACCGCGCCGCCGACGTTCTCGAAGTAGATGTCGATGCCCTTGGGAACCGCGGCCTGCAGCGCGTCCGCAAACCCAGGCGCCTTGTAGTCGACGCACGCATCGAAGCCCAGCGTGTCCACAACGTGGGCGCACTTCTTGGGGCCGCCGGCTACACCGACAACGCGGCAGCCCAGGATCTTCCCGATCTGCCCGACCGTCGCGCCCACGGGTCCGCTCGCGCCGGCGACGACCAAGGTCTCGCCCTCCTTCGGCTGCCCAATCTGCGTGAGGCCGGCGTACGCGGTGAGTCCGGGCATGCCCAGCACGCCCAACGCCCAGGTCGGGTGCTCGGGGCTCTTGCCGAGGTTGACGACCCCGCGACCATCGGAGAGCGCGTAGTCCTGCCACCCTCCAAACGCCGCGACCCAATCTCCAACCGCAAAGCGATCGAGTTTGGAGTCCACCACCTGCGAGACCGTGCCGCCGATCATCACCCCGCCCAGCTCCACAGGATCGGCGTAGGACTTGGCTGCGCTCATCCGCCCGCGCATGTACGGGTCGAGGGAAAGGTACTCGTTGCGCAGCAGCATCTGCCCCTCGCCGGCGGTCGGGATGTCGGTCGTCTCGAGGCGGAGCGTGTCCTGCGTGGGCTCGCCCTTGGGACGCTGGGCGAGAACAAGCTGGCGGTTGGTGGTGTTCGACTGCGGCATGCGAGCGGGCAGAAGACTACCCCTGGATCGCACCCCGCAAGAAGCCGAGGGGCCAAATCGGAAATCGTTTTCCGATTTCACCTCTGAGCCCGCTGGCCTCCCGCGAAGCGCGTTTGCATCTTGGGCCCGACTGCGCGACCTTCTGCCCTCTACGAGACACCATGGCGGGTACCAGCCTACTGACCCTCATCGACGACGTCGCGTCGATCCTCGACGACGTCGCGACCATGACCAAGGTCGCCACCCAGAAGACCGCCGGTGTGCTGGGCGACGACTTGGCGCTCAACGCCGAGCAGGTCGCGGGCGTCAAGCCAGACCGCGAGCTTCCGGTGGTGTGGGCCGTGTTCAAGGGGGCACTGCTCAACAAGGCGATCCTCGTGCCCGTCGCGCTGCTCATCAGCGCCTTCGCACCGATCTTGATCACGCCGCTGCTGATGCTCGGCGGACTGTTTCTGTGCTTCGAGGGGACGGAGAAGGTGCTGGAGAAGCTCTTCCACGCAAAGAAAGACGTGGAGCCGAAGCCTCCCGGTGAGCTGCGTGCCGACGGGCCTGCGCCGTCGTCCCAGAAGAAGGCCGCAGCAGAGAACATCGATCCCGTCGAGTACGAGAAACAGAAGATCCGCGGCGCCGTCCGAACCGACTTCATCCTCTCGGCGGAGATCATCGTCATCGCGCTCGGGACGATGACGGACGCGCCGATCGTCAAGCAGATCGTTGCGCTCACGGTCATCGCGCTGGTGATCAACGTCGCGGTCTATGGCCTCGTCGCAGGAATCGTCAAGCTCGATGACGCAGGCATCGCACTGTCTGCGAGCGATCGAGTCGCGTGGCAGAAGCTCGGGGCAGCGATCATCGCGGCCGCACCTCGCCTTATGGGCGCGCTGGGGGTCGTGGGCACGGTGGCCATGTTCCTCGTCGGCGGCGGAATCCTCGTCCACGGGATCCCGCCAATTCATCACTGGGTGGAGTCGGTGGCGGGAGACTCGGGCTTCTTGTCGTGGGTGCTGCCGACGCTGGCCAACCTCGTCGTCGGCCTGGCGAGCGGAGCGGTGCTGGTCGGACTGCTGACGGTGGTCAACAAGATCCGCGGTGTGAAGGCGCACTAGCGGCGGGGTTCGGTGGCGTGCCACCGCGCCGGTCCCGGGACGGTCATGGCAAAGATGCGCAAGAAGGCGGACCTGCCCCAGAAGCTCTGTACCCACTGTCAGCGCCCGTTCGCGTGGCGCAAGAAATGGGAAAAGGTCTGGGATGAGGTCCGCTATTGCTCGGACCGTTGCCGTAGGGCGCGCGGGACGGCTTCATCTTGAGCGGCTCCGGGCGCTGGGTCGACACCTTCGTGTTGCCAAAGTAGACGGCAATGGAAGTCTGAACACCGACTCAAACCTCGGCGTTGGGGCGCTCTTCGTCCTGGTGACCAGCCTGCAGCGCGCTCAAGAAGGCCTGCACCTTCGCGCTGCGATGCAGGTCAACGTGCGTGACCAGCCAGAACTGGATGTCCCAAGCAGCTCGCGGCGCGATGATCTCGACCAGCTCCGGGTGGTTTCGCGCTTGGTGGGCCGGAAAGAAGCCGAGCCCCAGCCCCGAGCGCAGGGCCTGAAACTTGATGCGCTGGTTGGAGCTTGTGAACACAACCTGCTCGGGCTTGGTCACGGTCTTCATCCAGGCCAAGAAGGGAAGCGGCACGGCTCCCTCCTCGCCCCCGATGAAGGCGTGCCCGGCGAGGTCCTCGTCCGACGTCGGCTGCCCGTGCTCGGCGATGTAGTCGCGATGCGCGTACAGACCCGTCTGCACCGTGAACCACGGTCGCACCACGTTGTCGGGGTGGTCCGGTCGAGGGCCGGACCGAATCGCAACGTGGGCCTCCCCGTACGCGAGCTCGAAGACCCGGCCGCTGACGACGTAGCGGACGCTTGTCTTGGGATGCTGGGTGCGAAAGCGGCACACCGTTGGCATCAGCAGCGGTGCGACCATCTCCACCGACGTCACAATGAGCTCGCCGGAGACCTCCGCGTCGCGTCCCGCTGTGCGTCCGGCGAGCTGACGGAACTGCTCTTCGGTCGCCTCCCCCACGCGAAGCAGATCGAGGCCCGCCTCGGTGGGTGTGTATCCCCGGGTGTGGCGAAGGAAGACCTTGCCGCCGAGTTCCTCCTCAAGCGCGTCGATGTGGCGGATCACGGTGGCGCGATGGATCCCCAGCGAATCCGCTGCCGCGCTGACCGTGCCCAGCGTCGCCAACCGGTAGGCCGTCCGCAGCTCGTTCCACTTGTCCATGCGCTGCAAAAATGCGCATACAGTGCGCGCTGGCGCAAGTAGCGTCTCGAAAACCACCAAGCTAGCTTGGGCGCACGATGTCCAGCGCCAAAATCCATGATCCCCTGCTCAAGGTCGCCGCGGTGCTGTGGGTGATCTGGGGTCTCGTCCACCTCCTCGCGGGCGTACTGACCGTCAGCATGACAACCCCCGAAGCGGTCGCCGGCATCGCCGACGGGGTGGACGCCGCAAGCCTGCAGATGGCCTATCCGGCGGCAGTCGGGGCCATCATCAAGCAGCACGGCTTCAACCTAGGGTGGATCGGGCTGACCACCATCGTGGGCGGGGTCTTCATCTGGCGCGGCAGCGCGACGGCGATCTTCGTCTCCGCGCTGGTGGGTGGCCTCGCCGACGTTGGCTACTTCATCTTCATCGATCTCGGTGGCCACAACCGATTCGTGCCCGGCACGGTGATGACCCTGATCAGCGCCGCCGCCATCGGGCTGAGCGTCTTCGCCTACCTCCGGCGCAGCAAGTAGCCGCCTCAACCGACTGACCCGCAGGAAAGACTCATGAACATCATCATCTTCGGAGCGACGGGCGGCCTTGGCCAATGGACTTGGAAAGCGGCGGTACGGGCCGGCCACCAGGTGACCGCGTTCGTGCGATCCCCAGAGAAGCTGGACTCCACCGCCCCGGGCCACGACGAGCTCCGGGTCGTTCGAGGCGACGTCATGGACGGCGAAGCGGTCCGCGTCGCGAGCCAAGGATGCGACGTCGCGATCAACTGCACCTCGCCTGCGGGGGGCAACTCCACCCTTGAGATGGCGCATGTCGATCGTGGACAACGCTTCGGCGGGCGGCGTCACGAAGTTCTACATGGTCGGAGGCATGGGCGCCCTTTGGGCCCCCGGCACCAACAAGTCCGTGCTCATGCAGGACTGGGACGACGCCGAGGGCATGGCCAAGCTCGGCCTTCCCCCCGGGATGCCCCGCGAGATGATTCGCAACATGACCAAGGGGCACCTGGCCTCGATGGCCTACCTCGAGCAGGCTGGCGTTGCACACACCTTCGTGTGCCCGGGCGCCATGCATGACGCGCCCGCGACGACCGATCGCGTCGTGACCCTCGACGAGCCCGGAGGTCGCAGCATCATGCGGGCGAACATGGGCGACGTGGCGCAAGTCATTGTCGACGACCTTGAGCGGGGCGAACTCCTCGGCCATCGGGTGTGCGTGGCGTCCGGATGACCACGTTCGTGACGGACGGACGGACGGACGCATATCGCCCGGCGCTTCAAATTTCTACGATTGCAGACGCGTCTGCACACGCCGCGTCGATCGGAGCCGCGGGGATACCTTCGGCCCACTCGGCACGTTGCTGTCCTTGTGAAGAGACGACACCTCCTGCTCATCGCCTCCCTGTTGGTCGCGACTGCCTGTGAGGCGGTCGTCAACGATGCCCCCGGCGAATCCTCAACCACGGACAATGTGGACGCTGGGACCTCCGAGGGTTCGGGCTCAGCCGACGCGACGAGTCTGCAGACGACGACGGATGCCTCCACCTCCGGCACGGACGAAGATCCCTCATCCTCGACGTCGACGGACGCGACGGGCAGCGGGACGTCGGGCGAGTCCTCCAGCACCGGAGCGCTCGTCGAGTGCGGCTCGCCGCTGCTCGATTCCGAGGACCGGCTTCAACTCGCAGGCGCCCCGATGCGCGGCAACCCCGATGCCCTCGTCACGCTCGTGGTGTGGACCGGCTACGCCGACCCGTTCTCGGCCTCGCTCCAACAAACCCTCGCCGCACTCGCCAGCGGGCCCCAGAGCGAGCAGCTTCGAATCGTCTCCAAGCAGATGCCGCTGCCCTTCCAAGATCCTCGCGGCCGCCTCGCCCGAGCCGGCCTGGCTGCCCACGAGCTCGGCGCCTACTGGGAGTTTCATGATGCGATGTTCGCCGCCGAGCAGGAACTCGATCCGGAGCTGGTGGACTCGATCGCCGCCGGGGTCGGCCTCGACCTCGACGCGTTCCACAGCGCGATGGAAAGCCCCGAGGTGGCCGCGAGACTCGCCGAGGACACCGCGTTGTTCTCGGCCGTGGGGGCAACCGGGACGCCGTCGAGCATCATCAACGGCGAGCTGTTCATCGGCGCACAGCCCCTCGAGGGATTCGAACAAGTCGTGGCGTCCCAACGTGCCGCCATCGACCTCCTCATCGAGGACGGCATCCCCGCCTGTGTCGCCTTTGAGCAGCGCCTCGAGCAGCAGCTGCCCTAGCAGCAAGTAGCCGCCTCAACCGACTGACCCGCAGGAAGGAGGTCCTTCATCAGCAGGAAGAGCCAGAGTTTGTGGCACCGACGCCCAGTAAGCTGGAGGCTTCCTCAACGCGACGAAGAGCGTCCTTGAGTAGCGCCTGCCCCAACGAAGTCGTGCGACACGTCCAGGCATCTCGCCCCTGTGCGAGCCGACTCGCTCAAATCCCAAATCCCAAATCGCCGACTCACCAAACCTCGACTTCGCCGTCGACCGTGACGCGCTCGAGGAACGCTTCGATCTCTTCGGGGGGCAGCAGCGGGTTCTCTGCAATGGTGAGGTCGCCGTGGATGCGCTCGAGGCCTCCGAGCCCGGCGAAGCTGCGCAACTTCGGATTGTATGCGACTCGGAATCTTCCATGCATCTCGCGGAGGTTCTCGAGGCCGCGAAAGTCCTCGATCGACGGGACGGATTCCAGACGGAATCCCTTCACACTCCGCAACTTGGGAACTCCCGCGAAGTCACCCAGGTTGTCCTCGAAGAAACCGAAGTCCCCCTCAACGACTTCGAGCGAGTCGAGCCCCTCTACCGTGAGGGGATCTCCTACATAACCTCCGCCATTGAAGTTTCCCGTGATGACGACGATCGACCTCAAGTTGGTGCGATCTGGGAAGCCATAGCTAAGAACGAGGCTGCCATCGAGTCGTTCGCAGCCGTCAAACGTTGACAGTTCTTCTTGCTGGAGCAATCCGCTTTCCGGCGTGCAGGTTCTCAGGTTGTCGTAGGACCCCGCATCGCTCACCGAAGGGTTACAGCCGGCGAGAGCATAGGCGGCGAGGCCGAATGCACATCTTATGTAGGACTGTTTCATCGAAACTCGGGCGCGAGATCGTCGTAGCACAGCCCATGGACGAGCTGCAGCTCGTATCCACTTTGCAGCGGAGCGTTGATGAGCCCTACGCCGATGCGCCAGGCTCAGCGATCGGCTGGAGGGATGAAGTCGTGCGGCTCGTCCAGGCTTCTCGCCCAAGGCCTGGCCCGATCAAGTCGCGGGCCGCGTGCGAGCCGACTCGACCAATTCCCAAATCGCCGACTCACCAAACCTCGACTTCGCCGTCGACCGTGACGCGCTCGAGGAACGCTTCGATCTCTTCGGGGGGCAGCAGGGGGTTCTCTGCAATGGTGACGTCGCCGTGGATGTGCTCGAGGCCTTCGAGTCCGGCGAAGCTGCGCAACTTCGGATTGTACACGACTCGGAATCTTCCATGCATCTCGCGGAGGTTCTCGAGGCCGCGAAAGTCCTCGATCGACGGGACGGATTCCAGACGGAATCCCTTCACACTCCGCAACTTGGGAACGCCCGCGAAGTCACCCAGGTTGTCCTCGAAGAAACCGAAGTCCCCCTCGACGACTTCGAGCGAGTCGAGCCCCTCTACCGTCAGGGGATCTCCTACATAACCTCCGCCATTCAAGTTTCCCGTGATGACGACGATCGACCTCAAGTTGGTGCGATCTGGGAACTCGTTGCGAAGAACGAGGTGGCCATCGAGCCGTTCGCAGCCGTCGAAGGTAGACAGCTCTTCTTGCTGCAGGGACCCGCTTTCTGGCGTGCAGGTTCTCAGGTTGTCGTACGCTCCCGCATCGCTCACCGAAGGGTTACAGCCGGCGAGAGCATAGGCGGCGAGGCCGAATGCACAACTTATGTAGGACTGTTTCATCGGGTTCCTTCTTTGCACAGTCGTCATAGGACTGTCAGCTTGGTCGCAGTGGTCGGTTCACATCCCGGAAGGGACTGCGTCACCCAGATCTTCTCGTCCTTCACGAGATTTCTGATGAGATTCACCTCGGCGCCAGCCCCGGTTCCGATGTGACTCAGCCCTTCGGCGTACACGTTGACTGTTGCCCCAAAGATCCCGTCTTCGACGACGATGAAGTTGTTGCCCTCGAAGGCCGGAAGAACCTCCGGCGCCAAGCTCGCCGGGTCGCAGGCAATGACTTCGGTCTGGGCCCAAACAGGGGCGTCACACAACCTGTGGGCGAGCTGGATGTCGTCGCCCTTCTGTAGCGGCTCGTTGAGCGCCGGGTGGATCAGCAGACCCAGGTGCCGGGCCGTCGCGGGATTCGACCACACACCGGTCATCAGTTGAGCGTTGCGGAAGACGTGAAGGCTCCCGCCCTGCACGAGCCGAGTCGCCGTGAGCGTTGCTTGCCCCTCGCGCAATGTGCGAATGATCGGGGTCTCCATGTTCTGGTTGAACAGTTCGACCGGCTCGTCGGGTGACTTTGGGCTCGTTTTGCAGAGCCGCTGCTGCGCAACCAGAACGTCTCCGGTCTCGAATCGTTTTTCCGGGGACTCTACCGGGTCTCCCGCTAACACTACCGAGCTGTGTTCGGCGAACGTGGAGAGTTCGACCTCTTGGACGGTGTTGTCGTTCCGGACGTGCTGAACGACCAAGGTGGCCCCGGGTACATTGTTGATGGCGACCGAGCTGGCGCAGGCGTAGAGTGGAGTATGGTAGAACACCGGGGCGGGCAGGTCGTTGGGGTACGTATACGCTTTCTCGAACACGGACGGGGATGTAATCCCATTGAGGCTCTGCTCCGCATAGACATTCTCGAGGTTCTCGAGCGGTTCGTCCAACTCAAATACGACAGTTGAACCCGTCGCGAGGGCAGTAAATGGCCCCTGAGTATCCGTCTTCAGCTCGACGGTCGCTCCAGGCGCCGCGCTTCGAACACTCACCGTCTGCGCGCATTCGTAGTACGGCCCCAGATCCAGTGGACTGAGCACGGATGGCTCGGGAGGGTCGAAGTCGACCTCTTCGCTATAGTCAGAAGGCGGCCCTTTCTCGCAGTAGTCCCAGAGCCTCCCCGCCTGTATGTTCATGCTGGAGGTTGTCGCGAAGCTCGGCGGCATTGACGCTATTGGAGCTACGGCAGTTGGCTCGATGCTATTGCCGAGCACGGCCTGGCAGTAGGCCTCTGCACCGGTGTGCTCCTCAAGCAGGAGTGGGAAACGCATACCGTTTGCCTCATCGTGACATTCCGTGCACTTGCCCTGACCGCTAGGCACCGGACCGAGGCTGGAGATTGGGCCTGGGTTTCCGATCCATTCCTCATGCACGATCGGCGTCGGCCAGTTGTCACCGGAGATCCCCCATAGCCCGGCGAATGCGTCCTCGGAGGGGTCCACCACAAAGGGGTTCTCGCCCGCGTGGCAGTTGGTGCAGGTGCCCTGCGCATTGCCCTCGAGGGCGGCTCCCCCGATGAGATCGTCGATCGAATGGGCCTGATATCGAGAGAGGGACGTGTCGGCTTTGTTGTCCCAGAAACACGTGTTCCCGGTGTTGTAGCCGAAGCAGATCAGACCGAAGAGGGCGGATTTGTCGTTGCCTTCCCACCGGGGAAGCGCCATGCAGATGCCTGCTTCGATCTCCCAAGTCCACAGCTCGGCTTCGAACTGTTGCGAGAGAAACTCTGTGGTGATCTCGCCGCGGTTCACCCAACCGTCAGTTTCGTCAATGAGGCTCCGCGGTACAGGAACGCCAGCATCCTCGCACTCGATCCTGTACTCACGACCGGAGTTGTTCGTCGGTATTTTGTTCGACGCGTCATACAAGCGGTGTGCGGACGAGCCCTGCGACTCGGCGTCCAGCAATGCGCCGTCACACGACGTCAGCGCCGCACCCAGAAGAACTAGGCTCGAACCGAGAACCGAGAACCGAGAACCGAGAGCCGAGAACCGAGAACCGAGAACCGAGAAGCCGAGAACCGAGGTTTTCTAGAGTTGCCGTCCATGGCTATCTCTCAACAAGTATCGGTCGGCTGTAGTGGCGTCAAGGCGAATGTGGCATTTGGGCAGTCGGCTCGGACCGGTCCTCGGGCCGTCGCAGCAGCAGGACCTTTGGATCTCGGTATGCACCCGGCTCGCGAGCCGGGAATGGCCTCGACCTCTCGGATGCCGTCGCCCCGCATCGGCTCTCGTGGAAGACCCTGCTCGCCCGGGTCTTCCGCATCGAGCCAGGGGCCGATCCCGGTGGTCCGTGCGGTGAACGACCCCGATGAAATAGCCGAAGCCCTGCATGCCGCCTGGCCCCTGCCGCGACCTTCACCTTCCGGACAACTGCTGTTGTTTCTGGCCTGAGTGTCAAACAACCCGCTGAGGTACACGGACCCGACGGGCTTGGCGATCGGTTGCCCGAACCTCGGCTGCATCATCAAGCCGCTCCCGGAGCCGGAGACAACCGGCGGTGGCGGCGGACGGTCGGCATCACTTCCGAGCGACCCGATCCCGGGAGGTTCGGGGGACGGCGGGCCGTTCGGTCCTGGGGGTACAGGTAGCAGCAGCCCTGGCGGCAGAGGAGGACGGTCCGGCCACGACCACCTTGCTCGAGGCTCAGCTGCGTGATGCTGCCCCGTCCCGGATGTCCCTGCTGGCCCGCGTCTTTCGCATCGACATCTCCGTTTGCGCTCGCTGCAGCGGGCCCATGAAGCTGACTCGGTTCGTCACCACGCCCGTGGACATCGCGGCCGAACTTCATGGTGCTCGGCCACCGCCGCGTGGGGCTGCGGCCGGACAACTCCAGCTGTTCTCGGCTCAGCCCTGAACGCCCTGCGCTCTACCTCAGGATGCGCGCCGCTTCGCCGCCGGGGTCGGTCTCGACCTCGACGCCTTCCACAGCGCCATGGAAAGCCCCGAGGTGGCCGCGAGACTCGCCGAGGACACCGCGTTGTTCTCGGCGGTGGGGGCGACCGGGACGCCCTCGAGCATCATCAACGGCGAGCTGTTCGTCGGCGCACACCCCCTCGAAGGATTCGAACAAGCCGTGGCGTCGCCAACCCCCCCGGTGGCGAAGCCTACTCCTCGATCGCGCGTTCGAGGAACCACCGGGAGAGCAGCAACCGGACGAACTGCTCTCGGACATCTCCATCGGCCACGAACGGCTCGGCCAACTCTTCGGAGATGCACTCGAACCCTTCAAGCTCCCGCCCGATCCCAGCGACATACTTGAACACGCCGTTGCCGAAGCAGCCGTGGGTGATGTCGGAGCCCGCCGTGACCTCGAGCAGCTGCTCGACGCCTTCGATGGTGCCGGTGCCCAGAGGGACCCTGACCTCGGTCGTGTCGTCGATGGGTAGACCGCGGTCGTTGTCCCGCCGGCGACCCACCGCATCGAACACCTCAAAGGGCCACCCGTAGGGGTCCATCAGGACATGGCAGCCCGCACAGCTGTCCACGGAGTGCACGCGCTCCAGCGTCTCCCGCAGGGTCTCGTTGGCGCCCTCCTCATCGCGGTCGGGGAACATCACCGCCACCGGGGGCGGCGGAATTTCGATGCACAACAGCTTGTCGCTGATGAAGTGCCCCCGCGCCACCGGGTTGGTCTCCAGCTCGTGCGCGTACGTCCCCAACATCGCCGGATGCGTCAACATCCCGCGGCGCCCCTCCTCATCGACTTCGACCAGGCCGTCGGCTTCGCTGTATTGCTCCGGACTGGACCAGCCCATAAGCCGAGCCGACGCCTCGCTCACGACGAACTCGTTCGCGGTCAGCAGGTGCTGCAGGGTTGGGGTCTCGGAGGCCAACAGAGCGCCCACCGTGGCATCGAAGTCGGCAAGCACCGCAGCCTGCGTCTGCAGATCGAACTCTGGATAAGCCTCCGGGTCCTTGCTCACCGTCCCGAAGTTTCGAACCCCCGTGAGCTCGCGGACGAAGGTGACCAAACCGACCGGGTTGTCCTGCATCTGGTCCAGCAGACGCAGCGCTTGGTCCTCGATCTGCGCGCGGGTGCGCAGCGCGTCCTGCTGCGCCGCGGCCCGCAGCTCGGCGTCGGGCGGCGCATCGGTGAGCGTGTAGGCCAACGCGCTCGCGACCTCGAAGCCGTCGAGATCGGCTCCGCTCCCGTCTTCACGGGGCGTCCCGATCTCGGAGCGGAACAGGAAACGCGGCGAAGTCAGCATCGCCTGCAGCACGACGCGTGTCGCCTCTTGCGAGTCGGTCGCGCTCTGAGCACTCGCAAACAGCGCTGCAAGCTTGGTGCGGTGCTCGGACGGCGCGGGGGCCCGGTACAACTCCAGCGACATCGCCTCGATCATCGAATCCACGCACGCACCCGAGGGTGTCGTCTCTTCGAGGCACGCAAAGCGCTGGCGAACCGGGACGACCGCTTCGGCCGCGACGCTCTTCGCGGCGGCCACCACGTCGGCCGTGTTCTTGAAGTCGAGCCGACGGATCTGCGCGCTCGTCGAGAACTCTCCGGAACGGTCGGAGTCCGCGAAGAGATCCGTCGTGGCGATGATTCCGGGGAACACCGCCTCAACCGTGCGCGCGTATTGTCGGCCGTTGAGCCCACGAATCACCGGCGGAAGCAGAGGCGCATCGTCACACCCCGCGGCTTCGGGCTCCCCGGTGTCATCCCCCGACGAGTCATCGCCCGAGGAGGAGTTCTCCGCGTCCGAGCCCTGCGACGCCTCGGAGTCAGCCGCGTCTCCAAGACCGACCGAGACCCCGGAGTAGCACCCCGTGAGCAGAAGGACGCTCGCAGCGGTCCATCGAGGAGCGTTCACGCCAGCACCCCCGGAATGGGGCCATCGCAAGGGTCGGTACCGTCGCCGAACGTGTCCATTTCGAGCCCCATCGCGCGCGCCGAGGTGACGTGCGCGCACGCCAGCGCGAGCTCGTTGTCTTCGAAGCGCAGCCACTGTTGCCCCTTGAGGGCACCGCCTGCCGTTCCCAAGAACACCACTGGGTGCTGCCCGGCGCCGTTGTGGTGCATGCCGCCGCCATCGCTCATCCACTGGATCAGCAAGCTGTCGGCCATGGTCCCGTCCCCTTCTGGGATCTCCTGGAGGCGTTCGTACATGTAGACGACCTGCTCGGCGTGAAAGCGAAGGATCTTCTCCATGAACGGGCCGTTCTCCTCTTCGTGAGAGACCGTCTCGTGGTGGTTCTTCTCCTCGCCGTCAAACAGATAACGGAAGTGAACGCAGCCATACGTGTGCAGCATCGTCACCTGACGGGTGGCCTCGCAGGACAGGGCGATGACCGCGAGGTCCTGCATGTAGCGCCAGAACGCAGGGTCGTTCATCGTCTGCTGCGCAAACTTCTGCGGGGGAACCTCCTCGCAGTTGGCCAGGCTGGTGAGCGACTGCTCAACCTCGCGCACCGAGTTGAGGTACTGCTGCATCTTCTGACGCTCCGGCGAAGGCAGCTCCGCCTCGAACGCCGCGATGTCGTCTTTGACGAAGTCGAGGTAGCTCTGCTCAAGCCCGGCCAGCACTTCGTCCTGGTTGGTCACCCCGAAGATGGTCTGGTGGGCTTCGACCGCGTCCAGCGTTGGAAAGACCGGCTCGTTTTGCCCTGTGCCAACGATGGTGCCTTGGACGCAGTTGCCGTCCGTGATGACGAGCGGATGACCGAGCACCAGCGTGCGCAGCTTGGTCTTGGACTCCGCCTGCCCGTGCAGCGCGGTCGCGATCACCTGATCGATCGTCGGACCACCCACCACCATCGGAGAGATTCCGGCGGCGGCCGATGGAGCGCCCCGGTCTGCGCATGACAGCGCGCTGCTGGCGTTGCCGTGCAGGTATTGGCCAGGGTTGCAGTAGAGATTTTGGACCACCGTCAGCTCGGCCTGATGCGGCGCGAACGGCTGCATGAACGAGTTCAGCGTGAAGGTGGACGGGGTCGTGACCTCAGACTGGTTGAGGTGGAAGTTCTGCAGCCCGTTGCAGTGGTTGTAGAGCAGGAACCTGCGGTGGTCCGGCGGCTCCACACCGCGAGCCTCGCGATCGAGCTTGGTCATCATGCCGCCCACGACGCCGAAGCCTGCGAGCGCCATGAACCGGCGCCGCGCAAGCGGGTGATTGATAACCCGTGACCCCCTCGAACCCTTCGAACCCTTCGAACCCTTCGAACCCTTCGAACCCTTCGAACCCTTCGTCATCCCAACCCTGCCGCGAGTGTACCTGCTGGGCGCGTCCGCAACCGGGTTCGCAGCAGGTGATTCAGTAGGCGCGCGCACGCTTCCTTCCACCTACACCGTTCGACCGGACCGAATCCTGAGCCAGGTGACAGCGCCAACACTCACGCTCCGGCGCGTGCGTGTCGCTGCTTGCGGAGAGGCATCGGCCGTGTGACGAGGTCCACGAGCGCGACTTGCTTCGGGCAAGGGAGGCGTTTGGCGAGGTAGGATTGGGGTGATGGGGAGCTCCGCGCTCGGGCTTGGACTCGGGTTGATGTCGGCTGTCATCGCCGGTTCGGCGGGTTGCGGCCTCGCGACGTTCGCGTGCACGCAGGACGAGCAGTGTGCAGGGGTCGGACCGGCACCACGTTGTGAGGCGTCGGGCTACTGCAGCTACGAGGACACGGAGTGCGAGGGGGGACGCCGCTTTGGCGACGCTGCCCCCGGTGGGATCGCGCAGCGCTGTGTGCCGGCCGAACCGGATGGCTCGAGCGGTGGCGATGTTGGCACGTCCAGCACCGGGACCGACCCCACGATCTCCGCGGCGAGTACGTCGTCGGGGTCTTCGGAGCCTCAGGGCTCTTCGGAGTCTGCGAGTTCCTCCGGCACCCAAGACGCGACCACGACGACTTCGACCGAGCCATCGTGCGTGGACTGGTGGGACTGCAGCTGGCGTTCGCGGGTTCGTCTGACGATTCAGGCGCCCACCGCCGAGGACCTCCTCCAGGTTCCCGTACCGGTCCAGTTGTCCGGGCTGCCCGAGCTCGACGAGGCGCTACGCTTCGTGAGTCTCTCGGGAGAGGTCCTTGCGCACGAGATCGACCAGGGCTTGGCGTGGGTATCGATCCCCCAGCTTCCCGGAAGCTCCGAACTCGAGTTCTTCGCGTACTGGGGCAATCCTTCGGCTGGCGCAGCTCCGAATCCGGAAGCGGTGTGGTCAGCTCCTTTCGCGTTGGTCGTGCATGGAGACGACTTCGAGGACGCCAGCGGACATCACGAGCCCAACGAAACCGACGTGGCTGGTCACGCGCCAGCGGTCTTCGGCGACGGGATTCTCTTCGATGGCGTTGACGATGCGGTGGTTTTTGGGCCCGACGAGGCTTCGGCGGACCTTCGCGCAGACGGTCTGACCTTCACCGCCTGGGTACGCCTGGATCCCGACCAGTCCCCGGACTTTCCCCGGATCATCGACCACACGGAGGTGGCCGATTCGCTGTCAGGCTGGACGCTCGCGGTGTCTCCCCCCGGGCCCGAAGGGACCTATCAGCTCCGTATTGATCTCGGGCTCGAGGCCGGAGAGTCTCGCGTCACGTTCGACGAGTCGCTGCCTGCGGGGTGGTTCTTCCTCGCGCTCACGGTCTCCTCGAACGACGAGACGCAGGCCCGGTTCAACGAGGTGGTGACCGCGCTGCTGCCCGCGCAAAGCAGCGGGGTCGCCGTCTCCGACGCCAAAAACTTCCTCTCCCTCGGCCGCTCCTCGCACTCCCCGGAGCGATGGTTGGCCGGCGAGCTCGACGAAGTTCGACTGGCTCGGGGCGTCCGCTCGGACGCATGGCTGGAGACCGCCTATCAACTGGCCGTGGGTGAGTTCGTGACCGCCTCGGAGCCCGAAGTCGCGCCGAGCGCATCTCGTTGACTCGCCGCGGCGGGTCGTAGCGGCGAGCGGGGAGCTTCATGGTTCTGGACAAGAACGCCCCCGGACGTGGCGTCCTTAGCGCACATCAAACCACAGGTCCCACATCACCACTGAGCGCCCTGCCACAGCGCGCTCGCACATAGGGCGCTCATGACACGGGGCGACTTTGCATCGCGCGCTCGAATCGCGGGCGTACTCCGACTGGCCCCATCGTTGCATCACCGCCGTCCACGGTCGGCAGCCGCGATGGAGGGCGACCCGGAGACCCTTCAAGATGGATGCACACATCGACCTCCACGCGCCCACCGCCACGCTGTCCTGGTCGCCCGAGTTTGTGGGCGCCACCGAGAATGCGTCCGAAGACTTCAGCTCTACGATGGTGCAGATCAACCCGCCTCCGTCGGGCATCGAGACCATCACCGAGCGCGACCCCGACGTCTCCATCAACTCCGACATCCAGCCGATGTTGCTGGTGCCAGGGGATCGCCTCCCAAACTCTAGAATCGAGATCGAGGCGCGCATCGGTATGGGCGCGACGGCGGTCGTCTTTCGCGGCCGACACGTCGACCTCGATCGACCGCTCGCGATCAAGGTCCTCAAGCGGGGCGTCAGCTGGGTGGAGGCACGCGAGCGTTTCCTCGCAGAGGCGCGGCTGACCTCCGACCTGGAATCGCCGTACGTCGTCGACGTCGTCGACTTTGGGACCCTGCCCGACGGCAGGATGTGGTCGGCGATGGAGCTTCTCGACGGCCAGCCGCTGGCCAGCGAAATCGAGGAGGGGCCGCTGTCACTCGAACGGAGCATCGCGCTGCTCCGCATGGCCTGCAAGGGGCTCGACGCCGCACACGCCGCGGGCGTCGTCCATCGCGACATCAAACCCGACAACCTGATGTTGGTCCACAAACGCGGAAGCGAGCGGCTGGTGATCGTCGACTTCGGAATCGCGACGACGGATGGGCACGCCGCCAACAAACGGTGTGGGACGCCCCGGTATATGGCGCCCGAGCAGATCCGCGGCGCGAGCCTCGATGGCCGGACCGATGTCTACGCCCTGGGCTGCTGCGCGTACGAGATGCTCACGGGCAAACCTCTGGTCGGTGGAGACACGGTCGAGGACGTTTTGGAGGCGCACCTGCACGGCGCCCGTCCCGATTTTTCCGCCCACGCTCACGTCCCCTCTGCGCTCCAGTCGGTCGTCGAACGATGCCTTCGCACGGACCCCGAGGACCGGTACGCATCGGCCGCGGAGCTCGAGGCGGCGTTGTGCGAGGCGCAGCTCGCCGCGGACCTGCGATGCCCGACCGACACCCTGCCCCTCCCCGAGATCGAGGACCTCCGCCGCCGCAGCGACCTCGCGCGCCGCTTCGCCCGTCGCCCGCGATACGCCCCTATGCGCAGTCTTGGCGTAGGGGCAGCCGCGGTGCTTGCCTCTATGGTCGTCGGGATGGGCTGGGCCCGCGGAGAGGACCAGCTCCCGATGGCGAGCGCGCCTCAGAGCGACACCGCCCTCGTGGCCGGCTCCGTGGGCCCTCAAGATTCGCCCGCGTTTTCCCCCTTGAGCCCAACTGACACGGCCGCGCTCGCGTCGTCGATGGGTGGCGCGGCGCGGTCCGATGCGCAGCCTCGTCCGGACGCGAAGCAAGACGCGCAACCACAGGCAAGCACGCCGCCGCGTTCAGACTCAGAGCGTTCGGCCGGACGGCAAGGCGACGACGCGACCGCCACACCGTCATGGCTTGACCGCCAGCGGGCACGTGCCGAGGTACGACGGGGCCGCCGCGCGGCTCGAGCCGGAAATCCCGCGGACGCTCGGGGTCACTACGAGAAGGCGCTCGCGCTCGACGCACGGGACGCCGATGCACACGCGGGGCTCGCCGAACTCGACTCGGACCTTGGGCGCCACCGCAACGCGATCCGGCACGCGCGGACCGCCGTTCGCATCTCTCCACAAGACCCCGATCACCGGATCCGTCTGGGCGACTCCTATCTGGCATCGTCCCAGCGAGACAAGGCGAAGTCTCAGTATCAACGTGCCGCCAACCTCGGTTCGCTGAGCGCGAAACGCCGAATCAGGGCACTTTGACTTCAGACGAACCCGACGCCGCATCGACGCGGCCCCGGGGAATAGATCTGCTTGGATGACTGAAACCGGTTGCTGCTAAGGTCCCGCCGGGCTTCATGGCTGCAATCGTCTCGATCCAAGACCTACGCAAGATCTACGACGGGGGCTTCGAGGCGCTCGCCGGGATTTCGCTCGACATCGAGGAGGGCGAGATCCTCGCGCTACTCGGACCCAACGGGGCAGGCAAAACGACGCTCATCTCCTGCGTGTGCGGGGTGGCGACCCCCAGCGGCGGTCGCATCACCGTGGGCGGGCACGACGTGGTCTCGGACTACCGATCCGCTCGCGCACAGATCGGCCTGGTGCCGCAGGAGGTCTCGCTCGAGCCGTTCGAGAAGGTGATCAATACGGTTCGGTTCTCTCGGGGTCTGTTCGGCAAGCCGCGCGACGACGCTCACCTTGAGCGGCTGCTCAAGCAGCTGACGCTGTGGGACAAGCGCGACAGCAAGGTGCAGGCGCTCTCGGGCGGCATGAAGCGCCGGGTGCTCATCGCCAAGGCGCTCAGCCACGAACCCAAGGTGCTCTTCCTCGACGAGCCGACCGCCGGGGTCGACGTGTCGCTGCGCAAGAACATGTGGGAGATGGTCGCGGAGCTCAAGGCCAGCGGCGTCACGATCATCCTGACCACCCACTACATCGAAGAGGCCGAGGCGATGGCCGACCGAGTGGGCGTGATCTCGAAGGGAAAGCTGCTGCTCGTCGAGGACAAGGACCGACTGATGCATCGCCTCTCCCGCAAGCAGATGCGCATTGAGCTACGGGACCCCCTGGAGTCCGTCCCCTCCAGCCTCGAGCGCTACGGGCTGGTGCGCTCCAGCGATGGGTACGTGCTCACGCATAGCTACGAAAGCGACGACGCCCAGGGCGGGGTTGCGGCGCTTCTGGCCGACCTCGCCAGCGCAGGGATCGCCTTCAAAGATCTACAGACCCAGCAGAGCTCGCTCGAAGACATCTTCGTGGGGCTCGTCGAGGAGCCAACGGCATGAACCATCGAGGCATCAAGGCGATCTACGTGTTCGAGATGACGCGGTTCTTCCGCACGTCTCTGCAGTCCATCCTGTCCCCGGTCCTCTCCACGTCGCTGTACTTCGTGGTGTTTGGATCGGCGATCGGCAGCCGGATGAACGCGGTCGACGGGGTCGACTACGCCGCGTTTCTGGTGCCCGGGCTGGTGATGCTGACCGTCCTGCAGCAGAGCGTCTCCAACGCGTCGTTTGGGATCTACTTCCCAAAGTTCATCGGAACGATCTTCGAGCTGCTCACCGCGCCGCTGTCGTTCGTGGAGATCGTCATCGGGTATGTGGGGGCCGCGGCGACGAAATCGCTGCTGGTGGGGCTGATCATCCTGGGTACCTCCACGTTCTTCGTCGACCTGCAGATCCTGCACGTGGGCTGGATGCTGGTGACACTCGTCATGACCTGCGTCTCGTTCTCGATGTTCGGGTTCATCCTGGGCATCTGGGCCAAGGACTTCGAGCAGCTGCAGCTGGTGCCCACCCTGGTGATCACGCCGCTGGTCTTCCTCGGCGGCTCCTTCTACTCGATCTCGATGCTCCCCAAGGCTTGGCAGACGGTGAGCCTGTTCAACCCGGTGGTCTACCTGGTCTCGGGTTTTCGCTGGGCGTTCTTCGGCGTTGCGGACGTGAACCTGCTCGGCTCAGTGCTGGCGATCTGCGCCTTCTTCGGGCTCTGCGTGGCGGTGATCTGGTGGATCTTCCGCACCGGCTGGCGCCTCCGGTCGTGAGGGCGCGCAGCAGGGCCACGCGGAGCCCCGCGCGTCAGGGCCCGCCGGTCGGGGAGACGGGCGTCACAGCGGCGACTTAAACGTGCAGCGCTCCGGAGGACCCATCTCGCAGAACTTGTCTGCCGACGCGGTCCACTTGCAGGTCTCGGGGTTGGCTAGCGCGACGCCGGGCTGCCCGTTCGATCGCTGCAGTTCCACGTCGTACATCGTGTCGCCCAACAGGTTGATGATCACCTGAAAGACCTCCTTCGAGTCGCTGACATACAGCGCCGATGAGGTGCCGTTGGGGTCGACGCACTCGGAGACGTTGGTAAAGCCCTTCTTCTCAATGAGGCCCGTGAACTGACCGCGGAGCTCGTCGCCGGAGACCTTCTCGCGCGTGTAGTTGAGGACGAGCTTCGAGACCTCGCCGGTGGTCTCGTCCCCGAACGCCATGGTCAGGTTGTCCTTGGGAACGAAGTCGGCCCACGCGTCCGGGACGCTGACGCCGCAGCCGACCAGGGTGGTGAGGCACGAACCGAGGGCCGCTGCGACCCATGCTGTCATCGTCCTGCGAGCGATCATCCTCCTTGGGTACCACGACCACCGGTTCGACAGCATCACAGCGGTCGAGCATCGTGTCTCAGCCTCGCGCAGCCGGAATCTCGCCGTTGCGTGGCACGTCGCCTCCCCCACGACGGCAGCGTCGCGAGTTCGAGGTCCACCGAGGCCGATCGCAACGGATCGTGGTGCTTGCCAGAACGGCTGTATCGAGCAGGGCCGCGGTTGGCCGCCACCTCTCGCGCGCCGACCTGGCCGCTCGGCGGGCGCAAGCAAGACCCTGACCAGCCGGTCGCGAGCAGGACCGGCGTGCATGCCCACCGCAGGGCTCATCGTCCGCCTGCGCTCGAGCTTGAGTCGTCCGCCCCTGAAGTCTGCGGCTGCGGCGCGGGAAGCTGCAGCGTCGAAACGCGGCCACCGTCGTCGCCCACGTTCGTGTGGCCCTCACCGCACCTTTCCCCGGGGGATGTTTCGGCGCGGTGTCGCGACCTTATCCACTCCGATCACGTTCGGCGCCTCAAGCATGCTGCCCGCCCAACCGATGAGGTCCAGATACCCTCATGGCCGCGTCCCTTCCCGACAACGAAGCTCAACGACTCGCGGCGCTCCGCTCGCTCAACGTCCTGGATTCGCCTGCCGAGATCGAGTTCGACCGCATCGTGAGGCTTACGACCACGATCATGGGCGTCCCGATTTCCGTCGTGTCGCTGGTCGATGAGGACCGACAGTGGTTCAAAGCCGTGCGAGGTCTCGACGCAACGCAGACACCCCGTGACCAGGCGTTCTGCGCCCACGCCATCCTTCACAGCGAGGTGATGGTGGTCGAGGACGCGAGGCTCGATCCGCGGTTCGCCGACAATCCGCTCGTGACGGGCGAGCTCGGCATCCGCTTCTACGCCGGAGCGCCGCTGACGCTCAGCAACGACGTCCGCATCGGGACGCTGTGCGCCATCGACACCCACCCCCGTCACATGACTCAAGAGCAGCGGACTGCGCTCGCGGATCTGGCAGCGATCGCCGTCGACGAGCTCCATTTACGGAGGAGGATTCAACAGCTGGCCGCCGCCCGTGCCGAGTTGCGCAACAAGGCGAGCGCGCTCGAAGATGCCAATACAAGCCTCGAGCACTTCGCTCATATGGTCTCGCAGGACATGCGAGGGGACATGCGAGGGCCCACCAGGACGATGAGCAAGATGGTGGACACCGGCTGACATCCGCGCATGGCCCGAATATCGCGCCGACCCAGCGATCGATGCCGCCGCGTTACAGCGCAGAGCCCCGGTCGCGTTCGAGCTTGGTCTACATGGGCGCGAACGTGGCGCGGAAGTTGTCGAGCCGGTAGTTGGCCAGCTGTGCCGGACCGGTTCCGCCGCTGAAGCCGTAGGCCCCGGGCTCCGAGATCAGCGCGGCGGGCTCGCTGTCCATCCAGGAGACATCGGCGACCTCGACCCACGCGCCGCCGTTGAATGCCTCCAGAGTGCCGTCGAGTTGGACTGGCTGGTCGCCCGCCGCGGTGAAGGTCAAACGGTAGGGATCCCCCGCCGAGAGTCCGCCGGTCGGTAAGGTGTCGCAAGAGAGACCCGTCCATCCAGGGGTGTCCCGAAACCGCATGATGCACAGATCGCCGAAGCTCGGCCGCGGCACCAAGATGTACCCGTGGAACGCGTTGCCGGCTTCGAGAGACTCTTGCTGCGCGCGCAGCACGAGGTGAGGTTCGTTGGAAACACTCTCGACCGAGATGCTGAACTCGATCTGGATCGTCAAGTCGCGGACCGACTCGAAGCGATACACCAAGAAGTCGTAGTAGCTGTTCCCACTCGGGGTCGACTGCGAGGCAACACTGCCATTGAGGATCCGCCACGCGGCTGGGAGCTTCTCCATCCAACCGTTACCGATCGTGTCCGTGGTCCCGCGGTCAAAGTCGTCGAAGAACTCCGGAGGCGGTCCATCGGTCGTGCTGGTGACGTCGTCGAAGCCGGAGCTGGAGCTGGACCCGAAGCTGGAGCTGGACCCGAAGCTGGTGCTTGTCGTGTTCCACAAGTCGCCGCTACTCGAGCTGTCGGAAGCGCCGGATCCTGTCGAGGTGCTCTCTTGCGATGTCGTCATGGCTGCGGTGGATCCGTCGGCCTCGGCGTCCGCAGTACCGGTGCCCGAACCTGGCTCGGAGAAACACGCCGGCGTCAACACCAACAGCCACGTCAGACCCAAGTCAACTCGCAGGCAACGTCCCATTCCCAACCACACTAGCCGATTTTTTCGGCCGGTGGCCCTGTCGATGAGCCACTCGGGCATTCGCCTAGCAGCCTGTTGAGAAAGGCGGCGCGGGCGGATCGGGAAGCAGTTTTCGCTCCTGGGTAGGAGCCGAAACGCCGCTGTACCGGGTGTACTGCAAGTTTTGGCGACACCGCCAGGAGCGAAAAGGGCGAGCGAGACGTCGTGTCGACTTTCTCAACAGGCTGCTAGTCCTACCAACATCGAGCCACGTTCGAGCCCCCGCGGTGTAGGCTCAGGCCCAGCCATGGAGAAGGAATACATGGGATCTGGGCGCGCGAAGATGTGGACCTACCTCATCCTCGCGGTGATCTTGGTGCTCGGCACCGTCATCGGAAACTTCGCGCTCAACAGTCCAGAGACTGCGCGCGAGGGCGTGGATGCTTTTCTTGGGCTGCCTGCGTACGCCTTCCCAGCGATCGCGATCGCGGTGGGTCTGGCGGTGTTCCTGCTGGGCCTCCGCGTCGAGACCGACTGGCCTGAGGGCATCGGCGCGCTGCTGGTCTCGGGGGGCGTCGCCGGAGGCGAGATTCTGCTCGGCTGGGAGAAGTTCGAGTTGGGCGACTTGGTCGTGGTGCCCTACGTCATTCCCGTCGCGATCTTCTTGTTGATGATGGGCTACTCGATCGCCCGCAGCCGCTAGAGCGGCGACCCGTTTGATTCCGGGTGCTGAGGTGCGTCTGGGGCCGTTCCTGGGTAGGAGCGTGGCCGAAGTTGTGTCGAGCACACCACGAGCGCCGCGCGACACCGTCAGGTGCGGCCCCAGGCGTGCATCAGCGCGTGGAATCAAACTGATCGCCGCTCTAGCTCCCGCCAGAGCGCAGCGCTTTGGGGCGCGACGATGTGCCGCTGGACTCCACCGGCTTCGAGAGCACGATGTTGGCGCCCGCTTCCTGTCCTTGCGCGTACGCGTCGTTGCGGGTGGCCCCGCCTCTGCGGACGGTCTGCGTTCGCGGGTATCGACGCTTGAAGAACGCCGCCCGCGCGGCACCAGGGACCCACACCAGGCCTTGCGCTTGAAACTGCACGCTCTGCGCGGCGAGCTTGGCTTCGAAGCCCACCATCACCCCAGCGAGAAACGCCTGTCGATCTCGGTTGGAGGTCTGCACGGTCGTCTTTCGATATGCGTCCCACAGGCGCAATGCGGTCGCCGACAAGAACGTGTGCACGTGCTCTGCCATCGCGAGGTTGGGCTCGAGGCCGCAGATCTCCAGCACGCTGCCGCGCTTGCCCTCGCGGGGCCGGTACACCGGAACCCAAAGCCCATCCACGAAGAAGTACGTGGTGAGGATGAGCGCCAGTCGTCGGTCGTGCTCGAGCACGCGTCCAGATGGGCGCCCTAGATGTCGGAACCCGTAGCGTGTCACGGCGTCCGGTGCTTCCTTCTCGACCCCGATGTTGAAGCGCAGCATGAGTTTTCGGGCTGCGATCGCGGCGGCCTCGGCTTCGTGCTGATTGGGGCTCTCGGCCAGCGCCATCAGTTTGCGAATGCGCTGGACCACGCGTCGCTCCGGGTCATCGGCGACAACCGGCGGAGGCGGGAGTTCGGCCCGCGCGTGCCCGGCGATTCCCAGCTGCTCACACACTCGTTGAAACGTCGGGCCGTGCGGAGGCTCGTCGACCCGCATCACCTCGTCGACGAACTGGTGGGCGACCTCATGCTTGAGCACCTCCACCACCACCGCCCACGGGTGCTCGAGCACCAACGGCCTGGAGAGCTCCAGACCTCGCACGCCCGGACTCCACTGGCCCAGTCGCGCCCGCGTATCGCTGAGCTGGAACACCGGCCGCCGGAGCACCTCCCGGAAGAAAGCCGCGTTGATCGCGTCCCACTCCCCGACCAAGCGCGCGAGCAGCTTGGCCTCCAAAGAGGCGCTGAGGCCCCCTAAGCCGCTTTCTTGGCTCACCGTGGGAGTCTATACCAGCCCGTGGCGAGCACCGCTGGGCTTGGGTATGCTCCCCGGGCACATGAGCATGTCATCCGAAGGCGGCGGCGACGGACTCTCGGCGGAGATCAACGTCACCCCCATGGTCGACGTGCTGCTCAGCCTGCTGATCATCTTCATGGTCTCGCAGCCCTCCCCTGCCAACGAGCAGATCCCGCTCAACGTTCCGCAGGACTCGGTCGTGCAAAACCCCTCCGACCCCAACGCCTCGCTGCTGGTGTCGGTCGCCGCGGACGGCACCGTCAAGCTCGGCAAGACGCCCATCCCCAGCGACTACGAGCAGATGGTCGAAGCCTTCGAGAACAACGAGAAGGCCCAAGAAGATGACAAGGTGGTGGTCAAGGGCGATGAGAAGGCGATGTATGGCGTCATCATCACCGTGATGGCCGCCGCTCGTGAGGCCGGCATCGAGCAGGTCGGCATCGCGTCCGAGCGCCTTTGATCGGCTCGCGCTGCCGTTGCGGGCCGAGGCCTCCGGCGCGCTGCGAGCTCAGCGCTCCCAGAGGTTGAACACAACCACCGTCGGCGCAAGCGCCATCGACCACGGGGAAGACGGACCGCGCGCCGAAGACACCCGCGTGACCCAAGCCCGAGCTTGGCTCGCAAACCGACCCGAGGATTGAGGCGGATCCTCGGCCGCCGTTGGTCGTAGCCGTCGGCATCATCCCGGTCTCTGCAGCCCTGGGGCGGACCCGAGCACACCTCGTCGTGACGATTTCTGGGAACGGTGGCAAGTTCGCGGCGACCATCCGACCGGCCGCGCGCTCGGTTGGAGTCGCGGCTCTCCCCTCCCCTCCCTTCGCTTGCGTGTAATGATCATGACCACGTCCGAGACGTCTGCTTCATCGGCTTCATCTGGCCCCGCACAGCCGGGGCGGAGGGCCGCCTCGACGATGAGCCGCGTCCTCGCCGGCTTCGTTGTCCTCGCGGCTTGCTCGGATTCTACGCAACCCTCGGCCGACACCGGATCCACCACCGCGGACGAGACGTCGGGAGGAAGCACAGCGCTACAGGAAGAAAGCTCCTCAAGCACCGGCGGCACCCAAGCCGATGAATCCAGCACTGGAGACACCCCGGCAGACTTTGAGCCCTGGGTGGCCGGAGATCGTCTGCGGCCGGTCGTCGAACGAGATGAGGACGGCCAGGCCCGGCTGCTCCGATGGTTCGACACCGAGCTGGAGGTCGAGTGCGACTTCGCCGAGACCATCGATGGCTTTGCCTGCACGCCCGCAACGAGATGGAGGGAGGGTGTGTTTGCGGACGCCAACTGCTCGGCCCCCGCAACCTACGGTTCATCCTGCGAGGAGACTCCCGCGTTCGGGACCCTGAATCCGAACGGATGCGGCCCCGGATCGCCCATGCGGCGCGCAGAGGCTCTCTCGACGCTCTACTATCGAGATCCCGACGGCACCTGCAGGGAGCAGTCTGGGCGGGTTGAGGGCTACCGTCTCGAGTCACTGTCGTCCTCGATGCTCGTCGAAGCGTCGCGTACCCGGACCGAGGTGGACACCCTGCTCGGTCACTGGACGTACAGCGGCGATGACGGTTCGTCGCAATGGACGGGCCCGATCGACCTCGACGCGGACTATCCCTGCACCATCGTGGAGGCCGAGGGCGCGAGCGTATGCATCGCCTCAATGCTGGGCGTCCTCGATTCCACGCTGCACCTCGACGCCGCTTGCACCCAGGGCGACGTGGCGGTCGCGTACCCCCAGCCGCAGTGTCCCGAGGCCCGCTTCATCGAGACTGACGTGGGGAGTCTCGGTACGATCACCGACGACTTCGAACCAGCGGCGCTGTGGCGCAGCGACGCAGACGGCTGCACCTCCCTCGCCAAAACGTTTTGGGTCGAGGTGCCCAGCTTTCACGCGTACCGCCCGTTCGAGACCGGCGATGCCCCCCCAATCGCGCTTGAGCGCGAAGGCTCGGGACGCCTGCGGCTGCAGCAGCCGGTCGCGAGTGATGGCGAGCCTCTGGGACAGCCGGCGTCGCAGTGGTTCGACACCGAGCTGAACACCCCGTGCGCCCTGCTGGCCGACGGCACCGGGACCACCCGCTGCGCGCCCGAGCCCACGGCCAACCTCATCTACTTCGGCGACGCGACGTGCTCCGCCCCTGTGTTCTATGCGCCCGTCACCGTCACAGGCTGGGTGAGCGTCCTGGACTACGGCCCCCAGTGCGGAACCTTGCTCTTCGGCGCCAGCCGGGTGGGCGATCCGCACCAAGGAGAGGTCTATCGCCGCGACCCCGACGGCGCGTGCGTGACCACCCCCGATCCGGGGCTGCTGTACTCCTCGGCGGAGCTGGTGCCGCCCGAGTCGCTCGCCGTGCTCGAGCGAGTTGCGCTGTAGCGAATCGTCCACCGTTTCCGGACGCTCGGGAGAGACGTGCGGAGAGCCGTTGGGCTGCCAGCACGCGTTCCCGCAGTCGCCACCGACGTCGATCGGGTGGAGCGACCGCGGGTCTGCGATAGCGATCAAGCTCGACCGTGTACGGTCCGTCGGGGCCGCCGCGCGCGAGCAGCCTGCGGTGGTGAGCGGAAGCGCTCGACCTGAGCGGTGGCGCATGGGGCGGCGAGCACCGCCTCGGCGCAATGCCCCGTCCGAGAGCCGAAACAGGTTGGGCACACGGTTTGCACAGTGGGGAGGGAGCGCCAACTGGAGGCGTACACCGTGACGCGACTACTCATCATCTCATTCCTCCTCGCCGTGCCGGCCTGCGATAGCAAAGACGCTGACGCCAAGCCGGCTGACAACACCAAGACCAACGAGCGCGACCGAGACGACGCGACCAAGACGCCTCTGGACCAGAGCGAGGACTCTGCGGACGTCGACCTCACCGCGAAGATCCGCTCTGAGCTCATGGACGACGATTCGCTCTCCATCGGCGCGAAGAACATCAAGATCATCACGGCTGACGGCCTCGTCACGCTACGGGGACCCGTAGCGTCAGAAGACGAGAAGGTCGCCATCGAAAAGATCGCACGCGCAGCAGCCACCCCCACGCGCGTCGACAGCCAACTCGAAGTCGTCGCGAACTAGCGACAGAAAACGGAGCCATCATCATGTCCAACAAAGCAGTCATCGGAATCTTCAGCAATCACACCCAAGCAGAGCATGCCGTCACGGCGCTGCGTCACGGCGGATTTGTCGACAACGACATCTCCGTTCTCTTCCCCGACAAGAAGGGAACCCGGGACTTCGCCCACGAACAGGGCACCAAAGCGCCTGAAGGCGCGATCGGGGGCGTGGGTGCCGGCGGTGCCGTTGGCGGTACGCTCGGCCTGCTCGCGGGCATCGGAGCCCTCGCCATTCCCGGCCTCGGACCCTTCATTGCGGCCGGACCCATCATGGCGGCGCTCAGTGGCGCTGCTGCAGGCGCGGCCGTGGGCGGCGTCACCGGAGCCCTGATCGGCCTTGGCATCCCCGAGATCGAAGCCAAGCAGTACGAAGAAAAGATCAAGGGTGGCAACATCCTCATGTCCGTCCACGTCGAGGACCTTGAGCACCGCAAGAATGCCAAGCGCATCCTCGAGGAGGCACACGCCAGCGACATCTGCGTGACCGGCGAAAAAGCGGTCTAAATGAACCCGCAACGCGGGCGTCTCGAAGGGCGTCCGCGGGCGCCTACGTGTCGAGCCCGCACAACGCCCGGGTCGGGCCAGCGTCCGAATCGTCGTGTTTTTTTCGCTGTCCCTATCGCCCTCACGTATCTCTTGAACGGACGCAGCCCATGATGTCGCTGTCGGACACCCCGGCGAGCATCCGGACGGTGCACCTGGGTCCCGTTTTCGCGTCGGGTGCGCGGGATTCTGAGGTCGTGTACGTGCCCTGGACGGCGCGATTCCGGCGCTGCCCGCGAGTCCTCCCGAGCGGTCACAACGGGGCGCGGGTCGAGCTTCGTGAACGGTCTCCGGGACGCGCGCGCGCTCGGATTCGCTCCTGCGGTCGATCGGAACGATGCGCAGAGCCCTCGAAGATCACCAAACCAACGAGGTGCAAACACGCCGTTCTTTCATTTCTTGACCGCCCGCGCCGGGGAGCTATGGTGCGCCCACCCAGGGGGTCCGCATGGACACACAAGAGCACGAATACGAGCTCGGAACGCTTGAAGACGAAATCCTCGACCGCGACGAATCCAAGGCCCGCCAAGGCGGAAACCAGGGTGACGAGCGTCGGTGGATGATCCTCGGCGGTGCCGGAACCCTAGCCCTGTTGGCCGCCATGGTAACCGCCATCTCGCTCGGCGGAACAGGATCGCCTCACAAGCTCACGGCCAGCTTGCGCGGGCCCGTACGCGACCTCTCCGCCATGTCGGCGCACCTGCAGAGCGCCGCTTCCGCAACCTTGACTGCGGTTGCGCCCGTGGCAGCCACCCCGACCCGCGTCGCACGGGGCCCTGTTGCACCGGCTCAGCCCGTAGCTCAGACGCCGGCCGCCCCGGCTCCCGCTCCCGCAACGATCACGAACGCGCCGGCAGCAACGCCAGAGGGTAGCGCTGCCGTCCACGCGGCCGTTGACCCGGACGCCGATGAGGGTTCATTCGCCAACCTCCCGGTGCTCTCGGCCGCCGAGGCCGCTGCCGACGACGACACTGTCGCCGACGAAGCCAGCGATGGCGTGCGCACCAACTTCGAGCAGGACGCCAACCCATTCGCAGACGACCCCTCAGCGTCGGACGACGAATCGCCCGACGAGGACGACGAGTCTGCGCAGGACGATGCTGGCAAGTCGGACGCTCGCGCGGTGGAAGTGACCGAACTTCCGACGCCGGTCTAGCTCCAACCCCGGACCCTAACAACGGCAGCCGAAGAACGGGATCTCATCCAGCGTGTCGATCACGCTGAGGCCCTCGGGTGCGCCTTGCAGCAGCATCGTGCTGCCGTCCAGCGGGCGCGGCTCGAGGAACATGTCGGCAAAGCCGTCTGCGTTGAGGTCCCCGACGAACACGGGACCAATCGTGTGGGCCGACGGCACGGCAACCGGCCGTGCCCACTCGCCCGCACGAACCTGGGCAGCCAGCGCGAACGATCCGTCGAAACCTCCGCACGTCTCCACGTGTGGAGAGTCGATAAACGCCGTCGCCATCTGAAGCCTCCCCTCGGCGTCCGCCCAGCCTCGGGTCCGAATCAACGGCATCAGGCTGCCCAGCTCCATCCGCTGGTGCTCGTCCGCCACGGTTCGGCCCTCCGGCGTCGCTAGGAACGCCTGTCGCATCGCCACCTCTTGGGCAACTCCAAGCTCCGTCGGTGAAAAGAACACCGGCTCCGGGAGCGCGCTCGAACGCGCCCAGGTCGCTTGCGAGACCTGCGTCCCTTCAAGCGGCGCGACCAACAGCCGCTGCCCGTCGGCCCAGATCGCCTGCTTGACCCGGCCCTTCAACCCATGGGGCAACGCGCCGTCACGCTCGAGTCGTTCGTAGAGCGCCCAGGTCTCCAGGCTCCCCTCAGGACCCAGCGCGCCCGATGCCTGCGCGACGAGTTGGGGCGCACCGATTCGAGCCGTTCCGAGCGAGGTCTCGGATTCGTTGGACCACAACACAACCGACCGCCCCTGCATCAACTGCAGCGACTCGGGAAGCGCTGCCATGTCGACGTTCCGGAATACCGTGTCGACGCCCAGCAGCTCGCCCATGCTGCCTTCCCACGACGCGTCAACGTCGGTGGCCAAGACGATGTATGGCGCCTCAAGATCGATGACGAAGGCGAAGTGCTCGCCGTAGTTGAGCGGGGCGGCTGCGGGCTGGACGAGCGCGGCGTTCGGCTCCGAGGCGTCCGGCTCCGAGGCGCTCGGCACGACCACCGCGGCGTGCGACGGTGCGAGCACCGAGGGCTCTGCCTGCAACGAGCAAGTCTGCGTATGAACCCACGCGCTCAAGGAAACAGAGACCGCCGCCGCCGCCGCCAGAATCGCGATGTCGCGCCGGAGCCCGCGCAGCGTCATCGGAGACCGGAAGGGGCGGACTTTGGCGTGCATGCCTCCGCAACGCCCGACCGCTCCCGCAGCATTCCAACGCGCTGTTATCCGTACCCGAGCAGCCGACCGCCCTGGAAGACGACCAGCGCGGCGACGTAGGCGACCAGTGTCATCGACACCAGCATGAAGATCGGCCACTTCCAGCCCCGCGTCTCTCGCTTGACGACCGCAACGGTCGACATGCACTGACACGCGTAGACGAAGAACACCATCAAGGCCAGCCCGCTGAGCTTGGTGTGCACCGGCTTGCCGGCCTCGTCCACATCCGTGCGCATCGCCTCACGGAGTTGAATCGGGTCGTCATCGTCGGCCTCCATGCCGTAGGCGAGGCCCAGCGTGCTCACCAAGACCTCTCGTGCCGCGAAGCTTCCCAGGATGCCGATGCCGACACGCCAGTCCTGTCCGATCGGCTTCACCAGCGGCTCAAGCGACTTGGCCGCCCGTCCACCGTAGCTGGCCTCAATGCGCGTCGGCCCGTCTCCACCCGCGCCGGTGTCTTCACGCGGGAACGACAAGAACGCCCAGAGCACGACCGTGAAGGCGAGGATGACCGTGCCGGCCCCTTTGACGAACGCCAGGGTCTTGTCCCAGACGACGGCCAACGTGTTGGTGATGCGCGGGATCCGGTACGGCGGCAGCTCGAGCACCAGCGGCGGCGTGGGACTGGCCAAGATCGTGCGCTTGTAGAGGTAGCCGACCGCGAGCGCCGAGACGGTGGACAGCAGATACATCGACAGCAGCAGCAGCCCACGGTCGACCGCGGGACTGATGATGGCTTCCTCGGGGGTCGTGACGAACAGCGCCCCGATCACCAGCGCATAGATCGGCAGACGGGCCGAGCAGCTCATGTACGGGATCATCAAGATCGTGACGACCCGGTCCTTCCAACTCGAAATCGTCCGCGTCCCCATGATCGCAGGGATGGCGCAGGCGTAACCGCTGAGCAGCGGAATGAAGGCGCGCCCATGCAGCCCGAGATTCGACATGAGCTTGTCGAGCAGGAACGCCGCGCGTGCGAGGTAGCCCGAATCCTCGAGCAACCCCAAGAAGAGAAACAGCATCGCGATCTGGGGAACAAACACCAGGACGTTGCCGACTCCTGCGATGAGCCCTTCGGTGATCAGGTCGGTGAGCAGGCCCGGACCCAGTGCACTCGTGACCAGCTCGCTGAGCGCCGCAAATCCGTCCTCGATCATCCCCACCAGCGGATCTGCCCACCAGTAGATCGACACGAAGACCAGCGCCATCGTCCCCACAAAACCGATGAGGCCGAGCACCGGGTGAGTGAGCACGCGGTCGACACGCTCGGACGTCTTCATCGCCGGTGCGTCGTCAAGCCGATCGCCCAGACCCAACCTTCCGAGGATCGTATCGACGGCGCGATACCGGGCGGTGACGAGTCGGCGCGCCGCGGTCCAACAGGCATCGCGACCCAACGCCAACAGCGCCGCTTGCTGCTCCTCCGAGGCGCCGGTGAGATCGACGGTGTCGGCGGCCGCGCAACAGATCAACCATCGCGCCTGCGCCCGGCTCGCCCCTGCACTCTCAAGCTTGGCGAGCGCAGAGCGAATCTCGGGCTCGCTCTCCTCCTCGTATATGCGCGGGTGCCCCGCTCGAATGTCATCGAAGCCACGGACCAACGCTTCCACACCTTCGCCCGTGCGGCCGTTGGTCTCCACCACCGGCACGCCAAGGACCTCTTCGAGCACGGACGCGTCCACGGCGATCCCCGCATCGCGTGCGGTATCGACCATGTTGAGTGCAACGATGGTCGGCAGCTCCAGCTCGAGCACCTGCAGCGCAAAGTAGAGGTTCCGTGCGAGGTTGGTCCCGTCGAGGACCAGCAACACCGCGTCGGGCGGATCCGCGTCGACCCCACGCAGGCATCGAAACGCAACGGCCTCATCTTCGGACACCGCCGACAGCGAGTACGTTCCTGGGAGGTCGGTGAGTCGAAGCTTGGCCGCGCCCCACCGCGACGCCAGCGCACCCTCGCGACGCTCGACCGTCATGCCCGGATAGTTGCCGACGCTGTGGCGCGAACCCGTCAGCACGTTGAACAGGCTGGTCTTCCCCACGTTGGGGTTTCCCGCCACCGCGACGTTCATTGGCCGGGCTCCTCAAGCTGGATACGACCGGCCTCGGTGCCGCGCAGGGACAGGTGAAATCCGCGAACCCGAAACTGCAGCGGATCGCCGGTCGGCGCCTTCTTGAGCAAGGTGACGACGGTTCCCGAGACCAACCCCATCTCCAGCAGTCGAAGGGCGGTCGCGTCGGTCCCCTCGACGTCGTCGACGACGCCTGACTCCCCGACCTTTAACGACGCCGCGCTCCGCATGGCGGGAGCATCTAGGTGGGTGTGTGCATCGTCAAGCGGGGATACCCGCGCCGTTCTGTGTTCAGCGGTTCGGAAAGCGCGCAAGTAGCCGTACTATGGAGCGAGCCAACGTTGAGCCGCCAACCCCCCAAAGACCCGCGAGAGGGTTCCGAGCTCCGCGGCGGCCACGACAGCCAGGCGAGTGCGGACTCTGCCACGGTCGCGCTCGTCGGTGGCGAGGCTCGCGTGCTCGAGGAGCCCGCGATGGCCCACATGATCGGTCGCCACGTGGTGCTCGAAGAGATCGGCCGGGGCGGGATGGGCTCTGTGTATCGAGCCTACGATCCCAAACTTCAGCGCGAGGTTGCGCTCAAGCAGCTCCGCGCTCGATCTCTTGGTGAGGAAGGGCGCGCGCGCTTCGAGCAAGAGGCGCGCGCGATGGCTAGCCTCTCCCACCCCAATGTCGTCAGCGTCTACGACGTTGAGGTCCTTGAGGACGGCCAGATCGTGCTCGTGATGGAGTACATCGACGGGCCAACGCTTCGCTCGTGGTCCAAGCAGACCTCACGGCCTTGGCAAGACGTACTCAGGCCGTTCGTCGACGCGGGACGAGGCCTTGCGGCGGCACACCAGGCCGGCATCCTCCACCGCGACTTCAAGCCCGCCAACGTGTTGGTCACTCCCCAGGTCGCCAAGGTGACCGACTTTGGGCTCGCCAAGCGGGCCAAGGATTTCACCAGCCCCTCGCACTCGGCCAGCGGCGACAACTGGGATGAGGTTGGGGACGATGACCTCACCCGCGCCGGCGAAGTCATGGGCACGCCGCGCTACATGGCGCCAGAGCAACACCAAGGAAAAGACCTCACGCACGCGGTCGACCAGTTCGCTTTCTGTGTCGCGTTGTGGGAGGCGCTCACCCAAGCCCCACCCTACAGCGGGCAAAAGCTCGCGCACCAAAAAACGAAGGGTCCTCCAGAGTGGCCCACGGCGTGTGGCCCACGCTGGCTTGGGGAAGCCCTCTCGCGCGGACTCGCGCCCAAGCCCGAAGATCGCTGGCCCTCCATGGACGCGCTGCTCACAGCGCTGTCCCGAGACCCCCGCCGCCGCCGATCACAGATCCTGCGCGGCACCGCGGTCGTGGCGCTCATGGTCGCCGCTGGAGGAGCAACCTATGCTGCGCGCTCAGGCACACCGAGTCCCTGCAGCGGCTCGGAGCTCCAACTCGAAAAACAGTGGGGCTCGCAGGCCCGCAGCGCGGTGAAAGCCGGAGTGACCGCTGTCGATGTCGTCTATGCAAGCGCGCTGTGGGAACGCGTCGACCAGCGACTCGACGGCTATGCGAAGGCTTGGATCGAAGAGCACCGTTCCGCTTGTGAAGCGGCCGTTCGCAAGGAACATTCGGCCGCCCTGCGAGATCTTCGCGTCGGATGCCTCGATCGCGGTCGCATCGCATTCGGAGCGATCGTCGAGCTGTTGATACGGGCCGACGTCGATGTCTTGCGCAACGTCGACACCATGCTCGATGAGCTCCCTGAACTCGCGCGATGTGGCGATATCGCGGCGCTTCAGGAGGGAGCCGATCCACCTTCCACCGACGAAGCTGCCGCGGTCGCCTCCATCCGGGACGCGATCGAGCTCTCCAAAGTCGATCGACTCGGCGCGCACTTCGACGACGCAGAGGCCAAGCTCGAGCAGGCTAAACAACAGCTGGACTCGGTCGACTATGTCCCCGTTCGCGGTGAGTTCCAGCTTGAGCGGGCCAAGCTCTTGCTCGCGCGTGGTCAACAGGTCGATGCGGCGGCGGCCCTTCGCACCGCGTTGCGGCTAGCCGTAGAGTCCCGCGACGTTGATCGCACGGCGGACGCCCTCGCCCACCTCATTCTCACCGTCGGCAGTAATCTCGAGCAGCCTGGCGACGTCTTGCCCCTTCGCGAAGTCGCCGAAGCGTCCGCCAAGGGCACCCCTGTGCGTGAGGCCCAAGTCGCGAACGCTCTGGGAATCGTGCTTGCCGAGGACGGCCAGTTTGAGGAGGGGGAACGCCTGCTTCGTGAAGCGCTTGAGGTGCTGACCGAAGCCCTCGGGCCCGAACACCAGCGGGTCGCGGGGGCCCACAACAGCTTGGCCGCGGTCCTGCGCATGCGGGGCAATCTTCCAGAGGCAGAGGCCGAGTACCGCATCGCAATCGACGTGTTGACCGCGGAGCTCGGCGCGGACCACCCCAACATCTCGATCTCTCGAGGCAACCTCGCCACGGTGTTGCGACTGCGCGGCCAACTCGATGAAGCCGAGGCCGAAGCCCGTTTGGCCGACGCCTCCCGGCTGCGCTCGCTCGGTCCGAATCACGTCCTGTACGGCTCTGGAAAGACCGTCCTCTCGGAGATCCTCACCGACGCTCGCCGCTTCGAGGAAGCGGAGGCCGAGGCCAAACAGGGGCTGGAGATCGTTCAGGCCGCTGTCGGGAGGGTCCACGGCAAGAGTGCCAACGCGGTGAACTCGTTGGGGCGGATCCAGGTTATGCGGGGTAATGCGGTCGATGCCGAGCGTGCGTTCCGAGAGGCGCTGGCGATCCGAACCGAGCTCAACGGGGGCGACCACCCGAGCCTAGCGGGCATCAACCTCAACATCGCCGTCGCCCTACGGCGTCAAAATCGGCTGGACGAAGCCGAGACCGTCTACCGAGAAGCACAGCGCGTGTGGACGAAAGCCTACGGTCCGGCGCACCCCGACCTCGCCGCCGTGCACAACAACCTGGGCGTCTTGTTTCTCGACATGGAACGGTTCGAAGACTCGAAGACCGAAAGCGAACGCGCGATGGAAATCAAACGCGCGTACTTGCAACCCGATGACCCCGTACTCTTGGAGACGCAGGGCAACCTGGCTGAAGCCCTCACTGGGCTGGAGGAGTACGAGGCCGCCATCGCCCAGAGACGCGCCATCGCTAAGGCGCTCGAACCCAAGCTCGACTCGGACGCCCCCCGCATCGCGCTCAACCGTCAGAGTTTGGCGCGGGTCCTGATGCTCAACGATCAAAACGACGAAGCGCTTGAGCTGGCCCGAGCCGCGCTCGAGGACGTGCGAAAAAGTGGCCTTGCCGCGGCCGAGCTCGGGTACCTGACGATGACCCTGTGCGAAGCCACGTTTGCGACGGCGAGCACCCCGGCGGACCGTGCCGCCGCTCGAAAGCTTGCCGAAGAGGCCCTTCAGCTCTTCGTCAAGGCCGGACTCGACGGCGAACGCGAAGCGCAGGAAGCTCGCGACTGGCTCGCAAAGCACCGCGGATGACCCTTCCGATCGAGAGCATTCGCGCACGACTTCTCGAGGGTCTCGCGCATACACGACACTTCGTGCTGCAGGCCGAGCCTGGAGCGGGCAAGACCACGCGCGTCCCGGTGATGCTCCACGACTCCGGGCTCACCCACGGCGGTGAGGTCCTCATCGCCCAACCGCGACGCATCGCCGCACGGATGGCCGCCCTTCGCGTAGCGTCGACGTTGGGCGAACCTGTCGGGGAGACGTGCGGCTATCAGGTCCGCTTCGACAGCAAGGTCAGCAAGAACACCCGGATCCGTTTCGTCACCGAGGGGCTCCTGCTGCGACGCCTGCGTGATGACCCGGCACTGCGAGGCGTCTCCACCGTCATCCTCGACGAGTTCCACGAGCGACACATCCACACCGACGTGGCGCTGGCGTTGCTTCGGCGCCTGGCCGAGTCCCGCAGCGACCTCCGCATTGGTGTCATGTCGGCCACGCTCGCGCCCGAACCCATCGCTCGGTATCTCGGCTGCGAACCTCTGCACTGCGAGGGCCGAGCGTTTCCGGTCGCGGTCACCCATGTCACCAAGGCCAGCGACCGCCCGTTGCCAAGCCAGGTGAGCGTCGCGCTGCGCGAGCTTGCCGATGAGGGTCTCGCGGGCAGCGTGCTGGTGTTCCTCCCGGGCGCGCGCGAGATTCGGGACTGTGCGAAGACCCTGGCCGGCCAGGCCGCGCATCTTGGGTTCGAGTTGGTCCAGCTGCACGGCGAGCTTCCGGCTCGTGAACAAGACCGAGCCGTGTCGGCCGGAGACCGACCCAAGCTGATCCTCAGCACGAACGTGGCCGAGACCTCCGTCACGATCGACCACGTCGTCGGAGTGATCGACAGCGGTCTGGCCCGCAAGCCCAGCCACAACCCCTGGACGGGCATCCCCACCCTCACGCTGGCCAAGATCTCCAAGGCTTCGGCGGAGCAGCGGGCTGGGCGAGCCGGCCGGGTGCAAGCGGGTCGCTGCCTGCGGCTGTACTCCAAGCACGACTTCGACCGCCGCCCGGCCTTCGACGCCCCCGAGCTGTGCCGGCTCGATCTCGCGGCCGCGATGCTGGACCTTCGCGCGGCCGGACTTTTGGGCCCGAGTGATCTGCAGTGGTTCGAGCCACCGCCGGTGGCAGCGGTCGAAGCCGCGGAGACCCTCCTGCACAGGCTCGGCTCGGTCCATCAGGACGGCTCGCTCACCAAGATCGGCACCGCCATGCTTGCCCACCCCGTGCACCCGAGGCTCGCGCGGGTGCTCGAAGAGGCGCGGACCCGAAACATCGCCGGCCTCGGCACCACCGCGGTCGCGCTGCTTTCAGAACGAGCGATTCATCGACGTGACGCCCGCCGCGACATTCGCACTGCGCACTCCGACGTGGTCGTGGAGACCGAAGACCTCCGCGCGTTCGAGCGAGACGGCGCGTCGGCAGCCCACCGCCTCGGGCTCGACATCGGGGCCTGCAAGATGGTGCAGCGGGTGCAGACCCAGCTGCGCAAGGCTATGCGCGTGGGTGGTAGCTCCAGCCGCCCGACTCCCGCCGAAGAGGACGCCCTCGGGCTCGCGCTTCTGGCCGGCTTTCCCGATCGTATTGGGCGACTGCGAGAGAGCGCCGCGGGCGGCCTTGAGCTCGTGTTTGCCGAAGGCGGGAGCGCTGCCCTGAGCGAGCACTCTGCGGTTCGCGATACCGAGCTTGCGGTCGCACTCGCCATCGAGGAGCGCAAGGGTCCCCGCGGACAACCGACCGTCCTGGTGCGCAGTGCGGCGAGCGTCGAGCTGCAGGGCCTGCTCGAGCTCTTCGTCGACGACCTCGAAGAACACCGCGTCGTGACCTTCGATGCGAGCCGGGAGCGCGTGACCGCCGTCGAAGAGGTTCGCCTGGGCGCGCTCGTCGTCGACACCACCAGGCTTCGCGATCTGCCTCCCGAAGCGACCGAGGTCTTGTTCGAGGCCGCTCGCAGCAAGGGGCTGGAGGCGTTCATCGACGATCGCGATGCAGCCAAGGACCTCGAGGCGCGGACCCGCTTCGCGCATCAGCACGACGCGCGCGTGCCAATCCTCGATGACGAACGCATGCTGGAGGTGCTGCGGTCGGTCTGCGAAGGTCGCAGCAGCTTCGCGCAGCTCCGCAAGGCCGGGATCCTGGCCCGCGCCCTAGACCGCCTTCCCCCCGAGGCTCGTGCGGCCTTGGAGCGCCTCGCGCCCTCGCACGTCTCCATCCCCGGAGGACGGAGGCTTCGTGTGCACTACGAAGCCGACCGCGATCCTTGGGGTGAGTCGCGGCTGCAGGACTTCTTTGGCAGCGCGCAGGGTCCGAGCATCGGCGACGGGCGAACGCCGCTGGTCCTGCACCTGCTCGCCCCCAACATGCGGGCGGTCCAGGTCACCACCGACCTCGCCGGCTTCTGGGAGCGTCACTATCCCGACCAACGCAAGGCTCTCCAGCGGCGCTACCCCAGACATGACTGGCCCCAGAATCCGCTTGAGGCCAAGCCGCCTCCGCCCCGACCCCCGCGACCTCGTCGGAAAAAATGAGGGTCACCCGCACCCAGAAGCGAGTAGCCTCAACCCGCGACCATGGCTTCCGTGTTCAAGTTTGTGCTCTACCTGGGGGTCGTCGTTGGCCTGGCAGGCTTCGCGATCGGCTCCTTCCAAAACGAAGACCTCGTCAAACAAGCCGCCGCCGCCGTCGGGGGTTTCGACCGGCTGCAGCAGATCCTCTCGTTTGGAGGTCTCGGGCTCATCGTCCTGGGTCTGATCGGACGCTCGGCAACCCGTAAGACCGAAGTCGAATGGAAGTGATCAGGTGTTGGGGCGGGTCCCGTCGGCGACATGTGTCGCAGCGTTGCGCCACTCGCCAACCCTGGTCTTGAAGCGCGCGTAGTCGGCCTGGAACGCCACCGCGTCGGGGTCGTTGGGCGCCTTGTTGCGCAGCGCCGTTGCGACCTGAAAAAAGAACGGCAGGAACACCGCTTCGAAGACCAGCAAGAGTCCCGAGCTGAGCGCGGCCAGGATCCATACGATCACCGAGAACGGTGCGGGGGTGTTCGCGAGCGCGAGCGCCTCTGCGGGCAGCCGAACGAGCGCCTGCGAGGGAGCGGTCGACTGCGGAGGCGGCGTGGGCTGGGGCTGGGCACGACGAGGGGGCGCCGTAGGCTTGGGCTTGGCGAGCAGGGCCGCCCGAACCGCATCGACACTGGCCAGCCGCAGCTCAGGGTCGGGCTCCACCATTGCGGGCAAGACCCGCGCAAGGGGCTGGGGAAGCGCCAAGGCAGCGAAGTCGAAGCGGAGGCCACGGTGCGGCAGAGCGTCGGGATTCTTGCGAGCCAGCAGCGCAAGGATCGTGGCTCCCAGCCCGTAGATGTCCGAGGCTGCTGTCGCGGTCCCGTGCAGTTGCTCGGGTGCCATGTATCCGAACGTGCCGACGGTGGTGGCTTCGGTTCCCTCCCCCTCGCGCTGTCGAACGCCGCCGAAGTCGACCAGAGAGATCGTACCGTCCGCGCGCAGGATCACGTTGGCGGGCTTGATGTCCCGATGGATCAGAGCTGGGCGCTGCCCGTGCAGGTAGACCAGCACCTCGAGGAGCTGGTCGAGCACGCTTCGGATCTTCGCAGGGCTCAAGCCCGGCTCGGCCAGGTGCTTCGACAACGGCACCCCTTCGATCAACTCCATCACGAGGAAGTAGTCGCCGCTCGCTTCGTACGCGTAGCGGTCGAGGTACTTGGGGATACCCGGGTGAGCCAGCTTGGCGAGGGTGTCCATCTCCCGCTCAAACCGGTCGAACGCTCTCCAGTCCCGAGCGCCCTTGAGTGAGAGGACCTTGATGGCGACGTTGCGACCCGTCTCGCGATCGACACCACGGAACGTCGAGCCCTGGCCGCCTTGGCCAAGCGACTCCATGACCTGATATCGCGATGCAGGTTGGGGCTCGCCCACGGGCGGCCAGCATAGCGGTCAACCGCGTCTCGATGACCCCCCGATCGGAGGGGAGCTCACACGCGCAGAAAACAGCGCAAGATGTAGTCGACGAAGCGCTCGATCACCACCTCGGGCTGCTGGCTGGGGTATTGGGCGTGATCGGGGCTGACACGGCCCGAGGACATCAAAAGCGCCATGCCGTGGAGCGCTGCCCAGATGGAGAGTGGGGCGGTCTCGAGTTCAACGTTCTCGAGCAGCAGCCCTCTCTGCTCGCACAAGCGCAACGCGTCGAAGGTGCGCGTGACCGAACCCGTGGCGGCCGCACGTCTGTCGCCGGTCTGAGCGCCCCAATCCTCGGGCGTGTCGTTGATGAGGTGGTACATCCACGGATGCTCGCGCGAGAACCGCAGGTAGAGCTCGGCGTTGCGGCGAAGCTGCTGGACAGGATCGGGCTCATCGAACGCAGGAGCAAGGTAAGCGTTGAGCTGCTCCATGCCCTTCGTGCGAAGCTCGCGTAGGATCGCGGCCTTGCTCTCGTAGTGTTGGTACAACGCCGTGGCGCTGACCCCTAGCCCGCGGGCGATCGCTCTCATGGTGAGCCCCTCTTCACCAAGCTCGGTACCGAGCTTCAGGCTCACGTCCAAGATCGCGCGCTTGATGTTCGCGTGATCCATTTGCGGACCACACGGTACCACGAACCTTTCCCAGTGACCTTGCTCTTCGAATCCGACGTCTCGCTCGCCGACCACACCACCCTGGGATTGGGAGGTCCGGCCCGCCGTTTCGTGCGGGTCGAGTCGCTTGAGAGCATTCAAGAAGCACTCGCATCCACGGAAGCCCAAGGTCCGGTTCTGTTCTTGGCGGGGGGTTCGAATCTGGTCATCGCAGACGCGGGATTCGAAGGTTTAACCATCCAGTTGGGCCTCCGGGGCATTGTGGAGTACGGCCCCGGTCGGTTCTGCGTCCAAGCCGGCGAGCCCTGGGAGTGTGTGATCGACTACGCGGTTTCCCGCGGGTGGGCCGGCATCGAGTGTCTCTCTGGGATTCCCGGATGCACCGGGTCAACCCCCATCCAGAACGTAGGGGCCTACGGACAAGAGGTTGCGCAAGTCATCTCCCAGGTAGAGGCCCTCGATCTCGAATGCGGCGAGGCGGTCCGATTCTCCCGACTCGACTGCGAGTTTGCGTACCGCAGCAGCCGCTTCAAACGCGAGCGCGGTCGATGGCTTGTCACCCAGGTGCATTTCCAGCTTCGACCCGGTGGGAAACCAACTCTCGCGTACCGCGAGCTTCAGGCCGCCCTCGCGGGAGAGGACCCCGACCTGTCGACCGTTCGGGACACCGTGCTCGCTCTGCGGCGAAACAAGTCGATGGTCCTCGACCCGAACGACCCCGATACGCGAAGCGTGGGCTCCTTTTTCACCAACCCCATCGTGGATACATCGAGTGCGGCTCGGGTTGTCCACCACGCAGTCGAGGCCGGCATCGTCGAAAACGCGGCCGACGTCCCGCGTTACGCCGCGGGAGACGGCCTGACGAAGTTTCCCGCCGCGTGGCTGATCGAGCGCGCTGGGATCTCCAAAGGAATGCGGCGAGGAAACGTCGCGGTCTCCAGCAAACACACGCTCGCCCTTGTCCATCTCGGGGGCGGATCGACCGCACAGCTCATCGACCTTGCGCGGGAGATCCAAGACCGGGTCCGAGACGAGTTCGACGTGCAGCTCGAACCCGAGCCCACCCTGGTGGGAGTGACGCTGTAGCGATCCGAGTGGCGCTTCGAGCGACGGGGGTTGGCTTATTTGGCGGTCTTTGCTTTTTCGACGGGCGTGGTTCTGCCGATGTCAGGCTTGGTCTGGGGCCGCCGTGCCTTGGTGGGCTTCGTCCGCTTGGGCTCGGCCTTCGGGTTGGTCCGTGAAGGCTCTGCCTTGGGATTGGTCCGCGAAGGTTTCGACGGCTTCGACGGCTGGGGGTTGGTCCGCGAAGACTTGGGATTGGTCCGCTTCCCCTTGGTGGCCTTCGGATTGGTCCGCTTCCCCTTGGTGGCCTTCGGATTGGTCCGCTTCGCCTTGGTAGCCTCGGGCGCCTTGGGATTGGCACGGGTGGGCGTTGTTGCCGCAGGCTGAGGTTCGGCGCTTGGAGGTGCCTTGCTGGCCGGGGCCCGACTCGCCCGCGTCCGCTGCGGCTCCGAGCGTCGCGACGGCTTCGCGTGGCCGTTCTGGGAGCTGTAGTACGCGGGCGCAGGCGCGCCGTTGGCGCTGCCGAAGTGGAAACTGCAGCCAGCCGAGGTCGCGGCGGCCAGCAGCAAGAAGCCAAGCGTCGTCATCTGGCGCAACATGCTCACTCGGACGGGCGCGCGGGCGGTCCGATTCAGCAAGCGACGAAGAACGGTGCGTTCCCCTCGTGTCGAGAGGCCGACCGACCAGGGGGATCCCCTACGCTCGAACAACGTCAGGCTGCGCGAGTTCAGCCGCCGTAGAAGAGGAGGTAGTAGCCAACCGCACCGACCACCGTGCAACCGGCCACCCCGGCCACGAGCACCAGCGGGCTGACCGGAAGCGGACGCTTGGCTGGAAGCCGCGGTTTCACGCGCTTGGCGGGCACGCCCGCAGCAGCCACCTCATTGCGACCGGCCGCGAGCGGCTGGCTGCCCGCAGCCTCAAGAGCGGCGAGGAACTCGGTCATCGACTGAAAGCGATCCGCGGGGTCCTTTCGCATCGCGTGCATCACCGCATCGTCGAGCCAGGTCGGAATGCCGCCGGAGGGGTGGACCTGCCTCGGGGGGTCAGGGTCTTCGTTGAGCTGCTTGTAGATGACGTCGTACTCGTTGGCGCCGACAAACGGTGGGCGACCCGTGAGTAGCGAATACGCACAGGCACCGAGCGAGTAGATGTCGGCGCGCGCGTCGACGTGTTTGCCCTGCGCTTGCTCGGGCGCCATGAAGTCGGGCGTACCCATGATCACGCCCGTCGCAGTGACGATGCTGTCCTTGGGTGTGCTCAGCCGAGCGATGCCGAAGTCGAGCACCTTGATGAAGTCTGGGTTGCCCTCGAACTCGAGCCGGTAGAAGTTGGCCGGCTTCACGTCGCGGTGGATGATCCCGTCGTCGTGCGCAGCCTGAAGCGCCACGCACAGCTGCTTGAGCATGTTGACCACCCGCATCCAAGGCACCTTGCCTTCGCGCTTGATGAGCGCCGCGAGGTCTTCCCCGTTATGGAGATACTCCATGACGTAGAAGGCGGCGCCGTTGGGGGTCGTGCCGAAATCCGTGACGTCGACGATGTGACGGCTGCCGATCTGGGATGCGGAGCGAGCTTCGCGGCGAAAACGGCGGACCGCTTCGGGGAGCTTGCACAGCGACGGTCGAAGAACTTTGACCGCGACCTTCTTCCCGATCTCCAGGTGCTCCGCAAGGAACACCCAACCCATCGCGCCTTCGCCGATCCGCTTCAGCAGCCGGTAGCGATCCGCGAGGACCGTGCCAACGAGCATGTCGGCCATCGAGTGACGTAGAGACTTCACCCTCGACGACCTGGGCGCCTGGCGCGGCACATCCTCGGGGGAGGTGTTGTCGATCGGGGCCGAACCCGGCGAAGGGCCCGACGTTGGCGCCTCGGTGTCGATCATCGCCGTAATTCCTGCCTATCACGAAACGACAAGGGACTCCATCGGCAGCCTCGCCCGTGCGACCCCTGGTCGATCCCTCCCGCTCAAGGCGCGGTCCATGGCCCCTCTGGAGCCTTTTTTGGGGGCACGCGTTGTCGGGGCGTCCGGGTGCGGTTAGCGTGGCGCCGGCGCCTACGCGCCAGGATACGAACGATGACGATCAACGTTGGCGATACCGTCCCCGCAGTGAAACTCAAGCGTCTTGGTGCCGAAGGCCTCGAAGATGTGGACACCGGCGAGTTCTTTAAGGGCCGCAAGGTCGTGCTCTTCTCGGTACCCGGCGCATTCACGCCCACCTGCTCCAAGGAGCACCTCCCCGGCTTCGTGAACAACGCTGCCGACATCAGAAGCAAAGGCGTCGATGAGATCGTCTGCCTCTCGGTCAACGACCCCTTCGTGATGAAGGCGTGGAGCGACGAGCAGGGTGCCGAAGGCAAGGTCAGCATGCTTCCCGATTGGGACGGCACGTTCACCAAAGCGATGGGGCTCGACCAAGACATCTCCGGGGCCGGCCTCGGACTTCGTGGCAAGCGTTTCAGCATGACCGTGGACAACGGCGTGGTGAAGTCGCTCGACATCGAAGACGGAAAAGGCGTCACCGTCAGCGGCGCGTCGGCTTGCCTCACCAACCTCGGATAGCTCGCGATGCGATTTCACCGACGAGAACTCTTGCTCGCAGGTGCGGGCGCACTTGCGGCCCAGGCCACGGCCTCGGTCGTCGCCTGCGCCGCGGACCCCGTAGAGCCCAAGAAGGCCGACGCCAAGAAGGGCGAGCAAGCGGTCGCCGCGAAAGAGGACACCAAGATGGATGAGCACGAAGGCCACGAAGGCCACGAGGGCCACGAAGGCCACGACCCCGCGGACGCGGGTGAAGCGGGCGACATGGCCCTGGTGAACACCGTCGCCGACTGCATCGCAGCCGGTCAGGCGTGCCTGTCCCACTGCATCCGCTTGCTCAGCGCGGGCGACACGTCGATGGGTGACTGCGCCAAGGCGGTCAACGACATGCTGGCCATCTGCAAAGCCAGCGAGTCGCTTGCGGCGAACAACTCGAAGCACCTCAAGGCGCTCGCCCAGATTTGCATCGAGGGGTGTACCGACTGCTCCAAGGCATGTACGCCGCACGTCAGTCACCACGACACCTGCAAGGCTTGCAAAGAAGCCTGCGACGCGACCATCGAAGCGATGAAGGCGGTCTGAGCCTGCTTGCCAGCGGTAGGTGCGACGCGGCTCCACGCGTCTCGCCTGCCCCTGGACTTTCGCGGCCCCGATGGGGCGCGACCGAAAAACTCAGCGCGTTCCTTCGAACAGCACCTTGAGCGCACGCAGGTCTGCTTCGTTCGCCCTGCGCATCGCTCCTCGTGTCAGGGGCGCCATCCACTTCGAGAAGCCGGCGGGCTCGCCTTTGTTGCGCAGGGTCATGCGGGTGCGGTCGCCTGGAAGCTTCTCCCAGAGGTAGGTCGTCTCCATCGGAAACGGGCCCTGCGAGGTTCGCATCACGAGCTTTCGGCCAGCTTTGTACTCGAGGACCTCATAGGTGTACACGACCCGGCGGCCGAGGACGTGGGCTACGAACCGCATCTTGGAGCCCAGGGCGAGCGGCGGGGCGCTGACCCACTCGATCGATTCGATCTTCTCGTTCCAGTTGGGCGCGTTGTCCGGGTCGGCAGTGTAGGTCGAGACCTCGTGAACCGACGCGTCGACTTCGATTTCGGTGACAACATCGATGCTCATTGGGGCACCTCGATGCCCAGACTCCGCAGGTCGGCTTCGGCCGCGGATGCCCAGCCTCGGTTGGCCTTCGGGCTGGCGGGGCTCGGGTGGAGCATCTGTCCGATCTCGATCCCGCGATCGCCGACAACCCGTTCGGCCTGTTTACGGGCGAAGGCGCCCACGCCCACGATCATCTTCGGCGCCAGCGCGTCGATCGTCTCGCGCAGCGCCGCATTGCAGATCTCGAACAAGGGTGCTCGCTCCTGCTTGGGAAGCTTGTCGGGCGTCACGTTGCGGCCGCCTTCTTCCATGAAAGAGAGCGGGCAGTAGTTGAGGACAAAAAAGCGGGAGAAGAAGCTGCGGGCGGGACCGAAGCGTTCCTTCGCCCAGCCCCACATCCGGGCCCCGCTCACCTCGCTGCGCTGGCAGTCCAGCCCCAGCACGGGACGCTTGGGGTGCTCGTGCTCCGGCTTGTGCACTTTAGCGTCGAGCCCCATCCAGTCACGAACGAAGGAGACCTCACCGAACGGCACGCCCGTCTGCGCCATACCCCAGGGTCCGGGGTTCATGCCTAGCAACACCACCCGGCCTGTCTTCTTGCCGTACTTGGTGAGGTACTGCTCGACCGAGTCCTGCGCATAACGAAGGGGGTTGTAGACGTGGGTGACTGGCTCGCTGAACGAGAGCGTGTCGCAGGCGTCGCCGAGTCGTCTGGAGATCTGGATCAGCTCCACGGGCCGGACCATAACGAAACGCGGGAGGGTTGTCGTCGAGGCGCCGTAGCTTCTACTTCTCGTCGAGGAGGTGCTCGCGCAAATCGGCGGCCCAGTCTTCGAGGTTGACCAGCGTGGAGCTGAGATCTTTTGGGGTCTTCGCGAGCTTGGCCATCTCTTGCTCGAGCAGCTGTTTTGCGCGACGGATCCGCGTCCGGGCGGTGCCCTCAGGAACCCCGACGACCTCGGCGACCTGGTTGGCGGGCAGACGCTCCCAGTAGTACAGCTCCAGCACCACCTGCAGATCGATCGGGATCTGACGCAGCGCCTGAAGCAGGAGTTGCTGCTCGCGGTGCTTGGCAACGATCAGACTCGGCGACGGAGCGATGTCGTGCACCGACGTAATGCCGAAGTCGATCTTGTCGCCGTGACGACGCTTGCTTCGGTAGTGCTTGCCCAGCACGTTGTGGGCCACGGCGAAAACGTAGGTTCGGAAGCTGGAGTCGCCGCGGAAGCGATCGCGGGACTCGACGCACGCGAGGAACGTGCGTTGAATGAGGTCGTCGATACCGCTGTCGACCTTGTTGCGGAAGAACCGCGCGACAGCATCGAAGTGGCGGTCGAAGAGGGCCTCGCCGGCCTTGCGATCGCCCGCACGCCACTGCTCCAGCAGCTCTGCGTCGTCCGCCATCGAGGTCAACGCTAGCAGCCTGCGGCGAAACCCGACACGGCACGGTCCCACGCTGTAGGGCCACGCTTCTCGACGCTCGCGCAGACGCTCGGGAGCCTGGCGCTGCACCTGGTGCCAATTCGCAAAAAAGCTATCAAAAACAGGCCCTTGAAACTGCGTGGTTCGGCTCCCGAAGTCGAGCCTGCGCAATCGCCTACAGTCCGACGGATGAAGCTGCTGGGCAAGTTCGGCCAGGCGCTCTACAGCGTCTACGTGTGGACCACGGCCTTTGCGGTCATGGGCCTCGGCGCCGCCATCACGCTGCCCTTGTTGGTCCTTCGGTTGCCCTACCAGAAGGTCCACGGGTGGGTGACCGCCCCACTCTTCTCGGCCACGCTGCCCGTGGCGACGATTCGTCTACGCGTGCACTACCACCCGGACTTCGACCCAGAGCTCCGAAGCGTCTTCGCCCAGAACCACATCAACTTGCTCGACGGCATGCTGGCCGCAAAGGTCATCCCGCACGCGTTCTCCGGGCTGATGAACGCCTGGCAGTTCAAAATCCCGATCTACGGATGGTTGATGAGCCTGTCCAAGGGCATCCCCGTCGACAAGACCAAGCGCGAGACCCTGATTGAGGACATCAGCGCGGCTGCCAAGAATCGAAAGGAGATCGGGATGTCGGTGCTGACCTTTCCCGAGGGACATCGCACGATGACCGGGAACGTTGGGCAGTTCCGAACCGGCGTGTTCCGCATGGCTGTCAACGCTGGCATGCCCGTGGTGCCCATCGCGGTTCGGGGCCTCTATGAGGTCAACAACAAGAACATGGGATGGTTCTTCCGCGCATTCCGGACCGTCGACGTGTTCGTGGGGCCGCAGTTTGAGACCGCGGCGTACGAGGGAGAGAGCGTGTCGAAGCTCGCCAAGCGCGTGCGTGCCTACCTCGTGTCTTGCCTGGAGCACGGTGCGTTTCCGGCGACGATGGATGTTGTCGAGCCGACCGCCGAAGAGTCCGCCGAGCCACCGGCGTAGCGCCGGATCGCCTCCGCTCGCGTCGCGGCGTGACCCAAGATGCGCACGCCGTCCACAGTCATGGTCGAAGTGGGTCGCCAGCCTCGCTCAAGACGTGCATCCAGTAGGGCGTCGGCAGTTGGCAGGGACTTCCACACGGCGACCGCCGTGATCGCGCCAAGTCATGTCGCGTCGTAGACGAGGTACTGCTCGGGCTGCATCTCGAACAAGACGTCACGGGTGAACTCGTCCTGGTCGATAACATCCAGAAGTTGGTACCCCTGGCCGAAGGCCCACCGAACCGCGGCTTGCAGCGTGTTCTGAACTGCAACGGCGCTCGTCAACGAGGCCAACACACGAGGCGGAAGCCCGGCGCGGTCATCGATGGGTAACACGTCCACGCCTACAGCTTGATCCGGCGTGAAGCCCCGAACAAGTCAATGACATCGGGCTGAAATGCACTCGGTGTCGTTGCGGGTGGGTGATCCGACCAGAGTCCGCGGTTTTGCCGATGCTCGTCCTGCGCGATACGATCCCCCGATCGTGGGGATGAAACGCATCGGAATGCTCGGGATGGGAGTCGGGCTGGGCCTCGCGTCGCCCTCGCTCAGTCACGCAGCGACATACGAGATCTCGGCCGGGGATGACGTCGAAGCCGCGATCGCAATGCTGCAGCCGGGCGATGAGCTGGTCCTTGGCGGCGGCATGTACACGGTCACCGAGCGATTCTCGATCGACCTCGTCGGCTCCGAAGACCAACCCATCGTCATTCGGGCCGCGGACGGCGAGCAGCCCCACATCCATCGCCCCAATGCGAATCAGAACCTGGTCGATATCGACAACGCGCAGTGGGTCGTGTTGGATGGCATCGAGTGGTCCGGCGGATCTGCGGGCCTGCGCATCTCCGCGGCCGACAACCTCACGATCTCAAACTGTGAGGTTCACAGCACCAACGACGTCGCGATCCGAGCCAACGATGTGGGCGTGACGTACGAGGGGCTGCATATCGTCGGCAACGAGATCCACGACACGAGCAACACGGGTGAGGGCATGTACCTGGGTTGCAACGACGATGGTTGCCGGATCGCAAACGCCGTCATCGAGCGCAACTGGGTCCACCACACGAACGGACCCGCGATCACACAGGGAGATGGCATCGAGATCAAGGAGGGCAGCTACGGCAACGTAGTCCGCGACAACGTCATCCACGACACCAACTACCCCTGCATCCTCACCTACAGCACGGCGGGCAATGGCGCGCCAAACATCGTCGAGGGCAACGTGATGTGGAACTGCGGAGACCACGGAATCCAGTCCGCGGCGGACTCCGTCATCCGCAACAACATCATCCTCAGCGCCGTCGCCAGCGGAATCTCGCTGCAGCCGCACCAGTCCGGCGCCCCGGCAAACATCTCGGTCGTGCACAACACGATCGTCGTGCCCGGAAGCCGTGCGATCAACATCGCAGGTGCGGTCGGACCCGTCTCGATCGCCAACAACGCGGTGTACTCCGAGGCGGGTCCCGCGATCATGGCGGGCGGAGACCTTGGCCAGGTCGTCATCGTCGGCAACGTTGGGTTGGGCGGACTCAGCGGGGCGCGCGGAGGCTATGTCGATGGTGACCTCGTCGCAGACTTTGTCGGCGCGAGCTTTCGGGGGGGAGTTCCCAACGATGTGTTCCCGGACGCCGGTGCGCTGGTGGGATCCGCAAACCCCGACTACGCTGTGGAGTTCGACTTCAACGGTCTTCCTGTGAACGACCCGCCCGATGTCGGGGCCTACGCCTATGGGCCGGAGGGCAACCCCGGATGGACCCTGCAGGCAGGATTCAAGCGGTTCCCCGACCCCGACAGCGGTGACACCGACGGCGGCACAACCGGCGATTCCGACGACGGTGGCGGCGGTGGGGACAGCACCAGCGTCGGCGAGAGCGGCGATTCGAGCGGGGGCGCGGGTCCGGGCTCGAACGGAGGCGGCACTGAGGGAGGCGGCGGCGGTGTGGATGCCAGCGGCGGCCAGGCTTCGTCGGGGCCGGAGGGCGAGAACTCCGACGGCGAGGATGGCTGCAGCTGCCGGACCGGCGGCGGCTCAACTCCGCTTGGCGGGTTGGCACTCGCGGTGTTCGGTATGCTCGGACGTCGCCGACGTCGGCCGTAGTCTCAGAACGGGACCGCAGCGGAGAACCGAAGCTCGTGTCCGTCGCGCGGATGCGAAAATCGGATCTCTGCTGCGTGCAGCATCAGGCGCGGCGCCTCATCGGGATAGCCGTACAGAGGATCGCCCAGCATCGGAGCGCCCAGGCCTTGCGGGTGCGATGCGTGAACACGAAGCTGATGGGTGCGGCCGGTCTGCGGCCAGAACGAAACCCGCGATCGTCCGCCTTCGCTTCGCACCTCGGCCCAGCGGGTCGCGGCGGGCTTGCCATGGGCCGGATCGTGGATCTGCCGAGGTCGGTCGCTGAGATCGGGACCCAGGGGAAGCTGGATCAGCCCCTCACCGCGCACGTCCCCGTGCAGCAGCGCCTCGTAGCGCTTGTGGACCGTGCGCCGAGAGAACTGCTGCTGAATGCCGACGTAGGTGGGCTTGTTTTTGGCCGCGATGAGCAGGCCCGATGTGGGCTGGTCGAGCCGGTGCACCAGTCGGGGCCAGCTGGGGTCCTCGAGTCCGGCGCGCAGTTGTAGGCGGAGCTGTACGCAGTCGCGCAGGGCGTTGCCCCGCCCCGGTACCGAGAGCAACCCGCTGGGTTTGTCGACGATCCACAGGTCCTCGTCCTCGAAGATGGTCGTCGGCCCGTCATCGAGGACGCCGTGGTTGCCATACTCCGGCGGCGGTTCGCACTCGATCCCCTCAAGCATGAACGGGAGGATCTTCGCGCACCGACCTCGGCACGCGGGATAGAACACCCCGTGGTGGCGGCCGCCCGCGGGCGTCGCATCGCCCCACCAGAACTCGGCCAACGCGACCGGCCGCGCGCCGATGCGGTAAGCGTGCTGGATAAGCTTCGGTGCCGCACAGTCGCCCGCACCACCGGGGACAGGTCTCGGCGCGAAGAGGGCGTCCAGACGCTTTGTTTCGCCGCGGGCGTTGCGAAGCTCATACGTAGCCTGAAGCTTCGGCAGCAACGCCCGAGAGACGGCTTGTTGCTCTGCCTCCAGCGCGGCCCGGCCCGGACCTTGCGCCGCGGCGATGACGTCGTTGAACGACTCGACCCTCGCGCCTTCGGTGGCCCACAACGCGTCGAACGATCGTTGGTCGCAGGCGGAGGGCACGAATCCCGGCCAACACCTCTCGCCCTGCACCATCCCCGCAAAACCCCACAGCGCCCCTGGTCTGCCGTGTTCGTCGACGACCACGAGGACGCCAAACATCTTCCCTCCCAGAGGTCCGCGAACGACCTCATGGGGCAGCTGGTTGTGCAGATACGTTTGCAGCTGTTTCGCCGCATGAACCGCGACCGGATGCGGGTTGCCTTGGCGAAAGGGTGTGGGAAAGATCGTCGGAAGCGTCGAGATCTCGACGTCGAGCCGAACCGCCTCGACCGCGCTCACGAGTCTTTGAGTGTGGGCACGGGCGCAAGCACGGTTTGTCCGGTTCGGACCGGCCGCGGTGCGATGACGGTCTCACCCGTGATGATCGCCGGAAGCTGCGGTGCGGCGTCACCCACCGCCCGAGCCGTGACCAGGGTGTTGCCGCCCAGCGACGTGGGCTCGCCGCCCTCGCTCTCCCGCACCTCCGGTGGCTTCCCGTTGCGCGTGAGGTAGTGAGAGGCGTCGTGTTGGATCTCGCCGGCGGCGGAGACCTGGGCGACGTCGCCATCTTCGAGGGCTCGGGACAACGCCCCCATGAAGTGCGCTCCCGAGTTGTAGCGACGGTGCACGTCGATCTCGAACGCCCGCAGGAAAACCATCTCGACCGCATCCGACACGTCGAGTCCGAACGAGCGCGGCGTGGGCCTTCGCTCTTCGTCGAGACACGCATCGCGCAGCGACTCGAAGTCATCGCCAGGCATCACCTGTCTGCCACCGAGCATCACCTCCATAATCACCAGCGCCATCGCGAACACGTCGGTCCACGGGCCCACGAGGTGCTCGTAGCCCATGAACTGCTCGGGCGATGCGTACTCGGGGGTGAGGAAGGTGATCGCGTCGTCGAACGGCTCGCCCTCAAGCCGCGCGAGCGCGTAGTCCATGATGCGAACGTTCGAGCCCAAGGCCAACGTGGCATCGTCGACGAACAGGTTGCCTGGGTTGAGGTTGCGGTGCGTCAGCCCGTAGGCGTGGGCAGCCGACAGCGCGCGAAGCGTGGGCTGCATCAAGGCGAACACCTCGGTGATCGGGCGCTGCTTGCTGCCGTTGCGGCGCTCCGTGTCGAGGACGGCTTGCAACGACACGCCCTCGATCCACTCGAGCAACATGCAGGGGATCTCGCGGTCGCCGACGCCCATCCACCCCTGGCCCAGGACCCGCGTCATGCTGGGTTGGTCTGCGGAGAGCGCCCCCAGCAGCGAGGTGATCCTCCGGAATCGGTCGCGAAACGTCGACAGGCTCTCTGGGGACAGGGTGCGCAGGCCGTAGAAGCACTTGAGCGCGGCTTCTCCGGCACCGTCTGGTTTCCTCGCGCGATACACCATGCTCAAGCCGTCGCTGGAGACCAGCTCCTCGACGACGAAGCCGCCGTGGATCTGCGTCCCGAGCAACCCGAGCACATCGACCTCGGCGAGCGGAAGCTCGCCGGTCGGCTCGCGTTTCTGCATCACGGGCGTGCCGTAGATGTCGGTCTTTGGATCGGCCTCTTCCACGAGATCTGCGGGAGGAATCCCCACGGCCGCTACCGTAGCGGGAACGCCTACATGCGTCTACTGCCTGAAGTGCGCGCGCGCCGAACGGTCTCCGTCAGTTTCCGAGCGTGACGCGCGGTACACCCGCGGCTTGGAGCCAGTCCGCCACCCGGGTGTGGTTGCGCGTCCCGAGGACCAACATCTCGCCCTGCATGCGTCCGCCGCAGCCGAGATCCTTCTTCAGTTGCGGGAGGAGGGCCTCCGCGGCCGTCACGGGAATGCCCTCCACGCAGGTCACGGTTTTACCGCCCTGCCCTTTGCTCTGGCGACGCACGATCGCGCGTTGTCCTAGGTGGAGCGCACCCGAGTCCCCGGGGACCGGGTCGGTGGGGAGAGGGTCGGGTTCGGGGACTGGTCCCGGCTCGAGCTCGACGCCGGCAAGTCCGCCAAAGGCGGCGGCAAACGGGTTCGCCGCGAGGGCGTCGTTATCGCCGGTGATCTTGTTCTTTTTGCGGCTCATCGTGGGCCGAGTCGCTGAAGCGAAATCGATCATGCCATATCATGAGCGCATGACCTCGCGTCGTTTCCTCTCCAAGGAGCTGCTCTACACCGTCGCGCCGTTGGCCATTGCTGCCGGCTTCGCGTACGCGGCCCACGGAGGCTTGCTCTGCAACGGTGGCCACAAGACCGAAGTCAGGGTCATCGCCAAGGCAGCCAAGGGCACCGACGTCGCAGTCTACCAAGACGGCAAGCAGGTGAAAGCCAAGCGTCGCGCGGTCCGGAAGCGACGCAGCGGCAAGGCCAATCACCTCGGGTCCAAGGTCTACCGCGCGACCGAAACCCACTGGGTTCCCCGCAAAGTCCTGGACCGAGTCGTCGCCGACCCGAGCCTTCTGAGTGGATACGGAGACATCGTCCCCCAACGAGAGTGCAGCACGATGGTGGGGTTCCGCATCGAGAACACGGTCCGAGGCGGTCTGATCCGTCGGCTTGGCTTCCGTGACGGCGACCTGGTCACCGCCATCGACGACCAGCGCCTTGAGTCTCGCCGGGCAGCTCGCGAGGCGATCTCCGGTGTTGAGGATGCCGACCAGGTGACCGTTACGGTCGTTCGGGACGACAAGACGCTGCAAAAGACCTTCCTCATCGAGTGAGGCGGTCCGATTCAGCCTCCCTTTGCTGCCGCAGGCGTTGAAGTCGCCGGCGCGTGCGTAGTAAGACCCTGTTCGTCTGGGTCTGCATGCATCGCGCGTTCGTCCATCTTGAGCTCAACACTGACGACATCCAGCACGCCCGCGCGTTCTACGAGCGCGTGCTCGGGTGGTCGTTCGACGACGTGCCGATCGGTGGAGAGGTCTACACGCAGATCAATACGCCGGTCCCTCCGGGCGGTGGCATCCAGCTCAAGGCAGACGTCGACCTGCCCGCGCATTGGATGCCCTACGTCGCGGTCGAGAGCGTCGCTGAGACCGTCGCCCGAGCTCGAGAAGCCGGCGCGCGAATCTTGGTCGACACGTCCAACGTCGAGGGCCACAGCCCGGTCGCGGTGATCGGCGATCCCGCGGGCGCCATCTTCGGAATCTGGGAAGCCGAGGCCGAGACCCGGACAGAGCCTGAGGAGGAGGAGGAGGTTCACGAAGACCAAGAGGAGCCCAGCCCCGAGGACACCGAACTCGAAGCGAAACCTTCGGAGCAAGACGCTCCCCCGCCGAAGCCCAAGAAGACCCGGCGAACTAAGGCCAAGCTTGCGGCGCCGCCCGAGGCGAACCTGTTGGTCGACGACGAAGAGACGTTGAGCGACCCCGCGGTGGTTCCGACCCAGGACGAGGGGCAACCCGAACCGGGAACCGAACCGACAGCTGCGCCGCAACCAGAGCCCACTCCCGGGCCGGAGGCTTCCGAAGGGGATGCCCGCAAGAAGGTGAGCAGGAACCGCCGCGGCACGAAGGCTCCGCTCAAGGAGACTCCGCTCGAGGAGGCTCCCTCCGAGGAGGCTCCGCCCGAGGAGGCTCCCCCCGAGGAGGCTCCGCTGCAGCCAGCACCCGCGAAGAAGACCGCCAAGAAAACCACCAGCCAGAACGCTACCGCTCGAAAGGCCGCTCGAAAGGCTCCCGCCCAGAAGGCCAACACGAAAGCTCCTCCCATGAACACTCCCGCGAAGAAAGCTCCTCCCGTAAAAGCTCCTCCCACCGACGCTCCGCCCGTGAAAGCGCCTCCGACCGACGCGCCTCCCGTGGAAGCGCCGCCCACCGACGCGCCTCCCATGGAAGCTCCGCCCGCCGACGCTCCTCCCATGGAAGCTCCGCCCGCCGACGCTCCAGCGAAGAAGGCTCCCGGAAGAAAAACTCCCAGCAAGAAGCTGGCGAAGAAGGCGGCCGCCAAGAAGGTCAGCGAGAAAGCTCCCGCTGAGAAGGCGGCCGAGGACGCTCCCGCCGAGAAGGTCGCCAAGAAGTCGGCAAAGAAAGCTACCGCTGAGAAGGTCGCCAAGAAGTCGGCAAAGAAAGCTACCGCCAAGAAGGTCGCAAAGAAGTCGGCAAAGAAAGCCTCCGCCAAGAAGGTCGCTAAGAAGTCGGCGAAGAAAGCCTCCGCCAAGAAGGCGCCCGCTAAGAAGTCGGCGAAGAAAGCCTCCGCCAAGAAGGTCGCTAAGAAGTCGGCGAAGAAAGCCTCCGCCAAGAAGGTCGCTAAGAAGTCGGCGAAGAAAGCCACCGCCAAGAAGGTCGCGAAGAAGTCGGCGAAGAAAGCCACCGCCAAGAAGGCGCCTGCTAAGAAGACGGCCAAGAAGGTCGCTAAGAAGTCGGCCGCGAAGAAAGCTCCCGCTAAGAAGGCGGCTGCAAAAAAGGCTCCCGCGAAGAAGGTCGCCAAGAAAGCTCCGGCCAAGAAGGCCGCCAAGAAAGCTCCGGCCAAGAAGGCCGCCAAGAAATCGGCTGCGAAAAAGGCTCCCGCCAAGAAAGCTCCCGCCAAGAAGTCGGCTGCAAAAAAGGCTCCCGCCAAGAAAAAGGCCGCCAAGCGGTCGGCGCAGCGTCGGTAGAGAGCGCAGATGGCCCCGCGTCCGATCAGCGGTTGGGCCTACACGGGATCGGGCGATGCCTCGGGCTGGGCATCGCTCGACGGGCGCTTTGGGGCGCCGGTCGAGTCTGCGACGGGGATCCCGGATGCGCTGTGCGCTGCGCGGCGCCGATGGGGTCTCTCTCGTGTCGTGTCCATCACCGCTGGCACGTCATGGGTGTTGACCCGACCGCAGGACCAGGTCGGGTTTGGCTATACGAAGCTGGGGCCTGACGCGGACTCAGGAGTCCTGCGCTCAGCATGGGGGCTCCTGGAGCGCGGGGTTGCAGATGCGGTTTGGGTTCGGGCCCAGGGGGGTGAGTTTGTGCTGGAGCGGACTGGGGTGGCCCCGGTAACCCTGCACCCGGGCGGAGGTTCGCCTGCCGAGTTTGCGTTGGAGGTCTCGCCGGGTTCGATGATCACGGCCGTTGTCATCGGTGCCGCGATTGCGGAGTTGGGCCTGCCGTGTGGCCCCGGCGGGGATGAGCCAGAACGGATCTGCGTGCGCACAGCGCTCGGCACCTGGCAGGTGGAGGTTCGTCCGTGAAAGCGTGGATCGCAGATGCGTCGGCCTGGACCCCCGAACATGGGGCCCTGTCTGCAGAGGACGGGTTGGGTTCGCTGTCCAGGTTTTCTCGAACTTGTGCCGCGGTGGTGGAACGCATACTCGTTCCGAATCGCGAGGTGTTGGTGATCCTCGGGACCTCGACCGCCCCGAGTCTTTCGCCCCACCAGATCGCGGACGAACTCCAGCAGCGCTGGCCTCACACGGGCCTCGAGCTCGTCGTCGCAGGCTCCCAGACACTTCCACTTTCCGGCCTCGATGCCCTGTTGTCGGTGGGCTGTGGGAAGACCGTGTTGTGGGCTGTGGTCGATCTCAAGCCCGGTGCTGAGCTCGCAGCGGTCTTCCGTTTGTCACCCGTCGCGACCGACCGCGTTCTCGAGCTTCAACGGATCGACGCAGCAGCGCCTCCGGTTGCGGACCACCTGAACTCCTGCGCCGCGGTACTGTCGCTTGTCGATACACCCGGCCGAGAAAGCGTCTCGATTAAGGTCGGTTCGTGGTCGCTCACGGTGAAGCCGGAGATTTGATCCATCATTTTTCTCCGGATTGCTCGCCCGGTGGCCGATGATATTTGCAGATGAGCGAGTTGCCTTGCCTGCGGCTGTTTGTGTTCAAGGAGGGGCTGCTCTCAAGGCTTGGCCACGACCTGCAGCTCTCCATGGATGCGTTCGAGATCACGCTTGAGACAGGCATGATGGTCGGCCGTTTCACCACCAGTTCGATCCGCGTGGACGGAGCGATCAAGGGAAACACGCTCGACACCGATGCACTGTCCGCGAAGGACCGAGCCAAGATCGAGAAGACGGTTCGAAGCGAGGTGTTGTGCGTCGACAAGTTCCCCGAAGCCGTGTTCGAGGCGCACCTCGAACCTCGGGGCGACACGGGAGAGCTCCGGGGTTCACTGACCTTGCAAGGTTCCCGCCGGGCACTCGAGCCAATTCGGGTCATCCCGATGGGGGACCGTTTCGTGGCCAAAGTTACGATCCAACCGACACGCTGGGGCATCAAGCCGTATCGCGGGTTGGCGGGAGCCCTCAAGATCCAGGACAGGATCGATGTGGAGGTCGCGATCGAGGCAGATTTCGCACTCGACTCGATCGAGGCTCGACGCTGGGCTCGTCAGTCGTAGGGGTTGCGAAGGTCGGGGTGAAGCGACGTTGGGTCGTCGGGCTTGGGTTTCGGAGCCGGATCTGAGGTCGGCTTTGGAGTGCTCACCGGGGTTTCCTCCGGCTTGGGCTGCCGAGGCTTCCGCTGCTGGCGGCGAGGTTTGCTCACAGGCTCGGGAGGCGCCGCGTCCACGGCCACAGCAGCCGGCTCCTCGACCTCGACTTCGGCCTCGACTTCGACCTCGGCCTCGGCCTCGGCCTCGGCCGCGACCTTGGAAAGCGGCTTCGGCTCGGCGAGCACCGTGTCCGGGACTTCGGGAGGAGGATCTTGGGGCACCGGGACGGCTTCTTGCGGGGCCGCGAGCTTGACCGGAGCCTGCGTCGTGTCGTCCGAGCCGAGCCGCGGTTCGAGCAAGAAGACGATGCCCAACGAGAGCAGCAGGCCCAGCCCAACGCCCAGGCCCAGCAGCACGGGCAACAGTAAGGGGCTTCGCCGCCGGGTCTGACCGTCAAACGTGTCGATGCTCGCGCCCGCTTGCAGCGTGCTCGGCCCGGGCGAGGCCACCGTGTCATGCGTCGGATACCCGCGCTGCATCGGAGCCGGATCGACGACCGCAGTGGAGCCCACCGCAGGGTAGGACGCCGACACCGCGACCTGGGCCCGATGGTTTGAGCCACTGCCCAAGGACTCGGTGGCATTGTGTCTCGGCGTTGCTGCCGAGGTCTCCAGAGCCTCAGGGGGCGGCGCTTTCCAGCCCGAGTTCGCGGGCGCCGAGGTGTTCTTGCCGTACTCAAGCGTGCTCCCGTGCGCGAGTGCTTCAGCCAGCTCGTGCATGGACTGAAAGCGACGGTCCGGGTCTTTCTCCAGACAACGCAGGACGATGGCCTCGGCTTCGGGAGGGATGTCCGGCACCAGCTCCCGCAGCGGCCGAGGGGGCTCGGAGACGTGCTGCTCGAGAACCACGTAGGGGTTGTTTCCCTTGAATGGCGCCTCGCCGGTGAGCATCTTGTACGCGACCACCCCCACGGCGTACACGTCCGTCCGCGCATCGATCGTGCCTCCACGCGCCTGTTCGGGCGCCATATAGGAGACGGTCCCGAGCAGGCCGTTGGTCATCGTGTTGGCCTGCGTCAGGCCCCCCAATTGCTCCTCGACCACCTTGGCGATGCCGAAGTCGAGGACCTTCGCGACCTCTTCCCCGTTTTGCCGGCGGATGAGGAAAATGTTCGCCGGCTTTACATCGCGGTGGACGATCGCCTTGTCGTGGGCAGCCCCGAGCGCCCCAACCACCTGCAGCAGGATTCGACGCGAACGGCTCCAACCCATCCGCCCGATCGCCTGGAGTTCCTGCCGGAGGTCGAGCCCCTCGAGGAACTCCATGACGAAGTAGACCGGCTGGGTCTCGGTCGGGCCGAAGTCGATGATGTCGACGATGTTCTCGTGCTCGATGACCGACGACGCCCGAGCTTCTCTCAAGAAGCGTTTGACGTTGCTCGGGTCTTCGCAGAGGTCGGCGCGAAGCACCTTGATCGCGACCCGGTTGTGGAGACCAACACGCCGGCCTTCGTAGACGGACGCCATCCCGCCAACGCCGAGCTTGCCGAGCACCTCATAGCGTCCTCCGAGCACATTGCCCGTGAGTTCGTGAGCGCGAGAGATGACGGCGTCTTCCATCCGGTGCGGGGTATCGTAGCAGGCTGGGTTGCACTTCGTGCCACGGGCTTTGATCCCCGTATCGCGGCCAAATTCAGGGATTGGGAAGGCCTTCGATGCCCATCGGTGTGGGCTTAGCGCCCGTCTCTCGCTGAATCTTCGACATCGACTGCACCACCTTGGTCTGAAGTTCGCTCAGCCTTGGCAGAAGCCTCCGGTTGGTGTCGTTGAGACGCCGCAGGAAGTCCCCCGAGACTGGCCTCCGGTCGCGGACCACCTCGTACAGCTCGTCGAACATCTCGGCCAGCTCGTCCGGAACGCTCGAGGATTCAAGCGCGGCAGCGTCTTCGTTCTGGGTGCGGTTGTCTGGCTTGACCGCCGCGACCGCGGCTTCGATGTCGGCGTCGGCGACCCCCATCCGCCCGAGCACTTCGGGGATGACTCGCGACGGTTCCGCCAGCACCTCGTCGTAGGTCTGCAGCTGGTACTCGTACCCGCGCAGGCTGATGTCTCGCATCAACGCGAAATTTTCCATCCACCACTCGAAGGCGGGCGGAAAATGGAACGGCTCCGGGGCGTCGGGGTTCTTGGCGCGGCGATCCTTGTTCTCAAGTGCGTACAGCCGGTTGATCGATGCCTCATACTCCCGCCACTTGCGAACGTTGGCGACGAGCAGGTCGACGTACGCTCGCTCACTGCGGATCACCCCCGGCACGAAGACCTTCACGGCGAACCCTTGCACGTCACCGGGCATGAAGTACGCGCCCGTGGTCGGATGCGGATTGGTTCGGAAGTAGATCCCTTGGCGAAGAATACTCTCGTAGAAGCCGTCGGGATTCGCGTCCTTGAGCGACGTGGTTTTCCAGTTCCGCGGAAAGGCTGAGCCCAGCACAGGGACCCCCGCGCTCCGCAACACCTGCATCCACATCGACGTTCCGCTTCGCTTGGTGCCCGAGACCAGGAACATTGCGCCTCAGCGTACTGTGTTTTCTCAAGGGCCGCGGCCCTGATACCGTCCCCCATGTCTCGCGTTTGCGTTCTCCACGTCGGAGGCACGATCGGAATGGCCGCCTCGTCAGAGGGTCTGGTGCCGCAACGCGACGTGCTGGATCGCTACCTCGCGTCCATGCCGGAGCTCGACCGCCCCGACGTGCCGCGCCACCGGGTCGAGTTGCTCGAGCCTCTGCTCGACAGCGCCGACATGGTGCCCGCAGATTGGCTTCGGATCGCCAAGGCCATCGTCGCCCGAGATGCAGAGTTCGACGGGTTCGTCGTGCTTCACGGCACCGACACGATGACCCACACCGCGTCTGCCCTCAGCTTCCTGCTGGAGGGACTGCGCAAGCCCGTCATTCTCACCGGCGCGCAGCTCAGCCTCGAGCACGTGCGCACCGACGGCCGCGAACACATCGTCACGTCGATCATCCTCGCGGGCACCACGAAGATCCCCGAGGTCTGCATCTACTTTGCGGCACGGCTCCTGCGAGGCAACCGCGCCCAGAAGGTCCACAACGTCGATTTCGTCGCCTTCGACTCGGGAAACCTTCGCCCCTTGGCCACCGTTGGCGCGCGCATCAACGTGGCGGACGACTTGGTTCGGGCGCCCGGCGGCGGCCTGCCCATCTCGCTGCAGTTCCAGTGCGAACCGCAAGTCGTCGCGCTCCGAGTATTTCCCGGCCTGAGCCGTGACCTGCTCGAGACCGTGCTCGCGGGCGCCGACGGCGTCGTGCTTGAGACGTACGGCGCGGGCACCTTCCCCCATCGCAACAGCGCCCTGCTCGAAGCGATTCGCAGGGCGAGCTCCGGGGCGAATCCAACGGTGGTGGTCAACGTGAGCCAGTGCCACGGCGGCGTGGTCGACCAAGCCACCTACGCCAGCTCGCGGGCGCTTGCGAACGCGGGGGTGGTCAGTGGGGTCGACATGACGCCCGAGGCAGCCCTTGCCAAACTCTACTGCCTCTTCGCTGCGGGGCGCGCGCCCCACGATGTGCGTCGATTGATGGGGGAGGACCTCGCCGGTGAGCTTGACCCCAACGCCGTCCCGGACGTTTAACAGGCGGCATGACTCGTTGGGCCGCAGCGTTGTGCCTGCTTTTCGTCGCGTGCGACGACACCGCCAAGGCCGAGGACGCCAAGTCGGTCGCAGAATCCAAGCCCGACGCGGATGCGGAGGTGGGCTACGACATCCGCCGGCTGCGCCCGCGCGATGGAGAGACGCTCGACGCCATGTTCGGCCGTCTCGCGCAGCAGACCAACGAGGACGGCAAACAGGTCGCCGTGTTGTTCTCTGCAGACTGGTGCGAGCCTTGTCGGCACCTCGAGCTTGAGTTGGGCAACGTTCATGCCGCATCCAAGATCGGGAAGTTCCGGATCCTGGAACTCAAGGAGGAAGACTGGATGAGCGCGTCCCGCATGAACGAGTTCAACGCGCTGCGAAAGCGCTGGTACGCGAAGACGGACAGCTATCCGGTGTTCATCCTGTTGGATCCGCAAGAGCAGAAGATCGAAGAGATGAAGGAGGCCATCGACCGTCTCACCGCGGCGGGCCTCAAGCCAACCGTCAGCAACTGGTTCGCCAACGTCGCCAGTTGATCCGCCAGGAATTCGCGTCGAGAGGCGCCTTCCTGCTAGGCCGGTTTTCATGCGGCACTCATCGGTTCTGGCCGTCCTTCTCCTGCTCGGTGCCTGCGATCGTCAGGGTCAGGCCGAGGCACCCACGACTGGGATGTCCCAGCCGGAGGATGGTGTTGGGGCCGAGCTCGAGCCCGCACCGCCGTCGGCTCCCTCTCGCCTCGCCGACGCGATGCGCCCCGACGCAGATGTGGAGCCCGCCCCGGAGCCCGCGCCCGATCCTCGGATCGCGCTGACGCCCGAGTCGCCAGAGCACTTTCCCTCACCGCCGCCCGGATATGGGGCCATCGCACCTTCCGACGGCGTTCCGAGTGAGTCCGACCTCACGGTTCACGGCCTGGCGGGCTACGAAGTGGTGGCGGTCTATGACCGTCCGGACACCGACTCACACAGCCTGGGCTACCTCCGGGTGGGGACACGAATGATGGTCTCGCCCAAGGTGGAAGGACGCGGCTGTCGCAACTCGTGGCACCAGCTTCCACAAGGCGGCTACGCGTGCTTCGGAAAGGGGCTCGTCGTGGACGCCAAGCAGGAGCCCAGGTTGGGCACCCCGGCCACGGCGCCCGACAAGGACGCGGCGCTTCCGTACCGCTATGCATACGTCAAGCACTGGAACGCGCCGATGTACTGGCGGCCGCCCACCGCTGAAGAACGAGTGGCAGCCGCGAAGAAGCGCGACGAGCTCGAGCGCATTCGAACCGGGGAAGGAGCGCCCAAGCCCGCGGCGCTTCCGGCCGATACCGCCGGCGCCGAGGCCCCCCTCGCGGCGCTGCCCAAGCCGGATGGGAGCACGCCCGAGCCCGCCGCCCCGGTTGTGGCCCAGGCCGAGCCACCGCCCGAGCCCGAACTCAAGCTCCCGCTCAACCGCGAGACCCCCTGGCTCGAACGCGGCTTCTTCCTCGCAATCGGCGAAAAGGTGGAGGTCGACGGCATCGAATACTGGAAGACCGCCCGCGGCGGATTCGTCGAGGCGAGCGCCGCCTACGTCTACGACACCAAGGGCTTCGAGGGCCGTGCTTTGCCGGACGGGACCGGCTTTCCGATGGGCTTCGTGATGGCGCCCAAGGGTGCGAAGCGGTTCGAGTTCGACACCGAGGGCACACTCGTCGCGAAAGAGACGCTGCCAAACAAGACGTTCGTCGACCTGCAAGAAGAGGTCGAGCATGCCGGCAAGGCGTACATGATGACGACCGACGGCAGCCTCATCCCCAAGGGCGTGATTCGGTTCGCGGATGCGCAGCCGATGCCCGAGGGCCTCGAGCCGTACGATCGCTGGGTCGACGTCAGCCTCGACAAGCAGATCCTGGTCGCCTATCAGGGGCCCGAACCGAAGTTCATCACCTTGGTGTCCACCGGCAAGAAGGGCAGCAAAGAGGAGTCCTTCGAGACCCCGACCGGTCAGTGGCGGATCCGCAGCAAGCACGTGTCCACCACGATGGATGGGCAGTCGGACACCGACGGCAACTACTCGATCCAGGACGTGCCTTGGACCATGTTCTTCAACGACAGCATCGCCCTGCACGGCGCCTTCTGGCACGACGGATTCGGACGGGTTCGTAGCCACGGTTGTGTGAACCTGGGTCCTGCGGATGCCAAGTGGCTGTTCGACTGGACCACGCCCGGGGTCCCGGAAGGCTGGCATGGCGTGCACGCGCACGAGGGCAGCCCAGGCACGACGATCGTCGTCCGGCGCTGAGCCAAAACAACGCCGACCCAGAAGCAGCGCCAACCAATGAAGAAGCCCCGTCGGCCGATGCCGAGCGGGGCTTCTTGCGTTCGGGGCTGTCCCCTACTTGCCGGTGGTGGTCGTACCGTCGGTGTCCGGGTCCGTGTCGGTCCCCGCATCCGTGTCCGTGTCGGTGTCCGTACCCGCATCCGTGTCCGTCGTGGTCGCGTCCGTGTCGGTGCCGACCGGGTCGGCGCAGTCTTCGCCACCCACCTCGGGCTCGCCGGGTCCGTCGCCGTCCAGGTCGATGCAGTACCAGACGTCACCGTTGGCGTCGCAGCAGCCTTCTGCCGTCACGCCCGCTGCGAGGCACTCCATGCCCGCCTCGAGGATCGCGTTGGGCGAGCAGTCGATGGGGTGCACACCATCGGGGTCGACGACGTTGTCGATTCCGCACTGGTAGCCATTGGGAACCTCTTCGTTGCCGGCGATGGGGCCCCAGCCGCATCCCCCTGCGACCGGCTCGCCAGTGGTGCCATCGGTGGTGGTGGTGCTGCCCGCGGACTCCGTGTCGGTCGTCGGGGTGTCGGTCGTCGGCGTGTCGGTCGTCGGCGTGTTGGTCGTCGGCGTGTTGGTCGTCGACTCGGTCCCGCCAGAACCATCATCGTCCGCGTCGCCGGAAATGATGCAGCCCGAAGCAAGGAGGCAAGCGAGGGTAGCCAGGGAAAGTTTTTTCAAAAGCATGTCAGTCTCCACGTGAGCCGTGTACCGAGCGGTCGGCGTTGCCGAGGCTTGGACTCCAGATAATGATGGCGATTCAGGTCGGCGTAAAGTTCCAGCCTGAGCCCCTGATCTAGCACACCGCTCGCGGCGCACCCGAGGCCTCGAACAGGACGCCTCAGGCTGCCGAAACTGCCCTAGGAGCGTTTTTGTGGTTTGGGAGGTAGAGTCCGCTGGTGAGCGACACGATCGCGATCTGCGGACTCCAGGTCGATTGCATCATCGGGGTTCACGCGCACGAGCGTGACGATCCCCAGCCGTTGAGGGTGGATCTCGAGCTGAGCCTCGACCTGCGCAAGCCCGGCCGAACCGGTCGCATCGGCGACACCTGCGACTACGCACAGGTCGCGACCGAGGTTCGCGCGATGCTGCACTTCCGCCGCTACCAGCTCCTGGAAGCCGCCGCAGAAGAGATCTGCGCCATGGTGCTCGGCCTGCACCCCGAGGTCGACACGGCGTCGCTGCGGCTGAGCAAGCCCAGGGCGCTCACGGGCCTCGCGGATGCCGCGATGGTTCGGGTTCAGCGCACAAAGCACGACTTTCCCCGGCGGTTCGAGAACAGCAAGTTTGGCCAGGTGGAGATCCTGCTCGAGACCCGCGAGGCGGGCCTGTACCTACTCCACGTCGAGGCCGGCAAGGCGATCCCGGCTCACCATCATCAGGTGATGCGCGAGCTAGAGTGGATTGTGGCGGGCGAGCTCTCGTGGCAAGGGGCGCAACTCCCGTCGCATACGGCGAGGGAGTGGCCGGTCGGTCAGGTCCACGGGTACGACAACCGCAGTGAGCAGCGGGCCACCGTGTTCTGTTGCGACACGCCTCCGTTCGTCCCGTCGGACGAGATCGAGGTCTCGGCGTGAGGGCGTTGGTCACCGGGGCCACGCGTGGGATCGGCCGGGCGTTGGTCGAGCGTCTGCTGGCTGATGGCATGGAGGTTGTTGGCATTCATCGACATGCTTCGGACGCCAGCCGTGCACTTGAGGCGGCGACACCTCACGCTCCGCTGACCTTGCTGCGAACCGATCAGGATGACCCCTTCGCTGTTGCAAGGGTGCTGGCGACCATCGAAGAGGAACTCGGCGCGTTTGATGCGGTCTCGCTCAACGCTGGCGTCGCGATGCGCCGGGCCTTCGAGGAGGGCACCGCCACGGACGACCCGCTGGTCTTTCAGCTCCGTGCCGACCTTGAGGCGCCGCTGGTTTTGCTGCGGGGCCTGCTGCGCCGGGGCCTCATCGCGACGCAAGGCTCGGTGGTGTTCACCGGGTCGAACCTGGCGCGCCATGGGCTCCCCGGCAAGGTCGCCTACTCCGCGGCCAAAGGAGGAATCGAGGCCGCCGTTCGTGGACTGGCGCACGAACTCGGACCCCGAGGGATTCGCGTCAACGCCGTTGCGCCAGGGTTGCTCCGAACCGACATGACCGCCGAGGTTGGGGACGAAGGCTTCGACGCCTACGCGCGGACGGTCCCGCTGCGTCGCGTCGGCGAAGCCTCCGAGGTTGCCGATGTGATTCGGTTCCTGCTGGGAAGCGACGCCCGCTACGTGACCGGACAGACCCTCGACGTAGACGGCGGCTGGGGCGCCTAAGCTTCGTCCTCATCCGGGACCCTGACTCAAGTCGTCGCCGCGTTGGACCGAACTCCCCGGAGAACGTGTCTGCTGCCGCCAATCTCTCAGCTGCGGTCGTTGCAACTCCGCAACCCCCAACCGCAAACCCAGCCGACCTCGGAGCGTCGACCGCGGTTCGCCCTGCGGATGGCTGTGCTGTTCTTGTTGTCGGAGGTTCCTCGGCCAAAGCGACCGAGGTCCACGAGATGCTCACGCAGGTCGGCGCATACGGACTTTCGGTCGAGCTTTGTCCGCATTCCACCGAAGCGATGGCCCGCCTGTCCAAGGGCGACGCGGCCGCCGTACTCACCTTCGACGACTACGTGGGAGCGAGCGTCCGACGCGGAATCGTGGAACGGAACATCCTCGTCCCGTTCATCGTCCTTCAAGAGCTGACACCGAACGATCCGGTCTTGGAGCGCATCCGCCTGCGAGAGTCGGGCGCCGCCGAGTGTCTGGCGTTCAGCGAACTCTCGCCCGCTGTCCTTCGGGTCGCCGTTTTGGGCAGCATCGAGACCCATCGCGGAGTCACGCAGATGCAGGGAGCGGACGCGTCCAACGTGCTCGACCCCGACACCGGCTTGTTCACGACGCTTGCGATGCGTCGGCGTCTCGCAGCCGCCATCGAACACAGCGAGTTCGACTCCGAGTACCGCTACGCCGTGCTCTACGTGGATACAGGGGCCATCATCGAATCCCGCGTGCTCTCGGCCGCCCACGTCGCTGCACTTCGGACGCGGGTGGGCCTCCGGCTCGCCCACGTCGCCAGCGACTTCGTCGCCGCGCCCGTCGGTGAGACGGGCTACGTGGTGCTCTTTCGTGGCGTTCACGACGGCGAAGACCTCAACGCTGCAGAATCCGTCCGCCGAGAGCTCCAGCGGCCCTACGACCACGACGATGACCAGCTCTACGTCGATCTAGGTTTTGGCCTCGCGCGAGGCCGCGGCCGGGACGCCAACGTCGATGCCGCGATCGAGCGCGCTCGATGTGAAGTCGTCATTCCAAGGGTTCCAGCGCATCCGATCCGACCGACCAACCGGAGCGACACACCAACCATGAATGTCCTCGCCTCCGACCTGAGCCAGGCTCTCCAACGCGAGGAGTTTTCGGTGACGTACCAGCCGATCGTCGACCTCCAGAGCCAACGTCCGTATGGACTGGAGGCGCTGATCCGGTGGCGACACCCCGACGGCGAGGAGCGAATCGCCGAGGACTTCATCAACACCGCAAACGACAGCGAGCTCATCGTCCCGATCGGCTACTGGTGCGTCGAGACTGCGATGCGGCAGATGGCGGATTGGCACACCGAGTTCGAGCATCTGCCCGACCTGTGCATCTCGATAAACCTCTCGGCACCCCAGGTGCTCGACCCGCTGTTCGCGGAGCGGGTGCGCTCCATCTTGATGACCACCGGACTCAAAGCATCAGCGGTACGATTCGAGATCGACGCGGAGACGATCGCCGAGCACAACGACGAAGCACGAACGTTGGTCAAAAGCCTGGTCGCGATCGGCAGCAAGGTCTGGGTCGAGGACTACGGCCTGAGCGAGTGCACCGTGGATGACCTGCGCGGGTTCCCGCTCGATGGGCTCAAGATCGACCGTCGCTTCGTGTCGAAGATCGACGGAACGGAGACAACCTCGGGGCGCATCCGTCACATCATGACCGCCGCGAGCGCCCTGGGACTCCGCACGCTCGGCGAGGGCATCGAAAACCAACTCCAAGCCAACGTTCTGCGCTGGCTCGGCTGCGAACTCGGCCAGGGCTATCACTACGCGGCGCCGCTTTCGGTCGCCAAAGTCTACGGCTACTTGGCCGGGGCCTGAGGTGCGTTGCGCTCGGCGTCGCGGAGCTGACCACACGCAGCCGCGACGTCGTCGCCTCGCGTGTCGCGAACATGGGCCACGACGCCGCTGGCTCGAAGTCGCTCCAGGAACCGCGTGACGCGTCCGGTGCTGGGTCGCATGTAGACCATGCCCGACAGCCCCGCACCGGTCGCGTTGTAGGGGATGACGTTGACGTGGGCACGGAACCCTTGAAGTCGCTCGGCCAGCAGCTCGGCTTGCGCATCGCTGTCGTTGACGCCGGCGAGCAGGCAGTACTCGATGGTCACGATTCGGCCCGTGCGGGCCTGGTAGTCCCGAGCGGCAGCCAAGATGGTGGCGACATCGTAGCGCTTGGCGGTGGGGACGATCTTCGCCCGCGTCTCGTCGTCAGGCGCGTGCAGGCTCAGCGCGAGAAACGGCGGATGCTCGGCCCGCGCCATCCGTTCGATGCCATGGACGATCCCGACGGTCGAGACCGTGATCCGGCTCCAGCCCAACCCGCCCAAGCCCTGCCCGGCGATGTGGTCGATCGCGGTGAGCACGTTGTCCAAGTTGTGCATAGGCTCACCGATCCCCATGAAGACAAGCCGCCGAACAGCGCGATGATGCGCAGCCGCGGCGCGGGTCACCTGGACGAACTGCTCGACGATCTCATCGACCTCGAGGTTACGATCAAGGCCACCGCGGGTGCTCGCGCAGAAGTCACAGCCCATCGCACATCCCACCTGCGAGGAGACACAGCACCACGCTTCGCCTTCGCGATATGAGGGCATCATCACCGTCTCGATCGCCCCCCCGCGCCGCAGGCCAAGCAGCAGCTTCGTCGTGCCGTCTCCGGAGACAAGCTGCTGGCGGACAGCCGTCGCCGCGGGAAAGTGCGGGTGTCCGAGTATCGTCTGCAGCGACTTGCTGATGCCGAGCGCGCCCGGATCGAACTCACCTCCGCCCGCGTAGTACGCCCGCAACACTCTGCCAGCGTGCGTCGGGGACTCGCCGCGAGCAGCAAGCCACGCGCCGAGCGTTGCGCGGTCGTGGGCAGCAAGGCTCATGGGTCAGCTGGACTTGTCCGGCAGCACGTGGGCCCGCAGCTCTCGAGCCCAGGTCTCGAGCCCACTGATCGTGCTCTTGAGGATGCGATCGTCCTCGGAGAGGATCTTGAGCTGCTCCTCGAGCAGCTGCTTGGCCCGGCGGATGCGACCGCGAACGGTTCCCTCGGGGATGTCGAGCACCTCACCGAGATCCTTCGCGGTCATCTCTTCCCAGTAGTACAGCTCCAACACAACTTGGTGCTCCACCGGGATTCGGCGCAAGGCTTGGAGGGTCAGCGTCTGCTCCTTGCGCTTGGCGACGAGTACGGCGGGGCTGAGGCCCAGGTCGTGAATGCTGGTGACGCCGAGATCGAAGCGGTCGTTGTCCCGCCGTCGGTTGCGCAGCGAAGAGCGCAGCACGTTGTGGGCGACACCGAAGAGGTAGGTGCGAAACGAGGACTGGCCGCGGAACCGCTCCTTGCCCTCGACACATGCGGTGAACGTGCGCTGCACCATGTCGTCAACGTCGCGATCGGTCTTGTTCGCGAAGAACCGGCAAATGCTGTCGAAGTGGCGCTCGAACAGCTCGCTGCCGCTGTCGCGGTCGCCGCCTCGCCAGGCTTCGAGCAGCTCCATGTCGGTGGCCACGGGCGCAGAGTAGCAGGCGCTTTGCGTGCTCGGGCCTCGCCGGGGCATGATCGTCCCGAGATGCCTGACACCCCGTCCGACGGCCGGCCGCCTCGCGAAGGCGAGGAAGCGATGGGTCCGGCCCCCGGGGTGGAGGCCGTCGACCGAGAGCGCATCCGGGCGGCCGCGCGAGCCAAGCTGTTCGGTGAGCCAGCACCACCGAGTCACGGCACGGAAGACACGGAATGCGGAGCCACCGGTGCTCCGGCCCCTTCCACCCCGAGCGACCCCGAGCGCGTCGGGCGCTTTCGAATCTTGGACCGACTCGGAGCCGGAGGCATGGGCGTCGTCTACAGCGCCTACGACCCGGAGCTCGATCGTAGGGTCGCACTTAAACTCCTGCGCCCTGACCTCGTCGAGGACACGAGCCGAGGTTCGACCGGCACCAGCCGCCTGCAACGTGAGGCACAGGCGATGGCGCGGCTCAACCACCCCAACGTGGTCACTGTGCACGAGGTTGGGCGATACGAGGAGCAGGTCTTCGTGGCGATGGAGTTTGTCGACGGGATGACGCTGCGGGAGTGGGCCAAGGCGAAGCGCGACTGGCAGGAGGTCGTGCGCGTATACTGCGATGCCGCGCAGGGGCTGGAGGCGGCGCATGCCGCCGGAATCGTGCATCGCGACTTCAAGCCCGACAACGTGATGTTGGGCGTAGACGGCCGCGTCCGGGTGATGGACTTTGGCCTGTCTCGTTCGGACAGGTCTACACCGACGCTCAACGACGAGACCCCGACGGAGGGCAAGGCACAGACGCTGACCCAGACCGGCGCGATCATGGGTACGCCGGCCTACATGGCCCCCGAGCAGCACAACGCGTCGCCGACCACCGCGGCGAGCGACCAGTTCGCGTTCTGCGTCTCGCTGTGGGAGGCGCTCGCGGGCGTTCGGCCGTTTGCGGGACAAACCTACGCCGAGCTCGCGAGCAATGTCGTGACGGGCAGGGTTCGTGCGCCTCCGGGTACGGCCACGGCTCCACGTCGGGTGTTCGACGCTCTTCGCACCGGCTTGGCGACAGATCCCGACCAACGTTTCGGATCCATGAGCGCGCTGGTGGACGCCCTACGGGCCAGCCCGTTTCGGATGCTGCGTCGCGTGGGCCTTGGCGTCGCCGCGATCAGCGTCGCCGCCGGCGCAGTCTATGTGGGTACCCGCCCCGAATCCGTCGGCGTCGGAGCCTGCGATGATGCAGGTGCCCCGCTCCGAGAGTTTTGGGCGGAGCAAAGGGCCGCAGTCGAATCGGCGCTTCTACGCTCGGAAGCTCCGTATGCCGCCGCGACCTGGACCACAGTCGACCGAATGCTCGGCGCCTACGTCGACGACTGGGAGCATGCGTCCGAAGCCCACTGCACAACCCGGCTGGTCGAGAGCGCGGACGCGGATACGCTGGCTCAACAGGCTCAGTGCCTCGCGAGCCGCCGCAGTGCCGTCGAAGAGCTGGTCGCAGTCCTCTCGACCAGCGAAGAAGGAATCGCCCATCAGGCGGTACAGGCCGTCGTCACCCTCGCTCCGGTGGATGCATGCACCGACCCGAGGCGACTCAAAGCCTTCTTTGTCCCGAGGACACCCGAGGCGATCGAGGCGACCAATCAGGCCCTTGCCCAACTCGCGCGCGCCCGAGCGCACGGAGGCTTCGCGCACTACGACCGCGCCATCGAGCTTGCCAACGAGGTCATCGCCGTGGGCCAGCGATATGCTGATCCCAGCACCGAAGCAGCCGGACTCCTCGTCCGCGGGCAATATACAGAACGGACCGGCGACTACGCCGAGGCCGAAAAGAGCCTGCGCGAGGCGATTCGTCTGGCCGAGATCGCCGACGACCACACCACCCGGGCGCTCGCGCTGATCCGGTTGATCTACATCGTTGGCCGCGATCCCGAGCGCCACGCCGAGGCTCGCTCCCTGGGCGCCGACGCGGGCGCAGTCCTTCGCATGCTTGGTGCAGATCCGCTGCTGCAGGCCGGTCTGGACATGAACCTGGGCGCAACCGACCGCGTCGGTCGCGAGCTGGATGACGCGCTCGCGCACTATAAGTCGGCGCTGCACACCTACTCAAAGATCTACGGAGAGGACCACCCGGAGACCGCCCGCGCGCTGACAAGCCTTGGTGGGTTGTATGTGTCCCGGCGGGAGCCCGAGCTCGCGGTCGAGGTTCTCGAACGGGCCAAGGTGAGTTTCGAGACGACGCTCGGGGCGGAGCATCCCTTTGTTCCGGTCGTCTTGGGCAACCTCGGCACCGCATACAAAGCCCAAGGCGACTTCCCTCGGGCCATCGAAACCCTCGAGCGAGCCTTGGTTCTGCGCAAGCAAGCCGACGGCGAGAAGCACCCTGGCGTAGCCCAGAACCTGTTCAACCTTGGCGCCGCGCAGTACGAAGCGCAGCGCTACGACGACGCCATCCGCAACCTCAAGGCGGGGCTCGACATTCTCGTGGAGCTTGAGGCGGATGAGCCCGCCCGCCTCGGCCGGTACCGCCTGCTGATCGGTTCGGCCTACGTCAACAGCGGCCGCCACGAACTTGCGCGCGAGTGGCTCGAACCGCTCCTCGACGTCTTCCCGGTGACCAGCGGTTCGGATGGGAAGTTTGGTCGACGGACCCGCTACCACCTCGCCATCGCGACGATGCCGATCGACCTTCGCCGTGCGCGAACCCTGGCCCAAGTGGCGCGCGAGAGCGCAGGTCCCGGAGACACCGAGGTCGTCCTGCTCGACGACCTACTCTGGTTGCTCGGGACGCTCGAGCCCAGCCTGTCAGCCTCCACGGGTTGATCGGGCGAGGAGGCAGTCGCGATGCGACGTGCTGGTGGCCGCGTCGCAAGGATGCGTCGGCACCCGGCTCATCCTGCACTGCCCTCGCTCGAGCTCCCAGAGCCGGCGCCGTCCGACTCGGGAAGGACACAATAGCCTCGCTCCGTGCAGCGAGCAGACGCGTCGCAACACGCGGCGTCGTCATGGCACCAAGCGGTGTCGTCGACCAGCGGAACACAGGCAAACCGGCACACGAAGGGCCCACGCGATTGCGCCACTGCGTCCCACTCCGCAACGCACGCATCGCCACCCAAACAAGCCTCCGCGTCGCACCCCTCGACAGCGGCCGTGCCCGTACTGCCTCCACCACTCGTCGCTCCTCCTGCCGCCGTGCCCGAGGACGAGGCACACGCGTCTGTGTCCGTGTCCTCGCACGATCCGGCCGGGAGGTCTTCCGGCATCTCGTCGGTGAGGGCTTTGCCCGGCGTAAAACAGCCGGGGAGCACCAGCGCAACGAGCAGGGTGGCCATGTGTCTCAAGCCGCCCCCCGCTGAGATTCCCGAGAGCGCACCGACCGGTGACGCTGCGCCCGCGGGAAGGTGTTCGGGCTCACGCATCATCCCCCACCTCCGGAGGTCATCCCGTCGGTGTCCGTGTCTTCGCCGCCGGTCCCGGTCGAGCCATCTCCGCCCTCCAAGATGCAGTACCCACGCTCGGTGCAGCGGGCTCCCGCATCGCAACACGCGTCGTCGTTGGCACACCACGACGCGTCATCGAGCAGCGGAATGCAGGAGAAGCGACACACGAACTCGCCGCGCGCCTCGGCATCTTGATCCCACGGCGCGGCACAGACCCCCTGGCCGACGCACCCTTCGGCGACACAGTCCGCTGCGGCGTCGGCTGACGTCGTGCCGCCTGGCATCCCGGCGCTGTCGCCTTCCGTCTCGCAGTCGGCGCCCATCGTCTCCGCGCAGCTGCCTGCCGGGAAGTCGTCGGGCATCGCGTCCCCGAACACGTCGGTGTCGGCGGCGTCCCCACCCGCGGAAGAATCGTCGCAAGACCCCAGGAGCAGGGCCGCTCCGACGAAGATCAATCGCCGTACGGTCATCGTCCGCCTCCGGTGCCCGTGGACCCACCGCCGGTCGAGCCGGTATCGTCACCACCGCTGCTTGAGTCGGCCGTCCCCGGATCCTGAGGGGGCACGCAGTACCCACGCGCGGTACAGATCGCGTCGGCGTCGCAGCATGCCGCAGCATCCGCGCACCACTTCGCCTCGTCATACGAGGGGATGCAAGCAAAGGCGCAGTCCGGCTCGCCCGCGGTTTGTGTTTCGGGATTCCAAGAGGCAACGCAGACATCGTTGCCCAGGCAGTCGTCGGAGCTCTGACACGCCGGGGCTGGCCCACCCGTAGTCTCGGCCGCAGTGGTTTCCGAAGTGCCCGCGGTGCCGGACGACGTCGACGCGTCGGTCTCGCCATCGGTCGCCGACTGACCCGCGGGAAGGTCCTCCGGCATCTCATCGGTGAAGTCACTATCCGCACTGCCACACCCCGCAAGCAGCAGCCCCGCGAACACCGCAGGCATCCAACAATCCAAGCGCATAGCCTCACGGTAGCCGCAAATCCATCGATAGGCCCGCGAATTCGTGAGTTGCGACCAATCCAGACTTTGCTGCGGCTGGGGTGATCGTTTGGGTGTTCGGCGGCACTACCCCGTTCAGACCCCCTTGCTTCGAGGACTTACCATGACTGTGAACCACCGCTTTCCCGCGCTCCGACGCGCCTTGCTCCACCCAGCGTGGCTCGGCGCCATTGCCACGTTGGCGATCAATGACCACCTGCTCAAGGGCTCCGCGCTGGCCCCAGCGTGGTTCACCGGAAAGCTGAGCGACATGGTGGGGCTGTTTGCTGCACCGCTGCTGCTGGCGGTTCTTCTGCGGGTCTCCTCGCGGCGCGGATGGGCTCTCTCGCACCTCGCCATCGGCGTCGTGTTCACAGCCATTCAAGTCTCGACGGGTGCCGCGGCGGCCTGGTCGGGCTTCATGGGCCTGTTTGGCTTCCCCTGGGTCATCACCGCCGACCCCACCGATCTGCTCACCCTCCCCGCGCTCGCGCTGAGCTACGCCTTCGTGCCGCGAATGGCCGCCCAGCGGGTCGCACCTCATACAGCGGGCGAGCTGGCCGTCGCCTCGGCTGGAATGCTGTGCTGCGTCGCGACCAGCCCCGCACCAGGAGAGCGGTTCTACGGCTCCTTCGAAGCGGACACGTACCTCCACAACGCCAACGACTTCGACATCGTGTTGCGCATCCGCCCTCTGAAGGAATCCGTGGCCTTCGATTGCGTCGTGGTGGAAGAGGATCCCGCTCTGTATCTGCGCGATGCTCTCTTCGGCGAGGCTCGCAGTTGGACCCTCGCTCCCGACGCCACGATGCCCGTGCTCGAGCTGTGGGACCGACCCGCCCAAGCTTGTCATGCGGTTTGGATCGATGCCGACAACCTCGCGCCATCGGTCATCTTCTGGCGCACCGGCCAATACCCAGAGACGCTCGTCGAGGGCGTCGGGCTCACGCCAGAGAGCCGCGGCTGGATCTCCGTGGCCTTCGACGACGACGGAGTCGGAACCTACGAAACGCAGGACGAGCTCGTGTTCCGCATCCAAGCACTGGTCCCGTCCCAGCCTGGTGTTTGCACCCCGTCCGATGAAGCCAGCCGTCTGGCGTGGGGCAGTATCCCTGTCGGCGAGTGGGTCTTGGGAGCGTTCGACGAGGGCCTCGACGGCTGCGTCCGGCTCGAGCTTCGCACCGGCTACGAAGACCAGCTCGACGTCGAAGGCCGTCGCTGGGACCTGTGTCTGCCGCATGGTGCGTTCCCGTTCGCCGAAGGTGACCTGCTCTCCATTGAAGGGGACACGGTCCCCGAGCAAAGCACCGCGGTCATCGTGACCCAGATGGACGCTGACACGGGCGAGCCGAGCACCACGCTCACCGCAGTCCGCGGCAACGGAGGCTCGACCGTCTACGGCATGCAAGCGCTGGTCGATCCCGAGTTCACCTGCGAGGCCATCGCCGAAGAAGCCTGCGGAACCGTCCGCCGCGCAGTTTCGGTCGCGATGGTCGGTGGAGGGTTCGAGCCCATCGACGTGCAGCAAGGCGCCGAGGCTCCCGCGCTGACGCAGAGCGCAGCCGCGACCCTCGAACTCCACTTGGTTCACGCCTCGGAGCGACTCGTCGCCGACGCTGAATGCGAAAGTGGGCCCGTCGCTCTGGGCACTGACCTCGAACTCGTCGCGATTCGTCGCGACCGCCAAGGAGAATGACGATGAAGAAGAAGACCAACACGCTCACCTCGCTGGCGCTCTGCATGCTTTTCCTCCTCCCCGGCTGCGACGCGTCCGACAGTGGCGCCTCCGCCGACGGAAGCGGGGCCGGAGGCGCCGGTGTTTCCCAGGGCGGCGCCCAGGACTTCGGCGAGTTCCGCCAGATCCTCGACGACGGCGGCATCCCCCACCCGTCCACGCTCGACGACATCGGCTTCTTCAACGAGCACAAGATCGAGTTCCCCGCGCCCACCTGCGAGGACGACGTGTGCCTGCACGGCCAGCTCGGGGTGATGGGCAACATGATCACGGGGAGCAACTGCACCCTGATGTTGCTGGGCATGAACACCGCCATCGACGCCAGCACCCTGGAGCGTCCGCCGCTCAACCTGTCCATCGCCGTCGACGTCTCTGGCTCCATGCGCGGCACCAACATCAGCAACCTTCGCGAGGGGTTGTTCCGCATGCTCGACGACTTGCGACCGGTCGACCGGGTGTCACTCGTCGCGTTCGACGACACGGCCCACGTGTTGGTCCAGAACGTCACGGGCGATGCTTCGGAGCTCTCCGAAGCTATCGGACTCCTCGAGGCCGACGGCAGCACCAACATCTACGCGGGCTTGCGCGAGGCCTACGACATCGTCGAGGCCCACTCGGTGGACGGCTACCAGAACCGCGTGATCCTGCTTTCGGACGGGGAAGCGACCGCCGGGATCACACAGGACGCCCGTGTCTTGGAGATGTCGCGGCAATACAACGAGCTCGGGTTTGGCCTCACCACCGTCGGCATCGGTGAGAGCTTCGACCCCGAGCTGATGCGCGAGCTCGCGGTGACCGGAGGCGGCGCGTTCTACTTCCTGGAGGACGCCGCTGCGGTCCGCGAGGTCTTCGAGGAGGAGGTCAAAGCGTTCCTTCTGCCGCTTGCGACCGACGTTCGCATCGATGTGAGTGTCACGGACGGGTACTCACTGCGCGCCATCTACGGAACCCAAGGCGCCGAGCTCTCGGGCAACCGGGCAACGATCGAGATCCCCTCGCTTCAGCTGGCCCACCGCACCTCGGTGGAGGACGATGCGGGCGGAAGAAGGGGCGGCGGTGGAGCGATTATCGCCGAAGTCGTTCCGCTGGACGCATCCGTCGGAGCCGGCTCCGTCGGCTCGCTCGTGATGACCTACACGGTCCCGGGAAGCGAAGAGACCGTGGTGCAGGAAGTGCCCATCATCTCCGACCTGCCCCCTGGGGACGCGCCCGCCGACGGACGGTTCGAGAGCGAAGGCGTGGAGAAGGCGTTCGTCATGCTCAACATCTACGCCGGGTTCGACATGGCAGCCACCCGCGCGGCCTACGGAGACATGAGCGGGGCCTTGGGTGTGCTGGAACCCCTGCGCGAGAGCGTAAACCTCTGGCTCGAGAGCAACGAGGACCCGGACATCGAAGACGACCTGCGCGACATCGACATCTTCATCGAGAACCTGCGGGTGCGCGGCGCCTCCAGCCCGCCACCGGAGCGTCGGCCACCGGAGGTCTGGCCGGCAGACTGACGCAAAAAAGCCCGCAGTCATCGACCGCGGGCTTCTTTGGAGGGCCGATGCGATCAGCCTCCGCAGGAGCCTTCGCCCTCAGCTTCGGCTTCGCCCTCGGCTCCGCAGGAACCTTCGGCTTCACCTTCGGCTCCACAGGAACCCTCGGCTTCGGCGTCGCCCTCAGCGGTATCTCCGCCGCAGTGTCCATCGGCCGGATGATCGTCAGCACCACACGAGGCTTCGCCACCGGCAGCAGCGGGCGCAGCGGCGTCGGGGACCTCAGTCGCCGGCTTCTCTTTGTCGCAGCCCGAGAGGAAGAGAGCTCCGGAGCCGAGGACGGCGAGAGTGGTCGCGATGTTCTTGAGATTCATGGTGATCGCATCATGCACGCCACGTCCCACGGCGTCCACTCAGAGGGCTTCTACGCTGGTTCGACGCGTACCAGGACGTGGTCGAGGATCGCCATGCAACCCACGGGGATGGTCTCGCCGGGTGCCAAAGCCTGAAACGTTCCCAGCTCCCGAATGACTCGAAGACGCCGATACGCGATGGGTTTCTCGTCCCGACTCACGCGCCGATACACGCCCTCGAGCGAACCCAAGGAGTCGAGCCGGAGCCCTTCGACGGTCGCCGTGAACGTGCCCGGCGCTTCGATGTTGGGTCCGTCCACATCAAACGGCTCGTCCAGCTCAAGGCGATACAGGACCGGACTTGAGCGAGTTGGCCGGACTCCATCCACCCCGCCGAGCATCGAGACCACAAGTCCGTCGAGCGTCGCCGAGGCGCTTGCCTGGATCACCGTCGCGTCCTCGCTCGATTCGCGACCTGGACTCGTCCGGTCGATCGGGCCCGATGCCGCTGAAGGGACCACGCCGGACCCGACGTCGGTCACGTCGTCGATGGTCACTCCGGGTGCCCCCATCTCGATGCCGCACCAACCGCAGTACTTGTGCCGGCTATAGTTGTCGCCGCCGCATGTCCGACAACCGACGTCGAGCTTCACGTGCGTGACCGAGCGCCCGGAGCGTTGCTGTTGCACCCACGGTCGTCGCCGTCCCAATGTCGCGTTACTCCGCATCCGAATCCGAGTTAAGAGTACCCGAGAAACCGTCGGACGATGGTCGGTCAGCGATCAGCGGTCGCCGCTCAACACACCAAGTGCGATACCGAACCGAGACGCCCAAGCGGCCTCATTGTGCCGGGCGCCGGGATCCCAGCGATAGAACAGGTCGTCTTCGTCGACCCAACCTTGCGAGCGCAGCACGTCCGCAAACGCGACGTTTTCGCAGTAGTTGTCGCCATTGCCCCCCGGACAGGGCCCTGCGCCTCCGCTGTCGAGGTAGACCAAGAGCCCCGCAGGCGCTGCCGCGGCGTAGCGCTCGATCATCGTTTCGTTGTCGAGCCCGAACGTACCCCAGCCCAGGGTTCCCGACATGGAGCCTGCCGCGCCGAACACATCCGGGTGTCGCGCGGCGAGATGCAGACTCACCAGTCCGCCGAGGGAACTCCCCAACACGGCTGTGTTGCCTGGCCCGGTCAAGGTTGGATATCGCGCCTGGATAAACGGCAACACCCCCTCGACCACGAAGTCCGCGTAGTCGTCAGCCTGCCCCCCGATCGGTCCACCGCCGATGTCATCCGTGACGTGGGTGTACTCCTCGAAGCGGGCCGGCGTGTTGTCGATCGCGACGATGAGGACCGGATCGATCTCCGCGTCTGCGATCATAGACTCCGCCGTCTGCGACGCGCGCCAGCCACCGAAGCTCGCGTCGGGGGAGAACAGATTCTGACCATCGTGCATGACCAGGACCGCCACATCCTGCGAAGCGTTGGCCGCAGCCGGAACGTAGACCCGGACGGTTCGCGGTTGGAGCGGCTCGACCGCTTCTGCGAATCCGGGCCAGCGCTCGTGGTGGCTCCGAGCAGGGTCCGCGTCGACGAGGGAGTACTCCCCAAAGCGATCCCATCCGTACCGACGGGCCAGCGGATCGGCGAGGAACAGCTCGCCCTGCACCATCTTGTACAGCCCACCGGGCGTCTCCACGGCCACATCGGCGATCAGCAACGGCGCACCTTCGACCGGTCGCGTCATCGGCAGCGGCTCCCAATCGTTGAAGTCGCCGGCAACACAGAGGGGCCCTGCAGCACTCGCCACGAAGACGACCCGGTCATCACACCGCAGAGGCAGTCCATGGTCGGCGTACTGCGCATCCCGGATGAAGAGGTCGACCGCCGCCTGCGCTTCGTCGGGCCCGGTCTGCTCGAGTTCCTGCACGAACGCGTCCAGAAGGTCACAGTCGCTGACGGGGCGATCCCCGGTCGTTCCGGAGTCCTCCGCGTCCCCGGTGGTGCCATCATCGGCACCAGACGATCCGCGCGTCTGCGTGGTGCCCGTCGACACCCCACTCGAACCTTCGGAGGACGCGGTGGTGACGAGCGTGCCGCCGCGCGTGTCTTCAGAAGCGGTCCCCGTGCTTCCGTCGTTCTGTGCCTCCCCAGACCCGGCGCTTCCACACCCAAGCAGTGTGAAAGCACCCCAAAGCAATCTCCGCGACGCGAGGCCCATCAAGCACGACAGTACCAGTCCACAGCGCGCGAGTTTGTCGATTAACGCGGGCTCTCGCCGGTCGCGACTCGGAAGTCGGCGTGCGCACGATGGTAGTCGGCCGCCGCATCCACGACGGACTCTTGCGCGCTGGCGACCGCAAGCTCGCGAAGGTTCACGATCACCAGGTCCGAGGCGCCCTCTGTGAACTTGCGACGCTCCGCCTCGGCAAGGGTCTGCGCGGCCTCAGCTTGACGCCTCGCAAGATCCCAAGCCTGCTGCGACGCGACCAGCGCAACATGGGCCTTGTGAACCTCGGCCTCGATCTTGTCCCGGGTCCCTCGCACCTTGGCGCGAAGGGCCGCCTGCTCGGCACGAGCAACCTGCAGCTGGCCCCGAGCCTTGCGGAGCGGAATGGGGATCGAAAGGATGAACCCCACGCCAAACTCGGCGGAGGGCTGAATCGTGCCCGGACCGAAGTCTTGGGCGCCGAAGGCCTGGACCGAGGCGTCGGGGCTGCGCAGGTTCTTCGCCAACCGAACCTCCACGTCCGCGGCCTCCCGTTGCGCATCGAGTCCGGCGAGCTCGGGTCGACGCTCCAGTGCTCGGTTGACGCCGGCTTCGAGCGAGACCGATGACGGCGGGTCCGGATCTCGAATCTCGGGAGGAACCTGCTCGACGCTCGGACGCAGGGGACGAAGCTCGGCATCCCGGTAGTACAGCGAGAGGTCGATCGCAGCCTTGTCGAGGTTCTGCCGCGCCTTCACCACCTTGGCCTCGCGGGACAGCACGAGCCGCTCGTTGTCGACCTTCTTGATCGCCTCGATTGCGCCCGCATCCACTTGAGCGTTCAACGCTTTCTGCCGGGTTCGGGCGAGCTCGAGCAGGCCTTCGGTGATCGCGAGGTTTCGCCCCGCAGCCACCCACGTCCAGTAGGCATCGGCCGCCTCCCGCTGGAGCTCCAAAATGGTCGCGTCGACCTGCGCTTGCGCGCCACGAACGTCCGCCTTGGTCGTCGCAATCTTGGCGCGGCGCTCGTCGATCGGCCCACCGTTCCAGATCGGGACGTCGATGCCCGCCCGAAACTCACCGTACTGGCGCGTCTGCAGGTCACCTTTGTAGACCGGGTAGTCACCCCAACCGAAGCGATAGCCCGCGTAGACAGAGGCACCCCAGACCGGAGTCGCCTGCTCGATGGTCGCGTCGAGCTGGGCGTTCTCGTAGTAGCTGACTGGAGTCCACTTTCCCTTGAGCGCAACCTTGGGATCGAAGCCCCCGCGAGCGGACAGAGCTTTCCCCTCCGCGGCCTCTCGCTTTTGTTCCGTGGCCTCGAGCGTGGGGTGCGTGCCCTCGACGGAATCCAGGACCTGCTCGAGGCGAAGCGGTTGCGCTGCGCCGGCAACAGCCGGCAGGCCCAACACGATCGTCGCGAGCAGCGACTGCGCTAGCGTGCGGGTCGTGCGGCTCATTTTTCAGCCAGCGTGTCCTTACCGCCCCCGGAGGACTTCGAAGCGTCGCTTGGAGCCGAGACCGCGGGCGGGAACCCGTTGAAGAGTCGCCAGAGCTCGTAGCCCAAGCTGACCTGGTTGAGCAGAACCCAACCGTTCGCGCGCACGCCTTGGCGCAGATATCGAGAGTCGGGCCACTCTTCGCCATCGAGCTGGGTCACGACGATTCGGAACTCGCCCTTGCCGTTGTCGGTGGAGTCCACGAACGCGACCTCGCCACCAAACGTGCCGATGGCAACCGAGGGCCATCCGACGAACTGGACTGCAGGCCACCCTTCGAACTGGACCCGTACCTCGCGTCCAGGCGTGATCAGGGGCGCATCGTTGCCGTCCACCCACAGCTCGACCGCACGCGCGGTGACGTCGGGGACCAGCACCGCGAGCGCATCGCCTTCTTTGACGACCTCGCCACCCTCCTTGGCGGACAGCTCAAAGACGGTGCCAGATCGAGGCGCCACCACCTGCATCTGCCGCTGCCGCGAGAGCGTGGTGTCGATCTTGGCGAGCTCCGCCTGGGCCTTGGCCAGGTCGGACTTGGCTTTTTGAATGGAGGACTTCGCGTCCTCCACCTTGGCCTCCGCCTCACCGTCGATCTTCGAGCGGTCGGCCTGAGTAGCCTTGACCTCTCGCTGGGAAGCCGAAAGCGACGCTCGCTCTTTGTCGAGTTTCGCTGCGGTGGTCCGCGCCTTCATGCGCGCGACTTCGAGATCTCGCGTTGAGGCCAGGCCTTCGGCGTGGAGCGTCTCGATGCGCTTGAGGTTGAGCGCCTCGGCTTCTCGCTCCGCATCAGCAGCGTCGTACGCCCGCTGCGCGCCTTCGAGCTTGTCCTTGGCGATCAGAGATTTCAACGACGCGCTGGTGAACGCCGCGGTGCGAGACCCATCCAAAGCGACCGTCTTTGCGTCGGCGACGACAATGGTCAGCCGCGCGGCCTCCATGCCAGAGAGCACCGCCGCTCGCTCACGCTCCAGGCGAGCCATGAGTTCGGGGTCGTTGTCTGCCAGGTCCACGACGGGGTCGCCGGCTTCGACGTGGTCGCCTTCCTGGACGTACCAGTGCACAACCCTGCCCTTGACCGGGGCTTCTACGGTTTGCTGACGCTCAAGCGGTGCGTACGCGGTGACCCTCCCGCCGCCATAGACCGACTGCTGCCACGGGGTGAACACCAGGGCGCCGATGACGACGATGAGTGCCACGACGAGCATGTACGCCAGAACCCGAGCGCCATCGATCGAGCCTGCGGCGGACAGCGGTGTGGGCGCGATGCGGTTTGGGCGAAGCAGGCTCATACAGTCACTTCCAGTGCAGAACCATGAATCCGGAAATGCGACGTGCAGCGGCGACGCACAGCATCCTCGTCGGAGACCACGACCAACGTCCAGGGTGCGGTTGGCTCGAACAACTCGTCGAGCAGGCGGCCCAACGCCTCATCCGAAAGTCCAAGGCCATCCAGCGCACGGTCGACCAAGAGTGCACGAGGTTGGTGCGCGATGCCGCGGATCAGGGAGAGTCTTCGCTGCTGGCGCTCTGAGAACGGGTTGCCGTTTGGTGACATGGGCTCGTCGAGTCCCCGACTGAGAGCATCGACAACGTCCTCAAGTTCGAGCAGACGCAGGAGGCGGCGGGTGTCGGGCTCGGGCAAGGGCACGCCGCCCAGGAAGAGGTTGTCCAAGACGGAGCCGGTGACGAACTCCGGCTGGCCAACAACGACCGTGAAGTCGCGGATCGAGCTGAGGTCGGCGCGCCGAAGGTCCAGGCCATCATGCTGAATCCCGCCCTCGCTCGGCAGTCGGATGCCACCCAAAACCTCCAGCAAGGAGGTCTTGCCCGACCCCGACTCCCCATCGATGAGCACGCGTGCTCCGGCCTCGATGTCTCGCGTGATGTTGCGAATCAAGGTTCGGGACCCGCGGCTGACGGCGACCCCTCCCGCGGAGATCTCCAACGGTCCGGATCCATGCGGCCGCTCGCCGCCGACCCGCTCTGTTGGCTGGTCGAGCACCGCGCCGATCTTCAGCACACCGACCCCAAGATCGTAGAGCTTCTCGAGGTTCTTGCCGACCTTGCTGAAGCCCGCTCCCATCGCAGTCACGATCAGCTCCGCTGCGACGAGCTGGCCCAAGGTGAGCTGGCGGGTCAGCACCAGGTAGCCGCCCACGCCCAGCAGCGACACGACGGCCAACACCTGCAGAAACATGCCGCCGGAGAGCTGCCGCAGCAGGACCCGAAAGTGTTTCTTGCGGGCTGCAACATAGTCCCGCGCCAAGATGTCGGATCGGTTCCAGGCGTGGTCTCGCGCCACCGCGCCCACAAACAAGCGAGGTGTCCGGGAGATGTCCTCAAGCCACCCTGCAACCTTGTACTTGGCCGACGACTCCTTGATCGCCGTGGGCAAGGCGCCTCTCCCGAGCAACAACACAACCACCAACAGCGCCACCAGCACCGCGTTGAACGCGAGCAGCAGCGGGTGATAGAAGCCCAACAGGACCATGCCCACGCCGGTCTGAAGGACGAGGCTGAGACCGTCGAGCAGCAGGGTCGACAACGATTTTTGAATCGAGATGATGTCGAAGAAGCGGTTGACCAGCTCCGGGCCGAATTGCTTGTCGTGCTCTCGGACGGGGACGCTCGCCAGACGACGGCCGAAGTCGTCCGCAACCCGCACGAAGTAACGACGCTGCAGAACCTCGACGACGTAGGCCTCCAGCAGGCGCAGCACCGCCGAGAACGTGAGGCCCCCGAACAGGAGCAGCGTGAGCACGACGAGAGGCTGGACCCTGGCGCCGAAGGCGACCGAGTTGACGACCGCTTGCACCGCGATCGGAGTGGCCAGCGTCAACATACCGATCACCACCGCGTAGACCACCACAACGCCGAGGTCGCGCTTCTCCAACCCCAGGAACGCCCGAAGCCGAAGCCACGGCCGGTCGCGGAGCTCCTCGCGCGCCTGGGCGGAAGCATCTTGAAGTGCGAGCCGCGGAGAAAAGAAGAGGACGTCGCAGCCTTGCGTCAGCGCTTCCAGATCTTTGAAGGACAGCGTCTCCTGACTGACCGTGCGAGCCTCAACGAGCGAGACCAAAACCCGGTGACCGCGTCGCGCGGTTGCAACGAGCCACCGTCCATCTTCGAGCAGGGCCAACGAAGGGATGGCGACCAGGTCGTTGGCCCCACGGGATCGACGACGAGCGCTGAGACCCAACTCGGCGGCCGCGACCTCGGCCGCCTCGAGCGGAGTCGCGCACGCCTGACGGCAACGGCGGACAGCACCCATCGCGGTGGTAGCCGAAACCGGGCTGCCGATGGCTTCCGCAACGACCTCCAGCGCGTGCGCGATCGCGGCGTATTCGGACTCCATGGCCCGGGGCGGGACATCTTGGTCGAGTGCAGTCATCCTTGTCAGGACTCTTCTTTCTGGAAGCTCAAAGCATGAACTACGTGTCATGCATATATTGACATGTCTTTGGCGTCAACGTAAATTGCTTGAGGAGACGCCAGCGTGACACCGAACGACAAGGAAGCCGCCGACCACAGCTGGACGTTTCTTAGCAACTACGCCCATGTGCTCGTCTGTCTGGCTCGCGACCCCGACATCACGCTGCGGGGAATCGCCGAGCTGGTCGGCGTGACCGAGCGGGCGATCCACCGCATCGTGGCGGAGTTGACCGCCGCGGGTGTGGTGGTCAAAGAGCGTGAAGGCCGACGCAACCACTACACGCTCAGCCTCTCGATCCCGCTGGGGCATCCCCTTGAGGAGGGGAAGACCGTGAGCGACCTGCTTTCGGGGCTACTGACCCGCAGCGAAATGTCCCGTGTGCACGCACGGATTCGGGCCGCGGGAGATGCCTCGACGGGCTGAGGTGGCCCGGCGGGCCCAGCGGTAGAGCGTAGACAGGGTCGCGCTCCTCAGGACCACGCCAAACGTCCCTCGCGCAGGGCCTGAGAGATTTTCCGCTGGAACTCGCGCTCATGATGATTCTCGACCTCACCGAGTTCAGCGTTGACGTGGGCGAAGATTCCCAGGAGGAGCCACGCCAGGGATGCCGGGGATCGCTGCTGTAGTGCGGAGGTCGTGCGCGGGTGGGTGGGATTGATGAACACGTTGGTTCCGTCGAGCGAACACAGCGCCTGGAGCTCGAGGCCATGCACCCAAACGTGCGAGACGAACTCCAGGCGCCCCGCGACGCGCAACCAGTGCAGCACCGCATCTTGAAGTCCACTGGCATCTTGCGCGTACCCGGCCAGCGCAGGCGTGGGCGTGGGCGCGGGCGCAGGCGCTGGTGCGGGCTGAACCACCACTCGGGCCTCGCGGAGGTGTCGGTCGATCCAGTTCCGAAGGTGGGGCTCAAGCTCGCTGCGGACCGACGCGAGGACCAACCTTCGGGCGCGACTGGGCTCGACGGCAAACCCCGCGCAGAACAACCGAATGACCCGCCACCCGGTCATCGCCTCGCCCCGAGCCGCGCCGAACAACGGCATGCTCAGAACGCGGTCGGCAAGCTCGGAGCTGACCGTTGGGCGCGGCTGAAGCTCCGCCTGCGCGATGAGGGACAAGTGACGGCCGGCGAGGTCGAGCAACAAGGTCTCGCACCGCTCTCGCTGCGGCACCGGCTCGCCGCGTGCGAGGTCGGTGAAGAGCGACCGTAGACACGCTTCGCAGGCCTGCCGGACCGCGCGCTCAAGCTCTGCAAGCTCGGCGGCGTCCCATTGCATCGTGGCGTCGAGTCGGACCCAACCGACACACCCGAACTCGACCGCGAGCGACGCCAGCGCCCTGGACCGTCTGCCGTCGGGGAGCAACACGGCAATGTCCGGGTGGGCAACGGCGCCCTTGGACACTCCCACGAGTCCCTCGACCCCAGGGGCCGTCACGACCTGAGATCGGAGCCATGCCGTAGGCTTACTCGACACCTCAGCATCGCCGTGGGTGAGCTCGAAGTCGAACGCCACCCGAACCGGGCCCAAGCGAGACAACACGTGGTGGAGCCAGCTGGAGGCAGCGAGCGTATACGGCACGTCGCGGTGCGAGCCGCTGGATTCGCTGGCTTGGACAAGCACCCCAAGCTCGGTCCCGCCGAAGGCGTGACCGTAGACCAGCGGTAGGCCTCCGGGGCGCTGCATCGCATCGACGACGCCTTCGATCCTGAAGGCGCGGTCGTCCGGATCGAGGAACAGGGGCAGGTCGAACACCCCTGGAACCGGGGTCTCCAGCCCGCGGTGCAACAGCTCGCAGACGTAGCGCTGCAGCACGCGCCCTGCGTGTCGGCGACACTCTTGCCACGCCTCCCGCGGCCAAGTCTCGGGCGGCGCGGTTGGGGTCTTGCCCACGAAACGGTCGATGAGCGCTCGTACCAGCTCGGCCTCGTGAGCGACCGGGTCGCCCTGCTCTACCAGCAGAGGATGGTCGGGATAGGACCGAAGCCCAACGGCAACATCTCGGATGCAAGCATCGCCGTGTTGAGCCAGCACCTCGCGTTGGTCGATGCGAACGTAGGAACTCTCGCCAAAGATCTGGATGAGACGACGCTCTTCCTCGAGATCTAGGGACAGGATCTCGGTCTCGTCGAGCCCCTCAAGTGCGTACGGCATCCCTTCGAGCACGCCGTAGATGAGCCCTTCGCAGCGGGCCATCCGTGCCGCCACATCTTGCAGTGACTGCGTCCTGCCGCCCAGAGTCCGGAAGAGCGGAAGGCTTCGGAGATCGAGATGGTTGGCGTCGATCTGCTCCAACACGACCCGCGGCGCGCCTTTGGCATCGGTTCCAAGTCGCGGCACACACGTTCGAACCGCGGCGCGCAGAGCCAACGCCGACGCAGGTGTACGCGGCTGGACGTCGCGATCGCAGAGACTCTCCACCGCCCTGCCTGCCGCCTGACGCAGCACCGAAGCGGCATGAACCGCAATCACCCGCGCCACGTCGATACACAGCTCATGTTGAGCCCCGTTGAACTTCTTGGAGAGCAGCACCGATGGCTGGGCGTCGGGCAGCTCGATACGAAGCACGTGACCAGGGTGCGAGGACGGCAAAGAACCCGACCACAGCAGCCGCTGCGTGCTGACCACCTCGATGGCCAGCGCCTCCGAAGATCGCACATCTTGGGGGGTAAACACCGCCGCATTCACCGTATCGCCGGTGCCGAGCCACCACGCTTTCGCTCGGGCTTCGCCCTGTACCTCAGGATCATTCGCGCCGGGCGCCCCGTGCATTGCGATCACGCGAGCCAGAACCTCGGCAGTGCTCAGCGGCTCAAGCGCGATGACCGGCGTGAGCCACGGACGCGCCGGAGGCTCGGACTCGCTCTGCCGCAGCATCGCCACATCGTGTGGGTTTGTGGGATCGAACGAAACAACCGACAGGAGCCCGCCCGACATGGCGCGAAGCGATGAACCCATCCGCTCGTGGCCGCAGAAAACCGGCGCCCCAAGCCGGCGCCCCATCTCGCGTGCAACGCCGCGCTCGGGCTCTACGCGAGCCGTCTGTGGCGGGGTGAGAACGATACGGCGGTTCTCTTGCACCAGCCCGCGTAGCTCCGCGGGCGCCACGATGGTGCCATCGAGCTGCGTCAGCGTCGTGGTCCCGCGCGCATTCTTGCCGTGTATGAGCTGCTCGGCATACGGCTGCAAGCGCGCCCACATCTCAGTCATACGTTCGTCGTCGACGATCCCGGAGTGATCGGCGGTCTTGCGCAGGCGGTCGAAGCAAATGATTCCCGCGAGCGGCGTGCCCCGTACCAGCTCGAACGCGCGGGATTGGATCAGCACACCCCACATCAGCAAGTCGAATTTGCTTGGCCGGCCGATGTCCGAGAGCGCGAGCGTACCGTAGAGGTCGCCCTCGTCGAACGTCAGCGTGCGCCCGTACCCGAGCATCCCGGGGCTCCGCTGCGCCGAGAACCCGAACAGCGCGTTGTGGTTGAGAATGATCGGCACCGGGGCCGCCAGACAGCGAAGCTCGATCACTTCGAGTTCTCGTGGTTGAGCCCCAAGATCGAGGATCCGCTGCAGGACTTTAGGCAGCTTGCCGTGAGACATGCCTTCGATGCGGATGAAGGTGCCGGTCAGCGGTCGCTCGGGGGTGCCGATATCGACGCCGTCATGGGCACCATGCATCTCCATCCGCGTGGTGCCATCCAGCGTCCCGTCTCCCGACTCCACGACCACGCGGTCCGGCTCAAACAGGAGCGCGGCGTTGATGCCCAGAGCCAACTCGCGAAGGTGACCGATCTCTGCTCGATCCTTCGAGGCAAACAGGTAGTCGAAGAGATTCGCGAGGTCGTCCCGCTTCAAACCACCACCGATGTACGCCAGCGTCAGCGCCCCATCCTCGGTTGAGATCTCGATGAATGCGGCGTCGTTGGCCACCGCAGCTTGGATCAACTCAAGAATGTAGAAGTAGGGGTCTGCGAGCGCGAACCTCCGCATCTTCTCGATCGCCCGACCGCGAGCGATCGTGAAGCGCTTCTTATGCGTGTACTGACCGCCGGCTCGGGCGCGCTCGATGACGGCCGAGATCGAGCTCATCGCGTCACCTGCATCGCGGCTTCGACCAGGACGGGGTCACGGTCAAGGTCGCGGTTCTCGTCCAGGAGAATCGACTTTGCGAGACAGTATGCAGCCATGGCTCGGTCGTGTTCTCGCAGCTCCAGAAGCTCACGAACGTGGCCATGCTCCACGTTCACCAGGACGTGGGGGCGCTCGAGCCACCCACGGTCGTAGAAACCAACCACGCTGCGTTGCATAAGCGTCGACAGCTCGGGGCCCATCACAAACAAACACGGATCCTCGGTGCTCCCATCGAGCCGGCCCGCGACGATGTCTCCATACCGCTGCTCGGCAAGCCGCAGCGTGGCCGCCGTATCCGCCAGCAGCCCCTTCATGTTGGGGTCCGTCTCGGTGAGCGGGCGGGCGTGAACGAAGGCCGTTTCGGGATGAACGACGCTGCCCTGAACCTGCACCATGAGGTCCTGCCCAAGCACTCGCCGTGCAAGTCCCGAGGGCTCGGACCGCCACCGCAACCACAGATAGCTCGCCAGAACTTGGGAGACGGGCTCTTGGGGGGCGTCCATCAGCCGGGTCCCTCCACCAAGAAAGACCGGGACCTGGCGCTCTTTGAGCATCGCGGTGAGCGAGGACGGTGCGTCCGCCACAAACGCGCGGCCATCTCGATCGAAGGCACGCTTTGCGTCGAGCAGCCGCACGCCCTGTCCCTCGACCGTGCGAAGGATTGCCCGTGGGCCCAGCCCCTCGAGGCTTTCCCGAGGCTCCGACGCGAGATACCCCATCGCGGTCTGGTAGCGAGTGCGATCGGCGAGCGACCACTTCGGCTTCTGGCACAGCAACTCCAACTCGAACAACAGCGCATCACGCAGCGGTCCGTTCACCGCCCCCAGCAGCAACGCCATCGCCTTGTCGAAGTTGGTGTCGCGCATCACCGTCTCACGAGAGAGGGTGTGCTCGAGGTAGCGCGACTTGATCTTGAAGCCGATCTGCCGATAACGCTCCGCTCGCCCCTCCAGGATCTCGTGGCCGGCGGTCGTCACGGCAAGAGCCAGCCCCTGGTTGTAGAACCCATAGACAGGTGCGTGGGAAAACCCGACCGAGATCTCCGTGCCGGGCACGGTCACTCGGGTGGAGATGTCTGCGGCGACCTCGAACGGCGCGTTGATGGGCTCCATGCCGCCTTCTTCGGCGCCTGCCGGACTGCGATCTTCGAAGGAAATCTCGGTGTCCGAGTGCGAGCACCACTTGCGCAGCGACTCTCGAGTGCCGCGCACCAACTCGCGGTATCGGCCGCGCCCGCCTTCGACAAACATCGTGATCTGGGTGCCCTCCACCGGGATGTCCAGACGCCCCTTCACGTAGGATCGGTCGGCGTCGAAGAAGACCTCCCAACACTCGCCATCCCTCCCAGTGTGGACGAGGACCCCGCGGGGTCGCAGTGCAAACACCGAGACGAACCCGATGCCAAACTTTCCGATCTTGGTGAGGTCGTTCTCCTTGGTGGACGAGAACAGCTTCGTGAGCTGGTCGTCGATGATCGCCTCATTCATCCCCTCGCCGAAGTCGTCAACGTGGATTGAGATCGTCCCTTCGACGCCTTCGCCGGGCTCGAACTCCATCCAGACCTCGATCGACGAGCTCCCAGCGTCGATGCTGTTTTGTACGAGCTCTCGGTAAAAGTCGAGCGAAGAGCTGAACTGCGAGACGAGGTTCTCGACCGCTTCATCGTTCAACGCAGCGTCCATGCCACGAGAGTGTAGCGCTATCGATGCCGGGCCCAGGCGAACTCTGGCTGCGGCTTGGCATCGCTCAACACCAGGTCCGCCACCAGGCGCCCGATGGCCGGCGCAAACTTGAAACCGTGGCCCGACAGTCCCGAAGCCACAACCAGGCCTTCGATGCTCGGATGCCGGTCGACCAGGAAGTCCCTGGAGGTGGTCGCGCCGTACATGCACACGCGGTGCTCGATGCGGTCCAGACCAACGCTGGGCATGAACTCGCGCAAGAAGTCTGCGACCGGTGCCCAATCGTGCAGGTGCACGCGGCGATCGAGCTCGTCCGGATCGATGGGGTCGTCGAGACCCGGGATCGTGGCACTGGTGTGGCACGCGATCTTGAGACCGCTGATCCCCTCGTCGCCCGGCGGGAACCCGTAGAAGAAGCCGGCCTCGGTGAGAGCCCCCCACACGGGCAAGCCCGTCGGCACCACGCTCGGACGCAGCCAGAACAGCACCCGACGCAGCGCGGAGATCGTCACATCCGGATCATCTGGCAGCAACTCGGGGGTTCGCACGCCCGCAGCAAGCACGATGGCGTCGGCTTCCAGCACTGTGTCCTGCAGAACAACTCGACCAGGCTCGAGCGCAACAACCCGAGCACCCGTGCGAACCACGGCCCCCAGCGCCTCAGCCCGCGACCGAAGGGCACGCAAACACGCCGAGACCCGCAGGTAGCCGCCAGAGGGAGTCCAGCACCCACGCCAACGATCGGGCACGACGAGGGGATACGTGCGGCGAAGCTGCGCCGCATCCAAGATGCGATGTTCGATGTCGAAGGTGTCGCACGCCTCAAGTACCTGGGCGAACTCGAACGACTCCGGTGCCCCAAACTCGATCATGCCCGTGCGCACAAGCAGCTCGCCGGGCGTCCGCTCGAGCGAGCACCACAGCGCGTCCGCCTCACGGACCAGCGGCACGTAGGATGTCCCTTCGTGGTACGCATGGCGCGTCACCCGGGTGAACCCGCCGTGACTCCCCTCGTCGTGCGGCGCGACCCTCGGATCGAGCACGGTGACCGATGCTCCGCGCTGCGCGAGCTGCCACGCGCTCGCGAGCCCAGCGGTCCCGCCACCCACAACGATCACATGGGGCAGCTCGGTTCGCGGCACACTCGACATCGGGTCGCTATACTCCGCCGACATGCGTCTGCGAGCAATCGTGTTGGGTTGTGCACTTCTGAGCGGTTCGGGTTGCACCTGGAACACCAAAAAACCCTCGTCCCAGCCCCGGCCCACCTCACCCAAGCCCACGACGCCATCGCCTCACAACCAACCCCACGCGCAACCCCCACCCAACCCGTACCTGCAGGTCGCCTCTCGGTTTCAGCACTCCTGCGCCCTGCGCAAGGCCGGTGACGTGCTGTGCTGGGGAAAGAACACGTACGGCCAGCTCGGCAATGGCGGACGCGCCGATTCCCCCGGCTGTCCAAGGTGCGGGGGCTCAGTGGGGTGAAGCACGTTGAGGTCGGTCGTGACTTCAGCTGCGCACTGCAGAACAACCAAGGCGTTGTTTGCTGGGGCAACAACGAAGATGGGCAGCTCGGCGATGGGCGTGGCGGCAGCCCTGGTGCGATGTCTCTCAATGCGACAAGCGTTCGCGGACTCAAGGGCATTCAGCAGATCTCGCTGGGCGAGTATCACGGCTGCGCACTGTCCAGCGATGCCAAGGTGAAGTGCTGGGGCAACGCCGAGAACGGTCAGATAAGCGACGACTCGCAGCGTGTGTTCGCGTCCCCGATGACCATCGACCGGCTTGGTCCGGTCCAACGAATCGCATCGGGGGGCAACCACGTGTGTGCGCTGGAACGCTCGGGCAAGGTGAAGTGTTGGGGTCGCAATACCGAGGGCCAACTCGGCGACGGCAAGAGTGGCAGTCGAATCAAAGCGGTCGAGGTTCAGGGCATTCGCGACGCCGTGGCGCTGGCCAGCGGGGACAACCACACATGTGCGGTTCGAAAGAATGGCAGCGTGTGGTGTTGGGGCTCGAACAGCGACGGCCAGCTCGGGATGAAAGCCACCGACAAGAAACACAACACCCCAGTGCCGCTGGAGGGGCTCACCGATGTCGCCCAGCTCGCGGGCGGCGACCGCCACGGGTGCGCCCGCTTGAAGACCGGCCGCGTGGCGTGCTGGGGAAGCAACGACCACGGACAAACCGGCGGCCCGATCTCCGGCGGTCGCCTCAAGCCCGGAGCGGTCCGAGGCGTGGGCGATGCCGTGGATATTTCGCTGGGCACCGGACACAGCTGCGCGGTGAGAGCAGCCGGGCAGATCACGTGTTGGGGCAGCAACGAGAACGCTGCCCTCGGACCCCACCGGCTCGCGCAGCGCTGAACGGCGGCACAGGGCGTCTACGGCGCAACCGACCCATCCCAAACCAGGCACCGCACATGGCGTCCGCACCGCGGGCCACCAATCACCGGTTGGTTGACCTGATCGCGGCCGTCTGGAACGCTAGCTGAATGCTTGGCTTTCGGTTTGGACGATGGGTACACGCGGCGATCGCGGGTGGATCGCTGACGGTCACAGGTTGCGTCGAACGGCTCGTCCTGGACCCGTCCATTATTGGGCAGGAGCCCACGACGGGTTTTGAAACGGAGACGGACAGCGATCCGTCCGCGGGCACGGATGACCCCACCGTCAACCCCACCGCCAACCCCACCGTCGATCCGACCGTCGATCCAACCGTCGATCCGACCGTCGACCCCACGATCGACCCCACCGACCCAACCGAGGGCAGTGTCAATGGCCCGCCGCAGCTGATCGACGTCCGCCTGATCGATCCGACCACCCTGGAGCTTCAGTTCAACGAAGCCATGGGCGCCCCGGAGGAGGTCGACACCACCGCGTTTCGGCTCAGCATGGCCTTCGCGAACTACTACGGCGCCAAGTACGACTACGGCGGCACGAACTACCAGTACATCGAAGCGTTCACGGGCGAACAGACCTGCTACGAGAACTGCTACTGCGACTACTACGACGAGTATTGCGAAGACGAGTACTGCTACGAAAACTGCTACCAGCAGCCGGGCCCGCCCGCCGATTTCGTGTCGCTCTCGCCCGTCCCCGGAACCTCGCATCGCTGGCTCGCGCGCCTCACCACGCCGGTCGACGGCGTCTGCAGCGCAGTCCGAGACCTCGAGCAGAACTGGGACGAAGGCGGGATGTTCCTGCACTACTCCAACAACGGCTTTCCGGGTGTTGTGGACGCCCAAGGCGAGGCCCTCCCTCCCCTCGCGGAGCATTGGGTTCTCGCCCCGGGACAGAACTTCGTCTATCGCTCGGGCTACTTCGAGGCGATGGACCCGTTCATCCCCATCGACTGTCCGTTCTAGGCCGCGGTCTCGGCTCGGTCGCGACTTCGAACTACGCCCACCACACATGTTGATCGTCACAGGAACCAAGCGTTCCGGCACCTCGATGTGGATGCAGATCCTGACATCGGCCGGTTTTCCTGCGTTCGGGGAAGCGTTTCCCCGCAACTGGGGGGAGACGCTCAAGGACGCCAACCCCGACGGCTTCTACGAGTCGATCCTACGCCAAGGGGTCTACTACCGGACCAACCCGCACCCGCGAACAGGGGCTTACTTCTTCCCGGAGCAGGTCGAGCGCCACGTGGTGAAGGTCTTCATCCCCGGCCTCGTCCGGACCGACCGAGCGTACATCGGTTCGGTCGTTGCCACGGTCCGCCACTGGCGCGAGTATCACGATTCCCTCGAGCGCTTGTACGCGATGGAGGACCAGGCAAGGGCCGAGAACAAGCCCGAGGGCGATGCGCCGGTGGTCCGGCCCGTTCGAATTCCGCCCGTGCTTGAGTGGTGGTCCGAGAACTTCGCGTTGATTCGCGACATCGTCACCCGGCGTTTCCGTGTGCACGTGCAGTCCTACGATGGGCTGCTGTCGGATCCGAAGATCGTCATCGAGAACACGCTCGAATGGCTCGGCGACAAGGACGTCAACGTTGCGTCCGCGGTCGCTGCGGTCAAGCCCACGAACAGGACGCAGCAGCGCAACGAAGATGCTCCCGTGCCCGAGGCGCTGAGCAACAAGGTCATTGATGCGTTCGATCTTCTCTATCGAACAGTGCATGAACGCAGCGGCCTCACTCCCAAGCTCATCGGCACACTCAACGAAGCGCACGTCGAGATCGCACCGCGCATCGCCCAGGCTCAGAAGGCGGTCGCCGATGCTCGCGCCAGTCGGCGAGGAAACTTGAAGCCGACGGAGGCGTCATGATCCCCCGCGCCGCACTGCAGCCTGGCTCTTCCGAGCCGAGCAACCGACCCGAGGTGGATGCCCTCCTCACGGCTGTCCCTGAGTTGGCTTTCTTGCCCGACTTCGATGGATGTGTGCCCAGCTTCGATGACAGCATCACGGCATCACACGCCGACGCCGACGATCGCATGGCGGATCTTCGCGACGTCACGGCCGCCCTTCACATGCTGTCCTCAAAGGCCACGTCCGAAGACAACGGCGGCCTGTCGTTCCTCGTGCGCACCTTGCTTCACTTCATCGAAGTCAAGGCGGTCCCCCCCTCCCAGCACCCGCTCATCGTCGCGCTCTATCTACGCGGCAGCGCGCGCATGCGCGGAACCCCAGAGACTCCAGCTGCCATCGCAGCGGAGATGGATCTCTGGCGCTAGTGTCTTGAGTCCGACGAACGGCTACGCGCTTTCGTCGCCCGCGCGCGGGTGTGCGACGCCGAGGCGCTGCATCTTTCGGTAGATCGTGGCTCGCGCGATTCCCAAACGCCGCGCCGCCTTGGTCACGTTGCCGCTCGATGCCTCAAGCGCGCGCTGAATTGCGTGCTTCTCCGCGTCGGCGAGCGAGAGCTTCGTCGTCTCCCCGGAAGCCAAGGGATCGCCGGGGTGGGCTCCGCTGGCAGGCTCGACAACATCGCCGCGAATCTGCTCGGGGAGGCAGGCCTTTGTGATCAGCCCGCCCGAGGCCAGCAGCATCGCGCGGTGGACGACATTCTCGAGTTCCCGAACGTTGCCGGGCCACCCGTAGCGCTCCACGCAGGTGAACGCCTCGGGGGTCAGTCCTTCGACGGGATGTCCAACGTCGGGACCGAACTTCTCGATCATGTGGGCGACGAGCCGCCGGATGTCGCTGCCGCGTTCGCGAAGCGCCGGCACCAAGATCGGGTAGACGATCAGCCGGTAGTAGAGGTCCTCGCGAAACTCACCGGCCGCGACCATCCGCTTGAGGTCGCGGTGGGTGGCCGAGATGATGCGGACATCGGAGTGAACGCCGTCACTCCCACCAACCCGCATAAACGTGCCGTCCTGCAGCACCCGCAGCAGACGAACTTGGGCCCCAGCGCTCAGCTCTCCCACCTCATCCAAGAACAGCGTGCCGCCCTGCGCCTGCTCAAAGCGGCCGGCGCGCGCAGAGGTCGCCCCGGTGAATGCGCCCTGCTCATGACCGAACAGTTCACTCTCCTGAAGCTCTTCGGGAATGGCCCCACAGTTGATCGCCACGAAGGGTGCGGACGCGCGCGGGCCGGCCCGATGGATCGCGCGCGTGACAAGCTCCTTGCCCGTCCCCGTCTCCCCACCCACGAACACCGCGATCTTCGAGTTCCGCACCGTCGCGATGTGCTCGTACACCTCGCGCATCGCATCGCAGCCGCCAATGATGTCCGAGAAGCTGATCGAGCCAATCGATGGCGCCATGCGGCTCTCCGGCTCGCTCCGAAGACCGCGTGCGATCTCGTCCAAGCTGTGAACCACCTCGGTCATGTCGAGCGGCCGAAGGAGGTAATCACTCGCTCCACACTTCAGCGCACGCACGGCCGCACGTGCAGAGTCGCGCGCGCTGGTGACGACGACAGGGAGCTGTTTCCAGCGCTCGCGAAGGGATTCGAGGAAGGTAAAGCCTGAGCCTGGCAGGTCGAGATCGACGAGCACCATCTGGACGGGACGCACATCAAGAATCGCGAGCGCCGCCTCCGGGTTCGTCGCAGGGGTCACCCGGAACGCCCGATTGTGCCTCCGCAACGCGTCGTGCAGCTCCCGCACGGCGTTGCCGTCGGAATCGAGCGTCAGGACCTCAATCATGGACGACACAGGATCGAAAGTGTCTCACAGGCCCCCGGGTTCGGGGGGCGTCTCAGTTGGGACACTTCATGAGTCGGAAACGCACTGTCTCCCCCATGTGCGCATGCGACGCGGAAGCTGGGCTGCGAGTTTCACAACGGGCTGCTAGCAGCCTGTTGAGAAAGTCGGCGCGGCGGATCGGGAAGCACTTTTCGCTCCTGGGTAGGAGCCGAAACGCCGCTGTACCGGGTGTACTGCAAGTTTCGGCGACACCGCCAGGAGCGAAAAGGGCGAGCGAGACGTCGTGTCGACTTTCTCAACGGGCTGCTAGGGTTCGCGGCCGCATGTCGGGGGTAAACATCGAGCCAGGGTGGTGGCGCGGGAAGAAGGTCGCGCAGCTTCCCGACGCTGGCGTGCTGCTGGTCGCCACGGACCTGCAAGGGAACTGGGCCGACTACTGCGCGCTCAAAGCCCTCTACGCGAAGGAGAAGGACCAAGGCAACGCGCCGGTCCTGTTGTTCTGCGGCGACATGGTGCACGGCCCGAGCGAGGAGCTGGCCACGTCCGAAGCCTGGCCGGAATTCCTCGGCACGCTCTACGAAGATCGCAGCGCCGAGGTGGTCCTCGACTTCATGGAGTTCTCTTCCAAGGAACTCGCGGTCGCGCTGCTTGGCAATCACGAACACGCCCACATCGGCGGACCGGTTGTCAGCAAGTTCCACCCCGACGAAGCGGCAATTCTCAACGCACGTCTGGGCGACCGGGTCGAAGAGGTTTGCGAGTTCCTCTCGGTGTTGCCGCTCATCGCGACCGCTTCGTGCGGGGCGTCCTTTTGCCACGGAGCCCCGCGCCGAACCGAACCCACGCTGGAGGGGTTCGAGCGCATCGAGTACGCCGGTTTCGATCAGACCTCGATCGTCAGCATCCACGAGCACACGACCCTGGGCGCGCTGCTCTGGTCACGACACGCAACCGCCGAGCAAGCACGGGCGTTCCGAGAGGCGACATCGGGCGATGAAGGATCCGAAGGGTTCGTCGCTTACGGACACGACGTGGTGCGCGACGGTTTCGAGAAGATCGGCGACGAGCAGCTTTGTTTGTCCACCTCGTTCGGACTCCACGACGAGCACAAAACCTATCTGAGACTGGACCTCTCCAAGCGCTACGCCTCGGTTCATGACCTGCGCGTAGGCCGCGAGCTGCGTCCTCTGTATCCACAGTGATCCCCGCCGCTGCGAGCCTCCTCGCTCAAGAATCTCGGAATTCTGCGCAAGATCCCTAGGGCTGTCGCGTCCCCCACCGACATGTCGATCCGTGCGCGAACGTTTCGTCTCCTGGTCCGTACCAGCCCGGGATTCATGGTCGTGGGCTGTCCGAGCGAGGAGCCCTCCGGCACCGGCGGCGTGAACGACACGGACGCAGCACAGAGCGAAACGGAGACCCCGGGCTCAGGATCGTCTGGCGTGGGCGGATCGGACGACTCCAGCGGCGGCGACAGCACCGCGGAGATCACCTACTACGAGCACATCGCGCCACTGCTCGCCGAGCACTGCGAGGTCTGCCACGCCGATGGCTCGACCGCCCCCTTCTTGCTCGACAGCTACCAGAGCGTCGTCGCCATGTCGGCGGCGATCGCCGCGGTGGTGGAGAACCGCACCATGCCGCCGTTCGCCGTCCGAGCCGACGGATCCTGTGGCGACTGGGCGGACCCCCAGTGGCTCGAAGACGACGAGATCGACACCATCGTGCGCTGGGCTCGAGGCGACCAGGCTGCCGGCGAAGATGTGTTTGACCGACCTGAGCCGCCCCTTTTCCCACCCCTGGACGGCCGCGGAACCGTCGAGCAGGTCGAGATCCCCGAGTACGACAGCACCACCGCGGAGACAACCGACGACTACCGCTGTTTTGCGGTCGAGCTCGGACTGGAGAGCGACCGGTTCCTCACCGGCTACGATGTGCTGCCCGACAACGTGGAGATCGTCCATCACCTGCTGGGCTACCGAATCGTGCCGGAGCGAGGGAACAACGCCGACACGCTAGTAGAACTCGAAGCGCAAGATGACGAGCCCGGCTGGAGCTGCTTCGGCTCCGCTGGAGACGGTCTGCAGGCCAGCGGTGTCCCGGTGGTGTGGGCCCCGGGCGGAGGCGCGCAGAACTATCCGTTCGAGACAGGAATCCGCTTTACCGCGGGGGACATCCTCGTCGTGCAGATGCACTACAACGTCTTTGGGGATAGTGGCTTCGACCAGACCGCCATCGACCTGCAGTGGGCCGACTCGGTGGAGCGAGAGGGCATCCAGGTGCTCTGGGACCGTTTCTACAGCCAAGGACTCCTTCCGGGCGGCACCACCCTCGAGCCTGGACAGGACAACGTCGACTTCAGTTGGAGCATCACCTTCGAGCAAATCCTCTCGTTCCGAGAGCTGGACTACGCCTCCGTCGACCTGATGGGGGTGACCCCGCACATGCACAACTTCGCGACCGCGATGGCGGTGGACATCGAGTCACCAGACGGCGAGCTGTGCGTTGCCGACGTCCACAAGTGGGACTTTAACTGGCAGCGGGCGTACTTCTACAAGGAGCCCGTTGCGGTGGGCCGCGACGCGCTGGTCAACGTGACCTGCAGCTATGACACCTCCGATCGTACCGAGCCCGTGGCGGCGGGGCTGGGCACCAACGATGAGATGTGCCTGCTCGGGCTATACTTCGCCGAGACGGAATAGAGAGTTCGACGACAGTCATTGACCCGCCACACGTCCGGTGGTGGAGTGCGGGCGCGTGCGAGACAGAACGAAGCGCATCCTTGGGATTGCGCTCCCCATCATCGGGGGCATGGTCTCTCAAAACGTCCTCAACCTCGTCGACCTCGCCATGGTCGCAAGCGAGGGCGACGCGGCGGTTGCCGCCATCGGCGTGGGGGGCTTTGCAAACTTCCTCGCGTTCTCGTTCCTCACCGGACTGTCCGCAGGCGTGCAGAGCATCGCGGCCCGGCGCAAGGGCGAGGGTCGCGACGACGAGACGGCCGTTCCCCTCAACGCCGCCTTGCTCGCCGGCGTCGCGGTCGGGATCCCGCTTTCGATCGCGCTGTACATGCTGGTGCCTTGGTTCTTCCCGCTACAGAACCCGGACCCCGCGGTGCTCGAGATCGGCGTGCCGTACCTGCAGGCGCGGCTGATCGCGATGGTTGCCGTCGCGACAAACTTCTCCTTCCGTGGCTACTGGAACGCCGTCGATCTTTCTCGGCTCTACCTGCGCACGCTGCTCGTCATGCACGCGTGCAACATCTTCTTCAACTGGGTGCTGATCTTCGGCAAACTGGGCGCCCCCGAGCTCGGCGCGTACGGAGCCGGAGTGTCGAGTGCGATCGCGACGTATGTCGGCGCCGCGTTCTACCTGTGGCTGGGCTGGCGACACGCTCGCGGTGCCGGGTTCTTGCGCGGTCTTCCCGACCGCAAGACGCTCCGCAGCGTCTTCACGCTCGCGCTTCCCAACGGCTTGCAGCAGTTCATGTTCGCGGCTGGCTTCAACGCACTCTTTTGGATCCTCGGTCACATCGCCCTCGGCGAGGCCGGTCACTCGACGCTCGACGTTGCAGCCGCCAACGCGCTGGTCAACGTCACCCTTGTGGCGCTCCTGCCCGGCATCGCGCTGGGTATCGCGGCGGCTTCGCTCGTGGGCCAAGCACTGGGCCGCCGGGACCCCGAAGACGCCTACGCTTGGGGGTGGGACGTCGCGAAGATCGCGGTGTGGGTGATGGGCGGACTCGGTCTGCCCATGGCGCTGGCTCCAGACTTGGTGCTCTCACCGTTCTTGCGCTCTCCCGAGGCACTCGAGGCCGCGCGCTGGCCGATGCGCCTGGCGGGCATCTTCATCGCCGTCGACGGCATCGGGATGGTCCTGATGAACGCGCTGCTGGGCGCCGGAGCCAACCGCCTCGTCATGGTCGTCTCGATCGGCTTGCAATGGGGGCTGTTCCTTCCGATCGCATTCTTGCTCGGGCCCATCCTCGGCCTCGGGCTTCTCCCGATCTGGTGTGCGCAACTTGGGTATCGCGCTCTGACCGCGGTAGCTTTTGCAGTAATCTGGCGGCGGAAGTCGTGGACAAGGATCGAGCTTTGAGCGCACTCAAACGCGAACAACTCATGGATTAGACCCGAGGAACAACGTTATATAGATCTAGTGAGGATCTTTGACAGTGGCTCAGCTCGACCAATCCTCCTGGTCGATGACGAGCCCGCTCTGCTCGAGGCGACGCGGGCGCGGCTGGAGCATTCGCTGCCGACCGTCGAGGTGCTCGTGTTTGCGGACGGCGCCGAGGCGCTGCGCGAGACCGAGGGCCGGCCGCTCGGCTTGGCGATTCTGGACGTCGACATGCCCTCCATGTCCGGGTTTCAGCTCGCAGCAGCGCTGCATGCCCGCTCGCCGGAGCTCCCCGTGATGTTCCTGACCGGCACGGCCAAGCAGTGCACCCCCGAGGATTTGGAACGGGTCGGAGTCGTGGCCTGGCTTCAAAAACCGGTTCGCGGACAAGCCTTGATCGACGCGATCAAGGCCCACATCCTCTGCGACTGAGCCGTTGGTCCTCCACCTCGCAACACGCTCCGCATCGCCGAGGCCAACTCGGGGTCGATTGCAACCGGGGAACCGCCGCTCCGTCTCGTCGATCATGCGCAGGTCATCGCTAGCCGTCTCTGTCCTGCTTTTGGTCGCTTGCACCGAGGGCACTGGCGGCGGCACGAGCTTCGGCTCCGGAAGTGGGGCGCCCACGGACGCGGACACCATGGGGCCGGGCGCAGGAGGATCGCCCGGGCAATCTGGAACCGGCGGCTCTAGCGGCGAGACGAGTACGGCGGGAATCGGCAGCACGACCGACACCGACGCCACCGCGAGTGAGAGCAGCCCGACGGCCAGCGCCGAAGGCTCGACCGGCAGCAGTGAGTCCACGACAGGCGGCGCCACCGCAGCAGACCCCACGACGGAGTCCGGTGGCGACCCCACGATCGCTGGGACCCCGCTCGATCCCAACCTGGATGTGCCCGACGAGGGCGAACCGTGCTCGACCCCAGGCAGCCTGAACGAGTGCGCCGCCACGGCAACCGTCTGCCGCTTCTATACGGCCGAAGAAGGTCGATGTGAGAGCTGCGACAACTGCGGCAACCTCAACGCTCCCTGCACCAACGGCACCGACTGCGACATCCTGTTCTCCTGCTTTTCCGGCCGGTGCACCAACTTCTGCGAGCTGGGAACGTTTGGCTGCGGTCCGGTCGAGGACTGCCTCGATGTCGGACATGCGACCCACGGCGTGTGCGACCCATTCGCCTGAAACGCGCCAACTACCTCAGAATCGTGCTTCAATCGTAGGACGATGCGTGCCTACGTCTTCGGGTTGGCCTGTTGCGTCCTCACCGCCTGCGGATTCGATGACGACGAGCGCAACGCGCCGCCGCTCGGCAGTGGCGGCGGCGGCGGTCCGGTGGGCAGCGCCTCGTCGCCCGCAACGACCGCCACCGACGGAAGCGGGGGAAGCGGCAGCAGCGGGGGAAGCGGCACGGGCCTGACGATGGGACCCACCGCGAGTGACAGCGACGCCAGCACCGGCCCTGGGATCTATGCGGTCCTCACCGGTCGCTTCAACGATGGCGGCGGTGGATATGCGCTGCCGATCACCTGCACGATCCGTTTCCACCGTCCCGGAGAGATCAACCCTTCCAACGGCATCGAGACGGCGACCACGTTCACCCGACCGTTCCTCATCGACGCCTTCCCGCAGTCGTTCACGATCATGAACGACGAGATCGGCGATGTGGTCGCACCCGGTGATCCCGGCTTCATCAGCTCCGAGTGTGACATCGACGGAGACAACTTCTTCGATGACGGCGCAGGCGCGTACTTTCCCGCGCTCCCGATGGTCCAGGTCTCCGTGCCAGCCTCAAGCATCGACCTCGCTGTCGGCCCGGTCTAGCAGCACTACAACGCGCAGCACTACAACGCGCAGCACTACAACGCGCAGCACTACAACAGGCCCAGGCACAGTAGAACCGTAAAGTCGTCGCCCTGCTCGCCAGGATCGGGGTCTGCTGTGCCATCCTTTTCCGGCGCCGTGCGGACCCCTTCGTCTGGCTCTTCGCGCTGCGTCTGGGGTTGGTCGTGTCGGTCAGCGTCGGGTTGTCGCAACGTCCTCATGTCTTGCACCTCGTCCTGTAGGTTGAATGGAAAACGCGCCTTCCAGTAGCGCACCGCGATGTCAATCGGACAGTGCGCGCGACGCTGTCTCGTCCTAGAGACCTGAGTTTGCCACTGCTCTACCGATCTCGCCTTCTCTTTCGGTCGCCTCCACTTCCGAACAGAGTTCAGCGCGGCTGCAGGGGAATCCGAACGACGTTCGTGCCTGGATACAAGACGAGATCGTATTCCACCGCGTGAAATCCTGGCGCTCTAACCCACAGAGACACCGCGATTGCAGGACCGTCCATGACCATAGAAGGCAGGTGCGCCGGCAAGTAGTTTGCGTTCGGGTCGATGCCCGGACAGCGGTGACACGAGATGACAGCCCGAGGGGGAAGGTCCTCGACCTCGAGGCGGGCCGGCCGAGGTTTCGCATGAAGGACGAGGGTCTCCAGGCAATGGGCGGGGAGGACTCGTTCGCCGGAGTAGCGGGGTCCCACAAGCACGACATCCCGAGCTCCGACCGGGAGCTCGACGACGTCCTGCGCGGGAAGCAACCGACCCGCGGACGCGAGCCTGTGATGACGCAGCTGCGGCAACGGCATGTCCACCACGCGAACACGGCACACCGGCGTAGACGGTGCGAGCCACGACCATCCCACCAACCAAGGGACCCAGGACATATCAACAAGCCAAGGCGCCTACCGTAGCACTGCCAAAAGATGATTGGCAGATGGCGGGGCCCGTTGTTTGGCGTCAGCTTCGGGCGGTACTCCTGATTCGTGAGCACCGGATTGGTAGGCTGTTGCGGTGAAGCGGGGGACACTCCAGCGAGTCGGGGTCGCGGCCTTGGCCGTGGTCGTTGTGGTGTGGCTTCCACCCTGCCCGTATGACGAACCCCCTGCGCGCCCCGACCGCAGCTTCGCTTGGAATGCCCACGCGCAGTTCGAGCAGCTCGCGGCGCGATTCGACGCGAACGAGGCCTGCCCCGCAGATGTGCCGAGCCGCGCCACCGCGCTCCAAGCACAGGCGGACGCGCTCGGCTCTGCTGCTGCGCCCCCAACCGATGCTGGCTGGGACGCGCTGCTGCAGGGGCTGTTCGAGCTGGCTGCCGACGTCGGTCGCTGCGAGAACGCCGGCCCCCGATTCCTCGAGGTGCGCAATGCGTTGTGGAGAAATGCGAAGGCCGCCTCCGTCTCCTGGCCCCGCGACGAGTTCGGACGGAAGACGCTCTACCGGGTGTTGTACGGCTCCCGTGCTGCCGCCGAAGCTCTGCTGCTGCAACTCCCGGCCACCGAGGCTCCCCCGCTCAACCGTGTGGAATCCATCGCTTCGCAGACGCCTTCGATCGAGTTTGAGGGCGTCCGCATTCACAGCGGCGACCTGCTCGTCTCCCGCGGCGGTGCGCCCACTTCGGCATTCATCGCACGAGGCAACGACTACCCGGGAAACTTCAGCCACGTGGCCATGGTGCACGTCGACGAGTCCGGTGAAGCGAAGCTGATCGAAGCCCACATCGAAAAGGGCGTCGCCATCGCCTCCCCCGAGGCCTACTTCCGCGACAAGAAGCTACGGGTGTTGGTGCTCCGCATGCGACCGGAACATCCCGCGATGCTCAAAGACCCCATGATGCCGCACCGCGCCGCCCAGGCCGCGCTCGCCGACGCCAACGCGCGCCACATTCCGTACGACTTCGAGATGGACTTCGCCGACCCGCAAGAACAGTTCTGCTCCGAGGTCGCCTCCACGCACTACGCAGCCTTCGGCGTCACGCTGTGGAAGACGCTCTCGTCCTTCTCTTCCAAGGGCTTGGCGAACTGGATGGCGGCGTTCGGGGTGACCCACTTCGAGACCCACAGCCCCTCCGATCTCGAGTACGACCCCGCGTTGTCCGTCGTCGCGGAGTGGCACAGCCGCGATACGTTGCTGGACGACTACATGGACAACGCGGTGATCGATCAGATGCTGCAGGAGGCGCAGGAGGGCGCGCCACTGGACTACGACTACGCCATGCTTCCGGTGGCTCGGTTGGGGAAGGCATACAGCGTGACGTTGAATCTGTTCGGCAAGGTTGGGCCTGTGCCCGAGGGCATGAGTCCCGTCGTCGCACTGCGCGCGACGTGGCTGGCGGAGGAGCACGCCAGGCGCAAGGCCAAGCTGAAGTCTGCGCTGGACGCGTTTGAAGCGGAGCGAGGACGGCTGCCGGCGTACTGGGAGTTGTTTTCGCTTGCGGCAGAGCAGCCCTAGCAGCCTGTTGAGAAAGTCGACACGACGTCTCGCTCGCCCTTTTCGCTCCTGGCGGTGTCGCCAAAACTTCCAGTACACCCGGTACAGCGGCGTTTCGGCTCCTACCCAGGAGCGAAAAATGCTTCCCGAGCCGCCGCGCCGACTTTCTCAACAGTCTGCTAGCTTCCTCGAATGCGTGACCGGGTCGGACTCCTCAAATGACCCGGCGGAACTTGATGACCAGCAGGGCGGGTCACTGCGCCGAGAGTCGCAGCGGAAGGGTGATCGTCGTCCCCTCGGGGAGCTCGGGCCAGTCCGCCCTGCGGAGCACGGACTCGAAGCAGGCCTTCAGCTCCGCGAGCTCCCCCCCGGTGATGCGGAGCTCGACCCCGCTTGAGGTCCAGTCCAGCACGACGGAGAACGCGTAGCGCGCGTTGCGGTTGAAGTCGTCCGAGCGCTCATAGCAGGTGCGAAGCCCCCGGCGCACGGCCTGCGCGGGCTTGCGAACTTCGGCGACGCGTATGCCCTTGGGCGAGCTTGGACGACCGAACGTAACCCGGGCCCGAGGCTGCCAGTTCCGGCTCTTGGCGGGCTCGACGAACGCCTCAATCGCCGAGTTGCCGACCGTGCCGAACGAAGGGTTGGTCACGTTCACGCCTTCGACGCTGTACTTGGACTCCGCGGCAGTGGTGCCCGCCAGGCTGATACCTGCCGAGTCTCGGGAGGCCGTCGCCGACGCCTCGACGACTTGGGGCTCGACCACGAGCCACGGATTCCCATCGCCGATCACCCTCGACTCGTCGACCGCGACGAGGCTCGTGAACGCGGTGACGATGTGATGCTCGAGGCCGATCCGGGTGATCGCAGCCTTGGTCCCCTCCTTCGGGAACGTCCACCAATCGAACTCCAGATCTGCGACGGCGGCCCGGGCCCAGAGCACGTCGAGGACGTCGCCGCCCTCGGAGGCGTCGACGAGCTGTACGGGGATCTCGACGGGTCCGGCGTCGGAGTTGCCCTCCAGCACGAGCCGCGACTTGCTCGCATCCCCTTGGTACTGACCGTGCACGATCGCTGCGTGACTGGCGAAGAGTCCCCCCAGATCTTCTGGGTGGTGTCGCCTCAGCGTGAGGTCCCCTGAGTGCAGCCGCAGGTCGTCGACGATCGCGTGGTCGACCCAGCGCGTGAAGGTCTGGACCGCCTGGTGCACGTCGTCGCGGTTCACGATACGCAGCCCCGCGCCCAGGCCTGCCTTAGCCACGCCGTTGATGAGGTGCCCGTTGGGCGAGTCCCCGATCCCGAGGCCGAAGACCCGCGCGTGCTGGCCTCGCGCGACCCGGCCGTTCACGAGCGTTCGCGTGGCCCGAATGACCTCGTCTTCGAAGGAGATGAACCCATCGGTCAGCAAGAACACGTAGCGGTGGCGGCCCGGCTCTCCGTCGTCGCCCAACGCCACTTCGACTGTGTTGCCCATCTCGGTACCGCCGCCGGATTCCAGCGCGTCGACGAATCGCAGCGCCTTGGCCAGGTTGGCGGCGTTGGCCGGCCGAGGTGCGCCAAACAGCCGTGCAGTGCCGGACTCGAAGGTCACCACGTCGAAGGTGTCCACGGGGCGCATGTGGCTCAGCCCCTGGCGGACGGTCTCCTTGGCCAGGGCAAGCGGTCCGCCGCTCATGGAGCCCGACCTGTCGATGACGAAGACGAACTCCCGTCGTCCGACCAGGGTGTCGACGTCTAGTTTGGGGGGGTGCACGACCAACGCGAACCGACCTCGATCGAGGGCGTCCCTCGGGCCGAGGAACATGGTCGCCCGGGGCTTTCCGCCGCCGACGGTGTAACGGAGGACGAAGTCCCGGTTGGGTCGCTCGTCGGCGCGCGCCAGCTCGAGCTGCAGTTCGTCGCCAACGATCTGTCCGACCACGTCGTGGGTCGGAGTCCACCACCCGTCGATCGGGTGCCCCGTCTTCGCGGTCACGTGAATGTCGATGTCGTCGCCGCGGCGCTGCCCCTTGCCCTCGATGGGCGGTGAGACGCGGTCGGCGTCGGGTGTGGTCCCGTGGTCGTATCGCTCACCGATCACCATCGGAAACACGAACTCGTAGGCGCCCGCGTCGTAGCTGAGCGTCTGGACGTAGTCGATCTCAACGTCGATGTCCTCGCCCGGGGGGACGTTCGCGAGCGATTGGGTGAAGACGTTGGGGCGCTCCTGCTCGAGGAGCGCCGCGGTCTGCCCTCGCTCCTTGGCCTCCTCGTAGGTCACCCGCGCCTCTTCGCGCTCCTTGATCTGGCTCTCGATCACCCGCCCGCCCACGACCATGCGCATGCGCGAGACGGCCGCATTCTCGGGCAGCGGGAACGCGTAGACCACTTCGATGGCGTCCGTCGCCTCGTTGCGGAACGTCTGCGACACGCTCACCTCGGCGATGTGCCCGGTGAGCGCTGCCTCGACGTCGGTGTGGACGAGCGGCAGCGCGGCCCCACTCCCGTCCTTCACCGTCGCGAGATCGCCCGGATCGGTGTGGCTCCACAGTCCGTCGGGCTCCTCGCGCTCGCCCGTCCATGCGCGCGAGGTGCTGATCTTCGCCGGGGGCTTCGAAGTGACCGCCTCGCCGTACGCCTCGGGTTCGAGAACCCGCTGAGCCTGCCAATCCGAACGTCCCGGACCGCACGCAGTCAGCAACACCAGCAGTCCCCAAACTCGTCGACATGTCCCCATGCCGCGCCAACGTGAAGCCGCGCCGAACCCTACAGCCTCCTGGGATGGATGGCAGCTCTGCTGCGCGACGCGGCGAGGGGACGCTTGCAGATTCACAGCGCGGAGAGGACGAGCTTCAGAGCCAAGATGGCGCCCGGAGCCTTCAGGCCACGCGCTGCGCTCGAGGGTGAAAAGTCGGCAGGTGTAGGCGTCGAGGTCGGCTTCACCGGGGAAATCGGTCGCGTCTACCGAGCGCACGACCGCAAGCTGGGTCGGACGTCGCGATGAACTTCCTCAAGTCCGCACCCGGGCGGGAGCGGTCTGCGGATGCATGGGTGCTCGAGGCGAAGGTCCTCGCCCGATAGCAGCATCCTGCTCAGAGCTCGCAGATCGCGACGGAGTCGAAGCGCGTGACTCCAGTCGGCGTCACGCCGACTGCGTTCACACCGTTGAGCATGACGTTGGCGTCGTCCAGACCGCTCGGCGCCGGCCCGTCGTAGACGAGCTGTTCGCCTCCAACATCGGACACGCTCGCGGCGATGTTGCCGTCTTGCACGACGAGCTCGAGCAGCAGCGGGAGCGCGACCTCGTCGAGGGAGACGGAGCCCAGCACCATCTCCCTGTCGAAGCTCGAGCTGACGACGTCGACGGAGCCACCGGAAACTTGGAATCCGAAGATGACCGACAGGGGGTCGGGGACGACGAGGAACCCGCTCGACAGGCTCTGGGCCGGGCTGGGAACCTCCAGCAGCACTACCGAGATGCGTGTGGAGGAGAGGTCGCGCGCGGAGGCCGTCTGAACGGTCGCGGTCGCGGGCGCGCAGCGAAATCGAGAGGACCACCAACACCAGCCGCAGGCTTCGATTGTTCATCCGCACCGAGCAGCTCAGGGCGTCCGGTCCAGCCAGGGGACCCGGGTGGGGGCGGCTTCGACTCGGCGAGGTCGATGCCGTGAACCCAGAGGCCCCGCCGGGTCGCCCCAGCACCAGACGCTACGATCCTCGAGCACGGCGCAGGCGGTGGTGTCTCCGACCGACAGCATTCGCATGGGGCGTTCGAGCGGAATGGAAGTGATCGGGTCCGGAGCTGGGGTTGCGTGGTCCGAGGTGGTCCGCCAGCACTTCAGTCCGCCCGATCCATCTGCGCATGCCATGCCAGCTCCGACCTCCAGCGTGCGCACGTCGTCGAGCGCGTCGACCAAGTTCACGGTTTGACAGCGGCGAAGTCGCCCCACGCCGACCTCACACCGCTGTGCGATCGAGTCGCTGCACGACACCTCGCCCTGGCGATCGATCCTGCAAAGACGGCGGCCGCCCCCCGTCAGTGCTTTGAGTGCACGCGTGTCGAACGCCACCGGTCGGACCGAGCCCTCGCTCGAGTCGTTCCATCTCGAAGGACCTTCCCAACAAGACAGGGCGCCTCGGCGGCGGACACAGCCCTGCTGGTTGTGGACCAGCTCCGGGACAAAGGGAAGCTCCTCCACGGGGGTCGTGCTCGCGCCAGCCGGTCCGAAGCTCTGGATGCACTGAAGCCGTTTGCCTGCCGAGACGCAGATGTTGTCGTCCGAGTTCGGTACGAAACGGGGGTTCTTCAGCGTCTCGAACGTGCGCATGGGTTTTTCGCCGGCCTCGTTCCAACACCAGATGCCGTCCTTGGTGCGGGCGCATGCGTTGTTTTCGTCCACCGTGATGGCGAGCGCTGGCTGCGGGAGCACGACTTGGCGAGGCACATCTCGCCAGCACCACACCTCGCCCGCTTTCGTGCGTCCGCACGCGAGGTCTTCCCCTACGGACACCTCCTCCAGGGGAGGCGGTCCGGAGACCCGCTCCGGCGTCCACGAGACCTCCGTCGACGGAAACCACATCCGCCCGCCCCAGCACGACATGGCTCCGACATCGTCCCGTACGCAGTGCAAGCCATCGCTGACCGCAAGCTCCACGGCACCCGCGACGCCAGGCACCGCCTTCCAGCTCGGTGCCCCCGTCAATGTCGGCCAGCGGTCGATGCACGCGACGGTTCCATCCGGCGCGAGTACGCACCCCGTCGCGCCACCCACCACATCACTCGCGGGCGGCAAGCTGACAGGCGTAGAGAACGGTTCGATCCGATCGTTGAGAACATCCCAAGCGATGACGCTTCCATCGCGCAGCTTCGCGACGTGATCGGGCAACAGGCCAGCAACGTCGGAGGCTCCCGGTACCTCGGTGGGGGTCAACCGGCGGTCGTCACCCCATACGGGGTTGTCCCCCCAGCAGCGGACGGTTCGATCCTCCAGGAGCGCACACGTCCCGTTCTGCGTCGGTGCGATCTGCATCGCGGGCGGGATTCGAACCTCGAGAGGTTTTCCGGCGTAGGTCCGCGTGCCGTTCCCGATCTGTCCGAAGTCGTTGTTGCCCGAGCACGCGACGACGCCTTTGGAGTCGAGCGTGCACCGGTGGTGGGTTCCCCATGCGACGTCCCGAACCCCCGCTTGCTCAAGCGTGGGAGGGCGATCGAGACGCCTCCAGCACAAGAGCGTGTCCGAGGTGTCCATCCGGACGCAGACTTCGTCGGCTTCGGCATGCAGGTCGACGATGGTGCCGGCGACGTCGTCGGGCACGGCGACGGTTTTCATCGTTGCCGCTTCCATGCACGCAACCTCGCGCCCCGAGGACCTCGTCGCGCAGACGCGATGCTCCGAAACCGAGATCGAGTGGGTCGGCGAATTCGAGCCGACCGAAGCGACCGAAGCGACCGTGAAGAATACAAGGCTACTCAGCATGGAACGCTTCCTCGAGCGCGGGCGTGATGTCGTGGGGGCGGCGCGCACAGCGAGGCACGCCAGCGCCAAGCTGACCACGCTCGTTCGACCCCCAACACCACGTTCCGCCATCGACATCGAGGGCACATGCATGTCCCTGCGTGACGACAACCGACGTGAGCTTGGCCGGAATCTGTAGTTGGGTTGGTGGAGCCCCACGCTCTCGCCAGCACCATCCGCGTCCTTCACCGTCGACCCCGCAGGTTGCGTAGTTGGTGGAACTCACCTGGACGAGCCCTTCGCGGGGCATGGGCTTCGCGCCTCCCTCAAGATCGATTCTCACGTACGTTCCATCCGTGCGCCGCGCCAGCCGCTCGGACGCCGACGCCCAAGCGAAGCGCCCGTCAAAGAGGATCATGCCGCGGTCGCGACCTGGAGTGCAGCCCAGCTTTCCCTTCGGCGTGATGCCGCACGCCTCTTGGTAATCGCTCGTGATGCTGTGAAGCGAATCATCGGAGGGCTCGTCTTCACCGCAGCGGCTCAACTGCCCCGTTTTGGCGCACCACCTCTGCCCCTCCGGTTTGGCCACGGCGTCAGCGACTGACGCTGCGGTCGCGCCGGACCACTTTGGACCGTCATTGTCGCCGGCAAGGTCGAGGCTGCACTCCGCGTCGCCTCCGAGAGTGTAGAGGCAGACCATCCGGTGGTCGCCTGACTCCATCTTGGCGAATCCTGTGTGTTCGAACCCGGGGGCTTCGCACCGAGTCGAAGGGCAGAACACCCCCTGCTCCGTTTGTGCGCAGATGTCTTCCCGAACCCGCGCAAGCTTCAACGCCGGGCTTGGTAGGGAGACCAGCATCGGATCGGGCAGGAGCCGCGGCCTGGGCAGACCGAGTTGGGCGCTGGTGTTGTCACCCCAACACAACAGGCGTCGCGCTTCGGTGAGAACACACGTATGGGCGCCGCCCACGGCCAACTCTCGAACGGGGCCGAGCACTCCCGGCGTGCCAACTTGTCCTTCGGTGTCGCGCCCCGCACACCATGCGGCGCCGTCGAATCCGATGCCGCACACGTGGGAGAAGCCTGCGGCGAGGCTTCCGGGCTGGGTCGGCGGCAGCTCGTTGGACTCGCCGAGGCCGGGGCCACCATCGCAGCTCACCGAACCATCGCTTTCAACGGAGCAGGTTTGAACCCCAGCCTCGTCGAACCTGCGTGAACCCGGCATGCCCCAAACCTGCTCGAACGCGGGCGTCTCAGGCTTCTCCGATCGCCAGCGGTCAACATCCTTCTGTGTCTCGCAGTGCACGGGCCGGAGCGTGCACAACGCCTCATCTTCGTCGAAGGTGAGCGGCCCCCGCCCCCTTGGGACACTCCGGTCGAGCCGGGTCGGAATCCTGCTCATGCCCCAACACCAGAGCTCGCCGTCGTTGGTTCGGGCGCAGCTGCGACCGGCGCGATGCACCAGCTCGACGACCCCGGCAAGCTTTGGGACCCGGGCCGGGCGCATGTCGGAGCTCGATGCCGTGACCCGGCCAAGTGCGAGGTCGGGATTGGCGCCCCAGCACCACACTTCGCCTTCACCTCGCGTGACGGCGCACCAGATGCCGGAGCCGGCCACCACCGACGACGCAGGTGGCATATCGATCACCAGGGGCGCGTGTTGAGGGGGCTGGTCACGGTCTGTGCCCCCCACGCGTGCGCCGCCAAGATCCACAACCCGCATCCCCGCGCCCCAGCACGCCACGCGTCCTTGTTTGGTGAGTACACACGTTGATTTGGGCCCCGCGACAACGTCGGCGAGAGCGTCGCCCGTCAGAATGACCGCCGCCGTCGGCACAGTCGCGACAGGACCAGGGGCAGGGGACCCGCCAGTCTGGAGGCGACTGGCGCATCCGACAGTGGTCAGTAGGGAGAAAACCAAGAGTGAGGGAAGCGCGGGCTTTGAGTTCATCGCGAGGGTCCCTCGACTCGGGGCAAGGGCCGGAGATGTGCGGGGCCGACGAAACGAACGTCGGGAAGCTCGAAGCGCTGCAACACGTCGGGGTCGGCCCACACCACCGGTCTGGCGCCGCACACGACGTTGGTGCACTCGACCGTTTCGACGCGCAGGTTGCCCGGATGGCTGTCGAGGCCAGGATCGAGCTTGGTCCAGGATTGGGCCCCATCGATTGTCGTCCAAATCTCGTCCGCCGAGATCCCGGCCGCCATGCCGCGCAGGTCATCGGCGAACCCGACCGACTCCGCGCCGACGGGCAACTCGACGACGCGCGCCCCGGCGTCGTCGATCCGCGCGACCACAAGGGCGGACTTCCCAGCCTGCTCCGTGATGCACGTGATCCAGCCTGGCCCAGCCCAGCCGCCCCGCGAGCACTCCGGGAGTTCGGAGAAAGCTCGGACCGACGACCGAACATCGACGAACTCCACGTGGGGTGCCCGAGCCGCGGATCGGTATATCAGGTATGGGTGCTGGAACCCGATGAGCATGGGCGCGTCGTCTCCCGGCTGCTCGACAGAGCGTTCATCCTCGCATCCGAATTCACCTTCGGCCTCACAGCTTTCTTCCGGGACCGCAGCGGTCCACTCGCGCAGGGTGAGCGGTCGCTTGTCGAGCCCGATCACGCAGGCGTGGTGCGTGTCGTCGCCCTCGACGCGCCAGTCGAGTTCGCACGCACCGAGCAGCACGGCGGCGCCATCGATGATCGACACCGCGCTGCGTCGGGGGATCTTGAGACTCTCGGGAGATGGCCCGCGGGCAAAGAACTCCCGCCAATGAAGGTCGTGCCTGAAGAGCCGATCGGCAGGAAGCGAGTCCGGCTCCTTGCCATCGCAGATCGCGATGGGTCCCTCGGCAGTGGCCGCCACGTCGCAGCGAAGACCACGTGGGGTCGCCACCGGAACCCACGCGTCACCGTCGTGAACGACCATCGCATACGGCCACGTCGAGGAGACGGAGTAGATCCGGCCGTCCTCAGCCTTCCATGTGCCAAGCAAGCGACCGCTCAGCGTGGCGAGATCCTCCGCGGCGCCGTATGTGGAAGAGGCGCGGACCGAGGGAAGGATAGACATGGGATAGTTCCACTCGCCCTGGCCGGGCGGCTCGGAAGGCTCGAGCTCGTCGGGCCCCTTCGAGCTCCATGACCAGGTATCTGCAGGGTGTTCTACGAAGAACCCTTCGGACCCGGAAGACACCGAAGTGCAAGGCCGCTCGAGCTGCTCGATCGACGCTGAGCCCGACATCGCGATCCGCACGAGTCGGCCGTCACGGCTGCAGGCGAATCCGTCCTGCGCACCCAGAGCCAGGCTCGTGATCTGGACATCTCCGACGTACTCGACCAAGCCAAGCGCATCGGGGGCGCGATACACCGCACCGTTTGCCACGAAGAGTGCCCCGACGCCCTCCCGCTCCGCCACGTGCTCGATGAAGCCCAGAGGGAACGATGAGGCCGACGTGGCTCCCTCTTCGGTGAGCTCGTGGCGCGGCCCATTCCGATAGACTTGAAGAATCCGCGAGACCCCCTCGTAGAAGAAGAACGAGCTGGCGTTGGAGCCGGGCGAGACGAGCGTCGTCCGCCAGACTCGGGGCGCGGGCGCGGCTTCTGCCAGCGGCTGCGGCGGTGCGGCCCCCACAGGCACCTTGAGCGGAGCCGAGGTTCGGCAACCCGTGGCCGCGATGAGGACCCACCCAGCCGCCGCAAACATCGCCCTACGCATTCGGGAGGAGGCTAGATCAGCCGCGACACGATTGTCGACCGAGCGCCCCGCCTGAGGACACCCACCCGAAATCCCGAAGCCCCCTTTCTCTCGGCGTTACGGACTCAGGACAAACTCCGAGAAGGCGGCGGCGGCTCAATACACCGAGTCGCCGTAGGCCAGCAGCCGCGCGTTGTGGGCAGCGATGCCCACGGCCTGGTGACCGAAGAACCGCAGGTCCTCCTGGTCGGGGTCGAGGTAGACGTCCTCGATGCGCTGTTGCACGCGCTCGTCGTAGCGGCCGAGCACCAGCCATTCGTGCATGCGGCCGTGGGTGCCGTCGGGACCGTGGGGTTGGCTCGGGCTTCCGTCGAGCTCGGTGCTGGTGCCGTCCACGTTGCGGGCATACGAGCCGTTGAGCGCGGGGTCCCACACCACGTCGAGCAAGGTCGTGACCAGCGCGTCGATGTGTGCGGCGTCCCAGTACATGGCGTCATCGTAGGCGTGTGCCCAAAAAGAGACGATGGCGCCCGCGTGGCTGACGTCTTGGATCGCGTAGTCGGGGGGCCAGGAGCGGGACCAGACCAGCGCACCCGGAGCGTCGGGGTTGGGCTCGAGCTGGTCGGCCAGGTTGGCGTCGTCGCGCGAGGGCATGCCGTCAAACGAGATGTCCTCGAACACCTCGAGGTACTCGGCCTCTCCGGTGAGGGCGTAGAGATCCAGGCCGATGCGGGCAGGGTGCGCCGCCATGTGGGTCTGCGAGCGGTAGAAGTTGCCGATCCCATCCACGCGCCACTTCTCCCAGATGTGCACGCGCGAGAACTCCAGCAGCTCGTCGTACCGCGCCTGGTAGTCGCCCTGGGCGCGCAGCTCGGGGTGATCTGCAAGCACGCGCACGATGGTCATCACGTGCCGCCAGTAGTAGGTCTCCCAAAGCGGGTAGCCCTCGTCCACGCCGCCTTCGGCTGGCCACCGCCTGTAGCCGTCGCCGTCGGTGACGGTGTCGGCGAGTGTGTTTCCGATGAGCTCGAGCGCGGTGTCGAGGTACCCGAGGTCACCCGTGGCGCGCCACATGGAGGTGAGGCCGTCGATACAATAAGACAGGTAGTAGTGCTCTTGCCCGATACCCGTGCTCGTGGACAGCTCCATGCATTGCTCGCCTTGCTCGCCCGCCCAGATCTCGTCGTAGAGCGTCTGGAGCTCGGCCACGGTCATCGGGCAGTCCTCGCCTTTGCAGACGTCCAGGATGCAGGTGGGGCCTTCGGCGTGAAAGCCTTCGTCGCAGGCACACGTCGCCGCGCCGTTGTCTTCTTCGCAGGTACCGTTGCCGCAATCGACGTCGTCGCAGGCACCCGTGGAGCCGCTGGTGTCGGTTGTTGCAACGCCGCTGTCGTCCACACCGCCGTCGCTGCTCTCGTCGCCCGAGGTGGCCTGCCCAGTGGGTGCCGTGGTGGGGTTGGCGGTGGTTTCGTCAGCAGCCTGCCCGCTGGTTCCGCCTGTCCCGGTCGCGCCCGCCTCGGTGTCGGCCGCACCCTCTTCCCCACAAGCGGCCGAGAAGCAAAGACACGACGCGATGCAGAGCAGTCTAGGAAATCGGCACTCCATGCCAGGACCGTCGCAGGAGTCCCCTCTGGCCGCAATCGGAAGTTCCGTGGGCCGCGGCACGGCTTCGTCCCGTCGGGAGGGAACGTCCGCAGAGGCTGGGTGGATAGCGACCGATCCCGACGAGAACGCGACCCCGTTGGAGACGTGCCGCACGAGGCCTACGGCATCCGCCCGCCGGGTCAGTTCCGGTCCAGAGCTTTCCGAAGCAGAGCCATCCCGACCTGCGGGAGCAGACCCGTGTCGTAGTCCCGCTCGAACTCGACGCCGAGCTGCTTGCCGTCGAGATTTCGGATGCGGGACGTGAGGAGCAGCTCGCGGACCGGATGCTCGATGCTCTTCTCGTCCTCTCCGATGAGCTGGACTGCCAAGGCCTGAAGCGTGACCTCGGCTTTCACAACGCCCTCGGAGGAGTCAAACGTCGCCGAGATTCCGATCGTCCCTCCACTGGCGTCGATGCCAGCGTGCGTACGCGCGAGAGGATTGAGGATCGCAAGAGGGAGCGGATCGAGCTCGAACTCGAAGTGGGTGTTTCCCTTCTCGGACATCGGCTCGTACGCGACTGAAACCCGAGCCATGGAGCTCCCCAACACCATGCCCGAGCCTTCGATCGTGGCTTGGCGCTCCCCCGGAGGCGACTGGTTCCGGGCCATACGCTCACCGCTGAGCTGGATGTTGAGAATCGAGACCTCGTCGATCTGCTCGCCCCGATGCTCGATGAAGCGAAGCGTGCCGTCTTCAATCCTCAGGTCAGCGGTCTGAAACGGAAGCGAAGACACCTTGGTCGGCCACTGCGGATCGAACTCCATCTGCCGACGCTCCTGGTCATCGTGCGCCACGAAGGTCAGCACAGGCTTGCGTAAGACGATGTGTTTATAGCTATCGATATTGGCGTCGACGACGGATTCGTCGAAGCGCACCTCGAGCTCCTCGACGTGAAGGAAGGGCACCTCGACGAGCCCCGTATCCCGAATGAGCGAGACATCTCGCAGCACCAGGAGCCCTTCACTGAAGTCGACATCCACCCCGCCAATCACGGACTCGTAGCCCACCAAGGTGTCGAGCTGCCGCTTGTAGCCGCGCTGGATGAGGCGCTCGATGACCGACTCCCAGTCCGCGACCATCAGCTCGGCCAGGCTGCCCTCTCCGTCGCCACCACCGTCTGTCGAGACATTGAAGACGACCGCGTTCTCGGCCCCCGACAACATCTCGCTGAAGATCGCTTCTCCCATCGGGTGGCGAGCGGCTTCGTCGTGGTCGAGCATCCGCAGATCGGTGAACTTGGGCTCGATTCGACCCCGCAGGCGGCGCTTGTCGAGACTCAGCTCCCCTCGAAGGCTCAGAGAACCCTCGCTCAGATCCATCTCGAGGATCGAGTTCCACAGCGGATTGAGCGCCACGACATCGAATTTCTCGAGCGTGAACTCGACGCCCCAACTCGACTGCGGATTTGACGGAACGAACGAACCGCCGACACGGAGCCGTCCTTCGGATCCAACCGACGCTGAGGCTTCGAGGCGCGTCGTGAGGTCGTCCGAGAACCGTGAGGTGTTTCTCAGGGTAGCCTGGATGTCGGTGACCTCGAGAAGCAGCGGCTCGTGGAGCGTCTGAAGCTCCACGGCGACATAGCCGCCCTCGACGCGAATCGACTGGAAGCCCGAGAACGATACGGGTTCTCGCTGCTGCGGTTCCGGCAAGTTCCTGGGGTCGATCCGAACCCGAAGGTGCGGACCGCGAACCTCGATCACCGGCGGTGCGCCGCGCAGCACCGTTCGCCAAGACCACGCGACCAGAACCTCGGGTAACTCCACATCGATGCTCTCGCGAACGACGAACTCAACGCCTGCAACGGTGAGCCCGGGCAGCATCAGGTCGAAGTCGACGTCTCCGACCTGCACGTCTGTGCCCAAGCGCGCGGCGAGGCGGGCCTGGATGACCGTGGCGACGACCATCGGCGCAAGGAGCGCCAAGATCACGATCGCCAGCACAGAGCCTCCGACGACCCACCGCATGCGGTTGGGGCGGCGCATGCTCGCCGGCATCGAGATCGTCGGGGGGGACACGCTGCTTCCTAGGTCGCTGGCGGACGCTGTCGAGGCCCTCGAAGCAGATTGCTCGGGGCCAGGACTGGCCTGGGCGCCCGACTCCCCCAGCCTCGACCCCGCGCCAACCGATCTGGGCGTTTTCGCCCTACCGTGCGCCTGTAGCCAGCACACGGGTCCGGCCATCAACCCCGCGCTACGAAGAATCCCCGTGAATGCGGGCACCTAGATGTTGGCACGCGGCGTGAAGAAGGGGTGGGCATGTCCAACAACATCTTCGCAGGCAAGTGGAAGCAGCTCCGTGGCGACATCAAGAAGCAGTGGGGCAAGCTGACCGACGACGACCTCGACCAGGCCGAAGGCAACTGGGACAAGTTCGTGGGCCGTCTTCAGGAGCGCTACGGCAAGAGCAAGAAAGAGTCCGAGGAGGGCGCCAACAAGTTCTTCGACTCGCTGACTTGATGCGGTCGCGCAGCTTCATCCCTTCCCATCAACCCCGAACCGCAGACCCGAGCAGCCCTCCCCAGGCTGTCTCGGGCTTCTGCGTTCAGGGTGCAGGGAACCGCAGACCCGAGCAGCCCTCCCCCAGGCTGTCTCGGGCTTCTGCGTTCAGGGTGCAGGCGGTCGGTGATCCGGTTGGGACGCGCCGTCGCTTCCTCCGCCTCGGCATGCCTGCGAGTTGGGCGCCGATGGGCCACGCCGAGTTTCACTACGGACTGTTCGCCTCCGTGGTGAAACTCGGCGCGGCGACGCCGTCCCCAGATGGGTCAGCGTCGCCCCAAAAACCCTGCGGTGCGGGCGCGGACACGTCCTAAACGATCGTCGAGCGTTGACGATGTGGCAGGAACTTGGCTGTTTCGTTAAACGGGCCCTCGCTGGGCCACCCGCTCCCGTCGATCGGAGGACGGGCTATGGGGCGGGCCGAGCCGACGGAGCGGACCCAAAAGGCCACGGCGCACATCCCCGCTGGCGATACGGTCTCGCTCTCCGCGGAAGCCAAGGCAGCACTTGCCGACGCTCGAACCGGGGAGCTCGGGCCCACCCACACCACCGACGCCGACGCCGACGCCGATGCTGAGCGCGGCGCGGGCATCTACGCTGCGCGCGGCCACGGCCCTCCCGCCCAAACCCCGGGGAAAGCAGCGGAGGCCACCGAGGAACCACCGACGCCCCCCGTAGACCCGACCGAACTCACCGAGCATGAGCGCAAAGAAGTCGAAGAGCTCAAAGCCCGAGAGGTGGAGGTGCGCAGGCGCGAACAAGCGCACGCCGCCCAAGGTGGTTCCCACGCCGCAAGTCCACAATACAAGTACGAGACTGGCCCCGATGGACGGCGCTACATCGTCGACGGCAGCGTGTCGATCAACGTGGAGAAGATCGATGGCGATGTGAAAGCGACCCTTCGAAAGATGGAGACCGTCATCGGTGCTGCGACCGGATCAGACAACCCCTCACCGCATGACCGCTCGGTCGCAAGCGAAGCGCGTGCCCTCGCTCAAGAAGCCCGCGCCGAGCTGTCCGCAGAGGCGGTCGGGCGCGGGGAAGAGGCCGCCGACGATGCTTCGGGTGTGAGCGGGTCACCGCACGTGGAGGAGAGCGAGGAGTATGGCGCAGCAACGAGACCGGTCAGACCTCACTTGAAGTCGCTCACGGACAGTCTTCGGGCCTATCAGGAGTCGTAGAACACCTCAGCCCGGATGCTCGCGCAGCCAGGTCTCGATGATCGCGACCTGCCCCGCGTTGTGGGCCTGCGGCTGGAGGATCTCTGCAGCGCGCTGGGCCAGCTCTCGAGCGCGGGCGTTGTCGACCGGGTCTTCGCCGTACAGCGAAACGGCCAGGGCATATGCTGCGACGCCAGCGATGCGTGGCTGGACGTCGACGTCCTTCACCGCGTTCCAAGCCTTCTCGGCCAGGACCAGCGCTTCGTCGCGGCGCCCCTCGAACAACAGCTGCTGAGCCAGATTCGCTCGCATCTGGGCGAGCTGAGGGTGGGTCTCCGCGACGAAGCGCTCCTTGGCGGCCACAGCCCTGATCAGCCACGGCACAGCCTCCTTGCGCCGGCCCTGGTGGAGGATGGTCACCGCGAGCGTCTCGTAGTTCGGCCCCAGCACCGGCGCATCTTGGCCGTGGTGAGCCTCGAGGATCCGCAGTGCAGCGCGCTGCTCGGCCTCCGCGAGCGCGGAGCGGCCGGTCTCGTCCAGCGCAACCGCCAGATCCGAGCGCAGGCGAGCGACCTGTACGTGGTCCGGTCCGAAGACCTCCTCGGAGATCTCGACCAGGGCCCGGATCTCGGCCTCGGCCTTGTCGTAGGCACCCTGCCGCTGAAACGAGACGAAGAGGTTGCGGCGGGCAGACAACGTGGTGGGGTGGGTCGCGCCCAGGACGGTGGTGTGGATTTCGATCGCGGAGCGGAGGGCGGCCGCAGACTCGAGGAAAGCACCGCGCGCATCGAGGGTTCCGGCCAGTCTGTTAAAGGCTCGACCCACGCGTCGGTCGTCACGGCCCAGGTGCTCTTGCAGGGTCGCGAGAGCCTCGCGGACCTCGGCCTCGGCGGCCTCGCTCTCCCCGCGCTTGAGCTTCAGCTGTGAAAGGGAGAGTTGCAGCTCGGCGCGGTCGACCGGATCCTCGCTCACCAGCCCGCGGGCGAGGCTCTCCAGCGCCGCGGAGTCGACCGTCACCTCGCCTTGTTCGGCCAGGTTGAGCAGCCCGACCAACGCGGTGCCCACCAACGTCCACTGCCGCGCGGCTGCGCCGAGCTCGAGTCCCTCGCGGAACGCTGGGCCTGCCTCGTCGGGGCGGTCCCCCGAACGCAGCACCGTGCCAGCGGTCACCGCAGCCTCAGCCTTCGTCGGCCCGTGATGCACCGCCGCCGCACGTTCTCGCGCCTGCGCGGAGAGTCGCATCGCGTCCACGAAGTGACCGGCGCCGTGCTCTGCCCGCGCCTCGGCGAGCAACGCCTGGATCGCCCGAACCTCCTCACGTTCGTCCGCGGTGGGCGGCGGGACGGCGGCCTGAAGCGCCTCCAGATCCTCACACGGCAAGAGCTCCGACACGTCGGGGACGATGTCCAGTGCGTGATCGACCGTGCTCGCGTCGGCCACCGCGAGCACGGCGCTCGCCGCCCGCAGCACGCCCAGCGCCCGATCGAGGCAGGCCATCTGCCGATCCATCAGCTCCGGCGACCGCTCCCCCCGAAGGGTCGCCGCCTCGCAGGCTTCTCGATGCATCCGCTGCCATCGGCCGCCGTACGCATCCAGGGCCGACGCCGTGCTCTGCCACAGGGTCTGCGCGTAGGGAGCGTCGACGGAAGTGATCGCAGCGCGAACTTGATCCCGCCGCGCGTCGTTCCACGCCTCGGCGAGCTTTGCCGGGCTGCCTTCGCAACGACGTGGACCGTCGTCGGATCGCACCGCCCAACCCAAGCCTGCCGCAGTGACCAGGGCCATCCCCAGGACGCCACGCCGCACACGTTTGCCGCGAGCTTCCACGCCATCACGCAGCGCATCGGCCATGGCGAGCATGTCAACGAAGCGTTCCGCGGGGTCGAACTTGAGGCTTCGCGTGATCACGGCGCGCAACCACGGGGGTACTCGGCGCGGCCCAAGCTCGCGCAGGGGCGGACACACGATGTCCTCTAGAGCCGGCGGACGCTTGACCGGGCGCGTCCCGTACACCAGCTCGTGCAGCGTGACGCCCAGCGCGTACTGGTCGGCGAACGCCGTGGGCTCGGACCCGTCGAACAGCTCCGGGGCCATGTACGCGGGCGTGCCCGCCATCGCGGTCGTGGTCGAGGTGCCCTCTGCTGGCTCGGCCGCCCGCACCGGATCGATATGAACCAGGCCAAAGTCGGAGACACGCGCCAAGCCGTCGTTGCCGACGAGAATGTTGGTGGGCTTGACGTCCCGGTGAACAAAACCTGCTTGGTGCGCCACCGCCAGAGCCCGGGCTGCACGCTCCACCTGCGCCGCGATCGCGGCGAACGAGCGCGGCTGGGCGTCTACCCACTCGCGCAGCGTGCCCTCCTCCGCGAGTTCCATTGCGACGAAGTTGCGGTGCCCGGCCGTACCGATCTCAAACACCGTGAGCAGTGCGGGGTGCTCCAGGGCTGCCATCGCCTGCGCCTCCAGTCGCAGCCGGCGCAGTGAGTCCGCGGTCGCCGACTGCTTGAGCAGCTTGAGCGCAACGGGACGTTGCAGGTCGGGGTCGAAGCCGAGGTAGACCTCGCCAAACGCTCCCTCGCCGAGCATGCGCCGAATCTCGAAGCGCCCGAGGGTCTCGGGCTGCTCGTCGGCGCCGGTCAGTGCGCGGGCGACCGCGTCGAGACGACGACGGCCGGCAAGGTCGAGCTCGGAATCCGGGCGGCGCTGTGCCGGGGCCGACCGCGACTCAACCTCGGTCTCGATGCTGCCCAGGGCATTCGCTGCGGTGTCGGGATTCGTGCCTTCCCGAGGTTGACGAGGATCGGGCATCGCAGCGGTGGACGTATACCCTGGTTGCGCTTGAGACGACGCGGCGACCGACAGAACGCTGCGCGAGGTTTTGACACCGCAGCCCGGAGGTCCGTTCGTGAGCGGTATCGTCCCCTCGGCCTATCGCCGAGACCCTCCGGTTACGCGCGACGCAGAATGACGCTGCCCACCGAGTAGCCGGCACCGAACGAACAAAGCACCCCGATGGAGCCTTCCCCAAGGTCTTTTTGATGCAGGTGGAACGCGATGATCGATCCTGCGCTGCTCGTGTTCGCGTACTCGTCCAGCACGATGGGGACCTCTTCGGGGAGCGGCTCGCGACCCAGCACCCGCTTGGAGATGAACACGTTCATCGTCAGGTTTGCCTGATGAAGCCACAGCCGGGCCACATCTTCGACCGCGACATCGGCCGCCGTCAGGTGCTCGGAGATCTGCGTGGCCACCATCGGGCACACCTCCTTGAAGACCTTGCGACCCTGTTGGTGAAACAATTTGTTGGGGTCGCTGGGCGACGAGCCGTCGTGTCGGTCTAGGAAACCGGCGTCGTTGCGCACGTTGCTGGAGAAGACCGTCTGCATCCGGGTATCGACGATCTGCCACGCCGGCTTCCCGCGCGTGTCGTCCTCGGACTCCAAAATGACGGCCGTGCAGACATCGCCAAAGATGAAGTGGCAATCTCGATCGCGGAAGTTGAGGTGTCCGCTGCAGATCTCGGGGTTCACCATCAAGACCCGACGCGCGTTGCCAGCCGAGATGGCCGCAGCGGCGTTCTGGATCCCGAACGTCGCCGATGAGCATGCGACGTTCATGTCGTAGGCGAATCCCTCGATGCCGAGCGCGTCCTGCACCTCGATGGCGATCGCCGGATAGGCGCGCTGGTAGTTCGAGCAAGCAACGATCACGCAGTCGATGTCGGAGGCTTTCAAACCTGCCGCGGTCAGGGCGTCGCGGGCGGCAGCCACCGCCATCTCGCACTGCACGGACTGCTCATCCTGACCGCGCTGCGGCAGATCTGGTGAGAGTCGCTCGGGATCCAAGATCCCCGTCTTGTTCATGACGTAGCGGCTGCGAATGCCTGACGCCTTGAGGATAAACTCGGGGCTGGACTCCGCGAGCGGCTCCTCTCCCGTACCTTCGCGCCGCTCGTTCTCCGCCGCGACGTAGGCGTTAAACGCGGTGACCAGCTCCTCGTTGGAGATCGAGTGCGCAGGGGTAAACAACCCGGTCCCGGTGATGAACACGCGGCTCATAGATCCGACACGCTACCAGGATGTGGCGTCCCCGGTGCACCAGGCATCCACGCAACCCGCTACACGGTTGCCTCACGCGCGTGCGCTCGAAACCGGTGCGAAAACACCCCTGCAACGAGTTCGAACAACCGTTGAGCCAGCGAGGGGATCGCTACCAGCGCACGAGGCTGGCGCCCCAGGTGAACCCGGTGCCGAACGCAGTCATCGCGAGGATGTCGCCTTCTCTCAGGCGACCCGCCGCGTTGGACTCATGCAGCGCGACAGGAATCGTCGCGGCCGACATGTTCCCGTACTTCGGCAAGACGTTGACCATCTTCTCCAGCGGAACCCCAGCCCGCTGACGCGCGGCTTCCATGATGCGCATGTTGGCCTGGTGCGGGATGAAGAGGTCGACATCGTCGCCCGAGATCTCTGCGGACTCCAGAGCCTCCTTGATAGCGCCGCTCATCGCCACGACCGCGTGCTTGAAGACCGTGTTGCCTTCCATGTGCACGGTGTGCGCCATGTTGTCCACGGTCTCGTGGCTTGCCGGCATCTGTGAACCGCCCGCGGGCTGGTAGAGGATTGGCGCGAGATTGCCGTCGGCGCCCCAGTTGGACGCGAGCACTCCCGAGCCACCCACCCCAGCGGTGACGATCGCGGCGCCCGCACCATCACCAAACAGAACGCACGTCCGACGGTCCTTCCAGTTGACGACACGGCTCATGACCTCGCCGCCAACGACGGCAATGCGCTTGCAGGTGCCGCTGACGATCAGGCTGGTCGCCAGCTCGAGCCCGTAGAGGAATCCCGTGCAGCCGGCGCTGACATCGAAGGCCGGCATCCCCTTGATGCCCAGCTTTTTCTGGGTCCAGCAGGCGGTCGAGGGGAACAGCGTGTCCGTGCTCGAAGTGCCGACGATGACAGCATCGAGGGTGTCGGGGTTGATGCCGGCGTTCGCACAGGCATCCTTGATCGCGTTGGCGCAAAGGTCGGAGGTCGACTCCCCTTCTGCGGCGATGCGACGCTCCTTGATGCCGGTCCGCTCGATGATCCACCCGTTCGAGGTATCGACCATCTTCGCAAGGTCGTCGTTGCTCAGCACCTTCTCAGGCAAGTAGCTGCCGGTCGCGACGATCTTGATGCTCTTCACCGGTGCGGTTCATCGGCGCAGACAGGCCCATGCTCCTGATCTGGGCTGTTACCCCGGGCCCGGGGAGTGGGTCAAGTGTGCGGGGCTCTGCGCAGCCTGATCGTGCCCTATGGGCCGTTCGAAGGTGTGTTGGGCTTTGAAAAGAGGTCGGGAACATTCCCTACGCAAACGGCGTCAAGGTTCACGTGGGGTACGAGCAACCGCGGCACTGCGGGTCACTTTTGGTTCGAGCGGTATGCAACCCGTTCTATGTGTTGGGGCTGACGCCGGCAGCGCCTGCAGCCCACGTCACGCTGCGGTATCGAGCGCTGCAAAGCGCGCTGGCTCGGGGTGAGACGCCCACCTTTGCGACGCCGATAGGCCCCGTTGCTGTTGATGCCGAGCTCCTCGCACGTGCGCATACGGAGCTCAGTGACCCGGACCTGCGGCTGGAGCATGAGCTTCGGTACGTCCCGACCCAGCGTCCTCGATCCGGCCTGCAGGTCGTTCGATCGGAGCGGTCGTGACGGAGCTTGTGTGGGTGTCGATTCTCGTCGGCGTTGCGGTGGTCGTCGGCGTCGTGCCCTCGGCTCCGCTGGACGACTGCGACCCGGCCGGCACGCGAGCACAGAGCCTGCGTAGGGCGGAACTTCGCGGCTCGATCATGCTCGCGGTCGGAGGTTTGACCGCGGGCCTCGGCCTGCACGCCTGCACACGAGGCGCCTGGGGGAGCGCCGCAGTCGTGTTGCTCCTGGGTGTCCTCACCGCCCTCATCCTGCAGCCGGGTCCGCTCGTTCGCGGTTTGTTGGTCCCGCTGGGCGCGTGGCGATGGGCCCGCGCGGCGTCACGCTGGGGCGGCCCGCCTTGGCTCCGCGACCCCGACGGCGGCGCGGCGGTCATGGGGGTGCTCGCACTGCGCGGGCGCTCCAACGACGACGCGCTTCGCGAGCTGGAGCTCGGACTCATGGCTGCTCCTCTGCGAGGCGCAGGTTTGGTGGCGGCCGGACTGATCGCCGACGCGCGCGGAGACGCAACGGCCGCACGCCGACTGCTGCTCAGCGTGGACAACCTCGACCCAGAGGTTTGCCCGCCCCTGGCGAGAGCCATCGCCAACGACTGGTTGCTCGAAGATGCAGCCCGTCGCGAACGATGGACCGAAGTCGATGTTCGCTCTGGACATGCGATCGCCCTCTCCGCCGCGGGGCGACTGCTGCACACCGTTGCCCGACGTCTCCTCGGAAACGCGTCCAGGTGGGAGCTGTTGCGGGCTTGGATGTCCGCGCCCGGCCGCTGGAAGACATGGGCACTCCTGGAGCGTGCGTGGGACGAACCGGCACTGGCCGACTTTCCTGTGGTCGATCGAGACCTGAGTCGCAGAGCCGCCAACGGCTTCGGCCTGGCGGGAACCGGGGCAGCGAGTCTGCATCTCGATGCGGTGAAGGCACACCGGCTCGGCGAGTTGACTTCCCAGGAGCTCGACCGACTCGGGCGCGCGTGGGACGAGACACTCTGGGACATCGGGCTTCGCAAACGAGTCCGCGCCCGAGCGCTCGAGCTGGATTGCAACCGCACGCTTGAGGAGGCCATGTTGGAGCTTCACCGATCGCTGTGCGTCGAGGTTGCAGCAATGATGCCGCCAGTCGGCGAGATCCCGCGGGGCGGCAAAACCTTGGCGCGTTCGGTTTCATTGTTCTCCGGCGCCCAAGAGCACCGCATCGAGTGCGCGCTGGATCACCTCGACGCCGCACGCTCTGCCCCGATCTCCCCCACCTCGGTTGAGCTCTGGCACGAGTGGTTGGAGATTCAAGATGGCTACGCCCTCCACCGCCGCGCCGATGTTTCCGAGGCTCGGGCCGTGTTTCAGGCGATCGATGCCAAGGCCGCCAGCATCGTCCACTGGCTTTGGCACGAGCGAGGAGAGCGACCCATGGCCAACGCGGTCGCCACCTGGCTCACGATGGAGGCCGAACGCATCCATGAGAACGAGAGCGCGCAGTACCACCGCCAGTACGTCGCGGCCGGGCCCTGAGCCGAGCGCTGCAAGGACCGCGCACGTGGTGTAGATCAACGCTCGATGGCGTTCACGTCTTCCGGGTCAGCACCGGCTGCATTGGACAAGGTCCGCAAGCTGCTGGCGCTGGCGACCTCGTCCAATCCGCACGAGGCGGCACTCGCTGCAGCGCGCGCACAAGCTCTGATCGAGACGCATCGTCTGCAGGCGTGGATGGATGCCGATCGGGCGGCAGAACACGACCCCGACCCGATCGTGGATGCGCGAGACCAGCCGCTGGAGGTGGGCCGGAGGATCCGTCGCTGGAAGACAGCCCTCGCCGTTGTCCTTGGCCAAGCGAACGGTTGCGTCGCGTACACGCTGGGCGGCGAGAAAGAGTCGTCGATCGTCCTGGTCGGGCGCGCGCGCGATCGAGCCGCCGTGACCGAGCTTTGGAGCTGGCTGGTCCAGCGCATCGAGTGGCTGTCCGCAACCCACGGCGCCGGAAAGAACAAGAAGTGGCACGAGGCGTTTCGGCTGGGTGTGGTGGACTCGGTCGCCGAGCGACTCACGCAGGGATCCGCCGAAGCACGCTCGGGGCTCGACGAAACCGCACTGGTCGTTGTCGACCCGGCTCGCGCCGCACACAAAGATGCGCTCGATCGCTTCGTCGCGGACAATCTCCGGCTGGGCCGCGGGCGGTCGCTGCGGGTTGATTCGGCGGCATGGGAGCGTGGCAAGGACGCCTCTGCCGACCTCGATCTTTCGTAGCGAGCTGCTTGAGGACTCGGGTCCCACACCGTAGGTCCGCCTCCCCCAAAGGGCGGGACTGTGTGAGCAAAGTTGCCCGTTGATCGACACGTGCCTGGAAATTCCAGCGACCCAAGTGTCGAACGTTGTGGATGGAGGTCGTGATGCCCAGCGCCGAGCAGCGCCGACTTCTTGTCGAGCTCCTCGCAAGCGAACTCGACGGCGACGGCACCGTGCTCCTGAACGAACCTGGCCGCGAGGTTGCATGCGAGGAGCTGCTGGGCTCGGGCATGCTCGCTCGCGTGGGAACCTGGATCGCCCTCACCCGAGCGGGTCGAGAGCTGGCCACCGGCCTTGCCGACCGCATGCTGGGCGCGAAGCATCGGATTCACATCCCTGCGTGACGAATTGGGGGATGATCGGCGTCCCTGCTACGTTCGCGGGAAGCATGCTCAACCTCGCCCATGCCGCTCTCCTGGCCTTCGACATCGACGGCACCCTGACCGACGGCACCACGTGGTGGGGCGGGCCCGATCGAGGCTGGCTCCAGCGATACAGCGTTCGGGACGGAGAGGCTCTCTTGCGGATCAAGAGCCGGATTCCAACCGTCCCCCTGTCTCGCAACAAGACGCAGGCGGCACGCGTGCGCATGGAAGGCCTACGGTTGGATACGCGCTGGGTCGGGACGTCGGATAAGCTCGAGTCGCTTCACGAGATCTGTGAAGCGTTTGGCGTGAAGCCCGAACAGATCTGCCACATCGGCGATGGTCCCGATGACGCCGACGTGTTCAAGGCCGTCGGCTACGGCGTGGCCGTTGCGGATGCGCACCCCATCGCACTCGACGCGGCGGCAATCGTGCTGGAGTCCGCCGGTGGCGAGCGAGCGATCGAAGAACTCGACCTGCGGATGGGAGGCGCGCGATGAAGGCGATCGGACTGATGAGCGGAACCTCGGGCGACGGCGTCGATGCCATCTTGCTCGAGCTTGGAGATCTGCAGACACGGCATGAGCCGAAGGTCCTCGGGCACGCTCACATCGCGTTCGACGACGAGCTTCGCGCGGAGCTGACCGACCCGACCAGCCTCAGCATCGGGCGCGTCGCAGAGCTTCACTTCATCCTGCCCCGTCACTACGCGGAGGCCGTCCGGCGTCTCCCGGGCTGGGAGTCCGCAGAGGTCGTCGGCATGCACGGCCAGACGATCTGGCACGCCCCGCCCTCCCAAGCACCGACCGTCGCGTGCACGCTTCAGATCGGCAGCAGCGCGGTACTCGCAGCCGAACTCGCGCTCCCTGTTGTGGGCGACATGCGATGTGCCGACGTCGCGCGAGGCGGCGAAGGAGCGCCGATCATCCCGTTCGCACACTGGTTTTTCTGTCCCGAAGGCTCACCGGCGCGGCTGGTGATCAACATCGGCGGCATCGCAAACTACACCTGGGTCACGCCCGCGGTGGAGGACGTGCGGGCGTCCGACCTCGGACCCGGCATGATGATCACGGACGCGCTGGCGCGACACGTCTCCGCCGGAAACCTGAGCTTTGACCATGACGGCACCCTGAGCGAGGGCGGAACCCCGCATGCGGAGTTCGTAGACGCCGTCCTGGCCCACCCCTTCTTCACGCGCGCGCTCCCACGCAGCACCGGCCGCGAAGAGTTCGGTCACGCCTACGTCGAGTCACTCCTCGATCAGTTTGCGCACCTGACCGGCCCCGACCTCCTGGCCTCCAGCGTCGACGCAACCGCCGCAGCGATTGTCCGTGCGGCCCGAGAGGACGCACCCGGTGTGAAGTCGGTCGTGCTCACCGGCGGCGGCGCGTTGCACCCCAAGCTCCGGCAGTACCTCTGCGCTCGAGCACCCGAGCTCGACGTTCAAGTGGCGACCGACGGGGTCCTCGCGCCGATGCACCACGAACCCGCAGGCATGGCTCTCATCGCCGCGCGAACGCTCGCCAAGCTCACCTCAAGCGTGCCCCAGGTAACGGGCGCGAGCGCTGCGTCCATCCTGGGGCACGTATGTTTTCCCCCTTAGCGGCCCGTGGTGAAACCCGGGCTGTTCGCTCTCCCTCCTACCTCTTGGTTAGCGTTGCCCCTATTCCGCCTCCTCCCACTCGGTGCCCGGGTCGAGCTGAAAGCTGAAAGAGACGACCACAGGCGGGCCGTCGTAGGACGGGTAGTCCGCTGCTGCCACCGCGCCGCGCAGGCACTCGCGCAAGGAGCCCTTGTCGACCGTGCTGGGGAGGGTCGCGTTGATCCCCAGCGGCTCATGTCCCTTGGGGTTGAGGAGAACCTCGACGTCGACATCACCGGGCAACGTCTTGTCGGGGTTGTTCTTCGAGTCCGCGACGCACTGATCGAAGCTCGAGTATTGCTGTTCGAACGCGGTGATCAGATGAAACTCATCGGGCCGTTCGCCACCCGCCTTCATGTCTATGACCACATCCGCGTTGGGATCGAAGGTCGGAACAGAGGTCTTGGCGGCCACCGCTTCAGGCGACATCAGCATGCTGCCAACGAACGCCGCGACGGCAGCGGTCGCACCCGATCGGAAGATGATTCCGGCGCGGCCTTGGCGGGACCACCTCACCTCGCCTCTGACGCGGGCCGGTGCGACCTGCGTCGGCAGCGAGAGATCCACCTCGACCATCGCACCCACCTCAAGCGGAATGTCGACCGAGATACACGCGCCACCCAGACTGACGTCATGGGTAGAGACCGACTGGGTGTGTCCGCTCCCGGAGATCTTTGTGGGCAGCGCGATCGAAACCCGCTCGTGAACCCGCCGTTCCTCCCCGCCCGCCGATGGCGTGCCCTGGCCCTGCCAAGCCGAGATGTGCCGACGCCATGTCGGTTGGGATGTGGATGGTGAGACGAGGAGGTGTTCCATGGTTTCGCTCCAATGCCGCTCGTTGTGTCTCGACCCCCACGGTCGAACGATTGGGCGGTTGCAAGAGTCATCGGCGGACACACCCAGCCCTTGAGGGTCCGGGCGAGAAAAACACCGTCCTTCTCCAGGCTCCTTTCGTTTTCGGTGCGTTTACAGCGCAAGCGCCAAGCGTGGGTGCTCGCGGTGCGAAGCTGCTTCACATGTCCCGAGGAGCGCTGGTCGCCATTGCATCCGCACTATTTGCCCTTGGCCTCGGCACGTGGATCGTCCTCGACCGCGACTCGGGCGAAGCAACCAGCGCACAGGAGGCCTCGACGACCCGCAAGCGCAGCGGCAGGCGTTCCGCCGATCGGGCACAGGGCGGCGAAGCAGGACTTGAGGCGCGGGTCGATGACCTCGAGACGGAGCTCGCCCAGCTTCGCCTGGAGATGAGGCAGCTCCGCATGGTCAGCGGTTCTGCTGCGGCCAGAGGCGCAACGCTCGGCGCCTCCGACGTACCCGCCGACGCGGAGGCTCCAGTCTTTGAGGGCGCAGTGCGTGACATCATCGAGACCGAGCGGGAGGAGGCCCGTGAGCGCCAGACCGATGCGCTCCGCGACCGGTTCTCGGAGCGCCACTCCGAGATCCTCGACGAGCTGGTCACCGTCGCGGGTCTCAAAAGCACGCAGCGGGAGTCGATCGATGCGTTGTGGGAAACGGAATCGGAGCAGCTGGTCCCGATGTTCGTCGCGGCACGAGAAGGCGATCGTCCGTTCGCAGAGGTCCGCGAAGAGGCCGACAAGCTGCGCGAGGCCACCGACACCAGCGTCAAGGAAATGCTGACACCCGAGCAGTTCGAGCAGTACAAAGAGCTACGACCAGGACCTCCGGGCCGTGGGGGACGCGGCGGTCGAGGCGGCCAACAAGAAGGTCGCGGCGATCGAGGTGGACGCCCCCCCAGCCCGCCTCCAGGCTGAGCGTCGTCTCGACTACTCGCCCAGCAACGCTTTCCGGGACAGGTCGCCGGAGACGGCCGCCAGGACCCCTTGCAACTCCGCCTCGGTATTGCTCAGCACGCGGCGATACAGGGCGCGATAGGCCACGGCCATGGTTCCGGTCCCCAACGCCGCCAACGCGATCCCCGGCAGTGCGGCGACGGCGGAGAGACCCAGCCCGATGCCGATCGCGACCCCACCCGCACCACCGAGTCCGCCACCCAAGAAGCCGCCGACCCGCGCAACCCTGAGGTTCGCGTGCGCGCCCGGCCGCAAGTCGCCGCCAAGCGTGACCTCGGTCCGCTCTCCCACCGATCGAAAGCTGGCGTGCAGGGTCCACATTTCGAGCTGCTCCAAGCGATAGGCAAGCGGCGTGTAGGCGCCCGTCAACGCGGCGAGCTCGCGCAGCCGCGGCATGTGAAACTCGAGCACGACGCCGCGTTCGGGCTGCATGCGTTCGGCCTCGCCGCGGAGCTGAAGCCCCACCTTGGAGGACTCGAACACCCGGCAACACGAGGCCACGAGCGTCTTGAGATCGGCATCGAAGACGCGAGACACCGACAAACTTCGCTGCCGCGTTCCCAACCAGCGCAGAAGCGCCGCGTCGGAATCGGTGGACAGACCACCCTTGGCGAGCGCTTGCTCTCGCAACGCAAGTTCGAGGAACCGCGGCTCGATCCCGGCCTCTGCGGCCGCGCCGATCAACTCGTCCCGGCCGTAGCCTCGCACCCGCGCCATGGCGGTCGTCGAACGCTCGACTCTCTCCGCGGCATCAAGTTGCAGCTGCGCCGCACGTTCAAGCGCAGCGACGGCAAGCTCGTCGGGGATTTGGTCATCGCTCATCGAGTTCTTCGACGTGTACCAGCCCCCGACCGCGGCATCGAGCGGATCATTCCCTCGGAAAGTTCGCTTTCGTTCGGTCGCGCGCAGAGAGTCCGGCGATGCTCCGCAGGCACTCGTCGATCGCACTGCTCTGGAAGGACCGGGCCCCATCCATCTCCGATACGTTTGCGCGCACCGCCCTCGACGGCACCATGCTGATCGTGGCACCTCCAGCTGGATTCGAGACCTACGACCTCAGCTCAGCCAAGGACATGGACCCGTGACTGATGCTCAGCGCGTTGGCCGATCCCTTGCCCCAGACGTTCGCCTCCGGCGCCGTCGTGGCCTGCCGTTGAGTCCTACAGGCTACCCAACGTCCTCGCGCGGCGTCCCGTGGCCGGGGCATTCGTTGTGCTCTAAGCTCCGCCCGTGGAGTTCCTTGAATTTCTTGGACAACACCCGGCGGCGATCAAGCTCCTCGTCACCGTGGGCACGTTCCTCCTGATCGCCATCGGCCGACGCGTCGCGGTCAAGACGATCGACGGCTCGGGACTGCCCGCCGAACGCCGAAACCGCTTCTTGGTGCAGTCTCGCAACGCGGCCATCGTGTTGTTTCTCGCCACCGCTGTCGTCCTGTGGGCAGAGCAGCTTCAGACCGTTGCGCTGTCTCTGGCTGCCCTCGGCGCCGCCTTCGTCCTCGCCACCAAAGAGCTCATTCTGTGCCTGAGCGGCACCTTCCTGCGCGCCTCGGCCGGCTCTTTTCGCTTGGGCGACCGCATCGAAGTCAACGGCATCCGCGGCGACGTGATCGACATCGGCCCGCTGACCACGACGCTGCTCGAAGTTGGACCAGAGCCGTCCATCCACAAGCTCACCGGACGCATGGTCGTGGTGCCCAACAGCATGTTTCTGAGCTATCCGGTGGTCAACGAGACCTTCACGGAGGCATACGTGCTGCACACCACGCGCATCGAGCTCGATGCCAACACCCCTTGGCACGATGCAGAGCGCATGCTGCTCGAGGCTGCCACCTCCATCTGTTCCGGGTTCCTCGACGACGCCCAAAAGAACATGGAGCGCGTCGGACACAAGCACGGGCTCGAGCCACCCGATGTGAAGCCGAAGGTCTGGGTCTCGACCCGCAACGCAGATCTGGGACTGATCCTTCGCTACCCCGCACCCGTGCGAGGGCGGGGCCAAATCGAGCAGTCGATCCTACGCAGATACCTCGAGTATCGAGATGCTATGCGAGCGAAGAGCGATGCAGCACAGCTGGAGGCTTGATGCTCCGCTTGGCGAAAGCCTGCAGCACTCGCAGGTTCACATCCGTGACGAAGGCCTTCTCGTACTTGGTGTCGAGCACATAGGCCTTGAGGCGTAGCCGGACCGCGACGAGGTCGCTGCTGACGACCTGCTCCACAAGAACGACCACCGGCTTGGGCAGGTATACGTAGCGACTGGAGACCGCCGCCTCGGACACCACCTCCCGTGCCTGCAGGATGTTCTGGTCGGAGCCGACGTGAAAGTCCATCACGACCTGCATGTCGAGCGCCCCGTAGTTTCCGTTGGACGTGATCTCGTTGAGGAACTTGTTGTTGGGGATCGTGACGGTGTTGTCGTCGAGCGTCTGCATGCGAACCGACCGCAAACCGATCGCCGTCACATCACCGTACTGTCCACCGAAGCTCACCCGGTCGCCCACCTGAAACGGACGGTCGAGCATGATCATGATCCCGGCGATGAAGGATGCCACCAGATCCTTGACCGCGAAGCCGACCGAGACGGCGACCGTGCCACCGATGACCGCAAGCGCGCCATCGTCGAGGTCGAGGCTCAGCGACAGCACCGAGACCCCGGTGACCACGTAAACGACGAACTGAAGGACCGTCGCGACCTGCCGGAAAAGGAAGCGGCGGTTCGCAAACTGCCCGCTGAGATTTTCGACCGTGTTTCGAACGAAGCGCAACACGACCAGCGCGGCGACGATCACCAGGATTGAGGTGAGCGCCCCGCTCCAGCGGATGAGCCCCGTGATCTGCTCCAGGGTCGTGTTGTCGGGTACGCCTTCCATCGGTCAGCTCACGAGCAAGTGTTGGCGCACGAGGACGCGGGTGATCGTTCGGTACCAGGTCCAAGAAAGACGGAAGCGGCCCGCGGAAGGCTCAACATAGCCGTGCGACACCGAGAAGCGAATGGCGTCTGCAACATCGGGTACAGGAAGCTGCGTGCAATCGGCCACATCCTCGGGGGTCGCGAGCTCGAGCTGAACGATCGCTCGCAACACGAACAACAGGGTCGCGGGGAGCCGCTCGATCTCGGTCGCAGGGGGCTCTTCAAACAGCCGAACAACGGGCGCTCCGCCCGACTCCGCGACGTACAGCGAGTTGCGCCACGCCTGCAATGCGACGGCTGGGTTGCCGCCAGAGTGGTCCCACAGGATTCGGTAGTACCCCAGCTCGGTCCGTTGCCCCTCCGCCGGATCGTGGGACTCGGTGGCGACCACCAGCGCATCGAAGCTCGGCTTCAAGTCCACCTCGAGGGTCCGCAGCTGGATGAGCGCGGCGATCTGGCTCTCGGTCCACCGGGGGAGCTTGAGAACTTGGTCGAAGAAGACCCGTTCACCTCGCGCCCGCTCGACGAAGTGCCACGCCGCCTCCTGAACCGCCACGATCCACGAGACGTCGCCCCCAACCCGGAGGGCAAACCGCGTGAAGTGATCGAGCTGTTCCAGTCCACCGACCGCCGGCGCGATCATTCGATGCGCGTCGTCGATACAGATGAGGGATGCTCCCGCATCTCGGATGGCCTTGGCCACGGTCTCCAGCTCGTAGTCCGGTGCGTCGAACTGAACCGCAAGTGCCTCCAGCAGAGCATCGAAGCCCTCGGGAGGGCAGCCGACGATACACGTGGTCTCTTGACTGCGGTCAACGAGGCGGCGCAGGAACGTCGACTTTCCCATCCCACGTTCGCCCACCACCACGCTGAGCGTGCAGGCATCGGCACGGGTGAGCTCGAGCGCCTTTGCGACGAGGTCGCGCCCGGGCTCCTCCATGGGAACAAGGCTCGTCGCGTAACTCTGGGGCCCCAGCTGGTCGAAGGAACGGCCGGCCAGGGGAGCGCCGCGAGGACCCTGCGTTGAGGTCTCGGCTTTTCTCGCGACCTCTCGCCGGAAGAGATACGCCAGGACCTTTCGCGTGGTGTCGAGCCCCGAGAGCTGACGAATCAGCCATGCGCTCGTCCCCTGAGCCAGAAGCCACGCTCCGCCCGCGGCGGCCGCGAAGAACCCTCGAGGTCCGGATTGATGTTCGACAACCCACCGCGCCAGGGCATTCGTCTTGGCGACCGGCTCAAGCCGGCCGACGATCGTCGGACGCCACTGCGCCACCAACCACAACCCAATCGGCGCGACGAGGATCCAGCAGCCTTGAAGAACCCAGCGGTAGATCGTGCCTCGACCGACGATCTCGGACGTGAGCGTGAGAATGAGACCCACGAGAGTGACCGTCAGTCCGATGAGACGAAGCGATCGAAATCGAAGTTTGGCATTCCCCTTGGCGCCCACGCCGTAGACGGTCTGTCGCTGTGCGATCGCGTCGACTGTGAGGACCACCGCGCGGGCTCCCTGCACCCAGACGAGCACCAGCCAGATCAGGCGAAGCTCCAACGCGCTGGCCGCCGTACCGACCATCAGCGAGAGCACCATCAGCAGCAGGAGCCACTCCACAGGCCGTCGAACCCGTCGCAGGTACCAGATCGCCGTGGCGCGGAAGCGCTGGGCTGGGGAGCGCGCCCACGTGGAGCCTCTCAACTTGCCCAACAACGCATCCGCCTGTGCCCGCCACCACCGAAACAGCGCGATCACGAAGACCAGCTCGAGCGCCCGGATCACCAGGCCCAAAGGACGCGCCTGGATACTCGACGCGATCGAGGGCACGTCCCGGGGCAGGGACATCGCGTGGTAGCGAAGCTCCAGCGCGATCTGGCCCAGCTCTCGACTCGCCTGAGCGCGCCCGGCCACGCCCAAACCGGTGAGATCATCGCGGCGCGTGGCCGACATGCTGGGCAGCAACCTCAAGCGGTCGCGGTTGAGCATGACGACGTCGTCTCGCAGCAGCGAAGCCACCTCCCAGCCCACGACCAACACCTCGGCGGAGAGCGTCTGCACCTCGAGCGCGAGTGAGTCTCGCAGCTCGACCAGATCGGCACGGTCGACGTCTGCGGGAAGGTCTGCGTCGTCAAAGTCTGCCGGAGGTGCAGGGACCTCCTCGCTAGGGTTTGCTGCGCGCGCCAACGCTGTCGCCAACGCGGCACGAGCACCGTCGAGCGTGCTTCGAAGCTCGTCATAGACAACGTCGGCCTCGGTCGGGCGCCCCGAGACATCGTCGACCATCTCGTCGACGCGACGGTGCCATTCCAGAGAGGACTCGTGAAGTTCTCGTGCTTGCTGCCTCCAGCGAGGAAGGCCCGCTGCAAAGAGCGCCTGTTTTTCTTTGATACCCAGCAGGCGGGCGCGCTCCTGGGCGACCACGCGCAGCGCCTCGCTTCGCGCCATTCGAGCGACCCCGAGCGCCTCTGCCTTTTCACGCGCCGCGTCGGCCGCCTTCTCGACGCGCTCGGAGATATCCGAGCGGTCCTGGGCTTCCTCTTCGTCGACGAACGCCTCGGGGAGCGTGAGCTCTTGCTGTGGCACATGGACCGCCGGCGCTGCTCCATCACCCTCGGCTTGCGCCGCAGCCCGACGGGACGCCCTGTCTTTCTCGGACAGGTCGCTCCACGCCTCGAATACGGTACGCAAACGCAGCGAGGCGGCGTTGCGGCTCGCGAGGGCGGCGCGCGAAGCCTCATCGGTGGGCGGCTCGGGGTTCGGAGCCGCCGGCAGCAGGGCCATCAACTCGACACGGGTCAGCGCCTGCGTGTCGGTTCCCGCCGGCGCGGTGCCTGCGATCACCCGCTCCAATGCCGCTGCCTGTGCGTCCAAACGAGCGGCTTCGGCGTCCCACGCGTCCGCCCGCCGCTGACCGACCGTGGACGCGTCGGCTTTCTTCTGGTGGGCCGCGAGCAACTCCCCGCGTGCCTGCGGCGTCAGCAGGAAGAACGCGCGGAACGCCTCGCGCAAAGCCCGCTGCGCGTCGTCAAGGGGCGTTGGCTGGGCGGTCGGCGGCGGTGCCTGTCTCGGGGCTCGAATCCGGCAGAGGCGGATCGAACGCCTCGATGACGATAGAAAAGACATCATCCCGCAGGACGAGAAGGTCCGCGGCGTCGACCGCGGGATCCAGCGTCCCGTCCAACAGCGCGCGAAGAGCGTCGGCACGTGCCTGGACCTCCGCCGCGCGATCTTCAACGGGCCCGCCGGAAGGGTGCGCGTTCGCGCGTTCATCGACGTGAGCTTCGCGATGCGCCTCCGCAACGGTCGGTGGGCTGGGTTCCTGAGCGCGCGCGCGGGGTGCCAGCCCAAAGACGAGCGCAGTGCCGAGAACAGCGTTGGACCGGGACCAGCGAAGAACCATGGGTCGGCGAACAGTCGAAAAACCGTCGAAGTCGGCACGGTAGCAGATGTGCTCAACCCACCCACATAAGCGGTTTAATCCGCGAATCGGAACATCGATGTCCCTTGACCCGATGGTGAAACACGCATAGATGCATGATCGAAGAAGGGGCGGTGCGGCGCGTGCTACGAGATGTAGCGGTGCCTTCCGGGCAGCGCGGTTTCTCCGGGCTCCCAGCCGGAACACCCCCCGTCGGATAGCGGCTGGATCGAAAACCTGCCGCTCCCATTTCGTTTCCGGCCATTCAAAAGTGCCGCGCCGAGTTTGTCGATGCCTGACGATCACACCGCACCGAGCACCGCGCAGTCGCTGTTTCCGACTGTTGCGTCCGTTGCGCCAGGTGTGGCAGGTGTGGCAGGTGCGCCTACTGCGCAGAGCGCGGCGTCCACGCCAGCATCCACCGGCCACGGGCACCTCCCCACACCCCTCTTCGAAATTGCGGTCGCCTCCATGTGGAGTGACGGAGCGCTGGCCGCCCGAGCGGTGGATCGCGGGCGCGCACTGGCCCGGCAGATTCGCTTGGCGCCACCCCGCAGAGGCAGCCCGTTCGGCGCGATCGCAGCCGGCCCCCTGCCCTTTGGCGAGCTGAAGTTCGACGAACTCCAGCCCGACGAACGCCCGCTGGCCTACGCCGTCGCGCTGTGGGTTGGGTGTCGCGAGGACCAGCCCCAGTCCCCACGCAACGCCAGCTTCTCTCGCGGTCTGCAAATTCGGCTTCGCCTGCACGATCGCGAGGTTGCGATGCTCCGCGACGTCGTCGCTGCCGTCGAAGCGACAGCCGAGGTCGAAGACGCGCACGCCTCCCTCGGCCTGCTGCTGGCCGCGCTTGAGCCCTCGCCCGACGCCGCCCCGTAGCGGGGCCCGCGGACGCTCGGTTCGCCGCCCAGTTCCGAACAACCAGGCCGGCTACGTAGCGTCATGCAGTGCTTCTGCCACGATCGCCTGAGCCTCGGCTTGGATCTTGGCCAGGTGTTCGGGACCGCCAAAGCTCTCGGTGTAGATCTTGTAGACGTCCTCGGTGCCCGACGGACGAGCGGCAAACCATCCCTGCTCGGTCACGACCTTGAGCCCTCCGATGGCGGCGCCATTGCCTGGTGCCTCGGTCAGCTTAGCGATGATCGGATCGCCGGCGAGCATGTCGGCCGAGACCTGGTCCGCTGACAGCTTCTTGAGGGCGACCTTTTGGGCTGGGGTGGCCGGGGCATCGAGACGCTCGTAGACCGGATGCCCGTGCTTTTCGGTGAGTGCGACGTAGTGCTCCGCGGGATCCTTCCCAGTCTTCGCGGTGATCTCGGCGGCAAGCAGATCCATGATGATGCCGTCCTTGTCGGTCGACCACACGGTTCCGTCTTTGCGCAGGAAGCTTGCCCCCGCGCTCTCTTCACCACCAAAGCCGTACGAACCGCTCAGGAGTCCGTCGACGAACCACTTGAAGCCCACCGGAACCTCGCTGACCTTGCGGCCCACGTCCGCCGCCACCCGGTCGATCATGCTGCTGCTGACGAGCGTCTTGCCGACCACGGCCTCGGGGGACCAGCCCTCGCGCGTTCGGAACAGGTAATCGATGGCGACCGCGAGGTAGTGGTTGGGGTTCATCAATCCATGGCTGCGCGTGACGATGCCGTGCCGGTCGTAGTCGGTATCGTTGCCCACCGCGACCACGTAGCGGTCCTTGAGTTCGACGAGACCGGCCATCGCGTACGGCGACGAACAGTCCATGCGGATCTTGCCGTCCTTGTCGACGCAAACGAAAGAGAACGTGGGGTCGATCGCGTCGTTGATGACATCGATCTTCAGCCCGTACTTCTCGACGATCGGCGCCCAGTAGTGGATGCCCGATCCTCCCATCGGATCGACACCGAGCTCGAGCCCGCTGGCCGCGATCACCTCCAGGTCGATCACCTGCTCCAGGGCGTCGACGTACGGGGTGATGTAGTCGAACCGCTGGGTTGTGGCGGCCCGCAACGCCGAAGCTACGCTCACGCGCCGAACACCATCGAGCCGCGCCTCCAGCAACGCGTTGGCTCGGTCCTGAATCTTCTGGGTGATCTCGCCGCCCGCCGGACCGCCGTGCGGAGGGTTGTATTTGAAGCCCCCGTCTTCGGGAGGGTTGTGGCTTGGTGTCAGAATCACCCCGTCGGCCAGGCCCTGCGTCCGCCCTTTGTTGTGCGCGAGGATCGCGACCGACACGGCCGGCGTGGGCGTCACGCTGTCGGCATCGTCGATCAGCGCGGTTACGCCGTTGGCCGCCAAGACCGCGAGTGCCGTATTGCGAGCTGGACGCGAGAGGGCGTGCGTGTCGATGCCGACGAAGAGCGGCCCCGTGATGCCGGCCTGAGCGCGATAGTCACAAAGCGCCTGGGTGACCGCGAAGATGTGGTCCTCGTTGAACGACATTGAGGACGACGAGCCGCGATGACCGCTGGTTCCGAAGGCGACCCGCTGAGAGGGCTCCGCAGGATCGGGACGCAGCGTGTAGTACTCGCCCACCAGCTTGGGGACGTCGATGAGCAGGGAACGAGGCGGCTTCTTTCCGGCCAGAGGATGAACCACGGGTGGAGTAGAGAACGCCCAGCGCGCCGAAGCAAGGGCTAGCGCTAGCAGCGCGAGCTCGAATCCAAAAATCGAACGCCCGCGTTCGCGGACGGATACGAAGATCGGTCCGCTGATCGCCGTTCCACGGCCTCCAATCGGCGTTTGGCCGCATTCGCCCTGAAACGGGCCACCGTACCGCGCGGCTTCACCCGTTGCACTTTCGACCGGACAACAGCACTTCGATCCCCAGGACCCGTGGAACGCAGCGCAGCCCCAACCCTCCTTCGACGTCCCGCGACGGTGACGACGGCGGAGCTTCTCGCGAGCCAGCTTCAGGGCGCGGCGCCGGTCGAGGTCACCACCCGGACGCTGACGTTGTGTGGCGTTCCTGTTGCCGAGGTGACCACCAACGTCGCTCACCTCAACCCCACGACGGCAACATCCTCCGAGGGCATGCCCGCGATCGACATGCTCGCGGCGCTGGCGGGCCATGAGCCCAGTGGCTTACTGCTGGTGGAGTTGGCAGACGGCGAGGATGGGTTCGCGTTTAATCTCGAGAAAGGGCGGGTCACGGGCGCACGCGGCCCCAACGCGGTTGGCGACCTCGTCACGTGGAGCGAGGAGTGCTACGCGCGTTTTCCAGGACGAACGACCACCCCACCACCAACCCAGTCCGACAACCCCGACCCGCGATGGAGCGAGTTGGCGCGGGAGTTCGTCTATGAGAGTGCGTTGGAGTCTTTCAGGCGGAGCTCCGTCCCGGGCACGAGGATCACGCTGCTTCGTGGGGACCTGACGTGGCAGCAACCGACCCTGCCGCTGGAGGTCGCTCCGAGCTTGCAGCATCTGCTGATGGAGCAGGCCCGCCGAGAAGACGAGCTTCCTCGAATGCAGGAGACGCTCGGAGACTGCGGACAGCTCGCGCTCCCGATGTACGAGCCCGGGCCGCTCCCACCCGGAGGGAAACCCAGCGCCAACGGAGACACGGATGGTTGGGGTGACGCCGAGCCCGACTCGGCCAACCAGGCCGCTTGGGAGCTCGCCCGAGCCGTCTACCGACTGTGTGACGGTCAACGCTCCATTCGCGAGCTCACTCACTATGGATTGCTTGGGGAGTTTCGAACGCTCGAAGCGGTGATCCTGCTGGCCAAGAGCCAGTGCGTGATCATGGTCGAGGCTCCTGCAGCGGCTCGCGCAACGAACAAGCCTCCACAGGCTCCCAAGGTTCTCCAGCTTCCACGACCCGCGGCGCGGCCGGTGCCCGCCCCGGATTTGGGCACCGCCTATAGCATCACGCGGCAGCCGAAAGAACGGATCCCAACCTCGATCCAGGCCCGTCCGGCAGCGAAGATTCCACGCGCGGTTCCCCACCGGCCCGCGCGGTCGTCCCGGCCCCCGCTTTTGGCGAGCGCTCCCACGGCCGCGGACACGCCCGAGCGCATCCCCACCCGTACCCGCGTCGCGCCGCACCCGGAGATCGTGACCCCCAACCCTGCGTCGGTCCGAAACGCGAACCTCGGGGGCGGCCACGCCCTGCTGGCGAGCTTGGAAGCAGAAATCGTGGCGCTCGATGCTGAGAAGCCCCAAACCACCGTGCACATCCCGCCGGTGCAGGGTCCCGGCTCCTGGCAATACGGCCTGCTGGCGGTCTTGGGCGCGCTGTTGTTCGCAGGCGGCGCCGCGTTCTCCCTAATGCTGGGCTGATGCTGGGCTGATCCGGGGCTGATCCGGGGCAAAAGCGGAATCTGCGCGATCCCGAAGCAGGTGAGCGCGGATTCGATCCTCACCAACCTACACCGCGGTTCATGGTGTTTCTTCCACCTTCACTGCACACGTGCTAGGCCCGAACAGCAATGTGGGTTTTGGCTTTGGTGCTGCTGACGGGTGCAACCGCTGAAAACGAGCGCGCGACGCCTCCGAAGCAGGCACGCACGTTCGATGAGGACGCGCGTCAGGCTCGCCTGTTCAACAGCATGATGTCGCGTGCCGACCCCGTCGCGCTCGACGTCGTGCTCTCCAAAGTCGCCGGCGGCCTGCCACCCAAATCGCTCGCCGCGTTCGTCGACAACGCCCGCACCTACCCACGAGAAGAGTACGCGCCTGCGCTGCGCCGCTTCGCTCGCTACCGCAAGCCCACGATTCGTGCTCGTGCGCTGGTCGCCTTGGCCGCGATCAGTCGCGACCTTGGCAGCGAAGCTGCCCTCCTCGCGATGGACGACCCTACCCTCGAGATTCGAGTGCTCGGCGTCGAGCTGGCGCTCGCCTACACCGCCCCTCACGTCGAAGAGGCGCTGATGCGACTCCTCGACCGGGACGAGGCCGTTGCCAAAATCGTTCGCCAGACTCGCAGCTAGCGCGCTCCTCCTCGGGTGCCTCGGCGCCTGTGCACGGGGTGCGCTCGAGCCTCGCCGCGAGGGTGCCCCGTTCTCCCGCGCGGTGCAGGACGCCGTGCAGCCTGAGAAAGCAAGCGCGCTTCGGCTGGTCCTGTTCTCCGACGCCGCGGCCGTCGGCGTTGACCCAAGCACAGGGGCCGAGCTGTGGCGTCGACCGATTCGTGCGTTCGGCCCCCCTGTCTCGGTTGGCGACGCCGTGGTGGTCCCGGTCTACGGACACCGCGCGATCGCCCTGGATGCCAACACCGGCGCGACGCTGTGGCAGCACGCGCTGCCCGGGCAGGTGCTCACCGGACTCGATGCATCGATGCGGGGAGTCGTCGTCACCGCCCTGCAGGCCGACCCCAAAGATCGTCGACGCCCTCGAGACCGCGAGCAAGCTCGCTCTATCGTCGGCGGCATGTCGATGAACGATGGCCGCATTCGCTGGACGCGACCCAGCACCACGCTGCTGGGGATCCCGGCGGCGAGCGGCAACACGGCCTTCGTGCCTTCCGGGGACAGGGTCATCGCGGTCAACCTCCGCACAGGACGCACGCTCGGCACCCGCACGACAGGCGGGCTCACACTCGATCGCGTGGAGCGACATGGGGAGACGGCGCTCGCCTCCGACGGCGACGCGCTCATCGACCTGGCGGTGGGCACCCGCTACGACTACGAGCAGGACGACGCCCGCCTGTTCTCGCGCGTCGACGGCATCGAGCCGGGCCTGGGACACAAGGCAGGGGTCGTGTTTCGCCTCTTGCCACCAGCGGGAGCGGGTGCGCCGCGAGACGCCCTGTTCCTGGGTCGGCGCGCGCTGATCTTCGTCCGCCTCGACGAGCGCGGACGCCTCTCGCGAGCGCGATGGGTTCACGCCCGGATGGACCAGCACGAGTACGTCGACTTTGCCGCGATGCCGGACTCGGTGCTGCTGGTGCGCGACGATGGAGCGCTCGTGCTCCTCGACCGCGCCACGGGACGACTGCGGCAGGAGATCGATGGCGTGCTCGAACCTCGGGGTGCGGCCTTCCTGGGGCACACGCCGGCAGTCGAGGAAGCCGAAGATGCGGTCGACCGGGACACCACGACAGCGCTGCTCCAAGGTCTGGTCGAAGACCCCGACGAGCGGCTCTTACCCGCCCAAAAGCTCGCCCTCACCCTCCTGTGGCGAGACCCCCGGCCCGAGGTTCGGCGGGCGGTCGACAACCTGGCAGCAGGAGTCTCTCGCCCCGATGGCGCAGACGCCACGCTCGCACTCATGGACCACGCCGACCGCCTCCGGGGCCAGGCTTGGGGGCGTGGGGATTCGCAGACCGTCCAAGCGCTGGCCGGAAAGCTCGCGTCCGCCGAGCTGCGCGGGAACGCACTGCGCGATGCAACACGCGAAGCCGTAGAGGCGGGCGGGGATGCCGTCTTCGAGCCGCTTGCTGCGCTGCTCGACCTGCCCGAGCTCGGAGCCGCGGAGCTCGACCACGTCGCGTTGGCGCTGCGAGATATCGGTGCTCCACAGACCGTCGATGCGGCCGCCCGATTCCTGACGCAGTACCACGCAGACCCAGAGATCGTGGACGCGTCGAAGGCCGTGTACTACCTGGCCGAGCTACTGCTCGTGCATGCGCAGCCCGACCTGCCCGAGCACACGACGCCACAGGCTCAGCAAACCGCCCGAGCGGCACTCGAATCGGTCGCCGCAGATGAGTTTACCGTGCCGTCCCTGCGCGCGTTTATCGAGGCGAGGTTCGCACCGATGGCCTCCGCCACCCCGTCCGAGGATGCTGAGGTTCCGGATGACGCGGAGCTTCCGGGTGCCTTGGAGCTACAAACGAGGTGAGCGTGTGAGGGAGAATCCTCCTCCCTCACGGTCCGGCTCCTTGTGCGCTCCTGCGGCGTCCTCGAGATGTTAGTGACGCTCAAGCCCCGATCGATCAGATCTTTTTCGACTTTTTTTTCGGCCAGCGACTCCGCACCCACTGTGCGAGCAACGAGACACCCGACGGCGTCTCCTCGACCTCACAAGCCCGAAATGCGGCCTCGAGTTCTACCGGATCCACACCCTCGCGCAAGCCGATCGTAACCAGCTTCGAGTGCCTCGGCACGTCGTCCCAGTGCTCGCCGAGCTCGACCTCGATCCGTCGCCCAACCACCTGCACCACAACCCGGCGGGTGGGCTCGCCCTGCACATCCAAGATGCCCTTGGCCCGGTAGACACCGACCGGAAGCGCATCGAGAGCCGCGCGAACCCGGTCGGGCTGGAGCGGCCGGTCGCTGGTGAAGCTCCACGTGGCGTACACGGTGTCGTGATCCTCGTGGCTGTGTTCGACCGGCGAGTGTCCGGCTTCGTGCACGTGGACGTCGGCCCCATCGGGGAGATGACGCGAAGGGTCAAACCTGCCGATGCCCAGAAGCAGATCGAACTCCACCCGCCCGCGAACCGAGTGAAGCACGCGCACCCCCGGCACCGTCTTGAGCACCTTGGCCTCGACCACCTCAAGCGCAGCTTCGTCGACGAGGTCGATTTTGTTGAGCACGACGAGATCGGCGACCGCCAGCTGATGGAGCGCCAAGGGCTCGTCACGGAACTCGAGCGTGGTCATTTGCTCGGCATCCACGACCACCACCACGGCGTCGATCTCGACGATGTCGTACAGGCGAGCCTCTTCGAAGCCACGAAGGATAGCCGCCGGGTCCGACACGCCGCTGCACTCGATGATGACGTGCTCTGGCGCGTCGTCGCGATGCAACAAGCGGAACAGCGTGAGCAGAAGGTCGTCCCGGATGGTGCAGCAGATGCATCCGTTGGCGAGGGTCACCGTGTCGCCATCGGTACTCGCGACCAGCTCCGCGTCGATGTTGATCTGCCCGAAGTCGTTGACGATGACCCCAACCCGAACCCCGTGCTCGGCCCGCACCAGGGCGTTGAGCAGCGTGGTCTTGCCCGCCCCCAGAAAACCCGCCAACAGGGTGAGCTTCACGGTGGGCAGCTGCTCGACCGGCTCGACGTGAACGACCACGCCCAGCCTGTAGCATGGATGCGGATGTGAGGTGGGCTCCGGCCATGATGTGGGGGTTGTGCCTGCATCGTGCGAAAGAGCCGTACGTTTCGCGACCTTGGTTGGCTAGACTCCAAGAACTCGCATGCGCGCTTCATCGACCCGCTTCCTCGGCCTGCTCCCGCTCGCACTCGCTTTGGCTTGCGTCGATTCGAACTCGGGCAACGCAGACACCGACCCGAGCACGAGCGGCACCGACTCCTCGGTCACCGCGCCCACATCGAGCAGCGGTCCACCAACGGCCACGAATCCGACCGACCCCTCCGCGAGCTCCAGTCCCGGAACCACGGACAGCCTGCCCCCGGGCTCAGGCTGCTGCGCGGAGCATGAAGGTCCTGGCTGCAATGAGGCCACGGTTCAAGAGTGTGTCTGCGACATGGACACGGCCTGCTGCGGCTTCGACTGGAACGCGTCGTGTGTCGACATCGCGCAAGCTCGGTGCGAGGCGACGTGCGTCCCCGATGCCACCACCGATGACTCCACCTCAGGTCCGAGCGAGTCGACCAGCGGCTCCGACTCTAGCGGCTTCGGCTCCAGCGGCTTCGGTTCCGGCTCGACCGGCGACTTTGGTGACGAGCTTTGCTGCTCCGAAGGCACGGGCTGCGGACACGCTCCTACCGAGCAGTGCGTCTGCGCGATCGATGCAAGCTGCTGCGACGGCGAGTGGACACAGACCTGCGTCGGGCTTGCAGCGAGTGACTGCAACGCATGCACCAGCGACGACTGCTGCACGCCCCAGAACGACGCGGGCTGCGGTGACACGAAGGTTCAGGACTGCGTCTGCGACATGGATCCGTACTGCTGCGAAACCCAGTACGACCTCATCTGTGCCGACATCGCGTCGGGCAAATGTGGCGGCTGCGCAGGCTGAAGCTTCAGAGGCCGTCGCGAACCTCGGCTGCCACCGCTACCTTGGCCTCACGAGCCGGCTGCTTGTGGATCTCGGCCCATCAAGCCGCGGATGGTGGTGGTCTTGCAGTGTTGGAACACGGCCTCGCGATCGAAGGGTCGCTCGGTGGGCCACAGCTCGCGGAACACGATGGCTTCTCGCAGGTATCCGGCGAGCATGAGCGCGGCTTGTTCGGCTGCGAACGCGGGATCCGGCGCCGAGATTTGATCACGATGCTGCAGCCACGACTCGCGAACAAGACGGAGCACGGCGCCGTTGAACTGCTGCGTTTGCTCGGCGAAGGCCGGGTGACGTCGCGCCTGAATGATGACGGCTCGGATCACGCCTCGGCGCTGCAGGTGGAAATCGAGCAACACGTCCAGCTGCTCAGAAACCACGGACTGGAGATCGGTAGCTGCACTTCGCTGCGGGTTGAAGAGCTCCCCAAGACGCGCCTCGACCTCCCCGTACACCCGCCGACGCAAGTGCTCGAGCAGCGCATCCTTGGACTCGACGCGACCGTAGAAGGTGCCCACCGAACACTCGGCCCGCTCGCACAGCTCGCCCACCGTGACCTCCTCAAACGTCTTGTCTTGGAGGGCCTCCTCAAAGGCGTCGAGAATGCGGCGAAGGGTTTCGCGGCTGCGGGCCTGCCGAGGGATCCGAAGTTTGGGTGCGACGCTGACCATGAAACGAATCCGAATCCGCATTCGTTTTTAGGCCAGCACGCGTCGGGTCGCAACCCCAGATGCCGGAACGACGGGATCACCGATATTTTCGGCGACGCCAGAGACCTACGAACAACAAGAGCCACCCCGGGGCGAGGGCTGCGCCACGGAGCACCCCCTCGACGGAAGTCCATCGTCGGCCTGTGGCTCGACACCGGATGCTTGGGATCCGCTGGTTGTGCGCGAGTCCGACTCGTCATCGGGCGCGGGTGCCCAGGTCCGGCGAGGCAGGACTCGACCTCGGGTGAAGGGCGTTCGGAGACACCGAACGCAGGCTCGTAGAACTCGGCCGCCCCGCGTTCGCGTCCGGTCTCTCGTCGCCGTGCGCATCGTTCGATGCCGAGCTGGCCCGAAGCGAGGCCAGCCCACTTCGGTGCTACGCTCGGTCCCGTGGCGACCGCCCGTAGCTTAAGACAATCTGACGCTGGCAAGAACATCCCGGTTTACTGCGTCTGGGAGATCACCCTGCGCTGCGACCACGCGTGTTCCCACTGCGGCTCGAGGGCGGGTCCATCCACCCGAGACAACGAGTTGAGCACCGAGGAGATGCTCGAAGTTGCCGATGCGCTCGTCCAACTTGGGACGCGGGAAGTGACGCTGATCGGCGGCGAGGCGTACCTGCGCAGCGACTGCTACCAGCTCATCGAGCACCTCGCCAAAGGGGGTATACGCGTCACGATGCAGACCGGCGGTCGTGGTCTCACGCCGACCAAGTGCCGCAAGCTCAAAGAAGCAGGCTTGTCCGCGATTGGGGTCTCGGTCGACGGTCCCGCCGAGATTCATGACGTCCTGCGCAATGCTCCGGGCAGCCATGAGTCGGCCATGCGCGCGATCGCCAACGCGCGTGCCGAAGGCATGATCGTCACCACCAACAGCCAGGTGAACCGACTCAACATGCACGTACTGCGGGAGACCGCGCTGATGATGCGCGACGCTGGCGTGCTGATCTGGCGGGCCCAAATGACCGCACCGATGGGCGCCGCGGCAGACCGCCCGGAGTGGATCCTGCAGCCCTATCACATGCTTGAGGTCCTCGACTCGCTGGCCGAGATTCAAGAGGAAGTCCTCAAGGACGCGCACGAGAAAAACATCCCTCTGCAGCAAGCTTTCCGAATCGGCATCGGCAACAACCTCGGCTACTACGGACCGCACGAGCAGCTGCTCCGCTCGCGTCCCGAGCAGGAGCGCTACTGGCAGGGATGCCAAGCCGGCAAGTACGTCATGGGCATCGAGTCCGACGGCAAGATCAAAGGTTGCCCATCGCTCCCCACCGCGCCGTACGTCGGCGGCAACGTCCGAGACCTGGCCCTCAAGGACATATGGAACAACACCCCGGAGGTCGCGTTCACCCGGGACCGCGGCACCAGCGAGCTGTGGGGCTTTTGCAAGAGCTGCTACTACGCCGACGTGTGCCGAGGCGGCTGCTCGTTCACCACCCACTCCACCCTGGGCCGTCGCGGAAACAATCCGCACTGCTGGCACCGTGCCAACGAGCTCAAGAAAGAGGGCAAGCGGGAGATCCTGCGCCACAAGCACAAAGCACCGGGCGACCCGTACGACTTCGGCTGCTTCGAGCTCGACATCGAAGACTGGAGCGACGAAGATTTCACGCCGACGCTGTCGGCCAAGAAGCTGCCCGTGCTGCAATAGGGGCTCCCGGCGAGGGTTTCGGACCGGCCGGCAGGACGGACACGGACGGACGAGTCCAGGTCAGCAAGAATTGCGTCTGCGACTGAACAAAGCATGCTGGCTGTAGTCCAACTGGGGTGAAGGTGCGACTGGCACTGGATCCCCCCGAAGCGCCCGCGATCCATGAGCAACCCGATCACCGTCCCCACCGATCTTCCGACCATCGACGGCGAGGAGGTCCTCAAGTTCGGCCGCGTTGGCCAGCTCTCCGGCACCGTCCCGATGCTCTCGATGCCTGCGGGCGCTTCGCGGGTGCTCAAGAACCTCAGGTTCAACGACCGAGTCTTCGTGATCAAGACCCTGCGGCGTCCGACCGGCTGGGCGCTGGTCGCAACCGACGACGGACAGGTTGGCTACATCGCCGAAAGCAGGTTGTTCGTTGGGGCGCCCGATCCCGGCGCAACGCTGCACTACGTCAGGCCCGGCGAGACCGCCCAGGGAATCGCCCAGCGGCACTATTCCGCCGCCATCCGTCCCGGCGCCGACGCCCGTTTCTTCGTCAACGTCCTGGTCTACGCCAACTGGAAAGACGACGGCAGCGCCCGAGGAATCTACAGGCGAAGTCTTGACGACGACTGGTCCACCACCCAGACGCGCGCGAACTACTACATTTGGGTTCCAAGCGTAGAGTTCGCCACCACGCTCGAAGGGCGCGTCTCCGCGGGCTCGTTTCGCCGCGACACCTGGAACCTCGTCGTAGGAGTCCTCGAGCAGGCCTGGGACTGGTTCAAGTTTGGCGTGGGCTTCGTCGGCGGCCTCATTCACGGCGCGCTCGAGTGCGTTTGGGACATGATCGCCGGCATCTTCGACCTCGTCGGCATGGTCTGGGACTTCATCAAGCTGATCTTCACCGGCCAGCTGATCGCGCAGGCACAGCGGCTCTGGGACTCGCTGACCCTCGCCAACATCTCGGCCGCGGCGCGGGCGATGTTCGCCGACTTCGAACAAAAGTGGAATGACCCCTCAAGCCTCAAGCGCGGCCACTTTCGCGGATGGGTGGTCGGCTACCTCGTCGCCACGGTCCTGCTCACCGTGTTCACGCTCGGCGCGGCCGCACTCGCTTTGGCCGGGCGTATCGGCGCCCTGATCCGCTGGGTACGATCGATCAGAGTGCTGGGACGCGCGCTCGATACCGCCGTGGATTCCGCCCGGCGCTTGAACGGAGGCGCGCAGCGGGCTCGCGAGAGGCTGCGCGAGGCCTTGAGAAGGCCCCGACGCGAGAACGGTCGAACACCTGAGCACGACGGCATCGAGGACGAGCTTCGCGAGGCCGTCAGCGCCGCAGATCCAAGCGACGCCGCGCCTGCGGCTGCGGGTGCCGCGAATGCAGCCCGACCCATGGCGGTCGTGGCCGGCCGTTCTTACCCCCCCTCCGGGTACGGCCGCGGGTACCACGGGATGGACGCCGGAGCGGATGCGCAGGCAACGATTCGACAGATCTTCGACGAGGGTCTTCCGGAGCGGGGGCGAAACATGGACCTCCACCGTCACGCGACCAACGCCGATGGAAATGCGACGAGTATGAGTGAACGGTCTGCCTATCGCGGGACCACGCTCGAGCCCTCGTCGATGAACGGACAGGGGGCAGCGGCCTGGGCAGACGAAGGTGGCCTGGTCCTCGACATCGACGGTGTCGCGTCGTGGGACGTCAATGCTCTGTTGGCCGGGCGGATTCAGAATCCGATGGGAGGATTTGGTGGCAACGTCATGCATGGCGAGCTGGAGCACGCAATCCTGTCGCTGGTACCTCGGGAGCGGATCCGCCGCATCGGCGTCGTAACCGAGACCCGCGGTCGATTTCTCATCAGACCCAACGACTGGGTCCCCAACCCCCACTACGTCCCACGGTAGTCGCGGCGCTGAGGACCGTGCCAGTCGATGCTTCTGGCCAGCGGGCTGCAGTCACCGCACGCTGAGCGCCCAAGCCTCAAGCTCCGCGAGACGATCTTCCGTCGCAGCACCGCCGCTGCGCAGCTCGACGCGGGCTTGCGCGAGTGCGTCCCGAGCGAGGGCCTTGTCCCCTGCGCTCCACCGAGCCCGCGCAAGCTCGAAGCGAACCTCGCCCAGCAGCTCCGGCGCCGCCCCGCTTTGGGTGAGCGACTCTAGGCTTCGCCCGAGCAGCGCCTTCGCAGCGCTCGCGTCCCCGCGCGCCAGTGCAACCCGGCCCTGTGCGAAGAAGAGCAAGCCGGCGCTGTTTTCGTGATCGCCGGCCTTTGCGCGAAGACTTTGGCCGGTCTGAAACCACCGGGCAGCCTCGTCAAGGCGTCCGGCGGCGAGGTGGCTGTTGCCGATCAGCAAGTGCGACAACGCCAGCGAGGGATGCTCCTCACCGAGCGCCTGCGTTCGAATGTCCAGCGCCCTTTGGTGCCGCGCAAGGGCATCATCGACCCGTCCCTGGGCGCGCAACAGCGACCCGATGTCGTCGAGGGAGGACGCGGTATCGGAGTGCTCGCTGCCCAGGCGCTTCTCCCGGATCGCGAGCGCCTCCTGATGCAGCTCAAGCGCCTTCTTGGGGTCCCCGGTTCGCTTGGCGAGGTTGCCCAGGTTGGCGAGCAGCATCGCGACTTGTGGGGCGTCCACGCCCACGCTCTTTCGCATCACTTCCAGCGCGTGTTCGTAGTCTCTTCGTGCCTCGTCGTAGCGACCCAGCTTCTTCAAGGCGACGCCGCGCCCGGTGTAGAAGTTCGCGACTTCGAAGTGGTCGGCTCCCAGCCGAGCCTCGACGCTCTCGATCGCCAGCTCATACGCTTCGATCGCCTCGCGGTAGCGCCCTGCCTTGGTGTACGTGTTGGCGAGGTTGAAGCGAAGCGGAGCGATCTTGGGGTGCTGTGCACCGAGCAGCTCGATGCGTAACGCTAGCGCCTCCTGAAGCCGGGTGATCGCGGTTGGGTAGTCTCCGAGCATCTGTTGCGCTGTCGCGAGGTTGCCAAGCAGCACCGTGACCTGGAGCCGGTCCTTCGCGCTGTGCGGCTCGAAGCGGAGCAGAAAGTCGGCAAGTAGATCGGCGACGCCAGCGTAGTCCTCGGCGCCATACAGCAGCGCGGTCTCCCCGAGGACCACGCGTAGCTCCAGCTCCGCCGGGCGTCCCGCTCGCTCAAGCGAGGACCGGGCTCGGGCAAGCCAGCGCTTCGCCTCCTGCGGCCGTTCAAGACGAGTCGCGAGCACGAAGGTCGCGCCCGCAGCCGCCTCCGTGGCCGCGAAGTCCTGCCTGGATGACTCCCCCGCGGCGGCCGCTTCTTCAAACGCCACGACCGCTGCCTCGAACGAGCCGGCGTCGAGCTCCAGCAGGCCCAGCGCGACCGCGGTCTCGGCGATCACCGGCTCGAAGCCGATCGCCCTGGCTTCGAGGACCGCGGCGGTCACGACGTCTCGAGCTTCGTCCAGAAGGGCTGACTCCGAGAGGGTTCTGGCCCGCTGAAGTTGCTCACGCAGCTGGATCACTCGCTCCCGATCCTCGGCGCGCGCGGGCAAGGTTGTCTCGCGTGCAAGTCTTCCGTCTTCTCCGCACTCGGAGATCGTCCGCATCGCGCTGAGCTGATCGGGCAATCGTTCGACCAGCCGCTGGTTCGGATCCGAAAGCACGTCCACCAGCCCCTCCCGAGATGCCGCCATCATCCGCAGACATTGCATCCGCTGATCGAAAGCGCTCGCCTCGAGTTCACCGGACTCGAGCTTGGCGCATGTGGCCCGGTACGCGTCGGACCATCCGTCGACCTCTGCGGCCGTCCACGTCTGCAGCGCTGACCAAGCCTCCGGCGCGAGCTTCGGATCCGCGTGCTCAAGCCCGAGCTTGATCTCGTCGAGGCGAGTGCTCGTCCACACGCGCTCCAGTCGGTCTGCCCCGTCTTCGCACCCACCCGTCGTCGGCCGGGACATCGCCCACGCGCCCACGCCCGCCAGGCAGATCCCCGCTACCAGCGGCAAGGCCCAGCGCCTGCGTGGGTGGGCTGTCAGGGCGCTCAGCAACGCATCCATCGAGGGCCAGCGATCCTCGGGTCGCGGGGAGAGGCCACGCCGAAGGATCCGCTCGACATGGCGCGGCGTTCGATCGTCTTCGGGACGCTCGAGGATCCGCCCCCGAGACTTTTGATCCGCAAGATCTCTGAGGCTGGCGGCGTCGTAGATCTTGATCCCGCCTCGCAGCGCTCGGAGCAGAGCGAGACAAAACGAAAACTGATCGGCGCTCGGCCCGACCCCCTTGCCGAGGTGCTGTTCGGGGGCCATGTAAGCCGGTGTCCCCATGACCAGCCCGGTTTCGGTCAACCGCTGTGGGGACAGTGGCTCCGAGTCGGCCGCCGGATCCACCGACAAACCTGCACTGCTCTCCCCCTGGCCGTCGATCAGGGCCAGGCCAAAGTCCAGGACCTTCACCGTCCCGTCATCACCCACCATCACGTTGTCGGGCTTGAAGTCCCGGTGGACCAACGCCTGCGCATGTGCGGCCGCGAGACCCCGGCCCGCGAGCACGAAGGTGCGAAGAATCTCCGCGGCGTCGCGCTCTGGCGTCAGCCATGCGGACAGGGTCGTTCCCGCGACGAACTCCATGACGACGAATGCGGAGGGACCATCGTCGTCATAGATCCCAACGTCGTAGACGCTCACGACATTGGGATGCGAGAGTTTGGCGAGCGCCTGCGCCTCTCGCAGGAAACGCGCCGTCGCTTGGCTTCGGTCGCGCTGTCGCCGAGGTCGAATTAGCTTGATCGCGACTTTGCGCTCGAGCGCTGGGTCATGCGCGGCGTAGACGAGCCCCAAACCTCCGCGTCCGATGATCTCGACGACGACATAGCGCGCGAGCTCCGGCGGCGGAGAGAACTCCGCCTGCGTAGTACCGGGGTTTGGGTCGCTGCCGCCGCCAGTCTCCCGGCTGGAAACCACAGCCGTTTCGAGCAAGGCAGACTCCCGCGACGGCGGGTGCGACGAAGAACTCACCGTGCGTTCATGGTCTCCTCCTGGAGCTTGATTCGCCAAGAGCTTTCCCTGCACGGTGGGGCGGACCGGCGTCCGCGTGCCGAGAATGCTCGGCTCGACCTCGAAGCGTTTCTGCATCGGTCGCGATCTCGCGCTGCCACCGGATTCGTCTGCGATGGGCAACGCGACTGCGAAGATGAAGGCGACAAAGCGTCAGGACGCTGTTCTTTGCGGTATCGTCTCGGCTCTACGCGTTCGGGGAGAATCAATGGCGAAGCAAGCACAGGGAGAGTTCGGCCCGTGGCCGCAGCCCGCGCCACGCTTCTTTGAGGACGCGGCACCCGCCGTCCTTCATGTCCCCGAGGACGTGCAGAAGGACTGGGACAAGAACGTCGGGCGCCGCTACGTCAAACAGATCCTCCTCAAGACCCTGCCGACGTGGCTGTGGTCGCGCCGCAATCCCGGACTGGTGCCGGTCGACGACGCACGCTTCTGCGAGATCCTGTGCGACGGAATCTTCTCGAAGTTCCTCACCCCCGAGTCGCTCTTTGATCCGCCCGACCAAGCGCTGTTCGCAGACTACCTCAGCGGAGCCAAGGGCCCCGGCCTTGGAGACTCAGCCCGGTGGTTCAAGAGCGACTTCACGCCCATGCGCCTGGTCCCGAGCGACTCGGACAGCGCGACCGCGCCGAGCGTGGTGCTCTTCAAGCGCCGCGCCGACCTGTCCTACGAGCTGGTCGCAATCGCGGTCAACGACCTCGTCTTCGACTCAAGTCATGGCGGCGCGTGGACCCGCGCGAAGTACTTCGCCCTGCAGGGTGCGGGTGTCCTCACCACGCTGCTCATGCACCCGAAGCTGCACTTCCCGAGCAACTCCATCGACGCCATCACTCGGTCGCGTCTCCCCGCCAGCGACACGCTCTCGAAGTTCCTTCGCCCGCACTTTCGCCTGGCCCTCGCCGTGAACTACGCGGTGCTCTATGGGAGCCGGACGGTGCTCAAGCCGGGCCGGCTCTACTCCCCCTACCCCGGCACGCAGACGGAGCACGACGAGCTCATCGCCACGTTGTGGCGTGGCTTCAAGCACTCGGACGGCACGCCAAACCGGGCCTATCCGCCGTACGCGCTCACGCTCGAGGCACCGGTCATCCATTCGCCCTACGGAGACTTCCTCGGGCACTACCACCGGACGCTGCTGGGCTTCGTCCGCAAGCTCGCCGCGAAGGTCGTCGAGACGCGCTCCACGGCGGTGTCCGCGTGGGCGGACCACTGCGCGCGATGGCTCCCAGGCTTCCCGGACGCCAGCCAAGTCTACGACGCGGAGCTGCTTGCGCGCGCCCTCACCAGCGTCGTGCTCGACGTTGCAGTGGCGCACTCGGCGGATCACTTCATCTACGGGAACGTGAACGAGCGCGAGGTCCCCTTCCGGCTCAACACGCAGGCGCCCTCCCACAGCCAACCAGGCGAGCCGGACCTGAAGACGCTCGTCACGTCGGCCGACAACTTCAACTACCGGATGTGTTCGCTGCTGTTCTTCCGCCCGCATGTCATCGAGCGGCTCGCGGACATCGACTACGGGTTTGGCGCGGGGGGACTTCGCGAGGCCAACGCAGAGCTGCGCCGGGACCTGCTGGCGCTCCAGACCACATTAGAGCGCGAGGGCGTCCCGATCTACGTCCCGCTCGATAGTATCGCTTCTAGCGTCCAGTTCTGAGACCATCCCGCCGTGAGTCCAGCTGAGCCCAACAACCCCGGCGGCCAGGCCAAGGGGTTGCTCTTCAACCACCTCGAACGATGGGCGATCGACGAGCACGGGAAACAAGCCTGGGATGCGGCGCTCGCCAAGAGCGGCGCTCGCGAACAGGAGATGTTCAAGAGCATCATCCTCGCCTCGAGCTGGCAGCCCATCGAGGCGTGGAACGCGATCGTCCGCACTTTCTTCGGCCAGCAATACTCAGACCCAAACGAGGGCATGAGCCTGTTCTGCGCGCACCTCGGCGAGCGCGAGCTCACCACGCTCGTCCGTCTCGTCCTCAAGCTCGGCTCGCCGGAGTTCATGCTCAAGCGCACCGGCTTTCTGTGGCGCCGCTATTTCAGCAGCGGCCAGTTCGGCGCCGAGCAGGAGGGGCCGGGACACTGGTGGCTCTGGCTTACGGACGACGCAGACGAGACCCGCACCGCCGGCGCACTGACCTGCGCCAATGGTCCCGGGCCGTGGCTCCAACGCGGACTCGAGCTCTCCGGCTCGGCGGGCACCGTCCGGCACGTGCGCTGCCGCTACGATGGCCACGATCGGTGCGAGTTCGAGGCTCGTTGGTCTCGGTGACAACCCGCCATCTTCGGCCGGGTGGTTGCGGCCTCCGGCGTTGCCGAGCCAACGCATCATTCGTCGCTGGGCGCCGCGCCGTAGAGCGGAGCGCCCGTCGTCGTACCAGGATCGGTGTCCGTATCGGTGTCCGTATCGCCGCCCGAGCTGGTGCTGTCGGACTCGGTCATGTCCGTGGTCCCAAACGTCTCGGTGTCGGGCGAGCCGTACGCCGACTGGACGCCGGACTCGTCGAAAGTGACCGCGGTCGAGCCGCTGTCGTCGGTGGTGCTCGAGGGACCTGAGGTCACCGGGTCCGTACTGGTCGAGGCGGAGGATGAGGATGAGGCGGAGGATGAGGACCCCTCGCCGCCCATCGTGTCGTTCGGATCATCCTCGGTCGGACACCCCGCAAGTGCCAGCCCCATCAGGACCGCAGTCGCGGTCCGACCCAACACGTGGCCCTTGCCATCGTGAACCGAGGCTCCGCAATGCGGGCACCCCTTCTGCGCGACGAGCACGTGAGACGAACACCCAGGACAAACGACAAGTGGACCGGCCATACGATGGAGAATCGCATGCGGTCCGCAGGACATGCCAGCCCGGACTTCGCCGGCGTTTTACTCTCCGGTGGTCGGTACGCCGTAGTCGGGGCTGATCCCGGTGCTGGACCCGCTGTCCGTTCCGCCGCTGCTTGTGCCGTCGGTGTCGGTGTCGGTGTCGGTTCCACCCGAACTGCTGGCACCGCCCGAACTCGTGCCGAGCGTATCGAAGGTGTCCGGACTTCCGTAGGCTTCGCCGACCGGCCCGGTGCTCGGATCGAACGTCGTGGTGCTGCCGCTGTCATCCGTGGTGGACGTGGCGGGCAGCGTCGTCGCGGAGGTGCTGCTGGTGTCCCCGCTGCCCAGCGTGTCGCTGGTGTCATCCGAAGCGGGACATCCGGCGAGCGTCAGCCCCATGAGCATCGCCCCGGCAGTTCGACCCAGCACCTGGCCTCCACTGCGCACCGTGGCACCGCAATGCGGGCAGCCAGCATCGCGCTCCAAAACATGCGTGGAACAGGACGGGCAAACGACAAGCGGACCAGGCATACCCTGGAGAGTCGCATATCTCGGCGAGGGAGCAAAAGACCGATTCAATCCGCGGAGCCGCACCGCTCGAGCCGCACGTCCCGGTCACGGATGGTGCAGTCCTCGCAGACGTTCACGTGTACCGCGCAGGATGGACAAGCCACGAGTTTTCCAGCCATGCGCTGATCCGACTCCATGGTATGAGCGCCGGATGAGCGATTTTCTCGGTCCGTGTTTGCGGGGCGTCCTGCTGGCCATGATCGTCGCCGATGAGGACGTCGATCCCGATGAGATTGCCGTTGCCGAGGAAGCCTATCGCGAGTTCACCGGCCACCCGCTTCCCGATGGAGAGCTGGCACGCGAGGCTGCCGAGGCTCGGTCCCAGGGCCGAACCCCCCAAGAGGTGCTGGGCTGTCTGCCGCAGGACCTCGAGCCCGCCGCCAAAGCGAAGGTGCTCACCGCTGCGTTCCGGGTCGCCAGTGCGGACGGCTTCGTGCTTGAGGAAGAAGACGAGTTGCTTCGCGCCGTGGCCAAAGCCATTGGCATGGGCGCCGACGAGACCCGCACCGTGCTCAGCCGCCTGGTGGGCTAGGTGAAAGCCGGGCTGCTCTAGCAGCCTGTTGAGAAAGTCGACACGACGTCTCGCTCGCCCTTTTCGCTCCTGGCGGTGTCGCCAAAACTTCCAGTACACCCGGTACAGCGGCGTTTCGGCTCCTACCCAGGAGCGAAAAATGCTTCCCGATCCGCCGCGCCGACTATCTCAACAGGCTGCTAGCCGGCAGGAATCGTCGCGCAGCCGAAGATGATCGCGATCTCGGCCTGCGCAAAGCCTTGCAACTTGGTGCAGGTTTGCGGGCACACGCTGATGACCGATGGCGCGAGTGGGTCGTCGTAGTACCAGCCATCCGCCACGCCGCCGCACAGAGACGGATCCTCGACGCGGCCGATCTGGAGGGTGCCGCCCTGGCCGTCATCGAACTCGACGTTGACCTCGTCCTTGTCGAACGACTCGCCTGCGGGAGGTTCGGGGACCTCCCAGCTGCACGACAGGGTCGCGCCACCGATCACCTGCTGTGCCACCGCCTGGAAGATCGGCTGAAACTGCTGCTCGCACAGGTTGCCCTCGACGCCGCCGGTCGTCGCGATGAGCTGCTGATACACGGTCCCTTGATCCGCAGCGAGTCCGCAACAGGTCGTTCCCGCAAGGCAGGCCTGAATCAGGTCCTCGGGCGCGATGATGCCGTGGAACTTGAACTCCGCCAGGTGCGGCGCGAGCCCGGCCATTTGCGCGATGAACTGCGCCGCGCTCAAGTCGGAGTCGTCATCGGTGACCACCACGATGTGCGTGACCGCGGTCTGGCGAAGGTACTGGCTGTACTCCGGGTAGCGCGAAATGATCTGCTGCAGCGCATCGTTGCTGCCGATCGAAGCATCGATGTGCACGAACTCTGGTGGGTTGTTGTCCTGGGATGGGCATCCCCCCGAGCCCAACGGGGGGTCGATGCAGACCCCTGCGTCGGACGTCGGATAGGCGGAGAGCAGGACGATATGGGAGTCGATGTTGGCGGCGCCGATCTGCACGGAGAACGAGTTCATCTGCGCCTGGACGAAGTCGGCCTCCGCGGACATCGACCCGGAGTTGTCCACAACTACGATGATGTCCTGCGGCTTGGGTCCGACGTCGGCTTGGTCGACGAGCGCTTCGCAGCCAGCCGGCCCACCCTCGTCGCCCGCGCTCATCGCCTCGACATCCAGCTTGAGACCGCTGCCGCCGGACTCCTCGTCACCGCCCGAAGTCGAGTCGTCGTCGTCCCCGGACGTGCCGCTGATCCCGGTGAGGCCGGTCTGGTTGAACGTGCCCATCTCCCGAGCGTCGTCGTCACCACAACCGCTCAGGGCCACGAGCACCCCCACACCCATCCATTGTGTTTTCCCCGTCCCCACTACGCGGGGGAGTGCACAAACAGCGGGGGAAGGTTCCCGACTTACCCAGAACCCAGACCGAGCAGCGTTTGGATGGCGCGCACGAACTCCTCCGGCATCGCGCGATGCATGTCGTGCGTGGCGTCCGGGTGGCTTTGAACCTCGATCCCGAGGCTGGCGTATCGCTCGCGATCGGCCGGGCGGAAGTACGGCGACACACGCGGCGCAAACACGCGCACCGCCGCCGGATCGAGCTTCGCCACCACCGGCCACAGGTCCTCACCGATGGTCGCCAAACGATAGTTGGCCAGGCTGTGCCGATCGAAGCCCCAGGTGAACCCTTCGCCTTCGGCATCGCGCACGAGCTGACTGTGGATCCAGCCCCGCAGCGCTTCGCCCATCAGCACGCGTTCGAAGCCCTCCAACAGCGCAGCTTCGGTGGGTGCGCGCTCGGGCGCCGCACACATCGCCTTCATGAACGGCGTCAGCGGTGACCGACGCACGAGCACCGGGCCCGGCGGAGCATCGAGCAGGGCGAGCGGGCCCACCCGGTCCGGGTGACGATCGAAGACGCGCAACGCCACTCGCCCGCCCATCGAATGCGCCACGATCGGAACCCGAGTCCCGAGCCCCTGCGCGTCCAGCCACTCGATCAACGCATCGGCCATCGTCGAAAGGTCGGCGGACTCGGGCAGGTCTGGGGAATCCCCGTGCCCCAACAAGTCGGGCAAGTAGGCTCGAACACGCCCGCCGAGGACCCGCGCTGCCAACGGCTCAAGGTCGGCACTCGAGGCGAAGAAGCCGTGCAGAAACACGACCGCCCCGGCCCCCTCCCCCAACTCGCGATGCGCCAGCACCTGCGCACGCATATCATGCGATTCTCGCTGTTTCCTGGTAAACGGGGTCATGGCACTCGACCTGTCGGACCAGGTGCACATCATCACCGGAGCCGGCCGCGGCATCGGGCTCGCGACCGCAAAGCTGGTGTCCGAGGCTGGTGGACTGCCGATCATGATCGCCCGCTCGCCCGAGCAAATCGGCGACGAGGCCGCGGCATTGACCGCCCGCGGGTTGAAGGCCGAAGCCTATCCGCTGGATGTCACCAACGCGGACGCGAGCAAGGCCATGGTTCGCCACGTCCGCAACACCCATGGACGGGTGGACGGCTTGATCAACAACGCCGCCACCAACATCGTGGCCAACCTTCTGATGTGCAAGGAGTCGACGTGGATGCCCATGTTCGAGCTCAACCTCTTTGCCGTCATGCGACTCACCCAGCTGTGCCTCAAGCCGATGGTCGCCGCCCGCTACGGACGCATCGTCAACCTCTCTTCGGTCGCCGCCAAGGTGGGCGCGTCCTACAACAGCGTCTACTCGGCCTCGAAAGCCGCGGTCGACGGGTTCAGCCGTTCGCTCGCGCTCGAAGTCGCCAAACTCGGCATCACCGTGAACACCGTCGCCCCCTCGCAGGTCGACACCAAGCTGCTGCGCCTTGGCATGGCGGTTCGCGGCAAGATGGCGGGACGCTCGACCGAATCCATGATCGAGGAGATCACCGCCGCCAACCCCATCGGACGCATGCTCCAGCCCGAAGAGGTCGCGGGGACCATCGTGCACTTCCTGGCGCCCACCTCGGGTGCCATCACCGGACAGTCCATCAACGTCTGCGGCGGCGTCGCGCTGGGGCTCTGATGAAGCTCACCGCCAACACCCCAGAAGCGATCGAGCAGGTCACGGCCAGCGATGGCTACGCGCTCACCTACCGCGCCTGGCGCCCCGCCTCCAAGCCCCGCGCGACGCTCGTCCTGCTCAACGGGATCATGAGCCACTCGGGATGGTTCTTCCCGCTGGTCGATCCCCTCATCGAGGCCGGATACGCGGTGATCGGTGCCGACCGACGAGGCTCGGGACTCAACGAGGAAGCGCGGGGGGATGCCCCGTCCGCCAAGGCGATCATCGACGACGCCCTGAGCATCATTGACCACACTGTCCCTATCGGACATACGATGGTCATCGTCGGCTGGTGTTGGGGCTCGGTCCTCGCGCTCAACCTCGTACGGCCGCTGGGCGAGCGCCTTGGTGGCCTGATGTTGGTGGCTCCGGGGCTGTTTCCAACCCCCCGCGTCGTGGAGGCCTCCCTCGCATCCCAAGCGGCCGCCGACGGTGCCGCGCTCGACGAAGCGGTCATCAAAACGCCCATCTCGGAGACCATGTTCACGAAGGGGCCCTACCTGGACGCGTTCGTGCGACCCGACCCCCTCAAGCTGCTTCGGCTTACCCCGCGCTTCCTGCAACAAACCAAGAAGCTGGGCATGGGCGCGGTGATGGCCCTTCCCAAGCTGTCCCTACCCACGCTGGTGCTCTTGGCCGACAACGATGAGGCGACCGACAACGACGACGCCGACGCCGGGATGGCCAAAGCCTCGCGTGCTGCCGTCACCCGGCGGACCGCCCCGGGTGCGCACGGCATGCAGTTCGACTCGCCCGACGTCGTGACGGGCGAGCTGGTGGCCTTCATGGACGCGCTGCTCAGCCCCAAGGCATGATGCGAACATCGCCAGGAGCGTCGGCCCACCCGATCTCCTCGTTGATCCACTTCTTGGCCTGAACGAGCTTGCCGTCCTTGTGGGTGGAGAACACGTTGGTCAACCAGTTGGCGTCATCCCGCTGCGGGTAGTCGCCGCGATAGTGGGAGCCGCGGCTCTCTTTGCGCATGTCGGCGGCGCCGATGATCGCTTCGGCGACGTCGAGCATATTGCGATGCTCGAACGCCAGCGCCAGGTCGATGCCCTCGGCCAGCGCCAGGTCGTTGGTGAGGCGTTCTCGCTCGTCGTGGATGAACTGCAGCGCGCGGGCAAGCCCCGCGGCGTCCTTCTCGACCAACAGCTCTTTCCACATCGTTCGCTGAAGCGCCGGCTTGAGATCCTGCGGCCGCTTGGAGCCCTTGGTCTCGCGCATCTTTCGGACCGGACCCTCGATGAGATGATCGAGTTGCGCTGCCGTGGCTACATCCGGACGCTGTTTGGCGGCCTCAGCCGCGGTCTTCCCCGCCCTCCAGCCAAACACTTGCGAGCCGCCGAGCATGGTGCCACCGAGGCGGTCCGCGCCCTGCCAGCCCATCGTCTCGCCGATGGCGAACAGTCCTTGGACCGTGGACGAGTGGCCCATCTGGTCGACCCGAACCCCACCGTTGGACGTGTGGTGGAACATCTGGACCTGTACCAAGTCCTTCTTGATGTCGATGCCTAGGTCCCGCATGAACTTGTCGAAGACCTCGGGCTGAAAGCCGCGCTCCCCCCGGGAGAGGTCCAAGTACACGCCGTCGTTCGGGGTGCCATTGCCGGCCAGCACTTCGTTGTGCATGGCACGGTCGAGGTGGATGCCACTGTCCCGGCAAGACATGGGCCAGTGGAAAGACTTGTCTTTGGAGACCTGCTCAAGCGTGACGCCCTCGGGCAGGTACTTCTCCACGAAGGACTCGCCGTGCGCGTTGTACATGCGGAACGGCTCTTCCATCTCGTACAGCATGACCATGGCCTGCACCGGATAGACCGACGCCATGCCCTGCTGCATGAACTCCATATTGTACAGCTCACCCCCGGCACGCATCGCCATCGCGTAGCCGTCGCCCGTGTTTCCAGGAGGGTTGAACGAGTACTGGAACAGCTGCCCCACGCCGCCGGTGGCCAGGATGACCGCGCCGGCGTTGATGACGAACGGCTCGCCGTCGTCGCGCACACCCACCGCTCCCTGAACGCGGCCATCCTTCACGATGAGGTCGACCACGTTGGCGCCCTCGAGCACCTCCGTGCCGGTCGCCTCGATGACCGCTTTTTGGATCTGGACGATGTTGTTGGTGCCCTGGGTCTTCTCCGACGCAGGCATGGTCGCGAGCATCTTGCTCTGAAACTCCATGCCCATCTTGCGAAGTCGCTTGGTCGCCTGGGCGACCTCCTCGACGAACACCTGACACAGGGACGGATCCGCCATGCCCAGCCCGGTCTGAACCATGTCCGCGTGCACCAGCTCGGGGGGGTTGAAGAAGCCGCCCTTGGGTCCCACCGTTCGGATGGTCCAGAAGTCGGCCATCGGGTTGGACGTCGCACCCGCGCCGCGCTTCCCCGGAACGCCGAAGCGGCCTTTGACCGCCATCATCGTGCGCGCGCCACCTTCGTGAGCGCTGATCGTGGAAGCGGTGGCGGCACCACCACCGCCGACGACGAGGACATCGGTTTCGTAGGTCTGCATGTAGAGCCTGCGACCTTTTACAACGCCGAGGCCGTCGTGACGCCATCGATTCACCACGAACACGACACCGCCGCCTGTCCTGAGCGGGCCCAGGGCGGCAGGTGTCGCATTTTGAGTCGACGATCAGCGTGCCGAGGTGGAGACGATGTCGTCGACCAGCAGGTCGGCGGCCTCGCCACCCTGCGAAGGACCGGTGACCCACGCGTCGACCGCGAGTGCGCCGCCCACCCTCTGGATCGATGCGGTGTCGTCCGTCCGCTCGACCGTCCACGCATCAGGCTCGTTGTCCGCGAGGCGCCAAAGCTTCGCTTGAAGCAAGCTCGTCGCCGAGTCCATCTGCGTGAGGCGAAACCGCAGGCGGTATTCGACGTTGGGCAGCACTTCGGCGCGTTCGGTGCCCGAGATCTGCTGCTCCTGCCCGTCCACCTCTCGCCACGCGCCAATGCCGACCGGATCCCGGAACGCCTCGGCGAATGCCGCGTAGCCTTGGCCGGAGGGCTCCGACTGGCGCAGGTACCCACCATTTTGCCGCCCGTAGAGCCCGATGCCCTGCGTGGATCCGTCCGTGAACATGAAGGTGAGCGAGACGTCGATCTCCGAGCAGTCGATGAAGGCGGTCATGCGTCCCATCGAGTAGCCGCTGAGGATCGGCCGCAGTCGTCCCCAGCCGTCCTGAACGTCGGCCACGTCGACGCCGCCCACCGGACTCCACACCGCCGGCCACGGATCGCCGTCGGCCAAACCCTCGAAATCCTCGGAGAACGCACAGTCCGACGCGCCTTCGGTCGGGTCGTCGGTCGGGCTCGTGGTCTCATCGGCCGCTGAGCCGCCCGAGGAATCGCCGACGGTCACGGGTTCGCTCGAGGGGCTCGTCCCCACAGGACCACTAGGCCCGGTGGGGCCAGTGGGGCCAGTGGGGCCACCGGTCGCGGCCGACGAATCCGTTCCACTCTCGGTGTCCTCTCCTCCCGAATCGGAGTCCCCGCATCCCAGACTCAACACCGCGGCGACAACAAGACAAGGCGCCGCGGCGCGCTGCATCAATCCCATCGGCAGAGATTACCCCATGCCCCCGGCGCGGCGACGGGATCGAGGTTTCGCGTGCGAATTCCGCATCCTGCGAGTTCCCCGCACGCCGTCGCGGGCGTGCAGGACGCCGCGCGTTGCATCGCGCCGCAACTTCTAGCCCCCCGCCGACGTTGATGCAGGCATGGCACGCGCAACCTGGAACGGAACCCTGCTCGCCCAGAGCGATGACACCGTCGTCGTCGAGGGGAATCACTACTTCCCGGCCGACTCCATCAAGGCCGAGCACTTCAAAGCCTCGGATCACCACTCCCACTGCCCGTGGAAGGGGGACGCGAGCTACTACACCCTGGAGGCCGCTGGCGAGCGCAACGAGAACGCGGCTTGGTTCTATCCCGAGCCCAAAGCGGGGGCGAGCGAGATCAAGGGTCGGGTCGCGTTTTGGAAGGGCGTAAAGGTCGAGGCCTGAGCGAACCGCTCCCGGCATCGCTCGTTGTTCGAAGACGGGCCGCCACCTGAGCAGCCCGCCACAACGTGCGCCTGGTAAGGTCCCGTGGCCGCCCCATAGAAGCTTCCCGTGACGTCGACGATCCCAGGCCCGGAATCCGTACTGCGACGCATGCTTGGTGCGGTTCGTGAGGCCGTCGTGCTTACGGACGCAGACCTCGACAACGGCCCGCGATTTCTCTTCGTGAACAAGACGTTCGAGAGAATGACGGGCTACCGGGCAGCGGAGGTTCTCGGCAGAACACCTCGCATCCTCCAAGGCCCCTCCACCGACCGAGCGACGCTCGACCGGCTCCGGCGCGACCTGAACACGAGCGGCAGGTTCGAGGGCACGGTCATCAACTACCGGAAGGACACCACCCCGTATCACGTGCGTTGGTACATCGAGGCGATCACGGACGCCGAGGGCAAACCGGAGTACTTCGTGGGTGTGCAGCAGGACGTCTCGTCTCGGCTGGCCAGCGAAGAGGCATTGAGCTCCACCCTGTGCGCGTTGGAGGCCTCCCCGGTGGGTCTGTTCTTCGTCGACAGCCGCGGCGTGGTGATTCGAAGCAACCCGGCAGCGCACCGCCTCTTCGGTCTCGAGGCCGGTACGATCGCTGGAATGCGATTCGAAGACGTGCTCGACGTCGGCGCATTTCGGGAGCGGCAAGGAGACACCATCCTCGTGTCCATCCGCACCGAGGGCATGAACCCAGACCGAACGCTTCAGCTCGAACGCATCGGCAACAGCTTCGACGACACGTTCTGGACCGTCACCGACACGACCGAACGTCGGCGGCTCGACGCGCTGGCCAACGCGGTCAACGTCGTCCAACAAACGGGCTATGTCTTCGCCGGAATCCGCCACGAGCTCGGCAACCCGATCAACTCGATCAAGACCGCGGTCACGGTGCTGGCCAAGCACCACACCCGCTTCGGCGAGGAGAAGCGCGGAGAGTACTACGACCGAATCCTCTCCGAACTCGACCGGGTCGAGTTCCTGCTCAGTTCACTGCGAAACTATAACGCCTACGAGTCGCAATCCCTTGACCGCTTCGACGTGCTCGACCAGATCACAGCGTTTGTGCGGGTCGCCGCTCGCGAGGTCCCCGACAACGTCGAGGTGTCTTGGAGCCCACAGGCAGAACCGGTCGTGGTCCGCGGCGACCCGCGAGGCCTGTACCAAGTGCTGCTCAACCTGTTCAAGAACGCGACCGATGCTGTCGCCGGGCTCCTCGCCGGCACGATCGTCTTGGAGGTCACCCCACTGCGTCGCTTCGCCAACATCACGGTGCGAGACAACGGATGTGGCATGACCCCGTCTCAGCTCGAGTCCATCGGGCGCCCCTTCGCCACCAGCAAGCCTCAAGGTACGGGACTCGGTATCTGCGTTTCCCAGCGGATCCTGACGCGGATGGACGGCACCCTGGAGTTCTCCTCGGCTCCCGGAGAGGGCACGACCGTCACCGTGCAGCTGCCTTTGGACAACGACGAGGACGAATGACCGTCCGCGTTCTGGTCGTCGAAGCAAAGAGCGCGCGGCCAAGGCGCTCGGTCCCTCCGTGTCCACGCTGCGCCGCCGGCTGGTACCAATCTGAACGTTCATCGTTCAGATTGAACGGGCCACTCCGGATCCCGGGGGCTAGAGCGTTGATCTCGTACGAGTGCAGTCTTGGCCCAAGGCGTGCGTGGTAGCTTGAACATGATGTCAGTGCTCGCTCGTCGAAAGGTCCTGCTGGTCGACGATGAGGCGTTCTTTCTCGAGAGCGTGCGGGAAGGGCTGCTCGCGACGGAGCCGACCGTGGAGGCCCTCTTGGCGGGGGACGGGCTCGAAGCGCTCGACCTGCTCGACAAACATGAGATCGATGTCGTGGTCTCCGACATTCGTATGCCGGGCCTGGACGGGGTCGGGCTCCTCGCTGAGATGATCAACCGCGGAATCTCTGTCCCGGTCATCCTGCTTTCAGCGTTTCGCGACCCCGCACATGTCGAGCGAGCTGTGAGTCTCGGAGCGGTGTCCTTTCTCGACAAGCCTGTCGACTACGACGCGCTCATCCAGGCCATTCAGGACGCCCTCGCCCCCGCGCAGCGCTCACGAATGCAGGGGTTCTCGCTGCCCAGCTTGCTTCAGCTGATGGACTTCGACAACAAGTCCGCGACGCTCTCGGTCCGGTCCGGAGAGAACCTCGGTCGCATCTTCGTGTCGGACGGGGATGTCGTGGATGCCTGGTACGGCAGCGACTACGGGCGCGACGCTTTTCGAAAGATCCTGCAGTTGCCGAATCCGATCCTCGAACTCGTGCCACTCCCCGAGCAGGTCCACCGCAACATTTCACAGCCCACATCTTCGCTGCTGTTCGACGCGATCCGTCAGCAGGACGAGGACAGACGAGCCGGAAGCCTCGATGACGAATGGGAAGCCATCTTCGACGGAGCCGAGTTCGGCGAGCCGCCGACACGCACAACGGCCCCCATAAGACCCAGCAGACACGAACGCTACCTGGCGAAGCTCGAAGCATCACTCCAAGCAGCCGCTGAGATCAGCGGCGCCGTGGGAGCAGCGCTCGTCGACTACGAGACCGGGATGACGCTGGGAACCTCTGGGGGCGGCAAGCTCGACCTCGACGTCGCAGCGGCCGGCAACACCGAAGTGGTGCGCGCCAAGATGCAGGTGATGAAGAACCTCGGAATCGAAGGGGGGATCAAAGACATTCTGATCACCCTTGAGGCGCAGTTTCACCTCATCCACCCGATCCCGAACACGACGCTGTTCCTCTACCTCGCACTGGACTCGAAGACCGGCAACCTCGCGATGGCCCGCCACAGACTGCAGGCGATCGAACAAACGCTGCCGATCTGAGTCCTACGCCGCCGGCCTATTTTTGAGCGACGACGACTGCGGCGTACTGGTCCGGGAACTCCGTCTTGAGGCCGTCCACGTCGGGCAGCACGTCACAGCTGGAGAAGCCGGCCTTGTCCATGACGGCACGCCAGTTGTCCGGGTGCAGGTAGCAGTGCATCGGACGGTAGGCAGCCTTCTGAGGGGCGCTGCGGTGGTAGACGGACAAGTTCAGGGTGAACTCCCGCGGTGCCATCTCGTATTGATTCATCCGGATGCGCTCGGCGAACACCACGTGCCCTCCGGGCCGCAGCGCCTCGCGGCACCCCTTGAGGAAGCCGACGATGTCTTTGGCGACGTGCGCCGCGTTGACCGCGTAGATCACGTCGACCGACTCGGGCTCGATCTTCTGCTCTGCGAACCCTTTGTTGAGGTCGAAGAACTTCCAGCCCCAGTCCACCGTGGGGTACTTCTTGCCAAACTCGTGTTTGGACGCGAGGACGAAGCGCATCGAGATGTCGGTGAAGATGTACTTCCCGACCTTGTCCAGGGTTCCGTGCTCGGCAAGCTGACCGAAGAGGTGGCGCGCGCCGTTGCCGGTACCTCCGCCGATCTCCAGCACGGTCCCGCCATCGAGGATGGTCTCAAGAACCCGGGCACCCATGGCGCCGTGCAGATCCTGCAGGGGGTCGGCGTTGGTCGCCCGGTGCCAGAGTTCGGCGAACTCCTTCATGCGCCCCGACAGAAGCTTGTCCATGTAGTCGGGGTCGTCCTTGAGCGACTTGACGAAGCTCTCCCGTCCAAAGTCGATGAAGTCCGTTGCCGCCGTGAAGTCGGCTCCAAGCGCCGCGACCTCGCCGCGAACCTTGGCGATCTCGGCGGTGGGATCGCTGGGGTCCTTGACGTGGGTGAAGGTTTCCTCGAGCGGCTCGCCTTCAACCTTGACGGCTCCGGTCCGCTCACCGAGGCGACGCAAAGCGTCCCGCAGCGTGATCGAGGCGGTCTCCACGAAGCCCAACTCCGCCGCGAGATCGGCCGCGTTCTTGGGCTGAGTGAGCATGGCTCCCAGTCCCAGGTCGCGATACACCGCAGCAAGTTGCAGGTCGCAGTAACGGTTAATCAGCCGCGTGGCCTGACGAATCTCGGGCGTGAACAGCTCATCACGACACCAGCTGGTAAAATCAGAGCGACGTTCCGCGGAGACTGCCATGCGCCGGGATCTTGCCCAACACCGTGTCCGCAGCGCAACTGTGCAGAGCCCGCAGGTTTAATTCCGAGCAGCCGTCGGCTGAAGATCATCCGCCATCATCCGCCATCATCCGCCCATCATCCTTGGAGATGGACACGCTCGCTCGGCCTGACTACGGTGCCCCCATGTCGAAGCGCTGCTGTGTTTGGGCGACGATCGTGCTCCTGGGGTGCAGCGACGATGGAGTCCCTGCGGACACGGACAACCTCACGTCCGTGAGTGGAGACACCTCGGCCCCGGAATCAGGATCCGGTCCGGGAGCGAGCACGGGAGGGGACGACCCGACCAATGCGACCGGGCCGTCATCGACTTCGTCCGCAACCGATCCGACGATCGGAGAGGGCTCGACGGGCCCCGACACGTCCGACAGCTCCACCGGCGGCGAAGAACGACCGGGCGCCCCTCGAATGTATGTCGCCGGTGGCAACGCGGTCAGCGTCTGGGAAGTCGACGATGCCGGGGCGCTGACGGAGATCCAACGCGTGGACCAGGGCTCTGGCGTTGGCCCGCTCGCGGACGACGACGCGCGGTTCCTCTACGCCGCCAGAACCGGCGAGCAATCCGTCGCGGCATTCTCTATCGACCCGATCTCGGGTGCCCTCACCGAGGTCGGCGTCACTGCAGTGGGCCACACTCCGGTCTACCTCAGCACCGATTCCACGGGGAGCTGGTTGCTCAGCGCGGACTTCGGCGCGGACCTGGTCGAGGTTCGACCGCTCGAAGCGGGCGGGACCGTCGGAGACACGCCATCGCAGTCGATGACTGTGCAGTCGCGGCCCCACGCGATCGTCTTTGACCCCGCCGGCACCCACGTGTTCGTACCGCACCGAGACAGCAACTTGATCGAGCAGTACACGTTCGATGACAACACCGGGACGCTGACCGCCAACGAGCCTGCGAGCGTCGCGGCCCCCGAAGGCGCGGGACCCAGGCACATCGTTTTCGCTCCCAACGCCAGCTACGCGTACGTCGTCAACGAGTTCGCCAGCTCGGTGACCGCCTACGCCTACGACGCAGCTTCCGGAGTCCTGACCCAAGGGGACACAGTCTCGGCGCTGCCGCCAGGCTTCAAGGGCCAGAACACCGGAGCCGACATCCATGTCTCAGTTGACGGAGCGTACGTGTATGCGTCCATGCGCGGCGACGACTCGTTGGCCGTGTTCACCGCAGGCGGGGACGGCAGCCTCACCTACCAGAGCAACGTTCCCACGGAGCCGCGCCCCAGAGACTTCGGGCTCGACCCGTTCGGCAACTTCCTGTACGCGGCCGGTCAGGACAGCGGCATGCTCGCGGGCTACACCATCCAAGCGGATGGCAGCCTGACCCCTACAGCCACGTACGACGCCGGTGCCGACGCACAGTGGGTGCTCGGTGTCGAGCTGCCCGCAGGGCGCTAAACGCTCGCCTCATGCTCGGGGGTTGCGGGTTGGCCTGCGCGGAAAGCACCCGAGCCCTCAAGCCGCAGCAGGATGTCGGCTCGGTACACTCCGGCCAAAGCGCGGTCACAAACGAAGCCACGAAGCCGCAATCCGAGCACGCCATGTTCGTCGGCAACAACATCGACCTTGGCGGCTCTTCCCGGAGCGGCGTAGACGCTCAGCATCGCCGCGCCAAGAAGCTCTCGGCATGCGTCTTCTGGGTCGCGCCCCGTGCGAAACGGAAGCTCGAGCGTCATGACAGCACCGGCGCCTGCGTCCGATCCAGCGGCAAGACGATGAACGACGTGGGCGGCGAACAAGCAGTTCGGCACAAGGATCTCCACATCGTCTGCACCACTGAGCACCACACTGCGCAGTCCTAGCCGCATGATGCGTCCCTCCACGGAGCCGTCCCGACCTTGAGTTCGGACCCAATCCCCCAGGCGGTGGGGGCCTCCGAGGGCGAAGCTCAGCGCGGTGACGACGTCGCGAATCGGTGACAACGCCACCAGGACCACGGCGATCGCCAGCAGCGCCCGAGCGAGACGATCGAGCGGCTCATCGACAGCCAGAACGAGCGTCACAGCAGCGCTCCAGCCGGCAGCCAACCAAAGGATCGCAGCCATCGCGAGCAACAGTCGCTGGGCCCTTCGCAGCGCAACGGAAGAACACGCGACCGCGCACAGGGCTCCTGCAGCGACTGCGCCCACCATGAGGAGCGCGACGATCGACCATGCGAGCAGCGCGGACGAAATCATAGCAGTCCGTACTCCCGAAGTTCCCGAGTCAATGGACTCACGAGGCGGGTCTGGACGAAGAGCACCGGAACATCGGCGCCATCATCGATCTCCACCAGTTCTCGTCGCAGCAACTCGCGAGACGCCGCGACGTCGCCCACCTCGCAGGTCGGTGTTGGACCGCGCGTCAAGAGCCAGCAGACCAGCAGCTTCGCGGAGAGCGAGGTTCCATCGAGCAAACGAGGCGGGTCGCAGGGGATCGATTCAAGCGAGACACTCCCCCGTGCGTCAACCCGCGCCGCTGCGAGCCACAATCGGAGGCCATGTCGCAGGTTGCCACCGCTGGCGAGCGCGATCCGTTGATACACGCCGTGCTCCTCTCCACGCAGCAGCGACCATGCGATCCCAGGGTCACGCAGCCACTCGTGGAGCGAAGGCCTCTGCGCCGCGATATGCAGAGGGTAGCCGCTGAGTCGGTGGCGCAGGCCGATCGTGGACTCAAGCATCTTCGCGTCGACTGGAAGAACGTGGAGCGTGACATCGAACCTCACCAACAGTTGGAGCATCGGATCCAGTCGCTTGGCGGCGGTCTCGGCCATGATCACAATCCACGCAACGCTGGGTGGGCTGGCCTTGATGACGTTGAGAAAGCCTCCGAGGGTCGTCAATGCTGCGGTGGAGCGTCGAAAGAAGCGCTCCGCATTTTCGATGACGATGAGCTGGCGCGGCAGCGCGGCCCGAAGAGAGCCCACCGCGCGCAGCTGTGCCTCCAGCGACACGAAATCGACGCATTTGTTCCCGAGCAGGGTTCCCCCCAGCGCGCTTGAGAGTTGTTGGACGACCTGCGCTTCGTCATCACAGCCGGGCGCCAGCGTGACACGGCAGGTCTGGAGGTCCTCGGCGAGCTCGGCGCAGATCTGCCGGACCATCGTTCTCTTTCCTGCCCCCTGGTCCCCATAAAGCAGCAGCGATCCCCCTCGCCCTCCTTCGTTCCAAGTCCGCAGCGCGGTTCGGAGCTGCGCGAGCTCTGGCCGCGGCGCGGTCAGTCCAACGCTCTCGGCTGGCACCGAAGTAAACAGGCGCTCGTATGCGTCGGGAACGAAAGACCTCGGACCGAACAGCAACGCTCTTGAGGACGCCGTGGCCGCCGCAGAGGGACGACCCTTGAGCAACGCCGCGAGCTCCTCCCGGACCCGTGATCCAGCGCGTCGAACCTCGACCCAGGAAACCGCCAAGCGCTCCCGAACCCGAATCGGCAGCCGGTGCCGCTCCGCGTCGTCCAGCTGCTTCGACCGTCGCCGAACCTCTTGCCACCGCTCTCGAATCAGCGGCTCCATCGTCGCGTGCTCCGCATCGTCGACCGCTGCTTGAACCATCTGGACGATCGCAGCGGCGACCCGCCCGAGCTCTTCGTGCGCCCGCCCGAGCAACTCGGCAACCCGGGGGCCGAGACCATCCTCTGGATCGACGCCGCTGTGGGTCTGATGATAGTCGACCACCTCCCGGGCCTGATGGACGATCCCCCGGATCTCAAGCAGCCGCGTGGAGAGCTGTTCTTCGGCGAACACGCGGGCCAACTCAAGCCGTCGGACGAAGCTGCCGCTGAGCCACGTCCGAAGCCCAACGCCGCGGTTGTCGCTGCGACTCACCGCCGGATGCAGCAGCTCCGGGACCGCATTGAGCGCCCGCGGGAGCGCTCCGTTTCGAGCCAACGGTTGCGTTGTTGTCCGGCGACGGAGCTCATCGATCTCCCCCTCGACGTGGAGCAGTTGCTCGGTCAACGAACTCCACCTCGATGGGTCGGCCGCCTCGTCCAGCTCGCGGGCGAGTTCGACGCCGCGCCCAAGGTCTGCCCGGATGAGGCCGAGTGAAGCCTCCAGCTGTTCGTCGAGATGTCCAACGCTGTCCCGACCGCAGCGCACGAGGACTCGCGCCTCGACAACAGCCTTGAACCCGTCTCGAGATTGGCGTGCGGCGCGTGCATCTTGCTCGGATCGCTCGACAAGCTCCACCGATGCGGCACGCGCCGCGTCGTGACGCATCGAAGGACGCTCCCGCCATCCAGGAGACTCGAGCGTACCGGCGACCCGTACGGCACTCGCGAGCGAGCCCCACGCGCTGCTCAACGCCTCACGGAGAGCAGAACTTCGTCGCTCGTCGCTCGCGTCGAGAGCTTCAAGGAGCATCTGCGAATCGTCGTGGAGCTGTCCACTCGCGGGCTCAAGGGGAAGCGCAGCCATCCGCGACACAAGCGAAGCCCGCGCTCGTTGAACGTGCTCGAACAGCCCTCTCCACGCCTGCTCTTCGCCCGCGGGCAGCCGCTCCCACAGAGCGACGGGGATGAAGAGCCCAACATGGAAGCGCCAGAGGCGGCCGAGCATGACCGTGCGTCTCCCCGGACCCAGCAACGCCGCGCGGGACCGCCGAAGACGTCGCCCCAGCCTCGCGAGGAAGCGCCCCTGAGGCTCCAACAGCGCCGGCTCGACCGCCGTTCGGTGGCTTGCTGAGAACTCAATAGCAGCGGTGAGCCGCTCAAAGAGCGCCGCCAACCCGTTCGTCCCCGCAGCCTCGAACTCCGCGTCGGACCACGCTCGGCTGTGCTCTACCAACGCTTGGTCGAGCGCGTTCAGTCGGTCGGACTCGGCGCCCCGCCCGGCGTCCAGTGCTTCCTCGACCGCCTCAAGCAGCTGCACGAACAAGCGCCGTCGTTGGGCGCAGCGTCGCTGGAGTGCGTCCACGAATCCACCCTCGAGTTCCGCCTCGATGACCGCACGCAGACGGAGCAACTCAGAGTGCAGTTGAGGGTCCTCGACCCGCGGCAACGCAAGGACCGGAGCTTCGCGATCCGTGAGGACCTCGGTTGCGTTGGAGGAGGCCAAGGCCTCAAGTTCCTGGGCCCCACGCTCCCGAGCCGCCGCCGACTCACCCATCCGGTCCAGGGCTCGCGCCAACAGCAGCGGCCCTCCGAGGACGTACAACAGCACGGTCGCTACAGTGACCGTCTGGACATGATGTCCAATGCCCGGCAGGGCCTCGGCGACCATGGCGGCAAGCACCAGATCCACACCCCCCTGCGAGAAGAATGAGATCTGGAGTTGGCCGCGAACATCGTCCTCAACCCGGGCCAGTCTGGCACCGAGCCGAATGCCCAAGACGAACAGTCCACATCGAACGGTGACGAGCAACAGCGTGAGCGGCAGGTACGCGCTGACCGAGATGAGATCGAGCGCGGCCGCCTGTGCCGTGAAGTAGATGACGAATACGGGGAGGGACACCCGTTCGAACGTCTCGGCAAGCGCGTGTCCGTATCGCGAGAAGTTCTGGACCACGAAGCCCGCCACCAAGAAGGCGAGCAGCGTCTCGGCGTGGACCTGTGACGCAACAAACGAGGTGACGAAGATCGCCGCGAGCGAGAACAACAGCACCTCGCGTCCGACGAACCTCAGATAGAGGATGAACGCGAGGCCCAGGGCGAGCCCCAACCCCATCGCCCAGCCGAACTCCAGCGCGATATGTGGAAGCTCAGAGAGCAGGCTGGACAGCGACAGGCCTTCGGGGGACAGCAGCAGCCGCGCGAGCGCCAGGAGCAGCAGGAACGTTGCGACCAGAAGGATGTCGCCGAGCACAACGATGCCCAGCACCAGGCTCGTAAACCGCCCCCGCGCGCGAACCTCCTGAAGCAGGGCCAAGGTCGCAGCGGGGCTCATGCCGACCGCCAGAGCACCCAACATCAGCGCGGCTGCCACCCGCGCCTCCAGGGACGCGCCCGAGAGGAAGGGGACGATGCCAGGAAGGAAGAAGCTCGCCCCCAACACGACGAGCACCACCGCGGGGAGAACAAGGGCGAAGACCGAGCCGCAGATCGCGACGATCTTGACGAAGCTCTCCCGAAGCTCGCCCAGCTTGATCTCGCTTCCGCCCAAGGTGCCGATGACCCCCACCGCGAGCACGTTCACGAGGCCGAGTTCTCCCAACACCGACCGACTCAAAGGCGCGTAGCTGGTGTTGCCCAAGACGAGCCCCGAAAGGTCCGGGCCAAACACGATCCCGGCCCCGAGGTAGCCCAGCAGCGCGGGGAGCCGGGCCTTGCGAAACACCTCTCCCATCACGTGGCCACCGACGAGGATGAAGCCCAAGGAGAGCAGCGTGGTCGAGTCGAACGGCCCGTCCAAGTGCAGCCCGTACACCGACGCGGCCCGCATCAAGGCGACCAACGCCAGCAAGACGACGACGTGTTGCATCTTAGCGCCCCTCGACTTCGCCGAGCGTGTCCGCGACATCCAGGATCCACCGACGGCCCGCTCGGGCCGAGCCCAGCTCGAGCACGACGATCGCGAGCAGCAGCGGGCCGTAGCCGTCCGCAATGCCCGGTGCCTCCCGAAACAACACCCCGATGCTGAGCAGGAACGCCAGCGAGAGCCCTCCGGGAACCGTCGCGCACGCGCCAAGGTTTCCCGAGACCCGCGCGAGCCTTGCGCCCAACCACCCGCCGACCCCTCGGCCCAGGTGGCGGAGCAACACCAACGGGAGCACGATCGCGAACATCCAACCGGGTCCTCCCACCCACTCCAGACCGGCGAAGAAGTACAGGGCGATGACGAACGGTTCCCGGGTCGCGCCGATCATGAGGAGAATCTGGTCGGCTCGTCCCGAGACCCGGGCAAGGGTCAACCCCATGATGAAGTTCACGAAGATCGCGGAGACGCCCATCGCGTACGCAAAGCCGCCCGCGAGCAGAACCATGCCGACGACAAACACCAGCGAGGTCCGCTCGTCGAGACGTCGGCGGCACAGCAGGCTGAACAGGAGCCCCAACGCCACCCCCACCCCGAGCTGCAGCACGAACGAGGTCAGCGCGGACAACGGCTCGCGAACATCGAGTGTGTCGCCCGGCGGAAACAGGGCGAAGAAAAGCCCGAAGCCAACGGTCGCGATGGCTCGCACCGCGTGTGCCACAGACACCCCCAGGTCGATCGTCGAACCGGCCGCACCCAGGCGCGTTGCGATCGCTCGAATCGCGCCACCGTCACTGCCGACCGCGATGATGGCTGCCGCGAGTACGGCGCCAGTCCACTCGGGCCATCGCAGGAACGACCCGCCAAGCCACGCCGCGAGCACCAAAGGCAGGCCCGCAACGAAGACCGCGGTCGCGCCAGAGATCGAGATCGCAGCCACCCAGGTCCCCTTGGGCGAGCGGCGGTCGAGCCCGAGCTCCAGGCCCGCGAGCAGCCCCATCGCCCCAACACCGAGAAGAAGAATGGGGCGAAGGTCACGAATGAGCTCGAGGTTCAACACCCCAAGCAACGGACCGAGGACCAAGCCCAAGCCGATGTACTCCAACCCTCCAGCGAAGGCGAAGCGCGCCTTGAGGCGCTCCATGACGCTGTGGGCCAGCACGTAGCTCGTGCCCACAACAACGAGCAGCACGATGATGCGTTCGAAGGCGTTGTCGCTCAGAAAGCCCTCGGGCTCGCTTCTGCGGAAGCGTTGGTCAACACAGCCTACCTAGCCACGATTGCAGGGAGCTTGCTACCGAAATCGCCGCGAAGCCGTCGCGATTTCGGCTCTCGAGGAAGCCACGCAACCCGGCTCGCAGGGAAAAGCCCCGACGGTTCCCGTGTTCGCGCCCCCGACGCCAGCAGGGGAGTTTTGGCGACGCCGCCAGGGGCGAAGAAGCCGAGTGAGACATTGGGCTGGGTTTCCTCAGCCCGCGAGGCTGCTGGCCCATGCCCTCTCACCTCCTGACCGTGCTTGCCTCGACGGCCTCAGCGAGTGTCGCGAAACGCCAACACCTTGAAACCGCCGCTGGGCGTGTGCTCCAGGATCGACCCCAGCATGACCAGCGTTTGCTCGACGCCAGCCGCGTCGCGAACGATGAGGGTAGGCGAACGATGCAGCTTGGCCTTGGGTCTTGAAACAACCTCGTCGACGTCCACGCGAACGAACGCAAGTCCCTGTCCACCGTATCGCTCGAGTGCGCTCTGCATGTCGCCGGACGACTCTCCGTGGAGTTCCGCCCATGCGAGATCCGCACCGAGCCCCAGCCCTGCGGGGTGATTGACGGTGACCGGGAAGAAGCGGTCCTTGTACTCCCGCTCCGAGATCGTCAGAGCTCGAAGGGCGTCCGAGTCCTTCTCGTTGAGTGCGCGCACAAGGGTTGCTCCGAGCGCCGCGACGGACGCTTCGGAAGCCTCCATCGCCTCGTCTCCGACATCGACACCGGAGAAGTCCATCGGCAGCTTTGCCTTGGGCACATAGGGCTTGAATCGAGGGTCGTCCTTCGCGAGTGGCGGACGTTTCGAGACGAGGTTCGCGGGTTCCCCTGTAGAGCCCACAGGGTCTGCCCCCCCACCCACAGCCTCCTTCTGCTGGCAGCCCAGCGAGGCCGCCAGCAAACACAGGAACATCACGCGAGGCATGGCACGCAAGACGGACCCCCGGCGAAAGGCCTACAGCGGCCTCAGGTTCGATAGTTGGTCCAACCCAAGGTCCAGTTGTCGCCACCCGGCTCGACGGCTCCAATGTAGTCCGTGGCCTCGAAGGCAGCCCCCGGATTGACCGCCCCCGACTCGACGGGCGAGCCGGCCATCGGAGCGATGTCGGGGCTGCCCCACTCGGCCGAGCCCAGCATCGGGTCGGCCTCGACGCTTCCACCCTCGCTGATGAAGGTCTGCAGGTCCTCGCCTGTCCAGGTGACGTCCGAGCCCTTCTCGTCATCGACCCCCGCCGCGCCAGACCCAAAGTAGACGTTGCCCTCGAGCACGATCCCGCCACCTTCGGCGACTCGCTGCGTCTCGAGGTTCTGCAGGAACACGAGCTCGTTGGTGAAGTTTCCGAACACAGAGTTCACGAGCGTGGCCTCTGCGCCCTCTTTGATCGTCAGCCCCTTGCTCTTGTCCCCGCCTGCGCCAGATCCGACGACGGTTCCGTTGGCGACGGCGGGCGAGGTGAGCGGAGTGGCGGTGTAGTTGGTCCCCTGGTTGCTCCACTCGAACGCGTTGTCGCCAATCGAGGGGTCCTGATGGATAAACACGTACTGCAGGTTGCCCGCAAAGCCCTGGTCGCAGTCGATGCTGTCATCCTCTGCGCCCGTCACGACGATGTGGTCGGCGTCAAACGAGCCCCCGAACATCTCGATGCCATCGTCGGCACCCATATGAACCTGCACGTGATCGACGGACGTATCCGTCCCGCAAGCGTAGAACGTGATGCCGTTGAGCTCGGAGCCCTCGGCGATGGCGAAGCCGGCCCACTCGACCCGGAGGTACGAAAGAGACCCGCAGTTGTGGGCTGCATCGCTGCCCCCGTACGACGGCGGGCTCGCGAACCCTTCGGCCTGGCCTGAGCCACCCTCGAGGTTCGTGGGCGCGTCGCCGAGCAGGACGAGACCGCCCCAGTCACCGCGGCCACGCGAGCCCTCGGCCTGAATGGAGGTCATCACGATGGGTGCAGCTGCGGTGCCTTCGGCGATAAGGCTCGCGTCCTGGTCGATGACCAGCGCCGAGCCCTCGGTACCCTTGATCGTCGTACCCGCTTCGATCGTGAGCGTCCCGCCGCGCACGAAGATGATGTCTTCGAGGACCCAGACGGTGTCACACGTGAGCATCATGTCGCCATCGATGTCCGCGTTGATGCCCATCGTGGGTCCATCGGCAGGATCGGCGCAGCCTGTGGGCACGCCCGTGGTCTCGCTGGTCTCGCCCGTCTCGCCCGTGTCCGGGTCCGTTGCGTCGTCGGTCTCACCGGTCGGATCGGTACCGCTGTCGGTCCCGTTCACGGTAGTCACCTGAGCGCCGGTGTCCTCGTTTGAGGTGTCGTCGCCACACGCGGTGAGAAGGGTTGCTGCAGCAATGAATCCAGTGAACTTGTTCATGGTGGAGGTTTTCCTTCGGAAGGCGCGCCTTTGCAGCACGCACACGGTCTATAACCTCAACCGGTGACGCGCCGAGGACAAGGACGTCTCTCGCAGGTCACGTTGCGTGACTTCTTCGCAACGCAACGTGGGTCCCGCGCCGCTACTTCTCGTCGTCGCGATCTCCGCGATCGTAACTATACGTGAGGCCAAGAGTGAAGGCGACGCCGTCTCTCCACCGCTCCAGCACGCGGTCTGACTGTTTCCACTCCCAGGCGGCGTTGGCGACGTTCTCGACCGTGAAGTTCGCGTCCAGCCCCTTGTACAGCCGCTGACTGAACGTGAAGTCCACCTTGTGCCGCGGCTGCAGATAGATATCAGGGAGGCCCAGACCGCCCACGCTCGTAATCTTCGGGCCTTCGACGTTGTACAAAACCCGAGCCCCGGTCCCACTGTTCTCGTTGGCGTAGTCGAGATAAGCATTGACGACATACGGGGACTGATCGGCCAGCGGCCGATTGCGCGAGGTGGAAACGTCAAAGTCCGAAAGCTGGTTGCACTCCATCGTCTCGGAAGCCACGCACGCTGGCCGCAGCTGCACACGCGAGTACAGCATCGTGAAGTTCGTCCCGATCGACAGATCGTCGAGCTTCGACCAGATAAACTCAAGGTTCTTGCGTGCCTCAAGCTCGAACCCAAAGTTCTGGGCAGCGTCGGCGTTGCGGTAGCTGGCCAGGAACGGGATTCGAGGCAGCATCACGCGCTCGATAGGTTCGTCGAGATACTTGTAGAACAACGAAGCCGCGATGACCTCACTGCCGCTCGGGAACCATTCCCAGCGGAGGTCGGCGTTCCAGATCTTCGTTTGCTCGAGGTTGGGGTTTCCGATCACTTCGGTCCCGCCCACGAAGTCCGTGAACGAGAACGGCGCAAGCTCCCGAAACTCTGGACGAGCCAGCGTCTGCGTCCCCACGAGCCGGATGTTGTGTTTGTCCGTCGGAGAGAAGATCAACGAAGCCGACGGCAAAACATCGAGGTTGGGAACCCGGACAGGGGAGAGGTCGTCGTTGGGAGGGTCATCGGGGTCTTCGAACGGATCGAAGGGTCGCACCCGGATGACGCTCTGCTCCAGCCGAGCGCCGCCGGAGACCTTGAACCAGCGAACGAACGGGATGTCCGCCATGGCGTAGCCGGCGTAGATTTCCTGGCTGGCGCGATAGTTGTCGTTGGGGCGGGTCGCTTCCTGCAGGTAGAACGCGTTTTCGTCTGGACCGCCGCCGATCGTCGCATTGTTGATGATGTTGCCCGTGCCCTCGGGGATCAGCTCCGTGACTCCTCCTTGGAAGAGGAAGCGCCGGACATCGAATTCACGCTGCTTGCCCTCCAGCCAGGCGCCGGCTTTGACCTTGCCCTCCAGCTGCGACCACTGCTTGAACGGCATGCTCAGGTTTGCAGCGCCACTTTCGGTGTGGTCGGTGAGGTCGAGGAAGGTCTGCTTTCCGCCGTCGTTGCCGCGGTCGAAGAAGTACACCCCGTCCCCATCGGCGTCGGTAAAGAAGTTCTCTCGAATCGCCGGGTCGTCGCGACGGGCTTGAGCGTAGGACCCGAACCAGTCGAGCTCGAGATCCTTGGCTCGCGGGAAGGTGTGTCTCCCGCCCAGCCGGGTCATCGCGATCGAGCGCATGATGTAGCGGAGGCGGGTTGAGATGACCGGGTCGGGCCCGGACACGTTTCGCGCGATCCCTTCGAGCTGCCGCGTTTCATCGTTGGCTTCGCGCGAGTAGAACCCGAGCAGCTCAAGCCGGTTGTTGCGGTTGATGTCGTACTTGGCCAGACCGACGCTCGACCACGCCACCGTGTTCGTGCTTCGCAGGCCGCCGTAGCGTACCGATGGCGTTCCCGCGAGCTCACCATCGCTGATTCCGAACTGCTGAATCGGCGATCGATAGCGGTTGGTTTGGTGCTGGTTCTTGTACTGCGCCGACCACAGGAAGCCCAGCTTGCTGTCCTTGCCGTGCGGCTCGAACCCGTAGCCAACGGTCGACTTCACCCCGAAGTCGGGCGGGGCTGTTGCGGTTCGAACCCGCGTGTCGGTGTACATGGCGTCACCGAACGCCTCGATCTCCTGGGGCGAATAGACCGGCTGGAAGTCGTCGTCCACGGCACCGCGACTCGCCGGGGTCTTGCTTGGGAGAATCTCCGGCAACGCCCGCGGGATGTTGCCGAAGCCGAACGCATCCGCGCCTGGGAACGCGCCGTTGGTGAGCATCTGGCGGAAGGTCGTCTCCGTGTTCCCACCGACCTCAGCACCCACAGTGACGACCAGGTCATCGGGGACCTCACGGCTCTCAAGTTGGATCGATCCCCCGGCGAAGTCGCCTGGAACGTCCGGCGAGAATGTCTTTTGGACGTTGATCGCGGACAGAGCGCTCGAGGGAAAGATATCGAGCGGGACCGTACGCAACTCGGGCTCGGGGCTGGGGACCCGCGCGCCGTCGAACAGCGTGTTGACATAGCGATGCCCCAGACCGCGAACGAAGAGGTATCTGCCGCCTACAACCGTCACCCCCACGATGCGGCGCGCAACCGCCGAGGCCGAGCCACCGCCCGATTTCGAGATCTCATCGCGGCTCATGAGGTCACGAGTTGCGCTGGACTCTTTGCGCTGCAGCAGCCGTGCCGCCTCACTCTCGCGGTTCATCTCCGCCTGCACCACCACGGTCTGTCCGGCGCCTTCCAGCGGCCGCAGCTCCGAGTTCAAGGTCTGGCTCTCCCCCTCCGCCACGACCACGTTGGAGATCCGGCGCGGCTCGTTCGCATCGGCCCGCACGCGAATCTCCCACGTCCCCACCGGAAGCTCGAGCGTGTAGTTGCCCTCCACGTCGGTCTTGGTCTTGTACTCCGTCCCGATCGCCTCGACGTAGGCGCCGATCAGCGGCTCGCCCGAGGTCGCATCCCGAACATTGCCAGTCACCGAGCCCGCCTTGCCGCGAACCTCCTTGGTCTCGACCTTCAGCTCTTCGGCGAGCGCCTCTGCGTCCTCGGTGAGGTCGACGAGCTCAAAGCCAAAGTCGCCCTCATCTTCGTCCTCCGGAACATCCGCGACTGCGGGAGGCTCGGGCTCTTCGACCGCAGGCTCCGCTGGCTCTTCTGGCTCTTCTGGCTCTTCTGGCTCTTCTGGCTCTTCTGGCTCTTCTGGCTCTTCTGGCTCTGCGGCTCTCGGCTCCGCGGCTCCGCCTCGGAGCGTCGTCCCCGGACGGCGGTTCGTTCGGCGGAGGCGCCAGGACCTCGGCCTCACCAGGCTCCGGCTGTGGTGCGGTTTCGAGGTCGGTGTCGTCCCTACGCAGCGGCGGAGCATCGAGCTCAACGTCCGCGCGTACAACCGAGGGCACCAGAAGAAACGCGCTGCAGAACAACGCGCTGTGAGCTCGCCGGGCGGACATGTTGTTACTCGAGTTTCTTGGTGATCATCACCACCGGAGCCGCGCCACCTGTTCGGGCGAAATCGACTCCCTGCAGCACGCGTCCGTACGACGCATCGTCGGCACCATCGACGTACAGAACATTGTCGGGTCGCGCGTTGAACATCCGCTGGAGTCGCCCGCTGAGTTCGTCGGGCTCGATGCGAACCGCGTTCACCTCGTAGGCGCCATCAACGGCAACCGAGAGCACCAGCGGCTTGCTGGGATCGTTGGACTCGTCGAGCCGCTGGTCCGTCTCGTCCTTGGGTGGCAGCCGGACATCGAAGCCCTCGGTCACCACGGGCGCCAGGACCATGAAGATGATGAGGAGCACCAACACCACGTCCACCAACGGCGTGACGTTCATGTCGGGCTTGACGCTGGTCTTGCCGTTCTCGCTACCGATAGACATGCCCATGGTTCAGCCCTCCTCTTTCCACTCCGCGCCCACGCCCACCGCCAGCGACACGTTGGGGAAGCCGATGCCCTGCACCTCGGCGAAGAAGTCGCGCACAACGGCGTAACGAAGCCCTGCATCGGCTCGCAGCAGCACCCGTTGTTTGGGGTCTCGCATGTACGCGGCCCGCAGGCCCCCGAGCGCCACGTCGCGCGCCACGTCGGCGTCGTCCCACGTGTAGACCTCGGCCAGATCGATCGTCACGGTCAAAGGCTTGGCGTCGCTCGCGTGCTTGTCGGCCGCGGCGACCTTCACCATCTCGACCGGCTTCCCGCCCTGCACATCGGGGAGCACGACCATAAAGATGATCAGCAGCACCAACACCACGTCCACCAGCGGTGTGACGTTGATGTTGGGCTGGGCGCCCTTCTTCTTACGACCGCTGTTGAGCTGAGCTCCCATGTGCGATCTCCAGGTAGTCCACCAGCTCGCTGGCAGCGTGTTGCATGGTCTGGTCAAACGCGTCGAACTTCGAGCTGAGCGCGTTGAACACGAGGACTGCCATGATGGCGACGACGAGGCCGACCGCCGTGACGATGAGGGCTTCGGCGATACCTGCCGACACCGCGCCGATGCCTCCGCCGCCCGCGGCAGCGATGCCTTGGAACGCGGTGATGATGCCGATGACGGTTCCGAACAGCCCGATGAAAGGCGCGGTCGAGCCGGTCGAGGCCAGGATGCCCATGCCCCGCCGAGCCTCGGTGCCCATCATCTCAAGCTTCCGGTTGAGTTCGCGCCGAGCCATTTCAACCGGGCCCACCGCCTTGTCGTGGGCGTTGGTGCGGTAGGACTCAAGCCCGAATCGAAGCAGTCGCGGGAGTGGACCGGTCGCGAACTCCTTGCCTCGGGTGAGGTCATAGAGGGCTTCGATCTCTTCGGCCTCCATCAGCGGCCGCGCCTTGTCAGCAAACGCCACGCTCACCCGGTGTGCCCGCAGCAGCACCAAGAACCGCTCCACGGATACGAACGCGCTTGCGATACCCATGGCCACCAGCGATACGGCCACGGCTTTGGACAGGATGCCCATCTGCGCCCAAATTTCTACGAGGGAAAGTTCCACGGAATCGCTCCTTCTTCTCTGGTTGGCTCAGTTGGTGAGCTCGAACGGGATGTTGACCTCGTGCCAGACGGAGATCGGTTCTCCGGCCAGCGTCGCGGGGGTGAAGCGCCACGACTTGACGACTTCGATGACGGATTTGAGGAACGCGGCGGATGCCGCCTTTTTCTCGTCCTCAGTGGTGGCGCTGTTCTTCTTGGACAGCACCTTGGCTCCGCGGACGCTTCCGTCCCGGTGCACATGAAGCTTCAGCACGACGCGGCCCGTGATGCCTTCCTCCCGCAGCTTCTTCGGATACGAGGGCTGCGTGTTGCTGGGCAGCGGCTTGGGGACCGTCGCGTTCTCCGGACGATCGACCGGCTTTGTCGGGTCCAGGGGCTGCTTGTCGGCCTTGGGCTTGGGCTTGGGCTCGGGCTTGGGCTTGGGCTTGGCCGGCTTCTTCGCCTGCCCAGTCGATGCCGACTTGCCCGGGTTCGCGCCGGTCCCGGTCGGGCTCGTGCGGCCGTCCATCGGGACCTCGTAGACCTTCTTTGTATCGGACGTGTCCGCGGCCTCGGTCGGCTTGGCGACGGGCGTGACGGGCTTGGGTCGAGGCGTCGGCTTCTTGACCCGTTGCACCTTCGCGTCCGGGGGCGGCGGGGGCGGCAAATCCGCGGGCTCCTCCTGCGCGACCTCCGGCTCTTCGGGTTCCTCCGCCTCAACCGAGAAGTCGCTCAGCTCCGGATCGCCCAGGGCAACCTCGATGGTCTTCTCCGGGCCCTCAAGCGTGACGACGTAGGCAGTCGCTCCTGCGAACAGGACCGCCAGCGTGGCTGCGCTCGAAAGGATTCTTCTTTCGAAGAACCAGCCTTGGAGCTCTGGGCGAAACCCGTCGAACATCGGCGGGCGAACTATGGGGGGCCTTCATGGCCGGGACGTCTCAACTAGGTCTCGGGTTTGTCACAAGACACCACCGGTTGTGTGACGTCGTGCTGACACCCACGAGTCACCGGGAAGACCCCAAGGCTTTGCCGTGCCGTCACGGGGCCGTCACCCACGCGGTGGTAAGGGCATTGCGTGGCGCCGACAATTCTCATCGTGGACGACGAACGCGATCTGGTGAACACGGTCCAGTTTTCGCTGGAACGAGAAGGATGGGAAACGCGGGTCGCCTTCGATGGCCGCTCGGCTCTGAAGGCCGCGAACGAGTACCCGATCCCCGACCTCATCCTTCTCGATCTGATGTTGCCGGACATGCTGGGCACCGACGTCTGCCGAGTGCTGCGGTCCAAAGAGGACACCAGGAACGTCCCCATCGTCATGGTGACCGCGAAAGAGGACGAGGTCGATCGCGTCGTCGGTTTCGAGGTCGGCGCCGACGACTACGTCGCCAAGCCCTTCTCCATGCGAGAGCTGTTGCTTCGCATCAAGGCAATCCTTCGTCGCTTGGACGAACCGCTGACCGCAACACCGCAGCTGTCGTTCGGGCGACTCAAGGTCGACGAGCAAGGACACCGGGTATGGGTCGACCAGGACGAGGTGGGCCTCACCGCGCTGGAGTTTCGCCTGCTGCGTGCGTTTCTCTCGCGCCGAGGGCGGGTGCAAACCCGTGACACGCTCTTGCACGACGTCTGGGGACACGTGGCCGGCTTGCCTACGCGCACGGTCGACACGCACGTGCAGAGACTGCGCAAGAAACTCGGCCCCGCCTCCGACTACATCGAAACGCTGCGCGGCGTCGGCTACCGCTTCCGGACCGACAACGTCGAGACCGTGAACGCCTGAGGGCGCTGCAGCTCAGTATCCCTGGGCGGCCAGATCGAACGCCAGGTTCCGGTAGAACCGCAGGTAGTCAAAGCCCGTCCGCGGGTCGGGACCCTCGTCGCCGATCTGTCCAGCGGCATCGAGGTGGTCGCCGGGGTAACACCCTCGAAACCTCCCCCACTTGCTCGACTCGACCGTCGACACGCCGTCGTTGGGACGCAGCTCAAGTCCATGCGCGACGATGCCGGCCGCGCCGACCAAGAGGGCATCCATACGGTCAACGGTCCCTTCGTGACGCATGAGCAACAGCTCTCCGTTCTCGTCGGTACATGCGTCCGGCTCGGCACGGCGACGCGGGTTGGGAAGCCCGGCAACACTGCTGACGCCCGCCCAAGACTGGTACATCACCTCGGGTGCATCCGAGATCGTCGCGTTGAACTCGACCATGGTGCGCTCGGACATCGCCTTGAGCGCGGACACGATGTGACTGTCGTCCGCCACTTCGCTGAACGTGCGGCCGAACAGGGTCGCGATCGCATCGATCGCATCGGCGTCGTCTTCGTCGGGAAGAAAGCCGACCGCGACGTCGGCGACATAGGTCCCGCGGTGCGGGGACGAGATCGTCGTGATGGACGCGACCTTGTCGGCGTACCCAAGCCCGTCGGGGCTCACGAGGTAGCGGCAGTCGATGCCGCCCATCGAGAAGCACACCAGGTTGACCTTGGGTGCGCCGGAGCGCGCGAGCAACTCGTCGACCTGATCCGCGAGAAAGCCCGCCCGAACCTGCGGCGTGTCGAAGGGCGGCACGCTCCCCAGCATCACGTCGTGACCGTCCTCGATCAGCGCCACGTCCACGTCGTTGAAGCGCCAGAAGTTGGTCGTGCTGGTGTTGAACCCATGCGCCAAGATGATCGGGAACTGCGTCGCGCTGCCTTGCGGCTCGGGACCCAGGGCCTCCGGGGCGTCATCACACCATCCCAAGGGGTCCCACAGCAGAGCCGCGCACAGCAGTGAGTCTTCCTTGCCTTGCGGCACGCCCTCGCAACCCGCATCGTCGATGCCCGCGAGCAGCTCCTGTGCAATCGCCGCTTGGTCGCCGTCACAGGTTTCCGAAGGTGGCTCCGCAGGCGCGCCCAGACACGACTCGACGGCAGCCTGGGCCTCCGCGCAGACGCTCGACTCCCCAGCATCCCCCGCTTCATCGCATCCCACGAGGGCCAGCATCAGGGGAAGCGCGGCGGCGAGGATCGTGCGTCTCATGGTGGGTCAGTGTGGGAGGAAGCGCTCGCGACCGCCAGGGCCGATCGCGACAGAATCCAGGCCGGACACGCCACCTGCTCGGCAGTACCCTACCCGCAGCATGACGCTCATGCGCTCACCGCTGCCGGGCTTGGTCGCATCTCGGCTGGCGCAACAAGGGCTCGATGCCCACGCATGTTTGGCCGCGTTCGGCCTGCAACACGCGCTGCAGGACTCGCATGTTGTCGCCGAGGTGGAGACCCTCGCGGCCTTCTACGACGACGCGGCGCGCCAACTCCAGCAGCCCGACCTTGGCCTCGACCTCGTGTCCGCCGTGGTGCGCGGCGCGTATGGCCTGGCCGAGTTCGGCATTCGAGCCGCACCCACCATTCGCGAGGCGATCCGTCGCCTCGCGCGGTTCAGTGTGTTGCTCAACGAGGCCACGGTCGTGGAGCTTGCGGAGACACCGACAACGCTCGAGGTTCACCAGCGCATTCCGGGCTACCCACTCTCGGGCGGGCGCCATGCCAACGAGTTCTTCATTGGGGTGCTGCTGGTGTCCGGGTGCGCCATTACTGAGGGGGGATTGCGCGCAGCAGAGGTCTGGTTTTCACACCCTGCGCCTGCGGACCTGTCGCGGCATCGCGCCATTTTCAGCGACGCCAAGCTGTCGTTCGACCGACCGGACAACGGTATGGCGATCTCCCACGAAAACGCCGAGCACGCGTTGGCGTCGGCCGATCCGCAACTCATGCGGGCGATCGACCACCAAGCCGAGACGCTGCTGGCCGGACGCTCCACCCACCACGAGTTCATCGACCGGGTTCGCGAATGCACGGGCCGGGCGCTTCGCGATGGCTCGCCCTCCCTCGCGGACGTGGCCCCGCTCTTGGCGATGACCCCACGCACCCTGCAGCGACGCTTGTCCGAGCACGACACCTCGTTTCGGGAGGTCGTCGACGGCCTTCGCAGCGAGCTTCATGCGCGACTCGCCGCGCAAGGGATCTGCGCCGAAGAGATCGCGTTCCGGCTCGGATACGCAGACATGGGTTCATTCCGCCGCGCCCAGCGTCGCTGGAGCGGTTGAACCGAAACGATGAGCTACACTGCCGCGGTGCAACCCGGTGCGCCGTCCCTGTGGCTCGACGAAGCTGCGGCCAGTCAGCTTCCCGTGCTGGACTCCGGAAGCCACGCCGTCGACGCGGTCGTCATCGGCCTGGGCATCACGGGCGCCAGTGCGGCGCTGGAGCTCGCCGAAGCTGGGATGTCTGTGCTGGCCTTGGATGCCCACGGCTTAGGATGGGGCGCCTCGGCGCGTTCAGGCGGGTTCCTGCTGGTCGAGCATGCGATCGAGTATCCGGCTCGGCGCGCATGCTTCGGCCGCGAGCGCATGCAAACGGTCATCGAAATCGCTCGCTCCAGCCATCGCATGATCGAGGAGCGTTTCGCCAAGGCCGCCGAACACAAGCGATGCGGCAGCCTCATCCTGCCCATGGCCGAGGATGAGCGCGAACAACAAGCGTTGGCCCGGGCCGCAGCGCTCCTCCAAGAGGATGGTGTTCCTTGTAGCCAGGGCGTCACCCATGAAGGGCTGGAAGGTTTCGCGCCTGGGCTGTCGATCCCCGAGGACGGAGAGGTTCATCCTGGCCGGCTGCTCGCCGCAATCGGGGCGCAGGCTCAGCAGGCCGGGGCGAAACTCCGAGCTGCGCTCGTCACCGAGCTGGACCCCAAGCAACGCTTGATCAAAACAGCGGATGCCACGGTGGCTTATGGGGTCGCCGTGGTCGCCGTCAACGCCTGGACCCGGCGGCTCCTGCCCCACATCGACATCCAACCACAGCGAGCACAGATGCTCGCAACCCGCCCCGTCGGCCCGCGCCGAACGCTAGGGCCGGTCTGCTACGGCTGCTGGGGATACGACTACTTCCGGCAGCGTGACGACGGCCGCATGCTGATCGGAGGTCGTCGCCACCTCCATCGCGACACCGAAGCCACCGACGATTCGACCCCGACCGCGCCGGTTCAGGCCAACCTCGAAGCCTACCTCGCCCGCCACCTCGCTGCGTTCGGGCCGTTCGAAGTCGAGGCCCGATGGTCCGGCATCATGGGATTCAGTCCCGACGAGCTGCCCTTCTGGGAGCCCGTGTTGGACTCCGATGGCGACCCCTCCACCCATGTCTTGGGCGGCATGACCGGGCACGGCATGGGCCTGGGTGCGGTCTGCGGACAGACGATCGCCCGGAGCTGCCATCGTGAGCTCAACGCCGTGGAGCAGCGACGTACGCGGCTGCTCCACGCCGACCGCCTCCGCAGCTGAGCTGCGCCTCAGGATCGAACGCCGGGGGGCAGCTGGTTTCACGACCGCAGCTGACGCGAAGCGCGGTCTACGACTCGAGCACTTCGTGGAGCCAGTCGGCCATCGTGTCCAGCACCTCCGGCGCGAGGGTCTGCTCGATCACAGCGTACTCGGCGGGCAGCCCCGTCTTGGCGGTCTGGAACAGGTGGTTCAGCCCCGGAAACCGGACCACCCGGACCCGGTCGTTGCCTTCGAGCGCTGCACGGATCGCCGGGAGGTTCTGCTCGGGGAGCACCTGCAGGTCCAGGTCGCCTTGCAGCACCAGGACGGGGCACCGCACGGCCTTCAGCGCGGGTGCGGGATCGTAGGCGATGAAATCCATGAACCAACGGGAGATGCTCGCTGCGGCCTGAGCGGGGACGCCTGCCCGGGCCTCCTCGACGGTCTTTGCGGCGAGAATCGCGTCGATGGTGGCGTCTTGCTGAACCCGGACCGCGTCGATCTGAGCCTCCGAGGCCCCCGACGCCCGCACCAACTCCACGGCCTGTTCTCGCACCACCTGGTCGCCCGGGACCCCAGTGCCCGCCATCATCACGACGAACGCGAGCTTGGGGTCGGCAGCGGCCACACGAGGTCCGATCACACCGCCCTCACTGTGCCCGATCACCCCGATACGGTTGGCGTCGAGTCGCGGGTCCGAGCGAAGCATCGCCAGCCCGGCGGCGGCGTCCCGGGCAAAGTCTGCGCCCGTGGACTGGGCCACGCTCCCCGTGGATCCACCCACCCCACGATCGTCGACACGAAGCACGGCGATACCTGCTCGGGACAGGTGATCCGCCAAGACCAAGAACGGCTTGTGGCCCATGATCGTCTCGTCTCGATCCTGCGGACCCGAGCCGGAGATCAACAGCGCCGCCGGATGGGGCCCGGGCCCCGGAGGGATGCTCAGCGTCCCCTCAAGATGAACCCCGTCGGCTGTATTCTCGAACGCGACCTCCTCAACGGAGTAGGGGAACGGTGCCTTCGGGGTCTGGGGTCGCTCCGTCGTCTGCGCGAGCTCGAACGTCTCCGCATCCATCGGCTTGAGCGAGCAGGGGAAGTTGAAGCCGTGCTGGGAGAAGGTGCACTCGGACGACTCGCCCGTGGGTGCGAGGGTCGCCTCGACGCGGGCCCCCGCCCCTGCCAGCAAGAACGCGGCCCGCTCCGGGCTCGACTCCACCTCACTCAGGGCGCCATCCCGGAGCCCCTGGGCGGGGATGGAGATCTGACTCTCGCCCTCGGGGTCCAGCACAACGAAGAACTCGATCGTCGCGCCGGGCGTCTCGATCGTGCCTCGAAACCGCGCCGTGGAAGCCACCACGGCGGCTGGAGCCGGAGCGCTGGTCGCCTCGGGGGGCGAGGTCGGGGGTTTGGTGCTCGGCTGCCCGGGGCCGCACGCGACAGACGGAGGGAAAAGTAGAGCCAGTAGGCCCAGTGCAGGAGCGAGATTGAAGCGCGGCATCGGTTCGCTTGTGGGGGTACCAAAGCACGCTGAATCAATTGCAACAAACCTCGATCTGAGGTCATGTAAACGCACGGTGACCACGTGCTACGCGTTTTCTGTGCGCACGCGCCTGCTTCTTGCGGCCTCGGTTCTGTGGTGTGCGAGCTGCTCCCAGCCCGCCGACGCGCCTCGGGACGCCGAGCGCCGCGAGCCAGCCAAGCCTCGGGCGCTGGTCCCCCAGGCCAACGCTACGGTCTTCTCGGTCACGGTCACCCCGACCAAGCTGTTCTTGCGCGGCAAACCGATTGTTCAGGACCAGCTTCAAGCGCAGCTCGAAGCGCTGGCGGAGCGCTCGGCTTCCGCCACCATCGCGCTGCAGGCCGATTCAACCGTCCCGAGCGAACGGCTGGCTGAGGTGGTGAAGGCGATCAGGGCGGCCGGGTTCGCCACCGTGGAGACCGCGATCCGGCCGGTGCCGTGAACCTGGCCCCCTTGCAGCGCCAACACGATCAGCGCCTCCAGACCGCTACGCCGCAGGTCGCCACGCACAGGGGGCTTTCGGGTTGCCGCCTCGGCCGGCCCACGCGAGCCTGCACCTGCATGACGCAGCTCGTTCAGCTCCAGCCACCCGTGGACCTCGACTGGACGCTTCCGCTACCGGGTTCCAAGAGCATCACCAACCGCGCGCTGCTCTTCGCAGCGATCGCGCGCGGCACCTCGACGCTGACCGGATGGCTCGACGCGGACGACACCCGGCACATGCGGGCGTGCTTGAGCAAACTCGGGATCACGGTCGAGGAGCACGACGGCGCGCTGGTGGTCTCGGGTGCCGGGGGGCGCTTCACAAACACCGACGCGCCCGAACTCTTCGTCGGAACCGCGGGGACGGTCGCACGCTTCCTGCTGCCCGCCCTCACCGGCAGCAACGTCGGCGCCACGATGGACGGAACGCCGCGGATGCGCGAGCGACCGATGGCGATGCTGATCGATGGCCTGCGCTCCATGGGAGCCAAGCTGCACTGCCTCGGTGAGGAGGGATTCCTCCCGGTGCGGATCGAGACAACCCAGGGCCTGCAAGCAGGCGAGGTTCGGCTGCGTCGGCCTGCCAGTTCTCAGTTCGTGTCGGGACTCGCGGTCGCGGCCACGCTTGCCAACGGCCCCGTCGACATCGTGCTCGAGCAAGGCACGCCGGCACGCCCGTACGTCGACATGACACTCCGCGTGCTTGAGGCCTTCGGTGGAATGGCGAGCTGGAGCGAGGACACGTTGCACGTCGAGCCGTGCACGCTTCAAGCTGTGGCCTATACGATCGAGCCGGACGCGTCGGCGGCGAGCTATCCGCTCACCCTCGCCGCGATCCATGGCGGCAAGGCGACGGTGGCCCTCGGCGCCGCGAGCATGCAGGGCGACGCACGTTTTGCCGAGGTCCTGGAGCGGCTGGGAGCTCGGGTGCTGCAGACACAATCGCGCACGATCGTCGAAGGGACCGGGACCCTGCTCGGTGGGGCATTCGACCTCACCGACATGCCCGACATGACGCTCACGCTTGCGGTCGCAGCGCTCCATGCCAGCGCACCCACGACCATCCGCGGGGTGGAGATTCTGCGACACCACGAGAGCGATCGCCTCGCGGTAGCCGCGACTGAGTTGAGAAAACTCGGCGCGGAAGTGGATGAACACGACGATGGGCTCACCATTCATCCGCCCGCCGGCGGCGTACGCTCCGGGGTCGAAATCGACACCTACGACGACCATCGCGTCGCGATGGCGTTCGCGATGGCCGGCCACGTGTGCATTCGCGACCCCAGCTGCGTGGGCAAAACCTATCCCGAGTACTTCAATCATCTGCAGCAGACCGGTATGGTGCTCGCGCGTTTATGAAGCCCGGCGACACGATTACGGTTTGCGCGGAGTCTCTGTCGCGCCACGGCGACGGCATCGCCCAGCACGACGGCAGGGAAATCCACGTGGCCGGACTCCTCCCGGGTGAGACGGGCGACGTCAAGCTCGACTACGTCAGTCGGCAGCGACTGCGCGCCCATGGCTCGGTCATCACGCGGCGCAACACCCACGCGGGTCGTCGGCCCGCCCCCTGCCGCCACCACGGCCGCTGCAACGGGTGCGCGGTGATGGAGATGGACGTGCCCTCTCAGCGCGAGCTCAAAGAGCGCGAGCTTGAGACGCACTATGGGCTGTCGGTCGATCGCGTGGTTGCGAGCGACGACGACGGGCTGCGCTACCGCTGGTCGTCCAAGCGCGTGTTCGCGGGCGCGCCTCGTTCTCTCGTGCTCGGCAGCTTCATGCGAGGCACCCACAACGTCGCCGACATGTCCGGCTGCCTCGTCGACCACCCCGACATCACAGCAGCCTGCGAAGAGCTCGTCGCGGTCGCCAACGAGCTGGGTGCCGCCGCCTACGACGAGCTCGACGAGAGCGGCGACCTGCGCTACGCGTGGCTCAAGACCGACGGCCGCGGCAACGTGCTTGTCGCGATCATCACCGCCGACCCCCTCGCCACGTTGGCCCACCGCATCGCCGAGCGGCTCAAGCTTCCCGCGGGCGTCTCGTGGGGCGTGCACTCGGGGCGCGGCAACGATATGCGCGGCGTCACCATCCGTCCGCTTCGGGGTCGTCAGACGCTCGCCATCGAGCTGTGCAACGAGCTGGTGCACGTCGGCCCTCAAGGCTTCCTGCAGCCCAACCCCAAGACCGCCGCCCTCGCCTACCACGACCTCGTGCGCGTTCCTGCCGGTGGTTTTCCGCACGGCCGTGTGGCGCTCGATCTGTACGCAGGTGCCGGAATCACGACCAAGCTCATGCGCGAGCGCTTCGAGGTGGTGGTTCCATGCGAGTCCTACCCGGAGAGTGCGCGAGCGCTGGGCATCAAGCCTGAGCTGGTCGAGGAATTCCTCGCGCCGATCCTCGCCGACCCGCACCACCCCCACCGCCACCCCGACCTGGTCGTCGCCAACCCGCCCCGCGGTGGCCTCGGCGCCGACGTGTGCGGACAGCTCAACGTGCTCAAGGCTCCGCGCCTGCACATCATGAGCTGCAGCCCCGCGTCACTGCACGAGGATCTACAGGTTCTCACGGGCAAGGGCGGCTCCTACAAGCTCCTCCAGTGTCGCGCGTTCGATACGCTACCGCAGACGGCTCACATCGAGCTGGTCGCCTGGCTCGTGGGCAAGGGCTGATGGACGCGATGCGGTGGCGCACCCCCTCGCCCCTCCCCGGCCCGATTCTCACCGCGCGGCTCGAGGTGCGTCGCTACGAGCTCGCCGACGCGCCGGCGCTGTTCGAAGCCGTCGATCGCGATCGAAACGCGCTACTTCCGTGGCTGCCTTGGGCAGCGTTTGCGCATCGCACCGAAGCCGACACCCTCGCGTTCTTGCGGGACTGCCGTCGCGGCTATGCCTCCCTCGACGCGCCCAACTTTGCGATGGGCGTGTTTCGTCGCTCGGACGGCGAGCTCGTGGGCGGAACAGGGCTGCACGCTCCCGTGCCTCAGGCCCGCCAGGCCGAGATTGGCTATTGGGTCGCGAATGCGGAACGGGGCCAGGGCTTGTGCACCGAGGCTGCGGCGGGCCTCATCGGCGCTGCGCTCACGCCCGAAGCCGCCGGCGGATGGGGGCTGCGGCGGCTCGTGGTCCACTGCGCCGCGCTCAACGTCCGCTCGGTTCGCGTCTGCGAAAAGCTCGGCCTGCGCCGCGAAGCGATCCACGTTGCGGACCGGTGGTTTGAGGGCAGCGAGACGATGGCTGCGGGGTACATCGACAGCCACACCTACGCGGTGCTCGTCCACGAGTGGGACACCGAGCAGCAGCGGATGCGTTGAAACATCCCCCACTAAAACGGTTTCTGGCCGACGAAGTTGCCCGGGGGATCGTAGTTGCAGACCCAGACCTGGGCCGAGCCACAGGAGGCCATTGCGCACCCGAGCGTGCGCGAGTCGGCCCAGACAACTTGGGTGTAGTGGCCGCAGACTTGGCCTCGCGCACACTTGCTGTTGCGCGCGTTGTAGTGGATCGCTTCGTCGGTCCAGGACGTAACCACGTCTGCGGTGGGGCGGGGGTTGCTGGTCCAGTACAAGTTCTCGCCGTAGGAGCTCCCACGGCTGTGCTCCAGTCCGCAGCCGTTGTTTCCAAGCTCGGCCGCCCAGGACTCCGCGGTCGCTGCGACCGTGTTTGACCACGACAGCGGCGGCACGCCGACGGCGGCACGAGCCTCGTTGTGAACCGTCAGCAAGGCCTTCACGTCGGATGCCGAAAGTGAGGACGACGAAGGCCGCGCTTCGGCTGCGCGGCGGGGTTGGACCCTGCGGGAGTTCGGCTCTCGGGGACCGGTGGGCTCCACGACCGGGCTCGAACAACCAAGCGACAGCAACGCCGCGGTTGCAGCACAGTGAAGGAACGTGGCTCGACACGATCGATGCACGAGACCAAAGAGTGCCCCGATTTGCGGGTTGAGCGCGACGGCGAACGGGCTATGCTCTGCGTCGCGATGAGCAAAGCCGAAGAGACCCCGTCCGACGCGTCCGCACCCAAGGCCAAGGGCGAGCTTCGCGGCCAGCTCGAAGAAGGCCTCGGGGAGCTTAAAACCATGGCCGGAGACCTTGGCGTGCGCCTGTCTGGAGCCGCGACCGAGGTGTCGGCCGAAGCCAGGGAGACTTGGAAAAAGATGGAGCCCCAGGTGAAGGAGAAGCTCAAGACCGCCGAGCAGACCCTCGAGCAGGTGACCGACACCGCAGCCGAGCAGCTCAAAGGTCTCTTCGGCGAGCTGAAGGCTTCCATGCAGTCCCTCAAGGACAAGCTCTAAGGGCCCTGCGCAAGCGAAGAGCGCATCGCTGCTGCTCGCCTCTTCGCCTTTCCAGTGTCCAAGCTTACAGTCGTGGCCATGCAGCGGGGACGCACCGCGACCGGCAAGTGTCAGATCGTGTGTGGCAGGCCTACGCCGTGACCTAGGTGGTTGCGCACCGCGGCACGGCCGACGAAGATTGCGCAGAGGCCGAACCGAAGTGACGAACCCGCAGAACTACATCACCGAGGACACCACCATCAAAGGCAGCATCACCACGGCGTCGTCGCTCACGATCGCGGGTGCGGTTGAAGGCGACGTCAACGCCGGTGGGGAGATCACGGTGCTCGACGACGCACTCATCAAGGGCGACGTCTCGGGACCCAACGTCAAGATTCTCGGCAAGGTCGAGGGTCGTGTCAGCGCGACAGGGCGCCTTGAAATCTCGTCCTCGGGTCAGGTGATCGGCGACATCTCGGTCCGCGCGTTGCACATCGAAGAGGGCGGCACGCTCGAGGGCGAGTGCAAGATGGGCGGAGGCGGCAAACCTCCTCGGCCCGCACCGACGGCCCCGATCGGAACGCCACGGCCGGCGCCGCCCAACCTGCCCCCTCCCGGCGGCGGTTGAGGTTTCGCGCCGCGCTGCTTCCGGAACATCGAGAGAGCGCTCACGCTCGCGGTGGAAGGTACGCGTCGCGGCGTCGTGCGCTGGTGGAGTGAACCCACATCGGGCCTCTGCGAGCCGAACAGGATCGTGCGACGACACACGATCCTAAGAGAGCGGTCCACCCGGTTTGCACACGTTTCCGGCTGGCACGTTTCGGCTAGCATTTTCGGAGCATGGGATCTTCATCGAACACGGATGTGAACGTTGACTTCGAGGTCGATCCGGCGGCGTACCGGCACTGGAAGGTCTCGTACGACGGCGCCATTGCCCGCGTCGCAATGGACGTCGCTCCGGACGGTGGCCTTCGGAGTGACTACGAGCTGAAGCTCAACTCGTACGACCTGGGTGTCGACGTCGAGCTGGCCGATATCGTCCGGCGGATGCGATTCGAACACCCCGAGGTGCGCGTGGTCGTGATGACCTCCGCCAACGAGAAGGTGTTCTGCGCAGGCGCCAACATCCACATGCTCGGCACGAGCACACACGGGTGGAAGGTCAACTTCTGTAAGTTCACCAACGAGACGCGCTGCGAGATCGAGGAAGCGACCGAAGCCAGCGCGCAGGTCTACATCGCGGCCTGCAACGGAACGACCGCTGGAGGCGGCTACGAGCTCGCGCTGGCCTGCAAAGAGATCTACCTGCAGGACGACGGAAACTCCGCGGTCAGCCTCCCCGAAGTCCCGCTGCTGGGCGTGTTGCCGGGCACCGGCGGCCTCACCCGCCTGGTCGACAAGCGTCGTATCCGTCGCGACCGCGCCGACGTGTTCTCGACCATGGCCGAGGGCATGCGAGGCAAGCGAGCCGTCGAATGGAACCTGGTCGACGATGTGTTCCCGCGTTCCAAATTCGACGCGAAGATCGCTGCCCGCTGCGAGGCCATCGTCTCCGAGTCCACCGACCTCGCCACGGGCACCCGCACCGGTGTGAAGCTCGGCAAGCTTGCCGTCGAGGAGACCGACTCGGGTCGCACCTACTCCGCCGTTGCGGTGACGTGGGACGAGACGGCCCGCACCGCCACGCTCACGATCGAGGGACCGACCGCCGAGGATGTCGCGATCGCCGAGCGCGGAGCCGAAGCGATGCACGCCGCGGGTGACCAACTGTGGGCCCTTCGCGCCTACCGTGAGTTCGACGACGCTTTGCTTCAGCTGCGTTGCAACCACCCGAACGTAGGGATGATCGTAGTGCGCGCCAAAGGAGACGCCAAGCGAGTGATCGCCCACGACGCCGCCCTCGTGAAGACCCGCGAGCACTGGTTCGTTCGGGAAGTCCTCCTCCACATGGGCCGCGTGCTTCGCCGCATGGACAACACCAGCCGCTCCTTCTTCGCCCTCGGCGATGCCGGCACCGCGTTCGCCGGAAACCTCCTAGAGCTGGCTCTGGCGTCCGACAGGTTTTACTTGCTGGACGATCCGGACAACGTCGTTCATGTCGGAATGGGCGACCTCAACGAAGGCGCTCTGCCCATGAACACAGGTCTCACTCGCATTCAAGCGCACCTGTACGGCGAGCCCAAGAAGGCCCAAGCCCTCACCGGGCGGCGCGACCTCATGGGTCCGGAGGACGCCGACGAGGCGGGCCTGTCCACCATGCTGGTCGATGACATCGACTGGGACGACGACATCCGCATCGCCATCGAGGAGCGCGTCAGCCTCTCCCCCGACGCACTCACGGGGATGGAGCAGAACCTCCGCTTCGTGGGCCCCGAAACGCCCGACTCCAAAATCTACGCCCGCCTCAGCGCATGGCAGAACTGGATCTTCATCCGCCCCAACGCCACCGGCCCCGAGGGCGCACTCACGATGTACGGCCGTCCTGAACGCCCGGCTTTCGACTGGCGCCGCGTCTAACTCATCACTCCTGGAGCACTCACAATGACTACACCGACCAGCAACAGCGTCGACCTGACGGCCAAGATCCCGAACAACGTCGGGTTGAGTGACGACCCCAAGCTCCAACGCGCGCTCGAGCGCTGGCTGCCCAACTACCTGGAGTGGTGGAACGACATGGGGCCGACCGACTTCGCGGACAAGCCGGTGTACCTCCGGACCGCGATTTCGGTGGATGCCGGCGGCTGGGCCAACTACGACCACGTCAAGATGCCCGACTACCGCTGGGGCATCTTCCTCAAGCCCAACGACGCCGACCCCACGATCAAGTGTGGCGACGACGCTGGTGACCCCGCGTGGATGGACGTGCCCGGCGAGCACCGAAACGCGCTGCGCCGCATCATCGTCACCCAAGCCGACACGGAGCCCGCCAGCGTCGAGCAACAGCGCCTGCTGGGCCACACCGCCCCCAGCCTCTACGACCTGCGCAACCTGTTCCAGGTCAACGTCGAAGAGGGTCGCCACCTGTGGGCGATGGTTTACCTCCTGCACAAGTACTTCGGCCGCGACGGTCGTGACGAAGCCGACGAGCTGCTCAACCGCCGCAGCGGCGACGAGGACAAGCCCCGCATCCTGGGCGCGTTCAACCAGCCCTGCGACCACTGGCTCAGCTTCTTCGCGTTCACGATGTTCACCGACCGCGACGGCAAGTATCAGCTGGCCGCGCTCGCGGAGTCGGGTTTCGACCCCCTCGCACGCACCACCCAGTTCATGCTCACCGAAGAGGCACACCACCTCTTCGTCGGCGAGACCGGCCTGGGCCGCATCATCAAGCGCACCGCGCAGCTCGAGAAGCTCGACCCCAACGGCGACGTCCGCAACCAGGGCGGCATCGACTTCGATCTCATCCAACGAACCATCAACTACTGGTTCACGTACAGCCTCGACCTGTTCGGCGGCGAGATCAGCAGCAACGCCTCCACCTTCTTCGCCTCGGGCCTCAAAGGTCGCTTCCGCGAGGGCCGATACGAGGACCACAAGGCGCTGACCGGCACCTACCGACTGCCGGTGATCGAGGACGACAAGCTCGCCGAGAGGGACGTGCCGCTGCGCAACGCGATGAACGAGATCCTCCGGGACCAGTACATCAAGGACTGCGAGCGGGCCCTTACGCGCTGGAACAAGCACATCGCGGACGAAGGTGGCGACACGGTGCTCACCCTCCCCAGCCGACGTTTTCACCGTCACCAGGGCATCTACGCCGACCACCACTTCGACCCCGAGGGCAACATCATCACGCAGGCCCAGTGGGAAGAGCGCAAAGACGAGTGGGTCCTCGTGCCCGCCGACAACGACTACCTGCTCAGCATCATGAAGCCCTGCCACGAGCCCGGACAGTTCGCGAACTGGATCGCGCCACCGAGCAAAGGCCTTGATGGCAAGGAGCTGAGCTTCGAGTACGTGAAACTTCACGACTAACGTTCAGGCGTGTCGCTGAAGAAGCCCGCCCGGTTTGCGCCGCGGCGGGCTTTTCTCTTGCGTCGACCGGCCGAGTCGCCACGACGCTGCTGGTCGGACCAAGCGGGTGAGCCTCCGTAGCTGGGCTCGGCGGGTGTCGGCACATCAACAGGCGCGCCCTGTGCTGTGGGGCGTGGAGCACTCGCCTGGCGCCGCGGCATGGAGGAGCTCGTCTTCGAGGTCCGTGGGGTCCGCGGCGTTCTCGGTGGCCGACATCGCCACAGCGAGCGCTCGGCGACCGGTGCAGGCAGCGAAGGCAGCGGAGCCAGCAAGGCCCAGCAGAACATCTCGTCGAGTGGTGGATTTCAACATCAGTGGAACCTGTCGAAGCGTCAACGCCGGGGACCGGACAGCGGCGCACCGACTGCCCCGTTTTTTTCTGATGCGCGTCCGATTTGGCGTCAGAGTCCTCCTCAGAGCCCTTTCGCGGCTCGATGCCTGGATTTCGGCGACCTGCCTCCAGCCTGGGCCCCGCGCGATATCGCCCTTGGACCAGGTTTCTGAAGCAGGGGTGAGGGGATTGCATGACGGGACGCGTTGAACCCCCGAACCGGACGAATCCGATGCGCGCTTTTCGAACCACACTGCCCACCGTTGCCCTTCTCCTGCTCGCTCCCGCCTGCGACGACGACGCAGCCAAAGAGGACAAAGCGGCTGAGACTGCCGGAAAATCTGATCCCAAAGACGCCGCCGCCGCTGGCGAGGGAGCTGCTGCTGCGGAAGCCAGCGGACTCAAAGCCACTCAAGTCGCCGCGGGAAACAGCGCGGCCTGTGCCTTGATGAACAACGGCACCGCGCGGTGCTGGGGTCGCAACAACAAAGGAGAGCACGGCATCGAGCCCTCCGACATCGATGCCGCGACACCGGTCGAAGTCCCCGGAGTGAAGGACGCGACCGACATCTGGATGGGTGGCGACTCGGGTAGCTCGGGCGATATGGCATGCGTCCGGACGAAAGCCGGCGCGATCTCGTGTTGGGGTAGCACGGGCAACAAGCCCCAGATCGATGGCAAGAAGTGGACGAGCGCGGCCGAGGAGATCACCGAAATCCAGGGCGCCAAAGACATCGCGCTCGGCGGCGGCACCCAGTACGCCGTGCTTCCTGACGGTTCGGTGATGGCTTGGGGAAGCCCGGCCTTCAATGCGATAGGCGACGGCGAAACCGGCTCATCCACGAAGGGCCTGACCAAGGTTCCCGGCGTGACGAAAGCCAAAGCTCTGGCGGCCGGACAGAACCACGCTTGTGCGCTGCTCGAAGACGGCACGGTCACCTGCTGGGGCTACACCGGACCCAAACAAGCGCCCACAGCGATCGCGGACCTCTCGGGCGTGGTCACGATCGGCGCGGGGTCGGGCAACAGCGACACCTGTGCCGTCACCGCCGACAAGAAGGTGCAGTGTTGGGGCGAGCAGCAGAAGATCCGCGAAGAGAGCGGGCTGAGCGATGTCTCCTCCATGCGCGCACGCAACCACAAGTGCGTGATGACAGGTGCTGGCGACGTGCAGTGCTGGGGCTCCAACGACCGCGGCCAGTCCGGCACGGGTGACCCCAAGGACAGCAACAGCAAGAAGGCGCCGGTCGAGGGCTTGGGCAAGGCCGTGCACATGGATGTGGGAATGAACTTCGCCTGCGCGGCGCTCGAGGATGGCAACGCAAAGTGTTGGGGCTGGAACAACCGCGGGCAGCTTGGCGATGGGACGCTCATCGACCGCAGCGCGCCCGTGTTGGTCTCTGGACTCACCGAAGAGACGCTGCCTGCCGCCAACGATGGCTCGGACAAGGCGCAAGAAGCCGACGCCGCAATGGACTGGAGCGGACTGCCGGCGGCGTGCACCAAGCCGTCCAAGATCACCGCGCAGGACAAGTATCTTCAGGGCGACTTCAACGTGGTCAGCGCCTACGCAACCTCGCGCACGGACGGCAAGTACGTTGATGTCAACCTGGCCACCTTCAAGATGGATCCCGAGCGCCTCTACGACGGACCGCGGGGGAAGCAGTTCCGTCTCAACCTCAACTTCGGCAAGGTCAACGTCGACTCCAAGGAAGCATTTCCCGTGGACTTGGGCGAGTACATCTTCGGGTTCAAGGAGGAGCGCAAGGTGGCCAGCAACGTCCAGCACAAGTCCGGCAGCAACATGTTGATGCAGCTCTCCTTAGAGGGTGCGAGCCCTGGTTCGGTCACCATCGCGCACATGGACGACGCCTGGGTCTGCGGCGAGCTGAAGCTCAAGACGAAGGAGTCGAGCTTCACCGGGCCCTGGGCGGCGCGCCTGGTCAAGTAGGAACTTGGGTATACTGGCCACGTGCGAGCATGCGCGTGGCTCATGTGCGTTGCGTTGGTCGGTTGTCGTCCGTCGGCCACGGACGATGACGGTGGCGGCAGTGACGGCGCCAGCACAGCCGCGGCGAGCACCACGACCGAAGCGGGCAGCTCCAGTGGGGACACGACGGACCCAGCATCGACGGGCCCCGCCGACTCCACCGGGGAGCCCGCCGCATGCAACGGCTCCGCTGCCCTGTGCGAGCGTCGCTACGATGCGGTCGTGTTTCCCGGCACGCACAACTCCGTCGCCGCGACCCAAAGCGGCTTCGTTGCGCTCAACGCCAATCAAACCAACCCCATCGCCGACCAGCTCGCCGACGGGATTCGAGTCCTGCTGCTCGATGTGACCTACGACGACGGGGAGACCGTGTTGTGCCACGGCCCCTGTGCGCTCGGTTCGCGTCCGCACATCGAGGTGCTGGCCGAGATCCGAGCGTTCTTGGTCGAGCACCCGCGCGAGATCCTCACGATCATCTATCAGGACTCGGTCACGCCGGCAGACGTCGCAGCGGACTTCGAGCAGACCGACCTGCTGGGTCTGGTCTACACGCACGACGATGGCGACTGGCCTACGCTGGCTGAGATGATCCAGGCCGGTACACGGTTGGTCGTGACCGCCGAAAACTCGGGACCTCCCCCGGCATGGTTTCACAGGGTTTGGGACCTGGCCTGGGACACGCCCTACACCTTCACCAGCCTCGATTCGTTTTCGTGTGCACACAATCGCGGCGAGCTGGAGCATCCGCTGTTCCTGCTCAACCACTGGCTGAGTACCGAGGCAGGGCTCCCCGCCGCGAGCATGGCGGTCCAAGCCAACGCTGCGGATGTCCTGCTCGCTCGCGTGGCGCAGTGCCAGCGGACCATGGGCCGCACCCCAACGTTCATCGCCGTCGACTTCTACGAGCAGGGCGACCTGTTCGAGGTGGTGCAGACGCTCAACGAGCAGCTGTAGGCCCGGCGGGTGCGGTCGCCCGTCCGCAAATTCGAGTCGCGCACCCGCGCAATTCGCAGGAAGAGGGAAGGCCCTGTCCGGCGGCGCGGGGTGGTGTCAGGATTGGGCATGCACTTGGGTTTGCTCCGCGGTTTCTGCCTGCTGCTCGGCGGGTCGTACGTCAGCTTCGCGGCAGGTTGCATCCAATTCGTCGAAGCCAACTGCGATAGCGGCGACTGCGAGCCGATCAGCGCTTCGGCGACCGAGGATACGTCGGATTCCCCCACGACCGGTTCGACCGACGCCGAGACTTCGATGGGGACGAATTCTCCATCGACCTCAACCACCGCGGGATCGCAAAGCGATACCGGGCCCGAGACCACGCAGACCGGACCGGGCACCGACACAGAACCGGACTCCGAAACGGGACCGGACACCACCACCGACACGGGACCGGACACCAGCACTGACACCGACACCAGCACTGACACCGGCGACATTGACCCCTTCTGTGGCGACGGTGTGATCGACAACGGCGAAGACTGCGATGACGGCGACGACAACAGCGACAGCATGCCCGATGCATGCCGCACCAACTGCCAAGAGCCGGGCTGTGGGGACGGCGTCGTGGATGCCGCCGAAACCTGCGACGACCAAAACACCGCGGAGGCCGACGGGTGCCTTTCGACGTGCGTGGTGCCGACGAGCTGCGCCGTGATTCTCGCCGAGCTCGCCGGCGCAGCAGACGGGGCCTACGCCATCGCTCCCGATGGGACGCTGTTGACGACCGCGTGCGACATGACGACCGAAGGCGGCGGGTGGACCTTGGTAGGCAAGGTCAACAACGCCAGCGAGGGCGGAGTGAGTGAGCCCGTCGGGTGGTTTGGGACCGCGATCAACGCGAACAACCTGGCCTCACCCGACCTCACCTTGAACGAAAGCCCCGAATCGCATGGTGCAGCTCGGTTCTCCCCGATCATCAGCGAAGGGACGTCACTGACCCGGTTCGAACTCATCCAAGGCGGGGCCGTCACGGAGTCCGTCGAATGGTTCAAGATCGTCGGAACAACCGCCAGCTTCGAGGCATGGTTCGGCGAAACGGATCCGGACAGCTCAAACGTCTGCACCGATGCCGCGATGACCAACAGCTGCGACACCGCGCGGATTCAACGTCTCGGCAACGAAGGAAACAACGTGACCGTCCTGGGCGGCATGGTGATCACCGACTATTTCCCGGCCGGCGACGATTTTCCGATCCACATCCGACAGGACAACAACACTTCCAGCGGAACCAGTGGCGTCATCAGCGGCACGCTGGACGTCCCGGAGTGGAACGCGGGCTACGGGAACCAGTCGGGCAACGGCCTGCGAATCTGGCTGCGCGAGTAGAGGCCCCGCACCTCGCCGCCGCCCACCGAGAACCGATCTCTACAGAGCGTCGAGGGACTGGGTCAGGCGGCGACACGCGTAGAACACGGAGGCCTCATGCTGCCGCTCCAACTCCAGCAGCTCTCGGTCTTGCCGATGCAAGGCCTCGCGTTCCCAGTGCTCGCGCGCGGAGCCGATGGCCAGATGGTCGACCTGACTCAACAGCCCCTTCAGGTTGCGAAGGTCCCGGTCGGTGCGCAGCGCTGGCACCTCGTCGGAGAGCTTCAGCAGCGCCTGCACGCCGTCGAAGAGCGGCAGCCTCTTGCGCAGAATGTCCTCCATGCAGAGCCGCATGCGAATCGTCGCGGAGACCTCAGTCATGCCGGAGGTATGGTGCCGTGCTCTGGCTCCGCTGTCAGTCGCCGATCGACGGGTTCACGGCGGCGCCGTAGCTACCCCAGACCGAGCGCGTCGACCTCATCTTCATCGAGGCCCAGCGCGTGTCCGATCTCGTGCAGAAGCGTGATCCGGAGCTGCTCTTCGAGTTCGTCCTCGTCGCGGCAGGTCGCGATGAGGTTGGCGTAGAAGATCACGATTCGCGCCGGCCGATCTTCGAGCGCGTCGTCAAAGGCCACGCTGCCCTCGAAGAGACCAACGGCGCGAGGGTCGAAGCCGTCGCGGACGATTCCCGCGTGCGGTCGAGCTTCTACGAACCACGGGCACGTTCCTCACCGCCTCAGCCACGGAGTCCGGCAGCTTGGCCAACACGGCTTCGGCATGCGCTTCGAGAGCGTCGACGTCGTCCCGAGAGACGCCGGCGAAACGCAGATCCTCCGCGGCATCGAGGCGGAGCACCTCCAGGTCGTGAAATGCCCGCTGCTTCTCCTTGCCGCGCTCCTCATGAACTCGAGCAGCCACGTAGTGCGCGTCGGCCAGCGACTCGCGCCCGAGCGCCGCCTCCGCGTGCGCGAGTGCCTCGTCCAGTTCGCCCGCCTCCAGAGCCACCTGCGCCCGCAGCACGCGAAGCTGCGGGTCGTCGATGTCGATCGCATCGGCTTCATCGAGCGCGGCCTTGGCCGCAGCCGCGTCCCCCCGGTCGAGCCACTCCTGAGCCTCTTCGATCAGCAGCGCAAGCACGCGAGCATCATAGGAAGAGATCACCATCGCGGCTTAGGGCATTAGCACAGACACGTCGCTGTGCGAGTTATCCTCTGCCGTGCCATCGATCGCCATCCTCATCTTCGACGGTGTCGAGGAGCTCGACTTCGTCGGTCCATGGGAGGTGCTCGCGGCGTGGGCCTCCCAGCATCCGGGCGATGAGGTTCAGGTCTCGACCGTACGCTGGGGGGGCTCGGCGGCGGAGCCTGTCCGGTGCGCGAAAGGTCTGCGGGTGCTTGCCGACCGAGGGCCAAAGGAGCTCGGCGAACCCGACGTCATCCTGGTCCCCGGCGGGAAGGGGACCCGCGTGCTCATGCTGGACGAGCCGTTGGCGCAGGTGCTGCGAGACGCCCACGCCCGCGGCGCTCGCATCACCTCTGTCTGCACCGGGTCCCTCGTGCTCGCCGCCTCGGGTCTGCTCGACGGCCAGCCGGCGACGACACACTGGAGCGCCCTGGACCGGCTCGCCGCCGCGGGTGTGAACATCAAACTCCGCCCTGACGACCGCTACGTGGAGACTGGCCGAATCATCACCGCCGCAGGCGTGTCAGCGGGTATCGACATGGCCCTGTACCTCGTGGCTCTCCTCGCATCCAGCGAGCGGGCTCGAGAAGTGAGGCGCTACATTCAGTACGACCCGAAGCCGCCGGTGTAGCGCTAGCACAAGGGTTCGTGTCTCGAGGCCCTCAAAGGCCCGACACGAGGGCCCAGCCCGCGAGGCCCAGCATCACCAGTCCCCCAAGGACATCCAGACTGCGGCCCAGCACCGAACGGAACCGAACGCCGATGAAAAGGCCCACCGTGCTCAACACCGCGGTCACCACCCCGATCACAGCCACCGACGGCCACAGCGGCAGCCCCAGCAGCGGCAGCGAGACGCCCGCCGCGAACGCGTCAATGCTGGTCGCGACACCGAGCACCAACAACACCTGCAGCGAGAACGGCTGCTCGGGAACCGCCTCAGGCTCGCTCCGGACCTTGCGAGCGTCCCACAGCATCTTGGTCCCGATGCCCGCCAGCAGGACGAACGCGATCCAGTGCTCCCACAACACAAAGCTCGATCCAAACCTGGAGCCGATCAGCCAGCCGAGCGTCGGCATGAGCGCTTGAGTCAAGCCAAAGACGACGGCAAGCGCGACGGCATCACGCGCCCGAACCTCCTGCGCCGCAGCGCCTCGCGCGACAGAAACGGCCATCGCATCCATCGCGAGACCCACCGAAAGCGCGAGAGCACCGGGCCAGTTCACGAGGATGAATCTACCAGGCGCAGAGCTTCAGTCGGCGCAACAGCGAAACCCGGTTGAGTAGTCCCAGTGCGGCGTGGTGTGAGCGGTGGTTTGGTACAGGCAGCCCGGGTTGTTGATCACCGTGTCCACGTAGAAGCCGCCGCGAAACACCCCACTCGGGTTGGCGGTCCACTCGTGCAGGTTGCCCATCATATCGAAGACGCCGTCTTCGCTGAGGCATCCTTCGTTCTCGCCGGTGGTGTCGAGGCTGTCTGGGATCTGGGAGATACACGGGTTGCCCAGCTCGGACCAGATCCAGTCGGCGTTGGTGCCGTAGAACTCGACCACGGGGTGATCGTCGCGGGCGTCGTTGCAGACGCCGGGCTGGGCGGTGTCGCCGTACGGGTAGGTCGTACCTTGCGAGCCTTGGCATGCGCGCAACCACTCGTCGTCTTCGCACAGACGCTTGCCGGCCTCGGCACAGGCGTCGGCGGCTTGGTCACCGGAGATGTACCCCTGCGGGATCGCACCGCGCACCGACACCGCCCGCACCCGAGCGCTGCCTGGGTTGTGAAACGGCGACCAGCTCCCGAGCTCGTTGCCACCGCCATCGAGCTCGACCAGCGAAGCCTCGAAACGATCGATGCAGAATCCCGCAACCGAGACCATGCCCGCAGGACAATCGTCGTCCCAGCTCTCCTCGTCGAGGCCTTCGTTGGGCGCGGGCCTCTCTCCGGGATCGCACGCGGTCTGGGGATCGGTGCAGCACTGAATGCTGCTGTCGCCCGGGCACAGACCCGGTGTTGATACGAAGGACCCGCTGCAGTCTGCGGTGTCCATGCAAACGCCCGGCGCCCCGTCGACGCTGCAAGAAGGTCCCGCGGGCACGCAACACTGCTGAGATGGGGGGCCATCGCAGAGCTCGCCTCCGAATGCAGTGGAGGGTTCCTCGCAGTCGCTCACCGACTCGCACATGCCTTCAATGGACACCACATCACACGACGGTGTCGGACCTCCCGAGGTCTCGGAGCCACCTGTCGAGGCACCGTCTGTTGTCTCGGCATCCGGGTTGGTCGCGTCCATCGTGGTCGAAGCGCCGGATGTCTCGCCGTGCTCGTCCTGGGTGTCAGGTTGGGTCGATGAGTCCCCACCCGCGCCTCCCGCCGTCGTTCCCTGCGGCGGGAGACCGGACGCGTACCCCTGCGAATCCATCTGCACCTCGCCGTCGCTGCCACACGCGGCCAGCAGCACCAACATCCAGCCCGACCTCACAAACAACGCGCGCATCCCACATGTAGGATACCAGCTCGGTGACCCGCCGGAACCTCGCGCCCGTGGAAGACCGTTTACGCTCGTCCATTCCGACGGATTCGACGCGCGCGTTCGCACAGGCGTCCCAGACGGGGACTTGTCGCCTGCCGCCGAGTTGTGCCAAAAGCCGCGGGTAGGAGAGACACCGATGACGATGAACGAAATGATCTGGCTGCTCGGTGTGGACCTCAGGCCGGACGCCGAAGGTGCCGTGGCGTTTGCCTCGTGGCTCGCCTCCGCTCGCCGAGAGGACACGGTCATCCCGGTTCACGTGCTTGTGGCCGATCACCTGCAGGCCGTCCTCCAGCGACGCCACCTCGCCGAGGTTCAGGACGCAGCCAAAGCCGCGATGATCACCCTCATCGCCAAGCACGACACCGACGACCACTTCGCTGCCCCGAGGGTCGTCGAGGGCGGCACCGCCGAGGGCCGGCTCGAGCTGATTCGCGAAGAAGAAGGAGCCCGAGTGCTCGTGGTCAACCGATTCGCCACCGAGGCGCGCCGGAGCCTTCGTCTGCTTGGACGGGTCGCTCGTCGCTCGCTCCGCGCGCTCAACTCCCCCGTCATCACCGTGCCTCCCGGACTCACCGCCGACAAAATCGGCAAGGGTCCCGTCTTGGTCACCACCAATCTCACCGAGGAGTGCGGCCGCGCCCTCGAGTTCGGTGCCGACCTCGCGAAGCGACTCGGGCGCAAGCTCGTGGTCACCACCGTCCGCCGCGCTCCCGAGAACCAGGGCGCGTCCTACATGCAAGAGGCTCCGACCGACAAGGTTGCAGCGGTTCGCACCGAGGAGACCGCCGCGCAGCTGGCCAAGTGGATCGAGGACCACAACGAGGCGGTCGACGAACAGGTCGTGCTGCTGGGCGAGGTCGTCAGCGCCGTCATCAGCCTGGCCGCCGAGCGCGACGCCTGCCTCATCGTGGCCGGTGCCCGCCCCTTGTCGAAGCTCGAGCGGATGTTCCTGACCTCGATCGGGCGCGGTTTGTCGGCCATCAGCACCACGCCCGTGGCGATCGTCCCCCCCGACGACACGGCGGCGTAGGACTCACCGACCGCGGTGCGTGCCCGGCCGGGTCTGCGTGTAGCGCATAACCCCGCCGCGCATGCTGACATAGCGCCACTCCACAATCTGGCTGGGCTGGATTGCGTCGTCCGGCATGAACGACGTGCCGTGGTAGATGCGGCCGTAGCCTGGACCAAGGTGCCGCGCGCTGAAGGGCAGCTCAGCCGAGGTCTCGATCACGGCAATGACGTATTCGTAGTCGCCTTCTCGATGTTGCAGGACCTTGAGGAACTCCTCGGCGGATTCGAGCCGGGTCGCCACGACCTTACCTCCGTCCGGGTTTGGCGCTGCGGGGTTGGTTCGCACGGGCTGGCCTCCCTGGAGGACCTCGACCTCCCCCATCCCCATCGCCCGATAGTATCGATACCCTCCCGATGCGCTTCGCTCAGCCCGCGGCACCGTCGGGGACGCGGCAGAGGGCAGAATGCGCGCCGGGGTCGCGGCCTCGACCGACGTCTCGATGCGATCGACGCGCTCGACCCGGACGTTGGCCGTTGAGCCATCGGCGAATCCGACGGTGAGGGTGTTGCTGGACGGATTCAGTGCGCGAACCGTGCCTGGCGCGGGCGCCTGCGTCGCTCCGGTGGCGACACCGACCTGCGTACCCACCCGCACCGGGCCCTCGCTTTGTTTCACCGAGACCTGCACCGGAAGGTTGGCCCCCGCCCGCGCGACGAAGCGCGCCGCGGCGGCGTCAGCTCCAGCATCGGCGATCACATTGAGCGCGAGGCCAAAGAGGATGATGCCCGCGGTGTTGGGCGCCCGCATGACGTCGGGATCGCTCGCCATCGACAGCGCCGACCCGGCCATCCCCGCGCCTTGAACCCGGACCATCTGAGCGAACCGACCCACGCTGCCGCCGCCGCCCAAACGAGTCATCGCGCCCATCGTCACCACGTCGATGACAAGCGCCCGGTATGCACCGCGCAACCGGGCCTCGCTGAGCTCGAGGGTCTGGGGTGTCGCCGCTCCCATCGCGTACGCGTCTTGGGTCTGTTGGTAGTCGCCGCTGCGGGCGACGATGTTCGCCGCGCCGCTGGCGAGCGTGAAGCCGGCGGTGGCGATCGTTGCCCCCAACGTCGAGAGCGTACCGAACGAAAGAACACCCACGGCGAGGCCCAGAATCACGAGCCCCGCCATCTTGAAGCGCTCCTGGTCGCGACGGCGTTGGTTCCACTGCGCGCCCGCGCGCACGAGCGTCTCGGCTCGAAGGTTGGTCCGGCCTCGGATCTCAGGAGGGACACCCACGAGATTGGGAAGTTCGGCCGCGTTGTAAATGTCTGGGGCGACGTCGGGGAACTTCGCCAGGATCCCGAAGGTCTGCTCGATTCCGGGCCGCGGATTGTTCTCGGTGCCGCGATACGGCTGCTGGAGCTCTCGACGCTGCTCACCCAGGCGGTCGTATAGAGAGCAACCGGAGCGATACAAGCTGTCGGTGACCTCGCGGTTGGTTGGCGCACCGCTGAGCCGCATACCCGGTGTTCGCCGACCGCGGTATCCGGTCAGCTCGCGCTCGGCGACGGCACCGGCCTGCTGCCTCGAACCTCCAAGACTGAGCACAACCTGTGTGATGAGGTCTTGGCGCTTGTTGCGAGCATTTTGGGCGGCCAGTGCGTCGAGCCGCCCACGCTGATCGTCGGAGGATGCGATCGCGTCGAACACTCGACGAATCTGCACATCGAACCGGGTGCGACTGCGATCTTGGCCGCAGCCCACCTCGCTCAGTGCACGGCGGGTGCTTCGAATCAGGTCGACGAGCAGCTCCCCGGACTGGGCGTAAACTTCGGCGACGACCGGGTTGACCGGCACCGATCGAGCCTCCGGCGGGAGGATCGAGTCGCGTCCGCGCTGCAGCCTGCGATCTCCGGCGTCGGCGTGCACACGCGTATCGCGAGGCGCGGGCGGCCGCGGAGCGAGAGCCGGTCGGTCCGAGACCGCGACCGGACCGCGCATGGACCGTGGAAGCGCTGGCAAGCGACGCTGTCCTGGACGCGCGAGGAGCCAAGCGTCCAGACGGGTCAGCACCTGTGGCCCCGCGCGGCCATCCCGGTCCAGCCGGAAGCGCGCCTGATACTGGAACACGACATCCGAAAGCTCCCGCTGATAGTCGCCGTCCGCTTCGCCCTGCCGGAACGACCGCGGCAGCGCGTACCCGAAGGCGCGCAGTGTCACCTGGAGGATGCGAACCGCGTCCCCCCTCGACCCGATCGACAGCGGCGGACCGCCGGACGCGGCCTCCTGCAATCGAGCGCAGCCCCGCATTTCCCGTGACCGCAGCGGTCCGGTCATCGCGGGCTCCCTTCCGTCGTGATCACGCAGAGCCGCTCGGTGTAGTTTCCTGCGCACATGGTCTCTCCTTAACGCACTTTCATTCCAGATATTCGACGCGAGCTTCGTCGTGGCCCGCTCAACGCTCAACCCTCAACGCGCAGCACCATCTGCGGCGATGCGCGCGACACGCGGATTCGACGGAGCGCGGCTGCGAGCTCGTCTCAGCTCACTCCGGCGCGAACTTCAGCGTGAGCCTCGCGCCTCGTCGGCCCGTGTCCTTCGGCGCGGGAAAGATCGTCGACAGCGTGGTCTCGCGGATGCACTCGACCATCTCTTCGTCCTGGATCTCGTTCTCATCCCCGAGCTCGAACGACTCGACGATGCCACCGACGTCCTCGTCACCGACCAGTTCGATGTTGATATCGAGCATGCCCGCGATGCTCGGATCCCGCAGGACGGCGGCTTCGTAACACTCGTCGGCGAGCGGCATCAGGTCCTCACTCACCGCCTCCACCAAGTCGCGAAGTTCGCCGTTGCTCTTGTCTTTAATCGGCTGCGGCCCCTCGCCCGCGTGACCCCGGTCGCCCTCATCACCAGGAGGGGGATCCTCCGCGCCCTGGGACATGTCCGGCTCGTCTTTCGCGTCGCCTCCCCGACGTCGCGCGATCCCATCAGCGATGCGGCGGAGATAGGCCTCACGGAGCTTTGCATCAACCGTACGCTTCGTGCTCACCCGCGCGACATCGTCCGCGGCTCCTGACCCGCCCCGTGGTGAGACCGGTTGGTCGAGCGCAGCAACCGTGGTCTGAGCGGGCGCCGAGTTACCGCGAACAACGTCGTGCGGCGCCCACAGCCATACAGACCCAACCGCCAGCACGACGAGCGCCAGCACTATCCACAGCCGTTTCACGCAGCCCTGATATCAAGCTCGATCGCAAAGCTGACACCATGCGCGCCCCAGGGGGCCGAGCCCGATCCCCGCGGTCGGGCACGTGCGCACCTCAACCCGTCCGATACGCGCTCACCAGCCGCTCAAGAAGCGCCTGTGCCGAGCCGGGCTGCGCAGCGAAAGCATGGGCCAAGCCGACTGACAGCTCGTCTCGCGCGCCCGGCCGAGTCGGAGGATCCTCGCTCGCGTGACCAACCGCAGCGAACCAGTGCTGAAGCGCAACAAGCCGATGCAGTCGCGGCGCCAGATCGTTGGGCCATCCGGACGAGCCGCGGTACGGCGATGACTCTTCGCCCAACTCGGCCTGCGCCTGGATGACCGAGAGTTGTTCGAGCGCGGCGGCTTCGTAGCGCTGCGCACCATCGGCGAGGTCTTCGAGCGGCTGGTCCTTCCAGTCGAAGTAGGACTCGACCGCGCGTTCTTCGGGCTCAAGAGTGCCGTGGTCGAGCACGCTCGGAAGCCCTTCGAGGTAGCCCTCGAGCGAACGCGCCAACACGTCGGTGCCGCGCGTGACGATCGCGTCGAGGGGCGTGCCGAGGTGATACGCGAGATGGACCGCCCACGCGGGCGACCTCACCCCCTGCCAAAGCTCGTCAGATGTGCGCGCCCCCGAGAGCCACGCTTCGCGACCCTCGGGCTCGGGAGGCTCGTGGCGCTGGACCACTCGGGTCAAGGTCTGCGACAGCGCGAGTCGGAGGCGCGCAAATCGACGATTGAGCCAGAACATGACGTCAGCGAGTGTAGCCGGCCGGCGGGTAGGAGCACGCGGCCCGACGGATCAAGCCCCAGGAGCGCGGTTCGCGGTGGAGGCGCCGAAGAAAAAAATGACCGACCCTGTCGATCCGCGCCGCGTTCGTTCGTCAGCTCGCCAGAAGGAACCCACCGATGCAGTACATGCTCCTCATCTACACCGAAGAATCCGACACGCAGCCGCCCCCCGAGGCCCAGCAGGAGGTCCTCGCCGCCTATATGGCCTACAACGACGCGCTGAAAAAAGCCGGTGCCTACGTCGCCGGAGACGCGCTGCTCCCCACCGCCACCGCCACCACGGTGCGGGTCCGCGGGCCCGAGCAGATGGTCACCGACGGACCGTTCGCCGAGACCACCGAGGCGCTGGGCGGCTACTACCTCATCGAGGCCAAGGACATCGACGATGCCGTCAAGTGGGCCAAGCAGTGCCCGGGTTCGCATCACGGGAGCGTCGAAGTCCGACCCGTGATGCTCATCCCCGGCGATGGCTAGCAGCCCGTTGAGAAAGTCGACACAACGTCTCGCTCGCCCTTTTCGCTCCTGGCGGTGTCGCCAAAACTTGCAGTACACCCGGTACAGCGGCGTTTCGGCTCCTACCCAGGAGCGAAAAATGCTTCCCGATCCGCCGCGCCGACTTTCTCAACAGGCTGCTAGCAGCCCACGCTGCTACATTGCGGCGGCGTGATCGATCGCAACCTCGAGCGAGCCATCACCCGCGTGTTCAAGGCGGAGCACGGTGCCGTCGTCGCGCGGCTCGTCGCAGCGCTCGGCGATTTTGACCGCGCCGAAGAAGCGCTGCAGGACGCCTTCATGCAGGCGCTGCAGCGCTGGCCCGAGTCCGGGATCCCCGAGCGCCCCGGCGCGTGGCTCACCACGGTCGCGCGCAACCGCGGGCTCGACCGCATCCGCCGCGACCGCGTCTTCGCGAACAAGACCGCCTCGATGAAGGCGACCGCCGAGGCGCTCGGAGACGATCGACAACGCACCGATGACACCGAAGATGCCCTCGACCGGGCCGCGATGGAACACGCCCTCCCGGACGAGCGGCTGCGGTTGATCTTCACCTGCTGCCACCCAGCCCTCTCCAACGAAGCCCGGGTTGCGCTCACCCTGCGCATGCTCGGAGGTCTCTCGACCCCCGAGATTGCGCGCGCCTTCCTCGTGCAGGAGAGCACCATGGCGCAGCGGCTCGTTCGGGCAAAGAAGAAGATCCAGGGCGCCAACATCCCGTTTCGCATCCCGCCCGCCGATGTCCTTCCCGAGCGCATCGACTCCGTGCTCGCCGTCGTCTACTTGATCTTCAACGAGGGGTACGCGGTCACCGATGGCGAGGGCTGGACTCGCGGCGAGCTCTGCGACGAAGCGATCCGCCTGGGCGCCGTCCTCACCCAGCTGCTTCCCCAGACACCCGAGGTGGGTGGTCTGTACTCGCTGATGCTTCTGCACGACGCCCGCCGCGAGGCTCGGGTCGACGGGCACGACGAGCTGATCGTGCTCGAACACCAGGACCGAAGCCGTTGGGACCGCAAGAAGAGCGCCGCGGGCATCCTGGCTCTGACCGCCGCCCTGCAGATGCAGTCGCTCGGGCCCTACCAGCTGCAGGCTGCGATCTCGGCAGAACACGCCGCCGCGCCGTCATGGGAGCAAACCCGGTGGGACCGAGTCCTTGAGCTCTACGATCAGCTCGTCGAGTTTGTCCTCTCACCGATGGTGGCGCTCAATCGCTGCGTTCCGCTGGCGATGACCGGCCAAGAGCACCTCGCCCTCGAACAACTGGCGCGGCTCGAGCCGGACCTCGGCGCGCACTACAAGTACGCGGTCGTGCAGGCGTGGCTGCTCGCCAACACCGGACAAATCGAAGCAGCTCGCGCCGCCTACGGCAAGGCGATCGCGAGCTGCTCCAACGCGGCCGAGCGACGCCACCTCGAACGTGAGTGCAACCGGCGCTGCTCCGTCTAACCGCGGCGATTACGGAAGGGGGCCGACATACTCCCAGACCTCAAACCCCGGTGCGTTGGGACCCTTGCCGTCGCCAGCCAGTCCGCCGAAGAGGATCAGCTTGTTTTCGCCGACGGCCGTCATGCCGAAGTTGAAACGGGGTGACGGCGCCACAGCCGGTGCGAGGTCGGTCCAGGTGCCCGTTCCCGGCTCGTAGGAGAACGTCCCGGAGACGGGAATGAGATTCACGTCCCGGCCCCCGAAGGCCACCGCAACACCCGCCCGGAGGTAGACCAGCTCATGCGAGTAGATCCCGCCGAGCGCGGGCGCCGTGTGTTCGGTGATGGTGCTCGCTGCGATGGAAAAGTCGAATGCGCTCGCCAGCGGCCCGGGTTCTGCGTTGAACGTGTACCCCCCGCTGAGGGTCACGACGCCAACACCGTCGAAGGCAGCGGCCGCGGCGAGGCGAGTTCCGGGTCCAGGGACATCGAGCTCGACCCAGGTTTGCGTACCGGCGTCGTACAAGAACAAGCCGCCCGCGGGCTGCTGGCTCTCGTCGACGCCGCCGTACGAGAAAATACCCCCGTCGAACCCGGCAACCGCAGCCTGATGCCGCGTGGGCGGCAGACCGTTGTTCATGCTCAGCGTCCAGTCCATGTCGTCGGCGTTGAAGTGCCACGTGTCACTCTGGGCCGCACCCCCTTCGCCGGGAATGGGCGTGCCTCCGGTGAGCACGACGAGCCCCTCGCCTGCGTTGTCCATCCCGTAGGAGAAGCGAGCCGGCGGCGAGGTCATCGGGGCCAGCTGCGTCCATGCGTTGGCCTCGATGTCGTACGTCCACGTGTCCCCGAGGACGGCTCCAGCGGTATCCCGTCCACCGAAGGTGAGCAAGGTGCCCGGCTCAAGGACCGACAGCGCCATGTTGTAACGAGCCGACGGACTCCCGTTGGGCGTGATGTTCCGCCACACGTTCGGTGTCGTGCTCGCGCGGACATGGATCTCAAAGAGCCCCTCGTCCGCGTCGTCGTTGTCGATGAGGATCTGAGCCTGCTTCGCGCCGCCGTTGGTGGGCATGAACGTGAGGGTGAACGTGGTGCTTTCGCCAGGACCGACGGTGGCCGCCAACCCTGCCGCATCGAGTTCGAAGTGCGCAGCGGCAACACCCGCGATCGACACGTCGGCAACATCAAGGTCCGCGTCACCGGAGTTCGCGATCTCGATCGTGACCGTGTTTCCCGTGGCCCCGACGTCGGTCGTGGAGGGGTCGGTCACGGTGGCGCCGGATTCGACGTTGGACGCGCCAAAGGTCACTTCGATCTCGGGGCCCCCTGGAACGCCGGTGGTCGTGGAGTCGTCCGACGTGCTGCTGGAGCTGCTGCCCCCCGAACCGCTGGAGCTACCCGAGCTGTCCGAACCCCCGGTGTCGGGATCGATGCTCGTGCCTTCAGTCGAGCTGCTGCTTGGTTCCGTGCTCGGGCTCCCCGAGGTCGCAAGCCCCGTGCTCGTCCCCTCATCATCGTCCGTCTCCACAACGCCCACCGGGTTGTCGACGCATGCGGTCAACGCCAGCGCGCAGGCGAGCAAGGTCCCAAGCGTGTACTTCATGCGCGCATTGAAGAGCAGCTTGCGCCGCTGAGCAAGGGCGATGCGGGTACCATGCGCCCGATGATCCGCCTGGCAGGACTCTCGCTGTTGCTCACCACGCTTGCTGTGCCTGCAGGATGTGCTTCCCACGCAGCGACACAAACAGGCTCCAGCCGCGCGCGAACCGTCGACTACGGCCTGCGCGTGTTCTCCAAGGGCGCAGAATCCGACATGCCCGCGCTCCTGGAGACCGTCTCCAAAGCCGACTACATCGTGGTCGGTGAAACCCACCTCGACGACCAGACCCACCGGCTCGAGCAGGCCATCCTCGAAGGGGTCTTGGCTCGCCGGGGAGCCGACGCGACGGTCCTGAGCCTTGAGATGTTCACTCGCGATCAGCAGGCCGCGCTCGACGGGTACCTCGCCGGCGCGCTCGATGAGGCCGCGTTCCTCGAGCAGGCGCCGCCGTGGTCCAACTACCGCACCGCCTACCGCCCGCTGGTCGAGACCGCCAAGCGCAACGGCATCCCCGTCCTCGGTGCCAACCTGCCCCCGTCGCTGCAGCGTGCGTTCAGCATGAAGAAAGGTGCCGCGCTGGACGAGCTTACGCCGCAGCAGCGCGGCTGGTTTCCCGCCCAGATCCACCCGCCCACGGACAGCTACTGGGCCCGCATCGAGAGCAGGCTTCGCGACGCAGGACACGGGCACATGGGTGCGCTCGATGCCGACGGACGCAAGTGGTCAACCCAGAACCTCTGGGACAACACGATGGCCGACGCCATGGTCAAGGCGCGCGCGGCCAGACCCGGCGCAGCGGTCGTGCACGTGGTCGGGGGCTTTCACGCCGAGCATGGCGACGGGCTCGCCAACCAACTCCGGCTTCGCGATCCGAAGGCCACGATCGCGATCGTCACCATCGACCCCGTCTTCGACCTGCGCGGCATCGAGCCCACCGACGGCGCGGACCGGGCCGACTTTGTCATCTATGCGTTGGCCGATGCGCGTGGCATCAACGCGGGGACCCACGGCATCACCGTCCATGACGAGCTGAAGTATCGCCTTTCAGCACCGGCCGTGGGTGAGCCGAAGGGGTTGCTGATCTGGCTGGGTGACGACGAAACCTCGCCTGAAGATGCGCTCACCTATTGGAAGACCGCGCTGGGTCACGACATCATGATCGCCGTCATCGAGCCGACGTATCCGCTGATCACCGACGACGCGCGGAGGGGTGGACGGTGGACGTGGCCCGACAGTTTTTCCAGCGATGCGGGGCGAGTGGTCGGCGCGATCGATCGTATGGCCAGCTACCTTGGGCATCGCTGGCAGATCCCCGAGGGGCGCATCGTGGTCGCGGGGCGGGGTGCGGGAGCCGACGTCGCGCTGTGGGCCGGCTTGTACGCAAAGAGTCCCGACCGGATCTTCGCCGACCACCCTCGGTCCCCACAGCGCCTCGCCGAAGCTGGCGTTCCGGACGAGCCGCCGGGGTTCAGGAGCGTCACGGTTTCGGGGAAGCTCGACACGATGGCCGCCGCCGTGAAAACCTTGGAGCTGGCCGGCGTCGATCCCGAGCTCTTTGCGAGCGAGGGCATCAGCTTTGAGGCCGAGTTTCGTCAGTTCTTCGGCATGCCTTTGCGAGACCTCGCCGGCGACAGCCCCATCCCGATGCGGATCGCTGTCGATACCCCGATCGCACTGCAGTGGGCGCAGCTGCACGCCCGCCTTGCGGAGCGCGACGGGGCCTTCCACGTCGCCGTGCTCGACCCTTCCCTGCCGCCCACGCTCACCGTCGCCCCCGAAACCTTCAGCGAAGGCAAAGGCCTCCCGCTCGCCCCCGGAGCCTTCGGCGGAACCACCATCCTGGTCCTCCCCGCCGAGCTCGACCCCGGCGTTCGGGATGCGTGGGCCAAGCTCGGCGAGGACGACGTGCTCAAAAAACGCAGCCGGTTCGCCACGCTGGTCGTCGTCGAGGACGCGGCGCTCGGGCCCAAGCTGGACGAGCTCCGCGAGAAGGGCAAACGCAGCATGCTGATCGTGCCCGCGGCATTTGCGGTGGATGCCGAGCGGATGAGGGCGCTTCAGGCCCTGGTCAAACCCCACAGCGAGGGTCTGGACGTGCACTACTTGCCCGGCCTGGGTGGCTCCTGGGCGTCGTCCTTGGCCGCGGGCGACTGACGGTTCGCGTTGAGACCGCGGGTCAGCCCGTCCGCGCAGAGGTGCTACGTTGCGGCCCGGACGTCTGCTGCCGCGTCATGCCCTCCGCTGAGCATACCGAACCCCTCTTGATGCTCGCGGTGATCCTCTTGGTGGGCACCGTGTTCGGACTTCTGGCCAAGCGGCTGCGGCTCCCTTCCGTCACCGGACAGATCCTCGCGGGTGTGATCCTCAGCGTTGCCGGCTTCGGCTTGTTCGGCCACCACGCAGAGCACGCCCTCGCCCCCCTCACCGAGTTCGCGCTGGGGCTGATGGCGGTCAGCGTCGGAGCGCACCTCAACTTTCGTCGGCTGCGCAATGCATTCCGAAGGCTGCTCCTGCTCGTGCTGCTGGAGACGGTGTTCGTCGCCGTCGCCGTGACGCTGGCGCTTTCACTGTTTCCTGCGATCGACCCCAGCATCGCGCTGATCTTCGGCTGCATCGCGATCTCCACCGCGCCGGCCACCATCGTCGCGCTAGTCCGAGAGACGCGGGCCAAGGGCGTCTTCGTCAAGACTTTGGTCGCCGCGGTCGCGCTCAACAACATGGCGTGCATCTTTGGCTTCGAGCTCAGCCGCCGGCTCGCCGTCCAAGCGCTCCAATACGGCACGCCGCACCTCAGCGAAGTGCTGATCGGCGCATCGACGCAGCTGCTCGAAGCCGCGATCACCGGAGGCCTGGGCGCGCTCGCGATGATCGTGGTCTCGAAAATACTGCGCCGCGAGCTGGTCACCACCGCTGGCCTGATCGCGCTGCTGTTGACCGTCGGCGTCGCGCAGCACTACGGATACTCGGCGCTGCTGTCGTGCTTGTTCTTGGGTCTGTTCCAAGCCAACTTCAGCCGCGAGCGCGAGCACATCGTCGACCGCCTGTTCCGGGACTTCGAGCCCTCGATTCTCGCGGTGTTCTTCACGCTGGCGGGCATGGAGCTCTCGCTTGAGCACGCCACCGTCGCCGGAGGCATGGCCATCGCGTTTTTTTCCGCCCGCGCGGTGGGCAAGGTCGCGGCGGGCTACACCGCGATGCGGCTCGCGGGCGCCACCGAGCGCATCCGCGAGAACATGGGCCTGGCCCTGATCCCACAGGCGGGCGTCGCCGTCGGCCTGGTCGTGCTGATCAACGCCGACCCCGCGCTGCACGAGCTCGCACCTGCCGCGGTCGACCTGTTCTCGCCGATCATCCTCACCGCCGTGGTCGCCAACGAAGTCGTTGGACCGCTGCTCACCCGGATGGCCTTGCGACGCTCGGGCGAGGCCGGCCAAGACCGACTGCGGCTGCTCGACTTCATCCACGAGGAGAACATCCAGATCGGGCTCGAAGCCGACACCCCCAAGGAGGCCATCGAACAGCTCGTCGGCCTCCTGATCCGTTCACACCACCTCGACCCCAAGCTGCACGACTCGATCCTGCAGTCCGTGCTCGACCGCGAGGCCCAGGACTCCACCTGCGTCGGAGGAGGCGTCGCGGTGCCGCACGGTGTCCTCCCTGAGGGCATGAAGACCGTCGGGGTTATGGGGATCAACCGCCGCGGGCTGGCGTTCGAGACCCCCGACGACATGCCCGTCCACTGCACCCTGCTCCTGCTCTCCAACCGAGACGAACCCGAGCGGCACCTTCAGTTGCTCGCGATGATCGCCGGCACGATCGGCTCCGACCCTGCGGTCCAAGCACAGCTCTTCAACGCTCGCACGCCCGCGCACGCTTACGAGGTGCTGCACCACGAAGACGCCGCGGAGTTCAACGTGTTCCTCGAAGAGATCGGCTGAGACTGCCCTCAGTCGCGCGCGGAAGAGGCGTCGACGCAGAGATTCGAGGCGCACGTCAGCCCCTCGTCACATCCGCCGCCATCGGTGCACTGACAGGTCTCCATGCCCGCCTGCTCTACGGGGCAGGCCAGATCCGGCACGCAGATCTCGCTGGCGCACCTCAGCCCTTCCCCACACGCGGTGCCGGGAAGGCATGCACAACCCAGCTCGCCCGCAGGACAGTCGTCGGTCGTGAAGCCCGAGCCGTCGGCCTGGCCGGTCGAGGTGCCGGTCGTCGAGCTGGTGGACGTGCCCGCGGATGTCTCCGTGGAGCTGCCGGTCTGTGACGCGGTCGTCGAGGACGACTCTGACCCGCCGCTGCTGGTCGCAAAGGACTCGCCGGAGCTCTCCGGGGGTCCGATCGGCTCCACCGATCCGCACCCGACCGCCAGCACGAGGGTGAGCGTCCAGCGCATTGGTGCGACGGTAACAGGTCCATTGTGAGCACGTCCGCGCGCATCTACGACGTGCGCGACGTTCTCCACCCCGCTACCTTGATCGTGCCGTGCCACGAACCGTCGATACCTGGCTGCACAACCACGCCCGCCGACGTCGCGCAAAGCACGCTTTATGGCTGAGCATCGCGTTGACCGCTCTGCTCTACGTCATCCCTCTGGGCGGCTTCGTGGCCTACCCGCTGATGCTCTTCAGCACGCTCGTGCACGAGCTTGGGCACGGGCTCACCGCGTTGCTCACCGGCGGCAGCTTCCAGCGCATGGTCATCTTCAGCGACGGCTCCGGCGTGGCAACCCATGGTGGCCTGGGTGACGACGCTGCCGTCGCGCGCGCGCTGGTCTCCGCCGGCGGCCTCGTCGGCCCGGCGATCGTTGCCGCAGCCGCGTTCATCTTGGCCCGCACCGGCCGGCTCTCACGGGTCGGACTCGGCGTCGGCGCGGTCTTCTTGGCCGTGATGATGGCCGCGTTCATTCGCAACCCCTTCGGCCTTGTCTTCACCGGACTCGTCGTCGCCGCACTCGGCTGGACCGCCTGGCGACGCAGCCCCGACACCGCCCAAGTCGTCCTCGTCTTCCTCGCCATTCAGATGTCGCTGAGCGTGTTCTCGCGCGGCGACTACCTCTTCGTCCGCGAGGCCCACACCGGCGCCGGCGTCATGCCCAGCGACACCGCACACATGGCGATGGCCCTCGGGGGCACCTACTGGTTGTGGGGCCTGGCGTGTGGCGCGTTCTCGGTGCTCGTGCTCGGCCTTGGGGTCTGGGCGTTCTCTCGAACGCTTGAGTCAAAGTAGCGCCTTCGATCAGCCCGGCATGCGGGTGATGCCCGCTTCGATCAACCCGTCGTAGGTTGCGTTGTCGACCAGCCCCAGCCACGGGTCCGACGCGGGCGTCAGAAACAACTCCCGGTAGACCCGCTCGTTGAACGCCTCGAAGGATCGGTCCGTGTCCTCTTCGGACAGCCACTGGTGCAGCCGAAGCCGAAGATCGTACTCGTTCTTGAGCTCGTCTGTGGCGATGGTGGACTCGAACGCCTGCACCATCGCCGCGAAGCGCGTGTGGTGGTCCGACTCCGCTTCGTCCGGCAGCCGGGGCCGGTCCCGAAGCATCAGCGCTTGCGTGGACTCGGAAAGCGACACCGCCACCGTGCCCAGCTTCGTCAGCTGTGCAAAGACCTGATCCAACGCCTGCTCCCGCGGCACCGCGGGTCCACTCCGCGCTCCCAGGGCGCGAAGCGTGGGCACCTCGATCACGGACTTTGACATCGTGAGGACCTGAGCATCGAGGGCGGGCACGGAGGACGGGAGCGATCCATCGGGCGAGGGCGACGGATCAGCCACAACCGGCGGCCCGTACCGGTTCAGCCACCTCGCCACCTGGGCCTCCCCCTCGCTGTGGGCGCGGCCGTGATGCGCTGCCAGGCCCCCTTGGTCGGTCTCGTGAGCAAGCGTCTTCATTTCGCCCAACACCCGAGCAAAGCCGCCTGGCGAGTAGAGCCCCGGCGCCGCGTCCAAGACCATGCCCTCGGAGCTGAGCAGGTAGTGAATGCTGTTGCCCGTCGTCGTGGTCTTGATCGCCCGGCCATCACCGAAGGTAATCTCCACCACCGGCACGTCGCGCTCGCTCGACCAGTGCAGCACGAAGTCTTCTCGCATCGCCCGCGAGACCTCCGGGACGGCGTACAGCGTGGTGCGAAAGAAGCGAGAGTTCGCGCAGCTGAGCTCGTCGCGTAGGTCGCCCAACATCCGCAGCGAGAGGATCGGCAGCCCACGTCGTTTCGCCTCTGCCTTGGCACGCTCCAGATCGGTCTCCCAGAACAAGCGGGCCGAGGCCGTGTTGCGGGCCGCCGCGACCGTGTCGATGAAGTCCTCCCAACCCTGGGGGTCCTGCGAACGATCCGCGGCGTCGTAGAACTCCAGTGCCCGGCTGAATCCCTCGGGACCTTCGGCAGGGCAATCGCATCAAGACTTAGCAATTCCGATCGGTTGCGGCGTGATTTGCATCGACGCAGGCAAACGTGATCTCTTTCGACGGATGGCGACGGCTACCAAGGGTGCGAAACGGAGACCGAAAATCCAGGCCTCGATGGGACCAGCGCCGGACGTCGACTCGTTCATCGAGTTGCTTTCGGAGGTGCCGGACCCGCGAATGACGCGGACCCGCCGACACAGCTTGGAGTCCGTGCTGTTCCTGTGTCTGTGCGGAGTCGTGTGCGGCGCAAATGACCCGGTGGCAGTCGAACGATTCGGAAACTCGCGCCTGGACTTCCTTGAGGGCTTCGTCGAATTTCCGTCGGGGATTCCCTCGCACGACACCATCGGCCGCGTGCTCGCGAAGCTCGACCCGGAGCCGCTTGAGGCCATGTTTGCGAGGTGGATGCGGGGCGTTGCGGCGGCGACGAATGATGGCGTTATCGCGATCGACGGGAAGGTCTTGCGACGGGCGTTCGAGAAGGCGAGCGGCGGCGGATTCATTACGATGGTCAGCGCTTGGAGTACCGCGAACGGGGTCGTCCTCGGCCAGGTTGGGACGACAGAGGGGTCGAACGAAGTAGAGGCCATCCCACGCTTACTGGAGCTGCTGCACCTCAAGGGCTGTCTCGTCACAATCGACGCTGCGGGGTGCCAGACCGACATCGCCGAGAAAATCGTGGAGAAAGGCGGGGACTACTTGCTCGCTGTTCGCGACAACCAACCGAAGTTGTCCGAGGCCGTCACCAACGCATTAGACGCTTTCCGAAACAGCGACCCAGAACCTGTTCTTGATGGCAAGCACTACGCGGCGAGCACAGAGAAGAAACGAGGTCGAGAAGAGACGCGCAAGTGCTGGGTGCTGCCGATCTCCGACGAGTTCCCGCAGGAAGTGCGGGAACGTTGGAAGGGGCTGGCACAGCTCGTACTCTTCGAGTCCACGCGCATCATCGACGGAGAGAAGAGCTGCGGAAGCCGGTACTTCATTACTTCGCGCTCGACCATGACAGCCGAGCAAGCGCTGGCGTCCGTTCGTGGTCACTGGCAGGTCGAGAACAAGTTGCACTGGGTTCTCGACGTGGCGTTCCGCGAGGACGAATCCCGCCTGCGAGCAGAGAATGCCGCCGAGAACTTCACCATTATCCGGCACGCCGCACTCAACCTCCTACGCAACGTGAAGGGCTCCAAAGTCGGCATCAAGAACCGGCGCCTCGAAGCTGGCTGGAACGAGCTGTTCCTCCTGAAGATACTCTCGTCGGGAGGGAATTACGATGCGTTTGCCCTGGGACCTTCGGCACGCAACGCGAGTGCAGCGGGGGCATCCGGCGCCCCGGCAGCCTCGAACAACGCGGCCTCCGGATCGGCCGACGTCGAGTCCTCGACCCCGCTCGTTCCGCACCCCAAGCTCCAGCCAGCCAAGACCAGCAACGCCCACCCGCAAGTTCGAGTCCCCATACACCTTGAGCATGCGGCGGCCGGAACGGCGCGTTGTCACCGCTTTGTATCGGAGCGCGAGTGTGAGCGGTTTGCTACCCATACTTCGCCCGATATTCGGCACGCGCCTCATGCTCGCGAATCTGCTCGTCGAGGGTCTCTTCGAGTTCCCGCGCCCAAGTCACGACAGGGGTCGGGGCTTCGACCTGCCACGCGCGGGCGTGCTCGCGCAGCCTACGGCGGAATGGCTCCATCCCTCCTGCGAACGCTCGTGCTGGGGACCGAGCGCTACGTTGGAGCTCGCGCCCCACCGGGCCCAAAGGTCCGAACCGGAGGAGTAACTCCCGAGCCATGAAACCAAGCTGCTCTCCGTGAGGAGTCATGAGCCCCGCGACGACAACACCGCGCTGCTGGTCATGACCGACCCACGCCATGACTGCAGCTTCGGGCACAGACGCAAGGAGGTTGTTCCTACGAAGCTGCCACCCCAGCGAACTCTGCTGCTGCCCAACCAAAGCCTCGGCGAGCTGGGGCCACAGCTCTTCGCCGTAGCCCTCTTTGAGGAGCGCCTTGAGCATCTCATTGCCCAGGTGCGTGTTCCGGCTGTTGTCGAGATCAACCGAGAGCGCAGCCAAAATCAAGGACGTCACCTGCTCGATGTCTCCGGCTTCGGCAAGGAAGCGGCTTGCCTTCGTCGCCACATCCTGGACACCGATCGCAACCCTCCGCGCAAGGACCTGCGGCAGCGCGACTCGGAGTCTTCCAAGCGCCAACTCTCTGGTGAGTGGGTCTCGGTCACGCTCAACCACCCCAACGCTTAGCCGTAAGCTCAACTCGGCGAGTTCGGGCACCGCGACGATGGCGTCCATAAAGGCAAGCACGGCCTTGGCGTCGAGCTGCTCCCAACCCCGATAGGCGAGCAGGGCCAACGCCTGCGGAATGATCGCTCCCGAGCCGATGAGTTCGCGGATCCAGTCGAGACGGGTCAACGAAGGGCTCTGAAAGACCAGGAACCAAACAGCGGCCTCGGCCAAACCCAGGCTTTCGGTCGTGGGAGCCACAGCAAGCCAGTCCTCCACGGCCTTCACCGAGTCCGCCTCAGCCCAGCCCAGCAAGTACCGCCCGAATCCAGCGGCGCAGGCCCCCTGTGCCACAACGGCAGTGAGTCGACTGAGAAGGCTCGCTCCTTGGTCCGCACGCCCGAGCGCAAGCCAAAGCGCATTTGCGCGATGGGCCTGGGGACTTGCCGCCCATTCGAGTGCCCATTGCAGCGCACCGAGATCCCCGAGCAGTGCGCGAGCGAGCTCCAAGTCCGCAGTCCTCTCGTGCACTTCTCGATCCGGGTCGGTGATCTGCCATGGCCCCGGATGCCAGCTTCCGATCTGCGCTCGCACTCGGTCTTCGAGCCCCAGGGGGGCGGCCGCGTGTTCTAGTTCTGACAGAGCATCGCGGAGATCCGGACGCTCGGCGTAGTCGTCCATGTCATAGCGACGAACATCCACGAGGCTCTCGAGAAGCTCATGCCGCTCCTCGGGGGTCCAGCACGCGACTTCTCCCGTCAACTCGGCGAGACGTTCCGCCTCGAGGCCACGTCCGACAGCGCCTCGGATCTGACGCGCGACCATGAGTCGTGCGCGAGCGGCGAGGCCTCGATCGTCTTCCCTGCAGGCGTCGAGCACCCGTGTCCAAAGCTCGGCTTTCCGGCCGAGCAGCTCAGACTCCGTCACTTGGGGCCAGTCTCCGTCGAGTTTGTCGACCTCGCTGTAGCCGAGCCCCTGTTCGCGGGGGTCCACGGCTGGCCCCAGCGCTTCAATCGCGAGAGCTCGCACGAACTCATCCGGATCGGCGAGTCGTTCATCGAGACGAGTCCGACGCACTTCCCACGTCTGATGCGTCTCGTGCAACCCGGGCAAAAACAGACTCTTCCAAATCCCCTCCGCATTGTTTGAGAACGGAGAATCGTCGACCCGGGCCAGAGCGATCAACGCGGCCTCGACGGCGAAGAATACCGCGGTCGAGATCTTCCGATGAACCACATGCTCGAACACGAACGCCCCCACAGAACGCAGGTTGCCTGCACTTGAGAGTTCTTCCATGCGAGTCCTTTCGACAACCCTCGCCATCACTGCTGCAGCATGCTCAGGAACATCCTGTGCGGCCTCGTAGCAAGGTTCGGAGAAGCGGAGGTAAGCGTCGACAGCGGCCACCCCTTCGACCGACGCACGGCGCTCGAGTTCATCCATCTCCCCGCGCGCAAGCTGTTCGATCAGCGCAGGATTGACCTGCACGGCCTTCGCAACCGCCACCAGCGTCGAGCGAAACTCAGGCACATGCCGACGAATCTTGGGGCCCAGGTCGGGGTCTGTGAGAAAGTGATGAAGGACCAACCGCGCGAGGTTGTTGGGGCTGACGTAGCGCCGGGTGGCTCGCAAACCGGACTGCCGCAGCAGTTGGCGTCCCCGGCAGTCTTGTTCACGTCGAACGACCTCGTTCCACTGCGTCGGTTCGTCGATGGCAAGGCGCAACCCCTCGCCGTGCCGCTCCCACAACTCGCTCCAATCCATCTCGAGATCGCGGGTCAAGATCGCCACCAAGAGTGCCTTGGCGCGGATTTCGGCCTCCCGCTCCCATTGCGCGGCATCAGCATAGTGCTCAACGTTGCCCGCGAGAACCCTCAGCGTGCCCGACGACCACCGGGTGGCATCGTCATCGCCCTGTTCGAGAATGGCGTCGTTCTCTGAGACAGCCCGTGCGAGCAGCACCGCGTACCAGGGATACCCCTCGGACAACTTCCAGATTGACTCGCGCTGCTCTTCCGAGAGCCCACCGGCTTCATTGACGATCAGCGTTCGGGTCTGCTCATCCCCGAGTTCGGAGATTGGGAACTCTCGATTCGGTACAGAACGAGCCTTCGAGTCCGCGGTCCCAACAAGAATCAAGCGAGCCCCCTCGCTCGCGTTCGCTTCGAACTTCGCCGTGACCTGTTCGGCGTCGATGGTGCGTAGCTCGTCCAAGACGAGCCATGGTTTGGCACCTCGGTGAAGCCAGCGATCCTGAACGACCCGCAGGCTGGACTCGAAGTCTTCGCAGTAGCGGGTTTGAGCCTCTGCCCCGGCGCCGCATCGCCGGATGCCCTCATGGACAACCCGTGTTTTCCCAACCCCCGGGGGACCGAACACCCGCAGCACACGGTTTTTCGAATTCCCGATGGCGTCGAGAAGTGCCTGCCGCTCAGCGTCGGCTTGGAACTCGGGCAGGTCACGGCCCGCCGCGAGTTCAGCGGTCCACTGCGTCCAGGGCTTGAGCCCCTCCGGCTCCTCGAACTGGAGGGCAGCCCGTTGGGACTCGCTCAGTTCGGGCTTGTGGGTCGCGATGAAGTCAGCGAGCGAGTTCGCATCGAAAAAATCCAGTTGGGCACGCAAGTTGGGTGGGATTTTCCGTTCCTCGAAATCGAGCCAGAAGCGTAGAAGCTTGGCAGCCTCGTCCAAGAGACCCCGATCATCGATCGCGGCCACCCCGACGACGAAGACATATCTCCCGCCGTTCTCGACGTGGTCAAGCAACTTCCCTGGCGGACGGTTCCTCGCTGCCCCAGGATTGGTGCCGTTCTTGATGGACTTGTTCCGTGCCGCGCTCCCAAGCTCGGTCAGGATTGAACTTCGCCACGAACCTCCGCCTTTGCACGAGTACCAAGTCCGGCCGACCTCATCCCATGTCAGCGCCTCAGTGAAGTCCGTCCGAGCGCGACGGGGAGGGCCGGCGACCTCAAACATGAGGTCGCGCTTCTCATCGCCACGGTAGGCCGTGACGGGTCCCAGGACCCTCGCATCAGCGCGATGACGGTGCTCGCGCTCTGCCCGGAGCAGACGTCTGAAAAACTGCTCGAACTCTTTGTCCTTGAACCCGGCCTTCTCGATGGTCGTCCCGTCGATGTCCTCGATGTCCATGAAGTCGCACAATCATAGCGCCATGAGGATGTGGATTCTCGCGGCCTGGCCGTGAATACGCCTCTTGGGAGCCGACGAACTCCTTGTTCGACTGGCGCATCGAGCGCGAACAGCTGGGCGTCGCTCACCGGGCCGTCGGCTCGCTCGGGAACAACCCCGCCTCGTCCTCAACCGGGGTGTACTCGATGTTGGACAGTTGGATCACACCCGAGGACTGCGTCCTGCGCTCGATCGCGTGCGGCAGGCGGAGTCCGAGCACCCCGCGGTACTCTCTGAGCGTCTCGGTGGTGGGTACGTTGCCAGGCCCGGACCACAACGCCTCGTAGGACATCTCGAGGATGTCCCCGGTCTTGAGGTCGAGCTTCGCGTTGACCGTCGGAAGCTCGCCTTTGGTGAGCGAGACCTCGGCGGTCTCACGGCCGTTGTCCGTGGAGACGTCACCGACGGACACGTCGTCGAACACGGCCGCCAAGGCTCGTCCGTAGTGCAGCGGGTTGAGCAGGAGCGCCTGCTGGAGACGGTCGCCTTCCAAGTCGTCGCGGGGTCCGAAGGAGGAGACATCCCAGCCCCCGTCCGGGCCGACCATCGACTCACTCCATCCGAACTTGCCCAGATCAAGCTTGGAGTGCAGTCGCCCATCGGGGGCGACCCAGATCGTCATGGTTCCCGACACGCCGGCCTGTACGAAACGAAGGGTGCCGGTCACTTTCACGACGCCGAGCTTGGCGAGCGCCCGCTCGGCCCGCGTGGCGTTTCGCAGCTTGTCGAGGGTCACCGCGCTCGGACCCGAACCCGCCGCCTGGACGGCCTTGACCCGCATCAGGTCAAACGTCTTGCCGCCCTGGTGCATCACGACCTTCTTGGGCGCATCCTTCGGCAGAAACTCGATAGCGATTTCCTTCTTCACACGAAAACGCCACATGCCGGCGTCGTCGGGTGGGAACAGCTCGTAGACCATCTGCTTGGGCACATCGATGGCCAGGCGGTTGTTGCGGACCAGCACCTTCGCCCGGCCCAGGACCGGGCTCTCGTAGTCGCCGAGCAACGGATCGAGCGACGCGAGCGGCACCTCGGGCTCTGGGGTGTAGCCCTCGCGGAACAACTCGAAGTCGAAGCCGCCTTGGTACATGTGCATCGTGTTGACCTTCCCGCCGTGGCGGTCGAACCGAACCGCCACCGCATCGCTCACCGCAAACGTCCGCTTGCCGTCCTCCGCCGGGGGCTTGAGCTCATAGTTTTGCTGTCCAGGCACGTCGACGAAGAGCACGGCATCCTTGACCGTGACGGCGAAGTTCTTGCCCGCAAACGGTCCGAACCCCGCCACGAACTGCCCCTCGAAGGCCGCGAGATCTTCATCGGCTTCTCCAGCGCCGTCGTCCTGCTCGGCGAGCAATGCGTCGTAGGTGATGCCGCGGACCGCGTCCTGCATCGCGCTGTGGGACACGTTCGAGAGCATGACCACACCCAGACGCTCCTCGGGCAGGAAGCTGACCATCGAAGAGTAGCCGTCGATGTTCCCGCCGTGGTGCAGCAGCGGCTGCCCCTTGTACTCGTCGACGAACCATCCAAGCCCGTAGTTCAAGGTGCCCGCGACCTCGATCTGCGGTTTCCAGGTCTCCTTGAGTGTCTCCGACTTGATCAGCTGCTCGCCACGAAACACGCCGCGGTTGATCTGGAATCGCAACCACGCGGTCATATCGAGGACGGTCGAGTTGATCGCACCGGCCGGCGCGATCTCATCGAGGGAGCGCATGGGCAACGCGTCGAAGGACGACTTGTCACGGTTCCACTTGTAGCCCTGCGCCATGCCCAAGCGCTTCGCCTCCTCGCTGATGACCACCGTGTTGCGCATCCCCAGCGGTTCGAGGAGGTTTCGCGTGACGAGCTCCTCCCACAGGACGCCTTCGATACGGGCGCTCGCCTCTCCGGCCGCGGTGTACGTGACGTTGTTGTAGAGGAACTGCTCGCGAAACGGCGCCAGCGGTTCGGCTTGCGATGCCTGGGCCAAGAACTGCTTGCGGGGCACTTCCCCCGACGCCCACAACACGCCCATCCGCGTGAAGCCGGTGCGGTGGGAGAGCGCGTCACGAATCGTCGCCTGCGCCGCCGCATCATCGGACTTCACGGCGAGGACGAACTCGGGCACGTGCTTCGCAATCGCGTCGTCCCAACTCATCTTGCCTTCGTCGACGAGCTGTCCGATGAGCACCGCCGTAAACGCCTTGGTGGACGAGCCGATCGCAAAACGGGTCCGGGGCGTGACCGCCTCCTTCTTCTCCAGGTCCGAAAACCCAAAACCGCGCGCATAGATGACGCTGTCTTCGTACACAACCGCCACGGCCATCCCCGGGACGTGGAACTTCTCAAGTCCTGCCTCGAGTTCGGTCGTCAGCGCGTCGAAGCGACCGGCAAAGCGTTGCCGCGGTCGCTCCGACGGTGCGGCCGCGACGGGCTGCGCCTCCGGGGGCTGCGGCGCGGGCGGGGTCGGCTTCGCGCATGCAACCGCGAGCGTGAACAGGGCGAGCCAGTGCGAGCGCCGTCGGGTCGTACCCATCGGGGAGGGAATGTAGCAAGGGCGCGGCCGCGGTCCCCGATTCCGACAGCGTGCCCCCCGGCGCTGATGTGCGGATCACTCCCACCTTTCAAAGTCGCCGAAGGATCCGATACACTTGTGTGGCGACACACGCATGACGTTCGAGATCCCAGCCCGCGCGAGTTTCAGGTCCTTCCTGGGCCTACTCGGCGTGCTCGCGGCGGCGGGCGTGTTCTCGGCACCCCGTGTCGCCGCTGCGGCCGACCCCGAGCCAGTGGAGCTTCGCCAGGTCACCCAAACCCCGCTCCCCACGCCCAACTTCGCGCCGAGCCAAGCGCTTGCCCTCCGGTGGGACCGGGAGACCTCCTGGACGGTGCTCGCCCTCACCGACCCCTGGGAGCTCCCCGAGGATGCTCGGCTCTCGGCCGGACCCATCGCAAACCTCGGCCGGATGGACCTGCGAGAGAACGTCTGGCAGGCAACCCCCTACGCTGCGACCACAGTCGCGTCGGCCTTCGCCGCGCTGGCGACCCAAGGGATCCCGATCTTCGCAGAGGTCCGGGAGTTCCGAACGATCCGAACTCACCGATTGGGTTGCTACTTCAAGGGGCGCGGCGGCGGCTTGGTCTGGCGCCTTGAGTTCTAAGCACGGCCCACCGCCATCGGTTCGCCAGCGGGCAGGCGGGCCGGTGGTATCGCCTCGCCCTATCGGTGGCATAGCGAGGCCACATCGACGTGGCCGCTCCAAGTGCGTAACAATCGGCGCCCTCGCCTGTTTCCTGGTCGCCTGAGCGTCCACGGACGCATGGACGCGGCGAACAGAGATCATCGATGAGCACGACGCTAAGCATGTGGTCGGGGATCGCGTTCCTCGCCTTGGCAATCATCGCAGTGCTGCTTCAAGCATGGCTGTGGGGACCCCGATTCTGGAACGAGGAAAAGAAGAAGACCGAAGCGCCGAAGTTCTGGCTGCGCATGCACGCGCTCGCCGGCTACACCTACGGGATCATCTACGTCGTGATGATGTGGAACATGCTTCCACGGCTCTGGGAGTACCAGTACGAACTCCCCGCGCGGACCGTGATCCACGCGGTGGTCGGCATCACGATCGGCGTCCTGCTGATCTGCAAGATCCTCATCCTGATCTTTTTTCGCCACTTCGAAGAGTCCATGCCCTCGTATGGCTTTGGGCTGCTGCTGTGCACGGTGATCCTCTCGACGCTGTCGATCCCCTACGCCGTGCAGGCGCACGACTTCTCGGGCCGGACCACCGATCCCGAGAACCTCGAACGCGTGCAGATGTTGCTCGCAAATGTCGACTTCGGCGACGAAGAGGTCGACATCGAGGCACTCACCACGCTGGAAAGCTTCGAGCACGGCCGTCAGGTCTTGGTCAAGCAGTGCATCGTCTGCCACGACATGCGCACCATTCTCGCCAAGCCCCGCACGCCGCAGAGTTGGTATGACGTTTCGATGCGGATGCTCGAGAAGCCCTCCGTCTTCGGGGAGCGGCTCTCGGCCGAGGACATCCCATCCGTCACGGCTTATCTCGCCGCGATCACACCCGAGATTCAGCAGTCGACCAAGCAGCGCCGCGAGCAGGAGCGAGCTGACGAGAAGAACACCGACGCGATCATCGACCTTGCCCACAGCGCCGAGGCTGTCGGCAGCGCCAAGATCGACCCCGCCAGGGGTCAGGCGCTGCTCGAAGCGAACTGCACCGCCTGCCACGAGCTCGACGAGAACGACAACCATGGCCCTGACGACATCGCCGGCTGGCGGGGTGTGGTCGCCTCCATGGTCGAAGAGGGCGCCGAGCTCGATGACACCACGGCGACCGATATCGCCACCTTCCTCGCGCAGAAGTACCCGGCCAAAGACGTGCCGACCCCCGCCGCGGTCGAGACCGACACCGAAGGCGAGGACACCGATGACGATACAGACGCCGAGCCCGAGCCCAAAGCGGAGCTCGAACCTGAGCCTGAGCCCGAGCCCACGCCCGAAGCAAAGCCCAGGAAGAGGAAGCCCAAGAAGAAGCCCGAGGCGGAGCCCGCCGCAGGGGAGGACAAGCCCGAGGCGCCGCCGAAGCCAGCCGCCCCCGCCAAGCCGAAGTATGACAGGGCCAACGGGCGCGCGCTGTACATGGCCAAGTGCAAGACTTGCCACGGTGGTGACGGCAAAGGCGACACCTCGTTCGGCCGCAAACTTGGGGTGACCCCGCTGTCGGGTCTGGCCAAGTCGAAGATCCAGTCCGCCGTCCTCAGTGGTGTGCCCGGGACCAAGATGCAGTCGTACAAGGGGAAGTTCACCAACAAGGAAATCGACGACGTCGTGGCGTTCGTTCGCAGCTTGTAGTGCGCTCCAAAGACCAACGAGACGGCGTGTCGAGATGATGCGAGCTCCCGGCGGTCGCGCCCTCACCCCGTGGGGACGCGGCGGCGGTCGCGCCCTCACCCCGTGGGGACGCGGCGGCGGCGCGCCCTCACCCCGTGGGGACGCGGCGGCGGCGCGCCCTCTGGGCGATGAAAACGGCCCTTCCGGCGCTTCACGAGCGCGTCCGCCACCTTCTCGCGGACCGCAGCGGGCAAGGGTGCTACGAAACCGGGTGCCCGGCAACGTGCCCACCGTCCCAGCGGCTCCAGTTCCTGTCGACGCAGACGGCGCGCTGAAGAACCTGCCCCGTCCGGCGATGCTGTTCGAATCCGTCCGGGATGCAAACGGCTCCATCACCGACTTCCGTTGGGTGGAGGCGAACGCGCTCGCGTGTGGCCTGGTCGGGCGAGCACGCGAGGACCTCGTCGGCCATCTCCTGCTCGTAGAGATGCCGGGGAACGAAAGCAGCGGGCTCTTCGATGCCTATCGTGAGGTCGTTCTTTCGGGGAAGCCATACGAGCGAGTCCTGCGCTACGACTTCGAAGACTTCGACCACTGGTTCGAGCTTCGCGCGGCGCAAGTCGGAGACGGGTTCGTCGTTCTCTTCGAAGACGTGACCGCTCGGCAGCGGCTCCAGGAAGAACGCGACGCCACCCTCCAGCGACTTGAGCAGTCCTTCGCCGACGCACCATTTCCGGTGATCTTGACCCGGGCGTCCGATCTGACGATCGTCTCTGCGAACCGAAGCGCGGAGCTGGCGTTTGCCCGCTCCCTCCCGCCCAAGCGGTTCATCGTCGAAGTACTCAGGGGAATCGACGAGCACGACCAGATCCTCTCCGCTCTGAAGCAGACGGCACAGGGAGGAGCAGCCAAGAGCTTCGATGAACTCTGCCTCCAGACGTCCGTAGGCAGCTCAGCCTACTTCAAGCTCGTCGTGGCCCCGATCTCAGGACACGACCTCATCCAACTCGTCGCGACCGACGTCACGGCACAGGTCGTCGCGCGTCAGGAGGCACAACGGGCAAACCGCCAGAAGACCAACGTGCTCGCCGTCCTGGGTCATGAGCTGCGCAACCCCCTGGGGACCCTGGCCCTCGCGATCGAGGCGCTCGGCAACGGACCCGCGTCTGATGAGACGAACCTTCGACTGAGCAAGACGATGCTTCGTCAGGTTCAGCTTTCGAATCGCTTGCTCGGCGACATCCTCGATGCGAGTCGGCTCGACCGAGACCGACTCGCGCTGAAGGTCGAGCCGGTCAAGTTTGACGCGTTGGCCCGCCAAGCCACGCTCGAGGCGGCGGCGCGCCGATCCGAATCCGCGGTTGGCCTGATTCAGAACTGGCCTGCAGAGGACGTGTGGGTGAACGGAGACCCGCTGCGTCTGACGCAGATCGTCACCAACCTGGTCTCCAACGCATTCAAGTACACGCCCTCAGGTTCGGTCTCCGTCAGACTCAGCGCTCGCTCTGGATCCGCGACCCTCCAGCTGAAGGACACGGGCCTCGGCATCCCAAAAGAGGATCTGCCCCGTATCTTCGAGGCGTTTCATCAAGTCTCGGAGCACCGCGCCCGCTCGCAGGGCGGACTCGGGCTGGGTCTCTCCATCGTCCATGACCTGGTGAGACTGCATGGCGGGGCGGTGGATGTTCAAAGCGATGGGGAGGGGCACGGCAGCACCTTCACGGTTCGAATTCCGACGTGCGCTCAACCCCCGACGCAGACGCGGGAGTCGGCGAGCTGAACCGGCCCATCGGGCGCCCGAGCCGTACCAGGGCGCCAGAGCGAAACCGAGGTGATCGGCGCGGTACCATAACCACGCGCCATGCCCTTGTCTCGCCGCACGCTCCTTCGCTACGCCAGCGCTCTTTCGGCGACCTCTGCTCTTGGCTGCGGTGACGATGCGCCCCTGCTCGAAGACTCTGGGACCTCAGGCCCAACGACCGGTGCGCCCACCAGCAGCACCGCAGTGGATGGCTCGAGCTCGGGCGGAGGCCCCGACGGCTTGCCTGAGTACGAGTGGGAGGGCGACCCGGGGCCCGAATCCCTGTTTTCGCATGGCGTGGCCTCGGGCGATCCACTGACCGACGCGGTCATTCTTTGGACACGAATCACCACCGAGTCTAACGACGCTCTGCAGGCATTCTTCGAAGTTGCGCTGGACCCGGAGTTCGACGTCCGCGTTGCTGCGGACTACCTCGTGACCGAGCCCGACCGCGATCATACGATCAAGCTCGACCTCCAGAACCTGTCCGCAGGAACCGCCTACTACTACCGCTTCTACGCGCAGGGCCGCGTCTCCGCGATCGGCCGGACACGCACGGCTCCAACCGACGCCACTCGGTTACGGGTCGCGATGTGTTCGTGCTCCAACTACGCGCGCGGCTACTTCCACATCTACCGCCGCATCGCCGAGCGAGCAGACTTGGACCTGGTCCTGCATCTGGGGGACTACATCTACGAGGGCGCGACCAACCCCAATCTCGTTCGCCAGGTCGACCCGCCTCATGAGATCGTCGAACTCGACGACTATCGCGCCCGCTACGCCCTGTACCGCACCGACCCCGACCTGCAAGAGCTTCATCGCCAGCACCCCATGGTCGCGGTCTGGGACGACCACGAAACCGCCAACGACGCATACACGGACGGCGCCCAGAACCACCAGCCAGCCACCGAGGGCTCTTGGGAGGATCGAAAGGCCGCCGCGGCCCAAGCCTACGCCGAGTGGATGCCTCTGCGAGAGGGAGTCTTCGGGGTCATCTACCGCGCGCTTCCCTACTCCGACCTCATGCACTTGATGATGCTGGACACCCGCATCATCGGTCGCGACCTGCAGCCGGACGACCTGGGCGACCCGGATCTACTCGACGCGCCCGACCGCCAGCTGCTGGGTTTGGAGCAAGAGTCGTGGGCGTTGGAGCAGCTCACCAGCACCAACGCGCAGTGGGTCCTGGTCGGCCAGCAGGTGATCATGGCCGAGGTCCGTTTGGGCGAGAACCCGATCAACGCGGATCAATGGGACGGCTACCGCGCCGCCAGGGCTCGGTTCTACGAGATGGCCGAGGCGGTCTCCAACATGATCGTGCTCACCGGTGACATTCACTCGTCTTGGGCGTTCGACCTTGCTGTCGATCCGCAGGGCGAGTACGACCCGGAGACCGGTGAGGGCTCGGTCGGTGTCGAGTTCGTGACCCCCGGAGTCACGTCCGCGGGCTTCCCAACCAACCTCGCGAACGCGGCGATGATCTCCAACCCGCACCTGCACTGGGCGGAGCTCACCCAGCGCGGATACGTGATGCTGGACATCAACTCGGAGCGCGTACAGGCGTCGTGGTGGTTCATCGAAGACGTGGAGAGTCCGGATGGGGACACGCAGCGCTTCGCGTCGGCATGGGCGGTCTACGACGGAACACGGCATCTCGTGCAGGAGGACGAACCTGCCGAGTCGGTTGACGATGCGCCCGCGCCCGCACCGTAGCCGGCGAGTGTCCACGCGGCTAGCAGGGGCTCTCGCCGAGATCATCGGCGAGCGCCTGAGCCTTCGCGAAGTCTTCGGCACAGGCGGCCCCATCACCCAGCGCTTGATGAGCTCTGGCCCGAAGCACGAGCAACGCTCCGCGCAGCAGCGGGTTCGTCACAACCTCAAGCGCCCGGTTCGTCGCGGCGAGGGCAGGCTCGGGCCGCTTCTGGTCCAGCGAGATTTTGGCCTGCGCCGACAGCATGTTCGCCACCAGCGGATGCTCGGCACCGAACAACGACTCCGCGGAGCGAAGCGCCTCCTGGGCGAGCTGGGCTGCCTCTTCGAGGTTGCCGTCGTGGTGCTCGATGAGCGCCTGATTGTAGCTGATGTACGGAGCGAGTCCGTCCGCCTGTGGACCGAACGACTTGCTGATCGCACGCGCTGCCACAAGGTGCGCGCGAGCTTCGTCGTACCGTCCGAGCTTGACCAAGCTGGAGGCCAGCGAGGTCCGACAGTTTGCCGCATTGAGGTGGTCCGCGCCAAAGGCGGCCTCCAGGTGTGGCAACGCGCGCTCCAACGAGGCTGCGGACTCGGCGTTGTTCCCCAACCCCATCTCGGCCACCGCGAGGTTGTTGTAGGCCAGCCCGATGCGGCTGTCGTCCGTTGGGTCAGTGGCCTCTCGGATCTCTACGATCCGTCGGCTGTCGTCGCGAGCCGCCTCCAGATGACCCGCGCCCGTGAGCGCCGCGGCACGGGTCGCCAGCAGGCCAGCGATCCGAGGATCGTTCGGCTCGAAGAACGACTCGGCGACAGCCATCGCGTGCTCGAGTGCAGCCAGGGCCTCCTCCCCGCGTCCCGCAGCCGTCAGCGCGTTGGCCAAGGGCTGCGATGCCCATATCATCCGAGGGTGATCGGGGCCGAGCCGCTCCCGCACAAGCTCGAGCAACGCCTTCCCCTCGGCGATCACCTCGCCCCGCGCATCTCCGCTCGCCATCTGACCTCGCAACGAGACCCGGCCGATCGTGCTTCCAACGACTTGAGTCGTGTTCAGTCCCGGCACGGCAAGCGCAGTGTCGAAGGCTTGAAGCGACGACTCGTAGTCCCCCCCGTACGCGTCGAAGGCTCCACGCGCGTTCCAGTAGTGCCACGCGGCGGGATGCATGGGCTCGAGCCGCTCGAGCGCTGCGCCCGCGACATCTCGCCAGAACGCTCCGTCCTCGCGCCCCCTCCCCGCAACGTTGCCCACCACGTCCAACATGTCCGCGCCCACGCGCACCTGCCACGCGGGGTCGCCCAACCTCACCGCACCCGCCCACGAAGTCCGCAGGGTCGTCTCGGCCGCAGCCGCGTCGCCCATCATATTCTGCGCACCTGCCAGCACTGACCTGACCTCCAGGGACAGTGGTTCGAAACCGAGGGATTGCGAGGTCTCCAGGACTGCCTGCGCCCGCTGTGCTGCCACCGCGTACTGCCCAGTCGCCAGGTATGCGTCCGCCACGGCCAACGCATCGCGTGCTGCGGCGACCTCTTGCGCAATCACCTCCGGCGGCTCAACACGAACCTCTCGCCATCCCGGATCCCGACAGGCTTCGGGCTGCGGAAGATCCGCGACCGCCTCCTCGGCATGCTCGAGCACCCCCGGATCCGTCTCCGACAGGGCAGCGAGCAGCGCTTCTGCCTGCGAGTGCCCACGCTCCAGGCACCGCAGCGTCGCGTAGCGAGCCTCCACTGTGGCCCCGCTGGAATCACAGGTCGCCGCATGAACCTGCGTCCATGACTGAGCATACGCGTCCAGCATCGACACCACGTGGCGCGCCACCCTCGGCGCGGCCGCGCGGTCCAAACCGGCCAGTGACGCCTCAAGCTCGCCTGCGCGATCAGGCGTCCACACGTTGGCGAAGCTCTCGCCGGACTCCGTGCACATCGTCAGCGGCTCCGCATCCTCGGCCGCCTGAGCGCCCGCCCACGCCACAGCCGCCGTCCCCAGCACAGCAACACCGAGCACGCTCGCGCGCATGATGGCTGCGCGGGGCCTACCACCCCGAACCTCAGCGATCGCGGACAGCAACGCCTGCATATCTGGGAATCGCTCACGAGGGTCCACCCTGAGCCCACGGGTCAGCGCCGCTGCAAGCCCCCGCGGCAACGCCTCGAACGCCTGCGGACGGAGCACCCCAGAGCAGACGCTGGTCTGAAGCTCCAACAGCGATCGCCCCGCGAAGGGGCGCTCGTGCGTGAGTGCCTCGGCCAACGCCACGCAAAAGCTGAACTGGTCGGACTTCGCGTCCGCGACCGCGCCGAGAAACTGCTCGGGCGACATGTACGCGGGCGTCCCCACCAGCGCCCCGGTCCTGGTCACCGCAACCTCGCCGCTCCCCGAGAGCGTGACGAAGTCGTCGCGCGTGCGCGCGTCGGTATTCTCCCCGGCCCGAGCCAGGCCAAAGTCGGTCACCCGGGCGCGCCCGTCGTCCCCCATGAGCACGTTCGCGGGTTTGAAGTCACGGTGCACCAGCCCGGCAGCATGCGCCGCGACGAGCCCCTCCCCCGCCTCCAGGAACACCTCGAGGATCGCGTCTCGGCTGCGCTCGCGATCGCCAAGCCAATCGCCGAGCGTCCCGCCCACGACCAGCTCCATCGCCATGAACACGTTGCCCTCGAACTCTCCGACGTCGTGTACGACCACGACGTTCGGGTGGGCCAGCCGCGCCGTGGCCCGGGCCTCCCGAACCATGCGTGCGTTTCGCCCCTCGTCGCCCGTTCGTTCGCGGAGGAGCTTCAGGGCCACCCGGCGATCGAGCTCGGGGTCGTACGCCGCGAACACCACCCCCATCGCTCCGCTTCCGAGAAGATCCAGCATCACGTAGCGACCCACCTTCGAGCCGCGCAGCAACTCCGGCGGCAGCAGGCCCAGGCTCAGCGGCTCCGCCGACGCTTCGGTCTCATCCTGCGAGACCTCCTCCGGCTCCGGAATCGAGGACGCCCGCAGCTCAAACACCCTCGCCAACTCGATGAGCACCGCCCGACACGCCCCGCACCGATCGATATGCGCCTCGGCCTCGGCCGCCTCCTCAGGCTCCAAGTTCCGCATCACGAAATCGACGATCTCGTTTTCTGAGAGGCACGCAGGCATGCTTGAACGAACGCCTTGCGGGATTACCACGCTGGCGGAGCCGGACCGAGTGCAAAGCTGCTACACCCGGCGCAGGATCGCGCCATCGCAAACACCCGGGCGCGCGAACCCTCCTTCGAGCGAGTGCGAGCTCTCGCTCTCCCCCACGGCGAGGAACCCACCGGGCACGAGCGCATGATGCATGCGGGTCAGCGCGCGCCGATGAACCTCCGGTCGGAGGTAGATCATCACGTTTCGGAACAGGACGAGATCGCGGTCTTCGGGCGGAGGATCGGCAAGAACGTCGTGCACGGAGAACGCGACACAGTCGCGAAGAAGACTCCCCACCGTCCACACCCCGTCCTCGATCGTTCCGTAGCGCGCTCGGATGTCGGCTGGGATGTTGACGACCCGCGCCAAAGCATAGCGGCCCGCCGTGGCGTGCTCGATGGCGTCGCCCCGCACGTCGGTTGCGACCACCGCAATCGGGGTCGCGGAGCCAACGGCCTCAAGCTCGCGGTGCAGGAACGCAGCGACCGAGTAAGCCTCCTCGCCCGTAGAACATCCCGCGCACCAGACCGCGAGCGACGCCTGTCCACGGACAGCAGGAACAACCCAACGGCGCAGGTCGTCAAACAGCGCTTCGTTGCGAAAGAAAGCGGTGGTCCCAATGAGCAAGCGCGACGCAAGGGCCTCGAGCTCGTCGGCATCGGACAGGGCTCGCTTGACGTACGTCTCGATGTTGTCCGCGCCCAGCGTCCGGGCGCGCTGCGTGACGCGGCGATACAGGGTTGCCGTCCGATAGGCGTACAAGTCGATGCCCATCTTGGTTCGCAGGCGCTCCAGCAAGACCCAAAACGCAGGAACGAGGGGGAGTTGGCCTCGCTCGGGATCCCCGGTGTCGCAGACCTCCGCCGAGAGTCCTTTGCGAACCCAGCCGCCGATCTCCTCGCATGAGCCGACGCCGCTGGCCCCGACCTCGCTCAGCACCCCGATCAACATGTCGTCCACCGGGGCCGAACTTGGGGATTGGCAGTAGACCTCTCCGCCCGCATCGAGGATCGCTTGCGCGCCCGACTGCACCTGAGCTGCACCGCCAGCGAGAATGATCGCCGTCGCGTGCTCGGCCCAACTCAGCGCCGCGCTCTGCAACACCCCGCACAGTGCCGACACCCCGCAGGTTCGCGGCTTTGCTGTGACGCAAACCTCCGTGACCCCCAACTCCATGCCCGGGCCTCCGAGGTAGACCGTGCCCGCCTCAAGGATCGCCTCCGACTCCACGACCCGCAGGCGGCAGCTCGTTCGCAGCGTGAGGGTCTCGTGAAGCATCGAAGGCCCTTCGCTGGACTTGATCGCTACGATGAATGCGTGAGGCGAATGCGGGCCCACCGATTCCAACACTTCGACGATCGCGTCGTACCCCCCCGCCGATGCCACGAGCACGAACACGCGCTGGGCAGCCGTCGAAGGGACCGAAACATCCACCGCAGAAGCTTAATCCCCTAAGCCCTCAACCTCCACCGAGAGTCGACGATGAAGCGTTTTATGGATCGTCGCTTCAGAACCGTGTTCACGCTGCTCGCAACGTGTTTCACAGGCTGCGCTGCGCATTCGACAGCCCCCGCGGGCACCACCTTGGTCCCAGCTGGCCCATCATGGTCCGGGTCAACCCTCGAAACTCGAGCGGGTGCGGTCGAGTTTTTGGTGGCAGCTTACGGTTCCCAAGCCACCGAGCCGCTCATGAACCTGCGGGCAGAAACCGAGCGACGCGCGACCAACACGAAGGCGTTCCGCATCATGGCGCACCCCGTGACGCAGGCGGACTACCAGGCCTTCGCAGCAGCGACAGGATCGCCCGAGCCATGGATCGATCCGATCCGGTGGGCAGCCCAGGACACCGGCTTCCCCTACGCGGCGGCCGAGCGTTTCATGTGGACACATGGAAAGCCGGCCCCCTCCCGGCGCCATCACCCCGTGGTGTTGGTGGACCGCAGGGACGCCGCGGACTACTGCGCGTGGTGGGGGCAAGACTCCGGCGGCGTGGGAGAGTTGCCGAGCGAGGCCCAGTGGAATCGAGCAGCCAGCGGCGATCGCGGGACCGCGTTCCCGTGGGGTGACGAGCACGACACGAGCCGCGCAAACACCTGGGAGACCGGGGTCGGAGACACCACGCCGGTCGGGGCTCTCCCCCGGGACGCGAGCACGTTTGGCGTCCACGATATGGCTGGAAATGTCTTCGAGTGGACGCGCAGCCGAACCGAGGACGGGGCCGCCATTCTCAAGGGCGGAAGCTGGAGTACGAGCCTGGTTCAGGCCCGAACGAGCGTCGGAAAGCCCGCGCCTGATGACCTACGCCACATCACGATCGGCTTCCGATGCGTCTTTACGCCCCAAACGGCGCATTGAACCTAGGAAATGCACGATCAACGGTCGTGGAAGAAAATCTCCGAGCTGGTAGCTTCGTCGAAGTCCGACGATGCGCCCGCTCTACCCCGCCCTCCTCGCGTCGCTTCTTGCCCTCAGCCCCCTGGCGTGCAAGCGCAGTGGCGGTCCCGGTTCCGGTTCCGCGAAGGTGCCCGCCGATACAACGACCGCGCGCCCACGTGCGCCGTCCATGCCCAAGCCTCTCGCGCTCCCGGCCGTGCCGGATGCTTTGGTGCACGTCGCGGCGCCCAAAGACCTCCTCGACGAAGCCCTGAGCTACGCCCCTACCGCCATGACCGCGCGTGTGGCCGTGGCGCAGGCGCTCAAGAGCAGCGGGCTGGGATTCGAGTCCGAGGTGTTTGAGCACGTCGGCATGGGCCGGGCTTGGAACATGGCCATCGTCGGCGGGCAGACCATCGTCCACGTACCTGTCATCGAAGGACATGAGGCGGCACTCATGGCGATGCTGTCCAAGCTGCAGCCCGAGGGTGACTTCGGCGCGGTCCGACTTGCGCGCCCTCAAGGACAGGAAGGCCCCAGCGTCGCGTTCTTCGACAAAGAGAACAACATGCTCACCCTTGCCGGCGACCTCCGCGGCATCGCGACCGGACCGGAGCTCGGTCGCAAGTACGGCAGGCAGGGTGTCAGCATCAGCGTGACCGCAGAGCAAGCGGCGCGCTACGGCGCCAAGCTTGGGGCCCGCCGTATCACCGCCACGGGCTCGGGAACCGATGCACTGCGCATCGAGTTGGAGGGCGCGGCGGCTCTCCCATCGAGCATCCCGATCTCCGAGGGCGCGCTCACGGGACTGCTGGAGAGCGGACAGGTCGCGCTCGGTGCCAGCACCAAGTACGTCGACTACAAGACCGACGTCGACGGGATCATGGCGCAGGGTCGACGCCAGGTGTCGTCGCTTCCGGGGATGGCCCAAGGCAACGCCAAAGAGCTGCTCGGGCGCGCAGGCGGCCTCATGCGGACCTGGAACGGCCGCTCCATGGTGGGCGTGGGCCCAGCGAACCACGTCCTTCTGGGATTCGGGACCGGCGACACCACAAAGATGAACAATGCGTCGTTGCACCTGGTTCGTGGGGTGCAGTCGAACATCAAGACCATCGAGTCGCTGAAGAAGTTTGGGGTCAACATTCCGAACGTCCCGTCGGTCAGCTTTTCGGCCAACAAGACCACCGTCGCGGGAACCTCCGTGCACGTGGTCGCGCTCGAGAATGCCAAGAAGTACGTCCCGGCCGAGTTCCACGGGCTGGTCACGTCGAACAACCGACTCAGGGTTTCGATGGCGTTTCCCAAGCGTACCGGCGCCGGCATGGTGGTCATCGGACCCAACTCCGAGGCCGTGCTCACCCAGTGGCTTCAGGACACCCAAGGCGCAACGCCTGGCGCCAAGAGTGAAGGACACCTCGCCTCGGCCACCGTCGCGGTTGGGGCCAACGCCCTCGGCCGGCTGGCGTCGACCGACTTCAACCCAGCGATGCTCCTGGGCCTGAGCGCCAACCGAGCGCCGACGAAAATCGTCGTCAAACGTCAGGAGCAGAACTACATCATCAATCTCAAGCGGGACACGCCCGCGGGCGCTGCCAAGGCGAACACCTCGGCGCCGTAGAGAACGCGCCGCACGCCCGACCGGAACAGGACCCTTCGACCTGTTCCGGGACGCGCCGATGACTGGCCCCAGAGCCGCCGTCGCCGTACAGGAAGTGCAGCTGTGAGCGTCCCGAAGATCACCCCTGAGTCGACTGTACGGTCTCGCCCGACGTCCCCGCATCTCTCCGCGGTGCGGTCAGAGTACGACCTTTGTATCGTCGGCCTCGAGCCCTACGGTGTCCGGCTTGCGGCTCGTGGTGTGGGCGCGGCGCTGAGCGTGGCCTGCAGCGACCCGCGACCCGATGCGGTACAGAGGTTCAACCGAGCCGACGTCGGACACGATGCACGGCTGGTCGACACCATCGAGGATGGGCTCGCCCAGCAAACCGTGCGTGCGTTCGCAGGCGCGGCTCAAGCAAACGCGTTCGTGATCAGCGTCCATCCTGTCCTGCAGCCCGATGGGTACGTCGACACCACGTCGGTCGAGGACGCCATCGATGCGGTCGTCGATGCGGCTGAGCCCGGCAACCTCATCGTGCTCGACACCCCCGCCGCACCGGGAACCACGCGCGGCATCTTGGCTGAGAAGCTCCAAGCGGTCGGGCTCCATCCCGGGGAGGACGTGTTCGTCGCAACCGCGTGGGAGAGCAACGGCCGATGTTTTGTCGGTGGTGTCACGCCGCGCTGCACAGAGCGCGCGGCCGAGCTGTACGGCGCCCTGTTCGAGCAGCCGGTGCAGACCACCACGGCCGAAGCCTGTGAGCTGGCCCGACTCGCTCGCAGCACCCACGAACAGATCAACGCCGTGTTTGCGAACGAGCTCTCGGCGGTGAGTAAGCACCTCGGAGTGGATGTGGGGAGCGTGCTCAGCCTCGCACGGTCCGCCGGCTCGAGTTCGCTGGCGGCCCCATCGCCGGGACCCGCCACCGCGCACGCTCGGTTCGAGCCGCGGTTGTTCGCGGCAGCGTGCGAGCAGGACACACCCCTGACTCGCGCGGCGATCGCTCAGGGCGAGCTCCAACCTGCGCGTATTGCCGCGGAGGTTCGCAGCGCCGCCCGGCGGTTTGTCTCGCCCACCATCGCGTGTCTGGGTTTGAGCCCGGGACTCGACGGAGGCCTCACGCACAGCCCCGGGATGCGGGTTGCTTCCCTGATCGGCCGTGGCCAACTCGGCCGACTCCTCATCGTCGACCCCGGTTTGAACGTGTCGCCGATTCCCGGTGCCCGGCTCGTCAGCCTGACCGAGGCGCTCAAGCAGGCGGATATCGTGGTGGTTCTCAGCGACGAGCCGTCCTTTTCGGCGGCTCCACGGGAGCTCTACGCCCGAGCTTCGGTCATCGATACCTTAGGCGTCCTGAGCCAGCCGCCGAGCTGAATCCGTCGACTCGACTTCGTGATAGCGTTCTGCCGTCCCGTGAAACGCATCCCAAGCATCGCGACGGCCATGACCCCGTTCCCCTACTCGATCCCGTCGGACGCGAGCGTCCCCGACGCGGTCGAGATGATGAAGAACCACGGGATCAATCACTTGCCGGTCATGCGCGGCACGGAACTCATCGGCCTGCTCTGGAATCGCGACGTGGCGGTCGCCCAACGGTTGAGCGCTGCGAACCACACGCTGACCGTAGAGCAGCTCTGCAGCCCCGAACCCTACATCGTCGAGCTCTCCGAACGACTCGATCTGGTCGTGCTTCAGATGGCCGAGCGCAGAGCAGGCGCAGCGATGGTGACTCGACAGGGCCGGCTCGCCGGGATCCTCACCACGACCGACGTCTGCCGCCTCCTGGGAGAGACGCTTCGCGACGGGGCAGAGCTGCCCGACGACGACGGTGACGTGGCTTGAGCTCAGCCTGGCGCTCGGCGGTCCGCTCACGCTTGCCTTCGCGCTCGCGATGGGCGTCTGGGCGGCGTCCGGTCCCTTCGGAAAGCTGCGCTTCGTCGCCGCGGTCGTCAGTCTGACAACGATCCCGCTCGCCATCTACGCGTTGGGCATTCGATACCGCGAACCGCCACCCGCCGAGCAGCGGGTCCTCTCCCCAGGCATCGAGTACCAGCGCGTCGTCGTTGATGGACCCGCTGTCGTCCACATCGTGCGGATCGATCTCGCCCGCTCCGACCTCATCCCTGTGGCGACGCCTGTGCCGCAGGGCGATCACGTCCCGGCGCAGCGGGTGTTGGACTTCGCGATCGAAAACGACGCGGAGGTGGCGATTAACACCGCGTTCTTTCACCCGTTTCGAGCGTCGTCTCCTGTCGACTACTACCCGCGTACCGGAGACCCGACCGACCCCTTTGGCGTGACGATGACCGACGGGGTCGAGTTCGGCACCAACCGCTTCCACCACGGCACTGTGTACTTTTCGCAGGACGAAGCATCACTCGACCCGATCCCCGATGCTCGCTGGGCGGTCACCGGCCGCAAGGTGTTGGTTCGCGACGGCCAACCCGTCAACGGCAACACGGAGGCGAGCGCTCCGCGTTCTGTCATCGGATTCGACGGCACGAAGGTGTGGTTTGTCGTGGTGGATGGGCGCCAGCCCGGGTACAGCGAGGGCATGACCCTGGATGCGATCGGTCGGCTTCTCGCCGACATGGGGCTGCAATGGGCGATCGAAATGGACGGCGGCGGATCGAGCACCCTGGTCGACACCACCGGCGCAACGCCTCGAACGCTCAACTGCCCGATCCACACCCGGATGCCCTGCCGCGGCCGCCCGGTTGCCGCACAGGTCGGCATCAAGCGCGTCGGATCATGAGCCAAGAAAAAACCCTGGGAACCGACGAGGGAACCCAGGGTTGAAGCGTGGCTGGCGTGCCGGTCAGTCCGCCGCGGCGCCGCGATAGTGCGCTTCGTAGTGCTCGCGCAGCTGCGAGTAGTGCTTGTGCAACGCGCCGTCGTTTTCCATGGCGTGCTTGGCGAAGTACTGGCCCCACCACGCGCCGGCCATGCCCCAGTCCGCCGGCGTCAGGCCAAACCCGGCGAGGATTTCGGCGGCGTCCAGTCCCTGCTCGTAGCCGACCGATTGCGCGACCTCGATCTCGACCCATTGCTCGATGGCAATGGGCGGATCGCCGTCCGGGTCACCGCCGGTCGCCATCGCCTCGGCCCCGGCCTGCCCCGCCGCCCCGAACTGCCCGGCACCACCCCCGGCGAACGCCCTGCCGTACTCGGTCGCGATGGTCGCCGTCGTATCGCGAGCCATCCGCTCGTTCCACTCCGCGCTGACCGCTTGCCACGTCGCGTCGTCGATGCCGAGCTCGGCGAGAAGACCGGTCGGGTCTCCGCCCTGCGCGATGTGGGCCTGAGCCACGGCCCACTGGCCCAACGAGATGCCGTGCACGGGCTCGAAGTCGCTGGCCAGCTCACCCTCGACGCGGGCCTGATGCTGCTCCCGCGTCTGGTCGTTGGTGGCGTCGAGCTTCAGCTGCATGATCCCGTCGAGGCCGCCATAGCGAGTGTCGGCGTCGTCGGACATGAAGTAGCGCTCCATGGTCGAGGTGACTTGATAGAAGTGCTGCTCGTCGCGGATCCCGTACTGCGCAAGCACAGCGCGACGCTCCTCGCCGTCTTCCCAGGCTGCGCTGATCTGCAGCTCGGCGCGGAAGAACGCCTTGAGGTCGGTGTACGGATCGAACGTCGCGAAGTCGTCGATCTCTTCGAGGTCGTAGTCGCGCTCGAAGTCATCGTCTTCGTCGTCCGTGTCGACGTCGAGCTCTTCACCGTCGTCGTCCGCAGCCATGTCTTCCGCGGACACATCCGGCATGTCGGAGAGATCCGGATCCATCATCATGGAGGTGACGTCCTCCATCTCAAGCTCTTCGCTCAGCGGCTCGAGCACGGGCGTTTGCGCGGCGATGTGTGCGGCGACGTTGGCCGGGTCGTAGTCTTCGGGCACGTAGGCCGCGGTTCGATCGACCGGGCTTTCGGCGAACTCGTCGACCTCAGCGGACTGTCCGAGCGCAGCGTCGACGCCTTCGTAGTCCGCAGCGGAGTACTCGGAGTGCGTGGGCTCGGAATCTTCGTCGTCGGAGAGCTCTAGCTCCGCATCGGGTTGCAGCTCCTCGTACTCATCGTAGACGGGCTCCGCATCTTCGTAGCCTTCGGAAGCGGCGACTTGCCCCTCGAACGCCGGCTGCTCGCCCTCGTAGGCGCCGGCGTACTCGGGTGTGGCCACAACCCCGCCGGCCAGCGGTGGGGGCGAGCCAGGCTTCTTGCCTTCGCGCCAATCGGAGATGTGCTGACAGAGGGTCTCGTAGTCGATCATCAGACGGTCTCGGGCGCGACTGCGCCAGCGGCCTGCATGGTATCGAGCTGTCGGGCATCGCGAAACACATACACTGGCGCACCTGTACTGGTGCACCCGATCGGCAACATGGCGCACCGCCTGCGCTACCGTGGGAGCCATGCTGGTCACGGCACTGGGCTTGGGCCTGAGCCTGCTCGCACCGAGCCTTGACCCCGGCCCTACCCGCATTCGCTACACGATGCAGGGGGGCGAGGTGCTCACCGAGCTCGCGGAGCAGTACGGTACGACGGCCGCGGCCCTGCGCGGGGACAACCCTGGGAAGCTGGAGCGCGGCCGGATCCTGGTCCTCGCGGCGACCCGGCTCCCGCCGCCCCGCCAGCGGCTGAAGGTGACCGCGGCTGAGAACGACTCCGCCGAGCCGGGCTCGCCCTGGGAGCCGACGACGAACGCCTCGAGCGCGTGCTGGCTTCGGTCCGCCATGCGCCGGGCCACACAGCCCACATTCACGTGCGATTCCGGTGCGCTGCGTCTGAATCCGAGTGCCGAGACTGACCCTGTGAGCCCGCCCACGGCGCATTCTTGAGCGATTTGGAGAAACGCGCGAATCAAACCGGCGCCGAGCCGCACTCAGGCAGAGGTGCTGGGCGCGAATGCCCGGCGGGTTGCCATCCGGCAACCACGATCCTCTCACCGACAGTCGGCGTTTTCGGCCCTACCTCCCTTCCTCCCCAAACCCCACTGGGTCGTAGCGCCGTCTGTCGGTCAGTTTTTCGCACGCTCTCTTTTTTTCGCGAAAACCGTTCCAGGGATGGAACCCCTGCGCCGCTTTTGCGAATGAGACAGTCGGTGGACGTGGCCCATGCCAGCGACCCGAACTCCTCCCCTCGGGGCGAGCTCGATGTCACGACGATCGCGGCGGCGTCTCGGGGCGAACCGTGGGCGGCACGACGGCTCGTGGAGTGTACGCAGCGGAGCGTGCACCGTTACGCGTGGCGCATGCTGGGCCCGCGCGCCACCCAAGCGACGACCGCCGAGCTGGTTCAAGACGTCTACGCGCGGGTGTTTCGTGCGCTCCCCCGCTACCGTATCGACGGCCCGGCCCGCTTCACGACGTGGCTGCTGACGATCGCCCACCGCACCGCGATTGATGAGCTGCGTCGCAAACGACCATCGGTCTTGCCGTTGCACGAGCTTCAACCCGGAAAGGCAGGGGACCGACCCGACCGTCTGCGCGAGCGGGCCGAACTCGGGGAACGCATCGCGACCGAGGTCCAGAAGCTCACCCCTGCCCTGCGCTCGGCCTTCATTCTGCGGGCCTACCACGACCGAAGCCTGGCCGAGATCGCCGCAGCGCTCGACATCGACGAGGGCACGGTCAAGTCCCGGCTCCATCGCGCTCGCGCGTCGCTCCAAGCCGCCCTGGAGGAGGTCCGCCATGAAGTCTGAGAACCCGGATGAAACACTGCTCGAGCGAGGCCTTGAAGCCTGGGACGTGCCCGAGCCCCCGCCCGGCTTGACCGATCGCATCTTGGCGAGCAACGCCGAGGCCCTCGCCGCTCTGTGCACGCCCCACACCCCAACGCCAGACGAGCCGCCCGCGCTCGAGGAAGACCCATCCCCGATGTTGCCCACCACGCCCCACAACGAGAGTTCCACCCGCCCCTTCTGGACTGCGACCGCGCTGGGTTTCGCAGCCGCCGCGGCGATCGTGCTCGGGTTCATCGCGGGGCGGCACTCACAACCCCTCGCCCCCCCGACCGTCACCCCGGTGCTTCCGACGGTCGAGGTTCGGGTCACTGCGCCTGCACCGACCCTCCAACCCCCAGCGCCACCGGAGCCTCCCCGAGTGCCCGAGGTCGTGCCCGAGGCGGGAGCGACGAACGTTCCGGGCAGCGCCCTCGATACGACCCCGGATCTCAAGAATCCCTTCGGGGCGTCCGACGACCCGTCGCGCCCCCGAAAGCCCGACGTCCAACGAAAGCCGCTCAAGGACCCGTTCTCCAAGGGTACAGCCGTGCTTCGCATTGGGACCGAGGTTGGAGCTCCACCTGCCCAGGTCTTCGTCGATGGCAACCCACTCGGAGCCACCCCAATTGCCGCGCACAAGGTCAGCCCGGGAAAGCACACGGTGGTGTTCCAGTGGCCCGACAAGCGTCAATCGATGACCGTCAATCTTGACGCCGACGAGACCAGGGTCGTCCGGGGAAGCGACCAGTAGCCGCCAGTAGCCGTTCGACGCGCGTCGCCCTCGATTCGTGGCCGCCGCCGGGCTTCGGTGCTAGGACTGCGGCGTGGGTGCTGTGCTCCCGACACGAGCCGTGAACCTCGACCTGGCACGCGAGCGGCACGGCGACCTCGTCGACCGTTTCTTGCCCGCGCTGACGCGTTCCGATCCCTTGGCGGATCATGTCGCGCGCGACTTCGCAGCCCTTGGACGCACCGAGAGTCGAGGCTTGCTCGATCTCGTTCTTCATCGTGGGATCGACGCCGCACCCAACGCGCCCGACTCCCTGCGCAACTTGTTCGAGCAGCTCGATCACGTGCCGGTCTGGGTCGACTGGGCCAGTGTCGACCGCGCCAGCGACGTTCTGTTTCGCACCGGACTGGTCGGCGGCACGGTGTTGGGCGCAAAGTCCCTCGTCACCGGGTACTGCTCTCCCGGAGGCAACAAGCCCCTGGTCTTCAGCGGCCAACTCGAGCGCCGCGAACGCATCGGCTATCGCTTGGCCGAGACCTGCAAGTTTGTCGCCGACGTCTGCGAGCGTGGCGGCATGCGTCGCTTCGGGCCGGGGTTTGCCACGACCGTCCGGGTCCGCATCATGCACGCGACCGTTCGCCGGCTCCTCGCCGAGTCGGGACAATACGACGACGCCGCGTGGGGAGTGGCGATCAACCAGCACGACATGGTTGGAACCACCATGCTGTTCTCGCTCGCGTTTCTCGAGGGCGTCCGAGCGTTCGGGTTCATCGTCACCGACCAGGAGGCCGACGACTTTCTGCACCTGTGGCGCTACAACGGCTGGCTGATCGGCGTCGAACCGGAGCTGCTCCCGACCAGTGAAGCGGCAGCCGTGCGGCTCTCCGACCTCATCGCGCTGACCCAAGGTCAGCCGGACGACGACGCCCGGATGCTTGTCCGCTCTTTCATCGAGTCTCCGGCCTATGCCGCCCCCGAAGGCGACCCCAAGGCGCAAGCGCTCGCCCGTCGCCACGTCGCGCTGGGCTTCGGTTTCGCACGCTCCCTGCTCGGCGAGGAGATGGCCGACGCCCTCGAGCTTCCGCGAACATCGGCGAGGCTTGTCATGCCCGGGATTCGGCGGGTTCTCTCTCGCATGGAGCGCGTGGGTCGACGGGTGCCTGGATACGACCGCAAACTCGCCCAAGCCGGTCGCAGCTACTGGAAGCAAACCATCGAGCTTGGTCTCGCCGGCCGGATGGCCCAGTTCATGCCCCCTGCGCGGCTCGAAGGCCTGAGTTCGCCTCGCTGAGCTGCGGCCGGCTCAAAGCGGTCCCTCAAGCCTTCCCCCGCCCGACCGATGTCCAACGGCATGTTGGGCTTGCAGCGAGCGACAAGACGAATGCGCGCGGGCCAAGTCAAACCAGCGCGACGTTCGCCCGAGGAAGAACTCGAACTGATCTCTCGGGAGGTGACGCTGGAGTTTCGCGGGAAACACGTGCTCAGAGCCCGGGCCATCTCCGAGCTCGTCGAGGGATGTCTCGCCATTCCTGCGCTCCTCGATGCATCCGAGCGGCTCGTCGACTTCTTTGACGATGCCGAAAACGGCAACTGGGTCGACGGCTCGGAGCTTTTCCGGCTCGCCCGCGCAGATCACCTCAATCGGCTCAAGCGATACTGGCGCGATTTCGATATCCGCCGGAGCACCCTTTGGCAGCACTTGCGCACCACAAGCAGATCGAAGCTGCCCCAGGGCTGCGTTCAGTTCACGATCCCCGAAGAGCGCCTGGCGTCGACGAAGGCATTCATCTTGGCATATCGGCACCTCGTCGGGGGTATCGACCGCTTGTGCCGGCTGGTTGTCGGCGAGGGGTTTCGGATCCATGGCTTCTCCGAACGATCGACGGTGATCACTCTCGAAGCCGAGTCGGAGGCTGTCTCCGACCTCGCCGAACAGATTCTGAGCCACTACCATTGGTACGAGGCGCAGTCGAGCGAGGTCCGAATCCTCGAAGCCCGAAGCAGCATCTCCGACGAGTACGCCAAGGCCGCAAGAAGCCTCGCGGCTGCCCAGTTGCGACACCTCTGTGTGCTGGTCGAAGACACCGTGCGCGGGAGTTTGACGAGGCACGACGCCGAGCGCTTCGAGAAGACCACGATGTTGGCACGTGAGTACATCGGTCTCCTTGGCGCATACGTCCGAGAAGGGGCGAAGGTCAGCCTCCCGCAGTCCCGCGACGCTGCCGAACAGGCGGCCTGAGCACGACGGGCTGCCGGCGACTCAGTCTTAAGCACGGCAAGTCCCGCGCGGCAGGTCCCGGCAAGATCGCGAACCGACGGCACGCGCGAGCGCGAAAACGTGGTCAGGATGCCGGCTTCGCGTAAAGCCGTATCCTGACCACGAGGACACCTCAAGCGCTCTTCGACTGCCGCTCACTCGGAAACGCCACCGAACTGAAGCCCTCCGAGCTGAGCTTCTCGGAGCGCTTGATCATACCGATGAGGAACTGCAGCAACGCGCCTTGCGAAACAAGCCCGCGCCCGTACAGCTCTTCAAGAGGATGACGGCAACGCTCCGCCTGCTGGCCCAACGCCCAACGAATGTCCGCCTCGGTGCAGAACCCAAGCTCCACCGCAACCTCACCAAATCTAAGACTCGGGTCGTCGGCCTGCCGCCCGAGCACCTTCATCAACTGGCCCATCCGCAGTATTTTCGCGCCGAGCAGAACTTCGCCCAACAGGGGATTGTTGCGCCGGGACGCTTCACAGATTTCCTCTGCGACTTCGCGACTCAACAGGTCTTCCATCACCACCCTCTCAAGGATTGGGTGGAGCGCGTGTTTCTTGGCAACAGAGTCTTTCACTGTACAACTCCTACTCGGCTTGTTTCACGTAAAATCTGGTTCGTCCAGAAAGCTTCGACTCAAAAAGGCTTTGAACATCCGGCTCCAGGCTCTCCGACGACCCGAGCAACAACACCCCGTCGCCCCCAAGTGTCTGATGAATGCGCTCAAGGGTCTTCCGCTTCGTCTCGGGATCGAAATAGATCAGCACATTCCGGACCATGACAAGATCAAACGGACCTAACGTAAACTGCTTTGTGATGTCGAGCCGGCGAAACGTACACCGTCGCCGAAGCGCCGATTTAACTTCGAACACGCCGTCTTTCTCGTCGAAGTATTGCTCTGTGTAGTTCTTGGGCAGACCACGTAGGCCTTCGCCCTTGGAGTATTTCCCTTCCCGTGCCTCCGCGAGTACCGGCTCCGAAATGTCGGTTCCCAGAATTCGGACCCGATCAGGCGTGAGGCCGAACTGCGGATTGGCGCTGAGGACCTCGTCGATGAGCATCGCGATTGTGTAAGCCTCTTTGCCGGACGAACACGCCGACGACCATACGGTGAACGCATTCGGCGGGCGCCCTGCCCTCTGGCGGGTCGCGAGTCGCCCCAGCAGCGCGGGCAGCAGATCCCTCCGAAGCGCCTCGAATGGATGCAGATCTCGGAAGAACGAGGTTTCGTGCGTCGTGAGGGCATGGATGAATGCACGACGAACCGCAGCATCCTTCTTCACCCTTGCGACGAGATCATCAGCAGAGCCGAGATCATACTCCGACATCAGCGGACCCAGCCGCTGGTTGAACAAATAGCCCTTATGCGACGGAATCACGACGCCCGTAAGTTCCTTGAGAAGGGACGTCAGGGGTTCGGAGGCTTCGAGTTTTTCACTGAGATTGAGTGCGCCCATCATGCTGCTCGACTTGCTTTTCGATTGAGTGTCGCGGAGATACTTTGAAGTGGGAGTACAGAGGCACGAACTCCAGATGCCAAAACCGACGATGGCATTCCCCACACGACGCTGCTCGCTTCGTCTTGGACGATGACCTGTCCGCCTGCGCGGGCAACCTCAACCATCCCGTCCGCACCGTCTCGGCCCATTCCTGTAAGGCAAACCCCGACCATTCTTCCTCGACTGGCGAGCGCAGCCGTTCGCAACGCCCGATCCCCCGCGGGCCTACAGCCGTTCTCACGAGGCCCTCGCACCACCCGGCAAACGAGGGCGCCGCCACTGCGTTGAACCTCGAGGTGATTCTCTCCAGGGGCGAGCAGGATCTGGCTGGACGTTAGCGGCTCGTTCTCCTGGGCCACGCGGACGCTCCGCCCCGTCTGACGCGCCAAGTTCGCGGCGAGAGACTTGTCGAAGCCCGGCGGCAGATGCTGGACAATGACAATCGGGGTGTCGAAACTCGGTGCAAGCCCGCCGAGCAGCGCTTGAAGGGCGACCGGACCGCCGGTCGAGCTAACGATGACCACGAGCTCACCCAGCCCCGAAGCATCGGCGAGAGACGCAGCCTTGCGGGGCGCCGAAGGCTCGCCAGGATCAGCAGTGACGCGCGCAGCCGGCTTGGGCAGGAGCTTGGGATCCGGCTGTTGTCCGATGCGAGACAGAGTCGCCTCGATCGCGGCGACGGTGGACTCTATGTCGGCGGCGGACTTCGGGACAATCCCAACGAGCCCCCGGCTGGTCGACCCCAAGCGTGTCAGCGCCACGTCCGACTCCTGCGCGGCGATGGCAAGAACCATCGGTCCGGACCCGTCTAGGTCTTCGAGCTGCTTGAGAAAGCCGTTTCGAGACTCGGCGGTGCGCGAAAGATCCAGCAACACCAGCTCAATGTCACCGCGGTTCAGCCGCTGAAGGCCCCGCTCCAAGGAGAACTCCGAGGCGACCAACTCGACCCATGCGTTGCTCTCCAGTGCCTGGGAGAGGCCGGTCCGGAAGACCCGTGACTCCGCGATGAGCAGCGTACGCATCCTACGCGGCCCTCAACGAGTGCGGTTTCGAGTTCGAGGTCGCGAACTTCTCGATGCCCTGCCGAAGCTCCTCGACCACCCGGGACAGGCTGCTCGCCGCACTCTCCACCCGACGCGCAGCCTCGCCACCGGACTGGGCCAGAACGTTGACCTCTCCGATAGAGGAGGCGATCTCGGTCGACCCGGCGGTCAACTCTCCAACGTTCCGGGAGACGTCGTTCGCACCCTGGACGATCTCGGCGATCGCGGAGGCAGTCTGCTCCACATCCGCATCGACTGTCGCGACTGTCGCGGAGATTTCGTTGACCGCACGGTCTTGCTCCGTGGCACGCATCGAGATGCCGTCGGAGACCTGAGCCAAGTTCGCAATGATCTCGGACATCGCTCCGATGACCTGCACCGCTTCTCCGGTGTTGCGCTGCACCCCTGCGATTCGCTCCGTGATGTCCTCCGCCGCGGTTGAACACTGGTTCGCCAGCTCCTTGACCTCGTGGGCCACCACCGCGAAGCCCTTCCCGGCCTCGCCGGCGGAAGCCGCCTCAATCGTGGCGTTGAGCGCCAAGAGGTTGGTCTTCTCCGCGATACGTTTGATCACCTCGGTGACCTTGTCGATCTCCTCTGCGGCCCGACTCAATGTGGCCATCGCCTTATTCGCCAGCGCCGACTTCGTGGACGCATCAGAGGCCACGGTCGATCCGTTGGCTGCCGCCTCGGCGACGTCGCCAATGGACCCGCTCAGAGTCTCAATGGCCGCCGAAACCGCCCGCATGCGGGAGCTCATAGCGGTCGCGTTCTGAGAGACCGACCCAATGTTGATGCTCATCTCCTCGGCAGCCGAAGCGACGGAGTCGACGTTTGCGGACATCTCTTCGGTGGCGGCAGCGACCGTGGATGCGCGCTCGGCCGTGGTCTCGTTTCCGTTGAGAAGCGTCGCCGCAACTTGACCAAGCTCGATCGCGGCCTCCGCCGTCCGGTTGGCGTTCTCTCTCGTAGTGTCGATCGTGCTGCTGAACTCCTTCATCGCAGCCTCAAACACCGTCGAAATCATCGTGAAGCGCTCGGCGGTCTCGGAAACCTCTGTTTCGGTCGACTCCGGAGGAACAAACCGCGACGAGAGATCGCCAGCGATCACGCGCTGGAACGCCACTTTGAGCCTCTCCGCCGCCTCAAGGTTGTAGGCAGAGACCTTCTTCTGGGCCCGCTCCGATGTTCGGATCTCGGTCTCGTCCAACAGGGTTTCCAACGCCCCCACCACAGCACCTTCGACAACAATCGGTGTCTGGACGCTTCGAATGTCGCGAGAGCCACCGCTGGTTCTCCACTCGCTGACGTCTTCCGACTTCGTCCCGCTTTGCAGGGTACGGCGGGTCGAGAAGGAAGCGTCGCGCCAGCCTCGCGGCTCCGAATGCTCGTAGTAAATGTGGCCGATGAGGTCCTCGGCGTCCTTGTGCGCCAGTCGAGCTGCCTCAGCGTTGACGAACGAGGTTTTGAGTTCTTTGTCGTGCACGATGATCGGTACGGGCACCGCGTCCATCTGGGCGGTGAACGCATCGGCGACCTGGTTGATCGAGGTCAGAACCGACGTGAACTCGTGATAGCGCGTGCTCGTTGGCTCGTTCCTCGAGAGGAGCTTCCCGGAGGCCACCGCGCTGGATTGCGCGACGATCGTCTCGACCATCGCGGTCACGTCGCCGGCCATTCCGCGGGTGAGCCGGACCGAGAGTAACGCGATCGCTCCCGCGAGGGGGAGAAGCAGGCCAATGGACCAGTACAGCGCCGTATGTGCGGCGCTCATCGCTTCGTCTAGATCTTGAGAGGTGAGCAGCGCCAGTTTGGTCCCGCCGAAGTCGATGAGGCGGTACGCGATGAGTGCGTCCTCGCCCAGCAGGCTCGGTGCTTCGATGATGCCCTTCTCCCCGTCCAGAGCGTGCTCGACCGCCTCGGATTCGACCATGACGTTGTCGCGGAAGGACGCGGCGGCGTTCAAGCTCTCGTTTCGCAGGCTGTCAGAGCGCAAGAGCTTGTCGGGCCCGACCAGCACCGCGTCGCCAGTCTCTCCCAGGCCTTGGACGCTCCCAACTGCCGCCGACACGCGGTCGATAGGAAGCTGAAACGCCGCAACACCGAGCAGCGTTCGGCCGTCGTAGACGGGCGATGCAATGAAGCTCGCAGGGGCACCATAGGAGGGCCCGTATTTTTCATAACCCACAAGTACCGAGCGCTCTGAGGAACCGAGCGTCAGGGCTTCACGATAGGCCGCGGCGAGGTTGGTACCTGCCCACGGCCCATGAACCAGGGACGTTCCGTAGTCAACTTCCTTATAGACCGAGTACACAATGCGACCCGTCTCCGCTTCAATCAGGAAGATGTCGTAGTAGCCGAACTCGTCGACCAACGATCGAATACCGGGGTGGATGGAAGCATGGATCGCGTCATATGTGGTGGCGTTCCCGGAGTCCATGAGGTCGTCCTTGGATCCGGTCGGATGCCGGTTTCCGGCAATATAGGCATACTGAGCGACGATAGAAGCACGATCGAGGCCACCAATTTCGGCACCGGGCACCTCGGCATCTGGCCCCGCGGCCTTTTCAAGCGAGGCGGAAAAGGGTCCTCGGTAGTATTCCGCGACCGCGTCCTCGAGCTGGCCAAACGACGTCTCGTCCACGCCAGCATCTGAGCCCATCGCCTCGAACGCAGCCGGAAGTCGCGCCAGGCCATCGATCGTCGTGCGGTCCTGCGCAAAGGTCGAGATCTGACCGGAGACGTTGGACACGAGGGTCTCGATCGCCTCTGCGCGCCCATCTCCGGCGGTCACGACCCGCGCCTCCGCAGCGGTTCGTAGCGACGTTTGCAGAAACACCACCGCGAGCACGGCGATGGCAAGCGCGGGAACAAGCCCGACAAGGAGCATCGTCAGACTGAGCTGAGACCGGAGCGATGCTTGTCTTTTTGGGGTGGTTTTCTTGGTGCTCATGATGCGGACTTCAGGGGGATTCTGGTGTGGCGCGCCAAAGCGATGATTCGCGCCGGGTCAAGGACGATGACGAGGTGTTCTTCGAGCTTGACCACCCCAAGGGCGGGAAGGTCACTCTCTGTCCCTTCGGACGCATCGTCCTCGTCGGCGCACATATCGAGCACCTCATTGGGACGGATCGTGATAATGTCTCCGACGCGGTCGACCAGGACTCCGAACGATGATCCGACCCGCTCCTTGAAGAGCACGAGGCGCGTCGTAGGCAGGATCTCTGCCGCGGTCCCTCGGATAGACTGCTGCAGGTCCAGGATCAGAAAGACCTGTCCCCGGACGTTGACGAGCCCGCGAACGGTCGGGCGCGTGTGTGGAACCCTCGTCAGTGCGATGTCGGGGTTCACTTCACGGACCGCAAGAACGTTGACGGCATACGTTCGGCCTGCAACCGAGAACGTGCAGAGCTGAATCATGTCATCGCTCGGTGGTGTCGCGAGTTTCATGCGGCCTCCGTCTTCGCCGAGGCTCGCACGAGCTCGGCCAGCGCAGTATCAAGGCTTCCTCGGTTGAGCTTGATCTCAAAGCGGTTGAACCCCGCCGCGAGGGCTCGCTCCTGGTCTTCGGGAGAGGACAGCGATGACAGTGCCAGCGCGGGTATATTGCACAGGTCGGGCCGGTCGGTGAGTCCACGAATTTTCGAGATCAGCTCAAATCCGTTCATGTTGGGCATCTCAAGGTCGGAGACGAGGGCCTCATATTTGTTCGCGTTCTCCAGCAGGATCTCCAGCGCCTCCGCGCCATCGTTCGCAATGTCGACGTGATAGCCCATCCCCTCCAGATACCGCCCCACCGCTTTCCGGAAGAACGCGGTGTCTTCGGCCAGGAGAAGCGTCTTGCTGCCTCGGGCCACTGGCTTGAATTCTTCGAACCACGTCGGTTCTTCGGCCCGGGCGAGGGCGAAAAGGTCGACGACCCGGGCAACCTCGCCTTCGAGCATCGTCGAACCCAAGACATAGTCCCCTCGATGCAGATCGGGATCGATGTCGCGCTCCAACGCGATAACGTCGATGATCTTCGAAGCGAGGAAGCCCAGTGGCTGCTTGATGTGCCGAGGCAAGATCAGCAGGTACTCCTCGTTTGCGAGGCTGTAGGGCCCGGTCCCGAAGTACTTGTCGAGCATCACCACGCGGATGGTGCCCTCGGGTAGGTCGATCGTCGCGACGCCTCCGGTCAGCTTGAGCATCTCCCGCGGAATGGGGACAACTCGACTCACCAGCGAGAGCGAGACCAGGTATCTGTCACTTCCATCCACCGTGAACAGCAACTCCTGTGCTTGCTCAACAGAGCCGGCGCTTGCGTCCTGGGCGCTTGCGGTCTCGAAGAAGCGGTTGAGGAGCATCGCGTGCTCGCAGATCCCGTTCACATCCAGGATCAAGGCGACACGCCCATCACCCAAGATTGTGGACCCGACGAAACAACGCTGCTCCCCCAGGCCCGGGTGGTTTGGTTTGACAACAATCTCCTCGGCCCCGATCGCGGCATCGACGATGATGCCGAAACGCATCTCGCCGACCCGAACGATCGCAATCGTCAGGACGGGCTGGTCGGCGGAAGCCTCGGCTCGGGCCTGCAACACGCCGAGCGGGATGCGATCTCGGTTGGCCAACGCGTCTCCGAGGTGAACCAGAGGGATCAGGTGGCCACGAACTCGAACAACCGGCTGTTCGTTGACGAACTCGATACTCCCGCTTCCTTCATCGCGATGAAGGCGTACGACCTCCTCCAAGTTGACCTGGGGAATTGCAAAGGTCTCACCGTGATCCCGGACGATGAGGCTCGATACGATCGCGAGGCTCAGCGGGACGCGTAGTGTGAACGTGGTCCCCTCGCCGCTTCGCGAGACCACGTCGACCGATCCCCCAATCCCCTCGATGGACGTCCGAACCACGTCCATGCCAACGCCGCGGCCGCTGACGTCAGTGACGGCCTCCGCGGTGGAGAATCCCGGCGCAAAGATGAGCGCGCAGAGCTGTTTTTCGCCCATCGCCGCGATCTCGTCGGGGCGTCGAATGCCCTGCGAGATCGCCTTCGCGGCGACCCTCTTCGTATCAACGCCGCGGCCGTCGTCCGAGATAACGATTGAGATCTGTCCCGCATCGTGTCTCGCCTCGACCGTGAGGGTTCCGATGGGAGACTTTCCTGCGGCGATCCGCTCCGCGGGGGTCTCAAGACCATGGTCGCAGGCGTTGCGAATCAGGTGGAGAAGCGGGTCGGAAAGACACTCCAAGATCGTCTTGTCCACCTCGACCTCGTCGCCGATCGAGACGGGCTGGATCTGCTTCTTGAGCTTTCCTGCGAGGTCTCGGGACAGCTTTGGAATCTTCGCGAACACTTTGCGAATCGGCTGCATTCGCGTGCGAAGGACGGCCTCCTGGAGCTCGCTGGTGACCAGATCGAGCTGCTGGAGTAGGCGTCGGTCGGCTCCCGTCGCGAGGTCTCGATCGCGCAGCACCTTTTCTTCGAAGTTCTGGCGGGTTCGGTTGCGCACCAGAACGAGCTCGCCCGCGAGCGCCATCAGGCGATCGAGAACCCACAGCGGGACCCGAACACTCTCCGTCGAGTTCGTCTCGCCCCGGGTTGCGGGGGCCGACCCGGCCTTGGGCACAGAAAGGGGCACCACCGCGGCAGGAGCGGGCTCGGGGACGGGCTCCTCGTCGTCGTGGTCGTCGTGGTCGTCGTGGTCGTCGTGGTCGTCGTGGTCGTCCAACTCCGCGGCTTCACTCGACGCGAGCGGCTCCGCATCAGGCTGCGCTTCTTCCTCGTCGGACTCGGGGACCACGAGCAGCCCGTTGAGGTCTTCAAGCTCCGCTCGTGCGTCCACCGCCCCCTCGTTTGCGAGATCGTCGACCATCTCCGACAGACGGTCTCGCGCTCGCAGGAGCACCTGCACCCCGGCCGGATCCAGCTGGTAGACACCTTCTCGAACGGCCGCCAAGACGGTCTCGGCCGCGTGCGACACATCCCGAATGTTGGGGAGCTCAAGGAGGCCTGCGGCGCCCTTGATCGAGTGCATCCCGCGAAACACATCATTGATGGAGTCGAGGAAGTCCGGGCTCTCGCTTGAGGTCACGGACAGGATCGTCTCGATCCGGGCCAGGTGGTCGCGCGCTTCTTCGACGAACTCGTCGAGCAATTCGGGGTCATCGAGCATGGGCGGCTACGTGGATCATCGGACCCCTGGTCGTCGCATCAAGGGCCTTTCAGGGCTTGGATCGAAACGAACCGGCCCAGACCGCGACTCAACACAGATGGGATGGCTGCCGAATCAGGAGGCATGGTTCTCCCTTTCGCAGCGCCTCAGCTCCTCGGAGCCCTCCTCTTGGTGAGCCCCATGGGCGGCAAGCTTGGCCCGTCCAAGCCCGGCCGAGAAAAACCCCAGGGGGAGGCTCCGTCGGCACCAAAGGCCAAAACGACCCGTTCCCCGAAGACCGCGGCGCCTCAACGAGCGCGTCGCTCTAAGGCTCCCCGGCCCAGTCCGGCTCCCACGAGCGTCGAACCCGAGCCGGAGGACGCCGACCTCGACGCCGTCCCCTTGGAGGTGCTCGACGAGGCACCCCCTTCCCTCGAAGTCCCAGAGGCGGCCCAAATCGAGTACGAGAGTCAGGGCCCCTCCCTCCAGACCCGGCTACCTGTTCAGCCGCCCGTGCTCGTGCGCTCGGTGCCGCCGCAGACTCGGGCCGCACACAAGCCTGAGGCCAAGATTGAGGACGCTGGGGCCGCACCCGAGCCCGACACCAAGGCATCCTGGAAGGATGACCTGAGCGTGGGCGCATTTGTGGATACCTATGCCGGCGTGAACGCTCTGCTTCCGGATCCCGGCACCCCGAACGCGCTGCGGGCATTCGACGGCTCCAACGGTTTTGCACTTCATTGGGCAGGCGTGGACGCGGAGTACGGCGGCGAGGTCGCCGGGGGCACAGTCTCCCTGCGCTTCGGTCCGTCTGCCGCTGCTTACAACGGAGGCGACTCGGACTATGGCCTCGAGTATGTCAAACAGGCATACGTGAGTTTCTCTCCTCGCCGAACCAAAGGCCGACTGAGCTTCGACCTAGGAAAGTTTGACACGCTGTACGGAGCCGAGGTCGCCGACAGTCAGGCAAACTTCAACTATACCCGTGGGGCACTCAACTGGCTGGGCCAACCGTTCTTTCACACGGGGGTGAAAATGGGGATTCAGGTCTCGGACAAGCTCGAGCTCAACGCGATGGTCGTCAACGGCTGGAACACGTCGTTGGACAACAACCGAGGTAAAAGCGGCGGAGTGCAGCTGGCGTGGTCCCCCAGCGACCGATTCGGCGCCTATCTAGGCTATCTCGTTGGCGCGGAGGGTGATCGAGACATGACAGTCACCTGCGAGAGCGATACGGCGCTGGACGGGGCAACAGGAGAATGTGTCGATAGCCCCGGAGCAGACGCAGCCGAGGTCTCGGTCGCGGCGAAGGGGGTGGAACGACGCATGCGTCACTTTGCCGATCTGGTCATTACGGCCAGCGTAACCGAGAGGCTCGAACTCTCGATCAACGGCGACCTGGGGTATGATGAGACCATCAACAACCCTATCACCGGGGCGTTCGCTCCGTCGATCTGGTACGGAGCTGCACTCGGCGCACGTGTTTCTATTACCGAGCGGGTCGCGACCGCGGCACGGGGTGAGTACTACAGCGATCTCCAAGGCTTCACCACGCCGGTGCCCGTCTCGCTCGGGACAGGGACCTTGACGCTTGAGTTTCGTCCGGCTGACATGTTGATCTTCAAGCTCGACAGTCGGTATGAACAAGCGACCGACACAATCTATGTGGGACGCGATGCGACAGGCTCAGACCGCCAGCTGACGTTCACCCTCGGAGCCGTGATTCACACCCCTTAGTTCGGGTTCCTGTCGTTCAGAAGGCGCGCCCGAGCTGTTGCTCGCGCGCGCCTTTTCCTTGCGCTTCGCTTCGTCACGATGCGGTCCCCGTCATGAACCCGCCCCGTCATGACCCCGCCCCGTCGTGACCCCGCCCCGTCATGACCCCGCCCCGTCACGACTCGCAGCATCCGGATCTCTGGCCCCGCGTCGGGCAACCAACGCAAAAGGGCAGACCCAGAAGGTCTGCCCTTTGCGAGGTGGGGACTGGCCGTCGATCTATGCCGCGAAGAGAGTAACGGTCCCTTCCCCATACCCCCCCACCTCGAAGCCGAAGCTCTCGCGAGACGACGACGACTTGATGAAGTCTTTGACGTCCTCCGGTGCTTTTCCGTACTCCGCGGTGCTGTACTTGCAGTGCGGGCGTCCGGAGGTGTTGAACAGCCGGCTGATCACGTTGAGCACCTCGCCAAACGCCTCGACAAACTCCTCGGGTACCTCTGGGGCACTCTTCGCGTCGTTGGCGACGGCTGCAGGCATCATCATGATCGCCGCGCCGGTGTAGCAAGTGAACCCTGCGTCGGCGGAGACGATCGCGACGAGCTTCCCGCCGTCATCGACATAGCGACCGAAGACCACCGACTCTCGGTAGATCTCCTTGGAGAATTTCTTCGCCGCCGCCTTGCAGGGCTTCTCGAACAAGCGTCCGAGAAGCTGGTTGAGGGTGATCGCATCGTTGTTCATGCGGCGACCCCGACCAAGGGCTCGAGGGCAAAACGGACGTCGTCCCCGTCGAAGGGCTTGACGATGAAACGGTCTGCACCCGCCTCGGTCGCCTTCGCGCGCATCTCTTCCGTGCACTCCGTGGTGACGAACACGAACGGGACCCGGAAGCCATCCGCACGCAGGTTCTTGAGGAAGCCAAAACCGTCCATGTTCGGCATGTTCCAGTCGGACAGGACGAGATCGATGTCGGTGTCCGCGACGAAGGCCTTGTAGGCCTCGTCGCCGTCGCAGGCTTCCGTGATCTCAGCGTTCCCGTAGCCTGCTTGCCGGAGTCCGCGGCGGACGAGCATCCGCATGACCTTACTGTCGTCTGCAATGAGAATCTTCATCGTGGTGTCCCGACGCCCTGTGGCATCCCTGCTGTCATCGGCAGTGACAAGTCGCTCTTGAGCGGCGGGAACTGGCCTGGAGAGGCCTGTTTGGGTCCATCCGCCCCCGTTCGAGGACGCACATCGCGCCCCTTGAACCAGCCGCTGGCGCTCGGCGCTCGCCAAGACGTGCAGTGGTGCTACCTTCGCCCCGTGGACGTGCCGGTCATCGACCCCACCCTCGACCTCGAAGATGAGATCCAGCGGCTCCGAAAGGAGCGCAACGCGGTCATCCTCGCCCACTACTACCAAGACTCCGAGATTCAACACCTCGCGGACTTCATCGGCGACTCCCTGCAGCTCGCTCGCGCCGCCCGAGACACCAACGCCGACGTCATCGTCTTTTGCGGCGTTCACTTCATGGCCGAGACCGCCAAGATCCTCAACCCGGACCGCACCGTCCTGCTTCCGGACCTCGAGGCGGGGTGCTCCCTGGCCAGCGGTTGCCCCGGCGATCGCTTTCGAGCCTGGCGCGCCCGCCACCCGGACGCCGTCGCCATCAGCTACATCAACTGCTCGGCCGAGGTGAAGGCGGCCAGCGATCTGATCTGTACCTCGTCCAACGCGGTCAAGATGGTCGAGTCGGTCCCGGCCGACCAGGAGATCCTCTTCGCCCCCGACAAAAACCTCGGCCGCTGGCTCATCAAGGAGACCGGCCGGGACATGACGTTGTGGCAGGGCACCTGCATCGTCCACGAGACCTTCAGCCACCGAAAGCTGATCGGCCTCAAGGCTCGGCATCCGAACGCCAAGATCATCGCCCACCCCGAGTGCGAAGATCACATTCTGAACATGGCCGACGTTGTCGGGAGCACCAGTCGCCTGCTCGAGTACGCCACCACCTCCGAGTTCACGGAGTTCATCGTCGCCACCGAGCCCGGCATCATCACCCAGATGGAGCTCAAGGCTCCGGGCCGCACGTACATTCCCGCCCCGCCAGAGGCCAACTGCGCCTGCAACGAGTGCCCCTTCATGCGGCTCAACACCCTCGAGAAGCTCTACCTGTGCCTTCGGGACATGACGCCTGAGCTCACCATGCCCGAGGAGCTGCGCCTGGCCGCGAAGAAGCCCATCGATCGGATGCTGGAGCTCTCGGCTGCGGTGAAGTAGGCCGAGCGCGACTTGCTTGGAAGATCCGCGAACGTGAAGCGGTGTGGGGTCCTGACCCTGGGCGTAGGTCGGACAACACCCACAAGCACATGTAGTCTCCGACAGACAGCTGAATTCGCAGGGCTACGGGCTTGAAACAGCGTTCCCTCCGTTCTGGGAAAGATCGACGCCCAAGGGGTCGGTTCATTGACAGGCCGTTGAGCGCCGGTCATCCCAGCGGACATGCAGGTTCAGTCCCTCGACGCAAAGTCGACCTCAGCGGGCGTCGATCTCCATCGACTTCTCGCCGCGTGTCACCACATCCAGGCGGCCCTCGTGATGGGTCTGGATGGCGACATTCGCGTCTGCCTCGGCCCCGCTGCCGAGGCTCTCAAGACATCCATCTCGTTTGGCGTCGGGATCCTCGACCTCGCGGCGCGGCTGTGCGAGGAGGCAGGCGCTGGTGTGATGCGCTACCACGTCATCTCGGCCGAGGCCGGCACCCTCGTCCTGCATCACGTCGACGAGAACACCATCGCAGTCATCCTCGCCAATGAGAACGCGCCTCTGGGCGCGCTCGTGCACGATCTTCAGTTTGTCATCCAGACCGAAACGCGGGCGGAAGGGGCAACCTCGTGGAGTTGATGCTTGCGATCGCCGCCGGAGCTGGCTTGGTCACCGGGATCGCGACGACGCGTATCTTCGGCGCCCGGAAAGACCCCGCGGTCGTGATTCCCCCACCAGCCCCCGAACCAGCCCTCGAAGAGCTTCGGGTTCTCCGTGCGCTTTGTGAAATCCCAAACGTCAACAGCGTGCGACGGTACAGCCTGGCCTCTGAGGCAGCCGAAGCGATGGACTCGATGCTCGAGCCCCTGGTCGTTCAAGAGGTACGCGCTGCCGCGGTCACGACCGCTGGCGGAATGCTCTGGGCCGGACTCGGAGAGCAGCGCTTTGTGGATATCGCGAGCTCCTTCGCAGCACGACTGGACGGGGTGCCGGAGGACATCTGGCGGGTCAGCTGGAGGAGTCAGGGCGGAATCGAGTTGGTGGCGCAGCGCTTTCCGATGGTTCGCGGGGCGCGGTGGCTGGTGTGTGTCGCATCCGGCACCCCGGTCGACCGCGTGCGACTCGCACGCGCGGCGTACGAATCCGGCTTGGCTACCGCAACGAGGCCCACGGTCCAGCGCGACATTCGGCCCTTGAGCGCTCAGGAACTCGCGCGTTGGCAGCCGATCCGGGCCGTCGCCGAGCACACCCCGCTCCTGGCGGCCCGCGTGTGGACCCGCGCAGAGGTGAGCTTGTCGGCGGGCGATGTTCGAGTTGCGCAGACCACCCTGAGCACCCAAACCCAGCTGTCCGCGTGGTCTCGCCTCGTTGAGGACTCTCTGGGACACCAGGTCGGCACCATGTACGAGACCGCGGACGCGCGCGTCTGTTTTCACCCGATCGGCCCCGAAGGCCTGCTCGAACTTACGACGGGTATGACCCGGCCACATCCATGGCGCCGAGCCTACGCAGCCGCGCGACAGCTCGAGCATGCCCGAGACCAACGAGAGGCAGTGTAGATGACCGCTCAAGTTGCGACCCCTCCGACAGATATCAATACCGTCTTTGTCCGGATGAATGGCCTCGAAGACGAGGTTCGGCGCCTCCGGGAGGAGAACGCTCGGCTGCGTAAGCAGCTGGCTGACCGCGCGGCGGCACAGAGCCCCGGTCGTTACTCCCTCTTCTCCGCCGAGAGCGCGTTCCTGGAGATCGACGAGACCTCGTACATCCCACCGCCTCCGACCTACCGAGACCTTCCTGCGGTCGCGCCCCGGATGCCGCGCCCGCCAACCCGGCCCGAGCATCCTCAAGCGGCAGCGCGAGGTGCAATGCCAGCGCTCGACGTGGGATACGTGAACCGCGTCGACGAAACCCAGCTGAACACACTTCCGTATGGCCTCGTCGTATTGGACCGCGACGGACGCGTGCTTTTTTACAACGAGACCGAATCTCGACTGACCGGCTTCGCTCGAAACCGGGTGCTCGGGAAGAACTTCTTCAGCGAAGTCGCGCCCTGCACCGCGGTCAAGGATTTCGAAGGGGTGTTCCGCGACTTCGTCGGCGGCTCTCTGGGCCGCACGGTGTTCTTCGACTTTGCGTTTCACTTTAGCGCCGGAACACAAAACGTCACGATCGCCCTCGCGCCAGGACGTCGCCCGGGGCAGACCAATGTGATGATGATGCGCCGTTGACCGAGGGCACGCTCCGCTCCGCTGCTCGGCCGCAGCGACCCACGAGCCTGACGAATCACTTCGACAGGCGGTGGTTCGCTTCGTGGTCCACGATCGCGGCGGCGGGCAAGGTCGCGATGCCTGCTCGCCGCGCGACCCGGTCACGGATCAGTCTGCCTGCGTGTCGAACAACCCGACCTCACGTTCGCGCTCCAAACTCTCGAGGCCCACGGCTTGGAGCACGAGACTTCGAGACACGGAGAGCGACAGCCGGGTGCTCAGAGCGAACGAGTGGGTGTGACGACCCAGACTCTGGGGGTCCAGTTCGTAGTTGAGCCGAATTTCGGAGGCGGACGCCTCAAGCTGCATCAACTCGGAACGCAGCCTAGTGAATCGACTTCCCATCTCGGCACTGAGTGTACGCGGGAACATGCCGCAAGCAAGCGATAACAGCGTTCAAACTGCGTTCTGAGCGCCTGGCCCCGTTTTGTCCCATTTGGCCCCGGGCGGTTCCTTGACATCATGGGGTGGCGACGCGAGGGTCCGAGAAACATCGCCCGCCTGGGTGACGTTCTGAGCCGGCTGGAAATTGAACGTGGAGGAACCGACCACGACACCGCTCGAGCGAGAAGGCATGGGCATCAGTGCATTTGCGCAGGACCCCGCGGGCGCCTACGGCCAGGTCCGAGCGGATTCCCGGCGGCTCTGCGAGACGCTTGAGGTCGAGGACTACGGGCTGCAGTCCATGCCCGACACGAGCCCAGTGAAGTGGCACCTCGCACACACGACATGGTTCTTCGAGACCTTCGTGCTCCGGGAAGCGTTGCCCCGGGTTGAGTCGTTTCATCCGCAGTTCGGATATCTCTTCAACTCCTACTACGAGAGCGTGGGGCGCATGCACCCGCGACCGGAACGGGGGCTGCTGTCACGACCGACGGTGCGCGACGTGGAGCGGTATCGCGTCCACGTCGATGAGCACATCCAGGGCTGGCTCAAGACGGGAAACGCCACCACAGCGCAGCTCGCTATCGTCGAACTCGGCCTGCATCACGAGCAGCAGCATCAGGAGTTGATGCTCACCGACCTCAAGCACGGCTTCTCCAAGAACGTGATGCGGCCGGTGTTTCAAGCCCGCTCGAAGGCGCTGCGAAGCCAAGGACGCGCGATGGGATGGCTCTCCCACGACGGGGGGATCTCCAGCATCGGCCACCGTGGCGACACGTTCCACTTCGACAATGAGGGCCCCGCCCACGATGCGCTTGTCGTGCCGTTCGAGATCGCCGATCGCAAAGTGACGTGTGGCGAGTACCTCGAGTTCATGCAGGACGGAGGCTATGCGCGCCCGGACCTGTGGCTCTCGGCTGGTTGGAGCGCCGTACAATCGCGAGGCTGGCGAGCCCCGCTGTACTGGGAGGAGCGCGACGGTGCCTGGTTCGTTTTCACCCTGCACGGCATGCAACCCGTCGACCCCCACGAGCCCGTGTGCCACGTCAGCCTGTTCGAGGCCGACGCCTACGCGCGCTGGACCGGCTCTCGCCTCCCCACCGAGTTCGAATGGGAAAGCTCGCTGGGCACGCTTCCGATCCAACGGCGCGAGGCCGCAGTGCATCCCACCGCCGCAGGTCCCGACCCACAAGCATTCGGCGACACGTGGGTCTGGACCGCCAGCGCCTACGCGCCCTACCCGGGCTACCGAGCTCCGCCGGGCGCTCTGGGCGAATACAACGGCAAGTTCATGTGCAGCCAGCTCGTCCTGCGGGGTGGCTCGTGCGCGACCCCGCGGGGTCACATGCGCCCGACATACCGCAACTTCTTCCACCCGCACGACCGCTGGCAGTTCTCCGGGATCCAGCTCGCGAGAGACCCATGACCAAATCCGCATCCTCCCTGGTACTGACCGATCTGGAGCCCTCTGCCGAGGACATGACCGCCGTCGTACTCGAAGGCCTCAGCAGATCGCAGAAGGCCCTGCCGTCCGCATTCCTCTACGACGAGCCCGGCTCCGCGCTGTTCGATGAGATCTGCCGCCTGCCGGAGTACTACCCGACGCGCACCGAGCTGGCGATCATGCAGACCTCCCTGCCTGAGATGGCCGCAGCCATCGGCCCCGAGGCGCTGGTGATCGAGTACGGCAGCGGCACCGGACTCAAGACCCGGCGCTTGCTGTCGGCGCTCGAAAACCCGGTGGCCTATGTTCCGGTTGAAATCTCCCGCGAGTTCTTGATGACCTCGGCCACCGCCCTGCAGGCCGAGTTCAGCCAGCTTGAGGTGTTGCCGGTGTGCGCCAACTTCACCAAGCCGTTCGAGGTTCCCGTGCCGAGCAAACCCGCGCGTCGCCGGGCTCTGTATTTTCCAGGCTCGACGATCGGCAACTTCCGACCCCCGTTCGCGACCGAGCTCCTTCGTCAGATGCGGGCGGAGGTGGGTCCTGGCGGCTGCGGGCTCATCGGCGTCGATCTCGTCAAGGACATCAAAACCCTCGAAGCGGCCTACAACGACGCAGCCGGCGTCACCGCCAGGTTCAACCTCAACATGCTGCATCGCGCCAACGAAGAGCTCGGCGCCGACTTCGACGTCGAGGCATTCCGGCACCGCGCCGTTTGGGTCGAAAAACACAGCGCGATCGAGATGCGGCTGTACGCACGCCGCCCCACCGTCGCGCACCTGGGCGGCCAGCGCTTCACGTTCCACGAAGGGGAGTGGATTCACACCGAAGACTCCCACAAGTACACGCTTGAGGGATTCGCCAAGCTTGCTAACACCGCGGGCTTCGACGTCGATCGCGTCTGGACCGACGACGAGAAGCTGTTCAGCGTGCTGTACCTCGTGGCGCAGGCGGCCTGAGCATTCTCCCACGCACCCGACGCGCCCGACTCTGGGAACATCGACGGGCCGGGGCTGTCGGTCGTGCATGCTGCTGCGTCGATCCTCGGTTTTCATCGCCCTGTGTCTAGCGCTGAGCGGGTGTACCGAGGCCCCGGCGCCAACGGCCGAACAACGTGGGGAGACCCCGCCAGAGCCCGAGGAAGACCTCGAACCTCCCATTCCCTCCATGCGGCTGACCACCGGGGACGGCACGGGTCTCGAGCTGGTCGACCTCGAAGTGCGCGGTGTCGTGCAGGGGCCCCTGGGTTTCACCGAGCTTCACCTCACCTTCGAAAACCCGGAGGAGCGAACCCTGGCCGGCCAGTTCGTCATCGACCTACCCCCAGGGGCGGCGCTGTCGCGGTTCGCGATGAAGATCGGCGGCCAGTGGCAGGAAGGGGAGGTGGTCGAGCGGCAGTCGGCGCGGGACATCTACGACCGATTTCTGCATGGCAATGTCGACCCCGCGTTGCTTCAAAAACAGGCGGGCAACCGCTTCAGCGCGAAGGTCTTTCCCATCCCTTCGCGCGGCCGCAAAGAGCTCATTCTCAGCTACTCGCAGGTGCTCGAAGGCCACGCGGACTACCGCGTTCCGCTGCGAGGGTTGCCCCAGCTCAAGCGCTTCGATGCGACGATCTTTGTGGACGAACCGGATGGAACAAAGACCCACCGGCGCGTGATCGAGACCCACGAGGAGGCCTACGTTCCCCAGAACGACCTCGTCGTTCCCACGCACAACCCCAGCCAGCCGATCGGGCTGCGAGGAGACGACGGGGTCGCGCTGCGTGTCCTCGTGGGCGGTGACGCGGCCGCCCAGCCCTTGCCTCACCTCGCCATCGCGTTCGACACCAGCGCGTCACGAGCGATCGGATTCTCCCGACGCGTCCGCCAGCTCGACGCCCTGGTCTCAACGCTTGCACAGCGGCATCCCGGCCTGACCATCGAGGTTTTCGCCTTTGACCAAGAGGTGAAGACGGTGTTCGACGGACGCGCTGCAGACTTCGGCGCGCCGCAGCGCGAGGCTCTGCTGTCTCGAGGAGCGCTGGGCGCCTCGGACCTTGGGGGTCTGTTCGAAACCTTGGCAAGCAACCCGCCAGAGCGCCTGCTCGTGGTGAGCGATGGCATCGCGACCTCCGGGGAAAGCGAGCTCGCCGAGCTTCGAGTCGGCCTCGACACCCTGAAGCATGGTGGGCTCCACCGACTCGACGTTGTGCTCGACGCGGCAACCGGGAGCGACACGCTCGTCAAAGACCTCGTCGCGGGCCGCCTCGCCCAAGGCGGCACCATCACTCGAACCGATCGGCGGCCCGAAGAAGTCGCCGACCACATCGGTCGAAGCGTGCTCGGGCCGATCTCGGTGCACGTGGAAGGGGCGGCATCCGTGTGGCCGACCGAGGTTCGGGGCGTCCAGCCTGGCGACACGGTCATGCTCTACGCATTCGGCGTCCCCAAGGGACCGATCAACGCGGAGCTTCGCGGAGGCGTGCGGCAAACACTCGAGGTGCCCACCGTCGCGGTACCCGGCCCGCTGGTTTCACGCGCCCTCGCGGCCTCGCGAATCGACGCCCTCACGGCAGCGTACTCTGCCGAGACAGAACCTCAGAAGCAGGAAGAACTTCGCGGCCGCATCATCGACCTCTCCCGGGAGCACCGCGTGATCTCGGACTTCACCGCGATGCTGGTGCTCGAAACCGAGTGGGACTACCGACGCTTCAACATCGACCGCGATGCCGTCGTAGACATCCTCGTGGTTGGAGACGATGGACCCAGCCGCGTTCCCAGGAGCCGCAGCATGCCGGGGACCTTCGCCGACGCGGGGCAACCCGCCGATGACGTGCGCAACAACCGAAAGCAGCTCCTGGGGTCTCCCAACCGGGGCAGCGACGACGACATCTGGGCCGGCCTCACAGGGACCGAAGTCGGCGAAGCGTTCGGCGTCGGTGGGCTGGGACTCGTGGGGACCGGCCGCGGCGGAGGCGGGACCGGCGAGGGCACGATCGGTCTCGGGAACGTCGGCCTCATCGGCGCAGCGGGCGACGACACCGATGCGGAGTCCGGCTTGGGCTTCGCCCCGGACTTGAGCTCGGGCTTCGCGGCGAACGCGGACTCGGGATCGGGATCGGGATCAGGATCGGGATCGGGATTGGGATCAGGATCAGGATCAGGCTTCGGCCGTGGGTTCGGCTCGAGAGGGCAATTCATCCCGCTGGTGCGAATCGGCAAGCCGAAGGTCCAGGCGGGCCTGAAGCGGGACTACGTGCGCCGCATCGTGCGGGCGCACATCAACGAGGTCCGCCACTGCTACGCGTACGGACTCACCCGCAACCCCGAGTTGGCGGGGAGCGTCAACGTGCGCTTCACGATCAAACCCGACGGCAAGGTCACCTCTTCAGAGATTGGCGAGGGCACCCTTAAAGACGCCGGAGTCGACACCTGCGTCCAGCGCTCCGTCCTGCGTTGGAAGTTCCCCAAACCCACGGGCAAGGCAGCCGTCGACGTGTCGATGGGGTTCGACCTCAGCCGGACCCAAAGATCGCCACCCCCTCCGCCACCGCCAGCCCCCGTGGCCCCCATCTCTGACCGCCCGCAAGCTCCAGCGTCCTCGGCGGCGCCAGCCGAGGATCTCGCCCAGGTCGACGCAGAGCTCACCCCCGCGCACAACGGCACGATGCTCGAGGTCTCGACCGCGCTTGAGCACGGTGACCTCAGCGGCGCGCTGGCAAAAGCGCGGACCTGGAGACGCGAAGCGCCCCAGGACGTGATGGCCCTGCTTGCGCTGGGGCAGGCCTACGAAGCCAACGGGCTGCGGGGCGATGCGGCGCGGGCGTACGGCTCCCTCATCGACATGTTCCCCTCCGACGCACCGATGCTCAGGCACGCCTCGAACCGGCTGACCGCACTCGGGACAGAGCAAGGCACCGGGCTCGCGCTCGATGCCGCCCGGCAGGCGTACGAAGAACGACCCGACCACCCTTCAAGCCACCGAACCTACGCATGGACGCTCGTTGCGGTCCAGGAGTACGAGCAAGCGTTCCGCATCGTGCACGATGCCGCCCAGCGGGGCTTCGCGGTTCGATACGAGGGCGTGAATCAGATCCTCCGCGATGACGCCGCGGTGGTCGCAGCGAAGTGGGCCGCAGAGGTTCCAGAGCAGGCGGACGCGATTCGGGCGCGAGCGAGCAAGGCCGGCATCCGCATCCTGAAGAAACCGGTGACCCACTTCGTGCTCTCGTGGGAGACCGACGCCAACGATGTCGACCTTCACGTCTATGACGGCGATGGCTCTCACGCCTACTATCTGCAGCGTGGCCTCAGCTCTGGCGGATTCTTGTATGCCGACATCCGCGACGGCTACGGGCCCGAGTCGTTCACGATCGAAGGCGAACCCAAAGGCTACCCGTACCGCGTCGACGTGGACTACTTCAGCCGCGGTCCCATGGGCTACGGGCTGGGCACGCTGCAGATCATCCAGACCGGCACGACCCAGCAGACCGAGATGATCCCCTTCGTCTTGATGATGGAGAAGGGGCGCGCGCGCCTCAAGCTGATGAAGGGTCCGCTGGGTGTGTGAGAAGCTGGCAGCGCGGGCGCCAGTACGTGCTCGCGGTGAGCGAGGGCGTGATGGGGTGCCAGCGCTCAGGCCAGAAACAACAGCAGTTGTGTGTCCAGGTTCTGCGCGGTCAGGTCGTCGACCTCGCCCTGCGGGTCGCCATCGCACTCGATGTAGAACCCCCCGCTGACGCCGTTCTGCCCCACCCGGCCCAGCGGGTCGCCTCTCTAGATCTAGAGCGAGCGCTCGACCAATTGGTCCGGGGCTGAGGGCCACGAATCCCACACGGGCTCGGGGCCGAAGTGCTCGGCGAGGAAGTCGACCAGCGCGCGGACCGAACCGCGTAGATGACGGTTTTGGGTGTAGACGGCGTACAGATGCATGACGCTGGCCTCGTGATCCTTGAGGACCTGGACTAGCAGCCCACGTGCCAGCTGGTCTCCGGCGACGAACGTCGGAAGGTACGCGATGCCCAGCCCAGCCAGGGCAGCGTCACGAGCCGCGTGCGTGCTGTTGACGATGAAGCGTCCGCTGACCGCGTGTGTGGACTCGCCGTCGGGACCGCGAAACCACCATTGCTGGGGCTGGTTGGTGTCGATGATGCACGCGTAGTCTTCGAGATCTCGAGGCACGCGCGGGGCTCCGTGCTCGCGCAAGTAGTCTGGTGAACAGCAGACGACGTGCCGGCATGGGGCGAGTCGTCGTGCGATGAGTGAGGAGTCTTCGAGGCGACCGATGCGGACCGCGACGTCGATCCTCTCCGACACGAGGTCGATGTGGTGGTCGCTCAGCTGCAACTCGACCTCGACCTCGGGGTGCTTGCGGACGAAGGCGGGGATCAGCGTCCCGAGGTGCTCCTGCGCGAAGGAGACACCGGCCGTCACGCGGAGACGTCCCCGCACCCGCGAGGACGCATCCGAGACGTCGCGCTCGAGCTCCTCGAGGTCATCCAGCAGCGCGACGCATCCCGGCAGGTAGCCCTGCCCGGGTTCGGTAAGGCTGACCCGCCGGGTCGTCCGAACCAGGAGCTGCGTGCCGAGGTGGTCCTCCAGGTTGGAGACGTGGCGGGATACCGCGGTGCTGGACAGTCGAAGGCTGCGGGCAGCGCCCCGAAAGCTCCCCTGGTGCGCGACCTCCGCGAATACCCTCATGCTCTCCAGCCGGTCCACTATCCCGATTATCGGGATAGTCATCTCCAAAGTCGACGCATTATCAACCGAAGTCGACGAAGTCATGGTGTGCTCATGAACCGCTTCGAACAGCAAACCGTCCTCGTCATTGGCGCCACCACCGGCATCGGCTTCGCCACCGCGCGCCGCGTCCAGCAGGAGGGCGCCCATCTCATCATCACCGGCCGCGACGTGACCCGCCTGGAGCAGGCCGCCGCTGAGCTCGGCGACGCGATCGCCTTGCCGCTCGACGTCGCCTCGGCCGACAGCCGGGCCCGGTTCGCCGACGCGCTCCGCACCCGCACCGACCATGTCGACGCCCTTGTCTACAACGCCGGGATCGCCGCGTTCGCCCCGTTCGAGTCCTTCGAAGAGGCTGCGCTCGATCACCAAATGGCCGTCAACTTCAAGGGTCCCTTCTTCACCGTGCAGGCGGTCCTTCCCCTGCTCAAGGCGGGCAGCAGCATCGTCTTCAACACCTCGATCAACAACCAAGTCGGCATGCCCAACTCCACGGTCTACGCGGCGTCGAAGGCAGCGCTACGATCCCTGTCGCGAACGCTGGCGGCCGAGCTGCTTCCCCGAGGCATTCGGGTCAACGCAGTGAGCCCCGGTCCGGTCGAGACGCCCATCTACCAAAAGCTCGGCCTCCCCGCCGAGCAGCTTGAGGCCATGGCCGGACAGGTCGTCGGAAACGTCCCGCTGGGTCGGTTCGGCAAGCCCGAGGAGATCGCTGGGGCGTTGGCGTTCGCGGTGTCGAGTGACGCCTCGTTCATGGTCGGCGAAGAGATCGTGGTCGATGGAGGATGGACCCAGCTGTAGTGGTTGATCGCCGAGTTCGCAAACGCGGACGCCGCTTGTTCTGGAGTCTGTACGAGGTCTCTTGATCCGAGCATACCCTTCCGGCACCAAGCCCGATGGGCACCGAGCCCGATGGGCACCGCAAACGCTTCGGCGAAACGACCTGGGAAAACCTGGCAGCAGCATCGGTGCAGATCGCCGGATACGAGTGACCGGCAACGCGGGCGGTGCCCACCCGAGCCACGGGCTTGGGGTGCTGAGGAGTGACCCGGGCCCGACGAGGGCCGGATGGGCGTCTCAGGGACGCTTGAGGGGCTGCGTGGCGTGCCAATGCACGTACGAATGTGCGCTACGGGGAGGGCTGGACTTCCGGGGGGTCGATCCAGCCGCCGACATCGGTGCCGTTCTCGCATTCGCAGCTGACTTCACACTGGGGCTCGGAAAAAGGGTTTCCGCCCGCGCCGAGGGGATAGACTTGGGCGCTCGCCGAACCCGCCCCTCCGCAAGCGCTCATGCAGGCTTCGGCGTCCTTCTCCTCGGTGACGCATTCCCATTCGCCGGAGAGCCCATCCCCCGTTCCAGTGGGCCTCCGCGGCCAGCGGCGGGTACTCGGTGAGGACATTGTCGATCGCCCTCGATGCTCATCAAGCTCATTCCATGCCGAACCTGTCGCGTGCACGTTCGGGCCAGTGACGATCTCTGCCCACACTGATGAGCACGGTTCAGCCGCCCTACTGCGTTCCGGACACAACCTCGACCGCCGACGGCACGCGGGGCGCACATCGGCCCCTGGCAGCGCTGGCAAACCGAGACGTCGATACGGAAGACCCGGGCGAGGAGTCTCATCCACGAGAGCCGTTGCGCGACCCGGGCATCGAAGAGCCTCCCCCGCCCCTGCTGACTCACCCCGTAGAACTCGCGCTGGATGTGGCGCACTGGTGCGGGTTGGAACCAGTGGGCGGGGCCCCCTCGAGGGCGCGGTAGAAGCAGCTCGCGGAGATACAGCGGCGCGAGTACAGGGATGTCCTGGGGCTGGTCGAGCAGACCGACCAGGCGCGACGCGATGTCACGGTTCGGCACGGTGACGGGGCTGGCGACCAGCCCCCGGTGTGGCTCGCACCATCGAGGCGGCCGTGGGACAAACACCGCTCCGCGAGCGCGTTCAACGTCATTACCGGTCCCCGAAGGCGGCCCCGAAGGGGATGATCGCGTAGAGGGACTGCAGGTCGTCAGCGCTGAGACTGACGGCGTTGGCCGCCTGGTTCTCGTCGAAGCGAGACACCCTGCGCGTGCCGGGGATGGTGACGATGTGCTCGCCGCGGGCGACGCTCGACCGTGCGTCATCAATGATCGATTCCGTTCAAACTCACCGCCGAGTTCCAGTTCGTCAGGATCACCCCCCCGACGTCATCCGCCGCCTCGTCCAACTCGTCGTAGGCGGTCCCGTTCCCCGGTTCGTCCGCCGAGTCGATCCAGTTCAGCATCGTGTTCAAGTGGGGCGGATTGACCCCGTTCGTGTGCACGTCCCAGAACGCCCGTAGCCAGTCCAGCTCCACGCCGTGCCCACCGAACTCGTCGAACCATGCCGGCCACGAGTTCCCCGAAGCGCACTCGTTCTCCAAGAACTGCACGGAGAACGGGTTCCCCGACACACTGTTGCCCGACTCGCAGTTGACTGCGACCGGCTTGGGTAGCCCGTACTCGTTCTTGTAGTACCCAAACCAGCAGTCCGTGTCGTCATGGTCGTTGAACACGTCCGCGGAGTAGAAATGGGCGAATCCTTCGTTCGCGGCGGCCTCGGAGTGCTCGCGGCTCAACAGGGAGTGGTTGCTCGTCGAGGTTGGAGTGTCTGCCGTGGCGGGGCAGATCGAGTCGGCGACGCTGTAGTTCGACCCCACGATCATCCCCCCTGTCGTAAGGTCGCCGATGGCGTGGCCCACCTCGTGGTTGCCCTTGAACTTCTCGTCCGAGGCGCCGTCGCTGATGTAGATAGTCTTCGCCGCTGAGTCGTAGCGCGTCTCGTCGTCGACGCGGACCCTGAAGATCTGGCCCGAAAGGCCACCCGCGTGGCGGTACAATGCGTACGACACCATCATCAGCGTGTTCAGCCGCGTGTCGACCTCCGTGCTGACGTCGACTTGGGTGGTGCCACCGACCACGTAGTCGATCCCTGCGATCGCATAGTTGCGAAGGATCCAGCCCGACGTGCCGAAGTCGTCCCAGGCCTCGATCGTGTTGCCCTGGACCTGGCTGCGGGCCCAGACCTTGTACTGGTAGAGCGCAGGACCGCTCGAGGATAGGTTCCCCGTGCAGCCCTTGCCTGGGTCGCCGGTCCCGATTCCGTCACCCGTAAAGCCCGTGAAGATCGAGGTCCAGCCCGAGGCGGTGTAGCGCTGGACTTGAACGTAGAGGCCCCGCGCCTCGCGGAACGTGGGCGTGTTGCTCGTCCAGTAGTCCTCGCCCAGACCGGCGTCGTCGAACTGGGTCTCAAGCCGGAAGCAGAAGTTGACGGCCCCACCAGCGGCCACCGGCGTGCCGAGATCCAGCGCGTCGGCGACGTCGACCGCCTTGGGATCGTCAGGGTCCCCGTCGTCGTCCTCGCTCGTCGCCCACGGGTGCACGTGGGCATCGAGCACCACCGAGCCCTGTGCTTCGGCCTCTCGCGCGAATCGTCGCGCGCTCTCCGTCAGCGCGCCCCCCTCGAAGACCTCGTCGCGCGTCTGAGCGTCGTAGATCTCCCAAGCCCGGCCGTCTCCTGTCGGATGGAAGAACAGCGTGGGCGCGGTCTCGGGCTGATGGGCCGTCCCGGCACCGAAGTCCAGAGCCGTCGTCAACACCACCCGGCCCGATCGCTGCAGTGCCTCCGTCGGGAGGCCCAGCGCCGACACTGGAATCTCGAGCTTCGTGGTCTCCCCGGCGTCCAAGTCGACCCTCGTGACCGAGCGGACGGTGCGACTGCCGTGCGCCGAGACCACGAACGCGTGCACGTCCAAGACGCCTGGTTCGTCGTGGAGGTTCGAGACGCGCAACGCAAGGGTATCCGCCCGACCCAGCGTCTCGTGCTTCGAGCCGAGGAGTTCAGCTTGGACGACCGGGGTCGACTCATCCTCGAGAACGCAGTCCCCGTCGTCCACCGGGCTTCGGTCGTCGTGTTCGACGGTTGCGAAGGGCAGGGGCTCCGCCTCGGACTCCTGGAGATCTGCGGCCTCCGAATTCTCGCCCATGAACGCTTCGTCAGGGGATGGGGAGCAGGCCGCAGTGACGAGCGTGGCAGCGAAGAGGTGTCGCACGTGCATTGGTTCAGGAGAGTCCGATCGCGAGCGAACGGATTGCCTTGGCGAGCTTTTTTCATCCGCGAAGTCCGGCCTGGTGGCTCGGCCCGAACGGTCGAGCCACCGGCCAACGCGACCGCGGTCCGCAGACTGGAGCGGCAGCGACGCTATGCCAAGCCGCCCAGGCGGCAGTAGAAGACGGGCTCATAGACCCGGAACAGCTCGGGCGGAAGCTCGTCAAGGACGAAGCGGAACGGGGGCACATAGCCCGACGAAGTCCCCTCGTTCGCCTCGATGATGTTCGATCTCAGGCGTGCCTCGTGGCGCAACTCGTAGATCGGGCTCTGCATCGGCCACTCCTGGACGCGCTCCCACGCCCCGGTCGAGGTCTCGCGCTCGAGCCAGACGCTGCCGTAGGACAGATCAGTCCACAACCAGGAGGGCGGGTGACTGAGCCCGGTGCCTGTTGTGCCCCGCCGTTTCAGTCCGCCGACGTCGTTCCTCCAGGACAGGTCGGGCGGAAGGTCGGCGGCGCTCTCGCGCTCTGGCATACTTGACTCCCCTTCGCCGACGACCTCCCTCGATGCTCAGCAAGCTCATTCCATGCCGAACCTGTCGCGTGCACGTTCGGGCCAGTGACGATCTCTGCCCACACTGCGGCGCGGCCATGTCTACCCGCGGATCGGTGGGTCTCGCCGCCGCCGCAGCATGGGCCGCTCTCGCGTTGACCGGCTGCGCGTCGGACGACTCGGACGGCGGCAGTGCCACGATGACGGGCGCCTCGTCGTCCGCGTCGGACAGCTCGCCGACCTCGACGTCCAGCTCGACCGCCTCGAGTTCGGGCTCCCTCTCGGCGACGTCGACCTCGGCAGGCACGGTCGCCCCAACCGGTTCGAGCGACGGGACCTCGTCCGAGGATTCGACCTCGATGAGCACGGTTCAGCCGCCCTACGGCGTTCCGGACACCAGCTCGACCGCCGACACCAGCTCGGCTACGGGGACGGACAGCACCGGCGGAAGCGGGAGCTCCGGGACCACCACCGGGTAGCCTTGGTCATGATTTCGCGTGCTGCATTGTTGGTGGGTCTCGCCTTGGTCTGGAGTGGGTGTGGTGGCTGTCCAGATGTCGGATGCCGGCATCCGCTCTCCTTGGACATCTCTACGCCCGCGGGCATGCCGGCCGCGGGAGTCGTTTCGATGGAGGTCGAGTACGACGGCGAGCGCCGGTCCATCTCTTGCGGCGAGCAGGCATGCGTGGTCACCTGCCCCGACGCCGAGTGTCCAGAACCCGATCGAGATATCTCGGTCACGACCAATCGCGACGACGACGGGTTTTTGCTGGGCATGGAGTTCGCCATCGGACACATGAGCGAGCGTCCCAGCGACGGCGAATCGAGCTGCCGGGGCGCCGAGGACATCGCCATCGATGTCACGATCGGGGAGACGGTCTACGAGCGCATCGAACTGCTCGATCTGTCGTACGAGCGCAATGAAGAATACGGCGGCCCGGGGTGTGGTGTCGCGGACCGCAGCGAGGCTGCGATCATCCCGCTACAACCGGTGTGATACGTCGGACGCGACTCCCAGTCGAGCCCCGGGCTGGGGGCCCTGGAATCGGGCGGCCCATCGTCGCGGAAGCGGAACGAGACCCCGGCGCATCGCAGGGATGCGCCGGGGTCCTCGTCATGAAGCCTGAACGGAGCCCTGCGGGCTCAGCCGCACGACATCCGGAAGCCGTCGAGCCAGTACGCGGACCGGAACCCCGCACCATCGCCGGTCCCGGAGCCAGGGACCGACTGGCACGAGGACGAGCGCGAGACGCCGCCCCCGCCGCCGATGTTCACGCTTCGCGGGTAGATGAACGCCCCCCCCGGAGGAAAGCCGGCCCCGCTCCACTCGCAGGTGATGCTGTCGATGCGGTCGACGTAGCTGCCCGCGTGCACGTCGATCTTGCTGACCTCGTAGCCCGGGTTGCACAGCCGATAGCCCGTTCCAGGGGCCTTGTAGCGGTACGGGCCCGCGAACACGGTGTCACTCTCATCCCAGACGGGCCGCCAGTTCCAGTTGGCGGACACCAACCCGGTGTTGAGCCCATTGAAGCCGTTGTTGTAGTAACCCGAGGCGATCACGAACTGCTCCGTGGTGGGAACCACCTGCCCGGCGTTGATCCGCGAGTCCGGGCCGCAGACCAGGGCCAGTTGGCGAACGTAGCTGCCCGTCGACGACGCCGCGACCCCGATGACCGAGAAGCCTCCGGGGCAGCCTGAAGACGCGTAGCTTCCTCCGAAGCCACCCACCCACCCGGCCCAGCCGGCCGCTTGGGGGTCGAGTGCGTCTTGCAGGTCTGTGATTCCGTCGTCGAAGGCCTCGCCGGAGGAGCCGCCCAGGTCGTCGAGGTCGTCCTCGAAGGCGTCGGTGTCTGCGACGACGTCGGTGTCTGCGACGACGTCGCGTCGTCTGCGAGTTCTTCGTCTTCTTCGAGTGCCGGCTCGACCGCATCACAGGCGACCAGCGGAATCGCGAAGCTGAAGAGTGCGAGTTGAAGGATGGAGGTGAAAGGCTTGCGATGCATCATTCGCGAGTGGAGTCTCCGACCGCGACGCACTGATCCCACCGTTCGAGAAAAAGCCCTGCAGCCGGCCGAGCATGGCGGAACGGAACGGAACGGAACGGACGATTTTTCAGTGGATGCCCAAGCAGCGCGCGGCTCAAACGGATGAAGGTTCCGCTGGGTCTGTGACCGGCTGGCAGAGAGGGCACCAGTACGTGCTCCGATCCAGCGAGCCCTCGGTGGTTCGCTCGATCGCCGTCTTGCAGCGGAAGCACGGCGCGGCCCGGCGGCGGTACACCCAGTAGCGCGCGACGCCGGCGGGATGACGGCTGGCCTTGTGGGTGGCGGTGGTGCTTCGCGGACCTGGAATCAAGTTGCCGCGCATCAACTCCGAGGCGCACGTGTACAGCGCCTCCCACTGCGTTGCGTCGAGCCGATGCGCAGGCGTCAACGGATGCAGGCCGCACAGGAACAGCACCTCCGACTTGTAGACGTTTCCAAGGCCCGCAACGACGCGCTGGTCCGTGATCACCTCGGCGACGGTGCCTTCAGTACGGGCCAGAGATCGGCGAACCGCGCGGGCCAGGTCAAACTCCGGCGCGAGGATGTCCGGTCCCAAGCGCTCCAAAGCTCGCCGCACCGCGGGGTCATCGATCGGCCGCAGCCGCGCGAACGCTGCCCGAAAGCAAACATAGGCGTCGGCTCCGACCCCCAGAATCACCAGCGCCGAGCCGCGTGGAAACACCTTCGTCGCACCACCGGGGAACGCTCGCCACCGACCATGCATACCCAGGTGCACGTGGAGGACCTTACGCGGCTCGATGTACACGAACATGTGCTTGCCGTGTGCGTCGATCCTCTCGACCTTGGATCCCACCAGCGACGGCACCGGCCCCTGCTCGCGAAGCTCAAGGCGTGACAGCGGACGCCCGAGCAACACGGGCCGCAGTCGCGCCGCGACCTTGAAGATGCTGTCGCCCTCGGGCATGCGTTCGTGTCCTGAGTCCGTCTTCGGTGCCGAGAAGAACGCCGCTCGCGGTGGCCGAGCAACCTGTAAGGCACCGCGTTCGGGCGGCGTTCAGTCGCCGTGATGCGACAGCTTATCGCCCTTGGACTCCTCCTGACCACGATTACCGCCTGCTCTGCGAAGGCCACGTTGGCCACCCAAGATCCGAGCGCTGCGATGATGGACATGAGTGCGGCTCCGGCCGCCGCCCCCGTCCCCCTCGAGGTGTCCCACTTCGCCCGGACGGCCCAAGGCACCTTGTCCGAAGCCGACCTGCAGAAGATCCTCGATCAGCCTCTGGAGCTCGACCTCCCCGGACGCGTGGGCGTGTTGCCGATCGTGGAGGCCGCAGACTGGCGCGGCCCGAGCCCCTCGTACGATCGCGTGACGCCGGGACTGTCCCGGTTCGCGGACCAGCTCCCCGCCGACGACGGTTTCGCCCATGTCACCGAAATGATGCCGATCCCCTCGGGCGCGCTCGGGATGGAGGCGCTGCGCGAGATCGCCGCCCGCTACAAGCTCCGCTACCTGATGCTCTATCGCGAGCATGTTGACGAGAGCCAGCGGGCCAACGGCATTGCGACCGGGTACCTGAGCGTGCTCGGGGCCTTCGTCCTCCCCGGCTCCACGCTGGAGGTCGATGGCTACGCGGAAGCCTCGCTGTTCGACGTGAAGACCGGCGTGCTGTTGTTCACCGTGCGTGAGCGCCTTGGGGATGAGCGCCGCAGCAACCTCTGGCAGCGGGAGCGCAAGCTCGGGGCACTGCGAGAGAGGCTCGCGACCAAGGCAGCCGACTCCCTCGCCAGGCGAACGCGCGTGGCGCTGGAGGAGCTGCGCGCATCGTTGGATGCACCGACCGCCTTGCCCGCTGCAGTTGCGGCCCCGATCGAGTCGACCGTCGTAGGCGCCGCACAGTAGCCGCATCTGGACCGGTTCGAGTTCTGCAGGTCTTCGCGTAGGGCGCGGTCACGGCGCTGTGGTGCGACGGCCCTCACCAAATCAACATGTGCGTAGACCAGCCCGATCTCGCATAATCGTCGCGAATGCGGGACCCAAACGGGCGGGACGGAGCGGTGGTGGGGATCGACCTGGGCACCACGAACTCCGTGATGGCGACGGTCGTGGACAACGTCTCGCACGTGATTCGCGACCGCAACGGTACGGCCTTGGTCCCCTCTGCGGTCGCGTTCGTGCCCAACGGCGAGACCCTGGTGGGTCGCCGGGCCCTCGAGCGAGCCTTGCTTGACCCCGCCAACACGATCTCCTCCGCCAAACGCATCATCGGCCGGCCCTGCTCAGCGCCCGACACCCAACGCATCATCGCCCAGCTGCCGTACACGGTGACCGCCGGCGAGAACGATGAGCCGATCATTCACACCCGGGCTGGGGCGAAGTCCGCCATCGCGATCTCATCGCATGTCTTGAGCCACCTGCGGGCGGGCGCCGAACAGCGACTCGGCCGGCCCGTCACCGGCTGCGTGGTGACCGTGCCGGCAAACTTCTCGGACGGGCAGCGCGAGGCAACCCGCCGCGCGGCGGTGGGGGCCGGGATGTCGGTCCTGCGCATCCTCAACGAGCCCACAGCCGCAGCCTTGGCGCTCTCTCTGGGCGGCGAAGGCTACCGCCGCGTCGGCGTCTTCGACCTTGGCGGAGGAACCTTCGACTTTACCGTGCTCGCCGTGCACGACGGCCTCTTCGAGGTGCTCGCGACTGGGGGCGAGGCCTACCTGGGCGGTGACGACTTCGACGCGCTCCTCACCGACCGGCTCGCCGACGCCTTCCTTCGCGAGCATCGCGTCGACCTCAACACCGACCCCAACGCGCGGGTGCGGCTGCGGGCTGCAGCCCAAAGAGCCAAGATCGCGCTTTCGGAGCAGGGGATGGTGGACGGCGTCATCCACAACATCGCCTTCGGGCTCGACGGGCACGAACTCGCCCTGCACTACAGCATCTCACGCGCCGACTTCGAGGCCCTGATTGCCCAGCAGATCGATCGCGCGATGGAGACGACCAAGCGGGTCCTCGCAGAGGCCCAGCTCGTGCCGGCGGACATCCACGAGGTCGCGCTGGTCGGCGGGTCCACCCAGATCCCCCTGGTCCGCCGCCGGGTCACGAAGCTGTTTGGACGCGAGCCGAACACCACGGTCAACCCCCTGGAGGCCGTCGCCATCGGGGCCTCGATGCACGCACATGCGTTGTGGACGGCCGCCCAAGCACCGCCAAACTCGGCCGCCGAACAAGGTCCTGGTGTGGGCCTGCTGATGGACGTGACCTCGCACGCGCTGGGCGTGGCGACGATTGGTGACAACGTCCAGATCCTCATCGGTAAGAACACAACGATCCCGTGCGAGGGCAGCCACACGTTCTCGACCGTCCGCGACAACCAGCAGGAGGTCACCATCCGCATCTGTCAGGGCGTCGCGCAACGCTTCAGCGAGTCCGTGCTCTTGGGCGAGCTGAGCCTGACACAGCTGCACCCCGCACCGCGCGGCGAGACCAAAGTGGCCGTCGAGTTCATCGTGGACTCCAACGGCATCTTGCAGGTGAGCGCGCGGGACATCGCGACGGGCCAACAGACCGCAGCCGTGCTCTCGGTGCGCGGCCTCGCACCTGCAGCACGATGACCGCATACGCCGACGCATTCTGGACGCGGGTCATGCAGCTCGCGCTGACGCTGGACGCCATGTCGTACTATCAGCTGCTCGACGTCGAGCTGGCGGCAAGTCGCGAGACCATCGAGCAGGCCTACTACCGACGCGCTCGCAACATTCACCCCGATCGGCACACCTACGAGACAGATCCTGACCGAAAGCACGCGCTGGTACGGCTGTATGCGCGCTTCGGGGAGGCCTTTCGTGTCCTGCGAGATCCGGCGCTGCGAGCCGCGTATGAAGCCGAACTTGCGGCCGGCCGAGCGCGGCTTAGCAAGGACGCCGAGCAAGCAGCGCGCCGACAGAACACGGAGCCCGACCCTCGTACGCCACACGTCGCAAAGCTCCTCGAGACCGCGCGTGCGCTCCTTGCCGCCGGAAACACAGTCGGGGGACGAGCGCAGCTCCAACTCGCGACCCAGTTCGAGCCCGAGTCACTCGCGGTCAAGCGCGCGCTCGAAGCCTGCGACAAGGCGCAAGGGGCGCCAGACGCTTGAGCAGCGCAGCACCCTGCTCTATCGCTCAAGAAGCTTGAAGTGATCCTCCCGGGCCGCCGACCCGTCCGCGGCCTCCGCGGCCCGGCACTTCTTATTGCTCGACATCGAGATGCCTTGTCTCCCGTAGGTCTGGGTGCACAGGTAGATCCACTCCCCAATGTGCTTCGAGATCTCAAGCCCCTTGCTGTACGTGGCGCTGCTCCCCGCCGCCGCTGAGCCCCATTTTGGAAACGCAGGCTTGCTCGGATCGGACGCGAGGTAGACCTCGAAGGACTTGCTCTTGCCCGACTTGAGGTTGCCGGACCTATCGAGGTACGTGAAGCTGCAATACACCGACATCCCCTCCGGACCGCGTGTCTTGCTCATCGTTCCGGGCCACTTCGTACCGAACAACTCGTGCGAACGACACAGCGGGTTCGGACCACTTGTTGCGACGTAGGTTGGAAGTTGGGGCAGGGTGTCGCCATGCCCAGGGCTCCACCACGTGTTGGGGCTCGTCGGGATCGAGACCACATGCTTGAGGAGGCTCCAGTTGGGGATCCCCACCAGCTGCCCCATGATCCAGACCTTGCAGGGCGGCAGCGCAGCGGTCGAGTGCACCGAGGGGATGTCCATCACACCCGGGACGTTCTGGTCGCCGACCTTGGCCAGGCACAACGCCTTGAGTTCACCGTCCAACCGCACCTTGAGCGCGGCCTGAGGCAACCGACCACGAGCCTTTGTGATCGTATCGGGCTCGGCTGTATACAGCGCCTTGTTCTGCAGCGCGCGTGCTCCCTGGGCGTAGGTCTCCCCCAGGCACTTCATGCGCCACGTGTTCCCTGACTTGTACGGCGTCGCGCCCGAGATGCGGCCGTCGCGGGTCTGGCATACGGGTGAGAGACGAGCGCCGAAGTTTGTCGCGATCCGGCCCCCGACGTAGTCGATCGACTGCTTGAACATGCCGTTGTAGACGTCGCTGTCGCCCACAGAAATGTCCGACCACACCTGCCTCTTGATGCGCCAATTGTCGGCCGCCTCGGCGGAGGTGGCAGCGGCGGTCGATACGAGTGCAAAGGCGAGCAGGGGGAGCAAGGTCTTGCGGGGCACGGGGTCTGTACGGAGGCCAGCGGCTCGCTCCCTCACGGCGCCTCATCTTTTTTCTCTCAAAGCACTTCGTCCGGAGCCCGGGACCTGTAGCGACGCTGTGCTGAGTGCTCTAAGCTGCGCCTCGTGGGCCCCGGCGACAACACCCTGCCCATGGGCCCGTCGGTCGAGTCGGACTCCCTGCTTCCCGGGCAGCTGTTCGGGCGGTACCTGATCGTCGATCGGGTTGGGGCGGGCGGTGTCGGCGAGGTCTACGCCGCCTACGACCCCTCGCTCGACCGGCGCATCGCCCTGAAGGTCATGCGCAGCGGCGCGGACGATGAGGTTTCGAGCCGCGGCGCTGCAGGGCTGGTCCGCGAAGCCAAGGCGCTGGCCAGCCTCTCGCACCCCAATGTTGTCACGGTGCACGAGGTCGGACACGAAGACGGCCGCGTCTATGTCGCGATGGAGCTCGTCGAGGGCCGAGACCTTGAGCACTGGATCGGCGAGAAGGCGGACCGTCCGTGGCGGACCACGCTCGAGGTGTTCATCGACGCTGGCCGAGGCCTGGCAGCCGCGCATGCTCGCGGAATTCTCCACCGAGACTTCAAGCCCGCCAACGTCCTGATCGGGCACGACGACTGGGTCCGAGTGTCGGATTTTGGACTCGCCACGCTGTGCAACGGGGACGAGCGGCTCACCGTCTCCATCTCCGAACAAGACCTGAGCTTCTCTTCGCTCGAGGCATCGATGTCCCACGATGGCGGGATGGTCGGCACGCCGTACTACATGGCACCGGAGCAGCTCGACGGGCACGCCACGGTCCGCAGCGACATCTATGCGTTCTGCCTCGCACTCTACGACGCGCTGTATGGAACGCGAGCGTTTGTGGCGACCGGGCTTTTGGAGCTGGCGACCCTCAAGTCGACCGGCACTCCCAAGGAGCCGGACGACCCACGCGGTGTCCCGGCCTCGGTGCGTGGCGCCATTGATCGCGGCCTCCGCCCTCTCCCACAGGAGCGCTGGCCCTCGATGGAGGCCTTGTTGGAGGTGCTCCAACAGGCCCTCAAACCACCCGCACGCTCCCGGTTGCCGTGGCTCCTCGGGCTCGGCGGCATCGCGGTCGGTGCTGCGGTCCTGGCCGACCGCAGCCCCCAACCGTGCAACGGCGCCGCGAAGGCACTCCAACCCACGTGGAACCCCACGCGCCGATCCGCGGTCACCACGGGTATCGCGAACAGCAACTCACCGATTGCGCAAGAGACCGCGTCAAAGCTCGAGCCCAAGCTTGACGCGTTCTCCGATGCCTGGACGCAAGCCCACGCCCGCGTCTGTGAAGCGACACAAAGGGGCGAGCAGTCGACCGCGCTGCTCGACCAGCGCATGACCTGCCTGCAGCGACAGCTGGTGGAGTTCGATGCGGCGTTGGAGGTGCTCGAGCACGCGGACGCGCAGGTGGTCCGAGGGGCCATCCGGGTCGCGGCCGCCCTCCCGCAGCCCCTATCGTGTGAATCTGAGATGATGGATCCGAACGCGGTCGAGACATCTCCCGCGATCGAAGACGCGCGGACCGAACGAGCCCGAATCGCGGCCCTGCTCGCCGCGGGAAAGTATGCCGAGGCCGAAGTCCGTTCCATCGCGCTGCTCAAGACCGCGACAGATCTGGGCGCTCCGCGATTCTTGGGACAAGTGCTCTTCACCCACGGGGATACGCTGTACGAAAACGGACGGCTCGACCCCGCGATCGAAACGCTCGAGCAAGCCGCATTCCAAGGCGTAGCATTCAACGAACCGAGCCTGGTGCTGCGCGCAGCCACCGAGCTGACAGTCGTAGAGGCGGATGCCGGCCACCCGGACGCGGGGCTGCGCTGGTCCAGACTCGCGGCAGCCGCGATCGAGGCGACCGGAAACCGTCCCTCCGATCTGGCCATCCACCACGCAAACCGGGCGACAGCCCTGATCCGTAGAAGCGAATACTCAGCCGCCGAAGCCGCCATCCGCGAGGCTCTCACGTTGAGCGACGGGGTCACGGACCAACAAAAGACGACCTTGCTGCAGACCCTTGCGGGCGTGCTTTTCTACCAGGCGCGATATGAAGAAGCGGTCGATCTGCAGAAGCAGGCGCTCACCCGGCACCGCTCAGCGCTCGGACCCCAGCACCCGACCGTCGCCCTGTCGCTGTACAATCTCGGGACGTTTCACACCTCCCAAGGCAAGTTCGCCGAAGGGGACGCCTACCTTCGGCAAGCGCTTGAGATTCAAGAACACTCGCTCGGGCCCCACCACACCGACGTCGCCGACACGCTCAACAGCTTGGGCGCATCCCTATACCAACAAGGCAAGATCGCGGAGGCGCTCGCGGCGATGCAACGCGCCAAGGAGATCAAGACTTCCGAGCTCTCGCCAACCCATCCGCAGGTCCTCGACGCCAGCGTCAACGTTGCCGTGATGACCTTGGAGATCGGCGATCTCGATCAGAGCGCCGCAATCCTGCAGGACGTCTTGTTGCGCATCGAATCCTCCGAAGACACCTCGGTGATGACCGAGTCCTCCGCTCGGTTCAACTTGGGGCGCGTGCGGCAACGGCAAGACCGCCTGGACGAAGCCAGAGAGTTGTACGAGCGCGCACTCGAGCTCGACGAGAGCCGACTCGGCCCCGACGACCCTCGACTCGCAACCCTGCTGATGGGCCTGGGGATTCTTCACAAGCAGCAAGGGCGACCTGCAGAGGCGCTGGAGCTGTACCTGCGAGCCCTCGCGATTCAGGAGGCCAAGCTTGAGCCCACCCATCCTTCAATCCTTGCGGCCCTCAACAACATCTCCTCGACCCACCTCGTACTGAACGCTCCGACGCAGGCCAAGGAAGTCGCCGAGCGACTGCTCGCCGTCAGCGAAGGACGCAACGACTACTTGGCCCGAGCCACATTCCTCCTGGCGCAGGCCCACCTCGCCGGCGGAGAGAAGGCCCTGGCGCGTGTTCGTGCACGTGAGGCCCTGGAGCTGCACCGAAACGTCCCCGAGGTCGCAGAGGATCTCGCCGAGGTGCAAGCCTTCGTCGACCGTCTGGACTGAGGCGCTGGCGTGAGCCTTCTGCTAACTTCGGCTGGCATGCTGTCCTCGCAGGCTCCACGCCGTGAATCCTGGCTCCGTCTCGCGTTGCTGGCTGCCACGGCGACCCTCGCGAGCTGCCACGGAAACAACGACTTCGACGACCTCGCCTCGGACGAGTGCCGGTTCGAGCCCGAACGCTGCGACGCCGGTGCCGGAGCGCTGTGCAGGGACAACCGGGACTGCGCCGACCCGCTCTTTTGCTGCGAGGACGACAAGAACTGTGGCGGGGGCATGTGCACCGCAGACTGCCGCGACGACTCTGACTGCCCCGGCGGCATGCTCTGCGAGCACAACATGTGTTTCTACGCCTGCGACGACGACCGCGATTGCGCCCCCGAGATGAGCTGCGAACACGGACGTACCGTGTGCGAGTACGACTGAGTTTTGGGTGAGCTTTGGGGGCTACGACGCGATCCGCTCGGCCGCCATCCTCCGCGAGCCTCGGGCACGTTTGTGGCGCTGTTCCCTGAGTTGGGTGCGGGCTCGCGTAACGGACGCGGCCAACGCTTTGGGCACGGAGTCGTTCCTTCCCTGAGCGACGATGGCCCCACCGTGCCGCAGCGAGACGGTCGTTCGGCACAGCTTGTCGATGCCTCCGCGCGGACCGTTTACGTCATCCAGCCGGACCACAACACTCTCGATGAGGGGCGCAAACCTCGTGAGGGCGACGGAGACGTGTTCTCGAAGCCGGGCCTCGATCTTCGGAGCCACAGCCATATTGCGGGTGCGAATCTCAACGAACATGTGAATTTTATGACACCTGTCGCGAGACGTGCCGCAAAGAAATCCAGATTTTTCGGATGAACGACCGCAGTGCAAAACGCGCCTTCAGGCCTCCAGCACCAGGCCTCGCGGGTCGCTGGTGAACGCTGCGTCGCGCAAGGTTTCGGCAAGCCCAGAGGTCCTCGCGGGGCCACCGTCGATGGTCTCGATGCGCAGCAACTTGCCACGCTGACGCTTGGCCACCACGCTCAGCGCGCGGGCGGCCATCGTGGCTACCTCGGGGTCATCGGCGGCAGGAAAGCTCACCATTCGTTTGCCGCCCTTATCGACAAACAGCGCCAGCTCGCCCCCTACCAAGACGACCGAGGCACCCGGGACCCGGCGCGGGCCGGTCTTGTTTTCGGGGTCTCGGTAGGGCCACGGGAGCAGCCACCCAAAGGGGTTCGCGGGGTCGGTTGCGGCCAGCACGACAACATCTGGCGCCGTGGTTTCGTTCTTGACCGCGCGCAGTCGATCGACCGCGCCCGCCGAGGCGAACTGGGCTCCCCCCAGGCCTTCAATGAAGTAGCCCCGACGGATCTTGCCGCCGTCCTCCATCGCACGCAGCACCTTGTAGACCGCCGAAAACCCGCCCGGCATCGGCTCGAGGCCGGCGACCTCCCGAGTGACCACACCATGGCGTTCGAGCAAGGTCACCGCCCGAGCGTGCGCGCGCTGGGTGGACGTGACGTCCGGCGCGAGCAGTTGCTCGACGAGGGACCATCGGCCCCCGAGACTGCTTCCACCGCCGATGCCACCACGCAGCCCTCGCCCTCGATTGGGCTTGTCAGGATGCAGCAGGCTGCGCACCGCGGAGAACGTGTCGTTGGTGATCAGGCCAGCCCACACCAGGTCGCTCAACGCCTCGCGGACCTCCTTCACCCTCGTGCCCGCCCCGCAGGCGACCTGCAGCTCGGTGAGGAAGCAGGCTCCGCGCGCCCGCAGGACGTCCAAAAGCTGGTGGTGAATCGGGTCGAGATCTTCGGGAACCTCGGGTGCCTCCAACAACACCGCGGCCCGTTCGCGCCGATAGAACACCACGCGGCCATCGTTCTTGCCCAGCGCTCCGCATCCCACCCAAACCAACCATCCCATGGCGCCAAGCTCGTCCAGGTTGCGCGGATGAAACCCGGGCACACGATCGGGCAAGATCACGCTCTCCAGCTCTTTCCACGACAGCGCGATGCCCTCGAGCTGCCCCAGTGCTTCTTCCAGCCGGCCGGGGCCCATCTCGGCGCGTCCGATTCCGTGCCACTGAGGGAGAAAGCGCGTGAGCGCGGTGGCCTCGACCGGTGCGATCTCACCCCGCAGCTTTGCGAGCGTGTGTCGCTTAATCCGGCGAAGAACATCCGGGTCGCACCACTCTTCGCCGGACTGCTGGGGCCGAAACTCTCCGCGCAGCACCTTGTCGTCGCGCTCGAGGATCGCCAGGGTCTCGAGCGCGCGATCCAGAGGGACACCGTAACGATCGGCCAGCGCGGAGGCGACGAACGGGGCGTGGGTCCGAGCGTATCGCTGCACCAACGTGCGCCACGCGTCAGGGACGGTCTGCAAGAACACCGTCGGCACCCCGCCCGGGATGTTGCTGCCGACCGCGTCTCGGTAGAGCGAGACGTCCTCGACCGCGACGTAGCGCTGCTCTCCGGCAACTCGGATCGACACCGCGCGGCGAGCTTTGACGAGTTGCTCGAGCCACGGCTCGCAATCTTCGGTCGTGCGCAGTTGAGCCTCCTCGAGCGAGATGTCGCCAACCCGGCGCAGCACATCGTGCAACGCGTCGAAGTGCCGCGCGCGGTAGTCCGGCTCGATCGCCTGAAGCTCTGCTTCGATCTGCTCGATGACGGCGGCGTCGAGCAGCTCTCGCAGCTCTTCCTGCCCCAGAAGCTCTCGCAGAAGCTTACGGTCGAGTGAAAGCGCCTGCGCTTTGCGCTCGGCCAGCGGAGAGTCACCTTCGTAGAGGTAGGCCGCGACGTACGCGAACACCAGGCTGCGCGCGAACGGAGACGCACTGGGCGTCTCCACCATGTCGACCTTGATATCGTGTCGCCGAATCGCCCGGAGCGTCTCGATCAGCTCGGGAAGATCGAACACATCCTTGAGACACGCCCGATAGGTCTCGATGATGATCGGGAACGACGGGTACTCGCGCGCCACCGCGAGGAGCTGCTGCGCCTTGAGCCGTTGCTGCCACAGCGGCGTGCGAGCGCCCGCCCTCATGCGCGGCAGCAGCAGCGCCCGACCAGCGTTCTCTCGAAACTGCCCGGCAAACATGGCCGAGTGAGCCAGCTGTTCGACCACCTGTTCTTCGACCTCGTCGGGATCGGGAAGCAGGATGTCGACATCGGGCACCTCGTCGACATCGACCAAGCGCAGCACGATGCCGTCGTCGCTCCACATCGCCTGCACATCAAAGCCAAAGTGCGACTCGAGCCGGGCCTGAATCGCCAGCGCCCACGGAGCATGGACCCGGGACCCCAGCGGAGAGAGGATGCAGACCCGCCAGTCTCCAAGCTCGTCCCGAAAGCGCTCCACGGTGATGCGTTTGTCGGTGGGAAGCGTGCCGGTGGCTTCGTGCTGCTCGTGCACGTAGGCGACGAGGTTTTGGGCAGCGTACGCGTCGAGCGCGTAGTCCTGCTGAAGCCACGCACGCGCATCTTCGGCCGACTTTCGGGAGACCGCGTGGGCAAACGCTCCCATCGCCCGGCCCAACGCTGCCGGTCGTCCGGGTCCATCGCCGCGCCAAAACGGAAGGCGCCCGCTCTCGCCCGGCGCTGGCGAAACCATAACCCGGTCTCGCGTGATCTGATCGATGCGCCACGTGGTGGCCCCCAGCATGACGTTTTGTCCCGCGGCGGACTCGTGAACCATCTCTTCGTCGAGCTCCCCGAGTCGGGGCCCGCCCTCGCCCAGGTGCACGCTGTACATGCCGCGGTCGGGAATGGTGCCGGCGTTGAACGTGGCGACCTGCTTGCTGCCCCTTCGCGCTGACAACACGTCCGCGTCGCGGTCCCACGTGATGCGTGGTCGAAGATCGGCGAACGCATGCGAAGGATAGCGGCCCGCCAACATGTCGAGAACCCCCGTGAACGCGTCGACGGGGAGCTCCGCGAACGCGGCCGAGCGCTTGATGATGCGCTGCACTTCGGCCAGTGGCTGATCGGCGGTGACACACATCGCCACGAGCTGCTGCGCGAGGACATCCAGCGGGTTGCGAAGGTATGCGATCGGCTCGATGTCGCCGCTGCGCATGCGCTCGGACAACACGACGCACTCCAGCAGGTCTCCGCGATGCTTGGGGAAAATGCGCCCCTTCGAGACCTCACCCACGGAGTGACCCGCCCGGCCCACCCGCTGCAGACCGCGACTGACCGCACCCGGCGACTCGACCAGGACCACCAAGTCGACCGCGCCCATGTCGATGCCCAGCTCGAGCGAGCTGGTGGCCACGATGCACTGGATCGCGCCGGTCTTGAGCATCTCCTCGGTCTGCTCTCGCTGTTCTCTCGAGACCGACCCGTGGTGGGCCCGCGCGAGATCGGGCTTGCCGGATTGCTCGAGTAGGCGCTGACAGAGTCGCTCGCACAGTCCCCGAGAGTTGACGAAGATGATCGTGGTCTGGTGCTGCTCGATGAGCTCCAACAGGCGCGGATAGATCGCGGGCCAGATCGAGTTGTCCAGCGGCTCAAACATCGCCGGCTGGGCGACGGAGAGCCCCTTGTCATCGCCAAGCGCTCCAAGCTCCTCCCCGTCCTCTTCGCGGACCGGGCGATCGATCCCCTCGCTGGGCCGGGTCATATCCGGCACCGGGACGGTGATGCTCAGGTCGATCCGAGGCGGCGCGCTGGTGTCGACGATCGTGACCGGGCGATCGCCTCCAAGAAACCGGGCCACCTCCTCCAGGGGCGTCGCGGTGGCGGAGAGCCCAATGCGCTGGGGGTCGCGAAGACACCCGGCTGCCAAGCGCTCCAGCGACACCGAAAGATGAGCCCCGCGCTTGGTCGGGCACAGCGCATGCACCTCGTCGACGATCACGGTCTGCACCGTTTGCAGGTTGGCTCCCGCCTGGCTGAGCAACAGCAGGTAGAGCGACTCCGGCGTGGTGACCAGGATGTCTGGAGGGTTGCGAAGTTGTTGCTGACGTTCGCGCTGCGGCGTGTCGCCCGTGCGAACGCCGACCGTCGGCATCCGAACCTTGGTCCGCACCCGCTGCGCCGCCGCATCAATGCCGATGATCGGCGCGCGAAGGTTTCGCTCGACGTCGTACACCAACGCCTTGAGCGGACTGATGTAGAGCGTCTTCACCCCCTTGAGCTCCGCCTCCTTCGGACTCGCCCGACTGCAGCGATCGATCGCCCACAGGAACGCGGCCAACGTCTTCCCGCTTCCCGTCGGAGCGATGAGCAGGCTGTGCTCGCCCGCGGAGATCCGCGGCCAGCCCTGCGCTTGCACATCCGTAGGCGCCTCGAAAGACGCATCGAACCAGGCGCGCGTCGCAGGCCCGAAAAGCTCCACGCGCGCAGTGTGACGGGTCGGGGCGTGGGATGCCAGGGGCCTGCGGACGCCTGCCGCAACCTCGCGTTCCAAGCGCCTGCCCAAGCGCGGCCCAGATCACGGCGACGGTATCGCTGCGCGCTTGGGCGCGGGGAGCCGCGAGTGAGGTTTGTGCTCCGTCGCAGTTTCCCCCATGGCAGACGCTGCCACCTGCCACACGCTCTGCACGCCTCTGTAGACCGAGGCGGTCAGGGGGAGCCGCTTGCCGAGGTCGGGGACGCCCGGGAAGGTGCTCGCCATCTGACGATGAAGCGAGACCAACCCATCGAAAGCCGTGTCGAGCCGAACAACCGGTTCGTCCCCAAGCCACGCGCCACCCAGAGTTCGGCCCGCCTTCATCGAGGCCGGCTCTCCAATCGCGAGGTCGAGGATCGCCAGCCCCGCCGGAGGAGCCTTCGGCGCACCCTGACGCCACAGCTCGAACCTCTGAACTTGGACCTCCGAAGTGTTTTCGAACGCCATGCCCCAGGAGGACACATCTTGCATGGGGGAGAGCAGCGCAGAGGCCAAGTTCCCTTGCCCGGGAAGGCGGAGCGAAACCGTCTTCCAGTGGCTGTCGACAAAGGTGACCGAACGCGACCACTGGACAATCCCTGCGGCGTTGAAGAACTCGAAGCGGACGGTGACCGGGTGGGACGAGGAGGCGTCCCGCGCACTCAGGCGTACCTTTGCCTTCGTTGCCCGGCCGAAGGTTCCCGGCAGCGCGCCGGTCCGAGCGCGAACTCGGCTGCCGGGTTGGGCGTCGAACGACACCCCTCGGCGGTTCTTGCTGACGAAACGCCCCACATCAACGCCTGAGGATGCTCGCCAGTTCCGGGCGCGCTCGCCGACCTCGAGCGCGGACTCTTGAAAGAGCAGCGTCCGCTTCGAAACGACCTGAGAAGCTGCGTTTGAAGCAACTTCTCGAGACGATGACGCGAGCGACTCGGCCGCGTTGCACCCCGCAAGACAGACGAGTGCACCCGCGAACAGAGCCGCCCCAAAAACTGGGAACCTGCTCGATCGCATACCGATGATTTAACTGTGATGCACCTGTCATGGTTTCGCCATGGGGCCGGAACGAATCAGGTCACTTCGCGGAACGAAACCTTTTGCCGCGGCGCCCCGACACGCGCGCGAAGTCGTTCGATCGGACATCCACGCCCTGCAATCGAAGCTCCGATTCCGTCGTTCACCACGCGTCCGCGACAAGCATGTCGTGGTCGGCGACTTCGATCCGCGAGCGCGAGTGTGACGTGTTGCTCAGCAGGAGCACGTAACGCGGTGGGTCTCGCACGCGTTGCGCAGATACCACCGTGGCCCACAAGCGAACTGGCGGACCCCTCCTCGGAACGCGACCTGGAACTGTAGAGGACACCATGTGGGCCGAACCAAACGACGACGTGATTCCACACCTCGACTGCCCGCTGTGCGGTAGCCGAGAGCGACGCTTCATCGTGGGGACCTGGGAAGACCCGATCGGCGTCGCGCGGTGCACAGCGTGCGGCCTGGTGCACACCACGGGGCGTCTTGCCACACAAGCGGTATCGTCCTCACGCGTCATCGATGGCGCGACACGGCGGCTGCACCGCCACGCGTTCGCGCTGTACGACCGGCTTCTTGACGGTCGCCTTCGAACCCCAGCAACAGGAGCAACCGCGCTCGATATCGGCTGCGATAGCGGGACTTGGCTCGATCTCCTGCGGCTGTGGGGCTACGGCACCGAAGGGACGTGCATCGAGTCAAGCCCTCTCGTCTCGCCCCATCGCATCTACGAGGTGGACTGCACCGACGGTGGCGCTGACCTGGGTCGCCGATACGACGTCGTCTCCCTCATCGATCAACTCGACCTCATCGAACGTCCCGCCGCCGCCCTACACTTCGCAGCCCGACACCTCGGGCCCGGAGGTGTTCTCATCCTTCAGGTTCCCAACTGGAACCACCGGCGTTCACGCTCCGTGTTACCCGAGGGGATCGAGCTGGGCCGCCAGGTCGCGTTCTACGATCGAGACTCGCTGCGGGACGCGGTGCTCGCGGTTGGGCTCAGCCCGCTCGCGGTCTGGAGCGCGCCAAGCGTCCTGGACCGAGTCATCGCCACCACGCGCGCGCACCAAGATCGGGGAATCTCCTCAAGCTTCCTGCAACGCACGCTTTCACTCGCCGAGCGGGCCCTGTGTCACGCGAGCGAAGCGTCGGACCAAGGTGCCAAGCTCGTGATGATCGCGCACCGGGCGATGGACGAGACGCACTAGCAGCTCAGCGAACGTTTCCCGAGCGGACGCGTGACACCCACGCGGTCGCGTCGACACACGTGTCCGTGCCGCGGTGACGATCGTAGGCGCCCAGGCAGCGCCGAGCATCACGCTCGGAGTCCACCTGTGGATCGTGCTGACACTCGTTGAGGCGGTCGGCCTTCTCGGCCTCCCAGTCCGCAACCGTGGGCTTCCCGAAAACCGTGCCCGGCTCCACACGGGCGCAGCCGGCAGAGCACAACAGGGACAACATCACGACGATCCGCTGCATGGCGAAGGCAGATCGTACCGGCTTCTGCCGAGGCGCCAAAGATGCCGCCCAAGCGCCCTTTGCGCTCACAAACGAAGCACGCCGCGTCCCTTCTCTTCGGCGACCGAGCCAGAAGCTCAAGCCGGCAAGACCGCATAAATCCGGTCCGTAGAGCCCATGCAGTTTTTCCCGCAATGGCGGGTTGACACTCCGCACCAGCCCGGCTACAAACCGCATCCCCGAGAGGGGAAAGACTGCTACCTGGGGTGGTGGTTAAGTTGGTTATAACGCCGGCCTGTCACGCCGGAGGTCGCGGGTTCGAGCCCCGTCCGCCCCGCTGAAAAACCGCCTGAACTGGCGGTTTTTCTTTTGGTTCTGCGAGATCGTTGTGGTGGTGGCGCGGTCAACTGGAGGCACCGGGGTCCCGGGACACTCGCGCGACGCCCACGCTGGCCAGGCAGAGCTTCCACGCTCGCTGCAGCGCCTCATTGAGCGTCTTGAGGCGCAGCGCTCAATCCGGCCCGGAGAGATGCGACAACTGCTCGTCGATACAGCAGTGGACCCTGCCCATCTTGAGCGATGGGCCCGCTACGACCATCCGGTGGCCGAGGGCTACGGTCGCGCACTCGTGCATGCCGGCCCCAATTTCGAGGTCATGGTGGTGTCGTGGGCGCCCGGTGATTTCTCGGCGATCCACGACCATGGCGGGGCGCAGTGGGGAGCCGCCCAGGTCTTTGGTCAGGCCGAGCACGCGACCTTTCGGATCGACGAGGGTCAACTGTGCACCCACGCTCGCAGACGCCTCGGGCCCGGCGAGGTCGTCGGGGTCAGTCAGGACCTTGTGCATCAGATGGGCAACCCAAGCCGCGACCGATTCTTGAGCCTGCACATCTATGGGAGCGTCGCGGACACCCCATTGGTGACCGCGGGTGCCCGCGTGTTCGATCCCCATCGACAGCGTATCCAGCGGGTCGACGGTGGTGTGTTCTTCCTGCTGCCCCCCGCCGCGATCCAGCGTGAGGAGCCAGGTCCGGTCGGTGCTGCGCCCACGGTGCTTCGCGATCTTGGGGAGCAAGTCCACCGATTGCGGCGCATGCAGGCCGCGGAGGGAACCCACGCCGAAGCACTGGCCGGAGCCCTCTCGCGCTGGTCCTCGCCCGAGATCTATCGCGGCCTCGTCGCGTTCGCGAGGGCGATTTGTGATGACGGCGGTCGCACCACCAACTCCAGGGCATGGGGCGTACTCGACCAGGAGCTGAAGGCCGCCGCCCGACTCCAGGTCGAACAGGACGGGGGCGCGCCATCGCCCGACGACTTCGGGTTCGCCACCGAGATCGACGACACCGCGATCACGCTGTGGGCACCCGGCGAAGCGGCGGGCGAGTCCGGTCGGCACCCCCCCAACCTGCTGATTGCCGAAGACGGGAGTTGGGCCTCGTTGCGCACCTTCAAGACCGTCGAGAAGGACAGCTGCGTGTCTGAGGAGATCGACGTCGTGAACCTGCACTGCCGCAGCGGGAAACTCCGGGTGCGGCACGCGGGGTGCCACCGCCGGTTCCTCCCGCCCCCGCAGAAGCGCTGAGGTCCCTATCGGGCGGGCATAGCCGCTGGCACCAGAAGACGCGAGCGGGCCGGGCCACACAGAAAGGCAGCTAGCCCTTCGACTTCTTCTTGGAGTCCGTCTTCTTGGTGGCCGTCTTCTTGGAGTCCGTCTTCTTGGAGTCCGTCTTCTTGGTGGCCTTCTCCTTCGAGTCCTTCTTCGCGTCGTTCTTCTTCGCAGCCTTCTTCTTCGCAGCCTTCTTCTTCGCAGCCTTCTTCTTTGCGTCCTTCTTCTTTGCGACCGTCTTCGCGACCTGCTTCTTCGCGGCCTGCTTCTTCGCGGCCTTCTTCTTGGAGGCCTTCTTCACGACCAGGTTGTCCTTCGGAGCATCTTCCCAGACGCCGAAGAGACCACCTCGCGGATCGGTGAGGATCGCGAACGAGCCCATTCCGGGGATCGCGGTGACGTCGACGACAATGTTTGCCCCGCGCTTGGCGGCCTTCGCCACCGCGCTCTTGGCCGATGCCACCGTGACGTAGCCAATCCAGGAATCGGGCGCGCTCGCGTCGTCACTTTGAACCAAGCCGCCAAGCGGCTCCCCAGTTGCGCTCGCGATCATGGTGTACGAGCCACCGGGCATCGGCATCTCGGAATATTTCCAACCAAAGACTCCGCTGTAGAAGGCTTTGGCAGCCTTGGTGTCTTTGGTGTGAAGTTCGACGTGGGTGTGCATGGGCATGGGCGGTGGGTCCTGCGTGGATCTGGCGCGGAGTATCTCCGATGTGCCCTGCCCTGCACAACGTGGGGGCCGACGCGTCCCCTTCTCGCCCACGGTGCGCCCGCCTTCGCTCCCACAACCCGCTCAGTGACTGAGCGCGGCGCGGATCCTCATGTCCAGCTCGTCGAAGATCTCCAAACCCATGGTCTCGTTGGTGCGAGCGAGCCGGGTCGTGCCGCGGCCAACGGTGTGGCACTCGACGGTAGAGTCTGGCTTACGCACAACCCACCGCATGATGTGGCCTTCGTGCAGCACGTGCCCCCACATCGTCGCGTTGATGAGCGCGAGCATGTCTCGTTCGACGTAGTGCATGACAGGCCCGCCTGGCAGAGGAATCGGGACCCCGCGCCCGCGACCCAGGACCGGTGCCGCCATCACGATGCTTCGCTCGCCCGTGCGAACCGGACGACTGCCGAGCCCGATCGTGGGTGCGGGTCGTCGGGCGAACTCGTGCCAGATGGTGCTCATCGGGATGGTGCGCCCGACCGCGATCACGTTGACCAGATGGTAGGCGTGATAGTGCGGGCTGCGCTCCCATTGCGCGACGCTCGCACCGTTGAAGTGCTGTCCGAGGACCCGGTCCTCAAACGCCCGGAGTCGGGGCGTCACCGCGCCGCGGAAGTTGATCGAACCGTCGGTTCGACACGTGCTGTTGTCGGCGAAGGTCCCCCCGTTGGCGCAGCTGATCCCCATCTGCAGGCGTTACGGCGGCCACACCGAGATGGATCGAACGAGTGCACGATTTAGCTCGGCCTCGACATCAAGCCCGCTATCGCGGTCACCGGAAGCCTGCTCGATGCCGTTCTTCCGTCCAACGATCGCGCCAGGCCGCAGCTACAGCGGATCCGCGAACGTCCCGCTTGTCGAAGAGTCTTGCGCGAGCGAACCGTCGGCCATCGACGCAGAGGGATCGCCCTCTTCGATGCGAACCCGGCCGAGCGCCGAGGTGCGAAGAATGGACTCGGGCGGGACGCCTTTGGGAAGACGCACCTTGGCCAACACCTTGCGACGAGACGAGGGGGGAGCCACCTCGGGCTCGGAGCTGGATCCCAGCAAGACCGAGACCCAATGGAGTTCTTCGCTGCGCTCGAGGACGAGCCGCGCCACGATGGTGAGTGGCACCGACAGCAGACCTCCGATCGGGCCCCACAGCCACAGCCAAAACGCCAACGAGACAAACACGACCAGCGGCGAGAGACCGAGGCGGCGCCCCATCAACTGAGGCTCGATGATGCTGCCGTACACCGTGTTGATGACCACGTAACCGAACGCAACCAGCGCGGCGACCCCGAGGCCGAGGTCGGGCTGAATCATCGCGATGATGATGGCGGGGACCGAGGCGATGATCGAACCCACGGTCGGAATGTAGTTGAGGAGGAACGCGACCATTCCCCACAGCAACGGAAAGTCGACGCCGAGCGCCCAGAGCAGCAACGTGGCGGTGGCACCGGTCACCAGCGAGACGACGGTCTTGATGGCGAGGTAGCGCTGGATCTCGACCAGCATGGACTTCCACTGGCCGAGGTCGTCGTTCGGATCTTCGATGGCGCTGCGGATCTTCTTGGGGAACGTGGTCGCCTCAAGCAAGACAAACATCATCGTGAGCAACACGAGCGCGGTGTTCGAGGCCGCCCCCACCAAGCCGCTGAGGAAGTTCATCGACAGCTCGACGAAACTCTCCGGGTTGAGGACCGCTGCGATCTGCGAGGAGTCGATGGGCACGCCGTGCTCACGCGACCACGCGAGCGCCGACGCGGTGCGGTTCGTCATCGCGGCGCTGTAGCCAGGCAATGCCTCTTCGTAGCCGACGAACGCGGTGGTGAGCAGGGCTCCGAACGCGGCCAAGGCTGCGAACACGAAGACCAGCGCAACCGTGACGGCGAGCGGGGCGGGCAGGCGCTTCTTCTCGAGCCACAGCACGACGGGCGCCACGAGCACCGACAGCAACACCGCGACGAGGAAGGGCGGCAGGAGCGTGTCGGCCTGACGCAGACCCGCGATGATGATCACCAAGGCGGCGAGCGTAAGAAGGGACTGCGAGCCGAAGCCCCGGGAAGAGGTGCTCATGACCTGGGATCAGTATAGCGCGCAACCGGAGCCGGGTGTTCGCCAGCGAGAGTCTCTTTCGTGCCGAATGGGTTGCTAGCGGAAGTCGCGGAGCATCTTGCGAAGCTCGAGTTGATGGAGTTCCTCCTGTCCGATCATCGTCCGTGCAAAGTCCTCGAGGTAGACCGAGGCATCGATGACCGTGTCGAGCAGGTTCCGGTACAGCCGCACCGCGGCGAGTTCATGGGTGAGGCTCTCTTTGAGAATCGCCTCGACACTGTGCTCGTGCGTCTCGTCAATTGGCGCGATGCTCAGCGAAGGGTGGCCTTCGAGACCCGTCAAGATCTCGCCGACCTGCTGCGCATGGACGAGAGACTCGGTGGCCTGAGCCTTCATGAACGCGACGATCGGAATCCGGTTGGGGCCGGTCACCATCAGCGCGTAGTGGGTGTACCGAACGACGCCGGAGAGCTCCGCCTGGAGAATCTGATCGAGGGCTTCCACCGTCTTTTCGACGTCGAGTTCTTTCACGATGACCGGAGGGTAGCAGCAACGGCCGGCGCAGTGTCTTGAGGCGGTGCCCCCTCCTGCCCCAGCAAGTGGGTATAGAGTGCGCGTGCCCGCGAGGCCTTCCCCCATGTCCGACACTCCCGCCCACGCCCAGCTCGAGTCGAGCGCATCGATCGGCCCCACCCTGCTGCGCATGGCGGCGCTGCTTCTGGGCACGGCGTTGCTGCTGGTCACGATCGGGCTGGTGGGCTCGTTTGTGCCCGCGCAGATGGCCCAGCGAGGCGCGGCGGGTTGGGTCATCGGGCTGGTGAGCGGGGTGTACTTCACGGGCCTTGCCAGCGGCAGCTTTGGGGCGAGCGCTCTGCTGGCACGCGTCGGCCACGTGCGCACCTTCACCGCGTTGAGTGCGGTGATGGCCTCGAGCGTGTTGGGCATCGCGCTGTCCACCCATCTGGTGGTGTGGCTACTCGCCCGTTTCGCGATCGGTGCGGCCATGGGAGGGCTGTACGTGGTCATCGAGTCCTGGCTCACGCTCGCAACCCACAGCGAACAACGCGGCAGAGTGCTCGCGGTCTACCAAATGGCCGTGTACAGCGGGCTCGCGCTGGGCCAGCTCCTCCTCGCAGTCCCGGACCCCTCCGGCACCCGGCGCCTGATGATGGCCGCGGCGACCGTGTGCATCGCCGCGGTGCCGGTGGCGTTGACGCGCTCCGAAGCACCGCCCCTGGCGGTCCCCAAACGGCTCGATTTCCGCACGATGACGCGGGTGGCCTCCCTTGGCCTGTTGTGCTCCGCAGTCGCGGGCCTGGCCAACGGTGCCATTTATGGCGTTGCCCCAGCGATGGCGGAGGGCCTGGCCTACGACGACGCGCAGGTGGTCCAGATGATGCTGGCCTTTGTGCTCGGAGGTGTCGTGTTTCAGTGGCCGGTGGGCAAAGCGTCCGATGTCCTCGACCGCCGCCTAGTCATCGCCGCCGCCGCAGCCCTCGGAGCCACCGCGGCGGCCTGCGGCATGTGGGTGCAGGGCGTGACATCGATGCTGCTCGTGGCCGCCGGGCTCGGAGCGACGTTGTTCTCGCTCTACCCAGTCGCGGTCGCCTACACGTTCGATCGGGTGGCGGGCGACGACGTGTTGGCAGCCTCCACGGCGCTCCTCATGGTCTACTTCGCGGCTTCGGCGGTCGGAGCCGTCGTGTCCGCGTCGGCCCTGGGCGCCTTCGGCCCAGCCGGATTCTTCGGCACCGTGGGGGTCGCCGCCGCCTGCCTGGTCGTCTACTCGCTGTTCCGCGCCGGGGCCTACGACTCCATCGACGCCGACGCGAAGTTGCACGCGTTCATCGTACCGCGCACCTCTCCGCTGGCTGCCGAACTCGACCCGCGGGTCCACGACGGTCTTTAGCAAACGGGTTGCTCAGGCCGCGGCGGGGTCTTTTCTGGGTCCGATGAGATCACCGACGAGGAGCTCCGCGACCGCTTTGATCGGACCCACGATGGGAAGCAGGTCGAGTGCCGCGTCGACCGATCCGTGCATCGGGCCCTTCGCTCGCACCGTACGGCGGACGTGTACCGCGGCGAAGACCACCCCCACCACGGGGATGAGGCGAACCAGCCGCCGTCGGGCGCCACGTCGCAGCAGGGCATGGAGGAGTCCGGTCGTGGTGGACGAGAACGACATGAAGAAACACGGTGCAACCCCAGTGCCAACTTGGTTCCACGCTTCGCAGTGGGTGTCGACGTGGGTGTCGACATCGGCTCCGACGACAGCGAACCGTTCACCGCCGCAGATGACGTGAGCGCTTCCGCCCAGCCGAGCGATTTTCGAACTCCATACGGGGCGTGCCCAGGGCCAGCGGGCAGAGTTCTCCACGAATCCCGTGACCTTATTGTTTGGCACGGGACGTGAAAAAGGGGTGGGCGATGAGAAGCCCCGACATGCGACCCAAGCTCGCCTTCTTCACCGTCGGCGTCGTCTTTGCCCTGACCGGTTGTCCGAAGGACTCGGAAGCCGCGGAGGACGCAGCCGAGAAGACCGAACAAACGAGCGACAGGACACAGCAACCGCGCGAACGCTAGCGCTCTCGGCCCGCTCGACGTCTCACGCGTCGTCGTCTCACGCGTCTTCCCGACTCAGCGTAGGGGCCGCGCACGCAGATGGTCCGCAAAGCTGGCCAGGGCTGCTGCCAGGGGCGAGTGGGCTCGGTACAGCAGCCGGAAGCTGTCGCGCAGCAACGGCACCGTATCGAGGACGATCCGCAGCGAGCCCTGCTGCAGCTGCTCTCGAACCATGTGTGCCGGGAGCACCGCCCTGTACCCGACCCCGCGGCGTACCCGGTCCTCTACACCCTCAGCGGGCCGGCGCTCGCGGGCGCAGAGACGATCTTCGCCATTTTGAACGGCGCCGGAGAACGCTCGCACCCCCTCGCCGTTCCGGTCGTGCAGGGGGTGGCCACGATCGAAGGCAGTGTCGTGCAGACGCTGGGCGAACCGCTGTGGATCCTCATCTTCGTCGATAGCAACGGCAACGGCGCCTGCGATGACCAGGAGGCCGGCTTGAGCGATTCGATTCAGCCCTCGGGGCCGTTTGAGTCCCCGCGTTTTGAGGGCGCTTCCGTCCTACGCCTGGACGGCCCGATGGCGGTTTGCGAGCCGTTCTGAAGGCCACGGTCCGCGTTGGCGTGGACCGGCAAACTACAACCTGGTCAACGCCGCTATCCTCTCCGGATCATGCGTCAAGTCTGGATCAGCGAGGCCGGAGCTCCCGAAGTCCTTGAGGTGCGGGAGGCTCCCGATCCCGAACCCGGCGCGGGAGAGGTACGCATCGCCGTCGAGGCGGCAGGGATCAACTTCGCCGACATCATGGCCCGCATGGGCACCTACCCCGACCTTCCGGGGATCCCGTTCGTCGTTGGGTATGAGGTCGCGGGGACAATCGATGCGGTCGGAGCCGGAATCGATGCCGCGCGCGTGGGGGAAGACGTGCTCGCGATGTGCAAGTTTGGCGGGTACTCCAGTGCGGTCTGCGTCCCCGCCCTTCAGGCCTTCAAGCGACCCGCCGGCATGGACGCCCGCACCGGCGCAGCCTTGCCGGTCACCTACCTCACCGCATGGCAGCTCGTCGTGGTCATGGGTGGATTGATGGCCGGAGAGACCGTCCTGATTCACAGCGCGGGCGGAGGCGTGGGCATTGCAGCGGTACAGATCGCCAAACACATCGGTGCGACCGTCATCGGCACCGCGTCGCCGGGCAAGCACGAGTACCTGCGATCGATCGGCGTGGACCACTGCATCGACTACCGCAGCGAAGACTTCGAAACGCGCACCATGGAGATCACCCACGGCGCGGGCGTGGAGCTCATCTGCGACGCCGTAGGCGGCGATTCGTTCAACAAGGGCTTTCGCATCTTGGCACCGACCGGTCGCATGGGGATGTTCGGCATGTCGACCACCGCCACAGGCAAGAGCCGCTCGATCGTGGCCCTGCTGCGCATGCTGTGGCAGCTGCCGTGGTTCAAGTTCAACCCCGTCTCGCTGATGAACCAAAACAAGGGGGTGTTCGGCGTGAACATGGGTCGCATGTGGGATCAAAGCGAGCGCATCGCCGGCTGGATGGAACAGATCTTGGAGCTGTACGCCCAGGGCGTAGTGGCACCGCGCGTCGACAGCAGCTTTAGCTTTGACGACGCCGCGGCTGCCCACCACTACATTCAGGACCGGAAGAACGTCGGCAAGGTGTTGCTGACGCCATAGACCCGAGCCCTTCGCTTCGCGGTCTTCGCCCTCGGTCTCTTGATGGAACGCCAGCACCGATGCCCCACACGCGCGCATGGAGTTCGACAACGGGCGCTGACGGCCTCCGGTTCGATCTGGAACCGCCAGGCTTCGTCGCCTTCTACAAGGTCGCGGCGTGGACGCTCATTTTTGGTGGCGCCGTGGTGCTTCCAGTGGCCCTGCTCGGTCTCTTTGGCGCGCTGGTGTTTGACGACTTCGAGCTACCGCTGCGCATCGGCATGGGACTGGCGGGCGCGGCCACCAGCGCGGCGATGCTCTGGCTAGCCGCCAAGTTGCTCGCGGGTGCGCTCGTGCTTCGCTCGCGCGTGACGATCACACCCGCCGGCGTCTTTGTGGAGACCGGTGTCACCCAACCCAACTCGGTTTGGCTGGCGCCGCTGAATGCAGTCGATGTCGACAAGCCCAAGAAGGACGGCCTGGAGTGCGGCGGGCTCGTCCTCACGGCGGGTGACCGGTCGGTCCGCGTCGCGGTCGGCTACCGCGAGGACGACCGAACCGCGCTTCTCAAGAGCGTTCACAGCGGCCTCAAAGCCACGCAAAGCGGCGACGGCAGACAACCCGAAGGCCGCCCCCTGGGACCTTCGTGGGGGGCACGCACGCGTGGCTTGGCCCGCGACATCGTCTCGCCCCTGCGCCATCCCACGCCCTACCTCCTTGTCGACGTTGGCGCCATTTTGGGGACATCAGCCCTCACATGGCTGCTTGACGGCGTCCTCGATTGGCGCGACGCCTATCCCATCGCGTTCGCGATGTTCATCGCGGGACTGGCCGCGCGTTGGTACGACGGCACCTACATCGCTGGGCTTCGGCACTACCTGCGCGAGAACAGCGGGTGGAGCCTCCGTTACGTGCTCGCGGGCGTTTTCATCGCACTTGCGGCGACCGGCGCCATGACGCCGCGTCTCACGTTCGTGCCCGCGTTTCTCGTCGCGACGATCACCGCGATCGCCGCATGACTCAGCGACTTGATCCGGCCCCTTACGGCCCAGCCAGCGACTTTCGAAGATGCTCGACCACGCGCGAAATTTGGTCGGCTTTCCTCCCCAGCCGCGAGACGCCGTTCTCGACGCAGATTCTCCCCACAGCCTCGCCCTTCAACGCACCGAGCAGGGTTGCCTCGCAGAATCTGGACGTCCACAGGTTTCCGATCCTTATATCCTTGGAGCCGGAAAGTGGCAGATCGAGCCGCTCCAATAGAGTGCGGAGTTCATCACCCCGAAGAGGGCGAAACAAGCTGAGGAACGCGGTCTCGTCGAGAGCCTTCGGTTCGGTGGGGAGCGGTTCCTCCGGCTCGGCGATGCCTGCCGTGAGGTCGGCCCCGGAACAAAAGCAGTCCACGATGTTCTCCGCGAGTTCGTCTCGTCGCAACCCACCGGTGGGCAGTCCAATAACTCGCGCGAGGTCCACAAGGTCGGTTCGAGAGAGCGCTCCGCACCCGAGAACGGTGCTCGGCCGTAGCCGCGAGCCTCAAGCGACCTCGTAAGGAAGCCCATCGCTTCGCCGCGGTCAAGCCGAAGCATGTTCCCCACGTTTTCAAGGACCGACCACGTCGGTGGGTCGGGACGAGCATCAAGTCGATCAACGAGCTCGAACATGTGACTCACGAGTCCCGACTTAGCGCCAGTGATACCCGCCGCCCGACCCGCCTGGCTAAGATCCTGGCATGGGAAGCCACCGGTGAGAACGTCGATGTGCGGCAGCTCGGCAACTCGGGCTGGCAGCTGTCGAACATCCTCGAAAACGGGCACCCCCGGGAATCGACTCGCCAGTACGGCCGCGGCGGCAGGATCCCGCTCGCAGAAGAAGGCAGCGTGATGGCCGGCCTCTCGGAGTCCGAGTTCAATCCCTCCTACTCCAGCGAAGAGCCCACCAACCGCGAGCCCACTCGCATCCGACGCAGCCTCGGCCTTCATGCCCCGATAGGCTACACGCTCAGGCGATCTATTCGCCAGGCGTACCTCCGGGATCGGTCAGGGGGGCGCAGCGGGTTCCAAACGGGACGCCGGAGGACTTCCCGCGGCCCGGAGACTCAGTCCGCCCCGTGCGCGGCAAGGCGCAAGGATCCTGAGATACCGTCGACAGCCGGACCCACGGTTCTCCCGCCTAAAACTCGACCGCGAGACTTCGCTCGACGAGGAGACGCTCCGGCGGATTGGCAACCGCCACCACCGCGTGGAGAACTCCACGCCGGCGCACGACAGAAGACTCCACCAGCGGCGTCGGCACCGGCCCATTTTCGCGGTCGGTGAGACCGTCGGGTCGAGCCACTAAAGAACCGCGCTCCGGATGACGGGTTCGAAGCCGTCTGAACGCCCCCAAAAGCGCCTCGCGTCCCGGCGCGAACCGCGGAGAAAAATGTGAGTGAGACTGTTGAAGTCTGTGGCCTTATCCTACGTCTGGATACCCGCCGATGATCGACCCGACGAAGTCCCCGCTCGAGTACGTCTGTGATGCGGCGTTTTTGGCCGCGATGAAGGCCCTGACCGAGGGCTACATCGTGGTGGGGTCGGTCGGGACCGCGCAGGTGGGCTCGGCCGCGGGGGGCGGAGGGGTCGACCTGGTCTGGGACCTCTGGAACGAGCAGTTCGCGGTCTACGCCTACCCGCAGGGTGGCCTGTCCTACTTCAACATCTCCGCGGGCGCGCAGGTCTACACAGGGTTCGGCTTTGGAAACGGGGGCTCACCCCATCCACACATCCACTCCGCGTGGTCGGGGTGGTTTCGGGGCGCGAGCGCATCGTTCGGCATCGATGTGTTCAGGCTGCTCTCGCTCGAGGCCTCGGTGAGCTACTTCGAGAGCCCCGATCGTTCGACCGTAGGGGGCCTGGTCGGGGTGGGTGCGTCGGTCAGCGTGCCGAGGATCCGCGACGTGCTGCGGCTTCCTTTGCAAGCCTCGGCGGCGGGCGTCGCAGCCGGGTTTTGGACGCCTCTGGACGCGGGCACGCGACTCTTCTTCAACCCGAGCATCAACCAGAGCCACATCATCATGAAGCCGGCCGCCGATGGTCGGGCGCATCATGTGGTCAACCTCGAGCCGGGTCGATGGGGAGTCGCCGAGCACATCCTGCATGTGCTCGGTCCCGGCCCGCTCACGCCCAGTTTTATGTTCCTTGCCTCGGCCGTTTCGATTCTCAAGGAGTACATGGAAGGCCGCGGTCTCGGTGGGGATCGCCGGGCTGGGGTTCAGCAGCTTCACAACTGGGCGTGCAGCGAGACGTACGCGCTCATCCAGCGCTACCGCGCCGAGGTTCCCACTGGAACCATGCAGCTCGAGTACCCCGGAGGTCATACGATCGCCCGGACGCCGCGGGGCAAGTACCTCATCACCTCGACCGTCGGCGGCACGGATGCCGTGGGGTCGTGGACCACAGTGATGCGGTTGCGGACCGCAGAGAACACCTACGGCGGGGTGCCCAGCACTCGCTTCGGCATGGCGATGCGCAACGCCCCCAGCGCTGTCATCGACGGCATGTCGGTCAGTAGGATGCAGCTCTCCCCGAGGTTGATGGCGATCCGCGACCGCATGAACGCGGCGTAGTCTCTACACTCCACGCGCATGCTGGACCACGCGAGGCGCGTCGACGATACACGCGCGGTAGATTCATGAACCCTCCGCGTGGTTTGAAGCGGGTCGTCGGGGTACCCGGCGCGGTGTTGATGGGCCTGGGCTCCATCCTCGGAACCGGCATCTTCGTGAGTATCGGGATTGCGGCTGGGGTCGCGGGACCATCGGTCATCCTCGCCGTCGTGCTCGCCGCCGCGGTCGCGACGTTCAACGGCCTCTCGAGCGCACAGCTCGCGGCCAACCATCCCGTCAGCGGCGGCACCTACGAGTACGGCTATCGCTACCTGAATCCGGCGCTCGGATTCACGGCTGGCTGGATGTTCCTGTGCGCCAAGTCGGCATCGGCAGCGACTGCAGCCCTCGGTCTGGCCGGGTACATGCTCGGCGCGGTTGCGATGTCCGGGACAACCTCCCGCGTCGCGCTGGCTGTCACAGTCGTCGCGCTCGTCGCCACCGTCGTCGCCTCCGGGATGCGTCGCTCCAACCGGGCCAACACGGTCATCGTCACCCTCACCCTCGTCGCGCTCCTGGGTTTCGTCGCCTTCGGCATGCCCAGCGCCGCTGCCGGTGCGAGCACGAACCTGGGCTCGTTCTTCGGCGACGGCGTGCAGGGCGAAGGCATCCAAGGCTTGCTTCACGCAACCGCGCTGATGTTCGTCGCGTACACCGGCTACGGGCGCGTCGCGACCCTGGGCGAGGAGATTCTCAACCCCCGTCAGAGCATCCCCCGCGCGATCATCTTCACGCTCGTTTCGACCGCCGCGATCTACACCGCGGTGACCTTCGTCGCCGTCGCCTCGGCCGGTGCCCGCGGACTCGCGGACGCCACCACGCACGCGGCCGCTCCGCTTGAGGTCATCGCCCGAGGTTTCGGTATCCCTGGGGCTGCGTGGCTCGTTGCGGCGGGTGCGGTCACCGCAATGCTCGGCGTCCTGCTGAACCTGATCCTCGGTCTGTCGCGGGTTGTCCTGGCCATGGCGCGACGCAACGATCTGCCCGCCGTGCTCTCCGGGGTGAACGAGAAGCACGCGTCTCCAACGGCCGCGGTGGTCTTCGTCGGAGTGCTCGTCGCAGGCCTCGCATCGATTGGCAGCGTGAAGACGACCTGGTCCTTCAGCGCGTTCACGGTGCTGATCTACTACGCCCTGACCAACCTGGCGGCACTGCGCTTACCGTCCGAGGCACGCCTCTATCCGCGCTGGGTTTCGCTCACGGGCCTGCTGTGCTGTCTCGGCTTGGCGTTCTGGGTTGAGCCGAGCATCTGGGCGGCCGGACTCGGGCTCATCGCGCTGGGACTTCTTTGGCATGGCATCGCTCGCAGGCTGGCCAGACGCGCGCCGCCGCACGACTGATCCTCCGCCATCGGACAGAGTGCTCTCTTGGGCCTGCCGCTCACACCGGTTCGGCCACGGAACCGCCGATGTCAGTCGGACAGGTCGCCGCGCGGGGCGCTGAGGCCATACGTCTCGATCATCGCGGCGTTCTTCGCCTGGGTCGTCTGGGCCGCGGGACGTGCGGACAGACGCGCCGCATACGCCGTCAACGCGGGCCTGGCTTCGAGCAGCTCGAAGGCCAACAGCGTCCTCACCGTACCGCCGAAAATGACATCGGCCATGGTGAAGCGGTCTCCGAGCAGCCAGGGTCCCTCCCCGATCGCGCTCTCGGTGGCCGCGAGCATCGATTCATAGTCGCCCCAGCCCGCAGAGGCGGCCTGATACTCCCACTTCGCCACCCTTGCGTAGGCGCCCGGCTCCATCACCGACGGCGCGAAGAGGCTCCATCGCAGATACGCACCGCGGGTGGGGTCGTCGAACCGCGGCGCAAGGCGACCGAGGCCGTAGCGGTCGGCGAGATACAGACCGATGGCCGCGGACTCGGTCACAACGGTGTCGCCATCGACCAAGACGGGGATCTTTCCCATGGGATTGAGGGCGAGAACGGGTGAGCTGTGCTCGCCAGCGGCTTGCACGTCGACGTACTCGAGCTCGTACGGGATGCCAAGCTCCTCAAGCATCCAAAGCACGTTCGTAGCCCGACTCAACGGATGATAGTACAGGCGAACCGGTTGTTTGCTCATGCCCCTTGTCTAGCCGGAGTTGGTGCCAGAACATGTCACCAATGTCTCGGCTCGATCGGCTGCTTGAGCTCTCCGCGTTACTCAAGACCCGGCAAGAGACGACGGTGGCGGCTCTCGCCCAAAGCCTCGGGGTCAGCCGCAGAACGGTCTTTCGCGACCTTGCCACGCTGCGCGAGCAGGGCTGGCGAATCGAGGCCGACACGGGTCCCGGCGGTGGGGTGCGGCTCGACGCAGAGAGCGGCGTGATGGCGGTCAAGTTCTCCTTCGACGAGATCATCGGGCTTTGGCTCGCGGCCCGGCTGAGCGCCAGCGTTACGTCAGTGCTTTGGGGTGCGAGCGCGCGTTCTGCGCTCAACAAACTCCTCGCGACGCTCCCGCAAGAGCGGCGACGGTCGCTCCGCCGGATGCTGAAACGCGTCGTCGTCGGACGACCCGCGACCCCAGCGGTGAGAGAAGGACTGGGTCCAACGCAGGAAGGACTGCCTCGTCTGGTCGAGCAAGCCTTCGCCCAGGGGCGGTGCTTGGGGTTTTCGTACACCGATCGCCGGGGTCGTCAAACTCGACGCATCGCGGAGGTCCATGGGTTGCTCGTAGAGCTCCCGGCTTGGTACCTGCTCACGATCGATCGGGGTCTGGGTGAGACGCGGCTGTTCCGCTTCGATCGAGTTCACCACGCACGGCTCCTCACGGCACGTTTCGACCCCGAGGCGCGCGACGTGTATCGAGAGTGGCTCAACGCGAGCGGCCATGCGTCGCCCTCTCAGGAGCGTGACGCAGGCTAACAACCCGCCCGAGATCGTCGACGCCCAACCGGGCACGCGCCAAGCCGCGTCCGGGTCACCGTGCCGGTCGTGTCGATTTCGTAGCTGGTGCTCGGCGCCGGAGATACACTCCGCGCGTGGATGCGTGCCGCCGCGCTCTCGTTGTCTTGCTCTTCCTGCTGCTGTCCAGCGCAGGGGCGCTGACGTCGAGCAGCACCGGCGAGCGCGGGCGGGAAGGGGCGCGGGCCCCCCACGTCCTGTGCTCGAACGTCCTCGTGAAGTCGTCCTCCGCCGAGGCTCGCGAGTCGGTCCGCCATCCGCCCCAGGATAGCGATGACAACGGCTCCGCAGCCCCGAGCCTCGCCGGGCAGGGTTGGACCGCGGCAGGCTCGTTCGAGCTCCTGGCGGGCTCCTTCGACGGGCATCGACCGGGACTGGGCAAGCCCCTTGCGGGCCGCCCCCGCGGACCCCCGCGGACTTCGTAGCCAGCCCGTCCTTTCCCACAAAGAGAGCCGCACGCTGTGTTGTGCGGGCGCTCTGGCCACAGGCCGACTCGCAGACCGCGGGACGCCGTGGCGTGCACACGAAATCTTTCCCCCAGCGTGGGAACCGGCCTCGGCCGGAGCCCGCCGTGATCGCGAACTCAGATGCAATCGAACACCCCATCCTCCAAGTTTTTCTTCCGTGCCCTCACCTGGCTGCGAACCCAGCCGAGGTTCGCGACCCAAGTGCTTCCCGAGCACCAGCTCCCTCGCAAAGGAATCGCCATGGCCCACGTGGCCGGCTGGTTTCACGTTCCATCTCGCACCGCAGCCTGGGGCTACGCCGGCCTCTACGCGCTGGTGCTTGGCGCGTTGCTCGTGATGTTCAACCCTGCCGGAGCCGCGGTCGACACCAGGGTGTCCATGGACCGCGCGGGATACGCAATGACGACCGCCGCGGTTGGTTGCTTTGCCGTCGGGGAGTTGACCCGGCGTCGAAGCCGAACACCGGCGGTGATCGAGCTGCGAGGAAGTCGGGCGAAGGCCGCGACACCGGCATCGGTTGCCGCATTGCAAAAGGCGGCGCACAACGGCGAGTCCTGGCTGGTTTCCCAGTCCGCGCTCGCGGAGGAGACGCTCGCAGCGGCTGCCCAAGCGGGAGTCCGCTGCTACGTCGAGGGCGCCAACGGATTTGAGGAGCAGGTCAGTACAGGTCTCGACTGCAGCCCGGTTCACAAAGCCACGGGGTGAGCACCGCGCTGCTGGCCGGACTCCAGATTCCGTGCTGACGCTTGCGCCCCGCGGAAGCCTCGGCGCGGTATCCTTTCATGTGGGTGATCAACCCCTCGGTGCGCCTCCATCCGACGCGGTGGGCGAAGGCGTCGCGATGGCCCGGGTTCGGGGGGCGCTCTTCGGGGAATCGCAACCGGCCCGGTTCGAGCGCTACGCTCTGCTCGACCGGCTCGGCGTCGGTACGAGCGGTGCGGTCTACTCCGCCTGGGACCCACGGCTCGATCGCAAGATCGCGATCAAGGTGCTGCACACCGGAGCGACGGCGGAGTTGGAGGCCGAAGCCCGCGCGCTGGCAAAGCTCGCCCATCCCAACGTCGTCGCGATTCACGACGTTGGGGAGTCGGACGCGCACTTGTTCCTCGCGATGGAGTTCGTCGACGGCGTACCGCTGACGACGCTGGACCCCGAAGCGCTGGGATGGCGTCGCGTTGTCAGCATCTATCGGCAGGCGGCAGCAGGGCTCGCCGCTGCGCACGACGCCGGCATCGTGCACCGCGACTTCAAGCCCGCCAATGCGCTGCTGGGAACCGACGGGCGGGTTCGAGTCGTGGACTTCGGGCTGGCTCGCGCCGGCGCTGGCCCAGCGTCAGCCTCGCCGGTGCAGACGCGCACCGCGGGGACACCCCGCTACATGGCGCCCGAGCAACACCGAGGTGAGGCGATCGACGCTCGCACCGACCAGTACTGCTTCTGCGCTGCGCTGTGGGAGGCGCTGCTGGGTCGACCGCCGTTCGAGGCCGACACGCTCGAAGCGCTGGCAAAGGCGAAGGAAGCCGGACCGCCTCCGCCGGGCTCCGGTCCGGTCCCGGGGCGAGTGTTTCGCGTGCTGCGACGGGGTCTGTCTCCCTCCGCCGCCGATCGATTCCCGTCGATGCATGCCATGGACGTGGCGCTGGCCCGGAGCGCACGCGGCCGAACGCCTGTGTTCCTGGGGTTGGCGCTGGCCGGTGCAGCGCTCGGCGCCGGGGTCACGCTCGGCCAGGCAGAGGCGCCGTGCCTCGGCGCCGACGCCTTGCCCCGGCAATGGACGGACACGACATCGCGAGCGCTGGCCGACGCCTTCGCGAAGACCGGCTTGCCGTATGCCGAGGCTAGCGGAGCGAGCACCGTGCAGGAGCTCGACCGGTGGGCGCATGCGTGGGCAGATGCCCGTGCCGATGCCTGCCTCCAGCACGCCCAGGGCGTCCAGTCTGCGCAGGGTCTCGACCTGCGCACGCAGTGTCTCGACGATCAACGCGCGCGCTTCGATACCTTGCTCAACGTCCTTGTGGCCGCAGACGCCGACGTCGTAGCGAAGGCGACCGAGGCCGCCTCGAAACTTCCAGTCCCCGAGGCTTGCGGGGACCTCGAGCGTCTTCGCGCCGCGCACCCGATCCCCGACGCCGCGCAGCAGCAGGTTGCGGAGGCGACCGAGGTCTTGGTTCGCGCACGAGCGGAGCTGTCGGCGGGGCACTACGTGCGCGCCCGTGCACTTGCCAAACCGATTCGCCTGCAGTGCGAGCAGGCCCAGCTGTCCTACGCGCCAACCTGTGTCGAAGCCACCAGCGTCGTGGGCACGGGAGCCTCCTATGCCGGCGACTACGACGCTGCGATCAGGCTGATGACGCAGGCCGCGATCGAGGCCCAGCGGGCGCGCTTGCCCGAAGCCTTCGGACTTGCTGCCGCGGGACTCTCCTGGGAGCTGGGACAGGTCGGTGGCCAGCTCGACGATGCGCTGATCTGGGTCGCGCTGGGCCAGGCCGCCATCGAGGGCGAGAACGCGGTCGCAGCCGAGCTCGACCTGCTCAACACCGAGGCCGCCACGCAGAGCAACCTCGACCGATGGGACGACGCGATTGCGACACACCAACGCCGGCTGGCCCGGCTCGAGGCCTTGTACGGTCCAAACTCGCCGCTCGCGTTCGCCTCCTACGCCAACATGGCCAACGCCGACAGCAATCGCGGCAGGGTGGAGGAGGCCGAGGCGCGATATGCAAAGGCGCTTGAGATCGGCGTGCCCGCGTTTGGGGCCGCCCATCCCAAGGTCCTGATGACCCGCCAAAACCGGGCGAGCATGCGTGTGATGGCAGGTCGTTTCGATGACGGCCTCAAAGACCTGCAGCAGATCCTCGATGCGCAGCGTGCATTGCTAGGGCCGACCCACCCGGACCTGCGCTCGGTGCTCGTCAACATCTCGATCGCGCACTCGAAGCTCGGGGATCAGACCGCAGCGCTTGAGGCGGCGGTCGAAGCGACGGCGCTGACCAAGCAAGGCTTCGGTGAGACCTCGATTCAGCTGATCGACCCTTGGCTCGCCCAAACGCAGGCGCTGCTTGAGCTTGGACGCACGCCGCAGGCGGTCGAGCTCAGCCGCCAGGCGACCGAGCTGGCTCAGTCCGAGCTGGGACCGCGGCATCGGACCACGGCGTTCACCCTGCGCTCCTACGGCGATGCTCTGCGCACCGCCGGTGAGGAAGAGGTGGGCATGGCCGCGCTGCGAGAGGCGAAGGCTGCGTTCGAGACGTTGGAACTCACGGAGGAAGTAGCCCAGACCCAGGCGATCCTCGACGCGAAGCCCGACGGCTGAGCAAGCGCCTCAGCTCGCCCCGCCGGGGATGGCGTCCTTGAGCGATGCCGCCCAGCGCTCGAAGTCTGCGATCGTGCTCTCGGCGAGGTCGGGGTTCTCGGCGATGATCCGCATCTGCTCGCTCAGGTGCTCTCGAGCCCGCGTGAGTCGGCTTCGCACCGTGCCCGGCGGCACCTCGAGCACCGTCGCGATCTCGGCGGTCGCCATCCCCTCCCAATAGTAGAGCTCGACGGCGATCTGAAAGTCGACCGGGATCCGGCGCAGAGCGCGAAGCAGAAGGCGCTGCTCCTCCTTGGCCGCGACGATCGTGCTGGGCCCGGCCCCGAGATCGACCATCGACATCGTCTGGAACTCGGTGGTTTCCTTTTGCCTGCCGCGCTTGCGGAAGTACATGAACAGCTGATTGCGGCCGATCGCAAACAGGTAGGTGCGAAAGCTCGACGCGCCCCGAAACTTGTCTCGACCGTCCACGCAGGCCAAGAAGCTCACCTGCGTGAGTTCCTCGGCCACGTCATCGCCAACCTTCGTGCGGAAGAACCGAAACAAAGGACGAAAATGACGCGTGAAGAGGCTGTTTCCGGCCGCGCGGTCGCCCGCACGCCAGCGCTCAAGCAGCTCCAAGTCTGCAGGCTCGGTCACGGCGGTCACCGATGCACGATAGACAAACCGCGACAGCTTGCGAAGCAGGTTCTCCGCCATCTCCATCATCCGTTGCGCTAGGACGATTCCTGCTCCGGACAATTTCGAGGGCCTCAGCCCTTTTGCCTCTCTACGCCTGTCTCTGCGCTGGGATCAGGGTCGTGCGAAACCGTCGACCCTTGATCTTGCCCGCGTTGAGGCTCTGCAGCGCGTGCTTGCTCTTGTCTGTCGCTACGGCGACGTACGACCAGCGGTCGTGAATCTCGATCTTTCCGACTTCGCTTGAGTGCAGTCCACCGGCCTCGCCCGTGAGCGCGCCCAGAATGTCACCGGGTCGAACCTTGTCCTTGCGACCTCCGGAGATCTGAAGCATCGCCATCTTCGCGTCTCGAGCGAGGCGGCCAAGCAGCGTTTCTGTGGACTCCGCCTCAGGCTTGATGCGCTCGATCGATGCACCGAGGTGATGTTCGACGTCTCGGAGCTTGCGTTTCTCTCCGGGCGTCACCAGGGAGACGGAGATGCCTTGTGCCCCCGCACGCCCCGTACGGCCGATGCGATGCACGTACACCTCGGGCGAATGCGGCAGGTCGAAGTTGACGACGAGGTCGAGGTCCGCGACGTCGATCCCACGCGCCGCGACGTCGGTGGCCACCAGCACCCGAACACTCTGATTGCGGAACATCGCCATCACGCGGTCGCGGTGAAACTGCTCCAGGTCGCCTTGCAGTGCCTCGGTAACAACGCCGGCGCTCGACAGCTTTCGCGCCAGGTCCCGAACCGAGGACTTTAGATTGCAAAACACCAGCGCCGATTCGTGCGGATGGGTGGCGAGTACGGACACCAGCGCATCAAACTTCTGCGCAGCATCGACGATGACAACCGCCTGCTGAATCTGCCCCTCGTCCTGCGCGGGGTCCTCGATCGTGATGCGGACCGGATCTTTTTGGTACCGCTCGCTCATCCCGTGAATCGAGTCCGGGAAGGTCGCCGAGAACAACGCCGTCTGCCGCTGCTTCGGCATCTCGGCGAGGATCTTTTCCATGTCTTCCTCGAAGCCCATGTCGAGCATGCGATCCGCTTCATCGAGGACGAGCGTGCGCACCGTCCCGAGCTGCAGCGTTCCGCGGCCGAGGTGGTCCAACACGCGACCGGGTGTCCCCACCACCACGTGCACACCTCGCTGCAGCGCCTCCGACTGCGGGCGGCCGGGCTCGCCCCCTGAGACGGTCAGCACCGTGAGGCCCGGATGACGACGCCCCAGCTTCCGGAACTCTCGCGCCACCTGCCCGCACAACTCGCGCGTCGGGCACAGCACCACCGCTTGCAGCGCGCGGTCATCGAGTCTGAGCGTCTGCAGGATTGGAAGCACGAACGCAGCCGTCTTGCCGCTGCCCGTCTTCGACTGCCCGACCAAATCCTTGCCCTCAAGCAAGTGAGGAATTCCGTGGGCCTGAATCGGCGTGAGGGCTTCGTAGCCCAGCTCCGCGACCACGGCCCGCAGTGCGGGCGAAATCGCGAGTGAATCGAAGCCAAGGGACATTCGGCGGACCATAGCAGTTCGGACAGCGGCGCTCGCCGAAGTGTCCAGCCGCGGGAATCGAGCGGCCTTTGTTGCACAAGATCAGGGCCACCAGTTGGCTCCGACCACCCGCTGCGATAGTCCTGCGGGGTGTCGGACCCAGCTCCTTCGGAAGCCCCCTCGCTCCTGCGTCGTGTCGCAGGCTTCGCGACGCCGGTCGCGCTCGGCGTGGCGGCGCTGGTCTTGATGCAACGCGCGCGTGAGGAGCCCCCGCGGCGGCCCCCTTCGGAGCAGGGCAAGGCCGTGCGGGTCGCCAAGGTGATCGAGGCACAGGCTATCCCGCGCGCGGTCGGCTACGGAGTGGTCCGGTCGTCGCGGGAGTGGAGCCTGGTGGCCGAGGTTTCGGGTCGGGTGGTGGAACTCAACGACAAGCTCGAAGACGGACGCATCATTCGCAAGGACGAGCTGCTGATCAAGATCGATCCGGCAGGGTTCGAGCTGAGCGCGTCACAGCAGAAGGCGACGGTGAGCAACGTCAAGGCACAGCTCAGCGAGCTGGCGGTCAAAGAAAAGAACGCCAAGGCCAGCTTGGCGATCGCAACGCGCTCCTTGGAGCTGGCGGAGAAGGAGCTCGCCCGGGTCAAGAAGCTGGAAGCCAGCGGTACACTCTCGTCCTCCGAGGTGGACTCGGCCGAGGTCTCCCTGCTTTCGCAGCGGCAGTCGCTCCAGTCCTACAAGTCGACGCTGGCGCAGATCCCCTCGCAGCGCCGCGCCTACCAGGCGCAGATCTCTCAGTTCGAAGCGGGCGTGAAGACGGCCGAACTCGACGTCGCCCGCACGGAAATCCGTGCACCGTTCGATGTCCGTATCCGCTCCGCCGACGTCGAACTCAGCGAGCTGGTCACGGTGGGCACGAAGCTGGCCGAGGGCGATGGAATCGCGCTCGCCGAGGTCCCCGCGCAGTTTTCTATTGGCTCGCTCATGCCCCTGCTCGCCCCGCCACAGGGGGGCGATTCGGACGCGCCGCCCAGTCCAGTCGCCCAGGACGACACCGCCTCCCTGAACGATGAGGCGCTCTCCGCCCGAGCCCTCGCTCGTCGCTCCGCACAAGCGGGCCTCAAGGCCACGGTCACGCTGGAAAGCGGGGCGGTCGTGAGCCAGTGGCTGGCGGCCTTTGACCGCTTCGCCGGAGTCGAGAGCGCGACCCGAACGGTCTCTGTTGTGGTTTCGGTGGACGATCCGTTTGGCAAGGCGTCGGTCGGACGTCGCCCCCCGCTGGTCTCAGGCATGTACGTGGAGGTGGAGCTGGAAGGCACTCCCCGTCCTGGATGCCTGGCCGTTCCACGAAGCGCTTTGCGGTCGGGGTCGGTTCACGTTGTCGATGTAGAGCAGCGCCTCGCCATCCGGCCCGTGGACGTTGCCTTCGTGCAAGAGACCTACGCGTGTATTCGCAGCGGCGTGCAGGTCGGGGACCGAGTCGTGCTGACCGATGTGATCCCCGCGATCGAAGGCACGCTCCTCGAACCGCGAGTCGATGAGCGCGCGGCGTCCCAGCTCGCAAAAGCCCTCAGCTCAGGGGCCGAATCCAAATGATCGCCTACCTCGCGCGGCACCCCACTGCGGCCAACCTGTTGATGATCACGCTGCTGCTCTTGGGCGTGCTGGGGCTGACCTCGCTCAAGCGAGAGACGTTTCCCGAGTTCACGCCCTCGGTGGTCACGGTCACCGTCGCCTACCCCGGCGCGGCCGCAGTGGACGTCGACGAGGCCATCGTTGCACGCATCGAAGACGCGGTCGACGGCATCGAGCATCTCGACCGGATGACCTCCACCGCTCGCCAAGGGGTCGGCGTGGTCACGCTTGAGATGGAGGATGGAGGGGCGCTGGACGCCTTCAAGTCCGACATCGACAGCGCCGTCGATGCCATCACTGACTTCCCCAATGAAGCGGAGGACCCCATGGTCGCAGAGGTGACTGGCATGAGCGCGGTCGCCTCGATCGCGGTCATGGGCCCGATGAGCGTTCCCGACCTCGAGCGCTACTGCAACGACCTCAAAGACGAGCTTCGGCGCTACGAAGAGGTCTCCCAGATCGAGATCGCCGGCTTCTCCACGCCCCAGTTGCAGGTCAAGGTCAAGCAGTCGGTTGCATCGTCGTACGGCCTGAGCGTCGGCGAGCTCGCCGACCTCATCGCAGCGCAGAGTCTCGACCTTCCCGTCGGCTCCCTCGAGACCCGAGGCGGCGAGATCCTGATCCGCTTCGCCGAGCAACGCCGCAGCATCGAAGAGTTTGCACGGCTCCCTGTCGTGGGCAGCGCGTTGGGGGGCGAGGTCTCGCTGGGTGAACTCGCAGACATCGAGTACACCTTCGAGAACGCAGAAGAGCAGACCCAGTTCAATGGCGAGCGTGCGGGCCTTCTGCGGGTTAGTAAGACATCCAGTCAGGACGCGCTCGAGATCTTTGCGGCGATACAGGAGTTCGTCGAGCAAAAGTCCGCGACCGCGCCTCCGGGGGTCAAGATCGTCATCACCGACGACGCCGCGACCCCCATCGCGCAGCGCCTCGAACTCTTGACCACCAACGGTGTGCAGGGGCTGGTGCTCGTGTTCGTCACCCTGTGGCTGTTCTTCAACACTCGCCTCGCGCTGTGGGTTGCCGCGGGCCTGCCCGTGTCCTTCATGGGCGGCCTGTGGGTGATGTCGCAGATCGGCTACTCGCTGAACATGATGACGATGATGGCCCTGCTGCTGGCGCTGGGCCTGCTCATGGATGACGGCATCGTTCTCGCCGACAACATCGCCGCCCACCTTCGCCGCGGAAAGACCTCGTACCGCGCGGCCATCGACGGCGTCACCGAGGTGTGGCCTGGAATTCTTTCCTCGTTCCTCACGACCGTCTGCGTGTTCACCCCCTTGGCCCTGCTCGAAGGGCAGATCGGACGGGTGTTGCTGGTCATTCCCGTGGTGCTCATCGCGGTCCTGAGCGTCAGCCTGATCGAGGCTTTTGCGATCCTACCCAACCACATCGCGCACTCGCTTCACGGGCGCGACATCGACAAGCGTTCGCGGGCGCGGGCCTGGTTCGATGATGGCTTTGATCGATTCCGAGAGAGGGGCGTAGGTCGAGCGTCCGACTGGGCGATCAAGCATCGCTACTTCACCGTCGGTGCCGCGATCGCATTCTTCATTGTGTCGCTCGGGCTTCTGGCGGGCGGCATCCTCAAGTTCGAGGGCTTCCCGAACACCGATGGCGATACCGCCGAGTTCCGCCTTCGCATGCCCGCCGGAACGCCTCTTGAAGTCACGCAAGGCGAGTTGGACCGTGTGGTGGCCAGCCTTCGAGAGGTCGACGCGGAGCTGACCCCCGAGCAACCCGGCGAAGCGCCGCTGATCGAAAACATCGTCGTTCGGATGAACTACAACCCCGACTCGCCAGACTCGGGTCCTCATATTGCCACCGTCAAGGCCGACCTGCTCAGTGTCGAGGTTCGCAGCACCACACTCGATGCGCTCAAGTCGGCATGGCGCGATGCCGTGGGTCCGCTCTCGGATTCAACCTCGGCCAGCTTTGCCAGCGCGCAGATGGGTCCCGGCGGGGCCGCGATCGAGCTTCGCGTTCAGGGGCAGGACCTCGAGCAGATGTCCGAGGCCGCCGCGGAGATCGAAACCTGGCTCGGTGGCTTCGAGGGCGTGTTCGACCTGGGAACCGATCTGCAAGCCGGCACTCCGCAGGTTCGCGTGCGCCTCCGCTCCGGAGCACTCGGGTCTTCCGCGCAGTCGGCTCAGGTCGCGCAGCAGCTTCGCTCGGCGTTTTCCGGTGACCGTGCCCAGGACGTTCGTATCGGCTCACAGGACTACGAGGTCACCGTTCAGCTCGCCGCATCGGGCCGCGACACCCTGTCGGACCTTGAGTACTTCGAGCTTCAGCTCGGAGGTGAGCGGGTTCCGTTGGGCACGGTCGCGGACGTCGAAGCGGACAACACCTTCGCCGCGATCGCTCGTGTCGACGGCACGCGCACGGTCACGCTGTCCGGAGATATCGACGGCGAGGTCGCGAACTCGGCTGAGCTGATGCAGCGTTTCAGCAGCGAGCTGCTGCCCGAACTCGCCGAGAAGTACCCCAGCGTGAAGTTCGAGATTGGAGGCTCTACAGAAGAGTCTGGGAAGACCGCCCAATCCATGCTCACCGCGTTCGGCATTGGACTGTTCGGGGTGTTCTTCTTGCTGAGTTTTCAGTTCCGCTCGTACGTGGAACCGCTGGTCGTCATGCTTGCCATCCCGCTCGCGCTGACCGGTGTGCTGTGGGGCAACCTGCTGATGGGCGACCCCATCACCCTGCCGGGCATCCTCGGATTCATCTCGCTGGCCGGCGTGGTGGTCAACGATTCGATCTTGCTGATGGTGTTCATCAAAGCGGGCCTTCGAGATGGGCTCACCGCAATCGCGGCAGCCCAAGGCGCGTCGCGTAGCCGGTTCCGCGCCATTCTGCTTACCTCTGCCACCACCGTGGCCGGGCTTGTCCCGCTGATGTTCGAACGCAGCCAGCAGGCGCAGACGCTCATTCCGGTCGCCACCAGCATCGTCTTCGGCATGCTGGCGTCCACCGTGTTGCTGCTGCTCGTCCTCCCCGCGATGTACGCCATGCTCGCCGACTTCGGGCTGACCGCGCGGCCTGGGGCAACCGTGGGCGGCGCAGAAGACGACGAAGCCTAACCACCCCAAATCTCGCTCGTGCCCCTCGATGGGGGGACCGAGTCCTTGCCGTCGTCGCGGGGGTCGTTGGCAGCGGAACGCCAACGTCGCGGGCGGAACGGCGTTCAACGACTCTACGGTTTCGTCCCCGAGGCCGGGCTGTCGGCGGAGTTGCCCGGCCCCGGTCCGGGCGGCTAGATTCTATGGCACGCAATGCAACAACCGGCGAAACTCGCGGGCGTAGACGCAAGACAGTTCGAGCTACACCTGTGCACGCTGGAGCTCGCCGCGCCCGCGCCCCACATCCTCGCATCGCGGGTGGTGGGGATGGGCTCGTTGGAGATGGTTCAGAGCATCATCGAGTTTGGGGACGCGCTGATCTCCGCGACGGGTTCGATCCAGATCTTTCACGACTTCTCCGAAGTGTCGGGCTATCGCGCCGAGGCCCGGCGGGTGCTCGTGGACTGGGGCGTCAGAAATCCCGCGGCGATCCGGCGTACCCACGTGTTGTTCCGGTCCAAGGTCGTCGCGATGGGCGTCTCACTCGCAACCCGGCTCTTGGGGGAACAGCTCACGGGCTACTCAAAATACGCCGAGTTCGACACAGCGCGAGCCGCCGCCGTCCGCAGTTGACCCGGCCGCCATCGTCGCCGACCACGACGACCACGACGACCACCTGGCCAACTGGGGCACCGGACACACCTCCCGCGCCGCAGGCCGGCAGGACCGCCGCATGCATACCATCCAGCTCTTCTCTCGATCCCTGTTCGCACTCTCAACCGCGCTGCTCACCCTGACCGGTTGCGCCGACGATGACTCGCCCAACTGCGAGCACCGCATCTGCGACATCAACGACGCCTCGTGTGCACAGTTCGTCGCCGAGGTGATCTCGTGCCAACGCGACGTGCCGCTCGTCCTGCCCGAGATTCGGTTCGCCACCGCGGCCGAGATCATCGCGGAGCGGGAGCCGCCGACCGCCGAGGAGCTCGACCATGCTCGCGACTATTGGGCGGGTGAAGCCCTCGTGGGACTGATGCCCGCGGGCTACGATCCGGCCAACGCAGCCGCCGACGCCATCTCCGGCGTGCTCGCGCAGTACCGCCCCGGGCCCAAGGAGATCGTCATTGTCTCGGACTCCAACATCGGCGACGAGAGTCTCGCGTACCGCGTCCTCGTCCACGAGATGCTGCACGCCCAGCAGGATGCGGAGTACGACCTCAGCGCCCTGTTCGACGAATACGCGACCTCATTCCCGCGGAGCCTTGGCTTGCGCGCGGCAGTCGAGGGAGAGGCGTCACTGTTCACGACGTTCGCTCAGCTCGAGCTCGACGACCTGACCGAAGATCAGGTCGATTGGGAGGGCTACTACCGAGAATGGAAGAGCGCGATGTGGCAAGCGGCGCGCGAGACCGAGGTTCCATCCCTGGATGTCAGCGGGCTGTTCCCCTACGCGTTCGGCTCCGAGCAAGCCTATCGGGCCTGGACCGCAGGAGGGTTGGACGCGGTGCGCGACTACGTGCAGCACCCGCCCGACTCGGTCCGCCAGGTCATGGCCGGCTACGCTCGGCGACCGCCAGAGGTGTTCAACCTGGACACCGAACTCAATCCCCGCGCGGTCCCGGTGCTGCCGGGCCACACGTATCTCGATGGTGGGGCCCAGGACTCCTGGCTGCTCAACACGATGCTGCAGCGCGTCGCCGGAAGCCAGGCGGAGTGGTGGTCCGAGGTGGAGATGATCGAGGCGGACCACCTCAGTATTTGGCGCGATGACGCGACCGGCGATCGGGTTGCGGTGTGGCGACTGCTCGGCGACTCGAACGCGGTCCGCAACCTGTTGACCGGACCCGGCTCTGCGTGGGTCGAGGCGCCAGAAGATGCAACGACGCATCACATCCGACCCATCGCAGAAGACTGGATCCTGATCGCAACCGAGACCCCGACCGCGGTGGCGGTCGCCGACGCAATCACCGGGTGGCAGAGTCGGGATCAAGCGATCGAGACCGCAGGCCTGGCTCGCGCACCGAGCCCCAGGTCAACGATTCTGTTCGAGCGCAGACAGTGATCCCCGGCTTGCTCGGTCAACAGCTCACGTTCGTCTTCGGGGGCCATCCCAGCTCCGCGTCGAGGTTGATGCCCCGCTTCTTCAAACTCAGCCCGAGCAGCTTTCGAGCCCGCCTGACGTGAGGTCTAGCAGCCTGTTGAGAAAGTCGGCGCGGCGGATCGGGAAGCATTTTTCGCTCCTGGGTAGGAGCCGAAACGCCGCTGTACCGGGTGTACTGCAAGTTTTGGCGACACCGCTAGGAACGAAAAGGGCGAGCGAGACGTCGTGTCGACTTTCTCAACAGGCTGCTAGCGATCCCGCAATCCCTTGCCGGCCAAGATCCGCGGCACGTGCTTCTCCACGCGAGCGGCCCGTGTCTTCGACTGCTTGGCGCCGGAGATATACAGGTTGTACTCGCGCTGCCGCCCCGGCGTGAGCTTCTCGAAGGCCGCCGCGAGCTTGCGGTCGCCGTGGAGTCGCGTCTTGAGCTCCTCGACCAAGACCAAAGCGGGTCTTTCGGGCAGCGTCGTCCCCAGCTTCTCAACCTCGATGGCCTTGCGAACGAGGTCGCGGACCGCAGCCTTCGACGCGCGCACCTGCGCAACGCTCGTGAAACACAGCCGGCGAGCCGACCGCGTGTTCTCGCCTTGCTCCTGCAACAGCCCGCCAGGGTCTTCGAGCAGGGCTCCTTTGACGAACAGCAGCGCCAGGAACCCCTTCATCGACTGCATGATCGCGATGTTGTTCTCGCTGACGGGGTCGCTGTAGCAGGGCTTGCCCCACTTCACGGCCTCGCGCAGTGGGCAGCCGCGCAGGATTTTTCGCAACTCCACGATCTCATCGTGCCAGCGCACCGCGGCGGAAACATACTCGTCAACATCGGCGTACTTCTTCATGGTGGCTCGGCTCAGGTGCTGGGCTGCGGTGGTTTCTTGCCGCGGCGGTAGGGCAGCACAAACAAATACAATCCGGTGGTGAGCAGGCCAACCAACGGCAGCAACGTCAACCCGCCAACCGCTTGACCCAGGGTCTCGTTCCCGGCGGGCATCACGGCAAAGTTGGCGACCACGGCCAACGTGAAGGCGATCGAAAGCCACCGGTGGATCCCACGCATCTTCTTCGGAATGCTCATCAGCTTCGCCCTTCACCCAGCTCGATCATCTTCCAGCCGTTGCCCGAGGGGTCACGAAACCCAGCGTCGGTATTGCCGAACCGCCGGATCGGTTCTTGAGTCATCTCGACGCCCGCCTTGAGCATCCGTATGTACTCGGCCTGAGCGTCCTCGACGTGCAGGACCAGGCCCGGCATCGCGCCTTTGGCGACAAGCTCTCGCAGCGCCCGCTCCGTATCCGGGTCGTGCAGCGGAGGCCCAGGCACAAACAAGCCCAGCTGAAAGTCCGCCTGCTTCGGGTGCCGAACCGTAAGCCAGCGAAACGGGCCGTTCTTCACGTCGGTGTGGACCTCGAAGCCCACCTTGCCCACGTAGAACGCGAGCGCCTCCTCCAGATCGTGCACGTAGATGCCGACCACGCCCATTCCTTGACTCATCGACCCCCTGCTGGCTGCGTGAACATGGGCTCCGATCTACCCCGTCTCGTCGTGTCGACGCTTCTCCAATACTGACAAGGTGAGGTCGGGCCGGGCCGCAGCCCGGAGCACACAGGTGGGAACGGGCGCGAGGGTCTCGGGGGTTGGGGAGTGCTTGTCACGGAACCCGCTGGGGCTGTCACCGATGACGTCCCTGAACGTTCGCCCGAACGTACCCACGCTCGTCCAGCCACACGACAACGCGATCTCCGTGATCGGGAGCGTGCTCTCGCCCAGCAGCGCCTTGGCGCGCTCCAGCCGAACCGTCAAGAGATAGCGGTGCGGTGGGACGCCAAACGCCCGCTTGAACGACCGCGCGAAGTGAGCCGGCGAGACCCCGCTGATGCCCGCCAACCGTGACACCCGCCAATCCTCCTGCGGAGCCGCAGTCATCCGATCCTTTGCTCGCAACAGTCGGCGTAGCAGTGCGGGGTCCTGCCCCTGCTTCGACCCACTCATGTCACTCGGCGGGCACGATCGTCTCACACAAGTTGGCGACCGCCCGTGGGATAGGAGTTGACCTCCTTGATGTCCGACCAACCGGATCGCTCCCCGAGCCACTGAGAAACAGGGCAACCGACCGCGTTTGTCGAACCGTGCAGCGGCACGGGTAGATTCCGGGGCGGCCATCACCAAACGAGGCAGGCGACACAAGTCCTGGAAGACAAATCGCCGACCTCATAGAAACCCTCGAACACCCGCCCACGGCCATCAGGGCGTAGAGTCGAGCCGAGGAAGCCGCGGTCGTTACCCCGGAAAGAAGCGCGCCGCTCAAAGAAGCTGTCGGCCAAGACAATACCTCGAAATGAACATCGGGCCTCATCGGGCCCATCGGGCCCCGGCTTCCGCGGGGGCCTCCCGCTCGCGCACGGAATTGCGCGACTGCTGGTACTCGGCAACACATGTCTGCGATACAGGCGCCCGTCGCGTGGCTGGACACCGGGGAGACCGGGGCGCGCCCCGATATCCAGCACACCTACCTCGATGGACCTGCCTTTCACGGTCTGAAGTACAGGCAGTTGACATTCTGGTAGCGGGCGCCGATGCTCGTCGCGTGAATCGGGGACCGAGATGGTTCGGCGCGCTTGGGTGGCCTTGCATGCTCCAGCTTAGCGTAGCGGCCTGCTTCGTTCCAAATCCGAACCCGTTAGAGGATGAAGGTTCGGGCGGCGAGACCGGTCAAAGCGAGAGTTCTGGAGGCAGCACTCCAGGGACCACGACTGAGCAAGGTGACACCACTTCCAGCGGCAGTGGCAACGTTTCCGAAGACTGTCCCCGAGGTTTGGAGTGTGCGTCCAATGCCCCTTCCAACTGGGAGGGTCCGGCCCTGGTGACCCTGAGCACACCTGGAAGTGAACCAGCATGCCCAGCTGGGTTCGAGCTTGGATTTCAAATGTTCTCTGAGGTTTCAGCAAACCCAGCGATCTGCGAGTGCTCCTGCGGTCCAGCGGAGGAGGTCGTTTGCGACGGGCGCATGCGCATTCACACAGGTGAAGACTGCCCAGCGCTCGGCACGATGACCAGCGAGGTGGCTGGCACATGTGCTGATTTTCCGCCCGCGTTCGATCCCGCACACCACTGGAGCCTCGAGACATGGGTGGGTGCGGGGGGCTGTGAGCCAACCACAAACACGACGATACCCGAGGTCAAGACAGCGGCACGGCTCGACGTCTGTCTACCCGGCCCCGAGAGTCGGGGATGTGTAGGTGGCGTTTGCCTAAACCAGGTGAGTGCAGAGGCTCGCCACTGTGTTTGGACACTCGGGGATGTGCCCTGCCCCGACGCCACAGACCTTCCTGAGAAGTTACTCGGCTACAGTGGCTACGAGGACACACGGGACTGCCTCGACTGCGCTTGTGGGTCACCAGACGAGTCCTGCCGAGCTACGGCCGAGCTCTTCTCGTCGACTGATTGCGCCGCCGACACTCAGACTGAAGTCGTCACGTGGGATGGGCTCGGTTCCTGCGTGCCCGCTCTCGCGGAGGTGGTCTCGGTTCGACTCGCCTTCGATTCCGTCACGACCACCTGCGCACCGTCTGAGCCACTGCCGGTAGGGGGCCTTGTGCCGATCCAGCAAACTACTTTTTGTTGTTCACCGAACTAGGCACGGGACGAATTATAATATGATGATACGATCACTGTCGTTCACGAGCGCTTTTCTTACCGGGCTGATTCTGGCGGCCTGCTTCTCGCCCAGCCAGACCCGTGAGTCTGGGTCCTTAGAAGAAACGGCGGAGTCGTCCACCGAATCGTCGACGAACGGCACGTCCGGACCGTTCGGGGGAGGGAGCACCCAGGACACCACAACAAGCTCGGAAGTCGACTCAGACGCGAACACGGATGGCGTTGCTGAAACATCGACCGTTGGAACCAGCGACGGAACGACCGCGACTGTCTGTGGTGATGGAGTCGTCGGGGCAAGAGAGGTTTGTGATGACGGTACAAACGACGGCGAGTACGGCGGCTGTCTGGCGGACTGTTCTGCTTTCGCACCTCGTTGTGGGGACGGCGACGTGACTGGGCCGGAGGACTGCGACGACTCCGACGAGGTCAACGGAAATGGCTGCAACAACAACTGCGTCGCGTCGGGGACCGTGCTTTGGACAATCGAAGGTGCCCCGTCCGGTTTGTGCGGAGGATTCGGCGGCGGCGCAGCCGCCGACTCCGAGAATGGGATCCTGGTCGCAAAAATGTCGGAGTGCGATGGTCAGCCTCTCGTCGCTTGGCTCGGGAAGTATGGCGCTGAAGGGGGACTCATATGGTCCCGCACCTGGGGCACAGGCGACGCTGGAGCTCTAGCAGCCTGTTGAGAAAGTCGGCGCGGCGGATCGGGAAGCATCTTTCGCTCCTGGGTAGGAGCCGAAACGCCGCTGTACCGGGTGTACTGCAAGTTTTGGCGACACCGCCAGGAGCGAAAAGGGCGAGCGAGACGTCGTGTCGACTTTCTCAACAGGCTGCTAGGTGTCTCAACTCGGGGAACCCAGAGCGTGGTCGTCGGGTTCGACGGGACACAAGCGTTCTCGCGTACCTATGACTCCGACGGTGAGTTGCTCAACGGTACATTCACTGAACCGCCGGACGGCGAAGTGTCGATCTTCTTCGGTGTGGCCGCACACGAGAATGGTTTTTTTGCCAGCGGCAACGAGACAACGGGCCAAAGCACATTCTTGCTTCAGGGCTTTGCCTCGAACGGAGACCTGCTGTGGACCGCGCCAGACGAGCCTTCAGTCGGCGGATGGTCGGCCGTAGCAGCTGAGAGCACCGGAGACGGGTTCGCCGTTGCTGGTTGGCGGGACAACTCTGGCCAGCAGGACATCTTCGTTCGCCGATACTCGATCTCGGGAGATGAGCAGTGGACGAGAACCGTTGCTGGAGACGCTGGGACTGATGACCAGGCTGGTGGAGTTGCTTTCGACTTCGCCGGGAACGTAGTGGTGGCCGGAACCATCGCGGGGGATACCGAGACCCTATGGGTCAGGAAGTACGGGCCCGACGGCGGCGCGTTGTGGACGCACACGAGCGATGGCGACCAACCCGGGCCAGACCTTGCCGCCCGCGTTGCGGTGGATTCTTCGGGGGCGGTCGTGCTGGTGGGTTCCGTTCGCGTGCCAGACAAGGCCGGGCAGGACACGGACATCTGGGTACGCAAGTTGAGCCCGAGCGGCACTATCTATTGGACGACGACCCACGGCGGCCAGGAGAACCTTGGAGATACGGGGTACTCCGTCGCAGTCGACGGGGACGACAATATCGTCGTTACGGGCGGGGTCCGTGACGGGTCCAACTTGGCCGGGGACTTCTGGATGAGGAAATACGCCCCTTAGGAGAGCGTAGGCTACGAGGGCGGTGTCGCACTCAACCCGCAGGCGCCCTCCGGCGACCCGGGCTGCACCGGCCAAACCGCGGACGACCAGACGTACTGACGTCACTCCTCGGTCGGGGTCGGCTGTCCAGGATGCGCGTCACTCCTGACGTCGTCCTCGGCCGCGGTGTCGGCCTCGTCGTCACCGGCAAGACTCACGAACCGCGCCCGCGTAATGCTTCGCCGCTTTCCGACCTGGAGGATGCGGGCCTCGTACCCGGCCACGACCACGCGGTCCCCCTTGCGAGGGAGGCGACCCAGGAGCGAGACCAGCAGGCCCCCGACCGTGTCGTGCTCGTCGCCAAGGTCCGCACCCAAGAGCCCACCGGCTTTTGGAAGCGGAACAGACCCCGCCATCTCCACCGAGCCGCCGTCCTGTACGGCCGCGTCCGGCACCAGCTCATCATGCTCGTCGGGCATTGGGCCGACGATCTCTTCGAGTGCATCCTCAAGGAACACCATCCCGACCGTGGTTCCATGCTCGTCCCGGACAAACGCCGCCTGCTGTCCGGTTTGCTGCGACTCCGAGATGAACCGCGACAGAGGCTGCGTATCGGGCACGTAGAGCGGGGGACGGGCCAGCTCTTCGAGATCGACCTCCTCACCGCTGAGCATCTTGCGCAAGACGTCGCGGGACAAAACCATCCCAACCACATCGTCGAGGCCTTCCCGGGTGAGGGGTAGCCGCGAGTGCCCGAGCGCACCGATGCGCTCCAGGTTCTCCGCCACGGGAACCCGGGTCTCCAGATACTCCACCTCGGTTCGAGGCAACATCACGTGCCGAACCTCGAGCTTGATGAGGTCGAGGATGTTCTCCGCAAACGTGCGTTGACGCGCCGAGATGTTTCCAGCAGATGCGGCCGCTCCGATGATCCCCTTGAGTTCTCGGACGTCGGTTTCGTGCTCTCCGTGGCCGGCCTTGAGCCCGAGCAACCGCAACAGACCGTTGGACATCGCATTGACCGAGCGAATCAGCGGCTTGAGAACGATGGTGAACGCGCGCAGCGGTCCAGACAGCAGCAGCCCCGTGCTCTCCGCCGTCTGGATAGCCCAAATCTTGGGTGCCTGCTCGCCCAGCACCATGTGCAAGATGGTGACAACCGTGAGCGCGAGACCGAACGCGACGATGTGCACCAGACCCGTGTCCGCCACCACGAACCCCATCGAAGTTGCCAGGTGTAGGATCAGATCTGCAAACGCCGGCTCTGCCAAGTAACCCAGTACGAGGCTGGCGACCGTGATCCCGAGCTGACACGCCGAGAGGTACAGGTCCAAGTCGGCCATCATCGCCTCGACCCGTTTCGCGCGCAGGTTGCCCTGGGCTGCGAGTGCCTGAACGTGACTCGGTCGAATCTTCACGAGCGAGAACTCCGCAGCCACGAAGAACGCGTTCAGGAGGACGAACAGTGCGGTCAGGAAGAGCTTGAGTGCCATGGGACCGCGCCCTCGATATCACGCCTTGCCCCCACCCCGGGGTTGTTGCTCGGGTGACGTCTTCGGAGGGGTGGGATCGGGTCGTTGCCCCGAGACGAAGCCCTTTGCGCCCCTCCTCAGTCCTCATCCTGTGCCCGGTTTGGCGCAGCGGAGCGGGTACCGCTGTGGGAGCGGGTACCGGTCTGGGGGTACCACTCTGGCGCCGGACTGGCGCTCCCGCCCGCCAAGACCCAGCTACTGTCCCGAGCCGTCATCACCGCCCCCACCAGGCGTCTCCGGCAGCATCTCTCGAAACAACCCATCCTCCCCGCCCCCACCCAGCGCCTTCGTCCGCGACGCCGCCTCACTCGCCAACCGCGTCCCAGGAAACGCTTTCGCGGCGGCCGCATACCGCTCAGCCGCAAGCGTCCGCTCCCCGATGTGCTCATACGCCTGCCCCAGGTGATACAGGTACACAACAAGCGCAGGGTTGTACTCCAACGCCTTTACGCCATCTTCGAGCAAGCGGGCGCCCTCTCGTGCCTGTCCCATGCGCACCAGACAAAGGCCCTCAAGCGCGCTCCATGCCTTTTCAATGTCCCGCCGAAAGACCACGGGCACATGCTCAAGGCACTCGTCCCGGTCGCTGCGGATCGCTCGCAGCTGCTTGTCATTCGCCGTGCGGGTGAGCAACGCGACCTCGTGCCGACCGAACGCGGCCAGGGCTCGAAGGTGCGGCGCCATCCGAGGCCGGTCCGCCTTCTCGTAGACCTCGGCAGCCTCGGAGAGCCGCCACTCGGCGACGAGCAGGCCTCCGAGTTGAGCGCGGGCAAGCCACTGTCGCTCTTCGCTGACGGCTTCTCCTGCTTCGGCCAACGCCAGCTCCAGACGCAGCCGCTCCTCAAGCTGGCGGTGGCTGCCGCTGGCGATGGCCAGCTTGATCGACTCGGCTTCGTGCAGGGCGTAGCGCTGACGGCCACGACTGACGAGCCAGGCGGCGGCGCTCATGCTGAAGAAGATGGCGCCCAGCGTGACGGCCTCGCCTGCGCACCCTCCCAGGGGCAGGACGGTGGCCGCCAACAGGTACTCTCGCCGCATCGCGGCGGAGATAGCACATCGGCCCCAGCTCAGCGAGCGCCGTAGAAGCGCTGGAAGAAGGCTCGCGTAGCGTCCGTGCCGATCCCGGGCCATACGTGGCCGGCGGGGTGTCCACAGAAGACAACCGGGCTCTCTTCGCCGCAGCCTTCATACTCGACACATCCTTCGGGCTCGATGGGCGCGGAGGTCGGCTCACATCCACCTTGGTCGCGGAAGAAGTCTCGATAGGTCTCTCGCGCCGGCTCCAGCTCGCCGTCCCCGATCGTGATCCACGCCGCCGGAGTCTCGACGCAGTCGGTCTGCTCGAAGTAGACCACGCTGCCGCCGACCGCGATCGCTCGGATGTAGTCGCGGCGGCAGCCGAGCACGCCCGAGAAAGATCCGCCGCCCGAGAAGCCCATCGAAAACACGTTGCCCGGATCGACGCACAGATCGCCAGACACCGACTCGTACATCGCATCGAACGCCGCCAGCTCCAGGTCCATGAATGTGGGCCACGTGGAGGGGTCGGCGTCGTAGTCGCGCCACGCGTTGTTGATCGCTTCGGGGATCACGAGGATCGCTTCGCCCGCGAACGCGGTGCGGATGTCACGGTCGCCCCCGACCTCGTCCCAGTAGCCCGGGTTGCCGCCGTTGCCATGCAGCGCAAAGATCAGCGGATAGGCCCGCTGCGAGTCGTAGTTCTCGGGGAGACGAAGGATGTAGCGGCGGTCGTAGCCATCCAGCGAGAATGTGATCTCGCCATCGGGGAGTGTGGCTTTGGTGCCGCATCCCGGACTGCCCACGAAGACCTCTCCGGTGCTGCTGCTGCCCTCGCCGTTCTCGTCACCGGAGCTCGAGCTGGAGCCCGGCTCGCCGCTGGTGGAAGACGCTGAGTCCGGCCCGGTCGTGCCCGGCCCAGTCGAGGTTCCCGGAGCCGTCGTCGCGGAGCCGGAGGACGTTCCGGCGGCGCCGGTGGATCCGGTCACGTCGGTCTCGGTCTCCTCGTCCGAACCGGAGTCACAGCCGAACGCCAGGGCAGCAACCACAAGCAATGCGCGCGAAGTCATGGCTGCGAGTGTATCGAGGCGACACGTTCTGCGGTGCTGCTACGAACGCGTCGGCGAATACAGAACCGACATCCGGCGAACCCGATGGGAGGTTCAGCCGGGCTCCGAGGGTCGGCTCGAAACCTGAGACAGCAGCTCCCCGAGGTTGCCCTGCAGCTCGACGTCGAGGGCCTGAGCAAGGATTGCGTTGACGGTCACCATGGGGAGCGGACGGAGCTTGCGGATCTTGCGAACCAGCGCGGGCAGCTGACGAATCGGTCGTCCCGCATCGATCCAAGGCCTCCAGACGTGGTCCTTGAACAAGCCAACCAGGCTGCCCGCAATCGCCCCGAGCTGGGTGCGCAGGTTGGCCAGCTCATCGAGGGCGACCTGTGGCGGCACGCCAACCTCAAGCATGGTCTTGGCGACATCGAGCAGGCGCGGACTCGGCACGAGAAAGCGGTCGTCCGCCGCCGGTAGGATGAGCTCGAGTTCGACGGCGCGGTCCCACAGCTCCGGCTCGTCCCGCAACGCCACGAACCGCTGCTCCAGTTCCTGGCGCGTCATCTCGCGCCGTCGTTCGTCGTGGTAGCGCCCCGCGAGGACCCGTTCGAGCCCGAGCATCTCGCCCACGGTCTTGCGCTGGTCCCAAGCCTCGAGCAGGTCTCCGATAGCCGCGAGCGAGTACCCACGCTCCTGCATGCTGGAGATCATTTTGAGGCGGGTGAGGTGGAACCGATTGTAGAACCCGACCCGGCCGGTCTTGCGCGGGTGCGAGAGCAGGCCCTTGGTCTGGTACGAGCGGACGTTGCGGGACGTCGTCCCGGCACGACGCGCGATCTCTTCGACGGTCATCGCGTCGTCGTCGTCGTCGTCCGTCATTGGCACAGGATACCGCCGAACGTGGCTCGTGGGGTCCGGAGCTGGACCCCGCGCGCCGTTCTAGCCGCACGCCTCGGAGGGCGCGCATGCTCCGTCTCCGTTCTGCAACAAGATGCAGCAGCCGCTCGCGCAACCGCTTCCATCCTCGCAGTAGTCGGCGCAGACAACGGGACCCCCAAAATCTACACAGGACGAGTCGCCGCCATCCCAACCGCAGCAGTCGCCGTTGATCTCGCACGAGCTGCCGGTCTGCACGCACTGGCCGCCATCGGATTCGCCTGAGTCGTCGTTGTCGTCGTCGTCGTCGTTGTCGTTGTCGTCGTCGTTGTCGTTGTCGTCGTCGTCGTCGTCGTTGTCGTCGTCGTTGTCGTTGTCGTTGTCGTCGTCGTCGTCGTCGTTGTCGTCGTTGTCGTCGTCGTCGTCGTCGTCGTCGTCGTCGTTGTCGCCAGAGTCGGCCGATGAGTCGTTCGAGTCGTCGTCGTCGCAGCCCGGGATCGGGAGAAGCAGGCCGGCGGTAAGCATCCAGAAAATGAGGTTCTTACGAAGCATGGTTTGGGTCCTTCCCTCCCCTCACGAGTCGGCCGGGGCCAGGTCGCGATTTATTTTTCGTCCGTCGAGTAGGGCGCGGGGTTTCGAAGCCACGCCTCGACCGTCTCTCGGACCTCGTCGTCTTCTTCCTCGCGCAAAACCCCGATCGCTTCGGTCGCCAGCATCCTTGCTTCGTCTACGCGGCCCTGCATCCAGCGGGTCTGGGCAAGCAGATACAGCGCCTCCCCTCGCGAGCCGAGCCCTGGCGGCTTGTCTTTGAGGAAGCTCGCAGCCTCTTCAAACATCGAGGCGGCGGGCTCGATCTGGCCAACGAGGAGAAAGGACTCACCCGTGCCGAGCAGCGCCGAACCTCGGGAGACGTCTCCGATGTGCTGCAGCGCTTGTTGATACAGCGCCAGCGATCGCGGGAAGTCCCGCCGAGACCGCTCAAGATACGCCAAGTTCATCCGCGCCGTCGCCACGAGGTCGTGCGTGTCTCCATACGCGGCGATCAAGATGTCCAGCGCCTGCTCTTGGCGTTCGACCGCGTCCTCAAGCCGCCCCATCTTGTCGTAGGCGATCGAGAGGTTGCTCAAAGAGATGCCCACGCTCGGGTGGTCCGCTCCAAGAACCTCAGTCTCGATACTCAGGGCGCGCAGGAGGTCCCGGGTGCCCCCTTCGTAGTCTCCGAGGCCGATGTACGCGTCTCCTCGCAGGGCGTAGCTCTTGGCCACGAGGGGGTGGCTCTCGCCTGCAACCTTGGTGAGAACCCGAACCGCCTCATCCGCCCGCGCCACGCTCTGTTCGTAGCGGGAGAGGTCCCCGAGCACGATCGCCATATTGGCAGCCGTCTGCCCCACCGCCATGTGCTCGACCCCGTAGACCTCGACAAACACCTGGTAGCTCCTCTCGAACACCGCCAGGGCTTCCTCGGGGCGTCCCAACGCTCGCAAGATGCTCGCACGATTGCCAAGCACCTGACCCACCCGAGGATGCGACGGACCCAGGCGCGCAGAGAGCAGGCTCGCCGCCTGATCGAACGCTGCCACTGCGGCGTCCAAGTCTCCGCGGCCAAGCTGCGCGGCGCCCGTGCCGTTGAGCGCGAGCCCGAGATCGTAGGTCGCTTCGAGGTTCGACGGCGAGGCCTTGCGGGCGAGCGCTTCGGCGACGGCGAAGAACTTCAGCGCCTCGTCGGGGTTTCCCGCGTCATGTTCGATCCAACCGCGGGAGATCGCGCGGGACGAGACCTGGGTGTCGGGACCACCGGGACCTGCCGCCCACGCTTCGGCTCGGTCTGCAAGATCGCGACCCTCCTGATGACGCCCGAGCTTGTAGCCCACGACCCATGCGAGCCGATGCAGCGCGATGGAAACAGCGGAGTCGTTGCGGCTGATCGTACCCAGCGCCAGCGCGATCCGAAGCTGCTCCTCCGCTGCCTCATGTCGACCCAAGTCATGCTCGATCCAACCGAGCACGAGCCGCGCCTCGGTCTCCAACCACTTGTCTTGGCGGGGCACGACCGCTGCCAACGCCTCGCGGGCCTCAGTGCTGGCCTCCTCCAAAGATGCCGACTCCCGGAGCGCTTCGGCGTAGGCGATCCGGTCACGAAGCGCCTCGACCTCGGGGTCGGGATTCGCTCCGATTTCGGCCGGGGTGTTGATCTCTCCACACAACGCAGCGTCAGGGAGCGCATCGACGGCCTGGGTGGCATTGCTGACCACGGACGCGTCCCCCCGCTCCAACACGGTGAGCAGCACGTCGAGGTTGCGCAGGCGGCGATCGAGGCACAGCATCCGGGCGCCCAGTCGTGCGTCATCGTCCTGCTCAGAGGCACAAGCGGCGGCGTGCTGGGCCAACCACTGCTGCGTGTACGCGTCGAGCCGCGGCAGCACGGTACTCGCCACACCCTCACTCCAGGCGCCACCGGGCGCGCGCAGGGCCCTGTCCACGGTGTCGCGGCGGGAGGATGTCCAGACCCGTCCCAGCTCCTGGTCCGCGCCAGAACAGCTCTTGTCGACGGTGCTCACCGGCCACAGAAGCAACGCTGACAGCGCGCCAAACACCCCCACGCCCATCGGCCACAGCGGCGTGTTGCCGGCCCGGCGAAGGGCATCTGCGAGCGCATCCATCGACGGGTGACGCCCCGCGGGAGGGAGCTCGAGGCCCCGCGATACAGCGCGCAGGAGGCGACGAGATGGCTTGTGACAGGGATCGAATCCGGCGCTGCGAAGCGGCTCTGCCGACACCTCCGGGAGCGCGCCATGTAGCGCCTCATGCAGGGCCACGGACAACGAGAACTGGTCGGACGCGGGCGTGGCACGCTCACCACGACGCTGCTCCGGTGCCATGTACGCGGGGGTGCCGGCGCGGGTGGTGCCCGGGGTCTGCGGCTCCGAAGCGGAGCTCACGGACGCGGTATCGCACGCGGGCTCGGCCTCGATCGCGAGGCCGAAGTCGACAACCACCACCCGCCCGTGCTCGGTGATCATCACGTTGCTGGGCTTGACGTCGCGGTGAACGATTCCCACCGCATGGGCGGCCGCGAGCCCCAGCGCAGCATCGCGGTAGACGCTCGCAACCTCCTGCCACGACCGCGTAGCGTCGCGGCGCCACTGCGCGAGCGTCTGTCCTTCGATGAGCTCCATCGCAATGAACACCCGCCCTTCCCAGCGGCCCACGTCGTGCACCGTGATCACATTGGGGTGGTTGACCTGCGCCAGCGCGCGGGCCTCGGAGACCAGGCGCGGCTGCTCGGAAGGACGCGACGCGTGCAGGATCTTCAGCGCGACCATCCGCTCGAGCTTGGGATCGAACGCGCCATAGACCGAACCCATGCCCCCCCGACCCAGCGGTCGCGCAACCTCGAAGCGACCCACCGGTTGCCCTGGGTGCAAGCGACTGGAGAACTGCGTCTGCACGCGGTCCACGGTGGAGCTATCCGAAGGCCCACTCGCCCCAGCGTCGACGTCTTGCTCGGCCGCAAGCAGCGCGAGCACACCCAGCCACTGGGGATCGGCATCCATCGCGGCCTCGACCTGCGCACGCTCGGCATCATCGAGCTCCCCACGAAGGTAAGCGGCGATTCGGGCTTCGGACAGCGGCGCGGTTGAGGTAGACATCAGAGCCTCTCGTGACGAATCAGGACAGCCCAAGCGCGCTGGCGACAGGCTTCGACGCCGCGTGGATCGGTGAGACACCAGACCCCGTTGCGCTCGGGGTTGCGCTGGCCGATGTGGAACGGGCCGTGCGTGATGCCTGGGAAAGCGAGCCCCCCCACCTGGAGGCGTTTGGGGCCGAGCTTTCTCGGTGTCTGGCTGACGACGCCGATCCCTGCACGGTCACCAGGCTCTGCGCCGTCGACCTCCACCTCGCGTTCGCCGCTCGCCAAGGACACCCGGCGGCCATGGCCCGATTCGAGACGACGGTGATGAACACGCTGGGACGTGTGATCGGCCGCGTGGATGGGTCGGAGGCTTTCATCGATGAGATCAAGCAGAGACTGAGGACCAAGCTGTTTGTCTCCGACGCGACGACACCTGCAAAGATCGCCCACTACACGGGTCAGGGAGCGTTGCTGGTTTGGGTTCGTGTTGTCGCGGTCCGAGAGGCGCTCGACTCGGTACGGGCGGAGCGGCGACGCGCACTTGATTCGGACGAGGCGCTGATGGCCATCGAGGCCTCGGGAACCGGTCCCGACATGCTGGCGTTCAAGCAGCAGTACAAGGCCCAGTTCTCGTCCGCGTTTCGAGACTCGCTCGCCAGCCTCAAGCCCGAGCAACGCAACGTGCTTCGGCTGCACTACGTTCACGGTCTGTCCGTGGACAAGCTGGGCGCCGTGCTGCGGGTACATCGGAGCAACGCAGCACGGCGGGTCGCCAAGGCCCGGCAAGACCTGTTGTCGGGAACCCGCCGCTTGCTGCTCGCCCGGCTATCCATCGACCGGCAGGAGTTCGACCAGCTGATGGGACTGGTCGCCAGCCGGCTCGATCTCAGCATCGAGCGCTTCTTGGCCGCAAAGACCCAGGGCTAGCCACACGCACGCAGATCTACATGCAGATCTCGCACTCTTCGACGCACGCGTCGTCGTCGGTGCAAGCCATGCCCTCCAACGTGGGCGTGTCGCACTGGCAGACGCCGTTGATGCAGGTGTGGCTGGTCTGACAGGTTTCCTCGCTGGAGCTGGTCATCCCGCCTTCCCCGCCTTCTTCTCCGCCTTCTTCTCCGCCTTCGGTGTTGTTTGCGGAGTCACCCGCGCTGTCGTCTCCGCCATCGTCATCGTCACACGCTGCGACCGGGATCAAGAGAGCCAGGCTGAGCATCCACAACTTGAACGTCGAATTCATGGGCGGTTTCATACCGTAAGAGACGGGGGTTTGGGCAAAGGACTGGAACCAGGCGTGGAGTCGTTTCACGTACATCGGGCGGACCTGCTGCTCCAGGTACGTCGCGGATCCGCTGATGTCGCGAAAAAAGATCCTCACGGGTCAGTCGGCTTCGGGTCCCAGACGCTCACGTGCTCGATCGCCTTTCGCGCGATGTCCGGGACCGTGGCGTCCGAGCTCGGATACCCGACCGGGAACAGGATGAACGGTCGCTCGTTCTTCGGTCGCCCAAGGATCTTGGAGAGGAACCCCATCGGGCTTGGCGTGTGGGTGAGCGTGGCCAGCCCCATCTGATGCAGTGCCGCAATGAACAGCCCTGCCGCGATGCCACAGCTCTCGCGCACGTAGTAGTTTTTCTGAGGCGCGCCCTCGTCGTCGAAGCCGGTGATCTGCTCAAACTGCACAACAATGTACGGCACAGTCTCCAGGTAGGATTTCCGCCAATCGGTCCCCAAGGGAGCGAGCGCCTGGATCCAGTCGGGTGGCATCCGCCCACCTTCGTAGCTCTTTCGCTCTTCGTCTTCGGCGGCAACTCGGATCTGCTTCTTGATCTCTGGGTCACTGACGACCACGAAGGTCCAGGGCTGTCGGTGCGCGCCCGAGGGGGCCGTCGACGCGGTCTTGATCGCGAGCTCGATGACCTCCCGTGGGACGGGGTCTTCGGAGAAAAACCGAACCGAGCGCCGCCCGTCCATGCTCTCGTAGAAGGCACGCCCACGGGCAATCGAGTCCTCGTGGCCCACGCGCTGCGGGCGGTACGGGACGGGCTTGTACTCGGCGCTCGACATCTGCCGAAGCTTGCCACGCCGGCCCCGCGTTGTAAGCCCACGCCGCGGAGCTAGCTCTAGCCCCCGCGCGGCTCGAGCAGCTGGCCCAGCGCCTCGGCGGCCTGCGGCGTCACCTCGGTGAACTGGATCCCCATCCCTCGACGACCATCCTTGCGCCCGTCACTGACGCGCACGATGACGCCGGCGAGCACGATCGTCATGTCGTCGACTTCGACGGTGAGCCGAACCTTGGTCCCGCGGGGTCGCGGCTCGCGAATGGCGATGAACGCACCGCTGCGGCTGATGTCGAACGTCCGAGACGCCGTCATCGCTTCGGCGGACTCAAAGCGGAGCCGAACCTGAAGCTGCAGGGCTACGCGAGCACAGTGCCGCCGCTCCGCGTCCTGCTTCATCGCAAGGCTTCCCTGCGAGACGGGGGTGGCTGCATCCGACGTCGGGGCGGATGGCTCCGCCTCCGTTGCGTCGACGGCCGCTTCACGCGAACCGAACAGACGTTTGATCCAACCCGACATCCAGATTGATCATAACGACACAACGCAAAAATAGCTCCGGGCGAGTTCGCGCGCGATCAGGTCCCAGAAAGACGAACCGAGTTCCGCTGACGCCGTTCTAACCCACCCGGTTTAGCGGTTCGCCTCTCTAGACTCGGGCGTGCCGTCGTCGGCGTACCCAATTCGGGACAGTCGAAGCTCTCGGCGGAACACCTCGGGCTTGAAAATCGAAGTTCCGGTCAGCATGCGCACGCAATCCTGCAAGCCTTCGGTCACCGCTGGGTGTGGGTGCAAGAGCTCGGCCAGCTCACGTGCAGACCGGCCGTGTTGAATCATCAGCGAGACGGCTTCGAGGCTGGTCGAGGCATGGACGCCGAGCGAGCGCATGCCCAGGATGCGCATCTCGTCGTCATCGGTGACCAACAGCTTCACGAAACCGTCCGTTGCCCGCATCGCGATCGCGCGGTTGACCAGGATGTAGTTGTAGACCGCGACACGGTACGGGATGCGCTGCTTCTGGGCGTCTTGCTCGTTGAGCCCGATCGCGGCGACCTCGGGGTCGAGGAACATGATCGTGGAGAGGTTGTCGTAACACAGCGGGTTTGAGGTGGCGCCGCAGATGCGCTCGACGGCATGCCGCCCTTCGATCTCGCCAACGCTCACCAAGGCCGCGTTGCCGGACACATCCCCAACCGCCCAAATGTTGGGCACGCTGCTCTGCGCGTCGTCGACCTCCACTTGGCCGCGGTCGGTCATCTTGACCCCGATCGCCTCAAGACCCAGAGAGTCGGTGTTTACGACTCGACCGATCGAGACCATCGCCTTCTCGACCTGGATCGTCTCGCGCCCTCCGGTGGGGTGCTCGATCGTATATTCGACCTGGCCGGCGACGCGGCGCATGTCGATGAGCTTGGCACGGTGATGAATCGTGACGCCCTTGGCCTCGAGGTTGGTCGAACACAGCCGGGAGATGTCGGCGTCTTCGAAGGGGAGGATTCGCTCGGCGCGATCGATGAGGTTGACCTTGGTCTGCCCGAAGTTGGCGAAGATCGTCGCAAACTCGCACCCCACCACCCCCGCGCCCAGAATGACGAGGCTGCGTGGAAAACTCTCGAGACTCTCGATGTGATCCGAGGTCAGAATCGTGTGTCCGTCGACGTCGATCGATGGGATGTGTCGGGGGCGAGACCCGGTCGCGATGATGAAGTCGGAGGCCGAGATGGTGCGCGCCGAACCAGCCGTACCGCCATCGACCGACACCCGGTTGGCATCGAGGAATCGCGCATTCCCCTGCACCAAGGTGATCGACCCCGGGCAACCGGGGCGCGGTTTGGAGAGCTCACGGAGCTGCCGTGAGATCTGGTTGACCTTGGTCTGGGTGGCGGTCTCGACCGCCTCTGCCATCGCACCGTAGTGGATCTGAAGGTCATTCGCGACGAACCCACGGTCACGGCGGGTCGCGTTGCGGTAGTCGCGAGACAGCTCCCACATCGTCTTCGAGCTGAGGGCTCCGTTGTGCACGCCGGCGCCACCAAGCTCGGCTTTCTCGATCAGCGCGACGCGCTTGCCGAAATCCCACGCTCTCATGGCCGCAGCAAATCCGGCCGGGCCAGCACCGATCACGCACACGTCGTAGTCCGACATCCAAGCGATGGTACTCGGGTGAGCGTGGGGAACAAGGTGCGCCCCCGTGCAGGGCGAGTTCGGATACGGTTCGACCTGGCCCGGGACGAGCCGCTCAGCGACGCGGGTCGAGCAGGACCTTCAGGGTGCCGCGGCGAGCGGCGTGCTCGAACGCCTCGAGCCCGCGGGAGAGCGGATACACGGCGTCGACGAGCGGCCGCGGGTCGATGATTCCGCGGGCCAACGCGGCGATGGCGGGCTCGAACGGGCCACAACGAGACCCCATGACCCTGATCTCGTCGACCACCAGCCGCCGCGGGTCGATGCACAGCGGCTCGACAAGCGTGCTCTTGACCACCACCGTCCCCTGGGGCCGAACGTGCGCGAGAGCATCAGCAAAGCCCTGCGCGGTGCCGGTCGCATCGACCGCGACATCAAAATCGGACCGCAAGACATCCTCGGTGGTCCGCAGCGTCGCCCCGGTGCTGCGGACCAACTCGAGCTTGTGGGCGTGGCGTCCAACGACCGTGAGCGCGCAGCCGGTCGTGCCGAGCGCCATCGCGATCAGCAAGCCCAGGCGTCCGTCGCCCCAGACACCGACCCGCGTCCCCTCCTTGATCTCCAGCTGCTCAGCGACTCGGAACGCCGCCGCCAGTGGCTCGATGAACACCGCCGCGTCGTCCTCGCACCGCGTCGGGCACCTCATGCAGGTTTTCAACCGGAACGATGACCTCCTGCGCCATCGCGCCAGCCCGCCCCCGGACGCCCACAACCTCCCGGCGAGAGCAGTGATTGCCCAACCCGTCGCGGCAGCGATCACATCGACCGCAGGAGACGTTGATCTCGGCCACGACCCTGCGCCCTAGCCACTGCGGAGCCATCTCGGCCTCGACCACCTCACCCACGAACTCGTGGCCGAGGATTCCGCGGACGTCGGCATATCCCCTGAGGATGGCGAGGTCGGTCCCGCAGATTCCGGCGCGATGTACCCGGATCACCGCTTCATGCGGCTCGGGAATAGGCGCTTCAACGTCTGCGACGTGAAGCGTGTCGTCGAGGACAATCGCGCGCACCAACGCACGATAGCAGCAGGTGGGGCCGCACTAGAAGATGAGGCCGAGCAGATATCCCACGACGAAGACGGGAACCGCGACGCTGGTTGCGACGAGGGCCACGGCCGCGGCCACGATGGCGTAGTCGCCCGGCCGTGCCTGTGGCTCAAGCTCACCTTGGTGCCGCTCGAGGAGGGCGAGGTTGCGAGTGTTGCTCCGCCACACGAGGTCGAAGGCATCACCCACCACGGGGACGAGACCGACCATGACATCGACCGCGATGTTGAGGAACATGCGGACGACGACGACCCTGGGCACACCGCGTCGCATCGCCGTGACCAGCAGGGACAACGCCATGGCTCCGGTCACCGCATCGCCCACGCCCGGGAACACGAAACCCAGGATGGCATCGAGGCCAATGCCGAACTTGGTGCCGGGGACACGAACGAGGTCCTCGAGCCAACGGACCATCGTGCCGACCTTTTCGACCTCGGTCGTGCGCGCCAAGTGGGTTTCCGCCATGCGCTCCGCATCGACAACGGCCGGAGACTCGAAGGACTCGGCAGGAACCTCAGCGGCGGCGGAAGCGGAAGCGGCTTGTGCGGACACCCTGGCAACCTAGTACCCCCATTCAGCAACGCAACCCATGCATTCTGAGGTGTTTTTCCGCGGATCTTTTGTTTCACGAAAAAAGCGGCGGAGCCTCACAAGAGGCCCCGCCGCGGTCGCGCGTGGGGTGGGACGAGAGGACGGGCTACAGCCCGGCGAGCGGGTCGTCGCCTTCGGGCAACTCAATACGGGATCGCTTGGCTTGGACCGGGGCTAGCGAGACGGTGATCTTGCTGCCACCAGCGTCGAGCGTGGCGGTCTCGCCCGAGAACTCAAGCGTCTTCGACTTCACGACGCGCTTTCCATCTCGCTTGTAGGCCAGCTTGATCGCGTAGCCCTTGTCGGTCTGGGAGACCACCGTGACCCAGAGGTCGTGGGCGTGTGCTTCATCCGAAGCGCGGAGGTTTGCGGTCTCACCAAGCGCCGAGGTTCCCGAGGCGTCGAGCTTGGCTCCGTCGTGCTCGACGGTGGCCTTGATGGACATCGTCGCGGCAGCGGAGGAGGTGGCGGGGGTGGCGGCCCGGGCGTCCGACGCGAACAGCATCGAGGGGACGGCAGCCAGGAGGGCCAGGGCGAAGATCCGTGCGGTAGCCATGGTGCTGATTTCGACGCACGAGTCGCGCAGACGATTCAGGATTTGGCAGTGGCAATGCGCCCCGGCCCCGGGCGTGTCGAGCGCGATGACACTTTTGGCGCCGGACGGGCCGGTTTATGGCGTTTCAAGGGTTGTGGTTTCTGGCAGGCCTGGCCCGATCGGCCGCGTTCACGACATTCTCGTCATGCTCGTAGCGCCTTGAGCGTCGGGTCGACGATGCCCGCCCAGGCGTCACGCCGCGCGACTGCGAGTTCTCGTGCGCCCAGCCGCCCCAGCCGGCCGATCCCGTCAGGCTCCGGTCCGGTCGACGACTCCTCAAGCGCACCTGGTCGCAGGCGCTCCGCCGCTTCGTGCACCGCCGCGAGCACTGGGGTGCCCCCTTGCTCGATCGCCCACGAGACCATCTTCCAGGCCAGCGCCGCGTGCCGGGCTTCGTCGGCCGCGATCCCCTCCAGGGCTTGGCGAAGCGCAGCGTCCTCCGCACCCGCCGCAGCGCGCGTCACCACGAGCGCCGCGACGCTCTCACCCACGCAGCCCTCGATGAACGTGTCCGCGGCGAACCGAGCGAAGTCGTCGCTTCGTTGCGGTACCGAAGCGAGGCGGCCGGGCTCGACCGCTCCGACTCCGCACGCCTTCGCGAAAAACAAGCAGATCTTAGCGTGTCGGATCTCGTCGAGCGCAGCCAGGTGCGCGCCCTCGACGAGTTCGGGAGGGGCACCCAACGACAGCAGCTCCAGCGCCACGCGCCCGAACGAGGCGACCGAGGCGTGCTCCATCGCGGCGTCGGCAAGCCAGGCCCGTGCCGCGAACGCTCTTGCCTCGGGTGACGCGGAGATCCGCTCGCGCTGCGACGACCACCCGGGCGCACGACCCGTCTCGAACGACGCGACGACGGGCGTGCCCGCAACGTCGAGCAGTGGGCGACCGCCGGGACAGTGTTGGTACCAGGCGTAGCAACAAGCGTTCTTGTTCCCCTCGGCGCGCGTCGCCTTCGTTTGCTCGGCGGAGAAGCCCGTAAGTCGGCTGCCCGGGACAGGCCCATCGAGGCCCTTCGCACCATGCGTGATGTTTTCCGCACACCCCATGCTGTACTTCGCCCCGGGAACTGCGTGTGCCTTCGCGCTGGTCTTGTCCGTGCACCACGTTCCACTCGGGCATGTCGGCGCGGTCGATCCGCTCGGCTTCGCCTTCGGCAGGCCTCTGGCTTCAGGGGTTTGGGTGGCTTCTTTTCCATCAACGGCTCGACCAGCGGCGTCTCGATCAGCGGTTCTGGATGGGGCGCGAGCACCTCGGGCTCGACCATCTCGGGCTCAACCATCTCGGGCTCGACCATCTCAGGCGGTAAGTCCAGCTTGGGCGGCACAACCTCCCCGACATCGGCCACCGCGTTGGGGTTGGCGGCTCGAGGTCGGATGGCTCCGCCACATCTGGCCCGACCTCGGCCGGCGCCTTCGCCACCACATCTGCCTTCGACTCCGCATCCTTCGTGTCGCACCCGGCGAGCAGAACGAGGGCGGGGGCGATGATTCGAAGGAGTCGTTCGACGTCTGTGGGCATCACGGGCGAGGATAACGCCCGAGCGACGGGTTGGGTTCAACCGCTCGGGCGCGGCCCTCAATCGAGCTGATGCTCTGGATCGCCCCCGCCGAAGAGGCTTCGAAGGTCCTCGATGATCATGTACAGCGCGGGGACCAGCAACAGCACCACAAACGTCACGAACAGGACACCGAACCCGAGGCTGATCGCCATAGGGATCAAGAATCTAGCCTGCACCGAGGTCTCCGCGATCATCGGCACCAGGCCGAAGAAGGTGGTCAGTGACGTGAGCAGAATCGGCCGCATCCGAGATCCTCCGGCCTCGATGATCGCGTCGATCGGCTTCTTGCCCTCTCGCCGCTCTCGGTTGGTGGCGTCAATGAGCACGAGCGAATCGTTCACCACAACGCCCGACAACGCGATGATACCAAACACGCTCATGATGCTGAGCGTGTAGCCCATGAGCATGTGTCCCCCGATGGCGCCGACGATCCCGAAGGGAATCACCGCCATGATGATGATGGGCTGCAGGTAGCTGCGGAACGGCAGCGCGAGCAGAGCGAAGATGACGAACAGCGCCATCACGTAGTTTTGGCCCAGGCTCTCGAACGCCTCCTGCTGCTCGCGCTGCTGACCGACGAGCGCCACCGAGAGCCGCGGGTACTTCTTTCGAATCTCCACGAACTCGGTCTTCTGAAGGTCTGCCAGGATCTCGGCCGGAGACGCGACCCCCTCGGCGAGCTCTCCCGAGACGGTGACTTGTCGCTGCCCTTCTTCTCGGCGAATCGTGGTTGCCGAGACGTTGCGGTCGAAGGTCGCGACGTAGCCCAGCGGCACGTCACCCCCGGCTGGGGTTCGCAGCATGAAGCCCGACAGGTCGGCTTCGGACTGACGCTGCGCCTCGGGCAACCGCACCATCACCTTCAACTCGTTGCGACCACGCTGCTCGCGGATCGCTTCGGATCCGTAGAACGCGGCCCGCAGTTGCCCGGCGACCATATTGCCCGACAGGCCCAGCACGCGTGCTTGCGGCCGGAGATGGTAGTCGAGGCGAGGCTTGCCCGCAGAGTACTCGTTGGTGACGTTTTTGAGCGTGGGGTAGGCACGAATCGCCTCGGTCATCTCCGCACTGGCCTGGACCAGGACCTCGGTGTCGGGATGCGAGAGCTGCACGGCCACCGCAGCACCCGCTCCGGGACCACTGGCGCTGGAGAACTGGAGCGACTCGATGCCCGCAACCGGCGGCATGTGTTTGCGCCACGCGGCAGCAAACTCGGCGGAGGTAAACGTCCGTTCGGCCGAGGGCTTGAGCTGCACTTCGATTCCCGTGAGGTGGGATCCGACGGGGCTGCCTCCGGGACCCGGGCCGCGCGCAGGGACGTCCTGTCCGAGGTAGGTGAACATGCCGCGGACAGCCTCTTCTCCACCGATCTCAGCGATGGCTTTGCGCGCGGCGTCTTCGGCCGCTGCACGCACCTCGGAGGTGCGGTCAATCGGCGTCCCGTACGGCAAGCGAGCCTGCATCTTGACGATGTCGCCCTCGAGGACCGGGAAGAAGTTGAACGGCACATGGCCACCGGCGACCACACCCACCGTGAGGACAAGCAGCGCGAGCCCACCGGAGAGCGTGATGTAACGATACCGAATCAGCACCCGAACCGTGGGCTTGTAGACGTGCTGCGTCATCCACTCCAGACCGTGCCCAATGGACGCGTGACCGCGAAGCAGCGCTCCGAGAACGCCGCGTCGGGGGAGCCGCTTCTTGCTGTCTTCGCCGTGCGCGAGGTGTGCCGGAAGGATCAGGAACGACTCCAGCAGCGAGAGCAGCAGCACCGAGATCACTACCGCGGGGATCATGCTGAAGAACTTGCCGATGATGCCCGGCACGAAGAACAGCGGAGAGAACGCGGCGGCGGTTGTGAGGATGGCAAAGGTGACCGGGGCGATCATTTCTTTCGCCGCAGCGACCGACGCCTCGGACCGACCCATCCCCTGCTCCATCATCGCGTAGGTCCGCTCGCCCACGACGATCGCGTCGTCGACCACCATGCCCAGCGTGACGATGAACGCGAACAACGTGATCATGTTGATCGACAGGTCGGTGGCGCCCAGCACCAGGAACGAGCCGAGGAACGAGACAGGAATGCCCAGCGACACCCAGAAGGCGAGCCGGAGGTCCAGGAACAGCGCCAGGATGACCAGCACCAGCACCAAGCCCACGGCCGCGTTGCGCATCAGCAGGTCGATACGATCTCGCAGCGCCTCCGACTGATCGTTCCACGTGGCCACCGCGATCTCGGGCGGAAGCAGGGTTTCGAGATCACCCGCGATCTCTTTGACGGCATCGGCCACCCCGGTCGGGGTCTCGTCACCGATGCGGAAGACGGTGAGACGCACCGCGGGCTTGCCGTCGTAGAACGACGCCTGTTTTGTGTCTTCGTAGCCGTCGTGAATCTCGGCGATATCGCCCAGGCGGACCTCGGCGCCGCCCTTGGTGCTCCGAAGAATAATGTCCTCGAACTCATGCCCAGAGAGCCTGCGGTCGGCGAGGCGCACCAGCAGCTCGCCGTTGATGGTCTCGAGCGCGCCGCCGGGAAGCTCAAGCGACGACGCCGTGATCTCGGTCGCGATCTGCTGAAGGCTAAAGCCGTAGGCATCCAGCGAGCTCCGAGGCACTTCGATCGAGATCTCAAGCGGCGGCACCCCTTCGAGATCGACTTGGGAGATGCGCTCGTCGGTGAGCAGGCGTTGTCGAACCCGCTCCGCGACGTCGTGGAGCGTGCGGAGCTCCTGGTCGCCGGAGAGCACCAAGGAGATGACCTCGTTGCGCCGCTTGGCCAGCGAGACGATCGGCTCTTCCGCTTCGTCGGGGAAGGTCTGAATGCGATCAACCTCGTTCTTGACGTCGGCCAGCACCTCGTTGGCATCGGCGTCGCCGAGCAGCTCGATGGTGATGGTGGCGTTGCCCTCGCCAGAGGCCGAGGTTACGCGTTTGACCCCATCCACGGCGCGCACGCCCTCCTCGATCGCCAACACGATCCCCTGCTCGACCTCGGCTGGACTGGCGCCGGGGTACGGCACGGTGATGTTGACCGTGTCGAGGTTGAACTCGGGGAACACCTCTTGCTTGGACCGCAACACACCGAGCACGCCGCCCACGAGCAGGACGAACATGAACAGGTTGGACGCCACAGGGTGCAGGGTCATCCACGCCAAGGGACCCGTGGGCTTGGGCGGCTCGGGGGTTGGGGTGAGCTGCGTGTTGCCGGAGTCGGGCGTGACTTCAGTCGACATCGGGGGCGTCCTTGGCTTGGAGCTCGGCAGCAGCCGGCTTGGCATCGGCGACGCGCACCGTCATCCCCTTCACCAACGTGGGAAGGTCGGTGGTCAGCAGTCGCTCACCGTCCTCGACCCCTGCGCTGGCGTAGACGGTTTCGCCGTCGGACCAGGCGATGGTGAGCTCGCGCGGTGCGATGGTGTCGTCCGCGGCGACGACCCAAACATGCCTGCCTTCGGAGACCGCGGTGCGAGGCACGGGGGCCACGTCTTGGGCTTGCTTGCCATCGATCTCCACGCGGACGAACGCGCCGGGCAGGAGCGGCAGCTCGCCCAGCGGCGGATCGAGCGGGTTCTTAACCTGGACCAGCAACTGCGCGGTGCGACTCTCGGGATCGAGCTCGCCCACGAGCCGAACGACGGTGCCCTCGCGCTCGATCGTGCGGGAGCCAAGCTCCTGAATGACCAGGGCTTTCGAGCCCTCCAGCGCGTGCAACCCAGGGACGTCGATCAGCGCGAGGTCCTCAATGGGGAGAGACACCCGAACCCGAAACGCGTCGGTGCCGATCAGCGTCGCGACTTGGGCTCCCGGGGACACGTACGCGCCAATTTCGACCGACTCCTTGGTGATGGTGGCGTTGAACGGCGCTACCACCCGCGTCCGCCCGCGGTCGAACTTGGCGCGATCGAGCGACGCCTTGGCCGACTCGAGTTCGACCTCGGCCGCCTCTCGCTGGGGCTCCCGCAGGGCCAACGCGCTTCGCTTGCTCGTGGGGGTGCCATCGCTGAGCAGCTCCCACTCACGCATAGCGACGGCACCGCGCCCCTTCTCCAGCTCGAGCTCGGAGCGCGCCTTGGCGATCTGCGAGTGCTGCTGACGGATGGCGAGGTCGTAGGTTCGGCCGTCGATCTTCGCGATGAAGTCGCCCTGCTTCACGCGACCACCCACGACGAGCGAGTCCGAAACCTCGGTAAGTCGGCCGCTGACCTCGGCGGACAGGGTCACTTCGCGCTCAGGCTCGACAACTCCGGTGCCGACAACCTGGGCGGACAGGGTTGTCCGATGCACGGAGACGACCTCGACGAGCGGAGCGACGGCCGCGGGCGGCTCCTTCTGCGCGGTTTCTGCGGACTCGACGAGGGTGGAGGCACCAAAGCCCGCGGCGCCAAGGATGGCCAGGGGCAAGAGCACACGGCTGAGGGTCCAATGCATGAGATTACCGATCACCAAGGGCGGTATAGAGGGCGATGCGCGCCGCGATGAGGTCACGGTGGGCAGTCACGATGTCGAGCTCTGCGCGCTGAACCGAGGCCAGCGCGGTGAGCACGGGGAGATACTCCGAGACGCCCTCGGCGTAGCGGGTCCGCGACTCCTCGAAGGCCGCCTCGGCGGCGGCGTGCTGCTCGGTGTAGAGCTCGAGTACCTCGGCTTGTTGGGCCTCTCGGAGCAGCGCGTCCTCGACCTCTTGCACCGCAACAAGGGTGGACTGCGAGAGGTCCCGCGAGGCGGTTCGCTGCTGCGCTTGGGCCTGTCGCATGCGCCCGTGGGTGGAGCCCCCGGTGCTGAGCGGAACCGAGAGCGTTGCGGTCGCGCTCCAAAATCCCTGCTGCGACCACTCGCCGATGTTGATCGCCTGGACGCCTCCGCGGGCCGACAGCTGGAGGTCCGGGGCGAAGGATCGCTTCGAGACCTTGGTGCGCTTCTCGGTGGCCTCGAGGCGCTGAGACTTCGCGCGAAGGTCCGGGCGCGCGCGAAGGAGCTCGGAGGGAGCACCGACCGCCGGTGCGGCTGGCAACGCGGGAAGCGTGCTTGGCGTGTCGAAGGAGCGCCCTGGCGCCTCGCCCAGCAGCACGGCCATGCGCTGCTCAAACGCCCGGAGCTGCTGCTGAGCCCTGGGCACTTGCACCTTGGAGCCAACGAGCTGCTGCCGCTGCTGAAGAACATCCACAGCGTTGGCCTGCCCGGTCTCGAACTTGAGCTGCGTGAGCTCAAGCAACCGCTCGTTGGTCTCAACTTGGTGCTCGGCGATGGCGAGCTGGGCCCGCGCCGTGACGACGTCGTAGTAGGTCCCTGTGATCTGCGAGGCCAGCGATTGGCGCTGCGCGTCGACATCGTGCTCGGCGGCTTTGCGATCATCTTTGGCGGCGCGATGACCGAGCACGTTCTTGCCCGTGATGTCGATCCCCAACCCGACGTTGACCGCCGACGAGGCCTGCCAGTACAGGGTGGGCAAGTCGACGGGCGCCATGCCAGCGCCGCCGACCCCTCCACCAAACTGGAAACCGAGGCTGTCCAGGGGTCCCGTGGTCAGTGAGGTATCCCAGGTCGCGGTGGGCAGCAGAGGTGCGAGTTGTTGAGAGACGACCGCGTCGGCCTCCTCGATGCGGCTCTGCGCACCGAGCACCGTGAAGTTGTTTCCCGTGCCGCGTTTGACCAGCGTGTTGAGCTCGGGATCGGCGAAACGAGTCCACCAGGACTGGTTGGAGGCCCGCACGGCGCTCGTGGGCGCGTTGGCGAACTTGGGCCCAACCTCGGGCGTGGGTTCGGCGACCCAAACGAGGGTCGCCAGCAGCATGGAAACGATCATGATTTGCTCTCTTGGGGTGCGATGCCATGCAGCGTCGTCTCAACAAGAGTCGACAGGTAGGACGGACCGCCTTCGGGGTAGCTCGGAAGGAAGGAGCGCAGGGCGTGCGGGGCCTGAAGAGCACCGAGGAACGCCATCGCGATCGTCTCCGCGTTCGTGATCGTTACGCGGCCCTGCGTGCGCAGTGTCTCGAACCAGGAGGTCAGCGCCCGCAACGCTCGAATCGGCGGGGGAACGTCCATGTCGGCGAACACGTCAGCCGGGCAAAAACCGCCCGCCTTGAGCATCGCGATCGCCGGCATCGCCTTGATGAAAAACGCATCGATCTCCTGGGCACGCTCGAGCAGCTGCTCGTGTACGGGCCGGTCGTCCGGGCCCTGTTCGAGATGCAGCAAGAAGTCGGGAACGTTCACCCCCACCAGCGCCCGGCGAATGAGCTCATGCTTGGTGCCGACACGCTTGAAGAGTGCGGCGGCAGAGACGCCCAACTCCTCAGCGATCCGTTTCGCCGAAACGGCGGGACCATGCGCGAGAATGATCTCGCGAGCGGCGGCGAAGAGCTCCGCGTCGGTGAACTGTCGGGGTCGCATGGGTTAGTTAGTGTTCGGCCACTAACTAACCCGATTCCAAAAATGTGCAAGAGATTTTGGGGAGTCTTTTTCCGCACCCAGACGCGTGACGGGCGCGGCAGTTCAGCTCCCGGACAGCCAAGTCGTCCGAGCCCGACGCCGAGAGCTCAAACGGTGCTGCCCCGACTTCGCGATCGCGGCCCCTCACGCGCGGTCGGCCGAGCGGCGGAGGCCTTCGGCGAGCAGGTCGAACACCACCCTGATCCGTCGGCTGGTTCGCAGCTCGCGGTGGGTGGCCAGCCAGATGGGCACAGGCAACGCGGGGAAGTCCGGCAGCACGCGGCGCATCCGAGGTTCACGATCGCCGACCTCGTCCATGACGATGCAGATGCCCGCGCCCCGTTTGGCGAGCTGCCACTGCACCAGGTGATTGTCGGTGATGATGGGGAAGTGCCGCGGCTCGAGGGGCAAGCCCAGCTCCCGTAGACCACGAATCATTCGGTCGCCGCGATCGAAGGCCAGCAGCTGCGGCTCGGCCTCGACCAGCTCCTGCGCGGTCTTGGGGTTCCCCAACCGACGCAGATAACCGGGGGTCGCGTACATGCTCGCGGTGCGATCGGCGATCTTCTTGGCCAGCAGGTCGGGCTGCAAGGGCTGGAAGTTGCGCACGGCGATGTCGGCTTCGCGACGCCGAAGATCGCGAGCTGCGTTGGAGGCCACGATCTCGATCTCGATCCCCGGATGCTCGTTTCGCAGCTGGACCACGATGGGCGGAAGCAGGTAGGCCGCGATGAGCTCGCTCGCCGTGATGCACACGCTGCCTTCGAGAGTCGTCGACTGGCCGGTGGCCCCCAGGGACACCCGCGCGGCCGCGCTGCCCATGGCGCGCACGTGCTCGACCAGATCGAGGCCCGCGGTGGTGAGGGAGAGCGAGCTGCCGACTCGCTCGAACAACGTCACGCCCAGCTCTTCCTCAAGGGCCGCGACCTGCCGACCCACCGTGGGCTGGGAAAGGCCCAGCGCTCGGCCCGCGGCAGAGAACGAGCCCTCTTCCGCCGCGACCAAAAATGCCCGAGCCCGGTTCCAATCGAAGCGAACGGCACGCCAATCCGCTCCCTCGACCACCCCATCGCTCATCGTCTCACCCATTCATAAACGCATACCACAAAGACGAATATCGACATGGCCAGTTCACAAGTGCACAGGTACAGCAAGGGTCAAGATGCCGAATGCCAGCCCCATCGTTCCCCCCTCTCTCCCGGTGTCTCGAGTCTGCATCGTGGGGGCCTCGGGCAAGCTCGGCCAATACATGATCGAGCATGCGCTCGCGCGGGGCTACGAGGTCGTTGGGGTCTGTCGCGAGCAGAGCGTCGGCAAGCTCGCCCGCTTCGAGGATCGCATCACCGTGGTTCCGGGCTTCACCAACGACCGCGACGTCATTCGCCGCGCCGTGGCCGACTGCGACGGCGTGCTCACCGTCTTGGCACCCTGGGGCGTCCAGCAGTACGCCTCGGGCACGGCCCAGGCCGTCCTCGACTTCGCTCCGGAACACGCACGCCTCGTGTTCTCCTGCGGCTGGCACATCAGCCTCGACGGAAAGGACGTCTACACCCGCCGCCTGCTCGCCTTCGTCAAGGTCTTCGGCTGGCTCGCCCGGGTGGCCCGCGTCGCACAGCTGGACGACCAGGTCGAAGCCTGCCGCCGGATCTTCGAGAGTGATCGGGCGTGGACCGTTGTGCGCGGCAGCGACCTCGAGGAAGGACCCAGCGAGGGCCTGCCCGCATGGAGTCACCACGTGGGCGATGCGATCTTGGCCAGCAACCTGACGCGGCGAACCGACTTTGCCTTGTTCATGCTCGAGGCGCTGCGCGATCCCAGCTTGGTCCGACAGGCACCGGCCATCGTGAGCGGTCAGTCCGCCTCCGCCCTGGCGCATCACGCCTGCCCCACTCCCTCGGCTCAGGGACGCTCCGCGAGGAGTCGCCAGGCCTCGCTGTAAATGACCGACAGCCCTAGTGAATCCCGGGTTCGCGCTCTTTTTTTCTTGCAGGCTCCCGAAAGCGGTGCAGCCAGGGTTGCAAGACGATGCGCACCACGACCCTCCAGACCTTTCTCGCGTCCGCGCTTTCCGCGGCGACGCTCGCCTTCATCTACGCAGCGCCAGCCACGGCACACGCAGGCATCGACGCCTGCGGAGACATTCACGTGGAGGCCGAAGCCTCGTGTGAGCTTCAGGTCGAGGGCGGCTGCGTCGCCAACTGCGAACCTCCGCGCCTCGAGGCCCAGTGCGCTGCCGAGCTTTACGCCAACTGCGAAGGCCAGTGCTCAGCGTCGGCTTCGGTCGAATGCAATGCCTCGTGCGAAGCGAGCTGCATGGCGGACTGCGACGTCGAACCCGGCAGCTTCAACTGCTCCGCGTCGTGCAACGCAGACTGCCAGGGCTCCTGTGACGCCCAGTGCGGCGGCGACTCTGAGTGTCGAGCTTCGTGCGAGGCCACCTGCTCCGCAAGCTGCGACGGACGATGCGAAGGCACCCCGCCCAGCGCTTCGTGCGAGGCTCGCTGCGATGCATCGTGCGAGGGTTCGTGCGAAGGCCAGGCCAACGTGGACTGCCAGGTCGACTGCCAAGCCGGCGGCTACATCGACTGCAAAGCGGATCTGCAAGGTGGATGCGAAGCGCAGTGTCAACGCCCCGAAGGCGCGCTGTTCTGCGACGGCCAGTACGTCGACTACGGCAACAACCTCGAGCAGTGCATCGCCGCCCTCGAAGCTCAACTCGACATCCAGGTCGATGGCTACGCCGAGGGCATGTGTAGCAACGGCGAGTGCACGGGCGAAGCCGGCGGCTCGATTTCTTGCGCTGTGGAACGCGGCACCAGCTCGGGCTGGGCGTGGGGCGCAGGGTTGTTCGTGTTCGGATTTGCCGGACTGGCTCGCCGCCGACGCGCTCGATAACACGAGGCCAGCGAGAACCCGGCCGCACCCGACAATCGAGCCTCGTCCGGAGGTCACGGGGTCGAAGGTGAGGCCAAACAGGGTGGCAGGCGACCCGCGGCATGACATCGGCCCGAAGTCGGAGTAAGAAGCCTCTGGAGCACGGAGGCCACCCCTGAGTCCCGACGACACGCAGACCCTCGCCGCAAGGTTGACCCCGAGCGGCCGCATCCACGTCGATATCGGAGACCCCGCCGATGGCCCGTCAGTCTCGGCGAAGACCGCCAAGAGCATCGTCCGTGCGTTCAATGCCGGCCGAGGCCACGGGGTGTTGCACCTCGCGGTAGCGCAGCTCTCGACCGACCTTCCTGCGTCCCTGTCGTTCTGGCGGGAGCTTGGCAAAGTCTTCGTCAGCCACGTGTGCGCCGCGCTCGATCCCATCGATCCCAGCGCCGTCGTCATCCCAGAACCCGACCAGGATGCGCTGGCCCAGCTGTCGCTTAGCGTGCCTCCGATGCCCGGCGCCGAGCTCGTGGGTGCAGCCTTGCTCCACGCGATCTGGTCCGACGTGGGCGCGGCGTTCTTGGCCGAGGCCACACGCCACGAGGACGGAGCTGCCGGCTACCTTCGCCAGAAGAACTCGGTCTGGAACGTTGTGGGACGGGTGTGCTTCCACCTCGCCGAAAATAAACGAGACCCCAACTACCCCTTCGCGTTCATCGCAACCTACGTCGATCGCGTCTCCAAGAATGCCAAGCCAGAGCATCGCTCGCTGGGCAATGCGCTGAAGGAATACGCTGGGGCGAAGAATCGCGACAAGCTGCTGACCCTGCTGGCGCCCATCTCTCGGGCGGCCGAGCACAGTGAGTTCGTTCGCACCCTCATCGAGTCCGGCGACATTTATCACCCGCTGTCCTGGACCCCCGCCGATGCGCACCGATTCCTGCGCGAGATCACTGGGTACGAGCACGCTGGCTTGGTGGTCCGCACGCCCGACTGGTGGAGCGCACGACACAAGCCCCGGCCAACGGTCTCGGTGAAGATCGGTGGCAAGGCGCCTTCGAGCGTCGGCGTAGACGCGCTGTTGGACTTCGACGTTGGGCTCACCCTCGGCGGAAAGAAGCTCACCAAGCGGGAGACCGAAGCGCTGCTCGCCGCCGGTGACGGCCTGGTGCTGCTCAAAGGCCGGTGGGTCGAGGTGGACCGCGCCAAGCTCACGCACGTGCTGGGCCGCTGGCGGGACGTGCAGCGAGAGGCCGAGGCCACCGGAGTGAGCTTCGCCAAAGCCATGCGCATGCTCTCCGGGGTTCATGCCCACAGCGACGACGACAGTGATGAGATGGAGCGGCCGCAGTGGTCGGAGGTCATCGCGGGCAAGTGGCTCGGCTCCAAGCTCGATGCGCTCCGGTCCCCCCAGCTGCTTGCGGATATCCAGAACAATGCCGGTCTACAGGCCGAGCTTCGCCCGTATCAGAAGGAGGGCGTGCAGTGGCTCTACACGCTCCGCGGCCTGCAGCTGGGCGGATGCCTGGCGGACGACATGGGACTGGGCAAGACGATCCAGGTCCTGGGCGTGCTGAACTCAAGCCGGCAACCGAAGGACCCAGGGACCGACCTGTTGGTCGTTCCAGCATCCCTGGTGGAGAACTGGCGACTCGAGGCCGAGCGCTTCGCGCCAAAGCTGAAGGTGCTCATCGCCCATCCGTCGCAGATCCCCTCCGCCGAGCTCCAGGCATTGTCGGCGGAGCGCATCGAGGCCCACGACGCAGTGCTCACGACCTACGGCACAGCCACGCGCACGCCGTGGATGCAGGAGTATCGCTGGCGCAACGTGATCCTGGACGAGGCCCAAGCGATCAAGAACCCCAGCACCAAGCAGACCAAGGCGGTCAAGGCCCTGCAGGCGACGTGGCGGCTGGCGCTCACCGGTACGCCGGTCGAGAACCGCATCGGAGACCTGTGGTCGATCTTCGACTTTCTCAACCCCGGGCTGCTCGGCTCGGCCAAGGCCTTCAGCCAGCAGTGCAAAGCGATGGCCTCCAGCGAGCAGGGCTACGCGCCGCTGCGTCGACTGGTGCAGCCGTACATCTTGCGACGCCTCAAGACGGACAAGAATGTCATCGCGGACCTCCCGGACAAGACTGAGGTCACCACGTGGTGCTCGCTGAGCAAACGCCAGGCGGCCCTGTACCAGCAGTCGGTCGAAGAGATGAAGCGGGCCGTCGGCAAGGCGGACGGCATCGAGCGGCGCGGGGTGGTGCTGGCCTTTCTGATGCGCTTCAAGCAGATCTGCAACCATCCCTCCCAGTGGCTGGGGGACGACGGGTTCAAGCCCGCCGACAGCGGCAAGATGTCGAGGCTTCGGGAGCTGTGCGAGTCGATCGCCGCCCGGCAGGACAAGGTGCTGGTGTTCACGCAGTTCCGCCAGATGACCCAGCCGATCGCCAACTTCCTGGGCGAGGTCTTCGGGCAGGACGGCCTGGTGCTGCATGGCGGCACCGCGGTCAAGAAGCGCCAAAGCTTGGTCGCACGTTTTCAGGACGAGGACCGGGTGCCGTTCATGGTGCTCTCGCTCAAGGCCGGCGGGACCGGTCTGAACCTGACCGCCGCCTCGCACGTGGTCCACTTCGACAGGTGGTGGAACCCCGCCGTCGAGAATCAGGCGACCGATCGCGCCTTCCGCATCGGCCAGCGCAAGAACGTGATGGTCCACAAGTTTGTCTGCCGGGGCACGGTGGAAGAACGCATCGACGAACTCATCGCGAGCAAGCAGGAGCTCGCAGGCGAAGTGCTCGGCCAGGGAAGCGAGCACGCCCTGACCGAGATGAGCAACGAGGACCTCCTGCAGATGGTGTCCCTGGACCTGAGCCGGGCGCTTGAGGGATAAACGAGCCGGGGTCTCCATGAGTCGCGATTACGACAACGCCTGGCCGCGGTACGTCCCGGTGGCCGAACACCGCCGCCGCGCGAGGAAGAGCATGGCTGGCAGGGACACATCGCCGGTCGAGATTCATGGCCGCAAGATCACCACGACGTTCTGGGGCGACGCGTGGTGCAAGAACCTCGAGTCCTATAGTGATTTCTCCAATCGACTGCCCCGCGGTCGTACATACGTACGCAACGGTTCGGTGATCGATCTGCAGATCGAATCCACCGAGGTTCGAGCACTCGTCAGCGGGTCGAAGGTCTACTCCGTGCAGATTGCGATCGGCCGCCTGCCCAAGAAACGGTGGACGCAGATCACCGGGCAATGTGCGGGCCAGATCGGCTCACTCGTCGAACTCCTGCAGGGCTCGCTCTCCACCGGTGTGATGAAGATCGTCACCGACAAGCAAGGCGGGCTGTTTCCGTCGCCGGGCGAGATCTCGCTACGCTGTTCGTGTCCCGACTGGGCGTCCATGTGCAAACACGTGGCCGCGACGCTTTACGGGGTCGGAGCTCGGCTGGATCGCGAGCCCGAGCTTCTGTTCACCCTGCGCGGCGTCGACCCAAGCGAGCTGGTGGATGCTGCCATCGCTCAACCGGTTGCTGCAGGGAAAGCGAGCAAGCGCCGGGTCCTGGACGCCGACGCGCTGTCGGCCGTGTTTGGAATCGACATCGATGCTGGCGCGGACGCTTCCAAGAAGAAGACCGCTTCCAAGAAGAAGACCGCTTCCAAGAAGAAGACCGCTTCCAAGAAGAAGACCGCTTCCAAGAAGAAGACCGCTTCCAAGAAGAAGACCGCTTCCAAGAAGAAGACCGCTTCCAAGAAGAAGACCGCTTCCAAGAAGAAGACCGCTTCCAAGAAGAAGACCGCTTCCAAGAAGGTGTCTCGGCCCACCGGGGGCTGAAAACAGGCGAGAGACCTCTCGATGCGAGAGTTCGACTGGGACGAGTGACGCTCGGCGACGAAGAAGGCGAGGCTCTCAGTACACCGCGCCGTGCAGCACCAAGCGCATGCGCTTGACCCCCAGCGAGCTGCTGCCACCGGTCGTATCCAGCCGCACCGCCTGCACACCGCCGCCGGGTTCGAACGCGTACCCGAGGTCGAGGCCCGTCGCGTGCATGTTCCAGTCGTGCGCCATCGTGGCGGAGTTGCCGATCCCGGTCAGCGGGTTGTAGGCGTCGAACTGCACCGAGGCCGACGTCGAGACGCTGCGGCCTTCCACGCAAACCGTCGCGTAGTCGTAGTCGGCCAGCTCTTCAAAGCCGAGCATCAGCTGAAGCCGCCCCGAGCTGCCGACAACAGCGAGAACGCCGATCGGGTCGTTGGAGACGTTGATGTTTTGGTAGATGTCCCAGACCTCGGGCCAGCTCGCGTTGGACGCTGCCCACTGCGCCTCGCCCCAGCCTGGCGTGTCCGAGTAGCTCCACGAGGGTGAAGTGGCGGTGCCGCCTGCCTGGTTGTATTCGATCTCGATCCACGGCCCGTCGAGCGGGAAGCCGCAAGCGTCGTCGCCGACCGGCAAACCGCCGGAAGTCTCACCGTCTGCCTCGCCGCCGGTCCAGGAAGAATCGGTCCCGCCGTCTTCGCTGGTCTCCCCTGCCTTGGAGTCGGAGTTGCTCGAAGACTCTCCGCCGCTGGCCGACGACGTCTCTCCGGAAGCATCGGTCGTGCCGCCCGACTCGTCGACGCCATCCGAGCCCGCTTCGGCCCCGCTGCCCTGGCTTGCCGATCCGTCACTTCCGTCACTTCCGCCACTTCCGCCACTTCCGCCCGAAGCGGCCGCGGGTCCGCTCGTCGCGACGCCGCTGCCTCCCGAGGCAAAGTCCGCCCCACTATGGACGCCTTCATTGCACCCGAAGCTCAGGAGAAAAGCTGTCGACAAGGCCGCGCAACGCATCGTGACTCAGGACGGGAGAATACCCGCGAGGTTGCAGCGCACACGTCACCTTTTGGGCAGTTCGCCCGCAGCCAACGCGGCGTCCCAATCCGCCGGAACCTCTGGCGACTTCAATCGGCCCTTGAGATACAGCAGACGCGCCGTGATCAGCTCGAACGTCTCGATCAGCGGACGCACCGCCTCAGGACCCTCCACGATCTCCACCAGACGGACCATCGCCTCGAACGTGCTGAGCCCCCGCGGGTCGTGTTGGGTTCGCACGCGCCAGATGCTGGGCTTGCCAGGCGGCAGCATCACGCAGGGAAGCTCGCGAACATGCGGCACCCGTCGAACCATGCGTGAGCACTGGTGCCACGTGCCGTCGAGCACCACGAAACCGCGGCGCTTGCCCGGCGCGGGTTCGGGCAGCTCGTCGACCGGCGTCGCGTCGTCCCGCAAAAACAGGTTGTAGTACTCGATGTCCGGATCGAGCAGCGGCTGCGGATCGAACGGCGGCTCCCGCATCCCGAACGGGAGGATCGGCACGGCCGGCACCATCTTCGTGAAGAGGCGCGCCGTATTGGTGGGCTTGAATTGCTCGCGGATCTGCTGAACGACGGCCAGCGGCGTCCTGAGCTCGACGCTGGGCATCAGCGCGCACACGCAGGTCTCGGGCTTGAGCCCGCAGCCGTAACAGCGAGGCTTCTTTCGATTGCGTTGGACCATGCGAGCGCGGCGGAGCTTAGCCCGAAGAGCTTCTAGCGTTTCCGCGTTTCCGCGTTTCCGCGTTTGCGCCCATCCCGCCCATCGCGCCCAGACCACCATCGGTCGGCGAACTCGGTACACTCTCGAGATGAGTTCCGGTGGAGTGATCCCATGGGTGCGCGGCCTGGCTGCAGCGACCGCACTGTTCTGGGGAACGGCCTGCTTTTCTGAACCCGACTCGACGTCCGAGAGCAGCGCCGACGAATCCACCGGCACCACCGGCACCACCGCTTCCGACACGACCTCGGCCGACGTGACCACCGGCACCTCGCCGCTCGATGAGACGACAACCAGCCTCGGGCCTGACTCCAGCGAGGCGACGTCTTCCTCGGGAGGCAGCTCGGGCCCGACCGGCGGCGACAGCCTATGGAGATGCGTGGACCAAGACGCCCCTTACGCTTGCGAGTCCTTCGAGGCCGACGACGACGTCGGGGCTGCCTGGACCGAGGAGCCGGTCAGTCAGGTGGTCGTGTCGCAGGACTCCGACCCGACGAGCGGGAGCCACAGACACTACGTGCTCGACGGAGCGGATGGGATGCAGGCGAAGACCTCGCTGAGCCTCGACATCAGCGATGTCCAGACGCTTCACATCGAGTTTGCGACGCGGGTTCAGACGTCGATCGACGACTGTTCGACCGGAACCGGCGGCGACCTCACGATGTTCTCGATGTCCCAGAGTTCGCGCGTCGGACCCGATGAACAGCTCATCCTGCAGGTTGGGCCGACCCACGCCACGCTGTACTCGACCGGAATCATGACAGCCGACGTCATCGTGTTGCAGCCGTCCGAGGAGGCCAACGAGTGGTTCCAAGTGGCGCTCGATCTGGACGTGGTTGAGGGAGACGCAGCGCTGCGCGTCGGTGGGGCTTCTGGGACGGGAGTCCAGTCGAACTTGTTGGGTCTCGACATCCAACAGAGCCTTGAGATGTCGTTTGGCCCAGGGTCAGACAACGACGGCGATACGTTCAACGATTGCCAGTTCGACATCGACAACGTGCTCGTGACGTTCGAGTAACCCGACACCACGCGCTCCGGCACCGCGCGGCATATTCTGCGCGAGTGCGCCTGCTAGCGTCGGCGGATGCTCATGCTCCGCCAGTCCCGCTAGGCTCGTCGACCGAGTTCGCTGCGGGGGGAACAACAAGCGTCGGCACGTGGGACATCGCGGCCAGGCTGCTGCCAACGCTACGATGGAAAATGCGCTCGATTATCGACAGTTGTCGAGAGCCCGTGACGAGCATCGTGGCACCGAGTCGTTTGGCGGTGACCTCAAGCGTTTCGGCCGCATCGCCAATCTCGATGTGGAGCGGACAAACGGACCCGTTTTCCTGCATCCATCGCTCGACGGCAGCGCGCGAATCCTCTTGAACAGTGCCCTGCATGTCGCCGGCCCCCGCATACATGACCGGTGCCCCTGCTGTGGCAAACCTCGCGACATTCGGAACGACATGCACGGCTTCGAAGGGGAGGCGCAGAGCCTGCCCGAGTGCCTCGGCGACCTTGAGCGCCGCAGATGCATCGTCGCAGGGCGAGACGCCGACGGCGATTGGGCCTGGGTTTGCTGGGGGCTCGTAGTCAGGGGGCACCACAAAGACCGGCTCGTCCGAAGCGCGCAGAGTCTTTCGCGCGACCTCTCCGAGGGAGACCAGACTCCAGGAATCCTTCGGCTGATTTCGTCCGAGAATCAGGCCGCGCGTCCCGTGGCCCGATGCTGAGGTCAGCAGTGCGTCGACCGCCGAGTCGTTGTCGACAACGCCGACGTCGTCGAACTCGTCTTGGACTCCAACAGCACCCAGCGAAGCCAAGGTCGCTTCGCGGGCTCGGACCCTTGGTGACCCCAATCCCGGGTGAGCCTCGCGGAGCTCCTCAACCTCGCCGACGTGCAGCGCCGTCAGCCGCATCGGCCGAGTCGAGCGTCTGGAGAGCCAGGATCCCCACCGCATGGCCCCTCGGCTGCGTGGGTCGTGGTCGACGTGGACGATCCAGTGGTCGGGTGCTGCTCGTTGTGGGGTGACCGACATAGGGTAGGCCTAGGACACTCGCGCGCCAGCGCAACCGAGGATCTTGAGCCCGGGTGCGACGAGGTCCAGTGTTGGGGGCGCCGCGCCAACCGAAACGGCCAAGGGACGTCTCAGTCCGCGTCCCCGCGGTCCCGCATCCGTTCCCGAAACTGCTGTAGCGAGCGATCATTCGGATCCCCCTCCACCGTTTCGCTCGGCACGATCTCGGCCGAGTCGAAGGCCTCCAGCAGGGCCGCAGCCGCGGCGAGATCGGAACCACGCACCATCGCCCGGACCTCGAGCGTAGGACCGCGTGCGTGCCCCTCGATGCTGCGGTCGGCCATGCGCTTCATGATGACCTCGATGCGCTCGGACTCGAGCACGCTCTGCACGGTCATGGCGGTGGCCTGGTCGTAGCAAGTCTTCAGGAGAACGAAGGGATCAGAGTCGGAGGAGGGGCTCATGGCGAGGCTTACCGGTACTCGGCAAAGGCGGCGCGGACAGGTTCGCGAAGCTCGGGCGGAAAGATCAGCCGGTAGTGGACGAAGGTCTCGTTGCTGAGCCCTCGCAGGACGGGGGAGACGTCGAGCAGCCGCTGCAGACGACCGCCGGTCAGCGCCATCATGCGGGAGTCTTCGTAGTACGCGGCGATCTCCACCCGGTCGACCGAGGCGAGGTAGTCGGGGCCATCGTGATGCGCGTCCAAGACCTCGCGCAGCCGGGCCATCGCCTTGGGGACGGGCACGTCGTGTCGCAGTCGCAGCGTCTTGAACAACCGGCGGTAGCGGAGGCGCTGGGCAAGCTCGGCGAGGATTTCGTCGCTGCTGTTGCAATACACCTTGAGCGCGGACTCGAAGGCGTGGTCATCGAGGTCGAGGAACTCGCCCACGCTGGGCTGCTCGCCGCGCATCAGCGTGGCCATGCCCGGCGGCGTGCCAGGCTGCGGCCCGAGCTCGTCGAGCCGGCGGAACAGCGCCCGCATGACCGACTCAGCCGCCCGCACGGCCTTGTGCAAGTAGACCTGCCGATACATGTACAAGCGGCCGAGGAAGAATCCTTCGACGGCGGTCAGGCCCTTCTCGCCATCGACGGCCATGCGCGCCCTCTCTTCCCCCGGCGCAACCATGAGGCGCATCGATTGCAGCAGCCAATCGAGATCGAGCACGCCGTAGCGGACGCCGGTCATGTGGGAGTCGCGGAGCAGGTAGTCGCAGCGGTCGACGTCGAACGTTCCCGACACGGCGCGGGCGAGGTGCGGGATGTCGCCCTGGCCGTGCACGAGGCGCTCCACCCGGTGTGGAGCGTCGGTATCGATCTGGCGCAGGACCGCGTTGACCTCGCTGTCCGGATCGAGGATCAGCTTCGAGGTCCAGTCTTCGTGCTTGAACGGCTGGGGCAGCACGGCCTCAAACGCGTGCGAGTACGGGCCATGCCCGAGGTCGTGGAGCAGGGCTGCGGCGAGCGCAACCTGAGCCGTGTCCCGATCGATGCGGTCGGCCAGGGGTAGGTCCTCCGACAGCGTGTACACGCGGTCCAGGTAGCGCTTCATGACGTGCGCCGAGCCCACCGCGTGAGCGAAGCGACTGTGTTCTGCCCCGGGAAACGCCAGGGATGCCGGCCCCAAGCACCGAACCCTTCGCAGACGTTGGACCTCGCGCGTATCCAGCAGTCGGCTGACGATCGACTCAGCGGGCCCCTCGAAGGAGATCAGCCCGTGCACGGGGTCGCGAAGGATCACGGCCGGAGGTTGACCCGGTTTCGCTTCGGGCACCACCCCAGCCCCGATTTGGCCCTGACGCCCTACAGCACAGTGGTATCGTCGGCGCCGGGGATCGGCCCCCCTCGCACGCCATGGCGAACTGCACGAATTGCGGATATCAGTTGGACCCCAACGCACAGGTGGCGACATGCCCTCGGTGCGGGACCGCGGTCCAGGGAGGCCCCGGTGCGCCTCCAGAATTTTCATCCGACGGAAGCCCCGACAACACCCTGTTCGGACTGCCCGCGGCGTCTGACGAAGAGCTTGAAGAACCCAACTTCGGAGGACCTGCCGGGCCCGCCGACAGCGGCTCGTTTGGACCGCCGGCTCTGGACGCGGGCGCGTTCGGTGAGGTCAGTCTCGAAGGTGGCAGCAGCTCGCTGAAGCTCGACATCGGCGGTCCCCCTTCGCCCGGCGGTGGGCTCGATCTTCCGGCACCAGCTCCCCCGCGTGCCACCCCTCCGAAGGCACCGCCGCCGCCCGCGTTCCACGCTCCGCCTCCCTCCTTGGGTGGCCTCGATCTTCCAGCGCCGGCGCCCTCTCGAGCACCCCTGGCCCCCAAAGCCCCACCCGGTGTCGCGGGCCTCGACCTTCCGGTGCCGTCCGCCCCGCGGCCGCCCGCTCCGCCCAAGGCTCCGCCGGGCGTTCTCGGACTCGATCTCCCGTCGCCGGTCTCGCCTCGACCCACCCGACCCAAGGCGCCGCCCGGTGTTGCAGGACTCGACCTGCCCGCACCCTCCGCGCCGTCGGCTGGGCACGTGCCCAAGGCGCCTCCGCCTCCGCCCGCGCACGGTGGCATCCCGCCCTTGGACCTCCCCGCTCCGATCGGCCTGGACCTTCCCGCTCCGTCGGGAGATCAACTGACTCCGCGACGGCACTCGGACCTCCCGCGCTCGGCCGGCAGCGGCAACGACCTCGTCCCCATCGGACTCGACCTGCCCCAAGCGGACAGGCTCAACCTCCCCCGACCAGTATCCGGACTCGAGGTCCAGCCGGCCGACAACCTGCTCAGGCCCGCCAACCTCGACCTCGAGCCCTCCGGCACGGGGCTCGAGCCCTCCGGCACGGGGTTGAGTCCGGCCGACATGAGCCTGGAGTCTCGCGACGCGGGGAGCCTGGCGCCGAAGGAAGCCGGAATCGGCCCTGCCTCCGGGTTTGGTGGCGCCCTCTCGGACAGCCACCCCGGATACCCAGAACCCAGCGGCCCAACCCCGCGCGCCCTTGCAGACATCAGCGGGTCGCGAAAGCTGATCTACGTAGCCGCGGCGCTCGGCCTGGGTGTCGCGATCTTCGGCGGGCTCTATGTCGCAGGCGTCTTCGACGACGCCCCAGCGGCCAGCGGTCAGCGAGGCGTCGCCAAGGCCAAGAAGCCCAAAGAAGGCAAAAGCGAAGGCGAAACGAAGGCGCCTCCCCTCCAAGCCAAGGATCGCTCCGCAGAGGTTCTCGCCCTGCTCGACCAGGACACGCCCGGCGGCTACGTGGAGGCGGCCAAGGCGGCCAAAGCGGACGCAGACGCCGTCGGCGAAGCAGAAGCACTGCTGCTCCTACACCTGCGGTACGGCCCTGACCTTGAGGCGGCCAAAGCCGGCGCAGCCGCGTTCGAACCGTTCGCAAAAGGCGAGGAACCCTACGTCAAACGCGTGCTTGGGTTGATCGCGATCATCAACGCCCAGTACGAACCGGCTGCAGCGGCGCTCGAAGGCGCAGGCCCACGGCTCGCAGCATACCGAGCCCTCCTGAAGCTCGCGCAGCAGCAGCCGGCAAAGGCCGCAGCCGAAGCGAAGGCCGCCTCCGACCTGGCCCTGGGAAAAAATCTAGCCCTCGAGGCGAGACTCATCTCGGACCCCGACGCCGGCTTCGCCGACCTCAAGACGGCCGTCGCCGCGGCGCCCGATCATCCGGGGCTGGGCAAACTGCTCGCCGTGCATGCGCTCGCTCGGGGCGAGCTCCGGGTCGCCGACGAGGCCGTCTCCAAGCTCGTTGGCGACACGATGCCCGCAGGGTTTCGCGGCCAACTCGCCGCAGTTCGAGGCCAGATCGCGGCAGCCCGAGGCGACACCCCCGGAGCGATGGCGAAGTTTGACGAGGCCCTTGAGGTCACCCCCAACGACCCCGTCGTGCTCGAGGCCAAGGTCCGCGCCGGCATCGATGGCAAGCTGTTCGCCCCGGCGATCGAAGCCATGAACACGCTGCGCGAAGCGAACCCCGATTCGGTGGACGTGTTGCTGCTGAGTATCGAGCTGGCTGTCGCCGGCGGCAAAGGCGACGAGGCCCTCGTCAGCCTTGAAACGCTGGCGAAGGCCGCCCCCGACCGCGTGGAGGTGCCCTTCTATCGTGGCGAGGTCCAAGCCATGCGCCTGCAGATCGACGAGGCCAAAGCCGAGTTCGCCACCGTCATCGAAAAAGACCCCGCGTTCCACCGTGCTGCGCTTGCACAGGCCGCGATGCTCGACGCCGCACGGATGCATACCGAAGCGGTGGCTGCCCTCGATGCGGGCGTGGCTCGGCTCAAGGAGGGCGAGGGCGACGCCAAGAAGCTGGCCGACCTGCTCACGGCAAAGGCGCGCTACCAGATCGACCAAGGCCAAACGACGGCCGCACTCGTCGCACTGGATCGCGCGCTCGAGGCCTCCCCGACCCACAATGATGCCCAGGTCCTTCGCGGAATCACGCGGACCGCGAACGGGGATCCCAAGGGCGGAAAAGAAGACTTCTCCGCGGTGTATGCCCGCGCGGGAGCCTACCCGGGCCTCGTCGGCCCGCTGGGTCGGCTGTTCGTCGCAGGCGGAGAGCTCAAGAAGCTCGAAGCCCTGGTGGGCGACCGCGCCAACGAACCGACCGCAAGCGTCGAGATCAAGCTCGTCGCAGCCCGGCTCCGGCTCAGCCAAGGCCGGCCCGAAGATGCAAAGCGCCTCCTGGGAGAGGCCCTCGCAGCGGACGCCAACAGCTGGGAAGCCGCCATGCTTCTGGCCCAAGCGATCCTCGACGCCGGCGACCCTCAAGAAGCGCTCGCCCGCATCGAGGCCGTGCGTACCCCGGAGCCTGTCGCCGAAGTCTCCGTCCTCAAGGGCAAGATCCTGGAGTTCAACGGCAAGCACAGCGAGGCGCGGCTCGAGTATCAGCGCGCCGTGGCGATTGACCCCGAGAACCTCGAAGCCCGGTTCCTGCACGGCCGCTTGCTGGCCTACGCGGGTCAAGCCAAGCAGGCGTTGTCCGAGCTCGAGTTCGTCACCACCAAGACCGACGCGTTCCCGTCCGCCTACCTCAACATCGGGCGCGCCCAGCGTGACCTCGGCAAGAACGACGAAGCGCTCGCTGCGTTCTCCAAGACGCTCGAGCTCGACTCAGCCTTGCTCGAAGCCCAGTACCTCACCGGGCGGGTCTACATGGAACGCAACCGCCTCGGCCCCGCAACCGACGCGTTCCAAGCTGCCACCGCCGAGTCGGCCAAAGACGAGCCGTGGTACCCCGAAGCTTGGCTGTTCCTGGGGCAGTCCCAAGACAAGGCCGGCAAGAGCAAGGCCGCCAAAGCGTCGCTCGAGAAATTCCTCGAGATCGCGCCCAGCGACCACAGCAGTCGGGCGGCCGTGACGCGGACCCTTGAGAAGCTCTAGCAGCCTGTTGAGAAAGTCGGCGCGGCGGGTCGGGAAGCATTTTTCGCTCCTGGGTAGGAGCCGAAACGCCGCTGTACCGGGTGTACTGCAAGTTTTGGCGACACCGCCAGGAGCGAAAAGGGCGAGCGAGACGTCGTGTCGACTTTCTCAACAGGCTGCTAGCACCCACTCGCACCTACCTGCGCTGCGCCGGTTTTTGGCGGTCGCCTGTGGACTGTGCGCAGGGTGGTCGTCGCGATGCAGCTCGCACAGCAACCCTCCGCTCGAATCACCCAAGCCTTCGCACCCACGACCGAGCTCGTGACGCGAGGCGGGCGCTTCGATCCTTGCGCCGCGCTGTTCCATAGCAAGCAGTACCGCATCGTGGACCAGCTAGGCGAAGGCGGCATGGGCACGGTCTACCAAGCCTATGACCCGATGCTCGAACGCAACGTGGCCATCAAGGTGCTCAAGCCGGGCCTGCCGAATGCGGTGCGCCATCGCTTCCTCGCAGAGGCCCGGCACGGCGCCCGGCTCTCCCACCCCCACCTCGCCCGGGTGTTTGATCTCGGCATCGAACTCGACACCGGCCTGGACTGGTTTGCGATGGAGTATCTGCAAGGTCGCGACCTGGAGACGCTGCTGCGACGAGCCCGGGTCAAGCGAATGCGCCTACCCACCAGGTTGGTCGGCCTGGTGTTCGACCACATCCTCGATGCGCTGGGACACGCCCACGACGCCGGCCTGGTCCACCGCGATGTGAAGCCAGCCAACATCTTCGTGGCCAGGCGCCCGGGTCACAACGTCATCTCCGCCAAGCTGCTCGACTTTGGTGTCGCGCTGGATCGACGTCACGGTCGCGACAACACCGACATCTGCGGAGACCCGCGCTACGTCGCGCCCGAGCAGATCCTCGGCGAGCCCGACACCGACCATCGCGCCGACATTTACGCGGCGGGCATGAGCCTGTTCGAGGCTCTCGCGGGCTGGCACCCCCTGGAGTCGGTGGTCGGCCAAGGCACCCAGGCCCTGATTCAAGCGCAATGCGAAGGCGAGCTTCCTCCCTTGGGCGCGGCGTTGCCCAAGCACTGGCCCGCGAGCATGCGCAGCCGCCTCGAGGACGTGGTGCGCATCGCTTGCTCGAAGGACGCATCGCAACGATTCAGCAGCGCCGCCGCGATGCGCAAAGCCCTGAAGACCGCCCTTCGTCCGCAGATGGCGTGTTAGTGACCTAGCAGCCGGATCCCGCGGGACCGGTCTGGAAGTCGGTTTCTTCGAGAGGGAAGACCAAGAAATCGAACTTTCCCAACACCGTCGTGATCGTTGCCCCCTCCCGCGGCACTACCGACGACGTGCATCGCTTTTCTTTCTGCAACCGCACCGAGGTGGCCCTCGCCTCGCTTCTCGCCGCGTCCGCCGTTTGGCTGGCCGCCCCCTGTGTTGCCCAGGCGTGCGGTGGCACGTTCTGCGACGCCGGCCCGAGCGTGATGCCCGTCGATCAGACGGGTGAGAACGTGATGTTCGTCGTGGCCGACGGGCAGGTCGAGGCCCACATCCAGATTCAGTACACCGGCGATCCCGAACGCTTTGCGTGGATCGTACCGGTGATGGCCGAGCCGAGTGTCGTAGCGGTGGGCTCGGACCTGCTCTTCTCCGAGTTGCAACGCGCCACCGTCCCGACCTTCGCCGTCTCCACGCGCACCGAGAACTGTGGGCTCGGCGGAACGAACATCGGAGGCGGAGGTTGCGGTGCTTCGCCGCGGGGCGAGCCACTCGCCGCCGGCTTCAGCGATGACGCGTCCGCTGGCGACGAAGACGACGATGAGCAACCCGTGGTACGACAGCGCGACCTCGCCGGTAGCTATGAGTACGTCGTCCTCGAGGGAGGCAGCCTCGAGGGTATCGTGCGGTGGCTCGACGAGAACGGGTTCGCGCAGGATGACGACGCCCCTCCGATTCTGCAGGAGTACATCGACGACGGTTTCCTCTTCGTGGCCTTCAAGCTGCGATCGGGTGTGGGGGTCGAGCAGATACACCCCATCATGCTGCGCTACCCGGGCAACGAGGCCTGCGTCCCACTGCGACTGACGCGGATCGCCGCGCGTGACGACATGGGCGTACGCACCTTCTTCCTGGGCCGCGACCGCGTGGTTCCGACCAACTTTCGTCACATACAACTCAACCCTTTGAAGTTCGATTGGGACCTGCCCGGGGCCAACTACGAGGAGGCCATCACCCGCGCCGTCGATGAGGAGGGCGCGGACGGCCACGCGTTCGTCACCGAGTACGCGGGCAGCTCCGACGTGGTGTTGCGCCAGGCGTTCACGTTGGCAGCGTGGCAGAGCGAACCTTTTCGAACCGTGGGCCCCGGGCAGCTCACCAAGCTGTTGGCCGATCACGGACTGATGACCTGCACGGTCAACGAGTGTTACCCAACCCACCCCCTCGTGCCTTCGCTGCTGCAGGCCTACGTGCCTCCACCGCCGGGCGTCGACCCCAATCTCTTCTACGCTTGCTCGAGTTGCTTTGAAGATTGGCAACCTGAGGACAACTCCCCCAGCGAGGCCGAGGCTGGTGGTGGCACGGTTGGCACGAGCGACACGGATGTCGGTGGCAACACCTCTGGCACCAGGGACGACGACACCGACACAGAGGCTGAATCGACGGGCACGACCAGCGCGGAGGGCACCGCCGGCACCGGCGCAGACGCACCGCCGCCACCGGGCACCTGGGCGGACAACTGGGACCCCGAAGGCTTCGCCGACGCACTGCAAGAGCAGGTCATTGCCCCAAGCCAACACGCCGCGGATTTGGTGCAGAAGTTCCCGTACCTCACCCGCATGTACACGACGTTGTCCCCCAGCGAGATGACCCGCGACCCGTTGTTCTCCGAGATGCCCGGTCTCCCCGAGGTGGACAATGTCTGGTTAGCCACCCGTTTCAGTCGCTGCGACGGACCTGACCGCGTCGAGCTCGACACCGGGGAAGTGCTCTGGTTCACCGAGAACGACGCCCCCCCGACGTTTTCGCAGATGCCCTACGCACGTATCGTCGAGCAGTTTTTCACCGGCGCCCCCATGACCCTGCGCGACCACGGCGAAGCGATCGACGCTCTACTCTACGCCTGGAACGAGGAGCACCGCGGTCCGGACATCACCCCCGACGACGCCCTCTCCAACGAGGACGACGAAGGCGACGGCGGGTTGTGCAGCTGCACTTCGACCAAGTCGGTGGACGGGTCCGGGACGCTGTCGATGCTGCTACTGCTGGGGCTGTTTGCCCGGAAACGGTGGCGCTGGGCCCGGCTCGCATGAAGCGACGATGCGAGATGGAGACGATGCAGACAGCAGGCACCTCCCTGTTCATCTCAGCCTGTCTCGAATCAGACGATGAATCGCGCTCTTGAGCGCGGGGTCGGGACTCACCCGAGCGGCCATAGGTTCCCTGCTCTTGCGCGAGCCGTCGCTGATCTGGCGCTTGTCTCAAAGCGTCACGCCGATCGTGTCGAGGTTCGTTTCAAAGCGGTCTGCCGTCCGAACATACGGCAGGAGACCGCGTCTGAGCCTTCGCCCACCTGCTGAGATCGCCCGGATCAGCCGTCGCCGAGGGATCCCTCGGGCAGGAACAGTCGGCCGACCGCGAGCTCGATGTCCGCGAAGGGAGCGATGCGAGCGAGCGCAGCATCGTCGAAGTTGCCCGCGAGCAACCACCGCCCGCCGTGGAGCTCGAAGGCCTCGAGGGTACGCGCGTCGACGTCGACGATCCAATAGTGCCGCACGCCGTGTTCCGCGTAGAGGGACTTGTCAGCTGCTCGCACACGCGGGCGCCTTCGTGGTCGATGACAAATAGGGTGGCCTTCGGTGGCTTCCCGAACTCGTCCTGACGCAGCCGGGTGAGGATGGCACGTCGGGACCGCGGGTCCTGACGCATGATCCGCTTCACGCCGGGCGCTAGCCGTCTGGCTCTTCGACCGTCTCGACCGCCACCCCGCCCGCGTCGATCAGCGCCTGAAACTCCGCCTTCTCTTCCACCGCCCCCACCCGATCGAGGTACCCCAGCGTTCGGCGAGCGGCCTCCATGGCTCGCTGCGGCTGGCCGCGTTCCACCTCGGCCCAGGCTCGGGCGCCTTCGAGCGAGGCCAACATCGATGGGTCGGAGAGTGAGGGGTCCGAGGAGCAGCGCTCGATCGCGCGTTCGAGGGTGCGCAAGGCGTCGTCGAGTCTGCCGTCGTCCTGGTCCACGCCGGCCAAGATCAGCATGAGGTTGATCTTCGACTCGCGCTCGGCCGGGGTGGCGTCGGTCAATGCGGCGAGCGCTCGCGTGACGACGTCGCGCGCCTCGTCGGTCTTGCCCTGCATCACCAGCGCTCGGGCCAGGAGTTCGGTCCCCCAGGACATCTTCGGGTCCGAAGCGCCGTACAGGCTCGTGATCGCGGCCATGCCTTCGCGCGCCAAGACCACGGCTTCGTCGGGCTGCTCGGCCAGCAACACTTGGTTGGCCAGCGCGAACGCGGTGACCGCCGAGCGGATGTGTTCCTTGCCGTACAGGGCGATGGTGCTCTGGTAGGTCTGCCGGAGCATGGCGAGGCTCTCTTCGGCCTTTCCCAAGCGGCCGAGGTAGTCGGCGAGGGTTCGCTTGGTGTTGAGGGCGTAGGGATCGTTGGGGCCTCCGGCAGCCTCGAGCAGTTCGACCGACCGACGCATCATCTCAACCCCCTGCGCGACATCCCCTGCAGCGGCGGTGTAGCGGCCCTCGTCGGCGAGGATCCGGCCGACCGCGGCGTGCTCCTCCCCCACCGCCGAAACCAACATGCCGCGGGCCTGTGCCGCTACGGCGCGGGCTTCGTGCATCTGCCCGAGCTCGAACGCCGTCATCGCGACGTTGGCAAGTGCCCGCCCACGTTCATAGGCCATGGTGTCCTCGGGGAGCAGGTCGACAAGCTCAAGCGCGAGGACATAGGCCTGGGCAAAGCCGCCTTCGTAGATAAGCTCAAACACCTCGGCGCCCAGCAACATGCGGCGCAGGTACGCGGGCTCTCCGAGTCTCGCCATCCGAGCCCGTGCGATCGCTTTCCATTGATGCGCGTCGTCAAAGCGCCCCATCGCACCGCAGACTCGAACGAGCGCACTGGCAGCCTCGGCTGCCACGGCGTCCAGCCCAACCCCGTCCGCGATGGTGCTCGCTTCGATCAACGCTTGCCGTGCGTCCTCCAGCCGTTCACGCTCGGCGTAGACCAACCCCGCAGTGAGCGTTGCCTGGGCCAGCAACGCGTCGTTGTCCAGCGCTCGCGCCTGGGTCACGAGCGAGTCGACAAGCGCGAGCGCAGCGTCCCCACTGCCTGCCCGAGCCAGCGCGCGCGCGCGCACGACGCCATCGCGAAGCGGGATGTCCTCCAGGCCCGACGCCCAATGCGTGGACCCGCATTGAGCCAACTCCGGGATCGCATCCACCACGCCCATCGTCGCGCCGGCCGAAACCCTCTCACCTTCGATCACCTCGATCGAGGTCTCCACGTCTCGCAGCCACTGGTCCAGGCACTCGAGACGCGCCGGGCGCCCTGCCGCACAAGCATCGTCCAGCGCCCCACGCCACGACTGAAGTTGCGCCTCCAGCCGACCGCGCGCAGCCGTCCACACCGCCGCTTCACCGCCGCGCGCGGACTCCAACACCGAGCGCTCCAGCGCTTCAACCCGGCTCGTCGACCAGACTTGATCCGCCCGCGATGCCAAGGCCCGGCACGGGTCCTCCTTCTCGCCCTCCAGCCCCGCGCCCGCCAGGACCGCGAGGGTCACCCCCGCGATCCCCAGCACCGCCGCGCCCAGAGCCTTTTTCCGGGGCTGTGCCGCAGCAGCAAGCGCCTCGGACAGTGCATCCATCGACGACCACCTTTGCGCAGGATCTGGGGCCAGCCCTCGAAGCAACACCCGGTGCACCGCCTTGGGAACCCCGCGGTCCTTCGGCAGCGGGACGATCTTGAGGCGTTGCTTGAGCGCGTAGAGTTCGCCCAGATCTTCGGCGTCAAACGGCCGCGTGCCGTACAGCACCTCGAACAGCGAAACACACAGCGCGTACTGGTCGCAGGCCGGGCCCAGGGGTTCCCCCCCGCTCGCCCGGTGTTGCTCGGGAGGCATGTAAGGCGGCGTCCCCATGACCGTCCCCATCGTGGTCAGCGAACTTCCGCCCACTCGCATGCTCCCCGACCCCGAGGGCGTCGATCCGCCGGCGGTGTCTATTCCGGTAAGCTCGCGCGCGAGACCGAAGTCGATCACCTTCGCCACGCCGGCCCCGTCGATCATCACGTTGCTGGGCTTGAAGTCGCGATGAACGATCCCCATCGCGTGCGCCGCGGCCAGCCCCTTCGCGGCCCCAAGGAACGCCTGCACAACATGCTGCCAGGCGGGGCGCGGCTCCTCCTTCACCCATGTTCGGGCGGAGTGACCGCGCAAGAGCTCCATCACGATGTAGACGCCTCGCGACGCCTCATCGGTCCCCACGTCGTAGACCGACACCACGTTGGCGTGCTCGAGCTGGGCCAGCGTCTGGGCCTCGCGAATGAGGCGAGCCTGCCACTTAGGATTCTGCCGCCCCTTGCGTGGCAGCAGCAGCTTCACGGCGACCTCCCGCTGCAGCTCGGGGTCATAGGCCGAGTACACCGCCCCAAAACCACCGCGCCCCAGCTCCTCCCGCATCCGGTAGCGACCGATCGCGACCCGCTTCTGTCGCCGACCGATCATCCGCGCGGCCACGCGCTCAAACGCCAGAAGTTCAGCGTGCTCGATCTGCGAGCCGGCGGGCGCCGCCGCTCCCGGGCCCTGCTCAAGCTTCGGCACCTGGGTGTCCCCGTCCACGTCATCGCTATCGTACCAACGCCGGTGCGTCGATCTGCGAGGCGAGAAGAGACAACCTTTGACGACCCGCCCGTCGGTACCCGGGAACCTTTGGCGACGGACACAGACAACCTGCGACTGGTAGGATCCGGGAATGCGGATCGCAGCGGCGCTTGTTTTGGTCGCGGCCTTCCAGTGTGGAAGCGCGCCGAGCTCTCCGGGCTCTTCAGCACCCGAGCCGGCGCCCCCTGCCCTCAGCGGTGGGCTTGAGCGCGTGCTCTCCCAGCAGCCGCCGTCCATCTGCGGGACCTTGTCCGCCACGCGAGAGCCAGATCTGATGGAAGCCCGGCAGCTCGTCGCCCGCACCGACCACGCTTGCGTCCGCATCTCGAGCGGACGCGTTCGTTGCTGGGGCTCCAACACCGTCGGACAGCTCGGCATCTGCGACGACGCCCCTCACAGCGCACTGCCCCAGACCTTTCCCGGCGTCGAGCAGGCTCGTGATGTCGCCGTGGGGCGCTACGGAACTTGTGTCGTCGCGGAGTCGGGTTCGCTGTGGTGCTCGGACCACGTGCGTGGCCTTTTGGGTGGCGAGGGCACGGGCAAGATCGAAGGCGTCGAGCAAGCCACGGCCGTCGCCGTCGGAGACATGCACGCGTGTGCCCTGCTCGGCGACGCTCGAATCCTATGCTTCGGGCGCTGGGATGCCGCCGAAGCGCTCGGCCCATCGGTCCGCGTCATCGACGGTGAAACCGACTCGGGGCGAGGCGCAGGCTACGTACAGCTCCAAAAGCCTCGGCAGATCGTTGCGGGAGCCGCCCACACCTGCGCCCTTGAAGGCGAGGGCCGGGTCATGTGTTGGGGACAAAACACGCAAGGCCAGCTTGGGGACCCCTCCGTAGGCGCTCAGCTCGATGCCAATCGCGGCGTTCCCCGCCGCGTCTCCGGCCTCCCCTACGTGTCCTCGATTCACGCGGAGCAGAACACCACGTGCGCCGTCACCGACGTGGGGGAGCTGTTCTGCTGGGGCGAAGGGTTCGGGTCGCAAGCGATGGGCGTCCGGGTCCCGCAAGCCCGCGCCGCCGCGATGGGTCCCGGCTTCGTCTGTCTTGCCACCGTCGCGGGAGGATTGTGGTGCGGCGGTGAGTCGATGGGCTTTGCGCCCGAGCTTACGGCGGGCCTGCTGCCGAGCTACGACGCAACCGTGGGTGTCGCGGTGGGCGATGGTTTCGTGTGCGCGCACCGCAAGGACGGCATCGTGCAGTGCCAAGGCACCAACGCGCAGGGACAACTCGGCGGGTTGCACCCCGAGGAGGCATCGCGCCTGTCCCCGGTGATGGTGCTCCTGGGCGGCGTCTCGATCTGAGGGCTGACCCACCCGGTTTAACAGGCGAGGTCGGTCGCGGCGCCGTGAATCACGCAAGCAAAAGGGACGCCGGGCTGAAGCAGCGGGCCACAGTCGAGAGTGCTCAAGCAGGCGAGGTATTCGGCGTGCGCCAGACCGCATGCGCCGGAGATCGCCTGGGCCGAAGCCGTGGACTGATCGCACAGCTGGATCTCGTTTTCGTAGGTGTACTCGGGGACGCAGTCGGCATACAGCTGCGCCAGGGCGGGGCACGGATCGCCGCCGGCGGGGGGCTCGTAGTATCCCGTCGAGTCTTCGCCATAGTCTCCGGCTGAGTCCGAGGTGCTGCCGGTCCCGGTCGCACCGGTGTCGCCCGGCACGGGGTCGGACGGACCCCCGGTTCCCTCGGATGGACTGCCGGTCTCGCCCTCGTTCGGCCAGCCCTCGGTTTCGTCTCCGTCGTCCGAGCCCTTGGGATCGGGGGCACCGCTGGTCTCGAGAGGGTCGGTCCAGGGGTCGCCGGATCCATCCCCGTCATCACCGCCGACGGTGGCAAACGGGCTGGGCCGCGGTGCCGGGCCTTCGCCTCCGCCCGCGCAGGCTGCCGCGGACGCCGCCAGACTCGATAGAAATAACAAGCTCCCCAGATGTTCTCGGTCCATCGTCTGTCTCCCCACAGAAGGCGCCGCAGCAGCCGCGCAAAGGAGAGGTTCGTCGGGCGCCCCGGAAGGTTCCTGGGATGTCCTGTCGTGGCCGATACGGCCGACAACGGGCGATCATTCGTCGTCGCCAAAGAGGCGGGCACACGCAAGCTCGGCCGCGCGTTCCTCACCGCGACAGCCCCGCTCGTCAAGGAAGGCGTCACAGCTCAGCGAGGAGAGGCATGCGAAGCTCTCCGCGAGGGCGGTCGCACAATCCGCACCTGCGTAGTCACCCGCGAGCCGAATGTAGTCCTGGCAGTATTCCACATACTCGATGGCCGAAGCGGGGCCTCCGTAGTCCCCGTAATCGCCGCCATAGTCGTCCGTATAGTCCTCGCTACACTCGATCGTTTTCGCAGCGAAGCTCGCGCAGGGGTCCGCGACGCCCCCGCCGAGCGGCTGTATCGTGGGTTCAAGCGGGTTGCCCGAAGGAAGCCTCGACTCGCCGTTCCCCGGCTCGCCCACGCCGTCATCACAGCCGGGCATCGCGAGGGAAGCGAGTCCCGTCAAGAACAGCAAACGAGCGAGCCGAGAGTCATCCATACGCTCCCACAGTCTGGCCCGAACCCACCGCGACGACAAGAATCTGCCCAACTCGTGCCGATTCCTGTCCGTCAGCCGGAACGAAGGACGGCCAGCACCCGCTGCGAAGCCTTCTGCGCCAACTCAAGACGCACCGCTTCGTCGGCTCGGCGGTCGCCAACCCCCGAGGCGGTAGCCTCAAGCGTCCCTCGACCGAGCTCGCCTGCGCCCCACACCTCGTGGACAACAACCTCGGAGGTCGCTTCAAACCACACCCGGCTTCCGCCTGCGCGACTGGCGAAGCGTGACTGCGCCTTGACCATCACGACCACGTCGAGCGCTCCGCCCATGGTATCGGCCAGCATCGCCAACACACGAGCCCGCTCAGCCGGCCCCGTGGTGCGCAGCGCTTTGATCGCCTTGGCATCCAATTTGACCGGAGCGCCCAAGTCGTTGCGCAGCGCCGCGGCGAGTGTCTTGGCGAAGGGGTCGTCCGCCTGGGTTTCATCTTCGAACACCAACGTCCAGCGCCGTGCGTCGAGGGGCCGCGCTTCAACCTCAAGCGAAGGCCACGAGGCTTGCGACTGCAGCGGCCCCACCATGCGCCCGCCGTCGACCCGAACCACGAACGTACCGGGCCACTTGCTGCCCACTTCGATCGAAAGGCTGGCCATACCCGACGCGTCGGTGACCGTCCCGAAGCGGCTGCCGTCGGGTCGCTCGAGCTCAAGGGGAAGGCCTTCGAGAGGGGCGCCCTTCCAGGTCACCGCAATCCGACCCGGCCGCTGCACCATGCCGTCGGCGTCGGTTGGCACGCCTCCGGTCAGCACGGTTGCGAGCTGGAGCTTCTCACCCAGAGCGCGTAGCCGAGCGTCGTCCTCTTCGGTGGGAGGGGCATTGCATGCAACCGAATACAGGGATGCCCTGCGCTCGCAGATCACCTTGGCAGCATGGGTCGCGAGCACCTGATACAGCGCATCGTGCCAAGCCTGTGGACCCTCGAAGGTGGGCTCGACGTAGGTCATCGCGTCCAGCGTCGTTGCGGCGCGGCCCTCATCGAGCCCAATGGCAACCTCCCAGCCGCCGGAAGTCCGCACCGCCTCGTAGGGATCCTGCGCCCGGTCGTGCAGCGTCACGGGGATGAAGGCGAGCCATCGCGCATCACCGAGCAACGCCTCGGCAAGCTGGGCCTGCGCGCTCTCGTAGGCCGCCTGTTCGTCCGCGCCCTCTCCAACCCCGGAGACGAAGGCTTGCACCTGCGCGTGCTCGGCAGCCGCGACAGGAGCGGCCGGCTCGGGACTCACCACTGCGGGTTTCGGCTTGGAGCAGCCGACCAGACACAGCCCGATCAGAGCTGCTTCTCGAATGCGTCCCAATCGATGCCTTTGCTTCCCAACGTTCCGGACAACCACTCGATTCCCTTCTTCCGCGCCGCCTCGATATCCACGTCAGCAGACCCCCAGTCGAGCTCGGGGTCGTCAAGCTTGAGCTGTGCCGACGCATCGAGTACGACCGCGTCCATCGAGAATCGATAGGGGTCCGCGAACACGTTGTTCTTCTCAAGCTTGATCGTGGCGACCCGTCGCAGGAGGGGCCCGAGGTCCTCGGCAAACTCGTTCTCCAGGCCTTCGCTCCGAGCGAGCCGTCCGTAGGTGCGGATGACCGCGCCCAGCTGAAACAGGTAGTTGCTGGCTTGTTCGCTCAGCTCGGGATCCAGCTCGGCTCCGCCCTCCCCAAAGCGCAGCAGCGTGGGCACACGGTCCGCGGCGTCGACCAAGATCTTGCGCATCATCGGTTGGGCGGTCTCGACCAGTTCGTCGCGGTCCTCGTCCACCCGAAGCAGCACCCCGCGCGCGACCGCCCGCAACAAGAAGCCCCGGAACGCGGCGTCTTCGAGTCGGCGCTTTGCAGCCTTGGTGCCGTCCGCCGAGTAGATCCCCGACAGCTCCGGATCGAAGGCTTCGTCGACGACGTCGGCCAAGAAGGAGAGCTTGGCCCGGCTGAGCAGCGCGCCGGTCATCAGCCGGGCGTTGCGATCCCCCTCGGTCATCGAACGCGAGACGACATCGTGCACTTGGATCTCGAAGAACTCGTTTTGGTTGCTGATGATCTCGTTCTGCTGAACGACCACCCACAGCTGCAGGAACGGAATCGACGCGGCCAGCATCGAGAACATCCAAAACGAGGTGCGGCGCCGAACCGTAAAGCGCACACACGACTCCATAAACCGGCGTGCGTGCTCGACGATGTCCTCGCGGGTGGGCCACTGCTCGCGCGGGCCCGTGATGCGACCGACGGTCTCCGCCAGCTCGCCGAAGGACTTCACCACCTTGGACCGATCGAACAGCGGGATCAGCCACTTGCCCCCGGTCTTGACGGCCTTCACCCGCGCCTGGCTCGCCGCAGCCTGCTGCCCATGAATGGCCGCGAGCTGAGCTTCAACCTCGTGGTTCCTAGCCGCCAGAGCAGCGAGCTGATGCTCGAGCTGGGCGATCCGCGGGTCGCTCACACCTTCGCGTGTATCACGGGCGCGGGGTCGCTGGCATCATGGGTGCGTGTCCACCCGGCTGCTTCTCGTCTGCACCCTGCTCGGACCGCTCGGGTGTCACACGACCGCCTCGGGACCAGCCCCCTCGCCGGCCACGGAAGCGGCCTCCACCGAGCCCCCCGCCATGGCACAGCTCGACGACCGCCAAGCTCCGTTACACGAAGAAGGAGACACCCGCCCTCGCATCGAGCGCGGCGAAACCTGTGCGCCAGGCTCGACCACCATCGCCGGCGCAGGGGTGTGCCTGAAGCTCCCCGCGGCCTACACCGCGTCCGCCCCCCTACTTGGCGTGCAGCATTTCCAAGCCCCCGACGCTCCGCCGATCACCGTCCGCTGGACCGCCGCGAGCGGACGCTTCAGCAAGTCCCACGCCGAAGCCGTCGGCCGACTCTCCTCCCTTGACCGCAGCGCCCTCCAAGGCACAACCCGCGACGGCAGCGGCACCTTCGTGTTCGCAATCGAGAGCCAAGCCGAGGCTCACCAGGTGGCACACGCGGCCAGCAGCGTTCACATCGGCGAGCACGTCGCGTGGTGCACAGCTTCGGCCCCGGTGAAGGCTGGGGTGTCGCGGGCGTTCTTTGAAGCGTGCCAGTCGCTGATGAAGGCGGGCTGAGGTGTCGTGTCCCCGCCCCCGCCTACCGCAGCGGCAGGTTCCAGAAGCTCAGCATCCCAAGCCCCGCGTCGCTCCGCACCCACGGTCCAGCCGCGACGTGCCCGCGATACGTAATCCCACTCGCCCCGGTCGCGTCACCGGACAACACCAACCGGACCTCGCCCGCCTCCGCGCTCCCGCTCACCACGGTGACCGCCGCGCCTTCCACAACAAAGTTCGGCTCGGCACCGGCGTCGTACACCATCGGCTCGCTGTCGTTGCGCAGGGTGATGACGATCTCGGTGCCGCCATTGTCCAGCGTCGCCGACATCGGATTGGGAGGCTGCACGTCCGCGACGGGAGTCTCGCCGTATAGGTCGCGCCCGAGCAGGCCCGCGTACCAATCCCCGAGCAACTCATAGCCCTCGGCGTATGCGTAGTGACAGCCGTCGTGGCCGTTGAGGCCGTTGGTCGACATCACGCTCACGCCGTCCATCCGGTCCGGGAGGGTCCGTTGCCACTCGCGCGTTCGGATGTGGTTGCCGCCACAGCCCTCGCGAACTTGGGTGACGTACAGCTGCTCGATGTCCGCGTAGTCCTCGGCCCAGTCGGCGATGAGCGCTTCGAAGCCCGCGGCGTGGGCCTCCCAAGCCTCGCCGTCGGACTCGCCCTGATACCAGAGGATGGCTCGCACATGATCTTCCAGGCCCGCTGCCTGCATCCGGTACAGCAGGCGTCCGTAGTTGGTCGCGAGGTCGGCAGGGTCGGCGTCGTTGCGCGTGAAGTGGCCGATCGGTTGGCCACCGAGCGAGCCGTTGACCACGGCGATGGGCACCTGGTGGGTGGCGGACAGCTCGTTGGCCATCCGAATCGCCCACTGGCCGATCCCTCCGGCAGCGCTGGATCCGTTGCCTTGCGCGGGGTACCAAACGAGGTTGTTTGCGGTGGCGGCACCGTCGGCCACGTCGATGCCAAAGCTGCGCAGGAACGGCGTCTGGTTGATGTTCGCGTCGCCGTTGTACATCGCGGCAAACGCATTCGACTGGCCGTTGATCAGGTAGATGTCCCCTGCGACCAGGTCCGTCACCTCGGCCAACGGGGCTTCGATTTCACCCACCGCGGCCGCGAGCCGGATGTCGTACGCCGCGAGTCCCGCGGCGATCGGAACCTCAAGCTCGAACTCGAACGGGGCCGCGCCGCACACGGGGACTGAGACACTGCCCACGAGCAGCCCTTGGTCGTCAAACACGTTGGCCCGGATCTCGCCGAAGCCATCGGTGTCGAGCGTTCCCGCGAACCGTGCGGTGCCCTCGTTGGTCGTTAGGTCCCGGGGCAGCACGGCGCTGGCCAGCGGCATCTCCACCAGCGTGGCCACTGCGGCCTTTGGCGGAGGGGCGAGCACAGTCGTCACCGTCGTGGTCGCGGACGCACCCGCGCCATCGTCATCGGTCACCTCCAGTGTGACCTCCACGCAGCCGGCGGCCGGAGGTTCGAACGAGGTGGTCTCGCCGGACCCGTCGCCGGTGCCCCAGTCCCACGACCAGGACACCACGTCACCATCGGGATCGAAGCTCTGAGTGCCGTCCAGCTGCACCGTCCATGGCAGCACGCCAGAGACGTTCGCGACCTCGATGATCGCGGTCGGCGGTTGATTCGGTGCACCGCCAGACTCCGAGCCGCCGCTCGAATCCTCGGCGACCGACGTCCCCACAGAGCCTGAGCCCATCGTCCCCGACGTGGTGCTGCCGCCCTGGGTGCTGGGTTCGCCCGAGGAGCCCGCCGAATCGGTTTCGGTGTCCGTGTCCGCGGTCGCGGTCGCGCCTCCACAGCCAACCAACAACAGGATCCCGACGATCGACCAAGCCCGCATCACCGACAAGGTTACGGATTGTCCGAGGGCTCAGGGGAACCAATGCAAAACGCCCGGCGGATGAATCCGGCCGGGCGTTGCAAGAGGGACGAAGAGACTACTCTTTGTCTTCTTCTTTCTTGTCGCCTTCGGCAGCTTTCGCTTCCATCGTGCACTTCATGGCGCCCTCCATGTCGGAGACTCCCATGATGCAGTCCGACATCTTCTTGAACTGCTCAGGGTTCTCCTTTTGCTCTTTAGCGGCCTCGGTCTTGCACTTCTCGAGCGCCTTCGACTTGTCCTCGTCGGATACTTTCGGCGCGTCCTCGCCCTCCGGCTGAGCTTTCTCGGCGAGCTCAGTCATCTTTTTGCAAACCTTGGTGGCGTCGTCGTCGCAACCGGACAGAGTGGTCACAGCGAAAGCGAGGCCGAGGAGGAGTGTTGTCTTGCGCATCGGGTTTTTCCTTCTTCGTGGAGTCGTTCGCCTTGCGATGCTGCTCCGGGGACGGAGACCACCAGGTCGGTCGGCGTAACGGGTGGCCGCCATAGTGCGCCGCCACGGGCCCCGGTACAATCGCGTTGAGCCCGACGTCCCCAAAAAGACGCCCAAGGCCCGCTGAACACGGTTCTGGAGGGTTCCTGGGCATTTCAAAAGGGCTTCGCGGCGGGGCTGCCTGCCCCAACACGGTGTAAAATGGAGCTGAAGCCCGGCCCGCGCACCAGCGGGGCTTCACCCCTGCGGCACTACTCGGCCTTTTCGGCGTCCTTCTCGGCGTCCTTCTTGGAGGCCGCCATCATGCACTCGAACATCCCTTTGAAGTCGGCCGCGCCGTCGACACACCCGGCCATCGTCTTGAACTTCTCGGGGTCCTTCTTCTGCTCCTCCGCCATCTTCTTCTTGCAGCCCTCGAGGTCTTCTGCCTCCTCTTTCATCTTCTTGGGGGCGTCTTTCTCGGCCTTCACGAGTTCGGCCATTTTCTTGCAAACCTTGGTGGCGTCGTCGTCGCACCCGGAGAGGGTCGTTACAGCGAAGGCGAGGCCGAGGAGGAGTGTTGTCTTACGCATAGGATTGAGACCTTGTCCCAGGTTGACGGACCGGCTGCGCCGAGGTTGCGCGCGCTGGGAAAGACCGCGTGTTTGCGGCGCGACAGGTACCGGGAACGTGGTGCGGGACGCGATCAGCGACCGCTCAAGAACCGAAGCCGCTGGAAGATCGTCTCCGGCAGCGTCCGCACCACGCCCATGATCGGCGCCCAGTAGCGCGGCACGTAGGCCTCTTCACCGGGCCCATCAAGCCGGCTCACGATCGCGGCCGCAACCCCATCGGCTTTGGCGAACAGCGCGTTCTTCTCGTGGCCCCGCGTCATGGGCGTGTCGACCGGGCCCAGCTTCAGCGTGTGAACCTGAACCCCCGCCTCCCACAGCCGGCTGCGAACACCCTGGAGGTAGAGCGTCAGCGCGCCCTTGGCCGCACCGTACGTGTAGTTGCGAGGACGGCCACGCTCGCCAGCCACCGAGCTGATCACGCCGAGGTGTCCGCGCCCCTGGTGCTCGAGCGCATTCGCCAACGGGATGACGAGTGAAATGACACTGAGCAGGTTCGTTCTCAGCACCGCTTCTGCGCTCTCCCAGGTTCGCTCGGTCTCGCGTTGGTCCCCGAGCAGTCCGTGGGCCACCAGCGCGATGTCGATCGAACCGAGCCGATCCAGCGCCTCGTCCACGCGGCGAGCGTTGGCATCCGTGTCATCGAGATCGGCGAGCATGTGGCCCACGCAGCGCTCACCAAGGGCGTCGACCAGCCCGTGCAGCTTCGCCGGATTGCGTCCGACCACGAACAGCCGGTCGCCACGGGCGGCGTACAGCTTGGCGACCGATTGGGCGATGGCGGAGGTCGCCCCGAAGATCAGCACATTGGCCATGCGCGGCAGGCTACCGCAGCGCGGCGCGGGACAGCGCAGTCGCCGATGGAGACTCGAGCAACAGCTCGCCTTCGGGCTCCATCCCGATCGGATCGTGGCGGGCGAGAACCTCTACGCAGACCGCCGCGGCGCCGCAATTGTCGTCGCGTGCGGCACGAAGTCAGCATCGGCGTCGATTGCACACCGCACCCCACAGAGGGTTGCTAGCGTCTCGTATGCGATCGCCGCTGGGAGTCTGTGCATCTTTGGCGATGATCGCCTGCGGTCCTGCGGTGGGAACCGAAGGCACCACCGAGTCGGGCACCGGCGGACAGTCGACCCTCTCCGGCGAGACCTCCGGCCTCCAGACCAGCTCCGATGCAGAATCCGGTGCGCTCACGTCCGGCTCCAGCGCCTCCGGTGGGCCCCAACCCATGTGCGGAGATGGTGTCGCCGAAGGCGACGAAGCGTGTGACGACGGCAACGAGGAGAACGCTGACGGGTGCAGCGCGATGTGCGAGACCAGCGGCACGACGCGGTGGAACCAACTGCTCCCGCAGGGATTTGCGGTGGGTCTGAGCGCCCGCGAGGGTCGGGTCGCCGCCGCGGTGCAGCAGTTCGTGAACGAGTTTGAACCCACGATCGTCATCGCTGGGCGCGATAGCATCGGCGCTTCGCTCGGAGAGTTCATCGACGTGGGTGGACTCTCCGACCGCGACGTCGCGAGGGCCCCGGTTGCAATGCTGCCGGACGGACGGGTTGCGCTGGGCTACCCAGCGACCGCCCCTCGGAACGGAAGTACGACGAGACACTTCGGAATCCTCGACTTCGACCGGGGTATCGTCGCGTCGTACGTCGACGAGGACGAGAGCAGAGGACAGTATTTTGGGACCACGTTCAACCCCAGCGGCATCATGGTGCTTCGCAACCTTCGGTTCGGCGAAGAGCAAGAGCTTGTGCTGCAACAGTTCGACGAGTCCGCCGCGCTGCTCGATACCTTTCCGTTGGGTCTGAGCGCCACCGAGCATCGCCCGCCCGAGCGTGGTGCAGTGCCCGAACGTCTGCTCCCCCTGAGGCTGGTCTTCACGACCGCGCCCGCTGGCGAAATCGTGCTGCACACCAGCTTTTCGTCGGCCCCCTGGTACTCGACGCCCATCGCGTCGCAGACGCCCGGAGAGGTCGTGTCGAGCTTCTCCGACGCCTCTGGGCTGCGCCTGTGGACCGGTACCGAACTGGTGACCTTCGACGAGCAAGACCACCCCAGCCAGCGCCAAGCGCTGTCGTTCGAAGGAGAGCTGCTTTGGGCCGACGCCGACGGCCTCGTCGTCGGTCTCGATGACTCGGTCGTGCTGTATGACGCCGCGGGACAAGAGCGGCTTTCGGTCGCGATCCCGCCGGCTGAAGACGGCGAGGTTCTGCGGCCTCAATATGTCCGGCCAGACCCGGAGCAAGGGTGCCTGTTCGTGTTCGCCGACGCCGGCGTTCCGGTCGACTTCGGCACGGCGCCGCCGACATCCCTCCTCCACATCGTGCGTTAGCAGCCCCGTGGCGAAATCTGGCGCGCCGGATCGCGACGGTTTCTTGGCCGGCGCCCCCGACTGAGGCAGCTTCGGCCCATGCGACTCGTGCCGCTCCTCTTGCTCGCGCTCGCCGGGTGCACGATTTCGCGAGCCCCTGTCGAGCCCGAGTCCATCGTGGTCACGCCTCCGGCCGAGGACGGGACCCGCTATGTGGCCGTGCTAGGCGACGGCATGTCCTCGCCCCAAGTCTTGGCCCGGCAGTGGAAACGCGAGGCCAAGAAAGCCTGCGAGGGCGACTACATGCTCATCAACGACGAGCCCGGCCAGACCCGGCGCGCAGGCCTGGTCACCGCGCGCATGCACGAGGGATTTGTCCGCTGCATGATCGAGAACGAAGAGCTGGGCGGCACCCCCAAGCAGGCGAGCGCCAAGAGCCAGCGCTGAGCCGGGCGAAACTCGCCACGACCCAAGCCCCCTACGCCCGCTACGATCCCCCCATGATGAGGATGTCGCTGTCGTTGCTGGCTGTACTGGCTTCGCTTCCAGGGTGTGAGCAGGTCGAACCGGGAGCGTCGGGCACGATCACCGTCGACCCGACCGTGGATCGATCGAAGTTCGACACCTTGCACATCGCCGCGGTCGAGAACGTTTTTGGCGAGGGCGCGCCGATCGCCGACGCGGTGGTCGAAGGCCGCAGGATCTCCACGCAGGTCGACCTCGACGCGGTGGACTTCCCCTATGACTACACGGTGGGCGGCGCGATCGGAGACCCCTCTTCCGTAGAGGCCTGGTACGTCGTCGCCACACTCACCAACGAAGCCAACGAAGCCGAAGCAGACGGCCGCCCCATCGGCACCGCAGCCTTCATCGTTCCCTCCGATGGCTGCCGCGGCGAGTTCTGTGGCGTCGCCATGAACGTGGACCTGGAGATCGAACCCCGCGCCCCACGCGACTGATCGGCGGCTCGCTCTCCACCCCTTTTTCCGGCCTGTCACCCCGGAGGTCGCGGGTTTGAGCCCCGATCGGTCCTGCTCAAAGCCTACGGAGACGGGTCAATGTTCAACCGCAGAGGATCCACCGGGTGCTAGATTGGAGGCCGTGGTCTCTTCGAAGCTCAGGCTTGGTCAAGAAACCACGAGACTTCTGATGGAGCTGGGCCTCGACACCGAGGATATCGAGGCGATCAAGACCGGAGTGGTGGACTGGTCGCTCGTAGAGCTCGTCGATGGCGCACCTGACTTGCTACTCGAACACCGGGAAGACGGGCAGCGGCACGTCGCGAGGTTGACGGCGGAACAAGCCAGGAAACTCCTCGACGTTTTCGAGTTCGAACGCCGACAGAGCAAGGCGCCACGCCCACAGTCCTTCCCCGAACCCAATCTCGAGGGTTGGACCGGGGTTAGCCCCGACAGCGATTGGCAGAGCTTCGTAAAGAGCTACCGAGACGCGGTCGAGCTCCTCGGCGCCCATCTCAAGCGCGATGCGACCGCGTATCTATTCCTTTGCCGTCATACCCTCGAACTCCAGCTCAAGGCGATCATCATGCTGGGGCAAGACGCCATGAGCCTGAGCCTGGATTTGCCCGGCCACCACGACCTTGACAAGCTGTGGACAGCTGCTGCCCCGATCCTGGCGTGGGCAACGGAGGGCGGCCTCTCAAGTCTAGAGAGGGTCCGCACGACGATCGGGGACTTCCACCGACAGGACGGCAGCTCGATCAGCTTCCGTTACCCGGTCAACAAGCAGAACAAGCAGATCACGCGAAACCCGGAAATACAGACGTTTCAAGGGCTTGAGTACGCGACGAGGATGCAGGCGACCTTTGATGCGTTGGACGAAGGAATCACCCGTCTACGCTTGCGGCTCATGTTCAACCTGATCGTAGAGGCTTCTCCATCCAAGTCATCGCCATCCGAGATCTTGTAGATCTAAACGGCCTGAACCCTGAACGGCCTAAACAGGCGGAATGCCGTCGCCCAGCACCTTGCCGCGCCTTACAGTGGGACGACTGGCCGACCAGATTGTCTCGGCCCAGGAGAGCAGCGGCTACCGGTCGCCGCGCCGCGAGCTGCTCGTGCGCGGGAGCGCGCACCATTCAGCGTTCAAGGTTGCATGGTTGACGGTTGGCAAACATCGCGCCCGGTCCGCGGTGTGCTGACGCTTCGGCTTCGACGACCAGGAGGCCAGGAGGCCAGGAGGCCAGGAGGCCAGGAGGCCAGGAGGCCAGGAGGCCAGGAGGCCAGGAGGCCAGGAGGCCAGGAGGCCAGTCTCAAGTCCGATGCCCAGAACTGGGATTTCGCGGTCCCTGGATGCTCTAGCGCTTCGGCTTCGAAGACCGGGAGTTGTCGCGCGTGTCCACAGGCGATCCCTCGGACATATAGACTCGGTCTGCCGCCGACTGCTTCCACGCAGGCCACTCCCGAACTTCCTTCGTGGCGTCATCAAATCGCGCCCAGAAGGACCCAGGATCCTCGTTCTTCAGAACAGCAGCCACGCTTCTTTGATAGCCTCACAGGCCTGGACCGCGCAAGCAACTTCCGTTTCCGCGATCATTTCGGGACGTTGACGTGCTCTGCGCCGCCAGCCTCGCGGATCTTCATGAGCGCCTCGCGCAAGGTGTGGCCCAGTTTCGTCACAACCCACGTCTCACGGTCGAGGTAGGTGACCTGGTGATCCGGCAGGGCCGGTCTAGCGGCGCCTCTCCCCCACTTCACCAACCTCCCTGACCGTCCATCTTTACGCTTGACCCTCTTGCTCAGCTGGTCCCTCAGAGAGAACAGCTCGACGTAGCGGCGAGGCCCGATCCCGGTGAACGGCCGAAACCGCACCCTCCCTTCTTGCGCCTCCAGTCCAACCGCATCTGAGTGAAGCTGCAGCGCCCGACTCTTCGGGTACGGCTCGATGAACACGACCTCTGAGATTCCACCCGCGACGATGTGCTTCGCGCAGTTGTGGCACGGAAACGTCGTGCAGTAGAGGAGTCGGCCCTTGGCCGAGACGCCAAGTCGTGCACAGCTCATGAGCGCGGCCATCTCTGCGTGGACGGCTCGACCGAACTCGGTGATGTCGAGGAGCCCCGCTGCGTCCAACACCTCATATGCACGCTTCTCTGGGTCTTTGAGTGAAGCGAACTCCGGCTCCGCCGCGACCGCCTTCACCATCTGCAGCGTGATCATCTCGTTGGAGTCGTAACCGCGAACGATGTCACGGTCGTCGTCCGGATCCTCGGGCCAGTACTGGCCGCCACCGAATCTCGGAGCGTCGTTGGCACCCTCTCCGACAATTGCTCCCCGGTCCGTCGCTACAACGGCTCCGACCTGTCGCGAAAGGTCCCCAGAGCGCAGCGAAGCTGAGAACGCGAGGAACATCGCATGCTCATCCTTCGTCGGCGTTATCAGGGGACTGCCGAAGACCAAGTCAAGAAACCTCTGAACCTCCTTCGCGGCATGCTCTCGACCTCGGCTTCCATCGAGAAAGAGGTCTGCGAGTTCAAACGCCTTTTCGGTTGCCTGCCCGTGCTCACCGCCGGCCTGATCCCTCTGGATCAACTCGGTAACGTTCTCGGGTTTCAGCGTCCGGTTCTTTAGGTTTTGGATCCTCTCCGCCTCGGGAACGAAGACACTGATCAGGAGGAGGCGTGAGCCGTAGATCCTTCGTAGGAAGTAGACCTCTTCTGGGCGCTTGATCGAGCGCAGAACGTGAACCCTGCGGCCAAACGGTAGCCCTTTCCCGTCCCTGACCGTCCTCCGCGAACGAAGGTCGTCAACTGCTCGCTGTGCCAGGATATCGTCCGATGTCAGCCCACGTAGGTCGTCCCCGGCCTGCATCGACGACTTGATGCGAGTGTACTCGTCCGTTTGATCTATTTTCTGGACAAGGTCAGCGACGGGTCCTCCAGAGAGGAACTTCGACAGCTTGATGACCTCGGCTTCGTAGGCGAACTCCAAGAATGCGCCCTCGATCGCATCCCCAATCAAGTCAAGGTCCGTACCCAGCGCTGCCACCAACCCGACGATGAGTTCCTCGCAATCTAGCTCTCCGGGATCCGACTTCTCGCTGCGGAGGGCCCCAACGGTTTCGGCAGAATCGGGTTGGACTTCGTTGGATGTGTCGTGACCGTCAGGAATCACAGCGTCAGGATTTTCCGAACTGTTCAACCGACTTCCTCCTGAAGATCTCCGAGTACGCCAAGCACCGAACGCAGGCTCTCCGATCACTCTAGCCTTTGCCAGTGTTTAGTTTTCCGGAGGGACCGACGTTGGCACGCGGCTTAGGTGTGTAGGCAGCCACCTGGTGGACCCGGAAAGCCGAAGAACAGCGTCCCGACAACCGAAAAACCCCACGCTCGGCGTTTTCACATGTGGCGTTTTCGGCTCGCACTTCGATCCCGCCCATCCGACGATCGGACCGTTCCGCGACAGCGAGACGGAGACCAGCGCCTTGCGCTTGGCGTCCCCGAGCCTCTCGCCTATTTCCGCTGGAACAAGCGGCCAGGGTCGCGGTGAACGACACAGCCCCGCCCGCGCCGTTCGTCCGCGGGCACTCGACCTTGGTCGTCGTGTTCGGGTGGCGACACCACGCTCAGGTCAAAGTCGAGGGCCGTCAGGAGACGCGAGCACCGCATGCCACTGGGCCGGGCACGCCATGCACCACGTGACCTGGAACGGCTTTGTGCGACTGGCTCGATGACGGGGCGATGACGACCCCAACATGAGCGGTGCCGGAGATCACGTCACCGCGTCCCTGTACTCGACCTGACGAAACTTCGAGGAGATGTAGACGCTCGCGTCCGACACCGACTGCCTCGATGTGGTCCACGACCGAAAATCGCTGCCCAACGTAGGCCAACAGACCCACGATGACTACGAGGCGTTGATCGCCGAACTCGCCTCCGAGAACGGCCTCAAGTGCGGACTCCCGACGCCGTGAGAGGCGAGCAACGCCGTACTCGGTAGGGGCGTCAGTGTCACGAGGGCCTGTCGGCCGATCGCGGACACTCTCTGCGGGAGAATCTGGCCGCCGAGGTCGCGGACGCGCTGGCCGATTCCTTCGCGCGGAGTTGAACATCAGGGGCGCAGGTTCATTCCTTGTTGCACTGGCCTGTCCTCGGTCGCGGACACACCGGACCTGTCCTCGGTGCGAGCTTCCGGTTGCGGGACTCGGCAGAGCCGTGCAGGGTGCATTCGCTGGCTTTGCCCAGGAAGGACTCCGATGATCGCCCGACGCACGTTGCTGTTTGCTTTTCTCCTGGCGCCCGTGCTCGGCGTTGTTTCTCCCGCGTGTGACGATGAAGACGACTGTCCCGCGGGGCACGAGGGCTGTGTCTGCGCGGAGAACTACGAGTGCCTCGAAGGGCTTCAGTGCCTCTCGGAGTACTGCGTCGCCCCGGTCGGCGAAACCAACGGCGGCAGCGGCAGCAATGAGGGCGGAAACGGAAACGGAAACGGAGACGGCACCGACAACGTCTCGGCTTGCCAGGCGTTCATCGACAGCGCTGAGTGTGCCGAGCTTCCCGGCGGCACAGCGATCATCGACTGTTCGATCTACGCAGAAACAGTCTGCGACATCTCCGACTATTTCAACTGTCTCGCCGACAACACGACGTGTGTCGACGGGTTCGCTGACACGAGCCAGTGGATGGGATGCTTCGAGCTCTTGGACCAAGACCAAGGCTGCGAGTGAGCCTTCCAAGACTCCAGCAAGACATCCGTCCCGCTACGACATTCATCATGTTTCGCACTACCTTTGTCCTCATCGCTCTCACAGCCCTCGCCGCATGCGGTTCTGCAGCCGAGGGCACACCTGGCGAGGAGACGTCACCATGCAACGCAGGCCTGTGCCTTGGTGACCTCTCCTGCCAGTCTGACCTCTGCGTCGATCCCAACTGGCAGCCCACGGGTACCTCCGGGCCCGGTCGCAACGACGAGAGCGGCGACGGGCCGAGCGACACCGCAACCCCCACCAGCCCGAGCAACGAACTCGACGTCCTGTTCGTGATCGACAACTCTGGGTCGATGGGCGAGGAGCAGCTCGCCCTCTCCGCCAGCATCGCGTCGTTCACCGACCCGCTGCTCGAGGCCGGCTTCAGCCTTCGAGTCGCCGTCACCACGACCGACGACGGCAACTACTGGTGCCGCGGCGCGGGCGTGAGCGATCCAGAGTCCGGACAGTTCGTCGGCAGCAGTTGCCGCAGTCGTCTCGGCGATTTCTACTTCTCGGGTGACGGCACCGATATGGAGGTCGCCTGCACGGACTTCTGCGAGCAGGACTCGGTGCCGACCGCGAGTCCCGGTCCCTGGCTCGAAGCGGGCTCTGACGGAGGTCTCTCCGCGTCCGCCCTCACAAGCGCCATGCAGTGCATGCTCCCCCAAGGCATCAACGGCTGCGGGTTCGAGTCCACGCTCGAGTCCGCCCGCAAGGCACTTCTGCTCAGCGACGAAGCCAACGAGGACCAAAGCGGTTTTCTCCGACGCGGAGCGCACCTCGCGGTCGTCTTCGTGACGGATGAAGCCGACTGTTCGTTCAACAAGACCCATCAGGACACCGTCTTCGGCGAGGAAGGCGTGGGCAATCAGGTGTTCTGGTCCCTCCCCGGCGAGCAAGTCAGCCCAAGCTCCGCCGTTTGTTGGAACGCAGGCGTCGACTGCGACTTCGCGCTGGGCGAAGAGCAGTGCGTCTCTGCCGACAAAGATGTCAACGGGAACTCCACGTCCACGTCCGGCGACGCGGCGCTGTACCCCGTCGCGCGGTTCCGCGGTCAACTCGAGGCTCTGCGGCAAGACAAGCTGCCCGAGGGCGCCGACGTGTTCGCATTCGGAATCGTCGGTGTTCCAGCGAACTATGCCGCGAATCCCCTGATGAACTACGTCCAAGGGTCCGACGGCAGCGACATCTCCTCGTACCAGGCCCGCTTCGGCATCGGTCCTGGCTGCAGCTCACAGTCCGCCGAGGCCGTTCCGCCCGTCCGGATCCGGGAGCTGGTTGAGGGCTCGGCGTGGGGAGACAACGGCAAGCTCTACTCCGTGTGCGACACCGACTATGGCCCCGCGCTCGGGGACATCGCCGGCACGATCGTCGCCTACACCCTCTAACGCCGGGCCGGTCCTGTGCGCGTGTTGGGACTGAGACGACCGCAACGGGTTCAGTCGGTCGCCACGTTCGCGAAGTCGATCAGGCGATCCGCTTGCGCTTCAAGAATCCCCGCCGTATCCGGACCGAGCGAGTTCGTCTCCTCGTAGTGGTCGCCTTCGGCCTGGTTGAAGTACGGCATCGAGTCCGCGAGCACGAAGTCATACTCAGGAATGATGTAGCCCAGCTCAACGTTGCCCAGGCCGATGAGCCAAGGGCGCGGCGCATCCGCGGGCGTGAGCCTCTCCAGCAAGTATGGGCCTGAGGGTGCCGCGTCGAGGTTGGGGGGCACCGGGTTGTCCATGCCCAGAAGCGGCACCTCGTCGGTGTGCAATGCCGAGCCGTCATACCCACCGATGGCGATCTCGGGCAGCAGCTCGCCGGGGATCGTCAGCATGCGAAGCGGTCCCAGCTCCACCAGCATCATCTCGGAGACGATCCGCTGCGGGTTGTCGTCGATCAGCACGTCGCGTTCGATGACGCCAGCGTTGAAGCCAAACACGTACAGCGTGTTCTCCACCGGCAGCTCGAACGTGTTGCCCATCACCCGCAGCTTGGGGTCCACCAGCTCGCTCGCGCCGTCCAAGGCATCCAGCGCGGCCTCGCCCAGCAGCTGGCCGATCGAATCCGCCTTGTCGAAGGAAGGCGCCGAGAAGGTGTCGCCATCGGGGTTGGTCACCTCGACGCCCAGCGTCGTCATCATGCCGCCCACCGCCCCGTTGATGACGATCGCCGTACCGCCGATGCCTTCGCGCCCCGGAGCTCGTCGCCACTGCGAGCCCTGCTCGATGCTCCTGCGCATCGCGTGCACGAAATCCGCCGTGAGCAGGGTGTTGCCGCTGCCCAGCGTCTCTGGGTGGCACCCGTAGTTCACCAGCGTGACGATGGGCTCCGGTCCCCCGCCCTGCAGGGACAGCACCGAGACCGTCGGGTCCACAACCCACGGGTCCCGGCTGTCGCGAATCAGGTTGGTCGCCCCGCCGGGCTGCGCCAGGCTCGAGTCGATCGAGCCGGTCCGAATCGCGGTCACCGGCTCCAGCCTCGCGATCGCATCGAGCGTGGCATCGAGCGCCGCAGCGCGCCACTGCGCCCCGTAGGCCGAGGAGTCGTAGCCGGACATCAACGGACCCTCGCCCCACAGCCCCATCGTGTCCGGGCCTTCGTGGTCGTGCAGCGCATGCACGATGACCGCATCCACCTCGGCCCCAGCTTCGTCGAAGGCAGAACGGATCCGGGTCACGTCCGGGCGAAAGATGCCGACCGTATCGACCGCCAGCACAGCCACTCGAACATCGCCTTGATCGAGCACCAGCACTCGCACGTCGATGCCATCGCCCTCTCCAACCAAGCCTTCGTTCGCCCCGCGCACGCCCGTGGCCAGGCGGTTCCCCTGGAAGCCAGCGACAAACACCCGCGCAAACTCGCCGTCGCCTTCCCCCTCGTCCGCTCCGGGATATCCAACGTCTTCGGGGCACAACCTGTCGCAGCCGCAGTCGAGAAATGTGTCGTCTCCGTCGAACACCGCGTTGCCATCGACGTCGACCCATGCCTCGAAGCACTCGGGCACGATCGAGCGCACCGAGGCGGCCGCGCGCAGGGTCCCTTCGTTGGACGCACATTCGGGCACCGCGGGGTTGGGACAGAGGAACTCTGGCGCTTCGATCGGAGCCTCACCCGTGCTGTTGCTGCTCGAGCCTTCCTCAGAGGACGCCGCCTCACCGCCTGAGCTGGAGGTGCTGGTCGTCGACGCCTCCCCGGACGAACCCGGGCTGCCGGACGACGAGCCTTCACCCGCCGCGGCTGGGCCGCCGTCCCCGCCGCACGCCGCACCGAGAACCAACGCCGCCGCAATCCAAGCCCATCGCGTCATGGCATGGCATGGCATGGATGTACCAAGAACCGGCGACTCGCGACTTCCCCAAACCCGGGGCCGCTGCTAGCGTGATCTCATGCGCAAGGCATGGATCGGGCTGGGTTTTGTCGTCGCGAGCGCATCGAGTGGCTGCTACGAGGCGCCGCCCATGAGCGTGGAGGGCAACCTCTCGGTCCAAGGCGAGGAGCTCGGCACCTGGAACCTCGACCCGGGCGTCTGCATCGGCTTCAGCCAGGAGGTCGATGTCTCGAGTCACGACGGCGAGCGGTGCGTCCGGTTCGTCGACGACGAAGAGCTGGGCCCGACCGTCATCGCGTTCATCCCCGGCACGCTCGACGGCTTCACGTTCAACGAAGACGACTGCGAGGAGTTCTACGTGCGACTCGATCGAACCGTGGACAACAAGGGCCTCGTCTACAACCACGGCGGTGAGATGGTCCTCGACTGCACGAGCGAGAACGGCACCATCTCCGGCCGCGTCCAGTTCGACGGCTGCTGGTAGCCACTTCGCCACCCGGTGCGCGCTCGAATCGCGCAACACGAAGCGGCACGATGCGCGCGAACGCTGCTGCAGCACCACCAATTGCTAGCGCCCGGTATGGCGGTACACCTGAAACCAAGCTCCTTGGCGCGGCGACTCTTGGAAGTCGATACGGATTGCCCCGGGAACGGCCACGCCGAACTGCATCGCGTCGACGGTAAAATCGCCTGACTGACCGTCGTACACGACCAACGGTTCGTCGAGACCTTCGGAACGAATGGCCCGGCGGGTCACGAACTCTCCGGGGTCGGGGAAAAACGGGTAGTCCGAGGTCGCTCGCAGTCCGCAACCTGCGTCTTCAAGAAAAATCGGCCCCAAAGGGGAGACCCATTCATCGGGAAGAAGATGCGGCGTCGTGTCGATTCTACAGATGTCGAGCTCTCCGGGGTCGGAGCAGGATACTGCCCGCGAAAACAGCAGCAGGCTTCCCTCCAAGTCCCGGAGACTGAAAGCATCTGTGTGAAATCCGAAGGGATCCCAGTTTCCTCCTCCAGTTCGGAAGAACGCAAGTTGCAGCCCCGCTTGCCCGATCAGGCTGGCAAGAAGTTCCACGATCTGAGGGTTGTCGGTCAGGATGTAGATTTCAACAACCTCCGGGTCGAGGGCTGGTGTGCAATGGAGAGTCAGTTGGTCCGTGGGTGACGGTCGAACGGGGTCGTCGACGGGTCCGAGGACGATGGCGCGATGGCGCTGCAAATGAGATTCTGCGCACTGGTGTCGAGAGCTGATTCTGATTCGACGAGCAGGCCGGTCCCGTCGGCCTTGGGCAGGTCCGCGAATGGTTGCGGACAGAGGTCCTGCGGGCCCGTCGAGGACTCGCTCGAGTCGCCTGCGGTACCGTGGGTCGCGCCACTCTCGGCCGTCGCCGCGCTGCCAAGAGAACTCTCGGCAGTCGACGCGGTCGGCGACGATTCGCCCGATGTGCCGCCACCTTCGTCCGCGCCGCCGACTCGTGGTCCGCAGCCGCAGGAGAACCCAAACGCCAACCCTGCGATTGCCCGCACCGTCTTAGGCATCAGCGTTCAGATTAAACGGAAGCGGGCGCCAGCATCTTCCTTTGCGGCGGTTTCGGGCAAGGGGAATGCGGTGCTGGAGTTTGGGCGCTTCGACTCGCTCGACGAGGTCACCCGGGTGGCGCTTGGTGGGGTCGTAAGCATAATCACTCCGCCGCTGCACGTGGACCTGCAGTAGGTCGCCCCGACCGCCTCGACCCGACCGCTGCCTGTGGGGGCGAACGCACCAAACGGGTGTGGCATCGGTCGACCTCTCGCGGCATGATGCGCTCGAATGCTGGCGCTGGCGCTCGCGGTCGCCTCGCTCGCGGCGACCGACGTCTCTTGGACGGACCACAGCGGTCAGTGCCCGGCATCGCGTGGACAAGCCGCGGTCGATGCAGCCGCAGAGGCCTTCGACACCGCATCGATCGAGGTCGAGATCGAAACCACCGACGACGGACTCGCGGCCACACTTCGGCTGCAGACCCCAGACGGTACGCAGACCAGGACCCTTCGAAGCCCGGCCTGCGACACGCTGGTCGAGGCGGCAATCTTGATCACCCGTGCCGCTGCCATGACCGCGGTCGTTCCGGAACCTCCCCCGGTTGAGCCTGTTTCCGAACCCGAACCCGTACCCGAACCTGTACCCGTACCCAAACCCGAACCTGTTCCCGAACCCGAACCCGAACCGGAAACCGCGCCCCGGGTCCGACCCAAGCCATCGGCCCTGGTCGAGCCGCTGCCTCCGACCAAGCCCCCACGACCACGAACTGGCAATCCGCTGTTCGTGTCTGTGCGAGCGTTCGGCTTCGGCACATTCGGCACCACCCCGGGATTTGGCGGGGGCGGTGGTGTTGCTGCGGGACTCGGCGCGAAGTTCTGGCGCGCCGACATTTCCGGCATGGTCTCGGCGCCCACGACCACGGGCGATGAACCGGGTATCCAAGCCTGGGCCTGGTCGATCGGTGGCCGCGGCTGCGCGACCCTCGATGTTCTCGAAGGGCGACTGCAGCCCGGATTCCGTGGCGGCTTGGAGGTTGGAGAACAGCTTGGCGAGGGCACCGGGGCGCTGCTCGAGGCGCAGGCCCAACGTGGCCCGTGGATCGCCGCGACGCTCGGTCCCACACTGCGTGCGTTCGTCGTCCCCGGCCTCGCGATCGTCTTGGATGTCGATGCGGTGCTGTCCGTGCTGAGGCCAGGGTTTGAGGTGCGCGATGGCGCACTGCATGAACCCAACATCATCGCGCCCCGGGTCGCGCTCGGGGTCGAACTGCATCTGCCGCGGCGCTGAAGCCCGTCTTTCGGCCTTCTGCGGCCGGTCTGTGGGACCGGTCGTTTTCTTCGACGGATCCGGGGCTCACGTGGGATGGGTGGGGGATGACGTCGGGCCCCAGCGCGATACCTCGCGCCGCTGAGCCGAGGCGGGGCGGATTCGAGGCGCTCTTCGAGGCGCACCACGACTTTGTGCGCCGCAGCGCGCTGGCACTCGGGGTGCCAGCTCGATTCGCCGATGACGTCGTCCAGGACGTGTTCATCGTCGCCCTGCGCCGGTTGGGCGACCTGCGCCCCGGCGCCAGCGCGCGCGGATGGCTCTACGGCATCTTGCGCAACGTCGCCAGACGGGCAAAAGCCAAGGACGCCCGGCGACCGCCCCTTCATCTCGCACCGGACACCGAGACGTCGCCCGACGAGGCCCTCGACTGGCGCCGAGCGGCGAGCATGGTCGAGTCATTTTTAGCCGGGCTCGACGACGAAAAACGGGAGGTCTTCGTCCTGTGCGAGCTCGAAGGCATGACCGCCCCCGAGGTTGCCGCCGCCGCGTCCGTCAAACTCAACACCGTCTACTCGCGGCTCCGTACGGTGCGCGCGCTCTTCTCCAAAGCCGTCGCCCGCGAGGAAGCCAAGCGACAGCGAACGAGGTCCCGATGACTGCCGACCCGCGCCACGACTACCTCGCCGCCTACCGCCGCAGTGTCGAATCCTCGGTCCAGGTTCGCGACGCCAATCTGCAGGCAGTGCTGCAGCGCGCCAACCGAGTGGACGCGGTCCAGGCCGGCCCCACGCGCTGGGCGGCCAGTGCCCTATTCATCAAGGTCATCAAGGTCACGACGGTTGCCGTGGCCACGACCGGGCTCGGTTGGGGGGCGGTGTCCGTGCTCTCGAAGGACGCACGACCGCCTGTTGTCACGACCACCTCCGCCCCAGCCACGCCCACGCCAGTCCCGGCACCGTTGCCCCCCTCCTGGCCTGCGCAACGCTCCAAGACCGCCGCCGTCATACCGACGCCACCACCGGACGAGCCCACACCCATCGTGACTCCCGCTTCCGCCCCGCGGGTCCACGCCACCACCCCCAAGCCCGAGGCCGCTGCCGACCGGCTTCGCGAAGAGATCGCCCTTCTCGAGTCCGCCCAACAACACCTGGCGGCCGGTCGCGTCGCACAAGCCGACCGTGCGCTGCGAGATCACGCCCACCGATTCCCCCAAGGAACACTCTCGATCGAACGCTCGGCCTGGAGCGCAATTGCAGCCTGTTCTGGCTCCGGACCTCAGCCCAAAGCCGCGGCGCGATCGTTCATCCTAACCCACGGGGACACCCCTCTTGGTGCGAAGGTGAAGGTCATGTGCGGGTTGTGATGGTTCTGCGTAAAACGGTCGACGGAATTGGCGGCCTCGTTGGATAGGTGAACATGAAGACGCCGCAACTTGCCTCGGTCACCCTGCTCGCGCTCTCGTTGCTTTGTGCTTGCCCGGCCATTGTCGAGGAGGTTGGACAGCTTCCAACGGACACGGAGTCGAACGGAGGGACGGGGAGTTCAGACGGTTCCGAGACCTCCATGTCCGAGACGGAAACCTCAACGACAGCCACGTCGGTCAGCGGGACCTCCGCCGGCTCATCCTCAAGCGGCACGAATATCACTGCAGCCACAACCGATGGAGACTCGACCGGGGAAAGCTCGACGGGCGAGGTGACCGGCTGCGACCCCTTCCCGTCCGAAGGAGCACCGTGCCCGATCGACGGGGAGTCCTGCTCGACCGACTGCACCGACCAGTGCCAGTTCTGCAACGTGATGACCTGCGAAGGCGGCGTCTGGGCTCGCCTGGAGGTGTTCCCCACCGACTGTTTGGAATGCGCAGCGCTATGCGCCCTGGTCGTGCCTGCCGGGTGCAGCGCGGGTCCGCCAAACATCGACGCCTGCCTCGCCGGCTGCGAGCTGGAACTCGAGGGAGACTGCGTGGCCGAGTTCTCGCAAACCCGCGCCTGCGCTGGCCCCAACCCAACGTTTGTCTGCAGCGACGTCGAGCAGCCCGAGGCCGTCGGGTGCGAGGCGCAATATGACACCTTCTACGCCTGCATGGCCGGGTAGTCTACTGGCGAATGCGGTCGAGTACGCAGAGGCCGGCGGGCGAATCTACGTCGTGCCTTCGATCTCATGCGTACGGCGTACAGCTGGTCACGGCGACCTTCGGGGTCGAGTCGCGCTTGCGCTCTTCGAAGTGCTCACAGACTTGGTCACCGGGAAAGCAGTAGTTGCCGCCCTGACCACTCGCGATGTCGACCGTCGAGAAGCAGACAGCGCTTTGTCGCTGCTCGCAGCGTGACTCGTCAGGCTTCATCCCATCCTCCACGCGCGCGACGAGTTGGTCAGCGCAGGCTTCGATGCTTCGCAGGCAGCGACCAAAGCGCTGCACCGCGTTGGTGCAGCGGACCTCGGTGTTCCGCGGAGCCCACGCGAGCGTGCCGGATGCGTCGATGCGTAGCGCCCAGGTTGCGTCTTGCTCCCAGCCGACGACGTAGAGGTCGCCGTCGGGGCCATATGCGGCGTCGGTCAAGGTGAAGCCCTCGTCGAAGCCGGGTGCGAACACGTCGGGTCCGACACCGTCAGCGTCCCAAGAGCACACGACGAGCTGGGAGTCGAACTGATTCTGCAACACCAGCGCGCAGAGACGCTCCACGCTCGTGGCCCCCTGCGGATCTTCTCCTGGAGGCGGACTGGACTGGACCAACCACGACAACGCGCCGTTGATGTCGTAGCGCAGCTTCGACCGCAAGGGCGAGCCGGGTCGATCGATTCAGCATTCTTCGACGCTCCACAGGGAATAGGTTTCGCTGAGCAGCAGCAGCTCGGCACCGGCTTCACCGTCGGCCTCGAGCACGCGCGAGCACGCGCTTTGGTCCGTTCGCGTCCCACTGCGGATTGTCGGCAACCGGAGTCTCCTCGGACCAAGCCGCGCCCTGGGCTCGTTGGAGTCTCATCTGTGCTTTGCCGTTCCACCACAAGATTTCTACCTCCCGCTCCTGCACAAATCCGCCAACGACCGCGTCGCGAATGTTCGGCACGATGTCGGCCTTTTCGTACGGACCTCGAGCGGATCCCAAAAACCGCAGTGTGTTGTCGACCCCATCGAACCCGACGACATCGGCGATGTCATCACCGTCGAGGTCGCCCACAAAGCGAGGGGAGATGTCCAGTCCTCCGCTCTGCGCAAGGATCTCCAGGTCACCGTTCGCGTCGACGGCAACGGTTTGAACTACCGAGATGTCGTTCACGAAACCCAAGACCGGCGCTTGAAAGATCAGCACCAGCTGACCGAGCGCGGGGACCGGGAACACGCTATGCGGGGAAAGTTTCTCGAGAGCGCTGGTCCCGGCCGGTTCAAAGCCGCCCGCACCGTCGCCCACGAGGATTCGAAAACCGAACTCGTTCGATCGCTCGACGTAGTCCATCGCGTCGTCTTCGGTGACCTCGATCCAAGAGCCAAGGCCAACCGGGTCGACGCCGTCCAGTGGCCGCGCCGTCGCGTCGATGTCGAACCCCATCACACCGACCTGCCACCACCGCGTCAGATCATCCCACTGCGCGAGCATCACATCCAGGAGACCGTCGCCGTCGATGTCGGCAAGCGCCTGGATATTTCCGGGCAGTTCGAGCTCAGCGAGCGGGACGAACACGCCACGTTCGTCGAGCTCGAACGCCCGAAGGACGCTGGACTGGATCTCTCGCAACGGATCCCACCGAAGCTGCGACATCCAGAGTTGGTCTCGCCCATTCCGGTCGGTGTCGAGGATCCGCAACAGCGTGTCCTCCGGGTCCAGCATCGGTTGCGGCGTTCCCCGGAGGCAAACCTCGACCGGCTCGGGGTCGGTGCCTGCGTCGTGGGTCGAGCCGGACGCATCCGTTGACGCACTTGCGTCCGAGGTGTCCGCGCCGGTGGTGCCCGCGGGGGTTTCCGTGCCCGACGCGGTGCTGGTCGAGGAGCTGGCCTCGCCGGACGACCCGCTTTCCTCACCCGCGATTGAAGACACGGACGGCCCGCACGCCGAGCCTAAACATCAAAGCGCACAAAGCCAACATTTCTCCATCATGGGTCCATGGTGCCCGAAACTGACGGAATGGTCACTCTGGGCGCTAGCCGGCTCTCAGCCCCGCCTGGAGCACGACCGCCCCGAAGCCACCGACGGCTGGACCGCCGATTCTCGAAACGTACATCCTGCGCCCGTTGCGTCGCTGGCATTGAGCGGGCTTTTAAGGACGCTGCGGCGTTTACCAAGATGAACCGGATGGTCGACGCATTCGGAGCCGACCTCTCGGCGCGGGACGCCTGCCCTTGGCAACAACGCTCTTGGCGGTCGGCCGGATCCACGGCGGTAAGCTGGTCCGGACGTGCCCGGCTCACCCCCAGTGAAAGTGTCGCCGAACCCAGGCCTGTTCGACGACCTCGTCGTCTTTGCCGCCGTCGTCGACGCCCAGAGCGTTGCTGGAGCGGCACGGTCGTTGGGGATGGATGCGTCCACGATCAGCCGACGAGTTCGCCGACTTGAAGAGACGCTGGACGTTGCGCTGTTCCATCGAGGGAGCCGCGGGATGGACGTGTCCGAGCGCGGGCTTTTGCTGCTTCGAAGAGTGCGGCGCGCGCTCAACGAGGTTGCGGTCGGCATCGACGAGTGCACCGGTACCCACGACGAGCTTCGTGGCACGGTCCGCTTGACCGCGCCGACCGAGATTGGGACTCAGCTGCTGGTCCCCTTGCTCCGGGATTTTCGTGCTCGCCATCCGGCGATCGACTTCGAGCTGGAGCTGGGGACCCATGTGGTCGCTCTCGATCAGCGAAAAGCAGACATCGCGGTGCGAACACACCGACCCAAACAGGGAGACATCACCAGCCGGAAGTTGGGCGCTCGTCCCGCCCAAGCGTTTCATTGCGCAGAGGTCTCGCCCAGCGAAGCCCGTCTGCACTGGCTCGCGTGGACCGGCCCTGACCCGGCGGTCGAAAAGATGCTCGCCCTGTATCCGGGGGCGCAGATTGTCCTTCGAACAAATGACCTGGCCGGGCTTCGGGCGGCCTGCGCGGCAGGCCTAGGCACCGCAATCCTGCCGGAGCTCCTGGCACCGGCCCATGGTCTGGTGGCGCTGTCGGACCTGCCCGCCATCGTTCCGCCACCGCTTTGGTTGGCGGCTCCCAGCGTTTCACTCGACCTGCCGCGAGTCCGGGCGTTGTGGGACTTCCTGGCGGATGCGTTTGCCGCCCTGCCCGGTTGACTCCGGCACCGGGATTTTCGCAACACCCCGTGCGGCGATGCCCGTTCCGTCGCAACGTGGCCGGCGCTAGGACCAGGGAGCAAGGCGACCTCCAGTGCGACGCGCGACTCTCAGTTTCATCTTTCGGATCGGCCTCGGGATCGGCTTGAGCGGCTGCGGCGACCTCGACTCGATCTCCAACCCCGACCCCGCCCAGCTTGACTCCGTCGAGTTCGCCCGGTTCCGGCTCGGACACGGTCTCTTCTTCGACGCGGGTTTGTCGGCGGAGGGGGACGTGTCGTGCTCGTCTTGCCACGACCCCGCACGGTTCGGAGCGGACGGAATGCCGCGCTCCGAGGGGACCGGAGGCGCCCTCGCGCCGCGCAACGCCCCCTCCGTCTTCAACGCCGCGCTCAAGTCTCGGCAGCTTTGGGATGGGCGCGTACCCACGCTCGAGGAGCAAGCCAGCGGACCGCTCCTCGCCGCCAACGAGATGGGGCAGACCAAGGAGGGCATCGTCGAGCATGCAAGAGCCGCTTGGGGCCCGGACTTCGAGCAGGCCTTTCCGGGCGAGCCCGGTCCCACGCTGGAGCAGGTGAACCTCGCGCTAGCTGCGTACCAGGACATGCTGCCCCGTCGCTCTCGCTTCGACCGATTCATCGACGGAGACCGACGCGCCTTCGACCGACAGGAGCGGCGCGGCTATCGAATCTTTCGCCGTAGCTGCTCCGAGTGCCACGACGGGTCGGCGGTCGGAGCGACCGAGCTCCGAAAGCTGGGGGAGGAAGTGCCCTGGCCCGCCGACAAGCGCGAGGACCAGGGACTGTTTGAGCATACCGGCGACCCCAAGGACAAGATGCGGTTCTTCGTCCCTTCGCTGCGCAATGTGTCCGAGACCGGCCCCTGGTTTCACGACGGCAGCGTCGAGTCACTGGAGGAGGCAGTCCGCCTGATGGCGCGCCACCAACTCGACCGACGCTTCACCGACGCTCAGGAGCAAGCGCTTGTTGCGTTCTTGCGCACCATGACCGCGGAAGATGTGCAGCCATGGGCCTATGAAAGCTGGGACGGGGAGTTGTGAGCCTTCGCCTGAGGACTGCCGACGAAACACCGACTCTCAAGGAGGACGACTCGGACGACTCGGGAGTGTGGGTGCAGGCGCTCGCGAAGCACTGTCACCCCCAGTTCTGCGTAGACGCGTTGTGGTTCTGGCTGCACGATCCCGAATGCAACCCGAGCTACCTTGCCGCATCGGGATGGTTTTCAGAATCCCGCATGAAGGCGTCTCAAACGTCTCAAACAACTGACGGGCTCATTTCGTTGCTTACTGGCTCTCCGCACGCGTTCGCTCGCGCGGGTGCCCTCACCCACCAGGAAGGGTCTCGTTCGGCCGCCTTTCGAATGAACCGGGCCACCTTCACGCACTTCTTTGGAGTTCGGTCCTCGGATGCTTCCTCCGAAACCCATCCCGAAGCCCTTGGGACCTCCGCCCGGTTCCTCCCTGCGGCTCGAGTGGACCCCGACAGCGAAGAAGATGATGCGCGCGTTTCGAGGCGAAGGTCGGGCTCCCCGATCCACGGAAGCGGCGCACCGCAAGCTCAAGGACAAGTGCCACGAGCACTGCGAATGGCGCGACCAGCTCTTCGCGGATGAAACCCCGATACCCATCCGCATGACTCGCCGGCGGATGGGGAGGGTCATGCCTCGGCTCCACGCACGCAACCCTCGAGCTCCACGGCACACAGACCCGCCCACCGGCGCAGTCGCTGGCGAGAGGATCACAGACCGTGGTTGTCGTGCCGCGGACCTGCAGCCGGGGGTCGCGCCAAGCTCAGCCGGGAGAGCCGAGGCATCGGCCTCAAGAGCTCGCTGCTGACCAACAGCTTCATCGAGACGCAGAGCCCGATGGTGGTGGAGTTCACCCTCGAGGGCGCACCGTACATGGCCCCTCGATGGCGGCCCGATGTTCACGCATCGTGCCCGAGGTGCTGCCTTCACTCATCGGGGCGCAGCATGATCAGGTCGCGGCCGGCCCAGCACGGGACGCCATGACGAAGATGAAGCGCATCGTCATCGCCGATCTGCAGGCGGCGTTTCGCGGAGCATAAGCGCGGCGGCTGGTCACCAGCGGTCAACAGTTGCCAGGCGTCCCCCTGCGCCGACCTCGACGACGGTCCCGTCGTTGAAGTCGCGCTCGAATTCGAGGGAAGGAGGATTGTTCCACCTGTGGGCGAAGGGCGGTACGGTGAGGCGCATGAACCTCGTCGACGAGCTCTTCGCGGTCGTCAGAGCTCTGCACGAGGCCGGGGTTCGGTACGCGGTGTGCGGCGGGATCGCGGTGACGATCCACGGGGCGACCCGAACCACCAAGGACATCGACCTCCTCGTCGAGGATGCGGATGTCGAACGTGCGCTGGAGGCGATAGAGCCCCTCGGCTACAGATTCCGGGCGCTCCCGATGACGTTCGCAGAGGGAACGGACCGCGAGCAACGAGTCCAGCGGGTCAGCAAGCTCGTGGGTGAGGAAGTGCTGCTCGTCGATCTCATCCTGGCTCGCCGCGAGACGTTGAACTACCTTCGAGGGGCGATCGATGTCTGTCTCCCAGAGGGGAATGTCCGAGTCATCGAGCGGACTGCCCTCGTGGCTATGAAGCGCGCCGCGGGGCGCCCTCAGGATCTCGCCGACGTTCAGCGGCTGGAGCACGATGAGCCGTCGTGATCTCGACCCGGCCGACGTGGCCAAAAACCTCGCGTGGCTTCGGGACAACTGGACACCCGAGGATCTCGATTCGGCCCGTGCAAGAATGCAGCCTCAGCCGCGTCGCGAGACCTTTGCGGAAGGTGTTGCCCGCCGGCTGGGTGAGTTGCGGTCACTGTACGAACTCACGCGGAGGCTACGAGAGGCACGACCGATGACCGCGCAGGATGCTGCTGCGAAGGACGGCACGTGAGCAGGGAGCCAACACCGACGCAGTCCTGGCGAGGCCTATCGTAGCCCACGAATCCGTGGACTTGGCACACCTACGTGAATGCGCTCTGGTCGAGTACGGTGACGCTGGCCAAGGTGAGCGACTCCAACACGGGCTTCAGGCGGACCTCGGCTTCGTCGAGCCAGCGGATGCACGCCTCGGGGTTGGCATTCACCCCTGCGCTCGCCAGGGCGAGGTAGGACTCTGGGACCCAGCACAGGAGGTATCCCGAATAGTCAGGGTCGGCGACCGCTTCGTCAGTCGCGTCGTCGAAGTAGCCGATCCACGTCCCCAACGGCGGACAGTTGTAGTCGTTGAAGAAGTCCTCACTCGCAGTGGCTGCTGCGCCATCGGCCTGGTCCGCGTCCGGGAAGTACAGCAGGAATCGACCGCGCGCAGCGGCGTCGACGGTGCCACCTCGTGGCAACAACGCGCGGCGGAGCGCGCCCACGTCGTGAAGCGCGTGCCAGCGATTGGTCTCGAGCGGTCGGGGTGCAAGATCGTGTTCCCAGAGGCTGGCGGCCGATCCTCCTTCGGCACAGCGAAGCGCGCCCCATCGCGCGGCCTCGGCGATCTGCGCCTCGAGATCGTCGGCGAGCGTCTCCCGCGCGTTGGCAAACGTCGCTCGGTCTGGTTGTAGGTCAGCGAGGAGCTTCTCGGCATCGGCGCGGTCCACCCGCAGGAGCCTACGCGAAGCAGACCGCTCGCGGCCGGCTCCAGCAGATCGACCGCCCTGGTTTCGAGCGCCTCCCGCCTCGCATCCGCGGCCAGCCCCGCCTCCTGGTACAGCGCGTGGGCGCGGTGGCCCATGGGTAGCCCGAGCCAGTCGCGAACTAAGAACTTTCTTAGTTTGTTCTCAAACTGGTTTCCTTGGCTCGTGAAATACGCCTGGAGGCATGATCTGGCTCTTCGCGTGTTCGGTGGCGGTCGCGACTGCTCTTGGGTCCCCCGGGATCCCGGTGGGTCTCCTGCCGCCCCGACACAACCCCCAACAACACGCGACAGACGACGGGCCGAGTATCGGTTTTGACGACGCTTTGAACGCCTCTGCCGACGGCCCGCAGCTCCGCGGCCTCGTCGATGCGAGCGCGATCAAGAGCCGCGAGGACAAAGGAATCCCGCGGCTGGCGAACGCACCACAGCTCACCCTCATGCCCGGCGCGCGGGTCGTCCCCGAGGGCAATCGCGGCTTCGAGCTGCAGGCGACTGCAACCCAGGCGTGGAACTTGGAAGGCTACGGCAAGCAGCGCAGGGCTACAGCCGCGGCAGAAGGTGCGGCGCTCGACGCCGAGACGCGGGCGCTGGCGCTGCAAGGACGGCTCGCGGCCGCACGGGTGTGGATTCAGCTGCATGGCGCGGAGCGTGAGCAAGCGTTGGCCCAGCAACAGCTGGAGCTGGCTCGCGAACGCGAAACGATGATCGAAGAGGCCGTCGCCGCAGGTGTGGGCCGATCGGTGGATGCTGCCGCTGCGGCAGCCGATCGTGCCGAGGCGCTGTCAAGTCTGACCGAGCTCGACGGTATCGTGCACGACCTTGGCTTGATCCTGGCGCGCGAGACCTCGGCCGCGGGAGATACCCCGCTGACGACCTCCGGGGAGTACCCGCGACCCGAACTTCCGCCCACCACAGAGCTTGCGCGACGCTTCGCAGACGTTCAGAACCTGCCGGCGGTGGTCACTCGGCGCCTGCAAGCGAGGGCGATGCGCGCCGCGGCGACCGAGGGCGTCTCCAGTCGCGGGCGTCAGCTGATCACGGGCGTGTCCGTCCAGCGAGAGGCGACCTCAGACCTCTCCGTGTTTGGGGTGATTGGCATCTCTCTCGCAGGCGATCGTGGGCAGCGCCAATACTCCAGCGCCCTCGCCCAGGCCCGCGCGCTCGAAGGCGAAGCAGACCAACAGGTGAACGACCTCCAGGCCGTGTTGTCGACCGCGGTTCACGAGCTTCACCACGCTTCCGAGCGGGAACAGATCCTCCGAGAGCATGTGGTCCCCAGCGTGAACGCCCTCGTCGAAGCCCGGCGTGAGGCGCTGTCGCTTGGAGAAGGTACCGGGTCGGAGTTGCTGCTGGCTCAAGCCCGGCAGATCGCCGCACATCGCCGACTGGCCGAAGCTGAGGCGCTCACCGTGTGGGCCCGCGTGGAAGCTTGGCTGTATCTGCAGGCGCTCACCACCGAAGAAACCACGCCGTCGGAGCAGCCATGAGAACCGTCAACCGCCTTGCGGCGCTGAGCATCGTCGCACTCACCTGCGCGTGCGCGAGCGCAGACACCGATGAACCCGAAGTCGCCGATGCTGCGGATGTCCAGGCTGGTTCGACCTGGGCCGAGCTTGTCGTGCCCCAAGACCAGCTCCTCCTGGAGTCTCCAGCTCGCATCGTCGCACCCCAAAGCCGGGTCCATGTGGATGCACCCAAGGCCGGAACCGTGACCGCGGTGTTGGTCGCGGTCGGGGACCGGGTCGAGGTCGGAGATCCGATCGTGTCGCTTTCAATGCCCGAACTCCTTCAAGCGGCCGCGACGTTGGGGTCTGCAGAGCGACAACTCGCCACTCATCAAGAGCGTCGAGACGCGCTCGCCAACCTCGCGGGCAAGGGGTTGGTTGGGGCCGGCGACGTGTTCGAACTCGATCGGGATATCGGGGCACTGACCGCACAGCGCGACAACGCCCGAGCCGTGTTTCTCATCAGTGGCACGACCGCCGAGAATCGCAGTGCGATCATGCGCAAAGGCAGCGTCGTCATGCGCGCCTCCATCGATGGCGTCGTGTCCCAACTCCCTGCGATCGTCGGCGCTGTGGTCCCAGCCGGATCCCGGCTGGCGACCGTCACCGGAAGCTCGCCGATTCGAGTCGAAGTCGTGGACATCCGCCCGCGCCCGACGGATGTAAAGCTCGAGTTCGTCGGTTCGGACGGTTCCCGATTCGCCCTCAACCCCGTCCCGGTTTCGAGCATCGTCGAACCCACGCACGGCCGGGTTGAGAGCTGGTACGAGCCTCAAGATGCGGAACCTCGTCCCGATGGGGTGCGCGGACGCGTCTTGGCGTACGCGACGGCAGAGGGCTTGCTGCAGCTGCCAAGCGCAGCACTTCGCCTCGCTTCCGGGACCGCGTGGGTCGTCGTAGAGCGCGAAGGGGGCGCTCCCCAGATGACCGCCGTGAAGGTTCTGCGCAGCAGCAGCGAAAGCGCGCTCATCCAAAGCGAAGAGCTCGCGCCGGGTGACCGTGTCGCCATCGACCCCGCCACCGTCCTCGGCACCGAGCAACCCACCCGCGACGACGAGGCAGCGCAGTGAGCCTCGAACCTCGGCCAGCCTCGCTCCCCTTGATCGAGCGCATCGTGGTCTCATCGATTCGGGGACGCGGCTGGGTGATCGGCTTCGTGCTCCTGCTGATCATCGCAGGCGCGTACGCAGCGAGCCGGCTCGAGCTCGACGCCCTCCCCGACATCACCGGCAACCAAGTCATCGTGCTCACCCAGGCGCCCGGGCTCACCCCCGAGGAGGTTGAACGATCGGTGACTCGACCCATCGAGGCCGCTCTAGGAGGGCTGTCCGGTCTTGTCGAACAACGCAGCCTCTCGCGCTACGGGATCTCATCGGTCACCGCGGTCTTCGACGATGGCGTCGACCCCTGGCTCGCCCGGCAGCAGGTCGCCGAACGCCTGACCGGCCTGGAGGCGTTTCGGGACTCGGTCGCCTCGCCACAGGTCGCCCCCTTCACCGGCGGATTGGGAGAGGTGGTTCAGTTCACCGTCTCCTCCCGCGAACATTCGCTCGCGCAGATCTACGAGCTGGTCCAAGTCCAGGTCGCGCCGCTGCTGCGGGCCACGCCGGGCGTGGTGGAGGTCAACGTCTGGGGCGGCGAGCGTCGGACGTTCGACGTCGTTGCGGACCCCGTTGCGATGGCCTCCTATGGTCTCGATCTCGGCGGGCTGGCCGACACTCTGCGGGACAGTACGGGCGCAGTACCCGGAGCCTCGCTCTCAGCGGGGCCCGGCCAGTCGCTGCTGCGCGGCGTTCACTGGCCGCAAGCCCCCAGCGACCTCGGAGCCCTGGTGCTGCTTCCTCCAACAGACGCGGTGGACCCAAACGGCTCCCCGCTGCGGCTCGCAGATGTTGCCACCCTGTCCACGGGGGGCCTTCCGCGCATCGGCGCCGCCACCCGAAATGGAAGCGGCGAGACCGTCTACGTCATGGTTCAGATGCTTCGAGGAGCGAATGCGCTGGAGGTTACAGAACGCTTTGCCGAGCAACTCCCCACCTTGCGAGCGAGCCTACCCCCTGGCGCATCGCTCGAGCTGGTCTACGACCGCAGCAAACTCGTCAACGCAACCCTGCGAACCTTGGCGACCAACCTCGGCGAGGGCGCCGCGCTCGTCTCCATCGTCCTGCTCCTGCTGTTGGGCAGCGTGCGGGCCGGCCTGCTCGTGGCCACCGTCATTCCGCTGTCCATGCTCGGCGCCGTGATCGGCATGGTGTCGTTCGACGTGCCGGGAAACCTCATGAGTCTCGGCGCGATCGACTTTGGCCTCATCGTCGACGGCGCGGTCGTCATGGTGGAGCGCTCGTTCCACGACCTCGCAGCGCTTCGCAACCGCACCACCGACCCTCAGGGGCCTTCCAAAGACAGCGTCCGCGCCACCCTCATGTCGGCAATGCGGAGGGTCGCGCGGCCCATGCTGTTCTCGGTGGTGATCATCGCGCTGGTCTACGTGCCGATCTTGGCGCTGCAAGGCGTCGACGGAAAGATGTTCCGGCCTATGGCGCTCACCGTGGTCTTTGCGCTGGGTTGTTCGTTGGTGCTCGCGCTCACGTTCGTCCCCGCCGCGACCTCGTGGCTCGACATCCGATTCGTGCCTCGACGCGAGCCGATGTTGGTGCGCGCCATGACGCGCGTCTACGCTCCGATGCTGCGCGCTGTGATGGGCGCTCCCGGGCTTGTCATGATCGCTGCGGTGGCTGTGTTGGGCGCCGGAGGCTTGGCCGCAGCGCGGTCGGGAAGCAGCTTCGTGCCGCAGTTGGATGAGGGCGACCTGGTCATTCAGACCACGCGCGCTGCGGACATCTCGCTGGAGACTGCCGTGCAGGAGGCGTCACGACTTGAGACGGTCGTACTCGAGGCGATCCCAGAGGCCCAATCGGTGTCCAGCCGCATCGGCAGCCCCGAAGTTGCCACGGACATCATGGGACTCGAGCAAGCCGACGTCTTTGTGACCCTCGCGCCGCGTGAACAGTGGCGCGAGGGCCTCACCCGAGAGGCCCTCATCGACGAGATCGACGCTGCAATTGCCCTGCACGCACCCGGGGGAGACCCCGCGTTCACCCAACCGATCCAGATGCGCTTCAACGAGCTGGTCGGCGGGGCGGTGACCGATGTGTCGGTTGAACTGTACGGCGAAGACGTTGAGCAGTCGCGCAAGGTCGCCGAGTCGATCGTGCGCGCAGTGTCCATCGTCCCGGGCGCGACCGATGTCCGGCTTCTCGCTCCGCCCGCCGTCTCATTGCTTGAGGTGCGACCCAAGCTCATCGAGGCCAGCCAGTTGGGCTTCTCGAACGCGGAGGTCCTGATGCTGGCTCAGATGCTTCGGGTTGGAGTGGAGGTGGGGGCGACCTGGGACGGCCCGGTTCGGATCCCGATTCGACTCCTGATCGCCCACGATGTCGACGCCTTCTCGCTGCCCAACTTGCTGGTCGCCAGCCCACGAGGTGACGTCGTTGCACTCTCCCAGATCGCGGACATCAGCTTGCGAACCACCCCGTCCCTGGTCAACCGCCACCAAGCCCAGCGGCGCGTGGTCGTGGGCTTCAACGTCCGCGGGGATGACCTGGGCAGTGTCGTCGTCGCGGCTCGGCAGGCGGTCGAAGATGCCGTGCCGATCCCACGCGGAACGACCGTGCGCTGGGGAGGCCAGTTCGCTCAGCTGGAGGAGGCGCGCGGACGGCTCGCGCTGGTGATCCCGGTGGTGCTGCTTGGGATTCTGGTGCTGCTAATGGTGGCCTTCGGCGCGGTACGGCCCGCCCTCCTCATCTTCACGAACGTCCCCTTCGCGGGGGTTGGAGGCGTCCTCGCCCTGTGGGGCCGCGCGATGCCGATCTCGATCTCCGCAGCTGTCGGCTTTGTCGCCCTGTCGGGCATCGCGGTCCTCAACGGCGTGGTGCTGATGTCTAGGGTGCTTGAGCGCCAGCGCGCCGGGGCATCCGCGGTGGACGCGGCTCGCGGCGCTGCCACCGAACGCATGCGACCGGTGATGATGACGGCGTTGGTGGCAGCGCTGGGCTTTGTCCCGATGGCCCTCGCGACGGGCGTGGGCGCCGAGATTCAGCGTCCGCTGGCCACAGTCGTGGTCGGAGGGTTGCTCACCTCGACCCTCCTCACGCTGCTGATTCTGCCCGCGCTGTATCCGTGGTTCGCCAAGCGTGTGTCACACTCCGCAAAGCCATGAAGGTCATGCTCGTGGAAGACGAGGAGAGCCTCGCCCGATCGCTTGGCCAGGGCCTTCGCGAGGAAGGACATCAAGTCGACCTGTGCAGCACCGGCGCGCTCGCGGCACGACAAGCCGAGGACATCGAGTACGACGTCATCATCCTCGACTGGATGCTTCCCGACACCGATGGCGTCACGATTCTTCGCAACTGGCGGGCCCATGGGCTGCGGGTCCCGGTCATGATGTTGACCGCCCGAGGCGCCATCGGCGAGCGCGTCACGGGGCTCAATGCAGGAGCCGACGACTACATGATCAAGCCGTTCGCGTTTGCCGAGCTGCTTGCGCGGCTTGAAGCGTTGCACCGACGGGGCGCTGGGCAGCTTGAGTTCTCTCGCGCCGGGCCGGTCAGCGTCGACGGTCGGCGGCGGATACTCGTCGGGCCCGAGGGAGAGCTTGGCCTCACACCTCGCGAGTTCGCGTTGGTGGCCGAGTTCGTCAGCCACGGGAACGAAGTCGTGTCGCGCCACCACCTTCTGGAGGCGGTGTGGGGCAGCTTCTACGCAGGCGACCCGAATGTGCTCGACGTGTACGTCGGCTACCTGCGGGCCAAGCTCGCTCGCGTAGCCGGGGGTCTGGTCGCGATCAAGGCTGTCCGCGGCGTTGGTTTCCGGCTCGTCTTCGATGCCGCGGCCCCGGCGGCAACGCGATGAAGCTCCGCATTCGCCTCCTGACCTACGGGGCCATCTTCCCGATCGTTTTCCTCCTGGTGGGCGTGGTTGCGGCGGGCGTCGTGTTCGAGCGCTCCTTGCTCGCGGAGCACGACCGCGCGCTGATGAGCCAAGCTGCGGTCGAGGCGGTAAGCCTCTTCGATCGCGCCGCGGCCCCGCACCTGCATCTGAGCGACTCGCCGCTGGGAAGCTCGGTCCAGGACATCGCTCCCCAAGGGGCGCTGTATGGCCCTGATGGAAAGCGGGTCACCGAATATCCGCAGGGTGCCGACGTCCCTGTGTCCCTGCTTCCCGCGAGCGAGTCGCAGAAATACGACCTGCGGACCGAATCGCGTTCCGGAGCTGCGGTCCGCGTGCTGACGGTCCGCGTCAACGACCCTTCCGGGCGCCCGTTTTCGCTGTGGCTGGGCGCCTCGCTGACCCGTCACGACCGCGAGATTGAAACGTATTGGAGGATCAGCGGGGCGTTCGTGATCGCGGCGGCCTGCTTTGCATTCGGCCTGCAGTGGTTCCACGCACGAGGTTTGGCCACCCGAATCGACAACCTGCGGGCCCACATGCGTGCGCTTCAGGCCGGAGAGCTCGCAGCACGGCCGCCACCCGACGAGGTCGCCGATGAACTCGGTGAGCTGCGCGACGCGATCGCGGACACCTCGGCCCGCCTCGAGGCCGCGCAGAAAACCCAAGACCGACTCGTCGCAGACGCCGCGCACGAGCTGCGCTCGCCTCTGGCTTCGATGCGCGTCGCGATCGACGTGACCCTGCGGCGCGAACGCTCCCATGATGCCCTGCGAGACTGTCTCGAACGCGTGGGTGCGGAGGTCGATCGGTTGTCCGCCTTGGCGACCCGCCTTCTCGACCTCGCCGCGCTGCGGGCCGCCCCGGTGGCGCGCGAGGAGGCCGATCTGGTCCCCATCCTGTTCCAGGCCGTGGACTCGGCTCGAACAACTGCGGAACCCAGAAGCGTCGTCGTAGGCTTCACCGCCCCGAAAACCGCCACTGGATTGTTCGCGGTCTCGGCCGTACGACAGGCGGTCGACAACCTCCTCAGCAACGCCCTCGAGTTCTCCCCCAAAGGCGGACGCGTTGACGTGGAGCTCGGGGTCATCGACGGAAACTGGTGCATTCGCGTGATGGACGAGGGACCCGGTGTCCCCCCTGAAGAGCGCGAGGCGGTCTTCGAACCGTTTCACCGCGCATCCCATGGCTCCCGAGGCAAAGGACTCGGCCTCGCAATCGTCCGCGACGTCGCGGCATTGCACGACGGCTGGGTCGGCATCGACGACAGCACCCGAGCCGGTAGCTGCTTCCAGCTGTTTCTGGGCAAAGCACGTCCTGCGGCGTGAACCCGGCCGTTCTTCACTTGGCGGAAGCACTTGCCGGAAGCGGCGGCCGAGCGAAGTCGCCCAGGTGTTCCGTTCTCGCTCACCCCCAGATGGCGACCGCGTTCGTAAGCTGCTGAAACTTCGAGCCTTTGGTCATGGTGGACGCATTGCAAAACCGGCGGCCACCATGGCTCTCAATCGAACCACCATCGCTCTGCTCTCCACCGGACTTCTGCTCGCCGCATGCGACGACAAGTCACCCGAGAAGAAGGTCGCCGAGGCCCGAGAGGACTACCGCGAAGACGTGAAAGACGCGAAGAAGATTGACGACCCTCAGGAGCGCGCCGAGGAGCTCGCGGAGGCGAAGCAGGAACTCAACGAGGAACGTGCCGAAGCCTACGAGGACAAAGACCTCGATGATGCCGACGACATGCAAGCCGCAGGCAGCGATCGCGGACGCTTCGCCGCCCTGAAGGACGAGACCGACGCTGCGTTCGTCGCTCGAGCCAAGACGCGGATCGAAGCGATCGACAAGGAGTTCGAGGCGCTCGATGCCGCCAGTCGAGACAAGGACGAGGTGAAGGACGTCCAAGAGAAGATCAGCAAGGCTCGCAAGGACCTCTCCGAGTTCGACGGCGAGCTCGGCGACGGCAAGCTTGGCGTCACCGTCGCGATCAACTCTGCGGAGCGACAGCTCGACGACCTCAGCGACGGCTAGTCGGCGCTGAGGTCATCGGGACCTGGGTCGTGAGCAGCTGCCACCGAAAGCTGCTCACGACCCAGTCGGTTTACTCGCGGGTGAACGCATGGGCTTGCGTGCGAGCAGGTCGCGTAGTGGTGCGGCCGAGCCGTACATCGGCTGCGGCTCGTTGTGCTTCGCGGCGTCCCCGGGCGCGAACACGCCGACGGGCTCTCCGCCCTCGAGGACGAGGGCCGACGTCGCGCCAGCGGCTGAAATGCGGTCGGCCTCCGCCACGGCGTCGGACTCGGCATTGCACAGGTTGGGGCGACGCACGATGCTCCACAGCCTGTCGCCCGACGCGACGCCTTCAGCTTGCGCGGTGTCGAGGTCATGGCGACTCACGAGCCCGTAGATGGTGTCGTCGTGGGCGACGATCAGTCGTTTGGCGCCCGTGTTGGCCAGCCGCTCTCGCGCATCGTCCAAGGTCAGCTCCGGGTCGATGCGGGGGAAATCGGTCTGGACCGAGTCCAGGACGCGGGAAGTTGGTTCGAGGGTTTGGCTTCGGTGTGTCATCAGAGACCTCCGCACTCAGGAGAAGCAACCCTGGCGCCAGCACCAAAGCACATCGAAATTCGAGCGCTTAGCCCCGCACCCACATCAGGCCACGCGCCCTGGGGGACGCCAGAACGCACACCTGTGGCGAACTCGCGGGCGCACCCGCGTGCCCCGCCGTTCAGCGCGAGAGCGGAACCCGCAGGGCGTTGCCGCCGTAGTCGATCTGCAACGCGCCTCGCGAGACGGGGAGTCGCGCGGGGTCGAGCTGAAGCATTGCGCCCTTCGAATCTGCGATCTGCATCGCCCGGATGGCCTGGCCGTCGCCAACGGGCGCGGTCGCGCTGAACGAGCGTCCGAGCTGCCCGGCTTCGTTCACCATCGCGAACACGTACTCGCGCTGGGGTGTGGGTGCTGCGGACATTGCCGAGGCGGACACGGCGGCCATATGGATCGCGATGGCATCGCGGGTGTAGTCGGAGATCCAGCGCGCGTGAGAGCAGTAGCTCATCAGGTCGAAGGCGCCCTGGGGTCCGTAGAGCGTCTCGTTTGAGAAGCGGTAGCCAAACGTTTGAATGTACCCACCTTCATCCGGGTACGCGTCGTCGAGAACGCTCGGTTGACTCGATTGCTCGGCGCAGACGATGTGGTCGCGTTGGTGGTTGTGCGCGAGTTCGTGCGCGAACGTGTTCGACGTTCGGCTCACCCGTTCTTCGTCGCTGGAGCCGCGCACTCGCACCATCGAAGCACGGAACGGCGCCTCGGCCAGGCTCGTCCCCGGAATGAACCCAGTGCCGGGCGGACAGTCCTCGCACTCGGAGCAGGTGTCGATGATTCCGACGTAGTACACATCCGAGGCAGGGCTGTCGTCGGCGCGTACCGAGACGACGTCGGAGAGCAGGTCGTCGAGGGAGTCGGCGGTGGCGAGTGACGAAGTCCACGCGACGGGCTCGTGCACGACGACCTCGAGCTCCGAGGCGGGGAAGATGTTCTTGACCTCGCGGCTCAGCTCCCCGATGAACGCCGCATCGATCACGGTCTCCGGGGTGCAGCCGCCTTGATAGTCGTAGGGGACCACCGTGACGCGCAACGAGGGTGCCGCGTCCGACAGCGGCAGCACCTCCCAGCCACTCGCGGGGTACACCGGAGCGACATCCGGTAGCGGAAGCGCTGCGAGCTCCGGATCGACTTCATGAAGCTCGAGTCGGTAGCCAACGCCGGCCTCGATCCACTCCGAATCGAGCGCGAAGTCGAGTGTGCTTCCCGGGAGCGTATCGTCGGAGTCACCCGCCAGCCAGACGTCTCGAACCTCGGCCGGCTGCTCCGCACCCGCCGCCGTCCGAACGAAGAACGATGCCTCGAGCATTCGGCCGGACGGGGAGACTTCCTGCCAGAGGTTCTCATCGACATCGACGTAGAACCGGACGAGCGTCTCGCGCCCCGGTAAGGCGGGATCGGAAGGCGTAATTCTAAGCCCCTGGTTGAGCTGGATCTCGAAGCCGACGATTCCACGCGCGGGCCCTGGCTCCAACGCAGGGGGCTCGCCGGTACTCGAAGACTCGACCGCCGAGCCCGTACTCGACTCTGGACCGGAACCCACCGTCTCCTCGGTCGCAGCTCCGCTCGAGCCCAGGCTCGAAGACTGGGTCTCCGGCGCCGTGGCCCCGTCGGTCTCGCTGGTCGCGTTTGAAGAAGCACCGCATGCACAAAGCGCGACCGTAGGAATGAACAGGAGCGGGAAGCGATGCATACGGTTCGACGTGAAGCCTACTACACGGCCCCGAGCTCCAGCAGCCCGACCGGCACCACGAAGAAGGGCGCACCCCGGAAGTCCGGAGCGCGCCCTCGTTCAAGCTCAGCGAGCTCTACTTCTGCAGGATCTTGAACTCGATGCGGCGGTTCTTGGCGCGTCCGTCTTTGTCGTCGTTGCTCTCGATCGGCTGGTTGGGGCCGTAACCCTTCACCGAGATACGAGACTCATCGATGCCCTTGCCGACCAGGTAGTTGCGCACCGACTCGGCCCGGCGTTGCGACAGGTCCATGTTGTACTCATCCTTACCGACGTTGTCGGTGTGACCCGAGATCTCGATCCTGATCTCCAGGAACTTCGTGAGCACTTCGGCGGCCTGGTTGAGCTTGGGCCGAGACTTGGGCTTGATGGTGTCCTTGGCGGTGTCGAAGTAGATGCCTTCGATCACGCCCGCGAAGGCTTTGACCTCTTCGGGCAGCTCGTCGGGGCAGCCATCCTCGTCCTGGTAGCCGTTTTTGGTCTCCGGCTCGTCGGGGCAGCTGTCGTCGTCGTTGAGGATGCCGTCCTTGTCCCGGTCATCGTCCGGGCAGCCATCGGGGGCGATGCCAGGAACGGTGGGGCACTTGTCGTCCGGGTCGAGGAACCCGTCGCCATCGGTGTCGGGGATGGGGCAGCCGTCGTACTCGATCACGCCGGGGGTCTCGACGCACTTGTCGTCGGGATCCATGATGCCGTCGCCGTCGGTGTCGATGGGACCTTCTTCTGGAGGTGGCGCGGTCTTCTTACGACCCAGCGTCAGCGACAGGCCGAGCAGGGCTTCGAAGTTGTGGTTCTCCCCTTCGCTGACCCCTCGGCGGGAGCCGATCACGTCGCGGAGATCGAGCCGCATCGCGACCCAGCGGTTGAAGTAAATCTTCACACCGCCGCCGAGATGGACGGCGGCATCAACATCGTTGCCGACCGCGCCGCCACTGCTGCTGACGCCCAAAGCGCCAGCTCCGGCGAGCACGAACGGGGTGACGCTCCAGCGCGGGATTTGGGCCAAGACATGACCGCGGATCGTGTAGAGGGTTGCGGCCTGGTCGTCGTCGGTCGAGGCGAACATGCCACCGCCCTCGAGCTCGACACCGAGGAAGCGCAGCGGGTAGTAGCCGACGCGCCCGCCGATCTCCGGTGCGAGTGTCTTGAACTTCTTGAAGCCCAAGTCGGGTGCCGCGGCGTCGAAGGCGAACAGCTCGTGGTTGGCGCCGGGGAGGAACAGGCCTCCATAGATGCCGAGCTCCCACATGTTGCGCTCGGGTTTCCAACGATCGATCCAACGCAGCTCGGCGCGGTCGCCCGAGCCTTCGGCGGCATCGACATCGGCATCGGCGCCATCTTCGGAAGAGAGGCCAACGGACGCAGAGGCGCCCTCTTCGTCGGGAGCTGCTTGAGCCTCCGGAGCCGCAAGGAACGTGACGACGGGCGTCAAAAGTGCGAAAGTGCGCGCAAACGGTGCCATAGCGGTTAGTGTTGGGCGGGTAGGCACTTTCCGTACCAAGTGGGTATCGCTGTCAATCGCGGGCGGCAGTGCGGACACGTGGGGCCATGTGGGACGTCCAAAAGTGCCCCACTGTCCCAAAATGACCCGGCTGAATGGCCCCAGTCTGCGCGGTCTTGATGGGGGCGACGGCCCCCCCTTCGGCTAAGCGTCTGAAAAGTTGGGTTTCGCTCTGCCGCCGATCGATCGTGGCACCGGGGCTGCACAGGCGGAGGCCATCATGCGTCGGGCATACATCTCCCTACTTCTGACGTCGTGTTCTTTGATTGCGGCGGGCTGCGCGGATCCGTGCGCAGACGACGGACTGCTTCAGGACACCTCCAACGAGGGCTGTGCTGCCGACGCCAACGCGTCGCTGGGCGGGTCCGACACCGATCCCACGGCGAGTGAGAGCGACACGCTCGAAACCGACAGCAACAGCGACACCATGGAGTCGGAGTCCGATTCCAACGACACGGACGATGGCGAGCAGTGGTGCACCGACGATGACGGCGACGGCTTCGGCGACCCCGACGAGTGCGTCAACGTCCCCGAGGGCGAAGATCCTCCCGGCGGCAGCGTCCCCAACCCCGACGACTGCGCTCCCGACAACCCCAACGCCTTCCCCGGCGCCGCGGAAAACGAGCCACCTCCGGGCAACGAAGCCTGCATGGAAGACGAAGACGGCGACGGCTGGGGCGATGCAGATCCTCCCGATGGCGTCGACCCCGGGACCGACTGCGACGACAGCAACGAGCACACCTTCCCAGGCGCCTCCGAGAACGAGGCACCCCCGCTCAACGAAGCCTGTACCCAGGACGCGGACGAGGACGGCTACGGCGACAACGATCCCCCGGACGGCGGCAACGGCATCACGCCGGGCACCGACTGCGATGACACCACGCCCAACGTCACCGACGAGTGCCTCAGCGTCGACGCCGGCACCTGCGTCACGTTCGAGTCCCCCACCGCCGCCGAGCTCACCGCGATGGCTTCGGGCGGAACCGGCGAGTACACGTACCTGTGGACCCCGGGCGCCACGCTCGACACCGACACCGGCGTCACCGTCAACGCCACGCCCACCAACTACGAGACGTACACCGTCACCGTCGATGACGGCGTCGACCAGGCCGAAGACTCCGTCACCGTGGTCTCCGCCGACGTGTTCGGTCTTCAGAGCGCCTGCGAGCTCGTGCAGCTCGACGTGCTCGACGGCGCCATCGGGATGGACGCCTCGATCACCTACCAGCAGGGTGGGTCCCAGGCTTGCGAGGACCTCAACAACGACGCGGGCCTGCACTTGTGTGACGTCGTGTTCGAGGACACCGGCTTCGAAGGCAACCTTCGGGTCGACAACCTCAGCCCCGACATCAACGGCGGCGACAACGACGTCGTCGGCTTCGTCTGGGGTGCTCAGAACGCATCGAACTTCTATAGCTTCGTTTGGAAAGCCGAAGACCAAGCCGAAAACCTCGGTGTCGACGTCTGCCCCAACGCGCCCAACTTCCTGTGGCCCGGCGGCATGCTCGTCAAGAAGGTTCAGGCTCCCTCTGTCGGTGCCCTGACCTCCGAGGACATCTTCTGCGACATCGACACGCCCAACTCCCAGGTCCTGCTCTCGCCCGCCGAAGCGTCCCTTGAAGGTTGGGAGTTCGCGACCGACTACGCCGTCAACCTCGAGTACACCTCGATGGGCTCCAACATCACCGTCGCGGGGCCCGGCGGCCAGATCGCCAACATGGTGATCAACGACAACACCTTCCAAAACGGCCGCTTCGGCAGCCTGACCTTCTCGCAGTCGGGCGCTTGCTCCGGTCCCTGGAACGCAACCTGCCTGTAGCGTTCGGTTGACCACTCAAGAGCGGGGCGCCCTCAAGGACGCTCCGCTTTTTTGTTGGTTCGAGAGGCTGCTGAGGCCGTTTCGGCGACGCCTTTGGCGCCTTCGGTCGCCCTGTGTCTCGGTACCCTCGCCCGCCTATCCCAGAGCGGACCGCATCGCGACAGCGGCTGCGAGAGCCCCACATGCCGCTCAGAGCAGCCGAGCCGACGAGGCCCGCGGAAGCTTCCGGCCGCGTCGACGGGCTGCCAAATCCACGGCCAGGATCCGTGTAGCTCCGCGCCTGGGAGCTTTTCTTAGGTGAAACGCCCGTCTTTTCGGCCGATTTTCGCGGCGTCCGTTCCCGGTCGAGTTTTGACAGCCAGCGGACCCTAGAGAGTCAGGATCGCGGACTTCTGCCAAAAACAGGCACTTTGTCGTGTTTTTATTTGTTTTGACAGTGTTCCGGCGCCTGATACTCCTTGAACGAGGATAGCCGGTCGATATTAACTACAGTTTATCACTGGGTAATATCTCCATCCTCGCGAATACACGGTTTCTCATGTTGAATTCACTGCAGACCCACGACGTGCTGCCCACCCACCTGCAGGACCCGGTCGAGATCCTGGGCTGGGCTGGCCGTGCCTTCCCGCGTGGTCTGGTGTTGGCCAGCGCCTTGGGACCGCAGTCGATCGTCGCCCTCGATCTCGTCGTCAGGGCCGGGCTGGACGTCGAGGTCGTCCTGCTCGACACCGGTCTGCTCTTCGACGAGACGCTCGCGTTGGCCACGGCGCTCGAGCAGCGGCTTGGCGTCAGCATCCAGCGGCTGCAGCCAGCGCTGTCGTTGGAGGCCCAAGCCGAAGAGTTCGGTGAGGCGCTCTGGGAGACCGACTCGGCGAAGTGCTGCGAGATCCGCAAGGTCAAGCCGTTGGCCGACCGGCTCTCCGGAGCCAGCGCCTGGATCACCGGTCTGCGCCGCAGCGGGTCGCTCGTGCGAGCCGATGTTGAGAGCGTGGAGTGGGACGCCGCCCACGGGCTGGTCAAGATCAACCCGCTGGCGTGGTGGTCTCGCCCTCGCGTGCTTCAGCACTTGCGCAGTCGCGAGCTTCCCTACAACCCGCTCCTGGACGACGGATACGCCAGCGTCGGCTGTCGCCCCTGCACCTCACGAGTGCGCGCCGGAGAGGACGAGCGGGCAGGTCGATGGCGTGGACGCGGCAAGACCGAGTGCGGCATCCACCACCGGCTCGCCGCAGCCCTGCCCCTTGAGGAGGCCGCTCGATGACTCGCATCTGCGACGAAGCCCGGATGATGATCGCGGTACGGCCCAAGGGTGCCGGACTGGTGCTCGGTCGCGGTCGAGAACTCCTGGCCCGTGTCCGCTACTTGGCGCGCAGCAAGACGCCCATGCGCGTATGGACCGACGCCGAGCACCTCGCCAAGGTCCGCGAGATCCCCGAGCTGCTCGACTTCACCGGCCCCCTCCGCGAGTCGGCCGATGGCTCCACCCTCAGCGACGCCCACGGCCTCTTCCACCTCGAGTTGGGCACGCCCGAGCCCTTCGACGTACGGCGTTCTCGCTGGTGTTTCTGTGTGACCTCGACGAATCCCTCAGCGTCCGGTGGTACGAGCGCGCGCACGCCCAGGGCAAGTTGGTCAACGACGCCGACGTTCCGCATCGTTGCGACTTCGACGTGCCGGCGCTGCACTGCGATGGCCCCGTCCGCGTTGCGATCTCCACCGCGGGGCAAGGACCCGGGATGGCCGGTCGTCTGCGCAAGGAGATCGCCCTGGCGCTGCCCCCAGGCACCGGCGAAGCCGTCCGCCGCTTTGGGGCGCTACGAACCTGGAACAAGACCCCGTGGGGGCGCCCTCGCCTCCGTCGACTCGCAAGACAAGCCTCGATCTCCGAGCTGGCCAACCTGGACACCGGTGACGAACTCCGCGCACGTAGGGTCCTGTCCCAAGCGGACAAGGGTGGACGAGTGGTGTTGATCGGCGCCGGACCGGGCGACCCCGAGATGCTCACCTTGGGGGCGTTGCGATGGCTCTCTCGGGCGGACCTCATCGTGGCCGATCGCCTCGTCGCCAAGACGATGATGGAAGGGCTGGCGGACCTCACCACCGCGCAGTGGAAGGTCGTCAACAAGCCCCGCGGAGGCGCCACCACTGGTCAACGGGAGCTTGAGGCCTGGACCGCAGAAGGTGCGCGCGAAGGCAAGATCGTCGTCCGCCTCAAGAGCGGAGACTGTGGGTTCTTCGCCCGCACAGGCGAAGAGCTTCAATGCTACCGCGCCCAGGGGATCGAGGTGGAGGTCGTCCCCGGCGTGAGCGCAATCCATGCCTCGTCCGCCGCGGCCCAGATCCCCCTCACCTGGCGAGGGTACGCCGACCGCGTTCAGGTGGTGACGGCCGTCGGGAGCGACGACAGCGAACCCACCGCACCCGCCTACGATTCGAACACGACCCTTGTGATTCTGATGGGCATCAACGTCTTGCCCCAGCTGGTCCAGCGGCTCGTGGCTTCCGGCCACCCGCCCGAGCTCAGCGCAGCGATCGTCGAGAAAGCCTCCTCACCCGGGGAACGGGTGTTTACGGGGACACTGCGGGAGCTGCCGCAGATTGTCGCGGACCACGGAATCACCGCGCCCGCGACGATCGTCATCGGACACGTCGTCGCAGCAGCCACCCAAGCCCAGGCCTCGCGCGGAGTTCCGGCCGCTTCGCAGGCGCCCGCGCTCGCCTAACCTCGCGAAGGCCAGGCATACTCGCCCAGGATGGGCGCGAACGACGAGACGCTGCCGCACCTCGCCGCGGTAGCACACGGGCAGCTCGGCCCCGGCCAGCTCTTTGATCGCTACCTCATCATCGAGCGCGTCGGCGCGGGTGGTGTGGGCGAGGTCTACGCCGCGTACGATCCTGCCCTCGATCGACGCGTCGCCCTCAAGGTGCTGAGGCGAAGCCCCACCGAGAACGCCGCCACGGCGTCGGACCGCCACGCGAGCCTGGTGCGCGAGGCGAAGGCGCTGGCCAGCCTTTCGCACCCCAACGTCGTCACCGTGCACGACGTGGGTCGCGAACTCGACCGAACCTACATCGCGATGGAGCTCGTCGAAGGACGAGACCTCAAGGAGTGGATCCGCGAAGACCCGAGCCGTCCGTGGCGAAGCACCCTGAAGATGTTTGTCGACGCAGGCAAGGGCTTGCAGGCCGCACATGCCAAAGGAATCCTCCACCGCGACTTCAAGCCCGCAAACGTCTTGGTCGGAGCGGACCTGTGGCCTCGGGTCTCGGACTTTGGGTTGGCCCGGCTGCTCACGCCAGAGCACGTCACCAACGGCGACGCGGAGGGCCCAGAAGGCTCGCTCGACACTTCGGTGAGCATCGGCGAGCGCATGGTGGGGACGCCGTACTACATGGCGCCCGAGCAGATCGACGGCGACACCACCGTGCGCAGTGACGTCTACGCCTTCTGTCTCGCCCTGCACGACGCGCTGTACCGCGTGCGAGGGTTTGAAGGTGCGACGCTCATGGAGCTCGCGGTCCAGAAGACCCAAGGGCCACCGCCGAGTCCGGTGGACACGCGCGGTGTGCCCACAGCCGTACGGTCGGCGATCGTGCGCGGCCTCCAGCCCAACCCCGAAGCGCGCTGGACGTCGATGCTCGAGCTGCTGGAGGTTCTTGAGCAGGCGCTCCGTCCCCGAGGACGCACCACGCTGCCCTGGATGCTCGGCCTCGGTGCGCTCACACTCACGGCCGTCGCTATGGCCTCTAGGGACACAGAGTCGTGCACCGGCGCCAACGCAGCACTTCGTTCGGCCTGGAACGACGCGCAAGCGGCGTCCGTCACCACGGGCATCGAGGCGACACGGTCTCCCCTGGCCGCGCGGGCGTCCGAGTACGCCGCGGCCGAGCTCGAGCGACGCGCCCATGCGTGGGGACTCGCGCATACCCGAGTTTGCGAGGCGACCCAGCGAGGAGAGCAGTCCAACCTTCTCCTCGACGAGCGCATGATGTGCTTGCAACGGCAGCTCTTGGATTTCGGTGCAGCGATTGACGTCTTCGCGAGCGCCGATGCGACCGTCGTCGAACGCACGTCGCAGATCCTCGACGCTCTGCCGGAACCGGGTTGGTGCGAGACGTTGTCCGCAGATCCCGAAGCCCGCGAGACCTCGCCAGCTTCTGACCAGGCGCGGGCCGAGCTGGCTCAGGTCAACGCGCGCATCTCCGCGGGTCTGTACTCGGAGGCGGACGAGCGCTCGAAGGACCTTCTTGAGGCGACCGAAACCCTCGATGCGCCGCGGCTGCGTTCGGACGTACTTCACACCCGCGGCGACGTGCTCCTCAAGATGGGGAAGATCGAGGAATCGGTCGACATGCTGGAGCGAGCAGCCTTCTCGGCGGTCGAGTCGGGCTACGCGATCGGCGAAATGCGTGCGGCGACACTGCTGATCATGGTCGAAGGACGCCGAGCGGCGCGCCCGGAGGCAGGGCTTCGGTGGGCACGGTTTGCGCAGGCCGCACTCTTCAACGCCGGAGAAGGCGCGGCCGCTCGCTCGAACATCGCCTCCAACCTCTCCTCGGTCTACTCGGAGAAGGGTGAGTACGACAAGGCCGAGACCGAGCTTCGACGCGCGCTCGATCTGCTTGAGGGCACACAAGCCTCTCCCCTGAAACGCGCCGGGCTTGTGGACAACCTTGGCACGGTCGCTCGTGCCCAGGGCCGATTCGAAGAGTCTGCCGAGCTCCATGAGGAGGCGCTCGCACTGCGCGAGGCATCCCTGGGCCCAGATCATCCTTTGCTCGCGCGCACCCTGACAAACACCGCATCGGCATACATCGATCTCGCTCGGTTCGAGGAGGCCGATGCTCGATACGCTCGCGCCTTGAGCATCCGCGAGGCCGTGCTCGGCCCCGATCACCTCGACGTCGCCACCACCGTGATGAACATCGGCGTCGCCTACTACCGCCGCGGCAACCTCAAGGTGGCCCAGCCCTACTTCGAACGGGCTCTGAAGATTCGGGAGTCCGCGCTCCCCCTGGACCACCCCCTAGTCTTGCGCACGCTGGGGAACCTGGCGCAGCTCCGGTCCGACGCGGGTGAAACAGCGGCCGCGGGCGCACTCTTCGAAGACGTCCTGCGCCGGCTGGACGCACAGCCGGACCATGACCCCACAACCAAGACCACCACCCTCGCCAACCTTGCGGGAGTGCGGGTCAGCCAAGGGCGACTGGACGAAGCACTCACGCTCTACGAATCCTCGCTAAAGATCGACGAGGCCTTGCTCGGTCCCGATCACCCCAACGTCGCGATGACGCTGAGCAACCTGGGAAACGTCTACGAGGCCCTGGAGCGCTTCGACGATGCGCTCGCGGCACAACAGCGGTCGATCGAGATCCGTGACGCCAAGCTCGGGGCCGAGCACCCCGATCTGATCTGGTCTCTCGCTGGTCTCAGCGGCGCGTACCAAGCAGCTGGGAAACCGGCGCTGGCAATCCCGCCCCTTGAGCGCGCCCTCAAGATCGCAGCGGGCACGCAGGCCGACCCGACGCTGGTTGCAGGTGTGAAATTCGAGCTCGCGCAGGCCATCGACGCGGTGCATGGCGACCGTGCCCGAGCGCTCGCTTTGAGTCGTGAGGCGCTCGCTGTCTACCGAGAGACGCAGGGCCGAGAAGAAGACCTCGCGAACATCGAGGCGTTCGTCAACGCGTTGGCGAAAGAGGACTCGCGCTAGCAGCCCGGTTGCCGAGGGGCGCCGTGCCCGGGTCCCCAGCTCTCCACCTCCATGCGCGTCTGTTCGCCAACGACGTAGTCTCGCCAGCGCTGCAAACTCATCATGTGCACGGGTCCACCGGGGGCCAACTCGGCTTGCTCGGACGCGTCCAGCTGCGACCAGTAGACCTTATGAACGCGCACTCGAAACTCGCCCGGCGCGAGGTCGGCTTCGTGAAGAGATTTGGGGATGCCCTCGTGCCGGACCCGCAGCTCGACGTTGTATGTGTAGCGTCCCTGCGCGATGTTGATGTTCTGAAATTCGATCGCTTCGATGGTGCCTTCGAGGGACAGGAACGCAGCCCCCGGTTCTCCATGAACCGGTACGACCGCGGCCAGCGGAGTCGAGCGACACCCGACGAGGACCGCCACGAGCAAGATCAGTCGCTTCATCGCAGGCGCCGGGTTTCCGAGGGTGAGCGGCCCCGCGCTCGGGCGACCACCTGAGCTTGGCGCTGACCTGAGTGCCCCCGCGAACCCGGTCGTTTGCGGCGCATCACGGGGCATTCCACAAAGGCCAGCGTATCAAAAGGCCGGCGGTCTTCCCTCTGGAAACCGCAAAGCGTAAGGATGCACGCATGGCCAAGGACCCGCTGATCCAGATGCTGGCCGACCCCGAGCGGACGCCGATTCGCGGTGCGCTCCCCGTCGTTACGGTTCGGCCCGACGACGAGCCCGAGTACATCGACGCCGTTCGCCGCGTCGAGTCCGAACGCATCGATCTGCTGCGACGCGGTCGCGACCACGGCACCATCGTCGAGCTGCTGCGGCCCGACCTCTCCCCCAAGCTCGACACCGCACAGATGCAGGCGTGCTGGAAACAGGCCGACCCGTTTGTCGTCCGCGACGCCGCCCCCAAAGCCGACGAGGCCACCGCGATGCTGCCCGAGGGTTGGGCCGCCGGCCACGACGAGCCGGGCCGTTGGCAACGCTGGCTCACCGAGGCGGCCGCCGAGGCGGTCTCCCCCGCGAAAGAGCTGCTCGACGCAGAGCGAGACGTTGCGAAGGCGCTGTGCCCGAGCCGCGAAGCCTGGGCAAAGCTCGGCCGCCTCTCCACCGCGCAGGGCGACGCCTCGCGCCGGCTTGCGTTCGGCATCGGTGAAGAGGTGCGCGATGACGACCACCCTTCGATCGAACGCCACACCGCGGTCTGGGACTGGGCATCCTCGCTGCTGCCTGCCCTGGCGGCGAGCTGGCCCGACGCGCTGCGGGGCCGGCTTGGAGGCGCTTCGGGGATGCGACTGGTCCCCAGCAATCCCATCGTGTACTGGAACCGTCCCAACGGCGGCGCGCTGTTCCACCACGATGCGTTGCCGGGCTACCTCCCCAGTGATGCCCAGAGCGCGGAGCCACCGGCCAGCGGACAGCGCGGTGTGGTCTACGTTCAGAGCGCGGGGACCACGGTCTGGGTCACGCTCTCCATCGCAGCGCTCGCGCAGCGCTGCTGCGAGTTCATGCGCGACGTCGTCGACGGCGGCGCCCCGTGGCTCTTCGACGCGTGGGTGAAGGAAGGCGTATGGCAGCCACTGTTCTTCGCGACCCTCGAGCAGGACGCTTGTCTTCGCGCACTGGCACGCTCGGACGCGGGGGCCCTACGCCCTCTGGTGCACGGGTGCCTCGAGTTCACCGGGTTCCTGATCGACTCGGGCCATGCCGCGGTGCTCCGAGCGGGCGACGCTATCGCGCTCCCCGACCACGGCCTCGACCGAACCGCGATGCATTCGGTCTATTGCGGCAGCAAGGGCCCCAACCTCGGGTTCTCGATCGGCCTTCGCGCTGCCTGAGGCGCCGTCACCACGTGCCCGAGGCGACCTCAGAGGGGCGGCACGAAGACGCTGCCGTCGGGCATGCCCTCGGCGAACCATTGGTTGAGCAGCGCCTCCCGTTCGGCGGGGAACGAGCAGCTCCCCGGCGGCATGCCACCATCGTCGATCGCCGCCTGAAGCCGCTGCCCGAACGTTCCGCCGCTTGAGGGGCGCTGCATGTCCGCGTACTCGAGGAACAGCGTGCCACTTGGCGCGAGCAGTCCGGGATGCTCCAAGTTCTGTGCGTTGCTTTCGAGTGTGTGGCAGCCGCACGAGTTCTCGAATGCGTCCGCGATCGAGGGCGGAAAAACACCGGGAGTGTCCCCTCGGGGCAGAGGGTCGATCAACGCCCCGTGCGAGGTCACCTCGACACTGCACGGCGGCCCTTCGGGAATGGGGCTCCCGGAGGACGAACTCTCCTCAGCGACCGGCCCACTCGGGTCGGTGCTCGTGGACCCGGGCTCGGGCACGGCCCCTGTGGAGCTGCTCGAGCCCCCAGTCGTCTCCATCGACGCCGGCTGGCTGGTCGAGCCATCCGAATCGGCGGGGCCGCCCCCGTCACGGAGCGCCCCGCATCCCGTAAACATCAGCACGACCCCACACAACATCCCCCGCATCTCGCTAAGGCTAGCACTACTTGATTGGGGGCTCGGGGTGTGATCTACGAGCCGTGTGGCTTCCTCCACCCCGCTGCGACGGCTGCTCTCATACGCCCGTCATCGACGTCCCGAGCTCGCCGTTGCCACAACGTACAGCGTCCTGAATAAACTCTTCGACCTCGCCCCACCGCTGCTCATCGGGGCCGCGGTGGACGTCGTCGTCCAGCAGCAGGATTCCTTCCTCGCGGGCCTCGGCGTGAAGTCGGTGGATACGCAGATCCTCCTGCTCGCGGTCGTCACCTTTCTGATCTGGGGCCTCGAGTCCGTCTTCGAGTACGCGTACGCGCTCGCGTGGCGAAACCTCGCCCAAACGCTGCAACACGAGCTTCGCCAAGACGCGTACGAGCACGTTCAGCGGCTCGAGTTGGCGTACTTCGAAGATCGCTCGACCGGCGGGTTGATGACGGTGCTCGGCGACGACATCAACCAGCTCGAGCGGTTTCTCGACGACGGCGCGAACCAGATCATCCAGCTTGTCACCACGGTCCTCGCCGTCGGTGCGCTCTTCGTTGCCGCGGTCCCGACCATCGCCCCTCTCGCGATCGCCCCAACGCCGCTGGTGATCGCAGGGTCGCTTTGGTTTCAGAAGCGACTCGCACCCCGATACGAAGACGTTCGCGCTCGCACCTCAGACCTGGCCGCCGGGCTCGCGAACAAGCTCACCGGCATCGCGACCATCAAGGCGTTCGTCGCCGAGGAAGCGGAAGCCCAGCAGCTTGAGCGCGACAGTAAAGCCTACCTCGAGGCCAACAGCGCGGCCATTCGCCTGAGTTCGGCCTTCGTACCGCTGATCCGCATGGGCATCGTGCTCGGCTTCACCGCCACGCTCGTCATGGGAGCGAGGATGGCGACCAGCGGCACGCTCAACGTCGGCCTCTACAGCGTGCTGGTGTTTATGACGCAGCGTCTGCTTTGGCCGCTCACCAGCCTGGGCAACATCCTCGACCAATACCAGCGAGCGATGGCGTCCACTCGCCGAGTTCTGGACCTCCTCGACACACCGCTGGGCATCCAAGACGGCGAGACCCGGCTTTCCCGCGCCGAAATCACGGGCGCGGTGGGGTTTCGAGACGTGGCGTTCGCGTACGCCCAGGGCCCGGCGGTGCTCGAGAACATCGACATCCGCATCGCCCCTGGCTCCACCGTCGCCTTCGTCGGCCCGACCGGATCCGGCAAGTCCACGCTGATCAAACTCCTGCTTCGTTTCTACGACCCAAGCGCCGGGTCCGTCTGTCTCGAAGGACACGACGTGCGTTCGTTGGCGCTGTCCGACCTCCGGCGCGCCATCGGGCTGGTCAGCCAAGACGTCTTTTTGTTTCATGGGACGGTCCGCGAGAACATCGCCTACGGGGTCCCCACCGCTTCACCCGCAGAGGTCGAGCGCGCAGCCAAGCAGGCGGAGGCGCATGAGTTCATCCTCAAGTTGGCCGACGGCTACGAGACGGTGGTGGGCGAGCGGGGGCAGAAACTGTCCGGGGGGCAGCGACAACGCATCTCGCTGGCGCGGGCGATCTTGGTCGACCCGCCGATCCTCGTTCTCGACGAGGCGACGTCGGCGGTCGACAACGAGACCGAGGCCGCGATTCAGCGTTCCTTGCAGCAAGTCTCGCGCGGCCGGACGACGATGATCATCGCGCACCGGCTGTCGACGATTCGCAACGCGGACTGCACCTACGTCATCGAAGCCGGCCGGATCACGGAGCGGGGAACCCATGATGAGCTGCTTGCGCTCGGCGGCACCTATGCTGCGCTGTGGTCCGTGCAAACCGGAGAAGCATCGAACATGAAGTGACCCCTAGGGACACCCTGGCTCTTTGGCCTGGCTCTTTGGGACATAGCGCACCAGACGCAACCGTCCTTGACAGCGAGGTCATTCGGCGCTATTGTGTAGCTGTCCGACGCGGAGTTTTGCTTCGCGGGTGCAGTCTGCTGCGCTCGCGACGGCAATCACCGCGCAGAGGTCAAGGTCCACATCTGGGCCGTGTGACCCCGCAGACCACGCTCCCCGCCCTTTGGGCGTTTGGAACGTGAACGAAAACCCAAACCCAGGAGACCTCATGACCGACGCCACACTCGCAGCCACGACCACCCCACTCCAACCCGCGGCCACGCCGCTGGTCTTGCACTCGAAGAAGCAAGAGTGGGGACGCGCGTTGCTGCTGTGGCGTCGAGAAGAGAAGCGGGCGTACCAGTTCGAAGACGGCTCGATGCGCGTCTTTGCGGAGCGCTTCTGCAGCCTGCTTCAGCCGGCACTTCGCCCCGACCCCGCGCTCCGGGCTCAGCTCCGGGACCAGGCGGTCGCAAATGGGCACGTCGGTGCCCGTAAAGGACCCGGGAAGGGCCGAGCCCACCAGGGCCCGATGCCAACCGTAGCCGACCAAGCCGAAGTCTTCGAGAACCTGTTCGACGGTGGGTTTGAGGGAGAAGCATGGCGCAACGCTTGCCGTGCAGCCGAAGGGCGTCGGTCGCTCAAGCGCCACGTGGATCCGGCCGTCGAGCGGGCTCAGGTCGACCTCTCGCAGGCCGCCCTGCGGGCTCACCTGGAGTCGGGCAACCCGCGGGCAGTCGTCGACGCCATCATGAACGTCGTTGGCATGACAACGCTGGCCACCAAGACGCAACGCACTGCGATCAGCGACCTCAACGTGGACGACGCGCTCGCCCTCGCGTTCATCAACTACCTGCACGACATCCGCACCGGCGCTCAGGGGCCGCTTGATAAGCTCCGCCTCGAGCTCGCACGGCACGATCTCAAGAAGGTGCCGTGGACGGTCCTCACCGCGGCCAAGGCTCTGCTGCACCCAGACATGCATCTCTTCGTGCGCCCAACGGCTGTGCGCCAGCAAGCCAAGCTCCTGATGCCCAACTTCAAGCTCAGCAGCGTGCCAACCCCAGAATGTTATGCGCGCTGTCTTGAGATGGCGGTGGGCATCCGCAACGAGCTGCGCGCGGCCGGGTTCGCACCACGAGACCTGCTCGATGTGGCTGAGTTCATGCGGGTCACGCTTGCGAAGACTCATCGCGACGAGCTGCTCGGCGCGATGGCCGAGCGCAGCCGCCCCGAAACAACCGTTGCCGTTCACTGATTGACGGCGGCCGTGGGTCCGCGAAAGACTCGGGCTATGCTCTGGCGCCGACCCGCCGCCTTCGCGTTCGCCTCGCTCCTCACCGGCCTGGGCTGCGACGGACGCGGGACACCAGACGCGCAGATCGAGGACGGCTGGGCCATGGCCCGGAGCGCGCTGCTTGATGGCACCAGCTGCTACGGCGGCACCCCGCTCTTGTGCCTGGACGACGAAGACTTCGTCGACGGTGCCATCGAGGCCGCACTCGAGCATCGATGGCAGGGCGAGATGCCCAAGACTCAGAGCGATGTCGAACGGGTGATCTCCAGCGCGCGCGCGAAGTACAAGGCGTCGTTGCAGTCCGCGCCCGGCCTGAAGAAACTCGAGCGGCTCGTGCAAGAGCGCTATGACAGCCCCTCGGTCGATCTGGAGACGGTACCCGGCGTGGCCGCGCTCGACTTGGGAGCGCTTCCGGGCGAACTTCGCTCGAATCGCCGGGGACCCGCGGTCGTCCTGCGCGACACCGAGTGGGCCGAGCGGTTCGAGTGGAAAGCGTCGGAGGCAGGAAAGCAGCTCGCCACCTACGCGGACAAGTATCCCGACGCCGAAGAGATCCGCCTGGAGGTTCGAAAGCCGTCGGCCGCCTCGCGGCACTACGTCTATCGGTACATCCGCAAGCGCAACGTTGTGGTCCATACCCAGCTGGAGGTCTCGCGCGGCTCGCCCTCGCTATACGTCTCCAAGCCTGTCCCGGGTGGGCTGGACACGCTGCGCGCCGGCGGTTTGAGCCTGGGCAAGGACGCCGGACAAAACTGCTATCCGTCGCAGCGCCGCGACAACTCGGACTGCGACGTTCCCGACCGGTATGCAGCCGCGCAGAAGAAGGCGAAGGACGAGGCGCGTCGTCCTTGAACCCCTCGTTCAACAACGAAGAGCTCGGGCGTCGAGGACAAAACCGCGACGGTCATGAAAATCAGGCTCCTCTTTGGGGTGGGCCAGGGCCCAATACGAACATGTTCCGCTGGGTGCGCGCACCACCGCACAGAGCGACGCGCTCGTAATGCGGCCGATGCCGTGAAGCATCGGGCCGCTCACCTCAAGGTGTGTGGACTCCGGACTGCGCCGCATGAGCGTTGTGACGTCTTCCTCGAATGAGGTGGAGACTCGTGCGCGATAGGCTGAGAACCCAAACCGCGCCACTTGTCCGGTCGGAGAGAAGTTCCACTCCACATAGCCACCATCCTCGCGGGCCAGGAACAACTCCGCGCATGTGTGCTCCCACAGCTTGGCCGGGTCCAGCGGCGCTGTCGGGAGCGCGAGAGCTTCGGGGATCCCGCAAAACTCGAACGCGACCCGCAAGCCCTCGCCGGCGCGAAACACCTCCACCCGAACCGATGCGATCGACGAACCGCTCTCCCTGGGGTGTCGCTTGAGCGTTGACCGAAACAGCGGGGCCGTCACGCGAGCTATCACCCCACAGATCTGGGGGTCACGGCAAGCTTCGGTTGGCGCTCCACCCCAATGGCGCGAGGGCCCACGCCGCCACCACGATGGACACCAGCAGCACCACGACGTGAACCGGCAAGAGACGCCCCCTGAAGTCATCGACGGCCGGGATGGCAGCCCGATGCCACGGCACACAAAACAACGCGATCAACAGTGATGCGCCGACGTACGGCATCGTGTTGATCAGCGCGATCGCGACGTGCAAGGCCAGCAGCAGCATGCCCCACACCAGCCGGAGCCGCGGACCCAACAGCAAAAGAAACGCTCCGCCTTCGATCACGAGCGTGGCAACGGAAGCGGCGACGGCAAGTTCGGGGCTTTCGATCAGGGCGTTTCGAATGGAGGCCAGCCACGCCCAGTTGGCGAGCGGCTGCTGCTGCAGCACAAGCGCCCGCACCTGCGCCCCATCGGCCCACGCGGTCCCAGAGGCGAGGAGCTTGCTGAGCGCGGATCCAACGTAGGCCGCGGCGAGGCAGCCCAGCGCGCCGGCTTCGGCCAGGCGTTCGCGAAACGCCCGACTGGCCGCCGCGCGGACACTGCTCGCCCAGACTTGCCCGAGCGTCCAACCGAACAGCACGGCGCCGGGGAAAAACGCGTTGCGGGACGGAGAGCCGAAGATCTGCGTCTCCCACTCGCTCAGGAACGCCGCCCATGCCAGCACCCACAGCGCAGACGCGATTGGCCTGCGGTCGAGCGCCACGCCGAGCAGGCCGACGCAGAGAAGTCCGAACAACATCCAAGCCGCGCCCGGGATACCCGCCAACCAGCGCGAGAGCTCGCCCGTGGGCGGGTAGCGCTCGGCATCGTTAGACTGCCAGCTGACCGAAAAAGCCTCCATCGCTTGGGATAGCCCGGCGACCACGACCAGCCCGACGCGTAGCGGCGCTCGAGAGGAGCCGTCCCACGCCGAACCCCACGGGTTCATCGTCGCCTCGCTCGACACCGCGCAACCACGCAGTCCTGCGCCTTCGTGGCCGGCTCGTACAGCGGATATGCACGGGAAACGAGTTCGACCGAAACGTCGCCCTCGCCCGCGTTTCGCTCCAGATACAGCCTCTGGTCACGCTCGACGTAGTCCAACAAACGGTGGCTCGCACCGCACGTCGCTTCGACGGACTCCGCCTCCCAAGTACACGACCAATCCGTAAACGCATCGAGCTGCGCGGCGTGTCCGTCGGTGTCGATCACCAGCATCCTCGCGACCACGGCGGGCGCCCGCCCTTGGTACATGTCGAACACCGACAGGGGAAACAGGTTGCTCGGACCGCGTGCTGCGACGAGGTACGTTGCGAACACAGCAACTGCCACGACCCACGCAAGCGGCGGACGCGACCCAGCGGGCTCCGGCGACTGCGACACCGGCCTCACGCTACCGCACCCCCCGGCCCAACCCACGATTTCGGCATCGTCTGGGCCGGATTTTACCACGGGATGCGACCTGCCCGGTTCTGGTAGCGTGTCGGCCCAAGCGTGGGCAAGGCCAACCGAGCACTGTCAATCCGCAGCATCCGTAGCGCTGCAAAGAAGGCCACAAACGCGGAGCCCGGCCTCGATGCGATGTGGTCCGCGGTTGGGTGGCTCTTCCCTGCGCAGATCGTCGGACTCCTCATCGCAGACGTCGGCTTCTGGTTCAGCCTCGTGTGCACCGTCGGCATCACCCTCGGACTCGCGATCTTCACGCCGCTTTCGGCCGGCGTCGTCTCAGCATTCACCGAGAAAACGACCGCCGATCGCTTCGCGTGGTTCGCGATGCTCGGGGTCGCCGGCGCGGCCTGGCACGCGCTGGGTGGCCCCGTGCTCGCGCTGCTGCTCGCGGCCCTGGGTCTGCTGTCGTTCGGCATCTTCCATCCTCGCTATCGCGCCCGCGTGACCCAGCAGGTGTACGGAGCGGCCTTGCCCTCCGAGCTTGCCAACGAGATCGCCGCACTCCCCAAGAAGCTCGCCCGCTCGATCCGCGAGCGCATTAATGCCGCGCTCGCGTCGGTGCAGAGTCTTCACGCCCTCCAAGCCGAGCTACCCGAAGGCGATGCGCTGTGGGCCGACGCCATGGCCTGCCTGCGTCGCATTGTGGAGCGCTCGCAGACGCTCGTTCGGCTGCGTGCACTGCCGCAGCGCAGCCCCGACATCGACCGCTCACACCAGAGCGTCGAAGACGAACTCGACGAACTCGTGGCTCAGCTCAGCGCGGCCGTGGACGCCGCGAGCCGCTTCATCGCGGTGGGCCCCTCCAGCGCAAGCGAGGAGTTGGCCGAGCGCGCTGAAGCCCTGCGCGCGCTGGCCGAAGCGACGCAAGAGGTGGAAGACGTCCTGCGCCGCTGATCGGCTCGACTAGTTCGAGCCTGGCAGGTCCTCGCACTCGCCTTCTTTGAGCACACCGGTCCCGGCCGCGGCGGCCGTGCACGCGTTCGAGTAGACCTTCTGGTCGCAGCCGCAAACGGGGTTGTAATCCATCGTGCAGGCCTCCGGCTTCTTTGCGCAGAGCGCCGTAGCATCGGCCCACCCGCACATTCCGCTGGGCTCGTAGGCGCAGTACTCGTCCGCGGCGCAGGTATCCCCCGCCCGTGCCCCGCAGCTCGTCCCATCAGGCTCGGGTTCGGGCTCAGGCTCAGGCTCAGGCTCAGGCTCGGGCTCAGGCTCGGGTTCGGGCTTCGGCTCCGGCGTCTCGACAGGAGTCGGGCTCGCGTCGTTTGCTGCGGCTTTGGGCGTGTTTGAGCACGCAACCGGAAGCGACACTGTGACCAAAAGCAGCCATGGACGGCACACGCGAGGGAGACGCATCGCACACACGGTACCAATCTTCGGAAGTCTGTCGACCCTTTCGATGACCTGGCTCACCTAGCAGCCTGTTGAGAAAAGTCGACACGACGTCTCGCTCGCCCTTTTCGCTCCTGGCGGTGTCGCCAAAACTTGCAGTACACCCGGTACAGCGGCGTTTCGGCTCCTACCCAGGAGCGAAAAATGCTTCCCGATCCGCCGCGCCGACTTTCTCAACAGGCTGCTAGCAGCTTACAGTCCCGGCCATGACCTCCGAGCTTGGGGTTCAACGTCCACCGGGCGCCGCAGCGGACGCGCTGATCAACGTGGTCAAGCTCGCCGTGGTCAAGCTCGCCGCGACGGCCCACGGGAAGCCACGCCCATGACCGTTTCGTTTGTCATCTTCGATTGGGACGGCACGCTCTCGGACTCGAAGGCCAAGATCGTGGCGTGCCTGCGCGGCACGCTCGGGGCCATGAACTTCACCGCGGGCGATGATGACGAGCTTGCCAGCGTCATTGGGCTTTCGCTCGATGACGTGGGGCGAGCGCTCATCCAGGGCGCCGACGACTCCACCGTCGCGAGGTTCATGGACCAGTACCGCGAGCAGTGGTTCTCCGCAGGTCCGCCTTCATCCGAGCTGTTCCCAGGTGTCCGTGAAACGATCGCGGCTCTGCACGCGCGCGGCCTTCCCCTGGCGGTCGCAACGGGCAAGAACCGGGCCGGACTCGACCGAGAGCTGGGGGCAAACGCTCTGCACGCGGCTTTCGTCGCAACCCGGACCGCGGACGAGACCCGGTCCAAGCCCGATCCGCAGATGCTCCACGAGTTGCTCGACGAGGTCGGGGTCGCGGCCGATCAGAGCATTCTGGTGGGCGACAGTCATTGGGACCTGCAAATGGCGAACGCAGCGGGCGTTCGCGCGATCGCGGTGAGCTACGGCGCGCAGCCGATCGAGCGATTGCTGGAGTACGCGCCGTGGGCCCGCATCGATGCGATCACCGAGCTGCTCGACCGCATTTGAGCGAGCTCGCTGCGGTGGTCCTCCTGGTCCTCCCCGACACCGGCACCGGGCGCCTCAATACCGCGTGACCGACCTGCCGACCTGGAACGAGAACAGGGCTCCAGAGTCCACGACCGGTTCGCCAGCGACGCGGCCCAAAACGCTCGCGTCGAAGAACGGTGCGATCCCCAAGCGCGTGTTCACGGTGTCGGCATCGGTCGGCATGAAGTAGAGCCAGAACTCGCCACGGGTCACCAGCTTGTCCCCCCACGGCGCGTGCACGCCCTGGTCGGTCTGCGTTTCACCCACCGTAGTGAAGGCAAGCGCGGGACCGAAAGCAAACATCCGGCGGGGCGTGGGCGGAGCAAAGTAGGAGAACACCCGAAACGAGAGGGTAGGCCTTGTGACGGGAGCACCGACGACCCGCGAATCGAGCGCAACCTCGCCCGACACCGTGGGATCGAGCGCAGATGGATCGAGCACCCCAATCTCGTTTGCATCGCTCCACTCCTGCGTGTACCGGGCCGTCAGCGCGGGCCCAAACACCCAACCGGTTTCTTCAAGACCCAAACGCTGGGTCACCTCGGCATCGAGAGTGACCTGCGCGGCTCCCGAATAGCGTGCCCGCTCGATGTCGTCGGCTGCGTCCAACGGCCGCCACGCATAGCGCTGTCCGCCAAACTCCCCCGACCCGAAGAGCCGCACCTTCCAGCCCTCGCGCAGGCCCACGCAGTTGCCGTTCGAATCTCGCGGATCGCCGCGCCCATCGAGCTCGCGCTGCGCTTCGGCGATCTGCGCCTCGTCGGCGGCCACGCTCCGGGCCAAGCCATCGATCTCGGACTGAATCTCCTGAGCTCGCTGCGCCTGACTCGCCTCGAACGAGGTCATGCGAGCCGCGTGCTCACGCTTCTGCTCGGCTGCGATCGACTGCACCCAAAGCTCATACTCAAGCCGCGCCTGGAGCAGCCCCAGCTCCGCCTGGTCGGCGGCTCGCGTCGCGTCATCATCCGAAACTGCCTGGCCCAGGGCATCGCTCAGCTCGGCGATCCGGTTCCCCAACACCCGACGTTCGTCCGGGGTCAACGCCCCGGGCACCGGCGCGGGACGACTCGGCTTCGGCTCGCGCTCAAGCGCAACGAGTGCAGCCCGTTGCGCCTGTAGCTCGGCCTGAGCGTCTGCCCGTGTCGCGCTCCGTCGCAGCACCACCATGCACGGGTCTGCGGTGTAGGCCCGCGTAGACTGGTCGGTCCATTGGTGGGCCAGGGTCAACCCACCTCGCCAACCCGAGCTGAACTCGTCCAGTCGGGTGCGATAGCTTCCGGCGCTCTCGCGAGCCGGCGACTTGACGAACGCACTGCTCGTGAAGCCGCCGTCGAGGGCCCTGCCATTGAAGTCGAGCCCGCCTTCCGCCTTGAGCGACGTTGCTTGGCTGTCTTGGGCGCCGCGAAATTTCACCTCAGCCGCGCCGAAGGCGACCACGGATTCGCTGTGTTCGTCGGCTCGAGCGCGGGTCGAAGGTAGAACGCCCGCGGTCACGATCGCCGCGTAGGTCACGTATCTGATCTTCATGTGATCGTCCGTCCTCGGTCGAAGGCCCCACCCGACGTGACGGTGTAGCTCGTCGACAACATGGACTCTGCTGTGACGGTGTCTGTAACCTTGACCGACACCTTGGAGCCCGGCGCGCCCTCGGCCCGAAAGTCGAGCGACACCGGCTTTTGTCTTGGGGCGACGGTCGCCTCCGCCTTGGTCGATGCAACGTCGATTTTCACGCGGTTGTTGACCCAAGCCTGCAGGCGATCCACACGCCCGCTGCTCGTCTTCATCTCGATCTTCCACTTCATCAACCGGAGCGCCTATGCACCTCGGGTGTGCACGAATCGGCGCGATCCGTCACGGAGAAACTCGGCGCTCACGGGTCTCGGGGGCGCGGGGTTCCACCTTCGATTCGGTTGCCATCAAACCGCGCCCCCTCCAGCTCAAGCAAGAACCGCTTGGCCGGCAGCCCCCCTCCGTAGCCTGTAAGTCGTCGATCTTGGCCGATCACGCGATGACAGGGCACGATGATGGAAATCGGATTTGCCCCGTTGGCCAACCCCACCGCTCGGACCGCTCGGGCGCGACCGATGCTCCTTGCGATCACCCCGTAGCTCGACAACTCCCCGAATGAGAGCGTCGCGAGAGCGCGCCAGACCTCCCGCTGGAAGACGGTGCCGCGGGCCGCAAGCGGGATGTCGAACGCCTTACGGGTTCCCGCAAAGTACTCCGCGAGCTGAGACTGCGTATCCGCGAGGACCCGCTCGGCCTGTGGCGAAGTATCGCTGTGCGGACGCGCGCCGGCCCGTAGAGGCTGACCGTTCGGGTCCGCAAATAACAGGTGGGTGAGCCCCTCGGCGTTGGCCGCGAGCAGCAGCGTTCCGACCGGACTCGCGAGTTCTTTGCACGTTGTCATCGTTGTACCTCTTCAAGGCTTTGCACCGTGACACCACAGCATCATCGCGGCGTACGACCGCCACGGCCGCCACGCCTCAGCACGCTGCAGGACCTGCGCGGTCGTGGGGAGCGCGTCGGCGTGCTCCCGAACCGCCTTGCGCAAGCCCAAGTCTCCAGCCGGAAAGGCGTCGGGCTCCGACAACCCCCGCATTGCGATGTAGTGCGCCGTCCAGTCTCCGATGCCAGCCAGCGCCTTGAGCCGGGCGACCGCGGTGTCCAGGTCGGGCGCCAGCTCAAGCACATCAGCACCCTCGGCGACCGCACGCGCCAAACCACGAATGGTGTTCGCGCGCGCCGTCGGCATCCCGATCGACGCGACGTCTGCGTCCGCGAGATCCTGCGGGCGTGGGAACAGATGGGTGGGTCCGCCCACGCTCGCCCCTGGGAGCACACGACCGAACCGGGTCACAATCCGGCCGAACAACGCCGTGGCGCCGACGACGGTCACCTGCTGCCCTACGATCGCCCGCACCGCGAGCTCGAAACGGTCCCAACAGCCCGGGACACGCGTGCCCGGCATCCTCGCGGCTGCCTCGGCAAGCAGTGGATCCCGGCCGAGCTGTGCAGAGATGAGGGACGCGTCGGTGTCCAGGTCGAACATGCGGCGCACCCGCCCGGCGATTGCACACAGATGAGGCGCGAGGTTGCCATCCACGCTCAACAACAGTGAGGTCTGCGGAGCCGTGGACGGACCCACTTCGATCGTCCCCGTGTCCCCCGCGCACTCCACAGTGCGACGATAGATCTGGCCGGTGATCTGCTCGACCTTCGGAGTGATCCTCGGCGTCGCCCAAGCCAACATATCGTCCCAGTCGAACGGCTCGCGTACCGGCAGCAAGACCCGCAGCGACCCGCCGACATCGTACGAGCCTGGAGCCCGCTCGCGAATCTGCGTGGGTGTGCGGTCGAAGCTCTTGCGCACCGCTGCATTGAAGCGTCGCACAGTGCGAAACCCCGCGGTGAGTGCAACCTGCGACATCGGCAACTGCGTGTGCTCGATGAGGTGCTTGGCGAAATGAACACGCGCAGTGCTCGCAATCGCCAGCGGTGACGCACCCACGTGCTCGTGAAACAGCCGCCTGAGATAGCGCTCGCCCACGCCGAGACGAGCGGCGAGCGTCTCTACGCCAGCCTCATTGAGGGCTCCGTCCGCGATCAACCGAAGCGCTCGTGAGACCGTCGCCGAGGTCCCCCGCCACGCCGGGGTTCCCGGAGCCGTGTCCGGCCGACAGCGCCGACACGCCCGAAAGCCGGCCTCCTCCGCCGCTGCCGCACACACAAAGAACATGCAGTTCGTAGACTTGGGGGTTCGGGCCGGGCAAACGGGCCGGCAGTACACGCCCGTGCTCGTCACGCCGGTGAAGAACCGCCCGTCAAACCGCGCATCTCGGGTTCGCAGCGCCCGATAGAAGATGTCGTGACCGAGTTCGATAGCGTATCGATAGCAGGGACGTTGGGGGCGCGTTGGACGTTTTCGGACCTTAGGGCCGACTTCCCTGTGCTCTCGGCTCAAAGTCCTCACACCGGTCCTGCGGGCCTGCTTTAGTCTAAGCCCATGCTCCGAAGGATTCGAAGTCTGGGCCGGACGCCCGTACTGCTTGGACTCTGCCTGGTCGCTTGTGACAGCGCTGTCTCTACCACCGCCGGCGCGGGCACGAGCACTGCGGCAACGACAGGCGCCTCGAGCATCTCGGGTGAGCTCAATGTACCAGCACGTCTCGTTTGAGCAAGCGGACACGCACTTCTCGATCGGGGCGCCGGCGAAGTGGGACACGCAGTACGTGCAAGTGACCCGGACCGCCGGAGGTTCGGTCGTCGAGCTCGATGGCGAGCCGCTGGCCGACTGGAGCTCAGTCGGCACGGACTATCGGTTCACCATCGTCGAGATCGAGCCGGGCGTGCATGTGCTGGACAGTGTGGACCCCTTCGTTGCGACCCAGTTCGCGTACAACAACAGCACGCAAAATGCCTGCGCGGGCTACGACAGCTCCAGCGACTGTCACACCTCCTACGCGCACCCGGTCGGGATGCGAGCCCAGCGGTTGTACGCGCCATAGGCTCACGCACCGCTCCCATGGTGATACCTTCGCGGGTACACGATGGCCAACGCGACGATCGACAAGCTCCGTGTCAACGGCGAACGCCTGTGGCAGTCCCTCATGCAGCTGGCCGAGATCGGCGCGACGCCCAAGGGCGGCGTGTGCCGATTGGCGCTCACCGACCTCGACAAACAAGGTCGCGACCTCGTGATCGGTTGGGCGAAGGATGCAGGAATGACCGTCACGATCGACAAGATCGGGAACGGTTTCTTGCGGCGCGCGGGCAAGAACAACGACCTGCCTCCGATCGTCACAGGCAGCCACATCGACACCCAACCGACCGGGGGCAAGTTCGATGGCAACTATGGGGTCCTGGCCGGGCTCGAGGTTGTGCGAACGCTCGACGACCACGGGATCCAGACCGAAGCCCCGATCGAGGTGGCGTTTTGGACCAACGAGGAAGGCTCGCGCTTCGTCCCGGTGATGATGGGCTCGGGCGTGTTTGCCAAAGCGTTCTCGCTGGAGCACGCCTACGCCGCGACAGACGCCGAAGGCCACTCCGTGCAAGCCGAGCTTGAGCGCATCGGCTACATCGGAGACGAAGAGCCGGGGGACCACCCGATCGGTGCCTACTTCGAGACCCACATCGAGCAGGGGCCCGTGCTCGAAGACAACGACGTGGTGATCGGCGTCGTGCCCGGCGTGCTCGGGATCCGCTGGTACGACTGCACCGTCACCGGCATGGAGGCGCACGCGGGCCCCACCCCCATGGCCATGCGCAAGGACGCGATGCAGATCGCCGCGAAGCTGATCCAAGAGGTCGTCGCGATCGCGTACCGACACGAGCCGCACGGCCGCGGCACCGTCGGCAACGTGACGGTGCACCCCAACAGCCGCAATGTCATCCCTGGTCAGGTCAAGTTCTCGATCGACCTTCGCAACAGCAGCAACGAGCTGGTGGACGCCATGGACGCGGACCTGCGCAGCGTGATCGCCAGCGTGCAGCGTTCATCCGGGCTCCCCATCGAGTTGGAGGTCGTCTCGGAGTATGCGGCCACGCCATTCCACGAGGAATGTGTCACCGCGGTCCAGGGTGCCGCGCAGCGACTTGGCTACTCCAATATGCGCGTCGTATCGGGTGCGGGACACGACGCGATCTACATGGCCCGGCTCGCTCCGGCCGGCATGATCTTCATCCCGTGCAAGGATGGGATCAGCCACAACGAGAGCGAGGACGCCAAGCCCGAGCACATCACGGCGGGCTGCAATGTGCTGCTGCACGCGATGCTCGAGCGGGCTGGCGTTGTCCACGAGAGCTGAGGCCACTGCGTCGGTTGACTTGCGTGTTACTGTGGTCTCGCGGAAGGATTCTCCGCCTCGGTCGCTGATATGAACTCACGCAAGTCTCTGGGTCTTTTGTCGCTGACACTGCTCGCCGGGTGTGGTGACGAGCCGGCATTCAACGCACCGCCTCTGCCCACCACCACCAGCGCGACGAGTGGAATGACCTCCCCGGTCGATGAAACGGTGTCGGGGACGACGGACACCACCACGGACACGACGACTTCGGATGGCACGACGACCACGGCAGAGTCGTCGTCCAGCGGCGGCAATCCACTGGACAGCACCACGGGCGACGACGAGAGTTCCTCAACCGACCGCCCCACGACCGACCCCACCGACGAAGGCTCGACCACCTCGACGACTGCGGGTGAGGCCGAAACCACGACGACGGACACGGCGATGGGCGGTCCCGACGTCGGCGTGCTCTCGGGTGCCGCGCAGACCGCCCGCATCAACGAGCAGCTTGCGACGCCGCTGGTCTTCGAGGTCACTGACATGGGCGCCCCGGTGGTGGGCGTGTCGGTGACGTTGACCGCATCATCCGGTGCCGCAATCTCTCCCGCGTCGGCGTTGACCGATGCCAACGGTCAGGTCATTGCGCTCGCCCGGGTGGGTCGGGCTTTGGGCGAGTACACCTTCGAAGCCGTGGTCGAAGACAGTCCCCCTGCGATGGTGACGGCGACTGCCACCGAACCCGCCGCTGGGACGATGCTCTCGCTCGTCAACGCGGATAAGGTCCTCGACGACAACGTTGGCGTTCCCGGGCCGGGCACCACCGCCACCATCGGCGAGGTCAGCGGCGTCGCGATCGGGAGCGATGACACCGTCTACATCTCGGCCGACACCTCGAACAACGGCTACGTGTACGCGCTCGATGCGACCGGCGATATGACCGTGCTCGCAGGTGGCGGCGCGGTGGAATCCGACGGCTGTATCGCGCCCCTCACCGCAGACTTGCGGCGCGTCGAAGACGTGCTCTACGACGAGGCAAACGACCTCGTCTACCTGCTCGCCGACTTCGATGGTCGGCGGCTGCTGGAGCTCGACGTCGCGGGCAACACCCTGTGCACCATCGCGGGCGGCAACGCGATGGCGCCTGGCCCGACCTTCGGAGACGACGGCGCTGCCACTGCGGCCACCCTGGTTGGGCCTACTGACCTCGAGCTGGGCCCGGACGGCGCGCTGTACATCACCGACCGGAACGTCGACCGAATCCGTCGGGTCTCGGGCGGGGTCATCACCTCCTACTTGGAGATGGGCGACTGCGAGGAACGCATCGCCCTGGACGACTGCGGCGCCGACGGCTGCGAGATGGTCTGGGACGAACAAGGCAACCTGTTCGTCAACGCACGCATCTGCGGAACCGAGGTCGGAGGCGTCACCAACGGCATCGTCCGGTATGAACCCGCGACGGACGAGCTGGTCCACATCGCAGGGCGCAGCGGGGGCAGCACCGCCGAGTCGGCGCTCTCGTTCGACGCACGGTTCGATGGGCAGGGCGGGATTGCGTTCGATGAAGCCGGAAACCTCTACGTCATCGAGAACCAGACCAACAGGGTCCGGCGCATCGACGCGACCACCTACCGAACCACGACCGTCATCAACGTCTCCGAAGTGGCAGGCGCCATCGGAGACTACGGCACAGCTCTGAGCGCGCAGCTCGATGACCCCACGCGCATGGTCTTCTCGGCCGCCGGCGACCTCATCCTCGCCGACCGCGGCAACGCAGCCGCGCGCATGGTCTGGGGCTTGGGCGATGTCATGGCGACCGAAGCGACACTCGCCATTGTCAGCGACGTCAACACCGTCTCGGAGCTCAACGAACCCACGCTCTTTACAGCCGAGGTCGTGGACGGCGTCGACGCTCCGTTCGAGGGGCTTCGGGTCCGATTCGAAGCGGTCGACGCGGGCGCTTGCGTCGATCCGGTGACGGACCTCGCCGACGACGCAGGGCTGGCGGCCACGTTCGCCCGGCCGGGACTGCTTGCGGGCGACTACCAAGTCGACGCGCTGTACGAAGACCTCCACGGGGTCTCGGTCGCAGGCAGCCCGGTCGAGATGACCATCAACGCGGTGGAGCCGGCGGCGGGCGACGCCTTCACCTTGGTCAACGACACCCACGTCGACGGCAACCGAGGTGTCCCCGGAGCGGGGACGTGCGCGCGCGTTGGGGCCGTCACCGGGGTCAGCACCGCCACCGACGGCAGCGTGTTCTTCCTCGACCGAAACGCTGGCGACGGACGTCTACGGTTGCTTGACCCAGTGGGCGAACTCGTCAACATCGCGGGCGGGGGCTCCGACGATACCGACGGCATCCCCGCCCTCAACGCCGACATCAGCATCGTCGGCGACGTGCAGTACGACGAAGCCAACAACCGCGTGTTCTTCACCGGGACGTTCGACGGTGCGTCTCGAGTCCTCAGGGTCAACCTCGCCTCCGTGCCACCGCGGCTGTTCGTCTACGGCGGCCAGCCTGGCGCCTTGCCTGGGGACGGCGACGGCGGACTCGCCACGTCGGCGCACTTCCTTGCCGCCGGTGACCTTGCCGTCGACCCCACCAACCCGGGCGCGCTCTACGTGGTGGATTCTGGTCACGACCGCATTCGCCGAATCAGCGGCCTCATCGTCGAGGGCGTGTACGGAATCCAGGATGGAAACTGCGCCGCCGACTCCATCGCTCTGAGCGATTGCGCCGACTGCAACATCGCCTTCGCACCGGACGGAGACTCGATGTATGTGTTTGGCCGAATCTGCGGAAGCTCTCCGGGCGGTGCCACGCCCGGTATCGTCCGCCTGGACCTCAACGCCAGCGACGACGTGACGGATATCGTTCACATCGCCGGGAGCACCAGCGGCTCGTTCACTTGGGGCGGTGGAACCGGGCTCAGCGCACGCTTCTCCGACGCGGGCGGACTCGTCGTTGGTGCGGACGGCGGCGTCTACTTCGCGGAGACCAACAGCCACCGCGTGGGTCGACTCGATCCGTCGACCAACGTGCTCAGCGTCGTCATGGGCGATGGCACCGCAGGCAGCAGCGGCAACCATGGTCCCGCCGCCAGTGCCCGCCTCAACAACCCCCTGCGGCTCGATGTCCGCAACGGCAGCGACCTCGTGATCGCCGACGAGGGCAACCGCGCGGTCCGAATGATCTGGGGCGCCTTCGACGGTTCGTAAGTACTCAGCCTGCTACCGACCCGCAGCTTCGGCGAAGAGCCACCGAAGGTCCGCGCCGAATGCATGGTTGGGGTGCGAGTTGTCGCCGTGGGCCGTCTCGCCGAACCCCGAGCGATACTGGTACCCGGCGCAGTCGAGCGCCGTGGTCATGTCCATGTGGGCATCTCGCCAGTTGCCGAACTGGTTGTCGAGGTCGTTGCTCCCGCTGAGCAAGTTGACCCGCAACGGCTTTCGGTCGGTCGCTCCGATTTCCGCGGGATACTTGTCGGAGAACTCGCCCTCGGCGTTGGCGCGCAGCTGCACGAAGCTGCCGAGCGTGGTGTAGACCAGCCCGAACGCGTCGGGTCGCTCCCACGCGGCAGTGAACGCTGCGGAGCCGCCAGAACTCCGGCCGCCGATCGCACGCATCGCAGGTTGGTCCGAGATCTCGTAGGTCCCAACAGTGGCGGGCAACAGCTCGTCCAGCACAAAGGTGACGTAGTTCGGGTCCGGGGTGTCGTACTCGAGGCTGCGCTGCGACTGCCCCTGATCGTTCTCGCCGGGGTCCACGAATACGGCGATCGTCGTCGGCATCGCGCCTTCGGCGATGAGGTTGTCCAGGACGGTGGGCGTGGCGTACGAGCCCCCTTGGTACACGTCGCCGTCGGTCAACACGAACAACGCGGCTGGCTCCACGCCGTCGTATTGCGCGGGAACGTAGACCCAGTAGTCCCAGCTCACGCCTGGATAGACCGCGCTCCCGGTGAAGGTTCCGCTGGTGACGGTGCCGGTGGGAACGCCCGGCTGGGTGTCCGCGTCGGAGGTCCGGCTGTACGGTGGAGGTTCGTAGTAGGTACCGGTCCCGTCCGGGAGCAGGCCTGCACACATCTCGAAAGAGCCCGCATTTTCGGCCGGGTTGGCCGTCGAGCATTCGCAGAACTCGGACGTGGGACCCGGTGGACCGCCCGTGCTCGAGCTCTCGCTTCCCGAGGAGTCCGAGCTTCCAGTTGACGAGGCGGACGAGTCTCCCGTGGTGGACTCCGTCGTGCTCGTTTCGAAGCCCGTTGACGTGGTTGCGCCACTGGGGTCGGGCGTCGTTGTGATCGCGGTGGTCCCCGCGCTACTCGACCCGCCTTCGGTCTCGGTCTCGACGGAAGACCCACCGACGCAGCCGGTTAGGAGAACACTCGCTGCAAGAATCCTGAGCACGGCGCCAGTGTAGTGCGGTGGTGGTGTCCAAGGGGCGGCGAACCCGGTAGTCGGGGTCACGGGTTGATCTCTGGGCGCAGGTCTTGGCGTCGGAGCCTTTACCGGTCCGGGACGAGCTGCCGCATCTGCCAAGCCTGCACTGCGAGTTGCTCGCGCCCTTCCTCCACGCTGTCCCTCGCCTCGCGCATCAGCAACGCGGGCAAGACGATCGTCGTGACACTCGCCAGGGCCAGTAGCGCCAGGGTCGCGACCATCGGAAGGGACGCGAGGTGGGGCACGATGAGGATGCCCGCCTCGGTAAACTCATACGACGCTGGCCAGACGCCGGACACCTCGAGCAGCAGAGGAACCACCACGGCCATCGCCGCGATCGTCACGTAGGCTGTCCGCCGGAGTCCGCGGGTGTGTTGCGTGAACGCGAGGGCATTGGCCCCGGCCAGCCCCGGAATGAGCACCAGCGGACCGAGCAATCGGCTGAGGATGATGAGCGTGACGGTGCTGATGATGAGCGAGCCCGTCGCCCACGCATCGGTTCTGCGCGCCCGAGAACCCAAGTACGAAGCCACGATCCCCAACGCGATGAGCACCAACATCGCGATCAACAGCGGCCACGATCGCAAGCCCATCACGAGGGTGATGCCGGCAAAGGGAAGCCATGCCAGGTAGGCCGCGACCCCTCCTCGGGCGGCCTTTCGTTCGCTCTCCTGTCGGCCCGACTCCAGCTGATCTCGCACCTCGGGAGGCACGCTCGGCGGCGGGCGCGTAAGCAGATGCATCAGCGCCGTGCGGGGCTCGGCGTTCTCGGGGTCAAAGGCGAGCGCTCGTGAGATCATGTTCATCACATCGCGCTGCGCCGCCGGATCAGCGCCGTCGTGCTCGAGCGTCTCGAATGCCGCCATGGCCTTCTCCAGGTAGCTCTGCGCGAGGTCTCGTCGCAGCGCAGCGTCGCGGTCGCCGTCGAGAAAGCGCTCCACCGCCCGTTGCAGCTCCCTCGCGCTGCCGAAACGATCTGCGCGATCATACAGGGTTGCGCGAACGCAGATCGCCTCCAGCTCCGGCGGCACTTGGCGGTCGGGGTAGCGGGCATGGGCGCGCGCATCGGCACCGCCAATCGTCGAGCCAACCGCCTGCTGCGGGGTCTTTCGGGGATGCAGTGATTCGGACGTCAGCAGCTCGAACAACAGCGCCCCGAGGGCGTAGATGTCCGAGTGCGGGCCCACGACTCCATTGACGCCGTCGAGCTGTTCGGGCGCCATGTAGCCCGGGGTGCCGAGGAGTTCACCTTCGATCGTCTCCGCCGAACCTCCGAGGTCGTCGAAGGAGACGGGGTCCTCGGTCAGCACCGGGTCCTCCTCGCCCATCATCTTGGCCAGCCCCCAGTCGAGCACGTAGACCTCACCGAAGTCGCCGAGCATGATGTTGGACGGCTTGAGATCGCGATGGACAATGCCGCGTTCGTGGGCGTAGTCCACCGCGAGACACACCTGCGAGAACGCGGAGAGCAACCGGCGACGGGAGTACGCCTCATCGTCGTTCATGCGGATGATGTCCGCGAGCGTTCGGCCCCCAACCCGTCGCATCGTGAAATATGGCCGCCCACCCTTGGTCGCGTCGAGGTCGTAGACCGGGACCACTGCAGGGTGCTCAAGCTGCCCTTGCACGCGCACTTCTTTCAGAAAGCGCGAGCGCGCCTGAGGCTGTCCGGCGCGCTCGTCACGAATCACCTTGAGCGCAACGTCGCGACCGATCCGCATGTCCTTGCACAGCCGGACCTCTCCCATTCCCCCGCGACCGAGCCGCCTCTGATCCTGGTAGCGCGCGTCGGGAGAGACGAACTCGGGCGATGCTTCGGCCGAGTTCGTCTCTCCCGCCAGCGTGTCTTCGCCATCGAGCCGGTCCATCGAGGCGCCGGCTGTTTCTGCGGCCGCGGACGTCGCAGGGGCTCAAGGTGACTCCTTGGACATGGGACGAGGGTATTCGGTTTGCGCTGCCCTCGTTCAGACCAGCTTTTGTCGGATCTCGCGAACGCGATTCCACTGCTCCTTGATGAGGTCCGCCCTCGCCCGCGCTTCCCACCGCGCGTCGGTCCGAGACTGAGCTTCCGCCGCGCGGATGCGTGCGACGGCCTCGTACAGGGCCAACTCTCTCCCGCCAGATGCGCGGTTGAGCTCTCGGGTGGCATCGGCCCTCGCCCTTCGCGCGGCGGTTCTGTCTCGCGTGCCCTGCTGGACGTCCGCCTGAGCCGCCCGCCTTTCCTCCCCTGGCTCTGCTGCCTGGACCCGGGCGTAGGCTGCCGCGCGCTCCCGTACCGCCGTGGCGACCGCGGCTTCGGCTTCCCGAAGGCGGGCACGGAGCGGACCGCGTTCGAGCTCCACCTCCCGGATTCTCTGGAGAAACGAAGGGCGCTCCTCAACCGGCTGCCCTGCTCCCGGATGCTCGCGCTCAAGTTGGCGCCGCAACCTGGATGCGATGCTCTGCGCACGTCGAAGCGCTCCGTCGACGCCGGCCCGCAGCTGGCGAACCTTGTTGGCCACTCGACGCTCAAAGCCATCGGCCTCACTGACCGCCCGTGAGACCTGAGCTCGGTTGGGGAACGCGTTGCGAATCTGATCGCGCCGGACCCGGGCGGCCTCAATTTCGGCCCATTGCGTATCCTGGGAGGACTCGTCCAGCGTGGGATAGGGGACCGCGCGATCGGGGTAGTCGTGGTCCCGCGATTTGATCTCCAAGGCACAACTGGCGTGGACTTGCAGGCTCACGCGACGATGCACTCGCCGGTGGTCATGCAGAGCGCGAAGCTTGTCCTCGGAGAACGTCACCACGCTGATCAAGTGCTTGCTGCGGGTGTGCTCTCCCCGGGTCATTCCGATCGCAGCGCCCTCGCCGATCTTCAGACGACCGTGGCTGTCGGTCGAGAGGTAGACCTGCTCGACGCGCTTCCACCGGGTGGGGCGCACTTCGAACGCGGTGCAATGATAGCCCGGGACGTTCAGGGGCATGATCCGCCCCGTGCCTTCGAAGATGAACAGGTCGCCGCGGTCGTCGGGCGCCGCGTAGTACGGCACCCCATTGAGCGGGTTGTAGGCAGCGATGAAACCGGCGCAAGGGGGACCACCGCGGTCATCCTCGGTGGTCGGGCGAGCGGGTTCTTGCAGCAGCCGATCGTGCTCGTAGATCCGGACGTAGCTGTACTCGTGACCGTTGAGCCCAATGGCGCTGATCGGCGCGTCGAAGAAGCTGAGCAGCTCGTCTCGGGTCAGCTCGAGTTCTTCGCCCTCCGGCAACACGAGGTCCCAGTGAATTCCGCTGTCTGCGGGTTCGTGCTCGGGTGAGGCTCCGACAAGGTCGTCCTCGTCGTCCTCGGACTCGGTGGCGTCGGGATCGAAGTGAACATCGAGATCGGCCGGCTGCGGCGCGTCCTCGGGCGACGGGGGCGGCTCGTCCTCCTGCTCCTGCGCTTGGGCTTCTGCTTCGAGCAGGCGGTCGGTGGCCTCCGCGTGCTCGGCTTCGCTGATCTGCCGACGGGCGCGGCCGCCCAACAGGCGCTCCAAGGACTGCTCGCGGAGTCGACGGGTGTCCGGGGTGCCCTCGCCGCCAGCGCGCTCGTACACGAAGCTGAGCGTGTCGACACCGTTGACGCCACGGGTCCCGAACATGTGGGTGTGAAAGTAGTGCAGCGTTCCGTTGTCCAACAACGCGGCGGGCGCGGTGGGCTTGCGAAGGTTGTGATTGACCCCGTTGCCGCCCCAGTTGCCTTCGTTGAGACACATGAACGTGGCCAGTGCCAAGGCGCACGGCGTGCAGGTCCAGCCCGGCGTCAACCGGGTGTCGTCGCGGTACTGGTCGAGGGACTCGGTGATCGGCGTGTTGTTGCCGTTCGGAACGCCCCACTGGTTGTCCGCAAGGACGTATGCCGGTGTCTGATCGAGCGGATCGCCACCCGCTGCGCCCACCCGGCGGGTCACGCTGCCGAGGCTTCCGGCGTAAACCAGACCACGCGCATGGACCTTCCCGTCCTCGACATCCTGGTTGTTGGACTTGCGCTCGTTGTCGGCATCAGCTTTGTAGCCGGACTCGAGGCTGTAGAACGCACCCCGAGCCGCATTGAGCAGCAGCTGAAAGCGCATCGCGAGCAGGTTGTCGTGCAGCGGGAGCGCTGCGCCGTGCTCGAGAGCCCCCCCAACAACGCTCGTCCCCAGAAAACACGAGCCCTGCCCGCTGAAGTGGGCGCCGTGAAACACCCGAACCCCGCAGTAGAACATCAGCCTGAAGATCGGAAACTCCACGACGTCGCCAGCGACGAGCTCCGCGTCGGAATTTCGGATCCTCCGATGTGAATCCTGGCACAGCTTGAGGGGGCCACCCGCGTCGATCTCACGAAGCTCCTGGGGCACGGCCGCCACGTCGGCGGGGTCGACCGCGAGGCCTGCGGCGTGCTCCTTGAGCACTCGGTACGGGCCTTTCCACAGCCGGACCCACCATCCACCGCGGTCGATGGTGGCCTCGGCTCCTGGCGCGTGTGCATGCTCCGAAACCTCGCTTTGGTCGGCAAAGAAGCGCTGCGCCCACGCCTCCATCCGCTCCAGGGTCTCGTCGTAGTGCGTCTGCATCGTCGAGGCGTCCATCGTCGACACTGGCCCGTACCAGCGAAGCAGGGCCTCGCGAACAGGGTCGTCGCGAAGCGCTTCGATCCAGGCCGCAATCGCCGATTCGTAGGACATGCGTGCGGTGAGCACGGCACGCCGGCCAGGGACGATCCAGTTCAAGTTCATGGGCGTGCGGTCAGCTTCGGTGCAGGTCCGTCAGGGCGGCCGCGGTCTTCGAGCATGCGGTGCCCGACGGGGCGTCTTCGCTGGTCGTGGCCTGAAATGCGCGCAGGGCCGCCTGCGTCCGTTCGGCGGCATCACCGTCTTCGGCCCCGCAATCGAACCCGAGGTTGTTGAGCCGTTGTTGGATGCCCCGCGTCTCGGTGACGGGATCCAGATGGCCCAACCGCAACGTCGCCTCCTCGGCGTAGGACGTGCCCGGAAAGAACGTCACCACCAGCCGGGTCGCGGTCGGAGGAGCTTCGATGCGCAGCCAACCGTCCCTATCCAACTTCATCTCGATAGGATCGGCGTCGTCCACCTGGATGCTGCAAGGTTCCAGCGCCCGCGGGGCTCCACCGCTGAGGAAGCGGACCTTTAGCTGGACCGTCGCCGGCCGCACGATAAAGGTGTGCACGCGGTCGGTGGTGAGCATGACCGGCTCGGGCGGATCATCGGGGATGAACACAATGTCGCCCTCGAACAACTGCTCGGGGGTTCGTGTGCGCAGCAGCTCTTCGTTCTCGGCCGCGTAGAGCACCGACCGAAGCGCGACCTTGTAGGCGCTCGCGATCGACGCGATCGTGTCTCCCTGCTCAACGGTGTGCTCGGCCATGGGCGCAGCGGTCCCCGTGAAGATTATGCACGAGCTGCGCGAGCGATCCCAGCGACGAATCGCGCCCGCTATGCAACCCTTCCGACACACCCACCCACCGTGAACGAGCAAGAGAAGCACCGGGTCCGAACGCAGGTGGCGGACCGGCTCGGACTTGCGGGTCCCGAGAAGGTTGATCTGGTGGTTCTGCCGGCGATGCAGGTGCGGATGGAACCCGTCACGCGCAGCAGGACGGCCCAGCTTGCGGCGAGCATCGAAGCCGAGTTCCACGCGCGCAAGGAGCGAACGAGGGTTCCGAAGGCGACGACCCCGCTCGATGACGCGTCGCTGCTTGCGGTGTGCGGCACCTGTCGCGGCACATGCTGCAAAGCGGGCGAGAACCACGCGTTCCTGACCCGCTCGGTGCTCTCACGGGTGAAACGAGAACAGCGGATCGCCACGGATGCGTCCCTGCTCGCGTCCTACTTGGACCGGGTCCCCCAAGACGCGCGCCAAGGCAGCTGCATCTATCACGGAGCTCAAGGCTGCGCCTTGCCTCGCGCGATGCGAAGCGAGACTTGCAACCGTTTTATCTGCTATCCGCTCAAGCAACTCGGGAGAGACTATTCGCGTCCCGGCTACGCACAACTCGCGGTGTCTACGGTTGCGAACAGCCAGAACCGAATGTTGCTACTTCGCGACGGCGAGGCGACGCACCTCGACCTCACGGACGGGGATGGGCCCGAGTAGCTCGCAGACTCAGGATCACGGCGCGTGTTCGTTCGCGAAGCGCTCCAGGCCTTGTGCCCAACTCGAGCGCGTCGCGTCGCCCAACGTCGGGTCGCTCCCTACAAGCGAATCCACGGCTGCCCGCGCATCCGACACGACACCGGTCAGGATCGTCGTCGGCTGCACCATGACCAGTCCGGTCACCAAGCTCCGCAGCAGCGCGCCCACAAACGAATCGCGACGAATCCACACCACGCACCCTTCCAGCAGCGGCGCGGCGTCGTGCCACAGCTCCCGAATCGCAGTCCGAGCTTCAGCGTCCAGCCTGGGACGCGGCGCGGACGGGACAAAGACGCACAGGAGCGGCTGCTGCAGAGCCCGGCTCCGCGCCGTCATCACGTCGAGAAACCGTCGCAAGGACGGCCCCGAGGGAGGCCGAATCGTAACGACCACAAACAGCCGCCCGCCTGCGCCGATCGCTATGTCGGCGTCGCGGTGCAGGAGCTCGAGAGCAGCGCTGGTCTCTGAGATCATCGTTGCGCGGTTCGAGGAGGCGTTCTCAGTGTATCCTGTCGATCGTGGGGGGGTGGCGGTCGGCGTTGATTCTCGGGCTTGTGGCGGCGGGCTGCTCGAGCTTCGTCGCGGCGGATAGCGACGGGTCGCGGGCGGACGCGACCTCGGGGTCGAGTTCGGGGTCGAGCGGCTCCTCGGGCACGACCGGCATCGCGGTCAGCTCAGGGGGCGGGTCCGAAGCCGGCGCCTCGACGGCCAGCGGCGCTCCGTCGACGGACACGGCGGGCTCCGATTCGACCACCGACGCTGGATCCGTCAGCTCCGGCGGGAGCACATCGGGCCCGACAGACTCTGCATTCGAAGCCGTCTACACCGGCTCGTTCACCACGACCGCATGCGAGGTCGCAACCTCCGGCACGCTCGCCCTCGCGGTGGATGCCGCCGGGACCCTCTCAGGAGATGCCGTCGCGCTCGAGCAAACCGCGGCCGTCTCGGGCACCGTCGACCCGCTGGGCCTGGTGACTGGCACCGCGACAATCTTGGGTTTGGGGGCGTGCGGTCTTGAGGGCAGCATCGCCGAGGGTAGTCTCGTGGGGAACGGCACCTTCAGCTGCCCGAGTGGGCCGTGCACGGGCACTTGGATCGTCGTCGGCATGTAGTCGGGTTTGCGTCGTGGGACGGTCGCGTTCCACGCCGCCGCGGGCAAATGGCCGGCGCAGTGGGGGTGCGCTCTAGCCGCCCTTGGATCCAGCCCGTTTCACAGGAGCCTTAGGATCTGCGCACCCGGGGGTTCTACGCCCGTTCGGACGCTCGATCCGAAGTCGCGGGCCAAGCGCATCGGCTGTGAACGGCATTTCGCGTCGACGAATCACCGTTCTGAGTTGGTAGACTTGGAGTTGAGTTGGCACAGCGACACAAGACTGGGAAGTACGAGCTGGTCCGCCGCACCGTCAGCCACGGTGCCGCGTACGCCCGTGGGCTGCTTCGGGGCAACCGCTTCGCTGGAGACATGTCGTGGACTCAGCCCGGGCAGCCTCCCGTCATCCTGTGCCACGGCTTTCTCGGAACCCGCGGGACGATGCTCCCAATGACCAAGCGCTTCCAGGCCGATGGGCGCGTGGTCTTCAGCTACCACCACGGCACGTTCCAGATGCGCTCGCTCCGTTCGTCGGCGCAGAGCCTGATGGCACAGCTGGAGCGGCTGCAGACCGAGCTTGGCGTGGAGCAGTTCGACCTTGTCGGCTTCTCCATGGGCGGACTGGTCGCGCTGCATTCAGTGAAGTTTCTGCAAGCCAGCCGAATGGTGCGGCGACTCGCGCTGCTCGGCGCTCCGGTCGAAGGCACCTGGGCCGGTCTGGCCGGCGCCGCGGTCATCGGTGCAGTCAGCCAGAGTGTCTGGCAAGTGCTGCCGATGAGCCCGTTCCTCCGCGACCTTCGCGAGGCGCCGATGCCCGAAGGTCTACCCGTGCGAATGATCCAGGCCTCCGAGGACGGCCTGTGCCCGCTCGCCAAACCGCTGCAGGGCGTCGACGCCGACAACGACTACTTCGTGATGCCTGGAGGACACTCCTCGCTCGTGGTTTCGCGTCCGTTCTACTCGAAGACGCGCGAGTTCTTCGACCGCGAAGAGGACTACGTCGGGCAGACCAACCGCGTGGGCCGCACAGCCGAAGTCGCCGCCGAGTAGCGCGTCCGTCCCGGCGCCGGGGACGTTCGTGAAAGCCCGCCAATCGCCGAGCGTTAGGGTGGCATGCCTCGACTCGCGCTGCTTGCCCTGGTGACATGCGCCTGCGGCATCCCCAAGACGGCCCCCGTCCCGCCGCGCGCTGGGCCCCTGCATCCCGAAGCCAAGGTCACCTACGACGACGCCGCCACCGGAGCGCTCAACGGCTCGGTCCGGCACCAGAGCACCGACGCGCCGCTGGGCAACGCGATCGTGGTCTTGCGCTCGCAGGGCATGCCCGACCTCGAGATGATGACCGACGACTACGGCCGCTACCGATTCGAGGGCCTGCCCGCGGGGACCTACACCGTGCAGGTGCTGGTCGGCCACGCCGACGTGGCCAAGGTCTTTGCCCTCACCGACAGCGCGAAGTTCAGCACGACGTTCTCGGTCGACCCAGAGAACCGCATCGGCTGCCGCCTCCCCGCGTCGAGCGACGGGGACTTGGATCAGTCGTTGTTTTCGGTGACCAGCCCCGCCGAGGCGCGCCTCCTGCAGGTCGTGGTTACGCGCTACCGGCTGTGAGCCTGCGGCGCGGAGGGCGAGGTCAGGGCGCTTCGTCGTCGGCGTACGCGTTGGACTCGTAGCTCTGGGTGTCCTCGAGCGGGTCGAGCCAGTAGCACGACCCCGTGACGTCGATGCGCATCACGTGCTCGGAGACCGACTCCGTGACTACGATCCATGCGATCTCGTCTGCGTTGGGAAACGACTCTCCGGCGAGCTCCTCGTGGTAAAGGCGCCGGAGGATGGCGTTGCTTTCCATGCCGTCGCCCAACAGCCGCACCAGCAGCGACGCGGGAGGCGGTTCGGTGAGCTCCGCCCGCGCCCCGGCGTTGTCGGCCGAAACCTCCAGCCGCACACGCGCAGCATCCGGCTTGGGGAAGACCCGGGGAAACGCCGCGTACAGCAGGCTCCCTACGTTGAACAAGCGCTTGTGGAGCGTGGAGTCGACATACTCCTCCCACAGCTTCTCCTCGCGCATCTCACCGGCCACGTTGCGCGCCTGCCCGTCCCGAAGAACGTCTCCCATGTCGTGCTTCAGCACCAGGTACGCGGCCTCCAAAGGCTCGAGTTCCTGAAGCGACATGATGCACATCTCGCGCAACTCCTCGTCGCTCAACCCCGTGACGTCGCCGCCGTCCATCGCGTCGAGCAGGCCGGCATAGTCAGCCGTTGTCCGTGCCCCCGCGATCTCCAGAAGCTTCGAGAAACCGAGGACACGAACGGAAAATACGTTGCTCATAAAGGTTTGGGTGCCGGGCGCGCGCGGAGCCGCCGCCGCGCCAGCTTGGACTTGGGAGCGATGGACTGCAATCAGGTTCTCAAGGGGGGAAGGGAGTCCTGGGGGGGCGATGCCAGTCTTGAAGATGTGTCCCGGTGCAACCAGCGGGGCGCCGCGCACGGCTTTCTCACTGGTATCTCCGCCCTACACGACGCCGTACCGCAGCAGAGTATCGGCCACTCGTCGAAACCCGGCGATGTTGGCCCCTTTGACGTAGTCGATCACCTCGCCGTCACCCGCACCGTCCTGCACGCAGCGGCTGTGAATATCGGACATGATCTCCTTGAGCCGCGCGTCGACGTCCTCTCGCGTCCAACTCGTTCGGATCGCGTTCTGGCTCTGCTCGAGGCCACTGACCGCGACTCCGCCCGCGTTGGCGGCTTTGCCCGGAGCATGCAACACGCCAGCGTCTCGAAACCGGCGCGCCGCCTCATCGGTGGTCGGCATGTTGGCGCCTTCGCAGACCGCCACCACACCGCTGTCGATCAGCGCCTTTGCGTCCTCTTCTTCGATCTCGTTTTGCGTGGCGCAGGGAAGCGCGATGTCACACGCCGTGGCCCAGGGTCGTTGTTTCGGATGATGGACCACGCCCGCGTCCTCAAACTCCGAGAGCCGGCCGCGCTTCACCTCCTTGAGCTCGATCAGCTCGGCCAGCTGGTCGGCCGTCAGCCCGTTCTCGAAGTGCAGAAACCCACCAGAGTCGCTCAGCGTGACGACCTGAGCGTCCTTCTCCACGAGCTTCTGCGCGGCGTACAGCGCCACGTTCCCGCTGCCGCTGACCGCCACCCTCTGCCCCGCAAGGACCTTGTCGTGCTGCCCCAGCACGTGCTCCAAAAAGTACACACACCCGTAGCCTGTGGCCTCAGTTCGTAGCGCGCTGCCTCCAAACGATGCGCCTTTGCCTGTGAGGACACCCGCCCAACGGTTTTCCAGCCGCATGTATTGGCCGAAGAGGTAGCCAATCTCGCGCGCCCCGACGCCAATGTCCCCTGCAGGCACGTCTACATCTTCGCCGATGTAATGGTACAGCTCGGTCATCAACGACTGACAAAAGCGCATGACCTCATTGTCGCTCTTTCCCTTGGGGTTAAAGTTTGAGCCCCCTTTGGCGCCGCCCATCGGCAGTCCGGTCAGGCTGTTCTTGAGGACCTGCTCAAACCCGAGAAACTTCAGGACGCTCTCGTCAACGGACGGGTGAAAACGAAGCCCGCCTTTGTAAGGGCCCAGGGCGTTGCTGAACTGTACGCGCCACGCTCGGTTGGCTCGGATTTCGCCAGCGTCGGTCTGCCAAGACACTCGGAAAGAGACCACCCGATCGGGCTCCGTGAGGCGCTCAAGGATCTGCGCTTGTTGATACGACTCATGCTCCAAGTACCAGGGCATGATCGAGGACGCGACCTCATGAACGGCCTGCCGAAACTCAAGCTGGTATGCGTTGCGCCTGGCAAGACCCCGAAGAAACCTGCTGAGTGCCTGTTCGACGTTTCCGCTCATTGTGTTGCTCGACTCATGCGCGCCGACCTAGACCAAGACCGCCATGGGTCAAGGAAAGCGGCGCATATGTCCCGTATTCTGAGTCGGCGGGACGGCGCACACGCCGCACCGGGCCAGGATGCGGCGGCTTTGGAGCCGCCGAGGCACGAGATAAGCCTCATGATTGCCGCATCTTGGGCCGACGTTCCCCGGCCTAGGCTTCACAAACATCCGACATGTGGGATAGTCGGGCACCTCCTGCAGGAACCCGTGCCGATGCGCTTCTCTACCGTCGCCCTCACCGCTCTGTTCAGCCTCTCTGCCGCCGCTTGTGGCGAAGACTCGGACGCTTCGAACGAAGCCGGTCAGTGCGACGGAGCCAAATGCGACGGCACCGATGAGGATGACAAGGACTCCGACGAGTTCGCGCAGCAGAGCTACTGCGTGGGTGTCCGCGGAAACGGTCAGCTGATCACCGCCCACTTCGCGTCGCTGTCCCGGATTATCGAGCACTACGGGCTGGCCTCGGGCGTCTCAGGCGGCAGCTCGGCCTCGATCACGTCCTTCTTGCTCGAGTCCGTGCAGATGAACCCGGCGGTCACCCGCTGCGGCGAAGAGGCCTGCTCCGATGCCGAAGCGGCCAACCGGGCCGCACTGCTGCTCAAGAGTCTCCAAGGATACATGGTCGTGTTGGCCGGCACGCCCGAAGCCGCCGCCATCTCGCAGCTGATCCCGGTCGCGCAGCAAGCCGCCGCGCAGGACATCGCTGCGCTGGCGCAGAGCGACCCCGAGGCGGCCCTCGAAGCACTTCAGGACCTCCTGGCCTCGGAAGACCTCCGCGAGCTCATCAACCCTGAGCTGCTCGGCCTGCTGCAAAGCTCGCCCAACCCCACCTACCACGTCCAGGACATCGCGCAGGCGATCACCGGACTGGCCAGCTTCACCGCCACCGACCCCCGCATCCTGGTGCGTCCGGGCCTGATCGACTTTTCGGGTGCGGCCGAGAAGTTTGGTCGCATCGGCAGCTTCTACGCCGGATACGGAAACTATGACGCCGCCGGGTTCGAAGGCTTCATGCAAGCCTGTGCCACCCCGGGCCGCGGCCTGAGCTGGTCCGAAGTTGCTGCCCTGCCTGTTGGGGACAGTGGCTTCAACTGCGGCGAAGCGTTCGGTGGCCTCGCCGTCCCGTGGCGCGCCGACTTCCTCGCCAACGAAGGCCAGTACGAATCCCGCATCGATGATCAGATCGGCTCCGAGCTGCCCGCACTGATCTCCACCTCGGTCATCACCGGTTCAAGCGCCCAGCGCTGGGCAGGCGCTCGCGATGCCTACTTCGCAGGCCAAGAAGAGATCGAGCTGGGTGTCGATTTCGACGACGTGAAGTTCGGCTACTTCGGCGCCCAGTCCGACCTCGACGTCGCCGCGCGCAACAGCGCCGAGTTCGAAGACATCAAGACGAGCAAGTTCCACCCGATCGGCCCCGCCTCCTGGCGCACCGCCCTGTCGTACAGCCCCGCCGAGCCCGGACTCGCCCGCGCCCTCGAGCTTCCCGACGGCACCATCTCCGCGGGCGGCTGGTCCGATCTGCACCCCACCCTCGTCCTGCGAAACATGGGCTGCGACAACGTCGTCTACGTGACCCGCACCGCGACCGAGATCGGCGGATTCGCCGACGGCGTCGCAACCCTCCTGGGCATGGACGACGACACCCGCAACAAGCTCTACGACCTGGACCAACAGAGCTCCATCGCGGACTCCATCGCAGAAGCGGACGCGGTCTGGTGCACCAACTGGAACGACATTCCGGCCACCGACATCGTCGCCGTCTCCGACGACAGCTACAACGCCACGCTCATCACCGAGGACCCCAGCTTCACCATGGGCGCCCAGGCCTACGAAAACATCGACCCGCAGTTCCAGGCGAAGGGCTGCTCGGTTCAGTAGACGATCCGTTGTCGCGAGCAAGAAGAGCCTGGCCGCACGACGCGGTCAGGCTCTCGTCCCCGACCCGGTTCCGACAAAGGCCGCCACGGACAGCGCCCCCTCGACGTTGGAGTCTCCGTTCGTATCTCCAAGCCTTGGCGCATAGGCCACGTCGCTGGACTCCAGAACGGCACCCCGCTCGAACCTACGGCGACAGCGGCGTCGCTTCCCCGTACTCCAGCAGCTGATCGCGCATCGACAGGTTCTGTAGGTCGAACCATCGCGGCGGACGAACCTCCTGGGAGACGCGGACCTCATCGACGACCGCGGTCAGGTTGCTGCCGATCCGAAAGTCGGCCGCGTTTTGCGTCGGTTGGTAGTCCGCCCCCTCCTCGGTCGCGACCTCGACACCGTCGATGTACAAGGCCGTGCGCACCATGTCCGGGCCGCGGGTGCGCTCGAACGTGGCGGCCGCGTAGTTCCACACGCCGCCGCTCTGCCAGCTCTGCGCCGACGCGGTCGTCTCGCGAAATCCACCGCCATCATTCACGGACCAGGCCGGACGAATGAGAGGGTCGGTTTGGTTTCGCGACCCCACCAGCTCGTACGCTCCGCTTTTGTAGACGATGCTGCGGTAGGCCTGCGGGGGCAGCTCCTCGTACTGCACCCAGGCTTCCAAGGTGAACCGCTCGCCGATGTTCGATGTCGGCCAGGTCGAGCCGGTGATCTGCAGCTCTCGGTCTTGGGCAAAACGCGGAGCCCGCCCCACGATCCCAGGCACCATGTCCTCGCTGGGAATGCTGTCGTTTGCGGTGTTGCTAATGTCGCGGTCATTCCCGGACGAGTCGCGGTACTGCGGCTCCGGGTCGGCGGGGTCTTCCTCCAGGTGCCACACCGCCTCGTACGCGGACCAAACGTCCCCGGGTGCCCACGCACTTGGACGAACACCGGTCCCGTACTCGACGTGAAAGCGATCGGCTTCGGTCGAGACCTCCGGAACCAGCACCCAGAGCTGAACCCAATCGTCCCCGGCACCGCCGAGCTCGAACGGAAGCTCGATGTCGTCGCCCTCGACGCGCCCCATGAATCGTAGATTCGAGAGGTCCGGCGCAATCGCGCTCCACTGACTGTTCTCGGCCGTCAGCCTCACCAGCAGCGGGACTTCCGGCAGGTCGTAGTCGGCGGCCGCGAGGATCAACAGCTCTTGAACGAACGCAGTCGCTTCGCGGGTGTCCTCGGCCTCGCTGCTGGTCGTCGGCTCGGCGCCGGTGGTCCCCGACGTACTGCTTGACCCGGTCGCTCCAGAGCTGGAAGCCGGAACCGAAGTTGTCGTGGTGCCACTGCTCGAAGACCCACTGCTCGACTCGGTCTCCACCAGCTCGCCGGACCCCACCACCCCGACGCCCGAGTCGAACGTGCACCCAAGTCCGATGGCAACCAACAGCAGCGAGGGTGCGCGCATCGTGCTCAACGGTACCGCGGCGCGGGCAGCCGGAGGAAGCCACGCCACGGGTTCACAGGGCCTTGGCTCGGAATCGCCCCACGAAATCCAGGTGACATCAAAAAAGTCACCGAGGCGCAGGACATGTAGGAGAATCAGCGATAGTCTCGTCGGGGGGTGGCAAGGCCGATGCGAACCGGCGCTGCGACCCTGGGGGATTGGGGCGACGAACATGAAGCGCAGCGGCAAGAACAACATCGGGTGGACAACAACCTCAGTGCTGGCAGTGATGCTCGGCACCGGCTGCGCGACCTCTCAAGGGCCGGAGCTGGGCGGCGAGACCGACTCCGGCGCGGAGACCAAGGGCGACGACCCGGGCGATGCCAGCGACGGCGAGAGCTCGACCGGATCGGACAGCGACTCCAACGCGACCGCGGACGCATCGACCGGCGAGGACAGCGACGAGTCGACCGGCGAGCCCGCGGGCATGAACGACATCGACGCGTACATCATCGGGCTCGGCACGCTCGAGACCCCGCCCGATAACGTCGACGAGGGGATCGCCAGCGCACCGTTCGTCGACGGCGACTACGCCTGCACAAACACGAACCTGCTCGAGACCAAGCAGTTCGACAAGATCGTCGCCTTCGCGGCCAACTCCGGCACGCTCTACCCCGGAGCCACCATCGGCGGCACCACGCTCTCCGACGGCACGCTCACCCCCAAGGTGTTCGACCGCGCCCCGCTGACCTTCTCCGCATCGCTTGAAGGCGTCCTCGACGGTGACGTCTCGGCCACGATGGAGAGCCCCACGCTCAGCGAGTTCCGCGAGGCGATGGCCGGCATCCTCGACGCCAACATCATCGGCAACACGCCCGCGAACATCGCCTACGAGATGAGCGAGGTTCACAGCTCCGAGCAGCTCAGCCTCGCGCTGGGGCTCGACGTCTCGTGGATGAGCGGCGACGTCTCGGCCAGCATGGAGTTCGACCAGCAGGACCGAAACAGCCGTTACCTCGTCAACTTCACCCAGGCCTACTACACGGTCGACATCGACGCCCCCGCGCGTCCCAGCGACTTCCTCGACCCCTCGGTCACCCTCGAAGACGTGGAGCAGACGCTGCGAGACGAGCCCCCCGCGTACGTCTCCTCGGTCACCTACGGACGCATCGTGTACTTCGCGGTCACCTCCGACTTTTCCAGCGAGGAGCTCAAGGCCGCGCTCGACTTTGGCTTCTCTACCGGAGCCGTCGACGTGGACGGCAGCGTGTCCCTCACGCACTCCGAGGTGCTCTCCGAGTCGCACATCACCGCGTTCATCCTCGGTGGCGATGGCAACGTTGCAGTCCAAGCCATTCAAGGCGCCGAGGGCATCGCAGACTTCCTGCAGAGCGGCGGCACTTACTCGCCGGACTCCCCCGGTGCGGCCATCGCCTACAAGATGGCGTACCTCGCCGACAACAGCCCAGCCGGCTTCGCGCTGACCACCGACTACGAGGTCCGCGAGTGCACCCGGGTCACTCAGAACGTCCAGCTCACCCTGCAGAACATCTACGTCGTCAACGACGGCGGCGACACGGGCGGCGACCTTGAGGTCTACGGCTGGATCCGCGGCTGGGACGAGCAGTCCAACGGCTACCCCCTGATGGAGCGCAACGACGACCAGTTCGTCACCATCGGCATGGGCCAACAGTGGCCCCAGACCGGCACCATCGAGACCCAGATCATCCCCGTCGTCCCGCTGCCCGACCACAGCTTCACCATCTCCATCAACCTTCGGGAGTCCGATGGGTTCTTGAATGGCGATGACAACCTTGGCGACCACGAGGTGGTGATCGACTACGAGGACGGCTGGCGCGATGACGCGTTTGTGTACAACCTGGCCGATGGGGATCAGCAGGTTGAGGTTCGGATGGCGTTTACGCCGGTGCCGTAGGGCTCGGTAGGACGCTTGCGAGGGACGCCCGGCTCAGTGTGAGTCGGGCGTTTTTGCGTGGTACGGCTCCGCGAGATCGGGACGCTGCCGAACACCTGCGCTTGCGCCCGGCACGTCCAGTCCGCAAGCCTCCGCCTCCGCGCGACAACCGCGATCTCTCGCCGACCTCCCGATGCCTCCAGCGCCTCATCGCGTTCGGGTGCCTCTGTACGGCGGTTTGGGCCCCACGACGTGCCTGTGCTTGAGTTCGCCTGCTCGAACGCGAGACCCTGAACTTGGTGAGGGTTCGTCCGACGGTGCGAACGAAGGGCATCGGCGTTTCGCTCGCCTTGCTCGACGAGTTTCGGCCTGGGGCGACCGAAGCGACGAAGGCTCGCATTCCGCCCGAATCCCTTCGCGCGTGCTTGGATCCTTCCGATGGCGCGTTCGTCGGGGCTGAGCATCACCATCTCGTTCCGCGTGCGATCATCGACGAGCTCGGGGACGACGATGCCCACGCGTTCTTTCGCTTCTCGGTCGCCCACCACCTGCGCTCCCCGCACTGGGACTGGATCGTCCGCGCGGTCGATCGCTTCTTCGGGCTGGACCCGGGTCGCCTGGTGCGGGCGGTGCCCCGCGGATTTCCGATCGTCTACCGCGACTTCGGTCGCGCCGAGGTCACGGACGTCGGCCCGCAGTCAGCGGCGCTCGACATCGTCGATTGCCACCCCTGCGTCTTCGAGTGGCCCGAGTACCCCGAGTCGTGGCGAGGCTTTCTCGGCGGCTTCTGTGACATCACCAACTACGAAGGTGACCTCGACGTCACGCTGGATCCCAAACACCGCGCCGTCCGCTGCCGGATCGACTGGTAGGTCGCGCATCGCTTTCCACCGCGCTCGTCTCGGCGTAGATGCGTGCGTTCGCGGTCCCGTATCGCGGCCTGGTTTCCCCTCAAATGCCTCGCCTCTCACCGCTTCATTTCGCTTAAGCCCTGTTCGTACGGGCGGACGTCAGCCCGCAGTAGGGGCGGGGTGAAGCAGCCGAAAGTCTTGCACCACCTGCCATGCCGTCGCGAATGAACACGCGGCGCGGCGCGCCGTTTCGGCGACGTTGCCGTGGGGTTCAGCCTCGAGCACCGTCCATATGTCGGCGCGCCAGGTCGGTCCCATGAGCACGCGGTTGCGGTAGCCGGCGTGCCGACGCACGAGCACGTCGGCCGCGAGCACGTCGGCCTTCCGGTCGCGGAGGGTACCGGCGGGCACCCTGAGGACGGAACCGACGAAGCGGTCGTCCTCGCCTCGTCGAGTGATCTGAAAGTCGGTCCCGACCGGGAGAAGTTCGACCGGCCGCCCGCCGTGAATCTTCGCGAGCCGGGCGAAGCGACGGTCCTTCGAGAGCCACCGTGCGATGGCGGACCAGTAGGCGCGCACCCGCTTGGATGGATGCTCTGCGACGCAGCGGACCAGCCGGTCGGCGTTGATGTGTCCGTGGTGCACCCCGAGCCATGTCGTCAACACGGCGAGCACGCGGTGGTCGTGGTCGTCCATGCCGAGCCCGGAGGCATGAACGAGGGTCTCCTCGAGGAGGGCGGACGGGTTCGCCTTGGCGGCGAAGTTCATCCCGATGCCAGCCATGTCGCGGGTGAGCGCCTCGTCGTCGGGGCGCTCTGTCAGTGCGGTGACTCGACTAAATGCCATCGCCAAGCCTCCGACGAAGGTCTTCGAGCGTGGCGCGGACGTGGTCGGGCCACACCGGGTTCGCGTCCTGCTTGGCGAGCCAGGGCTCGGCTTCGTCCGTTTCCTGAGACGTTGGCGCCAGCGCGATGCAGTCGGCGAGGTCGGTACCCCGGTCGCAAAGAGCGAAGAGCTTGGTCTTGAGGAGGTCGGCGCGACCCAGGGTGGTCAGTGTGAGTGCCGAGCCGGTGAAGGCGATCCGCAACCGCAGGCGCCAGCCGTCGGGTAGGATCTCCGCGAGCTGCATCGGGCCGTTGTTGAGCCAGTCATCAGCGAGGTCGACACCTTCTTCTCGAAGGTGCGCTGCGAATTCTCGCGCGGCCGATGCGATCTCGTCTGGCAACTCCGGGTGGAGGATGTCGAAGTCACGGGTCTGCCGATCCGTGACGCCCAGGAGCGCAAGCGCCGACCCGCCCACGACGATTGCGTCGAGGCGCAGCGAACTCGCCGCCAGCCAGCCGTCGAAGGCTTTGATCGTCACTCGGGGCAGCATCTCGGGTCGTCCCTGTGAGTATCGGGATATCCGATACCCACAGTCTAGCGACCTCGCCCGATGGGTCAAGTGTCCGCAGAGGCTTTCGGTCGTTCGTAGCCGTCAACGCCTGCGCACGACCGACCCTCGAGCTCCGCTTCGAGGGTGCCGACGGCACGGCTCCCGAGGGCGGCGATCTCCTCGATGGCTTCATCGGAGGTGTGGGTGTCGTACAGCTTGGGCAGCAGCGCCTTCGCCTTCTGATGGGCTTCCTCCTGCTTGGCGATCTCGGCGGCTTCCGCGTCGGCGGCTTTGTTCGGCCTCGCTGGGGCCGTTGCCATCGGCGTTCCCCGGTGCGGCATCGGTGGCCTTGTCGTCGGCGGGCGTAGCCTCCTCCTTCGCCGCGTCGTCACAGACAGAAGCCGCGCCGAGCGCGAGGGACGGGGAAAACAGCGCGAGTGCGCAACGGGCATGCTTGGAAAGAGATCGTCATCGTGAGCTTCGGGCCTTCGTCCTCTACGTCCCCGCCCACGGAGCGGCGGATCCCCGCGCGCCCGTCTCTTCCTCGAACCCTACGCCGGAGGGCAGCCGGCCTCCGTGAGCGGCACTGCCTCGATCGCGACGTCGGTGGGGAGCTCGGACAACAGGGGCAGTGACATGGTGTCGAGCGCGAGGAGTTCCACCTCGAGCGCGGGGTCCTGGCCCGCCTCCGCGAAGGCGGTCCCGTGGGGACTCCCCGCACAGGAGGCGATCGGTGCATCGTTGAAGGGGACGACCGCGAATCCATCTTCGATCCGGGGCACCCGTTCGTCTCCTCGCCGTGTTCCGCAGCGTGGAGGCGGACGACACCACCGGGATGGAGGTCGTCGCCGAGATCAGCGGCGACGCGCCTCGGATGCTGTCCGCTCCCCATGGCGAGCGACCTCGGTTTGCAACCGCCGCAGGCCGTCTGGATGTTCGGGACACAGAGACCGTGTCGGGCCGACCTCGGGGCGGCCTATCGGTGCCGCAGCCGAGGGCGAGGGACAGAGCTGAGACAGGAGGGAACCAATTTCCTACTTCATTTCACTTCGCTAATTAGACGCGCGCGGGTAGACGCGCGCGGGCGATTCTGAAGCCCGGGTCGGGCGTCGCCGAGTACGTCGGCTCTTTGGCCTTCAAGCGGGCGGAAGAAGATCGCCGTCGCTCACCGTGAAGTGCAGCCGCGGATACTCGAACTCGATCGCTCGGTTCTCTGCGCCGCGCAACCGGAAGAACGTGCAGCGCTGGTCGTCGTCCGCGAGCACGAAGCGCTGCCGTCTTCGAAGTACGGATTCCCGTGCCGCCAGGTGGCGAAGGGTCTTGGTTCGGCGCAGCGTAAGGCCGATTCAGTGCGGCGCATCCGCGTCGGCGGTGGACAGAATGATCTTGTGGGCGAAGCGGGCGTTGGTAGCGACCGAGAACTCGATCACCGAGCAGTGCGGCATGGGCAGCGCGAAGCGCTGGTCGGTGGTATTGGACTTGACCATCAACTGGCGCACGCCGGGGTCGTCTGCTCCGACGCTGCGGCGCGTGGTCAGAGTGTTGCGATGCCGCGCACTCATGGATCGTCGATGTAGCACCGCCGACCCACCGACGCCCTGCGTGCTTGCCGGGGGTCATGCTCCTTGGATGCAGATCGCCAGCGCGCCTGCATCCGCGTGCAGGAAAGCGCACACCGCGTTTCGTACGAAGGTCTCTCGGTCATCCGAACAGATCGCACGTCTCCACTCAGAGCCCATCACATTCCGCCTTCCACAGTGCCCCCAGCGTGGAGGTTTCGCCGTCACGGCCTGTCACGGTGTTGGTCAAGAAGTTGTTGCTCGTCCCGCCACCGAAGTCCCGCGCCCCAAACCAGTAGACGCGCTCTACTGGAGAGCCGTCCACGAAGAACCCGTCGCTCGACTCAAGCGCCGCGACTTGATCCTGCGCGCTCTCACTCGAGAGATAGCTCCAGTTCGTAATGTGGGGCTTCAGGGTTTCGAGTGGGTTCCGGTTTTTGCTGAAGTCGCCTGAGCGGCCTCTTAGCGTGGCATAGGCGTCGCTCTGGTACCGAACGGTGGCCTCGTTGCATGATCGCTGCAGATGCGCGACCGAGACCTCTACGCGAAGCTCCTTGGCATCGAGGCCCCGTGGTTCGTTCGAGACGTCGACGCGCGCCTCGACGAAAACAAGGTCGAGGTCGTGCTTGGGTTCGAGAAGGATGTGCGACTCGCGTGTCCGGACTGCGGAGCAAGCTGCGGCCGTTACGACACCAGGACACGATCGTGGCGACACCTCGACACCATGCAGTACCGGACCGTGCTGACCGCAGATGTCCCCAGGGTCGAGTGCAAGGAGCACGGCGTCAAGCAGGTCGCCGTGCCCTGGGCGGGCCCGGGGTCTCGGTTCACCGCGCTGTTCGAATCGCTCGTCATCGACTGGCTGCACGGGACGAGCGTCACGGCGGTCGCTCAGATGCTCCACATGAGTTGGGACGAAGTCGACGGCATCATGCAGCGGGCGGTCAAACGCGGACTGAAGCGCCGTGAGTCGCAGCCGCTGCGTCGCATCGGCATCGACGAGACGTCCTTCCAGAAGCGGCACGAGTACGTGACCGTCGTCTACGACGTCGAGCGCACCCGAGTGATCGAGGTTCTCAACGGTCGCAAGCAGGAGGACCTCGAGAACTTCTTCTGGGATACGCCTCTGGAGCACATCTTGACGCTGGAGTCGGTTTCGACGGACATGTGGCCGGCGTACATCAACGCAGTCAGTGGCCACATCGAGGACCCTGAGTTCAAGATCTGCTTCGACCGGTTCCACGTCGCGAAGTACTTCGGCGACGGGGTGAACAAGGTGCGGACCGAGGAGACCGGTGAGCTTCGGTCTCTGGGGGACAGGTCGCTGGTTGGAACTCGATATCTCTGGCTCCAAAACCCGGAGAACATGACAGCGAAGAACAAGGCTCGGTTCAACTCGCTGCGCGATGCGACCTTCAAAGTTGCTAGGGCGTGGGCGATGAAGGAAGTCGCTCGCGGACTGTGGAACTACAAATCGCGCGGTTGGGCAAAGCGAGGTTGGGAGAGCCTCATCAGCTGGATGTCGCGCTCTCGACTTGGCCCGATGGTGAAGGTCGCGAAGATGCTCCGCACCCACCTCTGGGGGATCATCAACGCCATCGTCCTGAAGGCGACCAACGCCGACCTCGAGTCGACGAACGCCAAGATCCAAGCCCTCAAGAAGCGAGCGTGCGGGTACCGGAATCGAGACCGTTTCCGTCACGCGATCCTGTTCCATTGCGGAAAACTCGACCTACACCCGCGACTCGCGACCCACACGGTTTCCTGAAGCCCCCGTAATGTAAACCGGCAGGTCTTCCTCGATCTTGCGGATTTCGTCGACGACGAACGCAACTGCCGCATTACAGTTGCCTCCGTTCCAGGGCCCACAGAAGGCGTTGATGGCAACAACATCGATGCAGGCCGGGCTCGTCGGGTCAACGCAAGGGGCGCCGCAAGCCTCGAAGAAGGCACCCACATTGTTCGGGATCACATCTGCATCCCCAGACCGGATCAAGGGGCTCGTGCCCCTGGTCCCGGCAGCACGCATGGCCATGAGCTCCGAAGCGTTCGCTTCGGCGTAGGCGACCCAAGCGTTGCCCGACCAGGTGTAGTCGCGCCCCTGCGTATCCGGTTCGTCCCAGAGATAGAAGGTGTCACCACGACACAGGGAGGGATCCTTGTCCAGGCCGTCATTGTCGTCGTTGGTGTTGCTCAGGTGACAGGGATCGCCAGCGCCGCCGTAGGCAAAGCAGTGCATGCTGGGATCGCCGGTTGGCCCCCAGAGATCTTGTTGGCACTGTGCTTCGGCGTCATCCGAGGCGTTCACGGCACCACCGCACTTGTTGTCGTTCGAGCCGCCCATGCCTGTGTCCTCGCCTGTGTCCGTGCCCGTGTCCGTGTCCGTGTCCGTGTCCGTGTCCGTGTCCTCGCCTGTGCCCGTCTCCGCACCTGTGCCCGCGCCTGTGGCAGTGCCCGTCTCTGCGTCTGCGTCTGCGTCTGCGTCTGCGTCTGCGTCTGCGGACCCGCCTGTGCTCGTCTCCGCGCCCATGCCACCGTCGCCGTGTGGGGAGAGCCCAGAGTCAACGGCGTCTTCGTTCACACCGCACGCCGCGAGCACCAGCACGACAAGGCCCAATCCCAATCCCAGGTTTCGCGTGTTCCCATGTCGATCGAGCATCATCCAAACAGCCTGTTCCCGACGAGCTCTCGAACGGCTCAGCCCTTTTTGACCTGCTCTCGCAGAGCCCGTGGCGACCGCGATGTCGCCGGGAATCGCGCCGCCAGCCCCCTGAGTCTCCATCTGCCAGCGCCTCGCTTCGCGCCTCAGTCGTCTCGGCGTGCCTGGATGGCGCTCTCGCTGCGGCCGCGGTCCCCTGTGGCAGCGTGTTTTCCCCTCAAATGGCTACGCTCTCACCGCCTCAGCTTCGCTCGACACCCCGCTCCCGGTACCCTGCCTGACAGTCGCGCTCTACTGCCGCCCGCCCTACTCCTCCATCCCGGCTTTTTCCCACTCATTTCGCTTAGACGCCCGCCAACCCGCGCTCCCGTTCCGCCGTCGAGCACGACGAGTGTCTTGAGTGCGTCGTCGGGGTGCGCAGTGGGGACGGGCAGGGCGAGTCGGTCATTCTTGCTCACCCGTCCTCGACGTTCGAAGTGGGCGACCCCGGTCGTAGGACAACGACACGCCCCGAGAGTTCCGCGGCGCCCGTCTCTATCCGTGGCGCCCGCCTCTATCCCTGGCGCCCGGCTCTATCCCTGGCCGCGTGTTTTCTGCGGGCGGCCGCGGTGCGATACTGCCGTGAAGATGATGTGTTTTGGCCGTAGTGCCCATGGCCTCGCAGCCGCAGCCCTCATTGCGAGCGTGGGCTGCGACTCCCCGGCGACGCCGCCGCAGGGGTTACCACCCGAATCAACGCCGGATCCCAAGGCGTTGCCCGAGAAACCCAAGGCGTCTGCGGGCGTATCCCGCTCCGCGGTGGGCATCCAAGAGGGCTCGGGCAAAGACGCGTCGGTACTGCCCGACCCGAAGTACGTTCCCGTCGACGGCAAGTACCACTTCTCCAAGGACATGTTCGATGACCGCATTCCGGTGTGGTCTCGGGTCCTGGGGCCCTTCAAAGGGCAGGCGGACCTCGGCTATCTCGAAGTGGGTGTGTTTGAGGGCAAGTCGGTGGTGTGGATGCTCGAGAACATCCTGACCGATCCGTCTTCGCACGTGACCGCCGTGGACATCTTTCCGGGCGAGCTCAAGTCCACCTTCCTTCGCAACGTGGAACTGGCCGGAAGCGCCGAGGCGGTGACGACGATCGAAGGCCTCTCGAGCGTCGAGCTGCGCAAGCTGCCGCTGCAAAACTACGACATCGTCTACATCGATGGCTCTCACACCGCGGACGACGTCTTGGCCGATGCCGTGCTCGCCTGGGGACTGTTGAAGACCGGCGGGGTGATGATCTTCGACGACTTCTTGTGGGTGGGTCGCGGGGGAGGAAAGCTGCTGCCCGAGGAGCTACGCCCGGCGCTCGGCGTCTCCAGCTTCATCGCCGCCTACCGCAACGAGATCGAAGTGCTCGAGAACGGCTACCAGGTGCTGCTGAGGCGGGTCGAGAATCCCTGCGGGTCGAAGCACTACTGCTCGCCCATTGGACACCTGCGCTACCAGTGGCGCGAGCGCAAGCTACTCGACGCCAAGGGCGAAGAGCAGCCACTGACACCGGAGGAGCTCGAGGCCATCGAAGCTGTGGCATCCTCGCGCGAGTTCGGAGAGGCCGGCTATCGGCCGCCCGCAGATCCGAAGGCGAGGGCGCTGCTCAAGCGGTTGGGGGTGACCCTACGTCCCGTCGTTTCGCCGCTGGGCGACCAGGACCGCCAGGAGCTGTTGGGCGTGGGGATGCGGGACGCCACGGGGCAGCCGGCGAGGTGATCGAAGCGTTGTGTGTGCCGTGGAACTCCATGGTGCTGCCGACGAGGGAGAGGACCTCGTTGTGGCCCGCGGCGCTGCCGTAGCAGCCGTTCTTGCAGTGCTCCATGATCAAGACCAGCCGTCCTCCCCGCTCGACCACGTCGACCGGGCTCCCAGATCGGTACCCAGAACTCCAGAACGAACTCGACCCGCCAGCGCTCGAACTCGGGGCCCCTGCTCCCCAAAGCGCACGACACCGATGTCGCGTCCGTGATCCTCGTGCCCGGCCCGTTAACTAATGACCACTGCCGACAGCGTTTCGGCTTCGCCCGACGCCGACGTTCTCGAGGTCTACGGTGGCGGACCTTCACCACTCGGGTCGCCACGACACTGGTCGGAGGGCGTCCCCAACCGCGAGGTGGTGCAGCGCCCCCGTTGAGAGATCGAGCAGGTGGTGCGTGTCCTCGACGGGAGGCTGCTCGAGCGGTTCGTGTCCCGGCCCGATTCCCTGCGGCCACCAGAGCGAGACGAGGAGACGACTGCCGTCAGGCGACCAGTCGCGCAGTGAGATGCAGAGGTCGTCAGGAGCCACGTAGAGTGGTTGCGCTTGAATCCTCTCCAGATCAGCAACGAGTTCGATCGCGCACCGCTGCGACGGAAGTCCTCCCTCGGTCGCTCGCCGCTCGCTCGTTTGAATTACGATTCGATCGTCGACAGGAGAGTGCGCCACCGCGAAAACGTCCGCGCCCCCGTCCCAAAGGACGGCAGGCTCCGCATCCTCGGAGGCTAGCCACAGGTTCGCAATTGCGACCAGCAGCCCACTCGAATCTGGCAACCACGCTCGTCCGAAAGCGTCGGTTCCGAGCACGTCGCTCACGACACCGCTGCGGAGATCGAGAATGTGTTGATTCCCGAAGCTCGAACTCGCGTCCTCCGAGTGGGTCGAAAACGCTAGCTTTGAACCATCGGGAGAAAGGACGGGGGACAAGTAGCTCTGCCTCCCCTCCGTTTCGAACAGCACATCGCGGACGCTTGTCCTCAGGTCGAGCCGGATGAGCTCATAGCGATTGGTGGGCCGGAACAGCCCATCATCCACCACGACCTCGCTCGCATAGTAGAGGACGTCACCGCCAGGTCCGATGTTTGGACTCGAGGGGTGCTTTCCGCCGAGGTCCCGAAGCTCGCCGCTCTCGACGTCGAGCAGCATCATGCTCCGCGAGTCGTCCGACACCCGGATGAACACCAGCTGCTCGCCGTCGGGCGACCAACGGGGGCTTCCATCCGTCGCTCCCTCGGGTGGAGACGTGAGTGTTCGAAACCGTTCCGTGGGGGTGTCGAACAACTCAAGCGCGCCGTCCCGAATGAACAAGAGCTCACCGGCGTCCGAGCCGACGGTCGGTCCACAACCACACGCGGCCGAAATCGCCAAACCAATGCAACGGCTCCTCGCCCCGACCCCGGGGACAGGTGCACCATCCATCGGGGCGCGGGGACCCGGGCGCTCATCCACACCTCGAGTGTGCGGTCGCTGTGTCGGTGCGTCAAGAACTCGCGTGCTTGCGCCGAGCCGGACGCGACCTGCGGCCGAGCAAGGGCGCCTTGCTCGGCTCAGGGCGAAGCCATGCATCGTTTGCTTCAAAGAATGCTTCCGCGCTCCGACGCCCCAGCGCCATCGCGTCGCGGATCCGGCCGCGATCCAACTCCCAGGTGTCCAGCCGAAGCGGCTCGATGGGCCGCAAGATCCGACACTCAGCGGGGACATCAAAGACCCGCTCGCGCAGGAATCCTCCCCGCAGCGTTCCTTCAGGTCGCGTGACGCAGCCGATTTGTTTGTCCGCCCCCAGCTTCGCGAGCGTATCGACGGGGGTTCGCACGTGCCACGCACCGTCGATGGCGGGCCGGCCGTCGACCGGCACCATGCGCGAGTAGGGGCCGGGAAAGAAACACGACGCAAGCACCGCATCGACCAGTGGCACAGAGTCTGGCTGACTGAGGATCCGCCGCGTCAGTCCGCGCCGCCGAAGCAGCGTGACGGTGATCGCCAGCGGCTTGGGGACATCCGCCAACAACAACGCGCCGAGCTTCTCGCGCAGCGGGACACCGACAACCTCACTCATCACGAACGGCCAACGCCCGCCGAGCATCCGCCGCGGCTGGAACACCGCCGTGCCTCCGACGGCCAGCCACAGCTCGGCAAGCGCTTTAACCTCGCCCAGCGCCACCAGAGCCGCGATCACCGAGCCCGAGCTCGCGCCTGCGACCGCGTCGGGTTCGTAGCCGTGGTCGTGCATCCACTCGGCCACGCCCACGTGAAACGCCCCCTTGCAGGCGCATCCCTCGAAGGCGATCCCGAACGACACGCGCCTGCAATACCATTGATGTGCGAGGTCGGCCCTACGAGCAGACCTTCTATCGCAGCTTGTCCTTCTTGCTCGTTGATCGCTGCCCCTGGGACCGCTCCTTCCGCAGCGCGGCGTCGAGCGCACCCATCGACACTGCGTCACCGACCTGCAACGCTCTCGCGGCATGGACACGCCCACCGAGACCCTCGACCGACGACTCGACGCCCTGGACGAGAGCAAGGCGGCCTGGCTCGAGGCGACGCTCAGTGAACGCCTTGAGCTGCTGGAGTCGCTGCGCGTGAACACCGACAAGCTCGCGGCCCAGTGGGTGCAGGCGGCGTTGAAAGCCAAGGGGATCGCGTCCGACTCGCCCATCGCCGGGGAGGAATGGACGAGCGGACCGTGGGCGCTGATGGAAGGCATCCAGCACCTCATCGGCACGTTGCAGGCACTTCGAGACGGAGACGATCTGCTTCAAGGCTCGAGCGTCCGTACGCGTCCGAACGGTCAAGTGGTGGTGCGTGTTCACCCCGCGAACATCTGGGAAAAGCTGCTGCTCAGCGGCGTCGAGGCCGAGGTGTGGATGGAGCCGGGCGTCAAAGCGAGTGAGCTGAAAGAGACGATGGCTCGATTCTACCGCGACCCGCCCAAGCGCGGACGCGTTGCGTTGGTGCTGGGCGCCGGAAACATCGCGTCCATTCCCCCGCTGGACATGCTCTACAAGCTGTTCACCGAGGGCCAGGTCTGCATCCTGAAGATGAACCCGGTCAACGACTACTTGGGCTCGCTCTTCGAGCGTATCTTTGCGGACTTTGTCGAAGCGGGGTTCATCCAGTTTGCGTACGGCGGAGTCGAGGTCGGCCGCATCCTGACCGAGCACAAAAAGGTCGAGGAGATTCACATCACCGGGAGCGAGCGCACCCACGACGCGATCATCTACGGCACGGGGCCCGAGGGCGCGACGCGCAAAGAAGCTGACGAGCCACGCAACGACCGTCGAATGACCAGCGAGCTCGGCGGCATCAGTCCGGTCATCGTGGTGCCGGGGCCGTGGAGCGAGGCGGACTTGGCATTCCAAGCCGAGCACGTGGCAACCCAGAAGATGCACAACGGTGGTTTCAACTGCATCGCGTCGCAGGTGATGGTGATGCCCAAGACCTGGGACCTCGGCGACCGCTTTGTGCAGGCCGTTCGGGACACGTTTGCGCGGGTCCCCGCCCGGACCCCGTACTATCCGGGTGCGGCTGATCGGATCGACGCTGTCCGCAAGGAACACCCCGAAGCGACGGTGCTGGACTCCGAGGCTGGGACACCTCGGCTGCTCGTGGCAGGCATCGACGCAGACACCGACGACTACTGTTTTCGTACCGAGTTCTTCGCGGGCGCGCTGGCCCAGACCTCGCTGCCCGGAAAGGACGCCGAGGCGTTCTTGCGCAATGCCATCGCGTTCGCCAACGACCGACTGCACGGCACGCTTGGCGCAACCATTCTCATCCACCCCGAGACCGAGCGTGCGCTTGGGTCCACCTTCGAGGAGCTGCTGGCCGAGTTGCGCTACGGGACGATCGGCATCAACGCGTGGTCGGGTGTCAACTTCCTGCTCCCACGCAGCACGTGGGGCGCGTTTCCGGGGCACGCGCGCAACGACATCCAAAGCGGCGTGGGCGTGGTGCACAACGCGCTGATGTTCGACAGGCCGGAGCGTACGGTTGTGCGGGCACCGTGGCGTCCGTTTCCCCGTGGTGTCCTCAGCGGGCAGTTTACGTTGCTTCCCCGTCCTCCGTGGTTTGTGACCAACACGCAGGCCCACCAGGTCGGGCGACGCATCACCGCGTTTGCAGCCGACCCCGGGTGGTTGAAGCTCCCTGGCATCTTCGCGGCAGCCCTCCGCGGGTAGACGCAGAACGCCTCGAGCCCCCGCATTCGCGAAACCGGACCTGCGCTGACGGTGTCAGGGCAAGTCTACATGCGCGCTTCTTTCTTGCTTGAGCAAGGATTGGCGCTTGCTCGGCCGCTCTAGCCCTCGGCTGCTACAATCCCGCCGTGCGAAGATTCGGACGTATCGCCATCTGGATCGCCATCGCGGTGTCGTTTGTTCGAGGCCTCGAGTCGTTCGACAGCGGTGGTTCTGCCAACACGCTGGTCACCATCGGTGCCGCGATGGCGCTGAGCGGCGCACTGGTGGCGGCCGCTTTGATGTTTTGTTTCGATCGCGAGCGCTGAGCCGCTACCGGACCAACACGCCGACTTCGGCCTGTCCCGCCAAAGACTTCAGCTCGGGTGCTTTGCCAAGGTGCGCCCAGCTCGTCTTACGTCGGGCGTCTCTCGCTTAGATGCTCCGCTCGCGTTGGTTCTCAAGTTTGTGGACTGCCGGGGAACTAGCCGTGAGGGCCAGGGCCGTCCGCCCCTGAGGGGACTCTAGCGGACAGCCCGCTACCGGGTCCTGTTTCGATGCGTCGTGATTCAGGCACCAAAGACCGAATCTGACACACACGACTTCCAGACTGGTTCCCTCGCCCTCACACGACTTCCAGCGGGGTCCCTCGTCCCACTCTCCTCAGGTTCATCGGAACGGGTTCAGTCGCATCATGAACGGGGCGCCGGACACGAGGCCACGGCGGGTGACTCTCTGGTTGGTGGGCCGCCCCCCATGCATCTTGTCGATCTGGGCGACGAGTCCCGTCTGCAGCGCGCCTCCGAAGGACGCCGAGCCGCCGATGCTGAAACCACCATAGCCGCCGACATACTTGAAGCTCGCCATGCTGATGGTGCCCGACCATCGGGGAAGGGACGGATTCATCATGATGAGGCCCGCGGCGCCGGCGTTGCCAATGCCCGCGTTCACCGAGAGGGTGTACGCAGGCCCCAAGAACCCCGTCGGCGGCCCGTTGGCGCCGCTGTCGTCAGGAGCGCCGACGTTGCGCATGACCGGGGTGCCGCCAGCGGGAAGGTCCGGGGCACCGCCAGTGATCGACACGTTGCCGAAGATGCTTCCTCCGAGTCCGACCTCGAGCTCTCCGTAGAGGAAGCTCATGCGGTAGCTGACGTGGTCGGGCTGGCGTCGGCTCTTCACGTCGAGCTGCATCCCGCCACCGCCCAGCGAGATCCCAGCGTCGGAGCCCATGGAAAGCAGCGGAACGCCGATCTCGACGTCCGCAGCCCAGCCTCCACCCGAGATCCACCAGCTTGCGATCTCCGGAACAACGACGATACCCCCGACGTTCACCCGCAGAGCTTAGGGGGCCGGTCATCGCGCGGCCAGTCGTGTGCGCTCGGACGCTCACCGCCGGCCCGCAGCTCACAAAGAGTTCACTGCCGGACGTGCGTCCGATCGCGATTCGCCGGCGTCCGAGCCGCGTGGTTCCTGCCCCGTTTCGGCTCAGCGGTCCAGCGATCACGGTCTCGAAGCGAGGTCCCGACCCGTTGCGCCAACAGGGGCACCGCACGAGTCCTCTGCAGCGTCACCCGCTGCACGCGAGGGTCCGCGGGCCATTCTCGAAGTGGACGGTGGCTTCGAGTGGTCCACGACCATCCCTTCCGAAAGTCTGGTTCGCGGGCTGTGGCTCACTGGATTTCGTGGAGGCCGAATGACTCGCCGAGTGGGGAGATGCGCTCAGATCACCAGCGCGAACAAGCCGGCCGTGGTGCAGACCGCCGTGACCCCCGGGAGCAGCCACTTTCGCAGCCGCGAGGGCCGGCGCGGCGGCGTTGAGGGGGGCGCGGCGGCGTTGCGAACCGGCTGCAGGACGCCGGCGAGGCCGAACGCATCTGGGCACTCTCCGAGGAGCTGTGCAGCACCGGCAGTCGCTGACTGCCTCGCCGACGCCTCAGCCGTGGCGGACTGAGGTGCTGTCGAAACGATGCAACGATCGCGAGCTGGGGCAGACCAGGGTGTCGTGCTGCCTCGACACGTGCAGCCGGAGCGAACGTGCCTGCCGACGCGACGATGCTCGGAGCGGAGGTTTTTCCTTCGGCCGTCGCCGGAGTTGGGCCGCAGGAAGAGAGCGGTTGTCACGCAGCAGAGATGGAGTGTGGTGTGGCTCGAAGCTGAGCCGGGACCCTCGTCAAGGGCGGCGGCGGCCTCAGCTGGGCCGGCCGCTTCTAGCCGGCCTGGGCAGCACGCACGAACGGCAGCTCGGCCTCGGCCTGGCTGCCGTTCTTCGTTTTCGGAAGGGCGCGCTAGCGCTGGAACGGGCTGTCGACCGTAGCGCCACGATAGTCGTTGACCGTCACGGGAACATCTCGCCCTGCCCGGTCCAGGCATAGTCGAGGCTGACGCCGGCGTCGACGACGGGCCGCTCGAGCGCTCGGCACACGAACCGCTGGAGTTCGGCGCGGGTGGGCGTCGTCTCGATGTCACCCTGTGGCCCGTAGTACTCGCTGCGAGCGTAGCCGAACTCTGCGGGGCTCCGACCGTTCAGCATGGCTACGATGTCGCTCGGCCACGCCATGGCCTGCGAAAGCCTCGGCGCAAAGCCCCGACTCTGGCAGAGGTCGTCGATCATCTCGAAGACCGCAGCTGGAGGCTGTCTGATCCTGTCGAAAAGGTACGACTGCGACCGACCCGCCATCTTCGCGAAGACATTGGTGGGCTGTTGGCTTGTGGACGATTGGGCAAGAACCGCGAACGTTCCACCATTCTCATTTACAGTCGCCACCCGTAGCTTGGAGGCATGAAAACATTCGTAACTGGGGCAACAGGATTCATTGGTACAGCAGTCGTTCAGGAGCTCCTGAGCAGCGGACACGAAGTGCTGGGACTGGCTCGGTCGCAGGCGTCTGCGGACGCGTTGCGAGCGGCGGGGGCCGGTGTTCACGAGGGCAACCTGGAGGATCGAGGGAGCCTGATAGCCGGAGCCAAGGCTTGCGACGGCGTCGTGCATCTCGGGTTCGTGCACGACTTCTCCCGCTACAAGGAGATGTGCGAGTTCGATCGGGGCGTGATCGAGACCCTCGGGTCGGCGCTGCGCGGCTCGGACCGTCCGCTCATCGTCACTTCAGGACTACTCAACGTCACCACCGAAGAGGATCGGCATCCCGCCAATGCATCGCAAACCCTTCCTCGAGCAGCCTCAGAGGAGGCTGCCGACTCGCTGGTGCAGCAAGGCGTTCGCGCCGGGGTGGTCCGGCCATCCCCGTCGGTCCACGGCGAGGGCGACCAGGGGTTCATCGCTATGCTGATGGAAATCGCAAAAAAGAAAGGTGCCTCGGCGTACATCGGTGAGGGTAATAACCGCTGGAGTGCGGTCCACCGACTCGACGCAGCGCGCGTGTTCGTGCGGGCGCTGGAGAGAACGACCGCGGGGGCCCGCTTCCACGCCGTGGGCGAGCTTGAAATTCCGTTTCGAAAGATTGCCGCAGCCCTCGGCGAACAACTCGGACTGCCGGTGATTCGCGTGGCCCCCGAAGCCGCCGAAGCGCACTTCGGATGGCTTAGCTGGGCCGTCGCCACTGACAGTCCCGCCTCCAACGCAAGCACCCGCGCCGCCCTCGACTGGCAGCCCTCGCACCCAACATTGCTGGATGATTTGGCAAGCGGCGCCTATCTCAGCTAGATCTCTGCCGTGGGACCTTCCGACCTCGACAAACGCCTAACGGCTGCGATCCGATCGATCGCCAAACACGAGGGCGTGTTCGAGACAAGCGTGCCAGGAACGGTCTGCGTGAGCTTCGCGTCTGCGAACACCGTGGAGAATCGCCGCTGGCGCGCCTCCCTGGCGATCGTGGCCGAAGGGACCAAAGAGCTGGTGATGGGAAGCACCCGCTACCGGCTATCGCCCGGGCACTACACCGTAACGCCAGTGCCACTCCCGCTTGTGAGCCGGGTCGCTCATGCGCCTTTCTCGTGCCTGCTCATCGGCATCGATCCGGTAACTCTCAGGGCGGTCGCCGCCGAGATGGATCCCCGAGACGAGGACGCCGAAGCGCTGCACCCAGGCATCTTCGTCGGCGAGGTCTGCGAGCGCATGCAAGATGCAGCGGTGCGGCTCAGTCAGCAATTCGAGTCGCGCGAGGCGGGGGCGGTGGTCGGGCCCGCCTGCATTCGCGAACTGCTCTTCCACGTGCTACGTGGGCCAAACGGAGCCGCGATCCGCCAGTTCGTGCGCCTAGGCAGCGAGGCCCATCGGATCGCTGCGATCGTTCACCAGATCGAGACCAAACTCGCCGCGCGCCTCAACATCGACGCCCTCGCAGCGGATGCTCACGTGAGCCGCACGGTCTTCTTCGAACAGTTTAGGCGGGTGACGTCGCTCAGTCCCGTGCAGTACCAGAAGCGGCTACGCCTGCTGGAAGCGCAGCGCCTGATGGTTGAGGAAAGTACCACCGCGGAGGACTCGGCGTACCGCGTCGGCTATCAGAGCCCCTCACAGTTTAGCCGAGAGTACGCGCGTATGTTCGGCGAGGCGCCGCGCACGAACGCGAGCCGCCTACGCAGCGCCCCTCGACCACCCACGTCTCGGGTCTAGCAGCCGCTGCGAGTCTGTTGCCACAGCGTGGGCTCGGGTACTGGTGGGCGTTGGCTGTGATCGTAAAAGCCGGTGCCAGTTTTTTGCCCAGAGTGCCTGCTTGCACCAGACGCAGAAGCAGTGCGGGTGGCGCAAAGCGCGGGTCATCGAATGAGTGGTAGAGCAGCTTGGACAATCGACGGGGTCCCTGCCCGGGACTTCAGGGACTTCAGGAAACCCGACCGTCGACCCCTCCACCTCCGGTGACCCCACCTGGGACTCGTCCAGCTCGGGCGGCTCCAGCTCTGGGCGCCACGGTGACTGTGGCGACGGGTGCTAGCGCTAGCGGTCCTTGCGGCGGTGGGGAGCGTCGGGGATGAAGTGCGTGGGGCTGGACGAGGGAGGCCCGGTGCGCGACGACCAGCGCCACACGCAGGAGATCCGCGGCGCGCTGTCCTCGAGCTTGGGGATCCCGTGCAACCAGTCGGCCTGGCATCGCCCGCCCATGACGTAGAGGTCGCCGCCGTTCATCTCGACGAGCTGACGTCCGGGACCGCGGCCCTCCTTGAGCGCGAGCGGCCGCGGTGCGCCGAGGCACAGCCCGGTGATCACCGTGCGTTCGAGGTAGCGCATCTCGTCGTCGCGGTGGAACCCCATCCAGTCGCGGCCGTCGCGATACAGGGTGAGGCCCACGCCGGAGAACCGCACCCGGTAGCGGGCCTCGAGGACGAGCCGGGCCTGGTGCAGCACCGGGTACCGCTCGGTCTCGCGGTTGCCCATCCCCGCGACCAGCCGTGGGTCGAGCACGCGGCGGCCCTCCCGGATCGCTGACTCCTGCTTCCAGGGCCGCTCGGCGACGAGGCGGTCGAAGAGGTCGGCGGCGTCGGGCAGGAACCCGCGCACGACGTCGACCCAGGACGTTTCGTCGAGCTGGATCCGCTCCACCGGAGCCTTGCGCGCCACGAGCAGGTCGACCACGGTCCGAGTCTACTCCCCCTCACCCTCACCCTCACCCTCACCTTCGGCGGGCTAAACGCTCGCTCCCTCGACGCTGATCGACGCGGAGTTGGCACAACAGTGCGCGAGCGTGGGCGTGGCAGCGGTATCGTCGGCCGCCCGCGGGGGTCGAGGATGCCAGGTCGGTTTTGCTGGACGCCGGGATTCGGGCTCGTGGAGACGGCGGGCCCGACTCGCTCTACACTGCGCCCGCTTTGATCGTCTCGCACAACCTTCGGATACGCCACGTCGTTCACGCGATGGGGCCGAGCATGCTCTATTTCATGGCGCTCTCCGTAGGCGCCTACATCTTCCACTTCGAGTTGCGGATCTTCGAGCTGATGATCCCCTACAACGCCATCGCGACGCTGAGCACCGCGTTGGCGATCTACTTGGGGTTCAAGGCAAACCAGGCCTACGACCGCTGGTGGGAGGGCCGAAAGATCTGGGGGCTGCTGGTGAACTACAGCCGTGGCTTCGCCCGCGAGGTCTTGACGTTCGTCGATCCGAAGGTCGATGGGTACCCCGACGAGATCCATCGCTGGCAGCACCGCGTTCTCAAGCGGCACATCGCGTTCGTACACGGCCTGCGGGTGTTCCTCCGCATGCCCAACGGCTTCGTTCGCCGGGACGAGGATCTGCTGCAGCCACCGAACACCTACGAGGACCTGGCCGAGTTCCTCGACCCCCAGGAGCACGCGGAGGCGATCGGCAAGAGGAACCCGCCCAACCACCTACTCATGCTGCAAGGCACCTCACTCGCCGAAGCCAAGCGACGTGGCTGGCTGACCGACTACCAGTTCGTGCAGATGAGCAAGACCCTCACCGAGTTCAACAACCACCAGGGTCGAGCCGAGCGCATCAAGAACACACCGCTGCCGAGGCCGTACTCCTACTACTCGCGCCTGTTCGTCTACCTTCACGGCACCCTGGTCCCACTGGCGTTCATCGAAGAGCTCTCGTGGTTCAACATCCCCCTGTCGCTGACGATCAACTTCGTGTTCCTCACCCTCGACCTCGTCGGGCAGTACACCGAGGACCCGTTCGAGAACCGCATCGCCGACGTGCCGCTCACCGCGATCGCGCTGACGATCGAGGAGAACATCAAGGAGATGGCCCGCATCGAGATGCCGACCACAGCGCTGCCCGAGAAGCCGCCCCCGGTCGAAGGGGTCGTGTTCTAGGGAGGATCGCCGAGCGCGAGACCGACCCGCTGCAGCGGGTCAAAGCCGTGCACGACCGCGTCGCGAACCGGACCCGACCACAAGAACATGGCGCAGATCCTGGTGACCCGGGAGTGGGTCCCCAGCTCACGCCTCCAGGCGCGGCAAGTACGTTCGGAGGTCTCCGACGACGACCTGGTCCAGCGGCGTCATGTTGAACTGGGAGCCGCGCATGTCGCCGTAGCCTGGCTGCCCATCGACTTCCCAGGCCTCGGGCTCGACGCCCAACGCCAGCATGCAGGTGACGAGCACCCAGTTGTAGCTGGTGCCGATGTACCGGGACCAGCGGTTGCGGGTGAAGTCGGTGCGGTAGTCGAGGTAGGAGCCGGTACGCAGCCGACCACCACACGAGCCGATCAACAGCACCTGGTTGTCCAGCGCGAGGTGGTTGACGTCGACGTCGCCGATATCAACTCCCGTACGCCCGTTCTGGTTGCCGATCTCGTTGTTCACCAGGATCAGCGAGTTGTCGAGCATCGTTCCGCCGGAGATGGGGTCTTCGCCGACGTCGAGCTTCGAGAGGAAGTCGGTCAGGTAGCCCATGTGCCACGCGTGCGCGTTGCGGATGCTCTGCAGGGAGGCCGGGTCGCCGTTGTGCGAGGCGCCGTGATGTCCGCCGGCGATCCCGTGCAGCGCGTCGTTGAAGAGCACGTCGGGATCCAGGTAGATGTTGACGACCTGCGTGATCTCGCAGCGCAGGGCGGCGACGGCGATGTCGACCGCCGCCTGGGCCCTCGTGTTGACGTCTTCGGGGGCGTTGGCGAGGCTGCTCGGGTCGCTGGGTGGGGCGCAATCCGCAGCGGACAGCGAGAGCTGGTTCTCCAACGTGTACATGTGCTCGACGTGCTCATCGAGCAGGTCCTTGTCCGCGGCCGACAGTCGCCGGTGGCTGCGAACGGCCTGGTAGTGCTCCAACGCGCGGTCGACCAACAGTCGCTTCTGCTCCCGGCGACGCGTGGCGGAGACATCGTCGGCGTCGAAGTCTGCAAACAGCGACTCGAACGCTTGCCCGGGGTGCAGGCCCGGCTGCTCGATCAGCTCGCCGGTCGCGGTGGTGGTCACCGAGCACGAGACCGCCATCGACGACCATCGGACGCCGATGTTCAGCGGGATCGAGGGGATGTCGAACGCGTTCTCGGCGATGAGGTTGTCGATCGACGGCGGCAGCGCGGCGACGTCGATGCCTTCGACATTGCCCCACCCGAACAGACCCGTGCGGCGGTTGTGGTCGGCGGTGTCGAGCCTGTCGATGTGACGCAGCAGGTTCATCCGGTCGCGAAAAGGATCGAACTTGGCGTCCAACAGCGTCGAGATGGGGCCGTCGATGTCGGAGAGGGCCATCTCTCGGACGTTGGGTTCGACCAGCGACAGGCCCGAGGTGGCCTCGTCGGAGGGGAACCAGTCGTGGCCGAACATCCCGTTGGTGATCCGCCACGACACGAAGTTGCGGCGGACGCCGTCGCCGACGCGAGCCCGGGCCGCGGAGATGGGCAGCAGCGACGAGAGGGTGGGGATCGCGAGGACGGCACCGCCGGTCCCCATCAGAAAGCTACGTCGGCCGAGTTGCTTGGGATTGTTCATGGCGTCCTCACGTGTCGAAAGCGGTCGGAGACGACGAAGTCGACGAGCGCGTCACGGACCGACGCGGGGCTGTCGTCGACGCCCGCGAGCCGGGTGGCGAGCTCTTCGACCAGGCAGGCGTCGTGCTCGGTGAGCTCGCGGCCGAGCATGTTGCGCGCCAGGCTCTGTGCGAGGCATCGCGGCCCCTCGAGGCTCGTGGCGAGCGCTTCGGACAGCGCGATTGGATCGCCGACCGAGACGCTCGCGCCGTCGATCATGACCTCGGCAGCGGTGTCGATTGGCAGCTCAGCTTCGCCGACCTGCTCGGTGTCGATCCACTGGCCGAGGTTGCCGAAGTGGCCGAGTGGGGCGCCCAATCCATCGAGGTGGACGTGACATGAGGCGCAGGTGCCCTCCGCAGTTGCGGCGGCGAAGCGCTCTCGAATGCCCTGCGTCGCGTTCTCGCCGGGTTCGGCAGGGTTGTCGTTGGGAAAGACGTTGGCGTTTGGCAGGGGCAGTGGGCGGCAGATGAACGCCGAAAGTCGGGCGCCGCGCTTGATGATGTGGCCTGCGTTGGTCGCTGGGATCTCGGGCGTGGCGAGGAATCCGGCTCGGGTCAGGAGTCCCGCTCTGTGCGAGGGCAGCTCCACCGGGCCCGCGGACGCCTCGACCCCGTACAGGTCTGTGAGGTTCTCGTCGTCGATGTAGGCCGTGCGGTCCAGGAGGAGGTCGGCGTAGGTGCCGTCCGCGTCGAGCACCGTTGCGTTCGCAAACGCGGTCACGGACGCTGCCATGGCGTCGCGCAGCGCCGTTCGCTCGTCGGCATCGGCGACCTGCTGTTCGGAGGCGAACGGGATGCCCTCAAGCTCCAGCCAGTCGCGAAAGAAACCTCCGAGCGCGACGCGGGCTCGGGGGTCTTGGAGCATGCGCTCCGCCTCGGCACGAAGCGTGGCCTCGTCCAGGCCCGCGTCGGCGGCCGCGAGCAGCGCGGGATCCGGGGCCGAGTTCCACAGCACCCGGGCCACCCTGGCCGCGGTCTCGTGGGGGCTGAGTCGGACGATGCCGTCGCCGAGTTCCTCTCCCTCGACCCGGTCGTACAGGAAGTCGGGGTCGATGAGCATCGCCGCCAGCAGTGTGGTGATCCCTTCGGCGACGCTGTGCTCGGCACCGATGTCGTAGTCGACGGCGAATCGCTCCAGCTCCGTGTCCGTCATGGGGCGCCGCAGGATTCGGACCCCGTAGTCCTGGGTGAACGCGGTGAGGCACGGGTCTGACTCCACGCTCGCCCCGTCCGGGACCTCGGGAAGGCAGCTCGAGAGCGCGCCCAGGGCATCGGCGTCCCCGGTGAGGTGGGTGGCGACCGCAAAGGCCGCGTTCACCTGGGCGGAGACCTCGGCATAGCTGGGCGGACCCAGCTCGGTGCTGAAGTGCCCGATGTGTGTGGCGGGGATCGCTCCGAGCGCGCCGTCGAGCTCGTCGGCCACCTCGTCGCCGAAGACATCACGAAGGGCGTGAACGTATCCTTCTTGATTCATCCGAACGAGCGCCGCCATGGGCACGTCGCCGGGGGAGCAGCCCGCTGGCTCCGCTTCGTCCTCGTCTCCCCCGGACCCCGTCCCGTCGGTTTCTCCGCTGTTCCCGTCGGCATCGTCGGTCTCGGCCGAGGATGTCTCCCCATCCTGGCCTGCCGTTCCGACGCCGGAGTAGCAGCCCATCGGGACCATCCACATCGCCAGCCACCAAGTTCCCCGCACCATCGCCGACCACGCTAGCGGGAAGGAGTCGGCTCGAACATCGGCAAAACTCCCGAGTTTTGGAGCGGGGTTTCGCGAGGCGAGAATCGGGAGTTTTGCCGATGCCGGCGCGTTGGCGAATCACCTAGCAGCCTGTTGAGAAAGTCGGCGCGGCGGCTCGGGAAGCATTTTTCGCTCCTGGGTAGGAGCCGAAACGCCGCTGTACCGGGTGTACTGCAAGTTTTGGCGACGCCGCCAGGAGCGAAAAGGGCGAGCGAGACGTCGTGTCGACTTTCTCAACAGGCTGCTAGCCTTGGGTCGGGCGTGCCCGTCGGCTCGAAGTCGTAGGCGTGGCGCCCGCGTGCGAAGCGGAGGCTCACTCGGAGCCGAGGCGACTGGACAACCGATCGAGTCGCGCCTGGGCCTTGTTCGATCCCAGGCCGAGCGCCCGCTGGTACGCCTTGCGTGCTGCTGCGTAGTTGAGGGTCTTGAACTGGGCGTCGCCGAGCAGCAGATGGGCAGCTGCGGATCGCGAGCGAACCCCGGCCGCTCGCTCAGCGAAGCGGACCGCCTGTGCATACTCGCCCTGCTCGAACGTGCTGCGGGCGAGGCCATATAAGGCGCCGTAGCTGCGGCGGTCGAGCTCGAGGGCGCGGTGATAGAAGGATGCGGCGGGGCCAAGCCTGCCCTTGCTCAGCTCGGCATCGCCTCGTGCAACCTCCGCGGCGGCTTGCTTGGGTTGCGGCGCGGGGGCTTTGTCGGCATCGATCGCGGCGGACGCAGGCGCGGCGTCGAGCGAAGCGTCCTGGGCCGCCACGGGCTCCGAATCCGCTTCAGCCGAAGCATCGGGAGCCGCCGCGACGACCGTGCTCTTGGGGGCAGGTGCGGCCGTAGGAGAAAGCGGCGCGTCTTCTTCGACCAGCGCCTCGATCGCTGCGCGGGTGGTCAACCCGGCCTTGCTGTCGCGGTCGAGGAACCGCTTGAGTCGCTTGGAGCGCGCAGCTGGCTCGTCCTCGGTCAGCGCCGAGAGCACCTCGGCGGCGGCGAGCTCGGGGCCCGAGAAGTCCCCCGTCCGCGCGCGCTCGATCACCGTGTCCCGCTGCGCGGGGCTCAGGCGCGCCCGGGAGCCCGCGTGTTGATCGTCGGGATCGAACACCAGGGCCATCGCGTAAAAGTCTGCGGCGAATGGCCGACCGCCCTCGACGTCGTAGTAGCGGTCGCCGAACTTGATCAGCGCGCCACTGAACTCACCTCGGAGCTCGGCGGCGGTCTTCCGAGCCCCGACAGCGGCGGGGCCGGAGATGTCTTCGAGTTCGAGCACGTTGGAGAGCGCCGTGGGTGCTTCGGGGTCCGCGGTCGGCGGGTAGACGAAGTCTCCCCGCGCGGCGGCCTCGCGCGCGGCCTGGGCGATCTGCTCGGACACCGCGAGCTCGCGAGCGGTCGGCTCGGGTTGAAACAGCCATGCGCCCGCGCCCGCTGCGATCCCCAGCAGGGGGATGGCGAGGGCGAGCACCAGGCGGCGCTTCCGCTTGCGATGACGGTCGCCCTCCAGCGCCGCGAGCAACGCCTGAACGCTGGGAAAGCGGTCCTCGGGGCGCCCGGCCATGCCTCGAACGAGCACGCGGACAAGCCACCGCGGGACCGAGGTGTCGGGGATGTGGATCGTGCTCGACTCGACCGACGCGATGTACTCGGGGACCGAGCCCCGCGCAAACGGATAGACGCCGAACAGGGTGCGGTACATCGACACGCACATCGCGAACTGATCGCTGGCGTGGGATGGCGCCTGGCGTCGAAACAGCTCCGGTGCCATGTACGCCGGCGTCCCCAGCAGAACCTCTTGGCCCGTCACCTCGCGGTGCAGCAGCGACGAGTCCGCGCCCTCGCGGGGGTCGAGCAGAGGGGTCTCGTCGAAGGCGACAGTGGCGGCGCGGGCCAGGCCAAAGTCGAGGACGATGACGCGATCGTGCTCGCCGACCACGACGTTCTCGGGCTTGAAGTCGCGGTGGACGAGGCCGGCGGCGTGGGCCGCAGCCAAGCCACGCCCCGCGTCGAGGAACACGTCCCGGACGCGGCTCCAGTCGGGCTGCTGGGCTTCGGCCCAGCGATGGAGCTGGAGGCCCTCGGCGAACGCCATCGCGATGAACGACTCGCCGTCGTGCTCGCCGACGTCGTAGACCGCAACCACGTTGGGGTGATGCAGCTTCGCCAGCGCCTGGGCTTCTCGCCTGAGCCGGTCTCGAGACAGGCCCAGGGCGGTTTCGGCTTCGACCACCGAGGAGCGCAAGACCTTGATCGCGATGCGCCGATCCAGCTCTGGATCGTAGGCCTTGTAGACGTCGCCGAGCCCGCCAGAGCCCAGATGGTCCACCAGGATGTAGCGCTCGACCACGGTCCCGGGCAGCAGCAACGCAGCTGGCTCCGATGGGCTGGGCTGGGTCCCACCGCGCAGGGCGCTGGAGACAGGGACCGTGCGGACCTCGTCGGTGGCCTCGCCCAGCCGAGCCCGCTGCGCTGCCGCGGAGCCGCCCGGGAGGATGCCCGTGCGGTCGCCGTTCGTCGCTCGGGGCACGCTCCCGGTCACGGTTGGAGACCTGCGCGCGCGACGAGGCCGGCCAAGGCGGTGCGGGTTCGCAGCTCGAGTCGTTCGTAGATGTGCTCGAGGTGGGTGTTCACCGTGCGGGTGCTGATGTGGAGTTGCTGGGCGATCTCTGCGCTCTTGAGGCCGCAAGCGATGGCCATCGCGACCTCGCGCTCCCGCGGGCTCAGCTGGGCCACGAGGTTTCGGGCTTCGGCGCGGTCTCGAAGCTCGGCCAAGCCGATGCGCGACTCGACGCGGTACTCGAACTCCACGGAGCCGAGCTGAATGCGATCGCCGGGCTCGAGCATCACCTCGGAGACCTCCGCGCCGTTGACCGCGGTCCCGTTGGTCGATCCCAGGTCGCGCAGACTCGCCGTTCCACCTTTGACGGTGATCTCAGCGTGTTGCCGAGAGACCCCCTCGAAGGGGACGCTGACCTCGGTGGTGTCTCCTCGGCCGAGTGTGAGCACGCCCCGAACCTCCACCACCATGCCCATCGTCTGTTGGTCGATTCCGACGAGGACGGGTGTGCGAAGCGGGGCGTCGCGTGGGGGCCGGGAAAGCGGCGTCGTGTGGTCGTTGTCGGCGATGCGAGCAGACTAGCAGGACTGCGACCCCGACGGCGCCGTTAGGGTTGGGACTCGAACGCGCCGAGGTCCGGGATGCCCGATCGCTGGTTTCGATCGAAGTCTTCGGGCACGCCCACAGCGGGGACCACGATGCCTGCATCCCGCGCGATCGAGCCCGCTGCCAGCCGGAGGTCGCCAGCGGGCGCGTCCACGAACTCGGCGGCACCGATCCCAGTCGCGTTGTGTTCGATGCCCAGCGCGACGCCGCCATCGCGGGAGACGAGCGTGGTGGAAATGAGGTTGTTCGCGATCGTCACCGAGGTGTCGGGGTAGCGCCACTCGATGCCGTTGAAGGTCGTCAGGGTGACGTACGAGGTGTTGTGCACCGCGACGGCTCCGCACACGTGCCAGAAGCCCAGCATCGAGTCGAGGTCGGTGCTCGACCCCACGATGGCGCCCGCGATGCGGGGATCGTCGACCCGCGTGACGTTGTTGACGACCACGCCCCGGACGTGGCCCCAGGTCGCGCCCGCCGGCGCTCCGCAGGTGTCGCCCGCTGGCTCGGGACGGCCGTCAGCTTCGTCTCCGCCCAGCAAGATGCCGCGGAAGTTGTTCTCCATGACGTTGCGTTCCACGCGCGTATCCCGGGACCCACGGTCCGCGACCAAGGCCGCATACGAGGAGCTCGAACACCAGTGTCCCGCGATGAGGTTGTCCCGGACGCGCCACCGCGCGCCGCCGGAGATCTGCACCGCACTAAGTCCGGAGCAGCTCGTCCGCGTGTCTCGAAACGCGTCGCTTTGCTCGAACGTCGAGCAGGCCACGACGCCATCGTCGGTCCAGCGCGCGAGGCCGGGCCCGACGTCGAGCTTGGCCCCACCCGCGTCTCGCATGATCATCCGGTAGATACGGCTGCCTCGGAGGATCTCGTCTTCCACCCCCACGTCAACCAGCGCGCCGTCGCTGCCCTGCAGGGTGAACTCGGCGAGCAGGACGTCGTCGGCCTGGACCGTCAGCAGCGTCGTGACCCCGGTCGCGCCACCGTCGAGCACCACGTCACTCGGGCGACTCTATGCTCGTGTGACTCGCCCACTCCTTGTTCTCGCGCTGCTCCTCACCGCCACCGGTTGCGGAAAAAATGCAGCGGTCCAGATGTGCCTCGACAGCTTCGAGAAGTTCGAGACCGCGCACAAAGCCGAAGACGAGGCCGCCAAGGGGCTCGCTGGCGACACGTACCAAGCCTGCGGCATCTCGTGCGACGTCACGAAGGACGAAGATGCCTGCGCCGCGTTCAAGAGCGTCACCGAGACCATGTGTTCGAAGATGGGCAAGGAGACCTGCGAGAAGCTCTGCGATGACGGCAACGGCGAAAAGAACGACCACGCCTGTGCGGCGCTCAAGTCGATGTGAGCTACGGGATGCTCGGGGATGGGACGCTCGTCATCAGCCCTCGGAGGCCTCTGCCAGCATCCCGGCGAGCGCTTCTCGCAGTGCTCCGGGTGCCGGGTCCTCCAGCGCGACGCGACCTTCGGGATCGATCAGCACGAGCTTGGCCGAGCTCCAAATCTCGAAGGCGCGGCGAACCGCGGCGTGATCGCTGGCCGGGACGTAGCCGTGTCTCCAGGGCATCGGGTTGGCCTCGATGAAGGCGGCAGCGTCGGACCAGGTCTCGTCGAGCGAGATCGTGACAACTTCGAGCTGATCGCCGTAGCGCTGCGAGAGCGGGACGAGCACCTTCGCGATGTGTTCGGTGCATGGCGAGCACCAGCTGGACCAGAAGTACACGACCACCGGGCGCCCGCGCGGCTCGGAGAGGGAGAACCGAGCGCCGTCGACGGGGTCGCTGATCTGGAACGGAGGGACGTCTTCCCCCTCGATCAGGGTGCCGTCGGGGTCGTACGAGCGCGCGAGCTCGGCGAAGGGAGACGTGCTGCCCTCCAGCTCGGCCAAGATGGTGCGCGCGTGGTCGTCGTCGCTGCGGTCCAAGGCGTTGCGCAGGGCGACGATGGAGGCGGCCGCGCGGGCGTTCGGATCCGGGTTGCGGGTGCGCACGGCTTCAGCCACGGCGTTCGGGATCACGTCCGCTTGTGCGAGCAGCAGGGAGAGTTCGGGGTCGAGGCCCCACGCGAGGGACTCCGGCGCGAGGTCCCGGGCGAACGCGCGGAGTCGGTCGAGAGCGACGTCGACATCGCCCGAGCGATCCGCGAGCATCGAGACGGCCCAGATCACCCGGTAGCCTTCGGAGACGAGACCGGATTCCGCGGCCTCGCTCTTCGCCCACGCGTCGTCGGCCTGGACCGAGGCCGGGTCGCCCCCACTGATCGCGATGTCGCGCCCGCGGAGCATGTAGTCGGTGGCAAGTCGTGAGAACCGGGCCGCGTCCGAGTCCGAGGTGAACCGAGCCGGTACCGAGCCCGGGCCGGCGGGGAGCTCGAACGAGACGTCGACGCCCGGCACCACGCCGAAGACCACCGCTCCGCTCGCGCGCTCGTCCTCCGAGAGCTTCAAGAAGATCCGCTCTCCGAGAGCCAGCTCGACCGTGTGGCACTCGCCGTCTTCAACGTCCAGCGTATGCGTGGCGCCGCCTCGACCGAGCCGGAGCGTGCCGGGTCCGTGGACGCAGGCTCGAACGATTGCCCCTTGTGGTCGGTCCGATTCGGGCGCGTTCGGTCCGACGGTCGGCGTCGGCTTACAGCTCAGGACGAGAAGCGATGCAAGCGCCGAACTCGAGCCCTGCATCCAGCCCTGAATCCCGCCCTGCACGCGACTCATCTTCGCGATCGTAGACTTCCGGGAAGCGACGCGCCAGCGGCAGACTCACGACCCGCAATGACGAAGGCCGGCGAGCTCTGGCTTTCGCCGAGTGACCGTTACCCGAGGACAGGACGAAGCAAGAGACGTCGCCAGCGTTGGCGATGGTAAGGCGCTTGTGCTCCCCCGAGCACCCCCTGCTCATGGACGCCTCTCCCGCGAAATGACGACGTTTCACGCCAGGCGGTGTTTTGCTGGAGAGGTGGCCGAGGGGGTCACGCGGCGCCTGTGCGATTGGGCTCACTCGTGCGCTCGCGGTACAGCCCATCGGGCCTTGGTGGCCGGCCACAGTCGGAAAGGGCTCGACTCTGCAAACGGCACGAACGTTGCTGTAGGTCCGTCCATGGTCGGCATCACTGGACTCCTCGTCGCTTGGTTGGTCATGGCGTTGATCGTCATCGTCACCGCCGCGCTCATTCCGGGCGTCGACGTGCGATCGTTCGGCGGCGCCCTGTGGGTCGCGCTCCTGTTCGGGCTGCTCAACGTGACGATCGGCTGGGTCCTCTTCGTCCTGATCGGGCTGGGAACCCTCGGGGTCGGATTCCTCATCGCATTCGTCACCCGCTGGCTCGTCGACGCGATCCTGCTTCAAGCCATCGCCTCGGTCTCGAAGAGCCTCGACATCGCGTCGTTCGGCAAAGCGTTCCTCGCCGCGATGGTCATGAGCGGACTGGGCACCCTCGCGGAGATGTTCCTTCGTGGATAGTCGGGGCTTGCGGAGATGCTGCGTCGCCGTGCTGTTGGCTGCGGGCTGCGGCGACCAAGCGCAGGCAGAGCTGTCGGAGGCGGCGCAGTCCCTCAACCAGGCAGGCAACAACCTGCACGACGCCGCGATCCAGAGCGCCGAGGAGCTCGACGATCGCGTGGAGGTGGCTCGGGATGACCTCGAGTCGGCGAAGGCGATCGCCGACAAAGCGGGCGATGCCTATCTCGATTCCGGCGACGAGGTGGTCTCGGGCCACGCGGTGCGGTGCGCGGACGAAGCGTACGAGGTCGACCGAGAGCTCGTACGCCGTGCCGTCAACAATCCCCTGGCGCTCGCGGGGCGTTCGTCGTTCGTGGTGCGGCCTGACGGTGGGGGCGTACAGATCGACGCCGTCGATCCTCAGAGCCCGGTGTCGGGCCTCGACCTCCGGCCCGGCGACGTCATCGTCGCCGTCGACGGCGTGGCCATCGACCAGCTGGATGGACCCGCGCTGCTCGAGCGCCTCGACACGGCCACCGGGCTGACGGCCACCGTAGAGCGTGGCGGCGTGCGCGTCACCAAGACCGTCCGCATCACCGACGGCTGAGTCCGCATCACCGACGGCTGAGTCGCGCACGTACGCCGCTTCCCAAGGGGCTTCGACCGTCCCGTCAGCCATCACTGCAGATCGACCCGCGGCTTCTCGCAACCGGGCCTCAAGATCAGGCCGATCAGGTCACCCACGGACGGAGAATCAGAAGACGCACTCGAATGCAGCGTCGGTATCTTCACACACCACCTCGCAGTTTGCGCCCGACAGACACCGTCCGCGGTCGTACACGGAGAAGGTGCCTTGGCCGTCGCCCGGGCAGCATTCCACTGGCGGACAGACCCCGTCCACGGGCTCCCCCTCGTACTCGAACTCATAGATATCGCAGGAATTTCCGCTACCACTCTCGCCGTCCCCACCGCCCTCCTCACATGAAGTCACGGCTGCGCAGGCGGACAGAAGGAGCACAGCGATGATTGGAGACAGGCGCGGCTTCATGCTCCGCACAAGACGCCCGCGCGTGGCCGATATTCGCGTGCACCGACCTTAGCGGCCGTGAGTGGGAACTCGTCCTCTGAGCGACGGCTCCCCGATGGTCCCTCGGTGGTCCCTCGGGACCGAAACTACAGCCCTTGGCCGCCCGAGACCTCGATGCGCTGGCCGTTGATCCATCCGCTCTCGGGCGCGAGGAGCATGGCCACGGCCCCGCCGACGTCCTCGGGCCTGCCCACCCGACCCAACGCGGTGTGTGAGGTGATCATTTGGTTGACCTCTGGGTTGTCGCGGACGACGCCCCCGCCGAAGTCGGTCTCGATCGCGCCGGGTGCGACCACGTTGACCCGGATCTTCCGGGCCCCGAGCTCGAGCGCCTGGTAGCGGGTGAGCGTCTCGATGGCGGACTTGACCGCTGCATACGCCGCGTAGCCCGGCAGGGTGAGACGCGCGAGGCCGCTGGAGACGTTGAGGATGTGTCCTCCGTCCCGCACGAGCGGGAGCAGGGCCTGGGTCAGGTGGAAGGGACCGCGCAGGTGCACATCGATCAGCGAGGCGAACTGGGCCTCGGTGGTGTCGGCGAAGCTGGCGTGAACCCCCATGCCCGCGTTGTTCACCAACATGTCGAAGCGGTCGGTGTCGAACGTCTCCGACAGCGCGCCGCGGACCGCGTTGGCAAACGCGGCGAAGGTGCCCACGTCGCCCACGTCGAGCGGCAATGCCACCGCCCGCCCTCCGTTCGCCCGAATCGCTGCCACCACCTCGTCGGCGGCGTCGCTGCGGCTGTGGTAGGTGAGGATGACGTCGGTGCCGCGAGCGGCGAGGTGCTCGGCCATGCTCCGACCCAGGCCACGGCTTCCTCCGGTGATGACGGCGATGCGCTTGCTGTTACTCATGATGCCCTTGGTGTAGAGCCTCATCCACCTCTGCGGAAGCGATGCCCCACGGACAGACTGTCGCGGAAGATGCGACAATCCTCGGATGGACGTCGACGCCCTTCGCGTGTTCCTCGAGGTGGCCAAGCTGCAGAGTCTGACGCGGACCGGCGAGCAGATGGGCATGGCGAAGTCTCGGGTATCTCGCCAGATTCAGGGGCTGGAGTCGGAGCTGGGGGTGCGGCTGTTCCATCGCACCACCCGGGCGGTGCGGCTGTCCTCCGACGGGGAGGCGCTGGTGCCCCGCGCCCGGACCATGGTGCGGGACGCCGATGAGATCGCCACACTGTTTCGATCGGGGCAACGCCTTCGGGGACGCGTTCGCGTGGACCTGCCGCTGACGATCGCCCGCACCCGCGTCCTCCCGTCGCTGCCCGACTTCGTCGAGCGCCACCCGGAGCTCGAGCTCTTCGTGAGCACGACCGACCGCTTCGTCGACGCGGTGCGGGAGGGGTTCGACCTCGTGCTGCGCGTTGGCACCCCTCCTGATTCCGGGCTGATCCAGCGCAAGCTCGGTGAGCTCGAGATGGTCAACTGCGCCGCGCCAGCCTACATCGAGCGCCGTGGAGTGCCCGTCGGTGTGGACGACCTCGACCGGCACCGCATCATTCACTACGCGGTGGGAACGGGCACCGAGCCCACGTTCGAGTGGGTCCACGCCGGGAGCGAGCGTCACTGCCCAATGAACGCCTCGGTCACCGTCAACAGCACCGATGCGTACCGAGCCGCGTGCCTGGCCGGCCTGGGCATTGTGCAGGTGCCTCGGATTGGGGTGGAGGAGCACCTCGAGCGTGGCGCCCTGGTGGAGCTGCTCCCCGATCACCGTTGTGCCCCGATGCCGATCGCACTCTTGCACCCTCACGGCCGGCGGATGCCCACCCGGGTCCGCGCGGTGATGGACTGGATCTCCGAGGTGGTGCGGCGTCATCTCGACGAACACCGCGAGAATCTGTCTCGCCTGCACGCACGGGACGCCCCCACCGCCCCGGGCAGCTCCGACACGACCACGTTGAGCGCGCGAGCGGAGCCCTCAGCGGGGTCGTAGCGCTACCCTACTCGAACGGGTACGTCAGCCCGGGGAAGCCCAGCGGCGCGCCCTGGGGCGGCGTCAGGTGGCAGGTCGAGCAGTCGTACGGGTCGGCGTTGAACCGGTCCGACCGAGTGTGGATGTAGTGGACCCGGTAGTTGAGCTTGGAGTCGGGTTCGAAGTCCAGGGCGGTGTGGCACGCGAAGCAGGTCTCGCGGTCGTCGATGCCGTGCAGGGTCTCGGCCAGCGAGGTTTCGCCGACGTGGCAGGTGTTGCAGTTGCCGGTGGTGGGCTCCCATGCGGTGGTGGTGGTGGTCCCCACTTGCACGCGCGCCACGGCGCCACGGTTGAGGGTCTGACCGCCGAAGTCGCGCCGTGCCTTGAGGGCCACCACGTAGGTGCCCGCTTCCGCGTCGGCGGGGATCGTGAACGTGTACTCGTCGGGGACCGGTGCATCCCAGGCGGTGGGATCGAAGAAGCCGCCGAAGATCACGCCGAAGTTGGGGATCAGGTACGCCAGCCCGGTGAATCCGTCGACGTCTTCGGTGGCCACGACCGCCTGGGCTGGAGTGAGGAACTGGTTGCCGGACACGACGGTCTGGGGGACACGGAGGTCGTCGGTCGGGCCCGACATCGCCAGCACCATGTTGCTCTCGCGGTGCTTGAGCGCGTAGTAGAGCGTCGTTTGCAGGTTGATGTCGTAGTAGCGAAGGCCGCTGCCGTCGATCCCGAACAGAAACTCGGCGTAGGTGGGCATGTCGCCGTCGCCCGCGATGACGTTGCCGTCGTCGTCCTCGAACCGGATCGCGAACGTCACGTCGTCACCGGGCAGGTAGTACTGGCCGTTGTCCGGCGCCGAGAGCTCCTCGACGATCGGGTTGAAGCCGTAGGCGTAGTCGCTCGCCTCCTCGGGAACCTGGGCGATCTGGACCTCACGGACGTTGAGCGGGTCGGCGGTCCAATAGACGATCAAGCGCGTGGTGTCTTGCTTGATCTTGCGGGACTGCAGCGCCGGCCAGATCGCGTGGCGAGACTGGGCGAGCGCCTCGGCGGTGTATGAGGTCGCGGTGCTGCAGTCGTCGATGGCGACGCATCCGGTCGTGGTTTGACGCGCTCCGAACCTGCGGATGAAACCGCCGTCGAAGATGCTCCAGAAGTCGTCTGAGCCGGCCGACACCACGAACGGAATCGGGCTGACCAAGCCTTCGTCATCGGCTTGATAGACGAGGAAGTAGCTCTTTCGCTCCATCCACCGGGCGTTGCGATAGAAGCGTTGGCGGGTGAAGGTTCCCTGCCCGTCGGGGCGCCAGTCCTCTTCGACCATCTCGACCCCGGTCCAGTCCAGACCCGCCATGTCGCCCACGTTGATGACTGGGTCGATGCCCTCGTCGGTGTCACTGGGAACGGTGGAAACGATGTCGATCTCGTCGACGAATCGGCGGTCGTTTCCGATGATGTCCACCGTCGGCGCTTGGCCGTTCTGGAGGAAGACACTCAGTCCGGTCCTCGACGGCGCAGCGGCTTGTGCAGCTGCGGGCAAGAGGGTGAGCATAGCGCCCATCAACGCGACTTGGGTCCTCGTCTTCTGTGTCATCGACGCCGACGATGGTACCGAGGACGGCCCAAGCGTTACGGCCGTCGCGCCTTTTTTTTGGCGCAGTTCTCCGGCTCACGGGCCGCAGCAAACCGAGCCCTCGACCCCGATCGGTCCGCCCTCCTCGGGCTTGATCCGAGCCAACGGAGACTTGCCGTTGCTCTCGCACGTGTAGTCCGGCTTGTAGATGGCCCCGTCGCCGATGTCGCCCACAATGGTGCCGCCGTCGGCTTTGCAGGCGGCTGCGGTGAGCATGGCTTTGGGGCCGGCGGGGTTGGTGGGCAAGCTCTGAGACTCGGCGGTGAGGGGCTGGCGGTCCGACTTTTTCACCGGCGAGTTGCAGGCCGTTAGGATGACAACGGTGACGAGGAAGCGCGTCATGAGTCCACCCTGGCCCACCAGGTGCGGCTGGCTACCGGATTTTTTTCATCATCGCGCGACACGTCGGCGGCCTCCGCAACGTCGGCGATCCGAGGAGCAGCAGGAGGCATGCTAGCATGCACTCTGCGGCGGATCAGTTCGCCAACAGCGCTTCGATCACCTCGGCCGCGAGCTCGGGATGGCCAAAGGGGCCCACGTCTACGCCCATCGCCGCGGCCAGGGTCACCCCGAGATCGGCCTGGTCGTACGCCTGGTCTAGATCGACATAGCCGGTCGCAAATGTATGGCTTCGATCGAGGATCGTCAGAAACGCACGCTGGGAATGAGCCGCCGGATCGTCGTACTCGCTGATCCAGACCACCAGGGTCGTTTCGATGAGCGGAATGCCGTCCGCATCGAGGGTCGTCTCGAGTCCGTCCGCGAGCGCGGCCAACCGCTGCGCCCACGCAGCCATGACCGACACGGCATCCTGCGACGAGCCACCGGACACGAGCACATCGTGAAACATCTCCGGCACCCCCAGCTCCGCCCAGCGAATGCGCGGCACCGACCCGTCCACCGACACGAGCGCGGATCGGGTCCGGTCGTGGGACAGCGCGGCCTTGGCGATGGCGAGCTGAGCCTCGAGCACCGCGACGGGCTCGTGGGCTCCGGCGGCGTCGACCAAGGAAGCGACGGACTGCAGCTCATCGTCCATTGCGACCTCGTCGAACAGCATCTCGAAGGCCTCGAGCGGATCGAGCAGCGCCGCATTCGGCTGGTCGGCGCCGAGATAGGACGCGCCGTCGGGATACGCAGGCAAAGTGAGACCTTCACGAACACCCAGGTGAAGCGTTTCAAACGCGGAGCGTTCCAAGCTCTGTCCCAACAGGACATCGATCGAGGGACCCCCGCCGAAGTGCGGATCAAAGGCACCGCCGGCGAACTCGGAGCCACTCCCCAGCAGCCCGCCGGTCAGGACGGATGCCGGCCCGGTAGAATGCGCATCCATTGGCAGGTCGTCTTTCGGATCGAAGGCCACGCGGGACAGCCCGCGCACGAACAGCAAGTCCTGCTCATGCCCTGCCAACGGCAAGAGGATCGGCCCCAGCGACCCATCCGCCGAGACCGCATCGTCCGCCCGGATTCCGTGCGCGGTGTGGAAGATCAGAATCCGGGAGAGCCCTTCCGTAGACTTCCCGTCTCCCGTCGAACTGCTGCCTCGTTCATCCCCGGAACCGGAACCGGAGCCGGAGCCGGAGCCGGAGCCGGAGGTTTCTCGGTTTCCGGTCGACACCGCGACTCCGGTAGAACTCTCCTGCGCTTCGGCTGTGGCGCTGGTCGTCACCCCAGCGCCGGCCGACGCCGACGACTCCCCGCCCGTGCCCGCGGTGCCCGAACGCGCCAATCCAACCGCGGGTCCACAGCCCAGGACAAGCACCAGCCACGAGCAATCGAAGAGGCGGACGCGGTGCACGGCACGATTGTACAAGGTCCCCGACGGGCGCTTCGGCGTCTGAGACCGCCTCGCCCCGCAGACCTCAGCGCCGTCGACGCCGCGGTCTGCCCGATCAGGACCGTCGTGGGGGCGCGCAAACGCATCGAATGTCCCCGTCCCGTGCTGCTACCCTCCGGCCCGATGTCGCGTCGTGTCCTGCTCGACACCGAACTGGTGCTGCTCCAGTGGGACGTCCACAAGCACGCGGTGATCATGACGCGCACCGACGCGGACCTGCCGCGCGACCTCGACCGACTCCGCACATTCTTTCAAACGCTCGTCGACGCGGTGTCCGCGATCGATCGCCCAAGCCACGATTTCGTCATCGACTCCAGGGATTCGACAGGCCGAAACGACGAGGCTTTCGAGACGGTGAAGCGAGAGTACGAAGAACGTCTGTTCGGCGGCTTCAAAAACGTGTCGGTCGTGCTGCGGACCGAGATCGGGCGACTGCAGGTCCAGCGATACAACGAAGACATCCCGGGGCGCGATATGAAGGTGTTCCCCTCCGTCGATGAAGCGCTCGAGCGGAAACGTTGAGCCGACCCGTCCCCGAGAAAGAAACCTCCGCTCCGACCACCGCCGCGTCAGCAGGTACGTCCGCCGAGGAAACACGGGTCGAGCCAGCACGCCCCCACCGTCGGCCAGGACCGAGTTGGCGATCCGGTCGGCCGGCGCACTTTTTCGGAAACGAATTGCAGGCGGCCGGTACAGCCCATGCAAACCCGCATGGCCTACAACGAACCGATCGCGATCGTCGGCATGGCGTGCCGCTTCCCCGGAGGCGTGGACGACCCCAGCGCGCTCGAGCGCCTCCTGCTCGAGCGACGAAGTTCGATCCGTCCGGTGACCCCCGATCGTTGGGACTGCCAGGCCTTCTTTCATCCCGACTTCCACAAGCCCGGAGCAATCCACGCGACCCGGGCGGGGCTGATGTCGGCTGTCGACGAGTTCGACGCCGGGTTTTTCGGCATTTCCCCGACCGAGGCCAGGCGGATGGACCCCCAGCAGCGCCACGTGCTCGAGAGCTGCTTCCGCGCGATCGAGGATTCCGGTACGCCGCTCGAGAACATCGCCGGCCGCGACGTGGCGGTGATCATCGGCGCGGGGACCAGTGACTACGCCACCCTCGTTCGCGGCCCGACCGAGCGCACAAATCTCGGCGGGACCAGCAACCCTGGGTCCGCGCTGAGCATCGTCTCCAACCGCGTGTCGTACCTCTTCGACCTGCGGGGCCCGAGCTTCACCGTCGACACCGCGTGCTCGTCGTCGCTGACCGCCCTTCACCACGCGTGCGCGGCGATCTGGAGCGGCTCCGCCTCCTCCGCCCTCGCCGGTGGGGCCAACTCGATCTTGTCGCCCGAGGTCACGATCGGGTTCTCCAAGGGGGGGTACCTGTCGCCGGATGGGGAGTGCCGCGCCTTCTCCGACCACGCCAACGGCTACGTCCGCAGCGAGGGTGCAGGCGCAGTGTTTCTCAAGCCGCTCTCCGCCGCCCTGGCCGATCGAGATCGCATCTACGCGATGATCCGCGGGACCTGGATCAACCAAGACGGCCGCACCGCGGGGATGACCGTGCCCAGCATCGAGGCCCAGGAAGCCCTGCTGCGCGCGGCCCTCGATCAAGCCGCGGTCGACCCCGCATCGATCGCCTACCTCGAAGCCCACGGCACGGGGACCCCCGCCGGCGACCCCATCGAAGCCACGGCCATCGGCAACGTGCTTGGGCGTCCCTCGGGTCGCGCCGACGATCTCTACATCGGGTCGGTGAAGACCAACATCGGCCACATGGAGTGCTGCGCGGGGATGGGCGGTCTGCTCAAGCTCGCCCTCACCCTGCATCGACGCACCATCTACGCCAACGTCAACTTCCGCGCCCCCAACCCCAAGATCGACTTCGAAGGGCTCGGGCTCAAGGTCGCAACCCAAAGCGTTCCCTTGCCCCGCGAAGGGATCCTTCGGGGAGGCGTGAACTCGTTCGGGTTTGGCGGCGCCAACGGCCACGCGGTCCTCGAGTCGCCCCCTTCGGGACCGCGCCGGGCCATGGTCACGGTCCCCGAGGCGCTCTCAGCGGGGGATGGATGCGGGTCCGTGCCGCTGCTGCTGTGCGCCCGCAGTGCATCCGCGCTCCGATTGCATGCCAAGCAGCTCGCGGACCAGCTGCGCCAAGAGACCACCAGCCTCCAAGCCATCAGCGCGGCCCTGCTCGGTCGTCGCTCTCGATTCGAGTTTCGGCTCGGAATCGCGGCGCGCAGTGGTCCCGACGCAGCCGACGCGTTGGAACACTTCGCGGAGCACGGTCAGCCCGCCGAAGGGTCGTTCACGGTGCGCGTCCCCGAGGGCAAAGAGACCCGGGTCGGATTCGTGTACTCCGGGCAAGGCGGACAGTGGTTTGCGATGGGCCGATGGTTGCTCAAGCACGACGCCGTCGTGTCGCAGACCGTCGACGAGATCGGGGCGCAGCTCGCAGCGCTGGGCTGGCTCGACGGCGAGCCGGGCGATCTTCGGCGGGAGTTGACCTGCGACGAGGACAGCACGCGAATCGGGGAGACGCGCATCGCCCAGCCCTGCATCTTCGCCCTGCAAGTCGGCCTGACCCGAGTCTTCGCCGCACGCGGAATCACGCCTGCGGTGAGCGTGGGGCACAGCATCGGCGAGCTCGCAGCCGCCGTGGCTGCGGGCGCGCTCTGTGTACGGGAGGCGACGCGCATCGTGTACTGGCGGAGTCGTTGCCAGGCCCAGGCGGAGAACTGCGGCGCGATGCTGGCCGTGGGCATGACGCCCGCACAAGCGCGCGCGCTGGTGGCAACGCGCGACGACGTCGAGATCGCGGCCTACAACGGACCGGCCGCGATCACCCTCGCGGGCAGCCATGATGCGATCGAAGATCTTTGGGCCAGGCTCCAGCTCACCGACACCTTCGTCCGCAAGCTCGACGTCAGCGTGCCGTTTCACTGCTACCTGATGGACCCGATCGAGGAAGCGTTTCTCGAGGGCTTGGGCCCTGTCCGGTTTGGCGCCCCCACGACCGCCCTGTACTCGACCGTGTCGGGGCAGCGCACGGAGAACCTCGATGCCGCGTACTGGTTCTCGAACATCCGTCAGCCGGTCCGCTACCAGCAGGCCCTGGATGCGATCGTTCGCGCCGAGGACATCGCCTGCTTCGTCGAGATCGGCCCGCACCCCTCGTTGATGCACGGATCCCAGGACATCCTGCGCAAGGCGGGCGACCGCGCCGCCTGGATCCCATCGCTGCGTCGACACGCGGACGACCCCCAGCAGCTCGCCCTCGCGCGGGCACAGCTGGCCGCCCACGGCGTTCGCGAAGCGGGGAGCTGTGCCGAGCACGTCGCCCTGCCCCCTCACCCGTTCGAGCGCGAGCGCTACTGGCTCGAGACCGAGGACGGTCGACGCAGCCGACTGCGCCCGGTCACCCACCTGCACCCGCACCTGGGACGGATCGAGCGAGGCGTGCACACCGATGTGGCGTTCACCGTCCACCTCGCGCTGTGCCCCCACACCGAGCCGTACCTGGGGGACCACTGCGCGCAGGGACACATCGTCTTTCCCGGAGCCTCGCAGCTGGAGCTCGTCACCGCGGCGGCGCGGAGCATCCACGGGAGTGATGCGCTGGTGGTCGAGGACTTCGAGCTGCGCCGGCCGATCGTCCTGGCGACCGACGACACCGCGAGCACCGTGTTTCGCCTCGACGTCTACGCCGAGGACGGCAGCTTCATCATCGTCTCCAACTCGCGCAAGCCCGACGCACCCTGGATCGAGCACACCAAGGGACGGATTCGGCTCAGCCGGCATCCAGACCCGGCGCCGATCGATCTGGACGCGTTGCGTTCCCGCCTCGACCAGGAGATCGACCCGGGTGAGTTTTACCGAGCCTGTGACGACGTGGGACTTCAGCTCGGCCCATCGTTCCGCAACCTCACCCACTACGCGCACGACGGCAGCCGGGGCGAGTACCTGTGCCGCGTCGATCCGATCGGACTGGACGCCTTTGAACCGCCTCGGTTCGGGTTTCACCCCGCCCTGCTGGACGCCGCGTTTCACTCCTTGCTGCCGGTGGACCCCCAGCGCAGCGCGCAACCGCTGTTCCTGCCCTATCGCGTCGCCCGAGCCCGGTTCCTCGGCGCCCCACCGCGAGGACGCTTTTGGTCCCACGCGCGCATCGCCTGGGCCAGCGACACCGAGTTTGAGGCCCACGTGCACCTGTGCGACGACGACGGGGTGGTCTTCGCCCTCCTGGAGGGCCTCATCGCGCGCCGTGTGCAGGGATCGGATGCCGAGCAGTCCGCGGCGGCGCTCGAGTATGCGCAGCTCTGGCATCCGTGGACACCCGCGACAGACAGCGTGGAAGCCCAGCCGGTCGAAGCCGGCTCATGGCTGCTCTTTGGGAGTCGGACGCACCCAGGCCTGACCGCGTCGGTCGAGCGCGATCTGAAGCAGGCCGGCGCGAACGTCACCCGGATCGTCACGGGCCATGCGCTGCGCCGCGTGGAGGCGGGGCTCTATGAGCTCGACCCGCGTCGCCCCGAAGATCTCGAGGCCGTGCTGGCCGAACTTCAGGGTCCCATCGTGGGAATCGTGCACGCGACCTCGATGGACGTCGACACTCCGGTCCCGAGCGAGGCTTGTGCGTTGGGGCCCGCCTCGGTCGCGATGGTGGCATCGAGCCTCGCGCGCGCCCGTCGCTGGGCGGCCAAGCCTCGCGCGGTGCTCATCACCCAGGGGGCCACCCGGCCCGACGACTCCCGGCTCGGCGACGACGATGGCACGGGCACCGCTGCGGCCCCGTTGTGGGGGCTCGGCAGGGTGTTGATGTCCGAGCAGCCGCGGCTGTGCGTCACGATGCTCGATCTCGGCGAGGCCTCCCCGCGGGAGTTCGACCGCATCACAGCCGTCGCCGTGGATCTCGGCGCGCCGGCCGAGCTCGCGTTCCGGGGCCCCAACACGTTTGCCCGAACCCTCGCCCGGCCACAGCCGACCGAGCGCCTGCAGACCTTCGAGGTGGCCGATACGGCGCTTCGGCAGGTCGTGGTCACCCCCGGCGTGGTCGACTCGGTCGCGCCGGAGGTCTTCGAGCCGCCACCGTTGGGTCCTGAGGATGTCGAGGTCCAAGTCGCGGCGGCAGGCCTGAACTTTCGCGACGTGGTCGCGGCGATGAATCTACTGCCTCCCGAAGCTTGGGACGGGGGATTGATCACCGGCTTTGCCCTCGGCCTCGACGCCGCCGGCACGGTTCGTCGGATCGGAACCGAGGTCACCTCGGTGGCGGTCGGCGACCGGGTCCTGGGCTTCTTCCCGCACTGCCTCGCCACGCGAGCGATCACCCACGAACGCCAGGTGACCCGCATGCTTCCCGAGCTGAGCATGGCCGAGGCGGCCGCCCTGCCCACGCCGTTCTCCACGGCCGACTACGCCCTCAACGATCTGGCGCGGCTGTGCGCCGGCGAGACGGTCCTCATCCACTCCGCAGCCGGGGGCGTGGGCACGGTCGCGGTGCAGCTCGCCTTGGCGGTGGGCGCTCGCGTGATCGCCACCACCAGCACGCAACACAAGCGCGAGTTTCTTCGCGGGCTCGGGGTCGAACACATCTTTGGCTCGCGCACGCCCGACTTCGGGGACGCGATCATGGAGCTCACCCGGGGCGAGGGCGTCGATGTGGTGCTCAACTCGCTGTCGGGTCGGGCGATGACCGAGAGTTTCCGGGTCCTGCGCCCGTTTGGCCGCTTCGTCGAGATCGGGAAGACCGACGTGTATCGCAACCGGCAGATCGGTCTGCAACAGTTCGGGGAGAACAAGAGCTACTTCTGCCTCGACGTCAATCGGCAGTACCTCAACCCCAAAGCCGATGGCCGCGCTCGACTGGTTGCCGCCATGCAAGCGCGCCGCGACGGCGTGCTGCACAGCCTGCCGATTAAAACGTTCGACTTCTCCGAGTCCGCCGCCGCCCTTCGCTGGCTGGGCCAGGGCAAACACATCGGCCGCGTCGTGGTCGAGGTGCCTGAACGCGGCGCGCTACAGGCTCGGCCCAGCTCGGTCCTCAAGCTCGATCCCCAGGGGGTCTACGTCGTCACCGGCGGATGCTCCGGTTTCGGCCTCGCGCTGGCTGGCTGGCTCGTCGACAAAGGCGCGACCCGTTTGGTGCTGGCGAGCCGAAGTGGGCTTCCCTCCGCCACCGAGGTCTCCTTCGTCGAGGGCTTGACCGAGCGCGGCGCCACCGTGGTGGTGCACCGCGCCGATGTCTCGCAGCCCCACGAGGTCCAAGGCCTGGTCGCGGCCGCCTGCGCCCTCGGCCGCCTCGCGGGCATCTTTCACGGGGCGATGGTCCTGGACGATGGCGCCCTCGAAGCCCTCGACGCCGAACGCTTCGCCCGGGTCCTGGCGCCCAAGGCCGACGGTGCGTGGCATCTGCACCGGGCCACCGCAGGACTGAAGCTCGACCACTTCGTGTTGATGTCCTCGATCGCCTCGGCGATCGGCACCCCTGGCCAGGGCAACTACGCCGCCGCGAACGCCTACTTGGACGAGCTCGCCGAGGCTCGACACGCCGCCGGGCTCGCAGCGACGTCGATCAACTGGGGCGTGATCGACGATGTTGGTGTGGTCGCGCGGGCCTCGGCCCAGCAACGCCGCAAGATCCTCGGCCAGGGTGTCCGCGCGATGGCGTCACGCCGCGCCTTCGAGCTGCTCGAAGGCGTCTTGGTCCAGGGGCGCAGCCGAAGCGTCATGGCCGACCTCGACACGCGTCTGCTCGGCCGACTCGGAGGCGCCGCGCGTCGCCTCGACCCCGCGCTGCTCAAGGGGGCGTCAGAGCGCGGCTCGGCGTCGGGTCGGTCGCTGCGGGAGACGCTCGGGTCGGCCCCGCGAGACGAGGCGATCGAGCAGGTGGCCGCCGCCTTGGCCGAGCTGCTGTCCGGCGTGGTGGGCCTCAAAGCCGAGCGCATCGATGTTGACGCGAGCCTGGGCCGCTACGGGCTCGATTCACTGATGTTTGCGCAGCTGCAGACCTGGGTCGACGACCAGCTGGGTCTACGGATCGGGATGGTACGACTGATGCGAGGGCCGTCGATCCGGGAGCTGTGCACCGAGCTCGTCGACGAGTTCGTGGGCGGCGCCGCCGACTCGTCCGACGCCGGCTTGCTTCGCGTGATCGAGGAGGTCTCAGCACCGCGGCTGCGTCTGCTCTGCTGCGGCGAGCCTCGGGGATCGCAGCGCACCTGCGGGCCACCGTCGCGCCGGGGTCCCATGTCGCTCTGATGCACCCGCCCGGGCTCGACTACCTGGTGGCGTTCTTCGGCACCATGATGGCGGGACTCGTCCCCGTGCCCGTCTACCCGCCGGACGTCACGGCGTTGGGCGGTTCGTTGGCTCGCCTGTTTGCGCTGATCGACGTTGAAACGGCGCTTCGCCCCCTGGTCGAAAACACGACAACTCTCATCGTGACTCACGAAACCCACACCATGCTGAACATCACGCGCGTGATGACGATGGAAAGTGGCGTGCTGAAGGAAGTCACGAGTTGACCGCTTCGGACGCGACGTCACCGAACGGCGGCCCGCGCATGCCCTCTTAAATCAGAGAAGCCGCGCTGTTTCCAGCGCGGCTCTGCCGACGTCGCGGCCTTGTCCGTCAGGACACTAGCACCACATGCCCTGATCGCGGCCATGGCGAGGCCACGTCGCGTCGGCACGGTAGTCCGGACCGGAGCATCCGGCGGTTGAGACCCCGTCGCGCGCCTGCCACTTGCTGGCCTCTTGAGGAGCGGCAGCGGTCGCGGTGGCGAGTTTGAAGGCAAAGGACTTTTCTGTTTTGTTCTTCTTCATCGGATTCTCTTTCATTGAGCGCACAATCGCGCACTGATGAGTTACAATAGCGCCCTGACTGCTTGGCGCACTCTTTCTGGCAAAAGTGTTTCAGTTGCTCGCTGAGACACCTTCGCGAAGCCCCATAGTTGACGAACGGGCCTGGGAGACTGGCAAGGCAACTGAGCGACACGCGAAGCTAGCTCGAACGGGTCAACACACACAGGTCCTGGGCAAGCGAGAGCCAGGCCTAGCAGCCCGTTGAGAAAGTCGACACAACGTCTCGCTCGCCCTTTTCGCTCCTGGCGGTGTCGCCAAAACTTGCAGTACACCCGGTACAGCGGCGTTTCGGCTCCTACCCAGGAGCGAAAAATGCTTCCCGATCCGCCGCGCCGACTTTCTCAACAGGCTGCTAGCCCGAGGCTCTGCTAGCAGAGGCGGATTGCCGTACAGGGGAATCCGCCGCAGTCGCTTCGATCCCAGCAGGAGCTGCAATCAGTATAGCAGTATCCACCCCGCCAAGTCCCCTGAGCAGCCTGCTCGTCGGAGGTGGCCACCTCATCGGCCTGAACTTGGACCTCGGGCATCTCGCAGGCCGCAGCGTCGGATGCCGCCGAGGGCGAGAAGATGTGGATCAACGCGGAGGACACGATGGAAAGGATTGTGTTCGTCATCTGATGCTTCTTTGCGCGACCAAACCCCGTGCTGGATGAAGGGTGTTTGGTCGCGGTCGTAAGGGTGACGATGCGACTCGCAGTTTCGCGCAGAGTTTTTTCTCGAAAACGCCTACGCCGGGACGACGTGCGCTGTGGCATCGACGCTCGCTCGTGCTGTCGGAAAGTCGGACGGACACGTGCGCAAGCTCCCCCCAGCCCGGCCTGTCGCTCGCGACTCCGCGACTCTCGAGTCCCAGGCGCAGGCTGGCCGCCCGATCGTAGGCCGGCGCGGCCTCGCTGTACTGGATGTAGCCGCCCAGACCCACGCCCTGCGGGAGAACCTTGTTGTCGGGCACTTCGGGGAGGGTGAGCGACATGCTGTTCCTTGGCCGGGTCTGCGGCTGAATCGCACCGGCCCCGAGGACGGCGATCGACAGCGTATTGTGGAGGCGATGGGTCCAATGCCTCGAGCCTGCATTGCTGGATTTTTCCTCGCTCTCCTCGGTTGCGGACCTGCGGTGGCGACGGCGGACGAAAGCGAGAGCACTTCGGACTCAACGAGCGGGGCCGATACGACCGGCGGTTCCGCCACGCCCCTGCCTCCTGCGACGGTCACCCCGACCAGCCCCGGCACCACCGGCCTGGACCCCTCCACCGAGACCGGACTGCCCGAGCCAAGCAGCAGCTCCTCCGACGCGAGCACGGGCCCCCTCCCGCCGTTTCCCGGAGAACCCGATGTGCAGGTCAACGTCAGCTGTGATGTCTGGGACCCGGTCTGCCCCGAGACGGAGAAATGCATCGCCTGGAGCAACGACGAGAGCGGAATCTGGAACGATGCTCGATGCACCGGGGTGGGACTGCGTGACGTGGGCGAGCCCTGCTCGGTCCAAGATGGACCGACCGCGGGCATCGACAACTGTGTCTTGGGCGCAATGTGCTGGGGTGTCGATCCTGAGACCAACGATGGGCATTGCATCGCGCAGTGCCGGGGCAGCGAGAACGCCCCGGTCTGCGATAGCCCCAGCACCGCCTGCGTGATCGGCAACGATGGCTCGCTCAACGTCTGCGCGCCAACGTGCGACCCGCTGAATCAACGTTGTGCTGAGGACGAAGCGTGCTACGGCGATCTGGACTCGATGTCGACCGTGTGCCTGCGCCCCGGCACGCCGCTGGTCAGCGGACCCGACTTGGCAACCCCCGCATTGTGTCCCCCGGGGTCAACCGCGGTCCCACCGGAACGCGACGTGAACTGCGAAGACGCAGAGCTTTGCTGCGTCTCGTGGTGCGACCCCGGCCTCGTGCCGGACGCGTGCCCGCCGGACACGGACTGCCATCTATGGAACGAGGAGGGCTCGGTCGTCGGCGGCTACAACGAGCCGGGCGTCTGTCTCGACGCGCCGTAGCGCGACTCGCCCCGGCGATCCTGGATCGCGACCAGAATCCCAAAGCTCGCCGCCGCCGCCGCCCCGACCAACCCAAACACAAAGATCATCCCAACCCCGGGCCCGGGCCCGGATGAACGAAGGGCCGTCGGCGGCACCGTGTCCATCGACAACCCCCCAGTCCGCCGCCGCGGTCGCTTTCACCTCGGCGACTGCTGACATGTCTGTAGATATTTTAGAGATGCCCTACATGCCCTATGTGATTCTCGATCAGGGTGGTGGGGATGAAGATCTCGGTGGCCGAGATGTTCCCGCTGTGCGGCAGCGAGTGGCTGCGCGAACTCGACGGCCCGCCGGGCTACCCGCGGACGAACTCGGGCCAGCTGGCGCCGAAGTGTACGCCCGCCAAGAACTTGGGCAGTGCGTCCGCAATGTCCATCGCGCGCGCACCGATGGACGGCAAAGACTCGCCTGCGACCCCGTGCAGGTGGACGCCCGCGACGGCTGCCTCGAGCGCTGTATGGCCTTGCGCCAGCAGAGCGCCGATCAGGCCGGCCAGGACGTCACCCGAACCGGCGGTCGCGAGACGTTCATCGCCGCTGCTGTTGATCCATACCTGTTCGCCTTGGCACACCACCGTGCCCGCCCCCTTGAGCACCACCACGGCCCCGCTTCGAGCGGCCAGGCATCTCGCAGCCGCCACGCGATCGCTCTGTACGCGCGCGACCGTCCAGCTGCTCTCGCTGAGCCGACTCAACAGGCCCGCCGCTTCCTTGGGGTGCGGCGTCAGGACCTTGGCTGCGGCTGAAGAAGTCTGCGCGCCGAGGGATAACCCCAGCGCGCTTGCGTCCCACACACTCGGGACCCTCAGGCTCTCCCAAAGCGGCGCGACCTGGGCCAGCCCGTCGGGGTCGGTGAGGCCGGGCCCGATCACGATGGCGCTCGCCCGATCTCGCCAGGATGGGTCGTCCCAGCTGGTTCGCATCAACTCGGGCCGCAGGCTCAGCTGCTTCTCGCCGAGGCTCGCCGAAGCGGACACCAGCGTGCACAGCCCAGCACCACCGGCCAGCGCCGCTGCCCCGGAGAGGATCGCCGCGCCTTCGGTGCCCGCACTACCACCGAGGACAACCACCTGCCCACGCGCTGCCTTGTGTGCCGCTGGCTTTCGCGTCGCCAAGATCTCCCCAACCCACGCCGGATCGATGAGCTTGCAGAAGGCCTCGACCTGCGCATCGTCAAAGGGCCCGACCAGGCCGATCTGCGCGACCTGCAGTGCGCCACGACTGTGCAACCCAGGCGTGAGGTGCAAGCCGGGTTTCGAGCGCTCAAAGGTCACCGTCGCGTCCGCACGAACATGGCGTTCGCTCAGCGCCCCCGTTCGCGCGTCGAGCCCAGTGGGTAGATCGACCGCGAGGACAGGCGCGCGTCCGTCGAGCCAGGCAAGCGCGTCGGCGACGGCACCGCGGGGCTCCCCTCCGCTCCCCGTACCGAGCAAGGCGTCGACGAACAAGGCCCCGGCGAGGCCGGCTGGCGGCAGACCTTCGTCGATCGCGACGCCAAAACGTTCGGCCGCCTCGGATTGCTCGGTCACGCTTTGGCCCCGCCGTCCACACACCAAAAAGACGCGAACCGTGTACCCGCGCAGCTTCAGAATGCGCGCGAGCGCCACGCCGTCGCCACCGTTGTTGCCCGGCCCGCAAAGCACCACCACCGGGTTGCGACCCTCGCCGCGCTCCTCGCAGTGTCCATGCATCCTCAGCATGGCCTCGGCACGATTCGCCAAGGCCAGGGCCGCGCGCTCCATCAAGACGGGCCGCAAGACGCCCAGGGCTTCAAGACTAAAGCGATCGGCCTGTGCCGCGGCTTCGGGGGTCCAAAGCTCGACCATTGGTAGACCCTACCTTCCTTCTCCCTGGAAGAGAATTCCGGTAGGGCCCCCGTTCAAACCGTGCGTGCGGTTTTCCCCCACACGGCTTACCAGGAGGATCTCGAGCCGCCGCATTACGCTGCCTCCGGGTAGCGCACTGTGCCTCGTAGGCGAAACAGGCCGTGATGTTCGACGAAGTAGTCCCGCGTCCAACTCTTCCACTCGCCTGGCCTCAGATGGCGTCCCTTCCGCTTGCACAGAAAGTTCGTCAACCGCCGCCAGACGTAGCTGTCGAGTTCGTTGAACTTCTCCGCGGCGTTCCCCGTTCGAAAGTAGTTCGCCCAGCCCCGAAGAATCGGGTTGAGCTTCTGGATGAGCACACGAACGTCCTTCACCCAGTTCCACTTCGTCGAGGTCAGCTCCCGAACCTTGGTCCGCACCGCCTTCATCGCGCGTTGCGAAGGCCACCGATGCAGGAAGTACACGCGCTTGCGCTTCTTCTCCCACACTGGCCCCGACATCCGCTTGCGCAGATGACAGCCCAAGAAGTCGAATCCGTCTCGACCCCAGCTGAGGTCGACCCGCTTCGTCTTGTCCGGGTGCAGCTGCAGCTTCAAGAACTCGAACACGCGAGCAACGACCTTCTCGGCCTCGTCTCGTGCTCTTCGTGATCGGCACAGGATCACAAAGTCGTCCGCGTACCGCACCAGCGTGCCCAAGTGGGCGTACTTGCGCGACCACGTCTCGTCGAGCACGTGCAGGTAGATGTTCGCGAGCAGCGGCGAGATGACTCCTCCCTGAGGAGTTCCCGCCACCGTGCTGCGCACGATTCCATCTTCCCACACGCCAACTTTCAGCCACTGCCGCAGCAGCTTGAGCACCCTACGATCCGAGATGCGCCGGGCCACGAGCTTCATCAGTCGCTCGTGGTCGATGCTTCCGAAAAAGTCCGAGATGTCGGCGTCAAAGACGAAGTTCTCGCCCTTCGCCGCCTGCTTCCTCAGCGTTTCCAACGCCTCGGTCGCGCTCTTCCGCGGCCTGAACCCGAACGAACACGGACGAAAGTCCGCCTCGAAGATCGGCTCCATCACCAGCTTCGTCGCCATCTGAACCACTCGGTCTCGGACCGTCGGAATCCCCAACGGTCGCTGCTTTCCATCGGCCTTTGGAATGTACTGCCGCTTCACCGCCGCCGGCTTGTACGTCCCGTCTCGCAGCGCCGACTGAAGGCTCTCCAGAAATGCCTCCACCCCTTGCTGCTCGATCGCAGCGAGCGTCTGACCATCGACACCCGCCGCGCCCTTGTTGCGCCGCACTCGTTTCCACGCTTCCAACAGGACGTCACTCCTGTGGATACGGTCGTACAAGGCGTGAAAACGGCGCTCCGGAGACCGCTTGGCTGCGGTCCACAGTCGGCGTTGAAGGTGGCGTCCCCGACCAAAAGGGTCGTCCGGTGTCCGTTGACCCCGGGGGTTGTTGGACCGGTTTTCTCCGGTCATGCCCTTGAACGTGCCTTCGCTTCCGACACTCCTCTCGCAGGGGTCCTTCCCTGACGACGCGTTGTGTTGCGCGCCGTTCATACCGGTACTACGACCCCCTCGGACTCCCGCTGGTCAGCGTTCGCTTTCGCCTTCGGCTTATACGAACCGCCTTGCCGCGACGACGGCAGACCAGACGGGCCTCTCCTGTTCCCAACGATTCCTTGCACGCGTGCCACGCCCCATACCCCGCCGGAACTCAACACACGCTTCGGAACTCGTGCGCTGAGCATGGCCTTCACCGCGAAGTGATCGGCTCGGCTCCCGGATTGTTTCTCTGTCGAGGCTGCAGGCTTCACTTCATGTTGCGGCCCGCGTGCTTGCTTCCCATCGCGCCGGCTTCGCCGACGTCTGGGCTTTTGACATCCCGCGTGGGACACCAGGATCTCTCCTGGCGCCTGGGACCTGCTACCCGGCGCTCCGACGCCTACCGGGAGGGGACTCTCACCCCCTGGAATCGTCCAGCAAGAAAGCCGGACCCGACGCGCTACCGCGCGCCGCCTCCAGCCTTCGTCAGGACACACCACCGCGAGAGTCTAACAAGGGCCAAGGGCTCTGGCCGTACGGTCATGGGCCCTGCTGAGGACGGGTACTTCGTCGCGCCCGCGGCCAGTCAGAATCTCACCTTGAAAGGAATGTTGGCTAAGTTAGTTTTAACTTGTGAAACGGCGACGTCGCGCTGTGCGAGGGCACCGAAGACTCGCCGGCGTGTGCAGACGGGACCGAGTGCCTCATCGCCAACGACGGCGTGCTCGCGCTGTGCTTGCCTTCCTGCGATCCGATCGGAGCCGACTGTGGCGAAGGCGAAGCCTGCTCTGCGGCGGAAGGGATGAGCTTCGTCTGCGTCGCCCAGGAGTACGTGTCGTGTCCGGCCCAGACGCTCCAGATCCCGGACGGGACGTGCGCAGAGGTCTGCAACTTTGCCGCCGACTCGCCGTGTGACGAAGGCTTCGTTTGCTCGCCCTACTTCGAGGGCGGGGCCGGGGACGTGGGGACGTGCGGGACTCCGGCCCCGGATACAAGAAGACCGTCCGGCCAGGCACCGTGAAGAAGCCGGGCCTGAACCTGCCCGCGGGGGTCAACAAGCCCCAGCTACCTGCAAGTAGACGACGCCCGACAGCCGTCGGTGGGGCCCGGTGCGGTGTAAGGGAGCCGCGGCCTTCTTCTCGGGAGAAGTGCTCTAGACTGCGCCCGAGTGCAAGGCTTCGAAGACCCCGCGCTGACCGTCGCGCTTGCGATGCTCTTGGGAATCTTGTCTCAGGGCGTCGCACGCCATCTCAGGGTGCCTGGGATCGTCGCACTGCTCGCGGCCGGGGTCGCTCTGGGTCCCGATGGCGTGAACATCATTCGGCCTTCGACGTTGGGCACCAGCTTCTCGACGATCGTCAACTTTGCGGTCGCCGTGATCTTGTTCGAGGGGGGGCTTCAGCTCAACATCCGTCAGCTCCGCAAGCAGGCGATGGTGCTGCGCCGCTTGGTGAGTGTCGGTGCCGTTCTGACCGCCGCGGGAGGAGCGGCAGCGGCAGCGTGGATGCTGGGGTGGCCCTGGGATCGGGCGGTGCTGTTCGGGACGCTGGTCATCGTCACCGGTCCGACGGTCATCAACCCACTCCTCGCGCGGATTCGTCTGCTCTCCAGACCCGCGACCATTCTCGAAGCCGAGGGCATCTTCATCGACGCCGTGGGAGCGACGATCGCGGCGGTCACCCTCGAGGTCGTGCTCGCACCCAAGACCGAAGCTTGGACGGTCGCGGGCCTGGACCTGGTGCAGCGACTCGGAACCGGAGCGCTGGTCGGAGCGCTAGGCGGTGGGCTGCTCGCGCTGCTGATCCGTTGGCCGCGCGTCGTCCCGATCGGGCTGCAGAACGTCGTCGGGCTCGCATTCGCGATGGCGATCTTCCAGATCGCGCAAGCCATCTCGCACGAAAGTGGCGTGACCGCAGCCATCGTGGCGGGGATGGTGGTGGGGAACGCCCGCGGGCACCACCTCGAAGAGTTGGTGGAGTTCAAAGAGCAGCTGACGGTGCTGCTGATCGCGATGCTGTTCATCTTGCTGTCGGCCGACGTCCGCATCGCAGACGTGGTCGGCCTGGGTCTGCCTGCGCTCGGTGTGCTCGTCGCGTTGATGGTGGCTGTTCGGCCCCTGACCGTCTTCGTCTGTTCCATGGGGACCGAGCTCAGCACGCGCGAGCGCCTGTTTCTCTCCTGGCTCGCACCCCGCGGAATCGTCGCGGCCGCGATGGCATCCTTGTTTGCGGTTCGCATGGCCGAGGCCGGGGTGTCCGGCGGCACCGAGCTTCGGGCGATGGTCTTCTTGGTCATCGCGGGGACGGTCACCATCCAGGGCCTCACCAGTGGTCCTCTCGCCCAATTCCTGGGCGTTCGCCGTCCCGCCGATTCGGGGTTCGTCATCCTCGGAGCGAACCCACTGGCGCTGGCGCTCGCGGAGCGGTTGAAGTCGCACCACGCCGTGGCTGTGGTCGACTCGAACCCCGAGGCGGCCCGCGCAGCCGAGGATCTCGGACTCCGCGTGGTCTTCGGCAACGCGCTCGAGGAGCGAACGTTGCGGCGCGCCGGAATCGACGGCGCGGCACGGGTCGTCGTGCTCAACGCCGACGAGTACGCAAACTTTCTGATCGCGAAGAAGGTCAAGGACGTCGCGCGCGAGTCGGAGGTCTTCGTTGCTCTCGAGAACGGTCCCAGCGGGGTCACGCCGGGGATGGTCAAGAGCCAGGGATGCCGCCTGGCGTTCGGTCGCGCGAGGGGACTCCGCCCGCTCATCCGCGCCGTGGCCAACAACGAAGCCGACCTTCGCCGGTTCATCCTCCGCGATCCCTCGGTCGAGGGCACGGACCTCGAGAGCGCACCGGACGGGCTGCTCGCGCTGCTGCGCGAACGGGGGTCGGAGCTGGACGTGATCGGTGAGCGCTCCCCGTTCAAGCAAGGAGACATCGCGACGTTCGCAGTGGTGCGCGCCCACAGTGAAGCGGTCGTGGGGTTCTTGGTCGACCGCGGCTGGTCGGAGGAGGTCTAGCTGCGCGCATGGCTCTCGCGACAGCACTGATGACCCTCCTCGTCATCGCGCCGCCTACCGACCCAGCCCCCCGCGACCCCTGGTCCTGGAGCGCACCCCCACTGTGCGCCACCAGCGATGAGGTCCGCACCCAGCTCGAGACGCACCTGGGCACACCCCTCGCCGACCTCCCGCTCTCGTCGTGGTCGGTCGTCGGCACCATCACCCACGACGAGCAAACCGGCTACGCGCTCGCCCTGGTCATCGAGACCCCCGACGGTCGCCACGATCGCCTGCTCACCGACCCTCGCAGCTGCGCCGCCCTCTCGAGCTCCGCCGCGCTCCTGGTCGCGCTGGCGCTGAGCCCAGAGGCCGCGGATGCGCTCGACCCCGAGTCCAAGGCCGAACCCGACCCGGCCCCAACCCGCAAACCGCCCCCCGAAGCAGAACCCCACCCAGTTGAGGACGAGCCCCAGTGGGTCGAGCCCGACATCGAGCCCGTCGACGCCCCGGACGCCGCGCCCCCAGCACCCCTCACCTTCGGGATCAGCCTCGCCCCGGGTTTCGACTGGGGCACCCTCCGCGGCGTCACCCCGCACACGCGCCTCGGCTTCGCCTGGCAACCGCGCCGCCTCCGGGTCAGCATCGCCGCCCACTTCGGTGGCAATCCAGGCTTCGACCTGCCCCCGCTCACCGAGAAGGTCCGCCTCTGGCGTTGGAGCCTCGCCGGAGAGATTGGCCCTGTCCCCAGCCTCGGCCGCTTCGAATTCCCGCTGATGGCCGGCATCGAAGTCGGCCAGCTCCTACTCACGCCCAGCGCTCTCCTACCCCGTTCCTCCCAGGTAGCGTGGGCTGCGCTGCTCCTCACGCCCGGCGTGTCCTGGGTCCCGCTGCGCTGGCTCGCGTTCACCGCTCAGGCGGGCACAACGGTCGCCTTTACACGTCCTGGCTTTGAAGTCGAGGGTTTGGACCCCATCCTCGAATCCTCGCGTCTCGGGATTCGCGCCTACCTCGGGGTGGAATTTCGTGTCCCCCTCATCATGAAAACGGACTGAGGTGGGAACGAACCACAGAATGGCTGGGCGGAAGGCAGGCGAGGCAGACCGCATCGACCCCGACCTCGCGACGACCTACCGCGAGCAGTACGGGTTCGTCTGGCGCAGCCTGCGTCGTCTCGGCGTTCCCGACCCCGCCGTCGACGATGCCGTGCACGACGTCTTTGTCGTCGCCGCCCGTCGCCTGCACGAGTTTGAAGGGCGCGCCGCCATCACCAGCTGGTTGTTCGCCGTCGCCGTCCGCGTCAGCAAACACAAGCGTCGCGCGATCGCGCGGCACCTCCGACGCAAGGACGCCCTGGCCGCCGAGGTCGATGCTGTGGCGCCCCAGCAGACCGGCGACTTCGCCCGACAAGACGCCGCCCGAACCCTGCACGGCCTGCTCGAGCTCATCGACGACAACCTGCGCCACGTCTACATCTTGATGGAGCTCGAGCAGATGACCGGACCCGAAGTCGCAGCGCTGCTCTCCCTGGCCGTGCCCACCGTTCACTCGCGGCTGCGGGCGGCCCGACAACAACTCCGCCGCCACGCCGAGGCGCTGCAGAGCGACGCCGTCCGGAGGTCCGCATGAGCACGCCATCCACCAAACAGGGCCAAAGTGCCGACCACAGCGCCGACGAAGCCAGCGGCGGATTGCTCGAGGCCCTGGTCGCGGCCGAGCGCGCCTCGATGGAGCCGCCGGTCGATGCCCAGAAGGAAACGTGGAGTCGCGTGGCCGCCTCGGTTGCGGCAGGTGGCGCGACACCGCTGGCGCCCGCGAGCGTTGCGGGTCCAGCCGCAGCGGCCTCGGCCCCGTGGATCAAGATCGTCCTGGGCGTCCTCCTGGGGGGCGTGTTCGCGGTGGCTGCTTACCGGCTCGGCAGCGATCCAAAGCCGGAGCCCGCAGCACAAACCGCCGCGCTCCCGAGCGCCCAGCCGCGCGAGGTGACACCCGCACCTGCGACACCGCCCGCACCTGCAGCGACGCGTGCCCAGCCGCCTCCTGTGCCCCAGCAGCCCGTCGCCGTGCTTCCGCCTCAGCCACCGCCGGCCCCGGTCAGTGGCGATGCCACGCCGCTCTCCAAACCCACGGCTGCCCAGCCTGCGCCCGCGGTGCCCAGCGAACCGCCCGCCTCCGACCTGGCCGAGGAGACACGCCTGCTCGCGCTCGCGCGCGCGCGTTTGGGTGCTGGTTCTCCTGCCGAAGCCTTCGCTGCGCTCGATGAGCACCAGCGCCGCTTTCCGCGGGGCCAGCTGTCCGAGGACCGCATGGTCCTGCGCGCGCAGGCGCTGTGCGAGTCGGGCGACACCAAGGCCGGCCGCAAGCAGATCGCTGCACTCCGCAAGGCGTTCGCGAAGTCGTCGCACCTGCCGCGCATCAATCGTATCTGCGCCGAGTAGCCGGGCTCGTCTCTCTCAGAGAGAGAAAAAACTTCGGGCCCCCTGCTGAGAACCAGCGTCGCCGGGAACGAACCAAGCGAAGGCAGCCGCGACGGTGTGACGAACGAGTCACGCTGCCGCGCGGTCGCCCAACAACACGTCTTGGGAGCACGCATGAAGCATCAACATCAGTGGTTTGGTTCGGTCTCTTTGGCAGCAACCCTCATCGGCGGCATTGCAGTTGGCGGATGCGACGGGGATCCCGGCGGCGGCGTATTCGAAAAGGCAGCCGAGCAATGCGGCCTCGACCTCACGTGCTCGGGTGGCGGATTCCTGGAGGGCAAAGCATCGATCTCCGGGGTCGCGTCCATCGACAGTTTCTTTGGTGCAGCCATCGATCTCGATGCATCGATGATCGCGCTCAGCGGAAGTCTGCGCGCGCGACTGGACGCGATCGGAGCCTCGGTCGGGCTCGAGTCGGGTGCCTCGGGTGCCGAGCTGAAAGACGCCGTGAACACCTACCTCTCCGGCTACCTCGACGGAGATCTGAGCATCGACTATCAACCGGCCAAGTGCGAAGCCAGCATCGAAGCGGGCATCGCCGCCGCCGCCGAGTGTGACGTGGACCTCGACCCTGGCGCAGTCTCGGCCAAGTGTTCGGGCTCGTGCGAGATCGATGCCCAAGCGGGCGCGAGCTGCAGCGGCGACGCCCAGCTGGTCTGCACAGGCACCGCGCCCGGCTTTGCCTGCGACGGAGTCTGCTCGGGCTCGTGCGTGGCCGAGTTGTCCGCAAGCGCCCGCTGCGACGGCACCTGCCGCGGCACCTGCACCCTGGAGGGCGGCACCGAAGTGGACGGCTTCGACGGTCGCTGCAACGGCACCTGCGAAGGCGAGTGCGCCACCGAGATGAGCGCAGGCGGCAGCTGCGATGCGGCGCGGTGCGAAGGAAGCTGCGAATACACCCCCGCCTCCGCTGAATGTGAAGGGGGGGCCAGCGCGCGGTGTGAAGCCATGGCCGGCGCGTCGATCGAATGCGACGCAGGCTGCGAAGGCACGGTCGAGCCGCCCCAGGTCAGCGCCGAGTGTGAAGCCACCGTCGAGGCAAAAGCCTCCGCGTCCATCACCTGCACCCCGCCCACCCTGGCGTTCTCGTTCAAGTGGGCCGCGGGTGTCGACGCCAACGGACAGGCGGAGTTCCGTGCGTGGCTCGAAGGCTTCCGCGCCAACTTCTCCGCCCTGGTTGCCGCGCGCGCAGAGGCGGAAGTCGTCGCCAGCGCGGCCGCGAAGCTGATCGTCAGCGCCGACGGTGCACTCCGCGATGCGGTGGCCGAGCTGCAAAGCGACGGCGAGGTCTTCGCGGCCGTGGGAGCCGGCTGTGCCCTCTTGCAGCTACCCGACGCCGCAGGAGCGCTCACCGCCAGCTCCGAGTCGCTCCAGGCCAACGCGTCGGCCACGGTGGAGCTCGTCGGCGGCTTCAGCTGAGAAGGCTGCTCCACAAACCGCCGGCGGTCGTCCGCAAGGGTCCCGCCCCCGTTCCAAAGGCTGATGAGGCTCGGCGGACGGCGAGCCACCGACGTCGATTGTTCGCAGGCCGCTCCGAGCACCCGCATGGGGCTGTCCGATGAGACGTAAGCCCGGATGTCGCTCGAACGGTCGGTCAGGCCGTTGATCGAATGGTTGGTCATGGACCCGCGCTCAGCGGTCCCAAGCGTCGCCCCAAGACTCGGAGTCGCGCACCTTCACGGGGTGCTCGCGGTAGTGCGCAAGACACTGCGCCTCGTGCCCGCGCACCACCCGGAGCCCCGAGAGCTTGCCGCGCCACTCGGTGACGACCGTCCCTTGCCCGTGCACGTGGTCGTGCTCGTAGTGCAGCACAACCCAGTCGCTGGTCTTGTGCAGCTGGTGAGCCAGCGCGGTGTTGGAATACATCACGGTGAACGACCATCCGTCCCGCTCGAGGTGCAGGATCGGCAGCCACGCGTCGTGCTTCGGGTTGTTTCGTTTGGGAGCGATCCGCGGCAGGGTCTTGTCCGCCGCGCGCTTGCGGTAGAGAAGATCCACTTCGAGCAGCGTCGCGACGGAGGGCGGTGGATGTGCCTGCCGCTCCCCGCCGTGCTCAGGGTCCTGCAGGTCTGCGAGCCGCTCCTGAATCGACAGCT
>CAWCWO010000030.1:35000-759625 GCA_963799255.1 uncultured Pseudomonadota bacterium | reverse complement strand
TCCGGCACGGCGGGGCTGGCAACCTTCGCGGGAGGCGAGATCCGCCCAGGAGCACCACCACAGCTCACCAACCATAGCCAGCTCAGCATCCACCGATTCACAGTCGGCTTCGACCACCACGACTCCCAGAAGTTCCGCGCGCGCCGGCCGACTGGCGCGAGCTCACGCCGAGTCCTGAAGCAGCCGAACGAGAGCTTCCGCGCGCTGGATCAGGGCGACCGCGTCGTCGGACAGATCGGGGTGCCACGTGTCCAAGAGCAAGACGATGCGGGTCTGCTCGGAGTGGTCCACGCCTCGTGCTCGCGAGCTGTCGTCGAACGCCAGGCCCGTCGCGAAGCCCAGCACTGCTCCGACGGGTGGAGCCCAGGTCTTCTCAAGGTGGATCTGGGGCGCGACATCCTGAAACGTCAGGTAGAGGATCCCGCCCGCTGCAAACAACATGATCGTACCCGTCACCAGGGGCATCTCAGCCAAGAAGAGGAGCCCCAGGATGCCGCACAGCGGGCCGACGAGGACCAGCACGGCGAGCAGCGCCAACACGCTGCGCGCACCAACTCCTGCGGCGACCAACTCGCGGGCCGCGTTGAACCCCTCGGGGACGTTCTGGAACGAGATGATGAGCGTCAAGAGCAGCCCGAGGTTCGGTTGGGCGACCATCGTCGCTCCCAGAGCTATCGCCTCGGGCGCAAAGTCGAGCAGTGCAGCGAGCAGCATGGACGCGTGCGTGCCCCGACGAGCCAACGCCCGATCGAGGAACATGAACGAGATGCCGCCAATCACGAATGCCGTGACCGCCGCAATCGCGGGCAATGCTCGTGCTCCCTCCGGCACCAGGACCAAGGCAACTGCCGCGACCAGAATTCCACCGCCAAACGCGATGATGCCGTGGCGGAGCTCCTCCACGAGCCAATCCGGCCGGAGGGTCCCAATCGTGGACAGGAGCCCGCCCAAGGGAAGGCCGAGCCCCGCAATGGTCGTGAACATCATGACTTCGACCACGGGGTCGATTGCGCTGCCGGCATGGGCGAGTGGTCATTTCGTGTCCAGCTCCAAAGACCCTGCCTACGACTCTCGCGGGCGCCAGCGGAGCAGACGGGCGATCCAGCCGCCCGGTCGTTCGTCTCGAAGCTTCTGATACAGCGCCTCGAGATCTCGACGCCGGCGTTCGGGCGCTTGTCTCACGGTCTCCGCGAGTCGGTTCAACCTGTCGGCCGAGGCCCCTTTGCAGCCCGACTCGGCGACCCGGCGGATCGCATTGTTCTCGAGCAAGACGCCACCGACCGCCACATCGACCCATTGATCCGGCGTGAGATCGACGAAGCTCAGATGAGGGCGGAGCGCAGCGGCGACGAACGTCGGCTCGGGCCCGGCGGAAAACAGCATCGCGACGGCAGCATGGAACGCATCCTTCTCGTTGCGCGCCAGCGCGTCCTCGAGGACCTCGACGCACCGGTCCTCATCCAGCGCCGCAAGGGCCTCGCGGAACTGGTCGTGAAGAGGCGTCTGCTGGCGGTAGCGATCGTGCGCGGCCTGCTTTTCGGCGCGCTCCTGCTCACGTCGTTCGGCCTCGCGGTCTCGCTTCGCCAGGTACATGCCGCCGAACCCGGGTTCGAGCGCGTAGTCGTCCGCCTCCAGGCTCGAGGCGTACTCTTCCAGCCACGATAGGAGCGAAGGGGCCACGAGCATCGGCGTGTCGTCATGGTTGCATTCGAAGACCCGGCCTGTGACGCCGTGGACGACGAGGGCGTCGGAGTCCATCCCCGCGAAGGGAAGCCAGTGATCGGACGCGAGCTCTTCCATCGTTCCGCCCGACTCTGGCCACCGCTCGGGCGACTCGCGCGCAAACTCGATCGAAAGCAGGACCGACTCCTGAAGCGCGACCGCTCAGGTGGTGGTCAGGAGGTTGAACCGATCGATGAACCCGTTTCCGTCTTCGATCGAGCCGTCGTGGGTCGACCACAGCGCGCGAAGCTCTGCTGGCAAGGCGCAGCCGAACGCCCCCTCGGCCTGGTCCAGGCGCTCCGGTGTCGCCCCAGGCGCCAGGTTTTCCGCCAGTTGGGTTGCGCCATGCGTCGTCATCCATCGTCGGATGCGTTCGAGGGCGGCCCGCACCTGCGCGCCGTGCTGAGCGTCTTCCGTGTTGGTCATCGACGTCGGGCACGGTAGCGCGGCGCGACGACGCGCGAAAGGCTCGGGGGTGGCGCCGATGCGTCCGCTTCCTTTCGCTCAACCAATGCCATGCGGCGAGGTTGGCACGCGTTTAGGGCCGGACCCCCTCAACCATCGGGAGCGACAGGTGCTGCGCCACTGCGACGCGGGCCTATCGACCAAGCAGATGGCGGACGAGCTCGCGCTGACCGAGGGCACGGTACGCAACTACCTCTCGAGCGCGATCGGCAAGCTCGATGCCGGCAGCCGCAGCGAGGCGGCCCGCAAGGCCCGAGAGAAGGGCTGGATCTGACACATGACGGGTGTCATGTCCCGCGCCTGACCGCTGACTCTGGTGAGACCGCGACCGCGGCCGCATTAACAGAGCATGCCCTGCAAGCCCTGCCTGTCCCGCCGCACCTTCATCGGCCGAACCTCTGCCGCGCTTGCCCTGCCGGTCCTGTCGAGTGGATGTGGAGAGCACGATGTCGACCGGCTGGTCGAGGACGTCCAGATCGATCTCGCGGCCCACCCCCAGCTGCAGACCGTGGGTGAGACCGTGATGGTCGACCTGGACATGCTCGCCCTGCCGCTGGCGATCACCCGGGTCGGAGACGAGCCCGACGCGCTGCTGGTCAACGGGACCGAGTGCAACCACCGCGGCTGCAAGGTCGAGCGAAGCGGCGACGGCTTCCGCTGCCCATGCCACGGCGCGAAGTTCGACATCGACGGCGAGCTCCGGAGTGGACCCGCCACCGAGGGCCTGCTCGCCTACGACTTCGATCTCTCCGAAGACGGGGTCCTCACCGTGTTCGGCGATGTTGAGTGAGGCCGCACGGGTAGCCGAATTTTCCAGCCTGGGTGGCTAGAGGGGATCTTCCAGCGGATTTTCCAGCCTGGAGGTAGTGCACTGACAGTCGAGTCAGTGAAACGCCGACCGGTCGCGGAGGTCTCCTCGAGCGTTGCGCGATCGGCTCCACCCGTCCTCTACGGACGTAGCTGCCTGTCCAATAAGGACATGGTTCCGCGGCAGGGGCGGACCGAGAACCAACATGGAGACGCGCAGCCTGAACCTCGGCACCGACCTCGAGCTGGGTGACTTCGCCAAGCTGCAGCGGGAGTCGCCGGAGGTGTGGGCCGAGATGATATCGGAGCTGGACGCGCAGACGCGGGACGCCTTCGCTCAGATGGGCGAGCAGCCCGAGATCGTCGAGCAGTACCCCGAGCTCGCGGCCGCGTTGAAGCAGGCCTCCGCGCAGCAGGCGGGCTGATCCCGGCTGCCGCGGCGGGGTCCACCGCGCCGGTCACGGCGTTGCTTCGATCAGGGCTCGAAGACGAACGTCTTCCCGGAACAGACCCGCCACTTCAGTGCGCGGAATCTCCAGCGGGAGATGGCCTCCCGGGCGAGCTCGTCGAGTTCGCGGCTGCCAGACCCCTTTGCGACCTTGGTGTCGACCACCTTCCCATCCGCGGTCACGCAAAAGGACACCGTTGTGCGGCGCGCTTTGGTCGTGACCGCTCTCGTCCGGGCGACGTCGGCAGGTCGGGGCTCGGGGCGATGGATTGCGAACGCCTCCAACGCTTCGACGTTCGCGCGGAGGTTCTTGGGGCGGTGGGGACTGCCGTGGGCCACGTAGTCGTCCATGGATGCACAGACTTCCTGGTCGGCACCCAGGATCGCGCCATGACGAAAGCAGGCTCGGAAGTCATCAAACCTGACCTTGGTACGGAGCCACAAGCTCCTCCTGAGCATGCCAATCGGTTGTCCGTTCGGTCGTGAGAGGTCGGCTCCTCGCTCGACTTCCGGAAACTCAGGACCCGGTCCTGGTTCCCCACCTGCCACCCCTCCGACCACCAGAGACTCTGGCGCCCAGAGCTCGGGCGGGCGAGCGAGGGAAGGGTCTGGCGGAAGAAACCTGCCGAGGCCGATCACCCGTGCGCACGCGTCGTCGTAGTCGAGCAGATCGCGGCCTGCCCGTGGCGTGTTGCTCTCGTACCGGAGCGCGTAGCCCACCAAGTCGACCGTGTGGCCCGCCGCGTCGAGCTGGGTCGGACCACCCGCGGGAAACGTCGTACGCTTGCGACCATCCAGTCGGGTGGGCTTCTCGTGCCGACGCGTTGTCTTGATCCCGTCGGCGGGCAGCTCGAACGAGACGTTCGAGGTCTCGACGGCGAAGCGATCGGTACCGCGTCGCCGGAGCACGACTCCAGGCCGAAGCTCGATCGAGGTCCCGTCGGGGCCTTCTCGTCGCCATGGTTCTGCGACCACGGGGAGGAGGTCCGCAACGCGCACGAAGAACGGCCCCCCGAACTCCGGGGTGTCATAGCCACATCGTGTAACGACGAGCGAGTCGACGCGGTACCAGCCGTCCCCGATGTCCTCCTCGAACCCGAGCAAGAGCACCCGGCGCGGGGCGTGCTCCGATCCGGGCAACTTGCGCGCGCGCAGGTGATCGGCGGGCGGAAGCTTGGGTTCGATTTGGACGTACGGGGCGCTCTTCGAAGGTTCGAAGTAGATCCGAGCGTCGGCAGAGACGGCGACAGCCTGGCCGATGCTGTGCGGCGCCGTCGACTCAGCCTCTGCGCTCGACTTCGATACGTCTACAGCCGTTGGCTCGGCAGCGGCAGCGGTCGGAGTCGGCTCGGCCGCGGTCGGACCCGAACGTGAGTTGCTGTCCGCCGGCCCCGGCCGCGCGACACAGCCGGCGAGCAGCGCTGTCCACAGCCCCCGGAGAAGCCTTGGAGATCGGGACACGGCGAGACCCTATCACCTGCGCCACGTTTCCCAGGCGGTTGAGCGAGACCTGCTCGACAATTCTCTTCCAGGGAGAAGGAAGGTAGGGTCTACCCATGAGCTCCGATGAACTGACCGAGAGCGAGCGCATCGAGCTGATGCGCTTCCTGTGCTCGTTCGCGTGGGCGGACGGCGAGGTACAGCCGCAGGAGAAGATCGTGCTCGAGCAGGTGCTCGGCGGGCTGAACATGAGCCCGGAGGCGCGCGCGGAGGTCGAACCGTGGCTGACGACCCCTCCGGACGTCGAGGGCCGCGAGCTCGAGACGATCGATGACGCGAAGCGGGCCGCGTTCATCGACTTTGCCTACGAGGTCGCCGCCGCCGACGGTCAGATCGCGGCGGACGAGCTGAAGCACATGAAGATGTTCTTGCGCTTCACGTACGGCTCGAGCAACTGAGCCGATTCGGAGTGTGCGTTTAGGCGAAATGAAGTGGGAAAAGCTGGGATGGAGGAGTACGCCGGGGGGCCTGAGATGGCAGGGGAGCGCAGGGGAGCAGGATCGCGGTGTCGAGTGAAGCTGAGCCAGCGAGTGCCGAGCCATTTCAGGGGAAAATGCGCGACCCCAGAGGACCGCAGACGCACGGAGTCCACTCGCAGGCACGCCGAGACGAGCGCGGTGCGCGAAGCGACGCGCTGGTAGAGGGAGACTCAGGGGGCTGTGGGCGATGGCGAGAACAGCAGGAGTTGTCCGACAGCAGGGACGCCAAGCCACACTTGGGCCAGCCCAGCACGCGGGCGGCGATCATCGTGTCGAACAGATTCTCGAGCCCAATGCCCTGCGTCCGCCGGAAGATCAGGACGTCGTAGTCGGCCCCGTGCATCACCTTCTGAATGCCGGGAGCTTCGAGCACCTTGCCCAAGGGGGCCAGGTCGACAGCGAGCGGATCGATCAGGAGGTCCGCCTCGGGAGTGCTGACCTGAACCAGGCAGATGCGTTCGTGGTAGGCGAACATCGAGTTCGCCTCTGTGTCGACCGCGATGCGGGGCTGGCCCGCAAGGCGTTCGCACCACGTTTGCAGCGACTCATCGGTGTCGAGCCAATGCGCGTCCACCCGCTCAGTGTACACGCTTGGGGCCGGACGGATTGCGGTGCATGGCGTCGGCTTGGTGTCGCGCGTCGCAACCAGCCGAATCACCGAGGTCGCAGGCCCTCGCAAATGCTTGGCGCGCCCGGACAAGATCGGGGCGCTCGACGTCACGCTCCAAGTGCATCCCAAGCATGCGGCAGCCGTGGGCATCATCCAGTCGACACGCCCGCTCGAGAAGAGACGCGATGGTTTTGTCCTCCTCGGGGCCGCGCGGCAGGGCTTGCGCCAACGTCGTGCAGCCGCGGGCGACGCTTTTGTCGCAGGCTCGACGGAGTCCGTCCTCGACCTCGGACACCGACCCCCGGTCGGCCAGCGTCGCAACCCCAAGGTGAACGCACGCATCGAGGTCGTCGCCATCGCAGGCCAGTTCGTACAGTTCTCGCGCGCGGCCCGTGTCCACGGAAACCCCCTGACCGTGCTCGAACATCAGGCCCCAGTTGCCGCACGCCTGGGCCCGCCCGGCGTCGCAAGCCAGGGCGTATCCGCGGTGCGCCCGCGCGTGCTCTCCCGCCTCGTGATCGGACGCGGCTGCCTCGGCACATTCGGCCCACATCTCCAGCGCGCACGGGTGTTCGGGCCCAGCGAGGGCGGTCATGGCCGCCAGCGCTTCGTCCCGCTGCGCGAGCGCGGCTCGCTCGGCCTCGAGTTCGGCGGAGACCTCCTGCAACGCGACCTCGACCGCGGCCATGGAAGACTCCAAGTGCCGCACGTCGTCGCGGGCCCGCTTGGCGTCGGTGCGCGCCTCTTCGGCAGCGGCCCAGGCCTGCTCGAGCAGGCGCTCACGCTCAGCTTGCTCTTGCCGGCGACACTCTCCGATGATCGCGTCCGCATCTGCATCCGGAACCGACGCGAGTTCGGTCGCTTCCACGTCACGCCGGTCACGTTCCAGACGCGCGCTCCCGGCTCCCGGGACCGAACCACCGACCGCAACCGAGTCTCCGCGATCACGCTCCACCCTCGTGGTGCGAAACGCTTCCACACACTGACGAAACACCAGCGTTGGCGTTGGCAAGCATTGACCGTCTACTTGGGACATCCCACGGCCGCATCGCGGTGCGGCGACAGCCCAACCGCATCCAGACCACGCCAACACCGACACCAGCCCTATCGTCCTATAAACCAATCGAATCATGGTGGCAGTATCGCCGTCGGGGCCCGCCGTGCGAAGACCCCTCCTGCGCGCCGCCGGACATCCGGTCGCAGGATGGATCCAATCGGGGGGGTCGAGCGACTCCTGCACCGGCGCCGATCACGTCAGGCGCCGCGGTGCACACGGGGGCGACGCGGACGACGAGCCCACAGCCCCAGCCCAACCATGAACGCTGCCCACGCCAGGCCGTATGCGCCGTGTTTTCTCGCCCGACAGTTGCAGCCCTCGTCGCCCTCCCCAAGCCCCTGCTCGGCGTTCCAGGCGCGCCGCGCGGCGACGATCTCGTCGGTCCGATCCGCCACCGTCATCGCCGGACCCTGCATCGGAACGTCCTGAATCAAGAGTGCGGCCGGCTGGTCGGGATCGACCTGGCCACTGACGGCCAATCGCGTCCCATCATCGAACTCGACGTAGTCTGCGCCTTCACAGGCGAACACCATGGTCGCGCGATGGACGTTGGACACAAGATCGAGATCGGCGTTCTCGTGGAAAATGGGATCCAGTGTCATCTCCTGCGGAGACAAGGTGGTGTACAGCCGGGTCAGGTAGGGATGCTCGCCCAGGATGTCGACCGCGTGTTCGGCCGGCCCGATGATGCGGGCCTCCAGTTCTTCGGCGAAGGCGGTCGCGTTCCACGACTCGACGTCGGCGCCTTCGTAGCAGCTCACGCAGCCGTAGTAGGCCTCGAACGAGACCCCCGCTGGCCGCGGGAGAAAACGGTCGAGGATCCCGGAGATCAGCGGGTGTCCGACCTGGCACGCGTCCCCCGAGCAGACCAAGAGGCCCTGCAGCGCGAGTTCGTCGATCGCCGGCTCGGGCGTGGCCGCCAAGAAGCGACCCGCATCCCAACGCGAGCTCAGGATTCCGTCCGAGAGCACCACCGTCGTCTTGCGAAGGCGCCGCGTTTGGGCCGCCGCCACCATCAGCACAGCTGTCTCAGCGGTAGCGCTTGTCGGGTGGCTCCGCCCAGGAGCTCAGCCGGACGCCTGCGACACGATCGATGCGCGTATCGACGCCGCCTGGGGACCAGAACAACGAGACCGGGTAAGCATGTCGCCGGGCGGTGCGGTCCTGACCGAGACCGTGCGACGCTATGCGTCGTCGTGGACCGCGGAGGCGGAGCGATCGTGCGATCCCGCGTCAGCGCGGGCGGGTACACCGGCGGGGCAGCAGTACGAGCTGACCTGCCTGGATCGCTCGCTGGCCGGCTTCTCGACGTTCGTCTCACTTGTGGGTCGCGACGGCGGCGACTGGGAGTCCGCGTTCGACGGGGTCGCGGGTTTGCCTGCGCCTCGCGCCTGCCGGATCGACGCCGACGGGGCCGTGATCGCTCCTTTGCCCGACGACCCGAATCAACGGTTCCAGATCGAGCAGCTTCGTCTACGATTGGCCACCGCCCACGCAGCACTGCTTGCAGGTGCGCTCGGGGTGGCCAAAGACGACATCGAGCAGGCGACCCAGCAGGCCCACGCGATCGGGTATCGGCCATTGGAGGCGGAGGCCCTCCAGCTTGGGGCACTCGAGGCTTTCCAAGAAGGCGACCTTGCTGTTGCCAAGAATCTGTACCTCGAAGCGACAAATGCCGCGATCGTTGGGCACCACGATTCGATCGCTGTCGACGCACAGGTGAGCCTCGCGATGATCGCTGCGGATACCGGAGATCTGGCACAGACCGGCGAGTACGCCGATCGAGCCGATGCGACATACGAGAGCGCGGCGGAAGCGAACCGGGTGCTCGCGGCGGCACTGGCCGGAGCTCGCGGGCGGATCAGCCTCACGGCAGGAGACTTTGCAGCGGCAGAGCAGCACTATGCCCGCGCGTTGGAACTCGGAAGCGCAGACCACCCTGCCCGAAGCAGCTTCTTCGACGGGCTCGCCGGAGCCCTGCAAATGCAAGGCCGAGCTGAAGGAACGATCGGCGTCGCGCTGCAGAACCTACGCTACCGAGAGGATAGCCTCGGCCCAAGGCACCCCCAAGTCGCGGTCTCGACGATGAACCTCGGCGGCGTCCTCTTCTCGCTGGGTCGGCCGCATGAAGCTCTGCCCTACGCCGAGCGAGCGCTGTCGATCGCGAGCGCGTCCATGCCCAAGTCTGCTGAGCTCGCTCGCATCCACGATCTTCGCTGCCGAGCTGCCGAGCTGCCGAGCTGCCGAGCTGCCGAGCTGCCGAGCTGTGGCCAATGATGCAGTCGGCTGGCCCACCCGCGGGCCACCTGGCGAGCCACGAGCGGTGTAACGGCGGGAGAACACGGCGCGGAGTGAGCGGCCCGGCTTGCGCATCCGCAGCGCCGTGCAGTGGCCAGCTGTCACGCCCAGGCGCGCTACGTTCCGCGGACCACCCAGGATAGCGACGCCCTCGCCCTGGTGCGCGAGCACTGGCCTGCGTTCCGCGAGCGGCTCGAGGAGCCCGCCGGCTCGCTGCCGGGGTTTGTGCGGGACGAGCTCGAAGGGTTCATCACCTGCGGAGACTTCGAGCACGGCTTCCTGGTGGCCCAGTGCCGCCGCTGCGGCGACAGCCTGCGGGTCCCGTTCGCCTGCAAGAGCCGCGGAATCTGCCCCTCGTGCATGGGCCGGCGCATGGCCGAGAGCGCCGCGCTCTTGGTCGAGCACCGCCTGCCTGAGGTTCCGTGGCGCCAGTGGGTGCTGAGCTTCGAGGGCCCGATGGCGGTGCGGCTGGGCTACGACCGGCCGCTGCTCGGGCGGGTGTGTCAGCGGTTTGCCAAGCGGGTGATGCAGACGCTGCGGCAGCAGAGCAAGCGGGAGCACGGGTTGCGCAGCAGCTGCAAGCTGCATCAGCGGTGTGCCGTGGTCGAGCCTCGCGCGTCTGGGTTGTGTCATACGCCGGATTCGTCGAGACTTGGGCGACAGCTCGAGCTGCCCGCCATCACCACCTTGCTCGACGCTCAGCTCCGCGATGCTGCCCCTTCTCGGGTGCCGTGGATGAAGCTCCTCGCCCGCGTCTTCCGCATCGACATCTGCGTCTGCTCCCGCTGCAGCGGGCCCATGCGCGTCACTCGGGCCGTCACCACTGCGCAGGACATCGCGGCCGAGCTCCGCGGTGCTCGGCCGCCGCCTCGAGCCGCTCCGCTCGGACAACTGCTGCTGTTCTCGGCTCCGCCCGCTGCCCACTAAGCCTCCCTCGACGAGCGCGTCGCTTCCCACCGCGCTCGTCTCGGCGTGCCTGGATGGCGGACTCGGTCCCCTGTGCCGGCCTGTTTTCCCGTGAAATGGCTCCGCTCTCACGGCTCAGCTTCGCTCGACACCGGGTTGCAGCTCCCCGGCGCACCCCCGCGCACCAGCCGCGCTCTCCCGCCCCCCGCCGTACTCCTCCATCCCGGCTTTTTCCCAGTTCATTTCGCTTAAACGCTCAAGTCCGACTTCCTGTTCGACAACGAGTACAAGCAGCGAAGTGACATCGAAAACATCAAGATGCAGCTGGAGCACGCCCCCGATCACATGGTGACCGTGGGGCCGCTGCTGGAGCGAGTCGACCGGCTCGAGCTCCTGTGTAAGTCGCTCACCGAGTTGATCGTCTCCAAGGGGCTCGCCAGCCGCGAGGAACTCTCGGTCGTCACGCAGCAGCTCGATCTCGCCGACGGGGTCGAGGACGGCAAGATCGGTTCGCGAGTCCTCAAGAACGGACCGCGATGCACAAACTGCGGCCGCTTCGTGAACCCGCGCCGCTCGAGCTGCGTGTACTGCCACGCGGCGGTGGAGCAGCAGAGCGCTCAGGCGCCTCCAGAACGATTGGTCTCGTGCGGCGGATGTGGAAAAGAAGTGGCCGAGTCGGCGAGCTTCTACACGGGAGCCGGGCTGCGCTGTGACGCTTGCTTTGAAGAGGTCCTCCCCTGAGGGTTCTCGCGCAGACCAGTGGCTACGAGATCTCGCGCGAAGGTCACGTGGTCGCGTTCCGTGACCGTGGCGGGCGCGGGATTGGTATCGCGGCGGCTGTGGTCGGGGGCATGACCGGGATGGCCTGGGTCTGGACGGTGGTGCTCGGTGGAATGGCGATCGGAGATGAGGAACTCGGGTTCCTCGCCGCGGCGATCACGTTGCTCCTGGCGTTGGCGTTCACGGGCAGCCTGGTGGGTTTGCTGCGCTGGCGAAAGAAGGCCCGCAACGCACAGGTTGCTCCGTTCTTGGCCGCGGACCTGCAGCAGCGAGTGCTTCTCGATGCGCGGGGCAACACCATCGCCTCGCTCGATCAGTGTCGGGCGGTGAAGGCGATGCTGATCTCCTCTTCGGCACCCTCGGCGCAAATACGCTGGTCCGGAGGCAAGCGAGAGGTCTTTCGAGGAAGCCTATTCGGCGGTGGCGTCGCGGACGTGCTGTCCATGCTCCACCAACTTGGCTTCAGCCGTTGAGGCCGCTGGCCGCCGCGCCCTCTCGGCGATGGAGGCTCGTCTCATCCCTCGCGATACGAGAAACAGCCGAGCGCCGCTGGAATCTCGGTTGAAGCGAATGCACAATCGAAGTGCGTGCGCACGATCGTCGCTGCTTTTGTGTTGGCAGGGACGGGCGCGTGGCTCGTGCCGGCTTCCGCTCAGGCGCAGCCCGACGGACAACAGAGCTTTTCGTGGACCTCCGCGCCCACATGCCTCGACGAACCGACGGCCAGCGCCGCGTTTGAAGCGTTGCTTGGTGAGAGCTGGCAGGACCCGGAGGTGACGGTGGCGGTCGAGTTGGCAGCCGCAGACGACGGTTTCACGCTTCTGGTCCGAACGTCGCGGGGAAGCGAGACGGCAGAGCGTTCGCTTCACGACCCAAGCTGCGAGGCTCTCGGCGAGGCGGCCATTCTTGTCGTCGCGCTTGCGATTCGGCCCGACCTCGAACTGGGCCCAGGCGATCGTGAGCTGCTCGATCGCGTCCTGAATCCAGTTCTCGAGGAACCGGAGCCACCGGGGCTCGAATCGTCTCCGGAGCCGCCGCCCGTTGAGCCGCCGCCCGTTGAACCGCCGCCCGTGGACCCGCCAGCGCCTGAGGGAGATTCGACGCCGCCGCCTGTTTTTGCCGCGATGACGCTGCGCGGTGGGGTGGGCTGGGGCATGCTGCCGACCCTCGAAGGAGGGCCGAGCGCAGGGGCGGCAGTGGTTTTCCGCCATGCCCGAGTCGAAGTTGGCGGCCGCGGTTGGTTTGGACCTGCCGCGACGGCGCCGGGGGCAGCCACGGTGTCGATCAGCGGCTGGGCGGTTGGAGTCCGAGGTGGGCCGTCCTGGTCCGTAAGGGATGTGAGGCTTCCGCTCATGCTTGGGACCGAAGTTGGCCAACTCGTGGGGCGGCCCGAGGGTCTCCGCGACCCCAAGATCCAGCGCCCGACATGGTGGGCGTTCAGCGTGAGCTGGGGTGCGGTCTACTCCCCTTGGGAACGATTGGGGCTGACCGCGATGGTTGAGGGCTTCGTCTCGGTCACCCGGCCCAGCTTCACCGTCGAAGGCTACTCGCAAGACGTACACATCCCTCGACGCGGTGGCATCCGCGCCCTTTTCGGCGTCGAGGCACGATTTGGGCAATAGACGGAGACGGATCCGACCCCGGCTCGGACATGACTCATAGAATGCACGGGCCGGCAGCAGCACGACGCGAAGCCGCGTCGGAGATCGGTCCGCTGGAGGTGCTGTATCGGGAGCACCACGCATTCGTGTGGCGGTGCGTACGGCGCCTAGGGCACCCCCCAGCGCAGGCCGACGACGCGGTTCAAGACGTTTTTCTGGTTGTCGAGCGACGTCTTGACGGCTTCAAACCGGGCGGAAGCGAGCGCTCGTGGCTGTTCGCGATCGCGATGCGGGTGGTCCAGGCACATCGCCGCCGCGAACGTCGACACCGACGCAGAGTCGAGGCGTTCGGTGCCTCGCTGGCTTCGAGCAAGCCGGAGAGCGGGTCTGCAGTCATCCTCCTGTATCAGCTCTTGGACGGGCTCTCCGAGGACCGACGGGCGGTGTTCATCTTGGCCGATCTGGAGCAGATGACGGCGCCCGAGATCGCAGTGGCTCTCGGGGTCAAGCTCAACACTGTCTACTCCCGCTTGCGCGCTGCGCGAGCGCAAGTCCGCGCCTTAGCCCAGCAGCCCAGGGAGGAAACACGATGAGTGTCGACGACGAACTCAAGGCGCTGCTCACCAGCGCGCAAGCGATGGAGCGCCGCACCAGCGAAGCGACAGAACGCGGCTGGGCTCGGATCGATGAGCGCCTGCGTGCCGGATTGGGGCCGAGCGTGCCGGTCGACGTCCGGGGGGTCCCGGGGTTCTCCAACGCTTCGGTGCCGTGGCTCGCGAAAGTCGGGCTCCTTGTTGCGGCTGTTGCGGTTGTCGCGGCCGTCTCCGTCGCGGGCACGACACGGGGGCCCGCGCGAACGTTACGGGCTGGCGCTCTCGGCGAGTTCGCTCCGCTGGCTCAACCCGTTCCGACGAAGATCGTCGACATACCGGCGCAGCCGACCCCGTCCCCCCTCCCGGCAGCCCCCTCGGAGGCGCGAACGGACGGTGTGAGCGGTACCGCGGCTCCCGCAGTCATCCCTCCGACCGAACGCCCGTCGAAAGCGAAGAAAATCCGCCCGGAGAAGCCCGCTGCGTCGAGGCTCTCCGAAGAGACGGCTCTGCTACGCAAAGCATGGGCAGCTCTGGACACGGGGCGGGGCGTCCAAGCAGCGACGATGATTGCGACCCACGAACGCGAGTTTCCCAAGGGCTCATTGGTCGAAGAGCGCGAGGCTGTGCGCGCAGTGCTCGGGTGCAAGCGCGACGCCGACCAGGCCGAGCGGCTCGCGGCGGCGTTCGCAACGCGGTACCCGAAGTCTGTGCACCGGACGCGGGTGCGGCGGGCGTGCGACAAAGAATAAGTTCTCGGGGCCGAGACGGATCGAACCCGGCGGCGGACATCACCCACCATGCTTCGCGACTTCTTACTCCTTGGTCTTGGCTTTCCGCTCTGCGTCGTTGCTGGATGTTTCAGCGACAATCCTGTCGGTGCCCTGGATTCGGAGTCGGGATCCGGCTCCCAGGGTGGCGACTCATCGTCCTCCCAGGACGGCAGCTCTGGGGACATTGAGACCGACGGGACCGGGGAGACCGGTGGTTCGGACACCGATGAACCGGGCGAGACCGATCCTCCCGTGACCTGTCAGAGTTCCGGGGATCCGGAGTTCGTCGCCGAAGGAACCGTGGGTCCGGAGTTCAGCATCGGCGTGGGCTACTTTGATGTCGGACCCGACGGCTTGGTGATCCACGAGCAGGGTGGGTCTGTGGACCTTGCGATCTCTCGGCCGAATGAAGAGGTCGAGTTGGTCGAAGACGCCTACCTTCCTGGCACGGGGATCTCGCCCAGGGGCCGTTGGCTCTCGATTTCGCTTGGTGAAGGCGCGACGGCTTCAACCGAGGTTCGGGACCTGGAACTCGGGGAGACCTACACGGTCCCGATCGGGACTTCGGGTCTGAGCTACTACGAGGACCCGAACGGACAGGAGGCTGTCGTGCTGAGCAGAAACGAGATCTGGGTCGTCGACGGACAGGGCCCTCGTCAGCTCGAAGGCGCGACGAACAATCTCGACGCCGGGCCACGGGGGTTCATGGCAGTCGATGTTGGAGACAGTGGCCCTCGAGTGTTCGATCTGGATTCTGGGGACTCTCAGGCACTCGGTCGTGGCTTGGGCACGGCCCAGATCTCCAGGGACGGAACGCTGGTGGTCTTCGCGCCCCAGGCCGCACAGCTGTCGCTCGAGTTTGTCGACGCGGAGACTCTCGAGACCGTCGCGGAGGCAGCCGTCGGCCACAACCGGGCTCGACATGCGCCTGGCACCGCGCATTCGATGGCCTTCGCCGGGGTCGATGGCGGCGTCGTCTTCATCGATGAGACGAACGAAGTGCACAGCCATGGAACCGGGGAACTCTATGCCGTTGTCGGTGCGCGAGGGGCCGTCATGCACGAGGCGAATACTCTGCACCGTCTCGATTTGATCGACGGAACTCAGACCGCACTGTCGGGTGTCACCGACGTGCCGAGTCTCTTGACGGTCAATGACGTGCGTTCCGTCGAGTCGTCGCAGAGCCGCGCCCTTGCAGTGAGCGTGCTGGTGAACGGTCAACGGTGTGTTGTGTCCGCGCACGAGGACTCCCCCGACCTCGTTCCTGTGCTTTGCAGCGGGAGCGACTTGCTCAACCCAGCGTTCGTCGGGAACGACGGGGTCACGGTGACCTATGAGACGCTTTCCGCCAGCGAGACTCGCTTCGACGTCTTCGATCCCGACGGCGTGCACTTGGAGACGTTTGAGCGCCCCGGCCGAGACGCGGAGCCAGTCTTCGAGCACGGTGGTCTCGCGTTCATTCGAGTCTGGGGAGGTGCTGGGAACGGCGCGCTCATCGAGGTCGATCTGCTGACGGGTGAGCACCGCGAGGTCGTCAAGGGCGACCGGTTCGGTATGGGGGTCGGCGGCGCGGACTGTCTCGGCGCTCTGTCGAGGGGCTGTGCGTCGGACCCAAACCTCCCCGATACCGGTTTGTTCGTGGACTGGGAGTTGTTTCGCTTCCCGATTGGCGGGAGCCTGGAAGCCCTCCCGGGTCCGTGTTGAAGGGAACCCAGATCTCGCTGGGCTTCAGCCGCTGAAGCAGCTGGCCGGCGCGCCGTCGGCGGGCGGCACCACGGCGGTCTGAGCTTCCCGCGGGGTCAGCAGAGCCGGGGCATCGGCGTTGGACCAACACAGCTCGCCGTCGGCATTGAAGGCTTCGATTTCGATCGCGTAGCCACCCCACCGGGGCGCTTCGAGCGATACGACTCTGGCGGGGGTGCACGCCGAGAGGCTGCCGTCGAGAGGCGCGGCGAGTGAGTTGAGCTGCTGACCGCCGAGATCGAGGACTCGGTAGCGAACGTCGGGAGTCCCGACTTCGGCACACAGGACGGACTCTCCCTCGTCGTCTGGAAGGGAAAACTCGTACTGGAACTGAAGCTGCGCCTCCAGGGGCTCCAACAGATCGACGTCGGAAAAATCGATGTCGAGCGTGCGAGGGGAGGCGACGCCGAGGTCGTTGACACTGAACTCGAGACTCTTCTCGACTGTGACCGGCGAGAACGTACCGGTGCCGTCAACGCCGACGACGGTGATATCGTGCGAACCAACCGCCAGCGGAGTGCTGAAGCGGGTCGTCCCGATGTTGCAGAGGATGGGGTCCACCGCGTTGCCGTCGATCGTCAGGCCCAGCGCTCCGACGCCGATGTTGCCGCAATCGGCGAGCGGGTTGCCCGAGAGGACCGAGACGTTGAGCTCGATCTCGGGGACGAGCACGGGGGTCGACTCGCTGTCGCCAAGCTGGCAGCCTGGGTCGAGCTGATCGACGAGGCCGTCCTCATCGCCATCGATCCCGTCTTCGCAGTCGGGCGGGGCGGCGAGCACGAAGTCGTCCAAGCGCCGGGTCTTCTCGGCCTCGACGGTGAACGTGGTGCAGTCGCAGCTGTCGAGCCCGACGCTGCACTCGCCGTCGTTGCAGAGCGGGGTTCCGGCGGCGACGGCCGCATTGAGGAACCCGAACACGGAGTTGCCCGTACACAGCGCCGTGTCGTCGCCTTCCGTATCCTCCGTACCCACGAAGCCGTCGGTGTCGGTGTCGCCCGAATCGTCCGGCACAACGGCACCATCAGGACACGTTCCCCAGGGCAACCCGTTGGCGCGGGTGCCAGCGATGACGAGGGTGTGAGGGTAAGCGAAATGAAGTGGGAAATCGGAGGGAGGCTCGGAGAGCGGAGGGAGGCTCGGAGAGCGGAGGGGGCCTGAGGGGTGTCCTGCGGAGAGCGCGCGTAGTGTCGAGCAAGGGGGGCGGGTTCCGCCGCCGACTCTGGAGCGAGACAGGCGCAGATTCGCGCGCCGGAGTGACGACGGAGGGTGTCGAAGGCGAGGCGCGGACGCAGGAGGGCCAGCGCGCCGGGATGGCGGCACGGTGTCGTTGACGGCGAGACTCGTCAGGCGAGCGAGAACAAGAGCAGCTGTCCGGGAGGCTCGGGCCGTGGAGGCGGCCTGGCGCCGCGGAGCTCGGCGGCGATCTGCTCAGGGGTGGTGACAGCCCGAGTCACGCGCATGGGCCCGCGGCAGCGGGAACAGACGGAGATGTCGATGCGGAAGACGCGGGCGAGGAGGGTCATCCAGGAGAGTCGACGGGGTGCGGTGGAACGCAGCTGCGACTCGAGCAGGCTCGTGATGGCGGGAAGCTCGAGAGGCCCGTGAGGGACGAAGAGGGCGAGTTGCTTGGGGGGCGAGGGCTCTTCGGCCCGTGGGATGATGCGAGCGCGCAGAGCATGATGTCCTGCGAGGACACCGTAGTACCGCACGGTGTGGGCACCCGGTGGTGGAACCAGGGCACACAGGCGCGCGAGAAAGGTGTCCGGGGTCATCTGGGCGTAGGTGGCCCCGGCGCGGGTGGGCTTCTTGAAGTACACGCGGACTTGACCGTCTGCGGTGCGCTGGACGGCATCCTGAGCGAACGGTGGCCGCAGGAGATAGCGACACAGGCGCTCGAGTCGGCTGCGGTCGCGACCGTCGACGGTGACGGCGGCGTGCAGCTGCATGCCGAAGGCGGTGACGAGCAGCGGTGATGCGGGCGCGGGCTCGCGGGGCGAGGACGCCACCGCCCGCAGCGGCAAGGCGAGCTGGACGCAGGCGGCCATGGCCGCATCGACACCGTGGTCCACGTCGTCATCGTGGTCGCCCTCGAGCGCAGCGAAGTCGGCGTGCATGCGCTGCATCGTGTCGACGAGGTGCTCATCGGTGAGCCCTGCGATGGGCAGGAAGCGAGGTTCGTGCTCGTGCTCGTCCGAGGCGTCGAAGCAACCATCGGTCACGAGCGCATGCAGATGCACGAACAGCCCCAAGTCGTTGCGGAAGCGCTGCACCACGATGAGCACGCCCGGGTGCAGGGCAGCGCTGCTCGCCAGGCCGTGCGCGCGCTTGGTGAGCCGCCGAAGCGTCTGCATGACTCGGGTGGCAAACCGCTGGCAGACCCAGCCGAGCAGCGCCCGGTCGTAGCCCAGCCGCACCGCCAACGGCCCGGGAAACGAGAGCACCCACTGCCGCCACGGCACCGCGGGAAGGCGATGCTCGACCAGCAAGGCGGCGGTCTCGGCCATGCGGCGGCCCATGCAAGACGGGCAGATGCCGCGGCTCTTGCAGGCGAAGGGGACCCTCAGGCTGTCGCCACAGCGCTGGCACTGGGCGACGAGGAAGCCATGCTCGAAGTCGCCGCAGGTGAGCAGCGCCTCGAGCTCATCACGGACGAAGGCGGGCAGCGAGCCCGCGCGCTCTTCGAGGCGGTCGCGAAACGCGGGCCAGTGTTCCCGCACCAGCGCGAGGGCGTCACTGTCCTGGGTGCATCGCGGGACATATTGCGCGCGTGCGTGACAGCCGGCCACCGCCGGCGGTGGTGCGCGTCCCGAGCCGCTCGTTCACGCGAGTCGTTTCAGGCGCTTGGCCGGCGCTCAGTAGGCCAAGTGGCCCATGGGTGGGCCAGCGCTCGGGCCACGCACCGCAGCAGCTCGCCGTAGTCGTCCCAGCACCCCGCGACCACGCCACCGTTCGGTACGGCGGGCACCGCCATCACGACCCCCATGGCGTCGGCCGCGGGCTCGAGGTTCCCCTCTTACGCAGCGCCGTGTTCTCGTCGTAGAATTGCACGAAGCGGTTGGTGTTGCGGGTCCCCACCATCGCCGTGCCGCCCAAGGGGCTCAGCGCCTGACCGACACCGCGCGGTACAGAGCCAGCGAAGAAAGAAGCTCAAGTGGCGCCCATGGCTTCGCGCGCTGCACCGGGACTTCGGCTACCTCGCCGTCGGGCTCACGTTCGTGTACGCGCTGAGCGGACTCGCGGTGAACCACATCGCCGACTGGGATCCCAACTTCACCAACTTTGAACGCGAGTTTGTGCTCGAGACTCCGCTGCCGGACGACGAACAGCAGGCGGCCGCAATCGTGATGTCACAGGCAGGCATCGAGCAGACGCCGCTGGATGTCTACAGCCCGGCCGACGGGGAGCTGGAGATCACGCTGGAGACGAGCACGCTGTATGTCGCGACGCAGACCGGCAAGGTCTACGAGGAGGGGCAGCAGGAACGCTTCGCGCTGCGGGCCGCCAACTGGCTGCACCTCAACCGCGGAAAAAAAGCGTGGACCTACTTCGCCGACGGCTACGCCGGCGCGCTCCTGCTGCTCGCGGTCTCGGGCATGTTCATGATCCCCGGCCGCAAAGGCTTGATCGGTCGCGGGGCGGTCTTGGTCATCGCCGGCATCGCGATCCCGCTGGGGTATCTCGCGTACGTCGGCGGGCCGTAGGAGGGCGGCCGCCCGACCGCCCGACCGCAAGGCACGTTGTCGCGGTGGAAGCGAGACGCGAGTAGCGTGCTCTACTTGGCCGTCGAAGACAAACCCGCCCCGCGAGAAGAACCGGGCAAGCGCGCTCAGGACTGGACGCCGGAGGAGAAACTCCAGGCGGTGATGGGTTGGTGTTGCCCCCCAAGATTACCCCCTCACCCGCTGCGCACTTCTTCACGCCCTCAAACTCCCTCCCAAGCCGTTCCCTGCCCGAGGTCCCATCGAACTCGTTGTCCGACCGCCCACAAAATGGTCAGAAGAACCCCATCTCATCGGGCGAGTCGACGGGCGCAGCCGAATCATCCCTCAAGTAGCTTCTCGACTTCCGCCTCAAGACGCGCGTACTTCTCCGAGCCACCGTCGATTTTTCCCCACTCAGCTCTCAGGCTCGACATCATCTCGAGCAGGCGCTGGGATGTCGGCTCCCGCTCTCCCCCCGGAAGTGCTTCCAGCCGAGCGATCTCAACATCAATGTCCCGCCTTAGGGCGGCAACCCGTACTTCGATACTCGAAGTGTTCCAGCCGTCCTCCTCATAGATATTGGTCGGAATCTGAGCGTCGGGCTCGGAGCAGCCCTGCATAGCGAGGACGGCAATAGCCACTCCGAGAACGAGTTCCGTAGTGTTCTTCTTCTTGGTCATGGCCAGTCGAGCTCCAACGTTCCGAGTGCGCAACCCTTCCAAATCTCGGAGCTCGCCTCCACGCAGTCTGCTCCAGCACCCGTCGGCACTCCGGACGGCTGTTCAGGGGCTATCTCGCAGATGTCAAGCGCCGTCTGCGCCCGAAACAGACACATCCATGCCTCGACACCCGCGCTGAGACCCACCTCTTCTTCAACAGTGAATCGCATTTCCTCAGAGCAGTGACATGTCCCCTCCTCGAGTAGGCACGTCAGGTAGTCCACTTCCGCCTGGTCCAGCACGCCACTGAGGTCCAGGCACATCAAATCGTCATTGACGGTGCCGGTCTCCGAGATGACCCCGGATGCCGACCCTTCGAAAGAATGCCCAGCAAAGTAGTCCCCCGAGCCGCAGCTCTCTCCCGGAACGGTCACGGTCACCCCATCAAATCCAGAGCTCGCCGAAACTGACCGGAGCATGCGCTCCGAGAACTCGTCGTAGGCTTCCGCGCTGCCGTCCACGCCTGGCTCGGCCTGACTCAGGTATTCGTCTCCGGAGCCGGCCGCCTGGAGCCCCGTAGACGGAACCCCAAAGAACGTCTGGAATGCGCCCGCATTGGTCGGTGTCCCTTCATCTTCACCTGGTACAGACACGGCCAAGTCGTCGCACGCTCGGCCGCTGAAAACATCTCCGTCGAAGTTCCCGGCAACGAGACCCGCGCCAAACCCGTCGTATGCAGCGGCCTGGCCGATGACGCCGGTCGTATTCTGCTGAAAGAAGTCATCCACTGTGGAAAGACCACCTGAACTTCCGTAGATGACATTGACCGCGCCCCCATCAGTTGCGTAGCTTCCGAGGTTCTCCCTCGGGATACCAACGACTAGGTCATCGTACCCATCGCAGTCGAAGTCGCCTGCTGTCAGGAATTCTCCGTAGTAGTCGTAAGACTCCTCGTAGCTGTTGATCCCCGGAGAATCTTGCGTGATCATCTGATCGCCAATGGTCGTAAGCCCACCGGCCGCCCCATAGATCACATGAACCGCGCCAATATCAGTCCCGGTACTAGTGTCATCTTCGCCGGGGACACCGAAGGCAAGATCGTCGTACCCATCACCATCGAAGTCACCAATCGCAACGCTGTCTCCAAGATAGTCGAAGGTCGCGTCGACGCCGATAATGCCGGGACTGTTGCGCGTCCAATGCTCAATCTCGCCGTCCCCGAATACGACAACAACACGTCCGACGTAACCGTCGACATTGGGAAGCCCGAAGGCAGTGTCGAGGAGACCGTCGCCGTCAAGGTCGCCGGCCGCGACTGAGCTCGTGCGCGCTCCCGCCAGCCCCGCCGCGCTGGCATCCGTAGTCAGCAACAGGGAGGACCAACCTAACACCAGCGGACACCAGAGAATCCTTCTGTTCACCATATCTTCACGCCTCCTCATGATCCGAAATCGCAGTCTGGCAAGTCGTCGCAACGAACCGTCAGACAGCCCGAGACCCCTTCGTCCCCGTTTCCTGGAAGTGGATCGCTAACGTAGCACGGCTCATACCTGAAAAGTTCGATCGAAAAATCCTCGGTTTCGTTGGGTCCGAGGGGGAACTGGTAGCTCACGCGAGCTGTTCCGCACCCGTCTTCCTCGAGGAATGCTTCGTCAGTACGCCACGCATCAAAGATGAGTTCGCCATCACTTAGTGGCAGAAAGACGAGACGGTTCCCTCTCGCCTCCCAGCGCCCTTCACGAGGCTCGGAGCCGGTGTCAAAACAACTCGTATCCTCATACATGGCGCGCCCGCCGTCTAGAACCCTGATGACGTAGCTGGTCTCTCCCTCCGTGTTGTAGGGATGAATTGGACTGTAGTTGCCGACGAAGTCGGGATAAGCATCTACGTTCGACTGGCAACTTGCGACGGCGAGCAGCGGGCCAAGTAGGATTACATACCGCATTGAAACAGCTCCCCTTCGGTGGTGGCGGCGCCCCGTTCATCTGTGGCCCGGACTTCGACATAGCTCCCGTTCTCGATCACGATTGACGACGTGGACGGGTCGATCTGAACACCGTCGACGATCCAAAGCGTGTCCGCGAGATCTCCGTCCGTATCACGGACATCGGCGTCGAGAAGAGTGGGCGTGGAGCATGGCACTGTAGCTTCCGGCAGGCGGATATCGATCGTCGGCGGACTCTCCGCCACCTTCAACTCGGATGTAAGTCCGAGCCTCACGTCGAATGTCCCCATGACCGTCGGAGAACAGGGAACATGAAACTCAAGCGTAACCTCGGGAAGCGACACGTTGCCAGCGGTCGCGCTTCCGACGAGTGCTTTCGTCGCAAATCGCTCGGTCCTGAAAGGTACCTGATTTAGCTCGGCATCAATCGAGAACAGCAGGGTGTTGGCCTCGAAGTACACTGCGCCGGTGGCCGCATCGCGGGCGCCCATTGCTGGCTGCGCGAGCTCGACGGTGAGATATCGAACGTCAATCTCCTGCTCCGTTCCATCGCTGCACTCGACGACGCCCCAGATCGGAGGCCTGCTCTCGGCGGAGAACTCATTGAGCGCGAAGGGCTCAAGCGTTCCACTGGCCTCCTCTGTGGCGTACGAGTAACGTGCCTTGCCTTCGAGAACGCCGGTCCCACAGCGATCTCCGACCCCAACGCGAACCTCGCTGGTATCGGCGAAATCGATCTCGAACTCGGAGGGCGGACGTACCGCCCGCGGCTGCACCGCACGCCCGAACGCGCCGCAGGTGACTTCGTCGAACCACTCGCAGCAGTCGCCCTCCGCCGAGCATTCCAGTTCGCCCGCAGGTACTGCTCCCCCGAGGGCTTGCTCTGAGTTCGCCAGAAGGCTCATCCGCGCGCTGGAATGCTGCTGGCCGAGCGGCTCAAGTGACAGAGACATGCTGCCGGGATCTTCGCAGTTCGCGTCCGCCGCCCCCAGGCCCGCCCAGTGCTCGCTACAAGCCCGGCTACACCGTTCGAGAGCAAGCTTGTCTCCTTCATCCGTGAGCCCAGCTTCGTCCGCCAGACCCGGTGGGAGTTGCACGACCCACCCACGTTGCCCGCTCTTGAGCAACGGCGCCTCGAGCGAGTTGGACACAGCTGCACCCGTGGGGCACGATCCGCCTACTGGCCCAGAAATACACTGCTCCACGTTGGCTGAGAAGCCTGTTGTTGTCGTGCAGCTCACGATTCTTGCCGGATCGGGCTGCCCGACGCGCACATAGATCGCTTCAGAGGGCACGCCAACGGGGTCGACTGTGTACATATTGTGATGGAACGCAAACAGCAAGTAGTACCCCGGCGGGGCGATGTTCTCTAGCGACCAGCCGCCCCGCTCGTCGATATCGGGCCACCGTAACTCCAGAACATACTCGTCGTCCGGGTTGTCGAAGGCGCTGCCAGAACGCTGCAACTCAACGAACAGCTGATCGTAGTTCTGCGCGTGAGTGACCGTGCCAATACGGACCATCGTCACCCGCGAAATAGCGTCCCCAGCAGCGACGCGAAGCTGAGCAACCGGAACATCCTCGCGATAATCAAAGATAGGCAGCCCGCCCGGGTCATCGCCAGCTGGAGAATCGACCTCGAGAATCACCGGCGGGGTCCCGACACCTTGGCCGTAAGTGACCGATACCTGCTCTCCGTTACTCTCGGTCTCAAGTCCGCCTCTACGTCCGTTGCCGGCGACGAGCACGTTGCCAGAAGGCAACAGAAGCGCGCTCGAATGGTACATCCGGGCGCGGTCGAGTTCTGGTCCATCCTCATAGTCAGACCAAAGACCGCATTCCGGGTCCCAAATCTGAACATGCTTAGTGGCGAAGCATGCGCTGTTGTACGGATCGCAGAAGCACTGGTCACCGCAGCCATCATCCGGGTCACTGGTCCCGTCAATATGCATGCACACGTCCCTGGCGCCGCACCCGGCATCTGAGTCACAGAGACATCTCCCGAACACATGATCACCGGGATCCTCACCGGGGGCGGGCAAGCCCGGGTCACCGACGTCGACGCACCCACCGTCGGGGCACACGCAAGTTCCGCCCTGAGAGTAGGCCCAGCCAGATTGCTCCGTCAGCGGAACTGAGGTGGACCTCTGGTCGCTGATGCTTTGGAAACGGCAATCGTCGCTAGTCAGGCAGTTCCTCTGGTTCGACGGGTATCCAGAGCAGTACCCCTGCTCGCAAATCCCATCAGTGCACGTCGTGTCCAGCGGACAATCGTCATCGGATTCACATTCGTCGGCCACGCAGGATGACGGGCAATCGGCACCGCCGCCTTCGGTGCAGACGGTCGTTGCAGTGTCACACGGGAAGTCCGGGTCGTGGAATCCGTGCCCGTTGTCCTTTCCTGTCCCACCTGTGGACATCACGCGGCCGTCGGGAAGCAGTGTCATGGTGTGGAAAGTTCTGCCTTCTCCCATGGAGCCAACCTCCTCCCACTCTGCCACTTCGTAGCAGGCCTCCTTGTTCCCAGGAAAGGCTGAGCAGCTGAGGTCAATCCGTGCCGTTTCGGCGGTTCCCCGTACTTGCCCTTTGGGGCGCCCGCCGGCCTTTACGATCTTCCCGGGACTGTACATGACCGCAGATCCGCCATACACCGACGTGTTGAAGAACTTTGGGTGCCACTCAAACGTGCCATCTTCGTTTGAGAGGAGAATCCGGCCATGCAGATACGCGTTGTCGGCTGCGGACTGAACGTTATCGCCACCGGCATAAAAAATATCGCCCGTTGGCAACACGAAGAGGAACGGGTACTGCGGCGGTTTGTAGGGGAAGTCGACGGTTTGTACGATCGAGGCGTTTTCTGGATCGTACACCTCGATGCGCTCGGTGGTGTTGGTTGCGGTTGAACCGTGGTGATTCTGCGACCCTCCGCTCACGATCAACGCGCGGCCATCGGGGAGAGGGAGAACCGTGGGGTACCAGCGGTCGAAGGCCAGTCGAGGAAATCCGGGGTCGGTTTCCCCATCCCCGTCCACGTCGATCGCCGCAGCCGCCATTATCTCCGACGGACCAGCCCAGCCGTATGGAGTTGTTCCCAAGTTTCGCGCGTCCGGGTCGAAGCCGAAAAGCTCTGTGAGCCCTCCACCGTCTGTGTTTCCGTTGATGTTCCCACCCGCCATCAAGTAGGTTCCGTCGGCAAGCACGGCGTGTCCCGCACAGAAGATGTCGGGGTAGCCAACCGTAGGCATCCCGGTTGCCGGGTGAGGTACGTCAGAGACGGTCCAGTACGGGATAGGCGTCCAATCAAACGAATCCTCTGTGCCGATCGTCCAGGACCGCTGATCGCTGCGTCCCTCTGTGATCATCACGCGTCCGTCGTCGCAGCGGCCGAGATTGACAGAGGAGCATCCCAGTGGAGGGCAGTTGCACGTGGAGCCGGTACAGTCGGTGTCGTTCAAGCAGACTTTCGGCGGTAGGTGCATGGCGTGCACAGCGGTGGCTCCTTCAGCCGCCGGCTCGATCGTCGTCTCGTCTACAAGGTATCCGGGCGCGGGCAATGACTCGAGTGCGTCGTCGATCGGGTCAGACCAGTCCTGGATCGGCTCGATTTGCGCATCCAGGCCAGCCATGTCGGTATCGGCGCAGTCTGTGTCACCCTCGAACGGGTCTTGGTCGGGGTTGTCTGCAAGGCATCCGCCTAGCAGAACGAACCAGGGAGCGCTGACTACGAGAATTCTCGTACTACTTACGGCCATAAAATATCACGATCTTTCCTTGATCATTTGTGCCCACAGCAGGGCAGCGCCTCGGAGGGCTCAGCTTGCTGACACTACCTGCTCTGGTGACCGAAGACAAGACTGACATAAGTGTCCTGGACAGGATCCTGGACAGCTACGGCTCCGAACGGTGTTCGTTCCGCGCCAAACCGAAGGCTAGCAGCCTGTTGAGAAAGTCGACACGACGTCTCGCTCGCCCTTTTCGCTCCTGGCGGTGTCGCCAAAACTTGCAGTACACCCGGTACAGCGGCGTTTCGGCTCCTACCCAGGAGCGAAAGATGCTTCCCGATCCGCCGCGCCGACTTTCTCAACAGGCTGCTAGAGCGGCGATCAGTTTGAATTCTTAAGCAGTTCTGATCGCTTAGCAGTGCAGGTCGACAAGGGCACCAGGGCGTGATCCCGTTGCCTCGAACGAGGCCCACCATGACGCTCCCCCGCTGGAACCCTCCCGTCGCCCTGTCCTCCCGCGAAGCTCGCATCCGCAAGCGGGTCAGCAAGAAGCGGAAGCTGTTCGGCTTCCTCCGGGATCATCGACATGAGTTGTTTGATGATGGGTTTCAGGCCGAACTTGAGCAGATGTACCGAGACACTGGTGCCGGAAAGGACCCCGTGCCACCTGCGCTCCTCGCCATGGCTCTGCTCCTTCAAGGCTACTCAAGTGCATCGGACTCCGAGGCCGTCGAGCTCGCGGCTTGCGACGCTCGGTGGAAGCTCGTGTTGGACTGCTTGGACCGCGACGAAACCCCGTTCTCCCAAGGTGCGCTGTTCAATTTCCGCGAGCGCCTGATCGCCCACGATATGGACCGCAAGCTGCTGGAGCGAACCCGTGAACTCGCCAAGCAGACCGGTGCTTTCGACTTCAAGAAGCTACCCAAGAAGCTCGACGTGGCGATCGACTCCAGCCCGCTGACGGGGGCAGGCCGAGTCGAAGACACCTTCAACCTACTTGCTCACGCGGCGAGGAAGGTCGTGCTGTGCGTCGCCGAGCTCCGCGAACGGCCTGCGGAACTGCTTGTCGACGAACTTGGGATCCCTCTGCTCGCAGAATCGAGCATCAAGAAGGCGCTCGACATCGACTGGTCGGACCCCGCCGCCAAGAATGCGGCCCTCAACCATCTGCTTGGTCAAATCAGCGCACTTGAGAAGTGGGTTGAGGCGAATCTGCCGAGACAAGCCAGCAAGCCTCCCTTGCAAGAGCATCTCGCGCTGCTTGAGCAGCTTCGTGGGCAAGACCTCGAGCCCGACCCCGGGGGCGGAGGTCACCGCATCCAACGTGGCGTCGCCAAGGATCGACGCATCTCGGTCGAGGACCCCGACATGCGCCACGGTCGCAAATCCAAGACCAAGGCCTTCAACGGCTACAAGCGCCATGTCGCAGTCGACCTCCATACCAAGCTCATCGTCGCGGTGACGGCCGCGTCGGCGAACGATCCGGAGAAGAACAGTTTGCCCGTTTTGGTCGACCGACTCGACCAGCAGGGCCTGAAGTTCGCGCGCATGTACTTCGATCGCGGCTACGTCGAGAGCTCAGACATCCCCGCGCTGATGGCCGACGGTGTCGAGATGATCTGCAAGCCGTGGCGACAACTCAACGGAGACAAGTTCACCAAGACCGACTTCGAACTCAACTTCACCAGCCGGACAGTGACGTGCCCAGCCGGACAGACCCAGCCCATGGTCCTCGGTGAGATAGCCTGCTTCGAGCCCGACATCTGCAACGCGTGCGAACTCAAGCCCAAGTGCACGACCTCGGAACGCGGGCGAGGTCTTCGCGTCGCCGCGAACGAGCCGCTCCAGGCGAAGCTTCGTGTGCTCCAAGGATCGACGGATGGAAGGGCAAACCTTCGAAAGCGCGTCCCTGTCGAACACACGCTCGCGCATGTCAGTCAGCGTCAAGGCAATCGGGCCCGATACCTCGGCAAGCGCAAGAACGAGTACGACCTCACGCGTGCCGCCGTCCTCGTCAACCTTCAGGTTATCCAGCGAGAGCTCCAGCGCCCGAGGCTTGCAAATGCGGCCTGACGCGCCGAATTCAAACTGGTCGCCGCTCTAGAGGGCCGGTCCCGAGCCAGGCCAGCTCAGTGGGCAGAGTGCGCGCCAGGCGCAGCTTCGATGAACACGACTTGCTCCGCGCAGCCCTGAACCGCCCCGGGTTTCTCGGAGACTTCACAAAGAGAGAAGCTCAAAGACATGGGCAGGTACTCCGGTACTCCAACGAATTTCGAGAACGCGGCGTGAGTGTAGTGGCTCACGCTTTGCCGTGGAGTTTGTCTCGGGCTACTTCCGAGACTTGCGTGGGGGCGCGCGTAAGGTCTGGTCCTGATCTTGCTGTGGCCGGATGAGGTCGAGTTCGTCACACGCATCGAGGATGGTGGCTTCGTCGACGAAGGATTGATCACGATCGTGGGCGAGTATGAGCGAGGCGCGCAGAAGGGGGGCGGTGGTTCGAGGCTTGCCTCGGCCGACGCGGTACAGGACCTCGAGGGCGGGGTCGGCAACGATCTTCTTGGTCGCGCCTTCGGCTGTGAGACCGTGCTGGACCATGGCGAAGAGTTGCTCGCGGGTTTTGGGTCGGAGTTGGTTGGGCGAGACGATTCGAGTTCGCAGTGCGCTGTGAACACCCATGTCCAGACCGGCCCTCAGCGAAGGCAAACCGACGAGCTGTAGTGGCTCACGCTTTGCCGTGGAGTTTGTCCGGCATCGATGCGTGCGACCTGGTCCGTCAGCGCCGGGCCTCGCCGTTTCCACACCCCGACTCGCGCCTCGTTGATCGCCTCCATCAAGCTCCAGACGTCGAGCTCCCCAAACCGACGGCAGAAGTCCCCGGCCGTCGTGGGGTCCGGGATCGCTCGAGCACCGAGCGCGTCCAAGTACGCGAGGTCGTTGCGACGCAGCTCGATGTCGTCGAGGGTCCGCCCGCCGCACACCACGTTGTAGGCAATGTTCAAGACGTGCTCGGACTCAAGGTAGGGTCGGTGATGCTTGAGCAACGAGAGGTTCTCGTCGATGCGCTCACGGAGCCCGATGCGATTGAGAGGGTAAGCGAAATGAAGTGGGAAATCGGAGGGAGGCTCGGAGAGCGGAGGGGGCCTGAGGGGTGTCCTGCGGAGAGCGCGCGTAGTGTCGAGCAAGGGGGGCGGGTTCCGCCGCCGACTCTGGAGCGAGACAGGCGCAGATTCGCGCGCCGGAGTGACGACGGAGGGTGTCGAAGGCGAGGCGCGGACGCAGGAGGGCCAGCGCGCCGGGATGGCGGCACGGTGTCGTTGACGGCGAGACTCGTCAGGCGAGCGAGAACAAGAGCAGCTGTCCGGGAGGCTCGGGCCGTGGAGGCGGCCTGGCGCCGCGGAGCTGCGTCGCAATTGGGCCTACAAGTGAGGCCGGCGGTTGGGGGGCTCCGTTCGCTTGGTTGCTTGAGAGCACAGAGGATCGCTTCGGCAACGCCGTGACTTACGATTGGGATATTGATCCCGATGCCTCCCAAGGCACCCGGGACTACCGCGTGGAGAAAATTGAGTACGGTTCCGCTTCCGTCGAGTTCGACTATGAAACGAGAAATAACGATGAGACTCGGGGATACTACGCCGGGGTCCCCTACCTCCGGGACAAGCGCCTATCCGACATCGTGGTCAAGGGCCTCGAAGGTGAAGAACTCCACACGTATGACCTCGAATACGAGGGACATCCGCAGACCGACCAGAGCATTCTGACCTCCGTCCAAAAGTGCGACGCTGCCGGCGCCTGCCTGCCCGCGACGACGTTCGAGTGGTCTTCGGTGAACGCGGATCTGCAGTACTCAGGCTGCGACCCGATCTCCCCGGAGGCCTATGACGAGAACGGGTACTTCCAGGAGCTGACAGAGGATGACCTGCAGATTGTCGCTCCGGCCCACTCGGTGGTCTTGGATACCTTCGGGGACCTAAGTCAGGAGGTGCTGCTGTGGGGTAGCGATGTCGGAGCTCCCCGGTTGTGGGCCCGCGATGTTCCCGGAACTCAGGGTTTTCAGTGGAGTCTGTTCTGGACGAACGTGCTGCCTTCGCTCGGTGCGATGGCTGCAAGCCCGAGCCAGTCCGACCCCATGATCCATCACCCGGGGTGGAGGCCCTCGGCGACTCGGTTTACGGGCGGCGATCGGTCTGACCTGCTCGTCCCGTTCAACGCGCTTGAGCCAGGGACGGGACCTGTTTCCGGCGACGACCCTGGCCTTGACTACTGGGGGGTCCCGTTTGTCACTGACTTTTCTATGTTGTCTCACGCCGTGTTCGATGAGGCGCAGTCCCAAGCCAATTTCTCGACCACTTCCTACGATGATGGGGAAGGCGCTGACGGTGGAAAAATCTACACGATGGTGCCGCTTGACCACGATGGTGACGGGCTGAGTGACCTGTGGATTTGCCGCGGCGATGGCTTCAAGACCGGGCGTTGGGCGCTCGGATTGAACCAGGGGCTGGGGACCGCGCCGTTCACCTTCGAGTGGACTCAGACGGACATCCAATGTTCTGCGCACGACGAACTTCAGGTGATATCCCTGCGCGGCGACGGGCGGACGAGCCTCCTCACTGTACCTGCATATGATTCGCCCCTGACGGCCGCGTCGTTCGCGGCAGACTACGACGAGTATCTCTCCGACCCTGGGCTTCAGCCGATTCCTGATCAAGAGCGGGACGAGTACCTCGAGGGTAAGCGAAATGAAGTGGGAAATCGGAGGGAGGCTCGGAGAGCGGAGGGGGCCTGAGGGGTGTCCTGCGGAGAGCGCGCGTAGTGTCGAGCAAGGGGGGCGGGTTCCGCCGCCGACTCTGGAGCGAGACAGGCGCAGATTCGCGCGCCGGAGTGACGACGGAGGGTGTCGAAGGCGAGGCGCGGACGCAGGAGGGCCAGCGCGCCGGGATGGCGGCACGGTGTCGTTGACGGCGAGACTCGTCAGGCGAGCGAGAACAAGAGCAGCTGTCCGGGAAGCTCGGGCCGTGGAGGCGGCCTGGCGCCGCGGAGCTCGGCGGCGATCTGCTCAGGGGTGGTGACAGCCCGAGTCACGCGCATGGGCCCGCGGCAGCGGGAACAGACGGAGATGTCGATGCGGAAGACGCGGGCGAGGAGGGTCATCCAGGAGAGTCGACGGGGTGCGGTGGAACGCAGCTGCGACTCGAGCAGGCTCGTGATGGCGGGAAGCTCGAGAGGCCCGTGAGGGACGAAGAGGGCGAGTTGCTTGGGGGGCGAGGGCTCTTCGGCCCGTGGGATGATGCGAGCGCGCAGAGCATGATGTCCTGCGAGGACACCGTAGTACCGCACGGTGTGGGCACCCGGTGGTGGAACCAGGGCACACAGGCGCGCGAGAAAGGTGTCCGGGGTCATCTGGGCGTAGGTGGCCCCGGCGCGGGTGGGCTTCTTGAAGTACACGCGGACTTGACCGTCTGCGGTGCGCTGGACGGCATCCTGAGCGAACGGTGGCCGCAGGAGATAGCGACACAGGCGCTCGAGTCGGCTGCGGTCGCGACCGTCGACGGTGACGGCGGCGTGCAGCTGCATGCCGAAGGCGGTGACGAGCAGCGGTGATGCGGGCGCGGGCTCGCGGGGCGAGGACGCCACCGCCCGCAGCGGCAAGGCGAGCTGCACGCAGGCGCGAACATGTTCGTGCCCATGTGACTGAGCGGCCCAAGTTCACCAGCCGCGCATCGCGGCGAGAGGGTGGAGGAGTACGGCGAGAGGGCCCGCGAGCGGGGCCGTTGCGCCGCGGGCCTGTAGCCGCGTGTGGATTGGGGCGGAGCCTGAGAGACTGAAGGCATCGGGGCGAAAGGCGGGCCCCCAGCGCGGAGCCCGACGCTCCTCGCGTTTAGCCAGAGCCGAGACTGATGCCTAGATCGGCAAATCTCGGCTGGAGCTCGCGCGCGACCGTCTCCTCAAGAACTTCACGGTAGCGGGAAGTGGCGATCAGGCCCCAGGCGGAGTCGTCCGCCGAGAGCTCCGCCGGTGCACCTCGGGGGGCGCTCCGAAGCCGGGTGCGCCGACGACCCAGTTCGTACTCAGCCGCTTCGATCGCGAGCTCGCGCTCGCAACCATCTCCCGTTTCGATCAGCCAGTCGAGGAGGGTCCATCCGAAGTCGCGGTGACGAACCTCGTCGCGGAGGATTCGATCGAGCGCGGCGCGAGCGACCGGAACCGTGGCTGACTTGCGCATCGCCGAGAACAGCGGGACCGCCACCGTCTCGTTGATACAAAAGACACGGACGCACGCGCGACACACGTCGTCGCGCAACGGACCGCCGGAAACTCGAGGCAAGCGCAGATGATCGGCCACGAGCGCAGGGGGGTCGGTGGAGCCCGCTTCGACACTCACCTCATGCGACAGCCTCGCGTGCAGGAGCTCGTCCCCGATGATTGCGTGGGCGTCGTCCAGGAGGTCAGGAGATGTCCCAAGCTGCAACAGCCAGTGCGTGAGCTCGGTCGTGATCGCGGCCGAGCCGTACTCCGCCGCCACACGGTCCCGCCACTCGTGTTGGACTCGTATGGACGCGCTCATCGGTCAGCCGGTCGTCGAGGAGCTGCTTCCCGTCGATGGACCATCGGTGTCGGTGTCGGTGTCGGTGTCGGTGTCGGTGTCGGTCGCGCCAGTACTGGACGTGGAGCCGGCCCCGGTGGATGAGGTGGACGGGTCGATGCCCGTGCTGGAGGAGGTCTCGGACGGGACTTCCTCGCCGGTCGAACTCTCGGGTTCGGGTGGATTTCCGCCGGTGTCTTCCCCGGGGCTGCCCGTGCTCATTTCCTCGAACGGAGGGTTCCAGGACGTGCCTTCTTCGGTCGTATCTCCGCAGGCCGACGAGGTGATCACCACCAAAGGGGCAGCAAGAAAGCGAGTCCGTCTCAGAGAGGATCTAGCCACGAAAACACTCTACCACCGTCTTGGATACGCGTCGGCGGTCAGCAAAGTGCCCCCCGCGGCCGGGGCCCAATGGGCGCCGTACTCCCCAATCCCGGCATTTTCCCACTTCATTTCACCTAATCGCGAGGAGACCGTGCGCGATGCGTTCGCGGTCGTCGCGGTGGGCAGCTGCGCGGCGTTCGGCGGCATCCCCCACGCGCGACCCAATCCCACCGGGGCGGTCCCGATCTCCGAGCTTGTCTCGGGCAAGCCCTTGATCAACATCTCGGGGTGTCCCCCGATCCCCGTGGTCATCACGGGCGTGCTCGCCCACATCCTGGCGTTCGGGGCCATTCCGGAGCTCGATCATCTACTGCGGCCGCTGGCGTTCTTCGGTGAGACGATCCACGACCGCTGCTACCGGCGCCCGTTCTACGAACAGGGCCTGTTCGCCGAGAGTTTGACGAGGCAACGTGCGGGACGTTCCGGAATACCGTGCGTCCTAGGAGTGACCGTCCGCCGTCCGAGTTTGAAGTCGAACTAGCTCAAACAAGTATCGTTCGGGTGGGGGTTGGGGACCAGTGCGGGACTGGGATCCTGGCGGGGAACGCCAGCTTCTCCTACTCGTCAGATGAGCCCGCGGGGACCATCGAGCCCTTTGCCTTGAACGCCTTTTCGGCGGAGAGTCGGCCCCCGGTCTGGGGTGCCGTGGAGTGCGCGGACGGGTCCGAAGAAGAGATCGATGTCCGGTACCTCTCAGTCGAGCTCGCACAGCCCGCAATCGGCGCGCGTGACGCGTCCACTGGACTGGTATATTTTGAAGCGAACACCCTGCTGTTCTCGATCGAGGCGGAGTTGAATCATCTACCCTACAAAACGGAGCGATTTGCGAGTAAGGCGGTCGCCGGAGCCGCTATAGGAGCAGATGTGTCCCTTGATGAGGTCACGCTCGAGTTCCACGTCCCCTGTTCTCCCACCGTGCCCGGCACATTTCAGGTCAGGTTGGGGATGGAATCCAGCGCGAACCCGACAGAGAGTCCACCGACAATCCAGCTCAACCTTCCTGACCCGACCGTTCCATGTGGGGGAAAGAGCGTTCTCGACGCAGATGTTCGCGACGACGATGGGGATCTCGACAGCACCGTCTGGTCCGTTGACGGCGTAGAGATCGACGGTGCTGTCATCTCCCTCGTGCTCGAACACGGTAGCTATGTTGAGGTGCGCGCTATCGATGCGCGCGGGGCAACGACGACCGAAGGACAGGTCTTTCAATGCGGCTTGTAGAACTGACCATCGTGCTGCTGGCCCTGACGGGTTGTGAGGCGAGCGTTACAGACGCGCCGGACTTTGTCGGGAACTACAGTCCCATTAACCCATACAACACCGAAGGAGAGCCGAGCTACGTCATCCGTGTGCTGGAAGACGGCCGGGCTCAGTACGACGACGTGGACTGCTACGATTCCTCTTCGCCGACCCGGGAAGCACGTTGGGAGGTGAGAGGCACGCAGCTTGTATTCTTGCCCGTCGGCGATGAACCGGCGATCTTCAGCGCGTGGGAGACGGACGCAGCCTTCCTTAAGGAGGATGGTTGCGGAAGCATGAAACTGTCATACAGCGCACCAGGAGGACCGGAAGGAAGCCGTGATGTCAATGTCGAACTGTATCGCTACGAGCCGTGCTACGCGCGAGATCCCGCCCCCGGGAACGGAGAAGAGGGCAACTCCGGGTGCATCGGCGTTCGGTGTGACGACCTTCCAGACTGCGATTTCGCATTGTAAGCGGGGAGGGACTATATGCTAGACAGGAAAACGCTTTTTTATATGCTGGTCGGAGCCGTATGCTTCGGTGGGTCTAACGTTGGGTCCGCTAGAGCCGCGGGACTTGCTGGGCAGCGCACGAGCGCGGCTACTGCGGGGGATTTCGACGGTGACGGCGTGATCGACACGGCATATGGAATGCCGAATGCAAATGGGTACGTTGGGGTCGTCGTGGTGGTGTTCGGAGACGGCGACATCGAGCACTGGACTCGGAATACACCCGGCGTGCTCGGGGTCGACGCGGCGTACGACTACATCGGGGACAGTGTCGCGGCCGGGGACTTCGACGGGGATGGGTACGACGACCTCGCTTTCGGCGTTCCGGGTGAAGACGATACCTCTACGGGGTTGAACGTCGGGGCGGTGCACATCATCTATGGAAGTAGCGGAGGATTGACGACCATTGGAGACCAGATGATCACCCAAGACTCTCCGGGCATCAACAGCTACGAGGAAGCCTACGACTACTACGGGGAGTTTTTGACGGCGGGTGACTTCAACTGCGATGGGTACGCCGACCTTGTGGTGGGAATCCCACGTGAGAACCTTGGGAGCTACGCTACAGATGGCGGAGCTGTTAACGTCATCTATGGCAGCGCCGGAGGGGTCTCCACGGCCGACGACTTCTTTCAGCAGAACACTTCAGGAGTGATTGGGCAGGCGGCGGCCTACGACGGGTTCGGCGCTGGTCTCGTCGCCGGCAACTTCGATGGCGACGTGTTCAACGTTCAACGGCCATGTTTGTCACGACTTGGCCGTGGCGGTACCGGGTGAAGACGAGGGCACTCCCACTAATGCCGGGGCGTTCCACGTCTTCTTCGGCGTTCCTTCGACAGGGCTCCAGGCCGCGGGTAGTGGAGACGAGTACATTAGCCAGGCCGAGCCAGGCGTAAGTGGTAATGCCGAGGCTTACGACGAATTCTCCGAACGTATGATTCGCTCAGCCTCCGCAAACCCAGGGTACGATGGGCTCACGGTCACCGTGCCCGGTGAAAGCTGCGGGACTGGGGACTACTTTGCAGCACACTCGTTCGAGTCTTCTCCATCGGGCTTGATTTCGGAGACAGGTCTCATCGTCGAGTCGCTGGCTTGTTTTGATCTGTCTGCCGTGCTGAGCGATGCTGAGTCTGACTACCTCCCTTGCCTGCTTGAGGAAGGATTGTGTCATTGCTCGGAGGAAATGCGATTCATGGTGGGAGAGAGCATCTCGCTAGATGCTGGAGTTGAGGCCTGGATGTGCCTCGTCCGAGCACAGACAGCCCTTGAGCTATGCGAGGCGGTGCCAGAACAGTTGGGTTCGTCCCCTACGCTTGCGGGTGCGGATTGTGTCGAAGCAAGCGCTGAGATCTGGGAAGGTTGCGCCGAGGGGACCTTGGAGCTGGATTGGCCATGAAACGTACGGACAAAGCAGGTAGGTGGGTTGTGACTTTCTTAGTCGTTCTCGCGGGCCCAGCCCTGGGATGCGAAGACCGCGGCGTAGACATCCCGGCGGATATCTACGAGGAGGAAGGTTGGAACGATGCCTCCGTAGACATAAGGGTCGCAGCCCTACGGCGTGACGTCGAGCTCGAGATGGCGCGACTTGAGGCACTTCCGCCGCCAGAGCGAGAGCCAACAGCACAAAGGCTTCTTGAGCTAATGTCGGCGCTACGGGCGGAGTGGGGGAAGGTGGACGCTGGCGGCGAGGGCTACGCGCGGCTCGAGTCCGAGGTGGACGCGCTGCTTGAGGGATGACGCGGAGACGACTGGGTACATGTGCGAAGTTATCTGGTGACTCGCCTGGACCTGGCCGCCGCCGACTTCAATGGAGGCGCGCGTTTAAGCGAAATGAAGTGTGAAAAAGCCGGGATGGAGGAGTAAGGCGGGCGGCGGGAGAGGGCGGCAGGTGCGCGGGGGTGGGCCGGGGAGCTGCAGCCGGGGGTCGAGCGTTTAAGCGAAATGAAGTGTGAAAAAGCCGGGATGGAGGAGTAAGGCGGGCGGCGGGAGAGGGCGGCAGGTGCGCGGGGGTGGGCCGGGGCGTTTAAGCGGAATGAAGTGGGAAAAAGTCGGGATGGAGGAGTACGGCCGGGGGGCATGAGATGGCGGCGGGAGCGCAGGGGAGCGCCGGGGATCAGGATCGCGGTGTAGAGTGAAGCTGAGCCAGCGAGTGCCAAGCCATTCAACGGGAAAACGCGCGGCCACACAGGACCACAGACGCACGGAGTCCAACTCGCAGGCACGCCGAGACGAGCGCGGTGCGCGAAGCGACGCGCTGGTGGAGCGAGACTCAGGGGGCTGTGGGCGGAGCCGAGAACAGCAGCAGTTGTCCGACAGGAGAGGGACGCGGCGGCGGCCGAGCACCGCGGAGCTCGGCGGCAATCTCCTGCGGTGTGGTGACGGCCCGAGTGACGCGCATGGGCCCGGTGCAGCGGGAGCAAACGGAGATGTCGACGCGGAAGACGCGGGCGATGAGCGTCATCCACGACAGGCGAGAAGGGGCAGCATCGCGGAGCTGAGCGTGCAGCAAGGTGGTGATGGCGGGGAGCTCGAGCTGGCCGCGAGGGATGAAGAGGGACAGCTGCTTGGGCGCGGGCTCGGGCTCGTCGGCACGAGGCACGACGGCGGAGCGCAGCTTGTGGTGGGCCGAAAGCACGCCGTAGTACAGAACGGTGTGGGCCCGCGGCGGCGGGACGAGTGCACACAGCCGGGCGAGAAAGGTGTCGGGGGCCATCTGGGCGAAGGTGGCCCCGAAGCGGTTCGGCTTCTTGAAGTGCACCCGAACCTGTCCGTCGGGGGTGCGCTGTACGGCACCGAGAGCGAAGGGCGGGCGCAGGAGATAGCGGCACACCCGCTCGAGGCGCTTGCGGTCGCGGCCGTCCACGGTGACCGCGGCGTGCAGCTGCATGCCGAAGCCACGGACGAGCATCGGCGAGGCGGCGGCGCAGCGCAGGGCGAGGGTCCCACGGCACGCAGCGGCAGGCCGAGCTGGACGCAGGCCACGAGCGCCTCGTCGACAGGCTCGCCATCATCGCCGCCGACCTCGAGGTGCTCGGCCAAGTCGGCGTGCAGCCGCTGCAGCGTCCGCAACAGGTCCTGCTCGCCGAGGCCGATGGCCGGCATGAACGCGACCGCATCGTCCGCCACCGCCGGCGCCTCGAAGCAGCCGTCGGTGACCAGCGCGTGCAGATGCACGAACAAGCCCAGGTCACTGCGGAAGCGCTGCACCACGATGAGCACTCCGGGGTGCAGGTTGCTGCTGCTGCGCAACCGCATGCTCCCGCTTGCTCTGCTGCCGAAGCGTCTGCATCACCCGCTTGGCAAAGCACTGACACACCCGCCCGAGCAGCGGCCGGTCGTAGCCCAGCCGAACCGCCATCGGGCCTTCGAAGCTCAGCACCCACTGCCGCCACGGAACCTCAGGCAAGCGGTGCTCGACCAAGAGCGCCGCGGTCTCGGCCATGCGCCGGCCCATGCACGAGGGGCAGATGCCCCGGCTCTTGCAGGCGAACGGGACGCGCAGGCTGTCGCCGCAGCGGCGGCACTGGGCCACCAAGAAGCCGTGCTCGAAGTCTCCGCAGGTGATGAACGCTTCGAGCTCGTCCCGCACGAATCCAGGCAGCGAGCCCGCGCGTTCCTCGAGCCGCTGACGGAACGCAGGCCAGTGCTCGCGCACCAGGGCGAGGGCGTCGCTGTCTTGGGTAGTCCGCGAGCGCCGCCCCGAGGCAGTAGTGGCGCCCCGAGGAGAACGAGACGTGGTCGCGGGCGTTCTCCCGGCGTACGTCGAAGGTGTTCGGGTCCTCGAAGACCTGCGGGTCGCGGTTCGCGCCGGCGAGCGCGGTGGTGATGAACCACCCCTTGGGCACCGTCTCGCCCGCGACGGTGGTGTCGCGCGCGCAGAGCCGGCCCGTGAGCAGCACGGGCGGGTCGATGCGGAGCATCTCGTCAACCGCGTTGGCCCACAGCTCGGGGTCCTCCCGCAGCGCCTGCAGCTGCTCGGGGTGCTCGCGCAGCAGCACGACGCCGTTGCCGAGCAGGTTCACCGTGGTCTCGAACCCGGCGGCCAGCACGAGGCCGGCGGTCGACTTCAGCTCGGTGTCGGTGAGGCCCACACCCTCCTCCTTCGCCACGGCGAGCTGGCTGAGCAGGTCGTCGCCGGGGTTCTCGGCCAGGTGCGCCAGGTGACGCGTCAACCACACGTCGAACTCGCGCAGCGACTTCTCCACCGTGCGCAGCTCGCTCCACGACAGCCCGAGGTCGAGGCTCGGGGCAGCTCCCTGCCCGAAGTCGAGCACGCGGTGACGGTCCTGGGGCGGCACACCGAGGATCTCGGCGATCATGCGCACGGGCAGCTGGGCGCAGTACGCCTCCACCAGCTCGACGGGTCGACCGTCGCGCGCCTGGGCCTCGAGGTCGTCGAGCAGCTGGTGCGCGATCTCCTCGGCCCGCTCACGCAGCTTGTCGACGGCTCGCACCGTGAAGACGCGCGTGACGAGCTTGCGGTAACGGGTGTGATCCGGCGGCTCGGTGACCAGCAGGGACGGCGGGACGAGGGGCCCGAGCAGGTCGGGGTTCTCGGCCCACCTGGCCACCTTCGTGATGGTGCCGGAGCCGTCGGTGGGGAACCCGGTGACGAAGTCGTTGCTGGTCAGCACCTCCTTGCACGCGGCGAGGTCGGTGGTGACGAAGCCGAACATGCCCTGGTGCAGGGTGCCGGAGGCACGCACCTTCTCGAAGACCTCGAGCACCGCCCACGGGTCCTCGGACTTGCCGGCCAGGATCATCTGGCCCTGCAGGTCGCCCTTCTTGGCCGAGCGGCCGACGAGCGCTCGCGGGATCGCGTGGTTGACCCCCCACCGCACGGGCTGCCGCACGTTCTCCAGCAGGCGGTCGGCGACGCCGGTGACGGCCTCGGTGGTGCGGGCGACGGGGTTCAGCGTGACCATGGCTGGAGCCTAGGCGAGAAGGCAGACTGACGGTATGTCAACGGACACACGCGTACGTCTCGCCTCGGTCGGCGACGCAGCGCTGATCGCCCGGTTGCTCACCGCCTTCAACGCCGAGTTCGACGCCGAGGTCGACCCGCTCGAGGTGCTGGTGCCTCGCCTCGAGCGGCTGCTCGACGACAGCGCGGTCTTCGCGGTGCTGGCCGGCGAGGTGGGCTTCGGCCTCGTGAGCCTGCGACCGGTCGTCTGGTTCGACGGCCCCGTCGGCGTGCTCGACGAGCTGTACGTCGCCCCGGCGCTGCGATCGCAGGGTCTGGGCTCGGCCTTGCTCGCCGCCGTCCGGGCCGAGCTTCGAGCACGAGCCGCCGGCGAGCTGCACATCAACGTCGACGAGGTCGACGCCGACACCCGTCGCTTCTACGAGCGGCACGGCATGACCAACGTCGAGCGCGAGGAGGACGGCCGGATGCTGCTCTACACGGGTCCGGTCTAGAAGCTCTTGCCGAGCCGACCACGCGCCTTGAGGCGTACGCCAGGCAGCTCGGGTGCGGGGATCCGCTGCGGCGTTGCCTCGCCGCCGACGTACCCCTCGACGGAGCCGAACCGGTCACCCTCGGCCTGCCACTCCTCGCGGTAGCGCACGACCTCCTCGTGGCTGCGGCCGATGAAGTTCCACCAGAGCACGACCTCCTCGGTGAACGGTTCCCCACCGAGGAGCACCAGGCGTACGGCGTCCTCCCCGGCCACCAGGCGCAGGGTCTCCCGGCCGGTGTCCACCACGCCGAGGTCGCCCCGGGCCAGTGCGACTCCGTCCAGCTCGACGGTGCCGGTGTCGACGAGCACCGCGTGCTCGTACGCCGCCTCGACCGGGAGCTCCCAGGTCGTGCCGGGGTCGAGCAGCACCTCGGCGCCGAGCAGGGGCGTCGCGGAGGTCACCGGTGAGGACTGACCGGCCAGCTCACCCACCATCACCCGCAGCGTCACGCCGTCGACCGGGGACGTCGGCGACGGCCGGTGGTGCTGGAAGTCGCGCGACGCCTGCGCGTCGGCCTCGGGCAGCACCACCCACAGCTGCACCCCGTGCAGCGTGCTCGTGCCGGCCGTCGACACCTCGGAGTGGCAGATGCCCGCCCCCGACGTCATCAGGTTCATCTCCCCGGGCCGCACGCACGCCACGACACCGGCGGAGTCGCGGTGCTCGACCTCGCCGGAGAACAGCCAGCTGACGGTCTGCAGGCCCGTGTGGGGGTGGGGTGCGACGTCCATGCCGCCGGTCTCACCGACGTCGTCGGGTCCGTAGTGGTCCACGAAGCACCAGGCGCCGACGAAGGACCGCTGCCTGGCGGGCAGCGTGCGGCGCACGCTCATCGAGCGCGGCCCGCCCAGCGGCACGTCACGGGGTTCGAGCACCTGCACGGCCGGGTCGCTGCTGGTCGGTCCCATGGGTCCCATGGTGCCCGCACGGCCCAGGCCCGCGCTCGCACGACCTCAGCGGCGGCGGATCGGCTCGGGGCGTCGGCCGAGCTCGTCGAGCACCGCCCTCACGATCGGCCGCTCCCGCACCGCCGCGCGCGTGACGGTCAGGATGCGGCGCTGCAGGGGCCGGGCGTGCTCCCCGGAGGGGGCCAGCGCCCTGATGGACACGGGGACCACGGCGTCGGCGACCGCCAGTCGCGGCAGCAGGCTGATGCCCTGCCCCCGCGCCACGCACTCGACCAGCAGGAGCAGGTCGTCGGTGTGCCAGCGCACCGTGGGCTCGAAGCCGACCTCGCGGCAGGCGTACGCGATCGCAGCGCCGCACGCGGCATCGGGCGGCGGCAGGAGCCATTCGGCGTCACGCAGGTCGGCCAGCGTCGTCGACCTCGGGTAGCGCTGGGGCTTCGCGCTGACCAGCACCAGGGGCTCGCGGTGGATCTCGGTGACGGGGTCCCGCTGGGGCCGGACCGGAGGAGTCGACCATGCACAGGCACGTCAACCGGGTGGCCGTCATCGGCCTCGGCAAGGTCGGTGAGCTGGTCGCCTCGCTGCTCCAGCGCGCCGACTTCGAGGTCGTGGGGTACGACGCCGCGACACGCAGCATCAGCGACCTCGACGTGCACGTGCGCGTTTAAGCGAAATGAAGTGTGAAAAAGCCTGGCTGGATGGAGGAGTAAGGCGGGCGGCAGGTGGGCGGGTGTGGGTCGGGGAGTTTCAGCCGGGGGTCGAGCGAAGCTGGGCCAGGGAGAGCGGAGCCATTTCCGGGGAAAACGGGCCGCCACAGGGGACGGCGGCCGCAGGGAGTCCAACTCGCAGGCACGCCGAGACGAGCGCGGTGCGAAACGAAGCGCTGGTGGAGCGAGACTCAGTGGGCTGCGGGCGATGGAGAGAACAGCAGGAGTTGTCCGACAGGAGGGGCTCGAGGCGGCGGGCGAGCACCGCGGAGCTCGGCGGCAATCTCCTGCGGTGTGGTGACGGCGCGAGTGACGCGCATGGGCCCGCAGCAGCGAGAGCACACGGAGATGTCGATGCGGAAGACGCGGGCCAGGAGCGTCATCCAGGGCAGGCGGGAAGGGGCAGCGTCGCGGAGCTGAGCGTGCAGCAGCATCTCGATCCCGGCGGTCGTCCTTCCCCCGCGACCGGGCACTTGACGCACGCGAAGCCGACCGAGTTTCCGCAGGAGCGGGGCATCGTCTCCGGCGACCACGGCGCGCCCAACCGCTGCGACGGGTGCCAGCAGCCGCCTGGTGCGTGGCTGCTCTCCTCGTCGCTCGGGCTGTCACCACTCCACGCACAGACCGGGTCGCGATCGGTGCGGTCGTGCCACACCGAGTGCATCTCCATGCGAAGGCCGCCCTCCGGGGCTTTGATGACCTCAAGTGGCGCGGCCTCTACGAGCGCATCACGCCCGACAAGGTGCTCGCCGGCTTCGACGACTGAACCGATCGCTTGCAATCGAGTCGCCGCCGGGGTGTCGTTGCTCGCGATGGGCGTATTTCCGACAGGGTTTGAACCGAAATATCCCGCCCCCGAGGTCTTCGATCGCTGGGTGGAGGTCGCCGCACGCGTCGAAGACCGTGATCCGGTCGCCGTCCGAGAGTTCTACGACGCCACCGGCCGTGTCCTCGGGTGGATGGACGTACACGGCGCCCAGTCCGGAGACGGCGTCGAGCCCCTGGTGGGGCACGTGATTCAACCCGATCTGCTCGGACCGCCGGCGCTGAGCGAGGCACAGTGCGTCGCGCTGCTCACCGCGGTCGTCAACGGTGAGCTCGATGGTGGCCGTGGCGAGTCCGACTACGCCCTCGAGCTGCTCTCGGCGGCTCTCGAGCAGCCGCGGCTGACCGACCTGATCTACTGGCCGAAGCGAGAACTCGATCCGGCGACCATCGTCGAGCTCGCGCGGCGGCACCGCGGCGCGGCCTTGAACCCGTTTCTCGACTCGTCCGCGGCCGTACCCGAGGACGCGCCGGTCGCCCGAAGGCGCTACCCGCCCGAACGCGCGCTTCGAGAGTCGAGAGAACTCCTGGTGCGGCTGGTCGAGCACGAGGCCATCGAGCTCCACCTGGGCGAGTGGACCGCCTGGGATCTCGCGCTCCTCCAGGGCCCTGTGCGCCCCGAGGCTCTCGGAGCCTGGCTCGAAGCTCACGAGGGGGTCTCCGAGGTGTATGCGAGCGACGACGAGCTGAAGCGAGTCACCGCGACGAGAGCCGATTCGTGAGCTGAACTCGCACTCTCGCCATCATCACCACGAACGTGAGCGTGATGGTCTCCTCTGGGAGTTCGAGCAGTCGCCGAACCGCCGACGCGCCGCCACCCTCGAACAGAACCTCGTGCCACGTGACGAACCGTTGGTGGTCGAAGGCCTCGTTCCCCATCACCGTCCCAAATCGACACGTCGATCGCGGCGACGAACTGCTCCGCGGTCGCGAGCGCCAGCAACTCGGCCGGGTCCGCGTTTAAGCGAAATGAAGTGTGAAAAAGCCTGGCTGGATGGATGAGTAAGGCGGGCGGCAGGTGGGCGGGTGTGGGTCGGGGAGTTTCAGCCGGGGGTCGAGCGAAGCTGGGCCAGGGAGAGCGGAGCCATTTCCGGGGAAAACGGGCCGCCACAGGGGACGGCGGCCGCAGGGAGTCCAACTCGCAGGCACGCCGAGACGAGCGCGGTGCGAAACGAAGCGCTGGTGGAGCGAGACTCAGTGGGCTGCGGGCGATGGAGAGAACAGCAGGAGTTGTCCGACAGGAGAGGCTCGCGGCGGCGGCCGAGCACCGCGGAGCTCGGCGGCAATCTCCTGCGGTGTGGTGACGGCTCGAGTGACGCGCATGGGCCCGCAGCAGCGAGAGCACACGGAGATGTCGATGCGGAAGACGCGGGCCAGGAGCGTCATCCAGGGCAGGCGGGAAGGGGCAGCGTCGCGGAGCTGAGCGTGCAGCAAGGTGGTGATGGCGGGGAGCTCCAGCTGGCCGCGAGGGATGAAGAGGGACAGCTGCTTGGGCGCGGGTTCGGGCTCGTCGGGACGAGGCACGACGGCGGAGCGCAGCTTGTGGTGGGCCGAAAGCACGCCGTAGTACAGAACGGTGTGGGCCCGCGGCGGCGGGACGAGTGCACACAGCCGGGCGAGAAAGGTGTCGGGGGCCATCTGGGCGAAGGTGGCCCCGAAGCGGTTCGGCTTCTTGAAGTGCACCCGAACCTGACCGTCGGGGGTGCGCTGTACGGCACCCAGAGCGAAGGGTGGGCGCAGGAGATAGCGGCACACCCGCTCGAGACGCTTGCGGTCGCGGCCGTCGACGGTGACGGCGGCGTGCAGCTGCATGCCGAAGCCACGGGCGAGCATCGGCGATGCTGGCGGCGCAGCGCAGGGCGAGGGTCCGACGGCACGCAGCGGCAGGCCGAGCTGAACGCAGGCCACGAGCGCTTCGTCGACAGGCTCGCCATCATCAACGCCGTCCGCGAGGTGCTCGGCCAAGTCGGCGTGCAGCCGCTGCAGCGTCCGCAACAGCTCCTGCTCGCCGAGGCTCTCCATAGGCCTGAACGCGACCGCATCGCCCACCACCGCCGGCGCCTCGAAGCACCCGTCGGTGACCAGCGCGTGCAGAGGCACGAACAAGCCCAGGTCACTGCGGAAGCGCTGCACCACGATGAGCACTCCGGGGTGCAGGTTGCTGCTGCTGTGCAACCCGTGCTCCCGCTTGCTCTGCTGCCGCAGCGTCTGCATCACCCGCTTGGCAAACCGCTGACACACCCGCCCGAGCAGCGGCCGGTCGTAGCCCAGCCGCACCGCCATCGGGCCCTCGAAGCTGCGCACCCACTGCCGCCACGGAACCTCAGGCAAGCGGTGCTCGACCAAGAGCGCCGCGGTCTCGGCCATGCGCCGGCCCATGCACGAAGGGCAGATGCCGCGGCTCTTGCAGGCGAACGGGACGCGCAGGCTGTCGCCGCAGCGGCGGCACTGGGCCACCAAGGCGCGTTTCGGCGTCGACTACAAGGAGACGCTGGAGAAGGAGCGAGCCATGCACGCCGAGCACTGATCGCGGCGGCTCGCTCACCCCTCGCACACGAGCTCGGCCCGCTCGCCGTCCGAGTCGGTGCAGCTGACGCCGATGCGGTCACACGTCCCATCATCGGTGAGGGGCCACGGCTCTCGAGGATCGTGGCCGCACCGGCACGCACACTCTTCATCGAGCTCGAAGTTCAGCTCGTGATCACCGATATACGACAGTTCGTGCTCCGCGAGCGGCTGGTCCGGGCTCGCGCCGCAACCGCAGGACTGGACGCCGCACCCTGATGCGAGGCAGCCGACGAGAAGGCCACCAAACGCACCGATCAGGAGTCGAACACCGCGCATGTGGCCAGCATAGCCGCGACGGGCCGTGGTGCGCACTACTTGGACTCGACGAACTCCACCCGCCGACGCACGACCGGGTCGTACTTCATGAGCCGCATCCGCTCTGGCGTGTTCCTCCGGTTCTTGGTGGTCGAGTAGGTGTAGCCCGTTCCGGCGCTGGAGACGAGACGGACGTTGACGCGGGTTCCCTTGGCGGCCATCGACCCACACTGACGCATCCTGCTATCACTTGCAATACTTTTGCATGAGCACAGAACATGCGAAAACCTACGGAGCGTTGCGACGCGCTGCCGCCTCGCCGACTCCTCCATGACGACTCGTACCCGTGTAGTCATCCTCACCGGCTTTCTCGGAGCCGGGAAGACCACCCTGCTCAACACCCTGCTTCGGCAGACCACGGAGCGGCTCGGTGTCATCATCAACGACTTCGGCGACATCAACGTCGACGCTTCCCTCGTCTCGGGCCAGGTGGCGGTCGACGGGGAGGCCGCCCTGCAAGGGGGCTGCGTCTGCTGCACCATCCGCGACGACCTGCTGATGGCGCTCCTGCGTCTGCGACGCCGCGCCGACCCGCCCCGTCGCGTCATCCTCGAGACCAGCGGTGTCTCCGATCCTGCCGCGGTCGCCCGAACCTTCGTCCACCCGAGGGTCGCACCGTACATCGAGCTCGCCTGCATCGTCGGATGCGTCGACCCGCTGTCGTTCCCGAAGCTCGGGGCCGAAGATCGGGCACTCGCCGAGGGACAGCTGCGCGTCTGCGACTTCGTGCTGCTCACGAAGTCCGAGGTCTGCAGCGCCGAGCAGCGACGAGCGGCTCGGTCCGCCGTACAGGCGCTCGCGCCGGGCGCTCGCATCCTCACGGCCTCTCGCGCGTACGCACCTTCGGAGCTCCTGCTCGATTGCCCGACACTTTGGGACGAGGCGCGCGTGCTCGACACGACGGAGACGTTCGAGCGCCCGCACGTCCATGCGCTCGCCGAGACGCCTGGACATCACCATCACCATCACCACGACGGGCACGCTTTCGAGACGTGGAGCTACGAGAGCTCCGCGCCCCTCTCGATCCACCGACTCCACGCGACGTTGCTCGCCCTCCCCGCCGCGGTCTTCCGCGCCAAGGGCTTCGTCCACGGAGGCGAGGACCCGAGCGTCCGCGTGGAAGTCCACGTCGTGGGAGGACGGGTCGACATGCGGGTCGCGAGCGCGACGAACCCCCCGCCCCTCGCGCAGCTGGTGTTCTTGGCCCGCGAGGGCCACCTCGAGCCACGAACGCTGCGCGCGGCCCTGGACGCATGCACCCAAGACCCGAGGACGACGTCGAACGTGTCCGCGGACGAAGCGCTCGCGGCTCTCAGCCCACCTCGACACGATGATCGGTAGGCGTCCGCGCCCAGGCGCAGAACACGAGCTCCCACACGATCGTCCCTCCGACGGCGAGGCGCTCCTCGACCAGCCGTGCGTCGAGCGTCTCGACGTCGACTTCGTCCGCGCTCGCGATTCCAGGCCCCGTCAACCGCGGCAGGACCGCGCGGATGATGTCGGCGATGGGGTAGGTCGAGAGCGGTGTCAGCAGGTTGGCCTCGGCCCGGTGCCCCTCGACCGCCAAGCCTGCCGCGCGAAGCACTCCCTCGAGCTCGAACCCCATCCGGAGGTGAGCGCCCTCGTTGCGCAGCATCGCCCGAAGCCACCTTCGGACCTCGTCGTGCAGCGGGAGGTCGACGCCCGCGTGGGGCACTGGCGTGGTGTCGTGCTCATGAAACCAGACCAACCCGTCGGGTCGAACCACCCGCGCCAGCGCGCGGACCGACGCGACGGGGTCGGGCTGATACATGAGCACCCGGCGCCCGCAAGCGACGTCGACGGGTTCGGTGACCCCGGGGTCTTCGAACGTCCCCTCGATGACCTCGACGTTGGACAGGCCGAGCACGCCGACGCGGTCGCGGCACATCTCGAGCATCCGCGGCTCGCGGTCGACCGCAACGACCCTCCCACGCGGACCGACTCGGGCAGCGAGCTCGGCGGTGACCACTCCGGGCCCGCAGCCGATGTCGAGCACGCGCATGCCCTCCTCGATCCCGATCGCGTCGAGCCAGCGCGACGTCATCGCATCCACCACATTGCTCGTCATCGAACCTCACTTGGATCGCGGGCGGCCTCAGGGGGGAAGGCCGCCCGGCTCTGTGAACGGTTGACCGCCGAACATCGACGCCCCCTGCCACGAACGCTAACGCGACCACGATGCATGTGCAACCGCATCTCGTAGAGACTTAGCGGCTCCCGAACGCGACGAGGCTCGTCATAACCGAGGCCTTCAGCCTGTAGAGACTGACCACCTCACCACCCTCCCTCAGCTCCGAGACCGAGAGCGCGCCGTAGACGGCGATCGGCATGTCCTTGATGAAGGGCGCTCTCGACCCCGTTTCCATCTGGACGACGACCATCTCGTTCATGGCCGGCGTGATGCCATAGCAGCAGAAGGACCGATTCTGAGAGAGGACGAACGCTGCGACGCCCTGGCTGTCGACGTCGAGGGGCACCATGAAGCCGACGAGGACGGCATCCACGCCGTCGAGGGCGAGGATCTCGTCCGGAATGTCGGGCGGGGGCGGCGGAATTCCGAGTTCTCGTGCCCCGGCCGAGATCGAGCCGGGTTGGTACGCAAAACTCGACAACGCCGACATCGGAACGCGGATGAACTCGCCATCCTCGGTGCGCTCGAACACCAGGCGCCCGTCCTGTGGGGTGGCCACGCCATCGACGCGCGCCGCCGCGGCGAATGACGAGTCGGGGATCGGTGCGGACATTCCGTAGGGCACCGCAGGCGGCTCGCTCGGCGCCGCATCGAGACGAGCACCGCGGATCTCCTCCTCCGCGTAGTCGGGCTGGTGCACGAGGCGACGATCGCCGACCTGCGCTCTGCCCCGAGGTCCGACCCCCGCGAAGACCAAGCCCGTCAGGCCAACGAGGATCGCAACCGCTCCGAGCACCCGGTCCCGTCGTCTACTACGCCCCACGCCCATCACCGACGGCTCACGACAGGGGCACCAGGTGACTTTCCACGTCGGTCGCATACGCCTTCCACGCAGGAGCGACCCCGGCCAGAGCTCCGAGCAACACCATGCCCGAGGGGGTCCACAGATATGCCGGGTGGAAGACCCAGACCTCGAGCATCACCCCAGTACGGGAGCGGATGATGGCCGCTGCGACGACCACGAGCGCAGCGTGCACCAAGAACCCCAGCAGCGACCCGATCAAGGCGATGGAGCTGGACTCGGCGACGACGGCCGCGAAGATGAGCGGTCGGCTCGCCCCCAGCGACCGCAAGATCGCGATCTCTCGTCTACGCTCGCCCATCGTGTTGTAGAGGGATGCGAGGATCGCTCCGCCCGAGATCAGCACGACGAGGAGCGCGACGGACTCGAGCACCCGGTTGGCCCACCCGAGCTTGTCGAACACCTCGGCCATGACGGCGCCAATCGGAAACGCGAGCGTCGCATCCCGGTTCTCGCGATTGATCTCCTGTTGCAACGCAAAGCCTCCTACGGGACTGCGAAACTTCAGCATCACGGCGCTCACCTCCCTGTGTCGGGCGGGGATCGCCTCGTGCGGACGGGACCGATACGGCACACCGTCGCCGCGCAACACGTGACCGCTCATGCGATGGACGCCCTCGATGGGGATCCAGATCACGCGATCGGAGGGAGTGTTCGTAGGCTCGAGCACCCCCGTCACCACGTACTCCTCTGGGTGCGCGCCTGCGCCGTGCTCGGACACCCCGTGAGAGGGGTGGAACTTGCTCCCGGGCTCGAGCCCTGTGACTCGAGCGACGGCGCTGCCGACGACCGCCTCGGCACGCTCCGGATCGAAGACGCGGCCGGAGTCCTCCAGGGCGAGCTGCTTGCCCTCGCCATACTCGAGCGCCTCGAACATCGCCTCGGTCGTGCCGACGACGCGGAAGCCTCGGTAGCTATCCCCGGTGCAGTACGGAACCGCGAGCGTCACCCTAGGGTCCGCCGCAACCTCCTCGTAGAGCGTCCAAGGGATGTTCCCCGGGGATGCCTCGAGGTGGAACACCGCGTCGAGGACCAGCTGCAGCTGGCTCCCCCGCGCACCCAACACGCCGTCATAACCCGCCCCACCGCCCGTGAAGGCAGCGTAGCTCTGCGCCTGGATGCTGAACACCGCGAGCACGAGTCCAGTGGAGAGCGCCGTCAGGACGGCCGTGACCGTGCTCGAGACGGCGTGCTGCCGGAGACTCCGTCGAACGATGAGTGCGACGGCGCGGAGAAGATTCACGCAGCGGCCTCCGCAGCGGCGCGGTTGAGTTCACAGAAGTCGCACACCGACTCGAACTGCGCCAGGAGCTCGGGACTGTGGCTGACGACCAAGAGCGCGGCCCCATCCTCGCGACACAGCATGCGGATCAGCCCCATCGCTCGCGAGGCCGTCCGCGCGTCGAGGTTGCCCGTCGGCTCATCGGCGAGCACGAGCTTGGGGCGGCTCGCGAGCGCACGCGCCAGCGCGACTCGCTGCTGCTGACCCACCGAGAGCATCGCGGGCCGATGGTGCAGTCGACTCCCCAAGCCCACGCGAGTCAGGAGTTCGCGTGCGAAGGGCTCGTCCATGCCGGGGCCGAACATCATGCCCATGAGCACGTTCTCGAGCGCGGTGTACCCTTGGAGCAGGTTGAAGGTCTGGAAGACGTACCCGACGTGCGCGGCCCGAACGCGATCCCGCCGCGCCGGACTCAGCGACCAGATGTCCTCGCCCGCGACTCGAACGCATCCCTCGTCCGGCGCAACGATGCCGGCCACCAGGTTGAGAAACGTAGTCTTGCCCGAGCCGCTCGAGCCCCGAATCGCGATGTGCTGACCCAGGGCCATGACGAACGCGGGGACATCGACCACGAGCGTCGAGTCACCATCGGGGGTTCGGTAGCGCTTGATGAGGGCATTCACCTCGAGGACGTTCTGCACCGTCGCCACCTCTTCCGGCCCCTCATAGCAACACCCACACTAAAAATGCAATCCGATTGCAAGAAACCAAGCGATCTCGCCGGATGCACTTGCAAACTCATTGCATCAAAGGCTAGAACGTCGAGGCCATGAAGACCCTCGAGCGCACCTCTTCCCTGATTGCCTTCGCCTCCCTGCTTCTATTCGCCGGGTGCGACGACGGCGAAAGTGGTGACAGTCCCGGGGGGAGCACGGGCGACGTCGTCGACTGCGGCGAACACGGTCACGCGCACGACGGTCACTGTGACTGCGACCCGGGGTACGCGGAGGTCGACGGCGTCTGCGAACCCGACGAGACCGGTGGTACCAGCAGCTCGGGCAGCACCGAGGGCACCGGCGGCACCGAGGACACGGGCAGCACCGAGGGCACCGGCGGCACCGGAGACACGGGCAGCACCGGAGACACGGGCAGCACCGGAGACACGGGCAGCACCGAGGACACGGGTACCGACACGGGCACCATCGACGACACCTGCGGAGAGTTCGGCGAGATGCACGACGGGCACTGCGACTGCGACCCCGGCTACGAGGAGGTCGAGGGCGTGTGCGTTCTCGAGGAGGTGGTCGACTGCGGGGAGCATGGGGAGATGCACGGCGACCACTGCCACTGCGATGCGGGTTACGTCGAGGTCGATGGCGTGTGCGTCCCAGCGTGAGCGGCGAATGCGTTCCGACCTCTCGGTCGACGGGGGCGGGGCACGCTCATGAGTTCGCGACCGGAGCGTCCACATCGGGCGCTTCGGCGGCCGGCAGCGGCTCGGCGTCGACATCATCGGAGTCACCTTCCACGCCATGACCCCGCGTGAAGCGGACGTGAAAGTGCCTCGAGTGGCCCGGCCAGTGATAGAGGAGGCCCTCGCCATCCTTCCGGGGGTATTGGAACACCCCATCGAGCCACGCCTCGTCCTCCCCGATCGAGAGCGCGTGCTCGTAGAGCTGCTGCTGCAGCCGATAGTCGATGAAGATGACGCGCACGCCCTCGGTCTCGACGAAGCTTCGGACCAGCGACCAGGTGCGTGGGACGTCTAGGGACCTGCCCTGCCCGCCCCCGGCGTCGGTCCACACGACACCGATGTCGACGTCGCGCCCCTCTTGATGCGAGAGGTGTTCGCGTAGGGGCCCCCCGGTCTTCCGACTGATGTCACCGACCTGCACCGGCGGTGCATCCGGCTCCCGAGCGACGTAGGCCGCGAGTGCGGTGACGATGCCATCGACTGCGAGCTTGGTCCCCCAAGCGTTGTCGGGACGCCGGATGTCGGAACCTTCCCCCTCGGGCAGGTGCACGCCGTCCACGAGCCACTGCCGCTCGGAGGCGCCGCGATCCTTCGTACAGACGTCGAGCATCTCGCCGACTCGAACCATGTCGTTCCGGCGCTTGCGTAGCTTGCCGTTGTGCTTGCGAATCGAGTCGCGCGAGACCGAGTAGTGAGCCGCGATCGAACCGACGTTGTCGCCGGACTCGACGGTGTGCACGATCAACCGTCCCCCTTCCCCACACGGGCCGCGCCGCCGAGAGGGCCGCCGCTTCGCGGCGCAGATCTCTAGCTCCTGCCCAACCCTCACCCGGTCGGGGTTCTTCGCGAGGACCGGGTTGGCGGCGATCAGGTCCTTCTCGGACACCCGGTGCGCTCGCGCGATCCGGGACAAGGTCTCGCCCCGTTGGACCACGTGCACGCACCTTCCAGCCTCGCTCGACTGCGGAGCGAGCGTCAGGAGGACCAGGATCGAGAACAGCAGGGCGTTGCGTCGCATGTCGGGAGTCCTACGAGGCCAGCTGGCCATGATAGCGCGCCTTCGACACTAACGCAATCAAGTTGCAATACGAGGATTCAGGGAGGAGGAGTGATCACGACGCAACGCTCGTCGACGGCGTCGAATGCGGGCCCCTCGGCTTCGACCCTCAGGCAGACCGAAGCTCCGACGACTTCCTTCGCGGCTGTGATGTCGAAGACCACGCGATCGCCGACCCGCACCCACCCCGCCTGGGTCCACAACACGTTGGCCGACTCGAGCGCGGCGAACGTTCGATGACTCAGCGACGCGCCCGACTCGGCTTCGAACGCCTCGTAGGTCAGCTCGACCCCGTCGGGCTCGACGCCCGTGGTCCGAACGGCGACATCGACGTGCCACCCGCCCTGCAGGCCGGCGACGAGTTCGAGGGCATCACCGTCCGCCAGCGGCACGAAATGCCCGAGTCCGGTTCCGAGCTCAAAGGACGGCATCTCGTCCGCCCCCGTCGAGGTCGCACCGGGCACGACGGTGGTGGTGCTCGCGGCGTCAGGCTCGCGCACCGTTGACGTCGAACTCGGCTCGGTGTCTCCGCTCGTCGACCCGGTGGTGCTCGAGGCCTCTGAACGCATCGGACCGTCGATCCCTCGATCGCAGCCGACGGTCGAAGCAGCACACAGCGCCAGCCCCCGCACGAACGACCCCTTTGACATGGGCGAAACGTAATGCAATTGGTTTGCATTGTGAAGCGAACCACTCGGGAGAGTTCGGGAGTCCTTTGCGCCTTGCTGATCGGGTTTGGAGGTCTCGCCGGCTGTGCCCGAGATCCTGACGAGGAAAGCGCCGACGGGGAGCCCGGGACGAGCAGCGGGCAGGCCAGCGCGACCGAGCCCAGGGGCGACGGCGACCACGGCAGCACACGGACCAGTGGCACTTCGACGGCGAACGACACCTCGAGCAGTGGCGGTTCGGGCCTCGACGGCTCCAGCAGCACGGGGGGCGAAACAGCCGAGGACCCGCACGGCCGACTGGTCATCGACGAGGTCTACTTCACGGGCGCCGAGCCGTTTGGGGACGTCGAGCACTACTTCTCGGACCAGTTCATCGCCGTGCGGAACATCAGCGACGTCCCGGTCGCCGTCGGAGGATTGATGGTCGGTGACGTCTTCGGCGTGGCGGGGGAGATCAACCCGGGCGCCGAGCCCAACGCCGTGGCGGACGATCCCGGTCACGTCCACGTGTCGAGCCTGTGGCGAGTGCCCGGCGCACCACACGACGTCGTCCTCGAGCCCGGTTCCCGACTCGTGATCGCCCAGGACGGGACGAACCACGCGCCCCTCTCTCCCCTCGACCTCAGCGGCGCCGACTTCGAGACATTCGTCGCCGACAGTGAGCAGGACGATGACTCGCCAACCGTCGAGAACCTCGAACTGCTTCACTACAACGCTGGCTTCGACTGGCTCCTCCCGGTGTTCGGCCCGAGCGTGGTGATCGTGTCCACATCCGATGCATTCGCCACCTACGAGCACCAAGGCTGGACTCTCGTCCAGATCCCCGTCTCGGCGGTCGTCGATGGCGTCGACATCTTGATGGACGCCGACAGCGGCGCGTTCAAGCGGCTCCCGCCCAGCGTCGACGTCGGCTTCACCTTTGCGTCGGGCACGTACACTGGCGAGGCGGTGCGACGCCGCCGCGAAGACGGTCGGTCCCTCGACACCGACGACTCGAGCTCCGACTTCGAGCTCACCTCCGACCCACGCCCCCGCCTCTAGCCCCAAAGAGCCCCATGACCACATCCTCTCCTTCCTCCGAGAACCCGTGGGATGACCACGCCGACGCCTACGCGCGGATCGCCGCGCCGTGCACGGGCTACCTCGCGCAGTCCCTCTTCCTTCACGTCGCGGGGCGCCTTCCACCAGCGGCGCGGATCCTCGACGTGGCATGTGGCAACGGCGAGCTGTCCCGCGCCGCCGTTCTCCATGCCATGGACGAGGCCCAGACCGCGGAGGAACACGGGCGCGTGGTGGCGACCGACCTCTCGGCCGCGATGGTCGATTCGACCCGGCGTCAGCTCGCGGCGATCGCCGGCGACGCCTATTTCGAGTGCTCCGTACAGGATGGACAGGCGTTGGAGTTCGAGTCGGCCTCGTTCGACGCGGTGTTCTCCGCCTTCGGAATCTTCCTGTTCCCCGATCGCCGATCCGGTTGGAGAGAGGCTGCTCGCGTGCTGCGGCCCGGCGGAACTCTCGCGACCGCGGTGTGGCGGGGCCCAGAACACAACGAGCTGGCGAGGCTCCAGATGGAGCCGATTCTCGCCGCACTTCCTCCGCGCATCCTGGAGAACATGGGACGAGCGGACTGGCTCGACATCACCACCGCCGAGGGACTGCGCGAGGAGATCTGCGCCTTGGGCTTCGACGCGCCCGAGATCAGCGTGTTCGATGCGGTCCTCACGGCGCCGTCGGCCCGAGCGATGTGGGCGATGATGCTCGACAACCCGGTCTCCAAGACGATGCTGCAGGGATGTTCCATCGATGAGCTGGCAGCCATCGAGCGATCTGCGGTCTCGAGCTTCGAGGCGCGCGCCGGAGGCAGCGACCGTCCCGTGCGCTTCGGAGCGTCGTGTCACTTCTTCATCGCCCGCAGGGGCTGAGAAGCACTTCGCCACCTCAGCTGCTGGAGTCCAGACACGCCGGGCATGTGCCCTCGAGTTGGACGGTCGCTGCCCGCAAGGACGCGGACCACACACCCCCCGGCGCGACAGCGCCGACCGCCCCGGTCGGAACACAGAGGATGCGGCCACAATCACGACACAAGAAGTGTGGGTGCCGATCGTGGCCCATCCCCGCCAGCGTGTAGCGGTCGACCCCGCCGGCGTGGGTGACGATGGCCGCCACCCCGGCCTCGCGAAGTTTGACGAGGTTGCGGTAGACGGTCGCGGGGTCCCAATCGGCATCGCCGAGCCCACGCAAGACCTCGGTGTGCGAGAGCGGACGCTCGGCGGCGGCGAGGAGCTGCAGCACGGCGACCCGCGGGGCGGTCACCCGCAGCCCATGCTCCCGCAACAGGGCCCGAGCGTGACGGTTCGAGATGCTCATGACTTCGCCGGAGATTTGCAACGAGATCGCATTTGCAATCTAGATGCAGGGATATCATCCTGCAAACGGTTTGCACAAGCATCCTCGTAGCATCGCCCGGACGCCCATGAAGCCCACGCCCGACCCTCGCCTTCCCGTCACCGTGCTCTCCGGCTTCCTCGGCGCCGGCAAGACGACGTTGCTCAATCACATCCTCAACAATCGAGAGGGCCGCCGCGTGGCCGTGATCGTCAACGACATGAGCGAAGTCAACATCGACGCTGCCCTGGTCGAGCGCGGCGGTGCGTCGCTGTCTCGCACCGAGGAGAAGCTGGTGGAGATGTCCAATGGGTGCATCTGCTGCACCCTGAGGGACGACCTGTTGGCCGAGGTTTCACGCCTCGCGCAAGATGGACGCTTCGACCAGCTGCTCATCGAGTCGACGGGGATCTCCGAGCCAATCCCCGTAGCCCAGACCTTCACGTTCGAGGACGAGAGCGGTGTGAGCCTCGCCGACGTCGCGCGCCTCGACACCATGGTCACCGTGGTCGACGCGAAGAGCTTCCTGCGCGACTTCGAAGCCGCCGAGGCGCTGCGCGAGCGCGGCGAGTCGCTCGGAGAAGACGACCACCGCACCGTCGCCGACCTCCTCATCGAGCAGATCGAGTTCGCCGACGTCATCGTGCTGAACAAGAACGACCTGGTCAGCGGCACCGAAGCGGACCGCGTCCGGGCGGTGCTCGCCGCCCTCAACCCCGGAGCCAAGGTGATCCCGGCAACCCGCGGTCGGGTATCGCTGGACGACGTGCTGTGCACCGGCCTGTTCGACTACGATCGCGCCGCGAGCTCCGCGGGATGGATCCGGGAGCTGCAGGGCGAGCACACCCCCGAGACCGAGGCCTACGGGATCTCGAGCTTCACCTATCGGACCTCGCACCCCTTCGACGCCGACGCGCTGTGGGCCTTCTTCCACGACGAGGACAACTGGAGGTCGGTGCTCCGGTCCAAGGGGTTCTTTTGGGTGGAGGCCGATCCCCGCGTCGCCTACGAGTGGGCCCAGGCCGGCGGCATCAGCAACGTCTCTCCAGCGGGGCTTTGGTGGGCAGCCGTCCCACGCGAACGCTGGGGGCAACCCGACGGCGAACGACCCGACCAGCAACCGAGCTGGCACCCCCGCTTCGGCGACCGCGCGCAGCAGCTGGTGTTCATCGGCATGGACCTCGACGAGTCCGAGCTACGGCGTCGCCTCGACGCGTGCCTGCTGGACCCAGCGCTCGCCCAGCGAGACAGCGCGGATTGGGCAGAGCGGCCCAACCCGTTTCCGGCGCTGCAAACCGCATGAGCACCGGCACGGACTCGGTGGACCGCCTCGGCGTCGTCGCGAGCACGGCGTGCGCGATCCATTGCCCGAGCGTGGCGGTCCTGCCGACCGCGCTCTCCGCCGCGGGGCTCTCCGCGCTGCTCGGGCACGAGGCGGAGTGGGGGTTCACAATCGTCGCGGCCTGCCTCGCAGCTTCGGCCATGGTGGTGGGCTGGAGGCGTCACGCCGCGAGGGCGAGCGGGAAGGGTCGGTCGACGTGCCTCGCACCCGAGTGACCATCCTCGCTGGCTACCTCGGCGCCGGCAAGACCACGCTCCTCAACGCGCTGCTCCGCGAGAGCCATGAGCCTCTCGGAGTGATCATCAACGACTTCGGGTCGGTGAACATCGACGCCAGCTTGGTCGCCGGCCACACCGCCCTCGACGGCGAGGTCGCGCTCCACAACGGGTGCATCTGCTGCACAATCCGAGGTGACCTGCTCGCAGCGTTGCTTCGGCTCCGTCAACGACCGCGACCACCGGGCCACATCATCATCGAGGCCAGCGGTGTCTCCGATCCCGCGTCGATCGTGCGCACGTTCACGGATCCACGGATCGCCGACCACGTCGAGCTCGCGGCCGTCGTCGGATGCGTCGATCCCACGAGCTGGTCCACCCTCGTCGGCGAGGACTTGCAGGTCGCCACCACCCAGCTGCGCGTCTGCGACATCATCGTCTCGACGCGGCAAGACATCGTGGAGCCGCAGCAGCTCGCGGCGACGCACGAGCTCCTCGAGACGGCCGCTCCGCGGGCGCGGGTCGTGTCGTCCTCGCTGCAACAGGCCCCAGTGGCGCTCATCCTGGGTGCCCCCAAACTCTGGGACGACGCACGCCTCGCCGCGATCCGCCCCGGTCACGCGCCACACGTGCACGAGGTCGGGCACGCCCATGGGCACCACCATCATGGCCATGCGTTCGAGACCTGGACGTTCGACGAAGACGCACCCCTGTGTGTCTACGCGTTGCGCCGCACGTTGGGTCGGCTCCCGCCCTCGGTGCTACGCGCCAAGGGCTTCGTCCACGTCGCCCAGGACCCGGAGGCGCGCCTGCTCGTGCAGATCGTCGGGGCACGGGCGGCGTTGCACTGCGCTGGCAGCTGGGCCGAGCCGCCGCGCTCTCAGCTGGTCTTCCTCGGACACGAGGGCCAGCTCGACCGTGTGGAGCTGGAACGGTTGCTGCAGGCCTGCCGATCGGACGGGCGACCGAGCCCCGGCCTGCACATGGAGGAGCTCGTGGGGTACTTCAACCGGTTGCTGCGCGGAGCTCCAGGCCGGCTCCACTGATCGCCACGGGTACCAGTCGCTCCGCAGCCCGCAAGGCGCCCGCGATGTTTCGCGCGACTGGACCGAGCTGCAGCTCCGCGAGGGCGCCTGCGGCGTACAGCCCGTGCCCCCAGTGAAGTCGCGCGTCGACCACGGGAGTTCCACAAGCTGCTCGCGGGAACAGCTCGGGATCGAGGCACTCCAGCAGCGGTCCGCCGGGCAGCCCCCCAAAGCCGGTCGCGAGGGCGACCCCGTCGACCTCGATTGGCGTGCGCAGACCCAGGACGTGCCGATCCGAGAGCGAAAAGACGCCGCGCACCTCCCCGATCACGATCGAGACCGAGCCTCCACGGACCGCGCGCCGAAGCGCCTGGTCGACCTCCTTCGTGACAGTGCCAGGCCTTCGCGCCCGGTCGATCAGCCGTCGACGCACTGCCATGTCCGGCTCCTTCGAGAAGCCGGCCATCTTCGCGGGCCCCAGCCACTGTGGGCTGCTGTCGAACTGCATCCGCCGCAGGCGATGCGGACTCACCAGCCAGACCTTGCGCCCTTCCCCTGCGAGCCGCGTCGCGAGCTGGGCGGCCGAGATCCCTCCTCCGATGACCGCCACCCGTCGTAGCTGCGGCCGCGCATCGAGATCGAAGGTCGGGTCGAAGACATGCTGGACCCAGCGGCGAGCGTCGTGCAGGTGCGATACGGCCCACGCAGGCACTCGCTGCGTCCCTGCGGGGCCGAGTGCGAGGATGACGCGTCGGGCGGCGAGTGCCCCTGCGTGGAGGCCGACGTTCCAGCCCTCGCCGTGGAGCTCGAGTGTCCTGGCGCACCCACGAACGTGGAGCCCGTCGAGGCCGAGGCGCTCGATCACGGCCTCGGCATGCGCTGCAAACACGGCGGTCGAAGGACGAGAGTACGGCGGAGAGAAGGTCGCGGCCGCGTCTTGGGGGGGCGTCCATCCCTCCGCGAACCTCTGCATCGACCACGGGTCGACATCGACGTTGTGCACCGAGGGGGAGCGCAGGTGAGACATGCCGACCCGGTGCGCCCGCGTGTTCCAAGCCTGCATGAGCACGGGGTGGGGGTCGAGAATGCGAAGGCGATCGGGCGGGACTCCCGCCTTCTGGAGGAGCGACGCGGCGATGTGAAGACCGTGCGGGCCCCCTCCGATGATCAACCATTCCAACACGCTTCCTCAATATTGCAATTCATGTGCATTTGCAACGAGAGAGGTGGGCACGAGGGCTTTACGCACAGCGGATGCTTCGGAAAACGAGTTGCATTTGTCATCCCGTTGCATCACCGTGGGGACGTCATGAATTGGAAGACGATCCTGGCTTGCGGTGCGCTCGCGCTCTCCCCCCTCGGCTGTGACTCCGACGCAGATGCAGACGAGCACCACGACACGGACGATCACGACCACGACCACGACACGGACGACCACGACCATGACCACGGGGAGACCGAGCTGATCACGACCGTGACGCTGACGTTCACATCGGACACCGCAGACACCGTGACAGCTTCCTTCCGCGATCCGGACGGTGACGGAGGCGCCTCGGGTACCACCGAGGAGATCGTGCTCGCGCCGGGCACCACGTATACGATGACCGTCGGGCTGCTCAACGAGCTCGAGGACGAGGACATCACCGAGGAGGTCCGCGAAGAAGCCGAGGAACACCAGTTCTTCTTCTTCGGCGAGTCCGTCTCCGGACCCGCGTCGATGGGGAGCGGCCTGCTGACGCACGGCTACGCCGACCTCGAGTCCGACTACACCGAGAACGCCGTGGGAGAGGATCTTCCCGTCGGCATCGCCAGCACCGTCACGACGGCCGAACCTGGAGACGGGGACCTCACCGTGATGCTTCGCCACCTCCCGCCGATCAACGGCAGCCCGCAGAAGGCGCCCGGACTCGCCGAAGCGTTCGCCGCTGGCGGCACGCCGCCTGGCGAGACGGACGTCGACATCACCTTCGTCGTCCACGTCGAGTGAGCGCCGGGTTGGCGCCCCCCAGAAGGTCAGCAATCTCGCGGAGCTGGTCGCCTCCAGCGGGGCCGCACCGGGGGAGCCCGGCGCCGGTGGTCTTCTCGCCGAGGGTGGGCTGACTGTAGAATGATCCGCAATGGCCGCTGGGCCGTAGCGGTGGCGCGGTGAGCGACGAGGCGCATCTTCCGACAGAGCGGATGACCGCGGCATACCTGCCGGGGGTGTCCGCGTCCGGCCCGGGCTCGGGTCCGGAGAACCGCGCCACGTTCGTGAACGCGACCGACGACGCGCCTCCGCTGCTCGACGACCGCGAGCGCTACCTGGAGCGCATCGATCACCGGGCCACGGTCGCCCGCCTGCGCGCGCTGGTGCCCGCGGCCGCGGCGGCGAAATGAAGTGTGAGCGTAAGCGAAATGAAGTGTGAAAAAGCCGGGATGGAGGAGTAGGGCGGGCAGCAGTAGAGCGCGGTTCTCAGGCAGGGGACCAGCAGCGGGGTGTCGAGCCAAGCTGGGGCGGTGAGAGCGGAGCCATTTGAGGGGGAAACGCGCCGCGACAGGGAGCACGGCCGCACGGGGTACGCCATCGAGGCACGCCGAGACGAGCGCGGTTGGAAAGCGACGCGCTGGTGGAGCGAGACTCAGTGGGCTGCGGGCGATGGAGAGAACAGCAGCAGTTGTCCGACAGGAGAGGGACGCGGCGGCGGACGAGCACCGCGGAGCTCGGCGGCAATCTCCTGCGGTGTGGTGACGGCCCGGATGACGCGCATGGGCCCGCAGCAGCGGGAGCAGACGGAGATGTCGACGCGGAAGACGCGGGCGAGGAGCGTCATCCACGGCAGCCGAGAAGGGGCAGCATCGCGGAGCTGAGCGTGCAGCAAGGTGGTGATGGCGGGGAGCTCGAGTTGGCCGCGAGGGATGAAGAGGGACAGCTGCTTGGGCGGGGGTTCGGGCTCGTCGGCACGAGGGACGATGGCGGAGCGCAGCTTGTGGTGGGCCGAAAGCACGCCGTAATACAGAACGGTATGCGCCTGCGGCGGAGGCACGAGGGCGCACAGCCGAGCGAGAAAGGTGTCGGCGCTCATCTGGGCGAAGGTGGCCCCGAAGCGATTGGGCTTCTTGAAGTGCACCCGAACCTGTCCGTCGGCGGTGCGCTGTACGGCACCCAGAGCGAAGGGCGGGCGCAGGAGATAGCGACACACCCGCTCCAGACGCTTGCGGTCGCGGCCGTCGACGGTGACGGCGGCATGCAGCTGCATGCCGAAGCCACGGACGAGCATCGGCGATGCCGGTCGCGGCTCGCAGGGCGAGGGTCCCACGGCACGCAGCGGCAGGCCGAGCTGGACGCAGGCTACGAGCGCTTCGTCGACAGGCTCGCCATCGCCATCGCCCCCGACCTCGAGGTGCTCGGCCAAGTCGGCGTGCAGCCGCTGCAGCGTCCGCAACAGCTCCTGCTCGCCGAGGCCGATGGCCGGCATGAACGCCGCCGCATCGCCCGCCACCGCCGGCTCGAAACAGCCATCGGTGACCAGCGCATGCAGATGCACGAACAAGCTCAGGTCACTGCGAAAGCGCTGCACCACGATGAGCACCCCGGGGTGCAGGTCGCTGCTGCTGCGCAACCGATGCTCCCGCTTGCTCTGCTGCCGCAGCGTCTGCATCACTCGCTTCGCAAACCGCCGACACACCCGCCCGAGCAGCGGCCGGTCGTAGCCCAGCCGGACCGCCATCGGGCCCTCGAAGCTCAGCACCCACTGCCGCCACGGAACCTCAGGCAAGCGGTGCTCGACCAAGAGCGCCGCGGTCTCGGCCATGCGCCGGCCCATGCACGAAGGGCAGATGCCGCGGCTCTTGCAGGCGAACGGGACGCGCAGGCTGTCGCCGCAGCGGCGGCACTGGGCCACCAAGAAGCCGTGCTCGAAGTCTCCGCAGGTGATGAACGCTTCGAGCTCGTCCCGCACGAATCCCGGCAGCGAGCCGGCGCGTTCCTCGAGCCGCTCGCGGAACGCAGGCCAGTGCTCGCGCACCAGGGCGAGGGCGTCGCTGTCTTGGGTAGTCCGCGGAACGTAGCGCGCCTGGGCGTGACAGCTGGCCACTGCAGGGCCTGCGCGCGGGCGCGCGTCGTCGCGGGGGTCGAGGCGTGACTGGCCACTTCTTCGGCGAGCTCGCGGGCTTCGTCCATCGAGCCGTTCTCCGCGAGAACCTTCGCGAGGGCGAGCTGGATGTCGAGTCGTTCTCCGACCGCGTCCGAGATGCGCTCGGACAGCGAGAGCGACTCGCGGAGCTTCGCGGTGGCTTCATCGAGCTCTCCCCTCGTCGCAGCGCAATCCCCGTCCACTCGAAGGAGGCGGGCGACGACGCGGTTGTCGCCTAGGGTCTGTCGCGCCTCGTTGACGAGGCCGGGGATCGGGGCACAAGCCTGCTCCACCCGTCCGAGCGCGAGGCGGGCGCTCGCGAGTGCGACCTGAGCGAGGAAGGTCTGCTCCGCTCCGGGTCCGACCGTCTCCTCCAAGACGTCCTTCGCCCACAGGAAGCGCTCCTCCGCCTCGGCGAAACGTTGCGCCTTCATGTCGTGCCACCCGAGGTTGAGCGCGATGTCCCCTCGGTCCGCATGACGTTCGCCGTAGTACCGAACGAGGAGGGCGTCCGCTTCCATCCATTGCCGACGGGCGTCTTCGTGGCGATTCTGGTGGTCCGCGATCATCCCGAGGTTGAGCAGGGCTACGAACTGCTCGGGGTGGTCGGGGCCCAGCAACTCCGCGCGGAGCCGATATTCGCGTTCGAACATCTCCCTCGCCTCTTGGAGTCGGTCGGCGCTGGCGAGCGCCAGTCCCACATTGCCCATGGCCGCAAAGGAGTTGCGCGAGGGTCCGCCATCGAGGCGTTCGAACGTCTCCACGGCCTCGGTCCCGGTCGAGAGCGCACGCTCGGGGTTTCCGCGCGCGAACTCGAATCCGCTCACGCTGATCAGGATCTCGGCCCGCAAGCGCTCGCGGGTCTCACCTTCGACCTTCTCCGCCTCGAGCAGGGCGCGGTCGTAACCGTCCGCTGCTTCATCCCACATGCCCGCCACGTCGTAGGCAATCGCCGCGACGAGTTCCGTTCTCACCACGACGTCGTCGTAGACCCCGTCGCGATGGGCCTCGGCACGAGCCACCTCGCCCCACTCGAGGGCAGACTTCGAGTCGCCGAGTTCGGTGGCGAGCAAGTGAGTGAGCCTGTTGGCGGCGACGGTGGCGAGCAGATTGTCGTCGGCCGCGCGGGCTTCCTGATAGGCACGCTTGAGGAGCGGCTCCAGCTTCGTGCGGTCGGTGCGAAGCGCGACCGCGCCTTCGGTGAAGAGGAGGCGGGCGCGAAGATCCGGATCGTCGAGAGCGGCGATCTCGGGACGGAGCGCGTCGAGTCGAGCCGACAGCGCGTCGACGTCCCCTCCGCTCTCGAGTTCACTGCTGATCTCTCTCAGCTGCTGGCGGATCGCCGTGTAGCGCGGGCGCTGAAACAGCGGAGAACCCTTCGAGGCGGCAGCGACGTCGCGACGCAGGCACATCGCCGGGCTCGTCCAGGCCTCCGCTCGGCTCGAGGCGTTGCGTGCGGCCGCACCTGAAGCGCGTTGCAGCGAGGCGAGGGTCGCCTCGGCATCGCGTCGCAGATCTTCGAGGCAGCGGGCGGCTTCGAGCCGGTACGCGTCCGTCGGCCCGCCGTCGCAGAGTTCGGTCGAGGCTTCGATCCACCGTTCGACGAACGCGTCCACCCTTCGCACGACCGAGGGCCACTGTCGCTCGGCCTCGCGGTCGCGAGCGAACACCGACGCGAGCGAGTCGCGGCCCTCCGAGGTCCAAGTCGGTAACGGGACGGGGTCGACCTCGCAGGGCGGCTCGACGTTCGCGAGCGCGGCCCAGGTTCCAGCGCCTGTGAGTGCTACCGCTCCCACCGCGAGCCATCCACGGCGCTGGGGGGCGACGCTGCGCTCCAGTCCATCGAGCAACTCCGTCATCGACGGGTGCCGATCGGATGGGCGGACGGCGAAGCCCCGCTCCAACACCCGGACGACGCGCAGCGGGACGGGGCCGCGAGGGAGGTCCCGAGGCTTTCCTTCGAGCAGTTCGATCGACAGGAACTCGAACGGTCGCTTCCCCAGCAGTGCCTCGTAGAGAGCGACGCTGAAGGAGAACTGATCCGACCGGGCGTCGACGCAGGCGTCCATCAAGACCTCCGGGGCCATGTACGCGGGGGTCCCGGCGAGGTTGTACTCGGTCTCGCTCCCCGCATCGGGGCGGGTCGCTTCGGCGTCCCGCGTGTGGCCTGACGCCAAGCTCGAGACCGCGATGCCGAAGTCGGCGACCTGGCAGCGCCCGTTGCGAGTACGCAGAACGTTGCCGGGCTTGAAGTCGCGATGCACGAGGCCGGCCTCGTGCGCGTATGCCAGCCCTCTTCCCGCTTCGACGTAGGCGCGCACCACCTCCTGCCAGCTTCGCTCGGGCACGCGCCACGTCTTGAGGCTTCCGCCCGTCACGAGCTCTGCGACCAGGAAGACACCGCCGTCGAACTCGCCGACGTCGTGCACGGCGACGACGTTGGGGTGCGAGAGCTTGGCCATCGCCTGCGCCTCGACCAGCAGCTGCGCACGCGCAGCGGGTGACCCGATCTGGTGGGTCTTCAGCGCGACCTGGCGGTTGAGCTTGGTGTCCTCCGCCTCATAGACGATGCCCATCCCGCCGCGGCCAAGCTCGCGGCAGATCCGGTACCGCGCTCCGCCCACGACGTCGCCCGGCGCGAGTCCCACGAGGTCCTCTCCGCGAGCCAGGTGGATACCGGGCCAGAATCGTCCTCGGCCATCAGAAGCCCGATACTAACAAAGCTATCGCGCCCTTCACACGATCTCGAGCAATGCCTCGGGAGGGCGGCCGAGGGCGGCCTTGTCGCCGACGATTCCGATGGGCCGCTGGAGCAGGGTGGGGTGCTCGGCCATGAGGTCGAGGAGCTCCGCGTCGGTCTCGTCGCCGCTGAGCCCGAGCGCGTTGGCGTCCCGGGTTCGCAGCACGTCCCGGGGACCCATCCCGAGCTTCTTCAGGATGTCCTCGAGCTCCTGCTTGCTCAGTGGGTCCTGGCGGTACTCCCGGTATTCGAACGCGATGCCCTTCTGTTCGAGCAGGGCGACGGCCTTGCGGCACGTGCCGCACGTCTTGGTGCAGATCAGCTGCATGCTCACCCGCGGGAGGCTGCAGGCATTGCATTTGGATTGCAACTGCAGATCGACTACGCTGCCAGCGCATGAGCAAGCTGAGCCGAGAAGAGGGCAAGCGCCTCCTGCACGATGCAGGGCTGCGGGCGACCGCGCCGCGGGTCGCCGTGCTGCGGCTGCTCTCGGACACCGACCGCCCGCTCTCCCACGCCGAGGTGGTCGAGCGCATCGGCACCGACGAATGGGACGCCGCCACGCTCTATCGCAACCTCATCAAGCTCGACGAGGCCGGACTCGCCCGGGTCGCCTCGCGCGTCGGCGGGGTCACGAGGTTCGAGGCGCAGCGCTCCGACGAGCCGGCGCACGTGCATCCGCACTTCGCGTGCCGCGAGTGCGGCGACGTCATCTGCCTGCACGACGCCACGCTCAGCATCCCGAAGGACGAGGCTTGGCGGGACGCGCTGCTCGATGCCGACCTCCAGGTCGTGGGGCGCTGCCCGGGCTGTCGGTCACCGGGCAAGAAGAGCCGGCGCAAGCGCGCGGCCACCAAGTAGCGTAATTTCCTACAACCCCGGTGCACATGCAACCGGCTTGCAGTATGTTCCGACCGTGCGACGCATCCGCATCGCCGCGACTTGGTTCGCGTTGATCCTAGCTGGGCTGCCGCTGGTGGCCCGGGCGGCGGGCGTCACCATGGCCGATCTGGCGGCGCTGCGGACCGAGGTCGACCAGCTCGCATCGGATCTCGAGGCCGAGCGGGCAGCGGCCCGCGACGAGCTGGCAGCGCTGCGAGCCGAGCGGGCTGAGCTCGAGCGTCAGGTGCGTGCGGCACGAACCCGCAAGGCCACCTTGGAGAAGCTGCGGGCCGAGGCGACGAAGCGGGCCGAGGACGCCGACGACGACGCGCGCCGCTGGGCCGCGCCGATGCAGGCCGCAATCGCGGCGGTGCGAACCCACGTCGAGCAGGGGCTGCCGTTCGCGAAGCAACCGCGCCTCGACGTGCTCGCTGGACTCGAGCGCGACCTGCAGGCGGCGACCCCCGACTACGGACGCGTGCTGGAGCGGCTGCTTCGGTTCATCGAGGAGGAGCAGGCGATGGGCGGCGAGGTGGCGTTCACCCAGCAGCGCATCGAGCTCGAAGGCACGCCGCAGATCGTCCAAGTGCTTCGCCTCGGCCTCGCGCTCCTGTACGTGCGCACCGAGGAGGGGGGCGTCGGCTGGGCTGTGCGCCGCGGGGACGCCTGGGCGTTCGAGATGCTCGACGGGACGCTGGCCGAGGTCGTCGGCGCCCGCTTCGACGCCGCCGCCGACAATCAGGCGCTCGGCCTGGCGCCGATCGTGCTGCCCAGCGTGGAGGCCACGCCATGAGGGCTGCCTTCCTCACGCTCGTGCTGTGGCTGGTGCCGTGGGTGGCCCTCGCCGCGCCGCCGCGCACCTGGGATCAAGCGCGGGCCGACGAGGCCGAGGCGCTCCGGGCCGAGCGGGACGCGCTGCGCAAGAGCCTCGCGGGCGCCAAGTCCAGCGCGGCCGCGGCAAAGGCCTCGCTGCGCAAGGACATCGACGCGCTCTCGGGCGAGCTCACGCGGCTGCAGGTCGGCAACGCCTCGCTCGAGACCAGCCTGCCCGGTCGCGAGCGCGATCGCAGCCGCGACGCCCAGGCGGCGGCCCTCGACGACCTGATGGCCCGCCTCGCCGCGCGCGACCACACCGCGTTGCCCGAGGACGCCGATGCCCAGGCCGCGCTCCTCCCCCAGCTCATCGCGCGACAGCTCGAGGCCGTCGCCCACGAAGGCAGCCTGCGGGTCCAGCCCCACGCCGAGGTCTTCGACGTCGGCGGCCACGCCACCACCACCTCGGTCCTGCACGTCGGACGCGTCGCTGCGCTGCGGTGGGACGGCAGCGGTCACCCGCTGATCGCGACCGCCGAGGGGCTGCGAGCGGTGCGCGGAGAGTTCGCGACCCCGCAGATCGTCGGCGACGCCCAGGTCGTCACCGCGGTGCTCTATGACGAAGCCGCTCCCCCCGATCCGGGCGGCTTCGTCACCGCGGGCTGGCGCGCCGAGATGGACGCGGGCGGCCCGGTCATGTGGGTCTTGCTGGTCATCGGCGGCATCGCGGGGCTGATCATCATCGAGCGCACCGTCGGCCTGCTGTGGGCGAGCGCGCGCTGGCGCTACGAGGAGCGCCGCTTCGCCGCGGCGGTTCGCGAGGCCCACACCAAGTCGCTGCTGCACGTGCAGGGCTGGATCGCCAAGCCGCTGGTCATCGCCGCCGCCGCGCGCTGCCCCTCGTGCTCGGTCTCGGTCGACGTCGACGTGGAGGAGCGCGCGACCCAGGCGCTGATGATCATGCGGGAGCAGCTGCAGCGGCGGCTCTCGCTGGTGGGCGTCGCCGCGGGCGTGGCCCCGCTGCTCGGCCTGCTCGGCACGGTCACGGGCATGATCCACACCTTCTCGGTCGTGACCGACACGGGCACCGCCGAGCCGCAGCTGCTGGCCGCGGGCATCTCCGAGGCGCTGCTGACCACCCAGTTCGGGCTGGCGATCGCGATCCCGGCCTACCTCGCCCACGCGCTGCTCAGCCGCGGCGCCCGGCGAATCCTGGCCTCGGCCGAGCAGGCGGTGCTGGCGTATCTGCACGGCGGCGACGGGCACGGTCACGCGCACGAGGCGGGCGATCATCACCACCACGGAGACGGCCACGACCATGACCACGATCATGGCTGACCTGCAGGCCCTGCTGGCGGCGGGGGGCTGGGTCAGCGGCCCGCTCGTCGCCACAAGCCTCACCTTGTGGTTCGTCGCCACGCTGCGGCTGATCACGGTGGCGCGCGGCTGCAAGGCGGACGTGAAGGCGGTGGTCGAGCAGGCGATGCGGCAACCCGACGCGATCGAGGCCGAGGGCGCGGTGGGACGCTACCTCGAAGGCGCGCTCGGGGCCCTGAAGCGCTCGGGCACCTGCCAGCACCACCTGGAGCGCTTCCTCGAGATCGAGCGCGAGCGGGTCACCGACTTCAGCACCCTGCTGATGGGGCTCGTCACCATCGCCCCGCTGCTGGGCCTGCTGGGCACGGTCAGCGGAATGATCGAGACGTTCTCTTCCATGCAGGGCACCTCGCTCACCCACGCCACGGAGCAGACGGTGGCGGGCGGCATCTCGGTGGCGCTCATCAGCACCCAGCTCGGGCTGATGGTCGGCGTGCCGGGTCTCGCGGCGGCCCGCCTGCTGGCGCGGCTGGAGGCCAAGCGGGTGCGCGAGCTGCTGCAGGCGCACAGCGTGCTGGTGCAGCTGAGGAAGGTGCCCGAGTGAAGATCGGCCAGCTCAGCAACGAGGTCACCGAGAGCGCGGAGCTCAACATCACTCCGCTCATCGACATCGTCTTCATCCTGCTGATCTTCTTCGTGGTCACGACCACGTTCGTGCACGAGCTCGGCCTGCCCGTGGAGCGGCCCGACTCCAGCACGGCGACCGAGCAGCCCCACGACGTGGTGCGGGTGGCGGTGAGCCGCCAAGGCGAGATCACCGTGGACGCCCAGCCGACCAGCCCCTGGCGGGTCGAGGCCGAGGTCCGGGCGCGCCTGCGAGAGCACGCCGACGCGTCGGTCATCGTGATCGCCGACAAGGGGGCGACCGCCGAGGTGATCGTCGACGCCATTGATGCCTGCCGCCGCGCGGGGGCCGAAGGGGTCGCGCTCGGGGTGGAGGACGGGTCGTGAACCGGGTCCTGCAGTGGCTCGCCGCGGGCGTGGTCGCGGTCGGCATGACGGTGGGCTCGCTCGCGGTGGTCGCGTGGATGAACGACGACCCCTCGCCCACGCCCCACGAGGAGACGCACGGCGGGCCGCGTCCGGTCCCGGTCATGCCGCCTCCGCCCCCCGCTCGCACCGAGGCTCCGTCGTTCGAGCCCGCGGCGGCCGACGCCGTGGCGCCCACGCCCGCACCCAGCGTCAGCGCGCCCAGCCCCGCGCCGCCGCAGCTGTCCGGCCTGGCTCCCACCGCGGGGCCCGGGTCCATCGCGCTCGGAATGCCGGGCGGCGGCCTGCCCTCCATGGGCACCTTGCCCGGCTCCGACCTGCCCAGCGAGGCGCTCGTCGAGGAGCGGGAGATCCCGGCGCGCCCCAAGAGCCGCCCCAAGCCCACCTATCCCCGGCTGGCGCAGCGCCAAGGCATCGAGGGCTTCGTCACCCTGCGGCTGCGCATCGACGCCAACGGAGCCGTGCAGGACGCGGTGGTCGTGAGCGCCGAGCCCCCCGGCGTGTTCGACGACGCCGCGCTGCAGACCGCCCGGCGCTACCGCTTCACGCCCGCCCGTCGCGGCACCGAGGCCGTGGACACCACCCTCCAGCAGACGATCCGCTTCGAGCTGCAAGAATGATCTCCTTGGCCCTGCTCGTGCTGCTCTCGGTTGCGCCGATGTCCCCCGCGGACATCGAGCGTTCGATCGACGCGGGCGAGCTCGAAGACGCGAAGGCGGCGATGGCCGAGTCCGAGCTCACCCCGCTGGCTCGGGCCACGCTGGAGGGACGCCTGGCCCTGGCGGAGGACCGACCCGCGGTCGCGGCGAAGCGCTTCGCCGAGGCGGTGAAGCTCGCGCCCGAGCACCCCCCGCTGCGGTTGTTGTGGGCCCACGCGCTGCTGCGGGCGGGCAAGCCCGAGGCGGTCGCGAAGGCGCTCGCGCCGCTCGATGCGAAGGACCCGGCGGTCGCCATGCTACGGGCGGCGGCCGAGGACGCGGCGGGCCGCGTCGAGCGTGCCTACGCCACCTTGGAGACCGCGGCCCGAGCCCACCCGAAGGATCTGAAGCTCACCCAGCAGCTGATCCTCCTATGCGCCCGCGAGGGGCTGCTCGAGCCCACCCGCGCGTGGATCGAGACGCTCACGCCCGATCAGCTCGGCCGCACGATGGCCCTGGCCGTGCTGCAGGAGATCCGCAGCGACGCCCACGCCCTGCCGTTGGCGCGCCAGCTCGGCGCCGCGTTCCCCGACGACGCCGACGTGCAGGCGCAGCTCGGCTGGGTCGCGAGCGCGGCAGGTGCCACCATCGAGGCCTCGCGTGCCTTCACCCGCGCCGTCGAGCTCGGGGCCGACGAGGCCTACGCCGCAGCCGAGCACGCCCGCGCGGCCGGGCACCACCGCGAGGCGCTGCGGCTGAACGCGCGGGTGGGCGAAGACTGGCGGCGGGCCGAGCAGCGCTTCGACATCCTGTTCGAGTCCGGCAAGCTCGCCCAGGCGATCGCGACGGCCGAGCGCCTCCCGCTCTCGCCGCGGCGGCGTTACAACTTGGCCTACGCCCACTACGCGCTGCAGCAGTACGCCGAGGCCTCGGCCCAGGCGCGTCAGCTGGCGGGCACCGACTACGCCGCCCGGGGCCAGAGCCTGCTCCGCGCGATGGGACGATGAGCATGGCGCCGCTGTGGATGATGGTGGCGCTCGCGGCCGCCCCCTGCGAGGAGACCGTGCGTGGCCAGGTCGTCGACGAGACCACGGGCTCGGCTGTGCCACAGGCCGAGGTGCGCGCGGGCGAGGCCCAGAGCACCACCGACGACGACGGCGCCTTCGTGCTGGAGGGGCTGTGTCCCGGCGGCACGTCGGTGACCGCTTCGCGGGCGGACTACGCCAGCCGAACCCAGCGTGTCGACGCGCCGTCCACCGCGGTGAGCCTGGTGCTGCGTCCGCTCGAGGTCGACGTGCTCGACGACGTGGTCGTGGTCGCGCCCGCACCCAAGAAGCTCGACACCACCGCGAGCGACGCCCTGAGCGACGAGGAGCTCGACGACCTGCGTGGTCGCGGGCTGGCCGACGCGCTCACGGCGATCTCCGGCGTGACCGTGCTGCGCGGGCCCGCAGGCGGCATGGGCAAGCCGATCATTCGCGGGCAGGTGGGGCGCCGCAACCTGATCCTCTACGACCGAGTGCGGCACGAGAGCCAGAAGTGGGGCCTCGAGCACGCGCCCGAGATCGATCCCTTCGGCGCCGACACGATTACCGTGATCAAGGGCGCGGGCGGCATTCGTTACGGTCCCGACGCGATCGGGGGCGTGGTGTTGATCGATCCGCCGCCGTTGCCCACCGATCCCGCGGTCTCGGGCGAGGTTCACCTGGTCGGCACCACCAACGAGCGTCGCGGCACGGTGGCCACCCGGGTGCAGGGGGCCCACCGGGCGCTGCCGGGCTTCGGCTGGCGAGTGGAGGGCAACCTCTCTCGCGGCGCGTCCGCGATGACCCCGGACTACCCGCTCGACAACACGGGCTCGCGGGTCTGGAACGCAGGTGGCTCGCTCGGCTACGAACGCGACGGCTTCTCGCTGCAGGGCACCTACCGCCACTACGCGATGAAGGCCGGGGTGTTCCGGGGTCTGCGGGCGGGGTCGGTGGACGACTTCGAGTCGAGCGCGAACCTGGGCCGCCCGATCGGCGTGGAGCTCTATCGCCGCGACTACGAGATCGAGCGGCCCTACCAGGAGGTCGCCCACGACCTCGCGATCCTGCGCGGCCGCGCCCCGCTCGGCGACGCAGGCGATCTCGTGGCCACGTACGCGTTCCAGAACAACGACCGCGACGAGTACGACGTGGTCCGGTCCAACATCACCGGGCCTCAGGTGGAGCTCGATCTGCGGACGCACTCTGCCGAGCTGGCGTTCGAGCAGAGCCCCGTCGCGCTGGGAGCCGCCGCGCTGCTCGAGGGCGAGAGCGGCGGATCGTTCGTGAACCGCCGCAACGGCTACGACGGCAGCGACCCGGGCTTCTTGCCCGACTATGCCGAGCAGGCGTGGGGCGTGTTCGTGCTGCAGCGCGTGGTCTGGGAGCGGGCGGAGCTCGAGGGCGGTGCGCGCTACGACGGCATGACCCGCAACGCCTCGCTCGACGACCGCACGTTCTTGCCGTTTCGGGCGCAGGACCGCCTGCCCACGGACTGCAGCGAGACCGACGAGGGGGCTGACTGCCGCACCCCGTTCCACGCGGCGTCGGGCTCCTTCGGTGTCGCGGTTCGCCCCTTCGAGGCCGTGCGGGAGCTGGTGACCTCGCTGGACCTGTCGACCGCGGTGCGCTTCCCCAACGCCGACGAGCAGTACATCAAGGGGGCCGCGCCCTCGTTCCCGCTCTTCTCCAACGGCGACGGCAAGCTGGGCCCCGAGCGCACCTGGACCGGGGCGCTCACGCTCGGCTACGCCAACGACTGGGCGTACGGCGAGGCGTCGGCCTACGGCAGCTTCATCGACGACTACATCTACTTCCGCCTCCTGCCGCAGCAAGACGCGGACCCGACGGCGCCCAACTACAGCGACTGCGCCCCGCTGCAGTGCGGCGTGCAGGGGTCGTTCCCGCTGTTCGCCCCCACCGCCATCGATGCCCTCTTCTACGGCGGTGAGTTCGACGGCGCCGTGCAGCCGCCGAAGTGGCCGGTCCGCTTCGACGCCCGCGCGTCGTGGGTGCGGGCTCGGCAGCTCCCCGGCGGAGCGCCGATCACCTTCGTGCCCACCGATCATTACGACCTCGGGGTCACGTACTCCTGGCCCGACCTCGGCGTCTCCGAGGACGGCCACATCGGGGTGCGCGGCTCGTTCGTCGATCGTCAGCGGCGCTTCGACCTCGACGCCGACTTCGCACCCCCGCCCCCAGCGTATGCCCTGCTCGGTGCCGAGGCCGGCATCGCCGTGCCCCTCGGCGCGCAGCGCCTGACGTTCTCGCTGACGGGCCGCAACCTGACGAACACCCGCTATCGTGACTACACCAGCCTGCTTCGCTACTACGCGAACGAGCCAGGGTGGGATCTCATGCTGCGGGTGTCGCTCGACTTCACGAGCGCGCCCTAGAGAGCCTGGCTATGGACGGCGGCCGAGCGGAAGCAGCATCGGATAGCGCTGCACCACCTCGGCGTAGGCGGGCCGCTTGCGGAGCATTCGCTTCTCGAGGAGCGGGACGCTGACGAACACGAACAGAGACGCCATGACGGCTGGACCCGCGACGACCCACCACGCCGAGGGCACGGCCGCGATGCCGAACAGGGCGAGGCCACACCAGAAGGAGACCTCGCCGAGGTAGTTCGGGTGGCGGCAGCGTCCCCGCAGGCCCTGCGTGAGGACGGCGTCGGGACCGGGCTCGGAGACCACGAAGGCGTGGAGCTGTCGGTCGGCGGTGGCTTCGATGAGGATCGCACCGGCGGTGACCACGGTGGCCAAGAGGTCGAGCGGGCCGACGCTGGTGGCGTTCGGATCCATGACCGGGAGCAGCGAGAGGCAACCGACGTAGACCAGCGCGGTCGGGAAGAGGTGCAGGCCGAGGAAGCTGATGAACCAGTACGCGCGCCCCATGGACGCGCGCAGATCGACGTATCGCCAGTCCTCGTGGGACATGCCCCTCCAGCCGCGCCACCAGTTGTAGGTCAGACGCACGCCCCAGGTGGTGACGAGCCCCGCGACCAGCCAGGCGCGGGCGGGGGCGCCCGGATTGCCCGCGAGCAGCAGCCCCAACGCGACCACGGGAGGCGCGACGCTCCAGTACGCGTCGTACACGCTGCTGTTGTTCAGGGCTCTGCTGACCACGAAGACGACCACCGTCGCGCAGAGATCCGCGACGAGGATCGCCGCCCACCTCGCCACGTCTCCCCAGACCATGGATGCCGTCGCCACGGCGACCGCGATCGCGACGGCGTAGGTGGCGAGGATGATCGCGTCGTCCCGGGTCGTCTCGGCCATCGACGGATTCAGTACCGCGGGGCCGGGCTGGGTGGAATTCGTGGCCACGAAGTGCTCCGCAGGCCCACATTCGGCCGTCATCCAGGCACGTTCACTGGGTGCCCAGCCGCTATGATTTCCTCCCAGGGACGTTTCCCGGACCGAAGGAAAGACACCGCATGTTCGACAAGCTCCAGTCGCTGGCCAAGCGGCGCAAAGCCCTCGCCGCCGTAGCCGTGGCCGTGACCGCCGGCGTGATGGTCGCGGCGCACGCACCTGCAGACGAAGGCCTCGCTGCCGAAGACATCACCCCCGAGCTCGTCGCCCAGACGGCCGCCGAGTTGGGGATTGCTTCCTCCGAGTGGACCACGGGCAAGATGCTCCTCGACTTCGTCGAGCCCGAGGACGGCGAGGGCGGCTCCGAAGAGGAGATCGCGGCCCTGGTCGCCCAGCTCGACGCGATCCCCGGGGTCGACGTGGAGCCGGCCGGGTTCTACAGCGAATCCGAGCACCTCTACCGCCTGTCGGCCTCGGCCAGCACCTGGGACCGCATCGACGACGACCTGCTGGCCAACGACCTGCTCGAGGTCGCCGAGCCCGAGATCCTGTTCGCGCTCCCCAAGACCGCCGCGGCGGTCGCGGACTACGAGCCCCAAAAGGGTGAGCGCGTCGAGGTCAACGATCCGATGTTCAAGCTCCAGTGGCACATGGAACAGATCCATGCGCCCGAAGCCTGGGCCAGCCAGCGGGGCGAGGGCGTCGTGGTGGCGGTCATCGACACGGGCGTGGCGTGGAAGGACGCCGCGGGCGTGCGTCAGCTTCCCGACCTCGCGGGCACCAAGTTCACCAAGGGCGAGAGCTTGATCAGCGGCCTGCCCGATGGGCTCGACGACCACGCGTACGGCAGCCACGTCGCAGGCACCATCGCGCAGACCACCAACAACGGCATCGGGGTCACGGGCGTCGCCTACGAGTCCACGATCATGCCGCTGAAGGTGCTCTCGGGCGACGGGCGCGGCAGCGTGCCGGGCATCGCCAACGCCATCCGCTACGCGGCCGACAACGGCGCCAAGGTCATCAACATGAGCCTGGGCGGTCCGCTGCCCTCGCGCGTGCTGGCCAAGGCGGTCGAGTACGCGCACAGCAAGGGCGTCACCACGGTGTGCGCTGCGGGCAACGACTCGCGCAGCCGCGTGGGCTACCCCGCGGCGTACGAGCATTCCGTCGCGGTCTCGGCCACCAACTACGAGCGCGGGCGTTTAAGCGAAATGAAGTGTGAAAAAGCCGCGTTTAAGCGAAATGAAGTGTGAAAAAGCCGGGATTGAGGAGTAGGGCGGGCAGCAGTAGAGCGCGGTTCTCAGGCAGGGGACCAGCAGCGGGGTGTCGAGCCAAGCTGGGGCGGTGAGAGCGGAGCCATTTGAGGGGGAAACGCGCCGCGACAGGGAGCACGGCCGCACGGGGTACGCCATCGAGGCACGCCGAGACGAGCGCGGTTGGAAAGCGACGCGCTGGTGGAGCGAGACTCAGTGGGCTGCGGGCGATGGAGAGAACAGCAGCAGTTGTCCGACAGGAGAGGGACGCGGCGGCGGACGAGCACCGCGGAGCTCGGCGGCAATCTCCTGCGGTGTGGTGACGGCCCGGATGACGCGCATGGGCCCGCAGCAGCGGGAGCAGACGGAGATGTCGACGCGGAAGACGCGGGCGAGGAGCGTCATCCAGGGCAGGCGAGAAGGGGCAGCATCGCGGAGCTGAGCGTGCAGCAAGGTGGTGATGGCGGGGAGCTTGAGCTGGCCGCGAGGGATGAAGAGGGACAGCTGCTTGGGCGGGGGTTCGGGCTCGTCGGCACGAGGGACGATGGCGGAGCGCAGCTTGTGGTGGGCCGAGAGCACGTCGTGGTGCATGTGCGTGAGGATGAGCCCCGCGAGGTCCTTCTTCGGGTCGAGCCCCATGTCGTGGAGTTGGATCCCCACCTCCTCGGCCGGGGCGACGGTGACGATGACACCGTGGCGGGAGAAGGGGTGCCACCACGGCAGGTAGTCCCTCGCCGAGTTCGCCGCGGTGTCGCCGGAGTCGACGAGGAAGTTCCCTTCGGGGTGCTCGATCAGGTAGGCGAAGATCGGCAGGTCATCGACCCACTCGTCGTCCAGGAGCATGTCGATCTTCCTGCGGATCGGGCCTCGGCCCTCGACGCCGCAGTGATGGTGCGGACGGATGCTGATCGTTCCGGTCTGGATGGGCGTCACTCGAATCAGCTGCCGCGGCCGCGAAATCGAAATAGGGTGGCGTCCATGGCAAGCGAAGACGGCGGCGAGGGCTCGTCTCAGCGGCGTCCCGGCGGGCGTACCGCACGGAACTCGGAGCAGATCCGACGCGCGACGATCGAGGTCCTCCTGCGCGACGGCTACCCGTCACTCTCCTTCGCCACGGTGGCCAAGGAGGCCAACGTCAACCGCACGACCCTCTATCGGCGCTTCGGAAGCCAAGCGGAGCTGGCCCTGGATGCGATTCGCGAGTCCATCCGCGAGCGGGTCGTGTTCGAGGACAAGGGCAGCCTGCGCGAGGATCTTCGGCACGCCCTGCGCCAGATCGGAGAGTTGATCTCGGGACCGCTGGGCACGACGTTCTTCATGGCGCTCCTGACGATCCAACAGGACGGGGAGCTCGATTCTTCGCTGCAGTGGGACGAGCGCTCCAGCGACGTCGCCACCGTGTTCGACCGGGCCGAGGCGCGTGGTGAGATCGCCGAAGAGCTCGACCGCGAGGCCGCCTTCGCGATGCTGGCGGGCTCGCTCTACTTCCGCGTCATCGTCATGGGAAGGGACGTCGACGACGCATGGGTCGAGCGCACCCTCGACCTGTACTTCGCCGAGCGGAGCTAGACTACATCGACCGCTGCTTTCGCCTGAAGTCCGAGCAGCAGCAGCGCGAGACCCCACGGTGGGGTCGAGGCCTGGGAGCATCCGCAGCCGTCGTCAGCCGACTCGCTCGCGCCCTCGCTGCCCGTGCCCATGTCGCCCATCCCCGGTGGGCTGGTCGATGCAGCACCCGAGCCGCTCGATCCCTGCCCACCCGAGGTCGTCTCGCCTCCGCCCGTGGAGTCGCCGCCCCCACCGTCGGTGTCGCCGCCTTCGTCTTCCAGGACGGGCGTGACCGCGAGCTGCAGCGGGATGTCGCCCCGCGACTCGAACCAGGCGACCCCTTCCTCGACCATGTCGAGCTGCAGTGGCTGCGTCGTGCCGAGAGGGAGCGCAGGCAGCGGGACCTCGAGCGCCACCTCGGCCCCGGCCGGCACGGGTTCGGGGAGGTCGACGCGGACCGGAGACGACCCTGCCGCAGCAGGGAGCTCTCGTGCCCGCACCTCATCGTCGAACAGGTGCGCGCCCAGGCGATGTGTCCCCAGGGTCCAGGTATCCCAGCCGAGGTAGCCGTCCGATGCGTCTTGCCGGACGTGTTCTCCTCGTTCGAGGATGGCACAGCTGCTGGTCGGCGATCTCCAAGCCCGGCTCGATCGCCCAGAGGCGACGGAGGAGCTTCACGAAGCCCTGAGCATGGGGCTGTCGGCCGGTCGCAGCGACGTGATCTCGAGAGCAGCGTCGTCGATCGCGTGGGAAGCGGCCACCAAGGCCAACCTCCCGCTTGCCCTCTACCAAAGTGGCGAGTACGCCGAAGCTGGCACCCACGCTGAGCGCGCGGTCGAGACCGTCGCGAGACTCCTGGGCCAGCACCATCCGCGATGGCCCATAGCCGCGTTGATGTTGGCCTCCGTGCGCATGCAGGAGGGGCGAGCATCGGGTCGCCTCGCGGCATCAGGGGGGCACTTGGGAGCACTGCCCCTCGGTGCAGATCGCTCGAGACTTCGGCGGCGTCTCCGGCATGCAGTCCACGCAAGCCATGTCCCAACCTTGGAGTCGCACGAAGCACTCCTCGTGGCGCCGACTCACGCTCGTCGTTCCGCCGCACGGGCCTTCCACGATCGTGCAGTCGCGGTCTTTCGCACACGTCCGCATCACTTGCGCCTGGTCGTTCATCCGCTCGGCGGCTTCGCTGCAGCTCAACTGACCTTCGATGCCCGCGCACGGACCGGGGTCCTGTGGAGTCGCTGCAGGTTCCTCGCGTGCGCGAGGACTGGCCGACAAGGGTGCAGCCGCGTCCGTGTTTCTGGCGCACCCGCCGAGCGAAAGGCCCGACAGGAAGACGAACACGATGGACCTGGGCATGGTCGGAATTTACGAGGGTTGGGTGGACCCGTCGAGAACTCGTCAGGTTTCGCCCCGTTCGTCCCGAGGCCGGAGCTGTCTGCACAGAGGGGTCGTCGCGTGTACGGCCGCTGCCGTTCGGCCGAGACCACAGCCGGCGCGTCATGTCGCGCAGCTCGGGGTTGTCGTCGTCCTCGAGGGACGCCGTCTTGGGCTCGAGGGCCGGCGGGGCGGAAACGCGCTTGTCACATCGGGCGAGTGGCTTGGCACGTGCAGCGAGTGCGCGGGACGAAGCGCCTTGTTATCCCAGATCCGTCAGGAAACGAAGACGATGGCAAAGACGGTACTCATCACGGGAGCGAGCTCGGGCATTGGCAAGGCGACTGCGAAGCACTTCAGAGCCAAGGGCTGGAACGTGGTCGCCACGATGCGCAATGTGGACGATGGAGCGGAATTCCAAGGCGACGGCTACCTTATGACCCGCCTCGATCTCCTCGCGCCCGACTCCATCGAGGCCGCCGTGAAGGCCGGGCTCGAGGCGTTCGGGGCCATCGACGTGCTGGTCAACAACGCCGGCTACGGAGCGTACGGGCCCCTGGAAGGCACCCCCACGGAGAAGCTGCGCCGACAGATGGAAGTGAACTTCTTCGGGCTCGTGGCGACCATGCAGGCCGTGCTTCCCACCATGCGTGCGGCCAAGGCCGGCGCGATCGTCAACGTTTCCTCGATCGGAGGCCGCATGTGCTATCCGCTCGGTGCCCTCTACCACGGCTCGAAGTGGGCCGTCGAGGGCCTCTCCGAGGCCGTGAGCTTCGAGCTGCTCGCGCTGGGGATTCGGGTCAAGCTCGTCGAGCCCGGTGGTGTGAACACAGACTTCGCCGGGCGGAGCTTCGACTTCTCGAACGACGAATCGCTCGAGGAGTACCAACCCTTGGTCCAGGCCGCGCTCGCCGGGATGAAGAACATGGACACCTCGGGGCATCAGACCCCCGAGGAGGTCGCCGAGGTCATCTTCAACGCGGCGATGGACGAGTCCCCACGTCTTCGCTACATCTCGGGGCAAGGTGCCGAGGAGCTCCTGGCCTCGCGCTACCCTGGTGACGAAGAGGCATTCCTCGCCGACTTGCGCAAGCGTTTCGGCATGGGCTAAGTCGACTCGGGGACGGGAGAGCCGTTGGTGGGCAAGGACGACCATAGCGTCCACGTCGGGCGCGCGTGGCGGATGCTTCTGAAGGACCTGTTGCTGGACGAGGTCGCCGTCCTGCGTCGAGCCGGCCTCGCGGCGACGGCCCTGGACGGGGACGGATCCCACATCTCCATCGACGAGTACTACGCGCTCCACGACGCCGTCGACGCGGAGGCCGACGACCCCACCCTGGCGCTGCAGGCGGGCAAGGTGTTCTCGATCGAGTTGTTCGACCCGGCCCTGTTCGCCGCGATCTGCTCTCCCGACATGAACACCGCCGCGACGCGCCTGGGCGAGTTCAAGCGGCTGGTCGGTCAGTTCTCCCTGGACGTGGACATCGACGACGAGCAGACGCGCCTCGGGTTTCGGTGCAAGCACCGGCCCGATCTCCCCATGAGCCGGGGTCTGTCCGAGTTGACGTTCCTGGTAGCGTTCGCTCGTCGAGCCACGCGTCACGAGATCGTTCCGCGTCACGTCACTGTCCAACGTCTTCCCGCCGATCCCCAGCCCTACGAAGCGTACTTCGGGTGCGCCTTGGAAGAAGACGGTGCCTGGACCGTTGCGCTCGCGAGCGCGGACGCCCGCCGACCGTTCCTCACCCACGACGCGGGCATGTGGGAGACGTTCGAGCCTGGTCTGCGCCGGCGCATGAACGAGGCGCTCGAGCAGCGGTCGATCCGGGAGCAGGTCGAGACGGTCCTGTTCGAGCTTCTGCCCAGCGGCCGTACCGAGATGAAGGACGTGGCCAAGGAGCTCGGGATGGGAACCCGCACCCTGCAGCGGCGCCTGGCGTCCGAGGACACCACCTGGCTCGCCGTGCTCGGCGATACGCGGGAGAAGCTCGCGCGGCACTACCTCGGGAGCACCACGATGAGCCCGGCGGAGGTGAGCTTCCTGCTCGGCTTCGAGGACCCCAACTCGCTGTTTCGGGCCTTCCACCGCTGGACGGGGACCACGCCCGAAGCCTGGCGCGCCGAGACTCGAGCGTCTTAGGTCGGCACGTCGGGCGAGTGGGTTGTCGCGTAGGGCGAGTGCCCATGTCCGGGAGACATCCTAGGTTGAGGGTGCATCGAGCGAAGGAACCAAGATGGCATTTCTCAAGCAGATCCTCGGGATGGCACCTACGGCAGACACAGACGGCGAGGGATACATCCCTTCACCGCTCGGCCGGATGCTCGGCGTCGACAGCAAGAGTGGGTTCGCGCCCACCGACTTGGGCACCAAGTACACCGGGGACGCGAGGGTCTTGGTGTTGTGCACCGAGGGTCGCTACCTGGAGATGACCAACGGGAAGAAGTTCTCCACAGGACACAACGTGCAGGAGACGGCGGTGCCCCTCATGCATCTGACGAGGGCGGGTTTCGAGTTCGACGTCGTCACGCCGACCGGGGCGCCGGCGATCCTCGAAGACTGGTCCGTCCCCCGCAAGGATGAGGCCGTCCTCGGGTTCATGAAGAGCAACCGGGCCAAGTTCGACAGTCCTCTGTCGCTGGCGAAGCTGCTCGCCGAGGGCGGCCTCGATGAATCCTCCCCGTACGCGGCGCTCTTCCTGCCCGGCGGACACGGCGCGATGGTCGGGCTGCCGGACGACGAGAACGTCGGTGCGCTGATCCGTTGGGTGCAGGCGTCGGATCGATACCTCGTCGCCGTCTGCCACGGCCCGGCCGCGCTCATGGCCACGACCAAGAACGATGGTCCTCACCCGTACGCGGGCTACGAGATGTGCGCGTTCCCGGACAGCATGGACAAGAGGTCGCCGTCGATCGGATACCTACCGGGCCAGCTCCCCTGGTTCCAGTGCGAGAAGCTCGAGCAGCAGGGCATTCGGATTCTCAACGACGACATCACGGGAGCCACACACGTGGATCGCAAGCTCTTCTCGGGTGACAGCCCCAAGGCGTGCGACGCACTCGGAAAGCTGATCGCACGCGCGCTCCTCGACGACGCCGCGCAGCCCTCGCGCGCGGCCTCCTGAGGGCCCACGATGGGGTGCTAGGCTCCCCGTGTGAACGCCGAGCGACTTGGCACCGGCTTTCGGCGGCGAGCATCGCTCTCCGCGCTCAGCTCCGTGACGCTCAGCTCCGCGACGCTGACCCCTCTCGTCTGCCTTGGGCTGAGAACGCGACGCCCTAGCAGCGAGTTTGCTCCACAGCAGCCGGTGCACTGGGAGAACCTTTCCGACCGCGGAGTGTCGGAGAGGGTATGGCTCGGCGGTTGTTGGTGGCGACGTTGCTCGTGTGCGCTTGTGGCTCGAACGCCGAGCCATCGAAGTCGTCTCCCGCCCCGAAGGCCGTTGTTGAGGAGCCGAGCCGCGACGCCCCCGCCGTCCTCGCAGTGCCCGAAGCGCCAGCGCTCGCGGAGACGCTCGCCCGCCACGACGACGAGCTCGGGCCGATCACCTACGCGCAACTGAAGGAGCGACATCGCCAACCCTACCTGCCGGCGCACGGGCTGGACATCGGCACGGCGGAGTACCGGGCGGAGTTCGAGGAGGCGTTCGAGCTGCGCGCCGAAGAGGTCGCCGCGCTGCACGAGCGTGGATTCGTGATCCCCGAGTCGGTCCCGGCCCGAGCGGGACCGGTGGATCTCTACTACCGCGTGTTCGCGGCGGACCTTCCGGTGTTCATCTCGCTCGACGCGGTGCTTCACGCGTGGCACCGCAGCCTCGAGGACATCCTGGCGCACACCGAAGAGCGGCGGATCTCGCCGGCCCTGGCGGATTCGCTGCAGGCGATGACGGGTGCACTGGCCGACGACAGCGAGGCGGGCCGAGACGCGCTCACGTACCTGTGGGTCGCGCGCATGCTGCTCGGGGCGCGCGGCGACGGCACGCGGGACGCGGCCGCGGACGGCGGCGGTTGGGGAGAAGATCCAGGGACGGAGTCGCCACGAGAGACCCGCGCCGCGATGAACCTCGCGGTCGTCCCGGCGAGCGTTCGGCCGCGAGTCGAGCGCCTCGTCGGCGCCGTGCTGCAGCAGCACCGAACCGAGGTCGAGCTGTTCGGCAGCCCGCGGGAGGTCGACTTCGGCCAGTTCCGTCCCCGAAGCCACTACGCGACCACCCGCCCGTTGTCTCGGTACTTCCGGGCGATGATGTGGTTGGCGCGGATCGACCTCCTCCTCGACGACCCACGTCAGCAGGCCTTGGCGCGGACCCTCGCGGCGGCCGCGAGCAACGCCGAGGACGACCTGCGCCGCATGGAGGAGTTCTATGCGGTCTACGTGGGGCGCAACACGACGTACTCGGCCCTGCGCCTGCTGGAGGCGTGCGCCGAGACGGGTCATGCGTACTGCGAAGCGGACGACTTCCAGCCCGCGCTCGCGAAGCTGCCAGCGCCGGCACCGATCGGCGAGAACCGAAGCCGCCCGGCGATGCGCGTGCTGCCGCAGCGGTTCGCGTACGACGCGTGGATGCTGGCCCAGACGACGATGCCGGCGCTCGAGCCTCAGGTGGTCGGAGGCCGCTCGATGGCCTCGCCGCTCGACGTGGCGTTCATCCTCGGCTCCGACCGAGCCCTCGAGCACCTCGGCGAGGAGATGGCGCTGCCGGGTCGGGCGGAGCTGCCGCGTCGGCTCGAAGCGCTCCGGCAGACCTTCGAAGAGCACGCGCCGCTCTCGCTCGACGACACGATGTACGACCACTGGCTGGGCGCGCTCGCGGCCGCGTCGAAGCCTCGCGTCGACGAGCGCTTCCCCGCGGTGATGCGCACGGCGGCATGGCATGACCACCAGATCGAGACGGTGCTGGGCTCCTGGACGGAGCTCCGGCACGACACGGTGCTGGTGGTCGAGCAGTCCGAAGCGCGCATCGGCTGCCAGTACCCGCGCGGCTACGTGGAGCCGGTGCCGGAGGCGTTCCGCCGACTCGGACGCGCCGCCAAGCACCTCGAGCCTCTGCACGCTTCACTCGACGCGCGGGACGAAGCGCGCATCGTCGAGTTCCTGACGTCGTTCTCCACGGCGATGGAGCATTTGGCGGCGATCGCGGAGATCGAGCTGTCGGGTGGGACGATGTCCAAATCCGATCTCGCCTTCTTGCAGCGGACCGTCGATCGCCACGAAGAAGGCTACGGCGGCGTCCGCCTCTATGATGGCTGGTATCCACGGCTGTTCTGGAGCCCGTACGCCACGTTCACGGACGCGCCACCCGCTGATCGCCGCAGAGGTGGGCGCGGGTTTCGCCACACGGAAGGCGGCCGCAGCGAACCGGTCGTCACAGACGCGCACACCGACGCCGACCACGACCGCGCGCTCTCCTTGGGCGTCGGCCACCCCCAGCTCATGATCGTCGCCGTCGACGCGCCCGACGGCTCGCTGGCCCTGTACGGCGGCCCAACCTACGACCTGCGCATCTTCGAGGTCGCCGGCTCCGAGCGCATGACGGATGACGCGTGGAGGGCAGCCGTGGATGCGGGCGCGCTGCCGCCTCGGCCCGCGTTCACGCGGTCGTATCGGTAGATCGGGGTTGGCGTCACATTCCCGACGTCGAGCAACGGTCGTCGGGCAGCGCCGCAGGCGATCAGCCTCCCGGGGAGTTCGCGACGAAATCGCGAAAGGAACCTGCGTCCCTCGACTCCATCGTTTCGTGGTCGACGAGCTTGAAGAAGCAGTCCTGGCGCTCGATCGGGTGAAACACCCTTTTCGTCGCGATGACCGAGGCCGTTGAAGACGAACTCGTCATCGTCCGCGGCCTCACGGCGCGGGAAGTCGCCGCACGTCGGATGGGGTCGTTCCAGTCCAGCGGACGAATGCTCGGTAAAACGAGTTCGGGTCGCTGTAGCCAAGCAGATAGGCGATCTCCTCGTTGCGCAGGTTGCTCGTCCGCAGATACCGGAGCGCCAGATCGCGACGGCTCTCCGCGAGCAACTCGCTGTACGACTGCCCCTCCTCCTTGAGCGCGTGCTGCAGCGTCCGGGAGCTCATCCCGAGCTCGTCGCAAAGCTCCAGCAGCGAGACGCGCCCCTGTGCGAGCAGAGATCGCATGGTGGCTCGAACCCGTTCGACGATGGGCGTCGATCGCTCTCGCGCAACGACGCGGGCGTCGAGATCTGCTTGGAAGAGCGTCCAGAGCTTCGGGCTTGCGGAGACGAACGGACGAAGCGCATCCGTGCGCCGAAGGCTCAGGCTGGCGCGAGCACCGGGCCGGGGCGTACGCTGAAAGTACTCGGCGAGGTGGGGCGCGTCCGCCAGGCGCACCTCGCTTGGGACGACGGCAACACCGGTGGAGGCCCGGACAGCCTCGAGAACGAGTACGGCCTGCATCGCGGCCATCGTCGCAGGGAGCGGGAGCGCAGCTTCGAGCGGGTCGAATGCGATCGTCGTGACATCGTTCGTGACATCGTTCGTGACATCGTTCGTGGCGTCGATCTCGACGCGCCATGCCGTCGGCCCGATCAGCGCCTTGTAGGGGGCCAGTCGACTCAGCCCCTCCTCGAGGTTCGGGGCGCAAGTCAGGGCGAACATCGAGGGGATGAAGTGACCCCGCGCCAGAGCCTTGCCGAGCGTGATGGGGACGTCGCTCTCAGGGGCGAGGGCAACCAGCGCGTCCCATGCACGATAAAACTCCGCGCCGGTGACCCCGATCGTCTCATGCCGCTCCACATCGGGGGACAGCCCAGCGGCAGCCAGCGTGTCCATGGGGTCGACGCCCACCAGCCGGCACGCGATCGAAGTGCCGGCGACGAGTGAGTAGCGCGGTGCAGGCTCATCGGTGTGCATGAAGTAGCCCAAGATGGGGAAGCCGCGAGTGCGGCGCTGTGCAGACAAGGACCCGGACCGGGCCGATTGCGCGGTGGGCTCGCGAGGGCGGTGAGATCAGCCTACCTCGGTTGGCCACCGAGCGGACCGCTTGCGCGCACGGTTAGTCGATTGCGCGATTTGCAGAACCATCGCTGAAGCGCTCCAGACTATGCCATTCGCATGGGTTCCTCGACCATCGAGCCTCGCGTCGAATCCCGCCGCATCCGGGTTGGAGTTTGGGCCAACCGGATCTCGGCCGTCATGCTGATCGGGATCGCGGTGTTCTGGGTCTCCAGTCCGCGGGCCGCGAGCGAGGGCGCCTTCGGCATCGCCGCGGACAGCGAGGCGGCGATCGCCTACGCGCAACTGACCGCGATCTTCGCGTTTAAGCGAAATGAAGTGTGAAAAAGCCGGGATGGAGGAGTAGGGCGGGCAGCAGTAGAGCGCGGTTCTCAGGCAGGGGACCAGCAGCGGGGTGTCGAGCCAAGCTGGGGCGGTGAGAGCGGAGCCATTTGAGGGGGAAACGCGCCGCGACAGGGAGCACGGCCGCACGGGGTACGCCATCGAGGCACGCCGAGACGAGCGCGGTTGGAAAGCGACGCGCTGGTGGAGCGAGACTCAGTGGGCGCGCGGTGGAGACTTGGCTCGCGCAATAGCCAGGCCCGCTCATTTTTCTTCGTCGGTCGTGCAAGTGGGGATTCGTGGCGTGTTCTCCAGGTGGAACCGGCGCGGGGCTGAGGTCCCGCCACCGGGTACGCAACAAGAGACAAGACACGATGAAAAAGACACTCCAGCACTCCTCCTCCAGATCCACCAACAAGGCGATCAGCGCCGACGAGCTCCGCAGCGTGCAGGGTGGCGGCTTGTGCTGTGCCCCCGGCCCCGACGGGAGTCCCGGTCCTTGCGGGCCCGAAGGGAACTGTCCTGATCCCGCCCCGAGCTCGCCTCCGGCGACCAGCCACCGTAGCTACGGTGGCTCCGGACTCCGCGACATCGACCACTAGTCAAATACCCAGATCGACGTCGGGGTGGCGATGCACACCTCGTCGTCCGTCCGGTCGACAGCGGCCTCTCGCTTCGGTCGACCGGAGACCTCCCCTTCGATCCGTCCCCCCTCCGCACCCGAACGATGCTCGTTGCCCAACCCAGCCCGACCGCTTGGCCTCGCGTGCTGCTGTACGCGATGGACGCGGGGTGCGCGGCGTGGTTGGCCCACTGCCTCTTGCACACGGCAGAAACGATTCTCATTCCAGACGGCGATCTGTCGGCCCTGGGTCGGATGCCCGGTGCTCGCGCGATCATCACGGGTCATCGCTGCGACGACCCCAGGCTGGGCAGTCTGCTCGACCACGTGGGCGGCGGCATGCCGGTTTTCGTCATCGGACCGCCGGGCACCTCGCAGGTCCTGGCCGACCCCCGCATCTTCTTCGTCCTCTCGCCCCTGCTGCCGCCCGCTGACGTCACTGCACTCGTCGACAGTTCGTTGCGCGGTCACAGCTCGCCTGAGCCTGCGCTTCCCTCCCCCGAAGCCGCCGAGCGCCTCACCCGGGTCCTGGCCCTGGCCACGGCGTTCGCGAGCCGCAGCGATCTGCCGTCGGCCGCTGCATCCGCGGAACATGCCGTGGAGCGGCTGACCGGCGCAGACCGAACGTATTGCCTCTTCCATGACGTCGACAGCGGCGCGCTGTGGGCCGAAGGCGCGACCGAGCGGGAAGGGCAGGCCACGGTCGGCCTCGCTGGTTTCGTCGCGCGTACGGGGCGTGCGTGCCTGGCCGAGTGCGCACGAATCGACCCTCGCTACGTCCAGGCGCTCGACGACCCCCTCGGAGACGGCAATGAGCGCCTGCTCGTCCACCCCGTCTTGGGCCCAGACGGTCGAGTTCACGCGGTGCTCCTCGCGGTGCGTAGCCCCGCTCGCCCGATGTTCTCCTTCGCGGAGCAGCAGCAGCTAGCCACCTTTGCGGAGAGCACGGGACCGATGATGCATCACCTCGCGCGCATGGTCGAAGCGCAGGGCGTGCTTCGTCTGGAGCGCGAGCGCCGAGCTGACATGTATCGCCCGGAGGCGCTGACCGCATACGGCCAGGTCGGACATCGTGGTGACGTCATTCGGGTTTCGCCGGGGTGGATTCGCTGGGCTTTTTGGGCTCTGCTAGCCCTGATCGTCGCGAGTACCGCCTATCTATTCCTCGGACGAGTCCACCGGTATAGCGAAGGACCGGCAATCGTCCGTCTACACGAACGCACCGAGGTCACCGCACGCAGCGGGGGCGCACTGCGCTCGATGGAAGTCGCGCCAGGCGAGCGCGTCGAACAGGACCAGGTCCTCGCTCATCTCGACGATCGGCAGGCTCGTGCAACGGTCGAGCAGCTCCAGCGAGAGTTCGACGACCAGCTTCGTGCCCATCTGCTCGACCCATACGACGCCGCGGCGAAGCAGCGCGTCTTTGCCCTGCGTGGAGAGCTTGCCAGTGCCCACACGCGGCTCCAGCAGCACGAGCTGCGCTCGCCGCAGGCTGGCGTCGTGAGCGACATTCGCATCCGTCCCGGACAGCACATCGAGGAGGGGGACATCGTGCTTTCGTTGCTCGCCAACGACGACGACCGACACGTCCAGGTCTTCATCCGAGGTGCTGATAGCCCCCAGCTTGCCCCGGGCATGCCGCTTCGCCTCGAGATCCTGGGCTATCAATACGCCTACCAAGACCTGACGATCGACTCGGTGAGCGACGAAGTCATCGGTCCCGCCGAGGCCCGTCGCTACCTCGGGCCGCAAGTCGCCGACAACCTTCCGATCGATGGCCCCGTGGTGCTCGTACGCGCGCGCCTTCCAGAGTCCTCCTTCGAGGCGAGCCACGAAATCTACCGGTTCCACGACGGGATGCTCGCGACGGCGCGAGTTCCCGTGCGGACAGAGCCGGTCATCTTCACCCTCTTCCCCTTTCTCCATCGAGTTCGAACATGACCGAACACTCGCTGGTTGGGCCGCTGGGCCCGGCGACTCTCAGCCGAGCCGGAGCCAACGTGGCCGCGGACTTTCCTGCGCTTCAACGCTTGTCGAGACGGCCGAAGCGAAAGCGCGTCCCATTCGTGCAGCAGCTGCAGTGGGCCGACTGTGGTGCGGCATGTTTGGCGATGGTGCTGCGGTTCTTCGGCCGCGAGGTTCGCCTCGAGGACGTCCGCCTGACGGTTGGGGTCGGCCACGACGGAGCGAGCGCGCTGTCCATCCTCACGGCTGCGCAGGCGTACGGCATGCGCGGACGCGGTTTGTCCATCGAAGCGATAGACCTCGAGTACCTTCCCAAGGCGGCAATCCTTCACTGGGAGTTCAGCCACTTCGTGGTCTTCGAGCGCTGCGTCGGCGATGTGGTCGAGATCGTCGACCCCGCGCACGGCCGACGTCGTGTGCCCATGGCGCAGTTCCGTCGCTCGTTCACCGGCGTCGCGCTCGTGATCGAGCCGACCGAACAGTTCGAGTCTTCGATGTTGGGCCGCACCCGCACATCGAACTACCTTCGACAGCTCATGGGGCAGCGGCGACTGCTCTCGCAAGTTGTCGCGACCTCGGTCGTGCTTCGCCTGCTCGCGCTCTCGCTGCCGATCCTCACCGCGCTCATCGTGGACCGAGTCGTGCCACGCGGGGACACATCGCTGCTGGCCATCGTCGGTATCGGGTTGGCCGCGGCCATGGGCTTCCAGCTCCTGTCCACGCTGATCCGGGCGCACATGTTGCTGCAGCTTCGTACCAACCTCGATACGAAACTGACGCTCGGGTTCCTGGATCACCTCGTCAACCTCCCCTACGCCTTCTTTCAGCACCGGTCCGCGGGCGATCTGATGATGCGGGTGTCGAGCAACTCGACCATTCGCGAGGCGCTCACCTCCAACACCCTCTCGGGCCTCCTCGACGGGGGCCTGGTCTTCGTCTACCTCGGCCTCATCGTTGCGATTCACCCCGGCATTGGGCTGCTGGTGTTTGGCCTCGGCGTACTGCAGGTGCTGGTGTTCCTGCTCGCGCGCAAGCGGGAGTCCGACCTGATGAGCGAGAACCTCGAGGCGCAGGCCCGGGCGCAGAGCAACCTCGTGCAGATCCTCGCGGGCATCGAAACGCTCAAGGTCGCCGGCGCGGAGCACCGCGCCGTCGAGCATTGGTCCAACCTCTTCGTGGACGAGCTCAACGTCTCGCTGCAGCGCGGCCGGCTGGGAGCCGTGGTCACCACGGTGATGACCGCGCTCCGGTCGGTTGGACCGCTGTTGGTCTTGAGCGTCGGCGCAATCGAAGTCATTGAAGGCAACCTCTCATTGGGGAGCATGCTGGCGCTCAACGCACTCGCCGCGGGATTCTTGACACCACTGTCATCGCTCGTGACCAGCGCCCTACAGCTGCAGCGCTTGGGCTGCTACTTCGATCGCATCGACGATGTTCTCTCGGCCGAACGTGAGCAGGGCAGGGATCAGGTCCGCCAGCCGGGGCGCCTCCGGGGGCACATCAAGCTTCGCAACGTCTCGTTCCGCTACGGCCCGAACTCGCCGGATGTGGTGCGGGATGTCTCTGCAGACATCCGACCGGGCGAGTGCGTGGCAATCGTCGGTCGCTCGGGTTCCGGGAAGTCGACCTTGGCACGTCTGCTGCTCGGGCTCTACGCACCGACGCAAGGCGAGGTCTACTACGACGATCAGAACCTCGCCGATCTCGATCTTCGTGCGGTGCGGCGGCAGCTGGGCATCGTTCCACAGCACCCGTTCATTTTCGGCCGATCGGTCCGCGACAACATCGCGCTGTCGAACCCGTCGGCGACCCTCGACCAAGTGATTGCCGCAGCGCGACTCGCCGCGATTCACGACGACATCTCGGCGATGCCGATGGGCTACGATTCGTTGCTCGCAGACGGGGGCGCTTCTCTGTCGGGAGGCCAGCGTCAACGCATCGCCATGGCGCGGGCCTTGCTCGAGACGCCGGCCATCTTGTTGCTCGACGAGGCGACCAGTTCTCTGGACACCGCGTCCGAGAAGACGGTGATGGACAACCTCGTGGCCCAGCGTTGCGCGCGAATCATCATTGCGCATCGCCTCAGCACAATCGCATTCGCCGATGAGATCATCGTGATGGACGAGGGCCGAATCGTGGAGAAGGGCTCGCACGCCGAACTCATGGCGCGGGGCGGCGCGTATCATGCTCTGGTGGTCGCGCAAACAAGCGCTGGCCGAGTCTCGGGGGCGGGAGGCTCGCTCCATGGGTGACCGGGTACGACGACTGCTGCTGGGCAGCGCTCTGGCTCTTGGTGCAACCGGATGCATCGACTCGATACCATCGTTCGAGGTCGAGGCTGCAGAACAGGTGGATCCAGCTGCCAGGGTCCCGCCCAAGGAGACTCCGCCAGCGCGATCGGCATCGCGCGGATACGTCGCGGTCGTGTACGCGGGGGAGTCCGTCGATATCGCGCCCAACACCTCTGGCACGCTTCGTACGGTCGACGTTCGGGCAGGAGACAGGGTCGAAGTGGGCGATCGCATCGCCACCCTCGACGACACCCGAGCCCGAGAAGAGCTCGTAATGGCTTCGGCGCAGCTTCGCTCCGCACAGTCCCGGCTCGAGCAAGCCGAAGTCGCCGCGAAGACGGCGAGCCGGAGTTCCGCGCGTAGCGCATCGCTTGCGAAGTCCGGCCACATCTCCAGCACCGAGCTCGAGGATGCCGCCGCCGAACGCGTCCGGGCCAAGGCAAAGCTTCTCGAAGCACGAGCGGAAGTCTCCGGCCTCCGCGCCGCCCTCGGCCAGCGGCAGCGACAGCTGGACGAAACCGTCCTGACCGCTGCATTTTCGGGAACCGTTGCGGAGCGCTATGTCCACGGGGGCACGGTGGTCTCTCCCGGTTCCCGCGTCGTCCGACTTCTCGGCACAGGTAGCCCCTGGGTTCGCTTCGCCGTGCCTCCCAGCCACGTCGGTCGGCTACATGTGGGCGACATCGTCCTCACCGAGTTCGATGGCGCGTCCGATCCAGTGCGGGCCACCATCGAGCAGATCGCTCCGGAGGTCGACGCATCGTCACAACTGGTCGTGGTCGAGGCTCAGCTCGCGCTGCCCGATGGCGAACACCAAGGCCGACATCCGGGAGCGGCCGCCTGGGTGCGTCTGCAATGATCCGTCAGGGGGCTCGCGAGCGCGAGGGGAGCTGCGACTCCGTGCGCTGGTGGTGAAAGAGGGCCCGGTTGGTTTCGTGTTTCGTCGTCGATGACGCTGCGGATCGGGTCGCCGCAGATCCTCTACCGCACCCGGAGCGAGCTCTTGCTGCGCCAGGTGGAGTATGGTCGCGTGGACGGCACGCGCATGGCGACACGGGCTCAGGATGACGCCGCGCTGGTCAAGACCAGCACCCTGGCATCCACGTCGAGCACTTGGGTTCGGCCCTCTCGCTGAGTGTCTAGAGCTGGGCCATCTGCGGCGGCACAGCGTCTCAGGGGGCCGCCGACGCCATCGAGGCGAAGAGCGGCGCGAGCACGGTGGACATGAGCGCGGACAGCCCGAGCAGCGTCGCGATCAACGCCGCCAGGATCCGCGCCAGCGAGCCGTCCGCGGCCTGTAGCCGCTCGACCCATCGCCGCGTCGGCATCACCATCGCCGCGTAGACCGGCGCGGGCAGGAGGAGCTGCACGCTGGCGGTCAACACCAGCACGAACGCTGCGGCTCCGGTGAGCAGTGACGAGCCGAACAGGCTGTCGTCGAGGATGAGCGCGACCTCGGCGAGGTTGCCGACGGCCATCAGAAGCAGACCCCACACGCGACCGCGAAGCAGGCCGTAGCCCGCGGCGCCGAGCACCAGGGGAAGGATGAAGGGCCACGGTCCCATCGGCACGACGCCCGCCTTGGTGATCCCGACGAAGAGCATGAACACCGCGTCCGCCAGCCCCATCACCAGCGACAGCGACAGCAGCATCTCGAAGCCGGTTCGCGGGGTGCGGTGGGTCGCGGTGCGCAGACCGTGGGCGCCCAGCACCGCCGCCATCAGCAGCGCCGCGGGAACCACCAAGGTGGGCACGCTCTGACCCAGAGCAATCCCAAGCTGACTGGTGAAGGTGTGATCTTGGAAGACGGTCGCCGAGGCCCCGCCCATGCAAGCCGCCAGCAGCAGCACGCGGGCGAGGATCTGCGCGGTGAAGTCGGATTGCCGGGCGCATCGCATCGCGGCCCAGAACACGCCCGGGGGGAGCAGCAGCGCGACGGCGAGCCGCCAGGCCCCCGGGGCCTCGAGGAGCTGGAGGAACCAGGTCAGGTAGACGAAGTCGAGCACCCACAGGGCCGAGAACGTCCACGCGATCCAGCGCGCCTTCCGAAGCGGCCTCGCCTGCTCGCGTCTCCATGACGCGAACGCCTGCACCCGTGCCAGGCCGTCCTCGCCGGCGGCCCCATCCAGTTCACCACGCGCCCGGTCCAGCAGCGCTTCCAGGGGGTCGACTTCGATCGTCTCGGTCATGATCTCTCCTCCATCATCCAGGCGCGAAGCTTGGCCTTCGCGCGCCGGTCACGGTCGCTGACGGTAGAGACCGCCATGCCAAGCAGCGTGGACACCTCCTCGAGCGACAGTCGCTGCACGCTGCGCAGGCAGAAGGCCTCGCGCTCGGGTTCGGGAAGTCGGACGAGGAGCTTCTCCACCGCCTGCAGCGCGCCGCGCTCGTCCGGGGCCGGGGCGACGGGGGCCGGCAGCGCGTGCCTACGGAGCAATCCGGCCCGTCTCGCCCTGCGGCGACGTTCGGTGCGCGCGAGGTTGAAAGCGATGCCACGGAGCCACACCCCCAGCGGAGCCTCGCCGCGGTACCGCGAGGTCAGCTCCAGGGCCCGCACGAACGTGTCGTGCACCAAGTCCTCGGTCACCGCCGCGTGGCTCGCGTGCAGCCGCGCCATCGCGCGTACGGCTGGCGCATGGGTTCGGCGTTTAAGCGAAATGAAGTGTGAAAAAGCCGGGATGGAGGAGTAGGGCGGGCAGCAGTAGAGCGCGGTTCTCAGGCAGGGGACCAGCAGCGGGGTGTCGAGCCAAGCTGGGGCGGTGAGAGCGGAGCCATTTGAGGGGGAAACGCGCCGCGACAGGGAGCACGGCCGCACGGGGTACGCCATCGAGGCACGCCGAGACGAGCGCGGTTGGAAAGCGACGCGCTGGTGGAGCGAGACTCAGTGGGCTGCGGGCGATGGAGAGAACAGCAGCAGTTGTCCGACAGGAGAGGGACGCGGCGGCGGACGAGCACCGCGGAGCTCGGCGGCAATCTCCTGCGGTGTGGTGACGGCCCGGATGACGCGCATGGGCCCGCAGCAGCGGGAGCAGACGGAGATGTCGACGCGGAAGACGCGGGCGAGGAGCGTCATCCACGGCAGCCGAGAAGGGGCAGCATCGCGGAGCTGAGCGTGCAGCAAGGTGGTGATGGCGGGGAGCTCGAGTTGGCCGCGAGGGATGAAGAGGGACAGCTGCTTGGGCGGGGGTTCGGGCTCGTCGGCACGAGGGACGATGGCGGAGCGCAGCTTGTGGTGGGCCGAAAGCACGCCGTAGTACAGAACGGTATGCGCCTGCGGCGGAGGCACGAGGGCGCACAGCCGAGCGAGAAAGGTGTCGGCGCTCATCTGGGCGAAGGTGGCCCCGAAGCGATTGGGCTTCTTGAAGTGCACCCGAACCTGTCCGTCGGCGGTGCGCTGTACGGCACCCAGAGCGAAGGGCGGGCGCAGGAGATAGCGACACACCCGCTCCAGACGCTTGCGGTCGCGGCCGTCGACGGTGACGGCGGCATGCAGCTGCATGCCGAAGCCACGGACGAGCATCGGCGATGCCGGTCGCGGCTCGCAGGGCGAGGGTCCCACGGCACGCAGCGGCAGGCCGAGCTGGACGCAGGCCACGAGCGCTTCGTCGACAGGCTCGCCATCATCATCGCCCCCGACCTCGAGGTGCTCGGCCAAGTCGGCGTGCAGCCGCTGCAGCGTCCGCAACAGCTCCTGCTCGCCGAGGCCGATGGCCGGCATGAACGCGACCGCATCGCCCGCCACCGCCGGCGCCTCGAAGCAGCCATCGGTGACCAGCGCGTGCAGATGCACGAACAAGCCCAGGTCACTGCGGAAGCGCTGCACCACGATGAGCACCCCGGGGTGCAGGTTGCTGCTGCTGCGCAAGCCATGCTCCCGCTTGCTCTGCCGCCGCAGCGTCTGCATCACCCGCTTCGCAAAGCACTGACACACCCGCCCGAGCAGCCGCCGGTCGTAGCCCAGCCGGACCGCCATCGGGCCCTCGAAGCTCAGCACCCACTGCCGCCACGGAACCTCAGGCAAGCGGTGCTCGACCAAGAGCGCCGCGGTCTCGGCCATGCGCCGGCCCATGCACGAGGGGCAGATGCCGCGGCTCTTGCAGGCGAACGGGACGCGCAGGCTGTCGCCGCAGCGGCGGCACTGGGCCACCAAGAAGCCGTGCTCGAAGTCTCCGCAGGTGATGAACGCTTCGAGCTCGTCCCGCACGAACCCAGGCAGCGAGCCCGCGCGTTCCTCGAGCCGCTGACGGAACGCAGGCCAGTGCTCGCGCACCAGGGCGAGGGCGTCGCTGTCTTGGGTAGTCCGCGGAACGTACCGCGCCTGGGCGTGACAGCTGGCCACTGCACGGCGCTGCTGATGCGCATGTCGGGCCGCTCATAACGCGCCGTGTTCTCCCGCCGTTGCACGGCTCGTGGGTCGCCACGCGGCCCAAGGGCAGGCCAGCCGACGGCATCATCGGCCACGCCTCCGCAGGTGTTCGGCAGTGTTCTGCTCTCGCGGACCCGTACCGCCACGCGCTGTGCACCACGGCGAGCCCGCCGACCCTACCGTCCAGTTCGCCCTCGATGTGTTCGTGGGCCACGGAGGCCGCCTGAGCTTGGGCGGTCGTCCCGCTACCGAGCGCGACAGCTCCGTCGACCTCCTGGACCCTCGCCGCACCACGACGCGAGCCTAATGCGCCATCGATCGCAGGAACGCCGAAATCTCCGGCTGCGCGCCGGCGTGGCTGGAGATGTCGTTGTGTCCGACGCCGTCCAATCGCAAGAACCGTGCATCCCCGCCCCAGGCCTCGGCGAGCGCCGCCCCGTGCGAAGTCGCGATCACCTCGTCCGCTTCCCCGTGCACGATGAGCGCCGGCGCCTCCACCTTTGGCGCGCAAGCAGCCGAGTCGATCTCGTGACGGAAGAGGAGGCGCACGGGCAAGAGTGGATACTGGGCGGCGGCCACAGCCGCGAGCGAGTCGTAGGGCGCCATCAAGATCACGCCCGCGACGGGTCGATGACACGCCACGTGGCAGGCGACGCCCGTGCCCAAGCTGAAGCCCCAGGTGACGATGCGCGCGGGGTCCACATCGTCCCTTGCCGAGAGGGCGTCGTAGATCAGCCGCCCATCGCCGGTGAGCGCCTCGCCCGAGGGCGACCCCGTCGAGCGGTCATAGCCCCGGTAGGACATGAACGCCAGGTTGAAGCCCATCGCAGCCACCCATCGCTTGGCCTCGAGCTGACGCCACACCGGCTGCGCGTTGCCTCCGAAGTAGAGCACGGTGGGCCGCCGACCGTCGCCGACGCCGTGCACGAAGAAGCCCTGCAGGGTCGCGCCCTGCACCTCGATGCGCAGCGGCTCCACGTCGGGGAGCGCTTCGAGGCGCGCCTGTTCATCGTCGGACAGCGAGGTGGGATGGAACAGCAAGAACCCCTGGGCCACGAACATGACCACGCACAGCAGGAGGTACGTCGCCGCGAGGCTGCGAAGCCAACGCAGCGCATGGCGCTGCCAGCGTGGTCGGTCGGACACGGGCGCAGTCTAGCGCGCGACGACCAACATCAGTCGGCTCGGGGACGCGACAAGAGGACGGCTGCGCCGGTCGAGCGATCACGGCTGGGCGCGGCACTTCGAGAGCTGCGCCTGACGCAGACAGAGACAGCCGGGGGACAGGATACACTCGGCGCGCCGATGCTCCGACCCCACCCCCTCGCCCTCATTTCGACGCTTCTCGCGTGCGCTCCGCCCCAGCCCGTGCTCGTCAGCCCCAAGGCCATCGAGACCTCGCTGCCCACCGCCGAGGCTGTGGGGCAGACCGACGCTGCCAAAGCCGGGATCACGGGCAAGACCGTGGTGGCCTACTGCATCGACGAGGGTGGCGAGACCGAGGAGGTGGAGGTGAAGGAGGGCTTTACGCCCGAGTTCGACGCACTCGTGGTGCAGACGGTCGAAGCGTGGACGTACCAACCGGGCACGCGTGACGGCACCGCACAGCGCCACTGTACCGAGACGACGATCGAGTTCAGACCCTGAGCACGTCGACCACCCGCTCCGCGATTTCGGGCTCTGAGGCGACGACCTCTCCCACGAGCGAGTGGTCGCAAACCTTTCTCGGAACGCTCTGGCGCCAGCGGCAGCAGCCACAGGTCGCATCCGCAGCTCCGTGTCGACGCTCGTTCGCCTTGGTCCAAAGTTTCGCCCGCGCCTCTGCGTCGTTCAGCTTGGGCTACACCCCTCGGCCCTCGGCCCTCGGCCCTCGGCCCTCGGCCCTCGGACCTCGGACCAAATACGACAGCGCTGTCGTATTTGAGCTGCACATCGGTCGGCGCACCTTCTGGTGCTGCCGGACACCTGCGTGCGGACCGGTGCCCCTGCTTCGGGAAGAAAGGCTCGCGGCACTCGCGGGAAGAAAGGCTCGCGGCACTCGCGGGAAGAAAGGCTCGCGGCACTCGCGGGAAGAACCATGGAGCGCTCGCGCTCAGGCGAGCGCCTCGACTCGTGCAGCGATGGTGCCCGAGCTTCAGGTGGCACGAAGTTCACGCTGCATCGCACCGCTGCGGACCTGGCCCACAGCTTGCACTCTCACCACGACATGAAACGAAGCATCCCCTACATCGTCGGTGTCGTTGTGATTGTCGGAGCCGTTGTGGCCTTTGTCTTCTAACGAAGATGCAGCTCGTGCACGGGGGTTCGCGTCGAGTCCGTGTGCACGCCCACCCTCCGTGCGCGAGCTGTTGGCGATTTAAACCCGAATCGAGCTGTCACTCCCGTTGTGTGGCTTGACCGCGAGTTGCTCCGAGCAGCATCGTGGTTGCTGCATGGGGGTGCATCGATCGACCGGACTTCTGCTGCTCGCAGCCTGCGTGGGCTGCTACAGCGGACTCACCAACGCTGACGCTGCCAGCGAGAGCGATGCCGGCGCGACGGAGACCGAAGGCGCAAGCGGAGGCAGCGATGACGGAGGCGACAGCGATGGCCCCGCGGCGGCGTGTGACCAGGGCGACCCGATCGAGCGCGCGACCCTGCGTCGGCTGACCCGCTTCGAATACAACAACACGGTCCGAGATCTACTGGGCGACACGACGCTGCCTGCCAACGCGTTCCCCAGCGAGAACCTGGCCAACGGGTTTGGCAACGATGCCGACGCCCAAGCGGTCTCGAGCCTGTTGGCCGAGCAATACAACACCGTCGCCGAGGAGGTTGCGGCGCGGGCGACCGAGACGCCCGCCAAGCTGGGCCTGCTGTCCCCGTGCGCCTCCACCATCACGGACACCAGCGCGGTGACCGAGGTTGACGCATGTGCACAAGCGCTGATCACCTCGTTTGTCGAGCGCGCGTATCGGCGGCCGCTGGCGACCGGCGAGGTGGATGAGCTGGTCGAGATCGCCGCTGCGCTCCGCGAGGATATCGACTTCGCCACGAGCATCGCCGGCATCATCGAGGCGGTGCTCCAATCGCCCGACTTTCTGTATCGGTTCGAGTACGGATTCACCGACGACAATGGCCACCGCCGACCCACCGGCTACGAGATGGCCACACGCCTGTCGTACCAGCTGTGGGGCACGATGCCCGACGAGACCTTGCTGGCCGCAGCCGAGGCCGGTGAGCTTGTCGACGCGGCGTCGGTCGCAAGCCACGCCGAGCGCATGCTGAACGACGAGCGCTCGCACGCGGTGGTTCGTTTCTTTTTTGACAACTTCTTGCCGATCAGCGCCCTCTCGCAGCTCGAGCGCGATCCGACTCGCTACCCGCAGTACAACTCGGCCGTCGGTGCCGCGATGCGGGAGGAGACGCAGCGTTTCCTCGAGTATGAAATCTTCGAAGGGCCCGGCACCTGGGATGCGGCGCTGACGGCCCCGTACACCTTCGTCAACGAAGACCTCGCCGCGTTCTACGGGATCGAGGGCGTCACCGGGGAGAGCTTCGTGAAGGTGGACCTCGACACGACGCAGCGCCTCGGCTTTCTCACCCAGGCCGGGGTCGTGGCCGGCACGATCCACTCCAACGAAACCAACCCGGTCACCCGCGGCGCCTTCTTGACGCGCACGATGCTGTGCAACGAGATTCCACTCCCGGGTCCCAACATTCCCGAAGAAGACGTCAGGCCGCCCAACCCCGACTCGGCGCCGACGGCTCGCGAGCGATTCAACGAGCACAGCGTGAACCCGATCTGTGCGGGCTGCCATACGCTGATGGATCCGCTCGGCCTGCCGTTTGAGAACTACGACCCCGTCGGGCTGTGGCGAGACACCGAGAACGGCGTCACCATCGACGCCAGCGGGACGGTGGCCGGGGTCGAGATCGACGGTCCGGTGGAGCTTGTGCAGGCCATCGCTGGCTCTGAGCGAACCTACGGATGCTTCGCCCTGCAGTGGTCGGAGTTCGCGTACGGCCGCACCCACGCCAAGCAGGACGGCTGCGTCACCGATGACCTCGCCGAGCGCTTCACCGACTCCGGCTACGACGTCAAAGGCCTGCTCCTCGAGCTGACGCAGACCGATGACTTTCTCTTTCTACCGACGGAGGACCAGTAACATGACCCGCAGACTCAACCGACGCGCCCTGCTTCGCGGCGCTGGAGGCCTGGCCATCGCGTTGCCGTGGCTGGAGATCATGGGCGCACCCCGCACGGCCAACGCCGCCGGCACCGCTGTCGCCAAGCGCTTCGTCTCGGTCTACACGCCCGGCGGAACCGTCATCGACAACGGTCAGGGCGAGAATCGCTGGCGCCCCACGGGCAGCGAAGCCGACTTCCAGCTCAGCCCGATCCTGGCGCCGCTCGAGGCTGTGAAGTCCAAGCTGCTGGTGATGGACGGCCTGCAGATGGCCAGCGCCGCCGGCGAGCAGCACCAGGGCGGAATCATCGCGTGGCTCACCGGCACAGGCCAGGTCGGAAATGGTTATTCGGCGGGGCCATCGATCGACCAGGTCATCGCCAACCTGACGCCGGGCAAGTACCCGCGCGCGAGCATTCAGATGGCGGTGCGCTGGGGGACGGGCAAGTCCCACGGCCTGCTGCACCCGATCAACTGTGCAAACTTCGAGGACAACGAAACCTTCGATGCGATCCCGCCCCGCCTAGACCCGCAGGAGATCTTCGACTCGTTCTTCGGAACGCTAGACCCCGACAACGGCGGTGAGGCGGAGGCGCGGATCGCCCGCAAGCAGTCGATCCTAGACTTCGTGGACCGGCGCTACGAAACGCTCGCACCGGGCATGGGCACCGCCGACAAGCGCAAGCTCGACCAGCACCTCGAGAAGATTCGCGAGCTTGAGATGTCGCTCGACAACAACATTGGGACCTCGGCCGTGTGCCAGATCCCAACGCACGTCGACACCTCGGACTACAACCCCACGACGGGGCTGGACGCGGACGACACCGGTTCGGTGGTCGACGGTTCTACTGATGCCGCGATCCCCAAAGTGGGCACGTTCATGATGGACATGCTCGTCATGGCGCTCGCTTGCGACATTACGCCGGTGGCGTCGCTGCAATGGAGCGACACGGAGGCCAAGCACACGTTTCCGTGGCTCGACCTCATGCAGCACCATCACTATTACCAGCACGACGGTGGCTTCCGCCCCGAGGAGCTGGAGGCCATCATGACCTGGTACTCGCAGCAGCACGCGTACTTGCTCGAGGCGATGGACGCGGTCGACATGGGTGGTCACACGCTGCTGGACGAGAGCGTGGTCTTCTTCGGCTCCGAGCTCTCCCAGCCACCGACGCACAGCAAAGCGGACATGCCGTTCCTGCTCGCCGGTGGCGGTGGTGGCCTGCGAGGCGGACGTTTCCTGCGCAACGAAGCGCTCAGCGACAACTCCCACAACAACCTGCTGACCGCGATCCTCAACCTGTTTGGCGACGGGCGACAGAGCTTTGGCGACGCGGAGCACAACTCCTCGCCGCTGGACAGCCTCACCTGAGACGCGATCGACAAAGCGGCGAGCGGTGGTTTCGGTTCTACTTCGCCGGGGCCACCGACAGCACGTCCATTTGGATGAACTGACCGAAGAACGGATCGGGAAACGGCTCGATGTCGGGGACGACGAACGGCTCGCCCGAGGCGATATTTCCACCCGGGTTCGCGATCGCGATGTTGTTGGGGTCGATCATCGTGAGGCGAACCTCGGCCCCACCCCGAATCTGAATGGTCACGGTGTAGTCCAAGAGAAACGTGTAGTGCCCGACCCCCATCGCGTTGCGGTTGAGCGTGTAGGCATTGACGGGGTCGTCGACCTCAATGCCGTAGATGTTGTAGTCATTGACGCCGGGCGTTCCGCCGATCTGAAAGTGGTCGCCAACAACCTCGCCGCCTGAGAAGTCTTTGGGCTCGCTGAGGCCACGGATCTGAATCTCGACGTCGTAGACGACGGACGGATCGCCGCCGAAGGTGACGACGCTCTCGCGGTGTAGCGTGGCGTTGGGGTCCTGTATCGCGCCACGAAGCAGCGCGGGATCCCAAGCGCACGTGTCGCGCTGGGCCGGGTCTTCGCAGGGAAGCTCCCAGCGGTATCCATGCATGTCACCGGCGAACGCCAGCGGGTCCTCGCCGTCGGTGCCCGAGGAACTGGTGCTGTCCTCGACCGAACTCGTGGAGGTCGTGGTTGCCGTTGCGCTGCCCTCCGAGGGGTCCAAACCCCCGGTGGTGGACTCATCGCCGGCCGTCGTCGCTTCGGGGCTGGAGTTGGAAGCGGCGGCGGTGCTGCTGGGCTCTTGGGTGCCTGTCGACGCCTCGGTATCCGCCGCGGGGCTGGACTCGTCACTGCAGGCGGCCACACCGATCAGGGTGGAAAGGGATGCACGCAACAAGAGCTTCGCCGGATCGGTTCGCACTCGCAGATGATAGTCGTCCGCAACACGTTGCGGCGCTGGGATTGCCCCCCCGCGCCTGCGATGCCGAGGAGGTAAGCGCGCTCCTGCGTTGTGCAGATCTGCGGAGCGGTGCCGCGCGAGGCCACCTCAGCGGGTCAGCAAGTCCGGAGCGCGCAGCTGAATCGCCGACGCTTCGGTCGGCTCGTTTGTCAACAACGGCAGGTCCGGGCCATGCTCCCGATGGCGTGGACTCTGTCATTGCGGCAATCGGACCCGCGTTCGTCGCGGGGGTCCATACCATCGGCGGCGGGGTCTGGATCGGCGCCGTCGCGTTCAACCTCTTCGTTCTCACCCCTCGCGCACAGCGGTGGTTTCGGGTCTCGGCCGAGCATGAGGACTTTGTCTTCACCGTCGTGCAGGGGCTGCGCTGGCCGGTCTTGGCTGGAGCGCTCGCCGTGGTGGGAACCGGATGCTGGCGCTGGCAGACCGCACCCGGAGATCCCGTCGACCCTTGGCAGGCGATCATGCTGCTCAAGCTGGGTTGCGCGGCCGTGTCGGTGGGCCTGTTCGGCTGGGTCACCGTGCGGCTGTGGCCCGAGCGCGCGTTCGCCAGCGAAGCCGAGCTCCCCGACATCCGCCGTCGGTTCTTCGCCATCGGCGTCGGGATCGTGGCTTCCAACACGCTGGCCGCCGCGCTGGGCGTATTGGCGGAGCACCTCGCGCGGCGGTAGTCGGGCGTTGTCCTCAGCCTTGCTAGATCTTGAAGCGGTGCGTCGTGGTCTGGCTGCGCTGCGCTTCGCCGAAGCGGGCGCGCTTGATCGCTTTGACGATGCAGTCGACGCCGGCCTTGGCGTGCGTTCCCTTGACGTCCACCTGGGTCGCGCGGCCCTGTGTTGCGATCGAGACGGTCACATCGACGCTCTCGCCCCGGAACAGGCCGGCCTTCTTGCCGCACGCGCTGACCTTGCCGCTGAGCTTGTCGAAGGCTTGCGCGACAGCTCGGTTGCTCCGGCGGACCGGCGCGTCGGGCTCGGCCGCAGGTTCGTCGGGTTCGTCGGGTTCGTCGAGTTCGTCGGGGAGGGGGTCGTCCGCCGCTTGCTCGGGCGCGTCGGGGTCCGCGGAGGGCTCGGGATCTTCCGGAGCGGGTTCGTCCGCCGGAGCGGGTTCGTCCGCCGGAGCGGGTTCGTCCTCCAGAGCGGGTTTTCCCGGCTGCGCGACGGCCACCAATGGTTCCGTCTCGGGTGCGGCAGGCTGGGCGGAAGCTGCGAGCGCTGCGGTTCTGGGAGCCTCCGGGGCAGGCTCGCCGCGGGTCGCGACCCAACCGAGGGCGACCGTACCCAGGGCGAGCGCTGCGACGATGGCCCCGACCTTGGTGGGCGTCCACCGAGTTCCCGAGCCCGCGCCTGCGTCCTCGATGCCCTGGAGCGCCTCGATGAACGCCGCTGCGTTGGCGAATCGATCCTCGGGGTTCTTCGCCAACGCCTTGAGCACGAGCGCGTCGACCTGGCTGCCGAGCCCTGCGTCTGGGCACTCGACGCTGGGCGGTGTGGGAGCCGTGTGCACGTGCAGGAACACGGTGGCCATGGGGTTGCCGGCCTTGAACGGCACGCGCCCGGTCAGCATTCGGTACAAGATGATGCCGACCGAGTAGAGATCGGAGCGACCGTCGAGCTCGATGCCCTGGCCCTGCTCGGGGGACATGTAGTCGGCGGTCCCCATGATCGCCCCGGTCTGGGTGAGCTGCTCTTCCGACGAGCCGTCGCGCAGCTTCGCGATGCCGAAGTCGATGATCTTGACGAACTCGGGGTTGTTCTCGCGGGGGCAGACGAAGCAATTGTGCGGCTTGACGTCGCGATGGATGATGCCCACGTCGTGTGCCGCGCCGAGGCCCTCGAGGATCTGAATCGTGAGCGCCTTGGCCCGGGACCAGGTCAGCCGATCCTCTCGCTTGACGATCGCGCTGAGGTCCTCGCCGTCGAGGTACTCCATCACGAAGAACGCGACACCATCGACCTCGCCGAAGTCGGTGATGTCGACGATGTGCTTGTGGCGGATCTTGGAGGTGGCCTTCGCCTCTTGGATGAAGCGGCTGATGGTCTTCGGCCGGCGGGCGCGATCGGGAGCCAGGAGCTTGATCGCGACCAGCTTGTCGATCCCCTTGTGGCGCGCGAGGTACACCTCGCCCATCCCGCCTTCGCCGATCATGCGCTGGATTTCGTAGCGTCCCGCCAAGACCGTTCCGGGGGCGAGGCTCGGTTGCTCTTCCTGCATTCGCTCCGGCGCGGTCACGCTGGCGTCGCCCAACGTCCTGAGCTCGCTAGACCCCACCGGCTCAGTATAGCGGTCCGCTTGAGAGGACGTGGTACACGGCGCTATCATGCGTCGGGTGCGGTGGAGGCGAGCGAGCGGGGGACGCCGAGGGGTCAGCAGCCTCGTGCTTTTGCTGAGCCTGAGCGTGCCGCGCGTCGCTCCGGCCCGCGCGCCCGAAGCAGCGTCAGTGCCCGACCAGGGCGCCCTGTGGCGCGATGCGCAGGCCAAGCTCGAGACCGCCGACTATGCGGGGGCGATCGACGCGCTCACGGTGCTTTATGAGCAGGTGGTGCACGATCCAGAGGCCGATGCGCTGCGCGCCCGGGTGCGGGTTTCCCTGCACGAGGCTCATGTTGGCGCGTATGGCGTAGATGGCGACAAGGAGCACCTCGTCGTCGCGCTCGACCTGCTCGATCGTACCCTGGAAAGCGTGCCGGCCGGCGACGCTGCGCAGCGGGACGCGCTCACGGCACGGCGGGCCGAGGTGCAAGCTGTGCTCGACGCGCACCCTGAGCCCGAGCCCGAGCCCGAGCCCGAGCCCGAGCCCGAGCCTGAGCCCGAGCCCGAGCCCCAACCTGAGCCCGAGCCCCAACCTGAGTCCGAGCCCGAGCCCGCCCAGGATACGGGCCGCCCGATGATCATCGCGGGCGCGGTCTTGGCGGGGGTGGGCCTCATCGGCAACGGCTTGCTCATCGGCGGCCTCGTCTCAGCCAACAACGCGGTCGCGACGTTCGAGGCCGAGCCCGCGCAACGCGATGGTGCACGGGACGACATCACCCGGGGCAACAGGATCGGGATTGTAGGTGGCGTGGTGGGCGGTGCGTTCACGGTCGCGGGTGCCGTCCTCATTACGCTCGGCGTACGCCGGCGACAGCCCGGTGCGGTGTCACCGATGATGGATGCGCAAACGATGGGGGTGCAATGGTCCGGTCGATTCTGAGCCTTTCCACCCTGTGGGTCTTCGTTGGGTGTGCCATCCCGAGCACGCTGGGGCTTCCTTGCGAGACCAACGCGCACTGCGACCAGACGCAGCTCTGCGTGGAGGGCACGTGCATGCGCTCGCCTCCACCGGGGGAGACGATGGGGACGATGACCGGGCCGCCGCCGACCGTGACCTCGACCGGCACGGGCGAAGCGTCCGAGTCTTCGGGCACGGACCCGTCCGCGACTTCGTCCGCCCCGTCGTCGTCAAGCTCCACCACAGAGCCCGATTCAACCAGCAGCTCGACCGGTCCGTCCTGCGGCGTTGATACGTGCACCGAGCTGGACATCCTCTTGCTCGTCGATACTTCGGACAGCATGTCGCAGTGGCTGGTCCCACTGGCCAACTCATTGCCAGCCCTGTTCGACCTGTTTGACGACGAGCTCTCCTCGGTCTGCTCCTTTCATGTGGGCCTCGCGAACGCCGACCGCCTGCCCGAATCCAACCCGGCGCCGTGCCAGTACGCCGGTGCCCTCGTGCAGCGGCCGTCCAACTGCAGCGCCATCGAAGGGGCGCCTGCGTACTACAGCACCGAGGTTGATGGCGATGCTTCGACGGCCTTTGCCGCGCTGCAATGCACCATCCTGACCGAAGGGTTCAGCGGCAGCGACGACGAGTACATGCTCGAGTCCATGCTCGGCGCGCTCAACCCCGAGAACAACGCCGAAGGTGCATGCAACGATGGCTTCCGTCGGCCGGATGCGAACCTGGTGATCCTCTACGTGAGCGATGAGGATGACCCGACGCCGTCGGAAGAGCAGGATACGGTCGCCGAGACCTTCCAGAGCTACCTCGATCCTGACCTGGTGGCGTTCATCTCGGTGGTGGCGGACCCCACCAACCCAGCAGCCGAGTGTGTCTGGGATCCCTCGGCAGGGGATGAAGGGACCGGCGCCGAGACCCCGAGTGCGCTCAACGGTTTCCTCGCGCTCAGCGGTATCCCGCTGCCACAGCAGGCCCGCGTCGACATCTGCCAGTCGCGAGCGTACGAGTTTGCCGACGCCTTCGACGTCTTCCAGTCGATCTGCGAGGGCTGACCGCGCAACGCTCCCGGGGCGGAGCTCAGAATGCAGGGAGGCCCGGCTCAAACGCTCGATGTTCGAGCGGTCCCCACCCCGCGACCGCTTGGAGCATGAGGCACCGCTTTTCTTCGGCCGCCCAGTCACAGCGCTCAAGCTCGGTGCGCAGCGACTGCACGGGCACGAGGCTCTTGGTCCGGGGTCGCATCGCAAGGGAGCTGCGAGCGCCTGGAAAGCCGGGCTCGTCCCGCTCTGCATCATGGCAGACGAAACAGGTCGTGATGTTGCCGTGCTCGGGGTTGCGGATTCGGACATAGGCCCCGTCGTCGCTCACGGTCGCGTCGAGCGGAAACTCCAGCTCACCCTTAATCGTGCGGCCCGGAGAGACCGTCTCACCAAACTCGATGAGGTCCTGGCCTTCTCCATCGATCACCGCGGTGATGACCATCGCTTCTCCGGAGAAGATGAACAGGCGAGGGCTGCGGGCGCCGGAGGCTGGCTGCATGCTGGCCTTGCTCTTGGAGGCTTCGAGGTGCAGCGGTCGATCGAGGGCTTCGAGAAAGCAGGCCGCGGTCGCGGGTTGAGGCAGGCTGTTTGCGAGTGCGATGGCCTCGGCGATGGTCTGGGGGCTGCCACTTGCACCGGGCCCCGGTTGGCAGCGCCGCAGGTCGAGCTGGGCGAACGCGCGGTCGGCCGTCGCGGGCACCGGGTCGCAGCCGAGCACGCCAGCCAGCACAAACACCGCCATGCCCGAAGCACGCATTCGCTCCACCTTGCCCAACCACGGCGCGTCTGCGCCATCCGCCGAGGGGTGAGGAGCTGCACGCAGCCGTTGCTGCCATCGCGTACAGTCCTCGTCGTGACCGACGAGATCGCGTTCGCGAGCGTAGGAGGGACCCAGCGCGCGGGGGTGCATCGCCCGCCGGAGACGCCACGCGGCGCGGTGCTGGTGGCGCCTGCTCTGGGTGTGCGCGCCTCCTACTACCTCAAGCTCTGTGTCGCCCTCAACGAGCTTGGGTTTGTCACGACCGCCGTGGACCTTCCGGGACACGGAACGAGTCCCGTGCGAGCGAGCCGTCGCACCGACTGGGGCTACGTCCAAGTCATCGAGCACTACGCGTCCGCGCTCCAGGCGTTTCACGACACGACCCCTGGCGTGCCCAAGTTTGCGCTTGGGCACTCGATCGGTGGGCAGGTGGCGCTGATGACCGCCGGGATGGATGTGCCCGGACTCGCGGGCGTGGTGGTCGTCGCATCGGGCTGTCCGTACTGGCGAACGTGGGAGGGTGCGCAGGCATATCGGATCCGCGCCTCCACCTGGGCCTGCGGGGCCATCGCGCGCTCGGTCGGTGTCTTTCCCGGGGACAAGGTTGGATTCGGAGGAAGAGAGCCAAAGACAGTGATCGTGCAGTGGGCCCACGCCGCGCAAACGGGTCGGTATGTGCATGGCGACTTCGATGGCGATGCGCTGCTCGCTCGACCCGGACCGCCAACGCTCGGCATTTGCGTGGACGGGGATGACTGGGCGCCGGAGCGATCGATGAAGCTGACCCTCGAGCGGCTCAGCGCGCGCGAGGTTTCGTTCGAGCGTTGGAGCACCGCCCCGCACGGCGGGAACCACAACCGTTGGCCCAGCGATCCCGGTCACGTCGCCACCAGGGTCTGCGCATTCGCGGAGCGCCTATTTGACCCCCAACGGTGAAATCGGTACTTCCTATGCATGCGGTGGGGACTGACATCGATGGGGTTGGTGGGGCTGGTTGCGTGCGGCGGCGCCGAAAGCTCGGATGCCTTCGGTGGCGGTGATGCCACGAGCACGAGCGCCGGAGTGACCTCGACCGGCTTGGGTGAGGGCACGTCCACGGGGATCAGCTCCACGTCGGCCGACGCCTCAAGCGGCGATGGCCCCCGACTCGATCTGTCGATCCCCGATTTCAATCCGCCTCAACCCCCGATGCCCAGCTGCTTCGTGGTCGACGACATGGACGCAGTCGGCGCTTGTGACGACGAGGCGCCGCCAGACTCGTTCGAGCCGGAGGTGCAGTGGAGCTGGGATGGCCCAGGAGGAGGGTCTTCGGTCACGCCATTGGTCGCGAACCTCACCGACGACAACGGCGATGGCTCCATCGATTTGTGTGACACGCCCGACGTCGTGGTCACCACCAACCGCATTCACGTGTTGGATGGTGAGACGGGCCGAGAGCACTTCGACATGGGGCCGGTCAACAGCTTCATCACGCCTGCGATCGGAGACATCGATGGCGACGGCGAGCCGGAGATCATCGCGGGCACCGGGCTGCCCTTCGGCAACGCTGCGATCGTCGCGTTCGACACCGACGGCACGCAGCTGTGGACCACCGCCGCGATCTGGGAGCACGACCAGGGTGGGGCGATCGGGATCGCCGACTTTGACAACGACGGCACCCCCGAGATCTACGCCGACGGAATCATCGTGTCCTCCACGGGCACGGTGTTGTTCCAGGCCCCGGCGCAGGTCGGATGGTTCATCGCGCAGCGCAACACCGCCACCATCGCCGCCGACCTCGATGGCGACGACGACCTCGAGCTCATCTTGGGGCAGGCCGCCTATCACCACGACGGCACGCTCTACTACGAAAACCAGAGCATCCTTCCGGGCTACCCACAGATCGCCAACCTCGACGGCGACCCGGAGCCGGAGATCATCGTCAACAACGATGGCGGCATCACAATTCTCGAGCACGACGGCACCATCAAGAACCAAAACATGACGCCAACCGGCGACCCTGCCGGCTTCGGCGCCTGGTTCCGTCCTTCCACGGTTCACGACTTTGACGGCGACGGGGTGTCGGAGTTCGCCGTCAGCTCTGCCGAGAGCTACAGCGTGTTCGAGCCCAACATGATCGTGAACTGGTCGGTGTCTGTGAATGACGGCAGCGGCTGGGCAGCGGGCACGGCGTTCGACTTTCTTGGAGACGGTGTCGCCGAGGCCATGTATGCCGACGAGACCACGCTGTTCATCTACGGGGACGGCGGGTCGGTTCAGCTGCAGGTACCGCGTTCCTCCGAAACCCTCATCGAGTATCCGGTCGTCGCGGATGTGGACAATGACGGCTCGGCAGAGATTGTGATCGTCTCCGCGCCCAACGATGGCAACCAAACCTCACCGACGGTGCAGGTGATCCGCGACGTTGGAGACCGCTGGATTCAGGCCCGCCGGATCTGGAATCAGCACACCTATCACGTCACCAACGTCCGGGAAGACGGGACCATCCCAGCCGTGGAGCCGCGCTCGTGGGAGCTGCTGAACACCTACCGAACCAACGCCCAGATCGAGAACGGCTCGGTCTGTCAGCCGCCGCCAGAAGGCTGAACAGGGGGCCTTCGGGCTGGTTGCCAGCCCCTGGGGAACCCTTGGCCCCCGCTGATACACTGAATCGAACATGGGGGAGCGTGTCGACGAGGATGGGGGTCCCCCGAACGCACGTGTGGATGCGGCCGGGGCAGCCGCCGACACGGTGATCGAGCCGGTCGACTCCGAACCGGCACATCTCGAGTCGCAGCTTGCCTTGGCTCGGGCCCGCTCGAAGCTGTTGGGAAGGTCCAGCCCACCGACCGCGATTGGGCGCTACGAGGTCATCGACCGCCTCGGTGCTGGTGGGATGGGGATCGTCTACTCGGCGCGAGACCCCGACCTCGATCGCACGGTGGCGGTCAAGGTTCTGCGCTCCCGACTGATCCCAGACTCGCAGGGCCGCTCTCGTCTGGTCCGCGAGGCACAGGCGCTCGCCAAGCTCTCCCATCCCAACGTCGTGCACGTGTACGAGGTGGGACGCGAAGGTGGTCAGGTCTTCATCGCGATGGAGTTTGTGAAGGGGCAGACGCTGTTGAGGTGGGTTCGCGAAGACGCACCGCCGGTGGCCGAGGTGTTGGCGAAGTTCATCGCGGCGGGTCGGGGATTGTTGGCGGCGCATACGGCCGGCGTCATCCACCGCGACTTCAAGCCAGAGAACGTTCTGGTGGGCGAGGACGGCCGGGTTCGGGTGATGGACTTTGGCCTGGCACGTCCCAGCGTCGAGGGCGATACGCTGACGCAGATGCAGGCGCCGCAGGGCGAGCTGGGCTACGGCATAACGCCCGAGTCGATGACCAAAACCGGCATGGTCATGGGGACGCCTGCGTACATGGATCCGCAGCAGCTGCTCGGCACCACCGCCGACGCGCGCTCGGATCAGTACGCGTTCTGCGTCTCGCTGTACGAGTCGCTCGTCGGGCAGCGTCCCTTCAAGGGCTCGACCGTCACCGAGCTTTTTGCCGCGATGCGCGATCGCAAGCCCGAGTCGCTGGCGTTCCCGTCGGGGAAGGTGCCTCGCGCGGTGCAGTCGCTGCTTCGTCGCGGGCTGGCCTATGCTCGGGACCACCGGTTTCCATCCTTCGAGGAGCTGCTCAGCGAGCTCGAGGCTGCCGCGGCCGAGCGCCCGAATCGCTGGGCCCGGTGGGTGTTGCCCGTGGCCGGCGTTGTGGCGCTCGCAAGCGCCGGGATCGCGATGCGAGAAGGCTCGGCTCCGGAGGCCCGTGCTGTGGCGGACGCACTCGAAGCTCCGGCCGATCCTTGGGCGGCCATCGTGGATGCAACCGACCTGCCCAGCCCCGTGCCCGTGCCGTTGCCCGATGACCCGGTTGGCGTCACGGTGCATCGGCTGCGCAACGGCCTCACCGTGTACGTCGTGCCCCGCTCGGACGAGCCGATCGTTCGCATGCAGGTGGTGGTTCGCGCCGGCCCGTCCGAGGAGCCCGAAGGGGTGCGGGGCCTGTCGATTTGGATGACGAACGCGCTTCGGGAAGGCACCTCGCGCTTGGGCGTTCGCGATGCTCAAGCCGAAGCGCCCTTCCTCGCGCGTCAACACGCGGCGCTCACCTCAGCGTCTGCGGCCGCCACTGCGCAGGCGCGAACGGCCCTGCTTCAGGAGGCGCACGACGCCCACCGCGAGAGCATCGACACCCTCGCCATGGGAGACATCGCGCATCTCAAGCAGGAGTTTGGCGTCGGCCTGTACATGAGCTTCCTCGATGTCGGGACGTCCTACGACTCGGTCCTCTCCTCGGGCGCGCTCGAGGGCTGGCTGAAGATGCACGCCGAGCTCCTGCGACGCCCCTCGTTTCGGGGCCTGGCCATTCAGCTGAACTCCGCGATCGAAGACCTGCCGTGGAGCTTCGGCGACAGCCTGCACCATCAGGCCCTGATGGGACGGCTCGCCCAAGCGTATGGCGCTGGGGTCGACGCCAAGGCTGCGTACGAGGATCTTAGACGCGTCCCGTTCGCAGAGCTGCGCGAGTTTCACGAGACCTACTATCGCCCCAACAACGTGGCCTTGATCTTGGTGGGGGACGTCAAGCCGGACAGCGTGCTCCCGATCGTCGAGCAGGCGTTCGGCGACTGGGAGCCCGCGCCGCTGCCCGAGCCCGCGATCCTTCAAGACAAGCGTCTGGCCCAGGCGGTCGAACGCATCGAGGTGACGGCGCCGGCATCGGAGGCGGTCTGGGTTGGGTGGACGTTGCCCCCCGCCTCGGATGGTTCACGGCCTGCGCTCGAGGCGTTGGTCTCCGTCCTGGGGGGTCCGCATGGCCTTCTGGGCCGCTCGTTGGCGGACAGCAAGCTCTTGTTCGATCCGTGGGTGAGCCTGGAGGGACGGACGCTGATGGTGGGGGCAACCCCGCGCGAAGGTGCGAGCGCGGAGGCGATCGAGGCCGTGCTGCTCGGAGCGCTGCAAGGCGTCGCGGACGGGGGCACCGCGGACGAGGCGTGGGAACTTGCGAGCGCGCGCCGGGCTCTGGACGCCGCGGCATGGGACCGTGCCCGTCACGACCTGGTCGATCGCATTGCGCAGTCCTACGCGCTGCATCGCGAGTGGTCCGATGTTGTCGTCGGGCTCTCGGGAGCGGTGCTGCCACGAGCGGACGTGCAAGCGGTGGCGCGCATGGTTCTGGCCCGCGACCGCGTCGCCATGCATGTGACGCCGGGTCCACCATGGTCCCCGAAAGAACCGGCGCTTGGGATCGACGCTTCGTGGCCGCGAGGCGAGACCTCGCCCGAACTCAGCGCGTTTGCGACGTCGCTGGCAGCGTCTCCCCGAGCGCTGGTTGAGCCTCGATTCCTGAGCGAAGGGATGCACTTCGAGCGCTCGAAGTGGGGGGACGCCACCGTGATCACGCATGCCGCCCGCGGTCCGCTCTTTTGGATCGACATCGGGTTTCCGATCGGCGTGCGGCAGGATCCGTACATCTGCGACGCCGCCCGCTATCGGGCGCGCAAGTGGCTGGACTCCGGTGTGCTCTCGGGTGTGGAACTCGAGACGTGGTGCACCCCCGACACCACGAACGTCTCCGTCGTCGGGGTCTCAGACGCGTTCGAGTCGTCGTGGGCAGAGCTGTGGGAGCGCCTGGATGACACGTCGTTGCCCGCCGAGTTTGTGAACGCCCGCGTGGGCGACACGCTCCGAGAACGAACGGCAGCCCGCGGTGTGCCGCAGCGACTCAAGATCGCGATGAGCGGCTTTGCCTGGCACGGCCGAAGCGGGCTCGCGCACCACATGCCCAACGACGAAGACCTTGCCGCGGCATCTGCGACCCGCTTTGAGCAGAGCCTTCAGCGCCTGGCCGCGTCGACGCCGGACATCTTGTTCTCGGGACCACATCCCGAGACGCTCAGGGCTGGCCTCCCCGCGCCTCGCGAGCCCCGGCCGCCTTCGCCTCTCGAGCCTTCCGCGCCTCTGACCGCGCACACCTTCTACGTCATCGACGTGCCGGGGCTGGACAGCGCCGAGGCGAGGTTGGTCGCGCAGTGGATCTCCGAGACCGCCCGCGACCAGCTCTTGGCCGATATGTACGTGAAGCAGCCAGGCCCGGCTTTTGACGACGCGCACGGCGAGGGCGCGGTGGCGTTCGCCCCCGGACTTGGGGTCAACGCTGTGCTCACGCCCGGTTTCACCTGGGGCTTTGAGTCGAGCCACGAGGGGATCGTCGACATGCTGAAGCTGGCGCTGGAGGACTACGTCGATGGGCCCGACCCCAGCCACTACGCCAAGGCGCGCAGTCAGGTCGAGACGAACTACCGGTACCAGCGCTACACGAGAATCGAGATTCCGCGCTTCGTGCAGATGTGGTCCACAGACACCGATCCGCGGCTGGGCCGGTGGAACGAGCTGGGAAGGATCAAGCCCGAGGCTTTTGCCGCGTACGCGCTGCGGATGGGTCAACAACCGCTCTCGATCTCACTGTTGTGCGACGTGTCCAAGACGGATCTTCGCGCGCTCCAGACGCTTGGCAACGTGGTCCGGGTCTCGGTCGACGAAGTGCTTCGCAACGTGGACGACCGGCACGTCAGCTCCATGTGACGCGCGGCGCGGTGACGCGCGGCGCGATGACGCGCGGCGCGGTGACTCGCGGCGAGCGGCTCGAGTGGCTACAGCCGGAAGTACGCGCGGGTCCGTGCGACGCCAACGACTCCGCGCGCCCGGGGCTGCATGGAGTACTCGGCGCCGGGGATTTCTTCGAGCCCGCCGGGACGGACGGTCTCAATGCGGAAGGCGATCGCAGGCGAGGGCTCGAGTCCGCGCAGATAGGCCAGCGAGTATTCGCGCGCTTCGGCTTCGTTGGCCGCGAGGACGGTGAGGCCGGTGGTGAAGCCCAGGGCGTCGCTGGGCCAGTACTCGGGACCTTCGCCGCTCTCCGCCCGGGCCTGCACGGTGAAGGTTTCGACTTGGGGAGCCCGCCCGTGGTCGGCCTCGTTGAGCGTGTTGAGGATGTGCGCGGTGATCCAGTCGCGCTGGCCCGCCATGCGTGCGACCTCGCGGGCCTCACCGAGCCGGTCATTTTGCCACAATGCCTCGAACACTTCTTCGCAGACCAAGCCCGCGTAGTTGGAGCTGAGGCCATTGCCATCGAGCCGATGCAGCAGGTCGAGCGCGCCGTAGAGGTTGGCGAGGGATTCGTCGACGTCGCCGCCGTCGGCCGGGTTGAGCGCGCGGACCAGCTGCCACGAGCCGAGCACGGCGAGGGTGAGCGGGCTTTGACGGTCCACGTCGCGGGCGCACTGCATGGAGGCCAGCGCCTCTTCGTGCCGGCCCATGCGGTACTGCGTGATCGCGAGGTTGTACCAGGCGCCCGCGTGCTCGGCATCGAGGGTGAGCGCGAGCTCGAAACGGTCGATGGCTTCTTCGTAGGTGTCCAGGTCGCTCAGGCAGATGCCGTGTTCGACCAAGAGGTCGACGTTGATCGGGTCACCGTCGAGGTACGAGTCGTAGACGCCAGCCGCTTCTTCGAGCCGGCCAGTGCGGCGAAGCAGCGCACCCAGTGCTGCGCTGGCTTCGAACAGCGTGTTGCCCTCGCTGTCGATCGAGGTGGCTTCGCGGTAGCAGCTCTCGGCCCCGTCTTCGTCGCCGAGCCGCTCCAGCACCGCGCCGAGGTTGTAGAACTGAAGCGCACCGCCGGGTCCGGCCTCGATGGCGCATTGAAATGCGTCGCGCGCCTTCTCGAGCTGTCCCAAGAGGTCATAGACGTTGCCGACGGCGATCTGCACGTCGGGCTCGCGCGGGAACTCGTCGGCGGCGCGCTCGGCCAGGGTGCGGGCGTGCTCGAGATCGTTGACATCGCACAGGGCTCGAACCCACATGCAATACAGCGGAACGAGGTCGTCGGCGCAGAGCTCCGGCTCCCACGAACTGCGGAGCATTCGAACTGCGGATCGTGCGGCGCCCTCGTCGAGGAGCGTCGCCGCAGCGTCAAGCTGTGCACGTAGCTTCATCGTCGATCTCGTTCGATTTGTTGCACGATAGCCGCCCGCAATCAAACCCCGTTTTCGCGCGAGAGACAGGTCCTCTCGCATTCGCGCCTCGAACGTGAGGACGATGACGCCGACGGGTGTCGGAGCGCAGCGTCGGTCGGGGGCCCGAACCTCGACGTGGCCGGCTTTCTCTGCCTCTGGGCGCCTCGTGCGCTGCGATGGAGCCATTCTCGGCGGTCTCGGTGTCGAGGCCGGATCGCTTGACCGGCTCTAGGCAACCGTCTGAGCATATGCAGCACGATGGTGGTCGAACGGGTGGGTTGGAGGATCGCGCGATGCCGCGCAGCTGGAGCTGCGGCCGCTGTGCTGCTGTGCGGTTGCGCGGATACAGGCGTGGGAACGATCGACTCCGCGGGCGGGACCGGATCGACGTCTGGGGTGGAAGCGTCGGCCGGGGCCTCGACGAGCACCGGCGGCTCGGGAGGCACTGAAGGCCCAGCCGGAACGAGCTCCGGCGCTGATGTGTCCACATCCGACCCGCGCGGCTCCTCCTCAGGCTCCTCGACCGGGGGCCCCGACGCCGGATATCCGGAGCCCGGAGATTGGCCACCCCAGACCGGTCCGGGAGGCCCGGCGGTGGCCTTCGAACCAGGCGAGCTGTTTCAGAGCTGCGCGTTCCTGGATGGAGGACCTTCCGACGCAGACCATCACAACCTGGTCGTGATGTTCGACGGCTACCTGATGATGCCGTGGTCGCCGGAGTGGGGCGGGGGCGGGATCACGTTCTTCGATGTCAGCGATCCCTGCAACCCCGCCGCGGTTGGGAGCACCACCTCGGGCGACATGCGGGAGACCCACGCGGTCGGCTTCTCCCAGATCGCAGGTCGCTGGTACACCGCCACCGCGCACGTCGAAGCCGGGCTGCTGAACACTGGCGGCGGCGTGATGTTCTGGGATGTGACCAATCCCGCCCAGCCGCTCTCGTTGAGCACCCTCGAGCTGCCCGGGCATCTGTACCCCGATGCGTACGCGCGCGTGATTCAAAGCTCGTTTTGGCAGGGCGATTATCTCTACGTCGGGGGCTCGGACAACGGGCTGTACATCGTCGACGCCAGCGACCCGATCAACCCGGCCCTCGTCGCACAAGAGGCGTTCGAGCCGACGCTGCGCGTTGGGCAAGTGCAAGTCGTGGGCAACCTTCTGATCGCGACGGCAGCCGAGGGGCCACGCACCGTGCTGCTCGATCTCAGCATCCCCACCGAGCCTCAGCCGATCGCGGGGGGAGATTTTGTGCTCGAGGACAGCGACGGGCATCGCGCGTGAGGCGTACTTCGCCAACGTCAGCGACGGCAAGGTTTGGTACGCCGTCAAGAACGGGGGCGGTGGCTTGCTGGCTTACGACGTTCGCAATCCATCCAGCCCAACCTACGCCGGCCACTTCAACTCCGGTGGCAACGGTGGGTACGTCTTCATCAAGGACGAGCTTGCGGTGATGGGCGAGTCCAATTTTGCGGGGCTGTACGACGTCTCGGAGTTGGACAACATCGAGCTGATTACGCAGCTGAGCCTCGAGGGGGATCTCGACACCGCGACCCCGATCGGGAACGTGGTCGTGCTCAGCGTCGATGACGAGAGCAACCCGGGAGAGGCCAGCGCCATCGCGCCTTACCTGGCGCAGCCCGACACCGACGCACCCTACGTCAACTGGTCCGTGCCGGCCGACGGGGCGCAGGGGCTCGCACCCACGAGCCGAATCGGCGTCACGTTCAACGAGATGGTCGCGCCCAAGTCGGCCTGGGAAGGTTCGGTCCGGCTCTACGAGACCGAACATCCCGAGGTTCACGTTTCCGGGATGATCAACGTGCAGGAGTCGGTGGTGAACTTCACGCCCGTGGGCGTGTTGACCCCGGGGACCCAGTACACATTCGAGATCCCGGCGGGTGGCATCGTCGACTACAACGGCAACGCGGTCACCGAGTCGTTCTCGATCTCGTTCACGATCGCGGGAGGTTGAGTCGTGCGACGGTCGATCATCGCCGCGCTTGTGATCCTGGGCGGTTGCGGAGATGACACCGCCGCGCTCGACCCGGCCGTTGGCACGACGCAGGGAAGCGCTGAATCGACCACAACGGGGTTGGGAACCTCGGGTGGCTCGTCGGGGATGACGACGGCATCGTCGACCGGCGATGCCACCTCCGCGGACGGGGACAGCGGCTCCACGGGCGAGCCGCAGCCGCTGGTGTCCGTCCCAGGGGCAGACCGCTACGCCTGGGTGGGTGAAACCGTCGTGCTCGACGGCGCTGCCTCCACGGGCGCGGTGCGCTACCAGTGGGCGCTCGATGACGGTTCGAGGCCGGCCGAGCCCAGCGATGACCCCTCGCTGCAGATCAGCTGGGACGTGCCGGGTCGCTATCGCCCGGTGCTGACGGTCTTCGATGCGGACGGCAACACGCGCTCGGAAGACGTCACGGTCACGGTCACGTTCGAGCCCACGCACGCGCCCGAGCAAAGCAGCACGATCGACATCGATGGCAGCGACCGCGCGGTGGTCGTGAGTCCCGACAGCAACGAGCTGATCACGGTAGAGCGCACCGGCGACAGGTTCGCGCTGGGCGCCCGGGTGCCGACGTGCACAGGCCCGCGCACGGTCGCGTGGTGGGGCGAGCAAGCGGTGGTGACCTGTCCACAGGAGGACCGCGTCGCCGTGCATGCCTTCGACTCGGCCACGATGTCGAGCGTGCAGCTGCCTTGGGGAAGCCGGCCGTTTGGGGTGGTGGTCGTGGGCGACACCGCGTACGTCTCCCTGCAGGGGCCTGGAGCGCTCGCCCGCATCTCGCTGCTTGGAACACCGACGCTCGTAGAAACGATGCCGGCCATCGAAGACGCGCGGGGTGTTGCGGTGCTGCCGGACGGGCGGTTGGGCATCACGCGGTGGCGCTCCCCCGATGCGCAGGCCCAGCTCGCGCTCCTGGACCCAGAGACCGGCGAGCGAGACGTTGCCGCGCTGCAGTTCGACCCGCAGGTCGCCTCGGACACCGAGGCCGGCGGCGTACCAAGCTACCTGGGCCAGCTGCTGATCTCCCCCATCGGAGACCTGGCCGCGGTGCCGTCGCTGCAGGCGAACATCAACCACGGCGAGTTTAACAACGGCGAGCCGTTCTCGTTCGAGACCACGCTGCGCGGCGTCGTGTCCTATCTCGACGTCGCCGGGGACCTCACCGAGTCGTTCACCCGGCGGCGCCACTTCGACAACCGCGGCTTGCTCAGCGCGGGCGTGTTCTCCAGCCGCGGTGACTTCTTGTTCCTCGCGGCCCGGGGATCGAGGGCGGTCGAGCGGGTCGACACCTTCACCGGAGCGCAGGCGGGCGCAATCCTAGGCGTTGGCTTCGCCCCCGAGGGCCTGGTGCTCACCGCCGATGATCGCTACCTCTACGTCGAAGCCTTCATGAGCCGCGAGGTTGTGGTCTACGACGTGAGCAGCTTCGCGCAGCTCCCCGAGCCCGTCGCCACGATCGCGATCACCCAGGGCGAGCCGCTGGAGCCCCAGGTCGCGCTGGGCAAGATCCTCTTCAACGATTCGTTCGACGTGCGGCTGTCTCGGGATGGCTACTTGGCGTGCGCCCACTGCCACCTCGACGGCGAATCCGACCATCGAACGTGGGACTTCACCGACCGCGGCGAGGGCCTGCGCAACACGATCTCTCTGCTCGGACATGGAGGCGGCTCGCATGGGCCGATGCACTGGTCCGCCAACTTCGACGAGGTCCACGACTTTGAGAACGACATTCGAGGACCGCAGTCGGGCATGGGGTTGATGTCCGATGCGGACTTTGGAGCGGGCACGCGCAGTCAACCGCTCGGCGATCCAAAAGCGGGGGTGTCCGCCTCCTTGGATGCGCTCGCGGCCTACGTCACCTCGCTCGACACGTTTCCTCGCAGCCCGCATCGCAACGCCGACGGCTCGCTCACCGCCGAAGCCGAGGCCGGACGGGTGCTCTTCGAGTCAACGACGCTCGGCTGCACCGACTGTCATGCGGGACCGCGGCTGACCGACAGCGCGTTCATCGAGCCCGGCGTTCCGCGGCTGCACGATGTCGGAACCATCACCGCGGCGTCGGGGCAGCGCCTGGGCGGACCCTTGCAGGGGCTCGATACGCCGACCCTGCGCGGGCTGTGGAACAACGCCCCGTTTCTCCACGACGGCTCGGCAGCGACGGTGTTGGATGTGATCGTGTCCGCTGGCGAGACCCACGGCTCGACCGCAGGGCTCTCGGATGCGGAGCGAGGCCAGCTTGCGGCATATCTGCTGAGCCTCGACGGCGCCACGGATTGAGGGCCTGAACTCTCCAGGATACGGGCCGACGGGGTGGGGGTTCGCTGCTAGGCCGCGTGCTCGGCGATCACGGGCGGGATTGAGGTCGGAGGCGGGGGCGTTGGGTCGGGTGCTGGATCGGGGTTGGGCGTCGGGTGCGGGTTGGGGTTGGGGTTGGGATGTGGATCGGGGGTCGGAGTGGGGTGTGGGTCGGGATTGGGAGTGGGATACGGGTCGGGGTGTGGATCGGGATGCGGGTCGGGCTCGGGATTGGGTCTTGGGTTGGGGGGCGTCGGACTCGGCGGCTGCGGTGGCGTCACAGTCGTGCTGCCATCCGTGGACGCGACAGCGGGTGCGGCGGCGGCGAAGCAGAAGGTTGCTCCGATAGCAGCGGCGGCGAGTCGAGGCAGGCTCATCACTTGGAGGTACATGACCCAGAGTCTCTGCATCGATCGTGCCGGGGCCCAAACCTCCGTTTTTTGCACGCTGGCGAGAGGGCGTCCGCGCACGAGCGAGCGCCACGGCACATGTTTGAGGCGTTTCGGGAAGCCGCAGCCGCGATTTCAGCGAGACGACGGCCGAGTTCCTTGGCCGTCGGCGGTTAGAAGCACCCGGTGCCCGGAGGGCTGCACTGTCCGATGCAGACACAGACGTTGCTGCCGGTGCAGTTGAGCCCACCCAAGCACGGTCCGTAGCTACCCCAGCCGCACGACGCGTTGCACGTTCGAGTGCGCGTGCCGGCGCCACAGTTGGCGCAGTTGTTGTCGGTCTGGGTCGCGCCTGGGGAGCAGATGCCTTGTCCAGTGCAGGTGCTCCACCCGCCCCAACCGCAGCTTCCGCTGCAGGTGCGGGTCTGGGTGCCGCAGTTGCCACACGCGCGCTGCTCGACCGCACCGGCCGCGCAGACGCCCTGTCCGCCGCAGGTACCCCAGCCGCTCCAGCCGCAGCTGCCGCTGCAGGTGCGGGTCTGGGTGCCGCAGTTGCCACACGCCTGTTGCTCGGAAGCTCCGGCTGCACACGCGCCCTGACCGTTGCAGCTGCCCCAGCCACCCCAGCCACACGAGGGGCCGCAGGTGCGCTCGCGGGTGCCGCAGTTGCCACACGCCTCGCTGCCGACGACTCCGGCGGCGCAGGCCCCTTCGCCGGTGCAGCTGCCCCACGGGTCCCACTCACAGCTCTCATCGCAGGAGCGCTCGCGGGTGCCGCAGTTGCCACAGGCCTCGTCCTGGGTGCTCGCGGTTGCACAGACGCCCTCATCAGAGCAGCTGCTCCAGGCGCCCCACAGGCAGTCCGGCGTGCAGGTGCGGGTTCGGATGCCGCACAGACCGCACGACTCTTGTTCGGTCTCGCCGGCAGCACAGGGGGAGGCGGCGCCGCAGCCCGAGCCCACGCAGTCTTCCACGTTGAAGCTGCAGTCGGCCCCGCACGTCAACGTGCCGCCATCGACAAATCCCAACGTGCTGCATTGGGTGTTGTTGAGGTCGAGCTGGTCGCAGTCTTCTTCGCCTTCTTGAGCCCCGTTGCCGCAGCTGCTGCAGTCCGAGACGTCGAGTGTGCAGTCGGCGTTGCAGGAGGGTTGTCCTTGGGTGAAGCCTTCGCTGGCGCAGGTGTTGCCGCCGAGGTCGGCACCATCACAGCCCTCCGCGCCGCTGGCGATGCCGTCGCCGCAGGTGGAGCAGTTGCTGGTGTCGAACGAGCAGTCGGATGCGCAGCCCAGCGCGCCGGCTTCGAACCCGAGTGAATCGCAGCTCTCGCCCGCAAGGTCCGAGCTGTCGCATGCCTCGGCGCCCTCTCGCTCGCCGTTGCCACAGGCGACGCACCCCGACGTGTCGAACACGCATCCGGGAAGGCATCCGAGCTCGCCACCCTCAAAGCCAACGTCGGAGCAACCAAGCCCGCCCACCTCCTCGCCGTCGCAGGATTCGGGCGGGGTGATCGAACCGTCGCCGCAGGCCGAGCAGCTCGAGAACTCGACGCGGCAATCGGCGGTGCAGCCCAGTGGTTCGGTAGGCTCTCCGAGGCCGACGTCCGCACAGTTGTCCTGGTCGCCAAAGGCCGCGCCATCGCATTCTTCGGCGGCGTCGAGGACCCCGTTGCCGCACTGGTTGCAGAGGCTGACATCGAGCGTGCAATCCGGGTTGCAGCGCAGGTTGCCGTCGGCGAAGCCTTCGCTGGCGCAGGTGCTGTCGCCCAGGTCCGCAGCGTCACAGGCTTCGTCGGATTCCTGCACACCGTTGCCACAGACCGACGGCTCGCCCGCGTCGCCCTCGGTCTCTGTGCCTGTCGGCTCGCCGCTGTCTCCGGTCCCGCCGCTCGCTTCGCTCGGTGGCACGCACAAGGCGGCCAAGCCATCGGGCGCCAGGTCACCGTAGCGGCGACCCGATGCGCAATCCGGGTCAGGAAAGCTGCAGTGTCCGGTGGCTTCGCAGGTGCCGCCGTTGTCTCCGTTCGCGCAAGAGCTGTCGTCCAAACAGCGGAACACCGACGGCTGGGTGCACGAGGTCAGCACCAACGCGAACAAGATCCAAACCAGCCGCTCCACCTAGATAGGATGCCACGAACCTTTCGCCTGCCGCTGCAGGTTGTGGTGCTGTGCTCTCCGGCAGCGGCGGCGAAGCCTGCCCACCTCCACGGGCGGCGGCGGCAGCGGCTGGTCCTCGGAGCGCGTGGGTTCATGCAGCGGGGGGCTGGAGACGGTCTTCGTCGACGCCAGCGACGACGATCCGGTCCGAGCGCGGAGAGCCGGAGTCCTTCGCGGCGTTGATGACGGTCGTGGACCGAGGCTTCGGCGTCTCGCTGCACGTGGACCCCGCACCTTCGCTTTCCGTCTCGTACCCGTGATTCGCGGCGGTTCGGGCCATGTTCGCGGGGTGGCCGCGGGATTGCACCAGCAGGGCGGGGGTTTTTGCAGAGAACTCGGAAGCGGCCCCCATCGTGGTGTCCCATACTGCAGACCATGCGAGGACATCGGAGTACCCCACGTGCATTGGCTGCCGTGCTGGCTGCCTCAGTCGGATTCATCGCGACGCCCGCGCTGGCGTCGGCCCCTGCGGCCGCAGCGAAGGTGGCGGCGAAAGAGGAGACCAAGCAGGTCGCCGGCGTCGAGGTCGAGATTCGCCAGGAGAGCGGCGATATTGTCAAAGGCTCGGCGCAGCTCGAGTGGAACGAAGACGGGGCCCTGTCGATCGAGCAGGACGGCACGGAGCACAAGCTTGCGCTTCGCGTTAACCGGGAAGGCAACAGCCAGAAGGTCAACATCACCGTGGCCTACAGTCGCGGCGGCAAAGCCATCGTGGCTCCGTATGCTTTCGACGCGAAGGTGAAGAAGCGCGAGGTGTTGCGCATCGAGGGCAACCTGGCGATCTCCGTCACCGTGACCCCGACCACGGTCGCGGCTGCCAAAAAAGAAGAAAAGACCGAAGACAAGCCCAAGCTCGACCTCACCGGCGACCCGGACGATCCTCTGGCCGGCCTGGACTGAGCGGCTCGTGCCGCGCCCCCGGTCCGTTTGCGCTGCGTCAGGTTCGGTCCAGAACGAGGCCCATGGGATTGCAGCCGGCGCAGGAATCGTCGCGCTGCGCAGCTCAGTCGGCGTAGGTGACCGCGAGCTCGACGAGGCGGTAGCTGTTGATGCCGTGGTTGTGCACGTGAAAGTGCACGGGGGTTCCTTCGGGAACCTCGAGGGTGGAGACCCACTGCTCGTCGAGGAAGTTGGCCTCGGCGGGGATGTCGATCAGCGTTTCGTAGACGATGTCGTCGCCGAACGCGACGGCGATGTGGGCTTGGGCGTTGGGCGTGTCCGAGACCAGGTTCTCGTGGAGCAGGAGAAAGTCGACCGTGTCACCGGCCCGAATTGGAGCGAGTGTCGCCTGCGAGAAGGCGCCGTAGCGACACACGTCGCTCTCGACTTCGAAGAATCCATCTTCCAGGCCGAAACCGAACTCGCACACGACGTCGGACGGTCGATCCTCGAAGGGGTCATCGGACGCCGTCGTTTTCTCGAACATTCCCAAGGCGATGAGCGGGGCCCTTCCCTCAAGATCGGACGGCGTACCGGATGCCTCGGATGCCGCGCCGCCTGAGGAGGCGTCTGCGCCCGCAGTCGGGTTTTCGTCGCACCCCGAAACGAGCAGCCAGGTGCAGGCCGCCAGGACGGTTCGGATCCGCATCGCCGGATTGTGGCACAGCACAGTGTCCATCGCTCGAATGCAGTACGCTACGCCAATGCAACGCACGGGTTGGGTCTTGGCAGCGGCGCTCTCGCTGGGCATCACAGGTTGTGGCGAAGATGCAGACCCGGTCGCCGAGGGCGCGGAGGCCACCGGTGAGACCGCGACCACCGAAGCCGGGTCCACGGGGGAGGGCGCTACGACCGAGCCCGGCAGCGGGAGCTCCGGCGAGGTCGTCGATGAGAACGCTCCGACCTGGTACGCCGACGTGGCGCCCGTCATCTCCGAGCATTGCACCGGCTGCCACACCGACGGCGGCATCGCCCCGTACGCCTTTACCGAGTATGAGGGCACCGCACCGCTGGCCAACGCGCTCGCGCTGGCGGTTGAGTCCGGCAGCATGCCTCCGTGGGGTGCGGCGAGCACCGACGAGTGCACGCCACCGTACGGCTTCAAGGACGACATCTCGCTGAGCCCCGAAGAGATCGAGATGATCCGCGCGTGGTCCGATGCGGGGGCACCCGCCGGCGATCCGGAGTTCGCGGCATCGCTCCCCTCACCACCGGACACCCAGCTCGATCCGGTCGACACCGTGCTGCAGATGGCCCAAGGCGTCACCATCGATGGCACCCGCGACCAGTTCCTGTGCTTCACGCTCGATCCCGGCGTCGACGAGGACCGCTACTTCAACGGGATGCAGATCGTGCCGGGCAACGACAAGGTCGTGCACCACGTGTTGGTCTACCTCGATGAGACCGCCGAGTCCGCCGAACTGGCGGGCGAGGATGGCTACTACGAGTGCAGCGGTGGAGCGATCGGCGGCACGCTCCTGGGTGCTTGGGCACCTGGAACCGTTCCGATGCGCACGCCCGAGGACGTCGGGATGCGGGTGACCGCGGGCTCCCGCATCGTCCTCAACATCCACTACCACCCCACCGGTCTGGGCCCGGAGCTCGATGAAGACACCCGCGTCGAGCTCGACTGGATGGACGAGCAACCAACCTGGCGCGGCCAGATGACCCTCGTCGGAAACTCCAACAACCCGGACGAGTTGATGCCCAACGCCGGCGACCGCAATGGCACTCCGGAGTTTCGCATCCCCGCGGGCGCGCAAGGACACCTTGAAGAGATGGTCTTCGAGATCCCCGAGGACATCCCGCAGCTTCGGGTGTGGTCGGTCGGCACCCACATGCACTACGTCGGCACCGACATGCTCATCCGCTTTCAGGGCGATGGCTACGACGACTGCATGCTGCACACGCCGAAGTACAGCTTCGAGTGGCAGCGCCTCTATCACTTCGACACCGCGCTCGAACAGATGCCGGTGGCCATCGGAGGCGACAAGATCTACCTGCGCTGCGAGTACGACAACTCGATGAACAACCCGTACGTGGTCGAGGCGCTCAACGACCAGGGTCTCGATGCACCGATCGACGTTGTGCTCGGGGAAGAGACGCTCGACGAGATGTGTCTGGGGATCTTTGGCATCGCCGTGCCGTCGGTGCTCGACTAAGTAAGCCGGTAAGCATGCCGGGCTCGCGGCAGCATCGCCGCAGACTATGGGGTACCCTCGGCGGCGCATGTACGCTCGTCGTTGGGTGATTCAAGGTCTTGCGGCGATGGGGGCGTGGGCCGTTGCGGTGCGTGCTGCCTCTGCCAGTTCGCCCGCAAGGCTGCTCGTGCAGCCCATCGACCGGGAGCGTGGAGAGGACGGTCGGGGCGTGACTCGCAAGGCCGCCCACCCGCACGCGTTGGTGTTGGAATCCGACGCCGGGTGGCCGGCTCGCGCGCTCGATCCGGTGCTGCACATCGGCGAGCTCCACTTCCACAGCTACGAACACACCGGGCGGCGAACGCTTCGGTTTGTGATCGACGATGTCACCAGGCTGACGCCAGGCGCCGCGGTGTACGTGCAGTACGGCGACGAACTGCGGTCTAGGGTTCGTCTGCCGGCGCTGGAGAAGAGCTGGTGAAGCGCCTCTTGTTCTGGGTGCTGGTGCTCACGGCTTGCGGGGACGACACGGCTGCCGCGCAGACCGACACCGACAGTGGGACTTCGCAGGGCAGCACACTGAACGAGCCCAGCGGCATGACGAGCGGCTCGGACTCCGAGACCGACCCTTCGGGGTGCGACTCGCTTGAGCTGGCGTGCCCAGATCCGGTGTCGGTCGAGTGCGAGGGGCCGCAGACGGCGGTCGACCTCGATCCACCGGTTCTGGACTGCTCGGACTGGACGCTGGAGGACGACGCGCCCGCGACGTTTCCGGTGGGCGTACGCGTGGTCTCCTTCACTGCGAGCCGCGGATCCGAGGAGGTCAGCTGCGGGACCGAGGTCACGGTCACGGACACGCTCGCGCCGCAGCTTGCCTGCCCCCAGCCGACCACGGTCCTTCGCCGTGAAGCCGGCGTCGCGGTGGCGGTCCCCGCCCTGGAAGCGATCGATCTCTGTGACGAGTCGCCCTCGATCTCCGTCTCACCCATGGCGCTGGAGGCCAACGGCGCGGTCACCTACCAGGCCACGGATGCGTCTGGAAACACCGCCTCGTGCGAGACGCAGTACACGCTGCTCGATGCGTTCGCGGTGTCGGGCTTTCGCATCATCTCCGCCCGAGCCGAAGCTGGGGACACCCATGTGACGCTCGCCTGGGAGCCCCCTGCGTCCGAGGCGGTGGATGGCTTGCGGCTCGAGTCGGCGTCGGCAGCCGAGGGTCCCTGGAGCGAAGTGGTGAGCTTGGACGCGGACCAGCAGCTCCGCGAAGAGACGTTGGCGCAGGACACCGTGTTCTTTCGCATCGTGAGCACCACGGCCCTGGGCGACGGCGGGGCCACCCCTGCGCGTCAGGCCTTCCGCATCGACGCCGACGGATACGACGTGGACAACGTCGATGTCCCGAACGTCCCCTTCGACACCACGCTGTACGGCGTGGTGCGGCACCCGACCGCGCTCGACGAAGGTCCGTTTCCGCTGGTGGTCGTGCTGCACGGCAACCATGGCAACTGTCGCTCGGACATCGACGACCCGTTCGATTACTGCGTCACGACCCAGAACCACGCGTGCAACGACCCGAGCGGCGTGACCACACCGAACGCCGAGGGGTACACGTACTTCCTGGAGACGTTGGCCGCGCAGGGCTACATCGCCGTGAGCATCAGCGGCAACGCGATGAACTGCCGCGACGACTTCATCTTCGAGCGGGCTGAACTCATGGCGGAGCACCTTCGCGCGTGGTCGTCGTGGAACGCCGCTGATGCAGGACAGACGAGCACCTCGTTCGTCGGGCACGTTGACCTCACGCGGGTTGGACTCGTGGGCCACTCGCGGGGCGGTGACGCGGCGTCCAACGTCCCTGGCGTGCTCGCCGCCAACCCGATCCCCGGCGTGCAGGTGCGCTCGATCTTCGCGGTCGCCCCCACCGATTTCCATCAGGTGGAGGTGCCGGGTGCCGACCTCGCCGTCCTGCTTCCCGGATGCGACCTCGACGTCGCGCCGCTGTCCGGCATGAACCACTACGACCGCTCCACCGAGCTCGACGACGACGCGAGGCGTGCCCAGGTGCTGCTGTTGGGGGCAAACCACAACTTCTTCAACACCCAGTGGCAGATCTCCGAGTGGGACCTGTTCGGCAACGACAACGACCCGTTCTGCACGCCCGACGACGACGCGCAGAAGCTCACCCAGACCCACGCCCTCGAAGCCTTGCTCGGGAGCTGGTTTGACCAGACGCTGGCCCAGGTCGGCACGCCCGAGCCGTTCATGCAGGCGTTGCAGCCCAGTCCGTCGGCCTTTGATGTTTGGGCCGAGTCCGACCTGGAGATGCGCTGGTCGTATTCTGGTGGGCCTCGTGTGCTCGTCGACGACTTTCGGGCACAGAACGCGCCGCTGCAAAACGCATTGGGCGGGACCAACACGTTCACCGACTGGTTCTTGTTCGAGGCCTGCTTCGAGCTCAACTGCGACCCGTTCTTCAACCACGTCAAGCGGGTCGCTCGGCTGCTGTGGCAGGTGCCCGCCGAGCCGCTGGGCGTGTTCGGGCTCGAGGGCTACGACGCCTCCGCCCAGTCCGCGCTCTCGATGCGGGTCGTCTCGCGACGAAGCTCGTTGAATGAAGGTTTGCAGGACAACGACTTCTTCGTCCGGCTGCGTGACGGCAGCGGCAATGTGGCCGAGATCCTGCTCTCCGACGCCAAGACCTTGGCGCACCTGTATCCGCACTCCGACCCGCTTGAGGTCCTCGAGACCTTCACCCTTTCGCTGGACTGGTTTCTCGAAGCTGAGCCCGCGCTCGACCTCTCGGACCTTCAGGCGCTGGAGTTCGACATGACGGCGACCGGCGCGAGTGGCTCGGTGATCGTCAGCGACATCGAGTTCTTGGGGTAGCGGGGTACTCGGCCTATCCGAGGTTCATCCGAGGTTCATCCGAGGTTCATCCGAGGTTCATCCCGTGCGCGAGGTGAGCTCGGTGCGAACCCTCCCGTCTTCGACGCGTACGATGAGGATGTTGCGGAGGCCGGGGGCGAGCTCATCGCTTCCGTCCTTCCAGATCGGGGCCCAGGTGCCGGTGTTCACATAGGTGACGCCGGGCGCGACGGGGGAGGTGAGCGGCGTGTGGCTGTGCCCGAAGGTGACGACGCGGGTGTCGACGATTCCGGCGATCTCGCGGGCATACGCGGTGGAGCGGTGCTCGGCGCTGAAGATGGTGTCGCCGTGCGCGAACGACTCGTAGATGAGGAACAGCAGCGGGAACGTGGAGAGGGGCACCGTCAGCTTCACCCACAAGGGCAGGGGCGAGATGAACAGGGCGACCGAGATCCCGGCCATCAGCGCCGTCACGATCACGCGGTCGATCCAGAACTCCCGCACCACGCGATACCAGCGGTTGGTGATCGGCTGCGTTTGCAGTCGGTCGAGCGCCTGGAGCGTGGACAGGGGCAGGCGCACCCTCTTCGCCAGCGCCTCGAGCAGGGCTTCGTGGTCGGGCGGATGGCGCTGCACCGCGCGCTTGGTTCGAAGCAGTCGAAGGAGCACGGCGATGCTGCCAAAGAGCCACCGCGTCGCGATGCTTCGGCGCGTGAAGGCGTAGTGGCGCAGCCAGTGCGTGACGTAGCGGTAGACGTTGAGGATGTAGTTCGAGGCGTGCGGGTTGAAGAACCCCATCTCGCTCATCAGCTCTCGGTTGGAGAGGTTGCCCATGGGCAGCGCCAACGTCGGCTCTGCCCGGCGGGGGATCGTGGGGTCGAGTAGCCAGCGAAACGAGGTGTAGTAGTCGTACTGCTGCCCGTGCTCGGCGTAGAGCACCCCCGGAACGTGGAAGAACCACGGCTCGAATCCGAAAAGCTCCAGGTCGACTGGGGTTCCGTCCGCCTCGGCCCGCGAGCGGATCGCACCCAGCAGCGTCTGCTTGACCGCCTCGAAGTGGAACTCCATGTCGTGGTTGCCCATCACGTAGACCACGCGATGCCCCGCAGCCAGCACGCGAACCAGGGTGCCGATGAAGATGGGGTGATGCTCGAGGATCCGCTGGAGCTTCCACGCGGACTTGGCCTCGGTCGGGTTCATGCCACGACGGCGCTCCGCAGGTGAGACCGGCCACGGCGGGTCCTTGGGTGTCGCGGTGACGAGGTCGAAATCGATGATGTCGCCGTTGAGGACCACGACGCGCTCCAGGCCCGGCGGTCCGTCGTCCAAGAAGTCGACCACGGCGGCGTCGAGGTCTGCATCGACAACGAAGCGGGCCGACTTGTACGCCTTCCAACCGTCTGCGTGGTCCTCGACGTCACAAAGATGGACGTCCGAGACCACGAAGTAGGCGCGCTCGGCCCGAGCAGGACTGTGATCCGAGTTTTCGTTCACCCGCGAGCGGATGGTGGCACGACTCCGGGGGCAAGGCCCAACGTTTCGTGCAGCGGGTTGGAGCCGATGCGTCTACTCCACCGGGTTCGTCGGGTCGGCGCTCCACTCGGCCCACGAACCGTCGTAGATCCGAACATCCTCGTACCCGAGCATCGTGAGGACCAGCCAATCCACGGAGGCACGGCTTCCGGTTTGGCAGTAGGTGACGAGCGTCTGCCCCGGGTCGGGGTCGCCGTACAACGCTCGCAACGCGTCGCCCGCGAGGAACAGACCGTCGGGCCCGAGGTTTCGCACCCAGTCCACGGACATGGCGCCGGGGATGTGTCCGGAGCTGAACTCGCCGTCACTGCGCGCATCGACCAGCGTGACCGCGGGATCCTGGAGGTGCTCGAGCACCCAGGCTGCGTCCACGCGAAGCGCATCGACGCCGACCGGGTCGTACGCGGACCCGCCGGCAGGTCCGCCTTCGGTCTCGACGCTGCGACCCTCGGACGTCCACTGCTCAAGACCTCCGTCGAGCATCCACACCGGTCCGGTATGGCCGTAGTACGCGAGCGTCCAGACCACGCGCGCGGGGTCGGTGCCGTTGTCGTCGCCGTAGACGATGAGCGCGTCGGTTGCGGAGACGCCGGCGGCTTCGAAGGCGACCTGCGCCTGATCGGGTGGAGCAACCTGACCGGACACGCCGTCGGTGTTGGCTCGCAGGTCTGCAGCATCCAGCACGGTTGCTCCGGGAAGGTGCTCCGTGGCGAACGCACCGGCGCCACGGACATCCAGCGCAATGGCGAACCCGGCTTGCAGGAGCGCGTCGGCAACTTCGGCTGCGATGGCGCCGGGCGCGGGCGGGCAGCTGGGCTGGAGGCCCTCGGCGCAGTGGGACGGGGTCGACTCGGTGTCCGTGGCCTCGCCCGCGGTGGTGTCGACGGCGGATGAGGGCGACGACTGCGAGGTTTCGCCGGACGTGCCGTTTGTGCTGTTCGTGCCGTTCGTGGGCGATGCGGTCGAGCCGTCGTCGGTCTGCCCGCTGCCGTCGGTGCTCGGCACTCCCGTGCTGTCGTCGCCGCACGCGATGCAGCACATGGCCGCAAGGAGGAAGGTCGCGCAGGTCTTCGCGGCGGGGTTTAGGGTCGTGGCGTCCATCGTGGTGTCCGCGAGCAGGGTGTCGCGACGAGGACGATAGCGCATCAGTCGTCCTCGAGCAGGTTGCCGCCCTGATCGCTCTGATCCTCGAGATCGATCTGTCGGTCGATCGATCGATTGGCTCCGACGTGGAATCCGTCGTCCTCCGACACCGGCTTCGGGGGGCTTGGCCGCGCTACCGCTTCTTGGGAGGTCATGAGCACCCGATACGTTGGCTCGGGCATCTCGATGTTCGCGCTGTCGAAGGCGACCTTGATCCGGCGAATTGCCTCACCGCGGACCCGCTCGAAGTCATGGTGCTCCTGGTCGACCCACCCGCGGAACTCGATCGAGACCGTCGAGTCTCCGAGGTTGTCGACGACCGAGAACGGCTCGGGGTCTTCCATCACGCCCTCCATCTGCGTGAGGGTCGACAGGCCGAGCCTCTGCGCCGCGATGAGGTCTTCACCGGTGCCCGCCCCGATGTTGAAGGAGAAGCGACGGCGCGGGTTTCTTGTGAAGTTGAGGATGACAGCCTTGAAGACCTTGGCGTTGGGCAGGCGGATGTGGTTTCCGTCGAGCGTCATGAGGATCGTCGCTCGGGTCGTGAGGCTCATGACCTTGCCCAGGTGGCCGTCGATGTCGACGAGGTCGCGGACGTTGAACGGCCGTCGGATCGCGAGCAGGATGCTGGCCAGGTAGTTCTCGACGAGGTCCTTGAAAGCGAAGCCGACGGCGAGCCCGATCACGCCTGCGGCCCCAAGAACGGCTCCGACGAACTTGGTGGCGTCGAGGATTTCGAGCGCGAAGATGATGCCGAGCAGCAGGACCGCGGTGCTGACGATGTTGCGGATGACGGAGCGCAGCAGCTGGTTGCGGCTGAAGAGGCGAAACAGCCAGTCCCAGCGTCGAACCAACGACGCGAGCATGCCAAACACCACGATGACCAGCAGCGCGACACCGAGCACGGGGAGCATCTTAACCGCAGCATCTGCGCGGTCGGTGAGGCGACCCCACCCATCGGCGACCTGTTCGGCGCCAGGCACTTGAAGACAGAGAATCGCGATCTTCATCGGCCCATAAGGTACGGCATTCAGGTCCTCCCGTCCCGGTGCCGTGACCCATCGCCTGCGTCGGCGCTCGTCCACGGCGAGTCGCGCTCCGACGGTGAGGCGCAAGCGTCGTGCATGCTCACCGCGGCTCAGCGCTTGGGTCGCTGCCCGCTGCGCCACAAGAGTCTGGGTCGAGGAGGTCCGACGGGTACCCGGGCTACCAACGGACCGAGAGGTCGGTCTGCGTCGGTGAGGCGTCGAGGATCTCGACGGACGTCCGACGCTCGCTTTGGCCGAGCGCGAGGTCCAGCGTGGCCTTGAATGCTTCTGCGACCGCGGTGAGAGAGACGGGTTCGAACATCGACGGGGGGTGCTCGAGCCGAAGCTTGCCGTGGTGGTCGGAGACTTCGGTCGCGGTGCAGGTCGTTCCGCGATTGAAGGCGGACCAGCGTGAGCTGACCGAGCTTCCCTTCGTCGTGGGCGCGAGCTGGCACGCGTGGTCCGACCGATACCTCGTCGCCGACGAGCGCAAGCAGATCAACATGGGATTGATGCGGTGCGATGACCCTCCGCGCGGCTTCGAGCCGGGGGAGCGCTGGCCCGAGATCGACGAACGCGTCGCCGCGACCAACTGCTCGATCATGGAGACCCTCGCGAACACCACCGGTCTGTGATCCCGGCGTTCAGGGTCCTCGCGTCGCTGTGCCGTGACTCACCACGGAGGCTTCGCTCCGCAGAGCGCTCGCCCACGCCAGCCCGGCGCCCAGGAGCAGGATGCCCGGCGCGAGGGCGGGCCCGGCTCCGAAGAACGCGCCGCGAACGGCCTCCCCGGCGGAGAGGTTGGGATGGATCTCTCGCTCGAACTCGAGATTGTGTTCGAAGTGCTCCCACATCCCGAGCACGCCGAGCACGCAAACGAGCCCCAGGAGGGCGCTGGAAAGCCGGCGAGCCCAGACGCCGGGCGCACGAAACACAGCCAGCGCGACCAGACCGAGTCCGGCCGCGACGAACGGGATCAGCTGCAAGGTGGAGTCGAAGTGCTCGGTGAAGACCAGCTCGACGGGGGTCATCACGAAGACCGCCGCAGCGCCCACCCGCAGCGCGCTGCGAAGCCGGGCTTCGAGCGCGGGCTGTGTCACTCGCCTTCCTTGACGATCAAGTCCATCGCTGCGGCCTCCGCCGCTTCGCCGCTCACCTCGCCGACCTTCGTCAGGAACGCGACGTCCCCGTCGTAGGGCCGCCCGGCGATGAGCTTCTCAGCCGAGGCGGCGTCGACTCCGGGGATCTGCTGCAGCGTCGCCGCGTCGCAGTCGTTGAATGCGACCGGCACGAATACGTGAGCCTCGTAGCCCGCCACGGTTGCCTCGTCGACATACTTTCCCATCTCCTTGCGGAACTGCGTAATCGAGGCGTAGGGCCGGTACTCGTCGAATTCGTGGGCCATCTTCTCTCCAACGCCGGGGACCTGCTTGAAGTCCTCCTCTTGGGCGGTGTTGAGGTTGACCCGCACGGCAGGCGCCGCCGCAGCGGCGGCGGGCGAGGCTTTCGCGTCCTGGGAGGGCTTGGTGTCGCTGGCGTCGTCACAAGCGGCGAGCACGAAGAAGAGGGCGAGGATGGTGGTTGGGTTGAGGTTCATCGGGCTTCCGAAATGAAACGGGACTAGCGGTGTATGCACAGGCGCGGGGTCGCGCAAGGCGACGACGGTGAAGGCTCCGTAAGCGAGCGTCAACCCGCAGACGCAGGCCTCCAGCGACCGCACGAAGGCGTGCGGCGCGGCCTTACGGCAGCTGCGATGACCGCAGTTCGACCGACGCCGCGGTTTCTCCCGCGAGCTCGTAGGCATCCGCGCCTGCCAACGTCACAGTCACGCTCTCGCGCTCGTCGCACTTGTCGCGCGCCGAGACCACGATCGAGGCCGACGACTCGTTCGCCGGAATCACCACGAAGCCGTGTAGACCGTCGAAGTCGTCGAAGTTCGTGGCCGTGCCGGAGACCGTGTACTCGACCGCGAGCGGATAGGCCAGGTCGCGGCCGGACCGGGTGACCGTGAACTCCGCCGCTGACCCGCGAGCGATCTCGGAGACCGAGCTCGACAACGCGACGGTCGTCTCGGGCAGGGAGGCCGCCTGCGTGTAGTCGATCGAGGTGCCTGCGCCTTCGGGGCGATTTTGCACGTTGTTGATCCCCTCGCCGGTGTAGGGCGTGGCGATGCGCGCGTTGGCGATGAGCAAGTCGTCGATGCTCCAGTCGTCGGACGAGCTGCCCGCCAACCGAAAGAACGGCACATCACGGTCCTCGATGACGAGCAGGCCATCGAGCGCCAAGCGTCCCGCGGGCGGATTGGACGAGCCGTAGTCGTAGCGGTTGGTGAAGATGGGGTAGCGATCCTGAGCGACGTTGCTGTTGCCCACGTTGGCGATGACCCAGTCGTTGAACGCGACGTGGAACGAGTGCCCGTGCTTGACGGTGAACAAGCCCGAGTACTCTTCATCGCGGATGTACAGCCGGTTGAAGGTGATCTGGCCCTGGTTGGCGGACTGCTCGGTCGCGCCGCCCGCATTCCCCATGACGATGGCTGCCCGCGAGTAGCCATTGACCTCGTCCCCCTTCGCCTGCCAGTTGTTGTGAATGAACGTGTCGTCGAAGGTGATGTCGAAGTCTTCGCTCGGCCCGCTCTGGTGGGCGAAGGCAAACAGCAGCCCCGTGTAGTCGTTGTCGCGCATCTGGGAGTTCACGAAGTGAATCCCGGTCAAGCGCTGCTCATCGTAGTTGGGCTCGAGGTCGACGCCCGAGTTGGGTGGGCGGTTGCTCGTCCCGGCGAACAACACGTTGCGAGAGGTGAACCCGTCCACCGAGACCAGCGTCGCGGCCTGTCGCCGATGACCGACCAAGCGCAGGTTCTCGATGCTGATGTTCTCCGAGTACCCCGTCTCGGACCGGGTGGACACCGAGAGACCATCGCCTCCCGACCCCTCGACGAGCAGCCCCTCGATGTGGATGTTGGCGCAGTCGTACAACGCAATGCTGTGCCGGTACTCGCCGTCTCCCAGTCCGCTCTGGTCGAACTCGAACTTCGCCCCATAGCCTGCGATCGTCCACCCCGAGACGTTCTCCAACCGGAACAACATGCCGAGTCCCGAGGGATCGTCGTAGGTCTCGGACATCGCCCGCAACGTGACGCCGGGCTCGAAGAACACGGTCACGTCGTCGGCGACCTGGTGTTCGCCGCTGTCGCCGTCGAACCAGCTGGGATACATCTCCTCGATGTTCCACACGCCCTCGGTCCCGGGAACGAAGTCGACGACCACCGTGTCGCCCGCCTCGGCGGAGGTCAGCGCGTTGATGAACGCCTCGCTGGCGTTCTGTGCGTTGTAGCCGGGGGCGACGGTCGAGGCGATGATGGCGTCGGGCGGATACGGGGACTGGCAAGTGGTCGGCCCCGCTTCGGTGTCCGCCTCGCTGTCGCTCGTGTCAGAGCCGCTCGGGTTGTTTCCGGTCGAATCAGGCCCGCTGCTTGAGCCCGTGGTCGTCTCGCCCGAGCTGCCTGCGGTGGTCGCGTCCGGAGATGTCGAGGACGCGCCCGAGTCGGTTCCGCTCGATGCGTCGTCGGTGCCCCCTCCGGCCTGCGTCGAGTCGGTGCAGGCCAGGGGCAAAGAGGGAAGCAGAAGAAGGCAGAACGAGAGGGTGGTGCGCACGGGTTGGGTTCCTTCGAACCCACAGAAGTGGACACTGTGTGCCATTTCGTCAAGTCCCATGTTCGTTCTTCCGGGTTCCCACGCTCATCACGCGACCTTGAACACCTGGGTTTCAGCCGGGTCGACACCACGGGACCGAACTGGCGCAGAAGAATCCACGGTTCTTACCCGGCAGCCGGCTATGGTTCGACACGGTTTCGATGTCGTACGCACTCGACGACAGGATCGAGCGCGTCACACATCCGGACATCGGGGACGCGGCATGCAGCGGCGGCCTCCGGCTGGAGGCCTGAGCGGTCTCGGATCACTTGCGTGATGCGCCGTGATGCGCCCCGGTGGGACTCGGTCCCGCTGGTGCCTGTTTCGGTGACGGTGCGGAGGCCTGGGGAAGGGCATCGGCAACGCGCAGAAGAGCTTGGCGGCCGGTACCCATGCCGGTGTGGTCGAAGACGTGATGGCGCGAACGCGAGTCTTCGCCCGAGCGGGCACTTCGGTCTGATGACGTTGGCTGCCCTTGCTTTCGGACGGGGGAAGCCTCAGGCTCCTCATGCTTTCCGTAGGAAACGGGTAATGTCAGTGCTCCTCCCAGGCCTCCCAGGCATCTGTCTCGCGCTTCTGATTACAGCGTGCGCTGAGCCATCGCCAAAAAATGTGGGGGGCACGACTCCAAGGCCAGGTCCGGCCTGCGACTGGCAGACTCGACCGCTGGCTCACGGGGAGAAGGTTGGAGACTACCTGGCCGAAGACATTGTGGGTTTTCTCGCTGGGGACTATGTCGGAATGACGACGTGGGCACACGAGGCAGGGCACTCGCAGATCTTCTTTAGCGTGCTCGCGTCCGATAACGCTCTTACAGTGGATGAAAGTGACAGCTGCCTGCCTCGGTATCGAGTGAGTTATTCTCTTGGCGGGGACTACTCGCCGGAGGCGCACGCGGTGGAGGGGGCGTTGTTGGATGCTCAATTGTCATCACGCGGCGTGTTGCCTTTGCCGCTGGGGGTGGCCCCACTCTCTGCATATCCGGAGTTGCAGGACTTTCCAGGTTTGAAGCTGCTGCGGCTTGAACTCTCGATGCGCTGGTTTCTGTCTCGGGAGCGAAGTGTTGCGACAGCGAAAATCCGCGGATTCTTTGCGAAGCCCGGAACCCCGGCGGAGCAGCAGTGGCCTCTCGACCTAGCAGTTGTAAGTGTCTATCCTGCGTCCGAACTCCAAGAGTAAACGTCTGATGAGGAACTGTGAGCGAAGTGTTTCGAAAAATCATGTTTCGTAAGGGGGGCATCCTGTGGACCTGCTCATCCGCGCCAAGCGAACTCGACCGCGGCGAGCGATCCGCCAGCTGATCCGAATCTTGGTGCGTGCGCGCAAGGTCGCGCCCGGCCAACTCTCTCCTGCAACCGTGCACCGAGTCTTGCAACGGGCCGGTGTTTCAACGCAGCGCCCGAAGGTTCACGGTGACAAGCAGCGTCTCGCATTTCTGCCCGAGCACGCGGGCGACCTGTGGGTCGGCGACGTGATGCACGGCCCCAGGGTTCGCCATGAGGGTCGCCTGCGCAAGACGTACCTGATCAGCATCTTGGACGCGGCGACGCGATACCTGGTCGGGTCGACATTTCGATTTGCGGAGGCGGCTGTCGACCACGAGGCCGTTCTTCGACAGACCCTTCGGGTGCACGGTCGACCCCGGCCGTACTACGTCGACCGGGGTGCGGCATACGTGAGCGGGTCGCTACGGGCGATCTGCGCCGACCTTGGGATCCACCTTCGCCTCACCGAGGCCCGCGATGCGGAGGCGAAGGGATCGATCGAGCGCTGGCACCGAACATGGAGGGCGGAGGTTGGGGTCGAACTCGAAGGCGAGGTGTTCGACCTCGAGCATCTGTCGGCCGTGCACCGAGCTTGGTTGGCGCGCGAGTATCACGTGCGCGTGCATGCCACGACCAAGCGCGCGCCCCAAGAACACTTCTTGGCCGAAGTCAGCGCGGGCCAGGTGCGTGTGCTGCCGCGCGGTATCGACCTCGACGAGGTCTTCCTGCATCGCGCAAAGCGAACGGTCCGCAAGGACAATACGATCTCCTTCGACGGCCGCCGCATCGAAGTGACAGCGATGGGCATGGCCGGCCGCAAGGTCGAGCTGCGCTTCGATCCGCAGGACGCGGAGAGCTCGCCGAAGGTATACGTCGACGCTTCGTTTTGCTGCGACACCCGGCCGCTCAATCTGCACGCCAACTCGCACCGTCGGCGCAAACGCATTCAGCCGCCTGAGCCCGAGCCTGTGCTGTCAACCGAGGAACTCGACCCGGTTCGGTGACTTGATCAGCGAGCACTACGAACCGGCAGCACGACGAGGACGCAGGGGATGACCAATGAGCGCCTACCGTCACGTTTCCGCTTGCCCACGACCCGCTGCCACGTGACGCATCGGGCAAGAACTGCTTTCTCCAGACGCCCGAGTTTGAAAAACTCCGCCGCCCGCGGCCGAGCCTGGACTCGGTGTGCTCACGGCCGAGGCCGGCCTCGGCAAGACGACCTTGATGCGTCACTGTGCACCGCTGCCCGTGCCCGAGCACCGCATCGTCTACCTGTGCGACACGGCGAGCACCGCGGCATCGGTCTACCGCAACCTCGCCTCCGAGCTGGCCACACCCAAGTTCGCCGCGACGCCCTGTGGCGTCAGCTCAAGCACGAGATACGCAAGCTTTTCGATGAGCACAGCGTCGTCCCAATCTTGGTCATCGACGAGGCCCAACATCTATCCGATCACGTCTGCTGCTCGTTGCTTGCGATATTCCGGGGTCAAGTGTTCCGACGACAAGCTACGGTGGTGAAACTGGGGATTACTACACGATTGAGGAGGTCTATCTGTATGAGCAGCCTACGCTCAACTGTCCTTCGGTGTCAGAGTTGAACGTTGTTACATCAACGCTGAACGGGAAATTTGCGAGTGAGTGGGGGTGGAACGGGTTCTCTCTGTTGGACAGTCCCGCGACTTGCTCTCCTGGCACAGCTGGGGCGGACCACTGTCCAATTGCAACTGACTACGTGGAAGCTTCGCCTTTTCCTGCGGGGGACCCTATCTATCCGGGGTTGGCGGGCGAAGATTCGGTATACGCTGATGCGCGGCGCTTCTCGTTGTTCGCGGGGCACGGGAACCAGGGGGTTCTGGGGTTTCGGCGAGGCTTTAATTTTGACAATGGGCAGCTTACCCTGTGTCAGGCGTTCTTTCCCGACCTTATTCAGCTCGGGGTGGGTATGGGGGGGCGGAATCGGGTGGCGGCTTATGCGGCTAGTTGCGTGGGCCACTTTCCCGACTCTTTGGAGACTCTCCCCGGGGTGTCTGCTGAACTGACCACAACCTTTGGGAGCTCTTCTACCTGGCAGCATATGATGTTCTTCGACAGCCCTTCTATATCGCCTTTTGCGCTGACTCATCTTGTTGATTGTATTGACCAGCCGGCGGCGACGAATCACGGGTGCTGGGAGGACTCTAACCTCTACACATCTCTGGGTGCTACCGCCTACAATATGCCGTTCTTGTACACTGTTGCTTCTAGCGGGGAGACCCCTGAGCAACGGCAGGTTCGTCACGAGAATGCAAATATAAAGACGTGGGCGCATCTTCCACCTACGTCGCTAAGTGCGTTTGGTCAGACGTACGCGTATTCAGGTCCGCATAATGTGGGTAATCCGAGCGCGCCGGACCTGGAGTTTGATCCTCTTTGCTCGGATGAGTACTAGCATGGAGCAAGAAAAGATGAGAGCGTCGAGCCTACCACTGTCTTGCTGGGCGGCCAGCGGGGCCGTTGTCTTCGTTTTTATGCTTCTGGCGCTGTCGGGATGTGGTGATCGTCCAGGCGGTGGTCCGACTGATGTGACCGAGCGCGCGGGGGCCCTGAAGAGCGGGGATCCGGTTGATGTGCTCCAGGTTCGGCGGGTGCGCCGTGACGCCGGAGAGCTAGCGGTTCGCGCCGCGCACTTGGCCTCGTTGGTGACAGGGAAAAGCTGTCTGGAGTCGGATGCTGCCGGTTGGGCGCGAAATGCAGTTGAGGAGGGGTATGCGGCGGACCAGCCGTTTCAGTGCTCGTCTGCCTTGCGGATTAGCTACGAGTCTGGGCGAGACGTCTTGATCGCCAAGGAGATCCGTGGCGTTCTGTCTCAGCTTGAGATCCAGGAGAGCGCGGCGAGCTACGGCGCCCTGGGATCCAAAATATCCAAGAGCGAGGCGGTGGCCTTGGCAGAGAAATTCGTGCTGGACGAAGGTAGTGACCCTATCTTTGCCGCGCCTGAAATGGTGTGGGAGCCTGTTCATGTAAGGGCGTATGTCGATGGTTTTTCTGGAGGCGACGGGACGGCGTCTGCCATCCGTGATTTCGGGGTGCTGTTCAAGCGGAAGCGGAAAGGGATGTTTGTCCTTGATACGTTGCTTGAGGTTCGCGTTGATGCCGGAGACGGGCAGACGGTCGCTGTGATTTTGTCAGATGTCTCCGTTAGCGAAGTCGGCTCAGATGCGCTGAGCATAGGGGAGGTAGACGCCTCGGTCGAGCTTGATGCACAGTTGCAGGCACTTGCGCCGGGCATGAGTGCGAGCGGGTTTTCGGTTCGCGAAGTTTCGACGGGTTATATCCTGGACGAGGATCAGGATGATGCTGAATTGTTGCCTGTCCAGCTGGGCATTGTGACTCCTTACCATTCTGACGGGAGCGTCGGCCGGACGAGGAGTGTGAAGATGCCGATGGTCTTTGCGGGGCCATCGGTCCCTCCTGTTGTGTTTCGTTCGGAGCGGGCAGCGCCTGAGTCGGACCCGTTTCCCAATGGGGTGTTCTGTGCGGAGGATTGCGAGTGTCTGAGTGGCAGTTGTTTTGATTTGGGGCAGGGGCGCGGCATCTGCGGCGAGTGTAGCGTGCGGGCTGATTGCTCCGCGGGTGAAGGGTGCTTCCCTCCTCGGGTGCTAGGTCCGTATCCTCAGCCCGCTTCCTGTGGTCCTGTTGGACTTGGTTCCGTGTGTGGGTCGACTGGAGACTGCGGTTCAGGGGATGTTTGTGCCCCTGTTGACACTAGCGGGGAAGGGACCGACGTGTTTACTTGCAGTGAGTGCGCTTCTGATCTTGAGTGCGGTTCGGGGGAGGTGTGCCGGCTCGCCGCGCACTTCGTGTCCCAGCTGGTATATCGGGTTTGCGATTCACCTGGAACCATTGGATCTGTGTGCGAGGATGATGGAGATTGTTCTGGGGGGGTCTGTTCGAGCTTCGCGTTGCAAAGCGGTTTGAGTATCGGTGTGTGCAGTGAGTGCCATGGGGATGCGGACTGTGCTGCGGGGGAAGTCTGCGGTGTGCCCGGGGTTACGGCCGGGGTCGGGTTTGTTGGGGGTATATGTGTCGGAGCGTAGGGAAAAAGAGCGAAAAGTCAGATGTCAGGTTGGAGACACGTCCAGGACATCATTTGTCTACATCGAGGGAGGGGGCTGCTCTCGAATGTCTGTCGACGATGCCGATTCCTCGTCGACATACCTGGTGGACTCGTGTGAGGAGCGCGCTCGAGAATGCCGAGAGGAATGCAACTCGTGAGACTTGTTTTTGCAGTGTCCCTAGCAGGAACCGTGTTGCTTTCCCCCTCGGTTCAGGCCGCGGGCCTTGTGGGGCAGCGAACGAGTTCAGCTGCGGCAGGGTATTTCGACGGTGACGGCCTGATCGACACTGCCTACGGCTTCCCTAACGCAAACGGGTACGTGGGGCTCGTGGTAGTTGTCTACGGCGACGGAGCAGTTCAGCACTGGAATCGAAACTCTCCGGGGATTGTCGGAAGCGATGCAGCCTTCGATTATGTCGGCGATAGTGTTGCTGCAGGTGATTTTGACGGTGATGGCTACGATGACCTCGCGTTCGGCGTACCTGGGGAGGACGACTCCTCTGCCGGATCCAATGTTGGTGCCGTGCATGTCATCTACGGAACGAGCTCGGGGTTGACCCATATCGGCGACCAGATGATCACGAAGGACTCTCCGGGGATCGCGAGCTACGAGGAGAGCTACAACTACTACGGCGAGTTCTTGACCGCGGGGGATTTCGACTGCGACGGCTATGCTGATCTCGTTGTCGGTATCCCGCGAGAGAACCTTGGGAGCTACGCGACGGATGGCGGTGCGATCAACGTCATCTACGGGAGTTCAGGCGGTGTCTCAACGGTCGACGACTTCTTCCATCAGAACAGCAGTGGGGTGATCGGGGCGGCAGCGGCGTACGACGAATTCGGGGCAGGCCTCGTGGCAGGGAACTTCGATGGCGACTCCTCGGGCGGACGCGCCTGCCAAGACCTCGCGGTCGCGGTGCCTGGCGAGGACGAGTTGACCCCGACGAACGCTGGCGCATTTCAGGTCTTCTTCGGTGCGCCTTCCGGGGGGCTCAGCGCAAGTGGAGACGAGTACATCAGCCAGGTCGAGCCGAATGTCGATGGGACGGCCGAGGCCTACGATGAGCTTTCGGAGCGAATGCTGCGCTCGGTCTCCGACACCGCCGGGTTCGACAACCTCACGGTTACGATCCCTGGCGAGAGCTGCGGGGCGGGGGACTACTTTGCATCGCAGACGTTTGAGTCGTCTCCAGCGGGCCTCGTCTCGGAGACGGGAGCTGTCGACGATACGCTGACGTGCCTCGATGTCTCCGACGTCTTGAGCGAGGCCGAGGCGGAGTATCTGCCGTGCATTCTCGAAGCAGGCACGTGTCACTGCTCGGAGGAGATGCGCTTCAAGGTCGACGCGAGCGTTGAAGTCGATGCGGCGATCGAGGCTTGGATGTGTCTGGTGCGTGCACAGACAGCCGCTGACCTGTGTGAGTCAGTACCGGCGCAGTCGGGGCCGAGTGGGGCTGAGGAGGACTGTGTCGAAGCAAGCGCGGAAGTCTGGAAAGGCTGCGAGTTCGGAACCTTGGAGTTGGATTGGCCATGAGCGGGAAAACGATAGATCGAGTGAAGGCCCTGGTTTGGACGAGCGCTTTCATCGCTCTTGGTGCCTGTGGTGCGGAGGTGGAAGAGCCCGGAATCGATATCCCGACCGACATCTACGAGGAAAACGTGTGGGATGCAGCTGAAGCCGACGTCAGGGTGGCCGCTCTGCGGCGTGACGTCCGAGCAGAGATGAGTCGTCTGTCGGCGTTGGAGCCCCGCGCCCGCGAGCAGGAGTCGAAGCGGCTTCTCAGGCTCATGTCGAACCTCCGTGCTGAGTGGGGGAAGGCTGAGGGCGGTTCTGAAGAGTATGCGGCGATCGAAGTCGAGATCGAGGCGCTCCTCGAAGAAGACGCGCCCAAGTAAACGGAAGGGTTCTCCCAGCGGGTGCTGGCGACGCTGCCTGGCCTCGGAGGTCATGAGCAAAAGCCGAAGACCCCAGCAGCGCGTGCTGAAACCCGGCTCGGCTCGGCTCCGTTCTCTGGTACACCAGAGGTGTGTCCGAAGGATTCGGAGCCCTGACGCTGCTGTGGGCTCTGGTCGAACTCGAACTTCGCCCCATAGCCTGCGATCGTCCACCCCGAGACGTTCAGACGTTCTCCAACCGGAACAACATGCCGAGTCCCGAGGGATCGTCGTAGGTCTCGGACATCGCCCGCAACGTGACGCCGGGCTCGAAGAACACGGTCACGTCGTCGGCGACCTGGTGTTCGCCGCTGTCGCCGTCGAACCAGCTGGGATACATCTCCTCGATGTTCCACACGCCCTCGGTCCCGGGAACGAAGTCGACGACCACCGTGTCGCCCGCCTCGGCGGAGGTCAGCGCGTTGATGAACGCCTCGCTGGCGTTCTGTGCGTCGTAGCCGGGGGCGACGGTCGAGGCGATGATGGCGTCGGGCGGATACGGGGACTGGCAAGTGGTCGGCCCCGCTTCGGTGTCCCCCTCGCTGTCGCTCGTGTCAGAGCCGCTCGGGTTGCTTCCGGTCGAATCAGGCCCGCTGCTTGAGCCGGTGGTTGTCTCGGGCGAGCTGCCTGCGGTGGTCGCGTCCGGAGATGTCGAGGACGCGCCCGAGTCGGTGCCGCTCGATGCGTCGTCGGTTCCCCCTCCGGCCTGCGTCGAGTCGGTGCAGGCCAGGGGCAAAGAGGGAAGCAGAAGAAGGCAGAACGAGAGGGTGGTGCGCACGGGTTCGGTGTCCTTGAAGCCACAGAAGTGGACACCGTGTGCCATTTCGTCAAGTCCCGGTTCGTTCTTCCGGGTTCCCACGCTCATCACGCGACCTTGAACACCTGGGTTTCAGCCGGGTCGACACCACGGGACCGAACTGGCGGCCGAAGAATCCAAGGTTCTCGCGCGTCAGCCGGCTATGGTTCGAGACGGTTTCGATGCCCTACGCACTCGACGACTCTCAATGGCCACTGGTCGTGCTCCGCGTCGTCGGCTCGATCACGCCCGCTGAGGAGATCGAGTTTACCGAGCGTTCGACCCGTCTCCCCGAGCGAGGCGAGCGGTACGTCGTCATCGTAGACCTGTCCGAAGCTGGCACACCCAGCCCACGCTTCGTGCGGCTTCAGGCCAAAGCACAGAAGCTGCGCGCCGACGGCCTGAGGACCCACTGCGCGGGCATTGCGTTCGTGATCGGATCGCCGATGCTCCGCGGCGCGCTGCGGGCCATCCTCCATCTTCAGAGCCTTCCGTGCCCGCAGATGGTGGTCGCCTCGTTGGCCCAGGGACACGCCTGGACCCGCGAGCAGCTGTCCGCGACCTGAGCGGTTCGTTTCCTCAGCCCTAGGCGGCGCGCGAGGTCGCGTGGTCCCGCAGCGTCTCGCGCACGGCGTCCGCGACCGGCGTGGGCTGCCCGCCGAACGCCTCCCGAAACGCGCGGTCGTCCATCACGTAGGCGATGTCCCACTGATAGTTCATCTCGGCCAACGCGCCAACCATCGGGGACACCATGCCGACCGTCTTCAAGGCCCAGTGCGGGACGCGGCGTATCGCCGGCGAGGTGCCGCACGCTCGGGCGAACTCTAACAGGAGCGCCCGGGTGCTTCCGGTCCAAGTCATCGGCAGGTGCCACGCCCGACCGAAGGCGCCGTCGTGATCGGCCAGGGTGGCGAGGCCGCTGGCGACGTCGGGGGTGTAGGAGTAGCCGTGCGGCGTGTCAGGATCGCCGGTGACGAACAGGGTCTTGCCCGCGACGATACGGTCGTAGACGTCGGGGCGGAACACCACCGACGAGGGGGTTTGCGGCCCGAAGTAGTCCGAGGCGCGCCCAATCGTGGCTTCGATCCGTCCCGCGGCATGCATGCTCAGAAGCTCGTCGTTGACCTGTTTGCGAATGTCTCCCTTGGCCCTGCGAGGGTTCATCGGCGTGGATTCATCGAAGGGAGAGTCCTCGGGCGCGCCGTAGCCGTACAGCGAGTCCAGCTGGACGAACCGTGCCTGGGCCCGCGCGGCAGCGCGCCACCCCGACCGGTACAAGGGCATGAGGGCGGACCAATCGGTGTAGTCCGGTGGGTTGGTGCAGTTGAAGACCACGTCTGCCCCTCGACAGGCCGCGTCGATGAAGGTGTCGTCGATGATGTCGCCCTGCATCCAGGTCACGCCGGGGATCTCGGGGCCGGCCGCGCTGCGGCGCACCAGCGTGACGTCGAAACCCCGGTCGCCCAGGAGCCGTGCGAGCTTGGTGCCGACCTGGCCAGCGCCAAGGACGGTGCGTTTGCGTCGTGTCATGCGGTCAACATAGGGTTTGCAGGATATGTTGAGAATGGCGATCCGAGCGAATAGGCTTTGCGTAAATGCAAACCATCGAAGACTTGCGTTGGGATGACCTTCGCGTGCTGCTGGTGCTGTTTCGCGTGGGTTCGCTGAAGCGAGCGGCAGAGGAACTGGGGGTGAACATCTCGACCGCGTCTCGCCGGATCGACGCCCTTGAGGCCGCGATCGGTGTGCGCCTGTTCGAGCGCACGCCGGATGGGACGCATCCCACGGTGGCTGCCGAGGAGCTGGTGGGCTTCGCCGAGACTATGGAGTACGCCGCGCACGGGCTGATGCGAGGGGTGCAGAAGCTCGAAGCCCAGGTCGAAGGTCGAGTGGTCATCACGGCGCCGCCGGGAGTCGTCGACCAATTCCTCGCGCCGGCGCTCGTCGAGCTGGCCGATCGTCATCCGCGTCTGTCGCTCACCGTCGTCTCGACCGTGGGCTACGCGGACCTCACCCGTCGCGAGGCCGACATCGCGCTGCGAATTCGCCGCCCCGAAGCCGGGGACCTGGTGGCCAAGCGCATCGTCTCGTCGCCGTTCATCCTGGTGGCCTCCGCCGAGCATGCCGCGGGGTTGGGACGGCTCAAAGACGTCAACGCGACGCGGTGGGTCACCTGGGGCGACGAGCTCGCGCAGCTCCCCGACCGCCAGTTCGTCGACACTCACGTCGACCCGGAACGTGTAGTGCTCCGATGCAGCGGGATGTCGGGGCTGCTCGGTGCCGTGCGGGGCGGGCTGGGGGTGATGCTGGCGCCGCCGATCTACGCGCAGCTGCCGGGATTCGCGCGCGTGGACTGCAGCCCCAAGCTGCGCAAGCAACTGGCCGCGATCCCCCACGGCGCGTTGTGGCTGGTCGGTCACCGGGCGCTGCGCGATGTGCCGCGAATCGACGCCGTGTGGTCTTGGATCGAAGAGCGCTTCGCCGCGCTTTGATCTCGGACATCGGCCCGAAGGGGTCCCCATGCGGACCCTTTGCTAGATCGGCGCATCCGCGACATTTCACTTTGTGTAATCGGTGCAATTGAGCGCCGGAAAGATCGAGGCCGAGCAGTGTCGTAGTCTTGCATGCGGATCACGACAGGAGCATTGGCGGTTGCAGTGGGTGTGGTGTTGTGTGGGTGTGGTGGCACGGACGCGGCCGAAGGCGGGAGCGAGAGCTCGGGCGGCATCGACACCCTGACCTCAAGCCCCAGCAGCTCCACCTCCGCCACCACGCCAGGCTCGAGTGGTGCCGAAGGCACGCAGACGCAGGGGGGTACGGAGACCAGCGGCACGAGCATTGCGGGCTCCTCGTCGTCCGAGGGCCCCGGCAGCACCAGCGGGGAAGTCGGCTCCAGCGGCGACACGACCTCGTCGGTGGTCCCCGGTAGCTCCAGCACGATGGACTGCCCGAGTGCGGAGGTTCAGTTCGAGCCGGTCATACCGACCGTCATCCTGCTGATCGATCAGTCTGGAAGCATGACGACCGGCTTCGGCGACTCCGACCGGTGGAACGTCGTGCGCGACGCTTTGATCGACCCCGATACCGGAGTCATCGCTGCACTCGAAAACGATGTGCGATTTGGACTGGCGCTGTACACCTCCAACGGCGGCGGCGCCCCCGATGTTTGTCCGGTGCTGGTCGAAGAGGCTCCGGTCATCGGGAGCCTGGTCGCCATTACGGCTTCGTACGAAGACCAGGTGCCGACCGGCGACACCCCCACGGGCGACTCGATCGACGTGGTCGCGGCTGCGCTCGCGGCGGACCTGAGCGAGGGACCGAAGATCATCGTGTTGGCAACCGACGGAGAGCCCGACACGTGCGAGGTACCCAACCCGCAGCAGGGGCAAGGAGAGGCGGTCGCCGCGGCCGAGAACGCCTTCACCGACGGCATCGAAACGTTTGTGATCAGCGTGGGCAACGACGTCAGCGAAGCGCACCTGCAGGACATGGCCAACGCTGGCACCGGGTGGATGCCCGGGGATCCGGACGCGCCGTTCTACGTGCCTTCGGATGCCGACGCGATGGTCGCCGCGTTCCAAGAGATCATCAACGGTGCCCGCAGCTGCGTGCTCACCCTCGACGGCGCAATCCTGCCGGGTCAAGCCGACCAAGGCACGGTCACGGTCAACGGCGTCGAGATCATCTTCGACGACCCCAACGGCTGGCAGGTCAACAGCCCCACCGAGATCGAGATCCTCGGAACGTCCTGCGAGGCGATCCAGGAGGGTAACGTCGAGATCACGGTCGAGTTCACCTGCGACGCGATCGTGCCCGGCTGACAGGGGACGAACGAAGCGCCGGGCCAGCCCCGGTCCTGCGACCCCAGAAGTCGGTCGCGCCCGGGCCCGAGCCGCGCCCTCATCTCCGAGCGCGCCAGGCTCGAGCTCGCGGCCGAACTCGGCTGCACCCGGTTCCCTATTCGCACGGCTCCGGCGGCGCAGAGCAGTACTCAACCCTACTTCGAGCCTTCGGCGCCCCGCCTTCTGGTCGGAGTTCTTCACACTTGACCGACCAGCACACCTTGCCCCGCTCCATGATCACCTGGCTCGTGGAGCCAGATTCTCCGACTAGCTCGAGGACAAGTTGACCACATGACTCTCCTTCACCAATCAGAATGGCTTGAAGCTGAACCCCCCCAAAGGACGGGCCATCACCGTCCTCCTGAATGAGTTCCCAACGACCATCACCTGCCTCTGCGAGCGTGTAGAGGTCCGAATACCCCTCAAAACCACATGTCTCGGCTCTCATTTCGACCTGCCCCCCACCCAAAAAATCTAGATGGTCGAGCGTGGCGAAGAGCAGAAAATGCTCAAACTCATTCCCGATGATGAGCTCTTCATCTGAACGCCAGCGGTAGAACCCTCCTGCCCACGACTCAGGAGGAGACGATTCCCCAACGTCAGGAGGCAGATCGGCCATCCCCGCGTCTGCGTCTGCGTCTGCGTCTGCGTCTGCGTCTGCGTCTGCGTCTGCGTCTGCGTCTGCGTCTGCGTCTGCGTCTGCGTCTGCGTCTGCGTCTGCGTCTGCGTCTGCGGGCACAGCGGCACCGCAAGCAGAAAGCTCGAACAGAGCCGAAAGCATCAAGAGTTCACGGAGCATCACAGGCTTCTTTCTCGCCGACGACGGTCGGCCATCAACGGTAGCATGCAAACCGCCAGCCACCAGGCCCCATGAGGCCCCTCGCCGAGGCGGCACCCGCCGCCGCCGCCTCCATCCGACGCCGGGTCAGTATCGGTCCCCGCACCGCTCCCCGAGGTGCTGGTACTTGAACCACTCGTGGATGACGTCGTCTCTCCCCCGCCGGAAGTCGAACTCGAATCCACGCCTCCGACCTGACACATGGAGGTGTCGAACGTGCAGTTCTGCGTACAAGCCAGCTCGCCATCCGTGAACACCGGAAGGTCTGCGCACTCCAAGAGCGTCAGCTCGTCGCCGTCGCACTCCTCCCCGATTTCGAGCACACCGTTGCCGCACACCTGGCAAGACACGGGAACCGACTGATTGCACGGCAAGAGTCCGTGCGTGCAGAGGATCGCGTTGAACGCCTCGAAGGTGGGCTGGTCGTAGTTGCAGCCCACGAACGTCGCCATGTCATCAAAGAGTTCCTGGTAGATACCAGGGTCGAGCTTGAGCGCGTAGACCCAGCTCCGCAGGAGCATGTCTCCGGGGTCCACGGTGGCAGAGAATCCCGCGCCCACACACTGGGACGGCGCGACCGGACTGCAACTCAAGCCGCTGAGCACCTGCCAGAACGCCTGCAAGATGCTCGTCGTTCGATATCCAAGACTTGGGCTGCAGCTTCCCGTCGGCACAAACCTTGAGCCCCCCAACGGGCACCCTGAGTTGGTTTCCGTACAGTCTGGGTCGGCGGGGTCGCAGCACACCGTCTTGAAACCTGGCTCGCTAGGCTTGTCGCAGTTTCCGCCGGGGTCCGTACACGGGTTCTCCCGCGCGAAAACCGCAACGTTGCCCCCTTGCGGCAAGCACTCTCCGGGGCCGTTCTGCACCGCTCCACTCGTCACGAGATCGAAGAAAAAGTCGCAGGGGTCGGCACTCGGATAGTCATAGAACCGATACAACAATTGGATCGCGAACCCATTGGCGATCGACTCGACGAGTGGAGCCGCCTCTTGGGTCGTATTTTCCTGGCATGACGCTTGGCAACCGCCCGAAGGGCACGGAGGCGTGAACTTGGACGCGACACCTGGTCCAAGAAAGTAATCCAGAGCATGACCTGCCTCGTGGGCAAAGAGCCGAACATCCGGAGCCGCGGTGCCGTTGGGCATGTGTACTGCCGCAAGCACCTCCGGGTTCGGGACCGGGGCATCCGAGGGAGGGAGATGAAGGAACTCCGGATAGGCCGATGCGCTTGGTGTGCCCGGTTCAACACCGAACGGACCCACACATGCAGGAAAGCCATCAGCGCAACCGCTGTCGCTGGTCGAGATCTCGGTAAAAATGATGAACCTGGGCTCAAACAGGCCCGGAGCAGCGGTAGAGGTCGTCGTGGTGTAAGCGGGGTTCGCCGAATCCCAGTGGCGAGTGACCACCCCGCCGTTGTCGAGAGTCACGACATCGTCGACGAGTCCGTAGTAGCTGGTCGCAGCTTGGTAGAACGACTGCCGGTCGAGCGCAGTCATGCCCGTGCCGGAAAACACGCCCGAAGCAGACGTCAATCGGTCGGCTTGCTGAAGGACATCGGAAAACGGGGCCCCGCCGAGTGACATGGACACCACCCGCTCCGACCCGAGCTGGATGTCGCCTGAGAAGTCATCGATGGACCCTCGGAGGGGCGCCCCGCTGAGGTCCGTAGACGACTGCTCCGTGGTGACGGCGGCGCCAAAGCTGGGCGTGTCCTGCCTGACCGTTCCAACAGTCACGGGCTGGGTGTCCACGAGTCCTGATGCCGCGAACTCATGAAAGTAGAGCAGCCTGGGGCGATCTTTCGGATCTGCCTCAACGACCACATGCGCGAGAACTGCCGAGGTCGTCCAGCCGCTTGGTATTTCGAAGTTGCGCCTCTAGTCCCGCTGTCTCGTCTAGCTGTGCGAGGGAGCGCAGGGACAGGGTTGCGGCGATTCCTCGGAGAGAGACCGATTGCAACGGTATCGCTTCCGCGAGCGTCTCTGCGTCGTTCGGATCCAAGTCGTCGAGAGGACCGACCGCTGCCTCAAGTTGCCTTGCGACTCCAAGAGCCCAGGGCTCCTTTTGTGCTACCTCGATCCAAGCCCGCACAACGGCGAGCGGATGCGTCCTGGCAGCAAGCAGGACCAACGACTCCCAGTCTTCCTCATCCCGTGCCGCACGGCCCAGAATGCGGAGCGCTCGCGTGGCCTGCTCAGCGGTCCCATGCTCGAAGGGCAAACACGCGAGCGCGGGGTCGACCTTAGCCTCACTTGCCACCAAACGCTCTCCCACACGATCTGGCTGAATCGGGGGTAGGGCGGCTGTCTTTCGACCCTCCGGATGCGGATAGAGTTCTGCGAACACCCTCGCGAGGCCATCGAGCGTAGCTTCTCCGATCCCGCCGAGCCCAGGCGTCAGCCTCAGCAGGTCACGAGCAGCAGCGACGGTTGACAACGGCCCGACGAGCGTCGCGACCGTCGCGACCCTTCGCAGGAGGCGGTCGACGCTTCCCTGCGGGGCTACATACTCCCTTGCGCGGCGCTTCCACAGCTGGGCTTCCTTCCGCAGCAACTGATCGAAGAGCGCCGCGCGTTTGGCAGAAGCGTCGGGTACCTCCCCCTCGCTCGCTAGTAGTGCAGCTGCGTGCAGTGTCAGTACGCCTTGCTCTCGCCATCGCGCAAGCAGTTCCGCCTTGGGCGCAGACATATCCGGCGCTTCTCGACCCCTAGCGCGTGCGAACGCGATGACTGCTTCAGTCCAGGTCGCAGTCAGCTCATCTTGCGGAGCACGCAGCGCGAGTACCAGGTCGTCTGGGTCAAGGGCCCGTACTTCGTTGGCCTCAGCCGGGAGCGAAGTCCACCACTCAGCCTGCGCTCGGGCTGCCAAGACCACGCGGACCGGGGCCCTGTCGGTCGCTGCCTGGTGCAACGCCTTCAACGCCTCGGCGAGTTCCTCCCCCCAGGACTCCGCGTAGTCGATCGCGAACAGGCACGACCGGCCTGCGCGGACCTCTCTGCAAATATCTTCGACGTTGGGAGGCTCCTTTAGCAACCCCGCGGTCCAACCTCTATCGATTTGCCGCTTGCATAGCTCCCGAAGCAGCCGACTCTTGCCTTCGCCACCTTGCCCAGTGACGAGTCGGATTGCGAGCCCGCTACCGTCACACCACTGCGCGAAGTCTTGGAGCAATGTGTCGCGGCCAGATATCGGGACCACGCCATGACGGGACAGAAGTAGGCGGCACCCAGGTGTTTCGGCGTTGGGCGCGATCTGCTCATATGGGGGTTGCAGCCAGGACGCACGCTTGGCCCGTTCCTGCGGCCCGAACCCCGCGATGCTGGAACCAAGCTTCAGCGCATCGCGCAGCGCGGGCAAAAGTCGATGCATGTCGACGTGCTCGAAGAACTGTGCCCGAGTCCCGGCTGGGCTCAGGATCGAGGCGATACGCGGGTCCTTCTCCTTGTGGCAGCCCCACAGGATCTCGAGGCGGTCGTTCGCGTCTGCGGCGCAGCAGGCGAGAGACTCCATCAGCACATCGCTCCACCCGGAGTAGCCGAGCACGACGACGGTCGACGTCGCGATCCACCTCGATCCACCTACGAAGCGTACTCTGAAGCTGAGCCCGTGGTTTGGACGTCTGTATGTTGGTGTGCAGGGTGTCGGCGCCGAACCAGTAGCCGTGCATGTACACGACGTGTGTCCCGCGACCTCCGTGGTCGGCTGGGTTGCCGTCCCGTTTCACGATACTGCGGCGTGGTTTCCCGCCTGACCTCCCAACGGCGACCTCGATCAGGGGATCGAAGTTGGTCGTCAGCACCGTCGGGAACTTCGTTGGGTCCGACGCCAAGACATCGCCCAGCGCGGAGACAGACTCCCTTAAGTACCAGCCCTGGTCGCTCAGTTCATCGCAGGCCTCGATGTGCGTGTCAGCCCAGCCGAGCGCGCGAGCGCGTTGTTCGTCGCTGAGGGGCATGTAGGCCTCAAGCACCGCCTCGCGGACGATCTTGTCGGCTGCGTCCTGACCATGTGTCCCCGGTAGGTCGTCGGTTCCAACCAGCAATTCGAAACCGATCCGGTATGCTTCGGCGTGGTTGTTGCTCTCGCGAGCGGCAGTGAAGGCCTGCCCGGCCGAGACGCCGAGCTTGTCGGCGAGCCTCGCCGCAATGGTCTCAACGTTGGGCACGCCGGGGGCGCCGTCGTGCTCGGGCTGGGTGAGCGCGGAGCCGATTAGGAACACCACCGGCCGTGGAGAGTTCTGAATCCTCTGAACTAGCCGGGACTCTGCTGAGGGCTCCGCACTGGTCACGCGAGTATTCCACCACTCACACATGCGTCTGTCACGAGCCCATTCAGAAGCCGGCCTCAGCCAGCCACGAAGTCAAGGAGCAGCGCCGCCATCTCCCAACCTCCGGTCCGCCTGCTCAGGTAGCTCTAGGATTCTAGCGTGTCGAGATTTCGAGGCAAGCTTCTCGCGGCTGAGGCCCGATGTGTCGAGGAGGCGTCGCCGGAAGCAAACATCAAACGGTCTGGGGCGCTGGAGGCGTTTCTGCGAACGAGTTAAGCCGTGCTGCACGAACGCTACGGTCCAGTCCCTGGCGAGTGTGACGGCGTGGTGTTGTGGGAACCTTCGAGCGTCGAAGGCTCAGGTTCGGAGTTCCCCGGACTCTCGTGGCTGGTGTCGAGCCAGAAGGTCACGCCCCTTCGTGCGCGCTTCTGGGATGCAGCCCCGGCGCCCGAGTTCGAAGCTCGCTTCGGTCTCTCAGGGATTCAAGTCTCGCAAGACGAGTTGGACTGGACGCGGCATCGTGGTCGTCTCCCACCCTGGGACAGCGATTGGGGCGTCTGTCTACGGAGCTAGCGGACAGCCCTGACCAGATCGGCGCATGAACGGCCCATCAGTTCATGCCACCGGCGCAATCTGGACCGGAAGTACCGAGGCCCAGAGGCATGGTGGTCTCCATGCTGATCTCGACGGGAGTCTTCGCGGGTGCGGTGGGTCGAGAGCTGACGACGTCAGCGAAGCGCACCTGCAGGACATGGCCAACGCTGGCACCGGGTGGATGCCCGGGGATCCGGACGCGCCGTTCTACGTGCCTTCGGATGCCGACGCGATGGTTGCCGCGTTCCAAGAGATCATCAACGGTGCCCGCAGCTGCGTGCTCACCCTCGACGGCGCAATCCTGCCGGGTCAAGCCGACCAAGGCACGGTCACGGTCAACGGCGTCGAGATCATCTTCGACGACCCCAACGGCTGGCAGGTCAACAGCCCCACCGAGATCGAGATCCTCGGAACGTCCTGCGAGGCGATCCAAGAGGGCAACGTGGAGATCACGGTCGAGTTCACCTGCGACGCGATCGTCCCCGGCTGAGTAAAAGCCGAAGACCCCAGCAGCGCGTGCTGAAACCCGGCTCGGCTCGGCTCGGCTCGGCTCGGCTCGGCTCGGCTCGGCTCGGCTCGGCTCGGCTCGGCTCGGCTCGGCTCGGCTCGGCTCGGCTCGGCTCGGCTCGGCTCGGCTCGGCTCGGCTCGGCTCGGCTCGGCTCGGCTCGGCTCGGCTCCGTTCTCTGGTACACCAGAGGTGTGTCCGAAGGATTCGGAGCCCTGACGCTGCTGTGGACTCTGGTCGATCCCACGCCGCCCATTCAGCGGCCGAAGAACGCGCCTGCTCCGGTCCTGCGACCCCAGAAGTCGGTCACGCCTGAGCCTAAGCCCCAGCCTCCGCCGGAGTCGGAGCCCGCGCCCACCCCGACACCGAGTCCGCCTCCGCTGTCCGACGCCGACAAGGCCGCGGAGCTGGACGAGTTCACGGACATGCTCGACCCCCTGCCGCGTGAACCGGAACCGGAACCGGAGCCCGAGCCCAAACCTCGCTCTACGCGGCGCGCGGCCCCGAGGTTGGATCCTGGCACGATTGCCCGCCGCGGATTCACCGTCTCGCCCGCGGTTGGCGCGACGCTATGCGGTCACGAGTGGTGCGACGCCTATCGCGGCGGCTTCGGTGGACAGCTTGAGCTCGGCCTCCGATTCGGAACGCTCATGCCGCAGATCAGCGTGGACGGAGGTTCCGGTCGCGATGACACCTCGACGCTCGACGAACAACTGGGCCTCCCCTACGGCACGATCGACTCCGCTGGCACGACATTCTTCGGCGCCGGCGGTGGGCTGAGCGTCTTCTTCAACGGCCAGGGTCGTCTCGACCCCTACGCCTCGGTGCGACTGGGCTACACCCGCACCGTTTCCCGCTTCGGTATCGGACCCAACGACTACAAGGAGACCGTCTCCCGGGGAAGCGTTCGACTCGGTGGCGGGCTTGATGTGTTTGTGGGTCGCAATGTCTCCGTCGGACCCCGGTTCGACGTCACCATCGGCTTCGCAGGACGCGTCTGTGTGGAGGGCGGGGCCGAATCTCGAACCTGCTACGAGACCCGGAACATCGAAGAGACCGCCCGAATCTACGCCCAGGAGCTTCCCGTGCCCGTGTTCATCGGGGCACAGCTTCGAGTCACGATCCCGTGGCTGGGTGGCGGTCGCGGGGCGTAAGGGGCCGCGGCGGCGGCATCGTCAATCCGAGTCATCGCTTGTCCGCGTCCCCGGCTGACAGGGGACGAAGCGCCGGGCATCTGCGATACTGAGGTCCGCCGACTTGACGGCGAACGAGCTGTATCGATGAGCGTCCGATTGAACTTCCTGCTGGCTGCGGCCACGATGATGGCTTGCGCGGGCGGTAGCGAGCTGAACAGCGGCGCGGAGTCGGGGACGGGAACATCGGGCGCGGAGTCGACCGGTCGCAGCACCCAGGCGATTACCGAGACCACGGGCATCTCCGCGACGGCCGGCCCGCTGACATCGAGCTCGACGGGCGAGGGGTCGACCTCGGACGAGGGGTCGACGACCGGCAGCGCGACCAGCGACGACGCGTCGACGACCGGCGCATCCACCGGTGTCGCATCGACCGAGACCGGCGATATCGGCACCGAAACGGCGGCCGAAACAGACACAGCAACGGGCACCGACACGGGGACGGGTTCCGATACCGATGACTGCGATCTGATCTCGCCAGACACGACCTGCGAGTTGGGGGTCATGCTGGAAGCTGTCAGCGGCGATGATGGCTCAGCGGTCTCGCAGTCCGGCTCGGGCTCGACGTGGTTCCTGGTGCACGTGCAGGAGACCAACGGGAATATCTTCGAGGAAGACCTCAGCTACACGGTGGAGCTCGAGTCCCCGCCGGGCGTCGACTACGACCTCTACGTCTACGAAGGGCCCCAAGACGGCGCTCCGGACTGCTCCGTTGTGGCGGTGCAGGGCACCGGAGAGGGCGGGGTCGAGACGGTGAGCGCGAGTTGGGACGACGACCAGGGAATCGGGGGGCAAGACGACAGCCTCTGGCTCGCGATTGAGATCGTCCATGCCACAGGGAACGACTGCGCCGCACAGTGGACGCTGACGGTGACCGGAGGGTCCTGAGGGCTCCCGCGGGCGGGGTCTGATACGCCGCTCGCCCAGCCAAGCCTGCTGATAGGCTGCGGCCGACGTTGCTCGCTCTGCTCCTAACGCTGGCGCTCTGCGAACCCGGGGGGCCGGCCGCCCACGCCTCGGCCGAGGCCGCGATCGAGACTGCGGACACGGTGCTGATGCTGGAGTCGCAGCCGGAGGCGGGCTTCGATGGGGGCGCGTGTATGGACGCCACCGAGGCCCATGGCGGGGGATTGGGGCTGGTGTTCGAGCGGCAAGCGCTGGGGTCGGCCTCCGCCTTGAGCCAGGCGCTCTCGCGCTCGCGGTCGAAACCCCTGCTCGCGGTGTTCTGGTTTGAGGCGCGAGCCGACGTGGTCGCGATCTACTTGTATGCACCCCAAACCCACGCAGTGTATCTGCGCGAGGTCGAGCGGAGTTCGGAGGCGGCGATGGTCGAAGCGGTCGGGCTGATCGCGGCTTCAACAGCGCAGGCGCTGCGCTCCGGGGAAACGCTCGCGATGCGGAAGATCTCCGAGGAAGAGTGGGCCGCTCTGCAAGAGGAGGAGGATCTCCTGCCAGAACCGGCGGAGCCGCGACGACCGCCCGCGCCGCGGCCTGAGCCCGCGCCCATTGCCGACCAGCCCCTGCATGTCCTGAACCTCGAGGTGGGTGCCGCCTATCGTGGGGCCGCGTTCAACGCGAGCGCGCCATGGCAGCATGGAGTTGGGGGACGCTTCGCGGCCGTGTTCGGGGAGGGGCTCGTCGTGGAGGCAGGGTACGCATGGTTGGCCGCCTCCGACATCGCCGAGGTCCCACGGGTCGAGCTCGCCCGCCATGAGCCGGAGCTTGGCGCCGGCTGGCGGTGGCGGTGGGGGCGGACGCGGTTGGACGCGGCAGGCTTGGCGTCGGTCGAGTTCGACAGCTGGCGCGCGGAGGGTCGCAGCGCAACGCGGGTGCGGGCTCGGATCGGCGGCGCCCTGAGACCCGCGATCGAGGTGGGGGCGGGTGTGTTCCTGGAGGCTCGCGTCGGGGCTCGGGTGGCGCTCAACGGCTTCGACTTTGTGGTCTGCCAGAGCCCGGACACCGCGTGCACGGGGGACGCTCGTGAGGTGGTCGCGTCGGGCTGGAGGGTCGCCCCGGAGGCCTCGGTTGGCGTCTCGTACCGATTTGGCGTCTCAACGAAGAAATCGAAGAAATGATCACCCGCTTCGGGAGCGTCGCGACTCCTCCTTACACGCGTGAAGCGCAGCGCTGGCTATGGCATACCTGAACGAGGCGTGGGAAAGGACGGACCGGCGGACGATCGCACGCTGGCCGAGCGCGCCGCAGCAGGGGATGGCGAGGCTCGGCGGATGCTGTTGCAGCGAGTCCTGCCCACGCTCCGCTCGGCAAGCCTCGCCGTCCTCGGCCCGGGCGCCGATGCCGAAGACGCGACGCAGCAAGCGGCGATCGATGTCCTGCGCGGACTCTCTACATTTCGAGCGGAGGCCTCGTTGAGTGCATGGTGCCGAACGATCGGCGTGCGTGCGGCACTCCGGTTGGCCGCGACCCGCAAGCCCGTGGTTGTGCTCGAGCCCGACCTGCTTCCCGCAGACGACGGGGGCGCAACGGATGAGCGACAGCATCCCCGGTGAGCTGCGGGCACATCTCGACGCCATTCCGCGGCTTCAGGCTGAGGCGATCCTGCTTCGACACGGGATGGGCTACACGGTCCCCGAGCTGGCCGAGTTGCTGGAGACCTCGGTCAACACGGTCAAGAGCCGGTTGCTCAACGGCCGCAAGGCGCTGCGGGCCCGCATTCGTCAGCAGTCGCTGCTCGCCGAGGCCCGCGCGCAGGGGAGGTCGTCGTGAGCGAGCGGGACGATCAGTGGCAGGTGCAGCAGGATGCGATCGCGCTTGGGGACGCCACGGGGTCCGGACTCGGTCTTGGCGAACCGGGCGATCCGGTGTGGGACGAGGAGCTCGATTTCTACGCGTCGCTCGCAGAGCACGCGATGCGAGACGCCCCTCCGAGCTCCAACGATGACGCGTTGATCGAGGCTGCAATCGCGGCCGTGCCGCCCGTCCCCGCCGCGAACTCGGTGCCCAGACTTGGGCTCGTGGCCGCTGGGGTCGTGCTGGCTGCGGTTGCATTGTTGTGGTCGACTTGGCCCGAAGAGGCCCAGCTTCGGGGTGTGGAGCGCTCGTGGAGCACCGAAGCGCAGGACGTGCTCGACGGGATGTCGAAACGGCTCGAGCAGGCCGAGACACCCGTGGTGAAGCCGAAGCCGAAGCTGGCGCCGAAGCTGGCGCCTGAGGCCGAGCCGGCGTTGCCAACCGAGGCGGAGCCCGACGTCCAGTTCGACGCCGAAGCAGCCGAAGCGCAGCCGGCTCAAGCGCGTCGGGGCTCCTCCGAACCGCGTGCTGATGCCGCGACGCTGGTGGCGATGGCCCGTGCCGCGCGTGGTGAAGGGCGACTCGCGGATGCCGAACGGAGCTATGGGGAGCTGCTGCGGGCGTTCCCGCAGAGTGCGGAGGCCGGTGTGGGCCGGGTGGCGCTGGCGCAGATCAAGCTTGGGCGGGGCAAGGCCCAAGCCGCGCTCCGCTTGTTCACCGTCGCGGCCAAGGGCGGCGGACCCCTGGCGGAAGAAGCCGCGTGGGGGAAGATTCAGGCGTTGCATCGCCTCGGGCGCAAGGACGCACTGCGACAAGCGGTCGACGCATTCGTTCGTGACTACCCGACCAGCGTCTATCGGGCTCGCGCGCAGGGGCAGCTGAATCCGTGACGCGGCTGCTGTGCGTTGTTGCGGTGTCGCTCGGACTGGCCGCGTGTGACGACGAGGTCGTTGGCTTTGCGGACATGGCAGATTCGAGCTCGTCGACGGGCGTCCAGGTCGGCAACACCAGCACCACGGGCGCCCAACCCAGCACATCCGGCAGCGACGACACTTCCTCGGCGAGCTCGAGCGATGGCGGGTTGCACGATGGCTTGCCGCACTACGTCGCCTACGGGTTTGAGGCAGGCGTCGCGGTCTCCTTCGATGATGGCCAGACGTGGACCGATGCCCCCGAGCTCGCGGACATGCCGGCTCGCGAAGCGTTGGCGAGGGGCGAAGACCGGGTCGTGCTCGTGGGTGGCCAACGCAGCGCGAGAACGCTCGATGGAATGGCGTGGGACGTGCGGCCCTTGGACGTCGACGGGTACGCCCGCGCTGTGGCCTATGGCTCGGGCGGATTTGCGAGCGTGGGCCTCGATCATCTTGCGTGGTCGCAGGACGCCGAGGTGTGGTCTGACACGCGTGGTGGGCAGACCGGTATGGACCTTGTGGCGGTGACGTACGGCGAGGATCGTTTCGTCGCGGTGGGGGTCGAGCACATCGCCACTTCGCAGGACGGCCAAGACTGGACACTCACCCCCGTGACGGGCGAGAAGCTGCGCTCGGTCGTGTTCGGGGACGGGCGTTTCGTGGCGGTCGGCGAGCTGGGCCGCATCCTCGAGACGCAAGACGGGGTGAGTGTGCTTCGCGATGAGGCGTCGGGCTTGGTGGGGCTCGGGACGCTTCGGGTGTGCGACGATGTGTTCGTGATTGGAGGGTCGGCGCGCTACTGGACCAGTCCGGACGCGCAAGCCTGGACCGAGGTCCTCAGCATTGGCGACGGCGCATTCGCGTGCTCAGGGACCTCGTGGGTTGTTCCCAAGCCGGACGCGCTGTATCGAGCGGCTGAACCTCGCGATTTCGCCCCCGTCCACACTGCAAAAAGCGTGTTCTACGAGGCCGAGTTCACAGGACTCGCGTCTCCCTGAGAAACAGTCACCCGGTTCGAGGACCGTGCCACTCTGTTCGTTGGATGAAGCGGCTACCACGAACGGCGATCGGGTTGCTGGCGGCGATGGCCGCGGGCGGCTGCTACGAGGGCGGGGCTTCGGGTGCGGGGGACACGGACACCTCGGGCGGCGGCGAAACCGAGAACGTCGACACCCAGGGCGGCGATGACTCTGGGGACACCGGGGACAGCGGCGAGGCGTTCGGGTGCGACGACAGCGTCTGGTCAGACTCGCTCTCCTTGCGTCGGCTCTCGCGGGTGCAGTACCGAAACACGGTCGAGTCGCTCGTCTCCTGGGCGGCGGGTCCCGGCGCATCCGACGTGTTGGGCGTGGTCACGCCGATGTTCGACCGCGTACCCGACGACGTCCCGCAGTCGGTGCATGGACCCCGAGGCGGCTTTCGGCGGCTGGACCAGGACGTTCACCAGGCGCATATCGATGGCTCGTACGACGTGGCCCTGGCTGCAGCTACGCGCCTGACTCAGGATCACCTCGAGTCGGTCGCGGGCACATGCGCAGTCGATGCAGACCCTGGCAACGACAGCGCGTGTGTCGACGACTTCATCCAGCGTTTTGGTGCCCGGGCGCTGCGTCGGCCGATCACCGATGAGGAGCGCGCCTTCTATCGCGAGGTCTACGATGCTGACGGGCTCGCCCAAGGCTCCGACCCCGAGGCGTTTGCCGACGTCATCGTCGTGATGATGACCGCGCCTTCGTTCCTGTACCTGCTCGAGCACGGCGAGGACGAGCTTGCGGATGCCCCGGGCGTGTATCGGCTCGGTCCCTACGAACTCGCGCAGCGGCTGAGCTACCAGTTTTGGCAAGCTCCGCCCGACGACGCACTGCTTGCAGCCGCAGCATCTGGCGAGCTCGCCACCGCTGAGGGTTATGAAGCGCAGGTCGACCGCGTGCTCGCAGATCCTCGCTCCGAGTCGGCGGTTCGCGAGTTCTTCGCCGAATGGCTGTGGCTCGAAGAGCTGCCGCCGATCGACGCCCGCGTCGGCACGCCGGTCTTCGACGCGTTCTTGGATGGCTTCGAGGTCACCCCGGAGACCACCGAGAACATGGTGGACGAGGTGCTCGATGCGGCGGCCTACTATGCGGGCGCGGGCGGCACCTTCGAGGAGTTCTTCCTCAGCGATCGGTCGTTTGCGACCACGCCAGACCTCGCCGAGATCTACGGTGTCCCGGTCTGGGAGGGAGGCGAGCCGCCAATGTTTCCGCAGGCCGAGCGGGCCAGTCTCCTGGGACGGGCGGCGTTCGTAGCGACCGGGTCACCCAACACGCGGCCGATTATGAAGGGTGTTCGGGTCCGCGAGGCGATGCTCTGCGACCAGCTCGCGCCCCCGCCAGACAACGCCGCCGGCAACCCGCCAGAGCTTTCTCCGGACAGCACCACGCGCGAGGTTGTCGAGATGCTCACCGAGCAATCGGGTACGAGCTGCGCGGGGTGTCACGTCAACCAGATCAACCCGCTGGGCTACGTGACCGAGAGCTTCGATGCGCTCGGCCGCTATCGGTCGCATCAGGTGTTGCTGGACGAAGAGGGCAACGTCACCGGAATGCGGGAGGTCGACACCACCTCGACGCCGCGCCTGACCCCCGGAGATGAGCGCGAAGCGTCCTCGGCCGCGGAACTCGGTGCGATGATGCTGGAGAGCGAGCGGGTGCAGCCCTGCTTCGCACGAAACTACGTGCGCTGGACGTTCGGCCGGGCCGAGGACGAGGTCGCCGACAGCTGCATGCTGCAGGACACCACCGACGCGCTCCTCGAGGGCGCATCACTGCAGGACGTGTTGCGAGGCATGGCGCTGCGAGAAGAGTTCAAGACCCGAAAGATCGAGGAGTAGTTCGATGAGTCGATTCAGCGCAACCCGTCGTTACTTCCTCCGCGGAGCCGGAGGCTTTTCGCTCGCCCTTCCGCTGCTTCCCTCGCTGATGCCACGCGGCGCCGGGGCCAAAGGGGCCTCCGCCATCCCCCCGCGCTTCGTCTCGATCTGCACCCAGCACGGTGCGGTGTGGGAAGACTTCATGCACCCGGGACAGGACACGCTCGGCGAGTCCATGAACTACGCGGGGCATACGATCCGGCGCGGCGACCTGGAAGTCTCCACCCAGGGTGACCGAGCGAGTCTGTCCGCGGTGCTGTCCGGAGGGTCCGAGCTGCTCACGCCAGAGCTCGCGGCCAAAATGAACGTGCTCCGGGGCCTGGACGTGCCGTTCTACATCGGCCATCACCGGGGTGGTCATCTGGGCAACTGGGCCGCGAACGATGGCAACGGGGAAGATGGCCAAATGCAGCAGGGAAGCCCCACGCCTTCGATCGACCAGGTGTTGGCGTGGTCGGATTCGTTCTACGGCGACCTGGGTGCGGTCCTCGAACGCAGCATGATCGTCGCCGACAGTCACTCGTACGGCTGGTCCAGCCCCCAGACCCAGTCCGGCGAGATCGTGCAGATGCCAGCGGAGATCAGCTCGCTCGCGCTGTTCAACCGCATCTTCGTGCCCGAGGAAGAAGAGGCCTCGCCGCGGCCACCCGTGGTCGACCGAGTGCTCGAGAACTACAACTCGTTGCGGCAGAGCAATCGGCGCCTGTCCTCACGGGACCGGCAGCGGCTCGACGAGCACATCGAGCGCATCGACGAGCTGCAGCGCCGCCTGGGAGTGACCGTATCGTGTGGGGATGTGGACGTGCCGACGACGGATTCCACTTCGCCCTTCTATGATCCGACGTATCACGTCAACCCGATGCTTCAGGCCGACTTCTGGTCGCTGTTCAACGACGTGATCGTCACCGCGTTCCTCTGCGGGACCTCGCGCGTTGCGGTGCTCGGGGTTACGCACCTCTTCAACGACTACCAGGGCGACTGGCATCAGGACGTCGCCCACCAGGCGCACCTCCCCGATGGCGATCGTCAGGGCAACCTGTGGGTTGCCAATCAGGCCACGTTTGAGGCGGTGATGCTCGACCTCATCGCCAAGCTCGATGTCGACGAAGGCGATGGAACCACTGTGTTGGACAACACGTTGGTTCAGTGGACGCAAGAGTCCGGCCCGTTCACGCACGAGTCGATCGACACCACGGTGGTCACGGCGGGCAGCGCAGGCGGGTGTCTTCGTACGGGGCAGTTCATCGACTACCGCAACACCGATGTGCTCGCGGAGGAGAACTTCTACCAAGGGACACCGGTTCGGCTGCACCCCGGGTTGCTCCACCAGCAGTATCTAGGGTCGGCGCTGCAGGCGATGGGGTTGCAGCCCTCGGACTACGAGATCGAGGCGGGCGGGGGTTATCCCAACCTCTTCGTGGGTGCGGGCCGAGACGCGCTCTACCCCGAAGCGGTCCGCGACGTTCGGGGCGAGATGCTGCCGTGGCTTGAGGCTTAGGGCCCTTCGCTGCACGTGCAGTTCGTTCATTCGAACTGCACGTGCAGCAGCGTGCACTCGGCTTCGAATGAGATGAGCTTGGACTGCACGTTGTTGAAGCCTTTGGACTCCAGCACGGCACGCATGGCGGTCGCGTAACAACGTCCGATGATCGGCGGGACCAAGTGAGGCGGGTGCTTCATGCTCACCTCCCATTGGTTGTCCTCGGAGGTGACGCTGAGCTCGGTTCCTCGGTGCATCTGGGAGTAGGCCAGGGACGCGCCTTTGGCCGCACTGTCGCGGGACAGCAGCCGCATGAGGATGCGGTACATCGGCTTGCTCAGCAGGATGCGGTTGCGCTCCAGCGCATCGGCAACAAACGCATCGTCGCTGCTGAAGAATCGCTCTCGCAGACCGAGGTAGACCGTCGTCGCGTGAACCTCGGCGATCCACCGAGTCACGGGGAACTCTCTCTCGAGCAGCGGGTGCACCTCGGTGGGCAGGCAGTCGACCAAGCTCGCGGCGTCGTGACCCTCGAGCCAGGTCGCGACAACGGAGTACTTCACCTCCGCTTCTGGAAACGCGTCGATTCGGCCTGGGAGCAGGTCCAGGTACGCCGTGACGCGTGGCAGGACGTCTACATCCACGGAAGATGAGCATAGCGGAAGTCTGCACACGCCGGAGCGTCGGGGAACCCCCAGGGGGTGCGTTCGCTTTCGAGACGACCGCTGCTACGGTGGGCCATGAATTCGGGCTCGGTCAGCGCGCAGGCGTTTTGGATTGTTCGACCGGGCGTGGGTGAAATACGTCCTGTGTCGGTTCCTGCGCCGAGCGACGTGCAAGTTCGGATCCGCACCCTGTACTCAGGTGTCAGTCGTGGCACGGAGTCTCTCGTCTTCCATGGGCGAATCCCGGTGGGCGAACACGAGCGTATGCGAGGCCCACATCAGGACGGCTCGCTCGCGTTGCCAGTCAAGTACGGCTACTGCCTCATCGGAGAAGTCACCGAGGGCGAGGGCGTGGGGCGGCGCGTGTTCTGTCTTCACCCGCACCAGAGCTGGGTCTGTGTCGATGCGAGCATGGTGACGGAGCTGCCCGAATCGCTTCCGGCAGGCCGGGCTGTTCTCACCGCCAACATGGAGACCGCTCTCAACGCGACATGGGACGGTGGCGTGTCGGTGGGCGACCGAGTGGTCGTGGTCGGCGGTGGGGTGGTGGGATGCTTGGTCGCCTACCTGTGCGGACGGATCGCCGGGACCGCAGTCCAACTGATCGATGTCGATGCTCGGCGTGCCACCGTCGCCTCGGCGCTGGGCGTGGAGTTCGCGAGCCCCTCCGCGGCCTGGTCCGACGCCGACGTCGTGTTTCATGCCAGCGCGACCTCGGCGGGACTGCAAACCGCGATCGATGCCGCGGGGCTTGAGGCTCGAATCGTGGAGCTGAGTTGGTATGGCGACAAGCAGGTGTTGCTCGACCTGGGCGCGCACTTCCATCCTGGCCGGCTTCAGATCATCTCCTCGCAGGTCGGTCGAATCCCCGCGTCCCGAGCCGCGCGGTGGACGTACGGACGTCGGCTTGGCGTCGCGTTGCAGCTGCTCTGCGACGAAGCACTCGACGTGCTGATCTCCGGCGAGTCCGCGTTCGCGACGATGCCCGCCGTGATGTCGCGCATCCTGGCACCCGCATCCGAGCGATCCGAGCCGGTGCTGTGCCACCGGATCTGCTACTGAGGGACCCATGTTTTCCCTCTGCGTTCGCGACCACGTGATGATCGCCCACAGCTTTCGCGGCGAGGTCTTCGGACCCGCTCAGCGCCTCCACGGTGCCACCTACGTCGTTGACGTCGAGTTCCGTCGCGCCGAGCTCGACGTCAACGGTCTTGTCGTCGACATCGGTCGTGCCTCGGATGCCTTGAAGGCGGTCGTCGCCGAGTACGCGTATCGCAACCTCGATGAGATGCCCGAGTTCGAGGGGGTGAACACGACCACCGAGGCGCTGGCAAAGGTCATCTTCGACAAGATGAAGGCGAAGATCGACTCCGGCGTGGTTGGGCCGGGCTCGGATGGATTGGCTTCGATGAAGGTGTCGCTGCACGAGTCGCATGTGGCTTGGGCCGCGTACGACGGCGCGCTTTGAGGTCCCCGATCCGATGTCTGACCCACTCGATCCTCGCCGCACCTTCGATCATGCGCTCGCGCTTGGCCTCGGCTTCGCGTGGGCTGCTTTCTCCGGTCAAACCCGGCCGCTGGTGCTGGTCGCGCTCTGGATGTTCGCGACGTGGATCTGGAGCGCGCGCGGTCGGTGGACCCCAAGCGGTCGATTCGGTGCGGCCAATGCGGTCACGCTCATCCGTCTGGTGCTCGCGTTTTCGATGCTGGCGTTGCCACCGCACTTGCGACGCCCCGGGGCAGGTTTGCTGCTGATGGCCTTCTTCGCGCTCGACGGGCTGGACGGAAAACTCGCGCGTCGCTCGGGCCAGAGCTCGAAGTTTGGCGCGGCGTTCGACATGGAGACGGATGCGCTGATGACCGCACTCGCTTCGCTTCTTGCGGTGGACCTCGGCTGCGTGGGGCTTTGGCTGCTCGGGGTCGGCGGGCTGCGCTATGCGTTCGTGTTGGTGACGTACAGGTTCCCCTCCGACCCGGAGCCGGTTCGAAGCAGCGCACGTTGGGCGTACTCGCTGCTCATGGTGGGGCTGTCCGCAGCGCTTACCCTCGACTGGGCGCTGTTCGATTGGCTGGCCGCGGTGGGGGGCGGCGGAGTTGTGGTGTCGTTTGGGCGTTCGTTCGTTTGGGTGTTTCAGCACCCCTCGGGGACGTCTCGAGGGTGAGCGGATCTGCAGCCACGCGCCGCGTCCTGCGGGTCCTGGGTACCGTCGCCCTGCTCGCCTTCACCGCGTGGTGGGTCGACGTGGAAGCGGTGCTGCAGACGCTCCGTGGGGCGAGGGTGGCTCCGCTTGGCCTCGCCCTGCTGGTGTCGGTTCCCCTGGCGCTCGTGCTTGCTGGCCGCTGGTGTTTCACCGCGCGGCGCATGGGCATCGACTTGCCGCTCGGGGTCGCGGTCCGCGAGTACTACGTCTCGATGTTGATCAACCGGGTCGTACCCGGTGGTGTGACCGGGGACGTCGGGCGAGCGCTTCAGAGTGGTCGTCGCAATCCTCAGGCCAAAGGAGCGGCAGCGCGCAGCGTCGTGCTTGAGCGGCTATCTGGCCAGATATCACTGTGGCTTGTCGTGCTGGTGGGGCTGGTCGTATGGGGCGCGGAGACCGGGGCTAGGGTCGCGCTCATCGTGTTGGCGGCGGCGTTCGCCGTCGGTCTCGTCGTGGTTCTTCTGATGGGGAACCCGGCGGTCGCTCGCAGTCGCGTCGGGCATTGGTGGTCGGCGGGTCTCACAGAGGCCCGCGAAGCCTTTGTGGACCGGGGGGCGTGGATCAGCCAGCTGGGACTCTCGCTTCTGAGCGTGGCCGTGCTGGTGGTGATGTATTCGGCGTGTGTGCAAGCCATCGGGGCGAGCCTGCGTCTGTCGCAGCTGATCTTCATCGCGCCCACGCTGCTCGCGCTCACCACCTTGCCGCTGTCCGTAGGAGGCTGGGGCGTGCGCGAGGCTGCATCTGCGGTGCTGTTCGAGGTCGCCGGACTCGACCCCTCGGCCGGCGTGGCAGCCTCCGCTGCATTCGGAGCGGTCAACCTGGTCGCCGCACTTCCCGGGGCGTGGTTTTGGGCACGTCGAGAGACGCATCCGGCTCCTGAGTCCGAAGACTCACCCGAAGCGTGACGTGTCAAGCCTCAGGTGGCCCCAGTGGACAGTCGAACAACACGTCGGCGCCGAGGGAGAAGTGACGACACGAGACCCGCATCGCTTCGTCGAGGGTGGCGATCTCGGGTAGCTGAAGCGACGGTCGTCCCTGAGCCCATCAACACCGGAGCCACCGTGATGTGCAGACGGTCCAGGACGCCGGCCTTGAGGAAGCCGGAGACGGTGATGCCTCCGCCCTCGATAAACACCCTGCGAAGCCCGTGTTGGGCGAGCGCCTCTAGAATGACTGGTGCCGGGATCCACCCATCCTGCAGCTCCAGTTCGACCACATCGACGTGCGCGGGTGCGTCGAAGTGGCCGGGTCCGCGCACCAACATGGTCGGAGCGTCGGCTTCGGTGAAGACGTGGTGGGTGTTGGGGAGGCGGCCCGACGGATCGACGACCACGCGAGTGGGGTTGGGCCCGGGTGCGAGTCGCGTCGTCAGTCGCGGGTCGTCGTGTTCGATCGTGCGCGCACCCACGAGCACGGCGTCAAACATCGCCCGAAGGCGATGGGTGTGCGTGAGGTCTTCTTGACCGCTGATGAACTTCGATGAGCCCGCAGTCGTCGCGACGCGGCCGTCGAGCGACTGGGCGAGATGGGCTACAACCAACGACGGTGCTCCGACGCCCACGCACAACGGCATGAAGAGATCGAGCAGCGCGCGGGTTTCGATCGGCAGGTCGGCCTCAAGGCTCTCGGGTACCGACCATCCCCGATCTGCGGCAGGGTCCAGCATCAAAGAGGCGCGCGAGGGATGCACCTCGACGAGACCGTCTCGCGCGTCGAGGGCGACGCCCATCGGCGAGGTGATCGCACCCACTTCGCGAAGATGCTTTGCCAGTCGAAGAAGCAGGGCCCAGGCTCGCGTGGTTTCGAAGGCAGCCAGGGCTCCTGGCTGCTGCCCGGCAGCAGCGTCGTCGAACGAGGAAGAGATCATGGGGGCCAGCGCAATGCGCGACAAGACGGTTCGTGAGAGTATCAGGGGCCGTCTCGGGCTGTTAGGGTGCGGAGCCTTCGGGGGGTCCATGACCGGCTTGCTTCCTAGCTTCATGATCATCGGGGAGCGCAAGTGCGGGACGACGTCTTTGTACCGCTACCTCACCGAGCACCCCTCGGTTCTTCCGTGCAGGGTCAAGGAGACGCACTTTTTCTCCAAGTCCAGCCGTGCGGTGCGTCGGGACATCGAGCGCTATCGGTCGCTTTTTCCCTCGGTTTCCGACACCGCGGTGACCTCGCAGGTCCTCGACCTCGACGCGCAGGACCAGATCATCGAGAGCACGCTGTCGAAGCCGATCAAACCGGGTCGCAGGTACATCACCGGGGAGGCTTCGGCCAACATGCTGATGACGGTCCCACCGCGGCGCATCTTCGAGGTTCTGCCGAAAGTGAAGCTCATCGTCGTCGCGCGGGACCCTGTCGCGCGGGCCTTTTCCCACCACGCGATGCACGTCCGGTTCAAAGAAGAAGGTCGGTGGCAGTTTCGTTTTGTCTCCGACTACCGCCGCGACTTCGAGCGGGAGCGCTGGGCGTCTCGGCTCCGGATCCGGGGCCCGTACCTCGCGCCCGGGCGGTATGAGGAGGGTCTTCGACGCTGGCTCAAAGTCTTTGCGTCCGAGCAGGTCACCGTCGTGCGGACCGAGGACCTCGCCGAGCCCGAGAGTCAGGCCCGAGTGCTCGCCCACCTCTGCGATTTTCTGGACCTCGACCCCTTCAACTTCTCGGGCGTGGGTGCAGCCAAGTTGAACGTCGCTTCGCGCGTTGCTCGAGATCCTCAGACGGCCGACTGGCTGCGCGCGTACTTTGCCCCCTCCACCGCGCGCCTGGAGCGCCTGCTGGGTCGCTCCATGGCCTGGGACGCAGCGAGTTCGCCGTGAAGGATCCGCGCCTCGCCGCGTGCTGCTAGGGTCCTGCCCGGCGTGCTGGAGCAGATCAGACGACACCGTGCGGTCCGTGTGGCCGGCCCTTGGCTCGCTCTCTTCGCGCTCAACGTGCTCTTCGTCGCTCCGGGCATCGGCAAGGAAGTCGTGGACCGACCGTCTGCTCTGCTTGCTCCTAGCGGTGACTTGCTGCTGCTGGTTGCGGTGGTCGTGTTGTCGGCTCGGTGGCGTCACGGCGTATGGCTGAAGCGGGTCGCGATCACCACCGGGATCGTTCTGTGGATCTATCTCTGGGACGAGCTGGTCGCGCGTTCGATCCTCTATCAGAGCCCACCGCTGTACGACCAAGCGTTCTTGCTGCGGCACTTGGCGGTGCTGATCTCCGACCTTTGGAGCTGGAAGGTCGGGCTTGCGATACTCGGAATCATCGTCGTCCTCGTGCTCCTGGTGTTGCTGGCTCGGGCCTTGCTCCGGGCGAGCGTGACGGGGATTCGAGCCCTGCCCGTACGGTCCCAGCTCATCGCCGCCGGCCTGCTCAGCGGGTTGCTTGGGCTTGGCAGCGCGCTCGACAGCAGCCGGAAGACACCGCGGCGCGAGCGGCTGGTGCACTGGACCGCGCCGGCCCTGAACACCAACGCCGTGGCTTCCATTCGCATGTATCGCGCGCTCCAGCGCGGAATCTCGGAGTCGCCGTATGGCGCCTACGCACAGCAGGTTCCGCTGCGCCGCAAGCCTGACATCCATCTGCTGCTGGTTGAGAGCTACGGCCGCCTGCTCATCACCGACCCCGACGCAGGCCCGGCGTGGAAAGAACAAGTCGAGGGCCTGGAGGGGCGGCTTCGCAACAAGGGTTGGGACATGGTCAGCGCGTTCTCTCGCGCTCCGATCTCCGGTGGCCGCTCCTGGCTGGCCGAGGGCACGCTGCTCACGGGCATCTACGTTCGGTTCGAGGCGGTCTTCCAGCACTTGGTCGCCGACATTTCCAAGACCCCAAACTTGGTCGCGTACCTCGACAGCCAGGGCTACGAGACCGTGTTGCTCGCACCCAAGGTTCGGCCCCGACCCGGCGTGGAATCGGTCAACCGCTACAACTACGACCAGCAGATCGCGGCGCTTGATCTCGAGTACACCGGACCCCGCTTCGGCTGGGGAGTCATCCCAGATCAGTACAGCCTAGGATTCGCGCAGGAGCACGTCCTCTCCAAGATCGAGGGGCCTGCGTTCCTCAACTTCCACATGGTCAGCTCGCACGCGCCATGGCAGATGATCCCCGAGTTCCAAGACGACTGGCGCTCGCTCAACGAGATCGAGTCCTCGCCCGAAGCTGAAGACCAGGATCCGATCGCCACACCCGGCGAAGAGTTTCTCGCTCGTATGCGTCGGTACCAACGACGCAAGCCCAAGTACATGTGGATGGGCGACGCCGACGCTCTGAAGATCGACGCGTACGCGGCCTCGATCCGCTACGACCTGGAGCTCCTGACCCGTCACGTTGAGACGCTGGAGCGCGACACGATCGTCATCATCATGGGCGACCACCAGCCGCCGTTGCTTTCGCGGGAGGACCAGACCTTCGACGTGCCCATCCACATTCTGGCTCGGGACCCCGCGCTCCTCGATGAGTTTCGGGACCAAGGCTTTGTCGACGGGCTGGTCATCAACTTGGGACGGGATGCGGCCGTGGCCCACGAAGGTGTGTTCTCGATGATGGTCCGCGCGCTGGGCCGTTGCTGTGCCGAGCCCGGCACGCCGCTCGTTCCGTACCTGCCCGAAGGCGCCCCGGGAATCGACGACCGTGGGCGCCGCAACTGAGCCGGCCCATCACCGGTTGGTGGCCCCCGCGCTGGATGGGCCGATCACGGGGGGACGCTGTACAACCGGTTCTTGAGCGAAGCTCTGGTTCGGCGTGGCGACCGGGTCGACGTGCTCAAGGCGCCCGAGGATTGTGACGACTTCGTCTGGGTGGACTCGCTGTACCTGCCCGAGGTTGCCGAGCACTGGTCTCAGCGCCCGATGGGGTTGCTGGCGCACTACTTGCCCTCGGTGTTCGAGGAACGCGCGGCGCTCGAGCCGTTCGAGCTCGCCGCGCTGCGCCATGCGGTGATCGTTGTTTGCACCGGAGCTTGGATGCACGAGACGGTTGCGAAGCTCGGCGTCTCCCCGGAGCGTCTCGCCCTGGTCGAACCCGGGGTGAGTGAAGCGGTTCGCGTGGATGACCCGGGCGAGGATGCTGTGACCGCGCTGCTTGTCGGGACGGTGACAGCGCGCAAGGGCGTGCTCGAACTCATCGAGGGCCTTCGCTGCTCGCCCCCTGCCCAAGACTGGCGCCTCGAGGTCCTCGGCGACAACGAGGCCGATCCCGCGTACGCCCAAGCATGCGAGGCCGCAGCGATCGGGCTCCCGGTGACGTTTCTCGGAGCCCGTCCTCCCGAGCAGGCGCTTGAGATCATCGCGCGGGCGCACGTGTTGGTCTCCGCCTCGCGCATCGAGTCGTATGGCATGGCCATCGCCGAGGCGCAGGCGTGCGGGGTGCCGGTTCTGGCCCGCCGCGGGGGCCATGTGGCGCAGCTGGTCCAGCGAGTGCCGTCCGGGGAGGTTGTGGATGATGTCGCGGCGCTCGTCGCCGCGCTGCATCGCTACATCGAGGACCGCGGTCGCCTGGCGGAGCTTCGGGAGATCAGTCGTGCGCATCGCCCCACGCGAACCTGGGACGATGCGGCGGCGGAGTTCCGAGCGCTGCGGTGACGATCAGTTCTTCTTGCCGAGCACCACGAGGCCGTAGTGCTCGACGAAGATCGCAAGCTCGGCCCCGGGCTTGCCGTCGAGGTCGCCGACCGCAGTGGAGAGCCCCGCGCCTTCGCCCCGAATCTTGAGGATGGGCGTGCCGCCGTCGTTGTACGCGACCACGCCGCCGTCGCTGGTCACGATGATGTCGGGGCGACCGTCACCATCGACGTCAAAGTCGGTGATGGGGGCATCGTCCCAGCGCCCGAGATAGATGTCGACGCGCTTGCCGTCGAGGGTCGCGCTGCCCCCGGCCTGCATGCCCTCGGGTGCCTTCGAGCCCTTGCCCCGGGCCTTGCCGTCGGCGCCGTAGCGCAACACCGAGCCATCCACCTGCACAAGCACGTCCGATCCGGACACGGCGACCGCTTCGAGGCCTTCGACCGCTTCGGTCTTCCAGCGCGCCTCAGGAACGGCCTTCATCGCGAGGACCTTGTCTTCGTCCTTCACGATGATCTCGGAGAACCCGTCGCGGTCGAGATCGGCGATGCCTTTGACTTCGGCCATGCGAGCGGTCTTGTAGTCCCAGTAGAGCTCGCCGCGGCTGTCGACCACCTTGAGCGACTGCCAACCGGCGAGGATCCACTCCTGGCTTCCGTCACCGTCGAGGTCGGCTGCGCGAGCGCCCATCGTGTAGCCGGTCAGGGGGGTTGAGCCCGCTGCCTCGCCTTGTGCTGTCCACCGCATCAGGCCTTCGCGACCCAGGATGCCGAGCTCGCCGGGCTTGCCTGCGCTTCCGCTGGCGATCGCGACCGCGGTGGCGTTGCCGGAGACCGGGCGCTTCCACTGCACGTCGAATCCCGCGGGTGCGAGCTCCACCGAGAACAGCGAGCGCTGCGACTCTTTTTCGTCGCCGGAGATCAGCGGGGCGACCTCATTGGCGAGCTTGTTCTCCAGATCGGGGTCATACCCGGTTCGGGCGTGCGCGATGCGACCCTCGCGATCGATCACGTACAGCGCGGGAATCCCCGCGTAGTTGTAGGACGAGAGCTGCTCGGCGTCTTCGAAGACGACCTTGAAGCCGCTGAGGCCCTCTTCCTTAATAAACGGGGCGACCTTGGACCGCGAGTTGAAGTCGTCGGTGTTGATCGCCAGCACCTCCACGCCCTTGGCCTTGTTGGCGGCGAGGAACTTCTGGAGGACCGGCATCTCCTTCTTGCAGGGCCCGCACCACGTGGCCCAAAAGGTCATGATCACAACCTTGCCGCGGTAGTCACTGAGCTTGACGGTGTTGCCGGAGAGGTCTTGAAGCGAAAAGTCCTGCGCGAGCTGGGCTTGTGCGGTGACCAGGCGGGCGGACTTGGTGTCGAGGCCGAGGTCTTTTTGGGTCTTGTCGTACAGCTCGCGCAGCTGCACATCGCTGATGAACCCGACGGTGTCGGCGAACGCGGCCTTGGCTTCGCCCGTGCGGCCGAGCTGGTGCAGGGATGCGGCCCGAAGCAGGTGCAGCTCGTCCTGCATCCCCGTGGCCAGGGTCTGGGTGGTCTCGCCGCGCAGCATCACGCCCGAGGGCACGTTCAGCGCCGCCTTTGCTGCCCGGTCGAGGGCCGAGAGGGCCGCCGTGGGGGAGTCGTGATCGAGATGGATGCGACCCTCGAGCACGTAGGTCTGCATGCGCTGGTAGTCGATCCACATCGCGGCCCGGCGCTTCTTCGCCTCGTCCTTCTCGGCGTCGACCTCTTGGTCCCAGTCTCGGTCGAGCCGGGCGCGGGCCTCGTCGAGCATGCGCAACGCGCTGTCGATCGGCAGCCCGTGTTTGACGTGGTATTCGCGGACCAGCTCGACTGGAAGTCGGGTCGCGTCCTCGTCGCTCTTGCAGCGCATCTCGACAAACGCAGCCAGCTCACCCGCGTCGTAGTTGCCCTGCTCGACCATGGCGTCGGTCAGCGCCTCAAGCACATCGCCCGTCGCGTGGTGTCCTTCGTTGGCCGCGATGAACCGCTTGCACTGCTCGATACGCTGGGTCAGCTCGGGCGCCCGCGAGGCCGACTCACCATCCTTTTGAACCTTGCGCCAATCCTCCAGCCGCATCGGCGGCGCGTCGTTGACGACCGCGACCGGAGCGTCGGGGTTCGGCGCCTCTTCGGGATGCTCCGCGGACGGCGTGGTGGTGGGGGCAGAGGGGCCAGGGCCAGTCGTGATCGTGGTGCACGCGGCGACCAGCGGGGAGAGCAACAGGAGGAGAGATGGTTGAAACACCTTCGGCATGGCGGGACGCTCTATCGTCACGCGCGGGCGGGAGGAAGGTTCCCTGCTCGGCGTGTCGGGCACACTCTAGGACACGACGGGTCGTAAAGTTGTTCGCGGTTGCTTGCGCGACCAGGATCCTGGGAAGGGAGTCTCGTTCCTAGAAGTGTCCGACCTTGGCCAAGCCGTCCGGGTGCGGTCGGTTGTACGTAGGGAGAGTGAGCGAGACGACCAGCTTCACGGTCTTGGACGGCGCAGCGGTCGGCTCGGTGGATGACGAATCCTACGCGCAGCACACCTGGACCCCCGGCTTCGGACGCGTCCTGTACGGGGTTCGCGACGGTGATGCGATCAGCATCCGGCAGCATGACTTCGAGGAGTGACTCCCGGACCGCCGCGGAGGCTACTTTTGGACGGGCTGAATCGAAAGCAACACCGACCACGCAAAGTTGCCACCCACCTCGCACGTGACCTGGTGAAGGCCGCTGAAGGCGCTGTTGGGGAGGTTCACGGTGCACGTGCCGATGAGCTGGTCGACCAACACGTCCGAGTCGCGCATGCGAAATGTGAGCGGCGCTTGGAGCTCGGGCGTGAGCCCGACGCCAACCGCCACGTTCCAGACCGGGTCGAGGGTGTTGTCGACGAACATCGATTCGAACTCGAGCTCTTCGATGTCGAGGTAGGGGTCTGGGGCGCCCCCAAACGAGTCCCACGTGCCCCCGCCGGGCTGCATGGACACAATCTCGCCGCTGAGAAGGAAGACCTGCCACTGGATGCCGGCTCCGGGCACGCAGTCGAGGCCGTTGCACGTCAGGCCGCTGGTGCAGAAGTCGCAGGTCTCTTGGAAGCCGCACTCGGACTCTTCGAACCCGTCGTAGCAGGTGTCTCCGAGGCAACATCCGTCACAGGTCTCGATGCAGCCCGGGGAGCTGCAAATACCGAAGTCGCAGTCTTGGTCTCCAAAGCAGACCTCGCAGTCGAAACCGAGATAGCCACACGCGGACTCATCTTGGTCTTCGTCGTCGATGCACTCGCCATCGAGGGTGCAGCATCCCAGGCAGCTGTCTTCACAAGGAAGCTCGCACGTGCCTGCCGTGCAGGTGGCCGCGGTGTCACACTGGGTGCACTCCAAGCCGTCCGCCCCGCACTGGGCGTCGGTGGGTTGAGCGATGCAGTCGTCGCCGTCGCAGCATCCGTTGCAGTTGTCGGGACCACACTCTGGAGGGGACTCGCATGCACCCTCGGCGCACTCGGAGCCGTCCGCACACGCGACGCACTCGGAGCCGCCTCGGCCGCAGGCGTCATCGAACTCGCCCGACTCGCAGATGCCGGCCGCGTTGATGCAGCCTTGGCAATCGCCGTTGGTCGGCTCGAGGGTGGGATCCGACGCGGTTTGGTTGGTGTTGGAGGACTGCGTCGCGCTGGTCGGGACGGCGCTGGTCACCCCGGCCGAGGTCGGGCCCGTGGTGGTGTCGTCATCGCTGTCGTCGCCGGTGCTTCCGCCCAGCGACGCCGAGCTTGAGGGGGACGCGCTGTCGGTGGCTTCGCCGCCCGTACACCCCACCGCGAGGAACGCGCCAAACATCCAGATCGCTTGAAGTCGTCGCTGCGGCACCGCGCAGTGACACTGACATGGGACGTCGTGTCTTGTCGAACTCTCGGCGATTCACGGCCCGATAACTGCTTTTGTTTCAGCACTTTGCTGGCTTCTCGAAAAAAGATCGGCTCGGCCGCGGACAGTTTTGGCACTGGGGTTACTTGGGGAACGATGACGGACGGGAAGATGTGGGCAGCGCTGGCCGGACTCGCTCTGGTGGGGGGCTGCTACTCCGGGGTTCAAGTCGGGGCGACCGGCGGATCGGCGGCAGCGTCGGCGTCGGCCTCGGGGTCGGGAGGGGACGCGGAGGACTCCGAGGGGTCCGCCGGAGAAACCGGCGGTGACGCCGAGGTTCCCGAGGTTCCGGCGCTGGTCGCGTACTCGGGCATGCGTCGTCTGACGCGGGTCGAGTACGTCGAGACCGTCCAAGACCTCACGGGTGTGCAGCTCGCCAGCGGTGCGACCTCTTTGCCCTCCGATGACCTGGTCCCGTTCGACAACGACTACACCACCCAGGCCGAGTCGGCCTCGCTCATCGTCGCCGCCGAGTCGCTGGCCGGTGAGGCCGCCGACGCCCTGCTCGCGGATGCGCAGCTCTGGGGTGCGGTCGTCCCCTGCGAGCGAGATGCGGTCGACGCGGACTGCTTCGACTCCTTCGTGCGCTCGTTCGGGCGTCGAGCGCTTCGGCGCCCCGTGACCGACGACGAGCTCGCGCGCTGGGGAGGGTGGATGCTGGACGAAGCCGAAGCTGCTGGGGACTCCAGCCTCGCCATCGCCGTCGCGGTCCGGCTGCTTCTGCAGCATCCCGAGTTCCTCTATCGCGTCGATGCTGGAGAGCCCACCGAGGACGATCCTAAGATTGTTCGCCTCGACGATTGGGCCGTGGCTTCGCGCTTGTCGTTCTTGCTTTGGGGTGTGGGTCCGGATGACGCGTTGCTCGATGCTGCCGCTGCCGGCCGCCTTGGGACGCCCGGCGAGATCGAGACCGAGGCCGTCCGCATGCTCGCGAACGAGCGCGCCAGGGCGCGAGTCCAGCGCTTCCACGCCATGTGGATGGGCTACGAGGTGATGGCGATCGGCGGCGAGCTCGGCGACTCGATGCGCGCCGAGACGGCTTCCCTCATCAACCGCGTCGTTTTCGACGACGAGCGGGCCTGGCAGGATCTGTTCCGCAGCCAGGAGACCTTCGTCGACGACGCGCTCGCCCAGCACTACGGCATCGAAGCGCCCGTCGATCCTTCGGGCGACTGGGTGAACTACGGCGAGAGTGGTCGCTCCGGCATCCTCTCTCACGGCACGTTCCTCTCCAACGGCTTCAAAGATGGCGACACGAGCCCGATCGTTCGCGGCCACGTGGTCAGCTCGATGCTCCTGTGTCTCGAGGTGCCCGAGCCTCCCGCCGACGTTCCCGCGCCGCCCGAGCCCGTGGAAGGAGCCTGCAAGATCGACGAAGCCGCGGCTCACCTCACGCAAGCCAGCTGCGCCGGATGCCACGCCATGCTCGACACGCTGGGCTTCGGCCTCGAGAACTACGACGAGTTTGGTCAGTGGCGTGCGACAGACCCCGGCAGGCCCGACTGTGAAATCGAGGGCGAAGGCTCTGTTCCTCAGCTCGGCAAGTTCAACGGTCCCGGAGAGCTGGGCATGTTGATCGCCGACAGCGCGATGCTCAACGAATGTCTCGCGGAGCAAGCTTATCGATTCGCGGTCGGTCGGACCGAACTCGACGATGTCGACGAGGACATCATCGCCCGGACGATGGAAGAGCTCGGCGAGGGTGACTTCGAGTTCAAGGATCTGCTCTTGCAACACGTCACCGACCCATCCTTCGGCTTTGCCCGGCAGCACACGGAGAACGACTGATGTCCCGACGCCTCTCTCGACGAAGTTTTCTGGCCGGAACCGGTGGCGCAGCGCTCTGCCTTCCGATGCTCGAATCGATGATGCCTCGCTCCGCAGTGGCGGGCGGCGGCGCAACGCCCACGCGGTACGTCTTCTGCTACGCAGGATGTTCGAGCGGTCGCTATAGAACCCCCCAAGAAGGTGAGGTGCTCGTCCCCGACGCGCATGGTGACCTTGAGACGGTCGGAGCCGCGATGCACTCGCTGCAGCCGCTGTTCAACGAAGGTGTCGGCCAGGACGTCTCGCTCGTCTCCAATCTGCTAATCCCTTGGGGAAACAGCAACCTCGCGCCCGGAGGCCGGCTGACAGACCTCGACTTCCACTTTGGTCCCACCGTCACCCCCCAGCTCTCGGGCCTCAAGGCGCTCGTCAAGGCGCGCATGGAGGGGGCCAGCTCTGACCAACTGATGGTCCAGTCGATGGCGCCAGACACCGTGGTGCCTTCGCTCAGTCAGCGCGTGCAGCCCATCGACTACATGGGTGGCAACGGAGGCTCCGCTGGTCGGATCTCGTTCCGGGATGACGGCGGTTCGATCACCCCGATCGACCCCTTCGTCTCACCGCGCGAGACCTTCAACTTTCTCAACTCGGTCTTCTTGCCCCCCGATGCGTCGCCCGAGATGTTGGCGGCCATCGAACGGCGCGCCAGCGTGCTGGACGAGGTCGGCGGTGCGGCGCAGGCACTCATGACCCGACTCGGCGCCTCCGACCGCGAGCGGCTCCAGCGTCACCTGCATGAGGTCGAACTCCTTGAGAGTCAGCTTCGCAGCGGCGCGGGGGACATCTCGGGCGCTTGTTTGGGCCCGATGGATCCCGGTGAGGACCCCGCCCTTGGAGGACAGGTTGCAGGCATCGACGAGCTCGACTCAAGTCTCGGCTGGAGTGACGAGGACACTCGCGCGCAGCGGCAGATGGAGCTGATTCGAATGGCGTTCAGCTGCGACGTGACTCGCTTCGCCTCGCTGCAGATGACCAACTGGAAGTCCTGGATGGGTGCGTCGAACATCGGTGCGGGCTGGGATATCGACATCCACGAGATCGGACACACCGGGGCGATGCCGAAGGAAGCGATGGGCGACGTGGTCGGTTGGCACGTCGGCCAGTTCGCCAAGCTGGTCCGCATGCTCAAAGAGACGCCCGAGTGGGACGGCAGCTCGTTGCTCGACAACACGGCGCTCGTACTGTGCTTCGAAGGCGGACACGGCGAAGACCCTGTCGATGGCGGCTACAGCACGCACTCCACCCAAAACATGTCGGTGCTCGTCGCGGGCAATGTGGGAGGATTGGTCGCCGGCCAGCACATCGACGGCCAAGAGCGCCACCCGGCAGAGGTCACGCTCACGGCGATGCGTGCTGCGGGATACGGCGGAGACTTCGGGGACTTTTCCTCCGAGATCGCCGGGCTGCGCGGCTAAGATCTAGTCCTTACGTCGCGAGGGCGGCAGCAGGTCTTGAAGGCCCGAGTCAGGTTTCTGGCTCGGTTTCTTTTTGACCGTCTTGCGCCGCGGCTTCTTCTTGGGCTGCGTTGTCGGCTCTTGTTGTACCTCGGGCGTGACCTCGAGCGTGGGCTGCACTTCGGCGACTTCGGCGACTTCGGGGGCCTCTGCCTGCGTGTCCGGCTGCAAAGCGTCCTGCGGCCGGGGCGATGGCTCGGGCTTGGCGAGTGCGGCCGGCTGCTGCGATCCGGTGTCGGTCGAAGTGGGAATGGCCTCGTTTGCCCACGGTTTCGCGATCGCGACTCCGCAAAGTGTCGCGACGCCGAGGGTGATGCCCGTGATCCACGGCCACCGAGGAGAGCCCTGCGGCGGGGCGTCGAGATCGGGGACCGTTGCTGGAGCCGCCTCGACCCCACCAGAGAGCATGAACGCGGTGCCGCCCGACTCGCGCATCGAAGTGCCCGACGCCGGGGTGCCCGGAAGCCATTTCGAGGGGTCGTCCAGGTTGAGGTTCAGCGTGGCGAGGTAGTCCGCCAGCACGGTATCGGAGGTGCGAATGCGATGGTCGAGCGCGAAGTCTTCAAGCGCCATCTGCAGCTCGCGGGCGGAGTTGTACCGGTCTGCCGCATCTGCCTGCAGCGCCTTCTCAATGATCGCCGCGAGCCCGGCCGGATAGGAAGGATCGCGGCGCGTGGGCTTGACGTACTGCGCTCGTTGGGTGGCGTTGAGCACCGCAAAGACGCTGTCGCCGTAGAAGCAGCGTCGCCCGGTCGTCATCTCGTACAACAAGATGCCGATGCAGAAGACATCGCTGCGACGATCGAGTGCCTCGCACCGAACCTGCTCGGGCGACATGTACCCGGGCTTTCCCACCAACATGCTGGAGTTGGTCCCCGCTGTGTCCGCGGCAAAGCCCTTGGCGATGCCGAAGTCGGTGAGCTTGATCGCCCCGTCGAGGCTGACCAGTACGTTGGTTGCCGACACATCCCGGTGGACGAGCTGGAGCGACTGTCCCTCGGGGCTGCGCTTTTCGTGGGCGTAGTGCAGAGCAGCGCACACCCGGGTCCCGGCCGAGAGTGCGCACTCCAGCGGGAGCTTGTTGTCTTCGCTCTCACGAATCAGGGCGCGCAGGTCGAGACCGTGCACGTACTCCATCACGATGAAGTGCTCCTGGCCGTCCTGACCAAAGTCGACAACCTGCGCAATGTTTGGGTGATCGAGCGTGGCCGAGAGCTTGGCCTCGCGCATGAACATGCGCATGAAGTTGGCGTCGGCTGCGTACTTCGGCTTGATACGCTTGAGCGCGAACCGCTTGGTGAAGCCTTTCGCGCCGGTCCGCTGGGCGAGGTAGAGCACCGCCATGCCGCCGGCTCCGATCTCGCGCAGGCACGTGTACCGACCCAACTGGCGGCCAACCAGGTCTGGGGTATCGTCGATCGGCTCGTGCTCGTCGGTCATCGCTGCGCGAAGGCCTCGCAAACCGACCGTATCACGCTCTCCTGTCAATGGCGGCGTATGACGTGGCGGATCACCGCACCGATGAGGACTGCCGCTCCCGTGCCCGCGATGGCGACTCCGACCCCGCTGAGCGTGTTTGCAGTCCGCTCGCGCTTCAAATAGGCGTCGAGGGTCGGGTCCCCGGCGGTGCTGCGGCCGCGAAGTCCCCACGCTGCGCCGTAGCTTGCGGCGCCGCCGACCACGAGAACCCCGCCGCTGACCCACAGGGCGATGCCGAGGCGGTCCGGACCCTGTGCCGAAGGGGCAGGTTCGGTCGGTGCCGGGCTCGTCTGCGTTGGCGCGTCGACCAGGACCGGCGGCGGAGGCTCGTCGGGCGGCGGGGGCACGGGCTGTGTCGCGCCCAACTCATCCCGGCATTCCTTGAGGTTTCGGTCGACCTCCATCCGGTCTTCCTCGGGCGGATCGGTGGCGAGGAACGACTCGTACAGCGGGACGGCGGCGGCGCAGTTCTCGGAGATGCGCTGAAGCTGGGCTTCGACGTAGAGCAGGTCCGGGTCGTCGTGCCGCTCGCGCGCAGCGCGGATGGTCTCGATCGCGGCCGGGATGTCTCCACCAGAGGCTTCGATGCGCGCGCGTTCGATCGCGTCGTCGACGGGTCCGAGTGACGCGAGGGCCACTGCGAGGCTGACGGCGACTTCGAGCACGTGGACCGGAGAATACCCCGCCGACGGAACCGGGCTCAATCTTCGCGAGTGAGTGAACGGAGCCAGGCGTCTACGTCGGCCGCGAGTCGCTCTCGTGTCGAGCTTGAGCCTGCGAACTCCTCGATGTGACTGCGCAAGGCCTCGCGCGCTCGGGCGAGGCGACCGCGGGCGGTGCTCGGGACACATCCGAGTGCGTCGGCGAACTCCTGCGCCTTGAGGTCCTCCCAGTAGAACAGCACCAACGGGGTCTGCAACTCCTCAGGGAGCGCGACCAGGGCCTGCAGCAGCACGCGCTGCTCATCCCGGCGCGCGACGATGGTGCTCATTCCGGGTCGCGAGGAGCCGTTCTCGGGCCCGTCGAGGCGGCTCATCGCGTCGTCGTAGCGGCGGCTCCGCAGGTGGTCGAGCAGGACGTTTCGCGCGATGCCGAAGAGGAATCCTCGAAACGAACCGTCCCCCCGATACGCTGCCAGCGAGGCGGCGCAGGCGGCGAACGTGCGCTGAACCAGGTCCTCGGCGGCCTGCCCGGTTCGGTACTCGAAAAACCGCAGCACCGGCTGATAGTGGCGGCGGGCCAGCGCATTTCCGGCGACGGCGCTGCCTTGTCGCCAGGCTGCGAACAACTCTGCATCGGACCCCTCCACCCCGCCACAATGGTACTGTACTGCGGTGGTGGACGGGGTACTCGGGGCGCGGACCTGGCTGCTGCTCCTCGGAATCGGGGGGTCTGCATCGTGCGTTCAGTTCGACGTGTTCGCGTGTTCGCAGGACGGCGACTGCCTGCTCAACGGCCTCCCCGGCTCGTGTGAGACCACGGGCTATTGCGCGTTCCCGGATCCCGATTGCCCGACCGGCTCGCGCTACAGCGAGCACGCGCCCGGGACGTTGGCCCGCGAGTGTGTCGACGCGGCGGGGGGCTCGGGGTCCAGCGGCGCCACGAGTACCGGTACGGGGACCGGGGGCAGCGGTGAGGCGACGCTCAATCCCTCGGAGACGGGCGCCGAAAGCACGGGAGGCATCGATGCATGCGTCGACCTCGATGCAGACGGTGCCGGTGTGGGTCCTGGTTGCGCCGAGGAAGACTGCGACGACGACAATCCGGCCACGTTCGACGGCTGCGTATACCTGGGCCCCGAAGGCGAGGATACCAACGCAGGGACCCGCGATTCGCCCTGGAGGACCTACGCGCACGCGATCTCTCAGCTCTCGCCGGGCAGCAGCCTGGTCGTGCTCGATGGTCGCTACGCGGAGTCCGAGGTGGGCACGCCCTACGCCGATTGCGAGGACGGCGACGCGAACTCGGGCACGGCAGGGGCACCGATCTTCCTTCGCACCGAGCACGATGGCCAGGCGGTGATCGATCGCGAAGGCCGGGCCTACGGACTCGGTACGAACCAGTGCGACCACTGGCGATTTCGCGGCTTCTCGATCGTCTCGGAGGACAACGCCTCCGACGACACGGGCGCTTGGCGAGGCGCGATCGCGGTCTTTTCCGCCGAAGACATCCACGTCAAGCACGTGTTTGGCCACCACTCCAATCGCTTCTTCAATGAGCACGCGTTCTTGCTCGGCGGCGCGACCGATGTCCTGATCGAGGACGTCGAACTCCATGACTTCTTCCGATCGGGCTTCTCCGTCTACGCCTCCGACCGCATCACGTGTCGCCGCTGCTACGCGCACTCCCACGAGGTCCCCGATCTCGACGCATGCCCCGACAAGCCCGATTGTGCGGACCCTGACGACCTCGACCTGCGAGGCACGACGGCGTGTCCGATGTGCTCGGCAGGGAGCGAGCTCCGGGGCGACAACTCGTTCTACGTCGAGCACAGCAATGACGTCTTGCTCGAAAACTGTGTGTCTGAGGGCAGCGCACGGGGGTACCAGATCGTCGGAGGAACCGGACAGGATGGCGAGACGGCGGGTCGAAACATTCGCATTGTTCAGTCGCTCTCTCTCGGCGACGACCGCGGCGTGGTGATCGGGCAGAACGCTGACGGCCTCGCCCCACAAGGCCTGATGATCGAAGACCTCGTCGTGCTCAGCAGCACGAGCACGGGCGTGGAGGTGCGGCAGCCCGACGGCTTGATCCTTCGAGACGTCAGCGTGTTCGGCTCCGGGGGCGTTGGGGTGCGCGTGGTGGAAGCCGACGCCGCCGAGTGCGGCGCTGGTACTTGCTCCGCCACGTTCGAGCGGTTGCTGGTCGAAGGCGCAAGCTCAGACGGCTTTAGGCTCGACGTCGAGCCGCAGTCGTGGTCGTTGACCCAAAGCAGCATCAGTGGCGATGGCGGCATCTCGTTTCCGTCGCTCGACTCCGATAGCCCCTTCGACGACAACGGCAACGCGCGAAACAACCTGGAGGGCACCGCGACGCGGGTGGGCACCGGCGACGGCGAATGCCAAATCTACGTACCGAGCGACAGCAACATGTTCGACCCGTTTGGAGACGGGAACTCCGTCGGAGCCAACGTCGTCGACCTCATGCTCGACGGGGTTCCCAGCGGGATGCCGCTGTGGTCCCCCGACGGCGCGTTTCCCTGCACCGACGATCCCGCCGAGCCGCCCCAGATTCCCGGAGAGCAGTGCGGCGACCTGGCGCAACGCGTCGGTTTCGGCGACACGTGTGAAGCGCCCTAGCGCCCTAGCGCCCTAGCGCCCTAGCGCCCGCGGCTGCGAAGGGACTTACGTACCCGCCTCGACGATCGCGCTGGCCTTGGTTTCCTTGCTGACCTTGCGCGGGTTGGAACGGCTTCGAACGATGATGGCGGGCGAGAGGATCTCGGCCTCGGAGAACGCGTCCATCACCCGCATGTTGACGTCGGTCTCGAACAGTTTCTCGTAGCGCGTGTCGAGCACGTAGGCCTTCACGCGGAGCCGGACCGCTAGGTAGTTCTCGGTGATGACCTGGTTGACCAGCACCACGACAGGCTTCTCAAGGAAGGTGTAGCGGCTCGAGACAGCGCACTCCGCCGCGAGCTCTCGGGCGCGCCGGACGTCCTGGTCGGGCGCGATGTAGAAGTCCATCGTGCACTGCATGTCCAAGGCGCCGTAGTTGCCGTTGGAGGTCATGTCGCTGAGGAACTTGTTGTTCGGGATGGTGACGGTGTTGTCCCCGAGCGTCTGCAGCCGGACCGAGCGCAGGCCGATCGCGGTGATGTCCCCGTACTCTCCCCCAAACGTGATGCGGTCACCGACCTGAAACGGGCGGTCGATCATGATCATGATGCCTGCGATGAAAGACGCGACCAGGTCCTTGATCGCAAAGCCGATCGACACTGCGACCGTGCCGCCGATGAGCGCGATGATGCTCTCGTTGAAGTCGAAGCTGAGGTAGACGACGGTGCAGCCCGTGCCGACGTAGAGCAGGAACTGAGCGAACGTCGCCACCTTCTGCAGGAGGAGTCGGCGGTTGGGGAACCGCTGGCTCAGCCCCGTGACGGACTGCTTGAGGAACCGCATCGCGATGGCGGCTCCGACGATGACGAAGAGCGAGGTGAACACACCGCTCCACCGGATCAGGCGGGCGATCTGACCGAGCGCCTCGACATTGGGCGCAGCTTCCGCAAGCAGGGGTCCCGCGATAAAGAGAGGAACGTTGAGGCTCGAGATTGTAGTGAGCGTCGTGATCATGGTGGACTCACAGGGACGAGAGCAGATGCTGTCGCTGCAGCACCGTGGTGATGGTGCGGTACCAGGGCCAAGTCATGCGGTAGCCGCCTTGGAAGGGCTCGAGGTAGCCGCGCGAGGTGCAAAATCGCATCACGTCTTCGACGTCTTTGTAGGGCAGCTGGGTCGCCCGGACGACCTCGGGAATGACCGCGAGCTCGAGCTGTACGACGGTCCGAAGCACGAAGAGCTGGGAGAGGCTCAGTGCCTCGACCTCCTCGGCCGGAGGCTCCTTGAACAGACGGACCACAACCCCGCCTTTCTCGTCTCGGAACAGGGACTCGCGGAACGCGTGCAGAGCGACAGCGGGGTTGCCCTTGGAGAAGTCCCAGAGCAAGCGGTAGTAGCTGGCCTCGGTGCGGTCGCCTTGGTCAGGCAGCGGTTCGCTCTGCCGTGGGACCACCAGGCCCTCGAAGCTCGGTGCGATCTCGGCTTGTTTGCATTGGCCCTTGATGAGCTCGCCCAGGGCGTCTTCGGACCAACCCGGAAGTTGCACAACCTGCTCGAACGAGACCCGGTCGCCACGCGCTCGCCGAATGTACTGCCACGCCGCCGAGCCGATTGTGACCACCCACGAGATCCCACCGCCGACGTCGCGGCTAAAGTCGGTGAAGGTATCCAGGCCGCGCAGGCCGTTGACGGCCGGGATGACCAGTCGCTGTAGATCATCTACAACGATCACGCACCGGCCCAGCCCTCGCATCGCCGCGATGAGCTCTTGCCCTTCGGCGGTCGGCGTGTCGGCGAGCTTCGCGAACTCGGCCAGCAGGGCTTCTGCACCCGCTTCCGGGCAGGGGACGCAGTGGATCTTGAGGTCCTTTACGGACTCCTGCAGTCGGCGAATGAACACGCTCTTGCCAGCGCCCTTCTCTCCAACGATTGCGGTGAGGGTGCGTTTCCCCGAGCGGAGCTGTTCGGCGATGGTCTCCAGCTCGGCAACGCTGACCGTCTGCAGGAGTGGGTCCGGAATAATCTCCGGGTCGAAGTGGGGGCGAACCTTCTTCTCGATAGGGCGGTAGCGTTCGTCGGCCTCCGTTGCTGCAGCTTGTTTCGCGAGCTCGCGGCGGAAGAGGTAGGCCAGGAGGCGCCGGGTCACTTCGAGCCCGGAGAGCTGTCGCATGATCCAGGTTCCCGAGCCCACGGCCAGCAAGTAGATCGCTCCGGACGCGGCCGCGGGGAAGCTGCTCAGTCCCGAGCGCTGCCCGGTAACCCAGCGGGTGAACCCCGTCTGCTCGGGCCGCTCGCCGACCAGCTCGAAGATGATCGGCTTCCAGTGGTGAACGAGATAGATCGCCACCGGGAAGCTGAGGATCCAGCAGGTGGAGAGGACCCAGCTGTACAGCGCGCCTCGTCCGACCATGGCCGAGGTGAGGGCGAGCACCATTCCCACTGCGATGATGTTGGCCCCGATGACGCGCAGCGAGTGGATGCGCAGGGCGGAGTTGTCCCGCTTGGAGGCGGAGTACAGGCGCTCGCGAGCGGCGAGAGCGTCCACGAGCAAGACCGCAGCCAGACCCAGCAGGATCCACCGTGCGGCGATCCACACCAGGTTGAGGCTCGGGATTCCGCCGATCCCCTCGATGACGTAGAGCAGTCCCCAGATGACGGCCAGCACCACCAGGGGTCGACGGACTCGCCGCAGGTACCAGACCGCCGAGATGCAGAACCGGAGGACCGGAGTCATGGGCTGACGCGCGCGAAGCCCCGCCTCAAGCTTTTGGAGGATCTCGGTGCCGCGTCGGCGCCACCAGATGAACACCAGGATGAGGGCGGTGAGCTTGAGAAGCGCCAGCGCCACCTGAACGGTCGAGTTCACCAGCTCGTTGAAGAACATCGACTGATGTCGAGGCAGGCTCTGCAAGAAGAACCCGAACTCGAGCGACATCTGCTTGAACTCGCGCTTGGCTTGGTCGATGCCTTCGGAGCCGAAGCTGGTCACCGCGCGGCGGAGGTCTGGACTCGCCAGATCGAGGAGTCGGAGCCTGGTGTTGTTGAGAGCGACGAGGTCATCTCGGGTTTGGCTGGCGAGCTCCCAGCCGATTTGGTCCGCGAGGACCAGGAGTTCCTGTTCCTTCGCGGCAACCTCGCTGCGTAGGTCGGAGACACTTGTGCGGTCTGTATCGGCCGGAAGCTGCGAGTCCAAGGGGCGGCCCACCCCGGGAATGGTGTCGTCATTTCGCAGTCGTTCGAGGTCGCCTGAGAGGCGTGTTCGCAGGATGCCGAGGTCGGCGCGGATCGCCTCGTACATGGGATCTGCTTCAGCCTCGACCTCGCTCGCAAACTTCGCCGACTCGGCGAGCGTCGTGAGCCGGAGGTTCCAATCGAGCACGCGGTCGTGATCTTCGGCTCGCTCCACCCGACGCCGCGCGAGCGTAGCCTCGAAGTTGGCTTGGTCCTCTTGGATGCCGAGCAGCCGCGCGCTCTCTTCGGCGATGATTCGCTTGGCCTCGGTGTCCGCTCTGCGGGCGGTCTCAAGCGCGGCCGCCCGTGCAGCACCCTTGAGCGCCGCTTCGGCTTCGGCGTCCGTGAGGCTCTCGGATGCAGCCTTCCTCGCTTGGGCCGCGCGTTCCTTCTCTGCGAGGGCTGCTTCCCGATCGCTCGCCTCCTCCTGTGCGGGCTTGGATGCCTTCTCCGCCGCTGCCGCCGCGACAGCCGTCGCCACGCGCTCGGCCTCGGCCGCGGCCTCCGCTTCGGCCTTCGCCTGGAGCTTGGCGTTCGCTTCTGCGACTCGGAGCGCGTGTGCCGTGGCGAGTGCGTCTCGCTCTGAAGGACTCAGGGCCAAGTATCGGCGCCTCTGAAGGTCCAGATCTGCACGCGCGAATCGAACCTTGGGGTCGGTGGCACCCTCGTCGCTTTCCAGCATGTCGAAGCGGAGCAGAGGTGCGGGGTCGAGGGTGAGATCGAGCGTGCTGGTGAGGTAGGCGCGCAGCTGGTCGGCGTGCGTCTGGTCCGCGAGTCGCTGGGCTGCGTCGCGTTCCGCTCGAAGCTTGGCCGCGGCCCGGCGAGCTGCGTGCTCTTGGAAACGAGCGACCTGGTCTTCGGGGGGGAGTGCGAAGAACTCCCGCAGGGCGAGTTCAAGCGCGGCATCGGGGTCCAGGTCGGCAAGCTCGACCCGGCGCCGTGCCCGACGGCGCTTGGAGGGTGGCGCGGAGACCAGCGCACGTTCGCGGGCTTCCTCGAATCGCTGAGCTCCGCCTGCCGCCCAAAGCGGGTCGGAAAGATCGAGCATGAAGAGGGCTTGCGCCTCGGTCTGCGCGTCGAGATCTCCATCCGCCAGCGCTCGGATGTCTTGCGCCCGCTGCCGAATCATCTCGTCTTCGGAGGGCGAGGGAGCCACGGCCTCGGGTGCGTCGTCCTCGGGCGTGGGAACCTCTTCGGGCTCGGCTGTGGGCTCCGGCTCCTGCGCTGGCTCCGGCCCCTGCGCTGGCCCCGGTTCCTGTGCTGGCTCCGGCTCCTGTGCTGGCTCCGGCTCAGCTGCGGGGTCGGGGTCGGGGTCGGAGTCGGAGTCGGGGTCGGGGTCGGCTGTGGGGTCCGCCAGCGAAGTCTCGGCCTGCGGTTTTGGGGTCTCGAGGTCCAGCGGGGGCGCTTCGGGTTGCGCGGGCGGCTGAGCCGGCTGGGCGAACGCCGCCGTCGCAGGGGCCGCCCAAAACCAGGCCACCAGCAGCACAATCAAAGGACGCAGCACGGTGCGGACGTCCCGTGCGATCGCGGAGCCGTGCGAAGAAGCGCAAGAGGGCACGGCGCAACGTTACACGACCCCGACCCACGTGGCGGCCCTGGGGCGAAGCGCAACAGTGCGGAGGTTTGACGCACCGCATCACGACGAACGGCCCTCGCACCGAGATGCGCAGGGCCGTTCGTTTCGCGAGGCGGTCGGTGGTGCTCTACTCGGACGCGGGCGGCGAGAATATCTCGATGTCGGTGAGGTCGCTCAGAGGCTCGTCGTCGCCGAGGTTGTTGGTGTTGCCGTACCCGAGCCGGCCGTCGGCCCCTTGTCCCCAACAACGAACCCCGCCTGCGCTCGTGATGACGCAGGTATGGTTCCCGTCGGCGGCGATGAAGCGGACGGTGGTGTCCAGCGAGACGACACCGGCGTCCGCCGGGTCTTCGTTGTCGCCGACCGTGCTGGTGTTGCCGTAGCCCAGCTGTCCGTTGGAGCCGAAACCCCAGCACTGGACCGTGCCGTCCTGAAGCATGGCGCAGGAGTGGGCGAGTCCGGCGGCGACCTGGCGGGCGGGCCCGTCGAGTTCGACGGTGCCTGCGGCGCTTGGGGAGTTGTTGTAGCCGACGTAGGCGACGTTGCCGTAGCCCAGGCGCCCATCGTTGCCGCGTCCCCAACACTGTACGGACCCGTCTTCGAGCACGGCGCAGCTGTGGACCCAGCCAACGGCGATGTCACTGACGAAGTCGGAGAGGCCGACGTCCCCGACCGAAGCCGGCGTCTCGTTGTCACCGATGATCGGGTTGGCTGAGCCCGTCCCGTATCCCGTGGCGCCGTTGGCCTGGCTGCCCCAACACCGGACCGTACCCAAGTTGGTGCGGGCGCAGCTGTGTGATTGGCCGGTTTCGACCTGCAGGACGGTGGCGCCGACGTCTGTGACCGGGCTCGTCGCCAACGATTCGTTGTCGCCGATATTCGTGGCCTGACCCACGATGCCGAGCTTTCCGTTCGTGGCTTGACCCCAGCACTTCAAGTCCCCGGACTCAAGCGCGGCACAAGTGTGGACGGAGCCGCTTCCGCTCCCGATGGTGGCGATCGCGGACCCGAGGCCAACCGACTGGACGCTGGTGATCGCCTCGTTGTCGCCGTAGGGGATCATGTTGCCGTAGCCGAGCTGCCCCACGCCCGCAGCTCCGAAGCAACGCGCGGTGCCATCGTTGAGCGCAACGCACGTGTGCGCAGCACCAGCGACCACAGACTCGGCGGTGACGCCGTTGCCAAAGTTGATGAATCCGACCGTAGCCGGGGTCTCGTCATCGCCAATGGTGTCGCTGTTGCCGTAGCCCAGACGACCGCTCGCCCCGTTGCCCCAGCATTTGACCGAGCCGCGGTCGAAACGGGCGCAGGTGAAGTCGGCACCCAAAGCGAGTTCGACCGCCTCATGGGCGGAGCAGTCGTTGTGGCAGGCGTCAAGGTCGTCGCCGTTGGAGTCGTCGCAGGTCTCGATGCCGATCTGCGTGAACCCATCTCCGCAGCTCGCGGCGAGGCAGGACACGCAGCCGTCGCTCGTGTCGTCGTTGCCATCGTCGCAGGACTCGGTGAGCGCGTTCAGGAGGCCGTCACCGCAGACATTGATGAAGCAGCTCGCGGTGCAGTCCGAGGAGTCGTCGTTTGCAAGCCCGGCGTCGCACTCCTCCCCATCGTCGAGGAAGCCGTCTCCACAGAACGGCTCCGCGGCGCCGGTCGTCGATGTGCCGCCCGAGACCTGAGATCCGGTCGAGCTGCTTTCCTCGCCGCCAGAGCTGCTGCTCCCGTCGGTGTCGCCCCCGGACGTCGTGCCGTCGGTGTCGCTGCCGTCCCCCGAGCTGCTCCCGGCATCCGCGCTGGTCGAGCCCTCGGCGCTGGTGCTGCTGGTCGGCCCGTCCTCCGTTCCGCCGCTGGTTGTGGGGTCACCCGTCGTGGGGCCCGCGGACGGGTCCGTGGTGGTGGGTCCGTCGGCAGAGGTGCTGCCCTCGTCGGAAGGGGATGCGCTGTCGTCACCGCAGCCGCCAAAGGCTCCGAGAGCAAACACCGCGAGCAGGGCACGAGACGTCATCGTCATGCCCCACGGTTCGTCGGAATCCGCCGAGGTTTGAGCCCCGGTCCCTATTTGTTCCACAACGCGTCGGCGGCGCGGGGTGGCGGTCCTGGTATGGTCCGCCCGATATGGAAAGCGCCGACTGGTTGCCGTTCCTTCGTGATCTCGCCGATGAAGCCGACGCGATCTCGATGCGTTATTTCCGAGCTGGCGACCTGCATGTGGACGCGAAGCCCGACCGCTCGCTGGTGACGCAGGCGGATCTCGAAGTCGAGACGGCGGTGCGTGACACCACCGCGCGCCGATATCCGGAGCTTGGCATCTTCGGGGAAGAGCACGGCCAACGAAACCCCGAAGCGCCCCAGCGCCTGATCGTCGACCCGATCGACGCGACCGCGAACTTCGCCCGGGGCATCCCCATCTTTGCCACCCTCCTGGCGATCGAGTCTCACGGGAAGATCGTCGCGGGCATGGTCAGCGCGCCCGCGCTGCATCAGCGCTGGCATGCGGCGCGCGGACACGGTGCCTACAGTGGTGAGAGAAAGATCAGCGTCTCGGGCGTCTCCAACCTCGCCGACGCGCAGATCTTTCATAGCTCGCTCGCCGGTGCCGAGGCTGTGCCCAACACCGCGAAGATCCCCGCGCTCCTGGGCAAGAGCTGGCGCCAACGCGGCGTGGGCGACTTCTATCAGCACATGCTGGTCGCCGAGGGCTGCGGCGAGATCGCGATCGACCCGATCGTGATGCCTTGGGACATCGCCCCGCTGCAGATCATCGTCGAGGAAGCCGGAGGCAAGGCGACCACCGTGGGCGGCGACCGCGACATTCGCGGTGGCAGCTTGATCTCCAGCAACGGGCTGCTGCATGAGGTCGCGCTGTCCCACTTCGACGCGGAGTGAAGCGACAGGCCCCGATGCCGGACTCGAACCAGCAGGTGTCGCGGCAGCCTATTCGCAGGTGGCGTCGAGGTCGCCCTGGTTCACGCAGGAGGCGCCCGCGACAGCGCAGGAGATCGTGAAGCGTTTGCCGGACATGCAGACCACGGCGGTCGTGTCGTCCTGGCACTGCGCCGAGCCCCCGCTGTTGTTGAAGGCGTTGGACTCGCACTCGGGCTCCGCTACGGCGCATTCCAAGCTGGACGGCTCGCATTCGAAATCGGGATGCAGGAAGCGGCAGTCCGAGGTGACCGTCGCGCTGTTGGGACAAGCGCGGACCAACGCGCCGTCGCAGGCGTGGGTTTGACACGGGACCTTGGGTTCGTCTCGAAAGGACTGACCGGTGTCGGACGCCATCCCTTCGAGCGCGAGGTCTCGGACCTCGAACGGCGAGTCTCCGGCGGAGGCACCGATGCACACCGAGAGGATGTCGGTCTGTGGGTCGCAATAGATGTCGGCGTCGCCCGGACAGGGGTGGTCCGCAACGTTTCCCGCGAGGCCGCCAAGGAGTGCGTCCGAGGTGGGCGAGCAGGCTTCCCATTCGCTACAGGACGTTGCATCACGCGCGCAGGTGATTCGATCGGCGAGCCCAGCCGCCAAATAGTTGTTCGCGAAGAGCGCGAGATCTCCTTCGGCGAGGATGCCAAAGCAGCTCTCAAGGGGCGTCCCGTTGCAGGTCGACTCCCATGGACACGCCGCTTCAAGGTAGTGAAACAGGGTGGCGACGCTGGGCGGAAGGTCGTCCGTATCAGGCGTATCAGGGGCGTTGCTGGTCTCGGAGCCGCTGTCTGAGCTGTCCGAGGAGTCGGTGCTGGCTTCGGTCTGTGTCTCTGATCCGGCGTCAGGCTCTGCGGTGCGACAGGAGCAAAGTACGCCGAAGCAAAGCAGGACCCCAATGCGTGTCATCTGTTCTCAGTACCATCTCCGACGCGGACCATCGTCAAGTTCACCGCGACAGTCTGTCTTCGACCAGTCCCATAAACATGCGCAGCCCCAGCGGGATGATGGCGTCGTCGAAGTCGAAGTCGGGGTGGTGACAAACCGGCGTGGTGAGGTCGTCGTTTCCGGTGCCGAGGAAGAAGTACGCGCCGGGAGTTGCCTGGGCCATGTATGCGAAGTCTTCGCCACCGGCCATCGGGAGTTCGGCGTCGGTGACCCGTTGCGGCCCAACGACGCGTTCGGCGACGCGCATCACCGACTCGGCGCATCCGGCATCGTTGACCAGGACTGGGTATCCGCGACGGACCTCGAGCTTCGCCTCCACCCCGAAGGAGGCGGCGGTACCTTGGACGACCTCCTCCAGGCGGGCGAAGACCCGCTCGCTCACGGCTTCGGAGAAGGTTCGAATGGTGCCGCCGAACCGAGCTTGGCCGGGGATCACGTTGTGCGCGGTGCCGCTGTGAAATGTACACACGCTGAGGACCGCGCCGCCGTCGGATGAGATGCCGCGCGAGACCACGGTCTGCAGCGCGGTGATGGTGGCGGCGGCGGCAACGATGGGATCGCGGCACAGCTGGGGCTGGCTGCCGTGACCGCCCACACCCGTGAGCGTGATGTCGAACTCGGCGGTGGCGGCCATCATCGCGCCCGCCCGGACCCGGACCTCGCCGTGCGGATAGCCTGGCCAGTTGTGAAACGCGTACACCTCCTGCACACCCGTGAGCGCGCCCTCGGCAACCATCACCTTGGCGCCTCCACCGCGAACGCCTTCTTCGGCGGGTTGGAACAGCAGCCGCACGTTCGCGGACAGCGAGTCGCGGACCTCGGCCAGCATCTTGGCCACGCCCATCAGCACGACCGTGTGCCCATCGTGTCCGCACTTGTGCGCGCGTCCGTCGTGGATCGACTTGTACGGAAGGTCGGTGTCCTCCTGCATCGGCAGGCAGTCGATGTCGGCCCGCAGCGCGAGGCGGGGTGGGCCGAGGTCGGGCCGCACGTCCGCCACCAGTCCCGTCTCGGCGCTCACGCACGGCGCGTAGCCAAGCGCCTCCAAGTAGGTCTTGACCTTTGCCTGGGTCCGGGTCTCTTCAAAGCCGAGCTCGGGGTGCTGGTGGATGTCGTGTCGAGCGTGGGTCAGCTCGGGAACCAGCGTCTTGATCCGCTCCTCGAGCGTTTCGGCGGAGAACAGTACGTTGGGCACAGGGCGACGGTAGCGATGCCCCTGCCCAGCCGCAAGACGACAGCGCCTATCCTCAAGGAAACCGGCGCATTCTGCGATGAAACATCGGACGTGGTGGGGGAGTTCTTCGGCTACCGTCCTCGCCACCGCGGGTTGGCTTTTGTGCCGACGACGCCGCCCTTCCGGGGATCCACATGCATCGAGCGCCACAGGGTCCAGCTTCGGTCTGAACATGTCCCACCCCCCTCCTGCGTCCGCGCGCTGCCGCCACGAGTTCGACGCAGATCTCAGGACCGCCCTCACCGCGGCCGCTGTCGCGGTGCGGCCGCCGCAAGGCCACCTGCGAGTCGTCGACATGGTTGCAGCGGGACCGGCAGCCCTGCCGTACCTCGAGGCGCGGGCCAAGGTGGTCCGTGTGCAGAACGCGGGGCGGGTGCTCGGCTCGTATCACGCCATCATCCAGGATCCGGACGGCCTTGCACCCGACGACACCGACGTGATGCTCTGGGACGGCGCGGATCCTCGTTGTCCGAGTCGGTTGGCGTTGCGACTGGCCGCGGGCGGGATTCTCGTGGTCCCCGCGGCGGTGGTCCCCCGACTGGACGGCTTGGGCCTTCGCATCGAACCCACCGCAGCGGCGGATGTGGCGGTGGCGTTCGACCCTCGGCCCGCGCCCGAGCGACCCGAGGCGCTGACCCGGCTCGACCGCACGATGTGTGTCGACCGGGCTCGGGTGCTGCAGGCGCTGCGCACCCCACCGTGGCAGGGCCGGGTTGGCTTCGAGACGGGGACGAGGTTGGCCCAGGCGCAAGGACTTGCGCTGCTGGAAGGGGTCCGCGCGCAGTTGGCCGCCGGGGAGCCAGACGTTCGAACGCTGCGGTGGCCGAGCGCGACGGTGTCTCCGAGCGAGGGGCCTGGGTGCGACGTACTCGCCATCATGCCGCACCCTGATGACGAGACGATCTACAGCGGCGGAACGCTGTGCGGACTTGCTCGGGCGGGGAGGCGTGTGCATCTGGTCGTCGCCACCGACGGCGCCGGTGGACGAGGAGGACCCGGGCTTGGGTCCACGCGCGCAGCGGAGCTGATCGCGGCGTGCGAGGTGCTCGGAATCGCGTCGGTTCGATGCTTGGGGTGGGCCGACACGGGCAAATACCGGGACACGCAGCGAAGTGCACCCGCGACCGCAGGCGATGCGTTGGCTGCTTGGACCCTCGAGCGCTCGCTGGCGGATGTCGTTGCAGCCATTCGGCAGCATCGTCCGCGCACGCTGCTGTCCCTGGACCCCGAGGTGGACCCCAACCTCTCCCTGCACGGGCACCACCTCGCGGTTGGACTCCTGGTCGCGGTCGCGTTTCATCTGGCTTCGCTGCCGGGCTTCTTGCCGGAGCTTGGGAGCGCCTGGGCCGCAGGCGAGCACCGCGTGATGGAGTCCGAGTGGGTCGCTGCAGGCTCTCACTCCTCTACGGCGCCGATCGATCCGCACACCAAGCTTCGGGCGCTGCGTTGTCATCACAGCCAGGAGTACTCGACGCGTCGATTGGTGGAGCGTCTGCAGGCGGGTGCTGAGGCGAGCGAGCGTACGCGACGAGTGCAGGCCCGTCGCCGCGAACCTTGGACGCTGGCCGGCCCGGCCACCGAGACACCCATCTGCTCGGCGGCTCCACCAGAAGGTTGGGCTGCGCGCGCGGAGGCTGTCACAGGTCGGCACCGCGACCGACCTGCGTTGGTCAAGATGCTGCGGCGCCAGGCTTGCGCGCTTCCCTGTGACGCGGCGCGAGCCCGGTCGCTCGAGACCTTGCTGCGTCCGGATTCGGTCGTTGTCGTGACGGGGCAGCAGGTGGGTTGGCTCGGCGGGCCCGCATATACGCTGGTGAAAGCGTTGGCTGCGGTGGACCTTGCCCGACGGATCACAGCGCAGCGCATTCCCGCGGTCCCGGTGTTTTGGATGGCCAGTGGCGATCACGACCTGGACGAGGTCGCGACCGCACCCACGCTGGATGGCCCGTCGGTGCGCCTGAAGCTGGAGGATTGTGGTGGTCCCGTGGGGAGCATCGAGCTCCCTGAAGATGTGGACGACGCGCGGGAGCGTTGGATCTCTTCACTGCCCGCCTCCGTGCGAGCATCAGCTCGCGCCCTCTCCCAGTCCTACCGCGCTGGCCAAACGCTCGCAGACGCGTTCGCGCAGACCCTGGCGGGCCTGACGGCGGGCACAGGACTGCTCATGCTCGATCCGTGTGATCCAGCGTTTGCCGCCTGGGCGAGACCCCTCTTCGCGCGTGATCTGCTTGGGGATGAGCCCGCGCGCGCGGTGCTGCTCCAGAGTCCCAAGCCGCACGTCGTTCCCGTCGACCGAGACGTTACGCAGGTGTTTTACGTCGACGAGGCTGGCCGAAGACAACGGCTCAGACGCACAAACGAAGGTGTGTCCTGGCAGGGTGGCTCGCTCGATCGCGACGCTCTTGTTGCCGCGCTTGAGGGCGCGCCGGAGCGTTTCTCCCCCGCTGCGCTGTTTCGTCCGCTCGTACAGGACCACGTGTTGCCTGCGATTGCGACCGTCGCGGGTCCGACAGAGTCTCGCTATCTCGCGCAGATGCAGGCCTTGTACAGGTGGGCTGACGTGACGCCCTCGCACGTGGTGCAGCGGCGGTCGCTGGTTCCGCTGGCCGCAGCCGACGTGCGCGAACTCGAATCGTGCGGGGGCCAGGCTGCTCTTCGCACGCACGCGCACCCGCTGGCCGAGATTGGACGTGCCGGGCTGTGCTCGCAAACGCGAGACTGGCTGGCCCGGTGCGAAGCAATGTCTGCGCAGGTGTTCGCGGCCCGGGAGCACCTGCGCGCGGGCCTCGATGTGGATTGGGACCTGCTCAGCAAGACCTGGGGCGAACTTGAGACCGATGGTGTCGCTGCCATGATGGGACTTCGGTCTGCGGGTGCGTGGCCTTCCCATGCCGCGGCCCTTGGAGAACTCCTCACAGCTCCGCACTCGTCGCGGGCTCTGACTCGCGCCGCTCGGCGCCTGTTTCAGATTCGCCGCTCGTTGCTCCGAGATGGTCGCCGCTCGAACCCGCGGCGCCTCGCGGCCTGGAGACGAACCGCGCGAACCGCCGAGCGCCGAATGAGCACGCTCGAACTCTGCGCGCGGTGGGGGCCCGACACCGTACGCTCCACCTCCGCGGCCTTCGGTGCGATCGATGCTCGCGACGTCGAACTGTTTGGAGGCGAAGGCTGATGCTCGGCGAACGCCCCTCGCAGGAGCTTCCACTGCGCGTTGGCGTTGTGGCGCTGGGAGGACTGGGGGGAAGTGGCCGGGTTGCGCACGACCTCGCGTTCGGCCTCGCCAAGCGCGGGCACCTCGCGGTTTCGCTCACGTGTCGCGGATCCCAGTTCGGCTCCGAAGCAGCCGGGTGGGTTCAGCATGTCCCGGTACGAGCCCCTCGAACGCCGCGGTCGGCCCAGGATGAATGGGTGCTGGACCTCGCCCACGATCTGGCGTCTGCCGTGGTCGAGCACCGCCTCTGCGTCCTCTCGGTCCACTACGGCATCGGACTGGCTGAAGCCGCCGTGCTCGCCCGACAACATCTGTCCGAACAGGGCATTGTGGTGCGGGTGGTGGTGACGCTTCACGGGACTGATGTCACCGACTTTCCGAGCGACGCGGAGCAGGCACGCCGGCTCTGCGCCGCGCTGCGTCAGGCAGACGAGGTCACCGCAGTGTCGGTGTGGCTGGCTGATCTGGCGGCCACGCGACTCGAGCTTCCGGCCCGACCTCGCGTGATCGAGAACGGAATCGACATCGACGTGTTCCGTCCGTCGCACGAGGTGAGGGATCGCGAGCAGACCCTGCTCGTCTATGCCTCCAACTTTCGGCCCGTGAAGCGCCCGCTCGACGCCGTCCGCCTGCTCCACGCGTTGCGTTGTCGCGGTTTCGACACCCGAATGGAGATGATCGGTTCCGGACCCCTGCGCGCAGAGGCGGAAGCGCTGGCCCGGAGCCTGGGCGTCGATGCGTCGGTCGAGTTCATCGCGCCGCTGTCGCAACCCCAGCTCGCGGAGCGGATTCGTCTCGCAGACATCGCGATGGTGACCAGCGAGTCCGAATCGTTCGGCCTGTTTGCGCTCGAATCGATGGCCAGCGGGCTTCTGCTTGCCGGGTGGCAATGTCCGGGGCTGCTCGCCACCCTTTCGGGTGATCCGGGCCTGGGCGAGGCCATGCTCGCGCCGCTTGGCGATGAGCCGAGCTTCATCGCCAGGGTCGAGGCCATGCTCAAGGACCCCATCCTGCGCAGCGAACTCAAGCGTCGCTGTCTCCGCCTGGGTCGAACGCGTTTCTCTTCGACCCGCAACCTCTCCGCCTATGAGCGGCTGTTCGAGGCGGAACCCAAGGAGCGGCAACCGTGGCCTCGCGACGCCAGGATCTGATCGTCATCGGGGCCTTGTGGCTCATGGTCTTGGCCTCCAGCAGCCAGGTCATGATCATCGCCCCGATCCTGCCGAGAATCGGCGACGCGCTGCAGGTGCCCGAAGCACTGTTGGGCACGCTGGTCACCGGCTACGCCGTCACGTTGTCGGCGATGGCGATCGTCGCTGGGCCGATCTCGGACCGGGTCGGGCGGCGACGCATCTTGCTGTATGGCACCGGCGCGATGACGGTGGCGCTGTGCCTGCATCCGTTGTCGAACACCTTCGCGACCCTGTTGGCTGCGCGGATTATGGCCGGCGCGGCCGCCGGAGTTCTCACCGGGGCCGCGGTGTCGTTCGTCGGCGACTACTTTCCCTACGAACGCAGAGGCTGGGCGTCGGGCCTGGTCATGAGCGGCTTTGCGGTCGGGCAGATCGCTGGCGTCCCTGCGGGCACCATTCTCGCTGGCGAGTATGGCTATCGGGCGCCGTTTCTCCTGTTCGCAGCCGTGATGAGCGTGGCGTTTTTCGTGACGCTGCTGTTCGTTCCGCAGCCGGACGTCGAGCTCTCGCAGACACGTCTGAGCATCGGCGGGGTGCTCCGTGGGTACGTCGACCTGTTGCGAAACCCGGCCGTTTCGGGGGCGTCTGCGGCCTACGCAGCGATGTTCTTCTCGATCTCTGTGTTTGTCGTCTATCTGCCAACCTGGGGCGAGCGAGACCTCGGGATGTCCAGTGGGGACGTCGCGCTCATGTTTGCAGCCGGAGGGCTCGCGAACATCTTCACCGGGCCCCGGGCGGGCACTCTCTCGGACCGCTTTGGGCGCCGGCCGCTCATCATTTTTTCGTGCGTGGGAACGGCGGCGCTGTTCGTAACCTCCACATTCTGGGTGAGCAACCCATGGACCATGTGGGTGCTTTTCTTCCTGGTGATGGTGCTCGTCGCGATCCGCATCTCGCCATTTCAAGCGCTGCTGACCACGCTCGCGCCGGCTCAAAAACGCGGCGCACTGATGAGCTTGGTGGTCGCGGTGGGGCAGGTGGGAGGCGGTCTAGGGGGCGCCGCCGCGGGGCCGATCTATGCGGCCGGGGACTTCATGGCGTGCACGATTGTGGCCGCTGTTGCCCTCCTGGTCACCGGGGCCATCGTTGCCGCGAGGATCCCCGAGCCACGAATGGCTCCACCCTCGACGATCAAGTGACAGCCGGCTCAGCCTGGGTCGCACACGCCGTCGCAGAAGTTCATCACTTCGCCGGTCTGAAAGTAGTGGATCGCGATCTGCGTCGCAGCCAGCACTTCGGTGAGGCTTCCGTGAGGGTCGTCGCCTTCGCGCATCGGCTCATTGCCCAGCGGCTCGGGTGGCAGGCCAAAGTCGAACTCGACCAACGCGGAGCTCACCGGGCCCTCCACCTGTTCCAGACCCCAGACCTCGCGGGGGTTCTGTGCCAGCAGCGGAATGCCCATGGTCCGCGCCATCACGTGCGCGCCTAAGGTGCTGACCTGGTGATCGCCGATGGAGTCGAGCAGCAGCACCTCGTGGGCGGGAGTGCCGGGCAGGAGGTCGCTCACCACGTGGCGGGATAGCCCCGAGGGCTCGGCGCGGTCCCACAACAGCTGGACCAGCCCCAGGAGCATCTGGCGGTCGTACGACTGCGGGTAGGTCGAATCGATGATGTCGACGAAGGCGTCGAAGTTGACGCTGCGTTCCAGCAAAAGGTTGTAGGACTGCCCGGGAACGGCCAACACGCCGCGGGTGACGTCGGTCGACAAGGCCATGTAGCTGGCTCCCATGATGCCGCCCTGGCTGCCGCCGTAGTAGTACGACTCCTCGCCGTCGAGCATCGGGTTGCCCTCGAACTGCAGCGCTTCGTCGCCCACGATGCTGGTTCGCAGCATCCGGGTCACCAACAGGAAGTTGACCAGCGATTGCTGAAGACGGTCGGGCAGGGTGCGGAAGTTGCCGAGGTTTCCGTTTTGGACGATCAGTCCGATAAGCGCCGGGTCCTCGGAGGACATCCCGATCCAGTCGACGCCGACAAAGATGATGTTGCCCGCGTTGGAAAGCTCGCCAAAGGCTGAGGCTTCGACCTGGGATTGGTTGCCGAACAGGCCGTGGCCAAACAACACGCCGGGGGCCGGGGTGGCCTGGGCGGAGTAGGGCACCATCATCGTGAACCCGTATCGAGCGGTGCCGTTTTGCTGGGGGGTGCCGTCCGCGTCGAGGACGAGCACACCTCCGGGACCGGGATCGTCGAGGAACAGCGGCACCTCGATCTCGCCTCGGACGCGGCGGAAGATGCTCTCCGAGACATCCTCCTGCACGGAGAGGATCTCGTACGTCGGTCCGTCGCCGACGGCTTCCAGTGCAGCATCTCGCATCGCGAGCACGCGGCCGTTGGTGTCTTCGCGACTGGCAACGGTGAAGTCCCACGCGAGCTGCAGCTCCTCTCGGGGCACCCCGGCGTCCTCAAGCTGGGCGAAGATGTCGATGTACAGCGGTCGCCGCGACTCGACCGCCTCATCGTCGGTGCCGACCGCGTCACGCAGCGCGGCGAAGGCATCCGAGGCCGCAACCGTCTCGCCGTTTGCATCCACAAGCCCGCGCACGCCCACGATGTAGCGGTGGGTGTAGTCCAGTGTGATGGCCGGCTGGATCATCAGCGACGCTTGCCCCTGGGGTGCATGAAGGTCGAGCTCGGCAAAGTGGGGCACACGCTCTGCACGGGTGACGTCGAGCAGGACCGTGGGCGAGGTGTCACCGAGCGAGTCGCCGATGTTCAGCGGGCCGACGAGTCCGGCTGCGGTGGCGCCCGCGATGTGGGCGAGGATCGTTCCGCCCGGGGAGAACCCGTCGCGATCGTTGAATGCGTCGGGCTCGCCTTGAAATCCATCCATGGTCGGAGGCATGGCTGCCCGGGACAGTGCAAGCCGGCGTCCGCTGGGCGCCTGTGCATCGGCGACCGTGAAGACGTTGTTGGGAAACGGGTAGCCGCAGTAGGCCGGGACCAGTGGGTCGCACTCGAGGGTGGGCCAGTCCACCACAGCTTCGCCCGTGGAGTCGCCGGTGGAGGAGGACTCGTCCACGGCGGTTGTGCTGCTGCCGGTCGAGCTTGTGAGATCGGGAGGATCGCCGCTGGTCGATGTGGGGCCGCTGGAGCCGGAGCCGGTGACATCCCCGGCTGGTGCATCGTCGCCACACCCGGCAAGAAGCAGGGCGGCGACCACAAGCCTGTACATTCGAACGCTCGGCACGGATGCATCATCCCGTGGAATACCTCCCTACGCTACACTGCGTGCCATGAGGAAAGGTGTCGTGGGAACGGGTCCGATTCGCAGCAAGGCGCTGGTCTTGTACGAGGGGGCGCAGACGCCTCACCGCTCGTGCGGGATCTCCCTCGCCGAGGCGTTCGGGCGGCCGACTGCGGCCTACCAGTCCTTGCGTCGAGGCGCCATCACCGGCCAGGGCACGTGTGGGGCGATCATGGCCGGACAGCTGCTTCTGGGCGAGTTTCTGGGCGATCCCGACCCGACCGGAGCGGTGACACCGAGCCTGCTTGAGGCCTCGAAGCGGTATCAGGTGAGGGTCGAGGCCGAGCTCGATCGTGGGTCCAGCGCGGATTTGATCTGCAATTCAATGACCCGGCCCCATGGCGACTTTAAGGGTGCAGACCGACACGCATTTTGCACGAACGTCGTTGCACAGGTGGCTCAGCTGGTGGATGAGACGCTGCAGGAACACGGTGTCGAAGTCAAAACCGGCCCCCTGACGCTCAACGATGGGACCGAGTTCGATCCCATCTGAGGTCCGCGTCGTACACTACCGACTCCGTTTTCCGTGGGTAGTGTGCAGAGCAATACGTTTCCGAAAGGCGTGCCGTTCCGTCCTTCGGCGGGCGTGGTCGTGGGCGGGCGGTACCGACTCCTTTCGCCCATCGAGAAGGGCTCGGCGGGTGAGGTGTGGCGGGCGCAGCACGTGTCGATCGGGAAACGTGTCGCAGTCAAGGTGCTTCGGGCTGAGCACGCAGTGGACAACGACGACTGGGCCACGAAGCGGATGCTCCGCGAGGCGCAGCTGCTCTCGGAGATCGATCACTCTGCCGTCGTCGACGTGCTCGACTTCGGTGAGGAGCGGGGCTGCCCCTACATCGTGATGGAGCTACTTGAGGGCCGCACGCTGGCGGCCGCGCTCAAGGACGGTGGTGCGATGCCCTGGAGCGTCGCGGGCCCGCTCCTGCAGCAGATGATCGAGGGGCTGTCCGCCGCGCACCGCGTCGGAGTGATTCACCGCGACCTCAAGCCGGCCAACATCGTCTTGCTGCGGGGGGACTCGCGCGCGAAGATCATCGACTTTGGAATCGCCGGGGCGAGCAAGCGCACCCGGATCACGATGGACGGCGAGGTGCTGGGCACGCCGCACTTCATGAGCCCCGAGCAGTCGCGTACGATGGAGCTCGGGGCGAGCAGCGATATCTACAGCCTCGGCTGCGTTGCGTTCGCCATCCTGGTCGGCCGGCCACCCTACGTCGGTTCGATCGGTGAAATCGTTCGCCAACATCTCAAGGCGCCCGTGCCCAAGGTCTCGGAGCTCGTGGCCGGAGATGTGCCCAATCAGGTCTGCGTTGCCATCGAGCGCGCGATGGCCAAGCGCCCCGAGGATCGGTTTCAGACGATGGCGGAGCTTCACGAGGGGCTGTTCGATCGAGCGATGGGTGTGTCGCCCCCGCGGGCGACCGGTCGCACGCGCATCCGGGCTCGACGGTCACAGCGCGGGGTGGTCACGGCGTTCGTTGCCGGTGCAGGCCTTGTGGTGGCCTTAGGCCTCGCAGCTGCCGCGTTGTGGCAAAAAGACGTGGGTTCCTCGCTGCCCGCTTCGGCGCCGGTGCCGAGTCCTCGGGCGGTCGCCAGCCCCGCGCCCGTTGGAGAGGCGGCAGAGTCCCCGCCGGCGGTTCTCGAAGCACCACCGGAGCCGTCGCTTCCGGCGGAGGTGGCCGTGGAGGTCGCCCAGCCTCGGATGCCTCCAGGGTCCGAGCCCGACGTGGGCGCACCTACACGGTCTCGGAAGCCCAGCGCGCCAGCTGCGTCGAAGCCCGAGACGCCTCCTGAGCCCGAGGTTGCACCCGCGCTCCCGCCCGAGCGGCCCGCGACGTCCAGGTCTGAGCCGGAGCCGGGTGAGAAGGCAGGGGGCCTCAAGAACCCGTTCGACGACAACTGAGCCGTTCGAGTGAGCCTACGTCGATCCCACCTGTGAGGGCGTTTCTTGCGCGTTCGCGCGCGCCGGCAGTACCCTGGCGCGCTTTCATGGTCGACATCAGCAGTGAACTCGCGCGTGCAGTCCAAGCTGGAGACTGCGTACTTTGGATCGGCACCGAAATCGGTGTCACGAGTGAGTCAGCACAGGTCCCGGAATTCGCAGAACCTCTCGCCGCCTTTCCGTGGCGGGCCTGCATCTCGAGCGTGGCCCCCGGTCTAGCCAAGCTCGTGTTTACGGACGGCAAGATCATCGACGCGTCTTCCGAAATGTCTCTAGAGGACATTGAAGGGTTTGCCATCGTCGATGCGTCGAAGGGCGTCAGCAAGCTGGTCGATTTCGTCGAGGAGGTTGCGCAGGTCTGCACCGTGTTGTTCGTTGGCTTCGCGCCCGAGGACGCAGCGCTCGCGCGGGCGCTCGATCTGCTTGAGCGTGGTGGCGGACAACACTTTGCTGTCCTCGCCGGTGATGCGGGCGCGCTTGAGGGCCGCGCGGTGCAGGTGCTCTCCGCGAGCAAAGACGACGACACGGCCGCGCTCGTCCGGGCGCTTGAGGACGCGACCGCTGACGTTGAGGTCGAGCCTGCCGCCGCGTCGCGGGCCGAGGTCTTCAAGCTGGTCCGAGCCGTCCGCGCGGCCTTGCGTGACCCCGCGAACCTCTCGTCGAGCGACACGCTGAAGACCGCAATTGCGGCATTGGTCGGCACGCCTGACGCCGCGTCGCCGCAGCCGATCCCTGATGAGGGAGGGTCGCGCAGCATCCCCGTGGTCGCGCCCGCGAACCCCGACGACCTTGAGGCATGGGCCGCCATCCTCGAGCGCAAGGGCGCCCATCTTGAGGCCCGTCAGGCTGTGGATCGTATTGAGGACGAGGCTCGCGACGGGAAGCGCTGGGACCGTTTGGTCGAGGTCCTCGGCGTCAAAGCCGAACACGCTCAGAAGCAGCAGGACCGCGTGAAGTACCTGCGCGAGATGGTGTCGCTGTTCGAGAAGGAGCTCGGCGCACCTCGAAATGCGTTCGAGACTCTCAGCGCGCTGATCGAGTCCGTCGAAGTCGCGGAGCAGGTGAAATTGGCCGACGAGGTGATGCGGCTGGCGGCGGAGACCGGTGACTGGGCTCCTGCGGCCGAGACCCTGGGTGTCTTGGCTGAGCGCGCGCCGTCGACCCAAGATCAGGCGCGGCTGTACGCAACGCTGGCCGAGGTCCACGCAGAGCGGCTTGGTGCGCAGGAGCAGGCGCTTACGGCCTACGCCCGCGCGCTCGAGCTCGAGCCCAACGAGGCGTGGTTGTCCGCGACCCTTCCGCTGTACCGCAAGCTGGGCCAGGACGCCGAGCTGGTGGGCGCATACCTCTCGTTGGCCGACCTTCAGACCGAGGGTCCCCGTCACACGTCCCTGCTCGCTGCAGCCAAGTTGTTGCGGGAGTCTCTGGGGGACGAAGAAGGCGCGTTTGGTGCCACAGAGATCGTCCTCGCAGAAGCGCCCGAGCATCCGGAGGCCCTCGGGCTCGCCGAGTCACTCGCGGGCTCGCTGGAGCGATGGGATGTGTTGTTCGACGTACTCGTGAAGCGGGCGGAGTCGGCCGACGGCGGCGAGAGCAAGAGCCTTCGCAAACAGGCCATCTCGGTCGCGCTTGAGCATCTCGAGGACGAAGACAAGGCCGTCGCACAGCTCATCGAACTCACGCAGGCCGAGCGCACCGACGTCGACTCGGCGGCGATGCTGGCCGAGCTTCTGCGGCCCCGCGCATCGGACGACGCTGCTGCTCGTTCGGCGTTGGTGGACGTGCTGGGCAATCTTATCGAGCAAAACGACGCACCGGAGGAGAAGGCAGGGTTGCTCTGCGAGCAAGCCGAGCTGTTCGACCGGATGCCCGACGGCAAGGACCGCGCTGTCGATGCGCGCGAGCAAGTGCTCAGCCTGTTGCCGGTGGATCACGCGGTAGCCCAGGCCGCGGCCGAGGGCCTTGAGTCTGCGTATCGCCGGCAGGACGATCCCGCCAAGCTGGCCGAACTGGCGAGGCAGCAGGCCCACGCCGCCGATGCTGCGCCCGAGTTCCGGGCCGAAGCGTGGGAGCGTCTGCTCGAGCTGTGTAACGGACCCCTCGAGGATGAGGTCGGCGCAACCGAAGCCCTCGAAGCGCTGTCCAAGCTCGACCCCAACGAGCCCAAGTGGCGCGACGGGCTCCTCGAAAAGTACTTGGCTCGAGAGGAGTACGAGAAGGCCGGGCCGCTGATCCGCGACCAGGTCTTTGCCGAGTCCGATCCCAAGCGCAAGGCTGCGCTGCTGCTGCGCGGTGGAAAGTTGCGTGCGCATATCGGAAAGACCGACGGCGCGGTGGAGGCGCTGGAAGAGGCGGTTTCGATCGACCCTTCGCTCGTCGAAGCGTGGACCTCGCTGCACGACATCTACGTGGAGAACGATCAGCCGCTCAAGGCTGCCAACGCATTGGTTTCCGCCGCGGAACACAACCCCAACCGCCCCGAGAAGGTGCGCTGCTTGTTCGAGGCGGCGAAGGCGTTTGTGGGTGACCTGGATCGGCCCACCCGCGGCGTCGAGGTGCTCGAGCAGCTCGTTGAACTGGACCCCGATCACCGCGAAGCCATGACGTTGCTGCTCGATCGTCTGGTGGCCGATGACAACCTGGCCCGCGCATGGCCACACGCGCAGGTGTACGTCACCCAGGTCAAGTCGCAGGCTGCGACGGACCACAAGCTGAACCTGCGCGCGCTGTCGCTGGCGGGTCGCTGCGCGTTGGCGGTCGACGAGAGCCAGCGGGCTCGCGACTACCTTGAGAAGGCGAGGGGGCTGGACGCCACCAACCTCAACGTCTTGCAGTTGCTCGCCGACCTCGACCTCGGAGGTGAGAGGTGGGCGGACGCGCTGCGGAACTATCAGTCGGTCGTGTTGGGCATGGGGGACAAGCTGCCCGCCGCCGAGCAGTCGCAGCTGTACGTGAAGATGGCGCGCGCTCGGATCGGCATGCAAGAGGCCTCCAAAGCCGGGCAGATGCTTGAGCGTGCGCTCGAGCTCGACGAGAACAACGCCTCGGCGGTCGACATGCTCATCGAGCTTGGCGCTGAGGCCGGAGGACCGTCATCGGCGGTGAAGGCCAAGCTGAGGATGGCAGATCTGGTGCTGCGGCAGATCGATCGCAGCGAGGACGAGCCCGAGACGACCACGCTCATCGCCAAGCGCACCGGCCTGCTGTGCGAGGCGGCCGATCTACAGACCGGGGAGCTCAAGCTGCCGGGCGAGGCGGTTCGGACCCTGGAAAAGGTCATGGAGACCAGCCCCGAGGATCCGGCGATCTTGCACAAGATCCTGGAGATCCTCACCGCCCAGCAGCGCTGGGCAGATGCCACCGCCGTGCTGGCTCGCCTGGCGGAGGCTCAGGAGAACAAGGTCGTGAAGGCGAAGTACCTCTACGCCGGGGCCCTGATCTTCCGCGACAACCTCGGCGAGCCCGACAGCGCGTCCGACTGGATGCAGAAGGTCATGGACGCCGACCCCAGCCACCCCAAGGCGTTCGAAGCGTACTTGGACCGGCTGGTGGAGAAGCGTTCGTGGGAGGACGTCTCCAAGGCGGTGCGTGGGCACCTCAAGACGCTCCCCAAGGAGACCCCGCCGGGCCGGCTCGCGCCGCTGTTCGAGAAACTCGGCCAGGCCCACGAGAAGATGTCCGACGCAAAGACGGCCGTCGCCGCCTACGACCAGTCGCTGCGTATGGCCGCCAAGGCCGGAGCCGATCCCAAGACGCTGCTCGAGCGTCGCGATCAGGTGATCACGCTGGCGGTGTCGCTGGGAACCGACGCGCTCGACAAAGCCACGTTCCACGCCCACGCGCTCATCGCCCACGACCCGATGGATTGGAGCAACTACCACCGGCTGGTGGAGCTCTACGGGAGGATGGGCGACGAGCACCGTGCGCGGAGCGTTGCGAAGACGCTTCGGTTCTTGAAGCAGGCTAGCGATGCCGAGCTGAAGCTGCTCGAAGGCGACTCCGAGCCGGGACAGGTTCGGGCTCCGCTGACCCGCGAGCAGTGGCGCAAGAACGTGTTTCACCCGGCGCAGAATGGTCGCGCCGCCGACATTCTCTCGCTGGTGTGGGCTGTGATCGCAGCCCGCGAAGGTCAGTCGCACGCGCACTTCGATGTTGCGCGCGACGACCGGGTGGAGGTCTCGCTGCAGTCCAAGACAGGCATCGCGCGCTTCGTGGCGCACGCGTGTCAGATGCTGGATGTTTCGGTGCCGGATCTGTTCCTGCGCGACGTCGACGGCATGGGCGTTCGGGTGACCGCACTGGTCGACAACGCCAGCGGCAAGGCGACCGTGTTCCCCTCGCTCATCGCCGGCAACGGTGCGACCAACGATGCGTCGGAGGTTGGGTTGAAGTTCCGCGCGGGCCGCTCGGTCGCGCGGGCACGTCCGGAGAACATCTTGCTGACCGTCTTGCCCTCGGCGGGTGCCGTCAGCAAGGTTGTCTATGGCGCGGTGTTGGCAGCAAAGCCGGGCGCCGAGGTCCCGCAGGACGTCCTGGAGGCGGCCAAGACCTACGCGGCCGAGCTCAAGACACACCTGGCTCCGGCTCGGCTGGAGCAGATTCAGTCGCTGGGCGGCGGCCTGCTCAGCGAAGGGTTTGACGCCAAGGCCTTCGCAGAGGGCGTGGCCTTCACGACCACCCGCGCCGGCTTCGTGTTGTGCGACTCGATCGAGACCTCCGCGGCCATGCTGACCCGTGAAGGGGACGAGGGCAGCTCGGTGTCGGCGAAGGAGCGCATCGCAGATCTGATCGGGTACAGCGTCAGCCTGCCCTACCTCAAGCTGCGCAAGCCGCTCGGTCTCAATCGGTGACCCGAGTTCTCGCGGTCGACGCCCACACACCGCACGCCGCTTCCATCTCGGAGGCGGCCGCGGTGTTGCGCTCGGGCGAGCTCGTGGCGTTTGCGACCGAGACGGTCTACGGGCTGGGTGCGGATGCGACTCAGCCTGACGCGGTTGCCAAGATCTTTGCGGCCAAGGGGCGTCCGCAGAACAACCCGCTCATCGCTCACGTGTCGTCGTCGGCGATGGCCGAGCAGTGGGCGGGAGCGTGGCCATCGGCCGCACAGATGCTGGCGACGGCGTTTTGGCCCGGGCCGCTGACGATTATCGTGCCGCGGAGCGCCGCGATTGCGGCCGCGGTTTCGGCGGGGCTGGATACGGTCGGGCTTCGTGTGCCGGGGCCGGCGGTGGCCCGCGCGGTGATCGAGGCGCTCGGGCGGCCGGTGGCGGCACCGAGCGCGAATCGCAGCGAGCACGTTTCGCCGACCACGGCGCAGCACGTGCTCGATGACCTCCGGGGACGTGTGGGGCTGGTGCTCGACAGCGGGGCCACTGGGCTCGGGATCGAGTCGACGGTGGTCGACGTGACCAGTACGGTGCCTTGCGTGCTGCGGCGTGGTCCCGTTTCGGTGGAGGCGTTGCGCGAGGTGTTGGGGAGCGTCGAGGTCCTGGACCAGCGCGCCGCGGACGACTCGGCGGTCGCGAGCCCCGGGCAAGGTGTGCGGCACTACGCGCCGGATCTTCCATGCGTGCGGGCAGAGGTCTCTGAGTACCGAGCGTTGCCCGGCGACGGGGTGGTCTCGGTGGGGCACGCGGTGGCGGGGGTCCATGCGTTGCTGCAGCCCGAGGTGGCGGCTCGAGAGTTGTACGCGGTGCTGCGGCAACTCGAGCGCAGCGGCGTCGCCCGCATCGTGGTGATCATGCCGCCGGACGAGCCGCGGTGGGCCGCGGTGCGGGACCGGCTGGTCCGCGCGACGGTGTTGGTCTCCTGATGCTGCTTCGCCCGCTGTCGCTGCGCCGGATACGGGCGGAGTCCGCTGTCCTCACGGCTGCGGCCACGAAAGTCTGAAACCCACGAGTCGGCGCGGCATCCGCTGTCGAAGGAAGTCGTTGCGGATATCGCGCGGCGCACATCTAACCTTGAACAATGGTATTAGTCCTTGTACAAGGTTGTGGAGGTTGCTCATGGGACGTCAACGATTGAACTGGGGTTTGGCGGTGTGGGTGTTGGGCGCAGGAGGGTGCTTCTCCGACCCCGTCTCCGCCGACGATAGCGCCTTAGACGAGGCACAGGGGTCGACTGGAGCGGTTGTCTCGACCACGAGCGATGGCTCGACCACAGACCTCGAAAGCTCTTCGGCATCGGCCGACGAACCCTCGACAAACTCCAGCACCGGCGACGTCAGCGCCGCCGAAGTTCGCGCAGTCCACGCGTCTCCGTCCGCCGGTCCGGTCGATGTCTACCTGCAAGGTGAGGACGAGCCAGTGTTCGAAGGCCTCGAATACGGGGAAGCCAGCGACCGCCTTGAGGTCCCCGGCGGACTGGCCGTGTTTCAGTTCCGCCAAGCCGACGCTTCCCCCGCTTCGCCGCCGGCCTACACCAGCCCAGAGCTGCTGCTCGAAGACGGCGATCGCATCACGGTGGTCGCCGCGGGCGTGCTCGGATCCGAGGACCCCGACGACCGGTTCCGAATCGTTCCCGTCGCCGAGGACTGGGGCGCACAGCTTCAGGGTCGAGCCCGAGCTCGCGTCGTTCACGTCGGGACCGACGCGCCAAGCTTTCGTATCGGTGGTGACCTCACCCAGCCCGCCGCGCTCGCTCGCTTTTCTACGACCGCTGCGGCCGGGTTCGAGTTGGAGAGTGAAGGCGGAGAGCGGATTGAACTGCTCGAAGACGTGGGGAGCGACCCCGAGCAGTACACGTCTTTCACCGTGCCACCGGTCGCACAAGGCGATGAGGTGCTTCTGATCGCGACGGGTCTGTTGGAGTCGCTCGCACGGGAGCCTGACGGCTTCTCGATGATTGCGGTAGGGCGAGACGGAAGCCTGGGCTTGATTCGACAAGATCCCGAGTTGTTCTTCCTGCACGGTTCGCGGGACGCGGCGACGCTCGAGGTCTGCCTGGGGGACGAGGACGTCGCCGCGAACTTCGACTACGGTGAGATTCGCTCGACGCGGCTTTCTCCGGATGCGTATCAGCTCAATGTCTTCAACTACCCCGCGGGTTGCGTCGGCACACCCCTGAGCCCCGCGCCAAACACAACCGGGTCGCTTGAGGCCGGGGAGCGCTACTTGATGCTCGTGACCGGAGAGGTCACGCCCGACCCCGGTGAAGCTGCGATTCAGATCGCGACCTTCGACGATGTGTTCCCGCTGGGCGATGAGACGCAGGCCAGCGTTCGTTTTGTGCACGGAGCGTCGTACACCCAGGTCTTCGTCGGCGTCCTCGATGGGGAGTCGATCCCGTTCGAGAACACACTCACAGATCCGATCGGCTGGAGCGTGGAGAGCGTTGAGGTGCAGGTGCCCGCGGGGAGCTACGTGCTCGGTATTGCCGATGCTTCCGAAGAGGGCTCCTTTCCGGTCCGGCCGCTGGTCACCGTGCCGTACACCGCAGTCGGCGGCTCTCGGCAGTGGGCGATCGTCTCAGGAGACCCCAGTCCCAACGACGAAGACGACGGCTTCCTCCAGGTGATGGTGGTCGACACCACGACACCACAATGGGGTGTGACCGTTGCCGACGTCGATCTTCCCCCTAGCTAAGCGTGACCGCCGTCCGTGGGGCGAGGCCTGCGTACGGCCCCATCCAGCTATGAGCCTGCAGCCTCGCTCAGAAACGCCTGCACCTGGGCGGGGTCGGGCCAGTGGCACTCGCCCTTCTGGTCCACGACGGTTTCCCACTTGAAGTAGCCGGGGATTCGACCGGGGACCGCGGGGTCGCGGGCCCAGTACCAGAGCTTGGCTTCACGCATGTCGGCGGGGAACGGATCGTCGGCCTCGGAGTAGTCGTTGACCCACAGGAAAAAGCGCGGTGCTTTGTCGCCCGCGGTGGCCTGAGTCAGGGCATCGGTTGCGGTGGGGATCCAAGCTTGCAGCGCCGCGTAGGACTGTTCGGCGCACTCGACCGCCGCGCTCGTCGCGGTTGCGAGCGACGCCGAGCCTTCGAAGACTTCGCCAACCCGCGGGTAGAAGCCCCAGAGGATCTCCTCGGGGTACTTGGCCGGAGTGGAGCCGCGGTGAGGCCAGTATTCGGCGCCGGCGAGGGCGAAGCCGGCATGATCGAACGGCGCCATCTCGCCGTGCGTGATGGGTCGGGAGTCCGGTCCATCCGGCACGAGCGAGGCGTAGTCGATTCGGACCACGGTGCCCTCGACTCCGAGCGCGAGCACCTGCGTGGTGGTGAGATCGAAGGCGATGCGGGAGGCGTCGAGCGTCGTGGTGCGCAGGGGTGCGTCGTCCCCGGAGGGCAGCACACGGGCCAGCCCCGAGGGCTGGAGCACCAGGAGCGCGCCGATGTCGTCGACGGTCAGGTCCAGGACGTCCAAGCCATCGCGCACGGAGGAGACCGCTCCGCTCGACAGGGAAACCCTCGTGATTCCGCGGGGCGTCCCCACGAACAACGTGTCGCCGACCCGGACGAGCGCGCGGGCGCCCTTCAGAGCCGCATCGGTGAGCACGGGGACCAGCACGTCGGAGTCGGCGCGATGAATCGAGCCTGCGGCCCCATCGAGCACGAACGCGGTGGGTCCGTAGCCCGCGGCGACATCGGTCCCCACGACGTCGCCGAGCGAGAGGGTCTTGCCGGCCTGGTGCAGGGCGTTGGACGTCAGGGTCCACGCGTGCGTCTGGCTGAGGGCGACCGCGATGGCATCGTCGCCGCATGCTTCGATCGGAGCCGGCGTGGCCTCCCGCAAGTTGAGTGTGGCCGTCGCGACGTCGGAGCACGCAACCGGGCCAGCGCTCACGGCGGGGCTCCTCGCCTCCGTCGGCGTGTCTGAATGGGCAGAGCACGACACGAGAGCGACAGCGGCCAGTGCAAAACGACGCATGTCCTGCGTGTACCACGGGCGCCCGCAGGACGTACTCTGCCCCGCGATGCGCAAACCAACGGGCTTGTTCGCGGTCGGCCTGCTCATGGCCTGTGCGGCGTCTGCATCGGTGGGGCCCAGTGGGGCTCCTGCGACAGCCCCGGCCGAGCCGATGTTTCGTGCCGAGTACCGCGGCATCGTCGAGCTCGAGGCGCACTTGGCCAACCCCGGAGACACCATGCCGCTGCCGCTGGTCTGGGCGCAGACCTGTGATGCCAACGAGAGGTGTTTGGTGGAGCAGTCCGCAGGAGAGGGCGCGGAGATCCAGCGCATCTGGTCGACACCCGAAGCCACCTGGGTCGAAGGCGAAGCGCATCGTATGTCCGACGAAGAGGCGCTTCATCACCGACGCTTGCTGACGCTGTTCGCAGGTCCAGACGGAACGCCCGAGACGACGGTGGAGTTCACCCATCCGCGGTTGGGCACGACGATCGACCGCGCGCGGTACGAAGAACGATCGCCCGACGGCATCGCGACGGCGGTCTCGATCGACTTCCACGACGGAAGCGTCGCCTGGAGCGGGTCGCTAACGCTCGACGCTGTGAGCCCGGTGGACACCCTCTCCCCGCCCGACGCTCCGCCCGCCAGCGCCGGGCTCGAGCCTTCGATCTCCAAGATCGGAGATGCTCTGTGGGACGTTCGACTGCCCGGTCTCGACGCGCGCAGCTTCGTCATCGAGTTCGAGAGCTTCGTTGTGACGGTGGAGGCGCCTTGGTCGAGCGCGGCAGGCGAGCAGGCGGTGGACCTCATCGCGGAGCAGTTCCCGGACAAGCCGATCCGGTACGCGCTGTACAGCCACCATCACCCGCACGCATCCGGCGGACTCCGAGCATTCATGGCCGTTGGCGCGACGGTGATCGCCCCCACGGCGCACGCGGCATATCTCAAGGAGGTGATCGGTCGCGACTTCTCGCTCGCGCCCGATCGCCTGTCGAACCTGAAGGAGGAGCCCGCTTCCATCGCGTTCGACGACACGTTCACGATCGCGGAGGCAGGCAAGAGCCTGCAGGTGATCGACATCGGCGAGCAGTCTCGTCACACCACCCACCACATGGTGTTTTGGCTTCCCGAATCCAACATGCTGATTCAAGGAGACCTGGGCTGGTTCGTCGCGCCCGACGGCGAGGTGCGCGTGGGAGGACGATCCGCGGGCTTGCTGGAGGCCATCGACTCCCGAGAACTCCCGGTGGAGACGCTGCTCCAGGGCTGGCCGGTCAACAGCCAGGAGCCGAGTCTGCCGATGGCGACGTTTCGCGCCGCGCTCTCAGATGCGGGGTAGCGCCGCGAGGATGTCGTCGATGTTCGCGTGGTCGCCCGCCGCTTTGTCGGCGTGTTCGAACACAACATTGCCTCCTGGCTCGATCACCAGCACCCCGCCGATCTGAAACGCATCGCCCTGCGTCTTGCCCTGGCGGAAGCCATCCTTCATCGCTCGCACGCCTGCCTTGAACATTGTGCCCATGCTGAGTACGGCCGAGCCCATCGGCCGCCGCCAACCTGCGAGCTCGTAGCTCTTGCGGCTGGGGTCGGTGTACAGCGGCACGCCAACCTTGAACTGCTCGGCGAAGTCTTGGGCCATGGCGGGGGTGCCGTTGCCGATGACCACCATGGTGGCCCCGCGGGCCTCGACCTCGGCCTTGCGTTGCGTGAGACGAGCAACCTGCTCGCGACAGAACAGTCAGCCATAGTGTCGCAGCCAGACCAAGACTGCGGGGTTGCTGGCCCACAGCCCTCCGAGGGCGACCGGGCGTCCTTCGAGGTCCAGAACTTCGGCGGAGGCGAGCGCGTCGTCGACCTTCATGGGTGGAACTCTAGCGCTACAAGAGCAAACCGCCAGGGCGGACGGTCGAGTCCACCGGCGGAAGCCCCCGCACCGGCCGAGGTCGCAATCCCGCAGGATCTACCGTCTCGAGCTGGGGTTGCCCTCGGCGTCTTGGCACCGACTGAAGACCTCCAGCATTTCACCACACTTGTCGAGCCCGGTGCTCCCGGCTGTAGTCCAGGTCTGTTGGCGGGGCCGCCGCGCTTCGACTATCGTCGTGGCCATGCGGGACGCGCTGGGTTTGTTGCTGCTGGGTGCGATCGGCTGCGGCGGGGCTCACCGGCCCTCAAAGGGGTTCGTCGCTGGAGAGATCGGTTGCAAGCGCAGCGGGGTCACCCTGTCGGAGGTGTTCGAGGACACTTGGACGGGCGAGGACGGGGCCATGCGGTTGCGCTACCGGGTTGGGGCCAGCTGCACCAAGCCCGAGAATGGTCCCGTTGCACCCGTCGACGTGTGGCAGGAGTGTCGCTGGGCGGATGAAGCCTGGGACTGCGGACCGTGGGTAACCGGCACTCCTGGCGGTGCTGGGACCCCTGCGACGGACTATCTCAACGTCGAGCGGCGCGGGCGCTGAGGATGGCAGGTTGACGCCGCCGATACCCCAGGGGCAGGCTGCTTCGATGCTGGCGGTGGTTGTCGACAGGTTGGAAGGCGACCCCAAGGAGATGGCCCAGCGCGCGGTGGAGGTTCTTGGGGGCACGGCCTACGACGTGCGGGCGAGCCTCACCGTGCCCGGGGGTGGCCCCGCGGTCATGGCCGTGGTTGCGGAGGCTGACCGGGCCGAGGCGCTGCGGGCTGGGCTGGAGGCGCGGGGGATGCATGCCGGGGTGGTCAGTGTTCGCGCGGACCGACCCTACTTCGATGTACGCAAGTTCTCGCTGGAGTCACGCTCGCTGAAGGTCGAGGACCGAGACGGTCGGCAGCGCTCGGTGGCTTTTGCCTCGGTCGATGCACTGGTCCGAGCGAGCGCGGTCCAGACCGTGGTCAGCACCAAGACCGTTCGCGAGCGCAAGTTCTCTCCGGTCCGCTCGGTGCTCTCCGGTGGCCTGGTGAACACCTCGGTGAAGCTGACCAAGAAGACCCAGCGCGATACGGACAGCGACGAGCTGCTGTTTCTGTACACCGGCGGCGCGCTCCCCCTGCGGCTCAGCGAACGAACCCTGCAGTACCAAGGCTTGGGCGAGGCCCTGCAGCCCTCCCGCATGGCCAACTTCCTGTTCTTGGCCAACGCCATTGTGGAGGGCTGCCCGCGCGCCCGATTCGATGAACGCCTGCGTCGACGCTCGGTTCAATCGCAGATGCTCGGTCGCACGCTCAGCCCGGACGACTACATCGATTTCGCCGTTCACTTGGTGGCGCAGAGCCTTCAGCGACCGATGCCGAGCCAGCCTCGGCTGTGAGCGGAGACCGCGAGGGGGCGGCAGCGGTGAGACGGCTCCAGCTTTGCCGATCGGCGTGGTTTACCTACCTCGGAGGTAATGGCTGGCAGGCTCGGGCGAGGGCACGCTTCGGCCATGCAAACCCCTCTGGAGCTGTTTCGCGCTGCGCCCGTGCAGCATCTCGACCTTGGAAGCACGACGATGGCGTATCGCGTGTTCGGGTCTGGCCCCGCGCTGGTGCTGGTTCATGGCTGGCCGCTCAGCGGAGTGACGTTTCGGAACCTGCTGCCCGAGCTGCAGAAGTCCTTCACCTGCTATGTGCCCGACCTGCCGGGAGCCGGCGACACGCCCTGGGACCCGACCATGCGCGACCTCTTCTTTGATGGTGGTCGGCGAATCGGCGAGTTCGTGGACCGGCTGGGACTGGAGAGGTTTGCGGTGATGGGCTTTGACTCGGGCGGTGCGATCGCCCGCATTGCGGCGTCGGAGCGTCCCGGACGGGTCTTCGCGTTGGTGATGACCAACACCGAGACGCCCGGACACTCCGCGCAGCTGGTCAAGCTACTGAAGCGGGCCGCCGCGCTGCCCGGAGCCACCACCATGTTCCGATGGATGCTCGGCTCCCGCATGTTTTTGCGCTCGCGGTTCGGGTTCGCCGGGACGCTCGCGGACCTGGACTACCTCGACGGCGACTTCGAGCAGGCTACGCTCGCGGGGCTGCGTGAGGACCCCTCCGGAGCGCTGCTCTCGCTTCGTCATGCGGACCTGGACGTGGTCGACCACCTTGAGCGAGTGCACGCAAAGATCGACGCTCCGCTGCTGTGCGTTTGGGGCGATCGTTGCGGCTTCTTCCCAGTGCAGGGCGCACAACAGATGGTCGAGCGCTGGAGAGGGGAAGCCCATCTCGAGGTTGTGCCGGGACACAAGCTGCTCGTGCACGAGGAGTCTCCCCAGCTTGTGCTTCGTGCGATGATTCCATTCCTGCGGGCGCACGCGCCTGCCCACCTGGTGGCGGCGAGCGGATGAGCGAAGAATCAAACGTCTTTCCCGCGTTGCTACGCTACTGGAGGGGAGCGCGTGGACTCAGCCAGCTCGACCTCGCGGGGGCGGCAAGCGTGTCGGCCAAACACATCAGCTTTCTCGAGACCAACCGGGCCAACCCGAGCCAAGAGATGGTGCTGCGTCTCGCTTCCACGCTCGATCTTCCGTTGCGTGATCAGAACGCCCTGCTGGTGGCTGCCGGTTTTGCCCCTGTGTTTCAAGAGTCGACCGAATGCGAATTCGATCCGACCGTGCAGCGGGCGCTTGAGATCATGATGCGCCACCACGAGCCGTACCCGCTGGTGGTGTTCGACCGTCACTACGACATGGTCGCCGCAAACGAAGGCACGCAGCGGTTGCTTCGTCTGCTGCTCGGCGATGCAGCGGGGCGGGAGAGGAACGTGATGAAGCTGCTCTTCGACCCTCAGCTGCTGCGGCCGTTTGTCGTCGAGTGGGAGCGCATTGCGGGGGGACTGCTCGTTCGCCTTGCACGAGAGTCGCTGCACAAACGACGCGACCGAGGCCTGTCCGCGCTGATCAGCAGCCTGTGTGCCTACCCGGATGTGCCCGTCGATTGGCGCGTCCCCGACCTCAGCGCGCCCAGCCCAGCCGCGCTCGATGTCCAGTTTGACGTGCACGGTCAGCGGCTCGGATTCCTGACCACGCTGACCGTGTTCCAGGCTCCGCAGAATGTGTCCTTGGAGGAGCTGAGGATCGAGAGCTACTACCCGCTGGATGATGCGACGGACCAGCTGTGCCGCGCGCTTGTGTGACGGCCCGTGCTGGCGTCGGCGGCTACGATGTGTCCATTGGAGAGCGGGAAGCCGTAGACTCCGCGCGTGCTCCTCAAGGCGCTTCTTCTGTTGGCACCGCTCGTCGAGCTGGATTGGGATGCGCCCGCTTCGTGCCCTTCGGCGGAGGCGTTCGAGGAGATGGTCCGTGCGCAGGCGGATGTGCGGGCCGAGGCGGATGCGCCCGCGGTGTTGAGCGCCCGGGTGGTGATCCGGGAGCTGGGCGCACAGCGGTGGGAGTTGTCGCTGCAGATGGAGCGCGACCTGCAAGAGGAGCAGAGGACGTTTGAGGCGGAGACGTGCGAGGCGGTCGCAGAGGTCGCCGCGACGCTGGTGTCTTTGCGCGTGGTGGAGTGGGTGAGCCCAGCTCCGCTCGTACCCGAGCCCGAATCAAGTGCCGAACGCGAACGCGAACCCGCTGCTGAACCTCCCGCAAGGCCCGTATGGGTGCAGCCGGACGCGATGACGAGCCAGTCCGCCGAAGTTGTGTTCCCCGCGCCCGCACCCCGCACCCCTGAGCTCGGCGGCTGGCTCTCGATCCTCGGCGGCGTCGCGCTCGGCGTGGCTCCGGGCGTCGGCGGTGCGGTCGCCCTCGAAGGCGGCCTGGAGGGGAGAGGGTGGCGAGCCGGGCTTGAGGTCCAGACCACGCCGCGACGCGTTCGACCGCATCCCAACGACCCCGAAGTAGACGGTCGGTTTGACGTTGTCACAGCGGAGGCGCTGGGGTGCGGCGTTCCGCGAGCCGGGCCGGTGACGTTTCCGATCTGCGGACGGTTTGCGGGCGGTGGGGTGCGCGCAATCGGAGACGGCAACGTCGCGCGGCCTGAGCCTGCCTGGGGCGGCTGGTGGGCCGTGGGCGGCTCGGCGGCAGCGGCTTGGCAGGTGACGGAGCGCTGGGCTCCATCCCTGTGCATAGAAGCCCTGGCGCCGCTGCGTGAGCGGTCCTACTCCGTGGGCGGTGTTCCGGGGATACTGCACCGGACCGGCACCGTCGCGCTGCGGGCGTGGGCGGGCGTGGAAATTCATCTGTAACTCCGTCCACAATTCTCCGGCGCCCCCGACACTCAGTCCAAGAGCCCACCCCTTTCGGCATGCTTTCCACCGTCCAGCCCTCGCTTCCCGCGTTCGAGCGCGTGTATCGCGGACAGTTCGACTTTGTCCTGCGGACGTTGCGGGCGTTGGGCGTGCCCGAGAGCGGGCTCGACGATGCGGTGCAGGACGTCTTCATCGTCGTGCATCGGCGGCTGCCGGAGTTCGAGGGGCGAGCGTCGGTCAAGACTTGGGCCTACGAGATTGCTCGCCGCGTCGCGCTGCGCTATCGGACCCGCGCCGCGCGTCACGCTGCCCGGCACACCGATTTGCCTCCGCTGCTGGCGGCCCGCGACAACCTCGACGATGCGGTTGAGCGCGCCCGGGCCTCGGACGTGCTTCAGGTCTTTTTGGCGGACCTGGATGAGGACCGCCGCCGTGCGTTTGTGCTGGCCGAGCTGTGGGAGATGTCGGGCCGCGAGATCGCGGAGTCTCTGGGCGTCAACATGAACACCGTGTACGCGAGGATCCGCTCGGCGAGAACCGAGCTCGACCGCCTCGCGCATCGTTTGCAGGTGCGCGATGCGGGAGCGATCACGCGGGCGCTGCGGGCTCAGCGAGCGCCCGAGGGGTCGAGGGAGCGAGCGCGGGCCGGGGTGCTGCTGGCGGTGGGGGGTGGTGGTGCGAGCGCGGCAACGACGGTCGGCGTGGCGACGCTCGTTTGGGCCGGGCTGGGCGTGGCGGCGTGTGGTTTGGGGGTGTTCGTCGCGGCGGGTCTCGGCTCGCCCGAGGTTTCCAGCGCAAAGGCATCGCGGCCACCCGTAGCAGCCGCGACACCATCGAACGCGCCAGCGGTCCCGAGCGCCCCAGTCGCTGTCGCCGAAGTGTCGGTCTCACCCGCAGCAGCTGTGCGTCCACCATTGGCGGTCGTCGCTTCGCCGCCCAAGCGAAGAATCGACGGAGGCCGCCACACTCTCCGAGCAGCTTGCGGCTGTGCAAGAGATCCGTAGCGCAATGAAAGCGGGCGAGGCCGCGGTGGCGCGCGCGAAGATTGCGAAGTACCGAAAAGACGTTCCGGCGGGTGCGCTGATCGCCGAGGTGGATGCCTTGAGCGTCGAGCTGGCGTGTCGGACCGAGGACCCCAGCGCGCCCGCTCAGCTACGCGCGTTCTCTCGGCGGCATCATGGGTCGGCGCTCGTCGCTCGGCTCAATGTGTTGTGTTCTTCGAAAGTCGGTCCACAAAAACCACGCGACCCCGGGACTCAAGGTCGATGAAGAATGCATTGCTTACACTTGGATTCGTGCTCGCGCTGCCAGGGCTCGCCTGTGACTCCGAAGAACAATGTGTCGCCGACTGCGACGCACAGGGATCCTCGGGCCAGAACCCTGACACCGGGTCGGGGGGGTCGGGGGGCGCGTCGCTCGTCTGCGGCGAGGCGCGGGATGAGGCGACCGAGTTCGTGCAGGAGAACCGAGACTGCGAGACCGTCTTGGACTGTGTCTCGGCGGACGGCATCTGCTACCAAGGGGATGTCAGCAACCCCTGCGGAACGCTCGCCCTGTCGGTCGAGGCCGACTTGGGTGCATGGCAAACGATCGTCAACGAGATGTCGTCTGAGTGTCCATGCAGCGCGGCCGCTTGCGGGCCGACCTTGATGTGCAACGCAGCCCAACAGTGCGAGGCAACATTCGGCTCGGAGGAGTTTTGTCCCAACATCGCGCGGGACGTGGAGACGTTCCTCGCGTCCAGTCGCGCCTGCGAGGTTGACGACGATTGCATGCAGCTTCCGAGCACGTGCCGGGTGGACGATTGCAGCGTGGTTGCGGTCAACGTGAACACGGATCCCGAGGACTGGGCGCAATTGGACAACACGCTTTGGGGCTGCGGATTTGACGACGCGGCGTTGTGCAACTTTGTAGGAGACTGTGGCGCAGAGCACCGCTGCAGCGACACCGGCTTCTGCGAGACGGTTCGCTGATCCGGTGCTGGGCACGAACGTGCCCCCCGTGCCAGCGGTGATGTGGGTTGTGAACGACTCAGAGCGCCGAGAGCACCCGCAGTCGGTACCCAAGGTCGAGGTCCCCGGCGCGCCCGATGAGGATTTCATCGCTACCCTTGTCGTCGAGGTCCGCGAACTCGACGGCGGGGACCTCAGCATTGGCGCCCAGTCCCAGGGCCTCGACTCGGACGTCTCCGAGGACCGGCACCTCCTCATCCTCAACCTCGTCACGCTCGTAGGTGTACAGGACTGCGTGGCCGTCGATGGATCCGGTGCGCCCGATCGCGACCGTGGTTTTTCCGAACATGGGGATCCCGACGGCGATGCTGGTCGGCTCGCTACCTTGCGGCCACGACTCGGGAGCTTCGAGCACTTGGGTCAGCGTGCCCAGGGCATTGGGGTCTTCCTCGAGCACGAGCCAGGGGCGCTCGCCGCCGGTTGTGGCGAGGACGAGCTCTTGGGGTGCGTGCCCCTTGGCTCCCAGGGTCCGCGAGCTCTTGGCGTCCACGATGTGTTGGCCGTCGGGCCAGGCCGGGTCCACCATGTTGATGTTGCCGAGGGTGTCGCCGAGGGCGATACGGGCGCCCGTGGTGCTGTCGAGGGCGACCGCAATCTCGACCGTATTGTCGTGGATGAAGTTCCCCACCTCGATGGCCACCGGACGTGCGGAGCCCGGGTAGGTGCCACCGCTGGTGGGAGCGTGGGTGTTGCCGTCCCAAGCAAACGCCCGCCAGCGCTCGCCCTGCGTCGCGTCCCAGGCGACGATGACCTCCGATCCGGGTTCTGCGGAGAGTTGCGCTGTTGTGATGGCGGCAACGTCTTGACCCTGGCCGCCGCCTGAGGACCCGACAACCTCGCCATCGTCGGCACCCAGCAGATACCAGCCCCCGTCTCCCCCGGACACGCCCACGACGAGCTCCATGCCGGGGTACTCGGGGCTCACGTTTCCGAGCTTGAGCCCCGTGACCCGCGCGCCAACGCCCCACGCGGGCGTGATGTCGGCCAGAAGTCCAAAGCCGTGATCCAGGTCGTCCAGGAGGTACAGCCGGTCCACGCCGTCCAGCCGATGCGCGACGACAAGCTCGGGTTGGTCGTCACCGTCGTCGGTTTCGAACGCAACCACGCCCGTGATCTCGCCGCTCAATGCCGCCAGCGCGTCGTGGTCTTCGAATGCGTCACAGTCGCTTGCGAGGCCGAAGATGACGCGGCGCACGCAGTCTTCGCTGAACATGCCGCTGCCGTGTCCAAAGTCGGGGACCTTGACCAGTTGGTGGTCTGCGCCAAGCTGCTGCACGTGAGCGACGTAGGCCTCCGCGCGCCGGCGCCGGTGTTTGCCCTGAACTTGGACCGACCCCCCGCACTGGCTGCTGTCCGTGAACATGTCGTCCTCGCCGACGAGATAGGTGACATCACGGGTGACGTAGCGCTCCTTCACCAGCTGTTGCTGGGCAGCGTCGAGGATGCCGCTGTAGCCGGGCGTGTCTTCCAGGCCGCGCCCCCAGTCGTTGTAGTCGTCGGGACGTGCGGCATTCTCGAGCTCGGGACACACCAGCGTGGTTTCCCAAGGAAACGCGGTGTTCGCATCCGGCGTCTCGAACAGGTGGTCATCGGGGTGCTGTTGGCCCCACGCAAAACTCGAGCGCTGCGCGTCCACGTACGCGTACAAGAAGGGGTTCGCAGGCACGTAGCGAACGCTGACACCGGCGGGGTACTTGGCGCTGCTGAGGACCGCGTACTTCTGGACGGTTTGACCGCCCGCGGACTGTCCAACGAAGATGATCTCCTGCAGACCCGGCATCTTCTTGATGGCCTTGGCGACGAGTCCGTCCAAGACGGTGTACGAGCTGAAGCTCTCTCCGGGGTGTCCGTTGGAGAGCAGGCCATCGGGCCAGGTGCTGTTCTTCCACCACATGAGTCCGTTGAGCTCGAACTCGTTGACCTTCTTGTTGTCGATCGGGTTCATGTCGAAGAACTGCGGCGCGATCACGAAGGTGGCGCCGTCCAGCTCTGACTCCAGCGCGGTGGCGGCGTCGTTCATGCGATCGAAGTACATGTGTCCATCCGAGCCGCGCCCGTGTTGGGAGATCACCAGACGCGTGACGGCTTTGAAGTCGTACCGGGTCTTCTCATCCAGGCTCGCAGATGCGCAGTACGGGATGGGGAGCGGCGTGCCCGTGCTGTTCACCGGCTGGGGGGCGTAGCGGTAGGGGCAGAAGAACTCGGGGTGGGTTTCGGGAACGGTTGGGGTGTACCCACCGGTACCCGATCCGCTGGTCGGAGGGACGACGGACGTCGCGTCTCGGTGGGTGCTGGCTTCGTCGCCGAAGGCATCCGGGTCATCGCAGCCGGATGCAACGAAACTCACCAAGAGGGAGGCTGCTGACAGGAGGCGCGCGGCTCCGGGGCTCAACGAGCGAAGAGAGGAGGGGAGGAGGTTTTTTGGCTGCTTCGCGGACATGGCTCGGGCGAGAAGTGACGAGCCGCGCCGAACGGTTCAAAGCGCCGACAAAAAAGATTCGGGGGCTTGAGCACTTTGAGTGGGTTCGCACACTGGGGTCGAGCCGGGGCTGAAGGGATGAGGCATACTCGCGCGCAAGCACGACGATGAAGCGGCGAGCACTCATCACTGGAAGTCGAGGAACGGTTGGTCAGGCGCTGCGGCGTCATCTCGAAGGCGAGGGCTGGGACGTGGTCGGTTGGGACCGCAGCCAGGTTTCGATCGATGACTATCCTGCGATGGAGCGCTTCGTTCGCGAGGTCGCGCCGACGGCTGTGTTTCACCTGGCCGTCGCGTCGCAGCCCACCCAGGCGCCGGTCCCCGCCAACGAGGCCTGGAACGTCAACTACGAGTGGACCAGCGAGCTGGCTTGGATCACCCGCAAGCTGGAGATCCCGTTCGTCTACACGAGCACGGTGATGGTGTTCACCGAGGCCGTGCGCGGCCCGTACACGATCGCCATGCGCCCGGACGCGTCCCACGAATACGGGCGAGACAAGCGGAGGGCCGAGGTTCGGGTGTTCGAGCAGAACCCCAACGCCAGGGTCGCCCGCCTGGGCTGGCAGATCGGCTCAGACCTGTCAGGCAACCAGATGGCGGCGTGGCTGAACACGCAGGGGGAGGTTCAGGCCAGCACCCGCTGGATTCCTGCGTGCTCAATGCTGGGCGACACGGCCGCGGCGTTGGAGCGAATCGCCGTGGGTCGGCCGGGGCTGTATCACGTGGATGCGAACGAGGGCTGGAGCTTCTACGACCTCGCGGTCGCGCTTCGCCAGCGGAATGACGCCTCGTGGACCATCACGCCGACATTTGGGCGCGCGTACGATCAGCGGCTGCTCGATGCACGGATTGCGATGCCGACGCTGGTTTCACGATTGCCCGAGCTGGGGCTCTGATCGCGGGATCACGAACGCGAGGCGAGGCGAGCTTCGGGTCCTGGTCGAAACAATCTTCGGGTCCACCCACGCGCGAAGTCGAGGGAGCAGACCCTCCAACAGCCGGGCGCCGGTCGCGAGCGGGCTGCTCGAGTCGCTGGTGTCCACCACGCTGAACTCGAACTTGTCCGCGTGCTCGGACTTCACACGCTCGAGGACTCGATTGTAGTTATCGAGCTCTTCGGGCCGCATGATCGAGCCTTGGCGTCGGATGAGTCGCCCTAGGTTCTCGCGCTCCATCGCCGTTTCGGGACTCGCGGTCAGGAGAACGGTGTGGTCGGTCAGCGTCCTCCACCGTTTCATCAACATGAAGCGTTCGAAGGTCTCCTTCTCGTCGTCCGAGACTTGGCCGCGCTCGTGTTGAAGAAGAAGTGCCCCTTCATCGCGACCGGGCACTCCGCCGCCCGCTCTTTCATCACCGACACCTCAAAGCCCGCATGTTCGAGGAAGTCTCGAAGCACGCCCAGTGGGGTGCTCTTGCCGGCCTTGGGCGTCCCAGCGAGCTCCAGCACGAACGGGCGGCGAGCCTGAGCACGGCACAGCTTGGAAACCTCGCGGGCCTCCTTCAGGAGCTTCTGAGCGCGCTCCTGCGCCAAACGACCAGAGTCAGACATGCGCGACGAGGATACCCCAGTCGGTGGACCGAGCTGGATTGCGACAGCAGCCCTGCATCTTCTCACTTCATTTCGCGCGAGCGCCGACCTGGATCCACTCGACACGCCAGCCCTTCAGGCCCCGTCCGCCGCCGTCGATCTCCGAGATCTCGACCTCGAGTTCGAGGCCCTGCCACTCAAAGGTGGTCTCGCCACCGCTGGCGAGGCGGTCGGGTTCCGCGTCGTGGATATCGATCTGCGTGTGCTTGGGTGAGCGCAGCTTCATCTGATCTGCAAAGTCGGACGCGAGCAACTCGGCGCGGCGCGGTCGAACGTGAAATCCCCCGCCCCCCGCGGAGGAGGACCACTTGGTGAGTTCGAAACGCTCGCCCAGGGCGTCGAGTTTTTCGTGAGCCATCTGGGGGTTCAGTTGGAGCAGGGCGGGGTCGTTCGACAGCGCCAGCAATGCGTTGGTCACGGCCGCTGCTGCGTGCGGATCGGCCTCGAAACGGATCGTGTCCTCGGGAATGGCGACCCACAGCGCGGAAACGACTTCGGCCTCGGGCGAGATGGGCAGCACATCGCCCACTTTCGCCGAGACATCTTCGGGCGGCACCAGGAACGCTGACAGCTCCCCGACCCCCCATGGGTTGGGCGTCGACCCGTCGCTCGCGACAAGCCGCCAACTCATCCGCTTGCTCCCGTCCTGCGCCTTCATCTTGGGGGACTCCAGGCCGAGCGCCGCTGCCAGGTCCACCGCGCGCACTCCGTCGGGCAGCTCAAGACGGGCCGACCCCCGAGAGAGCGTGACCTCCACGCCCTCGGAGATCTCCAGCGCCGCCAGAGCATCCGCATCCGACATGCCAAACACCTCGGGCTTGCAGGAGAGCGCCCGTGCGGCCTCAGCGATCGGCCTGAGTGCCTGCACCTGCGCGCTCGCATTCTCGGGTACAGCTGCCAGCGGCGGGCAGTCGCGAACGTCGGTCAGGATCGTCACCGCGGCAACCGCCGGCACGGTCGCGAGGTCGACCGGCTTGGGCGTTTCGCTTCCCGGGCACCCGGCGCAGGAGAGCAACAACGTCAACGTTCCGAAGGCACGCAGCATGTCGGTGTTCAACGCAGCTAGCACGGATGTGATCTTATCCTCGGGGCCCCGCAGCACACCCGAGAGCTACTGTAGCGGGAACGGAGTCAGCACGAAGTCGCTGCCGCCCGAGTGACACCCCGAGCAAAGCGAAATGTCATCGCCTTCCGCGATCAGGCTTCCATCGTACCACTCGTACCAGTACCAGGTTGCGCCGTCGTCGAGCTTGACGCCCACCGCCCAGCCCCGCCGTGTGCCCCCGCTTCCGTACAGCTCCTTGACCGCGGCCGCGCCCGCGGGATGCACGGCCGCGCCCTGATCGAGCGAGTCTTCAAGCTGGGGGTTGATCCACGTCCGGACGTTGCCGAAGTGCGGACCGGTCGAGTCGTGGATGGCCGACTCGGCGGGCCAATCGAGGTAGGGCTCGGCCACCAGCCACGCCAGCAAGGCCTCGGACTCCGACGGGACGTTGCTAGGGTCGGCGTTTTCATCCGGCGCGGGGAGTCCTTGTGGCTCTCCCTCGTCCGCGCAGGCAGCGGCCATCGAGCACAAACCGACGATGAGAACAAGACGGCGCAGCGGAGACATCCACCCTTGTATGCTTGGAAGGGCGGCCGGTTACGCAGCTCCGATGCTTCGCAGGCATGAACCACGTCGCGCCCACGCCCTTGCCCAAGTACTCCAAGGCGCAAGGGTCGCTTCGTTCCCCAACCGTTGGCCCCCACGCGCTCAAGCGGTTGCTTTGCGGGCTTGGGACCCTTACAAAGAGCAGGGATGGATGGGGCGAGCCTGAGCGAGGCGTCCAAGCGACTGCTCCGAAGCGATTTCGGGCAGGCGGCGGTCGTGTCGTTCCTCGGTGCCTTGGGAAGCAGCGTGGATGCCGACCGCGCCTACGTGTTCGAGTACGGCGTTGATAGCTCCTCAGGCGAGGTGACGGCGAGTCAGCGCTTCGAGTGGAACAGCGGAGTCTCGGAGCCTCAGATCGACAACCCCGAACTCCAGCAGCTGCCCATGAAGACCACGATCCCCCGATGGCTGGAGGCGTTCGAGCGCCGAAGCTCGCTGTGGGGGCTGGTCCGAGACTTCCCCCAGAGCGAGCAGGACCTCCTCGTGCCTCAGGACATCGTCTCGATCCTGGTGTGTCCCATCTTGACGCACGATGAGGTCTGGGGTTTTGTGGGCTTCGACGACTGCCGCAGTGCGCGGATTTGGTCCCGCGATGCGCGTCGTGTGCTGGAACGAGCCTCCGGTGCTCTCGCCGCGGCGCTGCGTCACCGAAGCCTGCAGCAACGCCTTGCCGTCTCCCGCGAGGCGCTGCGTGCCACCGTGGACGCGCTCGATTCGCCGAATGCCGGAGACAACGCGACAGCCGCGGGACCGGAGTGAGCACGGCTGTCCTCGGGCCTGCGTGCTAACCTCGCGCTGCCCGCCATGCGTCATCGATTCGAATCCCTCGTCGACATGCAGACCCGGGTCTGCACCCTGTTCGCCGGGTCGCGGCTGTTTGGCGTGAAGTCCGGGGGCGCGTACGCGTGGTCCACCTACGGAGCGTTCGGGCACGACGTCGACGGCTTTCGTGGGGCGTTGGTGTCCATGGGGGTCAGTGCCGGGGACAAGGTCGCCGTGGTGGGGCGCAACAGTGTGTCGTGGGCGATCGGGGCGTTTGCGACGTACGGACTTGGGGCGGTCTACGTGCCCGTGATGCCCAACCTTCCGCCCAGCGCGATCGCCTACGCGGTACGGGACAGCGGCGCGAAGGTGGTGCTTGCCGGGTCGGACGGTCTTGTACGCAGCGCTGCAGGCTGCGCGCGGGGAGTTGCCCGATGTCGAGCACGTGCTCTCGATGGAGGCCAGCGGTCGCTCGCATGCGTTCGTCGAACACTTGGTGCGTGGCCACGATGTGCAGGTGCCGCCCATTCGTCCCAGCGCACAAGATCCGTCGACGATTCTGTACACGTCGGGCACGACCGGGGCGCCCAAAGGCGTGGTGCTCAGCCACCGAAACCTGATCTCCAACGTCAACGCGGTGCGGCAGGTTCACGACGTGCGGCCCGACGATGTCAGCTGTGCGTTCCTTCCGTGGGCGCACGCGTTCGGCCTGACCTGCGAGCTGTTTGGGATGATGAGCGGCGGTGGATCGCTGGGGCTAAGCGCAGACATGGACGCGCTCGATGAGGACCTGCAGGCGGTGCGTCCAACGGTGCTGTTCGCGGTGCCGCAGGTGTGGAACACGTTGCACGGCCGCTTGCAAAAGAAGCTGGCCGGAGCATCGACGACCAAGCGCGCCATGTTCGAACGCGGGTTGTCTGTGGCCCGTCGTCGGCGCGAGGCGACCGCCAAGGGCGAGCGCAGCCTACGGCTGGAGGCAGAGCACGCCCTGTACGCCAACATGTTGTTCGACGAGGTTCGCGGTCACTTCGGCGGGCGCCTGCGCTACGCGGTTTCGGGAGGCGCGGCGCTTTCCGAGCCCGTCGCTCAGCTTATGGAGGACATTGGTGTCGAGGTGTACGAAGGCTACGGGCTCACCGAGACCGCGCCCATCGTCACCACCAACACCCCGGATGCCAAACGACTGGGTACCGTCGGTCGCTCGATCCCCGGGGTCGACGTGTTCATCTGTGACAGGCAGGGACACGTCCTGGGCCCCGGCAAGGACGGGGAGGTGGTGGTCGCCGGGCCCAACGTGATGCTCGGCTACCATGGCGACCTTGAGACCACCGACGCGGTCGTCTTCGACCTCGACGGTCTGCGAGCGTTTCGCACCGGAGACCTGGGGCAGCTCTCGCCGGCTGGATTTTTGACCCTCACCGGACGCCGCAAGGACCGGTTCAAGCTGGCCGACGGAACCTTCGTCGTCCCCAACCCGGTCGAGCAACGCCTTGAGCTCAGCCCGCTGATCCGGCGGGCCTACGTGCACGGGGACAACCGCGACTACAGCGTGGCCTTGCTCGAACTCGACGCCGACACGGTGCGGGCGTGGGCAGAGGAACAAGGTCTCGATGCCTCCGGAGCGCTCGGCGCGATTCGAGGGTATGATGCGTTGCTCGACGATGCGATCGGGCTGTGTTTCCAGGGCTGGGACGGGCATCGTCCGCAGCGATGGGCCGCGGTCACCCAAGGGTTCTCGGTCGAGCGCGGCGAGCTGACGCCCAAGCTCTCGCTCAAGCGTCAGGCCATCGCGCAGCACCACGCGGCGCTGATCGACGGCCTGTATTCCCGCTGAGGCCGGCACCGCGGCCTGGTACCGTGCGGCGTTCATGCGGCTGCACAACCTCGTTTGTCTTGCGCTGGCGTTTGCCGGAAGCGGGTGCACTCCCAAGATGTCGACCGAATCCAAGACCCCACCCGAGCATCGGCCCCACGCGCACGGACATCATGGTGGGCATGGTGGGCATGGTGGGCATGGTGGGCATGGTGGGCATGGTGGGCACGGCGAGCCCAACGCCCAGCACGATGGGCATGGCCATGAGCATCACCGGTTTGAGAACGCGCAGGAGTGGGCCGAGCAGTTCGACAACCCGGACCGTGACGCTTGGCAGAAGCCCGAGGCGGTCTTGGCCTTTCTCAAGCTCGACGCGAGCTCCGTTGTCGCAGATCTGGGAGCCGGCACGGGCTACTTTGCGGTGAGGATCGCCGCCGCCGTGCCCCAAGGTCGGGTGCTCGCCAACGACATCGAACCCGACATGGTTCGTTACCTCAAAGAGCGGGCCGACAAGGAAGGGCTGGGCAACCTCGTGGCCGTTTTGGGCACCGCGCAAGGTCCCGCGCTCCCGGAGGCCGCCGACATCGCGTTCATGGCCAACGTGTACCACCACCTGGATGACCGGCCCGCCTACTTCACCAAGGTTCGCGAGCAGCTGCGCGAGGGCGGCCGGCTGGTCATCCTCGACTTCCGCAAAGATGCCGCCGACGACGTCCCCGGCCCTCCGCCTGCCATGCGGGTGGGACACGAACAGCTCGTTCGCGAGCTCGAGGGCGCGGGGTGGAAGCACGTTCGGACCGACGCGCAGACGCTTCCGCACCAGTACATGGTGGAGCTGGTTCCCGCCGGCTGAGGCCGCATCGGAGTCGCGAGACGGAGCAGGGCCGATGACGCAGCCGCGCGAGAAACCAGGCTTTGGCAAAGGGGTGCTTCGGCGCTCGAAGGGGCTGGAGAAGTTTGGCGGGGGACGCTTTCACCCTCCGGAGGCCTTGGCCCCGTTCGTCGAGCACTTCTGGACCACGCACTGGGATCTGCGCGGCGAGCCTGCCTACGCGCAGGACGTGCTCCCGCACCCGAGCGTGAACCTGGTGCTCGAACCCGGGTGCTCGGAGGTTGTGGGCGTGATGACCGGCAAGTTCACGCGCCGCCTCGAAGGGCTCGGGCGGGTGTTCTGCGCAATGTTCTGGCCCGGTGCATTCTCGGCGTTCTATCCGGGACCACTGTCCGAGCTGACCGATCGCCGCATACCTCTGGCCGAGCTGCTGCCCATCGACACCCCGGCCCTAGAACGCCAGATCTTCGTGGAGGCGCGGGACGACGCGGCGCGCGTGGACGCGCTGGTCCGGGCGCTGCTGCAGAGTCGTCCCGTGCTCGACCCCGCCGCGGTTCAGGCTCGCGACATCGTGCGAACGATCATCGAACAACCGGACATCCTTCGGGTGGACGACATCGCCTCCCAAGTTGGGCTGCGCGTGCGCACGTTGCAGCGGCTGTTCGCCCGCTACGTCGGCGTCAGCCCCAAATGGGTCATCCAGCGCAAGCGGCTGCACGAGGCGGCCGAACGGCTCGCCGCGCCTGCGCCCCCCGACCTGGCGGGCCTTGCCGCCGAGCTGGGCTACGCGGACCAAGCCCACTTCGTCCGGGACTTTCGCAACCTGGTCGGCGTCGCCCCGGGCAGCTACACCCGTGAGCTATAGCGCCGCGCCGTCGTAGTGCTGGACCGGTAGCGCCGCGTGCTCAAAGCCTTCGAGGCAGCGGGTGTTGACCGCGTACATCTTTTCGCCGTCGTCTCCGGCTCCCCAAGAGAATGACCGCACGCCGCAGGTCTTGCAGAACAGGTGGTGGGTCTTCTGCTTTCCGAACAGATAGTCGGACAGTGCGTCTTCGCCCCGCAGCAGGGTGAAGCTGCCCGCCGGGACAAAGGTGAGCTTCCAGCCCGCGCGGGAGCAGATGGAGCAGTTGCATTCCATCAAGCCCTCGATGTCCGCCTGGATCTCGAACGCGACCGCGCCACAGTGGCAGCTTCCTTGATGCGTGCTTTGGGTGTTGGCCATGAACGCAGCATGGTCGCGAACCGGGGCCCCGTATTGAAGAAATGCGTCAGCACCTCGCCAACAATCAAGCGCCCTTGGGCTGTGAAAGCGCCACATCAACCGCCGACGGCCGCATGAGCGTGACCTCTTGCGCTGCCGACGCGATACTGACCGAGCCTTGGGTTGCCTCGATTTCGTCGAGGATCCGCGTGAACAACCGGTCCTTCGTTCCGCGCCGACTCTTGAACTCGACGACGTAGCGGACGGTGTAGGTCAGCCAGTTCTCGTCCATGACCATCGTGATCATCGGTTCGAGCCGGGCGTTCTCGATCACGTAGTTGCGGGTCATGGCGTCCCAGGTCGCCTGAACCTCGCGCGCGTACTCACCGGTGAGCTCGTGGGCAACGGTCTCCAGAATCTTGCGGGTGCGGACCCTGTCGCTGCCGTGGCGAATGGGAACCGTGATCTCGTCCCACAGGAACGGGAAGTCGCCGGAGTAGTTGACGACGGGTTCCTTGAAGACGAACGAGTTAGCGATGCGGACGATCTTGCCGTTGTACAGGTCCCCTGCCACCCAGTCGCCAAGCTGAAACACCGTGGTTCGCAGTACCCCGATGTCGATCACGTCGCCTTTGATTCCGCCCAGCATCACGCGGTCGCCGACCTTGTAGAAGTTGCTGAAGGTGATCGCGATCCAGCCCGCCGCCGAGGCGATGACCTCTTGCAGGGCAAAGGCGATACCAGCTCCGGCAACACCGAAGGCCACAGTAAAACCTCCGAGCTTGTCGCTGAAGACCGAGCCCACGAAGATCGCCATCACGAGATAGCTGGCGAACTCGACGAGCTTGCGGGTGCGGTAGCGGGTGGTCTTGTCCTCGACGCGGGCTGCGAGGCTGCCCCGGATCAGGCGCCGGATGCCGATGATGACGACCAGGCCAACCGCGATGAAGACCAGTTTGCCCACGGTGGGATCGAAGAGGATGTCTTTGACTTCGGCAGGAATTTCCATGGCTGCTAGATCCCGAATGAATGTTCGAAGCTGCCGGCCAAGCTGATGAACACCGTGTGCTGCGAGTTGGCGAGGCCCGGGCTCAGGTCCGACGTGGCGCCGCCTGCGTAGAAGAAGCCCTGGTCGGCGGTCGAGTGATCGAAGCGATACTCGGTCCGCGCGAGGAGCCGGTTGAAGAACGTGACGTTGAGGGTGGCGGTCCCCGAGAGGAGCCACTGCGGGACCCCGTAGATGCGGCCGTTGCGGTCGAGCCAGGCATCGGGCCGGGCGGCGAGGTCGACGTCCACGGTGCGACCGTCGTGGACGAGGCCGTGCACGAAGAGGCCGCCGCCGGTCCACAGGTGCAGCGGTTCCCCTGGCAGGCTCGTGACGCGTTCCTGGCCGTAGTCCCACACCGCGCCAACGCCAGCGCGCGGGCCCTCCCAGGTGAGCTGGGAGTCGCTGTGGACCCGCCAGGCTTGCACCGACAGATCGGTGTCATCGGGCCCGAAGTACAGGAACTGCGCGGCGTTCCACGACCCGGACGCGGTGTCACGATTCCAAGTCACCCCGGCGAGATACGAGGGCGCATCGTTGGCATCTCCGATCGTTTGCCAGCCGTTGACGACCCAAGCCTGCAGGCCGAATCCCGCTGGGAGGTCCTGCTGGACGCGTGCACCCGCCAAGTAGAACGGCGCCGCGTTTGACTCCCAAGAGGGGGAGTAGTTCCAGTTGGGTGGGGACCAGAAGCCGCCGATCCCGATCGGGCTTGCGAACAGCCCCGCGCCAAGCTCGGTCCCGGACTTCTCGATCTTTCCGCCCGCGTTCGCGAGCGCTACGTGCTTCCACACCTCCGGTCCCGCGAGGCGTCCGTCGTCTCCACCGGGCACCGGTTCGCCCGCCACCAAGGCATCGGCTGCGGCCCCAAACTGCAGGCCAAGCTCGAAGCGCCACGGCTCGCGCTCGACCGGTGCGTGCGTGAGGTAGGCGGCGCCCAGGTTGAGGGTGAACTCCCCGCTGCGAGGCGTGGTGACGGTGCCTCGATACAGATGGTTGTCGGGCAGGTTGCTGTTGATGAGGTACGCGGTGTCGACAAACGCACCGACCGTCCACGTCTTGGCCTTCGTCTCCTCTTCGGCCGTTGCCAAGACGGGCGTGGGGGGCGGCGACTCTTGGGGCGCAGGCGCGATCAGGAGGAGGAACCAGAGGGCCATGGTCATCGGATCAGGAGGCAGGCTGTTGGGGAGGCCCAGCTTGCTGCGCGGCTTGGACGGGGGTGCCGACCGCCTCCGGCGCGGCCGTGCTGCGCATCAGGATCGCGGGCGGAACGATCTTGTACTTGGCGAATGCATCCATCACCCGCAGGTTGACGTCGGTCTCAAACAGCTTCTCGTAGCGGGTGTCGAGTACGTACGCCTTCACTCGCAAGCGAACCGCGACGTGGTTGTCGGTGATCAGCTGGTTCACGAGCACGACCACGGGCTTCTCCAAGAAGGCGTACCGACTGGAGACCGCGCACTCGTTGGCCAGCTCTCGCGCCCGGCGGATGTCTTGGTCGGGGGCGATGAAGAAATCCATCACCACCTGCATGTCCAGCGCGCCGTAGTTTCCGTTGGATGTGGTGTCGTTGAGAAACTTGTTGTTGGGGATGGTGACCGTGTTGTCGTCGAGCGTCTGCAAGCGAACCGAGCGCAGCCCGATCGCCGTGATGTCGCCATACTCTCCGCCGAAGGTCACCCGGTCACCGACCTGAAACGGTCGATCGACCATGATGACGATGCCGGCGATGAAGGAGGCGACGAGGTCCTTGATCGCAAAGCCGACCGAGACCGCGATCGTTCCTCCGATGAGGGCGATGACGCTGTCGTTGAGCTCGAAGCTCAGTCCCACCACCGCGATGGCCGTGCTGATGTACAGAAGGAACTGCGCGAACGTGGCGACCTTCTGCAGCAGCAGGCGTCGGTTCGGAAATCGCTTGCTCATCGAGGTGACGGTGTCCCGCAGGAACCGCATCGCGAGCCACGTGCCGGCGATGACGAACATCGAAGTGAAGACGCCGCCCCACTTGATCAGCCGCGCGATCTGGCCGATGTTTGCGAGGTCTGCGGTGGCATCGGCGGCGCGGGCCAGCACCGGGCTCAGCCACACCAGCGAGAACACGCCAGCGGCGAGGAAGGGAGGCTTGCGCTGGGTGTTCATAGTGCCGGCAGCAGGTGTTGGCGTTGCAGGACCGTGGTGATGGTGCGGTACCACGTCCACGACACACGTACGCCCTCATAGAAGGGCTCGATGTATCCGCGTGACATCGCGAACCGCAGCGCATCTTCGATGTCGGTCAGAGGCAGCTGGGTTGCGCGCTCCACTTCGTCCGGGACCGCGAGCTCCAGCTGGATGATCGCGCGCAGCACGAAGAGAATCGACGTCGAGAGGTTCTCGATCTCCGCGGGGGCGGGCTCCTTAAACAGCCGCACGACCACCTTGCCCTGCGGGTTGACGAACAACGAGTCGCGGAACGCGAGGAGGGCCACGGCGGGGTTGCCCTTGGAGAAGTCCCACAGCAGGCGGTGGTAGCCCGCTTCGCTCCGCGTGCCTTGCACGGACAGGGGGGTCTCCGCTTGCCGAGGGACGACGAGGCCATCGAAGCTGGGTTCGACGTTCGCGACCGCGCACTGGCCTTGGATCAGCTCTCCGAGTTCGTCCTCGGTCCAGTGTGGCAGCCGGACGACCTGCTCGAAGAACACCCGCTCGCCGCGAGCGCGCTGCACGTAGTACCAGGACGCCGACCCGATGGTGACGAGCCACGAGACTTCGCCTCCGACGGATCGGGCAAACGTGGTGAAGGCGTCGAGATCCTGCAGACCATCGACAGCAGGAACGACGAGCCGCTGAATGTCGTCCACGATGATCAGCAGCTGGCCCTTGGCTCGCAGGGCGGTCGCCAGCTCAGGTCCGCGCAGTGTCGGTGAGCCAACACGGGCCGCGAGCTGGCCGGTCAGTGCCTCGAACCCCGCCTCGGGACAGGTGAACACGTAGGCCTTGTCGCTGCCGATCCGGGCGGCGACCTTCTTGCTAAACACCGACTTGCCTGAGCCGCGCTCGCCAACCACGGCGCTGAGCGTGGCCCGCGGAGCGGAAACCAGAGCCACGACTTGGTCGACCTCGGCCCTGGCGACGCGTTCGAGCAGCGCGCCGGGAAGCACGTCGGGGTTGAAGGCGTCGGAGACATCGGTCCCGATCGGCGTGAAGCGATCGTCGGCTCCAGAGGCTGCCGCCTGCTTCGCGACCTCGCGGCGGAACATGTAGGCGAGCAGTCGCCGAGTGGCCTCCAATCCTGAGAGCTGTCGCATCAGCCAGGTGCCCACACCCGCACCCAAGAGGTAGCCCGCAGCCGCAGCCGCGGCGAAGAAGCTCGCGACGCCGTCCTTGTTGGAGGTGACCCAAGTGGTGAACGGACGCTGCTCGGCACGCTGCGCAATCCGAGCGAAGATGATCGGCTTCCATTTCCCGATGAGGTAGACCGCCACCGGGAAGCTCAGCACCCAACACGTCGAGAACACCCAGCTGTAGATCGCCCCTTTGCCGACGATGGCGCTGGTGAGGGACAAGATCAGACCGATCACGATCACGTTGAGTCCGACGACACGCAGCGAGTGAATCCGCAGCGCGGAGTTGTCGTGGGCGTCGCTGGAGTAGAGGGTCTCCTGCGCAGCCAGGGCATCGACGAACTGAATGACGGCCAGCCCGAGCAGCACCCACAGCGCGACGAGCCAGATGAGGTTGAGCTCGGGGAACGCTTCGAGGTCACCGACCAGGGCGAACACCAGCCGCAGCACCAGGAGCAGCTCGAGCGGCCTACGGATCTGCTGCAGGTACCAAACAATCGTGGCGGCGATCGAGGTGATACGTGTGGCGGGCACCCGCTCCCGGAGAAGTCGCTCCAGGCGAAGGAGCAGCGCTGCGCCCCGTTCTCGCCACCACAGGTAGATGCCCACGACGAACACAAACTGGATGCTCCCCAGCAGCAGCGCCAAGGTTGAATCCTGTAGTTTTTCAAACAGCCCGTCGCGGTAGCGCGGAATCTTGAGCGCGTGAAAGCTGAGCTCGACCGAGATCTGATCGAACTCTCGTTTGACTTGGTCCACACCCGCCGCGCCAAAGCCCGTGACCGACGAGCGCAGGCCCGAGGTCGAGATCTCCAGCAGGGAGAGCCGGGTGCGGTTGAGCAACACGACGTCATCCCGGAGCCCTTGGGCGATGTCCCACCCGACGGTCCGCTCCAGCTCGGTCAGCGTGCGTTCGTTCTCGGCGAGCTCGGTGCGAAGTGAAAGCACGGCGCCTCGATCCACGTCGCTGCTGAGGTTTCGGTCGAGGCCCTCCCCGACACCGGGCACCCCGCTTCCCGCGGAACGGATCCGGGCCAGCTCGTCGCGGAGCTGGGTCCGCATCACGGCCAGGTCCGAGCGGATCGCGTTGTACAGCGGGTCGGCTTCATCCGCTTTCTCGGCGGCGAACATGGGGCTCGCCTCGAGCTCGGTCACGCGGCGAGCCCACTCCAGCGCCTTGTCGTGGTTCTCGGTGAGCAGGGCCTTGCGCCGGTTGACGTCAGCCTCGTACAAGGCTTGTGCTTCCTTCACGCCGAGCAGTCGGGCCCGCTCCTCGGCCAGGATCCGGGTGGCTTCGGTCTTGGCCTGTTTGGCGGTTTCGAGGGCTGCGAGTCGGGCGCTGGCGGCTGCGTGCGCAGCGGACTCGGCGTCCGAGATGACCTGGGCCGTCTTCGCGGCCTCCTCGGTGTCCTTCTCCGCCGCCTGCTCCTCCAGCGCGAGCGCGGCAGCGGTGGCGGAGTCCGCGGCAGCGCTCGCCTCGGTCGCGGCAGCCTCGATGCGTGCCTCATGCGTTGCGGCGAGTTTGGAGCGTTCCTCGACGCTGAGCGCGAGGAACTGCTGACGGGCCGCATCGACCTGGAGCTGCGCGGCCTCGAGCGGTGTGGGCGTGGCGTCGGCGTCCGGGGGCTCGGTGGGGGTTGCTTCGTGTGGGGCGAGGGCCGGGGCCGGGCCGGGTGCTGCGTCCGGGTCGGGGGCTGCGTCCGGGTCGGGAGCGCCCTGCCACGAGAGGCGACGGAGATCGGTGATCCCCGCCTCCTCGGGCAAACGCAGGTCGATGCGGAGCAGGGGCGCCGGGTCGACCGTGACATCGAGCTCGCCAGCGAGATAGGCCTGCAGCTGACCGGCAAGCACCTCCAGCGTCTGGGCTTGCAGAGCTTCGCGCTCGGCTTTCAACACGTCGGAGGCTTGGGCTGCACGTCGCTCCTCGTGCTCCACCATGATCGCCTCGCGACGAGAAGCGGGAAGGCTGAGGTACGCGGAGTAGGCGGCCTCAAACGCTGCGGCGGGCTTGAGTCCGTCCAGCACGGGCAGGGGCTCGGCGGCGCCTTCGGCAGCGGGCCTCGCGGCGCCGAGCACCCGGACCAGATGCTCCCCGTGCTGCCCCAGGGCGGGATCCGTGAGATCGAGCAACAGCAGCGCGTCGGCATCGACGGTGGGATCGAGCGTGCCGTCCATAAGCTTGAGCAGCGCCGCAGCACGCTCGGCAAGCTCCGCGTCGGCCTTCGATGGCCCTGTGGCCACGGGCGTCTCCGGCAGGGGAGTCGACCCTGCGGGCTCTGCAGCGGGCTCTGTCGGGGCGGGCGCGGCTGTGGCGCTTGAGGGAAGCAGCAGGGCACCGAAGACGAGCGCGGAGCGGACGAGGGCGATGAAGCGGTTCACGTTGGATCCACGGGATTCGGGCCGGCGCGGAGACAGTAGCAGGGTCGCTCCGCGGATTCTCCTGGCCCTGCTCCCTCCCCCGAGACCCGCCGCTCGCCGGGCGCCACTCTCCCTTCCGGCTCACAGCGGCGTGAACACCACGAAGACCACGTGAAGTTGGAATCGAACCGGCTCCAACTTGGTACGCTCAGGCACGTTGGTGGGAGCTTCACCAGAGTCTGAGCAGCCCGGCGGGCTCAGCTGCGAAAGCTGCGGCGCCTTGCTAAACGTCGCGGCCGGAGAGCGAACGGCCATCTGTCCCTACTGCGCCTCCCCAGCCGTGGTCGCGAAGCCGCGGACGGAGGGCGAAGAGCCAGCGTTCGTGGTGGGATTTGTCATTCCCGAAGCGGACGCACGCAAGCGGGCGCGGGCGTGGATTCGCAGCACCTGGTTTGCGAAGTCGTCCTTCGCAAACGCAGACGTGAGCGCCGTTCGAGGGGTCTATCTCCCCGCGTATCTGTACTCGGGCTCGGCGGTGGTTCACTACACCGCGCAGATCGGTGAAAACTACACGGTCACCGAGACGTACACGACCACGGACGCTCAGGGAAAGACCGTCACCCGCACGCGGACGAAAACGGTGACCGAGTGGCGCTCGCTGCAAGGCACCTGGGCGGCCTACCTCGACGACGTGATCGTGACGGCCTCGCGGGGGCTTCACAACGCTGAGCTGGAGGCGATCGAGCCCTATGATCTTCGGGCGCTTCACCGCTACACGCCCAAGATGCTCTCGGGGTGGCTGGCCGAAGACCCGTCGCGGACCGTCGCCGAGTGTGCGGCGATGGCCCGAGAGGAAGCGGTCGCGCAGGTGGGACGCCGCGTGTCCGCGCACATGCCCGGAGACAGCCATCAAAGCCTGCAGTATCAGACCCGCTTCGAGAACGAGCACGGGGCGTTGGTGCTGCTGCCCGTGTGGGTGCTCGCGGTGAAGTACGATCCGGAGGCACCGGCGGTGCGCATGGTCCTCAATGGACAAACCGGCGCGCTGATCGGAAAACCCCCCCGGTCTTGGGGGAAGATCGCGTTCGCCGTGGTCGGGGCCATTGTGCTGATTGCGGCCGTCATCGCGCTGGTGGGGTCAAACGCATGAACGCTCGAGAATGTAGCCGGTGCAGCAGCCCGCTGGAGGTCGAGGATCTGCGTTGTGCGGTCTGTGCCCTTCCCACGCCACCGCTCGCCGCAGCCGAACGCTCGAGCGAGTCCGTGGCGCAGATCCTCCGATGCAACGGTTGCGGCGCCGGCGTGCAGTACAGCGCTGAAGCCCGAGCTCCGCGCTGCGACTTTTGCGGATCCGTGATGGAGCTCGAAACCCCTGACGATCCGGTTGAGCAGGCCGAGCGCTATGTCGACTTTACGATCACCGATGCGCAAGCCCGCGAGGCGCTCAAGCAATGGTTTGGTCGCAAGAGCTTCTTTCGCCCCGCTGATCTCCAGGAACGCGCGGCCGTCGACGGTCTCAAGCCGCTGTGGTGGGCGGGGTGGATGTTCGATGCACAAGCCAGTGTGTGTTGGGCGGCCGACTCCAACGAAGGCTCGCGCCGTTCGGCGTGGGCACCTCACTCCGGGCAGTTCACGATGTCTGCCGACAACGTCGTTGTGCCGGCATCGGTCGGGTTGACCGCGCAGGAGTGCCGCGCTCTGGTCAGCAGTTACGACCTGCGCCGCTCCAGCGATGAACCCCAGGGGCATCCTGGGGCGAGTGTTGAGCAGTTTACGCTGCAGCGGTCCGCCGCGCGAAAGGTCATCTCGGAGGCGCTCGAGGGGGTCGCCCGAACGCGGGCGGCACCGCTCATCCCCGGCAGCCACACTCGAAATCTCCGAGTGAGCGTGTTGCCCTCGCGGTTGAGCACCCGACACTTTGCGTTTCCCGCGTTCGTCCTAGCCTACCGTTACCAAGACAAACTGTACCGAGCGGTGGTGCACGGTCAGGACCCCAGCTGCGTCCTGGGCAAAGCGCCGGTGGCGTGGACCAAGATCGCGCTGGTGGTTGCGGGCGTGCTCGGGCTCATCGCCGCGATCGTTGCGCTGGTCTCGGCTGCTTGAGGGCGCGATCAGATCTCACACCACACCGCCAGCTCGTTCCCGCCGGGATCGGAGAAGTGAAAGCGGCGACCTCCGGGGAAGTCAAAAGGCGGCGCTGAGATCGATCCGCCCGCCGCGGTCACGGCAGCGAGCGTCGCGTCCAGATCCTGTGAGTAGAGGATCACCAAGGGTCCGCCCTGTCCCTTGGGCTCACCCTGCGCGAGTCCCCCTTGCTCGCGGTCGACGCCGCGAATGCCTGCGTAGCCCGGCCCGTAGTCGGTGAACTTCCAGCCGAAGGCGCCGCCGTAGAAGGCCTTGGCGGCGGCGATGTCGGGAACGGTCAGCTCGATGTAGTCGATGCCGTGGTGGGTGTGGGAGGCGGGGGCGCTCATGGGTATGGGGTACACAAAGCGGAGCCCGTCGTCCACGAGGCGAACAAGTCGCGGCGCTCGGTGTACGCTCCGCCGCGATGGTGAAACGGAACGCTTCGCTTGCTGCCCTGATGCTGCTGTGTGCCTGCAACGCGCAGGCATCCACCTCCGGTTCGGTGGGCACCGCTCCGCCCGTTGATCCCGCAGCGGCGGCCGAACCCGAGGCGCCCGCAGCGGAAGGCATGACGATGCAGCGCAAGGTTGACCAGTTCGTGGTCGCCGAGCTGACGGCCGATCTTTCGGACCTGACGCAGAGCGAGAAGGATGCGCTGGACCTGCTCATCGCGGCCTCAAAACATCTCGACCCGCTCTACGACCGTCAAGCGTGGGCTGGAAACCCGGACCTCGAGCTGCAGCTCGCGGGCGCGACTGACGAGGAGGGCAAGGCTCGCTATGCATACTTTCGCATCATGCGAGGACCGTGGGATCGCCAGGCCGACCACGAGGCGTTCGCGATCGACAGGCCCCACCCCAAGGGCGCCGGGTTCTATCCCGAGGACATGACCCCCGAAGACTTCGAGGCGTGGCTGAAAGATCACCCCGAGGATCGGGAGGCGTTCGAGGGCCTGTTCACGGTGGTCAAGCGCGAGGGGGAAACCTACAAGGCCGTGCCGTACTCGCAGGAGTACGCAAAGTGGCTGGAGCCGGCGGCGCTTGGCCTGGAGCAGGCTGCCAAGGCGACCAAGAACAAGTCGTTGAGCAAGTTCTTGAACCTGCGCGCCAAGGGCTTTCGCACCGACGACTACTACGCGTCGGACAAGGCGTGGATGGATCTCGACAGCCGGGTGGAGATCACCATCGGACCCTACGAGACCTACGAAGACAAGCTGATGAACTACAAGGCCTCGTTCGAGTCGTTCGTGACGGTGAGCGACCCCCAGGCTTCGAAGGACTTGGCCAAGTACAAGAAGTACCTGCCCAAGATGGAGAAGAACCTTCCGGTGGACGACGCGGTCAAGACCAAGCGGGGCGCTCAGAGTCCCATTCGCGTGGTTGACCTGGTGTTCACCGCCGGAGACGCGCGCACGTCGGTCCAGACGATCGCATTCAACCTCCCCAACGACGAGCGCGTGCGCAAGGAGAAAGGCGCCAAGAAGGTGCTGCTGCGAAACCTTATCGAGACCAAGTTCGACAAGATCATGAAGCCGATCGGGGAGCAGGTGCTCGCGCCGCAGCACCACGCGATGCTGTCCGGAGACGCGTTCTTTCATCAGGTCTTGTTCCACGAGCTGTCGCACTCGCTGGGTCCAGCCTTCACGCAGAAGGACGGTCGCAAGGTCGAGGTTCGGATCGCCATCGGGCCCGCCTACTCCGCGATCGAGGAGTGCAAAGCCGACGTGATGGGCGCGTACAACATCCTGTACATGATCGACCAGGGCGAGCTCCCGGAGGACTTCCGAGAGAAGTTGTTGGTGTCGTATTTCGGAGGTTTGTTTCGCAGCGTGCGGTTCGGGGTCGCCGAAGCGCACGGGCGCGGTGCTGCGGTGCAGATCAACCGCTTCCTCGAAGACGGTGCGGTCACGCTCGATGGGGAAGGGCGGTTTGTGATCGACTTCCCGAAGCTGGAGACGAGCATCTCCAGCCTCGTACACGACCTGGTGATGCTGCAACACGAAGGGGATCGCGGCGCGGTCGAGACGTTCTTGGACAAGTACGGCGTCGCGAGTGAAGCGATGACAAACGCGCTCGGGAAGCTTGGTGGGATCCCGGTGGATATCCGGCCTGTATATCCGCTGGCGGGTGAGACCGGACCGCGGTAGGCCGCACTTACAGGTGTCAGCCTGCTGAGTCCGGCGCTCCTGCCCAGGAGCCGGCTCTCACCATGGTGGGCCGTTAGGCTTTGGTGAACGCGTCGCTGTTGGCCTTCCACACCTCAAGCGTCCCGGGCACGGCGGTGCCGTCGACGTCGAGCGCGTAGATCGGGCCGGTGGGGCCGGCGGACTCCCGGTAGTATAGGAGGCGATCGACCTGAGTGTCGTCGCCGACCGGGTGCAGGCCGATGAGGATCAGGTCTTCGTCTTGTTCCTCTTCCTCGGCGGTCTCGAGCCAGATCTCAAGCTCTTCAGCCCACTCCTCGTCGAGGTTGTCCCGATCGAACAGCAGCGCGGTGGTCTCTTCGCCTTGATGCTCGACACGGACGCGAGTACCGGAGATGTCGGTGATGAGTGCGAGGATGGACATGCCGCAGGGTAGCTCGCCGGCAACCGCGAGGTGAAGGGGGCGTGGATGCGCCTATCGCACGGTTCGTCCCGCCGGCCGCCCAAGCTTCCCTGGCCGGTTGCTTTCGCCCAATGGTACGTTCGCGCGGGTTGAGATGCCCGATTCACGCGACACGCTGAGCTCTCTACTCGCTGAGATCCGCCGCCGACGTTCCGCTCTGACGCGAGCCTGGAATCCGCAGACGCTCGATCGCGTGGCGACGGAGTTGTCGCAGCGATTCTTCTTCGACGAAGCTTTGGTTCGCTCCCTCATCCGCGACGAGATCGGCGAGCGTCCGGAGGTGTCGATCGCAAACCAGGGGCGGACTCGGTCCGACCTGGAGGCCCTGAAGAATGGAGTCGACGAGGTCGACCCGTGAACCCCCAGTCGCTGGACAGCGACGAAGTCGAAGGGCCAGGAGGTGGCGGAGCCTCCGACATCCGCCAGGGCGACAACGGCGAAGGCAGCCTTGTCGTCGTTGCAGGTGGTCGTGCGTACCCGGAACCGTTTCCGGCGGCTCGGGGGGAGCGGCAGGCGGTGGTCCCGGTTTCAACGGCGTCGACAGTCCGAACGGGTGCGCAGGTTTTGGTGGGACGCTCGTGACCCCGGCGCCGCAGGGGTCGGATGCTCGGGGTTCTTGGCTCGCCTGTGACCGATGCCGATGCCGATGCCGATGGAGGCGCGGGAGCGGCGAACGGATATCACAGCCCCCGCCGAAGCTCCGCCCGCGCGTCGTCGGACATCTCCGCGCCTCCATCGGCAATCGCCTTGGTCGCCTTGGTCGCGTTGGTCGCTGCGAGCGGCTCACGAGCACCATCGGGGTTGCCGAGGCCACGCTGGGCTTGCGCGTGCTTCGTCATCACGGGAACCAACACCTCCGACTCCTGTCCATGAATCGTCTCAAGCCGTCCGATGACGAGCTCGAACCACGCGGCGGCCTCCTCAAACTCTCCCAGGGCTAGGGAAGCGTCGCCCAGGTCCTCTCGCAGCCACTCTGTCCAAGGGGTGTCGGGGCCGAAGCTCTCGGTGGTCATCTCCAGCGCGCGTTCAAAGTGCGCCTTGGCCAGCTCCGGATTGCCCGAGCGGAGTTCGAGTTCCCCGAGCAGCTTGAGCGGAGCCGCGGTGATCCCCTGCCATCCATACTCCTTCACGTGGATATCCAGCGTGCGCTCGATGTGCACGCGGGCGGTCGCCCAGTCTTCGCGCGACATCGCAAGCGACCCGAGCAACCCGATCGGCTTCGCGAGGTCGAGCTCGGGAACACGGGCTTCAAGCAGGATCTCAAAGGCGCGCTGAGCCTCCAGTTCGGCCTCCTCGTACTCGCCGCCAGTGCTCAGAGCGTTCGCGAGTCGAAGGTAGGCGCGTCCGGTCTGTGGGTGCCTGGGCCCGCGACGGGATTGGGCATATTCCAGGCGCCAGCGACACAGCTCCACCGCCTCGTCGTGTCGGGCGAGCAAGGCCAAGGCGTCCGCGTAGCTGTCGACCAGCTCCCCGACTTCACCGAGCGGCGGGCGAGGTGCCGCGCGAAACAACTCGAGGGCCTCGGCGTAGAGCTCGAGCCCTCGCTCAAGGTCGCGATGAACATAGTGCGCGACCTCTGCTCGGCGCTTCGTGACGCGGGCAGTCAGCTGAGCAGGCCTGCCCGCGCGGAGCAACGAGGCCTGCGCAGCCTCCAGCGAGATGCTGGTGTCCGAGTCGCGCTTGATGATGTCGGCGTGGTCATCGGCCCCGCGAGAGACCATCAGCCACGCGTTGGTCTCGCTCGCGGGCAGGTTGTGTTGTGCGGCGAGCTGGACGGCTTCGCGTGCGGCGGATTCGAACGGCTTGCGATTGGCGAGCAACAGCTTCGAATGAAGGACCAGTGCCTCGACGAGAGAGGGGCCGTGCGCCAGGGTTCGTGCGTGCTCGACCGCCGCGGTGGTCGCGGCCAGTCCAGCCTTGGGCTTGGCATCGAGCAGAGCGAGCTCCGCGATCTGCACCGAACGGAGGATCGTGTCGATCTCGGTCCGCGACTTCGGGTCCTTGGGTTCCTGCAGCGTCGCTTCGAGTTGGGCCGAGTCTCGGCATTCGATGGGGCGCGGCCCGTCGGCGAGCGAAGTGACGATCGCTGGGAGGGACATCTCGCCAACCCGCTCAAGCGTGGCATCGACAACGATCAGCTGGCGATCGAGGCATCGCATCTTGAGTTCCATCGTCGCTTCGGGCTGCTGGCCGCGGACCTTCGTGGCCGCGCACGCGTCCTCGTACTCCCCCACCCACTGGGTTCCCCAAGCTTCGAGGCCCTCTGAGATCCTCGACCACGCCTCGGACGAGTAGGGGCCCTCGACTTCCATCACTTCGGCGCGCGTGATCTCGGCGCGCGCCGGGCCCCAGACTCGCGCCAAGCTCTCCGCTCCGTTGGTGCACGGTGTTGCGGAGGGTGGTGCCTTGTGTTGCTCTCCGGCCAGAGCCGGGATGGACAGTGCACCCGCCACAGCTGCAACGCCAGCGCCACCGAGCAGGAGAGCCCGAGGCCGCGGCGGACGTTCTCGCCCACGCTCGAGGGCAGCAAGCAGCGCCTGCACGCTTTCGAAGCGGTTCTCGGGGGGAGCTTCCAGGCCGCGCTCCAGCACTCGCCGAAGCCAGCGCGGAACGGAGAACGACGCTGCAGCCGGCTGGAATCGGCGCGCACGAATCGACGCGATCCGTTCCTGAGCGGTGCGTCCTTGGAACGGCTGAGTTCCAGCGAACACCTCGTAGAGCGTGGCGCACAAGCTGAACTGATCGCTGGCGTTGGTCGGCTTGCCTTCGAGTTGCTCCGGCGCGACGTATCCGGGCGTTCCCGCAGGCGTCGTCCAGGGCGGCGTGGGCTCGTTCGACTCTTGCGTCAGAGCGTCTTGGGCTGCGGCGTACTCGGTCGTCCGTGCCAGCCCAAAGTCGGCGATTCGCAGCCGGTCTTCGGCATCGACGAGCATGTTGGCGGGCTTGAGGTCCCGGTGGATCAGGCCCACCGCATGCGCAGCGGCGAGCCCGGCCGCGGCTTGCGTCGCCAGGTGGAGCGCCCGTTCAAACCGTCTCGCCTCCCCCGGCGGGTTGCGCCGCAGCCAGTCGGAGAGGGTGCCGCCCTCGACAAGCTCCATCGCGATGTACACATGGCCACGGTCCACGCCGCACTCGTGCACGGTCACCACGTTGGGGTGGTTGAGCTGGGCCAGGGTTCGCGCCTCGCCCAATAGAACCTCGATGACCTCCTGCCCACCCTCGACCGGTTCGAGAGCCTTGAGCGCGACGTCGCGGCCGAGGTCTGGGTCGTGGGCTCGGAAGACGGTGCCCATCGCGCCTTGGCCGATCCATGCGCCCACGATGAATCGACCCACGCGCACGTTGCCATCGTCCCAGTCCTGCCCGAAGAGAGCTGAGCGCGCAGCGGCGCGCAGTCGATCCGTTTCCAACCCGTCTGGCGTATCGGCGGGAGCCCGAAGCAAAGACGACAGCGGGCTGTGCTCTCGAGCGTCCATGGCGGTGGACACAGTGCCACGAGGTCGAGCCGCGAACCCGCCGGAAGTGACGCGCCGACGCGCTGCTCGCGTTCCCGAATGCTCGATGACCCCGCACTGCTCGCACGCTGGCGCCCCGGCGAGCGGAGCGCAGGGGACGCGTTGTTGGAGGGCCCAGGGTCGAGCCCCAACGGTGCCGTGCCGATTGGACCTGGGGTGGATCGCTCGTCAAGAAGTCGTTGCAGCTCGGCGTCCCTAGAAACTCGCCGCTTCGCACAGGCAAAGGATGGGAAGTTCTGCGCCGCAACTCGCCACTGTGGCCGTTGCCCAACCCTGCTCCCCGTGGATCTCTCCAGCCCCGCCACGACGTTCGTCGTTTCCAGAGGTCCAGCCTTGGCAGTTCCCTTGCTCGCTCGGATTCAGGCCCGTCCACACTCCGGTTGTTGCGCTGGGGACCACGTCGGCGTCCGTGAGCGTGGTGAGGTGGGGTCCCGTCGCGAACGCATGCAGGGAGTCTGCGATTCGCGACCCGTTCGGAGCGTCGACGGGTCGATCGCTGGGCAGGTCGAGTTGTTCGGGGATTCGTGGGCCCGTCGGCACGGGAGCGACGAAGACGAACGCACGGATGGTCCCGCCACAAAGCGGTGTGTCGCGGGCTGAATCGATCGAGGCGCAGTGCGCATCCGCTTGCAGCGAGTCGGTCTCGCGCTCGAAGTCGAGGCTTCCGTTGCTCCGCTCGGAAGCGAAGACCAGAAGCCTTGCCGTAGACCCGTCGGTCTCGAAGCCGGTGTCGTCGCTCGAGTTCAGGCCACCGGTCTCGAAATCCGTGGCCCCGTGGTCGTCAGAGGTGCCGGCGAGGCCACCGGTACTCCCGGTCAACTCCGCCGACTCGGCGTCGGGATCGAAGCGTGGGTTGGGTCGAGCGCAGGCGAACATTGCCGTCGATGCGAGCGTACCCAGGACGCTGAGCACAACCGCCTGACCGAGCATCCTCCGGCCGGTCGACCCAAAGACGGAGGGCGTCGAGCTCGTCCTGTGCGCATGTCTTGGATGGTTGAACATCTGCATCACGGGTTCGGCGGTCGCGAGAGAAGTCGATCGCGGTCCCGATGTGTGGTTCCCGGTCCGAGCCTGCCGTTACAGCGGACCCGGCAAGATACGGGTGGTCAGGCTGTCGACCGCGACTGCGGAACGTCCGAGGCAGCATGATTGGTGCGTATCCATGCCCAGTAACGAATCGAAGTGAGCGGGCACTGCTCGACATGCCCCTACGAACCCGTGTTCCGCTCTCCTCGCTGATCGGCAGCGTTGTGAACCGCGTCGTCTCTGGCTGCTTCCAGGTCGCGTCCGAACCCGGTCCTGCCCCATCGCCGCCTCCACGGCGGCGCCGAGCCGACCGAGACACCGTCCGCGAGGTCACACCACCGCAGGCCGCGCTGTTCCACGCCGGATTGATGGGGTGTCGGGAAAAGAGCGATGCATCTGTAACGCAACCGCGCGTTCGGGGACGTCTGCGCAGAACTGGCGCCCATGCTTGATCTGATTGCTAGAACCCTGAGCCTCCCCCTGCTCGTCGCATCCCTTGCGGCCTGTGGGATCGACCCTCCGGACGCTGAGTTTGAGCCTGACGCCGGCACATCGACCGATGCACCGAGCAGCTCGACGGATCGAGGCGACACGGAGGACCTGTCCGGATCCGACAGCTCTGGGGCCTCGGACGGCACTGGCGACATCCAGCAGGCTGGGTTGCCCTGCGAGGTTGCAGACCTGCTCGAGCGCCAGTGCCAGAGCTGCCACGGAGTCACGCCGGTCGGCGCGCCCATGTCGCTGGTCAGCCACGATGACCTGGTCGCCCCGAGTGCCACGGCTGGGTTCACGTTCGCCGAACGGGCGATGACCCGAATGGCGTCGACAGACAGCCCCATGCCGCCCGCCCCCGCCTCTGCAGTCTCTGCACAGGAGCAGCAGGCCTTTGCGGCCTGGGTGGAAGCGGGAATGCCCCCCGGTGATTGCGGAAGCGATCCGGCGCCCGATCCCTTCGACGCCGAACCGACGTGCAGCACGGACCGATGGTGGGACCCCGGCGACGACGACGGCACGCCGCTGATGTTCCCGGGTCGCGCATGCCTGGGTTGCCACACGATCGAAGCTCCCGATGACGACGACGTCCCGAACCTGGTCATCGGAGGCACGGTCTTCGAGACCGCGCACGAGCCCGACGACTGCAAGGGTCCGCCAGGGGAGCTCGACGGAGAGCAGATCATCGTCGAGGTCACCAGCGCCGACGGGCAGGTCGTCTCACTTTCGGTCAACGCGTCGGGGAACTTCTTGATGCACGCGTCGCGGACCCCCTTCCCCGCACCCTACCTGGTGAAGGTCGTTCAGGGAGACCGAGAGCGTGCCATGCCGATCCCCGCCGAGTCTGGCGACTGCAACGGGTGTCACACCCAAGATGGCGATCAGGGGGCGCCCGGTCGCATTGTGCTGCCCTGAGCACACGCCGCACCTGCCTCAGCCTACGAGCGCCGGTCAGTGCGCCAACCGCTGACCAGCACGGCCTCGGCGGCGGCGCGCAGCAGCTTTCGGGCGGTCTCGGCCCGCAACTCGAATGGGTTGAACGTGTCGCCGTCGAACCCCTCAAGCACGCCTTCGCTCTTCGCGATTGGGCCGATGAAGCCCATCGACCACTTTCCGAACTCTCGCTCTTCGATCTCTTCGTAGCTGATGATGGTCAAGTCGGCGTGCCGAGGATCGCGAGCGATTCGAAGATACAAATTGTTGACCACATCGCGCGGTCCTTCGAGGGCCTGAATGTACGTTTCGTGGTCGAAGGCGAGAATGCCTGTGATGGACGCGGCCTCATTCTTTGCTGCGCTCGTGGACGCGATTTTACGGACCACGTCGAGGTTGACCGGGAGCTCGGCGTTGCTGCAGTACAGGAGCTGGACCAGACGCATGCCTCGATGTTCGGTGATTCTTTCGGTATCGACCAGAGGTCGAATCTGGGCCGGTCTATACGGGAGGACGGCCATCGGGCCGGCGGCGGGACCACCGCCGCGACGCGGTGTTGCGCACCGCGTCGAGGTGCTCGCACAAGCCGCGACCGTTCGCATCAACGCCCGATGGTAGAGTCGCCGCTGGCAAGAATGGCAGCGGGGACCACCGACGAAGACCTGCTCGAGGCATGGGGGGCGGGGGACCACGACGCCGCGAGCACCCTCATCGATCGGTACTTCGAGGCGATCGCCCGCTTCTTTCAGAGCAAAGCGTCCCGCGATCCCGCGACGCAAGACGAGCTCGTTCAGGCGACGTTCGCGGCCTGCGTCGAAGCCAGGCGTCGGTTTCGTGGTGACGGGACCTTTCGCAGTTTTCTGTATTCGATCGCCTACAACGTGCTTCGCAAGCACTACGGACGGCGGCGGAGGGACGAGCGTGTGGACTTTGGAACGGTGTCGATCGTCGACCTGCGGACCGGAGCCTCGACGTTGGCCGGACGTCGCGCAGAGCGGGCGCTGCTGCTGCAGTGCATGCAGACCCTGCCCGTCGAGATGCAGACGGCCCTGGAGTTTCACTATTGGGAAGGCATGACAGCCGCGGAGATCGCCGTCGCGCTGGATGTGCCTGTGGGAACCATCAAGACGCGCATTCGCAGCGCCCGCGCCCGGCTGCGGGACGCGCTGACGTCGGCGGAGGCCCCGGGGGCGCTTCGCCAGGCCGCTGCGGACGAACTCGAGAAAAACTGAGCCCGCCGCAATCCCTGCCGCGACTTTGCGTACAGCGGGAACGTGAAACCCCTGCGTGTCTTGTTCATCGCCCTGCTCCCCGCCTGCGCGGCCCCCTACGATGCCGATGTCTCCGAACCCCTTTCGGGGACGTCGGCGGCAGGGGCTGCCCCCTGCGATGCCGATCCGGGGGCGTACGAAGCTGCGTGCTTCGACGAAGGGATCGGGGCCTGCTGCCCGATCGTCGCCATTCCCCACGAGTACGAGATGCTCGAGGCGCGGGAACATGGAGACCTTGAGTCCGCAGCCGCGCAGGAGCACAAGATGCGAGAGGCGCTCGACACCGGCTGTTCGCTGGACCACGAGCCTTCGTGCGCTGCGCTGGATCGGTTAGATTCGTCGGCAAAGTGACGAGGTCCGCCAAGCTGGGTGCCGACGGCGAGTCGTACGAGACCCGGGTCCGGAAGTCCGCGTTGAAAGCTCGACTGCTGGGCTTCGCGGCCCCGGCTGTGGCCTTCGGCGACTACGATCTCGAACGTGTCGTGGGCAAGGGGGCCAGTGGCGTCGTGTTTCGAGCTCGCGACCGTCGCCTCCATCGAACGGTGGCTCTGAAGCTTCTGTGGGCTCCGCCGGGGTCTCGCCGCGCCTCGACGCTTGACGAGGCCCGCGCGCTCGCAAAGGTCTCGCACCCCAACATCGTGGCCGTGTACGAGGCTGGGGAGTTTGAGGCCTGTGCGTTTATTGCGATGGAGTTCGTGCAAGGTCAGAGCCTTCGGGCCTGGATGAACGAAGAGCATGACGCCGCCGCGAGGCTCGACATTCTTCGGCAGGCTGCCGCTGGACTCGCAAGCCTGCACGCCGCCAACATCGTGCATGGCGACATCAAGCCGGAGAACGCACTCGTGGGTGAGGACGGCCGTCTCCGCATCGTGGACTTCGGTCTGTCCTCCGGAGACACTTCTGTCGCCCCTGTCGAGGCCGCTGGTCTGGGGACCTGGACATACATGGCGCCCGAGATTCGTCGTGGTGGGCCCCACAGCGTCCGCAGTGACCAGTTCGCCTTGTGTAGGGTCGGCAAGGAGCTGGTGCTTGACGCCCCTTCGAGACCCGCTGCTCCGTCCATCGAGGCCGCACTGCGTCGGGGACTCGAGAGCAGCGCGGCGCTTCGGTTCAGCTCGATGGCAGCGTTGTGCACTGCGCTGCAGCCACCACCGGCTCGGCGCCGCAGCGTCTGGATCGCAGCGGGTGCAGGCTCGGGAGCCGTTGCGGCTTTGGCCATGGTCCTCAGCGGCCTCGAGACCGAGCCACCGACCTGCAGCGGGCATCTGCTCGTCACGGACCGGTCACGCGCGGTGCTCGAGCAGGCCCTTGCCGCCTCCGCGGAGCCCTCGCGGACGCTCGCCGAGGACGAGGCTCGCCTGGCCCGCCGCGCAGCATCCTTCCTCGCCCTGGGGCGGTGGGAGGAAGGCTGCGCCTTCATCGAGGAGACGCTGCGGGAGCGGGCCGACCACGAGCGCCTCCGCTGCATGCAGGCCGCGTACTGCTCCGATCGCACGTCCCTCCCCCGACGCGCGCTGTGCTTCGGCGGCGACTTGCAGAGCTGCCAAAACCTCGCGATCGTCCACGAGTACGAGTTTCTCGATGCGCTGCAGGCCGCGCCGCCAGGCGGTGACGCCGGGCTGGAGCTTCACCGCGCCATGCTGCTCGAAGCAGCCACCGAAGGCTGCGCGCTGGGCGATACCCCCATGTGCGAGCTCGCCAGACGCACCGCCGTCGCGGATTGAAGCGTTCACCAAAACGAGCTGTGCATCGAGCTGAGTCGAGCTAGGCCGGGCAACAGAACACAGGCCCGGCCTCGCCGAGCTCGCACTCCGGTGGCGGCGCTTCGAAGCAGTCGTACGCGGCCGGCGGATAACCCGGAGGACATGCGAAGTCGTCGAGTTCCGGGACGCGCAGACAGCTGTCTTCTTCGCCACCTGCTTCCTCAGCAAACGAAACACTCAGCGACACGCCCGAGTAGCCGAACCCGTTGGCGCCATCATCGACGATGAGGTAGCCGATCCCCGGGTTGACGCCTCGCATAAAAGCGCCAGATCCGCCTTCGGTGACCTCGTAGGACCACTGACTTGTCTCCTCGTCCGGATTGGTGTGGTCGGGAGCGTCGCCCTCACGAAAGAAGAGGCGGACCTCTTCGAACTGACATTCACCCGTGTCGCACGTTCCCCCGGACAGGCCGAACGTGATCAGGCCCGCGTCATCGGGGATGGTGATGCAGAACGCCCCGGTCGTCTGGCCCGGACCCGCTGACGAGAGCGATGCCGTCTCGCCTGGGGCCAGAGTGGGGTATCCCTCGTCGCACGCGGCGTTGTCCCCGGAGTCGGAGGAGGAGTCATCGCCGCTTTCCCCCGAGTCACCCGGCATTCCGGTGGTCGCCCAGGGGTCGTCGCTGTCGGAACCCTGCCCGGAGCTCTGCATGTCGTCGCCGCCATCGGTTTCGCCGTTGTTCGAGCCGCACACGCACTCGCCCCACGTCCCATCGGCCAGACACGACTGGGCGCCCTCGCTCCCCGCGCAGACACAAGGCTGCGTCTCCCCTTGGATGCACGGCCCTTCATCGCCACCAGCGTCGCCACACCCGGCCGCGGCGGAGATGAGCAGGAGACCGAGCCAAAGCCCCGTCGCCAGGGATTGCGCTCGAACTTGATGGGAACTGGTCTGCGTGTGCATGTCGTGGCCTCTGTATTGGAGAGATGCGGGGCGAGACGCGATGTCGCGAAAAATCTTTCCGGAAGTTTTGCGGGACCACCGCGCCTCGGATTGGCCGCCGAGGCGGGGTCCGGTAGGCTCGTCGCGGTGGGCGATGGCGACGACTGCGTGTCCGCGGAGGTCGTTGCAGCGAGCATCGACGGCCGGCTCGATCCCGCGCAAACGGAGGTCGACCGCTGAGCCCCCGGGCAAGGAGGGTCGGTTGGGGTTTGCCGCGAGCACCCGGTTTGTTGCATCGTTCGCGCAGTGAAGGCCTGCATGCGAACGCTGGCGGCGCGGGTCATGCTCGGCATGATGGCGGCGGCCGTTTGGACGCAGCCGCCCGCGTCGCCCTACGACGCGTGGGACGTTCCCGCTGCGCCGTTCTTGGTGGCGCTGTCGTTCTTGTTCACCGCCTCGGCCGCGCTCTTCCATTCGGATCGGCCGGCCCCTCGCATCGTCGGTACGGTGGCGGTGCTGGGCTGGGCGGCGACCGAGTTGTTCGCCGCGGGGCAGCTCCCCATGCGCGGGCTCTTCCTCTCGTTGGGCACCGTCACCGTCATCGCCACGCTGTGGACGCCATCTCGGATTCGAGAGCACGAAGCCGACCAACCGGGTGAAGCGCGGAGGGTGGTGCTGCTGGTCCCCGTGGGGTTGAGCCTCGCGTTCGCGGCACAGGCCGCGTTGGGGACGGCGCCGGGCGGCCCCGGTTCGCAGCTGGCACTTGCAGCGCTCTACGCCGTGCCGCCAGGCCTGCTTCTGTGGGGCATGGGCCCGTGCTCGAAACTCGATCGCCGGCTGCTGCAGGTGGCGCTGCTCCTGAGCATTCTGCCCGCGACCGACGCGATCGGATCCCTGCTCGGTGCCGGGTCTTCATGGTCGGGGGTCGCGGTCGTTTCGCCGGTCCTCGTGGGCTTGGCGATCCGGCCTCGGGCTGTGCTCCCCACTCCGGTCAAGTATGGGTCGATTGCCGACCTGCTGTTTGCACGGCCCTCACGCGTGCTCGTGGTCTCCTTTCTTGGGTTGTGCATCGCCGGGACCCTCGCGCTTCGTCTGCCTGCGGCCTCGACGGATGGCTTGTCGTGGCTGGACGCGACGTTCACCGCGACCAGCGCGGTGTGTGTCACCGGGTTGATCGTGGTCGACACGCCCAACGCGCTGGCGGGTTTTGGTCAGGGGGTGCTGTTGGTCCTCATCCAGCTCGGTGGGCTTGGCATCATGGCGCTGTCCGCTGCCGCGATGGCGTTGCTGGGTCGACGGCTGCCGGTCTCGTATGAGCGGGCCGCCGCGGACATCATCGGTGTCGAAGGGCGCGCCGGCATCGTCCCCACCATTCGGCTCATTCTGGTCGCGACGTTCGTCACCGAAGGCATCGGTGCGGTGCTGCTGCTCGCCGGCTTTCTCGCCCGGGGGGAGGCGTTCGCGAGCGCGGCGTGGCGCGCGGTGTTCACCTCGGTCTCCGCCTTCTGCAACGCGGGGTTTGCCCTGCAGTCCGACAGCCTGGTGCCCTACGCCGACAGCCCGTACGTGCTCAGTGTCGTCGGCATCATCATCGTCATCGGAGGCTTGGGGCCGGTCGCGATCGTGGCCATGGCTCCGTGGCGATCGCGTCGACGGCGTTCGCTGCAGGTGCGGCTAATTCTTTGGACCAGCGCCGTGTTGCTGGTGGTGCCGGCGGGCTTTATCGGGCTGCTCGAGTGGAACTCGACGCTGGCAGAGCTTGGCACCGTCGACCGGATCTTCAACGCGATGTTTCAGTCGGTCACGCTGCGCACCGCGGGGTTCAACTCGGTCGACCTCGCCCAGGTTCGCCCGGCTACCTGGACCCTCATGCTCATCTGCATGTTCATCGGCGGGAGCCCCGGCTCCACCGCCGGTGGCATCAAGACCACCACCTTCGCGGTGCTCGCCCTGCTCGTGTACTCCGTCGTCCGGCGGACCGAACAGGTGACCGCCTTTGGCCGACGGCTCAGCAGCAACTCGATCCGCCGTGCGACGGCGACCGTGGCGGTCGCCGCGTTCGGGGCCGTGCTGGCCCTCTTTGCGCTGTTGCTCACGCAGGAGATCCCCGTCGATGTGACGATCTTCGAAGTCGTGAGCGCGCTGGCCACCGTGGGTCTGTCGACCGGGGGCACCGGGGCGCTCGACGAGGTGGGCAAGGTGATCATCATCCTCTGCATGTTCTCCGGACGCGTCGGATCGCTGACACTGTTCTTGTTCCTGTCTCGAAGCGTCGGCGTTCGCTTTGAGCAGACACTGCCCGAAGAGGCGGTCGCGACCGGTTGACCGGGCGCCTTACCCACCCCCGACGCCCCCGCCAAGGAAGCACACCATGCCCAAACAGTCCCTCGTCATTGGTCTCGGACAGTTCGGAAGCGCCCTCGCCCGAGGGCTGGCAGCCGAGGGCGGGGAGGTGCTCGCGGTCGACACCGACGAAGCCCGTGTCCGCTCCGTGTTGCCCTACGTCGCGGATGCCATCGTGATGGACGCGTCCGAGGAGGAGGCGCTGCGCTCGCTGGCGCCCGAGCAGCGTGAGGTCTGTGTCTGCGCGTTGGGTGAAGGCAACCGAGAGGGCAGCATCATGATCACGGCCATGCTGCGACAGATGGATGCGCCGCAGATCATCGCCCGCGCCACCGACGACCTCCATGCCCGCGTGTTGTACATGGTGGGCGCCCACGAAGTCGTTCGACCGGAGGGCGACTACGGCCACCGACTGGCGATGCGGCTGGTCTGGAGTGGTGCGCTGCGCGTGCTGCCCTTGGGTGGGGACCTCGTACTCACCGAGCTTTGTGTTCCCGAACCCTTCTGGGGCCGCTCGCTATCCGAGCTTCGGATCCTGGAGCGTCACGAGGCCGTCGTGGCTGCCGTCCGCCCAGCAGATCGCGAGGCCGATGAGACGGGCCTGCCGAGCCCCACCGCGCCACTGCAGCGCGGCGACGTCCTGTTCGTCGTGGCCACCGAAAAAAACGCCCGCCGGATCTCGGAACTGAGCTGATGGACATCAAGCGAGAAACGCGACTGGGACTTTCGGTCCTCTTGGTGATTCAAGTCTTGCTGTGCATGCTCTCGATCTCCGTGCTCACCCGGATGGGCCCTGCGATCGAGCGCATCCTCAAGGAGAACGTCTACAGCGCCGAGGCGGTCGAGGAGATGATGGCCATTCTCGCGCGCCGCGACAGCGCGGGCCCGGTCCCCTCGGCGTTCTCGGCAGCGCAGGAACGCGTGCGCGACAACGTGACCGAGGTCGAGGAAGAGCCCCTCGTACAGGCGCTCGACCGCGACGCAGACGCAGCGTTCGCGGGTGACGTGTCTGCACGCGTGCGGGTCGTCGACGCGCTTCGACAGCTCGGTGAGGTCAACCGAGAGTCAATGCAGGTCGCCGACGACCGGGCCCAACGCCTCGGACACACCGGAGCGTGGGCGACCGTCTTGCTGGGTGCCTTCTCGCTGGGCTTTGGCATCTTCGTGTATCGACGGCTGAGGCTTCGGCTCGAGCTGCCGCTGAATCACATTCGTCGCACGATGCACGCGGTCCGAAGCGGAAATCGCCGAGCGCGCTGCGGCTCGGTCGACGGCCCCACTGAGGTCGAGCAGATCGCGGAGAACATCGACTGGGCCCTCGACCACAGTCAGCCCCTCGCGCGCCCCGTGTCGGGCGGACCGGAGCCGGTCTCGCGTGACACAGAGTTGCGCCGTGCGCTGGTCTGGTTGACCGAGCAACACGGCGAGACCGTCGTGCTGCGCGACGCCTCGGGCAAGCTCGTCTTCGGCGACGCGCTAGCCTTTGAAAGCCTGCGCGAGGGCGCGGAGGACTGGCGCGAGGAGTCGCTCGAAGGCACCTCCCTGCGCATCGCAACTCGCCGAGCCGCACCTGCGCAGCGGGGCTGAACCGTCGCGACGTCGCGAATCACCAGAGGAGGCGACGCCGTGTCGTTCGGCTACGAACGGCGAGTCACGCCATGTCCTGCATGAGCCTAACGATCCCGCCGGTCACCGCGCGCACGTGCGGCTGCTGCCTTCGCTCCGGCCGCGTTGGCCTTGGTGTCGACGTCGGCCTTGGAGCCTTCGGGCTCGGGCACAAAGAACATCATGTGTTGCCACGGCAAGCCGTCGAACTCTGATGCGAGCCGAAGACCGTTGGCGGAGTACTCCTGGAGAATCTGCGCCTTGGACATCTTGTGCAGCTCCTTGATCGGAACTTCGGGATCTTCGGCGCGATACTCAAGCAGGACGATGCGGCCGCGATCGGTGAGCGCCGCCGAGAGACGCTGCAGCACGGCGGCCGGATCCGAGAGTTCATGATAGACGTCGACGAGCAGGATCAGATCGCAGGTGCTCGCGGGTAGCTTGGGGTCATTGGGTTCGGCGAGGATGGTCTCGACGTTGGCGACGCCCTCCGCCTGGGCGCGCATCCTCAGCAGCTCAAGCATCTTGGGCTGGAGGTCGACGCCGACCGCTTTGCCGGTGGGTCCGGTCGCCGTGGCCATCCGCAGCGTGTGGTAGCCGTTGCCCGCCCCAACGTCGCAGGCCACATCGCCTGGCTTCAGCCCCAGGTTTTGGTGCATGAGCGTGGTGTCCTCCTCTTCGTCACGGTTCTCGCGTGTTAGCCAGTCGGCGCCCAGGTGGCTCATCGTCGCGGCGAGCGTCCGGCCCATATAGGTGCCGTCCGCGGTCGAGGTCTCAGGGGCCTGTGCATCGGCCGCAGGGTGCGAGCTGGGTACAGGGGGCGCGGTGGGTGCGTTGTCGCAGGCGCTCACAACAAGCAGCAGCATGAGTGCGATGCAACGATCCATGCCACAGACTTAGCAGGCGTTCCCCTGGCCGTCAGCCAGGCGGCGTCACCGCCCGCGCGAGAAGAACGGCGCTCACCCGGAGGTTCCCTCAGATTCGTGTCCGCAGCGTCGATGAGCATGCCGCGGTCCATCATCTCGGCGATCAGTTCCTTGCCCTCGTCCTTGAGCCCGACCACGTTCTTGCACGTGGCGTCGAGGTCGAAGCCCAGGGTCACCCCGCCCGGCTGGCCGTCGGTGAGGCCGATGGGGCAGTCGGTGTCGACGTGGCAGTTTTCCGTGTACAGCGCGATGTGGTGCAGCGGGTTGTGGGGTGCCACGCCCGCGAATCGGTTGTCGTACAGGTGCACGGGCTGAAGCGTTCGCACGCCCATCGCGTAGGCCTTCTCAAACTCCGCACGCCAGTCGCCTTCACCGAAGATATGCGTCGCCTCGATGCCGAGGATGAGCGCCATCTTGCCTTCCGCTACGATGCGGCGAGCGTCGGCGGAGGAGAGCGCGATCTCCATCCAGTCAGCGTTGCGCTTGGCCATCTCTTGCGCGGACTGCAGCTGGACGTAGACGTCCGCCATTTCGTCGCACTCGGGACGGTCGAGGTTTTCCACCGGGCTGGCCCGGCAGATGAAGTCGTAGCTGACGGCCGACACCACCTCGACACGAAGTCCCGCAGCGTATGCGCTGAGCAGGTGGCCTTCCCACGCGGTGTGGTGGGCGATGGTGTCCCAGCGCGGGAAGCCGGTGAAGGTCGGAAAACCGCCCGTGCGGTCGTCGTGACGACCGGTGTCGCCCTCGGTACCGGGGAGCTTTCCGATCTCCTCGGAGATGAAGCCGCCGCCGTACTGGACCATCGCGCCCACGAGCGGCACACGCTGCGCGATCTCGGGCAGCTCGGCCGCGCACGCGCTGCCTTCGGTCAGCAGCGGGGTGAGGTCGTCGACCAAGCGTCCGTGGTCGGTCCCGCCGTCGCAGTCAGACATCGCCTCTTCGGCCGTGCCGTCGTGTGAGCCATGCATCCAGCCGCCACCGAACGCGTCTTCGGCGAACATGTGCAGGTGAAGGTCCGCGACGCCGGCGAGCGAATCCTTGCCCTCCTCGGTGCCGTCCGCTTTGCCTCCGCCTTCAGCAGCCGCGTCGGCGTCGGACGAGTCCGCGTCGTTGCAGGCGGCGGTGACGAACAGGCCAACAAGGGCGAGGGTACAGAGCGTTGTCTTCATCGTAGGTTCCCTGGATCCACGGACGACCGCGGCGTCCATCCAACCTAGCGGACAAGCCCTCACATGTAAGCTCGCGGCGCCGGCCTGAGGAGAACGGGCATTGATAGGGGGTCTGGACCTCGAACTGGGAGTTTTTGCGGTGTCGACGCAAACCGGGGCTCACCAACCCGTCGGCATCGACGGACGAGGCTACGCCCCGGCTCGGCGTGTCCGCTGCGAGCCTCGTCGGCCCTCGCGAGCGCCGCGGCAACGACCACGATGACCACCCTGGGCTCGCCACGAACCGACACGCTCGGGACCCCCTGAGGTACCTTCGCCCCCGATGTCGGACGGCCCGCGCACCCGGATCAACAAGTACCTCAGCGAGGTGGGCTACTGCTCGCGCCGGGCTGCGGACAAGCTGATCGAGCACGGACGCGTGACCATCAACGGTGTCGTTCCGGAGATGGGTACGAAGGTCGGACCACAGGACGCCGTCGCCGTGGATGGCATCGCGGTCTCAGCGGACGCGAAGTCGCACAAGCGGGTTTACCTCGCCTTCAACAAGCCGGTGGGCATCGTCTGCACGACCGACACCCGGGTCGAGCCCGACAACATCATCGACTTCATCAACTATCCCTCCCGAATCTTCCCGATCGGACGGCTCGACAAGATGAGTCAGGGGCTCATCTTCCTCACCGACGACGGCGACATCGTCAACAAGATCCTGCGCGCTCGGAACGACCACGAGAAGGAGTACATCGTCACGGTCAACCGGCCGATCACGGCGGAGTTCGTCCAACGCATGGGCGCCGGTGTTCCGATTCTTGAGACGGTCACCAAGCCCTGCAGGGTCGAGAAGCTGAGCAAGGACGTCTTTCGGATCGTCCTGCAGCAGGGACTGAATCGTCAGATCCGGCGCATGTGCGAGTTTCTCGACTACCGGGTGGCCAAGCTCGAGCGGATCCGCATCATGAACATCAAGCTGGACGTCCCGGTCGGAGCGTGGCGCGAGTTCACCGACACTGAGCTGGCCGAGCTGTTCCGCTTGTGTGAGACCTCGGCCAAGACCTACGACGGGCGGGGTTGATGTCCAGGGTGGTGTTGCTCAACAAACCCTTCGGGGTCTTGAGTCAGTTCACGACACAGCTGGGTCACCGCACCCTCGCGGATCTTGTCGACGTGCCCGGAGTGTACGCGGCTGGGCGTCTCGACAAGGACTCCGAAGGGCTGCTGGTGCTGACCGACGACGGCAAGCTGCAGCATGCGATCGCCTCGCCGAAGGCTCGCTCCAAGATGCCCAAGACCTACTGGGTGCAGGTGGAGCGTGAGCCGGACGAAGCGGCGCTGGAGGCCCTGCGTCGCGGCGTGCAGCTCAAGGATGGGCCGACCCGTCCGGCGAAGGTTCGACGGCTGGACTCGCCGCAGCTGTGGCCACGCGAGCCCCCGATTCGGGAGCGGAAGTCCATTCCAACCGCCTGGATCGAGGTGGTGCTGACCGAAGGCCGCAACCGCCAAGTGCGGCGCATGACCGCCCACGTCGGGTTTCCGACCCTCCGACTCGTGCGGCACGCGATCGGGCCGTGGACCGTCGAGGGGCTCGCCCCGGGTGCGTGGCGTCATGCAGACGCCGTGTCGCGGCGCCCATGAGGCGGCCCATGGGCCCAGCACCGGCCGGAATCACCGAGAATTTCGTCAGGCGGCCGTGGGTCGCTACGGTTCGCGTCAATGGCCTGGATGCTTGGTGTTCCGTTTGTAATGACCCTCGGCTCGGTTGCGATTCAGCCGAGCTTGGAAGCAGACGTCTCCGCGGATGCTTCCGCGGACTCGACGGCTGATGTTGACGCGACCGCCGGTGCCGACGCCACCACGGACGATTCTTCCGGCGCACAATGGGAAGCCGCGAGTCTCGACACCGCGGACGCAGACGCAGACGCATACGCCGACGAGGACGTGTCGCAGGACACAGAAGCGACGTCTGACTCGGGAGCCGTGGCCGGTTCGCTCAGCGCATCGACTGCAACCGACGATGAGCTGGCACCGATCTCCGCCCAACCGGCGGATCGCTCCGGCGGCATCGATCCGTTCGACGGCCGGCTTGGCGTGGGCGCGATCCGTACGATCGCAGGGCTCAACGGCATCAACCTGCGCTACTTCATCACCGACAACTTCGCGATCGGCGGGAGCGCCGGCGTCGCGCTGTTCTCATATAAGGAGAACGATCCCGAATCCACCGACCCTGCATGTCCCGACGCGGAATGCACGCTCGAGGACAACCGGACGGTCGCGTTCATGGCGTTCAACATCGAGGGCCTGTACTTCCTGCGCCTGGGTCGTGAGGCGGGCGCACTGCCGTTCCGCGCCGATTTCGGGCTGGGCGGGCGCTTTGGCGTGATGACCTCGGCCAACACGACCGACGTCGAGGACAACCTCGACGATCCGACCGAGCTGCACATCGAGATCCCGATCGTGTTTCAGCTGATGTTCGGCAACAACTTCGCGCTCTCGCCCGAGCTGGGCATGGACTTTCGGATCATCCCCGGAAGCCGCGAGGAAGGAGACACCAACCCCGGCGTCAACGGAACCGGCTTGGGGTCCCTGGGGGCGGACGGAGGCCCTGGCTTTGGCTGGGACCTGACCCCGGGCATCGGCCTCTTCGGCGGCGCGTCGATGCACTACTACTTCTAGCGTTCCACCTGCAACCGCGCCGCCTCCGGACGTCGGGCGGCGCGAACGCTGGGCAACACCGCGTTCCGTCCGACGGGACAGTCCGCCTTTCTCACCCTGGTGCGTAACCGTTCCCGCAGATGTCCGTATTCGGACATGCGATGGGTGGACACGAGCAGCGGGTTCTTGGGGACCGATGGCAGCTCAACGAGCAACTCGGCGCGGGCGCGATGGGAGCGGTCTATTCCGGCCGGGACTTGCTGCTCGGACGCGAGGTCGCGGTCAAGGTTCTTGCGCCCGAGCTTCTCGATGACGAGATGATGTTGGCGAGGTTCCGGCGCGAGGCGATGTCCTCCAGTCGCCTGGTCCACCCGAACATCGTGACGACGCTCGACTTCGGGGTCAGCGCCAACGTGCCGTACATCGTGATGGAGCTGGTCCCCGGTCACGCCCTGGATCAGCTTCTTTCGCATCATCGCCGCCTGGCCGTGCTGCGTGCGGTTCGGTTGGCGCGCGACGTGGCGCGGGGCCTGGACGCCGCGCACCGCGCCGGCATCGTGCACCGCGACATCAAGCCCGGGAACGTCATGGTCACCGGCACCCCCGACGCCGAGCGCGCCCGCATTGTCGATTTTGGCATCGCTCAAGCCGCCGGCAGCGGGCCGAAGCTGACGCAGGTGGGGATCGCCGTGGGCACACCCGGCTACGGTGCGCCCGAGCAACTCTCGGGCATGGTGGCCGACGGTCGCGCCGACATCTTCTCGCTCGGCGTGACGCTGTACGAGTCGCTGGCGGGCGAGCTGCCCTGGACCCAGCCAGACCCGCTCGCCCTGCTGACCGCGATCCTCCACGACGCGCCTGGCGATCTCCGCCGGCTCCGGCCCGAGGTTCCGGACGGGCTCAATCAGCTCGTGATGTCGATGCTGCACGCGCGACCCGAGCAGCGTCCCGCCACCGCCGGCGAGATTGCGACGCGACTCGAAGAGATCTTGCGTGACCACACTCCGGCGGAGCGAATGGCGCTCTCGACTCCGCTGCAGCCCGACGCGGTGCTCTCGCTCGCCGTCGCATCGCTTCACGCGGAGCCGCAGATCGCGGCGCAACAGCTGCGCTGGTTCACCCGCGCGGTGGAAGACGAGGGCGGACGCATCGCCCAGTCGATCGGGCGCGAGGTGCTGGCGACGTTGCCCGCGGCAGAAGCCGCCCCGCGCATCACTCGCACCCGTCCCCGCGTCGATATCCCTCGACCCAGCTTGGCGCTGCACCAGGGCTCGACGTCCATCGACGAGACGGGCATGGCGCTGGGATCTGGGGTTCGGGCCGTACTCCGCCTCGCCCGCCTGGCGGGTCCCGAAGAGGTGCTGCTCACCGCCGAGCTTCACGACGCCATCGGGCTCGGTTGGCGCAGTCACCTGGATCGGCGCGGTCGATTTCTGCTCGACACCCACGTTCGCTGCGACGTCTTCGCGCTCCGCGGGACTGCGGACGGTCCTACGCAGTCAGCGGCGCTTGAGCGCAGCGGCGACGTCTTGCATTGGCGCTGTCCCTGCGGCGGCCACGGAAGGATTCCGACCTCGTCCAGCGCGTTGCTGCGGCTGCGCTGCTCGTTGTGCTCACGGCTGCTCGACATCGATATGAGTCAGCCCGCCGCGCGCGCCGGTGCTGTTGATCACCCGCTCACCTCGATCGTTCTCGCTTCGCCGGTCAGATCCGAGTCCGTCTTGGAGTCCGAAGACCGTGCACTCATCTCGGCCCTGTCGGGATTCGACGACTGAAAGAAACACCCTCATGAACGCCCAAGCCCAAGCCCAAACCCAGACCCAGACCCAGACCCAGACCGCCGCCGACAGAGAGATTCAGGACAAGTACGTTGCGCGCCTGCGAGCCCGCCTCGCCCGACCCACGATCACCGTCGAGGATGCGCGTGACGGCATGCTCGACTGCTTTGTGTCGACCTACCACACCGGGGTGAAGCAAGGCCTCAAGGGCATCCTCGGCGTGGACGCCTCGCCCGACCAGGTCGCCCAGGTGACCTCCCGGATGTTCCGAGACCGACTCGAGAAGCGGGGATTGAGCTTTGAGCATCCAACCGTCGACGCGCTCAACGACGTCAAGGAGGAACTCGACGCGGAGTTCCACTTCTCGGAGCTCCCCGCCGAGATGAGCGCGACCCACGACCAGGTGTGCTCGCTGTTGCTGGCCAAGGCCGATGGCCTGATCGAGCACTACGGGGACCGGTCCGTGGTGGGCAAGGACGAGCCTGCTTCCGCGGCGCCGACGGTTCGCGAGATGCAAAAGCCGCCGGTCCTGCGCGCGCCTGCGCCTGCGCCTGCGCCCGGGCGCACGGGGACCCGCGCGACCGCCACGGTGCCGCCCCCTCCCTCGTTCCGCCCACCGGTCGTCTCCACCACGCGTCCGACGGTGGTGGCGACCAACTCGGTCACCGACAACCTCAGGCAGGCGTTGGCCGGCTACCTGGAGGAGGTCTGCAACGCGGTGCCCCACGCCGACCCGGCGGAGCTGCTGTCCCGTCTGGACCGGGCCCGGTCGCTGGCGCAGTCGATCGCCGACTTCAGCCGGTAGGCGGGCGGCGATCCGATGACATAGTCTGCAGGTATGACTTCGCATCGTTGGCCAACGCTCGCACTCTTGGGTCTGGAGCTCGCTGGGTGGGGCTGTGGTGGCGACGCGGGGGCTGACACCGACGCGCCCGGACTCCCCACCACGACCGACGATGCGAACAGCACCGGCGAATCGCTGGGGTCGACCGGTGCTTCACCCGCGTCCGGGGCCGAAGGCACAACCTCTTCGTCGGGCCCGGGCGGCGAGACCGCGCTGCCGGGGAACGACGAATCGGGTCCACCGCCGGTCACCTTCGACTTGGGCGTCCTCCCCGACATCGGCGAGCTTGAAGAGTCGGGTTGTCAGGGCATCGACTTCCTGTTTGTGATCGACAACTCCGGCAGCATGACGCAGCAGCAGACCCAGCTGCTGGCCAGCTTCTCCGGCTTCATCGACGCGATCCAGACCTCGCTCGAGAATGTCGACTCGTATCACGTCGGCGTGGTCACCAGCGACAACTACGCAGGCAACGCGCCGGGCTGCAACACCATCGGTGACCTTGTCACGCAGACCGCGGGCTTCGGGTCGTCCAACGCAGTGTGCGGACCGTTCGCAGCCGGTCAGCGCTTCGCCACCGACGAGGACGATCTGCAGCAGGTGTTTCCGTGTATCGCCCAGGTCGGCACCTCGGGCAGCCCGATCGAGCAACCCGTCACCGCCACCGTCGCTGCGCTCGACCCCGCCAACGCAGCGCCCGGCGCGTGCAACGAGGGCTTCATTCGCGAGGACGCGATCCTCGTGGTGGTGATCGTCACCGACGACCCTCCGAACTCCTTCGACTTCGATGATGCCCACGCAGGCACCGACACCTCGGGCTGGTTCGACGCGGTGGTCGCTGCCAAAGGCGGAGATGTCGAGTCCGTCGTCATGATCGGCTTCGTCCCGCTCGACGCTGCCGCCACCTGCACCTTTGGCGTGAGCCCGAACCTCATCAACTTCGTCGAGGCGTTCGGTGAGCAAGGGGTGCTCGCCAGCATCTGCGAGCCCGACTACGCGCCGATCTTCGCGTCCTCGATCGAGACGATCGAGACCACCTGCGACAACTTCATCCCGCAGGGCTGAGGACGTCGCATCGGCCGACTCATTGTCGAAAGCGAACGTGAAAGTGGTTGGCGTGGCCGCGCCAGTGCCGAATCACGCCCTGCGCCGCTGCCGACCCTCGAGGGTACTGAAACAGCTCGGTCAGCCGGTCTTCGGGCACCCCCTCGCGCTTGGCGTGCTCGTAGAGCAGGCGCTGCAGGCCATAGTCGACGAAGATGTAGCGCACCCGCTCGGTGCCGAGGAACGCGTTGAGCAGGGCCCACGAGCGGACGATATCGAGGCGGCCAGCGGTGGCGGTGACGAAGCGGTTCGCGTCGGCCACATCGCCTTGAAGTACGTAGCCCACGTCGACGTCGCGGCCGTCTTGGTGCGAGAGGTGGGGAGGGAAGGGGCCGCCAGACTTCTGGCTGATGTCGCCCACGTGGATCGCCGGCCCGCCGAGACCTTCGTCGAGGTAGCGCTTGGCGGCGGTTTGAATGGCGGCGATCGTGCGTGGGGTTCCCCAGGCGTTGTCCGGACGCTTGATGACGTAGCCCGGCCCCGGTTGGAGCTGTCCCGCTTCGTCCATGGAGTTGACGCGCGCATCGAAGTCGACGAAGTCGGGATAGAAGACCTCGCGACCGGTCATGGCGACGGGCTCGTCGGGAAAGTCGAGTCGTTCCTCGGCCTCTCCTCGGCGCAGCACGATGGCGTCGCGCAGCACGGCGGTGATCTCGACGCCGGGCCGCACCGAGTCCCCCACCGCGTAGGTCGTGATGCTGGAGCGCTCTTCGTCCTGCACGGTGGCCCGGCTGCGCGCCGGGTCCTCGCCGACCATGGTGGCCATCAGCACCAGAGGCAGGTCGGTGGGTGGAATGGGCGGGACCTCATCGGCCTGTACGGGGACGACGGTGTCCAGCTGCGACTCGGGGACGCCGAGGTCCGGTGGCGCAGGGGGAGCAGCGACAGAAGCCGGCTCTGGTTGCCCGCACGCGGCGAGCAGCACCACGAGCAAGAGCGGACGCGACACTGCATTATGGTGCGTCATTCGGCGGCGAGACGCGAGGCGCCCATCGTCTGTCCAGCACGCTCTCGCCCGTGGCGCCGTCGCAGACGTGCCCACCGTTGCGGTCCGCGTATGCAAAGCGTCGTCTGTCGTGAGACCAGCTCGTGTCGTGCAACCCGCTGGCCTTGCGCACCCACACCCTCGCGTTGCGTTGCGTGTCGATCAGGCTCAGGTGCACCTCGGTCGAACTCCAATCGCTGCGGTGCTTCTGGACCACCACGCTACGTTGTGCATCCGGGGTGGGTTTGGTGCCGATGACTTCGACCGGTCCCAGGTGCAGCGTGTCCATCTCGTGCCCGAGGCCCGCCAACCAGTCTGCGCTCTCCCAACCGCGCGGCTTGCCGCCTTCGGGCCAGGCGGTCCGCTCGGACGCCGCGATCGCTCGTGGCGTACCGAGCTTGCCCGCCTCGACCTTGAGGACCTGCAGCGGCTCCGAGGGCCGGCTCGAGGCCAGCAAGACGTGGCCGCCGCCGTCTCCGGGCCGCCACCCGGTCCCTTCGATGCCCCACACGACCGGCAAGGACGCGGTGTCCAGCACGGTGTCGGTCTCGATCTCGCGCAGCTGCACGAGTCCCTTGTCGTTCATCGTCACCAAGTGCTCGTCGTCGGCAAAGGCGAGCAAGCGCGGTGTCCCGTCCATCGCCGCAAGCCGACGCACCGCGCCCGTACCATCGACCGACTCAAGCACAATCTGTGCGCTGGTGCCCCACGCTACCGTTGTGCCATCGGGACTCATGCCGACCGCAAGAGGGGCGAACGCATCGTGTTGCACGACCGCTCGCGACTGTCCGTCCACGCTCGAAACCTTCAGCGCGTCGCCCCAAGCGATCGCGTGGGCTCCTCCGCGCACGGTTGCATGCATCAGCGAGAACTCGTTGGAGCCATCGTAGGAGATCGTCTGCCCCGCGACCGGCGTCAGCGTGCTGCGGTCCGCTCCTGGCTGCCAAGGCACCGCGGCGTCCAGCGGAAGGCGGAGCGCTCGGCCTGAGCCGGTCTCGGCGATGACCTCGTCCGCCAGCGCGTGCACGCGGGGCCGAAAGCGGGTGTCCGAGTCGGCGACCAGCATGCGCCGCGTTCCCGTGAACAAGTCGACGACCTCGATCTCGAAGCGACCGTGCTTCGGGTTGGGTTTCTGCATCGCCGTGGCGTAGCGGCCCTCGGCGCTCATCCCGATGTCGTTGCGGTTGGGACTCTGATCGATCGCGAGCGTTTGCGGCTCGCCCACCAACGTCAGGGCCTCGTCGGTGATCTCCAGTCGTTGGATGCGGACCGGCGCAAACTGGACCACCGCGGCGTGGGACTTGCCCTGCGCATCGTGTCCAACCCGCAGCTGCCACGGGATAACCCCGGGTTCGTCGAGCTGCGCCAGGACCTCGCCGTCGGCATCCCAAAGCCGCACCCGGTGATCGACGCCCAGCCCGAGGATGCGGGCGCCGCCGGGCAGCACATGGATCTCGAACATCGGGTCGGAGGGGGGAAGATCGAATCCGGTCACCCAGCGCGCACCCTCGTCGCCCAGCTCGATGCGCGCCACATGGGTCGCACCCGCGGTGTCGATGAACGCCGCGAGAAAGCCCGACTGGGTGGGCGCCAGCGACATCCACAGCGGTTCTTCGACGGGCAAAGCCCAGGGCACGGCGTCGGCCTCAAACCTCGTCCACAGGCGTACCCCTCCTGCATCGTCGAGGGTGAGCGCTGAGGCTCCGTCGGGGGCAAGCGCCACCTCCTGCATCGAGGTTGGGTGCGCCGAAGCTTCGAGCGCCACCGAAGCTCTCGAGCGCGACGCTGGACTCGCGTGGGCGATGCTGCGGGCGACGTCGTCCTCGGGGCTGGGCAACGCGCTCGGAGCACTGGTTGTGGACTCGGCGCGCGTGTTGGCGCAGCCCGAGGCGAGCAGGAGCAGGGAAGCAAACACTCGAGCGTTCATCAGAGGGTCTCCAGGTAGGCCACGAGGTCGTGGGCTTGGTTGGACGTCAGCGCGGAGAAGTCGGCCATGTCGTGCACGCTGCCCTTGTCGGTGACCAGCGCCCACAGGTCGACGGCGCTTCCGTCGTGGTAATAGGGCGCCGTGTGGGCGAGGCCCTTGAGCGATGGGGTGTCGGTCTCTTCCAAGCCCCACGCATCAAACGGATACTGGTTGCCGTCGGCCATCGCTTCGCCAGCGTGGCAGCTGTTGCATTCGAGCTTGCCCTCGAACAGCGCCTTGCCGCGCTGTACGGCGGCGGTGCTGGCTACGGAGGGACGGGGCGCCGCGGGGAGCCACTGCACGTACGCCTCCAGATCGCCCAGCTGGCTGCTGCTCAGTGATGAGCCGCCCAATCGCTCGATCGTGTGTTTGAAACTGTCGTGCAGCGACGGGTCGAGCCCACCCCATTTGTAGGGCTCGGTCCCGCCGACCCGGCCTGCCAGCATCGGTGTCTGAAGGATGGACCCGCCCAAACGCCAGCTCAGTCCATCCTGCCGGCCTTCGGGGTGACACGAGGCGCAGGCCATCGCGCCGCGCTCGGAGATCGCGGAAGCTTCCCCGCGACGAAACAGCTCGGCGCCCCGCTCGACGGCTTCGCTGCGCTTCGACGCCGCCAGCTGTGGCCCCACGGACACCGCAGACTCGCTCTTCCACGGTTTGTCGCGCAGATCGAGCCCATCGAGTCGCACGCGCACCAGCTTGCGGCTCAGCTCGCAGTGCACCCACAGCTCTTCCCCGCTCACGAGCATGCCGTCCGCACCACAGGCGTGGCGACCGGCGTCCATCTTTCGATGCATGCGCCACACGCTGTAGGCCGAAGGCAGCGACACATCGGCGATGCCCACGATGTCGTCATCGCCGTACCCCGCAACGTAGAGCCGGTCGAGCTTGGCGTCGTACGCCATCGCCCGCGGCTGATGCAGGCGTTCGAGCTTCGAGACCTGGACCCTCGCCTGTCCGGCGCTGCGCGGGGAGATCGTGGCGAGGCGATGGTCGATCGGAGGGATCTCCTCCGGGCCTCCACCGTAGCTGTCCTGCATGTCCCTCGAAGGCACCCGCTTCATCTGCGGCGTTGCGACCTGGTGCGGCGCAACGACCTGGCCGTGCCCGACGTACGCCACCGAAAACACGTTGCGCGCGTGTCGGCGACCTTGATCGGTGGGCACCGAGAACCGGCTGCGGGCTTCGGCGATCTTCGCCGTCGGGACCTTGTCCTCGCTCCAGTCGTCAAACTCCATTTCCACCTGGACGTGGTCGCGGGGGTCGAGTGCGTGCCAACGCACCGTCTCGCCCTGGGTGTCGAGAAACACTTCGGCCAGCGCGCCCGAGCTCAAGAACCCCACCGTGGCGCGGGTCCCATCGGCCGACACCGCAAGCCCACGAGGCTCGGCCCGAAGCTCGACCGACCACAACGTCTTCATGCTCTGGGCATCGACCGCGATCAGGCGGTGGTCGGAGACGCTGGTGACGTACACCGTGGCGCCGTCGGGGGAGAGGCCCAGTCCGTAGGGCTCGGGCACGGCGACGCTCGCATCTTCGCGCAGGCTGTCGCTGTCCGAGGTGTCGAGGCGGACCAGGCGGTTGCCAGCCCTGTCCGCCACAAACACGTTCGAGCCGCCGTCGGTCACCAGCTCACCAAGCGCCCCGGAGAATGCGAGCGTGGCCACGGCGGCTCCGTCCGCGTCGGCTCGGATCACGGCTGCTGCGTTGCGCTCGGCGACGAGCAGACCGTGGGCATCGAGCACCACGGTTCCACCGCGATGCCCCACGTGTGGCGCGTCGGTCGGGATCGTGACCGCGCCCGTCCGTGCGTTCGTGTGCTCAAGCGCATCGGCGTCCCGCGACGCGGAGTAGTCATGGGCCTGGGCTCCGCCCACCACCCCCGCCACCAAGAGCAAACCCACCGCGCTTCCTGCCCACGTCCTGCCATGCATCGCAGCGTGAATGCGGGAGCGGCACGGGTGCATTCCACCCGCGCCGAAAGAAGGGACGCGTTAACCTGCAGCGCTGACGGCCGTGAGCAGCTCTTCGTCGGCCTGGTCGAACTCGATTGCGACCTTGTAAGGCCACAGGCCGCCGGGATCGTTGGCGTTGGGCTCTTGGCGAACGACGGTGCCTTGCACCAGACGCGGGGTGCCCGACTCGGGGTCGATGTGCAGAGACACGTGGACCTGGCTGCCCAGCTCGAGCTGCCGACGCGCAGCCAGAAGGATGCCTTTGGCGCTCACGTCCTTCGCCACCGCTGTGTTGCGACGCTCGCCGTGGCGCATGCGAACTGGAAACCAGGTCTTCACGCGACGCGAGGTGCGATTTTCAGCGGTCATGCGCACAGTGTAGGACCAAGTGCCACCCCGCGCCAGAGTGTGGTCAACGAAAAACGGCCCCGGTGTGCATCGATGCACCACGGGGCCGCTTGGGCCGCTTCCGTCGCCCCAGCCGCTCTAGAGCGAGATCGACCAGGCGGTCAGGCTGCCGCTGTCGAGGCGGGCGGAGTCGACAACCTCAAGGGTCCACGTGCCGCTGCGGTCCAGGCCTTCGAAGGCCGACGAGTCGAGTGAGAGCTCGAGGTTGTCTTGGCCACCGCCGGTGCGGGCGTGCAGGACCTCGACCACGTCGCCGTGGATCAGGCGAACGGTGAGGTCGCCGCGCCAGGTGTGCTCGATGGAAACGTTGATGCTGACCGTGCTGACGCTGCCTTCGGCCTCAACCTCGAACGACTGCCGGACGCCGCCGGTGTTGTTGTCGGGGATTGCGACCGCCACCTCGGAGGTGAAGGTTTGCAGCTCGCCGGGGTCGGTGGGGTCGGTGGGGTCGGTGGGGTCGACCGGTGCAACGACGACCTCGGGGATGTCCGAGACGTACGCGCGCCCAAACTCGTCGACGTACTCCATGGAGAGCCAGCCGTAGCCCGCGCCCGCGTCGTGATCGATGCCGAAGCCGTCGGTGCCCCAGCTGTTCTTGAACAGGTAGAAGCCTCGCTCCATGACCGGGTTGCCCTCGGCGTCGAGGACGGTGTTGCCCTCGGCGTCGACGCGCGGGAACTCGAGGTCGAGGTCCCATCCGAGGATGAGGATGGAGTGACCCGCGGGGCTCTCGCGGCTGATCTCACGGTCCTCGTCGTTGGGTGCGCGAACGATGCCTGCGTCCCAGGAGTCGAGGTTGCGGGGCAGCTCGGAGCGGCGGTGGTTCCACGCCTGGTAAAAGAACTCGAGGCCCACGATCACGCCGGTTCCGTTGACGCGGATGTGGTCCATGATCGAAGCGCGGCGAGAGTTGAGCCAGCGCCCGGGGGGCAGGTGGAACTTCTCGGCCGCGAGCGCTTCCTCGGGGGCTTGGCCGTTGGTGTAGCAACGCGTGGGCTGGTCGTCCTCGCCGTCACACGCTTCGTCTTGTTCGACGCCCCACTGATCGGCCTCGTAGGGCCAGGCGGATTCGGCGGGGATGCCGTACTGCGTGATCGCGCGGAGGTTGTAGTAGGCGTTGCTGCCCGAGGTGTTGGGGAACGAGCCAACCTCGAACTTGGCGGACCACTGCAGGTACTGCTCGGAGAAGTCGGGGCTCGGCATGCCGCCGGCGATGTACAGGTGCTCCATCAGGCCCGCGGTCGAGAAGATCGAGCAGACGCCGCGGCGCCCCTGACTCTTGACCGGGGACTGCAGCGCGAGAAGATCACTGTGTTGCCGAGGCGCGGGGCCGTCGGCTTTGATCTCGAAGGGCAGCTCGTCGTTGGTGGGCGTGCCCTCGAGCAAAGCGTCGAGGTCGGACAGCGGAGCGTCGCCGTCGTCTCGGTTGTCGCCACGATCGCAGCCGGAGGTTGCCAGGGAGAACAGGGCGAGTGCGAGAAGCGACTTTTGAAACATGGACACCACCACCGGGACCGAAGTCCGCTCGCGCACACATGAGCACATTTCATGCCAACGTTAAACGTCCAAATGTGACACAGCGTGCCGATGTGAAGCGCATGATTTCAGGTGCTTAGCGCCCCAGCGGACCCCGAGGGCCGAGGGGGTGGCTACTGTCGTCGCCACCGAGGACCGGCGATCGGATTGAGGACCAGCCAGGGGGAGCCGCGGCGGGTCTGGGCCGAGTTCGGCACGAGGTTGCGTGCCATAGGACCCCAACCAATGGGGGGCGTTGACCACACTGTCGCAAGTTGTGTCGAGAACCTGCAAGTAACCGCCCTCCTGCTCTCGACCGCGACGATCCAGCCCCGTAGCATCCGCCGAATGAGTCTCCAAGTGCTTGAATCGTTCGTTGGTCAGATGACTGTGGCTGAGCTTTGCAGTCGAACCGGACGGGGCGTGGAAGAGCTGCTCGCGTTCTGCAGCGATCGCCGACCCGCGAAGTCGACCTCGGCCTCGGCCTCGTCGGCTGATCCCACACCCAAGGCCAAAGCCAAGCCCAAGTCCAGCACGAAGGGTGGCAAGCGACGCGTCCGCGCGAGCAGTGACGAGCTCGTCGCGCTGGACGAGCGCGTCATGGCGATGATCGCTGCGGCCAAAGACGGCATTGGGGGCCGCGAGATGGCCGACAAGACCGGCGAGACGCTTCCACGACTGCGTGGTTCGCTCAAGCGCTTGGGAGACAAGAAGAAGATCCGTCATGCCGGCAACACGGCGGCGCGTCGCTACTGGGCAAAGTAGTCTGGGCCTTGGGAGTGTCCGCGATCCCGGACACTCCGAGGCTCGACCGAGGTCCGCGGCGTGGCGTCGCGCGCTTCAATCAAGGCCGGCGGGCCAGCCCGCGAGCGCTTGCTCGATCATCGCGTAGAGTCGCTCCCGGGAGACGCCATCACGGGCGAGGACGGACATGCCTTGCACGAGGACCAGGACCATGTCGGCGAGAGCACCGGGTCGGGTCGCCGGGTCGAGCTTTGCCTCTTGCACGTCTCGCCCGATGCGATCCGTGAGCAGGCGGCGCGTCTTCGAGCGAAGCTGGGCCGCGACGGCGCGTACATCGGCGGAAGAAGCCGGTCCGCTGGCCGTTGCGCTGGCGAGCAGGCAGCCCGGAGGCGTCGCTGGGTCGGTGAAGAGCTTCGCCGACGCACGCATCAGGGTCCGCGCTGCATCGCGGCCTGAGGGGGCGGCGCCCATGGTCTGGGCGATGAGCTCCGGATCGCCGAAGTACAGGTGCATGGCCTCGATGAACAGCCGCTTCTTGTCACCAAACGCGGTGTAGAGGCTTGGCGCGGTGATCCCCATGCTCTGGGTGAGGGTGGCGACCGATGCGCCTTCGTAGCCGTGGCGCCAAAACTCGAGCATCGCGGAGTGCAACGCGGCATCTCGGTCGAACGAGAGCGGTCGTCCCGCTCGACGCGCGGTCTTCTTCATAACGACCATTAGGAAACACCTTGACGTTTCGTGCAAGGGGATCCACTGTTTCGTAGTGATCGATATGAAAAAGCAGGCACGACGATGAGCGACATGACCTATTCGACCCTGGGCCGCTCGGGGCTCGTCGTGAGCCCGTTCGCGCTGGGAACCATGACCTTCGGTGCGCAGCACTGGGGCTGCGACGAGGCCTCGGCCAGGGCGGTCTTCGACGCCTACCGGGACCGCGGGGGCAACTTCATCGACACCGCAGACGTGTATGGCGGGGGGCAGAGCGAGGCCATGCTCGGTCGGTTCATCGCAGACTCGAAGTCGCGGGAGGACGTTGTGCTCGCGACCAAGTTCGGCTTCAACAGCGGGTCGAGCCCTCTCGACGCGACGCCCGGTCGGACCCGGGGACCGCACGGAGGGGGCGCGGGAGCCAAGCACATCCACCAGGCGCTCGAAGCCTCGTTGAGGCGTCTGGGGACCGACTACGTGGATCTGTATTGGATGCACATTTGGGACGGCATCACGCCGGTCGAGGAGACCGTCCAGGTGCTCGGGGGCCTGGTCCAGGCCGGAAAGATCCGCTACTACGGCCTCTCAGACATGCCGGCGTGGGTCGCGATGAAGGCGGCCACTCTGGCCACCGAGCGAGGCGTGCCGGGACCCATCGCGATCCAAGTCGAGTACTCGCTGGTGGCTCGCGACATCGAGCGCGAGCACGTTCCGGTGGCGAGAGAAGGCCGCATGGGCGTGGTCCCGTGGAGTCCGCTGGCGGGGGGCTTCTTGACCGGGAAGTACCGGCGCGACGAGAGCCCCAAGGGAGGCCGGCTCAGCAGCGCGAACCCGTTCGGGGACTCGAAGTTCACCGACGCCAACTGGGACGCTCTGGAGGTCGTCGTCTCTGTCGCCGGGGAGCAAGGCTGCACCCCAGCCCAGGTCGCGCTGGCGTGGGTGTCATCCCAGCCCGGTGTCACGTCCACGATCATCGGTGCGCGGACCGTGGAGCAGCTGGGCGCAAACCTGGAAGCGGGCTCCATCGTGCTCACGCCGGAGCAGCTGCAGCGGCTGTCGGCCGCATGTCCCCCCGAGCCGGGCTTCTCCGGCAGCCTCGCCTCGCGTTCCATTCGCGCCATGCTCTTTGGTGGACACCAGGTGCGGGGTTTTGGGGAAACGAACGGTTGAGAGCGGGCAGCTGTTCCGCGCGTTCGATGTTCGCCAGATACCGACCGTGGTGTTGATCGACTCGACCGGGCGCGTTGCTCAGGTCGTCGGGCCCGAGGATGAAGGGCTGTTGGCCGCGATCGAACCGCTGGCGAAGTGAGACCTGCCGCGGCGTGGGTTGGACGCGGGCAATGGTCAGCGAACGCGTGACCTGTCCTCCGGTGAGGACTCACGGGTCAACAGGACCCTCGACGAGGATGGCTCCTGAGATTGGCTTCAGCTGCCCAAGCTCAGAAGCCCCGCCAGAAATGGTTACGCGATGCTGGTGCGAAGGGTAGCCGTAGACCACCAGGCGAAGGACTCCTGGCGGGGCCTGCAGAACGAATCGTCCCGCGGCGTCCGCGATGGCGCTCGACGGTCTGAAAGGGCTCGACTGCTCCAGGAACCGCGGAATGATCGTGACCCCGCCGAGCGGTCTTCCCTCATCATCGAGTAGCTGCCCTCGTACGCTCGTCATGGGAACCAGGCTCAGGAAGACACGTGTTTCCTCTCCGCTCTCCACTACGATGACTTCTCCGGGACCCGTGCTTTCTCCAGGCCGCGATACGAAGACTTTGTACTCGCCCGGTTGGAGCCCATCGCTTTCGAAGCGCCCGTCGGACGCCGACACCAAGATCGTAGACTCGGAGGCGCCCCGTATATCGAGTCGAAACGGCGAGACGGGCTGCCGTTCCTGAAGCACTTGACCGACGACGCGCCCGGCCGGATTCAAGGTGATCGACACTGAATCACCTGTAAACACACCGTCGGCTGTACCGTACGCACTTCCATCCGCTCGGCTTGCTTCGACGCGATACGCACCAGATCGAAGACCGTCGAGACGGAACTCTCCATCTGTATCGGCGAGAACCGGAGCGGCATCTTCTCCGATCTCTTCGCGGGTCGAGAGATTACGCCCGACTCGGATGAATCTTTCGGATCTCTCAGCTCGGCGTGCTTGCACCCAAACGTCGGCAACGTCCCCGTCCGTTGCCGAGACGCGGCCGACAATCGACTCGTCATTCCCCTGGACTTCAAACCTCACGCCCTCCAGATCACGTTCAGCGATGACGAAGGTGCCGTTCTCGGGGTGAGCAACCCCAAGCTGCTGGCGGTTGGAGTCAATCACGGTGAGCTCGTAGGCTCCGGCGACAAGTCCCCGGAGCACGAAATCCCCCTCCGACCCGGTCGTTGCTGTCTCCGCAGTTCGAAGGTCCACGGCCCCATCGCCATCAGCGTCGATGGCGATGGCTTCAACTGTCGCGCGAGCGACCTTCTCACCGTCCTCATCGACCAGCACACCTTGCACGCGATATCGCTCTTCCAGGCGCACTTCGATCTCACCGTCGAAGGAGCTGGCATCCACCGTCGTACTCCCTTCCCAGCCGTTTTCACCCTCTGCTTCAAGGATGATTTCGTCGGCGTCCAGAGGCCCAAGGCTGAACGTGCCATCTTCTTCGCTGGTCGTCGTCCGCTCCAGCGTGATTGGATTCGCCGTGAGAAGTGCTGGAGGAGCGGTGTCCGGCGGACGGCCGCTCACTTTCGCCTTCATGGGAGGGGTGACGCGGCCTCGAATCCAGAAGCCACAGTCCAAGCGAACGATCGTGTTCTCCGCGTCCGCGTTGATGGGCACAACGACTTCCATGCATCCCGCTGCGGATACGTGCATGTTGTGCGGGCCTTGGGGGACGCCGAGCAGTGTAAACTGGCCAGCCTTGTCCGAGACGGTCTGTCGCGACGAGCCGTGCTCATCGGTGAGGTTGACAGCGGCGTTTTCGACGGGTGTATCGTCAGATGCGTAGACGAGTTCACCGGAGATGTCGGTCGCCGGTGCGAGGTGGATGTCGACCCCAGCGCGTTGGTCTGCCAAGCCGAGGCTGAGCACCACGTCAAACTGCGAGGCGAGGCCGGGCGCATAAGCGCTTAGTTGAAGCTTCCCTGGTGGCAGGCCTCGCAGTTCGTAGTTGCCGTTGGCGTCAGCCGATGCGTTCTGGAATCCAGTCGAGATGATCGCTCCTGGCACTGGACGACCATCCTCCACAGCAACGACCGCGCCCGCGACGACGCTGGCAGGCAGAAGAGACACGTCCCACCGGTGTTGTCCCGTCGTTGCAGCGAGGCGAATCTTGTCCGAAACATAGTCGGGATGACTTGCTACAACCTCGCTCTCGAATGGCGGGAGCGCCAGCTCGTAGCGCCCATTTTCATCAGTTTGAGAGACGTAGCTCCTGGGCCAAGCGTCCGAGGTGTGCGCGAGGGTAACGGAGACGGCCGCACCTGCGATGGCGCCTGATCGACGTCAACTATTCTTGCCGCATCGCGACAACTATTTTTGCCGGTCCGGGTCTTGGTGGTGACACCCACGAGCGACCGTCGAGGGGGTAGTTGTCGTTCAGCACCGGTCACGTACTCTGGATGAGGCTCAGCTGTTCTTGCTGGTCCGGGACTTGCCCTTGGCTATCGCCGTGCGATAGCTGGGCACGGCGAATTCGAGGACGACGGAGTGGTGAACCAGCCGGTCGATGGCTGCGGAGGTCGCCATCTTGTTCTTGAAGATGCGATCCCAGTCGCTGAACACGAGGTTGCTGGTGATCGCGGTCGATCGCCTCTCGTAGCGCTCGGCGAGGAGCGTGAACAGCACCTCGGCTTCTTCGGCGGACTGGTTGACGTAGCCGATGTCGTCGAGGATGACGAGGTCGAACTGGTCGAGCTTGCGCAGTTTTCGGGGCAAGTCGAGGTCGCGCTTGGCCGCCAGCAGTTCCTGAACGATCGTGTACGTCGGCGTCCACAGGACGGAGCGACCCTGCTGAACGAGCGAGTGTCCCAGAGCCGCGAGCGCGTGACTCTTGCCGACCCCTGGCAGTCCGAAGGCCAGGATGTTGACGGCGTTGTCGACGAAGCCTCCAAGCTTGAGCTCTTCGAGCTTGTGCACGACGGCGCCAGAGAGCCGCTTCTCGTCGAAGGTCTCGAACGTCTTCGCAGTTGGGAGTCGCGAGGCCCGTCGCAGTCGCGTGACACGTCGCTCGTGCCGGGCCTCGCTCTCGAGCTCCAGCACTTCCAGGATCGTCGCAAGCGCGGCGCTCTGGTCCGCCTGGACGAGGCGGCTGACGAGTTCCTGGGCGACCACGGTGAGCTTGAACGCGAGCAGATGGGTGACCATCCTGCTCTCGATGGTGGCGGCTGTGTCCGAGGTGTTCACAGCGCACCGCCGATCAGCTCGTCGTAGTCGCCCAGGTCGGGGGCTGGGATCGAGATGTTCGGGATCTCGGGCTCAAGCGGCCGCACACTTGCCTCAACGTCGACGTAGGCGAAGGGTTCGTTGTTGCCGAGCAACGCCACCAGGGCGGCATGGACATCCGGCTCCATGGTGTCCGCAGCCAGCTTCAGGATCCGCACGTACTCGACGTCCGCGCGTGCTCCATGCGTCGCGGTCAACGCATCGTAGGCGCGCCGAAACGCCAGCGTTGGAAACAGGTCTTCGCGGAATCGGTAGTTCGCGAAAGCACCAGGTTTGCGGACCAACGACCCGATGACGTGCCGATAGTCGATGCGGTGCGCCCCCTCGCCGCGCAGGCGGGGGAAGATTTCGACCCGCTCCGACCGATACCAAACCTCGACGGTGTTCGGGAACAGGCGCGCTTCAACCTCGTGCCCGATCAGCCGCGAGGGAACCGAGTAGATGCGTGCGCGCACCTGAATCGTGCTCCACTTTCGCACCTTCGGGGTCGAGGACGTGTAGGCCGGCAACCTCCGAGCGGGGAGTTTGGAGAGGAGCGAACGTTCTTCGTCGAGACGGGCGGCGAGATGACGGTTGTGCGTACGGTCGAGCGTGTCTTGGACGAACCGTTCGTAGTCCTCGACGGTGTCAAAGTCGCGACTTCCTCGGAGTACGAGCGCTTGCTCGAGCAGCTTCTTCGTTCGGCGATGGCGGACCTCGACCGCGCCGTTCTCGTTGGACTTGCCCGGGTTGATCTGTCGGACTCGCTCGAGGCCGAGGTGTTCACAGACGTCGGCGAAGCGCCTCGTGAGCGCCCGACCACCGCCGCCTTTGAGTTCATGCGTCGCGGCCGACAGGTTGTCCGTCAGGAGCTCGCTCGGCACGCCGCCGAGCGCCCACAGTGCTCGTTGAAGGCCATCAACGAGAGCCTCGAACGTTTCCGAGAATGCCACGCATGCCCACGTCCACTTGCTGTACACGAGGACGAACTCGAAGAGCAGGTGCCGCAGTGGCTGAGCGGCCACCGTGACATCGAGTTCGTTGCAGCATGTGAAGTCCAGTGCGCCCTGTTCGCCCGGGGAATGGACCTGCGGGAAGAACACCTCCTTGGTCGGTCCTTTGAGCGCGCGCCAGTCTCGAAGGCGCCGTTGCATCGTGCGCAGCTGTCCCATCGAGAACCGCTTCGGGTCCTCCGCGACCAGGACCTCCAGCAGCGTTTTCGCCTCGAGCTTCCCCTTGTGATCGCGTTCCAGTAGTGGCTCGATTCTCGAGCGCCAGACCCCCTCGAACGGGTCCGGCCGCGTTCGCCAACTTCGTGGCTCCGTCGTCTCCGAGGGCAAGGACCCCGCTTTCCATTCTCGCGCCGACCGAACGCTCATGCCGGCGGCTGCCGCCGCCGCTTCCTGTGTTTTTCCTTCGTTCATTTTCCGCCTCAGCAGCCGAACTTGTGCATCTGTGACCAAAATCGAGGCTCTCCACCTCCAGCGTCACATGCGCGCTCGACTCGCCCAAACCGGCAGTTTTAGTTGTCGCTGACCGGCAGAAATAGTTGTCGCTGATCAGGCGCCACCTGTCGCGTCGAGCACAGTCCCTCGCAGAGTGTCGGCATGGGGTTCTAGCAGCCTGTTGAAAAAGCCCCGGTTCGGCTCAGGAAGCGGCCGACGGCGGGCTCAGATCGCGGAAGCGGAAGATCGAGGCTCGGCGGTGCCTGCGATGGCGGCAACCGTCCGAGCGAACATGCGCTGCAGGAGCGCGCACAGCTGGAAGAGAGCGGCCAGTATTGCCGCGGAGAGGCCCGACCTCCCCTGGAGCCGCTTGGGTTTCCCGACTCCGAAGAAGCTGCGCATCAGCACACTAAGATTGAACGCGGCCATGTGGATCAGAAGCCGCTTCTGAATGTTCTCGTGGCGACGCAAGTGAATGCGTCTCATCCCTCCACTGTTGAACAGATGCTCCATCGGTCGTTCGAGCAACTCTCCTCGCTTGCGCAGTAGCCTCTTGCCCTTCGTCCGCTTCACCCGCTTCCGATTCCGGTGGACCGCATCGCGTTCGGCCTCCTTGTTCTTCCAGCGCCTGCGCCCTCGATCCGGTTCCGAGATGTAGCTTCGAATCTCGGCTTCCTCGAGGCGCATCAACATCTCGTTCGAGTGGTAGCCCTTGTCCGCGGTCACTTCTTTGAAAGTCTCGCTGACTCGCTTCGACGTCTTTTCGTCGGCCTCGCTTCGGACTCTCTGCACGTTCTCGTCGGCGTCCGCGAGCGTCTCCTCCATCGTCTTCGTGTCCCCGCGCGCGCCTCCGTTCAGCGACGACCCAAGGATCGCTCCCGTCTCCAGATCGACGGCGTGCTCGTGCTTGTGGGCCATTCGGGTGCCGCCTTTCTTCATCTTCATGATCTCGGCGTCCGGCTCGTACGGGTTCACCCAATCCTTGTTGGAGCCCTTCTTCGGCCTCTTACGGTCCAGTTTTGCAAGCTGCGCGCGCGTCGGCGTTTCGATCCCGGACTTGTTGGCCAACTCAAGCAGGAAGTCCTCGTACGACTGCCCGTCCTCGCGCCGCACCAACGAACGAAGCGCCGCGTTCGCTTCAAGGGTCGTCGCATCGACCCCGAGCGACCTCCCTTTGACGAGACCGTGCTCAGCGAGCTTGCCCAGGATCATCGTGAAGACTTCTTGGTGCGTCTCAACGTCGAGTCGACGCCGGATGTTGGAGAAGCTCGAGTGATCTGGCGTCGACTTGCCCAGCGCGATCCCCAGGAAGCTTCGCAAGCTCAGCGAGTCCGCGACGCGCCACGCGATCCCGCGCTCGCTGTCGATGCCCTCGAAGAAGCCGATCATCAAACACCGGAAGTACACGCCGGGCGGAATGCTCGGTCGCCCCTGCTTCTCCGCGTAGAACTTCCTGCACATCGCCTCGACACGCCGATCGAAGTTCGCCTCGCGCAGGATCTTCTCCAGCGCCTGGTAGAACGGGTGCCCGGCCGCGTGCCGCACCGACTCGTGCGGCACGAACAGCTCCCCTTGCTCCGACCCCTTCTCGCCCATCGCCATCTCTGAGATCCTAGCGAACCTCGCCGCGACTCGCGATCTCCTCCATTCCGAATCGGGGCTTTTTCAACAGGCTGCTAGGGTGACCTCGATGTTCCTGAAGTCGCCTTCTTCAACGTGAATCAACCGTGGGGCATAGCCGCGGGCTGTCACCAGCAGTCCCGGGGGTTGCGCCTGGAGTTCAATTGACCAGCTGCCGTCGGCTGAAGAACGAGCAGACGCGCCGGTTTGGGCGAGGACAGCCAGGGTCGCGCCGGAGATGGGTTTGCCGTCGGTTGAGGTGACCGTGCCGGCGAGGATCACACCTTCCGAAGTCTCCGCCGAGTCGTAGGCCCGCGGTGCTTTCTTCCCAAAGGGTGCGTCGCCGTGGCCCGGAGGGGTTGAGCTACTTGGGGTCCAAATCGCGTAGGCTGCGAAACATAGTAGGATCGATGCCAAAGATACGGCTGCGAACCAGAACTTTCTCATCTGCAAAAACGTCCTGCACGCCGCATTCGCAGCGGGCTACTGCGGTGGCACCCCACAGTGTTCTTCGAGACTGTCTTGAGTGACGACTTTGAACCACGCACAGCCGTTGGTGGTGCACTTCGTCTGTGATTCGCACGCAGAGCAGTAGACTTGGCCAAATTCGTCCTCGCATCCGGTCGCTGGCACGCTCGGAGGGGGAAGGGTAATTTTGACGTCCGGATGCTCATCGATCTGGGAGCATTCGTCGATTCCATTCCCGTCAACGTCATCCCAGATGCAAAAGAGGTCGTCCTCACAGCTGATCTCTGTGGAGCACGCGCCGCAAGTGTTGCGGCAGTCCCCGGGACCCATTGCCACAGGAATATCGGAGGTATCAGTGTGATCGGAAGGCATGATGCCCTCTGCCGGAGTGGCTGCTGCCATATCTCGCAGGGCAAACGCATCCAATTCCCTCCCGACGAGAGTATCTTCAGGAGGAACAGCTCGTTCCAGCCAGCTTCGAGGCGCCGGTTCTTGATGCCGACTTTGGAGCCCTTCACGTTGCGTAGGAGGTTGAGTGCGGCGTGCCGGATAATGGTGAAGTTCTCGGCGGCATTCTCTGCTCGCAGGCGGGATTCGTCCTCGCGGAACGCCACGTCGAGAACCCAGTGCAACTTGTTCTCGACCTGCCAGTGACCACGAACGGACGCCAGCGCTTGCTCGGCTGTCATGGTCGAGCGCGAAGTAATGAAGTACCGGCTTCCGCAGCTCTTCTCTCCGTCGATGATGCGCGTGGACTCGAAGAGTACGAGCTGTGCCAGCCCCTTCCAACGTTCCCGCAGCTCCTGCGGAAACTCGGCGGAGATCGGCAGCACCCAGCACTTGCGCGTCTCCTCTCGACCTCGTTTCTTCTCTGTGCTCGCCGCGTAGTGCTTGCCATCAAGAACGGGATCGGGATCGCTGCTTCGGAAAGCGTCCAATGCGTTGGTGACGGCCTCGGACAGCTTCGGTTGGTTGTCCCGAACAGCGAGCAAATAGTCTCCGCCTTTCTCCACGATTTTCTCGGAAATGTCGGTCTGACAGCCCGCAGCGTCGATTGTGACGAGACAGCCCTTGAGGTGCAGCAGCTTCAGCAAGCGTGGGATGGCCTCGATTTCGTTCGATCCCTCTGTCGTCCCAACCTGGCCGAGGACGACGCCGTTCGCGGTACTCCAAGCGCTGACCATCGTGATGAATCCGCCGCCGCTCGCCTTCTCGAACGCCCGTCTCAAGACCTTCCCATCGATCGCGACAACGCCATCATTCGTCGCCGCCGCAACGCCCCGCATCCAGGTCGCAAACATGGCCTCGAGTGGTTCCGGGTCGAGCTTCGCGAGGACGCGGCCGATGGTGTCGTGGGAGGGAATCCCCGACGGAAACTCGACGAAGCCCTCAAGGAATTCCAGGCGCGAGTTTCCGAATCGCTCGACAGCCACCGGGTCATTCGCGCCGCACACGACTCCGCACAAGCACAGGAACAGCACAGACTCCAGGCTGTGTCGGCGGGTCCGCTTCATTCGCGGGTCCGGCACCTGCGAAAGCAACTCGATGAACGAGTCGACGTCCGGCGCTGGTCCCATCGAGGCCTGGATTTTCGGTCTCCGTTTCGCACCCTTGGTAGCCGTCGCCATCCGTCGAAAGAGATCACGTTTGCCTGCGTCGATGCAAATCACGCCGCAACCGATCGGAATTGCTTAAGTCTTGATGCGATTGCCCTGAGTGGTCAGGTCGGTCATACTGTGTCCGGGAATATCGTTGCCATGTTGCGGCGCAACGTGTCAACGCGGCCGCAGAGCTTTTTTGTTCGCCTTGGGTCTTGGTCGGGGGGATGTGAAAGATGTGGCCTCGTCCACCCAAGCGAAAACCCCGCAACGCCGGGGCCGATACCCTTCGGCGGTCTGTAGTTGCAGAGATGGGGCCCGACGGCGCCGTCGTTGATCTGAAACAGATGGAGATCAGCAGCAGCGCCACCGGAACCGCGATGGCGAGTCGACCGCGCGCTGCCTGGAGGTGCTTGAGCTGACCACCCCAGGTGATGAACGGCCCGAGCGTGCGCTCCACCTCCTCCCGCACACACTCCTGCGCCTCGCGTACAAATCCCGCCGATCCTGGTGATCACGATCGGTCGGCACACGCGGGCTACTTCTTCCCCGCGGAGACCTTCGCGCTCGCTGAAAATTCCAGCTTCGCGCCAAAGACCCGGCGCAGATGGTCTTCGTCACCTTCGTCCTTCTGAGGATGAAAGAAGTAGATCTGGACCCGCCGGTTCGTCGCCTTGCCGTCGACGGTTTCGTTGTCGGCCAAGGGCCGGTCTTCGCCGTAGTAGGCCAAGCGCGTCCGGTCGGTGACCGGGAGTTCGCAGAGAGTCTCCAGCTGAACCTGGATGCCCTCGGCGCGACGCAAAGCCAGATCGTGGTCGTACTCGGCGTCACCGTCGGAGTCGGTGTGCCCGACGATGACAGCCCGTAGCCACGGGTCGGCATCCAAAGCCGCCGCGGCCGACTCCAAGTCGGCACTCTGCCCGTCCAGAGGCTTTGCCACGTCGGAGGCAAAGTAGACGTACAGCGCATCGGGCTCAGTCCTTGAACCGGCCGCACCTTGAGTCGCACACGCCACGCTGCTCCACAGCACCAGCACCAAACCCAACACCCGCTTCTCCACGCGTTTCAACGTCTTCATCCTTCCCCCATCCTGGAATGTGAAAGCACCTCCTATCACGCGAGAGGGGCCGCCACAGCTGCGTGAATGCGTTTCGGGCGGGGTCTTCGCGAACACCGTTCCGGGTCGGGAAACCCAGAGCCCGAAGGGCGCGGTCTCGTCCTCGCCGCGGTTTCGTCCGTCGAGCGTTGATCGTGAAGGGGCGGTTTTGCACCGCGCGGGCGTCGTGTTCGCACACCGCTGCAACGTTCGTAGGACAGGGAAACGTGTTCTCGGACGGGCGGAAAAAGTGCGCTACGAGCCTCGTCGGGTTCTTCGCTTTTCGATGATGACCGGCTCGCTCGGTCGGGACGACGGCATCACCGGTCGCGGACGAGCTTCTGGTCGCGGGCGAGGGGAGGGCTCCCGGTCCGACGCGTCGGCGAGCTCGACCGCCGACTCGTCCTCGATCCCGAACAGCCGAAGCACGACTTCATCTCTTCCCACGTCGACGACCTCGACCTGGATGGCCCCGATGAGGGTCCGCTGTCCGACTTTACGTGTGAGGGTGAGCATGCTCGGCCTGTAGCACGAGACAGACGCGCGGTCGGTAAGGGTCGGATGGGCGTGTGAGGGGCGCGTCTGAGGGGCGCGTGTGGAGATCTCAACCTCCGGTGCGCCGCGAGCTGCGCCCGGCAGCAATGGGTGTGTTGTTCATCCTCGTGTGCACGCGCGCCACACCGGGCACTTGCGCACGGTTGGGTCCGCCTCCGGTCGACACCACTCGCAGGTCAAACTATGCCCGCGGGCGTCGGTAAAGGCTGCTGGCGAGGAGAACTCGGTGATGGCGCTGGTCTTGCACACGAGCAGGGCCATGGGTTCCATCCTCCTCTCCTGGCTCGCTCTGGCAGCGGTCATCTGGCTGACCGCGAAGCTCGTGCCGGGCGTGTCCGTGCGCAGTGCGGGGGCCTCCATGGTCGTGGCCGCCGTGTTCGGCCTGCTTCACCTGCTGCTGGGTTGGTTGCTGTACGTCGCGATCGGCTTCGGTACGTTGGGCCTGGGTTTCCTGCTCGCGTTTCTCACCCGGTGGATCGTGACTGCGCTGCTCCTGCAGTTGACCGGACGGTTGTCCAAAAACTTCGACGTCGACGGATTCAAGTCGGCGTTCTTCGCGGCTGCGGTGATGAGCGGCCTGAGCTTGCTCGTCGACTGGCTCCTGCCCCACTCCGATCTCTTCTAGGGCGCAGCCCAACATGCTCGATGTGTTCGCCGAACTCCATGTCGCGTCCGTCGCGTCTGGGTTGCCTGGGTCATCATGCGATGCTCGGGACTCGGTCTCGAGACAGGATGCAGTCCCGAGCGACGGGTTGGCGGGCCAGCGGTGGTGACGCTTTGGACCACCGCGATTGCGGTGCTGACCCTGAGTCTTGGATCCGCGGGACCCGCGAGCGTTCCAACCTCTGAGCCGCCAGAGTCGGCAGAGTCGACGGCCGACGCCCAGACCACGATCCAACTCGCACAGCACTACGCCGAGACCTCTCGGAAGGGCCGGCTGGTCCGTGGTTCGCTCACGGTCGCCTTCGGCTCGGTGCAGCTCGGACTCGGCATCTTCGGCACGACCGCACCAGAGTTTTCACCCGTCATGCGTCGCAGCGGAGTCGCTCAGCTGTTGCTGGGAACGGCTGGCATTTCGATGGGGGTGCTCGGGCTTGCCCGGCGCTCCGCGATGGAACGGTTTACGGCGAGCCCAACGTTTGCAGCGCTTGTCGCCGAACCGGAGAACCCCGTGCTGATGCGCAGAGTCGATCGGGATTGGCGCGACTATGCGCGCACGGCACGGCGGTGGCGATGGATCATGGGCAGCGGGTACATCGCGGCCGGTGCGGGGTTGGTGGTGACGGGGACCGTGTTGCTCTTTCCTCGCCTGCACACCCAATCCGACGTGAGCAATCAATGGGCGTTCGTTTCGTTGGGAACCGGTGTCGGTCTTGCCCTGGGCGGGACGCTGAGCTTGGCAACGAAGTCCGATGTCGAGCGCGCGTACGCGGCCCACAGAGCGATTCCTGCTCTGGCAGCGCGACCCGTGCAACCACGTCTACGGATCTTTCCGTCCGCGGGCGGTGCGACGATCTCGGGCTGGTTTTAGTTCGGCGTCGGGGTGGGCCGTCGAGGGGTGACGGAGCCGCCGTCTTCGCGTCGCTTCGCTGCGAGCAGCGGGCCGACCGTTTCGCTGCCGAACTTCTGCGACCACAGTGGGTTTACGTGCCCGCCTGCCGGGAGCAGGCTACGACCCTCCAGGGCGTCAGCCACGATCGCGAGCTCGCCGCCTCCTGGCCGACGTCACTCGCGACGAAGCTTCAGGACGCCGGGCTCGGGCTGCCCGCTCGGGTAGATTGTGGTCAGCACGTAGGTTCCGGGGTCGAGCCGCAGTCCGAAGAGCGGCCCCCGTGAGAGGTCATGGTCGATCGACAACTCCTCCGCACAGGATCCGCATCGATCGAGCCGGACGATCGGAGGCTGTTGAGCCGGCGTGTCCATCTGGATTGAGATCGTCGTCGAGTCGGGAAAGTCCACGGTGAAGCGCTCGAACATGAAGGCGTCCGACTCTCCGAGGACCGTCGGAGTTCCACAAGCGTGGCCGATATCAAGCCGCAGTGTTCCAGAGAAGTGCCACTCCTGGGCAGGCTCCTCGCAGTTGTAGCCGCGCTGCCATCCCGCGCTCGTGCACGAGATCGACTCCTGCTCGTAGAGCTCAACGAGCGAGGTCGTCGACAGTCCAAGGTGTTCGGTGAACGTGGCGTCGAGGTCGTCCTCGTTCCGCGCCTCTGTTGACGCGAGGAGCATGCGAGTCGTCGCTGCGGGACCGAACTCGTCGAGCACGAAGTCCATGAAATGCGCCGCGCGGGCGTAGTGGTCCAGTGGAAGGTCGCGAGCGAACGAAAGCCCCTCCGCGAGGGCGCTGGTCGGCTCGTCGATGTCGCCATCTCGTCCGTACACGTTGGCGAAGCCTTCTTCGAGAAAAGCGTAGCGCCGGCGCGGGACCTCCTGTTTCAGAGACAAGTAGGAGTGGACCAACTCGTGCTCGGTTGGCAAGTAGCTCGACACGACGATTGGGTTGGGCTCCGTTACGAAGGAGCAGGCAGAGACCCAATCGCCGAGTCCGCACGCCTCGGAAGCTTGCTCCTGGGACACGAGGTAGACATCGACCGGTTCTTCAAGGTCGCCGAGTTCGGTCTCCGCGCCTAAGAACGAGAGCATCGACTCCATCGAGGGCCCTGTACCGTCACAGACCGGTCGGCTGTCGGCCACGTGCAGACGAACCTGAGCGCCATCGTAGCGCAACTCGGCGTCCGGAAGCTGGATGCCGACGTCGGGGGCGCAACCGATCGCGGCCCAGAGGAGCACGATGGCTGAAGTCCGGCGCCGCACGGCCCCACGATCGCCGCGCGTTCGAGGGCATGTCAAGGAGCCGCTCGCGCACGGAAAGCCAATGGGCCGGACTTCACGAAACGCTGGCGTATCGGTGCGGTCAACCGCAGATGCCGAGCTGCCTGGCCCAACGATAGAGCGATTGCTCGCTCACCCCGATGTCCTTGGCGACCTCCGCCACCGGCTTGCCCGCTGCCTGCATTATGCGAACAGCTTCGGCCTTGAACTCCGGCGTGAACCGCTTGCTTTTCCTGCTTGCCACTTGGACTCCGCTCGACATTGTCTCTCATCGCCAGGCGTCCACCAAAACGGAGCAGGTTCAGTCACTCTCGGCGGTCCGACGCACAAACAGGCGTCGCCACTCCAATCTCCCATTCGAACTCCGCCGGTCTTGGACGGCTGCAGACATGGTCCGTGGTGCTGAGGCGGGGAAGTTCCTTGGTGACCTTCACCTACGAGGTAAACTAGCTGCCGTGCGTTGGCGGTTGGCGAGCTTCGTTCTGGTTTGGGGGCTCGGAGGTGCGGGGTGCTCAGATCCGTACGCTCTTGGGCTCCCATCGACCGAACTCGTCTACGAGAGCGAAGGGCTCCGGATCCACGCGGAAGGTTCGATGCTCCCGTGTGCGGGGGTTGGCCCTTCGATGGACCGGGCCCTTGGTTTCTTTTCGCGGGAGTTTGGGCTGAGCGACGTCGACGAGATCATCGACGTGTACTGGCTGACGGAGGCGTCGCTGAGCGAAACCTCTACGTCCTGCGGCCGAGTCGAGGGAGCTCGAGGGTGCCTGGCGGGGGATGGGCTGGTCCTTGTCTTGTACTTGCCGACGGAGCACGAGTTGGTCCACGCGTACTTTGCGAACCGGGCTCCGGGGCGTGCTCACTCGTTCTTCGAGGAGGGGATCGCCGTGGTGTACGGCCGAGACCCAGTCTTTGACGGTGCGACCTCCGACTTGCGGGAGGCATTGCAGCAAGGAGCGAGGCTCGAGGGGAAGCACTACGCGAGGGCGGGGCACTTCACGAGTTTTCTCCTCGACGAATACGGGCCGGAGCAAGTCGGGCGCTTCTTAGTTGCGTTGGTGGGGACCCGAGACCTTGCTGGCGTGGAGCCGATCTTCCGCGAGAGTTTCGGAATCACACTCGACGAGTTCATCCAGAAGTACGAGGCGGAAGCGCCAGCCTGCGGGAGCGCAGGCTGGAATCGAACGAGCGACTGCGAGAGCGAGAGCGAGAGCGAGCCGCTAAGCTGGCGCCAGCCATGGGCTTGGGAGCACGAGTTGTCGCTCGACTGCAGCTCTGCAGATGTCGTCCAGGGCTACGACGGCTGGATTCACAGGCGGGCGGCGCTCGAGGTGGGTCAGTCTCCGACGCACACGCTCTTCCTCGACGACCTGGGGGTGCCTGAGGGGTTCGCAAATGCGTACCGCGTTCAGCTTCTCAGCTGTGGGGGGTGTGAAGAGGAGGTGTCCTTTACGCTTGAAGGGGTGCCATCGTCGGTTTCGATGTTGGTGCTCGAGCCGGGGCGCTACTACGTCGATGTGAGTCGGGAACCTGAGGCTCCGCCCGATATCTCGGTTCGGCTTCGGACGCCGTGAGCAAACCGGGGGGCGCTCGGTCGCGTTTCTGGGCTAAAGCGTGACTGAATATGGGGGATCAAACGCCCATTGAAGTTTGTACGCTTCCGGCGTGGTCGGAATGAACATCGCGATGTTCGTCCTCCAGATTCTGGGGCTGGCGCTCCAAATCTGGCACCTGAAGCGCTAGCAGCCTGTTGAGAAAGTCGACACGACGTCTCGCTCGCCCTTTTCGCTCCTGGCGGTGTCGCCAAAACTTGCAGTACACCCGGTACAGCGGCGTTTCGGCTCCTACCCAGGAGCGAAAGATGCTTCCCGATCCGCCGCGCCGACTTTCTCAACAGGCTGCTAGCTTCAAGGACGAGCGACAACTGACCATCGCCGCCAGAACATCGTCGTGGGCCTGCTCGCTCGCGGGGGCGAGGGCCTTGCTGACACGTCGCTCGGCTTGGCTTATGGCCCTGATGGACATGTGTATCCCGAAGACCTCGCGAAGGAAGCGCTGCGTGTTCCGACGGCTGAGGTGGAACACGCCCGTCATCATCGCGACCACGCTCACCAGCCGAGGCCCGAAGGGCGACGCGGGAATCTGCTTGGGGACGTAGGGCGCCACCGTGGTGTGCCCGCAGCTGCATTCGACTGCGTGACGGCGAAACTTGAGGACGTGTCGACCCCCTCGATGCAGGTCGACGAGTTGGTGGCGGTCGTGCCGCAGCATCGGGCGTCTGCGGCAAGATGCATGCGCACGCCTCACACATCTCGGGGTAGAGGTCCTTGAACTCGTTCACCTCGCTTGGGTCCAGCTGCGCGCGATGGCTTCCCTTGTGCCCCTTCTGGCCGCCGCGTTTCGCTTCGACCTCGGCTTCTTCGGCGCGCGTATACCCCGCGACAACAGCGCCCGGACCATCGCTGGAGGGCGGCAAGTTCGAGTTCGACGAGTTCTTCTTCAGCTGCTCTTTCAGCCGCTCGACCGTGGCAAGCGCGGTCGCGAACCGAGCTTCCAGCGCCTCCAGTCGTGCCCTCGTCTCCCCGAGTTCGGCGAGAACGGAGGCGTGCTCCTCGGGACTGACCGGCCCCCTCGCTTTGATCACGCCGCGTTCGAGAGGTCGATCCCCCTCGGGGTGTTAATCCGCACGCCTGCGAACACCGGGGGGAGAACGGTTACCTCTTTTGGGCGCTGCCAAGTTCACCATCGCCCCGTCGCTTGCCAACGGTCAGTAGCGGCGAAGCACCAAAAGCGCCTCGCGCATCTCGTTCTCCAGCCTCCCTTTGCGTAGCTCGCTACAGGCTTGGTCGAGCGCCTCCGCCAGTCTGGTTGCCACCCATCCCACCAGGTCTTCCAGCTCATACACAGCCCGCTGCGGGTCGTCGTCCCGGCCGAGAAACTTCGACCCATGAAACCAGGAGCCGTCCGGATACCTTCGAAGGGGGCCACAGCTCACCGTCCCCGTCGGGGCGTGCTCGGGAGCCTTCATGATTTCGCCCGTTGCCGTTGCCGTTGCCGTTGTCGCTGTCATTGCCGCGGGCTTCGACCCCCACGGCATGAGCATCCGGAATCTCGACATCGCCCCGTCGACAGCGACCGGGTCCACCGGGCGCGCAGCCACAGCGTCCAGCAGGCCCGCCATTCCCCTGTTCATCAATCGCCCCCAGGTCTCCCCACCGGGTCCCGCGAAGATTTCGATGAAGCCCTGGACCGTCTTCCACTCCTGCTCGAACTCGAGGACAAGCCTCAAGGCCGCCGCCCAGTCGCCGCGGCCGACGGCGTCCTCGAGCTCCGCCCAGTCGGCTTCCACGTCATTGGGGTCAGCAGGCACGGTCCGCACGCTCCTTGTCCCACTGGCCCCGTCGCAACAGCGCCCGCCTCACCGTCGACGGGCTCACCGCGTAGCCCGCTCGTCGAACTGCCCTCGCGATCGTCTCGCGCCCTCCGACGGGCATCAACACCGCCATCCGGATCGCCACATCTTCCACCTGTTTTTGAAAACGTCGTCGCGCGGTGACCCGCGCTCGATGCAGCATGTGAACGAGCCCCTCGCGTCCGGCCAGAACATCCCGCTGCGCGTTCCGAACCTCCTTGGGGTTCTGGAGGCGATAACGGAGCACGGCATCCACCACGCTGAACTCATGAGCGTACCCGGCGGCGCGGTACCACCGTCGCCACAAGCGCTGGGCAAATCGTTCGAATCGGTCTTTGTTCTTCGTCATTGGGTACACGTCTCCTGTTCGCGCCGCAGCACGGCGCTTCGCGTGGGGGTGGCGGGCTCTTCCCGCCGGCTCAAAAGTCTCCGTCCGCCGCTACGCCGTGAGGCGTGACGGCCGGGGCATGCTCGTCGCGATGACGACGTCGAGCGCCCGGGTCGCTCGCATCCAGTCCACGTGCTGCGTCCCCGCGGCGGGAGCGGTGAGCACGTAGTCCAGCGCCACGCCGGCATCCTCGCGCTGCACGAGAACGATCACGCCGTCGCCCTTGGACATCTGCACGGCCGCCTGCCACTGCCCGACCCAGCCCGGCACGAACTCGGAGAACTCCGCTCGCGTCGCGGTCAGCACCGCGCCCACGGCCACACCGGAGTCCCGCATCTCTCGCCACAGGGAAGCGCGACGAAGCGCGGCCGAAGGCGCATCGTCCAACCGCTGCGCGTGCACCTTGAGTGCCGCACCTCGCTGAACATCGCGCGCCGGCTGCAGCGCCCAGGCCATCCCCTCGGCGTCGGAGCCTCGGCCGCGTGCATCCCAAGAACCGGGCACGGCGAAGCCGAGCAAAGGACCGTCGTGCACGAGCATCGCCTCGATTGTTCCGGGCGCACTGCGGCCGAGGTGAAAGCCGTCGAGCGCCCACCAGAGGGCATCGTGCCAGTCCGCCCACACCTCCATCGGCGCTGAAGCGTCGCACCGGACCAAGCGAGGACCCGAGCGCGTCGCCATCGTCCGCCGCACCATGACCTTGCCGTGCAACGTTTTGAGTCCCGCCAGCTCGTAGCGCGGACCGCCGGGGCCCGGATGCGTTTGTGCGAGCCCGATGCTCCATCCGTCCTTCGTCCACAGCCACCGAATCCATTCCAAGGGGTCGACCTCCCACTCCAGGGTCTGCGAACACACGACCAGCCGAGGAAGGTCCGCCCGAGGGCCACGGGGCTCGGATGCAAATCCGAACATCGCCAGGGGCTCCGGACGTCCGTGCTCGCGCGGTACGTGGGTGGTCGGCACCGCGGTCGCCATCCCCAGCGGAACGGGAACACCGAAGCTCAGGCCGGAGTCGTGGGCGACTTCGATGCGCCGAAGCTCGTGGGTCTTGTCGACCTGCTCGGGGCCAGGCTTCGGGTGGGTGAAGAGTGCGTCCTGGCTCATGAGCTTTCGTCCTTGTTCAGCCGTTTCAACTCGACCTCGGGTCGCTCGACGTCGACCTCAATGTCGAGGTCGCCTTCTTTGCTTTCCTTCGCTCGACCGGGACGCTTCGGGTCCAACACCGCCGAGTGCTCCGACTCCGCCGTCACCTTGGCGCGCTGCCGAACCTCCAGGATGTGGTCGATGGTCCCGTCTCGGTTCACGTCGATGGGGAACTCAAAGTCTGCGAACCCGGTCACCTCGGCGTCGAACTCAATCTTGAGCGTCGGGCCGTCGATGACTCCGAGCATCGCCCGGGCGCCCCACATCCCCACGGGCCCGCCCGCGTACGCCATCCCGGCCGCAGCCGCGCCGCCGAGCATGTCTCGCAGCGACCAGCTCACCGTGGCCTTCACCGTGAACTTTCCGCCGAGCGAGCCGACTCGCTCCAAGCCCGGCACGAACTCCGACAGGCGCCGATGCGTCACCTCCTTCACGACGCAGGGGGCCGCCGGCGGACCTGCAAGCACCCGCGGCGCGCCGGCGATGATGGGGTTGTTGCCCCCGAGCTGCTCAACAACCCAATCCCCCGCTCGCAGCAGCGGCGCGCCGTTGACGAACACCGAGCCGTTGGTCGTCTTCCACGCTGGGGGTCCGCTCTGGGGCAGGTGGGGCAGCCCGGAGACGTGGGGCATCGGGCACGCGCCCACGACATGCTCGACGCTCAGCGCACCACGTCCCGAGATTCGGACGTTGGCCGAACCGGGACCGGGCACCGCGAGCCCGCCGTGCAGCAGCGGGTCGGCGATGCGGGCGGCCATCGGCAGCCCCGGCATGCGGGTTCGCTCGACCGTCCAGGGGATGCCGTCGATCTCGAACCCCGGGATGTCCATGCCGATGTCCTCGGAGATCTCAACCTTGTGCTCGAGCTTCTTGTAGATGAAGTAACCCGCTGCGACTGGGCCCAAGATCCACCACGGGAACCCTTCGTCCTCGTCGGTCTCGTCGGCCTCGTCGGCCTCTCCTCTTGGTCGTCCGCTTCAGACTCCGGAGGCTGTTCGTCCTTGGACGTGTTCGCTTCCACCCAGTCTCGCAACCGCTGCGTCCCCGCGAAGATGTCGTGATAGCTCGGCAGCCCCGTGCGATCGCCGAGTTCCTCGATCCAGCGGTCGGCCTTGTTGGCTCGTGCGGTCGCCTCGGGGAAGTGCTCGCGCATGCGAGCGCGTGCCGCCTCAACGTCGGCGGCGGTCGGAAGGCCGAGAGCCTCGTACAACGTGCTTGGGGTCATCATTGCTTCGAATCCCCTCAGCAGTTGAGGTGAATGGGCATGCCGCGTACGTCGACGAGGCCCTCGCTGTGGATGTCGACACTCGCCCCGGTTACGCCGACCGAGCCGCCCTTGAGCGTCGCCGTCTTCGAGCCAACAACCTGGACTGTCGTGCCCTCCATCGTTGCCGAACTCTTGCTTGTGATGGCGACGGACCTTGCCGTTTGCTCAAGGCTTCCCTGCGTCTCACACACAAGCGAGCCCGCACGAAGCCGCACCGTCGATTCGCTCCCCTTTCCTCCGAAGACCTCAGCGCCGGCGTAATCGAGCAGGAAACGGCCTGCGTCCGAGGTCAACCACAGGCTCTCCGTCACGTCGGCGGTGATCACGGGAGCCTCCAGGGTGATGCGCTGGTTTGTCATCCGCAGCACGGTCTCTCCAACTCGAAGCTCGATGCGCTCGGTCGCCTCGATGGTGGTGACCTTGGGAGTCATCGTAAGCACCGAGCCTCCCGAGGGCACACGGTCCAAAGCCTGGGGTCCAGACGTACACGACCAGCAGATTCGTTTCTCCGCGTTGGCGACGATCGCCTCATCGGCGAGCCAGAACGCCGATGTGGTCTCCAGCGCGTGTACATCCCCAATGCTGCGCAGCTCTCCACCTGTCACGAACACCTGCAGCTCGCCCTTTTCTTCAGCGTTCGGTGTTCCAACTTGGACCGTCTCGCTCCCGCCGATGGTCCGCGTCGAGTCCTTGCCGACGCTCAGCGATCGAGAGGCGCCCACGCTTATGGTCTGAGCCGCACGCACCACCGTTCGTTGGTTCCGCTGGGCGTGAAGGAAAACCTCTTCGCTGCCCGCGGCGTCCTCGAAGCGCAGCTCGTTGAACCCCTCCCCGCCAGGGCTGCTCTGCGTTCGCAGCGTGGTGCAGGTCTTGCTCTCAGGCAAAGCCCCCGGCGGCATGTTCGTTCCCATGTACAGACACCCCGTCACCACCGGCCGGTCGGGGTCGCCACCGAGGAAGCCCACGACCACTTCCATGCCCACGCGAGGGATGAAGCTTGCTCCGTAGCCGGGCCCGGCCCATGGCGACATCACCCGCAGCCAACACGTTTGGCTTGGTGCGTCATCCCAGTGAAAGCGGACCTGCACCCGGCCAAGCGCATCGGTGTGCACCTCTTCGCCCTCCGGGCCAACGACAGTGGCCGATTCGATCCCCGTCGCGCGCGGTTTGGAACGCAACGGTGGCCGAACGGGGCCGGCGTCCAGCGGGGCCGCGACGAAGCGGTTCGTGTACGTCGGCGCATGTATCTGGCCTTGCTCGTGGGCACCGAGCTCGGCCTCGGGGAAGTCGGCTTGGTGCACGACGCTCAGGACTGCGTAGCGCTGGTCGAGGTCCACGTGCGGGTGGCCCTGCAGCTCGAAGCTCGAGCCCGCGGTCAGGTCGGCAAGGTTGCTGGCGCCCGTGACTTCGATGCCGCTGGCGCGCTGCTCCTCGAGGAGCCGTGTCGCCCACGCATCGGTCTCGTTGTCGTGGGGGCCTTCGCTGCCCTTCCCCTCATCCAGGCGACCGGGGTGGTAGCTCCACACATGCCCGGCTCGGCCACAGTCGTCGCCGAGGTTGATCTGGGTCTCGAACCGGGTTGCCCCGGGCGTCTTCCAGTCTCGGGCGGCGACGCTCACCCCCTGCGAATGGACGCCGTCTGTGCGCCCGAGGTATTGCACGCTGGGCTCGCCCGTTTCTTCTTCGGCTTCTGGCACGAACGGGATGACCCGTGGCGCCGAACTGCCCGGCTGTGCGGGATCCGCCCCAACGCCTGACAGCGCAGCGTTGTTGTCGCTGAGCACATACAGCGGCTCGCCTTCGCGCTGTGCGTGCAGCAGACACAGGCCCGACTCGGACAGCAGCCGAAGCACGAAGCCCAGGTCGCTCTCGCCCCACTGCACGCGGTAGTCCCTTGGCCCGAGCTGGACGGAGAGCTTGGAGGTATCCCACGCTCCGCCGTGCGTCGCGAAAACAGGGCCGGCCACCGCTTCGAGCACCTCAGGCAAGCTCAGGTCAGCAAAGACGCGCCGCCGAACCGAGTACCGCAGCAGGGCCAGCGAAGGCTCTACAACCAGCCGCACCGTGAGCTGCCTGTTGCGCGTGGTGACGTACTCCGAGTGCGTCACCACGCCGCTTTGCACCCGCGCCATCACTCCGGCACGGTCGAGTTCGAGACTCGCCTGCGCACCGAGCAGAGACCGCACGTCAAGGTCGAGGTCGTCGCTGACCAGCTCGACGGTGGCCTCGAAGGGATGGTCGATGCGCTCGATCAGCTCAAAGCGCCGGACGCTCAACGCCGGCTCATCGCCGTCTTTCGTTCGCAGGAGCACGGCCACGCTTACAGGTTCGAGACTCATGAGCACCCCCCACCGAATTGGCCGACGAGCGTCAGTGTCGCGATGCTTCCCATTGCCATGCCCAGCATCGCGGCTGCGAGCACGCCCGCCGCGACCCACCGTCGACCCCGGATCAGTGTCCTGCTTTGTGCACACCTCTGAGCGCCGAGCCGGTGGCGGCCAGACGCCGACCTCCATCCACATCCGCTGGCGCTTCACGAAGCCACCTCCTGCTGGGCCGTGCGGGCCAACTCGACCAGGGAGACTCCGCGAGGCGTCGGCGGGTGGATGACCGGCGTGCAAGGCACCGGTCGGAACGAGCGGTCAACCGCGCCCAGTAGCCGGCTTGGGTTCCCCCGGCGCATGAACATCGGAAGAACACTGCGCACTGCGACCTGACTTCGCGACATGACCCAGCGTATGTGCACCCCTCGGTCCACCTACTTCCCGACATGTTTTCCAGGGTTTACAGCCCGGCGGGACCAACTACCTGCGAACGCGCTTTCGCTTTTCCGAACGCGCTTTCAACGGTGTGCACGCACGCTCCGAGCGCTCACTGGACGTGAATGTCCGGCGAAACGTCAGGTGCGTGATGCGGTGGTCCGCCCCTGGCTGCGTCCGGGTCCCGAGGACGGCGACCGTCTTGGGATCCGCCCCATCGTAGAGTCCGCGGATCGAGGTGAAGTCGAGCAGTACGTCGATTCGGTTTTCCTTGAGCAAGTGCTGTCTTGTCTGGTCGTCGTCAGCCTGCGAAGCGTAGAAGAAGTCCTGGTGGCGAAGATTCGAGCCCCGGAGACGGTCGAACCGAAGCCCCGTTGAACCGCTTCTCGAGCGCCACCAGAAGTTGCACAACCCGCTTGGGCTCTCCCGCGCTCAACACATCGAGGAACGTCCGCGCCCCGGCGCCGAACCTCGCGAACCACCCATGCGGAAAGACCCGCCGGTCCTCAAGGTACTTGATGAGCACCGTCAACAGAAGCAGACGCCGCAACACCGGTTTTTGCGTGCCTGCGAGTTCGGCGTCGGCTTCGATGATCGATTGGATCAGGGCGTGGTGCGCTGCCTTGTCGTGTTGGGCGAGCTGTGCGTTTTCGGGATCGTCCCAGAACGTCCCGTCCAACAGGCGACCCGCGGCGTAGCGTCGGCGCTTGTCTAGCTCGCTCGCCACCTGCGATGCGACTTCGATCTGCGCGGCCGGCTCGTAGATCTCCTTGCCCTCGTGCCAAAAGTCAGGGCCGCGCGCGAGGCTAAGCACGTCGATCCGCGTTGGCCAGGCGACATAGACCAGCGGTGCCAGGCCGCGCAGCCAAAGGCGCCGATGCAGGTGCGCAAGCTCGGACGCTTGCAGATGCTCGGTGGAGTTGTCGATGACGAGCGCAACGGGCTGCGAGCTGCGTTCGTCCTCGAAGCGGCGAAAGTAGATGTAGCCGACCTCAGGGAAGGCGCGCCTGAGTTCACGAACGATGACGGCCTCGTGCGTTCCCGCCACCTGCGCGCCGTCCTCAACCGCCACAAGCCCTTCGACAGGGTCACCGGCAGGTGAGGCGAGTGCGACAGACTGAAACGCGGGCGCGAGCAAGGGACGATCGATTCGGGCGCGAGGCGAGAGTTCGGGGAGGCTGACGACGTGGCCGCCTGCTGCCCTCCGTGGCAGGGCGACGTTAACGCGACGCCGGCCGAATATCTACACGCCCGTGGATGCGGCCAAGTGCGCCGTCACACCGAGTCGGCCGTTGGGATCCCGACGACCGGACGGCGTCCGAACGCGGGTTCGCTTTTCACGAACGCGCTTTCGACGCTTCCAGGCCAAGGCGCTCGAGCAAGATCGAGAACCCTCGCGGCGTGTATTTCGCCAAGGTCGCCGCCTTGGCGACATTCCCATCCGCGGACGCCAGCAAGCGCTCGCAGTAACGCCGCTGAAAAGCCTCCGTGGCCGCTTTGAGCCCTCCGGCAACGAAGAGCTCGGCATCCTCGTCGGCAGCCCCATGCTCGAGATCAACCCAGACCTCGTCGTCGAACAGATTCAGGTCGCTCACCCCTACAACAACCCCGGCAGACAAATAGGCGGCGCGTCGCATCACGTCGCGGAGCTGCCGAACGTTGCCGTCCCACCGCGGCCGTCGCAGCTCCCGGCGAGCCTCACGACTCAGCGAGAGCGTTCGTCCCGCATCCTTGGAAAACTCCGCCAAGAAAAGATCACAGAGATGCTCGATGTCTTCGGGCCGGTCGCGCAACGGAGGAACAGTCACCACGAACTGCCGCAGTCGGAAGTAAAGATCCTGCCGGAACCGCCCCGCAGCAACCTCCGCCGCCAGGTCCCGGTTGGTTGCCGCAACGAGCCGGACGTCCACCTTTCGAACCCGGCTCTCGCCAACCCTCTGCACTTCTCGCCTGTCGACGACGGTGAGCAGGTTTTGCTGCACGTCCAGCGGTAGCTCCCCCACCTCATCGAGAAACAAAGTACCACCGTTGGCGAGCTCGAACGGCCCAGGCCTGTCGGACGCAGCACCTGTGAAAGCACCCTTGGCGTGGCCGAGCACTAGCGCAGCGGAGAGTTCGCGAGGCAGCGTACTGCAGTCGAGCAGCTGAATCGGGCCCTTGCGCCCCGATACGTCGTGAATCGTGCGGGCGACTTCGCCTTTGCCCACGCCGCTCTCCCCCATCACCAGCACCGTCATGGGCGTGGGCGTGGGCGTGGGCGCGACGTAGTTCCTGCCGCTCGGACATCGCCCTCGAACACGACGTGCACGGAAACTTCGGAAGGTTGATCGAACATGGCCCCCATCCCCTCCGACGGTCCTCACGTCTTGCTTCCCGATCACTTCGTTCATCCTTCCCGTCAACCTGTGTAGCACCGGAGTCGATGCCCATCACCCTCGCCCTGTCGCTTTCCAACGGTGAAACGACGGAGCAACAAGAGGGGGTCGAAGCCACTCGTGGGCTACGGCGGACTGCATACCCCATCGCAGTCGACCAGGCTGACCGAGGCTGTAAACCGTCCACCTGCCGACGACCTCACCGCCGTCAACTCGAACCGCTCCGCCCCTCTCAGGGCTAAGTACGCTGCCGGGAACGCTCCGGGCCCGTCTAAGGAGAAGAACGAGGAGAGAGGTGCTCCCGTCAGCGGATGCAGCTTTCGAACCTTCAGGTCGGCGTCGCCATTTTCGAATCCAAGTTCGCTAAACAGGTCGCCCCGCTGAATCCCGCTGAACACGTAGGCCCCACCAGCGCCGGCTTTGTAGACCCCCGAGTCGCAGGCAGTCACCGCGATGTGCTCAGACTCAACCAGCGCCGCGAACCCCCGGTCAACGACGACGTCGGACTCAGGAAGACCTGACGAGGTCCGTCTACGGTCCGTCCGCGCGACGAAGTGCCCAGGCTGATACCAGCTCGGGCACAGGCTCGCGGGCGCGTCCTCATCGTACCCGTCGGTTCCCGAGTCTCCGATGCACATGTTCCCTCCCTCGCCGGACCCGTCACTTCCGGACCCGCCCATGAAGGGCGGATTTTGGCCCGAGATCGAGGAGTCGCAGTGCGGGCCGTACTCAAACACCCGGTACTGCAGCGAGTCTCCGAGGAACTCGAACGGCCACTGGCACGAGCCTCCCGAGACCACGCTGTCGCAGATGTCTTGGCACTCCGCGTGCTTGTCGATTCCGATCTGAGACGGATGCAAGTTCGCCTCGTCGCAGATGAGCCCTCCCCAGCTGCCGATCGGTTGCCCCTGCTGGTTCTGGATCTCCATGTGGCAGACGTAGAACTCCTCCCCAGAGTCGCAAACCGGGAGCGGGGCACAGGTCTCGCAAGTGCTGAACCCCGGCTTGTTCACGGGCGAGATGCACGGGCTGTTGTAGTTGCAGCTTGCGTTCGTGATGTAGTCGCAGCCATCGGCATAGCAAGGGCTGCCGAGAACAACCGGGTTGAACCGGTCGCCTTCGTCCGGGCATCCGACGAGCAGAAGGCCCGGGAGAAAGATGGCTGAAAGTGCGATTTTCGTTCTCATGGTGCTTCTCGCTCCTGCTCACTGAAAGTCAACCGAGCCGCACGGCGTACGGTCCGGGAGCTGGCACGTTCCGCGCCGGCAAGTATTGGGCATCGCGCAATCCGGGACCTCGAGGCATGCGGATCCTTGGGGAAGCCTCGTGCTACAGACCCCGTTTTGGCAAAAGTCCGAAACGCTCTCGCAGTCCTTAGAGTCTTCGCACGCCCCTCCAAACGGAACCCGTTCGGCCGAGCAGGACCCCATCACGCACCAAGAGACCCCCTCGCACTGCGCATCGAAGCCGCAGTCCGAGCCCGCGGGACGCTCCTCCCGCTCGCGGCAGACCGAACCGTCGCAGAACGACTCGTCCTCGCACCGCGGCCCCACCAGCAACGCGTCGCGGAAAGATTCCCTCAGGCATGCGTCCCCGACTCGAAGCGGCGCAGCCCCCTCGCAGAAGCCCTCGACCTCGACCTCGACACCGCACGCCAGCTCGCCCCAGTCCGAGGCCGCACTTGAGACACATCCGCCGTCGAACGAATCGACCAGCGAGAAAGAATCCTCGAGGACCTCCACGTAACCATTGACGCAGGACTGCTCCTCCGCACCTTCGACGCAGCCGCAACGGACAGCGGTTCCACAAACGCTCCGGGCGAATCCCGTGATGGGGTCCTCGCCTGAATCGTCTTCCCCAGGGGCGGAGACCGAAGGGCCACAGCCCGCGACGACACTCGCCGAGAACAGGAGGAGTCGCGCATACATCGAAAAAACGATGCGGCGGCTACACCTCGCAGTCAAGGAGGCTAGCTCCGAGGCGGATCCCGTTTCGAGTGGACAACCCCTTTCTGCGTCGGCCACCCCTCCTCCGCGTTCAGCGGAGGACCGAGCGCCGCAGGTATGGTGAGCACCACCACCGGTGGCCGAGAACAAGCGCCCCTTCACTCCCCCAGCTCCTCTTCCTCGTCGTCTTCGCCAAAGAGCACCGTAACGTCGTCGTGGCGAGCGTCCTCCCCGAACGGCTCGCAGATGCGAAGCTTCTTGGGGAAGAGGCCTGGGAGCTCGACCCGATCGAGCTCCCAGGCTCCCGTCCAATCTCGAGAGAAGGTGCCGACGGCCACCGAGAAGGTGGGCCCAGCAAAAACGGTGATCTCGATCATCTGAACCTGGTCTCTGACACGGCAGGAGCCCCGTCCCAGCGTGCGACGAAAGCCCTTCACCTTGTCGTGCTCGTCAAAGAAGTTATCGATGGACACGCAGCTGTCGGATTCTCCGTCGCGAGCACAGCGGCGAACCCCATCCTCAAGCAGTGCCGACAGTTTGTCTTCGGTGGCCGAATCAACCTCGTCGCCGTAGGTCACCTTGGTGCTCGTACATCGACACCCGGGCACAAAGGAGAGGAGAAAGAAGACCATCCAGAACCACGGTGCACTCGCCGCATCGTGGCTCGGCGCGCTTGCTTCACGTTCGCTTTTCACCATGTCCATCCTCATCGACTTCGTTTCGTCGCATCATGTCCGTCGTGCTCCTTGAGTTCGGGTGCGGCGGGAGCCTGCGACGCCACGAACAGCGCGACCTCTCTGAAAACATCCAAGGTTGTCCCTTGCAGCCGTGTCTCTGCGTCCGAGATTCGAGCCGTAGGGGCTCTCCAATTCCCGTTCCCAACCGGCCTCAGCTGGTCATGGTGATCGAGGACGAGCCCGGCATCATCCACCAGGGCCGCTGCGGCACGGACCATCCCCTCGGCATCCACCGAACAGTGGTCGCGAAGATCAGCATGGGCCTGGACCATCTCAGCCCGCGCATCCTCCCTTGCCTTCAAGTTCTTGACGGGTAACCCCGCGGAGAACGCCCTCTCAATCCCACCGGTCTCTTTCATCAGTTGTTCCACCGGGCCTCGACATTCTGAGAAACGAGCCTCGCCGAGGACTTCGCCCAGCGCCTCCTTCGTCGATTCTCGCTGGTCTACAAGCGAGGGAAATTCCTTTTGCAACGCCTCAACAGAGGCTTTGAACGCTTCTCGATCTTCGGCGCGCGGGAACTCGAGCGCGGCGTAGGCTCGATGAAGCTCGACCGCGTTCTCGTAGGTCTGGATCTTCGTATCGATCTCCGCAAGGAGCTTGGAATGCCCGGCGAGAAAGCTGCCGACTCGGTCGCGTCCCACCTTGCAGTCGGCCACGGCCAGCGCCCTAGTCGCGGCTTCTAGCCCCTCGTCCGCGGGCCCATACACCCGGGCATACACCTCCCCCGCACCCAGCTCCCAGCACGGCTGTATCGCCTGAACAGCCTGAGCCCATGACACCGCGGGCGCGGGCACCTTGAGAGCGGGCTCGGGCTCGGGATCAGCCTCCTGAACGAGACTTTCGTTCTCCGACGACTCATCGTCACTCGCGTCGGGGTTGAGAAGTGACCACGAGAGTGCGGAGCCATCCGTGAAGACGACCCGAAGAGAGGCTCTGTTCGGCACAGGCGAGGACAGGGCGACCATCGAGTCCTCCTTGTCGAACGAGAACCCGTCCTCGATCCAGCACCCCAAGTCGACGCTCTGAGAAGTTCGTCCCTCTCCGAGATGGAGCTCGATCGTGTCGATGGCACAACTGTGCAACCCCAGCGGCGACAGGTCGAGCTGGTGCACCCCGTCTTCCACGACCCAGTCGACCGCCAGTGGCTTGAGCGCCAACCTTGCGTCCTTTGCGTCGTGATAGGGAGGTTTGTCGCAGCCAAAAGGTCCGGTCCCAGAGGGAGCCTCCTCAAGCCCCAAAAGAGCCCACTTGCCACCGCGGCTCCGCACGAAAACCGCCGTCACCCTCTCCTTGGAGCCCTTGCGCTGGTAGGTCGCCTCGAAGTCGAACCGTGCAAAATTGGCTTGCCTGCAACTTCGGACGATGTCGACTCGCTCCAGTGTGCTGCCGATCGGATTTGCTTTCGCCCGCGTGCTTCAATCTGCATCTTCAGCACCCCTCCAGAATCACAGCCAGCGTCGAAATCGTGAACGCGATGAACACCAGGATGAGGACTCGCCGAAGAGGAACGAACGCGCTGGCGAAGACTTCGCCGTCTTGCTGTTCGGCCCCTTTGCGGATTCTGTATCCGGCGCGAACCTTCCAGAGAGCCGCAACAACCAAAAGGGCGATGACAACACCTCCGACGAGGACGAGCTGCACGAAGAAATCTGCGGGCGCGCCTTCACGCATCAAGAACAACGCTCCAGCCAGCGCAGCAACAACAGGGAGTACGTCGAGCGCGGCCGAGATCCACATCCAATGAGATGCGGAGCGGGACGCTTGCTCAAGACCCGTGGGACCTCCTACTTTTTTCTCAGCGACCATCGGCAACTCCTCGACTTCGCTTCGCGGCGTCGTATTCCTCGAGTTCGGGTGTCAAGCTCACGACTTCGCACCGTACTCGCCAAGAGTCTCACGCATCCGCTGCATCGCCGCACCAACAGCCGCCCGCGGTATCGGACGTATCGAAAGAGCGGCAAGCAAGGCTTCGAGCGCATCGTCGATCACACGCGACCACCCATCGGCCCCCGGGCCCGCAAAGACCTCTGCGAAGCCTCGAACTTCCCGCCACTGCGCGTCGAACTCCTCGGCAAACCTCGACGCTGCCCCCCAATCTTGACGCGCCACTGCGTCTTCAAGGTCGGACCACTCATTTATCGGTTCATCCGGCACGGTCAGCACGCTCCTTTCCCCACAAGCCTCGCCGCACCAGCACCCGCCGGATCGTCGAGGGGCTGACGGCGTACCCCGCTCGCCGAACGGCCTGCGCGATCGAATCCCGTGTCCCTGTGGGCATCGAGAACGCGATGCGAATCGCGCGGTCCTCAACCTCGTTTTTGAGGCGATGCCGCGCCGCCCTCCGTGCCCGGTGCAGCATGTAAACCAGCCCTTCGGGGCCGGCGACCACGTCGCGCACCGCCTTACGGACCTCTTGGTGGTCCTTGAACCGGTAGCGCAACAGCGCATCGACGACGCTCGTCTGCTGGGCGTAGCGAGCGGCGCGAAGCCACCGTTTCCAAAGGCACCGAGCGTAGCGTTCCAAACGATCTGGTTGTTCTGTCTTCATGACTTGGGCACACGTCTCCCGTTCACGTCGCAGCACGGCGCTGCGCGTGGGGCTGGCGGGTTGCCCCACCGGCTTGAACTTGAGGTCTCGGACCCTCTCGTTCGTTTTTCCTAAAGCGACATCAAAGCGAGTTCAAAGGCGCCACGCATCCGCATGCAGCCTTGGCGATCGGTCTCGATGGACCGCGAGATGCCGATGACGGACCACTGGATCCCATCGGCGTAGGCAAAGCCGTACCAACCCTCCCCGAGCTGACCAAAGAGGTTGACCGAGGACGAGAAGACTCCCTGCACCTCAACATCAGGCCGCCATTGCACCGGGGGTTTGCGCAGCGCAGGCACGATGCCGGCGTCCGCGATCTCTCCGTCAGCGAATCGGAGAAGCTCATCCTCAGACAGCGGTACGTCTTCCCGTCGCGCCTCCACTCGCACGAACCCCCTCCAGCCATCGACGTCGAGGTTGGCGTCCAGCGCGACGACATCCGGCGATTCCAACCGGACATCACATGTCCAGGTTCGGGGTAGCGAAACGGCCCCCTCTAACATCGGGTGTTCTCGGGCGGCCTCGAATAGCCGTCTACCCGTGGGAAGCAACAGCTCGAAGCTCACGGCGCTGCACCACAGGGCGTGATCCAGGCGTACCCAGTCGGTCGCAGAGGAGGTCGCGGAATGCTGGAATACGCGAGCATGGTCGACGAACGCGACGACCCGGCGCACGGCCCCTTTCTTCCTCGCCAGCACCGTCAGGCGAACGTCGTCGCCGAGCTCGAGCCATCGGGCCGACTGCACGGCCCACCCCTCGTGGGCACACTGGCCGCAAACGTAATCTTCGAGCCGCAGCTGTACCGGGAGCCGAGCTTGGGTCACCGCGATTGCGGCGGCACCGTCACGATCGGACTCCACGAAGAACCCAATAGGCTCGGGACGCCCGCGCTCAAGCTCCACCATGCCCAAACGGCTTGCGGCTCCCCACGACCGAGGCACCAACATGCGGTAGGCCCCCATGGGGTCTCGGCTGGGCACGATCCGCACCGCGTCATGGGTCGCGGCTGCGTCGGCCATGCAATCGCGAACACTCATGAGGTTTCCTGCACTCCGATCGAGATCTTTGCCCCTCCACCGAACAGGACCGCACCTACGCTCGCCCCCCATTCGTCGATGCCCCAACGCCGCTTCCCGTCGGCCCCCTTCTCTCCCCACGACACGCCCCCGCCGGCTGACGCCCCCGCGGTGAGCAAGGAACCTTCTCCGGTGACGCCGAGCGTGATCGCCCAGTCGTCCCCAAGGGGGATCTTCAAAAACCCAGTCGCTTCGCTCTCGACCACCGACACCTTGCCACCGGCCTGAGCCCCAGCCACGAAGCTGCCGTCTTCCTTCCGGCCCCCTCCGACTCGAGCATGCAGCTTCGTTCGACCGAGCATCACGGCCACATCGGCGTCAAGATACTTCGCCAGCCCCGTAGGGTCGGGAGTCTCTACAGACGCGACTGACACCACTGCCGGCCCAGGCTTTCCGAGGGTCACCGTCGGCTCGCCTTTGATCACGGTGTTGGGCGGGCCGCTTTCGACAATGACGTCACCCACCCGCACCGCTGGCAATCCGTTGATCAACACTGACGAATCGGACACCGTCGCCACGATGCCGCCCGTGTGGGGCACACCCGCGGTGTGCATCGAGCAGATGTGGAGGTCGGCCAGCATGCGCCAGGCAGCTTTGCCGCCGATCATCACGTTGTGGCTCCCCCACAGGCCTTCGGGAAGAGAGTCCCCGTGCAGCGTAGGATCGCCTTCACGCGCCGCGTAAGCCTCCGCGGTCACGAACGTGACGTCTTCCTGCAAGCCCTGGGGGGTCTTCAGGCCGTAGCCCTCGAGCACGTCGGCCTTCGAGTAGATGCCCGAAACATCCAGTTCGCCGTCGATGAGATATGCGTCCACGGTTCCTTTGTCGGGGTCGCCCTCGAACTTCAACAGATCTAGCTTTCCCGCGGTCTTGAAGTAGGCGGCCCAAGCCCCATCGTCTTTGCCTTCTTGAGTGGAACCGTGGTGCCCCTCGAATCGCCCGAGCGAGAGACCGGACTCCACCACATTCCCGTTGCTTGGAGCGTTGTTCTGGTCACCGGCGCGTGTCCCCTCCGACTTGTATCCGTGCCACTTGGGCCCGATCAAGCGACTGAAGATGAAGTCGTCGGAGAACTCAGGCTTCTCTTTGCGGGGGTCTCGATCGCGGGGCATCAGTTGATCCTCACCTTCGCCCCGCGGATGACGGTCTCGCCTTCGCCGATCACCGAGACCTCGCCGTCACTGGTCACCGAAACCTGCGCGGTCCCTTCCACTTCGGTCACTTTCGACACGAACCGCGCCTTGTCCATCCCGTGCACCGTCACCCTCTTCCCCTCGTTGCGAAGTTCCCCCTTAGCGTTGCAATGGAGTCGCTCCGCACAGAGCAGCACCGAAGACTCCTGGTTCATCCCGCCTTTCAGCACTGCGTCCTCTTCGCGGAGGGTCAGGCTCCCTCCGGGTGCACTCACCTCCGCGTGCTCGGTGGGCGTGGCCGTGAAGACCGGGCCGCTGATAAACACCCCACGCGGGGTCAACTCCAGCTCCGCCGGTCCAACGCGCAGCTTGATGGTGTCCAGCGCCTCGATTGTGATGGCCTTGGGAGTCATCGTGAGCACGGAGCCTCCCGAGGGCGCACGGTCCAAGGCCTGGGGGCCAGACGTACACGACCAACAGACCCGCTTCTGTGCGTTGGCAACGATCGCCTCGTCAGCGGTCCAGAAAGCCGATGTGGTCTCCAGCGCGTGAACATCCCCAATCGTGCGCAGCTCTCCGCCGGTCACGAACACCTGCAGCTCGCCCTTTTCCTCGGCGTTCGGTGTTCCCACCTGGACCGTCTCGCTCCCACCGATGGTCCGCGTCGAGTCCTTGCCCACCGACAGCGAGCGCGTGGAGCCGATCTGTGTGGACTGGGCCGCCTTCACCACCGTTCGTTCGTTTCGCTGTGCGTGTAGAAACACCTCCTCACGCCCCGCAGCGTCCTCGAAGCGCAGCTCGTTGAACCCCCCGCCGCCGGGGCTGCTCTGTGTTCGCAGCGTGGTGCAGGTCTTGCTCTCAGGCAAAGCCCCCGGCGGCATGTTCGTTCCCGTGTACAGACACCCGGTCACCACGGGCCGGTCGGGGTCGCCACCGAGGAAGCCCACGACGACCTCCATCCCCACGCGAGGAATGAAGCTCGCGCCGTAGCCGGGGCCTGCCCACGGAGACATCACCCGCAGCCAACACATTTGGCTCGGTGCATCGTCCCAGTGAAAGCGAACCTGCACGCGTCCGAGCGCATCGGTGTGCACCTCCTCGCCCTCGGGACCGACGACGGTCGCCGACTCGATACCGGTCGCACGAGGCTTTGAAAGCAGCGGAGGCCGAACGGGGCCGGCATCCAATGGGGCCGCGACGAAGCGGTTCGTGTACGTTGGCGCATGCACCTGGCCTTGCCCATGGGCGCCGAGGTCAACCTCGGGGAAGTCGGCTTGGTGCACAACGCTCACAACCGCGTAGCGCTGGTCGAGGTCGACGTGGGGATGCCCCTGCAGCTCGAAGCTCGAGCCTGCGAGCAGGTCAGCAATGTTGCTGGCGCCCGTGACTTCGATGCCGCTGGCGCGCTGCTCCTCGAGGAACCGTGTCGCCCACGCATCGGTCTCGTTGTCGTGGGGGCCTTCGCTGCCCTTACCCTCATCCAGGCGGCCGGGGTGGTAACTCCACACGTGCCCGGCTCGGCCACGGTGCTCGCCGAGTTTGATGCGGGTCTCGTAGCGGGTCGCTCCGGGAGTCTTCCAGTCTCGGGCGGCGACCCTCACGCCCTGCGCATGAACGCCATCTCGGCGCCCGAGGTATTGCACGCTAGGCTCGTTGGCTTGCTCTTCGGCGTCCGGCTCGAACGGGAAGATCGGCGGCTCGGAGCTCCCCCGCTGCACGGGGTCCGCCCCGACGCCTGGCAGCGCAGCGTTGATGTCGCTGAGCACGTACAGCGGTTCGTCTTCTTGCTGACCGTGCAGCAAACACAACCCCGACTCGGACAGCAGCCGCAACACGAAGCCCAGGTCGCTCTCGCCCCACTGCACGCGGTAGTCCCGTGGCCCGAGCGGGGCGGAGAGCTTCGAGGCATCCCATGCTCCGCCGTGCGTCTCGAAAACTGGGCCGGCCACCGCTTCGAGCACCTCAGGCAACGTCAGGTCAGCGAAGATGCGGCGTCGCACCGAGTACCGCAGCAGCGCCAGCGACGGCTCGACAACCAGCCTCACCATGAGCTGCTTGTTGCGCGTGGTGACGTACTCCGAGTGCGTCACCACGCCGCTCAGGGCCCGCGCGGTCACGCCAGGCCGATCGAGTTCGAGCCGTGCCCGTGCGCCGAGCAGCGACCGCACGTCGAGGTCGAGGTTGTCGCTGACCAACTCGACGGTCGCCTCGTACGGGTGGTCGATGCGTTCGATCAGCTCGAAGCGCCGGGTTCGTAGCTCCAGCTCATCCCCGTCTGTCGTTCGCAGCGCCACCGCCACGCTCACTGGCTCAAGACTCATGCGCACACCCTACCGAGTTGGCCGACGAGCATCAGCGTTGCGATGCTCCCCATCACGACGCCGAGCATCGCGGCTGCCAGCACGCCTGCGGCGATCCACCGTCGGTGCGGGACCAGTGTCCTGCTTTGCGGACACTTTTGGGCGCGAGCCGGCGGAGGCCAAACGCCGACCTCCATCCACATCCTCTGGCGTTTCACGAAGCCACCTCCTGGGCCATGCGGGCCAGCTCGAGCAGGGAGACTCCGCAGGCTATCCGCGGGTCGATCGCCGGAGTTGAAGGCAAGGCACAGAACGAGTCGCCACGTGGGCCCAAGAGCCGGTCAGCATTCCGTTCACGCATGAACTTGGGAACAACGCTCCGCACAGCGACCTGGCTCCGCAACATGAAGCCCTGTGACTGCAGCCAGTGAGCCGCCCTTTCCCCGGACGTGTTTTCAACGGCTTACAGCGCGCTCGCCTTGGAACATGCGAACGCGGGTTCGCTTTTCACGAACGTGCTTTCGACGCTTCCAGGCCAAGGCGCTCGAGCAAGATCGAGAACCCCCGCGGCGTGTACTTCGCCAAGGTCGCCGCCTTGGCGACATTCCCATCCGCGGACGCCAGCAAGCGCTCGCAGTAACGCCGCTGAAAAGCCTCCGTGGCCGCTTTGAGCCCTCCGGCAACGAAGAGCTCCGCATCCTCGTCGGCAGCCCCATGCTCGACATCAACCCAGACCTCGTCGTCGAACAGATTCAGGTCGCTCACCCCTACAACAACCCCGGCAGACAAATAGGCGGCGCGTCGCATCACGTCGCGGAGCTGCCGAACGTTGCCGTCCCACCGCGGCCGTCGCAGCTCCCGGCGAGCCTCACGACTCAGCGAGAGCGTTCGTCCCGCATCCTTGGAAAACTCCGCTAAGAAAAGATCACAGAGATGCTCGATGTCTTCGGGCCGGTCGCGCAACGGAGGAACAGTCACCACGAACTGCCGCAGTCGGAAGTAAAGATCCTGCCGGAACCGCCCCGCAGCAACCTCCGCCGCCAGGTCCCGGTTGGTTGCCGCAACGAGCCGGACGTCCACCTTTCGAACCCGGCTCTCGCCAACCCTCTGCACTTCTCGCCTGTCGACGACGGTGAGCAGGTTCTGCTGCACGTCCAGCGGTAGCTCCCCCACCTCATCGAGAAACAAAGTGCCACCGTTGGCGAGCTCGAACGGCCCAGGCCTGTCGGACGCAGCACCTGTGAAAGCACCCTTGGCGTGGCCGAGCACTAGCGCAGCGGAGAGTTCGCGAGGCAGCGTACTGCAGTCGAGCAGCTGAATCGGGCCCTTGCGCCCCGATACGTCGTGAATCGTGCGGGCGACTTCGCCTTTGCCCACGCCGCTCTCCCCCATCACCAGCACCGTCATGGGCGTGGGCGCGACGCGTTCCAGGATCGAAAACAACGCTCGCGAAGCCTCGCTTGCGCCCGCCATGGTCCCCAGCGTTGTCTGGGTGGAGACCGGCATCTGCTGCATGTCGATCGCCGCAACCCGAATGCGGCACTGGCCCGCGAAGAATTCGCATCCAGGCGCCAGCCAAGCTTCGTCGATACGCGCCCGGCCGATCCATAGCCCGTTGCGGCTGCGAAGGTCGCGGAGCCGAACGCCGTGCCCCTCAAAGGCCAGCTCGAAGTGCCGGGTGCTGATCGATGGGTCGAGCAACACGATGTCGCAGTCACTTCGGCCCGCAACCAGACAATCCACCCGCCCCGACTCGCCCTCGACCGCGAACCGAAAGAGCTTCCCCTGGTCTTCGCCAGAGAGAACCTCGAGCGAGACCCCTACCGACTGCGCCCGCATCTCCTCGTGCGCGCGGGGTACCAGAAGCGTCGAGGAGAACTCCGAGAGCACGGCCACGAGCACCACGATGACACGAACGCGGAACCGCCGTTCCGGTACGCGTCTTCAGCGCCCGCGGCGACGTTGCGTACCTGCTCGGAATCACGTTCCAAGGCTGCTGGAGTGCGACTTGCTGTACCTGCAAACGCGAGAGGTGCGAATCGGAGGGCCTCGACGTACCCTGGGGAGAACCCCGGCTCGCACAGGACGCGAAGCTTCATGTCGACGAAGGAAATCGAAGACCCGGTCAAGGTTGGTCCGTGGACCATCCTGCATGAACTCGGAGAAGGTGGCATGGCGCGGGTTTCCTTCGCCAAGCGCACCAACATCCACGGCGATGACGGAAACCAGCAGGTGGTGGTCGTCAAGACACCCAAGGCCGAGTTCCTTGTCGACGCACGCCGCCGCAAGCTGTTCTTCGACGAGATTGGGGTCGCCAGCAAGATGACCCACCCCAACGTGGTCAAGGCGATCGACTGGGGTGTGGATGAGGGCCTGCCTTACATCGCGATGGAGTTTGTGGCGGGCGGAAACCTGTCCTCGCTCCTCACCGCGGCGACGAGCAAGGAGATCGAGTTCTCGGTCGAGCTGGCCGCCTATGTTACCCAACAGGTCGCGTACGGCCTGCAGTACGCCCACACGTTCAAGATCGGGAATGTCTCCGAGCGCATCATCCACCGCGACGTCGCGGCCAAGAACGTTCTGGTCTCCGGAGCGGGCGCGGTCCTGCTCACGGACTTCGGCGTTGCATCTGCGCTCTCGATCGAGAGCAGCGCAAACATGCTCAAGGGCACGGCCGCCTATATGGCCCCCGAGCACGCGGTGGGCAAAGCAACCCAGGCCTCGGACTGCTTCGGGCTCGGCACGATTCTTTGGGCGCTGCTCGCAGGCAAGCGATTCCGGCACGACATCGCGAACGACGACATGCTGCGGGCCGCCGTGCAGGGGCACATCAGCCCCATGCAGCGTCCACTGCCCAGCGATATCCGCGGGGTCCTTGAGGGGCTGCTGCACCCCGAGCAAGACAAGCGCATGGGGCTCGGCGACGCCCTGGCGGTGCTGGAGCGCTACCCCAGCGGGCGCAGCACCTTGGCAAACCTCGTTCGTGAAGTGTTCGGTTCGGCCTCGACCCGTTCGGGGCACACCCGGGTCGAGCTCGAGGTGCCGAAGGCGCTGCTTGCGAGCAAGGAGTTCGCGCGAACCCAGCAGCGCCCCGACTCGGTGCCGCGTCCAAAAAACGCGGATCTCTCGACCGCCGAGGTGCTCGCTCCCGCGGCCTTGGACGGGCCCCCTGCTTCAGGAGGCCCGGTCGAAGCGACGCTCGACTTTGGCGAGGGCTTCAACCCGACGTCCTTCCGAGACGAAGACGCACCTTCGGCTCCGTCCCACAAACGCCGCCGCAGCTCCGCGCGACTCGCCGCGCTCGACGAGGAGCCCGCCTCCACGCCGCCTCCGCCGCAGACCCCGCCCGAGTCTCAGCCACAGCTGGTCGCGCCCACCTTTTCGCCTCCACGCCCCGATCGGGGAAACCTCAAGATTCTTCTTGCTGGCCTCGGAGTCGGCACGGCTATCGCAGCTGCCTTGGCGCTCGGCTACGCGATCAGCAACAACGCTACGCAAGTTCGCGGGTTGCAGGAGGAGGGGAAGGCCCCTGCGGCCGAGGCCGCGGCAGCCCCTGAGAAACCGCCGGTGGTGGCCGCAGCCGAGCCCCTCAAGCCGCTTGTGATTCCGCCGGAGCCAGAGCCGGAGCCGGTGCCAGAGTCGGAGCCGGAGCCGGAGCCGGAGCCGGAGCCGGAGCCGGAGCCAGTGCCGGAGCCGGAGCCGAGCCAGAGCCGGAGCCGGAGCCAGTGCCGGAGCCGTCTACGACCAAGCGCGTGAGCAAGCCCAAGGCCCCGCAGGTCGAGGTCACGCTGCGCCTGGGCTTCGCGGATTCTGCGAAAGCCAGGCTGGGCGGACGCACGATCAGCCTCGACAAGTCCAAAAACGAAACAACGATTACAGTTGCGGCGGGCAAACAAGCGCTCCAGTGGCAGCAGCCCGACGGCACGTGGGGGCGCCAAAGCTGGAAGCTCCAGAACGGTTGCCGACACGTGGCATTCTTCGACGCCCAGAAACCTCGGACCTCCACGAAATGTCCCGGTCAAAAATAGCGGCGCTGGAAAACCTGCCCAAGAAGCCGCAGAACCCCGACGATCTGCAGCCCGGGGAATCCGTGTGCGCTGGACGCTTCGAGATCGAGGCCCAGCTTGGCAGGGGCGGCGTGGCGACGGTGTACCGCGCCAACGACACGACGCGGGCCTGCACGGTCGCGCTGAAGATCTTGCACAGCACCCGCGCCGACGACCCCCGAGAGCTTCAGCGCTTTCGCAACGAGATCGAGATCAACCGCAGCATCGCGGCCCACCCCAACCTCATCCAGCCCTTCGAGACCGGCACCATCGATGAAGATGGCCGCCCATACCTGCTGTGTGAGCGCGGCAAGGGACCCACGCTGGGCAGCCTCATCATCTTCGCGCCCTTGGATGAGCAACGCGCGCTCGATCTGTTTGAAGACATCGCGCGGGGTCTGGCGCACATGCATGCCGCCGGCGTGCTGCACCGCGACGTGAAGCCGAGCAACGTCATCGTGGAGAAAACCGGCGAGGGCGAGCGGGCGCGGCTGTTCGACTTTGGCTATGCGATCGCGCAAAAGGACCTGCGGGAGCTGCCGCCGCAGTCCCGGTTGACCCAAGCCGGGGAGCTCCCGGGCACGAAGCACTACATGGCCCCCGAGCAGGTGCTTGGATACGCCGCCTCGCCGGGCAGCGATATCTACGCCTTGGGCGTGTCGCTGTATGAGGTGCTCACGGGCAAGGCCCCGTACGCGGAACTCGAGCCGGCCGACGCGGCGATTCAAAAGGCGAGCCCGGGGAGCAGAGTTCCGGAGATTTCGACCCGGTGCGAGATCTCCGGGGGGCTGGCTGCGCTGGTCATGGACGCCCTGGCGAGCGACCCGAAGCAGAGGATTGCGGACGCGGGCGTGTTTCTTGCGCGGGTTCGAGCTGTGCGTGTGGGTGGCGTGTGGGTCGCGGTGTCGAGGCAGCTGGGGTGGCCGAGCGCCGAGGTGCCCGCGCCCGAGGTGTCCGCGCCCGAGGTGGCCGCCCCAGGTCTCTCAAGAGGTGTCTGTAGAAGCAGAAGCAGAAGCAGAAGTTGAGGCCACGCCGCGCCCGCGAGTTGGCTGGCGCCGCGGCTTTTCGTCGGCGTTGCTGTGGCGGCTCTGCTGGCGGTCGTCACCGCCTGGGTTGTGCGCAGCCAGCCTCATACGCTGCTGGCGAGCGAGCTCGAAGTGCCCTCGCCTGTACGAACGCTGGTGCACGCGCCTTCGGTGGTTGTGCCAGAGCCGGAGCCGTAGCCGAGCCGGAGCCGGAGGTAGGCCGGAGTAGAGCCGGAGCCGGAGGTAGAGCCGGAGCCGGAGCCGGAGCCGGAGCCGGAGCCACCCGAACCGGAGCCCGAGCCGATCCAGCCCGAATGCTCAGCCCACAATCGACTGCGACGCAGTGCGTGCAGCCGCCGAGCATGCTTTGCAGTGGGACAACTGGCGCCAACTGAAGAAGCACACCACACACTCGAAGTGTTGGGATTCGCAGTCTGAACTGGGAAATCCTTCGCGTGAGAGCCCTTCACGAAACCGGGAACGATGCAGGCTTGTCGGAGCTCGCCAGCGAGAGTAAACATCCCGCAATTCGGCGCTGGATCACCATCTGTTCCGCTACGACTCCGACGGAGACGCCTGAATGAACCTTCTCCTGCACACGATTCTTGCCACCACACTCGTCGGACACTACTCCGCTTCCTTGCGCACAGCGGGGAGTTCAGTCTTCGAACCTTCCGAGCAGAGTCACTATCCTGCTCACGTCACAATCGACACTACGGGACTTCAGCATAACGATCTTCCCCTGAAGATGTGAAAAATCAGCAACAACTTTTCGAACGAGATCTCCCCTCGCAGTTCCTCGAAGATCGGCCTCCCAGACGCGGAAACCGAAGACGCAGCGCACGTCCGGGTGCTCTTTCGCTGGGATGACTTCGGCGAATATCGCTACGGCGTCACCTTCGAGGTGACGACGCCTGACGGTCAGGTCGCAAGAGCATTCTCTCGTCTTTCAAGGCGAAGCAGCACGACCTGCTCGAGCATTTGAAGGAGAGGTCCCCGCCGTCATCGCGTTGCTCGAGCGCCCTCCCGCGCAGAAACGTCGCCAGCTCCGATACCCCGCCTCCCGTCGAGCAACACCTCCGGCTCCGAACCCTGCCACCTCGAGACGCGGGCCTGCACTCTGGACCGGAGGTTGGGATCGGCGTCGTTGCGCGTCGGCGTCGCGCAGGCGTCCGGGTGCCGTTCTTGCACCCTGACAGAACGAGACCACCTCGGAACCGGAGACGGCATGACCGTCGACGATTAGCGCCGCTTCCCGTGTCGTACTGTCGGAGCTCTGGTCGGCGGTGGAGCTGTCGCCCTGGCCGCAGGGAGTCGCCTTCCTCGCTGCATCTGCCCGCACAAGGAAAGCGTCCAAGAAGACGGCGCAGCTTGCTCCAGCGTATCTCCCGAAAGCACGGGTCTCTCGCTCGCAGAAAGGTTCTAGTTCCATGAAGCGACTCTCAGCCTCACCGTCTCGCCTCCTCCCATTCGTGCCTGTTTCGGCCCCTGAAACCGATCCGAACGACTGCGCCAACAACGACGGCGACGCATCTTTGCCGCAACCTGGAGCAAGCAAGCCGTACTGCGTCGCTGACAACGACCTTGCACGAGGTTCCAAACGATCTCGATGCTCTCGCGGACAACGGGTGCGTAGCCGTATTCCGGCGCCGGAGTGTCGTCACCGATGCGGCACCGACGAAGCGAACTGCATTGACCCGACCGACCCGACGCTGGCCGAGAGCAGCTCGTCGACGAGCGGACCCACAACGGAAACCGAGACCAGCCCGGACACCGAGACAACCGAGCCGACCTCCGAGACCACGACCACCACGGGCCCCACGGGTTGCCAGGGTCCGGACGACTGCAGCGACCCCGCGCTTGCGTTCTGCGTCGACGAGGTCTGCGTCACCTGCTCCGCCGCCTCCGAGCCCGATGCCGCTTGCGCGCAGCTTGATGAGACCGCACCGCTGTGCATCGAGGACGTCTGCGTTCAGTGCTCCGCTGAAAACACCGACGCCTGCGGTGGCGTGACACCGCTGTGCGACGTCGAGGCCAGTACGTGCGTCCCCTGCGAGTTTCACGAGCAGTGCCAAGACATCGACTCGCCTGCGTGTAACTTCGTCACCGGCGCTTGCTTCGACCCCGCGAATGTTACACCCGTTGAGCCTTAGTTCCTCGGGCGCGCTGCAAGCCGCCATCAATGGCGTCGACGACGGAGCAGAGCACATCATCGTCGTGACGGGTAGTGCTGGCGTTTCCCATAACGCGACCGTCGACGGCGGTAAGGTCATCGCTTTCGTCTCCACAAACACCAGCACCCAGACTCTCGCCGGGCTCGCAGGCAACCCCACGCTCACGCTCATCGGCGCCGACACCACCGTCTTCCTTCACCGACTTCAGCTCACCGCCAACACCGACGACGTCGGCGTCTCCGTCGAAGCCAACGCATCCCTCTTCGCCGACAGCGTCCAGGTCTCTCAAAACTCCGGCGGTGGCATCACGCTTGCTGCGGGCACGAGTGGGCAGCTGAGGAACTGCATGGTGCGGGCGAAGGCTCGAATCGTCGAGTCTCCTGCCAGTCTTCGTGAACGGTGGCGACCTCGATGTCATCTACACGAGCCCTGGGGCGGAGTTTCGACACCGAGGACTCTGTCTTGGAATGCTCCGGCGGGGCTGTCAATCCGCAACAGCATCGTGGTAAGCGAAGCTGGCGGCGGTGGAAACGAGGTCGACTGCCCGGGAAGCCACGTCGACAACTCCGCGCTCGAAAACGACCTTGTCCCCACGGACTGGTTTGGCGTTGGGTTCGGTTCCGGCGACGACCTGCTCACCGCCACCGGCCAAGTCCGAGTTCGTCGACATCGCCATCTGGGAGACCGGTGACCCTCCCTTCGACTTTGGAGGCGGAGTCCGGCCTGCCGTCGACGGTAGCCCCGACTTCCCGGGCGCCGATATCGCCCCCTGAGCTCTCATGCGACGCCTTCTTCCCGTTGTAGCCCTCGCGTCCGCGTGCGCCTGCGAAGCTGCGCCCGCTGACCTCGACGCGTCGTCGTCCACGGGCGAGACCGACCCCACCGACCCGACGCTGGCCGAGGGCAGCTCGTCGACGAGCGGACCCACCACGCAAACCGAGACCAGCCCGGACACCGAGACAACCGAGCCGACCTCCGAGACCACGACCACCACGGGCCCCACGGGCTGCCAGGGTCCGGACGACTGCAGCGACCCCGCGCTTGCGTTCTGCGTCGACGAGGTCTGCGTCACCTGCTCCGCCGCCTCCGAGCCCGATACCGCGTGCGCGCAGCTTGATGAGACCGCACCGCTGTGCATCGAGGACGCTCTGCGTTCAGTGCTCCGCTGAAAACACCGACGCCTGCGGTGGCGTGACACCGCTGTGCGACGTCGAGGCCAGCACGTGCGTCGCCTGCGAGTTTCACGAGCAGTGCCAAGACATCGGCTCGCCTGCGTGTAACTTCGTCACCGGCGCTTGCTTCGACCCCGCGAACGTCACACCTGTCAACGCCGCAACCGCCGGCTCCATCCAGACGGCCATCAACAACGTCGCCGACGGGGCCGAGCACGCCATCGTCCTCACGGGCAGCGGTGCCACGAACCACACCATCACCGTCGACGGCGGCAAGACCATCGCCATCGTCTCCACCAACACCACGCCCCAAGAAGTCCGCGGCAACTCCGGCAGCCCCACACTCACCCTCACCGGCGCCGGCACCACCGTCTTCCTTCACCGACTTCAGCTCACCCTCAACGGTGACGACGTCGGCGTCTCCGTCGAAGCCAACGCATCCCTCTTCGCCGACAGCGTCCAGGTCGTTGGCAACGGAGGAGGTGGTATCGACATCGCGACCGGATGCTCAGCCCAACTTCGCAACTGTATGGTGTCGGGGAACAACAACACCAACGCCATCAGCAACGCCATCAGCAACGCAGGGACGCTCGACGCTCTGTACACCACAATGGTCGGCAACTTCGGGGCCTCGAGCACCGCTCTCGCATGCAGCGGGGGCGCGACCACGATTCGCAATTCCATCCTCGTTTCTCGCTCGGCTGACGCCGTGAGTTGCCCAGGTTTCGACGCCTCGAATTCCTTTGAGGCTCAAGGAGCCGCCTATCAAGAAACATGGTTCAACCTCGACGGAGGCGACCTCTCGCTGAACAGTGCTGGGGACTTCGAAGACGTCGCGGCGTGGGAGCAAGGCGACCCGCCCTTCGACTTCGAAGGCGACCTCCGCCCGAGCAGGGACGGCGCGGCTGACTACGCAGGCGCCGACATTCCATGAGACGACCAGCACTCATCTGCACGGCCGCCGCACTCTCGTGCGGGGCCCCGGTCCGCATGCCGGGGCCGGAGGCCAATGGCTCGTCCTCCTCGAGCGACACCGACCCGACGCTGGCCGAGAGCAGCTCGTCCACGAGCGGACCCACCACGCAAACCGAGACCAGCCCGGACACCGAGACAACCGGCCCAACCTCCGAGACCACGACCACCACGGGCCCCACGGGCTGCCAGGGTCCGGACGACTGCAGCGACCCCGCGCTTGCGTTCTGCGTCGACGAGGTTTGCGTCACCTGCTCCGCCGCCTCCGAGCCCGATGCCGCTTGCGCGCAGCTTGATGAAACCGCACCACTGTGCATCGAGGACGCCTGCGTTCAGTGCTCCGCTGAAAACACCGACGCCTGCGGTGGCGTGACGCCACTGTGCGACGTCGAGGCCAGCACGTGCGTCGCCTGCGAGTTTCACGAGCAGTGCCAAGACATCGGCTCGCCTGCGTGTAACTTCGTCACCGGCGCTTGCTTCGACCCCGCGAATGTTACACCCGTTGACCTTAGTTCCTCGGGCGCGTTGCAAGCCGCCATCAATGGCGTCGACGACGGAGCAGAGCACACCATCGTCGTGACGGGTAGTGCTGGCGTTTCCCATAACGCGACCGTCGACGGCGGTAAGGTCATCGCTTTCGTCTCCACAAACACCAGCACCCAGACTCTCGCCGGGCTCGCAGGCAACCCCACGCTCACCCTCACCGGCGCCGACACCACCGTCTTCCTTCACCGACTTCAGCTCACCGCCAACACCGACGACGTCGGCGTCTCCGTCGAAGCCAACGCATCCCTCTTCGCCGACAGCGTCCAGGTCTCTCAAAACTCCGGCGGTGGCATCACGCTTGCCGCGGGCACGAGTGGGCAGTTGAGGAACTGCATGGTCGCGGGTCCGCTCGACGGCATCGCAGTCGATGCGTCGGCGAGTGAATTGCTGCTTCTGTACTCCTCGGTGCTTGGCTCCCTGGGAGACGCCGACGCGCTTTCGTGCACGACCGGAACGAACGTTGGGGTCCGAAACTCCATCATCACAACACGAGGCGACAACCCAGCCTTGAGCTGTCCTGGGGCCAGCGTCGACAACACGGCGGTCGAAAACACCGCCGACACCGACTGGTTCTCGAACTACAACGCCGGCGACGCCCTGCTCACCGCCGCAGGCCGAGTCCAGTTCATGGGCGACGCCATCTGGGAAGACGGCGACCCTCCTTTCGACTTTAGGGGCGGAGTCCGCCCTGCCGTTGACGGTAGCCCCGACTTCCCGGGCGCAGGCATCCTCCCTTGAAATCTCATGCGACGCCTTCTTCCCATTGCAGTCCTCGCGTCGGTGTGCGCCTGCGAAGCTGCGCCCGCTGACCTCGACGCGTCGTCGTCCACGGGCGAGACCGACCCGACCGACCCGACGCTGGCCGAGAGCAGCTCGTCGACGAGCGGACCCACAACGGAAACCGAGACCAGCCCGGACACCGAGACAACCGAGCCGACCTCCGAGACCACGACCACCACGGGCCCCACGGGCTGCCAGGGTCCGGACGACTGCAGCGACCCCGCGCTTGCGTTCTGCGTCGACGAGGTCTGCGTCACCTGCTCCGCCGCCTCCGAGCCCGATGCCGCTTGCGCGCAGCTTGATGAAACCGCACCACTGTGCATCGAGGACGCCTGCGTTCAGTGCTCCGCTGAAAACACCGACGCCTGCGGTGGCGTGACGCCACTGTGCGACGTCGAGGCCAGCACGTGCGTCGCCTGCGAGTTTCACGAGCAGTGCCAAGACATCGGCTCGCCTGCGTGTAACTTCGTCACCGGCGCTTGCTTCGACCCCGCGAATGTTACACCCGTTGACCTTAGTTCCTCGGGCGCGTTGCAAGCCGCCATCAATGGCGTCGACGACGGAGCAGAGCACATCATCGTCGTGACGGGTAGCCTCGCGGCAACCCATGCCGTTGCCGTCGACGCCGGTAAGACCATTGCCATCGTCTCCACCAACACGAGCACCCAGACCGTCAACGGTGCAGCAGCACCCATTCTCACAGTCTCCGGCGCCGGCACCACCGTCTTTCTCCACCGCCTTCGCCTAGACGGAAGCAGCGACGTCGGCATCTCCGTCGAAGCCAACGCATCCCTCTTCGCAGACTCCACTCAGGTCTCCGGCAACGACGGCGGTGGCATCACGCTTGCCGCGGGCACGAGTGGGCAGTTGAGGAACTGTATGGTCGCGAGGTCTCGAATCGACGTTCCTGCCATCGTCAGTCGATGCGTCGGCGAATGAATTGCCGTCTACCGACTCCTCGGTGCGGCTCCCTGAGACGCCGACGCGCTCTCGTGCACGACCGGCAACGCAACGTTGGGGTCCGAAACTCCATCGTCACGACACGAGGCGACAACCCAGCCTTGAGCTGTCCTGGGGCCAGCGTCGACAACACGGCGGTCGAAAACACCGCCGACACCGACTGGTTCTCGAACTACAACGCCGGCGACGCCCTGCTCACCGCCGCAGGCCGAGTCCAGTTCATGGGCGACGCCATCTGGGAAGACGGCGACCCTCCTTTCGACTTTAGGGGCGGAGCCCGCCCTGCTGTCGATGGTAGCCCCGACTTCCCGGGCGCAGGCATCCTCCCCTGAAATCTCATGCGACGCCTTCTTCCCCTTGTAGCCCTCGCGTCCGCGTGCGCCTGCGAAGCTGCGCCCGCTGACCTCGACGCGTCGTCGTCCACGGGCGAGACCGACCCGACCGACCCGACGCTGGCCGAGAGCAGCTCGTCCACGAGCGGACCCGCCACGCAAACCGAGACCAGCCCGGACACCGAGACAACCGAGCCGACCTCCGAGACCACGACCACCACGGGCCCCACGGGCTGTCAGGGTCCGGACGACTGCAGCGACCCCGCGCTTGCGTTCTGCGTCGACGAGGTCTGCGTCACCTGCTCCGCCGCCTCCGAGCCCGATGCCGCTTGCGGGCAGCTTGATGAGACCGCACCGCTGTGCATCGAGGACGCCTGCGTTCAGTGCTCCGCTGAAAACACCGACGCCTGCGGTGGCGTGACGCCACTGTGCGACGTCGAGGCCAGCACGTGCGTCCCCTGCGAGTTTCACGAGCAGTGCCAAGACATCGACTCGCCTGCGTGTAACTTCGTCACCGGCGCTTGCTTCGACCCCGCGAATGCTACGGAGGTTACCGGCAGCAGCGCAGGCTCCATTCAAACCGCCATCAACAACGTCGCCGACGGAGCCGAGCACGCCATCGTGCTCACGGGCGATGGAGCTGAGCACAGCATCACCGTCGACGGCGGCAAGACCATCGCCATCGTCTCCTCCGACGCCACCGTCCGCGAGGTCGACGGCAACGAAGGCAACCCCACGCTTACGCTCACCGGCGCCGGCACCACCGTCTTCCTTCACCGACTTCAGCTCACCCTCAACGGCGACGACGTCGGCGTCTCCGTCGAAGCCAACGCATCCCTCTTCGCCGACAGCGTCGGGGTCTCTCAAAACTCCGGCGGTGGCATCACGCTCGCTGCGGGCACGAGTGGGCAGTTGAGGAACTGCATGGTTGCGGGTCCGCTCGACGGCATCGCAGTCGATGCGTCGGCGAGTGAATTGCTGCTTCTGTACTCCTCGGTGCTTGGCTCCCTGGGAGACGCCGACGCGCTTTCGTGCACGACCGGAACGAACGTTGGGGTCCGAAACTCCATCATCACAACACGAGGCGACAACCCAGCCTTGAGCTGTCCTGGGGCCAGCGTCGACAACACGGCGGTCGAAAACACCGCCGACACCGACTGGTTCTCGAACTACAACGCCGGCGACGCCCTGCTCACCGCCGCAGGCCGAGTCCAGTTCATGGGTGACGCCATCTGGGAAGACGGCGACCCTCCTTTCGACTTTAGGGGCGGAGCCCGCCCTGCTGTCGATGGCAGCCCCGACTTCCCGGGCGCAGGCATCCTCCCCTGAAACCTCATGCGATGGATGAGATGTGCTGCCCTCGGAGCCACCATCGCGAACCCGCGCCAGTGGAGGGGCCCCGCCGGACCCGAGGACTTAAGCCGGTACCACCGCATCCTCCTCGCACCATCGAACATCAGGGCCCGCAAGGTCCGGTGGGGAGGCGCCGCGTCGGCAGGGGAGCCGCACGCCACCGCACTCCGAAACCAGACCTCCTGAACTCCGCCGTACGCGAGTCCCGACCCCCCATTCGCGCTGGTCATGGACGCCCTGGCCTCGGACTCGGAGGATAGGATTGCGGCCGCGCGTCAGGATGCCGTCGGAGGTCGGACCGAAGACTCCCTTGCGACCTTGCGACGGCCGCTGTAGCTGCTGTAGCGCCCTTTCCGCATGCTTCGGATCCGGGGTCTCAGCGCTTCGAGACGCGCAGAGCCATCTGTGTCTCGTCGTTGCGTTCGGAGGTCAGCGCGAGCCGGTAGCGGCCTTCGGTCAACATCAGTCGGTGGGTGGTGCCGGATTCGAAGAAGGTCCCGAAGGCCGTCTGACTGAGTTCGGCCTGGTTCATGACGTCGCCGTTCGAGAAGTCGGGAGGTTCCTCTTCGGTGTCGTCCATCTGGCAGCCAACGATGCGGACGCCGTCGCCACCCGAGACGAGGACGTCGTACTCGCCGGGTTCGTCGAGTTCGAGGATTCGGACGATGCCCGCGCCGACGCCCTCGAACTGCGTGGCGTCCTCGCTCTCGCAAGAGAAGTTGTAGGGCGCGCCCCACGTCCGCTCGTCGAGCCGGGGGACGATGGGATCAGCGCAAGGATTCCGAGGCGCGTAGGAGTGGGGTGCCTCGGCTTCGTACAGCGCCACGAGTCCCTCAAGAGGGAGGCCGGTGACTTCCTCGACGGGTTTGCCGCGAACGAGCTGTTGCGCTGCCTCGTCACCGAAGTCTTCGTAGAGGAAGCGAATGAAGTGCCCGGCCGTGGCGTAGTTGGGGCGTTTGTTCGAGTGGGTGATGTCTACCGTGAGGGTGTCGGTGGGGTCGCGGTGGGTACCGTTCTCGGAGAGCGCCTGCGCAGTGCCTTCGTCCCAGAATCTGGAGGGGAACTGGAGCTGCCCGGTGACCGCGTGGACCATTTCGTGATCGACATAGGGCCAGATCGCCACGGCGACGTCTTCTTCGGGGTAGTAGCAGCCGAACGGCGTGGATGGGCAGGGTGGGGAACTCTCGTTCCCGTAGATGTAGACCTCGACGGGCTTCGATCGCGTCACCCCTGCCAGGTTCTCGACGTTCTCGACGTGCGAGTCGAACCACGCCAGGTCTCCTCCACACAGCGGGTCATCGAACGTCGTCCCGATGCGCGCGCGCTCGGTCTCGTACTTGATCGGCGGGAGGTCCAGCGATTCCTGGCATCCCGAAGCACCAAACAGTCCGACCGCCACAAGGGCGATGGCGCTACTTTGCCTTTTTCGATTCGTGTATCGCATCGGGCGTCTTGGTTTCGGGAGCGGCGGCTTGGCCTCCTGAGCCCCCCTCGCAGTTGAGAGCGGTCGGGCCCTCCGGGCACAGGGTAAGCGCTTGTGCGTCATCGTTTGCGCAGATGATGTTGTTGGTGCTTCCTACGGGGCATCGGTACGCCTGACGGTTTTCACCTCGCCGCCGCCGACGGGTGCCTAGGCGTTCACCGCAGGCGAGGATCACCGGATCAGCGACGAAAGCCCCTCGACCTCGATCTCCGTTCGTAGAAGGATGTGGTCGATGGTGACCGCACGCGAACTCGGATGCTCGGACGGGGAAGGGGACGCGGACCTGCGGCTCAGGCGGCTGGCCCAGCGGAAGCTCCGTCAGGTGATCGAACTGCTCGAAGCCGATGGGTCCGCCGAACTCGGGGATGCGTTTGCGTTGGTCAAGGACGCCGAGCTGGCGATCGACCGGCTCCTACAGCACCGCGAGCGAGACGAAGGGTGAGTCTCCCTTCCCCGTGTCCGAGAACCCCTTTCCGGTGTCCGAGAGTGCCTTGCCTCTGTCCGAGAGGCCCTTCCCAGCGTCCGAGAACCCCCGCCCAGTGTCCGAGAACCCCTTCCGAGCGTCCGAGAACCCGTCCGCGCTGTCCTAGAACCCCTCTCCCTGTGTCCGAGAGGCCGTTCCGGATGTCCGAGAACCCGTCCGCGCTGTCCTAGGCCTGCGCGCCAGTGTCCGTCGTCTCCGTCGCCAACTCTGCTCCGTCCTGAGCAGCGCTGCGTGCTCTCGCCGCAGCCCGGGAGCGCCGGCCATACGCACTCCCCACTTCGCGCACCAACCGCGGCACCCCGCGAAACGCAAATCGAGCGGCAGCACGAACGAGCTTCACCTGCCGATCCAACACCGCGACGATCTGGTCGCGGCGAACCCTATGCGCTCGCGCTGCTTCTGTCCGCTCCGTCGGCGTCTGCGCCGAACGTGCCCGGACCGTCTGCGACAGCGCGCGAGCCTCGTCAATGAGCGCGGCGTCGAATCCCCCGAGGCCCTCCAGCGCTGGCCGATGTTGCTGCGCCAAGCTGGCGTAGTCGAACAGGGCGGCCGCAAGCGCGTCGTCCGATGTTGATCGCTCACCGTACAAGCCGTCGATGGCGCTGAGCTGAGCATCACGCTCGTCGTCAATGCCATCGTCGAAGTAGAACTGCAGCACAGCGGTCAGCTCGTCGAGAATCTCGACACCCCGCTCAACCTCGGCCCGCGAGGTGGGCGGTTGCGCCGCGAGACGAAACTGGGTGTGTTGCTCCTGCGCCGCGTTCACCAAAGCCAGGAGGTCTTCACCGATGTTGCCGTCGATTCGACTTGCCGCACTCGACAGCCCAGGATGCGCATCGGTTGGCGCCCACACCCGGCGGACGAATGCTGCAAGGTCGACCGCTTCCCCGAAGAGGACGTGCAGCGGCACGCCAACAGAGAGAGATCGGCTCGTAGTTCTGCCATGAGGATGAACGTACATGTGCTGTCCGCGGGATCGCCAGTGCGCCTTGGCATGAGGGACAGTTCAATCAACGTGCCGGCCGGCAGGTCGACTGCCGAGTCGCAGACGGCACGCTTGAGATCCCCGGCGCCCCCACCCAGGGACGGGGTCCGGCGAGCAGCTCGGAACCCGCGTACCGATCGCGCGTACCCCGATCCAACTCGACCCCATCGCATCGCCACCACCTGGTTGATCTGCAACACCCGCAACTCGGCACGAATCATGCTTTGTGTACGATGCATGAGCATCCAAGCCTTCCGCCCCACGAGGCATACGTGAACCGGACAACCGCCAGGCACCCACAGGCCTGCTCCGCCTCCCAGCGCGCGCACGACATCGTCCGACAAGCACGAGGCGCATCCCGCTGGATGGGCGTTCTGGGCCTGTACGACTTCCTGGTCGCCCTCGCGATTGTCCTGTTCACCGCGTTGTTTCTCTTCGCCGGCGCCGCAGCTTTGATCATGTTGCCGTTCGCGCTCGTAGGGTTCGCGTTCTTTTCGTATCGTGCCTACCACCAGCTTGGTGCCGCGCGCCTCATTCGCACCGGGATCGAACGCAACGACGGGACCACCTTCGCGGCCGGGTTCGCTCACCTGCGAAAGATCCTGATCGTCACCTTCGTGCTGAACCTCGGCGCGATCATCTTTGGGGGTGTCCAATGATGCCGATGACCGAAGAACAACGTGCGACGGTGCGCAGCACCGCCCGATGGGCCATCGCCGTTGGCCTCGCCCTTCCGGTCAACATGGTGTTTGGCCTTCGCCACATCGTCGATGGGACCTTTCGAGATGGTCTGCTCATCGTCGCGACCGTCGTGATCACCGGATGGCAGATGCTCGCGCTGTGCCTCGCGGCGCTGGCCTTCAGCGCCCGGCCAACAGCGGAACGCTTCGAGGCCGGCCTGTACGGCTTGCGATCGTTCGCCAAAGTTGGAGCACTGGCCCTCCCACTCGTTGGTGTCGCGGCGGGGGCAACCTGCGAGCTGAAGCTCGACACGACGGCCACCGTCACCGCCCGCCAGGTGCAGACACGATGAAGGCAGCCGCACCCGCCCTAGTCCTAGTGCTCTCGCTCCTGGCACTGCCCTGCCTCCCGCTGCTGCAAGGCGGCTGCGAGAGTTCCATGGAAGTCGAGATCAAGGAACACGGACTCGAGATGTGGTCCACCCCTTCCAGCGGTGGATGGCTGATCAACTTCGTTGGCATCAATGGCCACGCGACCGACGTTGTCGTCCGATTCGGCGACTCGCGCCAGGAGACCTACCGAAGCCCATCGTTTCAACTCCCGACGGATATCAAAGGCCCGATCGACATCTGGCTGCTCGAGTACAAGCTGGCCGGTCGCGTCCACCGCGGCCCGTTTCGCTTTCGCTTCGACCCCAGCCAGGCGCACGTCAAGACCGCCAAGGACGCCCTCGACATGCTCCGTACGCAGTGGGTCACCTGGCGCAGATATCCCGCCACCCGAGACACCTTGCAAACCGGTTTTCTCTCCCAGCACACCTGCGGGATCGAAAAGATCGAGTACGGCTTTGGAAAGGAGCCGGAGATGGTGCTGCCGATGCCTTCCTGCGGGGGCTCGCCTCCGGGCTACACAGACCTGGGGTTCCTCGCAAACGAGAAGGAACATGTTGTGCTGCGGATCACGTTCGCCGACGGTGAAACGACCCCCGTGCGCAAGTTCCCCAACCCGAACTACACCCCCAACGACCCAACGTTTCAAGCCGTCGTCGCAGCCCAGGATGTCCTTGAGGACGTCCTCACCTCATGTACGGCCGACTCCGGCGTGAAGGCTTGTCGCACAGCCGCGCGCCGGCCTGATCTCGGAGCAGGAGAGATCTCGATGCGGAAGGGCTTCGAGAGCACCGAGATCAAGAGCTACTGCGTCACCGACAACTACGCCTGGCTAAAGACGGACGTCCACTATGAAGGCGGCGTTTACGGAACGATCTTTTCCTCGTTCCTGCGAACCGTGGACGGCACTTGGGCGGCCGGGGAGGTGTTCGATGAGGAGGAGTTCGCGCAAGAGCACGACTGGACGGACCCCTGCGCACAGGTCCCCTTCTCTGATCCCAAGCAGGCAAAAAAGGCCGTCCACCCCCTCTCTTCGCAGTGGACCACCTCCTCCGAGGGTGTGCACCTGAGCCTGCCCAGCCTTTCTAGGTGGCGATGCGCAATCGAAGCCGTCGAGTTCACGTCACCGGGCGACACATCACCACCGGGCACCGTCCACCCCACGTGTTGGACGACGACCGGTTGGTCTGTTTCCGCGGACGACATCGCAACAACGGTGCCGCTGTCAGACCTCGACGTGGTCGTCCGACTCCGCTTCACCGATGGCTCATCCGCGCGCCCGGTCTCGCTGAAACGACCGAGCACGGCGAGACGGACGAATCCGCTCCCGGCCGAATGACTGCTAGTCTCCAAGCTCGGGCCGCGCAGAGCCGCGCCGGATGCCCCTCACCATGCTTGCCGCTGTCACCCTAGTCATCGCAACCTTTGGCGAACCGCTTGAGGTCAACGTGTCCTCGCAGCTCGGAGAACTCGACGACGCCGTGCGCGAGCAGGTCACCGCACGCATCGAGACCGTCGCTTCCGCCCTCGATCACCAGCCCGTAGACGCCGCCGAACACAAGCTCACGGTCGACGTGCAGTGGGCTCAAGGCAGTGAGACCGACTTCCATGTCACGCTCCGCTCGGTCAGCGACGAGAGCGCGGCGGCGGAGCCACTGGTCTTCGAGTGTCGCGAGTGCAACGCGACCGAGCTTCTCGACCGCACGGAGGCTCAGGCACGAATCGCGATCGAGCGGATGTTTGCCAGCGTGCAGGACGAACCCCAGATCGAGGTTCCTGCGCCGGCCGTCGTGCCCTCCACACAACCGCCCGCACCCGTTGCCCGCAAGAAGCTCGGGTCCCTCGGATGGGCGGGTGTCGGATCCCTGGGGGTGGGGGTGTCCGGCCTCATCGCCGGCGGGGTTTTCCTTTCTCTTGGCGAAGCAAGATTGCAGTCCGATCCGACCAGCCTTCGCGACTTCCGCCCGGCAGGCTACGCCGCGCTCGGTGTCGGAGCGGTTACGGTCATCGCAGGAACCGTGCTGCTCGTGCTGGATCGCAAACGTGCACGCAGCGATACCGCTACGCTGCGTGTTGTGCCCGGCGGCTCCGGCCTCCGCATGCGGTTCTGAGCCCCCTCAAGGCCCCTCTCAAGGCTGATCCGCCCCCGCTGCTCCCAAGGTACCGGGAACCGCTCGTCTCAACGCGCCATCAAGATCGCGCTGAGGATCGCCAAGGTCCCACTGCGCGAGGTCCCGCCAGGGGTTCGACTCCGGGGTACGGATATGAGCATCGTTCGACTCGAGGTCCTCAAACCAGGTGGGATCCCAGTTCTCCGTGACAACCGAGGCAGGCGCATCAAGCCCCGGCGTGTCGATGAAACTGGTCTCAAAGTCGGCCCAAGGGCACGAGATGGAGGCCAGCTCAGGCCCAACGACAACGCTGTTGCGGATCGGGCCCCCCATGCCTCCAGTGCACAGCAGCGACGCATGTGGACCAGCGCCGCCGCGGCCAAGTACCGCGTCATTTGCAACGATGGTTGAGTACGTCACGTCGAATCGGGACTCGACCGAACGCAGAGCGACGGTCTGTGTTTTGGGCTCGCCGTTGCCCACAAGCACCGAGGACTCCATGCGCAACCCACTTTGACCCGACAGACGGATTCCATCGCCATCGTTGTCAAAGACCTGGCTCTGTCGGACCACGAGTTCGCATGCTTCCGCATCCACTCCAACCGCGTTCCGGAACAGCACAGATTCGTCGATCCACACGGTCGAATCATCACACCGCACCGCCGACTCCGCAGAGCGCGTGAGCGTCACGTTGTGCAGATACAGATGGCTACCATTTTTCACCTCAAACACAGGCCCCGCAAGACCGGTGAAACCGATCGTGACCCGCCCCCGCCCCAGCACGGCCACTCGCCGCGGCCAGGCCCCGGGAAACTCCACATGCTCGCGATAGACCTCTGTCGCATGGCCGATCACGATCGCCACCGACGATTCTCCCGAAGGCGTGTTCTGAAGGTCGAGGACCGACTCCAGCGCGCAGAAGGGATCGTTCTGCGTCCCCTCGCCGACCTCTGGGCACGCGGCATTGTCGACGTAGTAGACGCGATCCGTCGGCATGCACGTGCCTTCGGCCAGGTCGCATGCCGACTCCGGGCACTGCTCGTGACGCGTGCAGCCCCCACAGGAGAAACCATCCCCGCACCATGCCTCGTCCCCGCATCCGTCACCAGAAAACGAGGAACACTCGGCACATCGCGCCCACTCCGAGACGCAAACGCCATCTGGAGCACAAATGTCCACATCGGAACAGGAGACGCACTCGCCTGCCACGCACATCGGAGCGTCCGGGGGACAGTCGTCATCAACGCTGTTCTCCCCGATGCACTCCGCGGCGCCTCCCGAGGACGAACTCAACCCCGAGGACGAGCTCCCTTGTACCGTCCCTGAAGAACTCCCACCCGGACCGGGAACACCGCAACTCGTCGGTGGCCTCTGCGTCGTGCACCCTGCGTTCGAGCCCACGCAAGACGAGCAGAACTGCCCATCGGCACAGCTGGCGTCCCCCTCCAGATTCGCGCAGTGGTTGGGGTCGGGGTGAACACACCCCCCCAGGATCAGCAGAACCAGACTTGGCAGCGTTCTCACCACCGCGCGAGTCTACTCGGAGTTGCGGACCACGAGGAGCCTGTTGGGCCTGTTGGTGTTCACGGCGGGCCTGATGTCCCATCGGCTGCATGGCGAACCCCCCGGCTGCATGGCGAACCCCCCGGCTGCATGGCGAACCCCCCGGCTGCATGGCGAAGAATGCGGACCCCGAAGTCGCAGCCAAGGGCAAGCGAGAGCGCTTCGAGACCGAGGACAGCGCGCCATCCTGAAAGAAGCCGGTCAGTGCGAGAAGCGGTGTCGTCGGATCTTCGCTGCGGCGCGAGGGGTTGTACTCGTCGCACCTGGCGGCCTGGAGGGCAGCGCGAGAGGCAGGCCAACTCGCAGGCCCGACGCGACCAGATGCCCGAGGTTGGCGCTTCGTGGGTAGCTGCGGTGCTGCTCGTGCTGGGCGTGGCGAGATTCATGCCTTTGCTGTCGACCCTATGCTGCGTTCGTTACACGGAGAAGGCTCGCCTTGCCGCGGTCCTCCCCGGCGGTCGCTCGACCTGTGGGCCGGTTCGAAGTAGCATCCGCGAAATGGGTATCGTCGAAGTGCTTGAAGCGTTCGTGGGCGAGATGACCGTGTCGGAGATCTGCGCTCGTACGGGGCGTAGCGTTGATGAGCTGCTTGCATTCTGCACTGGCTCTCAGCGACCGAAGATCGAACCGACGGGCTCGACCGACGCGAAACCGACGGGCTTGACTGTCCCGAAGAAGACTCTGCGAAAGCGCGCCAATAGCCTCGACCTTGTGGGTTTCGAGGAGCGCCTCATGAAGCTCCTGGGGCGCGAGGGAACGGGGCACGGAGGGCGCGAACTCGCCGATGCAAGCGGAGCGCCAGTACCAAAGGTCCGCGACGCGCTGAAGCGCTTGGCTGCGGCGAAGCGGGTTCGCTTCGCCGGTGAGACGAGGGCACGTCGGTATTGGGCAACTTGACGCAGCCCTTCGTGGTCGCGGTAGGGACAGCCCTTCGTCACGGCGACTCGGGCTGCCCCCCGCACAGATCCCAGCGAGCGGAACTACCGCACTGGGCTCCTACCTCGGGTGATGGCGGCGAAGCGCTTCTCGGGCCAGGGATGTGTCGCGCGGACGGGCGGAATCCACCGCTTGACGAGCAGGCCGATACGGCCCCATCGATATCCGATGGCGTACGCTGATGTCGAACGAGGATGGGAAGTCGGACGAGTCCGTAGTACCGACGAAGCCGCCGAACAACGCCCCACGGGGGCCCGCGGAGGTGGTGGAGGGAAGGGGCTCGACCACGCGGTCGGCCCCGTGGAGGGACGAAGAAATCGGTCGCCTCCGTCAAGCTCGGCGAAGTTCATGCGGCCGGAGGTGGAGGTGCAGAAGATGGTCGCGGGGGCCCGGAAGCTGGCGAAGGGCGAGGATTTCACCGAAGCGCTTCAAATGATGGCGCAGGCGTTCGAGGGGCTCGACAACGCCGAGGGAGTTGTCCCGTGGGAGCCTGGGACACTCTTGGCGTGGGCGCAGGAGCAGCGCCGAGAGGTTGAGCTGATGGCGCTGTTCGTGGTGAGTCTTGAGGACCCCGAGGGGGTCGAGTTGCCCATGCACGAGGCTGCAGGCTTGGGACGACTTGAGCGTGCTGGCGTTCTCGACGTGGGCGGCTCGGGTCTGGTGGGTGCGGTGAAGCTGCATCGAGCGCGAGTGCGCGCAAATCTCGCGACAACCGCTGCGACCGGCTAACCAGAACGGCAACGAAAACGCGCTGCCACAGGGGACGGCGGCCGCACCGAGTCCAACTTCCAGGCACGCCGAGGCGAGCGCGGTGCAGCGTTTGTAAGACGAGGATTCAGGGGCAGCGGTGGGTGCCGAGAACAGCAGCCGTTGTCCGACGGGAGAGGCTCGCGGCGGCGGGCGAGCACCGCGAAGCTCGGCGGCGATGTGCTCGGGTGTGGTGACGGCCCGAGTGACGCGCATGGGCCCGCTTGCAGCGCGAGCGTCGCGACAACGCAACAAAGTCGTGTCTTTCGCTTCGAGAGCGGTTTGCTGTGACACGCGGTCGCTATGAGTCCGGCCACCAAGCCATGACCATCCGCGACGACATCCCAGCACTGCTCCTTGGACTGAGCCTGTTCGTGCCCGCCACTGGATGTGGCGACGACACGGCGGGAGATACCGAGGGCGACACCGACCCCAGCACCGGCGTGGAGCCGACGACCGGCGTGGAGCCGACGACCGGCGCGGAGCCGACGACCGGCGCGGAGCCGACGACCGGCGCGGAGCCGACGACCGGCGCGGAGCCGACGACCGGCTCGGACCCGACGACCGACACCGACCCGACCGGTGACCCGGACACGGACACCGGGGCCGAGTCATTCTCCATGACGATCCTGCACATCAACGACCATCACTCGCACCTCGAATCCGACGACTTCGGCTTCGACGTCAGCGGCCTGAAGCTGAACGCAGAGGGGACCGCTACGGGCGGCGACGTGGAGGAGGTCCAGGTCACCTACGGCGGCATGCCGATGCTGGCCGCGCTGTTCGACAGCCTCGCCGCCAAGAACGAGAACGTGGTCAAGATCCACGCCGGCGACGCCATCACCGGGACCCTCTACTACTCGCTGTTCGGCGGTGAGGCCGACGCGGCGATGATGAACGAGATCTGCTTCGACATGTTCGCGCTGGGCGACCACGAGTTCGACGACGGCGACGCTGGCCTGGCGCGCTTCCTCGACTTCCTCGCCGAGGGCGACTGCGAGACCCCGGTCATCGCGGCCAACGTGGTGCCCGGTGAGGGCTCACCGCTGGCCGATGGCTATATCGAGCCGTACGTCATCCGGGACCTTGGCGGCGAGCAAGTCGGCTTCATCGGTATCGATATCGCTCAGAAGACGATGGTCAGCTCGATGCCCGACGAGGGCACGATACTCCTCGACGAGACCGAGGTGGCTCAGCAGTACATCGACGAGCTGACGAGCATGGACGTCGACAAGATCGTCCTGGTCACCCACTACCAGTACGCCCAAGACCTCGAGCTCGCGTCTGCCCTGACGGGCGTCGACGTCATCGTCGGTGGTGACTCCCACACCCTGCTCGGCGGCGAAGGCCTCACCAACCTCGGGTTCCAGGTCGGTGGGGACTACCCGACCGAAGTCACCAACATGGACGGCGACCCGGTCTGCGTAGTGCAGGCCTGGGAGTACGCGCACCTGCTGGGTGAGTTGCACGTCGACTTCGACCAAGAGGGCGTGGTGACCGGCTGTGAAGGCAGCCCTCGCATGCCGTTCAACGCCGAGACCTTCGTCTACGCGTTCGTGGACCAACTCGGCGAGGACTCGGACGAGCTGCTGACCGGCGACGACATCGCGACCGTGGCCGAGGCGCTGCAGAGCGCACCCGAGCTGGTGCCGATGGTTGCCGACGGTGACGCGATGAGCGTGCTGGCGGGCTTCCGAGGGCAGGTGGCCAAGCTCGAGCAAGCTGTGATCGGCAGCGCCGGCGAGCAGCTGTGCTTGGAGCGGTTCCCCGGTCAGGGGCAGTCTGGTGAGGTCGACTGCACCGCCGCATGCTACGAGAATGGCAGCCAGATCGCCGACGTCGTCGCAGCCGCCTTCCTCACCGTGACCCCAACCGCCGACTTCGCGATCCAAAACGCCGGTGGCGTGCGGGTGACGGTTGACGCGGGGGACTACACCATCGCCGACGGCTACACGCTGCTCCCGTTCTCTAACACGTTGGTCACGCTGGAGCTCACCGGTGCCCAGATCCGCCAGGCCCTCGAAGACGGTCTGTCCAACCACCTCGACGACGACGGCTCGACCGGTTCCTACCCCTACGCCGCCGGCCTGCGCTACGACGTCGACGCCTCGGCGGCCGAGGGCTCCCGTATCAGCAACCTCGAGGGCAACCCGCGCTTCGAAGGAACGTGGGTGCCGCTGTTGGACGACACGGTATACATCGTGGTGACCAACAGCTTCATCGCGCAGGGATTCGACGGCTACGACGCCTTCGGCACCGCCTACGACGCTGGCCTGTTCATCGATACCTTCACCGAGTACGCGCAGGGCTGGCTCGACTACGTCGAGCTCGCCTCGCCCGTGATGTTGGCCGATGAAACCAGCACCCAGGTGTACGTGGGTCGCGACGGCTGCAACCACGCCACCGAAGGCGACTGCTCGGGGTACTGAATACCGCGCACGAGTTGGTCGATCTGCTCGACGAGATTGCTGGCCTTCATCCCCCGAGCGTCCGAGCCGCGCCATCGTCCTTCAAGCCCGGGGGAGAACGGTTAGTGCGCCTGGATAAACCGGCACAAAGGAGAGAATGAGAGAGTCTTACATCGAAGGAGTAGCGACCCACGATGACCCCGAGTCATGCGTCGCGGACCGTGAGGTCCGGGGCGAAGCATTGACAGGGGCATGTGCGGGCACGGTATTGAGCCGCGAAATCAACCCTTCCAGGGTGCCGACGCTGTTAACTGAAGCGGAAGGCCACACGGGTAGCACCGTCATCGCAAGGCGTTGCCCGACCCTGCGCGGTCGAAGACCCGTTGCACGTGCAGAACCTTTGTGCGCGAGAACAGGGAGATCCCATCTTCACCCGCCGTGGATGGCGCGGCGGGTCGCATCGGAAAGGCCGAAGGCCGTACGCTGATGACGAACGAGGATGGGAAGTCGGACGAGTCCGTAGTACCGACGAAGCCGCCGAACAACGCCCCACGGGGGGCCGCGGAGGTGGTGGAGGGAAGGGGCTCGACCAAGGGAAACGTGGGCCAGCAAAACACGTCCCGGACACAGAGCCGGACAAAGGACGTGCCCAGTGCGCTGGACCGCGTGCGGCAAGTAGCGAAACGAGACAGGAAAGCGCGGTTCACCGCGCTCCTTCACCACGTGACGATCGACCGCTTGCGGGCGTCGTTCCTGGCGCTTCGGCGCGGGGCAGCGGCGGGCGTAGACGGCGTCACATGGGAGCAGTACCGGCGGGAATTGGAGGCAAACCTCCAAGACCTACACGCAAGGCTGCACCGAGGAGCGTACCGAGCCAAGCCCTCACGCAGAGTGTTCATCCCCAAGGCCGACGGTCAGCAACGACCGCTCGGGATCGCTTCGCTGGAGGACAAGATCGTCCAGCGCGCGGTTGTCGAGGTGTTGAACGCGATCTACGAGGAGGACTTTCTGGGATTTTCCTACGGGTTTCGTCCCGGGCGCAGTCAGCACCGAGCGCTGGATGCACTCGCGGTCGCACTCGATCGGAAAAGGGTGAACTGGGTGCTCGACGCCGACATTCGTGGATTCTTCGATGCCATCGACCACGAATGGTTGGAACGTTTTGTCGAGCACCGAGTTGCGGACCCCAGGATGCGTCGCCTGATCGCCAAGTGGCTCAGGGCGGGCATCTTGGAACACGGGAAGAAGGTCGTGCAGGAAAAGGGAAGCCCGCAGGGATCGACGGTGTCGCCTCTGCTCGCCAACATCTATCTGCACTACGTCTTCGACCTGTGGGTCGAGCAGTGGCGTCATCGGCATGCGCGCGGCGACGTGGTCGTCGTGCGTTATGCTGATGACCTCATCCTCGGCTTCGAACATGAGGCGGATGCTCGTCGTTTCCATGAAGAACTGCGCCAGCGGCTGGCGGAATTCGGATTGGAGCTGCACCCCGAGAAGACACGGGTGATCGAGTTTGGGCGCTGGGCCGCCCAAAACCGTGCCCGAAAGGGACAGAGCAAGCCTGAGACGTTCGACTTCCTCGGCTTCACGCATATGTGCGGTCGAACGAAGAAGGGGCGGTTTCAGGTCTTGCGGCGAACGAGCAAGAAACGGATGGCGAAGAAACTGAAGGAGGTGAGGCGCGCGCTCATGAAGGCGCGCCATATCCCAGTCCCTGCCCAGGGGGCCTGGCTATGCAAAGTCCTTCAGGGGTACTTCGGGTACTACGCCGTCTGGACCAACCTGCGCCTGCTCCGGAGCTTCCGCACCCAGGTCATTCGGGCCTGGATGCACGCTCTGCGCCGCCGTAGTCAACGCCATCGGATGTCGTGGGGCCGTATGGGCCTGCTCGTCAAGCGGTGGATTCCGCCCGTCCGCGCGACACATCCCTGGCCCGAGAAGCGCTTCGCCGCCATCACCCGAGGTAGGAGCCCAGTGCGGTAGTTCCGCTCGCTGGGATCTGTGCGGGGGGCAGCCCGAGTCGCCGTGACGAAGGGCTGTCCCTACCGCGACCGCCCGTGAAGGGCCGAAGAGACCGCGAGAGCTGATGTCTTGGCTGGAGAATCAGCCAGGCTTCAACGCGGTCGGCCCCGTGAAGGGCCGAAGAGGCGTTGTCTCCCGATTCGAGCTCGCGCTCGATCTCCTGCTTCAACGCGGTCCGCCCCGTGAAGGGCCGAAGAGGCGAGACGAACAACACGGACGCACACGCGCTCGCGATGCTTCAACGCGGTCGGCCCCGTGAAGGGCCGAAGAGGAGGATCGCGGCCCGTCCGCGCTCCCGCGCAACCTCGGCTTCAACGCGGTCGGCCCCGTGAAGGGCCGAAGAGGAAAATCTTAGAAGCGGCACCCCCCCTCTCAGAGTGGCTTCAACGCGGTCGGCCCCGTGAAGGGCCGAAGAGGACTCGCTGCAGGAGTGCGACGCGAGCAAGCGCTTGCTTCAACGCGGTCGGCCCCGTGAAGGGCCGAAGAGGTTCGCGGCTGAGGGCGGGGCGTAGAAAGATCGAAGGCTTCAACGCGGTCGGCCCCGTGAAGGGCCGAAGAGCTGGGACCGACGTGGGTAACCCGTCGACGGGCAGCCAGCTTCAACGCGGTCGGCCCCGTGAAGGGCCGAAGAGCGCAGCTTTTGAGGATTCAAAAGCTAATCGATGGAGTCTCGCTTCAACGCGGTCGGCCCCGTGAAGGGCCGAAGAGTAGTCCCTGGCCCCAACGTCCCCGAGCACGCATCATGCTTCAACGCGGTCGGCCCCGTGAAGGGCCGAAGAGTCTGCGAAAAGAAATTTGAGATCCGGACTCCCCAATTTTGCTTCAACGCGGTCGGCCCCGTGAAGGGCCGAAGAGGCGGGACGCGGGACGAGGCTCAGATCTGGCCGGCTGAAGCTTCAACGCGGTCGGCCCCGTGAAGGGCCGAAGAGGTGAGGCCGGAGGCGAGGAGATCGGCGACGCAAACCGCTTCAACGCGGTCGGCCCCGTGAAGGGCCGAAGAGGGCTGACGATGATGAGCTTTGCGTCGACTCCTCTCGAGCTTCAACGCGGTCGGCCCCGTGAAGGGCCGAAGAGACGCGATCGCGATCCTCGTCGAGTGCCCTCTATCCCTCGGCTTCAACGCGGTCGGCCCCGTGAAGGGCCGAAGAGGACAAGCGGACGCCGTGGCGCGTCCGGTTTTCCTTCGCTTCAACGCGGTCGGCCCCGTGAAGGGCCGAAGAGGTGCGAGACTTCGGCAAGGCGGTCAACGCCGCCAATCGGCTTCAACGCGGTCGGCCCCGTGAAGGGCCGAAGAGCCGCCCCGGCCGCCCCGCCGAGAGCTTCGACCGTACGCTTCAACGCGGTCGGCCCCGTGAAGGGCCGAAGAGGAGGACGCGAGCTGCTGGATCCCGCTTGGCGTGACGCTTCAACGCGGTCGGCCCCGTGAAGGGCCGAAGAGCGACGATGACACGTGGACGCTCATCTGGCTGGGACCGCTTCAACGCGGTCGGCCCCGTGAAGGGCCGAAGAGCTACTGTGCACCGTTCCGATGCCGATCGCGAACCCCGTGCTTCAACGCGGTCGGCCCCGTGAAGGGCCGAAGAGAGGTGGGGGTAACGGACCCGTCCAAGCTAAGGGGGGCGCGGCTTCAACGCGGTCGGCCCCGTGAAGGGCCGAAGAGTGCTGGTCGACCTCGGGCAGACGACCACGACCGGGGAGCTTCAACGCGGTCGGCCCCGTGAAGGGCCGAAGAGATCGCGCTCGAGGAGGATCAGGCCGGCGACATCCGGCTTCAACGCGGTCGGCCCCGTGAAGGGCCGAAGAGAAAAACGGTGAACGAGAACTTGGCGCCCACGTTGTCCATGCTTCAACGCGGTCGGCCCCGTGAAGGGCCGAAGAGTGGAGAGGATCGTCGGGGTCCTCGCGAGCACCGAGGAGCTTCAACGCGGTCGGCCCCGTGAAGGGCCGAAGAGGCCAGGGTGGCCGGATCGTGGCGTCGATGTACCACCGCTTCAACGCGGTCGGCCCCGTGAAGGGCCGAAGAGAGAGGATCTCGAGGTCGTGGCCGGGCACATGGGCGAGCTTCAACGCGGTCGGCCCCGTGAAGGGCCGAAGAGGCCCAGAAGCGGCGGCGCGGCGTGTCGTCCTGCTCGCGAAGGCTTCAACGCGGTCGGCCCCGTGAAGGGCCGAAGAGGCGCCAGCTCGGTGTGCCGTACTTCGGCGCAGACACGCTTCAACGCGGTCGGCCCCGTGAAGGGCCGAAGAGCTCGGCAACAATTCGTCTTTTGTGCTCGAGGTAGACGCCGCTTCAACGCGGTCGGCCCCGTGAAGGGCCGAAGAGGGCAATCACCGGGGTCTGCCCGGACGACGACGACGGGCTTCAACGCGGTCGGCCCCGTGAAGGGCCGAAGAGTCTGATTGCAGCGAACGCCGCCGCAGTGGCTGCGGGCTTCAACGCGGTCGGCCCCGTGAAGGGCCGAAGAGTCGTGGAGAAGCACGCGACCACGGAGAGGAGATTGGCTTCAACGCGGTCGGCCCCGTGAAGGGCCGAAGAGGCCCGCGGTCGCCGGTTCGCCATCGCTACATATTGGCTTCAACGCGGTCGGCCCCGTGAAGGGCCGAAGAGGGGATTTTGGCCCTCTGAGAAGTAGCCGGCACCATCCCGCTTCAACGCGGTCGGCCCCGTGAAGGGCCGAAGAGGCGGAGCAACCCGCACATGCGGCGCGACCTTCCGCCCGCTTCAACGCGGTCGGCCCCGTGAAGGGCCGAAGAGTCGGGGAAGGACCCGAGCTTGTTCCCGCCGGCCCAGCTTCAACGCGGTCGGCCCCGTGAAGGGCCGAAGAGTGTGGAGAGAGTTGCACCGCGCCAACCTGGACGGTGCGCGCTTCAACGCGGTCGGCCCCGTGAAGGGCCGAAGAGACCTACACCAGCGGCGTCGATGAAGCCGGCGTGACCTAGCTTCAACGCGGTCGGCCCCGTGAAGGGCCGAAGAGGCCACCGCCTACGCGACGTGGGCAACGGCGGGTGAGACGCTTCAACGCGGTCGGCCCCGTGAAGGGCCGAAGAGCACAAACGCCCTGGCCGCCGCTCGCGGCCGCACGCCAGCTTCAACGCGGTCGGCCCCGTGAAGGGCCGAAGAGGAGGTCCTCACCAGCGGCGGATCGACGAAGGAGCAGCTTCAACGCGGTCGGCCCCGTGAAGGGCCGAAGAGGAGTGTGGGTGAGCCCTTGGAGAAGCCCGGCTTGCGGGGCTTCAACGCGGTCGGCCCCGTGAAGGGCCGAAGAGGCACGGACCGAGCACATCGGCGAGACCGCCGGCGAGCTTCAACGCGGTCGGCCCCGTGAAGGGCCGAAGAGTCAAGTCGCAACTGGTGGGCTCGGGTGAGCTCCAAGTGGGCTTCAACGCGGTCGGCCCCGTGAAGGGCCGAAGAGACCACGGACGGCGCAGCCGCTGCCGTCGCTCGCTTGCTTCAACGCGGTCGGCCCCGTGAAGGGCCGAAGAGGGCGAACGTTTTGAGCTGCTCTGTCGGCGTCTTGTTTTTGCTTCAACGCGGTCGGCCCCGTGAAGGGCCGAAGAGATCGCCGTCTTCGTCCAAAGCTTCCGACTCCAGGAGGCTTCAACGCGGTCGGCCCCGTGAAGGGCCGAAGAGGATTAGGGTTGGCGTCAGAGGGAACGCCCTCGTCTTCGCTTCAACGCGGTCGGCCCCGTGAAGGGCCGAAGAGCGCGTTTCGGAGCAACTTCGACCAGATGGCGCTCAAGCTTCAACGCGGTCGGCCCCGTGAAGGGCCGAAGAGAGATGATCGATCACGCCTACGGAGCGCGCACGAAAGCTTCAACGCGGTCGGCCCCGTGAAGGGCCGAAGAGCTGATCCCGGCGAACGGCGGGGCGAACGGGGACGACTAGCTTCAACGCGGTCGGCCCCGTGAAGGGCCGAAGAGATGAGTTCGCTTGAAGCGATGCCCAGCGACTTCGCGCTTCAACGCGGTCGGCCCCGTGAAGGGCCGAAGAGAGGAGCGAGACGAACGCGGGCGCGTCGGCGGCCAAGCTTCAACGCGGTCGGCCCCGTGAAGGGCCGAAGAGTGACACCAAGGGCCGAAGGGTCCGCACACCAGATGGCTTCAACGCGGTCGGCCCCGTGAAGGGCCGAAGAGGCGACCAAGCGCCGGACACCTGCGTGAACGGCAACGGGCTTCAACGCGGTCGGCCCCGTGAAGGGCCGAAGAGAATGCTTCGGGGCGTGGCACGACGCCGACGCAGACGTGCTTCAACGCGGTCGGCCCCGTGAAGGGCCGAAGAGGATGAAGAGCCCCCGATGCAAGAGCAACCCGTCGATCCGCTTCAACGCGGTCGGCCCCGTGAAGGGCCGAAGAGTCCCCCCGTGGAGACATCGAGAACCATACCGAAATTCCCTCACGATCGCACGCACCCCGTGCCGCCGAGGCCGTGGACATCTTCATCTCTTCTGTTCTCAGGCGGCCTCACCAAGCCCCAGGCCCAGCTGCTCCCCAGAATACGGCGGATCACACGCAAGGTCGGGAGAAAATGACCGTGGTGGGTGCGTGCGATTTTTCTTCGGACGGGCTCGAGGCGATCTTCGGAACCGCGATCCTCTTTATCTCCACACACCGTGCCACCGTACCCATCCACCTTGATCCAGCGGAGATCTTACCGGCCAGGGCGATCTCTTCACGCTCGATCGCATGGATGCACCCGTCCTTCCCTCTCCACCTCGCGAGCACGCCGAACTCATTCCCGCGCGGATGTGCAACGAGCTTGTCTACTGCCCTCGGCTGTTTCACTTCGAGCATGTGCAAGGCATCTTCGTCGAGTCTGCCGACACGATCGAAGGCGATGCCCAGCACCAGCGAGCCGCCAAGCGCTCGTCCACGAAGGCCCGGCCACCCCAGCAGCCCGAAGAAGACGACACGCCCCCTTGGGACATGCCGCGGTCGCTCTCGTTCATGGCGCCCGAGCTCGGCGTCGTCGGCAAGCTCGACACCATCGAGACCGACGGCGAGGAGGTCATCGTCGTCGAGGCCAAACGCGGGCGCGTTCCCAAAATGCAGCGCCACACCTGGGGAGAGCACGCCTTAGACTTTGGTGTCTGGCCCGCCGATGTCGCCCAAGTGGCGATCTACATCGCCATCCTCCGCGAACACGGCCTGCCCTGCACCCAGGCGCGCATCTACTACCGCAAGAGCAAGGCATCGCGCAGCGTCGAGTGGAGTGAAGCGCTGGAGCGATTCGTCCACGCCGTGGTCATGCAGGCCAAGCAGACCTCCGAACTCGACACCCCGCCCGAGCCCCTGCAAGACAGCCCCAAGTGTGTCGGCTGCTCGCTGCATGCCGTGTGCTTGCCCGACGAACACCACGCCCTCAAGCGGCTGCAAATCGCCGACGAGCCGCCCGAGCCCACCCGCCGAATCGTGCCCGCGCGCGACGACAAGTCGGTGCTGCACGTGATGACCCCGGGCACGGTGCTGCGCAAGCGCGGCGACAGCCTGATCGTCTGCCTGCGAAACGGCGAGGAGCACAAGGTCCCGGTGAAAGATGTCAGCCACGTCGCCATCTACGGCGCCGCCTCGCTCACCCAGCCCTGCACCTCGCACCTCCTCCAAGCCGGCGTCCCCATCTCGCACCACACCGGGGCGGGCCGCCTGCTGGGCCTGACGCACTCGGTGATGACGCTCAACATCGGTCTGCGACGCGCCCAGTTCCGTGCCGCCGACGACCCCGCGGTCTCGCTCGATGCCGCCCGCGCGCGGGTCACCGCAAAGATCAACAACCAGCGCACCGTGCTGCGTCGCTACCGAAAGGGCGTGGACGCGGTCGCACACGAAGACCTCGGCGGGGACCTGCCGCAGTGGGCCGGAGGCGTGCAGCCCGAGGAAAAGGCGCGCCGCCAACAAACCCGAACCGCGGTGGACCACGCGCTGCGCGACATGAAGGTGGCCCTCTCGGCGGCGCGTCGCACCGACAACATCGACGCCCTGCGCGGACACGAAGGTGATGCCGCCGCCCGCTACTTCTTCGCATTTCCAGCCATCGTGCCCCCCGAGTGGAAGGGCGACTTCTGCGGCCGAAGCCGTCGGCCGCCGCGTGACCGGATCAACGCCATGATCAGCTTCGGCTATGCACTGCTCACCCGGGATGCCGCGGCGGCCCTCACCCGAGTCGGGCTCGACCCCATGCTCGGGCTGTTCCACACCATGCGTCCGGGACGAGTGTCCCTCGCCCTGGACGTCATCGAGCCGTTCCGGGCCGCGTGGGTCGACACCGCCATGCTTCGCCTCGTCGCGACCGGCGGGATCCGGCGCGAGCATTTTCATGTCTCTTCGGCGGGTGTCGTGCTCAGTGACTCTGGCCGTAGGCGTGTGATCTCGGCCTACGAGCGCCGGGCCGACGACTCACCACGCACCCTCACTTTGGCTACCGCGCCAGCATCCGCCGCCTGCTCGACCTCGACGTCCGTGTGTTGGGGAAGTGGCTGCTGGGCGAGGTTCCCTCGTTCGCTCCGTTCACCACGAGGTAGCCATGCGACGCCTTACGCTTGTTGCCTACGACATCGCCGACCCTAAGCGCCTCAAGCGGGTGCACAAGGTTGTGCGCGACTTCGGGGACCCACTTCAGTACAGCGTCTTCCTGTGCGCGCTCTCTCGGCAGGACGCCGTCGTGCTCGAAGCTCGGCTGGTCCGGGCGATCAATCAGGCGCAGGACCAAGTGATGCTGCTCGATCTCGGCCCCGAGCCACCGCGCAGCGCTCCACTTGATCAAGGTCGCTTCCTGGGGAGGAAACCGTCGGCGTTAACGCGCGACTCGCTGGTCTTCTGACCCGATCCCGGACACTGTGTCTCAATCCGAGACGGCGGCCGGAAGGAATCTGCACACGAGACCGTGATGCTCTCCCTTCAGGCGTTTTGCCGTGCAACAACATCCACGCATGAGCGAAGCGAGCCGCGGCCTGCCAAGAACCGAGGTGAAGGCTCGTGTGCTTCGATTGCTCGCTGCCACGCCCAGCGGCCTCACCAAAGCTCAGTTGGCCGCCGCCGTTGGTGAGACTTCCAAGCCCACCGTGCAGCGCTGCCTCTCCGATCTCAAGGACGACGGTGTTGTGGAGATCGATCGCTCCAACAATGTTTGGACGCTGCTCGATCCCGACTACCGGCTCTCGCTGCACGCACCCGAGGCCGACGACCTTCAGGCGATCTTGATCGCCGAAGCCATGTTGGGCGCGCTCATGGACGACGAGTTGCGTACACGTCTTCGCAGCCTCGCCGAGCGCATCGACGAGCGCATGCGGTCGCGCCACGAAGCCCCACCCACGGCGCTGCGGACCCCAGTGGACGTGTCGTTCACCTCTGCAACGCGCGTGCGGCCCGAGGTTGTGCACTCCCTGCTCCGCGCAGTTCGGGAGCAGGTCGTTCAGCTGTGCTTCTCAAGCCCCTGGTCGTCCGAGGGTCGCAAGCTGCGGCTGATCGAGCCCTGGGCCCTGCGCCTGCACGACTCCTCCTGGTACCTGCGCGCCTACGACCGCAAGCACAGCGAGCCGCGGACCTTTCGCCTCGCGCACATCCACCGGGTGTCCGGCTCACCGGACTTCGGTGACCCCCTCGAGCCCGTCCCCCCTGCAGAGCGAATCTGGGCCGGAGGCGACCCCGCCTTCGGCATCGACGCCGACCGTCCCAGCACCGCCAGCGTCGTCCTGCGCAACCCCATCGCCCGCTGGCTCTCCCACGTCGTCTGGCACCCCGCCCAAGAAGACGACTGGCAGGATGCCAACACCCTCCTGCGCACCGTCCCCTACGCCTCCTGCCGCGAGTTCGCCCGCACCCTCCGCGCCTACGCCGACGGCGTCGTCAGCGTGGAGCCGGAGGAACTCAGGGCGGAGATGCTCAGCCCTTTTCGAAGGGTGATCTCCGCTTGATCAACCTCACCTGTTCTTCTTCAACCGAACCTCCCGAAAGACCCCGAGAATGAAACTCAGCCTCGACACCCTTAGGACTGCAATCGCCACCGACGGCGCCGCTATTCGCCTCCGCGCCCGGCTTCAGCCCGCCGGCGGGGCAGGGGATAAGCTGTTTCCTGCTACGTACGCGAACGGTCAGGATGGCCGAAAGCACGACACGAAGTACGCAACCGAGATGCGGGTGGTTGAGGGAGAGCGCAAGCTCTCGGTCCTCCTCGATTCCGTCGCGTCGCAGGCCAACCGTATGGAGCTCGCGTTGTTGGAGGCTCGGCGGCGGGGTCATATCGATCTGCCGCTCATCGAAGTTAACTTCGGAGACTCGTTTCCAGACCTCGGCACAATCTCCAGCCTCGAAGCTCCGCACCGGGTCTACGACGCGATCTTGCGCGACTCGATGCTCGGTGAGCAGGCGTTCCGGGCCTCGGATACCGGACGGGCCATCACCGATTCCAGCACGAAGGATGCTCGGGCCATGTTCAAGCACTGCCCGACCGCTCTGATCTTCGGAGCCTGGGACAGCACCGGTCCCCGCGGCGGAATGGGGCACAAGTTCCAGCGCGCCCTGGTGAGCGAGGTTGTCGCGATTGGGTGCGAGGCCGGGTCGAAGGTTGGGAGTCGTCTTGACCCGCTCCAGATCTCCTCGGGCGTGAAGGTCAATGTCTCGAAGTCCGACAAGGACAACTGGACCGTCGACGAAAAGGGGAAACAGCGACCCTCCGAGGTCAACCACTCGAACATCGCGCCGACCCGCGACAACGAAGCCGGCGGGATCACCTGCGAGTACGCGCTCCACACCGCGGTGCTCTCGATTCCCGCGCTGCGCAGACTGAAGTTTGGCGACTGGAATGATGCGCAATCCGACGCCGCCAGAGTCGTGCTCGCGTGCCTCGGAAGCCTCGCACTGCTGCTTCAGCGCCGCTCCGGATACGACTTCCGCAGCCGTTGCAGTCTCGTGCCCGACCAGCTCTCCCCGCTCGAACTCGTCCGCGCCGACGGAAGCGCCGAAGTGATCGAGCTCGACATCGATGAGCTCCTCGCGTTGCTCAAATCCGCACAGTCCGACGCCGCGAAACACGGCGTAACCTGGGAGACCGAGACGGTCACCCTCAACCCGATGGCGAAGCTCGTCCAGCTGGTGGAAGCCAGCCGCGCGATCCAGCAGGAGCAGGCACCGGAAGCCTGAGGACCGCACTGTGCTGACTCTGAGGTTGGAGTTCCTCACCGGGCGCTACTGCGCGAGCTTGCCCGCGAACCGCAACAAGGCCGAGTGGCCCCCTCATCCCGCCCGCGTGTTCTCAGCGCTCGTTGCGGCACACTACGAAGGAGAGTCCAGCGACGCCGGACGAGCCGCTCTTCAGTGGCTGGAGCAGCAGCCTGCCCCGCAGCTTCATTTCTCCCCTTTGAGTCCCGACGAACTCGAGGTTCGAGACTTGTTTGAGAACTATGTCCCGGTCAACGATAAGGCGCTGACTGACGCGAGCACCGTCGCCAACGCCTGGGCCAAGCTCCGAGCTGCCAACAACGAAAAGCAGCAAGCCAAGGCCGAGAAGCAGCTGTCCGACGCCTACGCAAAGGTGGCGGAGCGGCAAGGCTCTCTGTCCAAGAACGCTGCGGCACAACTCGCCCATCTCCTCCCCGAGACACGCACCCGGCAAGCGCGGACGTTCCCCACTGTCATTCCCCACGATCCGATTGTGTGGTTTGGATGGGATGCCCAGGTGCCCGAAGAACACCTTGACGCGCTCCGGAAGCTCTCGCGAACCCTCGCTCGGGTTGGACACTCAAGTTCACTCGTGAGCGGCAGCTGGACCGCCGAACCGCCTCCGAGCGCGCCCACGCTCGTGCCCGACCCACAGGGCGACCAAACCCTGCGCTGGGTCGAGTCCGGCCAGCTCGACGCCCTCGACTCCCTCCACCAGCGCAGCCCCTACGCAGAACAACGCGTCATGCCGACCGCTCTCGCCCAGTACGCTCTCGCGGGAGACAGCGAGGAGGTTCCGCACTCACGTTTCAGCGACGACCTCATCGTGCTTCGGCGGGTCGCCGGACCCAGGGTTTCCAGCGAACACACCGAGTTCGTCACCGAGGCCGTACGCGGGGCGCTCATGCGCCACGGTCGCCAGCCTGTGAGTCCGTGTCTGAGCGGTCATCACGAGCAAGGTGCGCATGGTGAGCACATTGCCGTCCTCGCCCTGTGCAATGTTGGGCAGCCCTACGCGAGCGGGGACATCCTCGGAGTTGCCCTTGCGCGGCCCCGGTCGGCAGCACCCGATGAGCTCGCTGCGATCTACACCGCGGTCGCGAACTGGGAGCGGGACGGATACGAGCTTCGCCTGGGGCGGCTCGGCGTGTGGCGTCTGGAACGAGAAGTCTTGGCCTCTGAGCTTCGGACCTTGCAGGGCCGAGCTTGGACGCAAGCCAGCCGAGTGTGGTCTTCGGTCACTCCGGTTTTGCTCGACCGACATCCTGGCGACTTACGCTCCGCCAAACCAAGCCGATCAACGGCGGGCCTACGCCAAAGCCGCAACAATCGTACGCGACGCGTGCGTTCGCGTTGGCCTGCCGGAGCCTTCGTCGATCGAGTTTGCGCCGGGCCCCTTTCTTCGCGGTGCTGCGCATGTCCGCCGCTTCCGGTCTCCGAACAACCGCCGTGACCACCGACCCAAGCTGCACGTCACCTTGCACTTCGAGGATCCCGTGAGTGGGCCTGTCATCATTGGAGCGGGGCGGCACCGCGGGCTCGGGTTGCTTCGTCCTATGAACGAAGGCGGTTTCCGATGAGCGCTCTTTGTACCCAAGACTTCGACGCATTCATGCGCGAGGTCACCGGTTTTGCCCCGTTCCCTTGGCAGCTGAGGTTGCTCGAGGAGGTTGTTTCTGGCGACGGCCCACCGCAGTGGCCGCAGCTGCTTGACCTGCCCACCGGGACAGGGAAGACATCGGCCCTGCACATCGCCGTTTTTGCGCTCGCCCTACGACCGGACGTGATGCCCAGGCGCGTTGCCCTGGTCGTCGACCGACGGGTGATCGTGGACCAAGTTTTCGCGGTGGCGAAGCGGCTAGCCTCCGTTCTTGAGAGTGCATCCGACGGCGTCGCCCGAGTTGTTGCCGATCGCCTCCGCGCCTGCTCATGCATTCCGGGAGCCCCGCCCTTGAGAGCGACGCTGATGCGTGGCGGGGTCCAACGTGATGACGCGTGGCTGCGTACGCCCGAGCAACCCACGATCTTCGCCTCGACCGTCGACCAAGTCGGATCTCGGCTTCTGTTTCGTGGTTACGGCGTCTCCGAGGGGATGCGTCCCGTGCACGCTGGCATTCTGGGAACCGACACCTTGTACCTTCTCGACGAGGTGCATCTGGCGACGGCGTTCGAGCAGACGCTGACCGACCTCGCGATGTATGCCGAGCCCAAGTGGCGGGAACACGGCGGCTCCGTCGGCCGACCCATCTCCGTCTTGCGCATGAGTGCGACCCCTCGACGTTCGGAATCGAAGGACCGCACCACCTTTGGTTTGTCCGATGACGACCGTCTTCACCCCGTTCTCCGCAAGCGTCTTGAGGCGAACAGGCCCGCCCGACTCGAGCTCGTCAAGACGAAGGCTTCCAAGGGGTCGAATGGCAGCAACCGCGAACTGCTCGCCAACGTTGCCTGCACACGCGCGCTCCAGGCCGCCGACGCTGGCGCTCGGACCATCGGTATTGTGATGAATCGCGTTGCCCATGCCGTCGCAGTCGCGGATTTGCTCGAGCGCAAAGAGTCCGGAGCTGTTCTGCTGCTCACCGGAAGGATGCGACCGTTCGACCGCGCCGGGGTTCAGGCCGCACTCACGACGGTCGCGACCGCGGGTGCAACCGACGACAGCGCAGAGAAGCCCACCTTCGTTGTCGCGACCAGCTGCATCGAGGCGGGCGCGGACTACGACTTCGATGCTCTGGTCACCGAGGTCGCGAGTCTGCCCGCGCTTCGCCAGCGCTTCGGAAGACTCAACCGCCTCGGGGAGCGCGCTCAATCGTCGGCCTGGATTCTTGGGAGCAAGCACGCCCTGTCCGCGAGCGCGAAGCCCGACCCGATCTACGGAGAAGCACTCGCAAAGACTTGGGAGTTTCTCCAGGGCGTGGCCGAAGAGGAGGTGGTCGACTTCGGCCTGAGTCGGTTCCCCGACGTCGCTCCCGACATCCTCGACACGCTGCGAGTCGAGAACATGCCGCCGCCCGTCATGTTCCCGAACTATTTGGATCTCTGGTCCGAGACGCGCCCGGCCCCACATCCCGACCCCGACGTCTCGTTGTGGCTCCATGGCAAGGACCGCGAGGTCGAACAGGATATCTCCCTAATCTTTCGAATCGAGGTGCCTGCCCAGCCGCCGCACGAGCTGTCGGAGGCCATCATCGATGCGCTGGAGTTCCTGCCCCCGAGGACCGACGAGGCCGTCGCCGTTCGCATGTGGGAGCTGAGTGCGTACGTCAAAGATCGTTCGCAACAAGAGGCCCCACGAGTGGTTCGCTGGACCGGGGATGGGGCCGAGTCGGTCAGCATCTCGTCGGTGAAGGCGGGCGACGTCCTCGTTGTCCCCGCGGCGTGGGGTGGCTTGACCAAAGGGAGCTGGGACCCCGGAAGCCGGAAGCCGGTCACCGACCTCGCGGAGCAGGTCTCTGCGGCGCGAGCGGCCGTCGAAGACGAGGGGGCGTGGATGCTCCGGCTTACCGAGGATGTCGTCGGGGACGACGTCTCGTTCCCGCGACCACCTCAGGACGACGCCTCACGTGAAGACCCGGAAGCCTGGGACGCCGCACGCGAGCAGCTGGAAGCTTGGCTCAAGCATCCCCCGAAGACCGGCCTGCCTCCCTGGCTACAAGCGCTCCTGGCAGACGTCGCCGGCCGGAAGCTCCGCGCCGAGTCCGAGGCCGAAGCGGCTTCGAGACCTGGCTCTGCGCGGTGGAGGATTCGCTGGCTCCCGAAGGGGCGAAGCGTTCGTGCAACGACCGAGGACTCCGTTTCTTCGTTCACTGGCATCGAGGTGTCGCTAGAGACTCATCTTGAAGACGTCCGCGCGTGGGCCGGGTCGTTCGGGCGGGCCGCGGGTCTCGATCGCGAGCTGGCCGAGGACATCGCGTTGGCCGCTTGGCTTCACGACATCGGCAAGGCGGACCCCAGGTTTCAGGTTTTGTTGCGTGGGGGCGACCCCATCGCCGCGCACGGCCAGGAGCCACTCGCGAAGTCGAAGACGCTGGGAGCGAAGTCCCAGCGAGCGGCCGCCGCCCGATCCGGCTGGCCACCGGGATTCCGGCACGAACTTGTCTCGCTCGCGCTGTTCGATGCTTCGGCGCGGATTCAGGAGCGTGCCCACGACGTAGAGCTTGTCCGCCACCTGATCGCTTCCCACCACGGGTGGTGCCGACCTTGGTCCCCCGCCGAGGACGACCCCGATCCGGTAGAGGTTCGGGTCAAACTCGGCGCCGATGTACTCGAAGCAAGCACGGCTGCCGTTGACGAGTCGCTCCGGATGGAAAGTGTGTCCCGCTTCCGTTCGCTGTGTCGCCGGTACGGCTGGCACGGCTTGGCCTACCTTGAGGCGTTGCTTCGCCTCGGGGACCACCAGGCGAGCCGTACGCCCACCGAACGCCCCGAAGGAACGTCCCCATGAGCACGCTCGAACTCCCTGGCCTCAATCCGCTCGACCCCTTGGGGTTCCTCGCCTGTCTCGGAGTGCTCGTCGCGGTCACCGAGGAGGCCGACGCCCGAGGCCGCGAAGCACCGAGGCTGGGCTTCGAAATGGGTACGACGTTGCTGCCTCGAATCGCGTCGAGATACGAGACCATCGAACAGCTTGTCGAGGGTCTTTCCCAGGACGTCGCACGAGTTCGCTGGGCACGACGACCCTCCTTCCCGGGAGCCGTTCCTGGAGTTCTCGTATCCTGACGAAAAGGGGCAAGCCGTCCACGACCTCAAACCTCCGCGCGAGTTGTTCGCGGACACGGCACGGGGCCATGTGGCCCGAGCTACCGCGAACGATCGTCGAACCGTGGACTTGTTTTCCGCCGTTCTGACCGACGTTGCAGTCGACGGTGGTGGGATGGGCAAGCCGTTTGCGCTCCACTTCACCGCCGGACAGCAACGGTTTCTCACGATTGCACTCGAGCTGGTGGACGGATCTGGCAAGCATCCCGGCGTCATTGAATCTGACCTTCACAACGCGTTGTCCGGACCGTGGGCCAACGACCGCCCGCTGAAGGTGTTCAGCTGGAGCCCAACCCAAGACCGCTCCTACGCGTTGCGAGCGAGTCGACCCTTCGGACGACAAGAAACTGGGCAACCCCGGAGCGGACTGGCTTGCGTTCCGCGGTCTCCGGCTGATCTCGAGCGCGCCAGTTCAGACGAAGATCCAGTCTGGCGGAGTGGGTGGCGGGTGGAAGTCTGGAACGTTCACATACCCCCTGTGGCCCATGATGTGCGACGCCGGTACCGTCGCAGCGCTTCTGCGCCACCCGGCGTTGCTCGCGGATGCTTCACGCACGGCCCTGCGAACCTGGCCTCGCTCCGCTGAGCGGTGGACTTGCCGGATCACGCGCTCTGATCAGGGAGGCTACGGGGCGTTCTCGCGGCCTCAACGATTGCCTCCGATCAGCCCGGGCCGCTGAGGCCCGCCCGCCCGTGAGGCGCCGCACCATCCATCCCAATACATGAGTAGAATAACAAGAGCTCGCTCTTCGGCTTTGGCCCCCAGCTCCACCTCCACAGGATCCGAGACCTCGAGGACGCGTGCGAGCACTTTCGCAACGAAGCGGATGTCTTCGTCGAGCCCGGAGCCGCGCGGCCAGATCGCGGTGCTCGATGCCGCGGATGGATCCACCCGGTTCGCCAGCGTGAGCTGATCTCGCGCTAGCCGCCCATGAGCGTCCGGGTCTGAAATGCGACCGCGGCTTGCTGAAAGGCTGGGTTGCCCAGGTGCCGCTGCCCGTATTGGCCCATCACGTCTCGCGCCTGCGACACGCTGTGGAGCCCCAGCTTTTGCAGGGCTTGCGCTTCGGTCTGCTCGCCGCGCTCGGCTTGGTCGAGCTCGTGCTCGATCTTCCAGAACATCTCGAGGTCGTCCGGATCGAGTCCGGCGAACGGGTCACCACCACCAAACAATGCGCTGATCATGCCTAGAATGGACATCGTTGTCAGGCAGTACCCACTGGGGCCGGTTCGTTTCGGGTTCTTTTTGCGGCGCTGCAACCAACGAAAATGCCCCCCGGCACGTCGCCGCGGGGCAGTGTCGCAACCGGGGCGAAGGACTACTCTTCGCCAGCGACGTTGCGGTACGCGATTGCACCCAGCACGCCGCCGAGGATGGGGACGACCCAGAACATCCACAGCTGTGCGAGGGCCTGGCCGCCCACGAAGATCGCGGGGCCGGTGCTGCGAGCGGGGTTGACCGAGAGGTTGGTGACCGGGATTCCGATGAGGTGAATCAGGGTGAGACCAAGGCCGATGGCGATCGGGGCGAAGCCGGCCGGCGCACGCTTGTCGGTCGAGCCCATGATGATGAAGAGGAACGCGAAGGTCAGCACGAACTCGGCAGCGATCGCCGCTTGCAGGCCGTAGCCGCCCGGCGAGAAGTCGCCGTAGCCGTTGGTCGCGAACGCGCCCGCGCCGTTGCCCACTTCGAATCCAGCTTGGCCGGAGGCGATGACAAAGAGCGCACCCGCGGCTGCGATGCCGCCGGCGACCTGCGCTGCGATGTATCCCGCCGCTTCGTTGGCAGGGTGTCGGCCGCCCGCAACCAGGCCGAGCGTGACGGCGGGGTTGAGGTGACAGCCGGAGATGTGACCGATCGTGTAGGCCATCGTCAGGACGGTGAGGCCAAACGCGAAGCTCACCCCGAGCAGACCGATCCCAATGTCGGGGATGCCGGCCGCCAACACGGCGCTTCCGCAGCCTCCGAACACCAACCAGAACGTCCCGAGGAACTCGGCCGAAAGTTTGCGCGTGAAAGAAGCCATGAGGTGCATCGTGTGCACGATTGAGGCCAAACACAAAACGCTGGTGCGGCCGACGCTCGTCTCGGGGAGACCATTGCCCCGTTGCCGACTCGTGGGGCGAACCCGGGACGGGCGGGGCAAAGTGACCGGGGCACGGCCTCCGAACCGACCGGCTGGCCCGGCGCGGAGGCCTGGACTGCTGCGTAGTACGATGGGGCGTGCCCACGCGTCCGTTGATCCTCGCACTTGCGGTCCTGTTGGGTGAACCGGGTGGGGCGGACTGGGAGGAGGTCGGGCGCCTGTTTGCCCAGGGCCAAGAGCACTACGACCGGCGCGAGTACGTGCTCACCCTCGACTGTTTCCAGGCCTCGCTGGACCTGCTCCCCGAGCTTGAGGAGACCAAGCCCGCGCGGGAGTCACTCATCATCAACATCCTCTCGGTCGGCCGCGAGGCCTACGAGCAGGTGTATGACAAGGATGGTCGACGCAACATCGAATTCGTCGAACGCGCCGTAGACAGCCTCGATGACTATGAGGCTGCCTACGAAGCGGCGTACGGAGAACCGCCGCGTGGCGCTGAAGTCACGAGCCTCGGTCGGGAGCTTCGGGAAATTCTGGACGAGGTCGGTTCGTGCCTGAGCATTGTTGGACCCTGTCTGAGTCCACTCCCTCCCTGTCTCTCGCCCCTGCCGGTTGAGCGGCGCGGGTGCGGCGGGAAGGACGGTGGCGTCGCTTCACTGATGTTGCTGCCGTTGGCGCTGCGCCGCCGCCGGAAGTCGATCCTTGAGCAGGTCTCCAGCGCACTTCCTGCGGATGTGCTCGCGCGCCTTCGTCAGCGCCCCGACGCGGATGACTAACGCCAGCGGCCCTCGAAGTCGATCTCACCACCACGCACGCTGGGCCTCCCCCGCATGTGGTGCATGTTGGTGCCTCTCGCCAGCGACACGAGATCTTTGAGTGCGGCTCAGGCCCCTCGATTGCGATGGCTATCTCGCTGCCGAACTTGTTTATTCGGACTGTTTGGACCGTTGTGGGGCGATGGCTTGCGAGCAGACCCACGCACCGGGTAATTTCTTGGCTGATGGATGCGCGGCAATCTCGGTATGACATCCCGGCGTACACCGAAGGCTGGTTTCAAGTCGCGTGGACCAAGGACCTTCGGCGCGGCGCCCTCAAGAAGGTGCGGCAGTTCGGCCGCGACTTCACGCTGTTCCGCGGCGAAGACGGCAGGGTCGGTCTCATCGACGACGTGTGTCCCCACCTGGGCGCCCACTTCTCCGAGGGCGGGTGCGTCAAGGGCAACACCGTGCGGTGCCCCTACCACGGCTGGGAGTTCGATCGCAGCGGGGCGTGCGTCAAGATCCCCTACGCGAACAAGATCCCGAAGAAGGCTGAGGTTGGGTCGTACACCGTCGTGGAGAAACACGGCCTCATCTTCATGTACCGGGACAAAGCCGGCACCCGGCCCGATGCCACGATCCCCCCGATCCACGACTTCCACGTCGGGGACTACGTCGAGCCCTCGACCTTCGAGTTCACGATCCGGATTCACGGGCAGGACATCATGGAGAACTCGGTGGACAGCCCGCACTTTTGGGCCGTGCACGGGCACGCGATGCCCAAGAACGAGTTCTTCACCGAGAACGATGAGCTGCGCGTCGACCAGACCTCCTCCGTGCATCGTTTTGGGCACACGATGCACTTCAAGATCGAGTTCCATATGGTGGAGCCCGGCTTCCACTACTTGCACTTTCCCCAGCTTCCCGGCGGTGCAAAGGCCTTCGTGTTCAGCTCGATCGTCCCGGTCGACGAGGAGTTCACCAACCATCGCCTCACCGTGATGGTGAAGAAGAGTGCCATCCCGGGCTACTCCCAGATCCTGCAGCGGTTCATCACCTGGCAGATGATCAAGACCTACAAGGAAGACAAGCAGATCTGGGAGCACAAGGAGTACCACTCGCGCCCGGTGCTCTGCGAGGGCGACGGCTCGATCATGAAGCTGCGCAAGTGGTTTTCGCAGTTCTACGAGCCGCAAGATGAAGCGCCTCCGAGCCCGGGGAAGCGGTCGCACGCGCTGGGCGTGGTGTCTTCGGTTCAGGACTCGTAGCTCGGCGCTGCGTCGGCTACTCGACGGTGGCCGGCGCCTGCGGCTCGACGCGGTGGTCTTTGGCGATGAACGTGTAGATCGCCGGGACCACGAACAGCGTGAACAGCGTCCCGATCGCCATGCCGCCCACGAGGACCAGGCCGATCGAGTTGCGGGCTGCGGCCCCGGGTCCCTCGACGAGGGTCAGTGGGAAGTGGCCCGCCACGGTCGCAGCCGTCGTCATCAGAATGGGACGCAGGCGCGTCCTTGAGGCTTCGCGCACCGCGTCTCGCTTGGACATGACCACCGGCCTGCGCGACGTTGGCGAACTCCACGATCAGGATGCCGTTCTTCGCGACCAGGCCGACGAGCGTGACGAGGCCGACCTGCGAGTAGATGTTCATCGTGGTCGTCCACCCCTCCGTCAGAGGGAAGTGCATGCCCGGCGGGCCCGTGAACTTCAGCAGCGTGAAGATCAGCGCCCCAAACATCGCCAGCGGCACCGAGCCGAGCAAGATGACCGCGGGATCTCGAAACGAGTTGAACTGCGCCGAGAGCACCAAGAAGATGAGCAGCACCGCGAGCGCAAACGCGGGCAAGAACTTCCCCGCCTCCTGCCGAAGCTGCCGACTCTCCCCTGTGTAATCAAAGCGCGAACCCGGAGGCAAAATCTCGGCCGCCTTATCCTCTAGGGTTGCGATGGCGCCATCGAGGGACTGCGTGGAGACGCCGGAGAGCTTCACCGCGTTGAGCTGGGCGAACCGGTTGAGGCTCCGCGGCTGCGCCTGGCTGCGGAACGTCGCGATACTTCCCAGCGGGATGAGCTCGCCCCCCGGTCCCGAGATGTGAATCTGCGCCAGCTGCTCGACGTTGAGCCGCGCGCTGCGCTCGAGCTGAGCGATGACCTTGTAGCTGCGGCCGTCGATGCTGAAGCGGTTGATGAAGTTGCCCCCGATCATCGCGGCCACGTCGGAGCCGACCTGTCGCATATCCAGACCCATCGACGCGATCTTCTCTCGGTCGAGCACGAGCTCGGTCTGCGTCTGATCGATCTTCAGGTCGATGATCGGCGGAAACGCAAACTGACCGCTTGCGGTGGCGGCGGCTTGAAGTTGCTGGGCATACCCCAACAGCTCCGCGTGCTCGGCCGTCGACGCGATGATGAACTCGACGGGAAATGTGCCCGCGCTGGGGAGCGCCGAGGGCAGGAACAGCGGCGTGCGCACCCCGCTCATGCGCGCGGCCTTCGGGCTGAGGTCCTCGTTGATCTCCGAGGTGCTGCGGTCCCGCTCGTCCCACGGCTTGGTCAACATGCCGCCAAAGCCTCCTGCGGCGGTGGTGATCTGAAAGCTGTGACCGAACTCGGGCGCGGTCTCAAACACGTTCTCGTTGAGTGACGCGGCGTACTTGGTGATCTGCTCCAGGCTGGCGTTGGGCGGCACGTCGAGCGCGGTGAAGATCGTGCCCTGATCCTCGGTGGGTGCCAGCTCGGTGGGCGAGAACAGATACATGGGCACCGTCATCAGCGACAGCACAACCCAGACGATCACCACCGGGCCACGGCGCTGCAGCGTCCGGTCGAGCAGTCGCAGGTACACGCTTCGCACCCACTCGAAACCGCGATCGGTCGCCCGACCCAACCAGCCCCGGGTGTGGCCCTCCTGCAGCAGCTTGGAGGCCATCATGGGGGACAGCGTCAGCGCCACGATTCCCGAGAACAACACCGCGCCGGCCAGGGTGAATGCGAACTCGCGAAACAGCGCGCCGCTGAGGCCACCCTGCAGCCCGATCGGCGCGTAGACGGCCGCGAGCGTGATGGTCATCGCGACGATCGGCCCCAGCAGCTCTCGTGCGCTGAGGATGGCGGCTTCGACCCGGCCCTTGCCCTCGCGGATGTTTCGCTCGCAGTTCTCGATCACGACGATCGCGTCGTCGACCACCAACCCAACCGCGAGGACGATCGCCAGCAGGGTGAGCAGGTTGACCGTGAAACCCAGCACCTGCATCAGGAACACCGCGCCGATAAGCGACAGCGGAATCGCAACGAGCGGGACCAGCACGGAGCGCAGCGAGCCGAGAAAGACGAAGATGACGATCACCACGATCACCACCGTCTCCAGCAACGTCGTCGAGACCTCGTCGATCGCGTTCTCGATGTACTCGGTGGAGTCGAACGCGATCCCAGCCCGCATGCCCGTGGGCAGCTCGTCTTTGACCACCGCCATCTCGGCGCGCACGGCCTTGATCACATCGAGCGTGTTCGCGTTGGGAAGCACCCAGATCCCCATGAAGACCGCTCCTGTGCCCGAGAAGCGCACGTCGGTGTCGTAGGAATCGGCCCCCAGCTCGACCTGTGCGATGTCCTCGAGCCGCACCAGCGCGTCTGCGTCCCCCTTGATCACCAGGCGGCGAAACTCCTGCACGGAGGTGGCGTCGGTGCTGGCGGTCAGGTTGACGGCCGTCAGCGCGCCCTTGGTCTGCCCGACCGCGGAGACGTAGTTGTTGGACGCGAGCGCGACCCGAACCTGGGACGGCGAAACGCCGAGCGCCGCCATGCGGTCGGGCTGAAGCCACGCGCGTAGGGCGTAGTTTCTCGCGCCCAAGATGTCGGCTCGCTGCACGCCCGGGAGCGCGGTGAGGCGGGGCTGCACGACTCGGCTGAGGTAGTCGGTGACTTGGTTGTCCTGCAGTAGCTCCGAGCCAAAGCTCAGGTACATCGAGGCGACCTGCGCATCCGAAGACTCGATCGAGATGGCGGGGATCTCCGCCTCGGGCGGGAGGTCGCCTCGCACCTGGTTCACGCGGGCGCTGATGTCGGCGAGGGCGGTGGCGGAGTTTGAGTTGAGCTCAAGGCGAACCTTGATCGTCGAGAGCCCCTGCACGCTCTGCGATTCGATGTAGTCGATGCCGTCGGCAGCCGCGACCGCACGCTCGATCGGGGTGGTGATGAAGCCGCGCACCAGCTCCGCGTCCGCTCCGACGTACGGCGTGATCACCGTGACCGTGGCCGACTCGATCCGCGGATACTGCCTCACGTTGAGGGTGAACAGCGCCTGGATCCCGGCGACCAAGATCACCAGGTTGACGACGATGGCCAACACGGGCCGGCGCACGAAGATGTCGGTGAGCTTCATGGCGGGCTACCGATTCTGAACCGACGGCTCGAGGCTGGCTTCGAGGTCGACATCGTTGTTGACGACGATCGGGGCCCCGTTGCGAAGCTTGAACACGCCGCCGACCACGACGGTTTGCCCGTCGGTGACGCCATCCAGGATCGCGACGAAGTCACCGCGCGCGGGCCCGAGCTTCACGAACTGCTGGCGGGCGACCTGAACCGTGAGCCCGTCGGCGGTCTCGCGAATGCCCGGGTCGTCCTGCGGCTTGTCCTGCACGACAAACACCGAGTCTCCGTACGACGCGTGCGAAATCGCGGTCGCGGGGACCAAGACGTATGGTTTTGGGTCGCCGAGGATGACCTCGACGTTGGTGAACATGCCCGGACGCAGCTGCTCGTTCGCGCCCTCGATGCTGGCTCGCAGCTGCAGGCTTCGGGTGTTGGGGTTCACGGACGGGTCGATGGCCTCGAGCCTTCCCTTGAGCACCAGGGGCGGCTCTGCGTCGAGCGTGATCCGAACCTCCATGCCCACGTTGATCTCCGAGAGGTGCTGCTGGGGCAGCGAAAAATCGACGTACGACTGATCCGCAGTCTCCAGCACGGCGAGCTGGGTGCCGGGGCTGAGGTACTGACCCACATCTACGGCACGAATGCCGAGTCGGCCGGAGAACGGGGCGCGAATCGTCTTCTTGGTGAGCTGGGCTCGAAGACTGTCGACCTCGGAGGTCGCGGCCTCAAAGCTCGAGCGGTCGGAGTCCAGCTGGAACTCGGGCGCGGCCCCAGCGGGCACGAGCTTCTGGGTTTGCCGCAGCGAGGTTTTGGCCAGCCCGAGACGGGCCTTGGACTGGGCGAGCTGGGCGCGCTCCACTCGGGTATCGAGCTGCGCGAGGACCTGGCCCTTGGTGACCGTATCCCCAGAGTCGAAGCCAAGCTTCGTGACCACACCTGCCACCTCGGCGCTGATCGTCACGCCCTGGGCCGAGGTCACGGTACCTACCGCGTCGAGGCTGCGTTCGATGGAGCGGGTCTGCGTGGTCGCGGTCATCACCGTCTCGGGCGGCGGACCCTGTGCTGCGGATGCCTCTCCAAAACCGATGAGCTGGCCGATTTGGCTGCCCTTGACTGCAACGAGGGCGCCGAGCAGGAGCGCGAGCCCGAGGAAGGTGTAGACGTATCGCATCGCGCGTTTGCGCTCCGAGTGTGGCGGAGGTTCGACGATCGGCACGTGGAGCAGCGCTTCGATCGCGTGGAGCGCCGGAGGAGCCGGACCGCGGTCCGGATGGGGTGGCCTCTCGCGCGGCGGGTTGTAGCTCAGATTCGTAAGGACACCCGAACTCAGCTGACAGCCCTGTGTCAGCTGAGTTTGCGCAGCCTCGTCGGCTTGTGTAGGGCTGTGTGTGCAGCGCGCTCCCTGAGCCGCTTTCGCGAGGCGGTCGCAGGGGCGGGGCGTGTTGGCAGCCTCACAGTGGTAGTTTTGGCGTCATGGTCGCGCCGCGGATTCTCGTCACGGGGTTCAACGACTGGGAGAATCTCGGCTCGCCTCCCAATGTCTGGAAGTGCAGCGAGAACCCGACCTGCCGACTCATGCTCGGGGGCGAGACCCTCGCGCGGCCCTCCTCCTTCACGGGGTACCTTCCTGCCCTCCTTCGTCCCCGCACGGAGTTCGCCTGGACGTTCCTCACCCTCCCGACCACGTGGGGGGCATTCGAGACCATCCAGAACTACGACACCTACGAGGTCGCGATCCATCTGGGCCTGGGTGTCTACGGTGGTGTCCACAACGTCATCAAGATCGAACACGGCGCGATCAACCTCCGCGTGGGGTCCGACGCGAGCGGCACGGCGCCATCCTCCGGTACGGTCGCGGCCGGCTCTGCCAGGCCACTCGACGCCGCAGATCCGATCTCGGTCAACATTCGACGCATCGAGAACCAGACGTTCGCCGGCTTCACGATCGAGCGGGAGGTCCCGCGCCGCGAGAACAGCTTCATCTGCAACGAGACCAACTACCTCGCGCTGGAGGCGGTTCGCCGAAGCCGAGCGGCACAACGGACGCTGCGCGAAGCGTACTTTCTGCACCTCCCGTACGCCGACCCGAGTGTGAGCACCGGCTACCAGAACCTCGCCCGAGGCGCCGCGGCCACGATTCTCGCGCTGCTCGAGGGGCGCTAGCGCTAGTGCAGCTGCGCCGTCGCACCTTCGAACAGCGCGACGGTGTCCTCTTCGGGCATGCGGCGTAGCGACAACAACGCCGATGCCTCTGTGGCTGCGGCCAGCTCGGCGTTTGCGGTGGTGACGATCCACTGCACCCGCGGGAGCGTGGTGCGCAGCGTGTTCATCAGGTCTCGTGACACCTCGGGCGGTTGATGCAGGTCGACTTCGTCGATCGCGATCACGCCGGTCGAAGTCCGCGGGTCTTGGCCCGGGTATGCGGCCCACAAGGTTCGGACCGGGACGGTTGCGATGCTCAGCAGGTGCCGCACGTGATTGGGCAAGCGGTCGAAGATGCAGACGTTGCCGGCGGGTGTGGTGAACGAGGGCTCGAGCGAGACGGGGTCGACGCCTTCGTAGCTGTACCCCACGAGGTCGAGCACGGCCCCGATCGCGTCGCGCATCGCGTTGCCGAGCAGGCGTGTGTCCCAGGGGCGGGTGCTGGTCTCGCGCAGGCGGTTGCGTTCGCGCTGGGTGGTGGGGGCCACAGCGGCACAGACCTCGGCGTATGCGATGGCGAGCTTGGTGTCGCGGGTGCTTTCGGAGCGCGCGGCGTCGTCGAAGCTGGAGGTTGCCTTGACGTCGTAGTGGGCGACGGTTCGCAGGGGTGCGTGCAGGGAGACCGCCTGGGGGGAGTACCAGCGGGATGAGGGGATGACGGTGAACACAAACCCGCCGCGATCCTTGGCCTGCTTGTCGAACATTGTCTGCTCGCGTCGCTGGAGCGCGGCGGCTTCGTCGTCCGGATCGCGCTCGCGCATGTTGGGCGTGCAGACCACGAGAGGATGGGGGCGCTGTGGGTCGTCGTCGCTGAGGTGCCAGTGGCACATGGCCCCGGCCGGGCTCGTGGCGCCCGGCATCGAGCGACCGAGCAGAGCGACCGCGTGTCCGGGGCGGGTGGAGGACAGCACGCGCAGCAGCGTGGTCTTGCCGACGCCGCCCGCACCATGCATGACCGTGAGCATTCGAGGATCGCCGTCGAGGTCGCAAAAGGGCGCGTCGAGGGTGCCGAACGGAGACACACCGAAGAGCTGAGCCCGGGTCAGATACATCTCGTCGTGAGTGTACCGCTCACCGCACGCTCATGCTGATGATGCGGGTCAACAGCGGAAACTTGTGCAGGTGGGCTTCTCCCTCCGAGGCGATTCGTCCCTGCGAGGGCCCTTGTCCACCCGGTGCCCCTTCCCCGTAGCCGGTGTAGATCTGGTCGACCACGTTCATGCCTTCGACGACGTGCCCGACCGGTGCGAACCCCATCCCGTCGAGCGCTGGGTTGTCCGTCAGGTTGATGAACAGCTGCGTCGTTGCGCTGTCGGCCAGGTTCGACTTGGCGAAGACGACGGTTCCCCGAACATTCGACATGTTGACCGGGTCGTCGGGGATCGTCGCCGCCTTCCACTGGCGGTTGACCTCCGGATCACCGTGGAGGCCAAACTGGACCACGAACCCAGAGATCGCGCGAAAGAACGTGGCGTTGTTGAAGTAGCCCAGCATCGCCAGGTTGTAGAAACGTTGGGCCCCGTGGGGCGCCTGATTGCTGTCGACGCGGACGACGAAGGACCCAAGCGAGGTGTCGACTGTCACCTCGTACTGCAGCGGCGCCTGCGGGGTTGCGTTCGATGGGTGGGGTGGGTGGCGATCGGCGGGGGTTGGGTCGGGGGTCGTTCTTGGGGCTGAGCCGGGAGCGGCTTGGCGTCGGCCGCTCGACCCAACCGCGGCGCGGCGGGTGTCGCAACAGGCGCCGGGGTCGGAGCCGAGCTGGGCGGGGCGGACGTGCAGCCCAGAAAAAACAGCAAGAGCAGCCCAAAACGACGCATCCCGGCAATTTACAAGGAACCGCAGAGGGGAGGGGGGCCGGTGGTCTGATCCGCGGCACTTCGCGCTTCGTATCGTGCTCGGGACTCTTGTACGCTCCGCTCTCGCCCGTGTCTCTCCTCGCCCATCCCCGCTTTCGCCGGGTCCATGCGCTGCTGCTGTGCACGCTGTGGCTGGTCGGGTTTGAGGTGGGGCCGGGGCTGCATGTCGCGCTGCACGACGAGCTCGACCACCACCACCACGGTCCGGCGGCGAAGCAGCACGAGCATGGGGCGGTGCACGAGCCGGCTCCCGACGAGCCCGCGCACGATCACGTCCTCGCGCATCACGAGCACGAGCACGAGCACGAGCACGAGCACGAGCACGAGCACGAGCACGAGGACCCGGTCCTCGCGCAGCCGGATCCCGTAGCGCCACCGCCTGCGCAGGTTCACGAGCAGAACGTTGGCGAAGCACTCGCGCCACCGTCGACCGCCGATCTCCTGGCGGAGGTGGTCGCGCGCTGTGCCAACGATCGAGACCACGGCGCGCACGCGTTGGCCCACCGGGGCATCGCTGCGAGCCCCACCCCCCCAGCGTGGCCGCCCGTTTCGGTCGCCGCGTGGGTGTACCTGAGCCGAGCTTCGTTCGCGCTCGACCCGATCCGTTCTCGAGCCCCGCGGTGTGCTCGAGCGCGGGGTCCTCCGGGTCTGAGCTGACAACCTCGTTCTCTTGACGACCCACAACTCCACGCTTTTTTGAAAGGGGGGGCTTCCATGAATGGAACCCGCTTTTGGATCGCATGCACCGTAATTCCGTGCATCGCGGCCTGTGATCTAGACACCTCGCTTGCGCCTCGCGTCGAACTCGACGTCGTGGTGCAGGCCACAGAACACTCCTTCGATGCCGACGACACCCAGATTGAGCTGACCGAGGTCCGCATGGCCCTCGACACGATCGAGTTCACCACCGAGGGCGAGATGCACGCTCGCGCCGGCCTGCTTCCCACACTCCACGACCTCGTCGTGCCCAGTGCCCTCGCGCACCCCGGTCACAGCGCGGGCGGCGAAGTTGTGGGGGAGCTGGTCGGGCGGCACGTTGTCGACGTCCTCGACTCCGACTCGAGTATCGGCGTCGCGACGCTGCTCGAAGCGGACTACTCCGGCGCCAACTTCACGTTCGCGGTCGCGCAGGCCTCGGACGGCTTGTCCGAAGACGACCCGCTGATCGGTCACTCGTTCGTCCTCGCCGGCACGGCCACTCGCGGCCAAGTGCAGGTGGACTTCGTGGCGTACGTCGACCAAGACGAAGACCGATCGATCATCGGCCTTCCGCTGAGCTTCACCGCCACCGAAAACTCAACCGAGCGGCTCGCGCTCCGGTTCGATCCCGTCGACGCCATCGAGGGCGACACGATCTTTGCCGACGTCGACATCGTGTCGCTCGACGAGGACGCGGATGGGTTCGTCGAAATCTCGGCGGATGAACACCCTGAAGCCTGGGCCAACCTGCGCCGCAACTTGCAGGTCCACGATCACTACGCAGTCGAGGTCGTCCAATGAAACGTATCGCCGCAATGAGCCTGTTGTTGTTTGCCTGTGACTCCGACCCCGCTGCCGATGGCACGCTTCGGGTCAACGCGTGGGGGGAGGACTTCATCGAGCAAGGCATCCCAGCCGAAGCCTTCGTGGACGGATGGAGCGTCACGTTCGATGCGTTCATCGTCTCGCTGGATGCGATCGATGCCGACGGGGTGTCGTTGCCCGGCAGCTACGTGCTCGACATCTCCCGACCCAGCCAGGGCGCGGGGCAAGAGCTGGGCATGCTGAGCGTTCCTGACGGCCAGGTCCCCGCGTTGTCTTGGTCCATCTCAACCGCGAAGGCCGATGCCAGCACCGATCTCGGGGACGAGGTCGTGGACGCGATGGTGGGGGCGGGTGCATCGCTCTGGGCTCGCGGAGTCGCGACGCGTGGCGACGAGGTGAAGACCTTCGATTGGGTGCTCGACGTCAGCGCGCGCTACGTCGAGTGCGACACCGAGGCGCCCGTGGTGCAAGACGATGTCACCGATGCGGTGCTCACCGTGCATGCCGACCACCTGTTCTACGACGACCTTGACTCCGAAGAGCCCAATGTCGCGTTCGACCTGATCGCGGCTGCGGACGCCGACGGCGATGGAGCGATCACCCTGGAGGAGCTGCGGTCGCAGAGTCTCTCGGGCCAGACGAGATACCAGGTGGGCGGTCGGGACATCGACGACCTCCACGGGTTCATCGTCGCGCAGGCGCGGACGCTTGGACACATCAACGGGGAAGGACACTGCGAGATCGAGTGATCCCGCGCGTGTCTGAGCCCGTACTGCCGATGCGCCGATGAACGGTTGGAGCCTCGCAGCGGCGATCGCAACTCGTCTGGCACACCCCCCCGCGGATGTGCCAGACGAGCCGATCCCGGTCGAGGAGATCGGCGCAGCGCTGGACGAGTCCGACGCCGACGCCGACACGGTGCGCGAGCTGGTCGTGCACCGCGAGGCGGACCAACTCAGCGCGACCGCCGTGACCATTGGGCGGCGGGAGATCGACACCATGCCCAAGCGCGGTGCCGAAGATCTTCTCCGGCACATCCCGGGGATTCACATTGTGCAGCACGGAGGTCAGGGCAAGGGGTACCAGTTCTACCTGCGGGGCTTCGATGCGGTGCATGGTGCCGACATCGAGACCAAGCTCGGCGACATCCCCATCAACGAGGCGTCCAACGTGCACGCGCACGGCTACCTCGACCTGTCGTTCATCATCCCCGAGGTGGTCGAGGGCGTGGACGCGACCAAGGGCTCCTATCGTCTGGAGCAGGGCAACTTTGGGACGGCGGGCAGCATTCGGTACCGGCTGGGTGTGCCGCAGCGAGGGACGCGGGCCACCTACGAGTTCGGCTCCACGTTGCGCAATCGACTCTCGCTCGTGCATGCGCCGGAGCGACGCAGCAAGGAGACCTTTCTTGCGCTCGAGGTCATGGACGACCAGGGCTACGGCCAACGTCGACATGCGCAGCGGCTGAGCAGCATCGGGCAGGCGTTGCTCTACAAAGGACGCGGCACCACCGTCACCGCGATGGGGTCGATGTACGCTGCACGTTTCGATCTGCCAGGAACTGTCCGCCTCGACGATATCCGGCGCGGCGACGTAGGACTGTACGACAGCTACACCGACGACTCCGTGGGCGAGTCTTCGCGAGTGATTGGCTCGATGCAGGTCAAGACCGACCGTGGACGCGTGCGCTCTCGGAGCACGGCCTGGGTTCAGGCTCGCCGTTTCTCGTTGGATGAGAACTTCACGGGCGACCTCCTGTTTCCGGACACGGGGGACCGGCACCGGCAGCTGCACGCGGCGGTCAGCCCGGGCGTCTCCACGCAGGTCGACATTCGTGTGCACCCGCGCATCGAGATCCCGGTCCACGCTCGTTGGCAGGTGGACATCGCCGAGCAGTCGACCGACCAGCTCACGCCCGACGCTCGCACCTGGGATACGCCCCGCGATCTTGCGTTCGTGCAGCACGCTGTGTCGCTCGCAACGGGTCTTCGTGCGACACCCACCTCGTGGATGCAGCTCGAAGCTGGAGGCCGGGTGGACGTGTTCGCCACCCAGGTTCGCGACCGCATGCTGGACCGAGACTTCGGGGGCGCTGCGGCTGCGCTCTCCCCCCGCGCGATGACCAAGTTCACGCCCTTCGATAGCTGGCAGATCTTCGCCGCCTATGGACGAGGCGTTCGGTCGCCCGAGGCGCGGGCGTATACGCTGCCCCAGCAGGCACCCGAAAACGAAGACCTCAGCCAGTACGCCGGGGGGCAGGCTCGCACCACCCGCAGCGACAGCGTTGAGTTGGGCACCCGTGTGCAACCGGGCATTCTCGACGTTGGGGTTGCGGGGTTTGGTACGTGGATCGATCGCGAGTCGGTGTTCGACCATGTGTCGGGCTTCAACGTGGAGCGCTCGGCTACGCAGCGACTCGGAGTCGAGGGTGACGTGCAAATCCATCCCACCTCCTGGCTCGATCTCGGAGGGGACGTGACCTGGGCTCGGGGTCGTTTCGTGACCAGTGGTTCATCCATTCCGGGGGCGCCTCCGCTCATCCTCACCGCGAAGGCGTCGATGGCCCACCCCAAGGGGTTTCGAGGCGGGGTCCGGTGGTTTCTTCTTGGCGCTCGGCCGCTGAGTTATGGCGCGGTTGCGGCGCCAACGACGGTGATGGATATCAACGTGGGCTACCGCTACCGCTGGGCGCAGCTCGATCTGTCGGTCGACAACGTCTGGAACCAGCAGTGGCGCGAGGGCGAGTATCATTTCGCGTCGCACTGGGATCCGGAACGGGCTCGCAGCCAGCTACCCACCATTCACGCGGTTGCAGGCAATCCTGTCACGGCACGGATTGCGCTGACGCTGCACTTTGACGCCATGGGTCGAAGCAAAGCCGCTGGCCGGTGACCTTAGCGGCTCGGGCGGATGCACGTGGCGGGGCACCCGGGTCATGGGGTGAGCCGGACTTTCATCGCCAAGATCCGGGTGCGAAGCGGGAGCCAACGGGTGGTTTCGGGCAGCAACGGGAGGGCTTGCGCAAGCAGGCGCCGGGCTTCGGCCGCTCGTCCTTCATGCTCGGCGATCCCGGCCTCGACGTAGAGCATTCGCGCGCGGGTGGTCTGCGTTGGCTCGGTCGAGGCAAGCCGCTGGCTTGTTTCGAACTGTTGACGGGCCGCATCGATGTCATCGTTGTCGAGCGCGAGCTCAGCCGCGCTGAGGGCGAACTTCCCCACGGTCGCATGCTCGGCGCCGAACGAACCCTTGGCTTGCTCAACCGCAGACTCCGCCCAGACTTGCCCCTGCTTCGTGTCGCCGTCGCAGGCCCACGTATGCTTCGCCCGGTTGTGGTTCACCACCGAGACGAGGACGTCCGAAGCCGGAAGTGCGGCAGCGGGATCCTTGGCGGCCTCCAGGTACCCGAGAGCCTCTTCGCAACGGCCCAGATCCATGGCGTCGATCCCGACCGCGGAGTTCGCCTGCACGACCGATCTGTGGCCGATGTCTCGAGAGGACATCAGAATCTCCAGCGCCCGGACGTGATGATCGAGAGCTTCTTCGCCCCGTTCCATCTTGCTCAGGGTGGTGGCGAGATTGTTGTGCACGATGGCGACGTTGGGGTCGTTGGGCCCACGGGTTCGGGTCCAGGTCTCGATGAGTTGTTCGTACAGCGCCTTTGAGCCCTCCAGGTCTCCGGTTCGCCCGAGGATCCCGGCCAGAACCGCGCGCGGGGAGTCGAGCCGTGGACTGTCGCGTCCGAACCAGGCCTCACCCATGGCCAGGGCCGTCTCGATCGAGGACGCGGCCTCCTCCAGCTTGTTCTGGGCGGCGAGCGCCCCCGCGAGGGTCGAGAGGGCCGGAACGTAGTCGGGGTGCTCAGACCCATAGCGCCGCTCGATCTCCCGCAGCAGCTCGCGCGCGCGGGTCTGCGCCGCTTCGAAGTCGTCGACGTCCATCTCCAGGGCGGCGAGGTTGTTCAGCGGGGTGAGGGCCTCGGGTCCGTCGGGTTCAAACGCCTGGTGCAGCTCCAGCGAGCGCTCGTAGGCTTCGCGAGCCTGCTCGAAGTTGCCACGCTGGCGCTCCACCAGACCGACCGAGTTCCAGAACGACGCGGCGGGGCGGTTGTAAGAGCCCGTCCGCTCGAGCGCGCCGTGCGTCAACTCCATCCACAGGCGAGCCTGCTCTAGGTCCGGAGAGGCGTACCCGAGCAGGTGCAGGGCGAGGGCTCCCGTGGTGACCATCAGCGCGGGGTCGTCACACCGAATCTCGATGCGAAAGGCTTGCTCGAGTGCGGCCAACGCTGAGTCGTAGTTCGCCATCCTCAGGTGGAGCAACGCGGCTTCGTTCAGGACCCTGGCGGTCAGCGGATCGAATCCGATCGCCTCGGTGTGCTCAGCCAAAGGCAGCACGGACGCGAGCGCGGCGTCGAACTTGCCAAGGTTGGCGTCTGCGCTCACCCGGGCGAGCTGGCGGCGGACCGACTCGACGGCCTCGGTCTGGTCGGCAGGCGGCTCTCGAGCGGCGGACTGCGTCCAGTCGGGCTGGGTGCATTGGACCGGAGCGCCGAGGCGGCTGACCGCTTCCTCTGCGTATTGCAGCGCCTTCTCGTCGCTGTCCTCAAGCGCGTCGACCAGCGCCTCGAAGTGGATCAGCCGCTCGTCGAGGCACTGCAGCGCGACGTTTTGGTGCGTCGTGGTTGCGGATTCACAGGCGGTTGTTCTTGCGTCCACCCACTGCGACGCAAACCGGTCGAGGCCGGTCCGGACGCGTGTTGCGGCTCGGGCGGCGGTTTCGGATCCCGGGGCTTCGAGGGCGCGCTGTAGGCCTGTGGCCCGGGCCTGGTCCCACGCCGGTGAGAGCAGCTCGTCCGCCGACGGAGCACAGCGCGAGTCTGTGGTGGAGCTGGAGATCGCAGCGCCCACCCCCAGCGCGCCGATGCTCAAGCCGCCCAGGAACATCGCCTTGGTGGAGCGGTGGGTTGAGGCCCAGCCGGAGGGTTGCAGTGCTCGAAGCAGCGCGCCGATGCTCGGAAAACGGTCGGCAGGCTCAGCGCGCAGCCCCCGAAGCAGCGCGTTCCGCAGCCGACCCGGGAGCGCATCGAGTCGCTGACGGTCCGCGATGCGACCGGCGCTTACGTTGGCCGCGAGCTCCGTCACCGTCCGTCCGGCAAACGGTCGGCTTCCGCACAGCGCCTCGAACAACGCGACGCAGAAGCTGAACTGATCGGAGCGGGCGTCCGCGACCTCTCCGGCAAACTGCTCCGGTGACATATACGCCGGCGTGCCCACCACGGCGCCAGTGCGCGTGAGCGTGGCGTCGCTGAGCTTGGCCTGCGCGCCGCTCTCGGTGGTGAAAAGCGCCTCTCGATCTTCGGGGGTCTGACGGTTCCGAGCGAGTCCGAAGTCGGTGACGCGTGCCCGGCCGTCGCGACCCATCAGGACGTTGGCGGGTTTGAAGTCTCGGTGCACGAGCCCCGCTTCGTGGGCAGCCTGAAGTCCCAGGCCAGCGTCGTGGAACGCAGCCTGGATTGCCTCACGTCCGCGGTCTTCCGCCGCGAGCCACTCGCCCAGGGTGCCACCGTCGACGTACTCCATGGCCATGAACACCGAGCCGTTGTGTTCGCCCACGTCGTGCACGACGACCACGTTGGGATGCGCGAGGCGGGCGGTCGCTCGCGCTTCGCGGACCAGACGCTCGTTGGAGCCCTTTCCGACTCGAGAACGCAGCAGCTTGAGCGCGATCTTGCGGTCGAGTTCGGGGTCGAACGCGGCATGGACCACGCCCATGGCTCCGGCGCCCAGCGTGCCCACGACGAGGTAGCGGCCGATCGTGGTGCCGCGCATGAGTGCCGCAGGAAGCAGGCCTGCAAGTCCGTCGTCGGACCCGCGTTCGGTGCTCCCCTCACGCTCGTGGGGTTCAACCTCTGGCAGGGAGGACGCACGAATCTCGAAGACTCGTGCGAGCTCGATCAAGAGCATCCGACAGCTGGCACACGTGTCGATGTGGATCTCGGCTCGGGCCGCAGCCTCCGAGTCGAGTCCGCCGGTCACGAGATCGACGATCTCGTTCTCTTCCAGGCATGCGGTGGGCAACGACGCCCAGCCTACCTGTTGCCGCACTTGTTCACGCGGATCCGCGGTGCAATGCTGCCCCCATGAGCGCGCAGGGACCCGGTTGGTCACATCGAAAAAGAGAAGACTCCTCAGAGATTCCCCTGAGCCCGCCCGCCACGGCGGCTCAATCTCCTGCGGTCCCCCATGTCCCCACACCTCCGCACGATGCGGCCCCTGCGGTGCCGTATGCACCCGCCGCGTTCACGCCTGCGGCCGTCTACCCCGCGGCCTCTGCCCCCGAGTCGGTCGCTGACCCCGCCCAGTCACCTTCTGCAGGCCGCGTGCCGCACCCGGGGAATCACGGCATCTCGCCGGGGGTTGTCTCGCCACCGCCTGCGCCGGGCGGGTATCCTCCAGGAGTCGCCATGCAGCAGCACCCCGGCCAGCAAGCCCCCCAGCAGCCCGTTCGCGCCCAAGCTCAGCCTCCCGTGGGCTCGAACGCACGGCCGGGCGACGCGGAGATCATTTTCGAAGGCGTGGCACGACCGATGTCGGTCTACTCCGGCTACGTCAAGTGGTTTGGTGCCTCGGTCGTCGGGGGCATCGCGGCATACCTGCTCGGCCTCGTCCCCCTCTTTTCCACGTGGCCGCTGTGGCCTCTCGGGTTCATCGGCATTCCCGGGATGATCTGGACCTTCTTCCGGTACAAGACCACGCGCTACAAGATCACCAACCGGCGCCTCGAGCACGAGCACGGCGTGCTCACCACCACCGTCGACAGCATCGAGCTGTGGCGCGTCCTGGATGTGCGTTTCAAGCAGAACGTCATCGACCGCATGTTCGGAAACGCCACCGTCACGCTGATCGGTACCGATCGCACCGACCCCGAGTTCGAGCTCTACGGCCTGCCCAACGCGCGCAGGCTGTTCGAAGACCTGCGCGAGGCCGTGCAAGCTGCCCGTCATACGTCCCGCCCCATGGAAATGGTCGGCGCCGACGGTCTGATGGAAAACATGCTGGAGCACCACCAGTAGCGGTTCGTGGCGCCACCACTCGGGGCGCCACCACCTACGCCGCCAGCGCGTGGCGAGTGATTTGCCTGGCGCTTGGCCTCGGCCCCCTGACGGCCCCGCACACGAAACGTCTCGTGCTCGGGGCCGTGACCGCTGTGCTCAACGGGCTCAGACCTTGGTCTTGCCCTTGGCGATGACCTCGGCGTAGACGTCTTTCTTCGCGGTCCCCTTGGCGACGATGGCTTCGGCTTTCTTCATCTCTTCGTCGATGATGGCCTTGAACGCTTCGAAGGGCTGGGCGCCGGAGAGGAAGCGGCCGTTGACGAAGAAGGCTGGAGTGCCCCGAGCACCAAGCGTGCTGCCCTGCGTCTGCTGCTTGAGGATCTTGGTCTCAAGAGCCTTGTCCTTGAGATCCGTCTTGAACTTGTCCATGTCCAGACCGATCTCGGTCCCCCACTTCTCGATGTTCTCGTCGGTCAGCTCACGGGAGTTCGCGAACAGCTTGTCGTGCATCTCCCAGAACTTGTCTTGGCGTCCCGCCGCTTCGGCCGCAATCGCGCCAGCCATTGCTCGGTTGTGCATCGGCAATGGGTTGTGCTTGAACGCGATGCGGACCTTGTCGCCGTAGGTCTCCTGGATCTTGGCCATCGTCGGGTTGACCCGGCTGCAGAAGGGGCACTGGAAGTCGGACCACTCCACGATGGTGACCAGCGCCTCGGGCGAGCCTTTGGTCACCGCATCGTCCACGTCGACCTTGTACGTCGCCTTGGGATCGGGTCGACCGGGCTGCGGTCCTGCGGGTTTCGCCTTACCAGGAGCAGCGGCGGCGGGTGCGTTGCCGACCTTCTCCTCCAAGGCGTCGATGCGAGAGAGGATGTTGTCCTGCTTCTGGTCGATCTTGGCGAGGGTTTCTTGGAGCTGCGCGAAGCCGTTGGAGCCCTGGCAGGCGCTCAAGCTCAGCGCGACCGCCGAGACCAGGGGGAGCGTGAGGACGATGTTGCGGACGTTCATGGATGGTGCCTCTAACGCGTGTCGTCCCCTCGGCATATCGAAAACCGACTCTTATCGACCAGCGCAATATGAAGTCGCTTCCGTATCGTTCTTACTGTTGGGGCGAATCTCCGTTTGTGGGTCCTCGCCCTCTGCTCACCTCGCGATGTACGCGGCGAGGTGCTCGCCGGTTCGCGAGGAGCGGGCGGCACTGAGCCCTGCGGGCGAGCCTTCGTAGACGACTTGGCCCCCGTCGTGGCCCGCGCCGGGTCCGAGATCGATCAGCCAGTCTGCATGGGCCATCACGGCGAGGTGGTGCTCGACGACGATCACCGACTTCCCGGAGTCGACGAGGCGATCGAGCAAGCCCAAGAGTTGCTGGACATCGGCGAGGTGCAGCCCCGTCGTGGGCTCGTCGAGGATGTAGATGCCGCCCTTGTTGCCCATCTGCGTGGCGAGCTTGAGCCGCTGGCGTTCGCCACCCGAGAGTGTCGGCAACGGTTGACCGAGGGTGATGTAGCCCAGACCCACTTCGACGAGTCGCGCGAGGATGGCGTGCGCGGCGGGCGTTTGGGCCTCGCCCGCACCGAAGAACGCCTCGGCCTCGCTCACCGACATCGCCAACACCTCGCTGATGTCGCGTCCGCCAAGCCGATGCTCCAGCACCGAGGCATGGAACCGCTTGCCCTCGCACGCATCGCACGGCGTGGCGATGCTCGCCATCATCCCGAGGTCGGTGTAGACGACCCCCGCGCCCTTGCAGTTGGGGCATGCGCCCTTGGAGTTGGCGCTGAAGAGCGCCGGCTTGGCGCCGCTGGCCTTGGCGAACGCGTTGCGGATCGGGTCCAGCAGCTTGGTGTACGTGGCGGGATTGCTCCGCCGCGAGCCCCGGATCGCGCTCTGGTCGACCACCACCACGCCCTCGCGGCCGGCCACCGACCCGTGCACCAGGGAGCTCTTGCCCGAACCCGCGACGCCGGTGACTACGACCAGCACGCCCAGTGGAATGTCGACGCTCACCTCGCGGAGGTTGTGGGTGTTGGCGCCGCGGATCTCGAGCGTGCCCGAAGGTGTGCGGAGCTTGGGCTTCAAGCGGGCTCGGTCGTCGAGGTGACGTCCGGTCAACGTGCCGCTGCGGCGTAGCCCGTCCACGGTGCCCTCAAACACGACTCTCCCGCCGGCCGTGCCCGCGCCGGGGCCGATGTCCACCACGTGGTCGGCGATCTCGATGGCCTCGGGTTTGTGCTCGACGACGAGCACGGTATTTCCCTTGTCACGCAGCCGGAGCAGCAAGCTGTTCATCCGCTGGATGTCGTGCGGGTGCAGGCCAACGGTGGGCTCATCGAACACGTACGTGACGTCGGTCAGCGCCGAGCCCAGGTGTCGGATCATCTTGGTGCGTTGCGCTTCGCCGCCAGAGAGGGTTCCCGTCGGTCGGTCGAGACTGAGATAGCCCAGACCGATCTCCACAAACGAGTCGAGCGTCTGCTGAAGCGTCGCGAGCAAGGGCGCGACCGAGGCCCGGTCGAGATCTCGGGTCCACTGCGCCAGCTCGCTGATCTGCATCGCCGTCGCGTCGGCGATGTTGATCCCGTCGATCTTCGACGCCCGAGCCGACGCGTTGAGGCGCGTGCCGTCGCAGCCGGGACAGGCCGCGAATCTCACCGCACGCTCGACGAACGCCCGGATATGGGGCTGCATCGCATCGACGTCCTTGGTGAGGAAAGACTTCTGGATGCGCGGGACGAGGCCCTCGTAGGTCAGGTTGATCTTGTCGAGCTTGACCTTGCGGGTGTCGCCGTAGAGGAACTCCTGGCGCTGCTCCTTGCTGAATTTTTCGATCGGAACGTTGGTGGGAACCACGGCGCCGAAGATGCGCACGTGCCAACCGTCCGCTGTGTATCCCGGGACGGTGATCGCCCCATCGTCCAGCGACTTGCTGGCGTCGAACAGCTGCGAGAGGTCGATGTCGGAGACGCTGCCCATGCCTTCGCATTGCGGGCACATGCCACCCATGATGGTGAACTCCCGCTGCTCCGTCTTGCCCTTGCCCTCGATGTTGATCTTTCCGGATCCGGTCGCCGAGGGGATGTTGAAAGAGAACGCGCGCGGGGAGTCGAGGCGGGGCTCGCCCAGGCGACTAAACAAGATCCGCAGCATCGCGTTTGCGTCGGTTGCCGTGCCGACGGTCGAGCGCGCGTTGGCCCCCATGCGCTCCTGGTCGACGACGATCGCGGTGGTCAGGCCTTCGAGGAGATCGACGTCGGGTCGTGAGAGGTTCGCCATGAACCCCTGAAGGAACGCGCTATAGGTCTCGTTGATCAGCCGCTGCGACTCGGCGGCGATGGTGCCGAACACCAGCGAACTTTTGCCCGAGCCCGAGACCCCGGTGAACACGGTGAGGCGACGCTTGGGCAGCTCGACCGTGATGTTGCGAAGGTTGTTCACCCGGGCTCCGTGGACGCGGATGCGGTCGTGCTCGTCTGCGGGGTGCGGCTTGCTGGAGGGAGTTGTTGAGTGGGTCACGGCGCCGGTGAAACACTGCCAACTTGGCCCGCTGCGCACCACCGCGCGTTTCTACGCAACCTGCGGGAAACTCGCGCCCGCCCCTCAAATATGCGTTGCCTACATCCTCCGACACTGTAGTCTCCACCCTCACCTGTCCGAGGTCGCCATGTCCCGCTCGTTCACGTCCATCGCCGCGATTTCCCTTGCCCTCACCGCCTGTCAAGCCTCTCGGGACGGCTCGGTCGCTGGAGACGGCGGACCAGGAGGGAAGGCCGACGATACCCATGCAGGCGCGTGCGTAGAGGGTCGGGTGTGTTTGGACTACGCCTCCTACGAGGTGCTGTTCACCAACCCGATCTGTGAGACCTACGCCTACGACGCGCCGATGCAGACCGTCGGCGGGGGCACGGTGTCGGCCAAGCCAAAGAACGTCTACTGCACCAAGGAGTTCGACTCGGAGAACTCGGGGTCGCGCGACTCCAGCCCTCAGACGCGGATCCTCGAGTGGCTCGACGAGACGGGCGAGGGCGACGACATCTTCCTCGCCTACCTGTCCTTTTCGGACGGGTTGGTGGCCGACGCACTCTGTTCGGCGATCGATCGCGGTGCCGAGGTCACGTTCGTGCTCGACAGCATCGGTAGCAAGGCGGAGCAGGTCATGGACTGCGGCGGCGATGTCTTCACCCGCGGGCACCAGGGCTCGGTTGGCTTCGCGCACAACAAGGTGCTGATGATCAACCCGCGCGCACCCGGCCCCGCCGACGATGGAGACCAGTACGTGCGGCTGTCGTTTGGCAGCGGCAACATGTCCTCGGGCACCCACCTGCACCACGAGAACTGGCACTTCACCGAGGTCGCGCGAGAGAGCTACTTCGTGGCGTCACATCTGTGCCTGATGGACTCGCTCATCGACCCCGCCCATAGCGATGGCCGGACGGCGTACCGCGCGTTCATGAACACGTGCCGGGACGCGATCGAAGCCGCCCCCGAGGACGACATGGTCCCCTACTTTATCCCCGTGCTCGAGGACTCGCGAGCGCTGACCGACAAGCTGCTCGAGAGCATCGCGCAGGCGGACACCGTCGACGTGGGTGCGCACCGCTTCAGCTACACCAAGCTGGTGGATGCGTTGGCCGAGCGCCTGGCGGACACGGACACCCCGTTTTCTCTGCGTCTGGTGGCCGACGACGACCTGTACTGGCTGGATCCCGACGGTGGCTCGAACGGCGAGACCCTCGGACCCAACTCCTTCAACGAGACGCTCAAGGTTCGAGAGCTGCAAGACGCCGACGGTGGGCAGGGGCGCTTCGAGGACCGCTACCTCGAGACCAACCACAGCCTCTTCCTGCTGCACCACAACAAGTATCTGATCTTCAGCGGCCTCGACAGCGGCCGCGACTCCGTGATCACCGGCTCGTCCAACCTCACCGGAACCGGCTTCGAGAGCAATCTCGAGAACATGTACTTTACGGACATTCCCGAGGTTGTGGAAGCCTACAAGAACCAGTTCGGGCTGTTCTGGGACGGCAACGGTGTGCTGCCCGATGGCATGGACGTCGCTCCCATGGCCACGCCGCGCTCGCAGATGCCGCTTTCGATCGAGATGCCGCAAGAGCCCACCGGCGATGCTCCGCCGCCGCCCGAGTCTTGCGGCATTCGTATCGTCGAAGTGCTCTACGACGCACAGGGCAGCGACGCTGGCAAGGAGTGGGTCAAGCTCCACAACAGCTGCGACACCGACGCATCGCTCGACAACATGAGCCTGGGCTGGGGCGGCGCCCGATACACCAGCGGCTCGGCCGACCTCGCAGGGGAGATCGCCGCCGGGGCTTGCGTACTGGTCGGGGCACAGGGTGTCGACGCAGACCTTCAAATCACCTTCTCGCCGGGCCTGCAGAACGCCGGTGCTGTTGCGGATGGTGTCGCACTGTTCGACACGCGATCTACCGACGTCACGGACGAGACGGTTCCCCTCGATGCGGTGATCTACGGCGGCGCCAACGAAGACGGTTTGCTGGATGCGCAGGGGAACCGGCCGCAGCCGCATGTCGGCGACGCCGCGCAAGGGCTCAGCGTCGCGCTGATCGACGGCACCTGGATGATCGTCGAGCCAAGCCCCTCGAGCTGCTAGAGCGGCGACCCGTTTGATGCCGGGTGCTGAGGCGTGCATCAGCGCGTGGAATCAAACTGGTCGCCGCTCTAGAGCGCGCCCGCGATTTCTTCGACGATGCTCGTGGCTGCGGCCGCGGGGTCGTCGGCGTTCATGATCGGCCGGCCGACGACCAGGTGGGTCGCGCCGTGCTGGATCGCCATGGCCGGCGTCATCACGCGCTTCTGATCCCCCACCGCGGACCCTGCGGGTCGAATGCCAGGCACCACCTTGAAGAGGTCCGGCGCGGCAACACAGACCCGCTCCAGCTCTTGCCCACTGCACACCAGCCCCGCACACCCGGCCTGCGCCGCGCAGCGGGCCCGCATCTCGACCAGCTCGGCGGCGCTCCGGGTGTGGCCGGCTTCTTTGCACGCTTGCTCGTCCTGGCTGGTCAGGACGGTGACCGCGAGAATGCCGAGGTCATCGCCCGCCTCTTCGACGCACGCCTTGAGGTGCTCGACCCCGCTGCCCGCGTGGACCGTCACGAACCGCGCGCCCAAGTCGCGTGCGCTGGCGATCGCGCCGCGCATCGTGTTGGGGATGTCGTGGATCTTGAGGTCGAGGAACACGTCCACGTCGGGGAAGCGCTCTCGCAGGGTCCGGACGACGCTGGGCCCCTCGGCGATGAACAGCTGTAGGCCCACCTTGAACATACCGACGCTGCCCGCCAAGCGCTGCGCGCTCAGGACCGCGCTCGCGGCATCCGGCACATCCAGGGCGACGATGAGGCGGCTTCGGGCGCTGTCGGTCACCCGCCGGTTGTAGCGTGCGGCCTCTTGGACAGGCAAGCTCGGTCGCGTGACCGATCCACGCCAAGCGTTGTTTGACCTGCTCGAGTCGGCGGTGGGTGAGGTGTTCCCGGGCTGCGTCGCGCTGGTGTGGCGTGATGGTGCGACGCTGTATCACGAGGCGCACGGCTCGGTCGCGTCGCACCGCTGGATCCCGGCGGAAGGAAAGCCCGTGGTGCGCGATCAGATCTACGATCTCGCGTCGTTGACCAAGATCCTCTGCACGACGTCACTCACCGCGCTCGCCGTGTCCGAGGGGGCGCTCGAGCTCGACGCACCGGTGCCCGAACCGTGGAGCGCAGGCTGTCCCGGAGCCACGCTCGCCGACCTGCTCGAGCACTGCTCGGGCTTCGCGGCGCATCGCGAGTATTTCAACGAGGTGCAGCCGTACAGCGCGGATGGAATCCTCGCAAGGATCGTCGCCACGCCGCCCGAGTATCCGCTGCGCAGCAAAGCCATCTACTCGGACCTGGGCTTCATGGTGTTGGGCCGCTGGCTCGAGCAGACCTACGGCCGCGAGTTGGGGGTGTTGTTCACCGACAAGGTGATGCTCGCGTTGGGTCTGGATGACCGACCCATCCCGCACCTGAGCTTTCATCGACTGCACGGCACACCGCCGCCGCCCCGTCCCCACCTCGATCGCATCGCTCCGACCGAGGTCTACGATCCCGACCTTCACCCCGGCGGCGTTCCTTCGCACTTCGATATCCGCAAAGACGCCGCCGTCGCGCACGGGTTCGTGCATGACGACAACGCCTACGTCTGGGGCGGCCTCGCGGGTCATGCAGGGCTCTTTGGCACCGCGCATGGTGTCTTGGAGGTGGCCAAAGGCTGGCTTGAGAACCTTCTCCCGGGGCTCACGCCGGCGGTCCGCGACAGGTTCTGGCAGCCGAGCACGGTCGTGGGCTCGACGCGCCGGCTTGGGTGGGACGGGTCCTCGCCCGACGGCTCAGGCACCGCAGGGCACGCCGTCAGCCAAGCCGCGGTGGGCCACACCGGCTACACGGGCACGAGCCTCTGGGTGGATCCCGAAGCCAAAGGTGGGCCGACGATCTGCGTGCTGCTGAGCAATCGCGTGCATCCGGTGCGGACCAACGACGCGATCCGGGCGTTTCGGCCTCGATTTCACGAGGCCGCGTTTACGCTCTGACATCGTCTGCTCACAGGCCCTTGGGCACCGGCTTGGCGTTGGGCGGCCGGATCCTTCGCCGCATCGGAGCGAACGGAGCGGTGGCACAGCAACCGCAGCCACTGCGCGGGGCGGGCAGGATCTCTCCGAACGAGAAACACAGCCACCGCGATGAGGGCGGCGGTGGCGAGATACCCCCACCAGATCGCCTGCGAGGGGCGGGTGAACACCCGCAGCACGCCGAGCGCGGTCTCGGTGACAACATCCACCCTCTCGGTGGTACCGGCCGCGGGCGCGCTGTTACCCGGGCTGCTGGAACCGCGACGGCCTCGGTAGAACGATTTGTAGGCGGTGTGCGTACGGAGCTTCGGTCGCGCTACCCTACGCGCGCCCGACTGGCTGACCATGCGTACCCCACTTCTCGCTGCCGTACTTCTCCTTGGACTTCCCACCGCTGGCTGTGCCACGTCGCGTGGCTCGTACGGCGCGGCACAGACCGACCTGGCCCTTGAGCGCGTGGTGCTCTATCGCAACGGAATCGGCTACTTCGAGCGTGCGGGAAAGGTCGACGACGACGTCTTGCGCATCAAGGTTCGCCGCGACCAAGTCAACGATCTGCTCAAGTCGTTGACCGTCATCGATCGCAACAGCGGACAGGCCGTCAGCGTCTCGATGCCGCTCGACCCTCAGAGCTGGGCCAACGCCGCGCTCTCCACCCTCGGTCCTGGGCGCGGAAGCTTGGCCGAAGTCCTTGATGGCCTGCGCGGGACCGAGGTCGTGCTGCGCACGAGCGTGGGTCGGCTGCGCGGCCGCGTCGTCATGGTCGAGCAGGTGCTCAACGAGCCCGATCCCAGCGCTCGCATCGCCGCGCCGTCCAGTGATGAGCAGCCGAGCATCGACCACAAGGTGACGTTGATCAGCGGCGACGACCTGTCCGTCGTTCTCCTCTCTAAGATTTCAGGGTTCACACTGGTCGACGGGGATGTCGCGCTGCAGCTCAACCGTCGCCTCGACGCGAGCGCCGGCGAAGGCATGTTCCAGCAGATCGAGGTTGAGATTCGCCTCGCCGGCGCCAAGACCCACGATCTGGTCGTCAGCTACGTGGTCGAGGCCCCGATGTGGAAGCCGACGTACCGCGTTGTGTTGCCCAAAGAAGGTGAGGGCAAGGCGCTGTTGCAGGCGTGGGCGGTGGTCGACAACACCAGCGGCGAGGATTGGAGCCAGGTCGGGATGTCGCTCACCTCGGGGGAGCCGATCGCGTTTCAGTACGACCTGCACACCCCTCGCAACGTCCATCGAGCCGACTTGACCGAGTCTGGCGTGCGCCGCCGGGCCGTCGTGGCGCTGGGGGAGACGACCTACGATTTGGACGAACCGGCCGAAGGCGGAGATGGAGACGCGTGGGGAGACGACATGGAGGCGGAGGCGGAGGCCGCTCCCGAGCCGATGCCGTCGGCCAAGCCGGCGCTGAAGGCAGATTCGAAGAAGCGAGCGTCTCGGCAGGCGCGGCCCGAGGCGGATCAGATCGCCGAAGAGTCCGTGGTCGGCGGGGTGGTGGGCGGCCGAGAGTTCTCCGGTGGCTCAGCGCCAGCCGCTCCCGCACCGCCGCCGGCGGTCGACTATGACGGCTTGCGTCGAAGCACCCAAGCGAAGGCGCGAGCCAGCAGCGTCGCGGGAATGACCCGATTTGACCTCACCGACCGCGTGAGTGTGCCCAACGGCAGCTCGACGATGGTCGCGATCCTCAACCGCGAGGTCGAAGCGGAGGAGACCTTCCTCTTCCGGCCCGGCGGTGCGGGCATGGGCTACGACACCAACCCGTACCGCGTGGTCCGCTTCAAAAACTCCAGCCCGTTCGTGCTCGAGCCCGGTCCTCTGAGCATCTACGCGGGCGGAAGCTTCGTGGGAGAGGGCCTGTCCGATACGGTGGGGACGGGAACCAGCGCCACGGTCCCGTTCGCGGTCGAGCCCAGTATCATGGTGACCTCGAGTTCCACCTATAAGGGCGACGAGATGCGGCTGATTCGCATCATTCGCGGCGTGCTCGAAGTGGAGCAGTTCTCCCGTACGGAGACGACCTGGAGCGTCCGGGGCCCTCGGCAGGACAAGACTTGGAAGGTGCTCGTACGGCACAACCAGGCCGGGTCCAACTACGAACTCGTCGAGCGCCCCGAGGGAACCGAAGATCTCCCCGGCGCCTATTTGGTCCCGGTCGTGGTCGCGAAAGGGAAGACCGAGTCGGAGGTCACGCTTGTGGAGCAGACCCCATCGCGAACGACGGTCAGCATTTGGGACGGGCGTGCCGTGGACCTCATGGCGACCCTGCTGCTGTCGGCCGAGCTCACCCCGCAAATGCGAACGACGCTGCAACCCATCGTGGATCGACGCACCGCCATCGGACGCATCGACACGGAGATCGACGGCCTCAAGCGTCAGCAGATCGAGCTGGACGAGCGGGCCCGACAAACCCGCGAAAACCTGGAGGCGATCAAGAAGGATCCGGCCGCCTCGTCCCTGCGAAAGAAGCTGTCTGAACGCCTGGATGAGTTCACCAAGGATGGCGATGCGATCGGGCGAAAAGTGGTCGAGCTTGAGAGCCAGCGCCTGGAGCAGAAGATCGAGCTCGAGGACCTCCTCCAAGACCTCGACCTCAAGGCGCCCAAGACCGACGCCAAACCGAAGCAGTGATAGGATTTTTCGATGGGCTATTTCGACGATCTGTTCAAGTCAGAGTTCCTGTTCGACAACGAGTACTCCCAACGCAAAGACATTGAGCGCATCAAAGAGCAGATCCTCGACGCGCCCCATCCGGCGGACGCGATCGCACCGCTGGTAGAGCGGGTCGATAGGCTGGAGTTGCTTTGCAAGTCACTCACCGAGCTGATCGTCTCCAAAGGGCTGGCCAGCCGCGAGGAGCTCTCCGTCGTCACCCAACAACTCGACCTCGCCGACGGGGTTGAGGACGGCAGGATCGGTTCGCGGGTGCTCAAGACTGGACCGCGGTGCACAAACTGCGGCCGCTTCGTGAACCCGCGCCGCTCCAGCTGCGTCTACTGCCACGCGGTGGTGGAGATGAAGGCGACGCAGGCGCCCCCGGAGACGATGGTCGGGTGCGGCGGGTGCGGCAAGAAGGTGCCGGAGTCGGCCAGCTTCTACACGGGCGCAGGCCTGCGCTGTGACGCCTGCTTCGAAGAGGTTCTGCCGTGATGCTCCAACGCTTCCGTCCGTCGAAGCGGAGGGACCAGGCTGTTTTCGGCCGGCCCCGGCACGGCGAGCTCCGCCCAGCCCGGTACTTCAACCGCTGAAGCAGCTGGCCGGGGCGTCGTCGGCGGGGGGGAGGACGGCGGCCTGGGCTTCGGTCGGGGTCAACAGTGCCGGGGCGTCGGCGTTGGACCAGCACAGATCTCCGTTGGCGTTGAAGCCTTCGATCTCGATCGCGTATCCACCCCAGGTGGGGGCTTCAAGGGAGACGATCGTTGCTCCGATGCAGGTTGAGGCGCTGCCATCAAGTGGCGCGCCGAACGAGCGAACCTGCTGACCCCCGAGGTCGAGCACGCGGTAGCGAAACTCGGTGGCGCCGACGCGGGCGTCGGTGCAAAGCACGGGCGGGGCATCGTCGTCGCCGGGGATCGAAAGGTAGTAGATGAACCTGAGCTGCGCCTCGATTGGCTCAAGCAGGTCGACATCGGCGAAGTCGATCTCAAGCGAGCGAGGTGTCGCGACGCCGAGGTTGTTGACCGTGAACGAGAGGGTCTTCTCGACCGTGACCGGCCCACCTTGGCTGGGGCCGAGACCGACGACGCTCAGCTCGTGGGGGCCGACCGCCAGCGGGGTGCTGAAGCGTGTCGTCCCGACGTTGCACAGGATGGGCTCCTGCTCGTTGCCGTCGATGGTGAGGCCCAGCGAGCCGATGCCCACGTTGCCGCAGTCGGCGGCTGGGTTGCCCGAGAGCACGGAGATGCTCAGCTCGAGCTCCGGGGTGAGCACGGGCGTGGACTCGCTGTCGCCAAGCTTGCAGCCCGGGTCGAGCTGGTCGACGAGGCCGTCGGCGTCGCCGTCGATTCCGTCCTCGCAGTCCGGGGGCGCTTCGAGCACCAGGTCGGGGACGCGTTGCGTCTGCTCGGCTTGAACGGTGAAGGTGGTGCAGTCGCAGCTGAGCAGTCCAACGTTGCACTCGCCTTCGACGCACAGCGGCGTTCCAGCGACGCGCGCAGCTTCGAGGAAGCCTCCGACCGATTCGCCATTGCATAGGGTCGTTGCTTCTGGGGTCGCCTCGGTGGGGCACGTGCCCCAGGGCAACCCGTTGGCGCGGGTCCCGGCGAGGATGAGCGTGTACTCGCCCGGAGGGAGCGTGGAGCCGTTGACCGACCTGCCCTCTTTGCGAAACTTCGCGGGGAAACAAGGGTACTGGAGCACGTCGGCGAGCACGTTCTGCTCGTCGAAGGCCCACACCTCGACGTCGGAGATCCCGGCGCGCGAGCACACCGAAGGGTTGGTCATCTCAACGTCTTGGGGCGCTGCGGTCTGGGGCGCGTCGACGTTGTCGCGGGGCTCAATGCGCCATCGAATCGCGTAGCTTGGCTGCTCCTGGCAACCGCTGGCGGCGAGCGCGAGCCCGACAAGGGCTCCGAGGGTCGAGAGTCGCACGAAACGCGTTTTTAGCCCTGGCAAGGCAGGTTGGCAAGGTCGATGACGTGGGCCTCGGCACCCAGCCCTACCTCAATATCGAACGTGCAGACGGTGGCGTCGACCGAGACATCGAGCAGGTAGCGCCCGGGGTCGACCTCGAGGACGGTGTGCACCGCGGGGAGCTCGGCGCACGGGGAGAGTGCTCCAGACAACGAGAGCCCTTGCTCGCTCTGCAGTCCCTCGCGGTACAAAAGGGACGTGAGCGCCGTGCCGTCCTCTTCGATCGGGGGGTCGGCGAGGTCGGATTCGATGTTTGCGTAGCGCAGCGACAGCCCAATCTCTTCGCAGACATCGGTTTGCTCGAGGGTCAGCTGCAGTTCGATCGGCTCAAGCCCGAAATCGAAGTCTTGCAGGGTGATGGTGCGTTCGAGCACGTCGATCTCCATCGTCCGGACTCGGCGAACGTCCTGCGCGCCGCCAGGGGTCGCACCCACCACGTCGACCAGGACCTCGTACTTCTTGGGCCGCAGTTCAACGAAGGCGTCCGAGGACTCGGTGGAGAACTCCGCGACGGTCTGATAGCCGGTGCCGCAGTCGTACCGAAAGATCTCCGAGCGCGAGGCGTCGGACGGATCGGTGATGGAGAACACAACCTCTTCGACCAGCCCGCCGTCGCACGAGCGCAGGCGCTGAGCCTCCTCGCCGTCGATGGTGTTGACCTCGACGAAGCGCCAAGAGAACTCAAGCCCGGTCGGCTCATCCGCCGGCAGGACGCACGCCGTCAGGCTTAGGCATGCCAGCCACGGCAACCACTTACTCACAGCCACATCCTTGAAGATCCAGGGCGCCACTTCCAGAGACCGGCCCGCCCTGGTCCATGCCGACGACCATCTGGAACACCTGCAGGTCGGTCACCAGTCCGGGCCGCACGATGCGTTCCCGGGGCCCGGGGGCGGCGATGCAGGCTTCGAGGTTCCGACACTCGCTGCCATCGGCGAGCGTCACGACCGGTGTGATCGCGATCTGGTACGGGCTGTCGGACGATGGGACCGAAGGGTTGCTGCCACGAGAGCGCTCGCAGCTGAACCCCAACGGCGCGACGATCTGGCACTCGGGTTCTTCGCATCCGGCCACGCACTCGGGGTCGCAGATGGAAAGCTCGACGCCGAGGTCGTAGCGGACTGGGCCGGAGGCGCCGCGTCCGGGCAGCGAGCAGGACGAGGTCCGCCCCAGGTCGAAGACCCCCGAAGGGAAGATCGGATCGCCGTCTTGGTCGGCGAACGCCCACGCCCACTCGACCACTCCCGTGTCGACCGAGCATCCCGGGGCCGCGACCAGGAGGCTGGCCGCCGCGATCGCCAAAGCGCCTCGCACAGCAGGGAGTCTGGAGCAGTCCGGCGGGCGGGGCAATCATCCCCGAAACGGGCTCGCACGGCCTTTTGTTGTTGTTTGACGGCTGCGCCACGGGGCGGTTAGCCTGGCGCCGAAGTGAACGCGCCCTCGATCGCCCTCTTCGCCGCATCGGCACCTTCTGCGCTCGTCGCAGAGGTGGACCTCATCAAGTTGCTCACGTCGTCGAGGGGGATTGTTCTCGGCGTCGTGATCCTGCTGCTGTTGTTGGTCGCCCTTTGCATTTTCGTGATCATTTTCAAGTTCATCCAGATCACGATGGCGCAGTCGCAGTCCGTCGCGTTCTTGGACAAGTTCTGGAAGAGCAAGCGACTCGACGACATCTACCGGGTCGCCGAGAACGCGAAGAGCAGCCCCATCGCTGCGATGTTCCGCGCTGGCTACATCGAGCTTTCCAAGGTCAAGAAGTCGCAGGCCGAAGGGGAGAACGCCAGCATGCACGACAAGATGGGCGACTCCGACAACGTCGAGCGCGCCCTGGCTCGCGCCAAGCTCGCAGAGAGCACCAAGCTCGAGAACCTTCTGCCGTTCCTCGCGACAACCGGGTCGGCCGCACCCTTCATTGGGCTGTTCGGCACCGTTTTCGGCATCATGGAGGCGTTCCTCAACATCGCAGCTGCGGGGCAAGCGGAGCTCTCCGAGGTCTCGCAGCCCATCGCCGAAGCGCTGGTCACGACCGCATTGGCGCTGGCGTCCGCGGTCCCGGCCGTCGTCGCGTACAACTACTTCCAGCGTCGCCTGAAGGTCCTCGGGTCTGAGATGAGCAACTTCGGCTCGGACTACATGAACATCGTCAAGCGCCACTTCTTCTAGGCCCTGCCTCCCGACGCGCGACAAGCACGGCGAACCAGCATGGCAAACAAGTTCATCAACGACGCTCCCAGTGACTCGAACGAACCGATGGGTTCGATCAACGTCACGTCGCTCGTCGACGTGATGTTTTGCCTGCTCATCATGTTCATGGTCGCGACGCCGCTGATGTCGCCCGAAGGCATGGACGTCGATCTTCCCGAGGGGCGCGGCGAGGAGATCACCGAGGCCGAGTTTTTCTACTCGATCATCTCGGTCGACAAGGCCGGCAAGGTTTTCCTCGGCACGCTGCCGCTGTCCCAAGACAAGGACAAGCTCGCGGAGGAACTCAAGAACAACGTCAAGGTCAAGGAAGACGGTAAGGTTTTCATCCAGGGCGACCGAAATGTCCCCTATGAGAGGATCGTTGACGTCCTTGTTGCGTTGAAGCAAGCCGAGGTCTCGTCCGTCGGGTTCATTGCGGACCCGCACATGAAGCGAGTCCGCGGGAGCAAGTAGAGCCCATGCCCAGTTCACTCGACGCTGCCCCCGTAGTCTATGGTGGTGATTTCCGGGAACTTTTCCGGAACCCGGTCGCCTTCGTCTTCGCCATCGTCGGCTGCGTGCTCACGCTCGCCCTCATGGTGTTCTTGGCCTATCAGATGAGCCGGGACTGCATCGCGACCTTTGAGAAAGCCTGGGTCGAGCAGGGCGACCACGAGCTGTACAGCGAGCCGTTTCAGGATGCGGTCCTCGCCGAGTGCGACACGCTCGACGATGAGGTCTGTTTGCTCCAGATCAAGACGCGTTGGCTCGCGGACGACATGGACGTCCACACGGTCACCTTCAACCTCGCGGTGACCGAGGCTTGCCCGGCCGAGACCGAGGACGAGGACGAGTTTCAGATCGACTTCGAACCAGGCACCCTCGTGAAGCTGGGGGTCGAGGTCGACGAGAAGGAAATCCCCGAGAAGATCGTCATTAAGGAGACCCGGGCTGAAGAAGAGGAGATCCCCCAAGATGCGGTGACCGAGGAGGAGGACGCGAAGCCTGCCGAGGAGAAACCCGAGGTCGAGGAGAAGCCCAAAGACAAGCCCAAGGAGAAGCCGAAGACGCCGGTCGAGCCGAAGGACAAGAAGCTCCCGACCTCCAAGCTCCCGACCAAGAAGAACACGCCCTACGACGATCTGCCCACCACCACGGTGCAGAAGGGGGACCCGTTCGGCGACCCCGGCGGCTGGTCCGACCTCAAGAAGGATGGCGACCCATGGGCGACTCAGGTCATGAAGGCGCTCAACAACATGCCGGTGGGCGCGTTCGGGGCGAAGATGGGCAACGGCACGTCCAAGTTCCAGATCACGCTGTGCAAAGACGGCAAGGTTCAGAAGGTACAAAAGAAGGGCGGTAGCCTCGACGCTGCGGACCAGGCCCGAGTGGCCAACGCTGTGCGGGCGCTTGATCTGCCGAAGCCACCGGCCAAGGTCGCGAGCCAGATGAAAGGCGCTTGCGCCAAGATCAACTACACGTTCGTCTGGTCCAACGGCGGCGTGAAGTAGACCCGCCGCGCACAGCCTCCCGCGCCCGCATCGGTCGCGACACGCCCGATCGCGGGCGCGAGGCGTTGTGCCCCACGCGAAAATCCCGAAAACGCCGGTGATCGTGCCGTAAAGGTCACTTCCCCCACCCGGCGCGGACCGCTATGCTCCCCGTCGGAGCGAGGTCCAACCTGACTATGAAGCGAACTCTCATCGGTACCACCGCTCTCGCCGGCATCCTCCTCGGCGGGGCCTACTGGGCAGGTCAAGACGACACTGCTCTGATCAACGAGGCACACGCCGAGCCCGAAACGAGCGTCGGCGGCACGGTTGTGCTGCTCAAGCTCGCTGTTCCGGCGGGTGATGAAGTGGGTGACGTCGTGCGCAAGGACGCGAAGCTCTCCGCGGGCTTTGATGTCGTTGACCGGCGGTCGCTCCCTGCAGCGCTCGTCAAAGAAACGGGTTTCGACAAGAAAGCCTGGGTCGAGACGGGAGCACAGGCGGTCATCAAGAACGCCGAACTCAACGGCCAGATCAAGTTCCAGCTCTACGATCTTTCGCGCGGCAACAAGCCCGTGCTTTCGAAGGGCTACCCGGCGGGCGACAAGCGCAAGGCTGCGCACCGCTTCATGAACGAGGTCATCAAGCACTACACCGGCACGCTCGGCGTGTTCGGATCGCGGATCGCGTTTGTGCGGACGCGCCGCAGCCCCACCGTCTCGAAGAACATCTTCACGATGGAGATGGACGGCGGCAACGTGTCCGGCATCACCGCCAACCGATCCCTCAACATCCTTCCCTCGCTTGGCCCCGGTGGCCAGGTGCTCTTCACCAGCTACGCCAAGCGCAACCCCGACCTGTGGATGAGCAGCGGCGGCGGCCCGACTCGGATCTCACAGTATCCCGGTCTCAACCTCGGCGGCGCGATGAGCCCCACCGGCGGTGCCATCGCCCTCACGCTGTCCAAGGACGGCAACTCCGAGGTCTACACCATCGGCACCAACGGCAGCGTCAAGGCGCGGCTCACCAACAACGCCGCCATCGACGGTTCTCCCACGTGGAGCCCCGGTGGCAACCAGATCGCGTTCGTCTCGAACCGTGCAGGCGGACCGCAGGTCTTCCGCATGAGCTCAGGCGGTGGCGGTGCGGCGCGGGTCAGCAAGAGCGGCGACTACAACCAGACGCCAGACTGGAGCCCTGGCGAAGGTGACTACGGCCAGTGGATCGCCTATGCGGGCCGCGACGGAAGCCGCTTCGACGTGTTCGCGGTCAACGTCAAGTCCGGCAAGGTCAAGCGCATGACTCAGGGCGGCGGCCGAAACACCGACCCCACCTGGTCCCCCGACGGACGCCTCATCGCGTTCTCGTCCTCCCGCGGCGGTATCACCATCGCCAACGAAGATGGCAACAACCAGATTCAGGTGATGACGGCTGGCAGCACCCCGGACTGGGGTCCTCGAGCGCTGGACTAAAACAGTCCGAGAGCGGGAGCGCTCTTCGGAAAAACAAGCCCCGTCGGCCTCGAGCCTGCGGGGCTTGTTTCTTGGGGTGACGTCGCGGCGCAAGGGTGCTTCCTTCACCCTTCGTGAAAGCCGTCATCGACATCGGAACCAACTCGGTGCTGCTCTTGCTCGGTTCACGCGACGCGCGTGGGGCGGTTTGCATCGCGCGAGATGAGGCTCGGGTCGCGCGATTGGGAGAGGGGGTTGCCAGGCGCGGCTCGCTGCTGCCCGAGGCCATCGAGCGCACGGTCGCGGTGCTCTCCGAGTATCGCGCGCTGGCGGACGAGGCCGGCGCGCCCATCGAGGCTGTTGCGACCGAGGGCCTGCGCCTGGCTCAGGACAAGGACGTGTTCCTCGCCCGGGCTCGGGAGGCGCTCGGGGTGCCGGTCCGGATGATCTCCGGGGAAGAAGAGGCCCGGCTTTCCTACCTCTCGGTTGCACGGGAGCACCCCGAAGTGGGGGCGATGCGGGTGATCGACATCGGTGGTGCGTCGAGCGAGCTGGCGGTCGGCCGCGGGGAGACTGTCGACGGCGTGGTCTCCCACAAGATCGGCTCGGTTCGGCTCACCGAGGCCCATGTCCACCATGATCCGATCCTCGCGGACGAGGTGCTTGCGATCGAGGCCGCGGCTCGGCACGCGTTCGAGTCCCAACCGCTGCCCCCGGCCGAAGAACTCTACGGGCTTGCTGGCACGGTGACGACGACTGCGGCGCTGCTGCTCGGTCTGGATGCCTACGACCGCGACCGCGTCGACGGCACGCGGTGGAGCGTCGCCGAGATCACCCGGTTGCGAGACACCTTGGCCGCCGAGCCCCTGACGGTTCGTGTGCGGCGCCCATGCTTGCCGCCGGGTCGCGCCGATGTCGTCGTTGCGGGCCTGAGCATCCTGCGGGTGGCCCTGGAGCACTGCGGCGCCAGCACCTTGGTCGTTCGAGATCGCGGCCTGCGATACGCGTTGCTGTAATCGCGTATCCTCGGCGGACGCGAAGCGCCGTGAAGCTCGATCTCCATTGTCACTCCACCTGCTCGGACGGCTCGCTTGCCGCCGCTGAGGTTGCTCGTCGCGCAGGTGCGTATGGGGTCGAGCTGTTTAGCCTCACCGACCACGACACATTTGCGGGCTTCGAGGACACGCAAGAAGCGCTCGCGGACACCGGAGCGACCGTCCTGCGTGGCATGGAACTGAGCTGCAAGGACAACGGACGAACGGTGCACCTGCTGCTCTACGGCCTTCAGGAGGGCCCGGGGCTCGACGCGGTGCGAACGCGTACGGAGCGGATCTTCGTGGCTCGTACCGAACGCTTGCGAGAGATCTGTGGGCGCCTGGCCAAACTCGGCCACCAGCTCGACCCCGAGGCAATCCTCGCGCAGACCCATGGTGTGCCCGGTCGCCCCGCGGTGGCCAAGGCGCTCGTGCAAGCGGGCATCTGCACCAGCATGAAGGAGTCCTTCACCCGCTTCTTGCGCGACGGCGGCCCCGCTGATGTTCCGGTCGAGCGGGTGTCCTTGCGGGACGGGCTCGACATCGGCCTGGGCGCAGGCGCGAAGGCATCGCTGGCCCATCCGCACACGTTCGGAGCGTTCGCGCTTGTCGAATCGATCTGCCAGCGGCACCGAGAGCACGGCCTCACCGGTCTCGAGGCGCTGTACGGGCGCTACGGCAAGGCGGAACGGACCGGCTGGCTGCGGCTCGCCGACAAGTTCGACATGGTCGCGACCGGCGGATCCGATTTTCACGGCGAAGCGATTCCAGAGGTTTCGCGGCCCGGTATCGAACTCGATGGCCCGCGGTCCGAGCTGCTTTCGCAGTGGCTGCTCTCCGCCTAGAGCGGCGACCCGTTTGATTCCACGCGCTGATGCACGCCTGGGGCCGCACCTGACGGTGTCGCGCGGCGCTCGTGGTGTGCCCGACACAACTTCGGCCACGCTCCTACCCAGGAACGGCCCCAGACGCACCTCAGCACCCGGAATCAAACGGGTCGCCGCTCGCCCTCGGCGCTGCGCATGATCTTCGGACATGTCGCCCGCGGTTGACAGCCGGGGTAGTCTGCGGCGCATATGCGGCTCAACACGTTCGGGATCTCGCTCGCGTTTGGCTTGTGCCTCGCGTGTGACGGTGGCGAGAAACAGCCTCCGGGCAAACCCGCGGCGACTCCGGAGAAGACGGCTGAGCTCAAGGCGGACTCGAACGACCACGGGAAGTCGGCGGCCGAGCCGGTGGTGAAGGTCATCCGGCCCGAAGACGAGCCCACTTCGCCCGAGGAGATGCCCGCCGAGAAGCTCGAAGACTTGGAGGTTGCAGAGGCTGGGCTTGCCTACGGACAGGTCCTCGTTCAAACGCGGTCCGAAGAGACGCACCTCGCCGAGCTCACGATCGTGCGCGCCGAAGGGGTGAAGGCTCGGGCCGGCGCGGTGCGCTACACCGCCGAGCCTCGGGTGATTGTCGCCAAGGCCAAGCCGACGCTCGACGAGTCAAACGTGTTCGGGACCGGAATCTCGGTCGATGTCGATGGCGATGGCAAGACAACCTCCAAGATCTCCTCAAAGTGCGAGGGAGGAACGGAGGTCTGGGGCACCAAGCCGCCGATTCGTCTGGAAGCGGTGACCGAGCTGTCCGATGCGGTGGCGCGCTTTGACTACGGTGCCAACGATGCGCGCTCGCTTCTCAGCGACGGTGCGGGGGTTGTACTGTACGCGCCCTGCGAGGCCGGGACGCTCATCTTCGGCCTCAACCCGTCTGCACCGCTGAGCATGCACGAGGTCCCGAGTCCCGCGGCGTTTGTCGTGTACCGGGTTGAGGCCGAGTCGATGGATGCGCAGGACCCGTTCACCCTGCAGAAGGTCAGCGTCGGTGAGGAGGCCATCGATCACCAGCTGCACCCGTTCCGCGAGATCTCGGTCGAAGGCGATATCGTCAAGGTCTACGCGGCCCACCTGGTGGTGTTCGCACTCGACCCGGCGGTCGCGCTGCAGCACGTGTCGCTTGAGATCGCGGGAGAGAAGCCCGAGTTCATCACGGCCTCGGTCAACGAGGTGGATGGCGACGGGAAGCGGATCCGATACGGCGACGGCTTCAAGCCGTTCTGAAGCGATGGCGTGACAACCGAGCCCGCGTGGCCTACGTAGCCAGGATGAAGGTTCTGGGTCGTCTGCTCGTCACGGTCGCTCTCGTCGCCGCATGCAAGGCCGGTGCTCCACGCCTGGCTGAGGGCGCTGCGGTGCCGGCCCTGGCGGCGCAGGCCCATGATGGGACCGCAGTCGACCTCACGAAGCTCGGCGGCAGGCCGACGCTGGTGTTCTTCTATCCCAAGGACGGAACGCCCGGATGCACCAAAGAGGCATGCGCATTTCGGGACGTCTGGAACGACTACGAGGCGGCCGGTGTTGGCATCATCGGTGTCTCTGCCGATTCCTCGGACTCTCACAAGGCGTTCGCGGCCGAACACGAGCTTCCGTTTCCCCTTGTTGCGGATGAGGACGGGGTCTGGGCGAGTGCCTTTGGAGTCGACACAACCCTGGGCATGACCAGTCGGGAGAGCTTCCTGATCGGCCCCGGAGGCACCATCGCCAAGGTCTATCCCGGCGTGGATCCTGGGGTGCATGCCGCCGAAGTCCTCGCCGACGCGAGCGGCCTGCGTTGAGGTGGCCGATCACGGAACTTGCCGACGACCCGCGAGCGGGTTCGGCCTTCGACCAGCCGCGCCACAGGGCGAGAATTGGTCGGTGTTGCACATGAAGCGCCCGCTGAGACCGTATACGGACGGTGCGCGCGGCTCAGGCCAGCGCTTCAAGCCGCGCCGCGTACATCTTGGTGAGCTCGTGCTGGCGGCCGAGCAGGTCGAAGATCACGAGCATCGCCGTTCGTGCCTCCGCATCCCCTTGGGAGGCCGTGACCACGTGGAGCAGCATCGGGAGCGCGCGAGACCACTCGCGGTCGATCGCGAGGCTGCATCCGAGCGCATATCGAAGCTCGAGATCATCGGAAGCCGCCGCGAGCTTGCCTTCAAGGCTGCTCGTATCTCCATGCTGGTGACGCGCTTCCCAGAAGCGCAGCGCCCGAACGAGCGCCGCTCCCTTGGCGAACAGCGGATCGTCCGCTGAGATCGCTTCGGCGTGGTGTTCGACAAACGGACGCTCCCCGTTTGAGAACGCGATGTTTGCCAGAAGCCAGTGGGCGCGCGGGTGGTCGGGCCGCTCTTCCAGCGCCTGCCGCAGACGCTTGCGCGCACCTGGGTTGTCGGTGCCCAGGAGCGACTCCGCGTCGCGGACCAGGTCGTCGGCCGCGCTGGGCAGGTGGGTGTCCAGAAATCGTCGGACTTGTGAGCCGGGCAGTGCGCCGATGAACTCGCCGACCATGGCGCCCGCGACGAACAGCTTCACGGCGGGAATGCTGCGCACGGAGTATCGCTGCCCCAGCGCAGGGTGAGCCTCGGTGTCCGCTGTGGCGAGCGCGAACGCACCATCCATCTCGTTTGCGAGCGCCTCGAGAACCGGCGTGAGCATGCGACATGGTCCGCACCACGGCGCCCAGAAGTCGACGAGTACGGGCGTCTCGTGGCTCCGCTCCAGCACGTCGGCGTCGAACGATTCAGGCGTGAGCTCGATGATCTCGGCGGGCACGTCCCGCACGGTACGCTCGTTGGCACGACCTGCTAAGGTCCCCGCGACGTGATCACCACTGACCTTCGAGCACTCGGCTGGGACGACGCGTGGGCGCAGTGGCTCGCGGCGTCCAGCCTTGCCGGTTCTGCGGTGGGCCGAGTTGCGCGGATGGAAACCCAAGTGGTCACGCTGTGGGGTGCGGGGGAGCCGACGATCGCCCAGCTCCCCACCCGACTCAAAGCGCCCGACGACCGGCCTGCGGTCGGGGATTGGATTGCGTTTGCGCCCGGCACTCGCACGGCGAAGGTGAAGGACATCTTGCCGCGCCGCACGATCTTCGAACGTCGAGCGGCCGGTCGAAAGACGCAGCGACAGGTCGTGGCGGCCAACGTCGATGTGGTGTTTGTCGTCAGCGGACTCGATGGCGACTTCAACCCGCGTCGTCTCGAACGATACCTCGCAGCGGTCGCCCACAGCGGGGCGCAACCGGTGGTCTTGTTGACCAAGGCCGGAGCGTTGTCTGCGGCGGAGCGCGAGGAGGTTTCGGTGGAGGCGCACGATGTCGCTGGAGGAGCGGCGGTCCATCTGATCGACGTGGTCGAAGGCCTCGATGCGGATGCCGCGGCGCCCTACCTCGGGGTCGGAACCGCGGCAGCGTTGGTCGGCTCCTCCGGCGTGGGCAAGTCGACGCTGCTCAACCACTGGGCTGGCGAAGCCTGGCAAGAGACGCGAGAGGTTCGAGCTCGCGACGGCCGAGGCCAGCACACGACGACGCACCGCGAGCTGTTTGTGCTTGGCGGGGGCGCGCTGGTGATCGACACGCCGGGCATGCGAGAGCTCGCTCTTTGGGCCGACACCGACGCACTCAAAGGTGCATTCCCCGACATCGTCGCGCTGGCGGAGTGCTGCAAGTTCGGCGACTGCCGACATGGGGTGGAGCCGGGCTGCGCGGTCAGAGAGGCGCTCGAATCATCCGCTCTGGACGCGGCGCGCTTCGGAAGTTTCCTGTCGCTTCGCACTGAGGTTGAGGCGACGACGGACGAGGTGCATGCGCAGCGTCGCCGGGCCAGCGCGGGAAAGCAGAAAGCCCCACGCCGTTCGGGCTCCTGGTCCGGGCGTCGATAGCGCGGGGGAATCGAGGCGTCTGCCCGCCCATGTCGTGCTTCGTCGGCGGTTCCGTTCGCTCGGGTCCGGGGCGGTGGTGTCGCACCCGATGCGCTCCGAAATGCTAGTCTCAGCGTATGGAAACGCTGCTTTGGGTCGGTCTGGCGGTCGGATTGAGTTCCGATCCGATCGCCCTCGATCGGGCTCGAATCACGGACCACCTCGCTCAGACCGAGGCGGACCTGCGCGCAAGGGAGGCCGGTCATCTCAGTGAGGCGCTGCGGGAGGCTCGAGCGGAGAACCTCGACGCGCTGCATCGATACTGGGTGCGGGCTGTATATCCGCGCAATACGAACGTGCCTGGCACACGGGTTCCGGTCTTCATCGACGACGCGGGCCGGGCTTGTGCGGTTGGGCAGTTGATGATCGACTCGGGCGCGCAGCGACTGGCTCAGCGCATCGCGATGGACGAACGCCTGGAGTTTCTCGCGACGATCGATACGGAAGGGGTGGGCGAGTGGGCCGCTGCGAGCGGTCTGACACTCTCGGAGCTGTCAAGAATCCAGCCAACCTACTGCAACTGTGACGATGAGCCGTTGGAGCCGGTCTGCGGCGAGGACGGTTGGACGTATCCCAACGTGTGCATGGCCGTGGACTGTGCCGGCGTCGCGGTGGCGCACGAAGGGCCGTGTGAAGGCAACAGCGAGTCGGGCAACGGGGTCACGGATGGTGCGACGACAGGCGAGGGGGATGGGTCGTCCTCCGGGGGGTCGACAAGCACGACGACAAGCACGAGCACCGGGGAGGCAGGAGCGTCCTCAAGCAGCACCACGGCAGCGAGTTCGACCGGGGATGCAAGTCCGTCCTCGGGTGCCGAGCCTTCGACCCAGGGGGACAGCGCGGGCTGTCGTACCGGTGGTGCTTCGGTGTGGGGTCTTTTCAGCCTGTTGTTGTTGGGGTGGCGACGCCGGTGAAGCCCGCGATGTTGCTGTTGGTTGCGCTGCTGATCGGGTGCGGCAGCCCGTCCGGCGATGAGCCGTCCGGCGATGAGCCGTCCGGCGCCGCGTCGAGCACCGGGTCGATGGGCAGCTCCGGCAGCACGGGAGCGACGCTGGATCCGGGCACCGAGGAGGACTCGTCCAGCTCGGGACAGCCCCCCGCGTGCACGCCGGATCTAAGCCGAGCACCCGAACTCGTTCAATCTCGAATCGCGGAGTGGACTGGCTTTCACGCAGCCGGAGGCTACGGCGCGTTCTATCTTGCGGGGCCGGTGTCCGGTGATGACGACGACAGCGACGTGCAACTCTCGCGGATCGACGAGACGGGGGCCGAGCTGTGGACCGCGCAGTGGGGGAGCGCGCTGGGATGGAGCGACACGCCCAGCGGGTTGCATGCGGTGCCGGAGGGCGTCGTGGTGTCAGGCGTGTCGGGGTTGTACCCGTCGCAGGAGTATCCCTTGACCGGGACGTCTTTCCTGCGTGGGTACTCGCCCGGCGGACAGGTGCTGTGGACGTGGGAGGACGCGTCGCCCTCGTTCGCCGGGATCTTCAGTCGGCGTGACGGGCCGGTGGTGTCCATCGGCGGGCAGAGCGTTGCCGCGCTCGCACCTGTGCTTCAGCAGGATACGCGCGTGGGACTGCGTTTCGTGTTGTTGGATCGCAGCGACGGCACGGAACGAGCCCGCGCCGAGTGGGACGCACCGTCGGCGGAGCCGCACGCGGCGTGGACCGACGAAGACGGCAGCGTCTGGGTGGCGGCGACCACGATGCAGGGCTCCGTGCTCTTGCGTTGGGACGGCGCGGGGGAGCCCACCACCGAGGTTGCCGCTGGCGAGCCGCTCTTCCGCCACGCATTTTTCTACCCCGACGGAACCTTGCTGGCGTTGGCGAGTGCGTTCGCTGGGGGAGAGGACCGGCTTCACCTTCGTCGCTACTCGCGGTCGCTGGAGCTGCAGCAGGAAACCGTGCTCGAAGTCGACGGCTTCCGAAGGCAGGACCTCTTCGAAATGTCGGCCACCTTCGGATGCGACGACGTGGCGCTGATCGTCGGGTTGTGGTCGCAGGGGGCGCCGGTCATCGCTGTGGACGCGGCGCTCGAGGAGATGTGGACGGTTCGAGGTCTCGGGTCGCTGGCACTGGGGCAGGACGGTGACTTGATCGTCGCGGGGTATGACGAGTCGTTGGAGGCGTCAGCGATCCGACAGCTGCGCTTTCCGTGAGCTGCGGGGACGGCTCGGCGGAGTGGGTACAGCCGGGACGGCTCGGCTCGCGTTGGTTCGTGCCGCTTGTTGTGCCGCTTGGCGTAGGTGCGCTATCAGAGGTACCCAACAATCATGCGAGCCGCGTTGACGACGATCATCCTTGGCCTTGCGCTGACGGCTTGCTTTCCCGTAGGAGGCACGGCCGAGCCCGAGCCCGAGCTTGTGATCGCCGAGCCCGAGCCGGAGCCCGAGCCCGAACCGGAGCCCGAGCCAACCCCGGAGCCCGAGCCCGAGCCCGAAGTGCTTCCCGCGGGCGCCGAGGCTGCGCTTCCGGCTTTTCACAAGACGGACATCGATACGATCGCGACCCTGACAGCCGGAGAAGATACGGTCGTCGTATACAGCTTCAACCAGCTCGGGGAGCATCTGGGCCAACGCACGCCAGAGCTTCGTGCGGAGATTGACGCGGCCCGGGTGGTGCTCGAGCGCGAGTGCCAAGCCGACCGCGCGCAGCTGCCTCCCGACGAGTTGGAGGAGACCGAGCGCAACGATCCAAGCTGCGAGCTTCTTGCCGCGACGGGTGCGGCCGGGCTCCGAGACCAGGCGGCGCTTTGCGAGGTCCTGGCGCTCGCGCAGTTCGACAGCAAGGGAGCCATGCTCAGCCAAAGCACGTTGAGCGATCAGCCCTGTCGCAGCGGCGCCGTGCAGGCGCAGCTGCGGGACTTCTCAGGCCACGGCAGTGCCGAGCTGGTGCTGGTCGCGAACGTCGGGACGTATGGGGGTACCCACAAGGGGTACGGGCTGGCGCAGTCGCGAGAGCGCCTCCTGGTCTTTCACCTGCAGTTTCGTCGCGAGGCCTTCGTGCCATTTCTCGAGACGGACCTGTCCGAGCGGAGCCTCAGCTCGGCGAACGGGTCGAGCAGCGAACGCCGACTCCGGGTGAGTCCGCGGTGGCTCGAGGTCTACGAAGCCGTGACGGAGGGGAACTGCGGACCGAATGCGACTGCGGTCGACGATGAGGACGATCCGGACGCGCAGGACGACGACGCCGAGGCGGACGATACCGAGCCGGAGGCCTGCACGTCGTACGCATCGCAGAAGCTGCGTTGGGACCATTTTGAGGGCCGCTACGTCGAGGACAAGCCGTTCGAGGTCGACGCGTCGGAGATCGAGCGACTCATCCGCACCCTGCCGCGCGTCCCCTGAGCCGACGCGAGCGCACCATGCAAGCCCGAAGAGACCGAACGGCCCCGTAATGCCGCATTGGAACGCGTACCCCATCTCGTGCGCCGTGGTGTTGAGGTGGTTTACGCTTGCCCCGCCATCCGGGTTCGGCGGCCCGGGCTGCGTCTGGCCCAGTGCCGCCTCTGCCGACCCCGTCATCGACCGCGAGGACGGCGGTCGGCGTGTGGGTGCTGCACATCCGTGACCAGCACCCGTGATCGGCGGCCCCCGCCTCGCAGACGCCGTGGACACTCCCGGGGCCATTCGGCTGCGCGGCGGTGTAGACTCCGGCGCGTGAACGCTCTGGCTTGGTGGCTTCGAGATCCAACTGGCACGCGCCGTGAGATTGGCGCGCGTGGCCTGTTGATCGGGCGCGCGTCGGACTGCGACATCGTCGTGGCCGAGCCGGAGATCAGTCGTCACCAGATGCTGGTTCATCTCGAGTCTGGCGAGCCCCGCATGGTGCCGCTGGGTGCCTCGCCGTGCTTGGTCGACGGGAAGCCGGTCAACAAGCCGATCAGCGTGACGCAAGGCGTGACGCTTCGCATCGGTGGACTGGAGCTTTCCGTCATCGCCGAGCCGAAAGAAGAGCAAGGCCCGCGCTGGCTGGTTCAGATGGTCGGGGGAGGCCTGTACTCGGTGGCCAAGGATCGTTTCAGCATCGGTGGCGGAACCGGTGATGACCTTCGAACGGATGCGCTCGCCGAAGGCGCCGTCGTGCTCAGTCCGCGAGACGGGTTTGTCGCCGTCGAGGCCAACGTGGCGAACGTTAAGGTCGCCGGCAAGGTGCTCGAAGAGGGGGATGTTGGCAGCGCGCGCGTCGGAGATCTGGTCAAAGCCGGGGGCCTCGCGCTCCGGGTGCTCGCGGGTGACTCCACCTCGGCTGAGACGACCCGCCACCACCTCCGCCCCGAGCCCGGGGCCACCTCGGTCACGCTCACCTTCTTGCCCCGCGGCGGTCGCGTCGAGATGCACGTCGAGAAGCGCACCGTGACCGTCTACTTGGCCGAGCGTCGCTGCAACCTGGTCGCGGCGCTGCTTCAGCCACCCTCCGACTTCGCTCCGGGCGACTTCGTCGACGATGAGGTTCTCATCCCGCGCGTCTGGCCCAACCAGAGCAAGAGCCGGACCGACCTCAACACGCTGCTCCATCGGGTCCGCAAAGACCTGATCGCCGCTGGGGTCGATGGTGCCGGGCTGGTCGAGCGGGCCGAAGGCGGTGGAGCCACGCGGTTCCGTCTCGGCAAAGACGCTGTTGTCCGCGTCGAGTAGGGGCGCTCGTTCAGGGCAGCCGCGCCACGACGGCTACGCGGCTCCGGCACTCGCAGCGACACTCGCCCGCAGCTGTGCCTTTCGGGCGTCGTCCACGAAGCTGGCCTCGATCGCATTCTCGGCCAACTGCAGCAGCTGGGCGTTCGAAAGACCCAGTGCCCGCTGACACTGAACGAAGTTGTCGTTCATGTAGCCGCCGAAGTACGCCGGGTCGTCGGAGTTGATCGTTGCGCATAGACCGGCCTCCAGCAGCTGAGGGAGGTTGTGTTGCGCGAGGTCATCGAAGACGCGGAGCTTGGTGTTGGACAACGGGCAGACGGTCAGCGGAATGCGCTCGGCTGCAAGCCGCTGCACCAGCTTGGCGTCTTCGAGGCAGCGCACCCCGTGATCGATGCGCTCGACGTGCAGGGCATCGAGTGCACCCCAGATGTACTCTGGCGGTCCCTCTTCTCCGGCATGCGCAACTCGGTGCAGGCCCTCGGATCCAGCGATCTCAAACGCTTTGGAGAAACGCTCGGGCGGGTTTCCGACCTCGGCGCTGTCGAGCCCAACGCCGATGAAGTGCTCGCGATAGGGCAGGGCGTCGCGAAGCGTCTGTACCGCGGCCTCGCCCGAGAGATGTCGCAGGAAACAGAGGATCAGCGACGAGCTGATGCTCAACTCCTCCCGCGCCTTCTTGCAGGCGGCGGTGAGTCCCCCGATGACGGTGCCCATCGCGACTCCGCGGTCGGTATGCGTCTGTGGGTCGAAGAAGAGCTCGGCGTGCTCGACGTTGTCGCGGTGGACTCGGGTGAAGTAGGCCCACGCCAGGTCGAAGAAGTCCTCCTGCTTCTGCAGGACGTTGGCGCCTTGGTAGTACAGATCGAGGAAGTCTTGCAGGTTGCCAAAGTCGTAGGCAGCACGCAGGGCCGCTACCGAGGGGTAGGGGAGATCGACGCCGTTGCGCTCGGCCAGCGCGAACATCAACTCCGGCTCGAGGGTGCCCTCAATGTGAAGGTGGAGCTCGACTTTCGGCAGGCGCTCAGCAAAGGACGTCATCGCCAGGAGGATACGTGGGCTCAGTCCTTCGTGTCGCCGAAGAAGTAGGCGAATCCGATGCCCATGAACAGGCCTCCGTGGTCGCCAAGCTCGAAGCCAAAACCGGGGCCGTTGCTCGTCCCGCGCTTCTCCCCGATTCCTCGGCCGGGGTTGGCGTCGAACTCTCCGTTTTGATCCGGCTCGCGGTTACCGGGAATGATGCGAAACGCCACGCCGAACTCGGGGATGATCGCGACACGTTTGCCGATGAACAGCTGGACGCTCGCAGGGATTTCCACGTCGATCTCCAGCGGGCTGTCGAGCGTGTCGGTCTCCTCTTCGTCGAGTTGGCCCAAGAAGCCGAAGTACGTCGACACGCGAGCGCCGACGCCGAAGTCGGCGTGAACCTGCTGGGACCGGTCACCTTGGTAGGGCCAGAAGAAAAACTCGGGCCCGGCGCCCACGGCACCCACGGTGCGGGTGCGTTCGAACTCGCCGTTCTCATCGGTGTCGCCGTGCGAGAACGTGGCCGCTCCGAGGTTCAAGCCGACGGTGAATCGGTCGACGGCGTACCAGCGCACGAAAAGGCCGTTGAGGCCGGCCAGCGTTCGCATCGCGCCGAAGCCCACCCGATTCTTCATCGGCGCGGCCGGGCTGCGGGTCTTCTCGGCCTTTGTTTTCTTCTTGGGCTTCGCGCTCGTACTCACCGAAACGCTGGCATCCGAGGTCGCGTCGTCGGGCTCAGGCGCGGCCTCGTCCTCGGTTTTGCCCGCGTCTTTGGTCGGCGCGGCGGCGGCAGGAGAGGCGAACCCGAGCGCGACACCAAGCATCGCGGTGAAGGTCGTACATCGTGCGAAGGGTCCCCAAGCAAGCGAAGGCACGCCCGCAGTATATCCATGCTCGCGTAGTTGCTCGCGAACACGATGCAGTACATGGAGACCATGCTCGCACCTTGTCGTGCATGCGGGGGGCGGCGGTGCCGAAGTTGGGGGGCGTGGACCCTTTCGCGTTTGGTGCATGTCGCTACACTGAGAGAGGATGTTGGCGAGGTTGTTAGCGATCGGACTGGGCGCGGTCGCATGCGTGGGCTGTGGCGAGGTCATCGGACTCGACGCGAGCGACCCCGCACGAGGACCCGGGCAGCTGGTGGGAAACGGTGGGCCGATCACGGACGGCGTGTTCCGAGGCGGCGCAGATGCGATGCCCGAGCCGCGGGACGTCGAGGCGCCGCTCGAAGGTGCCATCGTCGACTGCGATGGCGACTGCGCCGCATACTGCGACGGCCTTCCGCTGGAGAACCCGATCAACGTCGGCATGTGCCCGGTGAGCTGGGGTGCGGGCCTTGAGACCCGCCCGGTCGATCGCGGGGAGGCCTGCCGACGACTGTACGCGGACCTGCTCGGCCGTTTCCCTAGCGCCGAAGAGAGCGCGAGCGTCTGTCAGGCCCCGACCTGGGGACAAACGGTCTCGCAGCTGCTGGCCACCGACGAGTTCGTTCGGGTGCAGCAGCTACGCTGGGCCGACCGTTTGCTTTACAACAACCGGGCCGTCAACTTCGAGCGGGCCTACGACATGGACGCGCTGGTGGGCAAAGCCTTCGAAGGCCGCGTGGCCTGGGACGAGTTCGCGGCGGTCACCAGCGCGCACCCGGTCATCATGCGACGCCTGGACACGCCGGCAGACCGGGCGGAGTTCATGTTCGAGCTCTTCCTGGGGCGACCTCCCTACGAGGGCGAACGCAGCGATATCGCTCGGCTGTATCGGCTGTGGAACAACGGCTACTTCGATCACCCGCACGTGGGGCGCCTGCCGGACTCGTACATTGAGTTTGCGTGTGTCGACGACGATGGCAACCCAGACCCCGCCACGATCGGTGAGTGCACGAGCGTGTTGTGGGGCCATCAGGAGCTCACTTTGCGACCCGACACGAAGCGGCTGACCAAGTCGGGCGAACTTGAAGGCCTGCTGTGGACCGGAAAGCTTCTTCCCGAGGAGTGGCAAAAACTTCAGCTTCCCGGGCGGATCATCGCCAGCGATCCCGCGTTTTGGGAGTTCGTCGTGGAGGAGACGCTCACGCGTTACCTCGGCTACGACCTCGCGGTCGAAGCTCCGGCGGTTCGCCACGAGCTCGTGAAGTACCTGCTTGAGTATCAGGGCGACATCCGAGCGCTGCACTACGCCATCGCGACTTCGTTCGCATACCTGCAGTCTTCCCAGGGCGGCGCCCAAACCGAGCGCCGTTGGACGTACGGGCCCTACAAACAGATTCAGGTCGAAGGGTGGATCGACTCGATCAAGGCCACCACCGGGGCCAACTTGGCCACGTGTGACCATCGCTTGCCACATCCCGAGGACTACCTCGATCCCGACGAGGATGAGGACGGCTATGGCGGTGGACTCAGCGGTTGGGCTCTCGCGCTCATCCGGAACTCGGGATGGCTTGTCACCGACGACCTTGGGGTCGAAGACGACTATCGCAACCTGGCTCGAACCCTCGGTGGATGTCCGTCCAACGAGGTCGGGGGACGCTTCACAACGGTTAGCGTGTTGAACACGGCGGTGCAGGAGTCGTTCGTGGCCGAGGTCTGCGGCATCGGGGACGCGCGCGGCGTCGAGTTGGGGCGTCTGATCCCAGGCGGTATGAGTGGCGACACCGTGCTCGACGACGCCACGGCCGACTCGATTCTGGCGTACCAGCAGGCGCTGTTCCTGGGCCGCGGTCCCGACGAAGAAGAGACCGAGGAAGCCCGCGCTGCCGCGTCCCAGTGCAACCCCGCCCCGTGCACAGCCGAAACGTTCGCGCGACCGCTGTGTTTTGCCCTGCTCTCCAGCTCGGAGATGCTCTTCTACTAGGAGTCCGCCATGGCACGTTCTAAGTTCTCGCGACGACGACTCCTGCAGGGCGCAGGCGTGACAGCGGCCGGGCTGGTCTTCCCCCACTTGTGGATTCCGCGGGAGGTCAAAGCCACCGAGGCGTTCGGGACCGCCAAGCACCTGATCTACATCCGCCTCTCCGGTGGTTTCCGGTTTCCGGTCGCGTTCAACGCAGCGGTTGGCGAACAGTTCAACCCTTTCGGCCTGGCCAGCGGAATCGCGAGCGGGACGCAGTGGGGTGTGGGCCGCATGCTCGACCAGAACGAATGGCGGACCGACGAACTCGCGGCGCTCGGGATGAAGCGCGTGCCCGAGTTTGCCAACGAGATGGCCGTGATCCCGTGTGTCGATCACGAGCCGCTGTCGGGGTCCGCCGATGGCAACCATGCGACGGGTCTCGAACGTTTCCTCACCGGCGAGGTGGGCGGAGAGACGGGGTTGTTCACGATGTTGGGATACGGCCTGCGCGACCGCACCGCAGCCGACACGGCGGCGGGGATCGTCAACCTTCCGCCGGTGATCATGGGCGAGTCTGGGATGGGTCGAGGCTCGGGCGCCTACGCTGCATACCGGCCTGCGGTGCTTCGTGGGGATGACCTCGACCGTTTTGCGGCGGGCTCGACCGAGCAGCTTCCCGACTGGGCGCGCTCGATGGCGCAGGGGTACGACGCGCGCAACAAAGAGCGTCATAACCCCGCGCACAGCCCCACCGTCGACGCCTACATTCGCTCGCGCGAGGCGACGCGCGCGTACGCGGACATCTTTGCCAGCGACATCCTCAAGGTAAGCGAGGGCAGCGGCGAGGTGTTTGATGGGCTCAGCAACGCAGAGTTGTCGAGTGCGTTTGGCGAGTCCGGCGGCGGTCGAGCCATCCACCTTGCACTGCGTCTGTTCCACTTTGGCTGCCCAGCGGTCTACATCGACCAAGGGGGCTACGACATGCACTCCGACGAAGAGCGCGACCTTCCCGGTCGTATGGAGGAGTTCGTCCGGATGCTCTCGGGGCTCGAATGGTCGCTCAAGCGGCTCGAGCACCCCAGCGGCGGCACCTACTGGGATCACACGATCGTCGCGGCGGGCAGCGAGTTCTCGCGCAGCGCACGGGGTGCCCGGTTCAACTCCGCCCGTGGGAGCGATCACGGCGGCGATTTTGCGACCCGCTGGATGTCGATGCCCTTCATGGGCGGGCCTATCTCCGCCAAAGGCCAAAGCCTCGGAAGCACCAACCCTGACGACCTCAGTCCAACCGGCGAGGTGTTCTCCTATCGCTCCACTTGGAAAACGATGATGGATTTTCTGGGCGCCGAGAGTTCGGAGTTCTTTCCCGCGGATGACCCCTATGACGCGCTCTGCTAGCAGCCTCGTGGTTCTTGCGCTCCTGGCTGTGGCCGGGTGCAGAGAAACCGTCGACTACAACAGCGGGCGGATCGACTTCGAGCCCGAGCGCCCCGAGGTTCCGGAGGCTGAAGACATCGCGCCCTACGAGGGGGAGGACGCCACCGTTCTCGAGGCCCAGATGCGGTTTCCGACCGGCCTCGACCTCCACCAGAAGGTGATCTGGCGGACGTGCACCCCCAACGGGGGCGTTTGCCACAATGCCAAGGAGTACCCGGACCTTCGCACTCCCGCCAACCTCGCCTCGGCATTCGAGGCTCCATGCAACGTGCAACCCGGCGAGTCCACGTCTGTGTTCGATGGCTGTGAGCCGATCGGCGACCGCATTCGCTTCACGGGCAATCTCGACACCGAGCCGGTCGAGATCGCCTACATCGAGCAGATCGCCGGAGAGTCCGAAGACTTCGACCCCTCGAACCTGCCACCGGATGCTCCGGGACTTCACATCCACTTGGTCTCGCCGCTGGGCACCGACCGCGACGGTGGCTGGTCGACCGCGCGTTTCGTTCGGGCCTTCGTCGAGGACGGAGAGGTCGAGCAGATCACGTACGCCTCGTACGAGACGCAGTGGGCGGTACTCGAAGGCGGCACGCACTTGGTCGGTCAGGTCCGCGAGTATCAGTTCGACGATGTCGAAGAGCTGGTCAATGTGGGTATCGAGGAGGCGGATGCCAACCGCAACGGTGTCGCCGGGGCCACGATGGCTCTGGGGGTCTCCATGCTGGTGCCCGGTCGCCCCGAGGACAGCTATCTGATCGCGCGGATTCGGGGCGAGATGCACGACGCACCGATCCCCGGTTCACGAATGCCGCTGGCGAACGCGCCGCTGAGCATCGCGGAGATGCTTGGGTTGTACTGCCTCGTTGAGGGTTGGCCCGAAGGCGCCGACCAAGAGTACCTCTCGGGTCCCATCGACTACCGCAACTGCTCGTATTCCGACGACCCCGAGGCGCTCAACCTTCTGGGCAACGGAGTCACCTGGCAGGCGAGGGTCCGCCCGATTCTCGAGGCCAACTGCGGGGGGTGTCACTCCGAAGCGGAGCAGCAGGGGAACTTGGTTCTGGTCGGGGAGGGCGTCTACGAACGCCTGCTGGGGATGTCGGCCCAGCTGCCCGACCTCGCTTTGCTCGCGCCCGGAGACGCCGAGAACAGCTACCTCTACCAAAAGCTAATCGGGGCCGACGGCATCATCGGAAACACGATGCCGTTTAACCCGCTGACCGGCGAGGGCCGCCTTACCGAGGCTGAACTCGGAGACATCCTCACCTGGATCAGCAACGGCGCGGTCGAAGATCAGTAGGCTGCGCTAGTACCTCAGTTCTGAAGTCCGTTCCGGGTTTGCGCCCACCCGACTCAGGCACGGGGTACTAGCGGCTCTCGACCGCACAGTACGGCGGAACCCACTGCGGCAGTCCTGCAGCATTGTAGGGGTGCGGCTCCACGTCGAACGGGTGGTCGATGAGGAAGTTGTATGCGTCACGGCGTCGCCACACGTCGGTCTCGTTGGGAGGGTAGGTGTGGCCGGTCCCGTGGTCGCAGAGGATGGCCTCGCCGCCGCGCTCGTTGAGGACGTCGAAGTATGCGCGGGACGAGCTGCTGAACGCCAAGCCGCCGACGTTGTCTGAGGCGCCACCGTGAAAGATCAGGGACGAAGGGGTGGCATTGGCGTCTTGGGATGCTGGCGCCCCGTAGACCCCGCCGGAGTAGACCACCGTCGATGCCATGTACGAGCTGCGGAAGATGCTGGACATCGCGACGTGCAAGCCGCCGGCGCTGAAGCCCACGCCGTGGATGCGGTAGGGGTCGATACCAGCGTCTTGCACGGCGCACGCGACCATCGAGTCCATCATGACCATGTCGTTTTGGGCCCCGCTGCCGCTGACGAGAAACCACTCGGTCCCCGCGGCTGCGTCTGCGACCGGTGCGATCACCATCCCGCCGTTGGCGACGATGTCGGCGATGGCGTCACTCGAGACCGTTGGGATCGCGTCGCCAGAGTCTCCGCCACCGCCATGGAAGAAGAACACCAACGGTCCGCCGCCGCCTTGGGCCGGGTCGTGCCAAACCAGGGCGTTGCGGCTGCCGCTGCCAACCGGAAACGAGAGCGCTGCCGGATTGTCTCCTGTGCCCAGCACGAACTCTGGGCACTCGCCTTGCAGTTCGGGGATCACGGGCGCACCCGGCTCGGGGCTGGTGTCCGACTCGGTGGGGTCGGTCGGATCTGTCGTGGGGTCGGTCGGGTTGGTGGGGTCGGTGCTCGCCTCAGAGCTCTCGCTCGGACCGCCGGAGGTCTCGTCGGCCGTCGTGCTCTGCGGGCTGCCAGTCGTGGGTGGGACCGCGGTCGAGGGATCTCCGGTGGAGGCCGCGGTCTCCTCCTCGTCGGTGTCCGCTTCGCCTCCTCCAGCGGAGCCGCACGCGCCAAGAAGCGCAACACAGGAGAGAACGAACAATCGCGCAGCAGTCACGTGGAAGCTAGGACGGGACACGGGCCGCAGAGTTGCACGCAGACGCTCACTCGCCAACGGGCGCGACTGCCGGCCGACCCTGGATCCTTGCCGGATCGGGCCCAAGGTGACCCGTCGCGCGGCGGTTCGCGCCTACTCGATGCAGTACTCGGGCAGCCATTCGGGCAGGTTTCCCTCGTACGGGGGTGGCGAAATATCGAACGGATGGTCGAGCAGAAACTGCCAGGAGAAGACCCGAGCGTCTGGAATGGTGTGGGCGCCGCCGTGGTCGCAGATCACCGAGTAGCCCCCCAAGCTCTGGATGTGGCTTCGGTAGCGCTCGCTCGCCTGCTGGAACGAGATGACGACGATGTCGTCCGGACCCCCGTGGTAGATGAGCGCAGGAAACGGGCGATCGGGATCGTCGCTGACGATCTCCGGGTTGAGAATTCCGCCCGAGTACGTGACGACCGAGGCGATGTATGAGCTACGCCGCGTGCTGACTTGGCTCGTCTGCAGGCCGCCTGCGCTCATCCCCAGAGCGTGAATTCGGCTGGCATCGATCCCTGGTCCCTGTGCCGCGCACCCGACGATTTCATCCATCAGGTGGATGTCGTCTTCCTCTTGCCCCAGCACGAGGTACCACGGGAACTGCCCAGCTTCGGGATCGGAAACAGGAGCGACCACCATGCCGCCGCGCGCCAGGATGTCGTCGATGCCGGCCTGCCCGATTCCGAACTCGGCCTCGAGCGGGCTGCTGCCCGTTCCGTGCCAATAGAACACCAGCGGGCCCCCACCTCCGGCTTCGGGGTCGACCCAGACGCGGGCCGAGCGCGGTCCGGTCTCGCCGGGCGCGAACGCTAGGGTTCCGGGCTCGAAGCTTGGGCATGCGCCATCGGGGGTTGGGAGAGACTCGGGCTCGCCAAACGTGGGGGCCGACACGTCCGTGCTGCTGCTCTCGTCTCCGTCGCTACTGCTCGACTCGAGGGCCGCGCTGGTTGCGGACGAGGACGCACCGATCTCGGTCGTCGAACCCTCCTCGTCGGACGAGGTCGTGCTTGCGCTGGCGTCTTCGGTGGGCTTTTCCGGGTTGCCGCAGCCAAACATCGTGATCGCGAGCAGTGCAACGGTCCCCGAGCGCATGCCGCGAGCATGGCACGCCCGCGGTCTTCTCGAAATGGGCGCAGGTCGGCCCAGGGCCGGGAGTTGCTCGCGATCGCGCCACCCCAGCGCCCCGCACGTGACGCGTCGGGGGCCTCCGCCTACTTGCGGAGCTCAGCGAGCATCGCGTCGACGTTCTTCTTGGCGTCACCAAACAGCATCTGGGTGTTGTCCTTGAAGAACAGCGGGTTTTGTACGCCCGCGTAGCCGGTGCCCATCGAGCGTTTCATCACCACCGTGATGCCGGACTTCCAGCACTCCAGGACCGGCATGCCGGCGATCGGGCTGTTGGGGTCGTCGAGCGCGCTGGGGTTGACGATGTCGTTGGCGCCGATCACCAAAGAGACGTCGGTGCGGGGGAAGTCCTCATTGAGCTCGTCCATCTCCAGCACGATGTCGTAGGGGACGTTCGCCTCGGCCAGCAGCACGTTCATGTGCCCCGGCAGTCGCCCGGCGACGGGATGAATGCCAAAGCGGACCTTCTTCTTCTCCTTGCGCAGGAGCTTCACGATCTCGCTCAAGGAGTGCTGGGCCTGCGCCACCGCCATGCCGTACCCGGGAATGATGATGATCGAGTTGGCCTCTTTGAGAGCCTTGACCACCGACTCGACGTCGGTGGGGACCGCTTCGCCCTCCACCACCTGGGCCGGGCCTTTGGCCGCGCCGCCATCGGAGCCGAAGCCTCCGAGGATGACGCTGACGAACGAGCGATTCATCGCCGCGCACATGATGTACGAGAGGATGGCGCCCGAGCTTCCGACGAGCGCACCGGTGATGATCAGCAGATCGTTGCTGAGCATGAACCCCGCGGCAGCGGCAGCCCAGCCCGAGTAGCTGTTGAGCATGGAGACGACGACGGGCATGTCTGCGCCGCCGATGGCCATCACCATGTGCACACCGATCACGCAGGCGATGCCCGTCATGATCATCAGCGGCATCAGGCCGGCTGGGTTGCCGCTTGCGGTGAGTGTGTGGCCCGCGTCGATGAACATGTAGCCGAGCACGCACGAGCCGCCGACCATGCTCAGGTTGAGGATGTGGCGCGCCGGGAGGATGAGCGGCTTCCCGCTGAGGCTGCCCCGAAGCTTCGCGAACGCGATGATCGATCCGGTGAAGGTGATCGCACCGACGAAGATACCGATGAAGATCTCGACCTCGTGGATGGTGACCTCCACGGCGGTGAGCTGGGGCTGCGGGCCGAGGTAGCTGGCGAAGCCGACAAGTACGGCGGCCAGGCCCACAAAGCTGTGCAGCACGGCGACCAGCTCGGGCATCGAGACCATGGCCACGCGTTGCGCCAAGAACCCACCGATGAGCACACCGGGGATGATCGCTCCGGCGAGCATGGCGTAGCCCTCGACGCCGGGTGTGGCGGCTGTAGCGACGAGCGCGATGGCCATGCCGAGCATGCCGTAGAAGTTTCCGCGCCGCGCGGTCTCCTGGGACGACAAGCCCCCGAGGCTGAGGATGAAGAGGATCGCTGCGGCGATGTACGAGACGGTGATCAGAGATGCGGTCACGGGTGTCTCCCCCTATTTGCGGAACATCTGCAGCATGCGCTGCGTGACGAGGAAGCCACCGGCGATGTTGATCGTGGCGACGAGGATGGCAAGAGCGCCGAGGATGACGGTGGCCGAGGTTGATGACCCCGAGATCTGCAGCATGCCGCCGACGACGATGATGCCGCTGACCGCGTTGGTCACCGACATCAACGGGGTATGAAGTGCTGGCGCAACGTTCCAGATCAGCTGCCATCCGACGAAGATGGCGAGCACGAACACGGTGAAGTGCGACAGGAACGACTCGGGCGCGCCCAGGCCGATGCCCAGAAGCGCGACCCCGGTCGCGATGAGCGTCCAGGGGATCTTGACCGGCGGGGTGTTGGCGGCGACTTCGGGCTCGTCCTGGTCTTCGACCGGTTCGGGCTGCTTGGGTTCGGGCTTGGGAGCCTCGGCGAGCGTGGGCTGCTCCTTCTTGGGCGCAGGCCAGATCATCTCGCCCTGGTGCACGACCGTGCATCCGCGGACAACCTCATCTTCGAGGTTGAGCGTGAAGCCTTCCGCCTTGCCGAGGTCGTCGAGCAGGTGGCAGATGTTGGTGCCGTACAGCTGACTGGAGGTGGCGGGAAGTCGGCTGGGCAGGTCGGTGTAGCCGACGATCTTCACCCCGCCGTGGTCGATGACCTTGCCCGGCTGGGTGACCTCGCAGTTGCCACCGCGCTCGGCGGCCAGGTCGACGATGACCGAGCCGGGTCGCATCGCCTCGACGGCTTCTTTCTTGATCAGAAGCGGAGCCGGGCGCCCGGGGATGAGCGCCGTGGTGATGATGATGTCGATCTCTTTGGCCTGCTCGAGGAACAGCGTCATCTCGGCGGCGATGAACTCCTCACTCATCACCTTGGCGTAGCCCCCGACGCCGGTTCCGTCCTCTTCGAACTCGAGCTCGAGGAACTCGGCGCCCATCGACTCGACCTGCTCTTTGACGGCCGGCCTGGTGTCGAAGGCACGAACGATCGCACCGAGACCTCGGGCGGCTCCGATGGCGGCCAGTCCAGCCACGCCAGCGCCGATGACCATCACCTTGGCGGGCGGGACCTTGCCGGCGGCGGTGATCTGCCCCGTGAAGAAGCGACCAAACTGCTGCGCGGCCTCGATGACAGCGCGGTAGCCGGCGATGTTGCCCATGGACGACAGCGCATCGAGCTTTTGCGCGCGGGTGATCCGAGGGACCTGGTCCATCGCGATCGCGTTGACCTTGCGGCCCTCGAGCATCTTGATGGTGGACGCGGCTTCGGCGGGCCAAAGGAACGAGATGAGCGTGCTGCCCTCGGCAAGCATCTCGGCCTCTTCTTGTCCCGTGCCTTCGTGGTACTGCGGCGGCCGGACCTTGGCGACGATGTCGCATTTCCAGACCTCCGAGGGCATGTCGACGATGCTCGCGCCTGCCTCCTCGTAAGCGGCGTCCGGGAAGCTCGCAAGAACACCTGCGCCCTTCTCGACCACGACCATGAAGCCCTGCTTCTTGATCATGCGCCGGACGGTGTCCGGGGTGGCCGCGACCCTCCGTTCGCCCTCGTAGATTTCCTTCGGGATACCGATTTTCATAGACCTACGCCGCCGTGGGGGCGCTGGACATTTAGCAGGTTATTCGCCCAATTCCGAGCGTCTGCCCCTGGTACCGTCGTCGCTGTGGGCGACGATCCTCTCACGCACTTCGACGAGGCTGGGGCGGCGCGCATCGTCGCCATCGACGAGAAGCCAGAGAGCCCTCGCGCTGCAACGGCGCGGGCGCGTGTCCGCATGGCACAGGTCACGCTCGACCGCATCGAGTCGGGGGCCGTGGGCAAGGGCGATGTGCTCTCCGTTGCGCGCCTTGCAGCGATTGGCGCCGCGAAGAGCACCGCCGGCCTGATCCCGTTGTGTCATCCCGTTCGGCTGACCAGCGTCGAGGTCGACTTTGCGATCCTTAGGGATCTTCCGGGGGTGGAGGCCCGCGTCACGGTCCGGGCCGTTGACCGTACAGGCCCCGAAATGGAGGCGATGGTGGCGGCCTCGACGGCGGGGCTGACGATCTACGACATGTGCAAGGCGATGGACCGAGGCATGGAGATCCTTGAGGTCGCGTTGCTGTCGAAGTCGGGCGGCAAGTCGGGCGCGTGGACCCGCGACTGAGTCGCCTCGTCAGTCGTATTCTTCGATCTTGGACGGGAAGTTCGGCGTGAGGCTGACCGGCTCTTCTCGAGCCGGGGGCGGGCCCTCGTTACGAATGCCGGTCTGCAGCGACTCGTGCGCGATCGGGGTGTACGTCTCGAGGACCTTGTTCAACGCATCGTCCAGGGCGCGAAGCTTGCGGTGGTGGGTGTCGTCCCCGGGCTTGGCCGCGTAGCCGTCGGATCTCCCCTCCGGCGCACCCGGGGGCTTGGCGTCGTTTCGCTCGACGGGGGCCGGTCCCGGCGTGTCGCCTCGAACGCGCAGCGGTGCTGGCTCGTCGAGCAGACGGACCCACGGCTTGGCGTCGGACCGGAGCGTTCGCGCGATGCGCTCAAGGCCGCCGATGGCCGATGCGGCGTCGGCGTACCGTTTCTCTCGCTCGCGCGCGATCAACTTGCTGAGGCCCGCGCTCAACAGCGGGGGCACGGTCGGCGGCAGCGGAGGAATGCGCCCGGCGACGTGTGCCTTCATGAGGGTCCGAGCCTCGGTGGAAGCAAACGGTGGGGCCCCGGTGAGCATCTCGTAGAGGATCATGCCCACCGAGTACAGGTCGGCCCGCCCGTCGATATCCTCGCCCAGGGCCTGCTCGGGGCTCATGTATGCGGGCGTGCCAACGATCGCACCGACCTTGGTGGTGAGTCCGTCGGCGAGCTTCTCGTCGACGATTCGCGCGATCCCAAAGTCTACGATCTTGAGCAGGTCGTGGCCGTGATGGTCCTTGGTGACGAACAGGTTGTCCGGCTTGAGGTCGCGGTGGACCACGCCGTGCCGATGGGCGTGATCCAGGCCGCGCAGCACCTGGAGGGTCAGCGCGATGCATTGCGAGGGAGGCAGCGGCTTGCCGAGCACCTTGGCGAGTTCGCGGCCTTCGAGCAGCTGCATCGCCATGAACTTGAGCCCGTTCTCCAGCTCGCCGCAGTCGAGAACAGCCCGGCAGTTGGGATGGTCGAAACCGGACGATGCACGCGCTTCACGAGCGAACCTCGCGGCGATCTCCGGGTTGTCACCGTATTCTGGGCGAAGCACTTTGATCGCGACCGCCCGCCCCAGCCCCATGTGCTGCCCTCGAAATACGACGGCCATGCCACCGACGCCGATCAGCTCTTCGACGAGGTAGCGGCCAGCCACGACTTTTCCTTGCAGTTTGAGCTGCCGCGGAAGTGCGACGTGCCGGCTAGCCATCGCCTCCGATGGTACCAGGCGCGCTGTGAGGTGGGGTGGATGATGGCGGCGCCGTCTGCGCCTGGCGTTCATGGACCACCCTTGGGGCGCCGCCGCGACTACTCGACGGTGACGGACTTGGCCAAGTTCCGAGGCTGGTCCACATCCGTGCCTTTGAGATCGGCGACGTGGTACGCGAAGAGCTGCAGCGGGATGCTGGCCACGATGGGCTGGAACAGCTCGTGCACATCGGGGACGAGGACGACGTCTTGCGCGATGTCGGCGATGGCCGAGTCGCCCACGGTCGCCAGCGCAATGATCTTGCCACCCCGCGCCCGGACCTCTTCGAGGTTGGACACGACTTTTTCGTAGCCCGGACCTCGTAGGGCGATCACGACGATGGGCATGTCGTCATCGACCAGCGCGATGGGCCCATGCTTCATCTCACCGGATGCGTAGCCCTCCGCGTGAATGTAGGAGATCTCTTTGAGCTTGAGCGCGCCCTCGAGCGCGACGGGGAATCCAAGGCCGCGGCCCAAGAACAGGAAGTCGCGCGCGTGGGCGTAGCGACGGGCGACAGTGCGAATTGCAGAGAGCTGTCCGAGCAGGTGGTTCATCGCCTCGGGCAGGGCGCTGAGGTTCTCGAGCAGAGAGCGCTGGGCGTCGTCGTCGAGTTTTCCCGAGAGCTGACCGAGCTTGATCGCGACCAAGCTCATCACGACGAGCTGGCTGGTGAACGCCTTGGTGGAGGCCACGCTCACCTCGGGGCCGGCGTGCGTGTACAGGACCTGGTCGGCGGCGCGGGCGATGGTGGAGCCGACGACGTTGCAGATCGCCATCGTGCTCGCGCCGCGCCGCTTGGCCTCACGCAGGGCGGCGAGGGTATCGGCGGTCTCGCCGGACTGGGAGATGACGACGGCGAGGTCGCGCGAGGAGACGATGGGGTCGCGGTAGCGAAACTCGCTGGCGAGGTCGACCTCGACCGGAATGCGAGCCAGGTACTCGATGAGGTATTTGCCGCACAGCGCCGCGTGCCACGAGGTGCCGCAGGCCAGGATGATGATGCGGTCAAACGTGGAGACGTCGAGGATGACGTCGTCGAGGATCACGTCGGGGACCACGACGTTGACGCGGCCGGACATGGCGTCGGAGAGCACGCGCGGCTGCTCGTGAATCTCCTTGAGCATGAAGTGCTTGTAGCCCTGCTTCTCGGCGGCGACGGGGCTCCAGTCGATCTCGCGGCTGTTTCGCTCGACCGGTTCGCCTTTGGCATCGAACAGGCTGTAGCCGTGGGCCGTGACCTCCGCGACGTCGCCGTCTTCGAGGTCGACGACGGTTCGGGTGTGATCGAGCATCGCGACCACATCGGAGCCGACGAACATCTCACCCTCCCCGATTCCCAGCAGCAGCGGCGCGTTCTGAGCGGCCACCACCATCGCGCCCGGGGAGTCGTCGTGCAGCACGCAGATGGCCCACGTGCCCTGCACTTGGCGCAGGGCGGCGGTCACCGCCTCGCGAAGGTTGGCCGCGGTGGCCATCTTGCGCTCGATGAGGTGCGCGAAGATCTCGGTGTCCGTCTCGGAATCGAACACGCACCCCAGATCTTGCAGGCCACGGCGCAGGCTCATGTGGTTTTCGATGATGCCGTTGTGGACGACGCTGACCTTGCCTTGACGGTGCGGGTGGGCGTTGGATTCGGTGGGGCGACCATGGGTGGCCCACCGGGTGTGCCCGATGCCCGTCGTGCCTTGGATGGGCTCTCGAGCGAGTCGTTCGCGCAGGTTTGCCAGCTTCCCTTCGCAGCGCGCGATGGCGGCACCGGGGCCGGGACCCCCGAGGACGGCGACCCCCGCGGAGTCGTAGCCTCGATATTCGAGCTTGCGCAGGCCCTCCAGAAGGATGGGGGCCGCTTGATTCTCACCGATATAGCCAACAATGCCGCACATGGTGTCGTCTCCGTATAGCGTCGGGATGCGCGTCGAACCAAGATTATTCCCGCTTCGATCGGCCGCGCTGCTAGCTTCGGACGCGTGGGACTGACCGTTGCCAACGACTTCTGCGCGCAGGCGTCGATCGAGCTCGAAGAACCCATCATCGGCACCGCAGCCGCCCACACGAGCGTGTGGCTCGGGGTCGAGGTGCGGGGCGTCTGGCCTCACGATGCGTTCGATTGTGCGAGTATTCCCGAGGCGCTGCGTGCTCGGTTGCCGATCTGGGCCGCTGCGTTACCAGGGTTTCGTGCGCAGGCGCTTCGCCGCCCAGGTCGCGAGCACTGTCCTGAGCCCGCGGTCTTCGTCGCGTTGACCAGCCCGGACCGCGACGCCGTTGTTCGGTTGGATCTCCCGTCCCTCGAAGCGCTGTCCCAGATCGACCTCCCGTCTGCGGTCGAAACCATCCGCGCAGGTGGCGTCCCGGATGGAGGACGAACGGTTGAGGAGCCCGCGGTTTGGGTCTGCGTGCACGGCAAGCGAGATCGCTGCTGCGCGAAGTTTGGTGTGCCGGTCTACGAAGCCGCAGCGGCGCTCGAAGGGGTTGATGTTTGGCAGACATCGCACCTGGGTGGCCACCGGTTCGCGGCGACCTTGCTTTGTCTTCCCTCGGGCCTGTGTTACGGGCGCCTTCAACCCAGCGACGTCGAACCGCTGGTGCGCAACCACGTCGCGGGCCGCGTTCACGACCTGGCGCTGTTTCGGGGGCGCACGTGCTGGAGCGCGCCGGGGCAGGCGGCGGTGCACTTCGTCCGCGCCCACATCGGCGAGATGGCCCGCGACGGATTCGTCCCGACGTCCGAGGCCACGACCGCGGCCGGGATTCGAGTTCGGGTCGACACCCCGCGCGGTGCGTTTGATGTGGAGGTCGCCAAGCGTCCGGTCGGGGGCGATGCGCCGCCCAGTTGCGACAAACCCCCGGCGCCGGTCACCGGGTGGTTTCAGCTCGATCTTCAGCCCGCGTGAGCCTGCTGCTCCGGCGCAGCGAGTGCGGGCGGCCGAGGCACAGCCCGCCGCAAGTGCGCGCCAAAGCGCCACATGACGAACAGGTGCGCAAGCGCCTGGGTCCCCACGTACAGAAACCACGGCAGCCGCGGAACGAACTCGTGAATCGCGGCGAGGAGGTGCCGTCCATTCGGCGCGAGTCGAAACTCCAGCCGACCCTGGGCCGGGGTGGACGCCAGCAAGCCTCCTTCCACCCAGAATAGCGCTCGGTCAGGGCGGCTTCGCTGCGGGGCGAAGCGCAGCGCGAGGAGTGGGCGACGCATGAAACGAAACTTGATGCGGACCAGGAGACCCTCACGCTCGGTCGACAGCAGGGGTCGCATGAAGCGGGGCAGCCAGCGCAGATACTCTTGAGCCACCCACTGGGCGTCGGCGCCCTCGGGGCGGGGCAGTCGTTGCACCGAGCGCACGGTGCTGGCCGATCGAAATCGGCGCCGAGCAAGGCGACGGTCTGCCCGGGTGGTGCGGGGGCTCTGGGCCGGGTGCGCGCTCACGGAGGCGTCGATCGCAGCGGCGGCCGCGTCTCGCCATCGCGTTCCAGGGAGGCCTACGCGTTGCTGCAGAGCGCGGTTGCGAGGGACCATTCGGTGTTCAAGGCTGTGGATGAGGGGACGAACCAACGCGCGGGGGAAGCCGGTGATCAGCGATACCCACAGCCGTGACAAGCCCGGGCTGAACCACCGCACGGGCATGAGCAGCCGTCGCCGACCCATGAGGTGCGCGACGTCGCGAATCATGTCGAAGTACGTCGTGGTGTCGGGGCCGCCGACATCCCAAACGTGCCCGTGCAACTCCGGGTCATCGATGCAGGCGTGCAGAAGCGCCAAGAGGTCGTCCAACGCGATCGGTTGAGTTTCTGTACGTGTCCATGCGGGACACAACATCACCGGGAGGCGTGCGACGAGCCGCTGCAGAAGCTGAAACGAAGACCCGCCAGCGCCGACCACCAAGCCCGCCCGAAGTGCCGTGACCGGCACGCCGTGGGCGCCCAGCGCGTCCTCCACCTCCTTGCGGCTCGCGAGGTGCTCCGAGAGATCCTCGGGGTCGTCTTGATCATCTTGATCGTCTTGATCATCTTGACCATCGGGGAGCAGGCCGCCGACATACAAGATGTGTTTGACGCCGACCTTCGCAGCGCCTCGGGCGAAGTTGTCGGCGAGGATGAGGTCGAGGTCGGCAAAACTCGCTTGGGTCAAACGTGCCGAAGGGCTCATCGAGTGCACCAAGTAGATCGCGACGTCGCAGCCGGTCAGCGCCTCCTCGACTTGCCTCAAGTTGTACAGGTCGCACGTGCGCCATCGGGCAGGCCCTCGGTCGGCGTGCGCCGCTCGCTCTCCTCGGCTGAGGCCCACGATCTCGTACCGGTCTCGGTAGCGCTCGACGAAGGCGCCTCCGACGTAGCCCGAGGCCCCGGTCACCGCGACGACGGGTCGGGGGACTACCGCGGCCATACGGCCTCGAATGCACCCCGAACATCGAGTGGAACCGCGAGCGTGCCGAGGTGCTCGTACAGCGCACCGAGCATCACGCCCAAGCTGATGAAGCCTGGTGCAAGCGTTTGCCCCGCATCCCGACATCGCACGAAGACCGAGTGAAAGCTGTCCTTGAAGGCCTCCTGCTCGAAGACGACGGAGCGCTGGTCGCCGCTGCCAAAGTGCTCGATGAATAGATCGACCGCCGGGGATAGATTCAGGCGCTGCGCGGCGTCGTGAAACAACGCATCGTCATCCCGGTAGAATCCTGAGTACAGATCGCGCAGGCCGCGGATGAAGTCTGCGTCCCAGTGGACCGACAGCGGAGGGGGGGCCCACTGCAGGTGGTCGGTCTCCCACCGGAAGTTTGCGTGCCGCAGGTCGAGCGCCGCGACGTCGAGGTGGGCGAGCTGGGCGAAGTACAGGCGCAAGAGCGTCTCGCCGCGTTGTTTGGGTGCGAGCTCGTTCCGTCCTTGGCGCAGCGTCGCGCGGTCCACGAGCTTTAGCCCGACCGGCGGACCCGACACGACCGGCTCCAGGTGTTTGAGGACCTCGGCAAAACCCGAGGTGTCACGACGGCTCGCGAGCAAGCGACGGCCTTCCTTCCAAAGGGTGCGGGCCGGCACCACGTCGAAGAACGAGGGGGAGACGAAGTCCTTGAGGCGCCCGAGGTCGCCGACGGAAATCCCGAGCATGGGATGGATCTAGTGTCCCAGACCGCACCGGCAAGCCGTTGGGTGCTGGTACCCTCTACAACGGGTGTTCGGCCTCCGTCGACGGCTTTTGTTTCCGCGTCACACCGTGCGCGCGGAGCCGGACGCGATCCGGCATTTTGATGACGTGCTCCGACTTGCTCGGCCGATCCGCGGCGGGGAGGTCGAGGCCTGGTTCATGCCAGCTCCCGGGGAGGGGCGCCGTCCGGTCGTCCTGTTTGCCCACGGAAACGGCGAGCTGATCGAGCACTGGCCGGATCTGCTCGCCCCATACCTGGACCTGGGGATCAGCGTCTTGCTGCCAGAGTATCGAGGCTATGGGCGCAGCGCGGGCTGGCCCAGCGCGCGGACCATCGTCGATGACTTCCGCTGGTTCCTGGAGCGGGTCGGCGGGCGCGCGGACGTCGATATCGACCGCCTCATCCTGCATGGCCGGTCGATCGGGGGTGGCGTGGTCTGCAGGATGGCGCGGCATGTCGAGCCGAACGCGATGGTTCTTTGGTCCACGTTCACCAGCGTCGACGACGTCGCCAAGCGCTTTGGCGTTCCGCGCATCCTGGTCCCCGACCACTTTGACAATGAAGCGGCCCTTCGCGACGTGCGTGCACCCACGTTCATCGTCCACGGAAAGGACGATCTTTTGATCCCCGTCGCGCACGCGCGTCGGCTGGTCGCCGCAGCTCACAATGCGGAGCTGCACCTGTACACGGCAGGACACAATGACTGTCCGCCCCCGGGCTCGGACCACTGGCGGGCCCTGGCGAGGTTCCTGCGGGGCGCGGATCTCGTGCGCGAAGATCGCAAATCCTGAGGAATGCCGGCCCCGGGGCGTTGTCAGACCCGGTGCGCCTGGGCTATCCCTGCGGAATGAGGACGCTTCCGGTGCTGCTCGCCCTTCTGATGGGTGGATGCGCAACAACGCTCGACAAGGCGCGGGACGCCCGCAAGCTCGGTGAGTACGACGAGGCTCGGTCGCTCTACGAAGAGGCGATGACCGAGCCGAAGATGCAACAGACGGCACGCGAAGAACTCGCGCAGATGTACGTCGACCGAGCTGTCGCTGCGGAGCCTTCCAACAAGCAGGAGGCCGAGCGCGGGTATCGACAGGCTCTGCTCGTCGACCCCGTGTTTGGGCCCGCCCTCACCGGCCTGGTCCGGCTGCTGCGGGAAGACGGTCGGATCAAGGACGCCCGGCTCGCGATCGACGGCGCGCGGAAGTCGGCAGAGTGCCCCACATGCAACCGCTTGGAGTTGGTGGTGTTGCTCGAAGAGGCCGATACTGCCGCTGCCGCTGGGCAGTGGAAAGAGGCGCTCAAGCGCTATACCGAGGCCCAGGAGGTTCGTCCGCAGCCCGCTGTTGCGCTTGGAATCGTGCAAGTCCACGTCGAGCTTGAAGACCATGCTGCCGCCGTCGCAGCGCTGCAGCGCGCCGTGCCGCTGATGATCGAGGCGGACACCGACGCGACGGCCAACTTCGTCGCGCTTCGGGAGCTGCTCTTCACGCATGCGCTCGATGAGGGCGACGTTCCGACCGCAGACCAGGTGCGGGCGCTGGCCCTGGGCAATGAGCCCCAGCCAACGTTGTTTGCCATGGAACTCCGCGTCGCGGACCACTTGCTCGAGAAGGTCGACGGAGAGCTCGCGCTGGCGCGGTATGAGTCGATACTGTCTCGAAAAGAGGGGGATGAACTCAGCGCCAAGCAGCTGGATGAGGTCAACACCCGCGTCGCTCGCATCTACGCCAATCGAGGCACCGCGATGCTCAACGAAGGCAAGAGCAACAACGCGGACTGGGCGTTCAAGAAGGCGATCGAGATTCGACCCGACGATTGGTCCCTCAAACTTCAGCGTGTCATCGCGATCTCCGAGTCCGTCGGATCCCAGAAGGCGCTGCAGTCGCTCAGCACCGTCCCCGAGGGGACCTTCGGGCTCGATACCACTCGAGGCATCGTTGCTGCGCTCAACATCCGAGAGCTGCTTGAGCGAGGCCAGCTCGACGCGGCTCAGACCGCCCTGGTGGAGCTGCAGTCCGAGTACGGCAGTGTCCCCGAAGGGCACCTCGTGGCCGCGATGGTGCTCTCCCGGACCGAGGTCGAGGGCCTGTCCAAGACCGAACGCAAGGCTGCCCTGAGCACCAAGGCGCTGGTGATGTATCCCGGTGACCGAATCTTTCGCTACGCAGAGGCCAAGGCTGAGCTGGCTTGGGTGAAGATGGCGATGTCGGCCTCCGCGAAGGACAAGCTGTTCATCGCGCCGTGGTTGGGGACCGAGCTCGCGCGAATGGACGGCGAACTCGCGGTCGCCTATCCGCCTGCGGTCGAGTTCCGTGCCGACCCCGAGCCCGTCATCGTGTTGCACAACACCGGGTCCGGCTATGTCGATGTGGTTGTCGAGGGCGAAGACCTGCAGGAGGAGTTCGGCATCCCGACCGGTGACAAGGCGGAGTTCATCGCGCCGGTCTCGGGTCTGTTGTACCTGCGCATCAATGGCGAGAAGCGGCTGTTCGTCGCAGAGCCCTACGCCAAGGTCACGATTCGGATCTGAGTCTTCGGGCCACGCAAAAGCCCCCCACACCGGAGGCGTGAGGGGCTTGCCGCGGGTCCGTGCAGGCTCGCTCAGCCTTTGGGCGCGAGGTCGGTGCCGTACATCTTGATCGTGGCCTTGGGCAGGACCTCGCGGATCTGCGCTTCGACGGCTGCCGCCTCGCCCACGATGACGACGTGGGGGATCGGGTGCATGTACTTCTTCGCGGCGTCTTGAACCTGCTCGGAGGTCACGGCCGAGATCGAGTCGCGGTAACCCCTCCAGTAGTCGGTGGGCAGCCCGTAGGTGAGGGCAGAGCGGATCTTCGCGGCGATCTGCTCCGCGGTTTCAAGCTCCAGTGGGAATTGCCCCACGATGCGCGCTTTGGCGGCCGCAACCTCGGCGTCGCTTGGCAGCTCCTTCCGCATGCGCCCGAGGTGCCCGAACAGCGCGGTCAGCATGTCCGCGGTGGATGCGTTGCGGGTGCGGGTGTTGACGTAGAAGGCGCCCGGTGCCTGCGCCTCGTCGAGGTAGGACCCGACGTTGTACGCAAGGCCCTTCTCTTCGCGGACATCGAGGAAGAGTCGACCGGTCGCGCTTCCTCCCAGGATGGAGTTGGCGAGCGTGAGCGCGGCCCAATCCGGGTGGTTGCGAGCGATGGCGAGATTGCCGATGATGATCTCGGCTTGAGCGGAGCCGGGTCGATCCACGAGATGGACCACAAGCTCGGTCGGGACCGCGTAGTCCTTGAACTTGTTGAGTGGGTTTCCGGGAAGCTGCAGCTTGCTCGTGGACTTCCAGCGCCCCAGCGTCCGCGTCACGAGCGGTTTGGCTTCGGCGACGGTGATGTCGCCCGAGAGCACCAGGAACGAGTTGTTTGCCCGGTAGAACGTCTCGTGAAACTCCCGCAGGTCGGTGACCTTGACCGCGTCCACCTCCTCGGGGGTGGGTGGCAGACCCCCGTAGGGGTGGCCTTCGGGATATGCGACATGCTCGAACAAGGTGCCGGCGAGGAACTCCGGGCTGCCAGCGTTCATGCTGAGGCTCGCCTTGAGCTGCTGCTTTTGCTTCTCGAGGGCCTCCTCGGGAAACAGCGGATTCATGACCTCGTCGGAGAGCAGCGTGAGACCCAGCTTGAGGTCCTTGTCCAGCGTCCGCGTGAAGACAAAGCTGTTGTGCAGGCCTGCGCTCTCGCCGAGCGTACCCCCGACGAATTCGATGGCTTCGTCGATCTTGGCTTTGCTGCGAGCTCGGGTGCCTTCGCCCAGCATGTCGGCGGTGAGGCCCGCGACGATGGTGTCGTCCATCGTGCCCGCACGAACCACGAGCGTGGTGGAGACGACGGGAACCTCGTGGTTCTCGACGATGTAGACGGTCAGGCCGTTGTCGAGCTGGAACTGCGTGGCCGCCGGAAAGTCGACGGGCTGCGGTTCGCCGGGGGCTGGAGGCTCGGGGTAGTCGCGCTCGGCCACCTCGTCGGGCTGGTCGGGCTGGTCGGGCGGTTCGGGCGGTTCGGGCGGCTCGGGCGTGGAGGCAGGCGCCGGAGCTTCGGTGGAGGTCTGCACCTTGCAGGCCGTGCTCATGCACAGCGCGAGCGAGATGGACGACAGCGATACGATTGAAGTGCGCATGGTCCGGAGTCCTCTACGGTTTGGGGGAGATCTCGAGCGTGAACCACGCGTCGCCCAGATAGGTGTTGGCGACCCGCTTGATGTCCTTCGAGGTCACCGCCTGGGTCAGCTCCAGATCGCGCAGGACGAACAGCGGGTCATCGTGAAAGAGGACGCCCTGAACGATTTGAAACGCGCGGCCGTTGTTGGTGGCGAGTGCGCCGACCGTGTCCACGGTGGCTCGGTTCTTCGCCTTGGTGAGGTCGCGGCTGCTGACGCCTGTCTTCTTGACCTTGTCGACCTCGGCTTTGACCACGGCCTGAATGTCGCTGAACGAGTTGCCGGGCAGTGGGATGAAGCCGGCCATCTCGCTGCCGGCGTTGCGTCCCCCAGCGGTGCCCATCGGCAGCGCGGCCACGACCATCTTCTTGTCGTCGGTCAGGACCTTGGTAATGCGGGCCGACTCACCGCGCAGCAACATGCTCATCAGCAACTCGAGCGCGGGTCTGTCGGGGTGGTTGTACGGAACGGTCTTCCAGCCCAAGACGTACAGCGGCTGCTGCGCGTACGGGTCTTCGGTCTGCTGTTGGACCAACGTCTGTGTGTGGTCGGCGTCTTTGCGTTCGGTCCGGTCTTCACCCTTGGGGATGTCGCCGTAGAACTTCTCGATCTTCGTCTTCACCTCGGCGGCGTCGACGTCTCCTACGATGGTGATGACCGCGTTGTTGGGGACGTAGTACTTGTCGAAGAACGCCTGCACGTCCGCGGTTCCGGCGGCGGTCAGGTCGGCTTGCGAGCCAATCGTGGTGTGGCCGTAGCCGCTGCCCTGCCACAGCGAGGAGCGGAAGGTGCTCAGAGCCTGTGCGTAGGGCTGGTTCTCGTACCGCATCGCCCGCTCTTCTTTGACGGCGCTGCGCTGGTTCTCGAAGTTCTCGTCGGTGATGACCAGTGAGCGGAGTCGGTCGCTCTCGAGCCACAGGATCATGTCCAGGTAGTTGCTGGGCAGGATCGCGTAGTACTGCGTGACGTCGGCGCTCGTGAACGCGTTCATCACGCCGCCCACGCCCAGGACATTCTGGAAGTAGCCGCCGTCGGGTACGTTCTCGCTGCCCTTGAACATCATGTGCTCGAAGAGGTGTGCAAAGCCGCTGCGGCCGTCTTCTTCGTCTTGCGAGCCCACCTCAAAGGCGGTGTGCATCGCAAACGCGGGGACCGAGTGATCCTCTACGACGTAGACCCGCAGGCCGTTGTTGAGCGTGAACGACTCGACGCTCAGCTCCACCCCGAGGGCGGAACCGGTCGTCTTGACGGTGCCAGAAGGCGCTGCGACCGTCGTCGCCGTCGGCGCGTCGTCGTTCGCAGGGGCGGCCAAGCCAACGCTGGCCGCGAGCAGGAGTTGCGTCGGGAAGTTCCAGAGCATGGACGGGCCTCGGAGGCGCGAACGGTATCAGCCCGAAGGGAAACCCACCACGCACTGCCGCCAGAGGGTGCCGCGCGCGTGCGACTCCTCAACGCAGGCCCGTGACTTAGCTCCCGGTCCGGCCCGAGGCGTCCGTTCGGGCTTCAACCCTGGGCGAGGAAGCGTCCGGAGTGCTCCGAAGGGGAGGTCGCCGGGGGATCTTCGTTGCGTGAAAGCATCGCGATCGCCCGTTCGGCGTGCTCGATGCCTGCAGCCCACTGGATGCCCTGTGCGAGTCGGAGTGCCTCTTCGCAGCGGCGGCGAGCGTCCTCGAGTCGTCCTCGCGCGGCGCGAGCTCGGGCGCGCTCGATCAGGAGCTGAGCCGTGGTGAGGCGGTCGCCGAAGTGGCGGGCTTCATCCAGCGCGCGCGCGAGGTGCTGCTCGGCCAGGGCGAGCTGGTTGAGGTCGCGCAACACCCACGCCATGTGGGCATGGCAGCGCAGAATACCCAGGCGGTCGCGGGTGCGCTCGGCATGGTGCAGCGCGTGGTCGCACCAGGTTCGGGCGTCGGAAAGCGACCCACCGTGACGACTGTAGTCGCACATCCTCAACAGGTATCGCCACACGGGGAAGTCGAGCTTCGTGCGAGGTCCTTCGCCCAGCGTGAACATGTCGAGCCCTTCACGGAGCTCGGTCAGCGCGCGTTTGAAGTCTCCGCCCTGGGCATAGGTGCGTCCGAGCTCTTCGTAGGTGTCCGCCATGATCCGGCGGTCGCCGGCGGCCATGGCCGGGCCCAAGGCGCGCTTGAGGGTTTCGAGCGCGGCAGCGCCGTCCCCCGTGCGTGCATACACCTGCCCAAGGCCGGTCTTGATCTTGGCTTCATCGGCGGGCTCGAAACCTCCCAGGGCGAGCCGACCCTTGATGAGGGTGATCGCCTCTTCGGCGGCTCCACTGCCTCGCATGACCCGGGCTGCCATCACGCACAGCTCGGCCTCCAGTGCCGAGTTTCGCTCGCCCTTCTCGTCGAGCAGCCGCAACGAGGCGCGGAGAAACTCGGCGGCCGCCGGATCGTCGAAGGCTCGCTCGGCTCGTTTGCCGGCCTCAGCCAGCTCCTTGTACGCGGTCGCGTGGGCGGCCCGAAGGTAGTGAAGCGCGCGGACGGTTTGCGAGGCCCGTGCGACCCGGGAGGTCGTCGCGGCCAAGGCGTGAAGCTTGCGGCGGTGTGGCTCGGGAATGCTGGCGTAGACGAGGTCGTGCAGCAGGCCCTGCGAGAATGCGCGCTCACCGTTGCCGATGATCAGCAGCATTCCGGCCACGTGCAGCGACTTGAGCGCTTCGTCGAGATCGGGGGCGCGGCCATCACTGCCGTCGGCCTCGAGGAGGTCGACAAGGTCATGCTCGAGGAAGCGTTCGCCGAGGACCGAGCCGCACTCGAGTACCTTGCGCGCGGTCGCGGGCAGGTCGAGGAAGCGGGTGCGGAGCAGTTCGCGATCGGTGGCGGTACCGGGCGCCTGAATGCCTCCGGCGAGGAGTCGAAGATGGCATTCGAGCTTGAGCGGCGTCAGTGGGGCAACCTTGGCCAACGCCTCCGGCAGCTCGGACTTGGGGTTGACCTCCATGGTCACCTGACGGCCGAGCGACTCGACCTCGTCTGGTGTGAGGGCGTCAAGCTGCTCGATGGTGCCGCCGAGCCATTCCACGTTGGGTTCGGCGCTGGTGCACAGCACAAAAACCGGGTTTTGAGCCTGCGCCGCGGCGATGCGCCCGAGGATCTCGCGCGAGGGGGTGTCGAAGGTGTCGATGTCGTCGAAGATCAGCAGGATGGGCTGGCCGCGGCCGCCCGCCATCATGACCTGGATGGCGCTCGAGAAGCACTCGCGGCGACGAACGCCAACCTCGAGTTCGGATGCGGGACCCTGCAGCTGGAACAGCTCGGCCAGGCCCGGCAGCACCTCGAAGGACATGCCGGTAAGGTTGGCGACCCGGCCGAGATCCTGCGTGGAGACCGCAGTGGGCTCAAGGCCGAGCAGCAGCGAAACCATGTTCTGGACCGGCCACAGGGGACTCTGGGCCCCAGATGGATCGGCCCCCACGTAGTAGGACCGCCAGCCCAGCGACTCGGCGAGGGAGGCGATCTCGTCGCCGAGCCGGGTTTTTCCGATGCCGCGCGGACCCGCCAGGACCCGAACGCGAACCCCAGCCTGAGGACTGGTCAGCAGCGTTCGCAACCGCTGCATGACGTGATCGCGACCCGCCAGAGGCAGCGGGAAGTTGCGCACCACGACCTCGGCGGTGGGCTCGCCCATGCGTGGAAGCGTGAGTCCGGATCCGCGGGCGCTGCGATGCCGTCGTCCACCGCGGCCGGGGCCGCCGGACAGTGGAGGCGCAGCCGAGCCGCAAGCGGGGCAGAAACGATGTTCCTCGCGCATGCTCGCCGAGCAAACGGTGCAGGTGATCGTGCCCGCCTGCGCCGCGCTCATCGCCGCGATCAGCTCTTCGCGAAACTCGGTGGCCGAGCCGTAGCGATTGTTGGCGTCTTTCTCCAGCGCCTTGAGACACACCGCCTCAAGGGGGTCGGGCTCCGTCCCAAGCAGTTGGCTGGGTGGGATGGGATCGTCGTGCAGATGCTTGTGCAGCACGTCGACGGCGGAGGCGCTCTCGAACGGCGGCCGTCCGGTGAGCATCTGGTACATGATGCAGCCGACCGCGTAGAGGTCCGAGCGCTGGTCGAGCTTGTGGCCACGCGCCTGCTCGGGCGACATGTACTCGGGCGTGCCGCAGACCATGCCTTGGCTGGTAAGCCCCGTTCCGGCCTCTGCCTGGTCTTCCATCAGCTTTGCGATGCCAAAGTCGAGGACTTTGGCCAGCTCGCCGTGGGTGCGCAGGGTCTGCACGAGAATGTTCTCGGGCTTGAGGTCGCGGTGAAGGATGAGCAGCCCGTGTGCTTCGGCGAGTGCTGCGAGGAGCTGAAGCGTGATGTCGACGATGCGTTCGCGGGCGAGCGGGTAGTCGCGCGTGATGATGTGCTCGAGCGTGTCCCCCTTGATGAACTCCATCACGATGTACGTGATGCCGTCCGGGGTCTGTCCGTAGTCGACCGTCGAGACGCAGTTGGGGTGGTCGAGGCTGGCCGCGTTGTGGGCCTCGCTCGCGAAGCGTGCGTGGCTGGCCTCATCGTTGAGAAGGTGCGGCGCGAGGATCTTCGCGGCGAACGTCTTGCCCAGCGTCAGCTGACGGGCCTTGTACACGCGGCCCATCGCGCCCTCGCCGATGAGGTCCTCGATCACGTACTTGTCCGCAAGGATCAACCCCTCGTACGGGTCGCCTGCCTGCGCCTCGACGTGTCCGATGTCCTGCCCGCAGTTGGAGCAGAACAACGAGTCCACGATCGATCGCCCGCCACACTGCGGGCAAATCTTGTGCGATGAGCCGATCACGTCGTGTTCGGTATCCTCCCCTTCCTCTCCGACATCATCCCATATGCGCGGCTACAGATCGCCGCCGGACAGATGGCTAGGGGTCGAAGGGGACATGCGCGCAGGGTACGCTCGGGTAGAGTTGGGGACGGTAAACCCCGACAAGGTGGGGGCTGTCAGGGGCTCGCGTACATCTGGTGGAAGTACTCGCGCAACACGGCTTCGGCGTGTTCGGCGGGCAGCGCATCCAACACACGGTTGATCGCGGCGGAATCACCCGCTGTCCGGGTAGGGTCGGCACCGATCGCGGAGACTGCGTCCGGGATCGAGAGCTGCCCCGAAGCAAATGCCGCGGCCATCGCGGCCATCGGATCGGCTTGAGCGCTGCGAGCTCCGGCGGTCTCGCGGAGCGTTTCGGTGCACGCGGCCAGATCGCGCAGGAACGCCTCTGCGTGCGGCACGTTGATCGGAGTGACCGTGAGATGGACCGACTTGGGGACGTGGGCGTGCCCGAACTGGGGCTGGATGTACCAGGCGCGCTCCCGCATCGCGTCCACGAGGGAGAACACATCCACGACGTCCGAGCGAAACGCGAGCAGGCTGCCGTCCGGTTCGCCGAGCACGTGGAGTCCGTCGATCGCGTTGATTCCGCGGCACAGCTCCAGGACGCAGGCGCGAACATCGGTCTGTAGCGCGCGGTAGCGCTGCGCTCCGATGTATCGCAGAACAGCCCAGGCGGCCGCGACGGATGCGCCTCCGCGGCTGCTCTGTACGGTCGCGTTGGTGATGCCGTACCCAGCCCAGCGGGTGTGCGCGAAGAGCTGATGCCTTCGCAGATCGGGGTCGGCGTACAACACCACGGATGCCCCCTTGGGACAGTAGCCGTGTTTGTGGAGGTCGAGCGACATTGAGGTGACTCCGGGGACACGGAAGTCAAAGGCCGGAATATCGTGGCCCGCCTGCTCGAGGAATGGCAGGAAGAATCCGCCTACGCAGGCGTCAACGTGCATCAACACGCCTCGTTCGGCGGCCGCCGCCGCGATGGCGTGAATCGGGTCGATGACCCCCTGGGCGTACGAGGGCGCAGAGCCGACGACCAGGACGGTGTTCTCGTCGATCGCCGCGGCCATCGCTCCGGGGTCGGCGCGAAAGTCCTCGCGAACCGCAACGGAGACGACCTCCAGACCAAAGTAGTGCGCCGCCTTGTGAAACGCGGGGTGCACCGAGTCGGGCAGGACGATGTTGGGTCGCTCGATGCCCCGCTGCGCGCGTCCGTGGTCCCGCGCGGTCTTGACGGCCAGCAAGATGCTCTCGGTGCCGCCGGAGGTGAAGTTGCCCACGGCCGCCTTTCCGTGCACGAGCTCGGCGGCGATCTGCACGACCTCGTTCTCCATGCGGACCAGGCTGGGGAACGAGGTCGGGTCCAGGGCGTTCTCGGTCATGAACGCCGTGTAGGCTCGCTTGGCGACCGCGCCGACGTCCTCGCCCGCGCTAAACACGTAGGCGAAACATCGCCCGCTGCTCCAGTCGAGGTCGTCCTTTCGAATTTCGTCGAACGCCGCGTCGATTGTTTCTGGGCTCAGTCCACAGTCTTGCAGCGACTCCATTTGGAAAGTCTGACACTGAGTGTCACGGTGAGCAAGGGTGTTTGCGCGGCTGCTCGCGGAGCCGCGAAGTGCCGACGCCGATCGAGCAAGGCCGCCGGCGATCACGGTTTCGCGCGCTGCAGCTCGAATTGCGCATCGATCCAGTCGCCGATGGCCTCGATCACCGGAAGCGAGCGCAGAGACACCAGGAGGTCGAAGCTGTGGTGGGCGCCAGGGACGATGGTGAAGCGGACCTGGTTGTGGCTGACGGCACGAAGGGCTGCGACGAAGTCTTGCGCGTCCTCGATCGGAACCATCGAGTCGCGGCTTCCGTGCACGACGAAGAACGGCGGTGCGTTGCTGCACACCCGATGGATGGGGGATGCGTCCTCGAAGCGTTCCGGTTCGTCCGCGAAGAACGCCTTGATCAACAAGGGCTCGACCAGCATCGAGTGAAAGCCGGGGGCGTGGCGCTTCTGGGCGTCGGTCAGGTCGAAGACCGCGTACAGCGGTACCGTGGCTTGAACCGAGCAGTCCGCGTCTTCGAAGCCGGGCTGAAGGCTGATGTCGCCCTGGGTGAGTCCAACCATCGCCGTGATGTGTCCGCCCGCCGAGCCGCCGATGATGGTGATGAACGATGGATCGACCCCGTACTCTTCGGCGTGTTCCCGGACCCAGGCGATGGCTCGTTTTACATCGATCAGGTGATCCGGCCATGTGGCCCCGGGGGACAGGCGGTAGCTGACGTTGAAACACACGTGGCCGCGATCCGAGAGCAGTGCCATGAGCGGAATGCCTTGCTCGGTTCGGCTGCCAACGACCCAGCCGCCTCCGTGTACATGGACCACAGCGGGACGTGGGCCTTCAAAAGTACTGGGCGGGTGGTAGACGTCGAGCCGGAGCCGCTGGCCCGCCACGCGAGCAAACTCGATACCGCGCGTGACCCTGGCTTTGGAGAGGCGATACGGGAACGGCCACAAGATGCGTGCCCAGGGCAGGCGACGGTCCTTGGAGAACTCTGGAACATCGGCGCGCAGGGTTGCCGTGGTGCGGAGCGCCGAGGTGAGCTGGCCGACCAGCAGTACGCTCGCGATGCCGGCCAGGAGGAGCGTCAACCAGCCTGGTGCAGACTGAGGCTGACCGAGCGAGGCTGAGAGCGCGGCCCCCGCAAGCAGCAGGGGTAAGATGAACGTGGAAGTCTCGGCGAGAAGCGTGCCGGCGAGAAAGCTCGGAACCAGCAGCACACGAGAGCGACGGATCGGCCTGAAGGCGTTGACGGTCAGCCCGACCAGCGATGCTGCGACGGCGAGAAGGCCCCAGCCGATGAGTTCTCCCAGCATGAACGCGAGCGGAGTCTGCCACGTTCTGGTCGCGCACAGGCAGGGTTCGACCTATCGTCGTGCGATGCTGCCGCCGTCTTCGCTCCCCGCAAGGCTCTCTGGTCCAGACGTGGTCAACATGTCCGAGCGGGTGCCGGGCACCTACGAACTGCGCGGAGAGATCGCGCAGACGGTCACCGTCGCGCTCGAGGCGGGGCAGGCGATGTGGGCCAGCAAAGGGGCGATTCTCTCGCACGATGCCGGCGTGCAGTGGCAGCTGAAGATCCCCGGCGCGGCGGTCTCTCGCATGCTGTCCGGTGAGGGTCTCGCGCTCACCCACATCACGGGGCAGCGGCCGGGCGCCAGCGTCACGCTCTCGGCAAACCAGACCGGCAAGGTTGCGGTTTGGGACCTCGCGTGGGGTCCGGTCACGTGTACATCGGGTTCTTTCTTGGGCGCGATCGGTGACGTGAAGATCGACGTGACCGTGGCGCGGCGGTTTGGTGCCGCCCTCTTTGGTGGCGCGGGGTTCCTGCTGCAGAAGCTCTCGGGCCAGGGCCTGGTGTTCATCCACGGCTCTGGCGACTTCGTCGAGCGCGACCTTCAGCCGGGCGAAGAGGTCACAGTCTCCACGGGCAACCTCGCCGCCTTCGGCTCGGGTGTGGGCTACGACATCGTGGGCGTCGGTGGATGCCTAAAGGTGCTGTTTGGACGCGAGGGCCTGTTCATGACGCGGATGACCGGGCCAGGACGCGTTCTGATGCAGAGCATGAAACGCCAGCGCCTGCAGCCCGGCCGACACGGCTGAGTACCTACGTACACCGGCTCGATGGTGCTCGCCTCGCGCAACCCCTCAAGCCGCCGCGTCCCGTCCGGCCGAGAGTTGCAGCGTCTGACTCAGTTCGCGTCGCAGGTTGCGGCGGGCGTAGAACAAGCGGCTCATCACCGTGCCCTCGGTGCAGTTGACGCCCTTGGCGATCTGTTCGTAGCTCATGCCGTCGAGCTCGCGCATGAGCAGGACTGCGCGGTGGGAGGCGGAGAGCGCCTCGATACCGGCTCCGATCGCGGCGCCGAGCTCCTTGGCCTCGAATGCAGCGACGGGTTCGAACGCTTCGGTCCCCAATTGGCGCTCGGTCACCCTGTCGAGCGTCTGCACGCGAGAGCGTCGCTTCCGGCGGTGGCGATCGATGCACACGTTGGTGACGATGCGATAGAGCCATGGGAGCGTCATCGGAGGGCATTCGAGACGCTCGGTTGCCCGCACCACTTTGACAAAAGCATCGTGCATGGCGTCCAGGGCCTCTTCTGGGTCCCTGAGTCTTGCTCGCGCCAACGCGTAGGCCTGGCGGTGATGCTTCTCGTAGAACGCCTCGATACTCATCGGTGAAGCCCCAGCCATGACCGATCAGCTAATCAAGTTTCATGCCGCCTCCCGTGGACGAAAATTCTCGTCTCTTTTCCGAACCCGAATCTGTACCGAGTTCCAGGAGCACCGCGGCGTTGCCCATGGTGCGCAACGCGGTTGCTCGACTCGGGCACCTTCACTCGGCGTAACGTCGTGCGTCCGTTGCGAGTAAGGTCAGAAGCATGCGTTGGCTGGCACTCCTGTGTGTTTTTGGCGCCGGCTGCGGCGCGTCCGGGGGCGAGGAACCCGCCGACTCGCCGGCCCATGGCGACGCCCTCGACCCGGAGACGGCACCGCGGGTGTCCGTTGATCGTTTTGGCGCCAGGCGAGCGGAGACTCCGGTCGGACTTCCTGCGGCGGACGAGGCGATCGACTTCGACGTCCAGTTCACGACCCGAGGATTGGGACCGGAGGGGCAAGCGGTCACCTACTACGACTTCGGTCGTGCCTCCGGCCTGACGATGCCCGTCTTTCGGTTGGTCGACCCGAGCGGAGTCCCGATCGAAGCGCAGCTGCCCATCATCGCCGCCTCTCCCGGTGACGTCTCCTACAGCGACTTCTGGCAGGTCACGGAAGTCGAGGTCCCCGATGGATACGAGGCGAACACGATCACCAGCGTGTCGGAGCTCGAAGCGGCGGGGTATCGCCAAACGCTGACGGCCGAGGTGCTGAACCGACCGTTGGTGCCCCAAGGAAGCTCGGCCGCGTTTGCCAGCGAGGGCGGGCGATTGTACGAGGCCTGGCTCGCCGACAGCATTGCGCTCTCGTTCGACTTTGCGGAGGCTGAGCCCCGGGTTCGCGGGGCGCTCGTGGACTACGTTCCGATCTACGTCTGCCTGACCGAGGACGGCGGGTTCTGCGAGGACGAAAACGGCGACACCCACAACGTCGTTGGCGCGGTCCCACCGCAGGCCGGCTACTCGCCGCTGTGGAGGGTGGCGGTTTACCCAGAGGAAGCGTTCGATGAGGTGGTCGACCTCGAGTCCGCGCAAGCGGCCGGCCCCCAGTCGCTGCCAACTCTGGTGAACTGCCCGCTGATCGCCTGGTGAGTGGTCGCGGTGAGTGCGCTACCGTCGAGACTCCAGCAGCTTGGCCACCTCGCCAGGGTTCGGAAAGCGGCCGACCTGGTGCTTGGAGAAGATGAGCTCGCCACCCGCGACCACGTCAAAGACCCCGCGTCCGCCTTCCACAACCCGGGCTTTGGTCCCCAGCGCGTCCTCAAGCTCGGCGACCAACCTGGTCGCCTGCGGCTTGTAGTTTCACATCACGCAGTATTCGATGGAGATGTCCACGTCTCCTGCATGCCACAGACCACGGCCTGCGCAACGCGTTCTTGGCTGGCAGGTCGTTCACGCCCGTGCGCTTATCACGCTGAGAACGTTTCCGGACCCGGAAATCGTTGACAGGCCAATGCCTCGGCCCTATAAAGCCGCCCTCGCGTTCGCCTGCCGGGCTGACGGAGGGTCCTTCTAGGGGCGTCGACAAGTGGCTTAAGTCGCCAGGTTTTGATCCTGGTATTCGCAGGTTCGAATCCTGCCGCCCCTACAAACCAAACCCCCGCGCACCACTGGGTACGCGGGGGTTTTTCGTGGGTGGCTTGGGCGTGAGCCACCCTCTGACTGAAAGGCTCGATCTGTCGCGGACCGTCTGCGAGCATCCAGGCGTCGCGAGGCCCCCGATGAACAAGACTCTGAGCATCTTTGGCGGCAACTCCAACCCCATGCTGACCCGCGACGTCGCCGAGTACGTCGGCACGCCCGAGGGCAAGAGCCGAGTGGAGCGGTTTTCCGACGGCGAGATTTTCGTGGAGATCGGGGAGAACGTTCGGAACGTGAACTGCTTCATCGTGCAGTCCACCTGCACGCCGCCGAACCGCAACCTCATGGAGATGCTCATCATGATCGACGCGCTCAAGCGGGCGTCGGCGGGAAGCATCGTCGCGGTGCTTCCGTACTTCGGCTACGCCCGGCAGGATCGAAAGGTCAAACCGCGGACGCCGATCAGCAGCAAGCTTGTCGCCGACTTGCTCACCGCCGCGGGCGCGACCCGGGTCGTCTCGGTCGACCTGCACGCCGGCCAGATTCAGGGCTTCTTCAATATCCCCTTCGACCACTTGTTTGGCAGTCCCGTGCTCATCGACAGGCTGGAGCGGTTTGGTTACCGAGGTGAGGACACCGTCGTGGTGTCGCCCGATGCGGGCGGCGTGGAGCGTGCTCGCATCTACTCCAAAGCGCTGGGCTGCGGCCTCGCCATCATCGACAAGCGCCGCGACAAGCCCAACGTCAGCCAGGTGCTCCACCTCATCGGCGACGTGAAAAACAAGAAGGCGATCCTCGTCGACGACATGATCGACACCGCCGGTACGCTCTGCAACGCCGCCAAAGCGGTGATGGATCACGGGGCAACCGAGGTCGTCGCCGCCGCCACCCACGGCGTGTTCTCGGGGCCAGCGATGGAGCGCATCAACAACAGCGCGCTGAGCAAGGTGTTGGTCTCGGACACCATCGCGCAGCACGACCGCGTCAGCATCTGCGACAAGCTTGAGGTGATGAGCATGGGTCGGTTGCTTGGCGAGGCCGTCAAGCGCATCCATCACGGGGATTCGATCTCCTCGCTGTTTGCGTGACCCCCGCCGCGGTGTCTGAGTCGGCCGGACGACCTCGAGACCCCCCGCATCCGGAACGGGTTGCTGTCCGGTCTTCGACTGCTCTATCGTTCCCCTCGTGTTGGTAGGTTCATGAGGAGTGCAGCAATGGCCGGGGCTCTGGTACTCGTCGTCTCCGCGTGTGGCGATGACGGCGGGGGAGATGGCGCGACCCAAGACGGTCGTGACACGACCGGGCAGGCCGAGTCCGATGTGTCCACCGGGGCATCGTCTTCGGATGAGCCCAGCACGTCCTCGCCGCCGGCGACCTCGGGCACCGGCGAAGAGACCGGCGGGGACACCGAGGGCGAGGTCTTCGACCCCGACGCGTTTGTGCTCGAAGACGTGTTCGGAACCCCCAACCTCGACGACGACGATGGCGACACGCGCAGGGATTGGTTGCAGCCCGTCTTCGCAGAGGATGACGACGTCTCCGTCCTCGATATTCCTGGCGTCCCCCCGGGCTACACGCTTGCGTTGACGGCCGCGGGCCAACTCGGCGACTTCCGCCTGTGGGACGGCGAGACGTTCGCGATCGGTGTGGCCGACGGCGTCGAGGCCAGCGCTTATACGCTCGAACCCGGACCGGACGGCACCCAGCTGAGCGTGGAGTTCGGGGCGTTCAACACCCAAGGCTCGCTTGCGGTGCGCCTGCTCGATCCCGACGGGACCGAGGTCTCCGCGCAAGAGATCCGAGTGATGGGCTCGCCGCTGGTCATGAACCACCATCTCCAGCCCTCCGAGGGGGTGTGGGTGATGGATGTGGATGCCGACTTCGGCAACAACACCGCGATGGTGGCGGACTTCCAGGCTGTGCTGGGCGACCAGTTCCACCCGGTCGACGACGCGACCTACGGGTTCGATGTCTGGGTACAGGACGAGATCGAGTTCGCGACCGCGACCGGTCGTGGCGGCCAGCTCCTCGATATCGTGATCGACTCGGTTCGAGATCGCGGTTTGGACGACTTCCCCGAGGACGAGTTCGTCGGGCCCAGCTTCATCGCGCCGCATTGGGGCGATCCGATTCAAGCCACCACGTGGGACTCGTTCGGCAACCTCGAGGCATCTCCGCCCGTGACCGTGGACGGTGTCGAGTACCCGTTTGGCAGGATCTACTACGGTCGCGAGGGGTCCAACGGCCTGCAATCGGAGCTGGGTGACTTTCTCGCGGCTCAAACGGTTCAGGCGCCCTTCGAGGTCGACACGCTGTGGCTGTGCGTAGGGCACGTCGACGAGTTCTCCTCGTTCGTTCCGGACCCGAGCTCGGACAAGGGGTTCAAGTTCATGATCTCCGACGTCCCTGCGGCGTGGGAGATCATCGACGCGCTACCGCCGGGCACCCCACTGGGCCGCTACGGGCAGGACCATGGCTACGCCACCGCCGGCGACATGCAAAACGACCTCGGTCTGCGGGCCTACAACGAGGAGCTCCAGGCGGACGAACTCGACCCCATTCGCGCGCAGTTTGTCGCCGAGTTGGGCCTGGTCGAGAGCGACATCATCTACGTCCCGAGCTTGTTCGAGGACCTCGGTGGATGCGGAGCGGCGCTCGTCCCAGGCATGGTCAACTTGATCGTGTCCAATCCCGTGGATGGACCGATCGATCTCTTCCTCGCGGATCCGTTCTTCCGGCAGGACGAGGGCGACAAGTCTGTCGACCCGTTTATCGAAGCGTTCACCGACTCGCTTCCCGACGGCTTGGTGCCGCACTACGTCGACAACTGGGACGTCTATCACCTCGGACTGGGTGAGGTGCACTGCGGAACCAACGTGCTGAGGACCCCAACGGAAGACTGGTGGACCGCTGCGCTTCCTCTGCTGGAGAACGACCAATGATGTCCCGACACCTTCTCGTAATCGGCGCTGCTCTTGTCGTGTTGCCCGCGTGCGACAACCGCTCGAGCGACGAGCCTACTGCGCAGCGGCAGGCGCAAGCACAGACGAGTCCTGCCGGCGACCTCCGCGAGACGACACCGTTTGTCCTCGGCGCGGACTGGCGCGCCTCGGTGGACGAAGCCATCGCCGAGCTTCGGACCCGCGACCCCGAGCTGGTCCAGACGTTGTATGCGCTGGAGCCTCGGAGCACGCGGGCGGGCACCGCTCGTTTCACCGGTCCCCTCGTGCACAACCCGGTCGTCGCGGCCGTGTTTCTCGACCGTCTGACGGCGCAACCCGAGACATCCGCGGTTCGCGTGGCGCTGGTCGACGCGTTGCCGCGCACGGGGGGGTCGTTTGGTGCGGCCGTGACCGATGTGCTGAGCGAGGAGCGTGACGCCGCCGTTCGGGTTGCCATGCTCGGCTCGCTTCGCACCGCCGAGGCTTCATCGGCCCTCGCCGGACTCGAGCTGGGCCTGTCGGATTCGGATGCCACGGTTCGCCTCGCCGCGGCCCGGACAGCGGCACGTCGTCCAGACGGGGCGCGGCTGGAAGCGCCCCTTCTTGTCGCGGCTGCCGACGCGGATGCGCGGGTGAAGCTGGAGGCCGTTCGAACCCTGGGCGTGCTTCGGATCGAGGCGGCGAAGGATTTGGTCGAGGCCGAGCTCGGGGCCTCCGATGCCGAACTGCGGCTTGCGGCAGTCCGGGCCCTGATTCGTATCGACCCGAAGTTTGCGGCGGAGCGCGTCCGGCCGTTGATGGCGGATGCCGATGCCAGGGTCGCGAAAGCTGCTGAGCGCGCGGCCACGCCCTGACTCGGGTGCGAGCTAAGCCCTCGGAACCGCTGCACTTGCCCTGTGCACGGTCGCTGGGGAGCTGCGCGATCTCGCGCAGGTGAGGTCGCACCTGCGCCTTCATTTGACACCCCCCGGCGGGGTCCTCCATCCTCCCGCCTCCGGGTTCCCTCGGCGGCGTGCAACCGCACCTATCCGAGCCCCGAAAACCGAATCAGAAGGAAGAACTATCATGGCCGAATTTGGCAACATCAACGTTTCTGTCCGCAAAAAAACCGGCAAAGGCGTCGCTCGTTCGATCCGTCGCGAGGGCCTGGTCCCCGGTGTCTTGTACGGCGCCGCCGGTGAGAACCTCTCCCTCACGCTCAACCCCCACGCGCTGATGAAGGCGACCGACCCGTCGCGCAGCTGGAACACGATGTACACGCTCAACATCGAGTCCGAGGGGAACGCTGCGACGAAGCAGACCGTCATGGTCTCCGACGTGCAGGTGCACCCCATTCGTCGCGAGGTCCAGCACATCGACTTCATGCGCGTTGACGCCGAATCCGAGGTGATCCGGAAGATTCCGGTTCGCTTCGTCGGTCGGCCCGTTGGCGTGGTCAAAGGCGGCAAGCTCAAGACGTACCGACGCACGGTTCGCATCGCGTGCAAGCCGGCTGAAGTTCCGGTCGAGCTTCTCGTCGAGATGTCGGGCATCGATGCCGGCGTTTCTCTTCGGATGAAGGACGTCAAGCTCGAGGTCGGTCGCCTGGTCGAGCCCCCCGAGGCGCGTCTGTGTTTTGTCGACATGCCCAAGTCGAACCCCGACGCAGCAGCACCCGCAGCCGCCAAGCCGGCAAAGAAGTAGTAGGCCTGGAGCGTGGCCGACGCTGCTCCATGGCTGCTCGTCGGACTCGGAAACCCGGGTCCGAAGTACGCCTACAACCGCCACAACGTGGGGTTCATGGCGGTCGACCGCTGGCTCGATCGGCACGGCACGCCCGGTGCCGACGGTTGGCAGTCGAAGTTCTACGGGGAGTTTTCCAGCGTCAACACTGGGTTCGGACGGTGCGTGGTGCTCAAGCCGCAAACCTTTATGAACGTGAGTGGAAAATCCGTGGGAGCGGCGTGCTCGTTCTATCGAGTGCCGCCCTCCCGCGTCGTCGTGTTGCACGACGAGCTCGACTTCGATGTCGGGCGTGTCGCCATCAAGAAGGGTGGCGGTCACGGGGGCCACAACGGCCTCCGCGACATTGTCTCGGTCCTCGGCTCCAAGGACTTTATTCGGGTCCGCATGGGAATCGGCCGACCCCCCCGCGGCAACATGGATGTGTCGGCCTGGGTCCTCAAGGACTTCTCGGCGGACGAGGCGGCAGATCTCGCCGATCTCGTCGATCGCTCACATGAAGCCGCGACAGCGGTGATGACCCTCGGGGTCGCCGCTGCGATGAACGAAATCGACCAAACAGGCTCGAAGGAACCCAAGCCAGCCCCGAAGTCACAGTCCCCGCACTGAGGCTGAGCTCCGCGGGTCGCGAATCCACCAGCTCCCCGCATGCCGCGGAATTCTGGTAATCAGGGCCCGCTTTTCGAGCCACCCCCCCTCGAAAGACACCGTCGAAAATGGAACAGCTCATCTATTTGCTCCCGGTCGCCGGGCTCATCGCACTGGCGTACAGCTTCGTGACGACTGGCTGGATCGCTAAACAAGACGCCGGCAACGCGGTCATGAAGACCATTGCCGAGCAGATTTCCAAGGGCGCCATGGCGTTCCTGGCTGCCGAGTACAAAGTGCTCGCGGTGTTCGTGGTCGTGGTCGCGGGCTTGCTCGTCGCCATGAACTTGAGCATCGAGGGTGGCTCCGCATTGATCGGACTCGCGTTCGTGACTGGCGCTGTGGCATCCGGATTCTCCGGCTACCTCGGCATGAAGGTTGCCACCGACGCCAACGTGCGCACCGCAGCCGCGGCCCGCATCGGTTTGGCGCCCGCACTGACGGTCGCCTTCCGCGGTGGCGCGGTCATGGGCATGAGCGTCGTCGGACTGGCGCTGCTGGGCATGGGTGGCTTGTTCATCCTGTTCAACAGCCAGTTCGACGCCATGAACAGCCAGGAGGGCCTCATCAAGACGGTCAACCTTCTCGCTGGCTTCTCGATGGGCGCGTCGTCCATCGCCCTGTTCGCCCGTGTGGGTGGTGGCATCTACACCAAAGCCGCTGACGTCGGCGCCGACCTGGTCGGTAAGGTCGAAGCCGGTATCCCCGAGGATCACCCGCTCAACCCCGCCACCATCGCCGACAACGTCGGTGACAACGTCGGCGACGTGGCTGGCATGGGCGCCGACCTCTTCGAGTCCTACGTGGCCTCGATCGTCGGCGCGATGATCCTTGGCGCGGTCGCCAGCGGCGGCAGCCTCCAGATGGTGATGCTCCCGGTGACCATCGCCGCGGTCGGCGTCATCGTCTCGGTTATCTTCACCTACTTCGTGAAGGTCAAAGAGGGCGGCAACCCGCAGCACTCGCTCGACGGCGGCTCCTTCGGTGCAGCCGGCGTCATGCTGCTGCTGTCCTGGTTCATCATCGACTACTTCGTCGACTCCGCAGCGAGCGCGGGCGGCATGACGCTGGGCGGCATGACCCTCGGCACGGTCGACTTGTTCATGCCCATGGCCGGCGGTCTGGCAGCAGGCGTCGCGATCGGTATCGTCACCGGCTACTACTGCTCCAAGGGCAAGCCCCCGGTGAACAGCATCGTCGACCAGTCCATGACCGGTCCGGCGACCAACCTCATCGCGGGCATCAGCGTCGGCTTCCGCTCGACGGCCATCCCGGTGCTCATCATCGCGGCAGCCATCTTCGGCGCGAACCACTTCGCCGGCGTGTTCGGTGTGGCACTCGCGGCGCTGGGCATGCTGTCCACCACGGGCATTCAGCTCGCGGTCGATGCCTACGGTCCGATCTCCGACAACGCAGGTGGCATCGCCGAGATGGCGGGCCTTCCTCCCGAGGTTCGCGAGCGCACCGACAACCTGGACGCGGTCGGCAACACCACCGCAGCCATCGGCAAAGGCTTCGCCATCGGCTCCGCCGCCCTCGCGTCGCTGTCGCTGTTCGCCGCCTATCAGACCACCACGGGCGCCACCATGGAGCTCACCGACCCCGAGGTCCTCATCGGACTTCTGCTCGGTGCCATGCTGCCGTTCCTCTTCTCCGCGATGGCCATGCAGGCTGTCGGCGATGCGGCGATGGAAATGATCCAAGAGGTTCGTCGCCAGTTCCGCGAGATCCCCAGCCTGCGCCCCGCGCTTGCGAAGGTGAAAGCAGCTGAGGACGAAGACCGCGAGCTGACCGAAGAAGAGATGACCGAGGTCATGGCAGCCGCCAAGGACACCGAGGTCGAGCGCTGCGTCGCCATCTCCACCAAGGCATCGCTCAAGCGCATGGTCGCACCGGGCATGCTGGCCCTGACCGCGCCGGTCATCGTTGGCCTGTGGTCCACGTCCGCCCTGGGCGGACTGCTCGCAGGCACGCTGGTCTCCGGCGTCATGCTGGCCATCTTCATGTCCAACGCCGGTGGCGCTTGGGACAACGCGAAGAAGCAGGTCGAGGACCAAAAGCGTGACTACGACCCCGCGGTCAACACCGGCAAGGGCTCGGATCGCCACAAGGCGTCCGTCATCGGCGACACCGTCGGCGACCCCTTCAAAGACACCGCAGGTCCTGCGCTCAACATCCTGATCAAGGTGATGACCATCGTCGCCGTGGTCATCGCGCCGTTCCTGATTTAGTCCGTTCGCTTCACCCCTCCAAGGGCGCCCTGTCGGGCTTGCTCGCGACTCGGCAGGAGTCGCTCCTTTGGGAGTGGGGTTCGGTGGGGGATGAGACGCCGGTTCCGTGAGGGGCCGGCGTTTTTCGTTTTTCGGGTCCTGGTACGGGCCGGCGTGCTTCGCTTTTCTACCCGTCCCGAAGGGCGTTGAGTTCAAGGACGAGTTCAGCGAACAGAGCGTCGTTGGGCCCGACGGACTGGATCTTCCTCTCGGAGCTCCGCAGGTTCTCCTCCACAATTTCCGTAGTGCCCATCGACTCTCGAACCAGCTCCATGAGCTCTCGGTAAACCTCTAGGAAGTCAGGGTAGGGAGGTTCCACAGAATCCAACCGGCCCTTCATCCTTTCGAGAGCTCGGCTGTGATTCTTCATGGCATCCTTGGAGCGCTCTGCGACACCCGTAACTTCGGCGACCGTCGCCCAGTAGGCGGCTGCGATCTTCCGGGCTCTGGCCTCCGAGAGTTCGTTGTTTCCCGATATCAGGTCGCCTCGTCGAAACGCTCCGGAGAGGCGCTGAAGGGAGGCCGTTCGCTCGTCGATGCCCGTCATTGCGAGCATCAGACGACATCGGACCATCGCCTTTCGAAACTCTAGCTCGAAGGCCTCCTCCGATGTCGGCCAGTCCTCTAGCTCAATCTGCTCGCCGATGAGCATTGCCAAGAAGTGGGAGGCATACGGGGCGAACTTGGGGAGGTTCTCTGCGTGTGACCGTCCGTGTGAACGGACTTTCCGAAGGAGCTCGACGGCCACGATCACTTTCTGTGGTGTCAGGGACTCGGAGAAGACATCGTTGTAGTACGTCCCGAAGAGCGCTTCGGGTCCACTTCGAGCGAGGTGCGGCTTCTTCCGCCAGACAGCGAGCACTGCTTCAGCTGCTTGTGTAGGCGTGATCGACTTCGTCCCGTTGCTGTCTCCGCGCTGCCGGACGTAGTTGTAGCCAAGCTGCTTCAGCCCGACCTCAAGGCTGCGCTGTATTTCGTCGTTAGCGCGAAGGTCTCGAAGGTCAACCGGGTTCTGGCTGTTGGTCGCGTACGTGATCTGCCGAACCAACTCTCGCTGATCGTCGTCGAGCTCATAGATCCTAAGCATCACGTGGGTCGTACTGAAATCTTCGTCTGGCAGCTCTCGAACAATCCGTCGGATCGTGTGACAGGTCTGTCCGCCGTTGACGACCTGGAGATCGTCGAGCTTCACCTGGAAGTTGCCGGCCTGGAGCGCGTTGTGGCGGAACTTCGAGCACGTGACGGTGATACCGTTGTTGTAAAAATAGAAGCGCTTGCGCTCCTCAGGATCCCGAAGCGTGGCTGCAATGTCTCGGTTGACCCGGTTGCTGCGGAATCCGAGGTACCTGCGGACGTTGCGGTCGAGGAGCGCGTCCCCATGTTTCTCGAACAGCCGTGCCAGGTCGGCGACCGGGATTTTTCCGACGAGGACCCGGCAGAAGTCGAAGGACTCGATGATGCCCTGGCCGGCGAGTTGCATCTCGTCACTGACCTTCTTGGGCGTCCGCATCATTCGGACGAGCGAGTCGGGGTTGACGTGGTCCCAGTGAACCTGGTCCTTGGTAAGGCCGGAAGTCTCGATCAGATGGTCTCCATCCGCACCCCACCGACGACCGTTGTTCGCGAGGATGACGTGCACGACCGGAATCTGGCCGTCTCGGATCAGCGCCCGGATCTCCTCGATTCTTGGCTGGAGCGCCGCATGAAGCTGTAGCTGAGCGTCTGGATCGAACAACCCGCGGAGCGTGCTGAGTAGCTTCTTGATCTCGTTGGCCGGGAACTGACCGACTCCGTCCAAGCGCCTCTGGTATTTCGTTTGCACGAGGGTGACGACGAATTCGCCTCCCTGTGCCGAACCAACCGAGATCGCGTCGATTCCGCCGTCCTGCCCGCCGTCCGTGAGGTAATCAAACGCGTCCTCCAGCGGGATATCCAAAGCCGTGCTGACAACCAGGGCGGTAAAAGCCAACGTTCTCAGACGGTTTTCGTCGCCATGGCCGAGCTGCTCCGAGTGCGCCTCGACGATGCTCTCGACTCGCTGGTGGACGATGTTGACGTTCAGGCTCATCGTGACCCCCGACCGTACCAGCGGTTTCCCTGGAAGCCTATTTCCGCCTGGACTCGCTCTGAAGGCTTACAGCGCGATGCCCAGCAGCTGGAGCGTCACGAAGGTGCCGCCCAGGGCGGCAACGGGGACGGACAGGTTGTCGTCGATGCTGCGGCTGAACAGCTCGGCGAGGGCGCCACACAGGCCGGCTGCGAACGCGACGGCGACGACCGGGAGCAGGCCGAGCTCGGGGCGAGCCAGGGAGAGCGCGACGGCACCGGCGAGGGTGCCGACCAGCACGAAGGCGCTGGTTCCCTCGAGGGAGCGACCGTGCACGAGCGGGGTGCGGCCAAGCTTGCGTCCGAGGATGCCGGCGGCGGGATCGCCAAACGCGAGCACGGCGACGGGCACCACCATCAGCGACAACGACCCGGTGAGGGTGAGGCCGAAGAGCGCGGTGGTGTACCAGGTGGCAGAGTTGACCCGGTTCCACTCGGAGGGGTGCGCGACGTGCTTGAAGCCCCGCATGAGGATCGCGTTGGCCCGCGGCGAGACGCGTCGTGCGATCTCGGCCGACCAGCCCCACAGGGCGAAGCCACCCGCGAGCCAGACCAGCTGGTGCAGCGGGAGCAGGGCGATGGAAAGCACCAGCGAGATCACGCCCATGGCGGCGTGGAAGAACGAGCGCGTGTAATTGATCGGACGGGCCGGCTTGTCCGGATCGTCGGCCGTGAGGATCGAGGTGAGGCCCTCGTATGCCTCGGTGAGGTCGGATCGCAGCGCCTCCCAGGTGTTGGCGTCGGGCGTGTACGCGGCCAGCGTTGCCTTGAGGGTTTCGAGGAGCTTGGTGAGGTCCTCATCGGCCGCGGCGCGGCGCGTCATCGACTTGAGTCGTCGGCTCAGGGACTCGACCTGCGCGTGCACGACTTCGGGAACGAGCGCATCAAAGTTGAGCGACTCGATCAGCGCGGCGATCTCTTCCGCGAGGGCTCTGGACCCTTGTTGGAGTGCGATGTCGATGAGGCCAAAGGTAGGCGGACGCGGACCCGCGCGCCATTTTTTTTGCGAGGGCGCGCGACCGATGTGCGGCGCCGCTCGGTGCGTTTTCCCGCGAAACCGGCTGCACGCCCGCGCGGGCGCAGGGGGTGGCTGCGTTCGCGCCGGCCGGTGGGAGTATCTTCGGTGCCATGGAGTTCGACTGCGGCGCCTGCGGAGCCTGCTGCTTCAACCCGCAGTCCAATGTGGACCGGGGATTTCAGGCCTACGTCGAGATCGACGACCCCCGGTCCAAGTTGGTCCGGGACCCTGGGCTGCGGCGAAGGTTCGTCACCCGGGATCAGGACGGCCGGCCCCACCTGCGGATCTCCGGAGATCGCTGCTCGGCGCTTCAGGGAACCCTGGGCGAGCACGTGCGGTGTGTCGTCTATGCGCATCGCCCGGACCCGTGCCGAAATCTGACGGCGGGGGACTCGGATTGCCTGCATGCGCGCTGGGAGCGTGGCCTCGGCGTGGAACACCTTGACCCAGCGGGTGGTTAGGCTCCCTCGATCGATGACGAATCTCCCTGCGAAGGCCACGACCACCGCGCCTGCGATCCTCGACGAAGAGTTCGGCCTCTCCTTGATGGAGGGCGAGGAGGTCCTGTTGCAGGGGCGTCCCCAGGTGGCGCCCCTGCTGCGCTACCTGATGCTGACCTCTGCGTTCGTCATGCTGTTCACGGTGTTCGGCTTGATCGGACTCCCGCTGGCCTACTTCATCGTGAAGGCCTACGTGGACAAACATCGCTACTGGCTGACGAACTCAAGGGTCGTCGTCACGACGGGCATCATCGGCTTTCGGGCGCGCTCCATTCCCCTGGAGCGCGTGAGCGACGTGGCGATCTCGTGCGACTGGATGGAGAAGCTGATGGGCCTGCGCACGGTGGTGGTTCGCGACATGACCGGCGAGGCGATGTCGGGCGCGAACATGCGAGCGTTTGAACACCCGGCGCAGCTTCAGCAGAGGATTCTGGACGAGGTTCATCGGGTGAACCGACGCGAAGGGACCAAACAAGAGGCGCTTGACGAACCCGGTCGGCCGTACCGTCAGATCGAAGGCGGTCAGTCCTCGGAGATGCTCGAGCTTTTGCGTCGCATCGAAGCCAACACCCGCGAGACGTAGGACCCCTGCGGGGTCGACACCCCGCTCGTCCGCATGCTCAGCCCTACCGGAGCCGGGTGCGCGCCCATGCGTGCAGTGTCTGCGAGCCTCCGACATGCGCTCCAACCTGCCGACGAGCGGTCCAGGAACCTGAGCCGGCGGTGTTGCAAGATCGGCGAGTGGGCGCCAGGATTCGGCCGCCCATGCAGTCCATCAACCCCGCGACTGGCGAGACTCTGCGAACGCATGCCGAACCCGACGACTCCGTGGTGGAGGCTCGGCTGGCACGCGTTTGCGAGGCTTCGATCGCGTGGGCGGAGGTGTCGCTCGAGGAACGCAGCGCGAGGCTTCTGGCGGTCGCAGACCAGCTCGAGCGGCAGCGGGAGTCGCTGGCCGCGCTGATGGTGGAGGAGATGGGAAAGCCGGTCACCCAAGCGCTGGCCGAGGTCAAGAAGTGTGCGTTGGCGTGTCGCTTCTTCGCGGAGCGAGCGCCGGGATTTCTCGCCGATGAGCCGGTGGACGTTACGGGCGACGCGACGGCGATGGTGGTCTATCGACCGTTGGGCGTCGTCCTGGCGATCCTTCCGTGGAACTTCCCGCTGTGGCAGGCGTTCCGGTTCCTGGCCCCGGCGCTCATGGCCGGCAACGGCGTCGTGCTCAAGCCCGCGCCCAACGTCATGGGGTGTGGATTGGCTGTCGAGCGGCTCTTGGTCGACGCCGGCCTCCCGAAGGGCCTGGTCCCGACGGTGGGGGTCTCGAACGAGCGTGTGGAGGGCATCATTCGCGACCCCCGGATCGCTGCGATCACGCTGACCGGAAGTGAGCGGGCGGGGCGAGCGGTTGCCGCCATCGCGGGTAGCGAGCTGAAGAAGGTGGTGCTCGAGCTCGGGGGGAGCGACCCCTACGTGGTCCTCGCCGACGCCGACCTGGACCAAGCGGTCTACGCATCCGTCCGCAGCCGGTTGAACAACGGGGGGCAGAGCTGTATTGGGGCCAAGCGCATCATCGTCGAGGCGTCGGTCGCCGAAGCGTTCGTGGAGAAGTTGCGGACGCGGCTGTGCTCGATCGACTACGCGGACCCGACGGATCCCGAGACGCTGTTGGGCCCCATGGCGCGCCGCGACCTCCGAGACCAGCTGCATGCCCAAGTGCAGCGCTGCATCGAGGGCGGGGCGCGTCTGGAGTTGGGCGGGCAGGTCCCCGATGAGCCGGGCTTTTGGTATCCGCTCACGCTGCTCACGGGTGTGACGGCGGACTCCCCCGCGTTTCGCGAGGAGCTGTTCGGACCTGTGTTCACGATGTGCGTCGCTCGCGACCAGGCCCACGCGATCGAGCTGGCCAACGACAGCGACTTTGGTTTGGGCGCCGCCGTCTTCACCAGCGATGCTCGCCGCGGCGAGGACATCGCGCGGCGCCAGCTTCAGGCCGGCTCATGTTTCGTCAACGCCTTCGTGCGCTCGGACCCGCGGCTGCCGTTTGGGGGGATCAAGCACTCAGGCTTCGGACGCGAACTGGGCAGGCTGGGCATCCTTGAGTTCGTGAATGCCAAGACGCTTTGGGTTCAGCGGTAGTCCGCGAGCCGGCGTTCGGCAGACCCGCGCGCGGTTTTTTGTAGGACGAACGGGGGCTGTTAGGTTCGCTCGGTGAGACTTGGACTCCGCCCGTGGTTCGCGGCATGCCTGCTGGCAGCCTGCGGCACGGCGGAAGCCGAGGACGGGCCACTTCATGCCCCGGTTGGGCACCAGGCCGCGTTTTCACCCGAATCCGCGTCCTCGGCCGAAACCGCGCCCCCGAACGCATCGCCCGAGGGCGCCCCGCTGGTGGGGAACCCCATCGATCGCGAACTCGAGATCCTGGGGATGGCGCATGCGGAGTCGGCCGACGACTTCCTGCTGGCGTTGCCCGGCTCCTCGGGGCTCCGCGCGGATGCTGCCGCAGACCTCATCGCGGACGGCAGCCAGAGCGTGGGGACTCCGCAGCGCGGCAGGATCCACAACGCGATCCCGCTGCCACCGCGGCCGCATCTGTACACCCGGCGACACCCGGGTCGCTCGTTCGGATCGACGCACACCATTCGCACGATTCAGACCGCGATGCTGGCCCTGCGATCCGAGAAGGGTGTCCGCACCGAGGTGATGATCGGCGACATCAGTCTGCCCCACGGTGGCCCGATCTCCCCCCACGTTTCCCATCAAAGCGGTCGCGACATCGACATCCGCCTGCTGCTGGTCGACGGTCTGGATCGCGAGACCGTGCCCGTCGACGCGTCCTCGGTGGATTGGGACGCCACCTGGACGATGGTGCACAGCTTCCTCGAGACCGGCGCGGTCAACGTACTGTTCCTCGACTTTCATCGACAGGCGCGGCTGCACGCCGCGGCCTTACGTGCGGGCGTCCACCCCACGGTCGCGCAGCGGTGGTTTCAGTGGCCGACGCCCGGCGGCCCGGGTCTGATCCGCCACGAAGACGGACACCGCGCTCACGTCCACATCCGAGTGGGATGCGGTCACGATGAGCCCAGCTGCCAGCAGTGGTGAACCGGCCCGCGATCCGCCAGGCCGTGAAGCTCCGCGTACACCCTGCGGCGAATGGCTGAAATCGCAGCGTCGGCTGCGGCCGGATCAGGGACATTCGGCGACGTTCACCGAGCTGTACGAAACGGGAGGCTACTGGCGACGCTCTCGCAACACGATCTCGGCCGAGAATCCTGAGACCACCTTTCGAAGGGCTCGCGCCGGGGCCTTACACCGCCTGCGCGACGGTGAACCTTGGAGAGCGTTCCGGCCGACTGCGACTCGACCGACCGCGGCCTCAACGACGGTCGTCGAAGCCGAGGGCCTCGGAGAGTCTTGTTCCGGGGTGGGTGAGACTCCGAGGTGTACGGCCGCTTGCGACTGTGCCCGGGCGGAGCGATGCCCGTGGACGAGGCGCGCCACGTCGGGGTCGCCGAAGTCGGTCACGCCGGGGATGAGCCGAGCGGAGCGCGCCCAGATGATGCGCCCGTATCCCTCGCCCTTCATCCACGTCTCGGAGAGGGCGGCTCGCTCCCGCTCGCCGAAGTCCTCCAACTCGACGCGGGGCGCTGGCGCGGCGTCCGGAGATGGCGCCTCGGAAACCTCCGGCGGACGCGGGTCGGCTGCCTCGGCGACCGGACGTTCCTCGGGTGCCGCCAGGGCGGGCGCAGGCGTGGCCTTGCACGCGATGAGCAGCACGGCACTCAGGGCCAGCGCAGAGCCAGCGCTGCGCGTGGGGGTCGCTCTCATGACCATCGGACGGTCGAGGGGGAGTGGGGTTGCGGACGAACCGCGGAACGTGCGGCAGAAGCACGGTGGGCGGCGCATGCGTGCTCGCACGCTGAAACGCTCGACCGGCTCATCGTCGCGGGCCCGTGCACCACAGTCGGATCGCCCGCGCGCTTCCGCCGTGACCTGGGCTTGTTCGTGCGTCTGGGCTCGTCTACCCCGCGAAGCCGCGCACCCAGACTTGCGGGTTCATGTTCACCCCTGGGCCGAAGCTCGCCAGCGTGACCCACGGATACGGTGAGGTGGTCGAGTTGCTCCAATAGTGATTCGTGGCGACGTGCGTCGCGGGATCGAAGCATGAGGACAGGCACACTCGGCTGTCCTCGTCCTCGTAGGCCATCTCGAAGGCGACGAAGAGGTCCTCGCCCTCTTCGAGAGTGAGCGTGGCGGGCAGGGTGTGCGTGACGACCGTCAAGCTCGAGCCCGGCGTGGCGGCGGTCACCGGGTATCGGAACACCTCGATCGGGTCCGCGGTGGGACCTGCCCCGTGTGGGACCACGAACATCTCGACCGCGTGCGGCTGGTCGGCCCGACATCCTTCATTCTGGCCTCCGGGTTGAACGTCGTGCAGGAGATTGTATCGGATCTCGTCGACGGTGAATGGATAGCTCGGCGGTGTCACCCGCTGGGCGTAGCGGTGACCAGCTTCCTCCGGAAAGGCCTTCAATGCCGCTCCGCTCGAGCACCCCTGAATGTCGTCGAGCGTCAGCAGGGGTAGGCTTCCACCAGCGTAGTCCTCGTAGTAGAGATCGAGCTGGTTGCCCGTCGTGCACTCTTGGCCCGCCGCCAAGCCCGGCACCCCAGCTGCGATGCGCTCGTAGAGACAGGTGAGCCCACTGGCGTCGAAGGTCGCCAGAGTGCCGTTTCGATCGGTGCTGCGCCCGCGGAGCCGGATGTGCTGCTTCCCCGTCGTGGCGTCGACGGTGACGTGCTCGAGATTGCGAACCTTCAGGTCCTCGGCCCTCCAACCGTAGACCGAGTTTTCGGGGTCGACGAAGCCGCTGCCCACCACCTCCTCGGAGATTCGATCCCACGACGACCGCGTCCAGTTCCATGCTTCGACCTCGATCACGACGCCAGGATTCGTGTAGCCCCCGAAGAGGTTGAACGGCGGCGGTGAGCCGTCGACCCTCGCGGATGTCGACAAATCCGAGCCGTCGGCCGGAGAATATATGCAGGCGGTAGACCCCACAGCCAGAGGGAGGAAGACCAGGAGCCGGACGAGTTCGAGATGCTGAGCCATGCCGGGAAACAGTTGCCGCGGCGACCAGAACGTTCCACGAAACGCCAAGAAGAGGGATGGATCAACCGAGCGCGGCGCACGATTCGAACGCGCCCTGTCGCGCTCGCGGGCGGAGTTGCTCGTAGACCGTGGCTACGACTGTGGTGCGTTGTAAGGGTTGTTCGGGTCGTTGTTGCCGGCCTGGATTGCACCTGTGGGCGATGCGAAGCCATCGTTGTCCCACAGAGGGTCGGGCGAGAGCGAGTTGACGACGAGGGCGGCGAGTCCCGCACCGATGACGGCGCCGACGAGGGCGACCCCGTAGAGCGCGAACCCATCGAGGCCTGCAAGTGTCGCCACGACCCCACCTGCGAGCTGCCCAAAGATCCAGCACAGAGGCAACAACGCGGCCCACCACGCAGAGCGACCCTTCGAGGTCGCCGTGGACTTGAGGCGACCGGTGAGCATGGCGATGGCGATGATCTCGAGCACGTCCCATCATCCCAGCACGACGCGCCGTCTCGCAACCGATCGAAGCGCCGAGGGACAGGAGGGGCTTTGGGGACGACGAGCCAAGCTGCCAGCAGTGGTGAACCGGCCCGCGACCCGGACGCGGAGCGCGTAGGTTGGGCGAGATGCGTTGCGTTCCTTTCGTGCTGCTCGCGGTCGCAGTTGCGGGCTGCGGCGCGTCGGGGCGATCGGGAGCGCTCGGAAGCACGTCCACCTCGACGACGAGTTCCACCACGGCGTCGGTGGCAGCGACCTCCTCGAGCGAATCCTCAAGCGGCCCCCCGGCGCGTGGGGGGATGCTGGAAGCATATGAAACGTCGGTGAAGTGGCGGGTCTTCCCCGAGCTCGACCTCGTCCAACCGGCCCGGCTCGTCGATCAGTGCGGGGCGTGCTGGGGACGGTCGACCGATTGCCCCGGGATACCGATCCTTCGCAGGTGGTAGAGCAGCCATCGTTGCTGGCCCTGCGTCGCGACGTTGGGGACCAGCGTTCGATGCGTTCCGTCGGCGAGCACGGCGTCGAGTCGCTGGCCGGTCGACTGGGTTCGCAGCGTTTGAACGCTTCGCCCGTGGTCGGTCACGAGCGTCCTGGTCGGCACGAAGGCGAGGGCACGGATCTGCGAGCACTGAAGCTCGATGCGAGAGGGCATCGGGAAGGGCAGTGGCGCACAGGTGTACGAGAGCCTGTGGGCGTCGGCTTCGAGGCGCGACCGGTTGAGGACCGCTGCGGCGAGGGCGTAGCTGGTGAGGATGACCCCCGCGCCGAGCAGGCCGACGGCGATGATTGACGCCATGCCCGCGAGCAGCATCGTGACGAACCCGAGGATTGCGAGGAGGGTCCCGAGGAAGAAGACGAGCGCAGCCGAACGCCACGGTCTCGTCGCGCAGAACCGCCCGGGCTCTGCCATCTTGCACGTCCACGGCGTGGGCGTCGGGGGCTCGTCGGCGATGACGTCATGCGACGCGAGCACCACGAGGGCCCCGCAGGCCTGGCACGAGGTCGAGTCGCCCGGCTCGGCTTCGAGGTCCACAGACTCTTGGCAGATCGGACACTGCATGCGCGGAACTTCAGGTCACACGGGCTTCGACCCTCGCGCACGCGCTTCCACTGCGCCCTGCCGAGTCTGGGTCCACGCCATGACCACCGCCGCAAGCGTACCAGTCATCGCGGCGAGCTGTACTCGGCCGCGGATCACCCCCGCGGCCGTACCCCGTATCCGCCGTCAGCGGGCGCGCGTCGCCGCGGAGCGTCGGCGCCGGATGGTCGCGACGCCCACCGCCCACGCCCACCATCCGGCGGGCACCGGTCGGTCGGGGGTGCACCCGCACCCGGTCCCGCCGTCGTCCGCCCCGGGCGAGCCCCCCGTGTCGTCGGAGCTGCCGCCGGGGCCCTCGCTGGTCGCCATCCCGCCCGAGCCGTCACCGCCCGGGCCTCCGGTGTCGTCGAGCGGACCGCCCCCTCCGTCGTGGTCGCCCCCGCTGGAGCTCTCTTCGCCCTCGCCGAGCATCTTGGCCGCGAGCAGTGCGGAGGGAGTCTCGAGACTCTCTGGCCGCTGCTTCGGGTTTAGGCACAAACGGTCAGATCTCCCAGCTTCGGTCTCTCTACGATGAACCTCGAACCAAGGCGCAATCGCCAGGAGAACTTCGATGACCAGCCTATCTCCCCAACAAACCCAGTGGGCCGCTTACGGCGAGATCTGGACCTTGCCAACCCCCGAGCAACGCCTGCAGGCCTGCAAGGGCGTGCTCGCTCCAGACTGCGTGTACACCGATCCAAACGTGCAAGCCAAGAGTCGGCAGGCGCTGATGGACTACATGACGGGCTTTCAAGCACAGATGCCAGGTGGGGCCTTCGTGACCACCGCGTTCACCGAGCTTCACGATCGGGCCATGGCGCGCTGGAACATGGTGGCAGGTGACGGCACGGTGGTCGGCACGGGCGTGTCATTCGCCACCTTCAACGCGAACGGAGAACTCACCTCGATGACGGGATTCTTCGACGCCGCCGGCTCAGACTGACGATGCAGATTCTCGACCAGGTCCAACAGGGCATCGACTTCATCGAGCGGAACTTGCACGAGGACGTCGACCTGCGTGCCGTGTCCCGCGCAGCCGGTATGGGGCACTCCAACTTCCAGCGCACCTTCAAGGCGCTCACCGGGGAGACTCTCAAGCGCTACGTTCGCGCGCGGCGACTGGGGCATGCAATGGAGCTGTTGGAAAACACGGATCAGCGGGTGCTCGACGTGGCCCTCGCCGCTGGGTACGAGAGCCAAGAGAGCTTCGCGCGGGTGTTCAAGAAGACAGTCGGCGTCACGCCGAGTGAGTGGCGTCGGGGGCACCGGGTGCGCTCAGTCCTCAAGAAGGCCCGCATCGAAGAGGCCTACCTGGAGCACCTCGTGGCTGGGCGCCTGTCCACCGAACCGGTGCTTGAGTTCCGAGATGCGCTCCGCTGCGTAGGCGTCGCCACGCGGTTCGACGGCGCTGTACGCCACAAGAACTCCTTGGGCGAGGATCTACCGAGTTTGTGGGGACGGCTCCTCTCTCGAGTCAGCAGCATCTCCGATATCCGCCCGGGCCCGTTCTACGGTGTGATCAGTGATCCGACCGAGGGCGGGGAAGGACTGGAGTACCTGGCCGGGGCGCCATCGTCGATGGATCCCGTCCCCCAAGATCTGTCCGTCATGACCGTGCCCGCAGGTCGCTGGGCGGTCTTTGCCCACCATGGTCTTCCCGCGAACATCGACCATACCGTGAACTACATCTATGGGTCCTGGCTGGTTCGGGCAGACGTGGTGCACGCTGATGGGCCAGATTTAGAGATCTATGGCCCGCAGTGGCGCGATGGATCTGAGGATTCCGTGATGTTCTATGCGGTGCCCGTGACCTGATAGGCCGCTGTGGCATCCGGTTGCGCTCCGGCGCCGTTCGTCGGACGGGCGTGACCACTCGTCGCGCACAGCCTGGTCGCGCGGCGACGCGCGCCTACAGTGGAAGCGTGTCCGAGATCGTCCTGGGTATCCACGTGGCGGGCGGAGCGACCGGCCTGCTCGCCATGCTCATCCCCCTTCTGACCAAGAAAGGAGGCGTGTGGCATCGGCGCGCCGGCTGGGTCTTCGTCGCGGGCATGCTCACCTCGGCCGGCTCGGGGGTCGTGCTGTCGAGCCTGATGCTGATCAACGGGCGCACCGCGCCCGGCGTCTTCTTCGGAGTCCTGTCGTTGTTGCTCGGGGAGGGCGTCTACGCAGCACTCGCCGCCGTCCGCCGCAAGAAGGCGCCCGAGCCCAGTACCCGCGTCCTGGACCGGCTCTCGCCCATGGTGCTCGGCGTGGCCGCAGCCAGTGCGATCGTCTACGGGCTCGTCGGCGGCCACATTCTGATGATCGTGTTCTCCACGATCGCGCTCGCCACCGCCATCGGCGACTTCCGCTTCGCGTCCCGGCCGCTGCCCTCGCGGATGGCTTGGTGGTACCAGCACATGGCGAGCATGATGGGCGCCTGCATCGCGGCAGTGACCGCATTCCTCGTGGTCAACGTCGGGCGTTTCGCACCCGATTCGCCTGCCGCCTTGGCGTGGGTGCCGTGGGTGCTTCCGTCCGTCGTCATGGTTCCGGTCTTCACCACGTGGATTCAGCGCTACCGCGTCAAGTTCCGCGAGGCGGGGTAGGGCGTGCATCAATCCGCCCAGGCGACGTCGAGGTGCTACGTTGGACTCTCGCGCGCCGTAGGTCGCGCTCGATCGATGGCGTTCACCGGCACCCGACGGCGCATCCTGGGGGAGGGGCTCCTGTACCTCGGACTCGCCGCGGGTCTGACGTTCCTCCTGGCGAGCTTCCTTGGCGTGCGCTCGGCAAGCGACGGGCTGAGCGTCTTTGCCGTCAACATGGCCATCTCGATCGGCATCGGTGGCGCGCTCACGGGTTGCTACGCGGTGCTGAGATGGCTCGGTCTCACGGGCCGCGGCTTTGGGGCCGTCTCGCTCTTCGGGCACGCCCTCGCCATGACCGCGAGCATCTTCGGCGGAGTCTTCGTGGCGCTGTTCGTGGTCGAGCGCATCTCGCCCAGCGCCACCGCCGTCTTTCCCTTTCACACCGTCGTCCAGGTCGCGATCCCCGTCACCGTCACCGTCGTCGTGGTGACCACGCTCCTGGACCGCTGGCGCCAACGCACCGCCGAGGCCGAGCGTGCGCAGCTCGAGAGCGAGCTGTCGGCGATCCAGGCACGCATCAATCCCCACTTCCTGTTCAACAGCCTCAACACGATCGCCGCGCTGATCCCCGAGGACGCCGCAGGTGCCGAAGAGGCCGTCCTTCAGCTCTCCGGGTTGCTTCGCCACACGCTGGACGGGTCGAAGCAGCGCTTCGTTCCACTGCGTGACGAAGTCGCGGCGACCAAGCGCTACCTCGCGCTGGAAAGCCTGCGGTTCGGCGACAAACTCCACGTCCGCTTCGCGGTGGACGCGGGCATCGACGAAGTCCACGTCCCGCCCCTGGTCTTGCAACCCCTCGTCGAAAATGCGGTCAAACACGGCATCGCGCGGCGCGGCGGAGGCCGCGTCGAGGTCGGGATCGTCGACGGCGGCGACCACATTCGCATCGACGTGCAGGACGATGGCGACGGCACCGTGGACGCCGAAGGCACGAAGACCGCACACCGCGACCTCGCGAAACGTCTCGAGATCCTCTACGAGGATGCAGCCCGCTTCGAGATCGACCGCCAAGGCCCGATCGGAGGGTTCCGCGTCATCCTCGAGCTGCCAAAGCGAGGCCCCTCGTGAGAGTCCTGATCGTCGACGACGAACCTCCGGCCCGCCGACGCCTCGTCAGGCTCGTCCTGGAGGTCGGCGAGGACGAGATCGTCGGGGAAGCCGAGGACGGTATCGAGGCGCTCGCGGCGATCGAGCGCCTCACGCCGGACGTCGTCTTGCTCGACATCTCGATGCCGGGTCTGGACGGTCTGGCGGTCGCCGCGACCGATCACGGGGTCCCGGTGATCTTCACGACCGCGCACGCCGAACACGCCATCGCTGCGTTCGAGATCGACGTCGTCGACTACCTCCTCAAACCCATCGCGCGCGACCGCCTTCGTGCTGCGCTCGACCGAGCACGGCGCCACCGTCCGAACCTGCGACTGTCGGCGCGCCACGGCGACACCACCCGAGTCTTCGATGCGTCCCTGGTCGCCCGCTACACCGCGCGTGACAAGTACACGACCTGCGAGCTGGACGGCGAAGAACTCGTCCTGGACGAGAGCCTCAACGCGCTCGAGAAGCGACTGGCCAAGCTCGGGTTCGTGCGTGTCCATCGAGCAGAGCTCATCAGGCTGAGTCGCGTGGTCCGTACCCACGGCGGCGCAACGGGCCTGAAGCTCGAGCTCGACGACGGCGCGATCATCCCCGTCAGCCGGCGGGCGACCGCGGAGGTGCGTCGTCGTCTCCGCGGCGACCCGACGCGGTGAGCTGTCGTGGAGACGAGAGACGCCCGTCACGACGAACGTCGCGGCGAGCCCGCGTCGCAGCACCACGCCGACGATGCTCTCGCCTTGGCGTATCCTCGGTGCCCATGGCCAAGCCGCATCGAATCTTCGGGATGCCCTTCGCGTCCGTCTATCCCGCCTACCTCGCGAAGGCCGAGAAGAAGGGGCGCACCAAGCGAGAGGTCGACAAGATCCTTCGGTGGCTGACCGGTTACTCGCAGCCACAGCTGCGGCGTGCGATCGACAAGAAGGTCGACTTCGAGGCGTTCTTCGAGAACGCACCCGAGCTCAACCCCAACGTCGGGCTCGTCACGGGCGTGGTCTGCGGCGTACGGGTCGAGGACGTCGAGGACCCCTTGATGCAGAAGATCCGCGTGCTCGACAAGCTCATCGACGAGCTCGCGCGGGGCAAGTTGATGGAGTCCATTCTGCGCGCGCCAGCACCCTGAGCGGACCTACGCTCGGATGAGCCCGCACGCCTTCCTGGCCCGACTGTGTGTGCGTTCGGACATCGTTCCTCACGCTGACGAACCCGCGACCGAGCCCAAGCAGCTCGCGCTGTTTGTCCCTTGCGGATACCTCGAACTCCCCGGCGAGCGCAGGCTTGCTGGAAGCTCGGCTAAAGCGCGCGCTGTGGGTGCGGTTCTCGGCCGAGGATCTGGGCCGAACTTGCGGCGGGACTCGAACTGAGTTATCCAACTAACTCACTGAGGCTCGCAGCCGCAAAGACGCCATGCCAAGAAGGTCTGACAAACGTGAACGACTCGTCGCCGCCGGCTGCGAGGTGCTCTATGAGCAGGGGCTGCGGGGGACGTCGCTGGCCGACATCGCCGAGCGCGCCGATGTTCCCCTGGGGAACGTCTACTACTACTTCAAGACCAAAGAAGACCTCGCGCGTGCGGTCATCGCTCAGCGCCGCCTGGACATCGAGACCCGGTCTGCCGACATCGACGCCACGATCTCCGATCCGCGGGAGCGGCTGCGCGAGTTCGTCCGTCGGGCAAGCCGAGCGCGAGATCGCGTGGCCACCTACGGATGCCCTTACGGGACAATCGCTCAGGAGCTGGGCAAGAGCGGAGGCGTATTGGCCGACGCGGCAGGCGACCTTCTCCGCGCGCAAACCAGCTGGGTCGCGCGGCAGTACGAAACCACCGGGGTTGCGAAGAAGCAAGCCAAGGCTCAGGCCACCGAATTGATCGCCACCATGCAAGGCACCTCCCTGCTCACCCACGCCTTTCGCGACGCGTCGATCATGAAGCGCGGTTTTGAACGGCTCGACCGCGCCTTGGTCGCCCAGCAACTCGCATAGCCCGGTCCCCCGCCCCCTAAAGAAAGCCATCACATGAGCAACTTCTTCAGGTTCACGCATTTTTTCAACGCCGCGATCTTGGTGCGGTTTGCCATCTCAAAGCTCTTTGCGTGGCCGATCTCGGTCGCAGCGTTCATCGAGATGGCGAAGCCACTTGGAATCGACCCGACGTTCTTCCGCATCTTCACCGGGCTCACACTGACGGTGGTGATCACCGGCTACGCGGTCAGCCTCTTTCTCATCGCCCGAAAGGAATTCCCCCGCACCAAAGAAGCCCTTGTTGTGGTCGGAGCATCCAATGTCTTGGGTGGCAGCGTCATGATTGGGGCCTTGTTGTCGGAGTTCCTCTTGCGGGTGAGTCCCAAGTGGCCCCTCGTCTGCATCGCGACCGCGATCGTGATCTTCTCCGCACTGAACCTGCTCAAGCTCAGAAACACATGCACCTCTGACGCCTCGGCCAAGGCGTAGCCGCGCTACACGGGATGGACTATGGACAATCTCCTGCGCCGTCGACGCTCGACTTGGGCGATCGTGGTCCTCGTCCAAGGTTTGTGTGCGAGTATTTGCGTCAGCGCCGCTGGCTCGTGGCGGGGCTAGTCTTCCTGCATCGGCTTGAGGTTCGCTCTTCTGGCCGCACTTGTATACGCGGTCGCGCCGCATATCTCCGGAAACAAAGAGGAACGCTCAGATGCGATTCACGAAACTCTGTACCGCCGTGCTCTTCATGGTGACTCTTCCGTCCTCGACGGCATGCTCTGGTGACCCTGAGAGTTCGAACGGCTCCGAGAGCCCCGAGAGTTCGGACGACTCCGAGAGTTCCGGGAGCTCGAACGACCCCGAGAGCTCCCAAGGGGGTGGCGGCTTCGACTCGACCGGTGAGGGGACCGAGTGCGATCCCATCACCGAGGGGCTCAAGCCGGAAATGTTCGTCGCGGGCTCCCTCGATAGCGAGATCGAAATCGTCGACTGCACCCTGGTGGATGGTACGGAAACAAGCTGTTATCGCGTGGCGATCTCCGGCCTCCCGACCAACCACGAGATGGGCCCCTACTGCCCCATCAGCGTCGACGATGGTCCCGAAGCGGGCGGCAAATGGCCGGCCATGGGCATGCTCCAGGACGTCGACGGTCCGTTCATCGCGAACCTTGCGGCCTTCTACGGCGACGACGGGTGGGACATGTTCGACCCCGAAACGGGGTTGGTGAATCGCGTCTTCACGACCGAGGACTGCGAAGGAGCTGCCCAGGGGGGCAGTGGTGATTTGGGCTACACCAACATCTGTATCGACTGCACGCTCGATGCTCTGGGCGGCCCCGTGATCAACGAGAACCTCATCCCGGTCCAACCGATCATGGCGGACGTGCCAACGGAGCTTGAGCAAGTCTCGCCCGGGGTCGCGCTCAACGGTGTCCGAATCGCGTTCCCCGCCGGTCTCGACAACATTCTCGAGGCCTACCAGATCGCCGCGCTCGACGACTGTGGCGGCCACGCCAACAACGCTGATGGGTATCACTACCATGAGGCCTCCGGTTGTGCGTTCGAGGTCGAGCAATGCGATGGGCATTCTCCCTTGATCGGATACGCCCGCGACGGCTACGCGATTCACACGCGTGAAGATAGCGAGGGGGTCGAGCCATCCGACCTCGACCCCTGTCGAGGACACGACGACGCGCTTCGCGGCTACCACTATCACGCAGCCGGCGAGGGCGAGAACGCCTTCATCGGATGCCTTAGCGGTGTCCTGGCAGAAAACGGCGACTCCCTCAACAATGGCGGCGGCGGCGGCGGCGGCGGCGGCGGCCCCCGACCACCACCAGGCGGTTGAGTGACGCGAGTTCTGTCCACCCCGGCTTCGATCTCCGTCCAGGCCAAGGACGCCTTTAAGAGCACGTCTGACGGCGGGGCGTCAGATGTGCTTTGTTCGCGTCGCCTCGCGGAACTATCGACGTTCTATGAGCGAGTATGCACGGACCCATGCTGCGGTGTAGCGTGCGCGGCAACCAAAGTGGGTCGCCGAGGCAGATCCTACGACCCGACCACGCCGTCGATCGCCGTGCGCAGATCCGCGAAGTCTGTCGGCTCGACCGCGGAGTACTTCACCTCGTTGCGACCGTCGGAGAACATCACGGTGCGGCTCTTCGTGATGTTGTAGTAACTCTCCCAGATCTCGTTGGTGCCGCCTTCAGGTGCGGGGACCACGATGGGGAAGTCGATTCCGAGCTCGGCCTTGAGCGCCTTCGCTTGGGCCCGCGCGCCCTCTGGGTCCGCTGGGGTGACAGCTTTTCCGTCTTCAAGCGTCGTGAGGACTGCAAACGCCTTCACCTTGTCTGCGCCGTACGCTTTCACGATGCCGTCGAGGGCCGCGAGGTCCTTGCGGAAGGCCTCGTCGTCCGCGGTGCCCACCGCCATCAGCTTGGGGCTGCTTCCGTATTTGCAGACCTGACAGTATTGCTCCCCGCCTTCGCCGTTGAGGATCTGAAACGGACTCAGCCGACCGCCGACCCCCAGCCCGCTGCTCGAGAGGACCCGGTCTTCAAGGTTCGGGGGACGACGTGGTGGACGAGGACCTCGGTGCGGGCCACCTTCCGGCCCATGGCCCGCCTTTCCTTCAGCAGGTCGAGCCTCGCGCGGGGCGTCGCTCGCCTCCGATTGGCCGACCGGGTCGCCAAAGACTCTTCGGGGCCTCGCCCTTGCAAGCTGCGAGGGCGAGCGCTGTTGCGAACATCATGACACGTCGTTTCATCGGGAGCAGCATGCGGCGGTTGGCGTCCTCGGTCGGTCAACCCCTCGTAAAGGTTCGAAGATCTCGATCGCGGATCATCGAGGCGGCGGGGGAGGCCGACCAGCCGGGGGCGCGCTGCTCTCGCCGCGTCGTTGAGGATTGTCGCTGCTCGCGATTGCTCCCCGGAAGCAATGGATGAAGGGGAGGAATGTCGGACCCACACCATGGTCCGCATCTACGGCCCCCGCCGAGTGATAGTGGTACACGCCGCCGGGCCACTGCGAAGTGCGTCCCAAGTGTCCGCCGCACTCGTCCAGGTCGGTCGGGGGCACGCCGCCGGTTCCGAAGCGTCCGTAGATCGGGTAGCCGTCCATTGCATACGCAAACATCGCGGAGTGCTCCGGTGACGGCGCATCGTCGATGAGGCATCCTGGGGATCGTCCGCTGCCCTCGGGGAGCGTCGGGACATAGTGGTAGTGGTAGTCGGAGTGCCCCGCGTGTCCACCGCAGATGTCGACCGCCGGTAATGGACTCCGCTTGGGTGGCGGCGGGTGGCTCACCGGTACGCCATCCAGAGCGAGGCCGTAACCGCCTGCCAGCTGCCAGCCTTTGTCCCCATCGACGGGTGTGGCTTGGTCGACCGGCACCATTGGGATCAGCCAGGTTTGCTGCTTAGGTTCGGGCGTGCACTCGACGCAACCGATCTCGGGACCGTGCCCGTGCACCTTGCAGGTCCCGATCTCCGGGTCTGAGAACGCGACGGGTTCCCCGTACGCGAAGCCCTCGTGGCAGTAAGGGCGGGAGGTCTCTGGCATGGCCGGGGTCCGAACCTCGATGCACATCGTGCGGCTTCCGTCGCTGAGCGTGCAGGACTTCTGCGCGATCTTCAGCCCGGGGGCGAACAGCGCCGTGTCGACCGCGTAGTTAGACTTCGGCCCCGTCGCGGTTTGCGGTGAGGGCACCTCCTGGGTTTCGCGGCTCGAACGATCGCTGCACGATGTGCTCAGCGTTATGATGGCCGGCACGATTCGGAGGATGGCGCGCGCTTGGCGTCTTCGGATCACTCTGGAGGACCTCCGCCCGGAGGTCCACTCCCCGTGTCGAGCTCCCCGGCGATCTCGCCGTGGAAGCATCCAGTGTGTCGGTGACGGAGATCTCTCCGGTCGCGGGGTCGAAGAGTTGCCATGTGGGGTCATCGTAGAAGTCGGCGAGCTGCTCGATGAACGCTCCGTCCGCGTCGTAGCGTTGGCCGGACTCGATCCATGTTCCCGAGACCTCAGGGCCGTCCGAGATGTTGCGCGGACAGAACGGGCCTGGGTCATGGTCCGAGGGCGCCCCGTTGATGACGATCTCGTAGCAGGTGGACGGTTGGCCGTTGCTCAAGGTGCAGTCCACGATCTCGATGTCGATCGCGAGCCCGGCCGGGTCGAAGTCGTCGGGTTCGACCGGGACGCCGTTGGGGTCGGGGGTCGCCTCGGAGGATGTCGCATCCGTGGCGCAGCTGCCGAGCGCCGAACTCAGCAACGCGGCCGCGACTGCAGTTCTCGCCTTTGCCCTCACCATCTCACCCTAGCAGTCAGGACCCCTTCCGAGCCCCTCGCGCACACGCTTGCGAGGCGTTGCTTGACAATCGCTTACAGTTGGCCGTGAGCAAGTGTTAAGCGCCGCCTCGTAAGTGTTTGGCAGACGCGACTTCCGCACCGCAGGCCCTAGAGTGTGCTGGTGAAGTTGAGAGCGGCGGTCATCATTGGGTTGGCGATGGTCCTGAGCTGGATCGGGGGCGGCGTGGAGCTGGCCCAAGCCCACGATCCGAACCTCTCGCGGTGGGACGTCTCGGCGAGCGGCCGGGACGTCTCGATCGCCATTCGCGCGACCGAGGCGGGTCTGTTCTCCGAGCTGAAGAAGAAGGACCCCACTGCGGACTGGGAGACGATGACTCGCGAGCAGTATCGGACCCGGGTCGAGGCCTTTCTCGCCCAGGCGATCGACTTCCGCACCGGGGGTCGGCGGCTCCCGGTGAAGATCGACCGGCTCAAGCTCGGACATGAGGTCACGGCCAGGGCTCGGTTGCGAAAGCGAAGCGCGACTCCGCTGACAGCCTTCACGCTCGACCTCACAGAGGCGTCCTCGAGCCGCAACCAGCACCACCTGGTGTTTGTCCGCCACGGCGAAGGACACGACCGCTTCATGCTGCATCGGTCGAACGAGGATGGCCTCGTTCTGAAATGGAAAGCACCTCAAGAGTAAAACTGTGAACAGGTTCAACCGTCGATCCTTCCCTCTGACCGTTTGTCTCGCGCTCGCGCCTTTGCTCGGCTGTCCCGCCGACGACACTGCCTCCGAGGACCCCGGCAGCACTTCTTCGGACGCCACGGGAGACCTCGAATCCAGCGGCACTCCGACAGGACCCGAGGGCTCCTCTTCGACCTCCTCCGCCTCCACCGGTGCGACCGACCCTCGTGATTCGTCGTCCGGCGAAGACACCGGTCAACCGGCCGGGGGCATCGAGACCTGCGTCAACATGGCTGGCTTCTTCGTCAACGCGCCCACCAGCACCGAGACGGTCGCCTGCGATCTCACCGACGGAAGCAGCAGTACATGCTGCCGCTTCACGTTCGGATCCGCCGCCGTCGAGGACGGCCCCTACTGCCCACCAAGTCGAACCTCACCTCCCCCGTACGGCCTCTCGGTCTACGACGGCGCCACGAACCCGGGACTGCGCGCCTTCAATGGTGCCTACCTTGACGACATCGAAGCCGATGGCTACGCACCGATGGTCGACGCCAACGGCGACACCAACATCGTCACCGGGCTCGGCGCGGGAGGAAGCGACGACTCGAACTGTCTGGCCATCGACCAGGAGTTCGACCTCACGATTGAGGTCACCGTGCCGCTGTCACCGACCCTGGCCGCATCGCCGAGCGAGCTCGGGGAGGTGGAGAACCTTGGAGTCTCGCTGATGGGGGTGCCTGGCACCGGACACCCGCCGTCGGCGGTCAACGGTCCGAGCATGGGCGGGCCACCTCCGGGTGAGTCGGACGCGATCAACGTGCCCTCGATCGGATCCTGCGGAGCGCACCCGGACCCCGGGGGCTATCTGCACGACCACTTCATCCCTCAGGTGATGAACGCCGTGCTCCAAGCCAACGGCATCGCGTCGACCGACGTGGAGTGCACCGGATACGTACAGGAGACCACCGCCCAGTATGGCTTCGCCAAGGACGGCTTCCCGATCTACGCCTCGCGCGACGATGCCGACGCGCTCCCGGACGACCTGGATGTCTGCAACGGGCACAGCCACGCGACACCAGCGTTCCCGGATGGAATATACCACTACCACGCCTCCGAGAGCGCGGCGCCGAACTTCATGCCGTGTCTCAGTGGCGTGGCGGTGCAGCAGTCGTTCCGATACTACTGAGGAATAGCGCGGCCTCAGCTCACCGGCGGCGCATCGCTGGGTGAGCTTGATGCGATCGCTCGCCGAGACGTACTCGTCAAGCGCCGGGGTGCGCGCAAAGGATCGTCGGTAGTACACACCACCCCGGCGTGACTACCTTCTTGCGCTCTATGCCCTTGGGGGACAAGTCATCGGATTTCGAAAACTCGTGAACTTGGTGAGAGCTGCGCGCAGACGCCATCCGTTGCTCAGCCCGGAGGGGGGCCTTGTGGCCGCCCTCGGTCACCGCCGGGTGGGCCAGCAGCCTGCTCACCTGCGCGCGGTGGCCGCCCTGCACCAGGTCCACCGCCCTCGCCGGCACCACTCGAAGCGGTCTCGCCGTGGAGGCACCCGATGAACATGTTCTCGCCCGCACTAGCCACGTGATAGTGGTACCCGCGGGTGGCGTCCTCGTGTCCCCTACAGGCATCGAGGTCGGACGCCTCATTGCCGTCCCCATCGCGCATGGCGTGCATGGGATAGCCGTCGGCGGCGTAGCCGATCAGCGCCGCGTGACCGTCGGCTTGGGCGCGCGAGGCAGAGCAGCCGGTCGCCCCGTGATAATGGTAACCGGCGTGTAGGTTGACGTGGCCGCCGCAGTCGTCAAAGGCGGCGATGGTGTATGCGGCCAGGATGGCATGGACCGGCGCGGGCGCTTCAAAGCGCACGCCGTTGAGCGCGACACCCACCGAGCCGTGACCGAGCTTGCCCGCGGTGGCGCGGGGCCGCGGTTGCGCGGGGATCAACAGCACCTGTTGTTCAAGGTCGCTGTCGAGGTACTCCACCGCGCACTCGACACAGTGGTTTTGGTACGCCTCCGCGACATCGGGTCGAGCCGCGGCCGCGCAGGCTTCCTTGGTCTCGGTGTAGCGGACCTTGCCCGTGTCCGCATCGTAGAGCTTCCACTTGGGATCGCCGAACATCTCAGCCAGGCCCACGATGAACGCTCCGTCCAGGTCGAGCAGCTTGCCGTCGTGCATCCAGGTGCCGACGGCATCGGGACCATCGTCGATCGTGCGAGGGCAAAAGGGCCCGACCGGGTGGTCTGAGGGAGCGGTCCGTAACCCCACCGGGTAACACGAGGAGGTCTTGCCGTTGGAGAGGGTGCACTCCACCGTTTCGGGGGTCGCTTCGAACACACCGTCGGCAAACGCGGCAGGGTCGATGCCGCTGGTCGGGGCATGCGCTTGCGGGGCGCTGCTCTCGGCCGTGGGCGTGCCGTCGTCGGCCACCGACGTTGCCGGCTTGCAGCCTCCGGCATCAAGCACGAAGAAGGGCGCCAGCAGGGCCAGGGGGGCGGCGAGCTGCCGGCGCGTACGTCGGCGGGTCCACAGCCCAAGCAGGCCCAGACCCACGCACCCAACAGCGCCGAACCCCACGCCTTGCCACATGTGTCGCGTGCTTGCTGCGCTCGACGTCGGCGGTCCATCGTCGTGGCGATGAGCTGACGCCGCAGCGTCGTGGTCGTGGTCGTGGTCGTGACCGTGGTCGTGGTCGTGACCGTGGTCGTGGTCGTGATCGTGATCGTGATCGTGGTCGGGGCCTCGCCCGCTCGCCGGGACGATCGGCTTGTTGCGGACGCACAGCAGCTGCTCGCTGACCTGACGGCAGGTCCCGATGTACAGCGCATCGCTCGCATCTTCCCACTGACACGCGTCGCTGAGCGCTGCGCCTTCGCACGCATGCCAGGGCTCCTGCATCGAATGGCCTTGGTGTGCCTGGGCGGCCGGAGCCGCAAGAAGCGTGGTCGACCCCGCTGCCAGTCCCACAACCGCAATCAGCTTGCTATGCCGGTTCATCCGCAGTCCTCTGCGCAGTTGTCAGCGGTTTCGATGGGGTTGTCGCAGCTGGCATCCCCGCAGCACGGCATGCCGTCCGGCACATCGTCGCAGGACATCACGCCGGGGCCGCCACCGTCTCCACCGGGTCCTCCCGTATCGCCCACGATCTCGCCGGCAAAGCAGCCAATGAACATGTTCTCGCCGGGACTCGCCACATGATAGTGATATCCCCGGGACGCGTCGGCGTGGCCGCGGCACGCGTCGAGGTCCGCCGGCTCCACGCCGTCGTCGCCGACCATCGCGTGGATTCCATGCCCGTCGAGCGCGTACCCGATCTTGGGGGCGTGTCCGTCGTCCTGCCCGATCTCGCGCGGACAGCCGGTAGCGGCGTGATAGTGGTATCCGGCCACCGGATTGACGTGTCCGCCGCAGTCATCAAAGGCAGCGATTGTGTACGCGCCCAAGATGGCGTCGACGGGGGCTGGGGGGTCCATATCCACGCCGTTGAGTGCGATGCCAACGCCCGTCATGCCGTCGATCTCCGCGGGCGCGTCGCGAAGCACGGGTGTCACCGGGATCAAACCCTCTTGCGGAACACCTCCGCCGAAATAATCCAGTGAGCACTCGACGCAGTAGTTGTTGTACTCGGCGGGCACGTTGGGCTGGGCGGCGGCTTCGCAGGCCGCGAGCGTGTCCGTGACGAAGACGTCACCGCTCTCGGGGTCGAAGAGCTGCCACGTGTCGTCGTTGTAAAACTCGGCGAGCTCTGTGATGAATGTGCCGTCCACATCATAGACCTCGCCCGACTCGATCCAGATGCCTGTGAGGTCAGCACCGTCCGAGATGTTGCGTGGGCAAAACGGGCCCACATCGTGGTCGCTGGGAGCCCCGAGGATGGGGATGCTGTAGCAGCTGGCTTCCTCGCCGTTACTCAGCGTGCAGTCCACGATGGTGATGTCGCCCGAGAGACCCGCGGGGTCGAAGTCGTCGGGATCGAGACCCGCTGGGTCGGCGCCACCGGTCGTGGACGACGCGTCGTCTGCCGCCGTGTCGTCTGAGCCCGCTTGCGTCGTCGTAGTGTCCGACGCCGGTCCCGCTGTCTCGGTGTCAGGTATGCCCGATGTGCTCACGGCCTCGCCCGACGACCCGGCGTCCATGGCTGCGTCCGTATCGTCGGCGGCGCAACCCAGGGCGAGCAAGCATGGGAAGAGCAGGCCGGGGACGAAGTGGAGGCGGGCGGGCGTGTTCATCGGCCCTAGATCTACGACGCCCGGCGCGGCGCAGTGGTGCTCGCAAACAGTTCCGCGTGGCGTCTTAACAGTTCCTCACACAACCGGCGCCGACAGGGGCAACTGCAACCGAACCCGGGTGCCTTCGCCCAAGGTGCTCTCCAGCTTGAGCTGTCCACCATGGGCTTGCGCGATGCGGCGCGCGAGGCCGAGACCGAGCCCCGTGCCTCCGGTTGCGCGGGTTCGGCTGGGGTCTGCGCGGAAGAAGGGCTCGAACACCCGCCCGAGATCCGTCTGTGAGACGCCCACGCCTTTGTCGCGAATCTCGAAAACGAGCGCTCCCGCCTGTAGCGCGACGCCCAGGTGGACCGCGGTGTCTGGCTCGGGCGAGAACTTATGCGCGTTGTCCAAGACGTTGTCGAGCATCCGACGCAACAGCATGGGATCCCCCTCCACAACTCCTGCCGCCGGCTCGCCATCGCCGAGCTCGAGCGCCCGGGTGGGGTAGAGCCGGGTAAACCGTTCGACCGAGGCGGCGACAAGATCCGCGACCTTGACGGGGCGGCGATGGAGCGTGGGTGTTCCCGGGGCGGCGGGATGCTCGAGCACGGGACGCGCGGATTCCAGGACGTCGGCCACCAGCTGCTCGAGCTCATCGAGGTCCTCCACGATGTCGCGCAACGACTCCTGCACGTGGTCGAGCGAGGTGGCTTCACTGCCCAGGTCCAGGGCTACGCGGATGCGGGCCATCGGGGTGCGGAACTCGTGCGAGATGTTGGCGATCAGCTCTCGCTCACCACGGACCAACTCGGTGACCCTCGCGGCCATGGTGTCAAAGGCACGCGCCACCTCCCCAAACTCGTCGGAGCGCACAATGCCCGTCCGCGTGTCGAGTTGGCCCTGGCCCAAGCTCCGCGCCGCATCGCCCAAGCTCCGCAGAGGCTGGACGAGCCACCGGGTCAGCAGCCACGAGGTGATGGCCACCGTGACGAGGGTGAGGATGATGATCGAGGGGGCAAACGGGGAGGTGGCACCCGGCATGGTGCGGCGCACCACGAGCTTGCCGAGCGTCCCGTCGCCTGTCTTGAGCGAGAGCGCGTAACAAAACGGTCGCGGCCCTCCTGGGGGTGGGCCTGGCGGTGGTCCTGAGGCCGCAGCGGGATCCAGGATCTGCGGACAGCGATCGGCGTCGCCGTCCAACGTCGAGGCGACGGAATGGCCCGAGCCGTCAAACGCCTCGGCCTCGAGCTGCTGCTCGGCCAAGGCGCGCTCGAGCAGCCGAAGGACCGCAGCGGGCCGGTCGAGCTCGGCCTCGACAGCATCCGCCAGCGCCAGCTCTTGGGCGTGCATCTGGTCGGGCGGAGGGGGCCGCTCCCACCGCGCCACGGCGGCAAAGCCCAGCAGCACCACCGCGATCTGGAACACACCCAGGGCGTAGATCCGCAAGGAGAGGGAGGAGTTGCTCATGGTGCCGAGCTGGGCGCTGCCTGGGTGGCGAGCAGGTAGCCCACGCCGCGCACGGTCTTCAGCAAGCGTGGGTGCTTGGCTGGTTCGCCCAGCTTCTTGCGCAGGTTGGAGATGTGCACGTCGATCGAGCGGTCGAACGCCTCTTGCGAGCTTCCGCGTACGGCTTCGACGAGCTGCTCTCGGGTGAGCACCTCTCCGGCCCGCTGCACCAACACCTGTAGCAAGTCAAACTCGTACGTGGTCAGCTCAAGTGGAGCGCCGTGCAGCGTGACGGTGCGAGCGCGCCCGTCGAGCACGATGGGCCCCGCCTCGGCCACGCGAGCCGCCGGGCCCAGCCGACCACGCGCACGCCGGGCCTGCGCACGAACCCGGGCGAGCAGCTCGCGCGAGGCGAAGGGCTTGGAAACGTAGTCGTCGGCGCCGCCCTCTAGCCCCATGACGCGATCGGCTTCTTCGCCGCGGGCCGTCACCATGATGATGGGCACATCCGAGTGGAACCGGAGCCGTCGCGCGACCTCAAACCCGTCGATGCCCGGCAGCATGAGGTCCAGCAGCACGACGTCGGGGCGCGTTCGCACCACCTCCACGATTCCCTCTTCGGGGTCCGCGTACACGGCGACTTTGAGACCATGCGACTCGAGGTAGCGCGCGGTGAGACGACCGAGCTTCTCGTCGTCTTCGATGTATGCGACTCGGACCGCGTCCATGCTCATCGCCCCTTCAGAAGCATTCGACGATAACATGGGCAGAGGTAGACGCGCTCACGGAGGCGGGCCGCCTCCACCCGGTCCGCCGAGATCCGCGTCGTCGACGACCTTGGATTCGGGCATGGCACGCAGGGGACCCGCGGCGCTCAGCCGAGGCGAGCGAGGTGGCGCAGCACGGCGGCGGCGGCCAGCGGGAGCTCGGCGCGAAGGTCGAAGTCGGTGAGCTGTCCCATGACCCTCAGGTTCGAACTCTCGACGACCACGACGTCGCAGTGAGCCGTCAGGGACATGATCGCGGACTGAAAACCGTCGTCGCGGACGAGTGTGTCCAAGATGGGGCGGGTGCGGGTGCCGGTGATGATCACTGAGCGGTCGAACACTGGATCCCCCGAGCGCACCTTCGCCGAGAACAGCCGCTTGAGCGCGTGCTTGGCGGTGCGGCGCTCGAAGGTCGCCATGAGCGGCTGTGCCCCCATCACGGACGCGACGACGCGAAGGTAGGGATCGGGTTCATCGTTGCGGAAGACCTCCTCCATCTGGAGCTCGCCGCGCCAGCCGTGCAGGCGTCCGTGAAGCTGCCCCGTCTCGCAGATGTCACAGACGTCGAGTCCGAAGTTGCGAGCGCAGCGCGCAGACGTGCTGCCGCACAGGTCGCAGATGCCGCTCACCGCCAGAGTATGGGGGTGCTTGGCGCCCGCAGGCCAGGCCAAACCCGGCACGGTGGAGTTCTCAGCGGCGGAGCGCCGAGAACATCGACTCGGGGGCATATCGCACTTCGGCGGAGTGACATCCACGCGGCGGTGGCTGTGGACGGCCGCGACCCCGTCGGGTGAGCTTCGCTGAGCTCACCGCTTGGGTCGGCCAACGCACCCCTGCGTCTGCTGGAGCGGCTTTGAGCGCGGGATTCGGTATGGTCTCCGATCCCTTCGGCGTGACCTGGATCCTCAGCGTGGCACCGGCGGCACGCGAGAGCTGACCCTTCTAACGAGTCTCGTTGGAGCCGCCCAAGGACCGGCTGAACCCGAACCTTGGTCGTCCCGATCTTCCCGATCTTCCCGAACTTCCCGCTCTTCCCGCTCTTCCCGCTCTTCCCGCTCTTCCCGAACTTCCTCGGGAACCACAGCCTTGCGGCTCGCTCAGCCCTTCGCGCGGGCGAGCTCGGCTTCGATCGCCTGACTCAGCCCTTCTGCCGTGGGGGCGCCGTTGTGCAGGCGGCCGTTGATGAAGAACGTGGGTGTGCCACTGACCCCGACCTCGGCGGCCTTGCGCATGTCGGTGGCGATCTCTTCTTGAACCTCGTCGCTCTCTAGGCATTCGTCGAGCTGCTTCAGGTCGAGCTTGGCCTCCTTTGCGGCCTCGCGGAGCGTCTCTTGTCCCAGTGAGTCGAGGCCGAAGATCTGGTCGTGCATCGGCCAGAACTTGTCTTGCCGCCGCGCACACTGGGCGTAGGTGGCCGCGAGGTTCGCGTGGGCGTGAAAACTCAGCGGATAGTTCCGGTACGCAAACCGCACCTTGTCCGCATAGTTGTTTTTTACGGCCCGCACGGCTTCGGCCGCAGTCGCGCAGAAGGGGCATTCGAAGTCCGAGAACTCGACGATCTCGATGGCGGCGTCCTGGGCTCCGAAGGTCCCCGCGTGCGCTGGGATGTCGACCGCGAGCGCAGCCGGCCGGACGTCGGGCAGGAGGCGTTGCACCTTCGCGTCGGAACCGAGCTCGTCGATGAGCTTGGCGAACGCCTGCCGGGAGCGGTCCTGCATCATCGACTGCTGGACCTGATCGGCAACCAGCTCCAGCGGCGGAGCCTCGGGTGTCTTGTTGGCTTCGTAGAAGGCGGCGATCTCCTCGTCGGTGGGTTTGTCCACAAGCTCGGTGAGTCGCGCCTGCACGTACAGATCGATGTCTTGGCCCACCTCGCGCGCGGCCGCGCCCAGGAGCTTGTCCTCAATGGCGCGCTGCAGCGCGTTCGACCGGATGCTGTCGAGCTCGTTGCAGTAGGTTCGAAGCGCGTCCTTCTCGGCTGCCAAGGACTCGTCCCCCAGCTCGGCGGCCGAGATCGCTTGGCCGTTGACCTTGCCCACCACATCCGAGGCCGGCAGAGACAGATCGGCGTCGGCGCAACCGCCACCTCGGCCGTCGACAACAGGTGAGGTCTTCGGTGTTGGTGCGAGCGGTGCGGTCGGTTCTTCCTCGACCTCGCCAGTCGCGGCCGACTCCTCAATGACATCGCCGGCGGGCTGCGCCGAACCCTTGCTGCATGCCAACAACGAGGACGCGAGCGCGAGCAGACAGAAGGTACGGCTGAGCATCGGCGAAGCATCCGTGCCTGGCACCCACTTGGCAACGAGCGACGCTCGAATGCTCTCCCGGGCCCGCCGACCACCCGAAAACCGCATCTGCGAGCGCGCGCGAGGCTCGTCCAGCGCGAGAACCCTGCTAGCCCGCAGACGAGCGCACGACCATGAGTTGGATCTGGGCTCGACTCGTGCGGACGGACGAGTGTGTTCCACGCTGGCGCTGACGACCAGCCCGGTGAGCCGAGCCGCTTGCCTGACGGCGTCGGTGTCCCTTTTCGCCGCCTCTGCTGGCGAAACCGGCTGGGGTCGCGCAGTCTTGCCCACGATGGGCGACGACCTCACCCGCTTCAAGGGCGACAACCAGAACGTTCCGGCTCGGTTTTCTCCGTACGGCGGCAGTCGCCTGGCGCCCGCGATCGACATCGTCGATGCCGCCAAGCAGATCGCCGAGGCCGACCGCGTGATCGGCACAGTTGTGAACGCCAAGCTCGAAGTCATCGCGGAGCAGATTCGTCACCTGCAAGACCAGGCCCGCGAAGTGCTGAGCCGGGCGATGGGCGCCGCGGAGCTGCATCGGGCGCAGTGTCGGTTTCAAAAGAGGGTGGGGGAGACCTACTTCCTCTACCGAAAGGGCCCCAAGGAAGCGTACTTTTCGATGCTCAGCCCGGAGGATTGGAACGGCGCTCCGCCGCACGAGTTTGGGGGCGCCTACCGCCTGGAGGGCGACATGAGCTGGTCTCCCGCCGAGCATGCCAAGCCGCGCACCCAAGAGATGCTGCTCGCCTTGACAGGGATCTCCCAGCCTTGAGCAACTTGTGAGCTGCGTGCGCGCGCTGATGACGCGATTTCCCGGGCGGCGCCTTGCGATCCGCTCAGGGATCCGATAAACCGCGCTCCCTTCCTTGTTCTCACCGCGGTGGTGAGGGCCAGAAGTCCGAAAGGGAGCTCAAACATGGCAAAGAAAAAAGTGGTCGGTGCGGTTCACTCCGTCGCCTCCAAGCAACAAACTCAACGCGAGTACGAGACGGTCACGATCCTTCGTGCCGACACTGGCAAACCCCAGATCAGAGCCCTGATCGAGCGCGTCCAAGGCGTCGCCGAGAAGCAAGCTGCGACCCTGCTGAAGATCGACAGCTGGGGCATGCGAGTTCTGGCCTACCCGATCGCTCACCAGCGCAAGGGCATCTACCTGTACTGGCGCTACCTCGGTGGCTCCGAGATGGTGGCCGAGCTGGAGCGGAACCTGCGGCTGTCCGATCGCGTCATGCGTTTCTACTCGATTCGCGTCGACGACGACGTGGATCCCAGCGCGCGTCCCTCCGAGATCAACGACGAGCTTTTGGACGCTGTGTCCGAGCCCGGACCCGATCCCGAAGAGATCGCCCGCAAGGCTGCCGAAGCGGAAGCCGCTCGGCGAGCCGAAGAAGCAGAAGCGGCAGCCGCGGCCGCAGCCGTCGCAGCGGAAGCCGCTGAAAAAGCAGCCGCCGAAAAAGCCGCTGAAGCTGCAGCCAACGCAACACAGACCGAGGAAGAGGGTTGATCGATGTCTGACCGATACGAACGAGCCGAGCGTGGAGACCGTGGAGATCGTGGAGACCGTGGGGATCGCGGCGACCGCGGAGATCGTGGGGAGCGCGGTGAAAAGACCAAGCGCCCTCGGTTCAACTTCTCCGAGAAAGAGCTGGTCATTGACTACAAGAACCCCCAGCTCCTCAAGAACTTCCTCTCTGACCGCGGCAAGATCATTCCCGCGCGCATTTCCGGTCTGAGCGCTCGCCAACAGCGGTCGCTCACCAAGGCCATCAAGCGCGCGCGCATGCTCGCCCTGCTGCCCTTCAGCTCCTCCTGATCCGCGCATCAGAGCGAATCAGACAGAGACACAAAGGGAGAACTACTCATGGCGAACATGTCCATCATCCTCACCCAAGACGTCGACAAACTCGGCCGTGCCGGTGAGATCGTTACCGTCCGGCCCGGCTACGGCCGTAACTTCTTGCTGCCCCGCAGCCTTGGCCTGCTTGCCACTCGTGGCAACGTGGCGCAGCTTGAGCACCACCGTCGTGCCATTGCTCGCGAGCAGTCGAAGGTTCGTGACCAGCACCAGACGCTGGCCAAGCAGCTCGAGGGCATCAAGGTCTCGATCGCACGCAAGGCTGGCAAAGACGAAAAGCTGTTCGGCTCGGTGTCCAACAAGGACATCGTCGAGGCGCTCAGCGCTCAGAACATCAAGATCGATCGTCGGATCGTGCAGCTGTCGGAGCCTATCAAGGCCACCGGAAGCTACGACGTCGTCGTTCGGTTCTCGCCGGAAGTCTCGGCGACGCTTCAAGTAAACGTCGTCGGCATCGGCTAGTCGCAAGCGTTTTGCGTTGAGAAAGACCCCGGGTGTCCGTCAGGACCTCGGGGTCTTTCGCGTTGGTTGTCGCGGAGCGCGTCCGGCCCCAAGCCTTATCCCCGCGACGCAGCCTCACGCACCGAGTCGGCGACGGCGACGGCGAACGAGGCCGAGCAGCATCAGGAGCGCCAGGCCAGCCGGAGCTGGAGCCTGCTGGGTCACCGAGCACGACAGCACGTCGTCGATGCTGGGCTGGTCCTCACCGCTCGGGGAGGGCGCTGCATCGTCCTCGCACTCGAGGACGCCGGGGTCGCTCTGGTCCGGGGTACAAAAGCCGTCCGAGCCATCGCCTCGGATGCAGGCGTCATCCTCTTCGAGGTCCGAACAGGCCAGCGTATCGAGGTCTGAGTCTGAGTCTGAGTCTGAGTTGGAGTTGGAGTTGGAGTTGGAGTTGGAGTCTGAGTCCGAGTTGGAGTCATCCATGCCCGGCTCGTCCTCGCACTCGAGGACGCCGGGGTCGCTCTGGTCCGGGGTACAAAAGCCGTCCGAGCCATCGCCTCGAACGCAGGCGTCGCCCTCGTCGAGACCCTCGCAGGCGAAGTCGTCGGCGTCGTCGGGGATGCCTCCATCGTCATCCATGCCCGGCTCGTCCTCGCACTCGAGGACGCCGGGGTCGCTCTGGTCCGGGGTACAAAAGCCGTCCGAGCCATCGCCTCGGATGCAGGCGTCGCCCTCGTCGAGACCCTCACAGGCGAAGTCGTCGGCGTCGTCGGGGATGCCTCCATCGTCATCCATGCCCGGCTCGTCCTCGCAGGTCAGTACGTCGGGGTCGCTCTCGTCGGAGACGCAGGTGCCGGCGTCTCCGTCTTCTCGAACGCAGGCGTCCCCGAGGGCCGACCACTCGCACGCCGCCTCATTGGCGTCGTTGGCGAGCGCAGGTCCGGCGAGAAGGATGCTTGCGAGGCCCACGAGGCCGGAGAGGTATTTCGTCGTCATACAAGCGATAGGTCCCCGATGCCGATCCTCCGTTACAGCGCTGCAGCGGGCGATCGAGAGCAACAGATTCTGCGGCACGTCGGAGAATCGAGAGCCCGAACAAGCGGGCCTCCGTAATCTCGGGCGGGCTCGGGCGGGCTCGGCCGACCCACCTCTCGTGCAGCGATCTGTCGAGTCCATCAGTGTGGCTTGTCTTTCCTTCGGACTGGCGTGTGGCGGCGCAGGATCCGACGCGCTGGTGCTGCACCTCGACAGCAACGGGCAGCTGTTGTGGGGGAGCTACTACGGGGGCAGCGGGGACGAGGGCGCAGAGACGCACAACTTGGCACTCACCGATGACGATGAGCTCGTGGTCGCCATGTTCACGAGTTCTTCGAACTTGCCGGGGGCCCAGAACGCAGCGAGTGACGGCGCCGCAGGCTTCGTCGCGGTCCTCGGTAGCGGCGGGTCATCACTGCAGGCGGCTCGCTATCTGGATGGCAGCGCCGCCGATGAGGTCGAGGGGGTGGACGCAAGGGACGACTCCAACGGAGTGCCCCTTGAAGACAGGGCTGCGAGGCTGCGCGACCCCTCGCGGGTCAAGGGCTTCGTCAGGAAGGATTGGACCGACGATCGGCGTCACCAAGGACCGCACTACGGCTTCTTCGTGGCGGTGATCTTCACCGAGCTGCCCCCTGCGACGCCGAACTCCACGGTCGCGCCCACTTCGACCGACGAGAGCGTGTGGTACCGGGAGGCGTCCGCGGTGACGTCGTGACCATCGACCGACTCGATCTTGGCGCCGATCTCCAGCCCGGCCGCTGCCGCGGGCCCACCGGGCCGAACGAAGCCCACAACGAGCTCGCGCTCGCTCCACTCCACGCCCGGCTCGGACTCCTTGAGCGTGTCGCCGAGGTCGCCGGCGTCTTCGGACTTCTTGACCCGGCGCTTGACCATTGTGAGTGCGGGGACCTCGAAGGGGCTGCCGTCTTGGATGACGGTGTTGCTCTGCGCGTAGGTGTAGTCGCCATCGTCGCTGAAGTCCTTGGGCATGAGCGTGACCGAGACCGGGCCCACGGGGACGGCGTCGAGCTCGTAGTTGCCGCTGTCGTCGGTGATGTTCCGCTTGTCGCCACCTCCGAGCCGGAAGTTGAACCCACCGGACTTCTTGCGCCCCATCGAGACGTTGATGCCCGCCACGGGTTCGCCGGTCTCGAGATCGACGACGCGCCCCTTGACCGCGACCATCTGCTGGAGCTCGACCTTCACGCCGGTTTGGCTCGCGCCCTTGGCGAGGGTGACCTCGGTGTCGCCGCTCCCGTCGGCGCTGGTGGCCGAGATGAAGAAGGTCCCCGGGGGCAACTCTTCGAACTCGAACCGGCCGTCGGTGGCGAAGAATGACTCGCGGCGCGAGAACCCGGTGGTGTCGTCGCGGAGCCGGATCTCGAACCGCTGCGGCGCGGCCCCGGAGCTGCTGACGACGGTGCCCTCCATGCGCCCGGTCGGCTGGAGCTCCACGGTGACCCCACCAGAACCCGCGGCGATGTTCTCCGCGTAGCCCTCCCCGCCGCCCTTGCGCACCGCCCACACCGTGTACGAGCCTTCGGAGAGGCCTTCGAGGGTGAAGCCACCCTCGGTATCGGTCATGATCGGCTGCTCGTTCCACCCGCCCCACCGCGCCTGGCGGAGGCTGTTCTTGGCGTTGGCGGCCTGGGAGTCCGACGCTCGCTCGGCGCGTACGAAGGCGTCGGCGATGGGACCCCCCGCGTCGTCGAGCACCCTCCCGGAGATCGAGGCGTTGCGGGCCTCGACCACGAGCAGCACCTCGGCTTCGCCGCCGGCCTCGACGGTGACGGCTTCACCCTGCACGTCGTCGTCGTTGGTGCCCGGCTTGCGCAGGGCGTCGCTCCAGTTGAGGTCCGCCTGAACCCGGTACTCGCCCCCCCGCAGGCCGCGAAGCTCGAACCGACCGTCGTCCCCGACTTGGTCGGAGGACCAGTTCTGCCCGGGGCCTTCGGCTCGGATCTGGGCCGACGAGACGGGGTTGCCCGCCTCGTCCTGTACCCGTCCGCGAATGATGGCCTCGGGCTGCAACTCAAGCTCGATGCCATCGACCACCTCGCCCTGCGGGACCTCGACGGAGAGCGGCTCTTCCACGCTGGGGACGAGGGCGCCCTGGGCCTGCACGTCGTAGGTATTGGGGGAGAGCCCCTCCAGCACGAAGCTGCCGTCCTCGCCAAACTCCGTGGTCCTGGCCCAACCCGACTTGCCGCGCGCCTCGCCGCCGCTGGACCGAGCCATGACCGAGAGTCCGCGGAGCTGGGATGCGTCGGCCACCAGGACCCGGCCGCGGATCGAAGCCCCCGGCTCGACCTCCCATCGCAACCCCTCCACCGACGCGTCGCTGACCTCGAGCTCGCCGTAGGAGTCTTCGCTCACGTGCCCGGTACAGGACGCGGTGACCTCGTACCGCCCCGGCAGCACGCCTTGCATGCGGACCTCGCCCTCGACCTCGACCGAGCCCCAGTACATGTTGCTGCCCACGTTGGGGACCGGGGTGAGCCTCGCCGAACCGTCCTCGCACGGGCGGGTGTCCTCGCCGGTCTTGATGACGACGACCCCCGCGACGGTGGCGGCGGGGTGAATGTGCACGACGACCTCCTCGGAGGTCTCGCCCAGTCCCAGGTGCACGCTCGTTTCGGCCTCGCCATAGCCCGCGTCGGCCTTGACCGTGGGTTTGTAGACGCCCGGCGCGAGCCCCTCGATGCGAAACGTCCCGTCTTCGGCGGAGAGCACGGCGGGGCTGCGCTGGACCGAGACCCGAGCGCCCGCGACCGCATCTCCGGTGGCCACGTCGACGACGCGGCCCACCACCACCGCCTCCGGCGTCAGGAACAGGTCGAAGTGGGTTCCGGGGGCCAGCCCGCGCTGGTCCTCGGAGGCATAGCCCTCGGCGTCGGCCGACAGCGAGACGTTGCCCGTTTCGACCCACACCGAGAACGCCCCCTCTTCGTTGGAGAGGACCGTGGTCGGAGGCGAAGACGCGCCGAAGAACGCCCAGCGGCTGCCGTAGTGGATCTGCGCGCCAGCGATCTCGCCTCCGGAGATGTCCCGAACGGTGCCGAACACCTCGACGCCGCCGGGTTGAAGCGAGATGTCCACGCCCGTGCGCTGCTGCCCCGCCGCGAGGCGCAGGTCCTGCGGCGCCTTGCCCTCGGGGGCGTAGCGACCCGGCACGTGACCCGGGGCCGCCGCCGTCACATCGTAGCGAGCCGCCAGCAGCCCCTCGAGTCGGAAGCGGCCGTCGAGGGTCGACGCCACGCACGGTGCCACCCGCGGGCGCTCGGTCTCATCGCCGGCCATGAACGCGCACACCCGGGCCCCGCCCAGCGGACGACCGCCCTGGGTCCGCACGATCCCCGAGACCGAAGCCTTGGGCGCCTCGTGAAGCTCGAGCGCGCTCTGCCGACGCAGCTTCGACTTGGCATCCCCACCACCATCGGACCGCCCCTGGGCACCCATCTGTGCGGCGGCCACGTCGGGGTCCTCGTCCTGGACCGGGTCGGCGCGGAACATCCACCAAAGAAGCGCAGCCGCACCGGCGAGCAGCAGCGCGAAGAGAGGGACTCGGCTCGAGGTTTTCATGGGTGGCGACGGCGTTGCTCGAAGGAGAGTCGGAAAGGTTCCCACATCGCCCCTCCGCTCGTACCCAGGGGCACCGGCCCGCCTCTTTGTTTCGGCCCATCGCGTCGAAGTGCGGCGCCAGCACAACACGGGCCGTCAGCCGGTTGCCCACGACCGCATGAATCGTGGGGAGCGGGCTTCGGGGCCGGTCCGCGGTCCCGTGGCAGGCGTACTCATCAACGGCGCTAAAACGACGGCCAGGCACACAGGCCGGCGTCGCCACCGGACCCACCAAAGCTCAGGCAGTCCATTCCGTCGGGACACGTCAACGTGGGGTCGCACGCCAGGGCGCAGATGCTCGAGTTTCCGATGGTGTAGCAGGTCGGCTCCGCGGTCCCGCTCGGCGCGGCGGCACACGTCCGGGCGACCTCGCACTCCGGTGCGCGCCACTGGGAACCGGAGAGCGGGCCGCCATGCAGCTGGCAGGTCGTGCCGGTCGGGCAGAGGTCGTCGTCGCCCTCGCACGGACCGTAGTCGCCCTGCACGCCACCCGTCTCGCCGCCGCTGCTGCTGCTGCTGCTGCTGCTGCTGCTGCTGCTGCCCGGTGTCCGAGCTGCCCGATGAAGAGGCCTCCCCTGAGGATCCCTCCTGGCCGCTATCCGTGGTGGTCGACGAGGACGTCGAGGTATCCTCAGCGGTCTCGCTGGTCGAGGGCGGATCCGTGCTCAAGGTCTGCGAGGTGGTGCTGCTCGCCGCCTCGGTCCCCGAGGAGGGTTCATCGTCGTCGGGCAGGTCGCATGCCACACCAAGCCCGACCAGGAGAACGAAGCAGATCCGTCGTGTCATCGGTCTGGGTGTAGCGCAGCCGCTGCCCGCAAGACGGCCCGCAGGCCCGGAATAAGCGAAGCTTAATCGCGTTAAGCACGGCGGCGGGCGTTCGGCCGCTGGGCTCTACCACGCACGCGTTCGCCAACCCGACATCGCGCGGAGCAAGGCTTGACCGTCTACACCAAGGCCCCCAGCGGCGTGGAGCGTTGGCTGATCCGGGAGCACGCGATGACGCTCGAAGAGAGCTTCGACCTGACGCTGCACGACGGCTGACGGTCTTGCACGAGCTTCGGTGCAGCCCACCGAGTCCGCCGTGTCGTCGAGGTCTCGTGTGGCTTGAGGCCCCTGTTGCCGCAGGTCTCAAGCGGCGCTGCGCCGGTGCGGACTCGTTGACGGAAGACCCCATGGGCGGCGGAGGGTGGCCCCTGTCCCTGCTCGCACTCCGGGGTCGTCTCGCCGCGCCGGCTCGCCTAGACTGCCTGCGTGAGCATCGCGAGCAAGTGGCTCGACATCGTCGTCGGGCTGGACCTCCACATGGAGATGGTCCCCACGCCCGCGCCGGTGCCCACGCCGTTTCCCCACCCGTTCATGGGGCTCATCTTCGATCCGATGGGGCTCATCATGGACGAGCTCATCGCCCAGGTCACCGCGTGGGCCACCGACACGCCGGTCGATCCGGGCAAGGTGTGGATCGCTGGCTTGCCCGCCACGGTCACTGGCGACGAGGTGTCGATGCCAGTGCCGCACATCTTCATCCCGCCGGGGTTGTCGTGGGCGCCTGTGCCTCGCGCGCCCAAGCCCGTGATCGGGCTCAAGGGCAAGCTGCCGATGCCCGACCCGCCGATCCCGCCGCCCTCGGACGCGCTGCTGATGCTGGGGTCGCAGACGGTCTCGATGATGGGGTCCAACCCGGTCCGGATGGGCGAGGTCGCGCTGACGTGCAGCGACCCGGTGCGCCTGCCGACGGGCGTCGTGATGTCCACGGGCATGGCGAAGGTGGTGATGATCGGCGGCCCTCCGGGGATCAACTGGCAGCAGGTCATGATGATGGCCGGCATGCGAGCGCTCCGCAGCAAGTGGGCCGCAGGCAAGCTGCACGGGGTCATCGACAAGGTCATCCCCGAGAAGTTCAAGCGGGCGCGAAACATCGCCCACAAGTCGGCGTGTTTCCTCACCGGACACCCGGTCAATGTCGCCAACGGCTGCGTGCTCACCGACGGCGTCGACTTCGATCTGCCCGGTCCGCTCCCGGTTCGGCTCGAGCGCAACTACAACAGCAACTGGTACGACCGCGACTCGCCCCTGGGCTTCGGGTGGGCGCACAGCCTCGACCAGAAGGTCTGGCTCGAAAAGCACGCCGTCGTCTACCAGACGCCCGACGGTCGCGAGGTCGAGTTTGGTACCCGCAAGCTCGAGGGCGGGGTGATGCGCAAGGGCGATGTGCTGTGGCACCCGGTTGAGCGCCTCACGCTGCGCAGCCACGGCAACTTCGCGTTCACCCTGGAGGACGCGGCGGGCAACGTCACCGAGCTCGGGCCGATCCCCGGCGAGGCGGTGCAGGAGACCGACCGGGGGCTGGCGCGGATCGTCCGGCAGCGCAGCCCCGAGGGGTTCGTCGTCCAGTACCGCTACGACGAGCGGGCCCGCCTGGCCGAGGTGCACGATGCGTCGGGCCGGGTGGTCAAGCTCGAGCACGACGCGCGCGGGCGGCTGAAGCGGGTGTGGCTGCCCGCGGCCGACGGCGAGGGGCATCGCCAGCATGCGGAGTACTTCTACGACGAAGCCGGCGATCTGATCGAACAGCGCGACGCGACGGGCAAGCCGATGACGTTCGGCTACGACCGCCACCTGTTGGTCCGCGAGGGCGATCGCAACGGGCTGACGTTCTTCTTCAAGTACGACGGCTACGGTCGCTACGCGCGGTGCGTCGAGACGTGGGGCATCGACCCCGCGGGGGAGCGCGAGGCGGGGATCTACCACCACCTCATCGACTACAACCGCAAGGGCCGGACCACCGCGGTCACCAACTCGCTCGGCGAGATCGTCACGTACAAGTACGACGGGGCGTTCATGGTCTCGGAGATCATCGACGCGGCGGGTGGCACGACGGCCTACGAATACGACCACGCCCATCGCGAGCGCGCGGTGATCGATCCGCTGGGGCGGCGCACGGAGACCACCTACGACGCGCGCGGCAACGTGGTCATGGTCGCCTCGCCGTGTGGGGACGGGGGCAAGCGGGTCAGCAAGGTCCGCTACGACGAGAAGAGCCGGCCCGTCGAGGTGGTGGGCCCCGAAGGGGCGACGTGGGCGTGGCGCTACGACGGCATGGGCCGGGTGGTGGCGCGCGTCGATCCGGCCGGTCACGCCACGCACTACGTCTACGAGGGCAAGCGACTGCGCCAGGTGGTCGACGCGGCCGGCCAGGCCACGGCGCTCGAGTACGACAGCGCAGGCGGCCTGGCCAAGGCGACCCACCCCGACAAGACCACCACGGGCTGGAAACGCGACGCTCTGGGCCGCGTGGTCGAGCGTACCGATCCCAACGGCAATGCCCAGAAGCGGGTCTACGACGCGCTGGGCCGCATCGTCCGGGTGACCGAGCCCGACGGCAACGTGCGCGACCTGGCCTATGACCCGATGGGCAACGTGCTGCGAGCGCGGGACCGGGCCCGTGACGTCACGTTCACGTACTGCCAGATGGGCAAGGTCGCCTCGCGCACGCACACTCGGGTGGCCGGCGGCGCGGCCACGGTGCGGTATCGCTGGGACACCGAAGGGCAGCTGGTCGGGGTGATCAACGAGCGGGGGCTGGAGCACCGCTTCGAGCTCGACGCGCTCGGCGAGGTGACGGCCGAGGTTCAGTGGGACGGCCTGAGCACGCTCTACCAGCGCGACGTCCTGGGGCGGGTGGCCAAGGTGGTCCGCACCGCGAAGGACGGCGAGAAGGCCCGCGTGCGATCGCTGGCCTACGACGACGCGGGCAACGTGGTGTCGGTCGAGCACTCCGATGGGCCCGCGATCCGCTACGCGTATCGGAAGGACGGCGCGCTGATGGAGGCCGCGGCCGACGACGTGGTGGTGTCGTTCGAGCGGGACGCGCTGGGGCAGATCGTCAAGGAGTCGGTCGTGGGCGTCGAGGAGGACGCGGAGGACTGGGTGGCCAGCGCGTACGACCACCGCGGGCTGCGGCTGCGGCTGGAGTCCTCGCGCGGCTCGTCGACGGACATCGTCCGCAACGCGATGGGGGATGTCACCTCGGTGAGCTACGGTGATCAAGCGCATCGCTGGTCGGCCAAGTTCAGCCGGGATCGTCTGGGGCTTGAGGTCGACCGGGTCGTGGGGTCGGGGGCGTCGGCGGTGCGCGGGTACTGGTGGCGCGATGCGCTGGGCCGTCCGACGCAGCACTGGGTGGGGCAAGCGTCGCCACCCGAGGGTGCCAGTCCGGCGTCGCATCGGCAGCGCAAGTACGGGTGGGACCCAGGTGACCTGCTGCGTTCGCTGGAGGACGACGCGCTGGGCTCGATCGCGTACGAGCACGACGTGCGGGGGTTCCTGCAGAAGGCCGAGGTGACGCCGAAGGACGGCGGCGACGTCGCGGACGGAGCTGCGCAACCCCGACGAGGTCGGAAACCTGTTCGCCTCGCTGGACCGCAGCGACCGCGAGTACGGGCAGGCGGGGCAGGTGCTGAAGCGCTCGGCGCCGCAATCTGAAGGAGGGGGCGTCACGACGTATCGCTACGACGCCGACGGCAACCTGGCGGAGCGGTTGGACCCGGACGGCGGGCGTTGGTGGTTCCACTGGAACGGAGCGGGGCAGCTGGCGCAGGTGGACAGGCCTGGCGGGACTGCGGTGACGTTCCGGTATGACGCGTTCGGGCGGCGGGTCGAGAAGAACGCCGACGGGGTGGTGACGCGGTGGGTGTGGGACGGAAACGTGCCGCTGCACGAGTGGCGGAGTGAGGCCGATGCGCCCGAGGTGCTGCGGACGCCGGAGATGCAGGGGCGTCGGAAGGGCCTGCTCGGAGTGCGGGCGCGGCTCGGGGACGATGCGGCGTGGGCCGAGGCGCTGCGCAAGCAGGCGGAGGACGAGGAGTTCGGCTGGATTGTGCAGGAGCTCCTCGACGCGCTGGAGGCTGAGCCCGAGGAGGTTGCTCCGGACGAGGACGGGGTGGTTACGTGGTCGTTCGAGGCCGAGAGCTTCTCACCGCTAGCGCGGGTGTCGGAGAAGCGGGGGGCGATGGCGGTGTTCACCGACCATCTCGGGACGCCGCTTTGTCTGACGGATGCCGCTGGGGAGGTTGCTTGGCAGGGGGTGACCGATACGTTCGGGCGCTGCGAGGCGGTCACTGGGGATGCTGCGCTGTGTCCGTGGCGGTTCCCGGGGCAGTATGAGGATGCGGAGACTGGGTTGTTCTACAACCGGTTCCGGTACTACTCGGCGGAGGTTGGGGGGTATGTTTCGCGGGATCCGATCGGGCTGGCGGGGGGGCTGGCGGTTCATGGGTACGTGGATGACCCGCTGACCTTCACAGACTTCTTCGGTTTGTCCTCCGAGGACTGCGGTCTGAAGCGGGACCTCCGAAAGCAGCTGCGACACATCGAAGAACTCGCAGCCTCGCCCGGACTCTCGGGCACCACACGCGCCCTCGACCGCCGCCAGGTTCGCAAGGTCGCCGAAGCGTTCCTTGGACCTGGCCATACCGTGGCAAAACGGGGTCGACAGGGAGAGCTGTGGATGGAATCAGCCGACGGCCGACGAATGGTCCGAATGCCGACACAGAAGGGCAGCGAATACGCCCGAACCGGAACACAGGCGAACTTCCATGAACGGCAGAACACACGAACCGACTGGTTCGACAATCAGGGCACATCGAACGTGCACGTGAATGTGACATAGATCACCATGAAGCCGATCCTCGCAAACATCGGATGCTATGAGTCTCCAAACCTCCGCGCCTGGCACCCCGACGACCCCGAAGACATCGCCGTTCACCTCTTCGTCAACATTGGGCGCCGAGGATACCGAGGCACCACAGAATTCACAATATTCCTAGCGACACCGAAGGGGCTCACCCATCTCGACCCAATAGCCCCCAACATCATCAAATCAGAAAAGATGATAGTCATGAAGAACTACGATTTCGACTCACTCTGGCAATGGTGCGAGAGGCGCATCGAGGAATGCGAGGCCAAAACCTGGAATGAAGCACTCGATAAACTCAAGAATCTGTTCAACTGGGAATATCAGTATTCAGAGAGCTGACCGCCCCCGATAGGATTCAGAACAATGCTGCGATCGAAAGCGCGCTCGAAGCCAGCAACGTCAGTCCAATATCACCCCCAGAAGGGGGAAAACATCGGGGAGGCAGGAGACGTCTACCCTGGCGACCCCAAGCTCTCGAAGAAAGCAAAGAAGGTCGTGGATGGGAAACTTCCGGCTCTCCTGACCGTTTAGTGGGTGAAATGGGGAACGATATGGCACGGGTGAGTCTCGACTCCACCGCAGCATAGGATTCCCGGGGCAGTATGCGGATGACGAGATTGGGTTGCTCTACAACCGGTTTCGGTACTACTCGGCGGAGGTTGGGGGGTATGTTTCGCGGGATCCGATCGGGCTCGCGGGGGGGTTGGGGGTTCATGGGTATGTCGATGACCCGCTGACGTGGGTGGATCCGCTGGGACCGGCGGGGAAGGAGCCTGGCGACTGTGGGGGCGCAGACTCAAAAGCAGACCACGTCATTTCGCCGTCGCGCCCTCCTAACGGGGGAGAAACCGGCGCCCCAAACACGGTCTGGGAGCAACGCCGAGCTGATGGAAGTCGCTCCGTGACCTACTTCGACGAGAAAGGCCGGCGATTCGCCCGCGAGGACTACGGTCAACTAGCTCCTCATGGATCTCTCCCTCAAACACCGAACGGGACGACCGCCCCCCACGAGCACCGCTTCGGAATTCGGCCCTCGGGGTCCGACGGGCAAGAGCTACCGTGAACTTGACAGCAACGGAAACCCCCTCGGCCCGTGGATCCCGCACTAGCAAGAACAACAATGTCGAACGACGTATTCGGATACATCTCACCGGTTCAGTCGCCGATGGCGGACGCCATCTGGGCGGAACTTGCCAACACCGCAAAGTCACTCGGTCTCGGACTCCGTCGAATCGCAGCAAACGACCTCTACGGAATCAGGACAGACCATCTTTCCGCGCCAGACATCATTGCGTTCCGAATAACGGACGGAAGCGACCGAAAATCGGCCAGTTTCCTCATCGATCTCGTCGACTACGAGCCGGGGTCTCGGGTCCCGCTAGGCGCGCAGGGAACGGAGAGGTTCAACATCCTTCTCCGATGGCTCAAGACGGCATCGGCACTCGCGAAGAACCGAACACTCGTGGTGGTACTCACGGATGCAAACACACTTGAGGCTACGAGAGAAATCGACGCTGCCGTTCTGGAGCGCGAGTTGTTATCCGATTCTCAGCACTACGCTCCCCCCAACACAGCCTACACGATCGTTGGCAGGTCGTCGTCGACCCCCGCACCGTAGTGGGCTTCCCGCGAAAAAGGGGGTACCTTAGTTGGCTCTTCAGGCTTCATGGCGGCGTGAACTTGAATCGCTGCAGCTTTCTCGTAGACCCACGGATTGTTGCTGCAAGACCGCAGTGGTCGTAGACCCCACGAAGTAGGAAGTGAGATGACGGGGAACTACCGCGACTCGACCAGCCGATGCTGGCCCAAGTGCCTCTGGATGATGTTCGTCCTCCTGACGACGTTCCCTGGCCTTGCCACCGCCTTCACAAGAGAAGCGTTCCCGCAGGCCTACGACGACGCGGGCGAGCTCGTGTCGGTCGAGCACTCCGCTGGGCCGAAGCTCCGCTACGCGTACCGCAAGGACGGCGCGCTGATGGAGGCCGCGGCTGACGACGTCGTCGTCACGTTCGAGCGGGACGCGCTGGGGAAGAACGTCAAGGAGTCGGTCGTGGGCGTCGAGGAGGACGCGCAGGACTGGGTGGCCAGCGCGTACGACCACCGCGGGCTGCGGCTGCGGCTGGAGCCCTCGCGCGGCTCGTCGACGGACATCGTCCGCAACGCGATGGGGGATGTCACCTCGGTGAGCTACGGTGATCAAGCGCATCGCTGGTCGGCCAAGTTCAGCCGGGATCGTCTGGGGCTTGAGGTCGACCGGGTCGTGGGGTCAGGGGCGTCGGCGGTGCGCGGGTACTGGTGGCGCGATGCGCTGGGCCGTCCGACGCAGCACTGGGTGGGGCAAGCGTCGCCACCCGAGGGCGCCAGTCCTGCGTCGCATCGGCAGCGCAAGTACGGGTGGGACCCAGGTGACCTGCTGCGATCGCTGGAGGACGACGCGCTGGGGTCGATCGCGTACGAGCACGACGTGCGGGGGTTCCTGCAGAAGGCCGAGGTGACGCCGAAGGACGGCGGCGAGTCACGGACGGAGCTGCGCAACCCCGACGAGGTCGGAAACCTGTTCGCCTCGCTGGACCGCAACGACCGCGAGTACGGGCAGGCCGGACAGGTCTTGAAGCGCTCGGCGCCGCAATCTGAAGGTGGGGGCGTCACGACGTATCGGTATGACGCCGACGGCAACCTGGCGGAACGGGTGGACCCGGACGGCGGGCGTTGGTGGTTCCACTGGAACGGAGCGGGGCAGCTGGCGCAGGTGGACAAGCCGGGCGGGACGGCGGTGACGTTTCGGTACGACGGGTTCGGGCGGCGGGTCGAGAAGAAGGCGGACGGGGTGGTGACGCGGTGGGTGTGGGACGGCAACGTTCCGCTGCACGAGTGGCGGAGTGAGGCCGATGCGCCCGAGGTGCTGCGGACGCCGGAGATGCAGGGGCGTCGGAAGGGCCTGCTCGGAGTGCGGGCGCGGCTCGGGGACGATGCGGCGTGGGCCGAGGCGCTGCGCAAGCAGGCGGAGGACGAGGAGTTCGGCTGGATTGCGAAGGAGTTCCTCGACGCGCTGGAGGCTGAGCCCGAGGAGGTTGCTCCGGACGAGGACGGGGTGGTTACGTGGTTGTTCGAGGCCGAGAGCTTCTCACCGCTGGCGCGGGTGTCGGAGAAGCGGGGGGCGATGGCGGTGTTCACCGACCATCTCGGGACGCCGCTTTGTCTGACGGATGCCGCTGGGGAGGTTGCTTGGCAGGGGGTGACCGATACGTTCGGGCGCTGCGAGGCGGTCACTGGGGATGCTGCGCTGTGTCCGTGGCGGTTCCCGGGGCAGTATGCGGATGACGAGATTGGGTTGTTCTACAACCGGTTTCGGTACTACTCGGCGGAGGTTGGGGGGTATGTTTCGCGGGATCCGATCGGGCTCGCGGGGGGGCTGGGGGTTCATGGGTATGTCGATGATCCGCTGACGTGGGTGGATCCGCTGGGACTGAACGAGATCGACCCCGATGAGATCAACTGCTCTCAACGTTCAGTAGGCCCTGAACACAACAAGTATGCTGAAGCTATGAAGTCTGGAAACTGGGACTGGGAGCGGTCGGGACCGCTCAGAGCAATGCAGACCGACGGACAACTGGAGACCTATGACAACCGCCGGCTTAAAGCTGCCCAGACCGCGAAGAAAGCAGGAGCACTATCTACCGTCCCGGTGACCATCGTGGACCCGGAGGCACCGATGCCTGGTTCCACCAAGACCTGGGGGGAGGCATTCGACGAGCGACGAAACTCCGGCATGAACAACAAACTCGGAGGTCCGGTTCCACCTGGAGGTATCAAGAAGCCGGGCCCGACGGGCAGAGCAAAGCAAAAGAAGGGAGGATGCAGATGATCGACCTGCGAACACTCTGGTCGCGACGGGCGTTCCCAGATGCCGATTGCATCGTCCACAACGACGGCACAATGACCGTGATGAGATCCGAACAGCACGCATTCGACAATGAAGATCCGTGGGTTCTTCTCAGCCCAATAGCCAACACAACCCTGGGGTCATACTTCGATTACAACTCAACTTCGGACCTGGTCCCCTTAACAACCCTGTTCCGAGCCGAAAAGGAGAATCGCTGGCTTGAGGGAGGGGAATCCAGCGACGGGCGGGCGGGGTGGTTCGCTTTTTCCTCAGGCGACGTTCTTCCCGCGTGGATAGCGTTCTTCCGTGCGTCGAATCCCTTCATCGCAGGTTCGCTTTCCCCAGGCAGAATCATAGTCAAGAACAACCATGACCAGCATTGGTCACTATCAACCGAAATGCCTGAAGGGCTTGCGGAAAGCTCACAGGCGACGGACTGACGCAACCGGACGGAAGCTGAGCGACCGCCGACGATTGCGAGGTTCCATCTGCACTCGCTATAGGATCGCCTCCGACGGACTTCAGGGCGCACGATGTAGGATGAACCGCGCCGGGCTTCTCAGAGACTTGCCGTTCGCTCCTGCGAAGTGGTCGCGGACTTGCTAACTAGGAAGTGAGATGACGGGGAACTACCGCGACTCGACCAGCCGATGCTGGCCCAAGCGTGTCTGGATGTTGTTCGTCCTCCTGACAACGTTCCCTGCCCTCGCCAGCGCCGTCACAAGAGAAGCGTTCCTGCAGGCCCACGACGACGCGGGCGAACTCGTGTCGGTCGAGCACTCCGGTGGGCCGAAGCTCCGCTACACGTACCGGAAGGACGGCGCGTTGATGGAGGCCGCGGCCGACGACGTGGTGGTGGCCTTCGAGCGGGACGCGCTGGGGCAGATCGTCAAGGAGTCGGTCGTGGGCGTCGAGGAGGACGCGGAGGACTGGGTCGCGAGCGCCTACGACCACCGCGGGCTGCGGCTGCGGCTGGAGTCCTCGCGGGGTTCGGCGGCGGACATCGTGCGCAACGCGATGGGCGACGTCACCTCGGTCAGCTACCGTGATGAAGCGCATCGCTGGTCGGCCAAGTTCAGCCGCGACCGTCTGGGGCTGGAAGTCGACCGGGTCGTGGGGTCGGGGGCGTCGGCGGTGCGCGGGTACTGGTGGCGCGATGCGCTCGGTCGCCCGACCCAGCACTGGATCGGACAGGCGAACGCGCCCGAGGGTGCGAGCCCGGTGTCGCACCGCCTGCGCAAGTACGGCTGGGATCCGGGCGACCTGCTGCGCTCGCTCGAGGACGATGCGCTGGGGTCGATCGCTTACGAGCACGACGTCCGGGGGTTCCTGCAGAAGGCCGAGGTGACGCCGAAGGACGGCGGCACGCCGCGGGTGGAGCTGCGCAACCCCGACGAGGTCGGAAACCTGTTCGCCTCGCTGGACCGCAGCGACCGCGAGTACGGGCAGGCGGGGCAGGTGCTGAAGCGCTCGGCGCCGCAATCTGAAGGAGGGGGCGTCACGACGTATCGGTATGACGCCGACGGCAACCTGGCGGAGCGGGTGGACCCGGACGGCGGGCGATGGTGGTTCCACTGGAACGGAGCGGGGCAGCTCGCGCAGGTGGATAAGCCGGGCGGCACGGCGGTGACGTTCCGGTACGACGCGTTCGGGCGGCGGGTCGAGAAGAACGCCGACGGGGTGGTGACGCGTTGGGTGTGGGACGGGAACGTGCCGCTGCACGAGTGGCGGGGTGAGGGTGACGCGCCCGAGGTGCTGCGGACGCCGGAGCTTCGCGGGCGGAGGAAGGGGCTGCTCGGGACTCGGGCGCGGCTGGGCGATGACGCGGCCTGGGCCGAGGTGCTGCGGAAGCGGACGGAGGACGAGGAGTACGGGTGGCTCGCGCAGGAGCTGCTGGACGCGCTGGAGGCCGAGCGCGAGGCCGAGGTTGGGCCCGAGGAGGAGGCGCGCGACGAGGACGGGGTCATCACGTGGCTGTTCGAGCCGGAGAGTTTCTCACCGCTGGCGCGGGTGTCGGAGAAGCGGGGCGCGATGGCGGTGTTCACCGACCATCTTGGGACGCCGCTGTGTCTGACGGACGCGGCTGGCGCGGTGGCGTGGCAGGGGGTGACCGATACGTTCGGGCGCTGCGAGGTGGTGGCGGGGGAGGGGGCGCTGTGTCCTTGGCGGTTCCCCGGGCAGTATGAGGATGCGGAGACGGGGTTGTTCTACAACCGGTTCCGGTATTATGACCCCGGCGTTGGCGGGTACATCAGCCGGGATCCGATCGGTCTGGCGGGGGGGCTGGCGGTGCATGGGTATGTGGGGGATCCGCTTACCTGGGTCGGTCCGTTTGGGCTCGCCAAGGCTCCTGGGCCAGGAGGCAGTTGCGGCGGCGGAGTAGGCAGCGGGCCGGGAAAGAAAGGAACACGGACGAAGGACAGATTACCCGAGGGCCGGAACGGAGACCTCGGCCCGGCAAACGGCATGTTTGAGAAGAGAAACTCACAAACCGGCGAGTTGCAGCAGAAGCGCTTCTTCGACGAAAATGGTCAGTCCGAGAAGGACATCGACTTTGGGCACGACCACGGGGCTGGCGATCCGCACGCCCACGACTGGACTCGCCAGAGCCCCCAACAACCGAACCCATCCCGTCAACCCGGGCGGCCCTTAGCTCCAGGAGAAATCGATGATTGATACGGACCTCCACGACGCGGAGATCTTCGCGGTCAAACATCTTCGCTCCCAGGCGACGCTGACGTTCGAGGTGCGCACCGAAGCTGGAAACCTTCTCGCCGTGCAGTGCACCGGAGTCATAGGGTTCGGCCTCGACCCCTTCGAGGAGCAGAACATCATCTTCTCGTTTCGGAGCTGTACCGCCTCCTCGATCCCCATCCACCTTTGCGAAGACCTCCTCCCCTACTACCAGGACGCCCTCTCCGTCGGAGCGTTGTATATCCTGCTGGATCCTTCCGCTGGCATGGGAGGTTGGGTTGTTGCCGAAGGGGTCCGAGTTGCAAAGCTTGCCAGCTGCTAGCGACCGAGTTAATGTCGTAGGTATGCCCCCTCTGTCAGGGTGGTTGCCGCATAAACCGGGCGACGGCGTAGAAGCCGGAGCCTACGGCAGCGGGGACGCGAAATGAAGAGCGAATCGTCAAAGCCTCCGTTGTTCGGCGGCCTGCATCCCCCCGCACCCCCCCCCCTCCATGGCTCAAGCCTTCACACCATTCCTCGCGTGTTTCCAATGAACATTGGCTCTATTTCCTGGCCTGAAGAACCCGAGGTGGCTTGCAAACTATATTTGGAGTTTGCAATCGCCATTGTGGAGCCGATGAAGTTCTCTTTTCCGGAGATTGATGGAGATCCACTAGCCATAGCGAGGTCATTTGTTGCGGGGACAACATCGGAGGCTGCGTATCGCTCGGCGGCGGTAAGGTGGTGGGACTACTTGGACGCGACGAGTTCCCTGAGGGGAGGGGGCACACGCGCGAATCTGCTCGCAAGGTTGGCCATTTCCTTGTTGTCGGCGAACTCGGACGAGGCGTGCCGCTTGGGAGAGCACCTCTCCTGGCTATTTGAGCTTCTTCAGCAGCTCGGCGCAGATATATCGCATCCTTTAGCGCAGATGAGGATCTACTTTCCGTCGCGACCACCTGATCGGTTCTAAACGACGTTGGGGAAGCTACGTGTTAGCGGCCGATTTGATGTCGTAGGCGGTTCCACCCAACCGCGAGCAGACCTGCCACGTCCGCACCATCACCGGGGGCCGATCGATGATCAACTCGACTGAGTCCGGCGTGGTCCAGCGTCCAGCGTACGCGGCTCTAGCTCTCTGGCATACTTCACTCCTCTTCGCCGACGGCCGCCTTCGATGCTCGGCAAACTCTTGGCGACGCGTTTTCCCCCGGAAAAACCTCAAGTATCCCCGGCTGAGGTTGGAGCGACACCGGCTGGAGGTCCACTACGCGACACCCGCGCTCTGCTGCGGCCCTCCCGACGCCTCCATCCCTCCGTTCTCACACTTCATTTCGCTTCGTTAGTCGGTCGCAGACCGACGGGCTCCGCGTCTGGGCGGCGGAGCGGTCGGCGGTCGGGCTAGCAGCCCGTGGTGAAACCCGACACGACGTCTCACTCGTCTTTTTCGCTCCTGGCCGTGTCGCCAAAACTCGCAGTACGCCCGGTACAGCGGCGTTTCGGCTCCTACCCAGGAGCGAAAAATCCTTCGCGTTCCGCCGCGCCGGGTTTCACCACGGGCTGCTAGGTTCCGTCGATGGCAGTCGAGCCCGTTGAGCTCACTTGGTATCTCGATGAGCTGTTCGGTCGGCTCGTCGATCACCGTTTCGCGAGCGACATCGACGTGTCGGATCTCGTCGCACCTGTCGGGGTGAACGCGGTCTTGCTCGGCGACTCCAAGACGCACCGCGTGCACACCGCTCGGGTCTTCCTCGACCCGCCGATGACAGCGACCGAACTCGGCCGGATGGTCGAGCGGCGAGTCGATGTCGCAGACGGATCGAGCCGGCTCCTCGTCGCCGTTGACGAGACCCGTCTCGGGCCGCTCGGACCGTCGCGCGTGACCGTCGGGCTCCCGACGTCGGTGCTCGACGGTGACGTGCCGATCGAACAGCTCGTGGTGATGCTGCCGGATCAGTTCACGTCGCCGACGGGTGTGCAGTATGCGGTGAGCGTGTCGGAGGACTGGGGTGCGAGCATCGACCTCCGTTCGGTGCTGCCCGACGATGGCGTGCTGCGTCGGCTCCATGACCTGCTGGGTGGCAGCGACGATGTCACCGGGTTGCTGTGGTGCGATGACGCTGCGGACATGTTCGGGACGCCACGGTACGGGTCGACCAGCTTCGGGATGCCGCCGCACTTCATCCCGCTCATCGACGTCGGTGTCGACGGCATGGTGCTCGGTCTGCTGTGGGACGCCCCGGAAACCGGTGTGCTCGGCGACACTACGTTGTTCGTGGTGTCGCCCGGCGGTCGTTTCCGGCTCGAGTCGAAGGTGTCGCTCAAGGGCTGGATCGCGATGCACGTCCGCCACGAGCTCGGCCACGCCGACGACGAGCGTTCGAAGCGGCTTGAGGCGGTGCTGGAATTGGTCGGGAAGCGGACGAAGTCGGCCGCGCTCGGGATGGGTTCGGGCGTCAAGCGTTCGAAGCCGCGAGATCTCGGTGACGGCGAACGGTGGGTGCCGCTGGTGTACGGCGGCGACGGCGTCCGTGCCCCTGCCACAACGTTCGGTGTCGCTCCGATCCGGTTCTGTGCAGACGGGCGGGCGGGCCTCGCAGCTTCCCGCGATGCCCTGGCAGCCGCGGCGCCGGGGTCGGCGCTACACGCAGCCGCGAGCGGCTTCACCCAGGCGGTTGCCCAACCCGACGCCGCAGCGATGCAGGCGCTCTACCACGCGATGATCGAGCCGCTCGAGCGGCTCGGTCGCGGCGTGATCGCCGATCGCTGTCGTGCGATCACGAACACCGTTGTGCCGATCGTGTGCGATCAGCCGACGCCGCCCGAGTCGCCACCGCCGGTGTGGTCGGTGCCGATGCCCGGCGAGCGCACCGCCTTCGACGTGCACGGCGACGAGCACCAGAAGGGGCCGTTGCGTGTCGAGTTGGCGGCAGATGTCGTCACTGTCGACGTCGACCGGCTCGCGCCGCTCGAGGCCACTGATCTGCCGACGCCCGTGCTCGTCGCGGTCCTCGATTCGGGTGCGGTCGCGGTGAGTCAGGAGGGGCGCTTCGCCTCCGAGCACGGTCGGCGCATCTTCGGTGCCCGATCCGGCGAGCACTACGTCGTGGTCTCGGTGGAGGACCAGCCGCCGGCAATGCGGTTCTCGGTCGAGGCCGTCGTGCCGTGGAGCGACGACGGGACCCGTTCCGACGTGGTGCAGTACGTGCCCTTCCAGGTGTCGTGGGACCCTCTCGACGTCGGCTCGGTCGATGCTCAGCTCCTGTTCCGCACCAGGGTCGGACGGCGGGGTGGGTCGTGGCCGCTTGAGACGTCGATCGACGCGTTGCGGGCGGCCGGGCCCCGAGCGGGACCCGATGCGCATCGCATCGACGTCCTGCATGCCGACGCGACGATCCACGGCATCGTCGTGAGCGAGCGGGCAGCGTCATTACTCGCCGACGGTGTCGAGCACTATCCGTTGGTGCTTGACGCGCCAGGCGGATCGCTCGACTTCCGATACGTGCCACTCCCGGTGTCGTCCGACTTCGACTGGGACCGCTCGACGTTCGTCGTCGTGGCGGGGAACAGCTCGAAGCCGACGATCGTGGAGCGGCTCGGCGGATCACCGGACATCGACGCTCTCCGGGCGATGAACACCGAGTCGGCCATGGCGGACGGTCCGAATCTCGTGGCCAGACCGAACGTCATCGTGCTCGGCGACGCCCCGCCGATTATGCGGCTGTTCGGTCCGGGGATCGTGGTTCGCTCGGACATTCGCGACGCGGCGAATGCAGCCGGGTTGGTCGGCCCCCAGATGGGCCATCGATCGGGTTTCTACGTGGTCCCGATCTCCGACTGATCGGCGACACCTGCGTCCCCCGAGACCAAGGTGCTCCGACTCATCGTTGTCGCTGTGTCAGCATCGTGCGCACGGAGGTCCATGAGAGCTCGGGGTAGCGATCATTGTTGAGGGGCGACAGCTTGGCCAGCCCGCTGAACTGGTCTCGCAGATACTGCATCTCTTGCCACGGCGGAAACGCGACGTCGGGCTGTGGAGCGACCTGCTTGGCGACTGAGATCATCGCCCCCAGCGTGAACATGTTTCCCGCCCACAGCGTCCGGTACCGCTCGTGGGTGATGGCACTGAGCGTGGCGGCGAGTTGGTGGGCGCTCAGGACGTCCCCGGCGATGCGGAGTGTTCGCGGCCGATTTGATGTCGTAGGCGGTTCCAAGTTTGAGTTCGTATGAATCCGCGGCGACTCCCAGGCTGACGTCGTATTAGGTAGCCGCTGCGGTCGTAGGCATGCGGGGCGCGACGATAGCTTTGGGAGGAGGCGGTGCTCGAAACGAGCGTCACGAGTTGCCCGAGGGTTCGTAGACGCGAGGACGATCTACGACGGCCCAGGCAAGGTGGCACCGAACTCGCGGAAGCGAGTTCGGTGCTGTGAACGCTCGCAGGCTACGGGAGGTCGGGGACGTCTTGGTGCTGCCTCCAGTGGGGCTGGAGGAGGACGCGGTTGACCTGCTTGAGGTCAACGATACGAACGCGGTCACGGACGGCTTCGAGCTTCGAGAAGACGGGAGACGCACAGGTTTCGCGTGCGGCGAAGGACGCCTTCGCCCGAACGCACGACGAGGTCGAGCGCTTCGGGGGTGAAGACGCTGTGGGCGAGAGCGACGCGGTCGAGCTCGCGAAGGACCCACTCGCGCATGTCGTCGGGGGCGAGCTTGAGCAGTTTGGTGGAGTACGTGACGCGGCTACGGATGTCCTCGTTGATGGTCAGCGAAAGCGTGTAGAGCAGCTGTGGGTGGCCGAAGGACATGTTCATCGCTGAGGGGATCGTAGCCGCGGAGCAGGCCATGGCCGACGAGCGTGTCGAGACGCCCGCAGTGCGGACATGCAGAGCCACGGAGCAGGTGGCTGCCTAGTTCGGTGGCATCGCGAACAAAGTTCGGGGCTCGCACCACGACGCTGTACGCATCGTCAGCGGTCTCGCCAAGAGACTCACTTTTCGAACTCTGACGGGAGAAAAGCAGCAGGGGGAACTTCACCGAGGTCGAGGTGAGCGAGCTTCGAGGTCCTTCGATGTCAGACCCGTCGCGCTCGGCTCGGTCTCTACGACGCGTTCGCGGCGGGTAACAGACCCCCGAGTCGCCGGCGTGGTCCGCAAGCCGATCTCGCCACCGCAGCTCATCGACCTTGTGCGGTCCTCTCTTTGGAGCGTTGAAGAGAAGGTTGAGGAACAACCTGGCGTGGCGCGAGCAAGTCCGGAGTCTTGTGCTCAGGGCCCGGACCGGTCGAGGCGCCCCAACGCGCGGACCAGCGACGAACGGAACCGCTCGACGGTGCCCGCCACAGCGGCGCGAGCATCTTTCTCATCGCGCTTGACGACCACGGTGCCCCCGTGAGCCAGGCTGCCCTGAATCCTGCAAACGTAGCGCCCCCCGTCGCGTGGGCTCTCTCGGGTGACGTTGACCTCTACGCCCAGCAGCCGGCCAGCCAGTCGTTCTGTCGCCGAACGAACTCGGCGAGCCGCAAAGGGACGAACGACGGGTGCATGGACCGCAGGACAGGTTCGGATGGCGATGTTCATGGCTCCAAAAACGTAGCCGAATCGATGCGGATGCCCTCTCGAAACCCAACAGCTTTCCTCAAGGAAAAATCTTGTGCCGGGTTCAAGCGACGACCTCCAGCGATGCGCGAGCTGAACGCACGATGTGTGCTGCGGCCGGATGCTCGACGTGTCGCTCGATCGAGACCAGGAACAGGTCTTCGGCGGCGTTCGGGAGTGCGTAGGCCATGTCCAACCCGAACGCGTCACGCAGGTGGTCCGAGATCAGCAGTGGCGCCACGATGAAGCCATGTCCCTTGGACGCAAACACCTTGAGGAGCGCTGAGTCTTGGAACTCTCCCACGATCTTCACCTCGAGCCCGCGATGGTGCAGATGGTGGTCGAGCGTGCGACGCAAGGACGCCGCCCTCGGAAGCACGAGAAACGGCGCGCGCTGGAGCGAGTCGGCCAGTGGCGAGTACGACTGACACAGCGCAGGTGTGCCGAAGACGCCCACCGGGGAGCGGCCCAGGGGATGATGATGCACTGCGGCATGTTGCGGAGCGAGCGGGTAGTCGGAAAGCACCAGATCGAGCTGGTGCAGGCGGAGCCGCTCGATCAGCATCCCGAGATCGCCCTGAATGATGTAGATTCCCCCCGATGCGGCACTCATCGCCGGTTCGACCAGGGCGTGCACGACCAGGTTGGGTAGCGCATCCACGACCCCGATGCGCAAGGGCGGCTCCACGGCGGTCCCCTGAAGGGTGGAGCAAAGTTCGTCCCCCAGCGAAAAGATGTCGGCCGCGTAGGTGTGCACATGTTGGCCCAGGTTGGTGAGCACCCATCGATTGCCCTCGCGCTGCAGCAGTGCACCACCGCACTGCTCCTCCAGTTCGCGAATCTGGGCGCTCACGGTGGGCTGGGTGACGCTGAGCGCCCGAGCCGCTGCGGACATACTCCCGTGACGGGCCGTCTCGAAGAAGTACCGAAGGTGGTGGTAGTTGAGGTGTTGCACGCGCCGCCGCCAATTCATGAACGCGATGTCATGATTCCTGCAGCACAAGTCATAGCGCCGAACCGCAGCCCCCGCAATGAAGAGGATCCCCCCAGCGGGGACGCCCTCAGCCCGACTCGCTGCAGGAGAGCGTGCGGGGACCTGTCCCGCGGTTCTCAGAACTCGCCGCGCGGCGATCATTACTCAACACGAGCGCCGTCAGCCCATCGCGCCGGGGACCAGCAACGTCTGGTCGGCAGCTACGACGACGACCGCGGCCGTGAGGTCGCCCTCCAGATCGATCGACCACAGCGCGCCACCGGTCGGCCCGACGCCCCATGAACGCTGCCGTCGAACCAACCGCGGCAGCTGTTGCCCAGCCGATCGACCGTCACGCGCCCCGTCCAAAGAGTCCAGCAGCTCGCCCGAGATCGTCTGCGGAGCGGCCTCGGACCACTGAACGAAGAGAGAATGCCGTTGATGGGGTTCGAGGACACGACGATGGCGTCGGTCGTGCCGAAGAACATTCGACCGGTCGCGGACAATGAGAGCAAGTCATCCACGCTCACGGGGCTGCGCTCCGCGACGAGTGAGCCGTCCTCGGCGTCGAGGAGCATCCCCGCGCCTCTCATGTGGCTCACGTCGCGGTGATGGACTACCGCGACGCTCCAGGCATCGTGGCGAGACCCGACGCGGCTCGAATCGAGCGCGGTGCGGAGGCCCTGTGGGCCGCGCTGGCCAACCTCGTCCAAGCGGTGTCCTGACGCGAGCTGAGCTCGGTGACCTACTCCCAGCCGCCACGCTGTGGACTTGGAGGCCCGGCGCGGAGCCAGCGCCAGTGAGGGCAGACTCAGGCCGCGCTCTCCTGTCTGCGGAGTCCCAGCTGTTGGGGGAGCCACTCGCGGGCGAACGCCTCGAAGGATTCCGAGCGGTCGGCGCGATAGGCTGCTGGCGCGGCTGCGAGTCGTACGATCCCGTCGTGCAGGGTGTCCTCGAAATCCTCCGGCTGAACCCGCGATGCGGCTACGAGTTGCTCGACGACGTGCGCGTAGCGGGCAACGAGTCGGCTGCGTTGGCTTCGGTAATCTGCAAACGCTCGCTGCAGTGCGAAGAGGTGCCCGAACTCGTCGACTTCTCGCGACTTGGAGAATATCGGCTCGACCAGCGAGAGCGCCCACGAAAGCATGTCACCGGCCGGGTCGGCGCGAAACAGCCGCTCGCTCAGACCGCAGGCAGCCCAGCGTAGCGCGGCCTCGTTGTCGCGCCGGACCGCAGACTTCCAACGCAAGAAGGAGCGGGACAGCCTCCGGTCGGCGACGTCGCGGGTGCACCGAGCGAGGAGTTCTGGCTCCAGAGATGACGCGAGGCGCCGGTGTTCGAGCAGCAGTTGCCAGCAGCGTTGAGCGGTATGCTGAAGTTGCTGCGCGGCGCACGGGGCGGGGGGAGCGGCGTAGATATGCATGCGGTGGTCCTTCTTTCGGCGCATTGTCTGGATGCCCTCTCAGACTCGCATGCGTTGGTCGATGAACCACGGCAATCGCTTCGCGTCGGCCCCAGAAAAAACCGATAGCTCGGCGCCTCAGGGATAGGTGAGGCCCGAGCACCCCCTTGAAGGATTGTCCCTTGGCTGAATGTCGCGGCAGCCCCGGATGGACTTGCAGCCTCCAAAAGTTGCGACAGCATCTCCGCGCATGCGAAGCCCCCTCCGCCCAGCCCGCCTCCTCATCCTCTCCGGTCTCCTCTTCAGCTCGGGTTGTGCTCGCGTGCTGCAGGACGAAGTCGCGGTTAAACGGAAGCTCGGCCGCATCGACAACGAGGTCCTCTATCCCGGCGCAAACGGATACAACCCGTTCACGACCAAGATCTTCCGGGTGCCGACGCGCACCGAGAACCTCGAGATCACGGTCGGGTTGCCCTCGAAAGAGGGGCTCACCGTCAGCTCCGACATTTCGATCCTCTACCGCGTCGACCCCAAGGCGGCCCCGGAGATCCTGCGTTCGATCGGACCCGAGTACGAAGAGGCGCTGATCCTCCCGGTGTTCCGCTCCGCCTCGGCAGACGTCTGCGCGCGCTACCTCGCCAAGGACATGCACAGCTCCCAGCGAGCGCAGATCGAGCAGTCGATCGGCGATCGCATGATGGAGGTCGTCGGGGAGCGCGGATTCATCATCGAGGCCGTGTTGATGAAGAGCATCGTACTGCCCGCCGGACTGGCGCGCGCCATCGAGGTGAAGCTGGAAGCCGAGCAGAGCTCGCAACGGATGAAGTTCGTGCTGGAGCAGGAGCGACAAGAAGCCGACCGGACGCTGATCGCCGCGGAAGCCCAGCGCAAGATCGCCGAGATTCAGGCCAACGGTCGCGCCGAGGCCCAGAAGATCGAGGCCGCGGGGCGAGCCGAATCGGAGAAGATCGAGGCCCTCGGAACGAAGGAGGCCAACGAGACGGTCCGCAGCGGACTGGACGACAAGATCCTGAAGTACCTGAGCATCGAGGCCTATCAGAACCTCGCCAAGTCGCCGAACGCCAAGGTGATCGTGCCCGGAAACCCGCAGGTGCTGCTGGAGTTGAAGTGAGTCTCCGGCCCCTCGATGACACGGTGCTCTGCCCCCGCCACGAAGCGCATCCACAGCTGCACCCGTGACGCGGAGGCGGGGTCCTGAGGGGTCCGCCTCTCGCCGCCATGGCCCGCGGGGCCGCATTGCACTGGCGGCGTAACTGTGGGATGCAAGCTTAGGACCGATGATGACGCGTGAACTTGTCGCGGGTGTGCTTGGAGCATTTGCCCTCGTGGGCTGCGGCAAGGTGCAGAGCTACGTCGAGCCCAGCGTTGCTGTCGCGGAGACCGAACCGATCGACGAAGCCACTGCGCTGCTGTTGAGTGCGCTTCAGGGCGGGGACTATGATGATCTGGCGTCTCACACCGCCGAACCGCTCACCGGGGATCTGAGCCGAGCAGAGTTCGACGACCTGGCAGCGACCGTGCAGTGGCTTGGTCCACTCACGGCCCGTGTCGCGGCGCAGACGGATGCGGACGACGCACGAAGCCTTCGTCGCTACGCGCTGCAGTTCGAGCGGGGGCAGGCCGTGCAACTCGAGGTCTCCATCGACGCCATGGGAAGGCTCATCGGTTTTGCATTCTCCGGTGAGGGCTACACCGAGGCCGAGCGAGGGGTGTTGGCGGAGCCCTGGCGCGAGTTCAAGGTCTACGACTTCCGACTGGTCGACGCCGATGGGAACCGGCTGCCGAATGAAGCACCGGTCCGGGGAACGCGTGTCGAGTACGAGATCGTGGTGGGGGGTATCGAAGCTCTCCTGGGGGCGCACCACCTTCGGGTGGAGAAGACCGTTCGAGATGGAAGCGGCAACAGAGTCTTCGAGCAACCCATTGAGTTCGATACGACGTTTGACGCAGACGCCTTGGGCGTGCCGCGAGGGCTTGTGCGGGGTTACGTTGAAGTCCCCGGACCCGGGGACTGGACGATGGACCTGCGCATTAGCGACGAGAATGCGCACCGCGACATCGAGTTCGAACACGTGTTCCAGACGGTGGACGACTGATTCTCGCGGGAGGTTCCGGGAGGTTTGGCGACGCGCTGTGCACAATGTTGGAGCACCAGGGGAAACTCGATGAGAGAGGACCAGCGCCGATCAGACTCGCCCCGGCCTCCGCAGCCTACGGCACGATATCGGTTTCTTCTTCTATTGGATTCGTCGTGGGCTAGGATGAATCCATGCGAACACCCGTGCGACTCACAATCGCAACGCCGCTGCTGACCGCACTCGGCTGCAACGCATCTGAGGCGTCTGCCAAGGGCGAAGAGCAGTCTGCAGTGGCACCCGTGTAGGCTCGATCCAGCGCGAGAGCGCAACTCGTTGACGAGACCGGACGTTCGCTTGGCTCCGCGGACTTTCGGGTCCAGGACGGAGCCGTGGCGATGTCCTGGACCGCGCGGGACCTGCCACCGGGTCCCCACGGGCTGCACATCTACGAGACGGGGGATTGTGGCGGCCCGGGGTTCGTGGATGCCGGGGGGCACTTCAACCCGACCGCAAAGGGACACGGTCTCGTCGACGAGCACGTCGACGGAAGCCCATGCCGGTGATATGGCGAACCTCGTTGCGGATGCGACGGGCTCCGCGGTCGCGAGCCGGATCCTCAAGGACGCAACGCTGGTGCTTGGCGCTCCGAAAGGGTCGGGCTCACTGCTCCGCGAAGGCGGAACCGCGGTCGTGATTCATGCCGAGGAGGACAATGGCCGCAGCAATCCTTCCGGGGCTTTTGGGGCCCGGATCGCGTGCGGAATCATCGTGCCTGCGCCTCCGACACCGTAAGGGCGCAACGTGGAGCGTCGGAGCCGCGTTGGCCATCGGCCTCTACAGCCTAACGAAGCCCGGGAATGTCGACTTCCTCTTTCCCCCTGGGTTCGCCGGGCTAAGGAATGGGCGCCAGGTTGACCGCAATGGAGTCGGGCTGACGTGGAACGCGTGGTCGAAGGCAGCAGAGCACGGGCTCGTTGGCGTCGTAGGGCCGCTCGTACAGGTCGAGAACGTCCTCCATCCTCGCGATGTACTCATCGTCTAGCGCGGGTACGCACCACATTTTTTCCCGCCACGGCTTGAGGTCTCGGTCGCGCATCTTCAAGCGATCATGCACCCGGGCAGCTGTTCGGGGCCAGGGCGACGCCTACGCCGCGATCCAGCACCGTTCACGCGAGTTCAGCAAGCTCCGGCACCCACCCGAAATCCCGAAGCCCCACAAATCGGATACGATGCCGGATGAGGAGTGAGTGGCCCTTTGATGACCCGACGAACGTGGCAGCATTCACGTCACGCCGAGTAATTTCGGGCGACGACTAGGCGACGACTGGATCTACTACGTAGGACATGACGACCATGATGGGGCCTGGCAGTTTCACGGAATGAGTGGTCCTTGCGACGAAGAAAGTGAGGGCGCGGTTGTGGTCAGCCTCGCGTCAGTCGTGAAAAGGGACCCCCTCTGTCTGCGAACTTTCGGATCTTCCTGTGGGATGGTGCGCCTGGCGCGACAGCCCCAGATCAGCACGGGCCAAGCCTAGGCGGGGTCAAGCAAGCTCGTCGGCGGCGTCGATGTGTAGTTCGGTACGAAGCTCCGCAACCGGCCGCGCCCACCAGCGCTCGAGCGGCAGGGAGAGCAAGCGATCGGCCCGACGCCCCATCGCCAGGCCGCGGCGGAGGTTCTTCCACAACCGCGGGATCTGCAGCGGAGCGATCAGCGGATAGAACAGGCAAGCCATGGCCAACGCGAAGCGGTGCATCGGCTCGTAGCGCTGCGCTGCGACGAAGGCCCACACGCCCAGCTCTCCCGACCAGCGGGTGTCGAATCCGGTGAGCACATGGAAGACGTCGTGGAACACCGCGTAGCGAGCGATGCCGATGTAGCGCTCGAGCACCTCGCGCTCGAACTGTGGATCCACCACGAACGGATGCAGATCGCGCGAAGCCATGAACTCGACGTATTCCCGACCAAGGGTGCCGCGCGGGAGCTCGCGCAGCGCCTCGACATCGACCCGCGGCAGCTCGCCGAGTGCGAGCAGCTCGCGGGCAAGCCCCGGCTCGGTCGGGATGCCGAGCAGGTGCGCCTTGTACATCGCGGCATCGCCGACCCGGTCAGGGTCGCGCAACGCCTCACGGAACTTCCGATATGCCTCTCGACGGGTCATGCTGAGCCTTTCGCAGGGGTGACCATACAGTCATATGACTATTGGGTCATAATGCAAGCCGAATTCGAGAACGATGCCCAAGTCGACCTTCCTCAACCTGCCTGACGACAAGCGCGCCAAGCTGATCGAGCTGGCACTCGACGAGTTCGCCGCCCAGCCCTACCACCAGGCCTCGCTCTCGCGCATCGTCGAGCGCGCGGGCATCGCCAAGGGCAGCGTCTATCAGTACTTCGAGAACAAGCTCGATCTGTATCGCTGGCTGCTCAGCCACGAGGTCCCACGTCGCAAGCTCGCCGCGCAGCGCAGCGTCACCGCGAGCGGGCCCGAGGACGGGCCCGAGGATCTGCAAGCCTGGCTGCGTGCCTTGGTGCTCGGCGGCATCGACTCGATGCTCGCGGACCCGCGGCTGATCGCCGTGGTCGCGCCGATCACCCAGGCCACCGCCGATCCCGAGCTCCGCCAGTTCTACGACGAGCTTCGCAACGCGAGTCACGCGGCCTTCGTCGAGTTGCTCGTGCCGCTACGCGACGAAGGCCAAATCCGTGACGACGTCGAACTCGAGCTGGTGGCCCGCGTGCTCGGCCTCGTGCTCGGCCAAGGTCTGCCCGACCTCGTGCTCGGTCGACTGGGTCTGCGCCTCGAGCAGCTGGCCGCCATGCCGCTACGCGCCCGCACAACACACCGCGCCGCGATCACCCGCGTGGTCGATGAAACCATCAACCTGTTGGTGCGAGGTTTCGCGCCCGCCCCAGTCGCCACGACAAAGCCCAAGCGGCGAAGAACGTGACCCCGCCTCCTCCGCCTCCCCCGCCTCCCCGGGTTGTTGACCGGGAGTGCGGTCGGTCGGCGCTCAGCCGGGTGAAGAGCGGCCTGACCTGACGAGCACATCGGTGCTCGGGGCACTCGGGGGCCGGACCCACCCGGCGCGAGTCGATGCACTCGGGTGCGACAAGAAGGTCAGTCTCCCATGGTGCTCCGACTCATCGTTGTCGCTGTGTCAACATCGTGCGCACGGAGGTCCATGAGAGCTCGGGGTAGCGATCATTGTTGAGGGGCGACAGCTTGGCCAGCCCGCTGAACTGGTCTCGTAGATACTGCATCCCTTGCCACGGCGGAAACGCGACGTCGGGCTGTGGAGCGACCTGCTTGGCGACTGAGATCATCGCCCCCAGCGTGAGCATGTTTCCCGCCCACACCGTCCGGTACCGCTCGTGGGTGATGGCACTGAGCGTGGCGGCGAGTTGGTGGGCGCTCAGGACGTCCCCGGCGATACGGAGCAGACGCGGCGCCTGGTCGTCCATCGCTGCACAGGATGTGTAGGCCGCGACGTCGTCCTTGGTGGTGAAGTCCAGGGGCTGCTGCGCGTCCCCCCAGTAGAGCACGCGTCGAATGGACGACTGGATCAAGGGCATCTCGCGGCCCAGCATGTCCATGAACGCCCCGTTGAGGACGGAGGTGACCTGGATCGGCGCCGCATCGGCGATCGCCATGAACTCCCGCCGCAGGTCGAAGTTGCGGTTGTCGCCGGGACGAGTCTTTGTGAAGTCGGCGGCGAAGTCCGACGGCATGAAGCGAGGCACGCCCGCCTGGACCGCGGCCTGCAGCAGGATGCTCTGCCGATCGACGATGACGTCTCGAACGCCGTTGAGCGCCGACACGACGCACGATGATCCCTCGCACGCCGTCGCCATCGAAGACACGTCGCTCGCGTCGGCGCATGCAACCTCCAAGCCCATCTCCTCCAGCGTGCGACGCTCGGCGCTGTCGGCGTTCGTCCGCACCAACGCCCGAACCCTCGCGCCCCGCGATACGAGAGCCCGGGCGATCCGCGCGCCCAAATCTCCACTGCAACCGGCGACGGCGATGATGCTTGGCTCCGACATTTCCGACCCAGCAGAGGGTCATCGACCGCATCCGTCAAGCGCCTTTCAACCGCACGGATGAAGCTTCACCGGGTCCATCCGGTTCGCCGGTTTTTTCGAGCTCCAATCGCACTTTCTTCAATGAATCGTGTCGCGGGCGGGAAACACCCCTTAGACGATGCCCGCGCGGTCGACACCCACTCCACTGTTCCTGCTCACGACGCTCGTCTTCGGGGGGTGCGAGTGGCACGACCCGGACGACGCTCGCAACTTCGTCCCCGCCACGGTGGACGAGGACCCCACGATCGAAGCGCTCGATCTTCGGGACACGCGGGTGCACGTCCGCGTGGACGGTGGTCCCGACGATCCGCTGGTGATGGTGCTGCACGGTGGCCCGGGCGACGACTACCGCTACGTCGAGCCGCTGCTGGGCGAGGTCGACGGTTGGTCGCTGTCCGATGCGCACGAGGTCGTGACGTTCGACCAGCGAGGCTCGGGCCTGTCGCGACGACATCCCGCGCAAGGGGTCTCGCTGGCTGAGTATCTCGCGGATCTCGAGGCGCTGATCGACCACTTCGCGCCGGGGCAGCCGGTCATCCTGATCGGTCACTCGTGGGGTGGGATGTACGCGGCGATGTACATGAACGCGCATCCCGACCGGGTCGCCGGCGCCGTGCTGCTGGAGCCGGGCGGCTTGCGCGAGGACCTCAACACCGACGACACGGACTTCGACTACACCTCCGAGTGGATCAGCGACTGGCTGTGGCAGCGGCAGCTGCTCACGCTCGACGACCATGCCCGCGCCGACTACCTGCTCAACGTCGGGGCCCTCTCGGACTTCCAGGAGCAGCGCAACGACGAGTTCTCGCCGTGGTGGCGCTTTGGTGCGGTGGTGAAGGTCGAACTCGTCCTCGGCGAGCTGCTCGAGGACTACGACTTCACCCCTCGTCTTCGCGAGGTCCCCGTCGAGGTGCTGTTGATCGCAGGGGCGCGCACCGAGGATCTCGGAGAGGCGTATCAGCAGCGACACCTCGAGTTCTTCAGGGACGCCAGCGTCGCGGTGGTGGCCGATGCCGGTCACGGCGACCTGACGTGGTCGCACGTCGATGATTCGCTGCGGCTGATCCGTGCCTACCTGGAGCGGGTGGAGCGATGAAGCGCGCTGCACTCTTGGGGCTGTGCTTGAGCATGCTCCCGACCGTGGCGCTCGCCAGCGATCTGGGCGTGGAGCTTCCCTCCGAGGCCGGTCGCAACGCGGCCAGCGTGCGTGTCGGCGTCGACGATGCCTTGGTCACGATGGGGCTGGGCTACACCCGCGGCATCGCGCTGTCCCGGATTCGGCGCTCGCTCATGGTCGGAGGATCGTTCGCCGTGCCGATGACGCGACCGGACTTTGGCGACTTCGAGATCGGTGCCAACGTGCGCATGGATGCGGTGCGCGCTCGGGGTTTTGCGCTCCCTTTGGCCCAAGGCGTGTCGCTTGTCCGGACCGGTAACGAGCTGTTCGACGGTGTCGGGCTGATGACGTGGACGGCCACCTACCCCGGCTACTATCGTCCGCGATGGTTCGCGGCCGCCGAGATCCGCTGGGACCAGACGTGGGCCTCCCATCTCCGGCATCGCGCCCCGTACGACACGGTCATCTACCCGGGCGCCGTCGACGGCTGGTACGCGGTCCCCACCTGGGCGATGCGCTACGGGCTGCGGGCCGGGGGCCTGGTCCACCCACGCGTCGAGCTCATGCTTCGTGGCGGCTACCAGCAGACCCCGGGCCTGGACCCGCTTTCGCCTCCGCTGTATGTCGACCTGACGACGGCCGTTCGCTTCTGAGCCACCGCGATCCTCCCGTAAGGCCGGTCACCCTTCGTGCTTCGCGACTCGAATCCCAGGATTCGCGGTGACAAACGGACGGGATGGGCGACTCTTGGGTGTGGGGACCAGACGACTCGCGATCGTGTGCTGTCTGGCCAGCGGCGGTTGCTACACGGGCCTCTCGGGCGATGTGGAGCCGACGCTGGACAGCGGAGGGGACGGCGGTGACCCCAGCTCGGGTGACGGCACGAGCTCGGATGACGACGACACGGGGCCCGAGCCCGAGCCCGAGGCGGCGGAGCTCGACACGACTCGTGTGTGGCGGCTGTCGGCCGCCCAGTACGAGCGGACCGTCGCAGAGGCGCTGGGCATCGACGTGACGCTGCGGCGCATCGCCTGGGGCAGCCGCACGGAAGACTTCATCAACTACGCCTACGCCTCGGGCGTGGACGACGTGTTCTTTGGCAGCCTGGAGGAGGACCTGTTCACCCTGGTCACCGAGAACCTCGACACCATCGGCACCCAGCTGCCGTGCTCCGTCGATGCGCTCGATGAAGCTTGTCTCTCCTCGTTCCTCGGCCCGTTCCTCATCAAGGCCCATCGCAGCGACACCACCCCCTCCGCGCCGTACCTCGAGCTGTACGCCAACCTCGCCCCGACTCAGGGCCCGCGCGACGCGTTCGCCAGCGTGTTGGTCGCGGTGCTGCTCTCGCCCAAGGCGTTCTTTCGCACCCAGCTCGGGGGCGAGGGCGACGAAGTCACCATGGCACCCTACGAGCTCGCCGAGTACCTCGCGTACATGGTGTGGAACGGGCCGCCCGACGACCAGCTCCTCGCCGCCGCCGCGGACGGTTCGCTCGCAGACCGCGACGTCTTCGCCGCCGAGCTCGATCGCATGCTGGAGGGCCCCGAGGGCAACCGCGGCATGGTCGAGTTCCTTTCGCAATGGCTGGGCCTCACGGGGCTGCTCGGCATGGAGAAGAACCCCACCGCCTTCCCCGAGTTCGACGCGGACATGCGGGCCTCGATGATGGCGTCCACGCTGGACCTGTTCGAGTGGGTCCTCGACGAGAAGGACGCCGACTTCCGCACCCTGCTCACCACCAACGCCAGCTTCGTCGACGACCGCCTCGCGGGGCTCTACGGCGTCGAGGCCCCTGTCGATGGCATGCCCATCGAGCTCTCACCCGACGAGCGTCGCGGCATCTTCACCCACCCCGCCGTGGTCGTCGCCATGTCGGACGCCGCTGGGACGGCGGTGATCTATCGCGGCAAAGCGCTGATGGGCCGCATGCTGTGCCTGGACCTGCCGCCGCGGCCCGCGGGCGTCGAGCCTACGCCGCCGGCGGGCATCCCCGATGACGCCACCACCCGGCAGAAGCTGGAGAGCATCGAGGACATGGTCCCGTGCAACAGCTGCCACATCTCGATGCACCCGTTCTCCTTCGCGATGGAGCAGTACGACGGTGTCGGTCGCTTCCGAACCTTGGAGAACGAGCAGACCATCGACCCCGCGGGACAGCTGCTCCTCCCCGGGAGCCCCGAGCCGGTCGGCTTTGGCGACGTTCGCGAGCTCATCGACACTCTCGCCGATCGCCCCGAGATCTACGACTGCCTGGTCAAACAAGGGGTCCGCTATACGCAGGGCCGTCGAGAGGACGGCATCGATGACGACGACATCGCCCGGATGAGCGAGACCTTCCGCGAGGCCCCCGACATTCGTGCCCTGTTCCGTGAGCTCGTGCTCACCGCTGCCTTCCGTACCCGCGCCAAGGAGAATGACGATGCCTGTATCACGCCGTGACCTGCTGCTGCGCTTCGGTCCCGCTGCGCTGCTGGTGTGGCCGATCGTCCGCTCGGCCCAGCCCACTCGCGCTGGCGGAAGCTCCGCCCCGCGCCGCTTCATCACCTTCTTCTCGTCCAGCGGTGTGCATCAGGATTTCTTCTGGCCCAGCGGCAGCCCCGGCGCGGCCGCGTCTGGCAGCTATGACGTCACCGGGACGAGCCTGGAGGGGCTCGCGCCCTATCTCGACGACATCATCATCCCCCGCGGCATCCGCATCAACCGGGGCGGGAGCGACAGCCACAACGAGGGGTCCTGCTCGATCCTCACGGGTCGCGACCAGCGCAGCGAGAGCAGCCCCTACGCCGACGGCCAGTCCCTCGACCACTTCCTGGGCAAGCAGCTGTCCACCGGGCAGCCCTTCGAGACCTTGCTGATGGGCACCCGCCTGCAGTGCACCCGTCCCTCGATGTACATCTCGTTCGACGACAACGGGGTCGAGAACGAGTTCCTGCAGAACCCCTTCGACATCTACAACTCGTTGTTCGCCCCGCTGGTCGGCGACTGCCAGGGCGGCGGGCCCTCCCCCGAGCTGCTCGCCGCCCGGGACCGCCGCAAGAGCGTCCTCGATGTGGTCAGCGAGCGAACCTCCGTGATGCAGGCGCGCTGCGGCATGGGGCAGGCCGAGGCGCAGAAGCTCGAGCGCATGGCGGACAGCATCCGCTCCATCGAGCAGGTCCTCGACAGCATCGGTGACCCCGTCACTTCGGCCAACTGCGAGGACGTCCGCGACGTCATGACGGGCGAGCCCGTCGAGAACAGCGACACCAACTACCCGACCCTGCTCAAGCTCCACCTCGACCTCATGGTCCTGGCGCTCGAGCTCGACTTCACCCGAGTCGCCACGGTCTCGCTGTCCCTCGGAGGCTCGTGCGGCGCTCCGATGACCTGGCTGCAGTGGGTCGACGCCAACGGGAACGCGCAGGCGATCGACAGCAGCCATCACAGCACCACGCACGGCCTGCAGCGCAACGTGGAGAACCACATCGAGAAGCTGCGGGTCATCGACCGCTGGAACTTCGACCAGTTCGCCTACCTCGTGGGCAAGCTCAAGGAGATCGAGGAGGAGGACGGCACCCTGCTCGACAACTCGATCGCCTGGTACGCCACCGACGTGTCCGATGGCGGTCCGCACTCCACCAGTGACATGCCGTTTATCGTCGCGGGCCGAGCCGGTGGCGACCTGGCCACCGGGTACTACGCCCAGCTCGACGGCACGCCGAACCATCAGCAGCTGCTGCTATCATTCATCCACAAGCTCGGCCTCACCGACGTCACCTCGTGGGGCAAGCCCGGGGCCAGCGATGCAGGCACGATCCTGTAGCCGCGATCCGTTCGAACGGTTGAGCCGCTCTGGTCCGGAGCTCGTCTCGGACTCGCGCTCGTGCGTGACCTGCGATCGAGGCTGAGTCGCGCGAGCGCGCCATGGTCTTCGGCGACCTCGGCTCGTCTCGAACCGGCTCCAGGGGGGCCGTATTGGGCCTGCCCCGGTCCTTTACCTGCGATGGCGCAGGACGATGAATGAGGCGTGTCGAGCCTCTTCGAGAAATACGGCGGGCTGACGACGATCAGCGCGCTGGTCCACCGCTTCTACGAGCACGTGCTCGACGACGAGCGCGTCAGTCACTTCTTCGACGGCACGGACATGCAGCGGCTGATCGCGCACCAGACCGAGTTCGTGGCGCAGGTGCTGGGCGGTCCCGCGACCATGGTTGGACGGGACCTGGGGAAGGTCCACGCCAAGCTAGGGATCTCCGACGACGACTACTCGATCGTGGGTGCTCACCTGCAGACCGCGATGGAAGAGCTGGGGGTACAGGCCGAAGACGTGGCGACCGTCATGGGCGTCATCGAGAGCGTTCGCGAACAGATCGTCTCGGCGAAGCCGGCGTTGCGCGTCCTGGTGGTGGACGACTCCCGTGCATGGCACGTGTTGGTGAAGGAGCGTCTGCCCGAGGGGGCGGAGGTGGTCGGTGTTCAGAGCGGTACCAAGGCGCGGGAACTCCTCGGCGACGCGACGTTCTCCCTCATCGTGCTCGACCTCAACATGCCCGGCGAGAGTGGCCTCGAGTTTCTCGCTGAGCTCCGGAGCAGGAAGTTGGCCGAGAAGACCCCGGTGGTCGTCTGTTCGTCGCTGCCCGATCCCGCATCGCGCGCCCGAGCGCTGGCCCTCGGGGCGGCGGACATCCTCTCCAAGGCGGCACCGGTCTCCGAGATTTGCTCCCGGATCGAAGCCGTCCTGGCGCGCGCGAAGAAGGACGCAGCATGACCGCAGCAGCAAAACTAACGCGGCGCTTGATGCCCACGGATGTTCGACTCGAGCCCGCCGCGCGCCTGGCCTGGCAGACGCTCACCGGTGAGGCCGTCGAGTCCAGCGGCAGCGTGGTGCCCACCCGCAGGATGCTCCGGGCCGCCGTCGCGCTGGGCAGCGTTCGCATCTCGGCCGTGCTGCCGGACACCGTGGCGGGTCGCGTCGCGACCGAGCTCCTCGGCGTGAAGTCGGACTTTCCGGACCTCAATGCGATGACCCTCGACTTCGTCGGCGAACTGGTGAACCTGATCGCCGGGATCATCGGCGACGAACTCGCGCAGCGCGGTATGGAGGTGCCGCTGGGGATTCCGACCGCGAGTCTCTTCAGCGGCAAGGTCGAGGTGGACGACGTCCGCCTGCTGATTCGGTTTCACTCGCCGAGCTACGGCCCCTTCTGGATCGGTCTGGAGGACTGAGTTGAACGGGGTCCCCAGCTCACTGACGACCCGGTTCGCCGCCGCGGGTACAGGCATGGCCGTGCTCGAGGAGGGGAGGATCGTGTGGGCCAACCCTTCGTTCGAGCGGCTGTTCGCATCCGGTGTTGGGATGCCGATCGAGCAGGCGGTCCAAGACCTTACGGCGGCCTTCTTCGAGAATGCGCTGGCCAAGACCGGCTCTCGCGTGGCTCGGATCGAGCGTCACAAGGGCCCGCGGCGCTTCGTCTACGAGCTGGAGGTGGTCCACACCGCCGATGCGGTCGGCGTGATCGTGCGCGACGAAACCCGCGTCGCAGAGCGAGAGCTCATCGTCAGCAGCTTTGGTAAGAAGCTCGAGCGCGTGAACCGAAAGCTCGAGGCTCGCAACGAGGTGATGCGGACGCTGCTCGACCACGCTGACGATGGGTTCTTTGGGCTCGACGGTCGCGGGCGGGTACTCCCGGAGATCGCGGCTGTCTTGCCGACGCTCATCGGACACGACCCGCGGGGAAAAACCTTGCGCGATATGCTCCCTGGCGAGAACGGTGCGGCGGTCGCGGACCTCCTGGCCCTCGCGTCGGACGGGACGATCCCCGAAGCGCTGCTGCGCGAATCGCTGGAGTACGACTGGAAGATCGGCGGACGGGTCCTCCGTCTCGACCTCAGGTTGCTCTCGGACGACGCGGTACCGCGGGTGCTCGGCAAGCTACGAGACGTCACCGCGGAACGGCACGAGGCTTGCGCGAGGCAGCAGCGGGCCGAGTACCAGGCGCTGGTGACCGCCGCGGTGCACCACCCCGAACATTTCGAGATCGCGCGGGCAGAGATCGACTCCTTCGCCGAGGCGCTGCGGGCGGGGGAGGAGGACGCGAGCGACGCGGCTCGACAGCAGCTGCTTATCTCCGTGCACACCGTCAAGGCGACGACGCGCGCGTATCAGATGGATGCGACCACGTCGCTGCTGCATGGGCTCGAGGCCCGGCTCGCGGGAGGCGACGCAACGGTGCGGTCGGAGGTGGTCGCTGCGGTGCTTGAGCTCGATTCGCAGTTCGCCGAGGTCGCGCGTCTGCTCGGTGTTCACGACGTGGGGCAGCTGGCAAAGGTTGACCGCCGGGCGCTCGGCACGCTGACGTACGCGGCCGCGCGGCTTGAGGGGGGGGCGAGCCTGGCGTGGGGATTGCGGGCGCTGTTGTTGCAGCCGTTGAAGTCCGAGCTTGGTGGATTGGATTCGATTGCGCGCGGGACTGCGGGCGACCGAGCGAAGGAGGTGCGGGTCGAGGTGGACGCGGGCTCGCTGCGCGTCGACCGGCTTCGACTTCGCTCGTTGCTCGCGGTCCTGCCCCACCTGGTGCGCAACGCCGTCGCGCATGGGGTCGAGCGCCCGGACGCTCGGGTGCAGGCCGGCAAGCCTCGCACCGGCCGCATCCGCGTCCGGGCCTCGGTCGAGGACGACGGCGGCTGCCTGCGATTGATCGTCGAGGACGACGGCGCCGGGGTGGACCGAGAGCATCTCGCCGCCGTGCTCGAATCCAGGGGGCAAGACATGCCGCTGCGAACCGACGACGACGTGCTCGCGGCGCTGTGCCTGCCGGAGCTGAGCACCGCCGAGGAGGCCGATGTTCACGCGGGTCGCGGGGTGGGCATGAGCGCGGTCGCGAACGAGATCGAAAAGCTCGGCGGGCGACTGTCGCTTTTCAGCATCCTCGGCCAGGGCACCCGGTTTACGATCGACGTGCCGATCGACCGTCACGACCCTGTGGCGATCTGCGATGGACCCACGGTCGCCGACGCGGCGTGACGCCCCGCGCGTGCACCGGACCTGACACGTTGTGCGGGGCTCGGAAAGAAACACGGGAACGGTCGGGCGGCCGCGGCAACGACCCTCTTTGCCGTGCTCGACCATACATTCGCGAATCCTGCCCTGCTCCTGCGCCCCGTCTTCGGGCTCGGCCTCGGTCTCGTCCTCGCGCTCGGCTCCGGGTGCGGACCGGCGGAGGAAGAATCCTCGGCAACCGGGGCGGACTCCGAAGCCGGGGAGGAGCAACCCGGTGGCGAGAGCAACGCGAAGATCACGGTTACCGTCGACGACGGGACCGTCTACGAGCTGGAGGTTCGCTCGTGCGACACATCCGCGACCGACCCCAGCGGGTTCCCGCTCTCCAACGGCTACGTGCTCTCCGGGAAAACGGCGGACGGAGAGGTCGACGTCTTCGTGAGCCGGGCCGGTCTCGAAGACGACGACGCGGTCTTCAGCGGCGCCGTGGAAGGTGACTTCGATGAAGAAGGGCGCAACGCGAAGATGCTCTACAGCCTCGACCGGGAAACCCTGACGCTTCAGATCGACGGAGCCAAGGTCGCAGGGTCGGTGGGATCTCGCGCGATCGGACCCACCCGCCCGCACGGAGACAACCCGGTGTTCACCATCGACGCCGACTGCGGGTGAAGGCCGTGCGAGAGGCTCGTATTTCCCGAGGTGGGCCCCCTTCGGCTCGCCGCCTGTGCGCTGCCCTCACCAGACGGGCGTATCCCACCCCGTAGGGCGCCGCTGTACGACCGTCCAGGCGGCTGCGTCCCCCCCGCGCTGGGTTGGATCTACCGTGTTCGGCCCCCGCATGTCGAAGCCACTGCCGCACAACAAGGAAGCCGAAGCCGCGGTTCTCGGCGCCATCCTCTTGCGCAACGAGAGCCTCAACGAGGTCGTCTCCATCGTCACGCCGGAAGACTTTTATGTGCCGGCACATCAGGCCGTCTACAAGGCGATCGTGAAGCTGGCCGACCGCGGGCAGCCGGTCGACATCATCACGCTCGAGACCCAGCTGCGAGCAACCGAAGAACTCAGCCTCATCGGCGGTTTGGAGGGACTCGGCAAGCTCGCCGATCGATATGCGACGAGCCACAACATCGCCCACCACGCCGAGCTGATTCGCGACGCGTCCACCGTTCGCAAGCTCGTGATCACGTGCAGTGAAATCGCTGAGGAGGGGCGCAACGAGGTCGAGGACGTCGGCGAGTACATCGACGGGGCCGAGCGCAAGCTGCTCGAGGTCAACCAGTCCGGTCGCAAGGGCAACTACAAGTCCGCCAAGGACCTGATCCACGGCGTGTTCGAAGCGATCACCGAGCGGGCCAAGCTCAAGAACCCGATCACCGGGGTCCCCACCTCGTTCAAAAAGTTGGATGAGATGACCGGCGGTATGCAGCCGGGCGACCTGGTGATCCTCGCGGCTCGTCCGTCGATGGGCAAGACGGCGCTGTCGCTGAACTTCTGCCAGCACGCCTGCATCGTGCAGGAGAGGGACCTCCAGAAGCCGGAGGCTGAGCGCCCGCCCAAGTTTCCGGTGCTCTTCTTCTCGCTGGAGATGGGTGCCAACCAGCTCATCGAACGGATCTTGTGCAGCGAGGCCCGAATTGATGCGGGCAAGCTGCGGGCTGGACGACTGGTCGAGCAGGAGTTTGCCGCGCTGGTGCGCGCGGCCGACCGCGTCTACAAGGCGCCGCTGTTCATCGATGATTCGGCGGCGCCCACCATTCTTGAGATCCGGGCGCGGTCCAGGCGTTTCCGGCAGGACAAGAGCCTCTTCCCGCCGCCCGAGGAGGGCAGCAATCGCAAGCCACTGGGGATGATCGTCGTCGACTATCTCCAGCTCGCCCGTGGTGGCAAAGGCAAGTACGACATCCGTGAGCAGGAGATTTCGGAGATCTCTCGCGGACTCAAAGCCATCGCAAAGGAGCTCGAGCTCCCGGTCATCGCGCTCTCTCAGCTCAACCGCGGCGTTGACAGCCGCGCCGACCACCGACCGATGCTCTCGGACCTGCGGGAATCGGGCGCTATCGAGCAGGATGCCGACATCATCATGTTCATCTACCGTGAGGCGCGGTACGTGACCGACGAACAGAAGCGCAAGGAGATCGAGCGGGATGCCGAGGTGATCATCGGCAAGCAGCGAAACGGCCCTTGCGGCACCGTGCACCTCTCGTTCATCGGTGAGCACACCCGGTTCGAGAACCCCGCGTTCGAGGGCTCGGGGCCTCCAGGCGGCTGAAGGCGGTCTTCTTCATCCGGTCGCGGCTCGGTGCGGCACTCGGGCGCACTGTGCGTGAGGCGCGCGGATGTGCTCGGGCGACAGCTTTTCAACTGCGAACGCGCGTTTCGTGCCAGCAAACGCCGCTGCCGTGATAAACACTGGCCCTACGATGGCGGCACCGCCGGAAAGCATCGGCCAGTTCTCAGTGGTCGGACTGCTCGGTAAGGGAGCGATGGGCGAGGTCTACGAAGGCCTCGACTCAGCCCTGGGCCGCCGAGTTGCGATCAAGATTCTCGGCGCGAAGCACCGAGAATCAACCGAGTTCAAGACGCGCTTCCTTCGGGAGGGGCGCTCGTTGGCGGCGATGAACCACGCCAACATCGTGCAGATCTACGCCATCGGCGAGCACGAGGGACGGCCGTTCCTGGCGATGGAGTTCCTCGACGGCGAGGACCTTGGCGCGGCGCTCAAGAGGCGCGGACCGCTTCACCCCGCAGACGCAGCCGAGGCCATCCGTCAGGCCGCGGTCGGCCTGCGGGAAGCGAAGCGTGCAGGGGTCGTGCACCGTGACGTCAAGCCCTCGAACCTGGTCGTCACAAGCCAGGGCGCCGTCAAGGTCACCGACTTTGGGCTCGCGAAGGCTCTGCAAGAGGACCTCTCGATCACCGCAACCGGCGTGTTCGTCGGAACCCCGGACTACCTCGCGCCCGAGCAGGCGATGGGCGACGAGGTCGACTCGCGCGCCGACGTCTACGCGCTCGGTTGTTCGCTGTTCCACATGTGCAGCGGCCATCCGCCGTTCCGCAAGGGTGGGCACGACGACCACTACACGGCCGTCGTTCGTCGACACCTCAAGTCTGAGCGACCCCAGCTCAAGCTTGAGGTCGCGAACTTCGACCCAGCGTTGTCCGATCTCTGCCGCCGAATGATGAGCCGCCGGCCCGACGTGCGGCCCGCCTTCGATGAACTCATCGACAAGCTTGGGGAGTTCTCCGAGAAAAATGGCGGCCGGATTCCGCCACGTCACCAGGATGTTGAGCTGCTCGAGGCCACCAAGGCTTCTCCAACCGAACTGGTCGAGACCAACGACTTCGAGCCCTCACCCCAGCGCAGCAAGTTCGCCATTGCGGTCGCTGCGGGCATCGCGATCGGCGTAGGCGTGTCGGCTGCGGTGATCATGGCCCTGAAGTGACCGACACCGCGCCCAGGCCCGAACGCATCGCTGCTGCGGCGCGAGCCTTGGGCTCCGAGCTGCGCGACTTGGTCACGCTGTATGCCGATGCCGTCGGAGCGAGTCTCGCGGAGCAGGCGCAGATGGTCGCCTGGGACCGCGAGCAGCTCATCGGGCAAGTGCAGCAGCGACTCGACGTGCTTCGTGACCAGCGTTTTCGCGAGCTTGGGGAGACCAACGTTCGAATCATCGAGCGCGCAGGCCAGCCGCTGGAGAGCTTGGAGTTGGTCTGGACGAACCTCCGCCAGGGTCGGCGCGTCAAGCTTGAGTGGGAAGTGGGTGCGTGCGCCGTGGTGCCGACGCTGCTTCGCCCGCTCGCGCGCGTACTTCGAAGCACCGTCGGGGCGGAGGTGCTGCAGATCTCCGCAACCCCATGGACCCAGGGCGAGGAGGAACCGTCTGCGTCGCAGATGGCTTTCAGAGTCGCGCAGAACCATCCCGACGACCCGACGCTGTGGCCGATCATTGGGGTTCGGCGCCCGGGACCGCGGGTTGCGGTCGTCGAGGCTTCGGCGGACCGTGAGCTGGCCGCGTACGTGCTGGCACGAACCAGCCTCCGACGCTCGGGGACCGATCCCCGTTGTGTGAAGCGGGCGTACGTCGTCGAATCCGACGAACGATTTCTGCGGCACCTCAAGCGGGTGTGGGTTGGCGCGGTGATGGGTCCTCCCGATGATCCGTTCTCATTCTCGGGACCGGTCGCCCCCGCGGTGCGTGAAGCGTTCCTCGATGCGCACCGAGCATGGGAGCGGGTCGAGGGGGCAGATGTGCTGGTGGCCGGCGGGGACCTTGCCCGCTCCGGAGCTCCGGGCTGTTACCTCGCGCCGGCCTTGTTCGCGTGCGATTGGCCGATCCCCGAGGTCCCGATCGAGGGGCCGATGATGGTGCTCGTTCGTTCGCGAATCGACCAGGCCCGGGCGGCGGTCGAAGCCGCAACGCGGGAGGGCGGACAGGCTGTGGTCGTGGGTGCATCGAGGAGTCGCTACCCCGGCGATGTCCGCCACATCCGAGGGGCGCTTCTGGTCGAGCGACTTCCGCCGGGCCTGCCCGATCCGCGTCCGGTCTGAGCGGGCGCTCGCTCAGGCGTCACTGACCACGCGGCGAAGCGCTGCGACGAACGCCTCGACGGGACCCTCGCCGAGGGTCTCTCGCGTGGTTGCGAAGAACGAGACGGACGGGAGCCCATCGATGTTGAGCCGATGGAGATCACCGCATTCGCGTTCGCGAGCGATCACCTGGTCGGGGAACACGGCCAACAAACCAGCCGTCCGCGCCACTTCGACGCCCGTTTGCATGGGGGAGACCGTTGCGGCCACGGTGCGGGGGACCTCCGCGGGCCATCCCTCGACAGGGCGTCCGTCGACCGCAGGCGGGGCCACGAAGAGATGTTGCGCAGCGTCGTCGAGCGTCATGGCCTCGGTGTTGCCGTACAGCGCGTGGTCGCGCCCGCAGTAGATGCCGTTTGTGGAGGTTCCCAGACGTTCACAGGAGAGATCCGTCGCCGCACAGGCCGTGGTCTGCAACAGGACATCCACGTCACCGGTTCGCAGCGCGAGGAGGGGGTCGTCGAGTACCCCCGTGGTGACCTGGGGCACCAGCTCTGGGTACGACTTCCGGACGCGGGCGAGCGTCGGAACGACGAATGCGGCGATCAGGGTGCCTTCGGCGCTGATGCGAATGGGCCCGGAGAGCGTGGCTGATTCGATCGCCTCGGTCGCGTCGTGCACCCGTCGCATCGCATCTCGGACCGCGCGAAGGAGCGTTTGGCCGGCAGCATTGACGCGCAGCTGTCGGCCGGCGCGGTCGAACAGCGGCTGCCCGAGTTCATCCTCGAGGAGCTTGAGGGTGCGGGAGAGCGCGGACGGGCTGATGTGGAGTCGATCCGCGGCCTGACGCACGTGCTCCGTCTCGGCCACCGCACGAAACGTGGGGAGCCAGTTCCAGAGGTTGGAGACGCGACGCATCCGGTCCATAGGTCACCTCGCACGGTACCCCGGTTTGCCTCGCGAAAGCCGTGCGAGCCGCGGCTTGGTCCGCGCTCCGGGGGATTCGGCGCCGAGCACAGCGTTGCGAGTAGGCGAAAGACGAGGCGGCGACCTGTGCGAACGACCTGCGCGCGGTGGATTTCAAGAAAGTTGCCGCATGAAGTCGTGTCACGCCGCGGCGCTGTTGGCCTTGGCGTCCTGCCCTGCTGAGGGCATGTGTGTTGGGTTGAGTCGGACGGTCGCGTGGCGATCCCAGCGACGAGTGTTGCCGGTCCAGCGCTCGGGATGGCGGGCCTTGGCGGGCGGCGTAAACGTGCTCACGATGCTCGAGGAGCGCTTCGTGAACGCCGGTGAGACGTTATCCTGGCGTCACGAAGGAGATGCCGCTGTGGCGATGGCGCGCTCCAAAGGCCGATACGGAAGTCCGAGGATGCAGCGTGCTCTGCGGAGCCGCCAGCGGGTCGTCTGCGTGCAACTCCCGGGTAGGCGTGCAACTCCCGGGGTAGTTGCCGCTACAGGCGGGGTAGTTGCCGCTACAGGAACGACGAGGGCGAGTCCCAGCAGCCTCGGCGCCGTGAAGCGCCGCCGAGGTCTGCTGCTCCAACCCTGCGCCCCAGGGGCGGGGCGGGGCGGGGTGCGGGGCGTTCGATCAAACCTCCGACTGCAATGCGCTCAGCGCATCATGGGTTCGCTTCTGCTCCGGCATGAGCTCGGTCTGGACGAAGTGTCGAACCTCGGGCGTGAGGTTTTCGACCGAGGCGTAGTCGTTCTTGCCGTGGTCCTCGCCCTGCTCGAGGGCGGAGATGGCGGCCTTCTTGCCGAAGATCTTGGCGCCACCTTCCACGAGCTTGGCGAACGTTCCCCAGGCGCCGGAGGTGTTCTCGGGCTCACCGCCCATGGCACGAATGCGGCTCTTGAGCTTGGTCGCTCGTGTGACGTGCGAGGAGCGAAGCACGGCGAGCTGCTGTTTCAGCGCGGGCTCTTCCATCTTCTCGATGCACTGCTCGTACGTCTCGACTGCGGAGAGTTCCCCGCGAAGCAGGCGGTTGAGTTGATCGACGTCCTTGGCGTTGTTTTCGGGGATCATGCTGGAGGTTCAAAGCATGAACCGTGCCACGTCCGGTTTTACCTTCCTGCAGCGGGTTGGCGACGCCGTGGATGTGTTGCGAGCGAGCGGACGCGCCCGGGGATGCGCGGGAGCGCCCGGACCTGAAGGCTGCTCGGAACGAGCCGGTCGCCGGAGACCAGGGCGCCGAGGGCTTCTGCTCCGCTTCAAAGAAGCGCCTGTCCGCTCGGCCGGCGAGCGCCGCGTCCACCTCGGCTCCATGTCGATGACTGCGGTCGGCGACGCGGGCCAGGACCACGAGCCTGCACAGGCGCAGCCCGCGTCTGAGGCGGGGATGAGAATTCTAGCGTTGACCGGCCCAGGGGAACACTCGCAAGGCCAACTCCGCATGGGCTAGCGTGCCCACCATGGCACGTGTTCGAATGGTCTCCGAGTCAGATGCTACGGACGAGCAGACCGCATTCATGCAGCGTGCGAAGGCGGCGCTCGGCGTCGACTTCGTGCCCGCGTTGTTCGCATCCATGGCGGGCGCGACTGGGCCTGCCAATGGCACGCTGGCGGCAATTACCGGGGTGTTGGGTACGGGCGCGCTCTCCGGGGTGCTCAAGCAAACGATGATGGTGGCAATCGCCACCGATCGGCACTGTAGCTACTGCGCGGCGGTGCACTCGGTGCTGTGCAAGATGTTGGGTGTCCCCGACGAACAGGTCGCCGCGATTCGGACGATGCTCGACAGCGACTCCGTCGATCGGGACTGGGCAGCCGTTCGGTTCGCCGTCCAGGCAGCCAACCGTCCTCTGACCGTGGGCGATGAGGACACGCAGCGGCTCCGCGACGTGGGCCTGACCGACGAGCAGATCGCCGAGATCGGTTTGGTCGCCGGCCTCGGGGCGATGGTCTGCGTGTTTGCCGACTCCATGGGGTTGAAGATCGACCCCCAGGTTCGCGCAGCGCTGTAGCGTGGCGCCAGGACACGTGGCTCCAGGACGTGGCGCGGCACTGCCGGGGCGGCTTGGCCTGCCCGCAGCCGACCCCAGTTTTTTCTGAAGCGCAGAGGCAACTTTTGACCTCACGGCGTCACTCAGTGACACAGGTCCGATGCTCCACACCCAATTTCGTCGACTCCACGTTTGTTGCCTGCTCTTTGCACTCGGTCTCGCCTGCGACAAAGGCGAGGGCGCGAAGCAGGAGGAGAACCAGGGCCCGATCGAGGCTCCGTTTGCGCTGAAAGTGCACAAGGTCGAAGTCCTCGACGAGGTCGCGCCGAACGAGACCTATCTCAAGAACGGCCTGGGTATCAAAGCCGGCGATGGAAAGACGTTCGTCTGCGTCCAGTACGAAGTGACCAACGAAGGCGGAGCCGAGGCTCGCACCGCCGGCGCCGAAGGGCGTCTGAAGGTCAAGGTCTCTGCGTTGCCGCTTCCCCACGTTGTGGGTCCGACGGGAACGCAGACGGAGGTCAGCGTCCAAGCTGCGGGGAGCTATCAGCCCGCCGACTGGAAGGCCGACAGTGGGGATGTCGAGCCCGGCAAGACCGCGAAGAAGTCGAACTGTTTCGCGGTTGCCCAGGGGGAGACCGACGGTCTCAAGATGGTGCTCGCGGGCAAAATCGATCGGCGGCCTTGGAACGTCGAAGCCGCGCTGCCTCCTGCCGCATAGCTGCAGGCTCCGAGTGAGGCGAGGGCGTTCCTCTACTCGGGCTTGCGATACACGTGGAAGAAGTTCTCCTCCAAGACCCCCGGAGCTCGCTCAAACTCGAACCCCGCCGCCTCAAACTCGGCCCGAAACTCGGCCGGGCTGGCTCGCACGTGTCTGAGCACCCACGCCTCGGACTTGCCCGGCTCGGCGATGAAGTCGATGACCGCCAGTCGCCCCCCGGGCTTGAGCGCGGCGTAGAGGCTGGCGAGGTAGGTTCGCGGGTACTCGACGTGGTGAAAGACGTCGCACATGAAGATGATGTCCACGCTGCTCTCCCCCAGGTTCGCGGAGCGCTGCTCGGCTTTCACGAACGTGATGTTGTCGACCTTGGCCTTGTTCGCCTTTTCCCGGACGTGCTCGAGGAAGTAGTCCTGCACATCGACCGCGAATACACCGCCGGTCCCCACGGCCTTCGCGAAGGCGAGCGTGTACAGCCCGCTGCCGATCCCGACGTCGGCGATGGATGATCCGGGCTCGATCTTAAGGGCTTTGAGTACAGCCGCTTGCCGGTCGTGGACCTCCCGGCCGTTTCGTTCGAAACGTCTTTCCCATCCGGCCGCGTCGGCAGCCTCGTACTTCTCGTTGATCTCTACGGCGACCGGATTGGGCGACTCGGGCTCGGCTGCGGGGGCGGGCTCTGGCTCGGGCACAGACGCTGCAGCGGCCGGTGGCGGGGCTGCGGGAGCCTCGGCGGCGGCGGCGAGAGCCGGCGGCTGCGATGCGGGGGGCTCGGACTCGGGAGCCGGTGCCGACGTGCAGCCGGAGAGGACCAGGAGGACTGCGGCAGCTCTCATCCCCGCGATCATAGGGGGGGTTACAGATCGGGTCATGGCACCCTTCCCAATCCGGGGAGTCCGCGGTCTGTCCGACGTGGAAGCGCGTTTTCTTCCGACTCCATCTGTCTGAAATCGATAGCTAAATTACTCCGGTGCCCCCGACGAATCGGTCGGCACGAACCTTGGAGTAGGGCCGGGTGTGCGAAGGGCAAGACAGGCGGCGATACTGCTGACGATGGCCACGGTGATCGGTTGGTCCGGTCCTTCGGCCGACGCCCGTGCGTCGCGCGTGGAGCAGGACGACGCCGTCAATGCTGTGCCCGTCGCCGTTCCGGCCTTGCCAGCGCTGGGTGGCTCCACAAAGGCTCGGGTCGCTGGCGGTGAGTGGCGTTACGTCTCCTCGCGTCGCTAAGAGGTTGCCGTCCGCTGGGCTGACTTCAAGCTCACGGCGGCTTCTTCCACGGCGGGTTGTCGCCGCAACGCCGGCCCGGTACTTCGGCGCGTGGAAGGTGTTCCCCCCACGCCTTCGCACTCACCGATGAAACATCTCAAGCTTCTCTTCTGCGTGCCTGCACTGCTTGCCCTCGCTGCGTGCGATGAGGCACCGCTCGACGAAACCCGTCTCGCCGCGGCCGCAGCCATCGAAGACCGCGCAGTCGGCTCGTGTTCGCCCGACGCCTGCGGTGACTACATCCCCGCGAACAGCTGTCAGTGCGACGCCGCTTGCGTCGACTACGGCGACTGCTGCGACGACGTTGATGCGGTCTGCAACGACGCGCCTGCCGACGAATGCCAGAGCAACGACGACTGTGCCGAGTTCTGCGGCTGGAACGACGACAACCTTCGCGTGTGCAAACCATGGGCGCAGGTCGGCGAGAGCTGCCAAGGCTTCGTGCTGCCGGCGTTTCGTGCCACCTGTGCGCCGGGCCTGGAGTGCGAGTTCTCCGAGCCCACGTTCGACGTCCCGGGCGTTTGCGTCGACCCGGACGACGGTGGCGAAGAGCCGGCCTTCTGTGGCGGCATCGGATGGATTCTGTGCCCGCTTGGGCAGCACTGCGAACTCGACGGCGACTTCCCCGATGCGGGTGGATCCTGCAGCCCCGGATCCGCCCAAGGCGGCGTTTGTGGTGGCATCGCGGGCTTCAGCTGCCTGGACGGCCTCGAGTGCGTCATCGACAGCCCCCTCCCCGACGCCGACGGCTTGTGCATGGAGTCCTGCGTTCCCGCTGGCTGTAGCGGACAGGTCTGCGCGCTTGAGAGTGAGGCGCCCGGTGTGGTCACGACCTGCGAGGTGCTGCCCGAGTACATTTGTTTCGGCGAGACGTCGTGTGGCCATCACGGTGCCGACGGCGCATGCGCGTGGGAGCAGACCGATGCGTACCTGCAATGCCTGTCCGACTTTGAGGAACCCGAAGAGCCTGCCGCCGATTCGTGCGAGGGGCACTGCGGAGACCAAGCCGAAGCTGGCTGTTATTGCGACTCCGTCTGCGCGTTTTGGGGCGACTGCTGCGACGACAAAGTCGCTACCTGCGGATAGCTCGCAGCCCGTGACGCCGCGCGCTGTCGCGGCGTCGCGCTCACCCCGGTGAGAAGTTCAGCGTCTGCTTCACCACGACCATGCCGCCGCCCTCGGGGCTGGGAAAGCCCCAGTGCTTGGCCTCATCGAGCAGGCACTGACGAACGATCCGGTCGCCCAGCTTGTCCTGCCTGCTGGTCACGGACTTGACCGCTCCGCGTGGCGAGATGGTCAACACGAGCTGGATCGAGCCCGCCAGCGTGGGGTTGTCGGCGAGCTGGGCCGTGTAGCAGTCCAGCGTCTTCCTGCGGTGTAGCTTGAGCACCTTGGCCACGGACGCGCGGTCGAGGGGTCCGGTGATCTGGGCCTTGAACACGCTGACCGACGGCTCCCCGGTCGCCGGCTCTGGGTCTGGGTCTGGGTCTGGGTCTGGGTCTGGGTCTGGGTCTGGGTCTGGGTCTGGGTCTGGGTCTGGGTCTGGCGGGTCTGGGTCCGTTCCCGGCGGGTCGGGGGGCGTTGTGCCCGGCTCTGGGGACACTGGGTCCGACGGGATCGGCGATGGCTCCACTGCGTCGACGCGGGAGAGGTCGTCGGCGCGGACGCAGATCCTCGACCACCCGGCGCCGAACTCGAAGCAACGTTTGTCGCTCTTGCTGGTGGGCTCGCCCTCGAACCGGTGCTCAGACCGCGTGGTGCCGGCGGCTTCCATGTCCGGCCAGAACACGTCCGCGCCGGTCTTGACCTGCCAAGCCCCGGCCTTCTCGGGCGCCTCGGATTTCGCAGGGGCCTCCAGCGCGGGCGCCGGGTCGGCCAGCCACGCTTTGGATCCGGTTTCGGGCAGTCGGAGCTCAGCACACGGGGTCCCGATACCGACCAGCGTCTTTCCATCCTCCTCTTTGCGCACGTGCACAGGCAGGCGAGGGGGCGACTGGGTGGTGAGGGCAAACGCCGACATGTCGACCGGGTCGTCGTTGAATCGGAGACTCGCCAGATCCAGAGGCCGTGCAGCGATGGCTTCGGGCAACGGAAACAACGGGCCTTCCTCGTAAGCCTGACCGATCGCCGCGGCCGGAATATCCGCGCGGACTCCGAGCTGCGGGACGCGAGGGAGTTCTCCTTCATGGGTGCTGAGCCCCACAGGGACTCCGGCAGACAACATGACCGACCCGCCTGCGTCATCGTGCACGAGCGTTCCCGACAGCAGCGTCGGAACGAGGTCGGTGCGCTGCACCCACAGTGCGACATCGAAGTTTTGCAGTGGGGCCCAACTTCCGGCGCAGTGTTTTTCACCCGCCTCGGCGGTCAGCGGGCGGACGCGCACCCAACCACCGCGGGTTTCGGTCACCTCGAACGTCGCGAAGCGACGCCCCAGCGTGGTCTCGGTGTCGAAGCTCAACGTGAGCGCGGGAGCCTCCGCAGACGGACGTCGATACAGTGCGGTGTCGTGTTCGAGGACGACGAACCCCCGAAGCTCGTCGCCGCCTTCAGCAGGGACGTCCTGTGCCGCAACCTCTTCCTCGCCGCTCGAGGTGACTTCGTCGACCCATCCTCGGACGGTGTCACAGCCCACCATGCCACCAAGCCCGGCAAGCCCGGCAAGCCCGGCAAGCCCGGCAAGCCCGGCGAGCCTGGCGAGGAGGAGGGCGTTGCGAACGCTCACGGGGCGAGTATTCATTGGAGGGACGGCCCCGCGCAAATGTTCTCAGCGAGGAGGCTGGGCGGGGGTGCCCTCGAGGACTTCGACGACGAACGTCCCGACGGCAGCCTGGGCGACGCCGAACAGAAGCGGCCCCACCAGCGGGATGCTCATCGCGAGCGAGAACGGCATCGCGAAACCCACCAGCGGGCCGCGGTGTTGCTTGATGAACGCATGCTGTGCGTCGAAGCGAAGCTCGAGCTTCTCGAAGTAGGGGTCGAGCAGCTCCCAGCCCAGCGCCCGGCACGTGAAGTAGGCCTGCAGCACGGGGCCGAGCACGAAACCCACAACCGGAATGAGAGAGACGGCAAACGCGAACAGGCTGAGCCCGATGAACAGCGCCAGCCGGATGAGGTTTTGCGGGACGGAGACCCGCATCGCGAGCCCCTCAAGTGCGGCGAGTTGGTCTGCGCGCTCGGGGCTCACCGCACGAACCCCGGCCAGGAACACCCGCTCGCCCAGCACCGGGAACAAAATGTTGGTGATGAAGAGCGCGAGGATGGGGCAGACCAACGCGACGATCACGAAGCCGGCGACCCGTGCGACCCACATCCCGGCGAGGATCCACCACGACTCGGTCCCATCGATGGGTGTGAAGTGCAGGACCGTCCAGAAGCCCGCCGTGCTCAGGATGGCCGCAAGCGCGAACAACACGGCGACCAGTTGGAGGTAGGTCTTGCCGATCTCGGGGGTCTCCAGGACCCGGCGGACGCCGCGGCCGGCCGCCCGAAGTCCTGTGCCGAGGCCGGGCTTGTGTGCTTCGGGCTCCATCGCGCTCGAAGCTTGGCGCCGTAAACGCTCGGGTGCAACACCTCAGGGCGCGGGAAGAAACGCCAACAGCCGCTGGTTCACCTGCGCCGCGGCATCCACCTGCACCCAATGGCTGGACCCCTCGATCCGTTCGACCCGTACGTCCCATACCCAGCGTGTGGGCGGCGTGGCGTATTCGGTGCCCAAGTAGCGGTCGGCGGTTCCCCACAACACCTGGGTGGGGTGATCGATGGGGCGCAGCGCGTCTTGGAGCGCGCCGCCGCGGCGTAAGTACGCTCGATAGTAGTTGAGTGCGGCCTTGGTGGACGGTGGGTCGAGTGCGTCCACGTACCGCCGCACGTCCTGCTTCGAGAACGCCCCGGGCGTGGTGGGGTCGGTGCGCAACATCGTCCGGATGTACGCGTGGTCGTTGCGGCGGATCTGATGCTCGGGAAACCGAGGCAGCTGAAACAAGAACATGTACCCGCTGCGCCGAAGCTGCGCCGGGTCGGACATCATTCGCGGCTGAAGCCCAGGGTGTGGGCAGTTGAGAACGGACAGCGTTCGGACCTGCTGGGGATGGAGCATCGAATGCCACCACGCCACCATGCCGCCCCAATCGTGCCCCACGATGCAGGCTCGCTCGGCCCCAACCGCGCCGATCAGCTCGGCGACATCGTTGGCGAGCGTCTCGATCTGATAGGCGTCGATACCCCTGGGCTTGTCGGTGCGTCCATAGCCACGAAGGTCCGGGGCGATGACGCGATAGCCCGCTTCGCCCAGCGCGATCAGCTGGTGTCGCCACGAGTACCAGAACTCCGGAAACCCATGCAGCAGCACCACCAACGGTGCGTCCTCGGGGGCGTCGGCCCACTCGACGTAGTGCATGCGGATGCCACCGAGTTGCGCGAAGCTGTGGCGGACACGGTCGTCGACGGTGCGGTCGGTCATGGTTTTTGCCCTCGAAGCGCGGCTTCGTAGTCGGCCGGGGTGTTGCAGTCTTGGAGGACGTTGGGGTCGGGCAGCGTGGACACGGGGACCGCGTTGCACCGGAGTCGTTCATACAGGAGTCGAAGCGCTCGTTCGTCCTCGTGGAGTAGTTGCGCAACGGCTTCACGCGCGGCGCCGACTCGAAGGACACCTGCGAGCGGATGCATGCGGTGCTTTCGCGGGGAGCCCGGCGGTTCCGTGGGGAGGACCGCGTCGGCGTCGGCGAGACGCTCGAACATCCACTCCACGTGCGCGCGTGTCAGGTTGGGCTTGTCGGTGGCGGCCAGGTACACGAGATCGTCCGCCTTCAGCGCACCGAGCCCAGCGTGCACGCCGACCAGCGGGCCCTGATCGTTTAGCTCCGGAGGGTCTTCGACACGAATGACCCCCTCGGGCAGCGCCGGGAGAGCTTGGCCCGGATACGCGACGACCACGACCAGCTCGCAGCACGCCACCAGCGGATCCAACACGGTCTCAAGCATGCTCTTGCCCCGCCACGGCAAGATGGCTTTGGCCCGACCCATGCGGACAGAGCGACCTCCTGCGAGCACCAAAGCTGTGCGGCGTGGCGGCACGAATGCCACGAGGATGGCCCGGCGGGCCCGAGCCGGCAACCGACCCGCATGGGCTGCTAAGCTCCGTTGCGATGAAGCTGCGCATTCTCGGCGACTCCCTGCGACTTCGGCTCTCGCAGAGCGAGGTGAAGCAATTCGGAGAGACCGGCCTGGTCGAGCAGTCGATTCGGTTTGGCCCGGGGTCGGAGATGACCTACGCAGTCGAGCACGACGGGTCACTCAAGCAGGTGTGCGCGAGCTTCGAAGGCGCGAGGATCACGGTGCGGATGCCAAGCTCCGTGGCGCGGGCGTGGGTCGGGGCCGACGAGATCTCGGTCCACGGCGACCAGCGGTTGGAAGGAAGCGAGCCGCTGAGGTTGTTGATCGAGAAGGACTTCAAGTGCGCGATTCCTCGCCCGGGCGAGGAGGACTACGACGGCTTCGAACATCCGACGGGTGGGTGCTGAGCGCACGCGCGGTGGGCTCGTGGTCGAACCGCAGCGGCACCGGACTCATCCGCGGATCCGCTGAGGCGCTGAGTAGACGCACATTCGGGCGTCGCGGAGGAATGCGACGAGGGTCATGCCGGACTCGTCCGCGAGGCCGACCGCGAGGGAGCTTGGAGCCGAGACCGCCGCGACCAGCTCCACTTCGCAGGCCAGAGCTTTCTGCACGATCTCAAACGAAACCCTCCCGGATACCATCAGCACGGCTCCACGCCGCTGCTTGGCCGCGGCCACTCCGAGCACCTTGTCCACCGCGTTGTGGCGCCCGATGTCCTCCCGGATCGCGATCGTCTCCAGGGATCCGTCGAACAGGGCCGCGGCATGGACCCCGCCGGTGGCCGCGAAACCGGCTTGTTGCGCCTCGAGGCGACGGGGAAGATCGTAGAGGTCGGCGGGGGTGATCCGGACGGTGTCTTGGACCTCTCCGGTGTGGTGCATGGCTTGTTCGATCGACGCCTTGCCGCAAATGCCACAGCTGCTGCTCGCAAACAGGTTGCGTCGCAGCGCGGCCAGGTCGACCGCGTGTCCGAGCACGACTTGCACGACGTTGTCCTCGGCATCGGGGTGATCGACCTCGGTGCAATGCCGCACGCTGAGGATCGCAGCATTGGAGCGGGCGATTCGCTCCGAAAGGAGAAAACCTCGAACCAGGTCTTCGTCGTGACCGGGGGTTCGCATGACGACTGCCACGGGGACGCCAGCGATGCGGATCTCCAGCGGGGCCTCGGCGGCGACCCGGTCCTCGGCTTCGCGAGACGTCGTGCCGCTCCACTCGACGCGTCGAAGGGCGAGCGTACTTCCGTCCGCCAGATCGCTCATGCGTCGTTGCCGAACGCCTCGATGCAGGCCTCGACCACGCGTCTGGCCGCATCACGGCGGGGCAGGCCCTCGAGCGAAGGTAGCTCGGCTGCAAACGCTTGGGTGCCGCATGCGGCGACCTCGATGCTCTTCTGCAAGAGGCAGTTGCTGCGTCGTTCTCCGAGCTTCTTGCGGTGCCCGTCCCACCACTGCAGGACGTCCTTCTCCGACCCGGCGAGCATGAAGGTGTCGAAGGACTGGACGAGGTCTTCGCAGGCCGCGTCCAGGCTGACCGGGAGCTCGGCCGGAAGCTTCGCGGCCGCGGTGACCTCGGCGCTTCGGGTCTCTTCAAGCCGTTCGGCGGCCTCTTTCGCCGCCACGGCCTCGTCGTGTTTTCGATCGGCGACCGCGGCCGCGGCCACTTGCATGTCGCTCTTGGTCTCCATCGCCTTCGCGATGCTGGGGTCGGCATCCGCCCCGTCGCACGCGGTCACGCAGAGCGCCGCAACGAGCAGACCCAAGGCAGCTCGGATCGTGTGGCCATTCATGCTTCGATCCTACAACGTTCATGTAGGCGTGGGGCATGGGTCCGCCGGGATGCACCTACCTGTGCGATCTGTAGGAATTCCGATGCGACAACGAGTTGCGGCCGTCCTGGGGGTCGCGACGAAAAAAAAATGAAAAAAAAATTACGGGGGGGTTCGAGGAGACAGTGGGGTCCGGCCGGACTGGGGCCTGCAGTCCACGCCCCTCCTTTCGCCGCACCCGAATGGGGTCTGTGGACCCGAGCCGGCGGGGGGTCGTGCTGCGTGAATCGTACTCAGTGGTCGGTTTCGAGGACGATTCGACGGTTCGGCCGAGAAGGGCGGTCCCGCGCCGCCTCGTCAGCGTCTGTGGAGTCGCGGCCCCAGGGGGCGCAATGGGGGTGTGGGGCCTCCAAGCCCTAAACGCCCTCTAAACCGCCTTTTCGATCCCGAATTCGGCGTTTGCCGACTTTTGCCTACCTTGAAGAATCCGCCACGAACCGATTAGGTTGATTTCACGCCGAGCGCTGGGACGCGCGGCGTCAACCGCGAACCGTTGAAGGCTCGCGAAGGCAGGGGGAACAACGATGAATCGCGCACGTTTCAAACGACATCTAGGATTGGGGCTGACAGCACTGCTCGGCCTCACGGTCACGGCCTGTTACGACGGAAGTGAGGACGAGTCCGGGGACTGTGTCTCCGACGAGGAGTTCTTCCGGGAAACGGTCTACGCGCCCATTCTCGCCGACAACTGCGCCAGCTGTCACAACAGCTCGGGCCAGGCGAAGGAGACCTCCTTCGTCTTGCGGACGCCCGAGTCGGGCCCGGACTACCTCGAGTCCAACCTCGAGGCGTTCTCGCAGATGTCGAAGCTGCAGTTTGACGGCCAGAGCTGGCTCCTGCTGAAGCCGACGATGGGTATCGAGCACGAGGGCGGCGAGCGCTTCAAGGCGGGCTCGGACGAGTACAACGCCTTCGTCGAGATGATGGAGCGCCTCGAAAACCCCTCCTCCTGTGAAGCGGGAGACGGCACCGAAGAGTTCTTCGACGGAGTCGAGCTTCTTGATGAGCGCGCCACCTTGCGTAAGGCCACGTTGGCCCTCGCGGGTCGTCTCCCCACGATCGAGGAAGACGCGCGGGTTCAAGAGGGAAGCTGGGAAGCACTCGACGCGATTCTCGACGAGGTCATGACGGACCCGGTCTTCTATGACCGCCTCCGCGAGATCTACAACGACAAGTTCCTGACCGACCGCTACTACGGCGGGACCCAGGCGCTCGACCTGCTGGACTACGAGGAAGACGACAACGGCAACCCCGGTGGCGACTTCCCCGACACGTACTGGTTCGACGGTCTCCCCGACGGCGAACGGGAACAAGCCGCCGAGTACTCGAACAACGGCGTGGCTCGCCAACCCCTCGAGCTGCTTGTTCACATCGTCAAGAACAACCTCCCGTACACGGAGCTGCTCACCGCCGACTACACGATGGTGAACCCGTTCTCGGCGAAGTCGCTCGGTGTCGACGCGACCTTCGCCAACCCCAACGACTACAACGAGTACGTCCCGGCGCGAATCCCCGGCCTTCCGCACGCGGGTGCACTGACTTCGGTCGTGTTCCTCAACCGGTTCCCCACCACCGACACCAACCGCAACCGTCACCGGTCCCGGATGCTCTATGAGTTCTTCCTGGCCACCGACGTGCAGGCGCTCGGCAACCGCCCCGTGGACGCCACGGCCATCACTGGCCACAACGCCACGATGAACAACCCCGAGTGCACGATCTGTCACGAGGTCATCGACCCCGTCGCCGGTTCGTTCAAGAACTGGGACGACCAAGGTCGCTACCGTCCACCAGAGCAGGGTTGGTTCCCGGACATGCTGCCGCCGGGATTCGGCGAGTCGCAGATGCCCTCCGAGAACGACCAAGCTGCACTGCAGTGGGGCGTGCGTGAAATCGTCCAAGACTCCCGGTTTGCGCTGTCCGCCGTCTACATCATGTTTGAAGGCCTCAGCGGTCAGAAGCCGCTGTCCGAGCCCGACAACCCGGACGACGCGAACTACTTGGGCGGCATCGAAGCGGCCAAGACCCAGCGCGCGGTCTTCAACGACATCGCGCAGCAGTTCACCGACGCGAACTACGAGCTCAAGCTGGTGGTCAAAGAGATCATCAAGTCGCCCTACTACCGCGCCTACAACTACGAGGCGATCGGTCTGGATGAAGACGCAGCGCAAGCGCGTCGCTACGAGCTCGAGAACGTCGGCATGGGTCGACTGCTCACCCCCGAGCAGCTGCACCGCAAGATTGCGGCGGTCGCCGGCTTCGAGTGGAAGACCAACGCCGTCGACGGTACCGACTACCTGCTGTCCGAGGACCAGTACATGACGCTGTACGGCGGCCTGAACTCCGACGACATCATCAGCCGGGTCACCGAGCCCAACGGCATCATGGCGAACGTCGCCAAGCGCATGGCCAACCAGATGGCTTGTCGAGCGACGCCGTTCGACTTCAGCAAGCCGGCCTCGGAGCGGATTCTGTTCCCGCTGGTCGAGTCCACGATGCAGCCCGAGGACCTCAACGGGTTCGAGATCCCCTCGGCATCCGCGGCCATCCGCAACAACATCCAGTTCTTGGTCTCCCGCCTCTGGGGCGAGTACCTCGACGCGGGTGACCCCGAAATCGAGCGCATCTACCAGCTCTTCCTCGAGGTGTGGAGAGACGGACAGCTCGGCCTCCAGCGTGAGGACGACGACCCGGAGCGCTACGGCACCGGGCTCGGAAACTGCAACTTGGACAACAGCCCGGTGACCGGTGAAGAGCTGCCCGAAGAGCAGCGCCTCAGCGAAGACCCTGCCTACACCATCCGCGCGTGGATGGCCGTCACCAACTACATGTTGTCTGACTTCCGCTTCCTCCACGAATAAGCCCACACACCAGGAAACAAAGGAGCATCAAAATGGATCGCAGAGATTTTCTCAAGCTCACCTCGTGTGCAGGCATGTCCCTCATGGCCCCGGCTGCATTCGGTGGCCAGGACCTCAGCAACGGGCGCGTCGGCATGCATGCCGAAGCCCACACCGGACAGTTCTTCATGCTGTTCAACGCAGGCGGCGGCTGGGACCCCACCTCGTTTTGTGACCCCAAGGGTTCCAACGGTCCCAACGACCCGGACCCGATGAACCACTACGAGAAATCCATGATCGGCGAGGCGGGCAACCTCCGCTTCCCCATGGAGTTCCCCGACGCCAACAACCCCGAGCAGGGGATTGGTACCGGCATCATCCCGGCGTTCTTCGAGGAGCACTACCAAGACATCCTCGTCATCAACGGGATCGACATGGAGACCAACGGTCACGACCAAGGGTCGCGGAACCTCTGGAGCGGCCGTCTCTCCGAAGGGCACCCGTCAATGGGCGCCTACCTTGCGGGCACGTACAGCTCGGCGCTGCCGATGTCGTTCCTGGCCTTCGGCGGGTACTCGTACACCGCAGGCGTGGCACCGCAGGCACGCGCGTCCAACGTCAACGCGCTTCGTACGCTGGCGTTCCCGACACGAAGCAACATCGACGATGAGAACTCGAACTACCTCAGTTCGAAAGCACTTGAGTTCGTCGAAGAAGCCCAGTGGCACCGCGATCAGGCGCTCATGGCTGGTCAAGGGCTGCCGAAGATCAACCACTCGATGAGCACGCTGTTCGAGTCACGTTCGGGTTCGAGCGAGCTCAAGCGGCTCAATCGAGTTCCTCCCCGATCCGACCTCGGACGGCCTTCGGGGTCAGGTCGAGATTTCCATCGCGGCGTACCGCGCTGGCATCTCCGTCGCGGCCAACATCAGCGCGGGTGGCTTCGACACCCACGGCAACCACGACGCGAACCAAATCCCCTCGCTCGAGAACATCCTCGACGCGATGAGCTACGCCCGGCAGCTCTCCAAGGAGTACGGCATCGCGGACAAGGTCACGCTCATGGCGGGCTCGGACTTCGGTCGGACCCCGGGCTACAACGACGGCAACGGCAAGGACCACTGGTCCATCAGCTCGATGATCATGATGGGTGGCGACATCAAGGGCAACCGGGTCATCGGCAAGACCACCGACGGGCACCGCGCCTACGGCATCAACACCGACCTCTCGGTCGACGAGCGCGAGGACGCTCCTCTGAAGATCAAGCCCTCGCACATCCACTCGGCGATTCGCAACCGGTACGCACTGGGCGCGGATAACGAGCTGGCGCAGATGTTCCCGCTCGACAACACCGAAGAGCTTCCCATCTTCGGGTAGGCTTCGGCTAGCAGCTACGCTGTAGCCTGAGCAACCGGGGGGAAGCCCGGCTACGGTTCGGCCGGTTTCGCACAACGCGGGACCGGCCGTTTTTTTGTGGGGTATCCTCCAGCCACTCGCGAGGCGTGTACGTTCTCTTCTCGCTCCTGGTCTTCGTGTTTGGCGTTCTCTTCCTCTTGGTCGCCGCGTTTTCGGCGTACGGCATCTACGCGATGCTTCGCGCGAACCAGCGCAACCAGGCGTACCTGCGCGAGGCCAAGGTCGAGGAGCCACTTCAGCTCGACCACCTCAGCGCGCCGCTGCGGCGCCTTGCAGAGGATGCACGCATGCTCCGGGTCAGCCTCGAGGGGCCGATCCGCGACGTCCGCGCGATCCGGACCGGGGAGTTCTCGCAGACGGCCGGTGCGGATATCGAGTCGTTCGATACGATGCTGATGAACCTCACCCGGGAGGTGGCCGAGTGGCTTGAGGAGGCCGCGCGGCTCCCGGAGGCGGATCGGGGGCGGGTCGAAGATCTTGGCGATGTGCCCGGCCGGGTCCGCGAGATGCTCGCCCGCGAGGGAGGGTCGTTCGAGCGCCGCCACCTCAAGCGGGCCGGGCAGCCGCCGCTGGACGACCGGCTTGCTGCACTCGGCGCCGAGCTGAACAGGCTGGAGCTGGCGCTCCAGGCCAACCGCAGCGTCTATCGTTAGCGTGCAAACACCCTGTGCAAAGTGCATGGGTGCAACGGCCCGCCGTTGCGTCCTGCCACGTCTCCCTTTGTCCCAGAAACTCCCATCTGCCGGAAATCCAGTGTAGGTTCCGGCAATCGCGGGGTTGGCATGAACCTCGCTTTGTCCGTGGGTTGAAGCAACTCGCTTCGCCCCCCGTCCGAAAGAGCACCCGGCATGCTGACCCCCATCTCCCTCACCCTTGCGCTCCTGTTGTGCGGTCTCGTGGTCGCAGCTGCCTATATGGCTGCGGACGAGCGCGCCTAGAGGAGACGCAGCAGCCGGTCAGGGCGGTCAGGGGCGGTCGAGGGCCGACAGGGGCCGTCAGGCCTACTTCACAACGCCGAGTTCTTTGCCGATCTTGGTGAAGGCGCTGATGGCCTTGTCGATGTGCTCGCTGGTGTGTCCGGCACTGAGCTGCACCCGGATCCGGGCCTGTCCCTTGGGGACGACGGGGTAGCTGAAGCCAACAACGTAGATGCCTTCGTCCAGGAGCTTGGAGGCGAACTCGATCGCGAGCTTGGCCTCGCCGAGCATGATCGGGACGATGGCGTGGACCCCGGGCGTGATTGCGAAGCCGGCCGCGGTCATGCCTTCGCGGAAGCGGGTTGTGTTGACCTCGAGGCGGTCGCGAAGCTCGGTGGTGCCCGAGAGCAGCGCAAGCACGGCGAGCGATCCGGCGACGATCGTCGGCGCGAGCGTGTTGCTGAACAGGTAGGGACGGCTGCGGTTGCGCAGCAGCTCGACCACCTCTTTGGGCGCAGCGGTAAAGCCTCCCGATGCGCCGCCCAGCGCCTTGCCCAATGTGGAGGTGATGATATCGACCCGGCCCATCACGCCGCAGTGCTCGGCGGTTCCGCGTCCGGTCTTTCCGACGAAGCCGGTGGCGTGGCAGTCGTCCACCATGACCATGGCGCCGTATTTCTCGGCGAGGTCGCAGATCTCACCGAGCTTGGCGATGTCGCCGTCCATGCTGAAGACGCCGTCGGTTGCGATCATCTTGAGCCGGCAGCCCTGCGCGGCCTTGAGCTGCTCTTCGAGGTCGCCCATGTCGGCGTGGTCGAAGCGCATGCGCTTGGCTTTGCACAACCGGATGCCGTCGATGATCGAGGCATGGTTGAGCGCGTCGGAGATGATGGCGTCCTCGGGCCCCAGCAGCGGTTCGAACAAGCCGCCGTTGGCGTCGAAGGCTGCGGCGTAGAGGATCGAGTCTTCGGTCCCGACGAACTCGGAGATCTTCTGCTCAAGCTCGCGGTGTTTGTCCTGGGTGCCGCAGATGAAGCGCACGCTGCTCAGTCCATAACCGCGGTGGTCGAGCGAAGCGCGGGCGGCATCCAGGACCCGCGGGTCACTTGAAAGGCCGAGATAGTTGTTGGCGCAGAAGTTGAGGACCTTCTTTCCGCCCACCGAGATCTCGGCGCCCTGCACCGACTCGATGATGCGCTCTTCTTTGGCGAGTCCGGCGTCGCGGATCTCCTGGAGGGCAGCGGCGTAGTGGGCTTTGGCCTGCTCGTACATCGGCCGCGATGGTAACAACGCGAGCCGAGGTATCCTCGTGAGGATGCTACGAACGTGTGGTTTCCTCGTTCTCGCCGCCCTTGCTGGCTGTGGACCGCAGAACAAGCCGCTCGCGGCCGCTCCTGCGCAGGCGCAGTCCGAACCAGAGGCCGTCGTTGAGGTTGCCGCGCCGGCCGCATCGCTCGCAGAGCCAGCGCCGATAACCCCGGCGTCGCAGCAGCCGGCGGACCCTGGCGACTGCAACCCGTTCGTCGCCCCGCTCACGCGAACCGGGGGCAACCTCACCGTGCATGCGCCCCCTGAGAAGCGCCCGCCGTCCACCGGGAGTCGCATGCGGACCCACGTGGAGGGATCGCTCGCGGCGAGCTCCCCTCGCAACTGGATCGGCCCTCAAGTGCCGGGGTTTGTTCCTCTGGTGGAGGGCACCGCCGAGCTGTTCTTGCTGGAGCACCAGCCGGACGGGTCGTTCCTGGCCTTCTATCGGGACCCGTACGATGCGAGCTCGTGTGGGCTCAGCGGCGGCAACGAAAACTGTGACTACGTGGCGAGGCTGTTCGCCCACTGCGGCGAGGTGATGTGGTCCTTCTCCCTGACCGACCTGATGTCGCGCCCGGATCAACTCGAGATTCAGGACATCCAGCTCGAGGGGGACGTCCTGTACTTCAACGAGGCCTGTCAAAGCTACGCGAAGGACGCCGACGGCAACTGCTCTTCATTGGTGGCGGTCGACCCGTCTGCCAAACAAGTGTTGTGGCGAACGAAGCCGCTGGTCTCGAATGGGGTGTTCTTCATCTCCGGGGACTACATCGTGGCCGGGTACGGGTTCACTGCGGAGCGCGACACCCTGAGTATCGTGCGGCGCTCGGACGGTCGGTTGATGGGCGCCAAGCAGCGGCTCTCCAAGGCGCCGCAAGACATCCGGCTCCTGGAGCCTGGCTTGATCGAAGTCGAGGTGTACCCAGGGGACACGACGCACCTGTTTTGGATGGTGGACTGGGACACCGGGTCGCCCAAGCTGGTGCAGCGGAAGAGCGAGCAGTGAGTGCGTTGAGGCTACTCAGGGGCCGAAGCCTGAGTTGCCGCGCGCACGAGTTCGCGCCGGACTTTGCGGGCCGCCTCATCGTTGCTGTGCATGAGCAACCCCTCCGCGATCTCGAGTGCTTGGCGGCTGTCCTCGCGTTCACCTCGCTGCAACAGAAGCCGGACCCGCAGTTCCTGTAGCCGGCCCTGATCGTGCTGTGACAGCTGGCCCAGCGGCGCTTCGTCGAGGGTGTGCAGCGCACGCGTGACGTCGTGGAGTGTCGCAGTCGCCCGGGCTACCGCGAGGTGTGCGGGGCCCGAGGTCGGGTCGGTGGCACGCGCCAGCAAGGCGAAGTGCAGGGCGAGCGCCGGATTGCGACGCTCGGCGGCGAGCTGCCCCCGAATCAGCAGCGGGGTGGGGTCCTGGGGGTGCGTCGCGATGCGGGACTGAGCCATCGCGTCCGCATGCTCGACGGCTCCCGCGTCTCGAAGGGCCCGCACCACCAGTGAGAACGGGCGTAGCTGCTGCGGTGTGATGGCGCGGGCTGAGGCTGGGGCGGGAGAGTGCGCCAGCACGTAGGCGATCAGCGCGGCCGGGGCGGGCGTGCGCAGACGGTCGAGCGCCGCGCTCAGGGCTTGATCGCTGCGGGCTTGGTCCCCGCGGCGGGCGTACACCTCGGCGAGGACCAGCCGCGCGTCGAGGGACGCTTCGCGGGTCCGGGCGCCGAAGCTCGCGTGGTGCTCTGCGGCCTCGAGGTCGCCGTCTTCGAGGGCCTGCCGCGCCGCGAGGACATGCAGCTCGCCCGACAACGGCCGCCATCGCAGAGAACGATGCCGTGATGTTTCGTCACCCACTGCCGCACGATCTGTGGCGGACTGGAGGATCCAGGTTTGGGGCACCAGCACCATCACGGCGAGCGCCCCCAGCATCGCGATCGACCCGGCGACGATCGTCGTTCGGCGCTTGTGCAGCGCGGGCCCGGTGTGTCGGGACAGTGCCCCGACCAGTGCCGCCAGCGGTGCTCCGACGCCGATGAACTCCAGCGAGAAGTCGCCGAAGCTTTGCAGGCCCAGCGCCGCGATGCCCAGCAGCAGCAGGATTCGAGGCCGTCGCTCCCGCGGGGTGCTTGGGGCTCGAGCCGCGCGGACCCACCAGCCGAGCGCTGCCGCGATGACGAAGCTGCCCACGAGCACGCCCCATTCGACCAGCACCGTCATGGGGACCGATTCGAGGTGCGTGTACAGGCGTGTTGACCCAGGAGCCTGGAGCGGGAACAAGTCGATGAACGTGCCGCGCCCGGTGCCGAGCAGGGGGCTGCGACCGATGAGTCCGGCCGCCTCCATCGTAGGCCCAAGCTTCTCGCCCCAGGTGGCTGCAGGATCGTTGAACAGCGTCAGCAGCTCGGCCAGCGCGCCGTGTCGGCCGACGACGATGCTCAGGGTGGCGATCGCCGCAATACTGATGAAGAGCGGTGCCTTCCGGGCAGAGCCCGGAGAGGAGCTTCGGCTGGCAGGGCGTCCGCGGAGGGCAACGACGAGCCCGATGGGGCCTGTGAGCACGAACGCCAGCAGGGCACCGCGGGAGAGAGACAACAGCAACGCGGAGAGCAGCAGGGCTACGGCTCCGAGCAAGGCGACGCCTCGGTCGCGACGCTGGTCGACCTTGCTGGCGTCGCGGGCGGTTCGCGACCCATGAAACTGGTCGACGGCAAGCGCGGCCGCGGCGAACAGGGCCAACAACAGGAGCCCGGCCTGGTGGTCGGGGTTGACGAAGGTGCCCAGCAGCGCGGTCCTTCCTTCGAGACTGGTGTGGATGGGTGCATAGAGGCCGAAGATCTTGGTCGCCCCGGTCAGCGCGTGGATGAAGCCGACCCCTGCGACGAGAACCCCCGAGACCGCGACCGCAAGGGCGGAGAGCCTCCATGTCAGCTGTCCGGCCGCGAGCGCGAGTCCGGCGAGTCCGAGGAGTCGAACGACCTCGACCATGGTGTCGGCGGGGCGGACCGACACCCCCGGTGGGGCGGTGACATCGGTGGGCCCGAGCGCATCGCTCACCCAGCTCGCCAGGTCGGGGGCGACCCAGGTTCGAACACCGGGCACCGGTAGCGCAGCCAGCGCGGTGAACATTGCGAGGCCGAGCAGCACCCAGGTGACCCGAGGGCAGCGCAGCGCCGACTGCGATGAGAGCCGCAGGACCAACGCGCCCACCACGAGCATCCATGCGGCGAGGACCTGCGGGTGCACACCACCGAGCGCGAGCGCAGGGCCGGCGACCGCGAGCCCGAACAAGCTGCGCGTCCAGCCGAACATGCCGGCCGCCGAGCGTTGTGCCGAACCCTTCCTCATGGCTGCGAGCGTAGCGTGAAGTCTGCGGATCACGAACGCTCAATCGATTCGGCCACGGGATTGCTCGCAGCACATTCGTCCGCCATACCCAATGAATGCTCGCGATCGACGGAGGCTCCCCCGTACGTACGGCGGCCTGGCCTGCCTGGCCCCACTTCGAGTCTGATGAACGCGAAGCGGTCGCCGAGGTGCTTGAGAGCGGGCGGGTCAACTACTGGACAGGCACCCGCGGACGAGCGTTCGAGCGTGCCTTCGCGGAGTACACCGGAGTTGCGCACGGCATCGCCGTGTCGAACGGTACCGTTGCGATCGAGGTTGCCCTGCAGGGGTTGGGCATCACGTCCGGCGACGAGGTCATCGTCCCCTGCTGCACGTTCGTCGCCACCGCGAGCGCTGTTCTGCGCCTGGGGGCGGTTCCTGTATTTGCCGACCTATGCCCCGATAGCGGCAATCTGACGCCAGAAACGGTCGAGGCCGTCGCCACCGAGCGCACCCGGGCCGTGATCGCGGTTCACCTGGGTGGATGGCCGGCGCGCGTCCTGGATTTGGCCGAGTTGTGTCGCAGCCGCGGCTACGCCTTCATCGAGGATTGCGCGCAGGCACACGGCGCTGCGGTCGGAGATCAGCGGATCGGGTCGTTTGGTGACGTGGCAGCGTTCTCGTTTTGCCAGGACAAGATCATGACGACCGCAGGTGAGGGCGGAATGGTCGTCGCTCGCGAAGAGGCGCTCGCCCGAAGAATTTGGAGTGCCAAGGACCACGGCAAGAGCTTTGAGGCGGTCTACGAGCGCGAGCACCCTCCGGGCTTTCGCTGGCTACACGAAACCCTGGGCACCAACGGGCGCATGACCGAGCTCCAGGCGGCGGTCGGGTTGTGTCAGTTGAACAAGCTTGATGCGTGGGTGAGCCGGCGCGCGGACCATGCCGCGCGACTTCGCCGGGCGCTGAGCTGCTACGACGCGTTCGACACCCCACAGCCGCCACAGGACGTGGTCGGGGCCTATTACCGTCTCTACACGCGAATCCGGCCCGAGGTCCTGGCACCCGGTTGGGACCGAGACCGCCTCATGATCGCCCTGGAGGCCGAGGGGCTGCCGTGCCGCGTTGGAAGCTGCACCGAGATCTTTCGAGAGCGGGTGTTCGATGGGCTGCCGCGGCCGAAGCTCCCCGTCGCCGCACACCTGGCCGGTGTCGCGCTGTCGTTCACGACGCACCCCACGATCGACGATGCGGACCTCGTGGATGCCGAGCGGATCCTGGACAAGGTGATGGCGGTCGCGTCGGGCTGAATCTTTTTTTGCACGGAAGTGGCGGGGTCCGTGGACGAACGCATGAGGTGAAGGACGACGGGTATGCACGCCGCGGCAAGCGGGTGCTCGACGTCGCAATGTCTGGTGCTGCGCTGGCCGTGTTTTGGCCGGTTCTGCTGGGTGTCGCGGCGGTCGTGCGCACACAGCTGGGCTCTCCTGTGCTGTTTCGACAGCGCAGGCCGGGGCGGGACGGCCGGCCGTTCACGATTCTCAAGTTCCGCACGATGACAGACGCACGGGATCCGGAGGGCGCCCTGCTCAGCGATGGTCAGCGGCTGACTCGCGTTGGGCGTTGGCTACGACGCAGCAGTCTTGACGAACTCCCGGAGCTCATCAACGTGCTTCGGGGCGACATGAGCCTGGTGGGGCCGCGTCCGTTGCTCGATCGTTATCGGCCGTTCTTCTCGACCCGCGAACGGACCCGGGAGTCGGTGCGTCCGGGGATCACCGGGCGTGCGCAGATCATGGGACGCAACCGCCTCCCGTGGACCGAGCGTCTCGAAGCCGACGCGAGATACGTCGAAACCCTCAGCCTCCACCAGGATGTTCGCATCCTGTTCGATACGGTGCTGGCGGTGGTGAGCGCACGCGGGGTCGAGCAGGACGCACCGGCCGCGATGGACGATCTCAACGTCGAGCGCCGGCTTCGGGTCGGGGGCCTCGGGCCGCAGCATGCCGAGGCGCTCGTCGATCTCCAGCGAGCTTCGTTCGAGCCAGATGAACTCCAGACCACGATCTTCGCCGGCCACGGTGTCGCTCGTTACTACGCCGACGTCCTCGACCGGGGCCGGGAGCACAGCGCGATCGGAGCGTTTGAGGGCGACACCCTCGTGGGCTACGCACACATTCGCGAGCAACCTGGGCGGTCTCACCTCAATCAGATCGCGACGTCTCCCGAGGCGAGGGGGCGCGGGGTCGGGCGAGCATTGTTCGAAGCTTGGGAACGCCAAGCCCGGTCCTCGCTGCTGAGTCTCGACGTCCGGGACGGGACGCTCGCGGCTGCGTGGTATCGCCGCCGCGGCTTCCAACCTCGTACCCAGTCCGTGCTTTGGCGGATCCCACCTGCCCGTGCGGTCGATGCTCGACACGCTCGCCTGGAGGCGTCAGCGAAAGATGCTGCACGTCACCGTCGCTATGGCTTCAGTCGCGCTGTGGTGCATGGCGCAGCGCAGCCCCTGGTGGTTGGTTGCTTGGGAGAGCATGCCCTCCGCATCGACGCAGCGTGCTCCGCAGACGCTCTCGAGGCCGCGCGCGCTGCGGTGCCACAACGCCGAATCCTCGTCGTCGGGACCGGGAAGCCACCCCTGCGTGGCGCCCAGAGATTGCACACAGTCCTTCGCATGGAGCGTCGCGTCTCATGAATGCGCTGTTGACCGCCGACACGGTGCAGAAGTCCGGATGGCTGGGTCTTGAGGATGCCGGCGTCTGGGATGAGTTTGTCCGGGCAGCGGGTGCGGACGTGTTTCATCGATCTTGGTTCCATCGCTTGGCGAAGCTGCGAGGAGAGGGCGAGCCGCAGCTCTTCGTGTGGCGGGGCGCTTCGGTGCTGGTGGTCGTGCCGATGTTGTTTCGCGACATCCCAGGCGGGGTCGGCTGCGACGTCACGAGCGTATACGGCTACGTGGGGCCAGCGGTCCGCGGCACGCCTCGGCCTGGCGACGTCGCGCAGTTTCGTAGCGCTCTCGCACAAGCGCTCAGGGCTCGCGACGTGGTCAGCGTGTTCTCGCGACTGCACCCCTTGTGTGACAGGCGGGGATGGCTCGACGGCCTGGGCCGGCTCGAACCCAGTGGTTTCACCTTGGCGGTACCCTTAGACGGAACCGAGGCGACCGGGGAGTCGCGATACCGTGGTAGCCACCGCCGCGAGATCGCCCGGCTGCGCGCCCTGGGCTACACCGTCCACGACGAAGCGCAGTCCGGCGATGCGTTTCACGAACTCTACGCCGCTGCGATGGACCGCCTTGGCGCGGGGAGTCGAACCTCGTTCTCCCCCGAGCAGATCCGGATGCTCATCGACGAGGGCGGCATGAATCTGCTCGTGGTGCGCCGCGAACACGAAATCGCCGCGGCCGGACTGTTTACCCGCGGTGAGCTGGGGGCGCACTACTTCCTGTCGGCAACCCATCCCACCCATCGCAAACTCGCGCCGTCGAAGATTCTCATCCACGCGGGATGTCACTGGGCCCGGGAGCAGGGGGCGCCCTGGATGCACCTGGGGGGCGGCGTCGGCGGCTCGCAGGATTCTCTGTACCGATTCAAGGCCGGGTTCGGGGCACGCCAACACGTCTTTCACACCTGGCGTTGGGTTGTGAACCCGGAACGCTACGGATGGCTTTGCGATCGCGCGGGTGTCGATAGCGAAGATGCGTTCTTTCCCGCGTATCGACGCGAATAACAATCACGGGATCGAAGCTCGTGCTGCACTCCTAGCAGCGAGCAGCCTGTTGAGAACGTCGTGTCGACTTTCTCAACAGGCTGCTAGACGAGTTCTTGGATGGTTGGGATTACGAACACGAGAGGTCGCATCGGATGGAAACATCTGTTGGACGGTGCGGTCGTCTTGATCGGGGTGTTCTTCGCGTATCTCGCTCGGTTCGAAGCCGTGCCTCCGCCGGTCTATGCAATGCAGGCTTTGCTGGTCCTTCCTCTGTTGGCGCTGTGTCGTGTGTCCGTGCTGCACTGTGCAGGGGTCTATCGTCGTAGTTGGCGGGATACCGACCTGGGCGATGCGATTCAGCTCAGCCTGTTCCATGGCAGCATCTCGGCCGCGCTTATCGTTGTTCGGTTTGCTGGCCCACACTTGTTCGTCGACCTCACGCCCGTGCCGCTGTCGGTGATCGGCATCGAAGGCTTGTTTGCGCTGGCCGGTGGGGCTGCCGTGCGCTCGTGGACTCGGCGTGCGCACGAGCACCGCAACAGCAAGGTTGAGGGGCATATCGCGCCCAAGCGAGCGCTTCTGGTCGGGGCAGGGCGCGAGGGGTGTTACACCGCCCGCGGGCTCGAAGCTCGAACAGAACTGGGATATTCGGTGGTCGGCTTTCTGGATGACGACCGTCGCCGCGGCGAGGTCGTGGGTGGCGTGGAGGTTCTGGGCACGACAAAGGAGCTCCGTCTAATTGCGGCCCGTCTGGACATCGACCTGGCAGTGCTCACCCACGGTGCCCCAACTGCGCGACTGGTGCAGGACTTCATGGTGCACTGCAAGTCAGCTGGCATCAGCGCGCACACGATTCCCCCGCTCCCGGACCTGCTCTCTGGGCGTCGCTCGTTGTCCCAGATTCGTCCGCTGGACATGGCCGAGTTGCTCGGACGCGATGAAGTCGACTTCTCCGCACTCAGCTGGCGCCGGGTGGCAGGGGTGTGCAAGGGGCGAAGGGTTCTCGTCACGGGGGCGGGGGGCTCGATCGGCTCGGAACTCTGCCGGCAACTCGCCGAGCTTGCGCCCGAGCGCATCGTTCTGGTCGACAACAACGAGAACAACCTCTTCGATATCGACAACGAGATTCGGCGCATCGGCCGGGATGTTGGTCACGCGTGTTTGGTCGACATTCGCAGTCGCCAAGACCTGCGCCGCGTGTTCCAGGAGCACAAACCACAGCTCGTCTTTCACGCCGCGGCGTTCAAACACGTGCCGATGATGGAGTTTCATCCTTGCGCTGGGGTGCTCAACAACGTGATGGGTACCCGGCTGCTCTCGGAGGTCGCTCGCGAGTTTGCCGTGGACCGTCTGGTCATGGTCTCGACCGACAAGGCGGTACGCCCCACCAACGTGATGGGGGCGACAAAACAGGTGGCCGAGAAGATCGTTCAGTCCAGCGGCGTCGACGGCGAGATGAGGGCCTGCGTGGTGCGCTTTGGCAACGTCTTGGGCTCTCGGGGATCGGTGTTTCACACGTTCGCGTCGCAGATCGATCGGGGGGGGCCTGTCACGGTGACCCACCCGGAGATCACCCGCTTCTTCATGACCATCCCCGAGGCGGTGCGACTGGTCATTCAGGCGGTGTCCGTCGCACAGGGTGGTGAGGTTTTCCTGCTAGAGATGGGCGAGCCGGTCGCCATCTTGGGCCTCGCCAAGCAGATGATCGAGCTCTCGGGTGGAACTGCCCAAGACATGCCCATCGTGTTCACGGGCTTGCGCCCGGGCGAGAAGCTCCACGAAGAGCTGGTCTACGAGCACGAGGAGACGATCGCCTGTGATGTCGAGGGACTGCTCGTCGCCCGCGGAGGAGCGGTGGACGGGGGAATGGTGCGCTACGCCGTGGCGGGTCTTGAGCGGGCGGCCAAGCAAGGCGACGACCTGGAGGTCCGAGATCGACTGGCTTCGTTCACCGACTGCCCCGTCATCTCGAAACGTCCGCGACTGCAAGAAGCGCGTTGATGCACATCCTGTATCTGCATCAGTACTTTGTGGGGCCCGATGGTTCCGGCGGGACCCGCTCGTTGGAGATGGCGCGGCGCTGGGTGGAGTGGGGACACCGGGTCACGCTGGTGACGTCCTCCGCCCTGTTCTCGGCGGGGCCCGTGGACAGGGTGCGGCGAACCTGCGTGGAGGGCATCGATGTGGTTGTGCTGCCGGTTCCGTATGGCGGCGAGATGTCCCATGCCCGGCGCATCCAGGCGTTCCTTTCGTTTGCGATGCAGGCCACGCGGTGGGCCGTGCGGACCTCGGCCGATGTCGTGTTTGCCAGCAGTACACCGCTGACGATCGCGATCCCCGGACTGGTCGGGGCCGCCGCGCAGCGGGTGCCGATGGTGTTCGAGGTGCGCGATGCGTGGCCCGACCTGCCGATCGCGATGGGCGCCTTGAAGAACCCGGCGGCGATCTGGGCCGCCCGCCGACTTGAGGTCGCAGCCTGTCGAGGTGCGGTGCAGGTCATCGCGCTCTCTCCAGGCATGGCTGACAGCGTGGCGCGATGCGGGGTGCCGCGCGGACGGATTCACGTGGTGCCCAACGCTTGCGACACGGCCGCGTTCGATGTTGAACGGGGCCAGGCGCAGGTGTTTGTGGAGCGGCTCGTTCCAGGGCAGGGGCCGTTGGTCGTCTACGCGGGGAGCTTTGGCGCGATCAACGACGCGGCGTGGCTGGTGGATGTCGCGGCCGCAACCCCCGGAGTCCGCTTCGCGTTTGTGGGTCAGGGACCCGGCGCAGAGGCGTTGCTCGGTCGTGCTCGTGCCCATGGTCTGTTGGACCGCAGGGTTTTTGTTCTGCCACCGATCGCCAAGCGCGAGGTCCCGCTGCTGCTTCGAGGCGCCACGATGGCGACGTCCTTGTTTCTCCCCATCGAGGCGATGCAGGACAACAGCGCGAACAAGTTCTTCGACGCGCTCGCTGCTGGCACACCGGTCGCGATCAACTATGGTGGGTGGCAGGCCGAGGTGCTGCGCGAGTCGGGGGCGGGGATCGTCATGCCCCGCGCCACGGTGGATGTGGCCGCCGCGCAGCTTCGGGCGGCCGTGTATGACGTGGGATGGCTTGAGACGGCCAGCCGCGCGGCGCGGGGGTTGGCGTGTACGCGGTTCGATAGGGATCGGTTGGCCCGTCAGGCGCTGAGCGTCGTGGCGCAGGCTGTCGCTGGATGAACTGCAGCGTCAGCAGCATGCCAAACAAGAACACGCCCCGAGAGTCGTAGAAGTCCCCGGATACCTGAGCACTGGCCAGGTGCAGCAAGAACGCCGAGGCCGTGGTGGGGTCTACGCGGCGACTTCGAACCGCGATTGCGGCGACCGGGACGGCGAGGACCATGAGCAGCACCAACAGCCCGAGGATGCCGCCGTCGGTCAGCGCTTCGAGCTCGAGGTTGTGCGGGTAGACGCCGTGGCCGCGAGCCCGAAAGCCATTGAGGCCGTCTCCGATCCAGGGCGAGCGCGCGACCATCTCGAACGCGGCATCTCGCAACGAACCGCGCCCCGAGTCGTAGTTTTTCTGGAACGTCAGCACCACGACGCGATGTTGAAAACCCTCCAGCGCGGTGCGACCCACGGCGCTGAAGCGTACGACCGCGGCCAGCGCGACGGAGCTACCCACGAGTGCGACTGCCGTGCGGCCGACCTGCACGCGCCGCATGAACAACAGTCCGCCGACGCCGACGAGCGTGCCCGCGAGCGCGCCCCTGGAGCCGCTGAGGATGACGAGAAGCGCCGCGACCGTGAGTCCGAGCATCGGCCAGCCGCGTTTGCCCCCATCCAGGACCGCGCCGAAGCACACCACCAGGAGCAGCCCCATGTTGCGGCCGTAGACGTTGGGGCCGCCGCCGAGGACACAGAGCCGTCCGCTCCCAGACACGACGCTGCTGACCAGGCCGATGGCCGCGAAGCCTCCGAACAACACGGCAACCACGCGCCACATCGCCTCGGTCGTTGGACGTACGCCCGCGAGCAACGTGAGTCGTCGTAGACACAGCAGACCCAGGGCCATCACCAAGAGCTCGCCCGCCTTGCTCACCGCGAGCGACTCGTCCGGCGCCCACATCGTCGACATCAGGAAGTAGCCGAAGAAGAGCAGCAGCGCGACCGGCGGCAGGGCGGGGCGGGCGCGCCGGGACACGGGGATCAGTGCGACGAAGCCGATGCCCATCACCAACCACACGCGCGGGGCGGTGAGTGCCGATGCGTCGATCGACAACACGCGGCCCAGGTCCCAGCGGCCGGACAGCAAGAACAGCGCCATCGCGATGGCGAGCGCGGTACTGCCGGCGAGGCGGGGCCGGAGGCCGTTCATGCGCGTTGCCCCGGCTTGGGCTTCGGCAGGCCGCAGAAGGCACGGTAGAGCACCACCGCCGCGATTCCTGCCGCGACCGCCCATCCCGCTGCGGCTGCTTCTGCGGCGCCGAACAGGCCTCGCGAGGGGATCCGAAGCCAACCGACGGCGAGCGCCGTGCCGAGTGCGGCGACGTAGATCCACGGCTGAACGCGGCGCTGTTGCGCTGCATTGATCGCGTGCATCAGCGAGCCGAGCACGAACGCAATGGCGCCGGCTCCCATCACCCACGGAAACACCGAGGCCTCGCGAGCGAACTCGTACCCAAACACCGCGGTGAGGAACGGCTCGCCCACGATCAACGCGAAGCCCACGCCTGCGAACCCAAGCCCCGCCGACAGTCCCACAAGGCGCGCTGTGGTGTGGACAAAGGCGTCGCGATCACCGGCCGCGAACTGGCTCGCCAGGCGCCGAAGCAGCGGGGTGCCCAGCGAGAACACGACGGCCCCGCCTGCGGTCGCGCCGTAGCTCATCACGGCGTAGTGACCCAGAGCTTCGGTGCCCATCAGCGTGTCCACCTGAATCCGCACCGCGTGCTGCGTGATCGAGTCGAGGAACGTGACGAGGCCGAGGGGGGCTGCGACCGCCAGCAAGGAGGAGACGTCGCCGCTGCCCAATGGGGTCCGCAGCGGCGCGGATCGAGGCGCGTCGTACAGCGCCGCAACACCCCATGCCGTGGCGGCCATCGCGAACAGCCCCAGGGCCAGGTTTCCGGTGAACCCAAGCGTCACGCCCAGCGCCGTCAGTCCAAGCACCGCCCGCAACCCGAGGGACTGCGCGTACAGCCGCATGGCGCCGCGGGCTTGGAATGCGGCGTGGTGAAGATCCCCGGCGAGCTCACCCGCTTTGCCCACCGCGATCGCCACGGCGACGCCGAGCGACACCGGAACCCAGCTCGTCGCGGAAGCCAGCGCCAGCACGGCCACGCCGAACGCCGATGCCCACCGCCGAAGCACAACGTGGGTGGTCCACGAGAAGCGTCGCTCGACGTCCGTCACGTAGACGATGCGTTGCTGCAGGCCCACGATGACCATGACGGGCGAGCACAGGGCCATGGCGAGGGCGAGATCGCCGACCACCTGCGCAGAGCCGAGTCGGGCGGCGAGCACCAGAAGCCCGGCTTGGGCGGTCGCCTGCGCCAGACGTCCCAGCAGCGTCCAGAGCATCGATCTGCGAACCGAGCCGTCCGGAGGCGAGTCGTCCGAATCGGGCCTCGTCTCGGACGGAGGTTGCGACGATACTGGGGCGTGCGCCGATGGTGCTTGGGAGCGTGGCTCGGCGTTTGTGCGTGCGGGCCCCAAGCGAACGCCGAGGTGGTCCGCCCGGGCGCCACTTCGTTGAGCACCGAATCCGAATGCGCGCAGGCTGTCGCCGCAGGGGTACCGCGGATGCTCCCGTTCGGCTTCTACTCGGTTCCCGTGGCGCGCTTCGAAGAACTCGCGACCGCGGGGGCGACGATGGTGGGCACCTACTACGGCGAGCGCCCGCCCCGTGCCATGCTCGACGCTGCCCAGCAAGCTGGCTTGGGCGTGCTGTACCCGCTTGGACTCGAGGTCCCGCGCGTGGACGAGCAGGGGAGGGCGGAGCTGCTCGCGCAGCTGGACGCGGTCGCGGATCACGAGGCCGTGGTGGCTTGGTACGTCCTCCCCGAGGAACTGCGACCCTGGTCGGACGCGGAGATGTTGTACGCCGCGCGGGTGCGCTCGATCGTGCGGGCCCATGACCCCCGCGACCGGCCGCTGTTGAGCTATCAACCCAACCATCGGGATCGCGATGGACTCGCGCAGGCCTCGGCGTCGTTCGACATGGTGCTGCGAGGCCTGTACGCCAACTTCGTCGGGGCGCAGGACCGGCGCGCCTGGGTCCGAGAAGGCGCAAGAACCATCGTGTCCGCGGCGGACACCGACCAAGCGCCATGGGCGGTGCTGGAGATGTTCGAGGAGCCCGCCGACCCCGCGAACGTTCGTGCCTGGGTCCGGCACGATGTGTACGCAAGCTTGGTGGCTGGGGCGCGAGGGGTGCTCGTGTTCTCCGGCTGGCCGCGGGCGGGATTCCCCGCGTACGAGGCCTACCTCCTCGCCTACTTGGAGGTGGCGAGCGAGCTCAACGGACCGCTCGGTATCTCCACGCCCCTGCTGCAGGGCACGGCAGTGCCGCCCCTCGAGTTCGAGATTCTCGAGGGTCCGACCCGGACGGACGCCGCGATGGGGGACAGCCCGCGTTGGGTGGACAGCGTGGCGATTCGGCAGGTCCGGGACGGGGACTCGCGTTGGATCTACCTGGTGAACTCGTCCCAGCACGAGGTCGGCGTTCGACTGCCTGTGACGCCAGGCGGCTGTCCGCCGATCGTCATGATCGGCCCCGCCGTGGGTGGAGACGTACTCAAGCTGCCTGCGCTGGGGGTCAGCGTCCTGAGAATTCCTGGCGCACACAGAGGCGCGCAAAGAGCTGTCCAAACCAACCACGGAGAAACCGACGGCAGGGCTCGTAGGCGCCCACCGTCGGTTGGTCGGGGTTCGGGTCTGGTTCCGTGAAGAAAACTCAGTCGCCGAGTCCCACGAATACGCGGCCCACGCGACCACTGGCGTTGCCGTAGTACAGCGTGGCGCCGCCAAAGTCGTCGTCGCCAAAGCGAAGCCCACCGAAGTCCGAGAAGTCGGGGCCCGCGGTGTCGATGTCACGGATGACCTCGGTCTCCTGTCCCCCTGCGAAGCGAGCCACGACCAAGCGGTCGTCGAGCGGCACGCCGACGTACAGGTTGTTGGCGCGGTCGAAGACCAACCCGTCGACCATCAGGTTGACGTCGGTGTTGTCCCCGAAGCTGAGGTACACGCTGGGCTCGCCGGCCTGACCATCTTCCAGAATGGGCACGCGAAGAACCTCCCCAGCGACGCCGAGGTACAGGAAGCCGTCTTCGGGTCCCGTGATGATCGCCGAGGGCATGAGCAAGCCATCGAGCAGTACGCGCGTGCCGGCCGGGATTTGCGGCTCGCCTTCGGTCTCACCGCTGTTGTCCGGCTCGGGCGTGACGGGATCCCAGACCAGCAGCTGCCCACCCTCGCCGTTGGTCAGATAGATCTCGTTGTCCATCCGCGCCAGGTGCCGTACGGGCCCCAGCGGGTCGCCATCGATGGTCTGATCCGAGAGCGTCTCCAGGTTGCCGCCGTTGACGGTCAGCGATTCGAGCGCCTGGTTGGCGGTGTTGGCGATGAGCAGCACGTCGATGTCGTCGTCGCGCTCGGGGACCTCTCCCATGACCGCGCCGAAGGGAGTGCCGGAGATCTCGAGTCGACCCATGTGTGTCGCGACATCCTCCATGAGGTCTGCGTCGTAGTCGATGTCGAACCACGAGACGAAGCCCTCCTCCATCACAGCCCACAGCAGGCCGCCGCGGAACGAGACGGTGTTGGGCGTGCCGAGCTGCTCGGGATCCATGATCGTGGGTAGGCCTTCTTCGAAGTTGGCCTCGACGATTTCGATCGTGACCTCTTCGGATGCTTCGACCCCGTTGCGATTGGCGGTGAGGGTGAACGTGAGCACGTCGCCGCCGGAGGCGCCCGCCGGTACGTCCACGAGCGGATTTTGGGTATCGATACCGGTGACGTTGGCCTCCGGTCCTCCGCTCTGGGCCCACGAGAAATCGTCGGCGAGAATCTCCGTGTCGAGGGGGACGCGCAGTCCGGCGATCACCCGAATGGGACCCACGGGGACATCGAGCTCGGGGCCGGGAACGCACACGTCGTTCACGCATGAGAGCGTGCCGATGCAGTTGTTGTCCAAGCAGACGCAGGTCTCCTGGCCGGGAATGCAGTCCACTGGGCCCGTCGTCGTCGGGATGGTGGTTGCTGGGTTGGTGTCGGTGCTTGCGTCCCCGCCCGTCGTCGTGGCGGGTGCGTCGGTGTCGTTGGAGTCGCTGCTTGCTTCCTCACACGCGAGGAGTCCCAGGGCGACTGCCAAAGTCAGGCTAAGTTGAGCGCGCCGCATCATCCCTGCGATTGTATCGACGTCACGCCGTGTTGGCTGTGTCCGATAGCCGACACCGAGGTGGTTCAGCGCCCCCAACGCCTGGCGTCCGGGGCGAATCCCCAGCGCTCGTTAGTGGTCGCGGTCGAACAGCTCGGGGTTTTGCTCGATGAGCGCGCGGATCTTCGGCACCAGCAGCTCGGTCATCTGGTCGAGGGTGAACTCGGGGGCCCAGCCCCAATCTCGCCGCGCGTTGGCGTCGTCGAGGACGCAGGGCCAGGAGTCGAGGATCGCCTGCCGGCGCGGGTCGGGGGCGAAGGTGATCTTCACCCCAGGGATCGCGGCCGCGACGCTGGCCGCAATCTGCTCGGCGGTGGGTGAGAATGCGGCGATGTTGTAGGTGCTGCGCCGGAGCGAGCCTCGGGGTGCCTCAGAGAGCTCCACGAGGGCGCGAATCCCGTCGGGCATGTACATCAGCGGGATACGGGTGTCGGCGCGGCAAAACGCTTCGTAGCGTCCCAACCGAACGCCATCGGTGTACATGAACAGCGCGTAGTCGCTGGTGCCGCCCCCAGGCAGAGACGCGCTGATCAGCCCAGGGAAGCGGACGGCGCGGAAGTCGAGGCCGAAGCGTCGCCAGTAGTAGTCACCCAACATCTCGCCGGCGACCTTGGTAACGCCATACATCGTGGTGGGCTGCAGGGGCACGTCGTCGGGGACAAGCTCGGGGAGCCCGGGCCCGAACACGGCGATCGTGCTGGTGAAAATGACCCGCTCGACCTCCAGCTTTCGGCACGTCTCCAGCACGTGGACCGTGCCGGTCTGGTTGACGTGATACGTGCGCTGCGGAACCTCTTCACCGCGAGCGCTGAGGATCGCCGCGAGGTGAAACACCCGGTGCGGGCGAACCTGCGCGAACAGGGACTCCACTGCGTCGGCGTCCGTCACGTCGAGGCTGTGCCACGGGACGGACGGATCAAGCTGCGCCGGGCTCGGTCGCGAGGCCACGTCGCTGCCGTGGACTTCGAATCCACGGGCACTCAGAACGCGGATCAGGTCGAGTCCAACCTGTCCTCCAGCACCGGTCACCAAGCAGCGGGTCGTCATTCGAGCCGCCGATGATGGCCCGCTGCCGTGTTGCGAAGCAAGGACACTACGAGGTGAGCCCGGGGTCGGCTTGGAAGAACGCGTTGCGGTCCGGATCTTGATAGCTGCGGTAGTCGATCGCCCACGGCGTGACCTTGGTCTCAGACCCCGTTCGCGAAATCGTCAGCGCCATCGGGCGGACGTCCCGGTAGTTGCTGTCTTCGGGGAGGTCTTCGTTGGCGACACCGCCCGCCGAGAACACGGTCAGAAGCCGGATGTCGTCGCGCGGGTAGTGGTCGCGGAAGCCGGCATTGAACTTCTCGTGGCCGCGCACGAGAAGCGAGCACCCGACGCGATGCATGAACTTTCGGAACTGCTGGCGACCGAAGGCGAACCGCGCCGAGGCGGCCTGAAGATCTTTGGGCACCGTCTCCGCCCGGCTGGGATCGCTCCACAACATCTGGAAGCGGATTTCCTCATCGTTGAGGCTCCACAGCCCCTGCCACTTCTTCTGAAGCAGCTCGTCGCGGGGGATGCCGCCGTGCACGAACAGGAGGTTGTCGAACAACAGGGAGTTGGGCATCTGCTCGAAGAACTTCAGGTAGCGCTCAAACACCTCGTCGGGAAGGACCCGCTGCAGGTTGTTGATCGCATCCGCAGGCTTCACGCCGCCGTAGATCCGGCCCCCGTACTCGATGTAGTACTCGTGGTTTCCGCGCAGCACGAAAACGTGCTCGGGAACCGTGTTAAAGAGGTTGAGCACGCCTCGCAAGACGCCGTTGAAGCTGAAGCGTCCGCGGTCGATGTAGTCGCCGAGCAGGACCAAGCGGACATCGGGGTTGTTCTCCGGGTCGGCCCGGAAGCGCTTCACCTTCTCCATGAAGTCGCTCTGCATCACCGCGCCTTTGAGGCAGCTGTAGCAGCCATGCAGATCGCCCAGGACGATCAGCTCGTAGTCGCGGTTTCCGCCCTGCGGAACCGCATGCACGTGCCCATCGAGAAACTCGTCGCCGTCGAGTTGGTCGACGCGCTGCTTGCCACGCAGCCGGCCGTCTCCGGCCTTGCGCATCTCGGCCCAGGTGGCCTCCGTCTTCTCAAGCAGCCGAATGTCGGCCTCGATCTGCGCCCGAATCTCGGCGGGGTCGGGCGAGTAGTGATGCTCGAAGGTCTTGAAGAAGGGGTGGTCGGTCTTGGCGGGAGGCTTGTCGATCGGCTTTTCGACAGCGACGCATCCCTCGGTCGTCGCGTCGTCTTCGGGCATCGAGTCTTGTCCGAGCAGGTCCGCTAGCTCGTTGCGGAACTTGACCTCCTCGGGATGGACCACGCCATCGGCATTGATGAAGTCGTCGACCACGCTGAGCAGCGCCTCGCGGTTGGCTTGGCTCAGGCCCTCGAAGAGCTCGAAGCAGCGCAGCTTGAGCTTGGAGATGACGAAGACGTCGACCTCCTCACCGTCTGCGATGGCTTCGGTGAAGAGCGACTTCACTTCGTAGTCCACCTGCTGAAACATCTCGACGTAGTGCTCGTGCTGCTGCTCGATTTGTTCGAAGCGGAGCTCTGGATCGAGATCGCCCTGAGCGTCGACTCGGGCGGTGACGAGCTTGCGCAAGAACGAGCGCACGAAGGACTTCTCGCGGAGGTCGAACTCCGCGTCGATGTAGCCGCAGGTCGTCAGGTAAAAAATGACGGCCTCGATCTGTTGCTCGGCGATCTTCGGATCCTTGCTCAGCTCGATCACGATCAGAATCTACCAGCTGCAGCCTCCGAGGTTGCTGCGCGTGGCCGAAGATCCCAGCGCCCCCCGAGCCCGAAAACCAAAAAAAATGAGGGCCCCCCGCATCGCGAGAAACCCTCTCTTTGTGGTCCCGCCTAGGGCGGGAGGGGCAAATCACTCACCCGTGATGACGGTGCAGTTTTTGGTGTAGACGATGCCAAGAATGCTCATCTGCGAGTAGTCGACGGTGTCGACGCGGGTGATTCCGCCGGTCTTCTTGGCGGTGTCGATGCTCATGTCTCCCCAGGCGGCGAGTCCGAGGACGCCGGAAGCACAGGTCTGACCCTGCTTGGGTCCGGGGCGGACGCCGTCGGTGACTTGAGCTTCGGTGGACGGGCCAACGCCTTTGACGCCGGTGTAGAAAACGCCCGAAGGAGGAGCGGAGCCAGGCATTGCAGCAGCGCAGCCGGTGGTGGAGAGCGTAGCGAAGGCGATAACAGCAGCGATTTTCTTCATCGTGAGATCTTTCGAGAGAGAGTTGAGCGTTGCCTTCGAAGGTCAAACGCGCCGGGACTATAGCGACGGCATTCGCCGAAGGTCAACTTGCCCACGCGGACAGTCCCTGGCACCGTACGCGCGTCCGATGAGGTTACTCCCCTGCGCCCTCCGACGATCGCTGATGTCCGCGGCGTGTCTGTTCGCGTTCGCTGCAGGGCTCGGTGGATGTGGCTCTATTCAGCGTTGGCCAGCACACGTTCCCGGGATCCAGGCCTCGAGCCGAGAACAACTTCTCCTCCCCGGTGGCGCGATGGTGTTGTTTTTTCGCCACACTGGACCGTACGAGTCCGCTTTCTCTGGACTCGTTTCCGATTTGACCGAGGGGGGGTGGCAGATCCTCGACAGCAAGGGATCGCTGTACTCACAGTCCATCTCGGGATGTGGAGTCAATTGCGATTCGCTTCGTTTCTACGCCATCACTCGGCGAACGGGTCCTGTCTCAGAGACCCTCTTGCGGGTCTCTGGACCCGGCGAAAACCGACCTCAGGTCGAACTTGAGGGCGTCTGCGTTTCGCTGCCGCTGCTCAAGGCAAGGCTCGACCCTGCCTCTAGGTACGGGCCGCTGTTTGACGTTGATCTCGACCGCGACGGCTACTTGGACGGATACGTTCCACGCTTCGATGGCGTCGACGTGGTCTGGGACGCCTACGTGATGCGGGGTTCGTGTGGCCATCGTGTGGGGACCCTTCCGCGGCTGCCCGCGGAACCCCACACGACTGAGCTCGGTTCGGCGGGGTTGGTTGATCTCACCGTCGCCGAGCCTTCCATCGACGCGGACGGGCGACGTCGAAGGACCCCGGTCACGTATCGGTTCGATGGGGCCCGGTACGTGCCGCCGCAACCTTCGCCGTCGTGAAGCTCTGGGCCTGCGCGTTGGCCGAAACCAGCAGCGTCTCGTTCGCTCGCTCGATGACTGCGAGCGCGACCGGTCCCGCGCCCACCTCGTAGTGCTGCGTGAGTCCGAAGCGACCCGCACCGACTCCAGGATGCACCTCGATCCGTTGTCGATCCGCGCGCAGGAGGACGACGTCGAGGTGGCCGTTGCGGTCGACGTCGCGCAGCAGGCCGCCGGTCACCGTGCCGCCGACGAGTTTGTCCGCGCTGGCCAGCCATCCAAACCCGCTGCTGAAGTGTAGCCACGCGCCGTCGGGTCCGGTTGCCAGGACATCGGGGAGCCCGTCTTCGTCAAAGTCCGCGGCGTCGAGCTGCAGGGGCGAGCGCGCTTGAGCTCTCGACTCGTCGACGAGTCCCCCGTGCGAAGCGTTGCGAAAGATCCGCAGGTGATCGGGGACCGGGGAGTTGGGGACACCTGTGGTGAGCCCCACGATCACGTCGAGGTGGCCTTCTCGATCGATGTCGACCAGGAGCAGGCTGGGGGGGGTGCGTCCCTTGGGGTCGAGCGGGACCAACTCCGGAGGTGCGAAGCCACCCACACGTCCGCGCAGCAGGTAGAGCCGGGGCCGCGGTCCGCCGGACGCGACCGCGACGTCGATGTGACCGTCGCGGTCAAGGTCGGCGGCGTCGATCTGAAGAGGAGCCGACTCCAGCTCGGCGAGGGTGCTGGAGGCGTGGTCTGGCCCGTCGAGGAGCACCACACGACCGCTCTCGCTGTGCGCCACGGCCCAGCGCTCCGGCCCGAGCACCGCGAGATCGTCCGCGGGCTCGTCCAGCTTTACGTAGCTGGAGCGCCAGCCCTGGTCGATGTGGACCTCGTGGACCCCGATCGCGTCCCACCCTTGATACAGCGCCAGGACCTGGCCTTCCCCCGCTGCCGCCGCGTTCATCCACCGGGGTGGTGCGTCGGCCGCGTGAGAGACGGTCTGTGCGGCGTGGTGACCACAGCCTCCTATAAGGAGGAGGGCCAGGGTCAGGGAGCGCGCGGATCTCGGCCAGGGAGTCATGAATCTCGCGCCGGGGAATATACACGGGGCCCCGGGTCGATGAAGGGAGCGCGGCAGTAGAGAGAAACCGTGATTTTCGGTAGCCTCTGGGCGAGTGCGCTGCCACGCGTACATGGTTCCGGCCGAAGCTTATCGTGAACTCGAGGCGCAAATCCTCGAGCAGTTGCGTAGTGGCGACCGCGATCAGCTGCGTCACCTCGTTGGAGAGCACGACCTGCAGGTCGAGTTGCTCAGCGGAGAGTGGCGCGCGCTGATGTCCGAGTTTGAGGATCACTACCAGGTCATCGACGACGAATCCCGGACCGCGCGCATGGTGGTCAGCCCCGATGAGCTCGAGGAATTCGTCGAAGGACTGCGGGACCCCGAGCGTCAGGCTCGGTGGGCACCGATCTCGTTTGGTACCGCCGAGCTCACCGACGCCTTGCCGGCTGGGACCGATCTCGTTGGCGTGTTGTTTCTCGAGGAAGATGACGACTGGCTCTGGAACGCGCCGGTCTACGAACTGATCGCGATCCGCCCGGAGGTCTTCGCGTTGCTCGAGGGCCAGCTGCGGCATCAGCTCGCCAGCGGGGACTATCGTGCGATGGCCCGGTTGGCCTCTGATCACAGCGAGGGGTCCGTCGAGTTCTCTCCCGAGCAGTGGCGGGTGCTTACGCGACACGCTCAGGAGCGCGTTCCCGAGTTGCTGACCGTCATCGAAGGCCGGCTCTCCTCCCCGGTCGACTACACCCAGATCCGCGAAGCGCTGTCGCTGGTGGCCGACCCTCGCTATCAGCCCAGCCTTGACGCGTGGCTGCGTGTCCATGCGGCGTCGGCTCAATACGCGCTGTACTTCCGCGACGCGTCGCTCGAGCGTCGCGAGCTTGAGGGCTCCGGTTTGTTCTCGCTCGACGCCCGAGCCACTCAGAAGATGCGGCGCGTTCCGGGTCCCGGACTGGCGGTCGACCCTGCCAGCGCGGTCCCTGCGTCGATCGCTGGGCACTCCGATGCGAAGCCCCCCGCCGACGACGAGTGACCGCCGGTTTCTTCGCCGGACCGCACGCAGCGGTTAGCGTGCGCCGCAGATGCCGGGATGGGAAGGCGCGGTCGGGCTCGGCCTGGGCTTGTTGCTCCTGGGTCTGTGGCTTGGGATCCGGTTCGTGCGTTGGCGTACGCAGCAGCGCGGGCGTCGTGTCGCGCGGCGAGGCCTTCGCGGAGAGGTCTACGGAGTCCGGGTCCTCGAGGAAGCGGGCTACACCGTCCTCGATACCCAGGTCCGCGCGTTGGCGGTGGTCGAGGTGGACGGAGACGGCGAGACGTACGAGCTTCGCATCGACGCAATCGTCGCTCGAGATGGCCGCCGTTTCGTAGCGGAGTTCAAGACGGGCAACGCCGCGAGCATCGGCTCGGCACCGACCCGGCGTCAGCTGCTGGAGTATGCGCTCGCGTTCCCTGAGCACGGCCTACTGCTCGTCGACGCGAACGAAGGCACCCTGCAGGAGATCGGGTTTCCGCGTCTGCAAGCCCTCAGCGAGTGAGTTGCACCGGTTGCGCTCGGCGATGCAGGACGACAAAGTCTCCCTGCGCCGTCATGTCCGAGTCCTCGTCGTCCCGTTGGTCGCTCCTTGTGGCGCTCTCCAAGAAGGTATTCGTCGTCTTGGGCGCATTGGTTTTCTTTGGCGCCGCCGCCGTCGTCTTTGCGTTCTCGATGACGTGTGTGTTCGCGGACTCGGTGCCGAGCTCGACCGTCATCGAGGTTCGCCTCAACCGTCCGCTGGCCGAGGTCGGTGGGGCTGACCCGCTGTCGGGGATCCTCGGCGACAGCTCTCCCACGCTTCGCGCGACGATCGAAGGGCTCGACCGGGCGCGCCAGGATGACCGCGTCTCGGGGATGATCGCTTACATCGACGGTGGGGTTGGAGGCATGGCTCAAGCGCAGGAGCTCCGCGACGCGATCCTTCGGTTTCGAGGATCTGGGAAGTTCGCCTACGCCTTCTCCGAGACGTTCGGGGAGATGGGGCCTGGTACGCAGGGATACTACGTCGCGGCGGCGTTCGACGAGGTGTGGATGCAGCCCACCGGTCAGGTCGGTCTCGTCGGCCTGATGTCGTCGTCATCTTTTTATAAAGGAACGTTTGAGTTGCTGGACGTCGAGGTTCGGGGCGACCGACGTCGGGAATACAAGAACGCCTTCAACACCTACACCGAACGTCGCTATACGCCGGCTCATGAGGAGGCCATCCGTGCGCTCCTCGAGGACTTCGTCGCGCAGATGCAAGACGGCATCGCGCAGGGGCGAGGCGTGGGCGTGGAGGTCGTGGCCGAATGGATCGACGGCGGTCCGTATCTCGGCGCGGCTGCGACCGAGCTTGGGATCGTCGACCGCCTCGGCTACAAGGACGAAGTTGTTGCGGCCGCGAAGGCGAAGGCAGGCGAAGGCACCGAGCTGCTTTTTCTTGAGGCCTACGCCGAGCGCATCGATCCACTCCCGAGCGCGGACAAGAAGATCGCGCTGATCTACGGGGTTGGTGCCGTGACGCGGGGCTCGAGCGGGAGCGACGCGCTTACAGGGTCTACGTCGATGGGGAGCGAAACGGTCTCCGCGGCGTTAGCTGCTGCGGCGTCCGACGAGGATGTGGTCGCGATCGTGTTCCGGGTGGATAGCCCCGGCGGCTCTGCCGTCGCCTCCGACACCATCTGGCGAGAGGCCGTGCGAGCTCGCGAGGCTGGCAAGCCCGTGATCGTAAGCATGGGAAACGTCGCCGCTTCGGGGGGCTACTACGTTGCGGCTGGTGCGACGAAGATCGTCGCGCAGCCGGGGACAATCACCGGGTCGATCGGGGTCTTTGCCGGGAAACCAAACCTGCGGAAGCTCTGGAACAAGGCCGGCGTAACGTTCGACAGCGTGAGTACCTCAGACAACGCTCTGGCGTACTCGACGGTTCACGGATACGACGAGCAAGGCTGGGCGGCACTGCAGGCGTCGTTGGATCAGATCTACGCTGACTTCAAGGATCGCGTGGCGCAGGGGAGAGGGATGTCCCAGGAGGACGTCGAAGCAGTGGCGAAGGGCCGGGTGTGGTCGGGGACGCGGGCAAAACAGGCCGGGCTCGTCGATGTGCTCGGGGGACTCGATACCGCTCTCGCGCTCGCCCGCGAAGAGGCCGGCATCTCAAGCGACGAAACGGTGGGCGTGGTCGAGTTCCCGCCGCCCAAAAGCTGGCTCTCGCAGCTCCTGGGTGGGGGTGACCGTGAGAACAGCGAGTCTGTGCAAAGCAGCTCGCCGGCGCTGAGGCTGGAGGGGGTTCGGGCCGGTTTCCAAATCCTCGACGAGCTGGGCATCGACCCCCGGCACAACGGCGCTCTCGAGATGCCCCGACTCCAGGTCACCGCGGGCGACCTCGGAACGCGGGTTCGTTGACCGCGAGTTTCGGCCTCTGCACCAGCCTCCCTAAAGACCTCAGCCGATCGGTTGCGCGAGGGCGTCGTCGTCCGGTGGGGTCCGTCGCCGAGCATTTCCCATCGTGGATCCGGTGTCGCCGCGCTTCTTCCGGTCCTTGGTCGAACCTCGGCGCGTGCCATCGCGGCGTTGGTCGCTAAGCCTCCAGGGCGCAGGAGCCCGGGAGATCGAAAGCAGTAGCCCGACCGCGCCCAACGACGTGAGCAGCGAAGAGCCGCCGTAGCTCAGGAACGGCAAGGTGATTCCTTTGGCCGGGATCACCTCCAACACGACGGCGATGTTGACGATCGCCTGCAGGCCGAACAGGGACGACAACCCCACGGCGAGGTAGAGGCCAAAGCGGTCCCGGGCTCGGCGGGCGATCACCACGCCGCGCCAAACCAACAACAGCATCAACCCCATGGCGAGCAGGATCCCGGCGAATCCAAGCTCTTCGCCGACGGTCGCGAGGATGAAGTCGGTGTGGTTCTCGGGCAGGAAGCCGAGCTTCTGCTTGCCGTTGCCCAGGCCCAGGCCAAACCATCCGCCCGAGCCGATGCTGATCAGAGCCTGCTGAACCTGATAGCCGTCGCCCGAGAGAAACTCCTCGAGTCGGCCGCGGCGATAGTCCACCCCGAGGATCTGCTGCCACGCGATGGGAGCCGCCAACATCACCGCGGCCACGACGTAGCTCAGTCGGGTGCCTGCGACGAACAGCATGATGAGCGTCAGCGAGCCCAGGAGAATCGTCGTGCCCAGGTCCTTCTCCATGAGCACCAGGAGCATGGTGAAGCCCGAGATCACCATCACCGGCAAGAAGCCTTGGGTGAAGGCGCGGACGCGTTCCCCCTTGCGAGCCAGCGTCGCCGCCAAGAAAACGGCGAGGGCAACCTTCGCGAGCTCGGAGGGCTGGAGGCTGAACGAGCCCACGCGGATCCAGCGACGGGCACCGTTGATCTCGGTGCCGAACACCAGGACCATCAGCAGCATGGCAATCGCGCCGAGCATCAGCTGGGGGGCGAAGCGCCGCAGGAGGCGATAGTCCAGTCGGCTCATGGTCACCATGAGCACGAATCCAGCCGCGGCGAACATCGCCTGCCGGGTGAGGAAGTGCTCCCAGCCGCTGTAGGTGCTGTGTCCGAGCCAGGCGCCCGCGCTGTAGACCATCACCAGGCCCAGCCCCGTCAGGGCGACGGCGGCGAAGAACAGCCAAGGGTCCATCGGCCGACTGCTGAAATCCCCCCGAGACGATGCGGGAGCAGGGCTGTTGGATGGCTCGTCGACCTCGAGCGCTTCGGCAGCATCGGACACGAGGTCGACGGGAGCACGGAAACCGGCTCAATGCCTAAAAACCGGCGGTTTAGGGGTCCGACGCGTGACCGGCCGCGGTGGGTTCCGTGCTCACCCGAGGTCGCTTTGGAACGACTTCGACGCAGCCGGGCCGAGGGAGGCGAGAATGTCCTCGATCTGCTTCTTCTCGTCGTCGCCGATCTTTGCGCCAAGCTTGAGTCCGAGGAAGCCCCCAGAGCTCGCCGCAACCTGAATGCACAGGTCGACGATCGTGGCTGCACGATCGGTGAGGCCCCCGGTGACTTCCTTGAGAACCGAGAGAGACTCCCGCATGAACGCTTCCGAGGGCTTCTCCTCGAGCAGCGATTCCATGGTGCGGAATGCCTCGCTGCCCGGCTCGATGCCGCGGCCGCGCAGGACCTCCAGAATCGCCCGGCGTTCGCCTCGTTGAACCTTTCCGTCCGCCCAAGCGACGTGAACCAAGGGCAGAAGATCGAAGACACGAGCGGAGTCGCCGTCGAAGCCCAGCGATTTGATGCGGTCGGCAACCTCGACGTTGTCCGTGCCCGCGCTCGTCGCGATCTTCCGCTTCTCTTCGAGTTCTTTCGCGGCCAGCGTCATCTGGTGACGCTGGGCCGAGCGGAGGTCTTGCTCGTGCTGAGCGAAGTACAGTTCTTCCTCTTCGGAGGACATGCGCGAGAGTGTAATACCGGCTCAATCCAGGGCCAACACAGCCTGAGCGAAAGCGTCTCCGCGCTCCGCGTAGCTGCGATACTGGTCGAAGCTGGAGCAGGCGGGGGCCAGCAGGACGAGGTCCCCTGGCTTGGCGAAAGCGCGGGCGGCCTCGACGGCAGCGGCCATGGAGGGCGCGCGGCGATAGGGGAGGTGGCCTTCGGCGAGCGCCTCAAACTGCTCAGCCGCCTCGCCGAGCGTCACCAGCCCGCGCCCTCGCGCTCGGAGAACCTCTCCCAAGGGGCCCAGGTCGTCTCCTTTGGGCCGGCCCCCCGCGACCAGCACGAAGCGTTCTCGAAGCCCGCTGAGGCTGGCCATCGCGCTCGCGACGTTCGTCGCCTTGGAGTCGTTGAAGTACTTCACGCCCGCGAGCTCCCGCACGAGCACCATGCGATGCGGGAGCCCCTCGAAGGTTCGCAGTCCGCTGCGGACGGCATCGACGGGCACGCCCAGGTGCCGCGCCGCTGCGATCGCGAACAGGGCGTTCTTTGTGTTGTGTCGCCCTGGAAGGCGGAGGGCCGCGCGGTCGTACTCCTCGCCGTCCACCACCATCGTGTCGCCGGGTCCGTCTCCGAGGACGTTGGCGAAGCTCGAGCCGACCTGCCGAAGCGTGTCTCCGGCCAGCGGGGCGAACGCGGCGGTCCATTCATCATCCGCATCGAGCAGGGCGAGAGCTCCGCGGTCGAGGTTGCTCAAGACGGCCGTCTTGGTGCGCGCGTAGGCCTCGTACGAGTCGTAGCGATCGAGGTGGTCGGGCGTGATGTTGAGGATCATCGCCACCGCCGTGGGTCCGGGTTTGAGCGTCTCCAGCTGGTAGGAGGAACACTCCAACACCAGGGATGACGGCCGCTCTCGCTCGCCCGCAGCGACCGCGCGGGCGAGCTCGGCCGGTGGGTCTCCGAGGTTGCCACCGACGAAGGGCGTCTGCCCGCCTGCCCGCAGGAGGTGCCCAAGCATCGAGGTGACGGTGCTCTTGCCGTTGGTCCCGGTGATCAGGACGGTGGGTATGGGGCCGATGATCTCGAGCGCGAGGCTGAGCTCGCCATGAATCTTGGCGTCTGGGGCGTGTGCTCGACATGCCTCCCGGTGGGGCCCCGGTGGCACGCCGGGACTGAACACAACGAGGTCGACGCCTTCGAATGCGTCGGCGCTGGGAACCTGGGTGCCCAAGAACAACACGGCGCCATCGGGCGGATCGTCCACGACCTCACTGCAGTCGTAGGCATGCACCTGCACCCCGAGCGAGACCAGCAGCCGAACCGCTGCTCGGCCGCTGGCGCCCAGCCCGATCACCAGCGCGCGTCGGTAGGCGGCACTCATCGAAGCTTGAGCGTGGCCAGAGCCACGAGCGCAAGGGCGAAGCTGATGATCCAGAAGCGCACGATGACCTTGGGCTCGGCCCACCCCTTGAGCTCGAAGTGGTGGTGAATCGGGGCCATCTTGAACACCCGCTTGCCGGTGAGCTTGAAGCTGACCACTTGCACGATGACGCTGACGGTCTCCAGGACGAAGATGCCGCCCACGAGCAGCAGGGTGAACTCGTTCTTGGTCGCGACGGCCAGGAATCCAAGACCGGCGCCCAACGGCAGCGAGCCCACATCGCCCATGAACACGCTGGCCGGGTAGGTGTTGTACCAAAGGAAGCCGATGCCAGCCCCGATCATCGCGCCGCAGTAGATCGCCAGCTCGCCGACCCCCGGGATGTGCGGGATGTGCAGATAGCGGGCGATGTCGAAGCCTGCGATGAGGGTTCCAGCCGCGTAGGTGAGGATGAGAAACGTGGCAGCCGAGATGATGACCGGGCCGATGGCGAGGCCGTCGAGGCCGTCGGTCAGGTTGACGGCGTTGGAGGTCCCCACGATGACCAGCACGCCGAAGGCCACGTAGACCATCGCCGGGAGGGCCAGGCCGGACTCGTAGAAGTCCAGCAGCGGCAGCGCGAGCTTGTAGCGGATGTGCTCGGGCATCATCTCGCTGCCTTCGTAGATGTACAGCGACACGCCGGTGGCGATGATGAACTGCAGGGCGAACTTCACCTTGCCCGGCATCCCGCCTGAGTGCTTCTTGCGGATCTTCATGAAGTCATCGAGAAAGCCGATGACGCCGAAGCCTGCCGTCGTGAGGGTGGCCATCAACACGAACGGATTGCGGATGTCCGCCCACAGGATCGTGGGGATGATCAGCGTGAAGAGGATCAGGCTGCCGCCCATCGTGGGCGTGCCGCGCTTCGCCAGGTGCGACTCCGGTCCGTCGTCTCGGACGACTTGCCCGAGCTGGATCCTCTGCAAGGTGCGGATGAACCAGGGGTAGAGCACCAGCGAAAGGAGCAACGCCGTAAGCGTCGCTGCGATCACCCGCGTCGAGGTGTAACGAAGGACGTTGAGCCAGCTCAGCGCCGCAATCTTCGAACTCAGTGGATACAGGAGCGTGTAGAGCAATCCAGCACCTGTCCGTGTCGCGGGAGTGTCCGCGCAGGACTGAAAACCTGTCTCTACCGATGGCACGAACCGGCCCCGAAGAGCAAGAATCCTGCGTGTTCGGCCGGGCGGAAGCATCGCAGCTGCGCGTGTTCGTGCGAACCGCGCGGGCCGTAGGGCCCCGTGCGAGCCCGTAGGCGGGTCAGGAGCGGAAGGCGGGCTCGTTGAGGGTCCCCGCACAGGAGCTCAGGTTTTGCGCTGAAAGACCCCTCGGTTGGCTTGCGGGCATGCCGCTGCTAGTGGAGCCAGTCCCGCCAGATCGCCGGCAGCGTGGTCTGTCCCTGGTGGAAGACCCGGGGGGCCAGCCATCGCGGCCGCGTGGGCTGGGTTCGCAGCGGCATGCCGGCTTCTTCCGGAGAGAGGCTGCCTTTGCGCCGGTTGCAACCGACACAGCACGCGACGATGTTCTTCCAGTTCGTGCTGCCGCCGCGGCACCGGGCGACGACGTGGTCCAGCGTCAGCGCTTTGTGGGGAAACTGATCACCGCAGTACTGGCAGCGGTATCCGTCGCGCAGGTAGATGTTCTCGCGGGAGAAGCGAACGTACATCGGGCGAACCTTCACCGAGCGGACCAGGCGGACGACAGCGGGCACCTCGAAGTCACACGAGACACTCCGGGCCATCCAGTCGTGCTGGGAGATGACCTCGACCTTGCCTAAGAACTGCATGCACATCGCCCGCTGCCATGGAATGACGCGCAGCGGCTGGTATCCCTGGTCCAACAGCAACGTGGTTCTGACTGTCATATCCGACCCGCACCCAAACTAGCACGCTGGCAGATAGACGCCCGTTTGTGGGTGGTGTGTGTCTTGAGCGGACATGTTGGCAAGCCGTTGTCTTGGAGACCCGCACCGATGCTGGTACTCGCCACCTCGTGCAGTGGACACCGGACGCGCTGGCCCGTGATGCGGGCGGAACCTTGATTCGGTCGACGGATCGCCCCGTACAAGGGGTGTTCATCGACTCGCGCACGCCGCTCGTCGGAGGGCTGTTTGTTCCTATCGTTGCGGCCCGCGATGGACACGACTTCATCGAGGCGGCCGTGTCCGGCGGCGCAGTCGCCACGCTGGTGCAACGAGGTCACGCGGTTCCGCCCGGGTCGTTCTCGGTCATCGAGGTCGCGGATACCCTGGAGGCGTTGACCCGTCTGGCCACCGCACGATGTGCCGCTTTCGAGGGTCCGGTCGTGACCATCTCGGGGAGCAACGGCAAGACCACAACGCGGGCCATGATCGCCGGCGTGCTCGATGCGTCGCTGCAGACCGTGCTGTGCACACGAGGCAACCTCAACAACCATCTGGGTGTGCCGCTGACCGTGCTGGGAGAGCCGCACGCCCCGGACGCGATGGTGGTGGAGCTGGGCATGAGCGCTCCGGGGGAGAACGACGCGCTGGCTGCGATCGCTCAGCCACAGATTCACGTGATCACCTCGGTCGCGCTTGAACACCTCGAGTTCATGAAGAGCATCGAGGCGATCGCTGCGGCGGAGGCCGAGCCGGTCGCACGGGTTCGGCCCGGAGGGTGCATCGTGGTGCCTCGCGATGAGGCACTCCTGCGGCCGCACCTGGAGCGCGCCAGCGTCGATGTGATCACGTTCGGCGACACGCCGGACTGCGACGTGCAGATTCTCAGCGTGTCGGTGGGCGCCCGCACCCGGGCGAGCGTGCGGGTTGGACCCCACGCCCCGGTGGAGCTCGACCTGCCGCTGTTCGGAGCGCACAACGCCCGAAACGCCGCGGCTGCGTTGGCGGTTGCCCATCGACTGGGTCTGTCCCTCGAAGCCAGTGTCGAAGCGCTTTCGTCGGTCCGGCCGGTCGGGGATCGCGGGCGTGTGGTCGAGTGGGGCGAGCACATGCTGATCGCCGACTGCTACAACGCCAATCCAGGGTCGGTGGAGGTTGCGCTCAACAGTCTCGCGCGCCTTTCGTGCAAGGGGCCCAAGGTCGCTGTGCTCGCGGACATGCTGGAGCTTGGACCGACCCAGGACGAGCTTCACGCTGACGCTGGGGCGCTGGCGGCTCGGCTGGGTATCGACGCTGTGCTTGGTTTCGGGCCGCTGTCGCGACACGCCGTCGTCGCCGCTCGCGAGGGGGGCGTTCGCGCGGAGCACTTCGAGTCCATCGAGGCTCTCGCACAGGCGCTGCGAACAACCCTTGAGGGGGCCGACCCGGGGGCGGCCCTTCTCAAGGGCAGTCGGGGGATGAAGCTCGAGCGCACGTTGGCGGCGCTTGGGGTGCTCTAGCAGCCTGTTGAGAAAGTCGACACGACGTCTCGCTCGCCCTTTTCGCTCCTGGCGGCGTCGCCAAAACTTGCAGTACACCCGGTACAGCGGCGTTTCGGCTCCTACCCAGGAGCGAAAAATGCTTCCCGATCCGCCGCGCCGACTTTCTCAACAGGCTGCTAGAACCGCATCGTCATGCCGACTTGTGCGCCCTCGGGGCTGGCCGAGGCCGTCATCTGGGCGCGGCGTTTGGCGCGGCGGTGCTGGCCGTACATGTGCGTGCCGATGATGGCCATCGCGAGGGTGCCCGCCTGGAGACCGCCGTTGAGGGCTTGCCAGTACTTGCGCCGCGCCGAGTTGGTGAAGTTCATCGCGATGAACGGACCGGCGACCGGGATAAGCAACGCGCGTCCGCGGTTTCGGGTCATCTTTCCGTCGCGGCCAGGGCTGGGGTTCCCGTAGAGATCGTAGGTGTCCCCACTGCGGCTGATATCCCGGGCCTTGTCGATCGTCGCGGCGCCGGCGTAGGCGGTCAGCAGGTAGAGGGCTGCGAATCCACTGAGCCCGGTGATCAGCAGGGGTTCGGCGCGTTTGTTGCGCTGCGGACCGGTGGGCGCGGCCGGAGGTGGGGTGACGGTGCGCGGCGGAGGGGGCACCGGTGCTGCGGTGGTGACAGCGACCGGCACCGCGTCGCTGGCTTCGGGTTGTGGAGCTTCGAGAGCCGTCGCCAACTCGGCTGCTTCGGTCTGCGCTGCAGCGGCAGCCTTCGAGCCTTCGGCCGGGGCTGCGACCGCCGCGGGTCCCTCAACCGTACCCTCGGGTGCGGGCGGCGAAGATGTCGGCTGAGCCCTCGCGGTCGAGGGCATGGCGAGCGCGCACAGGACGGGGACGATAAGCCAACGAGTCATCTCATTAAGGTAGTGCCCACCAACCCCCCCTCGATCATGAGCCGCCCCCAAAAAAAACGCCCGGCTTAGCGAAGCGCTGGCCGGGGTTGCCTCGTTCGGCAGGCCTCAACTGGCGGCGCTCGGCCCTACTCGCACTGGATCTCGGGGTAGATCGCGGTGAGGGAGAGGCGCGCCGGCGTGTTGTCGAGGTAGGCGGCCTTGTACGCGATCGGGACGCCCGGGGAGTCGGCCGAGTAGTTCCCGCCCTGGAGGATGTACTCGATCATCTGCTCGGGTCCGAGAATGGTCGCGACCGCGTCTTGGGCGTTGCCGCCGAGGACGGTGGCCGTGATCTTGGCTGCGTTGAGGATCTCCTCGGACCCAACGTCGACCTCGACCCCAGCGATGCCGTCCCCAAATGCGGCGTCGATTGCCGCGACCATCACCTCAAGCGTGTCGTTCGACTCGATCGCGAACAGCACCCGGCGGCCGTAGCTGATCGACTGGAGGTACATCGGAGGGTCGCCCACGCCCATGAAGAGCTGGGCATCTTGCACGTCGACAAAGTCGCCGAACAGGTCCGAGGGACGCGCGGGGGTGTCGAGGTCGGCCGTGTAGTACGTCTGCGTGAAGTCGATGAGGTACTTGTTCGCGAACTCGCCCTCTTCGAAGTCATACATCGCGTCGAAGTCGATGATGCCGGACCAGCTCACGTCGGCACCGATCTGCAGCGCGAACTGAGACTTGCTGAAGACCTTGTGGATCTCGTAGCTGATCTGCGCCGCCGTGTTGCCGTTGGTGCCTTCTTGAAGGATCGAAGCACGAAGGTCGCGGAACTCGGAGAGGCTGGGTTCCTCCATCGTGGCCTTGGGCGAGGCGTTGAGGTTCTCCAGCGAGAGGCTGAAGGTGGCGGGGGAGCGCTCAAGGCCAATGGGCGAGAGCACGCCGCCGACCATCTCGCCGGCACGAAGCAGCGCGCCAGGCCACAGCGCAGGCGAGTCGGGCACGATGGCGATGAACGAACCCAAGTGCGCCGTCTCGGAGTAGTAGACCTGGTTGCAGGTCAGCTCGCCCTGGGTCCATGGGTCCAAGCACTCCATCGCGTCTGGATCGCACACGACCTGATGTTTGGAGGCGATCGGGTCGATGTTGAGGTGCCCCAGGCCCAAGATGAACGAGTCGAGCTCGCCGTGGTCGGCCGGCTCTTCGCCGCCCGTCGAACCGTCGTCGGCCTCGCCGGTCGACGCATCGGGTTCCGTGCCCGGGTCCTCTCCGGTGGAGGCTCCGGTCGCGTCCGGGACGGTTGGTCCAGCGCCAGGGAAGGGGCTGTTGGTCCCGTCATCGGCACAACCAGCGCCGGTGAGAGTCAGGCCGAGGGCGGCGGTACAGGTGAGCGCGTGCAGCTTGTTGCGGGTCATCGTTGGTTCCGTTCGCGTCGGTTCTGGACACTGATCAGTCGATGCTGACGCGAACCGTCACGCCGACGGTTCCTTGATCCGAGAACTCGAGATAGTGGTCGCCGGCCCATCCGTTTTCGAGGGAGACGGGGCCGTAGGTTGTGGTGCCGAAGCTGTCGTCGTCGCAGAAGAGGAAGCAGTCGTCGTCTTCCCGGAGGCTTCCGCGAATGCACAGCTGGTTGTTCTTGAGCGGGTCGACCTCGTGGTCGTAGATGGTCTTGCCGTCGTCGGCGGTGTTGATCCAAAGGACGGGCAGCTGCATGCCATCGCCGCCTCGCTCCCAGATCGACTGCCAGCCGGGCGCGTCAGCACGGCAGGGGTCGGCCTCAAGAGGAGGGGCGACGCGGAACTCGATGTTGCCTTTGACCTGAATGGCGCCGGGTCCATCGTCGTTGCCGCCGAGGTACTCCATCTCGGCGACCTTGGCCGACACATCGATGAAGTTGTCGTAGCACTGCCGCTCCTGATAGTCGGCGGCGAACGCCATCTTGACGCCGCTGTTGTCGAGATAGGCCAGCTTGTAGGCGATCGGTGCACCGGGGGAGAGATTCGAGTACTCGCCCCCGTCCAGGATGTACTCGACCAGACCGTCGAAGCCCGTGACGGTCTTGACCGCCTCCGCGCCGGATCCACCGATCACAACCGCCTTGAGGCGGGTGTTCTCAAGGACCTCGCGGCTGAAGGTGTCGACCTGAACGCCGCCGCTGACGAGCACCGCGTTGAACGACGCATCGATGGCGGTGCGAACCTCGTACTCGGAGTAGAAACTCTCGAGGGAGAACAGGACCTTGCGACCGTAGGTGATCGACTGCACGTACATCGGCGGGTTTTCCTCGCCGGTGAAGTGCTCAAGATCTTCGACGTCCACGCCCTCTCGGAAGAGGTCCGAAGGCAGCCCTGGGGTGTCGACGTCGATCGTGTAGTAGGCCTGGGTGAAGTCGACGAGGATCTTGGTGCTCTCGACCGTGTTCGAGAAGTCGAACATGCTTGAGAAGCCGTTGCCGAACCAGTCGACGCCGCCGCCCACTGCGACGGCGATCTGGTCGTAGTCGTGGACGCGGTCGACCGAGAACGCGACGTTGGCCGGGGCGCCACCGACCACGTCCTTGAGAATGTCGTTGCGATGCTCGCGGAACTCGGAGAGCGAGGGGCTCTGCATCGTTCGGGCGGGGCTGCCGTTGACGTTTTGTAGCGAAACCGAGAACGCCATCGGCATGCGGGGAAGACCGATGGGGGTGAGTTGCCCAAGCTGGGCGTCGTCGCCCCGGACCACGTTGCCAGGCCACAGCGTGGCGGAGTTGGGCTGGAACGCGATGAAGTCGAGCGCGTGCTCTGTCTCACTGTAGTGCACGTATTCGCACCACTGCTGCTCCTCTTGCCCGTTTGCTTTGCATGCGAAATCGCAGTTGGTCTGCGTCTTGGGCACCCACTCGTCGAGGTCGAGGTGACCGAGGTCGAAGACGTAGTCGCTGAGGTCATCGGACTCGATGCCGGTGCTGCCTGCGGAGTCGTCTCCGGGCTCGGTATCTCCTTCGGTGTCTTCACCAGCGGACGCGCCGCCCGCGTCTGAGTCGGACGCGCTCCCGAGGCCCGGCGCTCCGTTTCCGCGTCCGCTGCTTTCATCGCAAGCCGCAGTCGAAGAGCCCAGCGCTAGAAGTGTGGCTGCAGCGAGCCACCCTTTCTTCCCTGTCATCCACTGAAGTTCAGAAATCCCCGTCATCGCACCCCAACCGAAGGATACGACACACGGGGCGGGAAAATTTCCGAGAACGTGCAGGAAAGACGGCTCGGGGGCTCCCCGTGCGGGCGCGGAGGCGTTCTGCGCATCAGCCGCGGGGCGGTGACGCCGAGCGTGTCTGGCGACTCACCGGCGCGTCAGTCGGCGTTGTACCGGCCGACGAGTGACAGGTCGTCGAAGAACGCGTCGCAGAAGTCTCCGCTGCTCTTCTGGCAGCGGAGCTCCACATAGGCCTCGGTGATCCCGGCGTCCACCGCCCGGACGTCGTCGTACAGCGTCCAGTCTGTGGTCGTCTGATTCCCGCTGGAGTACTCGCTCTGCACCACACCGTCTTCGTCCCGGTACTCGACGCGGAGGCGGTAGGTGTCGTTGTCAATGTCGGCGCTCGAAGCGTAGCCCTCAAACTCGAAGCTCATCAAGCCGGTGGAGATCGCTTCCTCGTATGCAGCGAGGTCGACGACGAGCCGGATGTTGAAGTTCTGCTGGTCGGGTAGGGGCCCTCCGCCGGACAGGAACTGACCGTCGTAGGGGGTGGTCCAATCGCCGCCGCAGTACCAGCCGCCCTCGGTGAGGACGACCCAGCCGGATGGCTCCTGGAGGTCCGCGCAGCTCTCGAAGCCCGGATCTGGGATGAGGTTTTCCGTCGAGCCCTTGACCTCGGCCGCCAAGGGGAGCGGAAGCTGTTGCAGCCCGTCGGTGTTGTCGAATCCGATCAAGAGCTGGCCCGAGAACGGACCGAGGGCGGCGGAGTCATGCGACAGGGTCGCGGTGCAGCTCGTCCCGGGCTCGAGGGCGTCGGGGCAGTCGTCGGTATCCAGCGTGAAGGCGCCGGATACGACGAGGGCAAGGTTCTCGGCCGGGGCCTCACCCACGTTTGTAAGGGTGAACGTCCGCGTCGCTGGGGTCTGGTACACGAGGTCGCCGAACTCCTCAGCTTGGACATCGAGTCCCGCAACATTGCCGCCGCTGGGATCCGTATCCGCGTCGGTGGTGGGATCGAAGGTATCCGTCTCCGAGGTCGGGTCGGAGGGGTTCGACGGGTCGGAGGGGTTCGACGGGTCGGAGGGATCCGACGGGTCGGACGGATCGGACGGGTTGGTGGTCGGAGCGCTGTCCGATTCTGTGGTGCCGGTCGTCGAGACTCCATCGGGTCCGGTTCCGCTTCCCGAGGTCGCCTCGGCCTCGGTGTCCGTCTCGGCCAAAGATGCCGTCTCCGCGGCGGAGGACCCGGTGTCGAACGAGCATGCCGCCAAACCCAAGAGCGCTGCTGCGCCGACTGTCCAGGTCCGAGTCACCACGGTCGAAGCATAGCAGGGTCCGTGCCTCAGGCGGGTCGAGCACGCTTGCGAAGCGCTGCGTGGGCGTGTTCGCGGTCGTCGAAGTGGATCTTGCTGTGGCCGAGCACTTGGTAGTCCTCGTGCCCCTTGCCCGCGATGAGCACGAGGTCGTCGGCATCCGCGGACTCGACGGCGCGGGCGATGGCCTGCTCCCGGTCGACGACGCGGTGGAGCTCGACCGCCGACCCAGGCGGGATCCCGGCGAGCATCGCGTCCACGATGGCGTCCGGGGGTTCGGTGCGAGGGTTGTCCGACGTCGCCCAAAACACGTCCGCACCATCGGACGCGGCGCGCCCCATGATCGGACGCTTGGAGGGGTCTCGGTCGCCTCCGCAGCCGAGCAGTACGTGTAGGCGGCCTCGACAAAGGGGGCGCACAGCGGCCAGCGCTCGCTGTACGGCGTCGGGCGTGTGGGCGTAGTCGACGACGACCGTGGGGCCGTCGCCGCGCTCGGTGTAGACGCGCTCGAGCCGTCCGGGGGCGCCGGTCGCGGTGCGCAACGCCTGCGCGCCCTCGGAGAATGGGACCCCCAATCCCCAGGCCATGCCGAGCGCCACCAAGGCGTTGTCCAGGTTGTACGGGGCGATCAGCGGCGTCTGCAGCTCAAGCACGCCCTCGGGTGTTCGCAGGACCGCACGGGTGCTGCGGGCGCCGTACTCAATCTCGTCTGCCAGAAGCTCGGCGTGCGGGTCTGATCCGCGGGATACCCGGAGGCATTCTCTTGCGATGGGCTTTGCGCGCTCGAGGAATGTGCGGGAGGCCGGTTGGTCGTCGACCGCCGCGACCGCCACACCCCCGGCCGCGAGGTGGTGGTCTGCGAGGCGGCACTTTGCGCCGAGGTACGCCTGCATCGTGGGGTGAAAATCGAGGTGGTCCTGACTGAACGAGGTGAAGCCGACCGCGTGGAAACGAAGCGGCTCGACACGTCCCTGCTCGAGCGCGTGGGACGATGCTTCCATGACGACGTGGGTGCCGCCGCGTTCGACGGTCCGGCGCAGGATCGCTTGGAGCTCAAGGGGGAACGGAGTGGTGAACGCCGCGGACTCCTCCCGGTCGACGACCCAGTTTCCGGTGGTGCCCAGGCGCGCGAACCCTGCTCCGTGGTGCTGGAGGATGGAGCCCAGCAGATGTGCCGTGGTGGTCTTGCCGTTGGTCCCGGTCACCGCCGCGAGGCGCAAGGAATCGGCGGGCCGGCCCGATGCGTTGGCGGCAAGCAGTGGGTAGGCTGCAGCGGTGTCGTCGAACCACACGTGCGGGCCGGCGGGAGCATCCACGGAGCCGCGTTGGACGAACACGACCGCGGCACCATCGGCGAGCGCTCCCGCAACGAAGCGGTGCGCGTCGACAGTGCCGCCGGCCGTCGCCAAGAATGCGGAACCGGGTTTTGTGAGGACCTCTCTGGAGTCGACACACAACCCGTTGACCTGGGTCTGCGGACCGCAGCCGACGAAGTCCGCAGAGGACACAGGCAGGTCCGCGAAGAGCTCCTCGAGCTTCACCGCCTGCGAGCCTACTGCAAATCAGCTCTTCTCTGCGTCCTTGTCTTCCTCGGCAGCTTTGGCAGCGGCTTCGGCGGCAGGGTCTTGCTTCTCGCCGTCGGCGAAGGCCTTGTCTTCCTTCTCACCGCCGCAGGAGGCCTCTCCCTTGTCGCCCTTCTTGGCTCCGCAGCCACCGGCGCCGCACTTGCCTTCGCCGCAAGCCATCTCGCCTTTGGACTCGGCGTCGGCCTTGACGTCGGCTTTCTCGTCGGCCTTTTCGTCCGACTTCTCCGACTTCTCCGACTTCTCCGACTTGGCGTCGACTTCGGTGGCCGGCTTTTCGGCGCTATCGCAAGCGGCCAAAGGGATGCCCGAACCGAGCAGGGCGAGCGTGGCGGTGATCGTCTTGATGTCCATCGTGCGGTCCTTGAGAAGGTTCGCGTCGATGTTACTGCAGATCCGCGTCGGGGTTCCGCGTCGGGCCAATTCGGTCCGCCGGCTGCTAAAGCTAGGGCTAGGGCGCTCGCTTCAGTCCCCGGTGACCGAGGCCTTCGCCAGTCGGAGCAGGCGCGGGGTGTCGGCCACCAGCTTGTCGATGTCGATCGTGCGTTTGGAGCGATAGACGAAGCCGTACAGTCGGTCACCGTCGCGCCAGGTCACGAGGTACCCTCGCTCCTTGATCTGGCGCGAGTTGGTGGTCTCGTCGAACTGTTTGAAGCCGATCTTCAGACCATCCACGACCTCGGTTCTCGGCATGTCCGCGATGGCGGCGTCGACCTGCTCGGACTCTCCCTCGGGAACCTTCTGAAAGATCGGTTCGATGGCGGTGTCGCTGTCGATTGCGGCGTGAAGCGTGCGGCCAATCTCGACCGCGACCGGGGCGATCTGCGTTCCCTCGCGCACGACAGCCTCGATCGTGTCGTCATCCGTGGCCGTGGCCAGCCAGCCTTTCGCGGTCGCGGACAGCTCGCCCGTCCCCGGGATGCCGGCCCAGGCCGCAGACGCGGACGCGTACCACGCCTTGCCCGTGTCGCTGGCAGACTTCCCCGTCGACACAACCTTGTCGGTCGCGTCTTTGGTGCTGTCGATCGCGTCCTTGCCCGCCCGGCTGGCGTCGTCGGCAAACTGCTTGGTAGCATCGGCGGCGTCCGAGGCCTGTCTGCCGAGCGCGGCGACCTTCTGCTTGGCGTCGTCCCGTTCAGTTTCGCAGGCGAGCAGGTCGACCAGGGCGACCTGGCTTGTCAGTGCGAAGAAAACCAAGCTCGAGCGACGCATGCGCAAAGACTACCGCGGTCGTACCCGCAATATTGCGCTGTCGTCGCGGACTACTGCCAGACCGGCGCGCCCGGGTTCGGGAACGGCTCCAGGCAGTTCTCGCGGCAGGCTTGCGGAGGCTGAATCGCGAACGACGCTGACGTCGAGACGCTGAGAATCCCATCCGCGGCGACCCTCCAGACTTCGGTGTTGTCCGAGCTGTCGCCGGTCTGCACCAGGAGGTTGTCTTCTCCGAGTCGAGCGACCCTCAGGAAGGAGCGTTCCGCGCTGTCGGATTCGGTCGCGACGATCGAGCCGTCGGCGTCGAGCACGGTCAGCTCCCACGATGCGCCGCAGGGCCCGTGGTCGGTGACGAACGCGCGAGCGCCGTCGGACAGCGCGCAGACCTGCCAAGCGCCGGGCCGCGGCACGTCCACTTCGCCACGGGGTACTCGGGAGCGCCCCTTCTTTTTCTTCTTGGACGGGGCCGAGTCAGCCTTGGCGGACTCCAACTCCGCGAGCGTCGTCTCGGTCCCAGCCGCGCAGCCTTCGATCGCTTCGTTGAGGGGCGCGGCCGACCGTCGCAGGGGCACCAGATCGAGTTTCCAGTCGGCGAAGTAGTCGTCGGTGCGTTGGTCGGGGCGGAACGGGGTCTGCCGCCGCCGATAGATGCCGGGCTCCGAAAAAACACCATTGAGCTTGGTGTCGAGCTTTCCTTTATATCCGATCACGATGCCCTGGCCGTCCGTCGCCCGAAAGGCATCCCCGCCGACGCCGTCGAGGTCGCCCAACGGTGCGGTGACGCGGGTCTTGGTATCGAGCAGATAGAACGTGCCGCGCGGCGTGTCGCAGTCGCTCTGACCGGACATGCGCTCGACCAGGAACAACCGGTCTCCAGCGCGTCCGCGAAGCGCCGTGCCTTCCATGAAACGGTGCATGGCGCCGGATTCGTCGACCCAGTGCAGGAACATCTCACCCCGCGTGTAGGTCGACCGGGTGTCCATGCGCCATGGGGATCCCGCCGAGACCGCGATGGTGGTGGCGGGGTTGATCGCGAGCGGTTCGCGGGCGGTTCCGGAGACCCCGAAGACCTCGAGGTCCGCGATGTGGATCTTGGGCTCCTTGGCGGTCCCAGGGAAGACCTCGAGCACTTCGAAGACGACGTTGCGCGTGAGCACAGGTTCCACAAACTCCATGAACTGCGGCGCATTTTCGTCGGCCAACAGGACGTCCGTGAAACCGAGCTCGGTGTGGATGCGAATGCGCTTCGGTCGAGGATAGGTTCCGAACTCGGCAGCCGCGCCGAAGATCCGCATCGAGTGGATCTTCGCGGCGGCCGGGAAGTGCATGCCCAACGCGCAGCGTTCATCGGCGTTGGGGATGCAGGTCCAAGCCGTATCGAGGTCATCGTCGCGCAGCAGCCGAGGGGAGCCCTCCGACGGGGCCGACCAGGGCGGGACCTCAAGCGCACCGGAGAGCGCGTACACCTCGGCGAGCTGATCGACCCGAAACCCCATGCTTGTCGCGCCGTGCGCGGGGAGTGTGAGTCGCTTCTCCGAGCGAACCAGAGGGAGCACCGCGTTGGGCTCGGCTTCCTCAACCCCCACGTCGAGCCGGGTCTCTTCGGGAGTCTCCCCGATGCCCTCGAGTTCCTCGTCCCAGTCCGTGTCGAACGCATCGGTGTCGCCCAAGCCCTCCCGCTCCAGGCCCAGCAGGTCCTGAACCGTATCGGTGACGACCGAACATCCCGTGGTCCAGAGCAGGATTGTCGCGATCGCAGTCGGCCGAATTCGCCTCATCGTCTCCGGCATTGGTACCACGCGTGCGCTCGCTGGTACGATCTCGCTCGGGTGAAGACTTGGCTCGCCGCGGCCATGCCGCGTGTTCTGTTCGCGGGGTTGGTGTTCGCGCTCACCGGTGCTTCGCCCTACCTCGGCAGGTTGATGAACGCCAACGAGCGTCCGAGGCTGCTGCAGGGGATCGCCTGGGTCGAGGACGGCAGGTCTGCCGTCGACGGTCCCGCCACGGCGCACATCTCCGCGGGGATTGACGTCTCCCGCACGCCGGCCGGGGAACTGGTGCCAAACAAGCCGCCGGGGACCACGGTGCCGGCCGCACTCGCGTACAGCTTTGTTCGCAGCACGCAGACGCCGACGCTGCGGACGTACACCCAAGTGGCCCGGACGCTGGGCGGCTGGCTCCCGATGATCGTGCTGATCGCGTTCGCCTGGAGGCGCGATCGCGGGCCGGCGGGAGCGTTCGGACTGGTGGTGCTCACCTTGGCGACGCCGTGCCTCGCGTACACGCGGGTGCTGTTCGGACACGTCTTGGCGGCGAGCTGCTTGTGGGGTGGGGTGATGCTGCTCGAGCGGGCCCGGGTCGAGCGTCGCGTGGGCTGGGCGGCCATTGGGGGTCTCGTTGCGGGGGCAGCGGTGACCGTGGAGTACCTCGCTGCGTTCGCTGGAATCCCCATCGGGATCTGGATGCTCCTCGACGCCAGGCGACGCGGTTCCTGGGGGGTCGTGGCAGGATCCTTCGCAGGCGCGGCCGTCCCGATCGCCGCGTTGATGTTCTATCAAGATGCGCTGTTCGGGAGCCCTTGGCTGACGCCCTACCATTTCGTGCTGCAGGAAGGCTTCGCCGAAATCCACGGCCAGGGGCTGCTCGGCCTGACGTGGCCAAGCGGCGACTCGGTGTTCGAGCATCTGCTCTCGCCTTGGGGTGGCCTGCTGTACTGGGCACCCCTGAGCGTGCCTGCGATCGCGGCCATGCTCGCCGCCGTTCGAGCCGGAGACGACGAGCCCACCGAGCGGGTCGGCCTGGCGATCGTGGTCCTCGTCGTGGTCCTGAACCTCTGTCTCGCGCAGACCGGCGGGTGGCGGGTGGGTCCGCGTTACCTCGTTGTCGCGCTTCCGTTCCTGCTGCCCGGATTCAGGCGATTGCACGGATGGCTGGGACGACCGGGTTGGGGCGCGGTGGTGGTCGCGTTGTTGGGTTGGTCGTTGTTGGTCAACTTCTTCGCCGCCGGCCTCTTCCCGCACCTCGTCCCCGAGGGCAACCCGCTGCGAGACTTACTGCTGCCTCTGTGGGCAGAGGGACTACGTCCGCACTCGCTTTGGGGCTCTTGGGGGATGGGGCTGGCCGGGGCCGTGACCGTGATTCTGTTCGTGGTGGTGACGCGCCCGCAGAGCTTCGCGCAGCGTCGGAACTGGTGGCTGGGCATCGCAGGCGTAGCCCTGCTGTTGTTCTCCGGCTTGTCGCTGCCCGGCGCGCCCGGGGCCGAAGACACCCTCGCCGCCGTGGAGCGAGTCTGGGAGCCACAAGGGCCGCTCGCGCCGCGCGTCGTGCCGCTGCAGCCCGCTTCGACGAAGTAGTGGGCTGTAGAAGCGCGCTTCGCAGTGCGGGCGATCAGACCCCCAGCAGCCGCTGGGCTTCGGCCACGATCCTCGGCAACGACGCCGACAACCGGTGGTCATCCTCCACCGAAATCAACCTCGCCCCATGCGCCTTCGCGAAGCTCTCGCTCGCGGAGAACGGGCAGATGTCGTCGGCGGGCGCATGGATGATCACGGTGGAAGCCGGACACTCGCGCGCCACCGCGAGCCCGTCCGGGTTCGGCAGCGCGAGCGCGGGCGCGCACATCAGGAGCCCTTCGATGGGGTGACCCTGCTGGCGCGCAACCAAGCTTGCGAGCAGCCCGGCGATGCCGCCGTAGCTCGAGCCTACGACGATCCGCGGGTGATGCTCGGCGATCGCGGCGGCCAACACCGTGACCCGCTCCCCGAGCTCTTTTTGTCGGCAATCCGGGGCGAGGACCTCAAGTCCTGCGTCGGCCAGTGCGTGGTACTTCGCGCCGTGCGGGGCACTCTCCAGGCCGTGGCAGAACAGGACGTCCATCGCCGGGCAGGGTAACACCACGCACGCACGGCTTCGATGTCGGGTCGTCACTGCACGAAGAGGGCGAACAGGACGAACAGGCCCTCGAGCCAAGAAAGGATGCTGCCCCAGGAGGAGGTCGCATGATGGTGGTGATGATTGTGCCGAGGGACGGCGGTGGCGGCGGCCCGGTAGTGCTCCGCGTCGAGCTTGGCGCTGTGCACCGCTCGCTTCGCGTTTCGCAGCTCTCGCGAGCGCTCGAGGGCCAGGCCACCGAGCTTGATAAAGGCCTCGATCGCTTCGAACTCGCCGGGGTCGAGGTACATGCCGTGTTGCGTGCATTCGTCGACGATCACCCCGCTGTGCGAGCCGAAGTTGCGGCGGTTCATCATCAGCGAGCAACGCGGGCACTTTCGGTATCGCACCGGGCCGCTGGGAACCATCACGTCCTTCATGCCTTCTCGCAGATCCGCGACGTTGGCGTCCGAAGGGCCGGGGTCATCCACCATGGAGTCCAGCTCGCCCGGGTCGAGCCAAAGCCCGGAGCAGCCGATGCATCGGTGGAGCTCGACCCCGCGATCGAAGTCGACCTCCATCGGGCTTCGGCAGGCCGGGCAATCGACACCCTCTCTTCGGCCGGACGCGGGGCGGCTGGCGGGCATCGGTCGGTAGGGCGCGCTTTGACCGTCCGAAGCGGGCGTTGCGCCTTCTTCGGGGGGTGGCGGTAGATCGTCCAAGATGCCTTCGAGGGCGGCAGAGATCCGGGCTGCGCGAGCTTTGGCAGCGGCGGTAGGTTCGGGCCGGCGCGGGGGCATGACTCACGGTACCGCACGGCGCCGCGCATATTTCCGACCCAGTTTTCCCGTTGCGCCACCCAGACTACAGATGTAGTACTACGGGTGTAGTACTACGAGTGTAGTCACAATGACCGAACCGATTCAGCTCAGCGACCTCCAGCTTGAGGTGTTGCGGGTGTTCTGGGAGCACGGCGAGGCCACCGCCGCTCAGGTGCACGCGGCGCTCAGGCGCGACCGCGACCTCGCCCCCACCACGGTGTCCACCTTGCTCACGCGGTTGGAGAAACGGGGCTTGCTTGTGCACCGCGCCGACGGACGGCAGTTCGTCTACTCCGCCTGCGTTCAGGAGCACGAGGTCCGCAGCTCGATGCTGCAGCGCCTCACCGACTTCTTCTTTCGCGGCGACGCGGGGGCTCTGGTGAGCCACCTCGTGGAATCGCGCGACTTCAACCCTGATGAACTCGAAGCCGTGGAGCAACTGATCCGCGCTCGGGAATCGAATGAGTCTGGAGGCGGTACCGCGTCGACCGACGAGCCCGCCGGAGAAAAACCATGATCATGACCGCGTTCGTCTGGATCCTGACCTACGCCGTACACAGCACGATCCTCATCGTGTTTGTGTGGGCGCTGCTCAAGTTGTTTCCAAAAGTGCCGCTGCGGCTCCAGGAGTCGTTGTGGAGGGTTGCGTTGTTTGGAGGCCTCGCCACCGCGACGGTCGCGTTGGTGGCCGACGTCGAGCCGTTGGGCGGCCATTTGGCCCTTCCCTCGACGGTGCCGGCTCAGGCGGCCCTCACCGCACCGCAGCCCGTGACAGACGCGGCGGTCACCCGCAAGATCACGCAACACGACGCGGGCGATGTTCGCATCACGACCGTTCAGGAGACCAAGCCCGCGGCCGTTGTCGCAGTGGCTTCGGCGCCCCGACAACCGTCGCGATGGCCGTGGGTGGTCGTGGGGTTGGCTGGGGCTGGTGCCCTGCTGGCGCTGCTACGGCTGGGGCTGGGTGCTCGCCGAACCGAGGCGAAGCTACGAGGGCGCCGCGACGTGATCGAGGACCCCATCCTGGAGAAGTTCTTCGAGCTGGTCGACGCTGCCGGTCTCAACAAGGACGGCAAGCGTCGCGTTCGTCTCACCGCGTCGGCGCATCTGCGCTCACCGGTTGCGCTGATGCGTCGTGAGATCGTCATCCCCGAGCGGGCGATCGAACGCCTCACCCCCGCCCAGCAGCACGGCATGATCGCGCACGAGCTCGCCCACCTTCAGCGTCGTGACCCCCAGTGGGCGCTGGTCACCGCGGTGTTCGAGGCTGCGTTCGTGTTCCAGCCGCTCAATCATCTCGCCCGGCGCAAGCTCCAAGAGCTCGCCGAGTTCCAGTGCGATGACTGGGCGGCGAACTCCATGGGCAGTGGAACCCACTTGGCCAAGTGTCTGGCGGAGGTCGCTTCTTGGCTCGACGACAGCCGCGCTTCTGCGCTGACGGTCGCGATGGCAGACCGGGACTCGCCGGTGGTTCGTCGCATCACGAGGCTGTTGCATGGACGCACCAAGGCCTCCGTGGGGCCGGTCAGTCCTGCGCTTCGTGTTGGATGCGGCATGCTCATGCTGGGCAGCGCGGTCTTTTTGGCGCCCAGTGTCGCGCCGGCGGCCGCTGTCGATCCGCAGGCCTCGACGACCGCACAACCGTCCAGCATGTCCGAGTCCACAGTGACGGTGCAGGAGCTTGGCGGCGAGCTCGGACAGCGACGATCGGCCATCCTGATCGAGCGCGAAGACGAGCGGGTCCAGGTCCACGTCGACCGCAAGCAGGCGCCGCACCCCGTGCTCGAGCCCGTCGATTCGGGCGACCGGATCATCATCCGAGGGTTCTATGGCGACTCCTTTCCATTCGGAGCCGGATCCGGCTGTGGTTCGGTGGATGTCGAGGTCAACCTCGATGGTTTCGAAGCGGAGATCGGCGGGGCGTTTGGCCTTGGCTTCCCGTTCAGCCGGGGCTGTGAGCGTCGACGCGAGAGGCTCGAGCGCAGCGGGGCGACGCTGCAACGCAACCGCGACAGGTTCGAGCCTCAGCACGAGCCGCACCCTGGTCCGCGCGAGGTCGAGGTCGAGGCGGAGCCCGGGATGTTCCACCTGTAGCGACTCTCACCACAGCCCAGGAGCCCGGGCCACATCGCAACCGTTGCGGTGTGGCCTGGGTGGGTTGCGGGCGGGCGGGTATGCGGCGCGGCAAGCGTCGCCGAAAGCCTCGTTTCATGGCGCCGAACAGGTTCGTGGCGTAGCGTGGGCGTGGACGCATGGGGGCCCCCGAACAGCCCGCGAGCTCTCCGACCGCCGAGCGGTTGATCGGGTCGCGGTATCGGATCCTGGGCACCCTGGGGGAGGGAGGCATGGGCTCGGTTCACCGCGCCCAAGACCTCACCACGGGCCGAATGATCGCGCTCAAGCTGATGGGCCGGGATCACGACGGTCGCGGCATGCTGCGATTCCGCCGCGAGTTTCACTCGCTCGCGCACCTCGTGCACCCGCGCATCATCGAGGCCTACGACTTCGGCATCGACGACTCGGTCCCCTTTTACACGATGGAGCTGCTTGAGGGGGCGGACCTCAAGGACATGGGGCGGCAGCCTTGGCCCAGGGCATGCAGTATTCTTCGAGACATCGCAGCAGCGCTCGCGTTCTTGCACGCGCGCCGGATGATCCACCGCGACATCGCGCCGAGAAACGTTCGCTGCACACCGGACGGGCACGCCAAGCTGTTCGACTTTGGTCTGCTTGCAACCGTCGGGCTCGCGGGGGACGTCGCGGGGACGCCGGCCTGCATTGCGCCAGAGAACCTGCGCGGCCTGCCACTCGACGACCGCACCGACCTGTACGGGTTAGGAACGCTGGCCTACTGGATGCTCGCCGGGCGCTACCCGTATCAACCGCGGACCCTTGAGGATCTGGAGGTGATGTGGCGGCGGCCCCCTCCCGCGCTCGAGGCATTCGATCCCGAAATCCCCGAGCAGCTGCGCGACCTCGTCGGTCGCATGCTGTGCCTCGATCCGCTGGGGCGGCCAGCCAACGCCGCCGAGGTGATCGACCGGCTGCAGGCGGTGGCACAGCTCCCCGAAGAGCCCGGGCTTTCGATTCGCGAAGGCTATCTCGCCAGCGCCGCGATGGTGGGGCGACGGCGCGAGATGGAGCTCTTCGAGGGGTGCGCCCAGCAGGCCCGCCAAGGGCAGGGCAGGGCGGTGTTTGTCGAAGCGCTCACAGGCACCGGCAAGAGCCGGCTGCTCGCAGAGTTTGGACTCACCGCGCAGCTCGCCGGTATGACCGCGCTGAGTGCCAGCGCCGAGTCTGCGCGCTGGGATTCGTACGGCGTCATTCGAGGCTTGGTCGAAGCCGCGATCGCGGCGCGTCCCAACGACATCCCCCAGCTGCCCCGACCAGCCGCGTCCGTGCTCGCCCGGGTGTTCGAAGACCTCGCCGACAAACTCGGAGAGATCCATCCCACCGAATCTGTGGCCGAGCCGGCCGAACAGCGGCTGAGGATGCAGGGGGCCATGACGCAGTGGCTCGTGGCGTTGGCCAAGATCCGTCCGCTCGCGTTGTTCGTCGATGACGTTCAGCGATGCGACGAGGCCTCCGCCGCGGTCCTGGCTGCCATCGCGCGCGGCGTCGAGTCGCACGCGTTGCTCGTGGTCACCGCGCTTCGCACCCAGGAAAACGTGCGGGCTCCAGCCGCCGTGGATGCGCTTCGCGAGGCTGATCTCTGCCTGCGTCTGCAGGGGTTGCGGGCAACCGAGGTCTCCGAGCTTGCCCGCTCGTTGTTCGGCGATGCACCGCACGTCGAGCGTCTCGCGGAGTGGCTTCACCGCAGCGCCGGGGGCTCGCCGCTGCACTGCGCGGAGCTGGCCCGCATGCTCGTGGACGAGGAGCGAGCCAGGCTGGTCGATGGCGAGTGGCTTCTCCCCACCGACTACGATGATCGCTCCATCCCCCCCGGTCTCGTCCAGGCCATGGACCAGCGGATCGCTCGCCTCAGCCCCGATGCGCTACGCGTCGCGCAGATCCTCGCCGTCACCGGGCGTGATTTCGATCTCTCCTGGATTCGTGGCCTGCTCGAAGACGCTGAGCACGACGACCTCTTCGCTGCGATCGATGAACTCGTGCGTGAGTCCGTCCTTGTGGGGGATGGGGAGCACTACGCCTTCCGCCACGACGGACTTCGAGAAGCCGTCTCGCGCGGCGTCGCGGAAGAGCGGGCGGCGGAGCTGCATGGCCGGATCGCGCAGGCCCTGGAGGCTGGGTTGCAGCGAGGCGAGGCGGAGGGACGCGAGGCAGAGGTTGGCTTTCATCTGCTGCGCAGCGGCAGCGATGAGGCCGCCGCTGGTTACCTCGCGACCGCTGGCGCCCGCTTGTTCGAGGTGCAGGCGCTCAGCGACTGCATCGCTCCGCTCGAAGCTGCGGTCGAGGTCTACGAGCGCATCGACCCCGAGCGTCCCGAGCTTCTTCAGCTTCGGTTCATGCTGGTGGGCGCGGGGTGGATCAGCGACCGGGCAGCCTGTCAACGACACATGCTCGCTGCGGTCACGGGCTTGCGCGACCATGCAGGCATCACCCATGCGGAACGTGTTGGCCGCGTGCTCGGAAGGCACGTTGGGCTGATCGTCGGATTCGGTTGGTGCTCGGTGGCGTGGTTGTTCCGCTCGAGGGCGCGTCGCGGGCCCTCCCCGTGGTCCGCACTCTCCACGTTCGCCGTGACGATCGGCTACGCGTGCGCGATGGAATACGCCAACCATTCCCTGGAGGGGTTGCAGCGCCTGATCGATCTGGTTCGGCCGCTGTCCGTCTTCAAGAAGAGCGTGAGCTACGCGGTCCACCTCGGTCTGACGGCGTTTCCCGATCTGCTGATGGGGCGGCTGGCCGAAGCGCGGGTGAAGCTAGACGCCGCGCTCGAGCTGGTGGAGAACGACACCTTCGGCGTGCTCTCGGACTTTGAGCAGCGGTTTTCCATGGCCGGGGTCCGCTCTTTGATCGCCCAGATTCAGGTCACCAACCTCGACCCGGATCTCGAGGGAAACCTGCAGGCCATGCGCGACGTCAATCTGATGTATCACTCGCTCGTGGCCGACACGTTCGCCATGGCCGCGTTGCGGTTTCGTGGTCGGGAGCGCGAGGCGAAGGCGCTGGGGGATTCGCTCGAAGCGGTCTCCGTGCAGCTGGGCTCGTGGTCCACCGACGTGCAGCACGTCTTGTTCAGCCATCCGGGGTATGAGCTGTGTGGTGACGTTTTGGGCCTCAAGCGGATGGCCGACAAGCTCGAGCAGCTGTGCGGCCAGGGCTTCGATTTTCGGGCGAGGCTGTCGCTGACCCGTGGGGAGTACCACCGATGCCGGGGCGAGCTGGAGGAGGCCAAGCGGTTGCTGGAGCTGGCGCTCACCGAGCTGCATGAGGACGAGATGCTCACGCGGGTCTGGGCCGAGTCGGCCTTGGCGGAGGTGCACCTGGGCCAGGGCAATCCCGTCGCCGCTCAGGACGTCGCCGAACGGGTGATCGAGCGCGCGGAGTCGGGGGTGTTGTGCCAGCGCTCGGTGGAGATTCGCGCCAATCGGGCTTTGGCGCTGGCGGAGGCCGAGCAAGGACTCATCGCCGATGCTGTCGTTCGCCTCGACCGCGTCATCGAGTGGGCCCGGGATGCGGATGCTGTGGCCCTGCTCGGGCTGTGCCACGAGGCGAGAGCCCGTGTGTCCCTGATGGCCGAGGACTACACTGGCTTCGTGCTTCACTGCGCTGAGACAAGCCGTTGGCTGCGGCCGACGGGCAACGCCGCATTGATCGCGGTCGCCGAAAAACTGGTCGAGCTCGCGGCCGGGTCCGACAGCGACACATCGGTTGATCCGGCGGTGTCCGACTCTACGACGGCGGTCACCTCCACCGGGGGGTCGCAGGGCGGCGCGCAGTCGGGGGTCTCGATCTCGGACCGTCGAGGCACGGTTCCGTGATTCGTTCGTTCGGTCGCCGCGTCCGCGCCACAGCCCACGGCGTTGCAGACGAGCTGCTCACCCGTGCGATGGGGGGCCCCAAGCTGTACGCGGATGGTTTCGGATCGCTCGACGAGCTCGACGCGTTGGTGCAGACGGTGCGCGGCTATGATGCCGCCCTGCCCCCAATGCGCATCGAGATGGCGTGGCAGCACAGCCGCACCTCATCCACTGCGACCGTGCGCGTCGGTTCGTTTGTGAGCCCCGCGGCATCGATGCTGCCACCGCGAACCCGCACCGCATTCGTCGAGTTCCATGAGCCGCTGCACGGGGCGACCGGCCGGGTGTGTCTGCTGCTCGCCGCGACGGGCGAAGAGGGGTATCCCCTGCGTCGGCGGCTGGTCCACGATCTTTTGGCGCAGGGGATCGGGGCCGTGCTGCTCGAGAATCCGTTCTACGGGAGCCGACGCCCCGAGGGGCAGCGCTTCTCGTTGCTGCGAACCGTCCGCGATCAGTTCGCGATGAACACCGCCACGGTGGACGAAGCGCGGGCCTTGCTCCGTTGGATCCGAGACGAAGGCTTCGTTCCCGGCGCGTCCGGCTACAGCCAGGGTGGGATGATGACCTCGTTCGGTGCCGCGCTGTGCGACTTCCCCGTCGCCGCTGTGCCCTGTGCGTCGGGCCTGCGTGCGGCGCCCATCTTCACCGAGAATGCGCTGCAGCGCCGCTTCGATTGGGCCGCGCTCGCCAAAGCGTTCGGCAGCGAGTCTTCGGCGCGGCGCCACTTCGCGGCGTGCCTCGAGCCGGTGGACGTCGGGCGATTCCCACCGCCGCACCACCCCGCGTCTGCCATCCTCGTCGGCGCCCGCTACGACGGATACATTCCCGAGGCGGAGGTCGAGGCTTTACATCGGCATTGGCCCGGTTCGGAGTTGCGGTGGGTCGAGACCGGGCATTTGACCGGGGCGGTGCTCGGCAAGCGAGCGCACCTGCGTGCGATCGTCGACGCATTCGACCGCATGCCCTGAGTCACCCGGCGTATGGTCGGCGTCGATGGCGAACGCTCTGCCTCTGAGACTCGAAGCGGGCACGGCGTTGTGGGTCGACGCAGCCGGGACGCTGCTTCATCCGGCGAGGCCGGTTGCGGACGTCTACGCCGAGCACGCGCAGGCGCTCGGACATCCGGTCGACTCGGCCCAAGTCGCAGGTCGGCTCGGGCCCGCGATGCGAAATCACCGCTCGCTGCGACGCGGAGATCGAACCTGGCGTCGGTATTGGCAGGCCGTCGTTTCGACCTCGATCGGCGTCAACGACCCGGCCTGCTTCCGGCAGCTCTACGCGCACTACCAACGACCCGAGGCGTGGACTGTGGCCACCGACGCGCGGGCGTGTCTGGAGCTGCTTCGCGCCCGCGGAGTTCGGCTGGCGTTGATCTCAAACTGGGACGACCGCCTGCGCGCCACGCTGGAAGGACTGGGCTTGGCGTCGGCCTTCGACGCCCTGTTGATCTCGGGCGAGGAAGGAGTCGAGAAGCCGGACCCGGAGATCTTTCTTCGGGCAGCGCGACGGCTCGGGATCCGGCCCGAGCGGAGCCTGATGGTGGGGGACAACCCGAAAAACGACGTTGCCGGGGCCCGCAATGTAGGGGCTTTCGTGATTCGTTTCGGCATTGAAATCAAAGACTTACGCACCTTGATGGACTCCCGGTGACGATAAATTGTCGATCCGTGACGCTCATCGCCTAGGGAGCGGCGCTACGTTCCTTCCACCTCGCAAGAGGAAAGGTTTTCCATCATGTCCAAGATCAAGTTCATCCTCCCGCTGTTCATGCTTCTCGCTCCCGCTTGCGACGACGCTGCGAAGGACGCGAAAGACGGCGCCAAGAAAGCCGGCGCGGCTGCAGACGATAGCGCCAAGGCTGCGGGCGACGCTGCCGAGAAAGCCGACGCTGCTGCTGCTGCTGCAGGCGACGCTGCGAAAGCAGCTGGCGCCGACGCTGCTGCTGCTGCAGGCGGCGCTGCTGCTGCTGCCGGCGACGCTGCCGCTGCTGCAGGCGACGCTGCCGAGAAAGCCGGCGACGCTGCCAAAGAAGCCGGCGAAGAAGCCGAGAAGGCTGGCGAAGAAGCCGTCGAAGCTGCCGAAGAAGACAAGAAAGAGTAAGTCGCCTTCACCGGCACTTCAAAAAGGGCGGGCCTTCCAGGGCTCGCCCTTTTTTTATGCGCGGCGTTGAGCGTCAGCGCCGAGCCCCGCTCAAGCCGGGGGCTCGAAGTATACGGTCACCGCATCGACGCCAGGCTCCATGGGCCCGGGCGGGACGTTCTGCATGACAGCGACGCCTGTGCCCTTCGCGACCAGCTTCACGTTCGCGCCGTCGGCCGCGTCGAGGGCCTCGACCAGGCTCAGTCCCATGAAGTCGGGGAGTCCGCCATCGACGGAAATCGGTCGCTGTCCCGGAAGCTCGGGCTCGACGTCGCCCAGCGGCACGAAGCCGTCGACGAGCATGGTGTTGTTGGTCATCAAAAGCAGTGGGTCGGGGCTGGGGCGGGAGCCATCGTCACGCGGCACGCCCAGGTGCAGCATGACGCGCTCTCCCAGCCGGGCGAACGTGGGGGCAGCGACCTCGTTGCCGTAGCTGCCACCCACCGGGTTGTCGACGCTGACGAGGATGACGACGCGAGGATCCTTCGCCGGGATTGCACCGACGAAGGACGCAAAGTACTCGTCCTCCGCATAGCCACCGGACTTGGACGCCTTCTGAGCGGTCGAGGTCTTGCCCGCGACCCTGTAGCCGTCGATCAGCGCGTTCTTCCCGGTTCCCTTGTTCGAGTGCACAACGTTCTCGAGCATCTCGAGCACCGTATCGGCGGTCGAGGTTCGGACCAACCGCTCCGGCGCGCTGCGGTCGAGCGGGACCTCGTTTCCGTCGTGGTCGAGGACCGCGCGGACAATCGTGGGCGGGTAGTAGGTGCCGCCGTTGGCGAGCACCGAGAACGCCGCCGCGACCTGCAGGGGGCTCGCGCTCATGCCCTGGCCGAACGAGATGTTGGCACCTTGGATGTCGGACCACTTCTCCCAGTCGTCGATGGTGCCTGGGGTGGCGCCGGGCAGCTCGATGGCCGGGCGCTCGCCGAAGTGAAAACGTCGCACCCACTTGTCGAGGTTCTGCTTGCGCAGGCGGTCGTAGATCTTTGTGGTGCAGATGTTCGAGGAGACCGCGAGGATCTCCGAGACGCTGAGCCACTCCAGGGGCTTGGTGTCGCGGATGGCGTGGTCCTCGGTGTACTGCCAGCGACCGTTTTCGCAGAAGAAGGTCTCGTCGCGGCGGATGACGCCCTGCTCGAGCGCTGCGGCGACCGTGATGGCCTTCATCGTCGACCCCGGCTCGAACGCCCGGTTGACCGCGTGGTTGACCGTCTGATCGATGTCATCGATCCGGTGGTTGGGGTCGAACGTGGGCCGGCTGGCCATCGCCAGGACCTCTCCGTTGCGCGGATCCACGACGAGCACGCTGGCGCTGACCGGGGTCCAGTTCTCGACGAGCGTGTTGATCTCTTCCTCGACCATCGCCTGAAGCGCGGAGTCGATCGTCAACACGACGGTATTGCCACGCGAGACGCTCGGGTCGGGGTGACCGTCGACCAACAGCTTTTGGCCGCGCGCGAAGTAGGCGGGGCTCATGGCGTCGCGCCCTTTGAGAAACTCGTCGAGGCCGTACTCGATGCCGAGGTTGCCCGAGCCTTCGGCGCTCACGCGGCCCAGGGCCTGCGAGGCGAGCAGCTTGCGTGGGTAGACCCGATGCGGCATCGGCTCCAGTCGAACGCCGGGCAGCCGGGCCTCACGGATCGCCTTGGCCTGGGCGTCGTCGAGCTGCATGCGCAGCTGGCGATATGCCTTGTCTCGGGAGAGCTCATCGCGAAGGTAGGCGGGGTCTTCGAGCGGGAAGAGCTCCATCACTTTGGCCACGACCGCATCCGTGGCGCCTTGCCCCGCGATGAGGCGCGGGTTGAGCACGATCCTGTGCACACGGTCGGTGACCGCGAGTGCGATGTAGTTGCGATCAACGATATCGCCGCGGCTGGCACGGACCCGATACGAGCGGAGCTGCTGGCGGTTGCCGAGGTCGGCGTAGTGCTCGTGCTGCACGACCGCGACCTGGTACGCGCGCCAGATCAACCCCAGCAGCGAGACCCCCAGGACGGCCGCAACGAGGAGCGAGCGTAGACGGACCGACCCGAGGTCGGTCGCCATCGGCTTGACGATCTCCTTGTGGTGATGGAGCAGATTCATGGTGTAGGGGACTCCCGAACGCGGATCTTCTGCACGAGTTCTGGGGAGACCGGCACCATGCCGAGCTCGTCGCGGGCGACCGCCTGAACTTGCTGTGGGTTGCGGAGGTAGGCTCGTTCGGCGGACAGCCGACGTTTCTCCTCAAGCAGCGACGCTTGTCCTTCGGAGAGTCTGGTGATCTCTCCGCCTGCTTCGAGCACGGCCGTGGTGGACTTGATCCGCACCATCCCCATCGCCACCAGCACCACGACACACAGGAACAGCAGGAACGACGTGCCCGCGGGCGCCCGCATCCGATCCCGCACTCGGTCGACCGACCCGGAAGCCGTAGCCCCGTCCGTGCGGCGCTTGTGTCCATGGGCAAACTCGACGGGCTTCTGTTTTCGGCGGCGGGCTCGTTTGGTCATTCGAGGCGCTCCAGCACCCGCAGTCGCGCACTGCGGGCTCGAGGATTGTGTTCCGTCTCATCGTCACGGGCCGTGACGCCTTTGGAGAAGGGCTTGGGAAGCGTGAACGGAGGCTGACGCTCGGACTCCGCGATCGGGAGTCCGGGAAGGGTGAAGGCGGGAGTCGACAGGGTGCGGAAGGCTCGTTTCACGCGGCGGTCTTCGAGCGAGTGAAACGTGATGATCTCGAGTCGGCCGCCGACGCTCAGCGCACCCGGGGCATCGGCCAACAACGTGTCGAGCTCGCCGAGTTCGTCGTTGAGGTGGATTCGGATCGCTTGAAACGTTCGAGTCGCCGGGTGGATGCGCAGCCCCAGCTTGCGGCGTTGTCGATGGCTCATCGCGTCCTCGACCACGCGAGCCAGAGCGCCGGTGGTCTTGGGCTTCGCGTCGAGAATGGCCCGCGCAATACGGGGTGCGTCGGGCTCCTCCGCGTACTCCCGGAGAATTCGGATGAGTGCTGGGGCGTCCAGCTCCTCGAGTAGCTGGGCCGCGGTCATCGGCCCGCTCTGATCCATGCGCATGTCCAGCGGCGCGTCCGTCCGAAACGAGAAGCCCCGCTCGCCCTGATCCAGCTGCATAGACGACACGCCGATGTCGGCGAGGATTCCGTCCGCCTTCACGCCCATCTGGTCCAGCGTGGTGCCGAGTGCCGAGAAGGGTGCGTGGATAAACAGGATGGGCGTGCGTGCGGAGGCGAGGCGGGCGCGGGCTCTATCCAGCGCGGTCTGATCGCGGTCAAACGCGATCACCCGCTGGGGAGCGAAGCGCTCCAAGACCGCCTCAATGTGGCCTCCGGCGCCGCACGTCGCGTCTACGTAGATGCCGCGCGGGGTCTCGCCGACCTTCGGGAGCGAGCCCTCGAGCGCAGCGCAGACTTCGCGCGCGAGCACCGAGATGTGGCCTTCGCCCACCCAAACAGCCCTGCCAGCCCGGTGCCAGCAGGTCAAAAAAACGACGAGCCGGGCGGGTCCCCGTCGAGAATCGGAGCCGGGCCTTGCTCACCCGGTCCTCGGATAAGCGTGGTGTGCGCATGGGATCTGCGCGCTCCAACGGGCCACGGGGTCGCGCGGGCCGTCGCTGCCTGTCATCTGCTCGGTGTTTTTTTGAGTGAAAACAGTGCTTTAGATCGTGATGGGTTGACCCCGAGGCGCGCGCTCAGTAGGTTCCGCCGTCAGTCGATGCCGCCCGTATCCAGGAATTACCGTCAGCTTCACGAATCCTCGGAGCTGTTGTGGGAGAAGCTCGGAATGCTCTCCGCTGTGCAGCGGTCGAGCTTCAACGAACGCTTCACGATGTCGTGGATTTACCACGACTTCGCGCTCGAAGGCACCGTCCTCAGCATCGCTGAGATCAAGGCTGCCATCGACGCGGAGATCATCTCGGCACCGAGCTTGATCCCCGCGTACAACCACATCATCGCGGTGCGCGATGGCATCGACTACGTCGTGGAGTCGCGCGAAGAACCGCTCGCGCTCAACCTCGACTGGCTCAAGAAGCTGCACCAGGTGCTGCTGCCGACGGACAAGAAGGATCAGGTTCAGTACCGCAAGGACAACCCGATCCACCGGATGTACTTCCACGACCTGGCGCAGGCGGACAAGATTAGCTACCGGATGCGGAAGCTGACCGACTGGTTTCGCACCGAGGAGTGCAAGCGTGCACATCCGATCGAGCTGGCTGTCGAGGTTCACCGCGAGGTCATCCGTGTCTTCCCATGGCCCGAGATCAGCGGGCGCGTGGCACGGATCGCGATGAACCACATCCTCATCAACGAGGGCTACTGGCCTTCGACGATTCATGCCATCGACCGGCAGCGGTACTACGATGTGCTGCGCCTAGACCAGGATCAGCTGCTCGAACTGGTGCTGGAGAGCATCGAGCAGGGCATTGCCTCGTCAAGCAAGCTCTACCAGGGCATCGTTGACTCGATGCGAGTCTATTGAGGCTCGCGGACTCCGCACCGCCCATGGTTTCTGTCCGAGAGCTGGCTCGAGGCCGACTACCGACCTCCCACGGGGACTTCACGATCGTGTCGTTCGAGGGACCCAACGGCGCGCTCGACGACGTCGCCTTGGTCCGTGGTGACGTCGGTAGCGACGCGATAATTCCTGTTCGACTCCACAGCGAGTGCGTCACCGGTGATGCGTTCGGTTCCCTGCGGTGTGACTGCGGGGAGCAGCTTCACGAGGCGATGGGTCGTCTCGCCGATGTCCAACACGGTGTCCTCCTTTATATGCGTCAAGAAGGACGCGGCATCGGGATCGCCCACAAGGTCCGCGCTTACGAGCTGCAAGATGGAGGCATGGACACCGTGCAGGCCAACCTGCACCTCGGATTTGACGACGACATGCGCAGCTACGACGTCGCGGCGGCCATGTTGCAAGCGCTGGGCGCCCGTCGCATCGAGCTCCACACGAACAACCCGAACAAGGTCGAAGGCCTTGAGGGCGCGGGCATCACAGTCGTGAAGCGAACCCCGCTGGAGATCGCAGCGCGAAAAGAGAATCGCTTCTACCTCGACACCAAGCGCAACCGCTCCGGGCACCTGATCGCCGTCGGCGACGACAAGACCTAGGCTGCTCGGCGGGGCTCGGCTGCTCGGCTGCTCGGCGGGGCTCGGCGCCGCGCCGGGATGGCCCCGACGGTGGTCTGCGGGGATCTCCAAAAACGTGCGCGCGCGGCGGAGATCGGGCTCGCGCGCGTCCGGAAGATATGTGCTTCGTTGCCACGATGTCCCACACGTTCCGACGTGTCAGCATTCCTGCCTTTCTCGCTGCGTCGGTCGCGCTCGGCGGTTGTGACTCCGGAGATGAAAGCGCGGGTCCCGAGAGTGGACCTTCGGCCGGAGGAAAAGCCGACGACACGACCGCGGGACCGATTGGCGCGCTGGCAACCGGCACGCAGAGCAGCGGCTATGTCGCCGGCGACGCGGTTCACGTCTATGGGGTCGAAGCTCGTCCTGGAGCTCTGGGAAGCCCAAGGCCTACCGTCTGAAGACTTCTGCCCGTAACGCGACAAGCAGCAACGCGAAACGCCGCGCTCGAGCCTGGACTCGGGGCGGCGTTTTTTCGTGAGCAGGACACGAGAAGCGGCGGAGTCGTGGGGTACTCCGCCGCGGGTCACTCCGGGTAGATCCGGTTCTGCTGGTTGCGGCCACTGCCCGTTGAAGCGGGGAGACCGTCAGGGGTGCGTTTGCTCTGAAGGTACGTGAGGCGGATCGATGAGCGTCTACGATCCTGACGTCGGCGGGGATCCCACGGAATCCCCGAAACGTCGTTGTTCAGGCGAGTGGTGGCACTCGCGGTCGAGAGGCGCGCGGGGGGGCGATGTCGTCTCCCTCGCTCCGATGACGTCATCTCATCGGGTGCCTCGAGCGTACGTCGCTAGGACGTCCCTTCTGGCCAGGACGCTGGCCCGTGCAGGTGGTTGAGGTCGGTCGAAAGTTCCTGTTGTTTCATAGGCATTTTCCTCCCTTGCCGTCTCCTGAAGTGACACTTCGATCGTAGCACCGCGACGCGGCGCGCCCAGTCCTGAGCACGATTGATTTTCGGTTCGGGACATGGCACTGGCGTTTTCATGACGTCGCAGGGCCGTCCCGACCACGTGTGGGTTCAAGAAGTACCGGGGCGTTTCGCGTTTCGATACGAAGGCGGCAAAGCGTTCATGGAAGGCGTCGCGCTCGAAGACATCGCGGCCGCGGTGGGGACGCCGACCTACATCTACAGCGCGGCCCACATCGCCGGTCAGTACCGGGCTCTGTCGGCCGCGGTCTCCGGTCGCCCCACCAAGATCTGCTACGCGGTGAAGTCGAACGGATCGCTGGCGGTCCTTCGCCACCTTCAGCGTCTTGGAGCCGGTGCCGACATCGTGAGCGTGGGCGAGATGAAGCGCGCGATGGCGGCCGGCATCGCGCCCGGGGAGATCGTGTTCAGCGGGGTCGGCAAGACCGACGACGAGCTCGATGCAGCGATCGAGGTCGGCCTACGCTCGATCAACGCTGAGAGCTCCGAAGAGGTCGCACGCATCGAGGCGCGGGCCCTTGCGATGGACAAGACCGCGAACGTCACGTTGCGCGTCAACCCGGACGTCGACCCGAAGACGCACCCGTATCTGGCCACGGGATTGCGTGAAGCAAAGTTCGGCATCTCGATGGAAGAGGCGGCCACGCTTGCGCGGCACGTTCACGCGACGAAGGGGCTGCGCATGGAGGGCATCGGTTGCCACATCGGCTCGCAGATCGCCGAGGTCACCCCTTTCCTCGACAGCTTTGACCGACTGCGCGCCCTGGCCAAGGGCCTCAAGGACGACGGCGTGTCCCTGGGACACATCGATCTGGGCGGCGGCTTCGGCATCGCGTACAGCGAGCACGAGTCCGAGCTCGACATTGCGGCGTGGGGCAAGGCTGTCGTCGACGCGAGCGCGGGGCTGGACGTCGAGTTGATGATCGAGCCGGGGCGCTACCTCACCGGACAAGCCGGCGTGCTGCTCACCCGCGTCTTGGGCAACAAACACTCCCCTACCAAAGGTTTCGTCATCATCGACGCAGCCATGAACGACCTGCTTCGGCCCGCGCTGTACCAGGCCTACCACGCGATCGTGCCGGTGAATCGCCCGGCCGACGGCGCCGAGGTCTCGACCGTCGACGTCGTGGGGCCGGTCTGCGAGTCGGGAGACTTCTTAGGACTGCAGCGCGCGATGCCGCCGTGCGACACCGGGTCGTTGCTCGCAGTGTTGAGCGCGGGCGCCTACGGCATGTCGATGGCGAGCAACTACAATACCCGGCCGCTTCCGGCCGAGGTGTGGGTCGACGGGGACCGGTTCGCCGTGACCCGGCCGCGCCAAAGTGTCGAAGCGCTTCTCGCCGCCGAGCAGGTTCCAGAGTGGGCATGAGCAAGGTACGTCGAATGGCCCCCTACATCCTTGCAGCCGTTGTCCTGGGTATTGTGGGCGTGGTCGTGCTCAAGCAGCGCGTGTCCTCGTCGTTCGTCGAGTCCGACCAGGCGCACGGGCTCGTCGCCGAGGGCGCCGCGCTGATCGATGTTCGGTCGCCCGAGGAGTTTGCGTCGGGGCACATCGAAGGCGCGCGCAACATCCCGGTCGCCGAGATCGGTACGCGTTCCGCCGAGGTTGGGGAGAAGGACGCGGCCGTGGTCGTGTACTGCCGAAGCGGAATGCGCAGCGCCCAGGCGAAGTCCACGCTGGAGTCGGTGGGCTTCACCCAGGTGCACAACCTGGGCGGCATGTCGCGCTGGTGAGTCTCGTGCCGCCGTGCACACCTGGGCGGACCGCGGGTGGTCGCACGGCGCGAACGTGCAACGATGTGCGGCGTGGATTGGGACGACCTGCGATTCGTGCTCGGTGTTTCTCGTGAGCAGAGCCTCAGTGGCGCCGCGGAGAGCTTGGGAGTGACGCGCACGACCGTGGGACGTCGGATCCGGATGTTCGAGGAGCGGCTCGGCGTGCGTCTGTTCGATCGGACGCCCGAAGGTTTTGCGCCCACGGTGGCCGGGCAGGACATCTCCGCGGTTGCCGAACGAATGGAGCTCGACGTGTTGGCGCTGGAAGGTCGAGTCTTGGGACGGGACGTGCAGCTGCGCGGCACGCTGCGGGTGTCGACCTTGGACTTCTTGTTCGCGGCCCACTGCAAGGCGTTCTCCTCCTTCTCGGACCGGCATCCGAGCATCGAGCTGACGGTCAACGTCAACGACGAGGCCATCTCGCTCTCTCGCCGCGAAGCCGATGTGGCCCTGCGGATCACGAACACTCCTCCCGAGGGACTGGTCGGACGCAAGGTGGCGCGGATGCAGTTTGCGGTCTACGGAAGCAAGGAGCTCGTCGAGCGGATCGGGGCCGATGCCGACTATGCGGACTATCCATGGTCGGGGTGGGACGACCGCATCAAGTCCGGACTCGATGCGTGGCTTCGTGCACATGCGCCTGGCGCACGGGTCGTGCTGCGGACGGACGGGAACCCCATGGTGATCAAGCGCGCGATCGTGGAAGGGATCGGCGTGCATCCGTTTTCCACCGTAGAGGCAGCGGTCGAGCCCAGCTTGGTCCGCATCGGTCCGATCATCGAGGACTTCTCCCGCGACCTCTGGCTGCTCACGCTGTCCGATCTTCGCACCAATGTTCGGGTGCGAGCATTCATGGACCACATGGAGGCGGAGATGCGAGCGGCGTACGCAGAGTCGGCTGAGCGCTAAAATTTCACCCCGAAGTGCAGGCCGGGCTCGAAGAAGAACAGCTTGCCCCACTTCTTCTCCTCCTGTGCAAACGAGTCGGGCAGGCCCGTGTTGATCGGCCACGACGTGGTGGCGATCGATGGTTCGAGGAATACGCGGTTGTTGAATAGCTGGACGTGGTAGCCTAGTCGGGCCGTCATGAAGAGCTGGAACCCGTGCTTGATCTTGGTCTTGCCCGGGTCGAGGAAGGTCTGCAGGAACGGGACCGCGTGCACGCCGAGGTACAGCCCGCGCCACAGGAACCGCTGGTAGGCGACGCCCACGCCCACGCTCCTGACCGACCCAGGGTAGTTGTCCCCGGAGTGCCACCACTGCTGTCCGAGCGGGGCGTAGTACTTCCAGGTGATGGCTTCCACCGAGATGACGTCCTTGGGCGTGATCCGGTAGGCGTAGTTCAGCTGAAAGAAGGATGGAGGCTCATCGCCGGGGATGACGTTCATCAGCATGAACGCTGAGGTTCCGAGCGAGTGACGGCGGTAGGGGGCTTGCGAGCGGGGAGGACGCTTCTTGGGCGTCTCCTCCGGCGGTTTGGAGGCTTGCGCCTCGGGTGCGGGGGACTCGGCCGGGCTTTCCAGGGCTGGCGCTAGGGCGAGGGCCATCGTGAGCTTCAGCAAGATCATCGGTTCAACCGAGATCAAGCTAGCCGCCCCATGTGGACCCACCCACGACCGAATTCGGGAAGCGGGGGTGCAAACATGAACGGGCGGCGCCGCGGGGCCCAGAGCGCTACTGGGGCAGGATCTGCTTGAGCGCGAAGCCGGTCATGTCGGAGTAGGTGTACGGGTACTGCAACCCGGAGACGACGACGTGGTTCTCTGGAGCGACGGGGTCGATCTTGAACGCTTGGTTGCCCAGGGTGTCGACGAGCCAGACGAAGCCATCGACGTCGATCGAGGTGCCGGCCGCGTGCTGAATCCCGGTGAGGGTGTTGGGGCCGAACCACTGGATATCGAGTGGCTCGACGTTCGGGTCGACACGGAGCATGCCGGGATTGGCCCCGCCGGAGAACGAGGCGATCGAGGCGATCCACAGCACGCCCTCATCGTCGGCCATCAGTCCGCGCAGGATGTTCGTGGCGTTCGCGTCCGCGGGTCCGGTGGCAAAGAAGGCGTCGAGGTCTGCCTGATAGGAGCTGTACGTCTGCGTGGCGGTGTCGAAGGCATAGAGGCTGTTGCCGCCGCCCGCGGTCCAGATCCGGCCCGTCGCATCGATGGTGATCCCGTAGGCGTTCTCGCCCGCGGGCTGCGGGAACTCGGTCCAGCAGTCGGTGCCCTTGTCTTGTTCGCAGTCGTACTCGATGCGGTACAGCGACTGGCCGGAGCTGCGGTCAACGAAGTAGAGGTTGTTGTCCGCGTCCACCGCTCCGCCGTACGGCCCATACGTGTTGCAGCCGTATCCGGGGATTGCGGTTTCCTGCACGACGCTGCCGTCTGCACCGTCGAGCAGCCACACGGTCACGTCGTCATCCTGCGCGTTGCAGAACGCCACCCACACGCGGGGGTCGGCATACTCGCAGCCTCCGAGCGACTCGGGCGCAGTCCACTGCACCGTGCGTGGCCCGTCGCAGCCGCCACCGGCGTGGGGGATCTCGATGTGCCAACCCACGCACTCATCCTGCGTCCAGGACAGCGGTGTCGAGTCCACGGCGGTCTCGATGCTGCCGCTCGCGTCGAGGTCCGGACATTCGTCGGGGTTGGCGATGACCGTGGTCAAGCCGCCGCCACGATCGAGGACCGCCACGTTGCCGTCGAGGTTGACCGAGGTTCGCGATGGGCCTTGGCAGGTCGAGATGTCGACACCCTCGTAGTCATCGACGTAGTAGCGGCCCACTTCCGTCGCGGACTGGGTATCGATCTTGCTGACCGTGCCCTGGGTGCTGTTGGCGATCCAGATGTACGAGAAGTCGACGACGGCGGTTCCCGCGTCGACGCAGCCGCTGTCTCCGGTGGAGGTTTCGCTCTCTCCGGGCCCGGTTGAGGACGCAGCGGTCGGGCCGGAGGACGTCTCGTCGCCCGAGGTTGAGTCCGCGCTTGCGCTGCCCAGGCTCGTCGAGGCCGCGGTCGTGCCCCCGTTGCTGGTGGCCTCGCTCGCGCCCCCCGTGGGGCTGGAGACCGCGCCGCTGGAGTCGCCTCCCAGGGTCTCAGTGACGTTGATTCCACCCGAGTCATCCTCGGCGACCCCGCCCAGGCCGCCTCCACCACAGCCGGAGAGCGCAGAGGTTGTGAGACTCAGAGCGATAGGGAGCAGCGTACGAGGGTCCATGGCGAGAGGGCGAGACGACCATCGGCAGCGCGCGCCGAAACCGTAGCCTCCCAGCCCTTTCGGGACACCACCTCAGCCCGGGGGGATGAAGTTTTCGCAGGCTTGTTGGATCACCGCGGTGGCCTGCGCGAAGCTCGGGCCGTAGTCGGGCTCGCAGATGCCCGCGACGAAGCCGTTCTCTCCGAACAGACCCGCGAAGTTGACCAGGTTGACTCCATCGTCGGAGCCGAAGCCTCCCGGAGGGCAGGGGCCGTCGACGTAGTTGGTCAGGACAAGCGCGGCTGCGTTCTCGGCGACACCGTCTTTGGCATCGAGGACCGACTGGTACCAGCTCTCTGGGGTTCCGGTGGAGGTGACAAAGTCGGGGTCTCCAGGTCCATCCGCTTCGTCGGTGATGACCACGACGACGAGCAACGCTTCGTCCCGGATGAAGCCTTCATTGCAGGCGCCCTCGGCGTTGAGCAATGGGCCGATCGCCGCCTCGACAGCATTCATCGGCAGCTCTCCCGCGTCGCCGGAGGTACCGACTCGAGCTGCGCACTGGAACGAGGTGCTGAGGTCGTCTTGCTCGGTGATGTACGAGAAGCCCTCGGCGTAGGGGCCACACATCGCGTTGCTGGAGTCGGCGCCCGCAGTCGTGGTGACCAGCGCTCCGAGCTGGCGGCAGGCCGCGGGGTTACCGGCGTAGGCGTCGCTTGTTGCGATGCCAACGTGGAAGCTGTCGACGTCGACGAGTGTGGCTTGAATGCCGTCGATGAAGGCGGGGAAGTTGGCGACCAGGTTGGTCTGCGCTCCGAACATGCTGCCGGAGTTGTCGATCACGAACACGAAGTCGACCGCGTTGCAGCCGTCGTCGAACTCACCGAAGTCCGGTGTGATGCCGATGTCGAACGTGATCGGCGGCTCGGGTGGGTCGAGGTCGTCGTCCTCGACCGCGGGCTCGGTCGTGACCGTGCTGCCGCTTGAGAAGGATCCGGTCTCTGGGTCCACCGTCGTCGTCGTGCCGGACGATGAGGTCCCGGCGCCGGGGGTGGCGGTGTCGATCCCCGTGCTGTCGCCGGCATTTGCGCCGCCGTTTTCACAGGCGAGGAGAAGGCCGGAGAAGACGAGAAGTGAAGTCCAAGGTCGCATGGCAGAAACGGGATGGGTTTGTCGTCAACAGACGCGCTGACCACAGCAGCCGGGTTTGTCCCGGGGACTCCTGGGGACTCCTGGGGACTCCCGAGGACTCCCCGGGTCATTGCCGCAGCGGCGGCGGGGGTTAGCGCAAAGGAAGCTGTGTGGCGTCGCGGCGCTCGACGACGAGCTCGATGCCCGTCCACGCGCCAACATCGAACAAGGATGTCTGGCTTCGGCTCGCCTCGATCCGGACCGCCTCGGCGTCGGTCGCGAAGCCAAGCGTGTGGAGCTCGCTGAGGTCGAGTCGGGTCTGTCCGCGGTCGGCGACCAAGCAGATGATGTCGTCTCCCATCGGCTCGTCGCCAAGCAAAGGCGTGAGTCGCAGACCGAGCGCGGCATCGTCGTCGCCGTTCGTGTTCCAACGGATCACGAGTGCGCCGCCATCGGGGCCGCCGCTCGGACCGCGCAGTGAGGCGAGATCGTCGTCGGTGTAGCGGAGCCCGAGGCTGCCGGGCATGGGGCTCTGCACGGTGAAGGCCGGGAGTTCGTCGGAGAGGCCGCCAGCGGCGCGCACCGTGACGCTCTGCGGGTCGTCCATCGGGCTCGTCGGGCTTGTCGGGCTTGTCGGGCTCGGGGAGTGCCGGCGAGTCGGCGAAGTACGCGTACTCGACCCCGGACATGTACGGGAGCAGGTCGGGCACCAAGGACAGCGGCACCGCAAGCCGAGCGTTCCCGAGCTGAACCTCGAGCTCGCCCGCGTCGATCAGCAAGAGCTCGCGGCCCAGCTCGGAGGAATCGATAGGGTCCGTGGCCAGCTCGGACGGCCACAGTGCGCTTTCGGGTGCGCATTGGCCCGGGTTGAGAAGATCCTCAAGCAGGTCCGGCATGTCGGCTCGGGCCCGGACAAACTCTTCGTCGAGACCGCGAACCATCGCGAACCGAGCGGTGATCTCGAAACCATCCGCTGCCGCGTCGTCCGCGTCGTGCGTATCGTCGGCATCGCCCAGGGGCGGCGTGCTCAGCACAACGTGGACCCGGCCCAGCCGCAGCGCTTCGGCGCCCTCTGCAGCACCATTGCCCACGTCTCCAGTGCCCGGTCCAGGACCGGTATCGGAGCAAGCGGTAAGGCCCACGGCATAGCCGAGGACGAGCAGAGCGGAGGCGCGCACCACCTCAAGCGTACAAGACCCCGGACAACGTGTCACGGGAGCTGCAGGATTGGGCCTGGCCAGGCGTCTGCGGGAATGCCGCGGATCCTCTGCGTAAGGTCGGCCTCGGCGGCGACGTACCTTTCGCTCGGTGGCTCCACTCCTCCCTCCCGCACCCTGGCTGCCCATGATCGCCTACGCGGTCGTCGTGGGCCTCGCATTTCGAAGAAGCCGCACGTTCGGACTCTTTGCGGGAGTCATCCTGGGAATTCCAACCTACGTGACCGCGGCGTTGGGGCCGCACCTGCCGGGCGGAGCGATCCTCGCCGGATTCCATCTCCTGGGCGCTGTGCAGTTCGCGGCGCTGGTCGTCCGGCCCGCGATGCGTCCGACATGGTTTCGCGTCGGCATCAGCATCCCGGGGTTGTGGTTCGTGGCCGCGTCGTTGCTCGCGCTTCCGTGGGCGATCTCCGCGTCGCTGGGTTTCGAGCCGTGGGCAGGCTGGCTGCCGTTTGTCGTCGCAGGCTTCGGGGTCGTGCAGTCGGTCTGGACTCGCGAAGAAACCGTTTCGCTTTGCCTTGATGTGCCGGCAGGTCCCGAGCTTACGCCGCACCGCGCAGGCCTTGCCCGGGGCACGGGTCGTCCGCTGCGGATCGTGCAGATCACCGACCCGCACTTGGGGCCGTTCATGTCGGTGCAGCGTCTGCAGAAGATCTGTCGCCGCGCCGTCGAGCGCGAACCGGACCTCATCCTGCTGACCGGAGATCTGATGACGATGGAGTCGCACGACGTCGCGATCGTGACCGAAGCGCTCGCTCCCCTCGCGGCGATGCGAGGGCGCGTGTTTGCGTGTCACGGCAACCACGACCATGAGGCGCGTCAGGTCGTAGAGCGCGCGTACGCAGCCCACGGTGTCGCGTTGCTCGTGGACGATGACCGGGTCGTTGAAACCCCGGCAGGTCCGGTTCAGATCCTCGGTCTCGATTTCGTGTGGAGGGGTCGAGCGACCCACGTCCCCAGGGTTTTGGCCGAGCACCCTCGACGCGGCAACGCGCTGCGGGTGGTGCTGATGCACGACCCTGGCGCGTTCACTCATGTGCCCGACGGCGAGGCGGACCTCGTGCTTTCAGGGCACACCCACGGCGGGCAGCTCGGGCTGCTCAGTCTGGGACTTCAAACAACGATCCTTCGCGGCCTCACCAAGCTGCCCGACCACGGACCCTGGGCCCAAGGGAGCAATCGCTTGTACGTTCATCGAGCCCAGGGGCACTACGGATACCCGATTCGACTCGGGGTCCCCGCCGAGCAGAGCTTGATGCAGGTGTATCGTCACGGCGCATGAGGTTCGAGACCCCGTCGCAGGACGCGCTGGAGGCCGCTCGCGATGGCCTGTTGCCGGACGTGTTTGCGGACGACCTCGATGTGTTGTTCGTCGGCATCAACCCAAGCCTCTACAGCGCGGCCGTGGGACACCACTACGCGCGCCCCGGCAACCGCTTCTGGCCGGTGCTCTACGACGCCGGCATGACGCCACGACTGCTGCACCCGTCCGAAGATCACAAGCTTCCAACGTGGGGAGGCGGGCTCACGAATCTTGTCGCTCGTCCAACGGCGAAGGGCTCGGAGGTGACGGCACAAGAGCTGCGCGCAGGGGGAGCCATCCTTGAGGACGTGGTGGCGCGGCATCGCCCCCGCGTCGTGGCGGTCGTGGGGATCACCGCGTATCGTCAGGCATTCTCTCGACGCAGGGCTCAGATCGGGCGCCAACTCGAGACCCTCGCCGGGGCGCAGCTGTGGGTTCTGCCCAACCCGAGCGGTCTCAACGCGCACTATCAGCGACCCGCGCTGTGCGAGCTCTATGGCGAGATGCTGACCAGCGTGCGGACGTAAGTGTTGGGATCTGGGTACAGCAGCGGGTGCAACGCGGTGACGTGGTCCACACCACAGGCCTTGTGCAACGAGGCTCTGCGCCGCATGCTCCTTCGATGCTGACGACGATCCTTGCGGGTCTTGGCGTCGCGGCCGCCATGGCGCAGCCGGCCGAGGCCCAGCCCGTCGACTCTGTGGCAGCGGCCCCCGTGCAGAGACCTGCGCCGGTCACTGCGGCGGCTCCGGCCCCGACAACCGCCCCGGCTCCGGCTGTGTCCGATACGGCTTGGGATGCGTTGGTGGGTCGTGATGTCGAAGTTCAGACGAACTCCGGTGTGTTTCGCGGGGAACTGCTGCGCAGCGAAGGCGCCGAGGTTGTCCTCGTCCGCGAGGACGGGTCGGTCGCCACCGTGCCCAAGTCTTCGGCAGCGTCGGTGCGGGTTGTCCAACCCCCCCCGGCCGCGCCCGAGCAGCAAATCGCTGCCCTCGATGCGCCGCCGGATGCTCAGCCCGCTGCGGGGGAGGATGACGCCGAAGAAGAGGACGAAGAACTCACCGCGGGGGAGAAGCGTCGCAAAGAGCGACGCGAGAAGCGGGAGCACGCGCTTCTGGGCGCGTTCTCGATGCACGGCGCCACCTACTCGCACTGGCGCGGCGACGGCGTGAACAGTGGGCACGCTTCCTACGCGATGGACTGGGGCGCGGGCTTCAACTTCTCCAAGAACTTTGGCCTCTACGCCATCGCCGGCGGACTTCTCGGCGCGAAGATCCAGGGGCCCGATGACGAGATGGGCGGTGAGACTTCGATCAAGGCCAACTATGGCCGGGTCGGAGGCATCTTCGCGTTCGGCGGGCAGTGGTACTACACGACCCTTGGCGCCGGTGCAGCGTTCTCTCGGCTGCGGTTCGCCGACGGCACGCTACAGCGGGACACAGGCGTGGGCATCCCCAGCAAGGTCATGGCGCGCATCCCCTTGCCGCAGAAGTTCTACATCGGCATCGGGCTCACGTACGAGCTCGCGATCTTCCGGAACTTCGGTCGAACGATCAACGCAATCGGCGGACAGGTCGTCGTCGGGCGGTGGTAGTGCGTCGCTTCAACCTGCTCGTGCCCCTGCTGGCCGCCTGTGCTCCGCACGTGGCCCAGGCCCCTCCGCCACACGCACCCGTCGTTGAGGTCGAGCCCATGCCGGAACGCGCGGCACCGCCCGAGCCGGATCCGGTCGTTGTCACGGAGCCCGAGCCCGAGCCCGAGCCCGAGCCGGAGCCCGACTTCGAGCCGCTCGAGCTCAGCGCGCAGCAGCTCGCCAGGGCTCGAAAGGTGCAGCCCTTGGTGGTCCAGGCCTCCGAGGACTTCGGCATCGACCCCAACCTCATCAATGGGGTCATCTGGAGCGAGAGCAAGTTCAACCCGAAGGCACGCAATCGGTCCGGGGCCAAGGGACTGATGCAGCTGATGCCGGTGACCGCGCGGGGCATGGCCAAGAAGTTGGGACGGCGGGTCCGGTCGTACGACCCCGAGTTCAGCATTCAAGCGGGCACAAAGCTGCTCTCGATCATGCTCGAGCGCTTCGATGGCGACGAGGAGCTGGCGCTGTTCGCATTTGGCCGCGGGGGCGGTCGGGTCCGGGCCTGGGAAGCCAACGGTGAGACGTTACTGCCCAAAGGCGTGCAGAAGTTCATCGCCAAGGTGCGACGCGGTCAGAAGACGTTCGAGATGATGGGCTTTCCCGAGGTGTGAGCGTCTCGTGCGGAAGCAATGAGTTCTTCGACGAGAGCACCGACGCCTGCGGCTTCCCGCCGGGTTCCTTCTAGACCACCCGCCCAAGCTTGTGTCGAGGCCCTCGCGCTTTCGACCCCGAGTCGGGCTGTGTTTGACAACGCCGCGCGCGTGCCACCCAATGGCCACGGTGCTCCCGGTCCGTAGGCTCGCGGTGTTTGTCCTGGTGCTCGGGTGCGGCGGGGCCGGGCCACGGGTCGACGACGCGCCGCGCCCTGACCCGGCGCGTCCAACCCGGGACGCCGCGCAGCCCGAACCGTGGTCTGACGCCTGGATTCTGCGCGAGGGTGAGCGTTTCCTGCAGGACACCGCGTACCGCCGAGCCGCGCTTGAGCGCTCGCTGGTCAACCCGGAGAACCTCTACTCGCGCCAACGCCTCAACTCCTACGGCCTCGGCGAGCGTCGATGGGACAGGCTTCCACAATGGAACCCGTGGTCGGTGCCGATCACCGCGGAGCTGGCCGCAAAGCTCGAGCACGACGAGGTGCCCGCAGTGCCCGATGAGCGGCTCTGGGACGGGGTCGAACCAACCACGATGCAGGGCTGGGTTGCGCTGGGCCGAAAGGTGTTCTTTGGCTACCCGATGCGTGCCGAGGTCTACATGGAGTGGGGTCTGACCCGGCCCGCGATCGCCGACGCTGTGGGCGTGGAGCGGAGTGCCGACGGCAGCGTCCCGGGGTTGGTGCTGTTCGTCGATGTCGACCGCGAGGTCCGCGTCGGGATCACGTGCGCCATCTGCCACACCTCGGTGCAGGAGGGGCGCGTGGTCGAGGGCTCGGCACGGCGCAGCTTCGACTACGGTCGGCTGCGGCTGGAGTACTTCCAGGACACGGGTGCGTGGGTCGATCCTCGTTTTGCCCAGCGGATGGCGACGTGGGGCCCTGGCCGGGCGGATGTGACTGAGGACGACGACGAGGACCCCGTGGCCATCCCCGACCTTTGGAGCCTTCGCAAGCAACGGTGGCTCACCCAAGCCGGAACGATCCGTCATGAGAGTCCACTGGCGCTGGCGATCCGCCAAGAGACCCAGCTGACCGAGTCCAACCACGCGATGGTCCGTCCGCCCCGGGCGCTGGCGTGGGCGCTGGCGATGTACGTCTACTCGCTGGAGCCCCCCGAGCGTCCGGACGCCGCCCACAGCCTCGGTGCCGCCGTCTTCGACGAGCACTGCGGCTCCTGCCACTCGGGTGAGGGGTACGGAGGGCGCGTCATGCCAGCCGCCAAGATTGGGACCGACCCCGCGCTGGCCACCGGTCGTGGTCGTGGGACCGGGACGTATCGCGTCCCGATGTTGGTTCGTGTTGCGGACGGCGCTCCCTACTTGCACGACGGCTCGGTCGCCTCACTTCCCGAGCTGCTCTTGCCTGCTCGGCTTGCGCCCGAGTACGCCGCCGGACACCTTGGACCCGGTCCGATCCCCGGGCACACCGCCGGAACGCGGCTCTCGCCCGAGGACCGCGCGGCGCTGCTCGGCTTCCTGCGTACGCTCTGAGGCCGCTCTGGGGCCGCTCTGGGGCCGATGGCGGTTAGGCCTTCGCCTTGCCCTTGGGCTTCGCGTTCCACACCCGGGTGGCGAGCAGCAAGCCGATCAATGCGACCGGGACCATGGCCAGGGGCCATGCGGTCCAGTTGTCGGTGTTGGCTGCCTCGGCGCCGCTGGGGAGAATCTCGCCGTAGGTGAACGACATCACCGCGGTGCCGGCGTAGACGAAACCGTCGATGATGCCCACCGCGACGCCGACGTTCTTGCGGCCGCCGAAGTCCATGCTGGCCGTGCCGCTGAGCATGCCGTGCACGCCGATGATGCACATCGACATGAAGACGATCGTCCAGGGCAGCGCCGGCGAGCCGACGAGAAACACCATCAGGGCCGCACCGGCGAGCATGAAGCCGTACAGGACGACGGTGACCGGGCCCCGCCTGGAGTTGAAGACGTGGTCGGAGATGGTGCCCGCAAAGACTCCGCCCATGATGCCGGCGCAACACAGCAGCATGCCCCAGTTCTCGTACACGAAGCTGTCGGTCTGGCCAATGCCCTTCGCGTAGGCCCGGTACCACTGCATGATCGCCTGGCGGAGAAACCCGCTGCAGAACTCGATCGCTGCGATGGTCATCACGACCGTGTTGGTGAGCATGAGCTTGAAGACGACGACCGCGGGAAGCCGGGGTCCGTCGTCGCCCGAGGAGGCATCCTCTGTATCGAAGTCGCCGAGGCCGGCCTCCTGCGGGGTGTTCTTGACCGAGATGAGCACGACGACGCTGACGATGGCGAGCAAGATCGACGGCGCGAAGAAGACCCACTCCAGGCTGTACGTGTCGGCGATCATGCCGCCGACGTCGAACGCGAAGTAGATGCCCAGCGAGATCAGGATGCCGAAGATGGCTCCGAAGACACCCCGCTCACGGACGTGGAACCACGGCGCGTTGATCTTGACGATCGACACAGCGCCGAAGCTCTGGAAGTACATGTTGATGCCGTAGAGCACGCAGAACGTGAGGACGAGGTCGTCGGTGGCACCGCCCAGGGTGACCCAGCCCATCGCCGCGTTGGCCAGCAGCGAGCCCGACGCTCCGATGAGGACGGCTTTCTTGCCGCCGATCCGATCGGTGAGTGGACCGTTGATAATGAACGAGGCCCCGTAGACCGCGGTGCCGACGCCAAAGATGGTGGCGAAGTCGGCGTTGGTCATCAGCTCCCCGAAGGCACCCGAGGCGACCGTCAGGTTGTAGCGCCCCATGTACAGGAACGCGTAGAGCATGCCGACCGGAAGCCAGTTGCGGATCCGTCGGGACCGAAATGCCGCCGAGTGTCCGACCTCGATACGCGGCAGCCTGCTCACCGTCAGGCCGATGACGATGAGCAGGATCAGGATCGGAGCGAAGTCTTGGATCCACTGCGGCATATGCGGCATATGCAGGCCTCTGCGCTACTTCACAAGGCTGGCCACGAGGGCCGGCAACTCGCTCACGCTGTTGAGGATGTGATCGATCGCTCCGCCGGCTCGGGTCTCGGTGACCCAAGCTGGCGTGTGGTCATGTCGCCGAAGGACGACCGTGTCCGGTGCCTGCAAGATGCTTCGGCCGCGAAGGGCGTGGGGCAGCGCGAGGTCCAGCGAGAACACATCACCGATGACCACGTCGGGTCGCTCGGAGAGGATCGCGGAGCGATATTCCGGTCGGTCCAGGGCGATGCGTCGGCCAGCGACTTGCATTGCGTCCTGGGTGTCTCCAAGGAACCACTTCTTGGCGGAGCCCCGGATACGAAGCGCGTGGCCTTCACCTTCCCCGGCGTCGATGCCTGCGGTCTGGAACCATGCGGCGATCTTGTCGGCCCCGGAGTTCGAGATGATCACCACCTCGGCGCCGGCATCCTCGATCGCTTTGAGCATGGCGGCTGCTTCCGGGACGATGCACGGCGGGTGCGTCTCGATGAAGCTTCCCGTTGCGGTTTTGAAGCTCCACTCGCTAAACGCAGCGAGGGTCTCGTGGCCGTTGTCCGTGACCGCCTTCGCGTAGCGTTTTGCGGTGTCGCTTTCTCCCTGGTCGAGCACGCGGGTGAGCGCGCTGGCTTCGATCAGGGGATCTTCGTCCAAGTAGGCGGAGATTCGTCCATCCGGCGCCCACCCGTTTTTTTCGGGCGCTTCCTTCATGGCCGCGCGGAGAACTCCGAGTTCGTCCTGCGCCTGCGCTGCGGGCACCCCGGCAAACTCGGCGAGTTTTTCGACCATCCAGTCGATCAGGAGTGCAGCTTCGGGACCTTGATTGGTCCAGACACCATCGAAGTCGGAGAGGATTTTGAGACGTTTTGACATACCGGGCGCGGAAGGTGCGGAGGGTATCAGCGCGCGGGACAACGCGCTCATGTGGTCGCCGCGGAGTCCTCACATGGTAGGAACGGGATGTGTTTGACGCGCACTCCTACGTCCGCCCGTTCATTCTCGAAGACGCGGGACCCACCCTCCGTGTGCTGGATCAACGAAGGCTGCCTGCAGAAGAGGTTTGGACGCAGCCGCGTGATGTAGAGGCGGTGGCGGTCGCCATCGAGGACCTCGTGGTGCGGGGTGCCCCGGCGATCGCGTGTGTGGCGGCGTTGGGGCTGGCGGTGTGTGTTCAAGGCTTTGATGCCGATCCGCTGCGGTTTCGGGCGCAGGTGGAGGCAGCGTGTGTGCGGCTCTCGAACACCCGCCCCACAGCGGTGAACCTGTTCGTGGCGCTCCGAGAGATCCGCGAGGCGATGGCGGCCGCGCCCTCGGATGCCGACGCATCCATGCTTCGGGCCCTGATCTTGAGGACCGCCAAGGCCCACGCCGAGGGAGATCTTGCCTCTTGCCTGGCGATGGCCGGACACGGGGCGCCGCTGTTGCCCGACGAGGGCGCGGTACTGACCCACTGCAACGCCGGAGCGCTCGCGACGGCCGGGTATGGCACCGCGCTCGGCGTGCTGCGCCGCGGCCGCGAGCTCGGAAAGCGCTTCACGGTGCTCGCAGACGAGACTCGGCCCGTCCTGCAAGGCGCCCGCCTCACCGCGTGGGAGCTTCAGCACGACGGTGTTCCGGTGGAGGTCATCGCGGACAACATGGCCGGCGCACTGATGGCTTCGGGGGTGATCAAGGCGGCGGTGGTCGGAGCCGATCGCATCGCTCGCAACGGCGACGTCGCCAACAAGATCGGGACGTACTCGGTGGCGGTGCTGTGCAGGCACCACGGGATCCCGTTCTACGTGGCGGCGCCTTGGACCACGATCGACCTCAGCTTGGCGAGCGGCGCAGAGATCCCGATCGAAGAGCGCAACCCCGCGGAGGTGATGTTCCACGGCGGCACCCAGCTCACCCCGCAGGGTGTGGGCGTGCGCAACCCGGCGTTCGACGTGACGCCAGCAGCACTGGTCACCAAGATCATCACCGAGACGGGGAACTTCGACCCCGATCAGCTGGCCGACGCTTGAGTCGCTGTCTCCCGATGCGAAGGGCGATGCGGGTGCCATCGCGAAGGGTCCGCAAGTGACTGTGCCCGCTGGCTCGCGCTCGACGAGTGACAGGAACCTCGACGACACGACCTCCGGTGCGGAGCAGCTCGAGCAGGAGGTCGACCTCCACGTCGTAGCCGTGGGCATGGAGCGTGCAGCCCAAGAAGCGGTCGCGTCGCAGCGCCCGGAACCCCGCTTGGGTGTCGGTGAGCGCGACACCAAACAGCGCGTTGACGACCCCGGTGAGCACGCGGTTGCCCCACGCGTGCAGGGGACGAATGGCGTCCGCTTCGAAGTACCCTAGAAATCGCGAGCCCACGACCATGTCGACGTCGGCCCGCAGTGCGGCGAGCACGGTGGGGATCTGGGCCGGGTCGTCCTGGCCGTCGGCGTCGAGGAACACCAAGACCTCGCCGCGGGCTTCGTGCGCGCCGCGGCGCACAGCCACGCCTTTGCCACGATTCTGGGAGAGCTGAACCACGCGAGCCCCGGCCGCGCTCGCGACCGCGGCGGTGTCATCCGATGACCCATCGTCGATCACGAGCACCTCGTCGGCATGCGGAAGGCAGCCTTCAATGACGGGGCCAATGTTGGCCGCCTCGTCGAGGGCCGCCAAGATGACGCTCACCCGGAGCATCATCCGCCCGAGAGCTTGCGGAACAGCCACTCCGCGCCGAAGCGGTAGTTGACCCGCTGCCAGAACCACGCGCCCACGAGTGCGAGGAAGAAGAACGCGAACACGAGGAGCAGCGAGGCGTTTGCGCTCAGGCCGTGCCAGACATCGATGCCCGGGATGCGGCTGAGGCGGCGGAACACCGGCACGTGAAAGAGCAGCAGGGTCAACGAGATCCGGCCCAAGGTCACCATCGGGTTGCGGTGGCTCATCGAGCGTCGGTTCTCGTAGGCGCTGACCCCTGCGATCAGCAGCAGCGCCCCGCCCAGCAGCAGCCCGGCGATGGCGATGCTGGCGGGGAAGAAGCCCAGGTGCAGCTCGAACGCTCGGTTCAAATAGACATTGGACTTGGGCAACACTCCGGCGCTCAGGAGCGCATGACCGCCTCCACCGAGCGCGATGAAGGACAGGCCGAGCGCTGCGACCCGCCCGGTCTGGTCGTTCAACAACCATCGGCCCGAGATGAAGCCTGCCAAGTAGAAGGTGAGCCACGGAAGAATGGGGAACTGACTCTCGGCGAGCGCGAGTCGGAGAACGCCTCCGGGGCGAGAGGTGTCGCGCATGAACGGGTTGCTGATCGCGACCGGCGTGTCGAGCCAAACCCGCACGATCACCGTGGCGACAAGCACCGCAGCGCACACGCCCAAGAGGGCTCGATTGGAGAGGCGCCGCCAGAGGGGCGCGAGGGCCATCGCGAATCCCATCATGTGGAGGACGAACCAGCTTCCCCAGGAGAACCATCCCGGATCGTTGGCATCGATGACCGCGCCCAACCCCTGCATGACAAGGTTCAGCCCGAGGCCAAACAGCATGAGCACCAGGCCGCGCCGCACCAGGGTCTTGTCGGTCCCCGGTCGGTTGGCTGCCACGTACATGGCGCTGCCGCATCCAGCCAGGGTGACGAACAGCGGTGCGGCCATGCCGCCCAGCGCGTTGAACCCGATCAGCTGCGGGTAGTCCGTCAAGCCCCGGCCGGGCTCCGGCCCTGCCCAGACCCAGATCCCCACGTGTTGCTCGATCATGAGGAACACGGCCAGGCCTCGGAGCGCGTCGAGGGCGAGACGACGGCGCGGCTTGGGCGAAGCGTCGGTCATCGGTTGCCAGAGCGTACCCCGGCTGCGCTTGATACAACCATCGGCGGCTGTGATTTTCCATGTCGACATGGACGCTTTCTATGCGTCGGTCGAGGTTCGCGACGATCCCTCGCTGCGGGGCAAACCCGTGCTCGTGGGCGGCGGGGGCAACCGCGGGGTCGTGTGTGCGGCGAGCTACGAGGCCCGCAAGTTCGGCTGTCACTCGGCGCAGCCGATGGCGGTCGCGACCCGCCGCTGTCCCCAAGCCATCGTCATGCCTCCGCGGTTCGAGGCCTACTCCGAAGCCTCGGCGCAGGTGTTCGAGGTGTTCGATCACTACTCGCCGATCGTCGAGGGGCTGAGCATCGACGAGGCGTTCCTCGACATGACCGGCTCGGAGCGTTTGCTCGGCACACCGCGGGTCGCGGCGGAGGCGTTGCGCCGGGAGGTGTTTGAGGTGACCGGTGGCCTGACGTGTACGGTGGGCATCGCGGCGGTGAAGTTCATCTCGAAGATCGCCTCAGCGATGAACAAGCCCAACGGTCTCACCGAGGTCCCCGTGGGCACGGAGCTGGACTTTCTCGCGCCCCTGCCGATCAGCAAGCTTTGGGGCGTCGGGCCGAAGACCCAGCAGCGGCTGCATGAGATGGGCGTGAAGCTTGTTGGCGATCTGCGTCGGTTCGAGCTGGACACATTCGTGCGGCAGTTCGGTGAGCACGGTGCACACCTGCACGCGTTGGCGTACGCGCGAGACCCCAGGCGGGTCGAGACCGGTCGAGAGCGCAAGAGCATCAGCCACGAGGACACCTACCACCAAGACGTGATGGGACGGGATGCCCTTCGCGCCAAGCTGCTCTCCCAGGCCACCCGCGTCGCCGACAGGCTGGTGCGCAAGAAGTTGGTCGGCAGCAAGGTACAGCTCAAGATTCGCGACGCCGACTTCAAGACCGAGTCCCGGCAGTGCACGCTCGGGGTGCCCACCAATCAGGCCAAGGTGATCTACACCGAGGCCTGTCGTCTGCTCGACGCCGTCGACACCGATCGAAGACGCTTTCGCCTCACCGGCGTGGGGGTCGGGCAGCTCAGGGGCGAAGGCGAGGTCGAGCCCCGGCAGCTCGACTTGCTGGCATCGCTCGCCGAACCAGCGCAGGACAAGGGCGCGCAGCTTCAGGCGGTGCTTTCAGCGGTGCGAGGCAGGTTTGGGCACGAGGCGCTGTTTCCGGCCGCGGCGGGAGCGGAGGCGCGGGCGGGCGCGACCGGAGCGGCGAGCAAGACGATCGACGAGGACTGAGTGCAGATGCTCGGCGGGGGAGCCGGTCCGCGCCTACTTGAAGATCGTCTCGCGGTAGAACCTGAGCTCTGCGATCGACTCTCGGATGTCATCCAAGGCGCGATGGCTCTGTCCTTTGGGCGGAGCTTTCGCGCCGGGGTACCAGCGACGGCTCAGCTCCTTGACCGTGCTGACGTCGATCATCCGGTAGTGAAGAAACGCGTCGAGCTTGGGCATGTACCGGCAGATAAAGCGGCGGTCCTGCCAGATCGAGTTGCCGCACAGCGGTGAGGCCCCGGCTTTGCACAGGGGCTCCAAGAACGCGAGCGTCTGTGCCTCGGCGTCGGCGATCGAGGTCGTCGATGCCTTCACGGCCGCGGTGAGCCCCGACTCACCGTGATGGTTGGTGCACCACTCATCCATCGCGTCGAGCACTTCGTCGGGCTGATGCACGATGATCTCCGGGCCCTCGGCCACAAGCTCGAGCTCGGCATCGGTGACCAAGGTCGCGATCTCCAGGATCCGGCAGGCGTCCGGGTCCAGGCCAGACATCTCTAGATCGATCCACACGAGGGGTGCAGGCGTGCTCACGAAGCGCAGGCTATCAGTCCTCCGCCGAGCCCGTCCGTCAGGATCCCCGGTCCCCCACCTCCCAGGGTCGTGCTGCACGCCAGGGCGCGAGCGACTCAGACCCAGCGGACCCTCGGTCGGTACACTCCCCGTAGCTTTGAACGGGACACGAGACGACACCGCCCTCTCGGGGGCTGACCCAGACGCGACGATGTTGCCGGACGGAGAGACTGTCCGGCGGGCCTCTGAGCTCGGTCCCGGCGTGACGGTGGACCGCTACACGATCATCGAGCGTGTCGGCGCGGGCGCCATGGGGGTGGTGTTCTCGGCCTGGGATGCGCAACTCGACCGTCGCGTGGCCCTCAAGCTGGTCCAGGGCGATGGCGACGACTACGGCGGCACGTCCTCGCTCCTGGGGGAGGCGAAGGCCCTCGCGAAGCTCTCCCACCCCAACGTCGTCACCGTGTTTGACGTTGGGACCCACGGTGACGCGCTGTTCATCGCGATGGAGTACCTGCGGGGGCAGACGCTGGCGCAGAGGCGCGAGGCGAGCCCCGAAGCGGCGTGGGTCGAGACCGTGCAACTCTACAGGGCCGCGGGGGCGGGGCTCGCCGCAGCCCACGAGGCGGGTCTGGTCCACCGCGACTTCAAGCCCGCCAACGTGGTCGTCACCGAGAGTGGAGGCGTGAAGGTCCTCGACTTCGGGCTCGCGAAGGTCAGCGACGACGACACGACGAGCCGGGCTGGCACGCCCAGATACATGGCGCCCGAGCAGCATCTCGGCGGCCCGGTCGACGCGCGCAGCGACCAGTTTTCGTTCTCCGTCGCGTTGCACGAGGCGCTGTTCGGCCAGCATCCGTTCGGGGGCGACACCGCGATGGAGATCGCGCTCAACGTTCAGACCAACCATGTGCAGCAGCCGGCGCCCGCCCATCCCGCGCCTGCCCGCATCAAGGCGGCCATTCGTCGTGGCATGGAGCGCGACCCCGTCGACCGCCACCCCTCGATGGAGGCGTACCTGCACGCAATCGATCCGGCCATTCCGCCGCGGCGTCGCAGCCTGTTCACGTTCGGCGCCGTTGTTTTGGTGGTCGGCACCGCAGCGTGGGTCGCGGTGGACCGCGAAGATCCCTGCGCGGACACGGCGTCTGCGCTCTCGCAGGTCTGGACGCCGCAGGTCCGCGATGCGATGAAGCGCAACCTGGACTCGGATGCGATCCCCGCCTCACTGGCTGCGCTCGCGCTTGAGCGCATCGATGGGTTTGCGTCACAGTGGTCCGAGGCGCGGGTGCAAGCGTGTCGGGCCGCGAACGTGCTGCACACGGAGTCGAAGACCGTCCTGGAGTTGCGATATCACTGCCTCGACCAGCGCCTGGATCGCTTCTCGGTGGCGGTCACCGCCCTGAGCGGAGCTGGGGACACGTCGGTGCTTTCGACCGCGGACATCCTCGAGGCTCTTCCTACGATCGAGCGCTGCCGCGACCTCGAGAGCCTCCGCGCTGAGTTCCCCCCGCCCGAGGATCCCGAGACCCGTGCGAGGGTCCGTGCGCTGGAGATCCGGCTTGAGGAGACCGCGGCGACCTACCTCCTCGATCCCGAGGGGGCCCGCAGAGAGCTGACCGCGCTGCTCAAGGACGCGGACGCCCTCGACCATCCGCCGGTGCGTGTCCGGATCCGGCAGTTGTTGGGGGCGGGGCTCGCGTTCGATGGAGAGCACGACGAAGGGGTTGCGATGGTGGAGGAGGCTGTCCAGCTTGGCCTGCAGTCCAACGCTCGCGAGGAGACGGTCGGGGCGCTCTTCGCCCTTGCGCGCCTGCGCAGCTCGGTTGACCAGGACACCAAGACGGCCCTCCTCCTCAACGGGTTCGCCGAGTCCTTGGCGACCGGCCTGCCCGAAGACATCGCTGCCCGCCGTTGGGATCACATGTCGAGGATGGAGATCTACCTCGCCGGCGGCATGGGCAAGGAGGCCGTGGCCGAGGGACTGCGGTGGATCGCGGCGGTCGAAGCCGCGGGGACCTACGACGAGCTTCCGGGTCTCAATGCCCGCGCGCGCATGGCCTTCGCGCTGACAGTCGTGGAGGACTACGACGCTGCGACGGCGATGTTCGAGGCGCTGCTCGATCACCCCTCGATCGGGGAGGCGCACCCGTTGATCGCGAGGACCTACAGCTATCGAGCGCGTTTGCGGACGGCGCAAGGTGACTACGACGGCGCCCTGGCGGACCACCTGGAGGCCTACGATCGATTCGTGCGGCTGTACGGCAAGTCGCACCACAACGCGGTGGGCCGCCTCGGCGACGCCGCCCGGACCCTGGTGGAAGCCAACCGGTTGGAGGAGGCCGTCGTCATGGCCCAGCGCGCGCTGGACGACCTCGCCAGTGGACCCCAGCCCGCCCCGGTCTCCCCCACAGTTATCAGCGCCGAGTATCTCGCCGAAGCGGCGATGCACCTGGGGAGGCTCGAGGAGACGCAGGAGGCCCTCGACCATGCCGAGCGAGCCGCCACCCGGCAGCGAAGGGAGTTTTCTTCCTGGCGAGGCCTGGCCCGAGCGCGCGTGGCGGAGGAGCGCGGCGACACGGTCGGCGCACGCCGTGAGTTCGAGCGCGTCCACACGCTGTCGTCTGACCAGAGGTCGATCGCGAGCGCCGAGATCGGGCTGAGCATCGCGTCGATCCGAGAGGGGGCCGACGACGGAGCACAGCAAACCCTGCTCGAAGCGCTCGAGCGTTCGGAACTCGACGCGGTGGATCGGGCCCGAGCGTCGTGGGGACTCGCACTCTTCGAGGCGGCCCGCCATCAGCCCACAACCGCCCGCCGCTACATCGAGCGCGCGCGGGCCGAGATGAAGAGCGCACCCGCCTACGAGCGGATGCTGCTGCGCAAGCTCGACGCGCTGGAGACGACGCTTGCACCCGCGGCGAAGCAGGATGAGTCAGGCGAGTAAGCCGCGGCTGGGGTCGGCGGTCGCGTTCGGCTACCCGGCGTTGCCGAACATGTCCCGAAGGATTCCCTGGACCCACTCGCTGTGTTTGTAGTCGACGGAGTCCGAAATCTCTCTGGGTGCGATCACCCGGACCACGACGTGGTCCTCGGGATCATGTGGCTCGGCAGGCCGCTCCACCAGGTGGACCTCGGCCTCGCCGACGCACCCCTCGCCGCAGTCGGGCACGTGGCTTCCGTCCGCGTACGCCCGGATCACGTCGTCGACGCTGACCTCCACGATCTGCCCCAACTCCACGGCATAGCCGGTGGAGTCGAACTCTCCGAGCTGCACCATCAGCACCGCAAGGCCGTTGAGCAGATCGGTGGCGAGCTGCAGCACCTTCGGGTCGCGGGGCAAGCCGTCGAGCTCGAGGTCCGGGCTGCCGAAGCGCCGCATGCCGCGGGTGCTCAGCCGCACGCCCTCGGGGTTCAGCTTGTCGACGAACGGCACCACGGCGATCTGCTCGGCGATGTTGCTCAGCGAAGACTTGAGTCGCCGCTTGGTGAAGGTGTCGACGCCCACGGTCTCGCCGGTGTCAGGGTCGTAGATCAACGCGCCATACTCGATCGCGACGACGCGGGTGAGCGTCTGCAGGAGCCGAAGTCCACGGACCGCGTACTGGTTGCGGTACTCGGCCCTCAGCAGCACGGCCTGGGTTCGGCCAGCCAGGCTCGCTCGCTGCTCTGGAGTCAGGGCGCGAGTCAGGATGGGGTCTTGAAGTGACGAGGAGCCCACGGCGCCTTTCGATCCGCCGACGGGGAGCACATCGATGTTCATGCCCAGCAGGTCGCGGGTCGCTCTCGGGGAGCCATCGGCCGGTCCCGAGGCGGCGTCGATCGTAGGCTCCGTCGCGATGAGGCCCAGCAGCAACGCGAGCTCGGGCTCGTCGCCGGCAGTCGCGAGCTTGGCCTTCACCAACGTTTGCAGTTCTTCCCGGGTGGGCGTCTGGTGTTCTCCGGGTGGAAGCAGCAGCAGATACGCCTGCGAGGTTCGGTCCGCGAACACGATCAAATGGGGATCGCCGGTTTGATCGGGCTCGGTACTCGGCGCCTCGCCTCCCGGCGCTTCCGTGGGGGCGGCCGAGTCTCCCGCGCTTCGGCCAGCGGTCTGGGTTTCGTCCTGGGCGGGCTGCTTGGTGCAGGATCCGCACAGGGCGGCGAGGAGCAGGAGCGGGCGATTCATGCGTCAGCGTGTTCGGTGAGAAGGCGGGCGACGATGGCGGGGTCAACGTTGCCACCGGAGAGCAGCACGCCCACATGCTTGGGCGAGCCGGGAAGGGTCTCCCGCAGCGCGACGGCCAGCGCGGCGGCGCCCGAAGGCTCGAGCAGCATCTTGTGGCGAGTCAGGACGTGCACGAGGGCGCGCCCCATCTCCGAATCGTTGACGAGATAGCTCCGGTGGACGATGTCCCTGGCGATGTCGAAGTTGAGCGCGCCGACCCGCACGGGCTTGAGCCCATCTGCAAGCGTGGGGGCTGGCTGCACGGTGACGCGGGTTCCAGCCGCCAAGCTCTGCGCCATCGCATCGCAGCCCTGCGGCTCAGCGGTGTAGACGCGGATGCCCGCTGCTGCACAGACGATGCATGCCCCGGCCAGCAGACCCCCGCCGCCGACCGGGACGACCAGTGCGTCCAGCCCGGCGCCGTCGGTGCGAGCGCGAACCTCTTGGGCGAACTCCAGCGTGGCGGTGCCGGCCCCCGCCACGATGTGCGGATCGTCGAAGGGCTCGATGAGACTCGCGCCGCTCTCCTGCGCGATGGACAGGGCCCGCTCCTTGCGTTCGCTTGAGGTCGTGCCGGCCAAGACGATGCTCGCCCCCAGCGCACGGACGGCGCGGACCTTGACCTTCGGAGCGTCGGTGGGCATCGCGATGGTCGCGGGGATGCCGAAGCGCTGGGCCGCCAGCGCGACCGCCTGGGCGTGATTGCCCGAGCTGTAGGTCACCAAGCCACGCTCGCGAACCCTGGGTGGGAGCCGCCCCACTGCGTGAAGCGCCCCACGGGCCTTGAATGCGCCGATGTGCTGGAGGTTTTCGGCTTTGAGCCAGAGCGACACGCCTCGCGCCGCCAGCGTGTCGTCCCGGACCACCGGCGTGCGTCGAACCTGCCCTCGCAGTCGTTCCGCGGCGGCCTGCACGTCCTCAAGCTGCGGGAGCATCGGCGCAAGGCTACCCGGTTTTTCGGCGGCGTTCTCACCGCCTGATTTCTCCGCCCCCTTTTTCGGGTGGCCCGGCCCGCGGTGGATTGTCAGTCGCACTGACGCAAGGAGAACGTGGTGCAGCCCACGGACTCGGACGGTACGGCCTCGATCTCCGCGCACGTCTGTTCGGTGAATCGAAGCCGCTCGGTGACGAGCGCCGGCTGCAGTCTCAGCGCCACCAGCTCGCAGCTCTCCCCCGACGGCACGACGAACCAGAAGTCTTCGCCGTCGGCATCAAACGCATGCACCTCGGCCGGGTTGCAGGCTTGCAGCGCGGCCGCAATGCAGCGGTACCCCGCGGGACCCTCTGGCCCGCAGGGGAAGTCCTCGTCGACCGCCGGGCAGACCTGTGCGTCGGAGCCGATCTGTCGGCGTAGCTCGTCGATCCGATCTTCGAAGTCGGACTCGTCGGCGCAGCCAAGGCCCATCATGGCGAGCAGCAGCAGCCACCGGCGACCACGCGCTGCAGACCCCGTTTTGGCGGATGAGCGGTCGCTGTCGTGGCTGAGCCCCATGCGGACCATCGAGGATAGCGCAGCACGCAGGCGCCGGGGCACATCGAGGGAGCGCGGCCCATCGTTGCCACGGCACTCGGCCACGCTGCGAACCGAGCCTTGCGCCTTCGGGGGGCATCGAGGCAACAGGTGCAAGGCCACCGGGTTTTGCGGTAGCGTGCCCGCCGCTTGGCTTCGTCGCTCGACAGATGGCGGAAAGACCCTCGGGCATGGGCGCTGCTCGCGAGTCTCGTCGTGGTCGTCATCTACTGCCTTGAGATGTCGGGCTCGGGTCCTTGGGATCCGTGGGAGACACACTATGGCGAGGTCGCGCGCAACATCTTGCTGCGCTCCGACCCGGTCGATCTGTGGTGGCAAGGCGGCAACGGTGGGCCGGACGGGACCGCCGAGAAGAGCTTCGCCTCCAAGCCGGCCCTGCCGTTTTGGTGCATGGCGCTCTCGATGAAGCTGATGGGCGTGGGCGTGGGCCGCGATCCGACGGAGATGGTGCAGCCCTTCTGGCCCGAGTTCGCCATCCGCCTCCCCAGCATGCTCGTGGGTTTGGGTGCGACGTTGTTCCTCGCCCTGGTCGCGTGGCGCCTCAAGGGACCGCGCGCGGGTATCCTCGTGGGGCTGGTCCTCGCGACCATGCCGCAGTGGGCGATGGCGTCGCGTCAGGCGCTCACGGACATCTACTACGTGGGCCCGGTCGTCGTTGCGGCTGGCGCGTGGGCGATGGCGTGGCTGCAACCCGACCGCGACTTGAAGCGTCGCGGCACCGGCCTGCGGTCCGTGCCTTGGGACCGGGCCTACGTCGCGTTCATCGTCGCGTTCTCGGTCGCCGCCATCGTCCCGCTCGCGGTCGTGCACCAGCACGCCTTCGACCCACTGGCGTGGAAATACTTCGGCGGCGACGCAGGCTTTGCCAAGGGCCTCAAAGACATTCAAAAGCACATGTTCCTGTACTGGGGACTGGCGCTGGTGGTGTTGCTCCGCAGCGTGCGTTGGAAACATCGCTCGCAGGCGTGGATGGGGATCCTCTACCTCGCCGCCGGCCTCTCGCTCATCGGCAAAGGCCTGATAGGCCCTGGCATCGTGGGCGCCATCGTGCTCGCGCACATCGCTGTGTCCTGGCGATGGGGCCTGCTGCGTCGCTGCGGGCTGATCATCGGCACGATGATGTTCGTGCTGCCCGGATTCCCGTGGCACCACGCGATGGTCCTGTATCGGGGCGACCGCTGGATCAGCGAACTGATCATCCAGAACAACCTTCAGCGCTTCTCCACCGGCGAGCAGAAACAGGCGGTCGGTGGGTTTGCATTTTACCTGGAGACGTTGGGGCTCGCGGCGCTCCCGTGGTCGATGCTCGTCCCCGCGGGCGTCTGGCGGGCGCTCGAGGCCTTCAAGCGAAATCCCTGCGAGAGCCAAGACCACGGCGGTGCCGCGTTGCATCGCTTCGCGTTCCTGTGGTTCATCGTGGCGCTGCTGACCATCAGCTACAGCACGACGAAGTACTACCACTACCTCATCCCGGTGCTGCCGCCGCTGGCGCTGATGCTCGGTCTGTGGCTCGACGACCTGCTCGACCGCGCCAAGCCGTCCGCCGGGGTTACCGTGTGCGCGCTCGCTGGGATCGTCATCGGCGTTGCGGTCGTACGCGACGCGATGCTCACCCCCACGTGGCTGGCCCACCTGACCACGTACCTGTACACGGGGATGTGGACCAAGGGCGCGCCCGAGGTCGATCGGTTGGCGATCACCACGCTGCCGTTCGCGGTCGGGCTGCTGCTGTGGACGCTCGCCCGGACCCGCAGGGCTCGCCAGTTTACCGTCGGAGCGTGGCTGCTTTCAGGCCTACTCACGACCGGATGGCTGATCGCGGACTATATCCCTGCGTCCTCGGAGAACTGGTCGCAACGGACCGCGTTGCGGACCTACTTTGACGAACGTGGCCCCAACGACCGCCTCATCAGCTGGTGGTTTTACTACCGGGGCGAAACGTTCTTCACCAAGGCAGATGTTTGGGTGATGAAGAACCCCGACCGAAGCCGGCTCGCCGACTTGATCGCCGAGCGTGAGGGCAAGGACGCGGCGCTGTGGTTCATCACAATTGAGCCCCACGCGAAACGGTTGTCCGCGCAGCTGCCCACGAAGTATCGCGATGATCTCGAGGAAAAGTACCGCAGCTTTCACTACGTGATGATGAAGCTGCCGCTGAAGTCCTGACGCTGCGCATCGCGCCCCTGCGTGGTTGAGCGGGCTGCCCATCGAAGTGGGCAGCCCGGCAGGCTCGACCGGAAAGCGATCTCGGTCGAGTCGTTGTTCAGTTGGCGCTGATGGGGAGCACGGAGCCGTCGGGGAGCTGCGCGATGAGTGCAACGTTCCCGTCCGCGTCGTTGTTCGCGTACACGTTGACCTGAAGACCGCCCAATCCAGCATCGGGGACACTGAAGGTCACGTCGGGGACCGCGTCGTTGTCGACATCGATCCCGATCTCGAGGGCACCTGCGGGGATGTCCGGAAGCGTCGCGGAACCACTGAAGGGGACATCCGAGAGAAGCTCGGCAGGATTCTCGGCATCACTGATCTCCCAGATATCGACATCCCCGACCGCGGGTGCGGCGTGAATGACCGTGATGCGAACGTTGGCCTCATCGATGCCGGCGTCGTCATCGACCAAGGGAAGCGCCTGCAGAGCGATGGGCCCCGCCTCGTTGAGGTCACCGATGGCAATGGCGGTGTACTTCGTATCGGCCTCAAGGGTGAGTGCCGGCGCCAGGACGGCTGCGTCGGCGCCGGTTCCAGCGACCGAGATCTCGAACGTGTAGTCGCCGGCGGGGACCTCGAGGTAGTCCGTGCCTTCGCGGAACAGGAGGTCGTTGACGACGGGGCCCTCGCCATTCGCAAAGACGTCGACGCCGGGAGCGTTGACGCCCAGGTGCAGCACCCGAATCATCGCCGTCTGTGCGTCGGTACCGGTGTCGTCGGCGGCGGTCTCTTCGCCCGCCGTGCTTTCTGTGGCGGTTTCAGCCTCTCCGGTGCTCTCGACGCCCGCCGTGACGGAGCCGGTCGTGCCCGGGCCCGTGTCGTCGGCGGCCTCGGAGTCGTCGCCGCAGCCCAGAAGCGTGAGCCCGGCGGTGAGGCCCCAGGCGTAGATCATTTTTGAGTTCAGCATGATGAGTCCGTTCGGGCTGGGGGATTTCGTCCAGCCAAACGCAGGTATGCGGGGCTTCGTTCAAGGTGCAACAAACCTTGTTCAGTTATCGGCACGCTGATCTTTCGGGTTCTTTTAGTTTGTTGATATTGTGAGACAATACTTGTTGTTCAAGGTTTGGCGTCGGGCGCAAGAAATGAGCGACGCGGAGCCCGCCGAAGCATTGCGGGGTCCCGAAAAAGCAAGAGGCCGGCGGAGCGAGCTCCGTCGGCCTCAAGTAGGCGGAACTGGATTTGAACCAGCGACCACCGCGATGTAAACACGGTGCTCTAACCCCTGAGCTACCCGCCTGCAGGGACGCGGAGGCTAGCCGGGCTCGCGCAGGGGGTCAACTCCCGCGGACGGACAACCCGTCGAAATCTCGCAGAATCGTCCGGTCCTCGGCGCAGAGGCCTTGCAGGTGGGAGGCAAGGGTTTGCCCCTTGAGGGTGATGCCCGGCGCCAGCTCGGCCAGTGGCGCCAGGACGAAGTCTCGGCCGAGCATCGCGGGGTGCGGAAGCCTGCATGCGGGGTCGTGACTGGCGCTCGGCGTGTCTTGGCCAGCCTCGAAGAACAGCACCAGGTCGAGGTCCAGGGTGCGTGCGTCCCACCGAACTCGGCGTCGGCGGCCGTGGGCGATCTCGATGGTGTGCAGCACCGCGAGCAGTCCCCGAGGGTCCAGCGTCGTGTCCACCTGGATCGCCGCGTTGAGGAACGCCTCGCTCGATGGGCCGACGGGTCTGGTTTCGTAGACCTTCGAGCGGGCGCGCACCGTGACGGCATCGTGGGCGTCCAGTTCGGTCACCGCGCTGCGTAGGGTCGCGAGCCGGTCGCCGAGATTGGCGCCCAAGGCGACGAATGCGGTCGCGGTGTTCACTGCGTAGCGGTTGGTCGCGGCGGACCCGACGGGCGGAGTTCGGCGGTGCCGCTTCGTCCGCGGGCCGCAGGGCTCGACAGCGGCGCGATGACGACGAAGCTGCCTGCGCGACCCTCCACGCGCACCGTCGCGGTGGTCTCGATCTCGAGGGGGGCTGTGGGGGTCGTCTCCCCCCCGAGCGCCACCGGAGCGTCGTCGCTGGGCGGTGGGTCTCCAGGTTCGGAGGCCGCGTCCTCGGTCACGTCGGGCTCGGGTGCGGGCTCGCGAGGAGGGGGAAGCACAATGCCCAGCTCAGACTCCCCCGGGAGGCCGAAGTGGACCTTTCCGTCGATGTCGGTCGTGCCCTTGGCGGTCCACGGCCCGATGACCAGCTCGACCTTGAGCCCCGCACGGGGTCCGTTCGGGGAGATGCACGGCGTCATGTCCCCCGTGGTCATGCGGTACGCCCGGGTTGTGGTGACGGTGTCCCGGCTCCGCGCGGTGTCGTAGGCACCGATACCGATGAGCCCGGCCCCCAACGCCGTGAAGATGCCGCCCAACCGATAGCCGGTCGTGGTGTCGCGACCCGGCGTGCCGTTGGCGGTCACCGCCTGCGGAGCGAACGCTTCGGGCTTGATCAGCGCCGCTAGACCGACCGCGAGGATCGTCGCACCAACGCCATACTCCACGTAGAGCGCGCCGTGCTTGACGGTGCGGTCGATCGACTCGACGCGGTCAACCGGGGCGTGCAGCACCGCGCGGCAGGTGCGAGCTTCTTCGATCTGAAGCTCGACCGTGCTGAGCGATTGCGACCACGACATGCTCAGCGCACGCCCCACGACCGTCTTCGCTTCGCCCAGCCACTTCGGCTCGAGCTCGGGCCGCGGCGTGACCACGATGGTGCTGCGGCTGTCGATCTGGGCGCAGCCACTACAAACTACCAACGCGGCTGCGATGAGCGAGGGCTTCACAGAGACACGGGCATCCCGAGCTTCTCACCGACGTGTTTGCCGACGGTGGCCATCAACTCATCGCCCGTCTTCGAGGCGACCCAAGTTCCCGTGGCGTCGTCGTAGTCGAAGTGCCAGGCGTTGCGGTTGGCGGCCATCCAAACCTGGGCGGCCGCGCTGTGGGCGTTGATCACGAACTGGACCCCGTCCTCGAACTCAAGCGTGAGGACGTCGCCGGCCAACTCGACGTCGAGCGTGTCGTGCTCGAGATTCACGAGGCCGTCCTCGATACGCTGGAGGGCGGTAGTGGCGACCTTGACGAACTGGGCACGTTCCATCGGTGTCGGACCTTAGCCTACTGTGGGGTCTTCGGCGTCGCGCCTGCTTCGGGCGATGGCTCCGGCGGGTCGCGGGGGAATTCGAGGTCCACGCCCATCGCCTTGGCTTCCTCCGGCGTCACCTCGATGATCTGGAACTCCTTCTTGGGCGCGGGCTGCGGCTGCGGCTCTTCCCTCGCGAAGAACGCTTGCCATGCGAGGTAGCCGATGATGGGCAGGTAGATCCCGAGGCGGATCAAGATGCCCTTACGAGGCAGCTTCATGCCGCGGAGGTTGGCAGCCTCGCGTGGCGGGGGCAAGGCGCGTTGTTCGGGTTCCCCTGTGGACTTGGTGCGCAGCGTCACGCGTGGATCGCCACGGCGTGCTTAGGGGATCGACTCGAACACGACGATGCGCAGCACCTCCGCCTGCACAAACCCACCGGTCGCAAGACCCTCGGGGTAGTCGCCTCGGGAGTATCGGCGAAGCAGGAGGCGGGCGTCGCATCGGAGCTCGCCGTCATTGTCCAGCACGCCCCCCGGGATCGTCCACGTGCCCGTGTCCTCGACTCGAACCCCCCCTTGGCCCTTGTAGTCGTGCTCGGCGTCGCCGGTGACGATGCATCGGCCACCGCCGAGTTCTTCCTGCAGCTCCACCTGCATCTCGCCCCCGGGTGCGGCGGGTTCCCACGCCAGCTCGAGTGCGGTCGATCGGGAGGCCGCAAGTCCCGGTTCGGGTGCGAGCACCTCAAAGCGGGGCGGACGCTCGACCGAGGCTGTGATCACGTCGTCCTGGGTCGCCCGGTCGAGCTCGACGGTGACGGTCTCGCCGCCGCCGTTGAGGGTCAGCGTGTACTCGGTTCGGTCCTCTTGTTTCACCTCGCGGGCGTCTTGGCCGTTGATCAGGACCCGGTCTCCGTCGCATCGTCTCCACGAGATCGGGAACGTGGCCCGGTCGCCGGTCGCGAAATCGACCGCAACCCGAACCTCTTCCCCGTCCTCGGAGACGAGGTCGACCGCGCGCAGCACCATCGACAGCTCATCGTTCCCGGCTCGACACCGGTCAGGTGTGCACCCAGAGCTCACGCAGGCGGCGAGTGAAATCGCGAGCAGGGCCAGACGCATCGAGCCAGCCTAGCCCATTCCCGGACGTACATCGCCCCACCTGCTCGCTTTCACGGAGGCTGCGAACTCCCCTCAAAGAGGGGTACCGTTGCGCCTGGGGGCCCCGCAGGGCGGTATGTCGAGCGAGTCGAGCAACGAGAACGACAGGATTTCGATCGGTCGAATTCCACTCAAGCAAGTGCGCGTGAGTCGGAGCGAGCGGGAGAAGGAGCCTCGCCCCAACCCCATGAACAACCTGGTCCCGTACTTGGACCTGTTTTGCCGGTTGGACGATGCCGAGTTGGCGCGCCTGGGCGGTGTCGAAGTGGAGGTCGTCGCCTCCCTTCGGTCGCAAGTCGATGCCGTGAACGACGGCCTCGTCGTGTACTCGGACCTGCTTCCTCGCCTCAGTGACTCCGAGCTCGTGCGTCTCACGGGCGCCAGCGATCGCACCATACGATTTTGGCGCTTGTGTCAGCCCGGGATCGCGACGAACTCCGAGCCCGTCGCGACACCGCCAGCGGCGACACCGGCCGCAGCCGCGGAGGCCGGCGTGCCCGAGCCGACCGAGCGCTCCGCGACGGTCCCGCACTCCACACTCGCCGCTTCAGTCTCAGACTCCACCGGACGGTTCCCCTCCGCGGCCGCGATGGGCGGGGACAGCCAAGGCTCTGGGAGCGGGTCTGGATACGTGACCCTCTCGGGCGCGCCGTTCCCCGGTTTCGATGACGAAGCGGGCGCAGAGACGGCACCCCGCGGTGCTGGCCTCGACGGTGTCACGCTCGACGGCGACCCCGATCCGCTCGGCCTCGGCGAGACCTAGCAGCCTGCTGAGAAAGAACGAACCGCGGGGGCTATGTGCCCGGGGTGTGTCCGAACGCGGTGATGTGAAGCCGCGGTCCAAGTCGAAAGCCTCGGACACAGCACAGCGCGCTCACGCGTTGGTAACGAGCGGTCAGCGCTTCGGGGTCGATGCACTCGGGCATCAGCAACACCCGCTCAGGGTCGGGGTTGCCGAGGGCTGCGAGCATGGTGTCGATCTCACCGACGTCGTGTGCGAGAGGAGCGTCGGCGTCGGCGCGAACGACGAACTTGAGCTGCCAGGGGAACCGCATCAGGCCGAGGATCACGTCGGGCTGCCATCGAGCTTTCTCGTGCCGCTGCGCGAGGGAGGCCGGAGCCGCCGGGGTGCTGTGCGCGAGCTTCGGACTCAGGGACATCAGGTCGCAGTGAACCTCCGGCCGGTCGAGCGTCCCGGCGGTCTCGATCGTGATGTGGTGGCCGTTCGCTGAGAGCGCCTGCGTGAGCGCGCCGACGTGGGGCGACAGGAGGGGCTCGCCGCCGGTCACGACAACATGCCGAGGTCCACTACGACACCACTGGACGATGTCATCCAAGGACTGAGCGTCGCCCGTGGGCCGCCAGGAACTCTCGGGTGAGTCGCACCACGAGCAGCGCAGGTTGCATCCGGTCAGCCGCACGAAGCTGCTGGGCACCCCCGCGAGCATCCCCTCGCCCTGGACGGACACGAAGCGCTCCGTAATGCGCAGCGTGGGGGTCTTGGCGGTCACGGCTGCATGCTACATTCCGGCCGCCATGAAGAGGACCCGCATCGCGCATGCGTTGACCCTGCCAGCCCCCGTGTCCAACCTGCTCCTCAAGGGGTGGGTTCGTACCGTCCGCAACGGCAAGAATGTTTCGTTCATCAACCTGAACGACGGGTCCAACATCGGCGGCATCCAGATCGTTGTGCCCGGCGACCTTGAGGGGATCGAGGAGGTTCGCAAGCTGACCACGGGCTCCGCGGTCGAGGTTGTCGGCGAGCTGGTCGCCTCTCAGGGCCAGGGACAGTCAGTCGAGGTTCAGGCCACCCAGGTGACCACCGTGGGACGCGCGGCGGAGGACTATCCGCTCCAGAAGAAAGGCGCCAGCTTCGAGTTCCTCCGCAGCATCGCGCACCTACGCAACCGCTCCAACACCTTCGGTGCCACGTTCCGAGTCCGCAGCACGCTGGCTCAGGCGACCCACGCGTTCTTCGCCAACCGCGGCTTCGTCTACCTGCACACGCCGATCGTCACGGCGTCGGACACCGAAGGCGCCGGCGAGATGTTCCGCGTGACCACGCTGGACATGAACAACCCCCCGCGGACCGAGCAAGGGGGCATCGACTGGGACAAGGACTTCTTCGGCAAGCCCGCCTACCTGACCGTGTCCGGCCAGCTCAACGCCGAGGCTTTCGCCTTGGGCATGAGCGACGTCTACACCTTCGGTCCCACGTTCCGCGCCGAGAACTCCAACACCAGCCGACACGCGTCCGAGTTCTGGATGATCGAGCCGGAGATGGCGTTCTGCAACCTCTCGGAGAACTGCGATCTGGCCGAGGACTTCGTCAAGCACCTGCTTCGTACCGTGCTGGACGAGCGCACCGCGGACCTCGAGTTCTTCAACGAGCGCATCGACAAGGGCCTGCTCGAGCGGCTGCAGCACGTCGTCGACTCCGGCTTCGAGCGCATGACCTACAGCGAGGCGGTCAAGCGCCTGGTCGACTCGGGCCAGAAGTTCGAGTACCCGGTCGAGTTCGGCGTGAACCTGCAGGCCGAGCACGAGCGCTACCTGACCGAAACCTTGGTCGGTCGTCCCACCTTCGTCACCGACTACCCCAAGGGCATCAAGGCCTTCTACATGCGCCGCAACGATGACGGGAAAACGGTCGGTGCCGTCGACCTGTTGGTGCCCGGGGTGGGCGAGCTGATCGGCGGGTCGGCCCGCGAAGAGCGGCTCGATGTGTTGGAGGAGGCGATTCGGGAGCTGGGCCTCGAGCCCGAGGACTACGGCTGGTACCTCGACACCCGCCGCTACGGCACCGCGCCGCATGCCGGGTTCGGCCTGGGGTTTGAGCGCATGGTGATGTACGCGACGGGCATGCAGAACATCCGCGACGTGATCCCGTTCCCACGCACGCCGAGGAACTGCGAGTTCTAGTGTTGTCGACAAGGGGGAACCGCTTGGTTCCCCTCCCACGTCGGGCGTAGCCGTCGCTCGTGCCCGTCGCCATCTCCGCGTTGAGCGTCGCAAAGTGTTTGAGCACCGCAGCGAGCTGCAGTGCGCAGAGGTCGATGGATGGAGCGACGCCGACGGTCGCCCGCGGTTGCAGCGGTGAGGCACATTGACTCGGCGAAAGTTCGGCGTCGCGCATCGCGTCCCCGAGGCGAGGCTCGCAATCCGGCGTTTACAAACCGCGACAGCAAGAACTTGAACGTGAGGCAAGGCGCGCGTTTTTGACCGGCGCCGAACTGGAGCGGAGAATCGCGTGTTCGTAAAACGACGTGATTCCAGCTCGTTGCGAGGAGGTGTGGGGTTCGCTCCTGGTTCGGCCCAAAGCGGGCGGCTAGCCTCAATCCGTGGATGAACTCCGCGCATGCCCCAAGCACTTGCGACTTCGGTCGCGCTGGTCCGTCGAAAAAGAGCGGGCGGGCGGTGAAGGTTTGCACCGGGTCGTCGTCAGACCTCGAGCAGGCCGGGTAGGCACGAGTCACCCCCCTCTACTTAGCCTCTAGCCTCTCACGAAAAGGAACTAGCCATGTATCTCCGAAGAAACAAGGTGCGATGCGGCGAGACTCGCCGGACCTACCTCTCCATTGCCCACAACGTTTGGTGGTCCGGCGACGGCACAAAAAAAGCCCAGAGCCGTCCCATCGTGGTCGCAAGCTTCGGTGTCGAGGACAAAGTCGACGTCGACCTCGCCCGCGACCTGGTCCAAGCCGTCGAGAAGTGCGCCCCGCGCTACCCCTCGCGCCGCGGCGATGGCAAGCAAGTCACCATGCGGGTCGCTCAGGAGATCCGCAAAATCGAGCCGTTCCTCAAGATGCTTGCCAGCCGCAAGTTGAACCTGGCCCAGCACCTTCCGCCGCACCCCGAGCGCTCCATGGTGCTTGAAGCACTGGTCCGAGACCGACTCGCAGAGCCCAGCACGGGTGCCCGCGAGGAAGAGATCATCGCCGACCTCAAGACTCGCTTCGCGATGTAACTCCGAGCAGCCTGCAAGCCTACCCAACGAAGAAGGCGTGACCCGCACTTGCTGGTCACGCCTTCTTTTGTGCTGTGCCCTACCGCGGGCTGCTAGCGCTAGCCGAGCAGGTCGACGATCAGCGACTCGGGCAGCGGGAGGTCGGGCTTTCGCGAGACAAACACGTGCGGGGCCGAGCCCGTGCTGATGAGGGTTCCGTAGCCCAAGCGCGGGCCGAGCACTTCGGCGACCCGGACCGACTTTCCGCCCATCTGTCGCTCGCTCGAGATCTCCAGGAACTGAGGCTTGGACAGTGGGGTGCTCTCGATGAACACCTCGCTGAGGAAGTCGACCTTCACCGCGACGTCGATGCGCTTGCCCTGAAGCTTCTGGGTGAGATTGCGAGGCACACCCTCGGGAGCATCGCCCTTGAGCACGGCGACGATGAAGGGCCGAAGTTGGTCGGGCTCGGAGAGCTCGGCGTCCGGGGCGAGCGTGATGCCGAGGTCGTCTTGGGCCAAGCGAAGGCCGGACTGGATCTCCGTGGCACGGGCGGCAGCTGCGGCGGCCTCCTCGGCCTGCTCTCGGGCTCGTCGCCGGGAGTCCTCGGCCGCAACCTCGGCCGCGGACGGCTTGGCCGGTTTTGCGGGGGCGGCAGGCGCCGATGCTGCGCCGGAAGCCTGGGCCCCGGCTTGGGCTTGGGCTGGTGCTGGCGCCGCTGCTGAGCCGTCGTTACCCGGGGCAGGGCCACCTTCTTGCGCTGCAGCCTGTGCCGCCATCTCTTTGGCGAACAGCACTCCCAGGAGCTCTTGGTCGTCACCGACAGGCTCGAGCAGCTTGACCGTCACCTGAGGTCCGCCCGCGAATCCATTGTTGAGATCTTCCAGGGGGATTCGGAGCTGCTCGCACAGCTTGCCCAGAGGCCAGTCGGTGTCCGGCGTGCCAGCGGGAAACTTGTCCGCATCAGCATCGTCGCCAGCGACGACTTGTCCCTGCGCTGCGACGATGAAACCTTCCCGGCGATCTTCGGGCGTTGCGCCGGAGTCGCCGTAGAACATGATGACCTGGCGCGGGAAGGCGCGGCTGGCCATCTGCACGAGGTCGGCGTTTTCGCGCCAGAACGCGGCCGGATTCTCGTCGACGACCGACCCGGTGATCTTCATGAGGAACAGGGGCGCCTCAGGGTGGCGGATGACGACCAGCTCGGCGTCGAGGACGTTCCGCGCCTTGCCGACCAACAGCTCGCCGAAGATCGCCGCGAGCTGGGTGATCCGGAACATGTCCAGTGGGACGAGGAGACCTGCGTGGGGGGTGCTCATGTTCATGCCTTGGCGCCGCGGGGTCGCGGCGGGAAGAAACTGCCAGGCTGGCGCTTGTTTGTCACCCTGCCCGATGGCGGGAGGTGACCTCGACGTCCTCGGAGAAGGACGCATCGCGTGTGAGGTGCATCGGCTTGATCTGCGAATCGCTCGCTCCGGCCGTGATTCGCTGCTGCCGTAGCTTGCTGTACGTGCCGGACTCGACCACCCACAGCTCTGGAGCGGCCAAGCGCTGCGAGCTGCGCTTGGACCCGTACTCGATGTTGTGTCGGTCCAGGGCCGTGTCGAAGGCACGCGGGAACGCGCTCAACGCAGCGGGGCTGGCCGGGCTGCGCAGCTCGAGATAGGCCACGTAGCGCGGAAAACCCTCTGGGGCCGGTGCGACGGTGAACCCCTCGACCTCCAAACCCAGCTCGCGGGCGCTGTCTTCGATGGCCGCCGTGACCTGGGTTTCGGTCAGCTTTTCTCCCGTGAGGGAGCACGTACGACCAGCGCGATGGAGGAACTCGATGATCGGCGCGTTGCGTTCGAAACCGGAGACTCGGATCACGTCGCCGATGTTGTAGCGATACAGGCCCGAGCCGTTGGTGAGGATCAAGACGTACGTTTTGCCCACCTCGACCTGATGCGGAAGCAGGACGCTCGGATCGGGCTCGTCGATCTCCTCCTCGGGCACGAACTCGTAGAAGTGGAGCCCGACCCCGCAGACTCCCCCGCTGCCGCCGTCCCGCAGCGGCACCCCCATGATGCCCTCGGAGGCCATCATCATGTAGTCGCGCCCCGCGATGCGCTCGCCGAAGTGGGGCGCGAGCAGGTCGATGTAGGGCTTGAGCATCGGTGAGCGCCAACAGATCGCAAGGGAGAGTTCGGGCCAGATGCGGTGTGCCAACAGCCCTTCATCTCCGGCTGTGCCTGCGAGCGCGCGCAAAGCTTCGGCTCGGGCTGGGTTGCCCTTGTACGTGCCGGTGACCAACGCACGAACCGCATCGTTGACCTCGACCTCGTTCCAGAGCGTGCCGTGCTCGATGTCCCGAAGCAGTGGTTCGGCGAACTCCTGGATCTTCTTGAACAGCAGCAGGATCGTGCTCGGGTTGAGCGTCATGATGACGCTGAAGTTCTCTTCGAGCAGGATGCGAGCCAGCGTGTAGTAGCGAGCGTTGGAGTCTTTGATCTGCGCGACGGGCTTGGGAATGATCGGGGTTTGTGCAAGCTGAGTCGCGCGGGTGACCCCCGCCCAGAACGAGCTCTCCGAGCCGCACTCGATGCCGCCGGGCGTTGTGCCAGGAACCCCAGAGTCGGAGAAGTTCGTGATCATGCGGCCCGCCTTGGCAGCCGGATGGTCGCCAAACACGCACGACCAGTAGATCCCAAACGCGCGGGACTTGGTCTGAATGAAGCGCGACGTGACCGGGATGTACTTGGGCTCGGAGGTGGAGCCCGACGTCATGAAGAAGCGTTTGACGCGGTCCTTGGTTAAGATGCCCTGCTCGCCGTCGTGAACGATCCGGCGGATGGAATCGGCAAACCCGTCGTACGTCTGGATTGGAACCGCGCGCTGGTACTCCGCGATGGAGCCGATCTTGTCGAAGCTGTGGGCCCGGCCAAACTCGCAGTCGCGGTTGGGCTCAAGGGTCTTCTTGAGTAGGACGGTCGACTGCGTAGCCTCGGGGTCATCGAGGCCCTCGAGGAAGAGCTGCGCTTCTCGGGATGCGAACATGACGAAGGGGGCCCACGCACAGCGCGGACCCCCAGACTCTACGACAACGCTCGGGCTCTCAGGTGGGCTAGCAGCCGCACGCCGGCGTGTTGTTGGCCGCGTTGACGCACGCTGCATCCCAGTTGCTCGAGCAGCAGAACGGGTACTCGTCGCAGACGTCCGTCACGCAGGGGGAGCACCCGGGGATCAGCGCTTCGCCTGGGACGCACGCGTCGTGGCTGCAGTCGTTCTCGAAGTTGGCTCCCTGTGCAATCCACTGAATGATCAGCTGCATGTCAGGGTGGTCGGTCGTCGCAAACGCGTTCACCGGGTGTGCATCCGGTTCACCGGGCAGGTCGGTGAGCGGGAAGGTGACGAGCTTGGAGTTGAGGACGTCGTCGGTGCAGATACGCAGCGGATCCGCTGGGTTGGGGCAGGTTGTACCCGGGCCCACGAGCAGGTTGTAGACCGACTCGGGGTCGAGCGACCAGTCGGCGTTGAAGCCCGCGGTGACCGCTTCGGGAGGCCCACCGCCGGTGTGGCAGGCGATACAGCCATGCTGCTCGAACAGCGGGTAGATGTCCTCGACGAAGCTGATCTCCGCGGGGGGCTGAGCGCCTTGTTCGATCCACTCCAGCATGATCTGGACCATCGGCGCTTCGATCGAGGTGAAGATGTCGACCGGGTGAACGTCGGGCATGCCCGGAAGGTCGGTGAGCGGCCGCTGCACGAACAGGGATGCCTCGGGGTTGTCGGTACAGATTCGGACCGGGTCGTCGACGTCGGGACACTCGGTTCCCGGTCCCACGAGCAGCTCCCAAACCTCGCGCGGCGTGAGGCTCCAGTCGGCTTGAAAACCGTCTCGAATCGCGCCCGGAGGGCCACCTGCGGTATGGCACTCCACGCAGCCGTAGGTTTGGAACACCGGGTAGACGTCGATCGCGAAGTCTCGAGTGATCGGCTCGTCGTTGCGCACCATGTCGACCACGCCGATGTTTCCACTGGAGGAGAACGTCGTGTACTGCTCGTTGAAGCCCGAGGCGGACACGCTGAGCTGGCCTTGGCCAAAGCCGGCGCTGCTGCGCAAGCGGAACATGACGAATCGGCCCGTGTCGTTCGAGAAGTCGTCCGTCGTGCCCACGTAGGTGCCGCTGTCGACGTCGGCATCGAGGAAGCAGACCTGGGTGGGCTCCGTCTCCGCGTCGAGCAAGTTGTCGTGGAAGTTGGACCACTCACCGAGCCGGGCGCGTAGCGCTGCCTTGGTCACGGTCTCGATGCCGTCGCCGTTGCTGTCCACGAGTTGGCCGAAGAGGGTCGAACGCTGGATGAAGTACGCGTTCACGGAGTCGCCACCGATCGCATCCTCAAGCGTGGGGAACAGCCCGCACTCGAAGGCGACCTGCGCCATCCATTCGTAGGGGACGACCGGGACGTCCACGTTGACGGGCTGGTCGTTCGGGATCTGTCGGCTGATGCGAGATGTGAGGGCCGCGGGGACGATGATCGACGCGTCCTGGTCGTACAGGGGCTGAAGGTCGAGCAGGGTTCCTGGGACGATGCCCTCGAACTCGTAGGCGCCGTCGGCTGCGGTTGGCGCCGCCGTCGGAGCGTCGATCACGTTGGTGATCTGGACTGTGGCGTCCGCCAGCGGCGTTCGGGCGATGGTGGAGTAGTCGTAGACGATGCCGCGGACCGTGACCGCCTCGAGCAGGCACTCGCCATCGGACTGGCAGACGCCGCTGGGGCACTGCTCGCCGTCGGTGCAGGCGACGCACTCGTTGTCGATGCAAGCGGTCTGCGTGTTGTCGCAAAACGACAAGTCTGCGTCGTTGCACGCGACGCAGAGGCCATCGCCGTTGCAAACCGGGGTGTCGGAGTCGACCTCGTCGCACGAGAGCTCCGTGCAGTCGACGCAGGTTCCGCTCGAGCAGTACGGCGTCGCGTCTGGGCACGCCGTATCGATCGCGTCGTTGGCGGAGCACTCGTCGGGGCCCACCGTGGTGTCTGCCGTCGTGTCATTCGTCGTGGGTTCGTCCGAAGTCGACCCATCGGTCTGTGAGGTCGTCGGTGCGGACGTGGGACCGTCTGTGGAACCGCCCGCAGTGTCGGTGTCGGTGTCGACAGCCGTCAAAGGGTCGGGGTTGAAGCAAGCGGACGCTACGAGAGCAAGTCCGATGAGGGCTCCGATCGAGGTGCAACGTCGAAGGTCCGATGACATCGCTCAGAGCGTACCGCAGAAACCACCCGCCATTGGTCACGGGGCGATTGCAAGCGGTCGCTAGATTGCGCCGAGCACGGCAACCGAGACCTGCCAGCGGTCCACATCGGACCGCTGCCGGATCCGTCCAACGGCCAGGGTCGAGCCGCCCTTGATCGTGCACGTCTGCAGGTCGAGGTCCTCGGTGGCGCGGGTCCACGCCCCGTCACACAGGGAACGCAGCGAATCCCGGGCCTCCGTGGCGATCTCTTGGCTCTTCGAAGGATCGAGCTCGGGGGCCACGAACCCAACGATGCCCTCGGCGCTGAGCTCAAGTGCCAGCGCGACCCCCTTCACCCGCACCGGTGGGTAGAGGTAGCAGACGCGAACCTCACCGTGGGGTGTCACTCGTGCAATGGGCTCGACCTCGCACCATTTCGTGGCGAGCTCTGCGAGGACTTCCGGGCTCGGCGCCGTGGTGAGGACCTCGGTTGTGCGGACCACCAGCTCCTCGACCCGGGGCCATCCTTGTTTGGGCGGGGCGTCTGTGGGTTCGGCCCCCGCGTCTTCGGTCGGCGTGTCGCCCTCGCCGCCGGTCGGGTCCGAAGCATCCGACGTGCTCGGATTCCAGGCGCGGCGCACTCGAGCCTCTCGCTTCGCGGCGCACCCCAGCAGGAGCACCGCCGCGAGCAGGCCGAACGCGCTATAGCATCTCGCGACCACCGACCATCACCTGGCGCACAGCGTTGGAGGTTCCCGAGGTGAACAGCGCATCCAAGGCGTGTTCCGGAGGGACGTGGGCGAAGAAAGGATGCTCGAGGTCGACGATCACCGCGTCGAAAGGATCGCCGACCCGAAGTGCGCCGCGGCTGGAGCCGAGCGCTTGCGCGCCCCCGAGGGTTGCCGCGGCGGCAAGGACTGGGCCCAGAGCGCCGGACTCGTCGTTGAGTCGGCAACGGGTGCGTTGCGCAAGTCGGTCGTGCATCTCAAGCAGGCGCGCCTCCTGAATGAGGTCGATGACCGCGTTGCTGTCGCTGCCGAGTGAGAGCGTGGCGCCGGCAGCTTTCAGGCGGGCCGCGTCGAGGATTCCGTCTCCGAGGTCGGCTTCGGTGCTGGGGCACGCGCACACATTCTGCGTGCAGAGACGCTCGAAGTCGTCGGCGCGCAGGTGGGTTGCGTGAACCGCAGTGAACGCGTGCGGTCTCTCGAACGCACCGCACGACTCGAACACGCCCGCGGGCGTGGTGCCGTGCTCGGCGAGGCACTCCTCATTCTCCCGAGGCTGTTCGCTGAGATGGGTGTGTACGACCAGGTCGTGTCGCTGGGCGTAGGCGACGAGTTCCTGGATTTGCGGGGCGGTCGCCGCACGGACGCTGTGCGGTGTGATGCCGACATCGACGCCCGCGGTGCGGAGTGCGTCGATCCGCTGAAGATACTTGTCGACGCTGCCGTCGCAAAACCGCTGTTGCTCGGGGAGGGGGTCGAGGCCGGCGCCGGCGCGCGCGTAGAAGACCTCGAGCAGCGTCAGACGAATCCCAACCTCACGGGCCGCCCGAACCACGCACCACGAAAGCTCGTTCGGGTCGTCGTAGGGGGCGCCGCTTGGTTGGTGATGCACGTAGTGGAACTCGCCCACGTGCGTGATGCCGCTGCGCAACATCTCGGCGAAGGCAGCCTTGGTGATGGTGTAGAGCGCGTCGGGATCGAGCGCGCCCGCGGCCTCGTACATCGCGGTCCGCCACGACCAGAAGCTGTTCTCGCCCGGCATGCGGCGGTGGGTTTGACCTCGGATGCTGCGTTGAAATGCGTGAGAGTGCGCGTTGACGAGTCCGGGGAGGACCAGCGCATGGCCGAAGCTGCGCCGCAACGCGGTCTCACCAAGCTCGCTGGCGTCCCCGATGTTGCTCACGCAGCCATCGGCGCCCACGTCGATGCGAACGTCCCGACGCAGGGTCCCGCCCGAGAACGCCCACGGGGCGACGTAGGCGGTTGGCGTCAAGGCGTGGTCCCCGGGAAGTGGATCTGGTGCTTCTCGAAATCGAAGACGAAGCGAGACCGCCCCAGGACGCCCAGTCCGATCATGCCGTCGAGGCGGAAGCCGTCCGAAGACTGGGTCTGCTGGAAATAGCCCCACGCGGATTCGAGGTTCTCCGCCGACATCGCCTCGCCAAGCGCAAAGGACTTAATGAGCGCCATGGGTGCCTCTCCAGCCTGCAGCGGCGGTGTGGCGACTGCCGCATGTTTGTAGGCCTGGCCGTTGGCGGTCATGTCTGCGCCGCGCATCCCGGTGTTCACCAGGTAGACACCTTCGGAGTCGTTCATCGCGCCCATCACGTAGATGTAGTGCGTCTCGTGCATCCAAAACGGCACGGACGGACCCGAGAGCAGCGCGTTGCGTTCGGCCCTGCAGCTGCGGGCGGAGGACGCCAGCTCGAGCGTGCCGTTTGGGACGTCGAGCGCGACCGCGAAGTCGGTGAGCATGCCGACGCCCAACACGGCGCTAATCCGCTCGGATTCGTCGCCCGCCATGTCGGCGATCGCCGCGTCGTCGAACACGTTGGTCGGAACGTTCTGCAACGTGAGGCCGCCAACCTTCACCGAAGGGACCTGCCCGTGCCCGACCGGAGGCATGCCCTGCGCGATCTGAGAGCTGGCGGCGATCTCGATGCCGAGCTCCTCGGCAAGCGAGCCCGTGACGATGAGGTCGGCCGCGCCCGTGTCGAAGATGGCGCCCACGGTCTTGTCACCGATCTGGATGTCGATCGTCGCCAGTGGACTTTTGGTGGCGAGCGGAATGTCGAGCTTGCAGGCGTTGCCTTCGATCGTACCCACCAAAGGTGTGCCCGCGAACGCCTTGTAGCGGTCCGCGAGCTCGGTGTTGCCGCCGGTGGCAAGGTCGAGCGCGAACTTGGCGTAGTCGCGCTGGCGAAGATGCAGCCAGCCGTATTCGCGGGCGAGGACTTCGCCGCGCACGTTGGCCTTTGTGGCCAGCTTGAGAAACTTGTCGGCCTTGGCGTAGTCACCCGCGAGGACGGCTCGGCGTGCGCTGAGCAGCAGTGCTTCTGGCTCCTTGGAATCGAGGGCGAGGGCTTTGGTGAGCGCGCGGTCGACCTCATCGAAGTGAGCTGCGACGTACGCGATGCGGGCGTAGTCCATCCATGCTGAGACGTCTTTCGAGTCGCCCTCGGCGTTCGCGCGGGCCTCGCCAAGCTGCACGAGCACGGCGTCCGGTTCTGCCTGCGGCGGCGCCATCTTGGGCAACGCGAACTTGGTCGGGTCGATCGGATCGTGAGTCACGCGCTGCACGGCGAAGTCGATGCGTTGCACGCGACCATCGAAGTGGTTGATCACCCGGATCATGTGCGGCACGCGGACGCCGTCGACCTCGCGATAGTCCTCATAGACGACCACCTGCGTCGAGCCAGAGTCCTCATCTCCGCTCGTCTCTTCGCGGCGCAGGCCCGTGGCGCGATCGAACCAGAGCTGCTTTTCGATGTTGGTGTCCTTGACTCGCCAGGCCATGCCGTCGAGCTGACGCGCGTTGCCGTCGGAGTCTTCGGTGCGGCTGGCAAGCAGCTCGGCTTCGACGCCTCGGGGGACGAGGTCGAGATACCAGTGCAGCACCGCCTCCTCGCGGTTGAGCTTCATCTCATCCTCGCTGTCGATGCGAAGCGTCTCCGGAGCGAGGAATGCCCAGCCGGTCTTGCCGTCGAAGCCGCGCTCTTCGAGTGCATCGCCGATAACGTTGCGGCGATACAGGCGTCCGTCCGCGGTGCTCTGATAAAAGTACGAGCCGGTCTCTTCCTCCGTGTTCGCGCAGAACGGGTCGTCGGGCTGCTCGCAACCCTCACCGGGATAGAGCACCATGCGCGCTTCGAGGGTGCGCGACTTCAGGGCTCGAAGTGCCTTCTCTCCGCCCAGCGCTTCGACGTGTCGCGACAGCAATTCGGCCGCCGTCGTCGGGGCGACGGGGGACGCGCCCGGCTCCTCCGGGAATTCCTCGGGGACTTTCAGGCACCCGGCGTTGGCAACGCCGAGCAGGAGGACGAGGGCAGCTGCACGCATGGCGATCTCCGCAGGAGGCTGGCCCGACCGCTCCCTGCCGTCAAGGCGGGCAAACGGCGGTGTAACCGACTGAAAGATCGGCCGTATTCCAACGTTGAGAGGGCACGCGCAGATGCCGTTGCTAGGCTCCCAGACGTTGCTCGCCCTGAAAAAAGCCATGATTCCAGCGATGCTGAGCCTTTTGGCCTCGGCGTGCGCAGGCATGGGGGGTCCGTTGGCAGAGCGTCACGAGCCCCTTTCAGCCGTCGCGCCCTCCGAGCTGGCCGACCAGGTCGCGGCTCGGGCGGGGGAAGACTGTGGGGAGGCGCTTCGCGGCCAGCTCCTGTCGGGGCGGGCGCAGGCGGGGTCCTGCAATGCGGTCGAGTCTACGGCAGCCCGGGTGACGATCCTGCACAACGGGGTGAAGTTTGGGATCGTGGAGCACCGCGACGTCGAGCTCGACCGGGTTCGACTGCGGCTCAGTGAGGCCGGGCTCTGCAAGGGCTGGCCGCTGCCGATCGACGATGATGCCGGCGTCGTGTTGCGCGGGAGGGATGCCGACCGAGCCGGCTGCGTGCTTCGGCCGTACCGCGGTGCGCTGGTCCTCACCGCGATCGACGAGGAAGGAAATCGGCACCAAGCTGCCATGCTCGAAGTCGACAAAGACGGCGAGGTGGTGTTCGAGTTTGCTGCGGTGGATGCTTCGCTGCGCCGCGGTGGTGGTCACGGGCTCGATGCCTATGCATGGCTCGAGCTGGGCGAGACGGCCTGGGCGGGGACGATCAACCTCGAGCGCATGCGAGGCTTCATCGCAGACTGGCACTTTGTGTGGGTGGCTCGCGGTCGGGGATCCGCTGCGCTGTTCGCCGAGCGACATGCGGACCACCCTCGCAGTGGTGATGCCCAAGCGATGGCCCTTGAAGCAAGGCTTGAGCGACAGCGCGACGACTTCGATGCGGTTGCGGAAGGCAAGATGACCGCGTCCGCATTCCTCGAGCGCCACGTGTGGTCGCCCTTTCGTCAGGCCGTCGAGGAACTCACCGTCACGGCGGAGTAGGTCGCGGTTGGCGACCGCTGCGCGGGTCGTCCCCTGCGAGCTGCCGACGCGAGTTCATCTTGGCCGGATCGAAGTCGCGAACGATGGTGTTCTCATCGGTGCGGACGCCCGGCATCATCGGAGGCGCAGGTCCCAGCGCCGAGTAGTCGACAGGCTCGGTGGGCGCCTCTGCGAAGAAGCCGACGTAGTCGATGTAGGCTCGGTCGCCGTAGATCCGGAACCGGAACATGAGCTTGTCGGGACCAGCTTCGTAGTACGCCCACATCGGTTCGGCGCCAGAGCGGATGCGTTCCTGGACGCCCATGAGAAACGAGGTCGGGTTGACGTACTTGGTGGTCTCGTCCATGCGGCTCGCGGCCGCGCGCACGCCATCGAAGAACGGGGCCAAGTTGCCGTCCTCGAAGATCGGGCGTTCGTGGGGGCGCCGCGGATCGGGGTGACCGAACGTGGCTCCGGGAGCCAGGGTGTACGGAAGCTCATCGACCGCGCCGCGCGCAACGGAGGTGAGAAACGCGGCGATCATCCGCTTGCTTTGAAACGGGAGCTGCCACGCCGTGCTCTCGGCGGCCAGCCGGTCTCCAGCAGGAATCGAGAGCTTGTCGCCCGCGAGATCTCTTGCCCGGTAGTGCGCAAGCAGGGTCCGTGATTGCCCGTCCTCCCCGGGGTCCACCGCTGGGCGGGAGAGGACCCCGGCCTGGGTTGGCGCGGTCTCCGACTCCGCGGCCTGCGGGGCATCGCAGCCAGAAGCAAGCAAAGCGCCGCAAAGCGGGAGCCACAGGCAGGTGGGAAGCGTGGCCATGCTTGAGACTTAGACCCCCTGACGCCGCTGGGCAAGGCGTGCGCAGTCCTGGGGTTGCGGGCCGTGGCCGATCTGGCACGATTTGCCCGCCATGTCGGAAACCAAGGACCGGTCTGACGCTCCCAAGGCGAAGACCTTCGACGAGGCTTGGGATTCCATTCCCGACGCCTCGGGCGAGTCCGAGGGCGGCACGAAGGCGTGGACTGAAGAGGTTCGCGGCGCTCGCAAGCACGACGGAGAACCGACACAGGTCGAAGAAACGCGACCGCATCGGACCGACACGACCAGGGCATGGACCGAAGACGTCCGTGGTGCCCGCAAGCAGGGCCCGCTCGTTCCGCAGCGGGACGAGATGGATCGGCTCATGCAAGCGGAGCCTGCAGGCGAGCCTCCCATCGTCGAGGAACTCGAGCCATCCGCGAGCACCTCGATGATGTCGTTTGACGCGCTCGATCTGCCCGAGCCCGGGAAGCCCGACGCGTCGTTGATGGACGCGTTGATGGGGTCCGAGGGTGGGGACGTCTCGAAGGTCCGCAGATCCAAGCCTCCCGGAGTCGCCAACGCCGATCGTGCTTCGGACGATCCGCTGCCGCCGCCGATCGTGCTGCACCCGGGACGCCCGCCCGCGGCGCACAAGCCGAACACAGCGCTCGTCGAGCCCCGCCCGGCGAAGGCGAAGCGGTCGGGCCGGAAGCGCTTGTCGCTGCTCGTGGGTGGTAGCGTCGCTGCCGGCCTGGCGCTGTGGTTTGGTCGTGAGCCGCGTCCAAAGCCCGCGCCGCCGGACGCGAACGCGGGGGCGGGCGCGGTGGACCTCGACCCCAAGTCTTTGGGTCCTGTCACCACGGTGGATGGACCCCCAACCGCGCAGCCCGACGTGGGTACGGACACGCCGGTTCCTCGAGCCCGCCGCCAGCCACCTCCTGCGTCGGATCCCAATCGCGATCCTCGCGAGCCGCCCGAGGGCACGCCCGAGGAGATCGCCGCGGTCTTCACCAAGCTGCCCGTCAGTCCCGCCGACCAGGCGCCGGTCGGGGGCGTCGGCAAAACCGGCATCCACGTCGACGACGTCTCGATGGGCAACACCTACGAGCAAAGCCGCTGCTCCGGCGGCGATGGCACGTTCTCCGTCAGCAAGGACGAGCTGGTCAACGTGTGCCTGCGCGTTGTGCATCAGCGCGAGAAGGAAGAGCTCTCGATCGTTTGGCAAAAGGTCGACGGCAACGCACGACGCGGCAAGATCGTCGTCAAGCCGCTGCACGCGTACCGGACCCGCGCGTACCTCCAGCTTCGCGGCGAGTACGTCGGGGACTGGGAGGTGACGGTGTTCTCAGAGGACGGCGTCGAACTCGCAGGCTACCCATTCACCATCGTGCCGTAGACGCGGGGACTGCATCGTCATCATCGGCGAGTTCGCGAGCGTGATCACCCCGGCGATCTGGTCTGGGGGATGGAGCATGGTCGCGGAGTGCTGGGCGATCGACAACCCGGTCGACTACTTCGGTCTCTAGAACACCGACGAATGCTGCTCGGACCACGAGCGTGAGCAAGACGCAGCTCGAAGCGAAGAACAGCAGGAAGCGAACCTCGATCTTGTTGACGAGCGCCTGCAGCAAGCTGTGGGCGACTCGAAGGCCGACGTAGGCCCACGCGAGCGCCGTGTTGAGGCCGTCGCCGTGACCGGCGACGGCCAACACCAACGCGATCGCGTAGAACAGCGTCGGCATCTCCATCAGGTGGTTGTAGTTGTCGGCTTTCCACCGGACCTCAGCGGGGAGCGAGGCCATCTGCTCTCCCCGCGGCGCTGTGGGGTCCGACTTCATCTTCGCGCGCTGCATCGCGGGCAGGCGAGTGGCGTACATCCACAGCCACATCACAAAGGTCCACGCGACGAGGGCAACGACCGGAGCGAGCATGGGACTCATCGGGCGCCACGGTACGCCGGATCCGGCTTGACGCTCAACGCACTCGCCCCGTCGGTGCGGCGCCGCGATACGCACACGGCAGTGCTTCGATCAAGCACCGCCTAGACTGGGTCGTGATCGACCGGGGCTGGTGGGTCCCAGCCAAAGCGACGGACGTCGATCGCGTACTCGCCCAGGACCCGAGCGCAGTGTTTTCGCATCGTTGAGACGTCGCACAGCGAAGCCAACAGGGTGTCGGCCGCGACTTCGAGCTCGGCACAAACCGCTGGGTTCCACTGACCGTCCACATCGCGCTGGACCTGGGGATTCGAGACGCCCATCGAGACGACGACGTGCGCACCCTGCCACGAGAGCGTACGGGTGAGCTGTGCGCGGGCGAAGGGTCCTCCGGTTGTCCCGGCGCTCAGGACGGCTACAGGTTTGCCGTACAAAGACCCGGACTCAACCAGCCAGTCCAGCGCGTTCTTGGCGACCCCTGCGAGACCTCCGGCGTACTCGGGCGCCGCGATGACTACGGCATCCGCTTGCTCGATGAAGCGGCGGAACTCGGCGACGGCGGGCGGGTGTTGTCCTTGGCTCAAGCCTGGGATCTGCGCAAGGCTCTGAAACGCCCTAACGGTGGTTCTGCGGGAGACGAGTAGGGCTTCGATCGTCGCGAGGAGGCTGGCGTTGCTTGAGTTTGCGCCGAGACTTCCGCACATCGTGACGACGACGCTCATCCGAGAAGTTCCATCAACTCGTCGCGGGTGATCGCAGCCCCGCCTCCGCCTTCGCCCACGGCGGCCTCGGCCAGCGCACGCTTTCGCTCCTGCAGCGCGAGGATGCGTTCCTCAACGGTGTCCCGGGCGACGACACGGTGCACGAGGACGGGGTTCTCTTGGCCGATGCGGTGGGCCCGGTCGGCGGCCTGGTCCTCGACGGCGGGGTTCCACCACGGGTCCATCAGGAACACGTGGTCGGCCGCGGTGAGGTTGAGACCGGTGCCGCCGGCCTTGAGGGACAGCAGCATGACGCTGGGTCCGTCCGGGGCTTGGAACGTATCGACGACGGCTCCGCGATCCTTGGTGCTGCCGTCCAGACGGTTGAAGCTGATCCCGGCGCTGCGCAGGTGGGGCTCGATGAGGTCGAGGAAGCTGGTCCACTGCGAGAACACCAGGGCCTTGTGTCCCTCCGCGGTTGCGGTCTCGAGCTGGTCGAGCAGGATGCGAACCTTCGAGGAGGCTTGGGTGCTGGCGGCGGCTTGCCCGGGAAGCATCGCGCGGTGGCAGGCGGCTTGTCGCAGGCGGAGCAGCGCCTCGAGCATGGCCATGACGTTCGCGCCCTCACCCAGGCGCTTCACGATGTCGTTCTGGGTGGCGGCCCGAATCGCATCGTAGACGCCGCGCTCCTCGTCTTTGAGATCGCAGTGCAGCACCACGTCGGTGCGCGGTGGGAGCTCGGTGGCGACGTCCCGCTTGAGCCGGCGAAGCAAGAACGGCTTGACCCGGTTGCGCAAGGCTCCGGCCGCGTTGGCATCGCCAGCCTCGATGGGCTTGACGTACCGGTCCGCAAAATCCGAGCGCCCGCCGAGCAGGCCGCGGTTGAGGAAGTGCAGCTGGGACCACAGGTCGTCGAGGCGGTTCTCAACCGGGGTACCGGTGAGCGCGATGCGGAAGTCGCCGGGCACCTCGAATGCGGCGCGGGCGACCTTGCTGTCGGGGTTTTTGATCGCTTGTGCTTCGTCGAGGACGATGGTGTCCCACTGCACGGCTTGAAGCTGCTCGAGGTCGAGGCGCAGCAGGGCGTAGGTGGTGAGGGTGATGTCGGCGTCGGCATCGAGGACGCGGCCCGGGCCGTGGTAGACGGCACATCGTAGCGAGGGGCGGAACTTGGCGGCCTCGGACGCCCAGTTGGGCAGCACGCTCGTGGGCGCAACGACGAGCGTACGTCCTCGAACGGCGCACAGGGTTTGCAGGGTCTTGCCCAGGCCCATGTCGTCGGCGAGCAGGGCCCCGAGCCCGGCTTGGCGTAGAAAACCGAGCCACGCGACACCCTCTCGCTGGTAGTCGCGCAGGGTCGCGGTGAGGTCGCTGGGAAGCTCGGCGGGGGGCAGCCCTTCGAAGTCCTCGAGCAGGGGCCGCAGGCCTTCGAACTGCGGCGGGGCAGGGTGCTCGAGCGCTTGGCAGAGGGCGGCAACGTCGGGGGCCGACCAGGCCGGCATGGCTTTGCCCTCGGCGGTGGCATCGCGCGCGGCGAGCAACGCGACCAGGCGGTGCCCGTGTTGCGCGAGCCAGGTGGTGGGCACACGCCCGAAGCCGCCTCCGGCCAGAGGGGCGAAGCGCTCGCCTTGCTCCCACGCTCGAACCACGGCCGCGGCGTCCGCTCGGCCCTCGGTGGATCCTTGGACCGAGCCCTCGGCCCCAAACCACACGTCCAGATCGCCGTGCTCGCCGACCTCGAGGTGCGCGTCGAGTTCGCCGGCATCGAAGTACGACTCGTGCGCTTTACCGTGGAGGGCGACGGTGTCGTCGTCGCGCAGCGCAGCGGTGACCGCGATGGCCTCTGCGGGCTGAAGCATGCGCTTGACGCCAAGCTCGAGTCCGCGTCCGGCGAGCTGCTCTTTGAGGAGCGCCTCCAGCCGAGGGTTACGCAGCGGGATGTCGCCGTCCTTGAGCATCGTCAGCCGCTCGCCGTCGACCCGTGCGATGGCAGGCTCGCCGTAGAGGATGGTGGGCAAGACCACCAGGTCGTCGCCCTCGCGCGAGGTGTTGAGCACCAGGCGCGGCCGGACGGTGGTGCTGCCGGGAAGCTCGATGTCGGAGATGACGTGCAGCGTTCGGCGCAGCTTGGGCAGCCAGTCGCCGACCAGCGTGCCCAGGTCGGTGTGGTGAAACACCTTGCCGCGCCGCATCGACTCGTATTCGCCGGGGGTCAGGCCGTGCTCGCCGACCGCGGCCAGCACGTCGCTGCGCTGCGCTGCGCCGTTGTCAAAAACCTTGGTGAGCCCGGGGTCCGGCTCGAGCCTCAGGACGTATCCCTCTCGCTCGTTGGTGACGCGCACCGCCAGACCGCTCACCGGAGCGCCCACGGTCACGACCTTGCCGTCGAGCGTGACGTTCTCGACCTTGCGCAGCGCATCGAGGACCTTGCGCATCAAAGGCTTGGGGACAAGACCGCCTCCGAAGCTGCCGAGCTTCTTTTCAAACTTGAGGTCGCCGGCCGAGGCGACGAACTTGGGGCCCTTGATCTTGCCCATCGCCACTTGGGCGATCGATCCGTTGAGCTGGTGCTGTTCGTCCCCGGCGATGATCATCCGGAACAGAGCGAGCTTGCCGTCGTGGTTTTGCAGACGGTACTCGAGCAGACCGCGGGTTGGCGCTTGGTCATCGCTCTGGGCCCCACCAGGCATGCGCTTGCCTTCGGCCCACGCCTGCTTGAGGGCGATGGCGCACGCAGCAACGTGGGCGCAGGCGTCCTCGCGACTGGTGCACTCGCACGTCCAGTCTTCGTCCTCGGGGAACAACACGACCTGCGGCGACACGAGGCCGCCCTTGGTCGCGACCCGCATCGCAATCTCGTCGCCGTCGTCCTCTTCGCCGACGACCTGGTTGCCCCGTGCCATCTGCACGCCACGGGACCACGTCCCCGGCGAGCAGGCGTCCCGAATCGCGCTGAGAAGGTCGTCGATCGCCACGCCGGGAGATGCTCCCTAGTAGCGGGGAACCGAGGAATCGAGCTCTTGCGACCAGGCGTCGATGCCCCCGACCACGTTGTAGACCTTGGTGAAGCCCTGCTCAAGGAACCGAATCGCGGCCTGGAAGCTGCGGTGCCCGTGGTGACAGTGGAACACCAGCGGAGTGTCTTTGGGCAGCTCCATCATCTCCTGCACGTTGTCGCCGTCGAGCAAGGTCGCGCCCAAGGTCGCGATCGAGCGCTCTCGGGGTGTGCGGACGTCGAAGAACTTGACGCCATCTTGCTTGATCAGCTCGGCAGCTTCTTTGACACCGATCTGCTGGACCTGGGCGGGCGCGTTGGGGTTGTCCATCCGGAAGCCGACCTGAGCGCCTTCGACGTGATCGATGCGCAGACCTTCGGCGCGACGCGCCGTGCCTGCATCGACCAGGATCTTCAGCCCACCGGCCTCGACGACGAGATCCGAGGGTCGGGGCAGGTCGAGCGCGAGGTCGTGCTGGAAGGTCGGCGAGATTTCGAGACGCAGCTGCTCGTCGCCTTCGGCTTCGTCGAGCGCTTGCGCAAACACGGCCGCGGCGGCTTCGGTGATGTGAATGGTGGGCGGGGTCGGAGGCTTGGCGGCGTCGCCGAGCGCGGGCACCAGCTCACCCTCTTCGTCCATCTGGCGGACGATGTCGCAACCGCCGACAAACTCGCCGTTGATGTACAGCTGGGGGATGGTCGGCCACTCGCTGTACTCCTTGATGCCCTCGCGAACCTCGGGATCGGAGAGCACGTCGACCGTGGTGTACTCGGGCAAGTACTGGTCGAGGATGCCCACGACGGTCGACGAGAAGCCACACTGAGGCTGCGCCCGGTTGCCCTTCATGAACAGCACGACGGTGTCGGACTTGGTGAGGGAAGCGATGCGCTGGAGGGTTGCGGATTCGGCCATGGGACGTCCCGCCGCGGATGGTACAGAGCGCACCGACGCGGGTCCACGGCCGTCGGGTGCGCTGAAGAATCGCGCCCGGCGCAGGTGCCGCATTTCGCCCTGCGAACGCCACCACCGTCGGCTACGCGGCGGGGACGAAGAGGGCACGGAGGCGACCTGGGGCATGGACAGCAAGAACGGCTTCGCGAGCGAGGTGTTTGTGGTGTTCGCGGTGTTCGCGGTGGTCGCGGTGGTCACGGTTCGACGCGATGATCGGCGCGGACTTCGAGCGCGGGCTGGGGAGGTCCGTGTGCGGCCCTCTGCACGTTCTCGTTCGACGAGGCCGTGGTGCGGTGCCGTTGCCTCCTGCGATCAGCGAGGAGGAGCGCCGAGAGATCGACCAGCTGCTGCGCAAGAGCGACGCGGTGGCGCTGCAGTTCCGCTTTCATATTCCGACCGAGGAGCCCACTCGGATCTTCGACGAGTTCCGCACCCGTGCCGATGCCGGCGACCGAAGCACGGGCGAGGCGCTGTGCCGCGGGCAGAGCACCGACGTGTGCATCGGGGACGCTCGCGGTCTGTTCATCGGTCGTGTCGACGGCAAGGCGGCGGTCCTCGACCTGGTGATCTTCGCCGGTCGCTCCCACAACGAGGCTGACCATGAGGTTCGGCGGGCCGCCGTCGCAGAGGCGATGAAGGCCCCCAAGGCCGAGCTCGAGGTGCTCGAGCAGATGGCGGGCCATGCCAGCCTCTACATCGACGCCGAGGCGATGGTCACCTCGTTCGAGCATGAGCGCACCGGTTCGGCCATCAACTCCCTGCTGTGGAACGCCGACAAGCCTCGCGAGGTGATCGATCGAAGCCTGCGAAAGGCGGAGAGTCCGCGTCGCATGCTGTCCGCCCCTCGTCTGTTCGAGGGGCTACTCGCCAATGCGCATCATCGACGCGATCACACCCAGCTCCAGGTGAGCTGGCCGCTGCGTGAGGGACAGCAGCAGCTCGCGGCCAAGAGCCTCACGCCTCCTGCGCTGCGCGTCCACATGCCCGCGATCGATGCCCTCTGCGATGGCGCGTTGTTCTGCGGCCGCAGCCGGGGCCTCCCCAGCCCCGAGCAACTTGGAACGTCTCTGGGTCTGGGCGTCTACGGCGACGTGCGGGCCCTCGACGACGCCCTCAACACGCCGACGAGATGGCCGCAATGCTGCTGCTGGTCTCGACCTGGCCCAACGGACTCGGCTCCATGATGTGGCACCTTCCCCTCGGCGAGGCGCGAGGGCCTGAGGCCATGCTGGTCCGAGGCGCCCTCGATGCGCTCGGACGGATCCAAGGGTTCGGCTTCAGCGTGCGCAGCCTCAATATCGATCGGCGCTCCCTACAGGCCAACTACGCGGCCTACGCTCGCGTGCCCTCAGCCGATCTCGGCCTGGTGAACGCCGCGCTCGCACTTGCCGAGATGAGCATGACCGCGACCACCGTCGAGGACATCGAGGGCCCGGTCATGATGCTCCGCGCTCCGGACGACGACGTCCCCGCCATCCTCATGACCCGCACCGATCCCGAGACCGTCGCCGGCGACGACGGCGAGGACGTCACCCACGGATGGCTGACGGTGGTCGACGACCCGAAGCGCCTTGCGTGGCTGTTGGGTCGCCCACCGACGACGGGGCCACTCCGTTCGCGTACGGCGAGGTGCCGGATCTGTGGCGTCTGATGGCCACCATTCCTGACGCGGTCGACGAGCTCGGCTTCGCCCGAACCTGGGCGACCGAGCGCGCCTTCAAGGCGTCGCTGGGGATCGATGAAGGCCAGCTCCTGCTGGTGATGGACCTGGCCGTCGTGCCTCAGGGCGAGTAGACCCGCCACGAGTCACCATCCGCGAGTGGTTTGACGCGGCCAGCAATGGGGTCGCCGTCGTCCCTACGACACGCGAGGCAGGTGAGCAGACGCTGGTTGCGTTGCAGGTGACGACGCGTTCGCCGATGGGCGCGGTCGCCCTCGAGACCGGTGGCGTGCTCATCGATGATGGGTGGGTGAGGGAGCTGGGAGGCGCGGCAGATACCAGCTGCAATCTCGCGCTGTGGAACCAGCGCGACGGCAAGCTGCGGCTGCCCGGAGCGCTCGTGGTGGCAAACGATCCCGTCGGAGGGTTCTTCGCGATCAACGGCGGTGCGTTCGGGGACGGCTCGGCACTCGAGGCTGATGCCTCGCATGCTCGAGGAACGCCGCGTCAGCGGCAGCGAAGGTAGACGTCGACGAGCTGACCTGCGGTGGCGTCTTGGGAGAAGACGTCCGCGCGTTCGCCCAGGCAGTTGCCGCCCGCGTCGCACTCGAAGGGGTTGTCATGTGCCAGCGATAGGCGCTGCAGACCGGTCGAGTCCAGCGAGCGCAACTCGTCGTGCGTGGAGCGGCCATCGCCGTTGTGGTCGGACCACAGGAGCAGTGCGGACCAGGCGGAGTCTCGCGGAGTGATGGCGCCATCGGCATCGTCGTCGAGCTGTGCGAGCGCTTCAAAACCGTGACGGGCTCGGCCGCCGTCCGGGGCCCGGGTCCCGGTCCCGAACAGCTCGGCGCCGGAGCTGATCTTCCCGTCTCCATCTCGGTCCAACGCGAGCCATGGGGTGGTGGCGCTCGGCCAGTCAGTGCCCGCACACGCGCGCTCGCCCGACCAGTCGAACGTCGGTCCCGCCTCAAACTGGACCGACTGCTCCGGGGGAACGAAGACCAGGGGACATGCCCACCCGGTGTCCGAAAGCCCGGCTTCGACCAGAAGCTGGGCCCGCTCTTGGGCGAGATCGGAGTGATCACTCCAGCGAGAGGGTTTGGACTCCGAGCGTGCGTACTGGCCCGCGCGCGAGAGTTGAATGGGTGCGTAGTGGCGGTCCGCAGCCGTCCGCGGCGCGTGTTCGAAGCCAGGCGTCACTCCCGGCGGAGGCGTGAGCACGCAACCGGTGGACAGAGCGAGGGCGGGAAGGAGTGCACGCATCGACATCCTCAACGTACTTTGATGACGCGATCGCGCAACCGCTTTGGAGGTGATCCGCGCCACCGGTCGTCGGCGACGGAAAGGTTCAGGGCCGAGGCGTGAAGCCACGCTTCGCCTGTGTGGGTTTCGCTTCGCTTCGCCTGTGTGGGCTTCATGATAGCTTGCGCGGACGTGCGCGAGGCCATCGCAATCCTCCTGTTCGTGAGCAGCGCTTGCGGGACCCCCTCATCGCAGACCGTCGACTCGACGAGCACGGGGAGCGAGACGTCCGCCGGCCCGATCGAGGAACTCACGTCCTCCACAACGTCGTCCGCGAGCTCCGCGTCGTCGAGCAGTTCCTCGGGCGCGGAGGGCTCGAGCGGATCCTCGGGCATCGGGCTGCCCGACCTCCCCGATCCCGACCCCGATCCTCCGCAGGCTTCGGAGTACTGCGAGTCCATCGTCGACAGCTTCTGCGACTTCTACCTTCGCTGCGGGCGGATGGACGTGGCGTCGGTCGATCTGTGCCGCGAGCCGTTCCTCGCGTCGTGCAACACGGTGTTTGAGCCGCAGTACGTGGCCCTGGAGGCCGCGGGCTTGCTGACCCTGAGCGCCGAGGGGCTGCTGGCGTGCGAAGAGCACCTCGGTGTCGTTGCCTGTGAAGCACAGATCTTCGAGTTGACCGGGCCGTGCAGCGGGTTGTGGTCGGGCACGCAGGGCGTCGGTGAGGGCTGTGGCCTCGACGTGGAGTACTACGTCTGCGACCCCTCGGCGGCGTGCACGATCGGCCTGGATTTTTGCGGGACGTGCGAGACGCTGCTCGCGGTCGGCGACGACTGCACGACGGAGGCGTCGACCTGCGGCCCTGAGGCGTTCTGCGACGCGGGCGCGTGCCGGGCCCGTGTACCCAACGGTGAAACGTGCACGCCCGACGACCGCTGCATGGCCGGGTCGGGCTGCATCGACGCGCTCTGCCAGGGCCCCACGTTCGTCGCCCTCGGTGATGCGTGTGGCGCCACCGCACGCTGCCCCTACCTCACCGCTTGCGTCGGTGGGGTGTGCACATCGACGGTCGGCGTGGGGGAGGCGTGCTCGGCTTCGGCTCCGTGCGAGATCGGTTTGTGCGCAGGGGGTGTGTGCGTGGCTCCTCGGGACGACGGGGAGGCGTGCGGCGGAAATGCGGGGTGCAGCTCAGGCATGTGCATCGAGGGGATGTGCGAGCCGCGACCCTCGGGCTGCGTCGCGGGCTGAGTTGCGTTGTGTCAAACGTCTCAGCTGCGACGCTGCGACGCCCGAACTCAATTGCAGACTTCGTTGAAGTCCGCGCAACAGTCTCCCTGCCCCGCGCACTGCTCGTCGCAGTAGCAATTCGTCGATGCTTCTCCGCACAGGCCGACGCAGCTGTTGGGGCCTCCGACTTCGCCTCCGCCGTCGTCGCCGCCGCCTTCGTCTCCTGCATCCGCGCCTCCCTCGTCACACACGGTGATGTTTGGATCACTCGTGCAGTCGAAGTCTTCGCAGTCTGTGTAGCCGTCGAGGTCATTGTCTTCACCGTCGTCGCAGCGGGCGTTGGTGTTTTCATCCTCGTAGCACTGGCCGTCGTAACATTCGCCCGCGCAGGCTTGGTTGCATCCGCCGCAGTGCGCCGAGCTGTAGAAGACGTCGACGCACTCGTCGTCGCAGACCGCCTCACCAAAGTTGCAGCCTTCAATCGTGTGCGACTCGCTGGATACGGACGTCAGCTCCAGCCATCCGACGGGCTGCACTTCTGCGTACAGCAGCTGTCCCACTGTTGTCAGGCCGGTCATCACCTCGGTGCGACGGCGACTGACGGTCACGCTCAGTCCGGCCACGGTTTGCTCGTCCACCGCTGCACGCAGTGCGTCTCGCGGGACGCTGAAACTCCCTGTAGCGTCGTCTGCACGGCAGACCACCGTCCCCGACTGCCCTTTGATGCCGCTCACCGCGACCGTGATGGTCGCGTCGTCGTTGCCTGCGGCCCACTGCACGGGCAGGTCGGCGTTGCCGTACGCCTCGGAGAGTGTGATCGTGTCGAGCTGGGTTTGAATCAGCGTGGTTGCGGAGAAATCGGCGCTGAAGGCACTGAATCCGGCCGCCACCGCACCGCTGGCCGCGACGGTGACCTGTCCGCCCGGAGGGAACGGCGATCCCGTATCCAGACCGTTCAGCGCATAGGGGGGCAGGAGCGTAATGGGTGCGGTTGTTCCCGAGAAGGTCAACGAGCCCGCGTCGAAGTCCTCCTTGTCTCGGCACGCGGCCTGTCCCGGGGCGGCGAAATAGCAGACCTCGTCGTTGCCGCAGCTGGCATCGCAGATCTCCAAACACGCGGAGGCGCAGGTGTCGTCGAAACCGCAGTATTGGCCGTCGCCGCAGCCGGTTTCGCAGTCGGGAACGACGGAGACTTCGCACCCCGCGACGATCTCCGAGCATCCCTGGCCGACCGCGGCAGCATCGGGGATGAAGCTGGCGGAGACGGATCCGGTCGCGGTGGCGGAGGTCGACTGGTGACTCTCGGCGAGCACGATCGTTCCCAGCGCGTGGTCTTCCTCGGGGAGCGTGCCCGTGTCGTCGCCGCCGTCGCCCCCGTCGTCGCCTCCATCTCCGCCATCGCTCCCGCCGTCGCCGCCGTCCCCCCCGTCGCCGGGGCCACTCCCACCGGGGCCACTCCCACCGGGGCCACCCGCGTCGGTCTCTGCGGCGTCGGTGTCGGCAGACTCCCCGTCCCCGTCGGCGGCGCAAGCTGGGGCGAATGCGAGGGCGAGCAAGATCAAGGAAGATGAGAAGGCGGGGCGTGTCATCACAATGCGCCTCAGCAAGGACCGGACCAACTTCCGCTGCCCCGAGTTCCCTGCGAGACCGCGACCCCGGGCCCGCGGGGGGTCACAGATCGGGAAGCGACGCGGGATCAGATTGGGAAGTTGTGTTGGGCGAAACCGGGTGGGTCGAGGAGGGGCACCGGGATGGGCGTTCGTCCGACTCCGCGCACCGGATCGACGCGCCCGGACTCCGGCGAGACTGCACACCGCTCTTTGGTGGTGCGTCGGACAGGCTCGTTGGCCGGTGAACGAGACCGTGCGGAACCGTGCGGCCGACTTGCGAAAGGCGTCAGGGCGCAGCTCTGTGTCCTTGACAGGTCTCGCCTTGCTATGGGACGTTGCTGGTGGGTCGGCACTCGCGTATTGGCTGGGAGTATCGGTCCGGAAGCCGGAAGACTGTTGTGCAAGGACGCACGTACTTGAAGTTCTCGAATGTCATGACGTTGGCCGCCGTGGTCGCTTCCGCGGCCCTCGGCATTCTCGCGTTCCAGATTGTCACGCCCGGCTCCCACAGCGTCTCTTCCCCTCTTCCCCTCTTCCCCTCTGATAGCAGGGGCCTCCGAGGCGAGGACGGGCGGGGTTCCGTCTTCGGGTCCTGAGACCGGCGACGACGGGCAGGCGTTCGACACGACTCCGCCCGGTGTGCTTGTGCACTCCGAGAGCGATGAGGTCAGTGCCCAGGATCTGGAGTGGGACGCACTGACGGCACAGGAGCGTGTGTCGCATCTGCGCGAGGAGTTCTCAGAGGCTGTTCGGGTGCTCGAAGCCGGCGACCTCTCGCCGACGGTCGTTTCGCGGGCAGAGGCGGCTCTCACGAACTTGAGGGCCGAGATGTGTGCGACCGCGACCGGCCGCCGCGCACACGAGAAACTCGAGCAGCGGCTGTCGAGCTTGACCGAGCCGGCCACGGACGAGGAATCCCCGTGACGCCCGGCACGTGACGCCCGGCACCAGACTCGAACTTGAACCACGCAGGAGCGACGGATGAAGCGAACGAACAGGAAACTTAGTGGTGTGTTGCTGGCGGTGGCCGCAGGCGTATTCTTCCCTTCGGTGGCGAGCGCTGGGGTTGGAGATTATGACGGCGCCATTGCCGAGGGGGACTTCGACGCAGACGGTGCGATGGATCTCGTCGTTTCGTCGCCGCACGACGATTGCGGCAAGGGGGTCATCCACATCCGGTCTTCGGGTACGACGCTGAGCTGGACCCGGACCACCTCGGGGGTGCTCGGGATCGCGGCCTGCGACCAGTACTTCGGAACCGCGCTCGCGGTCGGTGACTTTGACGGGGATGGCTATGATGACCTGGCCGTGTCGGCGCCTGGGGCGTCGGATTCAGGGGAGAGCAGCAGCGGTAGCGTGCATGTGTTCTACGGGACCAGCACGGGGCTGACGACCGTCGGTGACCAGCTTTGGCACCAAGACACGACGGGAATCAACGGGGTCGCCGAGATCGACGACTATGTTGGTGACGCACTCGACGTCGGGGACTTCAATTGCGACGGCTACGACGACCTCGCAATCGGCGTACCGCGAGAGGGCGTTTCTGGGTACTCGGACGTTGGCGCCACACAGGTCTTTTATGGCAGCGCGGCTGGGGTGAGCAGCGTCGACGACATCTGGCACCAGGCCGTTGCTGGGGTAAACGGCGTTGCAGAGGCGGGGGACCACTTTGGCGGTGCCTTGGCGGCGGGCAACTTCAACGGTGACTCCGCCGGGGGCAACGCGTGCGATGACCTCGCGATTGCAAGCCCCGGGGAGAGCGTGGGCTCGCTTGCACAGGCGGGCTTTCTCTACGTCATGGATGGGGGCGCGAGCGGGCTCAGCACCACGGGTAGCCAGAGCTTTCACCAAAATACGACCGACGTCGCGGGAGTCGCGGAGGCCTACGACCGCTTCGGGGAACGACTCTCGGCCTTCGATGCCGACGGCGACGGGTACGAGGACCTGGCGATCTCGATCCCCGGTGATGCGTGCGTGGGCGGCCATGGCGAGGGGCGGCAGGTGATGCACGGTGGCTCGGGCGGCATTCGGACGGGGGACGACGAGGTTGGGTGCAACGACTACCGTTGTTGGGTCGACGGGGCGTCGTATCGTTGCCCATCCCACGGACCGCCTGTGCGCGGCCAGTCTCTCTCGGAGGACTTCGAGCTTCTCGTGGGCGATGACCGTCTGTGGGCGGGGCCTGGGGATGATCTGGCGCTTGGAGATCTTGGGGACGACGTGTTGTTTGGAGGCGACGGAGACGACCAGCTTCGCGGAGGACCGGATGCGGATATCCTGATCGGGGGCCCCGGCGACGACACGTTCGAGGTGGGTCTGGACTGCGAAGCTGACGCGGGGGAAGTCATCGATGGAGGTCCGGGAAACGACACCGTGCTGAGTCACTTGAGCCAGAGGCGCCTCGAGGAGCTCGGAGTGACGATTCGCTCGATTGAGAACTTCGTCACCCAGCCCGAAGACCTCGAGGGAGACTGCGATGCCAAGCCGTGGAAGGTGCATCCGTCGGACATCGTCTCGGTCGACCTCGACCAGAACTTCTACGCGAAGGCGGACGAGGTCGTTCTCGACATCGCCGCGCGGCGGTCCGACCTGACGGTCTGGGCAGACTTCAGCGCCGTGGACAGCGCCTACGTGGTCGGAGACGAGACGCTGACCGGCGCGGGAACGACGGCGCTCCAGCTTCGATACCAGCTCTCGGGGTCGAGCACGGTCCAGGCTGGAAACATCCGGCTGCCGATCGAGGTGCGGGACACGGGCGGTCGACTGATCCATCGCTTCGGCGTGGCGCTGAAGTATGCTCCGTCTGGAGTCCCCTCCATGGTCCCTCAATCTGGAGTCTTCAGACTCGCGGCGCAACCGTCGCGGCCGGACAGCGGCTGGCGGGTGCAGTCTGCTATGTTCGTCAGCAGTGTCCCGGCGGTTCCGCCGCCGCCTCAGTTCGACTTTTCGACGACACCGACCATCCCGGCAGCCGAGAGGACGCTTGAGGTGACCGTCCGCGCTCCTGCGAGCCCGAGTCTCGGCGACATCGTCCAGCTAGAACTGGGGGAGAAGGACCGCGACGGAACCTTCGCGGTGCTTGGGGCGGTCCAGCCCAGCTGTACCCCGATCTTGGGGACGAGTGACTGCGACTACGTCATCGAAGTCGGTTTCGACGCGGCGACCGGAGATGCGGTGTTGGAACCGTTGGACATCCGGATTCTCGACGCGGTCGGGGGGATTTCACCGGCCACTGAGTTTCCGTTGCAGGCGGAGGGCATTGACCCAGAGTGGGCTCGAGTGAAAGGGCGGGTGCGGGTTCGATATGAGCGACGAGATGCCGATATCTGGGATGAAGACGCGTATCAAGCAGGCTCTGTCTCCTTCGTGGAGACGTTTCCGCTGCCGCACGGAACCCACGTCAGGCTCAACCTCTGCGGCCAAACTGACACCGGAACCGTCGATATCAATGGCGACTTCTCGCTCGGGTTTTTTACCAACTGTATCGGCGAGAACGATGGCTTCGTAGAAGTGTTCTCGAGTACCGGCGGATCGGCGACGAATCGGGTTGCGGTAGGTTCATGGATTGGGACGGCCCCCATCAGCAACTCCTCTTCTCTCACGAACGACCCGGACGACTACGCGGTGTACGTGGTCCGCGTGGGGAACGGACTTCGGGTTGACGATGCGATCGCTCCTGGGGGGCTGGACCTTGGCACGATGACCATTGAGCAGAGTTGGTACGCTGAAGCAGTGGGTGCTTTCGTCGGGATGCGAGGCGTGATCGATGCGATCAAGTACGCCAGCGGGGTCGATGGTGTAGACCTTCTCGATCTTCCGAGTGTCAACATTTTGTCGGATGCGGACATCTGTCTCGCAACCGGTCAACCCGGAAAGGAATCTGCGTGTGACAGCTTCGGCGGGGAGACTCGCACCGGCGTCCACCCCGGATTCTTCTACGTTCAGAACTGGAACATCGCAAAAGAGTGGGCGTACGCGCACGAATGGGGCCACGTCTTCCATCTCCGTATGCTTCGGTCGCAGCGCTACAACGAGTTCGGGGAAGGGTATGCGAACGTCATCGCCCAGGCCGCGCTTCAGGTCGCAGGTCGGGCTGAAGGCGGTTGGGCATACCCCTTGGGAGGCGTCGCCGCCGAGAACATGGACTTCAACGGGAAGTCCAATCCCTCAGGGGGCCAAACCGAGCAGGTCGTGCTGAATCCGTTCTTCGCGTCCACCACGGACGCCGCGGTCATCGCCTCTCAGTATGGATGCGACGAACCGGACGAAGAAGGTGACCCTCCCCCAACGACGGAGCAGATGGGCAACTGTGTCATGAGTCAGCCTCAAGGGGGGATGTGGCGCGTCTATTGGGACCTGGTTGATGGAACTACGGACGAGCCTGTCTGGAACTTTGTCGATGAAGAGGGAAACGTAACCAGCTCCTATCAGAACTTCGACCAGGTCGAGGGCAACGGCGGCCATGTGTTTCATGGTGCGTTGCTGGGTTACGCGGCGAGCTCCGAGGCCGGAGGATCGCATCCGAACTACGTAGACCGCGGGCAGACAAAGCTAGATCTCGTTGATGTGCTCGATGGGATGATGTGCCGGGGAGCGATGGCCGAGTCGGACTCCGAGGAGCTTCTGGTGGATGTGCATGGCTATGACTACGACTTCACCCCGGTGAATGCGGCATGCAACTAGAGAAGGCTGAACCGGCTCTCGCCGGACTGCTTCAGGTTTTCCTCGTTCTCGCATTCTCGGGCTGCGTGGGGAGCGAGGACCAAGGCGCTGAACCGGTCCTGGATGTGGGTGGAGAATCCTCAGGTGGTGTCGACTCAGAGGTCATCCGAGGCATGGCGAACGTCCCGGCTGGTGCGTTTGGACGGGGATGCATTCCCGAGCAGGTCGAGACGCGCGACATCCTGGGCGGAACGCAGACGTGTAAGGCGATGAGGTGGGACTACGTTCTGCTCGACGTTCCGCATCGCGAGCTCACCCTGTCCGAGTTCTGGATCGACCAGTACGAAGCGACGCGAGAGGAGTGGGGGGCATGTGCTCAAGCTGGATTCTGCGAGGTCACCTCGCTGTTCACCGAGCCGAGCCCGGAGTACCCGAGGCACCCCGCGTCGTACCTCACCTGGCACGAGGCCAAGGGCTACTGTGAGTGGCGCGGCAAGCGGCTGCCAACCGAGGCGGAGTGGGAGAAGGCTGCTCGCGGCACCGACGATCGCATCTTCCCGTGGGGAAACGAGGACCCGGCGTGCGACACGGCCAATATCCTCTTCACGAAGTACACCGATGTCTCCACGACGGAGGAAGGCGAACTTTGCAACAGTCGGACGCAGGAACCCGTCGATGCACACCCCCTCGATCGTTCGCCCTATGGAGTGATCGGCATGCAGGGCAACGTGCAGGAGTGGACAGCAGATTGGGCCGACAACGACTACTACGAGGAGGCCCCGGCGGTGGATCCTCCGGGACCCGCGGAGGCGAGCGCTGGCTCGCGGGACTACCGCATCATCCGTGGCGCCTACTACGGAGCGGTATCGGCCTTCACTTTTCGTCGGCTATGGTTCGACCCCACCGACGCGCACACGCGGATCGGTGTCCGCTGCGCCTCCTCAGTCCACCCCGAAACCCTCGACGATCCGCTCGCCGAGTGAACACCGAGAATCTGCAGAGCGCGTTGAATCTGAGGCGTCTAGGACTGACGGCACCCGCAGGAAGACAATGACTTTACTGAAGAAAAGTACCTGGTTCCTCTGGGCGGCAATGCCGCTGTGCGCAGCCTTCGCGCCCCTTCGTGTAAGTGCGGCGGTCGGGGAGTATGAAGGTGCCATCGCGAGAGGCGATTTTGACGGCGACGGAGATGAGGACCTGGTCGTGTCGTCTCCGCAGGATGACTGTGGCAAAGGGGTCATTCATATTCGCTCGGATTCGGCCGTGGTCAGTTGGGCTCGAGACACCCCCGGGATCTTGGGCACCGGGGCTTGCAACCAATTCTTCGGGACAGCGCTGGCCGTCGGCGATTTTGACGGTGACGGCTACGATGACCTGGCGATCTCGGCTCCAGGCGCTTCGGACACCGGTGATGTTCGAAGTGGTGCCGTTCACCTTCTGTATGGGCGGAGCACAGGGCTTTCCACGATCGGGGACCAGGTCTGGACGCAGGACACGATCGGCGTCGACGGGGAGGGCGAGGCGTATGACTACATGGGAGACACGCTCGAAGTCGGGGACTTCAACTGCGACGGATACGACGACTTGGTGGTCGGAGTGCCGCGGGAGGACCTCAGCGGTGGCGCGAACGCTGGCGGGGTTCACGTGCTGTACGGAAGCTCTGCCGGCGTTTCGACGGTGAATGACTGGTGGCACGAAGGAATCTCCGGGGTAAACGGAGTGGTGGAGGCGAATGATCACTTCGGTGGTGCTCTCGCAGCGGGGAACTTCAACGGCGACACGTCATCGAGCCGGGCATGTGATGACCTGGCGATTGCCTCGCCCGGTGAGAGCGTCGGGTCGCTTGCCCAAGCGGGCTTCCTCTACATCATGGATGGAAGCACCTCAGGACTCAGCACCACGGGAGACCAGGCGTTCCATCAGAACACCGCGAACGTAGAAGGCGTTGCCGAGGCGTATGACCGGTTCGGAGAGCGGCTGCAGGTCATCAACGACAACGGCGACGCCTACGATGATCTCGCAATCTCCGTGCCTGGAGATGCTTGCCAGGCTGGAGTCGGGGAGGGGACGCAGGTCATGCACGGAGGCTCCGGGGGGATCACTACGTCTTCGGACCGTGTCGTCTGCAACGTCTACCGCTGCGAGGACCTTGAGACTGCGTACGGGTGCATGTCGAACTCGCCTGCGATCTTTGCGACGACCGCGGGGGAGACGTTCTCGCTGTTTGTCGGCAACGACGAGATTTGGGCGAAGGGCGGAAACGATGAGATTCGCGCCGACCGAGGAGACGACATTGCCTTCGGGGGGCCCGGCGCCGACACGTTCAAGATGGGGCCAGGGGCAGACATCGCGATCGGGGGCGATGGCAACGACACGTTTGAGATCGGGCTCGACTGTGCTGCGGCGTCGGGCGAGGTGATCGACGGTGGTTCTGGGACGGATGTCGTCCGAAGCCACCTGTCGCAGAGTGAGCTTGTCGCGGCGGGGGTGACGATTCGGTCGATCGAGACATTTGTGCTCATCGAGCCATATGCCTCGGGGAGCTGTGACCCGGTGCCGATTGAGGAGGGACCGACGGACCCGCCAAAGCTGGAGCTGACCTGGTTCCATCTCCCATCGGATGATGACGTTTACACGACGACGGGCGGGGAGCTATCCCTCTTCATCGAGAACACCTCTGAGCTCGACGTGGACTTCGACCTCACCGTGCGGCTGCTGGTGCGCGGGTGGAAGACGGAGTTCATGGTGACCGGCTTGTCGCTGGATGCGGGCGATGACATGCGGGAGACTCTTGACCTCAATGACTTCATACCGACTGGAATCGACACGTCGTCGGTGCCGGCTTCGGTGTTGGAGCTTCCGACGTCGGCCGTGTTGACGGTTCAGGCCGATACGCGCCGGGCGAATACTACGATGCATGCGGGGCGAGCCTTTGCGCCGAGCCTGTGGGGGCACCACGAGGCGGGAGAGGCGAAGGTGTATCGCGTTGGCGCCCGCAACAAGCAGTTCTACTCGGGCGACCTGGTCGCCTGGAGGGCCAAGGGGGTTCGGTATCAGGGGAGCAATACCTTCGAAGGACGCATCGAGGCCCGAACGGTCCCAGGAGCCACGCCATGAAGAAAAGAACGATGGAAGCCGAAGCCACGGCCGCTCGGCGCATGAGGTGGGGGGCCTTGCTGGTCGTCGGTGTGTGCGGGGCGGTGGCGCCGCGACAGGCCGAGGCGTGTGAGCCGGTGACATTGTGCGTCGAGTGGGAGATCGAACTCGAAGACGGCGGCTGGGGCGAACACGTGACGGGGTCGAGCGTCCCGGCTCGCGGAGCCCGGATGAGCCTCATCCGACCCTCACCGGAGCCGCCGCTGGGTGTGTTCCTCGACAACGAAGGGTGCGTGACGTTCGAGACCCAGTACGCAGTGGGGCACAAGGCGGTGCTCTACAACGAGGCGGTCTATGACGGTCTCATCCATGTTCAGGTGTTCGAGAGCGAAGACGACCAGAACGCCAATGCTGTGCATGAGTGGGCGGTTGATATCCCGACGATCGGAGACGGAGACGACGTGGTGGTGCCAGTGCCAGTCTCGACGGGAGGCGGGTCTGGGGCAATCAGCAGCATGCTTGGGACGGCAACAGAGACCTTGTATCGGCTAGATCAGCTCGCCCCCGGGTTGCCCAATCAGCAGCGGAGCCTACGAATTCGCTACGACAACGACGCCAGAAACGCGAACGCAGGACTGATCGACCTTCGGATGGGGCGAGACTCGAACAGCGAAAAATACGTCCTCGCGCATGAGTTGGGGCACTGGCTGGAGCAGGGGGTGTCAGGGGATGGATACTTCCCGAACTACACGTATGGGATCACCGACCCCGAGTGCGACTTCGGTATCAACGCCACCGTGACCGAGCCCGGTGAGAGCGACCCCCTGCCGCCGGGGCAGTCTAACGCACACGGCATTCGGTCGGCGGAGCACGGGCACGCGGCGATGACGGAGGCCTACGCGCACTTCGTTGGCGCGGCGGCGTACAGCGGGCCGTCGTATGAGGATGGCGTGTTTCGCTACTACAAGGATATCGATGCGGTGGCGTTCCCTGCGTACCAAGACATGGTCGACAACGAAAATGTGGTCGACCTCACCCACACGGCAAGCCTTGGAGGACAGGTCGCGTGGGTCGCAACGATGTGCGCTGGAGGAGACGGGGATGGCGGAAACGACTGGAATCCAAGTTCGAGTCTCGGTCACGACATCTCGACAGAACTCGACTGGCTTCGGTTCTTCTGGGGCTTCTATCGAAGCCCCCAGGTTTCAGGCCCGCAGCCGACGTTCTGGGAAATCCTGGACCTGATCTCGTTCAGCCACGTCAACGACACTTGGCCGACTGGACCGTACGTGTCGTCCGACCCCACGGCTTGGGACCAACTCGTCGACGCGGTCAACGACCCCACAGCGGGGCTGACGAGCTTTTCTTCTCGGTTCACCGCGCTGGAGCCGACCTATGAGGTGATCAATGACTAGATACGGACTTTTCCTGCCGGCCTGTCTGCTCGCGTGTGGTCCGTCTACCGCGGCGGAACCATCGGGCGGAGGAGGGCAATCCGATAGTGCGGCGGAGCCGAAGCTCGACGTCCCGCAAGGCGGTGCGTCGTCTAGCGGAGGTGATGGCTGCACGGAGGTCTTCGAGGGGGACATTGAGGTCAACGACGAGTCGGACTTCGAGTGGTTGCGCACCGTTCGCGAGATTGGGGGCGTGCTGACCATTGCGGAACTTACCGGTCGCTCAGATCTGGAGTTCCTGGGTTGTCTCGAGAGGGTTCAAGGAATTCTGGTTCGGGATACGCAGAGTCTGTTGTCGTTCGAGGGGCTTGGTCGTCTACGTATGATCGACGGTGAACTCGCCGTGCGCGGGAATGCGTCCTTGGAGAGCCTGAGGGGCCTTGACTCGCTCGAGGGAATCGGACAAGTTTGGATTCGCGACAACCCCGAGTTGTCTCGTCTTGAAATCGAATCGCCGACGGACATCGGCTACTTCCGTTTGGGCTGGTACGAGTGCGATGGGTACGGTCCTGATGCTACGGCGATCCCCCGGGGGGACAACCCAAAGCTGACCGGGCTCGATGGCCTTGGGCGAATCGATCCCAGTTCCGGGATCGACTTTGTGATCGAGGGGCAAAGCGGATTCGAGTCGACGCAAACGATTGTCGATGTCGTCTCCAGGCTCGATATCGGGGTCGACAACAACTTTCCGTCGACATCGTTCCACCTGAACCCAAAACTCTCGAGGGCCGAGATTGAGGCGGTGTTCGAGGCGAAGGGCTCTAGCCTCGAAGATTCGACGCCCGGAGTCGTGTGCGAGAACCGAGACGACGACAACAAGTGCCCCTGCAAGGGAGGCGAGTGATGGGGGGGCGCCGGAAGATCCTTCTCGTCCCCGTCGTTGCCTTGGCCTTCTGGTCGGGCTGCACCGTCGGCGAGGGGGAGGACACGAGCTTCGGAGGGACGACGTATAGTGGCCCCTACGGAACCACGGGCACTGGTGGGAGCGGGAGCAGCAGCGGCGGAGGAGACGGCAGTGAAGAGGGCGGGTTCACGCCTGATGCGGTCGCTTGCATGCCGAAGCTGTGCACTGTCCCCGAGGACTGCTGCGAGGGAAACCAGCCAGACATCCCCTCGGCCTGCGGAGGACCGCTGCCGCCGAGCGAGTGGTCGTATCCCAACCGCTGGTCGTGCGTCAGCAATGTGTGCGTGAATGGTGGCTGCGCAAACGATGGCGAATGCGGGATCCCGGACCTCTCCTGTGTTCAGGTCGGCGGCGTTGGCACGTGCGTGCCCGTATGCGATGACGACGATGACTGCACACTGATCGAGGATGTCGACGAGGATGATCGGGTCCACCACATGCCGTTCTCGGAGTGCATAGGCTCGGCAGACGACGGGTCCGCGTTCTGCCTTCAGCCGTTGCCCCCGCCAGGCGGCGGGGACTCGGGCTCGTCGACCTAGCCGCCCGCGCTCACTCCGGCGCGGGCGCGGGCTCGGCTGCCGGATCGTCCGGCTCAGCCGGCGCGGGCTCAGCCTCGGGCTCCGCTGGCTTGTCGTCCACCGCTGGCTTGTCCTCCACCGCTGGCTTGTCCTCCACCGCTGGCGCCTCCTCCACTGCCTTCGGCGCCACTGCCTTCGGCATCCCCACGACCGGTTCGTCGGCCACAGGCTCGCTCGCGATCTTCATGTACCGCTCCTCCATCTCGCGCAGCAGCTCTCGGTCTTCGGCCGAGAGCACGCGCGTAACGCCTGCGGGAAGGACCTGCGGAAGGCCGGTGCCCTCGGACATGTTCGGCAGGACCATAACGGTCTTGTTCGAGGACGCCGCGAGCTTGCGATAGGTCTGCACCGCCATGCGCTGCACGTAGATCGGGTCGAGCGTGGAGCTGATGATCTCCTGCTGCTTGGCGACCTTGAGCGCTTCGAGCACCTTGATGCCGGCCTCTTTGCGGGTCTTGGCACGCAAGAACTCTTGGCGCTGCAGCTCCTGCTCGGTCGCGATCTTGCGCTCGATCGCTTCGGTGACCTCTTTGGGGAACTGGATGTTTCCGATGTCGACCGAGAGCAGCTCGATCGGCGTGTCCGCGTAGAGCTTCTCCGAGGCGTCGAAGATGCGGGCGCGGACCTCATCGGTGCGCAGCTGAATGTCGGTGGCGCTGACCTCGGTGATCTCTTGGCGGATGACCGTGCGCAACGGTTCGCGAACGTTGCGCTCGTACCAATCCGTGCCCCACTCCTCGACGATCTCTTTGGAGCCCCCCGGACGCACCCGCAGGCGCGTGTTGACCTCGAAGGCGACGTTGAGGTTGTCGCTGGTGAGCAGGTTGAACTTCTCGGACTGGCTCTTCGCCCGCATGTCGACATTCTCGACGTTCAATCGCCACGCGAGTCCAGTGGAGGACGGGCCGACCAGCGTGCTGCGGAACTCCGATTTTCCGAAGAGCAGGGGCACGTGATAGACGTAGCCCTCGAAGCCCGCGGGCGTTTGCGGGTTCGTACAGGCCGAGAGACCCAGGGCAGCGAGCAGAAGCCAACGGTTGTGATGTCGCATCGCGGTCACTCCTTGAGGTCCAGGATGAGGGGCGCAGAGTTCTCGCCGGTGGGCATGATGACGAAGGTGGTGTTCGGAGACTCCGCGAGCTCTTCGACCGCCTTGAGGGCTTCGTACTGCAGGAACATCGGGTCGAGGCTGGTTCGAATCACACGCTGTGCGTCCGCGACCCCTTGAGCCTCGGCAATGCCGATGTCGATCTGTCGCTGGGCGATCTCGAGTTCGATGTCTTTGCGCTCGTTGTCCTCGTTGGTCACGAACTTACGAACGACCGAATCCACGACCACCTTGGGGTAGTCGATGTTGCCGATGTTGACCGACAGAAACTCGACTGGCGTGCCTTCGTAGCGCTTCTCGAGCTGAGCCAAAGCATCGGCCGCGATCGAGTCCATCTTGCTCTTGACATCGAACGCCTCGAGCGACTGGACCTTGCCGCGGACGATCGAGCGGAACTGCTGCTGGACGTTGGCCTCGTACCAGTTCTCCCCGCCGTAGTCCTCGACCAGCGACTTCACCGAGTCTGCGCGCAGGCGAATTCGGGCGTGCGCCGTGAAGTGAAGCTCGAGCCGCTCGGCGGTCAGGATCTTCATATCCTCGGGAAAGGTCCGCGCGCGCATGTCGATGTTGACGACCTCTTGGCGCCACACCATGCCCGTGGAGGTGGGGCCGGACTGCACACCGACGAACTCGGCTGCGGTCACGAAGGGCCGCGTGCGCAGATAACCCTGGTACCCAGCCGGAGTGTGATGATTTCCGTAGCCCACCGAGCCCACCGCGAGACTGACACCGACCAGGCCCAGCAGCCCGATCGCGGCGAAGATCCAGCGAGGCGGCTGCCGCGACTGCGTTCCTTGAATGATGTCCATGCGCTCCGCAGGCAGCCTAGCAGCCTGTTGAGAAAGTCGACACGACGTCTCGCTCGCCCTTTTCGCTCCTGGCGGTGTCGCCAAAACTTGCAGTACACCCGGTACAGCGGCGTTTCGGCTCCTACCCAGGAGCGAAAAATGCTTCCCGATCCGCCGTGTCGACTTTCTCAACAGGCTGCTAGCCCGCGCGGTGGAAGGGGTCGAGCGAGCCCCGCGTGTGTCAGCGTAGGCCGGCGTTTCAGTCCTGTGCAGGCGCCTGTGAGCGGCACGCGTCCACGAAGTCGCCGACCTTATCAGCTTCGATGCATTCCGCCGTGGCCGCAAAGCAGCGTCCTCCGGCCTGCTGCCGGTTTACACCACGATGTTGGTGCCTTCGACCGCGCCGATCGGGGGCGGCAGGTCGGTCTCGTCCAGCATCTGGCGGATGTCGATTTCGATCCCGCGCGCCATGTTGCGGATCGGCACGTCGTTGGAGAGGCCCTCGAACGGGTTCTCGCTGTACTCGCCGACACGGTCCATCAGCCAGAAGATCCAGAAGCAGACGACGGTCGCGGGGATGGCCATGAAGATGGCCCAGGACTCGTCGCTTCGGGAGAAGATGTCGATCATCCCAAACGGAAGCAGGACCAGAAAGATGCCGATGCAGTACGCGTTCGCGCTGACCCATTGGCGGGGCAGGGGAAACTTCTTGATGCGCTCTGCCTGGCCCTGCAGCGTGTAGAACTGGGTGAGGAGCTCCTGGATGGCCAGGTGATGGAAGTGGTCGATGACATCACGCTTGCGAAGCTCCATCAGGCGGCGGGACTGCACGCTGAGCAGATGAGATGACCGGTTGCCCTTCGTCAGCAGGTACTGGGCCTCCTCAGTCGAGACGTACTCGTGGAGCACCGCTTTGGCGTCGTCCTCGGTCATGGCCGTGCCGAGCTGCTTGCGGGTCGCCGTAGAGGGCTTTCCTTGGTGCTCCCAAGGGGTGACCTTGCGCAGCTCCACGGTGAGCATGTGCAGCCACGCGACGTGGCGATGCACGATCTCTCGCCGCAACGCAGGGCTCTCCTCGCCGGCCTGCAGAAAGTCTCGCACCATGACGGCGAACGAGCGTGATGCGTTGACCATGCCGCCCCAGATCTTTCGCGCTTCCCAGAGCCGGTCGTAGGCGGAGTTGTTCTTGAAGCCGAGGTAGAAGGCGAGCGCCACCCCGATGAGCCCGACCGGTTGCCAGGGCAGAGCAACCCAGCTCCATCCGGAGACATACGCGAAGACGCAGACCGCCGTCGCATAGACCGCCGAGACGGCGAGGGTGTGGCGTGTCCACCACAAGGTCTGGCGAAGAGAGAATCGATAGGCTTGATACATGGATCATCTCCTGAGCGCAGTCGGTGCTGAACTGGATGTCTTTGCGCTGCTCCCACAGTTTGTCGAGCTGTTGGCCGCTAAGGACACGTGACGAGCGCGATCAGTGGCAGACCGCGCCGATGGGGAACGCAGCAGCGGCCAGGTTTCCGCCGTCGGCCAACCAAGGTGTGGTCGCGCCGTCGTCCTCATACCGGAAGAACATCACCTGCCCCGGCTCATCCTCGGGCGCGGCGAGTCCGGTGGTGACCACGACGCCGTGGGTCCAGTCGCGGCATGCGGCGCCGTCGGTCTGGAGAAATGCGATCGGTGCTCCGCCGGAGTATTCCTGGATGAAGCAGCCGAAGCCTTCGTGGTCTTCACAGCCGGTCTCGAGCATGAGCGGAGCATCTCCGCTCATGGTCACCAGGGTCCCCGAGGGCAGGGTGCCGTTCCACGCGCCGGCGGTGAGGAACACCAAGAGGTCGGTGGGGCTGGGCAGGGGTGTGAACGCGTCGAGGATGCCGGGGCGCTTCGAGATGTCGACGGACAGGTCGAACGGATCGGCGACGGCCTCGAGGGCGAACTCGGCCACGTCGGCGTAGCTTTCGCCCTCCCCGGGCAGCGCGTCGGGGTAGTCCATGACGATGAGCTCGGACAACGCCGACTGCGAGCGGGCGGCGTACAGACGCGCGTGCCAGGGGTCGAGCGTGAGCTGACGAGCCGAGAACGCGGTGTTGTTCTCTTCGGGGTAGGGCTCGCGCAGGTCGATCGGCTCGCCGATCTGGGCCGGCTCATCTCCGGTGACGTCGTACGCGAACACCTCGTCGGTGATGCCGCTGAAGAGGACCAGCAGGCGTCGCGGCCCGTCGACGTCGAGCGAGGTCGTGGCTGGAATGCTCACGCTTGAGAGCAGGGTTGGGTTGGCCGGGTCGGTGGTGTCGACCGTGTGCAGCAACATCATCCCGGTGCCGCCGACGGTGTCATCGGCCGCGACGTACAAGCGCTCGTGGTACGGGTCGACGCGCACGAATCGTGGCGCCGTGCTGATGTCGAGGGCACCGAGTTGCTGAGGATCCTCGACCGCATCCTCGGGACCCTCGGGACGGTCGAGTCCATACAGCACGACGCGCCGCGCGACGTCTTGGGCGACCACGATTCGGTCGTTCACGTCGTCGAGCGCGAGGTCGTGCGTGACACCGCCCAGATCGATCGAGCCTCCGGCAGCCGGCGCGTCGGAATCGGTTCGGTACCAGTGCAGCTCGTTCGCCAGGAAGTGCGCGACGTAGGCGACGCCGGACTGGGGCACGGGCTCGGGCAACACGCCGGGGGCGGGACCGGTCTCGCCGGTCGAGTCTTCCCCGGTTCCTTCGGATTCGTCCTCGCCGTCGCTGTCGCTGTCGGTGAGGCCTCCGCTGCTGCCCGCCGTCTGGCCGGTGGGTTCCAGGGTTGGGTCGGTGCCGGGTGCGGTGGCAGAGACCGAACCATCGTCCGTGCTGACCCCGGAGGTGTTGGCGCCGCTCTCGGCGTCGGCGGCAACAACGCCATCGTCACTGCAGCCTGCCGCTGCGCAGATCAACAGTCCACAAAGCTTCAATCCCACGCGCATGCCCTCGGATAACACGCGCACACCGGATGTGTGTAGGTAAATGTGCTCCGCGTTCCTTGTTTGTTAGCCTGCAGCTCCCATGGCCATGCCTCGCCTCCGATGGGGCGCGGTCGTGTTCTCGGTGCTCTTGGGATCATTCATGATCAGTCCTGGAACCGTCACCGCGTCCGCCCCCGCGTCCGAACCCTCCGTCGATGTTCCGTTCGAGCACTACAAGCTCGACAACGGACTCGAGGTGATCCTTCACAGCGACCCCGCAGTCCCACTGGTCGCGGTGGACCTCTGGTACCACGTGGGCAGCGGCGACGAAGAGCCCGGCTTGTCCGGCTTCGCGCACCTGTTCGAGCACATGATGTTCCAGGGCGCCAAGCACATCGGCTCCGACGTGCACTTCGACACCCTTCGCAAGATCGGCGGCACCGGGGTCAACGGCACCACCAACAAGGATCGCACCAACTACTACGAGGTTGTGCCAAGCCATCAGCTCGAGACCGCGCTGTGGCTCGAGAGCGATCGGATGGGGTACCTGCTCGACCTGCTCAATCAGGAAGCGCTCGACAACCAGATCGACGTGGTCCGCAACGAACGACGGCAGCGCTACGACAACGTGCCGTTTGGGCTGGAGCGCTTCGCCGTCGCGGCCGCGCTCTACCCCGAAGGACATCCGTACCGATACCTGACGATCGGAGCACACGAGGACCTCGAGACCGCCAAGCTGCAGGACGTGCGAGCGTTCTTCAAGCAGTGGTATGTGCCGAGCAACGCCACGCTGGTCCTCGCGGGAGACTTCGAGATGCAGGAGGGCAAGGCTCTGGTCGACAAGTGGTTTGCGAGCTTTCCGAAGTTCGACAAGCCCGGACACACCGCACCCGAGCTTCCGCCGATCGCAAAGACCGAACGCACCGAGCTGGATGATGCGTTCGCCAAGTTCACGCGGCTGCACTTCGCGTGGCACAGCCCTGCAAATCTGGCCGAGGGGGACGCTGAGCTCACGGTGCTCAGCCGGGTGTTGGGATCCTCGGGCTGGGGCCGGCTGTACAAGCGACTCGTTCTTGGCAGCGAGGCCGCACAACGGGTCAGCGTGTACCAAAGCGGCAGCGGGTTCTCGGGCGAGTTCCACGTGATCGTGGACGTCAAGCCCGGACGTGATCTGGCTGAAGTGGAGATGGCGGTCGCCGAGGAGCTTCGCAGGGTCACCGAGGCGCCCATCACCGATGTCGAGCTGCGACGGGTCGTCAACGGCATCGAGAGCGGTCTGGTGTGGGGCCTTGAGGAGGTGCTGGGCCGGGCCGAGCGGTTGCAGTTTTTCAACCACTACTCGGGCGAGCCCGGCTACTACGAGAAGTACGTGCAGACCTTCCGCGATCTGACGCCCGAGGGGATCCAGGCGCAAGCCAAGGCCACGCTGGGGGCGCACCGGGTCGAGGTGGTCAGCCGGCCCGCAACGTCCGACTCGAAGCCGAAGGATGGGGGCGCGTGAAGAAGCTGCTCCTTGGTCTCGGTCTCCTGGCGGGCTGTACTCCGTCTTCAAACACTGCGCCCCCCGACGCCGGACAGGGAAGCATCGCAATCACCGGCAGCACGCCCGCAGGAACCGCCGTGGTCTGGCCCGACGAACCGTTTCGCTACCACCAACCGAAGCCGCAACAGCCGCGCGAGCTGAGTGTCCCTCCCGCCGAACGATTCAAGCTCGCCTCCGGGCTGGATGTGGTGCTGGTCTCTCGCACCGATCTCCCGACGGTCTCGATGTGGCTGTCGTTCCCGACCGGTGCGATCACCGATCCGGCGGGCAAGCGTGGTCGAACGAGTCTGTGCATGAGCCTGATGTCGCAAGGCACGGTGAAGCTGGACAAGATCGCGTTCGAGGAGAAACAGGCGGACCTCGCGGTGAGCGTGTGGACCGACTCGGGCTCGGAGCGCGTCAACACGGGCGTGTCCTCGCTCGCCCGCACGCTGGAGCCCGCGCTCGACCTGTGGATCGAGATGCTGCGCGAGCCGGGCATGCGTCAGGACGACCTCGATCGACTGGTGAGCACGCGCAAGGCGACGCTCGATCAGAACCGGGCCGCGCCCAGCAACTTGGCGCGTCGTCTGTGGCCTTCGGTTGTGATGGGTCCCGAGCACCCCTACGGTCGCCTGACAACCGAGAGCGACTACACGTCGATCTCTCGCAAGGACTGCCAGAAGTTCGCGTCGGGACTGGGTCCGCTGCACGCCACGCTGTTCGTCGCGGGTGCGATGACCAAGCAGCAGGTCATCGATTCCGTAGGGTCGCGGCTCGCCGATTGGAAAGGGGCGACCAAGGTACCGGCGGCTCCGATCGCGCCCACGCCCCGAACCGCCGCGGTGTACTTCGCCGACATCCCTGGCGCCAAGCAGTCCCAGCTCTACGTCGGACACCCGGGTCCGCTGCGAACCGCGGACGACTATGAGGCGAACCGGCTCAACGCCGCCATCTTGGGCGGGAGCTTCAGCGGCCGGGTGAACATGAACCTGCGCGAGGACAAGGGGTTTGCCTACGGCGCTCGAGCGCGGTTCTCGTACTACAAACACGCCGGGGTGTTCGCGATGACCTCCTCGGTGCGTGGTGATGCGACCGCGGACGCGCTCGGGGAGCTGCTGTCCGAGCTTCGTCGCATGCGGAGTGAGCCGGTCTCGAGTGACGAACTCGCCCGCGAGCAAGACGCTGCGATCGCGAGCCTGCCGGCGCTGTTCGACACGTCGCGTCAGTTGTTGTCGACCTACGCGAGCCTCAGTTTCTACGGGCTTCCGCTGGACTACTACTCCGGCTTTGTCGGTCGAATCTCGGACCAGGGCATCGCCGACCTCCGAACCGCCGCGCGCGACAACATGAAGGGCACGAACCTATCGATCCTCGTGGTTGGGGATGGCGAAGCTGTCTTGCCGAGCCTGCAGACGTTGGCCAAGGAAGAGTCGCTCGGTCCTGTGATCGTGCTCGACCCCGATGGGCAGGTCGTGAAGACGCTGTAGCGCGAGGGCGGTCTTCCCTTGCCCGCCGGGTGCGTGCCATCGTCGCAGCTGTGGCGATCGACGCCCATCCGCCGGACAGCTCCTGTCCGGATGAAGATCAAATCTCCGCCTACGTGGGCGGCGGGCTCGATGCTGATCTTCACGCGGCGACCGAGATGCATCTGGATGGCTGCGACGCCTGTTCACAGCTGGTCGCCGGGCTGGTCCGAGTCTTCTCTGATCAGCCCAGCGATCCATCGGTGCAGTCGTCGGGCTCGCTGACCCGAACCGAGGGCGACGTCGCCGAGCCACAGGACGGGCCCGACCTGCTCGCGCCCGGGTCCAGCATCGGCCGCTACCGAACCTTGGAGTGTGTGGGCGTCGGCGGGATGGGCGTGGTGTATGCCGCCTATGATCCGCAGCTCGATCGCGTGGCGTGAAGTGTTGCTCGACGGGCGGTGACCCGGCGCCCGCCGCCGCGTGGCGCTGAAGCTGTTGCTCGACGGGGGCGGTGACCACGGCGCCCGCAAACGAGCCCGCCTGCTGCGGGAGGCGCAGTCGATGGCCAAGCTCAGCCATTCCAACGTCATCACCGTCCACGACGTTGGGACCTGGCACGGTCAAGTGTTCGTGGCGATGGAGTTTGTCGACGGCGGCACGCTCAAGTCGTGGATGCGAGAGCGGCGGAGATCGTGGAAAGAGCTCCGGGCCACGATGCTGGCGGCCGGACGCGGTCTCGCAGCTGCCCACGCGGCGGGGCTGGTGCATCGCGACTTCAAGCCCGACAACGTGCTGCTTGGCCGCGACGGTCGCGTTCGGGTCACGGATTTCGGCCTCGCGCGCTGGGAAGACGGGGCGGTCTCGACGGGCGAGCAGCTGCTCTCGGGAAGCGCCGAGGTCGGGGAGTCTCTGGACGAGCCTGGAGACGAACTGCTCAGCGCGGAGGTTTCGCTGACGCGGACCGGAGCCCTTGTCGGCACGCCCGCGTACATGGCCCCCGAACTCTACGCGCACGAGGTGGCCGACGCGGCCACGGACCAGTTCGCGTTCTGCATCGCGCTGTATGAGGCGCTGTACGGCGAGCGACCGTTCCGCGGCCAGACGCTGGCGGAGCTGGCGACCAACGTGGTCTCGGCGGAGAGCATCGAGTTTCCCGGAGTTGCCGCTGTTCCCCGGCACGTTCGCAAGGCGCTGCGCCGCGGACTCTCCCGTGCTCGCCGCGACCGCTTCCCCTCGATGGACGCACTTTTGGCGGCGCTCGACCGCAAGGTCGTCCGTCGGTGGCGGCTCGCTGCGTTTGTCGGAGTGCCGGCGGCGAGCCTGGCCCTGGGGGCGTGGGGCAGCTCCGGCGGGCGAACGCCGGTTGGGAGCTGTGAGGGCGCGGGGGATCCGTTCGTCGCGATGTGGAGTCCAGAGCGAAGGAAGCGAGTCTCCAATGCGTTCGATGATGCGAACTCACCCCTGGCTGCAGCGGCATCGAATGCCCTGCTGAGCAGCGTGGATGCGTACGCCCGAGTGTGGGAAGACGCCGCCGAGTCGACCTGCGAGGCCCGTGCCCAGGGCGGCGAGAGCATGGTCCTTGTCCTCGCGCAGCGGTGTCTCGCGCAGCGGCGCATCGCGCTGGACGTCGCCCTGCAGGACTTCGAGCAGGTCGATGACGACGACATCGCGCGGGCGCGTGGCTTGGTGGCCTCGATCGCCCAGGACTGTACCGACGAGTCGGCGTTGCTCTCCAGAGCGCCGCCGCCAGCACCCGAAGCGTTGCGTCAGCGCGTGGAGCGCGTGCGACTGGAGCTGGCGAAGCTCGACGGATACATCGCGTCGGGTGAGTACGAGGCGGGGGTCGAGCTCGCGCAAACGCTCGACGCCGAGGCGCTTCAAACTGGCCACATCCCGCTTCAGGCCGAGGCAAGACTCCGGCTTGGCAAGCTGCTGGACCTTGCAGGCGACGTCGAAGCGGCAGCGGCTGCCCTGGAGGACGCGGAGCTGCTGGGCATCGCGAGTCGCTACCACCGCGTCACCGCAGAGGCTCTGACGCTCGCGGTGTACGTGCGCGGCGTGATCATGCAGCAGCACGAGGAGGCGCGGCGATTGGCCCGGCGAGCCCAAGCCGCGCACGAAGCCGCCGCGATGGGCGACGATGCTCGGGCGGCGCTGCTGATGAACCAGTCCTCGCTGGAGTACTCGGCCGGGGAGTATGCGACCGCCGAGAGCTTCGCTGCCCAGGCGCTCGAGCTTCGGGATCAGGAAGCCAGCGCCATGCGCTGGGCAGACGCCGCCTACAACCTCGCGACCATCCGTATGCTGCTGGGGCGGAACGCGGAGGCCATCGAACCGCTTCGGGCGTACATCACGACCTTCGAGGCCGAGCTCGGGCATCTGCACCCGGATGTTTCGGTTGGCTACCACACGCTGGCGATGGCCTTGTTTGGGACCGGGAACGGACAGCGAGGGTGAAGCCGCGCTTCAGACCTCGCTGAAGATCCTTGAGGAGACGGTCGGGGACCAGCATCCGTTGTACGCCAGCCCGCTGTCGGATCTGTCGGTGTTCGAGGCCGAGCGTGGCGACCACGAACTGGCGATCGAGCTGGCGCGAAAGGCCCTCACGATCCGGGAGACTCAGGGCGCGCAGCCGCTCTTCGCGGCGGCGAATCGACTGCATGTTGCGCAGTGGCTGGCCGAGATGCAGAAGTTCGACGAGGCGCGCATCGAGCTCGATCGGGCGCAGCACGATGCGATCGCTGCGGTCGGGGCCGAGCATCCGCGGATCGCCGAGTTTCATCTCGTTCGGGCCGGCCTGAATGCAAACGCCGGCGACCGAGAAGCCACGGAGCAGGCGATGGCGCGGGCGCGCGTACTCATCGAGTCCGACGTGCAGGCGTTGTGGAGCCACCGGCTGATCTGGGCCGAGCAGCTGGGGATCTTGGGCGCCGAGGATGAAGCGGTGGCGGAGCTGCGTACGCTGCTGGCCGAGGTCTCCGTGGACCAGCCTCAGCAGGACCTGGCGCAGGCGCGCTTCGTCTTGGCGCGCCTTGTCGAGGCCAAGACGCCGGGGTCCGCCGAGGTCGGCGCGCTCGCCCAGACCGCCCTTCGGGGTTTTGAGGCCACGGGCAAGCGGGCGGCCGCGGATGAGGTCCGGTCGTGGCTGGCGGAGCGCTGAGGGGTTGGTATCGTGCTCCGGATGCGAGTGCTCTCCCCGTGGATCGTGGTCGGCCTGTGTGCCTTGGCTCCCAGCGTCGCGCAGGCCGACCTGATCTCCGACGAGGAGGCGGAGTGCCGCTCGGAGAAGGCAGGCGAGGCGTGCACCGTCGCGGGCGAAGCCGGCACGTGCCAGAAGAGCACCTGCTCGCGCAACGACTACAGCCAGGGCGTGCCGCCCAAGACCAAGCAGGTCGAGTGCATGGTGTGCAAGCCCGGGCCCGCTGCTGCACCGGTCGCAGCGGACGGGGAAGTGGTCGAGAACGCAGAGGACGGCGAAGCGGCCAAGGACGGTGAAGCGGCCAAGGACGGCGAAGCGGCCGAGGACGGCGAAGCAGCCAAGGACGGCGAAGCGGCCAAGGACGGCGAGGTTGCGAAGCCGTCTGTCGAAGGGAAGGACCCCGCGGAGCCGAGGCCACCTCGAAGTCCGGTGGGTGCGCAGTGGGGAGTCCGGCGCCGGTGGCATTGGGCTTGCTGCTGCTCGGTGGCGTGTTCTGGACCCGCCGCCGCAGCTGAGGTGACGGCCGCGGGACTACAAGAGCAGGCCGAGGCCGAACGACAACGCGTTGGCGGCGAGCGCCAGCGCGAAGCCTCGCGCTGCGGGGAGCCGGAGTCCGAGCGTATAGATGAGGGTCTCGGCCAACACCACTGCGCCCTCGATGCGCAGCGCCTTGCCTTCCGGCGTCAGGGTGGGGGTGTGGGTGATCGAGAAGTCCCACGCAAATGGGTGGGTGATCAGGGTGGCCGCGATGGCCGCGAGCGCCCAGGCTGGCACTTGCTCCTTCGGCATCCAGCGACGGACCCAGCCCAGTCCGAGCACGCATGGCAGCTCGAGCCCTAGCGAGATCAGCATCGCGTGGGATTGCGAGAGCACGGTCGACGGTAGCAGCTGCTACGCTTCCTCCAACCCGTGGAAACACTGCCGCTCACGCTGTTGGTCTTTCTGATCGTCGTCGCCGTCATCGCCGGGCTTTGGGTTGGCGGACATGCCAACCGCGAGGTCGAAACGCGGCGCAAAGACGGCAAGTCCGTGGGCACGAAGGCCCGCGAGGGCGCGCAGAAAGCGATTGTTTCTGCGTTCCTTTGGAACCGCAAGCGCAAGCGCAAACGCGAGCAAAAAGACGACCAAGAGAATTAGCGCGGGCCGCTCGGAGCCGGTGAATGAGCGCTGCGCCGGAACTTCTGTCGGGGGTCGCTGTCCGTCCCTTCGATGAAGGCCTACGCTCGCTTTGCGGGCGTGTTGAGTATCGTCGCCGTGGCCGGGTCCGCGGGATGTGCTCAACACGCGTCCCCGATGGATCTCGACGTCGAATCGGTCGAGGAACGCCCGCAGACGATGCGTCACGCACGCGCCGCGGATCGGGGGCCCGAGCGGTTACCGCAGCGGTGTGCGCTCACCCAGATCCCCGAAGCCACTGCGCTGCAGGCGAGCGAGGGCTGGGACCGGAGCACCATCCGGGTGCAGACCGCCGATGGCCTTCGCGAGCTTCCGCTGCAGGAGTCCACCTTCGAGACCCTTGTGGTGGGCACCGTCGCGGAGACGACGGTCACGCAGGTGTTCGCCAACCCCTTTCGTGAGCCGATCGAGGCGGTCTATGCCTTTCCGCTTCACGAGCAGGCCGCGGTGGACGACTACTGGATTCACGTCGGAGGGCAAAGCCTGCACGGGGAGATCCACCGACGCCAGGAAGCGAACGAGATCTACGACGCCGCGAAGGCCAACGGGCAGCGTGCCAGTCTGCTGGAGCAGGAGCGCCCCAACGTGTTTACGCAGAGCGTTGCGAACATTCCGCCGGGCGAATCGATCGAGATTCAGATGCACGTCGTGCAGCCGATCGCTCAGGAGGCGGGGCGCGGGACGTTGTCGCTTCCGACGGTCGTGGGGCCGCGGTTCATCCCTGGCGCCCCCACGGGTCGATCCGGTCCAGGGGCGTCGCCCGACACCGATCAGGTCGCGGATGCTTCGAGGATTACGCCTCCGGTGCTCGACCCAAGCTCGCGCGGCTGCGCGCCGCTGTTGATCACGGTCGACATCGAGTCGACGCTTTCGATCGGCAGCTTGGCCTCGGCCGACCACGCGATCACGAGCAACACGGGCAATGGCGTCACCACGGTGGAGTTGGCCGCGGGTGCAACGCTGGCCAATCGGGACTTCGAGCTCTCGTGGACCATGGGCGGTGACGCGACAAAGGCGGCGGTGATGACCCAGCCCGATGCCGACGGTGGAGGTACGTTCACGCTGACCCTTGTGCCTCCGGCCAGCCTCGAAGCCGATGAAGCGGTCCCGCGGGATCTGATCTTCGTCGTCGACAACTCGGGGTCGATGGCGGGCCAGCCGATGGACACTGCGAAGGCCGTGATGCGTCAGGCGATCGCAGCGATGGGGCCCGACGACCGTTTCGCCGTGCTTCGGTTCTCGGAGCGCGCGAGCAAGCTCAGCCCGGGCCTGCTGGACAACACCAAGAGTAACCGTCACCGCGGGTTGCAGTATGTGCACGACATGCGTGGGATGGGTGGGACACACATGCTCGCCGGCATCGAAGCTGCTCTCGCGCTGGCGCAGTCGAGCGACCGGGTCCCGATGGTGGTGTTGCTCACCGACGGCTACATCGGCAATGAGGCGGCGATCTTCGAACTCGCAGGTGAGAAGCTCGGCCACGCGCGGATCTTCGGACTCGGTGTTGGCGAGGCGCCCAACCGCTTCTTACTGGACGGACTGTCGACGGTGGGCCGCGGCGCGGTGGGCTATGTGGGGACGAATGAGACGGTGGACAACGCGGTCCAGCGCTTCTATCGACGCATCGCTTCGCCTGCGCTGCGCGACATCTCGGTCGACTGGGGCACGCTCCAGGTGCAGGACGTTGCGCCGCAGCGGATCCCCGACTTGTTCGTGGGCCAGCCGATCGTGCTCTACGGTCGGTACACGCGGGCAGACGCCGGGAGCGTCGTGGTGGAGGGCTGGCAGGGGAAGACCAAGGCACGCTTCGAGGTCAAGGTGGACCTCGCCGACGGCACCTCGGGCACCGGCCTTCGTTCGATGTGGGCCCGGACACGGATCGAGGAGCTCCTACGAGACCCCGAGGTGTTCCGACTCGACGACGCGGCCCGGGCGCTTCGGACCGAAAGCGCGACCGAGCTATGCGCTTTTGTATCGCGTGCTCACCGAGCACACCGCGTTCGTCGCGGTGGACGATCAGGTGGTCGCCAAGGATCCGGCCATGACGGTGGTCGTCCCTGTTGAGCCGGTGCGGGGGATGACGGCCGGGCAAAGCGGCGGTCTTGGCCTGGTGGGGACCGGTCGCGGCGGCGGTGGTGTTGGGCAAGGTACGATTGGCCTGGGCAACTCCGGCTTGATTGGAACCGGCAGCGGCTCGGGCTATGGCCAGGGCGCAGGCGCAGGCTTTGGCGGGCGCGGGACGCGGGTCCCTCGGATTCGACATGCGAAGGCCCAGGTGACGGGGTCCCTCGATCGCGAGGTCATTCGCCGGATCGTCCGGTCCCACAACAGCGGGTTGCGAGCGTGCTACGAGCCGCTGTTGGGGACCGAGCCGAGCGCATCGATGAGGGTTTCGGTCGGATTCATCATCCACAGCGACGGGCGGGTTACGGCCAGCTTGACGTGGACACAGGAGCCGAGCACCGAGGCGCAGAAGTCCTTCGATGCTTGTCTGACGAAAGCACTCGAGCGCATCCGCTTCCCCAAGCCGGCCGGGGGAGGGACGGTGAAGGTGAGCTACCCACTGGTGTTCGAGCCTGGTTGATCCCCGAGGGGCACGGGGAGCAAGATGGCGCTCGATGGTCCGCACACCGGCTTGGGTCACCGAGCGCCCCGTTGCCCACCGCGGTCTCCACGATGCGCAGCTCCCAGAAAACTCGCTCGCCGCGTTCGAGGCGGCGGTCGAGGCCGGCGTGCCGCTTGAGCTCGACGTGCACGCCAGCCTCGATGCCGAGGCGGTGGTGTTTCACGACGAGTCATTGTTGCGCATGACCGGCACCCAGGGCGATGTCCGGGCTTGGCCGTGGGACCGGCTTCGAGACCTGAGTCTGGGCGGGACGAGTGAGCGCGTGCCGAGCCTGGCGGACGTGCTGCGCCTGGTGAACGGCCGGGTTCCCGTGGTGATCGAGATCAAGAACAGCGGTCCGGTGGGCGTCATCGAGCGTGCCGTTGCCCACCTGCTCGACCGATACACCGGCGCGGTGGCGGTGCAGTCGTTCAACCCGCTCTCACTGGCCTGGTTTCGGCGCGAACAACCCGAGATCCCCCGCGGGCTCTTGGCGGGCGACATGCACGACACCGACTTTGGGCTCCTCAAGCGGGTGGTGCTGCAGCGGATGCTCTTGGCGCCCCACGTGCGGCCGGCGTACGTCGGCTACGACCTGCAGGCCCTGCCTGAGCCCAGCGCCTCAGTGCTGCGCCGACTCGGCGTCCCGCTGCTCGCGTGGACGGTGCGCACCCGTGAAGAGCAGACCCGCGCGCTCCGGCTCGCCGACAACTACATCTTCGAGTTCGTCGAGCCGATGCCCGTCCGTCGCTAAACCAACGAACAACGCCGGCCGCAACAGCGACCGGCGTGTCCACCAACCGCTCGCGGCTAGCGGCGGCGGCGACGGCCCCAGAGGCCGAAGAGCATCATGCCTGCGAAGAACAGCGACCCGTTGCGACGGCCCCCGACGCTGCAGCCCTCCACCGCGTCGCGCTCGCTGGTGATGCGGGACTGTCCGTCCTGAACAGCCTCGCCGCAGTCGTCTCCGTCGACCACCACGCCATCGGGGACGAGGCGAATGGCGTCGAACTGAAGCTGCTTGCCGGAGCTGGACTGTTTGTCCGAGAGCCGGACTTGCTGGTTGCCGCCCTCGTCAAACTCATAGGAGCCCAGGGTGATCCAGCCGCCGTTCTTCTGATCGATCGTGGTGCTCTGGGTCCCGTCGGCGGACTTGACCTCGTACTTGGCCGAAGTTGCGGAGGTGTGGTCGGGGTCGATGTGGACCTGGACCGTGTAGGCGCCCGCGTCCTCGAAGTTGAGCGACCATACCCCGAAGTTGTACTCGGACCCGGTCGTGGTCCGGGTCCACGTGAGGTCTCCGCCGTGCCCGGCGTTCTCGTTGCGCCAATACTGTGCGGGCCCGCCGAGGGTGAAGCAGTCCTCCCCGTTGTCGATGATCGTCGCGTCGTCGGAGCGGACGGTGCCGCACGACATCGCGTCCCCGTCCGGCTCTGAAACCGGAGCGCCGTCGGGACGCAGTGCGAGCAGCATCTGCATCGTGCCGTTGAACTGGTTGGTGTCGACGCCGCCGCTAACCCCCGCGGTTGTTCCGCTGTCCGTGAACTGCCAGAAGTCCCAGTCGGACCACTGGCTCGGAAGGTTTGGACAGTTGTTGGTGTAGTGCGCGAGCCAGAACGGGTGGTCATTCCACTCGGATGAGCCTACGTAGTCCTGCCAGAAGTAGCGGCCGGAGTAGACGACAGGCTCGAGTCCAAACTCTTCCACGCGGTCGATCCAGGTGCGGATCGCCGTGGTCATCTGGGCCTTGCTCCAACCTGACGGACGGTGCTCGACGTCAATGACGGGCGGCAAGTCCATCTCGGTGATGGGGCAGGTGCGGGCATCCAGGTCGCAACCGATCTTCTCCAGCAGGTAGTCGGCCTGGCCCAGAACCGACTGGTTGGGTCGGAAGAACTGGTAGGCGCCGGTGTAGATCCCCGCCGCGCGAGATTCTTCCCAGTTGTCGTCGAAGTACTGGTCCTGGGTGTTGATGCCGTCGGACACCCGCACGAAGGCGAACTTCACGTTGTCGCCCGCTACCTTGGTCCAGTCGACATTGCCTTGCCACTTGGAGATGTCGATCCCCTTGAGCGTCGTGCCGTCCGCGCAAGTCACAGCCGGAGACGGGGGCGCGTCCGCGTTTTGAGGCGGCTCGCTGAGGCGGAGGCCATCGCCCATCTGAGCGTCGTCGGGAGGTTGCGGGGTGTTGTCGGAATCGAGACCGGCGGGTCCGACAATCAACACGAGAGCTGCGAGCGTGGTCATCAACATGGGGGCTGCCTTGAGGGTGGGCACGCGCCGCTCGAAGGTTCCCGCACCTGGAGAAACCGAGCAGGATCCCCTAGAACACTCGTAAACCCATGCTCACGGCCCGAATGTGCTCTCTGGCGCTACATGTAGGAGCTTCAGGTTGGAGCTGTATCGCAGCCCGCGGTTTGATCCGGCGGCGTGGAGGCGGCAGCTCCAAATGCACCTGCGTCGTGGCTGCGACTCGCCGCGCAGACCTCGGCCGACCCGAGGTCGCGCTCGCCTCGCACGAGCTGCGCGTGGCGGTACAGATTCACCGTCGTGCAGACGTGCTCGGGGATGAGCGCGACCAGATCTCCGAGCCGCAGCGTGCCCTCATCGACCTGGCACGGGCGGTGTTCTTCGCTGGCTGGGTTGGCGCGAAGGCTCGGATGGTCGACAGCTGCACAGCCGGGTGCGGGGCAGTCGGGGTTGAGCGCCTTGCTGCCCGCGTCGAGGGTGATACGCCCAGGGCCCGGGGTGGCGACCACGCGGCTGAGCACGAACGCCGCCTGTTGTAAGCCGAGCAACTCGGCCGCAGGCGCGGTGCGGAGATCGCTGAGGACCAGCGTGCCCGGAGAGACTTGGTGCTGCCAAGGACCGTCGCGCAGCGCAGCGCAGCGCAGCGCGTGGTGAAAGGAGTGGGTGCCCGAGGTGACCATCCACTGGACCTCGAACGCGAGCGTGTCGGCGAGCTGCACGAGCTGCGCGTAGCCCTGCGCAGCCTCGTCGGCCTGCGCCCACGCGAGGTGTCCTTCATAGCCGTGCAGACCGACAAGGTCGAAAGCATCGGCGGTCGGCGACGCCTCGGCCCACCGCTTGGCGGTGGTTCCGGTTCGCCCCATGCCGACATCGACGTCGAGCAGCGCGGATAGGCGAGTCGGGGCCGAGGCCAGGGCCTCATCGAGCACCCGAAGGTGATCGGGACTGTCCACCAGCAGCCGCACCTGGCAGTGGGGGGACGCAGCCGCGAGGCGGGCCGCAGCCGAAGCACTGGCGGCGTGAAGCGGATACGCGAGCAGCACGTCGATGCTGGAAGCGCCCGCGGTTTGGAGCGTCATGTTGAGCTCGTCGAGCGTCGCGCATTTGAACGCGGTCACGCCCCCGGCCAGCAGTGAACGGACAACCTCGGGGTGCTTGTGCGTCTTGACGTGCGGCCGCCACCTCCCGGCTCCTGCAAACTCGGCCATCGCCCGCACGTTGTGCTCGACCGCGCCCAGCTCGAGGATGAGGGCAGGGGTGAGCAGCGAGTCCAGCCGGGGGCCGAGGGCGCGCAGGATCGTCTGAACCCGCCTACAGGACTCGGGCGCGGAGGACATCGTGCGCAGTGTACGGCGCTCGCGGGCTGGTGCCTCGAAGTTCTACGCCGCCTCCACCCATACGTCCTCGCTCGCAGGTTCGCCGCGAAACTCCGTCATCGTCGCTTGTCCCTCTTGCGCGATCCCCTCCCGCCCCAGCGTCACGAGCACGGTCTCGAGCAGGATCTGCAGGTCGAGGATGAAGCCAACGCTCTGGGCATAGACCACATCCAACTCCAGCCGCTCGGACCACCCCAGCGCGTTCCGACCTCGAACCTGAGCGAGCCCCGTGATCCCTGGCCGTACGTTGTGGCGCAGCGCTTGGCGTGCGCTGTACCGCGGGAGGTAGCGAAGATGCAGCGGGCGAGGTCCGATCAGGCTCATCTCGCCGCGCAGCACATTGAGCAACTCGGGCAGCTCGTCAAGGCTGGTGCTGCGCAGCCACCGACCAAAGTCCGTCATCCGCTGCGCGTCCGACAGCAGCTCTCCATCGGCACCGCGCGCGTCGGTCATCGTTCGGAACTTCAGGATCGAGAACGGCCTCCCACCCTGACCGGCGCGGCGCTGGCGAAACAACACCGGCCGACCGAGTTTGACCGCGACCGCAGCCGCGACGGCTCCGAGTACGGGGGCAGCGACGACGAGACCCGCCGAGGCGAGCGCTACATCGGCGCCGCGTTTGAGCCATCGCGCATACGTCCCCATCGCAGTTCCTCATGAGGCGTCCGGGGGGTGTTCGCCAGCGCGGAGGTGGCCCAGCTTGAACCAGGATGCCGCGGCACGGGATCCGGGGCCTCGTAGCCACCCGGCAAGCTCGCGGATGACGCGCCGGTCTAGCGATGCGGATGCGGATGCGGATGCGGATGCGGATGCGGATGCGGATGCGATCTGAAGGCACTCATTTCGATGCCCGCCTCGGAGCCTTGGGCCATCCCTGAACGTGGGTCCATCGGGCGAGCTGTAGTTCTAGCGCCCACGTCGTGCGACCCGAGCGCGGCATCGGATGGAGTGTCCTGCGTTCGCATGGGATAACTGACTGGCCGGCGCAGCGGTGAATCGGACACACGCGGCGTCGATTGGAGCGGGACTTATGTATCGGACGACAAAACACTCGGTGGTCGTGGCCAGCTTGCTGGTGATGGCGTGTGACGGTGGCGATGACGAACGGGGCGAGCTCCCGGGCGCCGGCATTGCAACCATTGGTGGGACCGACGGCGGGAAGGCCGACGACCCTGGCGAAGACACCTCGCAAACAACCGGCCTCAGCGGCGGCAACAGCAGTGCCGACACCGGCAGCAGCGGAGACGGGGCGGGAGACTCCGATGGACCCAAGTTCGACTTGGGCGGTGCGGGTGAATCGGGGGGCGGCGGTGGCGACCTCGGCTGCAACAGCGCCGTGGATGAGGACCGGGATATGGACGGCTGGACGAAGGCCGACGGTGATTGCAACGACTGCGACGCCAACGTGAACCCAGGAGCGGTCGAGGTCGAAGTGACCGAGCCGAACGCCGACGGCGTGGTGCCCGACCCCGCCGACGAGGACTGCGATGGCATCACCGACAACATCCCGCAGCCATGCGACGCCGGGTTGCTGGTCGACGACACCGACCCACTCAACGCGGCAGCCGCGATCGGCCTGTGTGATGCCGCCGAAGGACCCATGGATGCCGGGCTCATCGACGCGCAGTGGGTGCGGGCGGACGGCACGGTGATCATGGGCGGCAGCTCGCAACACGGCTTGCTCGCGGGATTCGGTCCCAACGTCGCCGCGCGTGAGGGCACAAACGTGCTGGGTGTGAGCTCCGGGGCTGCGCGCCTGCCGGGCCAAGCTGGCTTCTGCGGGGGCATTAGCTGCAACGGCACGGGAGCAGGCACGGCGCCTCCGGGCTTTCCGCAGGACGTCCCGCAGTGCAGCGGGCTGGACAACATCAACGACGACTACGCGCTGGAGCTCACCCTGCGCGCGCCCTCCAACGCCACCGGGTTTCAGTTCGACTTCGATTTTTACTCGTACGAGTATCCGGAGTGGGTCTGCACCTCGTACAACGACCAGTTCATCGCGCTCGTCAGCCCGCCCCCGGAAGGTTCGATCGACGGCAACATCTCGTTCGACGCCATGGGGAACCCGGTCAGCGTGAACATCGCGTTCTTCGACGTTTGTCAGAACTGTGCGCTCGGAACGGCCGAACTCACCGGGACCGGCTTCGATCAGTTCGATGACGCCGGCGCGACCAGCTGGCTCACCACCACCGCCCCGATCGAGGGCGGTACGGAGTTCACCATCCGGTTTGCCCTTTGGGATACCGGGGACGCATCCTGGGACTCCACGGTGTTGATCGACAACTTCCGCTGGATCGCCGATGGCGGCACGGTCGACGTAGGCACGAACCCCGCCGGGTGAGTGCCCCTCCAACCGCCGACCTGGCTTCGGTTCGGCGGTTGGACACGCGCGGCCTTGACCCAGCCTACGCCCGACGCGCAAAGCGTCCGAGCCACTCTTTGCCCTCGCGCCCCGCGTTGCTCGTCTGCACCGGGACGATGGAGATGGGCTCGAGGAAGGGCTCAACCAGCGCCGTGACGAGCTCGGGGGTCATCGGGTAGGGCGGACCCTGGCTGGGGTCGGCGTCGGGGGTGACCGGGAAGATCAGCGCGGCGAGCTGGCCGCGGGTCGGGTGCAGCAGACGGTCCATCATCTCGGCCCAGGCGCCCCGCAGCTCGGGCGGAAGGGCGCACAGAAAAGTGTAGTCCCAGACCAGGTCGAACGGCACCTCGGGCGCGTAGGCGAACGCATCTCCGACGACGAACTCCACCTGCTCTGAGTGCGGGTGCGACTGGGCGAGGGTCTCGAACCGCGTCTTGGCCAGCGGTGCCAAGTCGAGTCCGACGACCGAGCGCTGGGGTCCGGCCAGCGTGAGCACGTCGTATCCGCTGCCTGCTCCGGGAACGAACGCGCGGCCCTGCGGGAGGCTATCGGACTCAACCAACGACCGAAGAATGGGCGCGGACTTTCCCGCATCCCAAGGTGTTCGTCCCTCTTCCCACGCGGCTTGCCAGCTCATTCCTTGTTGTCTTCCTTGGAAGTACCGTTCTTCTTCGCTGCGGCCTTCTTCGCTTCGTTCTTCAAGAAGCGATCCCAGGCCGATTGGCGACCACGCAGCGCGCTCCACCGACGGATCTCAAGCTCGGCTGGCGGGATGCCGTGTCGGGCGCGGATCTCGTTGACGAGCTGTCCGCCTACTTCGGTCCGGCAACGCGCGGTGTAGATGGAGTCTTCTTTGCCCGTCCTGTGCAGCAGATCCCAGGGGTCGTACGGTCCGTTCTCGAACACGTACTCGGGGGTGGGAATCGTGTAGCTGATGTTGATCAGCTCGACCCTGCGAGGGACCTCCCCGTTGTGCTGCTTCTGCCATTCGCGGCAGTGATACCGGGCGTGCCACTTTTGGTACCAGCTTCCATGCCCGCCCTCGCTCCCGCCAATGCGGCGGTTGATCTTGCGCTGGCGCGTGTACCAAATCCACGGCAGCGGACGCTGCTCCTCGGCGTAGATGTCCGAGCGCATGTCCCAGACCTCGCCGCTCTCGTCGGTCACGAGGATCTTGAGGAACCGGTTCGCCCGCGGGGGGTTGGGCGCGAACATCTTCCAGCCCTGGGTGGTTTGGGTGTGCTCCAACCACCACCGGAACGGCTCATGAGTGTGTGTCCGCCACGCGAAGCTGTCCTTGTCGGGCAGAAGCCAACAAGCCACGCCGATGACTTGGTACAGCACGAGACAAGCGGCCAACAGTCGCCCGCGAGGGCCGTAGGCCCACGGGTCGCTGATGGTCCCGTGGGGCAGGCGCTCTGGAGCGCCTTCGTAGGGGTCGGAGAGGACTCTGGAGGGCTTGGGTCGCGCGTTGGACTCGCGCCACATCGATCCCGCGAGGAACGCGAACAGCCCGATGAGCGTCCAGCCGAAGGACAGCATCTCTCGGTACTGCAGCAGCACGCCGGAGGCGGCGATGGCCAACCCGATGATCATCGTCGACATCGGGAGGCGTACGCCGTCGTGATGCAGATGCGGCAGCGTAGGGTCTTCGGCGGGGGTGGGGCCTTGGCCCTCCTGAACCCACTTGGGGATCACCGATGAGAGGCCCGGCAGGCGCGCGAACCCGCGGGCGAAGACGACACCGATCAGCGCCATCTCGGTGCCGCTGACGAACGCCAGGAATCCCGTGCTGGCGCCGGGCTGAAACCACCCGATGTTCATCAACACGAACGCGTGCAGCTGAAATACGAAGCCCAGGAACACCCAGACGCGGCGACCCATGAACCATTTGAGGAACCAGTCGAGGTCGAGCGTGAACTCTGCGCCCCGCAGCTTCAGATGGAACGGGCGGTTGCGAAGTCGACGCCAGCCGAAGCCAACGATCACCATCCCGAGCAGCCAGCCGACCCCAAAGACCCACTGAGCCTTCTCCAACGTCCACCAACCGGCCTTCCAGGGCGCGAAGTTGGTGACCGGTTTTCCGGTTGGGGAGAAGTGGACTGGCCACAGCACCTCGCACAACAACAAGCACCCGAGCCCAAAGGCGATCCAGGCTCCGGTGTGGATGCGTTGGGTGGTCTTGGACCACTTGGGCAGCCGCTCTCGCATCCCGAAGCGGACGAACATGCCGAACACGACGACCGGGTACAGGGCCTCCCACGCGTGGGTGATCCACGAGTTGAGCTTGAACAGCGTGGTGCCGAGCACGGCCGAGAGTTGCTGCGGCGGCAGGCGGTAGAAGTGGTCGAGGTTGAGCGCGTAGTACATCGCGTCGCCTCGCCACCAGACCGAACCGTTCTTGACCACGCCCGTGTAGCAGTAGATGGCAGCGACCTGAAGGATGATCAGGATGCGCGGCCACGCCGGGATGCGCCGATAGATGGCCTGCAGACCCTTGGGGTGCGTCTCAGATGGCGCAATGCCAGCGCCGTCGCCGGGTCCGCCTCGCTCGGAGAGCATCCCCGCCTTGCGCAGCTTTCTGCAGCGCCACCAGTTGTCGATGCTGTACGCGCGCCCGCACTTGGAGAGGCACAGATAGAAGAAGAAGCACCGATAGATGTTTTCGGTGCCCTCCCAGAAGATGTTGTTCCGCAGGATGATGCTGTGAAACAGGAAGGCGGAGATCCACTTGGTGTAGCGGGTCCACATGCCCACCATCAGCATGGTGACCGAGAGTTGGAACGCGGCCCAGTGGATCCAAAATGCCCGTGGCGAGTCCCAGAAGAACAGCAGCGAGTACTTGGGTCCCTTGAGAAACTCCCAGACGCCGGCCCAGCCGAAGAAGCCGTAGTCGTCTCCGGCCAGTCCGTTGCCGAAGCCGCGGAACTGCTCGCGCGCGTAAACCTGGCGAGCGACGTCGGTGAGAAAGAGGCCCTCGTCGGTGAACAGGTACTCGAAGAGTTCCCACAGCCCGTTGATGTTGCACATCGCGCAGAACGCAAACGCGATGCGAAAGACGGCCATGGCCCGCGGGTCTTCGGCGCGCAGGAAGGCGCGGCGCCAGCCCTCGCGGTTGATGATCAGGATGAGCCCGGCCATCACCGCGAGGAACAACATGATCCAGCCCGCGGTGGGGGCGAGCGCGAGCGCTTCCTCGTTGGGGTAGCTCTCGAAGTACGCGAGGAGTGAACCGGTCACGCGTTAGTCCTTCTTGTCGCCGGCCGCCGGCCGCTTGACGTCGACTCTCGCCGTGGTCTTGTTGGGTTTCTTGGCCCGAGCGGTCGCGGAATCCCGCTTGGGGCGCTTGGGCTTTTGGGACTCCTTGTCGTCGTAGACGGGCTCACGACCTTCGGCCTCGGCTGCCTCTTTCTCGAGCTTGCGATCCCACTTGCGCTTCTTGTGCTTGAGCCACGGCTTGTAGACCCAGCCGGCCTCCTCATCGAGCGGCGGCAGGCCGTGACGCTCGCGGATGTGGTTGGGGAGCTGCCCCATGACCGTTCGTTTGCAGTCTTCGGTGTGCTCGAGCTTTTCCGCACCGTCGCGCTCGAGCCGGTCTTCGGCGTCGTAGTAGCCGTACTTCCAGGTGTCCTCAGGCGAGGGCATCCGGTACCACATCTTCACCAGCTCAACCTTCTTGGGCGCGACGCCTCCGTGCTCCAGCGCCCATTGGCGGCAGATGTAGCGCCCGTACCACTTGCGGTACCACTGGGTGTCGCCGGACTCGCCGCCGATGATCCTGCGGTTCATCTTGCGCATGCGGTCGTTCCAGATCCACGGGATCGGCTTGCGCTCGGGCGCGTAGACGTCGGTCTTGAGGTCGTAAACCTCGCCCTCCTCATCGGTCACCAACACCTTGAGGAAGACGTTGGTGCGCGGAGGGTTGGGCGCGAACATGCCCCAGCCCTGATCGGTCTGCGTGACCGTGAGCCACTTGGTGAATACGCGCCGCGCGTCGTTGCGCCACGTCTTGAGGCTGTCCTTCTCCGGCGTGAGCCAGACGGTGACCGCCGAGATTTGCCAGATCATCAGCGCGCTGATGATGAAGCGCCCCATCGGGCCGTAGGCCCAGGGCATCTTCGACGTGTCGGCTTCGGTCCGAAGGGCGTTGTTGTCCGGGGCCGGGAAGCGTCCGGGGATGGCCTCGGGCGTCTCAAGGCGTTTGCCCTTGCTGCGGCGCGCGGTCACCAAGCCAACGCCGGCCAGGAAGGCGATGCCGCCCACCCAGACCCAGCGCCACTCCCACTCGGGCTGGATGCGCACGCGGACGAAGATGCCCAACAGGACGATGATGAGCCCGAAGTACAGCGCCCAGTCCGGCAGCGTGGCCGTGTCGCGCCGATGGTGCGGGAGCGTGGCGTCCTCGGCGGGGAGCGGCTTGTCGTGTTTGCTCAGCTTGAGCTTGAACAGCAGCCAGGTGACGATCCAGGCCGCCTCCGCTCCGTAGAGGAAGATGAAGGTCTGCGACAGCATCCCGGTTTGGAACTGCCCGATGTTCATCAGCGCGAAGATGCCGCCCATCAGCGCGATGTGCCACGTCACCCAGATCCGGCGGCCGAAGATCCACGTGGCAACCCAGCGCTGCCCGACGTCGTGTTTTCGCTCAAGGAACTCGTCCGCGGAGACGCCGTCGATGCGGAGCACCTTTCGAATCTTCGCGACCAGCCCCGGCATGAACTTCATGGCCAGCCAAGGGACGACCACCGCGATGGCGGTCCATGCGGCGAGGATGCCGATCTTCCGCCAGATCCACTCGGGCATCATGCGCTCCTTGGCGGACAGCAGCGGGAACGTCATCAGCCAAAGCATGAGATCGACAAAGGCGACGAAGCCGACCCAAAGGATCCACATGCCCACGCGTCCTTGAATGCGCAGCGGCTTGCGACCGAGCTTCCACCAAAGGGCCCACAGCGCCAGGAAGCCGCCCACCCAGATGCACAGGAAAGCGATGCGGTGGATCGCTGGGACGAAGTGGACGTGCCAAGCGACGGAGATGATCGCCGCGGAGGTCCCGATGAGGGTCAGCCAGCACAAGCGGACGGCCCACGCGCGCCATCCCTTGGCCGGCTCGAACTTCTCCGCCATCGCCCACTTCACCAACACGCCGATCGCGGCCAGGAAGAAGAACACCTCACCCCAGTGCGCGAACCACGAGGAGAAACGCAGCAGGTTGGTGCCCGCCAGCGCGGCGATGCGCTGCGGATGGAACCGGTAGAAGTGGTCCATGTTCCACGCGTAGTAGACCGCGTCGCCCTTGGCCCAAACGTTGCCGTTTTTGAGGACGCCGGTCGTGGCGTAGGTCGCCGCAAGCTGCAGAATCGCCAGGCGGCGAGGCCAGGCAGGGATCAGCCGATAGATCGCCGCGAGCCCTTTGGGGTGATCTTCGTCCGGGGCGAGCCCCGCACCGCCGCCGGGACCGTCACGCTCGGAGAGCAGGCCTTGCTTTCGGAGCTTTCGGCATCGCAGCCAGTTGTCCACGCTGTATGCGTGGCCGCTGCGAGCGCAGATGAGGTACGCGAGGTAGACGCGGTAGACCAACTCGGTGCCTTCCCAGAACAGGTGGTTCCGGAAGAAGAGCGAGTTCATCAGGAAGAAGGTCAGGACCCCCATCAGCCGGGTCCGAAAGCCGATCACGAACATGAGCGCGCAGAACTGAAACGCCGCCATGTGGATCCAGAACGCCGTCGGACTGTCCCAGAAGTACAGGAGCGAGTACTTGGGGCCCTTGAGAAACTCCCAGATCGCTCGGCTGTCGAAGAACCCCAAGGGCGAGTCTTCGGACAGGCCGTCCCCATAGCCTTCGAACTGACCCGACGCGTGGACTTGTCGCGCGACGTCGGCCGGGAAGATGCCCTCGTCGGTGAAGAGCATGATCCAGTACTCGTAGAAGTCGTTCATGTTCGCGATCACGAAGATCCCGAACACGATTCGGTAGACGCCCATGGCGCGCGGGTCTTCCATGGTCAGCCACCACCGGCGCCAGTACTCCTTACGCACGATGAGCATGACGGCGATCGCGACGGCGGCCGCGAGCATCAACCACCCGATCGTGGGCGCGATGGCGACCGCGTCCTCGTTGGGGGGATTGTCCTTTTTGAAGAGGAAGAGCGCGGTGAGGGCGTTGCTCGCGCCCACCAACGCGGGCGCGGAAAAACCAAGCAAGTTAGACATGGGGGGGTCGGAGTCTCGGTTCAGAAGGCTCGGGGACGCAAGCGGGCCGTCCCGGTTCCTTATGACCCGTGAATCTGCCGTTTCCGCAAAAATCCCGCACCTGCGGAGTACGCGCAGGTGCGAACGGAACAGGGTTGGTCTGCGTCGCCAGAGGCCGCTCGAGGGCCGTCTGCGGCTGCATCAGGTGTGGCGGGCACGCGCGAAGCTGAATCGCCGGCTCAGCCGGCTTTGTCTTCTTCGGCGGCTTCGGGCTCGTCTTGGGCTTTGTCTTCTTCGGCGGGGGCAGCGGCCGGCGCCGAGTCGCCGTACTCGCACACCTCGGGGAGGGGCTTGTCCTTGAACGACGCTTTGGCCGCCATGCCGTAGCCCTTGCCGAACAACTCGCACTGCTCGTCGTCGGTTTGCATCGCGACGCCCGAGCACGAGAGGTTGATCGCGGCGGGGTCTGGCTTGCCCTGTGTCGCGATGACCATCTCTTCGCAGCAGCGAATCGCCTTGGTGCAGGCCTCAGACTCGCTTTTCATGGCGAGCTTGGACTTGCGGCCGTTGGCCGGAGCTTCCTCTTTCTTTGTGTCGTCTTTTGTGTCGTCTTTTTTGTCGGCCGCCTTCGTGTCCTCTTTCTTGTCGTCGCAGCCCGCCAAACCGCCGGTCGCGGAGAAGAGCACGATGGAAAGGAAGGCTGCGGTACGGGAGGAGCGGGTTGGCATCGGGGGGACGCTATCACCCGCACGGACCGACCCCGCTCGATCAGCCGAACAACTCGTCGATTGTTCCTGTGACCTCGCCCATCTCGTGGTCGATGTCGAGGGCACGCAAGGCGGAGTTGATCACCTGTGCGGGGTGCCCGCCCGGCCGGGAGATGTGTTGTCCGCCCATGGCGTTGAGACCTCCGGCGCGGCCGGCGATGAGGACGGCCATGTTCTCGCTCGAGTGCACGCTCAGCGCGTCGCCGGACTCGGGGTCGTAGCCCCAGCCTCCCTCAAACAGCATGACCATGGCGGTGTGTTCGAGCAGGGAGGAACCGTCGAGTTCCTGGGTGTCGCGCAGCTTCTCGACCAATCGGCCCCAGTGCTTCACGTGCCAAGCCACGCCGTCGCTGACCGCGTTGAGGCCGACCTCGCCTCCGCCCACACCGTAGTGGCCGAGCTCGTGGATGTCGCTCGCGGCTCCGAACAGCGGGTTCGCGTTCAGGAAACACTGCGCCATCGTGTACATCATGCTGCCCGAGCGGGTCAGGTCACATGTGAACGCCATCGCCATCAGATCGGTGAGGACCGTGGCGCGCGTCTCTTCGTCGGAGTAGGCACCACCGGATTCGTAGCCCCCGGTGTCGCCGTTTTCGACCGAACCGCCAATCGCTGGATCTTCGCCGGGATCCGGGAGCAGCTCGCACGCACCTTCGGTCGGCGCGCTGACCTCGTCGAGGCGTCGCTCGAGTTCGCGAAGCTGGTCCAGGTGACGCTCCATCCGTTGTTTGTCGGCGGTGCCCAGGCGGGTCATCAGTGCCTGCGCGTCTTCGAGGACCAGGTCCACCGCGGAGCGTCGACGTCGAAGCGCGGCGAGGGCTGCGGCAGCTTCGGCGGGGTCGGGAGGGACGAAGCCGGTGAAGAGCGATTCGTACGCCAAGCGGGGGCTCTGAATCGGGTCGATGGGGATGATGCTGCCGCCTTCGTCACGGTAGGTGATGCGGCCGCGATCGCCACCGTCACCGTTGCTGCCGCGGTAGTAGGCGGCCTGCACTCGGTAATTGAGGAGCGGGTGAAGTGTGCCGCCGCCGAGTCGGTCGGCGGCGATGACATCGGACGTGGCGCCATTGGCCGCCTCGTTGCTCGCACTGATCGAGCGGACGCCGCTGATGAGCGGAGCGGTGGAGTGCGCGTGCCAGCCGATGTGCCGGCCGCCCGCTGGGATGCTGCCCTCCTCGCCCCACGGGATCTCGAGGTCGGTGATCACGGAGACCTCGTCGCGGATGCCGAGGTCCGCGATCGGCTGCAGTGCCCGCTTGACGTCGTAGCCCGCGCCCACAGTGTCTGGTTTGAGGAGATCGTATTCGAACGTGGGGAAGCTGGTGGAGGTGCCGGCGAAGCCCACGAAGTAGCGCTTGGGGATGTCGGCGCCGGCGTGTGCCGTGCCGCTCATCACCTCGAGGGCGGGCAAGGCCATGGCGAAGCCCGCGGTACCACGGAGCAAGGATCGTCGAGACAGTCTGAAGCGAGGCATGGTCGTCAGCTCCTGGGTTACTCGGCCGTCTCGTTGCGGCGGTAGCGGAAGGCTTCTTCGGAGGCGAAAGACAGCATCAGGGCGGAGAAGTCGAAGTCCCCTTCGGCGCCGTTTTGCGCGACCACAAAGTCGATGAACGACTCGTCAACGTCGGCCAGCTCGGAGCGGCCCATCGCGAACCGGTAGAGCTGCTCGGCCACGCATCGGTTGAGTGCGCCCGAATCGATCAGTAGGTCCGAGAGCTCGGAGGGACCCGAGAACGGCTGACCATCCAGCTCGCCTTCTCCCGAGATCACGCAGCTCTCGTCGTCATTCTCGACCTCCCGGAAGGCTCCGGTCTGATCGTAGTTCTCAAGGCCGAAGCCGATCGGATCCATCAACGCGTGGCACGAAACGCAGCCCGGTGCGTTGAGGTGCTGCTGCTTGTAGAAGTCCTCCTTGCACGTGCCTTCTTCGGGCTCGGTCATGTCGACGTCCACCGTGGGTGGCGGCGGCGGAATGACCTGGCACATCATTCGGGTGCGGACGAGGATTCCTCGCTTGGTCGGGCTGGAGTCGTCGATCTTTGACATCGCCGAGAGGAACGACCCGTGTGAAAGCAAGCCGCGGCGCCCACTCGCTCCGTAGTCGACCCATCCCGGCTCGCCCGGGGCGGGCAAACCGTAGTGCTCGGCGAGCGTTGCATCGACGTAGGTTGCGTCCGAGCGCAGGAGGTCCTGCCACGGCAGGCCATCGTCGAAGATGACCCGGTCGATGAGTGCCTGCGTCTCGGTTTGCATCGCCGTGGACAGCTCGGGGGCGTGCGGAAGCGTTTCGTAGCCGAGCCACAGTGAGTGAAAGCGTCCGATGCGAGTCCGTGCCCGCTCGTCGAGCAGCATCTCCTCGGCGGCTTCGCGAATGCCCTCGGGATCCGAAAGGTCTCCTGCTTCGGCGCGGTCGAGCAGCGCGTCGTTCGGCGTGCTGCCCCAGATGAGGTACGACAGGCGCGTCGCAACCTCGTAGTCGTTGAGCGCGAACACGCTCGGCTCCCCCTCCACAGGCGTGCCGATCTCGACCCGATACAGGAACTCGGGGTGTTGAAGCAGGGCCCGGATGGCGACGTCGACGGCGTCGTAGAAGTCGCCGGTTTCCTCGGCTTCGGCGATGAGGGTCCCGTACCGTGCGAGGTCGTCCTCGCTCAGCGGCCGGCGCAGTGCCTTGCGTCCGAACCGTTGCAGGAAGTCTTGAAAACAGGTTGCATCGGTGGGGCCGCCGGGGGTGCAGCCGACCGTCGCGTCGCGCAGTCCCGGCTCAAGGGCGAGCTGGGCGACGTCGGAGGCGAGCAGCTCCGCACCGCCGATCAGAGCGCCGCTTGCGTTCTGTGTCGTGTAGTCGTTATCGAAGGGTTGCCGCCAGTCCTCGGGGAGGAGCAGCGCTGCGTTCACGTCGACGCCGAGAAGGTCGCGAACCGTCGCGGAATACTCGACCGCGGTGAGGCGGCGCAGACCCGCGTCACCGATGCGATCGAGCACCTCCGGGGGGGGTGGATCCGAGGGGGCGGAGGTGTCTGAACCTCCGGAGTTTCCGTCCCCATTGGAGTCCGCGTCTGTGCCATCGGAGTCGAGGCCGGACATCGATGGGTCGGCCTGGACACCGGCATAGCAGCCGGAGCTTCCCCCGATCGTTGCCAGGCTGAGCGAAAGCAGAGCCCGGTGCACTGTCTTCGTACGTGCCACCTACTCAGGTTACCCGCCCAGCAGAAACGTCCCGGTCTTTTCCGAGGTTTCTTCGTGGTCCCGGCTACACGTACCGCGAACTCCCTCGGGATCCGTACGGCGGTGTGCGTGGCGGTGGGACGCTCGCGCGCCTCAAGGAGCGCTAGCTCGCGACGCCCTCGCGCAGCAGCTCCAAGAACTCGGCGATCGACATCTCGCCGGGCTCGCGCAGCGCGTTGCGGACCGGCTCGTCCAGCTTTTCCCAGGCCGTCTTGCGCGAGCTCTCCGAGCTCGTCTCCGTCCGCCAGATTCTTCTGGTTTTGGGAGTGCGGTGCGGCGAGCGAGACCAGGAGTTTGCTGTCGGGAGCGCCCGGGACGATGAGGACGCGCTGCGAGGGAACATCCCAAAACGCCGACACCGGTCCCTGGCTCTTGGGTAGGCGGGCCTCCGCCGCGGCCGTCCAGAACGAGAGCTCAACGTCGCTGGTCACGGTTGCATCGATGGTGGTCGGGCGGCCCGGTCCGTCTCGCCTCGACTGCTCGCACGCGCGCTGCAGGACGTTGATCCCGTAGCCACGCTCGGTCGGGTCAACGAAGATGCGGGAGAGCACCTGCTCGACCGCGACGGTACGCAGCGCCTCAGCGCTCGCGGCTCGGCCTTCCTTGATCGTGCTCCCTCCGGGCTTCTGGACTCTCGATACGGCAGCGTTCAGCGACTCACGGGAGGTCTCCAAGGCGGTCATCGCCAGCATCGAGAGCTGGGTGAGGGCAGGGCGGAACGCCTCGGCGAGCAGGGAGACCGCGGTTGTCTCGACGACTCCGTACTCGCAGTAGACGGCCAGCGGGAAGTTGCGGCCCACCTTGTCGCGGCTGCCCACGATCACGCCGATGAGCAGCGAGTTGGCGTCCTCGTCCCGATAGCAGAAGCCCAGCGGGGTTGAGGACAGCGTGACCGCCGCTCTGGCGAGCTGGTCGTTCGCCATCTGCAGCCATCGCTCGAACGAGCGGTCGGTCGGTCCAGAGGAGCCGATCCTGATGAACTCCGCGTAGGACGGAATCTTGCCGAAGACGCCAATACCGATCGTCATCGGTCACCCCGGCGCTGCTGCGCCCTGTTGCTCCGCTGGTTCATCGGCTGCTCATTTCCGGGACGTGGTGGGAATGGCGAAGAGCCGTGCCTTTGCGCGACTGGAGTCAAACGGTGGAGGCAGGAAGATCGCGATCGTCTTCTCGCGGATGATCTGCTCCCAGTACTCATGCGAGGTGTCGACCATGAAGTAGACCTCGTGCGGACGGATGGGGACCTCCGGCGGCGGACGGTGAGATGCCTTGATCGGGGCGCCGGGAATGGCGGAGCGGACGATCTTCGGGATCTGCTTCCACGACGCGACCTTGGACAGATGCGGCACGCGGTTCGCCACGTCTTGCTGCGGTGCGTTCGCGTCGAGCGCCAGGACGAACACCGGACAGTCCAGCAGCCGCTGGTCCTTGAGCATGGCGATCCACATGCCGTCACGCCGGGCCTCGAGTGCGACCTCAAGGAAGTTCTCGGCCATCGCCAGCTCGAGCAGGGTGCGGAGCTTGCTGAACAGCTCTGAGAAGGTCTCTCGCAGGTTGCCGTGGTCGTAGGTGGGGAGCTCTTCGGGGGCGATGTCGGCCGAGAACGTCGTGAGATGTCCCGCGAGGTGGCTCAGCGTTTTGTACAGCTCGAACGGCGTCGCCTCGGGAGCCTCGGAGAAGTGTCGGACGACCGGGATCTGCGAGGCGATGGCTGCGAGCTGCAGCGAACGTGTCACGTCCTGGGCGGTGAACTCGACGCGAGACGAGTCGACCTGGCGCAGCGCGCCGGAGATGGCCCGCCGCTTGGCGACCATGAGCTTGAGCAGGTCGGAGGTCCACACCCGCAGCGCCCGTGCGCCGGACAGCCGCTGGCACGTCGGCACAAAGTCGGTCGTGAGCTCGAAGCCACCGGAGTCATCCCGGCGGAGCTCGGCGATCTTGATGACGTGAAAGTGGTCGCGGTTCTCGTTGCCAAAGAGGACGACGACCTTGGGCCGGGCGAAGGAGACGCTGACTTCGGTCGCCGCGTCGACGAGGTCGAGGACGTCGCGCGACCACATCTCGAAGCTTCGGGGGGCGGCCCCCGTATCCGGCGGGCCGTAGTTTTCCGTGCCTTCTTGCGCCCGCGGGACCCCCGCGAACACCTCGAGGACCGCCGCCGTAGACTCGAACGCTGCGCCGATGGGCCGAGAACCGGGCAGACCGGGATCCCCCTCGTCCAGGTCGATGGCGAGCCCACCGGGGAGCACCGCTTGAATCGACTTGATTCCCAGCGCACCGGTTTTGAGCGCGACCGCGTCGAGCTCAAGCTGGGTCAGCCCCCACGCGTACGCATTGGGCCACGTCGATCGAGCTTCGACGAGCTCGTGAAAGTAGAGCTCTTGTTGCTGAAAGTGCTGCGGGCAGACCAGAAGCCCTTCACCCCACACAACTCTATGCGCACGCCGTTTGGCCATCAGTTCTACTTCTCCAGGGAACGGGCGACGCGTTCACGTCACGCAGGCCTGGACCGGCACATCATAGGCATCCCTGGCGCGGGGAGAGAAGTCGAATTGATGCGGTCGCGGCCTCCATGTTTGGAGGCGGAGGACCCGAAAGCTGACTAACGCTTGCACGGTTCCCCGTGAGCGATGATTGAGCGCGGTGGCCGGACCGCCCCGGAGCGGAAGATCGACATGAACTTGCTGCTGCCACCCAGGCCGAAGAAGGGCGTGTGCACGCTGCGGGCCTCAAAAATGATCTCCAGCGTGCCGAGCTTGGCTCCGGAGAAGTCCCAAATCGCCTTGAACTTGCGGGTCCCGGGCTTGCCTCGAATCACCTTGCCTTGCTCGAGAAGCTGCATCAGTCCCCACTCGCCGGGAAACTCGAGGCTGTCCTTCGTCGAGAACCCGTGGACCTCGAGCGTGGCTCCCGGTGACTTCTCCCCGGGCCACTTCATGTCGTGCGGAGTGAGCGGACCGGTGCGGTACGTGACGGTCTCGCCGTCGATGGTGAAGAAGGCCTTCGTCATCTGCGGGGATCCCTTGATGGTCACCTCGAACTCCACGAGCGGTTCGTCGGAGCCGCGCGGGAACATCGACTTGGAGATTTCCTCGCTGGCGTTGAGGAAGTCGACGGTGGTTCCGTGGAACGAGCTCCCCGAAGCGCCGCGCGGCGCGAGGACGAAGCTCTTGCCCCGCCTCGGGATCGCCGGCTCGAGGACTTTGTCGTAGAAGTCCCAGAGGGAGCCCGTCTTGGGGTGATAGAAGTCGGTGAGGTCGTCGAGCGCGACGGGTTCGCCTTTGGGGTTGAACGGGTAGCCCTGCGCCAACGAGTCGGCAAACTCGGCCTCGACCTCGCTGCACCACTTGCCCATGACGTCGCCGGCGACCTTCGTCTTGATGGTCGAGCCGGTCAGCTCGATCGGGGGCAGCAGCAGTCGCTCGAGCGTGGGGGCCCAGATGTTGCTCGTCTCGGCGGACAGCAGCGACTGGGTCTTGGACCGCGCCTTCTTGACCTTCTCGGTGGTGTTGTCCTTGGCGCTGGGATCGGCGATCTCCGCTTCCATCGCGTCGCGGACGTAGCGAAGCTGCTCTTGGTACTCGTCCAGCGGCTTGACCGTGGGCGGCGGCGGCGGTGCACCATCGACGGACGGTGGCACGGGCTCTGCGACCCCGAAGTCGGTGAGTGGCTTGAAGTACATGTGGACGCTGTACTCCGAGAGGACGACGACGTCGTTGGGGTCGGCGATCTCGGCGTTCTTCAGCGCGCTGTCGGCTGCGACGTTGAGCAGGGATGTGGTGACACCGAACCGACCCGCGCCTGTTTTCATCAGGCCCTTTTGACCAGCCTGGCTCGCGACTCGTTTTCCGGCGCTCGTGAGCGCGCTCTTGAGGGGGTCGTTGCCGCCGTCAGGATCGGCTGCGGCCGCGAGCTCGGCGGGGTCGAACAGCGTGGTGTGGTGCGCGACGTACTGGAACAGCCGCGGATACGGGTCTTTGCGGGTCAGGTCCCGGAGCAGCTCAAGGGTGTCCGTGTAGCCTTTTCCGCCCGGGGTCTGCACGTTGACCGCCTCGATGAACGTGCGCCACTCATCGATGTAGAGCCGGTAGTAGGCGGACTGAATCGCGAGGACCTCCTGCTCTTCGAGTTCCTCGGCCAAGCCGCTGCCCTGAGCCAGCACCCACGTGGGGTCGAGGAACGCCTCGATCCCTTCCTTGAACAGGGGCTGCACCTGGGTTTTGAAGCCCTTCTTCGTGAAGGCAGGGCGGATCTTCTTGCCGTCGTTGGTGACGGCGGGGACCTGGAACATGCTGCTGAGCGTCAGCGCGGGTCCGGTGACCGAATCGACCAAGTGGTTGGTGATGGCTTCGGTCCGGTCGACACGCGAGAGGATGTCGCGCGCCAGCTGGACGGTGTCCGTGTCCCGGGGGAACGCAAGGTCTGGCCGCGACGCGAGCAGTCGTAGGTAGGTGGCAGCGACCTTGTCGATGCTCTCGCGGCTGGTCGGCTCTCCTGAAAGCAAGATCGGAGCCTCCCAGAGGTTGCCCAGGTGGTCGGTCAGCCACGCGGACTCCTCTTCGTCGAGTCCGGGCTCTGCGGCATCGGGGGGCCCCGAGGTGAGCAGGTACATGCGCAACCGCGTGAAGTTGTCCTCGTACTCCTCGAGCGACGGCGTGGTGTCGTTCATCTTGTAGCGCTGAACGAACCGGTCGAGCGCCTCGAGTTCGCGTCCCGCGACAGGCACGTGGAGTTCCCGGCGGACGGTGTCGACGAACACGTCACGCATCCGGGGATACATCCGATCCCCTTGGTACATGCCCATCCGCATTGACCACGGTGCCCCGTCCTCCTCGTAGGTTTGCAGCATGTCGACCATCCGCCGCAGCGGTTCGATGCGCTCCATAGGGATCACATCCCCCGTGTCCTCCGAGACGTGCTGCTCGATGTTCGCGAGCGAGGTCCCGCCTTGGCCGAGGATGTCTCGGTTGTGCCGGTACGACATCAGCGGCAGCACCACGGTGGCGATCGCGGCGACCAGTGCGATCGCCCCGGCGATGGTTCCGCCGATGCGCAGCTTTCGGGTGCGGCGGCGGTTGTGCCGAACGAGCGCGTAGTCGGGGAAAATGACGCGGCGAAAGATCTCGCCGAGGAAATAGCTCTTGGCGTCGACCGGAGCGACGGTCGCTCCGCCGATGGTGGGGCGCAGACCAAACGCCTCGGAGATGGCGCTCATGATGCGCCCCAGCGGGCGGCCCTCTTGGGTGCCGCTGGTCATGTAGACGCCGCGCAGGATCGGGGTCTCGTGATAAATGTTCGGCTCCGTCATCTCATGCATGAACCGAGCGATCGGCTCACGCAGCGAGGCGAAGTACTGGGGAAGCTCGTGCAGCCGCTCCCGGCGGGCCATGCTTCGCTCCTCGGCGAGACGGCGAAGGGTGCGTTTCTCCAGCAGCGAGCTGAGCTCGTCGAGGTGTTCGCTGCACTGGTCCGCGATGGAGAGCTGGTCGGACACCTTGAGCGTAAAGCCCCACATCTGGTGGCGCTCGGCCTCGCTGAGGTCGGAGAACATCTCCACGAAACCCGGCAAGAGGTCGCACTTGGTGAACATCATGTAGACCGGGACGACGACGCCCAGGCGGTCCTGAAGCTCGTCGATCCGGGCTCGGATCTCCCGCGCCAACGTGGCGATTTCCTCGGGGTGAGCTTCGGCGATGTCCGCCACGCTGACCGCTGCGATCACGCCGTTGATCGGGCGCCGCGTGCGGTACTTGCGAAGCAGGTCCAGGAACGCAAACCACTCGTCGCGGTCGGAGTTCTCGGTGGTGTAGCGCCCGGCGGTGTCGAGGATGACCGCCTCGGAGGTCATCCACCACTCGCAGTTTCGCGTGCCGCCCACGCCCTGAACGCTGACGCCTCCGCGGTTGCTCGAGAACGGGAACTTCAGGCCGGAGTTGCGCAGCGCGGTGCTCTTGCCGACGCCGGGCGGGCCGACGATGACGTACCAAGGCAGCGAGTACAGGGCGCTGGAGGCTCCGCGGGCTCCCAAGCGGGACGACTTCAGCGCGCCGATCGCCCGCGCGAACTCCTCCTGCATGGAGCGGATGTCGGCTTCGAGGTCGGGACGGGCTGAACGCGCCTGGTTCTCGGCTTGTGCCCGCAGGGCTCGCTCGATCTCCTTGCTGGCGTTCCGGCTGCGGGAAAAGCGGATACCCATCACCGTGCTGATCACGATGGCCGTGATCGCGGTGACGATGCCCGCGTAGTAGTAGGGCAGCTCGAAGTAGGCCACCGCGGCCCACGTCGCGCCCAGGAACAGCGTGATGAAGACGCCTTTCAACATTAGGGGCCTTCCTTTTTGTCAGGGTCATCGCCAGCGGAGCGCTGCAGAAGGCTGCGTCCGCGAACGTCGACGTCGTCGGTCATGCCGTTGAGCGAGATGCGTAGGGCGATGATGAAGCAGACCGAGAACAACAGCGCGAAGAGCCCGATCCACAGGACGAGGAAGTCCATGCTGCCGGACTGCATGCTCTCCCGTCGGGGCAGGTGGCTCCGCGAGATGGGCTCGGGATTGAGCAGTCGACCCAGGGCATCGCGAACCCGTCGCCGGATCAGGTCGAGCTCGAGCTCGCCACCCCGCACGGCGTAACGCCCCTCGAAACCGAAGCTCAACACCATGTGGTAAACGGACAGCACTTCGACGCGACTTGGGTCCTGGAGAATTCGGTTGAGACGGTCGAAGAAGCCATCGCCAGCGACGTTCTCGCCAAAGTATCGAAGCTGGAGTGGCCGCTGCGCCCAGTGGTCACGCAGAGGGCCGGGCTTCATCTGGGCAAGCTCGTCGGCATGGGCGACCAGGGCGTAAATGACGTCGGCCAGATCGCTCTCGGCCATGCGCGTGGTCTTGCCGCGCTCGATCGCCTCGTCGACGTAGGCCTGGAGCCGTTGGTAGACGTGTTCGGGTCGAGCGCCCGCACCTTGGCCCACGCTCCTCAACTGGATGAGGGCGTTGAAACAGTCCTTGGTGACCTCATTGATACGGTTCACTGCCGGTTCCGGAGTGTCCCACACCCATCCACGACCCGAAAGGCGGCGCATTTTGCGGTCTGGCCCGAACAGGATGCGCTCGCGGTCGGCGGGTGCCGACGCCCCTGGGCATCTGGGGGGTGCTAGGACGCCGCGCCCGTTTAGGGCACTCTTCTGCTCGGCCTGATGCGGGTTCACGTGTTCATCGACAGCGCCGGCGAATCGACGCGTTCGCCGGAATTCGCGAAGCCCGAGGTGACGCTGGGACGTCGACCGTCCAACGACGTCGTGCTGGCCGACGGGGGGGCATCGGGAGCGCACGCCCGGGTGTTCGTTACCGGGAGCGCGCTGACCATCCTCGACCTCGAGTCGACGAACGGGACCTTCGTCAACCAGCGGCGCCTGCGGGGTCCGCATGTGCTTGGGCCCGACGACGTCGTCGAGATCGGGGACACCAAGCTTCGCTTCTCGCTCTCGGGGGTCGAGTCGACCTCGGTCGAGGCCGCTCCCCTGACGCCGGGCGCTCCTCCGGGGGCGGTCGTGTCTCCGGTCGGGGCGAACGCCGAGGGGAGTTGGCCGGCCCCGCCGCCAATGATGGACGACTTTGAGCCCGGCGGTGTGGGCGTCGAGTCGCCGGTCGCGTTGACCGCGGCCAAGGCCGCGACCGGTGCCGCTGTGTTTCCCCGACTGGCCCACGCTCCGATGCCGATTCGCAGCGCACCTTCGGGTTCGCCGCCGCAGCCTCGCTCGCGGCCGCCGAGTGCCTCGATGCCCGGCGTTGGCGTCTCCTCGAGCGGCGGGTTCGAGTTTCAAGACGCCGATCCCGAAGTGCTGATCGGCCGGGTCTTCGACGCAGTCTGGCGCCGCGTCTCCTCCGCGGTCTTGGCCGGCGAGGCTGGCGTGCGCTCGCAGGTCGGCTCCCAGCTCACCGCCGCGCTTCAATCCGCTTCAGCGGTCCGCAGCTTGGGCGACATGCAAGGGCTGCACGCCCGCATGCTCTCCGAGATGGTCGACGATGGGCCCATCTCGGCGCTGCTTGAGGGACAGCCCGAAGAAGTCGTTTTCATCTCGTCGACGCGCGCGCGGGTCAACCGGGGGGGGCATGTCTCCGAAGGACAGAGCCCGTTCACGTGCGCTCAGGGCCTGCATGCGTGGGTGCGCCGGGTCACGGGCGTCACGCTGTCATCCTCCAGCGTGGCCGCGCGCGGCGTCTTTGGCCAGTATGCTGTCCTGGCGGCCTATGAGCCCAGCGGAAGCATCGTCTCGCTGCGCAAGCGGGTCCCGGCCGGGTCCGCAACGCCCGAGGCATTGGCTCGGGTCGGGGTCGCCTCGCCGGGAATGCTGGCGCTGCTCTCGGCCAGCGTCGCCTCCCGCATGAGCCTGTTGGTGTGCGTGGGCCCGGGCGCCCGCGGAACCTGGTCGATGGCCTCGTTGCTCGCCGGGGGTGCGCCCCACGAGCTGCAGGTCGCGTTGCTTAGCCCTGGCTCCGATGTGACTCCGTTCCCCACGAGGTCGGTGGTGATGACTCGGGTCGGTCGCGCCGGTCACTCGCTCGAAGCGGCGCTCAGTCTGGGTCCTGACCGCATCGCGGTGGAGGACGTGGAGTGGGGGGAGGCGGGAAGCGTTGCGGGCATGGTGTCTCGCTCCTGCAGCCAGCTCATCGGCGTGCGCGCGTCCAACTGCGGGGCGGGTCTTCTCCAGCTTCGCTCGATGTTGGCCGAGACGGCAGACCCGGCCTACGTTGGAAACCTGACGATGCGATCGGTGTCGCTCGCGGTCACGCTCCAGCACTTCTCCGACGGTGTCGACCGCATCACCCAGATCTCGGAGCCTGCGCTTGATGACGCCGGCCGCCTCGGGGTTCAGGATGTCTTCACGTTGGTGCCCGGAAGCCGCACCTGGCAGTTCACAGGCTCGCGACCGCGTTGCTACGACGACATCGTCCAGCGCGGCTTTCCCCTCGACCCCTCGATTTTCGCCTGACCGGCAACCTTTGCCTTCCCTTCCATGGGCGCACGCACGCATCACCTCGCATCTCTGGTCTCCTTGGGAATCCTCGTCGCTGCGACGAGTGCTTGCAAAGATGAGCGCCCGACCTGTGAACCGGACAGCGTCGAGTGGGGGATCTCGCTCGTCATCGGCGCAGGCGACCGCGTCAACCCCAACGAAGACGGCGAGTCCCTGCCAACGATGGTCCGCGTCTACCAGCTCCGGGGCGAGCTCGCGGCGGAGGACGTCGACTCGGCGCAGATGTGGGCGTCGGAAAAGGCCGAGGACTTGGGCGAAGACTTTCTGTCGGTCGACGAGTTGATCCTCGCCCCCGAGGCCGAAGAGAACCGCACGATCGCGCTCAAGGAAGACGCGACGCACCTGATGGCGGCCGGTTTGTTTCGCGATAGCGTCGGGACCAGCTGGTACACGTTGTACGAGATTCCGCGGCGGCACCCCGAGAACGTCTGCGCCCGAGATCCGGTAGGCAAGAACATCCCCGACCCGTGTTTCTTCGTGTTTCTCGACCGCAGCGAGGTTCGCGGGGGCGAGATGCCGCCGTCTGGATTCGAGGCACAAGGGGCCACGTGCGCGCCGCTGGGTCCTCCGCCCAAGCCCGAGCCCAAACGACGCAGCCTTCGCGATCGGAAGAAGGACCTCGACGAGGACCTCGAGGATCCGCTGCGCAGCAAGGACATCGAGGAGAAGACGCCCACGAAACCGGGCCTTCCCAGCGGGCCCGAGACGCCCTCGCGTCCCAGCGCCCCGTCCAAGGGCGACCTCCCCAGCGCGCCGGCGCGTCCGGATGTGACGCCGTGATCTGGAGGCGAGTTTGAGGCACGTTCGCATCACGGTTCGCTCGATCTCGACCGGCGACACGACCGACTATCAGTTCTCCAACTCACCGGTTCGTATCGGTCGCAACCGACTCAACGATCTGACGTTGCCGTATCCGTTCGTCTCCGGGTGGCACGCCGTCATTCGCTTCGACGACGCCAAGGCGCGCTTCTTTGACCTGGGTTCGACGAACGGGTCCTTGTACGAAGGCCTCCGGGTCGAGGTGGGGCAGTCGGTGCCCATCGAGCCCCAGGCCACGGTGGTGATGGGCGACCTCGAGCTGATCATGTCGCGCGGCTCGAACACGGTCATTCCCCCGCACGCGCCTTCGGGCGGAACCCAGCCCAGCGGCATCCCAGTGCAGGCGCAACCGGGCGGTTGGATGCAAGCGCCTCATTCGTCCGAGTCCGTGAGGGCTGGGGTCATCGACCCCGATGCGGCCCAGGACCCCGACGAGCGTCCCGCCCTCAACGCGCATCAGACCGCGCACGTACCGATGCGCCAGATTCACGGCGCGCTCGCGGCGTTGCGCCCGCACCACGAAGCGGTTCGAGACGCCCGCGTTGGGTTCGAGCAAGAGCTACGCAGCCAGCTCGCCGCGCTGCCCAACTACGCCCGCGAGCAGGCCGAGGAGTTCATCCGGCGCGAGTTCTCGCGCTCGTCCCCATCGGAGGGGTTCGAGTCCGCATCGTCGCCATTCACCGATGGGTACGGATCGGTGGCCGAGTTTGCCGAGCAGATCCTTCCCGAGGTTCCGCCGCCCACGACGGAGCGCGAGATGCAGCAGTTCCTGCATCGCGTGCGCGACGTCCTCGAGATCTGTGCCAAGGGGCTGGTCGAGCTTCAACGTGGCCAGGAGCAGTTCGGCCGCGAGATGGGGGTGAAGGCGATCAAGGAGTTCACCCCGCTGCATGTCGCCCAGACCTCAAGGGAGATGCTTGGGCACCTTCTGGACTTCCGGCACTCGGGTCCCGAGCGGGTTGCCCAGCTCTCCGGGCTGTTCGCCGACACGATGATTCACCAGGTTGCCCTGCTCAACGGTGTTGCCGAGGGAGGACGCTCCCTGCTGGCCCGGCTCGACCCCGATGAGATCGAGCGCGCGGTCAAAGGGTGGGGCAATCAAGCGAGCAAGAAGTGGGAGCAGTTTGTTGCTCTTTATCGAAGCGTTATGGCGGACGACCGTGTGATGACCGAGATGCTGTTTGGTCCGGAGTTCGCCAAGGCGTATGCCGAGGTTGGGGGCGAGCAGGCTCCGCCGGTCGCGTCCCATCCAGCCCATGACCCACCCGAAGATCCCCATGGCTAAGCAGACTTCATCCATTCGCCCCCTCGCGTGGGTGCTCGGGGCCGGGATGCTGCTGGGCGCGGCCGCATCGGTGGGGTGCAAGCCCAAGCCGACGCGGGTGCCCTCGTTGTGTTCGTTTGCTGGCCTCAGCGAAGAAGAGCGCAAGGCACAAGAACTCGCGCCCCTCACCTGGCTCACGCTCACCTCGCCTTCGATCGATCGCCAGGCGATGCAGCGCACAGGTCCGCTGATGAACGCGTGTGGCCAGGTCATCCCACCGGCCTTCACGGAGGGCTTTGATTGCCCGGGCTTCGAGCCTGCGGCCGAGCGCATCGCGACGGATCCGGTCGAGGAGACCGACCTGGTCATGAACGCCGCAGGCGAGGACCGAACGATGCTGTGGGCGGCAACCGATGAGCTCGCCTCGGGAGAGGTCGAAGGCGCGGCCGCGCTCGCGCTGTGGACCGACGCTGCGCTCGAGGTTCACGCTGTAGGCATCCTGCGTGGCTACCGGCGAGGGGCTCGGATGCGTCTGCACTCGATCGGCGGGACTCCGGTGCTGGTGCTGCAGAGCGACCGGTGCGACGCCCAAGGGACGTGCGTCGGCATTTCTCAGGTGGTGCCGATCATCAACAAACGACTCGCCGAACTCCCGGTGTGGGGATCGGAGCGCGGATGTATCGGGCGCGCCCAGTTCGTCCTCGACCGACGCGAGACCCGGGACCTTGGCGACGGAATGGTCCGAAGCTTCGTCCTGACACGAAGCCTGGAGTTCGACGACGAAGGCGTGTTCGTGACCGACCTCCTGCGAATGGACGACCGTCCGAAGGCGGACCCCGATGCTGAGCCCACGCCGTATCGCAAGGTCTCCGCCCGTCGCCCCCTGCTGATCGATGCAGACCGATTCCTGCTCGAGGACGCGGACCTGTGGGAGCGAGTGCTCCGCGATCACGGTCAGGTCGTTGGCACAACCAACGACGGCTGAGCTGACGGCCTCTTAGAAACTCACGCGCTGGGTTTGGCCGAAGCGGTCCGCCCCACTGAAGCGCGCGTGGGACGAGACCGCTCGCGCGACGCAACGTCCGACAGAGGTGACGTTGTGCGGCGACTGCACCTTCACGTTGGTCGCCCGGCCGCTGGCCACGTCGAAGCCGACGTTGAACGCGGTGCCCGGAAGTGCGCCGTGTTCGGACCCGCACGACACGATGGCTTTCCTGGCTTTGCGGAAGCCGCGTTGCACAGGGTCGCCCTTGGGCTTGGGCGTAGAGGTGCGCGGCGGCGGACGTTTGACCGGGGCTTCGTCCTCGGGTTCCGGCTCCGGCTCGACGACTTGGTCTTCGGGCTCTGGGTCCGGCTGACGAGGCTTGTTGGTGTTCTTCCCGCCGGGCGACGCGGGAGACTCCGGGGTGTTGGGCTCGAACTCGTCGTCGGGCTCGAAACCGTCGTCGGGCTCGAAATCGTCGTCCTTGGGCGTCGGCGCGGTCTTGGTCTTGGCCTTGCTCAACGGGAGTGGGTCCAGACCGTCGGCGACGACCGTGGGGTAGACATCTTCGTCGCCCGACTCTGCGTCGCCTCCGAACACGGCCCAGGCCGCGACGCCAACGCCGATCAGCAGGACGGCCGCAAGCATCACCACAAAGACCGCGCGGTTGCGGGACGGAGCACGCTGCGGAAGGCGCAGCGCGAACTCTTCGGTGGAGTTCTGCTCGGGCCCACGAATGTGGTTTCCCGTGGCGGGGTTGGGGGCCCAGTTGACCGGCGGAAGGGTCTGATGCTCGTGGGGCTTGGACCCGGTGTTGGAAGGTGCGAACGCGGCCGCGGGAAAGACCGGTGCATCGCGTCCGTCGCCGAGACCGCCGGCGCTGTTGGTCGTCGCGGCGAAGAAGGCCCCATCGCCTGGCCGCGCGTGGGGTTCCGGCGACGGTTGAGCCGGCGCATTCATGCTCTGAAAGACCGGCGCAAACTCCTGCATCGGCGGAGGCATGGGCTCGGGCGCTTGCGCAGGCCCGGCGGGCATGTGGGAGGCGATGACGGTGCTGCGGCGCGGCGGCGCGCCGGGACCGGCCACGACCACCCGGGCAGCGCTTCGTCCACGAAGCTCGGGAGCCGGGGCTCCGGCGAAATCGGGCCGGGGACGGATCGTGGTGGCGTCGATGAACTCGGGCGCCGGCGCATGGCCAGCTCCGGGGCCAGCTCCGGGGGCCACGCGTCCCTGCTCGGCGTCCCAGATCATCGTGTGGTCGACCTCGTCGAAGCTGTCTTGTGCGACCGCTCCAAAGCCGTCGCCCAAGCCGACGCCCATCCGCGTGGCGTCTTCCATCGAGGCCGCGTTGATCGCAGCCTCGAACTCGGCCATGTCGTGAAAGCGGCTGGCCGGGTCCTTCTCGAGCGCGCGCATGACCAAGGCCTCGACCACCTCGGGGATCTGGGCGGCCGGCGCGACATCGCGGAGCTTGGGAATGGGGTCGGCGACGTGGCAGCGCACGACCTCCATGTAGTTGTCGCTCTCAAACGGCGCCCGACCGGCCAGCAGCTCGTACAACACCACGCCCGTGGCGTAGATGTCGGAGCGCAGGTCCACGTCCTTGCCGGCCGCTTGCTCGGGCGACATGTATCGGGCGGTGCCGAACACCGAGTTGGGCTTGGTTCGCGGCCGAGCCGTGTTGCCCGTGTGTTTGGCGATGCCGAAGTCGAGCAGCTTGACCTGCAGCGAACCCTCGGGGCTGCGGGTCAGAAAGATGTTGGCCGGTTTGAGGTCGCGATAGACGACGCCTCGCTCGTGGGTGGCTCGAAGTCCGCGAACAACCTGAAGAATGATCGCCTGCGCGGATGGCCACGGAAGCGACCCGTGCCGGTGCATCATCCCGGTGAGCTCCTCCCCGACCAGATGCTCCATCACAAAATAGACCAGGCCGTTGGAGGCGCGGCCGAAGTCGGTGACGTCGACGACGTTGGGGTGGTGGATCGAGGAGGCCGCCTGGGCTTCTTGAAGGAAGCGATCGACGTTGGCCTGCTCCAGCATGAGCTCTTCGCGAAGCACCTTGATGGCGACCTTGCGCTTGAGCGTGACGTGTTCGGCCAGGAACACGTGTCCCATGCCGCCTTCGCCGATCAACTCGAGGACGTGGTAGCGGCCTTCGAGCGTTGTACCGGCCAAACTACGCATCAAGATCTCCCTGCGTGGAGGGAGGGATTGCGCGCGCACGCGGCCCCGCGAAAAAGGCGCACTGCTGCGGCTGCCGCAGAAGCTCCCCAGCTCCCGTCCTCATCTGTGTAGAAGGATGTGGGACAACTCGAACGGTTGCAAACTCGCTGCGTGGATCGAGCCGACACGTGCGCTTGAGTACGCTCAGCCGAGCAAAATCGATCGGTCGGCCCGGATTGAGCGCTTCGTGCGCGACTTCGCGGCGTTGCCGGGAAGGGATCAGTTGCCACTTTCCGGGTCGACCTTCTCGTTGGTGCGGCGCTTGTTGGTGCGCTTAACCTCAAGGAAGACCGTCTTGGGTCGCTTCTTCATCCTCTTCGGTTTGCGCTCGAGTCGATAGACGGCGTTTGCATCGGACAAGGCGCGAAGCTTGCCCAGCTTGAGCTGGTGACGCTTGATCACGCACGAGCGGTACACGCTCGACTTCTCGTAGTCTTGGCGTTCGGGCAGGTCGACCAAGCGATAGCGGCCGTCCTCGGTTTGCACGAATCCGTAGGCGCACTCGACCTCACGACATGTGCGGCTGAACGTCACCCACAGACGCCGGGCGCCATTGCGCAGGTCCTCGGAGACGATGAGACCCACCGCGTTTCGGCCGATCGGACGGCGAAGCCGGCCCTTGCGCGAGTTGTCCTCGATCGTTCGGTCGACGCGCTTTTGGCTGAACTCGTCCCGCTCGTAGACGGGGATCGTTCGATGGCTGACGTACACCCCGAGGTCCTGGAACTTGTCTCGGGCTTGGGCATCGCGCAGCGCGGCGTCACTCAAGACGTAGCGAGCAGTGCAGCCGGACAGGAGGCTGCACACCGAGAAGAAGACGACCGCGACGAGGGCTCTCACCGAACCGCGAGGGTTGCGGAAAAGCCCGTGTCGGTCGACCACCCGCCCCGAGCCGTACCGCAGGCCTGCTAAGATTCGGCGGCGGCGGAGCCTGTTGCTGCCGCCCCTTCCGCCCATGATCTGCGTCGTGATCGCATCGCTCGAGAACGGCCGGGGCCGGGTCGTACGAGCCGAGGGGGTGATTGTGGTGGGACGGGACCCCCGCTCCACCGTCGTGCTCGACGAACGCGGCGTCTCGGGGTCGCACTGCCGTCTGAGCCCGATGCCCGAGCTGCCCGGCGCGTACCTGCTGGAGGATCTCGCGAGCACGTACGGCACCTTCGTCAACAGCACGCGCGTGGGCCGACCGGTCGTGGTCTCGGGGCGTGATGTGATCTCGGTTGGCGGGAGCCTGGTGATGCTGGCGCCGCCGGGCGAAGAGCAGCGCGCGATCGAAACCCTGTCGGCCGTGGCGGCGCCCGCACCCGAGCCGGCGGCCGCACCGCCAGCGGTGGCTCCGGGTCGGGCGGCGCAGCTGGGTGCCTTCAACGCTGCGGCCCCGTGGATCCAGCAGTTCGAACACTTCGATGCTCTGGCGCGCAGCTGGCACGACTCTGGACGCCCCAAGGGCAAGCTCTTGCGCGGCCCGGTCGCTCGCATCGCCGAGCAGTGGCTCGCGGCGGGGATCAACCAAAACCCCACGCCCGGCGCGCTGCACCGCGACTTCGTGGAGCAGAGCCGCAACGGGCGGCTGTTCCGATTGCAGATGGCGGTGCTGTTTGCCGTCCTGGGTGTGATCGTCGTGGGCGGCAGCGTGGCAGCCTACGTGTTTCGGGCCGAGCTCTCGGAGCTTTGGAACGGTGGCACGTCGGCGCCGGATTCGACGCCCATCGACGAGCCCACGATGGACCCGGAGTCGAAGCCGGTGGAGCTGGCCGCGCTCATTGAAGCCGTGCAGGCGGTGCCCGATCCGAACCGGCGCCTTCTGCTTGAGAGTGCGGTTGCCGAGGTTGCCCGGAGTCAAGGTCGCCCGCTCTTGTCCGACGCCGTTTGGGACCTCCAACGCTCGGTTCAGGGGACGCTTGCGCTGCAGCGAGAGACCATCCTGCGTGATCACATCGCACCGATCACCGATGTGGAGTTCTCCCCGGATGGGGTGCGGGTGGCAAGCGCCAGCGAGGACGGGAGTGCTCGGCTCTGGGATTTTTCGGCGCCGTCCCCTGGCCGCGTGTCGGCGCTGCGTGGCCACATCGGTGCTGTGAACGTGCTGGCGTTTTCGCCGGACGGCACCCGGCTGGTCACGGGCGGAGACGGCGGGAAGGTCTCGCTGTGGGACGCGACAGCGCAGGAGCCTTCGGCCTCCGGGGTCTTGCTGCACCAGCACAAGGCTCGGGTTCTCTCGCTCGGTTGGCATCCGGATGGAAAACGCCTCGCGTCCGGCGATGAAGCGGGAGAGGTCGCGCTCTTGGATGTCGACACCGCGGGGACTCCGTTGTCGAGTCGGACGGCGCACGACGATGCGGTGACCACCTTGCTGTTCGACGGCGCGGATCCGCCTTCGCTGTGGTCGGGCAGCGAGGACCGAGCTGCGCGTCAATGGGCGCTTCGCGAGGACGGGTCGCTGACGCGCATGCGAACCCTCGACGACCACCTCAGCGCTGTCACGGCGCTTGCGGTCTCCGATGATCTTCGATGGGCAGCCACCGCCACAGCCGCCGGTGAGGTCTTCTTGTGGCCGCGAACCACCGGACGCAAAGGCGGAACCACCCAGACGCTCGCGGGGATTCCTCTCGTTGGGCACACCAGCGCCGTCGCGTCCGTCGCGTTTACGCCGGATGGGCACTGGCTGATCACCGCCGCGGGCGCGGGCCTGCGCATGTGGGATCTGCGAGCCAAGGACCCGAGCGTCGCGAGCGTGGTGCTCCCCGGTCACACCGGGGAGGTCACCCAGATGGTGCTGGCGGCGGGGAACCGGGCGGTCACGGCGGCGACCGACAACACGCTGCGTGTCTGGGATCTTGAGAAGTCTCGGACCGTCATCTCCTCCGCGGTACTCGACGGACACGCCGCCAGTGTTCGCGCCGTGGCCGTGTCCAAAGATGGGCTCCGCGTCGTCTCGGGTGGCGAGGACCACACGGTTCGGGTCTGGGATGCGTTCGGGGCGTCGGCCGGGCGCGGTGCGTCGATCCTTCGCGTCGGCCCCACCGCGGTCCAAGATTTCGGGGTCTCGAACTCGGACCGCGTGCTCGGGCTCTCCACGGCCGAGGTCAAGGTGTGGACGCTCTCCGATCCCGGCCGGTGGCGAGTGCCCGTGAGCCTCGAAGGCGCCTCGGGCTCGCTCAAGGCCGGCGCGATCGATCCCGAGGACCGTTCTGCCGCGGCCGGGAGCGAGACGGGGCCCATCTACGTCTGGTCTCTGCCCAACCCTGCTCGCGCGCCCACGGTGCTCGAAGGCCACACCGGCCCGGTCAACGGGTTGTCGTATCTGCCCGATGGTCGACTCGTCTCGATCAGCAGCGACCGCAGCGTGCGGCTGTGGGACCTTCGAGCGCCCGAGGCCACGACCCCGTGGTCTGCGCATTCGGATGAGATTGTGGCGCTGGCGGTGTCTCCTGCGGGCGACGTCCTCTTCACCGGAGGGCTCGACGGGATGCTCCTGCGTTGGGATGTGGCGACCGGAACCTCCACCCCCATGCCGGGCCACGAAGGGGAGATTCTCTCGTTGCGGGTGTCGCCGGACGGCACGCGGGTGGCGTCGGGAAGTGCGGACCGCAAAGCCCATGTGTGGGACGCGAGCACCGGCGCGCTGCTGCACGAGATGCGGGGGCACGATGAGAGGGTTCTTGCGGTCGCGTTTGGGCGCAGCAAGAAACTCGCAACCGGCGGCGCCGATGGTCGTGTCTTGGTCTGGGACCTCACCTCCGAGCAGCCGAGCGAATCGCCGCAGCGGCTCGTGGGCCATGAGCAGTCCGTCACCGCGCTCGTGTTCAGCCGGGACCTGGAGGTCCTCGCCAGCGGCAGCAACGATCAGAGCGTGCGGCTGTGGCGACTGGATACAGGGCGCGAGCTGGTGCTTCCTGGGCACGATCGGATCGTCGCGGGTCTCAAGCTCACGCAAGACGGCGCGCAGCTGATCTCCGCCGGATTCGATGGGACCTTGCGGGTCTGGCCGCTTGCCCACACCAGCCTCGTTCGCACCATCTGCGACGTGGTGGGGGAGTCGCTGCCCGAAGGCGAGGCCGCCGAGGCGCTGGGTGTTCCGGTGCAGGACCCGTGCTTGTAGGGCCGGCTACTCGTCGTCGCTCAGGCCGCGGACGCTGTTGTCCCGACAGTCTTGATCGGCGGGGCCGCACTTGAATCGGACGTGGATGTGACCGACGTGCCCGGCGGAGTGCGACAGGATCGAGCCGCCGGCCCCACGTCCCCGCGGCCACTGGATCTGGGCGAGCTCCGCTTGCGTTGCGCCCATCTCGACGGCCGCCGTGTAGAGCTTCTCGTGCAGGGGATAGTCGAGAAAGATCTTGATCACCTCGCCTGTCTCGATCAGCGCGCGGACCAGGCCCCAGGTCGCATACCAGTCGATCTCGTTGGACCGTGGCTTGCGATCCCGGACCTGGTCCCCGAGGTACTTCTGCTTGTAGACGCCCTTGAGCGTGGGCATCCAGATGTCGATGTCGCGTCCGGCCTGGTGAGACTTGTGCGGCGGGAAGCGTCCGCCGCTGCGACGCGACATGTCCGCCAGCACCAGCTCGTGATCGAACGCGAGGTCCTGGCGGAACCGGGCGACGGCTTTGAGCAGCGTCTCGATGGTGTGGCTCGAACCCCACATGATGTTCTTGTAGCGCCGGACGTACAGCGGGCTGTCGGGGATCTGGACCCCGTTCTTGAGCTTGCCCTGGTTGGGGGCGCCGACCGAGATGGCGTCGTCGCGAATGTCGAACTCGGGCAGGTCGATCAGCTCCGAGCGTCTGGCGTACGGTTTGGGATTGATCCACACCGCGATACGCTGGTCCTGCTTGAGCTCCTCGACGCCGGGGTTGTAGGCGCGCAGCTTGGCCGGGTCGACCTCGAACCGGTCGCTCAGGGATTTCCAGTCGTAGTCGCGGTCGAGCTCAAACTCGATGAGCTGCTGGGGCAGGGGGACCTTGGCGGCGTGAATCCGAAGCGTCCGTCCGGTCTGGATCTCGGGGGCGTCGGGGTTGAGTCCGTTCCACCGCGCCACGTTGGACACCGTCGCGCCGTAGCGGCGAGAGATGTCGTCGACCGACTCGGCCGGGATGACGGTGTGCTCAACCCACGTCAGCTTGGCAGCGGGTTCGGCAGTGCGCTTGGGCTGGACGGGCACCCTCGGGTCGGTCTCTTGCTCGGCGAGGGGGGCGTCGGGGACGTCCTCGGTGCGCTCCCACGGCTTGACGACCCACACCGCGGTCGCCACGGTGGCCACGGCTGCGACGACCCCAAGGCCGACGCCGATCCGGCGACGTCTGCCTCTGCGTGTGCTCGCAGAGACGAACGTCCGGATCAGCGGATCGACGGGCCCGCTCTGCACATGCTCGCGGGCTTCGAGGAGCAGCCGACCGCGGAGCAACTCGGCGCGACGACGGCCGCCCATTTCCCACCGTTGTGCCCACTCCCGGAGACGGTCCGCGTACCGGTCGTCGGCCGTCATCGAGCGCTGTCGCAAGACCGGTCCGCTGGGGACAGCTCTGGGTTGGACGCTGCGCTGGGCCTGCGCGGCGAGGCTGACCAGCTCGAGGAGGAACGGGCCGATGTACACGCGGTCGCCCTCGAAGAGCTGCCGCGGCTCGCCGAGGAACTCGTTGTTGATGAAGGTGCCGTTGGGGGTGCCGCGGTCCTTGACGACGATCGCGTGCCCTTGGCGTTCGATCAGGCAGTGCTCGCGCGAGACCGCCTCATCCTCAAGCACCAGCTCGTTGTGGGGGTCTCGGCCGATGTTGATGCGGTCCAGCTCGATCGGGACGGTCCAGGCATGGCCGTCTTTCCGCGTGACTCGAAGCACCTGCATCTCGCGTCCGCCAGGCTAGCAGCCCGTCTTGCCGGGGACATCTGAGGCGCCGCTCGCGCTCTGACTGGACCTCGATGCGGTCCGGCCCAGGCGGGCGCTGCTCGCGCGTGGCGCGGCGCGAAGTTGACGTGGACCCCCGCAGTATGGTTTGAGCGTTTCGGCCTGCATGCCCGACAACTCTCGACAGGAGCGTCGCTTCGATCTCGAAGCTGAGAAGCGAAGCCGACGCAACTTCGTGCTGATGATCGTTGGGTTCACGCTGCTCGCGATGGTGGGCGGGGTCGCGCTGGCGCTGTGGGTGCTCTCGCCGCCCGAGGAAGGCCCGGTCGGTCCGATCACCAAAGTTGAGCCGCCCAAGCCCGACCCGACCGGGTTCGAACCGTTCGAGGAAGACGAGCCGGAGCCAGAGGTTCGCAAGCCTACCGCCGGGATCAAGCGCGGCCTCGAAACCGGCGACGTCGATCGCGGCCTGGGCAAGATTCGCGCGGCGCTCAACGAGTGCTCGGCCAAGCACGGCGCCATCGACAAGACCCTGGTGACGGTGGACTTCAGCGTCGCGTCCAGCGGGGGCGTCACGGAGGCGTACTCGCGCGCCCCGCACTCCAGGACCCCGCTTGGGCTGTGTGTCGCGAAGGTCATCCGCGAGAAGGCCAAGTTCCGCAAGACCAAAGAGGGGCTCGGAGACATCCGACGAACCCTCACCCTCCGTCGCACTTCGCTCTAGAACGGGGCTGGGGTCTGGGCTGGGGTCTGGGCTGGGGTCTGGGCTGGGGTCTGGGCAGGATCGGGGAGAGCCTCCTCAGCGTCCTGGACGGACGCCTTCTTTCGGCGCCGCGATGACCTCGATGTCGATGTCCTCGCGCTTCTTGACCTCGAGGCCGACCGAGGCCGCGTGCCCACGGGTGGAGAAGTAGACCGCGGTCGCGTCGGTGCGCGAGTAGATCTTGGTGCGCTCCATCGACTTTCGCGGCGAGATTCGCTTGCGGTACACCTTGGGCTCGCTGTAGCCGGTGAGCGGCGGCACTCGGAACAGCCGGAACAGTCCATCGGAGGTGCGCACGAAGCCGTACGCGCACTCGATCTCGACGCAGCGTTCGTCGAAGGTCACCCACAGCACCGGCTCCCCGTCGAGCTCCTCGCGCCCGATGACCGCGCCGGGGAGCGTGCGCTTGACCTCCACCTCGATGCGTTTGCCGCGAAAGCCCGCCTCCACGGTGCCGGCCGATCCGCTGACGTCGGTCGCTTGGCCAAGCGCTCGGCTGTAGACGGCGATGAAGGTGACGTTGGGATAGACCCGCAGCTTCTTGAGCTCGGGGTCGCTGCTGCCGATCTCATGGAGCACCGTTCGGGTCACGTACTCCCGGGACACGCATCCACTTGTCGTGGCGAGTGCCCAGAGCAGGACGGCAGTGGAGAGTCGGTTGAGGATCGGCATCGGGGCTCGTGGCCGCGTCAGCTTAGAATTGACGCGGCGAGACTGCGAGGGGACCATGCCATCCATGTCGTCTTTGCCCCGCATCGTTTCGGTGCTTCTGGGGATCATTCTCGCGGCGCCCGTGGCCGTCCCTCGAACCGCGCTGGCGCAGCCGGGTGACATGCCAGGCGAGACCGCCAGCGATGCCACCCGGCTCAACGCGCAGGCGCAGCAGCTGTTCGCGGACGGAAAGTATGCCGAAGCAGCCAATACCTACGCGCGGATCCTGGAGGTGCTGCCGGAAAACCGGGTGAACCTCGAGGAGCGTGACAACTCGCTGCTGATCACGCTGGAAGTCTATCGCGAGGCGTACAGGCAGCTGCGGGCCCCGGGTGACAAAGAAGCCACGCGAAGCGCCGCGAAGCTGCTGTGTGCCGCCGAAGGGCACTACGCGACGTATTTGGCGACGTACCGCGAGGTCTACGGGGGTGCGATGAACCCCAGCAAAGCCGCGCTGGAATCCAGCGATGAGCTGCAGAAGCTGTTGCGTGAGGCTGAGGATGAGCTTGGCGCGCCTCCGTGTGGACCGCCGCCGCCCGAGGTCATACCCGTACCCGAAGCGCCGCCCCCGTTGCCGCCGCCCGGCCCCGAGCCTCCGCGCGGACCCTCCGGGATGGGGCTGATCGTCGCGGGAGCCCTCACCATCACCGCCGGCTTGGGCGCGACCTCGATGATCATCATCGGGGGGATCAACCGTGGCAAAGCCAACGACGTCCTTGACCGTAAAGACGCCGAGGACGCGACGGAGGCCGAAATGATGATGTTGGAGAGCGAGAAGGAGGTCGCTCGGGACAACCGATCTCGCGCCAACGGCCTGATTATCGGGGGATCGATCGCCACCACCGTGCTTCTTGCTGGCGGCGCCACAATGCTGGGAATCGGCATCCGGCGCAGACTGCGCTACATGGCGTTTGCGCCGAACATGGGTCGCGGCTACGTGGGTCTGAGCCTGCAAGGGCGGTTTTAGAATCTCCAGCCCCTTCGCAGCGTATGCCTAGGGGACACATGAGCAGACATGTCAGGTAAGCGGATCCTCCTCATCGGCGACATGGTCTCCGGCATGTCCGACGCGGTCACCCCGTACGTCGGTCAGCTCATGGATCCCGCGGCAGGGGGTGGGTCGCCGCAGACCGCCGCGATGGAGTCCGCCTCGTCGCCGCCGTCCGAGGGCGGCTGCGTCATGACGGTCAACGGGCTCCCCGTCGCGCACGCGGGCTGTCTCTCCAAGGCCACGCCGCCGCTTCCAGACGCACGTCCCTTGGCGTTGTGCGCCGGGATCACGCTCAACGGAAAACCCTTGCTCGTCGAACAGGGCGCGTTCATGGCCACCCCGATGGGCTCGCTGGCTTCGACGGCGACCACGCAACAATCGGTGCGCTGCAGCAAGGCCGTGACGGCCCCTTCAAGCGCCGACTTCGACGAGTCCGACGCGCGCACGGGCTCCGGAGGCGTTGGCGGCGGCGCACCCCCGCGCAGCGACTATGCGCAGCCCAGCGCCGAGCACGTGATGGCGTCGCGCATCTCCACGGCACGCCTGGCCGACATCCTGCCCCCCGAGTACCAGCACCTCGTCGGCGACCCCGTCGATGTCGCGACCGGGGCCGTGGTCACGTGGCAGGTCGACGACGAATCACCGCGCTTTGGCCTGAGGTTCGAGCGCCGCTACGACTCCCATCGAAGCGACCGAGAGAGCGCGCTGGGCTGGGGCTGGAGCCACAACTTCGATCAGGCGCTCTGGCTTGAGGCCGGTCGCGTGGTGCTCCGGGATGCGGGCCGAGAGATCGAGTTCGACACCTTCGATCTGCTCGATCAGGTCACCCGCGCCGGCGACGTGTTGTACGACGCCACCGGGCGACTGACGCTCACCAGTCACGGGCGCAACGCTTGGGAGCTGTTCGACGGCACCTGCACTCGCTACTTCCTTCCGATGCCCGGGACCTCCGGCAAGGACAAGGATCGGGGCCAGGCGCTGTTGTCCACGATCGCGAGAGCCGGCCAGCCGCTGGTCGAGTTGCACTACGACGACCGAGCTCGGCTCACTTCGGTCCGGACGGACGGGAAGGCCTTGTTCTCGCTCCGCTACGATCGCGACGGTCGGCTGGAGTCGGTCAACGACCGGGTCATGCGCTACGCCTACTCCGCCGCAGGAGACCTCACCGAGGCCCGCGATCTCGAGGGGCACGCAAGGCTCTACGAGTACAGCGCGCACCTGCTCGTGCGGGAGACGAACCGGCGCGGCGGCGCCTTCCATTACGGCTACGACGGCCATGGTGCTGGGGCTCGGTGTGTCCGAACCTGGGGCGATGGCGGCCGTCTGCACCGGATGATCTCCTACGAAAGTGGGACCACCCTGGTCACCGACAGCCTCGGCGAGCGCACGACCTATCGGCTCTCCGCGATCGGGCTCGTGACCTCGGTCGTCGATCCTCTCGGCGCAACCACGGAGTACGAGTACGACCAACAGCTCCGCCTGGTGGCGGTTCGTCACCCCGACCAGACCCGTTCTGTCGACATCTACGACGACGCGGGCCACGTGGTGAAACACCGGGAGCATGGCGGCGCCACCTGGCAAATGGAGTACGACCACGGCGGCCGACTCGTGTCCGGACTCGATGCAGCCGGGGGTCGCTGGGAGTTCAGCCACGACCTCGAGGGGCGGCTGAGCAAGGTGCGGGACCCCGAGCAACACGTCTTCCGCATGGAGTATGCCCAGGGGCGGCTCAGCAAGATCATCGATCCGCTCGGACGTGTGCTCGAGGTGTCGCTGGGGGCCGCCGACGAGCTGCTGGAGCTGCGCGCACCGTGGCAACCCGACATCCGCTTCGAGTACGACGGCACCGGGCGGCTCACGGGCGCATCGACCGAAGCCGGCGATGAAGCGCGTTGGTACTACGACGGCGCAGGCCAGCTCGTGGGCGCGATGCGAGGGGAGACCCTGACGCAGTGGCGTCGAGATCCCGAGGGCTCGATCACCCAGCGGCAAAGCGACCAAGAGCTCGAGGTGTACGTGCGCGACGCGTTTGGGCGCCTGCTCCGGCGTCACTCCGAGGCGCTCGACATCGCCTACCACTACGACACCGAGGACCGCTGTGTGCAGGCCGCCCGCGAGCAGGGCCCCCGCATCAACTTCACCCGGGACGCTGCAGGTCTGGTGTCGAGCTACCGTGTGGAGGGGTTCGGGCCCACCAAGCCCTCCGAGCCCGCCAAGACGGAGCTCGAGCGCACCCACGGAGTCATCACCGCGCTGGTGAGCGATGCGCGGAAGGTGAGCATGGACTGGGATACCGCAGGGCGCCTGCTGTCGTGCACCGACGGCGAGGAAAAACGCACCTACGCGTATCGCGAAGACGGCCTGCTCCGCGCATTCTCCACCCTGAATCACGCATGCACGCTCGAACGCAACGCGCTGGGCGTGGTCGTCTCGCAGACCGTGGGAGATCAAGTTGTGGCCAGCCCGGACCTCGACTACCGCGGCAACCGCTACGGGGTGGATCTCCCCGGAGGCGCCTCGATTTTCTACCTGTGGTCCTCCGCGGGTGCCGTGGAGCGCATCGGCCTGGTGGGCGAGGCGTCGTTCGAGATCGATCTCGAGGTCTCTCCCGATGGCTCGCGCGGCGTGGCCCGACAGGGCGAGGTTCGTGTCGAGTACTCCACCGCGATGGGCGAGCACGGGCCGCCGGTGGTGTCCCCGGCCGGCACCGCCTGCGATGCCTTGTTTCGGCCGCTGGCCAACGCGGATGGTGAGCCGCTGGTCTGGGACGAGAGCCGGCTGGCCCAAGAAGGCGACGCGATTCACGTGCTGGCGCCGCCCTCCGGCGAGCCTCTGGCCGTGGTGCGGGGTGAGTCGCTTGTGTTCGCGCAGAGCGTTGGGGGCAGCTGTCGCGCCGGTTCCGACGCGCTGGTGGCGTCGTGCGGGCTTGCCTCGGAGCCCCTCCCTGCTCGGCTGTTCGGTCTCACACCCGCCTGTGTCCTGCGCAGCACGTTCCGTCGCCAGATCTGGGATCCGAAGCCGAGGCCGCTGCCGGGCTCGCTGCCTTGGAACCCCGATGACTGGGCGCCACGTGTGAACGAGCCGTCCGTGGGCTCGACGAGGCTTGATGCGGAATCGCTGATGCGGTGGCTCAGCCCGTTCCCGCTGCGCAGGCTCACCATCAACGCCTAGAGCGGCGATCAGTTTGAATTCCACGAAGAATTCAAACTGATCGCCGCTCTAGTCCTCAAGCCGGCCGTGTTGCGGCGGTGATCCGGCCGGGCTCAGAACTGCTCGGCGATGCGGTCGATCTCACGCGCTTGCGAGTACCGCCGGTGGCGGGTGAGCAGCTCGGACAGCCGCTTGGCGAGGTCCTTGAGGGTCTCCACCCGTTGGTCGGGCTCAAGCTTCTGTCCGTACGCCACAGCGTCAGCCCACAGGCCAATGCAGTCGATATCGAGGCCCTGCTTGAGCGCGGCTTCCCCAGCGCGCCGATAGGCCTCGAAGACGACCCGCGGCGACTCTCCGATACCTTTCCCGGTCTCGATCGCCCGTCGGTATCCGCGAATCGCGTCGACGACGCTGCCGTCCGCCTCATGGGCGACGCCTTCGTTCAGGCGGGCCCGCGCCGCCAAAGCGTACGCTTGGTGCTCGTACGCGGACTCGTCCGCCCGCACAAAGGTGGCGGCCGCCAGGCGGGGTTGGTTGAGGCGCATGAGATAGCCGCCCAGCATCATCTCCATCTCGACCGCGCGGACGTGCTCACCGTGCTCGCGACACAGCTCGCGGGCTTGGGTTTGCAAACGAAGGGCAGCCGGGCCGCGCTCTTGCTGCATCTCGGCCTCGGCCCGCCGGACCAGCAGGCTCAACTCGTGCTCGAAGTCGGTTGCGTCGGCGTTGGTTGCGTCGGCCGCGTTGGTTGCGTCGGCCGCGTTGGTCGGCCCGGGTCGTCCGCCATCCGGGAGTCCCCCCGTCGATGCGGATCGCCGGCGGGGGCGCGGAGGTGGCCGAACCCCATGCGGCCATGCTCCCCGGATGCCGGGCCCGTGCTGCTCTTCGGCGTCAAGGACCTGCGCGATCTGCGTGGCGCGAACCTCCGGCGCGGGCTCGAGCCGGTAAAACCACGCCTTATCTGCGCCGATTCGGGCGGCCCAGGCTTCGAGTTTTGCACCAGGCTCGCCGAGAACCACGAACCGCACCTGCGATAGCTCTCGACTGCGCACCATCGTGGTCAACTGGTCGAGGAGTGCGGCCTCCGCGCATCCGTTGAGGTCGAGCGCGAGCAGGATTCCCTCAGCCGGGGCCTGGACTTCCGAAGAGATCCCGGCAAGCAGCACAGAGACGTTCGCTGCCGGCTCTGCGCCCACATTGTAGGGGGGCAACGGCCCCAGCGGAGCGCCAGCGGAACGAAGTTCGCCATGTCGTTCCTGGAGCGCGCGGAGAACGTCCACCCAGGCGGATCTTGCGCATGAGGAGTCCGCGACCCGTGCGGGGAAGAAAGGTGACCGATTGTCGGCGTGATGTTCGAACCCACCCACCATGCGCGCAACCTCGGCCCGGTCGGCGGGGCAAGTTTCTGCCGAGAAGACCCGGATTTTTTGGCGTCGGACGAACCCTCGCAGACGGTCCGCCAACGGGTCGAATCTCCTTTTTTTTGATCCAGCGCTCATGGGGGTCGCGAAAAAAAATCGAACCGCTGAATACCCTCGCCCGTACCTCGTTACTACATGTAACCAACAGTGTGGAAGTGGGCGTCCGAGCGGCGCCTGGACTCACCCCGTCCCAGGTGAGAGTCTTCCCACACCCCGCTGAGAAAGAGGAAGGAACACACAATGTCGACGAACGTAACCGCTTACTGCCTCCACACCTATCTCGCCAACACGACCCCCGCCCAGGATTTTTCCGGCGCCGCGGTCTGGCAAGCACTCGGAGGACACACTCCGACGATGGGTCCCCACCGCAACGAGCACTTCGCTCACGACGGGCTCGTCATCATGGCACCCGAGGGTCTCAACACCCTCTCGGCATCCATGGTGGACATCCAGGGCACGCCCTACAAGGCCGCAAACCTGTTCCTGATGCCCCAGGAGCACGATGAGGCCGCAAACTTCGTCGTTCAGCTCTCCGCACACGTCGGAAAAGCCGCGATTCTCAGCATCCTCGGTTGGGGCAACGACGAGAACGGCGTCGCGACCTGCTACCACTCGCTCCTGTACTGGACCGTCATCAAAGACCCCGGTTCGTTCCACTTCGCCGTCTTCGCCGCTGCCAGCCAGCGCATCCTTCCCGGCAACGTCTCCGCCGAGCCTCAGTACATCGACTGCGGAAAAGACAACAACACGACGATCACCAGCCCGACCGGCCGCCTGTCGTCGATGACCAACTCCGCGTTCCTTCCCCCTGGCATTGCGGCCAACGCGCCTTCGCCCGAGCTGCTCAACGCCAGCTTCCCTCAGATCGGCTAGTCAGCTGATGCCGACCGACCCCGCAGGTGGCCCACCCGAGGGTGGGTCGTCGGCGAGTCGCGGTTTGCTGTTCCGGTTGTCGGCGTCTCAGCGGCCGGAGCAGCAGCTCGATGTGGTGGACTCCATCGTCCACAACCTTCGCGCGATTCTCAACAGCGACCACGGGATCTCCCCGAGCGCACCCGAGCTGGGCCTGTCCCTGCACCGGTGTTTGCAAGACTGGGACACCGACCAAGCGACCGTTCTGGCCGCGATCGCTGAGCAAATAAGCAGGTTCGAGTCTCGACTCTCCGATGTCGAGGTCGAAGAAGCGCCGCACAGCAATTCCGTTCGATTCAGCGTGCTCATCAGTGCCACGCTTGAGGACGGGCGAGGCTTCAAGGCGCGGACCGACATGACCGCCTCCGGGGCGGCTGAGGTCGAACAACTTGTCACCAAGGTTTAGTCGCGTTCGTCAGCCTTTGGACTGCGGTGCGCGCGGGTTAGAATCCGCAGCGGTACCTCGGCAGCAAGCCTGTGTGAACGAGGAAGTGCGGGAGTGAAAGCGCGATACTACGAGGCCGAACTCGCGTACCTGCGAGAGCAAGGCCGGGCTCTGGCGCAGAAGCACCCGAGAACGGCGGGACTTCTTGCTGAGCGTAGCGACGACCCGGACGTCGAGCGACTTCTTGAGGGGGTCGCGTTTTTGTCGGCCGCCGTCCGCGAGCGCATTGACGATGCCGTCCCCGAGCTCGCGGCGAGCTACGCCGGGATCCTGGTCCCCGCGCTCTCGCGGTTCGTCCCGCCCACATCGGTGATCGAGTACCGACCCGAGGTTCAGGGCCTGCGCGTCGCAGAGCTCGTGCCGCGGGGGACCCAGGTGTCGGGTACCGGCGGCTCCGGAGTTCCCGTCTCCTTTCAGACGACCGCTCCGGTCCTTCTGCTTCCGCTCACACTGGAGGACATTGAACACCGTAAGCCCGTCGAGGGTATCGACGAGCTAACGCTGTCCTTTCGCGGCGGCGAACAACGGGACGCGGCGGTTGGCAATCACGCGGTCCGGCTATTTTTCCAAGGCGACGCTCAGGTGTGGACTGGGCTTCGAACCTGGTTCCTTCGACATTGTCAGGAGCTGGCGTTGGTGGTTGATGGTGAGACCAAAGCCCAACTCCCGGTATCGGGGATTCAAGGGATTGGACATGGCGATGATGTCTCCCTGATGCCCAGTCAACCGCTTGAGCATGACGGCTTCACGCGCATCGCCGAGTTCTTCTCTTGTCCAACGAAGTTCGCATTCGTCGACCTACCTCCGTTGGGGGCAGACGCTCGGGGCGAGTTTCAGCTCCGCTGCCGCTTCTCTGCGGCGCCAAAGCTCCCCAAGACGGTGACCAAAGGCGACATCCGGCTGCACTGCACGCCGGTCATCAACCTTTTCGAGTCCGATCTCGAGCCGGTTCGAATCGATGTGTACAACCCGTGGCAGCTGCTTCGAGTTTCACGTCATCGAGGAAACCACTCTGAGGTTTGGAGCCTGACCGAGGTCGTCGGAATGGGCCCCGAGACGCGCATCGAGTTTCAGGACTTTGCCGCGGCCGGGGCAGGGGAGGCGAGCGTGTCCAGCTACTACGTCACCCGTCGCGAGGCCGCGCCCGACGGGTCGGGAACCCACCGGCTCATCTCCCTGGTGTCCACGCTCGATCGGCAGCCGCCGCTGGGCGTGGAGGTGCTATCGATGCGAGGGCTGTGCAGCAACCGGGCGCTCGCCTGCGAGCTTGGCATCGGCCAAATCCGTGATCCCGTGAGGGGGGCGGGCTCTTCGGTCCCGTTCTCCAATATCAAGCCCGTCTCGCCCCCGCTGTATCCGCACGACAACTCCGAGTTGCTGTGGCAGCTCGGCGCGCACCTGTCGTTGTCGCGCAAAGGTTTGCTCGACACGGAGTCGCTCCGCTCGGTCTTGCGGGTCTACAATTTCGCGGTTGGCAACAACCCTTCCTTGGCTCGCATCAACACGCGCTGGATTGAATCGATCCGAAACGTACGAGTCCAGACATGTGTGCGGCTGATCGCAGGAGCCCCGGTTACGGGAACCCGGACGACCGTTGTGGTCGATGCCAAGAGCTTTGCGCTCGTGGGTGAGGCTCAAGTGCTGGGCGAAATGCTCGACGATCTGTTCGCGCGCCGCGTTGGACTCAACTCTTTCAACATCATGTCTCTCGAGGTCGCTCCCTCGGGTGCGAGGTACACATGGAAACCGCGGAACGCAACTCAACAGCTGCGATAGCGGTTCTCAAGCGATTGAGTGCTCCGGAGCGTTCGCGCGCGGGGTTCTTCGCGGCGGTGCGCCTTCTTGAGCGGTTGCTCAAATCCGAGGTTCGGATCGGCGGAGGAGGTCCTTTCGCAAGCGAGGGGATCCGCTTCTCCCATGAGCAATCGATGATGTCGCAGCCCAACGAGGTGTCTGCGATCAACGCACATCCGCGATACAACAAAGGCGTTCCGCTCGAGCGCACCGAGTGGGTGTATGAGATCGTCACCTGCGTTCTGGGACTCACGGGAACGGACAGTCCACTTCCGCTGTACATGGTGGCTGAGTTCGTGCAGGACGAAGCGCCGGCCGAGCTGCAGCGGCAGTTCCTCGACATTTTCCACAACCGGTTGACGGCCCTGTTCTACCGCGGGGTCGCCCAATACGATTTTCCGGCCGAGCTCCTCAGCGACGCGAGCGACCCCATGGCCCGACGCGCGCTGCAGTTTGCGGGCTTCGACGTTGAGAGCTGTGCCCATGCCGGCGTCAATCGCCTGCAGCTGCTCCACATCTCGGCGCTGTTTGCAGGCGGCCCGGCCACGCCCAGGAGCCTGCGCAACAGCTTGCGCTCGCTGCTGCGCGCCGACCTCGATGGCGCGGCCCTCAACGTCCGGGAGTTCACCGGGGGTTGGGTGCCCCTGGACTCGGAGCAGTGCAACGGGCTTGGCCGCCGCAACAACGGGGCTGGGCAGACGTTCGTGATCGGCACGCGGGTGCGGCACCCGGCGCATGAGGCCCGGGTTGTGATCGGCCCGCTGGCGCCCGCACAGGCTCAGAGCTTCTCCCCTGGCGGCGCCGTCTTTTCTCGCGTCGCCGGGCTGGTGGATACCCTGTCCCCCGCTCCCGCCACGATGAAGCTCGAGCTGCACATTCGTACTCGGGCGTTTCCTCCGTTCATCCTCGGTCAGCGCCGTATTGCAAGGGACGCATGCATTACGGCCCGTAGAGACCGTGACGACTCCGTCAAGGTGACCGTCCACGACCTTCCGCGGGTTGGCGAGTCCAGGGTGTCCCATGCCAGCTGAGCGCTATCTTTCGGCACGTCAGACCGACGCTCGGGTCCGCTTGAGCGCTCGCGCCGAATATGATGAGATCTCGACGACTTGTGCCGCCGGCGCGCAAGTTCGCAACCCCCCCACCCCAACGGCCCGAGCACGGGCCTGACCGAGAGTACAAGCGTGGCGAAGAAACCATCGAAGGCCCCCAAAGAGCGCATCAACATCACGTACCGGTCTGCGACCAAACCGAACGAGACGATCGAGCTCCCGTTCAAGATGCTCGTCCTCGCTGACATCACCGGGGAGGCGGACGATCGCCCCTTCGACGAGCGCGAGCCGGTCCGAGTCGATAAGGACAACTTCAACGATGTCCTGCGGGAGACCAAGGTGAAGCTCTCGGTCAGCGTCCCCAACCGGCTCGAAGAGGGCGAGGACACCGGCGAGATCGGTGCGAACCTGAAATTCGAGTCGCTCAAAGACTTCTCGCCAGGCGGGGTCGCGAAGCAGGTGCCCGAGCTGGCCAAGCTGCTTGAGCTTCGCGAGGCTCTCTCCGCGCTGAAGTCGCCGCTGGGCAACCGCCGCGATTTCCGGAAGCAGATCGAAGACGTCCTCAAGGACGAAGGCGCACGCGCCAAGCTCATGGCTGAACTCGGGCTGGACACGAAAGGCTGATCTCCGATGAGTGAAAAGACGCAGAAAGAAAACGCTCCCCAGGCGGTCCAAGGAGAGGAAAGCCTCCTCGAATCGCTGCTCGGCCAAGCTGTCCTGCCGACCGCTGATGCCGACGCCGTCGATGTCGCCAAGCGTGGTGTGTCCGCCTTCCTGAGCGAGCTGCTGACCAGCGGCGACAAGTTCCAGAAGGTTGATCGCGCCGCCGTCGACCTCATGATCTCCGAGATCGACAAGCGCCTCGAGGCCCAGGTCAACGAGATCATGCACACCCCGGACTTCCAGAAGCTGGAGTCCACCTGGCGCAGCCTGAAGTACCTCGTCGACCACAGCGATGCCCGCCAAAACGTGCAGGTCGACGTCATCAACACGACCAAGCAGGACCTGATCGACGACTTCGAGGACTCTCCTGAGATCGTCAAGTCGGGCTACTACCGGTCTCTGTACACCAGTGAGTACGGCACCTTCGGTGGCGTTCCGTACGGCTCGGTCGTCACGGACTTCGACTTCACGCACGGGTTCGAAGACATCCGCTTGATGTCCAACCTCGCCTCGGTCAGCGCCATGGCTCACGTGCCTCTGCTGGCCAACACGCCGCCGGAGATGTTCGGCGACGAGTCGTTCGAGAGCTTGCCCAAGATGCGCGACCTCAAGGCGCACTTCGAGAGCCCCGAGTACGCCAAGTGGCGCGCGTTCAGAGAGAACGACGACTCCCGCTACATCGGCCTGTGCATGCCTCGCTTCATGCTGCGGCAGCCGTACGAGCCGGGACAAAACACCGAGCGCGCGTTCAACTTCAACGAGGACGTTCGCGACCAGCACGACAACTACTTGTGGGGACCCGCATCGTTTGCCCTGGCGGCGCGCTGTGCCGAGGCCTTCGCGTCTACCTCGTGGTGCGCGGACATCATCGGGCCTCAGTCCGGTGGTGAGGTCGAAGACCTTCCGCTTCACCAGTACGAAGCGATGGGCAAGCTTCAGTCCAAGCTGCCCGTCGAGGTTCAGCTCTCCGAGCGTCGCGAGTACGAGCTGTCCGAAGAGGGCATCATCGGCCTGACGTTCCGTAAGGGCTCAGACAACGCGGCGTTCTTCTCGGCCAACTCGGTGCAGAAGGCCAAGACCTACGGCCGCGACGACAAGGACAGCGAGCTCAACTACCGGTTGGGCACGCAGCTGCCCTACATGTTCCTGATCAGCCGCGTCGCGCACTACCTCAAGGTGATGCAGCGCGAGCTCATCGGAAGCTACGTCAGTCGGGAGATCCTCCAGTCTCGCCTGCAGTGGTGGCTCACCGGCCACACCTGCAGCACGGCATCCACGCCGTTCATGAAGTCGAAGTTCCCGTTCAAAGAATCGGCCGTGTGGGTCGAGGAAGTGGAGGGCAACGCGGGCTGGTACCGGATCCGTCTTCAGATCGTCCCTCACTTCAAGTACATGGGCGCTGACTTCTCGCTCTCCCTGGTGGGCAAGCTGGACAAGTCGCTGGCGGCTGACGAGTAGTCATGCCTCTTCGGGACACGGTCGACGCTCTCGTAGCGCCCTTCGCCGGGGAAGACCCCGCCGGCGTTGACCCTCGCACCACCGAGGAGTTCGAAGCCATTGGCAACGAACTCGCCAAGTTCGGTAGCGTGGACCTTGTCCCCGTGGACTGGAGCGCTGTCGCGAGGGACAGCGCTCACTTGCTGACGGAGTCCGGCAAGGACCTCCGCTGCGCCGTGTACGTGCTCGTCTCGCACATCTCCTTAGAGGGACCCGGCGCCTTGCCGGCCGGCATTTCTCTGCTCAATCGGCTGCTCGAGGACTTCGGCGAGGGGATTCATCCGCGCCGAGCCAGGGCGCGCAAGTCGATCTTGGCCTGGCTTGCCGAGCGGCTCGACCTGCAGCTTGAGGCGGGCTCGCTGACCGGGACGGGCGACGAAAAGGGCGCCCTTGTGGCGGCCCTGGACACTACGGCCAACCTCGTCTCCAAGCTCGAGCTCGAGCCCAGCGCTGTGCGGCGGGTGCAGACGCTCGTGATGGAGCGGTTCTCCGTCAAGCTGTCCGACGACGAACAGCGCGCCGAGGTCTTGGGCCGTTTCGACCCCGAGTTCGCAGAGCTCGCGGTTCGCATGCTCGAGCACGACAGCCTTGTCGATCGAACAGCCCGCGGCCTTCGTATCCACCGTTGGGTGCTCTGGGACAATCTGCCGACGCTTGAGGAGGGCGTGCTCGACACGACCATCGATCACGCGGCGGCCGACGAGATGGAGCGCCTGTTCAAAGGCAACTCGTGGTCCGAACTTCTCGAGCGGGCCGAGACCGCGTTCTCGGGCAGCCCGTTCTGGCTCGACCTTACGTTCTATGTCGCGCGTGCCGCGACGCACGTCTTCGACCGCGAGGCGACCACGGGCGTCGTCGGAGTTGTCCGCGACCTGCTCGCGCGCGCCCCCGAGCTCGTCCTTGCGACCGATGCCGCCGGGCACCCGCTCGCCTCCGACGCCACGCGCCAGTGGATTCAAGAGTCGGTGTTTGAGAGCCAGGAAACCCGCGGCGAGTCCAACGAGGTTCTGCCGGCCGAAGTGCGGGCGCTCTTCGACGAAGGGCGACTCCAAGAAGCCCTCGCGGAGGCCTCCGTCTGGATCTCCCATGCCGAAGGACGCGTCCGTTTCTCGCGAAGCGTCACCCTGGCCGAAGCGTTCGGGTCGGCAAACGCCGCCAACAACGCCCATATCGTGTTTCGCGGGCTCCACAACCACTTGCGTCAGATGACGGTCAAAGAGTGGGACCCGCCGATCTTTGCGGCCTGCATTCGCGGGTTCCTGTCCTCGAAGCGTGACGCGTTCGGACTTGGTCCCGAAGACGAGCACCTCATGGACGAACTCTCGGCCCTCGATCCCGCTGCCCTGCTTTCCATTCTGCCGCCATAGACAATCCCGTCGAGCGGCGGACCGAGTTCACGACGTTTCACCCTAGGGGTGGGGCGCGTTCCAATACGAGGTAGACGATGTCCGAACTGTTTTCCGCTGTGGGTACCACCCTGACTGTCGCCGGCTACGAGGTGCGAGAGGTCGGGGAAATCTCCTACGAGGAGGAGCTCAACTCGCCGTTCAAGCTCTCCGTCTTCTGCGTCCTCGAAGTGGGTCGCGATGCCAAAGGGGCGTCGATCAACCGCGAGCTCCGGCATCGCGAGATCCATCTCAAGATCGAGCGCAAGCGGCACGAGAGCAGCGCGCTCGAGATCCGAGGCATGGTCGCGAATGCGTTCTACGCCGACGCGCGCAAGGACGAGACCGACGAGTCGCGGACCCGCAAGGCGTTCACCCTCGAGGTCGTTCCTGCGTTCGCGCTGCTTGAGCACCACAAAGACAAGCCGCAGGCCTGGCACAACCGCACCCACTCGTTCGTTCTGCAGCAGGTCCTCGAGGCCGAGCTGGGTGTGTACGGGCGGACGGTCCAGAACAAGGCCAAAGACGGACCCATCATCCCGCTGATCACACGATCGCCGGGGGAGTCGGCGCTGGCGTTCGTGCAGCGACTTCTCTACGAGTCGGGCATCAACAGCTTCTTCGACCACGACGCGGGGGCGAAGGAAGTCATGGTGCTGTGTGACGACAACAGCGGCTTCAAGGCGCCGAAGCTCCCCTACGAAGACCGCATCTCGCTGTCGGATTCTGAGGGCGCAAACTTCGTCAACAACGTCCGCCACTCCGCGCAGTCGGGGCCCAGCAGCACCGAGTTCGCAGGGTTCGACCCGGTCCAGAGCCCCAACCTGAACATCGGTCAGCTGGGCATGGGTGATTCGAACCTGCCCTCCGGCGCCAAGGAGCTGCGTTGGACGGCCGTGCGTCACGGAGGGGACGAGAGCCCCGACGGGCCCTACAAAGCGAGCGCCGAGCGTCATGCCGAGCGCGCGGCCACGGCACAGAACTCCTTCGAGTTCGACACCAGCATCCTCGGGGGTCTCGCGGGCCGCGTGATGCCGTTGGCCGACGGTGGGACCGACGTCGATGCCGTGGTCACCTCGGTGAAGTTCTCGTCCAAGGACGGAAACTTCAGCGCGGACACGAAGGTCGCCCCCACGCGGTCTCCTTCCGGTGGCGCCGTGCAGGTCCGCGCGCCGGTCGAGCGTCCGCCGACCCAATACAACGGACTCTCGCTCGCACGGGTTGCGAGCAGCGGCGCGGCCGTCGACGTCGATGGCCGCCTGTGGTGCAAGATCAAGTTCGTCTGGGACACGGAGGGCAAGGACGAGCCCCAGACGCGGGCGCCCGTCATGCAGTCGATGGCCGGAGCCTATGGC
>CAWCWO010000030.1:0-27500 GCA_963799255.1 uncultured Pseudomonadota bacterium | reverse complement strand
ACCGCTTGCGAGTCGCGATCTGCTCCTGCGCGAGCCTTGCCCATGGCTACTTTCACGCCTACCGCCGCGTCGCAGAGCGAGCAGACCTCGACCTCGTCATCCACCTTGGCGACTACATCTACGAATACGGCACGGGCGAGTACGGCGAGATTCGCGAGTACGAGCCTGCTACGGAGATCGTCTCGCTGGGCGACTACCGCACCCGCTACGCACAGTATCGGCGCGACGCCGACCTCCAAGAGATGCACCGGCAGCACCCGATGGTCGCCGTTTGGGACGACCACGAGTCGGCGAACAACGCCTATCGGGACGGGGCCGAGAATCATCAGCCGATGACCGAGGGCGACTGGGAGGATCGAAAGGCGGTTGTTTTCCAGGTGTACGCAGAGTGGATGCCGTTTCGGGAGGGGGCGCAGGCGGTGATCTACCGGGCGCTTCCCTATGGCGACCTCATGCACCTGCTCATGCTCGACACGCGGATCGCCGGTCGAGACGAGCAACCGGATGACCTCGGGGACCCCGAACTGCTCGACGACCCAGACCGCCAACTCCTTGGGTTGGAGCAGGAAGCGTGGCTCGCTGATCAGGTCAGCAACAGCACCGCACAGTGGAAGGTCATCGGACAGCAGGTGGTGATGTCGGAGGTGATCTTGGGCGAGGGTCCGTTCAACGCCGACCAATGGGACGGCTATCGGGCGGCGCGGCGCCGTTTCTTCGAGCTGGCCCAGTCCACCACCAACCTGGTCGTGCTGACCGGCGATATCCATTCCTCGTGGGCCTTCGATCTCGCGGTCGACCCCACCGGAACCTACGATCCGGTGGACGGCACCGGGTCTGTTGGCGTGGAGTTTGTGGTGCCGGCCGTGTCTTCGCCGGGTTTTCCGCTCAACGCGGCTCCCGCTCTACTGGCCGCAAACCCGCATCTGCGGTGGATCGACATTCGAGAGCGCGGCTACGTGATCTTGGACGTCGACTCCGAGCGCGTACAGGCGTCGTGGTGGTTTGTCGGAGAGGTGGAGGCGGTCGAAGGCGGCAGCGAGGCCTTGGGGGCGGTTTGGGCGGTTCGAGATGGGACCAACCACCTGCAGGAGGAGCAGGAGGCCGCGGAGCCCATCGCCGATGCGCCTGCGTTGGCGCCGTGAGGGCCCTAAGCTCCGAAACTGCTTCGCGGATCACAAAGAAGGGCGCCTCCGATGGAAGCGCCCTTTTTGCGTGGATGTCCGTGACAGCGGCCGGGAGCTCAGCCCGGAGCGGGCAGCGCCTCGGGTGGGACCAGGATGAAGACGTCCCGGTCGTCGAGGTCGCCGCAGTCGTCGGCGAGAACCTGGATGTTCGCGGTGAAGAGCCTTGGCTGTGGGCCCTGTTCGACGAAGTCGTTGAACGCGGTGACCGTGAAGATGACGTCGGTGTCCGGGATGACGTTCTCGAAGGTCGTCGGCGTGAGGGTGGGGTCGGGGACACCGGGCAGTGGGACCAGGCCGTGGTCGAAGGGCGTGACCGCCTGGATGAAGTCGGCGGTCGTAGTCCCCGCCGGGAGCGCGGCCCCGTCGACGTCGGTTGCTCCACCCGATACGGCGCTCGACACATCGAAGCGACCGTAGGCGGCGAGCAGCGACACGGCGCTGGAGAAGGACGTGTCGACGCCCGTGCCGTTGCTTGCAGCGCTGTAGGTCATCGGGCACAGGCCCGAGGCGTCGGGTGCACGCCCGATGCCGTTGAGACCGGTGCAGCATTGGCCGGCGGCACAGCCCGCCGGACGGCCGGCAATGTCCCACGCCTCCGGAGGAATGACCGCCCCGGTCGCGTTATTGAACTGGACGCCGTCCTCGTAGGCGTTGCAGGTGCCGCCGCTTTGGTTCACCGCGATCTGAATGACGCGGCCGCAGATGGCGTTCATCGCGTCCATCGCCTCGGTCTGGTTGTGGGCGACCGCGGCAACCGCTCCAGCGTACTGCTCGGGCCCTCCATAGTTACACGCGGCGTTCCCGTCGGGGTCGTGGCTGAGCGCGTCGGTGATCGAGACGACGACGGGCAACGAGCCTTCCCGAAATCCGGCGCCGCCGATACCGCTGTTGTTCGCAGGGACGCTGGTCGGCGCAGGTCCGGCCAACCCTTCGCCGGTCGCGATCTGATACAGCGCCTCGATATTGGACTCCGGCCCGTCGTTGCCGCCCGCCGCGGAGTAGGTCGCGACGGCCGCCTGAACGCTCGCCACGTTGTTGGTGATCTCCTGCAGCATGACGAAGGGCTGGTCCGTCCCGCTGGTCCCGTACGGTGTGATGGGGAAGTCATCGAAGGTCCCGGCGCCGAACTGCGTGTTGGGGACCTCCGCTTGAATCGCGGGGATGATCGATGTGCCCAACGCGTTGCGCAGGTAGGTGATCGCTCCAGACATCGACCCGGTCGTGTCCATGTTGATGAACACGTCCATCGACTTCACGTCGGTGCTGAACGTCAGCGGCTCGTCCTGCGGACCGGCCTCGTCTTCAAACGGGAGGACGAAGAAGAAGTCGTTGGTCAGATCGTACGCGGCGATGGTGATCTGAGCCTGTCCGGTCTCGCCTGCGACGTCCGCGGTGAGGATTGCAGACTCGAAGTAGTTGCTGGCAAACCCAGGGATCTCGAGCGTCGATCCGTTCATGGCGCCGACGGCCGCGTTCGACACGTCCCAGGTGGCGTCCCCGGTGACGTCGATGGTGCTGCCGTCGCTGTAGTTGGCCGTGACCGTGAACGCAACCGAGCTTGCGCTGTTGAGGTCAAGCTCGAGCACCGTCTCGGGCGGACTGACTTCGAGAAATAGCAGCGATGGATCGTCGTCGGTTTCGCCGGCGTTGGTATCGCCGGTCGTATCGGCGTCGGTGTCGCTATCGCTATCGCTGTCTGTGTCCGTTGACCCGCCCGTCGTCGAGTCAGTGGCGGTCGAGTCGGTATCGGAGCCTACCGAATCGCTGTCGATGGTGTCCGAACCGGCGTCCGTCTCGGTCTCCCCAGCGGAGGCGCTAGCGCTGCCCAGGGTGTCGATCCCGCCCGAACCGTCGTCGCTAGTCGCCGGCGCTGTAGAACCACAGCCCGCAAGCAACACCACGCCAACAAGCGCGCCGTAGTACCCAACCTGTTGTTTATAAGCTCTGCGATCCACGTTGTCCCCGCCACATCATAGTCGGCGAAAGAACGCGCGCCTAGTCCGAACGTCAAGGCGAGCGACCGTCGCCCGCGTTCAGGTGGGCCAACCTCGCACTTCGACGGACTCCTCAACCGAGCGTGGCGACCCGCCCCCAGAAGTCGCCGCGCGCCCCCACCGGGCGGCTCCACTCGGAGTCGGCTGCGGTTTGGCGCAATGAGGCCGATTCAACTTGTTAGACTCCACACCAGTAAAGCAGTGCGCGTCGTCAACGATCGCAGACACCTGCCCCGGGTCGCATGGAACGGTCAGGCCGTCATTCAGACTCGTCGGGGAGAGGTCCGTGGAGTTGGGCTCGATCTGAGCGCCGACGGGATGGCTGTGCTCGTTGCATCACCGTGCAAAGCCAAAGAGCGGGTCCGGATTCACATGCAGCTGGGCGAGTTCCCGCTGTTGACGGACGCACGCGTGGTTCGGATGACCAAGGGGCGGGATGGATATCGTTGGGCGCTCCGGTTCGATCGCATGGACGAGCGCATGCGGGCAAACCTTGAGGCGTACGTCCGACAGCAGCTCGCGAACGTGGCTCGGGTCCGGCAGGCACAGCTTTACTCGCAGCGTCTCAAGGGCGGCTCGCTTCCGCCGCTGCCCAACGCAACGCCGCCGCCATCGTCGCTCACACCGGTGCCAGCGGGTGTGCCGACGCCGGCCCCGCCGGACCCACGGATCCGAGCAGGCATCACGCTGCCCCCCGTCGAACCCCGGGATCTCGGCATCCTTTCGCCGCCGGGATCGACAGAGGTCTCGCTCGATGGTTTGGCGGAGGTGCTCCCAGGTCGGCCGCTAGAGATCGAGCTTCCCTCGATGGCGCCCGGACCCGACCAACCCGTGCTCGACATCGGTGATGCCCCTGCGAGCCATCAGCAGGACGTATTCGTGCCATACCACTCGAGCTCGGCGACCGACGAGGCGTCGCTGCTCGGCGAAGGCGTGATGCCGCCAGATCCGCCCGCGAGCCCGCCGGCGGTCTCTCTCGCTGGCCCGGCCGCATCCCGGCCGACGTCGAAAACTGCGGCGGTCCTCGCCCCCGGAGTGATCGAAATCTCCGATGATGAGGATCTGTCCCTGGAGGACATTCTGGCGGAGGCTGAAGCCGTGGGCGTGTTGGCCCCCGGGACGGCCACGCAGACCCCCGCGTCGGATCTCCAGCTGCCACCAGAGCCGGACGCCGCGAAGGTTCCGACCCTGGGGTTGGGGGATGTGCCTGTTCTCGATGAGGAGATGGGAGACGACGAGGATACGCTTGCTCGCGAGGGGCCGCCGAGTGCACCCGCTGTGGCGAAGGCTGTGGGCCCGGCGACGCCAGCGGGCCCGGCGACGCCAGCGGGCCCGGCGACGCCAGCGGGCCCGGCGACGCCAGCGGGCCCGGCGACAGTGGTCCCCTCGGACGATGGGCCGCCCCTCGACCGCGGTCTCTTGGATGATGCGCCGGCCCTGGTCGGTGCGCCGATGAACGACGCGCCTGCGCTGTCGGAGGGGCTGGTGTTTGACGATGTCCGGGCGCTGGAGGGGGAGCCGCTGCTGGAGCGTGAGCCCTTGGATGATGCTCCCACGGACTACGCAGCGGTGCTTGGCGGGACGCCCTTCGACGAGGCTCCGCCCTCCGCTCGACCGACGCTCCTCCCCGAAGCGAGCGAGCCGGAGCCGGCCGGATCTCCGCACGAGTTTGGTGGGGCTCCCTTCTTGTCCGATCCGCTTCCCGCGGACGACTCGGACAAGATTTCGTTGTCCGATCTCGCGCCTGCGATGCAGCGCTCCGCGGCCGAGGCGGCCGACCTCGCGATGCCGCTGGAGCGCGCGAATTCCTACGACACGCCGCTTCCCTCCAGCGCCCAACCCTATATCGATGTGAGCGCGACCGACGAGTTTGAGGAGGGACGCGACGAGGCTGCGCCCCGCCCCTCAGACGTGCCAACTCCAGGCATGACCGCAGCTTTGGTGTCAGCGCCCAGCCCCGAGGCGAAGCACGAACACGCGTTCCCCAAACCTCCCGCGTTGCTCGGCCCCGTTGCTGCGGCGGGTCCGCGGTCGAACCGCACCCCTTCCACCACGCTCTACTCGGACGACGCGGCGCCGTTTGATCCGTACGCGCCCAACCCAGCTCCGACGACGGGTGCTGCCCGTCCGCGTCTCGGGTCGGCGCCGAGGGCCCTGGGCGAGTTGCCCCCGGTGGTCGAGGGGCTCTACACGCCGAGCTCCAATGCCCCTGTCGACGGATCGTCTGAGGCATACCGCAGCGCATCGTTCCAGCCGTTCCCCAGCGCTGAGGTGGGTCTTTACGGGGGCCGGGAGGACGTCACGTTCGAGGAACAGCAGGGCAACCCTCGGCAACGTCTCGCGTTCCTGCAGGAAGACGACAAGTCCACCCACAAACTTGCGGAACAGCATGCCCTGTTCCTTGGGGACATCGAGGGCGTTACGTCGGGGGTAGGAACACCGGCAGCCGAGGTGAGGGCGCCCGAACCTGCGGGTGGGCCTGCTTCGGCTCCATCCGATGTGGAGGAACTGGACTTCGAGGAGCTCGAGGAGTTCAACGACGACGACGCGGAGTCGTTCGAAGACGCCGACCTCGGGGACTTCGCGGCGGTGAGGGCCGAGGCGGAAGAACTCCAGGCTGCGGTTCCCGATCACGAACTCCCGGCCAACGCACCGACCTCGATGCACGGCGTACCGGATCTCGCCGAGATGGCCCCGACCCGCCCGATCGACATCCACGGGCCCGCCGGGTTCACTCCGGCTCCGCACGACCCCACGCCACCACCCCTAGAACTCGGTGCTCAGGACCACACACCTGCGCCCCGCGAACTCACCCTCGATGATGTCGCCAATGTGGACGACGTAGACGACTCGCCGGCCGCGCGCCAGCGTGCGGTGCCCACGTACCCCGATTTCAACGTCATCCCGGACTACGATCAACCGCTCGATTCGGACCGCGGTCCATCCGGGCCCGCGCCCGCGCAGTCGGGACACACCATCGTCGCAACGTTCGAAGAGCTCGGATTGGCGGCTCCCGGAGACGCGGCCGACATCCCGAAGCCGACCGCGCCCAGCGACTTTGCCGTGCTCCCGAGCTTTGGCGGCGCGCAGATCGGGGCGGGCTTCACCATGGTCGCCAGCTACGATCCCGACGCGGATGTTGGCGCGAGCAGCACGATGATCGCGACGGCGGGGGACATCGAGGCTTGGCGCTCGGCCGGGGTCGCCCTGGCGGAGCCACCAGGCTCTGCGCCCGTCCTCCCGCCCGAGTTTGAGGACGAACGGACGGGCACGTACACACCCGTTCCCGGCTCACTTTCGTCGCTGGGTCTCCCTGCGTCCCCGGGGCCGGTGCAGGGTGCGTCCGGACTCAACGAAGACGCCCTAACCTCGATGCGGGTAGGACGTGGCGGTGAACCCACCGGGGCTGGGTTCGCGCTCAACCCTCGAGGACCGGCGCCGGATCCAGGGCTTCCTGTTTCCTCGGCGGCGCCTGCGACGATCTCTGCGCCGGGTCCGTCCTCTCGGGGTCGGACGAATCTTGAGAGCGCGGGTCGTCCGGGGCCTCCACCCAAGCCTGCCGTCACAACGCCCGCGCCCGTGCCCGATCCGTCCGACGCCCCGCCGCTTCGAGGGAGTGGATCTGTTGCGCCTGCGGCTCCGCGTCGCTCGCTTGTCGAGGAGGCGCTGGCGGAGCTCAAGCGCAAGACCGACTCCAAGCGGAAGAAACGCGAGACCCTCTCGCCCATCGAAGAGAAGGCCAAGGCCGCCGCCGAGGAGAAGAGGGCCGCCAAGCAAGAGCGACGGCGTCGACGGCTCGGGAACGCTGAGGTGGTCGACCCCGCGATCGCAGACCTGTACAAGGCTGCGATGACGGACCTTACGCGGACGTCCGAGTGACCTTGATGACCTACGACTTGATCGTGGTGGGTGCCGGACCCGCGGGGGCGGCCGCGGGAGTGACCGCTGCCCGTGCCGGCGCCCGAGTTCTGGTGGTGGACCGGGCGCGGTTTCCGAAACCCAAGACGTGCGGGGATGCACTGTCGAACCGCGGTGCCGAGGTGGTCGACCGCATCGTTGGCGAGAAGAACGCGTTGAGCCGTGTCCCGCATGCGGTCGTTCATGGTGCGGTCGCTGTGTTTCCAGATGGCGCTCGTATCCGACGGGGGTTCGGCGGCCACGACGGGTACATCGTGCCTCGGCACGCGCTCGACGGCCTGCTGCGAGCGCAGCTCGAAGGCGCAGGGGCGCAGGTCCGCGAAGGCGCCAACGTGCAACGACTGCTCTCCAGCGGCACGGACATTGTCGGCGCCCTGGTCGATGGCGAACGCGTCTTTTCGCGGGCGGTGATCGCCGCAGACGGTCCGGGGTCGGTCGGGTGGCGAGCGCTTGCGCTCCCCTACCGTCGCGGGCGGAGCCTGGCGGTGGCCATTACCGCGTACTACGAGGGGGTCGACTTCGGGGACGACGCGGGTCGCACCGAACACTACTTCGAGCCGGATCTTCGCAGCGGTTACGGCTGGGCCTTTCCGCCGGTGGGCGGCGAGTCCAACGTCGGCATCTACCAGCGCTCCGACGCGTTCGAGCACGGGCCTCGAAAGCTTGGCGCCTGGCTCGACGCATTCATCGAGCGCCACCCCGAGCGCTTTCACGCAGCGCGCCGCATGGGGCGGACACGAACGTGGTCGCTCCCCCTCGCAATCCGGCCCGGTCCCCCCGGAGGCGCTGGTCTGCTGCTCGCCGGAGACGCGGCGTACAGCATCGACCCCCTGTCGGGCGAGGGCATCTGGCAGGCGCTCGACTCGGGCGAACTCGCGGCCCAGATCGTCCTCAAGGCCCTCGACAGCAAGGGGCTAACGATGCGCTGGGTTCGTCAGTACCAGGCGCAGTGGACCGCTCGGATCGGCGCCACTTCGATGCTCCGCCTCGGCATCCAGGATGCCATGGATCGCTTCATCCAGAGCGGCCTGTACCGCAGCGGAGTCGCCCGCGGGCTGCTGCGGCGGGCCTACTCCAGCGAGGCGTTCGAAGTGAGCAAGAAACTAAAGTAGTCTCGCCGCGATGAAGGGCCTCCGCACGCCTCGCGAGCGCACCCGCTTTGCGGTTGCCGTACTCGCTGTGTTGGCGATGCAGGTGGGGTTGTTCTTCTACTTTGGCGGCGCGTTCCTCTTCTCCGATGTGCCGTACGCAGGCCTGGACTTCGATACCCACATCACGCAGGCCTACCGCGTCGTCGAGGGCCTCGAAGGGTTCAATCGAACCTGGGTCTACGACGTGCAGTTGCTCGCCGGAGCACCCAACGGGGTGATCTTCGACGCGGACAACAAGGGCTGGTCGCTGGTCACCTACGCGGGCAAGCAGCTCGGATTGTCACAGGGGTTCTCGTTCAACCTGTTCATCTTGGCCGCACATGCCGGCGTGGTGCCGCTTGTCTACAGCGGCGCTCGTCTGCTCCGCGTGGGTCCGTGGGGCTCGCTGCTGGCGGCCGCGTTCGCTGTCCTGTACTGGAACTTCGACTCCTGGTCCCACTGGTGCTGGTACGTCGGCATGATCGCGTACGGCCTGGCCAGCCTGGTCTTCGTGCTCCCACTGGGGTTCTTCTATCGGTGGTCCGACGAACGTCGGCCGTGGCAACTTGTGGCCACGGCGTTGAGCCTCGCGCTCGCCCACCTGATCCACCCCTACACGTTCTTCATCCTCGTGTTTCCGATGCTCGCGCTGTATGTGCGGGCGGTCCCTTCGCTGCGCTGGCGAGGCCACCTTGGTGTGTTTGGGGTCGTGGCATGCGTCCTGTTGGTCAACGCCTACTGGCTGGTGGATGCGGCCCGGTTCTGGCACTACATCTTGGACTCTTCGTTGTTCGCGAACACCGGGCCGTCCAGTGCGGTCTGGGACCTGCTCAACATCCTGGTCGAACCTGCCGCCACCGGGATCATCGGGAAACGAGCCGTCTTTCGCACCCTCGCGCTGCTGGGTGGACTCACCATGGCGGTGGTCTGGCGGCGCCACGGCGACCCGCGGGCGCTTCCTTTGGGTGGAGGCCTCCTGACGCTGATCGTGTTCGGGTACCTGGGCGGCTGGACCCCGCTGGCCCAGACGCAGCCCTACCGCAACCTGCTGCCCGCCGGATTCCTTGGCTGCATCCTCACCGGCGCGCTGGTGGAGTTCGCGGTTGCACAGCAGATCTTCGCTCGCTTCAGCACCGGGGCCCGTTGGACCGTCGCTCTGCTCTGCGTTCCGGCGTCACTGCTGCTGGTGCACGAGGCCCTGTACTACTTCATCGAGGATCTTCCGACGCCGGCCAAGCTGCCCCACGGTGAGGCCGCGCAGCTGTCCGCGATGGGGTTCCCGCAACATGCTCCCTACGACTACGGGGATTGGCATGTCGACCCGCTCGCGGACTGGGTGCGCGAGAAGGACGATGGCAGCGGGCGTTTCTTGGTCGAAGGCTGGAGCTGGGGAGAGCAGCTCGCCTGGAAGACCGATGCCCAGATCATGGGGGGGTTCATCTGGCGCAACCTGGAGCACAGCTGGTCCAACTTCTTCCGCCGAAGGCCGCAGGGCATCGCCAGCCCGCAGGAGTGGCAGGAGTACCTCGACACCTACGCGATCCACTGGGTGATCGTCACCTCGGCCCGTCACGCGACGCCTTGGTGGGACCACAACCCCACACTCGAGAAGGTCGCCGACCTCGGTGATTTTCGAGCGTATCGGGTCCGGAAGCCCACGCGGCTGATCGTGCGCGGACCGGGCCGGGTCCAGGCGTCGACCAATCGCATCGAGGTCTACGGGACCAACCCGGACAAGCCGGTCGTGCTTCGGTACCACTGGCTCGAGACGCTGCGTTGCCTGCCGGACTGCACGATCGAACGCGTGAAGATACCGGGGGACCCCGTCGGGTTCATTCGGGTCGCGCCGGGGCACCCCAAAGACTTCCTGGTGTTCAACAAGTACGCGTTTCCCAAGTGAGCGCGGGTATGTGACCATCGTGGCCCAGCGTCGATGCGGGCCGAACTCAAGATCGCAGCAGACGTCGCCTGGTACCGGCTGCGACGCTTTGAGATGGCCAACCTCGCCGCCGCGGGTGCGATCGCGGTGGCGCTCGCGCTGCCGTGGGGCGAGGTGTCCGTGCGTTTGGGCTTCGGCGCCCTGCTGAATCTGCTGGTCTACCTCAACAACGACTACCTCGACGTCGTGCAAGACGCGGCGTCTCCGACCAAGGATCGGGAAAAGACGCGGTTTCTCGCCGCGCACCGGGCTGCGGCGCTGCGGGCTCAGCTCGGGTTGCTGGTGGTCCTTTGTCTCGTGGCGTGGCTGTGGGGCGGCGGCCTGGGGTGGCCACTGATGCTCGGCGGCGGGATCTGTTGGGCGTACTCCGCTGTCCTCAAGCATCGACCGTTCGTCGACGTGGTCGCGATGATGGTCTGGGGCGTGAGCATGCCGTGGGTCGCGGTGCCGCCCGATTCCGTACAAGGCTGGGCGCTGCTGCTTCAGCTCGGGTTGTTCTCCGGGGTGTTCGAAACCATCCAAGTCATGCGGGACCACGACGAGGACCGCGACACCGGTGTGCGCACCACGGCGGTGGCGCTGGGACAGGCGCGTACTCGTTGGCTGCTGCGAGGCCTCGTCGGGGCGGCTGGCATCTACGCAGGTATCCAGTTTGGATGGTGGTCGGCGCTGCTGCCCTGGAGCGTCTTCCTGCTTCCGATCCCCAGCTGCGAGCTTTCTGGCTACTGGAACCGCGTCCGACTTCGGTTCGGCCTGACGCTGCTCATCGAGTGCGCCCTCGTGTATTTCGGCGCGGCGATCGGATGACGCAGCGACACGCGCTCTGGGGGGCCTTCGCGGCCATCGCTGTCGTGTGCGGAGTTCTGTACTTCCCGGGGCTGGACGCGGGCTTCCTCGCCGACGACCTGTTTCAGATCTCCATGCTCGAGAGGCGCATGGGGTCGTACTCGATCGCGCACCTGTACGCGTTTGCGCCCGGCGACGCGGCGACCAACGCGGCGCACGTGCAGCGCGGAAGCCTGCCGTGGTGGACACATCCGCAGTTCCGCTTTGTGATGGTCCGGCCGCTCTCGAGCCTGCTGCTCGCGTTCGATCACTTCGCGTTCCCGCGGCAGCCCTTCGCCCATCACGTGCACTCCGCGGTCTGGTTCGTGGGGGTGTTGAGCACGGGCTACATCCTGCTGCGGCGCTTGCTGGGGTCCTGGATCGCGACGGTGGCGATCGGGGCGTTCGCAGTCGATGAAACGATGACGTGGATGGTGGCGTGGCTCGCCAACCGATGCGCGCTGGTCTGCACGGTCTTCGCATTCACCGCGCTGTGGGTGCACATCCGAAGCGCGCGTGACCCCGAGGCATTTCGGGGCCGGGGGGCTCTGTTGGAGCTGCTGCTGTGGTTGTGTGCGTTCGCAGGCGGGGAGTATGCGGTCGGCGGGGTCGCGTACCTGGGCGCGTTCATGCTGCTGGGCGACACTCGGAGCGGGAAAACACGAGTGGTCTCGATGTGGCCTGCCGTGGTCGCGCTCCTGGTGTTTGTCAGCGCGTACATCGTGTTGGGTGGCGGGGTGTATGGCGGGACCACCTATGTCGACCCGTTCCGGGAGACCGGACAGTTCTTCCGCGTGATGGGGCACCGGGTCCCGCGAATGGCCGGCGAGGTCTGGTCCAACTGGGCCGGAGAGAGTGAGCGGTTCTGGCTTCGTTATGCCCACAGCGGGCTGAGCGAGCGGGTGATGCCGCCCGACATCAAGGACCTCGGCGTCCAAGCCTATCGCCACGGTGCGTTTGCGGTCGTCACCACGTTGGCCTGGGTTGTCCCGCTGTGGCTGATGGCCCGGCGACACTGGACCTCGGACGAGCGCCGCGCGGTGCGTTGGTTGGTCCTGGGCTCGTGTTTTGCGTTGCTGCCGATCTCGGCCATTCCCCCGGCCACCCGCGCCCTGATGCTGCCCAACTTCGGCGCCGCCGCGTTTGTGGGGGCGTCCCTGGTTGCAACCGTTCGTGCCTGGCGTGCCAAGGACTCGGTGCTTCGACGCGGTGCGCTCGCTGTGCTGGCCCTGCTCGTTGTCTGGCTGCATTTCGTGCGCGAGTTTGGCTACACGCGCGAGCACATGGACGCCATCCTCGGGGCGCAGCGTGCCTACGCGCAGTTCTATCGCAACGAGGCCTTTGCGGAGCTCGATCTTCAGGACAAGCACGTGGTCGTGATCGCGACCCCTGGGCTCGTCACCGGAATTCACGGGGTGAGCATGATGCACGTGCTGGGGATGCGGGCGCCCAAGACGTGGCACGTGCTGGGCATCGGACCGCGCCCGTACACCCTTCGCCGGGTCGGCGGTCGCAAGCTCGAACTGAGCAGCGTGGGCGGGGCCATGCACCAGACGCCGCAGGAGATTCTGTTTCGCAACCCGTACGACGCGCTGAAGAAAGGCGACACGGTTGACGCTGGGTTGTTCAACGCCAAAGTGCTCAACGATCGCAACGGCGCAGGACCGGCTTCGGTGCTGTTCAAGTTCTTGTGGTCTCTGGACGACCCAAGGCTCGTGTTCGTCGAAGTGGGTCCCACCGGCCTGCGTCCGTTCACGCTGCCGTCGGTCGGCACGCTGGTCCCGGTCCCGGCGCCCGCGCTTCCCCAAACTCCCGCAGATTGACCGGTGGCCGGTCGCGAACGATGATGGCCGGCATGCGGGCACGAAGTTTGGGGCTGATGGCTGTGTTGGTGCTCGGGTGCGGTGACGACGGGACGTCCGCGGGCGACGAGGGGAGCTCCTCGGGGTCCGGCACCGAGACGCCGACCGGCGGCACCGAGGCCTCTTCGACGTCCGGCAGCAGCACCGGGGACACCACACCTCCGACCGAGACCTCGGATGCCGACACTTCGTCGGGAACCGGCTTCGATCCCCCGGACCCAGCCTGCGGCAACGGCTTCGTCGAAGCGGACGAGGAGTGCGACGACGCGAACGAGGACGACGAAGACGGCTGCACCTCGGCGTGTGCGCTTCAGTGCGGCCTCGAATGGGCGGCGGTTGTGCTGCCCCCGACCGACACGTCGGTCATCGATGCGCGGGCGGTCGCGACAAATGCCGGTGGCGGAGCCGCGGTCGCTGGATTTCTGCGAGAGATCACGACGGACCAGCGCGGCAACGAGACCATTCTCGACGACCAGGGCATCGTCGTGCGGGTGTCACCCGACGGCGAGACCCAGTGGAACACGCCGCTTGAGGTCGAGGGCTTTGACGTCGACGTCACTGGCGTCGCGATGGACGAGGCGGGCAACGTCTACGTTTCGGCGAGCGTCTCGGCGGTGGGCGAGGACAGCGACATCCGGCTGTACAAGCTCGACCCCCGCGGCGGCGTGCTGTGGTTTGCGGAGTTCGACTCGGGCATCGACACGGCCGACGACGTCTCGTTCGACGTGGCCCTCGGAGGCGACGGCAACCCGGTGATCACCGGCCAGGTGCGCGCGGGCGAGGGCGACAACGACGTCTGGGTTGCCTCCTACGATGCGAGCACTGGCGATTCGATGTGGTCCTCGACGTGGTCCGGCGTCCCCAGCGGAGGGTTCTCGACCGACAGCGCTGGCCCGCTGGCGATCGGCAGCGACGGCACCATCTACGTGTTTGTCGGCGAGTACGTCGACTTCCAGACTCGGCTGAGCACGGTGCTCTCCTTCGACGGAAACGGCGGGGAGGGGACGGCGGTCTACACCCCGCAGGTCGGCATCGGCGGCGCCACCTTCGTTCCGCTCGACATCGCGGTGGAAGCGGGCGGCAGCGTGCTGCTGACCTCGCTGCGGGTGCTGCCGGCCGAGAACGTGTACCAGGTGCAGCGCGTGGACGTGGGGTCGGGCGAGGTGACCTGGAGCGTGGATGGACCCTTCTTTGAAGAGGCATCGTCGCTCCGCGATGTGGGCGAGTTCGCTCCGGTGGGTGCCGAGCCCCTCGAGGGCGGCGGCGTGGTGGTGAGCGGTCAACTCGAGCACACCGCCGAGGATGCGACGTGGATCGAGACCTGGGTGGCGCGGTTCGACGACAACGATGCGCTCGACTGCATGTTCGTGCGCGAGAGCCCGCAGTTGTCGTTTATCCCCGGTTCGCTGCTCGCTCGCACGATGGTGGCGGGTGGTGCGGGGCGGGCGATGGTTGCGGCCCAGGCGGTCGAAGACGGCGCGCAGTCGATCTGGATCGGGGCATTCCGACCCGACTGAAAAAAAAGTTCCGCCGGCGGAGACCCAAGCCGCCGGGGTCACGTTTGAAGGTCGCATGCGACTGCCCGCTTCGGTTCTCGGCTCCCTTCGACTCGGCCTCGGCGCGACCGCGCTGCTGGCAGGCGGATGCGACGTGCAGGAGGCCCGGACCCTGGAAGTGGCCGCGATCACCGTGCCTGAGCTGCCCGAGGACGCGTCGGATGCGCCCGAGGTTGCAGCGCAGGTGATCGCGGTGCTCGAGCGAGCCGCTGCACAAGCACCTCGTCCCGCCCGGCGTGTGGTCGAAGAACTCGCGGCCGAGGCCGCACCGGTCGCCGCGGAGTTGTCCGAGGATCTCACCGCGTTCGTACCCTTCGCCCAGGAGCCTGGCGACGCGCAGCCGATTCGCCCGCGGATTCGGACGCGCGTTCAACCCCGCACCGAACCTGCGCCCAGGCCACGGCGCGTCGAGACGGCTCCAGGCTGGAGCACGCCTGCGACACCCAAGTGGGACGGCGGCGGATGTCCGGCCTGCGGTCGCGGGTAGACTGCCGCTCCTATGCAAGTCGGCCTCTCGCTGATGCTCGACGACGCGTTTCGAGCGACGGCCTTGCCGCTCTTCGAAGCTGGCGCCGTCGATGCGATCGAGTACAGCTTCGAGCTTGGCTGGGCCCGGTCGCGTCCTGCCTGGGCGGAGGCGTTGCTGCACCACTACGGGCGCGCCGGGCGACTGTGGGGACACGGCGTGACCTACTCCCCGATGAGCGTGGACGCCTCGGATCACCATCGCGACTGGCTGGCGCGGGTCGCCCACGACTGCGCCACGCTTGAGCTTCAGGGCGTGAGTGAGCACTACGGGTTCATGGGGTGCGACGGCTTCGATGTGGGCGCGCCTCTGCCACCGCCGCCGCGACCCGAGGTTGCCGAGGTGTGCGCGAAGGCTCTGGAGGCGTTGGCGTCGGTGAGCGGGGCGTCGGTGGGCATCGAGAACCTCGCGCTTGCGCTGAGTCCCTTGGATGTGGAAGCGCAGCCGCAGCTGATCGCGCAGGTGCTGGATGCGGTGAACGGCTACTTGGTCCTCGACCTGCACAACCTGTGGTGTCAGGCGGTCAACTTCGAGCTCGATCCGCAGGCGTTGCTCGAGCAGTACCCGCTGCATCGGGCTCGGGTCGTGCACGTGTCGGGGGGGTCGTGGTCGACCCATGGGGCGACGCGGTTTCGACGGGACACGCATGACGCCCGGGTCCCGCAACCCGTGTTCGAACTGTTGGCCGAAGCGTTGCCGCGGTGTCCCGCCCTCGAGGTCGTGATCCTGGAGCAGCTCGGCCCGACCCTCGCCGATCCGCGAGCTGCGGTCGGCTACCGCGAGGACTTCGGGATTCTTCGGGAGCTGTGCCCATGAGCGTCGCGGCGCACTACCAGCGGCAGCTGAGCGCGCTGCTGCTGGCGGGCAAGGGCCCCGAGCAGATTCGCCAGGCCCTGCTCCAGGACCCGAAGCTGGAGTCGCTGCGGGAGTATATCCAGAGCCTGCAAGACGCTCCGCTGGTGGTCGCGGCGCAGCTGGCTACCCAGTGGGGCCGTTCGTCATAACAAGTCGTTGGGGGCGTTCGGGACCATGCCAGCCCGAATCGCCGACAGCGGCGCGGCACCGTACGAGAGCAGCTCGTCATGAAACGCCTTGGCATCGAACGGCTTGCCCTCGGCTTCGGCCTTGGCTTCGAGGTCGGCGCGCATCTTCTTGATCACGAGCTTGCCGGTCGTGTAGGCGAGATACATCGGATCGAAGGTCCCGCGACGCGACTCCTGCTCGGCGTTGCCCTCGCTCTGGTACGCCTGCTCGACAAACATCTGGCGGCAGGTCTCGACGCTCATGCCCTGGGTGTGCAGCCCGATCGTGCACAGCGATCGGACGTTGCGCAGGAGGGCGTTTTGCAGCTGGCCCACGTGCACGGCGGGGTCGTCGCTGAAGCCCGCGTCCCACATCATCTCTTCGGTGTAGTGGGCCCAGCCCTCACCGGTCGCGTAGTTCCACAGCGCCTTGAGCACCCGCGAGTCGCTCTTCTTGAGGTGGAGCGAGTGCAGGAAGTGGCCGGGCCACACCTCGTGAATGGTGATGAACAACAGGTCGGTGCGGCCCGGGACGTAGTCGCGCTGCTTGGCTTTGGACCACGAAGGGTCCGGAGGGCTGATGTAGTAGAAGCTCGGCAGGGCCTTGGTCTCGAACACGCCGGCGCTGCTGAGAAAAGCGGAGTTCCAGCGCATGAACGGCGGGGTCTCCACGACCTGCGCGACGTCCTCACTCGGGATGGTGACGATGTCTTTCTCCAACAAGAACGCCCGCATCTTCACCGACTGCGCGGTGGCTTCGTCGAGCACGCGATTGAGCTTGGGCTTGTCGCGTTGGACGTTGGCGATGACCGCGGCGGTCGACTTCTTGGGTGAGATCTTGGCCGTAGCGTCCTTCATCGCCGCCAGATTGCGTTCGAGGTCGGCTCGAATCACGGACTCCAGCTGGGCGAGATCCACGTCGATGCCCTGCGTGGTTTGAAGCATCCGGCGGAACACTTCGGGGCCCAGGGCGAACTCGTCGTTGGCACGCCCCAGGGCCTCTTCGAGGTAGCCGGCGTACCCCTCAAGTGCGGTCGACATGTCTTCGAGCGCTTTGGCGAGGCGGTCGGCGAGCGGTCCCTCGGGAAGCGCGGCCATGGCCGCAGGAACGTCGGTCCGCGCGAAGGATGCCGTGCCGCGGGCCTGGATGAGCGCGGTCTGGATGAAGGTGCGGGCGAGCGCGGGCTGCAGGTTGGCCTTGGCAGCGGTGAGGTGCGCGGGTACGGCCTCGGCAAACGCGATGATGGCTTCGGCCCGCTGCTCGATCGGCGCGTAGTCGCGGCTGACGTAGGGGGTGAGATTGAGGATACCGACGTAGAACATCGGGTTGCGCTGGGGCTCCTTGAGCACCTCGATGCGAAAGCGAACCTCTTCGAGCGTGGTGAGCAGGGCGGCCCGTTCGGCGCGTTGGTGGGGATCCAGGGCGCCGGGGTCGAAGGCCTCGAGGGTGTCGATCGCTTTCGCCGTGCTCGCGACGGTTGCCGCCAAACCCTCGGCGGTGAAGTCGGGGAGCTTGCCGTCGTGCTCGTGCAGGCCGAGCTCGACCCCGGCGTTGGGGTGCGCGTCCAGGTACTGGGACAGCAGGGCCTCTGCCGTGTCATCGAAGCTTGGGGCCTGCGCTTGTGCGGTGCGCGGGCTCGGTCGTGGGTGCCACCGGGGGCGGCGCGGCCGAGCTCGGGTTGCAGGCAAGAGCGGTGGCGAACAACCCAAGAGCGATACGTCGCATGGCCCGGGCACGCTACGCGGCCCGGTGACGTGGCACCAGGCGAATCACCGAATGGTGCGAATCTCGTTCGCGCCAACGCGAAAGCTCGAACCCGGCGCAGAGACGTCCACCGCGGTCATGGCTCTTGATGCGGCCGAGAGGGGGACCTCGATGTAGCGGGCGCTGTGTCCGTGGGGCACGGGGCGGACGCGCGCGATCGTTTCGATCGTCCCGGCGGGAGTCTCAAAGCGTGCGGTGCCCAAGGCTGTCGAGGCATCGACCTCGCCCGGCTGGGTCCACCACTGCGCGCTGCCGTCCTCGTGCACCATGCCGGCCAGGACGAAGCTGTCGCTTCCGGGTGCGCCGGCAAGGTCGAAGGCGGTGAGGACCTCGATGACGTCGAGCGTCTGCTCCCAGCTGTAGTCGCTCACCCACTCGTTGGAGCAGTAGGTCATGTAGTCGCGCCCGCCCGTCGGGGTGCGCAGCTCAAAGTCGTAGATGCCAAAACCCCACACGCCGATGCGGCCGCCCGCGTGGGGATAGGCCGCGTCGATGCCCGCTTCGCCGCCGCTGCAGCGCACGTGCCTGCGGCCTTGCGTGTGGCCGACCTCGTGGACGAAGGTCTCGGCTGCTCCGGCGCCGCTGTTGTTCCAGCGCCCGGTGGAGATCCGCTCCTGTCCGTTGAGCAGGGTTGGGGGGCCCGCGATCGCGATCGCCTGTCCCCCAAGGCCAGGAGGGAATCCGTCGCAGGGATCGATGAGGCCGTAGTAGTAGACGCTCGGGTCCGGGTCGTCGGCGGCGCGAGCTTGGGCCAAGGCTGCGAGCACGGGGCTGAAGCTGCCGCCTTGGCCGATGGTCTCGGTGTAGATCATCGGCTCGCGGACCTCGAACGACGCGCCCTGTACGGGGTTGTTCTGCTCGAGTGCGATGCGCATGGCATCGACGTCCTCTTCGGTAATGTCGGGGGTGCGGCTGCAGCCCTCAAACTCATGTTGGATGGGAACGAGCACCACGCGCAGCTCCAGCGGCACGTCGTACAGCGCGAGCGTGCCGGGCCCGGCGAGTGGGGCGATGGGCGGGGGCTCGCTGAGCTGGCCGGGGGCGTCGCTGTCCGGCATCTCGAACAGGCGGGCCCGATAGGTCATCCCGGGCACGAGTTCTTCGGGCTCGAGCAACCACTGGAACGAGGACGCGCCGGCACCATCGCTGCTCTCGCCAGCGACGAACTGCACAAAGTCTTGGTCGACCACGCTTCCGTCCGGGTAGCTGATCGTGAGCCGGCCCAGGATCTCGCGCGGCTCGAAGTTGGCGTGAAGGCTCCAGAAGCCGCGCACGAGCGTGCGACGACCGGAGATCACGCGGGTGTTGTAGTCCTCGGGGGCGAGCTCGATGCCGTCCACGACCACTTCGACCTGGGTCGCCTGGTTGACGGTGAGTCGCTCCAGCCGGATATCGCGAGCGAATTCGGGCGCGGCAACCTCGGCGCCGGTGGAGGTGGAGTCGTCGGCGCCGGAGGTGCTTGGCTCGGAGCCGTCGGTGGTGTCGCTGCCGGATCGAACCACCGGTTGGGCCGGTCGGCGTGTCTGAAGTGCTGCCAACCGAGGTGCCGCTCTCGCTGCCGTCACCCGAGCCTGCGCTGGTCGTGTCGTCTCCGCAGGCAAGCAGCAGGATCGCCCAGAGACTGATCACGGTCGGACGCATGTGCTCAACGGTACACCGCGACGGGGCTGCTCGGTGAGGCGGGTGGGGCGCTTGGTACGACGGAGTCGCACCCTGACGAAACCGCGGCCAATTGGGTATCGTGCGGCGGGGCCTTCGGGCGTCGGAGCGAACAAATATGCGCATGAATCAGTTGTTGTGGGTTGGGTTTGCGGTCGCGGGACTGGGGCTGGCGGGTTGCGGCGACGACACTTCCGGCGCGAGCGGTTCGGCCAGCGCGAGCTCGGGGCTCGATCCGACGGACAGCACGCCCACGGCCACAACCTCGGGGGCTGGGACGACGACCAGCGGCACGACGGACGGGGTCGAGACGACCACCCCGACCAGCTCGGCCGAGCCCGGCGAGGATGAAACCGTCGGCCCCCCGGTGGTGTTCGACGTCAACGATCCGACCGGTGGCGCGAGTGGCTGCCAGGGCGCACCCAACGATCTCACCCTGACCGGAACCGTTTGGGCGCCCAACGGCGTCATCCCGGTCAGCGGCGCGCTCGTCTACACCAGCTCCGGTCCTCCCGCCGGGATCCCGCAGGAGGTCTACTGCGCCGAGTGTGAGGAGCTCGACTGCGACGACCGCTTTACGACGACGGCTGCGGATGGCTCGTTCGAGCTGGGCACGTTCGCTCAAGGCGCGAACTACCTGGTCGTGCAGAAGGGCCAGTTCCTCCGATTCACGCAGATCAACTTCGGCACCGGCGCGGAGGTTGTGGATGACGAGCTGACCACGCTGCCCGGAGAGAACGACCCGGACAACGGGCTGTTCATCCCGCTGATCGCGGTGGGCGATGGGTCCTTCGACCGCCTTGAGGATGGTCTGGGCAAGTTCGGCCTCGGCGATACGCTGATCTCGAACTTCGAAGAGCAGCTCGTCCCGGGCACCGAGCCTTTCGACCTCTACGACAACGGCCGCAACCCGGCCAGCGATGGGTTCCCCAGCCAAGGCACGTTCGCGCAGCTCGTCTCAAGCCCGGAGATGCTGTCGCAGTACCACATGATTTTCGCGCCCTGCAGCTCAGACACCTACGTCAGCGCGCTCACTCCGACCAACATCCAGAACATCCGCGACTGGGTTGCCGCAGGCGGTCGCTGGTACGTATCCGACTGGGCGAACGAGTGGATCAACCTCGCGTTCCCGGAGTATCAGCAGCTGAGCTGCCCGGGCGGCAGCTGCGACAACGGCGTCTACAACTCCAACGCTTCGATCTTGGACGATGGCCTGCTCGAGTGGCTCGAGGCGCTGCCCGACCCGCTCAAGGACATCAACCCGCTCAACGACGAGTCCGCACCCCACGCTCTACCAACTCCCGATGGTGGAGACGGTCGACAACTGGTCCGGCATTCAAGCCGTCAACCCCGTGCTCGTCGACGACGGCGAGGGCGGGCAGATCGACGTTGGCCACAAGGTCTGGCTCGAAGGCCCCGGCGGCGTGGTCGGGGCCGTTCACCCGCTGACCGTGACCGGCCAGTTCGGCTGCGGCAAGATCCAGTTCACCAGCTATCACATGGCCGAGTTCTTCGACTACGTGGGGCTGAGCCCGCAGGAGCTGGTGCTGCTCTACACGATCCTGGAGATCGGGGTGTGTCAGGAAGCGCTGCCGCCTCCGCAGGGGTGAGCTGCGCAGCTGAGTGATTTGGGGAAAGCCTCGCCGAAACCGGCGGGGCTTTCTTCTTGGGCGCAACGAAGGTTCAGCCTTCAGCCTTCAGCCGCCGGAGTTCCTCGCTTGGCGCCTGCCGTTTCGTGCCGCTGAGCGCGTCCGCGGCGACCTTGCGCCACTGCTCAAGCTGGCCCTGGTGGGCTCCCTCGTGTCGCAGGAAAGCGCCCAGCGCTTCGCCTTCGAGTCCCTCCGCACGAGCCATGAGCGCAAGCTTGTCCGCGCCGGAGCGCCGTGTCGTCTGCGGCCCGTTGTCCCTTGCGGTTGCTCGGCACGGGCTCGAAAGTGGCAGCTGCTCTCAGCCAGCGAGACAACGTCTCCTACGAGAATCTTCTTTTCTTCGACAACGCCAACACCGAGATCGCTTGCGGGCCCAACAGCCGCGCGACCACCCTCGCTCGCACCGTTTCCGAGTCTTCGTTCATGTCTTTGTCTCCGTCTTCACGCCCCACCTCTTTGGTGAGTTCGCGGCGCTCCGGGCTCCCGCGAGAACGCTTCAACTAAGCTGACGGAGGGGGGGGTGACCCGTACCGTTACCCCGGATACCAGGAGGACAGCATGCCGGAAACTCTCGCAGAACGCTTCGCGCGCGATCAAGGCGTACCGCAGCAGGTTGGCGACGAACTCGTCCATGGCATCTATCGGCGGAAAGTGCGGCCTAGCGCCAAAATCAGCGTACGCTTGCGGTCAAGAAAGACGGAGCCAATCCAAGGCGTGTGCATGAAGCTGCAGCGTGGCCAACTTAACGTCGAGTCGGTGAGCGCCGCTGAGATCGTCCTTTGGACGGACACCGCCCCAGAGGACAGCAGCATTCGCGTGGTCTCAGTCAGGGGGAGCGAAGCGGAGCTGAGGGTGTGGAACTGTTGGCGTGGCTCGCATGGAAGCACCGATGCCTGGTTGGGAGACGCAGGGATGGTGATCGCGGAGACGAGCGACACGGTCACCCTTAGGTGTAGCGATGGTCGGCCGGGGTTCTGCTCGTCGGATCTGATCGTTGAGCTCGTTTTCGAGGAGCCCCCAGATCTTTGACGCGGCGGCGTCTGGCGCGGCTGCTGGAATCCCCCTCCTGGAAGAATCTCCCTCCAACGAATCCCCGAATCCCCGAATCCCCGAATCCCCGGAATCCCCGAATCCCCGTCCGACGGTGGTTTGTGAGAATCCCCGTCCGACGGTAGTTTGCTAGGCGGACCAACGTGGCCGCTCCCGCCGCGGCCCGACCTCACCAGCCCGGGAGCCGGGCGAACGGATGCAACGATCGCTCAGCGTGGCCGACCTCGGGGGCGTGCTGTCTCGACACGTACACCCGGGGCGAATGTATCTGCTGACGCGGCGGTGCTCGGAGCGGCGGTTTTTCCTTCGGCCGTCGGCGGGGCTCAACGAGTTGTTCGTATACGTGCTGGCACGGGACGCTGTCGCGCTGGCTGAGAGCCGCTGCCACTATCGAGCCCGTGCCGAACAATCGCAAGCGACAACGCGCAGCGGAGCAGCGGGGCGGGAGCGAACAGACGGTGTCGACGACGATGAAGTCGTCGGACTTTGGGGAGAAGGTCGCGGATGCGATCCCCGCCCGCGTTCCCTCAAACTGGTCGAAGCGTGATATCTCTGATGCGATTGTGGCCTATCGGACCAGTATCAGCAGTCGGAGGCATGAGGAGGCTACGTACGACGCGGCCGGGACCGGCTCGGCTAAGAAACGTCTAGACCATGCTCAAAGAATCACGGATGAGGAGCGATTCCTGCGGTCTCTTGAGCACGCATTGGAGAACAGAAGGTGATCGAAGACGAGATTGACGAAATCGCGGCGACAGACTCCGGCGCGGCTGACCACCTGATCTCCAAGCTGACGGATGAGTTCAGGGCAGGTCGCGACACGTCAGAGCTGCTTGTGTTGCTTGACTCATCCGACGCCGAGACGGTGTCTCTCGGCGTCGAGATCCTCAACGAGATTGCCTTCAAACTATACGATTCCATGGACTTTCTCAGCCGCCTAGAGAGACTGCTTGAGCATTCTTCTATCAGCGTTCGGTTCTACGCACTTGGAGCGCTTTTTCCTGCTTTCGAGGCCGCTGACCCGTGGACTCATGCGGTACTGGAAAAGATGCGCTCCGACCCAAACAAGGGGGTTCGCTTGCGTGCAGAAGCTTCCACGAAACGGCTCTTGGGCGAGACGTCCCCGAGGGGCTAAACGGGGCCAAGCAGGCCCGGACTCCTTGGGACTCTGCGAAGAACAATCCCACCGGACCCGCGAGGCCTGAAATCGGGCTCTCCTGACCATTTAGTGGGCGGTCGAAGGGCGCGTTTCCCTGGGTTAGCCGGGGTAGGACCTCTTTGGAGGGGGTTTTACGGGCGTGAAGAAGTGCGCAGCGGGTGAGGGCGTAACCTTGGGGTTGCACCACCAACCAAAACCCACCCAGCCCGCATGCGCTCGACCAGTCGACTCCGAACCCTCCTCGCCCTCCAGAAAACTCGTGTCCTCGACCTCGAGTTCGAGAAGGACGCCCTCGTCGTCCACGTCGCCCCCACCTGGAAGGTTTCGCGCTGCAGCGAGTGTGGGAAGAAGTGCAGGAGCAGCCACGACTCCCGCCTTCGAGACTGGCGCCACATCGACCTCGCCGGGATCAAAACCGGCTCTCCTGACCATTTAGTGGGCGGTCGAAGGGCGCCTTCTCCAGGGGTAGCGGGTGTAGGACCGCTTTGGAGCGGGGTTTACGGGCGTGAAGAAGTGCGCAGCGGGTGAGGGCGTAACCTTGGGGTTGCAACACCAACCAAAACCCACCCAGCCCGCATGCGCTCGACCAGTCTACTCCGAACCCTCCTCGCCCTCCAGAAAACCCGTGTCCTCGACCTCGAGTTCGAGAAGGACGCCCTTGTCGTCCACGTCGCCCCCACCTGGAAAGTTTCGCGCTGCAGCGAGTGTGGCAAGAAGTGCAGGAGCAGCCACGACTCCCGCCTTCGAGACTGGCGCCACATCGACCTCGCCGGGATCAAAACCATCCTGCGCTACCGAATCCGCCGGGTCAGCTGCAAGAGGTGCGGCATCCTGGTCGAGAAGGTGCCCTGGGCAGAGTCGGCAAGCCGCTACACGTTTCCGAAGGAGGGGCTCGTTGCCTACCACGCGCAGAAAACCGACCACACCACCGTCGCCACGCTCATGCGCATCGCGTGGCGCACCGTCGGGAACATCGTCGAGCGCTTCGTTCATCGGCAGAGCGAGGACATGCCCGACCCGCTCGACAACTTGCGTAACATCGGCGTCGACGAGATCAGCTACCGGAAGCACCACCAGTACATCACGACGGTCGTCGACCACGATCGCGGCGTTGTGGTCTGGGCTGCCCCGGGAAAGAACGCGGAGACCCTCAAATCCTTCTTTGACGCCCTCGGAACCCAGCGTGCGGCGAAGATCGAGGCTGTCACGATCGACATGTCCAGCGCGTACATCAAGGCGGTCAAGGAGTCGGTCCCAAACGCGACGCTCATCTTCGATCGCTTCCACGTGCAACGACTCGTCCACGACGCTGTCGACGAGGTCCGCCGAGACGAGGTTCGCTCCGCCTGTGCCGAGGAGAAGACGGGGCTCAAGAAGACACGGTGGCCGCTTCAGAAGCGGCCATGGAACCTGTCCGAGCTCGAGACCGCGAAGCTCGCGTGCCTCGAAGAACAGAACCTCCCTCTCTACCGGGCCTATCTGCTCAAGGAGTCGCTCGCCGCAATTCTCGACGGCCGCCAGGTCAACGTCGCGCGTCGCAAGCTCGACCAGTGGCTCGGCTGGGCTCGCGAGTCGGAGCTTCCTGCCTTCGTGCGCGTCGCGGCCACGATCGAGAAACACCGCGAGGGCATCCTCGCCTACGTCCGCACCCGCCTCAACAATGGCCGCGTCGAAGGGCTCAACGGCAAGGCCCGCGTCATCACGCGCCGAGCCTTCGGCTTTCATTCAGCGTCGGCCTTCATCGCGATGCTCCTCCTATGCTGCGGCGGCATCGAGACTCATCCGTTCCACATCGCTCCCCATTGGACCCACTAAATGGTCAGGAGAGCCGAAGTTCTTCCGGCCCAGCGCGATGATCCGAAGCGCCCGCTCGGCGTAGTTGTTGTCGAGCGCGAGCTTCGGGTCTTCGAGGAAACGTCGCAGCCGCGTTCGCTGCTTTTTCGCGTAGGTCAGCGCGGAGCCCATCGCACTTTTGGGCGAGTGTTGGTCGTGCTGTTCGTCGACCCAAGCTTCGATACGTTCGACGATTGCGGCGCTCTGTTCTTTGCGCATCTTCGCGTGGGCATCCGTTCCGAGGACCCCTTTCATCGCCGCGTCGCGCTCCACGACATAGAGTTCGACGATCATCTCCAACACCTCGCGTGCGGTCGGGACGTTCTTCATCGCCGCGTAGAACTTTCTCCTCGCATGTCCCCAACAGCCAACGCGGGTCCGTTTGGACTCGCCCTCCGCGGCCTCCGTGACGTTGTTGTAGCCGCTGTATCCGTCGACCGTCAGATAGCCTGCCGAATCGCCGATCAGTTCGTTGGCCGTGCTTGCACCGCGGTCTTCGCTGAACTTCTAGGCTGTGTGCCGTTTCCTTGAAATGGCCGATTTCTTGGGCGGACGGGGTTTTCATGATCCAACGTGGCCATGAGCAAGGTGCGCGTGCCCCGGCATGGTCTCAGAGACGAGCAGTGGGACCTCGTTCGAGACCTCTTCCCCACCAACAACTTCAAGACTGGTCGTCGGCCCCGGGACCGACGCCAGCTTCTCGAGGCGATGTTCTGGATCCTGAGGACGGGAGCGCCGTGGCGAGATATCCCGACCGAGTACGGGCCGTGGAAGACAGTGTGGAACTTCTTCGACGAGTGGGTTAGCGACGGTACCTTCGACAAAGTGCTCTGCCGTCTACGGGAGCACGTCGCTCCCGATGATGGCTTGCCTGACGAGCTGTGGTGCGTCGATGGGACATCCATCCGGGCTGCACGATGCAGTGCCGGCGGGGGAAAAAGATCCCAACCCAGACGAACCCGAAGATCACGCTCTGGGGCGGTCCAGAGGTGGCTGGGGCTCGAAAATCCACATCCTGTGTGACGGCGAAGGGCACCCGCTTCACTTCGAGTTGAGCGCGGGACAGGTCCACGACTCGACGATGCTCGACGCGATACTCGTTGGCGCGGACGGGTCTCTCCGAAACCAGTACGGTCAGCCCCGCGCGTGGCCTGTCGCGCTCGCTGGCGACAAGGGGTACCGGGCAGCATGGATCGACGCATATCTCATGCGCCTCGGCATAGTCCCGGTGATCCCGAACAAGAACGGCGACCGCGAAGACAACCGGCCCGTCCCATTCGACAAGGCCGCCTATCGGCGGCGGAGCATCGTTGAGCAGCTGATCGGCTGGCTGAAGGAGTCACGCCGGATCGTGACTCGGTTCGAAAAGACCGCGATCAACTTTGGCGGAATGGTCAAGCTCGCCTTCATTCACCGCTATCTCCGCCTCAGCGGGGCCTGAGAGGAAACGGCACACAGCCTAGGCCAAGACCTGCGTCGACATGATCCCCCAGACCCAGCCCTTAACGCATCCGCCCCGCTGCTGCACGTTCAACGTCGTTTCATCCGCGCGGAGGTACGCGTCGTCTCGCGCGAGTTCGAGAAGCCGGTCGTAGATCGGAACGAACCGTTTCGCGCCGCGGTGATACATCGAGCACAGGGTGCTGCGTGCGATGGATGCTCCGGCTCGGTCGAGCATCTTGGCGAGCCGGTGGAACGGAATCGAGTCCGCGCACTTCGCCGTGATCACGTGCGCATGAAGGCCGGGGCCGTATTGACAGCCGTCGGTGACCCCGGCCGGAGCGCGAGCCTTGATCAGTCGCTCGCCGTCTTTTGACGCGAGCGTCTGCAGTGCGAACTCGACCACGACGATGTGCTCGCGGACGTGCTCGACACGGCGCACCGGGTCCGCGCAGCCGACTTCACGGAAGTCGTCCAGCGTCATCCCCTCCGGTAGTTGGCTGGGGTCGACGTCGACCTGTTCGTGGACCACGGGGAGGTTCTTCTTGAGCTTCCGGTTTTTCTTGCGTTTCGTCTCCGACTTCTTCCGAGCGACGCGGCGCTTCTCCTTCTCGCGCGCGTCTTCGTCCTCGGGCATCGGGTCGCCGTCCACCGTCAGTTCGTCGGCCTCGACCACGCGCCGGACTTCGCTCTCGATGGGCGGAAGTTTCTCGGAGCGGCGGCCGAAGAGCATCCGCTGCAGTTCGCTCAGTTGCTCGCTCAGCCTGGCGATCTGTTCCGTCAGGGCGGCGTTCTGGGCGGTCTGAGCCGCGACCTGTGCGTCGCGCTGCGCGATGATCCCCTTGAGGAACACCACCACGCTGCGGGCGACGGGGTCGAGGGACTCCTCAAGTTCGTCGAGCTTCGCCTCCGTCACTCGAGCATCTGATCATTGGCAGCCCCGGGTGTCGAGCATCGTCAGGGTGTGGTTGCACACTGCGACCGCGGAG
>CAWCWO010000029.1:0-230548 GCA_963799255.1 uncultured Pseudomonadota bacterium | reverse complement strand
TACGCCTCGCAGGGTGGTGCCCTGCCGCGTCGGGGTCGAGAGCCTCGCGCTCGAGGCCGATGCGTTCGACATCGAGGCCGCGGACCTCGACGCAGACGGGCGTATCGAGCTCGTCGTGGCCGGGCGCGATGGGGTCCGAGCGATTCCGGGACCCGCTCGGCAAGGCCCGCTCGACGATGCTCTCCGATCGCCCCGTGCTCGAGCTCGCCATTGCACGAGATACAGACGGCATCGCTCACTTGCTCGTGCGCGCGGACTCTCCAGACCGAGATCTGGCGCAACGACGGAGCCGGGCAGTTCACCCCGGGCGAACGATGGCCGCTGGCGTCGCCGATCGCGGTGGCCGATCTCGACGGTGACGGTCGCGACGACCTGGTGGCGACGACGAGCTCCGGCATGTCGGTGGTGTTCTCGGTCAGCGCTTCCACTCCAGCACTCGAGCATCTGTCCTCCGACGTGAAGCCAGGATGGCTGGCCAGTGGAGACATCAACGCAGATGGTGCGGACGAGATCGTCGTCGGCAACGATGTTTGGATTCAGGTCTTCGAGGGGGCAAGCGACCGGGTCCTTCGCCGGGGACGAGCGATCCGGATCCCCACCGCGTACGGTGGAGCCATCGCTGATCTCGATGGGGACGGCCGCGGCGAGCTCATCACGAGTAGCGCGGGCCCCGTCGTGCTGGAGTTCTCCGAGGACTTGCGGAAGGCCGAACGACGACCATACCGCTATCGGTTTCGCCCCATCGACCACAAGCTCGTCGTTGCCGACATCGACGGCGATGGCATCGTCGATGTCTCGGCCCTTTCGGCCGGCGGGGCCGACGGTTTGCTGGTCTGGCCAGGCCTCGGCGCGTCGAATCTGGGGGCTGCGCGAACCTGGTGGCGGCCGTCGGGAAACCGAACTGTTCGAGACTATGTCGTCGCGGATCTCGATGGAGACGGTCGCGCCGACGTTGCCGACGTGTCCGATGCGCCGACCGTAGACATCATGCTCGGACACGGCCAGGCCGCGCACGCGCCCGGGTCCCCCCTGCGGAGGATGGACACCGTATCGGTGGCGGATCTCGACGATGATGGGCATCTCGACGTGGTCGTGACTGCGGATCCCGGGCCTCGGCGTCCGAAAGGCGCGTTTCCTCTGTTCGTCGCTTCGGGACGCGGCGACGGAACGTTTGCCGACTTCGAGGTGCGCCCCGTGTCGGAGGCGTGCCCCGTTGGTCCCGTTCTCTCGTCGGACTCTGGGGCGTTGGGGCTCGCGGCGATCGTACCGGGATCGCAGCGAAGACCGGCGTCGGTGCCGGGAAAGGTCCAGGTGACGACGAACTGGGCTGGCTTCGCCCCCTCCTTGCGGTTCCTGGCTTTCGGTGACGACGGGACGTTCGAGCCGGTCGGGGAGGAAGGTCTCCGGCTTTCGGTGTGGCCGATCGGAGTCGCGGCTGCGCAAGGGGAGGCGGGGCGATTCTGGGCGGTTCTCTACCCGCCGGATCAGCGGTGGGTCGAACTCGTCAGCGACAGAGGTCGTGCTCGGTTCGCTCTGCCGGCACCGGCAACCCACGTCGTTGCCGGTGACCCCAACGCGGAGGGTGACGTCGATTTCTCGGTCACGATCCGCGACGGTCACGGCGACCGGCACGTCCAGCTGAGGTCCGGGTCCCGGCTCTTGGTCGCCGAGACGTTCGATTTCGCGCCCCACGAGCAGGCGACCTTTGCCGATCTCGATCGAGATGGGTCGTCGGAGATTGTCGTCGTTGGGTCCGACACGATTCGTTGGACGACCATGGGCACAGACGGCTCGTTTCGCTGGCGTCGTGGTGCCCGCGGGCGTCCCCAAGCCCTCGAGGAAAGGTCTCTGGTCGAGGTCCTACCCCTATCGACCGCGATCGCAATCGTCGACACGGATGGTGTGGAGCACATGGCTCTCAGCGACGGAGTCTTCACCACGACGGCGTACACCCCCAGTAGTTTCCGTCTGGCCAGCGCCGCGGCGGTGATTTCGACGAAGACGGTTCTGCCGATGTGGTGGCCGTCGGCATGAGCTCGTCCCCATTGGTCATCGCCACCGCGACGTGCGAGTAGCCGAACGCTTCCTTCGCGCTCGCTCCGCAGGCTCCGGCTTCATGCTCGTCGACAAACGGTCGATGTCGTGTGCGGGGTGGGGAAGCACGGTCCGACGGTCCTGGTGGTCGACGATGACGCCGACGCTCGTGAGGTGATCGCGACACGCCTTCGGCATTGGGGCTACGAGGTCGAGAGCGCGGCCTCGGCCGAGGAGGCGCTGCAGGTCCTATCGACGCCGCCTTGCCCGAAGATCGCGATCGTCGATTGGATGATGCCAGGCATGAGCGGATTGGAGCTCGTGCAGGAGATCCGGCGCCGCACGGACGAGTACATCTACGTCCTCATGCGGACGCGTCGGACCCAACGCAGCGACCTGCTCGCCGCGCTCGAGGCCGGGGTCGACGACTACCTCGCAAAGCCGTGCCACACTCCGGAGCTGCAGCTTCGCCTTCGCGCGGGGATGCGCGTGGTGGAGCTTCAAGATCGCCTGCGGCAACTGGCCGACCACGACGCGCTGACGGGATGCTGGAACCGACGGCGCTTGCTTCGGTTCCTGCGGGACGAACTGGCCCGAGGCCTTCGGAACGAACGAGGCGGTCGCAGTGTCGATGGTGGACGTCGACAGATTCAAGCAGATCAACGACACGTTCGGGCATAGGGTGGTGCCCTGCCGCGTCGGGGTCGAGAGCCTCGCGCTCGAGGCCGATGCGTTCGACATCGAGGCCGCGGACCTCGACGCAGACGGGCGTATCGAGCTCGTCGTGGCCGGGCGCGATGGGGTCCGAGCGATCCGGGACCCGCTCGGCAAGGCCCGCTCGACGATGCTCTCCGATCGCCCCGTGCTCGAGCTCGCCATTGCACGAGATACAGACGGCATCGCTCACTTGCTCGTGCGCGCGGACTCTCAGACCGAGATCTGGCGCAACGACGGAGCCGGGCAGTTCACCCCGGGCGAACGATGGCCGCTGGCGTCGCCGATCGCGGTGGCCGATCTCGACGGTGACGGTCGCGACGACCTGGTGGCGACGACGAGCTCCGGCATGTCGGTGGTGTTCTCGGTCAGCGCTTCCACTCCAGCACTCGAGCATCTGTCCTCCGACGTGAAGCCAGGATGGCTGGCCAGTGGAGACATCAACGCAGATGGTGCGGACGAGATCGTCGTCGGCAACGATGTTTGGATTCAGGTCTTCGAGGGGGCAAGCGACCGGGTCCTTCGCCGGGGACGAGCGATCCGGATCCCCACCGCGTACGGTGGAGCCATCGCTGATCTCGATGGGGACGGCCGCGGCGAGCTCATCACGAGTAGCGCGGGCCCCGTCGTGCTGGAGTTCTCCGAGGACTTGCGGAAGGCCGAACGACGACCATACCGCTATCGGTTTCGCCCCATCGACCACAAGCTCGTCGTTGCCGACATCGACGGCGATGGCATCGTCGATGTCTCGGCCCTTTCGGCCGGCGGGGCCGACGGTTTGCTGGTCTGGCCAGGCCTCGGCGCGTCGAATCTGGGGGCTGCGCGAACCTGGTGGCGGCCGTCGGGAAACCGAACTGTTCGAGACTATGTCGTCGCGGATCTCGATGGAGACGGTCGCGCCGACGTTGCCGACGTGTCCGATGCGCCGACCGTAGACATCATGCTCGGACACGGCCAGGCCGCGCACGCGCCCGGGTCCCCCCTGCGGAGGATGGACACCGTATCGGTGGCGGATCTCGACGATGATGGGCATCTCGACGTGGTCGTGACTGCGGATCCCGGGCCTCGGCGTCCGAAAGGCGCGTTTCCTCTGTTCGTCGCTTCGGGACGCGGCGACGGAACGTTTGCCGACTTCGAGGTGCGCCCCGTGTCGGAGGCGTGCCCCGTTGGTCGCGTTCTCTCGTCGGACTCTGGGGCGTTGGGGCTCGCGGCGATCGTACCGGGATCGCAGCGAAGACCGGCGTCGGTGCCGGGAAAGGTCCAGGTGACGACGAACTGGGCTGGCTTCGCCCCCTCCTTGCGGTTCCTGGTTTTCGGTGACGACGGGACGTTCGAGCCGGTCGGGGAGGAAGGTCTCCGGCTTTCGGTGTGGCCGATCGGAGTCGCGGCTGCGCAAGGGGAGGCGGGGCGATTCTGGGCGGTTCTCTACCCGCCGGATCAGCGGTGGGTCGAACTCGTCAGCGACAGAGGTCGTGCTCGGTTCGCTCTGCCGGCACCGGCAACCCACGTCGTTGCCGGTGACCCCAACGCGGAGGGTGACGTCGATTTCTTGGTCACGATCCGCGACGGTCACGGCGACCGGCACGTCCAGCTGAGGTCCGGGTCCCGGCTCTTGGTCGCCGAGACGTTCGATCTCGCGCCCCACGAGCAGGCGACCTTTGCCGATCTCGATCGAGATGGGTCGTCGGAGATCGTCGTCGTTGGGTCCGACACGATTCGTTGGACGACCATGGGCACAGACGGCTCGTTTCGCTGGCGTCGTGGTGCCCGCGGGCGTCCCCAAGCCCTCGAGGAAAGGTCTCTGGTCGAGGTCCTACCCCTATCGACCGCGATCGCAATCGTCGACACGGATGGTGTGGAGCACATGGCTCTCAGCGACGGAGTCTTCACCACGACGGCGTACACCCCCAGTAGTTTCCGTCTGGCCAGCGCCGCGGCGGGTGATTTCGACGAAGACGGTTCTGCCGATGTGGTGGCCGTCGGCATGAGCTCGTCCCCATTGGTCATCGCCACCGCGACGTGCGAGTAGCCGAACGCTTCCTTCGCGCTCGCTCCGCAGGCTCCGGCTTCATGCTCGTCGACAAACGGTCGATGTCGTGTGCGGGGTGGGGAAGCACGGTCCGACGGTCCTGGTGGTTGACGATGACGCCGACGCTCGTGAGGTGATCGCGACACGCCTTCGGCATTGGGGCTACGAGGTCGAGAGCGCGGCCTCGGCCGAGGAGGCGCTGCAGGTCCTATCGACGCCGCCTTGCCCGAAGATCGCGATCGTCGATTGGATGATGCCAGGCATGAGCGGATTGGAGCTCGTGCAGGAGATCCGGCGCCGCACGGACGAGTACATCTACGTCCTCATGCGGACGCGTCGGACCCAACGCAGCGACCTGCTCGCCGCGCTCGAGGCCGGGGTCGACGACTACCTCGCAAAGCCGTGCCACACTCCGGAGCTGCAGCTTCGCCTTCGCGCGGGGATGCGCGTGGTGGAGCTTCAAGATCGCCTGCGGCAACTGGCCGACCACGACGCGCTGACGGGATGCTGGAACCGACGGCGCTTGCTTCGGTTCCTGCGGGACGAACTGGCCCGAGGCCTTCGGAACGAACGAGGCGGTCGCAGTGTCGATGGTGGACGTCGACAGATTCAAGCAGATCAACGACACGTTCGGGCATGCCGCCGGCGACGCCGTGCTGCGTGAGCTCTCCGGTCTTGTCAGTTCCAATTTGCGGACCTACGACCGGTTCGGCCGCATCGGCGGCGAGGAGTTCGTGGTGGCCTTTCCGGCGACGACCATCGAAGGTGCTTTCTCCGCGGCCTCCCGCCTTCGCGAGATCGTCGCGGAGCTGATTTTTCGTGAGCCAGCAGGCTGAGCTCGCCAACGGGTTGGACGCGGCCGCCAACCGCGGTGGCGAGTCGGCGCACGCCGGGGCCTGGAGTTGGCGATTTCCGCCCAGATAACCCCCGACACCTTTCTCGCCCGGCTGTGTGCGCTTGTCCCTCCGCCCCGAGCGCACACCGTTCTGTACTACGGCGTCCTGTCGGCCCACCACGCGCTTCGCTCCGCCGTCGCGCCTCGTGCCGACGAGCCCGAACCCCCGCCCAAGCAGCTATCCCTCTTCATCCCTCGCGGCCAACTCGAGCTCCCCGCCATCACCACCTTGCTGCACGCTCAGCTCCGCGATGCTGCCCCTTCTCGGCTGCCGTGGATGACGCTCCTCGCCCGCGTCTTCCGCGTCGACATCTCCGTTTGCTCCCGCTGCTGCGGGCCCATGCGCGTCACTCGGGCCGTCACCACACCGCAGGAGATTGCCGCCGAGCTCCGCGGTGGTCGGCCTCCCCCGCGTGCCCCTCCTGTCGGACAACTGCTGCTGTTCTCGGCTCCGCCCGCAGCCCACTGAGTCTCGCTCTACCAGCGCCTCGCTTCGCGCACCGCGCTCGTCTCGGCGTGCCTGCGAGTGGACTCCGTGCGTCTGCGGTCCTCTGGGGTCGCGCATTTTCCCCTGAAATGGCTCGGCACTCGCTGGCTCAGCTTCACTCGACACCGCGATCCTGCTCCCCTTCGCTCCCGCCGCCATCTCAGGCCCCCCGGCGTACTCCTCCATCCCAGCTTTTCCCACTTCATTTCGCCTAAACGCCACCTCACCGTGTACGTCGTCGGCGAACACGAGCACCTCGTCGACGCATGGGCGGCCGTCTCGCAGTGCTTCGGTGGCACCGTTCCGCCCGCGACCCTGCTCGGCGTGAACTTGCTCGGGCATCGCGGGCAGCTCGTGGAGATCGACGCCACCGTGATCGCCGCGAGTCCCGCGGCCACCCACCGGTGACCCGAAAGCGATCCGTTTCGGGGAGCAAAGGGCCCTGACCTTTTCGTTCGCGACCCAAGGCAGGTGCCCCAAAGCTCCCCGCCACCCTCGCGGATTTTCCTCAAGTCGCTCCTCACGAAGGACAAGGCGCACTTGGCGTCGCTTTCACCTCGCACCCGAATCGCGCTAACCTGTCGCAGTGAACGATGCGCCCCGTACCGCCGCTCAGTTGTTCTCCGATATCCCCGAGCCCCGCAACACGCGCGAGCGGGTGCTGTTCGGGGCGCTCGAACTCTTTTATTCTCAGGGCTTTCATGCCGTGGGCCTCGACGCGATTCTCACCGAGGTGGGGGTCACAAAAACGACCTTCTACAATCACTTTCAAAGCCGCGACCACCTCGTTCGTGAGGCGGTCGAGCAGCGCGACGCGTGGGACATCACCGCCTTCGGCAAGCGTGTGCAAGAGTTGGGCGGCTATGTGCCCAGGGACATGTTGCTGGCCATGTTCGATGTGCTCGACGAGTGGTTCAACGGCGAGGAATATCGCGGATGCATGTTCATCAACGCGTGCGCCGAGTTCCCTTCCATGGACCACCCCGTACACCGTGCCGCTGCCCATCACTATCTGACCTCACAATCGACGGTGGAGAAGATGGCCGCTGCTGCCCAAGTCGGCGACCCGGCGGCCTTCGCAAAACAGTGGGTCGTTCTGATCCAGGGGGCAGTGACCCATCGAATGGTCTTGGGGGACGACGACGCTGCAAGAGTTGCCAAGTCCATTGCGCAGCTGGTCCTCGATGCTGCCTTGTCCAAAACAGCCTAGTGCGCGCCACGCTTAGGTCTTCTTCGTCGCTTGCGCTTCACCCGGTCCGCCCACGGAACGGCGATGTAGCCACGGATTCCGATCTCGAAGGCAACCCCCTCTTCGCCGTAGCGAAGGGTCGACGCGAGCGCCCAGTCACGCAGGCGCACTCGGTGCTGGATGGCGAGCGCCGGCTCGAGCCCCACGAGCGCCACTCGGGTCGATTGGTGCTCGCCCCAGATGAAGGAGGTGCCGAGCTCGGGCGTACTGCGCAACGTTGTGAGCCAGTCTCCGGTGGTCCAGACCATCCAGCTCGTGTCGAAACGAAAGCGCTTCGTCCCGGCTTCGACCGCGACGCCAGGGATCCACTCGAGGGTCCCTTTGGATCCGGTGAGCACGCTCCACGCGGCGACGTGTACATTCGGATGGTCGATCGCCAAGCCGCGAAGGCTCCAGGTGCCGGCAAAGCTGCGACAGTCCAGGCACACCCGCCAACCCGAGGAGATCCCCAGCTCCAGACTTGACCAGACGCGGGGATGGGGGGCGAAGGCAGCCGCAACGCGCACGCCCGGGAGCCAGTCCACCTTTCCATCGTAGGCGGTGCGCAAGGCTCCGATGTCGGTTCCGAGGTTCCAGTTTGGACTCACGGCTTCGGCGCTGGGCGCAGGTCCCACCTGCCAGGGATTGGGTGAGTCTGGAAGCTGCGGATCGAGCTGCCAGGGACTGGCGAGGAGTAGGGATGCGAGAAGCCAGCTCATTGTTTCTCTCCGAGCGCGAACAGTTCGCTTTGGATCTCGCGTGTCTCGGCACGAAGGCGGTCTCCGACGGCGCCGTCGTCTCCGTTCGTGAGCACGACGACGCCGATGTCCGTCTCCGGGTCGAAGAAGAGCTCGGTCGACGCGCCGAAGTCACCACCGTTGTGTCCCACGATGCGTCGGCTCCCCAAGGTCGTCGAGAACCAAAAGAGGTGCTGTGAAGTGAAGTACTCTTGCAAGAACCAGTCGGCGATGCCGCTGACGGGCACGCTTTTGGACAGTGCTTCGCGAACACCGGGTTGCAGCACACGGATGCCGTCGATCTCACCGTCGTTGATGGTGAGCCTCAGCAGTCGACCCAGATCGGAGGCGGTGGCCCGGAGTTGGCCGTCGGGATAGGTCGGGTAGCCGTAGTGCTCGCGGATTCGCCACCCATCCTCGGTGACTTGATGAGGACGGGCGACGACTTCGGGATCGGGAAAGTCGGCCAAGAACCATCCGGTCGAGACCAGGCCGAGAGGTTCGAAGAGTCGTCCCCGGCAGTACGCGTCGTAGGACTCCGCCGATTGCACCTCCACGGCGTAGGCCGCCAGCGCCGTGCCAACGTTGCTGTACATCCACTCGCGACCCGGCGGCCACAAAAAGAAGTTGTCCGACGCGTCGTAGTGCTTGCCACCCGGGCTCAAGTAGCCCTCGAGGAAGGCACCGAGGGCTTCGGGCGAATCGCCATCGACGTAGGTGTCGGCCAGGATCGCCCAGTTGTCTGCGATGCCACTCGTGTGCGTCGCCAGGTGTCGAATGCGGATCGGCGCAACGCTCCCCAAGCGGGGGTTCTCGACCTCGAAGCCGACGAGATCGGAGACCGGGTCGTCGAAATCGAGGAGTCCGTCGTCGCGCGACGCGACCAGGGCCAAGCCGGCGACGGCCTTGGAGACGGAGGCCGCCATGAAGGGGGTGTCGGTCGTGGCCGGGGCCAGGGTCTCGAGGTTTCGATGGCCCCACGCGGCTCGGAGTTTTTCCCCCTCCTCGTCGACGACGACGACGGACAAGGCAGGGAAGCAGCCCTTGCGCATGTGCTCGGACATGCGTGCGTCCCACAGCGCCGTATCGAGGCCCTCCGGGACCACCGCCCAGTCCGAAGGAATATCCTCGGGAAGGCCGGGGCAAGGGGGGACCCCTTCGCAAGCGAGGGACATCCCCATCGCCGCGACGAACGCGACGGTGCCGAGGGCTCGCCGAATCATCCGCATCGTTCCTCCAGCCCAGTGCGTTGGCTGTCTGCCGCGACCAGCTCGAGGTCCGTCCATGTCCTCGACGAGAGCTGCGAGGCCATCGAGGTCATCGAGCAGCCGGGAGCATCAGCCTCACTCAGGCTCACGTCCACGCCGCGCGCCATGTCCCACAAGCGCGCCGAGGCGCCCGGCTCGAAGCCGACCTCATCGCGGAACTCGGTCGGATTGCAAAAGGTACCGAACACGATGTCCCACAGGGGCAAGTCGCAGTAGTTGTGCGCATGCACGCCGCGTCCGTGGTGCACGGCGTGGCTCTCGGGGCGTTGAATGATGTAGCCGAGCCATTGCGGGGTGCGGATGTTGGCGTGTTGAAATAGGGCGTTGAAGGTCAAAAAGGCCGCCCCGAGCAGGCCCGACATCAAGGGCAGGCCCAGCAGCGGGAAAAAGACGAACGAGACGATCGTGGTGAAGAAAAAGTTGTCCAAGGGCGACATGTAGTAGGCCCCGAAGGTGTCCAGGCTCTCGGCGCTGTGATGCATCTGGTGCCCCCATCGCCACAGCCAATCGAAGCGATGGGCCGCGCGGTGGTAGGCGTAGTGGCCGAGCTCGTAGACCAAGACGCCGAGCACTGCGCCGAGTACGGGGTGCACGTGCGCCAGATCGAACAGATGCGTTTCACCGAAGACGCTGGCCCACATGGCCGCGAACACAAGCGACAGTCCGAAGTTGAGCCCGCCGACGATCAGGGCGCGTGTGCGCCAAGCGCGGTCCGTCGCGTAGGGCTTGGCCCGGTGGACGAGGTCCAAGAGCAAAAAGGCAGGAATGAGCGAGAGGGTCAGGATTTCGATGGCGTGCATGAGTGCACCGGGGCGGGTCTCACCTCCACGCGAACGAAGGTTCGTTGGGTGATGCCCAGGCGCTCAAGCTAGGTGCGTGACCCCCTACGGGGAAGTGACTATGGGGGGCACTGCAGTTGACCTGCGGTCGCGCCCAGGTTGACTCGAAGTCAACTTGCGCGGCGACGCCGTGCTGCGTGAGCTCTCCGGTCTTGTCAGTTCCAATTTGCGGACCTACGACCGGTTCGGCCGCATCGGCGGCGAGGAGTTCGTGGTGGCCTTTCCGGCGACGACCATCGAAGGTGCTTTCTCCGCGGCCTCCCGCCTTCGCGAGATCGTCGCGGAGCTGATTTTTCGTGAGCCAGCAGGCTGAGCTCGCCAACGGGTTGGACGCGGCCGCCAACCGCGGTGGCGAGTCGGCGCACGCCGGGGCCTGGAGTTGGCGATTTCCGCCCAGATAACCCCCGACACCTTTCTCGCCCGGCTGTGTGCGCTTGTCCCTCCGCCCCGAGCGCACACCGTTCTGTACTACGGCGTCCTGTCGGCCCACCACGCGCTTCGCTCCGCCGTCGCGCCTCGTGCCGACGAGCCCGAACCCCCGCCCAAGCAGCTGTCCCTCTTCATCCCTCGCGGCCAACTCGAGCTCCCCGCCATCACCACCTTGCTGCACGCTCAGCTCCGCGATGCTGCCCCTTCTCGGCTGCCGTGGATGACGCTCCTCGCCCGCGTCTTCCGCGTCGACATCTCCGTTTGCTCCCGCTGCTGCGGGCCCATGCGCGTCACTCGGGCCGTCACCACACCGCAGGAGATTGCCGCCGAGCTCCGCGGTGCTCGGCCTCCCCCGCGTGCCCCTCCTGTCGGACAACTGCTGCTGTTCTCGGCTCCGCCCGCAGCCCCCTGAGTCTCGCTCGACCAGCGCCTCGCTTCGCGCACCGCGCTCGTCTCGGCGTGCCTGCGAGTGGACTCCGTGCGTCTGCGGTCCTCTGGGGTCGCGCATTTTCCCCTGAAATGGCTCGGCACTCGCTGGCTCAGCTTCACTCGACACCGCGATCCTGCTCCCCTTCGCTCCCCTGCGCTCCCGCCGCCATCTCAGGCCCCCGGCGTACTCCTCCATCCCAGCTTTTCCCACTTCATTTCGCCTAAACGCACCACAGCTTCACGATCTCGATCAACCTTCGCGAGTCCGATGGGTTCCTCAACGGCGACGACAACCTCGGCGATCATGAGGTCGTGATCGACTACGAGGACGGCTGGCGGGATGACGACTTTGTCTACAACCTGGCCGATGGGGATCGGCAGGTTGAGGTTCGGATGGCGTTTACGCCGGTGCCGTAGGGTCCGGTAGGACGCTGACGAAGGACGCCCGGCTCTTTGTGAGTCGGGCGTTTTTGCGTCTTCGCTCGCGCGTAGGACTCGCTGCCGAGACTGCCGAGGTATGGCCATGGATGCAGTCGGCCGGCCCGCTCGTGGGCCACGTGGCGACCCACGAGCCGCGCAACCGCCTTCGAAGACGGCGGTGCGTGAGTGGCCTGGCACGCGCATCAGCAGCGCCGCGAAGTGGCCAGCTGTCACGCCCAGGCGCGCTACGTTCCGCGGACCACCCAGGACAGCGACGCCCTCGCCCTCGTGCGCGAGCACTGGCCTGCGTTCCGCGAGCGGCTCGAGGAGCGCGCCGGATCGCTGCCTCGGTTTGTGCGGGACGAGCTCGAAGGGTTCATCACCTGCGGAGACTTCGAGCACGGCTTCCTGGTGGCGCAGTGCCGTCGCTGCCGGGACAGCCTGCGTGTCCCGTTTGCCTGCAAAAGCCGCGGCATCTGCCCCTCGTGCATGGGCCGACGCATGGCCGAGACCGCCGCGCTCCTGGTCGAGCATCGTCTGCCGGCGGTGCCGTGGCGGCAGTGGGTGCTGAGCTTCGAGGGCCCGATGGCGGTGCGGCTGGGCTACGACCGGCAGCTGCTCGGGCGGGATTGCCTGCGGTTTGCGAAGCGGGCGATGCAGACGCTTCGGCAGCAGAGCAAGCGGGAGCATGGCTTGCGCAGCAGCAGCAACCTGCACCCCGGGGTGCTCATCGTGGTGCAGCGCTTCCGCAGTGACCTGGGCTTGTTCGTGCATCTGCATGCGCTGGTCACCGATGGCTGCTTCGAGGCGCCGGCGGTGGCGGGCGATGCCGCGGTGTTTATGCCCGCCATCGGCCTCGGCGAGCAGGACCTCTTGCGGACGCTGCAGCGGCTGCACGCCGACCTGGCCGAGCATCTCGAGGAAGCCAGTGATGGCGAGCCTGTCGACGAGGCGCTCGTGGCCTGCGTCCAGCTCGGCTTGCCGCTGCGTGCTGTCGGACCCTCGCCCTGCGCTGCGCCGCCGGCCTCGCCGATGCTCGTCCGCGGCTTCGGCATGCAGCTGCACGCCGCCGTCACCGTCGACGGCCGCGACCGCAAGCGTCTGGAGCGGGTGTGCCGCTATCTCCTGCGCCCGCCTTTTGCCCTCGATGCCGTCCAGCGCACCGCCGGCGGGCAAGTTCGGGTGCACTTCAAGAAACCCAACCGCCTCGGGGCCACCTTCGCCCAGATGACCCCCGACGCCTTTCTCGCCAGGCTCTGTGCACTCGTCCCCCCGCCCCGGGCACACACCGTTCTGTACTACGGCGTGCTCTCGGCCCACCACGCCCTGCGCTCTGCCGTCGTGCCTTGTGCCGACGAACCTGAGCACGAGCCCAAGCAGCTCTCCCTCTTCATCCCCGCGGCCAGCTCGAGCTGTCCGCCATCACAACCTTGCTCCACGCTCACCTCCGCGACGCTGCCCCCTCTCGCCTGTCGTGGATGAAGCTCCTCGCTCGGGTCTTTCGCGTCGACATCTCCGTCTGCTCCCGCTGCAGCGGGCCTATGCGCATCACTCGGGCCGTCACCACTCCCGAGCACATCGCCGCCGAGCTCCGCGGTGCTCGCCCGCCGCCCCGAGCCGCTCCGGTCGGACAGCTGCTGCTGTTCTCGCCTCCGCCCACAGCCACTTGACTCTCTGCCAGCGCGTCCCTTCCCACCGCGCTCGTCTCGGCGTGCCTGCGAGTTGCACTCGGTGCGCCCACGGTCCCCTGTGGCGCCCATTTTACCCTGAAATCGCTCGGCTCTCCCTGGCCCAGCTTCGCTCCACCCCCGCCTGCAGCTCCCCGGCCCACCCCCGCGCACCAGCCCCCCTCTCCTGCCCCCCGCCCTACTCCTCCATCCCGGCTTTTTCACACTTCGTTTCGCTTAAACGCACCCCCGACACCTTTCTCGCTCGGCTGTGTGCCCTCGTCCCTCCGCCGCGGGCGCATACCGTTCTGTATTACGGCGTGCTCTCGGCCCACCACGCCCTGCGCTCTGCCGTCGTGCCTTGTGCCGACGAACCCGAGCCCGAGCCCAAGCAGCTCTCCCTCTTCATCCCCCGCGGCCAGCTCGAGCTGTCCGCCATCACAACCTTGCTCCACGCTCAGCTCCGCGACGCTGCCCCCTCTCGCTTGTCGTGGATGAAGCTCCTCGCTCGGGTCTTTCGCGTCGACATCTCCGTCTGCTCCCGCTGCAGCGCGCCTATGCGCATCACTCGGGCCGTCACCACTCCCGAGCACTCGCCGCCGAGCTCCGCGGTGCTCGACCGCCGCCCCGAGCCGCTCCGGTCGGACAGCTTACGCTGTTCTCGCCTCCGCCCACAGCCACTTGACTCTCTGCCAGCGCGTCGCTTCCCACCGCGCTCGTCTCGGCGTGCCTGCGAGTTGCACTCGGTGCGCCCGCGGTCCCCTGTGGCGCCCATTTTACCCTGAAATCGCTCGGCTCTCCCCCCGCCTGCAGCTCCCCGGCCCACCCCCGCGCACCAGCCCCCCTCTCCTGCCCCCCGCCCTACTCCTCCATCCCGGCTTTTTCACACTTCGTTTCGCTTAAACGCCCACGCCAACGACGGGGTGCGTCCGGCCGGTCATGGTCCTCACTTCGCCCCTCCGTAATTCGTCATCTTCTTCGAGGGCTCCCACGGACGGTCGCCAGTCCACACCCCGCCGGCCTTGTTCAAACTCTCGTGGAGTTCCGCCAAGGGGGCCAGATCCTGAAGGGACCCCACGTGGCGCCCGACCCAAGGTCCGAAGCTTTGCTCACCGGCCTCACCCAGTTTCTTTTCGAGGAGCGCTCGAGTCATTTCGCTGGCGATCGCACGCACCTCGACATCAAGCTCCTGGCGTCGCTGATTGAGCTTGGCCAAGGCCTGCGGCTTTATGCTTCCCTGGCCCTCGAAGTCGCTGTCCAGCAGCTTCCCAAGGGAGTCGTTCCGCCTGGACGTCAGCATCTTCTCGGCGTGGTCGAGCTTCTGCTCGCGGTCGACGGCAACGCGGTAGCGCTCGAGCAGGGGGTCGGGGTGCGTTTGCATCGTCATCGCTGGCCATGGTGCGGCCGGAGCCCGGCCAACCCACGCACGTGGCCCGCCGCAAGACCGACCCGGCCGTTGCCGTCGCCTCCGTCCGCGCGTCCACGTCGTCGCAGACGCTCACGCTCGATGCACAACGCGAGCGCATGGCGGCGTGGGCAGCTGCAGCCGGCGTGACGATCGCCAGCGTGCACGTGGACGCCGGGGTCTCCGGCACGGCCCCACTGTCCAAGCGCCCCGGGCTGAGCGATGCACTCGTCGCCCTGGAGGACGCACCCGCTGGGGTGCTCGTGGTCACCGACCGCAGCCGGCGTGCCCGGACTGCTCTCGATGCTGCGCTTCTCGATCGAGAGGTCGAGAGACTCGGGGCTCGTGTGCACTGCGTCGACCGTGGAGACATCGAAGCCGACAGCTCCGCCGAGGGCCGCTTCGTCCGGCAGGTGCTCGACGCGGTGAACGAGCTTGAGGTTGCCCGCACGCGAGCACGTACCGCTGCCATCCTTCGGCACAAGCGCTCCCAGGCCTTCGCCCACGGCCCCCTGTCGCGCCCATTTTACCCTGAAATCGCTCGGCTCTCCCTGGCCCAGCTTCGCTCCACCCCCGCCTGCAGCTCCCCGGCCCACCCCCGCGCACCAGCCCCCCTCTCCTGCCCCCCGCCCTACTCCTCCATCCCGGCTTTTTCACACTTCGTTTCGCTTAAACGCGCATTCCCGCCGGGTCGTCTGGGTCGTGTTGGCCGGGATCTCGGGTGCTACGCTAGAGGTCGTGACAAGCGATGAGGAGCGCGAATCGAGGGACGACGATATCGGTGCGTTCGTCGCCCTGCCGCGCCCGTGGCTCTATGGCGGCGCTGCAGTGGCACTCACGGTGTTCATCGGCCTCGCCGCAGCCGTCATGGGGTCGCCAGAGTTCCTCCGCGTTTGGATTCCATCCCTGGTCTCCGGCATCTTCACGGTCGTCATCGCCGCCTTACGACGAAGCCCAGCCGGACGCGGTGCGCTCTGGACTCTCGTCGGGAACGAGTACGGGTCCCGCGTTCCGCGACATAGCTACTTGATCGGCCTTGGGTTGACCCTGATCCTCGTCGTCATCCCACTCGGCTTCACGCTCTACGCAGTCGTGACGTAGCCCCGGGGGAGATCCAGTCCGGGGAGATCCAGTCCGGGGGAGATCCAGTCCGGAAGACGCGTAACTCGACTCAAGGGAGATCGAGCGTACGCGGCCGGTCTGTCTCGCGTAGCGGGCAGCTCGAGCGCCTCCGAGGCCCGTTCTTGGCTCCTCGCGCCCGCTCACATGGCCGAATATCCGTGAACGGAACCGGCTCGGCCTGCTCAGCGCGCGAGTAACGAGCGGCTGCGGACGAGCTCGCGCCCGCCTTCAGCATGCTTCATTTGTCAGGACTCGCTACAGGCCGTACGGAGCCACGCGGACGCGGAATCGCTGCCGCATCATCACGGTGCCCTCGGGGAAGGCGACGTCTCGATCGCCAGCGTTGAACGCGGCCAGCGCGGCGGCGTAGGCATTCAAGAAGGCGCGACGCAGTCGCGACAGCAAACGCCGCGTCTGCGGCTCAGCGGCGGCGAACGTCGGACGACGGCCGAACATCTCCTCCGGAGTGGCCAGTGTGTTCCAGTGGATCTTGCGCGCCTTCTTCATGCCCAGCACGCGGCACCCCTTCCGTTCCGCCGCGGCCTTCGCCTCGGAGGCCCGGCGCATCCCCTTCACCCGCGCCCCGAGCTGCGCGTCGTCGAGCTCGAGATACAGCGGCGGACGATCGAGCCGGAGCTTGACGACCTCGGGTAGCTTCGAGCGCCCCGCGTACGCGGCCCGACCCGAACGACGCGACGCGACGCGGCTCGCATGCCGCTTCTTCGTGGACCAGATGCCTGCGACCAGCTGCGCCAGACGGGCAACGGCTTCATCGGGGCCGATTCTGCCTGCGCTACGATAGATATCCCGTACAGGCTCGAGCGCGAGCAACGGGCCGAAGCAGCGCGTCCGCTGGAACGATGTTCCGGGCGAGGATCCGGGCGTGCCAGGATCCTCGCCCGGGTCGATCAGGCGGCTTGCGACCAGAGGGCGGCATCGAGGCCGGCGAGCAGGTGCAGGGCGGTGACGCGATCCGGTACGCCGAGGGCTCGCAGAGCGGGCTCGTCGGGCAGGGCGGCGAGGGCGGCGTGCGCCGCCGCCTCACGCCGAACCGTGAAGGCGGCCGCCGCCTGTCCGATCGGACAGGCGCGACTCGCTCAGGTCTCGATCGCGCCACACACCGCCTGGATTCTTCGCACAGACGTTCCAGGGACCGGTACGTGCCGGCTCGAGCCCATCCAGCACGCCGAGCCGACCGCGCGCGGTCACCCTGCCGCGGGTCACCCGCGGCGGCCCCGAACTCGCCGTCGTCTGCCTCGCCTACCAGCTCGCGGCGAGCGAGCCTCACGGTGCGGGGAAACCCCACAGTCTGGGGTCGGGCGTGCAAAAGCCCATAGTCCAGTAGAAGTTGGCGGCCGCCGGCTCGCACAGGGCAGGCAGCACGACGTCGAGGGTGTCGGCCTCGAGCGGGTTACGCGGGACTTACACGTCCGGGCAGTTGGTCGCCAGCCACGGGGCGCCGGTGAGCGGGGCGATCGCGACCAGCGCGGCGAGATCGCTACGGCGCCGCGTTGTACACCGCCTCGATGTTGATCCCATCCGGGTCACGGACGAAGGCGGCGTAGTAATTGGCATGATATCGCCGGAGCCCCGGCGCGCCGTTGTCGGTGCCACCTGCGGACAGCGCCGCCGCGTGGAATGCATCGACCTCGGCGCGGGTGCGGGCGATGAAGGCGAAGTGCAGGCCCTCGCCGACCTTCACGTCGCCGACGATCCAGAACAGCGGCTTGTGTTCGCGTCCGAAGCCATGGATCGTCGCGCCCGCGCGGGCCTGCTCGCCCCCCGGCTCGGCGCCCTCCGGCGGGATCGAGAACATGCGCTTCAGGCCCAGCGGAGCCAGCGCGGCCTCGTAGAAGCGGCGGGAGCGTTCGGCGTCCGATACGCCGATGTTGAGATGATCGATGATGGTCTCCTCGAAGGGGCTCATGGTTTCTCCTGCGGACGTGGGTTTGACGGACGCCCCATCCTGGCCGTAGCCTGCTGACAGCATGGTGTCAGCAGCGTCGTGCGAAGCTCCCACGACAGGGAGAGCCTGATGCGCCGCGCCGACCGCCTTCTGCAGATCGTGCAGGTCCTGCGCCGCCGCAAGACCCCGACGACGGCGCGGGCGCTCGCGGAAGAGCTGGAGGTCGCGCCCCGCACGATCTACCGCGACGTCGCGGCGCTCCAGGCCGCGCGGGTGCCGATCGACGGTGAGGCCGGGGTCGGTTACATCCTGCGCCCCGGGTATGACCTGCCGCCGCTGATGTTCAGCGCGGAGGAGATCGAGGCGGTGGTCCTCGGCGCGCGGATGGTGTACGAGCGCTGCGACCCGGCGCTGGCCCGCGCCGCGATGGACGTGCCCGCCAAGCTCGAAGCGGTGATGCCCGGCCGCGCGTCGGCCGAGATGTGGCGGGCCTCGCTGCTCGTGCCGCATCCGCTGGCCAGCGAGATCGACTTCGGCGCCCACGTGCCGATCCGCCAGGCGATTCGCCGCAGCAGCAAGCTGCGCATCAGCTACGCTGACGCGCAGGGCCAGCAGACGACGCGCACCATCTGGCCGCTCGGCCTGTATCTCTTCAGCCACCGCACGCTGGTCTGCGCGTGGTGTGAGCTGCGCGAGGAGTACCGCGCGTTCCGGCCCGAGCGGATCACCGCCTGCACGCCGCTGGAGCTGCGATTCGACGCGAAGAACGGCGCGTTGATGACGGAGTTCCTCGCCAGCTTCTCGCGCCGGGCCGAGGCCGACGCGAGGCCGACGCCGGCGAGCCCGTGATCTACCACGCGCGTCGCGGCCCGTTCAGGTGCTGCCCGGCTTGAACTCACCGCGCTCGAGCGCCGCGAATATCTCGGGGAAGGTCCGGCCCTCCTCGATGCGCGCACGGATCCACCGCGCCTGCTGAGCTTCGAGGGCCCGATGGCGGTTCGGCTGGGCCGGTACGAGTACCTCGAGACCTGGGGGAACTCAGCGACTGTCCGTCCGCCAGAGGGGCGGCAGGAACGAGGAGGGGGGCTAGCTTTTGTTCGTCCTGCTCTGCTTGAGCGGTGGGATCGGCTCCGGTTGTACTTGTCGCCGCTCGCGTCCTGCCGATGATCGGCTGCAACAGAGAGGAGGGCGAGGTCCGAAATCGAGTTCCGATAATTATCTGTATCGGAACTCCACAGCGTCGAGCGGACGATTGAGCGTGAACGCGGAGGTTTCTTTGTTCGTGCTCCGGGGGCAGCGTCGATGAGCGTCTTGAGGGGGTAGCTCGGCCGCCTTCTGGGCGCTCTACGCGGTGCCCGACGGCCTCATCGCCGCAACGAGCGTGCAGCGGAACGGCGAGGGCCCGCCAGACGTCGTTGTGACGCGCGCAGGGGGGCTGCGTATTCCCGGCGTCGGAACCCGTTCCCTACCGCCGGAGCTGCCGAGCTGCCGAGCTGTGGCCAATGATGTCGTCCGGTGGCCCGCCCGCGGGACACCTGGCGACCCATGGGCCGCGCAACGGCGGGAGAACACGGCGCGTCGTGAGCGGCCCGGCACGCGCATCAGCAGCGCCGTGCAGTGGCCAGCTGTCACGCTCAGGCGCGCTACGTTCCGCGGACCACCCAGGATAGCGACGCCCTCGCCCTGGTGCGCGAGCACTGGCCTGCGTTCCAGCACTGGCCTGCGTTCCGCGAGCGGCTCGAGGAGCCCGCCGGCTCGCTGCCGGGGTTTGTGCGGGACGAACTTGATGCGTTCGTCACCTGCGGAGACTTCGAGCACGGCTTCTTGGTGGCGCAGTGCCGCCGCTGCGGGGACAGCCTTCGCGTCCCGTTCGCCTGCAAGAGCCGGGGAATCTGCCCCTCGTGCATGGGCCGGCGCATGGCCGAGACCGCCGCGCTGCTGGTCGAGCACAGGCTGCCTGACGTGCCGGGGCGGCAGTGGGTGCTGAGCTTCGAGGGCCCGATGGCAGTCCGGCTGGGCTACGACCGGCGGCTGCTCGGGAGGGTGTGCCAGCGCTTTGCCAAGCGGGTGATGCAGACGCTGCGGCAGCAGAGCAAGCGGGAGCACGGGTTGCGCGCAGGTCCGGGTGCACTTCAAGAAGCCCAATCGGTTCGGGGCCACCTACGCCCAGATGACCCCCGACGCCTTTCTCGCTCGGCTGTGTGCACTCGTTCCTCCGCCCCGGGCCCATACCGTCCTGTACTACGGCGTCCTCTCGGCCCACCACGCCCTGCGCTCTGCCGTCGTGCCGTGTGCCGAGCGAACCCGAGCCCGCGCCCAAGCAGCTCTCCCTCTTCATCCCCCGCGGCCAGCTCGAGCTCCCCGCCATCACCACCTTGCTCCACGCTCAGCTCCGCGACGCCGCTCCTTCTCGCCTGCCGTGGATGAAGCTCCTAGCCCGCGTCTTCCGCGTCGACATCTCCGTTTGCTCCCGCTGCTGCGGGCACATGCGCGTCACTCGGGCCGTCACCACACCGCAGGAGATTGCCGCCGAGCTCCGCGGTGCTCGGCCGCCCCCGCGAGCCTCTCCTGTCGGACAACTCCTGCTGCTGTTCTCGCCTCCGCCCACAGCCCCCTGATTTTCCCTCACGTGTGCGTCGCACCGCGCTCGTCTCGGCGTGCCTGCGAGTTGGACTCCGTGCGGCCGCCGTCCCCTGTGACGGCCCGTTTTCCCCGGAAATGGCTCCGCTCTCCCTGGCCCAGCTTCGCTCGACCCCCGGCTGCAGCTCCACGGCCCACCCCCGCACACCAGCCGCCCTCTCCCGCCGCCCCCTTACTCCTCCATCCCGGCTTTTTCACACTTCATTTCGCTTAAACGCCGTAGGGAATCCCAGCATCTCGGATCTTGCGCTTGGCGCGGACCAGTCGCTGCGCCATGGTCGCTTCCGAGGTCACGAAGGCGAAGGGGCCGTCCTCTCGCGATCTATTGGGACGGTGCGTCCGGCGCCTGTTTGACGACGGCACCCAGCTGGCGCGCGCTGCTGGTCTTGCCAACGTAGATCGCGATGTCGAACAGGCGGCCGAGCACGTCGACGGTCCCCTCGCGCTCGCCTTCGGAGACGAGCCAGCCGCACGAGTGCATGACTCGGGGCGACCACAGCCAGTCGTGCGCGGCGCCTTGGGGCGCAGTCCGCAGGTCGACGGCAAAGATCGGCAGACCCACGCGCGCCAAGGCTTCGGCAGCCCAGCCGACCTTTCGTGGACCCACCACGACATCGGCGATCACGGGCGCGTTCGGCTCGACCCACGCGCGGTAGCTCCCCTCGTCGAGGACAAACCCGACCGCGACATAGTCGTCCCCCCGCTCTCGTCGCAGGTGCGTTCCCATCCCGGTGCCCAACAAGTTCGACGAGTCCACTTGGATATGGCCATTGTGTGCCCACACCAGGACGCGCTCGTCGTCCGGCAGTTGGTCGGCCAACCACAGCACGTTTTCGGCCATCGCCCGGTCGCGGGCGGCGAACTGCGCCCGAGACCCTTTGGCGGCAAACCGCGCCCGCGCTTGCTCGAGCAGTCGAGCGTGCTGCAGCATCAGTTCGAACTCGGACCTACTCGAACGCGCGACGTATCGCCGCCGCGAGCTGCGTAGTTGTTCGCCGAGCCGCTCGATGGCCTGCTGTGTCGCTGTCGCTTCCGCCTCGCCCAGCACGAGCATGCCAAACTCGCTCTTGTTGTCGTTCTTTGCCGGGTCCAGTGGCGCGAGCCCATCGAGTAGATCCGACGCCTTGGACGGTTCGACCTTGGTCAGGTACGTGCGCAGTGCGGTCAGCGATGCGTCCGTCCCCTGCACGTCGTAGCCCCGAAAGCCGATCTGCTCGCGGCGCTTCTTGCCGGCGTTTCGCGTCCGCATCCACAGCAGGAGCTCGCGAATCTCTTCGGTGCGCCATACCACGAACAAGGCCTTCATGGCCTCTTCGACCGTGCCCGGGCCTCCGCGGACCCACGCGTCGACGCGCTCGGCCGTGTTGAAGTTCGCCTCCATCGCCAGGAGGGTCAATCCGTGGTGCGACGCCAAGCGATCGACGAGACGATGCTTGAGCTGGAAAAACTCGCGCGTTCCGTGCGTCGCTTCTCCGATGCCAATGATGCGCGCCCGGGCAAGCAACGCAGCCACGGACTCGAGGTCCTGAGTCGGGGCGGCGACGTCGGTGGTCTCGATGGGCAACGCATTGTCGGACAGCCAGCGAACTGCCCCAGCCGGCGCGGGCTGCCGCAACGACGCTTCGATCTGCACCTTCGCGCGATCTCCTGCCGCCCCGGCTGCGTTGGTCCAGCCGGCCAGCAGTTCTTCTCCCACCGGACGCAAGCCGTAGGTTCCCGGGGGAACCCTCATCGTGAACGTTCCAGACTCCGCGATGGGTGCGACGAAGATGTCGCCCTCGTCCTGACTCTGACGACCCGCCCCGATGAGTGCACCGGCGGGTGGCTTGCCAGCCGACACCGATAGCGCTCCCTCGATCACAAAGCCCTGTTCGGCCGGTGCGAGCTTGATGTCCACCGGCGCCACCGTCTCGGTGGCTGCCGGCGGCACGAACGCGGCGACTCCGACCTCACTGGTCACGGTGATCGCGAAACGTTCGGAGGGACGCTCGGCCTCGAATCGCCCGTCCTGGCTGGTCGCGACGATCGACAGTGGATGCCCCTCGACATCGTTGATGGCGACGACGGCACCGACGACCGGAGCGCCGTTGGGCCCGACCACCGTCCCGGTCACCGTTCGCTGGGTCTGGACGGGATCCGCGGTCGCGACCGGTGTCACCGTGGGTTCGATCGTGGCGTGCTCGGGGCCATGACATGCATGCAAGCAAGCAAGCAAGCCAACGCAGTCCAAGCCAAGCAGCTCAACGCCGGTCGCCACATGCCGCGATTGTACGGGACCCAAGGGCCAGCAACAACGGAGCACGGTTGCGCCTGAGTAGTTGCAACGCGGATTTCCGCCGGTGTGGGTGCGGCGATGCGGCGGTATCGCTGGCGTCGTGCGGTGGCACCGGTGAATGCGCGGCTCACAGGGTAGCGAAACGGCCGCCGCCGAGGAGGCCCTACAGGCGTTGGGGCTCCGCTACCGGGCGGCGTGGACTCGCGGCATGCGAGCCAAGCTCGGCATCCTCGAGGAACAGGACGAGGACGATGTGCTCGCCCAGATGACCCCCGACATCTTTCTCGCCCGGCTGTGTGCCCTGGTCCCTCCTCCGCGGGCCCACACCGTCCTGTACTACGGCGTGCTCTCGGCCCACCACAAGCTGCGCTCCGCCGTCGTGCCTCGTGCCGACGAGCCCGAACCCGCGCCCAAGCAGCTGTCCCTCTTCATCCCTCGCGGACAGCTCGAGCTCCCCGCCATCACCACCTTGCTGCACGCGCAGCTCCGCGACGCTGCTCCGCCCGCAGCCCCCTGAGTCTCGCTCCACCAGCGCGTCGTTTCGCACCGCGCTCGTCTCGGCGTGCCTGCGAGTGGACTCCGTGCGTCTGCGGTCCCCTGTCGCAGCGCGTTTTCCCTGAAATGGCTCGGCTCTCGCTGGCTCAGCTTCGCTCTCCACCACGATCCTGATCCCCTGCGCTCCCCCGCGCTCCCGCCGTCATCTCATGACCCCCGCCTTACTCCTCCATCCCGGCTTTTTGCCACTTCATTTCGCTTAACGCTCGTCTTCCAACGCGCGCTCAACACGCCGGCGCGTGTGGCGTTGCTTCCCGAAGCACATCTGGACGTCGTGGTACTCTACTCTTCGTGGTGAAACGGGTGGGCAGACGCTACGCGCCACTTGGCGTGGCCGCACACATGACACTTGTCCTCGCCGGGGCCCACGGCTGCAGCGGGGCTGCGGGCACGCCCTCAGGCGGGACGCACGGAACGGAAGGTTCCGAGGGCACAGCCGCAACCGACAGCGCGACCGACGACAACCCGCAGCCCCCTGGGCGGTGTCGTGTGGTCCTCCACGACGAGCTCGACTTTCAGATTCGGCGCTTCGATGAGCGACCCCCTGCACTGGCCGACCAATATCCAGACTTCGGGGTTATCTACGTGCCGCCAGGGGTGACCGAGTTTAACCGATTCCTTTCGCACGTCGTTCCATCTTTCGAACCCAGAGTCGGGCCCCTTCGCATCGTCGGTTCAGGTTCAGACGTCTCTCTACTCAAGTTCGGAGAGGACGCCCATACCAACCTCTTCGGCGTTGCGCTCGAAAGCGTTTCCGTTGAGGGTCCCATCACCCTTTCCCCAGCCTCGATTCGAAACTCGACTGTGAAGGTTGCGGGCTTGGACGCGAAAATCGGTCTAGGCCCTGAGCGTCGACTCGTCTTTGTCGAGGACGCAACGATCGATGTAGGTTCCTGGGGCGCGACAGGCCACGAATACACGACAAACCCCGGTGGTTTTGGCCTCGGTACTGTCGCCACGCTCTTCAGTGGAAGCGCCGTGGAGGTCGGCAGCTTGCCGTTGACGGAGTTTCTCGCCGACCAAGAAAAGGGTGCGCGCATTCGCGACGGCTCCACTCTGTGGTTCGAACGGTCGGCGGCGACTACGCCATCGGGTCTCACCGCCATCCCTCCGTACCCCGGGTCGGTTCCGGCTGAGCGCTTCTTCTGGCTCGGTTGGAGAGATCAGCCAGCTCCGACCGGATGGGAGAATGCCATCGCCCCGGAGCTCAGCGCTGAACTCGTTCCGCTTGCGTTCACTCCCCCATGCGTAGACGTTGAGTCTCACGAGACCTGGACACTGCTGCGCGCCGGAGACGTCCAGGCTCCGGTTGAGCATCAGCGTAGGCTCGACGCCGCGACGAGCGTGGTCTTGTGGACACCGACTCGTCCAGCCGAACCTACTGCAGACAACCCAGAGCAGCACGTGATCGAGCTTGCGGGAACCCTCTCCATTCCCCCTTCGGTCCGAACCGTGGTGAGTGTCGGCGTTTCACTCCATGGAGACGCGGTACTGAAGGTCTCGGGATCATCCGACGCGACGTCGAGCCCCGTGCACCTCCAATGGATACATACGCGGGGAGATGTATCCGTGGAGATCGGGACAGGGGCTGAAGTGCTCATCTCCGATTCGACCCTCGGGGGAGGCCTACGGGTTGCGCCAGGTGGAACGGCATGGCTCGACAACGTGCACTTCCGAGGACCCATTGACGTTGAAGGAGGCTCGGTTTTTGGCCGCGCAGTGCAATTCAGCCTGCCCGAAGCGACGAGCGACGAGGCTCTCGGACCCTTGGGCAGTGGACCCAACTCCGAGGGTGCTTGGATGGACAACCGCGGGGGGCATCTCGAGCTCCAATACGTGGTCGCCGAGTCAGCTGACACGACGCTGCTGCGCACGCGAGACGAAGGGATGTCTCGAGTTCACGCGGTACAACTCAACGACGAAGACCTGCTGCCCGCCGCAACGTCGCCCCGCTTCCTCGTGTTCGACGGCGGCAGCACGCTGGAGGTCCGAGATCTCGTTGTTCTGGGGCACAGGTGGGCGGAACCTCCGCCCTGGGTGCGACTCGTTGATCCGGGTGATGGCAGCGTCCAAGATGTTTCGCCACCGACCAACTTTCCCTACGAGGGCACGTATCCAGGGCCCGGGTAGCGGCTGATGAATGCAAGCGACGAACCATTCATCAACGTTCCATCCGCCGAACGCCAGCAACGCCCGGTGAAGCGCGGCGGCCGGACGCTGCGGGTGTGCGCCCCCTGCCCGCGGACGTCGACTTGGCCCAAGCCACACCTGACCTCACGGCGTGCCGCGTCTGCGCGTCCTCCCCTCGGGCGAGATGCAGCGCTGGCGACTCACGGGTACGACCTTCTCGTTGGGCTTGGGATGCTGATTCGCCGCGTCGCCCCTGACTTGCATGACCTGATGCACTCCCGGGTTGGACACTCCCGGCTTCTGGGGTCTCTATGCCTTCGAGTCCAGCCGATCTTCCAGAGGTTGGAGTCGGTTGTATCGTGCCCCCTCGACTTGCGCTTTCATTCGTCGAATCTCGGCCGATGCACTTCGGTGCGTTTTCGTTCGAGCCGCCGTGTTTGCCACTACGTCGACCCAGGACTGCTGCTGCCAGCTTGGTAACGTTGGTTCGAGTAGGAGGTGCAGGAGTGTCTGCCAGACTCGTTCGCTCGGTTCGAGATAGAGCATCGCTATCTCGGCATGAAATTGACCGCGCAACTCTCCAAGCCGACGTTGCCGCGCGCCAAATGGAAGGGCCTCGAGTGCGGCTTGGGCTCGGGGCCAGGGGGCGGTATCCCAGTGGGCAAGTGTCTGCGCGTTGGTATCGAAGGAAAGCTCGATGAAGATCGCCCGATTGTTGGCCACCCTCCGAGGGTCCTCGACGGGCTTCACCGCATCGCGAGCCTCCTGTTCTTGCTCCTTGGACGATGGACCGTCTGCCTCGAGCGCGACGACATGATCGCCGCAGGGCGTAGGCTGACGAAGGGTCCATTCGACACCATGGATGCGCTCCGCTTGGCCGAGTTCGAACTCCGCGAAGCGATCTTTCCGCTCGATCTTCCGCCCGGGCTTCAGGGGGTCTCGTAGCTTGAAGAGACGCGACTGTTCCGCCTCGGAAACCGTCGCGACCTGTTCATCGCCACGAAAGATGCGCGACCCCTCGGGAACGGAGTCCGGAAGCAAGAGGACGACCCATGCCGTCTTCGGGGGGGTCCCCGTCGGCTCGGCCGGTGCTGTTTCATCACACCCGACGTCGGGGATGACGAAGACCATCAAGAGAGTCGCGAGGAGCGAAGGACACCGAGCCATAGCGCGGCGGTTCTCGTAGCACTCCTAACCGGTCCATCTCCATGGACCGTGCTGTTCTCGCCTCCGCCCGCAGCCCCCTGAGCCTCCCCTCTACCAGCGCGTCGCTTTCGCACCGCGCTCGTCTCGGCGTGCCTGCGAGTTGTTGATGGTCGCCTAGAAGCGCGGTTTTCTGAACGGATGGACCGAGCGCGAGTGCGCGCAAATCTCGCGACAACCGCTGCGATCGGCTAACCAGAACGGCAACCAAAAAGAACGGCCCGGCACCCAAAAGCACACGGACCAACTCGAGTTTCGCGGCACGAGTGGTGATGGCGTCTCACGCCGTGATGGTCGAGTCCAATTTTTGGCGAAAGCCGAGAACACTTGGACGAGTCGCTACGATTGGTGAGGTGCATGAACAGCGCGTGCGGCAAGATGTTCTTGCTCTGCCGCCCTTGCGATCGCGGGAATCGCTACTGCTCGGGGGCCTGCAGCGCCTCAAACCGGCGCGAGTCGCTGAAGGCCGCTCGCCGACGCCACCGCCAGAGTGCTGAAGGCCGCGCAGATCATCGCGATCGCCAACGCGACTATCGGCGCCGCCGCGCTGGCGTGGTGGATCATGGTCCTAAAAACTTGCCCCGACTGACAGATGTCGTTCTGCCGCAGCTGCGCGGTGAGGAGGACCATGTCGACAACGTTGAGGATCGCGGTGTGCCCGAAGCGGTCGCGCACGAAAGCACTGGTAACGCAGGGCGAGCGGGCGCGCCTGAAGCCAAACCTCTCTCAGCCATCGGCCCGCTCGAGACCACTGCCGACGTCGAGCGCGACAATCGTCCTCGGGGACCGCGAGAAGAACCACGCTGTGCTTCTTGCGGACGCATCGGCAGGCATGTCCGGCACGAGACTCTCGCGCGTTCTCGTCGTCGCTATCGAGCGGAGGCCCCTGTTTCATCGCGACGCCGTGCCCGGCCGCCGCCGTCGACATGATTCGTTCGAGGCAGCCCGATGATCTCCGCCGAGATGCGAGCGAAGATCCGCCGGCTCTTCTACGCGGAGCACTGGAGAGTCGGCACTATCGCCGAGCAGCTCGATGTCCACCGGGACACGGTGCTTCGGGCATTGAACCTCGAGGGACGCCCTCCGCCGCCCAGGCGCGTGCGGTCGACCATCCTCGACCCGTACAAAGCGTTCGTCGAGCAGCAACTCGTCGAGTACCCGAAGCTGCGCGCGACTCGGTTGCTTGAGATGATCCGCGGCCGCGGCTATCGAGGTTCGTACTCGCAGCTTCGACGCTACGTGATGGGCGTTCGCCCGAAGGCTCAAACTGAGGCGTACCTGCGCCTGACGACACTTCCTGGGGAACAAGCCCAGGTCGACTGGGGTAGCTTCGGCAAGCACGAGGTCGGCCATGCCCGCCGTTCGTTGTCGTGTTTTGTGATCGTGCTGGGTTGGTCGCGTGCGATGTACGCCCGCTTTTTCTGGGACCAACGGCTCGCGAGTTTTCTGCGTGGGCACGTCGATGCCTTTGAGCACTTCGGCGGAGTCGCCCGCGAACTTCTCTACGACAACCTCAAGTCCGTCGTGCTCGACCGCGACGGTGACCACATTCGATACCATCCGCAGCTCCTCGAACTGGCGGGGCACTACCACTTCGCTCCCAAACCATGCGCGCCCTACCGCGGCAACGAGAAGGGCAAGGTGGAGCGTTCGATTCAGTATCTGCGCCATTCGTTCTTCGCAGCGCGCTCGTGGAAGGACATCGATGACCTCAATGAACAGCTTGAGCGTTGGCTCGCCGACGTGTCCGGACGACGGCCGGTACCTGGCGCGCCCGATCGACGCCTCGTTGTCGAAGCGCTTGAGGACGAACGGCCACGTCTGTTGCCGCTACCTCAGCACCCCATGTCGACCGACCTCGTCCAGCCTGCGCGCTCAGGGAAGACGCCGTATGTCCGCTTCGACCTCAACGACTATTCGATCCCGCACAGCCTCGTGCGCAAGCCTCTCGTTCTGATCGCGTCGCCGACGACGGTCCGACTGACGACCCCCCAGGGCGCCGAAGTTGCCCGACACGACCGAAGCTACGACCGCGGACAGGTCCTGGAGGACCCCCAGCACATCGCCGAACTCGCTCGCGTGAAACGACACGCGCACGAGCTGACGACTCGCGATCGCCTCCGAATCGTGTGTCCCACCGCCGACCGATTCATCGAAGAACTCGCCCGTCGAGACGCGGTGCTCTCGTCCGAGACGCGGCGGCTCTCAGCGCTGCTGGACCGCTACGGAGCCGAAGAACTCGACGCTGCCATGACCGATGCACTCGACCGCGGGACGGCTTCGGCGACCTCGGTCGCGTACGTGCTCGACCAGTGGGCACGTCGTCGCGGACAACGTCCACCTGTGGATGTCGTGCTTCCTGATGACGCGCGTGTCCGGGACGTCCACGTCGTGCCGCACGACCTCAACACCTACGACAACCTCGACAAGGACGACAGCGATGACGACCGATGACAACCCCCGCGAACTTCTCGCATCACTCGTGGAACTCGACCTTCGGTGGGTTGCGTCCAATCTCGACGACCTCGTCGCCCTCGCGACGCGCAAGCGGTGGAGCATCGTTGCAACGCTCGAGTACATCGCCGAGCACGAGATCTCCGATAGGCGACAGCGCAGCCTCGAACGTCGTCTTGCGCGTTCCAAGGTCGGGCGTTTCAAGCCGATCGCGGACTTCGACTGGGCTTGGCCGAGGAAGATCGATCGTAAGCTCGTGGACGACGTACTGAGCCTCGAGTTCGTCGAGTCCGCCGGCAACGTCGTGCTCGTCGCGGCACAGGGCCTCGGCAAGACGATGCTCGCGAAGAACATCACCTACGCCGCCGTCGTCGCCGGGCACACCGCACGGTTCGTCACCGCATCGGACCTCTTGCTCGACCTCGGTGCCCAGGAGTCCGCGCGCGCTCTCGATCGGCGGCTCCGATACTGGAGCTCGCTCAAGCTGCTCGTACTCGACGAACTCGGCTACCTCTCGTACGACGCCCGAAATGCGGACCTCCTGTTCCAGGTCGTCAGCCGTCGCTACGAACGCAAGAGCCTCGTGCTGACGACGAATCTCGCGTTCAAGGACTGGCCGACGATCTTCCCGAGCTCCGCGTGCACCACCGCGCTCATCGACCGCATCGTCCATCACTCCGACGTCATCGTTATCGAGGGCGACAGTTACCGCCGCCGTGAAGCGAAGAAGAAGACCCGCTCACGCCGCACGAAAACCGAGCCGAGCAAGGACTGATGCCGCCGGTCCATCTGTCGATTTTTCGACGTTTTTCAGTGCCCGCCAACACGAGTTGCACTCCGTGCGCCCGCCATCCCTTCACGCAGCGCGTTTTTCCTGAAATGGCTCGGCTCTCACTGGCACAGCTTCGCTCTATGCCCCGCGGCTGCTCCCCCGCGCTCTCCTCCGCGCCCGCCGCCATCTCATGCCCCCGCCGTACTCCGAGCGAGTGACGGGGTGCTGGGTTGGCCTCGTCTCCGCGGCCTGAATCCAATCGACCCGCCCCTGGGTCAGACGGGTCCCGTGTTCCAGCTCAGCCGCCTCCCCCGCGGCCAGCTCGAGCTCCCCGCCATCACAACCTTGCTCCACGCTCAGCTCCGCGATGCTGCCCCTTCTCGGCTGCCGTGGATGACGCTCCTCGCCCGCGTCTTTCGCGTCGACATCTCCGTTTGCTCCCGCTGCTGCGGGCACATGCGCGTCACTCGGGCCGTCACCACACCGCAGGAGATTGCCGCCGAGCTCCGCGGCGCTCGGCCGCCCCCGCGAGCCTCTCCTGTCGGACAACTCCTGCTGCTGTTCTCGCGTCCGCCCACAGCCCCCTGATTTTCCCTCACGTGTGCGTCGCACCGCGCTCGTCTCGGCGTGCCTGCGAGTTCGACTCCGTGCGGCCGCCGTACCCTGTGACGGCCCGTTTTCCCCGGAAATGGCTCCGCTTTCCCTGGCCCAGCTTCGCTCGACCCCCGGCTGCAGCTCCACGGCCCACCCCCGCGCACCAGCCCCCCTCTCCAGCCGCCCGCCTTACTCCTCCATCCAGGCTTTTTCACACTTCATTTCGCTTAAACGCCGCCCTCTCCAGCCGCCCGTCTTACTCCTCCATCCCGGCCTTTTTCACACTTCATTTCGCTTAAACGCTTGGGAGTTACATGCACGAGTTCATGATGTGGATGGGTTTATCCGTGGTCGCAATCACAACCATCGGGTGCGGCTCGACAGGTAGCGCGTCCGCTGACACGACCACGGGATCGACCTCTGCGGCGGGAGTCTCCTCCAGCGCTGCGAACACGACCGGCACCACCCGGGGTTCCGCGAGCGGCACGCACGGCACGACCGGCACATCAACGACCGGGACTGGCTCGACCACGGGTGTTCTCGACACCGATCCCTGCGTCGTATTCACCGATAGGCAAAGCTGCTCGGAGTACTACAGCGTTGAAGGATTTCCGGAGGTGTCGCCGGTTTCAGGCTGCGCGTGGGTGGTCACATACCAGGGGAGCAGCTGCGAAGACGCGACTTCGAATCGCGCCGAGCGTTGCGTGCTCTTCTCTGGTCAGGCTTCGCTGGGATGCGTGACCAATATCTGCGACGGCAACGGGCCCGAGGTTCCCAGCACCCTCGTCGTTCGGGAGGTGGCTGGCGGACAGTTCGAGTACATGGCGACCTCTGTGACGAATGCTTGCGACCAGGTGCCGTACTTCGAAGATGGATGGGAGACGTGCGACGGGCAATGCGACTGCATCTGCGAGGAATGGAATGCGGGCACCGGCACGGGCGGCGCCGCAACCAGCACTGGTGGCGACTAGAGCACTTCTCATAATCTCGTCCGCCGCGTAGATCCGCGAGATTCGATCGGTTTCGCGGCCGACGGGACCATCGTTCTTGGGTTTGATCGACCTCGGCCGGTCTAACCGCCAGCCTCCACCAGCCGGTACCGCGCCACGATTACCCCTGTGTCTTCATGAACGCGAGTGCTCAACAACTTGAACGCTCGGAGCCCGGGGAGTCCATCGACGAGGGCCCGGCCGGATCCGAACAGCACCGGATTGATCTTGAGGATGAGGGTGTCGATGAGGTTCGCCCCGAACAACGCCGACGCCAGGCTCCCTCCTCCGCACAGCCACATCTCGCCACGTCGCTCTTGCTTCAGCCGAGAGACGGTCGCGGGCACATTGTCCGCGATGACGGTGAGTTCGGGGTGTGCGGACTCGGGCGGCACCCGCATCGTCTGGGAGAAGACGTAGTTGGGTCGGCCGGGGTAGGCGGGTGCCCCGAGCGGAAGTCCCATCGCAAGCCCACTCTCATAGGTCTTTCGCCCCATCAGCACAGCTGCGTAGGTTTGGGTCGCCGCAAGGAATTCGTCGACGTGAGAGCCGCCCTCGGCGAACCCGTCCCACGACCCATCGTCATGCGCGATGAAGCCATCCAGGGTTGAGGCGACGTGATAGGTGAGCGTGGCGTGGTCCGTGGGCACGAGTCATCTCCAGAAGAGACGATGAGCGTACGGAGACCGCGATGCCAGCGATTGGATCGAATGCAACGGGATCGAACGCAGGCGTGTCGACGTCACGGGGATGCGTGCTCGGCAAGGTTGAACGGGTGCTCGGCACAGGTGGGTGCGAACTGACGGGGCGAGAGTCCGGCGTGTCGGGAGAACGCGCGACACAAGTGCGCCTGGTCGCAATAGCCCAGCTCCAGGGCGGTCTGCGCCAGCGGGTGCGATGCATGATTCGCGAGCGTCTCGACCGCGTGTCTGAACATCAGGAGCTGGCGCAGCTGGGCGGGGCGGAGCCCGAGTTGGTCCTTGAGCCGGGCAACGAGGGTCGGTGCGCTGAGCCCCAACGTGTCTCGCAGGCTCTGGACCGAGCGTGTTCTTCCCTCCGCTGTGCTCCACGCGCTCGTCAGCAGGCGGGTCTCGCTCGTGGCGGGTGCGGTGCAGTCGTCCGGAACGAGCGCGTCGCAAACGGCGGCACATCGAGCCGCAAATGTGGAGGCGGCAGAGACCTGGCTTTCCAGTTGGTGCCCGACGGCAAAGTCGGACATCGCGAAAAAACCTCCGTGAAGCTCCATGGCGCTCGTTTGCAGCACGCGCGCCCCGGCGCCCGGCTGAAACACCACCCCAAAGAGTCGAGACCCAGGTGGGGTGTCCACCCAGTACGGCCCGTCGCGTGGTCCGATCACGGTCGCGCCCGAGGTGGGGCGCTGTGAGGGTTGGTCCTGCGCACCACAGAGTCGGTGGCCGTGGCTCATGTTCCACGAGACCTCGAGCATGCCGTGCGGCAAGATGCGCTCGAGCGTGGTCGCGGCCGCGTAGTTGTCCCACTCCCAGATGAGCTGGATCCACAGTCCGCAGCGCCCCGTGGGCTGGTGAACGCGAAGCATCTCGCCAAGCACCCTAACGGTGGCGCGCGGGACCTACAAGGTCGCGGTCTCCGACCTGATCTCGGGCGGACCAGCCAAATCGGAAATCATTTCCGATTTCGCCAGCGATTTGGCCAGCGACTCGAGCTGCAGCTTCACCGCTAAACGCAGTCCGTCGGTGCCACGGCCAACAGCGCGGCATGCAACCCCTGCGCATCGGTCTCAAACGCCGCGTGAATCGCGTCAACCTTGCCTTCGATCTTCGCGACCTCATTCTTCACGGCCTCGGCCGACAGCGGTACCCGCTTGATGCACACAGGCGGAATACCATCACCCTCGTACTCGCCGTAGACGCACTCGAAAACCTCGCCGGGCTCCAGGGCGGTGACCACCTTGGTCTTGAGCGCATCCCAGTGGGTTAGCGCCTCATCCCGCAGCGCCTCGGGAGAGATGCGCACGCGATCGAGCAGCGCCCAACCGTCACCGTCCACGTCCACGCTGAATGAGCTCTCGGCGATCTTGTAGTCGTACCCGGTGCCCACATAGAAGCCCTCCTCCGGCTTGCCTGCGCGCTCTGCGCTGCTCCGCCCGCCTCGCCGATGCTCGTTCGCGGCTTCGGCATGGAGCTGCACGCGGCCGTCACCGTCGACGGCCGCGACCGCAAGCGTCTCGAGCGGGTCTGCCGATATCTCCTGCGCCCGCCCTTCGCCCTCGACGCCGTCCAGCGCACCCCCGAAGGGCAAGTTCGGGTGCACTTCAAGAAGCCCAATCGGTTCGGGGCCACCTACGCCCAGATGACCCCCGACGCCTTTCTCACTCGGCTGTGTGCACTCGTTCCTCCGCCCCGGGCCCATACCGTCCTGTACTACGGCGTCCTCTCGGCCCACCACGCCCTGCGCTCTGCCGTCGTGCCTTGTGCCGACGAACCGGAGCCCGAGCCCGAGCCCAAGCAGCTCTCCCTCTTCATCCCTCGCGGCCAGCTCGAGCTCCCCGCCATCACGACCTTGCTCCACGCTCAGCTCCGCGATGCTGCCCCTTCTCGGCTGCCGTGGATGACGCTCCTCGCCCGCGTCTTTCGCGTCGACATCTCCGTCTGCTCCCGCTGCTGCGGGCACATGCGCGTCAGTCGGGCCGTCACCACACCGCAGGAGATTGCCGCCGAGCTCCGCGGTGCTCGGCCGCCGCCTCGTGCCTCTCCTGTCGGACAACTCCTGCTGCTGTTCTCGCCTCCGCCCACAGCCCCCTGATTTTCCCTCACGTGTCGTCGCACCGCGCTCGTCTCGGCGTGCCTGCGAGTTGGACTCCCTGCGGCCGCCGTCCCCTGTGTGGCGGCCGGTTTTCCCCGGAAATGGCTCCGCTCTCCCTGGCCACGCTGTGGCGTTTCGACGCGACCAACGGTGCGGAGACCAGGATCATGTTCGAGGACCACACCGCCGGCGGGGGCGGCGGTCCGAGCGTCGACAACGCGCCGCCGAGCGAGGTGACCCGGCGTGTCCAGGCAGCCTTACGCCCGTCGTACTGGCAGATCGACGCGACCGCCCAGAGCATCCTCGACCTGATGGCGGAGCGTCTCGGGACCGACGCCCGAATGACCGGCCGGCTTCTGCGGCAACAACTCGGGCTCAGCGTCGAGCAGACCGACGCGGTTTTCCGGAGGCTGGCCAAGCGGTACGTCGACGCCAAGCGCGATGGTCGCGGCCGCGACTACTACGAGTTGCGCCTGCCCGGGATGCTCCAAAGCAAGATGCGTCCGCAGTTTGCAGAGTTCATGGAGGGCACCCTCGGCTTCTACGCGGAGGAGTACGGGCACAACGCGAACGTCATGGAGTTCGACATCCGGCGCCTGTGCGAGGCGACCTGCGTCGAAGACGTGGCGCTCGCGAGGCAGTACCTCGCGATCACTAGGCTCGCCCCAGCCACGCCGAAGTGGGTTGTGCCTGTCCCAGCGGACATGGAGCAGCTGTCAGAGCTGCGCACCTTGCCAGACTTCCTGGGGTACATCCGCGAAGGTGACCGCAGCGACCTTCCCCCACCGCGCCCCTTATCCAGGCGCAAGCCGCCGAGGTGGTCGACGCGGAGGACGCGGAGGCAAGTCACGACTCGAAACCCATAGAATCAGCCAGCCGACCCAGTCCCCCCTCGCGCCCGGCTGACGCCGGCACGGCCGAGGACCCCACCGAAATGCCGAGCCCCACCGAAGTCGAATCGATGACCGTACCCGCCCAGCCGCCCCCCCGCCGTAACGTCTTTGTCGTGCATGGCCACGACCAAGCTGCCGTCGACGACTTGTTCAGCTTCCTTTCCGGCATCGGGCTCACCCCGGTGAGCTGGGACCACGCGAAGAGCATGGCCCGCCCGGGCCTCAAGACGAACGCTGACGTGGTGCGTGCGGCGATCGAGGGTGGCGAAGCGATCGTGGTCCTGTTCACCCCGGACGAGATCGCGAGGCGCTCGCCTCACCTCGGAGGTAAGCCTGACGAGCGGTACCAGCCGAGGCCGAACGTCCTGCTGGAGACCGGGTGGGCCATCGGCGAGCACAGCAAGAAGACCGTGATTGTCGAGGCTGGGATGGTGAACCGTGTGTCCGACATCGATGGGGTGCAGTGCATCCGCATGTCCGACCACACCTCGCTCGCAGCCTTGGCGACCGAGCTTCGGCACATCGGGTGCGACGTCGACACCCGAAACAGCCGCTACAACGTGGTGGACCGCTTCCCTAGGCTGTTCGAGGAACGCCCGCCACTGGCTGTTGGCGGGCAGGGAAGCGGCACCGCAGGACCTTGACGACGAGACCTTAGTCGAGATGCTGAAGCATGCGCTGCCACGCCACCCCGGATTCATCTTGCACACCAAGCTGGATGACCTCGCCGACGTACCGAGCGGGACGTCAGGCCGACTTGGAGAGCGCGCCGCGCGAGAGAAGAACCGTCTGGAGAAGGCGACCGCCGGGGGGCTCACCCTCAACGATCCGGCCAACTTCGTGACGCGCTTGTCATAGTGGCGACCCAGCGGAATAGGCAGGGCGCGCTCTCTAGTGCCCGGCCAACGGCCAACTGCTGGAACCAGCGGTACTCGCGTTCTGCAACCGCGTCACCGAGAACGCTGATCGCCTCGCCAATTCACGCAGCCTCCCCGGGGCGGCCCTCATCCCGTGCGTCTGCCTCGCACGCCCGCGGAGTCCATGCGGGCTGATCGCCAGCCCCAGCGGTGGTCTGCCGCATGCTGAACTCGGTCTCCGCCAACGACCAGATCACTTTCTTCGCTTCGAACTCCGTCCCTGCGAAAGGGTAGCGTGGACGGGGTGCAGTCGCTGCCGCGATGGCACTGTTGTGCCCCAACATCTCCGAATGGGACGCTCGTGTAACCCTCGATAGCAGGGCCGGCCGGATAGCAGGAAGGGGGCGCCACTGTACCGGGACGACACCCGTTCCAAGATCCCGCACACTGCCGGCGGTGAATGCCTCCGAACTCCCACCGGATCTACAGGAAGGACTGGCACATGTCGCCTCGAAGTACGACATCGAGCTGGAACAAGTCCTGGAACTCGTCGTTGAGTCCGCTCTCCACGCGTTGGACGCCGGCACCCTGGAACTGGCGGACATGGTGGACCCCTGTGAGTCTCCTCGGCTAGTTCAGACTCTGCTTCGGGATGCCCACTTCGGATTCACAGTTTCGGGAGACAGGTTCTCGCCCGAGGAGGCCGAGGCCGTCGTCGATGAGGAGCTTCGACGGGAGGGGCTCCCTGCCAAGCTTGAAGCGACACAGGAATTCGCAATCGGGCGTGGGTACGGGATCACTACGTTGCTTCTCGCCGTTGCCGCCACCTTCGGCGGGGTGGTGGGTTTCTTCAAGGGGCTGAAGGTCATCGATGATGGCGCCGCTGTCTTGGCAAAATGGATTCGCGCCGTCCGGCGTGCGGCGACGCGACTTGAAGCACAGAGCTACACCGCGTCGTTCGTTGAGGGGGTGTGCGTTCAAGCCGCGATCGATGCTGGTGTAGAGCCGGGGACGATCGACTTGCCGCGGGTCGTCTCGACGATTCAACACATCGACATCGGAATGGAAGCCGACGTGATGACGGGTCACTGGACCGTGACGGTCCCGACGACCAACGGGACAGCGATGGTTTTCATCGTGGATCAGCAGGCAAACGTTCTCACGTCAGCCCAGCTCGGCTATCCAGAACTCGGGTGGGAACCAGAAGCGCTACCTGCAGCCGGGGATGCCGAACCGGACTAGACGCCCCATGTTGACCGTCACCACGAGTGGTCGATGGCGTGGCCGACTTCGCGTTGGATGGCGCCGGATCCCTCGCACCGAAACGCCGGGACCGCGGAGCAGCGTTTTGCTTCTTGGAGGCAATTGCCAGCTTCTGCCGCGACACTCACGGCCATGCTGCCCGACCTCTCCACCGAGGCGGCCTTCAAGACCAACGTGGTCGCCGAGGGTCCGCTGCCCGCACGCAGCCAGGAGGGGCGCCGTTGGGAGTTGAAGGAGCAGAAGATCTCGGTGGAGAAGGCGGCGATCCAGCTGGCATCACTCGCCAACACCGTCGGCGGGACCCTTATCGTCGGGGTGGGTGAGACTGAGGTAGCCGGGGTCACGTACGCCGAGGGCATCCACGATGTGCCCGACGCAGACAAGTACCGCGAGCAGGTACTCGGCCACTGCGATGCCCGCCTCAAACCCGTGCCGATCGGCGAGAGCTTCCCGCTGATGGTCGACGGAAAGGCCGTGGTGGTGTTTCAGGTGGAACCGAGCGTCCGGATCGTCGCCTACCAAGACGGCGACCGCCTGAAGTACCCGTACCGAGACAGCCACGGGACCAAGTACATGGACGCCGCCCGGGTGGAGATGCACATCATGGACGAGAACAGATCGAAGCACCTGCGGTTCCTGAAGAGCTACGAGACGGCCAAGGGTCCCGTGAAGGTGGTGTTCGTCCAGCAGGCGAATCTCTGGGCCGATGACTCCCGGCTCGCTGGGCCCGAGGGGTTCAACACGCCGTCGGAGCTCCCGAACCCGCGAGTCGTATCCGCGCAGGACGACCACTTCGTCGTGGGGCTCGGACCGGTGCCCCGAGAGAACCTGAACGACACCCAAGCGATCGCGGTGCCCTATTAGTGCGTCGATGTCCTTTGCCCCCGTCTCGGCGGTGGGCTTACTGTGTATGTGAAGGGTGGGGCCCGGATCTACAATCGAGGGGGCCCCGCGTGGGTGTACGTCCCCGCTGCTGGGCCAAGTACCCTGACGCCAGTCCTCAAGAACCGAGCGTCCCCGCACGCCGTGGAGGCGACGGGCTTGCCAAGCCCGCGGGGCGACGCATGGTGGTGGTTGCCACGCCGCGCGACGCTTCGCAACGCCCCGCGACGCAACTTGTCGCCTCGCAACGCAACGCAACGTGAACGCCCCGAACTTCGGCTCGGGGCGTCTTTTTTTCTCAGCCGGTGGTCGACCGTGCACGGGACCCCGCTGCAATTCCCGGGGCCGCTCCTCCTCGCTCACTGCAGATCGCTACACGCCATCAGGATCCAGTCCGCGCCAAGCTGCTCGGTCACCGAAATGTCCACCTGAAGTGCCTTGCATTTTCGTGAGCGCCCCCGCGTCCCCTCTCGACCATCACGCCGTCCTGATCGCTCCACCGCCCCGAATCCCTCGCACGCGTCCACCCACGGCCCCGTAGGCCCACGATTCGGGTGCTCGGTAGCCGTGGCCTACACGGGCCCGAACCCGCTCCATGCGTCCCGTGTGGGTGGGTCCGGGCGCGTTCGTCGCTTGGTTCACGGTTCGCCCGCTCGCGACCGCTGCGCATACCCGATCGCTGGGGTCAGTCTCGCGCCGGCAAACACACTCCGTGGGTGGGGTGCGCACGACCGAAGCCGACGGATCGACCAAGCCCGGATCTCGAGGTGGAATTACGCCTCGCGACGCCGCCCATCACCTGCCAGAGCATGGCCCGCCGTCAGCCCTGCGCTGCTCCGCCCGCCTCGCCGATGCTCGTTCGCGGCTTCGGCATGGAGCTGCACGCGGCCGTCACCGTCGACGGCCGCGACCGCAAGCGTCTCGAGCGGGTCTGCCGATATCTCCTGCGCCCGCCCTTCGCCCTCGACGCCGTCCAGCGCACCCCCGACGGGCAAGTTCGGGTGCACTTCAAGAAGCCCAATCGGTTCGGGGCCACCTACGCCAGATGAACCCCGACGCCTTTCTCACTCGGCTGTGTGCACTCGTTCCTCCGCCCCGGGCCCACACCGTCCTGTACTACGGCGTGCTCTCAGCCCACCACAAGCTGCGCTGTGCCGTCGTGCCTTGTGCCGAGGAACCCGAGCCCGAGCCCAAGCAGCTCTCCCTCTTCATCCCCCGCGGCCAGCTCGAGCTGTCCGCCATCACCACCTTGCTCGACGCTCAGCTCCGTGATGCCGCCCCTTCTCGGCTATCGTGGATGAAGCTCCTCGCCCGCGTCTTTCGCGTCGACATCTCCGTTTGCTCCCGCTGCTGCGCACCCATGCGTGTCACTCGGGCCGTCACCACACCGCAGGAGATTGCCGCCGAGCTCCGCGGTGCTCGGCCGCCCCCGCGAGCCGCTCCTGTCGGACAACTCCTGCTGCTGTTCTCGCCTCCGCCCACAGCCCCCTGAGTTCCCCTCACGAGCGCGTCGCACCGCGCTCGTCTCGGCGTGCCTGCGAGTTGGACTCCGTGCGGCCGCCGTCCTGTGTGGCGGCCCGTTTTCCCCGGAAATGCCTCGGCTCTCCCTGGCCCACCTTCGCTCGACCCCCGGCTGCAGCTCCCCGCCCCACACCCGCGCACCAGCCGCCCTCTCCAGCCGCCCGCCTTACTCCTCAATCCAGGCTTTTTGACACTTCATTTCGCTTAATTAAACGCGCCAGGCGCGTCTCCCGCGGCTCTCCGACTTCACACGACGACCCAGCCGTCCATTCCCGTCCTTCGTTCGCAGGTAGGCTGTACTCGGCAGGACGCCAAGACGACATGAGACGGAAGACCGTACCGACCATCATCTGGAGCGTGTGTTGTGCCTGCACACCCGAGGCCCCCGTGCCGGTAGGCGGCGGCTCGTCCTCGGGTGCCGAACGAGCGCCCGACTCGACCGGACTCGCGACAGGAGATCACGACGACGTCGAAGACAGCAGCACGTCGGGTCTCAACGAGAGCACGGGAGAGGGACGAGACGCGGGAACTTCCACCGGATCTGCTTCAGTATGCGGAGACGGACGAGTCGATGCGGACGAAGAATGCGACCAAGGTTCCGAAAACGGTGAAGGCGAGCCTTGCAGCCCCGACTGCAAGCTCCCGATCTGCGGTGATGGTCGAGTCGGATTCGGAGAGGAGTGCGACGATGGCAACGACGAGGACACCGACGCATGTCGGAACGACTGCAGCCTCCCGATCTGCGGAGACGGTGTCGTTTCGGTTGGCGAGGGGTGCGACGACGGCGTCAACAATGGCCCGGACGGGCCGTGCCTACGAGACTGCCGGCTTTCGACGTGCGGCGATGGAATCGTGGTCTCCGGTGAAGAATGCGATGACGGCAACGCGTCAGATCTCGACGACTGCCTCTCGACCTGCGTGGCCGCGGAATGCGGCGACGGATTCGTGCAGATGGGCGTCGAGGAATGTGACGATGGCAACCCGGAAGACGAGGACGTCTGCACTTCGCTCTGCACGCTCGCAAGCTGTGGCGACGGCATTGTGCATCAAGGCGTTGAGGAATGCGACGACGGGAACCTCGACGACCAGGATGCCTGCTTGGCCACGTGTGAGTTCGCAACCTGCGGGGACGGGGTCGTCCAGCTCGGCCTCGAGCAGTGCGACGACGGAAACACGTCGGACACCGACGCCTGTCTGTCCGACTGCACCTGGGCGGACTGCGGAGACGGGCATGTCTGGGCCGGGTTCGAGGAGTGCGATGACGGAAACGACTCGGACTCCGACGCGTGCTTGAACAACTGCGAAGTCGCGACCTGCGGAGACTACGTCGTGCACGAGGGCGTGGAAGAGTGCGATGAAGGTGGGTTTTGGAACGACGGCGCGTGCCTCTCGACCTGCGTACTCGCGACCTGCGGCGACGGTTTCGTCTACGAGGGAGTCGAGGAATGCGACGATGGGAACCTGCTCGATGATGACGAGTGTCTGAGCACGTGTGAATTCAACACAGACCCTTGCGGAGACGGGGACGTCGTCTATGTGGACGCAGATGCAACCGGCGTCGAAGATGGCTCGTCTTGGGACGACGCGATGCACTCCATTCAGGCTGCCCTTTTGGCAGCATCCCCCGGAGACGAGGTCTGGATCGCCCAGGGGGTCTATCGAGCAAGCGAGCCGGGAGCCTCGGTCGCGGTTCTCCCACAGTGCGTCGATCTCTTCGGAGGGTTTCTCGGAAGCGAACTGTCGCTCGAAGAGCGCCCAAGTCCTCTGGCGGAGTCCATCCTCGACGGCGACTTCGACGAGGACGCGGGGGCTTCGCCACAGGACAGCCGCCACGTTCTTGAGGCGGTCGGCGTAGAGGGAGTCGTCATCGACGGCCTGGTCCTCGAAGCAGGCAACGCCTCGGACGCAGGATCTTCGGATGCGGTCGGCGGAGGGGCGCTGCTGATCGACAGCGACATCGAGTTTCGAAACATGGTCGTGCGCAACAACTTCGCGCACGATTCTGGTGGCGGAGTTCAGATGGTTGGAGGAGAGGTCTTCTTCTACGACTCCAGATTTTCTGCGAACACCACGGACCTCGAATCAGGCCGGGGCGGAGCCATCTCCGTCGAATCCGGCAGTTTCTACCTGTGGACTTCGACCCTCGAGGGCAATAGCTCGTGGCGTGGAGGTGGCGTGTACGCGCCGGACGGATACGTTCTGCTCGTTGCATCCGACTTCTTCCTCAACGCTGCGACCGAGCGAGGCGGTGGCTCGTTCGGAGGATTCCTCATCACGAACAGCACCTTCGTCGAGAACTACGCGGGACATTCCGGAGGTGGGGCCTCGACGATGCTGCAAGCGACGCAGCTCCGCGGGTCATCGTTCGTGGGCAACACCGCCTACTTGGGTGGAGGCGCGGCCGCGGGCCCTTTCTATGCTTGGAACGAAAACTACTTCGCCGACAATCACGTCCTAGCTCCGGCGGCCGAAGCACTGGGAGGCGGCGCAATGCTCTTCCCATCGTCGGTGCAGGAGTCCATGTTCGTTCAGAACACTGCAGCTTCGAACGGTGGAGCCGTGAGGATGAGTCAGGGCAACAATCGCCAGGTCCTCGACTCGACCTTCCAGGGCGACCACGCTGGCCAGGATGGGGGCGCACTGTACGTGACGGGGGATACGGCGCTGCTGGGAGCGGAGTTTTCACTCGAATCGTGCAGTTTCGAAGGCAACCACGCGGATGGAGTTGGGGGTGCAGTACGCATGGTCTCCCCGGTGGGCATCCGCGACAGCACGTTCTACGGCAACACCTCCGGCGAAGGCGGCGCGGTCTTTTCGCTCGACGGGGTTGGAGCCGCAAATGCGACCTTCTTCCAGAACATGTCGACCGGCCAAGCCGGCGCGCTCCTGGCACCAAGTGTTGCGCTCGACTCGTGTTCTTTCCTCGACAACTCGCCGCCCGAGGGCGGAGCCATCGTGGCTTCGACCGCAACGCTGCGAGACACCGCCATCTTCGAACTGCAGCCCCCGCTCGTCGACACGTGGGCTTCGGTCTCGCACGTATGCGCCCCTTTCTCTCTCGGGGGCCTCATGCCCGATGTTTTGCTTGCCGAGAACCCGTTCGAGCCTGGCCCCAACGGAGAGCTGTTTCTCGCACCCGACTCGCCCTGTATCGATGCGGGATCGAACGACATCTTCGGCGACTGGGACGAGATGACCACGCAGGCAACGGGCGAGCTCGACGCCCCCCCACAGGACATTGGCGCGCACTACCCTCCCCCTCTGTAGGCTGAGACTCGACCTCCTTCGCATCTTCGCCGGCGACCGTAGAAGCAAGCGCGCTCGAGACGACAACGCCACCGACGACTTCACGCCTCAGTGGAACCTGCCCGCAACATCGGGGACTGTAGCCGCATACCCGGTCGACGAGGGCTCGGGCTCCGTCCTGCTCGACAGCAGTGGTCTGGCCCCCGACGTGAGCCTCCAAGGGACGTACGCATGGGGCACGTCGGAGCTGTACTGCGAATAACCCGAGCTGACCGGTTGCAGCGGTGCATTGCTCCCAAGCGGAGCACCACCAGCGCCGTCAAACGCAGTCCGCAGCGATCCCGGGTCCACGCGTCGACGCGTTACCCTGCGGCCATGCCCTCGCGTACGCAGCCCTGCGCCTCGCTGCGCGCCGGATTGGGCGCCATCCTGCTGTGCGCAGGGTGTGCCTTCAGCGCGACGTCCGCGGCGCCGAGCCACCCGCCGGCGACCGCTCCCGCGGCGACGCGAGCCCCCGTGGAGCCCGCCTTGCGGAGCAGCACCGAGCCCCTGCCCTTGCTGGAGGTCGACGGGGGAGAGACGGACCTCCGAAACGAGGCGGCGCAGGTCACCGTGGTCGAGTTGTGGTCGGTGTATTGCGAGCCCTGCATTGATCGGCTCCCCGAGTACGACGCGATGCGGACGCGCTACGCCAACGATCCGCGGGTGCACTTCATCGCGGTGAACATCGACCACTCCGACGAGTTCATCAAGGCGCGCGAGATCCTTCTGGAGCGGGCGCCTGACCTACCCGCCTACCTTGACCCCGACGGCGCGGTCACCGAGTGGCTCATGCCCCACGACGAGGCTGGGCGCATGGTGAAGATCTTGCCGCTGCTGGCGATCGTCGACGAGCGGAGTCGGGTGCACCGCCGCGTCAACCTGGACGAGGACCGCACGGGCTTCAGCTTCGACGAGGTCGTGCAGCTCGCGCTCGAGAGCGAGATGCCGCCGTCGATGCGGAACATCCACGCCCAGCACATCCCGTCGATGCCTCCGGCCCGGCCAGGGCTGAGGATTGGAATCATCGCCGACGCGACCCCCGAGCAGAGGGACGCGTTCATCGACAAGCTCGAGAAGATCTATCGCCAGGATCCCGACTTCAGCGACGAGGTCATCGCCGAACGGTTGGCGGACATCCGTCGCCGCCTCGAAGCCGGCGAGCGGAGCTTCGAGCCCAACTTCAGCAAGGACCCCTCGCCTTAGCAGGCCATCGGAGAACTCCCGCGTATGCAGAACGGCGTCATCGCAATGCAGAGCTCGCCGATGCTCGTCCGTGGCTTCGGCATGCAGCTGCACGCCGCCGTCACCGTCGACGGCCGCGACCGCAAGCGTCTCGAGCGGGTGTGCCGCTATCTCCTGCGCCCGCCCTTCGCCCTCAATGCCGTCCAGCGCACCGCCGACGGGCAGGTCCGGGTGCACTTCAAGAAGCCCAATCGGTTCGGGGCCACCTACGCCCAGATGACCCCCGACGCCTTTCTCGCTCGGCTGTGTGCACTCGTTCCTCCGCCCCGGGCCCATACCGTCCTGTACTACGGCGTCCTCTCGGCCCACCACGCCCTGCGCTCCGCCGTCGTGCCTTGTGCCGAGGAACCCGAGCCCGCGCCCAAGCAGCTGTCCCTCTTCATCCCCCGCGGCCAGCTCAAGCTCCCCGCCATCACCACCTTGCTGCACGCTCAGTCCCGAGGGGCGGAGGCCAGCGTGGTCATCCAAGCGCGCACCGCCGCTACCTCGAGGGTCCGGGACACCGAGAGCGCGGGGCGCAGGCCGCCGAAGGTGCGCTGGCCGTACCAACTGCGGCTGTAGGGCGGGGGGCCGATCAACACGACGCGCTGGCCCTCGAAGGTGGGGATGTCGGCGGGGCGACCCTCGGCGCTCGTGTCCCATGCCGCGAGCAGCGCGTCCTGGCGCGGCCGCAGCGTGTCGTCTTCTTCGCCGCTGCGTGCGGCTCCGATCAGCGCGTTCGCCCGCTCGAGGACATCCATCAACCGGTTTCTACACCACCTTCATGAAGCCGCTCGAAGGGATTGAGGACGAAGTTCGGAACGGACCATAGTGCGTTCTGGGGCTCCATCTCGGGGTACTGCCAGTAGCCCCTCTCGGGGAGGTAGGGGAACCGGGCAACGAGCCTCGAGATGCCGTCGACGGTCTCGTAGAGAATGAGATCGTTGTAGCCCGAGGGCGAGCGCGCGAGGGCCCAGCCGCCGCGGCGACCAGCGTTCGGATCGAATGGCGAGACCATGTTGATGACGATTCTGTTTCCTTCCAGGACTAGGTCGCCGAATACTGGGGAGCCATCCGACACTTCGACCTCAGCGTCGGCGTTGAACTTGAGCGAGAGGAGAGCGCGGGGGCTGCCTTCGCGGAGGCTGAAGATGGTGAGGAACGGTGGACGGCCGTCGTAGGAGAACTCGTTGTCGAAATACAGGACCTCTTCCACTTGGCCGTCGCCGTTCGCGTCGGTCAGGACCAACTGGGGGGCACCTCGCCCCGAACGTCCGACGTACGTGGGGTGGCCGCGCTGATCGAGCAGGACGACAGCCGCATGATTCGAATCGGAGAAGTATGGAGATTGGATACCGCCGGGGTGCCAATCACGTCGGGTGCAGACCCAGTAGTTGCGATCCAGCGCAACGACGGCTCCCACGCCCGAGGGACCCTCGAGCGGTGCTGCCGCGGCATAGACGAGCCCCTGCCAGTCGTGACCTGTGGGGTGTGGTGCCCAGCGATCCGTCAGCCGCTCGAACGCCGCTCCCCCATGCCGCTCGTCGAGCACTTCGGCGAGCCAGCGCGGATGACTCGCATCGACGGTGAGCGGTTCTCGTCCGCGGGGATTCGGGTCGAGGTGGCGGCACCCCGCAACGGCCACCAGCGCGATCAGACCGGAGACTGTCGGCAGTCCTTGCTCGAACATCGCGGACCCAACGTCGCTACGTCACCCGTCTTACATCACTCGTTCCACCGACGGAGCGCCCGGCGGAACGAGCCCATGTCCGGTCGAGCACAGGCTGCCTGAGGTTCCGTGGCGGCAGTGGGTGCTGAGTTTCGAGGGCCCGATAGCAGTCCGGCTGGGCTACGACCGGCGGCTGCTCGCGCGGGTGTGTCAGCGATTTGCCAAGCGGGCGATGCAGACGCTTCGGCAGCAAACCAAGCGCGAGCATGGGTTGCGCAGCAGCCGCAAGCTACACCCCGGGTTGCTCATCGTGGTGCAGCGCTTTCGCAGTGACCTGGGCTTGTTCGTGCATCTGCATGCGCTGGTCACCGATGGCTGTTTCGAGGCGCCGGCGGTGGCGGACGATGCGGCGGTGTTCATGCCCGTCGCGGACCTCGGCGAGCAAGACCTGTTACGGACGCTACAGCGCCTGCACGCCGACTTGGCCGAGCACCTCGAGGTCGGGGGCGATGGCGATGGCGAGCCAGTCGACGAAGCGCTCGTGGCCTGTGTCCAGCTCGGCTTGCCGCTGCGTGCTGCTGGACCCTCACCCTGCGCTGCTCCGCCGGCCTCGCCGATGCTCGTCCGCGGCTTGGGCATGCAGCTGCACGCCGCCGTCACCGTCGACGGCCGCGACCGCAAGCGCCTCGAGCGGGTATGCCGATATCTCCTGCGCCCGCCCTTCGCCCTCGATGCCGTGGCGCGCACCCCCGACGGGCAAGTTCGGGTGCACTTCAAGAAGCCCAACCGCCTCGGGGCCACCTTCGCCCAAATGACCCCCGACACCTTTCTCCCCCGGCTGTGTGCCCTCGTCCCTGTGCCCCGAGCGCACACCGTTCTCGAAGGTTTCATCACCTGCCGAGCGCCGCTTCGCGCTAGGGGAGTTGCACGTGCGGCGCTGTTCGGATAATCAGTACCTGTGAACAAGGGCGACATTCGGCACAAGCTGCGAATCCTGGCCGACGCCGCCAAGTTCGACGCTTCGTGCGCAAGCAGCGGGTCGAAGCGCAGTGGTGGCGCGGGGCTGGGCAGCACCCAGGGCATGGGCATCTGTCACAGCTACACGCCCGATGGGCGCTGCATCTCGCTGCTCAAGGTCTTGCTCACCAACGTCTGCATCTACGACTGCGCCTACTGCATCAACCGCCGCTCCAGCGACGTCGAGCGCGCCACGTTCGAGCCCGAGGAGGTGGTCCGGCTGACGATGGAGTTCTACCGTCGCAACTACATCGAAGGGCTGTTCCTCAGCAGCGGGATCCGTCGCTCGGCGGACGACACGCTGGGTCGGATGATCGAGGTGGCGCGAGTCCTGCGAGAGCGTGAGCGGTTCGGAGGCTACATCCACCTCAAGGCCGTGGCGGGGGCCAGCGAGTCGCTGGTCCAGCGTGCAGGACTATTTGCAGATCGGGTCAGCGTGAACATCGAGCTGCCGACCGACTCGGACCTGCAGCGGCTGGCCCCCGAGAAGCGACGCGATCAGATCGAAGGGGCCATGACCGCCATTCGCGGGGCGATTGACGAGGATCGAGCGCAGCAGAAGCGACGCGCAACGTCGCGGCGCACGCCCACCCAGTCCCGGGTCGCACCAGCGGGGCAGAGCACGCAGATGATCGTCGGAGCGACGCCGGCCCACGATCGGGACGTGCTCTCGACCGCCTCCGGTCTCTACTCGCGGCACCGCTTGCGACGAGTCTACTACTCGGCCTACAGCCCGATCCCCCACGCCTCGATCGCGCTGCCGAGCAAGTCTGCGCCGCTGATCCGGGAGCACCGGCTCTACCAGGCCGACTGGCTGCTGCGCTTCTACGGATTCTCGGTCGACGAGGTCACGCCGCACAGCGCCCCGAGGCTCGACCTGGAGATCGACCCCAAGCTCGCCTGGGCCCTCGCGAATCGCAGCCGCTTCCCCGTCGACCTGGACCGCGCGTCCAAGGAAGACCTGCTGCGGGTGCCCGGTCTCGGGGTGAGCAGCGTTGGGCGGATTCTCAGCACTCGGCGCCATCATCGAATCACGATGGACACCCTGCGGGCGATGCGAGTTCAGCTGCGCAAGGTCGCGCCGTTCATCATCACGACGGACCAACACCGACCGGCGATCGATCTGCTCGATCGCGAAGATCTGCGCAGTATCTTGGTGCCCCCCAGGCAGCTGGCGCTGTTTGGAGCCGCGGCCGCGCCGTGAACGGAGTGCTCGCACCTCTGCGCCCGGGATGGGACGGCTGGCGGGCCGTGGCGCGAGCCTGCCTGGCTCAGGAGGTCGAGCCCTCGCGCGTGCAGTGGGTCGTGCCCGGCTCGCTGTTCGACGCGTTCACGCTCCCAATCCCGTCGCCAGAGGCGAGTCTCGCCAAGGTCCCCAGGCAGTTCGTCCAGATGGCGCGCCGGGTCTCGCACCACCGGGAGGAGCGGCGTGCGGGGATCATGTACCGGGTGCTGTGGCGGCTGACGCACGGCGAGGGGCAGCTGCTCGAGGACGCGGGAGATGGTGATGTCGTCGATCTACGTGCTCTGGATGCTGCGGTCCGACGCAGCGCGCACAAGACCAAGGCCTTCGTTCGCTTTCGGAAGGTCGCCGACGATGCAGGCGAGCACTACGTCGCCTGGATCCAGCCGGACCACTGCGTGCTCCCGCTGCTCGGTGACTTCTTTGCAGAACGGTTCAGCGACATGCGCTTCTCGGTGCTCTCGCCGGACGACTCGCTGCACTTCGATGGACGGCGTTGGTCGTTGGGCCCCGGACAGCCTCGCTCGGCGGCTCCGTCACACGACGAGTTGGAGTCCTTGTGGCGGACCTACTACCGTTCGATCTTCAACCCGGCCCGCGTGATGGTCAAAGCCATGACCGCCGAGATGCCCAAGCGGCACTGGCACACGCTGCCCGAGACGCAGGAGATTCCCAGCCTCCTCGCCGAAGCCGGCCGTCGCGTCGACGCGATGCTGTCGGAGCCGCAGGCCCGCGTCGAAGGCCCCACCGCGCACCAACTCGCCACAGAGGCCGGTGACCTCGGAGATCTCGCAGCTCGCCTCGAGCGCTGCCGCGGATGCGAGCTGCACGGTCCCGCGATGTCCGTCGTGCCGGGAGTGGGTCCATCGCACGCGCCGATCGTCTTGGTCGGTGAGCAACCCGGCGACCTCGAGGACCAGAGCGGTCGCCCCTTCGTGGGGCCAGCCGGACAGGTCCTGGCATCGGCCCTGAAGGCCGCGGGGCTGACAGCGGACCAGGTGTACATCACCAACGCGGTCAAGCACTTCTCCTACGCGCCCGCTGGAAAACGCCGGCTTCACAGCAAGCCCAAGGCGAGCCACGTGCGCTCGTGCCGTCCGTGGCTTCTCGCCGAGCTCGAGCGCATCCGGCCTCGCGTCGTCGTGTGCCTTGGAACCACCGCGGCGCGAGCCCTGCTCGGCGTCGAGGTTCGAGTGGGGCGAGATCGCGGCGTCTCGACACCGAGCCCATGGGCCCCGAACGTGCTGGTGACGTATCACCCCGCGGCGATCCTCCGCGCGGTCGACCCTGGCAAGGCAGACGAGCTGAAGGGCGATCTCGTGGACGATCTGAAGGAGGCGAGACGGCTGGCACTCGGCGATCGGTGATGGACTCCGGACGTCGCGCGATCACCACGACGTTGCGGACGAGCGTCAGACCACCGCTGTGTAGGGGAAGAGGTTCGCGAGCAGAGTGGACACTGCGCCGGTCCAGTTTTGGTTCTTGAAGCCCCACCGCTTCGAGAACTCGTCCCGCGTGAGCGACTGCTGCCGGCCCCAGTGGTTGAAGAACACGTGTGAGGAGGTGGTCCCGACCGGCGTGATCCAGTGCAGGGTCGAGGGGCTCCACGCCACGAGACATCCGATCGGGTTGGTCGGGGTGGCGTCGGACAGCGCGTTCTCGTCGTTTTCGCTCAGGCTGTAGGTACGACCGTTCATCGGCGCCAGGCGCCGGAGCGCGCGCAAGATCGTGGAAGGCAGCGAGCCCGGGGTCACATCCCAGGCGGTCTGGATCACCCGCTGGGGGGTGACGCGCGTTCCCCCCGGGGAGTTGGCGAGCAGGTTCGACACGTTCCGGACTCGCTGATCAGCATGAGGATCGCCCTTGCTAGGGCGGTCCTCAATCGTTGGTTGCCTCGATGTCCGTGCTGCCTGCGACCGCCGGAACCGGAGGATGGGAACCTGGCCTGGGCGTCACCGCACGCTGCCACGATGAATCGGCAGCGGCAGTGTTAAACGCGCGTCCGGCCGAGAGAAGTACGCGTCCCAAGAAAAGAGTCGCGCGGAAGCGGTCCAAGGGCCCACGCTCGCGGCTCACCAGCAGATGGCGTAGCCGGGGATGACCTCGCAGTTGTCACAGGAATACGTGGCGACGCCCGTCTCGAGTTCCTGCGTGCTCGGGTAGCACCCGCAATCGGTGACGGGAGTCATGTTCGGATAGAGCGTCGAGGGGGTGCAGTAGCGGTCCAGCGAGAAGTTGCATGTGAAGTCGAGGCAGCCGCAGTGAATCGCACGGGTTGCACCGCATGAATCGACCAGGGTTCGTGGACCATCGGTTTGGTCCGCGCACAGTTGAGCGTTCGTTTCGCACAAGCACGAGCCCATGTTGCACCCAAGGGTGCAGCTCGGCTGCGATACCCATTCGCCGCTCCCGTTGCACGATTGAGGCGTGTCGCCCTCACACCGCTCGGCCCCGGGCACGCACTCGCCTGTGCACTCGCCCGACAGACAGATGAACGGGCAGTCCTCGGCCACGGTCCACGTGCCCTCCGCCGAGCACTCCTCGGCCACGGTGCCATCGCACTGCGTCGCGCCTGGGCTGCAGCCGTCGCACTCGCCGTCGGTGCATCCATTCTCACAGGTCTCGTCATCGACCCAGGCGCCACTGGGCGAGCACACCTGGGCAACCGGGCCGTCGCACTGTGCGTCGCCCGCGTTGCACTCGACGCAGGCGCCGTCGAGGCAGGCCCCTGCACACGGCGGCATCGGCACGGCGGTCCCGTCTTGTGCGCACGCTTGCGGGGCGTTCCCCGTGCACCACGCGGTGCCCGGTTCGCACTCTCCGGTGCACTCTCCGTCCTCGCAGATGTACTCGCAGGCGGTTGCACCGCCCCATGCGCCGCCCTCGCATTGCACCACGGTCGAGTTCGAGCTGCAGGCGGAGACGCCTTCCTCGCAGACCCCGGTGCAGGCTGCGTCCCCGCACACGACCGGACAAGTCTCCTGGTCAACCCAGCTGCCGTCCTCGCCGCAGTGTTGGACCACGACGCCGAGACACCGGGACTCGCCAGCGGAGCACTCGGTGCATGCTCCATCGAGGCAGCTCTGCGGGCACGCGTTCTCGCCCATCCAGCTGCCCTCGAGACAGATCTGGGGCACAACGCCGTCGCACCGCAGCGCCTTCGGCTCGCATCCATCTGAGGTGTCGTCAGAATCCGTGCCCGATGTCTCCCCGGTGTCGGAGGACGAGGCTGCGGGTTCGGACGTTGACGCGTCGGATGTCGAGCCAGTCGTCGTCGCCGTAGCGGTCGAGGCGGCAGTCGACGCCGCGGCTGTTGTCTCGTCGTCCCCCGTCGTTGATCCGGATGGCGAAGCCTCAGGCGCGTCACATGCCGGGACGGCCGCGAGGAAGATCAGGAAAGGGACGGTGAGGAACTTGGTCGACGCGGACACGGGCAGCAAAAGAGCATCGTGATGCGTGCGCGTCGAGCACAAGCGCGCGCAAGGGACAGGTCGTTCGGCAGTCGCATGACGTCGTCGGCAGGATGAAATCGTTCGCAGGATTCGATTCGCTGGAAACGGTTTCGCCGCGGTTGCTGGCGTCGAGACCGTGAAAAACCTGTCAGAACAAGGGAAACCCGGAAACCAGCCACTGCCCCGTGGACGAAGCCGAAGCTCCGTCCGTGACGGCGTTGAAGTCACGCGACTTCGGACCGTGCCCCTCGTTGCCCCCTCCGGTGAGCAGCAAGCCCTACGGTGGTCGCTCTGACCAGCCGTCCAGTCGGGGGCACTGCCCCCCGAAGACATGGTCCACCCCTCCGCCGCGATCGCCTACTGCTGCAGTGGCTTGGAGAGTAGGAATCGAGAACAGCGGGAGCCTCTCGACCCGAGCGCGGAAACCCGCGCCGGCCGAGGGAAGGACGACGTTGCTCAGGAACAGAACCCAGTCGATGGGGAACACGCGTCGACCTCGACGTCGCAGTCCGCACCGCAGCTGGCCTGCGCACACAACTGCGCGTCGTCCTCATCGAACGCCCACCGTTGCTGGTCTTCGCAGACGAAGAACGGCGACCGCTCGCACGTGTCGAACTGCGTCGGTCGCTCGTCCCGGACCTCGGGCGCACCGAGGATCGCGCGGGCGCACTGCTCGGCCACGCCTTCATCATCGACCGAGACGGTCGCCGACGTAGGTTGGGAGCACCCGTTGGGCCAGCGCCCCCAGAAGACGCGCGGCGTGCTCCCCGTGCACGGGTCGGTCATCGGAGCCTCGCAGGTGTCGGTTCCGGTGTTGCATCGAACGCCATCGGAGCAGTAGGCACCGCCGTCCGACTGACAGCACGCCTCCCCAACGTCGCCGCAGTCGCCGCAGCGCCGGTCACCGTCTCGAAGGACGCACTCGTTCGAACCGCTACAGGTCCTCGCCGAGCAACACAGCTCCCCCGGGCCCCCGCAGGCCCGGCAGATCCCGCTGTCGCAGACGAGACCGGCGTTGCAGGGGTTGGCGTTGAAGATGCTATTGGCACATGGCCCCCCCTCCTGTCGGGATGGAATTCCGGTACTCGGGCCGCCGCCCCCCCAGCAGGCCGTCGCGGCGAGAGCGATGAGACCCAGCAGGGTCCGTTGGAAGATTCGAGGGGACATCAGAAATCTCCTCCCCACGCTCCGCGATTGCGCAGCGCGAACGTGGCCAGCTCCCCGTCGAGCATCCCTCGAACGGACAGGTCGAACGCGTCGTTGACGTGCAGCACCTCGTAGACGAGGGGTGCGTCGATGAACACGTCGTTGAAGTGCACGGGACCGGTGGCGACCGACCACAGGAGAACGGCTTCGGCAGGTTCCTCGGGGTCCCCGGTCACGTTGACCAGGACGTTCCCTGCCTCATCGAGACCCGCGGCCACCGTTCCGAGCCCGTTGAAGCCGGGGATCTCGACGACCTGACCGCCGTCGAAGGGGGCGAAGAACGCGATCGGCCCCGACGACGTCAGGCGGGTGCCCACGAGGTCTCCGGCTGCGTTGACGTCGACGATGGTGGCGCCCTCGGCGACCTCTGGAAACCACCGCATCTTTCCGTCGGTGAGGTACGACATCGGGCCGTTCCCGTAGTCGACGGTGCCGATGCCGAGCCCGGGTCGCGGCGAGCCCTCCAGCGCCCCGTTCCAGACCGCAAGGTCGGGCACGAACAGCTGGTCGGCGGCCACGTAGGCGGGCATCGCCTCCCCCTGCCCCGTCCACGCGCCAAACAACACGCCCCGGGCGTCGACGCTTCGCGGCTCGAAGTCCGACACGAAGACCGGCTCCTCGTCGAGATCGAGCCGAGGCATCACCACCGTATCGCCGCTGTCGAGCAGCTCCATCGCGACGTCCCCTCGGGGCCCGAGAACGGCGGTGCCAACCTCTTCGCCGAAGAAGTCCATCGCGTTGATGAACGACCCGCCCGGCTCGCGGATGTAGGTCTCGCCATACATGGTGGCCAGTGCCGAGCCCTGGTCGCCCAGCATGAGGTCCTCGAAGCACCCGCGGCAGTCGAGCTCGGCCTCCAGGTCCTCGAGTTCGTGTTGGAGCCCCAGTCCGCCCATGAAGCCGCCGTAGTCGTCGTAGTCGACGCCGACCGCGAGGTTGAACGGAAGGCAGAGCACGTACTCGTTGCCCGCGAGAGATTCGGTCAGCTGAATGCCGCCCGCGGCCGCCGTCAGCTCTGCGTCCCCAGGGTGGCCCGATGGAAGCTCCAGCGTGAAGGTCCCCCGAATCCTCCCCGCAGGAATCCGAAGTCGGCTCGGCACGCGAACGCCCGCATCGGAGGAAACCAGATCGACCGCCGCGCCGCCCGGCGGCGCGGGGTCGTCGAGCACCAGCTCGGCCGTCATGCGACGCTGCGCGTCCCGTTCGCACACGCCCCCCGCCCGGCTGATCTGCAGGCTGGACAGTCGGGGCCTGCGCGGCCCGGAGAACAGCTCGAAGCCCAACTCGGCGAGTTCCGACCACTCCCAGAACGGGGACGTCGTCCCATGTAGACGGACCCAAGAGCCGGTATCGATCGCGTCGATGAACAGCGAGTAGGGGCACGGTCCGCCCGCACAGGTCAGACGAGTGTCGGCACCCATCTCCTCGACTCGGGCGACGAGACGCCCCTCGATGTGACGGGTCCAGTTGAACTTGTCGATCGACACGCTCAGCGGCTGGTCGAAGTCCCACCACACCTCGTCGCCGTGCCGCGACCCGGTGAGATGAAGGCTGCCGGGAGCGTCGAGACCAAGCGAGCTGAACGGGAGGCTCACGTTCAGCGTCCCCGCCGCCTTCATCACGGTCTCGTCGCCCATGACGACGTAGCGCCCCTCGTGCAGCCCCCAGCCGTCGGAGAAGTACACTTCGGTGCTCGACCGCAAGGTGTCGATGGGGTGGGCATCGGCGCGCGAGGGCGCCAACGCGAGCAGGCTCGCCAGACCGAGCCACGATGGATGAGGTTTTCTCTTCTTCATCAGGAATCCGCCCAGCGACTGTTCCGGTGGCCGCGAAAACGTTACCGGCGATTTCACGGTCGAAGCGTCCCTGCCTTGGTCGAGCGTCAGCCCCGGCCCCACTGCGCTTCCCTGTGCGGCCCGGAGGCCGCGGCGAAACTTGCGCTCCGCGACATTCCTGCAGCAGTGGGTTGATTGCGGCGCGAGATGCTCTCGAAGTGCAGCTTGCTAGGCAGGCTCTGGCTCTCGACGACTTGAAGAGAGTCACGGACAGGCTGGGGAACAAGAAACTCCGACTCCGTATTGGCACCTCCGATGATCGTCTCGAACGTGACGGGGAGCCCCTCATGCAGGTCGAGGTCGACACCGCGACCACGTTCGTGGGTGCCGGCCAAGCGGGCCTGGTCCGTAGGCGCGGCCGGGTGCAGGACTGCCAGGTCGGTGAGCGCACCGCTCGCATGACCGCCCTCGTGCCTCTGCCCGAGCTCTTCGGCTACGCGACTGCCCTGCGCAGCGCCACCGAAGGCAAGGGCGAGCACACCCTGCAGCTCGCCGAGTACGCGGTCACCCCCGCGCACGTTCGAGAAGCACTTGTCGCCGCGAGGTGACGAGGTTGGGGGCCGGATTGCGAGAGCGCTCCGGCCCTCTTCTGGCTCTCCTGACGGTTTGGAGGGCGGGAGAGTCCACTTCCAGCAAAAGAACGAGGCTGCGAGATCTGTCGTTCCCGACAGATGGCGCGGAACACCGCCGCGACCGCCGCTAGAGCGGGCTCGAGTGGATGTACTCCCATGCCCCCTCGTCTAGGGTAGGAAAGCGAACCTTGCATGCCCCCGGAACCGAGATCGTGTTGAACTCAGCGCGGCCTTCGGCGTCGAGCAACCCAGTTCGGAGAGATCCGTCGGGAAACGTGACCTCGTACTTCACTTCCGCAATCGGGCTATCGTCTTCACCGACGAGTTCGATGACGAGCGCATGTTCGGGTCGGATCTCGACGGGTTCGGCAAGCTCGCTCAAGAGCACCGATTCGATGCTCGCGGCTCCAGCCACGAAGATTTGCAGCGAGACCAAGGGCTCCCAGTCCAGTCTACCGGCCTCGACCCAAGCGAGAACACACTGGGTCAGATCCTCGGCGGTGGACTGCCGCGGCGCGTCGGTCAAGTCGGCGAGTTCCGCGGCTCCTTGCACGGTCTGAGCGTGCTCGCGAACATCCGCAAGGACTCGTTCCGGGAGTCCTTGCATGAGCCGCGGCGGCCCGCTCAATCGGTAAAGCCGCGAAAACGCTAGACGGACGCTTCTCATCGAAACTGACGCTTGCTCGTGCTTCGTTGGACCGTTCGGAGCTTTCATTCGCACCCTAGCAGCCTGTTGAGAAAGTCGACACGACGTCTCGCTAGCCCTTTTCGTTCCTGGCGGTGTCGCCAAAACTTGCAGTACACCCGGTACAGCGGCGTTTCGGCTCCTACCCAGGAGCGAAAAATGCTTCCCGATCCGCCGCGCCGACTTTCTCAACAGGCTGCTAGTCGACGCGGCGTGCGGGAGATACATCAAGCCGATTCCATCCCTAGCAGCCTGTTGAAAAAGCCCCGATTCGGAATGGAGGAGATCGCGAGTCGCGGCGAGGTTCGCTAGGATCTCAGAGATGGCGATGGGCGAGAAGGGGTCGGAGCAAGGGGAGCTGTTCGTGCCGCACGAGTCGGTGCGGCACGCGGCCGGGCACCCGTTCTACCAGGCGCTGGAGAAGATCCTGCGCGAGGCGAACTTCGATCGGCGTGTCGAGGCGATGTGCAGGAAGTTCTACGCGGAGAAGCAGGGGCGACCGAGCATTCCGCCCGGCGTGTACTTCCGGTGTTTGATGATCGGCTTCTTCGAGGGCATCGACAGCGAGCGCGGGATCGCGTGGCGCGTCGCGGACTCGCTGAGCTTGCGAAGCTTCCTGGGGATCGCGCTGGGCAAGTCGACGCCAGATCACTCGAGCTTCTCCAACATCCGGCGTCGACTCGACGTTGAGACGCACCAAGAAGTCTTCACGATGATCCTGGGCAAGCTCGCTGAGCACGGTCTCGTCAAAGGGAGGTCGCTCGGGGTCGATGCGACGACCCTTGAAGCGAACGCGGCGCTTCGTTCGTTGGTGCGGCGCGAGGACGGGCAGTCGTACGAGGACTTCCTGCTTGAGTTGGCCAACAAGTCCGGGATCGAAACGCCGACGCGCGCGCAGCTTGCAAAACTGGACCGTAAGAGGCCGAAGAAGGGCTCCAACAAGGATTGGGTGAACCCGTACGAGCCGGACGCCGAGATCATGAAGATGAAGAAAGGCGGCACCCGAATGGCCCACAAGCACGAGCACGCCGTCGATCTGGAGACGGGAGCGATCCTTGGGTCGTCGCTGAACGGAGGCGCGCGCGGGGACACGAAGACGATGGAGGAGACGCTCGCGGACGCCGACGAGAACGTGCAGAGAGTCCGAAGCGAGGCCGACGAAAAGACGTCGAAGCGAGTCAGCGAGACTTTCAAAGAAGTGACCGCGGACAAGGGCTACCACTCGAACGAGATGTTGATGCGCCTCGAGGAAGCCGAGATTCGAAGCTACATCTCGGAACCGGATCGAGGGCGCAGGCGCTGGAAGAACAAGGAGGCCGAACGCGATGCGGTCCACCGGAATCGGAAGCGGGTGAAGCGGACGAAGGGCAAGAGGCTACTGCGCAAGCGAGGAGAGTTGCTCGAACGACCGATGGAGCATCTGTTCAACAGTGGAGGGATGAGACGCATTCACTTGCGTCGCCACGAGAACATTCAGAAGCGGCTTCTGATCCACATGGCCGCGTTCAATCTTAGTGTGCTGATGCGCAGCTTCTTCGGAGTCGGGAAACCCAAGCGGCTCCAGGGGAGGTCGGGCCTCTCCGCGGCAATACTGGCCGCTCTCTTCCAGCTGTGCGCGCTCCTGCAGCGCATGTTCGCTCGGACGGTTGCCGCCATCGCAGGCACCGCCGAGCCTCGATCTTCCGCTTCCGCGATCTGAGCCCGCCGTCGGCCGCTTCCTGAGCCGAACCGGGGCTTTTTCAACAGGCTGCTAGCAAAGGAGAGCTACGCTTCCGAAGCACCCATCGGACAGTCGCCCCTCCCGGCCCCATGCGGGTTCCCGACTTGGCATTGGACTGACATAGGGGGGAGTGCCAACGTCTGGTAGAGTCCCATCCTAGAGCCGAGCACGGGCTGGGCGCATTCGGCTGCTGGGCCGCTCCCGGCTGGCACGTCTGCGACGTGACGCCGATGTGTGCCCGGCGGGGGACGTTCTGCAGCGATGGGTTATCGGATCATCACGGTACCGGGCAAGGGCGACTGTTTCTTCCACTGTGTTGCGTACTTCCGAGGCAACTCGGCGAACGACGTCGAGGCTGCTCGAAAGGTGCGGCAGACCTTGGCCGAAGCAGGGTACGCGAGGATCTTCGGAGACGACTCGATGCCCTTCGAGACCCTGGCCGAAGTGATCGCGGAAGCGGAGGACGGGAACGAGCTCGAGAGGCTCGAGGTCCAAGGTGACCCGACGGCGCAGGAACTCCATGAGCTGTACATAAACGAAGCCGGCCCCTCCCATGACCCGGCGAACGGGAAGGGTTGCCATCCAGCGCTATGGCTCCTGTGGCTCTGGCACGACATCACGAGCATCGCCAAGGTCTCCAAACTCCCGTATGGCCCCTGGGCGCGTGATACACACCGCGCCTACACCTACACGCTGTGGGGAGATGCCCTCTTCGTCGCTCGACTCGTGCAACTCAAGTACGGCTTGGAGGTCCGGATCTACGACGCAACGAACATCGATACGCTCGACAATGCCAAGGGGGTGGTCAACCTGTACCATCACGAGAACAACCACTTCGACGTCGCCGTTTGGAAGGAAGAGGAGTACGGGTCGATAGGAATCGACGGGCCATCGGAATCCGATCAACCACTACGCTCCGACTCCTGGAAGCCTGGATTCGTCGAAGATTGGCACAAACCGGGCTGCTTCCATGAAATCGGTTCGCCCGAATGCAAGCAGTACATCCACGAGGCCTGTGAGCGTGGCCATCCCCTCGAGCTCGCCTGGATCAAGCCTCAGTTCGGCGGCCACGAACCCGAACCAGAATCCGGCTTCGCAGGAGCCGTCGACGTTGCCGTGCACCATGCGGTCACCACCTTGCTCTACCGCGCCCAGCGACACGACTGGGACGGCCCCCGATGTCGCGGCCTGCGACACGCGATCACGGCACTGGTACCCGCGTTCGGGAAGTACACCGAGGAAGATTTCTCCTACTACATCTATGGCGAGGAGCTCAAGCAGGGCACCTACTGGGGCGACCTCGTCCACGACTACGAGTACGATCGAATCGGAAGCAAAGCAGAGAGGACGACTCCGCAACAATACTCCTTCGACGACTCCGACGACGAGGAGGAGGAGGAGGGAACGAGCGGGTTCGAGAGGGAGAGGCCCAAGCGGACCTTTCGGACCTACCGACGATACGAGCCGGACCCCGAATGGGTTCGCAGGCGTCTGGCCAAGCTCAACAAGCTCCCCTTCACTCAGACGAAGGGTGATCTCACGAAGTACCTCCGCACCGACTGGTCGACGGGCATCTATCGCAACTCGGAGTTGGCGCACGACCCCCTCATCTTCACCGACGAGCAGATCCTCGGCGATCTTGTGCAAGCCAACGAGATCCTCGTCGCGCTCCAGAAGGGCCGGCTCACGCCCGAGCAAGCCGCCGAGGAGATCGGCGGACTCAGGACGAAGTTCGCCATCGCACAGTACCGGGGCATCGCCTACAACACGACCACGTTCAGCGCGATGGCGCGTCGCACCAGTCTCGAGGCCATCGAAGTCGGGTTACCCGTGCTGTGCAGTGCAGCGTTCAAGAAGCTCGGGGCGTCGCCAGGGGACTACTACGCGGGGGCGATGCACTCGGATACGATCGGTGAACTCTACGGCGAAGCGAGTCGGCTCCGTGTTCTGATGCTGCAGAAGCGCGAGTCCGGGCCCATCGAAATCGGCGGGAGGACCTACGCCAACCACGCGCTGGCGCTGCACGACTTCTACACCAATCACTACGACGACTTCCTGGCCGAGCTCGGGCGCTACTTCGAGGCGCTCAAGACCGAGCAGCGGCCCTCGAGTCCCCCACCCATCTGGGCTGCGTTCAAGGGACTCGAGGCGAAGGGGATCCCATTCGTGTCGACGGGCGACATCCCACAGCACGCGCTACGCTACGCCTACGGCTCGAAGTACTACCCGGGCCAACAGGACCAGCGACTACGCCCGCGGTGGCGCAAGAGCGGCAAGTCCGAGTTTCCCTACGCGGGGAAGGTGTACACGGCGTTGTTCTCGCTCGAGGAGTATCTCCGGGAGGATCCCCACCACATCCCTTCGCTCAACAACAGCGGGCACATCCACATCAAGGCCGACATCGTCGGCGAGCTCGAGACGTCGTTCGCCGGGCTGCTGCCACGGGAGGTCATCGTCGCCGAGCACGTGGCGCGCTACCCTTCGTTCCCCTGCGACTTCGAGGAACGCGACAAGAAGAATGAGAAGGGCTGGCAACAACGCGACCTCATCAAGTATGGGCTGACGAAGGAGGAGTACGAAGCATTTTGGGAGATCATCGCGAGCACGGCCCCGCACAGCGAGGGGCGGAAGCGGGCCAAGGTCAGCCTTGGAAACTGGCTCATCCACTATCACGAGGTGCGAATGGTCGAGATCGCACGACGCATGGCGGAACGGCAGGACCGTGTCCTGATCTATCGCGACAGTGACACGGGTCTCTTCACGCTCCAACTCGCGGAACATACCCCCCGACAGGATGTGGAGTTGGTGGACTTCCTCCGCTCCGGCTCCATCGACCGCCAGAGTCCCAGCGGCCTGGGCAACACGCTCGACGTCCTGCCGCCCGACGAGGGGCTGGCCACCGAGAAACGCGTCTCGCCGCTCCTCGATGGCATCTACTATGAGCAGGGCCGGGTCTTCCAACGTCTCGATGCGGCGCTGTGGTCCTGGCTCTCGCGGCGCTACGTCCTTCATCCCACCCCGACCGACGGCAATGCCGTATTCCACGCCATCGTAGGTGGCTTGTCCCTCCTCCGCCTCGAACACCTCGGACCGAGCCATGCGAGTGTACGGATGGACGCGGTGGATTACCTGAGGAGGCGGGACATCTCGCCGTTCGGCCGGGCCGATGAGGACAACCGCCTGTTCGCGGAGTACTGCCGAGAGATGAGCGTTCCCGCCGAGCACCCGCGCGACCAGCGTCGCTGGGGCTCGGATCTCGAGATCGAGGCCGCGGCTTCGGTCTTCAACGTGAACATATGCATCTACTCCACGAGCTATGTTCAGCTGTGCTTTCAGAGTGACGTCGACCGCATCCTGACCAAGCTGAAGGTTCTCGTTCCACATGAAGAACGCAGCCCGAGACACCGCGCCTTGGTAATGGCGACGCGTGGCGTCTCGACGTACCTCGAGACCTTTGGACCAGGGGACCCGAAGGAGTTGCTGAGGCGCTTCTTCACGGAGGTCGGTGCTATCTACGTTGAAGCGATGGGCTATGCAGAGCTATGTGGCGTCATCGGGGATCCACGCTGTGACATCCAAGGAGGAGACAAGGAGTACTACATGGAATTGGTACCGAAAGACCAGCATAAGAACGCAGTCCCGAGCTTCTTCAAGGCCACAAAGACGCGCCGCGTGACGTCGCCACCGTATGTTGGGCTCGGGCAACAGTTGACGGAGGCGCAGGAAGGCGAGGACAAAGCGTTCCGTGACGTCATCTTGGGCATGGGCCAGTTCAAGGAGGCCCGATGCTGCCTTGTCTACAGCCCCTTTGCAGTCGACGAGGTTCCGACGATTTTCCTCTACCACACCGGCGGAACGCACTTCTTCTGGCTAAAACCGAGGGACTGATCGATGCCGACAACACACACGGTCGAACAAGGAGATTGCATCGAGAGCATCGCGGCGCGTCATGGCCTGCGCCCGGATACCGTATGGGACGATCCTGGCAACGAGGCGCTTTGCGAGGAGCGAGCGCGAGGCGCCTTGCAACCCGGCGATCAGTTGGTGATTCCCGACCTGCGCATGCGCACGCAAGAGGTCAGAACGGGGGCGACGCATCGCTTTCGCAGGCGCTGCGTGCCCGCGACCCTGCGGGTCCGCCTAAGGCACGAGGGAGAGCCGCGTGCCAACGTCGAGTACCAGCTACAGATCGACGAGGAGCGACGGATGGGCAAGAGTGACGCCGACGGCTGGATCGACGAGTGGATCGCGCCCTCCACCCGGGAAGTACTACTGATCATCGATGGCCGTCGCTACCAGGTCCGACTCGGACACGTCGATCCTGCTTCCACCGAACGCGGCGTTCGTTCGCGGCTGGCCAACCTCGGGTACCTGGATCGGGATGATCCGCCCGCGAGCCTGCTGCTGGCCCTTCACGCGTTCCGAGCCAACGCCGACTTGCCCAAACTCTCCGCCAAGGCGTCGTTCGAAGAGCTCGCCGACGCCGACCTGTCCCAGGCGCTCGTAGCCAAACACGGCGGATGAGGCGCTCCACCGTGGAGTTCGACGCTGCACGTCATCGGGAAGGGCGGAGCTCGCGATCGAGCGCCTCGGGACCGGAGGCAAGGGCAGAACCGGCGACACCGGTGCCACGTCGTCGTGGCCGCTCGTCGCGGACGCAATCGATGCCGGTGCTCCTCAGCCCCGAGGGGTAGCCATCCAAGACACGACCGCGATCATCCACACCATCGAGGCGCGCCATCCCGCGCGCAGCGTGGTACCCACCGGCGTACTCGGCCTGGCCAGCAAGCTGCTCGAGCTCTACGGCGACGAGTGGCTGCTCAGAGCCGCGATGCACTACCGCTGGCACTACAAGCGGAACTGGCCGCTGGTGTTCTCCGAGTTCGGCCAGCTCGTCGACACCTCGATCAACACGACTATCTGCTGGGCGACCGAACATGCGAAGGCGACTTCGGCTTCATGGCGCCGCTGTACGCCCACCTATATCGGGACACCGCCTCGGGCTACTTGATGCGACGCATGGAAGAACCCCGATCGCACTTCCGGGCGTGAGGCACTAGGCCGCATACTCGGGCAAGGACAGCGAGTCCCGCGCCATGCCCCCCGCGAGGATCTTCGCGACCAGGGGCCGCGAAGCCAGTGACACCATGCGGTCGCGGGCCCAGCGGGACCAGTCGTGTTTGGGCACGAAGAAGCCCACGTTGCGCAGCGCGGCCTTCTGCTTCGCCTGGAGGTGCTCGCGCAGCCGCGACTCGTAGGCGGCGAACGCTGCGACGTGATCGCCGTCGGCCCGGGCGAGCTCGCCAGCCAGGGTGTAGGCCTCGACCATGGCCAGGCCAGTCCCTTCGCCGCCCAGCAACGACACGCAGGCGGCCGCATCACCGAGGAGGGCGACGCGTCCCTCGGTCCATCGCGGCAGGCGGATCTGCGCCACGCGGTCGAAGTAGACGGCGCCCGGCGGCAGGGCGTCCATGCGATCGAGCAGGGTTGGCGCTTCCCAGCCGACGTCGGCAAACGCCTCGCGCAAGCCCGGACGAGGATCTCCGCGCAACGCGGCATCGTCGGGAAGGTGCTCGTCGCGCGACACCAGCAAGACGAGGGTCTCGTCGTCCCGCAGGGAGACCCGGGCGATCTGCCGCCCGGGAACCGTGTGCGCGACGTAGGCATCTTCGCAGCGCTCGGCGTAGGCGTGCAGACGGAACGCGGCCACGGAGCACCCGGTGCGGTACTCGAACGCCTCGGAGTCACCGAACAGCAGTGACCGCACCTTCGAGTGCAGACCGTCCGCGCCGACGAGCAGGTCGAAGCGCTCGCGCGTGCCATCGCTGCACGCCACCGTGACCCCGCCCGCGTCCTGCTCGAACCCGACCACCGAGACTCCGAACCGCACGTCCTCGGCCTCGCACGCCTCGAAGAGGATCGACGCGATGTCGCCCCGACGAATGGAGACCAGGCGTTCGCCCATCGCCTCGCGCGCGGCCGTCATGTCCATAGACGCGTCGACCCTCCCTTCGGCGTCCACCATGCGCAGACTGTTCATCCGATAGCCGACCGCCTCGATGCGGGAACGCAGGCCCATGCGCTCGGCCAGGTCGTACCCCCGACCCCAGAAGTCGATCAGGTAGCCACCCGTGCGCAGTGCGGGGGCCTTCTCGAACAGCACGACGTCGTGCCCCTGGCGCGCCAGCCAATACGCGAGCGTCGGCCCAGCAACACCGACCCCGTTGATCGCAACTCTCATCGCCGCTTCCTTCTGCGGGGTCGCGGCTGCAGGCCCCGAAACACGACCCCGAGCTGGCCGTCCAACATCGCCTTCCAGCCGTCGGACCCGTCTTCCTGGGCAATCCACGTCATCACCGCCATGGCGAAGGAGGCGTACAGGGTGAGCGCCGCTTCATCCGGGGCGACCTCGTCGGTGACCTGGCCCTCGGCGACGAAGTGCTCGAGCAGCCGGCGGAGCTGGTCGAGCATCGTCATGTCCAGCTGCACGAGGTGCGCGGAGTCTCGAGGCGGCTCGATGAACGAGATGCCGAAGGCGCGACGCAGCAGCGCTCGGTCGACGTCCATCAGCGCCTTGGTGAAGGCGTGCATCAAGGCGAACACCGCCTCGCGAGCGTCGGAGGGCGGGTCCGCGACGACCGCCTCTCCCGCGTCGACGACCGCCTGAGTCGCATCGCCGACCACCGCCAGCAGCAGCGCCTGCTTGGTCTCGAAGTAGTTGTAGAGGCTGCCGACGCTGACGTCGGCGGCCTGGGCAACCGCCTCCATCGTCGTCGCGTCGTAGCCCTCGGCGGTCATCAACGCCCGCGCCTGCGAGAGCACGCGTTGCCGGGTCTCCTGCTTCTTTCGCGCGCGAAGGCCGTCCCCCGACTCGGGAGGAGACTCAAAAGTGAACACACTTTAAAAATAGAGTGCATTCACATTTAGGCAAGGAGATTCTCAAGGCGAGTCGGTCGCAGAGTCGAGCTCATCGACGACCGGTCCTGACCCCACGACCGTCGGCGAGACGCAAAGCACCGGCGAGGTGGATCCGACCGACGAGACCGGCGGCACCGAGACCGGTGAAGTCGATCCCACCGCTGAAACCGGTGGAACTGAAACCGGTGGAACTGAAACCGGCGAGCTGTGCATGGAGGAACTCGGCACGTTCGAGCACTGCCTCGACTGCCTCGACTGCAACGACACCTGCAGCGAGGGCGAAACCTGCAGCCCCGGCGGTTGTGCGGCAGCAGATGCGGTGGAGTACGAGGTCTGCATGGGAACGATCTCAATGGCGTCGAGCCCGCAGCATGGGCGGCAAGGCAAGCGAGCACGCGTATGTGCTGGCGCGGGTTCGCGTGGGGCATGTGCCATTCGCGGCACCCGAAATCGGCTCGCGGATGGAGTAGAGTCAGCCCAATCGTGGCCCTACTTGATGCGAGAGACCTGACCGAAGGCCAGGTGATCCAAGGGCGGGTGTGCATCGCGGGTGCAGGTGCGGCCGGAATCACTCTGGCGCGCGAGCTTGCAGCGGGCGGGGTCGACGTTGTCCTGCTCGAAGGCGGCGGGCTCGAGCGCAACGAAGACGCGCAAGAGCTCTACCGGGGCGAGAACAGCGGAGACTTCGACATCTCGCTCGATGGGTGCCGTACCCGGCAGCTGGGTGGGTCGACCAACTGCTGGACGGGTTGGTGTCGCCGCCTCGAGCCCGACGACTTTGCCCTCCGGTCGTGGCTGGAGGGGAGCGGCTGGCCCGTGGCCGCCGCCCAGATGGAGCCCTACTATGCGCGCGCGCATCAGACCGTGGTCATCGGGGCCAATGAGTTCGACGCAGACGGCATGGCCGAGCGTGCCGGCGCCCCGCCGCTGGGCCTCGACCCGGAGCTGGCGCGGCTCATCATCTACCAGTACAGCGCCCCGGTCCGGTTTGGGTCGTTCTATCGCAACGAGCTCGAGTCGGCGGCGACCCTCAACACCTATCGCAACGCCAACGTGGTCAACGTAGCGCTCTCGGATGACGGTCGGTCGGTGACTGCGCTGGACTGCTCCACGCTGGAGGGCCTGCGGTTCTCCGTGCGGGCGGACCACTTCGTGCTGTCGATGGGGGGGATCGAAAATGCTCGGATCCTGCTGGCATCAGACCAGCAGGAGTCCGCGGGTGTGGGCAACGGCAATGGCTTGGTGGGGACGTGCTTTATGGAGCACCCGCACTATTACAACCGGGCAATCCTCGCATTGCCCGGTGACATCGACACCGCGTTCTACACCACCCGGGCAAAGGCCCTGACGTTCGACGATGCCTCCCCCGCGGGGATCGAGGTCGAGTATCAACCGGCCATCGTCTTGCCCGCAGCGATTCGCGACACCGAACAGCTGGTGGCCATGGGCGCCACGCTCGAGCAGATCAACCCTGACAAGGTCCTGGGCGACGAGGAGGGCATCCAGCCCGAGCAGGTGCGTCGCTTCGTTCGCAGCATGCCCTCGGCGATGCAGCTTCTGCGGTTGGACATCCGCGCCGAGCAGCGACCCAACCCCGACAGTCGCATCACGCTGAGTGACGAACTCGACCCGCTAGGCGTTCCTCGCGTCAACGTGGCGTGGAAGGTGGCGGACGAAGACATCGCCGACGTCCAGCGTACGTTGGAGCTTTGGAGCGCGGCGCTTGCCCGGGCTCAGCTGGGCAGGCTCTGGATGCCCAACGCCGAGGGCGGCTTCTCTGCGGGCAACGTCTCGGGGGGCTGCCATCACATGGGAACAACCCGCATGTCCGAGACGGCTGCGACCGGGGTTGTCGACGGCAACTCCCGCGTCCACGGAATCGACAACCTCTTCGTCGCCGGAAGCTCGGTCTTTCCCACAGGCGGGTTCGCAAACCCCACGCTCACCATCGTTGCGCTGGCGCATCGCCTGGCCGATCATCTCGAGGGTTTGGTGCGCTGAGCGATGGCGATGAATCGACGCAGCTTTGTGGTCTCTCTCGCGGCCACCACCGCCGCGAGCGGCTTGGCCAGCGCGTGCAACGAGGGTGACGACGCCGCGAGCAACGGCGGGCGCAACCTCGACTTGCTGTGGGTGATGCAGGCGTACTTCGGCGCCGAGCTTGCGACCGGTCGGATGGTGGGTGCCCGTTATGCGTTGAGCTTCGAGGACGATGACGCCTTGGAGCTCGACCTGCAGCCGGTGATCGAGGCGATCGATGCCGAAGACACCGTGGAGGCAGCGGTCGAGACGCTGCGCGCGCTCGTGCAGGCCGACTTTGACGACACGACGATGGTGCTCGTGGATGGCTGGGCGCTCGGGCTCGCGGAGGTTCGTATCGCGGGGCTCGCCGAGTACGTTCATCAGGGTTGAGAGGACAGGGCGCGCTCGGCGGCATCGCAGCAACTCGGCTCGACCCTGACGGTTGTTCTCGTCGTTGCCCCTGCGGTGCGACAGGACCCCGTTGCGGGCAGCCTGAGGGTGGCGTCCAGCCCCTCACCCTCAGTCCATCAGCCAGTTGAGGCAGCTCGTCGGATCGCCGAGCGTGAGGAGCCAGGCACAAGCGAAGACAGCCAGGCGAAGGCCAAACATGTTCTCGTCGTGGCGGGTTGCGTCTCGTAGGTGGAAGGCACGCACCACCGACAGCGCCACGAACGTCGGCGCCGCGAGCAACCCGATGCCGCACAGCCAGCCGCAGGTGTCGGAGAGAAGAGCGAATCCCGCGGTGTGGATATCGTCCTGCCAAGGACGCGGCACCCGGCCCAGCACGAGCCGAAGCCACAGCCCCATGGAGAAGATTCCGAGCGAGGCTACTGCGGTGGCAGCGCAGAGGATCCCATGAGCCGTGTTTACCAGCCGTCGCACGACTCCAAGTAGACGGACGGCGGTGGTGAATGGTTGCAAGCGTTCGTCAGCGCCGATCCCGAGATTCGTAGCGCGAGTCCAATTCAACGACTCGGAGATCCTGTTCATCGCACGCGAGCCAGTGCGCGGCGAGGGCGAGCATCTGATCATTGACATGGCGGAGACGGGCGCGCGCGACGCGGAAGACGTCGTGGAGCCGCTCCTGGAGCCGCTCCTGGAGCCGCTCCTGGAGCCGCTCCTGGAGCAGGGGCCCCCCACTGGAGATCCTGCTGCAGCTCCAACCGGACTACGTCGTCGACGACGTCATGCGGATCGATCACGACTGAGTGAGTCGCGAACAAGGGCGCGAAGTTTCTTGAAAAGCTGGTGAGCGCTACCGCTGACTTCTCACGCGAATGTCTGGCACGACATTTTCAAGGTTTGCTGATTTCACATCTCAAGACGGCGGTGGCCAAAGCTATGGTTCTTGAGGGCATTGGTATCCTCGAACTGTCCACTCAACTTCTGACTTTAGGAGAGCGGGTGGAAACGGCGCGGCTTTTTCCCACTTCATTTCACCTAACCGCATGCGAGCTTCCCGGTCGCACCGTCCATCGTCGGCCCTTCGTATACGATTCGCTACGAGACGACGGCCACCGTTGGCCCAGGGATGTGGCTCCGCAGGCTACGCCACGTCGGGCTCGACGGTGACCTTCTTCCCGGGCTGACGGCGTTTAGGCGAAATGAAGTGTGGAAAAGCCGGGATGGAGGAGTACGGGGGACGGCAGTAGAGGGCGGCTGGTGCGCGGGGATACGCAGGGCTACGCAATGCCCGTCAGCAACGCGCTGGTCTGCCAGACCTCGGCCGCGCGGCTCTCGTCGTAGGAGTCGACCGACGAGCGGATCTCGTTCAGGCCCTCAAAGTACCTGCCGTTGGTCGAGGCCAAGGCCGGATCGGTGATCAGCCTCGCCAACGCTGCGCCCGACTCTTCGGTCGAGTGGATGTTCTTCGACAGCAGCAGCCGTAGGATCGGCAGCATCTTGGGAAGCACGACATTCCACAGCCAACGAAGCGGTCCGGGGAACTCGCGCGCCAGCCCCGTACCCGGCATCAGTCCGGGGTCGAACGCATTCACCGTGGTCCCCTCCGGCAAGCGCGATGCGAGACCGTAGGTGAAGTACACATTCGCGAGCTTCGAGGTCGAATAGCGACGGCCCCGGTCGATGCCCGGGTCGTCCGAGGCCGCCGCAGGCCCCATCACGCCCCTCGCGAGCTCGGCCGTCGAGCTCCAGGCGGGGGGCGGAATGGTGTCGATCGAGATGGCTTCGAGTTGGGCCGGGTCGTGGACGCCGCTGGCCACGACGGCGATCCGCGCAGACGCTGCGAGGGACGGCAGCAGCAGGTTCACGAGCAGGTAGTGCCCGAGGTGGTTGACCCCGAACGTCGCCTCGAAGCCGTCTTGAGTGAGCGCGCGTGCGCCCTGCATGCCTGCGTTGCACACCAGCCCGTGCAACGGCGGCAGTGAGCCGGCGCTCAGACGTTGCGCCAGCGCGTCGGCGAAGCTACGCACCGAGGCCAACGACGCAAGGTCCAAGGCCATGGCCTCGACCTTCGCTCCGGCGGGCGCCGCGGCGCGCAGGGCCTCGACGGCCTCGTTGGCGCGGGTCAGCTCGCGACAGGCGAGCACCACATGGCACGGTGGCGACGCGGCGAGCAATGCCCGCGCGCACCCGTAGCCGAGGCCAGAGTTGCCTCCGGTGATGACGACGGTGCGGGAAGACGTGATGTCCGAAATAGCTAGCGTGCTAGTCATTTAGCTAGCGTGCTAGCTATCCTCCGGGTTGTCAAGGCCGCCCATGTTGTCGGCGATCCGACCGAGCAGGCTGTCGAGGGTCTTGATCTCGCCCTTGCTGAAGCCTCGGAGGAGCCGCGCCGTGAACTCGGCCTCCCGGCTCAGCATCATCTTCTCGAACAGCCGGCTGCCCTTGGCCAACAGGCGGACCGTCTTCCCTCGGGCGTCGGTCGCGTGAGCAGCACGCACGATCAGGCCCTTGCTCTCCATTCCCGCGAGCAACCGGGTCAGCGTTGCCGATGTCACCCCGAGCTTCGTCTGCATCGCCCGCTGATCGATCTCTTTGGATGGCTCGGCGAGCAAAACCTTGACCACGTCGATCTGCGCTAGGGTCAGACCAAAGGCTTGCAGCTCGTTCTCGAGCGCGTTGCGAGCCGCCTGATAGGCCCGCTTGAGAGCGAAGAGCGTCGGATGCATGGCCACGTATCCTGACACGCTTCGGGCGCCGGGAGTTGGTCGTGACGCTTCTGCACACACCTGCGGGCGGTGTCCACGGCGCGAGGGCGTCGCCGGTCTCCCCGCCTGACGATGCGCCGTCTGGTGCGACCGGCAGCCGCGAGGACTGAGAAACGTCGAAGGTGCACTCAGCGATCAGTCGCTCCAAGCTCGATATATTTCTTTAGACCGGCGTTGAAGCGAGTGTACCCGTTGTCGCTCGAAGGCCGCATGAATCGTCGGGCGAGAGTGACGAGGAGGCCCGAAAACTCTTCGCGGTTCGTCAGATGGGTGCTCCCATCGGGGTTGGGCGACAGAACGAAGGAGTGCTCGCCGTGGAAGAGTCGTTGGCTCCACAGCGTTCCGGTCCACCGCAGCTCTTTGCAAGGTTCTGCGACAGCCACCGTGGGGCGGAAGGAAAAGCCGGGCATTCGCATGGTGAGCCGAGCTCCCACTCGCGCCTGTCCTTCTACGCTCGAAAAGTTGCTCCATTGGCCGTAGGCCGCGAAGTCGACCAAGACATTCCATACAACGTCGCTCGCTGCATTGATGTCGATCTCGGTCGTGATGATGTAGCTCATTGAGCACCTCCCTCATGCTGCAGTGCTTGGTCCAACAGTCCGATCATCCACGTGAAGCTCTCAACGACATCGGTACTCAACTGGAAGCTGTCTGCTGCTTCCAGCGTCGCAAATCCGTGTAGAAAGCTGCGCAACATCCGCATGGCATGGACCTCCTTGCTTGGGGCGAGTCGATAGCCGTGAAGCATCGCCTTCCATGAAGCCAGGACCCGACCAACAGCGGGGACCAGCGGGTCGTCGGGATCTTTCGGTCGCGCCGCGTTGCCTGCCGCGTATCGACCCGGGTGCTGCTGCACGTACGAGCGCATCGCCTCCGCGCCCGCCGTCAACGCGTCACTTCCGGCTCGGCCCTGCGTCGCATCTCGGATGGCATCCGCCAACTCGTTCATGGCGAGAACGGCGATGCGATGGCCGAGATCTGCCTGGCTGGGGACATGCTTGTAGAGCGACGGGGTCTTCACCCCGAGGCGCTCGGCGATCAGGCCCATCCCGAGATTGTGGAATCCGATCTCGTCGGCCAGGTCTGCGCCGGCTTCGGTGACCGTGGCTGGATCCAGTCCGGCCCTAGGCATGGTGCGCCTTCTTCAGGAACGGGAGGATGAGGGCGAGAAGCTCGTCTGGCATCTGCGCATGCGGGTAGTGGCCGGCGCCTTGAAGAACCGCGAGCTCTCCCAGGCCAGGGGGCAGGTCGCCGATGATCTTCTCCCCTTCGGCGCGCGGGTCGGCCCAGTCGGGATCCAGATCGCCTTCGACGATCAGCACCGGGCACTTCACGTTCGGGAGCTGCGCCCCTGCGTCAGCGGGGTCTGTCTTGCACATGTCCTGCAGCGCCTTCATTCGGCCCGGTTCGCTCATCTTGTCCAGCACGCGCGCGAGCTCCTGGTCCCAGTCCTTGGGCTTCGTGGGATAAGCCAAGGAGAGATACTTCGTCCAGCTCGACAGGCTTCCGAACGCCATCGTCATGCCGAGGTGGGTGCACCCTGCTCGGTACCGCTTCACTCCGAAGAGCCCGCCCACCGAGACCGACTGCTTTCGGGTGAAGGGCGCCAACTCGACGATGCCAGCGGTCAGGTCGGGCGCAGTCGCAGCGGCGATGGTTGCGGCGCCGCCGCTGATCGACTGACCCACGATCACCGCGGGACCTCCGAGGTGTCGCACGAGCGCCACGAGATCGCCCGCGATGTCCGTTCGGCTGTAGCCGTCCCATCCCAGGCTCGAGTCGCCGCAGCCTCGGATGTCGATGTTGGCCACCCGATAGCCTGCGTCGGCCAACCGGGGGGCCAGGAGGCGGTAGGAGTGGCGGCTGTCGCCCATTCCGTGCGCGAGCACAACCAGGGGTCCTTCGCCGGTGAGGTCGTACGTAAGCGTGTTCGATGCGATCTTCAGTTGTTTGCTCATGTGCTTTCTCCGCGATGGCTATCAGCCTTAGCCATAAGCCAATGCGGATAGCTTTCGTCGTCAAGCCCTGACCGTCGATTCCCGACGCCCGTTCGCCATGACTGGCGGGACTTCTGGGTCTCGAAAGGCTGGAACGATCGAGGGCAGCTGGGGCTGGAGCCGGAGCAGCTCGTACTCGCCGGGCAAGGACAGCGGGATCGACCAGCGCGGGTGCTCGTGCTGTGAGGTCCTGGAGCTGAAGAACGCAGGATCTCCGGACGGGTCTTGAGTACGGGGGCGGCAGTTGAGGGCGGCTGGCCGAGAGTCGCGCTCGACGAAGCAAGCCAGGTTCAGCCGCCGCAGCAGGGATCCTGGTCCGCCGCGCAGGCGTAGGTGGCGTCCTCGCCGAGGAAGCCCGCCACCGTACCTGCGCTGTTGCAGCGGACGTCGGTGATGGTGTTGTCCTGGGCCTGACCCGTCCCCCAGTCGCTGCCCTCGATGCTTAGCGTCGCGACGACGCCGTCCACCGTGGCCAGGCGTGCGCCTCCGGCACCCACGGAATGGTTGCGACGCACCGAGCCGCCGATGACCGAGACGTGGGCGCCGTTGATCATCAGCCCAGCTCCGCTCATGCGCGGGCACGCGACCTGCACGTGGTGGAGCCGCATCAGGCACGTCCCATCAGGAGGCCTTGCGCGCGACGGCGAAGATCCGGCGGAACGGCATCACGACGCGCCCCGACGGGTCGGCGGGATAGGCGTCGCGCAGCAGGGCGCGGAACTCGTCCTCGAAGTCGGTCCGCAGCCCGGCGGGCAGCGCCTGGATCGTCGGCCGGGCGCCGGTGCCGGAGACCCAGTCGAAGACCGGGTGGTCGCCGGTGAGGACGTGGAAGTACGTCGTCTCCCACACGTCGGCCTCGCAGCCAAGGTCGAGCAGGACGCGGAGGTAGTCGGCCGGCTCGTGACTGGCGGGCACCGCGACGCCGCGGACGTGCTTGGCGTAGGGCGCTCGGTCGGCGATGTCACTGCGGATGGTGTGACTGGGCTCGCCGAAGTTGCCCGGGACCTGGAAGGCGAGCCAGCCGCCCGGGGCCAGCCGGTCGACCAGCCGCGGCAGCAGCTCGAGGTGGTCGGGCAGCCACTGGAGGGTGGCGTTGGAGACCAGCACGTCGACGGGCGAGACCAGCGCGAGCGCGTCGGGGCGTGCCCAGGACCGCAGGTCGGCCACCTCCCAGGTGATGCCGTCGATCTCGCGGGCCGCGGCGATCATCTGATCGCTGCTGTCGATGCCGGTCACGTCCGCGCCGCGCCACCGGTCGGCGAGGAGGGCGGTCAGGTTGCCGGGGCCGCAGCCCAGGTCGACGACGACCCTCGGCGTCTCGGCCGGCACTCGCGCCAGCAGGTCGACGAACGACCGACCGCGCTCGTCGGCGTACTGCAGGTAGCGGTCGGGGTCCCAGGCGTGGCTCATGTCGTTCTCCTCCACAGGCGGTGGTCGCGGATCATGTCAAAGACGATTCTCCTCCACCGCTCAATCGTAGACGACCAGCTCGAACAACTGCCGCGCAGATCCCTGGCTGCGTCGTTCCAGCTCGTCGACCGATTGGCTCGTCGTGGTCACCAGATGCTCGAGTTCGGCTCGGACCGCGACCAACCCTTGCGCGAGAACCTCGATGCCTGCGTCGGTATCGCGGAACAGGCGGCCGTGAATGCTCTCGATCCACTCGACCACAACCGGGTCGAGCCCTGCGGTACGAGCGAACGCGGACGCCGCCTCAAGCCTCCCCAGCAGGCGCGTGACGCTGACGCCCAGTCGCGCCTCGATCGAGGTTCGCGAATGCAGGCCCAGCCCCGAGCGACGCGGCTTGGATCGGCGAGCGCCCGAGGCCCGAACCTCCACCGCCCCCAACATGCTGCGCGATGCTCGAAGGGCATCGAACACGGCCTGCGCCGAGCGGGTGCGATTGACCATCGTCGGCACCGCCTCGAGCAGCGCTCCCACCCGGGCGGCGCACGAACCTCCAGCGGCCAACCTCGCCTCGACCGCCTCCGCGAACGCCTGCTCGAACTGGCCCGCGACCTCCTCCAGCACCGCCTGCTCCCGCTCGATCTCCGCCAGCTCGGCCGCGTGCTGCTCGTCTCGCGCTGCGTCCGGCAGCGCCTGCAACCTCCGCCGCCGTGCATCCAGAGTCCCCAGTCGCTCGACTCCGCGTTGCAGCGCACGCAGAGATCCGGGCGGCTCGCGGTACATCGCCGCGAGGCTATCACCGGCATTGCCAGATGCCCGCCCGCGAAGCCAACCGTCGAAACGACGGAGGAGCAGCAAAATCTCTTGAACGTGACTATATTCGGTGACATCTCGGCGTCGAGATGAATGCGTACCTCCGTCTGCCGCTCTCCCTGCTCATCCTCGCGATTTTCACACCTCATTTCGGTTAGTTAGACGCACGCCGAGTTCCCCGCCCAGGGACTTCAAGACGGTGGGGCTCCGCGAGGTGAGCACCATCGCCGCGGGGCACTGCTCGACGACCTGCTGAGTCAGGACCGCGGTGTACGTGCCCTCAGCGGCATGACCCAGCGCGCCGATGTTCAAGCAGTACGCGTCGATGAGCCGGAGGTTGGGCGTCAGGTACCCGCAGACCCCGACGTCGCGCAGAACGTAGGTGGCGCTTTCAGGAAGCTGTTCGCCAAGCCAGCCCGTGACCTCAGCTCGAACGGCGGAGCGCGCTCCTCGGTCGGGTGTGTCCGCGGTTTGCCAAGCGAGTGATGCAGACGCAGAGCAGCAGAGCAGCAGAGCAGCAGAGCAGCAGAGCAGCAGAGCAGCAGAGCAGCAGAGCAGCAGAGCAGCAGAGCAGCAGAGCAGCAGAGCAGCAGAGCAGCAGAGCAGCAGAGCAGCAGAGCAGCAGAGCAGCAGAGCAGCAGAGCAGCAGAGCAAGCGTGCGCATGGGCTGTGCAGCAGCGAGCGTGTCAGATATTTTGTGTTTGCGGAGACCCCGCAGCTTCAGATGGGCAGTCGGCCCTCAAAGTGTAGGGCGAGTTGGTTGACGGCTTGAGCCCAGCCTTGGGGCGGACGAGTCCACCGTTTCTCTGCAGCGACGACGGCCAGGTAGATGACCTTGAAGGCGGCGTCATCGGTCGAGAAGTGTCCCTTGCCATTGACGAGTTTTCGGACTCGCGCGTTGAAGGACTCAATGGTGTTGGTGGTGTACAGAATCCTCCGAAGGTCAGGGGGGAAGTCGAGGAAGGGGACCACGCGCTCCCAGTTCGAACGCCAGGACTGCGTAATCATGGGGTATTGGCGCCCCCACGTTTCCTCGAATACCTGCAGAGCGGCCTCGGCCCCGTCGCGGTCCACAGCAGTGTAGACCGGCTTGAGGTCTCTGGCGACCTGTTTCCTGTCCTTCCAGGACACATATCGCGTGGAGTTCCGAATCATGTGCACGATGCACGTCTGGACAGTCGCCTTGGGAAACACGGCCTCGATGGCCTGGGGAAAGCCCTTGAGGCCGTCGACGCACGCGATGAGAATGTCCTCGACCCCGCGATTCTTCAGCTCGGTGACGACCGAGAGCCAGAACTTCGCGCCCTCGGTTTCCTCGAGCCACAGGCCAAGGACTTCCTTCTGTCCTTGCACGCCGATACCGATGGCGAGGTACGCGGACTTGCGTCGGACGCTGCCGCTTTCGCGCACGCGAATTACCATGGCGTCCAGGTATACGATCGGCCAAATCGCTTCCAGGGACCTTGTGCGCCACGCTCCGACGTCTTGGAGGACTGCATCGGTGACCTTCGAGATGAGCTCCGGAGAGACCTCGACCCCGTAGAGTTCTTCGAGGTGGCCGCGGATATCTCGGGTGCTCATCCCGCGCGCGTACAGTGAGATCACGGTGTCGTTGAAGCCGTCGAGACGGCCCTGGTGCTTCTTGACGATCACCGGCTCGAACGTGCCATCGCGATCTCGAGGAACCTCGATCTCAAGTTCGCTGTTGCCCGTCTTGACCCGTTTTGTCGATGACCCGTTGCGCGGGTTGCTGCGAACCTCGGAGCCCCGCTCGCCCTTCTCGTAGCCGAGGTGCGCGGTCATCTCGCCCTCCAGCGCACGTTCGAGGAGTCGCTTGGTGAGCTCCTTGATCAGCCCTCCGTCTCCCAGAATCTGGGTGTCCTTCGTGATGTTCAGCTGATCTAGCAGCTTTTCGACTTCTGGATTTCTGGTGTTCATGCTTGCTCCTCTCAGGAGCCCATCTTCAGCCAGTCGGCCTCATACACAAAACTTCAGACAGTCCCGCAGCAGCAGCAGCAACCTGCACCCCGAGGTGCTCATCGTGGTGCCGCGCGTTCGCAGTGGCACCCCGCTGCGAGTCCCCTCCGCAACAACCCCACTCTCCCCCCGCCCCCCTACTCCCTCCGTCTCTCGTTTCTCACACTTCATTTCGCTTAAACGCCGACGCGATATCCTGAGGCGATGCTCGAATCGCTGTTGGCTGAGTTCGCGACGCTGACCCACACCCAGCGAGTCGGCCGGTTGGTCGCTATCGGTCGGGCGGTGGCCACAGACTCCGACGCTGTGGCGCTGCTCGATGCGCTCGCGGCTGGCGACGTGTGGCTGCGCCGGCTCGCGGCCTGGGCCGGCTACGGCCACCGCGATGCGGACCGCTTGCTCGCGCTGGTCGGCGACCCCGCTCGTGGGGTCCGCAGCGCGGCATTGCGAGTCGCGGTCGCCGTGCTCGAGGACACCGACATCACGCGGATGCTCGCGCACATCCACGGGCGCAAGCTCCAGACCTACGTGCTGGCCAAGCTCGCCCGCCACGGCCGGACGGGGCCGATCGATGCGTGGCTCGAGCCACGGCTCGCGGACACCGACGCGAACGCGCGCGCCGTCATCGACCTGATCCCGCTCGGCAGCCACGCGCTGGTCGAGCGCCACGCGGCCCGCTTCGCCGAGCTCGCGCAGTTCGACAGCTGGGGTCGCTTGGCCCGTCGCAAGCCCGAAGCCGCCCGAGATCTGCTGCTGGTGATGACCGCCGGCAAGCCCGAGCTGGATCCGCGGGTCCGGCCGATCGCGGCTTGGATCCTGCGCACGCTCGCGACGCGCGACCCGGACGTCGCCATCACGCTGGTCCCCGAGCTGCTTGCGCGTGGGGCCGATCCGCTGATGGGGGCGTTCACCCAGGCGCTGCGTGTCCTGGCCCGCCGGCGACCGGCCGCGACCTTCGACGCGATGCGCGAGGCCCAGCTCGCGCGCGGACCGATGCCAGCCCCTGGGGCGTTCGAGCGGGTCGGCTTCGACCGCCGGACCGAGCAACTCGGGGTCGAGCGGATCACCTGGTTGGTGGCCCACGCCTGGCAGGCGCTGCCGGATCAGCGCGCGGGTCGACGGTGGATGCAGCGGCTGTGCGCCGCCGACCAAGGCGCGGTCGCACGAGCCTGGCTCGACCACGGTCGCGGATCCTGGGGCGCGTTCATGCTGACGTACGTGGATGTGGCTGCCGACGGCCGGCGAGCCGCGTTCGAGCGCTGGCGTCACGCCAGCCAGAACAAGCACGGCGAGATCGGCCCGGCGGCGCTGGCTTGGCTGCCCGCGGACCTGCGCCAGCTCGAGGCCCGCCGTCACCTCGCGCTCGCGACCGTGCGCGCAGAGCCGACCCGGTCGATGGCCTACGCGGCGCTGCTGCCTTACCTCGGCGCGATCGAGGCACTCGCGTCGCTTCTAGGCCACCCCGAGGGCGAGGTCCGGGCGCTTGCGCTGCGCTCGATCCTCGGGTCCCTCCGCCACGACCGCGACGCGCTGGCCGAGGGGCTCGCCCTCGTCCACGCCCGTCGCTTCGAGCAGGATCCGGTACGCATGGCGATGCTCGCCGCGCTCGACGGCCTGCCCGACGGGGTCTGGGCACCGCGAGGCCAGCTCGCCCCAGGCACGCTCGCGGGCCTCGAGGCGGCGCTCGACGACGCTTGGGATGCCGCCGATCTCTCGCCGGCCACGGCGAGCCACGCCGAGCGCCTGAGCGTCCGGATGTTTCGCTACGACCCCGAGTGGGCCACGCGGATGTTCGCGCGCTCGCTGAAGGTCCGCGGCAACCTCCAAAGCTCCGGGTTGCTCGTCGGCGTGGCCAAGACCGCGCTCGAGCGGATGATTCCCGCGCTCGAGCAGCTCGGTCGGGCGTGGCTGCAGCGCGAGCGCTGGGGCTCGCTCGCGTGGCTGTGCCGCAACCTCGGCGACGATCTCTGGCGTGCGCCGAAGCTGGTCGCCATGGTCCAGGACATCGCCCGCGAGGCCCCGTTCCCCGGTCACACCGGGGTCGCCCTCGAGCTGCTCGCCCGCCATCACCGGCCGGGCTTTTGCGCGGTCGCGGCCGGGCTGATCGAGGCCGATCCGAGCACCGTAGTGTTCGCGCCGATCGCCCGGTGGACCGCCACGCGTCGCCAGGACCTCCTTGAGCGCGTGCTGATCGAGCCGATGACAGGCCGCTGGGCGACCGGCAAGACCAGCTGGGTGATCCCCTTCGAGCGCGGGTTCGCGACCTGGACGCCGGCCCAGCAGCGCCGCTACGCCACGATGCTCTACGCGGTCATCGACGACGACAAGCAAAGCGTGCCGACGATCCTGCCGTTGGTCCGCCGGCTCAGCGACCTGAGCTTCACCGAGTTCGGGCGTCTGCTCGGCTACGCCGACGATCCCCGCCAGCCGATCCGCGAGACGGCTGTCCGGGCCGTGGGTCGCTGGGACGGGCCCGAGGCCAGCGACGCCTTGGTCGGGTTCCTCGGCGACGGTCGGGCTCGTTGGGCGATCTACGCCCTGCGCCGTATCCTGCTCGACCAGGCGCCCGAGTCGGCGCTGCAAACCTTGCTGGCCGCTCCGCGCCGCAAGGTGACGGTCGCCAAAGAGGTCATCCGGCTGATCGGCGAGCTCGGGGAGCGCGGCTACACTGCCCTGCTCGAGCTCGGCGCCGAGCAGCTGCACCGGGACGTTCGCATCGCGCTGCTCCGCGCGCTGTGGTCCCACCTTGAGCGGGACGAGACCTGGCCGGTGTTCGAGGCCGCGGCCAACGACGACGACTGGGTGCTCGCGTCCCGGCTCGCGAGCGTGGCGACCAACGCGTTGTCGAGTCGCGCGGACGCACGTTATTGCGAGCTGCTCACCAAGCTGCTCGCGCACCCCGAGCAGGACGCTCGGGTCGACCTGCTCGCGAGCATCGCCTACGCGCCGGTCCGCGACGAGCAGCGCAGCTTGTTTGGCGGACTGCTCGGGCGGCTCGGCGCCGACGCAGGACAGGAGCGCATGCTCGCGCTCAATGCCGTACTCATTCGCATGCGCCTGGCCGAGGCCGGGGCCGTCGCTGCGCGGATCCTCGCCACGCGCGACCGGCCGTCGGTACTCGCGGGCCACGTCGCGAACATCGCGGTGGTCGGCTGGCGTGACGAACGGCGCGAGCAGGTCCGTTCGACCGTCCGCGCCGCGCTCGTGGGCGATCCGCTGCTGACGACGCTGGTCCTGCAACTGAGCCATCGGATGGACGAGGCCCCGCTCGCACGGCTCCTCACCGAGCTCGACCGCCACGGCTGGCTCGGGTTCGACGCGATGACCAGCGCGATCGCGGCGATCGGCAGCGTGGTCTACCCCGACACGCTCGAGCGCAGCCTCCGGGCCGAGTCGAGCCCCCACCTGCGACGGCTCGGGCTCGCGGCCCTGGTCACCTGCGCCAGCCAGGCCGGAGGCTGGACACCGAGCCGCCGTGCCGCGCTCGAGGACTATCGCCGGCCTCGCTGGCCGCTCGTCGCTGGGCCGGCGCGGCTGCTTGAGCTCCCACCGCTGGAATAGACCAGTCTGGAATAGACCAGTCTGGAATAGACCAGTCTGGAAGTTGTGTGGTGGCACTTGCCCAGATTGAGTTCGGAATAGACCAGTCTGGAAGTTGTGTGGTGGCACTTGCCCAGATTGAGTTCGCGAACCCAGGCCCGACCACGTTCGGAAGCTCGAGCCCCTGCGCGCACTCGACGCTCGTGGCCCTGGAGGACGTACATCCATGTACCTGACGGCCAGGGTCAACGCGTCTCCCCAGCTGAAGAACCAACACGAATGGACGAGCCAAGGCTCGCCTCCTGCAACTCCAGGTTGTCCCCGCTGAGCTAAGCGGCCAGGAGCCGGTCCAGCGGGATCTCTTCAGTCGGAACCTGGTGGCGCAGCCGCATGCGCACCGTCCCCGCCGGGAACACGACGTCCCGCTCGCCAGCATTCCACCGCGCAAGCGCGAGTCGGTAGTCCCGAAGGAACTTCCGACGCAACCGCTTCATCGCGCTACGCTGCTTGTGCGTTTCGGTCGAAAACGTGGGCTGGCGACCGAACAGCTCCTCGCCCTCCACCGGCACGGTCCGCCAATCGATCTGTCGGGCGGCCTTCATTCCCAGGACTGGCTTGCCGTTGCGTTTGGCCGCAATCTCGGCCTCGCGAGTCTTGAGGTTTTCGCGGATCTTCGCGCGGAGTTCTTCGTCGGAGAGATTCGGGTGAGTCCCAGGCCGGTCGAGCATGAGGACGGCTTCATTGGGGAGTTTCGACAGGCGGGCGAAGGCGGCGCGACCGGAGCGCTGGGAGCTTCGCCGGTTTTTGTGGCTCTGCTTCTTGGACCACAGGCCGATGGGAGGCTTCTTGACGGTGTACTTCTTACCGTAGGACATGCGCAGGGAGTTGAAGCCCTTCCAATGGGCCGTCTTGGTGACGATGCCCGCAGCGACGGCGTTGGCGAGCGTGTAGACGCAGTGCTCAAGCACCTTTTCGTCGCCAAGGACGGTCTGTATGCCGGGCTCACCGTCGAAGAACTTGCCGCCGGCGCCGCGAATAGCATTGAGCTCGCGCGCTACGATCGAGTTGAAGTCCTGGAGGAAGTCGCAGACGCGGCCGTGGGGGTCGTGGACCAGAAGGTGGTAGTGGGTGGAGAGGAATTCGAACTCGTGAAACTTCATGCCCCACTTCTCCCTGTACCTCGAGGACACGACCGCGAAGGCGTACTCGATGACGCGGCAGACGCGCTTCTTCGGGACGAGGCGGTAGCTCCGGTGTATCGCGCGGATGGTGATGTACACCGTGGTGTCGGGATAGAGGTTTCGAGGGGCCGACATTGGACAGTCGAGGTCGACCATGGCCCGCAGCTGTTGCAGAAAACACTACTTCCAGACTGGTGGCTGCCAGACTGGTGGCTGCCGGTATTCTTTCGGCATGGCGCGGCGGCGGTTCCACCTTGTCGATGACTCCTCGAACAAGTTTTGGGAGGTGTGGTGCGAGGAAGCGACCCTTCACGCACACTACGGGCGCATCGGCACAGCGGGTCGGTCGAGCCTCAAGAGCCTCGCGAGCACAGCGGCGGCGGCGGCCTCGATGGAGCGGCTGATCGCTGAGAAGATCGGCAAAGGCTACGTCGAGGTCTCGCCCGAGGAGGCTGCGACCGCCGCTCCTCGGCCCATCGCGCGCCGTGTGGTTCGTCCGCCACCCGAAACCATGGACGAGGCCGGCTTCTGGGACATCCTCGACCGTCTCGACTGGAAGAAGCAGGGCGACGACGACAAGGTCCTGTCCCCTGCGGTCACCGCACTGTCGAAGATGTCCGTCTCCGACATTGGCCGTTTCGAGGAGCTGCTCGCGACCAAGCTGTACGCCCTCGACACCCGCGAGCACGCGCGCGCCGTGTACCTCGGCGAGGCGGATCCCGATGACGGCGACGCCTACATCTCTCCGGATGACTTTCTCTATTCGCGATGCGTGATGTTGGTCAACGGCCGCGAGGCCTACGAGAACGTCGTGGCAGATCCGACCCTGATGCCCCAGCAATCGGAGTTCGAGGCCCTGCTCTCCCTCGCCGGGAGTGCGTACGAGAAGAAAACTGGCGAAGGCGATCACGACTTCCCTACGTCGGTCTCGCACGAGTCGTTCTCCAACGCCGAAGGGTGGAAGCCCAACGCCAACACCCGGGATGGTGTCGCGACCAGCGACGCCATACCGCGGGTGAATCGACGACCAGGCTGACCAAACCGGAAGTCCTGTGCTCTCGGGCGCGCCTGCTACGCTTGAACGATGACTTATCGTGGCTCGTTTCATGTTCGTGCTTCGGTTGCGCTGGCCCTGTGTGCCGGGGCCCTCGCGCTCGCTCCGGCGAACGCAGAGGCCTGCAGCCCCCCCGAGTGCGCCAACTCCCCGCGCTTCCTACAGATCGAGCTCGGGCATGCGGAGGTTGCGCTCAACGGGGTGATCGTCCTGCACACCGTCCAGAGTGACGACGCCATCGCGTCCCCCGACGACGTCCTCGGGGCCATGCGGGTCTCGGTTCTGGATGACCAGGCGCAGCCCCTCGCGGGCGCCCTCGAGCACCAGGGCGGCCTGTACCTGTGGCGCCCCGAGGCAGCGCTGCCCGGTGGCACGACCCTCCAGGTTTCGGTCAGCGTCGACAACGACGCGCTCGACCCCGACAACGCGTGCGGCGTCGACGATCACGGTCCCTTCGCGCTGCCGGTGGTGGATCAAATGCTTCCCGCGCTCCAGCTCCCCTCTGTGGGCTTCGCGTCGGAACACAGCGCCCATGGGCAGCTCCTGCTCGACACCGTCGTATGTTGCGACGGGGCCTACCCCGAGCTGCAGGTCGGCAGCTGCATCGACGAGGTGTACTGGGAAGATGGTTACTGCGCCGCAGCGCGCGGCATCGGGCGCGCCAGCGCGCTGTTCGACATCGCCAACCTCGACCCGCTCCTGGCGACGTCGGTGCGCGTCGACCTGCTGGTCGACGGGCAGGTCATCGATGGCGAGCTGGCCGCGCGGATCGGAGACACCTACGGCACGACCCGCCCCGAGGCGTTCGAAGCGACCCTGCGCTTCGTGAGCCTGGTGGACGGCAGCACGGTCGAGAGCGTGACGTCCTTGGCCGATGGCGGGCAGCCGGACGCGCTGGGCGAGATCGACCTCGACATCTCCGCCGACCTCGAGGCCAACTGCGAGACCGCAGCCTATACGTGCGCCCTCGACCCAGCGTTCGGTGACGCTTGGGACCCGATGGCCTGCGAGCCATGGGACGACGAAGGCGGTGACGACACCGACGGTGACGACACCAGCACCGACTCGGGCGACGGCGACGGCACCGACACCGGTTCGGGCTCCGGCGGTTCGGGCTCCGGCGGCCCAGACACAGACGGCTCGGACACCGATGGCGGCGTGGACCAAGAGGGCGGCGGCGGGTGCAACGTCGATGGGAGGGGATCCGGTGGCGGCTGGCTGCTGCTGCTGGGCCTCGGCACAGCGCCCCTGCTGCGACGCCGACGCTGAGTGCGGGCCCACGCGCCCCGTTGAGCGCGGCTTGAATGTTCTTCTCGCCTCCGCCTACATCCCCCTGAGTCTCCCTCTACGAGCGCATCGCTTCGCAGCGTGCTGGTCTCGGCGTGCCTGAGAGTCGCACCCGGTGCGGCCGCCTTGTTTGGCCGACTCACTCCCCGCCTTCGCAGCGGTAGAGGATGTCGTCGAAGAGGAGATCACACGCGGGGATCGGGTCGCGGGGGTCTCGGCCTTGTCGGCCGCTGTCGACCCACGCTTGCACATCCTGCACGCTGGGGCACTCCTCATCGGGGGCGGCCGCCAAGCAGTCGTTCACGAGCGCGACCTCGTCGGCCGTGAGTTCTTGGCAGGCGAAGCCGCGTTCGAGGTCTTCCTGGAGGTCGTCGACGCACTGCGTCTGTGTGTACGCGTGTGCCTCGACCGTGCACTCGGGCTCGCAGTCGATCTCTCCAACGGAGCATGGGGTACAGGACGCCGAGATATAGCCGCACTCGACGGCCTTGGGGCAGGCCACGTCGGTCACGGTTTGCGCTGCCTCCTGCGGTGTGGCGTCGTCGATGGTGGGGGCGTCGACCGCAGCGCCACATGCCGAGGCGAGCCAGAGAACGACCGCGAGAGTTTGTGGTGCCTTCATCGCTTGGGGTGGTGCCGCCGGGACGGCGAACGATCAGACCGGGCGCGTGAGCTTGTTCTCACGCCTGTGGGGGCTCTGCGACCCTCCGCGCTCCGATGATCACGGTCGACACCATCGCGCTGAGCCACGGGTCGCAGATCCTCTACACAGGCACGTGAGCAAGTCTTTGCCCTCGGGACCGAGACGCAGAAGAGGTGTGCGGACACCTCAGCGAGAACACCTCAGGAGGACCGGTTGCTTTTCCCTGCGGTGATCTCGGTGGTGAGGGCGCGGATGAATGCGGTCACCCGTTTGGGCATCGATATTTTTCGGTTCGACGACGAGGGCCGTATCGTCGAGCACTGGGACGTCCTGCAGGTGGTGCCGTCGTCGTCCAAGAACGACAACGGCATGTTCTGAAGCCGCGCGACGCCGGCGGGAGGAATCGCGCCTACAGGTCGAGCTCCAGGGGGTCGTCGGAGGGGGCCGGGGTCGCGCGGCAGATCAAAGCCCGGCCCTCCTCGACCGGGTGCGTCGGCTGGGTCTCGTAGCTCACCTGGCCTGAGAGGATGCGAACGGCACACGTGCTGCAGCGGCCTCGGCGGGGTCCGAAGGCGGGCGACAGGCCATGAGCCTCTGCAAAGCTGCAACCAATGCTGCCCCAATGGTCTCTGCGCAGTGGCGGCGGCGTTTTTGCCGTGCAGCCCCCGGGCGCCGTCGTGGCCGGGCCGTTGGCGCGTTCTTGGAGATGTCGCGCGAGCCTGGGCCCATCGCTGGCCTTGGAGAAAAAACGAGAGCCGCACGTAAGGGCAGGTAGGAGCCAGGCGTTCCGGGCGGCATGACCCGGTTGTCACTCCTCTTCCTCGCTGCCGTAACGCTCAGCCTCGGTTGCAGCCGGCCCCAGCAACCCGCGACGTCAGCTCCGGATCATGCCTCTGCGCCCGCCAACACCGTGTCCATCGCGATGCCGACCGATGGCGTGCCCAAGAACGCATCGATCGCGCTGCGGCGCCAAGGTGGGGCGGGTGCCACGCTCTACACCCTGCTCGTCCACGCCGATGGCCGCGTGCAGTACCACGGCCGAAACCTCGTCGACGCCAAGGGGCCGCGCGAGGGGAGCATGAGCCCCGAGACCTTCGCCGAGCTTTGGCTCGCCCTGGCGCAGACCCACAACGACGACCGCGAGGCGTACGACGCGTGTCGGAGCATGTCTCTCGACGGCCCCACGGCATTCGTGCTCGACGTGTTCGGAGGATCGGCCACGGCCCACTTCTTCGGAGAGACCGATGCGCCCTGCGAGAACAACGAGGCGTTCACCCGCGTGCAGTCGGCGCTCGCGCGGCTGCAAACCGAGGCCGCGGTCTCGGGCTGGGTGGGCGAGGGAAATCTCTAGCGGACGCTCCCTCGCGGGGCTCTACCGCTTGTGCGCGCTGCGGCCCACGACGACCGAGGCCAGGTCGACCAGACGGCCGGGGGTGGAGGGTGGAGGAGGCCTGAAGGGCACGCTCAACTTCGCCGCCGACTCGCGCGTTCAGGCGAGAGGCGAGAGCTGACAGCGATGATGCGTCGGCTCGGGCACTCGAGCCCTACGCATCCGTCACGACGGCGGCCAGTGCCGCGGCGACCATGGCGTCGAGCTGCTCGGTGGTGGCCTTCCACCGCTTGGCCTTCAGCGCCTTGCGCAGCGCAGCGACGGCCGGGGTCGAAGGCGAGTCGGGGTGCTCGGCGACGAACGTGGCGTAGGAGGCCTGCAGGGGTTCGCGCGCATTGCAAGAGGGGGTCTCCCATTCGCCGTGGTCGCACAGGTGGAGGTAGGCGGTGCGCAGGCGGTTGGCTTCGGCTCGGGCGTCTTCTCGGTACAGGGGGTCGTCCATCGCGACGACGGACTCCCACTGCAGCAGCGCCTCGGCCATCAGGTCGGGCTCGCCGTTGAAGCCGGCCTCGTCGTAGCGGGACTCTGCGCGGGCGGTCGCGTCGGTGGCGAGCAGGACGGCGCGGGTGGCAGGGCTGACGAGGTCACCGAGCTCGTCGGCGAGGACACCGTGGTCGACGACGGCCTGGACGGTCCCCTCGCCCGCGTAGTCGAAGCGTACTCCGTTCATGTGCATCTCCAGCAGGGCCGCGACGGCCGCGACGCTGGGCGGGCCGTCACACTCGACGCCGACGCTGGCGCAGGCGGCCGAGAGCAGCGCGGGGTCGCTTTGGACCTTCGCGTTCAGATGGTTCGCGATCGCGAGCACGAACTCGGTCAGCGCCTCCACGTCGCGGGCAGCGCTCGCCGGGTCGGTGTCCTCGGGGTGCGCGTCCTCGAAGGCTTCGAGCGCCTGCTCGAAGGACTCGTCGACGGCAGGGTCGAGCGACGCGAGCCTGTCGGCGAACGAGGCCGACGGTGCGGGTGCGGGTGCGGGTGCGGGTGCGGGTGCGGGTGCGGGGTGCCTGCGCCTCTGGCGTCACGTCGGCGGGACCGCTGACGGTCGGACGCGCGTCACAGGCTACGAGCACGAAGGCGATGCAGACGAGCGCGGTGCGGGCGGACACCCGCGGAGTCTACGAGTCCGACTCGCGCTGCGCGAGGGCGGCTCGACGACGACCGGCGGCGGGACCAGCGGAGGCGAAGCCTCGGACCCCGACGCTGCGACCTCATCGGAGGCGGACACGGACGAGGCGGGCCAGTCCGACGAGCGTGAGGCTGCCCCGGAACGGGTCCGGCGGGTCCGGGGGCAGTGCTGTGGCTGGGCGTGCTCGCCTGGCTCCGACGACGGCCTCGACGCTGACCTGTCCGGCCCGAACGCGTGAATGAGGCGCCGTTGTGACGCGTCAAAGCGCTTCTTTGAGGCGCCTCCGGCAACTCTCGTCTCTGCCATCGGTGATCATGCGCGCGCAGGTGTGCCAGTTGGCTGTGCCAAGCTGGAGCACTTCGTCGGCGCGGCCGTCACCGTTGAAGTCTCCGAGGTCGACGACGGAAGCAGACGCCGGACAGGACAACTCGGTACCGCTCTGGTCGCGGGGATCTGCGTCGCCCGATCAGCACGACGGTGGCCAGCCCGACGCGCCGGTCCTTGAACACGACCCCTCCGAGCACGCCGAAGAGGATCCCCACCCCACAATGGGTACGAGCCGAGGAGGAATCGCCGCGCGGTCGTGAGCTGCCCGGCGACGAGGGCGGTGGCGAAGTGTCCAGCGAGCATGCAGGCCACCCGCCGACGGCATGCGCTGCGAGGAGGTCCAAACCGACGACGGACCACAGCGCGCCTGCTTCTGATCGCTACAGCGGCGGCAGGGGTTGGCTCGCGGGCCTCATCGCCACTTCCCGGCAGCCGAGGCTGATGCCCTTGACGCTCGTGTTCGAGTAGCCGTAGCGGAATCCGTGCACGGTGGCCATCGCAGCGACTTGACCCGCGGGGCAGTTGACCCGGCGCGACCAGTTGCCGTTGCAGTGCTTGCGCGTCGCCTCGGCGGGGCCGTTGATCGGGCCCAAGGCTCCGGTCTCAGGGTTGACGGTACGTCCCCACACGCGCAGCCCCTTCATCCGCTCCCTGTTCGAGGAGGACCGATCGGTGAGGCAGACTTGCACTCCCGTAACGACCTCGTCGAAGCCACCGCGAAGTGCGGACTTGCGGGATGCGGGGTGGTAGGAGCAGCTGGCGACGACGGCCTCGATGCCACCGGACCCCGCGAGAGCGGTGAACGCCGCCTGGATCCAGCAGGGCCGGTCGGAGCGCTCGGACCAATTGAAGCCTCGGAGCCCGACCTGTGACGCCGACTCGGGCGGTTCGAGAACCTCCGACCACGCGCTGGTGTGACCCGAGGTTGCAGTCCACGTGACGTCGCCCACGAGACGCGGCTCCGTGACCAGTGACGGACTCGGTGCGGCGGCAGCTGCCGTCCCGACCACGGTCAGGCCGAGGACCACCAGCCCCGAGGCGAGCCGGCGAGTGGATTGGAAGGAAGGACCCGAAGCCGGAGATTTCGTGCGCATGGTTCACTCCCCAAGAGCACCCGCGCCGCCGATCGGATTGCGAGCGCCCGTCATTACCCGCCAACCGCCGCGAAGTCGGAAGCGATCGAGTTCTTCCGCGGACGTCCCGAGCGCCCCCCCGCACCCCAGGAACGGCGCGCCTTCGTCCTCCGAGCATCGCGCCTGGAGTCGCCCGGCCTCATCGCCCACCAGCGAAGACGTGATCCACCCCTAGCATGTTGGGTGGCGAGACCTTGCCCACCTGATGTACACCAGCGGCATGGTCATCCTGCGCAGGAGCGCTCCCCCAATCGTCCTCGTTGCCTCTTGTTTGCTTGCGGGCCCGGCCTGCAACAGCGCCGTGGATGCTGGCGAAACCGACACCGATCCGGGCGAGGGCTCGGGGAACCAAGACCCCCCGACGGCCTCCGGCGACGATTCGAGTGGAGGGGACGGCGGAACTGCCGAGGGCATTTTCATCGCGGTCAACCGGGATGTGGACATCCTGTTCGTCATCGACAACTCCGGATCCATGGGGGAGGAACAAGCCAACCTCTCGGAGAACATTGGCAGCTTCCTCGAGGTGCTCGAGTCCGACGAGGTGAAGGCAAACTACCGCCTTGGCATCACCACGACCGACGACAGCAACTATTGGTGCAAGGGGGCGGGTGTCTCGGATGCCGAGTCCGGCCAGTTCGTGCTCTCGAGCTGCCGCTCTCGGTTGGGCGATTTCTACTTCTCCGGCGATGACACCGATGCCGAGGCCGCCTGCACCGACTTCTGCGAACTCGACAGCATCGAGATCCAGCCCACGACGACCCACGACGACCCCACCCCATCTCGCCGCCCATGGGTCGAGAGAACCGAGGGGGCCACGAACCTGCCCGCAGGAGTCTCGAGCACTCAAGCCCTGCAGTGTTTCACGCCCCAGGGGATCAACGGCTGCGGTTTCGAGTCTCACCTCGAGTCGATGTGGAAAGCCCTGCGACTCGCCGAGCAAGTCGGCCAGAGCCAGTCCGGCTTCCTTCGCGACAACGCCGTGCTCTCGATTGTGTTCGTCTCCGACGAGGCCGACTGTTCGTTCAACCGCGACCTTCAGAACACGGTCTTCGGCGAGGAAGGTGTGGGCAACCAGGTGTTCTGGTCGCTCCCCGACGTGCAGCAGTCGCCGACCTCGGCGGTGTGCTGGAATGCGGGCGTCAGCTGCGACTTTGGCCTCAGCTCGGAGCAATGCACTGCGGTCAACCTCGACGTCGACGGCAACGAAACGGAGAATGAAGACGCGGCCTCACTGTATCCGCTCTCGAAGTACACCAGCTTCGTCCAGACCATCGAAGCGGATAAGAAGACCCAAAACCCCGGCCAAGAGGTCATGGTCTCAGCCATCGTCGGTGTTCCCGAGAACTACCCTGAACTTCAGCAGCTCAACTACGCACCGGGTGCCGATGCGACCAACCCGGACAGCTTTCAAGCCAGGTTTGGCATCGGGCAGGGCTGCTCCAGTCAGGTCGCCGAGGCCGTTCCGCCGGTGCGCCTCAAGGAGTTCGCCGAGCAGTTTCTCGTCGGGGACAACGACACCAACCTGTTCTCGGTCTGCAGCACCAACTACGGCTCGGCGCTCGGCGCCATCGCGGAGTCGATCGGCGACCAGCTCCGCCCGGCCTGCATGCCCGGATGCGTCGCAGATGTAGATGCCGTGAGCGAGGGTCTTCAGCCGCTGTGTGCGCTCATCCAGACCTCGAACGACGGCACCGGCACCCTCGAGGTCAACATCCCAGAGTGTGCCGCCGACGGTTCGGTTCCCGGGGGCGCTGACGCCTGTTTTGTCAGCCTGGTCGACCAGAGCTCGCTGACCGCCAGCCCGGACGACGACATGGGGCAGGCCTGCATCAACGAGGGGTGGAACCTCGAGTTCCGGATCAACCGCTCAGCTGGAGTCCCGGCTCCCGCGGGCGCCCAGATCAGGGCCGTCTGCGAGCTATCGCAGAACACGGTCGTCGACTGCCCGGGCTTGCCGCGCTGAGTCCGCAGCGACGCCCGGGACCTCAGAGGGGAGAGGCCGGCCAACGTACGCCCTGGAAGGAAAGCGCGCCGTGGTGTTCGGCGCGTCGGGGAACGTGGGGCACCGAGCCACCCGCCCCTGAGCGGGCACAACGCCTACGGGGCGTTCTTGACCTCGAACACCGCGCCCTCGGGCTTCTTGACGACCTCGCCCGCGCAGGTCTCACACCTGAGGCCGTCGATCGTGCCGCTGGCGTCCTTGTCGATCGTCAGCGCGGGTGCTTCCGTGTTGCGAAGGATCAGGTTCTTGACGTCGTTGGCGCTGGCCTTGCCGTAGAACGCAAGTCCCTTCCACGCGCCGGCTTCGTCCCGCACCCCTGCGAGCGTCACCGGTTTCTCTGTGGTGCCTTGAGCGACGAGCGAGCCGGTGTCGTAATAACCCACGCTCAACCCCGCGCCATCCTTGAAGGCAAGCGTGAAGCCGGCGCGAAGCTCGAGCTTTCCGCCCGAAACCTGAAGGTTGCCGTTCATCTGCACCTGCGCGCCGGGCTGCAGCGCCCAGACCGCGTCGGCTGCAACCGTGCCGCTGTCGATCGCGACGATCGAGCCGGCGTCATAGGTGTTGCCCTCACCGACGCCACCCATCACGGCTGCGTTCACCCGAAGGGCGTTCGGGGTCTTCGTGAACGTGTTGTTGGCGAACTTGGCCAGCACCACCTTGTCGCCACCCATCACGACCCCGGTGGCGTTCTGGTCGAAGCTGCAGTGCTCGACGGACAGGCGAGCCAAACCATCCGCCTTGAGAACGCCGTCTTTCTCGTCCTTGCCGCCGTGGTGAAACTCGACGTGCTCGAACGTGGCCTCGCCCTTGTCCGAGATGAGGATCCCTTCCCAGGCACCGGCTTCCTCGCGGTCCGACGAGCTGAAGACGATCGGCTTTTCCTTGGTCCCGCGCGCCTCGAACGTGGCCGCGCCGTAGTAGCCGCTGACGATTCGACCCGCTCCTCCGAACTCGATTCGGACCCCCGGGTCGAGGGTCAGCTTGGCGCGCGCGCCATCCTTGCCGTCCACCTTGACCTGTCCCGCGATCTGGATCGCGACCCCTTGCGCCATCCAGTGGGCATCGCCTGTAATCTCACCATCGGGAACCACGATACGCGCGGCGTCACCGTACGAGTTGCCGATGCCCAACCCCGCGACGACACCCGCGGGCATGCGGACTGCGACCTTGCCAACGTCCGTGAAGCTGTTGTCGGTGAACGCTGCAAGCGATGCTTCTCGACCCGCAACGATTCCCGCGCCCTTGAGGTGCTGGAACGTGGACTGCTCCACACGAACGTCGGCCGCGTCGATGTTGAGCCCGCCGTCGTTGTCTTCGCCGGCGTACTCGAGCACCAGACCGGTGATGCTCGAGCGCGCCGCCTTCGAGTACAGACGCACGCCTTTCCAAACACCGGCGGCCTTGTCTCCCTTGCTGGTCATCGTCACCGGCGCCTCCTTGGTGCCTTGCACGATGAGCTTGCCGGCATCGTAGTAGCCGACCTGGAGTTCGGCATCATCCGCAAACTCCAGCGTCGCCCCCGCTTCGAGGGTCAGCGTACCGCCGCCGACCTTGTAGGTCCCCGCGACCGGGACTGCGCCGCACGCCTTCGTGATGACGACGTCGCCCACTTGGTCGCCCTTGAGTTCCTTGGGGCACTCCGTAGGCGCCGTGGTCGGCGTGTCCCCGCCGTCCGCTGCGGGCGTGGCGTCATCGGTTGCCTTGCTCCCATCGTCGGCCTTCGCCGCGGCGTCGCCTGAAGCGCCGGCTTCCTTCTTGGACGAATCTTCCTTCGCCGAGTCGCAGGCGACGAGGAAGCACAGAGCACTCAGGGCAACGCGCGGGTTCATGGGCGCAGGGGTACCGCGACCACGGGGGTCCTTCAAGGACAGTTCGCAGCGCCGAACAAAATCCGGCGCGGTGTTACGATCCATGCGTGATCGCCCCGTCTCGCGCTCTTGTCTGTCTCCTCGCCGTCGCCTCGGCATGTGACCGCGCGGAGACTCAAGGCTCGGACTCGCCTGCGCCCACGAGCCCAACGCCTGCGCCCGCCGACGGGGCGGAGAACCCCGAGCCGGCAGACGAGAACGCCGACGATTCCATCGCCCCCGGATGTCACGAGGGCATCGACGCGCTGCATCAGCTCGAAGGCAAGACCGAGGCCCAGCTCATCACGTTGTATGGCGAGCCGGACGCGAAAAAGACCTTCACGATGGCCGACTGCTGTCACGAGTTCGAGGTCGAGCTGTACAACACGTATCCCCCGGGCAAGGGCCACGACGCCGTCGAGATCCACCAGATGACCTGGCAAGACGCGGACAATCTGCTGACCGTTTGGGCCCACCGTCCGAAGTCGGATTGGGTCATTCTCGACACGCTCTGCTACCTCGACGGCACCGATTTTTAGCCGCCTCATCCCGCTACGAAGGCAGCGGATTGCGAGGGCCGGTGACCCATGGGAGGCTTGCGGCTGGACTTGGACATGACCTGCCTCCGATTCCCGCGCGTGGTCGCGACCGCCGCACTGTTCGTCGCCGCGGCATGCTTCGACCCCAACGACCCGAACCCGCAGCCCACGGTCTTGGGCACGGCCACCGACGGAGACGCAACGGGGACCGACGCAGCCGCTGCGACGGATACGATGGGTGACAGCGCGAGTGCGACGAGCGCAGCCCCGACCACCGAATCCGGCAGCACCCACGACCCGGTGTCCGGCGGGCCAACAAGCGAGGACACTTCGGGAAGCACGGGTGGACCCCAGGCGATGTGCGACGACGGCGTGGTGAGCCCGGGCGAGGTTTGCCTGGGCCCCATCGCGATGCTGCCCAGCCCTCCGGCGGACTTCCTCTTCGGCGCGGACTTCAACGGTGACGCCAACATCGACTTGTTGGCGGCTACGGAGACAGGCGCCACCCTGCTCCTCGGCGATGGCGCTGGCGACTTCACCGCGCAGCCCAGCTTCGACACCGTGTCGTCGATCGGCACCGGAAACCTGGTCGTTGTCGACATCGACGGCGACGGCATCCTCGATCTGATCGCCAACGGGAGCGCGGCGGCGATCACAACGTTTCTGGGCAACGGTGACGGCACGTTCAGCCAAGCCGCGACGGTCTCGCTGGGCGACATCGTCAACACCGGCGGCATGGCGCCCGCGGACTTCGACGGCGATGGCAGGCTCGATGTCTTCGTACTGCGAAGCTCAGGCTTCAACTACGCGTTTGGCCAAGGGGTTGGCGACGGAAGCTTCACGTTTTCGGCCGCCGCCTCGATCGAGAGCTCTGGCCCGCTGGCATGGGGCGACTTCGACGGCGACGCCGTGCCTGATGTCCTTGTGGGTCAGCCCAACCGCGAAGTGATCGCCTTCGTGCGCGGCGGCGGCGATGGAACCTTCACTGTTACCGACATCCCGGTCGGACTGGAGGTCGTCGGTGGCCGAGCCGCGACGACAGACCTCAACGACGACGGCCTCGCGGACGCAGCCTTTCCGAGGTCCGATCGCGATGATGTTTTGCTCTTCGTCGGCACCCCCGGCGGACCCACCGAGCCGGTCGAACTCGACGCGGTGGGCGAGCCACGATTCGCGCTGTTTGCCGACCTCACCAACAACGGGCACGACGACCTCGTGACCTGTGGCCGAGGGGTGCTGGCCTCGATCAGCGTCTGGGCCTCCGACGGCACAACCGTGCTCGGAGAACCCGAGCACTTTAGCGCCACCCCTTGTGTCCAGCTCGCCGTCGGCGACTTCAACGGCGATGGCGCCAGCGACCTCGCCTACCACAATGGTAGCGTAGACGGACTGCGCCTCATGCTCGCCCAGCCGTAGTTGCTCCGTCGCCCGCCGCGTTGAACGTCCAGGAACTCGCCATGACGAACCTTAAGATCCCCGCCCTCCCGACTTCTTTGCTTTCGATCTTGGCACTGCTCGCCGCCCCCGCTTGCTTCAACCCCGAAGACACCGTGCTCGACACCGACCCGGCGGGCGACACGGATGACTCGGGATCCGAAGAGGGGACCGTGGGCACGACCGGCACCCCCACCACGGAGGGCCCGGCCACGAACGACACCGATCCCAACGGGAGCTCCGACACCGGTTCCACGACGACGATCGATCCAACCGGCACAACCCTCGACCCCACCGATCCCGAGACAGATACCGAAACCACCGACACCGCCGCGGCCTGCGACGACGGCACGGCCGACCCCGGCGAACTGTGCCCGCCCGACAGTCCTGCGACCGTGATCACCGGGTTGGGCACGAACCCGACTGACCTCGTCCTGGCGCGACTGCAAGATGAAGATCGGGTCGACGTCATCACGATCAGCCCTTCCGACGGCGCCATCTTTCGCGCCCGATCGGACGGCGCCGGCGGCTTTGCCACCCCGACCTCCGTCGGCGTCGGCGCGGGAGCCGACATCTACGCGCCCGGTTTCCTGGCAGCGGTCGACCTCGAGCCCGACGGCGACATCGACCTCGTCGGAGGCACCTCCGGCGAGGTGGCCTGGTTCCTCAACAACGGCGTGGGACAGCTCCAAAACGGAGGCGCCGCTGACACGGGCTTCGCAGGCCCCGAAGGCATGGGTGTGGGCAACATGGATCTCGACCCCGCCATCGATATCCTCGCAACCGAGGGGTACAACACCAACGTCTTCCTGGGCCGAGTCTCCGGTGGCAACTACACCGCCGGTGATGCCGACGGCGGAAACGACGGCTCGGTCCAGGCGACCGGTGGCGACTCCCTCCTGGTCGTCACAGAGTTCGGCTTTGATGGTGACGGCTTCGCAGATGTTGTCGTTGCGACGAGGTTCGGTGGCGGCGATGTCGCGGCGGTCCGCGGCAACGGAGACGCGACCTTCACGGGTGGACTGGCCAACAGCATCCCGATGTGCGGCAAGGCCGGGTGCGAGCCGACCGATCTGGCGGAGGGCGACCTTGATGATGACGGCGAAATCGAGATCTTGATGAGCCACTCGGCCGGCGTCTCGATTGCGTTCGGAATCGGAGACGGTACGTGGGCCCCCGCCACGGTGATCCCCGCAAGCACCAGCGTCGACGTCGATGTCGGCGACCTCAACAACGACGGAGCGCTGGATGTGCTGATCGTGTCCGCGGACGAAGATGAGCCCGCCTTGTTCCTGGCGCTCAACAACGGCGATGGCACCCTGGCGGAGCTGGTCACGCTGCCGCTGATGGGCCGGCCGATTGCTGCCGACGTTGCGGACTTCAACAATGACGGTGCGCCAGACGTCGCGGTGCTCTATGTCAACGACAAGGGCACCTCGGGCAGCGTCGCGATCTTCCTGATGACCCCGTAGGGTCGCCGCCGGGTCGCGAGCTTCAGCGCCCGGTCGCGTCCCGGGCCGGGCCGGGCCGGCAGCCCGATCCCGCGTCACGCAAGGGAACGGAGGCGGACTCGACCCCCTACTCGACCTTCTTGACGTTGTCGTCGGGGTCGCGATCTACCAGCATCACGATCGGGTCGATCCCCGCTTTGGCCGGCTTCTGCGCCACTGTGATGCTCAGCGTCGTCGTCTCGTCGCTGAGCTGATGTTTCTCGCGATAGAGGAACTCCCCGTCCTCGTCCATGAGCCCGATCTCAATCCAGTCGTTCAGTTCGGTCTCGGTCTCCTCTCCGCTCTCCGAGGCCCGGTACTTCTTGCTCATCACCTCCAGCTCGACCGTCCACGAGCCGCCGTCCTCGGTCGCCTTCGCCGAAACCATGCGGTTGTCGTACAGGGTGATGGTCTCGAAAAGATCCTCGATGAGGTACGCGTACTTCTGCGGCGTCTCGGCGCGGATCGCCTCGACGAACTCCACGCTGTTGGTGAACGGCGCCCGCTGAAAGCCCACCTTCTTGATGTACCCGGCCAGCGCTCGATTGAGCGCCTCCTCGCCGATGTACTCCCGAAGGGTGTACATCACCAGGCTGCCCTTGTTGTAGTGGATGTAGGGCTGGTTCTCGACCAGCATCAGCGGCAGCTCCTTCTTGCGCTCGGTCGCCCGACCGAGCAGGTAGCGATCAAGTTCGTGCTTGAGGAACTTCGCCATCTTGGCGCGGCCGTATTCCTTCTCCATGACCATCAGCGCCGAGTACTGCGAGAGCGTCTCGGACATGACAGTGCTGCCCTGGACGTTGCCGCCGATCACCTGGTGTGCCCACCACTGGTGCGCGATCTCGTGTGCAGTGACGTAGAAGACGTAGTCGATCTTCTCGTCGTCACGAAGATCGGCGATGAAGCCGATCGACTCGCTGTACGGGATGGTGTTGGGCAGCGACTGCGCGTAGTTGGCGTACCGCGGGAACTCCACGATGCGGACCTGCCGATGTTGGTACGGCGAGAAGTTGGAGGTGTAGTAGTCGAGCGACTTCTTCACCGCATCGATCATCCGCGGCACGTTGTAATCGTGCGGGCCGTGGTGATAGACCTCGATGGCGACGTCGTTCCACTGGTCCCGTGCCACCGTGTAGCGGGCAGAGAGGAACCCGTAGAAGTTGAGGATCGGCGCATCCATCTTGTAGTGGAAGAAGCGACGATCACCCTCGGTCCACTCCTTGGTGAGATAGCCGGGTGCGATCGCGATCTGGTCCGCACTGGTGCTGACGGTCGCCTCAAAGTCGATCCAGTCCGATTCACGCGAGATGTATGTATTGGCGCGGCCCGCCACGTCGTCCACGGGGAGCATTCGTGCCTTCTCGGGCAGCCCCCGCTTGCGGCGCTCGTCCGCGTCGGACATCTCGAAGTCGGGGTTGTAGCCAAAGTGCGGCAGGTAGCGGTCGTTGTGGAAGAATGTGCCGTTCTCCACGATATCCGTGTTGCTGCCGCTGTTCATGAAACCCGGCTCCTGGTAGCGCGACTCGAACTGCACCTCCATCGACGCGCCGGGCACAAGCGGTGCGGCGAGGCGATAGATTCGGTAGCCGAGTTCGACGTCGTTGGACTCCAAGGTGTGGAACTCGTCGAGGCTGATCAGCGGCCACTGCGTATCCGCGTCGAGCATCACGTGCAGCATCTCGATCGGCTCATCCGAGCGGTTCTCGAGGGTGAGCGTGCCTTTGAGATCGACACGTCGCTCCGCGGGGTAGATGGCCGCGTCCAGGTTGACGTCCGTGACGCGTGGCTGCACGAGATCTTCGTACTGTTTGTACTTCTGCTCGTACTCCACGATGTGGTCCTCGGACCGCTTGGAGGGCTTGTACTCGTTGAGAACGTTGGTGTTGTAGTAGACGTACGCGCCGCTCGCGATGAAGCCCGCGCCCGCAAAGGCGAACAGCCCGAGGTAGATCGGGGAGAGGCGATGGCGAGCTTCGCGGAGGCGTAGCTTGAGGCGCGGGTCGGTGCCGCGAACCCACATCAGGTTCGCGAGCAACACCAGGCCAAGCGCCGCAAAGCCCCAGTAGCCGCGAAACCAGAGCATCGGCTCGACCCAGTGGCCGAAGCCGTTCATGTCGGAGTACGTGCTGTCGGGCATACGTCCGAAGCGATACAAACGATGTTCGAAGTCCAGCAACGGAAGGGCGACTTGCAGGATGAAGTGCAGCGCCACCAAGCCGTAGCCGGCGAATCGGTGGTTGGCGATGACCTGGAAGAAGAGCGCCAGGACCGCCAGCAACGCCCACTCGGACCACTGCACACCAAACACGCCTTTGATGTAGAGGCCCGGCTCGATGTCGGTAAATCCGCCGACCAGTTGAACGAGCATCGCCGTGCAGACCGAGACGCCGCAAACCACCGCCACAGCAGCGAGCAAGGCGCAGAGCTTGGACAGCAAGAACACCCCGTTGGCCGACGGCATGGCATCGATCACCCGCGACATGCCCGTCTTCCGCTCCCGCCACACCAGTTCGCCCGCGTAGAACGTGATGATGATCAACAAGAACAGACCCATCGCATTGTCGATCACCCGAACCATCAGGTTGGTGACCGGAAGCACGGGGGTTCCATACATCTCGTTGCTGGTTCCGTAGGCACCCCCGAAGACGTTGAGGACGGCGAACACGCACAGCACCATGAAGGCGGTGCTGGTGAGTACGCCTCGAAGCTCGATCCGGGTCGAGAACAGCCACTGCCGGAGTTGACTGCAGAGTCCGTATTCGACGGCAACCTTGGGAATGGCGACCTCCGTGCTGGACGAGCTCGTCTCGCCTTTGCTTCGTTTGGACCCCACGCTGGGCGTGGTGAGGCGGAACCGCGAGATTGTGAACCCCAAGATCCCAGCCCCCAGGCTCGACCACACCACGCGGTTGAGCAGCATCGAACCGGACCACGGCACCAGCAGCGTGTTGCGCTCATTCGGCGTCCAGTAGCGGGTCTCGAGCGCGAACGCCGACATGCCGAACGGATCGATCAGCGCCGCGATCGTGTCGTTGTCGAGGTCACCGACGAACGCCTCTGAAACCGCGAACAGCACCATCAGACCCGCGACCGAAACGTAGGCCCACAGCATCCTGCGCGTGAACGTGGCCACGGCAAAGAAGATCGCTCCGAGCACGAACAGCGTCGGAAACACGAGGACGAGCAGCGGCTGAATGAAGGTGGAGAGGGAGAACGGACCGAGCCGCTCCGCGTCCAACCAGGGCATCAGCGAGCCCACAAGCATGCCGAAGGAGCACGCCGCCATGACGAACATCGCGGCCAGGAGGCCACCGATGAAGCGACCCAGGAGGTAGTCCCGGCGATGAATCGGCTTGGTGTAGAAAAGCTGATACGCCCCGTCGTCGAAGTCGCGAACCACGGAGCCTGCGGCGAATGCGGTGACCAGCAGGATGCCAAACACGCTCATGATCGCCAGCATCTGCGCCACCACGTAGGGCGCGTTGATCAGCGTCTGGCCGCCGCCGCCGCCGATCTGCACCGCGTCGGTGGTCATTGCGCCGAAGGACAGCGCCGCGAACAACAAAGAGAACAGGTAGACCGCCGGCTGCCGAAACCGAAGCTTCAGCTCGAACCGGGCGAACTCAAGAATCGCGGGAAACCCGGTCATCTCAGGCGGCCTCGGTACGCGCGTCGTGCAACGTTGTGAAGTAGACGTCTTCGAGGTCGGGTGAGACGGGATCGAAGCCGTCGCCGGGGTCGTCCTCGGCGAACACGTGAATCACCGTGCGACCGCCCACGAGACGAGTCGAGATGACGATGTGCTCGCGCTGGTGTCCCTCAAGCTCGCTCTTGTCGATGACCTTGCGCCACGTCTTGCCGGCGAGCGCATCGATTGCACCGTGGGGCGCTCCGGTCTGCAACACCTCGCCGCCGGCGATGATGGCCATGTTGCTGCACAGGTCGGCGACGTCCTCCACGATGTGCGTGCTCAGCAAGACAACGACCTGCTCTCCGATCTCCGAGAGCAGGTTGAGGAAACGCGTGCGTTCCTCGGGGTCGAGTCCGGCGGTCGGTTCGTCGACGATGATCAAGCGCGGCTCACCGAGCAGCGCCTGCGCGATGCCAAAGCGCTGCCGCATGCCGCCCGAGTAGCCTCCCAGTTTTTTCTTCCGGTGCTGCCACAGGTTCACGCGGTTGAGCAGCGCCTCCACGACCGCCTTGCGATCCTTGGGCGCAGTGATGCCCTTGAGCATGGCGAAGTGGGTGAGCAGTGTGACCGCGTCCACGCTGGGGTACACGCCAAAGTCCTGCGGCAGATACCCCAGCACCTTGCGGACCGCGTCCTTGTTGGCGAGCACGTCGATCTCGCCAAGATGAATCGAGCCGCGGTCGGGTTCCTGCAGCGTCGCGATCGTTCGCATCAGCGTCGACTTGCCCGCGCCGTTGGGACCCAGCAGGCCGAACATGCCCGGCTCGATGTCCAGCTCGATGCCCTGCAGCGCCCGGACGTCCCCGGCGTACGTCTTGTGCAAGTCGCGAATTTTGAGCGTGGCTCCAGGCATTGCGCGCCTGAGACCCACTTCGAAGGTCCCAGGTTTCTTTGCAAACCGGCGAAAACGGACGGGAACGGGGTCGATTGCCACGAACGTAGGGATTTTGCCCACATTACCCCCCAATTATGCGGCCCCGAGACATCGACGGCGAGGCCGGAGGCCCCCGGCCGCGCCTTCGGGAGCGAAAACCCGGGACTGACGATGCGCCACCCTCGAAGGCCCTCGGGGGCGGGGCTCCCCAGTCAGGTCGGCTGCAACTGCGGCGCTGCGCCGACGTCTTTCGGATGGCGTAAGGCTGGCGTATGGCTTGGAGTCGATACATTTTTCTCGCGGGTACGCTCATCCTCTTCGCGTCGTGTTCAGCTGAGGACCCCGACCCCATGACGGTCGGAGATGCGGGGACCGGAGGGTCTTCGTCTACGGCGACCACAGCCGACACGGCGATGAGCGGCACAGCCTCAAGTGCGGGGTCCACATCAACGAGCGCCGCCAGTACCGGCGAAGACGACTCGACCACCACCGCCACGGAGGCAACCACGGAGACGGGCGACGGCGAGTCCACGAGCGCTGACGAAACCTCCGGGATCGGCGGGGAGGACAACGTCTTGTATGTGCATGTCGATGGCCAAAACAGCAACGCTGGCACGATCGAAGCGCCGATGCGGACAATTCAGTGGGCGATCTCGCAAGCCCGAAGGCAACCGCAGATCGACACCATCCGAGTCGCCGAAGGTGAGTACGCGGTCGACTACGCCAACAGTGACCACATCGTCATCGAGGACGGGGTCTCGGTCCTCGGTGGCTACAGCTCAGACTGGGCGGACCAAGACCCGGCCCAGTTCCTGACGAACATCGTCGACGAGAGCGAATGGACGCCTTCGTCCGAGAGCAATCCCCACCGCACGGTCGAAGTTCCTGAGGCTGTGGGCAGCGACACGTTTGTCGAAGGCTTGCACGTCGGGATCAACAGCGGCGAGTTTCGGGTGGCAATTCTTGTCACGGGGAACGCAACGATCCGCAACAACGTCGTCGAAGTGACGATGGGTGAGGTCAGTCAACATTGGGGTGTCTATGTGACCGGAGCGACGCCATCCATCATTGACAATCGAATCCACTTCAGTGGCAACGAAACCCTGGCCACGGGAGTTGATGCGAGGAACAGCCAGGCTGTCATCGCCGGCAACGTCGTCGATCTTTCGGAGGTTGTCTTCGGCGCGACAGGGGTGCGCTCCTCGGTGGGCAGCAACCTGATCGCTGCCAACACGATCGATCTTGGCCCCAGCGGCGGCGCCGTCGGGGTCCGCTTCGACTCCGGCGCCACACCAACCATCGACAACAACCTGATCGGATCGCCGGGGCAAAGCGGAACGTGTCCTTCGCGCGCACCTGGACACCTCGGTTCCGGTTTCCGTCCGCAACAATCTACTCGCGTGCCAGTACGTCTTGACCGACAACGTGGCTCTGTTGACGTGGCAGACAATCGCAGAGCTGCAGGTGGGACTCGCGACCGCGCAGGACAACGTCAAGCTTGAGCCGGCCGTCGTGAACATCGACGATGATCTGCTGCTGGGCGCCCAGAGCCCGTGCTCGGTCACTCGCGGCGGCTTGGACTTGTCGGCCGATTTCGCGTTCGACCGCAATGGCGTTGCGCGCACGGCCCCCCTGAGCATCGGAGCCCACGAGTGGGACGGCCGCTGTCAGTAGCGGCACCGATGACACGTCCAGGATCGCGGGCTGCATCGGCTGCCTTGAGCACCGCGAGTGAAACAGCGTGCGGGAGGGGTCCAGGAACCGGTGCCAGCCACGCCGTTGACACGGACGCCGGCCCCCTGCAACAACGTTTGCGTATGGCACGTGGACGGGATCGCTGGAGTGGATGTCGGTGGGCCGCCGGGTTGTTGATCGTGACGGGCTCGGCGATGGGCTGCTCGGACGACACCGGGGCCGCCGACACCGACGCGGGCGGCACCGGGGACGCGACCAGCCTCGCGACCACGGTGACCCCGACCAGCGGACCGGGTCCGCAGAGCACGGACGGAAGCTCCTCACAGACCGGTCCCGGTACCGGAGAAGACACGTCCACCGGAGGCCCTCCTGTGGGTCCGACCTGTCGTGAGCAGCCGGATGCCGATCGCAGCGGGACGCGACGCTGGGAGGACGCGATGGGAACAGCGGAGGTGACCATTGACGACCCCGACGCGCTGCGGCGCAGCTACACCTTGAGCACCACCGCAAGCCTCGTCGACGGCCTGCCGGGCAACCCCCGAACCGTCGTCGAGCAAGACGACGACTCGACGCTGCGCTCGGGTCATGACCTGTTCGATGCGCTCTATGCCCTCGCGCTGGAAGAGACGCGCGAGAACAGCGTCGAGTCGATTCAGGACTTCGCGTTCAACAACGGCGCCGAGGTGCCGTGCGGCGGCTGCTTCGAGACCGGTCGCAAGTGGAACTACGTCTGGACCCGCGACACCGCCTACGCGGTCGACCTCGGACTCGCGGCGCTCGACCCATCGCGCGCCCGCAACTCGCTCGACTTCAAGCTCAGCGAGCGGCGCTCCGGCGGCGACCTGCAGATCGTTCAAGACACGGGCACCGGAGGCAGCTACCCGGTCTCCAGCGATCGCGTGTCGTGGGCAGTCGGCGCGTGGGCGCTGTTGGGCCAGCTCGACGGCGACGAGCGCGAGACCTTCCGAGACCGAACCCTCGAAGCGCTCACCAACACCCTGGAGCACGACCGCGAGGTCGTCTTCGACCCAAGCGACGGCCTGTACTTGGGGGAGCAGTCCTTTCTCGACTGGCGAGAGCAGACGTATCCCGAGTGGACCGCTGGCGACGTCGTGCACATCGGCATGAGCAAGGCGCTCTCCACCAACCTGCTTCACTACCGAGCCATGCGTATCGCGGCGTCTCTCGCAGACGAGACCGCCGACGCGAAGACGCGCGACCGGTTCGACGAATGGGCCGACGATCTCCGGGCCGCGATCGTGGAGCGATTTTGGCTGGAGGACGAAGGCATGTTCTCCACCTTCGTCACGACAGGCCTCGACCCCGCCCCCGCCCGACGCTTCGACCTGCTCGGGTCCTCCTTCGCCGTGTTGTTCGACGTCGCGGACGCAGACCAGGCATCGCGCATCCTGGGGGCCTACCCGCACTACGGACCCGGAGCGCCCGTCGCCTGGCCACAGCTTCAGGACATCCCCATCTATCACAACCGCGGCGAATGGCCGTTCGTCACCGCGTACTGGCTGCGCGCGGCGGCTAAGGTGGGCAACGCAGCGGTGGGCGAGAAGATGATGCTCGCCCTGATCCGCGGGGCCGCGATCAACCTTTCGAACATGGAGAACTTCGAGGCCGGCTCGGGCGCAGCCTGGCTCGAAGACGGTGCCGCAAGTGGACCGGTTGTGAACTCGCAGCGCCAGCTGTGGAGCGTCGCGGCCTACGTCTCCCTGGTTCGGCACACCCTATTCGGTCTTCAGGCGGAGGCAGACGGACTGCATATTCGGCCGTTCGTCCCCGCGGGCATTCGCAGCTCGCTCTTTGCGGGAACCGACGAGCTGATCCTCAACGACTTCCGGTACCGCGGGCGCAGCCTCAAGGTCGTGCTCGAGCTTCCCGAGGAAGCCGGCACCGGGGCGCTGCGGGTCGACTCGATCCTCGTCGACGGCACCGAGATCCGCGGTGATCTCCTGGAGGGTCTCGAAGAGGGCAGCTGCGTGTATGTCCGGCTCGTCGCCGGCCGGAGCGACGCGGGCTCACTGACCGAAGTCTCCGATCGCGACTATCGCGATGTCTTCGGCCCGCGAACGCCTCAGATCACCAGCATCAGCGCGAACGCGGGCCAGGTCTCGCTGGGTCTCTCCACCAGTGAAGCCTCGGACGTCAGCTGGCGAATCTACCGAGACGGCGAGGTCGTGGCCGACGAACTCGCGGGCGCCACCACTTCGTGGACCGACCCCGACTTCGATGCCAACAGCGCCCAGACCCCTTGCTACGTCGCTGAGCTCACATTCACAGGCAGCGGCAACCACTCCCAGCACTCCACACCACAGTGCTGGTGGGGCGAAGGAAGCTCGCGCGTGAGCGTGATCGAGGCGTCGGATCTGGAGAACCAAGGCGGCACAGGCTCTAACAACCACGGCCGGTTCCACTACGAGGGCTGGGGCGATGCCGGGCACACCCTCACCCTGCCCAGCTTCACGCCCACCCAAAGCGGACCTCACCTGCTGCAGGTCGGCTATGGCAACGGTGCTGGATCGATCAACAGCGGCATCACCTGCGCGGTCAAGCGGATCGTGGTTCGAGAGACCGAAAGCGGCGACGTGGTCGCAAGCGAGCCGATCATCATGCCGCACCTGGGCGACTGGTCTCGCTGGGCGCTGTCGAGCTTTGCCCCGGCGGACCTCACCGCCGGCGTCGAGTACCGCGTGGTCATCGAAGGCGACGCGCAGACCGTGAACATGTCTGCGTTCTCGCACTTCGAGGCCTACACAGGTGGCTTGGGCGGAGACACCGGCGAGTTCAACCGCGTCAACATCTCCGATCTTCGAATTCTGGCCCGGTGACCCCTCGGACCGGACCCCCCAAGGGTCTTCGCCTCATGCACGAAACCCGGCCCGCGATCATGCTGGGCCGGGTTTCGGTCGCCTCGGAGATCGAGTCGGGTGCGCTCAGGAAGGCAGGGGGTCGCCCGAGTCGTCCGAGCACACCACGATGTCGTCGAGGCCCCACTCCACGCCCTGTGCGTCGCCGCAGATGTTCTCGAACTCGAACGCGATTCGCACGGGGCCACCGGCCACGGAGCTGAGGTCGATGAACTCCAGCGATTCCGCGGCAAGGCTAAGGCCCGCGGTGTTGTCGTACTCCGCGACGGTCTGCCAGGTGACGCCGTCGTCGTCGGACGCGAGGACACGAAGCGTGTCATTGGTGGAGAGCTGCGCGGCTTGGGAGAACGCGATGCTGGCGTTTCCGAACAGCGACAAGGGGTCCGCCAACTCGACGCGCTGCGTGGTCGGACAGCCCCCGCCAAAGCCTAGGGTGTCCCAATAGCCCGCCATCACGCCATCGCCTGGCTGCGCGAAGTTGAGTCCGTCGTCGTAGGTCCAGTGCGTGCCCAGGACCCAATCGCCGGTGTCCGCTTCGAAGTCTTCGGTGAACACGGCGACCTGTCCGTTCTCGCACTGCTGCGGCTCGCAAATCCCCACGTCGTCGAGCACCCACGTGACGCCGAGCGGGTCGCCGCAGACGTTGTCGTATTCGAAACCGAATCGCACCGACCCCGAGAAACCCGAGACGTCGAGTTCGATGTTGGTCTCGACCGCGGTCGGCCCGTCGGTGTTGTCGTAGGCGATGACCTCGTCCCAGGTGGCACCGTCGTCCGTGCTCGCGATGACCCGCAGGGTGTCGAGCTGCGCGAGCTCCCCGGAGTGTGCGAAGCGCAGGACTGCAGCGGCACCGATGTCGACAGGATCCGCCATGACCACGCGCTGCGTGGTGGGGCAGCCTCCGCCGCCGACGTTCCACCGACTCGCCATGACACCGTCGCCCGCCATCTGCCCCCATGCGCCGCCGTCCGCGTAGGCCCACTTGGCATCGAGCACCCATTGGCCGAGGTCTGCAGTGAACTCGTCGGCGAAGGCCTCCCGCTCGCCCGCTGCGCACAGGACATTGTCCTGCGTACCGCCTGTGGTGTCGGTCTCGGTGTCCCTGTCGGTGTCCGTTCCGGTCCCGGTCTCACCGTTGGTGTCGGTGTCAGGCTCGCCCGTGTCGGAGGTGCGGCCCTCGGTATCCGTGGCTTGCGTTCCGCCGCCCGTGGTTCCGCCGTCGCTCATGCTCAAGCCTTCGGTCGTTGCGGCGCTTCCATCCTGACTGCCGCTGCCATCGCTCATCGACGCCCCACCGGTCGAGCCGATCGGTGTGCCCACGGTCGACTCGGCGCTTCCGTTGGAGTCGCTGGTGGACGTGACGTCATCCCCGCAGCCAGTGAGCAGGACGGCCGCGGCGACCCAGCGTCCGCAAAATCCGGTTCCGAAAAAGTCGCGCCAAGTTTTCATCGCATCAGGATCCCCGAAAACCGCACCCAGTGCCACGATCTTCGTCACGAACAGTCAACAAAGTCGCTGGCACCTTCGCCCCGCGCCCTTTTCGGGGGGACAAACGCGCGCAACCCCTCGCCCGACGCCGGACGACGTCCGTTTCAGGCCGAGCTCGCGGCGTGGGATGCAAGCGTCGCAGAAACGCGATTCGACTCGCGTCGGGGCCCAACTTGTGGCTGTTACGCTCGGGGTGCCCCACGAGCCCGATGAAGATCGCAATCCTGTCCCAGAATCCGACCCAGTATTCGACGAGGCGCCTGCATGAGGCAGCGGTCGCCGCAGGTCATGAAGCGCACGTGATCGACTATCTGCGCTGCTACATGTCGATCGCGTGCCACCGACCCAAGATCATGTACCAGGGGGAGGCTCTCGAAGGATTTGACGCGGTGATCCCCAGGGTCGCGGCGGCCCACACGTTCTACGGCACGGCGGTGGTGCGACAGTTCGAGATGATGGGCGTGTACACGGTCAACACCTCGCTGGCGATCTCCCGATCTCGCGACAAGCTGCGCTCGTTGCAGCTCCTGTCCCGAAAGGGCATCGGGCTGCCCGTCACCGGGATCGCTCATTCGACCCAAGACGTCGAAGGCTTGATGGCCGTGGTCGGAGGGGCGCCGCTGGTCGTCAAGCTCATCGAGGGGATGCAAGGGATCGGCGTGGTCTTGGCGGACACCCACCAGTCGGCCAAGTCGGTGGTCGAGGCGTTCCGCAGCCTCGACGCAAACATCTTGGTGCAGGAGTTCATCAAGGAGGCCGGTGGCGCGGACTATCGCTGCTTCGTGATCGGGGACCGCGTCTATGCGGCGATCAAGCGTCAGGGTGCTGAGGGCGAGTTCCGCTCCAACATTCACCGCGGAGGGTCCGCTGAGGCGATCAAGCTCACCCCTGAAGAACGCTCCACGGCATCTCGCGCCGCGGCGGCGATGGGGCTGCGGGTCGCAGGTGTGGACATCCTTCGCTCCAACCACGGCCCCCTCGTGATGGAGGTCAACTCCTCGCCCGGGCTCGAGGGCATCGAGGGGGCGACGCAGAAGGATGTCGCGGGTGCGATCATCACGTACATCGAAAAGAACGCGAAGCCTGCGACGAAACCCGGCCGCCTCGAGGGCTGAATCGCGAAACCTGGAAGTACGACGGTGTACGCTGGCCCGGTTCGAGCGATGACCACGCCCGCTCCAGACATCGAGCTTCTTCACCGCTGGCGAACGGGCGACCGGGCGGCGGGCGATCAGCTCGTGCGGGAGTACTACCCGCAGATCGCTCGCTTCTTCTCGCTGCGATGTCCCGAGGTTGCCGACGATCTCACGCAGCGCGTGTTTCTGGCGCTGACCGAGGCGCGGGAGCGAGTCGAGGCCGAGACGTTCCGTGGGTACCTGTACGGAGTCGCGCGCAAGCTCCAGTACAAGTACATCGAGGTCAACGACCGTCGCGACCGTCTCTCCCGGCTCGGCATGCCGATGCCGCAGAGCGTCGTGACCCCCAGCGGCGTGATCGAGCTGCGGCAAGAGCACTGGCTGCTGCTGCGCGCGCTTCAGCGCCTGAGCCTCGACCAACAAACCGTGATCGCCCTCGCGTACGTCGAGGGCCTGCAGTCCCGCGAAATCTCCGAGGCGCTGGAGGTGCCAATCAGCACCGTGACCACCCGGGTCTCCCGCGCCCGGGAGGCCTTGCGCAAGCAGGTGGCCTCGTTGCGCGCGCCGGCCCAGGTCCACGCGACGCTGGCCGACGACCTCGACGCGTGGATGCGCGCGCTGGGGCCGGTTGCGCACGGTCTCGCCGCTGGGCTCCGCCGCTGATCGCGTTGCACCACGCGCAACGTAGAGCACGAAGATCGCGCGGCCGATCCGGTCCGTACAGGTGGTGCGCTATGATGGGGCGCGCGTGAACGGGACGCCGACCATCCACCAGCGGACGTACGGACCAGGGGTCCGCCTGGGTCGCTACACGGTCGTACGCCGAATCGGATGTGGCGGCATGGCGGAGCTGTATCTGGGCCGCACCGAGGGGGCGGCGGGATTCGTCCGTCCGGTGGCGCTCAAGGTCGTCCACGCGCACCTGGTCCAGGATGCCACCTACGCTCGCATGCTGATCCGCGAGGCGCGGCTCGCCGCCACGCTCGACCACCCCAACATCGTTCAGATGCTGGACGTCGTCGAGCACCACGGCGAGCACATGATCGTGATGGAGTATGTGCACGGGTCCGACGTCGCGGGCCTGATGGCGCGCACTCCCGGTGTGCCGCTTCCGCTCGACGTCGCCCTGCACATCGCGATCGAGGTCTGCCAGGGACTGCAGCACGCCCACGAACGCCTAGGACCCGACGGGCAGCCGCTCGGGCTCGTGCATCGCGACGTCTCGCCGTCCAACGTGTTGGTCGGGCACAACGGCGCGGTCAAGCTCACCGACTTCGGCATCGCCAAGCTGCCCTCGCTGCCCTCGACCACGGAGACCGGCGTGCTCAAGGGCAAGTTCGGCTACATGTCGCCCGAACAGTGCATGGGCATGACGGTCGACGGCCGCAGCGACGTGTTCGCCGTCGGCGTGCTCCTGTACGAGATGACGACCGGTCATCGAGCGTTTGCGGGGGCCAACGCCTTCGACGTGATGAACCGGGTGATCGAGGTGGAGTACGAGCCGCCCGGCACGCTGGTTCCGGGCTATCCGCGGGTGCTGGAGGCGGTCGTGTCCCGCGCGATGGCCCCCGAAGCCGACGACCGGTACCCAAGCTTCGCGCGGCTGCACGACGAGCTTCGCGAGCTCGCGGACGCACTGGACGTGCTTCCGTCGGCAGTCTCGCTGAAGCGACGAATGGCAGAGGCCTTCGGCGACCCACCGCCTCCGGATGTGTCCGGCGCGGTCCCGATCGTCCCCGTCACCGAGCCCTTAGAGCGCAGGCCTTCGGCGGTCCGACGCGCGAGGACGCGGGCCCGGGTGGCTCAGGCCTCGGTCGCGCTGGGAACGGTCCTGGGTCTGGGAGCCGCGATCGGCTGGGTCGCCGCGCGCGATCCAGCGTCACAGGTCCCAGCCGCCGCCCAAACGCCCGCACCATCCCCGACACCGTCGCCACAGATTGCGGTGGAGCCGAGCGTCGACGAGCCGGAGACCGAGCCGGACCCGGTCGAGCTCGCCCCTGCCGAGGCCACGCCGGAGCCCTCCCTCGAAGCGCCGCCCTCGCCCAACCGGCGCAGCAAGCGACGGAACACCCGTCGCGCGAAGCGGCCCGCCGAGGCAAAGCCTCGCGACCTCGACGCGATGTTCCCCCGTTCGATGCAGTAGCTGTGACTCCGTGATCCTCGCCTCGTTCGCCCTCATCGCTGCCACCTGCGCACCCGCTCCGAAGCCCGACGACCCGGTGCAGCGGGCACGCGAGGCGTACGAGGACGAGCGCTTCGAGGACGCGGCCCGGGCTTTTGAGCAGGCCTATGCCCAGGACCCCCGCCCCAAGTACCTCTACGCGCAAGCCCAGGCGCTGCGACAGGGTGGCGACTGTGTTGCGGCCATCGATGCCTACGACGTCTTCCTCGCCACCAATCCGCCGGCCGCTGCCACCGCCGACGCGCAGGAAAACCGGGCTCGGTGCGCGAGCAGGGTCGCCGAAACAAACGCCGAATCGTCCCCTCCGCAGCCCGTTGTCGCTGAACCTCCCCCCGCGCCGCCGCGCCGTCGACCTCGCGAGGCCCGCCCCTGGTACGCAGACCCGTGGGGGGGCGCGTTGTCGGGCGTAGGCCTGACGGCGACGATCGCAGGCGCGGTGGTGTTGGCCAACGCGCACGCTCAAGATCGGCGCGCACACAACTCACAGGACGATGCGACATACCTCCGCGAGTTCGGGTCGGCGCCGACCACCAGCCGGATCGGCATCGGCGTGCTCGCGGCCGGAGGCGCTCTTCTCACGGCCGGCGTGGTCCGCTATGCGGTCGTCGCGAGACGCCGTCGCCCGGCGGTGGTCAGCATGGGGCTAGGCCCCTCCAGCGTCCTCGTGCATATTCGGTGGTGAACGATGAGTCGCGCGGGAACAGCTGGAGCCCTTGCGCTCGCGTTGGTGGGCTCAGAGGGCTGCGTTGAGCCCTCCGGGTTCACCTGTGATCGCGACGCGCAGTGCAGTCACGCCGACGCAGGCGTGTGCGCTGCGGGTGCCTGCGCCTACCCCGACCCTGCGTGCGCGAGCCTGCTGCGCTACGGTGAAGCCGCGCGGGGCCGAGCGGGCCGCTGCGTCGACCCCGAGCCGCTCGCCGGCACCAGCACCAGTACCGCCGGGACCGCAGCCGAGACGTCCTCGTCCAGCGAAGCGCTCGCCGCATCTTCGACCTCCGACCCCTCCACGGGTGCCCCGGACCCGGTCTGTGGCGACGGGGTGGTCGAGGGAGGGGAACACTGTGACGGCGCCGACGACTGCAACGACGACTGCACCACGTTCGGACAGCTCCTCGACCAGCGCTTGATCGAGATCGACGGCGAAGAGACCCACCTGCGGGGCGTCGTCGACATCGTCGACGGAGAGTTCGCGGTCACGGGCAGCGTCGGCGCGGGCGACGGTCGCCGCGCGTTCGTCCACCGCCTGGGACCGGCCCTGGAGGAACGCGCGACCTGGACGGCCGAGGTTCCTTCCTTCGCCAACGCGATCTCGCGCGTGCCATCCGGTGCGCTGATCATGGTCAGCGGGGGAGGCGACGCCGCGCTCCACGGGATGAGCGTGGACCTGCTCGACCCGTCGAGCGTCGACCTCGCGGCGGACGCGGCCAAGGCCATCAGCACCGTGAACTCGCGCGCCCTCGTGCTCGGCCAGACCAGCACCGGTCTCTTCGTCGAGTCCAGAAGCGTCATCGCGGGCGCCTCGTGGCTGGAGATGAACTGGCGACACGAGGAGCCGCTGGACGGTCAGGAGATCGTCGAGGGCCTCGTCGACCTCGACTTTCGCGAGGCGCTCCTGGTCGGTCGGCGCGCAGAGGACTTCTGGGTGGGGCACCTGCTCGGGGCCGACGGCTCGTTCTCGATCTCGACCCTGCTCACCATCGACGGCGCCGGTTCGCGCGACACGGCACGCGCGATTGCGCTGGCCGGAGACAACCTGGTGCTGGTGTCGGGATACCTGACCACGCGGACCGAGTCCTGGGACGCGACGGTGGTCGTGATGGACCTCGAAGGGCCGGAGAAGTGGCGCTGGACCGCCGACGACGCCCTGCGGACGCACGACGAGGCTCTGGCGATCGACGTCGATGCCCAGGCGGAACGGGTCGTGGTGGGTGGGTACGTGACGGGGCTGGATCGGGACGCGTTCCTCGCCAAGCTGCACGTCGCAGACGGCAGCCCCGTGTGGATGCGGACCTATACCGAGATCGAGGGCAGCCACAAGATCCACGCGGTCGCGGTCCGGGCCGACGGACGCATCCTGGCGGCGGGCGACGTGGTGACCGGGGCGGGAACGCGCGGCTGGGTCGGCCTTTTCGCCCCCTGAGACCCTGCCTCGCGGGCTTTTCCATTTTTCTGAAGATTCCTGCGAGACAAACGCAGGGCTCGCGGAACCTCACTGTTGATCGCCGAAGCGCCGGCGCGGCAGGTTCGCCGCGCACCGCTCCGATCGATCGGGAAACGAGGGAGTACGGTGGAGATCACCCGACATCGACATTCACAACGGCTCGCGCTGCTCAGCGCACTCGCCTGCGCGGCGGGGGGCTGCTACAGCGGCACCGAGGCTCGCACATCAAACGCCTTCGACCCCGAGGGCGAGACCGACGGCGATTCGTCGGGTGCGCCTCCCGATGGCGATCCGGACTCCGGAGATTCGGGCGAGACCGGTGATGAGCCGGCGGCAGCCTGCGCAGACGAGCCGATGGTCGGACCGAGCCGGATGCGTCGCCTGACGCGCAACGAGTACGACAACACGGTGCGGGACCTGTTCGGCATCGACGACCGCATCGCGACGCAAACGTTTCCCGCCGACGAGAAGTCGGGCGGCTTTGCGTCCAACGACGTGGCGAGCATCTCCGAGACCGCGCTCGATGCCTACTTCGCGGCCGCCGAAGTGATCGCGGAGCAGGCCGCAAGCAGCCTGGCCCAGCGGGTAGACTGCGAGCTGGCGGCGACGGACTGTGTAGACGCGTTGGTGAGGGACCTGGGGCTGAACGCGTTTCGACGCCCGCTGTCCGACGAGGAGACCACGGAATACCGAGCCCTGTACGCAGACGCGCAGAGCCAGTGGGACGACGAGGCCGCGGGTCGGATCCTGATCCAGGCCATGCTGCTCTCGCCGCACTTTCTGTATCACGTCGAGGCGATGGCCGAGGGCGCGAGCGAGGACGAAGAGAGCATCGTCGACGACTACGCCATCGCGTCGCGTCTGTCGTACCTCATCTGGCAGAGCAAGCCCGACGCGGAGCTGCTGGCGCTGGCCGAGAGTGGAGAGATTGCCGACCCCGAGGTCCGGGCGTCTCAGGCGACGCGCATGCTGGCCGATCTGCGAGCCGAGTCGGCGATCGAGGCGTTCCAGCGCGAATGGCTGCAAGCGGACACCATCGGCGAACTCACCAAGGACACCGAGCTCTTCCCCGCCTGGAACGAGGATCTGGCGGCGTCGATCGAGGCTGAGATTGGCGACTTTGCGACCGCTGTGATCGTCGACGGAGACGCGAAGCTCGAGACGATGCTGACCGCGAACTGGACGGTTGCCGATGGCTCCGTCGCGGCGCTGTATGGCGTCGACGACGGCCCCGAGTTCGACTCCGTGAGCGCCGTCATCGACCTCGATCCCGAGACCCGGGCTGGAATCCTGACGCAGGTTGCGTTCTTGACCAGCACCGCCCACGCCGCCGAGCCCTCCTGGGTCTACCGCGGAAAGTTCGTCCGGGAGAACCTCTTCTGCGACCACCTTCCAGACCCACCGCCTGGCGTCGAGGTGAACGATCCCAACGATCCCAACCGACTCAACGACCCTGAGTGCATGAGCTGCCACCTCCTGATCGACCCGATCGGTTGGACGTTCGACCAGTACGACGCGCTCGGTGGCTTTCGAGCCCTCGACGCCGATGGCAACCCCTACGAGACCCAGGGCGAAGTGGTTGGCAGAGACGCGGGTGAGTTCGACGGACCGGTAGACCTCGCCCATCGACTCGCCGAGTCCCAAGATGTCGCAGACTGCTACGCGGAGCAGTGGATGCGTTTTGCGCAGCGGCGCGCGGTGGACGGGGATGACGAGTGTGTCCTCGATACGGTCCGCGAGTCGTTCTCCGAGTCGGGTCACGACATCCGCAAGCTCATCGTTGCAATCACGGCTACCGAGGCGTTCCGCCTTCGACGCCCGGCCGCGCTCGAACAAGAGGAGGAGTAATCATGGACCACAAAACATCAGGATTCTCTCGCCGCGGCTTCATGCGAGCGTTCGCAGCGACCGGCGGCGCGTGCTCGTTGGGGCTGCCGTTCTTGTCGCAGCTGGTCCGCGCCGAGAACGAAACCAGCGCTCGGCGTTTGATCATCTTCTCCAGCCCCAACGAGCCCATCGAGCGGGCGCTGTGGCAGCCCCAGGGCGGCAACGGCAATAACTACGCGATCACGGGCCTCAACGCCCCCTTCAAGCCGATCGGTCCGTACAAAGAGAAGCTGCTGTTCCTCGGCGACCTCGAGATGAAGAGCCGGCTCGATGACCCCAAGGTCGGGGGCCACGTCGGATTCAGCCACGCCCTGACGGGTCGTCGGGTGGTGTCGACCGGGAGCAACGAACCCCAGCACTGGGGGGGCGGGATCTCGGTCGACCAGTACATCGCCGAGCAGCGTGGCACCTCCGCGCTGACGCTGGGCGCTCGCGTGCTGAAGAACAACGGCCTGTATCGCCTCTCCTACACGGGCGCGAGTCAGCCCGTCGACCCGATCGCCTCACCCGTCGTCGCTTTCGACAAGCTCTTTGGCGACACAACGCTCAGCGCCGCGGAGCGGGCACAACTTCGCGCGCAGCGGTTGAGCGTGTTGGACCGCGTTTCGGGGGACCTCACTCGCGCCAAGGCGCAGCTTCCCAGCGAGGCCCGGCAGAAGCTCGATCGTCACGCCGACATGGTCCGTTCCCTCGAGCATCGGTTCGCCGAAGAAGCCGACCTCGCGTGCAGCCCCGATGCGCCACCCGAGGCCGGAAACTATTCTTCGAACGCGATGTTCCCGACCACGATCCGACGCCACGTGGACGTGGCCGTACAGGCGCTGGCCTGCGGCGTGACGGATGTGGCGACGATTCAGGTCAACAGCAGCCTGGGCAACGACATCACGCCCAACTGGGTCGACGAAGAGATCACGCTCAACGACAGCTATCACAACATCGCGCACGACTTCAATCAGAACCCAAGCAGCGAGTCGAACCGCGACCGGCGGATGCAGTGTGAGCGGTTCTTCTCCCGCATGTTCGCGTATCTCCTCGAGCAGCTCGAAGCCATCCCCGAGCCGGACGGAGGCACGATGCTCGACACCTCGCTCGTCGTCTGGCTCAAGCCGCTGGGCCACCACCATGTCACCGACAAGATGCTCTTCATGCTCGGCGGCGGGAACGGCCTGATGCCCACGGGTCGCTTCCGGTCGTTCAACGGCCGGGCGCACAACGACCTGTTGGTGAACGTGTGCAACCTGATGGGGGTGGCCGACGAGCAGTTCGGCACCGCGAAGTACTGCTCCGGGGCGCTCACGCTCTGATCGGCCCCCACCCGCCCCAGGGTTTCTTCGCGACTCGCCAAGAACGACTGCGACCGAAACCTCAGCGAAAGCGGCTGAGGTAGGTGGCCGGGGGCGCGCCGAAGTGTCCTTTGAAGTCGCGCGTAAAGTGCGAGGGCGAGGCGTAGCCCACCGAGACACCAGCCTCGGCTGCGCCCAGACCCTCGCCCAACATCAGCACCCGGGCACGCTCGAGGCGGAGGTGCTTGAGGTACTGCATGGGACTTACGCGCACCACCTCTCGAAACCGATGCGCAAAGTGGGAGGGGCTCATCGCGACGTGTTTCGCGACTTCGTCCACGCTGACGCGGGCTCCGACCTGTTGCTGTAGAAACATACGAGCTCGCAGGATCCGGCCATCGTCGACCGCTGCAGCTCGTCGCAGCGTCGCGCCGGACGGGCTGCGTAAGAGGTGAATCAACAGCTCCTTTTCCGTAGCCGGTGCCAACACTTTCAGCGCGACAGGGTCGTCGAGACACTCGACCAACCGCACCAACGCGTCGAGGACTGAAGCATCCAGGCGAGCGGTGACCGCGGGACGATCCGCCGGGTCCGCCTGGTCCGCCTGGGCATGGTCAAAACAAACCCCCGCATCGGTGAGCGCGAGGAGAGCTTCGGCGACCCTCTCGGGGGAGAACTCGAGCGACAGCGAGTAGTAGGGCCGCTCGGGGCTCGCGCCTTCGATCGTGGCTCTGTAGCGTCGCTCGCCCGTGATCAAGAGGTAGTGGCCCGGATCGTACGCGAGCTCTCGATCGCCGAATCCCACCACTTTCCGGCCCTGGAGGATCACCGCCAACGTCACCATGCGTGCCTCCACCCGCTTCGCCAACACCGGACTCGTCGCGCAGGCAAGCCACAGGCCGGGAAGCGCGGTCGCGCTGCGACCATCACCCTCGGTCCGCGGCAGCACGTGTCGACGAAGCTGACGCAGCGTACGCATCGGAAGGTGATCATGACCGCGCCGCGTCCCCTCGTCCAACGAGCGCCTGCAAAGGGCACGATCGGGCCGCCCGATCGCAGGATCGGGCAAGCTCAAGGCACGACCGCAGGATCAGGCAAGCACTCCGAGGTTCTCGCGGTGGCGGACACCGCCTGGCAGACCATAACAAGGCCGTATGAAAAACCTCCAGCGCAACCTCGGGATCCACGGCCCTTCCTTGCAACCGATCGGCCTGGGCTGTATGGGCATGAGCGAGTTTTACGGACCCGCGAACGAGGCGGATTCGATTCGGGTAATTCACCACGCACTCGACAACGGCGTGATGCACCTGGACACCGCGGACATGTACGGGGTCGGAGCCAACGAGCGGCTCATCGGCAAGGCGCTCGCCGACCGTCGCGACGACGCCTTCCTGGCGACCAAGTTCGCGATGCGGCGGGGCGAAAATGGCTCGTTCGATGGGGTGAGCGGTCGCCCCGAGTATGTGAAGCAGGCGTGCGAGGCGAGCTTGGCCCGACTCGGCGTGGACACGATCGATCTCTACTACCAGCACCGAGTGGATCCGCAGGTCCCAATCGAGGAGACCGTCGGCGCCATGGCCGAGTTGGTGCACGAGGGCAAGGTGCGATTCCTCGGCCTCTCCGAAGCCGCACCCAACACCCTACGGAGGGCGTGCGCGGTCCATCCCATCGCGGCGCTCCAAAGTGAGCTGTCTTTGTGGTCCCGAGACCTTGAGGACTCGGCGTTACCCGCCTGCGCCGAACTGGGCGTCGCGTTCGTCGCCTACAGCCCCTTGGGCCGCGGCTTCCTCACCGGCGCCATCAAGAGTGCCGACGTTCTGGCCCCGGACGACTTCCGACGCTCGAGCGAGCGGTTTCAGGGTGAAAACCTTGAGGCGAACCTGCGGTTGCTCGCGCGGCTTGAGGCGTTCGCCGAATCGCACGGTTGCACCACGGCGCAGCTCGCCCTCGCCTGGGTGCTCTCACGGGGAGAACACGTACTGGTCATCCCAGGGACGCGCAAGGTCGCCCGGGTCGATGAGAACCGGGGTGCCGCAGACGTCACCTTGACCGCCGACGAGCTGACGGAGCTCGACGCCTTGGCCCCAGTGGGAGCGTTCGCGGGTCCGCGCTATCCCGAGGCCCGCGCGTCACTGCTCAACGGCTAGCAGTCCGTCCGTCCGGCTGCGCTCAAGCTCCGACAGCAGCGCGGCCTGAATGTGGTCTTCGGTTACATCACTGCTGTGGACAAACTCGATACCCAGCGCAGGTTTCCCGGCCTGGTCGACGCCGCTCCGGACGACCCGCGCAGGGATTCGCACCTCGGGATAACACGGCACTCGCAGCAGCACGATCAGCGGGCAGCGGTCGCGAAGCCGCGGCCCGCCGGTCAACAACGCCCCCGAGACCGAGAGGTCCGCAACCCCGTACTCATGCATGCCCTGGCGCGTTTTCACCACGCAGCAGATGTCGCTCTCGACGCGAGCGTGGCCGCGTCGGTCGCGGTTGGGGCTGATGAACTGGGTTGGGGTGGGGTTGAGTTGGGTTTCCATGATCGCCTCACGCTCGTATCTGCTGACTTGCTCTCCCGCGGCTACACAACTCAACCCAAGTTGGAGCGCGCGAGCTAAGCAGTTAGTGCCGTCATGGCAGTCATGGCAGTCGTGGCAGTCACAGCAGCCATGACACGGGGGTTCGCGCGACCCGAGTTTTTATCGTAGCAGCACAACCCAGCGTTGTGCTGCCCCCCGGAACGGAGATCGAACATTCGGCCAAGCGGCACGGAAATCATGTTGGCGCGGCTACGTTTGAGTCCACGGACTCGGTCGTCCCCCCTGTGTGAACTGTCGGACCGAGTACGAACGTGCCCGCCATTGAACCGCTGCGACCGACACCGCACTCAAGACGGCGACGCCGAAAATCGCCGCGCGATGACGTGCTTCGAGACCCCACCCAGGTTCCGCAGGAGCGTGCCGAGCTTGTCGATGTTGGCGGAGGGCTCCTTTCCTTTGGACATCCGCTTCATCTGCTCCTGGTACCACCACAGCTGCATAAGGTCGTCGAGCAGACGTACGCCCACCTTGGTGTCCCCGTGGTCCAGCGGCGTCTCGTCGCCGTCCAAGAGCTTCTGCGCGAGGTCCGGGTCGACGGCAAAAGGACGCGCGATACCGATCACATCCACCGCACCGGTCGAGCGCGCCTCCAGCATGGCGGCCCGCGTACGGAATCCTCCGGTGACCATCAACGGCATCTTCACCGTCTCGCGCATCTTCTCCGCGTACTCCACAAAGTATGCCTCCCGCTTGCGGGTGCTCTCGCGCGCGGCACCCATCATGGCCGGCTTCTCGTAGCTTCCCCCGGAGATTTCCAGGAGGTTGAGGCCCTCGGCCTCCAGCGCTTGCGCCACGAGCACCGAGTCTTCGGGCGAGAACCCACCGCGCTGAAAGTCGGCCGAGTTCAGCTTGGCCGTGATCGCAAACGTGGGACTGGTGGCCTTGCGCATCGCCTTCGCGATCTCAAGCGGGAAGCGCATCCGGTTCTCGATCGACCCGCCCCAGCGATCGCTTCGCAGGTTGGTGAGCGGCGAGAGGAACTGGCTGACCAGATACCCGTGGGCCCCATGGATCTGCACTCCCGCAAAACCGGCCTCGTAGGCCTGCGATGCCACGAATGCGTAGCGCTGGATGAGGTCTTCGATCTCCGCGTCTTCGAGTGGACGCGGCACGCTGAACACCCCGGGCCGCTTGACCGCCACGGCCGAGGGCGCGACCGGCTCCCACGTGACCGCCCGCATCGTCTGCCGACCCGCGTGGTTGATCTGCATGAACAACTTGGACCCGTGCGCCTGCGCGGCTTCGGCCCACTGCTTGAGCATCGGAAGATGCCGATCATCTTCCACCACCACGTTGTGCGGCTCGGTCCGTCCGTTTGGCTTCACGATCACGTTGCCGGTCAGCAACATCCCCGCCCCGCCCCGGCCCCACCGCTCGTACAGCGTGATCAGCCCCTGCGTCGGTGCGCCGCCGGTTTCGCACAGGTTCTCGCTCATCGCGCCCTTTCCAATTCGGTTGGGTAAGGTGACCTCGGGTGTCAGGGTAAGCGGCTGTGCGAGTGCGTCGTCCATGGCGTTGTGGCCCATGTTCGCACCTGCGGGGGCGAGTGTTACCGCCGCTCTTTCGCGGCTACGCTAGTTCGGCAGCGAAACACGAACGTGAAACCATGTCGTGATCCCCCGGCTGCAGCTTCCGCACCGAGCCTCCACTCGGCGGAGTCGACCGGCCCCGTGGTCCTCAACCTCGTGTTGGTCCACGTGCATCGCTCCGCCGCACGCCACACACGGTTCGCGCTCGACGATCGGCTCGATGGTCGCCGCCGAGGCAACCTCGATCGACGCGGACGGCAACCCGCCAGCCCGCTCGCGGTCCGCGTCGATGTGGCGCTGCACCACCTGCCCGGCCAGCGCGACTCGTCGTGCACGCGACAACCACAGCCACACCAGCCAGGAGACGCTCGCGACGACCGCGATCCCAAGGACGATTCCCATCGCGGGCATTGATAACGCACGATGGGCGCGTTCACGACGGACGTTGAGATCGCAGCCCTCCTGTTCGATCGACCCCAAGGTCCTCAACGCCGCGGCCCGACTCACCGCCCAGCGGCCGCTGCCGCCCTGCTCTATCCCTGGCCGCAGAGCGCCGACGCGTCTGAGCGTGTCATGCCTGCACGCCCAGCTGCTCCCGCGCGCGCTTGAGCAGCGTCACCATCGCCTTGCGTACCGCGGTCGTGTCCGTCACCGGGGCATCAAAGGCGATGCGCACCGGACGTGCGCCGTGCTCGGTCGTCACCGACATCTCGAATCCGTAGCGATCGACACCGGTCATCACCGCCTCGGGCACCGGGCCCGAGCGGCTGAACGCTTCGGAGTACAGACGGAGCGCGTCCGCATGGTCCTCGTTCATGTGCTCGATGATCTGCTTCGCACCACCCAGCAGCGGATCCGGTTCGGCCTCTGCCCACGGCGCAGGCTCGACCCACGACATCCTCCCAAAGCCACCGATGTAGCGGACCCCAGTCACTTCGATCCGCCAGTAGGCGAAGTCGGTGAAATCGGCGTAGTAGGACGCGTCGGGATGGCGGGCGAGAAACGATGCCGCCACAGCTTCGCGCTGCGGTCCAAGCACCTTCGCCCCGTTGCCAACCAGCGTCACGCGGGACAGCGCCAGGGGATTTTCGGGGCCGCGCTCGTGAACGAGCAGAGAACAGCGCGGAGATGCTTCGAGGTTCTTGGTGTGCTCCGCGAGCCCGCTGATGAGCAAGATCGGGGCGCCCTCGTGCAGCCCGTAGATCACCATCGAGCCGTATGGGTGCCCATCGAGCTCGGCGTGGTGGGTGGACAGCACGCCCATGTCGACGCGCTGGATCAGCGACCGAGCGTGCTCCGCATGCGACGGGCTCGCGACATCATCGGCGTACAGCGGCTCCTGACGGGGCGTGTCCGAGTCGCGGGGCTCTCCGTGACGACGAGGCTTGCTCACGGGCCGAAGGTATCACCCCGAAAGAGAATTCGCCCACAGCGCCAGGGCACCGTGGTGTTCAAAGGCCGTCCGGGCGGCAGTACCCAAGGTTCGCAAAATCGCGACTGGGGGTCTCGAAGAAGGGGATGCAAGATACGTCGACCCCACACGGCGAGGCTTCGGAGGTGTCGCAGAACGTCGTGCAGCAAGGCTCTTCGAACCCGCAACCCGGGACCTGCTCTTCCAGCGCCCAGAATGTCCCCGAGGGACACTCGGGGTGAAACAGCCCACCGATCTCAAGGCGCTCCCCTTCTTGCAGGCACACGAAGTCGTCTTGCCCGCCCGGGTAGCACCCCGCGCCTTCGTCGCACGACGGCTCCAGAGGGTTGCAGCTCGGCAAGCACAGCGGGACGTAGCTCTGGTTGTAGAAGCCGCAGGTCTCACCAGGGTCTTCGCAGCTGACACCCTCTGATTCATCGGTGCACAACGACACGCATTCGCCCTCGAGCAGGTCTCCCTGCGTACCAAGACACACCAAGCCAACGTCGCAGGTGTCGAGCCCCGAGGACGCCACGACCTCGACCGTGCACGGCTCACCTCGCTGGCCGGCGTCGGGCGCCAACGGGCGGCACCGGGCTGCGTTCCATTCGCTTCCACCATCGTTCGCCCAGGGCTTGCACGCAGACCCGTCCCCGCAGTCTTGGTCGAGGAAAGAGCACTTGCAGGACCCGAGGACTCCGTCGGGCAAGCCCCCACACACCGCGGTGGTGTCGTCGGAGATGAACGAACCTCCACCCTCCGACCCGCTTTCACTGCCCGTATCACCCGAGGTTTGCTCCGTCGTGCCCGGGGCGGTCGTCGCTCCACCCGACGTGCCTGCCGAAGACGGACCGCTCGGGTCGGCCGTGCCATCAGAGCCCGACGACGTCGAGCCATCGGCTGCGGGCCCGCCTTCGCTTGGGGAGCCGCACGCAACGAGCAACGAAAGGATCCACGGCCGACGCACCTCTCAAGACTAACTAAACTGTCATTGCTGTCAATCGGAACTTCTGTGGGCACGCCGCGGACTCGGCAGCGACCGCGCAACGAAAAAGCACCCGCACCCTGGCCGGGGTTCGGGTGCTTCGTCGTTCAACCCAGCTCAGCTGTCGGTCGCGGGCTTCTGCCCATCGCTGCAGATCTCGCCCTTGTCGGCCTTGAGGATGTCGATCTGCTCCTTGGCCTTGTCCTTGTAGTGCGTCGGCGCCTTGGTCTTCTTCTGACGCAGCGCGTCGAAGTAGGCGATGGCGTTTTGGCACTGGCCAAGCTTCGCGAACGCGAGGCCGGAGTAGTACAGCGCGTCGGGGATGACGTCGTCCTTCGGGCTCTCTTGAATGACCCGGTAGAACTCGCCCAGGGCCTGCCGATACTCGCGGGCGCTGAAGAACGTGAGGCCGATGTTGAACCGGACCTCGGCGATCTTGGGGTCGGTGGGGTAGCGCGACTCGTACGTGCGCCAGAGCCGACGCGAGCCCTTGTAGTTCTTGGCTTTGAACTGCTTGTCCGCCTCGGCCCAGAGCTCGGTCTTGCTCTCGGGGATGTTGGTGGCTTCGTTGAGCTTCTCCTCAAGCGCCAGCAGCCGAAGGTCGACGTCACCACGAAGCTCGGTCAGCTCTTGCTTGGCCGCGGTCGCCATGAAGTCGGCGTTTTCGGCTGCGCCTCGAAGCTCCTGCGTGTCGACCTCGAGGTTGTCCACCCGGACGCCCACATCGGCTTGGTTGTTGCGCAGCACCTCGTCCAACTCGGCGAGCTTGCTCTCGAGTTGCTCGGTGAGCGTCTCGACCTTGGCCAGCGTCTCTTCGGTGTTCTTATCCTGCGCAACCACTTCCTTGCGCAGCTTGTCGACCTCTTTGGCCAAGTCGTCTTGGTCGGCCTTGAGTGCGATGCAGCCGGTCGAGAAAGCCCCGCAAAGCCCGAGGGCCCCCACAAACGCCAAACTTATGGCTGGAGCCCTCGTGCGCCGCGAGACCACGGAGATGATGCTCATGGTCTTCATGGTGATGTTTCCAGCCGTAAGGCCTAGGGGAAGATGAACTCGACCCGGCGATCTTTGGACCAGGACGCCTCGTCGGTTCCCATCGCCTCGAGGTTGCCCTTGGAGATCACCTGGAGGTTCTCCCCGGTGACGCCCTTGGTCTCGAGGTAGCTCTTCACCGACTGGCCGCGCCGGTCGGTGAGCATGATGTTGTACTCCTCGGTGCCCCGCGAATCGGCGTGCGCTTCGAGGTAAACCAGCGTGGCCTGTTCGACCAAGCACGTCGCGATCTGGTCGAGTTGCGCCTGAGCTTCCGGGTCGATCTTCGGGCTGTCGAAGCCGAAGTAGATTGCGTCGATTCCGCATGGGTTGTTGCCGCCGCCTTCGATTGCCGAGAAGACGCACATGCCCCCGTCGCAGATTTCATCCATCGCGCATTGGTCGTCGGTCGTGCACTGACCGCCTCCTGCTGCTCCGCCGCCCGAGCACGTGCCCGTGGCCAAGTCGCAGGTGCCGCCCTCACAAGAGAGGTCGTCGATGCAGCTGGAACAAGCGCCCGCGGTGCAGACAAGTCCGCCGGCGCAGTCGAAGCTCTGGGTGCAGGGGGAGCCGAGCGAACCTTGGCCGCCGGCTCCGGTGGGGATCGCGCTGGGGTCGGTGCAGCGGAAGTCAAAGCAGACCAAGTCTTCACCGGCCGGGCCTTTGCCGGAGCAGTCGGTGTCGGTGGTGCAGTTCTGGCAGTTGCCATCGACGCATTTTTCACCGAGGTCGGCCTTGCAGTGCTTGTCCTTCTTGCACGCGGGGTATTCTGGTTTCTTGCAACCTACGAGCGGCGCGCTCAAAGCGAACGCTGCAGCGACGAAGGAGAACGAGGCGAGACGGGGCAGAAATGATCGCATCGTGGGGTGTCTTTCGTTGGCGGGGGAGTGGTCCCGGAACACCCTTTATAGGTATTTCGCGGGTACTTGCGGGCGGTTTTATCACGGCGAGAGGGCGTGTCAACCGCGCGAAACCTCGGCCTGAATGCGGATCTCGTAAACCTGCCCACCCACCCGGACGCGGCGTCGCAGCCGGCCTTCTGTGGTCGTTTCGATATCGGCCCGGGCGACGACCAGGGCCTCGTCGTCAAGTTTCAGCGTAGGTCCAACCCCCAACCGATGGAGCAAGTAGTCGCTCACGTCCACGGTCTGGTAGGGCGCCTCGGCGACCTCCAGGTCCCACTCCACCTCCACGGCGTCGGGGTGATGGTGCGGAACCACGGAAAGATCCAGACGGTGACGCCCCGAGGGGGTCAACAGCACCGCCGAGTATTTCAGGCGATGCCCATCCCGGACGGTGACCGACTCCGGCCGCATCACCCGAGGCATCCGCCCCTTCTTCGCGTGCCGGGTTGGGGTCACGTCGACGATCTCGACCGTGACATCCAGCGGCCACAGCTCCTGTGCATTCTGCCCCGTCATCGGGGTGGCCAGGCTGTCCGCGGCAAGCGTGGGCACGGGCGCGAACGAGACGGCGGCGAGACCGAGGGCGGCCGCACAGATTCGACGAAACGTTGACGTGGGAGCGCGTCGCATGCTGCCAAAGAGGCACAGGTCGTGCGGGCACCTCAAATTTTCGGCCGCGAGTCGATGGATGCCCGGTTGCGCAGAAAAGTTGCCGTCTGGAAACCGGAGCGCCCCGCGAAACGACGCCAGCTTCGAAACCCCTCCTCGCTCCCGCGGAGGGACGCGGCCAGCCCTTGTTGGCGGGCGTCCCGACCGCGCGAGAGCAGCTGCTGCTACACGGGGATCCGCGGGGCGGCGCACGGGCGACCGAAGAAAAAGCCCTGCGCAAGGTCGATTCGCGCTTCGCGAGCGGCAGCCCATTCTGCCTTGCTCTCAATCCCTTCGGCGGTGACCGTTGCGCCGAGGGAGTGGGCGAGTGTCACAAGACTCCGAACAAGCGCTGCCTTTCGCGGGTCGGCATGCAAACCGCCCACGATCGATCGGTCCAGCTTGATCGCCGAGACCGGAACCTGGAGCAGGAGTTCGGAGCTCGAGTAGCCGGTGCCGAAGTCGTCGACATCAATGCAGATCCCCCGAGAACTCAGCATCCTCAAGCCCGCCGCCGTTGCGTCGTCCAACGTCAACTGAGCGTGCTCCGTGATCTCAACGCGAAGCCGAGTGGGAGCGAGACCGCTGGAGCTGAGTGCCACATCAACGTCTTCGACAAAGCGCGGTGAAGCGAGATGTTGGGCGGAAATATTTACGCTGATCGAGAACCGGTCGCCATTCGTCGCGGCCCAACTGCACGCCTGGGCAAGCATGACTCGACCAAGCTCGATCACAAGCCCCTCGCGCTCCGCGACCGGAACGAACTGCACCGGACTGACCGGGCCTCGGATATCATCAGTCCAGCGCGCAAGCGCTTCGTATCCCACGACAGCTCCGCTCCTCGCGTCCACGATGGGCTGAAAGTGCGGTACGACTGTTCCCGCCGAGAGCGCCCGACGCAGTTCCACCGCCAGCGACGGGTCGTCCCCCGCACCGCCGGGCAGCAGCCGAATCGGGTCCCCTCTTCGGCGACGTACTTTGGCCACGTACATGGCGCGATCGGCCCGGTCCAAGAGCTCCTTTGGAGATGTGTGGACGTCGACCGCAACGTGCACCCCAACGCTCGCCCCGACCGAAACCTCACCATCGGGACACGCGATCGGAGCGGCGATCGCCTCCTCCAGCTTCCGCGCGACACGGTCGGCATCCATACCTCGCTGGCATCGGTCGAGCAGAACAACGAACTCGTCTCCTCCAACGCGGGCCACGCAGTCTACGTCACGCAGTTCGGAGCTGATTCGCGCCGCGACCTCCATCAGCACAAGGTCTCCGACTGCGTGCCCGTGTTCATCGTTAATTGGCTTGAACCCATCAAGGTCCAAATAGAGAATCGAGAAGTCATAGCCGGATTCTCTACGGGCGCGCTTGAGCATCTGTTCGAGGCGATCGAAGAGCAACACCCGGTTGGCGAGACCTGTCAGCGAATCATGCAACGACTGGTGCAGCGCCGCGTTTTCGGCGAACTTCCGGGCTGAAATGTCGGATTGCGACCCAGCGAGGCGCTCGACATTACCCGCCGCGTCCCGCTGCGCGAGGCCGCGCAGATAGACCCAAACCCACGACCCATCCCGATGCCGCAGTCGATACTCAACCGCAAGTGTCTCACTGCCCCCTCGGAGGTGAGTGGCCAGTGCGGCTTCGAGCCTTGCACGGTCCTGGTCGTGGGCGCGGGAAAACCAGGCCGCGCGAGACGACGGCATTTGCGCGTCGTCGAGACCAACCATCGACTTGAACCGCGGCGAGAGATACAACGTATCAGAGCGCGGATCCCAATCCCAGATCCCATCGTTCGATCCGAGTACCGCTGCTTCGTAGCGACGGTATGATGCGACCAACTGACCCGATGTGACCTCGCGCTCAATAGCGTATCGAATCGTGCGCTCGAGCAGTGCCCCGGTCATCTCATCCTTGTTGAGATAGTCGCTCGCGCCCCGTCGCATCGCCTGAACATCAACGTTGATGCCCCCCTGACCGGTGAGCAGAATCAACGGGATTTGCACCCCGGACAGGCGACTTTCTTCGATGAGGGCCACCCCAGTGCCCGAGCCGAGACGGTAGTCCACGACCCCGGCGTCGTAGGTCCCAGAGCACACCGCTTGCAAACCGCTCCTGTACGTCGTCGCAATTTCGATTTGCATCCCCGTACTGACTCGTTCAAGGTCGTGTTTGATCAGGCGAGCGTCGAACTCGTTGTCCTCGACAACCACGACGCGCATCGCCCGCCTCGTGCTGCCGTGATGCGGAGCGCCGCGGTCCCCGGCCAAAGCGCTCCGACGGAAGCACTCGGACTCCGGGTTCTTCGGCACTGGCAGACCCACTACTCTATTTATCGGAACTCCCCTTCCGAGCTTTAGTGGCAGACTGACTTGGAGAGTGACGACCCGGATCCGGCCCAAAAAAGTCCGCGTGGGACCGGTTCTCCGTCCGTATAGTCAGGTGTCAGTTGCTGGCAGACGGCCGGCGCCGTGCCGTACGGTGACTCCCGAGCCCATGATCTGTCCTCGACCTACACGCCGCGTCGCGACGAGGCCCAGCTACGCAGGCTCGGGGGCCGCTTCGCTCAACCAGCCACGACCACCAGCACCTACGGTCCGTAGCGCGGCCGGATGCAAAACCAGGGAGTCGACCGGTGAAACCGAAGAGAGCAGCAAGTATTCTCCTTGTCGAGGATGACGACATCGCAGCCGAGACGGTTCACCGCGCGTTTAGTCGGGCCCACGTCGCAAACCCGATCTACCGAGCCAGGGATGGTCTAGAGGCGCTCGACGCACTCCGCGGGACGGGTGCACGCGACGCCATCTCGCGTCCGCTGGTGGTCCTGCTGGATCTCCGAATGCCGCGGATGGGCGGCTTGAAGTTCCTCGAAGAGCTACGCAGAGATCCCGACATCGCGGACACGGTCGTCTTCATGCTGACCACGTCCAGCGACCAGAATGACCGGCTCGCAGCCTACCGTCATCACGTTGCTGGGTACATCGTGAAATCACAGCTAGAACACGATCTTGGCGGCCTCATCGAGCTGCTTGAGGCCTACTGGAAGGTGGTCGAGTTCCCCGACCATCAGGAGGCCCGAACCGCATGACCACGCGAGGTACGGTTCTCCTCATCGGGAACGATGACAAGTGCCGCGAGGAGATACACCGACTCATAGACGGCCGCTATCACGTCATCGACGCACGTCTGGCAAAAGAGGCGCTCGCGCTCGCCGGCTCAGAGTCGCTCGACTGTGTACTCCTCGACCATCGTCTCCCCGACCAGAGCGGGCTCGAGATCATCCACCAACTCGCGGCTCGAAGCCTGCCGGTCGTCATGCTGGCGGTCGACGGAAGCGAGGCGCTCGCCGTCGAGGCGATGAAGCGCGGCTGCCACGACTACTTGGTCACACGTGACCTCACTCGTGAAGACCTTTGGCAGGCGATCGCCTGCGCGATCGACAGCCAAGTCACTCGCCGAGCGCTCGATCTACAGCGCGAAGAGCTCTCTGCTTTCGTTGCGACCGCCGCCCACGATCTAAAGTCGCCGTTGCGACACGTGATTCGATACTGCGATTTCACGGCGGAGGGCATCGACAGCGGAGACCTCGACGAAGCACGGGCGACATTGCGCACGGCAAAGGAAGCAGCCCAGCGCCTTCAAAGCCTTGTCAGCGCGCTTCTCGAATATACGCAGCTGCCCAACGGAGCCATACGTTTTGAGGCCGTCGAGCTAGAAGACATCCTCCGTGTCGTGCAGCAAGAGTGCGGCGAGCAGCTTGAGGCGTCCGCGGGACGAATCGATGCGAGTCCATTGCCCGTGGTCTCCGGAGACCGTCATCTCCTCACCCAGCTCTTTGCAAACCTGCTTGAGAACGGTCTCAAGTTTCGCCGGGAGGAACCGCCGATCATCCGCATTGAGGCCGAGGAAGACGACGACAGATGGCAGGTCTCGTTCATCGACAACGGGATCGGAATAGAACGGGAGTTTCACGAACAGGTCTTTGCTCCGCTTGAGCGGCTTCACGGCATCTCGCAATACGAGGGGCACGGAATCGGGCTCGCGACGTGTCGTCGTGTCGTTGAAAGGCATGGCGGCCGAATCTGGGCCGAGTCCGAGGGCGCTGGCACGGCGTTCCGGTTTACCCTGCCCCCCTGGACGACGCCCGGATGAATCAGCTTGTTGAGTTTTTCCTCTTGCTGTTTGACGAGTCGGGGTTTCCCGCCCGGTGGCATTGCGGCAACTGGAGTGAGCAGCTCGGCTGGTTGCACGTTTTGTCCGACCTCGCGATTTTTTTGGCCTACCTCGCCATCCCTACGGTGCTTGGCTTCTTCATGTGGCGGAGACGTGATCTTCCGTTCCCGACCGTCGTTTGGCTCTTCGTCGCTTTCATCTGTTCGTGCGGTTTCGGCCACTTCGTCGAAGCCGTTATTTTCTGGCATCCGATTTACCGGTTTGCCGGGGTCCTCAAGTTCATCACCGCAACCGTTTCATGGATCACGGTCGGGGCCATGGTCTACACGATCCCGCGGGTGCTTCGGCTACGGTCCCCTGAGGCGCTCGAGCGCGAGGTCGCCCGCCGGACGGCAGATCTCGCGGAGCGGGCCCGGGAGCTCGAGGTCGCGAACCGTGAACTGGACGAGTTTGCTTCGGTCGCCTCTCACGACTTGCGGACCCCGCTGGAGGGGGTCCGGGCCCTCGCCGGTTGGATCCTCGCGGACAACGAGGGTCGTCTTCCGCCGAACTCGCAGAAGCATCTGCTTCAGATGCAGGAGCGGGTCGAAGGGCTTGGGCAAATGCTTGAGGACTTGCGACAGTACTCTCGTGCAGGGCGGGCGCAGGGAGATGTCACATCGGTCGATGTCAACGCCGTCGTACGCGACATCGAGGGTCTTCTTGCCCCCGCTGCGGGCTTCGAGATTGTCACCCCGACGCCTCTCCCCACCTTCAAGACTCACCGAACGCCCCTGCAGCAGGTCCTGCAGAATCTGATCAACAACGCGATTCAGCATCACGACCGAGACGGCGGTACGATCACGGTGTCGTATCTCGAACACTCGAACCGGTACGAGTTCACCGTCGCCGATGATGGACCTGGAATCGATGCGCAGTTTCACGAGCTGATCTTCGGGCTGTTCGAGCGTCTGCGGCCCAGCGATCCGGCTGAAGGCAGCGGCGTGGGGCTGGCACTCGTGAAGAAGCTCGTTGAGCGGCATGGGGGAACCGTCCGCGTCGAATCCGGGACTCAGCGCGGGACCTCATTTTCGTTCACCTGGCCCAAGCTTGCGTGATGTCCCTACAGGGGAGTGGCGTGCGAGTCGAGCACGTTTTCGCACCTGCTCCACGCGCACTCCGCTACACTCGGGGCGGCGTTGGAGCGCAATCGCCTCGACGCGGAAAAAAAGGCTCTCCACGGAGAATACCTTCACCTACATGGACGTCGGAGACCACGGATGAGCCGACCAGTCTATTGGATTTGGGGTGCCGGACCGAAATCTGGAAGCGCGAAGCGAGAGGTCGAGCAGCTCGTTGGCCTGCCGAGCGGCGCGATCGACGCGGGATGGAAGCAGTACCGCGCCGGCACCGTCGAGCATCCGCCGCTCTCCGACCTCGCGGTCGACGCGGTCGAACGCCTACGCCGACGCGTCCGATCGGCCCCCGAACCCTCACTCTTCTTTGGCGCCAGAACCCTGCGCGAGATGTGCGGCGGACTCCTCGCCCGAACCCGCGAGCGAGGCCACCGCGCCAGCAAAGTGGTCTTCGAGGACCACGGATTCGTGGGCGGCGGTTCCTCGAGGGAGGTCGTGTTGTTCTTCGGTCAGGACACCGTGTCGCTTCGGTCCCTCGCCCGGCACCGACAGGCCCTCGAAACGCTGCGTGAAGGGCTCGCGCCCGACGCCGCGATCTACCTGGTCCACTGCGACGCAGCCTCGGATGGTGGTCGTCTCATCCAAGCGATCAGCCGCATCGTCGGCGTCCCCGTCTACGGCGCTGACGCGGTGCAGATCGTCGGAAACCAGGCACTCGAAGGCACGGGTTTTCGCGCCGACGCCAACACCATTCGGCCCGTGCGGTCGTTCTCCCGCGCCGTTCTGCACTTCGACTAAGAACGAGCCCGGCTCTCTACAGCGCGCCCGCCTCGATCCACGCTCGGACGAGTCCGACGAGTTCGGGATCGAGCAGCGTCGGGGCGCTGACCGGCATGTGGCGAACGCTTGTCCCGCGGTCATCGCGGGGCTCGCACTCGGAGAGCAATCGGTACAGATAGCTCGCATCAGGGTCCCCGGGAACGACGCGAGCGGTGTCGGTGTCGGCGCTCGTCGGCATGTCGATCAGTTCGTCGCGCGCCGCATCTCCTAAGAGGTTGAGCCCGCCGGCCCCGCCGAATCCGTGACACGACGAGAAGCTGCACCAGGGTCCGAACACGCGCTGCTGCACCTCGGCGAGCGTCGGAGGACTCGCGCTTTCGTAGACGCCGACCGTGTCCTCGCACTGCGGCGGCACTGGGGCGGGCTGCTCGGCGAAGGGGGGCAAGATGAGCGGACCGTCAACCTCTGCAATGGTCGGGGTGTCGTAGGCGCGTCCACGAGGTGCGGTCGCGATCTGACACGGGGCTTCGTACTCTCGCACACCGTCGACGACGTCGACCAACGCGGAGCTTCCAAGTTCGACACCACCGATGAGGATGTCGCCTGCTGTCGAGAGCCCAAGAAATACGCACATCTCGTCAATCCCAATCCCCCACTTGAGAGGACGAGCGTGCGGGTTGTCGTAGCCGCACGAAAAGCGCAGCGAAGCGGTGCGCGGGACACCGATCTTCGGGTCTAGCGTTCGGCCCAGGGCGGACGCCGAAAACCCGTCATGCTCGAGGATGGTCACCTCCCCCTCTTGCGGGTCTTCGAACGAGAGGCTCATCGACGTACCCGCACCGTGGTAGTGCGGGAGCACGTAGGCGAGCGACAACGCTGACTCGCTCGCGTCGCACGTCGCCGTGAACCGAGCCTGTCCCATCGCCGGAATGTCGAGATCCGTATAGGTGAGCAGGATCGGCGAAAGGACGGACTGGACGAAATAAGGGGTGCACGACATCCAGAGACATCCATCCCGCGGTGCTTCGCGGATCGGGACCGAGGTTGAGCAGGTGCACGTCGGCCACGACCTTCGAGCGCTCGGGGATCCGGATGACGACGCCGTCGTCGAAGACCATCGACTCTTGCTGAGCCTGCGTCGACTGAGCAAACAGGACGGTGCCCGAGAGCGCGGCGGACACCTCATTGTAGTCCCGCGACTCGCAGGGCCAGTAGCCATCTTCGCCCCCGTAGACGTCTTCGGGAACGACAAACCAGTTGCTGTGATGGAACGAGCCGCCGTTTTGAAACGAAACGCCTTCGACGTACACAGCCGCGTCGTTGTCGAGCGTCCAGCTGTAGCAGGTGACCGTCTCCTGGCTTCCCTCAAGTGCGAACGGCTCCACCGCATGCACGAGCCTCGCGCGAGCCTCGGAGGGATCGGGGGGCCCGGGCGGGACCGGACGATCGAACGCCTCTTGTGGCTGCGGTTCCGAGCAGGCGGACACCAGCGCAAGCAACACCCCGAAGGTGCGCGCACAGAGCAGGCGTGAGTGATCGGACAGCATGGGTTGGTCAATAGTCGATGCGCATGCCCAAACTCGGGAAGATCGGAAGCCCGATCGCGTTGGTCCGCGTGCGGAGATCGTAGTCGTAGATATACGCCTCCGGGTTCACTCGATTGTAGACGTTCTGCACGTCGAGGTACGCGCCGACTTCCACCCGGCGCCGGACCCACGATTTGTCGACGCGCAGGTCGAGCTGGTGGAACAACGGAAACCGCGACTCGTTGGTCGGCCCCGCAACCCCGTCGAAGGTGAACGGCCCCGCCCACACCGACCCCACGATATCGGTGTACGGAGAGCCGCTGACGAGGCGAAACCTCCCGCCAATCCTCCAGCGTTTTGGCAGCCGGTAGCTCGCCAGCACGACCAGGTTGTGACGTTGGTCGAAGCTACTGGGGATCACCGTCTGATTCGTGCGTTCCTCGACCGCGTCGAGGATTCGAGTGTCGGCCGCGGAGAGGGTGTATCCCAGCCAGCCCCACAGTCGCGGACCCAGGCTCCGGCGCGCCAGCACCTCCATGCCGTAGGCCGTTGACCACGTCTTCGAAGTGAGCCCCGTGCTCCCTTCAAGCCCATAGCGCACCCCGTCTGCGTTGTCCCGGACCCGCGCCCACGTGCCCAGCTCGAAGAGCCAGAACTCGCCGACCTCCCGGGCCAGCGCGGTGCTCCCCTGAACGGCGCGCGCAACATCGATCGCGTCTGCCACGGGCGCGAAGCCGGCCCGCGGTTCGAGCGACTGGAGCGAAGCCGGGAGCCGCACCGAGCCCGCGATGTTCGAGGTCAACCGCGAGAGAAAGCCTCCGTCGGCCGACCGCTGGGGAACGAGTGCTTGGGAGTAGAGCCCAGACCCGACCGAGAACCTCCATCGCGGCGCAAAGTCCCAATGGGCGCTCAAGCGGGGATCCAGAGCCGCCGCTGTCGCCTGCCCAAGCGTGAAGGCGCTGGCGCGAAGGCCCGGGGCGATCGTCCACCGTCCAGCGCCGACCTCCAGTGAGAGATACGATCCCGAGGAGGTTTGCAGCCCGGCCTCACGCCGTGTCATCGCAGGTGTGATGGCCGTGTCTCCGACGAACAACGTCTGGCCGGTCGTGACCCGAGTTTGAAAGCGATCGACCTCCACGTCGGCGCCCAGGATGAGCTCCACCCCTCGGGTCATTCGCCGGGTCGCCTCTGCGCGAAGGCTGAAGATGCCGTCGTCGCGGATGGATTCATTCCCCGAGCGTGGCGAGCGGGTGAGGTTGCGTTCGAAGCGGACCGAAGGCGTGAGCCAAAACGACCACCGTTGGTGACGGACCCGGTAGGAGAGGTCTGCCCGGTGAAACTGCGACGCGAGCTCGAACGCGAGCTCGCGATCCTCGTCCCCCGAAGAGAAGGTCTGCGTCCGACTCTGAACCCGGTCTCCGGCTCCGAGAAGCCGCGCCGAGACGAGCCCTCTGCGACCGGCCGGATGCTCGAAGAACGCTTGATAGTCGTAGTAGCGCGGGAGCAAGAACGTCTGGGCGGGGTCGACCGCCTCCACGGTGCGCAGCACCACATCCACCCATCCCCGCTGCGCGGCCACCAGGTACGCACCGCGGCCCAGGGGTCCACTTGCGAGCGCCCCCACCCCAACGAGATCCATCCGCGCATGTCCGTGCGTGCCCTCGCGCTGCAGCTGTGCCGGGTGCAGGACCACGACGCCCCCGGTCGCGTCTCCGTACCGCGACCCGAAGTTCCCCGGGACGAACTCCAGTCGGTCGATGGCGGCGGCCGGCACCACGCTCGCGACCGCCAGAGCATGAAACGCGCGAGGCAGCGGATGCCCCCCAAGGAACACCCGCGACTGGTTCGGCGCCGCGCCGCGGAGCACCAGCACCCCCAGCCCGCCCGGACTGCGCGCGACGCCGGGCAGGTTTTGCAGGGCCCGCAGCGGGTCGCCTTGGGTCCCGGGCGCGGTACGAATCTCCTCCGCCTCCATGGCCGTGCTCTTGACCTGCTCCGGCGGCGCGGACTTGGGCGCCTCCACGACGGTGCGATAGGTCGCGTCCGCATCGGGTTCTGCGAACAGGACCAGGCCACGCCGTGGCAGGTCCAAGACGTCGAGCACCACCTCCGTGCGCAGATGCCCGGGCGCGACCACGATCAGCCGAACCCGCGCAGATTCCAGGCCCTCAAGGGTGAAACGACCATCGTCTTCGGTCACCGCCGTTTGGATCCAGGCAGGAGCATCCAACGCAGGGTCGAGGAAGTCCGCTTCCTTTAGAGTTCCGATTTCGGCGTCGTCCGGCGCGGGCACGGCCATCACCCGCGCGCCGGAGACCGGCTCGCGATCGCCCGCTGTCTTCAGGGTTCCGCGTAAGACTCCGGGTGCGACCTTGCCTTCCGACGCAGGCGCGGCAAGGGCTGATCCGGGTCCGCACAGGAGCCCGAGCACCCCGAGCACCCCAAGCACCCCGAGCACCCACACCCCGAGGCTTCGCGGCCTCAAGGTTCGTGCACCTCGAACTCGAACCGAGCCAGCGACGCGCCGTTCGCAGGTCCGGACAAGAGCACAAACAGCTCGAAGCGGCCCGGCGTCTCGGGAGTGTGGATCACCCACTCGCCCAAGTTTCGGAACTCGAGTGTTTCGGGCGTATCTGTGAACAACGAGAAACCCGGAAGCGCGAGCCGACGCGTGACACCGTCGTCTGTCAGGCCCACCAGCGTCTGGCCGTCGCGAGGATCGACCGCCGCCAGCACCCTGTAAGCCATGCCGGGTTCGAGCGCAGTGACCGTGTCGGGGCTGGCAAAGAACCGGTACGCCTGCTCAAGCGAGCGACTCACGCCATCGGGGGCGATGAGCAGCGGGACGCTCTCCGGGTTGAACAACGGCGGCACCGGGAAGTCCAGGTCCTGCGCCTCAAACTCTCCGCTTCGAACTTCGATGCCCTCGTCGAACGCGAGCTTCAACAGACGCGTCGTCGGGCCGTACGACACACCAAAGTAGGCGGCCAAGCAGCCATCCCAGCGTGGCTTGCCACGGTCTCCCATGCGATCGAGGCAGTCCTGCGTCGTCGTGTCGTCCGTGGTGTGGCCCACCAACGCGACAAGAAAGCCCGCCTGCTCCTCCAGCGCCACCGAGGGGTCGAGCAGCGGCGCCATGAACCGAGCCTTCTCCGCCGCCGGCAGTACACATGGCACCCTCTGCGGGGCTCCGCCTGCGCACGCATCCCGGGCGCCGGGCTCGCTGAGGACGGACAAGCAGGCCCCCGCCGGACACAACAACCAGACCGGATCGATCTGTGCGATGGGAGTCTCACCGTCGACCGAGGCGAGGAACGCAGAGATCTCGATCACATCGCCGGGCATCGGCTGCGATCGAATCCGATCGGCGGGGATGGGCAGCAGTCCTTCGGTCGAGTTTGGTCCCGCCTCGACGACCTCCACCCGATACCCCAGCACACGAGGCTCGACGCGCAGCAGCCACGGTGCCTCGGGGAACTCGCCGCAGCCGCTCGCGCCCGCGGCCACCCACACCAGGGCGAAGACGACCGCGAAACGAGACTGCACGGCGAAAGTATCGATTGCGGTCGGAATCTTGCCAAACCGGGCCTCCACAACCTCGACCGATCGGCGGCGGAGGGGTCGCCCTTCCCTCCCCGTCGACGATTTGGCATGGTCGCACGCACGTGAAGCGCGCGATTCTCTTCGGCGCCGTGATGCTCGCCTCGTGCTCGGACGCGACGCTCGAGTCGCATGGGCAGCTTCCTCGGCTCGCAGAGGCCCTCGAGCCGTTCGGCATCACGCCCACGGTCGCGGACACCGCCGTCGCAACGCTCGCGTATCAAGCCCCGACACCCGAGTGCCCCCACGTGTTGCGCATCGAGGTCCAGAACGAACCGGATCTCATGCATGAGCCCGACAGCGTCTCCTACCTCTCGGTCGGAATCCCCGCGAAGCCGCAGAGCGAGGGACCCTACGTCGACGTGCAAACACTCTACCGCGGGTTCCGGGCGGAACGTGGTGCTCAGCATCTGGGCTCGATGTCGACCACCGAGATCGGTCCAACCTCACCCACCGCGGGATGTCTTCCACAGACATGGGACCCGATCGATGACGCGATGACGCTCGGCTGGCCCGAACTCACCGGGCGACTCACTGGGTTGGGCGAGGACTGGACCGGGCACCGGGTCGCGGGCAAGTGCAACCGAGCCGCATGCGTCGACCCCAAGACCGGTGGCGGTGGGCCCGAGAACCACTCTCGAACCTGCGTCACCCAGGACTGGCAAAACAGCCTGGTCGGCATCTTCGAGCACCAGGGAGAACGCATGGCCCTTGTGCGCGGAACCTGGACCGACGGACACGGACCGGCTCAGGATAGCAACACCACCGGGATCTGGAGCGAGCGATGGACGCTCATCAACCTGGATCATGGGCGACCGATGTGGTCGCGACATCGGTTGCATCACAGCTTCCCCCAGCCGACGGCGGACAAGTCGTGGTCTCCGGTGGACCGCACCTGGGAGATGCAGGCCGCCGATGCCTGTCCCGGAAGCCTCGCGTCCCATGGATGGGACCGCTCCGACGATGTGCTCGCGGGCGTCGAAGAGCAGCTCGCGATGCAAGCCGACCCGGATTCCCTGCTCCGTGCGACGCGGCAGAAGTCCACCCCCACCGTCTCCAACAAAGCGGCCGACAACGGCCAGCCCTACATCGTTCCGCAGCCGGACCCTCCCCCCGGGGAATAGCCGTCCGCACTATCGCGTCGAGTACCGAGTTCTCATGGACAAAATCGTCATCGAAGGCGGCAACGCGCTCAACGGCAACGTGCGCATCAACGGAGCCAAGAACGCCGCGCTGCTGATTCAGTGCGCCGCGCTGCTGGCCGACACCGCCTGTACGCTCCGCCACATCCCCAACCTCTCCGACGTCCGCACCATGGGGCGCCTTTTGAGGCAGCTGGGCTGCGAAGTCGAGATGACCGACACGCACACCATGCGCATCGATCCCACCGGCGTACGTAGCGGACCGCTCGAAGCGCCGTACGACATGGTGAAGACCATGCGGGCCTCGGTCACGGTGATGGGTCCGCTGCTGGCCCGCTACGGACGTGCCCGCGTCTCACTGCCGGGCGGATGCGCAATCGGAGCACGACCGATCGACCAGCACCTCAAAGGGCTCGAAGCGCTTGGCGCCAAGATCGAGCTCGCAAACGGCTACGTCCTTCTGCAGGCGGATCGCCTACGCGGCGGTTCCTTCGTGTTCGATCAGATCACCGTCGGTGGCACTCAGAACGTGATGATGGCCGCGACGCTCGCCAAGGGCACGAGCCGACTGGAGAACGTCGCGCGTGAGCCCGAGGTCGAAGAGCTCGCCCGCTTCCTCAATAAGATGGGCGCACGGATCAGCGGCGCCGGAACCTCGGTGATCGAGATCGAAGGCGTCGACAACCTCAGCGGCGTCGAACATGCGGTGATCGCTGATCGAATCGAAGCGGGAACCCTCGCAATCGCGGCCGCCGTTACGCGGGGCAACGTCTTGCTCGAGCATGCTCCGGTGGATCACATGCACTCCACGATCGCCAAGCTCGAGGAGGCCGGCGTCGAGTGCCGGGTCGAAGCCGGTGGCCTGCGCGTGATCGGTCCCGAGGAGATCCGCCCACTCGATGTCAGCACCCGGCCCTACCCCGGGTTTCCCACCGACATGCAAGCCCAATTCATGGTGCTGGCCCTGTGCGCCAACGGCCAGAGTCTCATCACCGAGACCATCTTCGAGAACCGCTTCATGCATGTGCCCGAGCTGGCGCGCATGGGGGGGGACGTGAAGGTGAACGGAAACTCGGCGGTGATCCGCGGCCCCTCAAAGCTGATGGGCGCCACGGTGATGGCCACCGATCTCCGGGCGTCGGCCTCGCTGATCGTCGCGGGCCTGGTGGCGTCGGGGGTGACCGAGGTGCTCCGCGTGTACCACCTCGACCGTGGCTACGAGGCCATCGAGGAGCGACTGCGGCCTTTGGGTGCACGCATTCGCAGGCTCTCGGGCGCCCAGGCCTGATCTGGTCTCGCAGCCCGTGCCGAAACCCGGCGCGGCGGATCGCGAAAAAGACGGGTGAGACGTCGTGTCGGGTTTCACCACAGGCTGCTGCCCAACGGGACGCATTCCGATCCCACCCGCGGCATCCTGCGCTACCATGGCGCGCAGTGGGTAGGGGCCTCACTTTCGCGCTTCCCAAAGGGCGCATCCTAAAGCTGGTGACTCCGCTGCTCGGAGCGGCTGGGATCGACATCGCGTCCGCGCTCGCGAGCGCGGGCCGCAAGCTGACGCTCGACATCGACGGCGGCCATCGGCTGCTGCTGGTGAAGCCGAGCGACGTTCCGACGTATGTCGACCACGGCGTCGCGGATGTCGGCATCGCAGGTCGGGACACGCTGGAGGAGCAGGGGCGAGACCTCTATGAGCCGGTCGACCTCGGCATCGCGCCGTGTCGCCTCGCGGTCGCCGAGCCATCCAACGCTCCGGTCGCCCTGCACCGTGGCACGAGTGTTCGTGTCGCGACCAAGTATCCCAACCTCTCGCGTCGTCACTACGCATCCAAGGGAATCGCAGCGGAGATCATTCCGCTGTACGGCTCAGTTGAGCTCGGTGCCCTCACCTCCTTGGCCGACCAGATCGTCGACCTCGTGGAGAGTGGTGAGACGCTGCGCCAGAACGGACTCGTGGAAGTAGAAACTGTGTTGCACGTGACCAGCCGATTGGTCGTCCACCCTCCGAGCCTCAAGCTAAAGCCCGCCGTCTCCGAGCTGATCGACGCACTACGCCACGCCATGCAGGCAAGAAAGGTCTCGGTGGCCTAGATGAGCCGAGGTTCAGATCGCGAAGCGGACACCGAGCGCGTCCGCAACACCGTCCTTCATGACCTCAAGGTCCATGTTCGGGTCACGGACCAGGGGTACAAGCCCACGGGTGCTCAGCTCGAGGCACTCGCAGACGCAATCCCAGCGCTGTCGGCGTTCTCGGACCATCGCTTTCGTTCGGTTCGTGTTGTCCTGGACTGGGACCACCTACTCCCGAGCCAGTTCATGCTCTTGCGGGTGTTCGCCTGCTACGACCATGCGGCCGATCAGCAGGTCCAGCGCATCCTCGACGCGCGCGACGAGGCGATCGGCGAGTCCAACCTCTACCCAGAGTTTGACGTCCCCGACTATTCCGAAATCGAAGGCAGCGAGACCTACGTCGGCGTGCTGAAACCGGGCACAGCGACGTTCGAGGACTTCCGCTTCCTCAGCGGGTGGCGCAAGCAGGTCGAGCCCTTCGTCGCCGAAGCGGCCGTCCGCTGCGTGCGCGCGTACGAGGGGTACCAGCGGGCCGCCGCCAGCCGAGCCTCCGAGGGCCTGGGCGGCCCGGTCATCATTGGGTGGGCGCCGCCATGCTTGGCCGAGACCGAGGACTGGGCGATCGAGATTCTGGCTGCTCACCGAGTTCGACGGCCAGACCGGTCGGGCCCGCGTGTTCATGGTGGATCCGACGAACGAGACGGTGACACGCGAGTTCAGCACCGACGTGCAGCTGGCCTGAGCCCCTCCGCACGAAGCGTCCGCCGAGGCCTTCCGCGACTCACTCTGGGGGCACTCGTTCCTCGACGTAGGGGCCACAAAGCGGTTGAAGAGACAACGGCGCTCACGCAGAGCAGCCTGCGTTCAACCCGGCGTCCCAAGCAGGCACTGTTGGATCAGCCCGGGGTCGGTGTGGGCTCGAACGGGGTCGCCTTCGAGCCGGAGGGAGAGGGTGTTCATCGCTTGGGTTTTTTCCCTTTGCGTTTTCGGGGGGACTCGGTGCCCTGCGCCATGCGGGCGAGCAGGTCGTCGAGTCGAGCATAGCGAGTGTCAAGCGCCTCTCGAAGCCGGGCGAGATAGGCGTCGAGTTCATCGAGAGCGCCTTGCGCCAGCCGACAGGGACGACGCTGGCCGTCGACACGACGCTCGATCAACCCGGCGTGCTCAAGGACCTTGAGGTGTCGCGAGACCGCAGGCTGGGAGACCGGAAGCAGGGAGGCGAGCTCCCCCACCGTGGCCTCGCCCTCCACCAACCGAAGCAAGATGGTCCTCCGCGTCGGATCCGACAATGCAGAAAATCCGTGGTCTAGATGGGTCACAGAGGCGTTCAAACATATATCACGAATCCGTTATATTCATCATCGGTTATACTTCTAGAAACGCGGGCCCGCCCGAACTCACGGACCTGGTGCGAGCCCTTGTGAAACCCTACGGGCCCCTCCGGAACCCAAGCCACGCCCATGAAGCTCTCCCGCGCTGCCCTCTCTCTCCTGCTCGTCCTCTCCGCCTGCTCCGCCAGCGTCTCCGCGTCGACGAAGAAACCAGCCGCGGACGATGCGAATGCTCAGGCAGCCGCACCGGACAGCCCCGCAGCGACGGCCAACTCCCCCGCGCTGCCCAACGACCCCGCCATCCGCACGGGCACGCTCGACAACGGTCTGACCTACTACATCCGCAAGCACGAGGCACCGAAGAACCGGGCCGCGCTGTGGCTGGCGGTCGACGCAGGCTCGGTGCTTGAGGACGATGATCAGCAGGGCCTCGCCCACTTCGTCGAGCACATGGCGTTCAACGGAACCAAGCGGTTCGAGAAGAACACGCTCATCGACTACATCGAGAAGTCGGGGATGGACTTCGGCGCCGACCTCAACGCGTACACCTCGTTCGACGAGACGGTCTATCAGCTGACGGTTCCGACCGACGATCCCAGCACGGTCACCAAGGGCTTCGACATCCTCGAAGACTGGGCGTCGGCGATCAGCTTCGACCCCGAAGAGGTCGACAAGGAGCGGGGCGTGGTGATCGAAGAATGGCGACTGGGTCGCGGAGCCTCGCAGCGAGTGTTCGATCAGCAGTGGCCGATCTACCTCGAAGGTTCAAAGTACGCGGAGCGCAAACCCATCGGCCAAAAAGAGATCCTCGAGACCGCTCCGGTCGACACGCTCAAGAGGTTCTACAAGGACTGGTACCGACCCGACCTGATGGCGGTCGTGGTCGTCGGAGACCTCGACCCCGCCCAGGTCGAGAAGGAGATCAAGGCTCGCTTCGGCAAGCTGAAGAACCCGGAAGCGGCCCGCCCTCGCAACAACGTCGAGGTGCCGATTCTCGACAAGACCCGCGCCGCAGTGGTCACCGACCCGGAGGCATCGAGCACCCAGGTCTCGGTCGCCATCAAGCGCCCGGCCAAGCCGATGCTCACCGAGGCCGACTTCAAGGACGAGTTGGTGGACGACTTGTTCCACGGAATGCTTCGCGCGCGTCTGGACGAGATTCGTCAGAGCCCCGATTCGCCCTTCATGTTTGCGGCCTCGTTCTCCAACACGATGGGTCGCGCGGCCAATGTGTTTCAGCTGTTTTCGATGGCAAAGACCGGAGAGTCCGAGGAGGCTCTGCGAACGCTGCTGACCGAAGTCGAGCGCGTGGGCAAGCACGGATTCCTGGCCACCGAGTTCGAGCGACAGAAGGCCGACGTGCTGCGGGGCTATGAGAAGGGCGCGGCGGAGGACGACAAGATCAAGGGCCGCAGCCACGCCCGGCGGATCGTGCAGTCGTTCCTCAACGACACAGCCCTGCCCAGCTCGGCCCAAAGGCTCAAGCTTGCCAAGCGAATGCTCCCGAGCATCACGCTCGACGAGGTCAACGCGACCGCAACGACCTGGATGACCAGCAAGGACCGCGTGGTCATGGCGAGCGGTCCGGCACGAGACGAGATGCCCAAGGAAGCTGCGCTGCTTGCCGTGGTCGCCGACGTCAGCACGGCCGACATCGCGCCCTACACCGAGGAAGCCGCCGGCACGTCGCTGATGGCCGCGATTCCTGAGGCAGGCACGATCACATCCAAGAAGGAGCTCGATGGAATCGGAACCGTGGAGTGGACCCTGAGCAACGGCGTCAAGGTCATCGTCAAGCCGACCGACTTCAAGAACGATGAGGTCATGATGGAAGCGTTCAGCCCCGGCGGCACCTCCGTCATCGGCAACAAGGTGTTCGCCTCGGGCCGTTTCGCCACCTCGGTTGCGGGTGCGGGTGGCATCGGAGACCACGACGCCGTTGCGCTGCGAAAGTTCCTGCAGGGCAAGGACGTCTCGGTCCGCGCCACGATGGACGAGCTTGAGGAGGGCTTTCGCGGCAGCACGTCGCCCCAGGACCTCGAGACGATGATGCAGCTGATCCATCTCTCGTTCACGTCGCCGCGAGCCGACGAGGAGGCGTTCGCCGCGTTCAAAGAGAGCCAGCGCGAGTTCGTTCGCAACCGCGACCTCAACCCGCAGTCCGTGTTCTTCGAGCGCCTACAGGCCGAGACGAGCAGCGACCACAAGCGGCGCGTGCCCGTAACGCTTCAGGACATCGACAAGGTCTCCCTCGATCAAGCGATGGCGGCCTACAAGGACCGCTTCGCCGATGCGAGTGACTTCACGTTCGTGTTTGTGGGCAACATCGACAAGGCCGAGCTTCGCGAGCTTTCGAAGACCTACCTCGCAACGCTGCCGACCCAGAAGCGGAAGGACAACTGGAAGGACATCGGCGCGCGCAGACCCAAGGGCGTCAAAGCGTTCACGGTGAAGAAGGGCCAGGACCCCAAGGCCTTCGTGATGATGACGTTCCACGGGGAAGCCAAGTGGAGCCCCGAAAACCAAGACGACATCGAGATGCTCGCGGACGTGATGGGCATCAGGCTGCGAGAGGTTCTGCGCGAGGAGATGGGCGGTGTCTACGGCGCGTTCAGCTTTGGCCGCATCGAGCGGCGGCCCCGCCCGGAGTACTCGTACACGATCGGATTCGGCTGCGCCCCAGAGAATGTCGAGAAGCTCAAGAAGGCGGTCTTCAACATCATCACCGAAGTGAAGACGCAAGGGGCTGGCCCCGAAGTCATCGAGAAGGTGATCGAATCCCGGCGCCGCGGCCTTGAGACCGACGTCAAAGAGAACCGGTACTGGGTGCGCGAGCTCGCTGAGCACTATCGGTACAGCACCGACCCCAGCGATATCGGAAACGCGGAGAAGGCCACGCGGCGCGTCAACAAGGAGAACGTGCAAAAAGCGGCCAAGCGGTTCTTCAACGAGAAGCTCTACGTCGATGGCATGCTGCTGCCCGAGACCACCGGCAAGAGCGCCGAGCCGACCGCGAGCCTGAAGTCCAAGTAACGGTCCGAGGAAGAACTCGCACCCGATCCTGGCAGCCTGTTGAGAAAGTCGGCGCGGCGGATCGGGAAGCACTTTTCGCTCCTGGGTAGGAGCCGAAACGCCGCTGTACCGGGTGTACTGCAAGTTTTGGCGACACCGCCAGGAGCGAAAAGGGCGAGCGAGACGTCGTGTCGAGTTTCTCAACAGGCTGCTGGGGTCGGCCCCAGGACGTGCGATACTCAAACTCGTGGCGCGCTCGGTCCACTTCCCAAAGCTGGTGCTCGCGCTCTGCCTCAGCGGGCTGGCGGCGGGTTGTCGTGCCCAGCCGGCCAGCCCGGTGTCGCCGACGTGCCCCGCTCCCACCACGGTGGCGCAGCCGGTCGAGATCGTATCTACGCCGGATACGTCGGGGTCCACGCCGGATACGTCGGCCCCGGCCGTTGCGGGTCGCGATCACCGTTGATGACCTGCCGACCCACGGACCCTCGGTCCCTGGACTCCCGGCGATCGTGATTCATCGCGCACTGCTCTCCGCGTTCGAAGCCCACGGGGTCCCGGAGGTCTATGGCTTCGTGAACGCGGGCAAGCTGGAGGATTCGCCCGAGCTTCGGGCGGCTCTGGAGGTTTGGACCGCGGCCGGACATCCCCTGGGCAACCACACATACAGTCACCCGAGCCTGCGCGACATGGGCTTGCCAGCATACTTTCGAGACATCGCAGCCAACGAGCCGCTGTTGGAGGAGATGGCTCTCAGCGCAGAGGCGACGCCAACGTTCCGCTACCCTTTTCTCCTTGAGGGAATGTCTCGTGAGGACACTGTTGCGATTCGCGAGCATCTCGACAAACGCGGGTATCGAATCGCTCCTGTCACGATCGACTTCTTCGATTGGGCCTTCAACCCGCCCTACGCTCGATGCCGTGCGATCGCCGATGAAGCAGCGCTTGAGGCGCTGCGAAAGACGTTCTTGGAACATGCCATCGAGATGCTCGAGTGGTCCGATGCAGCGTCGCTTGACCTGTACGGCCGCCGCATCCCACAGGTTCTCCTGCTGCATTCGGGGGCGTTTGATGCCGAGATGATCGAGCCGCTTCTCCAGGCGATGGAGGACCATGGCGTGCAGTGGGTCTCGCTCGACGACGCTCTCTCAGACCCGGCCTACGCCGAACGCCACACGACCGACGGACGGAACCAGGGGACCATGCTCCACCAGAAGATCGACGCCGAGGGCGCCGCGCACCCGCCGTGGAATCAACACCCAAGAGCGCTGCTCGAGGCCCTGTGTCCGGCCCGTGGCTGACCGGTCGCGGTGTCAGCAGGCACCTCGCCGATACAGCGATCAGACTCGGCCTCATGGGCGGCAAGGCACGCCTCCTGCGCACCCATCGAAGACCTCGTCCGTAAGGTGAGCGCCTGCGAGGTCGCCGCCTCGGCCGCGCCACTCACTTATTTTCGCCACTCGGGAACCCTGACCCACGCGCGGCGCACTACATCCGCGAGCCTTCTGCGGGGGCCCGAACCCTCTCCCCACCCCTGTTCGAGTTCCCGTAGAGGCTCGTGTTTCTACTTCCTCGCCGCCCATGAGCATTCCGTTCATGGGCGGTTTCCTTCTTGGTTGCGAACCCCAGCACTTCGGCGACTGACGTGGCCTGCTCGCAGCCTATTGAGCGAGACGTCGTGTACCCCCCGCAGCCTTGGTCGTGTCGGCCCGGCATCACGGCTCTGCCCAAAGACGGCTCCCGCCCGCCAGTTGCGAAGCGCCGCAACGATGGCCGACACTCACGGGGTATCGTAGGTGTCCCAATGGTCCGGTCAAAAGTCACCCCGTTTGGTCTGTTGGTCCTCGTCACAAGCTTCTCCTGCGCGGACGAAGATGACGGCCGAGCAACGAGCGCCGGCGTCCCCACGGGCCTGACGCTCGGAGGCTCCCTGAGCACCTCCGCGACGGAAGGTCCGGACTCAGGCGGCACGGCCGGTGTCGCCACGGACACCGGCGACGTACTCGATACCGAAGGCGACGCGACGGGCGATGCTCCGAAGTTCGACCTCGGTCTCCCACCGGACATCAACCAGGGGGAGCCGGACGAGTGCACCAAGGTGGACCTCCTATTCGCCATCGACAACTCCGGTTCGATGGGCGATGAGCAAGGCAACCTGATCGCCGCATTCCCAGGCTTCGTCTCCGGCATCCAAGAAGCCCTGCAGTTCGCCGAGAGCTATCACATCGGCATCGTCACCTCGGACAGCTACGATCACAACGAAAACGGCTGCCGTGGCGTCGGCGACCTCGTCACCCAAACCGGTGGTTCCGACTCGAGCAACGGAGCCTGCGGACCCTATTCCAGCGGCTTCCGGTGGTTTGACAACACCGAGCCTGATCTCGCGTCCACGTTTGCCTGCGCCGCCCAGGTGGGCACCGACGGCAGCGGAGACGAGGAACAGGTTCACGGCATCCTGCGAGCCACGGACGCCGAGCGCAATGGCCCCGGTGCGTGCAACGACGGCTTCCTACGCGACGACGCGCTGCTCGTGGTCGTGCTGATCACAGACGAAGAGGACGAGGAGGACTGCGTCCCGTTCTTCGGCTGCGACGGCGGCACCCCGGCCGGTCCGAACGAGTGGTTCACCCGGCTGGTCACCAACAAGTTCAACATCGAGACCAACATCGTGATGCTGAGCCTCGTCGGACTGCCGGGCTCGAGCTGTGCCGACAACGCGAGCCGCATCGTGGATTTTGGCTCCCGGTTCACCAACCACGCAGAGGGCGAAATCTGCGGGGGGAACTACGCCGAGTTCTTCACGCAGGCGATCTCCGAGATCGACACCGCCTGCCAAGACTTCATCCCCCCGGGATGAGCCCGTCCCCGACGAATCATCGCTTCGCGAAACACCGACCGACCCTGCCATGGCCCAACGAAAACCACTCCACACCCTCTGTGCACTCTTCGGGCTCGCAATGGCCTGCCAGCCCGGAACCGCCGAAACCGAGGAAACTTCTGGGCGACGAGGTGGTGCTCACCGCCGACGAGCCGATCGCGGCCTTCGACGTCACGGTCTGTATCGAAGGCGGCGCACCCAACGGGCTCAACCTGTACGGCAACTTCCGCGCGACGACGGCCACCAACGAGGGAAGCGTGGAGCTCACGCTGGAGACCCTCGACACCGAGGAGGACTCGCAGTCCACCGCGTACCTCGACACCATCGACGCGTCCAGCGAGGCCCAGCCGACGAACATCTCGCTCAACACCCAGCGGGACTGGGAAGCCTCCGAAGGCAGGCGCTGCCAACAACAAGTCGTCCAGGTCTCGGTGCCCTCGCTCGCCGAAGCTCAGACCGTGACCATCTCCGAGATCACGATTTCGCTGACGGCCGAGTGGGCCGGCATCTGCGGCGAGACCCCGGACGAGGAATCTCTCAGCATCGAAGCCGTCCGTCTCTAGAGACGGTCACGGACCAAGGGCACTCCGCTCGAAAGTGCCCGCCGACGCATAACTTGCGCAGGCGTCTAACTCCCTGAAATTCAGCCACGGAGTGTCGATCGGCGAGCTACGGGAGCACACACACCTACAGTGGGGTGCAATTCCCCTTGTTCGGGCTGCGAGGCCGGGCTAGAGGGCAGCCGAAATCGGGGACGGGAGAGCCTCGACGACACCCCCATGGACGCCTTCACCTCGACCCACGCCGCGATGATCCTCCTGTTCGTCCTCGGCTATGGGGCGATCATTTTCGAGCACAACCTGCGCATCAACAAGGGCGCCGTCGCGCTGCTCCTTGCGGCGGGGTTGTGGCTGCTCTACTTCACCGGTCTCGCCCCTTCCGAGGAGGTCGCGACGCATCAGCTCAGCGAGCTGCTCAGCGAGGTCGCGCAGATCGTGTTTTTCTTGATCGGCGCGATGACGCTGGTCGAGGTCATCGACCTCCACGGCTCCTTCAAGCTCGTCACGGACCAGATCCGAACCCGCTCGAAGTGGAAGGTCATGTGGGTGCTGGCACTGCTCGCGTTCTTCATGTCCGCGGTGCTCGACAACCTCACCACCACAATCGTGATGGTGTCGCTGCTGCGTAGGATCTTGCCCAACCGCGACAACCGGCTGCTGCTCGGATCGATGGTCGTCATCGCTGCCAACGCGGGCGGCGCGTGGACCCCGATGGGCGACGTAACCACCACCATGCTGTGGATCGGGGGTCAGGTCACCACATTCGGCGTGATGGGTGCGCTCATCCTTCCAAGTCTCGTCACCATGGCCGTCGCTGTGCTCATGCTCGGCTACTCCGAGAAGGCCGGTCACTACGGTGGCGAGGTCGAGGAAGGCGAACAGCAGGTCGAGCTCGGCGCGCGGCGTGTGCTCAGCTTGGGGCTCGGCGCCTTCATCATGGTGCCGGTGCTCAAGTCTGTGGCACACATCCCGCCGTTCGTTGGGATCTTGCTGGGGCTCGGGGTCATGTGGCTCGTCACCGACGTCCTGCACCACGAGCACGAAGATCGGCAGCACGTGAAGGTGCCCGCGGCGTTCACCAAGATCGACGTCTCGGGTGTGCTGTTCTTCCTCGGGATCTTGCTGGGCATCGGCGCATTGCAATCGGCCGGTCTTCTCAGTGCACTCGCCCACACGCTCGATAGCGTCGCCGGGAACCCGACGGTCCTCGCGGGGATGCTGGGCATCCTGTCGGCCATCGTAGACAACGTGCCGCTGGTGGCCGCGACGATGGGCATGTACTCGCTCGAGCAATACCCGCCCGACAGCCAGTTCTGGGACTTGATCGCGTTCTGTGCGGGCACCGGCGGGTCGATCCTCATCATCGGCAGCGCCGCTGGCGTCGCGTTCATGGGCATGGAGAAGGTCGACTTCATGTGGTACGCGCGCCGAATCTCGCTCGTAGCGCTCACAAGCTACTGTGCCGGGATGGCCACCTACGTCGGCTTGGGCGCACTGGGGATCGTCTAAGTCGCGTCAAGCTCGAACGTCGTACGCAACGACTCGGCAACCTCGAGCAAGGCGTCGCGCAAGGCCCGGGCTTCGTAGGGCTCGACATCCTCGGCGCGCTCGAGCAAAGCCCGCGCGCTCGCATCGAGGCTCACGATCGACCGACGCACCCGGCCGACCACGCGCCCCACCGGCATCGGCTTGTGCGCTGGAAGCTCCTGAGCCTCCTGCGCGGTGACCCGCGCCAGCTCGGACACGGTCATGTGCTCGACCGTCTTGAGCGGACCGTCTGGAACCTGAACCGGCTTGCGTCCCACAAGCCGACGTCGGACCGCCGCCGGAAGCGGGAGCAGCAGGTAGAGCTTGCTCGGACCGAGGAACGCCAGCTTCTCGACCTCTTTGGGGTGTTCCTCAGCCCAACGCGCCAGCGCCATGTAGTTGGCCAGCGTCTGCCGAGCAAACGGCATCGACGCGCACCACCGGGCCCACTGACCGTGGGGGAGTTCGTCGTGAATCTCCCGCGTAGCCTCACCGATCGCGATCACTGCCTCCACCACGCCAGTGGCGGTCAGGGCTTGCACCCGCAGGATCTGCCGCGTCAGGTGTACGACCGCCGGTCGGTCTTCCCAAGGAACCTCCAGCGAGGCGTCAGCGCGGGTCGGCTTCCCCATCGCGGGCAAGATACCAGCGCCAACGTGCGCAGACGAAGCGTGTGGCGCCGGTCGGCTCTCTCGAAGAGCGCCCTCAGCTCGCCCGGTCCGACTTCTTGGTGAGGAGAGGTTCGACCTCCGCCCGGAGTCCTTTTCCGCCCTCGATTCCAAAGTCGAGGGTGCGAATTGGGAAGGGGATGGTGATCTCCGCCTTCGCGAAGTGACGCCGGATCGCCTTGATCGCCTCCGAGCGGCCCCTCAAGTAGGACCCGGGATCCTTGCCGTACGGCACCCAGAAGCGGATGTCGAAGTCGACCGAGCTCCCGCCGAACTCGCGAAAGAACACCTGCGGCTTGGGGTCTTGCTTCGCATCTGCGATCGAGGCGATGGCCTCCAACGCGACGGTTTCCGCCCGGTCGAGGTCATCGGCATACGACACCCCCACGGCGATGTCGATGCGCCGGTCTTGGGCCTGGCTGATGTTGGTGAGCGCCTCCGAGAAGACGGTTTTGTTCGGGATCATCACCAGCTCTCCGGTGAACTTCCTCAGCTCCGTCGCGCGCAGTCCCACCCGCTCCACAGTCCCCGAGAAGCCGTTGGTTTCGATGACCTCGCCCACACGAAAGGGCTGCTTCACCGCCATGAACACCCCGGAGATAAGGTTGGCCGCGGTGTCCTGAAACGCAAAACCCAAAGCGAGACCCACCACCCCAACGCCGGCCAGCGCGGTCGCGACCGCCTTGTCGAGGTTGAGTACGTTGAGCGCGAGCACGAGCCCAAGCGTCAGCCCTGCGACGCGGGTGAGACTCTGCGCAAGGGTGACCAGCTGCGACGAGACGGAGGCCCGCTCCAACCCTCTGCGGAGCCACCGAGACGCAAGGCCGCTCGCAAACCACGAGAGCCAGAGCGCCAGCAAGGCGACGACAAGGTTGGGGAGATGCGTCACCGCCGTCTCGCCCCACGTCGTGACCTTTTCGGTCACGGCTTCGACGGGGTTCTCCAGGGCCGCGGGCAAGGTGTCTATGAGCGAGACCATGGCGGCTCGCTACTTCATAGAGGCGGCCTGTCAACCGGTGGTGCGTCGTCCGCCAGGGGCGCAGATGGCCGCCTGAGCGCCAGCGCTCACTGGGCCGTGTTGCGCACAGGCAAACCGTCTCGTCCCGGCCAAGCAGCAGCTAAACAGCCGCAATCGAGACTTGGCAGGATGCTTGCACAAGCTGTCGACATGCTTCGCGCAGCCATCGTCATGTTCGTCCTTGCCATCGTCGCCGCCATCTTCGGATTCGGCGGTATTGCAGCCAGCGCGGCCGGAATCGCAAAAATCGCGTTCTACGTGTTCCTTGTCCTCGCCGTCCTCGGGTTTGTGCGCAGCTCGATGACAAAGTAGGAGGAGGAAGATGTTCGAATCGCGGCGAGGGCCGGATGCGGACGCAAATTACACCTGCATCCGGTTCTGTCGTTCAACCGCGGGTTTGGCCACGACCACGAGACCACCCGCTTGCCTCCCTCTAGTTACGCTCATGTCCCGCCCAATCCACGCCTTGATCGTCTTGTTTGCAGCCGTCTTCGTCAGCCTCGGCTGCGCTTCGGCTGCTTCCGCAAAGCCGCTGTCCCGAAAGGTCGGCGAGCGGGTGACTCGAGGCGTGGTGAACGAATCCCTGTCTTCCCTCGACACGCCCGAGAATCGGAAACACCTCGGCAACATCGTGGGCTCCGCTGAGCTGAACAAAGCGGTTCACGACCTCTCCGCCTCCATCGCCTCGGGAGCGGTGGAAGGGATCACCAAGGCGGCCTCCAGCAAAGCCGAAGCGCTCGGAAAAGGTGTCGGTCCCAAGCTGGAGTCGACCCTCGACGACCACGTCACCCCCGCGCTGCGGCGGCTGACCTCGGAGGTCGTTCGCGCCGCGATCTCGGCATCGCTTTCCGACCGAAATCAAGACGCTGTGGGGGCGCTCACCGAGCAGACAACGCACCGCGCAATGAAAGGGCTCGCGAGCGGTATCGAAGAGGAGCTTGGACCCGCGCTCGCCGAGACGCTCGTCCGCGACCTCGGCCCCGCGTTGGCGATCGTGATCCAGCGAGATTTGATGCCCGCGGTTGGACGCGGGTTGAGCAGCCCCGAGATGCAGGGTGCGCTGGGAGACACCGCTTCAACGGTGGCCAGTCGACTCCTTCGGGGCAGCGAGCAAGCCCTAGACGACATCCAAGACGAGAACGCTGCAACGGGTGAAGACAGCTCGCTGGAGGTCTTCGGAACGAGGGTCGCTGTGGGCTACGCCGTCTCCGTGGTGATCGCGGTGATGTTCGCGGGCGGCTTTGTCGTGGCGATGATCGCCCTAACCGCGACCCGGCGCAGGCTCAACGGCGTCGAGGCGAACACTCGGCGCATGGAGGACTTTGTCGCGCGTGTCTCCCAACACCTCGATTTCGATCGAGACGACCCCGTTGACGGCGCCGACAGTGATACTAGGAGTACCTCATGAAGGCCAACAAGTCGCGAGGCGTCGCATCAGGTCCTCACTCGCTTCGGGCGCTGCTCGTCCTGCCGATGCTGATCGGGGGCTGTCGACCGGAGACCTCGGCGACAGCTCAGCCTTCTGCCGTCGAGGCCCAGGCCGAGGGCGAAGATGCGACCGTCGAGATCGAAACCACGGACGAGTCGTCCTCGTCTCATGCGGTGTCGCCCGAAGCCGAGGCTCAAGCAAAGACGAAGACCCCAAACGAAGACGAAAACCCATGACATACCCCAAGACGATCCTCACCGCCCTCCTCCTCCTCACTGCAACAAGCGTTGGCTGCAACAAGGACAGCGCGCAGGCAACCTCCAACCCCAATGATGTTTCGGCTTCCGCCCAGGGAGAAGGCGTCGAGGCTGGCGCTAGCAACGACGAAGAGGCGCATGCCTTGGCGGTCGAAGAGGATGGCCGGGCCGAGGCGCTCGGAGACGAGGGCGATGCAGCCGAAGCTTCGGTCGTGGATGAAAACGACGACGTCGAATAGACCGCTGGCGGCAAGTTAAAGAAAAATGCCGATGCTCTCAAGAGCATCGGCATTTTCGTGCGCGAAGAGCTAGGACTACTCTTCGCCGTCTTCTTCCTCGACGGAGGCTTCAGCTTCTGCGCCTTCGCCGTCAGCCTCTGCCATCGCGGAGTCGTCATCTTCGCTGGCGAAAGCCGATGCTTCGTCCTCGTCGGAAGCTGCTCCTGCAGCGGCGTCATCACCAAGCGCCGACGCGTCGGCTTCGCCGGGTGCTGCGGTTGCGGACGCTTTGTCCTTGTCGCAAGCGGTGCCGAGCAGGGTAAGGGAAAGGATGGGAAGTGCGATGAGCTTGTTCATGACTGGTCTCGTTTTTTGGAGGCGGCTGCCTCCGGGAAAGGGTTGAGTCCTCGTACGGGTCGTGTAGGACGTGACTCACGGACTTGAAGGGGTCACGCTGCGACAGATATCGATCATGGTCTCGACGAGCTGAGGAGACTCAGCCCCGTCCGGTCCGGTCCGGCAGTGGTGCGAGAGAGTCTCATGCTCGAACGATGCAAAGAAGAAGTACCTCGACTCGGCGGCGCCCGATACCTCCCAGGCGACCACCTCCGGCGAGTCCGTCAGGAAGCGCTTGAAGCGCGCCCCGTAGGCACGCACCAGCTCCTCACGCTCGGCGGTCATATCAAGCGAACCACGACCCACGATCAGCTCGAAACCGTCGTCGCTTCGCAACATGATGCCGTCGGGTGTCCCCTCGGCTTCCACGCGTGCGTCCGCCTGGAGCCGGGCCGACATGCCGAACTCCGTGAGGTCGATCTCGACGCGGTCGGGGGCAGCGCTCGGGGCGGTTTCAGGGGCTTCCTCGCTGGCGGGGCCGGGATCTTGTTCGCGGACAGCCTCGGGAACCTCTGGTGCGCCGAGGACATCCTGGCGGCACCCGGTCAGCAGGGAGACAACGCAAACGGCGCAGATGAAAGCGGGATGGGACACGGGTGAGACCACGGGAGGGTACTACACCGCCCTATCCGGTCGACAACCCCCGGCTTGCGAAGGTTCGCCAGCATGTCTGGCTGGCTGCTAAGCATGACCGATGTCCGACTGGGAAGAGTTGCGGCTGGGCAACACGGTGGCCGCTGGGATCGCTTCCACGGAGCGCCTTCGGGTGTGGGTCCACGGCAGCGATGCTGGAACCCACGAGCTCCGCGCGTTTGCCGAGAACCAACGCTGCGTCGCCGAGGCGACCGTCGAGCTCGGTGAGGATGGCAACCGGACCGCTGCGGCGACCCTCCAGCTGACCGGCTGCGCGGGCCAACGAATCCTGGTTCAGCTGTGCAGGGAGGGCCAGGTGTTGGCCGCTTGCCAAGCGCGGCTGTGCCCCGGGGACGACGCGTGGGCTCACAGGCACGTCTCGTTTGCGGTCGCGTCTTGTCACCAGCCCTTCAGCGAGAGCGGGGAGCTTCTCCCGGCGGCCGTGTCGATGCTCGACGCCGCGGCCGCGCAGTGTGAACGCGACGAGGTGGCCTTCGCGCTGTTGATGGGTGACCAGCTCTACACCGACGCACCCCAGTCGAAGTCGTTGTTCGAGCCCGAGTACTTCGCGTCGCTCGACGAAGGGGAGAGCATCCTGGCGTGCTCATCGGACCGGGTCCGCCGCATCCTCCATCGCCGGTACGAGCGCTTCATGGCGGTGCCCGGATTCTCCAAGCTGCTGGCATCGGTCGCGACCATTCCCATGCCCGATGATCACGAGTTCATCGACAACTTTGGGACGCACCCCGAGCACGCCACCGCGCACTGGGCAGCGTTCAAAGACGGCGCCCTGCAGGCCTACCGCGACTACCAGGGGACACGAGCGTGCCTGGATCGAGAAGACCCCGACGCGCTGGACTACGGCTTCACATGGGGCCCGCTCGCGGTCTACGGCCTCGACATCCGCCGCAACCGCGCCACGTCCGAGGGAAAGACACAGGCCTTCAGTGACGCGCAGTTCGAGGCGCTTCGTACGTTCTTGAGCCGACATGGGGATATGCCTGCGCTCGCGCTGATGAACCCCATCCCACTGGTGCACGTCGAGTCGGCGTGGGTCAACGCCGCGGCCAGTCTCTTGTCACTGGGCAGCGACCTTCACGAACGTTGGTCCCATTCTTCATGCATCGAGGCACGGGATGCGCTGTTGGCTCTGCTGCTGGACCATGCCCAACGCAACCCCAAGCAGAAGATCATCCTCCTTGGGGGAGATGTGCACGCAGGGTCGGCCTACCAGATCGACTTTCCCGAGTGCGGGGTGCAGATGGTTCAGCTCACCTCGAGCCCCTTGAGCAACGACGAGGGGTGGCTCAACGCTCGCGCCGGCGAGTTGGCGGCCCAAGCCGTTTCGTCGGTCGAGCTCGCAGATGGCCGACGCGCAATCGTGACCGCGTTGCGCGGCCAAACGCCGAAGACCGATCGGAATCCGTTCGGCGGTCTCAACCTCGGCATCGTCGATGTCTCTACGAACGGCGAGGGAGTCGCCACGATCTCGCTTCGCCTGGTCGGTCACGACGGCAGCGGCGGGCCCACGACCGTGCTCGACACGGGAGCCCTCGGCCGTCGCCCGGATCCGACCTCGGGACTTCGAATCGTGTAAGCGCGGCTCGGGGCGGTGAGGTCAAACATCCGCCGGTGGACGCAGACTCCGCGATTGCGGGCCGGCTCGCGCCAGCTCCGTTTCGACAGCTTGACAGAGCTCCGCGCCCAGCAAGACAACCCAACCACACGCGTAGAACAGGATGAGCGTCGCCGCGACCGTACCCAGCGAGCCGTACGTCTTCTCGAGGGACATAAACTCCTGCAGCGCGATCGAAAACAGCCATGAGCCCAGCGCCATCCCGGCCACACTGAACACGGCGGCTGGGAGAATCCGGAGAAACGAAGGCCGTCGCCGATTGGGTCCGATCCAGAACAGACCTGCCGTGCCGATGATCGCAGAAGTGACCGCGAGCACGGTCGTCGCGGTCACCAACGCCGGACGAGAGATACCCGACGGCGGGAAGACTCGCGCGACGACCGGGAGCACTGCGACAAGCGCGATCGTGACGCTGGTCAGCACCACCCCGGCCACCGTCACGACCATCTCCAGCGCAAGCTGCCGAAGGGGAGAGCGGCGCGTCTCCACTTCGTACACCAAGTCGAACGAGGCGAGCAGCGCGGACGCGCCCTTCCGTGCACTCCACAAGGCCGCGACAAAACCAACCAGGATGCCCACCGAGAGCTCGACTCCGGAGTGCTCGACGAGCGTGGCAAGCTCGGTTTGAAACACCGCGACGCTGGGATCGGGAAAGACCGTCCGCAGCGTGCTGAACTGGGTCACGACGTCGCTCTGATCGAACAGGAGTCCGTACGTCGAGACGACAGCTACGAGCGCTGGAAACGCGGAGAGGAACCCGAAAAATGCCACCCCACCTGCGTGGAGTGACATCGTTCCCTCTCTCATGTCTTGTCGGACGGCCGCCACGACACGTCGCGCGATGCACCACAGCAGGTATGGCCGAACCGTGGGCGTCGCTTCAGCTGGCCGAGACATGCGCCGCTTCGACATCACCCGCACCCGGCGACACACCCGGCTCGCGTGCGGATGCGGGCTCGCCTGCAGGAGCAGGATCTTCGGAGGCGTGGGAGGCGTGGGAGGCGTGCGCCCGAGGCCCGGTCTCCGTGGCGGCGATGGTGTCGATCGCGACGGCGACGATTTGGCGCGCGAGCGTCCGCACCGCAAGTGCTGCGCCGGCCCGAACCATCCAGGAGGGCAACCCGGTTGCGAGAATGTATCCCGCGCCGGCCCCCGCCGCGACGGAGGCGATGGGGTGCTCTTGCACCGCGATCTGGATCGCTGCCAGCGTGTGGTCGGCCGCTCGCCTCAGCTCCTCGCTCGCTTGCTCATCGCTCATCGGCGAACCATCCTGCCCACGATAAAGCCTGTACCGATCGCGATTCCGATCGCCGCGGCGGGATGTTCGACGATCCAAGCCCGAGTCGTCTCGAGGGTCTCGGATGCTCGATCCAGGGTCTCGGACGCCCGCTCTCTCGCGGCGTCCAGGGTCCGGGCGGCGTTGCCCAAGGGGTCGCCCTCACGGTGGTCGGGCTCTCGGTGGTGGGATTCTCCGTCGGTGGCGGAGACGTCGATGATCGGTTTGGCTCGTGATTTGGACATGGGAATGAAGTTCAGGGGGAGGATGCAGAGCGATCAGCGAGTCGAGGGGCGACTTCCGAGCCAGAGTCCCAGGGTGAAGCCGGCCAGCGCAACGAACGGGCTATATTCCGCCAGTCTTCGACCAAGATCCAGCTCCTCGCGGGCGACGTCTTCGAGCTTCTGCAGGGAAAGACGAAGAGCCGCCTGGCTCTGCGCGAGCTCGGCGCGGCGCTGCTGCACGTCGATGGGGTCTGGCGCGATGCTCATGGGTCCGAGATTGCTTCGGGCAACGCCTGGACGCCAGGCGGAAGCGCGTTCGTGTCGGTGAGGTGCGTGGGGAGCGAGCGTTGGGCGCGAACAAACAACGCGACAGCCGATGCTCCGCAGATGGCCGCGATCAGTGCCATGGAGACGTAGATGGGGATCCACTGGGAAAGCAGCTGCATCGCTGAGATCGCTGCCATGACGATCGCGACCGCAGCAGCCACGAGTGCGACCAAGCCCAGCGCCGCGGCGCGCAAGACGTGCGCGAGGTCGGAACGCGCCTCGAGGCGCGCGAGCTTGACCTGGTCGGTAAGCAGAAGCCGGGCCGAGGCGATGACATCGCCCAAGGCGCCGGCGATCGAGGATGCTTGGCTCACGGTCTGCGCCAAACAGGTTTTCAGGCGGATTTAACCGCGTCGAGGAGTTCTTGCTTTGTCATGTCCGAACGACCGGCAATCTCAAGTTCGCGCGCTTCTTCGTAGAGCTGCTCGCGCGACATGTCTGCGAGGTCGGGTGATCTAGACAGCCGGTCCGCGACCCGGTCCTTGAGGCGTGTGGCACCGTCCCGGATGCCGATGGCTTTGTCCCGGATATCCCCTCGCAGCTCTCTTCCCGACTTCGGGGCGAGCAAAAGCGAGAGACCAGCTCCGACTGCTGCGCCGGCACCGAGGATACCGAGCGCGGGGGCTACGTAGTCCTTGACGCTCTTTCGAGTCTGAAGGCCGAACTGTCGAAGGATGTCGTTGGTGTTGATCATGACGGGTGTCTTTCGGGTAGGGGTCGGGTTTGGGTGTTGATGACTTCGAGATCAGGGGTTCGAGATTACTTGTCCAGCTTAATGACCACGCGTCGGTCGTCCTGCAGCGTGCCCTCGCCGTCGACGAAGTACTCTCCTTTGGAGTAGGTCTCGATGCGCGATTCGGCCACGCCGGCCTTCACGAGTTCTTCCTTCACCGCGTTGGCCCGCTTGAGACCCAGCTCGCGGTTGTGGGCTTCGGTGCCGCGTTCATCGGCGTAGCCGGTGATCACCAGTGGCTCGTTGCCGAGCGTCTCGTTGTTGAGGCACGTCGCGAGCAAGTCGACCTTGACGTCGCCCACCAAACCCACTTTCGCGGAGTCGGTCGAGAAGAAGACGGTTGGCTTGTCCCAGCCGCAGGCCGCACTTAGGGTCGGTTCTAAGAAAGGATCTCGGGAGGTGTAGACGGACTTCTGCTCCGCCTGATCCGGCGATGCGTCAACGGCATTGGTCGGCGCGGGCTCGGCATCCATCTCGTTGAGCGGAGCCGGCGAGGCGTCGAGCTCAGCCGACTTTGCTGGCGTCATGCTCGAAGGGTCATTCGATTGGCCGGCGTCTTTCGAGGTGCTCGAACAGGCGGCCAGAGTCAGCAGTGCAGCGGTCGTGGTCAGGGCGAAGAGTCGCATGCACCTACCTTGTGCAGGACACGTGCCATTGCCCAGAGCGTGCTTCAACGCGGTTTCGGGCCTATCTCGCGACGCGCAGGTGTGCGTCTATGCTCACCTCTCGCTCAGGTGCGCCTTCCCGCTCAGACGTCAGCGCACTGCTGGCCTCGTGCTCATTCTGCCGCTGCGCGGCCGCGGTCACCAGATCTGCGAACAACCGCTGTTGCGACGAGTCCTGCGGCATGTACTCCGGGTGCCACTGGACCCCAAGCCAGTACGGGCGTTCGGGGTGTTCAATCGCTTGGGTGATCGGAGCACCTGCTTCGCGCGCGACGATCCGCATCGGTGGCGGTACCGAACCGACGGCGTGGCGATGCAAAGAGTTCACGCGATGCTCAGATCCGCCAAGTCGCTCGTAGAGCGCCGAGTCGGCCTTCACGATGATGTCTCGCGCGGGAAACGGGGTCCACAGCACCTCGCGGTCCTGAAGTTGCGCACCGACATCATGATCCACCGTGCCCTTCTCGATACGCGCCATCATCTGCGCTCCGCGACAGATCCCCAGCGTGGGAATTCCCTGCTCACCAGCGGCGCGCAGCAGCCTGGCTTCCAGCATGTCTCGCGCGAGATCCCCTTTGGATCCATCACCACCCAAGCGAAACACCCACCGCAGGAACGATCGAAACGGCGCTGTGAGGCGGAACAAGATCCTGCGCAGCCACGAAGAGGGCACACTGGGCGGATCGGCGTCCTCGTCCGGCAACGTCTCCGCGATGTCGACACCTCCCCCGATGACCAGGCCATGGAGCTCCGCGAGCGATCGGCGTCTGCGTGGCGTCAGCCTCACCGCTCGACCGCCTGCGCGCGCGATGGCCAACCACGTGAAAACCCAGGCGATGCCGCCTCCGAAATCTGGGCCCGAAACGCCGATGCGCGGCCTCATGCTCGGCTGGCCATCCAGGTGCTGTCCACGTCTTCGAGCCAGCCATGGCGCTGCAGACGAAACGGAAGGTCGAAGAGCTCGACGTAGCTCGCGGCCATCTGACCACGCTTGTCGTCGTCTGCGGCCAACCGCTCGACCTCCACCCAGTTGGCCCAAGCCAGCGATGGGCTCCAATCTGGGCTGTCGAGATCACTGTTGGGCATTCGGTGGTGAAACGTAGGCCGTGCGTTGACCAACTCCGCCCCGTCGATGTCCCGTCCCTCGAGGCAGGACGGACGCAAATGCTTGAACAACGGAAGAAGGTCGAACACGCGGTTGCGCGTCGGGGAGAGTCGCAAGTAGTCCTCGATGAAGTCATCGAGCGAGGGCCGGTAGTCAGCCTGTAGGCACAGACGACGATATTCCTCGGGGAACGGATCGATGAACGGGACCATGCGCCGGGTCCAGTCCACGCGCTCCTCCCGAAGCAGCCAGTCCTCGAGCAAGAAAAACGCCTGCATGTGGGCGAGGATGCAGTCCGCATCCATCGGGGATGGCAGCTCGGGGTTGAGGTGGAGGCCGAACGCATACCGGAACGCCGCTCGGGTGCCGAGGCCACCCCGTGTCCGCATCGCCTCCCACAGCGGGTCCAGCTCGTGAAGCCGACTCCAGACGATAGGCGGCGCGACGAGCTCCAGGGGTACGAACTCCGTCGCCACGGCAAGCACGGACTGCTCGACGCCCTCCAGGACGTTGTCGTTGGCGCCGAGTTCCTTGAGCCGTTTGAGGTAGGCGCGACTTTTGAGCGGCGCGGAGTCCAGCTCGATCCCGAATGTGCCGAAGTCGGTCTCGACGTCGGCGGAGGTCTCTTGCAGTGAGGAGGGGTCGATGGTCCCGTGCAGTACCGCCGCCACCGTTTCGGCGAGCTCGAGGACGCTAAGCCCGGCAAGCTCGACTTCGAGGCCAACGCGGCGCTCGGCGCCAGAGCTTGAGTTCGTGATAGGAGGACTCGCGTAGGGTGTAGTCATTAGAGTACTCGTGGAGAATGTACACATCGCACCAACGCCGCAGTGCGCCTCTCGGGCCTCCGGACCTCAGCCCAGACCCTGCACCAATAGTGCAAGCGCAGCTGCGGTGCGTTGTTGCTCTGGCAGGAGCGTGGTACTGATAAAGACTCGCGTCGCGGAGCTCACCCCGTCGACAGCCTCGTAGTGACGCAACCCGTGCATCTCGCCTTCTTCCAGGACCTTGAGTGCGGCCTTCTCTCCGAAGATCGTCGCGCCGCCCTCCAGGAAACTCGCCATCGCCCCCCACAGGCCCGCGTGTTCCTCCGGCGTGCCTCCCAGGAGACGAATTTGGTTGGTCAGCCAGTCGCGTCGGAGCGCGTGGGAGCGCTTCAAGGCTTCCAATCGCAGACCCGCATCGGGGTCATCGAGCTTCTCGATGCACTGCGAGTACGTATCCACAGCGGAAATCTCCCCGCGCAGGAGGCTGTTCAGCTCCGCGCAGTCTTTCTCCGGGCTGATTGCGTCCGCGCTGGTGACGTAGCCAGAAGAGAGGCGATCAGCTTGGGTCTCCGGGCTCTTTGCGCCCGCGCTGGTGGCGTGGTCAGAAGAGAGGCGATCAGCTTGGGTGTCCATGCATGTGACTCCAATGCAGGAGCTGTGCCGGCCCATTTTGCTCGGAATGAGCGCCCAGACTGCGCGCATGCGCTCAGTTGAGCGCATGCGCACCACCATCCGCGCTGAAGCTTCACTTCGGGAGCTTCACACCGGGAGCGTCTTCACCACCCCTGCCCCCAACCGCTGCAGCGGCGGCGGGCACCATAGACGCCGGGAAATCGAGCGTTCGAATGGGGAACGGGATTGAGATGCCTCCCGCGTCGAAGGCTTGCTTGATGGCGATGATCGCCGCCGACCTGGCCGCGATAAACGGCTTCTGCGCGGACTGATTGATCCAAAATCGCAGAGTGCAGTCGATCGAACTCTCGCCGAACGCCGAGTAAAACAGCTCGACCTCTCGGTCCGGGCTGCGTTCCGCCAGGTCCTCAACCGCTGCGATCGCGAGCTCCTTGGCGCGCACGAGGTCGTCATCGTACGAGACGCCAACCTCGACGTCGACGCGGCGAAACTCGGTTTCGGTGAAGTTCTGAATCGCGTCCTGGTAGACGTCTTTGTTGGGCAGGATGACGACCTCGCCCGTCGGCGCGCGGAGCCGGGTGGCGCGCAGGTCGATCGCTTCGACCGTCCCAAGGAAGTCGGAGACCTTCACCAGATCGCCGACTTCGAAGGGTCGCCGTACGGCCATCAAGACCCCGGAGACGAAGTTCGCCGCGATATCCTGGAACGCAAACCCGAGCGCCAATCCAGCGATTCCGACACCAGCCAGCAGAGAGGTCACCGTCTTGTCGAGGCCCAAGACCCCGAGCGCAGCAAAGAGCCCGGCGACGAGAACCCCGACCCGGATGATCTTCGCCAAGAGATCGGCGATCTCCTGACTGCGCAAAAGCTTCCGGAGGCCGCGCTGAGCGCCACGCCCAATCCATTTCGACGCGAAGACCGTCGCAACCGCCACGAGCATCGCGACCGCGAGATTGGGAAGCATTGCAACGAGTCCCGAGCCCCATTCTTGGAGCTTGAGCAAAAGTGGTTCGAGTAGGCTACTGAGATCCATCACGGAGATACCGTGCTTCCATACGCGCCGACGCTGCAAGGCCCGTTCCGGTTCTACGCGTCACGCTGTGCGTGAGCGCTCGAACGCGCGCGTACGGCCCCGCGGGAGGGATCCCGCTTCAACACCGCCCTCGATGCGGTGGCTCCGCACCAGCGACCCTGATAGCCTGCGCCTCGATTTGATGGCGGACGATGACGGCAACGCGCTGCGGGGGCGGATCGAACAACTTGAAGCGACGATCGTAGCGCTGCAGGCCGGCCAGCTCGACGCGATCGTCGGCGGGGCTGAGTCGGGAACCGTTTTCACGCTGGAGAACGAGGAGCGCCCGTTCCGCTTGATGGTTGAACGGATGGCGGAGGGGGCGTTGACGCTCGACGCCGAAGACGGCCGAATCCTCTACTGCAACATGGCCTTTGCCTCGATGGTGCGGGTCCGGCTCGAGACCGTCGTCGGGCGCCGATTCGATCAGTTCTTCCCTGAGCGAGAGCGGGACGAAGCCGAACGGATCGTAAAGGCATCAGGCGGCGTGCGAGTGAACACCAAGCTCATCCGCGGCGATGGTGTCGTGTCGGTCGCGATCTCTTCGGTCTCGATCGAGTCGGGTGAGGGGAACACACTCTGCGTGATCGTCAGCGATCGCAGCCAACGCAGGATCGCAGAGCGGCTACGCCGACAGCAGACCGAGCTCGAGACGGAGTCTCAGCGCAAGGACGAGTTCATCGCGATGTTGGGGCACGAGCTCCGCAACCCGCTGGCACCGGTCCAACACGCGGCCGAACTGCTCGTGCAGGGGGACGTCGATCCGCAACGAGCCGCCGTGCTGCACGCGACGATCCTTCGTCAAACGCTGCAACTCCGACGTTTGGTCGACGACCTGCTCGACACCGCGCGGATCAGCCGTGGCACCCTCAAGATCGCTCCGTCGCTCTTCGATGCCCGACAGCTGGTCGACAGCGCTCTGGAGGTCTCGAAGGTGCTGTTTGCCAGTGACAAGCGCGACCTCCACGTCGAGATTCCGGACGTTCCCGTGTTTCTCCGCGGAGACATCGTCCGCCTCACCCAGGTGCTCACCAACCTGATCAACAACGCCGCCAAGTTCACCGACGAAGGCGACCACGTATGGGTTCGGTTGCGGGCTGAGGAAGGCTACGTCGTGCTCGAGGTCTCGGACAGCGGCCGCGGCATCGACCAAGAGATGTTGTCGACGATCTTCACCGCGTTCGTGCAGGAGGACATCGTGTTCGACAGTGCCGTCGGGGGACTCGGGCTCGGCTTGGCGCTGGTCCAGCGCATCGTGGAGCTACACGGCGGCACCGTACGTGCCACCAGTGCGGGGCGAGGGCTTGGCGCCCAGTTCCGCGTTGAGCTTCCCCAAGCGGATGATGAACACGACGCTGCCCCCGCCCCGCACGTCCCCGATTCCGAAGCACCAACCCAGCGACGCATCCTCGTCTGCGATGACAACACCGACGCGGCCGAGATGATGGCAATGTTGCTGGAGGCCGCCGGTCACGAGGTCGTCACCACCTACACAGGGGAGGACGCGATCGCGCAGGCGATCTCCGTGCAGCCCGACCTGGTCTTCTTGGACATCGGTCTCCCTGGCATGGACGGCTATGAAGTCGCGCGGCAACTCAGGAGCCGCCCGCAAACCCATGACGTCACGATTGCCGCACTCACCGGCTACGGCCAGATCGAGGATCGAGAGGCCGCGCTCACGGCTGGCTGCGACTTGCACCTGGTCAAGCCCGTCGACCGTGCGGCGATCGACGAAGCCCTCCGCTTTCAGCGAGACGACCGCTGAGGCGCGCCCTTCAGGGCTCATCCTCTGTGGCCACTGTCGCGGCACCAGAGGCCCCGAGACCTAGCGCTTGCAGGATCCACGTCTCGTCGGAGAGGTCACCTGAGAGTTGGCACGGCGGAGCCGGTCGCTCCTGGATGAGCGCGGGCACACCGATGATCTGGTCCTGCCAAGCGCGCCCAGTATGTTGATAGATGTCGATGATCTCGACCTCGGCGAGTCCGCCGAGATGGCCGTCGTTGAGACGGCTGAGCATCTGGATCGCGGCGCGCGATCGTGGCGAGTGGCCCGCCACGTACAGCCGAAAGCAGTATCTCGGCGAGCTGGCGTCAGCGCTGCAGTCGAGACTACTTTCCTCGGCGCTCACACCTCGAAGGTGTGCATTACGCGTGCCAGCCGAGCGAACTCGTCGTGACAGAGGATAAAGTCGAAACCTGCCGCAATCGTGCTGCCCCCATACGGCTCAGGTGGGCGCTTGCGCTCCAACTCAGCGCGTTTACGCGCTTCGGGGAAGGGTCAAGATCACCTGTCCCTCGTGCCCCTGCGCGAGCGAGCCGGCGTGCAGTCGGGCGACCGTGTCTGCAATCCACAGCCCGATCCCCAAGCCCGATCGGTCCTGGAGCGGCGCGGTCCGATCGAGCGCGGCACCGAAGACTTCTGGCGTGAGCGCATCACCGTCATGTTGAACCCAGAACGCGACGGTCTGCTCCGAAGCCGCAAGACTGACGGTGACCCGGCTGGTCGAGAAACGCATCGCGTTGTCGATGAGCTCCGCATAGGCGGCTTCGATCAGGGCACCGTCCCCGACCGCGGGCCCATGTTGTTCGGAGAACTCCGTCCCAAGTGTCACGCCCCTGCGAACCCTGGTGGCGCTGATCGTTGCCGAGGCGCCTTGAGCGAGCGCCGCGAGGTCGCACGGTGCGAGGTTCGGTTCGGAGCGCGCATCCAGACGCCCAAGCAGCGCGAGTCGGGCCGACAAGCGCTTCAACTGCGCGGTGCCCCTGCGGGCCAGCCTCGCCAGCCCGGCGTAGAGCTCCGGATTGTCGCCTGGGGCGGTGTCGAGAGCGCCAACGAGCACGCCGAGGGGAGAGCCGAGCGCGTGTGCAACCCGGCGCGACAAGTCACCGGGGGCGCGATCGTAGACCGAGTCGGTCAACACCTGCCCGTATCCCTTCCGAGGCGTCGGCGCCGGGCTTGTCGATTGGGCCCCACAACGTCCGCGGGAGCGGTCGGTTCGGATGGACTGAACCCGTTCACGCGACACGAACATAGCAAGACCCGCGCCCAGGCGTCTTCCTGCCCGCGATGCAGCGTTTCCGCGGCGCGGGTGAGCGATGATGCTCGCCTGTGCGTTTCCGGAGCGCGCACCACCGCACATCTGTACAAAAAAAACAGCATCTGCTGTGCCGGCCCTCGCCAGGCCCGCCGACAGCGTGGCACTCTTCCCGGGTCGGCCCGCGGCGGTAGAGACGCCCTCGGTCGTGACGAGCAACGAGCCCGTGAACGCCATCCTCACGGCTTGAGAGCCCATGAACCAACTCAACTTTGCTCGCCTGTTCTATTTCTATCGAGCCGCAACGCTGGGCTCGCGGCGGGAGGCCGCACGCGTTCTGCGTGTGAAGCCCGAGACGCTCGATCACCAGATCAGGACGCTCGAACGCGAACTCAGAGCGGACCTGTTCGTCATCAACGACGACACGATGGAGCTGACGGAGCAGGGCCGCAAGGCGCTCGAGCACGCGGAGATCATCTTCGGAACCGGCGAGCGTCTCCTCCGCGACCTCGACGTCTCCGTCTCCAGCCGGACGGTCCTCGAGATCGGCGTGGCTGCCACCGTGTCGCGATCGCTCGCGGCCGACCTGTTCCTGCCACTGTTCGGCGAGGAGGGGATGTGCCCGCGCATCTCGATCGCAGACTACGGCTCCTTGATGCCCCGCCTGGCCTCCGGCGAGCTCCATGTGCTGGTCAGCGAGCTCCAACCCCAGTCGCGAGCGGCGAACAATCTTCAAACCGCGGTTGTCCGCAACGCACGATTCGCCCTCGTGGCATCGCCGGGAGCAGCCTCGGTCGTCAGCTCGGTTGCAGCGCTGCACGGGAGCCCCTGGGTTCACTACACGACGACCTCCGGCTTCCGCTGGGCCGTGGATGCGTTCCTGCGCACCAACCACGTCGTTCCCGATGTCGTCGCCGAGACTGATGACCTCGAGCTGATGCGGCTCGCCGCCATCCGAGGCTTTGGCTTCGCAGCCATGCCTGAGGCGTTCATCGCGGCCGACGTCAAGGACGGGCGACTGGTCCGGATCGCGACCATGGACGATCCGGTCCCGCTGTATGTCTCCTACGTCGCCGACGGAGTCAGCGATTTCGTCCAGAAGGCGGTGCAGGTCCTCACTCGCGGCGCAGGCTGAGCGCCCTACGCGGTCGCGACCGCGAGCATCGTCGCGCGAAAACAGGTCTCGCTCTCGTCCGAGCGGACCTCTACCGAGCCACCGTGCGCCTCGGCGACGACCTTGACGATGAACAGACCCATTCCCATCCCGCCCGGGTGAGAGTTGACGCCGCGGGCGAACAACTCGAACAGCGATGGGAGCAGCTCAGGCTCGATCGGTCTGCCGCCGTTGGCAACCTCGATGCTGACGACGTCACCGTCGCGTTGGACCGCAACCCTGATCGGAGCGTCCGAGGGCGCGTACTGGAGCGCGTTGCTCAAGAGGTTGCCGACCAGCTGCTCCACGCGCGTGCGGTCCCAGAGCACGGTGACCGAATCATCGAGCTCGAGGTGGAGCCGGGGGTCTCCGCCGAACACCTCTTGGGCAACACCACGCACCAAGTCAGCGGCGTTGAGCGATGCGGGCGCCAGCTTGATCTCCTGCCCGAAACGCCCGCGCGCGATGTCGGCAGCATCACCAACGATGTCCTTCATGCGCCGTACACTCCGCGCCAGACGATCGCCAAGAGCGTTGATGGTGGGTTCGGCGTGCCGCAGCAGCACTTCCGACACCATGCCGGATACACTCAACGGGGTACGAAGGTCGTGGGTCAGTACGGCAAGGAAGCGCTCGCGCTCCACGGCCACGCGCTCACGGTGGAGTTGGACGCCGATGAGATCCGCGAACATCCGGAAGGTACGCAGCAGCGACTCCGGAAGCTCTCCGGGCTCCGAGTCGAGCGCACAGAGCGTGCCGAAGAACTCCGTTTGTCCCACGAAGATCGGCACCGCGATGTAGCTGCGGATCTTGTACTGCAAATAGCCGGGGTGATTTGCAAAGCGGCGATCGGTGCTCGCGTCCTCGATGATAAGGGGCGCGACCGCGCCCTCGAGCTTTCGTCAGAAGGTGGTCTCGACGTCGAGCGTGTCGCCCACCTTGAGCCCGAAGCCGGCACCGTCCCGGATGGCGCAACAACGCCAGCTGTCGTGGCTGAGGCGTGCGATGAGCGTGATCCGCCGACCCGTCGCCTCGGACAGCAGCTCCAGCATCGTTTGAATACCGTCGATGCCGGCCAACGGGTCCAGCACTGGAGAAGGAGACGACGCGAGCGGACTCATGGTGCGCAGCGGGGGTAGCATATCCTCGGGCTGCCTAGACGCTGCCCGCCTTTAGAGCCAACGAACGCGCGTCGAGGCCGTGCGGCGATGTCGCGGGCCCGGGCCCCCATGCTGCCGCGCGGACAGCTCACCCTCCGGTCTAGGTTGGCACGCGAATCGCGCCGCGAATCGCACCGCAGATGGGCGGCACCATGGTCCGGGCAACCGTCATTCTTTGCCCCCCCGAGTCGGTTCAGCGATCTTTTCGTCCGCCCGTTGCTTCTCCGCGCTGTCCGCCTTCGGCTCCTCTTGTCTCGCGGGGGCGTCGGGATCGAGCACGAGGTGTACGAAAATCGGAAAATGGTCGGACCCGATCGGCTCCAGCCTCCGCAACTCAGCGAGATGAAAATGCTCCGAGTGGAAGACGTGATCCAGGGGCCACCGGAGCAGCCAGTGCTCCGCGTGAAAGGTGCTGAACAGCCCACGTCCAACCCGCGGATCGAGCAAGCCGCTGGTCTTCTGGAAGAGTTTTGTGGTGGCAGACCACGCGACGTCGTTGAGGTCGCCGGCCACGATCGCGGGGCGACCGCGCTGCGCGACTTGCTTGCCAACAAGGAGCAGCTCGGCGTCCCGTTCGGTTGTGTCTTCAGCTTCGCTGGGCGCCGGCGGACGAGGGTGAAGGATGTGCAGATCGAAGGACTTTCCCGAGGCCAACACGACCTGGGTATGGATCGAGGGCACGTCCGACTCGAAGAGAAACTCGACGGCCGTGGAACGCAGGGGCAGCCGCGAGTACAACAGGATGCCGTAGGTGTTATCTTGGGGGACGGACACCGTGTACGGATACGACGCGGTCAACTCTGAGAGCCCAGCACGCCACCCGGCGTCGGTCTCCACCAGCGCGACCACATCAGGATCGAGCTCGGAGACGAGTTGGACAACCCTCCCCCAGTTCCGGTTGTCCATCAGTACATTTGCGACCAAGAGCTTGATGCCCTCGCCATCGCCGTCTGGCGCAGCCTTGACTTGTTTCGGATACAGCGGCGTATAGGGAAGAATCTCCAAGCCCTGCATCATCACGCATGCGAGCAGAAGCGCCGCCGCCCCCCACCGCGCCGCCTTCCGTGGACCCGAGCGTTGCGCGGCTGTTGCCCAAGGCGTCAGCGCCAGTGTCGCGAGCGCAACAACAAGAACCTGAAGCCGCGGAAAGTCGAAGGCCCGAATCCACCAAGCGTCCGCGGTGATCAGCGGTAAACCCGTTGCCACAACGCAAAGCCCCGCCGCCGCGATCCAGAGGACCAGCGCAGCGCGACGAAGAATCCTCCGTCGGCGGTCATGTTTAGCGTCGGCACCTCGCGACATCGGACTCTGATACTCGGGGCCAAGACGACGCGCAAGCGCCCTACATGCAGAAGGCGGCGTGGGTCGCTGTTGCCCGCGCCGCCCTCTCGAATGTCTCTTGCCGCTGTTCTGCTTGCCTCATGGCAAGGCTTCCGTGAGCAACACGGGCTGCTACGCCACCACCCTTCGACCCATGATGGCGGTAATCACCGCGATCACGAGGAACACGACGAACAGGATCTTTCCAATCCCAACGGCGCTGGCTGCAATCCCACCGAAACCGAACACGGCGGCGACGAGGGCGAGGACGAAGAAGATGATGGCTGCGCGTAACATGACCAGGAAGAGAGCACGATGCGTGCCAGGTCGGTCGCGGGCAGATTCCTGGGTCTGCATCGGTTCCTCGCTAGAAAACGCGGCGCCTGGCGGTTTCAAGGTGAGCGATTCCGTCACACAGAGCGCGGGCGCGCGGGCGAGCGCCCCCCGAGCGCCCCCCGAGCGCCCCCGAGGTTACGCGCTCGCACGCGAGCCGAGCGGCGACGCCTGAGCGCCTGCGTCGGCGAGCCAGCGTGCGACGTCATCGCGCTCGGTGTGGAGCAGGTTCAGGATCAGATCATCCGGGTTGGCGAGCGTGCTGGCCAGTCCCAGCGCTGCGCATTCGTCCGAGACGTGATGGACGCGCTCGCGGGAGAATCCGGCGGCAAGGGCACCTTGCTCAAGCAGTGCCGGCACCGTTCCGGGCAAACGACCGCGCAGGTACGAAGGCAGATCGCGCAGGATGATCGCGCGAGGCGAGAGCGCGACCAGGGCAGCGCCTATCGCTCGAAGGTCGTCGTCGCTGCGATCGCCCGGCATCCCGAACGCGACGATCGTCGACCTCGCAAGCGCCCGGACGAAGTCCCCCACAGCACTCAGGCCTGCGAGGTTGTGGGCAAAGTCGAAGAGAATCGTCGGACCGGACGGGAGCTTCCAGGTGTGCGTCCGTCCGGGGTTGTCGGAAGGGTCGCGCCCGAACTCGAGCAGCCCCTCGCGGATCGGACCCTCCGCGATCCCCATCGCCGTCGCCGCAGCGGCTGCCGACAACGCGTTGGACACGTTGTGCCGAGCTCGAGCGCCCACCGTCAACGGGATGTCCGCGACAGGGACCAGCGCATGCTCACCGTCGTGGTCGCGTCGCACCAGCATGCCGGCCGCGTTCACCGTCCAGACCGCGCCGCCGTCCGCCCGGTGTTGCACCAACACCGGATGCTCAGGGTCGGGGGAGAACCACTGGACGGCCGCCGGAAAGTGGCGGCTCCTTGCCCAACCCACCAGCGCCGCGCTGTCGGCCCCCAAGACGATGCAGCCCCCGGGCCGCACGACTCGGGTCACGATGCCCTTGGCCTCGGCCATCGCCGCCACATCGAAGACCCCCCACTCACCGAGATGATCGCGTTCGACGTTGGTGATGACCGCGACGTCGACCGAACCAACCTGGAGTCCCCGGCGCAATAGACCGCCGCGCGCCGCCTCAAGCACCGCAACGTTCACGTCTTGATGACGCAGCAGGATGCGGGCCGCACCGGTGCCGGTCCAGTCGCCGGCTTCGACCAGCCGCTCATTGATGCACAGGCCGTCGGTGCTGCTGTTGCCCACGCATTTGCCTGCCAACCGCACGATCCGCGCGAGGAGGCGGGTGGTGGTGGTCTTCCCGTTGGTCCCGGTTACAACCGCCACTGGGATCGATGCCAGCACATCCCAGCTCACTTCGCTGGGCGCGGGCAAGTCGGCGAGCGGCCACGTCCGACTTCGATGGCCGTAGCCCAAAGACATGTGCTCGTCGTCGACCAGCCACGGTAACCCGCGAGCATCGGCGGCATCGGCCAGCGACACCGCGCCGCGGCGGAGGTCCCGTTCCTCGGCCGCATCCCGCAACACCGGCGCGAGATCGGCACCCTTCCCTTCGGCACGCGCCACGGCCCACTGCGCCAAGTCGGCCGCCGCATACAGGCTGTCGATCGGCGCGACGAGCATGAGGTCGACGTGCTGCACACCCTTCGCGTCAACCTCGATCCGCGCGTGGGTCCGCAGCGAGAGGCCAAGCGCCTGCGCGCCCTCGGCAAGCGCTTCCCGCCAGCGCAGCACCGCAGCGCTCGCGTCTTCGTCGGGCGCAAGTCGTACCCGCGCAACCGCGCCCGGGCTGTCGTCGTGCAGATTGACGCCGGTCAAGCGTCGCGTATCGACGAAATCCATCGGCTGGTCCTCTCGATCAGTCGTTGCTCTCGCGGGCCAGACGAGCGCCGCGATCATCCACGATGAGGCCTGGCTGCGCACCCATGCGAAGCGGCCGATCATCGCGCACCGGATCTCCGTGGTCTTCGTGTTCGTCTGAGGAGGACCCACGCACCGGGGAAGAGTCTGCCACGGCCAGTCCGCCGATCGTCGACGGGGCCTCGGACGTCGGCCGCCCTTCCCGGCCGCCGCCGAAGTAGATGATCTGCTTCCAGGTCCGCGTGATGTCATCTCCGAAGATCACCAGCAGGTCGCCCGCCTTGCTGCCGCGCAGCGCCGCCTCCACGGCCTCCGGCTCCTGCTCGATGTGCACGATTCGATCGTCCGAGACCCCCGCGGCGTTCAGGCCTTCGCGCAGCAAGCCGGCGATCTCCCCAACCTCCCGTCCTCGGGGGTCGTCGTCCCTGCGCAAGATGATCTCGTCGAAGACACCCGCGGCCGCGGCCCCGATGGCTCGCACGTCCTCGTCGCGACGATCGCCGGGCGCCGAAAGCACGCAGCGCCGGACGCCCCCAACCTCGATCCTCCCCGCGGTCGCGGTCATCGCGGCCACGGCGGCTGGGTTGTGGCCATAGTCGAGGATCACCTTGAACGGCAGGCCGTCGTAGACGTTGAGCCGGCCTGGCGCCTGGAAGTAGCTCGCATCGAACGTGCGCAGGGCCACCCGGATGTTCTCGATCTTCACGCCCATCATCCAGGCGATGAGGGTGGCGAACATGGCGTTCTCGACGTTGAACAGCGCCTTGCCCTCCAGGGTGGCGGGGATCAGGTGCGTCCACAGCAGCGGGATATGGCTTCCACGATCGTACAGGGTGATCATGTGACCGTTGATGCCCTCTTCGAGGACACAGGCCGCGTGCCCGGCCCGGATGTGCTCGCGCACGAGCTCGTGCCGCGGATTGCGAGTCACCCAGCCGATGCGCTCGGCTTCGGTGTAGTCGGCCATCTTCAGACAAGCGTCGTCATCGGCGTTGAGGACGGCAGCTTTGGTGCTGACCTCCACGACGATCCGCTTGAGCGCGGCCAAGTCGTCGATGGTGTCAATTCCACCGAGACCCAGATGGTCGCCGTGAACATTGAGCACCGCGCCGACATCGTTCTCGCGATAGCCGAGCCCGGAGCGAAGCAGTCCGCCGCGAGCCGTCTCCAGCACCGCTGCGTCCACCTTCGGATCGCGCAGGACCATTTTCGCGGAGACCGGGCCAGTCATGTCGCCCGCGGTTGTGCGCTCACCATCGATGTAGACGCCATCGGTGGTGCACAAGCCCACGGTGTGTCCCGACATCTTGAGGATGTGCGCGACCATCCGGCTCGTGGTCGTCTTCCCGTTTGTGCCCGTGATCGAAACGACCGGAATTCGCGTGGGTGTGGCCGGCGGAAAGAGCATGTCCATCACCGGCCCGGCGACGTCACGCGACTCCCCTTCCGTGGGCGCTACGTGCATGCGGAAGCCCGGAGCGGCGTTGACCTCGCAGATGGCTCCCCCGACCTCACGAAATGATCGAGAGATGTCCGGCGTGATGAAATCGATACCCGCCACGTCCAGCCCGATCGCTTGTGCCGCGCGGGTCGCCATCTCGACGTTGTCGGGATGAACGACGTCGGTTTGATCGTGGGCTGTGCCTCCGGTCGAGAGGTTGCCGGTCGAACGCAGGTACAGCACGTCCCCCTGGGCTGGAACCGACTGCGTGTCCATGCCGGCAACTTCGAGCAGTCGCAGCGCCTGGTGATCGAGCTCGATCCGGGTCAGCACCTTCTCGTGGCCGATGCCCCGTCGCGGGTCTCGGTTGAGCTGCTCGACGAGTTCGGCGACGGTGTGGACTCCGTCACCGATGACGTGGCCCGGAATGCGTTTCGCGACCGCGATCAGTTGCCCCCCGACAACGAGCATGCGGTGGTCGAAGCCGTCGATGAAGGTTTCTACGATCACCGTCCGGCTGTGCTCGCGTGCCTTCTCGAAGGCGACCGCGACGGCCTCGGGGTCCTGCAGGTCGATCGAGACGCCGCGGCCATGGTTGGCGTCCAGTGGTTTGACCACGACCGGAAACCCCAGTCGCCCAGCCACCTCGGCGGCTCGCTCGGCCGAACGGACGATGTACTGACGCGGTACCGGAAGCCCCAGGTCGCCGAGGATTCGATTGGTCTCCTCCTTGTCGGATGCAATCGAGACCGCGATGTGTCGCGTCTCGGATGTGACGGTGGCCTGGATTCGCTTCTGAAAACGGCCGTGGCCGAACTGCACCAACGAGTAGTCGTTGAGGCGAAGCCACGGAATCCCACGCGCCTCGGCGGCGCGGACCAGCGATCCCGTCGATGGCCCGAACTGCCTTCCCTGGGCGAAGGCGATCAGCTCCTCGAGCTCGGCGGCAAAGTCGAGTTCGGGCTCTTCGGGCGCCACTTCGAGTCGCAGGGCGTCGGGCAGCAACGAGAGCAGCAGCCGAAGCGCCAACTTGCCAGCGGCCTCGCCGACGCGCTCTTCCTCAAACTCGTAGACCACGCTGTAGCGCCCAACTTCACCCGTGCCGCGCGTCTTTCCGAATGTGACGTTGGCACCGGTTCGGTTCTGAATCTCGATCGCCACGTGCTCGAGAACGTGTCCCAGCCAGGTGCCTTCACCTTCTCGCAGCCGTCGCAGAAATCCGCCCGCGGTCGCGTACGAGCAGCCGTGCTCTGCGAGGGTCGGCAGCGCTGCCTGTAGAGCCTCGGCGAAGCCCGGGATCTTTGCGCTCGGCCACTGCTCGAGCGCGCCCAGGTCGACGGTCAAACGCAGGACCGGGAAGCGAGCGTAGAGGTTGGGGCCGCGATAGATGCGTTGTCCGAGGATCTTCATGGGTTCAAGCCGGGGCGCCGCCTTACAGACCGCGCGATTCAGGGGGCGTCGCAATCCGCTCGCGGAGATCGAAGCGCGCGCCGTCGGTGAGGATGTGGAGCTTGACGCCGGTCATGCAAATGCAGTCACCGCTACTCGCTGCACCCATGCTGGAGTGCTCGAGGCTGCTGACGTCGATGATGGTGATCGCGCCGCTGCCGACGACGGAGATGTGATCGTCGGCATCGATGAACGCCGCCGTGTCTTCATCCAGGCCGATGCCGATCGCGAAGGGGTTGTACGCCAGCGCAGCGAGGAGTCGACCGATTCGGTCTCGCTGTCGAAAGTGCTGATCGATGACCACGCGATTGGTCAGCCCGAGTCCGGGCGCCATAGAGACCGCGCCCGCGATCGGCGTGGAACCCGACTTGCCAAAGACGATCATGTGCTCCGAGAGCACCGCGGCGCCGGCTGAGGTTCCGCCGATATGGACCCCGGAGGCGTTCGCGGTCCGGATCGCACGGGCGACGGTGGTCCCGCCCAGGATGGTGGAGATGCGCAGCTGATTGCCGCCGGTGAGGAACACCCCCGTCGCCTGGCGCAACCAGTCCAACCAGTCCTCGCGCGTCGTGTCCTCGCGCGTGTTGTACTCGAGCGCCTTGACCGAGCCGACGCCGAGGCTGCGGAAGATCTCTTCGTAGCGGGAGCCGGTGTCGGGCAGTCGCGAAGCCGTGGGGATCACCGCGATGCGGGAGTTCGCACCGCCGCACAGCGCGACGAAACGTCTGAGGATGACCGGACCATTGTCTTTGTCCTCGGCTCCGCCGACCGGAATGATGGATCCACGACGGATGCTGTCCTCGACTCGAGCGGGCATGGGTGCGGGCGATGTGTGGCTCAAGCAGGGTCGCTCGACAAGGATAAAGGCCCAGCGGTCGTTCTGACCTCAAGGGGTCCCGATAGCAACCCCTTGGGGGATGGGGCGCGGGCGTCCCCCCGCGTAGACCTCACGCAACTGCAGCGACGCATCCAGCACGAGCAGGTCTGCGTCGCTGCCCACCTGGACCCGTCCCTTGCCGGGCAACCGCAGCAGCTTCGCGACGTTGGACGTGAGCATCGGCAGCGCGTCGGCGAGACTCACCCCCCGGTCGCGCACCAGCGAGCGCAGCGTCAGCAGCAACGTCGAAGGTTTCCCGACCCCGAAACTCACGATCCGACCGTCATCCCCCCAGTGCGGCATGCAACCCCCGCCGTCCGAGGAGCAGGTGAGCGCAGAGGCGGGCAGACCCTCGGCGAGCCATTGTGCGATCGCATCGCTCGCCGTGAGCCCGTCCCCAACCTCGTCGGCGGGAAACGCGGTGACGTCGAAGCAAAGCCCGCTCGTACGCGCCATCCCTCGGACCGCGTCCCACAGCTCTCGGTTGCGATTGACGTGGGTGGGATGGAACACGCGCGGTGGCAACTCGCTCGTCGCGAGCGCCCGCACCACGAGCTCCAGCTGCCGCACGCCGTCGCCCAAGTGCAAGTGCACCACTCCGGCCTTGCCCGTGGTCATTCCGGCCACGTGAACATCGGCGGCGATGCGGAGGAACTCGTCGAGCGTCGGCTGCGAGGACCGGTGGTCGGAGATCGCCAGCTCGCCGACGCCAATGATGGGATCGACAAACACGATGTCGTCTCGGACGGAGCCTGTGAGCGTGCACGGGGGCACGGCGTAGCCGCCGGTCCAACACCAGGCCGACAGTCCTTCTTCGCGAAGTCCGAGCGTCCGCGCCACCAAGTCCCGCATCGTCCGGGTGGTGGTGTCGGTGCCCAGCAGTCCCACGATGCTCGTGACCCCGGCACCCGTAAAGTCCTCGGCACGCAGCGGCGGCACGCGACTCGCAAAGCCAGCCTCCCCACCGCCGCCGGCCACGTGGGCGTGCGCGTCGACGAGGCCTGGGGTCACGGTCGCCCCATCGAGGTCGACCACTGCGTGCGGGATCGCTGCCGGAAGCTCGCAGATGCGATCCGCAATGGCCAGCACCCGGCCACCGCCAAGCAAAATGTCGCACCGGCCCCGCGGTGCGGGGTCGAAGAGGTTGGCGTTGCGCAGGAGCGTCGACTCGGGAGCGTCGAACATCGAGTCCGCAGGATAGCCCCCATTGTGGGACGGGTCGGGATCGAATCCGCCTGCGCTTTGGCGAAACACGCTGGGGAGGGGCAGGCGTCCTGAGCGCTGCGGCCCCACGCATCGTGGTCAACGGTCCGAGCCCGGGTCGTGTATACGAGGCCGGCCGTGTCTGCGAAGGTCCGCATCGCTCTGGCGTTCGCCGCGATCTTCTTCGCGCTGGGCATGCACATGCCCTACTTCCCGGTGTGGCTGCAGAGCCGCGGCTACTCGGCGGGTGCCATCGGAATCGTGCTGGGCACGATCACCTGGATGCGGGTCCCGGCCAACCCGCTGATCGGTCGCCTCAGCGATCGGCTGGGGTCGGTCAAGGCGCCCGCGATGGTGCTCGCGGTGCTGGCCGCCGCTTGCTACGGATTGTTTGGCCTCAGCTCCAGCCTCTGGGAGGTGATCGTGGTGGGCTCCGTGCTCGGTGCCTCGTTCAGCCCGCTGGTCCCGTTGGTCGACTCCATCGCCCTTCGACTGGGCAGCACCGGCGCGGTCAACTACGGCCACCTGCGCCTGTTTGGCTCCGCCGCGTTCATCGTCGCGTCAAACGTCGGTGGTTGGCTGCTCGCCAGCGGCGATGAGCAAGACGTCCTCAACGCGCTGCAAATCGCCTCGGTCGTGGTCGTGATCGCGGTCGTAATGTTGCCCCGACGCGGGCCCCGAGCGTCCAAGCCCGCGCAGCTGGGCGCACCCAAACGAAGCCACGCGCGATTCCTTGCGACCACCGGTCTCCTGCACGCCTCCCACGCGATGCTCTACGCGTTTGGCACCGCCCACTGGCGTGCACACGGTGTCCCCGACACGACGATTGGGCCGCTGTGGTCGGTCGGCGTCGTGGCGGAGATCGTGCTGTTCGCGATGAGCGGCCGGGCGCAGCGAAAGCTTGGCTCGACCGGTCTGCTCACCCTCGCGGCGATCGGCGGGCTCGCACGCTGGCCCCTGCTCGCGCTGACCACCGACCCCTCGTCGTTGTTCGCGATCCAGGTCCTGCACGGGCTAACGTTTGGCGCGTTGCACCTGGGCGCGATCGCGTACGTGCAGGAGCGGGTCGACGAGAGCGCCACCGCCACCGTCACCTCCTTGTACGCGGCCTCCACCGGCGTGGGGTCCGGACTCATGATGCTCGGCGCCGGACCTTTGTATGACCAGTTCGGAGGATCGGCGTTCTGGGCGATGGCGGGAATCTCCGCCGCAGGACTCGTCGGAGCGAGACTCATCGCCGCGCACAGCGACGAGCCCGATGCGTCCCGCCCACGCGCCTCGCCTGGGTGAATCGACGCCCGCCGACGTCACAAACCTCAGCGGAAGATGGCTGGCCGACAGAACGTGTCGGCTGAGGCTTCGTCCCACATCTTCTGCAACAAAGGGGGCGCGGTGCCATCGAGCAGCGCCCCCTCTGCCATCAGCGGGAACGTCTCTTGGAAGGTTTGCACCTCGGTGGGCGAGATGCGATGCGTGAGGTGCTCGCGCCGGAGATCGACCGGGCTCTCCAGGCCCGCCGCACCGCACAGCTCAAGGACGGACTCCACGGTCTTGTCGTGAAAACTCGCGACCCGGAACGCCTTGTCGTCGACGTGCAGGCCCTCGACCAACCGAGGCTCCTGGGTGGCGACACCCGCGGGACACTTGTTGGTGTTGCACTTGAGGGCCTGAATGCAGCCAAGCGCAAACATCATGCCGCGAGCGGAGTTGCAGGCATCCGCACCCAACGCCAGCTGCTCAAGGACGTTGAAGCCGGTGGCGATCTTGCCAGCGCTGAAGATCTTCAGCTCGTTTCGAAGGCCGGCACCCCGCAGGGCGTCGTCGACCAGCAGCAACCCATCCCGAAGCGGCGCCCCCACCGAGTTGGAGAACTCCAGCGGCGCGGCGCCGGTGCCCCCCTCGCCGCCGTCCACGGTGATGAAGTCGGGGCCTTCCCCGGTCTCGACCATCGCCTTGACCACCGCGAGAAACTCGCCGGGATGACCAATACACACCTTGATACCGACCGGCCTCCCGCCGCTGAGTTCGCGAAGCCGGGTGACAAACTCGATCAGACCTCGAGGGGTGGAGAACGCGCTGTGTCCCGGAGGGGAGTTGACGTCTTGACCCATCGGTACGCCCCGAATCTGGGAGATCTCGAGCGTGACCTTCTTCGCCGGCAAGATTCCGCCGTGGCCAGGCTTGGCTCCCTGCGAAAGCTTGAGCTCGATCATCTTGATCGAGGGCGCTTTGACCGTCTCAACGAACCTCTCCTCGCTGAAGCCCCCATCCTCGGCCCGGCACCCGAAGTACCCGGTTCCGACTTGCCACACCAGATCGCCGCCGGCCTCGAGGTGGTACGGGGACACGCCACCCTCGCCCGTGTTGTGGGCAAAACCGCTCAACTTGGCGCCCTTGTTGAGCGCGAGCACGGCGTTCTTGGACAACGACCCGTAGCTCATCGCCGAGATGTTGAAGATGGAAGCGTCGTAGGGATGCTTGCAGCGCTTCTCGCCGACAAGGATTCGCCCCGCCGATGGAAGAGGGTGCGTCGGCACCATCGAGTGCGCGATCCAGGTGTAGCCGGTGCTGTAGACATCGGCGCGCGTACCAAACGGCAGCGTCGCCAACACACTCTTGGCCCGCTGATAGATGATCGAGCGGTTCTCGCGGCTGTACGGGTTCTGCTCCTGGTCCGACTCGACGAAGTACTGCCGAAGCTCGGGACGCACCGACTCGAAGAAGTATCGAAGGCGCCCCAGCACCGGGAAGTTCCGCAAGATGGTGTGGCTTTGCTGGGTGATGTCGGCGAACCCCATCGCCCCGAACGCAACTGCGGCTGCGCCAAGCACGAGACCTACGGGCCACGACACGAAGCACATCCCCGCGGCTGCGCCAAACATGACCCCCAGCACGACGAAGAAAGGAGTGCGCCCCCACTGGTCCACGAACGCCGGAACCCGAGCGCCGGGGCGCTCCCATTTCTTCAGCTCACGACCGCTTGCCGACATGGCGGCACGCTACCACCGCAGCGGTAGACCGCTCGCGTTTCTCACAGAAAGCCGCGAACGAGTGCGGCCTGGTCGTACGGGGTGATGCCTTGGCCGACACCGAAGATCGCAGCCCCCTGACGATCGAAGACAGAAGCCCGCGCCGCAACACGACAACCGGGTAGACCCGAGCGTCGCGAAGTGCGTTCATCGCCCCTACGATGGTCCGCCGGCTTCTCCCCTTGTTCGTGCTCCTCGGTTGCTCCGCCACGCAAGGCAACCCGCCCACCCCCGCGGAGAAGAACACCCCGCCTGCGACCGGGGCCACGCCGGCGCCCCTCCCAACCCCCGACCCCTTGCCCGTGTCCGACTCCGACATCTCCGCCGTCCGCGAGAGCATCAACGCGTTCTCATTCGATCTCTACCAGCAGGTCTCCGAGGTCGAGGGCAACCTCGTCCTATCGCCCGCAAGCGTCGCCATCGCGTTGGGCATGACCTACCAAGGGGCCACCGGAAGCACCGCCGCCGAGTTCGCAAGCGTGCTGCACGTCCAGGGGATTGAGCCGGGCCAGTGGCACGCGGCCGCCGGCGAGCTCGCGCATCGATGGATGCAAACCGCCCCGGCCGCGGAAGGCCAGGCGCCTCCTCCGGAGATCGCGCTGGCCAACCGCCTCTTCGGGGCCGAAGGCGTACCGTTCAAAGAGACCTTCGTGGCGCAGAACGCCCGTGACTATCGAAGCGCAATGGAACGCCTCGACTTCTCCGCCTCCGAAGTCGCCCGAGAGCGCATCAACGGCTGGGTCGAAGAGCAAACCCACGATCGGATCCGCGATCTCCTTCCCCCGAGCGCAGTGACCGCGGACACCCTGCTGGTCCTCGCGAACGCGATCTACTTCAAAGCCCAGTGGCAGGAACAATTCAACGAGGCCGCAACCCGCAACGCAGCCTTCGCCGCGAACGGGACCGAGAAGGTTGAGGTCCCGACCATGCACACCAGCGAGAGGTTCAAGGTTTCGATGACGGACGAGGTCACCGTGCTCGAGCTACCTTATGCGAGCAGCGCGTTCGCGATGACGCTCGCCATGCCCAAGCAACCGACGGGGCTGGGCGCGTTGGAAGCCTCGCTCGCCGCAGACTCGCTCGCAAATTGGTCGGCTGCGATGACCTACCAGCGCGTCGCGCTTGCGGTCCCCAAGTTCAAGCTCGCACCCGCAAAGTCCATCGAGCTTGCGACCCCCCTCAAGACCTTGGGGCTCCAGCAAGCGTTCACGGACGCTGCGCAGTTCGAAGGCATGGCCGCCCCCGAAGACGAACATTTGATGATCGACGAAGTCTTTCACAAAGGTTTCATCGAGGTCGACGAACACGGCACCGAGGCGGCGGCAGCCACGGCGGTCGTGATGATGCGGGGGACCGGGATGCCGGCAGACCCGGTTCCGGTGGCGTTTGACCGCCCCTTCCTGTTCTTTATCCACGACACCGACACGGGCGCGATCCTGTTCATGGGCAGGGTCGTCGACCCGAGGTAGGTGCGTCTGCCCGGACGCCTCCAGCGCGCGAAAACGCATCAGAACGCTCAGGGCGCACCCAGGCGTGACACCGGTGCTATCCTGCTGCCCATGCGGTTGAGGTACTGGATTGCTTGCATGGCCCTGGTTGGGGCCGCGACGGCCTGTGGCGATGATGATGTGGCGGGCGGCTCGGGGACCGACGGGGAGACCGACTCCTCCGGCGAGACCGACCGGGACACCAACAGCAACAGCAACACCGACACGGCCAACTCCGATTCAGACTCGGCCGAGAGCGGCGGGCCGACCGGATGCGAGGTCGCCGAGGACTGCGACGACGGCGACCCCTGCACGGTCGACGTCTGTGGCGAAGGCGGCGTGTGCGGCACGGTGGAGGGCGACACCGTCGAATGCCGACCGATGATCGACATCGAGTATCCGCCGCGCGGAGCCACGATTCAGGCCGGAAGCCCCGACGAGCTGGTCGAAGTTCGCGGCACCGTCAGCAGCCTCAAGGGCGACATCGTCGAGCTACTGCTCAACGGCGAGGCCGTCGAGTTGGCTGCGGACGGCACGTTCACCCACGAGGTCACGCCCACCGTCGGTGGCAACACCCTCATCTTCGAGACCAGCGACACGGCGGACCAAAAGCGTCGCCGGGTGCAGTCGTTCTTGTGGGGGACGCAGTACGTCAAACCGACCGAGCCGGTCGAAGGCATGGCGCCCGCTGGCATCGCGATCTACTTCAGCCAAGAGGGCCTGGATGACGGCGACCGCAGCGAGCCCTACAACGACCTCGCCTCGCTGCTGGGCCTGGCGTTCGACGGCTTCGACACGTCGGCCTTCTTCGACGCAGGCACCCCGATCGCCAGCAGCGCTGGCTTCGACATCTATCTGACCTCGCTCGACGTCAACGACACGAGCTTGGCGCTCCAGGGCATCGATGGCGGCATCGCGCTGACCGGTGGCCTGCTCGACATCGAGGGCGACCTCGTCTTCGACTGCACCGGAGGGGTCATCTCGACCTGCAGCATCGCTGGCGGAGACAGCACCGGCGGACTCACCATCGACTCGATCACCATCACCGCCGACGTGATGCTCAGCGTCGACGCCGAGTCGCACGAGCTGGTCGTGGATATCGTCAACCCGAACACCACGATCTCGGGCCTCGATCTCTACTCGAACAACGGCTGGACCAACTTCCTCCTCACCATCGCCCAAGGTGCCATCGTAGGCGGTGCGGTCGGCGACCTCGAGGACACGCTCAACGAGCAGCTCGAGGGCGTGCTGGCGCCCCTGCTGTCCGAGGGACTGCAAAACTTCAACTTCAGCACCTCGCTCGACCTGCCGAACATCGGCAACCCCAAAGAGTCGATCACCATCGACCTCATCACGGACTTTGGCGCCACCGACTTCCACGACGGCGTGGCCCCGCCCGAGCCCTCCCCGCCCCAAGGCGGCGCGATCATCCTTCGCGGTGGAGGCTTCGCGGACGGCGAACCTGCTCACGAGGGCCTGGGCTTCCCGCTGCGCAACGGCTGCGAAGTCGGCCCGGCCAGCGTCAACCTCACCCGCACCGCGATCATGGAGATCGGCCTGCATGACGACCTCATCAACGAGATCCTCTACGGTGCGTGGAAAGGTGGCCTGCTCGAGTTCCCGCTGCCGGCCGACCTGATCCCCGAGAGCAACCTGGTTCAAAACCTCGACGTGAACGTCAGCGGGATGCTGCCGCCGGTCGGCATGGACTGCGCCACCGGAGAGCTGCTCGCTCACCTCGGCGACATCCGCATCGACGCCAGCCTCGAGCTCCTGGGCGCCCCGGTCAGCTTCACCGCTTTCACCACCGCCGTGGTCCGCGTGGTGATCAGCGCCGAGGACGGCCAGATCGGCATCTCGATCGGCGACCTGCAGTCGGTCGAGACCGAGCTCAACGTCAACGAAGACTCGGCCATCGCAACCGAGGAGACGCTGATCAATGTGCTCGAAGGAGCGCTGATCGACGGTCTCATCGGCGGCCTGGGCGGTGACTCGCTCGGCGGCATCCAGCTCCCCGAGATCGACCTCAGCGACTCCCTCGGCCTGCCACCGGGTAGCGCTGTCATCGCGATTGAGATCGAAGAAGCCGTGCGCCAACCCGGCATCACGGTCGTGCAGGGCTCGCTGGGCGGCTAGCAGCCGCTGCGTGCCTCTGCGCACCTCTGCGCCCCCAAGCCCTCGCCCGCAGATCGCGGCGCGAGGGCTTCTTCGTGGGCACGTGTTACGCCGCACGGCATCCATCCCAGAAAATCCCCTACCCTGGCCCCGTCATGTCGCTGCTGTGGATCCTGATCCTGGTGTTGGCCTCTTCGGGCGCGATGTTCTTTGGCGTTCAGGCGGCCTGGAACTCGAAGCGCTGCGAGGGGTTTCGGATCCGCCCCGAGATGTCCAAGAAGGTGAAGGGCCCCAAGCTCTACAAGCGCATCGGCGGCAACCTGGTGCTCTCGGGCATCACCGTGTTCGCGCTGACGTACGGCGCGGGCGGCTGGCTGATCGACTCCGCCGAAACGTTTGGGCCCGGCAAGCTGCTGCTCGCGCTGGCCATCCTGCTGGTCTACGACTTCTTCTACTACCTGATGCACCGCTTCGCCTTTCACGGCGTCGGCTGGCTCAAGAAGGTCCACGCCGTGCACCACATCGTGCGAGCGCCGACCGCCATCGAGAGCCTGTTCCTGCACCCGATGGAGACCTTCCTCGGGCAGTTCCTGCTCACCGCCGTGGCCTGCATCATGGGCCCGCTCGATCCCCTGACCTGGGGCGTCATCCTGCTGGTGCACTCCAACCTCAACATCATCGTGCACGCGGGCCTCGACATCCCCGTCCCCGGCCTGCGCCTGTTCAGCGCCCTGGCCCGCAAGCACGCCACGCACCACGTCAGCATGCGCGGGGGCAACTTCGCCTCGCTCACGCCCCTGTGGGACATGATGTTCGGCACCGCGGAGTAGCTGCGAAGCGCCCTCGGAAAAAAATCGGGGTCGGGTGTGCAACGGTAGGGCGATCGCCTGCACCCCGAACCTGACATGACGAGCACCACCTCATCGGGCGCACTCGCGGACCTCGGTTGGCTGCAGCAGTTTGCGGCCCGCATCGCACGCGAGGATCCAGAAGACCTGGTGCAGGAGGTCGCGCTGGCCGCAAGCCGGGAGGAGACCCCGATCGGCCGAGGATGGCTGGCAACCGCGCTGCGCAACCGGCTTCGGATGCGCCACCGCAGCGACACGGCACGGCGCGCCCGCGAAGCTGCCTCCGCGCCAGCCACCAGCATCACGCAGGAGTCCACCGTAGATAGACTGGTGGTGCTTCGGGCCCTGGTCGAGAGCCTTGAGGCGCTGGCCGAGGACGACCGAAGAATCGTGGTCGAGCGCTTCTTTGATGGCCGCAGCGCGCCGGAGATCGGCAAGAGACTTGGGATGCCCGCGGCCACGGTCCGTTCGCGGCTACGCCGTACATTGGCCCGACTACGCCGTACGCTCGATACACGCTTCGAGGGCGAGCGCGTGGTCTGGACCGCCGCAGTGGTTTCGCCCGGGACGCTCCTGGTCCTGGGCGAGACCACCCTCGGCGTTGGGGCAATGTTTGCTTGGCTGAGCGCTGCCAAGCTCGCTGCTGCCGTCGTGCTGGCCGTGGTGCTAGGGCTCGCCGCCTGGTTGAGCACGCGCCCTTCCCCGCCGTCGGTACGCGAGGGCCACCCGCTGTCCGCCAATGAAGACCTCGATGACGTGCGGGCTGGCTCGCCGACGCAGGCCGTGCACACGCCCGAGCTGGGCTCGGATATGCAACGCCTCTGGGCAGCGCGCCGTGATCGCATGATCGCGAGCAAGCCCAGCGCGGAGGATGACCGGGAACCGACCCGAGGACCTGAACCGTCCGCCGATTTGGAGTCGGCCATCGACGATGCCATGCGCGCCCAGTCGCAGGCGTACCAGACGTGCACGAACGACCTCGGCATCCCGCTTGTCGGCGCAACGGTCCTACGCAGCCGGATCCGCGGCGCCCCAGACGTCGGTACGATCTACGAGGACCTCGACATCGTGGGCCACACCGACGCCCACGCCGAGCTGGTCGAGTGCGTGCAGGAACACATGTACGGCTACCTCGGCGAAGCTCCGGACGAGCCCTTCGTCGCCGCTCGCACTCTCACCACCCTCGGCGCTCCTCCCGAGGATCTGGACGGTGATGCGTGGGGCCAGAGAATGATCGACACGATCGTCACCGCCCACCTCGACGACGTGCTGGCATGCTCCGAAGCGCTCCCATCCCCGATCTCTGCGACGCTGATGCTGACCTTCGAAGACCAGCCCGCCGCAGAGGTTGAGGTTACGGCCGAGGGCATCCCCGAATCTGTCCGTTCGTGCCTCCGAGACCAGGCCGAAGCATGGCCATTCCCGCGGCACAGACAGGTTCTCAACCGCTCTTTCGAGAGCCACGTTCTGCTCGGCGCCCCGACTGACCAATCCCCGGCCGAGTGACTGCTACCCTCCGTCGGTGACCGTCACCACGATCGACGCCAAGTACCTCGGCCACGAAGAGTTCGTCTCGACGTATCTGCTGCAAGAAGGTGATCGCGCCACCTTCATCGAGACGGCCAACGCCGCCGCCGTGCCGCGCATGCTCGAGGTCCTGGCCGAGCAAGGCATGAGCCCCGAGCAGGTCGACTACGTGATCATCACCCACGTGCATCTGGACCACGCAGGTGGCGCGGCCGACCTGATGAAGGCCTGTCCCAACGCGACCCTGCTCGCCCACCCCGCCGCGGCCAAACACGCGATCGATCCGAGCAAGCTCGTCCGCAGCGCCAAGGGTGTGTACGGCGAGGCGATGTTTGCCGAGATGTACGGGACCATCGACCCGATCCCCGAAGGCCGGGTTCGCATCATGGGCGATGACGAAGCGCTCGACTGGAACGGCCGCGAGCTTCGCTTTCTGCATACGCGCGGGCACGCGAACCACCACTTCTGCATCCACGACCCGGCGGGTGGTGGTGTGTTCACCGGGGATGCGTTCGGGCTGGTGTATCCGCGGCTTCAGGGAAAGGGGTTGTTCGCGCTTCCCTCCACCTCGCCGACGGACTTCGATGCCGCGGCCGCGAAGGCAAGCGTGGACCGGATCGTGGCAACCGGGGCCGAGACCGCGTACCTGACCCACTGCGGCGGGGTGACGGAGCTGGCCGCGGTCGCGGCGTTGCTGCATCCGCAGCTGGACCGGTACGGCGCGATCGTGCAGGAGGCGTTTGCTTCGGCTCTGGATGATGCCGGGATCGATGCGTTCTGCCGCGAGCAGGTGGATGCGTTGTTTGCAGACCTGCTTGAGGCGCACGGGCTGGAGTCGGCGGAGACGCGGAAGGTGCTCGCGATGGACATCAATCTGAACGGACAGGGGATCGCGGCGGCGGTGAAGAAGCAGCGGTACAAGGCTGCGCAGGGGTGAGCAGGCGCGTGGGGAGAGCGTACGGGGATCGAAGCATGCCCGCCCTACCCCGTCGTCGCGACCCGCCGAACTCGAACCGCCTGGTCCAGACACAACATCCGCGCCCCGAGGTCCTTTCCAAACGCTGCCTCGCAGTCCGCCGCCGTCCTCGCCCGCGTCACAACCACCGCCTCTTGCACGGCCACACCCTGCAGCGCAAGCCAGATCCCCTGCTCCGCCTGCGCGACGTCATCACGCTCCACGACACCCGCCGCAACCGCCATCGTCGCAGCCCCGACCAGCACCGCAACCAGCCCAGCACCCCAGCGCACGCCAAACCGCGGCGCTCTCGGCCGAAGCGCGTCCCGCAGCTCGAGCATCGAGCCAAAACGATCCCGAGCCCGTGGCGACAGCCCACGCACGATCGCCGCATGCACGTCCCGCGGGACGTCGGCACAACGGGCTTCGCGAAGTTCGCCGCGCTCGATCGAAAGCACCAGCTCCGCTCCGCTCTCGCCTTCGAACGGGCGCACGCCGTACAGCGCCTCGTACAGCGCCACGCAAAACGAGAACTGATCGCTGCGCACGTCGGTCGGCAGCCCGAGGTGTTGTTCGATCGGCATGTATGCGGGCGTGCCCATGACCATGCCGGTCTCGGTGAGTCGGTCGGAGCTTGAGCTCGACGATGCGGCGTCCACCTCGACCGACGGCTGCGCCTCGCCGGTTCGCAGCGCGAGACCAAAGTCGGTCACACACACCCGCCCGTCGGCACCCAACAACACATTGTCTGGCTTGAAGTCGCGGTGCACGATCCCTGCATCGTGCGCGGCTTGAAGTCCGCGGGCGGCGGCACGAAACGCCACCAGGATCTGCGCCGCGGTTCGGCCCGGCACCTCCAGCCACTGACGAAGATCGCAGCCCTGCACCAGCTCCATCGCGATGAAGACCTGCCCGTCGACCTCGCCGACGTCGTACACGGACACGACGTTGGGATGGGAGAAGCGAGCGAGCGCCTGAGCCTCCCGAACGAGGCGCGCACGGTCCTCCGCACACGGGCGTCGAAGCACCTTGAGCGCAACCATGCGGTCCAAGACCGAGTCGTAGGCCGAGAACACCTGGCCCATGCCGCCAACGCCCAACAGCTCGAGCGTTACGTAGCGACCCAGCCTCTGACCGACCTCGAACGCCAGCTGCTCGTCCTCGGACCCGAAGCTCCCGTCGGCGATGGTCTCTTCGCTCGCGTCCACACCGGGAAACGATGCACGACCGCGGCCACCCCGACGGCCCACAATTCCGGACACTTCCCAGCGCCGACAAACCGCGCTTGCTCGACTACGGCAGCGCCCTGCTCAACTTGAGCAATGCTCTCGCCACGCTTGCACGTGGTAGTCCGCGCCCGCTCGGCTCCTCCACCGAGCATCCAAGCGCTCGATCGCCTCCGCCGGCGGCACCAGCGTCCATGTGTCCACGTCGGCCCACAGCCCCAGCCGCGTCAGCGATTCGTGGGCATCCGCCCCATCGAAGTCGACCCGAACCCCAAACGCCTCATGGAGCCACGCCTCCGCTGCCGCCTCAAACGAAGCCATGTCGTGGATCGACTTGTTTGAGAACAGCACCGCGTACCCGATCAAGACCTCTTTGAGTTCCTCGTGCCCGATGCTCTCCAGCAGCTGGTCGAGCACACCCGCATTGTTGGCGACGTTTTGAAAGTACAGATGGTGGGTCATCTGCGACGAGCGCACGATCTTGGCCCGGCGATAGCCGAGGATCGAGCGGATCGACAGGCCCACCATCGCCACGGTCGCCGCCCACATAAAGCCGGACGCGATCGCGGCACCGTGGATGAGCACCGCCCACAGCTTGGTCGCGATCCCACCCAGGGCCCCCAGCCCTCCTCCCAAGATCTTCAGCTTGTCCAGCCCGGTCATCTGGGGCTCGGCGTGGGGCAGCAGCGCCTCCACATCTTCCAGTGGAATCTCGCGAAACAGCTTCAGGCTGACGCACGCCTCGTCGGACGGCCGAAACACCACCGCAAGGCGGCGGAAGGTCTCGATGGTCCGCTCCTCGCCCGCGAACGGATGCCGCCAGGTTCGAACGGTGCGCGTCGCTTCCGACCTGCCTCTCACAGACAGGTCGATAAACGCGACCCGGTCCGGGTTTACACGGATGCTCATCCCGTGCGTGCTGGCCAGGTGCAGCGTCTCCTCCAGCTGCCCCTTGTCCAGAGGCTCGTAGTTCGCCTTGTCCAGCAGGTACGTGACCATCTCTCGAAGCGAGCCGATGCGCTCCTCTTCCTCCGGGTCCTCATCGTGCGCGATCGTCTCGCGCGCGGGGTTAAACGGTTCGTACCCGCGGGTCACCATCCGCCGGAACGCCGAGGTTTCCTGCAGGATCGCGAACTCGAACGCCAACTCCAGCGCGACGATGCTCGAGGAGACTTCGCCGAAACGCTCGCCCTGCGCGGCGATCTCGGAGAGCAGCGCCTCGATCCGAACCGGGATGTACCGGTCGTCCGGAAGCGTTGCGGTCCCGCCCACGCTTCGCAGTCTGCCATGACTGCCGCGGCCATCCACACGTTCAGGGCTGAGCGCGCGGCCATGGTCTGAGCCGCCACAAAGGTGATCGCGGCCAACAGCGGCGTGTACTCTGAAGGCCTCCATGGGGAGCCTCGCTGAAGCTGCCGGCAAGTTTGCGGAGAAACTTGCCGACGTCCTGGACGTCTTCGACCTCTCGTTCTTTGTCGCCGGCTCGGCAGCGTTGGGCGCCTTCCTCGTGTGGTTGTCGCGCAACGAGGTCGAGATCCCCGAAGGACTCTCCGCCGATCGGGCGCTGGTGGCGGTCATCGCCGCCTACATTCTCGGGCTGGTCACCTACGCTCTGGGCCGTTGGGTTCGTCGCCGAATCCTTGAGCGCTTGCCCATGCTCGAGGGTCACAACAACGCCCGGCGCATGGCGGAGCTCTTCATCGAGCACGACCTGAGCCGGGTCAGTGACTTTGCACGCTACGCCAGCCAGCCCGAAGCCCTGTACAGCCGGCTGTGGGTCCTCGTTCGCACCGAGGGGGGTCTTCGCGAGACGTACTCGCTGGTGCGCCGGTATTGGATCCTGGGCGCCGCCTACGACGGCATCGGCTTCGCTGCGCTGCTGTGGCTGCTCCCGCTGTGGGATCTCGGCGCTCCGGCTCCGGTCACCGCAGTCCTCGCGGTGCTCCTGCTCGCCAGCGCGCTGCTCGCGTGGCGCCAGGCCAGCATGTACCACCGGTACCAGGTCGACGAGCTCGCTGCGACGGCCGCCCATTGGCACGCCGCGCGCGTTGAAGGCCTACTTCAGGACGCGCCCGGAATCGGCGTCGACGAGGAGGGCTAGCAAGCCACCGCGGGCGATTCCGCTTCAGGCGAAGAAATCTCGGCCGATGACATCGATGTGACCGGACAACCCTACCGATCTGGTGTCATATTGAGTGCGGGGTAAGCCGACATGAGCCGACATCGTCACCACAAAGCGTTCGCCTGGATCCTTGGAGCCTCGTTGAGCGCTGCCGCGTTCGTCGCCGCCCCCGTTCAGACCGCTCAGGCGGCCGAATCCGCCGAGTTCGCCGTCGCTGTGGTCAAAGTGACCGTCCGCGAATCCAACGGGCGCGTTTACCGCGCAAAGACGCGCGCGATCCGCATGGGTGATGCCGCTTCGTTTGAGGTCATCACGGACCTCCACCGGCACACCATCGATCTCTCCTCAGGAGAGGGCGGCGCAGAGCTTCGTTACACCCGCGACGGCGGCGAGATGGCAAGCCGCACGGCCTCCTTCGGTCGCATCACTGAAAAGCTCGAAGCGGACGGCCACACGGTCACCATCGAGATCGTTCCCACGTCGGTGCGAGTCGGCACGCACTAGCAGCCTGTTGAGCAAGTTTCTCTTTTTTACCCTCCCGACCTATCCTTGCCCTGCGGCCTCGGTTTGCAGCCTTGGGTAGCGGGGATTACGGATGTTCGGCAAGACGAACTGGGTTCTGAGGGGAGTCCGGGGGGCACATGCCCACGCGATCTACGTTCTCCGCGAGAGCGTGATCCTCGGTCGCTCGGCCAACGCCGACATCCAGATTCTCGATCGGATGGTGTCGCGGGAGCACGCTCGCATCCTGGTCACGTCCGATGAGGTGCTGCTCGAAGATCTCGGCAGCCACAACGGCACCTTCGTGCATGGCCACCAGATTCATCGTCGGGCCCTGCGCACCGGCGACAAGCTGTCGATCGGGGTGTCGCAGTACGTCATCGATCAGCTCAAGGGTCGCGTCCTGACCTCGGCGATCTTCCTCAACAAGCTGACCACCAAGGACACCGTGGGTGCGACCGCGGTGAAGCGGCGCGTGGCCCAGGAGATCCTGACCTCTGCGACGCTTGAGATGCCCGCCCAGCGGGCAACGCAGGAGCTCTTCGCAGCGACGGGTTCCGAGCGTCCGTCCGAGCAGCAGACGAGCCGCCCGGGACGGTCCACCCCGGTCGCCACGGACCCGAACGAACCCGAGCCGGCCTACGCTCGAGAGCAAAGAGAGCGGGCCGTCCGACTCCCGACTCCGATGCCCGGCGAGCTGTCGTGGAGCCTTCACGACGACGAGGCCGACGAAGCCGACGAGGCCCCCAACCCGCAGGCCCCCGCCGACCCCAAACCGCAGGCCCCCGAGGCCCCCGCCGTCGAGGCTCCCGCTCCTGCCGTCGAGCCCACCGCACCGGCTGAGCCAAAGGCTCACATCGAGCCCACGCTCAAGGAGCCTTCGTACGAAGACCCCGGCTTCGCGCTCGAGACGGTCCCGCTCGATCCCCGCTCCCAGCGGGTCAACACCCCGATCCCAGGCGCGATGCAAGCCGAACTCCGGCCACCCGTTGCGCCGCGGGATCCCCCGGAGCCCGCCACCAGCCGCAGCCTGCCCAGCGAAGACGTCGGGCACGAGGCTGCCCTTCGCACCATCGATGCCGTCGTGCGACTGCTCAAGCTGCGCGCGAAAGAAAGCGAGGGCATGCTGCTCAAGATTCAAGACCGCGAGAACCTTCGAAAGCTTGAGGGTGTGCTCCGTGAGTCGCATCGCAACAAAGCGAACCGTCGGCGATGGACCCGTCTGCCTTGCCAACTCGCGGCGAACATCGGGGAGCAGGGCTCCGAAACCGCCGAGGCCCGCGTCGTGGACATCGGAGCGGGGGGCCTGCGAGTGAGCGGTATCCTCCGCGTGGAGCCAGGCGACAGCTTGTGCATCCGCGTCTGGCTCGGCGAAGGACGGCTCGCTCGTGCCGCGGTTTTCCAAACGAAGGTCGTGTGGGTCTCGCCGAAGAGCGACGCGTTCGGCGTCCTGTTCGAAGGCGCCGCCAATTGGGACCTCGCGGGCTGAACGCGAGCTTCGCGGGTCAATCGCGCCCCTCCGCCATCCGAGGGCTCCCTGGCCCCAGCCACCGCTGGTACGCTGTGCGCATGGGGAAACTTGCACGGCGCTTGTTCGGGCTCATCGTCGTCGTAGGCGTCGGTTGCTCGTTCGATTCCGCCGGCTCGGGTGGTGACAACGCGCTGGGTTCGTCCGCAGTCGATGACGCGACGTCATCCGCTGCGAGCGAGACGCAGAGCAGCGATGCCGCGGGCGAAGGCGAAGGCTCGACCTCCTTCGTTGGCGGCTCCACCTCCGTCGGCAACGACGAGGCCTGCGTGGACACTTGTGCGCCCACAATTCCCGGCGGCTGGGCCGGTCCGTTCTACATCGTCGATGCGGCCAACCCGATCGACTGCCCCGAAGGATTCGCTCGGCAGGATCTGGGATTCGTCGGGCTCACTGCCGACGCGCCCACCTGCGACTGCAGCTGCACGGAGACGGCGGGGAACTGCAGCGTTGAAACCCAACTCTCGTACGCCCTATGCCTGACCGGCCTCGGCGGTACCCTGCAAGACGGCGGCTGTACCAACTACGACGCGTTGGGCCAGGACGTACACCTGTTGGCCGAGCTCTCGGGTAACCCCGTTTCGTGCGCGCCAAATCTGCAAGAGAACATCCCAGCGGCGACGTGGGGGTCGGCCAGCACCTTCTGTGCCGCGCCCGTCCGGGGCGGGGATTGTGGCGCTGACGCGTGCATCGCAGACAGCCCTGAGGGCTTCGCCACGAGCCTATGCATCTCCGGTGAGGGGGATGTTGAATGTCCGGCCGGCGAATGGGGCGACCGAACGGTCGTCTACCGCACCTTCGATGACAAGCGCACGTGCGAGGGCTGCACATGCGCCGGCCCGGCCGAATGCCAAGCTCAAACGTCCGCCTACAACAGCTCCGGCTGCTCCGGCGAGGCACAGGCCGTCTCACTCGACACGTGCACCGACCTCTCAGTCTCGGGAGACTACTCGGTCGGAGCCGCGGTCAACAACGGTAGTTGCGAGGCGTCCAGCGTCACCGCCGCGGGCGAAGCCACCCCGGACGACCCCGTCACGCTTTGCTGCGCCAGCGTTCAAGGCTAGCAGCCTGTTGAGAAAGTCGGCGCGGCGGATCGGGAAGCATTTTTTCGCTCCTGGGTAGGAGCCGAAACGCCGCTGTACTGGGTGTACTGCAAGTTTTGGCGACACCGCCAGGAGCGAAAAGGGCGAGCGAGACGTCGTGTCGACTTTCTCAACAGGCTGCTAGGGCTAGCGCTAGACCCAGGGCAGCATTCGGGCGACCGCCTCGGACGAGAGCGCTCGCCCGGCGGCAAAGCGGATCCGCACCGAACCGCCGTCTTGGACGACCCGTCGCAGTTCGGTGCTCAACACCCGCAGCCGATCGAACGTGGCGATGTCGAAGCTCGGTTCTGCCGGGCGCACAGAGGTGAGCAGGTCCCCATCGCGGCGCGAGCGGACCCGGCCGGCACGCATCACCAACGTTCGCTGCACGCCATCCTCGAAGCTGATCGCTGCGTTGCTCAACCGCCGCAGCCACGCGCCTCGACGCAGCTCCAGCGCAAAAAACACCAATGTGTCCTCGAGGTTTCGGAGCACCCGCGGCACATCCCAAGCGTCGTCCCCGTCCTCTCGGTCTCCCGGGTCTTGCTTGCGCGCCTGCGTGTTCCAGCGTCGCAGACCCGCCGCCCGAAACCCAGCCGCGGACAACCCAACGCCGGCGTTGCGCTCCTCGAACGCCCGAAGGCCTGCCACCAAAGTTTCTTCGGGGAGCTCCTCGGGTGTCCAACCAAAGGCCCGGGTCACCGCCTGCTTCGAACGCTCGCCGGCAAGCAGCTGCGAGCAGCCTACGTAACGCCGCTGTCGCCACGAGGACGGCAGCGGGCCCAGCGGATGCGATGCGGAGGCGACGGGTGAAATCTCCAGCAGGTCCCGAGAGACAAAACACGGCTCCCGCGTCTCCGACAACAGCGCCACGTTGTACGGCGGCTCCAGCAACTTGATGGTGTCCGTCTCGAGCAGCGCGGCCTCCAGCGGCGTGGCGGTGCAGGTGACGTCGAGGTCGCGCACCTGTGAGAGCAGCTCCAACATTCGCTCGTCGCGGCGCGACTGCTTTTGGAAGTAGCTGTTGACCCGGCGCTTGAGCGAGGTCGCCTTGCCGACGTAGAGCACGTCGCCGGTGCTGCGGAGCATGCGATACACGCCTGGTTGGTCGGGGAGTGCGAGGCGGGTCTCCCGGGGCAGCGGAAACACTTTGCGGCCCCGCTTCGGGCTGTGCTCGTCGGTGAGCGCGACCGCATCATCCCAGTGCTCGATGCCCTGCTCGGCGAGCATTTCGGCCAGGTGATGCCACACGAAAGCGGTCGCCCGCACGTGATCTTCGCTGCGCCGAAGCGGCTCCACGCCCAGGCCGAAGTACCCTGCGAGGGCACGCAGTCCGCGGCGCGGCAGCCCCGGCAGTAACCTTCGGGCCAGCTCGAGCGTACAGAGGGTGTCAAAGGGCAGCGCCTCCCCCAGCGGCGTCGTCGACTGCAAGAACGAAAGCTCGAAGCGCGCGCAGTGGATGACGGCTCGGGTCGGCGCTCGCTTGGCACACGCCGCGGTCAACTCGGACCAGACCGCCTCCAGCGGGCGGGCTCGTTCGAGGGTCGCGTCGTCGATCCCGGTGACGCGCGTGATGATCTTGGGAACCCTGGCGCTGCCGGGTTGCAGGATGAGGCGTGCCCGCACGTCGACCTCGATCTCCCGCGCCCGAGCCCAAGCCCAGCCCAGCTCGAGCAGGTGGCCGTGCGCAGGAGAAGCACCCGTGGCTTGGGCATCGAGCACCAAGACTTGCAGGTCCGACAGCGACACGAGCCAAGACGTAGCATCTGCAGCGCTGGACCGTAGACTCCGCACGATGTTCACGCCCGTGCTTCGCTCCCCACGACGTGTCGCCCTCTGTTCGCCCCGCTGGCTCGCGGCCCTCGCCGGTGCGGTGTGGCTCGGCGCATGCTCAGGCTCTTCGGGCACCGATCCCACCGCGACCCAGGCCCCAGCTCCCGACACCCAGCTTGAGCGCGGCGCGGCGCAAGCCCCCGAGAGCCAACAGTTCGCGTACTTCGCCGGTGGGTGTTTCTGGGGCGTCGAGCACTACCTCGAACAGATGGACGGCGTGTTCGAGGTGGAGTCCGGCTACATGGGCGGGACCACCGACAACCCAACCTACGAGGACGTGCTCTCCCACGCGACCGGTCACCTCGAGACGGTCCGCGTTCGGTTCGACCCAGCCAAGGTCTCCTACCGAGAGCTGGCCAAGCGCTTCTTCGAGATCCACGACCCCACGCAGCAAGATGGGCAGGGCCCCGACATCGGCGATCAGTACCTCTCGGCCGTGTTCGCGGTAGACGAGGCCCAGAAGAAAGACACCCAGGAGCTGATCAAGATCCTCCGCGAGCGCGGCTACGACGTGGCCACCACCGTGCGCGGTGCCGACGACTTCTGGCTCGCGGAGGGCTACCACCAGGACTACTACGCTCGCACGGGGAAGACCCCCTACTGCCACGCGCGCGTTCGCCGATTCGAAGACTGATCGGTCGCCAAACCTACCCCCTTCCCCCACGTTGCCGCCGTCGCCTCGAACCCCCAGTCCCACGCAGGACACGCAAGCGACAGCACAGGGTCGGCGAGTTTCGAGGCTATGAGACCCCCATCCGGGACGGATGCCCCGTGTGGACACTGAAATCGGCAGCGCGGGCGCGCCTCATCGCGTACCCTACGGACATCGACCAGCTGGGAAATCCCGACATGTCCGAGCGTCAGCGGGCGTGTCTGTACGTCGTCAAAGGGCCCAACGCGGGCGCGCTGCTGGAGGTCCGCCACCGCATGGTGGCCGGCCGCGACCCGTCCTGCGACATCGTTCTGGGCGAGGCGGGCATCTCGCGAGAGCACGCAATTTTTCACGACGACGGCCACGAGCTGTCCGTCTCCGACGTTGCCAGCACCAACGGCACCTTCGTCAACGGCGCGCAGATCTCCCAACCAACCACGCTGCACACCGGCGACGTCGTCAAGATGGGCGGCTGCGAGCTGGAGTTCGTTGGACGCAAGCCACAGAGCGAGTTCCCCTCCTACCGGGAAACCCGCGAGAACATCTCGATTTCGCCCAGCGAAGCCCCGGGACGCTACGCGACGCACACCGGTCAGCCAGGCGACACGGGCAAACTCACCCGCTAGCAACCCGTGGTTTCCGACCGCTCCATGAGCGCGACCGCGCAGCCGGGCACCGTCGTCGTGACCCAGAATGAGGACGACGAGCTTCCGCCCGCCGACGCCCCGATCCGGCGAGGGACCGAGGTCGCACGTTACCTCGTCCTCGACACGCTCGGAAGCGGCGGCATGGGGAGGGTGTTCTCCGCCCACGACCCCGAACTCAACCGGCGTGTTGCGATCAAGGTCCTCTTCGAAGGCCGGGCGAGTCACAGCTCCAGCGGCGCCAACGAGCTGCTTCGCGAGGGACGGGCTCTGGCGTCGTTGCGCCACCCCAACATCGTCTCGGTCTACGATATCGGCTGGCACGAAGGCGAGCTCTTCATCGCGATGGAGTACGTCCAGGGCACGACGTTCGAGACCTAGCAGCGCGAGTCGAAGCCCGGCACCACCGAGCTGCTGCACCACTACCTCGAAGCGGGGGCAGCCCTCGCTGCGGCACACGACGCAGGGATTATCCACGGCGACTTCAAGCCCGCCAACGTGATGGTGGAGGACTCAGGCCGGACGGTCGTGCTCGACTTCGGGCTCGCACGAACTCGAGTCGGGCCGAAGACGCAGCCGGAGCGTGGACAGGGCGCAGTCACCCACGGCATCGGCACGCCCGCGTACATGGCCCCCGAGCAACACGCTCACGAGGGCACGACTCCGAGCTCGGATCAGTTTGCGTTCTGCGTCGCGTTGTATGAGGCGTTTGTCGGCCACCGACCGTTCCCCCAACGAAGTCTCATCAAGCTGACCCAGGCCGTGTTGGAAGGTGCGTACGCACAACCGGGCAACAAGATGCCCGGATGGGTCTGGCGCGAGGTGGAGCGAGGACTTCAGCTCGATCCCCGCGACCGACACCCAGACATGCACGCGCTGCTGCGGGCGCTGAACCCCGACCGGAGGCGACGCAGTTTGGTTGGGTTCGCCAGCGTCGGCGTCGGTGTCCTCGCCGCGGCAGGGGTCGCCGCGATGGTGGGTGGCCCGGCCCCGTGTGATGGAGCGAGTGCACGGCTCGCAGGGGTCTGGGATCCGAAGATCAGAGCGGCCCTGGACGACCAACATGCCGGTGCACCCGCATGGCCAGCGGTTCGTGACCAGCTCGACGCATTCGAGCAGGATTGGACCACCGCATGGCAGGAGTCCTGCGAAGCCACCCACGTCCACGAGACTCAGTCCGAGGCTCTGCTCGACCAGCGGATGGCGTGTCTGCAAGGCGACCGGGTCGTGGTGGGCGCAGCGATTCGGCAGCTCCAACACGGTGGGCGCGACGTGTTGCAGCGCGCAGCCATGCTCCCCGCCTTCAGCCGCGACAGCAACCGTTGCCGCACCCAGGCCATCGTCCGCCAGCTTCCGCCCCCTCCCCCAGGCCCGCAGCGCGAGCGGTACGACGCGCTGCTGCAGGTGGCGGCGCAGCAGTACGCAGCGGCCGCACTGGCCAACGACGCCAAGGGTGCGTTGCGCGTGCTTGAGGCGGTGGAGCTCGAAGAGTCCACGCATCCGGCGGTCGTCCACGCGATCGAACACTCGCGCGCCGAGTCTCTGCGTCATCTCGGGCGCACCGCCGAAGCGCGCGACGCGTGGCTGCGGGCCGCCCGTGCCGCGGACCGAGCCGGAGACGACGCCGCCTTCGTGCAGATCGCATCGGTCCTGGGCTTCGTCGAGGCCTCGGAGCTCGACCGCATCCCCGTGGGAGAGGTGTGGATCGAGCGCGCCAACAGTCGCGCGGCATCCGTCGATCTTTCTCACCGCGAGCGCTTCAACCTCTCTCTGCGTGGAGCCGTCGTCCTGCGCCACCTCGGCGAGACGAAGCGGGCCGCCGAGCAGCTCACCGCGTTGCTCGAATCCGAGGGTCCTTTTCTCGACGCCGGTCAGGAGGGAACGCTGCACAACAACCTCGGCGACCTCTACTTGAGGCTTCGCGAGCACCAACGAGCCCAAGGCGAGTTTCTCCTGGCGATTGAGCAACGGGCCAAAGCTCTCGGAGAGGACCACCGCGAGGTCGGCCACTCCCGCTTCATGCTCGGGCGTACGCTGATCGAGCTTGGCCAGCTCGATGCCGCCGAAGCGCAGCTCGAGTCCGCCGCGGCGATCTTTGCCAACGTCGAAGGCGGAGCCCCAGAACGTGTGATGGCACAGGAGTCGCGCGCCATCCTCGACGCCATGCGCGGCAACCCGGGCGACGCTGACCGAAAGATGACCGAGGTTCTCGCCCTCGCCGCCGACGTTCTCGCGCCTGAAGATCGACGTCTCGCCACCCTGCTCATCAATCACGGACGCATCCTGATGATGCTGGGCAAGCTGGACGAAGCCGCGCAGCAGGTGCGGCGCGGCCTGAAGCTCGAGGAGAGTGTGCTGGACGCGGAGCACCCCGACCTGGTCGATGGGTTGTCCCTGCTGGCCCAGATCGAGCTGGGCCGCGGCCATGCAGCACTCGCCGAGACCCTCGCCACCAGAGCCGCCGCGCTCGCCCCCGACGCGACCACCAAACTCGAGCTGCAGGTCGCCGCGCTGATGTGTCGAGCCCACGCCGCCTGTGATCCGGCCGCCGCCCAGGCCGAAGCCCGAGCCCTCATTGACAGCGCAGACGGGGTCTCGAACGAGGTTCGGACGGGAAGCCGCGGCTCGGTCGAAGACTGGGGCCCTGCGATCGCCGAGTTTACGCCCTGCGCAACAAACGGCGACTAAGCCACGTCCTGGGCCGGCCGCTGCGCCCGCAGATCCACGAAGGAGAGGCCATCCGCGCGCAAGGCTGGTATGGGTCCCCCATGTCGCGCTCGCGCAATCGCTCTCGCCGCTTCGACGTCGTCCTGTGGGGTGCCACCGGGTTCACCGGCAAGCTGACCGCCGAGTACCTGCTGCGGCGGCACGCAGGCCAGGGACTGCGGATCGCACTCGCGGGTCGAAACCTCGACAAGCTCGAGCGCGTCCGAGCGGAGCTGGTCGGCGTCAACGCCGAGGCTAAGAGCTTCGAGCTGTTGGTCGGGGACAGCCACGACCGCGCATCCCTGGATGCGATCACCAAGGACGCTGAAGTGGTGTGCACGACGGTCGGCCCGTACGCCAAGTACGGCAAGGCCCTGGTGGCATCGTGTGTGGAAGCGGGCACCGACTACTGCGACCTCACGGGTGAACCGCAGTTCTTGCGGGCCATGATCGACGAGCACCACGCACGCGCGGTCGAGACCGGCTCGCGGATCGTTCACTGCTGCGGCTTCGATTCGATCCCTTCGGACCTGGGCACGTGGAACCTGATCCAGGAGGCCAAGGAACGCTTTGGGATCTCGCTGGATGAAGTGAAGCTGATCACGGGCCGCATGAAGGGCGGCGTGTCGGGCGGAACCGTCGCCAGCATGCTCCAGGTCGTCGAAGACGTGAAGGCCGACCGCAGCATCCTGCGCACGCTGGGCAACCCGTACGGTCTTAACCCCAAAGGCCAGCAGCGCGGTCCGGATCAGAGCGATCAAAAGGGCGTGCGCTACGACAAAGACCTTCCGGGTTGGACAGGGCCGTTCGTGATGGCCTCGATCAACACCCGCGTGGTTCGTCGCAGCAACGCGCTGCTGGACTATGCCTATGGTCGCGAGTTCCGCTACTCCGAGTGCTCCGGCACCGGTACCGGACCCCAGGGCCTGCTGCGGGCCACGTCGCTGGCGGCGGGCGTCACGGGCCTGATGGCGGGCATTGCGTTTCAACCCACCCGCAAGCTCATCATGCGCAAGCTGCCGGCACCCGGCGAGGGTCCGACACGCGAACAACGCGAGGCGGGTTCGTTCGTGCTTCACCTCATCGGAAAAGGGCGGACCGAAACAGGCCAACGCAAGCAAGTGCGCGGCCGGGTGGTCGGAAAGGCCGATCCTGGATACGGCGAAACGGCCAAGATGCTCGGAGAGTCCGCGCTGTGCCTTGCGCTGGACGGTGACGCGCTCGAGAGTCCTGGAGGCATGGGAACACCGGCCGCCACGATGGGTCGGTCGCTGCTCGCGCGGCTGAGAGACCAGGACATGGAGTTCGTCGTCGACGACCCGACATGACACCGACGTCAGGGTGAGCGCTGCAAAGTGACGCCTTTGTCATACGGCCGATCCTGGGTGTAGCTGTTAGGCTAGAGCCGCGTTGGAGTGCACGGCTTGCGCACCCGGCTTTGGATTGTTCGATGATGAAGACCACGATTGCATCCCTCGTTGCGCTCACCGGCGCCCTCGTTCTCACCACCCCTCAAGAGGCCAAGGCCTGTGGAGGGACGTTCTGCGATGCCGGCCCGACCTCGATGCCCGTCGACCAGACCGGGGAGAACATCCTCTTTGTGATGGGCGAGGACTACACCGAAGCCCACATCCAGATCCAGTACGACCCGACCGCCGAAGCCGCGGCGTTCTCGTGGATCGTGCCACTGACCGAGCTCCCCGAGTTTGGCGTCGGGTCCGAGCTGTTGTTTGACGCGGTGCTCAGCTCCTCGGTGCCCCGCTACGGCTTCAACAACGTGTTCACGGGGCAGTCCTGCGGCGACAACAACGGCACCACAGATCCCAGCGGGCTGACCAGTGCCGGAGGCGGCACCGGCGGCTTTGACTCCACCGATGGCGGCAGCGACACCGATGGTGGAGGCCCGGAGATTCTGCTCGAAGAGGTGGTGGGTGCGTTCGAGATCGCGGTGCTCAGCGGCGACAACCTGCAAGAGATCAAAGACTGGCTCGACGCCAACGGATACCAGCAGGACCCAGCGGCCGATCCGATCCTCGAGGAGTACCTGGCCGAGGGCTACATTTTTGCGGCGTTCAAGCTCAACAACGACGCAGAGACCTCCGAGATCCACCCCATTACCCTGCGCTTCCCCAACAACGAGGCCTGCATCCCAATTCGGCTCACCCGCATCGCCGCGGTCGACGACATGGACATCCGGTCGTTCTTCCTCAGCGACAACCGCGTGGTCCCCAGCACGTACAAGCACGTGCTGGTCAACCCGCTCCGGCTCGACTGGGCCAACCTCGCCTCGAACTACAAGTCCTTGATCACCCAGGCCGTCGACGCCGACGAAGCGGGCGGCCGGGCGTTCGTCACCGAGTACGCGGGCAGCAGCGCGATCGTTCCCAGCGGCGGCCTCTACAGCGACCTGTGGAGCTCGGCCCCGTTCGCCAACCTCGCGCCGATCGGCGTGGTGGACGTGCTCGAGAACCAAGGCCTGATGAGCTGCTTTGACGATGGCGGAGGTTTCGGCACCAGCTCAGGCGGCGCCGAGGGCTCGGCATGCCAGTACAACCACCCGCTGCTTCGGGGCCTGCTGCAGAAGTACCTCCCGGTTCCGGAGGGCGTCGATGAGGTGGACTTCTATGGCTGTCTGAGCTGCTACCAGGACCAAATCGATCTGGAACTCTGGGACAGCGCAGGCTTCTCCGCGGACCTGGATGCCCGCATCGTGGTCCCGGGCCAGCGCGCCGTGGAGCTCCTGAGCTCCTTCCCCTACCTCACCCGGATGTACACCACGATGTCGCCCGGCGAGATGACGGCCGACCCGTTCTTCTACGAGAACCCCGACCTGCAGAACGTCGACCTCACGGCACAGTTCGCCCAGCGCGGCACCGGCTGCGATGACTCGATCATCTGGACCCTGCCCGACGACCGGGTCGTCTACGCGCCGGACAGCAACTGGCCTGACTTCAGCGACGAGATGCCCTGGGAAGAAGAGGTCTCCGAGATGATGCAGGCCGGCGCCCCGATGGTCTTGGTCAACCAGACCAGCACCATCAACACCCAGCTCGCGATGCACAACTGCCAGTACAACTTCCCCAGCTCGCAGGAGTGCGGCGGCGTCGGTGGTGACACCGATGGACCCGGCTCGGGCTCCGGTGATGAGAGCGGCGGCACCGACGGCGCCGGTCAGGACACCGAGCTGGACGACGACGGTGGCTGCAACTGCACCACCTCCGACGACGCGGGTGGATCCGCGGCGTTCATGGTGGGCCTGTTTGGCCTGTTGGGTCTGCGTCGGCGTCGCCAGAACTAGAAGACACCGAGTCTTCGAACTCCAGCGGTTCACGACCGGCACGTTTGCGAAGCCACTGCAGGCTCTTGCGGACGTGCCGTTGTCGTAGCAGCCGCTGCTCGAACCGACGCTTGCCGGGGAAGTCGATCAGCGCGACCCCCAGAACGATCGTCAACACTCCCTGACCGGGCAGCACGAGCATCGCGACACCGGCCAGCACGAGCAAGACCCCCAGGGTGTTGCGAGCCAAGCGACGCCCAAACGCGAGCGCGGGGTGACGAGACTCGGACAGGGTCAGGTGTCGCGGGCCGACGAAGTGATCGGCTGGAAGTCGAGCGACCACCCAGGGAATCGCGAGCAGCGTGCCGAAGAACATCGCTGCCGACACCACGCCAACGCCAACCCACAGGCCGCTGGAGTTGAGCGCGTCGGTCACCCAATCCACCCCTGGAGGCTACCAAGCCCCGAGGCGCGACGCCGAGCCGAAGCTCAGTTGTTCTCAAGCAGGCGCTGGGCCAACTCTTCGCCGATCGACTCGGCGGCCGCACGGCTCTCGATCGGGGACACGTAGGCGTCGTCGCCCGTGAACACGATGTACGTGACACCGTCCGCCACACCGCCGCTGACGGGGTGGTCGGGGATGCCCAGCTCGTCGGCTGCGGCTGCGGACAGCTCGCCGACGACGTGGCGGGGACCCGCGTCTGCATAGGGGGCGAACAGGAGCTGTCCGTCGTAGAGGATCGCGCCCGCGCTGCCGATGGCGTTCCAGCTGGTGCGGATGCCGTGGGCGCTCGGGGTGAACCCGCTGCCGGACATGGGCACGACGAAGTGCGGGACCGCGGCGGAGTCGATGTAGTTGCCGGTCGAGTCTTTGGACGACGTCGTGGACTGGTACCAGGGGTCCGAGGTGCAAGGCTCGGAGCGGCCGCCGTCGCAGTCGATGTCAGCATCGGCCCGCCACCAGATGGCACCCTCAAGCTTGCAGATCTCGATGGTGCGTGCCCGGCCGGCGTCGGTGCGGAAGAGCTGAGTGCCGCTGAGGCGCTGGCAGTCGGAGGTGAGCTCGAGCAGGTCGGCCGCGAGGTCGCCCGTCACAACAGAGCGCTGGTCGGGAACACAGACGGTGGCCGACGAGGAAGAGATCCCGCTGCCGCCGACGTAGCGCGACTTCAACTTCGAGCGGGTGCCGGGCAGCTCTTCGCAGTTGTCGTTGTAGGTCGCGGACGCTTGGGACATGCACTGGCCCGCGCCCTCGTGCTCGACGCAGAACGTGGTGGCGTGGCCGTCGTCGTCGGGGCACGTGCCCGCGCAAGGGACCGAGCAGAAGCCGTGCGAGACGCCGTCGCCGTCCTCGAACGCCATGCACTCGCCGCGCTGGCCGTTGGCCTCGAAGTCGCAGGTCTCGCCGCCCGGAATGCACGGGGTCCCGATCCACGGGTCGTCTTCGTTTGCCGTGACAGGCACGCAGACGAGCTCAGCATCGGGACAGCAATCGCCATCGGCCGCGCAATCGGCGTCGCAGTAGCAGCCCGCGGGCGCCATTTCGCCGCAGAACCCCTCACAGCTGCCCGCGAGCACGGTTTCCTCGCGCCCTTGCGCTGCTGCATCGCAGCCGCTCAAGAGGGCAGACAGGGCGAATGCCCCCAACAAACCGAGTCCCACGCGTCCCATCCGTCGCAGTAGTGCGATGACGAGGGTCATAGGTTCCCGGGTTCCATGGGAGGGAGGAACTCGAGTCCGCCCCTCCCAGACCGCTCCCCGGAGCCTTGGGCATTCCGGGGAAAACGCGCTGGCAGAGGGCGACTCGGGGGGCAGCGGGGGGCGGCGAGAAGAGCTTGCCCCGCTGGGGGTGAGCGTCCTGCGTATCGACGAGCCCGACGCTTCAGTTGGCGCTGGCGTCCGGAAGCGCCACGCCGACGGTCGTCGCCCCGGAGAGGTCGACGCCGGCGAGATCACATCCATGGGTGATCGCGCCGTCGAGGGTGGCCCCCTGGAGCTTTGCGCCGCGCAGGGCTGCCTTGGACAGGTTCGCGCGAGCCAGCGTGGCGTTCTCGAGGTCTGCGTTCTCGAGGTCTGCACCGGTCAGGTCTGCGCCGGTCAGGTCCGCACCGACGAACCGCAACCCGCTGAGCTTCATCCTCGACAGCGAGGCCGAGCGCAGCTTGATGCGCTGGAACGTCTTCGCCTTGGCGAAGGACGAGCTTCGCGCCAGATCCGTCCCGCAGAAGTTGGCGTCGGTCAGGTTGGCGGAAGACCAGTCGACGTCGGCCAAGCCCTTGGCGCCGCGGAAGTCGGTGTTGACGGCGGTGACGCCTTGAAGGCTCGCGCCGGTCAGCTTCGCACCGGTGAGGACCGCGCCGTCGAGTCGAGCCGAGGAGAGATCCGCAAACTCCAGGTTGGCGTTCGAGAGGTCGGCGCCGCGCAGATCGGCGGCGGACAGGTCGACACCGGAGAGGTCGAGGCCCGCGAGGGTCGCCTTCTCCAGCAGCGCCTTGCCGAAGATCGCTTCGCTCGCGTTGATGAGGCCCGTGAGATCGGCTGCACGCAGGTCCGCGCCCGAGAACTTCGTATCTGTGACCTCGCAGCCGGCGAGCCGAGTCTCCCGCAGGTCCGCGCCCGAGAGGTCTGCCCGGGAGAGGCTGGAACCTTCGAGATCGCTGCCCTTGAGGGAGCACTGGCTGAGGTTCGCGCCCGAGAGGTCGACGTTGCGAAGCTCGACCTCCTCGAACGAGGCGCCCTCGATGCGGGCGGCCGCAAGGTTGAGCACCCCGCTGAGGGAGGCGCCCCGAAAAGACGCGTCGGAGAGGTCGGCGTCCGCGAAGTCGGCCCGGTGAAGATCCGCGCCGTCGAAGCGGGCACCTTGAAGCTTGGCCGATCGAAAGCTCGCGCCCTGCAGCCGCGCTTGGTCGAAGCTGGTGTCGATCATGTCCGCGCCGGAGAACACGGCGCCCGTCCCGTCCGCGCCCTCGAACTTTGCGCCCTGGGCCCGGAGGCCTCGGCAGTTCGCCCGCGAGAGATCAGCGCCCGAGAGGTTCGCCCCGTTGAAGTTCGTCGCAATGCATCGAGCGGAGTGCAATGAAGCGTTGGTCAGCTTGATGCCCTCGCACTTCGCCCCCGAGAGTTCGGCGCCCGTGAAGTCGGCTTGGGTGGCGTCGACGGCCGTGAGGTCGGCGTCCTGCAGCATGGCGCCTGCGGCCCGGACCCCGCGCATGGTCGCGTCGGTGAGCGTGACCTCGTCGAGCACGGCGCCACGCATCGAGGCACCTTCGAGCTGCGCCTGCGAGAGGTCCGCGGCCGTCGCTTGCGCACCGTCGAGCGTGCTGCCCTGCAGCAACGCGCCCATCATGTTTGCTTGGACGAGGTGTGCCTGGCTGAGGTCGATGCCGGCGAGGTCTGCGGTCATCAGGACCGCGCGGGACAGGTGGGCGCCGCGCAGCCGTGCTTTCGCCAGGCCCGTGGTCAACGACAGGTCCACACCATCGAGCCGGGCTTCGCTCAGATCCGTGCCCACCAGCGACGCGCCTTGGAGTCGAGCCCCGAGCAGGGATGCTCCCCGCATGCGTGCGCCGTCCAGGCACGCGTCGTCGAGCTTGGCGTTGCGAAGGTCGGCCTCGTTGAGGTGCGCATCCGAGAAGTCCGCTCCGCTGAGGGTGGCGCCCTCGAGCAGCGCACGTCGAAGTCGAACGCGCGTGAGGTCGGCCCCGGCGAGGTTGGAGCCGGGCATGCGACAGCCATCGAGCACCGCCTCACGCAGGACGATGCGAGGCTGCGCGTCGAGTGCAGGCTTGTACGCTTTGCTGGATCCAATCTTTGGTACAGGAATCGAGCCGGAGCGCTCCGCGTCGAGGCGAGCCTCCTCGAGGGGGAGGGTGCCCGAGCGTTCGGAGCCTCGCGGAGCGGCCGGAACCGGAAGCGTTCCGGAGCGCTCACTGTCCCGACGCGCCTGCTGGAGGTGGCGCGTCCCTGAATGTTCCGAACTGGGCCGTGCTTTGGCCGCGTCAGCGCTCGCCGGTTCGGGCGCCGTGGATTCGTTCTTGCCCGGAGGGTGGGGCCGCGGAATGCGGAGCTTGCTCGTGTTGCTCACCTGCACCGGTTCGTTCATGAGGATTAGTGTCGCCTTCGGACCCCTTTGATCGAAAGGGTGGGCTTTCGTTGCGTGCGTTCGTGTACCGGTGATGCCCTGTAGTAGCCGAATGTCGGGTGTTGCGGGAGTCTCTCGGTGTGGAGTCCACGGACCCCGACCTGACGACGAAACCTTGCGCTCCGTCTCAAGTTGATAGTCGATTCAACTTGCCTACAATGTGGGTGCTAGACCTGCGTCATGCGGCGCTCTAGGCGACTAGTTCGAGCGACTGCTGGTAGCGCATAGACACCGGCCTGGTTCTGGGGCGGCCGGTGCCTCGAGAGCACTGGCGCTATGGATTCCCCATCGGCGGGGTCGCGGCGTTCATACGACTCGAACACGCGAGCGACGGGAGGCCTGATCGCGGGACCGTGAAGCTACGCAGAGCCCCCACGTCGTGCAGCCTTCGCTTTGCGGTGCGCCTTCGTTGCGACGTACAGCGTCTTCGTTCCCGATGCGACCACGTTACCCGACTTGTCGCGAAGCTCGAGCGGCTTGTTCCAATCGATCTCCCCGCGGCGGCGCGCGTCCTCGCGAATCTTTGCGACTTCGTCCGGCTCGAACGCGAAGCGTGCCACGACGTCGGTCTTCGCGGGGCGCCGGAATCTCAGCTCCACCGACTTGTCCCAGACGATGAACTCGTCACCGAGGATCTGCAGCAGCTGGATCATGTAGATCGGGTCGGTCGCGGACAGCATGCTGCCGCCGAACATCGTGCCCACGTAGTTGCGGTTTCGCCACGACAGCGGAATCTGGACCTCGACGCGGTGCAGATCATCGGACACAGCAACGACACGCCCGGTCGAGCGCCGGTACATCGGCGAGGTGTTGAACCCATGCTTGAAGAGCGCGGACCGAGGTGCCAACCGCTTCAGGACGCTGGTGATCTGTCGGTACATGGGCCCGCAAGAGAGCGTCCGCCAGGCTCGGGCAGTTACGCATACCCCTGCAGTCTCGGCCGGCGCGGATGCCCTTCCCCGGGCACGTTTGGAGATGCGACAGCGCTGTCGTATTTGCAAAAGGCATAATTCGACGCCTCAGGACACTATCGGAGCCTGTTTCATGATGCGCGAAATCGCCCTGCTCGACACGACGAGAACGTCGCGCCGGCCTCTCGAGCCGCGCTCAAGACCGCCGGGGCCTCGGCATCGTTGAGCCCCGGAATGATCGGCGCCACGATCAACCACTGCCGGTCAGTCTCCGCCTTCACGCGTCGCGGCCTCGGGCGAGCCCGAGCGCCCCGAACCACACCCGCTCGCGTGTGTTGGGGTGACTCCGGGATTGAGAAGCAGTGGTACCCGGCGCCCTCCCGATCAGTCCCATCCGTTGCGCTCGAGCGTCGAGCGCTGGATGTCCACGGCTTCCGCGTTGTCGCTCAGCTTCGAGAATCGGTTGTCCCGGATGACCCCGTCCTCGAACGTCACGCGCACGTTCGCAGGGCCCTTCACGCGGACCTTGGGCTTCGCGTGCTGGGTCACCCCGGGCAGGTCGGGATACTCCGAATCGTCGCTGAACAGTACGCCATAGCCCTCCATCGATCCGCCGTAGCGGTTGTTGCGGATCGTGACCCGTTGCATCTGGACTTGTGCCCGCCCCAGGTTGAACCCGCGCAGCAGGTCCGGGCCGTTGCCGCGAAACACGGTGTCGTGAATGCGCACGTTGTTGGCGTGAAAGATCGTCGAGAGCTGCTCGCTGCAGCCCCACACCACGCTGTGCCGAACCTCGACGTCCTCCACCTGCGAGAACGTGAGGCCTTCGGTGCCGCTGCCAAACATCTCGAGGCCGTCGATCACGATGTCGCGTCCGCCAATGATGCGCACCACCCCGCCGGCACACCAGCCCCGGTCCTCCTCGTGCCCCAACACGAGGTTGTAGAGCGTGAGACCGCGAACGTCCTGAAAGGACAGCACGTGATCGTAGGAGTCCGGCTGAAGAATCCGGACGCCCGCGCCCATGCCCACGATGGTGAGGTTGTCGACGCCACGAATGGTCCCGTCGCGCAGGTGCTGGGAGAGTCCCTTGTACGACTCCGACCCCGAGCTGTCGCCCAGCACGTCGCCGTCGTTCCACACGTAGATGCCCGGCTTCATCACGAGGGTGCGATTGGAGCCCAGCGCCTTCACAAACTCCCGCATCGACTCGACCTCGATGCGCTTGCCCGGCATGCGCCCGGCGATCGGATCAAGGCCCTGCCCCGCCTCGGTGTTTCGCTCTTCCGACGTGTCCGGGGTCGACCGCCCGTCGAAGCCCGCGTCCATCGGGAAGGCGTCTGCGTCGAGCACCGCCGGCGGTTCCGGCTCAGGCTCAGGCTCAGGCTCAGGCTCAGGCTGAGGGTCCGGCTCAGGCTCAGCCTCAGGCTCAGCCTCAGGCTCAGGCTTCATATCTGGCGTGGGCGCAGGCGGCGGATCGCTGGGGGCCGGCTCATGACTGGCACACGCCAGGGCCAAGCACAGCGGGAAACCAAGACCGAGAGCCAGGCGCTGCATCGCGGGCATCATCGCAGTCTTACGCGCCAGACGGGTCCAGGCTTCCCTCGTGCTCAGCGGGACCAGATCCCCGTCGCGCGGTAGAGCGCGCGCAGGACTTCGGGCGCGTCGCCGAAGAGGTCCGAAAGCAGATGGGAGTAGTTCCGCGATGGCCAGGTGCAAAACGGCGAACTTCGTCTTCGTCTTCGTCTTCGTCTTCGTCTTCGTCTTCGTCATGCGCACCGGCAACCGCCCCCCCAAACGCCTCTGGGTTGGGGAGTGAGCCGGTGAGCCCGCTGCCGATTCTGCGCCGCCAAGCCGCCATGAGACCGCGGTCGACCGCCGTTCGTTCTATCCTCGATGGGCGTGCGCAACGTCGGACTCTCCTTGATCCTCTTGGCAGACTGCACGTCATTGGAGCCCCCGGCGCCCTCGGTCGTGCCACCCTCTGCGGACGCGGAGGTCGCCGAGGACCTCGAGGAGTCCACGGAACCCACCGAACCCGACGCCTCGATCGATGCGCAGACCCTGCCGTGGCGCTGGCGAAGCCCGGTGGCCACCGGTGAGCCGGATCGTTTCATGCCGATGCCCGCCTCCGTGGTCAACGGTGCCACCACGGTCGAGGCTCGTGCGCTGGCCGAGGGAGGCGTACAGGTGGTGCAGTCCCGCCGCGGACGCACCCGGTGGACCGCGACCGTCGGCGAAGCCCACTACGACACGGCATCGCTGGTTTGGGCCGGCGACGTCTTCGTCGCGCACTACGAGGCCATCGCGTCGGGGGCCCAGGTCTCTCGCCTCGATCGAGCGTCGGGCAAGGTCGTTTGGACCCGACCTCTGCAGGGGTTGGGACCGCTCGGACACAGCAAGTACAGCAACGCGGTGCAGATCGAGTTTACCGGCGGCGAGTTGTGGGTGTTCGGCCGAGAGGCCTCCGGTGCCTACGTCGAGGTGCTGGATGTCGCCGACGGACACCGCGTGGACCACTCTCTCGTGGAAGCCGATCTGGTCGACCTGCAGTGGCGCGAGGTCGAGTCACCGGCGGTTTGGGGCCAGCCCGGCTTCGACCTCCCGACCGGTTGGACGATGCTCGAGGGCTCGCCTACGCAGCTGCAACTCACCCCCGATGCCGGCGACAGCCGTACCGTCACGCTCCCCGGCCCGTACGGCAACTGCGACACCGGCGCGGCTATCGAGCACGACGGCACGCTCTACCTGGCCAACGCCTGCACCTCGAGCACGGGCGCTCACCTCTACGCGCTGTCCCTATCCGACTTCACGTGGACCTGGGAAACCGACCTGTCCGCCGTCGGCCCGATCGCACACTCGGCCTACGCCAACCGCGTCGCCATCGAGTGGAACGACGGCCGAGTCCTGGTGTTCGGCGACGAAGCGATGGGACGCTACGTCGAGGCGCTCGACCCCGCCGATGGTTCCATGCTGGTCAACAAGCTCTGGCCGGTCCGTTAGCGTTCACTCGTGAACCCGCCCAGTATCGACCCCCCCCGAAACCTGGACCGCACGTAGGCGCCCGAGCGTAGAGCTGCCGCTCGACGAGGGCGGAGATGGAGTCGTCGCCAGGTGACGGCCGCGGGGACGCAGGTGATCCGCTACAGTGATCGCAGTGGGTCGGCGCGACGATGATTCGCTCGGGGTGCGGACACGCATCGAGGCGGCGGATTGCATCGACGACCTCGATCTCGCGGAGTTGCTCACCGGTAGGGCCCCCGACGCGGTGGTGACTCGGGCCATCGTTCACGCCGCCGACTGCGAAGCGTGCAGCCGGCTGCTCGCAAGCGCGGGCTGCGTGCGTGCCGATGCCGTGCGCGCTGAGGGCCCGGGGCCAGACAAAGCAACCTCGGACCGGAACGGTCGGGGGCGACGCTTGCGTGAACGTTTTGCGGCGGAGGACACCGACGGCGCTGGCGATTCTCAGCGCACGATCGTCGGCATGCCCGACGCTCAGCCGCCGGGCGTCGAAGTCGCGCCCGCGCGGACCCTCGGTCGCTACGTCGTGCTGGAGACGATCGGTCAGGGCGCGATGGGCCGGGTCATGCGCGCCTACGATTCGAAGCTGCGGCGGGAGGTGGCGCTCAAAATCGTGCTCACGCGCCGGCGGGCGGACCGTGATGAGTCGGAGGCTCGACTGCTCCGCGAGGCTCATGCACTGGCGCGTCTGAGCCATCCCAACGTGGTCGCGGTCTATGACGCGGACACGACAGATCAGGGGGTCGCAATTGCGATGGAGTACGTCGACGGACGCACGATGCGGACGTGGGCAGGTGAGCAGAAGCGAACCTGGAAGGACATCGTCGACGTCGGCATCCGGATCGCGCGCGGCATCTCGGCGGCACACGCCGCCGGGTTGGTGCACCGCGACGTCAAGCCCGACAACATCTTGATGAGCAACGACGGGCGCGTCCGCGTCTCGGACTTCGGTCTCGCGCACGGCTTTGATGGCGCGCCGATGTCGGACCCCGACATCGAGCTCGACGTCGGAGACGGCGTGGCCACATTGACACAGACCGGGCACGTCCTCGGCACGCCTGCCTATATGGCGCCTGAGCAACACGACGGCGCCAACGCAGACGCCCGTGCGGACCAGTATGCACTGTGCGTGGTGCTCTACGAGGCTCTACACGGGGTGCGTCCATTTCACGCCGACAACCTCGCGGCGTTCGCCAAGCAAAAGCGCGACGGGCCTCCGCCGGCCCCGCCCACCTCGGTCCCGAACTGGCTGCACGCTTCGATTCTTCGAGGTCTCGCTCCCGCTCCCGAAGACCGCTGGCCTTCGGTCGAGGCGCTCCAGAACGCGCTGGCTGCAGGGCGTCGCCGCCGCCGTCGCCGCCCGCTGTGGTTCGCCCTCGGCGCGGTGTCGGCGGTCGCGGCAACATGGGTGGGCACTGTCGAGCACGAGGAGCGTGCGGCTCGGAGTGCATGCCGGCGAGAAGCGGAGGGCTTCGTCGCGGAACTCGCCGGCGAGGACGCCAGTCGCGAGCTTCACTTGGCGATCTCTGAGACCAGCGCAAGCTATGCCGGCGAGACGGCGGACAGGATCGTGCCGATGGTCGACGCCTACGCCGGCGAGCTACGACAAGCGCACAACGACGCCTGTCTATCGACCAACATCGACTTCGATGCCGGCTGGGACGCAGACGCTTTGAGCCGGGCGAAGTGGTGCCTGGACGAATGACGATGGGATCTTTCCGGGGTCCGGGCGCTGCTCGTCCGGGGCGACGCAGCCGCGATCACGAACGCCGTGCTCCGCGTCGCGCAGCTTGCCCCGGTCCAGCCGTGCACCGACGTGCTGCAGCTCGGGCGACATCCTCTGCCACCTGAGGCGGTCCGCGAAGAGGTCCGGGCGCTGCGTCGAGAGCTCTCGCGCGCAAGGACCTTGTCCCACCTCGGAGCCTACGCCGAGGCACTCGCCGTGGCCCAGGACACCCACGCGAAGGCGAAGCAAGTCGATTGGCCGCCGCTGTCTGCCGACGCTCGGAGGCACGCGGGGAATCTCCTGGATCGCATAGGCGAGTACGAGGCATCGGCAGCTGAACTCGAGCACGCCTACTTCGAATCCATGCGGGCGGGTACCGTCGATGACGCGGCGCTCGCGACCACGCAGCTCATCGTCGTCGTGGGCAAGGGACTTGCGCGCCACGATGACGGCGTACTCTGGTCGAAACACGCAGAGGCATTGCTGGCGACGCTGCCGGACCCCCTGCGATTGGGCGACGCTGATCGCCTCAACAACCTCGGCTCCGTGTACCTGTCCATGGGCTCCTTCGCCCAGGCCACGGCGGCGTTCGAGGTGGCGCTCGAGATCCAGGAGGCAGCGCACGGCACCGAGCACGTCGCAGTCACATCCGTCTTGAGCAACCTCGCCATCGCCACGTCGCAGCTCGGTGAGCACGCGGACGCAGCGGACGCCTTCCGGCGTGTGCTTGCGATCGAAGAAGCTGCCCTCGGGCCGCAGCACCCGGAGGTGGGGACGACCGTTCACAACCTTGGAGTCGCGGCGCTGCAGATGGGCTCGTACGAGGAGGCGGAGGCCATGTTCGAGCGGTCGCTCAAGATCCGTCGTGCAGCATTGGGGGACGATCACTTGCTCGTGGCGTCGACGCTCTCGAATCTGGGCGCCCTGCACAGCAGACGAGGGTACCCCGACCGGGCGCGGGAGGTTCAGGAGCAGGCTCTGCAAATCCGCGAGCGCAGCTTGCCCTCCGGCCATCCAGACCTGGCGATAAGCCTGAAGAATCTGGGGGCAAATGAGGGCGAGCTTGGCAATCACGCCCGGGCTCGCGTGCTCATGGAGCGAGCCCTGGAGATCGAGACGCGCACGCTGGGGAAGGACCACGTCGACGTTGCGGGGTCGCTCACAGCTCTGGGCCGGGTCGACGTCGCCGTGGGCGAGTACGACGATGCGAAGGCCCGCCTCGAGCGGGCAGCATCGATCTTCGAGGCCGCCGTCGGGCCCGACCACCCGAGCATGGCTCGCCCGCTCTTCGAGCTGGTCGAGGTCGCGCTGGCGCAAGCGCGTCCAGCCGACGCCGTCGCGCTGGCTCAGCGCGCGATCGAGATTCTTGAGCGCACGGACGATTCTCCAGATCAACTTGCCATCGGGCGCTTCAAGCTCGCGCGGGCGATCGAAGCACACCGCGGTGTCACAGCCGAGGCACGGTCTGCCGCCGAGCTCGCTCACGAGGGCTTCCTCGGTCTCGGGCCGGCCGGCGCCGTCTCGGCGAGGAAGGTCCAGGTCTGGTTGCTGACGCGCCCACGGATGCAAGTGCAGGTCCCGGAGGATCGTCCGCTCGAGCAGAGGGGATAGGAGCCGGTGCGACCTCAGCGGTAACTTTCCTCGTGTGTCAGTAACGCCCTAGAGGTAGGGTTTGCTGTGGTCGGTGTGGCAGCTCAGCTTGCGGACGACGTTGCGATGGAGCTCTGGGAGGCTCCGGAGGATCGCGACCGAGAAGCGCTCCACGCGTTCTTGCTCGAGGGGCAAGCGGCGAACGAACGGGTGGCCGCCGTGGCCAGCCGCAAACTCGCAGACAGCCTTCGGGCTGCCAAGCTCGACGGGAGTGATGACCTCGCTCGGCTCGACGCGGCAGAGATCTGGCTGGCCGCGGGATGTGCCGATGGGGTTCCTGAAGCGGTCCAAGCGTTCGACGCCCAGTACATTTCTCGCCTCACCCCTGCCCTTCGCGCGCTGGGGCTGGATGCGGCCGCGGCCGACGAGCTCCGGCAGCGCGTTCGTGAACGGTTGCTGACCTCGGTCGACGGCGGTCCGATCCGACTCCTGGAATACGCGGGCAAGGGACGGCTCTTCGGGCTCGTCAAAGTCGTCGCGGTTCGCATGACGCTGGACGACAAACGACGGGCCGGGCGCGCGCCCGACCGGGGCAATGTCGACCAGATGACCGTTGAGCGGGTGATGGACGGTGAGCTGGGACCCGAACTCGCTGTCATTGAGACGCAGCACCGCGGGGCCGTCAAGAATGCCTTCCGAGCGGCGATCGAAGCCCTCGAACCCAAGCAGCGCGGCGTGCTCCGGCTCCACCTACTCCAGGGATCGAGTATCGACGAGATCGCGGCGCTGTACGGCGTGCATCGAGCGACGGCCGCCCGCTGGATCGTCGGAATTCGCGAGGAACTCGGGCAGCGAACTCGAGAGGCGCTGCGATCAACCCTCGGGCTTGATGACGCGGGATTGGACAGCCTTCTTGACGCCGTCGGATCTCGGCTCGACCTCAGTCTGTCGCGGGTCTTGTCGACCGCCAAGGGAGCCGGTTCGACCGATTCGGAGTGAAGGGCGGCCAAAGCACCTGCGGACCGCGGGACTCGCGCCCCAACGTCGCAGCGCGATTTGGACGGCGTGGCCGATCATGCTGCGGCGGTCCGACGACTGCTGGGGCTGGGGCGAATCGTGCGGCTTTTTTTTGCCACCGAATGCGACTTGGGAGGTCAGTTGCCGTTTGGGCGTGGGGAGCCGCGGGCGGCACCTCAGAACGACCGACGATGCGACGAACCCTACAAGACTGGCCCTACGCCGACTTCAGTCGCGGCAAAGCCCTCGAACGGCCTACCCCAGCGCTGCTGCCTCCGCACCTCGTCGATGCCAACGCGTTTGCGCAGCTGGTCCACGCGGTGCGCTGCGGGAACCACCACCGGGGCCTCTTCGGCTCGGGCGAAGCCGTGGGTGCAGCCGATGTGCTCGTGAGCGGAGTGCGGGGTGACCTCATGGGCGCCGCGCTCAGCCGACTCAAGACAATCGCCATCTCCGGGCCCGCGCTGGAGCGGGGACTCGCTGCGGGAAGGCACACGACAGAACCCGGCGTGCGGCAGCTGCTCTCGATGCTCGGCCGTGGCGCGCTCGACTCCGCGCTCGACGAGGCCCCCGGTCTTCTACTGGACCCCGCCTTCATGCTGGAGATCACCCGACTGTGCGAGCTCATGCAGCGAGATGGATGCATGGGTCCGCCCCTTGCCGCCGCGGTGAAGCGCGCGACCCCTCAGCTCATCGACGAGGTGAATGCGTCGTTTCGCAGCCTGGTCAAAACGATCGATCTCACGCTCCACGGGACGGCGACCCACCGTGGCTCGGTTGCCGTCGAGGCTGACGAGGACGTCATCAAGGTCGACGCCGCGCATTACCGGACGGTGACCGAGATCCTCGGTGACGAGCTCGACGCGCCTGCCAACGCCGCAACGCTCGCGGTGTTCATGCGAAGCCGGCCGGGCCCCGGCCTCAAGGTCCCAGCCGTACTGCAGGAGGCCTTCGACGCCTTCCTCCTCGTTCGAGGCGTGGAGCCTTCGGACCCCACGGCTGCGCGTAAGTTCCTCGTGTACGCCCAGAAACGAGCAGGGTACAGAGCACGAACCTCTGGGACGAAAGCGCTGAGCACTGAGCACTGAGCAGGACCGGAGGTTCCGCGCGACGCTTCGGGCGAGCTCCGGCGGCACGCGAACGGACGTGTCCGGGCCGCTGGGCGGCGAGCTCGTGCCGGAGTCGCCGAGTCGGGTGGCCCCCAATCGCCCCGTTCGCCGGAGCGCCCCGCCGGTCGACGCAGCAGCGGAATGGATTCGCGCCGACGACCTCTTCAACTCCACGCGCGGGGCGGGAGCAGAGGCATTCTGGAGAGCCGCCAAAGCGGTGGGGTTCGAAGACCGCGTCGTGCAGATGGTGATGGACGAGAAGCCCACGTTTGGCCTCGTGCACATCGATACCAAGAAGACCGTCACGCCGGACTCACTCGAAGCGGCTGCGGAAGCGGGCAAGGACGCGCGCTTCGTTGGCAAGCAGATCCGGGCGCTGTACCGCCTCAACGAGGCGGATGGGAAACGACTGCGGCTCGCAAAGCGTGCGGTCGCAGGTGGGTATGCCACGATCGAGGCCTACGAGAACGACGAGGCCGGACGGGCGCGCCGGGCATCGTTCGATGAGACCGGCATCGTCCCGGGCGCCGAGGCGGCGTTCCAGGGCGTGAACTGGCTCGGCATCACTCTCGCCGAGGCTCTTCGCAGCCAAACGGGCCGACAGATCTTGGGCACTGTCGCGGACCCGACCGGCCTGCTCTCTCGGGCGACAGGCACCGATATCGGAGGGGCCTTCGGTCGCGGGGCTTCGGACGGCGCGCTCACGCTCACGCAGGTCGCATCCAACGCAGGCCGACTTGCGCACCTCTTCTTCATCACGAAGCCGGTGAGCTTTGCGCGGGGCTACAACGGCCCGATGCCCGATGGCTGGGCCGATTCGGCCACGCGGGGGGCAGCCCGAGACTCCCGTCGGATCGAGACAGAGCGGAAGAAATACGCCCAGGTCGAGAAGACGGTGATTGGGCAGACGATTCGGGTGGTGACAGCGTCGGCCCCGGACCTGGTCGTCCTCTCCGTTGCCGTCGCGGCGCCGCCGCTTCTCCTGTACTGGAACATCGGCAAGTACGGCCACAAGAGCTTCGATGCCGTCGTGGACGGCTTCGCGATCGACGTGCTCGGAACCATGCTGGGTCCGGTCGCATCCCGGGTCCTCAAGGTCGCCCCGGTCGCCAACGCGCTGCGGCCCGGCGGATTCGAAACGCTCGCCAAGTACGTCGCGACGAATGAGAAGAGTGTGGTCCGGTACCTCGCGACCGTCGGCGCAGACGCACTGGACACCGCGGCAAGCGGCCTGTCCGACGAGTCATGGCGCGAGGCCGCGCGCGCGATGTACGAAGGCACCGCGACCGAGGAACAGAAGCGGATCGTCATCGCCCCTCTGCTCGCCAAAGGGATCCAGAGAGTCGCGGCTGCGGTGCTGTCGCCGAAGGTGGACGCCGATGAGCTCCGGACCTTCTCTCGCCCAGAGGCGCAGCGCCCAGTGCTTGCGCCGGACTCGAGCGTGTACCGAACGACTCGGGGAGGGAAGATGCAGTACTCGGGCGTCGTCATCTTGGCCAACAAGACGTCCTCTTACTCATTGCTCGACCCAAACTCGCCGCAGATCAGGAATGCGATCGGGAGACGGAGGATCATCGATACCGACCCGCAGAGCGTTGACGCGGCGTTGTTCACGAGCCGCCTGGAGCGGATATCGCCGGCGGATCAAAAGAAGGCGGTCCGCGGCGGTGTTGACGAAGTGATCCGCCAGATCGAAGAAATCGGAGAACAGCACAGAGCGAGAGCTGACGAGCTCACCGGCTCGACCGAGGCGCAACGAGCGACGCAAGTGTCGATCGCGCCCTGGGTCGCTCGGGACGTCCGAAGCACGCTTCAGAGAGCCGTGGACCGCGGGCCCAATCGGTGGACCGCGACCGGGAACGCGCCCCAAGGCGCGCGGTTCCAACGAGGGATGAGTGGAGGCTACGGCGATGGCCTGGGCGGTCTCGGCGAAGCCAAGCGAATGCTTGCTGGGAAAACCGATCCTGCGCGCCGCACCGTGTCTCTGATCAACGAGAAGACGAAACCGGGCGAGACGACGCGGGACGTCACGGCGCTGTACGCCGACCCGCTCTCGGTCCGAGGCCGCAGCAACAAGCTCGACGTCGATCAGGGCCGCGACGCGAACCGGGAAGCCGTCCTCGAGAACATGAGTTTCGAGGACCTCGAAGCGATCGGATTCTTCCTTCCGAGCAGCGGTCGGTGGGAGTGGTCACAGAAGTATTTGAAGCTGCTCGACGAGACCGGGGCAAAGCCGACACCGGGCTCAAAGGGCGCCAAGTTCGTGGCGGAACTCAAGGAGGTGATGGCGACCGCGAAGTGGGAGGCGGATTCGTTCGGGCGCAGCCTGGCGAACGAGAGCGAACTTGAGGCTGGGCTGCAACGGCTCTTCACACGGTACGGAACCCGCGAGGAGTAGGAGCTTCTGGAGAATGGAACCAGTGTTATGAGGGCCAGGTTCCGGTTTCGGTCACGGATTTCCAGTTCTCACGAGCGTCCGCTGTTCGGAGAGAGTTCGACGAGCAGCTGTAGCTCGTGGTCTACTCACCGCATGGTGATTGACGCAGGAGCGCGCATCGGTCGACTCGCAGGCCTCTTGATCCTGGTGGGGGGCCTCGGCTGCGGGCCCGAAGTAGATGACGGGGCGCAGGTGCACCAGCCGCGGGTGTGCGGCCAGGCGGGTCCGGTCGAGCTGGTCTCGTTCGAGGGAGACCGCGACTGGGCGTCGGTGGTCGCTGTCGAAGATCGATGGCTGCTGCTCGCTGGTGGCGCGGGACCGGAGCAAGGCTTCGAAAGCTACACGATCGACCCCTGCGGCGGCGCGCCGGTTCCACTGCCCGAGAACGCGTGGCCGGTGGTGATCGGGGACCGCTTGTTCGGCTGCGATGTGAACGATGGATCGCTTCGCTCAATCGATTCGCGTACCGGCGCGCTGGGCGAAGAGATCGACCGCGGTCTGCAGTGCGACAGCGTCGCGGGCGGGCCCGAGTTCGCGCTGTTCCGTCGGGTCGACTCGGGGCGGCTGGTGTCCGTGACGGCAGATGGCCAGGTGCGGCCGACCGAGCTTCTGATGGCGTCCACTGCCGAGACGTCGGCGTTCTCCCACCTCGAGTCGCTCTCGGCGTTCCTGTACGCGACGTTCGAACCCAGGCAGGTCGCGTATGCGGACGGCCCGCTGCTGCTCGACGACGACGACACACTCTGGCACGTGGGCCTGGATCAGAGCACTCGTGTTGTCTCGCAAGACGTTGCTGCATTCCTCGTCGTCGAGGACGTCGTCATCTTGCAGCGACTCGACGACGCGGGGGCGGAGCGGTTCGAGCCCTCGCTCGTGAGCTTGATCGATGGCATGCAGCGCGAGGCGCCGGAGGTTACGAAGCTACACGTGGAGGGCGGATATCTGTTTACGCCCGACGGGTTTTTCGACCCGGTCACCGGGGTGACGCATCCGCTGCCCGAGGGGCTGCGTGGCTCGCCGCGGGTCGTCTGGCCCGAAACCAGTATGGCCTACTCGCTGAAGGTTGGGCAACAGGACGGGCTGCAGGTCTGGGACATCGAGACCGGCCGGATGTTGATCGACTGGGACGGCGAGTACGGGCAGCCGGCATCCGTCAACGGCTGGAACGACGCCGTCGTGTTGAGCCTCGAGAACCGGGATGGGATGCCGGAGCTGTGGTCCTTCCCACTCGACGGGGACGACCCAGAGCGGGTGTACCTCGGGACCGACCGAGGGATGAGTCTCCTGGGACCCGACGAGGTGCTGTCCTTCGCAGGCGAGGGCCCAACCGATGTCACCCACCACGACCTCGTGACCGGCGAAGAACGAATCGTGATGCGCGACGTGGTTTCGCACATCGTGCAGGTCTACGCGTCGCTCCTCGACGAGCCCGTCTTCGAAGGCGGACGTCCGGGATTCTACATCGTCGAGCGCGAGGGACGAGCCGTCCTGATGATGACGCTGCTTCCGGAGCGAGGCTGAGCCTCCGCGGTTGCGTTCGAGGAGATGTTCGGCGTCCGAGCGAAGCTGAACCGGGGAGCGCCGAGGCATTTCAGGCGAAAGCGCGCGGCGACAGGGGACCGCGGGCGCACGGAGTGCGCCATCGAGGCACGCCGAGACAAGCGCGGTGCCCAAACGGTGTGAAGGATGCGGCCCAGATCCGCCGTCCACCGATAGCGCTCTTCGGAAATGAAGCCGCTCGTGTCCGAGCCCGAGCGGCGCGTCGTCACGCTGCGCCAGGGCAGAACTTGAACGGGACTTCCCCTTGTACCGATCCCTGGACCGGGCCTCCCCTCTCGTTGTCGGTCGTCACATCGAGCAGAAGGATTCCACCGGCCTCGTCGGCACTGAGCACCTCGACGGTCCCGTCGACTCGCGCTCCCGCACCGCCGATGGCTCGGCGCACGAAGAAGAACACCGAGGGGGCTGTTCCGGGTGCCGCTTTGGCGGTGTCCCAACTCTTCCCCGCTGGCTCTGGCCACGCCATCTGAATCCAGACGTAGCGCTCGGTGTCCTCCACGGCCTCAAGGGGCTCACCACAGCCCGCACGCTCCCCAACATCGCGCTCGAACGCATGGATGTTGATCTTGCCATCGGCTCGAACGCTCGCGTATGCGGCCCCGAGCGTGAACGGCTGCGCGCCAACGTCTCCCGAAATGCCCGGCGAAGAAGCCTCGGGTGAACGTGGCTCTGCCGACGGCGGACGACATGCGGTGAGAGCAAGGAGGGACAGACGAAGCAGGAAGCACCGCATAGAAGTCCCCCTCACGTATCACAGCCGCCGCACGTCAGAGGGCGGGAACCTCCTGGCCGCAGCTTCCCGCAGCTTCCCGCCCCCGGTGGCACCGTTGCCCCCTCCGGATCACCTTGGCGTCTCGCTCGCGAACCTCGTAGCGCTCGGGGCCCTCGAGGATGCGGTCTCGGGCAATGGGCCCGCTGCAGCGGGAGCAGACGTCGACCTTGCGGCTGTCGCGTCGCCACGATCGTGATCGTGTGGCAGGACCGCGTCGGGTACGATCACGGCGGAGCGAACGATGAAGACACTGCAACTCCATGCCATCCTGTGCGCGCTCGCCCTGCTCGGATGCGACTCCGATGCGCCCCCAGAGGATGCTTCGTCCTCGGGTTCCACCGGCATGGAGCAGACCTCTGGCCCCGGCGACACGCAGCCGGAGGGAGACACGTCGACCAACGGCACGAGCACCGGTGGCACGGCCAGCGGTGTCACCTCGCCGGCGTCGTCCAGCACGACGGGGTCGGCGGAGTCGTCGGGCACCGGTGCCGATGAGACCACCGGAGGCCCGCCGCCTTTGACCGACGCGCGGGGGTGGATCCTGCAGCACTTCGCCGATGACCCCACGATGACCGGCGACTTCGACCAGCGAACGCTCGTGGAGGCGCCAGCGCTGGTGCTGGAGGCCACCGGCGGCAACGCCAAGTACGCGTTCACGCCTCGCGACGAGGAGGGACGAGATGACAAGCGGGTTGGGTTCGTCGACGTCTCGATCTCCGACCTCGTCAGCGATGACGCCTACGGGGCCGGCATCGGCCTGTCCAACGCCGACCCCGGGTTCAGCCTCTACCTCGATTCGGTCCACATCGAGCCCAACTGGCCGGCGTGGGTCGACTACAGCACGACCAACTACGATGGAATCGTGCTCGACGGCGCCGCGGAGATCTACGGGGAGGACGTCACGATCGTCAACTGGAACGCTGACTCGGCCATCGACAACAAGGCCGAGGTCTCCCAATTCGTTCGCCTGATCGTCGAGGGTCCGGGCAACCGCGCGATCCGGTATTGGCGCGACGGGCCGCACTACCTGGTGGAATCGTCGATCGACAACCCCTCCGGCGCCGTGATGTGGTTTTCCAACTGCGACACGACCACGCTCTACGTCTACGCGTCCACGTTCAACGGTGCCCCGCAGGTGCCCGGCGACGTCATCCAGTGCGACCAAGGCTCGAATCCCAACATCGTCTATCTCGAAGCCGACCCGCGGGAAGCCGGCGACATGCATCCCATGTTCACCTGGCCGGTCGACTGAACGCAGCTCGCAGCAGGCGGGTGTCGAGCGAAGCTGAACCGGGGAGAGCCGAGGCATTTTGGGGGGCGTTGATCCTGCCGCGACCCACGACGCCGTCGAGCACAACGAAGCCCTGCTGCCCTGGGACTTCGCGCGCAAGAACGCTGCCACGTAGCCTCCGAGCGCCAGCGTTCCTCACTCAATCCACAAGCTCTTCCACAAGCAGAGAGAGCGCCTCGTCTTGCTTTTCGGTCACATCACACGGGGAAGGACCACGGCATCCCAAGAAGCCGTCAACCGCACCACCACCGCGGACTACGGAGACGTGGCGCTCCGTGGCTTGGCTTGGGGCGTCTCGCTGTTCATACGCGTCGAGGCCAGCGACGGTGACCGCGGGACGCCGTGGGGGGTCGCCGCGATCCGGGGATCAGCTCGGAAGCCGCAGGGCGCTGACTTGCTCGACGGCCTCGTTCGACACTGATGCTGGAAGTGTAGGCAGGAGGGGTCCGAGCGATGGTGGGATTACGGAGGGGTGAACGATCGCGAGTTGGACGATTCGGCGGTCGACGTCGAGCAGAATGACGAAGTACCGATACCCCGCCATCGGTCGACGAAAAGCCGCGCCCGGGCCGGCGCTCGGCGATCCGGTTGCGCCCGCTTGGGCGGGGCCTGCAGTGCCCTTGTCGATCAGATCGACGCTCGAGGGTAGGGACGCGACGTCGTCACACGCCGAGCCGCAGGGCCCCTCGCCCACGTAGCCGCCGTAGCCGAAGAAGTTGGTGCTGAAGACGTCGAGGTTTCGAAACTCGTTGTTGTCATTGACGACTTCGAAGACGTTGAACTGACCGCACCCATCGCCCAGCCACCACTGCGCGGGGTCCTTGGCGTAGCAATGGCAGTCGGAGAACGCCCCAGCCCGGAGCAGCTCGCCGTGGCTCAGACCCACCCACGGTGCGTTCCACCAGTTTCCATCGTTGCCTTCCGAGCACGCGGCTGCAGCGACGCGTGAGTCGTCGGACGCTGGCATCGCCGCAAGCATCACGAACAACTTCGACCCGTCCCAGCCCAGCGTTTGGGACGCTGCGGACGTCTCACAGTGCGGATCGCTGCCCGGACCGCATGGGAGTGGAGTGTCCGAGAGCACGTCGACCAAGCACTCCGATCCGATGGTGCCCAATCCTCCCTGTGCAGTCGATGCGAGTCCAGAGCTGGAGTCTTGGTCCCAGCTCGAGACGAGACTCCAGCTCGCCGACGCCGACGGCTGGTAGACGGCCAGCTGTTTGATGAGCATGGGGCCGCGTAGGGTCAGCCCGAGTTCTTCATCCCACGGAGCCAGCGGGTCGTCGTCTCGGGTGTGGGCCGCAAGGCAGCACTGCCCGTCGGCGTGCGCGTCGCAATCGCCCAGGGCCGGGTCGCGACGGCTCGGATACCAGCCCGCGGCGCCGATCTGCTCGAACGTGATCGTGCCGCCCATCGACGGAGGATCGAGCTCGCCCTCCTCGAAGGTCGCTGGACCCAGCCCCCCATCGTCCGGTGGACCGCCCGTCGTGGAACCCCCGGCTGGCCCCGTAGCTTCCTCGCCCTCGCCCTCGCCCTCGCCCTCGCCCTCGCCCTCGCCCCCCCTCGCCCTCGCCACTGCCGACCGATGTCTCCGAGCTCGTTTCGCCAAAATCCGAGGTGTTCGACGCGAGGGGATCATCCGAGGGCTCTGTCGAACACGCCGCGATCAGGAGGAGCAGGCCGGCCATCGACGGAACGCGGTCGCGAAAGGTGGGCACGGTTCCGTGTTCCCGCAGCAAGCCAAGACGGCTCACAGAGTCCGTCAGACCCGGCGCGATCCCCGGCGACATCGCGGTCGCCACGGGCTCTGCGAGAGCAGGTCAAAAAAGGCTGAGCCGTTCGAGAGCTCGCCCAGAGCAGGCTGGTTGGAGGATGCTCGATCGACATGGGAACACGCGAAACCTGAGCTTGGGCCTGGTCGTGCTGATGCTCGCGGCGTGCGGTGTGAACGAAGACGCCGTTGACTCTGGGCTCTCTCCGCACGGCGACGGTGGCATGGGCGCGGAGACGAGCACAGGCGGGTCCGTCGGCGCAGACGCAGACGCGGGCACGGCCACAGGCGCGGAGACGGGCACAGGCGAGGACACCGACACGGGCACAGGCGAGGACACAGGCACGGGCGGCTCGAACGACAACAAGTGCGGTGGTGCCGTGAACGCCTCGGATGACGCCGAAGCACAGTGCCAACAAGATCTCTGGGGGCCGACCGGCGGTTCCAGCATGCAATGCTTTGCCTACGGCGGCGCTGGTGATCCCTGTCACCTGAGCAACACCAACGACGACAATGACGGCCTGGGCGTTTAGGCGAAATGAAGTGGGAAAAAGCCGGGATGGAGGCGTAGGGCGGGCGGCAGGAGAGAATGGCAGGAGCGCCGGGGAGCAGCAGGCGGGTGTCGAGCGAAGCTGAACCAACCGACGAGCAACGCAGCATCCGTGGTGCAGTGCGGTGCATGGTGTCAAGATTGTTTCGACCAGGGTCCTCAGCACACCGATGCGCCCTCGGCGTAGAACTTGCTCAGGCCCATCGGCCTGGCTAGACTGAGGCAGGTTGCGTCGTCTTCCCGCTTGGTCGCTTTTTGTCGCGTCGCTCGCGATGCTGACATCGGGTTGTGGGGTGCAGTCCAAGCTCCATCGGGGGCGCTACAGCGACGCAATGGTCGCGATGACCCAGCCCGAAAACGCGGACTTTGCGGACCTCGTGGCTGACGCGGCCGAAGAAGCGGTCGAGATGCAGGTTCGGCTCGAAGCGGTCGCTCTGCAGACGCTCATCCCCGACGCCGAGTGGGCAGACGGGTGGATGGTGGTGCGGGTGTTCGCGAAATACTCCATCGACGATCGCTTCAACCGCGCGGATTTCAGTCTCGCGCTAGAGATCGACGGGGCGAACCACGTCGCCACACCCAAGACCATGGACCATCTGATCGCCTACACGGGCGAGCTCGGAGCACGCAGGCCCGAGCCGACCACGGAGGGGTCGACGACGAGTAGAAGCGGCGCAGTCGTGGGTGCTGCGCTCGCCGTCCTGACGCTGGGCCTGCTCCGGCTCGACATGTCGCGTCGCCACCCGCGGGGCCCCTCGTGGGAAGCCCTGTGGTCGCGCGCACCGAAAGCCATGGCCATTCACGAGGCGATCGACGGATGCTCCTCCATGTGGCTCGATGGGGAGACATGCAACGCCGTCGCGTTGGTGTCCACGGACTCATGGCGCCGTGCGACCGCTCGACTCGCCGTGACCACGGCCGTCCACTCCAACCCTGTGGGGCGACGAGCCTCGGACCGGATGATGGTCGGCGTGGTCACCACCCGCCACTCAAAGCGATGCGGCACGCCGCGCCAGTGCGTCGACACGCTCAGGCAGTGGACCCCGGTCCCCTCGATCGGAGCTCCGACCGCGCGGCAATGGTACATCCCCGAAAATCGAGGCCAGCGACCCTGCCAGCCCGGGACTGCGCAAGAAAGCGATTCGATCGGCGACTGAACTTGGGTCCTCGGCGTTTAAGCGAAATGAAGTGTGAAAAAGCCAGGATGGAGGAGTACGGCGGGCGGCTGGAGAGGGCGGCCGGTGCGCTGGGGTGGGCCGGGGAGCAGCAGCGGGGTGTCGAGCGAAGCAGGGCCAGGGAGAGCGGATCCATTTCAGGGAAAAACGGGCCGCCACAGGGGACGGCGGCCGCACCGAGTCCAACTCGCAGGCACACCGAGACGAGCGCGGTGCGACGCACACGTCCGGGAAATTCGGGGGGCTGTGGGCAGAGGCGAGAACAGCAGCAGTTGTCCGACAGGTAAGGCTTGAGGGGGCGGGCGAGCACCACGAAGCTCGGCCGCAATCTCCTGCGGAGCGGTGACGGCCCGAGTGACGCGCATGGGCCCGCTGCAGCGCGAGCACACGGAGATGTCACGCGAAAGACGCGGGCGAGGAGCTTCATCCACGACAGGCGGGAGGGCGCGGCATCACGCAGCTGAGTCCAGTCGACAAGGTGGTGATGGCGGGGAGCTCGAGCTGGCCGCGCGGGATGAAAAGGGAGAGCTGCTTGGGCTCGAGCTCGGGTTGGTCACAGCAAGGCACCACGGCAAAGCGCAGGGCGTGGTGGGCCGAGAGCACGCCGTAGTACAGAACGGAGTGGGCCCGGGGCGGAGGTACGAGGGCGCACAGCCGAGCGAGAAAGGTGTCGGGGCTCATCTGGGCGTAGGTGGCCCCGAGGCGGTTGGGCTTCTTGAAGTGCACCCGCACCTGTCCGTCGGCGGTTCGCGCCACGGCATCGAGAGCGAACGGCGGGCGGCCCTCCTACCCTGCCACGGCGGATCGCGGGTTAAGCCCGAAATCGACCTGTCCCCGGAAGCCAGGGAGTCACACTTTGTCTAATTTTCTGTGACTCTATTGCAGCCCGTGTGAGGTCGCGCGATCGATTTCGATCATCGAGGGCGACGTATCGATTTTCTCGATCGCCAGGATCTGGCTGGCCGAGCCGTCACTCGTCTAGCGAGATCGGTTCGCAGGTGGAGAAGTAGTATGCGAAGAAAGCGCATTCGGGATTGCTGTCGGCGTCGAAGATGCGGTAGCAGCCTCGCTCGACGCCCTCGATGGGTTTATCGCACGCTTTCTCTGCCTCTCGGATGATGGCGCGGTCGACCTCTTCAGGGTCGATGTCTGCGCACGAGCCGGATTCGAGGACAGGGAATTTTGCCTTCTCTTCGTGGGGCTCTGTCCCTTCCGGGCCCGTCGGGGGAGGCTCGCCAAGGCCGGATTGGGCTCGCCTCCATTGGCAGAACGGAGCCGTTGGACCAACCTCATCCGGATACGGGATCTCGATGTAGCCATCCTCGTCGGTTGAGGGGCGATCGGCGCACGAGAGCGGGACGCATGCGAGCAGAACGAGGAGCCAGCTTGTGTGAATCGGGCGATGTGCCATCTCTTACTCCGGGATGCAGTACAGGGGCGACTGCTCAGCAGTGTACGAAGAACAGGTTAAGCCCGGGTGTCCTGTTTCGCAGTCTGCGTCGACGCTGCAGCCAACGTGGCGAAAGCCCGAGGTACGAGGCGTGTTGTTGTTGGACGCCCCTTGCCATGCCTGATCTTGGGTGACCCCGTTGAGTGTTGCGTCTCCGTCCCAGTTGATCGCAGGGTACCGCCCCGCTCCGCCGTCCCGCATGATACCGGGGACGGTTGTCCCGGGATAAACAGCCTCGTCGTCGTGGGCGAGGCCGAGCTCATGGGCGAGAGTCCGTCCTACACGGTCTGTTGTTCCGTTGATGGGGGTGGCGCCTGCAAAGAGTGGCTCGACGGTGACGGCGGCGTGCAGCTGCATGCCGAAGCCGCGGACGAGCATCCGCGAAGCGGGCGTGGGCTCGCAGGGCGGCGGTTCGAATGCACGCAGCGGAAGGCCGAGCTGGCCATCACCTGCGTCCTCAAGATGCTCGGCCAGGTCGGCGTGCAGCCGCTGCAGCTGTCGCAACAGGTCCTGGTCGCTGAGGCCCATGGCGGGCATGAACGCCGCCGCATCGCCCGCCACCGCCGGCGCCTCGAAGCACCCGTCGGTGACCAGCGCGTGCAGATGCACGAACAAGCCCAGGTCACTGCGAAAGCGCTGCACCACGATGAGCCCTCCGGGGCGCAGGTTGCTGCTGCCGCGCAAGCCACGCTCCCGCTTGCTCTGCTGCCGAAGCGTCTGCATCACTCGCTTCGCAAACCGCCGACACACACGCCCGAGCAGCCGCCGGTCGTAGCCCAGCCGCGCCGCCATCGGGCCTTCGAAGCTCAGCACCCACTGGCGCCACGGCACCTCAGGCAAGCGGTGCTCGACCAGAAGCGCCGCGGTCTCGGCCATGCGCCGGCCGATGCACGAGGGGCAGATGCCGCGGCTCTTGCAGGCGAAACGGGACCCGTAGGCTGTCGCCGCAGCGGCGGCACTGCGCCACCAAGAAGCCGTGCTCGAAGTCTCCGCAGGTGATGAACGCTTCGAGCTCGTCCCGCACAAACCCAGGCAGCGAGCCCGCGCGTTCCTCAAGCCGCTCGCGGAACGCAGGCCAGTGCTCGCGCACCAGGGCGAGGGCGTCGCTCTCCTGGGTGGTCCGCGGAACGTACCGCGTCTGAGCATGTCAACTCGCCACTTCGCGGCGCTGCCGATGCGCATGCCGGGCCACGCGCGCACCGCCGTGTTCGGAGGCGGTTGCGCGGCTCGCCAGTCGCCACGTGGCGCAGGCGGCCGCTCCACCCCAACGTGCATTGGCGCCTCGAGCGGGCCCTCGACGCGCAGATCCATCTCAAGGCGTTCCTACGGCATGTCGAACGCCAGCAACCGGTCTCCTGGGCGACGGGCCTGGCCCGAGATGCGACGTCCTGTGTCGAGCATGTTGTCGACCGGTGCGAGGCGCTGCTCGACCTGTACGGCCCCGGAGTCCGGAGCCGGCTCCTCTGGCTCTGCCGGCAGCCGAAAACCGGACCACCTAGCCGCCTCAAGGGCTCGACAGCCATACCCCCACCGCATCGGGCCCCCGACCGTCGCTCGGTACGAGAACCACCACATCCGAGCGGCCGTCCTCGTTGAAGTCCGCGGTACCGGCCAGGGTCCCGCCGAGCTCGACGGCCTGGGTCTCGAGCGCTCCCCCCGACCACTGTGCGACGGCGGTCTCGCCTGGGGTATCGCTCGCCATCACGTAGGCGGCGGGGTCGAGCGAAAGCTCGAACAGCCTGGAGGTCGAGTACGTCCACGCGCTCGACGTCGACGCGAGCTGCGACGTCACAAACACGAAGAGTCGCGGTCCGACGCAGATCATCGTGGAGGTCTCGTGCCCATCCCCGGCTGCTGACCCCTCCGCGGTGCGGCAGCCGTACGCGCTGCACAGCCCGCGGACGTGGAGTGGGGGCGGGTTGAAACAAATCCCCCGGTGGGGGTTCCATCGCTGTGTGTCGAGGATCGCGGTCATGGTCGGCATCGGGGTGGTCGCGTTGTGCTCGGCCTGCGCGGGTGTTGTCGCGTCGGGTGCTCACGTCTCCGCCGCAGATCCGATGCCCGCCTCGCCCGTCGTGGCGGGCGTCCCAGCGGCTCGAACCCCGGCGGAGCACGCACCCGATGCCGGGCCACCGTCGGTCGTCGCGGATGGCTATGTCCTGGTCCCACACGACGCCTGGGTTCGAGCTGCGCCCTCCATGGAGGCCGAGCGGGCTCGGTTGATGACCCTGGACCCGAACGAAGAGCCCGACCCGCTGCGCACCCTCAAGGTGGCTGCCGTGGCACGCAGGAGTGGCCCGTTCGTTGGCCTTGAAACGCGTCCGGTCACGTACGAAGAGACGGGGTGCCACGCCGCGACCGGGCGATCCACCCTGTTCCAGGGCTTCGCGCTGCGCGTCTGGGTTCACGAGGACGACCTCGTCGACGTCCTGACCGGCCCGGTGGAGCAGGAGCTTGACGGGTCGCATCTGACACTGCTCCCCGGCGTGGCCGTCGGCCCGGCCCACGAAGGTGTCCGCCGCGTCGCGCACGACTCGATGACGCTCACGGTTCCCATTCCAGATGCTTCGGTGGGAAAGATCTTTCAGGCCCCGGTCGCACCGCACGCCGAGGCCCTGGACTCACACGTTTGCGCCCAGGCGCCCTGCTCGTTGAAGCTGGCCCCCCAGGCGCTGCTCGAGCTCGAGGACAGCGTCGGCCTCGAGGTGCTCGAGCGCAATGGAAAGTCGGCGAGCGTCGTCGTTCGCACGCGCTGCATCGCGGTCACGACCGTCATTCCGTCCGCCGACGTTCTTCCCGGTCAAGCTCCGCGCTTCTACGGAGGCAGCGCGTGTGGCGGGTACAGCGTTGGCAAGGACTTCCTTGCCTGGCCCGGTGCACCGGTCGAGTTTGCCGATGGCACTCGGGCGGGTGTGGTGGGCAAGCGAGGCGCGCTGCTGCGTCGCTACAACCGCAAGGAAGAACCCGATCGAGCCTGCTTTGCGCGGGGCCCCTTGGATGACATGGATTGCAGCCAGGTCGACCAACACCTCACACTATGCATGCCGCTGGACGAGGTCACGCTGATGCCTCCCGATGGTCTGCAGTGAAGTCCTGCAAGACCACGGAGAAACGGCGACGCGGGCCAGGAAAGCAGAGAGGACCTCGTTCGCGCGGGTGCCTTGGAGGTGTTTTGCGGTGAAAGCGGGTCGGGTTGGGGCCGGTGCGCGCCCCTGCTCACGGTGTCCGTCGGTCAACATGTTGGTGACGCCATCACCACACGCCACCGCGGTGCAGTCCACGTCGCACGTGAGTGATTCGCCGCTGTCGTCACAGGTCTCGCCTGCCGTCGCGTTGACCATGGCGTCGCCACACGTCGCCGCGCTGCAGTCCAGGCCTCCCGCGCTGCCGCAGGCGCGAGCCCAGCCCGAGCCGCGGCAGCCCCGCGACGTAGCTCGTGCCCGCGGCATCGACCGCGATGCTCGTCAGCCACGTGTTCGACGGCAGCGCGACCTCGTCGGTCAGCTCGCCCTCAGAGACTCGCACCACGCGGGCGTCTTGGAGCTGCTCATCGGGACGAAGCGACAACAAGACATCGCCGTTCGGATCCAGAGCGGCCTGGGTGGGCCTCTCATCCGGTGGCCCCACCAGGCTCCATGACACGGCCCCGTCGTCAAAGCGCGCGACCACGAAGTGGATGTTCTGTGGCTGTGAAGGCGCGGTGTCACTCGCACCCGCGCCGCTCGCCCCGGGACCGATATCGCCACTCGAACTGCCGGTCTCCGACGTCTCAGTCGACGTCGTCCCCGCCGCGTCCGCACCGCCGGCCATCCCGTCATCCCCACACCCAACCACCGCCGTGCAAGCGGCCACGACGCCGCTGATCCAAACCAGTCTTCGGTTGTCCACAAACATAGGCTCCTCGATTTCCAAGCGTAGCGCAGTGGAAACGATCGGACGAGGACGCCGCGGCGGTTCCACCTCGCCGGAGGCCAGCGGCATCACCCGCCCCCGATCAACCGGGCAGCGGCATGGGGGTGCGCCGGGGAGCTGCAGCCCGGTGTCGAGCGAAGCTGAGCCGTAACACCGGGGCCATTTCAGGGGAAAACAGGCCGCCGCAGGGGACCGCGGCCGCACCGAGTCCGCCATCCAGGCACGCCGAGACGAGCGCGGTGCGGACCCTGTCGCGTTCCGGGTTGCAGTTCGACGTGAAGCCGCCGAGTCCGTAGGGGGAGCGGAAATTCTCGGACGCGTGCAGCAACCGGCACGGCGACGTGCACTCAGTCGAGGTCGAAGTAGTCGACCGGGTTGTCGAGCGCCCAGCACTCGTGAACCATGCTCCACGTATCTGGGTAGATGGCCGGAGTCGTCGCGTGCTCGATCGTGTTGCAGCCGTACTCGCCAGACGACACGTGTCGCGCGACGTCGAAGGTGTCGCTGCCGTCCGGCATGACCGATTGCCACGGGTCGCCGTCGCAGAAGTCACCATCGCCAAAACCTCCGTCGAGGACCTCTTCGGCCGAGATGCTGTCATCCGCGTCGCCGAGCAGCACGTCGTCGCCATAGCCTCCGCACAGGACGTCCGAGGCATTGTCGCCGGGCGCTTGCTGCACCCAGGTCGGCGGGCCCCACGGAGCAGGAATCGGCTGCAGGGAGGTCGACACATGGTTGCTGTGCGCCGTGTCATCGCCAGGGGTTCCGAAGAAGCGGTCGGTTCCAGTGCCGAGGATCGCCGTGACGCCGAACTCGAAGTCGGGGTTCCACGGGGCGATCGCGTAGTCGTCCGAGCCGCAGTACATCGCACGAGTCGTGCCACCATGCGTGTACTCGGCGAGGAGCCAATCCGGGCCGCCGACGGAGTAGGTGTGCTCTTCGAGCAGGGTGGTGACGGTGTCGTCGCCAGGGCCGGTCTGAAGAAGCAGCGTGTCGCCCGCGGCCGTAGACGTGTCACAGTTCGCGAGTCGCTCGAGCGTCCAGCCACCGCTCGCATCGCGCCAGCAGACCCCGACTTCGCCGAACGGGATGAGTGCGTCATCGTAGAGCGGATGATGGGCCACCGTCGCAAACTCCCCGATGATGACCTCTTGAGCCTCCGTTCCGGGAAAGTCGAGCGTCGCACAGTTCGCCGCGCGTGCGGTGTTGCTGCACAGGAACGTGGCACCCAGCGCGACCGATAGGACTAGGGGATAGATTCTCATCGCCTGAGTAGTTGCCGGTGGTTCCCAATCGTTCCGAGAAAGATCACCGAACTTCTTCAGGCCTGTAGCGTGCCGCTGCGAGCGTTTAATTAAGCGAAATGAAGTGGGAAAAATCCGGGATGGAAGAGTGCGGGAGAGCGCGGGGGTGCGCCGGGGAGCTGCAGCCCGGTGTCGAGCGAAGCTGAGCCGTGACAGCGGAGCCATTTCAGGGGAAAACAGGCCGGCACAGGGGACCGCGGCCACACCGAGTCCGCCATCCAGGCACGCCGAGACCAGCGCGGTGCGAAGCGAGGCGCTGGTAGAGGAGATTCTGGGGGCTGGGGGCTGGGCCGAGAAGAGCAGAGCAGAGCAGAGTTGTCCGACAGGAGCGGCACGAGGCGGCGGTCGAGCAACGCGGAGCTCGGCGGCAATCTCCTCGGGTGTCGTGACAGCCCGGGTGACGCGCATGGGTCCGCAGCAGCGCCGGATCGGCCTGGACTACGACCCGAACGTCCTCCCGTACTTCGATCTGACCTCGGTCTTTATCGGCTTCGACGAGCCGATGCCCGAGACACTCGAAGACACGGTCACGTTCCCAAGCTACCCGATCAACGTCTGGATCACGGTGCTTCTCCCGTCGTAGCGGGAGACAGCATGGTGCAAACCGGACGGGGCGGGCGTCATCAACCTCGCTCCGTCCGATCGAGGACGGGGGCGGCATCGACAGCTGTTCGAGTCTCGCCGTCATGGCGTCGACGAAGGATCCTCGGCGCTGATGGCCACCATCGGATCCTCCGCAGGGTCGAGCCCGCCGTCGATCATCTGCTTTCGGATCTCGGCGACGCGCTCGGGCGTGAGCCAGCCCTCTCCCGCGACTTCGTCGAGCAGACCAAGCGTCAACACGGCGTCTCGCTGGAAGTTCGTTCCCGCATCGCCGAGCTGGAGTGTGTACATCCCTTCGGTTAGGCACTCGGTCAGCGCGTCGATGCCTTCCATCGGTCCCGAGGCGGCGACGCTCTCGACGATCGTCCCGATCTCGGGAGCGCCGATCAGATGCGCCTCGATCTGAACCGACGCGATCTTTTTTCCGATGAGTTCTTCGCACCCCTGCGTGAGCGTCGTCGTCTCCTCGATGAACGTGTTGAACACCGCGTCGCCACCGTTCTCGGCTGCGTCGGGCGAGCGGTCGCCCTCGACGGAACCTCGCGGCGAGGTGCGCGACGACGCCTGCGAGTCCTGGGCGTCGCCGCGTGCACCACGGCCATGGGCGGCGAGGATCCGGGCTCGTCGATCGTCCCAGCGCGCGCGAGCGACTCGGCGCGCGTCAGTGTCGATCGTGCCCGTGGGCGCCGTCACTTCGGGGCGCTCACTCACCCCTGACGCATCGAGTGCCGGCGTCGTGGGGGGCTTGAGCAGGGCGAGCCACGCCGCGACGATCAGGGCAATCGCCAGCAGGGCGAGGGTGAGCGCGGTCTTTCGCGGAAGTGCCATCCGTGTCCAGCGGTCTGCGTACCGTCGCACGGGACTGGCCCGGAGCTGACGGGCATCCGCCCATCACCTGGGCGGTCCGAGCTATCGCTGGGCGGACATTCCTCCCGAGGTCGACAGCGATGGCGGCCAACCGGGCGGGAACATCCGCAACGGCGACCTCTACAACCCGGAGCGGGTAGAGCTGCACCGCAAGTCCATGCGGCGCCTGGGCGACGGCACGTCGATCACCAACCCCAAGACGGTGCT
>CAWCWO010000028.1:0-85573 GCA_963799255.1 uncultured Pseudomonadota bacterium | reverse complement strand
GTATAAGTGGGGCGTTGCGCGTTGTGAACGTCATCGTCGGCCTTGTGGCTGCTTTCTCGACAGCCTGCATCGCGCCGAGCGAACGACGGGTTGCGAGCTGTGAGGGGATCGGCTGTTCCGTGGGTTGCGGCGACAAGACCTGTGGTCCGTCGGAGACCGCGAGCTCCTGCCCGTCGGACTGCTCGGGCGCGGCGGTGCAGTCCTACAACGGACAGACGGTCTGTACCTCGGTCACGCGAGTTGAGTTGCCGGAGTCGACGCAAGAAGTTGCGGCAGTCGTGCGAAGGGCCCTGGCACAAGGGCAGCAGGTCCGGGTCATCGGCCGGCGGCATTCCTCGAACGCACAGTTGTGCTCGACCGGAACCGTCATCTCGACCGAGCGTCTCGACGCCGCGATTTCGATCGAGACCTTCGAGGGCGTGGAGACGGTCCTCACCGAGCCGGGGATCCGCTACGGCGACCTGACACGATGGCTCGACGAGCGCGGTCGTTCGCTAGGCTACGCGGTGCTCGGCACCCGAGACCCGTCGATCGCGGGCGCGATTGCCACGGGATCGCATCGGGATTCGCCTCGGCACCCCTCGGTCATCTCGTCCCGTCTGCAATCGGTCGAGCTTGTCGATGCCCAGGGCGAAGTGCAGGAGTACAGCCGCCAGTCTACCCCGCCTGCGCTCTGGAAGACCCTCACAGCCTCCTTCAGGATTGGCGGGGATCGTGACGCGACTACGGCTGCGGGTCGAGCCGACTTTCAGCCTGGACGTCCAGGTGACGTACCACTCCGACGCGGCGCTTGGGCGCGGAGAAGGTCCGATCGAAATGGTGCGAGAGTGCGACTATGGTCAGCTGGTCTGGTTTCCAGGGCAGAAGCGCGTCGTGAAGATGTGCGGAAAACGCTCGACACTTCCGCGCCAGCGAGGCGCGACCAACCGCCTCCTCGAGCCCGACTTTCGCCAGTGGATGAGCGGACCGGCCGAGCGAGCGCTGCACTACGGCACGTGCAACGAGCGATTCAACTGCAAGATGTTGGAGCGAACCCGACTGCAGCAGTTCGAGCGAGACCCGCCGTTCTTCTGGGCGCCCACCAGCGACGCCCCCAAGCGCAGCGCACATGCGTTGGTCGGGGCTGGATACGCCATGATGTCCAGCGAGCTCACGAGCACCCAAGAGGAGATCCTGCAGCATGACTTCGAGTTCGCGCTTCCGCCCGACCGCGCGGCCGAGGTCTTTGAGGATGCGAAGAGATTCTTCGCAAAGGAGCACGTCTGCCTGCCGCTGGTGGGGGTTTTCATCCGGTTCGCAAGAGTGGAGGACGAGGCTTGGCTTGCGCACACCAGCGCGTCGTCGGCATTCGAAGAGGATGAGTATTCGGTGTTTTTTGAGATGCCCATCTATGTTCCGCAGGGCGTTGAGCCCGCGACTCTCGCGCAGACCATGGACCCCTACCGCCGATGGATCGAACGCTTGGTACAGGTGCATGGCGCTCGGCCGCACTGGGGTAAGAACGACGAGTGGGTCTTTGATCTCGTCAACCCTGCGCAAGCCTACGGTGATCGCTGGAGTGCATTCACGGCCGCGGTCCGTGCCGCCGACCCGCAGGGCGTCTTTGCGAACGCTTGGACGGCCCGGCGCGGTCTGGCCTCTGCGGGGGCACGATGATGACCGTCACGGCATGGCTGGTGGTCGCCGCACTGGCGATGGCTCCTCCTGCGCCACCGGGCAACGACGCACGACCGCGGCTGGGCGCCGCCGGGGCCTCAGACTCGACCGAGACCGAAGAGGTTCAGCCACAAGACACCGTCCGCCTCACGGACGGCACAGAGCTCGTGGGTACGGTGACCGCCTTGAGCCCCGAAGACTACGTGACCGTGGTCTCCAACGACGGGCGACAAACCCTGCCCTGGTCGGAGTTGGCTTCGATCGAGTTGCAACGCGCGGATGCACCCGCGTTGGTCATCGCAGTCGGTCACAGCGAAGCGGGAGAGACGGTCACGGGAAGCGCCGACGCCCCACGATTCGACGTTCTGACCCGCGATGGCACGCCGGTCGCCCTACTCCGGCTGCGATCCAACTCGGGTCGATCGCGAGACCGATTCAGCACTGGCTACGATGAGGTTTGCCGGGCGCCGTGCGAGCAAGGCATCGATGCCGGGAGTCGGCGCTTTTTCGTCGACGCAAACCCGTGGACGTCGTCGAAGGTCTTTGAGATTCCCCTCGATGCGACCGACGTCCAGCTCCAGGTTCGCCCTGGTCGTCCGAGGCTCCGAAAGGCTGGCTTTGGCATGATGATCGCCGGCGGGGCAACGGCGCTTGTGGGCTTCACCGCGCTGGCGTTTCGGCGAGGTCGAAACCTGACGTGGCTGGGTATCAACGCCACCGCCCTCACACTCGCGGGAATCTCCATCCCTGTCGGGGCCATACTGTACGCGCGGGGCCGGTGAAAAAGTGCGGATGCAAACCTCGCGTCGCAAGTCCGAAGTGCGGCAGCAAAGACCACCAGTCCGCGACTCAAGAGGCGGCTAGACTGCGCTGACTTCGACGTCCCGGCTAGAGGGCGCGGCGGAGCCACGGTGGACACCCTGCTGGATCCCAAGACCGATGTCACGCGGGCCGAAGCAGCTCGCGCCGACGCCCGCGCTCGGGTGCATCTCGCCCGGGGCCAACTCGAACCTGCGGTCGGGACACTGAACGAAATCATAGGGGTGCTGACGATCTTCGCGGAGTTCTTCATCCCGCTCACGTTCATGGTCGGGACCTACGGCACGGCCTTCAAGTATCAACCCCAACCCAGCTATCGCTACAGCTACTTCATCTTGTGGGGTGTGATGATCGTCGTCGCCGTCGGGATGCTGTTGTACTTTCGCCGACGCAAGTGGCTGTGAGCACTCGCGGGCTTTCGCTCAGGAAGACAATCGGTCGTGCCGGTGCGGCATGGGCAGCACGAGCAGCGTGCCCACGCCCTTCCAGACTGGTCCAAACGACCACAACGCCATCCGAATCACAAAGTAGTACCCGATGACCGGCTGAGCCTGTAGTGGGGGGCGCCACGCGACATCTTCAGTCCGATCCTCGCCTCGGACGACGTGCGCGACGCGTTGGGTCGTTGCTTGCCGTCGACCGTTGGCACGAGACACAGCGCGTGCAGATCCCGGCGGCTTCCGTACCCATTGTCGGTCGAGGTCATCGACGCGGTCGGGTCTGCGTTCGACGAGACGTTTCCCGTGGACCTCCTTGCCGTGTTCGCGGCGAGCGTGCCAGGCGACTCTAGCAGCCTGTGGTGAAAGCCGGGGAGTGGCGCGGCGACCACGCGCGGCGTCGACCACGCTGCGTCGGAGGGATCGCCACTCGCTGCGATGGCCGATAGGATCGAGCCATGGTCATGGGGCACCGAGACGACGAGCAGGAAGAGCTGTTCGCGACCCACTCGAACTTGAGGAAGGCCGGAGGCCATCCGTTCTACGAAGCCGTCGAGAAGGTGCTGCGGCACAACGACTTCGACAAGTTCGTCGAGGGGCTCTGCGAGCCTTTCTACGCGGACAAGGGTCGTCCCAGTCTCGCTCCTGGTGTCTACTTCCGATGCTTGCTGATCGGCTTCTTCGAGGGCATCGACAGCGAGCGGGGCATCGCGTGGAGGGCTGCAGACTCGATGAGCCTTCGGAACTTCCTGGGGCTGCCGCTGAGCAAGAACCCACCCGACCACTCGACGATCTCGCGGACGCGTAGGCTCCTCGACCTGGAGACGCACCACCGCGTGTTCAGCTGGGTGCTCGGCGTTCTCGCGAAGCAAGGGCTCGTGAAGGGCAAGACTGTCGGTGTCGACTCGACGACGCTCGAGGCAAGCGCGGCGATGCGTTCAATCGTTCGCCGAGACGACGGCCAATCCTACGCGGACTACCTCGAGGACCTCGCGAAGCAGTCCGGCATCGAGACGCCGACGCGCGAAGACATCGCGAAGGTCGACCGAAAGCGGAAGAAGAAGGGGTCCAACAAGGACTGGGTCCATCCCCACGACCCGGACGCGGACATCTCGAAGATGAAGGATGGTCGCACCCATCTCGCCCACAAGCAGGAACACGCGGTCGACATGGAAACGGGCGCGGTGCTGGGCGTGACGCTGCACGGAGGCACCAAGGCCGACACTGCGACCGTCGAGAAGACCCTGTCGGAGGCCGAGGAGAGCATCCGCGAGGCCAAGGAGGAACTCGACGAAGACGCGAAGAAAGGAATCAGCGAACGGATTCGCGAGACGGTGCTCGACAAGGGGTACCACTCCAACGCGGTGCTGACGGGCCTCGATGAAGCCGACATTCGGGCATACATTGCAGAGCCACGACGAGGCCGACGTCGCTGGGAGGGCAAGGCCGAAGACAAGCGAGTCGTCTACGCGAATCGAAGAAGGATGAAGTGCCGACGGTCCAAGCACCTCATGCGAAGACGCGGCGAACTCCTCGAACGGCCCTTCGCACACATGCTCGAGACCGGCGGGATGCGAAGGACGCACCTCAGACGTCACAACAACATCCTCAAGCGACTCCTCATCCACGCCGCTGGCCTCAACCTCTCCCTCCTGATGCGCACCCTCTTCGGAGTCGGTACCCCGCGGTCGCTGCAGGGGAGGCGTGGCCTCCTGGCCGCCCTTCTCATGGCCCTGTTCGCGCTGTGGCAGGCCCGTGTCGCCAGATGGGACCCGGATCCGCGAGTTCTTCCGGTCCTTCATTGACGAATCGCTCGCCTCGAATGGAACCGGCCTACGCCGCTGCACGGTGGCTTTCACCACGGGCTGCTAGCCTCCCGGGCGTGGACCCGCCGAGCCAGACCGCGCGGGACCAAGGCGCTTCGCCCACATCAATCGCGATCGCGAAGCTCGATGGTCAAAGCGACCCGTGTTGGGAGCCCCGCGACGACGGCGACAACCCACGGTTGAGCCACTACGACGATGGCCAGTTCACCGAGCGCGTGCGGCTGGTGCGGTGAAGCGAGAAGTTCGCGCGTGAGTTCGTCAATGCCGGCGGGCTGCTGTGCGCTCGCCGTGAGCGCCCCATCCCGCTGAGCCGGTCGCCGGGATCCAGTAGAAAGCAAATGCACGAGCCACCAATAAATAGGCCCGGTCGTGCTCGTCACCGAGCACGCTCGTTGGGTCCGCGCTGTCGGGGACCTCGGAGAAACGCTCCTCCTCCAACAGCAGGTCGCCAAGGTACTTGCGCACCTGTGGGGAGTCGCCAATCACTCCGATTCCCGTCCGCCGAGCCGCTCGGCGCGGCGGGGAGCGCCAAGACGCCGCTGACAGATCCCGCGAAAGTTCGCCCGCCGTTTCGCCACGATCGCAGAAGCACACACGACGGTGGGAGTACGACAAAGACCTCGCACCCCGCCATGACTCGAAGTCGACCGAGGCCGGGATGAGCATCGTTCAGCATCGTTGAGCATCGCCCCATTGCCGAACGAGGACGGCCAGGCCTGTTGTCCGACCACGATCGACGCCTGGGCGGGGGAGGGGTTCGAACAGTCGTGGGCGCTCTACGTGGTGCCCGACGGCTTCATCGCCGCAACGAGCGTGCAGGGGAACGGCGAGGGCCGCCAGACGACGTTGTGACGCGCCACCAGGGGGGCTGGGTATTCCCGGCGCCGGAACCCGTTCCCTACCGCCGCCCTTGCCGAGCTGCCGAGCTGCCGAGCTGCCGAGCTGCCGAGCTGCCGAGCTGTGGCCACTGATGTCGTCCGGTGGCCCGCCCGCGGGACACCTGGCGACCCATGAGCCGCGCAACGGCGGGAGAACACGGCGCGTCGTGAGCGGCCCGGCACGCGCATCGGCAGCGCCGTGCAGTGGCCAGCTGTCACGCCCAGGCGCGCTACGTTCCGCGGACCACCCAGGACAGCGACGCCCTCGCCCTGGTGCGCGAGCACTGGCCTGCGTTCCGCGAGCGGCTCGAGGAGCGCGCCGGCTCGCTGCCGGGGTTCGTGCGGGACGAGCTCGAAGCGTTCATCACCTGCGGAGACTTCGAGCACGGCTTCTTGGTGGCGCAGTGCTCCCGCTGCGGCGACAGCCTGCGCGTCCCTTTCGCCTGCAAGAGCCGCGGCATCTGCCCCTCGTGCATGGGCCGGCACATGGCCGAGACCGCGGCGCTCTTGGTCGAGCACCGCCTGCCTGAGGTTCCGTGGCGGCAAGTGGGTGCTGAGCTTCGAGGGCCCGATGGCGGTCCGGCTGGGCTACGACCGGCCGCTGCTCGGGCGGGTGTGTCAGTGCTTTGCCAAGCGGGTGATGCAGACGCTGCGGCGGCAGAGCAAGCGGGAGCATGGCTTGCGCAGCAGCAGCAGCGACCTGCACCCTGGAGTGCTCATCGTGGTGCAGCGCTTTCGCAGTGACCTGGGCTTGTTCGTGCATCTGCACGCGCTGGTCACCGATGGCTGCTTCGAGGCGCCGGCGGTGGCGGGCGGTGCGGTCGGGTTCATGCCTGTGGAGAGCCTCGGCGAGCAGGACCTGTTGCGAACGCTGCAGCGGCTGCACGCCGACTTGGCCGAGCACCTCGAGGTCGGGGGCGATGATGGCGAGCCTGTGGACGAAGCGCTCGTTGCCTGCGTCCAGCTCGGCCTTCCGCTGCGTGCTGTCGGACCCTCGCCCTGCGAGCCGCGACCGGCTTCGCCGATGCTCGTCCGTGGCTTCGGCATGCAGCTGCATGCCGCCGTCACCGTCGACGGCCGCGACCGCAAGCGTCTGGAGCGGGTGTGTCGCTATCTCCTGAGACCGGCCTTCGCCCTCGATGCCGTACAGCGCACCGCCGACGGGCAGGTTCGGGTGCACTTCAAGACGCCCAATCGCTTCGGGGCCACCTCGCCCAGATAACCCCCGACACCTTTCTCGCCCGGCTGTGTGCACTCGTCCCGCCGCCGCGGGCCACACCGTCCTGTACTACGGCGTGCTCTCGGCCCACCACAGGCTGCGCTCCGTCATCGTGCCTCGTGCCGACGAGCCCGAACCCGCGCCCAAGCAGCTCTCCCTCTTCATCCCTCGCGGCCAACTCGAGTTCCCCGCCATCACCACCTTGCTGCACGCTCAGCTCCGCGATGCTGCCCCTTCTCGCGTGGCCTGGATGACGCTCCTCGCCCGCGTCTTCCGCGTCGACATCTCCGTCTGCTCCCGCTGCTGCGGGCCCATGCGCGTCATCCGGGCCGTCACCACACCGCAGGAAATTGCCGCCGAGCTCCGCGGTGCTCGGCCGCCGCCGCGAGCCCCTCCTGTCGGACAACTGCTGCTGTTCTCGCCATCGCCCGCAGTCCACTGAGTCTCGCTCCACCAGCGCTTCGTTTCGCACCGCGCTCGTCTCGGCGTGCCTGCGAGTGCACTCCGTGCGTCTGCGGTCCCCTGTGACCGCGCGTTTTCTCGTTGAATGGTTTGGCACTCGCTGGCTCAGCTTCGCTCTACACCCCGCTGCTGCTCCCCTGCGCCATCTCATGCCCCCCGCCGTACTCCTCCATCTCGGCTTTTTCCCACTTCATTTCGCTTAAACGCGTGCCTGCGAAAGCTGCACATGCTCGTTGGCTTCGACCCGACGCAGCGATACCAGGCGTTGGCCGACGCGTACGCGCGGGCCGGCCTCAACGGCGCAGAGTCATTCGTCCGACGTCGCCTCGGTCGTCTCGACGCTCCAGCCCAGCCCGACCCTTGACGGTCGAGATTCAGCCTGGCCCGAACCGCGCAGAGCTTGCGTGTCGGGTTGCCGAGGGCTCGAGGCACGGTACGTCCTGGGTGCCATGAGACACGGAGGCACAACAGCCCTTCTCCTCGGAATCACCGCAACCCTCGCTCCCGCGACAGCACGCGCAGCCGCGGAGGCCGGGCCCGATCCTTCAGTCGTGATGGCAGCGTTGCTCGCTCTGGGCCTGGCCATCCTCGGCGGGACCCTTGCGCAGGGGAAAGCGGCCGCGGCGGCCTACGGCGGGATCTGCCGCAACCCGGCGGCCGCGGACAAGGTGTTCACCCCGATGATCCTCGGACTCGCGTTGATCGAGTCGCTGGTCATTCTCGGGTTCGTCGCGCTCAACATGGTCATGTTCGCCTGAGCGTGAGGTGCAGGTCCGAGGGTGCTCGTCGACCGCTCGGATTGCACCGACGCGCCGGATGGCGAGCAGAGTCCGCTGAGTCATGGGGGTTCGCGGTCGACGAGACACCCTCGGTCTTGCGGACTCATGCAAAGCAAGCCTCGTGCCATCCCGCGCTTGGCCGGAGTCCGGGACGTTCGGCCACGGGCCGGGAGACGCGGTTGCCCGACCCGCGCAACCGGCTTGCCCGGGTTGCGCAAAACGTTCCCGGACTCACAGCACGAAGGGGATCAGCGCCTTGCGTTCCGCCGGGTAGTTCTCGAAGCGTTCGCGGTACCAGCGATGGTTCGCCAGCGCCCGCGGACCGACGTTGGCGGCGGTGTACAGCGCGAACGCAACGCCGGGCAGGGCCCACGTGGCGATCGCGAAGCCGGTCCACTCGATGATCTGCCTGCGAGTGCACTCCGTGCGTCTGCGGTCCCCTGTGACCGCGCGTTTTCTCGTTGAATGGTTTGGCACTCGCTGGCTCAGCTTCGCTCTACACCCCGCTGCTGCTCCCCTGCGCCATCTCATGCCCCCCGCCGTACTCCTCCATCTCGGCTTTTTCCCACTTCATTTCGCTTAAGGGCACCTCTATTTATCCGGCGGGATCTCCGAGGGAGCGCGTGGACCACGCTGTCGTTCGTCGCTAGGGAAACCGGTTCGCAGTGCTGGGTCGAAATGCTGCTGAGGGGATGGTTGCACGTTCGCGATCGACGTGAGGACGAAGTGGCCGTAGGAACAGGAGATGACGTGGCAAGTGGGCTTCTCCGACCTTTCGGATCGACTCGAGCAGCTCGAGAAGCAGGGGGACCCGCTGGCTCGACTCGCCGAAGTCGTCGACTTCGAGATGTTCCGCGCACAAGTTGGACGGATCTGGGAGAACCCCGGGCGCAAGTCTGCTGCGGGGCGCAAGCCGAAGGATCCGGTGCTGATGTTGAAGGTGCTGGTGATTCAGGCGCTCTACAATCTTTCGGATGACCAAACCGAGTATCAGATTCGAGATCGGCTTTCGTTCATGTCGTTCTTGGGGCTTGGGCTGGGGGAGGCAGTGCCGGACGCGAAGACGATCTGGGCGTTTCGAGAGCGTCTGAAGGAGAAGAACCTGTTTGACGAGGTGTTCGTGCGATTCGAGCAGCACTTGAACGCAGAAGGCTATCGGGCGTCGAAGGGCAACATCGTGGACGCGTGCATCATCCGGGTGCCTCGCAGCCTCAACAGCCGCGCGGAGAACGAGCAGCTGAAGAAAGGTGAGACGCCGGAGTCGTTCAAGGGAGAGGAGAACAAGCACAAGCGACGACAGAAGGACACGGATGCGCGATGGACGATGAAGCGGGGCAAGTCGTACTTTGGCTACAAGAACCATGTGGTCATCGACAATGAGCACAAGCTGATTCGGAAGCACACGGTGACGCCAGCGAACCGAGGCGACGTCAAGGAGCTCGAGAACCTTTTGGATGTGGAAAACACAGCGAAGGACTGGTGGGGAGACGCGGCGTACAAGAGCAAGGATGTCGACCGGCTCATGGCGGAGCGGGGGCTCTGTGGCCACTTCAACGAGCGAGGCACGCGGTCGACCCCGCTGAGTGAGGAGCAGAGGCAACGGAACCGGGAACGGTCCCGTACGCGGGCTCGTGTGGAACACGTATTCGGATGGCAGGCGCAACGAGCAGGAGGAGCGATGGTGCGGGTCATAGGGAAGGCCCGAGCCGACCTCGTCATCGGAATGCGAAACCTGGTCTACAACATGTCGAGATTCGGGCTTCTCAGCAGGCGACCGACCACGGCTTGAGCACCAACGAAGGCGGTCGACAACCGCAACGTTGGACCGGGAAGTCCGCTCCACAGCATCGAGTCGTCCATTGAAACGTCGTGTCTCGACGTCCATTCGCTTCCGGCGGCGGTGAATTGACGTGAAGTGACAGACACACGCCACGGTGAACGCGTCGGGAGCCAATAGATAGAGTTGCCCTTAACCGCAACTCGCACGACTCGGGCGCCGGATCTCCCGTGCTGCTCCCGTCGGTGGCGCTGCCGGAACCCGACTCGTCGCCGACCCCGGTGGTGGACATCATCGATGTACTGCCGGTGGTCGAGCCGCTGTCCGTGTCGACAGTGACGCCGGCATCGTCCCCGCAACCGGACGACATGATGCTCATGGCCACGCCAAATAGAGTTGCTCGTTTCATCTTCCGTCTCCCACTCCCAGCACGGCGTCCCCAGCTCCCGCCTAAGGGCGAGAAAGCACCACCCCTGCGCGGTGCCCCAGCTCGCCCTCCGGCGTAGGGGTCCGCATCACAAAGTCCGTCACACCATCGGCATTGAAGTCTCCGTGTGCCGCAACCCCCGCGCCTTCGACTCCCTGGAGGTCAAACGCAGCCAATGTCCAGCTTCCTAGCGGGTCTGACATCAGAGCTATGCCTCCTGATTGATCCGCGACGAGGAACTCCGCGGCACCGTCGCGGTCGATGTCGATAATCGAGCCTGAGCTGGCCGGCGCGTTGGTGGGTCGTTTTCCGTCGCTCGTGTCGATCACGACGACGTCCTCGAAGCTCCCATCGCCCCTGCTGCGTGCGACCCCGAAGCGTTCGGTGGAGTAGAAAAACACCACGTCGAGGTTCCCGTCGTAATCGACGTCCGCCGCTGCCAGTCGCTGGGCGACGGCGCCGGTTGGAAGAAGGGGCTCGGGCCCGGCCCGCAGCGTTCCGGCCTCTTTGTCTCCCAACACCACGGCTGCCGCGTGAAACTCCGGATCGTACTCCAGCGGATAGTGGTCGCAGACCTGAAACACACCGAGCAGGACAGCATCGTCACTCCCGTCCCTGTTGAAGTCGCCCGTTGCCCACTCTCCGACGTCCCCGCAACCGGGCATCGGCTGCTCCGAGCCCTCGACCCTGACGAACGCCTCGCCCTCCCGCCGCCTCAGGTGCACGGAACTCGTCTCCGTTTCCGACACCACGAACTCCAGTCGCCCGTCCCCATCGACGTCCACCGGGACGGTGTCGCCGAGCCCTTCGATGCCCTCGATGCGGACGGACTGCTTCGGGGGAAGTTGGCCCTGGCCCATGGTAATGACCTCGAAAGACTGGCCCAGGACGCTCACGAACAGGACATCGTCGACGCCATCCTCGTCGTAGTCGTTCAACAGCGGCGTTCCTCGAACGGGGGTCCCAGCCGCGATCGCCTGCCGGAACTGCACCCCGCCAGTGTCGACATCGTACCAGCCGTAGCATCCCTCAGCTCCCTCGCACGCAGCGTACTCTTCGCGGTACGTGCCGTCGGCCTCGCGCTGGAACGCATCGACCCCAAGGATGAGTTCGTCTCGGCCGTCCGCATTGGAGTCCACTGCGATCCCTGCCGTGTGGGAGAACAAATCTGGGATCGGGAACAGGCAGTACGCTTCGCTCGCCACCGTTCCGCCCGCACACGGATCCTCGGCGGATACGTCCTCGGATGACGAATCCGCGGACTCCGTAGCCGGAGTCGAAGTGACACCCGAACCGCCGTCCGAACCCTGCATCGTGACCGAATCCGGCCCGCAGGCGCCCGCCAAGCACGCCAGCGAATAGACCGACCCCATGCGAGCGATCTGCTGCAGCTCTTCCAACATTTGAGATTAGGCTACCGCTTATGCTCGGCGAACGAGGTGTCCTCGAACCCGCGCTCGTAGAACGTGCGGCGGGCGGCGGCGACGATGCGGTCACGGGCGGAGCGGGGCCGCCTGCAGCTCTACTGCGCCCTGCCGCCATCTCTTGCCGCCCTCCGTACTCCTCAATCCCGGCTTTTTCCCGCTTCATTTCGCTTAATTAACCGCCTCCGACTTCACGGCGTAGCCGCCCAAGCCCTGCTCGAGCAGGGCCACCGCACGTCTCGCGCGGGCCCGGAGCTCGCGGGTCAGGACAGGAGGGCGCGCACCCGCGAGCACCCGTCGCCGGGCGTGCTCGATGAGGGCCTGCGTCACCCCGAGCATCGCGGTGGCCACGACCCAGGGCTCGATGTCGTCCGCCGACGCGCCCGTGTCCTCGGCCAGGAGCGCGGCCAGGGGCGCGGTGTAGCCCGCAACGATCGCGCGTTCCCTGGCCCGCAGCGCCGGGCTGTCCATGATGGTGCTCGCGAGCTCCAGGCCGCCCATCACTTCGCGCCGTGACGCGTCGTCGGGCTCGGGAGCCCCACCGCGTGGCTGCGCGATGAATCGGCCGAACGCCGCCAGGGCCCCATCGCCCCGAGGACGATCTCGAATCGCCGCGAGGAGCTGGGCCTCGAAGGTGCCTCGCCGCCAGAACACCAGGTCCTCCTTGGTCGGGAAGTGGTTGTAGACGGTCTGCTCATGGTTGCGCCGGATCGGCCGGCCATCGACGTGCCCTATGATGCAGGTCCGCGTGTGATCATTTGGTCCGTTGACAACGGTGCTACCTGGGACGAGGACCTGCCGCTCATGGAGCCACTTCCGCTTCTTCCCAACGACTACCGGATCTCTCACCTGACGAAATACTGCTGGCCCGATTTCCCCGGAGAGTCACCATATGTGTCTCTACAAACCCATCAAGCGCTGACGGTGGAGGGGTCGATGGACGTGGAGCTGCCCACGCCAGACCTCGCTCGGATTGAAGTGGATTACGCCGAACTCGCCCCGCGGCCCGACTTCGGGTTCGAGATGCCTCGCGTGGGGGAACTCTCCAAGATCGGATTCTATCCAAATGAGCCTTCGGTTGTGGCCCACGGAATCGTGCCGGCGGGTCGCTACACCCTCCGAGGCGAACCGATCGACGTGGTCGACGGCATGCGCATCCGACTGGTCGAGGAGTCTCGTGAAATCGACTTCCAGCTCATCGTGAATGGGGTCCCGCACGAGGCGACGAACAGGATCTGGGTGGACGCAGGTTCGGCGATCCGGGCTGGCGATTGGGTCCGCCCAGGACGCTACGATGTTCAGATCGGCGGCATTGATGACGGCCTACCCGTCAACTCCCAAGCGGTCGTCGGCTGCGTGACGGTCGAGGGCTGAAGGCGTGAGTCTCGATCCCGAGAGTTGCGGCGGAAGCTCGGGTGGCGCAGTTTCTCCTTGTGAGGGGGAGCGGCAAAGCTGAGCTGATCCGCGCGCTCGACAGTCGCGCAGTCGCGCAGTGCGGCTCGGCGATGAGCGAACGCGGATCTGGAGTCTGTTCATTTCGCCTAAACGCTCACACATTCGAGGTCATCGATCTCGACGAGGATGGCTGGGAAAATGTCGCCGTTGTCGCCGCTCCCCGGGGACGGGGCAAGCCGCGGCCACCGCTCCCGTGCGCGCACCAGCATCTCCGCGGGCGTCGCCGCTGCGCTCACGCCCAGAGCGCTCGACGTCGCCGCGCGAGGACGTCCCGGAGCGCCGCGAGCGAGCTGAGCTGATGCTCGTAGGACCACTCGCTCGGCGTCGCCGATCCCCAGCCGAGACGCTCGCGCGAAGCCAACCTGCGGTTGACCTCGGCGAGCGTCCGCTCGACCTTTGAGTACGCGAGATAGAGCGCGGCACCGGCGTCGGCGCTCGGCTCGAAGCGGTGGCTAAAGCCCACGATCGTCACAACCCAGCCGATGAGCCCGAGCGCGAAGACCCCGAGGCCGACCGGGATCGGGTGGACGTTGAGCAGCGACGAGAGCACCGCGCAAACAAGGGCGACCGCCAGGGCCACGCCGAGCACGTCGCGGCCGGCGATGCTCCCCGCCAACCTCGAGCTTCGCCGAGCCCCGCGGATCGCCGCCATCGTCTCGACGAGCTGATCGTCCAGCTGCTGGAGCGCCTCTTCGCCCTTCGCGACCACAGTAGGCCCACGATCTCGCAACTCGGCGGCGATGACCAGCCCCCGAGTAAAGCGGACGCCCGCCCACGATCTCGGCTCTCTCGCTCGCGGCGCGTCGCGCCATCGGCGTTCAGGTCAGCGGACCTCTGGCTTCGGCCAAGACCTGCGAAGCCGCAGTCGGGACTTCCGCTGCGGCTTGGTCGCGTCTGGTACGAGTCTCCCCATGCAGTGGATGACCAGGATGGTGTGCACCGCCGGGCTGCTTTCGGCCGGGTGCGCAGCAATGGGCGGTGGATCGCGAGGCGAGGTGTTGTTCGTGGTCGAGACCGATCAGGCGCTGGGACGACTGGTGTTCGGGAGCGACGGCGGCATGTCCTCTCAGCTCGCGGGGGCCGAGGAGGGCGTCACGATCTACAGACAGCTCGCGCAGCCGGGAACCTACTGCCTCCAGGAGGTTACGACGGGCAACCTCAGCGTAACCTCTTTCCTGCAGAAGCCCTTGTCCCGCGAGGGCTCGCGCAGTCTCGACGCGGCGCTCGGCTGAGGCCTGTCGGGTGCTCGAGGTCCACGCCCACGCCGAGCGGGCGGGACTGGGGCCCCATGGTCGCGGACGCACGCGACGCAACGTGCCGCAACGTGCCGCACTCTCGCGGCGACCGTCGAAATGAGGATTTTCCTGCCGATAGCGTCCTGTCAAGCTAGTCCCGTCTAACTCTAGCCGCCCTCGCCTGGTGCTTCGTGGCCCTCGTGCCGAGCGTCCCCGCGGCCCCGGTTGCATCGGCCCCCGACGGCGTGGACGTCACGCAGCGGGACTCCGCGTCGGACGACTCAGCGGGCGAGTCCGGTGGAGACGCCGCGGACACCGACAGCGACACCGACCCCGAGGCTGAACCCGAGGGCACCGATGCCGCCAGGCCCTCGATCGACATCCCGTAACGATCCGCCCCTGGTTTCGTACTGGGCCCGTGAAGCACCGGTTGCTCCCCCTCATTCCAGTGATTGCGCTTCTTGGGTGCGACCGAGCGAAGACCGACGCGCCGGCGGACGCAGACACGCCCGCCGCGGCGAAACCCGCCCAGGCCGCGGAGCCCGCTCAGGCTGCGACGGCTCCATCGACCGCCAAGGCCCCTCCGGCCTTCCCGCCCGAAGCGCGCCGCAACTCCGTGCCCGAGGGGATGACGGTGTTGGCCGAGGGGGCCGCCACGCCGCCCATGCGCGAACTCGTCTCCACCGCAGGCCCGTGGTCGCGCAGCGACACCCCGACGATCGTCGCCTTCTACCGCGGCTTTTGGTGACCCTACTGCCGAACGCAGCTGGGTCAGCTGCAAGAGAGCCTCTCCGAGCTCGAAGAGGACGGCGTCGAGTTGGTCGCCATCAGCGTCGACGGCCTCGAGGACAGTCAGGGCCTGGTCGAGAAGCTGTCGCTGACGTTCCCCCTCGTCTCCGACGCCGACCGCACGCTCACCAAAGCATTCGGCCTCTTCGACCAGGGCAACGACATCGCATGGCCGGCCGTCTTCGTACTCGGCAGCGATGGTCACGTCGCGTGGCGGTCGTTCGAGGACGACTACAAGGAGCGCGTCCCGATCCAGGAGATCGTCAGCGCCGCGCGAGCGGCCCAGTAGAACGCGTGTCCGCCGACGGGCCGGGGCGCCGAAACAGCACGCTCGCCCGGGGGCCTGAGCGTGCCCCACCGCCTGCCTTCAGCGCGGCAGCGTTTAACTAGTTAAACGCCAGAACCGCCGCGCCGTCTCCCAACCCACCGTGTCCGAGCGTTACCACTCAGAGTTGAGTGCGTGAGCGCGCGAGCCCACCGATGAACCCGCGAAACAGCGCCTGGCGATCGGATGGGTTGGGTAGACCAGGCGCAAGGTCGGAGCGTGAACTACAGGTCGGCGAGCGAGACAACGCTGTCCAAGTTCGCCGCATCGCCGCCCGTCGACTGCGCTGAACCATCCGCTGTCCCCGATTGGAGAGCCGCTGCGCAGCCCAGGCGTCGATGTCCCACGAAAGCTGGCCGTGCCTGACCTCGTCATCTGCGATCCGCTTCAGGACCGCGCGCGCCCTCGGATCTCGGGCGTGACGAGATTGCACGAGCGCTTCCAGGGCCGCGAACGACTCCCGAATGCACCCCTGGGCTGCGTTGACCCGCGCGAACTCCAGAAGGGACGCCACGCGGTGCGGTCGATGATCCGCGGCCGCACCGCAGGGGGCAGGCACCCCAGCCATCGCCGCGCACATCCTCGTGTGAGCACGTTCGTCCTGCGCCGCATCGATCGCCCGACGCACGAGATCGGCAGGTGCACCCAGTCGCTCGAGATCCGCGGCGAGCTCCACAAACGCTGTGACCGCCGCGAACTCCAGTGCCGTCATCTGGGCCCACCAGCGCGAGCGAGGGGAGCCACGCAGGGTCATTGCCAACCCAAGCTCAAGCTGCGAGCGCGCGACCCTCCCTGCGCCGCTGCAATCGATCGGTCCCAAGCAGACGCGCTCCAGATCGACGAATCCCTCTCCGAGCTCGACCATGCATTCCGGATTTGCGGAGTCCACCTCCGTCAGCTGATCTTCCAACGCACCGGGCCACCGAAGGTCCTCGGCCGAGACGCTCTCGACCGGGATGCGTCTGCTCTCCTGGCCAAACTCTCCGTCGAAGTCACACTCAAGTTCTTCGGTTTCCAGATCGAAGAGGCAGGAGAGAACGTCCCCCGGCGGCCCCTCGACGACTCCAAGCGAGCAGACGTCGAGGCACAGCGATGACACCCCGGACGCGCTCAGTGCGACGGCGTTCAAGAGCTCCAAGGCCTCGTAGTTCTGGAGGGGTCGGGTTTGCTCCTCTTCCCCTTCGGGACACGAGCATCCGACGGCAAGCGGGAGGTAGGCGAGCGCGACGGCCCCGATGACGTCTCGAAGGTTCACGCAACGGTGGTGTCGCCCGAAGCCCAGACGATCACGCCGCGGGGGCAGAACGTCACGCCGGGGCTGCGAGCGACACCAGCTGGCTGCTCATGCGACAGTCGACATCGGTCTCGCCGACGACGCCAACGACATGCACCTCGACAGTGGCATCCAGAGGCTGCCCGTCTTGGTGAGTTCCTTGGAGCCGAGTCGTGGACTCCAGCCGACCCCCGAACTTGGTGCCATAGCCGCCCACGTCCCAGGTTCCATCGGCATTGATACCCCCGACGAGCCGCACAGGCACGTACCCCCGCAGGAGATTGCCGCCGAGCTCCGCGGTTAGGATTGAGAATTCAATGACGTCGAGTCCGGGGGGGGACGCGCGCGGAACCGCTACGACGTCCGGAATACGGCTCGACCTTCGCGCAGGCGCTCGAGTATGTGCCAGTGGACGAGCTCGCCGTCATCGTCGAAGGCCTGATCGACGAACAAGGCTCGCAGGCTGTCGAAGTCGTCCTCGTCGGGGATCTGGAAGGTGTGCTCGGCGACGAGGGCTCTGAGCTGGTCGGGGTGGTCGTTCTGATTGATGTAGATCCGGGTCGCGCAGCCGCTGGCCGACATGGGCCAGCCGTCACCGACGGTCCAGACGAGCTCGGACGCCCAGACCTCGCCGCCGACATACAGCGCGCCGTCGGTCGCCACGGCGCGCGCGTGGACGTCGCCGAGGATCCCGACTTTGTCGTCGTAGTCGGTCAGGAGCGAATCGGCGAAGACCGAGCCGGTGACCAGCAGGCCTCGGTAGGCCACCACCCCGCCGCTCACGCGCAGGTCGCCATGAACGACCAGCGGCCCCTCGTGATCTCTGGGGATCACGAGGTCCCCCTCGATCGATACGTCCCCGCGGGTGCCGAGCAAGGGCCTGGGCCTATCAGTTCGTGCGCGAGGGGGATGTCCTGGGAAGGGTGGATGCCGATGGATGAAGAGCGCGGCGTGTCGTTCCTGTGCGTGGCCAATTCGTCGCGCAGTCAGATGGCCGAAGGGCTCGCGCGCAAGCGCCTCCCGGAGGCTCGTTGGTGATGAGCGCGGGCTCGGCTCCCACCGAGGTCAATCCGCTCGCGGTGGCGGTCATGGCCGAGCTGGCCATCGATCTCCGCAGGCACGAGTCCAAGAACGTGCAAGACATCGATCCCGCGAGGGTGTCGACGATCCCGCGAGGGTGTCGACCGTGATCACCCTGTGCGCCGAAGAGGTCTGCCCCGTGTTCCTCGGCGAGGCGAGGCGATTGCACTGGCCCTTCGAGGATCCCGCCGCCGCGGAGGGCAGCGTGGAGGAGCGCTTGGCCGTGTTCCGTCGCGTCCGCGATCAGATCGACGAGCGCATCGCCCGATTCCTCGCGCACGGCGAGTAGACCTGCGCTCCGCGGAATCACTCAGCTGGGCGCTGGCCCGAAGCCGACCGCCTCGAGGTCGATCGAGCCGTAGCCCATCGGCCCGCCGTCGCAGCCGTCGGCGCAGCCCACCTGCACCCAGTAGCAGGTCGACATCATGCCCGCCTCGTCGACCTCGAAGGTGACGTCGTAGTCCGCGGCGGGCTCGACCTGGATGACCTCGGTGCAGCAGCCCTCGTAGAGCGTCTCGAGCAGCGCGGGCGGTGCGATGCCCGGACCCTCGGCGGTGCCGACCTCGTCGCCCACTTCCACGAAGTCTTCGGTGGTGCAAACCGAGGGATCGCCGTTGCCGGCTCCCTCCTCGAGCGCGACCCGCCGCTCGACGACCACGCCACCCTCGACGATCATGGTGTTGAGGTAAAAGCAGGCTGGGGTGAAGCCGTCGTAGACCGGGCGCCGCGTGGTGTACCAGTACTGCCCGCCTGCGCCGTCGCGAGCGATTTCGAAGGCCTCTTGGCTGGCGGTCACCCCGGCCTCCTCGCACGCGTTGCTCGAGGCGGTCGTGCCGTCGACGCTGGTCGTGCCGTCGGCGACGGACGGGCCATCGTCGTCCTCGGCACTACAGCCGCCTGCGAGCAGCAACACGGACAGACAACCATGCATCCAGTTTCGAAAGCCAACCATGGTGTGACTGTAGCGCACGATCGTTGCCGCTCAAGAGGCGCGGCCCCGACCCTCGAGGGGCGCGCGAGAGGGGAGGGGGCCAGGGAAGCCCCGGCTGGGGTGAGTTACCCGCTACGGTGAAGTCGTGTCGGGCAGCAAGGCCTGCATGGTCGCGACCCCCTCGGCATCGCCGGCCGCTTCGTAGCAGGTGATCGCGTTGCGCAGGATCGACACGCGCAGCTGATCGTCCAGCCGCTGGAGCGCAGACCAGGAGCGGGCTCGCTGGAACGTGCCGTCGCTTGCCGAGTCTCGTGAACGCGCGGCCGCAATGAACGGGAAGAGCGACGGAATGAACGGCGATCCTACTGCTCTAGGTAGTGCACATCGTACCCATCGCCGGCGTCCCCGGGACGGTCGGAGGCGATGACGAAGACCCCGTCGGAGAAGCGGTCGGGGCGGAGGCTCGCCTCGTTCCGATAGGAGCTGTATGTCGTCGTTGCGACGACCGATCGGGCATCTACGTCGATGCGCTGAATCGTGCAGCTCGGCTCGCCGCAAACGGATCCGAATGTGTACGAGTCGTCGTTGTCGGGGGCGACCGCATAGACTTCGTTCGGCCCCGCCTCTCGAATGTCGGTGTATTGTCGATGGTCGAGGGGCAGTGTGCCGAGCTCCCCATCCTTGACGCTGTAAACATCTACAACGATGACGTTCGCGGCCGCAGCTCACGGTGCAAATAGATGCCTGCATCCGCCGTGCCGCGGAGGTCGCGCCCGGACGGCATCTTCTTAGCGCAGCAGTTCACGTCTTCACTCGATGGTCGCGCGTATGCCGTGAAGATGGACAACGGGTTGATCAAAGTCTGGGCGCGGTCCGTCATCGCAGCCATCACGGGCGGAGCGCGTCTGAGGGCCCCATCTGCGAGATTCGTACCTTCCAGGAAAAAAAGCACCCCTTCGTGACGGGTCGGGCCGTTGGTGGCCATTCCAGCCAATGCTCGCCGCGGTCGCGGGTGGATTAAATCATGGCTTTCCAAACCTTCTCTTCGATTCTCCTGGCCCTCGGCGCCACGACCCTGCTCCTTCTTCCGGCGTGTGACTCCGCCGTCGACCTCGATGACACGAGCGGTACCACCGGCGACAGCTCCACCTCGGGCCCGGGGGCGACGTCGTCGACGACGGTCCCCGCGACATCGTCGACGACCCAGCCTGGAACGACGACGGTCTCACCGGGGTCTTCGTCGACCGGCGAGGACATGACCAGCAGCACCTCTGATTCTACCGACGCCTCTTCGAGCACGGGCGAGCCGGAGGACTGCGTGGACGAGGACATCGAAGATGCTGTGGGGAAAGGGGTCGCGAGCGGGACGAATGATGGCCAAGGCGACGACTTCGCGCTTCGGTACTGCGACGGCGGGATCGGCAGCTCCACGTCGGCTGGCACCGTCGGCCCCGATGACAGCGGAGGCGGGGAAGGGACGACGGATCCTTCGGAAGGGACGACCGGAATGGGCAGTGGCACCACCGGAGGCTTTGGCGATAGCGGGGACGACTACGTCGTGTCCTGGACGCCGCCTTCGAGTGGCCCGTTCGTCATCGACACGTTTGGCTCGGGCATCGACACGGTGCTCTCGGTAGTCTCGCCCGAGTGCGGCGCGTCCAAGGGCGACTGCAACGATGACTGCGACGGCGTCGAGTCGGGGCTCGTTTACGAGGCGACGCAGGGAGAGACCGTCTTCATCGTCATCGAGGGCTACTCGGGTCGGCAAGGGACGTTCGTCCTCAACATCGCCCAGAGCGAGGCGCTGGAGTGCGGCGGCTTCGACACCGACGGCCCCATGACGAGCTCGACCTCCGCCGGGACCTCCGCCGGCACATCTCCATAGACGTCCGCTCGCGCATGGCGACTCGCCGGACGTGGCTGGGTGCAGAGGACACCACCGAGGATCTCCGCGATGAGGTTCGACGGCACGGCCTCGAGGTCGGCGTAGGTCGCCTTCTTGGCCGCGGGCGTCATGCTCCGAGCATAGCCGATCTGCATGCCGTCGTTCGTAGCGGACCCGAAGTGGCAGCGCCCGTCTGAAGCGCGCGGAGGGACAGGTGCGCGAAACGAACGCCGAGCCACACCCGACCGCATGCATGTCCCGGGCGATGACGGCGCGGAGTTGACCTCGAGCACCATCGCAGCCGTCAGGCCGCCGTGCCGACGACCGAGACTTCATCCACGGGAACCTCCGTCTCGATCGCCGTGTCGGCCCCTTCGAACTGGAACGTCACCCGCAAGAGCTCTTTCCCTCCGACCGCGAGCGGACCACGATGCTCGGTCACCACCGCGACGACGTCGGCGACGCCAACGCGATTCGGACCCGGGCACCCACGGACGGCAACTCCGAGGTCGCCTTTGCAGTCTTCTTGGACACGAGCATCTTCAGCCTATCACCAGGGTGTTCGACCCGCGGGACCGCTTCCACGACCGTCGCGCCGCCATCGCCCGACGTTGCGTCTGGGCCGTTTCCAGCTCACGCTCGAGGTCCCGACCCGGACCGAGTCCATGAGCACAAGACCCCGACCCGCGATGAGCAACTCCGTCGCATGAGCCCGACTTCCACCCGAGCCGGTCATCAACCGGTGGCCAGGAGCTCTCCCCGCAACAGGCGGCCGACATCCTCAACGTGCCTCGGCAGTACCTGGTTCGCCTGCTCGAAGACGGAAAGTTCCCCTTCTCGAAGAACGGCAAGCACCGCCGGATCCGGGTCGGTGTGACCTCTTGGACTTCAAGCGTGGTCGTGACCGACGATCTGACCAAGATGAGCCAGGCGATGCGCGAGTACGACGAGCTCTCCTCACGAACTCCGGTGTAGGGTCGGGGCACCGAGGTTCGTCACAGAGTCGAAGGAAGGACCCGAAACAGTGATCGCTCGACATGCCCGCACGATCGCGTTCTGCCTGAGCTCGGGCCTTCTCGGCCTGACCGCGTGTGGGCCGGTCGTCGACACGTGCCTCGACGAGGTCTCGACAGAGAGCTCTGAGCTTCCCTCCGTCCTCCTGCCCGACCTCGGCTCGAACCCGGTCATCTGCGGCGAACCGGGGGACCGCGCGGGCAGCGACGAGACGGTGGCAGCCCTGGCGGGGTGCGAGGTCTATCGAGGCTCGCTCGTCCTGGGCCGGCCGGTGACCGACCTGGCGCCGCTCGGCTCGCTGCGCATCCTCGACGGCAGCCTCTCCACCCCCGGATTCGACTACGAGCTGGAAACCCTAGAAGGGCTCGAACAGCTCCAGTCCGTCGGGGAGCTTTCCTTCTACCACGATGGGTTGCGCGGCCTGTCGGGTGTTCCAAACCTCCGCGAGGTCGCGGGGTTCTTTCGACTGGAGGGTCTCCCGAACCTCACCGACCTCGATGGGCTCGAGAACCTCCAATCCACGGGCACCTTCAGCGTGAGCTTCAACCCAGCGCTGATCGCCATCGATGGTCTGTCCAGCCTGCGACACGTCGACGGCGACCTCTACATCGCATCGGCGGCCTGATGGCGCTCGAGCACGTCAGCGGCGACCTCTACATCCGAGAGAACCCGGAGGTACCGACCTGTCAAATCGACGCCTTGCTCGCCCGCGTGACGGTCGACGGCGAGGTTCATCTCGGCTCGGAGTGACGGACTCCGCGACCTTCCCCCAGCATCCCTCACTCGCCGACCGAGAACCGCAGCCCGAGCACCTTCCCCATCGCCTTCGCTTCGGCGGCCAGCCTCGGCGCGAGCTGCCCGCGATCATCGAGGTCCGCCGCCTCGCGGAGCGGCACGGACCACCGCAGCAGGTACCCCGGCACGCTCACCGCGAACGAGCGCGCGGTCGCGGTGAACGCTCGGTCGAATGCCGCGCGGTCGCCATCGGACACGATCTCCGCCGCGCGAAGCTCCGCCCAGACCGCGTCCCAGTTCGCTCGGGGGACGCGACCGATGAGCTGCGTGTGTGCGGTCCAGAACTCGACGTAGTCCTCGATGGAGGCCATACCCGAGCCGTAGAAGACGTGCGACTGCATGAAGCTCAGGTGGAAGTTGGGCTCGACGACCCACCCGCGCTGTTCGAGCTGGTGGAGGTCGGCGAGCGTGATCCGCTCGTGAAAGCGTCGCGCCTGCTGCACCTTGTCCGCGGGCGCGACCTGGAGCTCTCCACCGCCCGCAGCCCCCTGAGTCTCGCTCCACCAGCGGCGTCGCTTTCGTACCGCGCTCGTCTCGGCGTGCCTGCGAGTGCACTCCGTGCGTCTGCGGTCCCCTGTCGCAGCGCGTTTTCTCGTTGAATGGCTTGGCACTCGCTGGCTCAGCTTCTCTCTACACCGCGATCCTGATCCCCTGCGCTCCCCTGCGCTCCCGCTGCCATCTCATGCCCCCCGGCCGTACTCCTCCATCCCGGCTTTTTTCCACTTCATTTCGCTTTCATGAAGCCGCTTTGACGGTTCGGTCTCCATCTGGGCATATCAGGATGACATGAACCTCAATGGCCCGCGAAGCCGTCTACGGTGCTTGCTCTTGCTGCTCAGCGTTGCTGCAACCGCGTGCTCCAGCGGCGATGACGACGCGCAAACCTCGAGCGGAACGACCGGCGAGCCCGGATCCTGCGCGGAACTTTCGGACTGCGCTGCGTGTTTGGCGGTCGCCGGCTGCAACTGGAGTGGCATGGAGTGCGGCGACAGCTGCCTGGCAGACGCAGCATGCTACGGCCCCGAGAACCCCGCGGCACCGACGTGCCCGGAGTGCGGCGGTCTGGGCGACAGCTGCTCGGTGGCCGAATGCTGCGGGGGACTGGTTTGCGATGGTGCGTTGGTGCCGACCTGCGTCGATCCCGACGTGTGTCTCCCGGATGGAGCGCAGTGTGACTCCAACGAGGAGTGTTGCGAGGGCTCGGTCTGCGACGGAGAAGAAGTGCTGCAGTGCACCCCCGCGGAGGACGCTGGAACGAGCGGCGGCCCCGCGTGTGCGGAGGTCGCAGTCAACTGTGACCCCTCTGCCGACGACTGCTGCGCTGGACTGGAGTGCCATGGCTCGCTGATCCCGGTCTGCGTCGCGCCGAACATGTGCCTGCCCGATGGGGCAGAGTGCACCTCGTCGGATGCATGCTGCGAGGGGTCGGTCTGCGACGGAGAAGAAGTGCTGGTCTGCCAGACCATACAGTAGGCGCATGCAGGGTTCCGAACGCCGCCGCCCTACGGCGGACCTCGACGATGGGGACGGCCACAGCCCCGCGAAGGTCTTGCCGTCGACGGCTTCGTCGTCGCCAAAGGCTCGCTCGACCTGATGGTGCAGTCCCGAAAAGCCCAGCCGAAACGAGTCGGCGTCGATGTGATCGGGGTCGGGGGGCGCTCGGCCTCGGACACGTCAACGACCGCGCAGCAAGCACCGCGACAGCGCCACCAATGAAGGTGGACCCGCGGATCCGCGCGCTGCGTTGGAGAGACATTCTGAGGCTCGTTGCGAGATGTGTACCGCCGACGCGTCGGTCACTGGTTGAAGGGGTTGGCGAAGTACCGGCCGTTGACCACCGTCGATATCGAGACCAATGCGCCAATCGTGTTGGCTGGGAGGGGCGAGCTGTGCCTTGCCTTGCTTCTGCGCTCCGCCGTCGTGCCTCGTGCCGAGGAACCCGAGCCCGCGCCCAAGCAGCTCTCGCTCTTCGTCCCTCGCGGCCAACTCGAGCTTCCCGGCATCACCACCTTGCTCCGCGCTCAGCTCCGTGATGCTGCCCCTTCCCGCCTGCCCTGGACGACGCTGCTCGCCCGCGTCTTCCGGCGTCGACATCTCCGTCTGCTCCCGCTGCAGCGGGCCCATGCGGCCGCACCAACTTGCATCGGCGGCCGGGTTGCTGGGCGCGAACACGATTGCTAGACTTTCCCATGGCTTATTGGAACTTGTGCAGGACGGTCGTCGTCGCGTGTGTGATGGCAGCACCGACGGTTGCGCACGCATTCACCCCCCCCTCGGTGGGATTCGTCGACCTTGCTGACGGCGACGAGATCGCAGCAGACGACGAGATCACCATCATCGGACAACACGGGGATGGATGGATGGTCGAATCCATGGAAATCCTCGTGGACGGGGAGGTTCCCGACGAGTTTGTCGGGTGCGAGGGGCGTTCCTTTTGCAGCGTTCGGACGCTTCTCAGTCCAGGCCCGCGCGTGCTCACCGCGACGGCAGTGGTCTTTGACGCGGCCGTCGACCCGGTTTCGTACTCGACGCTGTCAGAGTCGATCACGGTCGAAGTAGCGGCATCGGAGCTCTCAGATTCCTCGGCACAGGGCTGCCGCGTGGGCGGAGACGAGATGCCGGTTTGGGCTCTGGTGGGCGGCCTGTTCGGCGTGTTGCGAGGTCGCCGGAAGCGTCAGACCGCCCGAGGTAAGCCCAAAGCATGAGACGCGCTGTCCGTCGTTCTGCTGTTGCGGGCCTTGGTGGTCGGTGGTTGGTTGGGTGGTCGGTGGTACCGGCTTGAGTCCTCGGCGCCGTTGGGCCCCTTCCACTGGCGCGGCTTTGCTGAGGGGAGGGGGCTTGGTTGTGGGGCTGTGGGGACAGCTCCCCGGTTAATCTCGTGGGCGTCGTTTGGGCTACGGGCCTACTTCACAATGTTGGTCGTGCCACTGACGGAGGGCGGTGTGGTGGTCCGCAGCGATCTTCGTGTGCTGTAGTCTCGGATCGATGGTGGGGACGCGGATAGGATGGTTGTTTTGGATGCTGATGGGGGCGGCGAGTGTGAGCGCTTGCGAGAAGCCTGACAGTGTTGAGCTCGGGCAGAGCTGCAAGGGGTCTGCGGAGTGCAAAGACCCTGCCGATACGTGCCTGAGCATCGGCACGACGAACCGGTGTTCGATGACGTGTGCGAAGGACAACCCGTGTCCCGATGGTTATGCGTGCGCAATGACGGACGCGGCGGTCCGCAAGCGTGGGATGTGTCTGCCGAATGAGGCGATCAGCAAGTCGACGGTGACCGTGAAGTGAAGGCGCGTCCGGATTCCTCGAACGGGCATGGGGAGGGTGCTACGATCGACAGATGCCTGCGCTCGCAAGCCTTTGCCTTATCGCCCTCAGCGCTTTTGGGGGCGCGCCCTCAACGAGCGGTCGCGAGCCAGGCCCCGGCGTCTCAGAAGCCGCGCTCGACCAGGCCCGGATTCGACAGCATCTTCAAGAGACGGAGGCAGCGCTGCGCAAGCGCGACGCCTCCGCCCTCGAGCCGTCGCTGCAGGCCGCACGCTTGCGTAACCTCGACGTGCTGCACGACTACTGGGTACGCGGCGTCTTTCCTCGAAACACCGATCACTCGGGGCAACGCGTCCCCTACTTCATCGACGATGGTGGCCGCGCGTGCGCGGTTGGGCATCTGATGATGTCGTCTGGAGCCCAGGATGTTGCCCAGGCGATCGCACGCCATGAGCGCAATGATCGATTGGTCGATATCACGACGCCTGGCGTCGGTACCTGGATCGAACGCAGTGGCCTAACCTTGGAGGAGCACGCCCGGATCCAACCATCCTACTGCGGGTGTGGTCAGGAGCCATTCGATCCAGTGTGCGGCGTCGACGGAAACACCTACCCCAATGCGTGCCTGGCATCCGAGTGCGCGGGGGTAAAGATCGCCCATGCTGGAGAGTGCCCTGGCGTTGGCGAGTCCGGGGATGGCGAAAGCGTCGGCGCCACGACCGGCGTGACGGGGACCTCGAGTGGTGCGACCGGAGACGGCAGTGGCACCGGGGCGTCGGCCTCAACTTCGGCCTCAACTTCGGCCTCTGCCGGGGATCCTTCGCCCACCAGCGGCGACGCGGCCGAGGAGAAGGAGACGGACGCCAGCGAGGGGTGCCGCGTTGGGTCTCAACCCTCGACCGGGCTGTTCTTGCTGCTGGTTCTGGGGTTCGGTTGGGGATCTCTGCGCCGTCGCGGGGACGCATGCTGAGGCGATGCGCATGGGTGCTGGGCCTCATCGCCTGCGCGGGCTGTCCATCGACGAGCCAAGACCCCGGGCCCGGCACAATGGGCGACGGTACCGATCCCACGAGCGGCACCGAGGCGACGGGGGGCGCAGAGCCAACAACGGGGACGTCGAGCAACGTCGACCTTGGATCGGAAACCGACCCCGACATCGAGACGTGTCCGTTCGTTGCAGGAGCCAGCGCGCCGGAGCCACTGTACGAGGGGACGATCGAGGTTCCCGCAAACATCCCGCGTCTGCTCGCCGCCGATGACGGAACCTTCTATGCCACAGGCGACCTGTGGACACGGGACGCCCCGGATGCTGTGGGCGGCGACGGCGACATCTACGTCTCCCGGCTTGCCGCCGACGGGTCGCCGCTGTGGTTCGCGCGCTGGGGGAGCACCACCGGGTGGCGAGATACGGTCGCGGATATCAGCGCTACACCACAAGCGGTGTACGTCGCCGGGATCGCCGGAACGTTCGAGAGCCAGGAGTACTACTATGAGGGCAATCCCTTTGTCCGCGGCTACGGGGATGGCGGCACCGTCCTGTGGACCTGGCAAGGCGAGCCGCAAGGAACTTCCTTCGACATTCCATCGGGCATCGTGGTCGCAGCCGCGGAGGACCACATCTATGCGGGGTTCCAGCGGCGGGCCGACGACGGCACCCGATCGGTGCGGCTGTTTCACTTCTCGCCCGACGGCACGCTCACTCAAACTTGGGACGCGCAACCGGCCAACCAAGAGCGACTGACGCCCCTGACGGCGCAAGTCCTGCGGAACGGAAACCTCCAGATCGTCGGGGCGACCTACGGCGCGCCCTGGCTGGGCGAGTGGTCGCCGGACGGGCAACTGCAACTCGAGGTCCAAGACCCCGAGAAGGGGGGGCCAGAAGCCATGGCCGCCGCCATCTCGGACAGCGGCGCCATTGTGCTGACCGGTACATATGACGGCAACGGAGAGAACCGTCTGCCCGTCTGGTCCTACGATGCTGGATTGACCCATCGTCGGCGCAGCGACCTCGAGATCGACGACGAAGTCGCGGGCATCTTTTTTGGGCCGAGCATCAGCGTCGCGTGCGACGGCTCGATCATGATCTCCACCAGGGTCTTCAACGGCGAGGAAACGGTGATGCGGACCTACGCTCTCGCCCCCGACTTGACTCCGCTGTGGGAGGCACCCGGGCTCGGTAGCAGCGCCGTCACCCGCGACGGGGTTCTGCTCCAAGCCGGATTCGAGTTCGGTCCCAAGTTCGACGAGGCGGTCACGCTTACGCGAACGTCCTCTCTTCAGTGAACCAGGACCGCGAGGGATGATCCGAGGCGTGGCCGCCACGCAAGAAAGCCCGCCGCGGCGCAAACCGGGCGGGCTTTCTGCGTCGCGTTACGCGGCGTCCTAGTCGTGGAGCTTCACGTAGTCGAAGTCCAGCGGCTTACCTTCGACACCCTTGCTAGCAGCCTGTTGAGAAAGTCGACACGACGTCTCGCTCGCCCTTTTCGCTCCTGGCGGTGTCGCCAAAACTTGCAGTACACCCGGTACAGCGGCGTTTCGGCTCCTACCCAGGAGCGAAAAATGCTTCCCGAGCCGCCGCGCCGACTTTCTCAACAGGCTGCTAGGCGCGGCGATCCAGTTGGCGAACTTGCCGGGCTCGTACACGGGCTTCATGATCGAGTGCAGGTAGTCGTTGTCCTCGGGGCGGAGCAGCCACTTGCTGTGGTTGGCTTCGTACTCGTCTTGGGAGATGAGCTTGCCGTGCTGCTGCTCCCCGGCGCTCCCTTGCGCTCCCGCCGCCATCTGATGCCCCCCCGCCGTACTCCTCCATCCCGGCTTTTTCCCACTTCATTTCGCTTGGAACGCTGTCGAAGATTCTCCTACATGTCCTGCGCCTGGGTGACTTTCTTGATGTCAGTTGGATATCGCCGAGGGTGACTCCGAGCGGACGGCGTGATTCTGAACGCGAGCCTACCGGCCGAGCCGGTCGGCCATGACCCCAACCCATTGCACGCTCGCCACAACCGCCGAGGCGATGAGAACCGCCGCTGGGATCTTCCGAATCCAGGCGCGCGTTGGCTGCGGCCGCTGCTTGCGTCGGGCCATCGCAAAATACACGGGCAGCGGAAGCAGGATTTGAAGCGCTGAGGTGACGATGAGGATCAGGATGAAGGGCCCGAGGGCAGCAAACGCATCGGTGCCCGCCAGCAGCAACTCCGCGACGTTGCCGGCCGCCATCGCGAGCAGTCCCCAGGTTCGACGTCGATGGAGGCCGTAGGCCGCGACCAGCAGCCAAACCGCGAGCAGCAGGGGGGCCGGATTCGACAAGAAGAAGGCGGCAAACAGGGAGCCGACCGTCAACAGCACCAGCGCATCCGCCAAGCCCATCACCAAGGACAGCGTCAGCAGTCCGTCCAGGCCCTGCATCTCGTCGGGGCGGGATCCGGGCGGATGCAGGCCGTGGTTGCCGAGCGCGAGCAGAGCACCGGTGCAGGTCAGACTCGAAACCAGCACGGCGCTCGCCTCGAGGGGCACGAGCTCCGCCATCCACATCGTTCCAGCATCGAGCTGAAACAGCATCCATTGGAAAACGACCACGATCATGGTCATGCCCCAGAGCATCGACCGCGAGACGATCTGCGAAACCGTGCTGGGGCGGTGTGCCAACCACAGCGCCACGAGGATTGCGATCAGCGGCGCAAGACTGGCGAGGGCAAGCTCGCTTACCGCTCCCGATACGGCGTCGGCAGAGACTCCATGTTGAGCCTGCATCCGGCCGAGCTCCTCCCAAAACTTCAGGCCGACCAGGGCGATGACGAGCAGGTACGACAGGGATCCGATCCGAACGACCCAACGGCTGCGGCGCAGGCGGGTGCGTTGTTCCGCCCACCACTGACCGTGGGCGAGGACGGCATCTGGCATCGCTGCGGTGAGCGGCGCTTCGTTGAACTCACTCCGCGCTTGGTTGAGCAGATGGTCGAATGAGGGCTTGTCGTCAGTCATCGGTCTTCATCCTCGAACCACGTCTTGAGCAATCGGGCAGCGCGACGGTTTCGGTCACTCAGCGTAGAGACAGCGCAGCCCGAGAGCGTTGCGGCCTCTTCGAGCGAGAGCTGCTGGACGCTCAGCAGGGCGAACGCCTCTCGATCGGTCTCGGGCAGGCGATCCATCAGCGACAAGAGCTGTCGGAAGGCGCTGAGAACCTCGACGTGCGTGTCGGCGTCGGGCCCCTCGGTCACCAGCGGCGGGTTCCCTTTGAGGATCCCAGCGCGCCGCTCGGTCCGGGCTCGCTGCGTGCGGGCCAAGTTCAGAGCGATGCCGCGCAGCCACGCGCCCAGCGGCGCCTCCCCGCGGTAGCGATGCAGACGTTCGAGCGCACACACGAACGTGTCGTGGACCAGATCTTCGACGCCCTGGGCCCGCCGCGTGTGTAGCTGAAGGATGCGTTGGACCGACGCATGGTGAGCCGCATAGAGTTCGCGCAAGCCGGCCGGGTCACCCGCGATGCAGCGGCGTGCAAGGGCGAGGTCCGCGGTTTCGGAGGCCATGCAGATCGTTCCCGCGGGCGCGGGGTGTGCCGGGTTGAGTATCGGCATGCCTAAGGGAGTTGTGCCAGGGCTGCGGAATTCCGGGCCGAGCCAAAGAAAATCCCACCGGTGACGCACGCGTCGCTGGGGACATACACTGGCGGCGGTGCACTCCGCGATTCTCACGAATCTGGCGTTGGCCACCGTCACGGGGTTGCTGTTTGTCCATCTTGATGAGGCACGACGCCGTCCTGCGCTGCTGAGCATCGCCGTGCCTCTCGACCTCGTGCTCGCCGTCCTGACCGGGGTGGCGCTCGCGAGCTCGGAGAGGTTCGAGAGCTGGATGCAGGAGGACGGGTGGGCCGAGTGGGCGACGGTGCGCGCCTTCACCCTGGCTGCGGTCCTGATCGGGCTGCGGTTGTGGCGAGGCCGGACGAAGCCCGATGTGGTGGGGTGGCTCGCAACGCTGGGCCTGGCATCCGTGGCGCTGTTTTGCGTGTCCGTGGCGGGAGAGCAGAACTCGTGCGTTTATGGCTTGTGAGAAGCGGTTTTGTAGCTTCGACCACGGACGCTCCTGCCGCCCTTGGTGGTGGAATCATGGAGATTTTGAGTAGAGTGATCGCGCTATGAAATCTCTGGATGAGGCTTCGGGCGTTTAAGCGAAATGAAGTGTGAAAAAGCCGGGATGGAGGAGTACGGCGGGCGGCTGGAGAGGGCGGCTGGTGCGCGAGGGTGGGCCGGGAGCTGCAGCCAGGGGTCGAGCGAAGCAGAGCGGTGAGAGCCGAGCCATTTCCGGGGAAAACGGGCCGTCACAGGGGACGGCGGCCGCACCGAGTCCAACTCGCAGGCACGCCGAGACGAGCGCGGTGCGACGCACACGTGAGGGAAAATCCGGGGGCTGTGGGCGGAGCCGGGAGCAACAGCAGAGCAGCGGAGGCTTGAGGAGCCCCGCGCTGTCGCCAGGCTCAGCGGTCGGCTGGGGGAGAACGGATTCGTGCGACACGTCAAGGCATCTCGCCCCCTTGCGAGCCGACTCGCCGAACTCCCAAATCGCCGACTCATCAAAGCTTGACTTCGCCGTCGACCGTGACGCGCTCGAGCAGAGCCTCGATCTCTTCGGGTGGCAGCAACGGATTCCCTCTGATAGTCAGGTCGCCGTGGATGTGCTCGAGGCCTTCGAGCCCGGCTAGGCTGCGCAACTCCGGATTGTGGGCGACGCGGAAAGTCCCATGCACCTCGCGGAGATTCTTGAGTCCGCGAAAGTCCTCGAGCGACGGAACGAGCTCAGCCCGAAAACTCCCCACGCTTCGCAACTTGGGAACGCCCGCGAAGTCACCCAGGTTGTCTTCTAAGAAACCGAACTGCCCCTCAACGACTTCGAGCGAGTCGAGCCCCTCTACAGTAAGAGGATCTCCCACATAACCACCTCCATTGAAGTTTCCCGTGATGACAACGACCGACCTCAAGTTGGTGCGATCTGGGAACCCGTCGCGAAGCACAAGGCTGCCATCGAGTCGTTCGCAGCCGTCGAAGGTCGACAGCTCCTCTTGCTTGAGCGACCCGTTTTCCGGCGTGCAGGTTTTTAGGTTGTCGTAGGACTCGGAATCACTCACCGAAGGATTACAGCCGGCAAGAGCAAAGGCGGCGAGGCCGAGTGCACAATTGATGTAAGACTGTTTCATCGAATTCCCTCTCGCTCAGTCGTCATAGGACTGTCAGCTTGGTCGCTGTGGTCGGTTCACACCCCGGAAGGGACTGCGTCACCCAGATCTTCTCGTCCTTCACGAGACTTCGGATGAGATTGACCTCGGCGCCAGCCCCGCTTCCGATGTGACTCTGCCCTTCTGCGTAGACGTTGACTGTTGCCCCAAGGATCCCGTCTTCGACGACGATGAAGTTGTTCCCCTCGAAGGCCGGAAGAAGCTCGGGCGCCAAGCTCGCCGGGTCGCACGCAATGACTTCGGTCTGGGCCCCAGCTACGTTGTCACACAATTTGTGGGTGACCTGAATGTCGTCGCCCGTCTGTAGCGGGTCGAAGAGCCCCGGGCCGATCGGCAGAGCCAGGTGTCGCTTCGTGGCGGGATTTGACTTCACAAAGCTCATCAGTCCCTGGGTGTCGTGCCAGACGTCCAGGCTCCCGCCCTGCACGAGCGGACTCGTCGTGAGCGTTGCTTGCCCCTCGCGCAAGGTGCGAATGACCGGGACCTCCAGGGCGTCGGTGAACAGCTCGACTGGCTCGGCGGGTGACTTGGGGCTTGCTTTGCAGAGCTGCTGCTGCCCAACCAGAGCGTCTCCGTTGGCGAATGGTTCTCCCGGAAACTCTACCGAGCTGTATTCGGCGTACGTGGAGATCTCGGCCTCTTGGAGGGTGCTGTCGTTCCGGAGGTGCCGAACGACGAGGGTGGCCCCGGGTACATTGTCGGACGCTCACCGTCTGCGCGCATTCGTAGTACGGCCCCAGGTCCAGTGGACTGAGCACGGAGGGCTCGGGAGGGTCGAAGTCGACCTCTTCAGCATAGTCGCGCGGAGCACCGGCCTCGCAGTACTCCCAGAACCTCGCCGCCTGCACGTTCATGCTCGAGGTGCTCGCGTAGGACGGCGGCATCGACGTCTCGATGCTATTGCCGAGCACGGTCTCGCAGTAGCTATTTGCACCCGTGTGCTCCTCGAGCACGAGTGGGAAACGCATGCCGCTTGCCTCATTGTGGCACTCTGTGCACTTACCCTGACCGGCGGGCACCGGACCAAGGCTGGAGATTGGGCCTGGGTTTCCGATCCAGTCCTCATGCACGATCGGAGTGGGCCAGTTGTCGCCGGAGATCCCCGTGACCCAGGCGAATGCGGTCTCGGAGGGGTCCACCACGAAGGGGTTCTCGCCCGCGTGGCAGTTGGTGCAGACACCCCCCCCCGTTGTCCTTGAGGGCGGCGCCCCCGATGAGATCGTCGATTGAATGGGCTTGATAGCGGTCGAGGAAGTTCTCGTTTTGGTTGTCCCAGAAACACGTGTTCCCGGTGTCGTAGCCGAAGCAGATCAGGCCGAAAAGCGCGGCTTCGTCGACATCCCAACGGGGAAGCGCCATGCAGATGCCTGCGTCGATCTCCCACGTCCACAGCTCGGCTTCGAAGCCCGACGAGAGAAACTCTGTGAAGATCTCGCCGCGGTTCACCCAGCCGTCGGTTTCGTCGATGAGGCTTCGTGGGACGGGAACGCCAGCACCCTCGCATTCGATCCTGTACTCACGACCGGAGTTGGTCGTCGGTATCTTGTTCGACGCGTCGTACAGGCGGTGGGCGGACGAGCCTTGCGACCCGGTTTCCATCGACCCGTCGTCACACGACGTCAGTGCCGCGCCCAGAAGAGCGAGGCTCGAACCGATAACCGAGAACCGAGAACCGAGAACCGAGATTTTTCTAGAGTTGCCGTCCATGGCTACCTCTCAACAACTATCGGTCGGCCGTAATGGCGTCAAGGCGAAAGTCGCATTTGGGCAGTCGGCCCGGACCCACAGGAACGGTCCTCGGGCGGGCGCAGCCAGCGGAGGTTTGGATCTTGGTAGGCACCCGGCTCGCGAGCCGTCCATCGGCTCGATCTCTCGAAAGACTCCAGCTCGCATCTTCACGGATGCTCCGAGTCGGGACAGCTCGAGTGGCGCAGGGGCAGCGTCGCTCCCAACGACCGCCATCCCGCCTCCCGGGAACCTTCCGGTCCCCGGAGCACACAAGCCGTGGCGGAAGCACCCCATGACTTGCCCCAGCCGCACTCTGACGCGTCTCCTTCTCGCTGCCGTCCTGCTGCCCGCGTGCTCCGATCCCAATCGCCGCGGTGCGTTCGATACCGATGCGGTCGGCCCTGCCCCTGGCTCCTCGAGCACGTAGGCCCCCGACGCCGAGTCCAGCGGGGGCGACAAGAGTTCGTCCGACCCCACCGAGTCTCCCGGCTCGGGCATCGATCCCGACGCCGACGTGGGCTGCGACGCCGTCGACTTCCTGTTCGTGATCGACAACAGCGGCTCGATGGCGGACGAACAACAGCAGCTGATCGAGTCCGTCCGCGGGTTCGTCTCCGCGATCGAACAGCGGCTGCCCGCCGGCGTCGGCTCGTACCACATCATGGTGACCGACTCGGATCCGTGGGTCTACGGAGGCTGCGAAGACGCCTGCACGGAGTCGGCGGCGTGTGAGGCCCAGAGCGCCGACGGCAGCTGCGACTGCGGCTATCGATGCGCGCTGCGAGGCCTGTGCTCCGACATCGGGGACTCCGTGTGCGGGAAGACCCAGCCGATGGAATGTGAGGACATTCTGGGGGCCGGCATCACCCACCCTCGGGGCCGCGACGCGTCCAACGAGACCTGCGACTTCGCGTCGGGCAAGCGGTTCATCGCCTCGGGCGAGCCCGGGCGAGCCCGATCGCGTTTAAGCGAAATGAAGTGTGAAATAGCCGGGATGGAGGAGTACGGCGGGCGGCTGGAGAGCGCGGCTGGTGCGCGAGGGTGGGCCGGGAGCTGCAGCCAGGGTGTCGAGCGAAGCAGAGCCGTGAGAGCCGAGCCATTTCCGGGGAAAACGGGCCGTCACAGGGGACGGCGGCCGCACCGAGTCCAACTCGCAGGCACGCCGAGACGAGCGCGGTGCGACGCACACGTGAGGGAAAATCAGGGGGCTGTGGGCGGAGCCGGGAACAACAGCAGAGCAGCGTCGACCTGGTTGGGGCTGGCCAGACGGAGGTGGTGGTGAGTCCTCGTGCTCTGTCCCGCTTGCTGGCCCGCATTGTGCTTCGGCCGCAGCTGAGCCTGGTGATCGACGAGGTCTTCGGGCAGCGTGTCGCCTCGACGTAGTCCATCGCCAGGTAGACCTGCCCCTCGTGCTCGCCGACATGATGCACGGTGACGACGTTGGGATGCTGCAATCGCGCCAGCGCACGCGCCTCCCGCAGCATGAGTTCCTGCTCGGTGCGGCGCGCTCCTGCGTGCATCCCGTGGAGGATCTTGATCGCAACCCGAGGCTCCAGACGCGGGTCGTAGCCCGCGTACACGACCCCCATACCGCCGCTGCCGATGCGTTGATGCAAGAAGAAGTGGTCGATACGCGGTGCTGCCTCGGGCGTCGGAGGGCTCGATCTGAATCGTGCAGTGGCAGATGTGCCCGGGCACGGCATCGAGGGCCAAGTCCAGGGAGTCACGCAGCAGCGACCACGTCGACCACACGATCACAATCGACACCACGAGGCTCACGCCCGGATCGAGCCACCGCCAGCCGCCGTAGAGAATCACGATGCCCGTGATGGCGACGCCGACCGAGACCAGGGCGTCCGCGGCCAGGTGCACGAAGGCACCGCGCACGTTCACGTCGGTGCCGCCGCGCATGAAGATTCAGGAACGGCGCCACGGCAAACGCCGTCCCGAACGACCGCGCCGATCCGTGGGCGTGGTGGTGGTGGCCGTGGTGGCCCCGGTGCTCGTGCTGGTGCCCCATGGGTGCCGGGGCACGATACGGCGCCACTGTGCCGCGCCTGACGCGCGGTCTGCTTGCCTGGAACTCTCGCGATTTGTTCTCGCGATGTTCGCCTCGCGGTGTCACACGGGCCGCGAGCGACCTCTGTTGGGGCGGAGAACCCACCCATGCATCGCCGTTTGACCTCCCTCTTCCCCGTCTCCCTTGCCGCTGTGTGGCTTGCGACCCCACACAACGCCGAGGCCGCGCCACCGGCCGAGAGCCCCGTGTCGGTCAGCGTGCAGGTTCGCGCACCCTTCGCCGGCACGTCGAACTCCAAGACGCTGTGGTCCGTCGAGATCGACGGCCGCTACCCGTTCGCGAAGGACTTTGCCATCCCCTACGGCACGCTGGAGAAGGCCATCGACAAGGCCATCGACGACGCGATCCCGAACAACATCTATGGCAAGGAGGTCTGCTCCGACCCGTGCCCGGACGTGGACTGGCGGATCAAGCTCAACCCGAATTTCCGCTTCACCAAGAAGGGGCAGCCCAAGCTGAAGCAGATCGGCAGCTCGGGCCAGAGCAAGGTGCGCGTGGAGCTGGCCACCGAGGCGAGGCTCGACCTGCACGCCGTGGTGAGTGCGGAGACGTGGTTCGACACGGTGGTGGTACCCGTGGACGTGTTCGTCCTGGTCGGGATGAAGGCGAGCGTCGACATCGCGCTGTGGCCCACGCTCGAGGCCAAGCAGCCCGGGAGCTCGAAGTCTGGCGTCAAGCTCGAGTTCGAGCTCGTCGACACCGACCTCGAGTTCGACGTCAACGGCGCCGCGGTGGCGCTCGGCTTCAAGTGGGGCACGATCATCGGGTTCACACCGCTGGGCTTGCTGGCCGGCGGACCGATTATCGGGCCGATCCTCGCGATTCTCGGGGACGCGGCGGCCGACGCCGCCGAGGCCAAGATCAACCGGGAGTTCGAGAAGTATGTGGCCAAGATGTTCGACGAGCAGACCAAGGGGTTGGGAACGCTCGCCAACGACTACATCGACCCGTACATCGCGCAGGCGAACAACCTCAAGGACGGCCTGCTGGCGACGTCCATCCCCGGGACCGGCAAGACCCTTGCGGGGCTCCAGTCGGACTTCGGTGCCAGCGTGCAGCTGCACACCGTAGCGAGCACTTCGGCCGTGTCCAGCGCTGCAATCCTGCGGATGACAGGAGCCGCGGCCGGCGGCAAGATCTTCGGAAAGGTCCGCCTCCCCAAGGAAGTTTGCGAGTACGCCTCGTTCTCCTCCGGCGGCGTCAGTGGGACGTTGCCGCTGGGGTTGGCGCCCGCCAACGGGGACCTTGCCGCCAAGGTGGGAAACAGCTGCAGCGCCGCGGTCTCTGAAAAGTTGGGGCGCACGCTCTTTCGCGGCGCGAACCCACGCGCGATCCTCGGTGCCTCCGCCGAGAACCTGGCCACATGGAGCACCTCCGCCGGGTCCTTTGCGTACACCGGCAATGTTCGCGAGACCGCCGACTGGTACGAGTGCGATTTCCAGATTACCGGCCTGCCCAAGGCGGCGATCCTCACGATGTCGGCTGACGATCTCGCGGCCCGCGGCATCTCGCTGCAGACGCGGTACATGTCGGTGATGGCCGCCGGCAAGAGCCGCGTGTTCAACGACCTCCTCGCGCCACTGCCCGAGGGCAGCGGCGGCAACAGCTCGCTGGTGCTGGGCGGCAAGGGCAAGTGCGGCAGCGGCAGCAGCGGCGGCGGCCTGACCCCCAACAAGATGAAGGCACTCAAGGACTCTCTGAATCCCGCCAACTGCCCTCAGTGCGGTCTCACCAAGCGCCCCGGGTCCTTCGTCTACGAGCCGGCAGACATGAAGGCGTTGGTCTCGACGCCGGTCGTGCAGGAGGTGCTCGCGAAGGTCAAGACGAACAAGGCCCAGGCGAACAAGGCCAAGACGAACAAGGCCAAAGTGAACAAGACCAAGATGAACAAGACCAACGTGAACAAGACCAACGTGAACAAGACCAACGTGAACCGAGCCAAGTGAGAACTGGGCAGGTCGCCGACGGCCCGGGCACCGCCTCGTCTGTGCACGGTCACTATTGGAGAGATGGGGAGAGCGACTGGTGATCGACCTCCCTCTCGCCCATCCGCTGGGGCTGGAGTTTGACGCGAACGCCGTGTCGGCAGATCTCACCTTCGATGGCGACCTCATCCGCTGCGTGTTCCCCTACGCCTCGGTCTACATCGTTGCCGACCGAGACACGGGAGAGGGAATCGTGATCGACGAGAACGTGCCCGTTCCGGGCAAGAAGGCCATCCCGTAAGGGGCGCGATACCTCCGCTCGGCGCCGGTGGATTTCAAGAAAGCTGCCGCTGTGTTCGCCGTCAGACCCGAACAGCGCCAGGCGTCCGCACGTCCGCAAGCAGATCCGGTGCGCACGTCCGCCGACTGGGGGGACGTTGGCCCTGGCCAGATGGAGGTCGGCCTCGTCGCTCACTGCGGTGGAAGCATCGCCGGGAGTCTCGTGCACACCCGAACCGCAACGGACGTCGCGTCGGGCTGGACGGAGTGCGTGTCACTCGTGGCACCTGGACTCCGGCGACGTGGACGGCACCACCGAGGATCGTCTTCGAGCCGGCGCTCCCCGACGCTCCGCTGCGCTCCCCGGCGCTCCCGCCGTCATCTCATGCCCACCCGCCGTACTCCTCCATCCCGGCTTTTTTCCACTTCATGTCGCTTAAACGCCCAAAGTCCTCCTTCGCTGAACCGTATGTTTGGTCCCCAGGTTCTTGCGTCGAGGGCACAGATCGGCACCCGGAGCTCGACCCTGGGTGCCAAAACGCCACCCCGCCGCCCCAATGAAGCTGCTCGCCATCGCTGCAAGTTCCACCGATCGCCGTGTTCCCCAAACGATGACAACGTGCAGCGCTCTACCTCCAACTCGGGCCCGTCTGCGCGGTCCGTTCGTGGATGCGCGCTCAAGCGTTCGCGACCTCCTCGGGAGTCTCAGGAAAATGCCCATACCCAAGCCCATGTCCACGAACGACCGACCGACGATGCCGATGAACCGGTGGGGAAGAGGTTGGCTTGTCGCGCTCGCGACGGGCCTTCTTGGGTGCTCGGATCCAGAGGCGCAGCGGGAGCTCAACGAGCTTCGCGAGCGCGTGGAGAGTCTCGAGGGCAGCCGTGCCGTGGCGCAAGCACGAGCAGATTCCGATCTCGGCCCGGTCGCGCAAGGGTTTGCGCGCAACGCGGAGCACCACCACGCCCGGATCTCGGTCAACGGTTTCGCGGGGTGCGGCGTGGATGGCGGGGAGTTCTTTCAAGGGCGTACCCTCGTGCAACGCTCGGGGACGAGCCAGTGCTTGCTGCCGAACCTGGGGCTCCGCAGCTTCGGCCGCCCGTGCCCAAGCGACTACGATGTCCTGGTCGAAGTTGCTCCGACGGAGCCAGGCGAAAAGGTCGTCACCCACCGACTCGAGGTGAGAGATCGCCGGACGGACTCACAAGGTGGCGCGACCCACAGCCTGCTGCAGTTCGACTGTGGGCATCCCGCGTTCGTCTCTGAGGTTTTCGTGTTTGGACCCGGCGAAGGCGGTTCGTTGTAAGCCTGATCCGGGAAGGAAATCGGGTCGAGCTGGACTCGTTGTTCCATCCGGAATGTCCTGCGGGGACATGTTGGGCCCACGACGAGAACGCTGCAGGCTGCACCGACGACAAGCCCTGCTGCACGTCTTTTTGCGACGTCTCTCAGCCGCCGGACTGCGGAGCCGACAGCGTGTGCGTGCCATTCTTCGGCGCAGCCAACCCCGACTACCCAAACCTGGGCTACTGCAGCCCGGACACACCCTGAAGGAGCGGCCGCCATGCTTTCTCGTCTCGCCCCATCGTCCGGACATGTGCTTGGCGAGCGTCGACATGGCGTCCGGAAGGGGACGTGGGTCCAAACGGAGTGTGCAACCCAGCACGGGGAAGTTGGCCCCTTCAAGAAGGACACTCGGCAGCACGCGCTGGTCACCGATGGCTGCTTCGAGGCGCCGGCGATGGCGGGCGATGCGGCGGTGTTCAGGCCCACCGAGGGCGTCTGCGAACAGGACCTGTTGCGGACGCTGCAGCCAACCTCGCCTTCTGCAAAGTCTGGTTTTCGACCCGGGGCCTACGCGGCCAGGAGCTGCTCGAGGGTCGCGGACTCGGTCGAGACGTTGTGTCGGAGCCGCATCCGGACGGTCCCGGCGGGAACACGACGTCGCGCTCACCGGCGTTCCATCGCGCGAGCGCCGGCGTTTGGTTTGGTTTGGTTCGGTGAAATGAAGTGGGAAAAAGCCGGGATGGAGGAGTTCGGCGGGCGGCAGGAGAGGGCAGCAGGAGTTCCGGTGAGATGTCTTGTAAGCATCGGGGGCGTGCAGAGTTCAACGTATGGACGGCCTGACTCGCCGCGTTCCTCACCGCCCATGGTTCTGCTCAAGCCCCCTTCGCCTCTGTCTTCTATCGTGCTCCTCGCCTTGGTGGGATGCGGTCCGTTGGTCGAGGTCGATGGGCAAGCTGGTGATGCGCAGGGCGTGGTCGAGGACCCGGGGAGCTTCACCGAACGAGATGACGCTGCCTTTCGCGCCCTCACGGAGCGTTGCGGCTGCAGCCAGGAGATCTACGTGGACTACGACTGGCGGCTCGAGTACCTCGAAAACGAGCTCGACCGCATGGCGCTCGGACTCGACGTGGCGTGCGGCGACGCGGTGCTCGACGTCCTCGAGTCCCCGGGCTGCGGTCTCGACGAGGAACTCCCAAACTGCCGGGTGTTCCTCGGAGACCGCCAAGAAAACGAATCCTGCACGCAGGGCGTCTGGCTCGACGATTGTGGGCCGTCGCTGTTTTGCCTGGCCAATTCCAGTTCGTATCCAGCGCAAGGCACGTGCAGGCCGCAGGCACCACTGGGGCAGCCTTGCGAAGATCGAGCCCATACATGTGCGGAGGGAGTCTGCCTCGATAGAACCTGCGTGCTCGAGGCGATGGAGCCGGGCGACGCGTGCTGGCGCCGCTGCGGCAGCGGGCTGATGTGTGAGGACGGCATTTGCCGCGAGCAAGACAAGTGCGACGTGATCCCCGGAATACACCGCTAGCGTGCCTTGCACTGCAGCGAGCTGACAGCGTTCTCCATGCAAACCGCATGGAGGGACGCCCGCATCGGGCCGTAGAGGACCACGCGACCATACACCGAGAAGAGACCCACAGGTGCCCTCACGCTGAGTCCGCGCATCGAGGTCCCAACACATGGATCCAAGCTCGCAGGAGTCGAGGCCCGACACGCCCGATTCTTCGACGGTGCACGGTTCTCCGGCCGAATCGGGGTGGACGTCGATCGGAACGCACTTCGCCGAGTTCCAGGCATTGCCGCCACCGTCCGCCCAGGCGTTGCATTTCTCGCCCGCCCCGCAGTCCTGCTCGAATAGGGAGCACTCGGGGAGCGCACCGCCGCCGTCGGGGTCGGTGATGACGGAGACCCCTACGGTTTCGTCCGTTGCGGTCGTCCTGCTCGATCCTGCGGGGAGCGGGTCAGTCGTCGAATTTGTCGAGTCAGTCGTCGTGGTGCTCCCGGCCGGTGTCGGATCATCGGATCATCGGATCATCGGATCATCGGATCATCGGATCATCGGATCATCGGATCATCGCTGGAGTTCTCCGACACGGCGGGTGGTGTCGTCCCGCAGGCGGCGACAAGCAGCAGACATGGGACCCGACGTCTCCTCCCGCCTTCTGTCCGCAAACGCCAATGTTCTCGTGCCACGGTTCGGCGCCGCCCGGCGGAAGCCAAGGACCACATTTCATGGCGCTGGGCACTCGGGCGTCGATGTATCGCAGACTGGCAGGCAGCAGCGGCCGATGCCCTCAGGGCACATCGTGCTGGGGTCCGGGGGACGCAGAAGAGCCCCGGGGTGCAGGCATGGATGAACTCGCAGGCTTCGAAGATGGATCCGGCATCGGCGCCCGAGGCATCGGGGGCGCACACGAACCCGTTGTCGATCGGGTAGCACCGTTCCCCTCTGGGCAGGTCTGTGGATCGAGCGGATTGCACGGCGGAACGCAAAGGGCGAGACGCCACGGGCGCTGATCTGACAGTGCCGGCCCGGGTCGTCACAAACCGGTGCGCTGCTCGAACCGGCGCAATAGGCAATAGGGGACGCAGGTTCCTTCGAGGGTCTTTCCGCTGACGTCCCAGCAGATCGAGCCGAGATCGCAGGAGTCGATGCCCGAGACGCCGCTGCCCTCGACAGTCAGTGCAGGCATCGCAGATGCCGTCGGGATCTGTTCACCGGTCGATGTCTCGGCGAGCGGCGAGCCGCTTGGCACCCCACCGCTGTCAAGGCGAGGAGCAACGCGGGGACGAGTCGCGTCATTCGGGACCCTGCCCACAAATCCCGACGTCCTCGTAGCCAGGGGGGGCCATGCCCTTGCCGAACGCCGAGATGCATTGTGTCCCTTCAGGGCATGTGGGGGCTTGCAGGTCACAGAACGGAGTGCAGCAGTCTTCCGCTCCCGCTTCGCAGAGGCCGACAATCGCCGCGTCCGTGCAGTTCAAGCCTGGATCGCACGCGTTGAGGAAGGCGCAGGTGTCGAACGTGGAACCCGAGTCGCCGGAAGCGTCTGAGGCACATTCCGTCGTATCGTCGAAGACGTAGCAGGCCCCGCCTTCGCCGCAGTCTTGAAGCAGGGGATCGCAACCGGGAAGGCACAGAGCGAAGATCTCGCGAGCAGTGCAGCGCAGTGTACCTTCGCAGATCGGCGCATCTTCGCTTCCGGCACAGAACGACACGCAGGTGCCTTCGCCGGTTTCGTCGACGTTCCAGCACACGGCACCGACGTCGCAGGAGTCGACTCCAGAGACGCCTGATTCCTCGACCGTGCACAGTTCCGCCGGGCCATCGGGCGCGCGGTCGACCGGGACACACCGCGTGGCATTCCAGACGCTGCCGCCGTCGTTTGCCCAGATGTTGCACTTCTCCCCACGCGGGCAGTCTTGCTCGAACAACGAGCACTCGATGCTGACGTCGCCACCGTCGGGATCGATAAGGTACTGGTTTCCGGCCGGGTCATCGGTGGTGCTGGACGCTGCGCCGGTGGATTCGCTCCCGGTGGTCACGCCAGCCCCCGAGGGGTCCGCGGTCGTGGCAGACGGCCCCGTTGTGGTCGTGCCCGCGGGGTCGGGCTCACCCGTGGAGGCATCGTCTTCGAGCTCGACGACGGAGGTGCAACCGACAAGCAAGCAGCTGAGCACTCCGACACACAGCAGGGCCGGGTGCCGTCGGTGACCGATTCTCGCTCGGATCCGTGATGGCTTCACCATGACGCGAGGATAGTCGAAATGGCGGCACCTGGGTTAGCTTTGTTAGCTTTATGTCATCCGTCAATGAAAGCTTCGGACCGTGGTCCCCTGGCTCTCGAACTTCGAGATCCGGGTCCCACAGCTGCTCGGCCACCAAGTGCACGACGCCGTCCTGCGACTGCACGCGTCCGGTCACGCCGAGCAGGACCGCGGTCTTGGCCAACACCGCGTGGGCCTCGAAGACCTGCTTCCACACCACGGTTCGAGGTGACGCTCTAGACTTCCAGCGATGGAGGCAACGAGAAGAGCCTTTTTCGCGTGCTTCCTCATCGCTGCCGCGTCCGGTTGCTCGGAGGAAAACAGTCCGCCCGAAGAAACGGTTCGGGAGCCGGCACTCCCAATCCCAGTCGCGGCCTCGGAGGACGTCCAGGTCCGGAGGAGGGAGCTTGCTCTCGCCTCCGCCACAGCCCCCTGATTTTCCCTGACGTCTGCGCCGCCATCGCGCTCGTCTCGACGTGCCTGCGAGTTGGACTCGGTGCGGCCGCCGTCCCCTGTGGCGGCCCGTTTTCCCCTGAAATGGCTCGGCTCTCACCGCTCTGCGGCACCAACTCCCACGACCGGACGATCGGCGCCGAGGCGATCATCCGCGCGCTCGTCGAGGCCGGCGCGGTCGGCCTCGTGACCACCCACGACCTCACCCTCGCCCAGTCGACCACCGCCCTCGGCGAGCGGGTGAGGAACGTCCACTTCCAGGACGAGGTCGAGGACGGCCGCCTGCGCTTCGACTACACCCTCCGCCCGGGGATCGTCCGCCGCAGCAATGCCCTGGAGCTGATGCGCTCGGTCGGCCTCCGGGTCTGAGCCGACGCGTTCGCTCCAATTCGCCGCGCCAGCCTCCGCTCTGCGTCCCCGTGCGCCGGCTGGGCGCGGGTGAGCCCCGGCCGTCCGACGCAGCCTCGCCGAGCCGATCGTTGACAGCGCCGCGCAGCCGGCGGTACGCCGAGAGGCGATGAGCGTCGGCCGCTCCTGAGCGAGTAAGACTCGACGACCGGTGAGCGTCATCCCAGGGCATGTCCCGCAGGCGGACGCAAGCGGTCGGGCGGCGGCAGCTCGACGCGCGCAACCGCGGTCTCGCTCCAGCGCATCACGGTCGCGACCGCCGTCGAGACGCTGACGACCGCGAGAGCGGCGCGAGTGATGTGCCCGCCGGAGGCGCTTAGACGTGCTCGAGCTGGTCGAGACCACCAAGGGGGCTGCATGCGAGGCCGCCACCCGACTCTCCGATCCCGCGACATTGCATCCGCGCTGTCTCTGTCGGAGGGCGGTCCCCGAGCCAAGCAGCATCGTGCGCGCCAGAAGCTGCGCACGATCTACGAAGAACTCTCCGACGGCGGCTCACTGCTGCCCGAGAGGGACGGCTAGTCGAGGCCCTTGATGTAGTCCTTGGCGGTGTCCTCCATCCAGTCGTCGAGCTGGAAGGTCGCGCCGTTCTTCTTCAGCTTCACCACGTAGGTGCGGCCCTTGGTGGTGAACAGGCACTTGTCGGCCCAGTCCTTGCCCGTGCTTCCGCCTCGACCGCACGACATGTCCATGAGGTCCCGCAGGTGCTCCTCCAGATCGTCGTCGTCGATCTTCTCCTTGCGTGCGGTGTCCTTGGCGAACTTCTCGAGCTGGTCGAACGCCTTCTTCGCCGCTGCCTCGTTCTCCCGGTGCAGTTCGTCTTCCGACTTCGGGCGGTCCGACGCCCAAATGAGCTCCGGCGCGGTGTTCACGAGGATGGTGTCGAGCGCTTCAGGGTCCTCGATGCGAATGGAGCCCTTGGCACCGCGGCGCGCCGGCTCCATCTCCAGCTCGATGCTTCCGCCGATGCGCTGAACCTTGGGCGTGATCACGTAGTCGAAGCCCTCGAAGCTCAGGGCTGGGATCACGTCCCGGAGCTTCTTGCCGTCCTTGTCGGTCGAAGAGTGCGGATAGCCCCTCGCCCACTCCTTGAGCAGCTTCTTCTCGTTGACCTCGATCAGCTCCGAGCGGATGAAGCGCGTGGGATAGCGGCGCAGGAGCTCCTCCTTGAGCATCTTGCCCACCCCGCGCGTGCCCTTCACGCCTCGGACCATGTCGATGTGCACGATCTTCTTCTTCTTCCAGGTCGCGAGGTGGTAGCGCAGAAATCCGCTGTTTCGGTCGCCGATCTCCCCATACTGTTCGTCCTCCATCCGGATCGTGTAGGCGTCGTCGCCGTGGTCCTCGATCGTGTACTCGACCGATTTCAGCTCCTTGACGTTCTTGGGTGGCTGCGCCGCCTGAACGGTCGGCACGGCGGTCAGAGAGAGCAGGGAGAACATCAACACGGTGTGGCGGAGGGGGAGCTTCATCACCCGGAAAACACCGGCCGGTCGAGAACTTGCAGACCACCGCGCCGATAGGCGAAATGAAGTGGGAAAAAGCCGGGATGGAGGAGCTCGGCGGCAATATCCTGCGGAGTGGTGACGGCCCAAGTGACGCGCATGGGCCCGCTGCAGCGCGAGCAAACGGCGATGTCGATACGAAAGACGCGGGCGAGGAATGACATCCACGATCGCCAAGAAGGGGCACCCCATCTTGCGCGACACCATCGACGCCGAGTTCATCTGTAGCGAGGCGGAGACCGGGCTGACGAAGAAGGTTCGCTCCGCGCTGCTGGTGTTGCCATCCATGTCGGCCGCCTCGACCGTCATCGTGACCGCGCAGACGATCGGCTACGGACCCAACTTCCTGTTCGGCGGGGTCGTGTGTCTCGCTGCGCTCTTCTCCTCCTGCGCGTGAACACCGAGCCCGGCGTCGCTTCGAGGGCTCCGTAGCGGCCCGTGCACACCACCATCAGACGCGCCGTGTGCCTCCATGCGCACTGGCCCGACGACCCGAGACGCGACCGAGGCCGACGCCCAAGCCGGCGCCGCGACCGGCGCGCTGAAAGCCACCCTACGGGGCGTCGGGGCAGAGCGTGAACTCGAGGCGGCCGGTCAGGCTGCCGTTGGGGCTGTCTATCTCGAGCGTCGCGGCGCCGCTGGTGGGGCTGGCCTCGAGGACGGTGAGCGAGCCCTGCGTCTGCGCCCGGGGCTCGCATGACGCCCGGCCACTGCCCTCTTTCCCTGTGCAAAACTGAAGTCGGTCCTCGAGCGTCGCGGCGCCAAACGAAACGCAGTCCCCTATGGCCTTCGGCCACCCGAGATTGATGATGGCCAGCGGCTCACCGGGCCGGCTCTCGTAGTCGGCGTCGAAACTCGTGCAGCTCACGGCACGGTCGAACAAACGGATCTCGAGCTGCGGATCGGTTGCGCGGCGTCGATGGGCGAGGACACCGTGGACCGCGAACGGCGCGCCATCGATGGTCCCCTCGATCTCCGCGACCGGCTCCGCCTTCGCAGCCGCCTTCGGCTCGGGCTCGTCCGGTGTCGGCTCTGGGGTGGCGGCCGCCTCTGCCTGGGTCGGCTTCGATTGCGCGTACTCGACGAGTTTATGAGGACCGGGGAAGGGCCGTGTATGCCTGGCCAACGATCGATCACGGAAATCGGTTTCTAAGCGGGTGTACGAGGACGCGAAGCGACGCAAGCGAGCTTGACGTCGATCGATGGGGTGTCCTTCGACGAAGCGTGTGAAGAGCAGATCCAGGCCACCGTCGGCGGCGTCGTGTTTCCCGTGATCGGACGCCGAGCCCTGCTCGCGACCAAGCGCGCGAGCGGGCGGCACGAAGACCTCGGAGATGTCGACGCGCTCGAAGGCCGGTGAGTTCGTTCCCGCCTGCTCCCGTCACATCCGAGAGTCGGCGGGACCGGGGCCGAGCTCGGATGAGGCGAAGACGGCGACCTCCGTCGGTTCGTTGTCATCTGTCCCTCAGTCCTTGTCGGGCTGGATAGCAGTCCGCGTTCCTCAACGCCTACACCGCGGCGCTTGCGACCTTTAAGGCTGGGGCTCGCGACGTGGCCTTCGCCGAGGGCACCGTGATGATGCGGAAGAGGTTCCGCGTCCGCGTGGCGCCGTACGGCCTGTAGCCAGCGGACACAACTCGGGATTGCTGGAGGCGAGCGCGAGCTCGTCCTGAGGTGCTGGTTCGAGGAGCCCTCGGTCTCGCGCGTGGGGCGTGCTTGGGGGGGGTCGATCTCCGAATCGGCCTCGGCGACGCGGATCTTCGACCGGTCCTGCAGAAACCCTCTGATCTCGAGGCGCATCCTGCCGCTCGAACCCGCGTTGAATCGACACGTCTTCCGGACTGGATCTCCACACGTCTTCCGGACTGGATCTCACCCGCTGGGCTTCGCTCAGTGAGACCGGCGTCGCAGATAATCTCCTCGAGGCCTGCAAGTTCTCGAAGGCGGCGTGTTTCCCCGAGCGAGCCCCTCCTGTCATGCCCCACCAAGCCAAGGTCGAGAAGGTGATGAAGTTCTCCACGACCTATGGCGTCGCCCACATCGATGGCAAGCGGCACAATCTGGCCTCGAAGCCGGTGGGGCCCACGTTTGAGGTCGGTGACGAGGTCGAGGCACTCGACTCGCCGGAAGACCAGCGCTCGATGAACTCATCGCGCTGGAGCGAACCTGGTGCGCGCGTTGGCACGACGGCGTCGACACGTTCTCCACAGAGGTTGCGCACTCGATGCTCGAGTGCGGCGCGAGGGCTACCGTGGGCTCGGATGGCCGTATCCCGAACGCGTCATCGAGGCGGCTCTGCAGTATCGACGCCTCACGTCTGGCGGGGAATGAACGAAAGAACGGATGGTCCGAGCACACATGATCCACAGACCCAATTCCTTGGTCTCTTCGATTCTCATCGCATCGATGGCGTGCATCGCCTGCGACCCTGGCTCCGTCGAAGAGCCGACGAAGCCGTCGTCGGAGAGCCCAACCGCTTCGCAGGCGTCCGAGAGTGAGTCGAAGTGCGGCGTCAGCAACTACGCGCAGGTCGAAGCCGAGCTTCTGAAGATGGCGGACAGCGCCACGAAGCAGTGCAGCGCGTCGGGGAGCTTGCCGACCGACGGGGTCTTCGATGGCGACCGATCGAAGTTCAGCTGGGCCGCGCTGAAGTCGGACCGGACCACAGCGTACGAGGTGGTCAGCAGCGGCGACCCTCGAACGGCGGGGCTGCGCTTGACCTGCTACGAAGAGGACTGCGGGTGCGGCCCGATCATCTCGAAGTCGCTCGCCGGCGAGTACGAAGCCCTCGAAGAGGCCTACACGATGTTGACGCTCCATCGGGTGTCCGGCTCCATCGTCGCCGGGGCCCCCGGTGGGCCCGAGCGTCTCCTCACCGAGCATGCGACCGAACATCCAAACGCAGAGCTCGCGTCGGTGCGCGAAGCCTATCGGCGGCGGCTCGTCGAGCAACGAAAGGCCTCGGGGGAAGCCCAGCCCTCGGTTCCGGCCTCCACACCCTCGGGGCAGTCGTTGCAGTGCGGAGTCGAGGGCCGCAAGGGCATCGAAGCGACGCTTCGACAGGTGACGGCCAACGCGATCGAGACGTGCAAAGAGACCGGCAGCTTTCCTGTCCAAGGCGTCTTCGCCGGCGACGGCAAGACGTACATGTGGTTCGCCCAATCGTCCGGCGCCAAGGCGAGCTACGACGTTCAGAAACTCGACGCTCCGACGACCTCGGGCCTACGGCAGAACTGCTACGTAGATGGATGCGCATGCGACCCCCCGGTGTCGAAACCGCTACGGTCCGAATACGGGTGGCTCGAGGGTGCCCTCAAGCAGCTGCTCTATCATGAAGCTCGGAACACGCCGGTGCCGAGCGACCCGTCACGGCTCGAAAAGGCCGAGCGCGCGCTCGACCGGCATGCGCGAGAGTTCCCCACGGGCGAACTGAGCGCGGTGCGGGAGCGCTATCGACGGCAGCTCACCGAGGCGAAGAAGACCGGGGGCTGACGTCTGCGTCGGCACGGTTCGCATTCTCGCCCTGGTCGCACGCATGTCGAACAACGGCGGCTCGCCCGGCCCCAACTTCCTGGACAGCAAGTTCAACGAGTTCATCATCGGTTGGCACAGCTTCAGCAACGTGACCAACGAGCTGTGGGTGGACGACGTCAGGTCGAGGTCGTAGACCTGGGCCAGGGTCGCGATGCGCTCCAGCGAGTCGGTCGAGAACGCACACTTGCCCTCGAACGCGTGCAGCACGATGCCTTCCAGCAGATCCCCGAGGGAGAGGTCGTGGTACTCGGGCGTGGGCAGCTCGGGCACGACGTCCGACTCCACCTGCTGCACCGACGGCCACTGCGTCGACACGGCGGATCACGACATCCGTGCTCGTCACTCCTTCCACGCGTAGTGGACCTGCACGGTTCGGCGGACGGTGAGTTCACCAGCCTCGATCGGCATCGCATCGTCGGCCGCCTCGGCCATGGCCATGCGCCCCGCCGCGAACGACGGCATCGGTGCGTCGGAGATCTCGACCTTCACGACCTCGCCGAGCTCGCGACCGCTCAGCTGGGCCAACCGCCGCGCTTGGGCTTCGGCGCGCGCCATCGCTTCGGCGATCGCCTCGTCGTCGGCAGCGCTGCGGTCCTCGAGCTCGAAGGTGATCCCGTGCATCTCGTTCACGCCCGCCTTCGTCGCGGCCGCGAGCAACCCGTCGAGCGCGTCGAGATCTCGAACGGTGACCTCGAGCATATTGGTCGCGACGTAGGACGAAGGGCGTTCCATCGGGCGACCTGCCTCGCTCGGCAAGGGGACCGGCTCGGGGTGGTCTTCGTAGATCGAAACGTCGCGGGTCACGAGGTCGCGCTTCGCGACGCCGCCCTCTTCGAGCGCGCCCAGCACGGCGTTCATGCGCTGCTGCACCTCGGTGGTCGCGCTGGCCACGTCGGCTCCGTGCGCGCGAACCCCCATCCGGATGCGAGCAATGTCGGGCACCGCGGTGGCTTCTCCTGCGCCGGACACCGCGACCCCTCGTGCCTGCGGATGCGCCGGGGTGCTCGACGAGCCGGCGCATCCGGCTGCGGACAGCCCCAGCAGCGCGAGAGAAGCGAGGATGGAAAGACGTCGTTGAGTGAACATGGTGGACACCTCAACGACCGATCGCGGCCCAAGATCGCTAACGGGTAGTAAACGGCCAACTCGGCAGTGCCACGCGGCGATGAGCAGAACCTCGAGGGGCCCGGCCAGGCTGAAGCAGCGTGTTCAGTACTCGCACGTTGTCCGCGCAGGGCCCGAGCAAGGCCAGCGGATCGGCGACGACGCCGCCGATGACCTGCGCCGCGCAGACGGCCGCGTCGATGACCGGTGCGCGGAAACCACAGCCTCATGGTTGGACGACGCGGAAGTCCGCCAGCCCGAGCCAGGCACCCCTGTGAATGCCATCCCTGACCCCAAACGCCGTCGGCCCGCCTCGGAGCGCCGCGTACAGCCACCCTGGTGGTCGTCCGACATCGGTCAGCGGGTCGTAGCCGCGGAGTCGATTGCGGGCCCGAAAGCCCTCGAGAGCCCGGCTCCACAGCGAGGCCGCTGGACGTCCGAGCCACGCAGCGAGGTCGGCGGGGCCGGTCAGGCCGACGTGGATGACGGCGGCATTGAAGAAGCCCGAGGCGAGGGTGGAGAACTGCACTTCGGGTCGGCGGCGGGTTGGTGGTCGGGTCACCGGCCACCTCGCGGGGCGCGTGACGTGGACGTCGGGGTGCTCTTCGACGCGCTGCGCCGCCGCGAACAGCAGCCGCGCGGCCTCGTCGGGTTCGAGCACCTTCGTGAGCGCGACGTAGGCCCACGCGTGGTTCATGAGCACTGGCCCATCGAGCGTGCCGAGTCCATGGGTGCACTCGGTCACATGGCCGAGCGCGTCGAACATGGCGGGCACGGGCCCCTCGAGGCACCGACGCAGCGCGCCAGGATCTGCGCGCAGCTCTTCGTAGCGATCGGCGTCGTCTGGAGGGTCGACTGCGCGCAGCGGGACGTAGACGGTCTCACCCAGATCGTTCTCGACCTCGGCCACCGTCGGCGCGTACTGCCAGCCGCGCGGGGGATCGACCACGTCCACGAGGCCCGAGACCCGGCCATGCATGCGCACCGAGTCTGGGTGCCCCTCGTTGTACACCACGCGCTGTCCGACCAGTCGGGTGGGATCCAGCGGCGCACGAACTCGGAGCAGCCCGTCGAGCGTCTTGGGACCCGGCCGATCTCGATGCTCGATGGAGACCCAAGTCGCGAGCACGCGATCGAGGTATGTGCTCAGCGTCATCTCCCCCGGTGGCGGGACGTGGGCGCAGTAGTCATCGCCGATGACGACCCAGGGGTCGTCGGGTCCCTCGGCGAAGTAGAGCACCGCGTCCTGGCTCTCCCCGTAGCTGTCGAATCGCATGGCGCCCAGCAGCGGGTCGTCAGGCTCGGCGCTGGCCTCCCAGCCGAGGCTTTCCGTGTTCCGTAGCTCTTCGAGTGTCGGGACGTTGAGCAGACCCACGTATTGGCCCGCCTCCTCGAACACCCGCCGCCACGGCCCCTGGAACTGCATCACGTCGTCCCGCGCGGGGTCGTAGGTTTCGTCCCCACGGTCGACCCAGCGCAGCTGCACGCCGTTGGCTTGTCGGTAGAGGCTCTCGATGGCCTTGGGCAGCCGACCCCAAGCCTGCGCGAGCCCGTCGAGTTCCTCGTCGTCCGCGGGCGGTCCGATCCACACGTGCGTCACCCGGATCTGGGGATGGGAGGTGAGCGCATCGAGCATCAGCTTGAAGCGATGGAGGAAGTCTTCGATTGGCATCGTTCTACTCGCATCCCAGGAAGCTCAGGGTACTAGCGGCCGAGAAAAGCTGAGGACGCGTTGGGGTCCCCACGTGTCACCACCCCATCGAGCCGGGAATCCCCTTGAAGGGACCGGTGACGTGCGCGGTCACCCAGCCGCCGTAGAAGCCGCCTGGCTGCGGCGTTGCTCGGTGCTCGCCGACCCAACACGCGTCCATCGCCGCGCAGAAAAAGGCGAAGTGGTCGGCGACTTGTGCAAAGTCCTCGAACGGATCGGGGTAGCTCCATCCCGCCTTGGGCGCGACCCGAGTGCCGACGACGATGTCGAAGTAAGACGCCGTGCCCTTCCACTCGCAGACCGAGGCCCCCGGCGCGGGCCGCAGGGCGTCCATGTTCACGTCCGAGCGCGGGATGTAGTAGGTCGGAGGGTGACTTGTTTCGAGGGCGAGGAGCGTTTGGGTGCTCTCTGCGATTGTGATGCCTGCGAACTCTACCCGGACCCGCTCGGCCCACGACTCGAGCTGCGGTGGGCGGGGAAAGTCCCACACAGACCGCTGCCCGGGCCCCGGAGACTCGATGTCTTGCGCAGGGGGTTTGGGCCGACCAGGACGGTTCCATGCGGCGCGGGCCGCTCGGATGCTGTCAGGAATGCGCGCCATGTCGAACGGGCGATAGCACACGGCGAGTCCGCGGCTCTCAAAAGCCCTGTTCGTTTTTGGATTCGGCGCAGCGGGCTGGGAGAGCCCATCAGGGCACAGGCGCAAACGTGCGGGCGAGACACGGGGCATGTGATAGCCACGTGCGCAGCAGCGAGGTATCAACGTCGCGCCGTGGAGACCAACCCAACGTCGAACTCGCCCGCGTTGCGGCGCCACCGAATTGTGGTTCGCCCAGCCGTTGCTGACATCGACGAGCTGGAGCACGTCTCCAACCAGGTGTACCTGCGTTGGATCCTCGAGGCTGCGGTGGCACATTCGGATGCGCTGGGGTGGGGGACGGCCGAGTACCGTCGTCTCGGTGCGGTGTGGGTCGTCCGTCGGCACGAGATCGACTACGTCCGCGCGACCCTGCTCGGCGAGGCGTTGGCGGTCACGACGTGGGTGGATTCGTGGAAGCGGGTCTCGTGCGTTCGCAAGACCGAGCTCGTGCGCGTTGCTGACGGGCAAGTCGTGTGCCGTGCGGCGACCACCTGGGCCTTCATTTCATTTGCGCAGGGACGGCCCACCGAATTTCCCGAGGCGATGCGGGCAGCGTTCGACGCCGCAGCGCCGTAGGTACTCCGCCCGGCTCGTCGTGTGCAAACGTGACGCATCTATGACTTCGCCTCTGCCTTCGGCGCACATCCTTCTCTTCGCACTCCTCGGCCTCGGCGCCTGTGACGATGGCGCGGCGCCCGAGGAGACGTCGGGGAGCACCACGGACGATCCGTCGTCCTCGTCGGAAGGCAGCGGAGGCATGCTCGACAAGGTGGAGTGTGAAGACGCGGCCTGCCTCACCTCATGCGTACGTCTCTACGTGCCCGAGGGGAGCCCGGGCGAGGTCTGCTCGGATCCGGCGGCCGAGCACCCGGCGTGGAACTGCGACGCGGCGCTCAGCTGTCCCGCGGTCGCGCTGGACCCGAGCCAGGAGCTCTTCGATCCCGAGCCGGCACACTGCGCATTGCAGGCGCTCCGCGACCGAACCCCTGGTGCCCTGGAGATCTCCGTCCCCGAGTCCGCCGATCTTTCGATCCTCATTCTCGAGGATGGAAGCGCACTGCTCGACGTGGTCTTCATTCCAGCGTCTACGTGCCTCGGCGAAGGCGTCCCGCTCTCCTCCCGGGGGTCGCTCGACCTGCTCGATCCCGAGGACCCTTCATGGGAGATCTGCCTACGCCCAGCTCGACCGCACGCCGAACCATCAAGCAGCTGGGCACGGCCTCACCGACGTCACCTCGTGGGGCAAGCCGGGGGCCAGCGATGCAGGCACGATCCTGTAGCCGCGCGGGAGTGGTGACGTCGGCTTCTTGTCGTTTGGGTCGCCCGGCTGCAACACTTCGACACCATGACCACGGGCGCTGCGCACTCGGAACCCAACGGACTCCGTGAGAGTTTCGCCGAAACTCGGATGGTGTCGGTCGAGGCGCTCCGCGCCCTGCAGGAGAAGTCGGACCGACCGGGCGCAACGCGCCTGCTCGCGCAGGGTTCCGGCTACCTCGCGGCGGGAGCCATCCTCATCCTCGCCCAAGAGCCTTGGCTGGTGGCCGTTGCCTTTGTTGTCAGCGCCGTGCTCCAGTTTGCGTTCTTCGGCATGCTCCACGAGGCCTGCCACTTCACCGCGTTCGCCAGCCGGCGCCTCAATCTATTGGCGGGCTGGATCGCAGCCCTTGCGCAACCCATGTCGCCTGCCCTGATGCGGGCATTCCACTACGAACACCACCGCTTCACGCACCAGCTCGACCGCGATCCCGAGCTCGCTGGGATGGCGTCAATGGTGCGGTGGCCACGGCACGTGATGTGGCTGGTGACGATGACGGGGCTGCCGATTGTCGTGGCTCGTTTCGGCTGGGCCCTGTTCGCCGCGGTCGTGCCACCCGGGCGAGCGTGGGACAAGGTGCTGCCGTTCGTGCGCCCCCCGCAACGACGAAGGATCGCGTGGGAAGCACGGGGCCTTGTCCTGATCCATGGCGGCGCGATGACTGCCGCGGTCTTGTGGCTACCCGAGATCTGGCGCGTGTACGCAGCTCTGGTCGCCGGGCATGCGCTCCTGTCCTTGTACATCACCTGTGAGCACCGAGGCCTGCCGACCGAAGGCACGATCTTGGAGCGGACGCGGTCGCTACGGACCCCGACTTGGCTGCGCTGGCTGCTCTGGAACATGCCGTATCACGCCGAGCACCACGGGTGGCCGGCGGTGCCGTTTCACGCCCTGCCCAAGCTTCACGCCACGGTGCGCGAACATCTGGTGCATCGCGACAGCCCAGCACGCCTGCACCTCAACGGCGGGCGCTCGACCACCCTTCAAACGCGCTCATAGCCGCAGCTCGGCTGGCTTCGACGAAGACGTCGACGTCGAGTTCTGGGTGGGCCCATCTACGACCCCGCCTACGCCATCGAGGTCGCCGAGGACGGACACGTGTACGTCAGCGGACGCAGCGGGCCTGGATTTCCCACGACCCCCGGCGTCTTTGAGCCCGAGTACCTGGGCGTCGGCGCCACCAACGACTTTTACGGCGTTCAGATTTCCCCACCGCCGATACGCCGCCCGAGCAGTGGCAGGGATTAAGCAGACTCCCGACAAGGAGGTGGAGGCCAGCTCGGGCCGAAGGGCCCTGCACAAGGCGGCGTTCTCGGGCCACACCGACGCCGTTCGTTTCCTCCTGGGGCTGTTGCTGGACGTGGACCTGTAGTTCTTAGCGAGGGCGAACCGGAAGCAAGGCCCGGACGCGGACGTCGCGAAGCCAGAGGCTGCCCCACAGCATCGCGGCGAAGACCAGCGGGAACAGGATGTTGAACGCCGGGCCGTCGACGCGAACGTGCGTCGCGATCGCGCCGCCGAGATAGCCGGTCAACAGCACCGCGCCCAACACGGCGGTGCGAGGAATCAGGTAGGTGATCGTGCACAGGAGCAGGACCACGCCAAGGGTGACGACCGCGGATTCGGGATAGCCAAGTTGCACCGTGGCTTCGACCACCGGCGCTGGTTTGACGAGCTTCATCCCGCCGTCGACGAGCAGGAACAGCGCGGGCAGTCCGCCCAGGACGCGCGCCGCCCACAGCCGCGCGCCAGAGACGGACGGGGCGTCACTGTGCATGACTTCCTCCTTCGATGTCCTTCGAGGTCTGGGGGAGGGTCGTTTCGATGGTGTCCTTCATGACGGCTGCATGTCCTTCACAGCAATAGACTGCTCGTCCCCCACGAACTCATCGGTCCGCGAAAGAAAAACTTCCGAGCGCACCGAGGAACGGCCGATGGTGAGGAATCAGGAGAGGTGGGCGGGACCTCCGGTTGGGCGTGCTAGAAGACCGGGACATCGGCGTAGCCCACGGCCTCGTAGTAGGCTGCGGGGGTTTCGTTGTCCCCGATGTTGTCGCTGCTTCGATAGCCCAGGCGCCCCGTGATTCCGCGGCCCCAGCATCGGACGCCACCGGTGATCATGCGCGCGCAGGTGTGCCAGTTGGCCGCGCCAAGCTGGAGCACTTCGTCGGCGCGGCCGTCACCGTTGAAGTCTCCGAGGTCGACGACGGCAGCAGACGCCGGGCTGGACAACTCGATACCGGTCTGGTCGCGGGGATCTGCGTCGCCAAGCCTTCCCCAGCTACCCACCCCCCAGCAGCGGACGTCCCCGGCAGGATCGATGGCGCAGGCGTGTTCGGTGCCGAGGGCCAAAGCGATCGTCTTGACGCCAAGCGGAACGTCGACGGAGGGCGGCCCGGCGAGGTCGCAGGGCTTCGCTTCGTCGCACCAAGGAATATCCTCGGGCCTGTATCCCAGGACGCCAAACGCATCCCCGCCCCAACAGCGAACGGCTCCCTGATTTGTGACCACGCAGCTTCGATCTCCACCCGCATGCACTTCGAGCAGGTCGAGTTCGTCGAGACCCCCGACGGACAGGGAGGAAGTATCGGGTCGACTTCCAGTTCCAAGCCCGTTGCCTGCGCCATCGCCGATGGCAAAAGGCCAGTCCGCAACGCCAAGCTGCCCGTGCTCGTTGGCCCCCCAACATCGGACGGACCGGTCGATCTCGCCTGGGAGATGAACGAGCGCGCAGCCGTGGGCACGACCCAGCGCGAGGTCGAGGACCTCCGCGTCTCCAAGTGCGACGGACCGCAGGTCGGTCAACGGCTCGTCGTCTCCGACCGCTTCGGTCGAACCGTCGCCGCGCACGCCTGCCGTGCCCTTTCCCCAGCAGTAGGCCTTTGCGTCGCGGGTACGGGCACACGTCACGCCTTCGCCAAGCGCAAGCTCTTCGACGTCGCGCAGACCCAGATCGGGGAGCGCGGCGACCGTCTCCTCGGGGGTGTTTCCCCAATCCTGCGTCGTTCCCAGTCCAAGCTCGCCATCGCTGTTGTTCCCCCAGCAGCTGACTCGCGCGCTCGCGTACAAGATGCACACATGGCGAGCATCGGGCCCTCCGAAGATCCGCTCGACCCGCTCGTCCGGCGGTAGGACGAGCGCAGGAGCGGAACGCGGGTGCTCGTTGTCTCCGATGTTCGAGCCGTGGGTCCCGATGCCCAAGCGCCCCTTGCTGTCCGCCCCCCAACAGCGCACCGCGCCGTCCTCGGACAGCGCGCAGCTCAGGCCGACACCAATCGCCAGGTCGGCAATGGGTCGGGAGACGGGCGTCCGCTCGACGGCGCTGGCGACATTCGAAAGAGCGGTGCGCATGGGGGCATCGGGGGAGTCAGGCTCGCGGATCCAGAGCAGCCCGGCCGCGGCGATGCTGGCGGTGAGGAGTAGCGGCCGCGACAGGTGCCTTCGGGTCTTGGGCGCGGCCCGAAGAACGTCGACCGCCGCGCCTCCGGGCCGGACGGCTTGCAGCGCCGCCACGAGCTCCGTCATCGAATCGAAGCGTTCGCTTGGATGCTTTGCGAGTGACCTGCGCAGGATGGCCGAGACCTGGGCTCGCATGCTGTCCTCGACGCCAACGAGCGCGGGCTCCGGAGGGGGGACGTGAAGGTGCTGCATGAACAGCTCCTCGAGTCCTCCGCCACGAAACGGCCGGGTTCCTTCGAGCAGTTCGTAGGCGAGACAACCCAAGGAGTACTGATCGCTCCGCCCGTCCACCTCCTGGCCTCGTAACACCTCGGGGCTGACGTACGATGGCGTCCCCACGAGCTGCCCGGTCGTGGTGAGTTCGGTCGACGCGTCGCCGGCCAGCCCCCGGACCAACCCGAAGTCGATGATCCGGCATCGCTCGAAACCGGTGTGATCCCGCTCAAGGAGGATGTTGGACGGTTTGACGTCGCGGTGGACGATCCCCTGCTGATGCGCAGCACCCAAGGCTTCGGCCGCCTGCATCCAGACCGCGGACGCTCGCGCCCAGGACAAGGGAGCGTCGGAGTCGATCATGCTCCGAAGCGTGCCGCCTTCGATCAACTCCATCGCGATGAACGGTTGCTCCTGCAGCGTCGTCCCGACTTCGTAGATCTTCACCACGCCAGGGTGAGAGATGGCCAGCGCGGCCCTGGCCTCGCGAACGAATCGGCGCCGGCAGTTTGCATCTTGAGCGTAAGACCGACGCAGGAGCTTGAGCGCGATCACTTCGCCCTGGGGCGAGCGAGCGCGCCAGACCTCTCCCATGCCCCCCTCACCGAGGCGGTTGAGGAGCGTGTAGCCGGCGAGCGTCGTCGGCCGTTCAGCCATGCCGCCGCCGACCACGCGAGCGAGCAGGGCGTTGCGAAAGTGCGACAGCCGCGCTTGGTCTTCGCGCCGGGGCGGGAGTCCGAGTCCGATGTGATCATCCATCGTGAGGCGGCGATTCAGGCATGTTAAGCTGGGAACAATGGATGCCAACTCGGATGCGGAGTTGCTTTCCTCGTGGAAGAACGGCGTGCGCGAGGCAGGCCAGGCCCTGGTGGAGCGACATTATCGAACGGTGTTCGTGTTCTTCCACGCCCGGCTCGACCCCGATGCGAGCGCCGACCTTACCCAACTCACCTTCGCGACGCTGTGCGAAAATGTCGACAACTACAGGGGTGCCTCGAGCTTCCGAGCGTACTTGCTCGGCGTTGCGCGCTGGAAGCTGGTCGCCCACTTTCGCCGCGTCCGAAATCGTCGAGAAGAACCCGAAGCGGCCGAAGGAGATTTCGTTCCCCCGGCCTCAAATCGCTCACTGACGTCGGTCTGGGCAGCCCGCGAGCGCGAATCACAGCTCGTTGAGGCGCTGCGAATGTTGACCTTGGATGACCAGCTCCTGCTCGAACTCAAGGAATACGAGGGGTTCACGGCCCGCGAGATCGCGGAGGTGCTGGCCGTGCCGCCGGGCACGGTCGCCACTCGGCTTCGGCGCGCGCGCAAGCTGCTCCGAGAGCATGTGGAACAGCTCGGGAAGGCCGGGCTCGCGGAGCTGACCAGCACGACGCTCCAGGAACACCTTCGCGAGGTCCGCAATGCCTTCGCGGCGTCGCGGGTTCGTTGAGCGTTCGAGACGGTGGCCCTTCATCCGACGGGACCACCGCCTCGGAGTCATAGATTCCGCTCAGCCGGAGACGCCCAAGTCCCAAGATCTCCAGGCAGTGGTCGGGGACGCGGTGGTTCCGCGACTCACCCGGCCATCCTTGAAGATCATCCACGTCGCGTTGTCCTCGTCGATGCCGGCAGCGGCAACGTCATCGGCACCGAGGCCGGCCGCAGTCGGAAGGGAGAAGCTTCCGTTCGAGACCACATCGGTCAGGTTCATGTGGCTCGTCCCCGAGGTGTTGAGCGCGCGCAGGTGCCCCTTCGTTCGGACCCCGGTGTCGTACCAAACCGTGAGGATGTTCCCGGTCGAGAGCGCGATCGCGGTGATGTCGTCGCGAGAGTGCGAACCCGTGGAGTAGGTGAAAGACCCTTGGTCGAATACGAGCTCGGGTCCGTCAGGTCCATCCACGAGTCCCCCAGCCGCGCCTGTTCCATCGTCGTAGAATACGACGAACGTGTCCTGTGACATGACCCCGGTCTGCTTGACCCGAACGACACCGACGACCTCATCCATGGTTCGCGCTGCGTCCGGGTAGGTGGCAGTGGGATCGTCCGGGACGTCTGCGGCGTCGACAAGACGCGCGTGCCCTCGCCTGGAGTTGAAGGTGAACAGAGGGGACGGGTCGTCTTCCATGAACTCGAGGTCGGCTTTGTGTTCCTTCCAGTAGTTGTTGGCGAACAACTCGAATGGTCGGCCATCCTCTCCGATCGCGAGCGCGCTGGGGGTCGCGGCTTGGTACTCGTATTGGTCCAGATCCCTGGAAGTTCCTTCGCTGGCTGACCCATCCTTATAGATGGCGTGAACTCGGTTTCCACCGAGCGAGTCGATTCCGATGCCGTTGATGTCCGTGGGTAGTTGGCGCACGGGCAAGGTGAACGACGCAACCGAAGACGTCATGCTCGTCGTCGTTCCCTTCGCGCGCTGGCCGTCCGCGAACCAGACGGTCGTGGTGTTGTTGCTCGAGATCCCGACATCGAGCACGTCGTCCGGTGAATAGCCCGTGGGCAGCGTGTACGATGTCGCGTCGCAGGTGCCCTGCAGATCGCTACTCGACAGACCGCAGCTCCGCGACCCGTCTCGGTAGTAGGCGTACTTGCGACCCGAAGACGCGTATGCCACCCCGACCACGTCCGCAGCGTCGCGCGCTCCGGAGAGGTTGTAGCTGGGGACCGGCAGGAAGCTGCCTTGCATGAGACCGCTCGCGCTCCCGTAGATGTTCTGGCGATTCTCTGCGGTGTATACGACGGCCGCGCCGTGGATTCCCAAACCGGCGACGGTGTGTTTCCGAGTCCATAGCTCGTGCCGAACGTCGTCCCAGTCGACCTGGCTCAGGCCAAAGCGCGGGAAGCTGTTGAGGTACGAGTAGTCCTCTTGATTCGGGCTGAGGCCCTGAACTTCGGCTCGATCATCGGATTTCTGGTTGACGGCCACCGCGAACGCGATGCCCTCTGGAAGCACCGTGGTCACGGTGGAGGGCGAGGTCCAGTCCGGGTCGCCGGCGACCTCTCGTATCCACTGCACGCCGGACCCGGAGGTGGTGTCCGGGACTGGGATGTCTAGGTTGCTTGAGAAGACGCCAAGGTACGAGCGCATGCCCTTGCCGGCGCCGCCCTTCCTTCCCGACCTGAACCACTGCTGGTTTCTGAACTGGCCCTGCCTCGAGTTGCTCTCGCCAAGCGGCTCGGTGACGATGAAGGTCTCGGCGACCTTCAGCAACGCTGGCATCTCGGCGAGCAGGTTCCCCGAGGCGTGGCCACTGTTGCTCCCCGAACCGGCCCAAAAGGGCACCTGCTCGCCCAACTCGAACGTCCAATCGAGTCGGTTGTTTCCTGACAGGTATTCTTCGAACGAGCAAGAATCCCCGTTTGCAGAGACCTCGCAGTAGGGGCGAGTCTCCGGGCTCTTGGTCGAGTAGGGATCGAAGCCCGATCGGTCCGAGCGTGGGGTTGGCGACGACGAGGGTTGCGAGTTGGGAAACACCCCTTGGAACGTGTACGCAGCAAACTCCCCTTCGATGCCTTCTTCAACCCCGAGGAACTCGAAGAAGTCCTCGACGACCGTGTTGGCCTGTCCTCTGGTCGCCGATGTCAGAAATCCGTCGTCGGAGGTGTAGCGCTTGCCCGTGATGTTCTCGAGGATGAGCGACAGGATCGGCGCACCTGTGTTGGTGTAGTGATCGGCGTTGGTCGTTCCGGGGGTGTATTCGAGGCATCGGCTCGCCATCATGAGCAACTTGCGTTCGAGGTCGGTTTGGCCGTCGTCGGACCACGGCGCGAAGGCGATGTCCCCCGGCAGCGAAGACTGAATCACGGCCCTCGCTTGGGCGGCCGCCAGTGCTTCGCCAGGCGAGAGTTCGTTGAGGACCTGCGCTTCTCGAGCTTGCCACTCACCTCCGGTTTGTGTTTCCCAGAACTTGAGGACTTCGTCATGGGGGATGTTGGAGCGGTGAAGCCCAGCGTGGTTTCCAATGATCTGCCCCACGGTGACGCTGGCCCACCGGGTGTCCGCCCGCGGCGAGGGGGCGGTCAGCCCGGAACACGCGGCGGGCGCAGGGGGGTCGTTCTCGCCCACGAATCTCGGGTACAGCAGAGGGGCGTCTCCGGCGAGGATGTCGTGCAGGGGTTGAGGCAGCAGCGCGGCGTTGTCATCGAGCAGTCGGATGTTGTCCTGCACGTCCTGGTCCGTGAGGACACCGCTGCCATACTCGGCCACCAGGGCGTTCTTGGTGGCTTGGGGGAGGTTGTCGATGTGCTCTGCCAAGCCGAGTCGGAACGCCGGAGCTGCGATCGCCTTCGCCACGCTGCCAAGGCGCATGGGGGTGTTCGGCTGGGGAAGATCATCTTGGAAGTCCGGGACGTCCCCGGTCGTCTGGCACTCCGCAAAGTTGCTCCCCAGCGAGTGCATGCGTCCAAACCCGCGTTGGTAGATTCGGCGGCCCTTGTAGGACATCGCAAGCGTGGCCGCACCGGCGCATCGCCACTTCACGAACTGCCGCATCGCGGTGTCGACGGGGCTGAACGCTCCGCTCACGTCGCCAGTCATAGGGACGTCGTTGGCACAGTCCACGCCCGCGGGGCAGGTTGGGCTGCTCGCGGCGACGGGATCCATCGCTCCAGCGAGGCTCGAACGGTCGGCGGCGGGCTCGAACTGATCGCCGCCGGAGTCGGTCTCGAATCCGTCCGTCTCGGCCCCTGTGGAGCCGCCGTCGGAGTCGGCGTTTTCATCCTCACTCTGGCCTTCTGTGCCGCTGGGCGACGGGGTGAGGCGCTCCAGGCCTGCGTCGCCTTCCGAGCAGCCGGAGGCCAGAGTCCAAGAGGCGGCCAGCGCCACGATTGTCGTTATTTTTTGCATCGGTTAGCTACTTTTTAAAGAGTCGCGGAGCATCACGGTCGGAGGCCCCGCGTCGTTGTGGTGTGTCGATGCGCGGGTTTTGATTCCCCTGTGCGAAAACCAGCGCGCGACTTGCCTGCGTGAAGTCGGGCAAGACGCGGCCTCGATGTGAAGAGCCGAGCCGACCAAACCTCCAGCCGAGCCGTCTTCGTCGAATTCCGGCCTCCCTGGATTCGTGCGGGACGAGCTCGAAGCGTTCATCACCTGCGGAGACTTCGAGCACGGCTTCTTGGTGGCCCAGTGCCGCCGCTGCGGCGACAGCCTGCGCGTCCCGTTCGCCTGCAAGAGCCGCGGCATCTGCCCCTCGTGCATGGGCCGGCGCATGGCCGAGACCGCCGCGCTCCTGGTCGAGCACCGGCTGCCTGATGTGCCGTGGCGGCAGTGGGTCCTGAGCTTCGAGGGCCCGATGGCGGTTCGGCTGGGCTACGACCGGCGGCTGCTTGGGCGGGTGTGTTAGCGCTTTGCCAAGCGGGTGACCCAGACGCTGCGGCAGCAGAGCAAGTGGGAGCATGGGTTGCGCAGCAGCAGCAACCTGCACCCCGGAGTGCTCATCGTGGTGCAGCGCTTTCGCAGTGACCTGGGCTTGTTCGTGCATCTGCACGCGCTGGTCGCCGATGGCTGTTTCGAGGCGCCGGCGATGGTGGGCGATGCGGTCGCGTTCAGGCCAGTCGAGAGCCTCGGCGAGCAGGACCTGTTGCGGACGCTGCAGCGGCTGCACGCCGACCTGAACGAGCACCTCGAGGTCGGCGGCGATGGCGAGCCTGTCGACGAGGCGCTCGTGGCCTGCGTCCAGCTCGGCCTGCCACTGCGTACTGTACTACGGCGTGCCCTCAACCCACCACGCTCTGCGCTCCGCCGTCGTGCCTGGTGCCGACGAGCCCGAGCCCGCATCCAAGCAGCTGTCCCTCTTCATCCCTCGCGGCCAGCTCGAACACCCCGCCATCACCACCTTGCTCCACGCCGGACTCCGTGCCGAGCTCCGCGGTGCTCGACCGCCGCCTTCGTGCCGCTCCTGTCGGACAACTCTTGCTCTTCTCGGCCCAGCCCCCAACCCCCCGCGAGCCGGACGGGGCGGTCCTGGTTCACGTCGGTGAGCCGATGGCCCGCAAGGGCGAACCACTCGCGAACGCCTTGGGGGAGCTTCGCGCCCAGACGATGTTCGACCTCGGTGATCTGCGCGTCGACCCGCTCGAGCCGGGGGCCACGCGGCCACGCCAACGGCTCGCGGTACCACGTGGCCACGAACGCGGCGAGGTGGACCCAGCGGGAGTCCTGCAGCGGGCGAGTGATCAACATCTGCGACGACGAAGGATGCCGAACGGCGCCAGCAACGACCAGCCGGGCCCGGTGTTTCCTCCGCAAATCCGGTGCTCGACGGCCGGACGCATCATGTAACATAATGAGTTTCATGAGGCGAGACAGTCGGCTCTCGGGCGTGCTTCACGTCCTGCTGCACATGGATCAGCACGACGGGCCCTCGACGTCCGAGCACATGGCGAAGGCGATGGGCACCAACCCCGTGGTGATCCGGCGAGTGATGGCCGGCCTTCGCGAGCAGGGATACGTCCGATCGGAGAAGGGGCATGGCGGCGGGTGGACGCTGGCCTGCGACCTCGCGAAGGTCACCCTACGAGACGTCTACAGCGCGCTCGGCTCGCCTTCCCTGCTCGCCATCGGGAACCGAACCGAAGCGCCCGGCTGCGTCGTCGAGCAAGCGGTCAACGCCGCTCTGGGCGAGTCGTTCGACGCCGCCGAGGCTCTGCTTCTCCAGCGCTTGGGCGAGGTGACGCTCGCAGCGCTGAGCGAGGACGCGCGAGCTCGCGTCACTGCCCGCGACCACAAGTGAAGGAACACTCCATGACACAGCACTCACCCGCACTCTGGGACAGCATCGCCACTCGCTACGACGGAATGCGCCCCGATCAAGGTCTCACGGACCCGAGCGTCCGCGCTGCTTGGCTCGAGCTCATCGAGCGCCGCTTGCCGCCTCTCACGACGCGCATCTTGGACGTGGGGTGTGGGACCGGCTCGCTGAGCGTGCTCCTCGCCGACGCCGGCTACACGGTGACAGGCATCGACTTCGCGCCCGCGATGGTCGAGGTCGCGCGGAGCAAGGCCTCGACCGCGACGTTCCTCGTCCAGGACGCCGCCGCACCTGCGTTCGCGCTCTCGAGCTTCGATGCGATCGTGAGTCGGCAGGTCTTGTGGGCATTGCCGGACCGTGCGGCAGCCCTTGCGAACTGGGCGGCGCTCGTGCGGCCGGGCGGGACCGTCGTGCTCGTAGAGGGACGGTTCGCCTCGGGCAATGGGATGACTGCGGACGAGATCGCCAACATCACCCCGGCGTCGCTCGAGGTCACCGAGGCCACCGATCTCAGCGGCGATACGTCGCTGTGGGGCGCCGCGCTCACCGACCAGCGCTTGCTGGTGGTCGCCCGGCGCCGGGATCCTGGCACCGAGGGCTCGGGGTAGACCGCGGCGGCCTCTGAATCCGCGCTCCACGCGCCCCGGCGCTGATATCTTGGGCGCGGCCGAGCTCTGGCGGCCCGACATCGCCGTGCATCCCTCCGCGTCCCTCCTCCTCCAGGCCCTCACGCGCAACGAGCTGCTGGAGTTCGCAGACATGCTCGCGATCGAGGTCGCCGACCGCCGCGCGAAGGCCCCTCTGGTGGAGGCGCTGTCGAGCGTCGATGCCAGCGAGCGCGCCGAACTCCTCGTCACACTGCCCCGAGCCCGGCTCAAAGCACTCTGTCGTTCACTGGGCCTCGACGACTCCGGCAAGGCCAAGGCCGACATCGTCGCGCGCCTGTTGGCGCATGATCAGCCCCGCGCCCGGACCAAGGCCAAGGCACCGAGCCAAGTCCAGCCAGCGCCCAAGAAGCGTCAGCCTCCGAGCCCCCCACCCAAGCCCTCGTCCGCCATGAGCACCAACGCGTCCCAACTCGCCGCCTACATCTGGTCGCTGGCCGACCTGCTGCGCGGCGACTTCAAGCAGTCCCAGTACGGCCGCATCATCCTGCCCTTCACCGTCCTGCGCCGCCTCGAGTGCGTGCTCGAGGCGACGAAGGGCAAGGTGCTCAAAGAGGCCGAGAAGCGCGAGAGCCTGCCCGAGGCGGCGCGGGACAAGTTCCTGCTCAAGGCGGCGGGCCAGGACATCCAGTTCTACAACACGTCGCCGATGGACCTCTCGAAGCTCGGGAGCACGGACATCGAGAGCAACCTGCTCAACTACGTGCAGTGCTTCAGCCGCGACGCGCGGGAGATCTTCGAGCACTTCCGGTTCGACGAATTCGTGCAGGCGCTGGCCGGGGCGAACCTGCTGTTCAAGGTGGTGCACAGCGGGTGGCCACGATGGACCTGCACCCCGAGGCGGTGAGCAACCACGAGATGGGGATCGTCTTCGAGGAGCTGATCCGCAAGTTCGCCGAGAGCAGCAACGAGACCGCCGGAGAGCACTTCACGCCGCGCGACATCGTCCGACTGACGACCTCCCTGGTGTTCATGGAGGACGACGATGCGCTACGGGAGTCGGGCATCATCCGCACGCTGTACGACCCCACGGCGGGGACGGGCGGGTTCCTCTCCAGCGGCATCGAGTAGCTGCTCGAGCTCAACCCGGACGCCAAGCTGGTCCCGTTTGGCCAGGAACTCAACCCCGAGAGCTACGCGATCTGCAAGGGCGACATGCTGGTGAAGAACCAGCCGGTGGCCAACATCAAGCTGGGCAACACGCTGAGCGACGACCAGCTGTTCTCGGACCGCTTCGACTACATGCTGTCCAACCCGCCGTTCGGGGTGGACTGGAAGAAGATCGAAGAGGCGATCAAGAAGGAGAACAAGGTCAAGGGCTTCGACGGCCGGTTCGGGCCCGGGCTGCCCAGAGTGAGCGACGGGTCGCTGCTGTTCTTGCTGCACCTGATCAGCAAGATGCGCGACTACGATGCGAACGACCCCGATAAGAATGGCGGGCGCATCGGCATCATCCTCAACGGCTCCCCCTTGTTCACGGGCGGTGCGGGGAGCGGTGAGAGCGAGATCCGCCGCTACCTGCTCGAGCACGACCTGCTCGAGGCCATCATCGCCCTGCCCACGGACATGTTCTACAACACGGGCATCTCAACCTACGTCTGGGTGCTCTCCAACAAGAAGAGCCCCGAGCGCAGGGGCAAGGTGCAGCTGATCAACGCGGTGCACTGCTACCAGAAGATGCGCAAGTCGCTGGGTAGCAAGCGGCAGTACGTGGACGACGAGCAGATTGCGCTCATCACCAAGACCTTCGGCGCGTTCGAGCCCGTCGAGACCTACGCGCTCGACCCCGACGAGGCGAGCAACGGTACGTCGACGCGCCGCTCGAGCAAGAAGGCCGACAAGCGGGTCTTCGGCTGCAAGATCTTCGAGCGCCACGCCTTCGGGTACAGGCGCATCACCATCGAGCGGCCCCTCCGGCTCAGCGCATAGTTCACCGCCGACCGGCTCGCGCCTCTGCGCTTCGACAAGGGCAAGCTCGGCCCGGCCATGCAGCGGCTGCACGAGGAGTTCGGCAAGGGCTGGAACGACGAGAGCTACGGCGACTTCTCCGAGATCGAGCCCGAAGCGCGGGCGCTCATCAAGGCCGAGTTCGCCGAGCTGAAGGAGAAGCAGATCAAGGACGTGCTGAACGCGAAGTTGTGGCGCGCGCAGAAGGAGCTGCTGGAGAAGGCCGAGGCGGTGGCTGCGGTCGTCGGCGACGCGCAGCACGACGACTGGAACGTCTTCGCGGGGGTAGTCGAGAAGGCGCGGAAGAAGGCGGACGTGAGCCTCGACGCCAAGGAGAAGAAGCAGCTCGAGGCCGCGATCACCTGGACGAATGCGGAGGCTGAGCCGGTGGTGAAGAAGGTGCTGAAGTCGGGGAAGGCGAATCCGATGTACGGGGCCTTCGAGTACAAGGGGAAGGTCGTGACGTTCCAGCCGGATAGCGGGCTGCGTGACAGCGAGGACGTACCGCTGACGGCAGCGACCGCGCGCGGGGCGAAGGTGGATGCGGAGAACGAGGCCTACTTCGAGAGGGAGGTTGCTCCGCATGTGGCGGATGCGTGGATCGATGGGAGCAAAGAAGGACGCGCGGGATGATGGAGTGGGGGTGGTTGGGTACGAGATTCCGTTCAACCGGCACTTTTATCAGTACGAGCCGCCGCGGAGCTTTGAGGAGATCGATGCGGACCTGGATGTGCTGAGCAAGGAGATCATGGGGATGCTCCAGGATGTGCACTCGTGAGCGGCGTTTATCGGATGTATTCGGAGTATCGCGACTCCGGGTGCGAGCCGGTGGGAGCGATCCCACGCCACTGGACTCTTACTCGTTTGAAGTTTCTAACCCGGTGCCTTGATGGTCAGCGAGTGCCTCTTAACGGATCAGAGCGCGCGAAGATACAAGGCGAGATTCCTTACTGGGGCGCCAACAAGGTCGTCGACCACATAGATCGACACCTTTTCGACGAAGACCTCGTTCTTCTAGGCGAGGATGGGGCCCCGTTCTTCGAGCCGCACCGCGACGTGGCGTTTTTTGTGACGGGCAAGATCTGGCCGAACAACCATGTGCACGTGCTGCGTACCGACAAGAAACGCGCGATCCCGAGATTCCTCGTCTATGCTCTAAACTGCGTCGACTACTCTCTCCACATCACCGGCAGCACTCGAGATAAGCTGAATCAAAGCGATATGAATCAGATCTGGGTGCGCTGGTGCCCCCTCCCCGAACAAACCCAAATCGCCCGGTTCCTCGACTACGAGACCGCGAAGATCGACCGGCTGATCGAGAAGCAGCAGCAGCTCATCGCCTTGCTCAAGGAAAAGCGGCAGGCGGTCATCAGCCACGCGGTGACCAAGGGCCTGAACCCCGACGCCCCCATGAAGGACTCCGGCGTCGAGTGGCTGGGCCAGGTCCCGGCGCATTGGGACGTGCGTTGCGCCAAGCATCTCTTCGATTTCGTGACGAGCGGCTCAAGAGGCTGGGCCGCGTATTACACAGATGAAGGCGAACTGTTTTTTCGGATAGCCAACCTCACCCGCGATACTATTGTGAACTGCTCCGTTTTGGTGGACACCTGGAGATGAGAGACAATGTCGAGCGGAGTCCAAGTGGCAAGAAGAAAAAACAAGCGGTTCACGCCGGAGTTCAAGGCCGAAGCTGTTCGCATGATGCAGGCAACGGGCAAGCCGGTGGCGGAGGTCGCCAAGGACATCGGGGTGAGCGAGCAATCGCTCTATCGTTGGGCCAGGCAGCTCGGCGTCGATGCCAAGGCCGACCCGTCCGGAGCGCTGACGACCTCCGAGCGTGAAGAGCTGTCGCGCCTCCGACGGGAGCTTCGGAAAGTCGAGCAGGAGCGCGACTTAAAAAAACGGCGTACTTCGCGAGCGAAAATCGATGAGGTTCGCGGTCGTTGATGAATGCCGGGAGGGCTTCTCCGTGGCGATGATGTGCCGCCTTCTCGAAGTCTCGCAGAGCGGCGACTACGCGTGGGCAGAACGGCCGGAGTCGGATCGCGCTCGTAGCGACCGAGCCTTGGCGGTCGAGGTTCGTGCCGAGTTCGCGCGCTCCAAAGGCCGATACGGAAGTCCGAGGATGCAGCGTGCTCTGCGGATCCGCCACCCGAATCTTGGACGGCGCAGAACGGCCAAGATCATGCGCAAGGAGGGTCTGGTAGCCCGTCCTCGGCGCGGTCGCCCGAAGACGACGGACTCGAACCACACTCGTCGCATCGCGCCGAACTTGCTCAAGCGGAACTTTACGACGAGGGCCGTCAACGAAGCCTGGGTCGGCGACATCACGTACATCGCCACGTTCTCGGGGCGCATGTACCTGGCTGTGCTCATCGACTTGTTCTCGCGGAAAGTGGTTGGTTGGGCCTTGGCCGACCACATGCGGGACGAGCTCGTGCTCGAGGCCCTGGATATGGCCGTGCGGCGCCGCCGTCCTGGCCCTGGCGTCACCCACCACACCGACCGAGGCAGCCAGTACGCCAGCGACAACTACCTGGCCGCGTTGAGTGCCGGCAGGTTCGCACCAAGCATGAGTCGCAAAGCCGACTGTTGGGACAACGCCGTCGCCGAGAGTTTCTTCGCCAGCTTGAAGACCGAACTCGGTGACACCTTCGAAAGCGCCAGTGATGCGCGAGCCCGCATCCGTAACTACATCGAAGACTTCTACAACTGCCAACGGTTGCACTCGAGCATCGGCTACGTCAGCCCAGTTCACTTTGAGCTGCTAAACCAAACCGCGGCGAGGGCCGCCTAACCAACCCTCCACTTTTTCGGAGCAATTCCAGCCGCGCAACGGAGACGTCATGCGGGACCCCGAACTCCGGCTCGAGGTGGTCGAAGTCGATCGGGACCAGGCGACCTCAGTCCGGATCAGCGCGGTCGAGGACGACCCGTCCGACGCCGACGCCGACGCTCCTGCCGACGGAGCTGGTGTCACCCCGCCTTCATCTCCCTAACGACCCCAGGGGCTGAGCAGCGTGGCGTCGTCCACGTCGATCACCAACGGGCAGTTACAGATGACGTACACCCGTTCCGCCGAGACGAACAGCTCCAGTGGTGTTACGTCTTTAAGGTCGATCGGTGCTGGCCACCGCGCCACTCCGTCCTCCCGGGAGACAACGGCCAACTGCCTGTTGATGATGACGGCGAAGAACGGCCCACCAATCGCCAGAGGTTCTCCGAAACCGGGCCCGGACCTCGACTGCCGCTCGAAGAGTTGAGTGCGCCACAGCTCCTCTCCGTTGCGGAGCCCGACTGCAAACGGCTGTGGGGTCCCCGGCCACGACTTGTACGATCCGTAGGCCTCCGCGTCACCGAGGCACCGTTGGCTGTATTGTGAAGTCGCCACTCCCGGCTGGGCGCAACGCGTCTTGCCACCGGTGAGATCCGCCAACCGCGGCGCGTCGAAACCAGGTCCCGGTTTCTGGCGAAACTCCAATCGAGGCGTCTGCTTTGGGATCGGCCCGAGCGTGCGCGGGTGAACGGTCGTTGGAGCACCGCTGATGGTGCCGTCCTGCGGATTCACTCGATGCAGCTTCTCATCGATCGTCAACACGAAGAGGTCTTCGCCATCGCCACCGATGCCGAGCTGCGCGACGCTGTCGGTCAGTGTCGCCGCCCATCGTTGGGTCCCGCTGCGAAGGTCAATGCCTCGCAGTTCACGTCCGGCGGCGTAGAGCAGCAGCTGCCCAACGCGCGTCACCTCGCCCCTGGGAAGGTCTTTCGCGCGCCAGATCGGCTCGAATGTCCGCCCCGAAATTGCAACGAGACTGGAGCCCGTATCGGTTGGACTCAGCTGAAGAACAATGTCCTCGACTGCGTCGTCGTCAACGCGGGTCGGGGACGCCGCGCTCATGGGGAAACTGCCGAACCGATTCCGAAAGTAGCTTTTTCCTGCGGAACACGTCTGCTCGATGGTGTCCGCCGTCCGCTTCGTATCGAGCACCGTGACGGATCCGGGGGGACCGCTTGCGAGTCGAGGTGCGGGATCGACCAGCCGCAGCGCCGCGCCATCATCCGGCAGAACTCCGAGTTCAGCATCGGGCTCGGCCTCGGCCTCCGGCTTCGCTGCGCTTGCGTCGTCGGCCTTCTCAACCTTGGTCGTACGCGACTGCTTCAGCGGCGTGGCCACAGGGGCCCGCGACTGCTCAGTCCGCGCCGCCTGTTCCCCGCCCGCCTTGAAGTTGACGCTCCCGACGAACTCCTGGTTCCGCCTCTGGTCCTGCGGCGGGTCCTTCGTGGTGCCAAACTGCGACATCGCGGCCGTGGAGACTCCCACGAGCAACACAACCACCCCGCCGACGACCCAGGGCCACATGCTCCGCGGCTTGGGAGCGGCGACGCTGGGCGCAGGTCCGAACGACGACCCCGCGGGGGCAGTGGGCGGCGGGGAATGCCCAACCGCAGCATGCTCGAAGCCGGTGGGGTGTCCGTCGTGTGTGCCGGGCTGGCTGGCGCCCCACTGTGAACCGCCGGGGAAGCTTCCCGCTGGCATTGCACCGGTTGGCGCCGCCGGCCCGCGCGTGTCCTGCCACTGCGAACCTCCCGGAGCGCTGCCGGCCGGAACTCCTCCGGTCGGGGCCGCCGGTCCGAGCGTATTGTGCCACTGCGAGGAGGCCCCCGGAAAGCTGCCTGCGGGTGCGGGTTCACTCGGGTATCCAGCCGAAGAGCCCCCACCAGCACCGTGAGCGACCACCCCCGGGTGGGGCGCCATCGTGGGGCGGAAGCTCAAGGTCTCCGTTCCACCCAGTGACTCCAGCATTCGCAGCGCGGCCGCAGCCGATCCGGGCCGCTCGGCAGGCGACTTGGCGAGCAGCAACAACATGATCTCCACCAAGTCCTGCGGCACCGCGTTCGCGACTTCGGGCGGCAGCGGTGGGACGGGCGCGGTGCACTGAGCCTGGAGCAGCTCTCGCGTCGAGTTGGACTTGAAGGGAGGGGTGCCGGCCAGCATCTCGTACAGGACGAGTCCGGTCGCATAGAGGTCGGCCCTCGCATCGATCGCCCCACCGTCGATCTGCTCGGGAGGCATGTACTGCAGCGTGCCAACGTCGGCCGTGCCGCTCGTCTCCCCTTCGACGACCTTGGCGATGCCGAAGTCCATCACCTTGACGATGCCGTCCTCGGTGAGCATCACATTGGCCGGCTTGAGGTCGCGGTGGACGACCGGGGGCTGTTGCCCGTGCGCAGCTGCAAGTCCACAAAGAATCCCCCGGGTGATCACGACGGCGTCTGTCCACGCCAACCGCCCCAGCCGCTTCAGCGTCCGCCCAAGCGTCTCACCACGAAGCAACTCCAAGACCATGACCAGCTGGCCCCGGTCCTCAAGACAGGCCAACAGGCGGACGACGTTCGGATGGTCGACGTGCGCGAGGATGCCCATCTCCCCCAAGAACAAGGCTCGGCCCCTTGGGGAGGCGGCGATGTTCCCATGCATGACTTTGAGTGCGACCCCACGACGCGAGAGTCGCTCTTGGGCTTCGTCGACCGCGCCCATCCCCCCGCGCCCGAGTTCGCGAAGGACCGTGTACTCACCGATTTGCTGCATCGCATCCACCCCCGGCAGCGGAGGTACCCCTGAGAATGTACCGACTTCTCAAACAGACCGCTTCTCGTTTGAGAATCTGTTCAAATCTCGAGTCCGTTCCGTGTTCTCCGGCGATGCGGAGCAAGAGATCGATGGTGTCACCCGCGTCCGTCGTCTCCGTCGTGCCAGAGTCATCGAGCACGATCAGCGCATCCTTGCCCGTGCAGTCGACGAGCAGCTCCGTGGCCGGAGCCAGGATGAGTTCTCCTCCGAGTCCGACTCGCCGCAGCCCCACCGGCACGATCCGGCGTGGGCGGAGTTCGGCCGCCAGCTCGCCGAACGATCGGCTCTTGTCCGAACGGACCGTGGCGAATCGGATTTGAGTCGAGCCCTGCCCGAAGACCTCGTCGATCACCAGGCTCAGCTGCGGCCGTTGCACAATGCGGGCCAGCAAGCGGGACAGAACACGAGGACTCACCACCACCTCCGTCTGGCCAGCCCCAACCCGGTCGACGTTGCTCTGCTGTTGTTCCCGGCTCCGCCTACAGCCCCCTGATTTTCCCTCACGTGTGCGTCGCACCGCGCTCGTCTCGGCGTGCCTGCGAGTTGGACTCCGCGCGGCCGCCGTCCCCTGTGACGGCCCGTGTTCCCCGGAGATGCCTCGGCTCTCACGGCCCAGCTTCGCTCGACCCCTGGCTGCAGCTCCCCGGCGCACCCCCGCGCACCAGCCGCGCTCTCCCGCCGCCCCCCCGTACTCCTCCATCCCGGCTTTTTCCCGCTTCGTTTCGCTTAAACGCCCGAAGCCTCATCCTCAATCCTCGCCACTCTGCGGAGTCGCGACTCCGTCAGGCCGCCCGAAGAAGTCCTTCAGCTCGGAATCCGAAGTTCTCAGAAGGCTTGCCGCAACGGCCGCATCGTACTCCTCAATCTCTCAGCGACTACGCGCGGCAGGTCTCGGCGTGGCGCGCGGGGCACGACGGTTGAGCCTTCGCGCTAGGGAACACCACCACCGGCTGCCTGGAGGCGTGTTGCCGTCCAAGGGTTGACGTCTCTCGATGGGGACCCAGGCTGTGGGCATGAACGAAGACCGGACGGAAGAGGCGCCCACGTCGCCACCGCGGTCGCACGCACCGTCGAGTGCAAAAGGCGGCATCATCGTCGAAGATCGGACCGATCCCGACACCAAGGCCGCGCTCGAAGAGGTCAAGGTGCTGCGCATGTGGATTGCATCGCAGCGCGCGCAAGGCTTCGCGCCCAACTGACGCCGTTGGACAGCCGGAGGGCGCGCCGTATGGACACGGAGTGCTCGGACGCTTCGCAAGCCGTCCTACACGCGCAAGCCGTCGACCAGCCCCGGCACCTCGCCGAAGTCCACCTCGATGCCGAGCGCCTCGAGTACCGTCTGGTACACGTGTGCCGGGTGGCCACTCGGCTGCACGATGTGCTGGCCCATGCGCAGCTTCGAGGGCACGCCTGCGACGCAGAACGCCATGTTGGTTCCACCGTGTCCCGTGGGGCCACCGGAGTGGGTGTACACGACGGCGGTGTTGTCGAGCATGCTGCCGCCGGTGGGCTCGGGGGTGTCGGCGAGCTTTTGGATCAGGCGGCCGAAGAAGCTGGCGTGCCAGGAGGTGATGCCGTCCCACACGGCTTGCCGGTTGGGCAGGTCGTTGTGGGTGACGTCGTGCATCTCGTAGGTGACGTCGAAGAGCGGCGCGAGGCTCATCATCGACTGCTCCATGGTGAGCATCAAGGTGGCGACGCGGGTGAGGTCGCAGGTGAGCGCCATGTGGATGAGGTCGACGAACAGCTCGGCGCGGCGGTTCTCGTCGCTGTAGCCGGTGGTGCCCCCGTGCTCGGTGTTGCCGTGGTCCTGCTGAGTCGGGTCGGCGCCGGGGTTGGGCAGGGCCTGGCAATCGGCGGTGCTCGGGATGTCGGGGATCTCGGCGAGCCGTAGCTCGAGCTCGCGAATCTGGGTGAAGTGCTCGTCGAGCCGCTGCTTGTCCGCGATGCTCACCCGGTTCATCAGGGTGGCGCCGCGGTCTTGGACCAGGTCGAGCACCGAGAGCCGGCGCGCCCGGAGCTTCTCCGCCGCCTCGAGGTCGGCCGCGCTCGCGTCGGCCGGGCTGAAGCCCGTGAACACCGACTCGTACGCGAGCTGGGGGCTCTTCTGCGGGATGTTGGGGGAGCCGTTGGCGCGATAGGACATCTGCGCCTTGATGCCCGAGCTGCCGCCTCGGTAGCCGCTGGGTTGCGCGAGGAACTCCAGCGAGCGGAAGTGTGTGTCGCCGTATGCGTCGGCGACCATCTGGTCCGCCGACGCGCTGTGCGGGAGCCCGTGGTCGTCGTTGGTCGAGCGGTACCCGGTGAGCAGCGGCTTCATGATGTTGCCGTGGTGCGGGTTGGTCTTGCCGCCCGGCGGCGGGGTGGGGCTTCCGTTGACGATCGCAAGGCCCGTGACGACCGAGAACAGATCGCGGACGGGCTCCAGGCTCGCGAAGCCAGGCGGCATCGTGTAGCCCGAGCCACTGCCCGAGGGGAGGCACGCGCGCTGTTCGACGCCGCCGAACAAGGCGACGTAGCGGCACGGACCGTCCACGGCGGCCCAGGCGTTGCGAGGCAGCATCGCCTCGAGGAAGGGCAGGGCCACCGAAGCGCCCGCGAGACCGGTGAGGAAGGAACGACGGGGAATGCGTAGGGACTTCATGGCTCAGTTCTCCGTGGGCAGGACGCGGTGGCGGAATCCCTCGCTGGTGGCGAAGGCGCGGATCAGGCGGACGAAGTCGTCCCGGTCTTCGAACGTTTCGGTCATCGCGGTGATCATCGGGGCGTCTTCGTCGCTGACCGAGCGACCGACCGCGAACTGGTAGACGTTCTGCATGAAGCAGCCCTCGAGCTGCCCGGTCTCGACCAGCAGCGTGCCCAGGGCAGCCGCACCCGCGAACGGCTCGCCGCCGACGAGCTCGCCTTCACCGCTGATGTTGCAGTCGGGGCGGTCGGGCTCCTTTACGCGCCACTCCCCGGCGGGCCCGTAGTTCTCGAGGCCGAACCCGATCGAGTCGAGGATCACGTGGCAAGAGGCGCACTCGGCCTGCTCTCGCATGTCGTAGCGCTGCTCCTTGCAGGCGTTCGCGGGGCCGCCGCTGGGCGGGATGCCCGAGTCGACCTCCGGGGGCGGTGGCGGAATCTCTTGGCACAGCAGGCGGGTCCACACCGCCTTGCCGCGCTCGGTGGGGCTCGTGTCGCCGAACTTCTTGCCGAGCGAGAGCACCGTGCCGTGGGACATCAGGCCGCCGCGGCGAAGGTCGGGGTATTCGACCCAGCCCGCTTGGCCGCCCGGGAGCGGGATGCCGTAGTGCTCGGCCAGCGTCTCGTCGAGCCAGGTGGACTCGGACTCGAACATCGACAGCCAGCTGCGCTCCACCAGCCCGCGCTCGATCAGGGCGTCGGTCTCGGCGCGCAGCGAGTCGCCGAGTGGACCTCCGATCGGCATGTCCTCGTAGCCCAGCCACATCGCGTGCAGCCGCCGCACCTGTCGCAGGGTTCGGACGTCCGCGATCATCGAGTCGACCGTGTCTCGCAGCCGGGTCGCGTCCGAGAGCTCGCCCGCGGCCACGCGGTCGAGCAGCGCGTCGTCGGGTCCCTGACCCCACAGCAGGAACGCCAGCCGGGTCGCGACCTCGTCGTCGCGCAGACGTACCAGGTCCTCGTCGACCCGCTCGCCGATCTCCACTCGGTACAGGAACTCACCGTCGAGCAGCAAGCTCTGCAGCACCAGCGCGAGCGCGACCGTGAAGTCGTCGTCCGCCTCCGCTGCGGCGATGAAGCTCGCATACGCGTCGACTTCGTCCGCGGAGAGCGGGCGCCGCAGCAGCCGGCGGCCGAGCTTCTCCACCCCCGAACGCAGGCAGGCCTCATCGCTCGGACCGTCGGGGACGCAGCCCCACACCGCGTGCATGCGGTCCGGATCATCGGCGAGCCGGGCGGAGAGCGTCTCGGCGATCGAGAGCAGTCCCTCGACCAGCGGCGCGGAGGGGGTCTGGGTCACCACGTCGTTGTCGAACGGGGTGGAGCTGTCCGCGGGGAGGCGGTCGATGAGCTCCCGCAGCGTCGCCTCGTCTTCGTCCAGCGCGAGCGACAGCGTGGCGTGCAGCTCGGATTGGGTGAGCCGCCGCAGGCCCACGGGGCCCATGGCGCGCGGCTCGTCGAAGCTGGGCGCGGCGGGGATGTCGTCGTCGGTGTCTGCACCGCCGGTCTCGTCGTCGCTGGGATCCTCGGTGTCCATCGACGACCCGTCGGTCTCCGCTTGGGGGTCCGCGGAAGAGGAGGTCTCGCCTCCGCACGCGGTCCAGCAGGCGGCGCCGAGCAGGAGGACCCCGAACCGGGTGAACTTGGTCTCGCGCATCGGACCGTGGGTGTCGCGACCTCGGCCTGGCGTTACATCGAAGAAAACGTGTAACGCCGGAGCGGTCTGCCGACACCCACCGCCGAAGCCGACGAAACGGCATCGACAAGGGCATTCGACATGAACAAGTTCTGCATCCTTTCCTCCCTCGCGATCACCCTCTTCGCCGCTGCACCCCAGACCGCCCACGCGGGCGGGGGAGCGGGCAGCGGAGGCGACTCTGGCGGGAGCGCGGGAGATTCTGGCGAGAGCGCGGGAGACTCTGGCGAGAGCGCGGGCGACTCTGGCGAGAGCGCGGGTGAGTCCGGCGAGAGCGCGGGTGAGTCTGGCGAGAGCGCGGGGGAGTCTGGCGAGAGCGCGGGGGACTCTGGCGAGAGCGCAGGAGAGTCTGGCGAGAGCGCGGGAGAGTCTGGCGAGAGCGCCGGTGAGTCTGGCGAGAGCGCGGGCGAGACCGGAGGCGACACCGAGGGGGACTCGACCAGCACGGGCGGGGAAGAAGGCACCGGGGGCTGGTGGGAGACCTCCGGGGAGGCCGAATCCGCCGACTCCGGTGAGGAGCCCTCAGACGACTCCGCTGGGGACGACGGCGCGGGCTCGCCCGAAGGCAGCGAGGGCTCCGGAGGCGAGAGCGGCGAGGTGGGAGACGAGGACGCCGCCCCCGCGACGGAGGAGGCGGTCGGCTGCAGCGTCGGGCGCAGCAGCAGCCCCAGCATGGCGCTCGCATTGTTCCTCGGCCTGCTGGGCCTGCGCCGCCGCCGTGCCGTATGATCGGTCGCGTGCGCATCGCAGCTGCATGCCTTCTCGCCGTCGCGGGGTCGCTCGCGGCGGCGGGCTGCGTGAACGACTACCTCTACGGTGAGGGCGAGCCGGGGACGAGCACCACCATCGCATCGAGCGGTGGCGGCATGGACCCCGCGACCTCCTCGGTCGCGGACACGTCCAGCGGCGCGTCCGCAAGCGGATCCGGCTCGACCATCGCCGACGGGGACTCGAGCACGTCGTCGTCCTCGTCGTCCTCGAGCAGCGACTCCGCTGGCTCCGATCCCACGGCGTCGACGATAGGTGACGGGGACCCGAGCGGCGACTCGGCCGGGGACCCGCCGTTCGAGCTCTGCCAGGGCCCTTGCGTCGCCAACGCGATGTGCGGCGCCGAGCCCGATCTGTGCGTGGAGCTGACCGAGGGTGACCCGGTGTGCTTGCGCGCCTGCGGACGTGCCTGCCCCGACGGCTTCACCTGCCAGATGCGGGCCTCGGTCGAGGGTCCCAGCGGCGAGCAGTGCGTGCCAGACGGCAACATCTGCCCGTGATTGCAGGCGAAATTTCCGTGTAACGAAACCGACCGCTCGCGCCACCCACCCCTGCAGCCGATGCGTGAAGCCACCGCCAGAGCCCGGGTCGTGCCGCTGCGACCCGCGACCGAGCCGCCCGAAGGGGACGGGCTCATCGTGCGCGCGCGCCGGGGCGAGACGGTGGCCTGGAACCTGCTGTATCGCCAGCACTACGCGTCGGTGCTGCGGCACCTGTGTGCGCTAGTCGGCCGCCGCGAGGTCGCCGAGGAGCTGGCGCAGGACACCTTCGCCCGGGCGATGGTCGCGATCGAGAGCTACTCGGGCCAGTCGTCGTTCGGCACCTGGCTGCACGGTGTCGCCCTCAACGTGGCGCGCAACCACTGGCGCTCCAACGAGCGGGCAGCCCGGGCCTCGGCTCAGCTGGAGCTGATGGAGGCGTGTCGCGATCTCCGGGCGGGACAGCTCGATCGCGTGCATCAGCAGAAGCTGCGGGTGCGGGTGTTGTTCGCGGTGCTCGAAGAGCTCACCGCGCCGCTGCGCGAGGCGTTCGTGCTGCGCTACGTCGAGGGCCGCGGCGCCAGCGAGACCGCCGAGCGGCTGGGCATCGAGGCCGGCGCGGTCCGGGTTCGGGCTCATCGCGCGCGGCAGCAGGTCGAGAAGCGGATGCAGACATTGGGCTGGTCGAGCCCGGAAGGAGTCACGCCGTGAACCACGACGACGACCGCGACGTGAACGCGTGGCTCGACGAGGTGTCGGACGTTCCTCCCGGCGACTTCGCCGACGTGCTGCGGCGCGCCCAGCAGCTGCCCGGCGCCAAGGTGAGCGACCAGGACATCGCCGAGGCCGAGGCGCTGCCCGCCGACGAAGACGCGCTCCGGGCCCGCTTGGCCTTCGGCACGCTGGAGGATTTCCTCGACGACGCGGCGGTCTTCGTCGCGGCGCAGGGGCACGAGAGGCCGCCGCCGATGCGCGCGCTGCAGGTCGAGCCCACGGGAGCGCCGCGGCGCGGCGCTTGGGCGTGGGGGGTGGCGGGGCTGGCCGCAGTTGCAGCGGTCGCGGCCCTGTGGGTTGCGCTTCCCGCCGGGCTGCTCGGTACCGAGGACGACAGCCGCTCGCACACCGCGGCCGTGGATCGCCACACGCCCAGCGAGGGCAGTCAGGCCGTGGTGCCACCGATGCGGGAGGCACCACGCCCCCCACCGGAGGTCGGACCCGAGCCCGAGCCGGAGGTCCACCCTGCGCTGGATCCGGAACCCGAGCACGAAGAACGCGAAGGCGAGACCGAGACCGACGTCGACGCCGACGCTCCGCAGGACGTGGCGCCGCGACACACCGTCGCCGAGCTCGACACGATGGCGCGGGAGGCCTGGCGTGCGGGCGAGCTCGGACGTGCGCGGCGGCTGTTCGAGCGCGTCGTTGCACGAGGCCGAGGCGAGCGGGCCGACATCGCCTACGGAGATCTCTTCACCCTCGCACGGCGACAGGGCGACGACGCGGGGCTGCGCCGCTACTGGAAACGCTACGCGACCCGGTTCCCCGAGGGGCGCTACATCGACGACGCCCGGGCCGGCCTGTGTCGGGCGGCCACGGGTGAGGCGCGCTCGCGCTGCTGGAAAGCCTACCTGAAGGCGCGACCGCGAGGGACCTTCCGCGCGGACGCCGAGGCCGCGCTGCAGAACCCTTGACCTGTCTCGGGGGTACACTCCACGCCGATGCCCTTGCTCCCCGCAGCGGTCGCTGTCGTGCTCTCGACCGGGGCGCCCAGCGATCCGGACGCGCAGCGCCTGCCGCTGGTCCTCGACGCGGGGATCGCCGGGGACCTGGCGCTGCGCGACGAGCTCGCGCTGCGTCTGCCCGAGCGACCGATTCTTGGCCTCGTCTCGGGCGAAGCGCCGCCGCGCGAGTTCCTGTTCGTCGGCGTGGGGGAGGCCAGCAGCGGCGCGCTCGACCTGCAGGTCATCACCTCCGATGGCCGCCTGTACCGACGCCGGGTGCCGCTGCCGACCCAGGGCGATCGGGCCCGAGTCACCGCCGGCGCGGTCGCCAACCTGGTCGATGGCATCGAGCGGCGGACCCTCACCCCGGATCAGACCGAGGTGGAGATTCCGCTCGAGGATCCCCCCGCCGAGCCCGAGGTCCCGCCCGACGCCGAGCCGGCGATCGAGACGACGCCGCAGCCCGAGCCGGACCCGCGTTCGTCCGAGCCCGCGCCGCCGGGTCCAGCGCTGCACCTCACGCTCGGCGGGGCGCTGGCGCTCGGCCTGGGCCCCCCGGAGGCGGTCGCGGGAATCGTCGGCGCGGGCGGGCTGCTGGGAGCGGCCTGGGTCAGGCCGAAGGGGCTGCTGCTCGGGGGCCGTGTGCGAGCGCTCGGCTGGGGCGAGGACGACCTCTGCGTCGCTCGCGTGCAGCTGTGGGCCCAGGCCGGTTACGCCTGGACCCGCGGCCCGTGGTCCGTGGTGGCCGCGGGTGGTCCCACCGTCGAGCCGCTGTCGATTCGCCCCGCGGTCCGCGAACCCAGCGGAACGCGGCGGCCTTCGGTCCCGCTGGTCGGGCTCTCGGCCTCGGCCGGTCCCCGCTGGCGCGCGTGGGGCCGCCCGCAGGGGCCGACGCTGTGGGTCGCCTTCGACCTGGAGATGTCGGTGAGCGCCGAGGCCCGCCGCGACATGGGCGTGCTGTTGGTCCGCGACGCATCCACCGAGACCCCGCTGCTGCGCGCGGGCGGGGTGGAGCTGGTGCCCACGCTCTCGCTGGAGCTTCGGACGGGCCTCAGAGGGTAGGCGGCTGGAGCTCGGGCCGCAGGCTGGCGAAGCCGATGCTGCGGCTCCGCGCGCAGCCCACTGAGCCTCCCTCTACCAGCGCGTCGCTTTCGCACCGCGCTCGTCTCGGCGTGCCTGGGAGTTGCACTCGGTGCGGCCGCCGTCCCCTGTCGCAACGCGGTTTCCCCGCAAATGCCTCGGCTCTCACCGGCTGGGCTTCGCTCGACGCCCGCCCGCAGCTCCCCGGCCCGCCTGCCGCCCTCTCCTGCCCCCCGCCGTACTCCTCAACCCTGGCCTTTTCCCACTTCATTTCACCGAACCGCGCCGACTGCTCCACCAACCTCGGCTGCAACGAGGCCATGCACGCCGCACTCTGCTGCGCGGCGATCTCCAGCTGCGGCAACGGCATCGTCGATGATGACCGCGAAGAGTGTGACGACGGCAACGACGACGACTTCGACGACTGCAGCAACGCCTGCGCAAACAAGCGCGGCGCCGGACCCTTCTGAGGCGACCGGACCCGTGGTCGTCGAGTACTCTCGACCCCCATGGATTCGATCATCCGTCCCTCACAGCTCGCAGATCCGGCAGACGCGCGATGAGAGTCCTGGTCACCGGAGCGACCGGAACCGTCGGCGCGCACGTGGTCCGGGCCCTACGCAAGCAGGACGCCGAGGTGGTCGCAGCTGGGCGCGACGTGGATTCGGTGCGCGCCAGGTTCGGAGATGAGGTCACACCCGCTGGGCTGGACTTCAGCGACCGCGCAACCTGGGCGGCCGCTCTGCAAGGCGCGGAGCGGATGTTCTTGATGCGCCCACCGGCGATCTCGAACGTGAGGGATACGCTGCTTCCGTTCATCGACCTCGCGCGTGAGCGCGGCATCGACCACATCGTCTTCTTGTCCGTCGCAGGCGCGGGCAAGAACGAGGTCGTACCTCATCGCGCGGTCGAGGATCATCTGCGGGCACGCAGCGACCGGTTCACGAACCTGCGCCCCGGTTTCTTCGCCCAGAATCTGCAGTCCTCGTACCGGCCCGACATCGTGGAGGACGATCGCATCTACGTTCCGGCCGGATCCAAGGCGCCCGTGAACTGGATCGATGCCCGAGACATCGCCGAGGTCGCCGCAATCGTGCTCGAGGATCCGAGGGAACACCGCGGCTGCGACTACACGCTGACCGGTCCCGGCGCGATCCCCTGGTCCGAGGTCACCTCGGTGCTCAGTGCGGTCCTGGGTCGGCCCATTCGATACGAGCCAGCGTCGGTCCTCGGCTACGCCTGGCACCTCTCGCGCCGCGGCCTCCCGCGAGGTGCCGTGCTCGTTCAGACGGTGCTCCATGTCCTGCTCCGATTCGGTCAGGGCGCGACCGAAGACCCCACCCTTGAGCGACTCCTCGGGCGTCCTGGGAGAGACCTGAAGACCTACGTCCAAGACTACGCTCAGTTGTGGGCCAGGCACACCTCCTCGTCCGGACGCGGAGGGTCTCAGAGCCGCCCGGGATAGCCTTCGGAACGCAGCTGAGGACCGTCTACGAGCTACGCAATGCCCGTCAGCAACGCGCTGGTCTGCCAGACCTCGGCCGCGCGGCTCTCGTCGTAGGAGTCGACCGACGAGCGGATCTCGTTCAGGCCCTCCAAGTACCTGCCGTTGGTCGAGGCCAAGGCCGGATCGGTGATCAGCCTCGCCAACGCTGCGCCCGACTCTTCGGTCGAGTGGATGTTCTTCGACAGCAGCAGCCGTAGGATCGGCAGCATCTTGGGAAGCACGACATTCCACAGCCAACGAAGCGGCCCAGTGAGCTCGCGCGCCAGCCCCGTACCCGGCATCAGTCCGGGGACGAACGCATTCACCCTGGTCCCCTCCGGCAAGCGCGATGCGAGACCGGCCCCGTCGAACCAGTCGAGCTCGGCGGGAATAGAGCGCTGGGGTGGATGTAGAGTGAACTGGCGTGGGACAGCGATACGACACCGTCATGGAGCTGCACGCACGGGTGCGCAGGGAGCTCGAGCGAATCACCGAAGACCCAACCAGCGCGGAGCCTTCCGCGCTCGCGAGCCGGTTGAAGGCGCTGATGGACGAAGAGTTCGGCGCGCTGCAGCTCCATGCGCCTACGATGAGGACCGCAGACCTCGCCAACCTGCTGGGCTCCAGCGACCGCGTCCTGGTGTACGCCCGTCTCTTGCAGATGCGCGCGGTGAGCACGGCGGCCAGCGGCCACGCCGAGCCCGCCTCACGCCTCGCGAAGCAGGCCCTCGAGCTCTACGTGGAGGACGCCGTCGCCCGAGGTCACCTCGAACTCGAGCGCAACGAGGTTGAACACCTGCAGCGGCTCATGCTTTCTGTGCCGCTCTCCGCTCCCTACGACGCCTCGCTCCGCGCCCTGATACCGCAGCGGTACGGTTGAGGGCGCAAGCAACACACCCGAGCGCGCGGGTCAGCCGAGCGTGCCGGCGACCTTGGTCGCCTCTTGGATCGTTCGCGCAAGGACCGATCGGATGCGGCCGTCTTCCATCATCAGCAGCCCCGCGATCGTGCAGCCGGCCGGCGGCGTGACTTGGTCCTTGAGCGCTGCCGGATGCGCTCCGGTCTCCAGCACCATCGCCGCTGCGCCTTCGAACACCTTCGCGGCGATCTCCAGCGCGACGTCGCGGGGCAGCCCCATCATCACGCCGCCGTCGGCCATCGCCTCGAGCATCACGTAGGCGAACGCCGGACCACTGCCGTTGAGCTCGGCGCGGCCCGCCTTCCCTGTCACTCGTCTTCGCGCACTCGCGCCGATGCGGCTGCTAGCTTTTCCCAGCGAGTTTCACTCAAGGGCAGGCGGACAACGGGCAGGACGATCCCAATCCGCTGGCTCCGCACGTTTGAGACCGGCTAGAGTCGCCGGGTGAAGCTTCGCTGCTCCCAACTCCTGCCGATGGCCTTGATAGGGCTCGTCGCTCCGGCCGGCTGTGCCGATGATCCGGGCTCATCGGGCGACGACACGGCCACCGATGACGTCAGCTCGATGGGCGACGACACGGGCACGCAGAGCAGCGACGGACCGGGCACGACCACGGACGATGGGGTCGACGAAACCGCCGCCCCGGAAGACTGCGAGACTCCGCCCGTGCTCGCCGAAGGCAACGCACTTGGGATGATCTCGGGCATCGAGCATCCCTATGGGATCACCGTCGGGCCCACGTCGGTCATCGTCTACGATGGCGAAGAGGCGCTTTTGTTCTCCAAAGCCGGCGGATGCCCGATCTCGATCCCCAATGTATGGGCCGATCGGTTTGCCCAGGACACGTGGGGAGGCTACCTCGGCGGCCGTTTCGTGCTCGCGGGCAACCCCAGCGGGTTCGAAGGCGGCATCGTGGTCGCCATCGACGACGCGACCGGCGAGACCGAGGCTCTGCTCGAAGACGAGGTGATCTTTTCGTTCGCCTCGGCTGGCGACCGCGCATACTTCCAGAACGGCGACGCCAACGTGGTGAGCATGAGTGCCGACGGGACCACCGAGCTGCTCGTGGAAGACGGCGTTCAGAGCGTCGACGACCTCGGGGTCTACGAAAGAGTGCGCGTCGTCGGGAACCGCGTCGCCATGGCGCACGAGGATCGCACCCGGATCTCGAGTTGGGCGGGTACGCCGGGCGTCGCGCCGCAGACGGTCTTCGACGCGCAGGGCGAGCTCGACACGTTCCTGACGACCATCGATGCCTCACTGCTCCAGGAGGACAGCATCGCCTTCGTCACGTCGGTTGGTAACCTCACCCTCGCGTCGCGCGGCTCGGTGCTCTACGGCACCAAGGAGGTCTTCGACGAGCCGCCGATCGAGCTGGGCACCGTTCAAGGCGACGTGACCCTCGCGCGGATCCACGGCGACGCTGTGGATCTGGTCATCCGCCCCGATGTCGACTCGCCCCGGCAGCTGGTTCGTCAGTCCGTGGGCGGCACCACGAACATTCTGACGGAGCTCCCGGTGGACAGCGCATTGGGGGTTGTCTTCGACGGCGACGAGGCCTGGTTCGTCTCCGGTGACGCGCTGGTCGTGGTCGAGGTTGCCCCGTAGCTGCCCGCGCAACGCCAGCTCCCTCCGCCAGGTGCCCACACCGTCCGGTACTACGGAGTCCTCGCGCCTCGGCACGCCTACCCATCGAGGTGTTTCGGTTGCCGTGGGCGTGTGAAGTCGGCGACGACTCGCGCCCACAACGGCCCGTGCATCAAGCAATGGCGCCGATGCCGATGCCGATCGCTACCGGCACTTCGTAGGCGCGCTCCGGCGGGCGCATGGTCTCGGCGCCTTCGACGTCGCCTGCATCCGCTGGTCTCGAGGCATGCGAGTCACACGAATGGTTCGACGCGTGTTGATGCGGTGTGCGTTCATCTGGCGGTTTACGCACTCTGCGGGGATTGCGAGCTCGCCGAGGGTGGAGGATGGAGGGTGGAGGGTGGATGGTGGGTGGTGGGTGGTGGTTCACTGGCGGTCGCGCTCCAAGAACCGCCATCGACGCATCGGCGCCGGAGGTCTGGGCCCGCCGATGCTCCCTCCCCGGCACGCACTCGTGCGGATGTCGGGGGCGGCGGAAGGCGGGCCGGGCTGGTTTCTTCGCGCTCGTCAGCGACATCGTGCGTGCGACCATCCGCAGTCTCCGCGGGCAACAATCCCGCCGCATCCGGCTCGGAACCGCAGTTTTCTCGCACCCTCCCACTGCTGCCCCTCGTCGCCGACGCCAATAGAGAGGACTCATCACTGGGATGCGTGACGGCTATCGACCCGAGCGAGAACGTGAAATCGGGATGATGTTGGGTGAGGCCCCCGTGCCGACCACGGTCAACTCGTGG
>CAWCWO010000027.1:0-41099 GCA_963799255.1 uncultured Pseudomonadota bacterium | reverse complement strand
CACGCTGGATCGGCGCGCCGTCATCCAGCAACTGTCGGGCCCCGCTGCACCACCACTACCGGGTCACCCACCCGCACGAGACCGTCCTCGACCACCTCAAAGTAGATGCCCCGCAGGTGCATCGACCGAAACTCGGGCGAGAGATTCAGCTGCATGGCGTCGAGACCAAAACGCTGAACCCACTTCTTGCAGCCGTTGTGGGCCTTGGGCGTGACGCACACAAGCGCCTCGCCCATGCGAACCCGCGATCCCTGCGGCAGGTTCTCGGCAGAGAGATCGAGGGTGACGTAGACGTTGTCGCCGTGGAGCTCCAGCGGCTGGCCGTTGGCCACCAGCCGCGCCACGTCGCTGCGCGTGGTGGCCAGCTGATACTCCGGGCCGTACTTGTCCTCGGTCGCCCAGCGATCTCCGGGCATGCCGCCGGCCGCGGTCAGGACGACTTGCCCAGGCAGCTCGCGCTCACCAGATCGACCGCGTGCCACCAAGAGCTCCACCACCCCGGCATCGCGAGGCGCCGCGGGCAGTCTCCCCAGGGCCTCGATGAGCTCGGCGCGGCTGAGATGGCGAGTCGGGTCGCCGCGCGACCCGGTAAAGCGCAGAGCTTGCGTGTCCACGCTGCCCGGTGCGGCCGCTTGCAACTCGGGGGTGGTCGGGTCCGCCATTGCCTCGGTCATAGTATCGGACAGGGCGGCCCGCCTCGACAAGCCCGCGGTATTGCCCTCAGTCCGCCGAGGACTGACGATAGACCGACCACGTGGTGTCGGATCTCGACGGCCGTACATCGTTGATGGCCGATCTGCTCACGACGTGCGCCTCATGCCACCGGGCGACTTGGCCCCCCGCTGACTGAGGTTTCGGGAGACTCGCGCCGGTGGAGGGCGCCGGCCTCGAGCGCACCCTTTGCCGGGAGCCGGCGACACGGGAGGCGCATGTCTGGGATGCAGACCATGAATGTGAAAGAGATCATGACAACCACGTTGGTGACCGCTTCGGTGAACGACACCGTGGGGCACGCCCTGCGCCTGCTCGAGGACCAAGAGGTTCGGCACTTGCCCATCGTCGATGGCAAGCGGCTCGTTGGCGTGGTCAGTGACCGCGACCTTCGCGAGTATCGGCTGCCCTTGTTGGTCGAGCTCAATGAACCGAAGCGGGCGGATGCGATGCTCAAGACCCCTCTGTTTCAGATGATGAAGGAAACGGTCGTGGCGCTGGAGACCCACGAAACCCTGGTCCAGGCCATCGACCTGTTGCTTCAACATGGCATCGGCGCCGCGCCGGTGCTCGAGCGCGACTCTGATGACATCGTAGGCATCGTCAGCTACGTGGATGTGTTGCGGGCGCTGCGACCGATTGCGGCAGGCGAGGAGTGAACGCACCTTCGGCGCCTGCAGCGCGCACGTGTTTTGAGCTTCGGCGGACCGCAAGCGCGCCAGTCGGCCGTTGATCGGAGGCGGGACCGCACGGTCCGTGGCACCTATTTTCGCAACACGCCAGGACGCCTGCGTGGGATCATCTGCGCCAGACGCCTGCGCACGATCGCGCCGGCTTCGCGGAGACAGGATCCTCGACGTCGGGCCGAAGGATCGGCGCCTGGATGCAGGCGGACACTTCGAGCCCGGCTTGCGGAGACCCGCCATGTCTGAGCTCACCGTCCGTCAACTCCCGTTCGACTTCGCCGGGGTTCGTTTCCTGTGGAACCCGCACAACCGGGGTTTTTCCACCTGGGCGAACGCGATCTCGTTTGGCGCCATCGGCTTCGAGACGTGGCTCGTCAGAGTGATGCAAGAGATCCAGCCGAGGATCACCTGTCCCGAGCTCGCCGAAGAGTCGCTGCGGTTCACCAAGCAAGAGGCGGTGCATGCCGCGGCCCACAGCAAGCACGTCAAGGCACTCATCGCCCGCTATCCCGGCCTGGCGAACACCCGGAAGCGGTCGATCGCCGAGTTCGCACGCTGGCGAGAGGAGCTACCGCTGCAGGACAACCTGTGCGCCATCGCGGCCCTGGAGGCCACCTTCACGCCATCCTTCAAGTTGATCATCGATCACCGTGAGGCGTTGATGGGAGGTGGGGACGAGCGCGTGGCGTCGCTCTTGCTCTGGCACTTCTGTGAGGAGATCGAGCATCGCAGCAGCGCGCTGAAGATCTATCGGCACGTCTACCGAGACCGCTTCGGTCCCATCCGGCGGTTCCCCGAGATCCGTCGGAGGATCTCCGCCTTTCTCGCGATGCTGCGCGAGGAGTTTCGAGCCCATGTGCCGCGGGAGGAGTCCAGTACCCAAGGCCAACGCGCCTTCAACAACCTCCCCCGTCGAGACAAGTGGGTCGCCTCCGCGCGCATTCTGCTCTCGCAGACCCCCTGGCACGATCCGCAGGACGCGCCCATCCCCGCCGGGTCGGAGCTCTGGTTTGAGGCTTACGGACGCGGCGAGGACATGACTCGGTTCCTTGGGGCCCCGCCCGCCTAGAGCGGTCGCCGACTCCCCCGCCGGGTCGCCCGGATGGCGCTGCGGCGCCCCCCCCTTACGGGCGAGCCTGCCCTGCGAGCCGCCAGCTCGGACGGGCCAGGCGTCCGCTGCTCCCACCGGCGAAAACAGCGTGCTCGTGGACGGGCGGACGTCGTCTCCATCGGCGAAGCCGGAGAGCCGGTGTGCATGCCGGAACTGGCACCGCAGAAATCGCGCGCGGCAGGGGCGGGCAGCGTGGTAGAGGAGACTGGGCCCTGCTCAAGCACAGCAAGGTCTCGGCCACGCGCTGGTCGAAAACCCGCCCCCGCAAAGGAAGAACCAACGATGACTTCAGACGACATGCTCGCCCGGCTCGGACTTCAAAGCCGAACCTCCTCCACCGACTATCTGCTTCCCGCCCTCGGCATCTTTGGCGTGGGAATTCTCGTGGGCGCCGGGGTCGCTCTCACCCTCGCCCCAAAGTCCGGAAGCGAGTTTCGGCACGACCTGCGGGGAACGGCCGCCAGGTTGCGGGCGCGAGTCAGCCGGAACCGCGACACGTTGAAGGATCTCGAGGCGATGACGCGCGACGAGCTCTACGCGCAAGCCCAGGAGATGGAGATCGACGGCCGGGGCAGCATGACCAAAGAGGAACTGGCCGAAGCAGTCCGCACCGCATTGTGATACCCGATCGTGTGTTGCGACCCTCGGATCGAGGCCAAGATCGAATCGCCGACGCGCTGACGGACGTCGCTCTGGCCGCGCAGCGGCTCCTCGTCGATCGGGCGGAGCTGCTTCGTTTGGGAGTGCAACGGGATGCCCGGACGTATGCCGTCGGACTCGCTCTTGGGGGGGCGGCACTCACGATGGTTTGCATCGCGTTGGTATTGGGAACCGCAGCGCTCGCGTACGCGCTCATCCCCTGGCTGGGAGTCGCTGCATCCCTCGCGGTCACCGCGGGGAGTATCTTTGCGCTGGCCACCGGGACCACCGTGGCGGCGGTCCGGGTGCTCAAGCCATCGACCTCGCCCGAGCCCCTCGCCCTGAAGGCTGCCGATGGAAACGACGCCTAAATCTCCCATCGACGACGACGCTCCTGAAGATGTGCGGCGCGAGCGACAGCTCAACGCAGACCTTCAGGAGCACGAGGCCGAGCTTCGGCAAGCCCTTCGACGCCTCGGACGCGAGGCGAGTCAGACATTCGATATCGGCCAGATCGTTCGTCACAACACCCCCGTGTTTTTGGGAGGCGCGTTCGTGATCGGTCTTTGGCTTGGGTCCCGGCACAGTCGCCGGTGACATCGAGAAGGAAACAAGAGAGATGAACGCTGCAGAACAACCCATCATCGACGTCGAGCCCGACGAAGGGGCCGACGAGTCGAACCCGTCCGGCCGCCTCAACGCCGAGCATCTGGCGGACCTCAAGGAACGTGCTTCCGAGCGTATCGAGTTCGCGCGTTCGTGGATCCAGCAAAACCCCGTGCCCGCCCTTGGCATCGCGTTGGCCGCAGGGTTCGTGGTCGGAAGGATCGTTCGGCGATGAGTGACGAACTCGACCTGCCATCCATCGTGGCCCTGCTCGCCGAACACGTGGTGCACAGGACGCAGACCCACCCCCTGAGTACGGTGGCTGGAGCCGCTGGAGTCGGCCTGATTCTCGGCGGTGGCGTACCGAATCCGCTGCTGCGTCTGGGTGCGTCGATGGCGTTGCGGGTGCTCACCACACAGATCGTCGCGACCGCATCCCGACGCTGATCGCCAACGGCCACAGGTTCGCGGTAGCCTCGACTCGGTGGGGGGATATGGTCTCGTACTTGGCTTCGGCGCCGCGATGGTGGCGAGCCTGGCGTTCCGGGCGTTTCGCAGCCGGGTCAAAGGAGGTCGTTTCTCTTCGAGGCAGGAGGGAAACACGACGGTGATCGAGACCGAGCTCGGGGTCTACGTGTTCGACGGCCCGGCCGGAAAGATCCACCTGCAGCGGCCTGAGGGCGCTCGGGCGTTCGTCACCCTTCGCGACGTCCGCGGCGTCCAGGTCCGGGTGGGCTACAAAGAGGCCGCGCTCGAAGAGTTCTTCATCGAAGGCTGGAACCTCACCGATCTGCACAACGACTACCGAGACCACCGCATGTCTTGGGATGTGGTGCTCATCACCTGCCACGGCGCCGTGCCGCTCGCCCACATGAGCCAGTACAAGAAGCGCGACTGGTTTGACCTCGCGACCCCCATGCAACACGCGATCCTGGCTGCGTTCGGTTGGTACCGGGACGGGTCCGAAGTGGCGATGCAGCTCGACGGCGAGGCTCGCAGGGCGCTGCGCAAGGCCGGGCTCAACGTCCGGGGCGGCTACGACACGATCGCGCCCAAGGCTGCCCTGGCCGGCGCCCCTATCCCCACCGACGCCGATCGTCCGCGGCCGGGCAAGGGCAGCACGCCACCTGAAGCCATCGAGCTTCCGCCTCCGCCCGACAATCCCCGCTGGGAATCTGCGTCGGGCGGCCGCTGAAGCGCCGCGTTACACGAGCCCGGAGATCGGCCCGGTGCAGTGCTCGGGATGCCCAAAGCTCTGGGCATCGTTGCCGAAGAGATTGAGCATCGAGACGAGTAGGTTGTTGTGCGGCTGGTCGAGACCCTGCAGGTATCGCCCCGTCTCGAGCTGCCCACCTGCGCTGCCCGCCATGACGAACGGGGTGCGGTCGTGGCTGTGCGTGTTGCCTTTGCCAAGCTCGTTGCCCCACACGATGAGGGTGTTGTCGAGCATGGTGCCGTTGCCCTCTGGAATGGCATCGAGCTGCTGCATCAAGTAGGCGAACTGCTCGCAGTACCAATGCTCCCGCATCGCCCACTCGTTCCAGCTGTCGAGCAGATCGTCGCCTGCGTGGGACAGCTCGTGTCCATCGGTCATGCTGCCAAGCCACGGAAACTGGGTGTGGTTGCGCCCGTTGGAGTACTGGACGCTCCCCACCCGCGTGACATCGCAGGCCAGCGACATCACGAGCAGGTCGATCTGCCGTCGGGAGATGCGATCCATCGTGTTGGCGTCGTCAAAGGGCTCGACCATCGGCGCGCCGGGGACAACACACGCTTCTCCCAGCACAGGTTCTTCGGCCAGGCGCAGCTCAAGGTCACGCACCAGGGCTGCGTGCTGCTCGAGGCGCTGGCGATCCTCGGCCCCGGCTCTGGCCATCAGCGTCGAGAACTGGCCCTCCACCGCGTCCAGAATCGACAGCCGCTTGGCTCGCAACTCGGCCATGTCTGATGGGGACAGTGTGAGGTCGGCGAAGATGCGGTTCCATCCCGAGACGGGGTCATCATCAGGGGACAGCGGCGCGGCTGCTCCCGAGTAGATCATGCGGCTGCGAACCTCTCCGCCCCCGAAGGCGCTCGCGCGGACGCCGAACTCCAGGCTCGAGAAGAGCGAGTCCGCACCGATGCTGGCGGCGATCTCTTGGTCGACCGAGATCCCCCCGCCCCAACCCGCGAGGCTCCCGTCGCCCCCAACCATGTCTCCTTCTTGGAGGGGCTGGCCCGTCCAGACCGCGCCCATACCCGACTGATGCGGCTCGCCCGGTCCCGCGTCGGCGGCCGTCATGTTGAGACCATCGAGAATGATGAGCCGATCTTTGTAGGCCTCCATCGGGGCCATGCTGGCGCCCAACTGGAAGTCGGTCGGTCCGCCCGCGCCGGGGGTTGGCCACCAGGTCGCCGGCCAGATGCCGTTGGGGTTGTGGAAGAGGATCAGCCGCAGCGGAAACCCATCCTCGGAGTACCCGGGCGCGGCGGAGGCGGGCTGCGAGTGCATGTTGAGCAGGGGCAGCGCCAGGCTTAGCCCACCTGCGCCCTGCAGGAAACGACGACGATAACTTCGGCGGCTCATCCTTCACCTCCATCCACGACGCGGTAGCGGAAAGCATCCGACACCACGATTGCGACCAACAGGTCGCGAATGTCGCCACTTTCAGCGACGACCTCGGACGCTTGCAACAACGAGCATTCGTCCGCGACCCTGTCGGGCAGACGCCCCAGGGCGAACGTGAACCACTGCTCGGTGGCACAGTCGCGGAAGTCGCTGCTCTCGGCCAGCTTGCCGGCCAGCTCGACGGCGTCATCGACGGGGCCCCTGAGGTCGTCGTCGGCCACGCCGCTGAACTCTCCGGAGGCATCGATCGCGCGCCCGTTCTCTTCGGTACGCCAGCGACCCACCGCGTCGTAGTGCTCGAAGGGAAACCCAAGCGGGTCGATCAGCACGTGACAGCCAGCGCAGGCAGGCTCGGAGGTGTGCTCTGCAAACTGTTCACGGGTCGTTGCCCCGGGATCGACCGAAGGCGGCTCGATGTCGACGTCGTCCGGGGGTGGCGGAAGGGTGTGACACAGCATCCGCTGCCGCACCCAGACCCCGCGGGCGATGGGGGAGCTGCGGTCGGGGTAGGCGTACAGGGCCATGAGCGCGGGCTGGGTCAGCAGGCCCGCGCGCTCGCCGGGCATGGTGTAGCTGCCATCGCCGTTGGGGCTGGCACCGTAGAACTCCGCGAGCTGCGGCGAGAGGAACACGGCGTCGGACTGCAGAAGGTCGTCGAAGGTGCCGCCACCGTCGAAGACGATGTGTTCCGAGAAGTCCTGCACGCTCTGTGACCAGTCGGCGGCGGCGGTGTCGAGCGCGAGACCGGGGAAGGCTGCCGGGTCCTTGGTGACGGACTGCAGCGCGGAGAGGCCGAGCCACTGACGGTGAAATTGCCGTACGGCCAGCCTCGCCTCGGGTGTCTCAAGAATGCGGCGAGCGTGCGCTTCGAGCTGCTCTGGCGTGTGCAGCTGGCCCGCGGCTGCGGCGTCGAGAAGTGCATCGTCAGGCGTCGTGGCGGCGAGGAAGTAGCTCAGTCGCGACGCCGCTTCGTAGTCGCTCACCTCCACGACTTCCCCAACGCTGGCGCCCTCGGGAAGCATCTCGACGCGGTAGAGGAACTGTGGAGACTGCATGATCGCTTGCAGCGTCATCTCCAGCGCCTCTTCGAACCCTCGCGCCTCAAGCTCGGTTGTGAACAGCGTCTCAAACAGTGCCTGCTCTGCAGGCTCGAGCGGCCGCCGAAACGCGCGACGTCCGAAGCCGGTGATGAACGCCGAACCACACGCGGCGTCACCCGTCGTCAGCTCGCACGGCACGGTGCCGTTGGTGAGCGTCTCGAAGCCCGCGGCGCGGGCTGTCGCTGCCAGATCTTCGGCGACGTCGAGGTAGCGGCGCACCGTATCCTTGGTGACCTGGTGGTCGCCGGCGTTGTTCTCAAACGCCGTGCTTTGGTTCTCGGCCGGGAAGCTCTGGGCCGGCGCGGACGCGTCGCCGAGCAGCGCGAGCACCGTGTTGTCGTACTCGTAGCGGGTCAGCAGGCGCATGCGGGCGAGGCCAACCTGAACCTCCTGATCGGCGCACGCTGCGGCCGGTGATGGATCGCCCTCGGTGCCGGAGCCCTCGGTGTCTGAATCAGACGCAGAGCCTGCTCCGTCGCTGGCGCTTGAGTCCGTTCCGGACGCTCCGATGCTCGCCCCCTCGTAACACCCGGGTGCGGCCAAGCACACGAGCAAGCCTGCCGCATATCCTCGCCCCCATACGCTCCGAACACCCACGCTCAGGAGGCTACCACGGCGGTTTCGAGCGCGGTGCTCCTGAGTCGGGTCGCGTCATTCTAACTGCGCGCAGGTTCGGCGGAAGCGAGCGTTAGCCCGCTTACCCAAGTGTCGGTGCGGCGTCGAAGATCGGGCCTCTGCTCGCCGCGGCTGCAGTGCTCGCCATCCTCCCGGCGCTGAGGACACGGTCCCTGGGCAGGGTCAGTACGAGCGTGGAGGAAGAAACGCCCGCGCGGACACGTCGGTTCCCGCCTCCCCCAGCACCATCGTTTCTTGAGTGTCCGTTTGGTACAGGACTCGAACGTACCCCGGAGCATCCTCGGTCGTGAAAACGAAGTCGTACCAGGGGAGCCCGTCCCATTCGAACGGGATTCCGGAGTCGGGCCTGAGCGAGCCCGCCGGTCTCAGCGTTTCCAGACGCTCCGCGATCGGAGTCAGCGCCGAGAGATCCACCCATTCGACCCCTTCCGGGCAGAAGAGGATCGCCTCCTGCCCGCGTAACGAAGCAACGCCACATTCAGCGTCAGCCTGGATTGGCCTCGACCAGCCGCGATCCAGCGACTGAAGCGAGTACGCCCAGTGGGAGTCAGAGGACAACTCGCCGACCAGTACGGCCTTCAATTCGTCGACCAGCCAGCCCGAGACCCTCACTCCGCCCGGTGCAAAGTCCGTGCGAACGATGGTCTGCGCCGCGCCGCCGAACGGGACGACGAACAGGTGCTCGCCCCCCCGTTCGACGAAGAGAACCCGGCCGGAGTCCGCCACGTCGACTGGCCTCGTCAAGCTGAGGCTGTCCGGGTCAGTCGCGATCGAATGGCGCGCGACGATCGCATCACCGTCGATCCGAAGCACCTCGAGATCGAGTCGATCCTCCTGGAACTCCTGCGCGGCGACGACGAACTCCCCCGACGGTGAGTACCAAGCATGAAGCCGCAGAACCGAAGGGTCGTCCTTGGCCACTAGCACCAGGGGTGGGCGCAGCGGGTCGTCGATCGGCACCACCGAAATCGAATTCCCTTGGAGCGTTTCTTCGTCCTGACTCCGGAGTTGCAACCAGGGGCCTTCCACGTGCGCGGAAAGGTCCGCCTGCGCCGACCAGCTCACCAACGGTTCCGGCTCCACCCCACCAGCCCAAAGCACAATCTCCGTATCCCGGCTGGACGATTCGGAGCCCGAGCGAGCTTCGAGGATCAGCGGCCCCTCGCGCTCCCATGGACCCAAGACGCCCTCAACCGCCTCCAACGTGAACCCGTCATCCGCCACCGATACGCGGTACGGACGCGTATCCGAAGGCGCCGCCCCGTAGACCGTTTCGGCGGTGAGATCGACGATGAACGCCTCGGGAGCCCACGCGAACGGACAACCCACGGCGTTGTAGCCACTCGGAAAGGGACGCGCTGCCCGTGGCGATACCCATTCCTCCCCAACCGCAATCGTCTGGGTCCGGTGGCGCGGGTCCTCCGTCGCGGCTTCGAACGTCTTCCACACCACGTACCCGGTGCCGTCCGGGTTCACGCAGACGTGGTCCGGACGCTCCCCAGCCAAGGCTTCAACGAGCACCGGTGCCGCATCACCGCTCCGGCGAATCCACACCGCCCCCTCCCAAGCCTCCCACAATGTCAGCCCATACACGACCGCCCGCATCTCCAGCGCAGCGACCTCCTCGTCCCCGTCCGCGGTGACGTCCTCCTCGCCCGGCGAATTCTCCGAGCACGCGAGCAAGGGGAGGAGCGTGAGCCCAAGCAGCCAGGCGGGGCCGCATCGAAGTCGCGAGCTCATGAGGGGTCTACTGTAGACCAGTGGACTCGGGCTTCGTTGGTGGCCGGGCTCGTTCCACGCGGCCGCTGGTGTTTAGTGGTCTCGCGGAAGCCTCCGAACGGGACGTTCGTTCACGCCACCTACCCCGCGCAACACGGAGCCCCGGCGCACGCTGCGGGCGACGACGGGCGAGCCGGGTGTTGGTCGACGTGACCGAGCAGTCCCATCGGGCGAACCGACTTTCAAGTTCACCGCGGGCGCTTCGCTCCGGTCGGCCGGATGCGCGACGTGATTCAGCGGCGCAGGCGTCGAGCCCGACGCAAAGCCTTGCGCGCCGCGCTGCGATCCCCGGTGAGCCGATAGGTTTTGCCGAGCAGCACTTGGTGCGCAGGATTCCTCGGCTCGGCTTCCGCGGCTTGTCGCGCGTACTGCAGCGCGAGCCCGTGCTCACTCCGCTCGAGGTGGGCTACGGCCATCGCCGCCGCTGAGGGTGCATCGAGGACGTTGTCGAAGATGAGGATCTCGTCGTCGTCCTCCTCCTCCTCCTCCTCCTCCTCATCTTCGAGGATGATGATGACGTCTTCTTCCTCGCCTTCGATCTGAACACCCGCGTCCTTCATTTCAGGACCGGGGTCAAAGCGAGCTTTCCCGAGCATCGGTGCGACCTCGGTCATCTGAGCCATCATCGGTGCGGCGCCTGCGCCTCGAGGATCGATCCGTTTCGCCTCGGACGGCCCTGCAAAGAACAGGCATCCGCCAGCGACGGTCGTGACGATGGCTGCCGCACCCGTCCAGCGCAGCACATCGGGGAGCACGCGGTCTCTCCACCGCAACGGCTGCAGACGCAGCGTAATGGCGTGTTCATCCACCATTCCCGACTTTCGAAGGCTGGCGAGCGGAGCACGGGCAAACGTCGACGCAAAGGGCTTGAACGGGGTGGGCGATGGCGCGTCGATGGTCATGTCGGATGAATCCCTACTCGGAGCATGCGCCGTGACGATGCACGAACCAAAAACCCGGCGAGTTTGCGGGTGGCGGATCCCGGTCAAGCATCGAGCTTGATCGTTCGGTCTTGATGCCAAGGACGTCTGGCGTCCTCTCGCGTCGCCGGCGAACGTTGTCTATCCCGCCGACAAGACGCACTCTGTGGCCATGCGTCGCGTCGCGCTGACCGGATCGCTCTTCCTCTCCGCCTGCTTCAGTGATCCCGCCGAGATCAGCTACGAGACGGACGGCGGCGGGAGCTCGACGGGTGCCGACGCGCCGAGCGGGTCGGGCTCTCCAGGGCCGGCGACCACGCCTGCGTCGACGTCGACCGAAGCATCGAGCACGGGGACGCTCGGCGATGCATCCACGTCCGACACCGGCCCCACTTCAACCTCGAGCGACGCCACCGGCGACGAAACCGCGACGACGAGCAGCTGCCGACCCGACTGCGACGGGAGGCTCTGTGGAGACGACGGGTGCGGCGGCGTCTGTGGAGCGTGCGCATTCAACGAGACGTGCGCAGACGAGGGCGCCACGTGCCAAACGATCGTCGCAGGGTGTGAAGATACGGCCGGCTACCAGCCGGGATCGCCGTGGCCGACGCTGGGGTACTGCGAGACCCGGCTGTTCCGCAGCCCTCTGTCGGGTCCGACCGACGAGCCCGCGGTGCTGTGGACCTACGACATCGCGCAGCCCCTCGGGGACATCGTCGTCGCCGCAGATGGCACGATCTACGGTGGCGCCGGCGATGGGTCCTTGCACGCGGTCGACGGGAGCGACGGCAGCGAACGCTGGGTGTTTGCGCTGGGGGCCGAGCCCGCACTCCAAGCTCCGGCGCTGGGTGCCGATGGCTCGATTTACATTCAGACGCAGAGCCCGATCAGCCAGAGCGGACGCCTCTACAAGATCAGCCCCGAGGGTGCAGAGATCTGGGACGTCTCCGCGGGCAGCGGCCTCGAGGTGTCCACTTCGCCGCTGATCGCTTCGGACGGCACCGTGTACGTCGTCAGCGGAGCCACGGTGCTGGGCTTTGGCCCCGACGACGGAGCCGTTGTGTTCGAGAGCGATTTTCTCAACAGCGAGTTCGGCGCGGGCGGCCTCGCCCGCGGCCCAGGAGGCCGCTTCTACATCGCGGGAGAGGACCGTCTGTACGGGATCGAGCCCAACGGTCAGGACTTCTGGGAGTACGCGCTCGGCGACGACGCAGTCCTGCAGTCGTATCCCGCCGTGAGCGAGGACGGTGTCTACTTCACCGGGCGGGGCTTCATCGGCTACCTCGTGCTCCTCGACCTTGAGGACGGCTCCCTCGTCGCGGAGCGCAGCCCCGTGAGCGTGGATGATTCGCTCGCCTTGTCCGCGACCGGTCGAGTGTTCTTCGGCACGACCAACGCCATCGTCGTGTCCTCGAATCCCAGCAACGGTATGCTCTTCGATCAGTGGTCCGAGGCCGCTCCGCAGGCGATCTCGGGCGAGCTGCTCGACTACTGGACGGGGCGGGTGACGGTGGACAGGCTCGGCAACAGCTACCGCGGCTGGTTCGACGGTAGCGTTCATGGCGTCGGGCCGACCGGTGACGCGCTGTGGTCGATCGATCTGGGAGGCGACCTAACGGCTGCCGTCGTCGTCGCGCCCGACGAGACGCTGCTGGTGCCCGGCGGCGACGGGCTCACGGCGCTTCGCGTCGAATAGTCGCGAGCGCGACGCTGTCGCACTCGGTCCCACGCTCCTTTGCGCCGAGAACGGCGAGGCGTTCACGCGACAGTACGCCGGGCTCAAGGTCGAGGCTGTAGGCATCGCCGATGCTCGACACCTCTGCGTCCCCTTCAACCTATGCTTCTAAAGTTTGGTCGGGGCCACTGAGCACGGCCTCCTCGAGGCGTGCGTACGAGGTTTCCATGCCATCGATCATCCCGGTGCCGAGCACCATATCGCGCAGCTCTTTTGACGGGTACGTAATGCGGACTTCGATCAGGGTGCGACCACCGGGGCGCGGCGCGAGGAGCAGCTCATTGACCGTCCCCGGCCCATCCATGCCGATCATGCGCTCGGTGGTCATTGACCGCCGCGGTGGCTCGCTCTCCAGCAACTCGCCAGCAAAGCCGAACCGCTCGCCGCTTTCGGTGTTCTCCCACTCGTAGCGGTAGGTGTCGCCCACGGCCTTGGCAACCTCGCACACCGGCATGCTCCAGCCATCGGGTCCGAGCAGCCAACGCTGCAGGAGCGCGGCCTCGTGATGGGCTCGCCACACCTGGTCGATGCTTCCCCGCACCACCCGTGTCACCACGGCGTGCGTGTCGTCCACGATCTCCAAGGCGGCAGCGAATGCGGTACCGAACTCGCGAAGGTCGGCGAGGACCTCGTCGAGTTGCGCAAGCGCCGACGAGAGCCCCTCCACCATCCCCATCGCTGCGAGCTGCTCCATCGCCTCGAGGCTCGCGAACGTGGAGACCGCGACGAAGCGCGAGCCGGTGGGCGTGGCCTGGAAGGAGACCTCCATTCGGGTGCCGGGCATGTCGTCGTTTGGCGTGCCGTCTGGTCGGCTGAAGCCGTCGCGCACGACGAAGACTCGATGGGGCTCCACCCGCTCGAACTCCCAGAACCCGGCGCTCGTCTGGCCTTCGGGCCCGGTCATGAAGTACTCGGAGCGGCCGCCCTCACGCATGTCGTGCCGCGTAAAGGTAGCCGGCCACTGAGGTGGACCCCAAAAGCGCTCGAGCTGGCGGGGGTCGACCCATGCCTCCCAGAGCCGTTCCACGGACGCAGCGTAGTCGGCGGTGGCGGTGAGCGTGAGGGTCGTGGGATCGGTCTCAATGGATGTGATCGGCATTGGATTAGCTCTTGGACTTGGACTTGGACTTGGACCTGGACTTGGACCTGGGTTCGCGGAGGATCGCGTCCAACGCCTCCCCGCGGTGGCGCCACAGCGCACCGAGCTGGTCCAGGCACGCTCGGGCGCGCGCGAGCTGATCGGGCCTGGCCCGCACGAGCCGCTCGCGACCCGCTGCGGTCTTCCCCACCAGACTGGCATTGACGAGCACCGCGACGTGCTTCTGCACCGCCGCGAACGACATGTCGTAGTCCGCGGCCAACCCACTGACCGACACGTCGCCCACCAGCGTTCGCCGGACGATATCCCGACGCGTCGCATCGGACAGCGCGCGAAACATCGCGTCGAGCTCTGCGCTGGCCTCACATACAACCACTTGGTTGTATGTTATTCAAGACGAGCCGTGGACGCAAGCGGAATCTCTGCCGCAGGCGCCATCGAATAGGCGGAACGATTCGCGCTGCAGGCCCCGCCGGCGCCGCGCCGGGACTTCCCGAGGTCCTGCGCAAGCACGTCACACTCGGCGAGGCCGCGTCCGAGGGGAGCGTTCGCGCATCGCAGCCGCAGCCCGGGGAACCGGGGAACCGGGCCACAGAACTGCAGGCCAGACTGGTACCTTCCTCGCCTCTAGAAGGGAAGACACGTGTTCGCGTAGTCGCGGGCGGTGGTGAGTCGACTTTTGGTTGTCACTGCCCAATCACGTGCTTTGACGGCGTCAGCGTTCCCACCGCCAAACCAAAGCACGGCTCCGCAGGTGAATAATGCGTCGTCCGCATAGGTTTTCGCTGTGGCCAGGTCGACAAGCGCTTGTGCTCGAGCGGCCCAACTATCGCCGACCTTTGAAGTTGACTGTTTGGCGCTCCCTGCCCGGGAATCCAGCTCGATGGCATCGATGTAGCAACCGATTGTACCAGACCCATACTGCCAGCTCAGGCCAGCGTAGGTCTTGGTCAGGCCGGCTGCACTGTCGGCCACGTTCGCGTAGATCGTCGCGAGCGAGCACGAGCTGGTGGCCGCTTGTGTCGATGCCGGCGCGTTCGCAAGACCACCGTCTGAGTGTTCTCGACCCATCGCCGCAGCGATCTCACTGTCGAGCGTCGCGAGGCGAATGGTCGCATCGGGTGCCTCCGGGTCGATCGCTTCGACTTCATCAAACAACGCCTCGATAGCCTCCTGCGTATCCATGTCGAGCTCCTGGGGATCCTCGGCAAGGGCGTCGGCAAGTCGTTCTGTGTCGTCATCGCTCAGCTCCTCGAGAATTTCGGCGTCTACGACGAGCTCCAAAGACTCGCGCTCTACGCCGGCAGAGAGTCCTTCGTCGCCAGCAGGGTCGCAGGCAACAACGGCGAGGCACAGGAGGGAGAGAAGTGTTTCGTTGTGTTTCATGACCGAAGAACGAAGTCGAAGTGCTTTGTGACTGGCGATCACCGAATCGCTCGTGATCATCTGCTGCGTGACGCCGCGGGGTCGACGATGTGGATCATCGCGCCTGCCCTCCGACCGCGATGCGCCCGTCGTCCAAGGCCTCGAGCACGGCAAGAACCGGCGGGAGGTCTCGGCCGAGGTGTTGCCTCGACGCGTTCCTCGGCATCGCTCGGTAGGTCTCCGGCCAGGGCCGAGATGGCGTTGTTCGGCGTGATGCGGGTCTCAACTCTGAGCGGGATCGTCTCGCGAGCGCTAGGCCATTGGCAGCGGTGGCACGCCGCCACCCCCGGCCCAGGTCTGGATCGCCCCGACGGCGCCCCCGGGCAGCTCCAGATGGACGTTGCCGCGGGGGGACTGCAGCTGCACGACCTTCGAGGGCTCCTGCTTCCCGGTCGAGCCGGCAAGGCTCTTGTGGTTGGGTTTGATGGGGCTGCCGATGACCTGGACTTCGCCTTGGGCAAAAGCCAGCGGAGGGCCACCCGCCTCGTTGTGGCCAACGACGAGGCGACCGAGATTCGTGAGGCCCAAGAGCACGTGTGCACCTCGCTCGCCGGCGCCGAACAGCGAGAGCGCATCGTTGCCCAACGACCCCTGGAACGCGAAGTACCCCGAATAGACCGCGTGCAGCTGCTCCCCGTCTTGCAAACCGAACTTGTCGCGATACTGCCGCTGGAACCGGTTCTTACCGCCGCCCAGATAGAAGTACGCGTAGTAGCCTCCGATGAGGACGACCGGGAGCAGGTAGACGGTCCACTGCATGTTCCGACGAGAGTCTCGCGGTTCTCGCCAGCGAGCAAGGAGCATCAAGGGGATCGGCAAGGGGCACAACTACAGCAATACGCGTCCTCAGGGTTTGCACACGAAATACGGCTCGGCGAACGGTCCGGGATCCACCGCGCCGCACTCACCGGATGGGCAACCCGCGAGGCTCGTGCACTTGGGGAGGCACTCGAAATCGGAGCCGGCCACCGAGACGCAGCCGTAGTTGGTGGGGCAGACATTCACCATGTCCGCGCAGCCACGCGTGCACATCGACCAACTGGTGCCATCGTGAACGTCTACGCCCCCATAGCACCGGCCGCATTCCGCGGTCTCACAGGGGAAGGCGTCGTCGGGGCAGGCACACGGAGATCCGATGGTGGGCATGCAGAGCCTCTCCCCCTCGAAGGTGCCGCAGTGTTCCGAGACACAGTCTTCATCCTCGTTGCACGCCCGCCCCGGTTCGCCGAGCGCAAAACAACCAACGCCGACCTCGCAGACCTGACCTTCGGGGCAACCGCACGCGAGGCAGGAGGTGTCGTCTTCGAGCGTGTCGCAGTAGACGGGCGTGGCGTCGACGCAGGCGTAGACTCCTTCGCGGCCGACGTTGCAGTTCGCGACGCAAACAGGCCCGTCGCGCCCGTCAGCACACTTGCCCCCAGCGGGACAGCCTTCGTCGCATTCGAGTGCGCAAAACCCGTTCCCGAACTCGTTGACACACCACCCCGACTCGCACTCGGAATCGTCGAGGCAGTCTTGGTACAGCGCGGCCTTCGGCTTGTCCGGTTGATCGGAGGTCGTTTGACAAGCGGCGAGGAGGACCGAGACCAACGCGAGCCGGGAGGCGAATACGAGCGCCAATCGCGATAGCGCAACTGGCATCCTGTCGAGATCTCCGCTCGCGAGTTCACGCTCGGACGCCACTCGAGAGATAGTACCGACTTTCTTCGTACTCCACAACGACCCCTGACAGCCTGGTCAAGTGTTTGGTCCTCGAGCGTCCAGAGCTCAGGGGATCAGGGCGCGAAGGTGATCGAGCCGCTCCCGCCGTTGACGACCTGGCCGAAGAAGTTCTCCGCCTCGACGCTCCACGAGTACGTGTACGAGACCAGGTGCGTGGTCCCCGGGCAGTTGTCTGCCTGGTCGCCGGAGATGGCCTGGCCGGTCCAGACGCCTGTTTGCACGGAGTACCCGGGACCACCGGCTTGCTCGGCATCGAGCGGGGCCATGTCGATGGACTGGTTGGCACCGATGTCGCCGTCGACACATCGACGCGTCGCGGTCTGCCAGACACGTACGGATTTCGCGCCCTGCGGGTCCCAGGCAGCTCCGATCGCGATGAAGCTTCGATCGAGGTCGTCGGTCACGAAGTTGATGGACTGGTTCGACGTGTACGCGAACAGGTCGATCTCGTCGCCGCCGAACTCGAGCAACCGGGCGACCCCTGCGGGCGGCGTTGTGTCTGTCGCCGGGATCGTGACCCGCTGAAAGAACTCGCAGCCGGACGTCAGGACGAGCGTGGCCACCATCGCGACGCCTACGATTTGCTTAGACATGGACCGGTTGTTGCCACTGGGGGCCAAGCGTTCCCAGAATTCTGGGTTGGCGCGGAGCGAATCAGAGGCGGCAAGAACAGCAGGAGTCGTCCGACAGGAGAGGCTCGCGGGGTGGCCTTGTACCTCGGCGGCGATGTCGTCGGGTGTCGTGACATGGGGTCCGAAAAGGCGAAGGCGCGAACGACTCGCCGAAGCCACACTTGGTCGGTGGGCCGTGCCCAAGATCGAGTCTCCCGCCTCGTCGGTGTTCTGAGCGCCTCCGCTTGGCTGGCCGCTGTTGGAGCCGCGATAGCCACCGACCAAGCGAGGCCAAACCCCCGCGGCACAGGGCTCGACGGGTGGTTCGAAGTTAAGCGCCGGCACACCTGGGACGACGACCTGCTCGAGACCGCGCTCATCCTCACAGCGGGGGCGTGCCTCCTCAGCATCATCGCGCTCGCGACGCATTCCACGGCCGAGAAGCACCGAGGCGGAGCACAACACAGCCTCCCGCTGATCCTCCTCGCGAGCATCTCGGTCGTCGCGCTCGCGGTCTTCGGTTCGGTGCTGAGGTAGGACGGGGCTCCGCCGACCAGTCCCGACACCGACCTCGGCGGAGGGGACTCGCGCGTCTTCAAATACGACAGCGCTGTCGTATTTGAAGACGCCCCGTTCGGCCCAAGTCCCCAATCGACGACCCCGAAGCGTCAGCCGATCGTGCCCGTGCGACGGTCTTGGACCTGAGTCGCGGAGAGGCACAGATCCAGCGGGCTATGACCGGTCTGCCGCGGGTCGTGCCGGAATACGGGCCGCTCGTTGATGTAGAGTTCATATGCGGGGAACGCGTCGTGGTCGACGCGAACGTCGAAGTGTCGCGCGTTGCCGGCGTTGTCCCACCAAACGTACAAGTCTCCAACTCCGTCGAGGGAGCAGGGAAACTCGCCGACCGGAGTCTGGCCTGTTGCCCGAAGCCTGAAGGTCGTCTTGGTCAACGTCCACGTCTCGTTGCTGTCTGCCGTCGAATGCCACGTGTTGATCTCGGGAGTGGTGTCCGTGTGCTCGAAGTAGGGGGCGCCACCGGACTCCACGGTGAAGCAACGGGCAAACGGGGACCACGCGTCGCCACTGGCACGCACGACGTCATTGCGGAACGCTCTCGACGTTCCGACGTGCTCGTGTGCCGATTCGATGCGCGTCTTCGAGATGAGCGCGCTCGCTGAAGCACGGCTCTGGTCTCGCGCACCAGCGAAGGAGAATCCTCGGTTGTCCCCCTCGAGGTAGAAGTCGGTGAAGTCTCCAACGCCCTCGCCGAGCCGGCCGGGGCCAAGGACGTCGCAGGGGATGAAACCGGCGAAGCGCAGGTGGACCGTCTTGCCCCCGCCATAGGCGGGCAACGCGATCGCACCGTCCGCCTTGCCGGCGCTGCCTTCCGGGGGCTCCTGTGCGAGCGCCGGATCTTCGTCATCGACCCCGTCGAGCACGTCTTGGGACGGATCGAGTTCTTCTGTCTCTGCGCAACCAAACGTCGCGGTCGTCAACACGGGGAGCGCGGCAGCGAGCGAAACGAAGAAAAGCCTATGCATCATGCCGGGCTATTCCCGCAGCGACCGTCAGTTGTGAGAGTGGGCGGGGGCGGCGTCCGAGACCGTGCCGCCATCGCCGCCGGGGCCGCTCCAAGGGCGATGTCGACCGAGGAGCACCGCGTTGCCCACTTGGTAGACCGAACCGGCGTCCTGCTATCGACGGCGGACGAGGCGTGATCGGGCGGGTACCCGCTCCCTCAGGTCGAGGGTTGCAAACGAGGTCGAGGGTCCCGAGGCGGTGGGCGAAGCATCACGGTTGTTCGCACAAGCAGAGGTTGGGGTTGGGATCTGGGAAGGAATCAACGCCTACGGGGTCCCGGCCAAAGTACGTCACCGCGGCTGTCGCCTCCCACGGGGAGCACGCATTGCTGCAAGAGATGCCCGAGAACCCGTCGACAATCAGGGAGATGTTGCAGTTCGTCTGTGGGTCGCACCACAGCGACTCGCCCGTGTCTGTCCAAGGGGATCCGGGATATCTGTCGACTTGGGGGACTGTGAGTAGCGCCGGTACGTCGAGTTCTTCGCAGTCGTTGGTACAGGATCCGCAGTGCTCGGCGACATCAACCGGATCACAGGACCCGGGTTCACACAGCTCGTTCTCGCCGCTGCACGTCAGCTCCACCTGTATGCTGTCGGTCACCGAGTTTCCCACTTGGTCGAAGAACTCAGCCACAAAGGTGCGACCGCCCTCGACATCAATGTCCTCGACCGTTCGCAGGTCTTGCCAGGAAAGTGTGAGTTCATAGGCTCCCTCGGACGAGGCGGTCTGAAACGCCCCGTAGCTACCGCCTTCGGGTGAATGGAGGGTGCCGCCAATCACGTCGTCGATCCCGTCGGGGTCGGTGATGACGGCAGAGAACACCAGGCTGTCGAGCTCGTTGATCGACGTCGAGTTCACCGAGAAGCTGAGAAGCTTTGGGGCGCCGGGCGAGTTGCCCGGGCCTTCGGTTGACGCTGCCGACCCGGTGTCGTCGGCTCCGGTGGTGGCCATGCCCGGGCTGGAGTCGGGCAGCGAGTCGGTGTTGGTGTTGGCGTCATCGTCGTCATCGTCGTCATCGTCGTCCACCCCGTCGCTTGAACTCGAACCCCCCGAGGCATTCCCGGGGCCGTCCGAGCTGCAGGCCAGTGACACGGGCCAGAGCAAAGTGGCCACCACAAGAGGGTGAAGGAACGGCTTGAGCAGTTCAGGGGTGCGCATGTCAGCGGATATCGTGCGGACCGGCGTTTGGATTGCGCCGTCGCTCGTCGCATTCCTCACACCACCACGACCCGCCGTTCTCGCTCCTGGCGGCCTCGCCAAGACTGGCAGGTCAGCACAGCGACGTTTCGTCCCCCTACCCAGGAGCGACTATCGAGGAGAGCTCAGCGCCTGAAGAATCTGGCACTCGGGGACACCCCACGCGCACCTTCGATCGCGGCCGTTCGATTTGTGCGGTTGACCCCTGGAAAAGGAAGTCTTGGGACGCCACGAGGTGTGAGCCAGCGACAGCTGAATGGGCAGGGAAGCACCCGTGGGACCGTGATAGAGCGTCCGACGTTCGGAGTCCAAGCATTAGGGGGTCGCCTCGTGGCGGCAGCTCTTGGACGCCGCACGGGATGACCACCATGAAACGACTCACACTAGTTCAACTCGGCGTCTTGCTCTCTCTCGCGCTCGCCTGTGGAGACGACACGACTTCGGTCAACGACACGGACGCGGACACCGAGTCGGGCGACACGTCCGACTCGATGCCCACGATGCCCGCGACGACGACCCCGGTCACCACGTCGGACGACACCGTCGGGGAAACCGAAGTCAACACCAACTCCACCACCGGCGGGATCGATCCCACAACGGGTGACGAGACCTCGGGCACCACCGACACGACCACCGGCGAGACCACAACCGACACCGCAGGAGAGTCGTCGACCGGCGACACTTCCATCTGCGGGAACGACGTCATCGAAGGCGACGAGGAGTGCGACGGAGCCGAGCTTGGCGACGCAGCAGCCTGCCCGTTCTTCGGCGAGGTGGTCTGCGCGGACGACTGCACGCTGGACTCGAGCGGCTGCTACAGCACGCTGGTCATGTGCAATACGCCCGGCACCGCAATCGACGCGACGACCACGGGAGCCGTGCCCGCTCTCGACGTGATGTCGATCGTCGAGGACGGGTTTGTCACCGACGTCAACGTTCAGGTGCAAGCCACCCATACGTGGGCACAGGACATCGTCGCCGTGTTGATCTCGCCCGACGACACCGAGGGCAGCTTGCTCCTCGACGGAAGCGCATGCCCCGGCGGAGCAGACGACGTCGACGCGCTGTTCGACGACGAAACCGGCGTGGAGCCTGCCTGCGGCACCCCGGCCATCGATGGACCGATCGCTCCGGCGACCCCGCTCAATCGCCTGATCGGCATCAGCTCCCTGGGAGACTGGACCCTCGCGACGTGGGACCTCGCCGGCTTCGCCGACGACGGCACGCTGGACCAGTGGTGCCTCGAGCTCACGCTGTCCGAGGACGACCCGGTGATGTGTGGCGACGGCGTCGCGCACTACGGCGAAGCCTGCGACACCGACGACCTCAAGGGCAACACGTGCGAGGACGCTGGCGATTTCATCGCCGGTGAGGTCTCGTGCGCCGACGACTGTACCTTCGACACCAGCGCCTGCATCGCTCCGGGGTGCGGAAACGGGATCGTGGAGGATGGAGAGGACTGCGAGGGAGACGACCTGGACGGCGAGACGTGTGCCAGCCTTGAGGGTTTCTACTCGGGTGACCTCGCCTGCGCCGACGACTGCACCTTCGACACCATCGCGTGCAGCGACGTCCCGCCTCCGGGCGAAACGTGCGGATCGGCGTTCGTCATCGACGAGACGGCCCTGCCGTACACCGACTCTGGCGACACGCTGAACTTCAGCAACGACTACGGCTACAGCACCGGTGCCTGCCCCGGCGAGGGTGGCGGCTGGAACGCGGGCGCCGAAGACGTGGTCTACCAGATCACGCCCGACACGACCGGCATCTACACCATTGAGTTTGCCACCACGTGGGACTCCACGGTCTACACGGTCACCGACTGCGCCGACATCGACAACTCCTGCGTCGGGGGTGCGGACAGTGGCAACCCCGAGACGATCGTCACCGAGCTCGTCGCGGGCGAGACCTACTTCATCATCGGCGGCCACTGGTCGAACTCCACCCCGGGGTCCGGAGGCGCCTACACCCTCTCGGTCAGCGCAGCCTGCATCCCGGTGGCGTGCGACGGCATCAGCTGCGGAGACAACGGCTGCGGCGGCACGTGCGGCTGCGATGACGGTGAGCTCTGCAACGACGGCACCTGCGGGCCGCCGCCGATCGGCGATCAGTGCGGCAACCCCTTCATCGTCGACGCGCTCCCGTACAGCGACAGCGGCAACGTCGACGACTACTCCAACGACTACGGCTACGCGAGCGGTTCTTGCCCCGGCGAGACCAGCGGCTGGAACGGTGGCGCCGAAGACGTCGTCTACGCGTTCACGCCCGAGACCGACGGCGACTACGAGATCGTCTTCGACACCACCTGGGACTCGACCATCTACATGGTCACGGACTGTGAAGACGTGAACAACACCTGCATCGCTGGCGAAGACAACGGCGAGCCGGAGACCATCAACGCCACCCTGACCGGCGGCACGACCTACTACATCATCGGCGGGCACTGGTCGAACTTCGCGCTCGGCGGTGGAGACACCTACACGCTGAGCATCACCGAGGTCACGCCCTAGAGCGAGACCTCGGCCCGGCCTAGCTCTCCTCGAGGCCACCGACGCCCCGGTTCCACGGCTCGCCTGCAGTGGGAACGGGGCGTTCTCAAGCCTGCGACTTTCACCAGCGTACCGAGCCTGGAACGTGACATCGAAGCGATGAGGCGGTTCCGTCCCCGATTGGACGACGTGGCCTATGCTGCGCTTCGATGAAGCGACCTTGTGCTGGTGAAAGCCTAGCAGCCCGTGGTGAAACCCGGCGCGGCGGATCGCGAGGGATTCTTCGCTCCTGGGTAGGAGCCGAAACGCAGCTGTACCGGGTGTGCTGCAAGTTTTGGCGACGCCGCGAGGAGCGAAGAAGACGAGTGAGACGTCGTGTCGGGTTTCACCACGGGCTGCTCGTCCTCGCGACTGGCCTGGGCTGTCAGCCCGCGCCCAGCGTCGGTGAGGAGGTTGCTGCCAAGACTCAGACACCCCGCGGCGACGCCTCCCCCCGGCCGCCTGCAGCCACCCCGGCTCCACCACCCGAGATCGCAACGCCAGTCGACCCGCCCAGCGTGGCGGACACGACGACGAAACCGGTGCCCATTTTCGGGCAGTCCGAAGCCGACGGGGCCCGACTCGCACAGGACTTTTGCCACCACGGCGGCGAGCTTTTCGCCCCACCGACCGGAAAGCCCTACCCCAAGTTTGACGACTGGAGCTACCAACAGGGCGACCCGCTCTCCTCTTGCGATGAGGTCCACGCAGCCGTGCTCGGCACGTGGAAGACCGCCGACGCATCGGCGACGCTCACCCAACTTGAGGTCGTCGTAGAGGATGCACAGGGCAACGGACCCGGTGCGGTGGCGCGCAAACAGGTCGTCACGATTCGCAGTCCGGATGGCGTTGCCGACCACGTCGTCACGCTCTACGGGATGAGCTCGTTTGAGGAGGCTTCCGACGGGGCGATGGACTTCGACCTCAAGAGCGCCGTGTTCAGAGACCTGCTCGGCGGCGCGCAGCCAGACTTCCTGATTCACCGCGAGGCCTCGGAGGGCGGGAACTTCGAAGCCGACCGCTGCCTCAACACCACGACCACCCTGAGCTCGGTCGCGATCTGCGGTGACCACCCCTCCGCGCCGGGGTGCATCGACATTCCGATCGCGCTCAACGAGGGCTCGGTGCCCTGGTCTGACCTCAGCGAGTGCGACGAGGAGATCGCCAGTTCGGACTTGACCCCGCGGGGCTACACGCTGCGATACACGCTTCCGGCCAAGGGACGCTTCGTTGCCAAGTGGGTGTCGAAACGGAAGATGAAGACTTCAACGGACGGCCCGCCCCAGTTCGAAGGCACCTGGTCCCTCGATGAACTGTTTGGGACGACCGACGAGCCGCACGACGAGCTCCGGACCTGGTCGGGTTCGGGCACCGTGCTCGTGCCGTAGGCGTCGCGCACCGGCGGTCGGCTGGGTCGGAGAGGCCGTGCCCACCACGGGCAAGCCGGCCGGGCTTCCGGTGATGCCCCCCCCCGATGTCGATTGTTGTGTCGTTTGCCGTTGCGCTTGGGTACGGCTCGACTAGAGTGCGCAAGTTCGGCTTGATACCGACCAGCCCTAATGGAACCTCCCGGCGCAAGCCTCCTCGCTTCCACGCTCGTCCCCAAAAGCAGCCTGACCCGCGCCGTCCCGGCGCCGCCCATGAGTCTCGAACATCGAGACCTGGTCGGCGGCGAGTTCTGGCAAGGCGTACAGGGGTATAGGGACGTATCTGCTGACACTTTCTCGGACTGGCAGTGGCAGGGTCGAAACAGCGTTCGGAGCATCAGCGAGCTCCAGTCGACGCTGGGCGGCCGATTGTCCGACAAGCTGGTTGAGGACCTCGAGGCGGGCCTGGCCTGGGCTCCCATGGCGGTGCGGCTGACCCCCTACGTGGTCTCGCTCATCGACTGGGACCAGGTGGAGACCGACCCGATCCGTCGGCAGTTCTTGCCCCTGGGCTCACAGTGCCTGCCCGACCACCCCGCGACACGCCTGGACGCGCTGTCGGAGCGGGCGTGCTCGCCAGTCTCTGGGTTGGTGCACCGCTACCCCGACCGGGTGTTGCTCCTCGCCCTCGACAACTGCCCGGTGTACTGCCGCTTCTGTACCCGGAGCTACGCTATCGGGGGCGATACAACGACCGTTCAAAAGGACCGCCCGGGTCCGCGGTCCGGCCGACTCAAGCAGGCCATCGACTACATCGCCACCCACCCTCAGGTCGAGGACGTGGTCGTCAGCGGTGGAGACCTCTTCATGCTTCGCGGTGCCGACCTCCGGGCGCTGGGGGAATCGCTGCTACGCATCGAGCACGTCCGGCGCATCCGCCTGGCGACCAAGGGCCTGGCGGTCATGCCCATGAAGATCCTCTCGGATGATGCATGGTTTGGTGCCGTGGCTCACCTCGTCGAGCTCGGTCGTTCGATGGGCAAGGAGGTTTTCGTGCACACGCACATTGCCCACCCGAACGAGATCACGGACCTGACCCAGCAGGCGGTCCGGCGGCTGTGGAACACGGGAGCGACGGTCCGCAACCAAGCGGTGGTGCTGCGAGGGGTCAACGACAACGCGAAGGTGTTGACCACGCTGCTGCGGAAGCTGGCCCACATCCTGGTCGAGCCGTACTACATGTATCAGCACGACATCGTCCCGGGCGTTGAGGACCTCCGAACTCGACTGGGCGAGACACTCGAGCTCGAGCGCGAGGTTCGAGGGTCTCTCGCAGGGTTCAACATGCCCACCTTCGTCGTCGACCTTCCCGGAGGCGGGGGCAAGCGCGACGTTCACTCGTTCGATTTCTACGATCGTGAGACCGGGGTGGCCGTCTACCGCTCGCCCGCCGTCGACCCTCGGCGCAGGTTCGTGCACTTCGACCCGCTCGACAAGCTCTCGGAGTCGATGCAGGAGCGGTGGCGCGAGCCGGGAGCGGCCGAGAGCCTAATCCGCGAGGCCCTCGACGCCGCCCTCGATACTCGGCCCTACCGAGGAGACGCTTGAGCATGAGCGAAGACTTCATCTGTGCACGTTGCGCACGGGTCCGAAAGACCTGCTGCCAGACCTCCCAGATCTTCGTGACCCTGGGCGACGTCGCCCGGATCGAGGAGGCCACCGGCGAGACCGGGTTCTACGACAACCGCCTCCCGCCGGACCCCAGCTACGAGGCCCAGGACGACGACAGCCTGTGGGCGCGAAAGGTGTTTGCCACGGACGGCACCCGGCGCGTGCTCGACCGCCGGGAGGACGGCGACTGCGTGTTTCTGACCGAGACGGGCTGCCGGCTCGCGCTCGAGACCCGTCCACTGGTGTGCAGGCTGTACCCGTTCGACTACGACGAGGCGGGGATCCGGGACGAGCTCTCGCACCGCTGCCCGACCGAGCTCCTCGCTCCGGGGCAAGGCTTGCTGAAGGTGCTCGACATGACGCGGGAGCAGGCGCAGCCCTGGCACACCCAGCTCTACGCCGAACTGCGAGAGGAGCCGGGCCGATGACCCGCGGGCTCTCCATCGGCTTCACGTACGATCTCCGCTCCGAGTACCTCGCGATGGGGTACAGCGAGCTCGAGACCGCCGAGTTCGACCAGGACTCCACCATCGACGCCCTGCGGGACGCCCTGCGAGGGCTTGGGCATGATGTCACGCGCATCGGTCACGCCAAGAAGCTCGCCGCCGCGCTCGTCGAGGGACGGCGCTGGGACCTGGTGTTCAACATCTGCGAGGGGCTGCATGGGTTCTCCCGCGAGAGCCAGGTCCCCTCGCTGCTCGACCTGTACGAGATCCCCTACACGTTCTCTTCGCCGCTGGTCACCGACCTTTGCCTGCACAAGGCCATCTGCAAGCAGGTGGTGGGTCGGGCCGGGGTTCCCGTCACGCCCGATTGGCTGATCGAATCGGCAGACGTCGACACCTCGACGCTCGGCGTCACGTACCCCGCGTTCGTCAAGCCGGTGGCCGAAGGAACGGGGAAAGGGATCGCTCCGGACTCGGTCGTTCGCGATCCCGCGCAGCTGCAGGCCAAAGCGCTCGCCCTGCTGGAAACGTTCAACCAGCCCGCCCTGGTCGAGCCCTACCTGACGGGTCGCGAGTTCACCGTGGGCATCGTCGGGACGGGGGACCAAGCCGTGGCCTTGGGCACGCTCGAGATCATCCTGCGGGATGGAGCGGAGCCGGAGATCCACTCCTACATCAACAAGGAGCGCTGCGAAGATCTGGTCGAGTATCGCTTCGTCGACCGAGCCGACGACGCCGAGGTCGCCGCCGCGGAAGCCGCCGCGCTGAAGGCATGGCGGGTCTTGGGGTGTCGCGACGCTGGCCGCATCGACCTGCGCAGCGATGGCAGCGGGAGTCCGATGTTCCTCGAAGCCAACCCGCTCGCCGGGCTGCACCCCACGCATTCGGATCTCCCCATGCTGGCGACAGCGGTGGACTGGCCCTACGCGCGGCTCATCGAGGCGATCGTCGAATCGGCCCGCGTCCGTACGAGTCCCCGCCCCTCGCCGAGTGGGGCCTGAGACATGCGGGTCCTCCTCGTCCATCAGGCTGCAAGTCCCGAGCAGCCCTCGGACGCCGCCGACGTGCTGGTCCAGCGCGACGCCGTCATCGCAGCCCTCACGGCTCTCGGCCATCACTCGGAGTGCCACCCGGCGACGCTCGACCTCGCGGCGCTGGACCACGCCTTGACCGAGACCCAGCCCGATGTCGTGTTCAACCTCGTCGAGGCGCTCGGCGATACCGACCGACTGATGCCGCTGGCGCCCATGCTGCTCGAGGCTCGCGGCGTGCCGATGACTGGATGTCCGGCCGCCTGCATCACCTCCAGCACCGACAAGGTCGCGGCGAAGCAGCGCCTGCGCGCGATGGGTGTGCCCACGCCCGCCTCGTACGCCGAACCTTCGCAGGCCGAACCGTCGCAGTTCGAACCTTCGCAGGCCGAACCGCCTTTCAAGCGGGGGCAGAAGGTCGTGCTCAAGGCCATCTGGGAGCACGCCTCGTTCGGGCTCGATGATCAGTCCATCGTTGCGTACGAAGGACCCGAGGCCCTACGAACGCTGCTCGCTCGGCGCCTGGCCGACACGGGTGCGCCCCACTTCGCCGAGGCCTTCGTCGAGGGACGGGAGTTCAACATTTCGCTGCTGGAGGACGGCGCCGAGGTTTGTGTCTTGCCCCCAGCGGAGATCGACTTCTCGGGCATGGCACCCGATCAGGCGCGGATCGTGGGCTACGCCGCCAAGTGGGACGACGACTCCAGCGCCGCGCTCAACACCCCGCGGACGTTCGACTTCCCGGCCTCCGACCAGCCGCTGCTCGCTCGCATCGAGGATGTCGCGCGCCAGACCTGGCACGCCTTCGGGGCGCGAGGGTATGCCCGGGTCGACATCCGGGTCGACGCGGACGGGCAGCCTCAGGTGCTGGAGCTCAACGCCAACCCGTGCCTGTCTCCGGACGCTGGCTTCGCGGCGGCCACGGCTCGGGCCGGCTACGACTACCGCTCGACGATCGCGGCCTTGTGTGGGGCTGCGCTGCGTCATCGCCCCCAGAAACAAACCTGATGTTCAGAATCCGCCGCATCTTCGACTCCACCTCCCCGGCCAATCGCGGTGCGATCGCCGAGATCAAACGCATCTTTCGGGCGCAGTTCCCTGCGGCGGCCAAGTCGGACATCGACACCCTCGAGGAGAAGCTCTCCGACCCGATGCAGCACCAGTTCCGGGCGGTCGTCCTCGTGGCCGAGAACTCCAAGCTGCACACCGAAGGCTTCGCGGTGGTGTTCCACGACCCCAAGCTCAAGTTCAGCTACCTGGACTTCATCGCCACGCAAAAAGGCACGATCGGACGCGGGGTCGGGGCGGCGCTGTACGAGACCGTGCGGGACGAGGCGTTTGGCGCCAACTCGCGCGCCCTGTTGTTCGAGTGCCTCCCCGACGATCCGGGGTCGTGCGAAGACGAAGCGATCCGGGCCGAGAACATCGCCCGCCTGCGTTTCTACGAGCGCTACGGAGCACGGCCAATCCTCGGGACCGAGTACGAGCGCCCGGTCCCCGGTGGCAGCGCCGACTGTCTGCCGCACCTGGTGCTCGACGGGCTGGGCCGCACCAAAGCACTGGATCGACGCTGGATGCCGCGCGTCGTGCGGGCGATTCTAGAGCGGAAGTACGCGTACCTCTGCCCACCCGAGTACATCACCGAGGTCTCGAAGTCGTTCGACTCCAGTGACGTCGCGCTCAGGCCGCTGCGGTACGTCAAGTCGGTCGCGATCGAGACGCCTCAACCCCCGAGCCTTCCGCCGATCGTGATGACGGTCAACGAGGAGCACGACATCCACCACATCCGTGAGCGCGGCTACGTCGAGGCGCCGGTTCGGATCCGGGCGATCGCGGACAAGCTCGAGGAGGGCGAGCTCGTCCGCACGGTCAAGGCCAAGCGGTTCGCGATGGACCACGTCTACGCCGTGCACGACCGGGCGTTCGTGAACTACCTGCGGCGCGCATGCGAGCTGACCCCTGAGGGTCGCAGCGTGTACCCATACGTATTCCCGATCCGCAACGCCACGCGCCCGCCCAAGGAGATGACGGTGCGGGCGGGCTACTACTGCATCGATACGTTTACGCCGATTCATCGCAACGCATTCAAGGCGGCGCGAGGGGCCGTAGACTGCGCGCTCACGGCCGCCAAGGCGCTGATCGAGGGGGAACGGATGGCCTACGCGTTGGTGCGACCGCCCGGACACCATGCCGAGCGCGGCTTCTTTGGGGGCTTCTGCTACCTCAACAACAACGCGGTCGCGGCCCACTACCTCAGCGGCCACGGCAAGGTCGCGATCCTCGACGTGGACTATCACCACGGCAACGGCCAGCAGGACATCTTCTACCAACGCGCCGATGTGCTCACCGTGTCGATCCACGGCGACCCGAGCTTCGCGTACCCCTACTTCACGGGGTTCGCGGACGAGTCGGGTGACGGGGTAGGCTCCGGCTACAACCTCAACCTGCCACAGCCCGAGAAGCTCGACGGCAAGGGCTACCTGCAGGCCCTGCGTCGCGCACTCGCGGCGATCGAGGCGTTCGGTCCTACGTTCGTGGTCATCGCGCTGGGCTTGGATCCTGCCAAAGGCGATCCCACCGGCACGTGGTCCCTCAAGCCCGAGGACTTTGAGCGCAACGGGGAGCGCATCGGGTCCTTGCGACGTCCGATGTTGGTCGTGCAGGAGGGCGGATATCGAACCCGTACCTTGGGAGCCAACGCGCGGGCGTTTCTCACCGGATTGCGTAGGTCGCTGCATGCCGATTGAACTCACCACTGCACTCACCCCTGCGTGTCCGGCCGCGGTCGAAGACCTTGTGCGGCGCACCGGGTTCTTCTCGGCTGCCGAGGTCGCCATCGCACGCGAGCTGTTGGACGACCTCCTGGAGAAGGGGGCGGGCTCGGACTACGTCGCGGTGTTTGCTCGCGATGGACGGGACGGACCTGTCGTGGGCTATGCGTGCTGGGGCGAGATCCCATGCACCGAAGCGAGGTACGACCTCTACTGGATCGCCGTCGATCCGGACCGGCAGGGCGAGGGCATCGGGCAGGTGTTGCTCGCCCACGCCGAGGCGAGCGTCGCGGAGGCCGGAGGTGCAACGATCTACGTCGACACCTCCAGCCGCGAGCAGTACGCGCCCACGCGAGCGTTCTACGAGCGCGCTGGCTACGAGGTCGCGGCGCATCTGTCCAACTTCTATCGCGACGGCGATGGGAAGGTGGTGTACGCCAAGCGACTCGCGGCTGTGGCCAAGGGGTGAGCGCGGGGGTTCGTCGAACCGTTCTGCCCCTCAGTCGTCGAACGGGTTCTTGACCTCGCTGATCTTCCCGCTCGGCTCATCGGGCTGATCGCGCGATGGCTTGGCGGGGATGTCCCGAGCTTGGGGCGACGGCTTGGGAGACAACGACCTCGGCTTCGTCCCTGGCTTGCCTGGCTTGCCTGGCTTGCCTGCCTTGGGCGCTTGCGATGGCTCGGCGACACTCGGCTCGACCGGCTCTTCTCGCGTCGGCTCTGCAGCGCCTCCGACGTCTTCGCTCGGTGCGGGAGACTCGTCGACCGCCAGCGCCTCCACTGGCTCTAAGGCCGGCTGTGGGGGCTGTACGGGGCTCTCAACTGCCTCCTCACTGCCTTGCCCCGCCTTCGTCGGCGATGCCTGGGCCTGGACGGACGAGGAGAGCTCGGCGATCGGCAGGAGCCTCACGGCAACGTTGGCATCCGGAACCCGCGAGAGCGACCAGCCGACCGTCGCTGCGACCACGAGCGCACCCGCACCCAGACCCAAAACCCACGGCAGCCTCGTCCGCCGTGTCGCCGCGGTTTGCGTCGCAACGTCACGCAGCGTCGGCTGGTAGTACACGCCCTCGCCGGTGGTGAACGCTTCGTACGCTTCGAGCGCTCCATCGATCGCGAGCACCATCTCCGCCATGGACGCGAAGCGATCTTCGGGCTTCTTCTGCATCGCCTTGTCAGCGACCGCGCAGATCGACGGGGGTAGACTCGAGTCGATTTCGAGCAGCGGCCGAGCTTGCGCGTACATCTGCTGGGCGAGAAGCTCTGCCGACGTCGGCTTGTCGAACGGCAAAACACCCGCCAGCATGCGGTACAGCAAGATCCCGGCCGAGTAGACATCGGAGCGGGCGTCGCAAAGCTCGGCACGAGCCTGCTCTGGCGCCATATAGGCCGGGGTCCCCACCACCATTCCCACCTGCGTCTTGCGCGGTGCGGCCGTCATCGCGGTTGCGGCCGAGGCGTTCACCTTCGCGATCCCGAAATCCAAAACCTTCATGAAGTCGGGACTGCTCGTCCGCGGCGTCCGAAAACAGTTTTCGGGCTTGAGGTCGCGATGGATGACGCCCTGCTCATGCGCCGCGTGAAGGCCCTGGCAGATCTGGCGAATGATTCCCGCGGCGCGCTCAGGCGCGAGTTTGCCCTCGTGCTCCAGCGTGGTGTGCAGGGTCTCCCCGGAGAGCAACTCCATGACGGAGAACACGACGTCGTCCTCCGTCGCTCCAAAATCCGTGACCTCAACGACGTGCTCGTGGCGAATCAGAGACGTGGCTTGCGCCTCCTGCAAGAACCGCTCGACCGCGTCCGGAACGTGTAGCGCCGGGTCCAGCACCTTGATCGCCACCTGCTTCTGAATCGCGAGATGTCGACCACGAAACACCGTCGCCATGCCGCCCTCTCCCACCAGCTCCTCGACGAGATACCTGCCCGCGAGCGTGGTACCGACGAGGCTGTCGATGCGCCGGGCGGTCGGTCGCTTCGCGAAGAACTTCGCGGCAAGCTCCGCCGGAGGCAGCCCAAGCAGCGTCCCGTTGCTGATGTTCCGATCGCTCATGGACCGCCTCGGGCGACGCGCTGCACCTCCACCGAGTTGAAGACGGTGCGGCCTTCTTCAGCGTAGAAAGGTGTGTGGTTGGTGCTGCGCAACACCGCGGAGATTCGTCCCGCGCCCTCGCTCGCTGCGGGGAGCGTGACGGCCTCGGTCCAGTTGAGCAAAAAACCCTGGGGCGGCACGTCGCTGGTTCCCGGCGACGCGATGGCGATGTAGCAGCAGTCGCACAGCGGATCGTCGACGCACGTGGGGAAGACGTCGTCGTAGTGGATGTGCGCGTGTCCGTGGTCCTCGGGGCGGGTTGCCGCGGCAGGGACGATCGAAAAGTTGAGCGTCGCGACCTCAACATCAATCGACGTCGCGGCAACATCGACGACGGTTCCGGGGACGGGACGCACAATGCCGACCTGCGGCTGCCCGTCGTCAACCCACACAAGTGAGACCGCTTCGGCCGCCGGGTTGTCGTAGGGCGTACCGTCGGAGCGAAATGCTCGCGCCACAATCAGATGCGCGCCAGGAGTGGCCTCGAAGGCGGGAATCGTGAGGATCACGTTCCCCGAGAGGCCCCCCTGGGTGAGCTCACCGACGGACACACCGTCGAGCCACACCTCGACGTACCCCTCTGCTCCGGATCCCGTTTCAGCGCCCTGCTCGACCAGAGCCAAACCGTTGCCACCGATGACCAACGACAGCGGCATGGTCGAGCCGACGCCCTCTTGGGTCGCGATGATCTCGAACTGCTCGGGGTCACGGATCTCGAGCCTGGGTGGGGCGTCGGTCTCGCACCGACCCAAAACGCAAAACTCCTCGTCGCCACAGTCCACCTCGCTCTCGCACGAGAAAACCCCCGGATCTGCGGCATCGACCTCGTCTTGAAGACAGCCATGACCAAAGAGGAGGACCGAAAGGGCGGGAAGCAGGCGTCTCATAATTAGAAGGATCCACGCAGCGTTAGGGTGCGCCCCACGGGGAAAACCGAGAGGTTCGACTGCCGCTTTCGGCGAAGCCCGGTCACGAGCAATGCAGCACCAGCGACCAGCACAACGCCGCCCCCGGCCAGACTCCCAATCTGTCCCGCGCGGAAGCGGTCCCCCTGCGCTGCGATCTCGCTGGTCTCGGCCCGCGTAAGCTCGTCGGGGTTGCTCCCGTCGAGCACGGCATCAACCTGTTCGGCGCGCTGCTGAGTCATGAGGCCGAAGCCGACGCCACCGCCGATCATCGTCGCCGCCCCGACGCCGGTGAGCACAGAGCCCACGATCACGAGGGGCTTGTGCGGACGCGATTGCGCCGCCGCGGGCCGGCGCGAATCGGCCGGTTCTGCGGGAGGTTGCGGCTTGGACGTCTGGCGGAGGAAGCGTGGGTGGGTTGGCCACGCGGTCGAGTTCCGCTCGTAGCTCCTCGATCCGGTGCTCGACGCTTGCCTTGTCCCGCGCGTCGGGCTTGTTGCGGAGGTACGCTTCGAACGCCCGGATCGCAGACGTCGTCTCTCCGAGGCGCTCGTAGCAGAGCCCGATGTTGAACTGAAAGTCAGGAGAAGCGTAGGCGGCCGCCGCGTCTTGGAACGCGACAAGAGCCTCCTCGTACTCGGCCTGCTCGTAGAGTGCTTGTCCTTGCGCAACGCGTCGCCGAGCCAAGTCCTTGCCGCTCTCGGGTGCCTTGGGTGCGTCTTCCGGCCCCGCCCCTTCCACCTGCGTGGGGCTGTCTTCGACAGCCGGCTGCGCGAGAGTCGACGACAACGCGATGCTCGGAGACAACAGCGTTGCTCCGAACATGCAGGTCACGGCGAACGCCGCTCGCTGCCGCTTAGAATGAGTGAGCGGGTCCAAGGTACGGGAAGCTCGCAGCGAACGGGACGTCGTTGGCGGCAGGGTTGAGGGGAAGAGCGGCCAAGGTGGTGACCGGGTGTGTCTCGAGGTCCAGCAACACCAGCGCGAGCGTCACGTCCATGACCTGATCGGGGAGCATGCGTCCGTTGGGGAACCCAGCATCCGCGGAGGCATCGATGGCCAGCGTGTCCGGGATGACGAAAGGCGCCGCGGTTTCGACACAGGCCGAGGGTTCACACGGAGTGAGACCGGCGGCGATGAGGTCATCATCGAGCGCGTCGTGAATCCCGGTGACCGACGCAACGATCTCGTCCGCAAAGTCGGCATCGTTCGCGGGCTCGGCCGCGTTGTAGGCATCCTTGGAAGCGATCAGGGCCACGACAACCGCGGGCATTCCGACGCGGTCGGCCTGGGTATAGGCAAAGGCATCGTCATCGGCGAAGACGAAGGCGTCGTCCCCCGATGAGCCCTCGCCGACGCTGTCGGTCTCCGCGGCGGGCCCCGAGTCGTCTCCGCACGCGCCCGCGAGAATGAGCAGACAAGAGAGATTGAATCGCAAGAGTCTAGACATGGCTTACTTTCGAGCCGTCGAGGCCCAAACCCTCAACTGGTTGGAGTCACCGCCCAGGGCGCTCAGCGGCACTTCGAGGGCGATGGCGTTGGTGTTTTGCAGGAGCGCCACATCTCGGGTGGCGTCGAAGCTCAGGGTCGCCGTGCTGAGCGTTTCTTGAAATCCTTGCAGGTCGAAGAAGAATGGGTCGTCCCGAACGCCGGCGTAGAGCTTGGTCCCGTTGCCCTCGAGCGTCTCCTCGACCGGTCCGGCGATGGGCGTGTTCTCGCCCGGTAGGTTGCTGGCCGAGACGCCCCAATCTCCGAATACGTTCTGGCCAAATCGGACCTTGAGGTTGTGCTCGGCAACCGCGTCACCGTCGGTGCTGACGTGAAAGGTGTAGAGCACGTCGCCGTCGTACACGGGCTCGGCGGACGGCATCGCGTAGCCGGCGTAGGTCATGATGAGGACCAGGGATCCCTCATCGGTGTGCCAGGCGTACAGATCGCCGAGGTCCACCGCCGGGTCCTCGGCGGTAAAAGGAGACTCTTGGTGGTCGGCCGCGTTGGCGATCGGGCCGAGGGCAATCCCTGCAGTTATCGCTATCGCACCGGCCCCTACGAGTAGGAAAAGTTGTCGTTTCATGTTCCAGGTGGCGGGTCGTTTGGGTCCCGCTCCCCCGGTATAGGGGCCACGAAGCGATGCACCAGGGGCCCGGTTGAGAAAAAGTGCAGAAAAAACCGATCTGATCCGAACCCTCTCCCGTACCTCGTACAGCCCCGAATTCGTGCGTCTATGGCGATTTTGGGACATCAGGCTGGTTTCTCGCATCGCTCGTAAGCGCATGTACGCCCGAGTGCCCCCTCCTCACCCATCTCGCACATCGACCTCGGCTCGCGACCCCGGCCAAGCAATCGACACGAATCGAGTGCGTCCATCGGAGTCCCGCACCACGACGCCGGGCCACTGGGGGTCGGGCTCCTGCGTCGCGCCCTCGGGCAGGTCTCGCAGCGTGCGAACGATTGCGGCGCGTCCACGCCGAACGTGCTCCGGGCCCATCAAGGCGGCAACCCACACCGAACGCGGCGCGAGCTCGAGCTCCAACGACGCACGAAGTCCATCGATCCAGGTTTCCGCTCGTTCGCGGGAAATCTGCCCCGCTGACTCAAGCACAACATCTGCAAGCCCGGAGCGCGCGACCGCGAGCCCGGCGGCGCCGCGGGGCACGAAGCCCATTCGAACGCCCTGGGAGTCCAGCGAGAGTCCGGACTCTTCCACCCGCAGCCCGTCGACGCCCGCACCGACGGCCAGCGCAACGCACCGGGCCAGGTCGAGCAACGCTTGACGCGCACCCGAAGCGTCCAATCCAGCCCATGCGGCTGCCGAGACCGGACGCAGCTCCTGAGTCCCGTGAATGCGAGCGTACGCATCGAACACCCCGGAGCACTGCCGCTCGAAGGCGCACACGCGGCACTTGGGCCCATGGAGCTTGTCGCTGTGCTGAGCCTCGTACTTGTCCTTCTCGGTGAGGTCATTCTCCAGGTCAGCCGCGAGCGTCAAGGTCTGCATGCCACCGTGATGAATCCGGTGTGACCACTGCGGGAGCAAGCAGTAGGGGTAGTTTCCGACGTTGACGTCGAACGCCGGGTCCCAGGCTTCGAACGCGGTGAGCATGGCGTCGAGGTAGGGCGCCATGTCTACGTGCCGGGGCATGACCTCGCCGAGATAGGCGTCGGTGCGCTGGCCGGCCGAAGAGGGGCGGACCACGTCGATGTGAAGCTGCTCGATCCCGAAGCGCTGAACCAACTCGACATAGGCGGGGAGCGACCGGTAGCTCAGCTCGTTGATACACGCGTTGGCCGTGATTCGATGGCCGTGCGCCCGGACGTTGTCCATCGCCTTACAGATCCGCACGAACGCACCGGGCTTCACCACCGCGTCGTCGTGTGCCTGCTGCGTGCCCCCTTGAATCGAAAACCGCCAGGAGAAGGGACCGATCGCCGCGACCTCGTCCACGAAGCTCCGCCGCGCCGCCTTCACGCCGTTGGTGAAGATCTCGATCTCCGCAAAGCCCAGCTCCGTCGCGCGCCGAAGCGCGGGGAGGAACGCCCGCTGCAGCGTCGGCTCTCCTCCGAGAAAGGTGAGCTTGCGGGCGCGCTGCTGCTTCGCCCGCTCGAGCGCTGCCATCACAGGCGCCAGCTCCATGGGGAGCGCCTGCCCCATCTGCGTGGCCTGTCCGCTGCTGCAAAAGACGCAGCGGTTGTTGCACAGATGCCCCAGCTGAATCTCCACCAGCTCCGCGGCCCCGGCGGGCCCCGCGTCGAGGACTGGCAAATGCACCACGGCTAGAGTGTATCGCGGCGCGGCGAAACGAGGAGATGGGTCTGCCTACGGTCGGTGCTTCGACTCCGCGAACGCGGTCCCTTCGACCAGCGCTTCGATGTCGTAAGGGCTAGACCCACCCCCCAGGTACCGGTGAAACCAGTCCAGATGTGCGGCGTAGTACAGCGGCATCGAGCGCACGTGGCTGGGCCAGTGCCCGTCATTGGGGAACACCACCAAGCGTGACGGAACCCCCTGGCGCCGCAGCGCCGTAAACAACTGCAGGCTCTGCGTATAGGGCACCCGGTAGTCGAGCTCGCCGGTGACGATGAGCGTCGGCGTCTTGAAGTTCTTCGCGAACGCCGAGGGGGAGAACTTGGTGTAGCTCTCGCCGCCGCTCCAGGACGGGCCGCCGAAGTCCTTCTCGGGGAACCAGAGCTCTTCGGTTGCGCCGTAGAACGACTCGAGCTCGTAGATGCCCATCATCGAGGCGATCGCCTTGAAACGATCGGTGTGCCCGAGCAGCCAGTTCATCATGTAGCCGCCGTACGACCAGCCCATGGCGCCCATGCGTTTGGGGTCGACGTAGGGCTGCTTCTCCAGGAAGTCGGCGGCCGCCATGACGTCGTCGTAGACCTTACCGCCCCAGTCTTCGGAGATGGCCGCCGTCGTGGCTTGGCCGTATCCAGTGGAGCCGGTGGGGTTTGGGAACGCGACCACATATCCAGCGCCGGGGTAGACCTGCCAGTCGCCGCGCAGCGAGTCCTGCCACTGTGACTGGGGGCCACCGTGCACGTTGAGGATCAGCGGGTAGCGCTTGCCCTTGCGGAAGCCATGCGGCTTGACCACGAACATGTGGATCTTGCGGCCGCTGGGACCCTCGACCCAGACCTCTTCGGACGGGCGGATGTCGAACTCTTGGGCGAGCGCGTCGTTCAACCCAGTGAGGCGACGTGCACCGTCACCGTCCTTGTCCGCGGCGAACAGCTCAACCGGCTTGCCGATGCTGGTGAACGTGAACACGAGGCCGCCATCCGATGCGACGTCCCATGCACGCACAGCTGGCAAGGAGAGCTTGGTGATGTCGCCGCCGTTCACCCCCACCCGGAACAGCGGGGTTCGGCCCTGCTGCGCCGCTTGAAACACCACCGTCTTGCCCTCGTCGGCCCATGCGATCTCGGTGACCCAGTTGTCGAACGACTCGGTGAGCACGGAGACCTCGCCGCTGCTGCGATCGTAGAGCGCCAGACGAAAGCGATCGGACTCGTACCCGGGCTCGCTCTGACGCCGAAACGCGATGTAGCGACCGTCCGGGGAGTAGACGGGGTCGCCATCGTAGGCCTCGTTGGCGTCGGTGAGGTTGACCGCGCGGCCGCCCTTCGCGGAGGCGACGAAGAGGTCTTTGTTGGTGGTCCAGCTGCGTGCCGAAGCAGCGTCGCGGTTGCTGACGAAACACACCTCGGCGCCGTCGGGCGACCAGTCAAAGCCCTCGCCGAAAGAGGGGCTGTGAAAATCGCCCGGCGTCAGGTCGAGCAGTGTCTCGGTGGCCAGGTCGAGCGACAGGATGTGGGTTCGGCGGCCGTCGTCGTAGGACGTCCAGTGGCGGTACAGCAGATCGTCGGCGACGTGGGCTTTGATCGGGTTGTCGGACCGCGCTTCGATGGCTTTCGCGTTGGCGTCGTCGTCGGCCCCATGCTCGGGAAAGACGCTCGAGGTAAACGCAACCTTCGTGCCGTCCGGAGACACGTGCGGGCTGCTGACGCCGGTCGAGATGTCCGTGAGCTGCTCGGGCTCTCCACCCTCCACCGACATCCGCCACAGCTGCGACCCGTCCTCGCGCGTGGACACAAACACAAACGACTTGCTGTCGGGCAACCACGCCGGAGAGCCGTCGCTCGCCTCGCTCCGTGTCAGGCGGCGCATGCCCGAACCATCGCGCCGTACCAGATGGATGTCCGTGTTCGACACGCCTTTCGCGAGGTCGTCCCGGGTCACGGTGAACAGGATCGACTGACCATCGGGGGAGGCGACAGGGCTCCCCACGTTCTTGATCTGATACAGCGCCTCGATCGAAAACGGCTTGCGTTTGGCGTCGTCGCGCGCGGCCGGGTCCCTGTCGTCGGTGAAGACCCAACCGCCCGAGTTCCGTGGATCCTTGGACGGGTCATACGCCGAATCGCGGATCTCGGCATCGCGCCCTGAAGGCATCGCGGTGGATACCGCGGCCGGGGCTTCATCCTGCGCATCGGACCCGATCGGGGTGTCGGTCGGGGGAGGCGGCTCTCGGGGAGGCTCCAAGTTCGGTGCGGGACGACACGCCCCCAGTAGCATCGTGGAGATCAGCGCGGCACGTCGCATCGAGGGCGGACCGTACCAGGAACCGGAGTGCCCTGGAGTCCCTGAAACGCGGCCTGCGAGCCGCGCTTGCGCCCCCTTCGGGCGGGTTTGTTATGGTCCCGCTGCCGGATGATCAAGTACCTCGGCTCCAAGCGCACGCTGCTTCCCATCCTGGTGTCTTTGCTCGGTGAGTTCCCCGAGCTGAGCAGCGTGAGCGACGTGTTCTCCGGCACCTCGCGGGTCGGGCACGCGTTCAAGGGTGCAGGCTGGCGGGTCGAGGCCAACGACCACAACGCCTACGCGCACTGTCTCGCCACCTGCTACGTGCAGGCCGACCGCGACCGCTGGCACGACGAGGCCGCGCAGCTCGTGGCCGAGTTCAACCGCTTGCCCGGCGAACCTGGGTACTTCACCGAGACCTTCTGCGAACGCTCCAGGTTCTTTCAGCCGCACAACGGCGCGCGCGTGGATGCGATCCGCGAAGCCATCGCTGCCAAGGATCTCCCGCCCGAGCTCCACGCGGTGTTGTTGATCTCCCTGATGGAGGCGGCCGACCGCGTCGACTCGACATGCGGTTTGCAGATGGCCTACGTCAAGCAGTGGGCCAAGCGTGCGTACAAGGACATCCAGCTTCGGGTGCCCGAGCTGCTCCCCGCCGTCGCGCATGGACCGTGCCGCGCCCACCGCAGCGAAGCCCTCGACTTCGCCAAAACGGTGCAGACCCACGCCGCCTACGTGGACCCGCCCTACAACCAGCACAGCTACCTGTCGAACTATCACATCTGGGAGAGCCTGGTGCTTTGGGACAAGCCCGAGGTCTACGGCATCGCGTGCAAACGCGTCGATTGTCGCGAGCGCAAGAGCGACTTCAACTCCAAGCCGCGCCACGCCGGTGCGTTCGCGCAGGTGATGCAACAACTGCAGGCGCCGTTGATCGTGGTCTCGTTCAACAACGAGGGCTACCAAAGCCGCGAGCAGCTGGAGGCAACGCTCGCAGCCCTGGGTGATGTGTTCGTCATCGCGAAGGACTTCAAGCGCTACGTCGGCGCCCAGATCGGGATCTACAATCCAAGCGGTGACAAGGTCGGCGACATCAGTCACCTGCGCAACGAGGAGTACCTCTACCTCGTGGCTCGCCCCGGCCTGTCCGACTTGGTGCCCGATGCGTTGAGCCGACTCGGACGTTTTGCGGCGCGCGTGGATAATCCTGGCGTGGCCACCGGGGAGGACCGGGTCTCGCGCGTGGAAGCGGTCTTGCGAGACACCGGGCCCCAGACCTTGGCCGGAGTCCGCCGCGAGACCGGGCTGAGCGACTATCAGGCCCGCATGGCGTTGGAGAGCCTGGTGGGCCGTGGAGTCATCGAGAGCGCTCCGGGTCGCGGCAAGCGCTACCGGGTCGTGGCAAGCTCTCCCGCATGACTCGCTTGTGCGTCACGGCTGCGCTCCTGCTCACCGCCTGCAGCGCCAACAACTCCGACGCCACCACCACCGAGCGCCCCCCCACTGCGGGCGCGATGGGCTCGGAGGACACGACCCAAGCCGCGGATTCCGACGCATCCGCTTCCGATGCTCAGTCCAGCGTCATCGCCGTCACCGTCACCGGAGCTCCGGGTGCGTACACCTTCGCCACCACCCTCGCCAGCCCCGACACCGGCTGCGAGCAGTACGCCGACTGGTGGGAGGTCCTCGATGCCGACGGCGCCCTCCTCTACCGCCGCATCCTCACCCACAGCCACGTCGACGAACAGCCCTTCACCCGAACCGGAGGCCCCGTCCCCATCGATCCGGAGCAGGTTGTGTTCGTCCGCGCCCACCTCAGCAACGGCGGCTTCGGAGACCAGGTCCTCACCGGAACCGCTGCGGGCGGGTTTTCAGAGGCGCGAGCGCTGCCCGAGATCGCCGCGAGCATCGAGGCCGCAGAGCCTCAACCCACCGGCTGCGCCTTCTGACTTGACGGATCCCCGGCGCGCGGGCAACCTGGCCGCCGTTCTGCACTCGTAGCTCAGCTGGATAGAGCATCTGGCTTCGAACCAG
>CAWCWO010000026.1:0-434779 GCA_963799255.1 uncultured Pseudomonadota bacterium | reverse complement strand
TCGCGGCCAGCGGCCGGACGCACTCGTTCGGCACGCGGGCCGGAGAACTCGGAAGGGACCAGGTCGCACTCTCGGCTACCACCGAGGCGGTGGATCTAGGGCGTGAACTCGCAGATGAGTTCCCGCAGACGTTGGAGTACTCAGTGGGACTTGCAACTGCCCTCGCGAGTCACGCGACTCGGCTGGCGGCTCTGGGCCGCCCAAGAGACGCGGCCGTGGCCGGCCACGAAGCCGTCATGCTGCTTGGTCGTGCGCACGATGAAGGTTTCAACAGCCTCGGAGAGCTCGTGCAAGCGATGGACAACCTCGGCCTTTGGTACAGCACGGTGCATGACTGGGACGCGGCGCTGCACTACGGCGAGGAGGCGCTGCGAGTTCGACGAGGGTACCTTGAGGTGACTGGCGAGGCCGACCGTACGACCGCTCTTGCGGAGGTCGCACGCTCTCTTCACAACTGCGCCAACACGCGGAGCCGGGTCGGCGACGAAGATGGCGCGCTGGCGTACGCCGAAGAGAGTGTGTCTATCCGTCGCGCATTAGCCCTCGGTGATCCGGACTCCTACAGCCCAAGCCTCGCGATGTCCCTTGGAAACCTCTGCCTTGACTACCGTGACGCGGGCAAGGCGGAGGAGGCAGAGGCGGCAGCTCGGGAGGCGATTGAGATTTATCGAGGTCTGCACTCTGTACGCCCTGCGCTCTTTCGTTGGCCGCTCGGGACAGCACTGAAGAACCTCGTGCCCAGCCTAGCGATGCGCGGCCTGGAAGAGTCGCTAGCCGTCGCGTCTGAGTCGGTAGAGCTGCTTGAGGAGGAGTTGGAAACACGGGATGTGTCTGACCTCAGGCGAGACTTGGCTGGCGCGTTGATGCACCTGGGGTCTTCTCTGCACACCGCAGCCGAGAGGAAGGACGCCCTATCGGTTTCACGCCGAGCGCGGGAGATGTTCGTCGCGCTGGAGAGCGGAACCGAAGACACCAAGGAGGACGTCGCCTCGGTCACAGATAACATCTCGTCTGATCTCCTCATCCTCGGTAAGTTCGCCGAGGCGTTGGAGGAGTCGAAGGAGGCGGTGCGCCTCTTTGGCGAGCTCGACCAGGGCAGGCCAGGTGCGTTCGCTGATCGGCATTCGTATGCACTCGCGAATCTCGCTGTTGCCTATGATGGGTGCGGCGATGGTCGCAAGGCTGCCCAAGTCTCTGGGGAGGTCGTTCAGCGTCGACGTCGGCTGGCCAAGCTAGACCCTGAACGCCACGAGCCCGAACTCGCGCGTGTGCTTGTCCTGGCGGCCCTTTTCAAAGCGAAGAGAGGAAAGACTCAAAAGGCTATCGACGTCGCCTCGGAGGCCGTGAGGATCTTCCAGCGGCGACTTCCAGATCCGGAACTCGACCCAAGAAGGACACACGCGTTTGAGCAGGGCTTCGACCTGTTGCAACGGTTGCGCCGCAGCCCCGGAGCGCGAGTGCCGGATGACGTCCTATTCTTTCTCCAGACGGTCGGGATGGGGGCACGCAACGCTTCCTCCGTGTTCGCGCGGCATGACCTTCTAGCTTCACTACTACCGGGGTCATCGACATGACCCGCCGCGTCGCGAACCCGCGACACTGACGTCCAGCTCCCGTCCGCGCGGCGCATCCTGAGAGAGCTCGAACCGCGTAGGAGGAGGGGGTGGGGGCACGCTGCGCATCAGGTGCACCGGCACAGCAAGGCTGGACTTGTCGAATTCGGGGCTTGAACGCTTGAACGCGACCTCGTCGTGCCAAGGTCTCAACGGGCATCCGAGCGACAGCTAGAACGCCGCGAGAATACGCAGGTTCCAAAATATCGCACCCGGATGGGTGCTGCTAGTGCGAACTCGACCCGTAGCCCGCTGTCGGGATCAAACCGCATGCGTCCGAAAGAAGCCGGCGCCGTGCGCCTGCGCTTCCCGGTTCTCGGTCGCCTATGTCCAAGCCAAGGTCTGGGGGATCCGGCGGCCTTCGACGCAGCCTCGGCCGCGGCGGCGACAGATGGGCGGTCGCGTACAGCCCATGAAGACCATCGGATCCCGGTGTCTGAACAGCAGGTAGGGAAGGCCGGACTCGTCGCGCGCGCCCTGGCCGAAGTCTCGGACGTCGACGCGCCCGGACCGGGTCGGCACACACGAACGCCAGGCCGACTGAAGTAGCGCGCCAGGTAGAGCGGCCTGGCTCCCCCATGGAGTCGCGAGGAGGTGCCAGTGCCAGCCCTGGCCGTCGGGGTGGCGGTCGCCGCTGTACAGGACCAGGACGTGCTGGTGCAGCCGGCTGGCGAGCTCTCGGGCGAACCGTTGCGGGTCGCGAAGTGCGACGAACTCGGAGACCTATCGTCGGTAGGTCATCGTCACGAAGACAGACCAGTCGATTGCGGCTGTCGACGCATGCCACGCCTCGGTCGCGCGGCGGTCCAGCGCGTCTTTCACTGTTCCTCTGAGGTTGAATCGCGCGCCGACTCGCCAAGGAAGTAGTCAATGGCCCCGGGCGCGTAGCGGATGACCGCGGTCCGGGCCTTATGGAACTTGTGGTACCGGGGGCCATTGCCGTGTCGCCGCCAGCGGCTCAGGGTAGCGGTCGATACGTTCAGGAGTTCGGCCACGTCCTGAGGACGCAGCAGGGCCTTGGGGCGCTTGCCGCCGGTCCACTCAGGTTCGAACATGTTGGTAGATTTGTCCGCGTCATATTCTGCGTCAAGCCGAAAAGCTCAATCATAGCTTGATGTTAGCTAGCACCTTCGAACACGAGACAAGCACGGTGACCCACCTTCCCGGAGCTCAAGTGCCAGTGATCATTGACCGGCACGGCCGGGCCCGAAGCCCATCGAGGCTGCGAGCCGCTCTGATATTTTTTCGCTCGCATGCTTCAACGGGTGCAGCTGCAGCTCCGCGTACCGCTGTGTCGTCGCCTGACTCTTGTGGCCGAGCAGGGAGCCGATCACAGGTAGCGAGTGCTGCAATCCCACCGCGTGCGTGGCGAAGTTGTGACGCAGGTCGTGCAGTCGGAGGTTGGCCAGTCCAGCACGCTCGCGCACGGTCTGCCACGGCTTGTTGATGTCGTGCAGCGGTCGGCCAGGGTTTGTCACCGAGGCGAAGACATACGCGTTCTGTGGGTCACGCGGCAGTCCCTCGAGGACGAGGCGGGCGGGCCCGTTGAGTGGGACGACCTTCCGGCCCGTCTTGCTGTCCCGGAGCCGCAGGACGTTCATCTCGAAGTCCATCTCATCCCAGCGCAGGTTGAGAACCTCTCCGCGGCGGCAGCCCGTGAACAGCAGGAAGCGGACCGCCGCGACCGCTGTCGGGTTCGGCGCCAGCACGGGGTCGTCGCCCTCAGCTTCGCGGAGCACCTTCGCCAGCCGGGCGAGCTCCAGCTCGCTGAGGTCGCGGTGGAGCTTTCGCTCTTTGTAGCGTTCGACACGGGCGCACGGGTTCGACCCGATCGGCCGCCACCCCCACGTTTCGGCGAGGTTGAGCATCTTGCTTACCAGGGCGAGGACCCGCTTCGCTGCGCCCGGCTTCTCGCGCATGCCGTGGTGGAGTGCTTGGATGTCGTGGAGGCCAATCGCGGTCACCTTGAGCTTCCCGCGGTAACTGTCAAGAAAGTTGAAGCGGTTTCTGATTTGGTCAGCTGCGGATCGTGCTGCTCTTCCGTGACGAGGGTGACGGGTTGAGGATGACCGTTTCGGGTCGAGTCCAGTTCCTCGTCTTACCGGTCGTCCAACGCTCGGGGTGGCGCTCACGGGCTGCGATGTAGACGGCATGGCGGTGGGCGAGAATCGCAACGTCCTCGCCGCGATGGCGCTGCCCGGGGCTCACGAAACGGATGCCGCTGTGGAGGTGCTGCTCGTTGTACCAAGCCAAGAAGCTCGCGACCCAGGCCCGTGCTTCCTCGAGATCGGCGAACGCCTGCTGGGGGTACGCCGGGCTGTACTTGATCGTCCGCATCACGGACTCGGCGAAAGCGTTGTCGTCACTGACGTGCGGCCGCGAGAAGCTGGGCATGACGCCAAGCTGCTGTAGCTTGGCGAGCATCGTGTTGCCCTTCATTGCGCCGCCGTTGTCGGCGTGGAGCACGAGTTGGTCGCGGCGGACGCCCTGTTCGATGCAACAGCGCTCCACCAGCGCAGCCGCGAGTGCGGCGTCCTCGTGCTCGTGGACTTCAGCGCCGATGATCATGCGGCTCCACACGTCGATGACGACGTACAGTTTCAGGAAACGCCCCCGCACCGTGGTCGGCAGGAACGTGATGTCCCATGCCCACACTTCGTTCGGCCCTTTGGCGACGAACTCGCGAGGGCGTTGGTGCGAGCGCCGTCGGGCTCGACCTCGAGCACTCAGCAGCTTCGCCGCGCGTGCGATTCGATAGAAGGTGCTCTGCGAGGCGAGATACACCCCAAGTGTCGCTAAGTAAGGCACAAGAGCGTCAGGCGACATCGAGCTGTGTTCGGCTGCATTCATCATCGCAACAACCTCGGACTGCTCTTGCTCCGACAACGCGTTGCGGGGCCTGGTCTTGGGGCCCCGGCGCGCATCCTCGGCCGCCGGCTTGAGGCGCCAGCGGTTGATCGTTGTCGGAGCAAGCCCGACGACGTGGCACGCCTTTCCGTGTCCAGCACCCGCGGCAACGGCCTCGTCGATGAGTTCGACGATCACCGCTCGCTCTTCGACTCCGTGTCGTCGTCCTCGTCCCCCCAGATCTCCGCCACTTTTTTTTTGAGCACGATGAGAGCTGCGGTCTCGGCCAACGCCTTCTCCTTGCGGGCGAGTTCTGCCTTCAGGCGCCGGAGTTCTTTACTCGGCGCCTGCTTCTTCGTACCGCTGAGCGCGTTGGCAGCGAGCTTGCGCCATTGCTCGAGTTCGGCCAGATAAACGCCTTCGCGTCGCAGAAAAGCGCCTAGCGCTTCACCTTCGAGGTCGCCGGCTCGCCCCATCAACGCAAGCTTGTCCGGCCCTGAACGCCGCGTGCTCGGTGCCGGCTGTTGTTCGCTCGCGCCCGGATGCCCCGCTGCCCGTTGTCGCTTGCGCTCGTTTGCCACGGGCTCGATAATGGCAGCCGCCTTCAACCATCGCGATAGCGTCGCCTGAGAGATTCCGCTCTCCTTTGACAGCGCCAGCGCCGACATTGCGTGCGGGCCCAACAACCGCGCGACCATCCTCGCACGCACCGTCTCCGAGTATTCTTTCATCTGTTTCTCTTCGTCTTCACGCCCCGCTTCGTTGCTGAGATCGCGGCGCCTCGGGCTGCCGCGCGGACGCTTCAACTACCCTGACAGAGGGGGCCCGAGCTTGGGTAGGACGTGAAGCCGGAGGTTGGCGCGGTCGGTCTCAACCGAGGACGGCTTCTTCTTCGGGACCGCGTGCTCCCGCAGGTAGCGTTCCGCAAGGTCCTCGACCGTCGGCGCCCGTCGCAGGCTCTGGCGGGTCTTCGACGGGTCGCTGCCCTGCTTCACCATGTGCAGCCAGTCCCGCGCGATCTCCCGCGCCTGGTCGACGGTGAGTTCCCCGAAGGAGCCGATCTTCGGCTTCCGGCTCGTGTTGTCGTGAGTCCGCTAGAACAGCAGGAACGACGCGCGCCCGGTGGCGTAGACGCGGCACATGAGGCCCGTGACCTCCGTGTCCCAGAACTCGACCGCTCGCTTCTCTTTGCGTGCAGCGTCGATGCATCGCTTCGTGATCCGTTTCGTTTCGCTCGCCATCCGTGCTCCCCAGGTCGCAACCAGGTAGCACCCAGATGACCGCAGGTGATCGAAGCCGCAATCGCTAAGACGACTGGGAAGCATCGTGAGCGAGCTTTAATGGGCCGAATAGCGATGTTTCCGTCCAACCCGACCGAACTCGATCCGACCTGTACTGTTCCGACACGGGGACTGAAAATCCGGGTGTCCGTGGTTCAAATCCGCGCCTGGGCACTGAAACCCCGCCTTCGAGCGGGGTTTTCTTTTTGGTTTTGGTTTGGTTCGGGGCGGAAGGCCGAGGCCCCCCGCGCGTCCGCGATACGCTTGGCGGGCTCGCATGGGCCTGCTCTCCCCCACGTCACCGCCCTACGATCCGCTGCAGTGGGAGCAGCTTCCGCTTCCCGAGAAGCTCAAGTGGGTTTGTCGCGCGTGGGTGGTGCAGGGCTACGGGACACCGATCTCGATCTACCTCGCCTATGCGCTGAAGGTCGCGGGCTACATCGGCGGATGGGTGTTCTTCTGCAGCCTCTCGCCCGCGCTCGGAGGTCCCGGGGAGATCGGGCAGTGGTGGTCGCACGCGGTCGCGTTTGAGAAGGCGATCTTGTGGAGCCTGTTGTTCGAAGTGTTGGGGTTTGGATGCGGCAGTGGTCCGCTGACCGGGCGTTACCTGCCGCCGGTCGGTGGGCTGCTGTACTGGCTGCGTCCGGGCACGACCAAGCTGCCGCCGTGGCCCAAGCTTCCCGGTGCGGGGGGACATCAGCGGACGTGGTTTGACGTGCTGGCTTATGCCGCGCTGTTGGGCATCACGGCGCGCGCGCTGACGCTGCCGCAGGCCGCGATGCTCGACTGGGTCGCGGTCTTGGCTGCGCTGCTGGTGCTGGGCCTCCGCGACCGCACGATCGTGCTCGCGGCGCGTATCGAGCACTACGGGGTGAGCGCGGTGTGCTTTGCATTCTCGCCCAATCCGCTGGCCGGGGCGATGGCGGTTCAGCTCGCGCTGTGGTTCTTCGCCGGGGTCTCCAAGCTCGACCATCACTTTCCCTCGGTCGTAAGCGTGATGACCTCGAACAGTCCGAGTACTCCGTTTGTCTGGCTGCGCAAGCGCATGGTCCGGGGGTATCCCGACGATCTGCGTCCCTCCGGGGTGGCGGTCGCGGCGGGGCACTTTGGCACCGCGCTCGAGCTGGGCGTGCCGCTCCTCCTGCTCGCAGGCGAGGGAGGCTGGGTCACGATGCTGGGCCTGGCGCTGATGCTCGTGCTGCACGTGTTCATCACGAGCAACGTGCCCATGGGTGTGCCGCTGGAGTGGAACGTGATGGTGGTCTACGGGGCGTTCGTGCTGTTCGGTGCGCACGAGCTGCATCTGCTCGAGATAGGACTGCCGGTCGGTCTCTTCCTCCTGGTCACGATGGTGGGCGTGCCCGTGCTCGGCAACCTGTGGCCGCAGCGGGTCTCGTTTCTGCTCTCGATGCGCTACTACGCGGGCAACTGGCCGTGCAGCGTGTGGCTGTTTCGCGACGACGCATGGCGCAAGCTGGAGCGACTCACGAAGAGCGCGCCGTGGATCTACGACCAGCTCGGGCTGGTCTACGATCGGGCGACGTCAGTCGGACTCGTCGGCAAGGTGATGGCGTTTCGAGCCATGCATGTGCACGGGCGAGCGCTGCCGACCCTGGTGCCCCAGGCGATCGAAGGCGCCGGGGTGTTCGAGCGGTTCACCTGGCTCGACGGTGAACTCGTTGCTGGCCTGGCCTTGGGGTGGAACTTCGGCGACGGGCATCTGCACCAGGAGCAACTTGCGCAGGCCCTCCAGGCGCAGTGTGGGTTCGAGCCTGGTGAGCTGCGTATCGTGTGCATCGAGCCACAGCCTCTGCTGCGAGCCACGCTCGACTACCGTCTGCTCGATGCCGCGAGCGGGGAGCTGGATCGTGGCCGAATCGAGATCGCGCAGCTCCGGGCGCTGCAGCCCTGGGAGTCCCTGGGGCCACCTCCGCATGTCTAAGGACGCGCCGCAAATTTTCGCGCAGCGGTGGTTTTGGGTCATGGTGAAGCTCTGTGTTCGACCTGTCCCTGCTGGTGCTCTCCAGTTTGCTCGCGGCTGCCACGCCTCACCCGGGCGGCACGGCGCATGTCGTGCGCAAGGGCGAGACCCTGTGGGAGCTGGCAACCGAGCGGGGCTGTACGGTCGAGCAGGTACGCAAGCTCAATGACCTGCGGCCGGGCGAGCTGCGCATCGGCATGACGCTCACGCTGCCTTCGTGCCAGGCGGCCCCGAGCAAGACACACGTGGTGGCCCGAGGGGACACGCTCTCGGCTGTGGCGCAGCGCTACGGAACCACGGTCGAGGCGATCCGAACCCACAACGGGCTCAACTCGGACGTCATCCGCATCGGGCAACGGCTGCGCGTGGCCGATGGCGCCGCGCCGGCTGCGATTCGTATGGTCGAGGGGCAAAGCGTCGGATCCCCGCAGCGCGGGACGTTGGCGCAAGGCGCTCGCCTTCCGCAGAGCAAGCGCTACTATCGACGCCGGCTGCCTCGCACGTACGCGGCGGCCCATGTCGTCGACCAGGTCGCGGCGGCGATCCAGGCGGTGTCCGATGCGCATCCGAGAGCCGGTCGCCTCGCAATCGGGGACCTCTCGGACGAGGACGGCGGCAGCCTGTCCGGACACAGCTCGCACCAGTCCGGCCGCGACGTCGACCTCGGCCTGTACTTCAAGCGGCAGCCCGCCGGTTATCCCCAAGAGTTCGTCCCCGCTGCCGCTGGCCAACTCGACGAGGCTGCGATGTGGACCCTGCTCGACGCGCTGTACGAGCAGTCGAAGAAGCCCGGCGGCCCCAGCAAGATCTTCTTGGACTACCGGATTCAAAAGCAGCTCTACACCTACGCGCGGGCCCAGAAGGTTAGCCGCGCCAAGCTCAAGAAGATCTTCAGCTACCCCGATGGTCGGTGGGCCGCCGGTCGGCTGGTGCAGCACGCTCGCGACCACCACGACCATCTGCACGTCCGCTTTGGGTGCCCACCCAAGGACACCGGCTGCATCGGCGGCTGATCGGGAATGCACCCTCGGCGCCGCGCGTCATGGCGCCAAGCATGCGACGGCTCCTGATCTCTTCACTTTGTGTGATGGCTGCCTGTGCGGCCACGCCTCCCGAATCCGAACCCCCGGGGCGGCCCGGAACGAACTCCGAGCCCCAGCCCACTGCGACGGACTGGGCGGCCGCCGTGGCCTCTGAGGCCGATGCTCTGGAGGCCGCGCACGCTGGGGCGGAGGTTCGGATCGTTGTGCTGGATGCGTCGGGCACGAGCGTCCTGGCCAGTCACGGAGATGTTGAGGTTGCGAAGCCCACCGGGTCCACGATCAAGCCGCTCACGGTCCACGCCGCGCTGGTCCTGGGTCTCGATCCCGCCGCCACGATCGACACGTCGGCGCCGCTGAAGATCGGGGAGGACACCATCGAGGACTCGCGCAACAACGGGCTGCTCACGCTCCGCGAGGCGATCGCGAAGTCGTCCAACATCGCCGTGGCCCGGGTCCTGCAAACCATGCAGTGGCAGGATGTCTACGCCGAGGTGGCTCGTCGCGTCGCGCTGCCCGATCCTGCCGAGATGAGCCTGCGCGACGCGGTCGGTCAGCTCGACGGCTTCAACACCGTGGTCCCTCTTCGGGACCTCGTGTCCGCGTACGCGCAGATGAGCGCAGCACCCCAAGGAGAGGCTGTGCTCGACATGTTGCGCCTTGCGGTGACGGAGGATGGGACCGGGAGTGCCGCAACCGTCGAGGGGCTCGGGGTCTTGGGGAAGACCGGCACCTCCAGGCTCGACGACGTGCAGGGGGCGCTGTTCGTCGGCCGGGTTACGGACGGCGACTCCAGCACCTGGATCGGAGTCTCTGTGCATGGGGTGGCGGACGACGCGTACGGCGGCTCCGTGTCGGCCCCCGCGTTTGCCCACATCGTTCAGGCCGCCCTGCTTTAGTCGGCGTGCACTTCGACGAGCCACGTGTCGTCCTCACGCCGGGCGAACGCGGTGCGGACGGGCAGGAATCGCGCGATGACAGCTGCGTTGGTGCGCGTGTGCAGCGACGGCTTCCCGGTGACGAAGCTGCCGCCTTTGGCCAGCGCCATCGGGAGCAGCAGTTGGTCGGCGAGGTGTGCGTCGATCGGAGCTGCGCAATCGAGGTACCGCTTCATCTCCTGCGCGGCTTCGGTCGCGACATCCTCGGCGCGTTTGCCTTTGCTGCCGATGCTGGAGACGACGGTCGTGCCGCTGTCGAAGGTTGCGCCCAGGAGCAACGCGTTGCCTGGGCCAGCCGATTCGACCCGGACCGCCTTGCCCTGGTTGCGCTGCCAGCCGAGCGCCGCGATGGCGGTGCCGAGCTCGCGCTGGGCGATGTTCACGGGCAAGCCTGAGACCAAGCCGCGGGCATCCACGCTGCGCGCTCGCCCGCGAGCCTCCCAGGTGCATGGGCGCAACTCGCTGGGCCGCAGCGCCGCGCGCAGGCGTCCGCCACCGGCCGGATAGAAACCGTGCCGCTCGAGCGTGAGCTCGGCGTCCACACCCATCCGCCGAACCTGCGGGAAAAAGGTGCGGTCCAAGAACTCGAACGTGGGCGCCATCGGGTTGTGGGTGCCGCCCTCGATGACCACCTCGGACGGGGCGTCTGCGAGCAGCAGCGGCCAAAGCACGGTTTGAAGCACGAGCGTGGTGCTTCCCGCGGTCCCGATGCTGACGTGGTGTTGTCCGGGCTGCACGGGGCCAGGTTCGAAGCACAGCTCCATGCTGCTGACCGCGTCGCCGCGAAGCTTGGCCCCGCTGATCGCCGCTGCCGCCCGGACCGCGGCGAGGTGTTGGCGACGGAGGCCGGGCTTCGAGCGCTTGGCCCGGATGTTCCGGAACAAGACGGGCGTGCCCGTGATGACCGACAGGGCGAGCGAGGAGCGGAGGATCTGCCCTCCGCCCTCGCCCTCACTGCCGTCGATTTCGATGGGAGTGGTCATGACTCCTGTTTCATCCCTTGACGCAGACGACCTGCCGCAGCGTATGTACCACTTCAACCAGGTCGCGCTGCGCCTGCATCACGTCATCGATCGACTTGTAGGCGGCCGGCGTCTCGTCGATCACAGACTCGTCCTTGCGACACTCGACGCCTTGGGTTGCCTTGACGTGGTCCTCGACCGTGAACCGGCGCTTGGCTTCGGTGCGGGACATCGCCCGACCGGCGCCGTGGCTGCACGAACAGAAGCTGTCCGCGTTGCCCTTGCCGCGCACGATGTACGAGCGCGTCCCCATGCTACCAGGGATGATTCCCAGCTCGCCTTCTCCGGCACGCACGGCCCCCTTGCGGGTCACCCACACGTTGGCATCGAAGTGATGCTCGCGCGCCACGTAGTTGTGGTGACAGTTCACCGCCTCCAGGTCGGCCCGAAACGCGGGCAGGTCGGGCACAGCTTGAAGCGCGGCCAGCGTGTTCTGCATCATCAGCTCGCGGTTGAGGCGGGCAAAGTCCTGGGCCCAACCGACAGCCTCCACATAGTCGTCGAAGTACTGCGAGCCCTCCGCAAAGTAGGCCAGGTTCTGATCGGGAAGGTGGATGAACCACCGCTGCATCTCTTCCTTGGCCTTGTTGATGAAGTACGAGCCGATGCGGTTGCCGACCCCGCGCGAGCCGCTGTGCAACATCACCCACACGCGCTCGGACTGATCGAGGCAAAGCTCGATGAAGTGGTTGCCGGTGCCGAGCGTCCCGAGGTGGTGCAGATGGTTGCTCTGGCCCACCTTGGGGTGCTTGTCCACGATGGCCGTGAAGCGAGGCTCGAGCGATGCCCAGGCTTCGCCGACCGGGCGCGGGATGTCCCCCCACGAACCGCGGTCACGACGCGACCGACCGCTGCTGCGACCGTGAGGGACGGCGCGTTCCATGGCCGCTCGCACGTGGCCGAGCGAGTCGGGGAGATCGCTCGCGGTCATGCTCGTCCGTGTCGCCATCATGCCGCATCCCAGGTCCACGCCGACCGCCGCCGGCACGATGGCGCCCTTGGTCGGGATCACCGAACCAACCGTGGCGCCCATGCCCCAGTGCACGTCCGGCATGGCCGCGACCCACTTGTGCACGAACGGAAGCTGCGCGATGTTGGCCAGCTGCCGCAGCGCGGCATCCTCCACGGGTACGCCTCGTGTCCACCGCTTGACGGGAACACTGCCAGGAACGTGGTCGACTTCGTAGTTGCGCGTCGCGTTCATGGCCCGGAGTAGAGCAGGAGCCGTGCTTGTGGACGGTTTGTAGTGATTTCAGTGGTTTGGGTCGATTCGCCTGGTCGAAGTGTGATTCAGCTGGATACGTACTTATACTCTCGTATATGGTGAAGAAGACGGTCGTGGTCTCGATGCTGGGCCCGACGCTCGACAAAGGGGTCGGGTCGCGTCGATGGAATCGCTGGCGGCCGACGGTGGACCTGCATCGTCACGAAGACTTGGTGGTCGATCGTCTCGAGCTCCTCGTGCCGCGGCAGGGCCACGCGCTCGCGGAGCGCGTCGTGCAGGACATCGCGTCGGTCTCCCCGGAGACGACCGTCCGCCTGCATGAAGTGGATTTCTCGGACCCGTGGGACTTTGAGGAGGTCTACACCGGCCTGCTCGACTTCGTTCGGGGGCAGAGCTTCTCGCCGTCGCGGGAGGACTACCTGGTCCACATCTCGACCGGAACCCATGTCATGCAGATCTGCTGGTTCCTGCTGACCGAGGCGCGGTTTGTGCCCGGCCGGATCCTGCAGACCTCACCTGGGCCTGCCAACGCAGGCCCGGGGCAGGTGCGGATCATCGACCTCGACCTCTCCAGCTACGGGGCGATTCGCTCGAGGTTCGAAGCCCAGCAGCGGGACGACGTCTCCTTTCTCAAGCAGGGGATCGAAACCCGAAACGCGTCCTTCAACGCGCTGATCGACCAGGTGGAGACCGTGGTCATGCGCTCGCGCGCGCCGGTGTTGCTCACCGGTCCAACCGGGGCTGGAAAGACGCAGCTCGCCCGGAGGATCTACGGACTTTTGCAGGAGCGGGGACGGGTCGACGGGCGCTTCGTGGAGGTCAACTGCGCGACCCTGCGGGGCGACCAGGCGATGTCGACGTTGTTCGGGCACAAACGCGGCGCATTCACGGGCGCCGTTCGGGACCGGGCCGGCGTGCTCGCCGAAGCCGATCGGGGCGTCGTGTTTCTCGATGAGGTGGGGGAGCTGGGCCTCGACGAGCAGGCGATGCTGCTGCGCGCGATCGAAGATCGTCGGTTCACGCCGCTGGGGTCGGACCAGGAGGTGCAAAGCGCGTTCGGACTCATCGCCGGGACCAACCGCGACCTTCGGGAGAGCGTGCGGACCGGAGCGTTCCGCCAAGACCTGCTCGCGCGCATCGATCTGTGGACATTCGCCCTGCCGGGTCTGGCAGCGCGGCCGGAGGACATCGAGCCCAACCTCGAATACGAGCTCGAGCGCTATGCGGCGGACCACGGGCGGCGGGCCTCGCTCACTCGGGTCGCGCGGACGCGTTTCGTGGACTTTTCAACCTCCGCCGACGCGCCTTGGCCGGGAAACTTCCGCGACTTCGCAGGTGCCGTCATTCGGATGGCAACCTTGGCCCCGCGCGGCCGCATCACGCCCGGGATCGTCGCGGAGGAGATCGCCCGGCTTCAGGCGCGGTGGGACGGGAATGAAGGGGTCCGGTTTCCGCGGGTCCGGGCGGCGCTTGGGGACGCGCACGAAGAACTCGACCGCTTCGACGCCGCGCAGCTCGAGGAGGTCCTCCGCGTGTGTGCCTCCTGCACCTCTCTTTCCGCGGCGGGCCGGGTTCTTTTTGCGGCGTCGCGATCCAGGCGCCGATCGGTCAACGATGCGGACCGGCTGAGGAAGTACCTCGCGAAGTTCCAGCTGGAGTTTGCCTCGGTTCGCGCCGCGGTTCGGTGAGCTCGGTCGGTCCCGGGCTTCGGTCCGTCGCGTGACGCCGTCTGGGCGATTGTCAGAAGCAAGCGCGGGTCGGGCCGTCGTCGGTTTGAACCTCCTCGCACCGCATGCCATCGGGGCAGGGGAGGCCGTCGCCGCAGTCGATGCTGCACACGCGGGCGCCCGCGGGGAGGCCGATGTCCAGGCAGGAAGCGCGACCGAGCTCGCCTGGATCGTCGGGGCAGCCGCTGGCGTCGTCCGGGCTCACGCATTCCCGGGTGCAGAAGCCGTCCTCGCCGGACGGAAAGACGCAGTACGGAAGCGGCGCGCAGGCATCGGGTCCGCCGCAGGGGGAGTAGACCGCACCTGGCGCATCGGGCTGGACCCCCACATCGTCGTCCGTGTCGGCGGATGATGTCGAGGGGACCTGGCTGCCACAGGCCAGCAGGCCCCAGGCGAGGGAGACGAGAGCGAAGCGCTGCACTAAGGGCATTGTACGGCGAGCTCGGGGGCGAGTTCCCAAGCCCGGTGGCATCGCGGCGCAATCGAAGTGCGGTCGCGGGGCCGCGCATGGCATGAGCGAGGTTGGTATGCTTCGCACATGGCCGAACACAAGGTGGTTGCGCTCGGGCGCGTCGAGCCCGACCCATCGGTGCCTCAGGGGGCGACGCTGGGGTGGATCGTCCGCGTGGACGAAGACGGGATTTGGGTCGATTCGGAGGACAGCCGCTCGGGTCCGCTGCTCTCGCTGTGTGTGGTGTCGATCTCGCGGGCCGACCTCGATGCGGCGATCGCCGATCGTCGAGCGGCCGTGCTGTTGTTCGTCGTGGCCACCGGTCAGCCGGTGCTGCTCGGCCTTCGCCAGCCTTTGCCGGCACTCGAGGCCGAGCTGCCGACCGAGTCTCTGACTGCGGCCGTGGATGGAAAGCGTGTGCTCCTCGAAGGCCAGGACGAGATCGTGCTTCGGTGCGGCAAGGCCAGCCTCACGATGCGACGCAACGGGCGCATCGTGATTCGCGGGGTTCAGGTCGAGTCGCGAGCCACCGGGCGCAACCGCATCAAGGGCGGCGCCGTCCTCATCAACTGAGGCCACCGAGCATCCGATGACCGAATCCCGGTCCGACGCGATCCTCTGGGACGTGGTCGAAGAACATCTCGACGAAGCCGAGTTTCTCGCGGAGACCTGGCACGTCAACCTGGACTCTCCGGCGTACCTGCGAGAGGAGTTCGAGCAAGGTCCGCAAGAGCGACTCCTCGCCCACGTCGATGGACTCGTCGTGGGCGGCGAGGACGTGCGGGCGGAGCTGCTAGAGCCGGCGTTGGCCGACGAGGAGACCGAGCGCTGGCGGGCCGCCGCGGTCGCGCTCTCCCTGCTGTCGCATCCCAACGTTCAGTTCGCTGTGCCGCTCTTCGACGCGCTCGATCAACGGACCGACGAGGTTCGCCACGGGATCATTGCAGCGCTTTCGATGTCCTCGCGTCCCGACGTCGATGTTCGCATCACAGATGCCCTTCGCCGTGGTGGCGAGCCCGCGCACCTGGCCGCGTTGGCGACCGTGGGCGGCCAGCGGGGCGCGAACCCAGGCAACCTCGTCGACGGTCTTTTGCAGGGGACCGACGAGGAGGCGCGAGCCGCTGCCGTGTCGATGCTTCCCTTCGGCGATCGGCGCTACCTCAACTGGGTGGAGCATTCGCTCGCCGCGAGCACGCCCGCGCTGCAGTGGGCCGCCGCGAGGGCCGGGCTCATCATGGGCTCGGGGCCCGCGTGGCAGCACGTCGGCAGACGGGGGCTGGCCGAGGAGCCCGACGCGGAGGCGATGGTGTTGCTGGCATCGCTGGCCGACCAGCGCATCGCCGAGCGTATCGCCGAGCGCGCCGAAGACGAAGCCGTGCGGCCGCTGGCCCTGCATGCCCTGGGCTCTAGCGGACGACGGGTCGCCATGGAAACCTGTCTGAAGTGGCTGGGCGACGAGGCCGTCGGTCCGCTGGCGGGAGAGGCCTTTGCCGCGATGACCGGTCTGCCGCTCGACGACGATACGTTCTGGGACGACGTGGAGGACCCAGAGGACCAGGAGGATGCCGCCGAATCCGAATCCGAAGGAGGTGCGGAGGACCTCGAGGAAGACCTTGAGGACGAAGACCTCGACGAGGACCTCGGGATCGGGGCCGAAGAGGAGCTGCGCATCCCCAAGCCCGAGGCGATCTTGGCGTGGTGGCAGGAGCGGCAGTCGCGGTTCGACGCCAAGAAGCGCTACATCGCGGGTCGCCCCGCGGACCAGGTCGCCATCGCGCACGCGTTGAAGGTGTTGCCGATGCGGCGACATCACGCCTTGGCCTTCGAGCTGCTGGTGCGCTCGAAGGGGACGGTCAACCTGCGGACCCGGGCGCTGACGTTTGCGTCCGCCCAGATGCTCGCCGGGCTGCCGGGGATTCCGTACGTGGACGGCAACCGTGTGTTCGGCCAGCACTGAGCCCATCACGGAGATCTCCAACGCTCGCGCCCGCCATCGGGCGCGCCGGCCAGACCAGGCATGCTCGTCCGCCGTTGATGCTCAGAATGTTCCTGGCGTACCGTGTCGTTGTGCAACGAGGACCCCAACGACCGCGTCGGTCTCAACGCCGAATGCCCACCTGCGGGCTGGCCGCGCATCAATCGAACGGCCCGTCCGGAATCGTGAAGATGTGCGGTGTCTTACGACTGATGCGCTTACCGATTAGGTCTGTGTCCGTCGTTGTCGCACCTTGGCTGCTTGCTGCATGCGGCGGCTCTACGGCGTTGGATGCCGGGGAGACGGACGGCATCGATTCGTTGTCGTCGGCCGGGCCGAGCACATCCACGGGCGCGGGCGAATCCACGATGTCCGGCACGACGCTGGGCAGTGGCACCTCCAACGAAGACTCCAGCGGGGACTCGACGGACGGCCCGGAGAGCACGACGACCAGCGGAGATCCTGCTGAGTCCTCGTCGAGCGGCGGCGGCGAATCGGTCTGCGAGACCGTGGTGTGCGGGGCCGCAAGCGAGTGCTGCACGACCGAAGAGGAGTGCGTGCTCGGGGCATGTTTGGACACCTGCGAGTCCGGGATTCGCTGCGGTGACGCGCAGGACATCTGTTGCGGTGGGGGGCAGGTCTGCCTGGGCGACGAGTGCGCGGACCCAACCGGTCCCTGCTCGGACTCCTTCGACTGTGAGGCGGGGGAGTTCTGCGAGCCGACGCTCGACCAATGCCTGCCCCAGTTCGACCCGGTCGGGTGCGAGTTCGTGCCCGAGTTCGAGGATGTCTCGGTGCTGCTGGAGTGGAGCTACGAGGCCAACGAGATCATCTCGATCCCGGTCGTTGCGGACATCGATGGCGATGGCGTGCCCGAGGTCGTCATCAACATTGCCCAGCAAGACGGGCTGGGTTGGCCCGGCGGCAACATCGTGGTGCTCGACGGGCAGACCGGAGCCGTCGAACTCGAGGTCCCTCACGATCCGAGCAACGGAAGCTGGGGGGCGCACGGACGCTCGACGATCGGGCTTACCGACGTGAGCGGAGACGGACTGCCCGACATCATCTATGCCGCGCGGCCCGAGACCGGAGGCTCACGCATCGTCGCGATCGACAGCGGCGGCGCCTTGCTTTGGTCATCGCACGACGGGGGCGGGGCGGTTGAGCGTTTCTCCGTCGAGAACGGGGCCCCCTCGTTTGCAAACTTCGACGACGACGACGAGGCGGAGATCGTCTTCGGCGCGACGTTGATCGACAACGACGGGCTCGTCGTCTGGGATCAGGGCGGCAACGGGGCGGTCTTTGGAACCAACAGCGGCTACACCGGTGGCATCTCCTCTTTGGTCGACCTCACCGGGGACGGTTATCCCGAGGTGGTGTCGGGCGCGCAGGCCTGGTCGGTCGATTGGAATGCGATGGTCGGCATGGACCCTGTCGTCAACGTGACGCTGTTGTGGAATGCCGGCGGCAGCGATGGATATCCGGCCATCGCCGACGTCGACCTCGATGGTACGCCCGAGGTCGTCCTCGTGGCTGCCGGCCAGCTGCGGGTGTTGGAGGGCGACAGTGGTCTGGCTTGGTGCGGCGTCGATCCGACCGAAGTCCTGTGCAACGCGAACCCGGCGCTTCGAACCGCTGCGGTTCCGATCCCCGGTGGCGGGCGCGGCGGTCCGCCCACGGTCGCAGATTTCGACGGGGACGGCCGACCCGAGCTCGCGACTGCGGGCGGCGGCTCCTACACCGTCTACGACCTGTACCGGGCCGGAGAAGACATTATCGCCGGAGCGACGCCGGCCCCCGGAGAGGTGTTCGAGCGCTGGTCGGGAGTCACGCAAGATCAGAGCAGCAACGCCACCGGCAGCAGTGTGTTCGACTTCCAGGGCGATGGCGCCGCCGAGGTCATCTACGCCGACGAGTGTTTCATGCGGGTGTACGACGGCGCGAGCGGAGACGTGTTGCTTCAGGTCGAGAGCAGCAGCGCGACCATCCACGAGTACCCGCTGGTCGTCGATGTCGACGATGATGGCAACTCGGAGATCCTCGTGGTCGCGAACGACAGCGGCAACAACTGCGGCGGTGTGCCCGGCTACACCGAACGCCGTGGTGTGTTCGTGTATGGGGATGCGTTCGACCAGTGGGTCGGCACCCGGCGCGTGTGGACCTCGCACGCGTACCACGTCACCAACTCGACCTCGGCCGGCAACGCGCCCGCGCTCGAGAACGACAACTGGACCCAGCCGAACCTCAACAACTACCGACAGAACGTGCAGGGCGCGGGGGTGTTCAACGCTCCGGACCTCTCCGTCGACCTGGTCGCGCAGCTTGGCACCTGCGACGAGGGACTCCTCGAAGTGGTCGCAACCGTCCGCAACGTGGGGGCGCTGGGGGTACCGTCGGGGATCGAAGTGAGCTTGTACGAGGGGGTGGATGCCGCCGGGGCGCTTGTGGGCACCGAGCTCACCGCCATGGCCCTGTTGCCTGGGCAGCAGACCCAAGTGTCGTGGGCCGTACCGTTCGCACAGGGAGATCCTGCGCTGGACTTCTTTGTAACCGTGGATGGGGCGGATGTCGTGGCGGGAGTCGTCGATGAGTGTGTCGAGGACAACAACGACGCGCAGACCCTGAACGCACAGTGTCTGTTCCCCGGGTGAGCACCGAATCCGAATCCGAATCCGAGCCCGCGCCCCGACTCCGAGCACCGCTTTGGCGACGCCTGCTTCGGTGGGCGGGTCTCGGCGCGGGCGGGCTGCTCGTTGGGGTGCTCGTGTTTGCCGGGGTGGTGCTCGTGCTGGGGTGGGAGGCGATCGGCTACGCACCGACCGGCAGGCGCTTGGAGGCGATGAAGGCGTCACCGCAGTGGGCCGAGGGGGTGTTCGAGAACCCGCAGCCTCTTTGGAACGACGCGGTCGGGATGTTCACGGAGTTTCTGGATCCCGAGCCCAACCGGAGCCCCGAAGAACCGCTTCCGGTCGTGTCCGTGCAGGGCACGTTCTTCGACACCCCACCCGCCTCCGGGCTCCGCATCACGTGGCTGGGTCACTCCACGCTGCTGATCGAGATCGAGGGGCGCACCCTGCTGACCGACCCGGTGTGGGGACCCCGGACCTCGCCCGTGGACTGGCTGGGGCCGAAGCGTTGGTACGCTCCGCCGCTCGCGCTCGAAGACCTGCCCAAACTCGACGCGGTGCTGATCTCGCACGATCACTACGACCACCTCGACTACCCCACCATCGTGGCGTTGTCCGATCTGGACACCCGGTTCTTCGCGCCCTTGGGCGTGGGTGCGCACCTTGAAGCGTGGGGCGTGCCCGCCGAGCGCATTGAGGACGTCGACTGGTGGGACACGCACGACGTGGCGGGGCTGAGCATCACGACGACCCCCTCGCGGCACGCCTCCGGCCGACAGATCTTGGATCAGAACCGAACGCTTTGGGCCGGCTACGCGATCCGATCCGAGCATCACAACATCTTCTTCTCGGGGGACACGGGCCTGTTCCCGGGGATGACCGAGATCGGCGCGCGGCTGGGTCCGTTCGAGGTGACCATGCTCGAGGTTGGGGCCTATGCGCAAGCGTGGCCCGACTGGCACCTCGGACCCGAGCAAGCGGTCAAGGCGCATCAGATGCTGCAGGGGGAGAGATTCTTGCCCGTGCACTGGGGGTTGTTCGACCTGGCCGACCACGGGTGGGCAGAGCCTATCGAGCGCGTGATGGATGCGGCCGAAAAGGATGGGATCCACGTGCTCGCGCCGCGGCCGGGCGAGAGCGTCGAGCCCACGCTCGCCGGGGCGCCGCAGCGTTGGTGGCCTCAACTTCCGTATCGGAGCGTGGCGGAGTATCCGATCGAGGCCACGAAGATGGGCGCAGGCTGACACTGCTATCCTCCGCGCCGTGCCAGAGGTCATCGTTCACCACCTGGAAAGGTCTCGTTCGCACCGCGTGCTGTGGATGCTCGAAGAACTCGAGCTGCCCTACGCGCTCAAGACGTACACGCGGGATCCTCTGACCATTCGGGCTCCGGGCAGCCTCAAGAAGGTGCATCCACTGGGCAAGGCCCCGGTGCTCGAGGTTGACGGGAAGGCGTACGCGGAGTCCGGGGCGATCCTCGAGCACTGTGCCGAGGTCCTGAGCCAAGGACGTTTTCGACCCGAGCCGGGCACCGAAGCCTTCGCTCTGTATCGCTACTGGATGCACTACGCCGAGGGCTCGCTGATGTCGCCGCTGCTGGTTCGCCTGCTGATGAGCAAGGTTGCCAACGCGCCCCTGCCGTTCTTCATCAAGCCGGTCGCCAAGGGCATCGTCAAGAAGGTCGAAGGGGCCTTCACGGCTCCCGAGCTCGAAAAACACGCCGCGTTCATCGAGCAGCATCTGGGGGAGCACGCGTTCTTTGCCGGCGATACGTTCTCGGCGGCCGACGTGCAGATGAGCTATCCGGTCGAGGCGCTGCTTGCCCGGGGCCGGGTTGAGGCGAACCAAAGCAAGACGCGCGCTTGGTTCGAAACCATCAGCGCGCGCCCTGCTTACCTCCGAGCCGTCGAAAAGGGCGGCCCGGTGATGTTGTAGCGCTCTATCCGCGACGGCGACGTCGCAGACCAAGGACGAGGCCAAACAGCGCGAGGGCTGCGGGGGCTCCGTCGTCGCCGGAGGTGCAGCCGCAGCCGTCATCTCCATCATCGGCTCCGGTCCCGATCGAGTCGGATGCACCGTCGGTGTCCGAGTCGCCGGTGGTCGCGGAGTCGGAGTCGGACTCGCTGCTCTCGCCGTTGGAGTCGGAGTCCGAATCGCTGGTGCTGTCGTCGCCACCGCCGCCGGAGCTGTCGCCCACACCGCCGCCCGTCGTACCGCTGGTCGTGGGGTCTTCGCCGTCGAAGTCGATGACGATGTCGGCGAGGACCTGCGGCTCGGTGAGCGGGTCTTCTCCGGTGCAGCTCACGTAGTCGTAGGACCACTGCGGCGTGATCACGTAGGCGTCGCCGGAGGGAGCGCCCGCCGAGCGAACGACGAACTCAAGCTGCTTGGCACCGTCCACGGCGACTTCGCCGATGTCGACGCCCGCCGCGAGGCCGGCGGCATCGACCGCATTGCCATCGATGTCGCCGTCGTTGCCGTCGATCGCGAAGCTGTCCAGGGTCAGGCCCTCGGGAAGCTGCGCCGTGAAGAGAACCCCGGTCGCGTCTGCCTCACCCATGTTGGCGATGTCGACGGTGACCGTGGAGGTCTCGTCGATCGCGAGCTCGGTGGGGGCTGCGGCCGCGGAAGCACTGGAGAGGTCGGGTGCGTTGACCTCGATGCCGAAGGCCACGACGGTGGGGATGTAGGAGTCGCTCGCGGTTTGGGTGCGAATGACCGCTTCGGTCTGCCCGTTGGTGAGCTGGCTTTGCGCCGAGTTGAGCGGGACGCGGGTGATGTCCCAACCCTGTCGGCCGCCGACAACGTTGTTTCCGGCGATCGCGTCGTGGTTGAGGTCGCCTGCCGTGCCCGCCGTGTCGAGTGCACCGTCGGCATCGTTGAGCTGCGAGCAGAAGAAGTTGTCCTCAGGGTTGTTGGGTCCGCTGAGGTTCACGAACGGGCCCGCGAGGGTCTCGGCGATCGCGAAGCTGTCGCCCTCGCGGTCGGCGTCGCCTTCCATGGCGCTGACGACCGCGTACCCGTCGAAGTCGCCTTGGGGCGGGGTGCAGAAGCCCGCGAACTCGTAGTCCTCGGTCGAGTCCTCATCGACGTAGGAGCCTCCGACGTAGATGGTGAGGTTGCGAACCTGCTCACCCGCGGTTCGGTAGGCAACGACGAGCGTCCAGCCGGCGGTGTTGAGCTCGTTGACGAGCGAGTCTTGCGTCGCTGGGACGCCCTGCGTGGCGTAGAAGCCCGCGCCGTGTTCGGCGACGAAGTCGGTGACGTCGGCAGAATTGATGTAGTTGTTGACCGCGAAGTTCCCGCCCGCGAGTTCCATGATCGTCCACGCCGTCTCGGGGTCAGGATCGACAGCGATTGACTCGTCCCCGAAGGACAGAGTGACAGGGCTGTCGAGGTCGGCGGTCACGCTCTCGGTGCCATATTGCGTGCTTCCGCCCCAGATGAGTTCGGCATACAGGACCTGTGTGTTGTCCCCGGGTAGGACCAACTCGGCTTCGGAGCCGTTGAGAGTCCAATCGTTCGTTGTGCCGTTCCCCCACGGGTTGGCGACGTTGAGCGGGAAGTCGTCGACGCTTGTCTGGTCGAGGGTGAGGAACGTGCCGATCGAGTCCGCGAGTCCTGGGCCGTTGGGGTTGATGGTGGCGTCGCTGGGGTCGTTGTCCACTTTGCTCAAACCCAGGGTGTTTCCGGTGGCGACGACGTTGCCCGCGGCCGTTTGACGGAAGCGGAGCGCGGGTTCGGCGTGGGCGGCGGTTGACGCGAGGCCCACCGCAAGGCAAGTCAAAATACAAAGGCGTCTCATGACAACAGTGTGGGCAAAGGGGCGACGGGGTTCTGTGAGCCTGCATCCCGAACCGCAAAAAACGCCGCCCACGCCACATGCGCGCTCGGTATCGTTCGCCCATGGAACGCACGCGGGCGGTAGAGATACGAGCGGCAAGAGCGCTGTCTGTCGTGGAGGCTCTGCAGGGGAGGTTCGCGGGGGGCCTTGGGGTGCTCCCGGGGGCGGCAGCATATCGACCAGTCGAGTGGTTTCGAGACGAAGGCCGTCACGGCGGCGGCGTGCGCTTGGTCGCGCCCGACTGCGACGCGTTCAATCGCGCGTCGGTCAATGTGTCGCAGGTTCACTACGACGACGAGCCCGAGCGCCGCTTGTCGTCTGCGACCGCGCTGTCCACCATCGTGCACCCCACGAATCCGCGGGCACCTTCGGTACACATCCACATCAGCTGGACTTCGATGCGGTCGGGCTCGGCGTACTGGCGGATGATGGCGGATCTCAACCCTGCGATTCTGGACGTTGGAGACCGGGACGCCTACGACGCGATCCTGCAGAGGGCGCTGGGCGAGGCGTACGCAGGAGGCCGGGAGAACGCCGACCACTACTTCTACATCCCCGCGCTGCAGCGTCACCGCGGTGCGTCGCACGTGTATCTCGAAGGCCACGACTCCGGGGACTTCGAAGCCGACCTGGCGTTGGCGAGCTCGTTCGGGGAGACGGTCACCGAAGGGTATCTGCGCTTGGTGGCGCCGGCGATGAAGCGGCCTGTGAGCGACGAAGATGTTGCCGCGCAGCGGGCCTATCACACCGTCTATCTGTTTCAGGTGCTGACGATGGACCGCGGCACCACCTCAGGGCTGCTCGTGCATGATCAGAACGACGTCGGAATCCTCGGCTCGCTTCCAGCCGTGGTCGACGCGAAGCTGTTGCGCTCCTGGGCGGGCGTGGTCCCGCCGCCCCAGGTTCCGCTTGTTCATGGGCTTGCCGATGCGCTGGGCAATGCTTCGGACGCGTCGGTCGACGACGCTCGAAAGCAGGCCATGGCGGAGGTGGTTCGACACCACTACCGTGCGCACCCCGAAGCGCTGAAGCATCAGGCGGCCGGCCCGGCGATCCCCACCACCGTCGCCAACCACGGCCGAAGCTGAGCTACAGAAGCCCCCGGTCGATGAACGACTGCGCGGTGTCGAGGATCGTCTCGCGGATGGACCGGTACTCGATTCCGAGGGACTGCTTGGACTTGCTGTTGTCCAGCTGGCGCTGCACGTCGAGGTTGCGGCGCAGGAAGTCCCAGCTGAGTCGCTTGTCGAACAACGCGACGCCATACATCGCAAAGTTGGGCATCGCAAAGCGAGGCACCTTGTGCTGCGGGAACTCGGGGCGAAGCAGCTCGGACAGCTCTCGCATCCACATGCCGCGGTTCGAGAGAATGTATCGACCTTGCGCCTCGGGTCGTCGGAGCGCCTGGATATGGGCGGCGGCGACGTCCCGCACATCGACGATGCTGAACCGAAACCGCGGCGCCAGCGGGAACTTGCCCGAGAGCAGGTCGTGCAGCACGTTGGGCGATGAGCGGATGTGGCTCTTGGTGAAGACCGGACCCAGCACCAGCGCGGGGTTGATCGTGACAACGCGGTAGTCGGAAGCCTCCGCCCGTTTCCAAGCCTCGCGCTCCGCCAGCGCTTTCGACAGCGGGTACGGAGCGCTGTGGACGGTGGCCGAGTCGTTCCAGTCGTCCTCGGTAAAGCGGTACGAAGGATCCTTGGCGTCGTCGATGATCGCGGCGATGGAGGAGGTGACGACCACGGTGTGCACCCCTTGCGCGGCGTCGATCGCATCGAAGACGTTGCGGGTTCCGTCGACCGCAACGTCCACGATGTCGCGCTGGGCATCGTCGGCCCGCAGGCGCACGGACGACGCAGCGTGGATGACCGCCTGACAGCCTTGAACCGGTTCGTGGAAGTCGCCGGGCTTCATCAGGTCGGCGGCGACGAGCTCGAGCCGATCCGCGCCGACCAGCGCCCGCAAGTGCGCTGTCTTGGCCTCGTCGCTGGGGTCGCGGACGGTCGCGCGGACCTGCAACCCGGCTGCGAGAAGCTGCTGCACAATGTGCGAAGCGATGTAACCGGACCCGCCGGTCACGAGAATGCGGTCGCCGGGGCGCAGAGCGGACATGGCCCGCAGCCTCGCGTACCCAGAGGTGCAGAGCAATCCGGGGCAGCGCCCGTCTATTCGTCGTCGAAGTGCAGGACCTGCCGGTTCCCGCGGGCGTGCATCTGCGCAGCATCGGGCTCGGGCTCGAGCTCCGGCTTGACCTCGGGCTCCGGTGACGGGATCTCCATCGCTCCGTCGACCGTGTCGGTTTCGGGCGGAGGCTCGGGCACGAGCATGCCGCCGGCCACTGGGATGGCCTCAGGCTCGGGCATGACCATCTCTCCCTCCATCATTTCGTCGGTCGGCTCATGCTTTTTCGCTTCGGGCGTTTTTGGGGTGGCGCACGGCTCCCTCATCTCGAGACCGCCCTCGACCTGCTCGAGCTGCTCGACCTGCTCGACCTTCCCCGTGGTCTGGGTGGTGTCGCTGTGCGGAGTACACGCCGCCAGCGCCATGGCCAGGCCCAGACCGGTTGCCGCGGCGGCCGACCGTCGAGACAGTCGGGCGAGCGGAACGATCTGCGGGGCAGGCTCCGGTTTGAACACCACCGTCCCGTCCTTGGTGCGCGCGTAACTCACGCACAGATTCTTCCCGGCGTTCTCGGTCATGAACCCACGAGCCTCCCGCTCGGTCATGTTCGAGAGCACGTGCACGCTCTTCTCGCAGTGACCGCAGTGGCTGCGCTTGGAACTCCGATCAAACCCGATGGCGTCGAGATCGATGGGGCAGGGGCCAGTGATCGGGAGGTTCGTGCTGTCCATCGTCGAGGGTCCGCACGGATCAGCGTGCGATCCGATCTAAGAAATGGCACCTTTTTCTACGTCCTGTCGTGGGCCGCGGGCTGCGGTATCGTCGAGCACGGTGGCGGATACCGAAGAGGGCACCTTCTCGCCGGGTACGGTCTTCGAGGGCAAGTACCGGATCGAGCGGCTCTTGGGACGCGGCGGGATGGGGGAGGTCTACGCCGCCACCCACATGCTGCTGGACAAGACCGTGGCGGTGAAGGTGCTGCTGCCGGAGTACGCGACCGATGCTGCGATGGTCTCCCGAATGACGCGGGAGGCTCGGGCCGCGAGCGCCACCGGGCATCCCAACATCGCGCTCGTGACCGACATGGGCTGGACCGGAGACCGGCCGTTCATCGTGATGGAGATGATCGCCGGGGAGACGCTGGAGACTCGTATCGCCCGCGGTCGCATCCCGGTGGAGCTGGCGCTTACATGGATGGACCAGATCCTGGATGCCCTGGAGGCCGTGCACGCGAAGGAGCTCATCCACCGCGACCTCAAACCGGCCAACCTCATGCTCAGCCCCGGCCGCGATGGCCATCTGCGGGTCAAGGTCTTGGACTTTGGGATCACCAAGAGCACGCGGGTCGACGCGGACGCAACCGAGCACACCGCGGCCGGGCAGATCGTCGGGACGCCACGCGCGATGGCCCCCGAGCAAGCGCGGGCGCTTCCCGACCTCGATGGCCGCGCCGACCTTCATGCCGCGGGTTCGGTGCTCCACACCATGCTCACCGGATCGGCACCGTTTTCGGGACCCACCGTCGTCGCGGTGTTGGCCCGGCTGCTCGAAGGGCGGTTCGAGCCGGCATCCTCCTGCAATGCTTCGGTGCCGCCGGCGCTCGACGCTGTGATCGCGAAGGCGCTGGCCGTGGATCGCGAGCATCGCTACTCGAACGCCCGTGAGATGCGGCTCGCGCTGGCCGAGGTCCGGCGGCAACTCGACCAGGGCATGGCGTTTGCGCCGGCCGGGCCGCCGTCGATTGATTGCGATGCGGACCTGCCCAGGAATCGGACCCTGGAGACCCCCGCGGGCCGCCCGATCCCGCCGCCCACCATCACGTCGCTGGCCGAGCCGCTGCAGATGCTGGTTTCGTTGCCGGACGAGCCCGCGCTCGAGCTCGATGTTCCTCAAGGTTGGGTGCCCGGGAAGCCTGCGACGTCGAGCACTCCACCCTCCCGCGTGCGCCGCTCCATCAACTGGGGCTGGTGGATCACGGTGTCGGTCTTAGGGGCGGTCGCAGTGGGCGCGTGGCTCAACTGGGACACCCTGACCGGCGTTGCGGGGGACGCCACCGAAGATGCTGCAAACGCCGAGCCCGTCTTGATCTTGCTCGACACCAAGCCCAAGGGTGCGCTCGTCTTTGTGGATGGGGTGCAAAACGATGACCGTCCGCTGCAGATCCCTCGCTCGAAAACGCCGGTGAAGCTGCGGATCGTCGCGGACGGCTACGAGCCTCGGGTGATGCAACTCGTACCCGAGCAAACACGGCGCCTGAAGATCGACCTCGACCGGGCCAAGTGAGGGGCTCAGCCCGCTAGTCGGAGTTCAGCTCGCCGGCCAGCGCCGCGAGGTCGAACTTGCGCGTGACCATGGTCAGCTCGTTGACCTCGAGGATGTCGAGTTCGCGAACGATCGTGTAGTCGGGCTCGTCGAAGTCACCGGGAACCACCTCGACAAACTCCGAGAGGTCCAGGGCGGGAATGTCGGCTTCACCCCGCTTCAACGCCGGTGGCCTCTGTGCCGCCCTCGGAGGGGGAGGTGGGGCGAAGGAGCGTTGGACGGCCAGGAGCTTGGCGTTGTTGCGGTTCCAGGTGAGGCCCCGCTCGACCAAGCGCTTGGCTTCATCCCGAGAGGCTGGCTTCTGGCTGAGCATCACGGCCAGACGGGCGACGACCTCGGCGGCTTTGTCCTTGCGGCCGAGCTCGGCAAAGGTCTCCGCCATCCGCTCAAGCGCGTCGGCGTCGCCAGGCCTGTGGTCCAACAGCCGCTGAATCGTGACCGCAGCGCGATGCAGATCTTTGCGCTGCAGGTGCGCGCGCATCAGCATGCGCAGCGTGCCGATGTCGGCCGGGCGGTGGGTGAGGAGCTGGTCGGCAACAAAGATGAAGCCCTCGTACGCCTCGTTGCGAAACAGCTCGGTGGAGGCCTCTTCGAGGGTCCGTACCATCTCGCCGTGTTTCCCCAGGTTGACGTACCAGTCCATCACCTGACGCCAGCGTGCGGGGGTGGGCTCGGCCATCGCGGCCAGGCGATAGGCATGCAGACCCACCTCGACCCTGCCGTTTTGGAGCGCGACGTTGGCGGCCCGATCGAGCGTGGCCGCGGCCTCGTGGGGACGGCCGGCGCGGTACTGCATCTCCCCGACCTTGAGTTGGGTGTCGGAGTTGACGCCCTCCAGGCGAACGATCTCCACGTAGGCTCGCAGGGCGTTGCGAAAGTTCCCTCGCTGCTCGGCCCGGGCAGCCGCCGTCCGATACAGGCCGATGGCCAGCGCGGTCTGTCCCTGGGTGAGGAACGCCGCCGCTTGGGTCATGTGGACCTCGAAGTCGGACTGCTGCGTAGGCAGCGGTGGGGACGCGTATCGAGCCATGAGAGGGTCTTTGGACTTTGGACTCCACAACGGCGTGGACCCGCGGCTGGCTTAGGATATCAGGCCCGACCTCGCAGCCCGAGGTGAAACCGGACACGATTTTGGCGCGGATTCGTCGCGAGAGCGGCCCGACTTCGGTCTGAACCGAGCGCGGTGCGGGCCGATGGGATGGGCATGCATCGTGCGCTGTCGTCGCTGGCCTGGGTCTTCATCGTATTGCCCGCATGCGGGGAAACATCGACCGCCAACGCGCCGCTGGGGGGCGGCCAAGGCGGAACCGGAGGTGTTGCAGATCCACAGACCTCGGGGGAGGTCGGTGGGGGCGGGGGATCGGATGATTCCGGTCGCGGCGGCAGCGCGGGAGGCAGTTCGGGCATCGGCGGTTCATCCGGGGAGTCGGGCAGTGACGGCGGGGGGGGCATCGAAGGCTTCTGCGGCGACGGAGTCCTGGAAATCGGGGAAGCTTGCGACGACGGAAACGTTGAGTCGGGAGATGGCTGCGACGCCGACTGCACCGTCTCGGCGGGTGTGCTTTCGTTCGCTGTAGGTGATGCGCATACGTGCGCTGTGTCCTTTGAGGGCAGGGTCCGATGTTTCGGTGACAATACGTACGGCCAGCTGGGGATCGGAAGCACGGAGACGATCGGCGACGACGAAACCCCGTTGGACGGCGGCTTCGACGTGGACCTGCCACGCGTGAAACAGATCGCGGCAGGGGCACGGCATTCCTGCGCGGTGACGACCGAGCACGCTGTGTATTGCTGGGGCGCGAACGAGTCGGGACAGCTCGGCCTGGGGCATGACCAGGGGTGGGCAGATGGATCCGACGAGCCGCTGACACGGGTGGAGCTGGACGGGCTTGTCGCGACGGTCGAGCTTGGTGCGTCGCACACGTGCGCGCGAATGTTTGGGGGGAGCGTTCGTTGCTGGGGTGATGGATCACTCGGGCAGCTTGGGGTGGGTGGTGGATTCGACGGCACAGTGGGCGCCGGGCAGGAGCCGTACCCCGATGCCATCGATGCTCGTGCCGTGGACTTCGGATCCGATGAGGCGGTCCGCGAGCTCTCGGTCGGCCGGGGGAATCACGCGTGTGCCGTGACGGCGGAGGGCGAAGCATTCTGCTGGGGGTCTGCCGGAGATGGACGTCTTGGCATGGGCCTGGGCGACTCGGCCGGGCTCGATTGGACGCCGGCCGAAGCAGGGCCGGTTGCCGTCGGCGCGTTCGCTCGCGCGGCGGCGGTGTCTCCACTCCACTCGTGTCTGGTGACGACGGATCTCCGCCTGTCTTGCTTCGGCAGCAACGCGTTCGGGCAGCTGGGCCTGGGCCACGTCATCAGCATCGGGGACGACGAAACCCCCGAGGCTGTGCGGGTCGACCTCGAGGACGAACGCGTCGTGGAGGTCGCGCTGAGCGACCGCTCCACGTGCGCGCTCACCTCCCACGGAACCGTCCTGTGCTGGGGTGCGGGCGACTACGGACAGCTCGGCTACGGCTCCTCGCAAGATGTTGGGGACGACGAGCAGCCCGTGGATTGGGATGGCTTCGGCCCGGTGAAGTTGTTCGGGGCGACGACCGCGATTGCGGCCGGCGCCGATCACATGTGCGCACGCGGTGAAGACGCGCGGCTGAGGTGTTGGGGTCGCGGGGACGATGGGCGCCTCGGGCAAGGCGATCCCGAGCTGGGCGCGTATGGCAACGACGCCGACGAGCGCGTGCCCCTTGTCGTGCGGATCTTCCGCTAAAGCGGCGACCGGCTGACTCGGCCCCGGGGGGACGGCTTCACGAAGGCGGCGGCGCCTGCAGGGCCATCGAAGCGTGGCTCTCCCCGGGTCCGGGGACGTCGTACCAAGCCAGCCCGACATACTCGTTGCGCTGGAGCTCTGCGATCACCTCTCCGCCGATCAGCAAGATGATGGCCGCCACCTCCAGTCCGAGCAGGAGCACTACGACGGTCGCGATGGATCCGTAGATGACCTCGACCAGGGAGAGGTTCGCGAAGTACCAGGCCAGGATCGAGCGTGCGGCCTCCCAGAGCACCGCTGCGACGACCCCTCCCACGACGGCGCGGCGGAACTTCACGTTGACGACCGGAAGCACCCAGTAAAAGGACGTGAACAGTGCGACGAGGCCAAAGAACCCAAGCAGCTTGATGAGGGGAATGCTCAGTTCGGGTCCGCCCAGGCGTCGCCCGAAGAGCATCAGGCCCGCCTGCGGCAACGTGTCGAGCGCGACCATCAGTCCGGTGAGCACGAAGATCACCGCTGTCATCACGCTCACGTAGCCCAGCGGAAGGATGGCGGACACCCACCAGCGCCGGGTGTGGACGGGAATGTCGCGCCGAAAGACGGTCGCCATCGCGTTCTCGAGCATGCGGAAGGCCAGCGAGCTGAACACGAGCATCGCGCCGAGCCCGACCGTGCCGACCACTTCCTTTTGTTCGAGGAATGCTCCGAACGCCGTGGTGAGTTCGTCGGCGCTTCCGGGCAGGAGGGCCTGAGCTTGCGCCGCCAGCGTGGCCATCAGCTGCGCTTCATCGAACACCGTCGAGAGCACAACCAGCATCAGCGCGATGAGCGGGATCATCGACAGCAGGGCGTTGTAGCCGAGCGCGCTGGCGAGCATCAGGCCCTGGTTGCGGCGAAAGTTGCTCAGGATCCGCCGAAGGAATCGGAGCAGCCGAACGACCCAGGTCACGATGTGGGGGCCCCGCCGGGTTCACGTGCAGGGACCGAGGTCGCCCTGTCGAGCACCCGCGCTGGTATCGACCCGGGCAGAGTGTTCAGCAGTTCGTGGGTCGTCGCTTCGAGCTCCGAAAGATCGCCTGACACCGCAGGAACAGGGGTACCACGACCAGCGCCCGGCAGCGCCATCGTCTGCAGGTTCACAGGCCGCAGCGGGTGATTCTCACGCGCGTCGCTCGTCCGGGAACCCACACCCTGCTATATAGCCTCACCGTCGCATGGACGATCCTCTGGACCTCGAAGCCTCCGATTCCGGGTCTGAGCCCGTCCTCGCCGAGGCCCGGCTCGCCTCTGCCGCCACGCCGTTGCGTCGTATGGCGTTGGCGTTCGTTGCGGCGGTCGTGGTCGTGCTGGCCGTGGGTCTGACTCGTTCGGTGGTTCGCGGACCCAGCGGTCCGTGGCTCGGCGAGTACTACGAAGGCGAGGACTTCGAGGGCGACGCCCGCGTCCAGTACACGCGCAAGCTCGAGTTCGATTGGGGCAAAGACCGGCCGTTCCGCGGCATGCCCAAGGACAAGTGGTCGGTGGTCTACACGACCTGTCTCATCGTGGAGGACGAAGCCGAGTACCGGTTCCGCGTCACGTCGGATGATGGCAGTCGGCTGTACGTCGATGGCGAGAAGCTGATCGAAAACTGGGGACCGCATTCACCCCGCACCCGAACCGGCAAGCTCCTGCTCGAGCCCGGAACCTATGAGGTTGTGGTCGAGTACTACGAGGCGAGCCACGGGGCCATGCTCAAGCTCGTCGTCGCGATCGGCGAGGAGGGCACGCACGAGACCTTGCCACCGGAGATGCTCCGGCAGCCCTCCGACGACCCGGACGCTCGCTGCGGCTAGAGCGGCGAGTCGCCAAAACTTGCAGTACACCCGGTACAGCGGCGTTTCGGCTCCTACCCAGGAGCGAAAAATGCTTCCCGATCCGCCGCGCCGACTTTCTCAACAGGCTGCTACTGTCCTGAGTCCAGGTTTCACGGGCCGCTCGTGTCGCTGGTCCTGGGGATCTGCAAGGCCGGTCGGACCCCGAGCTCGGTGTCGATCCAGGTGCGGGCCTTGGCGCCCGGTTCGCGCCCGGCAGCTCCGGCGTCTGCGAAGGCCTGCAGCGCGATGTCGACCGCCGCCCAGACCTCGGCGCTGCGCGGGGTCTGAGCCTGCCGGGCTTCGGCCAGAGCCAGCGCGCTCTCCCCTCGGTCTACGGGGCCGACTTCGTGGTCGGTCCGTACCTTGAGGGCTCGCTCCAGCAGTCGCACGGCGTCCTGGATCTCGCCGGACTCCATCGCGCATCGCCCCAACGCGGTCAGCGGGTAGGCCACCTCGGGCGCAGTCGGACCCTGCGAGGCTTCGAAGATTGCGAGCGCGCGCTCGAAGTAGGGGACGGCTTGGGAACACTGGTCGCGCTGGACCCAGAGGTCTCCGATGTTGTGGGCACCGATGCCGACCGAGGGGTGCTCGGGCCCGAGCTTGGACAGAGCGATCTCGTGCGCCCGCGTTCGGTGCTGCAATGCGCCTTCGAGATCGCCCTGCTCCACGTGGAGGTTGCCCAGGTTGGTGAGCGGCGCGAGCAACTCAGGGCTGTCGGGACCATGGGCGCGCTCCACGATCTTCACGGTCCCCATCAGGTTGACCCGCGCTTCTTCGTATCGGTGTAGCGCCATGAGGCTGGGGGCGCTGTTGCTCAGGACGTCGGCCACAAGGACGTGCTCGCCCCCAAAGTGCTGGCGCCGGATCGACTCGGCGCGGGAAAAGGCCTGCAGCGCCTCTTCGTGGCGGCCTTGCGCTCGGTACTCGAGCCCCATGTTCATGGTGATCGTCGCGACGTTGGCGTGCTGTGGATCGACGTACTGCTCGTAGATCTCGAGCGCCTGTCGTCCAAGGGCGAGCGCCTCTGTGGGTCGGGCGGAGCGTCCTTGCACCACCGCCATGTCGGCGAGCGTGTCTGCGATCGCGGGGTGGTGCGGACCGTAGAGCTCACGCCGGATGTCCAAGGCGCGCTCGAGCAACACGCGGGCCTGCACGTGGTCGCTTTGCTCATCCACCACCATGCTCAGCTCGGTGAGCGCGCCCGCAAGCTCCTCCTCGCTGCCGATCTGCTCGAACCCTACGGCCGCGGTTCGCAGGAAGTCCGCTGCGGCGTCGAGCTCGCCCGCCCTCCACGCAACGGTGCCGAAGACCCACGCCCGCCTCGCCTGGAGGAGGGGCTCATCCGGGAGGCGCCCAATGCTTGCGCTGGCCAACGCTTCCCAGCGTTTGGCCTCGCCCGTCTGCCGAAGTCGATCCCCGGTGAGCCGCACCATCTCCAGGCTCGCGAAAGCCTGGCGACGGGGGAGCTCACGTGCGAGGGCCATCGCAAAGGCAGCCGCGGCGTCGGCGAGGGCCTCCTCGTAGCGCGCGGACGCATCGTGCACCCGGCTGCGCTCCAGCAGCGCGTCGACCTGGATCTGCGGAGAAGCGTGGGTCGAGGCTTCAACCGCGGCTTGGGCACTGCGGGCTGCGTCCGCTTTTGATCCGGTGACGCGAGCGGCGACGCTGCGGGCGATGGCCTCGGAGACGGTTTGGTCGTCCGCGGGGGAGGAGGTGATCGGAAGCGCGACCTCTTCGAGGCATCGGCGGACCGGCGGAAGGCTGAGCGCGAGGTCCAACGCGCGGTCGGCAATCGCAGGCGACTCCCGCGCTCCCTCAAGGGTGGCCATCGCGATCTCAAGGCGGTCGAGGCCCTGGCTGAGGCAAGCCTGCACCGCGTCGGCCTGGGCGCTGGGAAAATCCTCCGCTCGGCGACAGCCGGACTCGGAGGTCTCCGACCATGCCAGCGCGAAACGATCGATGCGCGCGAGAGCCCGGTCCGCGGTGCTCTGGGCGTGCGCGCGCCCGGTCGCGAGCATGGCGTCCCGGGCACCCGCGCGCCGGGCCTCGTTCCAATGGGGGTTCAGCGCGTCCTCTCCGGCGGCGGCACACGCGTCCTCGCCTCGGCCGGCAACGATCCAAGCGGCGGCGCCGAGTGCGGTGAGGAGGACACCCCCGAGCACCCATCCTCGAGCGTCACGCGCTCGCCCGCGCTGGTCGAGCACGTCCAGCAGCGCGGACATCGATGGGTGGCGCTTGGCGGGGTCGCACGAGAGACCTCGCAGGACCGCCTCGTGCAGCCATCGAGGCGTACCGCGCCGGTCGGTCGGCGACAAGGGCCCGGCCTGGATCGCCTCGAGCAGCTCGACCGAGTGCCGCCCGACAAACGGTCGGCTCCCGTACAGCGCTTCGTACAGAGATACGCAGAAGGCAAACTGGTCGGTGGCCTCCGAGGCGCCATCACCCTCCATGAGTTCGGGGGCCATGTAGCCCAGCGTGCCCACAGCGCTGTGCGTCGCGGAGCCGACGGAGATCGGGCCGCTGAGACTTGGCTCTGCGCCGAGTGTTGGGCTGTCTTGGATGCGTGCGAGGCCGAAGTCGAGCACGACGACGCGGCCGGTCTCCTGCACCATCACGTTGGCCGGCTTGAAGTCGCGGTGGATGATGCCTGCCGCATGGGCGGTGACCAGGCCGGCGGCGGCCTGGATGAATGCGTCTACGGTCTCGGTCCACGTCCGCTGCGGCGCACGCATCCAACGGGATAGCGGTGCCCCCTGGATGTGCTCCATCGCGACGAAGATCTCCTCCCCAAAGACGCCAACGTCGTGGACGACGACCACGTTGCGATGACCGAGGCGAGCCAGGGCGCGACCCTCTCGCTGCAAACGTTCGTGTGCTTCGTGCCCACGCTCGTGCTTCATGATCTTCAGTGCGACCCGGCGATCGAGTTGCGGGTCGTAGGCGGCGTAGACCTCACTCATGCCGCCGCGACCCAGGGGCTCCAGGACCCGGTAGCGGCCCACGACTGCGCCGCTGCGCAGCCGGTCGCCCCGTGGACGCTCGTCGGTCGCGCTCAAGCGTTCATGCTCCAAGGTCGAGGTCCTTGAGCATCTGATACAGATACTTTGGGTTCACCCCGAGCAGGGCCGCCGTGGCCTTGTGGTCGCCGTCTGCCGCAGCGCGGGCTTGCACGACGAAGCGCCGCTTGAACTCGCGGACCGCGTTCTTGATGTCCAAGGGCGGAGCGCCTGGCTTTGCGGCGGCACCCGCGATCTCTGGCGGGAGCAGGCTCGTATCGACGTCTGGGCCGCCCGCCAGGATCGCTGCACGCTCGACGACGTTGCGCAGCTCTCGAACGTTTCCGGGCCACAGATAGGTCTGCAGAGCCAAGCGCGCGCCTGGGTCGAAGCTACGAGCGGGCGAGCCATACTCGGCCGCGAACCGAGCGAGCTGGCGTTGTGCGATCAACAGTACGTCCGCGTCACGCTCTCGTAGGGCGGGGACTTCCAGCTCCAACACACGAATGCGGAACAGGAGGTCCTCTCGGAACGACCCTTCCGACACGCGTTCGCGGAGGTCGTCGTGGGTGGCCGCGATGATTCGGACGTTTGCCGTCGTGGGTGCCGAGGAGCCCACGCGTTCGAACTGGCCCTCTTCGAGCACCCGCAGCAGCTTGGCCTGGGCCGCGAGCGGAAGCTCTGCGACCTCATCGAGAAACAGGGTGCCTCCGTCGGCGGACTCGAAGCGTCCAATACGGGCTCGTTCCGCGCCTGTGAAAGCTCCGCGCTCGTGGCCAAAGAGTTCGGCCTCGACCAGCTCGGCGGGAAGGGCCGCGCAGTTGATCGCCACAAAAGGACCGTCGGCGCGACGGGACTGGGCGTGGATAGCCCTCGCGACCAGCTCTTTCCCGGTTCCCGTCTCGCCGCGCACCAGCACGGTTGCCTTGGTTGGAGCCACCTTCGTGATGGTGTTCATCAGTGTCAGCATCGGCGCCGACTCGCCGATGATGTTTTCAAAGTCGAAGGTCGCGCGAAGGGTCTCGACCTGGGCGGAGACCGTACGGCGCAGCCGGTCGAGCTCGATCTCTCGGGCGACGACCGGGGCGATGAGTCCGGCCAGTGCGTTGGCCGAGGCGCGGCGGCTCTTGTCGAAGGCCGCGGCTTCGGAGGGATTGTCCAGGTACAACACGCCAAAGGGCTTTCCCTCGCGAATGAGCGGGGCGACCAACACGGCCTTGAGCCGCAGCGTCTGCACGCTCTTGGCGTTGGCGAAGCGGTTGTCGAGCGCCGCGTCCTCGACGATGACCATGCCCGCATCTTCGAAGGCCGCGTGCAGGATGGAGCGCGACAGCTCGGCTTCGGGGGTCTCGAGGCGCAGGGACGAGAACGCCCGCGCGGCGACGAAACGAAGGCCGCCATCTTCGTCGCGGACGGCGATGAACCCACGCTGGGCGCCGATCTGTTGCATGAGCGCGCCCAGGGCGACGTCGAGCGCCTCTCGTCCCGAGACGTGAGCGACCGCTTCGAGCTGCTCGAGCAGTCCCAGCTCGCCGGACTTTCCCGCGAGCGCCTCTCGGCCCGTCAAGCGGCGAACGAGGCGCTCCAGCGCGGATCCCGGAGCATCGACCACACCCGGAGTATATCGCCCCGTGCGCACGGATGGGCGTCCGTAGGTTGACCGGTTTGCCTCCGCGTTGGTAGGCATCGCAGGACCACATGGCATCGTCTGCTCTCACTCCGGTGACCGTCATCGGGGGCTTCCTCGGCGCCGGAAAAACGACCCTGCTCAACGCGCTGATCTCGGGCGGGACCGAGCGTCGCCTGGGCGTGCTCGTCAACGATTTCGGTGCGATCAATATCGACGCCGAGCTGGTGCTGGGCGTCGATGGGGAGATGGTCAGCCTGGGCGGAGGGTGCATCTGTTGCAGCATTCGCGAGGATCTCGCGAGCTCGATCGTCGCGATGCTTTCGCGCGCGGACGCGCCAGAGCACCTTGTGATTGAAGCCAGCGGGGTCAGTGACCCGGCCGCCGTTGCGCGCGCGATCGCGGGGACGCAGATGCAGGGGTTGGTCTCGCTCGACGGCGTGGTGGTCGTTGTGGACGCGAAGGCCCACTTCGCGGCGGGATTTCGTGAGCGTGTCGTCATCGGCGGACAACTCAAGGCCGCGGACATCGTGGTCTTGAGTAAGGCCGACTTGCTCGACGACGGGGAGTTGGAGGCGGTCGAGGCCAAGGTGCGCAAGACCGTCCCGCGCGCACGGATCGTCGCCGCTCGGCACGGGGACGTCCCGTCCGCGCTGGTGCTGGGGTTCGGATCCGGGCACGCTCCGGAGTCCGCAGACTTGGCCGTGACGCTTCATCGCGCCGGCGCCGATGGCCTTGAGCCCGACCACGCTGCTGCCTTCACGACGTGGAGCTACACCACCGAGGTGCCGCTCTCTCCCCGCCGTCTCAAGCGGGTGATCAACGCGCTCCCGCCTTCGGTGTTTCGCGTGAAGGGGGTGGTGCAGGTGCCTCGGGAGCGGGAGCGAAAGGCCGTGCTGCACGTCGTCGGACGCCGCGCCGAACTCGGGCTGGGATCGCCGTGGGGGCTCGACGCTCCCCAGTCGAAGCTGGTCTTCATCGGAGCGCCAGGGAGCCTCGACCCCGTGTCTCTAACGGACATGCTTCGAGGATGCGAAGCGCCCGAAGACGACGGGCTCGGCGGCGTCATGCGGTGGCTGCGAGACCTCTTCTAGACCGAGCGCGGCTGGGTCGGCGTCTACGCTATTCGGCTGGGCGATGGGCGGTGAGCCAGGCGTGCGGTTTGGGGTAGAGCCGCCGAAACAGGCCGTCGTCCATGCGGTCCAAGGCCTGCTCAATGAGCAACGAAGACATCTCCTCGTCTCCGCGCCGGTCGTGGGCCCAGCCGAGCAACGTGAGCGCGAGCTCGGCCGAGGTGGTGTCCAACGCCAGGCGCGTCCAGTCGTGGATGTCCGGCGGGAGCAGGGAAACATCCTGCGCCGCGAAGGCAACCATGAGACGGACGTTGAGCCGGAGGATCTCGAAGTACTCGCCTTCGGGGGCGGCTTGGAGATCTTCGAGGGCGCTGCGGGCCTCTGCGAGGCGACCCACCTGGGCGAGCAACAGCGCCTCGTTGAAGCGGTTGATCCACGGCCAAGGTCCCGCGGCGTGTTTGCGGGTGCTGATGAGCAGCTCGCGGGCGCGCTGGACGTGCTGCAGGGCGGTGTTTGGGTTGCCGCGCCGCATCTCGACGCCGCCGAGGTTGTGCCACGCGAGCGCGCGCACCATCTTGGATGCGGTGCGGGACAGGGCGAGGTCTTCGAGCTCTGCCTGCGCGGGATCCAGCTGTTCGGCGGCCACCATCGCGGCGGCGGACTTGAGCCGCTCGCCGTGCCGCCACGCGTTCCCAACGACGCCGAGCGCCCCGACGTAGAGCAGGCTCAGCCAAGGCATTCCCACAGCGAAACAAAGACCGATGCCCGCGAGTCCGAGGCCCCCTGCGGTGCTCAGCGCGACGGCACGGCCGACCTTGTAGCGCCATGCGGGCCGAACCTCGCCGTTGCGTCCGACGTAGACGAACTCGTCGCGGGCTGCGGAGCGCAACGAGTCGGACAGCTTCATCGCGGCGGGCTGCGTGGCGCGCTCACGGACCGCAAGGGCCCGGGGTGCAGCGTCATCCTCACCGGTCATGCCCGGCCAGAGTGGCCGGGTGAAGGGGGCGCCGTCAATTCAGCGGTGGGCGACGACGGAGTCGGCCCCGGCGGAGCCACCGACGGACACCGCCACCAAGATGAGCGCGCAGGCACAGGCACCGGCGAGGGTGGCCAGCCCGAGGGAGCGGGCCCGGGTGCGGACCCAGTCACCCCAGCCGACGAACTCCAGAGCCACCGCCGCGACGAGCAGCATGCCCGCGAGCAAGGCCATGGGTCCACGTGCCGCAAGCAGGCCGCACAGGCCGACGAGGCCGGCGAGCATGGGGAGCAAGCGGACCGGCCAGAAGCCGACGGGCGTGTCGTGGGGCATGGGTCATGGGTATCGGAGCGGCACGCGAACCCCAAAAAACCGTAGACTCGGGGCGTGCCGGCGCTGAGCGGAACTCGAGTCATCGACTTCACGCAGAACCTGCCGGGGCCCTACGCCACGATGGTGCTGCGTTCGATGGGCGCCGAGGTTGTGAAGATCGAGCCGCCCCGGGGTGACCCTGCGCGGGTGTTTCCTCGTCTGTTCGACATTCTCAACGTCGGCAAGGACAGCGTTGTGGCCGACCTTCGAGAGCCCTCGGTTCGCGACGCGGTCCGGGCCTTGATCGCGGACGCCGACGTTGTCGTCGAGGGCTTTCGACCGGGGGTGATGGCGCGTTTCGGCCTCGGTCCGAAGGAGATGGCCGAGGCGTTTCCCAAGCTGGTCTACTGTTCCATCAGCGGCTACGGGCAGGAGGGTCCCTACCGCGACCACCCTGGCCATGACCTCAACTTTCAGGCGCTCACGGGCGTATGCCATATGCTGCGCGACGACCAGGACCGGCCGCTGGGTGGCGCGCTGCCGTTCGGGGACTTGTCGGCCTCGATGACGGCGACCACGGCGATCCTCGGCGCCTTGCTGGAGCGGGTGCGCACCGGGGAGGGGCAGATCCTCGATGTGGCGATGGTGGATGCGCTGTTGAGCTGGACCTACGTGTGGACCGAGGGACTGACGCCGGGTGAGGCGAGTCTCGCCGATGCGGCAGAGCCCACCGCCGCAGCGATGCGCCGAGCTGCGCAGTCGCTGCCCGGCGCGCTGGGAACGATCGTGGGCACCTTGGCGGATAGCCTCTCGCAGGGGCGTGGGCGGACGACGCTGGCGGCGGTGAGCGATCGGCTGCGGCAGACCAAGAGGGTGCAGAACCTGGAGCGGCTGCGTCTGCACACGCTCCCGCACTACACCGTGTATCGGACTTCGGACGCGCGCTACCTGAGCATTGGTGTCGTCGACGAAGACAAGTTCTGGCGCAAGACGTGCGAGGTTTTGGACATGTCGGGGGCGGCCGGGCTGCCGCTGTGGGGGCGTTTCCTGGCCGCAGCGCCCCTGCGAGCTCGCATCGCGACACGCATCGCACAAGAGCCGCTGGAGGTATGGCTGCAACGCTTTCGCGAGGCCGGGGTTCCAGTGGCGCCCGTGCTCACGGTCGACGAGGCGATGCAGGACGCTCAACTCAAGACTCGGCGACCCGGCAGCGGGCCGGTTCGAGGTCCGTTCTCCTTGGGAGAGCCTGTCGACGGTGCGCCACCGAAACTCGGTGAGCACACGCAGCGCTGGCTGCCCTGAGCCCCACGCAGCTAGACGCGCTGCCAGTGGTCGAGTTCGTCTTCGATGCTCGCGAGCTCGATGGAGGCCGTTGCAAACGCGTCCCCAAAGTAGGAGATGTCACAGAACAGGTTGCAGTCCGCGCTGCCACACTCGCCTGCGATGCCGCACTCGAGCTGAAGCGACCAACCGGCGCAGTCGAGTGCGTCCCATCCATCGCCTGCGGTCTCGGGCTCCTGTGCGGGCGCCTCATCGGTCGCCGAAGGGATGGTGTCCTCGCCGTCCTCTTCTTGTTCAGGCTCGGCGGTGAGGGAACGGATGCGGCCCTCGGCGCAGGAGAGGTCGAGCAGGACGCTCTCGTTGTCCTCGGCCATCTCCCCGGTCACCGAGAAGGTGATCTGGTACTCGTGGTCCGTCGCGAACAGGTGGGCCGCGCTCAGCGTCCCGGAGAGCCCCTCGCGCAGCAGCAAGACGCTGGTCCCGGTGGTCGAGGCGCCGTCCCAACCACCGATGAGGCGCTCTTCGGTCTGCGCTTCATCAACGACGAGACCGCCAGAGGACGAGCATCCGCCGAGCAGGAGGGATGCACAGACGATTCGAGCTGCGATGCGCTTCATGAGGAACCCCCTGCGGCATAGCGTGTCCTCGGCTTGCACCGAAATTTTCGACCGAGGTAGGAGCATGTCATACGCGCGGCCGATGCAAACGAAGCATGCACTGACCGTGACCGTGACCGCGGGCGTCTGCGCCGGACTTTTGGCCGGCTGCGGCAACGACTTCACCGCCGCGGAAGGCCTTGAGGGAGGCACGGAGACCGGAGAGGTCGAGACGCCCAACCCGACGGGCGTGAGTGCGGGCTGGGAGGACGACGAGACGACCGAGGGCGAGGGGAGTGGAGGCGGCGGCTGTGGCGAGGAGCCCGCTTGTTCGGGCGCGACTCCGTTTTGCGTCGAAGGAGCCTGCGTGGGTTGCGATGCGCTGGAGAACTCGGACGAAGCCTGCGCCGCGACGGACCCGGAGGCTCCGGTCTGCACTGCGCAAGGATGCGCCCAGTGCAGTGCGACCGACGACTCGTTTTGCGTGCAGGACACGCCGGTTTGCTCGGATGCTGGCCAGTGTCGCGGCTGCACTGCGCATGACGAGTGCGAGACCGCGTGTGATCTCGAGTCGGGCTGGTGCTTCGACGAGGTGGTCGTCGTGGGTGAGGACGGCCTTGCCGCGGCGGGGACGCTCTCCGCGGCGATCGAGCGCGTCGAACCCGGAGGACGGGTCGCGATCCGGTGGATGCCGGGCGCGCAGTGCGTCCTGGACACGCTGCTCGTCGCGCAGGGGCGGTCGATTGCGCTGCTCGGAGAGCCCGGCGCGCGTCCGTGCCTGACGTCCTGGGACGACGAGGCTGCGATCACCGTGACCGAAGACAGCGCGCTCTATCTGTTGGACGTTCGCATCGAGGAGTCGTACGGCGCCGGGATCGAGGTGCGCGGAGCATCGCTGTACGCCGAGCGGGTGGAGCTGGTGAACAACAGCGGTGGCGCGGTCTCGGTCAGTCAAGACGGCTACCTCCACTTGCGCAACGCGATGCTCGGCGGTGACCGCAACAACGTCTCGGTCCTGCGCACCCACACCTCGACCGTCGATCTCGCCTACTCGACGATCGTGGCCGGCTTCGGCAGCGCGCAAGGGCTGGTCTGCGACGGGGACAACGCGGTCTCGGTCCGAAACAGCATCGTGCTCAGCGAGGGGTCGATGGGGGAGATCGATTGTCCCCAGGCCGAGGTCAGCTACAGCGCATTGGAGGCCGTCTTCGGCCAAGGCAACGTCGCGGTTGGCGCGGTCGAGACGGGGCGGTGGTTCGAGAACTATCCCAGCGGCGATCTGCATCTTCGCTACGACACCTTCGGCATGCCGTTCGAGGATGTTGCGCAGTGGGTCAAGGGGGATCCGCTCGTCGACCTTGATGGCGACCCGCGTCCGGGGGTCGACGCCGCACAAGACTGGGCCGGCGCCGACATTCCCTAGCGACAGGCTGCTAGCAGCCCTCCCGGCGCCGGCGCGGCTGCGGTACCTTCGCCGCAATGAAGACGAAGGCCGCCGTCGCCCACAAAGCCGGAGCACCCCTGTCGATCGAGGAGGTCGAGCTCGACGCGCCCCGGGCCGGGGAAGTGTTGATCGAGATGAAGGCCACCGGGGTCTGCCACACCGACGCCTACACCATGTCAGGCGCCGATCCCGAGGGCATCTTCCCCTCGGTGCTCGGCCACGAAGGTGCCGGCGTTGTTGTTGAAGTGGGCGCCGACGTTCGCTCGCTCAAGGTTGGTGACCACGTCATTCCTCTGTACACGCCGGAGTGCCGAGAGTGTTCGTACTGCACCTCGGGCAAGACCAACCTTTGCCAGGCGATCCGCTCGACCCAAGGCAAGGGACTGATGCCCGACGGGACCTCGCGGCTGTCGATCGGGAATGAGCGGCTCTACCACTACATGGGCACCTCGACGTTCGCCAACCACGCCGTCGTCCCCGAGATTGCGGTCGCGAAGATTCGCGAAGACGCCCCGTTCGACAAGGTCTGCTACATCGGCTGCGGGGTCACGACCGGCATCGGAGCCGTCATCAACACCGCCAAGGTCGCGCCCGGGGACAATGTTGTTGTGTTCGGGCTGGGCGGCATCGGCCTCAACGTTATCCAGGGCGCACGCATGGCCGGCGCAAACATGATCGTTGGTGTGGATCTCAACCCTCGGCGGAAGGCGCTGGCAGAGAAGTTCGGCATGACCCACTTCGTCAACGCAGGCGAGCTCCCCAAGGGCGAGTTGGTGCCACACCTGGTCAACCTCACCGGCGGGGGCGCGGACTACTCCTTCGAATGCGTGGGCAACGTCAAGGTGATGCGCGACGCGCTGGAGTGCTGCCACAAGGGCTGGGGTACGTCGATCATCATCGGCGTGGCGGGGGCGGGGGAGGAAATCTCCACCCGGCCATTTCAGCTGGTCACGGGCCGAAACTGGCGGGGCTCCGCGTTTGGGGGCGCCAAGGGGCGCACGGACGTGCCGAAGATCGTCGATTGGTACATGGACGGCAAGATCCAGATCGACGACCTCATCACGCACACGATGCCCCTGCAGGACATCAACAAAGCCTTCGACCTCATGCACGACGGCGACTCCATTCGCTCGGTTGTCACGTTCGATTGAAAGGAAAAAACCCGATGTTCATCCATCAATACGAACTCGGTCCCTGGGACAACTTTCAGTACTTCATCGGCGATCGCGAGCAGCGCATGGCCGCGGTTGTCGACCCGGCGTGGCACCTGCAATCGATCCTCGAGCAGGAAGGCACGTTGGATGTCCGCATCGAGGCCATCTTGTGCACTCACAGTCACTTCGATCACGTCGATCAAGTCGAGCACCTCCTCAAGGAGCGCGACGTGCCTGTGTACATGTTGCGCGAGGAGATCGACTTCTCCGGATTTCGCTGCGAAAACCTGCGTCCGGTGTCCCCGGGCGAGACCTTGAAGGTGGGTGGGGTCGAGATCGACGTGCTGCACACGCCGGGGCACACGCCGGGATCGGCCTGCTTTCGAGTCCGAGACAATCTGGTGACCGGCGACACGTTGTTCGTCGACGGGTGCGGGCGGTGTGACTTCGTCGGCGGCAACCCAGAGACTATGTTCGCCACCTTGCGCAAGCTGATCGACGATCTGCCGGCCGAAACCACGATGTACCCCGGGCACCACTACGGGCCGACGCCCACCGCGACCCTCGACGCGCAGCTCGTCACCAATCCGTATCTCAAGCTGGGGACGGTCGCGGAGTTTGTGGCGCATCGGATGACCGGCAAGACGCCGGGCACCGTGCTTCCTCCCCCGCCGGATTGGACGCCGTAGGATCCCTGGCGAAACCCCGGCGTTGCGGGATCTCGATGCACACCAGGCGCGCCAGGTCACATCAGGACGTCCACGCCTGGACCCAACGCTGTTGCGCGAACCTCGCTGCGTCCGGATAATCCGGCGTTGCGAGGACCTGTGAGCAGCACCAGCCCTGAATCGAAAAGTGGACACCCCAAGGGCTTGTACGTGCTCTTCGGGGCCGAGATGTTCGAGCGCCTCTGCTACTACGGCATGCGAGCGCTGCTGGTCCTGTACCTGACCAAGTCGCTGCTCAAGGGCGACATCGAGGCGTTCGGGATCTACGGAGCCTACACGGCGCTGGTCTACGCGGCCCCGGTCGCGGGCGGCAAGATCGCCGACAGCATCCTCGGCTATCGGCGCGCAGTGATCCTCGGCGGCCTGATGATGGCGATCGGGGAGTTCATGATCTTGGGCGGCGGCGAGTTCTTCTTGTTCGCCGGTATGGCCATGATCATCGTGGGCAACGGCTACTTCAAGGCCAACATCTCGACCATCGTCGGACGCCTGTACGAAGACGGCGACCCGCGTCGAGACTCGGGGTTCACGATCTTCTACATGGGCATCAACCTGGGTGCCTTCCTCGCGACCGCTCCGCTGTTTGGCGTCGGTCCGCTGGGTGAGCGGTTCGGGTTCACGATTGGTTTCGGCATCGCCGGGGTCGGCATGCTCGTCGGTGTTGCGGTGTTCATCCTCGGCTCGAAGCACTTCGCGGGCCAAGGGGACATCCCCAACCCGGAGCGCTACCGGAAGTGGGCGATGCCGACGTACATCGCCTCGTTCGCCGCGGCGCCGGTCCTGTTCGCGGTCCTGCGCTATGGCCAGGCCATCGTGGGCTACGCGCTGGGTGCCATCCTGGTGTTCGTCGTGGGCTCGCTGCTGCGCGAGGCCTTCAAGTCCTCGAAGGTGCAGCGCGACCGCATCTTCGTGCTCCTGATCCTCATGGTCTTCAACGTGGCGTTCTGGGCCTGCTTCGAGCAGGCGGGCAGCTCGCTCACGCTCTTCGCCGACCGCAACGTCGACCGCGACTTCTTGGGTCTGCTCGAGTTCAGCGCGTCGGGGACCCAGTCGTTCAACCCCATCTTCATCCTGCTCCTCGGCTCCGTGTTCACCTGGCTTTGGGTCGCGCTCGACCGCAAGGGACGCAACCCCAACATCCCGATGAAGTTCGGCCTCGGCCTGCTGCTGCTGGGCCTGGGCTATCTGCTGGTGTTGGTCGGGAGCTCGATGGCGGACAACGCCTCGCTCGTCCCCATCTACATTCTGATGTTCATGTACATGCTGCACACGATGGGAGAGCTGTTTCTCTCTCCCATCGGGCTGAGCATGGTCACCAAGCTGGCCCCGAAGCACATGACCGGGTCCGTCATGGGCGCCTGGTTCCTCAGCTTCGCGTTCTCCAACTACTTGGCCGCGATGTTGGCTCAGCTGACCGGCGGCGAAGAGAGCGGCGATGGGCCGATCCTCAACGTCGTGAAGTTGGCGGCCAAGCACATCGATCCACCCGGTCCGATCCGATCGCTGGTCGAGCTCGCGGACAAGTCCATCCAGACCGACTTCCTGGTGAGGGCCGCCGAGAGCCTGGCGACCTACACCGACGCGTACTCCACCATGGGGTACGTCACCGTCGGCATCGGCGTCTTCTTGGTCGTCCTGTCCTCACCCCTGAACAAGATGATGCACGGCGTGAAGTGACCCGGTCCGAGCACCCAATAGGAATCAGAATCATGAAGAACACGACTCTCATCCTCGGTCTCGGTCTTTGCGCCCTCGTCTTGGGCTGCGGCGACACCAATCCCAAATGCGACGAGCTGGCCGCACACGTGACCAAAGTGCTCGCTTCGGAAAAAGGCGGCGACGTCCCGCAGGAGGCCAAAGACAAGGCCACCAAGGACATCGTCGACGCCTGCAACACGGAAACCCCTGAGGCGGCCGCGCTCGACTGCGCGCTCAAGGCCGAGACCCGCGCCGCTCTCGAGGCGTGCGACCCGGCCGTCCAAGCAGAGTAGGCGCGGCCCGCTGGGCGGCGAGAGACTTGTTCGCTACTGTCGCCGTCTCGTGGCTACGGTCGACGTCGAGGGGTACTACGAAGCCAACACGAGCCGGTTCTTGCGCTTCGGCCAAGGGGGCAGCGTTGGCGCCATTCATCGCGCGGTCTGGGGTCCCGGGGTGCGCACGCGTGCGCAGGCCTTTCACCACGTGCACGAGCGCTTGCTCGAACTCGTGACCGCACAGACTCGGCACGTACTCGATCTGGGCTGCGGCGTGGGTGCGTCGCTCGAGTATCTGGCGCAGCGCCGGGACCTTCGCGGTGTGGGTGTAACGCTCAGCGAGACGCAGGTGGCGTTGGCGACCCAGCGTTTTGCGCGTGCGGGCTTGGGCGCCCGGCTGCGATGCCTTCGAGCCGACTTCACCCGGCTGCCCGCGGAGATCGAGTCGGCCGATCTTGCGTACGGGATCGAGTCGTTTGTGCACGCGCCGCAGCCGGAGCCATTCTTCGCACAAGCGGCTCGTGTGCTTCGATCTGGCGGCGTGTTGGCCCTGTGCGACGACTTCGCGTCGGATCGCGTGCAGGACGGGCCGCTCTCCGCTCGTGAGGCGCGTTGGGTCCGGGAGTTTCGATGCGGGTGGAACATCGGCTCGCTGATCTCTCCCTGCAGGGCAAAGGCGATCGCCGAGCAGCACGGGTTCGAGCTCGTCCAAGACGACGATCTGACCGCGGACGTCGAGCTTCGCAGACCACGGGACCGCGCCATCACAGCGCTCGTGCGCCTGGGTCGTCACATCCCGACCCAGAACCCGTGGTGGCTCAACCTGCTGGGTGGCAACGCGCTTCAAATGGCGCTGTCGCGGCGGTTGTTCACCTACCGCTTCTTGGTTTGGAAGCGTCGATGAGGCTATCGACCGCGACGAACTGCGAAGTCCAGCTGGTGAGCGATGTACACCAGCTCGCCAGACTCGACTTGCGCGTGTCTCAGCTCGCCCCATCCTGCCACTGAAGCTCCCAGAGTCGGGTGCGTCCCCAGCTCTTGCTCCACGGTGTGGATGATGTGGTGCACAAAGTAGGCTTCATCCGCCTCGTACCCGGACGCGTCGCCAAACACGACCCAGTCTGAGCTGCCCGCGCGCACGATGATGCCCCCCGCGGCCCGAATGTGTCCGAACAGCTCGCGTCCCGCCGTGGAGGATCCCGCCGCTTGGCCGTCCCGGGTCCGTTCGTCCATGCTGCGGTGGTACGCGTCCATCAGCGCTGCATCCCGGGGGTCCTTGGGCATGAAGATCGTCTCACCGTCGAAGTTGATCGTCGGCCAGAACACGCCTTGGGGTGCGAGCCGCTGCAGCAGTCGCGGCAGGATGTCCTTCGTATCCACCAAGTCGAGGACCGCGTGCGCGATGATGAGGTCAAACACGCTGTCGTCCTCGTGCAGCCAGTCCTCGAGCAGCGCGTGCCGGGTCGAAACCTCGAAGCACACGCCGGGCGTTGGGATCTGTGTGCTTCGGGTGCGGCCTTGCTGCCACTGCGGCGCGAGCGTCCGGGCCTCCTCGAGGAACTCGGCCTCGGTGTCGACGATCAGATAGTGCGCCTCAGGGATGCTCCCGGTCTCGATGAGGCGGTCGACCATCGTGCCGACCCCACCGCCGAGCTCGGCGATGCGAACCGGTCGCTCGGTTGGCAGGCTGGCGAGCACCGTCTGCATCACGTCGCGATTCAAGGCCCGGTCGTCCACCGTTCGCTTCGAGCGTAGGTAGCGAGGATAGGTGTATTGCGCTGGACTTGGCATGTGGGGAGAGGGGGAGTCAGCGTGTGTTCCGATACACGGCGGTCAGCGGGACGTCGTCGAGCTGCAACACCGCGGCGGGTGCGGTGGTTCCAAAGCGGTTCCAGATGTCGACCTCGTGGGTGGTCATGTGGAGCTCGTAGAACAGCAGCGCAGCATCAGCTCGGGACAGGGGCGCGGGCTCAAGACCTTGGGGCCAACGACCCTCCCGGGCGTACTGGCGGCGCGCGAGCTCGTGCAGGTCGTGCAGGTACAGGCGGTTCGAATGCTCGGGAAGCATGCCGCCGATGGCGTGCCCCCAGAACCCGCGGCCCAGCCCGAGCTGCGCCGCACCGCGAGGGCCACCCACGAGCGGGGCGTACTGCGAGAGGCCGAGCGTCGGTGCGTCACGAATTGCGATCGCACCGGGCGTGAGCATCAGGGCGAGCAGCACCGGCTGCATCCAGCGGCGGTGGGCGGCCGGAATCTCGGCGAGTCGCCACAGCCGAGACCAGGCCTCGACCCCCAGCAGCGCGAGGAACGGGTAGGCGGTGATCCAGTGCTTGGTCCCGCCGAAGATCGGGGTCGACGGCAGGCTGATCAGCGCAATCGGGAACACGGCGAAGAGCCCGTATAGGAGCGCGTCCCGTGCCGGGAGCGCGTTGGGACGGGGGCGCCAGAAGCTGCCCCTGGGTTCTGCCACCACCGGTGCGTGTACGTCGACGCGTCCCTGGATGAGCAGGCCGAGCAGGCCCATCACCAGAAGCACCGCCGGGACCGTCGCGAATGTCATGACCCACGGGTAGCTCCAGGGCATCGGGGGCTGGTTGTGGTTCACCCCGAGGAACTCCATGTTGTACCAGCTGTGCTGGCTGTGAAACGCGACGTACTCGGTGAGCCGGGTGGCGGTGTCGGCCCACATCCACGGCCAGCAGGCCCAGGCGACCAGCGGCGCGAGCACCATCATGCTCACCAGCGGCAGCGGCACCCAGGTGCTTGGCGGCGCGCTGCGGCCGTGTCGAAATCGGTCCAGGGCCAGCTGAAGTCCGTGGTGCAGTGCCAGCAGGGGGCCGACGAACAGCGCGTTGTGTTTGACGGCGATCGCGACGCCGAGCAGCACGCCGGTGGCGAGCCCCCAGAGGATCGAACCCTGGGCGCGCCGGTAGGCGAGCACCACCGCCAAGATCGCGGCGGCGACGGGTACGTCGAAGGCGTGCAACCCTGCGTTGAACCAGACCCGCGGCAGAAGGATGAACGCGCCGCTGGCCAACAGCCCAGCGAGAATCCCCGCGCGCCGAAAACCGGCGAGGAAGAGCAAGCCGGTGGCGATGCCGGCCATGAGTTGGGCAGGCAGCCGCATCGCGGCGCCTTCGGGCATGCGTCCGCGCTTGGCGGGGCGAGAGTCCGTCGCGGGGCTTGAGCCAAGCCAACGCGCCGAGACGCCGCCAAGCGTCTTCATCAAGTCGGGGTGTTCGTGGTCGGGCGCGAAGTGGCGGTCGCGGACCTTGCGTTGCATCGCCTTGCTCGGCTCCTGCAACAACAGGTCGACCCACGCCGCATAGCTGCGGCTGGCCTCAAAGTAGATGCCCTCATCGCGCACGTAGCCGGTTTGGCGGTGCGAGGCGGACAAGGCCGACGTGACGAGCAGTGTGATGAGCAGCGCGGCGAACCACGGGCCGAGTCGGCGGACCCACGCCGGTACGCCCCTCACGCGCCGCCCCCCAGCACTCGGAGTTCGAAGCACACGTTGCGCGCACCGCCGGGATCGTGTCCTTGCCGGCCCCAGGTGCCGCGGACGGTGTCCGTGAGCTCGACGCGGACGCGGTGCTCTCCGGGATCCGTCATCACGGAGAATGGGCGCCAGCCCTGCGCGTCGGTCACCGAGAAGTCTCCGGCCGGAGCGTCATCGACGAAGGTGCGAACGCGAATCGGAGCGTCGCTGCGCAGTCGGCTGTTGAAGTCGGTGACCCCAACATGGCCGCGCAGGGCAGTGCCCAGGGGCATGGTTTCCTCGAAGCGAAGCCCGGTGTTGTCCTCGAGCGCGAACACGAAGCAGCGGCGCGGTGTGTAGTCGACCTCGGCGAAGGCGATCGACACGGCGCCTTCTTTGCACGCCCAGGAGGCCCCATTCTTCCGGCAGGTCCCTTGCGATGTCGAGAGGGACGGCGGATCGGCGATCCAACTGCGCAGGGTCGTGGGAGCGTCCTCGAAGCGGTAGCGCGCAATCTCGAACGGGCCGAGCGACTGCACCCAGAGGCGGGAAGGACGACGACTGCCTTCGAGTTCCCGGTCGAGCGCGTCGGACCATGGCTCCCCCAAGCCCACGACCGTGAGGGTTTCGATCCCGTGGAGGTCGGGCGCGGCAGCGGCTTCGGCGGTCGCGAGCGCCGGGATCTCCATGCGCGCGCGGGGTCCAAGCCAGGTTGTCGCGAGGCGGACAGCGTCGGCGTCGTCTTGCGCCACCGCACCTGAGAGCGCATCCCAAGCGGCATTCGTGATGGTGTCTCGATACGAGAGCCAGCCGACGAGCAGCTCCGTGGTGGCGAGCGCGGCCAAGCCTGCCAGAGCGCCGCGGGCCCAGCTCATGTTCGGCCCCCATCGAGCTCGAGGGACACGCCCAGCTCTGGGGCTCGCTTGCCGTGCACGGTGGACGAGATGCGGACGTCGAGCGCTTGGTTGGCCAGCTCCCCGAGCGGAAGCTCAAGCGGGATCCGTCCCGGCCGGTGTGGCAGTCGCTTCTCGAACACGGACCGCCACCGATCGTCACCAGCGGCACGAACCTCGATGTTCACCGACACCTCGCCCTGTCGCTTGCGCTTGGTGTCGTCATCCTCAAGCGCGACCCAGCCCGTGATTTGCTCCCCCGGCGTGACGTTCTCGAAGACCGCGAGCGCCGGCCTCGCATGTTGTCGCTCGAACACCAGCGCGGGGCGGATCAACATGTCGGCTTTTGTGAAGCCGGGCTGCACGTGCTGCAGAACCGAAGCGCGTCCGTCCTGGGCGAGCTCCACGGCGTGGTGGGCCTGTGCATCGTGACCGCGCTGCACCTTGAGAAACAGGCCACCGGCGAGCGCGAGTGCGGTGCTCGCCCAGACGATCGGGTGGCCGAGTACGCTGATCTTGTCGAGACCGCGGTCGATGACCCCCCGAACCCAGACGGCGCGCTGGGGCCACCCGAGGAGCACGACCATGAGCCCCAGGGCCAACACGGAGGCGAGGGCGGCGAGGATGTCGGTGCTGCGCCACCGCTGGTAGGTCAGCGTGTACTCCCCGTCGGTCACCTCGGCGGCGAGAAGCGTGGGCTCGGTGCCGTCGTCTCCATCGACCTTGCCCCCGCGGGAAGAGCCCTTGCGGCGGTCGTCTTGGGTCGCGGCAGGACCGTAGCCCGTCGCAGGCGCCTCGACCCACTCGACCGGACCGCCCGGGCCTTCGAGGGACCATCGTGGGAAGCCGCCGATCCCAAACAACAAGCGCGTCGGACCCTGCGCACCGCGGACCCGAACCCGGACGCGGCCGCTGGCGACGTCGTCCTCGAGGACCTCGACCGTGCCTTCTCCGTGCAGCTGTGCGATGGATGTGGTGGACCACGAGGGGCGCTCAAGCACCGAGAGCATGCCGAAGCGGGCGACCTCGCCTCGTCGCTTGCGCTGACCTCGGCGGACCTCGTAGCGAACCTGGGCCCGGTCGAGCAGGTCCTGGGGTCCGCGTTCGGGCTTGTGCACGAAGTTGTCCGCGGGCGTGAACCCCAGCTTGAGGATCGGCGCGCCCTGGGTGGAGACGGGCAGGTCCATGAACCAGTGGACGTTGCGCTGGTCGTGAACGACGAACCGATAGTCCCGATCGCGAGCCCGCCACGTATCGCGCATCCAGGCCTCGAGCGCCGCGTAGTCGTCGTCGAGCTCGGGCAGTCGGGGGATTCGGATGCGTTGAATCTCCGAGACTGGGTTCTTCTCAAACTCCGCCTGTTGCTGCTGGCCGATGACGCCGAGCGTGGCCAGCACCAGGCCCAGGGCCAGCCCGGCCAGTGCTCGTGGCGCGGTCCCACCCAAGGTCCACAGCGTTCGGGCGAGATGCACAACACCACCGATCAGCGCGCCCGCCATCAGGAACAGACCTGGCTTGGCCGCGGTGAGGAAGCGCTGGTACTGCAAGTGTGTGAACCCCTCGCTCACCAGGTCGAGGCGGAATATCCACGGTATGTCCCGCGCAGACATGAGCCACAACCCCAGGGCCACGATGGCGAAGGCCCGGGCAGCGCGGTTTCCGACCAACGCGACCAAAAGGATGCCTCCGGTGACGCAGTGGCCTGCCAGCGGCGGCATGGATTGGGCCCACTGTCCCTGCATCGCCCGCGGAAACAAGACGTCCAGCGGTTGCCAAAGCCAGCCGTAGCTCGCCATCCACGCGCGATGGGTCAGCATCGGGGCGATCCACCACAGCGCGAGGGCCACCCCGAGCCCCCCCGCCAGCAGCCCGCGGGCGGTGGACTTGCGCAGCGTGGAGGTCGAGCCGAGTCCGGTCACGAGCACGACGGTGGGGCCGGCCAGGGCGAGCACGGCCATCGACATTGGATGGGCGAGCAGGGAGGCCCCGATCGCCGCGCCCGCGTGGGCGATCGTGCGGCGGACCTCGGCCGGCGTTTTGGCCTCGGGCAGGCGGCTGAGCTCGGCCAAGCCCAGCCACGTGAAGCTGGTGGCCAATGCTTGGGGCCAGACGCCGTAGTAGACGGTGTAGATGAACCCGCCCTCGCGGTAGGAGCCGACGTCGAGCAGCGCGAGCGTGGCAGCCACGAGCCCCGGGATGACGCCCCAACCCATCACTCGGCCCGCGCGCAGGAGCACCCAACCCTGGGTCAGAAACACCAGCGTGAATCCCAAGGCATACGCGGTGGGCCAGTCGAGCAGTCCGAAGCAGAGCACGCGAACGGCGATGACGATCGCGTCGCCAAGCACCGGGTACAGCTCGCCGACGGGCGTGCCGAAGAACCACACGGGGCTCCAGCCACGAAGGTTGCCAGCGCCGAGCTCCTGCGCCCACATCCAGGTGCGGGTGAGGTGCACGGTGTGGTCGGCCGACAGCGGCATCTGTCCCAGCGGGATCGGCCACAGCAGCGCCAGCCCAAGCATGGTGACGAGCAGCGTGGGCCACCAGCGGGTGAGGCGCGCTGTGATGTCAGCGGAGCGGGGCACCGAGCAGCATCGTCCACGGCAACGGCGAGCGCCGCTGGAGAATCGACAGGTGTCGGCCAGCGAGCGCTTCGAGCCCGCGCCGCGAGAAATGTTGGATGTGGCCCGGCGTGTTACCGAGATGAGTCAGGTATTTGCCGCGCGCCATGTTCATCGCCCGCCATATCGGCTCCCAAGGCGTGGACAGCAGGACGCGGTGTTTGGCGACGCGGGTGACCTCGGCGAGACCAGCCTCGGGGTCCTGTAGATGCTCGAGCACCTCGCAACAGACCACCAGGTCGAACGAGGCGTCGGGGTAGGGGAGGTTGTAGATGTCGGCCTGCGTGGGCTGAAGCGGCTCGGGCAGGTTGGTGGGCACCCGGCTGATGTCGAGGTCGGTGATCTCGAAGCGCGAGGGCTTGCGCGCGCTGGCGAGTAGCGCTTGCGCCAAGTGTCCCTCGCCGCAGCCGACCTCCAGCACGGTGTCTGCAGCCGCCATGCCGTACAGCGAGCTCGCTCCGCCCATGAAGCCGGACATCAGCGCCCGCGCGATGGGGTTGCGCGTGCCGTACTTGTCGTAGTGGTTTCCCACCACGTTGTCGGTGCTCACTGTGGGTCCTCCGGTCGCCACGGCGCTGCGTCGGTGGAGCTCACCCCTTCGACGCCCTCGCCGTTGTCCGCGATGCGTGCGTCCAGGCGTCGAACCCTGTGCAGCAGCTCCTCGGTGAGCCGCCGGTTGCTCGCGAGCAGGTCACCGAGCAGCGCCATCAGGCCGACCAAGAACGCCAGGATGAAGGCACCGACACCCACGAGCAGCGACTGGATGTGTCCGCTGTAGTCGGGGTCTTGCAGATAGAAATAGGTGAAGCGACCGCCGAGCGCGAGGCCGATGAGCAGCAGGACCAGCGCGACGAAGCCAAAGGTCTGCACCGGCCAGTACATGTTGTAGGCCCGCAGGATCACCGCGCCGTTGCGCCGTAGGTACTCGGGGATCGATCCGAACAGCCGAGACTCCCGTGTCTTGGGGTTGGTCTTGATCGGGACGTTCTCCACCACCAACCCGGCCTGCCCCGCTTGGATGAGCGTCTCGAGCGTGTAGGTGAAGCGGTTGTGGACGAAGATGTGATAGGCCGCGTGCCGGTTGAAGGCCCGAAAACCGCTGGTGGAGTCGGCCACGTCGGTGCCCGATGCTCGGCGCACCACCTGCGAACCCCAGCGCTGCAGCACCTTCTTCACAAACGAGAAGTGCGCGATGGTGTCGGTCTGGCGGTCGCCGACGACGAGGTCGGCCGTGCCCGCGACCAGCGGCGCGACCAGTCGCGCGATGTCCGAGCCCTTGTATTGATTGTCGGCGTCGGTGTTGACGATCACATCGGCGCCGAGCCGAACGCAGGCGTCGATACCGGCCATGTGTGCAGCGGCCAGGCCCTGGTTACGCGGAAACGATACGACGTGGTGGACACCAAGCTCGCGGGCGAGCTCGGCGGTGCCATCCGTGCTGCCATCGTCGATGATCAGCACCTCGATGCTGCCGACCCCGGGGATCGAACGCGGCAGATCGGCGAACGTGCCGCCCAGATGCTCGCGCTCGTTCAGGCACGGGATCTGGATCAGCAGCTTCAGGGGGCGGTTCATGCGAACGGTGTTGGCCGGTTGTACCAAGGCTATCGCCGGGACGGTAGGATGGCGCATCGACGCCTCAAGCACGCCGCCGACCTCCGGCCGCGCCACGCCGATGGCGGTGGTGCTTGCGCTGGCCATCCTTGCGGCTTTCGTGGTCCAGGTGCGGGCGTGGGCCTTCGTGTGCGACGACGCCTTCATCTCGTTCCGGTACGCGGAGCACCTCGGCCAGTATGGGATGCCCGTGTTCAACGTGGTGGATCCGGCGGAGCGGGTCGAGGGCTACACAAACTTTTCATGGGTGGTGCTGCTCGCCCTGGGCTCTGCGGTCGGCGTGTCGCCCCCAACGCTCGCGCCGGTCCTCACGGTCGGCTCGGCCGCCGCGGTGCTGGTGGTGTCCGTGCTCCTGCTGCGGGCGCTCCGGGAGGAACACAGCGCTCCGCTTCGACCCCTGCACCTCGCGCCAGCCATGCTCTTGGTCGCGCTGCCCGAGGCGATGGTCTGGAGCGGGAGCGGCCTGGAGACCAGCTTTTCGGCGGCGGTGGTGTTGGGTGCGATGTTGGCGTGGACGCGGGGGAGGCTGATCTCGGCCGGCGCCCTCGCTGCCCTCGCTGGGCTCACCCGGCCCGATGCGCTGCTGCCGATCGCGATGTTCGGGATCGGATGGCTCGGCGCTCGTCTTGTCGTGGACCGGCGGGTCGCGCTCCGCGAGGTGCCCTGGCGCACCGTAGGGTGGGCGGCCGGTGTGTTTGTCGCCCCGCTGCTCGCCCACCTCCTCTGGCGGCATGCCTACTACGGCTCGTGGGTGCCGAACACGTGGCCGATCAAGGCGCACGGGATGCTCCTGCGGGACACCTACGGTGTCGCCTACGTCCAGAGCTGGATCGCCAACGTGCACCTGTGGTGGCTCGCGCCGCTGGTGCTTGCGCTCCGTCCTCGGCACGCCGCCCTCGTGCTGCCGATCGCCTCCGTTGTCGGTTATGGCTACTGGGTTGGCGGAGACTTCATGGCCTACTCGCGCTTTTACGTGGTCGCCACGGCTGGACTCGCGCTCTTGGTCGGCTGGCTGCTCGCCGACGTCGCCGCGTGGGGGAAGTCGAAGCTGGGCGGTCGTGTCCGATGGGTGGCGCTGGCTGTCGTGGCGTTGCTCGCTGGGCTGCTGGGTCGGGAAGCACGAGCGCGCCACACCTTGGACGTCGCCCAGGGAGGCAAGTGGATCGACGGCAAGTGGGAAGGCACGGTCGCCATGGATCGCTTCGCCAAGGTGGGGCTGGCCGCGGGCCAGTGGATGCACGCCAACCTTCCCCCCGACACCTGGATCACGGTGGGTGCGGCCGGTGCCGTGCCCTACGGCGCCAAGCTGCCAACGATCGATGCGTATGGACTGATCGATCCTGTGATCGCGACGATGCCCGAGGCAGGTCCCTACGTCGGGAAGGGCGCGCGTCCGGGGCACCAGCTGCAAGCGCCGCGGTCGTACATTCGCAGTCGAGACCCAGACCTGTTGTGCCACGTCGGGTATCGAGGGCCCCGCCCGCCGTCCGAGAGACGCACGCCGCGAGGGTATGGCCGCGCCTACGCGTGGGCGTGCATCGAGCTGCCCGAGATTGAAGACCGTCACGGGGCGCCTCAACCTCCCAGCGTGTATTGCTGCCGACGCCCCGACGACAGGGTGGTGGGGCCGTTCGGGGAGGATGCTCGATGAGACGGGTCCTCGTCGGCATCTCGGCGGTCGTCATCACGGCGGTCCTGTGGGTGATGGTGCTGCGCGTCGGATTTCCGCTCGAGCTGGAATGGATGGAGGGCGGCGTGCTGCACCAGGCGCACCGCTTCGCGCACGGGCAGCCCCTGTACCCGCCACCGAGCCGTGACTTCGTGCCCTTCCTCTATACGCCCGGGTTCGCGGTCGTGCTGGGGTCGCTCGGAAAGGTGTTTGGGGTCGGCTTTGCGCTGGGCCGGCTGGTCAGCATCGTGTCCTGCATCGCGATCGGCTGGGCGATCTGGAGAGCGGTTGAGCTGGCGGGCAAGCCTGCGGAGCACCGAATCGCGGCGGTCGCCCTGTTCGCCTCCGGGTACGTCTTCACGTTTCGCTGGCTCGACCTTGCGCGGCCGGACACGCTGGCGATGGCGCTGTGCGTGTGGGCGCTGGTGCTGCTGCGCGATGCTCGGGGGAGCCACAAGAAGGCGGTCGTCGCGGGCGTATTGATGGCGCTTTCGTTTTGGACCAAACAGACCGCGGCCACGTTCGTGATCGCCAGCGGGGTTGGGGCACTCCTGGTGGCGCCGAGACAGCTCCCTGCCTACGCGCTGAGCATCGCGCTCATCGACGGCGGCGGCGTGCTGTGGGGCAACGCGGTCACCGAGGGACGCCTCTGGCACTACATCTACGAGCTGCACCAGAGCCACGCGTTCAACGACGAGCGATTCGAGAAGAAGACCTGGGGCATGTTCGTGCACGCGGGCCCCTTCGTGCTGCTGGCGCTGGTGGTGAGCCTGCTCGGGTTGGCTGCGCGTTTGAAGGCCTCGACGCAGCGGTGGTCCGATGCTGCCGAGCCTGCATATTGGGGGATCATGGCGGGCACCGGCTTGCTCGTGTCGGCGTTGGGGTACGCCACGCAGTGGGCCGAACCCAACGCCTTCATTCCCGGGGTGTTGATGGGCTCCATCGCGGTGGGCGTCCTCCTCCCCACGTCGGGCCGGCTTGGACAGGCAACCTGCGCGCTGGTGATCCTGCAGCTCGGCTTCTTCCTCGTGGTCGAGCCGATGTATCAACCGATCCAAAGCCAGGGAGCGGCGGGGCTCAAACAGAGCTACGCCTGGCAGTCGTGGGGGCGGACGGTGCCCACGGACGCCAAACGGCAGCAAGCCGAAGCGCTGCGGGCTGAGCTGGAAGCGGGGCCAGGCCCCGTGCTCGCGCTTGCGCGACCCTGGTGGGCGGTGCTGGCCGGAAGCGAGGGCCACGTGGGCAGCATGGGCATCACCGACGTGCTGCCACCGGATCGCGCCGCGGTCCAAAAGGCGCTCTTGGAGGAGCTTCGCGACGGACGCTTCGCCCAGGTGTGGACCGAAGGGGACCCGCCACGGTGGATGATGCCCGGGCTGGGCGGGTACAGCCTCGCTCGGCGGCTCCACGGTTCGCAGCGAGTGCGGCCGATGTCGGGCTACATGTCCGACGCAGGCATGGTGACGCGGTACCGTGCAGACCAGCTGCAGTTTGCGCCCGCTGGGCCGCGAGCGTTGCCACCACGGGCTTCGGTGGTCGCCGACTTCGAGTCGGGTCGAGCCGACGGGTTCACCTACGAGGGGGCGGCGTTTGGCCGCCGCGCCACTCGCAGCATCAACTCCAGCTTTCCCGCCGTCGGTCCGGTCGGGGGGCGCTACTACTACGCAAGCGCGGGGGTCCGTGGTGATCTCCACGCGCTGGGGCACGCACGCTCCGCACCCTTCGTGTTGCCCAAGGGTGGGGCGGTCGAGCTGTTGCTGGGTGCGGTTGGAAAAACGGACCGCCTCAGCGCAGCGCTGGTCGCCGGTGAGGACCGGGCGCCGCTTGCGATCCCGCCGACGCATCTGTCGATGGCTCCGGTTCGCTGGGTCGTGCCCGCGCAGTGGGCAGGTCGGGAGGTCGTCCTCGAGCTGCGTGACGACGCCAAGAACGCAGCGCTGTTTGTGGACGACGTCTGGCTCGTGCCCGACGTCCCGCGGTGAGGGCTCCGCCGCTGGGTCCTGGCTGGAACCACCTGGAAACAGCTGGGGAACCACGCAAAACGCCACAGACCGAAGCCCGTGGCGTGTTCGCGTTGGAGTCCGGTTCGCGGGTGCGAACGCGAACGGCTTAGTAACGGACGCGGACGATGTCGCGAGTCACGAAGACCCGCTTCTTGCCACCGCAGGGGTAGGCAAGCTCCATCTCGAAGCTGGTCCCGGGCTCGCCACGGATGGCGCCGGCCCATTGCTCGACGGAACGCGGCCGCTCGCCTTCGATACGCAGGAGTCGCGCACCGGGGAGGATCTTGCCGTCTGCCGGAGAGCCCTTGATCACGCGAGACACCACGATGTGCCCCTGCTCCCGCTCAATGACCACACCGATCCCGCTATACGTGTACGCGCGGTTGACCTCGTGCTGCATGCCGCACTGCGTCGCGGCCATGCGGTACATCACGGCGCCAGACGTGGCGACGGTGCCTGCCAAGAGGATCGATCCAAGGACAACGCGCCGACCGAGGCGCCAGCGCTGAAGAGAGATACGAGATTCGCGAGAGCTCATGAGGGGTGTTCCAAACGCGTTGCAGAGAAGCTGCGCACCCAGCATCCCGGGCGCTGAATCTATTCTTCCACATGGCGAGAGTTGTTGCCACCCCTCGATCGCGGATGAGGCGTACCAAAATGCCAAGCGTTTACGGCGCCTTCGGAGATCCGCCGACCGCACTACGCGCCGGAACCGCGAAGCGCGCCGCGTCCGGTGGACCGCTGCGGAGTTTCTGCGTTATTTCGGCAGGCCCTCGAACCGGGATAGCGTTGCAAACCATGACCCGAGCCTCTGCGGTCACGCCCCTCCTCCTCCTCGCCCTCGCCTTGAGCGGATGCGACAAGAGTTCGACCCCTTCCGCTGCGGGGTCCGATGCCGCCGTGGCCGAGGCTCCTGCGCCTTCGGTGTCCGAGCCCAAAGTCGATGCCGCTGCGCCAGCACCGGAGCCCACCTTGGTCAACGCCGCTGTCGATGCGTCCAGCTTGGCGAAAGCGGAAGCCGCCCCGGACCCGGCGGAGGCTGCCCCCGAAGCCGCCCCGGACGACGAGCCTGCGGAGCTGCCCACCTACAAGGTCCTGATCCTCGGCGACAGTCTCATCGCGACTGGGTTCGGCGCGCTGCTGGAGAAGCGCCTCGACGCGCATCCGCAGATCACCTGTTACCGCAAGGGAAAGTCCTCCTCCGGCCTCGCCCGACCGGACTTCTTCGACTGGATCGCCGAAGCCAAGCGCCAGGTCGAGCTGCGCGAGCCCGACCTGGTCATCGGACTGATGGGTGGCAACGACGGGCAGGATCTCACCCCGGGGAACAAGAAGACCGGTCGGCGCGTCACGTGGCAGCATGAGGATTGGGAGGCGGGTTACCGGGAACGGATGGACAGCTTCCTCGCCGAAGTCTCCGCGCCGGGCCGCGAGATTGTGTGGCTGGGTATGCCGACGATGGGTCTGCGCAGCCTCGAGAAGAAGCTCGTCACCATCCGCGGCGTGCAGAAAGCCGCGGTCGAGGCCCACGAGTCGGCGACCTACGTCGACACCGCTCCGTTCGTCTCGGACGACGAGGGCGCGATGCTCACCCACGCCGCGGTCGGGTCCCAGAAGAAGAACAAGGCGATTCGCGCCGACGACCGGATCCACTTCACGATGGCCGGAAGCGAGTATTTTGCCGACGCGGTGTACCCCGAGGTTCTCGAGGCGCTGGAGGTCGAGGATGTGGTCGCGGACGCGGACTGAGCGGACCGCGAACATTTCGGCGTCCGTGTCGTCTGAGTTGCGGATGGTCCGAGGAGTCCCGCGGTGAATCCCCGCGCTTTGCTGCTTTGTGCCGCAGTGTGGGGAACTGGATGTGCCACGCCGGGCATCTGGAGCCGCGGATCCATGCGGGCCGACGCGGGGGCGGCCGAGTTTGGAGCCGGAGAGGGCGAAGAAGACGACCGGCCGTGGATCGAGCACAAGGTCGTCCCGCGCGAGCGCGTCGAAGACATTGAAGCCCGATACGGCGTCACCAAAAAGGAGCTGATCCGCTGGAACAGGCGCCTGCAGTCGAAGCAGTGGATCTACGCCGGGCAGGTGCTGCGTATCAAGGCGCGACGCGTTCCGCCACCGCGCGAGAAGATCACCTACACGGTCAAGAGCCGCGACCGCTGGGGCCTGATCGCCAAGGCGTACAACGTCCGCGAGAGTGACCTGCGCTACTGGAACAAGGCCGTCCCTCGCGCGTTCAAGGTCGGGCAGAAGCTCACCATCTACACCAACCCGCTCGAGGTACGCGCTCCCGCCGAAGGCGGAGAGGGCGAGCCCGGCTCCGACACGACACCGCAGCGGCTCAGTGTCCGCGGCAACGGCATGTCGATCGGCAAGCCCAACCGGGGCCGCATCCAAAACGGCGTGCAGCTCCCCGAGAGCGAGCACTACACCTTGCGCGATCCCGAACGGTCGTATGGCTCGTCTCTGACGGTCACCGTCATTCACGACGCGATCGCTTCGTTTCGGGCCGAGACCGGGTACCGCGGCGACATCACGATCGCCGACATCAGCAAGAGGGGTGGCGGACGTTTGCATCCGCACAGCTCGCATCAGGCCGGCCGCGACGCGGACATCCGCCTGCCTCGCCGCAGAGGCGCGGCCAAGGACGACAACAGCTTGTCGGCTATCGACTGGGATCTTTCGTGGGCCCTGGTCAAAGCGTTCATCGAGAGCAGTGAGGTCGAGTACATCTTCTTGGAAACGAGCCGTCAAAAGGCGCTGCGCAAAGCTGCGCAACGCGCTGGCGCATCGGCGTCGGAACTGGAGCGGGCGATCCAGTTCCCTGAGAAGCGCGGCAGCAACAAGGGCGTCGTTCGCCATGCGAGCGGGCACCGCGTCCACATTCACGTGCGGATCAAGTGCTCCGATAGCAACAGCCGCTGCGAGTCGTACTGAACTCGGTCCTCGGGGTGCTGGCTCCGGGTTGTCCGCCACCGCGCGGCACGTCCGCGGCACGTTCGCGTCCGTCGCAGTCGTCCGTCCTGAGCACCGGAACAGTCGGTTCCGCGCGCGGGGGGTCGCCGAACCTCCAATGCGTGGCAGCCTGGGCGTGATGGGACACCTGCTCGAAGGCACCTGGCGCACCGAGGACCACTTTCCGACCGACGATGACGGCAGCTTTGTGCGGAAGTCGTCGAGCTTTCGCAGTCAGGTCAAGGCAGACGGTTCAACCCCGTTCACGCCCGAGGCAGGCCGGTACCACCTCTACGTGTCGTATGCCTGCCCGTGGGCGCACCGCACCCTGATTGCCCGAGCGCTGCTGGGACTTGAGGACGCGATCTCGGTCTCCGTGTGCCACCCCTTGATGCTGGAGAACGGCTGAGTGTTCGCCGAGGGCAAGGCGGAGATCGCCGACTCGGTCAACGGTATCGACTATCTGCATCAGCTCTACGCCAAAGCCGATCCCTCCTACACCGGGCGCGCGACGGTTCCGGTGCTCTGGGACAAACAGACCGGGACCTTGGTGAACAACGAGTCGCGCGACATCCTCCGGATGCTGAGCACCGAGTTCCGCGGGTTGTGGACCCGATCGTTGGAGCTGGCGCCTTCCGATCTCTTGGACGAGATCGATGAGATGGCGGCGTCCTTCTACAACGAGGTGAACAACGGCGTGTATCGCTCGGGGTTCGCACGGACGCAGGAGGCCTACGATGGCGCGGTGACCGAGTTGTTCACGGCCCTCGATCGCCTGGAGGCGCACCTCTCCACGCGGCGTTTCCTGGTGGGCAATCGGTTTACGGAGGCAGACGTGTGCCTGTTCCCGACGTTGCTTCGCTTCGATCCGGTCTACGTGACACATTTCAAGTGCAACATCCGCCGGCTCGTCGAGTACCCCGCTCTGTGGGCCTATACCCGTGACATCTATCAGATGCCCGGTGTCGCCGAGACCTGCAGCTTCGAGCACATCAAGACACACTACTTCGGGTCGCACGAGTCGGTGAACCCGTCGCGCATCATCCCGCTGGGGCCCGAGCTCGACCACACCGCCCCGCACGGTCGCGAGTCGCTGTCTCGCTAGTATCAGGACACTCGCTAGTATCAGGACACTCGCTACAGTTCGAGGGTCTTCGCTTTGGGTTCGCAGACCTGCGCCGTGCTGCTAAACACGAGGGTTCCGTTGAGACCGCGGAGCTCGTCGAGGCTGTTGAGTCGGTAACGCGGCGCTTCGGAGGGATCGTTGGGCCCGAGCAGCGTCAGCAAGAACGCTTGCGGAAGGAACTCGCGGAAGATTCGCAGGGAGAGCGCCAGGTTGTTGTGCAGCTGCGTCGACCCCTGCAGTACCCACTGATGCGCCTCCTTGAGCTCGCCGCGGGCGTTTTCGTCACGAACCTCTTCCATGAAGCGCGTGAACAGCTCTCCGAGGCGCAGCTCGGCCTCGTCGGCGGACAATAAACCGCGAATCGTGGCGATCTCGCCGAGCTCGATTGGGGTGCCAAACCCCGGATCTCGGACTGCAACCTGGGTGGTCTCGATGACGGCGTTGAACACAAAACACTCCATGGCAACCGGCCTCCCGCGGGCTGCACAGAGTCTGGGATGGGGCACGCCGCCGGGCAAATCCCGCGGCATCGAAGGGACATGTACGCGCGCGGTTAGTCGACGAACGGGCCTCTGTGCACAATGGGCTCGCCGTGCGGTCGACCGCTCAGGAACGCGAACCGGCTTCCGCGGGCTCCACCCACGACCAGCGAGCCCGCCTCAAGCAGCAGCGCCTCACCGCGCCGAGCCGTGTGCGCGCCCACCGTCAGCGTGCCCTCGATGGCATACAGCAGCGTGTTGCGTCCGGCCGGGATGGTGGTCGTCCAACGATCGGCCAGCAGGGTGACGTCTCGGTAGTCGACCTCGGTGTGCAGCGCAACCGGTGAATCGCCACCGGAGATGATCCGCGTGCGTTCGGCCGGAGCATCGAGCCGCGGCAGGGCGTCGCCTTGCAGTGCGGTGTACTCGGGCTCCATTTGCTTGAGCTTGCGCGGCAGGTTGACCCACAGCTGTAGGCCGCGGTTGCTGCCCGCGCTGGCGGGCATCTCGGAGTGTTTGGCGCCGCGTCCGGAGTTGAACCGCTGGGTTCCACCTGCGGTGATCGTCGAGACGTTGCCCATCGTGTCGCGATGCTCGAACGCGCCTTCGATCATGTACGTGAAAGCTTCGAATCCGCGATGGGGATGGGTGGGAAATCCGGCCGGTGCGCGGACGTCGAAGTCGTCGAGCAGGACGAAGGGGTCGAAGTCGCGCAGCTGGGGCGAGGGGAAGATGCGAGCCAGCGTCGCGCCGTCGCCGTCGGTCGTCCCGCGGGCGTGAATCTTCGCCGTGACGGCCGAGGTTGGCCCTGGGTCCTGTTCGGCCGGCGCCGCTGTCTTGCCGCTGCATGCGGGAAGCCAAAGCGTCACCAGTCCGGCGGCGCCAATTCCGAGCATCTCACGGCGGTCCATGTCCCAAGGCTAGCGCGGAAATCGACCCGCGCGGCGGAACGAACCGTTGCGGGCCGCAAGCACACCGGGCTCGAAGACCTCAGCCGTCGAGGTCGTCGAGGTCGCCGAGGTCGTCGAGGTCGGCGAGGCCGTCGAGGTCAGGCTCGTGTTGCTGGGAGAGATTGTGCTGGGCAAGCCTGGTGACAACCGGCTCGAGCGCGAGCACGAAGGCCCCGAGCATGGCCTGGGGATCCATCTCGGGCAGACGCTCCCCAAACGCGCTGTGCAGCTCGATCGCCCCATCGACTGCGCGCGCGAGTTCGTCCCCGGTATCCCCCCACCGCAGAAGGTGACCGGTGAGGACATGAGCGACGGTGGGGCCCAACATGCGAGGGGCGCGCTGCTCGAGCACCGCGCCCAGCAGGTTGACGATCTCCTCGGGCAGGGCTTGTCCGATCAGTCGGGGCGGGGCCGCGGGGACCGGCGCAGGCTCGCCCACAGGGGTGCCGTCGGCCTCGAAGCTCAGGACGTCGTGCCAGCGGATACCGCCGAGATCGACGTAGGCGACCCGCCGCTCGCCCTCGGTCCGAAGCCTCCGGGGTCCGTGTTGGTGCAGGGCGTAGCTTCGCCCGTCGATGTAGACCCGCTCAAGGCCGTCGCGCAGCTGCACACAGACGGCAGCGGTCGGCCAATGCCACTCGAAGGGCGCCGGATGAAACGGGACGTCAACCTCGACCATGGAGCCTCGAATCGCCCGAGACTCGACGTCGAGGGTGAAGCGCTGCAGGGCGCTCGGTGGGTCCTCGACCCGAAAGCTGTGCGTCAGGGCGTCGAACAGCGTCGCGGTGGGGTAGGGGCCACGGTAGCGCAGCGAAGGGGTGCCCGCGCGCAGGGCGGAGCCCGCCAACCAGTTGAGCAGGGCCGAACCCGCGCCCGAAGGCAGCGACCCGGGCACGTCGACCGGAGGGATGTGGGTTGGCTGGGTCCAGTCGGTCTGCCCGCAGCGTGCGACGACGAGCTCACGCACGCGGAGCTCGTGGGCCCGATGAAACAGCGGGTGGGATGTGGCCTCTGCATGGAGCGCCAACTGTGACCGGTCCGGCCGAACGAGCGTGAGGGCATGCAGCGACTCGCCGTTCCACCGCGCGCTCCAAACCTCGTGACCGTACCGATCGACGGCTCGTCGTACGCGGCCGCCCGAGGCGTGAATCACAGTGCCGTGACGCAGACGGGTCTCCATGCTGGCGGAACCCTACTGCACTCGACGCAAAGGGGGCGAATCAACGCCGAACTACTCGGCGCAGACCTGGCAGTTCATTGTTTGGCACACCTGCAGCTGGATGGCTTCTGGCGGCAAGAACTTCGCATCGCACTGCACCTGGCAAGCGTCGAGCCCGTCGATGCCCATGCCCATCTCGTCCAGACAGGACACGACGCAGTCGCAGTCGGTCTCGTTGCGGCAGTCTTGAAGCTGATCGCAGCAGGTGGTCTTGAGACACGTCGAGCACTCGTCGTCGTCTTTCTCCGCTTCGCAGGCGTCGGCGTTGCCTCCACTGGTCGTGGTGTCGGCACCGTTGGTCGAGGTGTCGGAGCCTCCGGTCGTCGTGGTGTTGGACTCGGAGGCGGACTCGCTGGAGGAGTTGGAGTCAGCGTCCGATGCGGTGGCGCTGGTGGTCTCGATTGCGCTTGTGCTGCCGGCGGCGGTGGAGCCCGCGGAGTCGGTGCCTCCGGAGGCGTCGGTTGCGGAGGTGGTCGTCGTGGCGGTCACGGATGCGCCGGTATCCGCAGAGGTGCCGTCGTCGCCACAGGCGGAGACGGGGAGGGCGAGGGCGAGACCGAGGAAAAGGCAGGCGTTGCGGATCATGTCGAGCTTCCAAGCTGGATGGAGCCAGGGAGTCCCGACTCTTCGACGTCTTGCAGCGAAGGGCCCTGTCGCTGCCAAGGACCGCGCGATTCGGCGAGCGCGGGCCGGCGGGCTGCGAGGTTTGTGACTCTGGGACCAGGACCCTAAGGGCCGCCGCCGACGTAGGCGAGGTAGCCCAGCGGGATCGCGATGCCGACAATGACCAGGACGGCGCCGCGACCCATGAGGCCTTTGCGGCCCGGGATCATGAACATGCCGGAGACCGCGAGCAGCAGCAGGGCGCCGGCATACCCGTCCGCGAAGTAGGTCCACGCCTTCTTGCCGCGGTTGAGGTGCAGCCAGTTGGCGGCCCGCAGGGCGAAGCGCTCCTCCTGTCCCTCCTCGTAGACCTTGCCCGTGTTCGTTGCCACGAACAACGTGCTGTTCTCGAGTGTGATCTCCAGCTCTCCCTCGGCCGGACTGTAGACATCCAGCGGGGTCTCCTGGATGCCTGCTGAGGACATCACGATCGCGGCCGCCTCTTGTTCGTCGTCGGGCAGTGGGGTCTCGACGACGAACGCACGCTCGAAGTTGGTGAAGTTGGGGTCCCAGTCGGCGATGTGGTTGACCGCGATGCCGCTGAGCGCATAGACGAACGTGAGCCCGACGGCGAGGTAGCCGAAGTCGCGGTGAAGCGCCCGAAGCCAGGGCCTCCACTTGAACCGTTTCTTTCGCTCGACGCTGGGCGGTGCCTTCGGGGTCTCGCCCTCAGGCATAGCGCTCTTCTTTCCACGGGTCGGCGTGGTTGCTGTAGCCGCGGGTCTCCCAGTAGCCCGGCTCGTCGCGCCGGGTGAAACGAACGCCGGTCAGCCACTTGGAGCTCTTCCAGAAGTAGAGATCCGGGACCAGCGCGCGAACGGGAGCGCCATGCGGGCGACGCAGGGGTCCGCCATCGTGCTCCCACACCAGCATCACGTTGTCCGCCATGCCCTCGTCGAGCCGGACGTTGGCCGTGTATCCGTGGGCGGATTCGAAGATGACGTGACGCGCGGAGTCTTTGAGCCCGGCCTTCTCGGCGAGGTCTTTGATGCGCACGCCCTTCCAGCGGGCGTCGAGCATCGTCCAGCCGGTCACGCAGTGCACATCGGCCTTGGTCTCGACCGCGTTCATCCCGAGCAGCTCGCGGAAGTCCAGCTCGTACGGATGCTCGACCTCGCCGTGGACCTTGATCTTGACGTTGCTGCGCGCGGGGTCGCCGGCCTGGCCGCCCATGGGCTTGAGGGCCGAGATGACCCGCTGACCGGGCGGTATCCGGGCCCGACCGTCCGCTCGCGACTGCGCCTTGGCCTCGTTGGTGAGGTGGTCGCTCAGCGCGTAGAGGCCTCCGCCCATTGCAGCGATCACGGTGCCTGAGGCGGCTTTGCGGATGAAGTCGCGGCGGGCGATCGATTGGGCGAGGGACGGGGCGGGGCGGTCGGTCATGGTCGTCGTCCTTTGGAGAAGGGTGCGGCACGGGGAAGACGCGTGCCACCGAGATGGTGTTACGAGCGCCGAGGCGGCCTCTTGGGCGGAACACTGTGTATCCCTGGGGACGCAGGCCGGTTACGGGCGCGATATCTGTACGTCGAGCCGGGCGGGACTGGATCACCTGCGGGTTCTCCGAAGGAACGTCTGCGCGATGGACGCGCGCAGCAGCGGCTTCGAGCCGAGGAGGCGTGGTCGAGCGCGCAGGCTCGAACGGGCCGCGATACAGTCCGCCCGATGTCCGTCGCCCGCCCCTACAACTTCTCTGCTGGCCCCGCGATTTTGCCCATGTCGGTGTTCGAAGAGACCGCGGACGCCGTCCGGCAGCTCAATGTTCCCGGTGACGACTCGCTCGAGTCCAAGCTCTCCATCCTCGAAATCTCGCACCGCAGCGACACGTTTGACACGATCCACAACGAGGCCATCGCGCTGGTACACGCCGTGCTCGGCGTGCCCGATGACTTCGAGGTCCTGTTGCTTCAGGGCGGCGCGAGCCTGCAGTTCGCGATGCTCCCCATGAACTTCCACATCCAGGGCAAGCCGGCCGCCTATGTAGACACCGGTGCGTGGTCAGACAAGGCGATCAAGGAGAGCAAGGGGCTGGGGGAGACGCTCGTCGTGGCCTCGAGCAAGGCCACGACCTACGACCACATCCCGGCCCAGGACACGTGGGCTGACTTTGCGGGGTCCAGCTACCTGCACGTCACCTCCAACAACACGATCTACGGCACCGAGTTCGCCGAGCTGCCCGACAGCGGGGACGTTCCGTTGATCGTCGACCTCAGCAGCAACATCGGCAGCCGTCCGATGGCGATGGAGAAGATCGCGCTGGGATACGCAGGCGCGCAGAAGAACCTCGGCCCCTCGGGGGTCACGTTGGTCTTTGCACGCAAAGACCTGCTCGCCCGTAAGGCACCGGGCTACGTGCCGACGATGCTTCGTTATCAAACCCACGTCGACACCAACAGCTTGTTCAACACGCCCAACACGTTTGGCATCCTCGTGCTGCGCAACGTGCTGCGATGGGTCCAGCGAGCCGGTGGGGTTGAGGCCGTCGGCAAAGTCAACGCAGCCAAAGCACGCAAGCTCTACGCCGCACTGGACGGGAGCAGCCTCTTCACCGCGCATGCCAAAGAAGGGAGCCGCTCGCAGATGAACGTGACCTGGACGCTCGGTGGCGAGGATCGAGACGCGAAGACCGAGTCGTTTTTGGTGTCCGCGGAGAAGGCTGGCTTCAGTGGCCTCAAGGGACACCGTTCGGTGGGTGGGTGCCGCGCATCCATCTACAACGCGTTCCCCGAAGCGGGCGTCGATGCCCTGGTCGAGTTCATGGCAGAGTTCGAGCGGACGCAGGGATGAGCACGCAGTACCCCGTCGAGGCCCCTGGGTGGGCAGCGCTCGACCGCGTCGGGCTGACGATCTACCCCGGGCAAACGCCGCACCAGTTCGCAAGCCAGACCGGCTACGAGCTCGACAGCCCAAACCCGCTCCCGGCGATCTGCGTCTGGGAAGGCTCGAACCCGGAGCACTGGCACTACGTCACGTACGGGCTCACCGAGCTGTTCGAAAAGTCCTCCGACGACCCGAAGGTCTCCGGGTTTGGGTTTGAGATCACATTTCGGCTGCCACGAGAGCCGGGCGAAACCCAGCCCCCGACCTGGCCGGTTCGCATGCTGCAGGGCATCGGGCACTACGCGCTGTCCGGCCACGGCGGCCTCGATACCGGGCACATGATCGATCTCGGGGCTCCGCTGTCGCCTGGCTCGGAGGGGGGCGCCCCCTCGAAACTGCAGGCGGTGCTCACCGTGCCCGACCCCACGTTTGGCAAGGTCGACACCCAGTTTGGCTCGATCCTGTTTCTGCAACTCTTCGGGATCACATCCGAAGAACTCGAATCCATGCAGGGCTGGCCCATGGCGCGGCGGGTGGGGTTGGTGCGCGAGGTTGAACCTTTTGGCCTCACCCGCGTGGAGCGCGGCGCGTTCTCAGAGAGCCGGAAGACCGCCGCGGCCTGGCGCCGACACGCGCTGGGTGTGCTGGTGTAGGGCAGAACTTCGCTTCGCGCTTGGGCCGGTGGGACCGGGTGCGTTATCGTTGGTTCGGATGCGGGCTTGGATGGACTCCCTGCGGTGGTTGGTGGCGTGCGCGCTACCGCTGGCTGCGTGTGCGGGGGGTGCTGATGTCGACAGCGGCAACTGCGAGACCTTCGGCCAGAGCTGCGTGAACGACTCGGCATCGTCGATGTCGGCCGGAACCGCGACTTCGGGGACGCAGCCGACCTCGGGTGGCAACGGCAACTCCGACAGCAACTCTGGGTTCGTGACCACCGGTGGTTCGGGGTCTGGGACCGGCGGCGGACCCGGAGGCGGCGATTGCATCGACAACGACGGCGACGACTTCGGCGAGGGCTGCGTTGCGGGGGATGACTGCGACGACGACAACGTCGAGATCAACCCCGGCGCGATGGAGCAGTGCGACGACGTCGACTGGAACTGCGACAACGATCCCCAGACCGGCTGCGAGTGCGAGGACGATGGCGTCGGCAGCAACTGCAACCTGCCCTTCGACCTCGGTGTCATCACCGTCGGCGGGATGAAGATGGGCGTGGTCGGAAACGTACCCGTCGAAAACAACTACGACTGGTACCAGGTCAGCTTCCCCACCGAGCTGCGACCCGGCGAGGGCACACCGACGATAGGGTTTGCGATCAACACGCAAGAGCAGTTCGTGTTCGATGTGTTGACCGACCAGTGCGGCGCTGGTGGAATGCAGTGCGGCAATGCGGGCGCCCCTGAAGGGCTCGCCGAGGGGCTGACCGACTTCAGCTTTGTCGACGATGACCCTGGCTGCTGTACCGAGCCGATGGATGCGCTGGTTCCGTGGCCCAACCTGGTCTACATCCGCGTGTACCGAACGACACCAGGCAGCAGCTGCGCGGCGTACCAGCTGCAAGTCTCTCGCTGAGCCGGTCCTCGCGTGCAACGTCGCTTGCCGCGGGGCACGGACAACACCGACACGCCGGCCCTCGTGGACGTGGAACCCGAGGGGTTCTTTGTCGCGCGACCCGGGACGCCCAAGCTCGGCCCGGCCGCGGGGGGAGACGCCAGCGTCGCGCCGCCACGGTAAGTCTGCCGTTGCTCAAGCGGCCGAAGCTCGGACGTGGGACGGGCGTGCCCGATGCGGCGTTGGTATCTTGGTGGTCATGCTCTGCGCACCTGTGTCTCGTTCGGTCGCGGTGCTCGTGGCTCTGTCGGCCTGTGGCCCGGCTGTGGCCGTCGCGACGGAGGGGGGCGCGAGCTCAAGCGGTGGGGGGACGGGGCTCGCCGAGGGCACTGCAGCGTCGAGTGGCGGGTCGTCGGTTCAGACCTCGGGCGGGATCGATCCCTCGACCCAGGGCGAGTCGCCGACCGGAGACATCTCTTCTGGGTCGTGGGGCTCTTCTGGGTCGTGGGGGACCTCGGGCTCGTGGGACTCATCCGGCTCGAGCGGCACGGTGGCGCTGGCGTGCGACTTCGACGGTGTGACGAAGCCGACGGGCGTGCTGGATGCGGACGGAACGACCGTCGAGCTGTTCCCCTCGGGCATTCGCTTCGCGGTCCCTGCGCTGGTCCAGGACGCGTTCACATCCACCGTCTTGGTGGACGAAGACGGTCTGGCGCTCGCGCAGAGCGGTCAGGGGCCGTGGACCGCCCAGTACTCGGGGGCGGCCAACATGCTGCTGGCCTTCGATCGCTGCGGCGCGCATATGGGCAACGATACCTGGCCCATCAGCGGCAGCTGGCTCGCGCTGTGGGCCCGTGCCTACGTCTTCGAGCGGCCCATCGCCGAGCTCGAGGCCTCGTTCGTCAACAGCGGACCTGGCGTCGCCCAAGCCGTTGGAGGCTCCAACCCGGCGGTCTCGCAGTCCATCGCGGGGGACTGGCGCATCACCCAGCTCGCGTTCGACGTCTCCTTCGGCGAGTCCGCCGGACGGGCGGTTGTCGACATGCGGCTGCGGGAGTACGGCGGCACCGCGGTCGGCTTCGTCTTCATGTACCCGCACGGCGGGGGGGACGTCCCCGATCCCGCAGAGACCATCGACGAGGTGCTCGGGTCGGTGTGCGTGCCCGACAGCGGCGGCGGATGCTGCGCGCCCGGCTGACGGGTTCGGCTCACGCTTGCGAATAGACCAGTCTGGAAGTTGTGTGGTGGCGAAGGCAATAGACCAGTCTGGAAGTTGTGTGGTGGCACTTTCCCAGACCGAGTTCGCGAACCCAAGCCCGACCACGTTCGGAAGTTCGAGCCCCTGCGCGCACTCGACGCTCGTGGCCCTGGAGGACGTACATCCATGTACCTGACGGCCAGGGTCAACGCGTCTCCCCAGCTGAAGAACCAACACGAATGGACGAGCCAAGGCTCGCCTCCTGCAACTCCAGGTTGTCCCCGCTGAGCTAAGCGGCCAGGAGCCGGTCCAGCGGGATCTCTTCCGTCGGAACCAGGTGGCGCAGCCGCATGCGCACCGTCCCCGCCGGGAACACGACGTCCCGCTCGCCAGCATTCCACCGCGCGAGCGCCAGTCGGTAGTCCCGAAGGAACTTCCGACGCAACCGCTTCATCGCGCTACGCTGCTTGTGCGTTTCGGTCGAAAACGTGGGCTGGCGACCGAACAGCTCCTCACCCTCCACCGGCACGGTCCGCCAATCGATCTGTCGGGCGGCCTTCATTCCCAGGACTGGCTTGCCGTTGCGTTTGGCCGCAATCTCGGCCTCGCGAGTCTTGAGGTTTTCGCGGATCTTCGCGCGGAGTTCTTCGTTGCAGAGATGCGGGTGAATCCCAGGCCGGTCGAGCATGAGGACGGCTTCATTGGGGAGTTTCGACAGGCGGGCGAAGGCGGCGCGACCGGAGCGCTGGGAGCTTCGCCGGTTTTTGTGGCTCTGCTTCTTGGACCACAGGCCGATAGGAGGCTTCTTGACGGGGTACTTCTTACCGTAGGACATGCGCAGGGAGTTGAAGCCCTTCCAATGGGCTGTCTTGGTGACGATGCCCGCAGCGACGGCGTTGGCGAGCGTGTAGACGCAGTGCTCAAGAACCTTTTCGTCGCCAAGGACGGTCTGTATGCCGGGCTCACCGTCGAAGAACTTGCCGCCCGCGCCGCGAATAGCATTGAGCTCGCGCGCTACGATCGAGTTGAAGTCCTGGAGGAAGTCGCAGACGCGGCCGTGGGGGTCGCGGACCAGAAGGTGGTAGTGGGTGGAGAGGAATTCGAACTCGTGAAACTTCATGCCCCACTTCTCCCTGTACCTCGAGGACACGACCGCGAAGGCGTACTCGATGACGCGGCAGACGCGCTTCTTAGGAACGAGGCGGTAGCTCCGGTGTATCGCGCGGATGGTGATGTACACCGTGGTGTCGGGATAGAGGTTTCGAGGGGCCGACATTGGACAGTCGAGGTCGACCATGGCCCGCAGCTGTTGCAGAAAACACTACTTCCAGACTGGAGCCTCACTGGAGCCTCAGAAAACACTACTTCCAGACTGGAGCCTCAATCGAGGGGCCGACATTGGACAGTCGAGGTCGACCATGGCCCGCAGCTGTTGCAGAAAACACTACTTCCAGACTGGAGCCTCCTCGGGATAGAGGTTTCGAGGGGCCGACATTGGACAGTCGAGGTCGACCATGGCCCGCAGCTGTTGCAGAAAACACTACTTCCAGACTGGAGCCTCCCAGACTGGAGCCTCTCCGACTCCGACTTAACCACCGGGTTGCGGCACGGCCTGTGCTAGCAGGCGGCGGCGAGCCAGTCGGCCACCACGGCCCGGGAGTCCTCGTCGAGCGGGACGGCGTAGCGACGTCGCGATCCGTGAAGCTCGAACTCGAGACCTGGACCCTCGCCGATGAAGTTCACCGGGGCGACGGTTCGGACGACGCTGCGATCCCCGTGGCGCAGGCCCTCGCCGAGCCGGCGAATGTCCTGAACCTTCCGTCGCCGCACGGCCATGCTGATGCCGAGCACCGTCGTCAGGAAGCCGACGATGGCCAAGGGAACACCGACATCGTCGGAGCCCTCGGCTCCGCTGACGATGACCGAGAGCAGGATGCCGAGCACGGCGGCACACAGGACGAACCCGATGAGGGACAGCACGCGGACCGTCTTCATCGGTTCGAGGAGGACCTTCTCGACGAACGTCCCGATGGCCTCAAGCCCCGGGCCGCGCTCGGGCGTTGGAGGCGCGGAGCCTCCGGGTTCGCCGAAGATCTTGGTGACCTCGGCGGAGTCGACCCCAGGCTGCACGATCCACCGGTTCCGCATGCGACCCTGCGGGGGATCGGTGCGATAGACCCCGCCATCGAGGAGGTCGAACTTGTTGCCATCGCCGAGACCGATGCCGACGCCCAGCGACGCACCGGGACCGAACTCGATGTCACCGACCTCGCGACCGTGATAGACGATCGCGCCGCAGTTCACGTCGTACTCGACGCCGAACACGGCAACGGCGTTGGGGCCCGAGGCGAAAGCACACAGTCGCCCGTTGGCGGAGCAGGCGACGCGCTCGGGCGGATTCTCCGCGCCCCACTTCAGGAACAACAAGGGCTCGCCGCCGTCGACGGGGATGCGGAAGATGCCGCGGGAGGTCGAAACCAGCCACCAGCCGAGCCGGCTGTGTGCGATGCCCGTGCCATCGAAACCCAGGGCCACCCGCGGACCGGGGGCCTGGCCGAGCGCAACGGTGGTGAACTCGCCGGAGCTCGTGGCCACCCCGACCGTGTTGCCATCCGGTCCGAAGATGGCGAACGCCGCTCCGGGAAGCTCCGTCTCACCACCGATCGCACCGCCGCTTCCCCACACGAGACCGCCCGGGTGCGCCACGACCCACCGCCCCGACGCGTGCACGGCCAGCCAGTTCGCCCCGCGCCCGATCGGCACGTCCACTGGCGAGCGCCAGAGGCAGGATCGAGCCCGTAGAGCGTCCCCCGTGCGTCGAGGGCGAGCACCAACGAGGCCAAGTTGCGGATCATGACGACCGCGGCATCGAGGGGGGCCACCACGGAGGCCTGCTCGTCCTGATCGTCGCTGACGAACACCTCGTGCGCATGCGCCGAAGTGAGCCAGCGGCCCGAGGATCCGAAGGAGAACGCGGGTCGGTTCACATGGTGAACGACGGACGAATCGGCTCCGGGTTGCGGCCGGGGCTGGTGCGTCAGGACGCAGACGCAACTTCGGGCGCTGGCGGCGCGACGGTCGTGGATGTCGCGGACGGGCAGCCAGCCACGTTCGGCGAGTCGCCACGCGCGAGCGAGCTCGTGGCTGGGCGCGGACCTCGTCGTGTTCTTCGACCGCGGCCGAGCTGGGCCGGGTGGCTGGTTCATCCTCGACGAGCCCGAGCTTCATCTCGGTGAGGACGTCGTGGTGCCCGACATCGCAGGGTGGAGGCAGACCCGGTTGTCCGAGGTGCCCGATACGCCCGCGCGCTACGGGGCGCCGCGGACGGGTCCATGGGGCTTGAACGCCGATGGTGAGCGACCAAATCGGCGGCGGAACGCGTCGCCAAAGGCGCTGGGGTTGTCATAGCCGATCCGCTCGGCGACCTCGGCCACGCTGTAGACGCCGCCGCGCAGCAGGTCCAGGGCAGCATCGAGCTTGCGGTCTCGCCAGTACGCGGCGGGGGTGGTGCCGAGCTCCTTTCGAAAGGCCCGCGTGAGCGAGCGTTGGCTGGTTCCAGCGAGCTTGGCGAGGGCTTCGATCGATCGCCAGTCCGTGAGATGGGCGTGCATGTACTCGAGCACCCGGGCGACCGCTCTCCCGTGCCCGTGCTGGATCGAGGCTCGACCGGCCCCCTCGTCTCGGTCGCGGAACAGAAAGTAGACCTCCTTGAGGATCTCCGTCTCCAGGAACCGAGACGCCTCGCTTTCGTGGGCCTCGATCACGCGTCGTTCGAAGAGGTAGCGGTGCACCAGCTCGTGGATCCAAACCGTGCGCGGGAGCAGTGCGGCGGCTGCGAACCACGTCTCTACAAGGAGCGGGTCCACGCCGACCTCGCGGTGCGTCGCGACCATCCGCGTTCGGGCCTCGGGCGAGAACGTCAGCACGGCGACCGATGCCACCGCAGAGGATGCCGTCGCGCGCAGACGTGCACCCGAGGGCGCCACGATGAAGCACGACCGATCGACGGTATGGCCCCGGCCGTCGACGTCGATGGTGGCGATCGTGGATTCGATGGGCATCAGCACCGTCACGTCCTCGACGATGATCTCCTGCGCGTCGGGGGCGACCACGCTCAGGACCCGCTGCTGCACCCGCGCCTCCATCGCAGGAGAGCATAGCCGGCTGCGCGACGGCGCGGAATCACTGCCGGAAGTCGACCGGCCCGAGGTCGACGTCCTCGGTCGCGACGATCGTGCGGTTGAAGCCACCCTCCCACACCACGTCGAGCTCGCCGTCGATCTTGACGAACTTGTACGCGTGGTCGGAGCCCAGGGGGACATCGACCACGGCTCTCCAGCGGCAGCGCGTGCCTTCGCACTGATCGGGCGCCATCGAGACCGCGTCGCCGAGCACCCACGCACCCAGAGTCGCGCTGCTTCCGGTCAGGTACACGCTCTGTCCCCACTGCGTGTCCGCGTCCACCTCGAAGGTGAGGCGCGTCGACGGGCCGGGGGCGGAGGCATCGGCGGGAACCAGGACCACCGAGCTCCGCGCTGCGATCTCCAGCCACAGCGTGTCGCCCTGGACGACGTACGAGGCTCCGCCCCCGAGCATGTCCACGAGCTCGTCGCCGTCGTCGAACCAAGGGCCGACGTGCAGGGGGACCGGCCCGTCGGTGGGTAGACCGCCGTTGTTGAAGCCGACGACGACCGCGGGACCGCCATCGGCCGGCTCCCGCAGGAAGCTCCACACGTTGTTGTTCTGCGGAGCGCCTTGGCGCCACAGCTCGTGATAGCTGCCGTCTTGCAGCGCGCGGAACTGCTTGCGCACCGACAGCAGGCGGACGACGTGGTCGTGAACGTTGCCGGGGTTGGGCAGGAATCCGGGGTGGGGCTGTGCCCGGCCTGCTTCGCTGAACGCCCAGCCGGGCATGAAGCGACGGTTGTCTGGATCTCCGCCCCCGTACATGCCCAGCTCGTTGCCGTAGTAGATCTGCGGAACGCCGGGCATCGTCAGCAACGCCGTCAAGGCCAGGCCGTAGCGCGCCTGAGCCTCGGCTGGCGGCACGTCGCCGGGGATCTCCGAGAGGAAGCGCGGCACGTCGTGGTCGTCCAAGAGGTTGACCATGCTCGCCGTCCCCTCGGGCCCGAAGCGCTCGAGGGTATGTTGCATGCGCCCGGCGACCGCGTTGGTCGACTGACCCAGCGCGAACGTCTCGATCAATCCGCGACGCAGCGGAAAGTTGAACAGCCCGTCGAACCCCGCGTCAAGGTACGGGTCGAAGCGGTCGTAGCTGTGCTCGTCGAGGAGCTCTCCGACCGTGAACAGGTCGCTGCGGACATCGTGCATCGCGCCGAGCCACTCGGCGAAGACCTCCGGACGGACGTGTTTGACCGTGTCCATCCGAATCGCGTCGATGTCGAAGCGTTCGACCCACTGCAGGTGCAGGTCGGTGACATAGTCCCGAGCACCGGGGTCGGCGAGGATGAAGTCGGGGAGGCCCGCAAGCGCGCAGTCGATGTCCGGGTCTCCCGACTGGCAAAAGGCCGCGTCGGCAAACCATGTCGGATGCTGCTCGACGAGCGTGGCGTCGTAGCCGGCGTGGTTGATGACCATGTCCAACATGACGCGAAGGCCGCGACCGTGTGCGTCGGCGAGCAGACCGTCGAAGTCCTCGGCGCTGCCGAAGCGAGGATCCAGGGCGAGCACGTAGGGCTCGGCGAAGTCCGCCCAGTATCCAGGGAAGCCGCAGTTGGAGCCTTGGCGCTGCTCGACGCCCCGATACAGGGGCGTCACCCACAGCGCATCCGCGCCGAGGTCGTCGATGTAGTCCAGGTGCGCCCGCAGGCCAGGGAGGTCGCCGCCCTGGTAGGCGGCTGGGTCGTTGGGGTTGTTGCAGCTGGCTTCGCCGTGGGCGTCGTCGAGGTCGGGTCGGCCGTTGGCGAAGCGGTCGACGAGCGCAAAGTAGAGTGCTCGGCGCTGCCACGCCCGCGCCTCGGGTCGTGCGACCAAACGGTCCGTGCGCGCAGCTTCCAGCCGCTCGAGCGCCGCGAGGGCATCGGCGTTGGGGTCCTCCGCGACCGCTGAAGGCTCCGAATCACATGCGACGGTGAGGAGCAGCGACGCCAAGGCGATCCTTGCAAGGTCTCGAGTCACGACGAACATCGCCGATCGGTCTACATGCACGGATCCATCGCGCCCAGCCGCGAGGTCGCCAATGATCCTGGCGAAACCGCCACCTCCGAGGACGTGGCGTCGGGAACTGTTTGCGAGGTTTTGGATCCACGGCCGATGCAACCGCTCGTGCCCTTGCGTCCGCCGGGGCTCGACACCGGCGCGGGCGCGCGTGTCCATGGACGGTGAAATGTTGCAACGATCCAAAAAAAGTCGCGCCGACCAACATCACGTTCGGTGATCGGTGAGGGTCGTGAATCCCGTGAATCCGGACCGCCTCAGATCGTCTCCAGAATCCATGCCGCGTTCGCTTTGCCTCACCACCCTCGCCCTCGTGGCGGTCGCCTCTGTCGCTCCCGCAATTGCCCGTGCCGACGAACCGGTCGAGATCCTGTTCGCGCCAGCTTTGGATGCGCCCGTCGTGTTGGGGCAGGTGTCACTCACATCCGACTACGAGCCGGTGGGCGCAGCGTTGCAAGCCCGGGTCGACGTCGAAGCGGCGCTGGCGGTCGACTTGTCCTTGTTTGGCTGGGCGCACTACGACTGGAGCGAGCAAACCTTAACGTTGGACGGCTTTGTTGGCGATGACGCGGCCGGAGAGCGAGTTGTCATGATCGAGGGGGAGTGGGGCGCGGGGTATCGGTTCAGCGACGCAGGAAACGCGCCGACGACTTGGAACCAGTTCGAGGGCGGCGTGGTCGACTTCAGCCGGGACTGGACGCGGACGATCGGGGGGGTGTTCCTGCCGAATACGCCCGAGACGCCGACGGAGGTCGATGTGTCGTCCTCCGGGAGCTACGTCACCGTGCCCTTCGACGTCGAAGGCGGGTCTCCGGCAACGGGCCTTATGCGGTTTTCCTACTCTCTCGCCGTGGATGGAACGTGGACCGGTGACGTCATCGAGGTTGCGCTTGAGCCCGGGGGCGAGCCGGTTGCGGTGTTCGACGACTATCAACAACTTCTCGACCTGCCGCTCGACAACCCCGGCCCAGACGGCACCGTGTCGATCTACGCGACCCATCGGAGCACCCTGAGCATCACTCGGGCAGACGGTGTGGCCCGCCCTTCGATCGATCTGGAGACACCGTACGTGGATGAATTCGACCCGGAGTTCGAGTTCGACTTTCCTCTCACGTTGAACCTTGAGATCGCGCTGCCCGAGACCGAGATCGTCATTCCGGGTGTCGAGTTCGAATCGGGCTCGACGGGTGGAGACCCGGGCTCCACCGGAGGGGGCTCCGAGTCGACCGGTGGCGAGAGCTCCACGAGCGGCGGTTCTGGATCGAGCACCGGTCTCGTGGGGGACACAACCGGTGGCGCGGACCCTGGCGGCGGTGGCGAGAGCACCGGTGAAACCACGGGCGGCACGGAGCCTCTCACGGGGACCTCAGGTGGTGTCGGCGAGGCCAGCTCAGGCGCCGAGACCACGGCCGCAATGGGAAACACTTCGAATGGATGCGGTTGTACAGCGAATGGCCAGAGCTCCAGGGGTCTCGCTATGGGGTTGTTGTTGCTTGGTCTGGGACTGCACCGTCGGCGGTCCTTCGCCGGTCGGTGACGACGCGGAAGAAGCCGCGACGGACGACGTCTCCCCCAGCTCGGCGTTGGAACCGACAAAAGAGGGGCGAGGGCCGAGTCGAAACCAACGCCGGTTCGTGAGGTGAAATGAAGTGGGAAACAGCCGGGATTGAGGAGTACGGCGGGCAGCAGGAGCGCCGCGGAGCTGCAGGCGGCGAGGTCGAGTCAGCAGCTCGCAGGCCCGACGATGGAAGCGCGGCGACCCTCACTGAGGGTCGTCGCCACGGTGAATCCGTCCCAATCTGCCGGCCCGGTAGTCCTCGAAGGCCGTCGCGAGCTCGTCCTTGGTGTTCATGACGAAGGGCCCGTGGCGCGCGACTGTTTCTCGGAGGGGGACCCCGCCCAGCACGAGCAGTGATGCGGTCGCGTCCTCGGTGCGCATGTGCAATGCATCGCCTTGACCCAGCACCGCGAGCTGTCCAGCCTGCACGACCCGGCGATCCGGTCCGAGCGCGAGCTCGCCATCGAAGACGTACACGCCCACGTTGTGGTCAGGCGGCAGGGGCTGGCTCACTCGGGCGCCCGGGGCCAGCTCCCAGTGGTGGTAGATGATCGGGGTGCGGGTGTCGATGACTGCCGAGACGCCGAGCGCCGTACCGGCGATGACGCGAACGGTTGCCAGTCCGTCCTGGGTCGCGGCCTCCGGTATCTTCGCGCTGGGGACTTCCTGATAGCGCGGCGCCATCATCTTGTCCCGCGCGGGCAGGTTCACCCAGATCTGAAACCCGTGCAGCGTGCCCCCCGTCTCCTGAAACCGTCGTGAGGGCATCTCCGAGTGGATGATGCCGGCGCCGGCGGTCATCCACTGCACGTCGCCCGGTCCGATCCGGCCAGCGTGGCCGGCCGAGTCCTCGTGCTCGGACTCGCCGGCCAGGATGTAGCTGACCGTCTCGAAGCCGCGATGCGGGTGGTCGGGGGCGCCGATGGCCTTGCCCGGCGCGTGCTCGACGGGACCCATCTCATCGATGAGCAGGAAGGGATCGAGCAGCTCGAGGCCGGCGGTGGGGAGCGGACGACGGACGATGAAGCCCGCGCCCTCGCGCTGAGAGTGGGCCGTGACGATCTGGCGGATCCGCCGGGCGTTGGGTTCGTTCGGGTGCGACATGGTCGTGCTCGGGTCATCTCGGTCAGGGAAAGCTCACCACCTCGTTCATGCTCAGCGCTCCTGTGGGTCGGGGTCAGAACTTGAACGAGGGATCGACAGTTTGCACGCGGCGCGCGATGAGCCAGCGACCGTCCACCTTGCGCCACTGGTCCTCGTAGCCGCCCGACGCCACGATCCCGGGCGCGTCCGCGGCTTCGACCACGAAGTACGAGGAGGTCGCCGTCGCGGTGGTCTCGGAGAGGAGCTTGGCCGAGACGGGGCCGATCATATGCCGCTTGCCCTTCGTGACGCCGCCTTCGTGCCACTGTCGAATGGTCTGGGCGAGGGCCTCGGTGCCGGCGGCCTCGCCGAAGGGCGACACGTAGACCCCGTCGTGGGTGAAGTGCACCACGAAGGGGGCCACCTCGTGGCTGTCGATCGCGAGCAGGTAGCTGTGGTGGGCCTCTTGGATGGCGAGCTTGTCTTCGATGCTGGACATGCCCGTAAACTAAGGGGTTGCGCATCGACAACAATGTGGCAAAAAGGGGAACTTAGGTTGCATATGGACAACCTCAGGAACCTGAAGGATCTGGCAACCTTCGCGGAGGTCGTCTCGACCGGCAGCCTTACTGCCGCCGCGAAGGCTCTGGGCGTGCCCAAGTCGACCGCGAGTCGCCGGGTCGCGCGGCTCGAGATCGAGCTCGACGTGGCGCTGGTGGTGCGAGGCCCGCGTTCCATCGCCATCACCGAGGACGGCCGACGGCTCTACCGACGCACGGCTGGCGCGCTACGCGAGCTGTATGAGGCAACGCGCTCGCTGGGGGGCGACGCGGAGGCGTTTGGGGAGCTGCGCATCGCGGCGCCGCACGACCTGGGAGAGTCTCGCTACTTCGGTCAGCTGCTGCAGACGTTCAAGGAGCGACACCCGCAGGTGCTCCTGCGCGTGTCGCTGTCCAATCGCCTTGTCGACCTCGTCGACGAGGGCGTGGACGTGGCCTTTCGGCTGCACATCGCGCCGCTCCCGGACGCAGTCGCGCTCAAGGTGACACGGGTGCAGCGCGTGACCACGGGGCTATACGCGGCGCCGGCTTACCTCGGCGACGCGGGGCGCCCGCTCCGTCGCGCCGATCTGAGCCGCCATCCGTATCTCTGCCACACGCACGCGCCGCGGGTCCCGGTGACCGGGCGTGGTGGAGAGTCGAGCCTGGAGCTGCCAGACCCGGACATCATCGTGAACTCGTTCACCGCGGTCATCGATCTGGTCCGACGCGGGCTGGGCGTGGGGTTGATTCCCAGGTTTTTGGCCGAGCCCTACGTGGCCTCGGGCGCGCTGGAGCGAGTGCTCGCGTCGGTGCAGTCACCCCAGGGCTGGCTGTCTGCGGTCTGGCCCGCGAGTCGCCAGGGACAGCCCCGAGTGGATCACTTCATCGCGGTGGTCAGGGAGCTGTCGACGCCTCCGGGCGAGTGACTCGACGCAGCCACGTCGCCGGGCCGGTCGCGCCGCGCTCAGTGCCGTCGTCCGTCCAGTTTCCCGCGTCATGATGCCCCCCTCGAGCCTTCCTGTCGGACAACTGCTGCTGTTCTCGGCACCCACCGCTGCCCCCTGAGTCTTCGTCTACAAGCGCTGCACCGCGCTCGTCTCGGCGTGACTGGGAGTTGGATCCGCTTGAGCCGAACTCGCATCCCGGACGAACGCGTGCGTCTTGGGGCACCGACTCATCGAGGTCGCCAAGCGGTTGCCGGTCACGGCGACTGGATCATGCCGGTCATTGAGCCTCACGTTCGCAAGAAGGTTGATGTCATCATCGGCGACGCCTCCGTATCTTCGTGGGCTCCACGACGACGCATCTTGCGTGATCAGTCGGGCGGGAGCCCGACCGCAGCACAGGCCATCGAGCGCTCCTCCTCACGCTCCACGCGCACGCAATCGGCCAGACTGCCGCACTGGGGACACGCGAAGCCGTGCTCAAGCTCGATGATGATGCGGCACTGCGTGCACACGCTGAACGGCAGCGCGTGGGCCTCGATGAGCGGGCGGAGATCGGCCGAGGACGCGGCCGGACGCCGTTCTCTCCGGAAGCTCCACAGCACGTAGAAGATCACCACGGCGAGGATCGTTGCGCCCACGTAGAACGCCGCAAAGGCGGGATCTTCGGTGCTCTCGTCGTAGGCCTCCCAGCACGCTTCATCATAGAGGTCGCAATCCGGATCCAAGGGACGACCCTATCACCACCGGGGCACGCGACACGGGAGCATCATCCGGCTTCAACAAAAAAGATGAGGGCGCCTCGTCATTCCCCGCCGGGCACTCGCGAATAGAAGGGCGATGGCCACCCAATCCGCCCAGACCGCGAGTCCCACCACGCGCTCCACCCGAGCACGACGCCTCCGTATTGCGGGCGTCGCACTCCTGAGTGTCGGTGGACTGATGGCTGCAACCCCCGCGGTGGCCGCGATCATCAACGTTCTGCCGGACATCGTGCTCTGGGCGATGACCGATGTGACCCTCGATGCAACCGAGTCCGATGTCATGATCCGAGCCATGGACGAGCGGCAGTGCTTTGTTCCCGCCGCCGATCTGCAGATGGATGATGCGCTCATCCCGGCGACACAGAACAACCTGATTAGCTGCCACTTCTTCCACTTGGACCCCGTCAATAATGGAGCCGGCGTCGTGCTGGACGGAAAAGCGCGTTTCGACGGGCCAATCTTGGGCGTGATCAGCAGTTCGGTCGGCCTGAATAACTCGGACGGACCCTGCGGTCTCCCGGGCGTGATGTACGCGACAGGAGAGTTCAACCGGGGCCTGGAGCCCTTCCAAGTGGACGGATATCGCACTGCGGGCAACAGGATTGAGATGCGAATGGACGTGCCTAGCTTCTCCGATCAACTGCGCGTCATCACCTGTTGCGGCGACGCCTGCGACCCCGCGGGTTGAGCACGCTCAACGGCGACTCTAGGGAGCCGCGCGATCGCGCGGCACCACACAGCTCCCTCCATTTCCGGATGCCACGCCCGGCGACGGCATCTGTCTCACGGTTTGGGGCTTCTGCTCGCTCCGCGCCGCGGTCATGGAGGCCAATGCGCTTGCCGGTGCCGATGTGGTCACTGTCCCCGTCGGCACGGGCCAGATTTCCCTATTGACGCTCGGCGCCGGTACCAACGCCGCGGCCACCGGAGACCTCGACATCAGCGAGACGCTGACCATCGTCGGCAATTGCGTGGTCATCGACGGTGTCAGCGACGACCGCATCTTTCACATCCTCAACACCATCACCGCCGATACTTCTGGGGTCACCCTCACCCACGGCTCGGAGCTGGTCGGCGGGGCGATCTACAATCAAGGAGACTTGACCCTCTCGGACTGCAGGCTGCTCGACAACGTGGCCAGCAGTGAGGGTGGGGCGATCAAAAACATCGGCCCGGGCAGTCTGGTCATGACCGGCTGCGAACTGTCCGGCAACGAGGCCGACTCCGGTGGCGCCATCTACTCTGTCACCGATCTGTACATCGCCGACAGTGACATTGTGCAGAACGAGGCATTTCTGTTCGGTGGCGGCATCTTCGTCTCGGCGCCCACTGGCACCGACATCACCGACTCCTACATCGGGGAGAACATCGCCGGCGAACGAGGCGGTCGAGGACACCGTGGGCTGCACGATCGCCGGTCCAGCGACGGCCGACGTGTACGGCGTGTCCCCGGGCCTGAATCCCCTGGCTAGCAACGGCGGACGGACGCAGACCCACTCGGTCCAAGCGGGCAGCGCGGCCCGAAACGCGGGTGACAACGCCACCTGTCAGGCGGTGGACCAGCGCGGCACTGGTCGTCCATTGGGCGGCATCTGTGACATCGGAGCGTACGAGCGAAACTAACGAGAGGCGGCGATCCGGGCTGCCGCGAGAACGCTTCCACTAAGCTGACAGAGGGTGGAGGCGGTTCGAGGACATCGAGGAACTGGCGCTCGACTGCCGTGGGCCGCGAATCATCAAGCGACGGACTCAGCGCAGTTCGACTTCGAGCCCGTCGTGAAGCGCTCAGGTCCTCGGCGCCCTCGCGCCGCTTCCACTCGGCGCGGCTTCGCGTGGGGAGTTTTTGATGGGCCGGGTACTCGGCCGGCGCGCTCCCGGGAGCTCCCCGAGCTGACGGGTGGCCGGCGTTTCTGCCTAAGAACTTACTTCACACGCAGACCCAGGCTGCGAGGTGAAATGAAGTGGGAAAAGCCGGGATGAGGAGTACGGCCGGCGGCAGGAGAGGGTGGCAGGAGCGATGCGGAGCTGGGGAGAGCCGAGGCGCTTGAGGGGAAAACACGCGACGGCAGGGGACGGCGGCCGCACGGAGTGCGCGATCGCGGCACGCCGAGACGAGCGCGGTGGGAACGCGAGCCGCTGGTAGAGGGAGACTCAGTGGGCTACGGGTCATGCCGAGAAGAGCAGGAGTTGTCCGACAGGAGAGAGGTCTTGGCGGAAGCGCTGGCAGACTGAAGCCAAGTCCAGGCCGGGAAGGAGCTCTATCCAGGCCGGGAAGGAGCTCTATCCAGTCCGGGAAGGAGACCTCTTCAGTCCGGGAGTCAAGGACAGAGCCCCCGTGTGAGCGACTGTCTCCTCACGATGATTGGTGCCGATCGCGTGACTGGGGTAGTCCAGGGCAATGGACTCGGACCTCGCCCCTCGCTTCACCGCCGAGGAGCTGGCGCCATTCTGCGACCCGCCTCCACCGGTCCGGCGCGCGCTCGGTTTCTTCGTGGGCACACTGGGGCTCATCGCGTTCGCATTGTACGCGACGATCCATTTTGCAAGCTCGGTCCCGTTCCTCCTTCTCACAGCCTGGACGATCACGGCGATGTGGTGGTTCGTACGGCGCGACGACGCCAAGTCCCGAGCCCTGGCCGCGCATCTCGACGCGGCTTCTGCGGCTCTCGAAGCGAGACAGTGGAGCGTCGCCGCCGAGCTTGCCTCGCAGACCTGCTCGGGTCCGCAGACCGGCGATCAACTCAAGCGGAACGCACTGTTTATCCTGGGCGTTGCTCAGCTCAAGGGCGGGCTGGTCGACCAAGGGGTGTCGACCCTCGAACTTCTGCGCGAGGTCCTAAGACAAACTGAGGTCTCCGACTCGATGCTCTGGGACGACTGCGCGAGGGTCCTGGCGCAGGTGTATGCGAGCCGAGGACCAGCCGAGCGGGCCCGCGTTCTGCTGGCGGAGCGCGGGATCAATCTTCGGGAGCCGGAGCACACGGCGATGCGGGTACGCCTTCTGGCTCGCGAGGGCGCTTGGGAGGCTGTGATCAGCGAGGTCCGAGGGCTGAACGCAGCAACGGCTCACAAGGTTTCCGTTCATGACGGGCAGGTCCTCTACGTACTGCACCTGTTTGCGGTCGCAATGCTGGCCAGGCCTGGGCTTCGTCAGCCCTCCGATGAGACGACCACCATCCCCGGGTCTGTCGGGCTACCGGACCAGGTCGATGTGAGTCTGTGCGCGCACTGGCCGGAGCTGCGTGAGTTCCTGGAGCACTTGGGTGTGAAGCTCACCGAGTGAGAAGAAACAGATCCAATCCGGATCGGAACAACACACAAAGCCCTCTACGGGGGCAACGCCAGGGCTCGTCCATTTGCGTTGGGTTTGCACCGAACACCGAGATCGCGACCTGTCTCTTACGTTCAGGGTCCTATGTCCCTGGAGGACGTGTTCGCGGACTGCGCCAATCTGCGCAGTCGCTGCGGTCCCAATCCGGCGTGTCCGGCCGACAAAGAAACAGCACAGAACTTCCGGATTGGATCGATTCGATTCGTGCGTCTGGTCCGTCAGCGTGGGTCCAGCGCGCCAGCCAGGCGCCGAAGCAGTTTCGCGCCATCGCCGACGATCGTCGAGCCGTGCATGCAGGCGAGCACGGCGGGATCGGTTGCCGCCAACGTGTCGAGCATAGAACGTGCATTGGTGATCGGCGCATAGGGGAAGGCTGCGCGAAACGACTCGCTGCGCTCCCAAATCTCTTCGACCGCCGGGGTGAATGGGGGGACATCGGCGCCCAGCTGAGCGAACAGATCGCCGCACAGCAACGTTCGAGTGCTCTGCTCGAAAATGTAGCCGGTATCGCGGGCGAGGAGCACGCCCATCGCCACCACCAACACTCCCCAGCGCATTGCGGCGGACCATACCCGAGGGCGCGGCTCAGGTTCGGCGGGTCGCTCGGACAATGTGTCACCGCGATGGGACGCACTCGACAGCTTGGCGCCGCGCCAGCCCCCGCTGGGTTCAAGCCGTGCCGGTTTTGGCTGGCACGCCGCTTGAAGTAGGCGCTACCCGATGGACTCTCGCACCACCCCTCTCGTTCGCACCACCCCTCTCGTTCGCACCACCCCTCTCGTTCGCACCACCCCTCTCGTTCGCACCACCCCTCTCGTTCGCACCACCCCTCTCGTTCGTACCGGCTGCCTTGCGGGTCTGCTACTCGGAGCCGCAACGCTTGGTGGCTCGGTGCCAGCCCCGGCCGAGCCGTCCGCGGCCGAAGACGAGACCTGGATCGACATCTGGGTGCAGCTCAACGCAACGGGAACGCCGGTTCGCCTGATGGCGCTGCCGAACGATGGCTCGCTGCACGGGTCCTCGGTCTACGCAGGCGTGACCGGAGAGCACCGGCTGGGTCCACTCCCGCCGGGCGACTACGACGTCGTCGCGTATTCGACGGATGATGGCTACGCAACGATTCACAACTACCCCATCGCCTCGGTCACCACTGCTGTGGGGGCGCCTGCGCGGGCAGACGTTTCGCAGCCGGGGGAGGGGTCGGTTGCCGTTGGTTTCGCTGGGCCCCGTCCCCCCGGAACCATGGTCATCGCAGTCACGGTTCTCGATGGGATGCAGCACGTCGACTCCCACGCGACGTTCACCGAGCTGTACGAAACGGGAGGCTACTGGCGACGCTCTCGCAACACGATCTCGGACGAGAATCCTGAGACCATGTTCGAAGGACTCGCGCCGGGGCCCTACACCGCCTGCGCGAGAGTGAACCTTGGAGGCGTGGACTTGCGGGTGACCTGCGAGGTGTTTGAGGTCGTGGAGACGCAAACGGCCGCGGTCACGCTGGACGTCGCCGCGCTCGCGGGGCGGTACTCGGCGTAGGGCAGGGCGCTCGATCTCCGCACGCTAGAATCAGACCGACGACGCTGCGGACAACCATGGCTCGACCGGGCAGATGCACGAGCCCAGCGTTGTGACACGACCTCGACGAGCTTCGCCGCCGAGGGGTGCCCGGCCGGCTTAGTAGAATGCAATGTTGTCGAGATCGAACTCGAAGTCGGTGCTCGCGGGCACCTGGAACTGGATCGACATCAACGTCCCGGCATCGAATGCAGCCGCGATCCCCCAACCTTCCTGGAAGAGCTCGTCGAATCCAACCTGGAACTGCTGCCACTCGCCGGTCAGCGGAACGATCTTTCCATGGGCGTCTTCGCAGTCCGTCGGACTGTCGCAGCTCCCGCCGGTCTCGGTCGGCACCACGGCGTCCACGAGAAACTTGACCCGAACCGGAGAGTTGCCGCGGGCGGTGAACACCACCCCACTGAAGGCGGAGGCGTCGTACGGGTTGCGGATCCCCGGCCCTCCCTCGTCGTCGCCCTCGTTGTTGAGGTCGAGCCCGAGGCCGGCCCCCCATACCGCGAACCCCGAGCCATCGGTGTGGGCCATGAACAAGCTGTCCTCGGGGCCGCCTTCGACCGGCGCAAAGGGCTCGTCGGAGGCCGGTACATGCGTCGCAGACTCCGTCTCGTCGTTGTACGTGTACCAGGCCCCCTTGCGCCCATTGGCCGCGAGGATGAGCGGGTCACCGTCCTCGAGGTCGTCGATGACGTTCTGTGGGTTGATGTCGATCCCCGTATCGCCGGTGTCGTCGGTCGGGTCGCTGGTCGGATCGGTCGTGGGATCCGTCATCGAGTTCCCGGAGGGATCGACCCCCGAAGATCCGTCGCCTGGGCCCCCGGACGTGCCGCCCTCTTCGCCGGAGCCTCCCTCGCCCGATGTCGCCGCAGGTCCGTCCGTGCCCGCTGAAGAGGGTGTTTCCTCGCTGCTGTCGCCTGCGTCGCAAGCGGTGCTGGCAATGCCGAACAGGCCGGCCACGCCGACCAAGACGAACGAATGGAATGGAGTCGATTTCATGGTGTGTCCGTTGTTGGAGAGGGCGGTTCGTTGGCTGCGAGCGCGGCCCTCACCACGTTGCCCGAAGCGGTGGGCGTCGCCGCCCAGTTCTCGATGAGTGCTGGAAACTCGCAACCGCTGGGAAACCATCCACGACGGGTGTCTTCCGTCGGCATTCGAGGATCCCGGTGTGTCGTCGTAGGGGTGTGGACCGCCATGAAGTGATGAAGAAAAAATCACTCGACGACGGCGTTGCGGGCGATGACCTCGGCGAAGTAGTCCGCGCTGTCCTTGGGGACCCGCGCCTGCGTCTCGTAGTCGACCCACACCATGCCGAAGCGCTGCGTGAAGCCTCGGTCCCACTCGAAGTTGTCGAGCAGCGACCACGCGAAGTAGCCGTGCAGCGGGATGCCGTCCTCGATCGCGCGCAGCGCCTGCGCAAAGTGGTCGCGAAAGTAGCGAACGCGGCGCACGTCGGGCACCGACCCATCGGGTCCGGGACCGGTGTCGTAGCTGGCGCCGTTCTCGGTGATGTACAGGGGTCCGGGCGCGTAGCTGTGGTGCACACGCTGCAGCAGCGACCACAACCCTTGTGGGAACACCTCCCACCCCATGTCGGTCCACGCCTCCGGCGGTGCCTGCACGACGGTCACCGGCGCGTTGTTCGGTACGTCCGCGCGTTCGACCTTCCGGTAGTAGTAGTTGATGCCCAAGAAGTCGGTGGGCGCAGCGATCGTCTCCAGGTCGCCGGGCTCGACCCATCGCTGCATCCCAGCCTCGGGCAGCCCGCCCATGCGGATGTAGTCCTGCACGATGTCTTGGGGATAGCCCTGCCCGTACAGCGGCTCGAGGAACCAGCGGTTGAACGTCCCGTCTTCGTGACGCCGCTGGTCGCGGTCGGGGGCGCTGGGCGAGGCGGCATCGACCGGGGCGAGGTTCAAGGTGATGCCGATCCGCGCCGCCTCGGGCAGCACCTCCCGCAGCGCCCGCGTGGCCATGCCGTGGCTGAGCAGCAGATGGTGGCTGGCGCCGATGCTGTCGGGCAGCGCGGTTCGTCCCGGCGCATGCCTGCCAAACCGGTATCCGAGCATCGCCGCGCACCACGGCTCGTTGTGCGTGATCCAGTTCGAGACCCGGTCCCCCAGCGCGTCGGCCATGGCGACCGCGTAGTCGACGAATGCGTCGGCGGTGGATCGTACCGGCCACCCGCCGGCGTCTTCGAGGGCCTGCGGAAGATCCCAGTGATACAGCGTCACCCACGGCTCGATGCCAGCCTCGAGCAGCCGGTCGACCAGCCGCGAGTACACGTCGATGCCCGCCTGCGCGCAGGCGCCTCGACCTTGGGGCATCACCCGCGGCCAGCTCACGGAGAACCGATAGGCCGCCAGCCCCAGCCGCTTCATCAGCGCGACGTCGGCGTCCATCCGCGCGAGGTGGTCGCAGGCGATGTCCCCGTGGCTGCCGTCTTCGATGGCGCCGGGCACCCGGCAGAACGTGTCCCAGATGGAGGGCCCGCGGGCGTCCGCGGCCCCCTCGATCTGGAAGCTGGACGTCGCGGCGCCCCACAGGAAGTTGGAAGGAAAGGTTCGGTCGTTCATGAAGCGAGCGGCTCCTCGGTGTTCGGCACCGGCTCAGGCCGGTGGCAGGCGACGAATCCGATGTTGGGTCGTGGGTGTCGGGGGACCTCGCCCCGCTTGCACTCCGGCCCGGCGTGCGGGCACAGCGAGGCAAAGCTGCACCCAGGCGGCGGCGCGGTCAGGTCCGGTCGACGGCCATCGGGGGTGCGCAGCGGTGACCCGGACTGCGGCGCGCCGGCGATGGAACCGAGCAAGAGACGGGTGTACGGGTGGGACGGGCGCGCGACGACCTCGCCGGCAGACCCGTGCTCGACGATCTCCCCGGCGTACATCACCGCAATCTCGTCGGCCAGGTAGCGTGCGCTGGCGAGGTCGTGGGTGACGACCAGCATGCCGATCGCGTGCGTCTGCTTGAGGTCCCGCAGGAGGTTGAGGATCTCGATGCGAACCGAGACATCGAGCATCGAGGTGGGCTCGTCGGCCAGCAACACGTCGGGCTCCACCGCGAGCGCCCGGGCGATCGCCACCCGCTGCCGCTGCCCTCCGGAGAGTTCGAACGGCCGCCGGTCGATGTAGGCCGCCGCGGGCTGAAGGCCCACGCGGCCCAGCAGCTCCAGCACCGCCGCTCGGACCGTGGCCCGAGTGGCTCGTCCGTGCCGAAGCAGCGGGCGCAGCAGGTGGTACTCGACCGTGTGCGCCGGATTGAGCGAGGCGAAGGGGTCTTGAAAGATCATCTGGACCCGCTGCCGGTAGGACCGCTCGACCCGCCGCGACAACACGTCGTGCCCGTCGAGCTCGAGGGAGCCCGCGCTGGGCTGGACCAGGCGCGCGATGACCTTGGAGACGGTGCTCTTGCCGCTGCCGGACTCTCCGACCAGCGCGAGCGCCCGCCCGCGCTCCAGCGTCAACGACACCCGATGCAGCGCGCGCAAGGTGCCTCCGCCCGCCGATGGGTAGTCGACCGACAGTTCATGCGCCCGCAACAGCGGCGCAGCGGTGGGCGGTGGCGCGGTCACGATCGAACGCACGCGACACAGTGGTCGGGCTTGGGGTTGAGGTTGGGGGCGGGGTTGAGGACACGCATGGCGGGCCGGCCCGTTGCGCAGCGCGGTTGGGCGTCGGGGCAACGAGGCTCGAACAAGCACCCCGGCGGGAGCGCGCGGGGATCGAGCGCGGGGCCGCCGATGCCTTCGAGGCGGCTGCCCGCACCTTGCAGGGTGGGAAACGAACGCAGCAAGCCGCGCGTGTAGGGGTGGCGTGCTGCCGTCGCGAGCGTTCGCGCGGGGGCCACCTCGACCAGCTCGCCGCCGTACATGATGCCCACCCGGTCCGCGAACTCGAGCAGCAGCGCGACGTCGTGGGTGATGAAGAGGATCGAAAAGCCGATGCTCGCCTGAAGCCGCAGCACCTCGGTGAGGATCTCCCGCTGCACCACCACGTCCAGCGCCGTCGTGGGCTCGTCCATGACGATCAGCTTGGGTTGCAGGGCCATCGCCATCGCGAGCGCGACCCGCTGCCGCATCCCCCCGGACAGCTGGTGGGGATAGGCACGCAGCCGCCCGGGATCGATGCCCACCATCACCAGCAGCTCGGCCGCGCGGGCGTGTGCTTCATCGTGCGTGGGCGTGCCGTGGGCCACCAGCACGTCGATGAGCTGGGCCTCCAGGGACAGCACGGGGTTGAGCACGTCCATCGCGTCCTGAAACACGATCGAAGCTGTGCGCCAACGCATCGATCGCAGCGTCTCGGCGGTCGCTTCGAAGACGTCGACGCCATCGAGGGTGACGTCCCCTCCCGAGATGATCGCCGGCGGTCGAAGCAGCCGAAGCACGGCCTTGGCCGTGGTCGACTTGCCGCTGCCCGACTCGCCCGCCAGGCCGAAGATCTCCCCAGCTCCGATGTCGAACGACACGCCCTTGACGGTGTGGTTGACCCCGCCGGGGCGAACGTGATCGACGTGAAGGTTTCGAACCTGCAGCATCAGCGCGTCCTCCGAACCGGGGTGACGCCGGGCACGATCGCCACCCCCTGCAGCCGCCCACGCCAGGCGCGCTCGACCCTGAGCACCGGGTTGGAGACCTCGTCGATGGCGAAGTTCAGCATCACGAGCGCAAAGCCCACCCCCGCCACGCAGAGGCCAGGCGGCAAGAACACCCACCATGACCCGATCAACAGGGCCGCGTCGTTGGTGGCCCAGTACAGCGCCGTGCCCCACGTGACCTCGCCGATGTCACCGAGCCCCAGGAACTCCAGGCCCACCTGGGCCCCCAGCGCGTACACCGTCGCGCTGATGAAGCACGAGACGAACAGCGGCACCATGTTGGGCAGCAGCTCGAAGATGACGATGCGCCACGCGGGCTCCCCCATCACCACGGCCGCCTGAATGAAGTCTCGCTTGCGAAGCGACAGCGCCTGCGACCGCAGGATCCGCGCGTTCCAGGCCCAGCCGGTCACCACCAGCACCGCGGCGATGGTCAGGGGTCCGGCGGGTAGATACGCGGACAACACCACCGCCAGCGGCAGGCCGGGGATGATCAGCAGCACGTTGAAGGACAGCCCCAGCAGGTCGTCCACCCAGCCGCCGAAGTACGCCGCCGTGGTGCCGGCGAGGGCCCCGATCACCGTCACCGCCAAGCCCACGAACACCGCGACCGACAAGGTGACGCGACCCCCCACGAGCGTCTGGGCGAGCACGTCCTGCCCCTGTCCGTTGGTGCCCAGCCAGTGCGCGGCGCTCGGGGCCTGATGCGGCGCCGCGACGTAGGCGGTCGGGTCTTGGGCGACCCACGGTCCGACCACGATCATCAGCACGAAGAACGCGAGCAACGCCGCGCCGGCCACGGCCTTGCGGTTCGAGAGCATGCCTCCCATCTCAGCGGCGCTCCTGGGTGCGGGTGCGGGGATCGAGCCAGACGTAGATCACGTCGACCATCAGGTTGGCGGCCAAGACCGCAGCCGTGATGGTCAGGAACAGCCCCTGGAGCAGCGGAAAGTCCTGGTTGCGGACCGCCTGCACCAGCAGATACCCCTGGCCGGGATAGGCGAACACGATCTCGGTCAACAGCGAGCCGCTGAGCACGAAGCCCAAGGCCATCCCGAACCCGGTGACGCTGGGGAGCATCGCGTTGCGGGCGACGTAGTGCACCAAGACGCGCGTGGCGGACACGCCCTTGGCCTGCGCGAGCCGAACGTAGGACTCGCCCATCACGGAGATGACGTTGTTGCGCATCTGCAGCAGCCAGCCGCCGAGCGTTGCGACCACGATCGTCGAGGCCGGGAGGATCGCGTGACGGAACGCGCTGACCAGGAAGTCCAGGTTCCAACCGGGCGTGACGTTCTCGCCGTACGCGTGCCGCAGCGGGAACGCGCCCAGGCCCAGGCCCAGGCTCCACAGCGCGAGCATGGCCAGCCAGAAGTACGGGAACGCACCCAAGACCGCGAACGCCGGGGGAAGGATCGCGCCCCAGATGGTGTCACGCCGCCAGGCGGTCAGCAGGCCCAGCACGCTGCCGACAGTGAAGCTCACCAGGACGGCGGTGCCGGCCAACACGACGGTCCAGGCCAGCCCGGTCGCGAGGACGGACGAGACCGGGCTGGGGAAGTACGAGACCGAGATGCCCAGATCGCCGCGCATCAGGTGGGAGAGATACGAGAGGTACTGCTCCCACAGCGGCGCGTCGGTGAAGCCGAACGCCTCCTTGAGCGCCTCGACGGCCTCGGGCTGGAGCTCGCCCTGGAACCGCGCGACCAGGGCCGTCGCCGGATCGCCGGGCATCATCCGCGGGATGAGGAAGTTCAGCGTCAGCGCGACCCAGGCGGCCACGCCATAGAAGAACAAGCGTCGGAGGATGAAGCGCATGGTCAGCGAGGCTCGAGCGCGGTCAACACGAGCAGGGTTTCGGGGGTGTCGTTGGGAGAGAGCTTGGCGTAGGGGTTGTCCGCGGTCGGAAACCCGGTGAAGCGGGCGGTGCTGAACGAGCCCCACGACGGGCCGAGGAACAGCGGGATGACCGGCGCCGCTTCGACGAAGGCCGCTTCGAGCGCGTGGGTGAGTCGTTCGATCTCCTCGGGCTGCAGCGCAGACTCCAGCTCGCGCAGCGTCTGGTCGGTCGGCCCCGAGGAGAAGCGGTGCCAGTTGCTGGCCGCGGGCTGGCCGATCGGCAGCTTCTGCGAGGAGGCGAGCAGGTTCCGGTAGAAGATGTACGGCGAGGGCCCTTGGATCGACCACGCGATGCACAGATCGAACTCACCGCGCTGGAGTCGATCGAACCAGGCCGAGAAGTCGTAGGTCTTGACCGAGACACGGACCCCGATGACCTGCAGCTGCCGCGAGATGATCTGCGCGGCCCGAACCCAGTCCGACCAGCCGTTGACGACGTTGAGCTCGAGCTCCAGCGGCTCGCCCTCGAAGTCGCGAACGACCCCATCGGCGTCCTGGGGGTACCCGGCGGCCGCGAGCTCGGCGCTGGCCCGGGCGGGGTCGTAGGTGACCCAGTCGCCCGCCTCGACCGCCGCGGGATCCCGCAGCTGGGCGTAGGCGTCGCTCAAGCCCGTCGCATCTGCGCCGCGCGTGTAGTCGAACATCGCCACCTCGGCCAGCACGCTGCGGTCGATGGCACGGCTTAGCGCCTTGCGGACCGCGGGGTCGGAGAGGGCCGGGTGCGTGTTGTTGGGGTAGAGCATCACCGTGTTGCCCACCAGCGGGAACCAGTAGCGGTGGTGCTCGGGGTCGCGCTCGACGAAGACCCGGTCGATGGCGGGCACGAAGTTCCCGGCCCAGTCGACCTCGCCCTGCAGCAGCCCCAGCGTGGCCTGGTCGTTGGAGGGCAGCGCGGGGAACCGAAGCGCGCGCACGGCCGGCTTGCCCGGCTGCCAGTAGTGGGGGTTGCGACCCAGGACGTACAGCTGGTCGCGAAACGTCTCCACCTCGGTGAACGGCCCCGTCGCGACGGGGGTGGGGTTGGCGAACGTGACCGGGTCGTCGACGCCTCGCCAGACGTGTTCGGGCACGATCGGCTGGTGGGCGATGTAGCCCAAGCCCGGCACGAACGGCTTGGAGAACCGAAACGTGACCGACAGCGGCCCGTCCGTCTGGACCTCGTCGAGGAACCCAGCGGTGTGGTTCAGATCGAGGGCGGGGTGCGACCGCAGCAGCGCGAAGGTGTACGAGACGTCGGCGGCGGTGAACGGCGCACCGTCGGACCATTGGACCCCCGGACGCAGCTCGAACCGAAGCGTCCTCCCCTGATCCGACCATGCGTAGGTGCGGGCCAGCCAGGGCACGTAGTTCGAGGTCATGGTGTTGAACACCAGCAGCGGCTCGTACACGCCACCCCGCGTGGGCCACCGCGCCAGGTCCTCGGCGACCAGGGGGTTGAAGTTGCGGACCCACGACGCCTGCTGCTCCTTCGAGACGGTGAGCACGCCGGCCTCCACCGGCGTGGGCGGGTCTGTGCACGCGCCCGTGCCGAGCAGCACGCTCAGCAGCGTTGGCCGAAGGAAGCGTCCCAAGGACCTCGGTGCACAGCAAGAAGCGTGCTCAGCCGAATGCCCGCGGTTTCGTCCCTGAGGCACGGAAGCGTTCGATCCGACCGGAACGTCCGGTTCCGCCACGGTTGGTGTGTGATGCCTCCGCACAGTCCGACACGCAGGCGGCCCGAACTGAAAAAAGTCTCATCGCTCCGGCTGCGCTCCTGCCACTGCGACCCGAGAGACGACGCTGTGCACTCCCCAGGATCCCTGTGGGGAGACGCAGCGCCCAGGAGGAGATCGTGCAGCAAGACACCGGCCCAAGCTTCATCTCGAACCCGCCGCGCTCCCGACTCGACGAGCACCCCTCCGCCCGCTTCGACGAAGGGTTCGGACGGGTGCTCGGCTCGTCGCCCGAGCTGCGCCGGCTGCAGCCGCTCTGCATGCGGCTGGCCGAGTCGGACCTGCCCGTCGTCATCTCCGGGGAGACCGGCACCGGCAAGGAGCTGCTGGCCGAATCGCTGCACGAACTCGGCCCTCGGGCCAGCCAGCCGTTCGTGGTCCTGGACTGCACCTCCATCCCCAAGAACCTGGTCGAATCGGCGCTCTTCGGCCATGAACGCGGCGCCTTCACCGGAGCCACCCAGGCCCGGCGCGGGGTCTTCGAAGAGGCGCACGGGGGAACGCTGCTGCTCGACGAGATCGGAGACCTGGAGTTCGACCTGCAGGCCAAGCTCCTGCGCGCGCTCGAGCGCCGCGAGATCAAGCGCGTCGGCTCCACGCGGAGCATTCACGTCGACGTTCGAATCATGGCGGCGACCCGCCGCGACCTGGCCGAGATGGTCCAGCAGGGACGATTCCGCGACGACCTCTACTTTCGTCTCGCGGTGACCCAGGTCGAGCTGCCGCCGCTGCGACAGCGGACCGGGGACGTCCGGCGCCTGGCCTGCGCCTTCTGGAACCGGTTGCGTCCCCACAGCCCCATCCCCGACTCGCTGCTTCCCCGGCTTGAGGCGCGGAGATGGCCGGGCAACGTGCGCGAGCTGCAGAACACCGTGGCGCGCTATGCCGCTCTCGGAGAGCTCGCCTGGGTCCGCGGGACGGGTGCCCGCGAAGACGCACCCGCGTCCGGGCCGTCGCGCGACGCCCCGGCTCAAGCCGAGCCCCGCCAAGGCTTCGACCACATCCTCGCGCAGGGGCTCTCGCTCCCCGAGGCGCGCAAGGAGCTCGTTCGGCAGTTCGAGCGCAGCTACGTCGAGCGAGCGCTCGCGCAGAGCTCCGGGTGCGTCTCCAAAGCCGCGGAGGCGTCGGGCGTGGGCGCTCGCTACTTCCGCATGATCCGCGCGCGCTCGCACAAGCCGACCTGAGCTCACCAGGCTCACCACCAGGCTCACCACCAGAAGGTGGCCCGAATCATGAAAACGTCCTCGTCGGGGATGCGCGTGGGTGCCCCGCGATTGCCCGCGTCCTGGTTGCCGGTCGTGGCGCCGAACCCATCGGGAGGGATGGCGGCGGACGGCGGCTGAACGCACAGGTTCGCGTTGCCACCCACCTCGCACGTGCGCTCGTTGTACATGTACCGCGAGTACTGAACCGAGATCTCTTCTCGGGACAGCCACGCCGTCCGGAACACCATCCGCGGCGAGACGACCGCGAACGACTGCTCGGGGATCTGAGAGTTGGGCTGCACCCGGTCGTAGCGAGCGCCGACGCCAAACCAGGAGACCGCGCTGAACAGCCCGTCGAGCCCGTACTTCAGCTTGAGCACGCCATCGGCGTCAGGGTCATCGCTGGTGACCTTGTTGAGCATCCCGTACACCTTGAGCGAGAAGTCCATCCCCTGCCCATAGAACGAGTCGCCCTCCAGCACGCGTCGCACGCTCTGCTCGTACTGGCCCATGACGGAATAGATCTCTCCGTTTCCATTGCTGGCACGCTGCGGACTGTTGAGATAGTTGTCCACGATCCCGAACGTGAACTGCCCACCCCCGCGAGAGTGAATGACCTCGATCGCGGGCCCCACGACCCCTGCCGAGGACGCCTTGATGTATGAGAATCCGGCGTAGAGGTAGCCCAGCTTTCCCCAGTCGATGCGGAGGTCGGGGCCAACGACCGTCATCGTTCCGTCCGGGGCGTCGACGTTTTGGTCACCATCTCGGTCCTCCTCTCGCGCCAGCGCCTGCAGGTAGTGGGCGCCCACCTCGATGTCATCGCGGTACGCAAACCCAATGTGTCCGTGGTGAAGGAACGTGAATCGGGCCGTGTTGAAGACGCGAGGGTCCGGGCGGCTGGTGCCGATGCCGTGCTCGAAGCTGAGGATGAAGTCCTTGAGCAGGAACTCGACCTCCCCAGCCTCACCGATCGCGTGGGTCCGACCGAACAGATAGGTGTCGAGTTCCCCTGCGTCGTAGCGACCCGCCGATCCGTACCGGTTGTCGAACGAGCCGATCTTCCACAGCAGCCGGACGTTCTTGGCCTTGAGCGTGGGCGTCAGCGTGACGAAGCCCTGCGCGATGCCGAACTGCGCGTTGTCTTCCTTCCACGCGGCGTCGGTGAAGTTGAACCCCTGCAGCGACACGGTCCCGGTCGCGACGCTGTTGCCGTAGCTGAAGTACAGCTCGGACCAGTCTCGGGGGTTGTGCTGCGTGTACTGGTAGCCCAGGTACTGGTCGTCGGGAATGACGGGATAGTGCAGCGTCGTGTCGCTCTGCCCCTCCGCGGGCTCTTCCCGTTCGCCGAACCCCAGGCGCATCGGCGCGCGGATGTAGCCGTGGAAGTCGAAGCCCCAGTCGCCGCGCTGCGCGTCCTCGTCGCCGCCGCTACGCGAGCTGAGCGTGCGACGCTCGACGCCGCCGCGCCTCTTTTTGCGCTCCCGTTCCGGGTACGCGTTGGGTCGAGAGGTGGGCACCGGGCTTCCCGCGGAGTTCGACATCTTCACGGTCGGGAGCGCTGCCCGCGAATCGATGATGGGGTCCGACGATTCGGCCGGGTCGTCCTCGGCGTCCGACCTCGAGGGCTCGGGCGCGTCCTCGTCCTGTGCCGCATCGTCGTCCGCGGCGGGCAGCGCCTCTTCCGACGTCGAGGGGTCGTCGACCGGCGATGCGGACTCGCCTTGGGCGGGCCCGACGAGCGTGAGGAGCATGGGCAACACTGCAGCGTTCATGGGGTCGTTCCGCTCGTTTCGTCGAGGAAGGACAGCACCCACACCAGCGGGGCGTTCCAGTTGATCGCGATCTCGTTGGTGGACCAGGACTCGATGTGATCCACGAAGCAACGCTGCGCAGGGCAGCCACCAAGCCCCGCGGACTTGGCGTACGGGTCTTGGATGGAGGAGTTCGGACCGCCCGAGACGATGCCCGGCGGCGGCGACGGATACTCGGGGTCCTTTTGGTGGGCCCAGAAGCGGTGGTGCGGGTTCTCCAGCGGGTTCGCGCCGTAGCCGGTGACGTACGACTGCCACATCGGGTTGCGTCCCAGCAGGTAGTTCATCGCCTCGGAGGTCGCATCGAGCAGCGCGACGTCCTTCGAGAACGCGTAGCCCAGGCCCAGGACCACCGCGTTGTTGAGCACCAGCGAGTTGGAGCCCCACGGATAGTTCCCCGCGCCGTTGGCCTTGAGCGCCAGCCGATACCCCTCCTTGGGCACCTGCGCCGCGATGGCGCGCGCGACCTCGACGACGGCGTCTCGCGCGGCCTTGGCGTCCGCTGGGGCGCGCTTGCTCCCCGCGGTGGCCATCGACAGCGTGCCCAAGGATCCGACCCGCTGCCAGTTCATCGGTGCTGCGTGCCCGCCCTGCTCGCGGGACGGCCCGAGCACGACGCCGAACAGATCCCCTTGCGCGTCCTTTCGATACGCTGCATCGCCGGTGGTCAGGTACAGCTCGATCGCCGCCCAGTAGAACTCGTCGGCGAGTTGGTCATCCTCGTACGGTCCCCCGCCGACGTTGTCGTCGCCGGGCGCGAATCGATCCGGGGTCTTCTTGGCGGCGGCGTACGCCCGCTTCGCGGCCGACAGGCATCGCCGCGCGAACGCGGGGTCGATCGTCTCGAACACCCGGGCCGCCTGGGCCGCGACGGCGGCCAGGTTGAGGGTCGCGGCCGTGCTGGGCCGATGCAGGAATCGCTGGGCGGTCGCATCGGCGGGCGAGAGCGGAAGCTCGGACCACGCCTCCTCGTGCACCTTGTGGAAGGCCATGCCCGGCCACTTGGGGTGGGCGGCGGGGACCTGCATGCGCAGCAGGAACTCCAGCTCCCAGCGCACCTCGTCGAGCAGGTCGTTCGTTCCGTTGGACGACTCGGGGATGTTCGTGGTGCCATCTGCGAAGGCGCCCGCGCCCGCACCCAGCTCGGTCATGCGTTCGTAGGCGTTGAGCAGCGTCCACACCGAGATTCCGGCGTTGACGACGTACTTCCCGTGGTCCCCGGCGTCGTACCAGCCACCGGAGACGTCGAAGCTTCCCTTGCACCCCAGCGAGGGCTGGCAGGACACCTCGCGGTCGCTGCGGTGCCCGGCGGCCCGCGCCCAGCGCTGCTCGCCCGCGAACGGCATGGCGATGTCGATGCCGCTGCGGTTGTGGAAGAAGAACCGAAGCGCATCGACGCTCATCGAGCGATACAGGTCGTCGCGAATCGCAAACGGATCGCTGCGCGCGTCCCCGGCCGCGACGACGTAGCCCTCGCCGGGGGTGGTCACGGGGCTGAAGTCGATCCAGTGCACGTGGTCTCCGGAGGCGACGTCGGCTCCGAACACCGTCGTCACGCCCGATGCGACCTCGTCGCCGGCGGCGTCCAGCAGCGACCACGCAACCGGTTCGCTGTCCGGCTCCCGCAGCATCGCAAACTTGGCGCGGTGCGGCAGGTACCCGAGCTGGTTGACGCGAACCGGCGGTGCACGAAGATGGTCCGGCGGTGGCGGCGGGGTGTACTCGGGGTCCGACAGCGCGACGTCGTCCAGGCACAGGCGCAGGGGGGCTCCGCTCGCCAGCGGCCCTCCCATGGAGAACGACAGCTCCGCGGCATCGTCATCCCCGCGCATCACGAAGTGACCCACGAACCGCTGCGGCTGCGCCCCCACGTCGATGCGGCTGGCCCAGTACTCGTCGTAGGGAGGACCGACTTGCCCGAGCTTGGGCAACAGCTGAGTCGGAGGCGTGGCCGTCGCGCTGAACTCCACCTGGTACACGTGTCCGGCGACCAGCGACAGCGCCCGGTGGCGGACCTGCGCGTCCCAAGCCGTCTCCCCGGACGCGCCGAGCTCCACACACAGCGCGCCCTGATCGAGCACCGCGCGTCCCTCGGCGAGCTCGGCCATCGACGTCTTCCACGGCGCGAGCGTCCCGTCTTCGAAGGCACCGTTTCGGATGAGGTTGTGGTCCCCCTCGATCACCGGGGGCGGGCCGTCATCTCGGGCGACGAGCGGTGCGACGGATTCGGAGGCGTGGGGGGCGTCGGTGGCGGTGCAACCGAGCACGAGCACGGCGACGAATGGAACGGTCCGATACATCACTTCGCGGTACATCCGTAGAACGAGACGTCGTCGATCCAGATGTCGAACTCGGTCTGTGCCGTGTCGAACTGGAACTGAACGCCATAGATCGCGCTGCGATCGAGGCTCCCGGGTCTGGGCATACCCCATCCCGGCATCTGCTTCATTTCGTCAAAGGGGATCACGTATTGCTGCCAGGACTCGCCGAGTTCGATGGCCTTGCCGAAGTCGTTGAAACACTCCGTGCACTGGCCACCATCGGCGTCCGTCGCGACGTCCGGGATCTTCACGCGAAGGCTGTCTCCGCTGTCCGGTCCACGCCGCGCGAAGAACGTGATGCCTTCGTATGCGCTCGCGTCGTAGGCCGACTTCGGGTTGAGGAAGTTGAGTCCGTACCCGGCAAACACGACCGCGCCACCGGAGGTCTTCCCTTGAAACCTCGCGGCGTACAGCGATCCGTTCGCGCCTCCGACGGCTTGTGAGAACATGCCTCCGAGTCGGCCAGCGATGGGCTCGACCGAAGATCCGACCTCATCGAGAAACGTATAGACGTAGCCGCCGCGTCCCTGCTGCTCGACCAAACGATGGTCGTTGTCTTCACCATCCTCGATGACCGCCGTCCGGCCGCACCCGCCCATGTCCATGCGAGGGGCTCCAGCGGCGGGCTCCGAGGATGCTCCGCCCGCAGCGGAACATGCGGTGCATACCCCCGCGAGCAGCAGGACAAGCGTTGACTCTGTTCCAGTCCCCATCGGCAAATCCTGTCGCTAGAAGTCGACGCAGTAGCCGAACATCGCGGCGGCATCGGGCGCCAGGTCGGCGTTGAACGCCACCCCCGAGAAGGTCGCGATCCCGTCCACGAAGTCTTCGACGACCACGTTCCACGACTGGTTGATCACGCCGCCGACATCCAGCTCGATGACCCACGTGTTGGGGCTGCCCGACACGTTGGTCACGGTCACGTCGTTGCACTCCCCGGTGGCCCACGCGCTCTGCTGAACGATCTGCACCTGAAGCTGCCCGTCGTTGCTGGTCTCGAAGCTGCCCGATGAGGACCCAGCGGCTCCGGAGCTCTGCGCATCACCGGTGGTCATGGACGTGGTCGTCTCCACGCCCGAGGCGGTGGACGACGTGGAGCTGGGGGTGGATGTCGAAGGACTCGCAGTCGCACTCGTACTCGTGCTCGTCGCCGCGTTCGTGGTGGTCGCCGTCGTCTGGGCTCCCTCGTCGGGCCCTTCTGTGGACGCGTCGGAGTTGCTCTCGAACACGGACGGCTCTTCCGTCCGCGGCGCGTCGGCGCACCCGGGCAGCGAAACCGCCATGCACGAGAGCGCGAGCCGTATCGAGGTGCGCTCCATGACGTTGGTCGTAGAAGCACGCGGCGTGCCAGGTACGAAGCACGCATGGTTCGCCCGGTTTGCCGCGACGACCGGATCTCCGGTTTCCCGCGGTCGGAAGGGTCTGTTCCACGCCGGAGCCGACCGAGCCTGCTCAACGGTCCGGATCGCATGGTTCCGTATCCTCCGCGACGCCACGAGCGGACCCACGGCCCACCGACACCAACCTGGACCGCCGCTTGCAGCCCGTTTCCGCGAGATGGTCTATCGACAGGTGCACCTCTATCCGACCCGCGCGTTCGCGGCTGGGCGAACGGCACGACCATGATCATCGTGTTGATCGGCGTGTGCGGAGCGGGGAAGAGCACGCTGGGACGCGCACTCGCCCGTCGCCTGCCGGCTCGATTTCACGACACCGACCACCGTTGGCCGGTCAGCGGGTATGAGTCCGACGAGGCCAAGTGGATCGGGCCGGTCGCCGAGGCGCTACGTGCCAGCCGAGGCCAGGAGCACCTCGTCGTGGCGTGCCCAGCCCTGCGGCGAACGCAACGCGATATCCTCCGGCGAGCGTGCGTGAAGATTCGCCTCGTCTTTGTTCACCCCTCGTCGCTGACGCTGGCGGAGCGGCACGATGTGCGTCGCCTGCAAACGATGGGACGCGTTCCGCCGCTGGCGACCCAGCTGCGGGAACTCGAACCACCAAGCCCCCGGGAAGACGCCTTGTTCGTCGACAACGAAGGTCCGGTGGAGACCGTGGCCGACCGCATCGTGGCGGCGCTCATGCTCGAGGCCACGCCCGCCATTCTTCACTCCGGACAGCGCGACTCGTGAACCGGACCGCCCCGGCCCGCGCTCCCTTCTCGGAGGCACCCCTCCGGTGTTGACCACCGCGGCCGCGTGTCTGTGGGTGCTGCTGGCCGTGCAGCCTGCGACACCGCCCCCGGAAACTCGGGACCGGGTCGAGTTGGGCCTGGGTCCCGATGACGGCCTGCTGAGCGCTCAGGACGTAGAGTTGACCCTGGCCGCCCAGCTCGTCGATGCTCAGCTCCACGCTCACGTCGCGCCGCTGGGGTCCGGAGACCTGCTGGACCGTATCGCGTGGGCAGAGGCCCAGGTCGAACCGGACGTCTTGGCCGTCTTCTTTACCGAGCGGGTAGGCGAGGGGCGGCGGCTGTACCTGCTCGAGCCGCGAACGGGCGGGCTCTGGGTTCGGGAGCTTCCGCGCACGCAGGATGACGACCTACTTCTGGAGAGCCTCGGCGCGATGGTCCGCGGGATTTCCACCGCCCTGCACGATGGCGCCCCGAGGGGCATGACCGAAGTCTCACGCCCCTCCGAGCCCGAGCCCAAGCCCGAGCCCGAGCCCGAGCCCGAGCCCGAGCCCGAACCCGAAGTCACAACACCGCGCTCCCGCCCGAGTCTGTCCGTCACCGCGGCCTATCTCGGCGGCATGTTCGAGCGCTCACGTCCTTGGCACAGCGGCGGAGTCGTGGGCCTGAACGTCGAGCTGCCGACCCACGTGGTCCTGGGGGTCCGGGTCGGTTTGTTCGCCCCTGCCCGGGTGGAGGGGCCGCCGGACCTCGAGCTGTGGCGAGTCCCGGTTCGGATTCACGGGGCCTACCGCTTCCGGCCGAACGCGACTCTCCGGCCGGAGCTGGGGGTCGGCCTCGTCGTCGGGCCGATGCTGTGGAGCCCCAGCGAGGGCGGCGAAGCCGACGAACGAGCGCGGTCCGGGCAGGCAGTGCGAATCGCGCTGGCGCCACAAGCGGGCCTGTCTTGGCGCCTTGCAGGCGGTTTTGGGCTCCATCTGAACGCGATCCTCGACGTGTGGGTCTCGAACGCGGACCTGGTGGTCGAGGTGGGCGCAGCGCGCCGATCGCAGCTTCGCCCCTTTGTCCTCACGGCGGCGCTCGAAGCGGGCGCGCACTACACGTTTTAGACGCTCAGACTCGCTAAGATGAGGGCCAGGCGCGCGTCTCGGCCATGCCCTCGTTTTTTTTCATGCATTTTGCCGTCGTCGGACCCTCTTCCCCGACAGATGACGCTCGCGCTCGCAGCTCTGACGTGGGACTGGCCAGTGGCTGAACCCGCGGACGCGAACGCGACCGATCTCGCGCTGGTCGAGGCGGCGGCCCGAAAAGAACCGACGGCCTCGCGCGCCCTGGCTGCGCGCGCCTTGAGGTTGGTCCGGCCGATCGCGCGTTCGATCTGTTCCGACCGCAGCGAGCAGGACGACGCGCTCCAGCTGGCGCTCATGGAGGTCCTGCGTGCCACGGCAAGCTACCGCGGCTCCGGCTCGCTCGATGGCTGGATCCGACGAATCTCGACCCGCGCGATCATGCGTCACGCCAAGAAGCGGCGCGCGGCACGGGTTCGGGTCGAGAGCACGGACACCCCCGGTGAGCGGGAGGGTGCCTCGATGAATCTGACCATGCTCGAGAGTCTGCCCAGGCCACTGGAGCACTACCTCCAGTCACTGCCCGAGGCTCAGAGGGTCGCGCTGATCCTGCGACACGCCGCGGGGCATAGCGTCGTGGAGGTTGCCGACATGACCGAGGCACCCGTGCCCACGGTTCGCTCCCGGATCAAGAAAGCACAGCAGGAGCTTCGCCGCCTGATCCAGCGCGATCTGAACCTCGGCCTGCCTGCCGCACAAGGGGTCAAGACCTCATGAGCTCTCAACCTGACTTCCGAGACGCGCGCTGGCGAAAGCTGCGCGACGCCGCAGCGGCAGACGAGCCGCTGGACACCTTCGACCAGGAGTTTCTTGCCTCGTACCACCCGCGAGGCGAGGCCGAGCAAGCCGAAGCCGAGTTCATGGGCGCGCTCGAACGCCTCGGGTCCGCGCGGCCCGGTACCCCCGCCTCGACCCACGACGCACTGGAGGATGAGGATGCCGCGCTGCTCGACCGGTTGGTCGGGGACTACTGCGCCACCCCGCCTGACGCCGAGGTCGGCAGTGCTGTCTCCGACTCCCCGCGCCGTCGGAACCTCGTCGTCCTCGCCCTGGCTGCCGCCGCGGCCGTTGCGGTCGTCGCCGTGGCTTTCAGCGCAGCCAAGCCGTCCGCTCGAACCGACACTCCGGTCGTGGCCGAGCTGCCGCGGCCGCCCTCGACGGAGACCGGGTCGTCCGCAGTGCCCGAGACCCCTGAGGCACCCGCGTTCCGTCAGGGCCCCGACGACGCCGGGCAAGACTCGGGGTTCTTCCTTGCGTCCGGGGCGTTCGAGCGCCCTGCGCGAAGCGACCGAGGCGGGGCACTCGCCAGGGGAACCCATCGCGCGTCCCCTGGCTCGGAGGACACGTGTCTGACCTACGAGCAGACCACCGTCTGCCTTCAGGCCGGTTCGACCGTTCGCCTCGGCGAGGACGACGGCGCTCGCCCTCGAACTCGTCGACGGAGCCGTCACCATCACCGCCGAACGGACGGTCGAGCGCACCTTCGCGATCGTCGTCGCCGGTACGCGGTACGAGGCCCACGAGCCCACGGTGACCCACCTGTCATTCGCACGGAAGGACAGCGCTGCGTCCGTCACGGTCGAGCGAGGGTCCATCGCGAGGTTCGACGGGGAGCAGCGTACGCAGGTGACGGCGATGGCCGATCCACCGCGGCCCAAGGAGAAGCCGACCGATGCCAAGACGCTGCTGCAGGAGGCTCGAACGAAACGAGCCGCGGGAGACACCGCGGGCGCGACGATAGCCTACGCGTCCTTTCTCGAGCACTACCCCAAAGCCCCGGCCGCAGCGCCCAGCATGGTCACGCTCGCCGAGCTGTACCTCTCGCAAGGCAAGCCCAAGCTTGCGCTGAAGTGGTTCGACCGCTACGCCAAGCGAGGCGGCACGCTCGACGAAGAAGCCCGCTACGGGGCCATTCGAGCGCTTCAGAAGCTGGGACGCCGCGCCGATGCCCTCGAGCGCGCCGCCGACTTCCGCACACGATATCCAAGCAGTGGCTACGCGCCGAAGCTGCCGTGAACCGCATGCGAGCGCTGCATTGGCTGGTCTTGGGGAGCCTGGGGTCGCTCGCGTGCCGAACCGAGTTCGTCACCGCCACGCTCGACGCCGAGTCCTCGACGGACTCAACCTCGACCGCAGAGGCCTCCGATGCGACGTCGACCGCGGTCGAAACCGCCAGCACGTCGTCGACCGGGAGTGAGGAGACCTACCTCGATACGACCGGTCCGCGTCCGGCATGCGAGGCGCCCCAGGGGCACTCCGTGTGCGACACCGATGACGACCCGATGCATGCCATCGGACTGGGCTGCAACTCGGGACCCTTCGATTCCACGCCGGTTTTCAATGACTCGATCACCTCTCCCGACCCGGCTGGCTTTCGGGTCGTGCGACAGTTCGGGAACGAGACGTTCACGGCCCGCGAGGGGGTGAGCATGCTCGTGCTGGGCACCGGAACCCTGCCGGAGCCCGACGGCAGCGATGCCATCGTCGTTCCCATGGGTCAGACCACGGAACCGGGTCCGGGCAACGGCAACCCCGACGGCGCATCGCTGCCTCCTCCCATCCTCGCGGAGTTCGGCAGCAACGGCGCCCCCTTCGAGGGCTGCGACGGGGCGGGTGACTGCAGCGACTCCTTGCCTCCTGCGTTCGACGCCGGACCCGCCCATGACCTGGTCTGGCTTCAGTTCGAGGTCGATGTTCCGCCGGGGACCTTTGGCTACCGCGCCGACCTCGCCTGGTTCTCGGCCGAGTTCCCTCGCAACGTGGCGCAACGCAGTGACCTGTTCGTGTGGTGGCAGGTCAGCGAGGCGTTCACCGGCAACGTGGCGCACCTCAGCGACGGCCAGGCGATGTCCGCGTCGGCTTTGGCCCCGACCATCCTCGAGCACGGCATCGTTGGCAATGCCCCGGCCCTGCTTGGAACCGGATTCGAAGGCACCACCCCCACCGAGTGCAGCGTCCCAGGCGGAACCTACGCCAACTGTCCCCGCGGGGCAGGAACGCACTGGCTCGAGATCTCCGGCCCCACCACGCCCGGCGAGCGACTCGAGACCACCATCGCGCTGTTTGACCTCGCCTCGACCGACATCGACACCACCGTGTTGGTGGACGACTGGCGCTGGCACTGCGATGGCTGCAGGCCCGGACTCGACTGCGGAGTTCAGCCCGCGGGATCGCTCTGAGCGAGCGTCAGTACGGAAATCCAGGGATGGAAAGCTCGACCGAGTACACGGCGTTGCCCGCGTCTGGGTTTCCTGCGGTCATGTACAGCGTCCGCCGCTGCGGTCCGCCGAAGGCGGCGTTGGTCAGCTGGGGTGCGACCGCAATCTCGCCCAGCTCTGCACCATCGGGGTCCAGGACCACGATCCTGCCCTCGCTGTGAAGGGTGACGTAGAGGTTGCCCGCGCAGTCGATCGCCATGCCATCCACGCCGCTCAGACCGCTCCCCCACGAGCTTCCGGGCGTCACGACCGAACCATCGGGCATCAGATCGTATCGCTGCACACCGCCGGGATGCCCGACGTAGAGGACGTCGCCCTCCGGCGCCAGCGAGATCCCGTTGGGCTGGGTGAGTCCGTCCTCGAAGCGATCGACGATCCCCTCGGGCGTGACGCGATACACCCCGGTGACCGGCTGAGGCCGAGGCTGCGGCGCCTGGTAATCGGGGTCGGTGAAGTACAGGGTGCCGTCGGCGGCGACCGTGAGGTCGTTGGGAGAGTTGAAGCGCTGCCCTTCGTATCCGTCGACCAGCACCGTGCGGACCCCCGCGTTCGGGTCGTAGCTCGAGATCGCTCCCTGGGCGTGGTCGCCCCCGATCAACCCACCGTCGATCCCGATCGCAAGGCCGTTGCTGCCACTGTCGCCGAAGATCTCGGTCAGCCCGACGCCCGGCTCGTAGCGGAGGATCGATGCCGGTGGAGGCTGTCCTTGAAACCAGAAGTGGGAAAGCACCAGCGCTCCGTTCCACCAAACCGGACCTTCGAGCAGGCCGCCTGCGCCGACGGACGTGGACGCGTCGTCCAGCGCCGCGGCGGTCATGTCGGGCCTGGGCAAGGGCGAGTCGGGGAACGCCTCCTGCGGGCAGACCCCCTCGGGCGACGGTCCACCGGTGGTCGTGTCATCGCTGGCCGACTCGGAGGGCTCGGTGGCGGAGGATGCCGCCGTCGTGGAGGTTCCGGGGTCCGAGGCTCCCGTCGGGTCGGACGCGCCTTGGGTCGAGCCTGGGCCACCGGTCTGCCCGGTGTCTGCGGATGTGGTGGTCCCGGCGGTGTCCGGATCGGAGGACCCGTCGGTCTGGGACGTCTCGGTCCCGGCGCTGCCGCAGCCCAACAGCGCCGCGGCGGCGAACATGGTGCAGAGGGCGGGGATGGGCTCGAGGCAGAGCATCGTGTTTCTCTCGCGTTCAGCCCGCGGGCGGGAAGCTCACCAAGTTGAGCCCGGCCCCGGTCATGTCGGAGTAGGTGTAGGGCGTGTCGAGCCCCTGTACGGTCAGCTCGATATTGTAGCCGTCGGGATCGATCTTGTGGGCGCGTCCGAAGGGGGCCGCGCCGGCCCACTGGTCGACCACCCAGACGAAGCCGTCGATGTCGATGCTGACGCCTACGGGAATGTTGCACTCGGGCAAGGTGACGCGGGTGACCGTGCCTGCAGCAGCCTCGTAGTGTGCCAAGCCGCAGATCTCGTTGGTCGCCACCCACACGTCCCCCTGCCCATCCACCGCCAACCCGCGCAGCGTGCCCTCGATCGTCACGACCTCCTCGAACGACTCGGAGTCGACATCGAACCGCAGCAGGCGGTTGTCGAACTCGGCGGTGACGTAGGGGTTGCCGTCCTTGTCCATGGCAATTCCGTAGAAGCGCGTGACCCCGGCGGGGCCCTCGAATCGCTGCACCTCCATGGTCTCGAAGTCCACGCGGAACAGCGCCGCGTTGTCCTTGCCGATGGTCCAAAGGTTTCGGTTGCGATCGACGGCGCCGCCGTACATTCCGCCCCACTCCGACGACCCATCCCAGTTCGGAAGCGACGTCTCGTCCTCGATGGCGCCCGTCTCTCCGTTGAGGCGCTGGATGTGCACGGTCATGTCGGCTCCCATCGCGCTGACCCACAAGCTGGGCTCCCCGGCGCAGTCGTCGGCCTGGGGGTCGCTGCCCGAATCCCAGGCGGCCGCGCGAGCGCCCGCCCACAGGTCGGTGGACCACAGCACGCACTCGTCCTCGCCCCACGGGAGGACATCGTCGGGCCCGGTCGACGTCTGAATCTGCCCGTCCTCGTTGAAGTCTTCGCAGCCGTTTTCGGGGTCCGCCGCAACCTTGACCACCGAACCCCCTGCGCCGCGGTTGAGCACGGCGACGTCGCCGACGAGGTTGACCGTCGTGCGCGAGGGATCGGTCGCGGAGCTTGGGCCGGTCCGGTAGCGACCGATCTCGTTCCCCGTCACGGTGTCGATCTTGCTGACCGTGCCAGCCGGGGAGTTGGCGATCCAGATGTTGCTGAAGGCGACCTCGGACAGGCCACCGCTGCCGCCCTTGCCGGCGCACCCGGGTCCAGACCCACCGGAGTCGTTGGAGCCGACGTCGAGCCTGGGACCCGTCCCCGATGCGTCGCCACCCTCCGTGGTCGAAGCATCACCCGCCGTTTGGCCGGACGACTGGCCCGAGGTCTGCCCGGGTCCGTCCGTTGCTCCACCATCCCCACCGGGCATGAAGCCCTCTCCGTCATTGTCGACCGTGCACCCCAAGGGGAGCACCCACATCATCCAAGCGAAGCCCCACCTCATGGTAGGAGCGCAGTGGGGCGGGGTTGCCCAAAGTGATGAAACATATTTGGTGTTGGAGATTTCTTCATCGCCCCGCGTCGCCGACAACCACCGGGCCACCATGCGACCCCTCCGACTCGCAGCGCTCGTGGCAGCAGGACACTTATGGGCGGGTTGTGACTCGTCGGCGGACGGAGCCGAAGAGTCCTCGAGTCGCGACACCGACGCCGACACCGACGCCGACACCGACGCCGACACCGACCAATCTCAGACCCTGCTGGGGCCCTGTGCGCTGGCCACCAACGCAGACCAGGCCCTGCTTGAGGCCGCGTTCGACGGCTGGAAGTCCGAGCTCGTCGTCACCGAGGGCGCCGGAGGCTTCCGTCGGGTCATCCGTCCGGACACCCCCGACGGCGTGCCCAACTCGACGGTCTCCGAGGGCATCGCGTACGGGATGCTGATCGCGCTCGCCATGGACGACCAGCCGCTGTTCGACGACCTGTGGCAGTACTCGCAGCTTTGGCTCGATCAGCATGGGCTGATGCAGTGGTACATCGATCCCTCGGGCACGCAGGCCTGCCCGGGTCGCGATCCCGAGGAGGTTTGCGGCGCCTCCACCGACTCCGACGAGGACATGGCCTGGGCGCTCCTTCTCGCAGCGCAGCGCTGGGGCGATGGCGGGACTCTCCCCCAGAGCTACCTCGAAACCGCACAGGCTCAGATCGGGCGCATCTACGAGAACGAGGTCGAGCGCGGCTTCGAGGTCATCCGGCCTGGAGACACCTGGGGCGGCTACCAGCAGACCAACCCGTCGTACTTCGCGCCGGCGTACTACCGCGCGTTCGGGATCGTGACCGACAACGTCGAGGGTTGGCAGGCGGTCGTCGACAGCAGCTACGAGGTCATCTTCAACAGCCTCAACGAGACCAACGGCAACGAAGCCAACGGGCTCGTGCCCGCGTGGTGCAACTACGAGGGCACGCCGATTCCGCCCGAGCCGCCCGGGCCCGGCCAGCTGCCGGACGACAACTGGCAGTACGACGCCGCCCGCATCCCGTTCCGGATCGTGCAGGACTACTGCTATCACGAGGAGCCGCGGGCGCTGGCCTACCTCGAGCGCATCAACGGCTTCTACGCGGGCATCGGAGTCGACGATATCGTCGACGGCTACGCGCTCGACGGTACGCCCCGACCCGATGAACGCTCCGACGCACCCACCATGTCCGCGGTGTTCGTCGGCTGCGCAGGAGCGGGCATGATGGCGGACGGCGAAGGACAGGCCTTCATCGACCGGGCGTACGAGCGCCTCGCCGGGCTCGACCTGCTCACCCGCAGCCGGTACTACCAGCGCTCTTGGACCGTGCTCTCCATGCTGATGCTCAGCGGAGCACTGCCGCCTCTCGATGCCGAGCGCTTGGTGGCCGGCGGCTGAGCGCGCTCAGCCAACGACGATCACTTCGCACGGGAAGCTCGCCTCCACCTCGTGTGGCTGTCCATCCTGAAGCGACTCGCAGCTCTCGCCCAGCAGGCGCAGCGTCGATTCGTCGATGAGCTCCCAATCCCCCGGACAGGCCAGGTCGACCCCATCGAGTTCCACGTCCCCGGCCGCGCAGGCTTCCGCGAGGTCGAGGATCTCCCCGTTGATCTCGAACTCGCAGGGCACGAAGCCGGCGACCAAGCTGTTGAACGCCTCTTCCAGCGCGTCGGGATCGTTGGCGGTGAACAGCGTGGCGGGGTCCGCCGGCGCTGGTTCGTCCACCCAGTCGTCGCCCCACTCGTCCACCGCGGGGTCGTCCTCGTACCGAGCCCGACCACCGCCAACGTTGGCGAGGTGCTGCAGGTGTGCCACGTCGGTGATGCTGTCCCCGACCGCGATCACGAACACGCTGATGCCCATGTCGTACAGCTGCTGCGCGGCATCGACGGCGACGCCCTTGCTCGCGCCGGCGCACGCGTCCGGACACGCGCAGGTGTCGGGGTCTCCGTCGGTGGCCAGGATGACCGCCTTGCCGCCGCCGCCCTCGAGGCCCGCGAGCAGCGTCCCCACCGCGAGCAACGACTCGCCCGTCGGCGTATCGTCGATCGGCATCGCAGACTGGTACTCCATGGCCATCGCGGCCCGATTGTCCAGGCTCGGCTCGATGGTCGTCAGGTCGGGACAGCCGCCGACCGCGTCGCCGTTGGTGTAAAGGCTCATGCCAAAGTGGAGCTCGGACTCGAAGTCCCCCACGACGCCGGCGTTTGCGTCCAGCAGCGCCGTGAACACGGCATCCCACCGCGCAACGCCCGAAGCGCCCAGCGCATCCGACATCGACCCCGACTGATCGAGCAGCAGCATGATCGTTGCGTCACCAGGGGTAATCTCGGCGCTCACGTCTGCGCACTCCTTTCCCGGCGGGGTGTCCGGGTCCTCGCCCACGACGTCCAGCTTGGGTGACGTCTCGTCACCGACCCCGTCGGTTCCGGCCGTTGTCCCGCTTCCGGTGAGCACAGAGCCCACCCCACCGGTCTCCACGCCTTCGAATCCTTGCCCCGGGTCCTCGGATCGACAGGCCGCGAGGCCAAGGCAACCGATCCCCATCAGAACGTGCAACCGCATCAGGATGCGCAGAGGGTTCGAGTGACCCAAACCGGTGAAGAAATCTCTCGCACTCGGCAAATTTGGCACCCTGCTTTGTCGCCAAGAGCACGGCCGCTGCTAGCTTCGGCGCCTCGAACATCTCCGGGAAGGAGGAGTCCGGCGGGCGGCAGCAGAGGGCGGCAGGAGAGGGTGGTGAGGTGTCGAGAGGAGCAGGGCCGGTGAGAGGAAGCGCGATATCGCGCACGAGCGCGCAACCTCGCAGGGCGGAATCTCGCGGCGTGAAGAGCGAAAGGCGGCCCTCGCCGAGCGGGGCGTAACACGGGGCTCCCGCTCGGTACCACCACCGGCAAGATGACCCGCTTCGCGCCCATCCTTGCCGCTTCGTTCCTCGCGCTGCCCCTCGTCCCGGCGACGGGCGCGACCGCAGCCACACCGATGGCGATGCCGAGCGCGGCCTCGCTGGCGCACCTCGAGCTCGACCTCCAGGCGCTCCCGGTGGCGCTGCACCGCCGCGCGGCCGATACGCTGGAGCTGGAGCGCGAGCGTGAGGGGTCCCCATGGGCCGACGCGACCCTGTCCGCGGCCGTCCTCCCTCTTTATGAGCCTGGCGAACCCGAACCGACCCACTACGAGCTCGGGGTGCAAGGGCCAGGCGGAGACGCGCGCGGGTTCATGGTGCTCGCCAGCGGCAAACACGACTACCCGGTTGTGCTCTCGACGTCGCAGGGGCCCCGGCGCACCGCGGAGCTCGCGGCCACCGTCTCCTCTGGCGAGACCGTGAGCCGGCTGTACTTTCTCTCGTCGGTCTCGATGGTCGCCGAGTCCGCGGACGGGCGAATGCTCGGCACGCTCGGCGGACTGCCGCCGCGGGTGGAACATGCACAGATGGAGTGGCTCGACGCCCCCGCCGCGACCCGGCTCGGGCACACCCACTACGACGCCGCCACGGAGACGACGACCTCCATCGCCCCCGAACATGAGATCGAGCTGGGGACCTGGCCGTCGTGGAAGGCCCTGCGCGCCGGCTACCAGGACAACCTCGCCGTGCTGCACGAGGCCCGCCGCCGGGCGGCGGCCGATGACTGGGCCGCCGAAGAGGACTTCTTGGCTTCGGGCGAGGGGCTGCAGTCTGGATGGTTTCGCGAGGTCCCTCTGCTCGCTCGCGGGGGCGCGCGGATCGAGGTCGATGGGGACGGAGCCCCGTTCGTGCACACCCGCATCGATGAGCGCCCCTTTGAGGGGGACAGCGCGGTGCTGGTGTTCGTGGACGACATCCCCGACGCCGAGGTCCGGGAGGTCAACGTCACTGTGCACTACGGCGACGGGTCCTCGGAGATCCACCGCTTCGACGTCGCGCGAACGATCACCCTGCCGAGCCGGAACGCCGAGCTCGGGGCGCTGGGTGCGGGGCTCCTGCCCGTGACCGCGCTCGCGGCCCCCTCGGCCACCGCCGCGCCCGAGTGCCGCAAGGCCGTGCTGCACTCGAGCTGGGACACCTACGTCTTCGCGCGCGACGGCGGCGGATCGACGCTGGAGTCCAAGGGCGGCTGGGTGGGCGGCTGGGAGGTGTTCACCCTGCACCGGGCTGGCCGAGACCACGTCCAGCTGCAGACCCGCAACGGCGACTGGGTCTACGCACCCGGTGGCGGCGGCGGCACCGTCCGCGCCGACGGCCTCAACGGAGGCGGCGACGCGCTGCTCAAGCGCATCGCGTATCCGGACGGCACCGTCGCCTTTCAGACCCGCAACGGCCGCAACTATCTGCAGGCCAACAACGTCGGCATGGTCAACGCCACACCGACCGCGTCCAGAAGCTGGGAGAAGTTCGAACTGGGGTATTGCGAGCCCGAGCGGCTCGAGGGGCGCTGGGCTGGCAACGACCCGATCGACGCGTACCGCAAGGTCCGCAAGTATGACCAGGTCCCCGGGAAGTTCGGTCCCAACACCTCCGACTGCAGCTCCGGGTGCGGTGCCACCGCGTGGGGGATGGTCTTCGGCTGGGCCGACAACATGGCCGCGCTCGGGGACAGCCGCTGGGCTGGGGCGGCCAACCTCTACCGCGCCGGTGCCAAGAAGGATGGCGCCCCGGCCACCGCACCCGAGTGGATGTGGAACGACGTGCCGGGGCGCATGCGAACCCAGGGCGGCACCGGGCAGCTGCTGGCCGGACCCGCGGCGATGATCATCGAGCTGCGCAACCTGATGAGCGACTGGGGCGCCTCGGGCTGCTCGGCCGGGGACAGCCGCTTCACGGTCCCGCACATCATGGGCCAGGCGACCAAGTACCTGCCCGGCCGGGTCACGACCAACCTGACCGCTGACTATGACGGCGCCAGCGTCATGACCCACGAGGGTAAGACCAAGGCCAAGCGCCGGCTCGAGGACAAGCAGGTGGTCGCCATCGGCATCGGGCACTTCAGCCACTACCCGCTCGCCTTCGGCTTCGAGGACGCTCGCTTCGCCAAGTGGGACGCCGACGCTCGCCGCTGGGAGAGCGTCTCGAGGCACCAGCGCTTCGTCGTGCACATGGGCTGGGGGCACCCCGGATCCAGCAACGTTCCCTACGACACATGGTTTCAGGGGTGGATCGATCCCCCCAAGACGGTGACCGGATCCAACGTCGCGAACGACTCGACGACGGTTCCCGCCAAGCCGCTCCCTCGGGCCAAGGGGCCACTGACCCCCCTGCCCAAGCTGCCTGGGCCCGCCCCAACCCCGAGATTCCCCAAGTGAGGGCCTCTGGAGCTGATCTTTCTTCATCGGTTTCGCCGCGCGGCCGCCACGACACCGATGATGCGCGTCGCGGATGCTCTGGGGGTTTGGATCGCCTGTCTCGTCGTTTCGGGCTGTGGCGAGCCAGGCTCCCCCGCGGCGATGGAAGCCCCGCAGACGGGGAGCTCCACCGGGGGTGTTGCGGGATCCACCACGCTCGCCGGCTCGGGTTCGACCACCGAGGAGGCCTCGAGCGGCGAGGCAGACCCCTCGACCACCAGCGGCGAGCAGAGCGACAGCTCGAGCACCGCGGACGTGGACGATTCGAGCACCGGGGTCGATCCTGCGACGGTCCTCTTCGAGGAGGACTTCGAGGCCGCCGCCCCCGGCACCACGCCGGCGGGTTGGGACAGCTTCGTCGGCTACGTCGTCAACATGAACAACGAGCCCGGCGGAGCGGCCTTCGCCCTGGCCGACGACACGCGCGCGCGCACCGGTTCGCAAGCGCTCCACGTCGTGGGCGGCTCCACCCCGGCGATGCTCACCCGGCCCTTGCCCCCCGAGACCGACCAGCTCTACGTTCGCGCCTATGTGTGGCTGACCGTCCAACTGGGGCAGAACCCGGGCCACAACCACGAGACCTTGCTGGGGATCCGGGGGTCCGTCGGTCAAGCCAACGAGGAGGTCCGTTTCGGCGAGATCAAGGGCGTGATCGGCACCAACGAGGTGCCCAGCGACGACATCTCCCCGACGATGGACCAGTGGGGGCGCGGACCCCTGGTCGAAGCGGGGCGATGGAACTGCATCGAGGTCGCCTTCGTGTCCACCCCCGGCGCCCATGAGGTCCGGGCCTGGCGGGACGGCGAAGACATCCACCTCGTGGACGACCCATCGCAGTGGAACAACGGCGCGCTGGGCCCCGACTTCCTGGCTGGAAAGTTCAACGAGTTCATCATCGGCTGGCACAGCTTCAGCAACGTCGACAACGAGCTGTGGGTCGACGACCTGGTCGTCGCGACCGAACGCGTGGGCTGCTAATCCCTCAGTTCTGAAGTCCGTTCCGGGTTTGCGCCCACCCGACCGCTACGTAGCAAGAGAGCGGAGCGTCCCGGAGGGATGCGCAGCGGAAAAGACAGAAGGTAACGAGTGTAGTTCCCATCTACCACCACGCTGCCCGGCTTGGTGCACATCGCGGGCGTGATCGCGTTCGATGGCAAAGGCAAGCGGGCCCTCGACGCCCTCGAAGCAGGGGAAGCCGAGACCCTCGCCAACGTGCAGCCCGGCGCGGGCTTCATCTGGGCGCGGACCAAGCCGGAGGTGCTGCACACGGCCATCGGCACTGAGTTTCGCCGCGCCCCACCCGAGGTCAAGAAGGCCATGGCGACGTTCACTGGGGAGTGGATTCTCGCCGGCTCCGTGGATCCAGGCGGTCTGGTGTTCCAGGCGGGTATCTCTGATGCAGCGCCCTATGGCGCATTGTGGGACGAGGCGATGAAGCTCTCGGTTGCAGCTCCAACGGAGCTTCCCGAGATGCCGGGCAGCAAGCTCACCATCGAGAAGCTCCCGATCCAGCACGGGACTGCCGTTGCCGACGCGCTTCACGTTGGCGTGACGGGCATCGATGAGGCCGACATCCTCAGCGCTTTCGCGGCGGTCCATCTCGACGCCTGGGCGTTCGCGGCCAACAACTCGCTCACCGCTGCCCGTACGCCTGCGTCAGGATCGCCAGACCTCGGCTTCGCGCCCGGCGAAGTCCTCGAAGCGACCCGGGGCGCGGCCCAGGCAGCGCTGCACAGCGTCGGACACCCGGTCCTCGGCCCCAGCTGCGATCGCCGTGTCCATGCTTGCGAGCCCCTGCGCGTACGCGGGCATCATGCCGGCGGCGATCATCCGATCGCTCAGCTGCGCCTGCGTGAGCGCGTGATGGCGGACCGGGCGGCCGGCGGCGCGCGAGAGGACCGCGGCCACGTCGTCGTGCGATAGCGTCCGTGGCCCGGTCAGGATCAGCTCGCCGTTCGTGACCTCGACGTCGGTCAGCGCCCGAACGGCGACCGCGGCGATGTCCTCGACGTCGATGAAGCCGATCCGTCCCTCGCCCGCGGCCGTATAGATCAGGCCCTCGTCGCGGACCGTCGCGAGGTGCTGCGCCTCGGAGAAATTCTGCATGAACCAAGTCGGCCTGAGCACGACCCACTCGGGCGCGTGGCGCCGCAACCAGGCATGGACCGCGCCCATCATGGGCCCGCCTTCCTCCAGCGAAGACGCGCTGAGCAGCACAAAACGCTGGACGCCTGCTGCGAGCGCGCGCTCGAGCAAGGGGGTCATGATCGGCAGCTGATCGATCGCGTCGGTGGGCGCGAGCACGTAGATCGCTGTGACACCGTCCAACGCCGCCGCGTGGGTTGCGTGATCGTACCAGTCGAAGCGCACGATCTCAGGCCCCGCTGGCGAGCGTGAGGTCGTTCGTGGCTCGATGCCCTGGACGCTCAGCTGGGCCGCGATGCGCCGGGCGGTCTTGCCCGCGCCCCCGGTCAGAAGAATGCGGCCGGTCATTGCTGCGCGCTCCCCATCGCGGCGTTCAGCGCCTCGCGCCCACCCACGGCCGAGAGCACGATCAGCGGGTTCCAGTAGTCGCGGTAGTGGACGATCTGCCCCTCGCGGACCCGGATCACCGATATGTAGCGCTGATCGTATGGCTCGCCGGTCTGCACACCCCGGCCCGTGCAGCCGAACTCCAGCACGAATACATCCGCTTCGAGGCTCGGGTGCACGAGAAGATCGTGCATCTCGTCGAACTCGATCAGGGCCGAGAGCTGTCCGAGGTGGCGGATCACCGCCGCGCGGCCCTCGAGCCGCTGCACAGTGCCGGCTGGGCTGAACGGGAATTCCATCACGCCGTGCTCCGCGAACATGTCGACGAAAGTGGTGGCATCGGCCCGCAGGGCGTCGCCGAGGGCAAGCCGGAGCAATCCGGCGAAGCTCGAGATCGGATCTGGACGTGTGTTTGGGTTCATCTGGGTTGATCCTCGCTGGGTGGAACGCTACCGTTCCGACGAAGGCATGGACCAGACTCGGACGAAACGCAAGCGTTCCGACGCCAAGGCGAACGCCAAGGTGAGCGATGGATCGACGCGGGCGCCGAGCGGCGCGGCCGTGATGCAGCCGGCCGTGACCGCCGCGCTGACCCGCGCGCTGTTCGAGGAGTGGGCTGCGCGCGGCTACGCGGCGCTGAGCCTCGAGCGTGTCGCCAAGGTTGCCGGCGTGGGCAAGGCGGCCCTGTATCGGCGCTGGCCCTCGAAGCTGGCGATGGTCACCGAGTGTTTGGAGCAACTCGGTATCGAGCTGGCGGAGATTCCGGACACAGGCACGCTCGAGGGCGACGTCCGCAAGCTGCTCGGCAGCCTCCGCCGGCTGCTTCGCCACCCGATCGTCAGCCGCATCCTGCCGGACCTGCACGCGGAGATGCCCCGCAATCGCGAGCTGGCCGCATCGATCCGCGGGCGGCTCCAGAGCGAGCGCCGCCGTCGAGCCGCGATGCTCGTCGAGCGAGCGATCGCCCGAGGTGAGCTCGATGAGCGTGTCGACCCCGAGCTGGTCAACGACATCCTCGGGGGCGTGGTCTACTGGCGGATGATCGTGACCGGGGGCAAGGCCGACAGCCACTATCTCGACCGGCTGACCCGCTTTGTCGTGGTCGGCATGCGTGACCAGGTCCCGCGCGGGTGAGCGGCGAAGTGGTGGCGCGGGGCTCGTCACCGATCCCGGCGTCATCGCCGAGCTCCTGCATGGCGCCCGCGCCCCGCCGCGACCCTGTCCTCCTGGACGCAGATGCCTCGACTCTCACCGGCTGGGCTTCGCGGTTAGGTGAAATGAAGTGGGAAAAAGCCGGGATGGAGGAGTAGGTCCTCGTCCTCATCTGGTGCTGGATCGAGCAGCCAGCCTAGGGGGCTTAGTCTCCCCCGTGAGGAGGTCGGTGATATCGTCTGCAAGCAGCAGTCGCTCGATGAGCCGTCCGGGTGGGTTGAGGACTTCGAGGCGCGGCCCAGCACGGCCAAGTGGCGCCGCTGTGAACCCCTCTAGAGGATAGACTACCTCGAGGCTGCCGTCGCGCTCACGAGGGGCATTCTCGAGCCGCCGACCTCGGTCAAGGGCCCCCGCGACGCGCGGTGGGAACAGCCATCTGTGGCGCTCGAAGGCTGCGAGCGCCGGCCCACAGTAGCAATCGACCGTAGGGAAGCTCTCCGGGTCGTGGGAGATCTAATCGCTGAGCCCCTTGATGTGGTCCGAGTCGAGGTGCGTGACCACGAGTAGATCGAGATGCCCGACGCCTTCCGACGCGAGCGACGCTTGGAGTTTCTTGCGGCACTCGCCGCCGTCGATGAGCCAGGTCCAGTGACGATCGCCGTCCCGCCAGCGACTCAGGATCGCGTCCCCCTGTCCGATCGGCAACGCCGCGATGCTCATCTGGCAGCTTTCGTCGTCGCTCGGCCCCATGGGCTGCAGTGTAGACTCTGGCGCAGTTGATCGGGCCGTAGGCGATCACGTCGGTCGTCCGCCTCTCGGCGGGGTGGTGCCCACGGGTTGGTCGGTGGCGGTGGTTCCGATGGACTCAACGGCGGGTTTTAGGAAGCGTGTTTACCAAGTTGCACGTCGGGCTAGGGTTCTGGCTCGCTCGCCATGTCGTCCAGTGCGTCCATGAAGCGCCCGGCCCCACGCTCGCCGAGCCCGCTTCAGTCCTCAGCGCCCGCAGGCCTGGCTACGGTGGGCGCAGCCCGTTTCCAATCACTCGTCTCCGCGGGTCTGCGCCGATCTCACTGTCATGTTTCCCAGCTAGGTTCAACCCACACATCCTCCCTTGGATGACGCTCGGTCGGCCGGGCCTCCGCATCGACACCTCCGCTTCTAACCACTCTGCTGGGCCCCTGCGGGTGACCCTAGCCCTCACTGTGTGTGCGCCCTCGGCACAGGGGCCAGCGGTCCAGGTATGGCGGACCCTTGCCGGCGAGTGAACAGGTGCAGCAAAGCGGAAGCATACGAACCCCCCAGCGGCCCCTTAGCGCCACTGACCCAACTCTCGTTGACACGTGGCGGATGGCAGCCCGCCTTGACCTCAGCCCCGAACTTCTCTCTTCCGCATGAACACTTGGCTTTCCGTTTCGCTCACAGGTTGGGTGTCCACCAAAGCACGGCGATTTCAGGCTACCCTTACTGCTGGCGCTTCTCCTCGGCTCCCTGCCCGTTTTCATCGAGGGTGGCCACTAAGCGTCCATCCCTTGTTTCGGAAGCCACGGTTCACCGCGGCGGCCCACACAGCGACGACAGCCCCACCACCGCCGCACATGGAACGCACAAACAACGACGACCCAAGCGCGACGTATCGAGGGTTCCGCCGCCAAGCACTCTATTGCCTCTACAGGCTGTTTGATGACGCCCTGCCGCATGACACAGTCGTCCAACCCGAAGGCAACGAAGACCTCGAGATCCGAACGAACGGCGGCGTACGGCTAGAGGTTGTCCAGGTAAAAGACTACTCGGACCCGCTGAAGATATCACACTTCAAGCACTCATACTATCGGCGAATCGGCGAGCTCTGCGCCGACGACACCTCAGTTCAAATAAAAATCGCCTCGTTCGGCGAATTCGGACCCGAACTAGCGCAGGCATACGACAACCAGAAGGAAACGCCAAACAGATCACTGAGGACCGTTACAGCAGATAAGAGGGAGCAAGGCCAGAACAAGAAGAGAAGCGTCATCCGGGGCCTGAGCAAGAGCGAAGCCGAAAACGTCTTCCGTCGGACCAGCCTGGAACGTGTGAACGAACTTGCACTCACCGAATCCGTGATGACAAAGCTGCGCGCCACTGTCGCCGCTGGAAATCCAGACGTAGTCTTCGAGAACCTAATGTGGTGGCTGATATCATCAGCGGAGAAGCAAAGATCGCTCACGCGCAGATCCACAATCGAGAAGCTGACAGAACTAGGCAGATTCATCACTGAGCGAGACTCTCACGCGGAAGAGTGGAACACCTCCATTCATCCGATCGTGCAAAGGCCAGCCAAAGGAGAAGATCGCGAGCGCCTCCAAAGGGAATTTTTCCAGGCGGGCCGAGTTCGCCTTGAACACGTCGCGGCCGGCTTCGACGTCCCGAGAGAAGACGCACTAGTCGCAATCCATAGTGCATTCCAGAAGGAGAGCATTGTGGTATTGAGAGGTGCTTCGGGGCAGGGGAAGACCACTCTCGCGTACCGGTACCTTCTGGACTGGACGCCATCCACCTTTCGCTACGAAGTCAAGCGCGCCGCGAATCTCCAGCACGCTCGAAAGATGGCAGCCGCTCTGTCTGGCCATGCCGCGGCCATCGACGTACCGACGGTTGTATTCCTTGACGTGAACCCCGGCGACACTCATTGGGTGGAATTCGTCCGAGAACTCAGCTCGCCCAACATCCGCGTTCTGGTCGTAATACGAGAGGAAGACTGGTTTCGAGCTCGAGTATCGCTCGATGACTTCCCCCATACAGATCTCACCATCGAGCTCAGCGAAGAGTCCGCACTGCGAATATTCGACAAGCTGGTCGAACCCGAGATTACTAGCAACCGTATGCAGCTAGATTTCGACGACGCCTGGGCGAAGCTCGGCGAGAACAAGCGCCTCTTCGAGTTCATCTACCTAGTCACTCAGAGCGAAGATCTGCCGCAGCGAATCAGGAAGCAAGTCGCCCACCTAAAGGACGAAGCGAACCGAGGACTGCTATCGGCGAGCGAATTCAAACTCCTTCGGCTCACGTCAGCAGCCTCGGCCTACGAGACGAGATTAGACCTCCGCGCACTTGCGGCAGCGGTCGGCCTACCGGACCCGGGAAGGGCGCTAGAGAGGTTCGAGAACGAGTACCTTGTCCGGACTTCAGACGACGGCCGGAACATCGAGGGATTCCATGCGATCCGTAGCGAGCTCCTTGTGAGAGAGCTGACCGACAAGGTGATACATCCTCGAGGAGAGGTCGAGTCAGAGATCATAGAACTGGTCGTCGAAGAGGACCTGGAGAGCTTCCTACTCTGCTCGTTCTCACGCCACCCAGAGTCAGCCGAACTGGTCCTGGCCAAAATACACCAGACGCGTTTCAAGACCTGGACGGGGATCCGCGCCGTCCTCTCAGCGCTTCAATGGATGGACATCCAGAGGTACATGGTGCAGAACACGGCGCTTCTCCGGGAAGTCCGCTCTCAGTGGGGAGCAAGCTGGTGGCTACTACTGGACTGGGATCTTGCGCAGGTCGCGGGGCCGGGAGGCTCCCCGTTCCTCGACATGCTCGCGGAGTCTTCCGAACGATTCGCTGCTGGCGTGGAGCTCGCGGCCGCCTTCCGAGCGCGCCAGTCGGACAAAGAGTTGGCGCACTCACTTGCGCGCGATTGGCTCAACAACTTTGCGCTCCCGATCCAGGACCCCACATCGGCGGCCGATGTCAGCGCTGCTGGTGACGTCCTATATTGGGCGGGGCGCCTAGTGCGAAGCAGGAACGACATAACAACATGGATTGACGATTCCGAATTTCTTTCAGGAGCATTGGAACGGCTTCCCCTCCACATGTTCGCCCACGTTGCCTCTGGAACATCTGAGTTCAGCGACGCCAGCTACAAAGCCTGGCTGAACGAGAACCGAGACACCTTGACGAGGAGGCTCCATACAGAGTGCAACATATTTTCACTTACGGAGAACGACGGCGGGGTCACGGCCCACTTTATCATCAACAAGGATTGGAATGATGCGAAACTTTCGCCATCAGAGGACGCGCCCACGCCGAACGAACTATCGGTCGAACGTGTCGATATTCTGCATGCCTGCGTCCCCGGCTACACATCCTATGGAGCGTGCGGCTACGGCCATAAGAGCAGTCTATTCGAGTTCCACGACGAATCCGAGAAGCAAATCCCGATCGAGAATTTGAGCGTCCCGCGACTGGCCAGGTTCAACGGGATTGCCCTCGGCTGCGTGGACGTCATGTTTCGCCCGAGTAGTTGGACGGAGCATTTTGAGGACATCGAGACGGTCCGTGCGTCTGTCGCCGCGGCGATCTTCGCCCTAGCAGCGAACCTAGCCAAGAAAATCCGGCCAGACACATTCGTTGTGCGGGAGTGGGAAGACGCTAAGAAGTGTCTCAAGCACGAGCTTCTGCTCCCAGCCTGCGCGGTTGACGAGTGGGGCTTCGTCTCCGAGTCGCGGCAGATTAAGAGGCGCCTGGGGATTCACGACGATACCGCGTTCTGTCCACAATCGATCCCTTCAAGAGTGCGCTCGGCGATTACACAGGGTCGCTAGCGACGTTTTTCTCGCAGGCGCCGAATGCAGTCGCGTATCTGACTCAGATGCGAAGTGCAGAATCCGCCGACCACCGTCGACGACTTCAGCAAGCAGCGACCATGCTAGACATAGCCAGGTCCACAGAAATGTCGTGTGTGAACGGTTTGGCCGCGTGTGCCGCGCTCGATAAGCTGTGCGTCGCCCACGAATCCATCCGCTTCGACGGCGCATGGGCGAGTGGGGTCTCGAGTCCAAAGGCCGACCTCGAACAGGCGGAGTCGGCGATATGGCGGTGGCTTCAATTTTGCTACCCTGAGGAGTCAACAACGGGTCGCACTGCCAATGCTAGGAGGGGCAACTCGAGGAAGCGGTCGCCCCGCAGCCGGAAGAAGAACCGGTCACGTCGCGTCGCTCCGACGACGGTGCGGAAAGGCAGCTCGTTACGAGACTGCTTGGCAGCGACCAAGAGACGGGTCTCAACCGAGCTTGGAAAGCTCGTCTCCTCAGGAATCCACGCAAAGATACACAATGACACAACCCGCTGGCGCACCGAACCGAGCCTCTGGATCACGTTCAGCGTCTCGCACCCACTCAAGGTCTATGCAGCCGCCGAGAAGCTATGGGCCGCACTTCGCGCGGCCTTCCTCCCGGACCAGGGGAAGCTCGTAAGGACGAGTGTGCTGGACTACTTATGGTCAAAGATTGTCGCGGTACCACTGGTGGATGGACGAAGCCTCTGCCGAGAGGCGTACGCCAACTACAAATGGGCGGCGCAAGGCGGCGACCAAGCTTGGTGGCAGCAGATGCCCGAAGAAATTCCTTTCGAAAGCTGGGCCGAACTCGGGGTGCCTGAGTGGAAAGAGAACGCAACACGAGGACCCTTTGGAGACTTCAGGAGCGCATATCTTGCCGCATTCGGATACATCGATCACATCGAGGACTTCAACCGTTGCGTCGAACGCCTTGACGAAGACGGGGAAGCCGTATTGTTAGACCACATCAAATCTTCGATGTCAGCCGCGGGAGAGAAACTCGTTGAAGCCTCGATACACTGTGACGCTGCCATCGACGCCTTGAAAAGCCACAGGGATGGTACCACGATTCAGGAATCCGACGCCAACGTCTCGCTGCTGCTCCTGCAGGAGCTACGGTACATTCTCGACCCGGCTAGTCACAGCGCCACCGACGGTAACCTTTCCATGGATGAGCTCTCCACGTGGAGAGACGAGCTAGCGGAAGGAGTCAGGGTGCTGGAAAACGTCCGCTCTAGGTGGACCGCACACTTTTTGGGCCTTCCCAGCTTCCCGGAAAGTGGGCCGACCTCAGGCGAACACGGCGATAGCGACCTGGCCGTGCGTGATCCCTCCTCGCACTGATTTGCCGCGGTTAGGAGAAATGAAGTGGGAAAAAGCCGGGATGGAGGAGTACGGCTGGCGGCAGGAGCGGCAGTACGGCGGGCGGCAGGAGCGCCCATGGCGCTGCAGGCGGGTGTCGAGCGAAGCCCAGCCGGTGAGAGCCGAGGCATTTGCGGGGAGAACGCGCTGCGACAGGGGACGGCGGCCGCACCGAGTGCAACTCCCAGGCACGCCGAGACGAGCGCGGTGCGAAAGCGACGCGCTGGTGGAGCGAGACTCAGTGGGCTGCGAGCGATGCCGAGAAGAGTAGGAGTTGTCCGACGGGAGAGGCACGAGGCGGGGGCCGAGCACCGCGGAGCTCGGCGGCGATCTCTGCGGAGTGGTGACGGCCCGAGTGACGCGCGTGGGTCCGCTGCATCGGGAGCAAAGCGAGATATCGATGCGAAAGACGCGGGCGAGGGGCTTCATCCAAGGCAGGCGAGAAGGGGCAGCATCACGGAGCTGAGCGTCGAGCAAGGTTGTGATGGCGGGGAGTTCGAGCTTGCCGCGAGGGATGAGGAGGGAGAGCTGCTTGGGCGCGGGCTCGGGCTCGTCGGTACAAGGCACGACGGCACAGCGCAGGGCGTGGTGGGCCGACAGGACGCCGTAGTACAGAACGGTGTGTGCCCGCGGTGGTGGGACCAGGGCGCACAGCCTGGCGAGAAAGGTGTCGGGGGTCATCTGGGCGAAGGTGGCCCCGAAGCGGTATCACCGGCGTGCTGCTCGGCCCGCTCATCGTTGCGACGTTGCTCGGATGCGGCGGCAGAGACCCAGCACAGGAGGCGGGCGCGGCCGATGGCAGCGGGTCGGGAGCGGAAATACCGCGCGGCGAGGCGGTGGAGCTCGAGGATCTTCCCGACGCTATGGCCGGCGCATACTGCCAGCGGCTGTTCGACTGCTGCAGCGCCGAAGAGCTCGAAGAGCAGCGGAGCGACGCGTTCATTCCCGAAGCATCCTCGCCCGAGTCCTGTCGGGATCTCTGCGCGGGCCTCTTTCGGGCGCTCGCCCTTCCCACCATGCGGAGCTCGCTCGAGCGAGGCTACCTCTCGTGTGACGACCGAGCGATGGGTGCCTGCTTGGCCGACGTCTCCGAGGCCGCCTGTGAGGACGTCGACTTCTCACTCTCGAACCTGCCGCTGACGGGGAACTGCGAGGCGTTCGAGCCGCATCAAGACGACGGCGAGCCCTGCAACTTCGACGCAGACTGCGATTGGGCCAATTGCGTGAGCGAGGAGAACGGCGAAGCCCAATGCCACTCATTGCCCGGTTCGGGAGAGGTCTGCGACTGGCGGTGCGCCGACGAGCTTCGCTGCGGCTTGGACGGAGGTCAGTATCGGTGCGGCCCGAGACTCGCTGCCGGAGACAGCTGCGATTTCGATGAAGACTGCCTCTCCGGCAACTGCGTGGATGAGCTCGGTCAGAGCGTGTGCAGCGACGACGCCCTGTGCCGGGTTGACGACGCCCATTCTTGTCGCAACGTGTGCGACTTTGGATTCCGAGCCGGACCAGCCCCGTTATCAACGCGAGCTCGACGAGATCACCGACATCTGCAATTGGCCCCTATAACAAGCCGCCCCGCAGACACGAACGGGTGAGCCGTCGCGGCTGCGCATGGCCTCAACTCTTGATCGGTGACTTCACCGACGACGTCGCGCTGGACGTCGAGCAGGCCGTGCGATGCATGCCCCAACGACGGATCGCCGACCGAATGGTTGCGAGGCCGGCGGCTCCATCCCTGGATTTTTCCACTGTGCACCGGTCGCTGCGGTTTCATCGGGAATGCCAAGCCGCGAGATTTCTGCAACGGCGACTGCGGATTCCTCTGGCGCTGCGGGGCACGGCAAGGTGCTGCGGCTGAGCGGGGATGTGCCTGCCTCCGTGCACGACGCTATCCACAGGGACGCTGACTCGTGCAGTTGGTGCTCTGCGCGCACACGACGGCCGTGAGATCTGGCGTGAGCACGTAGCGGGACTCGAACGGGTAGTCCGTGCAGTCCATAGCCGTCAAGTCGACGTCGATGGGCTTGTGCGCGGAGCTTCCGAGGAACTCGACGTTTCCGTCTTTCAAGACGGTGACCGGGCCCGAGACGCTGTGCGAGTTGACCTTGTTGTCGCTCTTGACGGCGATCACGAAGGTGCCCGACATCAACGAACCATCAGCGACGTCGACTCGGCCCACGTAGGAGACCTTCGGACCACCGCCGCTGATCGCCCCCGGAGCATAGGCGGGGATCCATCCACCTTGGGTGGCGGACTCGAGCGCCGAGCCTCCGCCGACGATTGTGTACACGACGTAGGCGACGTCGCCTCCATCCCACGTGACGCCGAGCGCCCGCCCATCGGGACCTTCGGTCTCGTGCTTCTGGCAGTAGATCCGCGTGTCGCCGTCGAACCGAATCACCAGAGGGTTCTGGTTGTCTCCGACCTGTTCGAAGCCCACGAAGATCGCCGTGTCCGCAAAGGTCAGCCCCGGGGCGCCGGACGCTTCCAACTCTGCGCGGGCGGCATCGCAGCTGAAGCCGACTCCGTCATCCGCGTAGCTCGAGGACCAGCCCTCGGCCGAGGGCCCAGGCGCCGGGGCCTCGCCCGTGCCTTCCCCCATCCCATCCTCCTGCGGCGCGTCGTCCCCTCCGCAAGCCACGAGCATGGCCAGCGTTGCGGCCACGAGACCAATCCTGCAAGTCCTTCGAATCAACACCGGAGCCCTCCCCGAACGCACCGCGTCCTTCGTAGAGTATGCCTGGGGGTTCGGCCGAGGGCGGCGCCGACTCCGTTTTGGGCTGTGGCCACAAGGTAGAACCTCGTGGTCCGCTCGATGCCGCGGCATTCGACATCCAGCCGTGGAACGCTTGGAAGAACGAGAGTCCTCGTGCCGCAGCCTTCGCTGCAGGGTTCGCGCGCTGACGCCGAGCTTGTGCGAGACCTCGGCGATGTTGGCTCGGCCGCTGGGCAAGGACTCCGCGAGCACCGACCGCACCCGCTGGGCGGTGCTCGCGGTGTCTTGCAGGGGTGGGAGTCGGCGCTGCAGGCTGGGCTCGAACGCCTGCCACATCTGCGACGACGCGCCCACGCCCACCAGGACACGCGCTGAGCCCGGCCATCAAAACACAGCGTGACCGCTGGCGGGCGTTGGGCCAGCGACGTCGCTCGCGCATCCAAAGTTGCTCTCGGGTCCAACGCTGAACCGCAGAGCCGGCCGCCGGGCCGACTTCGCGAGGTTGCGGCCCCTTGCAGGACACGGTGCGTTTCGGGGGCAGGAACTCGGTACGCTCGGGTCAGATGTCGGAGGTCGAACGCCTCATTCTGATCGGAGCGTCTGCCGGCGGCCTCGATGCGGTCTCGAACCTGCTAGAGCGCTTGGATCCATCGATGCCGATCGCGTGCGTCGTGGCGTTTCACCTGTCGGCACAGCACGCGTCGATGATGGGTCCGATCCTGGCTCGGCGAACGTCGCTGGCGGTGGAGACCGTTCAGGAGCCGACCGTGCTGCGGCCGGGCACAGTGTACGTCCTCGACCCGGGACATCACCTGATCGTCGACGAGACGCGGGCGCTGGCGCGGCCAGTCGAGCCGACGCATCCGCCCTCGGCCGTCGACGCGCTGTTCGAGTCGGCGGCGCAGGCGTGGGGTGCCAAGGCGATCGGCGTGGTGATGTCGGGCACCGGCCGTGACGGTCGGGCTGGCGCCTCCGCCCTGTGCGCGGCTGGGGCCGACGTGCTGTGCCAGTCGCCCGTCGAGGCCAAGTTCGCGGGGATGCCCAGCGCGGTCGTCGAGTCCGAGCTCGCGGCCTTCGTGGGGACCTGCAGCGAGATTGCCGGTCGCATTGCGGATTCCGTGCAGCTCGGGGCGGGTGGCGAACACGGGGACGTTCCGCGCGACGATGCGCCGAGCTTTTGGCGGCTGCTCTCCGAGCTTCGGCCCCAGATGGAGGTCGACCTGTTCTCCTATCGCATCCCGACGCTGTACCGCCGCATCGCGCAGCGGGCACAGACGCTCGGGTCCGCGGGCGTGCCCTCGTACGTCGAGTTCGCGCTGACCCAAGAGGACGAGCGGCGCCAGCTGGCGCGCCGCATCCTCGTGGGAACCACCGAGTTCTTTCGCGATCAGGGACTCTTCGAGACCATTCGCCGGACCGTCGTGCCGATGGTGGCCGAGCGCGAGACGGTGCGGGTGTGGTCTGCGGGCTGCTCGACCGGCGAAGAAGCCTACTCGGTCGCAGCGCTGCTCGACCACGAGCTTCGGAACGCCGGGTCGAAGGCGCAGCTGCGGGTGTTCGCGACCGACGTCCGGCGCGACATCTTGGCCACCGCCGCGGCGGGCCGCTACTCCGACGCGCAGCTGCAGTCGTTTCCCAACGAGCTGCGGGGTGCGTCCTTCGAGCCGGTCGACAACAGCTGGCAGGTGCGGGAAGGCCTCCGCAAGAAGGTGCTCTTCACGGTCCACGACATCCTTCGGGACCCACCGTTCAGCAACATCGATCTGGCCTTGTTTCGGAACGTCCTGATCTACTTGCGGCCGGCGGCCGCGACCCATGCGGTCGGGCGCCTACACTTCGCGCTTCGTGAGGGCGGGTTGCTCGCCCTGGGCAGCGGGGAGTCGGCCGAGGCGCTCGGAGACGGGTTCGCGAGCCTCGCTCAGGCTCGGATCCCGGTGGCTCGAAAGGTCGGGCCCTCGCGCCCGCAGTCGTTCACGTTTCGCCGCAACACGCCGCGCGATGGCGTCATGGCCGCGAAGGAGACCTTGGGCGCCCTTGCCACCCGCGCGTTCATGACGCTGGCGGGTCCCCGGGCCGTCGTCGTGGACGCGGCGGGCGACGTCGTGCACGTGCTCAAAGATCCCGCGCCCTACCTGCGGCTGCGAAGCGGACCGATGTCCTCGCGCGCCGAGTCCATGGCGCACGGCAGACTGCGGGGCGTGGTCGCGGCGGCCCTCGCCCGGTTGCGCCGCACGTCCGAGCCGGTCAGTTTGCTCAGCGGGCCGCTGGATGGACTCGATCCGGTTCGCGTGCGCGCGCTTCCGCTGGGCGATGGGCGCGGCCACGCGCTGCTGCTGCTGGAGGCGGTGGTGGGTGAAACGGCGGGCACCGAAGACCTCACGTCCCTGCACGAGGAGCTCGCAGACGCGCGCTCCAACCTTGAGGAGTCGCTGCTGGAGCTGCGCACCGCCAACGAGGATCTCGAGTCGACCAACGAGGAGATGCTCGCGACCAACGAGGAGCTCGAGGCGACCAACGAGGAGCTCCAGGCGACCAACGAAGAGCTGTTCTCGGTCAACGCCGAGCGCGACGCGAGGATCGCCGAGCTCACCGCGCTGCGGGACGACGTCGAGGCGATGTTCGCCGAGGCCCGAATCTCCGGTGTCTTCCTCGACGCGAACCTTCGCATCACCCGCGTCGTGGGCGACGCCTCGGCTCTCGTCCCGATCTCTGAGGCCGACATCGGCCGCTCGCTGGCCATCTTCCGTCCCTACGTTGCGGAGCTGGATCTCGTCGCGGATGCGCGGCGGGTGCTCAAGACGATGGTGCCGCTCACGCGGCCGCTGGCCCCCGAGGGGGGCGGACGGTTCCTGCTCAAGATCCACCCCGTGTCCCCGCGGGCCACATCTGCGCGGGCGATGCTCATGTTTGCCGACGAGTCCAGGCTCGAGCTTGCCCGCGCCAAGACCGAGCGCATCATCGATGCGCTTCCGCAGAGCCTGGCGGTGCTCGATGAACAGGGTCTCATCGCGTTCACGAACCGGCAGTGGCGCGACTTCGGCCAGGACAACGGCTGGAGAGGCAAGACGTGGAACGGCGTCGACTACCTCTCGTCCATCGACCCGGCCGACCCGTCGAGCGCGGAGGCCCGCGAGCTCCTTCAGGCAGTCTTCGCGGGGACCACGTCCCAGGGGCAGCTCGCCTACCCGTGCCACGGGAACGGCATCCAGCGGTGGTTCGCAATGGACGTCGCTGCCATCGAGGGCGGCGGCGTGCTGGTGTCCCATCGGGACGACACCGCCGCGGCCCAGACGCGCCATCACCTTGAGGAAGAGAAGCGCCGGCTGCTCGACGTCCTCGACCGCATGCCCAGCGGTCCGGTGCTCGTCGATTCGGGCGAGACGATCGTGCATGTGAGCGCTGCGGCGAGCCGCATACTGGGGCGAGCCCCCGAAGACGTGGAGGGGACCAACCTTCGCCTACTGATGACCGCCGGCTCTCAGCCCACGCTGGACCGATCGCCGGCGCGCGGCCGCGAGCTCAAGCTGGAGCTGCTGCGTGCCGACGGGACGCGGGTTCCTGCTCGCTACACGCCGAGGGAAGCGGGGTTGGGGGTCGTCCTGCTCGGCGGCGCCTCGGACCGGCAGCGGCTGTCGATGGATACGATGACCACCCTCACCGGAGGAATCGCCCATGAGCTCAACAACGCGATGGCACCCCTGGCGGCCTTCGTCGAGAGCTGGGCTGCGGACGAGCGGATCCCCGAGGACATTCGCGCGCAGCTCGAAGAAGCCCGCACGGCGTTCTCGCACGGCAAGTCGGTGACGTCCAACCTGCTTCGCTTCGCCCGCAAGAGCGACGCGGGCCGCGGCGTCGCGTCGGTGGACGACGTGATCGAGCACGTGGTGTCCTTGGTGCGTACAGGGGCGCCCAGGGGCGTTCGGGTCTCCGTCGACGGGCGGTCCGACGCGCATGTGCCCGCCAACGCGTCCGAGCTCTCGCATGCGCTCCTGAACCTGGTGCTCAACGCGGTCGAGGCGTGCGGCGTCGAGGGGTGGGTTCGCGTCGAGGCCGAGGTCACTCAGGACGCCGAGCGGCCGGTCCGGATCCGCGTGCACGACAACGGTGTCGGCATGGAGCCCTCGATCGCAGAGCGCATCTTCGATCCCTTCTTCACCACCAAGGAGCACATGGGCGGCACGGGGCTCGGCCTGGCGCTCGTCCGCAAGTGCGTGCTCTCGGTGGGGGGCACCATCGCGTGCGACTCCTCCCCCGGTGCGGGGACGACGTTCGAGCTCGCGTTTCCTCGGGCCGAGGCGCCAACGACCACGGCCCGCCCGACCACGAGCAAGGGCCTGCTGCAGGACCGCCATGGACTCGTCGTCGACGATGACCCGGCGGTTCGGCACGCGATCAAGCGGCTGCTCGAGACCTGCGGGGCGCGGATCGATGCTGTCCCCTCGGGCGAGGCCGCGCTCGAACTGCTCGCTGAGCACGACTTCGTGGTTCTCGACGTGATGATGCCCGGACTCAGCGGGCCCCAGACGCTCAAGACCCTGCGAGAGCGGGGCAGCGACGTTCCGGTCGTACTGCTGACCGGTGACCCCGCCCGCATCCCCGACGACGAGGAGGAGACGGCCCAGACGCGCTTCGTACTCAAGCCCGCGAACCGGCAAGAGCTCCTAACCGCGCTCGCCGAGGCCGGGGTGGGGCGAGGATCGTAGCGGGGACCGCGAGCTCCTCGGTCGTCCATGATCTTGACTCACTTGCTGAAGCCCTGCCGCCCGTCGACTTGACCTGGCCCGGCACCCGGAAGAGCCTGAAGCGCAGGTCGCTTCTGAGGGCGGTTTCACAGCCGCGACAATGGAGGCTCCTGCCGCTCTGGGTGGGGAATCATGCATGTCGTGAGTATGGTGATAGTGCTATGAAAGCTCTGGGACGGTTCGAGTCGCTTCGTGAGAGCGGGGCCGGCCCGACAGAGACAGTCCAAGTGGCCTCAGGTCTTGGGTTGGGGGAAATCGAGAAGGTTCGAATCCTGAGGGTGGTGTTCGGCTTGCGAGGTGCCGGAAGGCCTGGCGACCGACCTCGATCCGACGCGTCAGCGCTTGTGCATCGAGCTACGCCCCTCGCGGGGCATCGCAGGGTTGGCTTCGGGTCGGGATCGACTCGAACTCGGATTTCTTTGGCCCAAAGCCCGCTACCACGCGGCAACGACGTCCTGCACCGGCGCTGAGTCCTTGGCGTTGACCTTCTTGGGTAGTGGCACAGAGCGAAGTGGATTGCCGTCACTGTTCTCGAGGACGACGAATCGAGGCGCCTGGGACTTCGCGCGCTTTAAGGAGGCAAGGATGGGCTTGACCTCGGCCCACGTCACCTCGCGGTCCACGAAGAGGTAGGTCGGGGCGTCCGACGTCTCGCCGCTCTTTTGTGTCCATTCGCTCGCGATGTCGAACAGGATGTCGGGATGGGGCACCTTCATGCCGTTCGCCACGATACCGCTGGCCGAGAGGGTGACCAGGAACCCCGGCACGAGTTTCTCCCCGCCTGCTGCCGCGGGCAGCTTCAGATCAGGCGAGAGGGACGGCTGAACTCCCGAGGCGAGGACAAGCTCGCGCACGAGGGTGTCGCTCGTCTGCTGGGGAACGCCGGTGTCTTGCAGCAAGACACCCAAGCCGATGAGCGCAACTGCGCCGGTGTTGGCTCGGACGCCCACGAACTCCTCTCGCGTGACGACGGTAGAGAACCGACCGAGTTCGCACGAATCAAACACAAACCCTGCTCGGTCTGCTCCCGCCAGCGTAGGCTGCTTCTTGGACACCTTGTCCAGTGATGCACACACCGAATCGGTTGCCTTGCCCTCGGAGACGTAGGCCTGCTGACGAAACGACGCGCGGGTTGACCCGACCCACGCATCGAAGCCTTCGAACGTGTCCGTGAGACCGCTCGCGTTGCGTTGCTCTCGGAGCATGGCCATCTGCAGGACCTTTCGCGCCCGACGCACGCGGCTCTTCGCCGTCCCCAGAGGGATCCCGAATACCTCGGAGATGGCGCTCATCGAGGCGTCTTCCCAGTACACCATCTGCACGATGATCTGCAGATCGACGGGGATCGACCGCAGGGACCTCAGCAAGACCGACTCTTCTTCGCGTTGTGCGATATCGGTGGTGGGCGAGCTTTCCCCGCCGAATGCGTACATCGGGCGAAAGTCGACGGACTTCCTACGGGCGTCTCGGCCACGGCGACGGAAGAACTGCAACAGTTCCAGGCGGGCCACGCCGAAGAGAAACGTGCGAAAGCTCGACTCGCCACGGAATCGGTCACGCGCCTCGATCGTCTCCAAGAACACGCGCTGGATCAAGTCGTCGACGTCGCGGTCGACCCTGTTTGCGAAGTACCGATACAGCGACTCGAAGTGGCGGTCGAGAAGTTCGTTCCCCGCTGCGCGGTCGCCATCGCGCCATGCGTGAAGCAAGGCGAGGTCGTCCCGTGTCGTCGCTGCGGGCGCAGGTGTCCGATCCGCGGCAGAGTGTTCTTTTGACTTCATGTGAGCTGCTCCCCGAAAAACTCGTCGGCAACGGCCCGACCGGGCGTTGGGGCGGCCTGACCAGCCGCGTCGACAGTTTTGTTGTCGACCCCCGAAGCGAGGGTGACGGAGAGGCTTCTGATTTCTTTTCCTGTCACCTTCGGCGAACCGAGCGACAATGACCCGTTCGACCCGCCTCACACCGCTCGGAGACACGACTCCGCAAGCAGGGGCGCGGGACCTCGGTGACGACCTCCGTGATGTCGTTTCACTACCCCATCCCGGGCTCGAAGAAGGGCGATCCGGCCACCGGCAGCAATGGAAGCTCTTTTTCGTGATCCAAGTCGGTCCGGCGGTCTCTACCGGCGCATGACGAAGAACGTGAGAGTTTTCTGTTTGCGCCTCGGATCGGTGGCGGCACTCGGAGTCGGGTTGGGGGGGTGCAGCGACGGCCCTACAGACGATGTCGGTTTTCGTTCGAGCCAGCTCGAGTGTGTCGAGGGGATGGCTGCGGCGGCGATGGTGGCCGAACTGGAGACGCATCTTGGACCCGAGGCGCTCACAGGGTTCGGCGAGCGTGAGAGCGCGGCGCAGTACTCCGACTACTTGATCCAACTGGCGGCCCAGTGCCCCCCCTGTGAGGAGGTCAACCTGCGGGCTGGCCGTCCGGTCCCGATGATCGACGGGCTGCACTACGGTCTAGGCTTCCTCGATTCCGCCGACACGGGGTTGACGTGCGCACAGGGAGGCGAGACGACCGCGAATCCTCCGGAGCCGACGGCCGGGGGGGAGACCGGAAACACCGAGCCGCCGGACACGGACCCGCCGAAGCCCTGCTTGCCGCCCTTCGACACGTGCCCTAGCCGGGATTGAGTTGGAGTGGTCCTCCGGGACCCTATCGCGCGCCAGTCCGGTCGGCTTCGGGGATGAAGAAGACCCTCCTGGGCGGACTCGGGGTCCTGGCGCTGGCGCTCGTGGGGCTTGTGACGTTGGCGATGTTCAAGCCGGACGTGACGCACGTGGAGCGCTCCCGCGAGATCCGGGCGGACGTGGACCCGGTCTCGACGAGGTCCCGCCCACGGCCAACGCTGCCGACTCCGCGGTCGGGCCGGTCGACGGCGTCACCGTGTTCTGCCGCGAGGTCGTGCCGACGTTCTCAACGGCCTGCTGGGCGGTGGTCCGCAGACGCGAAGCCCACCGCGAAGCCCACCCCGAAGCTCGGGTAGGCTACGCCGCAATGGCCGGCCTCCTCGAGCACGTCGGAAACACGCCACTGGTCCGTTTGACACACATTGGTCGAGACCTGCCCGTCCCCGTGTTGGTCAAATGCGAGCACATGAATCCCGGTGGCTCGGTGAAGGACCGCATCGCGCTGGCGATCATCGATGACGCGGAGCGTCGCGGGGTGCTGCTGCCAGGGATGACGCTCGTCGAAGCGACCGCCGGGAACACGGGGGTGGGTCTCGCCCTGGTCGCGGCCGTGCGCGGCTACCCGCTGGTGTGCGTGATGCCCGAGAAGATGTCCGTCGACAAGCGGGTGTCGCTGCGGGCGATGGGCGCCAAGGTCGTGCTCGCTCAGAACGTGCCGACATCGAACCCCGCGAACTTTCAGAACGTGGCGCGGCGGCTGGCGGAGGAGAACGGGTGGTTCCTGACCGACCAGTTCAACAACCCCGCCAACGTCGCGGCCCATGAGCAGACGGGGCGAGAGATCCTCCAGCAGGTCGGGGGCCCGATCGGCGCGTTCGTCTCAGGCGTGGGCACGGGCGGGACGATCACGGGGGTTGGGCGGGTGCTCAAGCGGTCCGATGCCCGCACCGTGGTGACGCTGGCCGACCCGGTCGGCTCGGGGCTTGCGAGCTGGCTGGAGACGGGGACCCTGGGACCCTCGAGCGACTACGCTGTCGAAGGCATCGGCTCCAGCGCGGTGCCGGGCAACCTGGACCGCGCGGTGCTGGACACCGCCGAGCGGGTCAGTGACGCGGAGAGCTTCGCGATGGTCGAACGGCTCGTGCGCGAGGAGGGGCTGTTTGTGGGCGGGTCGGCAGGCGCGAACCTCGTCGCAGCCCTGCGGCTCGCGGCTCGTGGTGATCTGATCGGCCCCGTCGTCACGGTGATGTGCGACAGCTGGGATCGGTATCGCAGCACGGCGTGGATGCAGGCGTGGGCCTCGGGCCAGGTCTCCTAGGCTGTCGACGATCACACGATCGCAACGCTGTAGCGCTCGGGCTGGACTCGGGGTGCGTGTACGGCGGGCCGTTGACCGCGTGGTGCCAGGAAGAGGACCGGATCATCGAGGTTCGCTGACGCACGTCTCGTGCTCACTGGGGAGTGGATTCCACCACCACTGACGAACTACGGTGTCCCTCGTGTACAGCCCGAAGGTAGGACGCCTCCTGTTCGTGCTCGCCTGCGCTTGCGTCACGAGTTGTGTGTCGCGGTCCAACACCGCACCCCCGCCGACGATCGATGCGACGAGCGACGCTCCAGCACCCGCCGTCGCGGCGGAGCCCTCGACGACGGAACGGCCCGAGTACACCCTCGCCCGGCTCCGGGCGTCATTCACGACCGAGGTGCAGCTCGAACCCCAACTCGAGCCCGCTGCGGACCCTCCCTCGGACGTGTTCGCCAAGGTCCACTACCGAGCCCCGCTCGGCGACAACGTCGCCTACGTCACACCGCCGACGGAGGGCGACCGGAAGCCTGCCATCGTCTGGATCGCGGGAGGCTTCGAGTGGAGCATCGGACCCTGGCTCTGGGAGCCGGCGCCCCGCGAGAATGATCAGACGGCCGCCGCGTTCCGCAACGCTGGGGTCATTCTCATGCTCCCTGCGCTTCGCGGACAGAACGGCAACCCGGGACGACCCGAGTGCTTTGGAGGCGAGGTCGACGACGTTATTGCTGCCGCAGAGTTCCTGTCGAGTCGCCCCGACGTCGATCCCGACCGCATCTATCTGGGAGGGCACAGCACCGGCGGGACGATGGCATTGCTTGTCGCAGAGTCCACCGACCGGTTCCGAGAGGTGTTCGCCTTCGGCCCCGTGACGCATCCCGTGGTGTACGGGGCCCAGGGATGCTTGCCGGAATCCCTGTCCGATCGGGAGCTCGAGATCCGGTCGGCGGGGCAGTACCTCCACGAGATCACGACGCCGACCTTCATCCTGGAGGGGGAGTACGGAAACGCCGCCATGCTCGAAGTGTTCGACTCGCTCCGAGGGGACGCTCCGGTCGAGGTCGTCGAGGTTCCGGGCGCGAACCACTTCGACGTCCTGGCGCCAGCCACCGAGACCCTGGCCAACCGCATCCTCGGGGACGTCGGCGAGAAGCGCTGAACCGCGAAGGCTCACTCCCGCTCGGCGAGGATGTACGCCATCAAAGGCCAGCGCGGCGGCGTTCTTCTCGAGGTCCTCGGGATCGATCGTGGCGATCGTGTCGCCGGGGCTGTGCGCTCCTGCACCGCAACTGCTGGCCTTGCTCAAATGCGACAGCGCTGTCGTATTTGTAGAACACCGAATTCGGGGTGCAATCGTCGTCTAAGCCCGCGATCCCGCATGTGCGAAATCGCGCCACTCTCCCCGCTGCAGCGGGAGCAGAGCGAGATGTCGAAGCGAAAGACGCGGGCGAGGAGGTTCATCCACGGCAGGCGAGAAGGGGCAGCATCGCGGAGCTGAGTCCTGCTCGTTCCACATTGAACCCGGCAAAACCTGCGCGCCGGCGCATGACCACGCCGATTTTCCTGCGCTGGTGTTGTCGCGGGAGCGTCCCATATGAAGAGGCGAACGCAGCTCCCGAGCGCTCGTCATGCCCGCCTCTCCTAAACTCGAAACGTTCTCCTACGACGACAAGGTCGTGCGCAAGTTTGCCTTGGCCACGCTGGTCTGGGGCCTGGTCGCCACCCTCGTCGGTCTGTTCGTAGCCACGCTGCTGGTCGTCCCCGACCTCACCTTCGGGACGGCGTGGCTCACCTTCGGACGTCTGCGCCCGCTGCATACCAACGCGGCGATCTTCGCGTTCGCCGGCAACGCGATCTTCGCGGCCATCTACTACTCCACGCAGCGGCTGTGCAAGGCCAGGATGTGGAGCGACACCCTCTCCAACCTGCACTTCTGGGGCTGGCAGCTCATCATCGTGCTCGCCGCCCTGACCCTCCCGCTGGGGATCTCGCAGAGCAAGGAGTACGCCGAGCTCGTCTGGCCCATCGACCTGCTCATCGCGGTGGTCTGGGTTGGCTTCTTCGCCGTCAACTTCTTCATGACGCTCAAGCACCGTCGTGAGCGGCACATGTACGTGGCGCTGTGGTTCTACGTGGCCACCATCGTCACCGTCGCCATCCTGCACGTCTTCAACAACCTCGCGCTCCCGTTCAACCTCGCCGAGAGCTACCCGATCTACGCGGGGGTGCAGGACGCCCTGATGCAGTGGTGGTACGGGCACAACGCGGTGGCGTTCTTCCTGACCACCCCGTTCCTGGGCCTGATGTACTACTTCCTGCCCAAGGCCGCGAACCGCCCGGTCTTCAGCTACAAGCTGTCGATCATTCACTTCTGGTCGCTGGTGTTCATCTACATCTGGGCCGGCCCGCACCACCTGCACTACACCGCGCTTCCCGAGTGGGCGACCACGATGGGCATGGTGTTCTCGGTGATGCTGTGGATGCCGTCATGGGGCGGCATGATCAACGGCTTGCTCACGCTCCGCGGCGCGTGGAGCCGCGTCGCAGAGGAGCCCGTCCTCAAGTTCTTCGTGGTCGGAATCACCTTCTACGGCATGTCCACCTTCGAGGGCCCGCTGCTGTCGATCAAGTCGGTCAACGGGCTGTCGCACTACACGGACTGGACCATCGCGCACGTGCACTCGGGTGCGTTGGGCTGGAACGGAATGATGTCGTTCGGGATGCTCTACTGGCTCCTGCCGCGCATCTTTCAGACCAAGCTGTACAGCAAGAAGATGGCCAACTGGCACTTCTGGCTGGGGACCGTCGGGATTCTTCTGTACATCGTGCCCATCTATGTCGCAGGCCTGACCCAGGGCTTGATGTGGAGGGCGTTCGACGACGCCGGCAACCTCGCCTATCCCGACTTCGTCGAGACGGTGCAGGCCATCAAGCCCATGTGGTGGGCCCGGGTCCTCGGCGGCATGACCTACATCAGCGGCATCGTGCTGATGGCCTACAACTGGACGATGACCTGGAGGACGCGGCCTCCCAAGTACGACGAACCGGTGATCGAAGCCGCCCCGCTGTCGGCCGTCTACGTCGACCCGCCCAAGCCCGTGTCGAGCTACGAAGGCCACGCGGTCTCGGACTTGGGCAACCGCTTCGACGTGTGGACCCAAGCCCACTGGCACCGCATCTGGGAGCGGCTCCCGATGAAGTTCACCGCGCTGGTCACCTTCGCGGTGCTGCTCGCCTCGGGCCTGGAGCTCATCCCGTCGTTCTTGGTGCGTTCCAACGTTCCGACGATCACGACGGTCAAGCCGTACACCCCGCTCGAGCTCGCGGGACGCGACATCTACGTCTCCGAGGGCTGCTACAACTGCCACTCGCAGATGATTCGCCCGATCTTTGCGGAGACGGAGCGCTACGGCGAGTACTCGAAGCCCGGCGAGTTCATCTACGACCGACCGTTCCAGTGGGGCTCGCGCCGCATCGGTCCGGACCTGGCCCGTGAAGGCGGTAAGCAGTCGCACCTTTGGCACCTGCGTCACCTTCGGGACCCCGAGGCGAGCACGCCGGGCTCGGTGATGCCCTCGTACGCGCACCTCGAGCGCACTGCGCTGAACTTCGGCGGCATCACCGACCGCGTCGAAGCGGCCGCGGCCCTCGGAGCGCCCTACGACGCCGAGCTGCTGCACGCCGAAGACATCGCGCGAACCCAGGCTCGCGAGATCGTGGCCGGACTCGTCGCGCAAAGCGGACCCGACCGCATCTTCTTCGACCCTGCAGACGCGGCCGATCCCGCGGCCTACGAAGACCCGAGCAAGTTCATGATGCTCGAGGAGACGCAGTCGATCGCGCTCATCGCCTACCTGCAGCGCATCGGGGTCGACCTGCACGCGACCGAGACCGACGGTGAAGTGCCCTCGCTGGTCGCAGAGAACCCGGCCGAAGCTACCCCTGCGCGGGCCCTCGGCACGACGAGAGGCGCGCTGTAATGGTCAAAGACGTCCTCACCCTGGTCGACCTCAGCCAGTGGGCACAGCTGTCGCTGCTGATCTTCGCCGGGGTCTTCATTGCGGTCTCCATCCGCACCCTCCTGCAATCCAACGCGATGACCCGCGACCAGGCGCGCCTGGTCTTCGACGACGAGACGAGCCCCGAATCATGAGCGCCCCTTCGAACGAACTCACCGGCCACGAGTACGACGGCATCGAGGAGTACGACAACCCGCTGCCCGGATGGTGGAGCACGGTCTTCGCCCTCACGGCGGTCTTCTCCGTGTTCTACGTGATCTACTTTCACCTGGGGGAAGAGGGCCACGACCAGATCTCGACCTACGAGGCCGAGGCTGCCGATGTGATGGAGCTTCGCTTCGGGCAGCTGGGCACGTTGACCGCGGACCGAGCCACGCTGCTTCAGTACAAGGACGACGCCCAGTGGCTCGCCGCGGGTCGGGCCGCGTTTCAGACCCACTGCGTCTCGTGCCACGGCAAGGACGGCGGCGGGCTCGTCGGCGTCAACCTGACCGACGACCACTACAAGAACATCACCAAGATCGAAGACATCGTAAGGGTGATTCAAGAGGGGGCGGCCGGCGGAGCGATGCCCGCGTGGAAGAACCGGATCACCAACGTCAACCAGCTCGTCCTCACCGCGGCGTACGTCGCCTCGCTCCGCGGCACCCACGTTGCGGGCGGTAAAGCCCCCGAGGGCAAGCCGATCCCGGCCTGGGACGCCGAACCGTAGCGGCCGCACCTGCAGGAGCCCATCCCGATGGCACACCCCCACGAACCCGAAGAACTCGCGCCGGCCTTGCTGGCGCCCGAAGAACACGTGCTCTCCACGCTCGAGCACGATGGGTCTCGTCGGTGGTTGAAGCCCAAGCTCAGTGCCGGAGCGTTCTGGCACCGGCGCCGAGTCGTCGCGTACCTGCTGATCGCGTTGTATGCCCTGCTTCCGCACCTGAGCATCGCGGGCAAGCCCATGGTGCTGCTCGATGTCGTCCATCGCCGGTTCACCATCCTGGGCTACACGTTCTTGCCCACCGATACGCTGCTGCTCGCGTTGTTCATGGTGGGGCTGCTGCTCACGGTCGTCCTCGCGACGGCGCTGGTCGGCCGGGTGTGGTGCGGCTGGGCGTGCCCGCACACGGTCTACATGGAGTACCTGTTTCGGCCGATCGAGCGGCTGTTCGAGGGCACGACGGGCCGTGGCGGGGTCGCGAGAGTGAAGCCCTCGGGGCTGCGACAGTTCGGCAAGTACGCGGTGTACCTTCTTATCTCGCTGCACCTCTCCAACACGTTCCTCGCCTACTTCGTGGGCACGGACGTGGTCGACCACTGGGTGTTCGGCTCGCCCTTCGACCACCCCGCGGGGTTCACCATCGTGGCCGTCGTGACCGGCGCCATGATGTTTCACTTCAGCTACTTTCGAGAGCAGCTGTGCATCATCGCCTGCCCCTACGGGCGCTTGCAGTCCGCCCTGCTCGACGACCACTCCCGCATCGTCGCCTACGACGTCGAGCGCGGAGAGCCACGTGGCAAGCGCACGAAGGCCTTGCCCGTCGTCGGACAGGCACCGCTCGGCGACTGCGTGGATTGCAAGCTGTGCGTCGTCACCTGCCCGACGGGCATCGACATTCGCAAGGGCCTGCAGATGGAGTGTGTCAACTGCACCCAATGCATGGACGCGTGCGACAGCGTGATGCACAAGCTCGGCCGCGCCCCGGGGCTGATCCGCTACAGCTCCCAGGCCGCCGACGCGGGGGAACCCAGCCGGCTGCTGCGGCCTCGCACCATCATCTACCCGGCCATCCTCCTGGTGCTCGCCGGGCTGTTCACCTACGTGTTGGGCACGAAGTCCGACTTCGACGCGGTGCTGCTGCGCAACAAGGGCCAGCCGTTCTCTGTGCTCGAAGACGGCACGATTCGCAACGCGCTCAAGGTGAAGCTCACCAACCGCACCGACGCCGAGCAGACGCTGCGGGTGGAGCTGGGCCCGGGCGCGCCCGAAGGCACGGTCGTCGAGACGCTCGAGGCCCGCTTGGATGCCGGCCAGATGCAGACGTTCACCATCCTCGCGGTGGCCCCGGCGGTTGGGTTTCTTCGGCACCGGGGACAGCTCGACCTGACGCTGCAGGTCAGCAACGAGGCCGGCGATCGCGTGGACGTTGAGGGCCAGCTGCTCGGCCCCGACACGCAACTTCCCGCGCAGGTCCGGCCCGCGCCCCCGACGAAAGCGACGCAGCCATGATGACCCCGACCACCCGGACCAACACCGCGCAAGAACGCCGCGCTCGCCGCTTCTGGTTCTCGTTCATTCTGATGTTCTTCTCCCTGCAGGCCGTGCTGTGGACCTTCGCTCTGGGCAAGGTGGTCGGCGACCCCTCCCATGCCGTGGTCGAGCAGTACGACGACTACGAGAACCGCTGGAACGCCGCGCAGACCGAGCGATCGGTCAACGCCGCGCTGGGTTGGTCTGCCCAGATCTCGGCGGACCACGGTCGCATCGTCGTCGCGCTGACCGATGCCCACGGGCACCCGGTGGCCGCGGACGTGAGAGCGACGGTGTTTCACAAAGCGCGCGCCTCGGAGAAGCACCCGTTGGTGTTTACGATGACCGAGCCAGGGTTGATGGTCGGCGAGCTCGACATGGGTCGCAGCGGCCTGTGGCGCGTCCAGCTGGCCGCCACCCGTGGCGACGACACGTTCACCGATATTCAGGACGTCGCGGTCGGACAGGTGGCGCGGCGATGATCGAGCTCGCGGTCCTGGGCACGGTGCTGGGCGCCAGCCTGCTGGGCAGCCTGCACTGCGCGGGCATGTGTGGTCCGCTCGCCGCCGTTGCGAGCGCGCCCGGTCGCACCCGTCTGCCCGTCTTACAGTCGCGACCGTCCACCTCCGCCGTTCACTACAACCTCGGCCGGCTCGTGTCCTATGTGCTGCTCGGGGTCGCCGCTGGTGCCCTTGGCGCGCTCGTCGACCTCGGTGGCGCGTTCGCAGGGGTGCAAGGCATCGCCGTGGTGCTCGCCGGGCTGGTCCTGGTCGGCCTCGGCGCGCGTGGCCTGTGGCAGTGGGCGGCTGGCACCTCCTCCGCCACCGCAGCCGCCGGCCCGGTGCGCTGGGCCGCCAGGCTGCGAGGCAAGCCGTCATTTCCCGCGCTGCTCGGGGTGCTCACCGGGCTGATGCCGTGCGGCTGGCTGTGGGCCTACGTGGTCGTGGCCGCGGGCACCGGCTCCGTGCTGGGCGGCGCGCTGGTGATGGCCACGTTCTGGCTGGGATCGGTCCCTGCCTTGGTCATCGTCGGCCTCACGTTGAGCGAACTCGGGCGTCGCGTGGGCAAGCATCTGCGCTGGGCGGTCCCGGTCCTGATGCTCGTCGCCGGCGGCCTCACCCTCGCCACCCGCGGGCCGGTCGTCTGGAACCAAAGAACCGGGCCCTCGCCTGCGTCCGGCCAGGACGCGCTGCGCCAGCCGCCATGTCACTGAGCCCCTGCGACCACTGCGGTGTCCCCGTCCCCCAGGGCGCCCCCGCGGCGCTACAGGACGCCGGCGGCACGTTCTGCTGCTCGGGCTGCGCGACCGCCTACGCGCTGATTCACGCCTGCGGACTCGAGGCTTTCTATCGCATCGCCGATGAGACTCGAGCCGTCGACGGCACGCCGCTGCGCTACGCCGAGTTCGACCGCGACGCGTTCCTCGAAGCGCACAGCGTCCTGAGACCCGACGGCGATCGCGTCGCAACGCTGGGCATCGACGGCATGCACTGTGCGGCCTGCGTGTGGCTGCTCGAGCGGCTGCCCCAGGTGGTTCCGGGGGTCTGTGAGGCGCGGGTGAACTGGCGTCGAGCCGTGCTCACGGTGCGCTGGAGCCCGGAGCGCGCCCGGCTCTCGACCATCGCCGACCGCGTCGCGAAGCTCGGATACCGGCCCTTCCCGCTCATCTCGCAGAGCACTGCGCGAGGCGATGAGGCGGGCAACCGCAGCCGGATCATTGCGCTCGCGTGGGCGTTCGCCGCCGCGGGGAACAACATGCTCATCGCCACCGGGCTCTACCTGGGGGCCTTCTCCCAGATGAGCGACGGCATGCTCACGCTGCTGCGCTGGGCGAGCTGCGTTGTGGGCGTGTTCTCGCTGCTGGGCCCCGGTCGCACCTTCTTTCGCGGGGCTGTCGCGGCCCTTCGCAGCCGCAGCCCACACATGGACCTGCCGGTCGCCTTGGGGCTGGCCATCGGCGGCGTGGCGGGGCTCGTCAACACCGTGACCGGTCGCGGCGAGATCTACTTCGACACGCTCAGCGTCCTGGTGTTCCTGCTGTTGTTGGGGCGCTGGATGCAGGTGCGGCAGCAGGACCGCGCCGCCTCGGCCCTCGACGTGCTCTACCGGGTGACGCCTCGGGTCGCGCACCGGGTCGACGACGACGGCGTGCACGACGTCCCGGGCGACGTGCTGATCGTTGGAGATCGGGTCGAGGTGCGCGTGGGTGACGTGATCCCCGCCGATGGTGAGGTCCTTGAGGGGGAGACGACGTGCGACCAGAGCGTGCTGACCGGCGAGTCGGTCCCCATCACGCTGCGGCCTGGCGATCCTGCCGCGGCAGGCACCACGAACTTGGGCGCCTCGATTCGCGTGCGGGTTCGGGCCGTCGGAGCCGACACCCGCATCGGGAGCGTGCTCGAAGAGGTCGAGCGGGCGTCGAGCGAGCGCGCCCCCATCGTCCGCTTTGCTGACCGCATCGCGGGATGGTTCGTCGTGTATGTGGTGATCGCCGCCGGCATCACGTTGGCGGCGTGGACCGCCCTCGACCCGGCCGTCGCGGTCGATCACACCGTAGCGCTGCTGATCGTGGCGTGCCCCTGCGCGCTCGGGCTCGCCACGCCGCTGGCGATCAGCGTGGCGCTCGGCCGTGCCGCCCGGCGCAAGCTCTTGATCAAGGGCGGGGAAACGCTGCAGCACCTGAGCAAGCCGGGCCGAATATGGCTCGACAAGACCGGCACCCTCACCCGAGGCGAGATGAGCGTGGTGCACTGGCACGGCGACGACGACGACTTCGCCCGCCTTGCAGCCCTCGAAGCCCAGGTCGTGCATCCGATCGCGACCGCCATCGTGCGCCACGCCCAGTCGCGAGGCCTGGACGTGCCCCACGCGCGGGCCGAAGCCGGCTCGGGGGGCGTGATGGGGACGGTCAGCGGCCACCGCATGGTGGCTGGCCACGCGGGCTTCGTCGCCGAGACCTGCCAGGCCCCAATTCCCCCGGCGCTCATGAAGCGCGCGACGGCCTGGGTGCACGAGGGCCACAGCCCGCTGTTCCTCGCCCGTGACAACGAGATCGTCGGCGTGGCCGCCCTGGGCGATCCGGTTCGTGATGACGCCCGCGCGACGATCGTCGCCCTGCGCGAGCGCGGCTGGTCGGTGGGCATCCTGTCGGGCGACCACCCCAGTGTCGTGCGCAGCGTGGGCATGCAGCTTGGACTTCAGCCCGAAGACTGCCGCGGCGGGTTGCTGCCGCAGGACAAGGTCCGCGTGGTCGAGCAGCACGAGCCCGGCGGGGGCCCCACCGTGATGGTGGGCGACGGCGTCAACGACAGCGGCGCCCTCATGGCCGCGACCGTGGGGGTGGCGGTCCGCAACGGCGCCGAAGCCAGCATGCGGGCCGCGCCGGTCTACCTCGGACGCCCCGACCTGGCCGCGCTGATCGAGCTGCTCGACGGCGCCCGCAACACCGTACGGACCGTCCGCCTCACGCTGGGTATCTCCCTGGCCTACAACGCCGTCGCGGTCACCCTCGCCGGGCTGGGCACGATGAGCCCGCTGGTGGCCGCGCTGCTGATGCCGGCCAGCTCGCTGAGCGTGATCGCGGTGGTGGTGTCGCGTCGCTTCGAAAAGTGAGGCGTATGATGCGGAGAACTCGATGAGCGTGCTGTACATCGCCATTCCCGTCGCGCTCGGCATCGCTGGCCTGGCTCTGTGGGCGTTTGCGCGATCGGTGCGCGAGGGGCAGCTCGACGATCTCGACACCCCCGCGATGCGGATCCTCCACGACGACGACGGCGTTCGGCCCCCGGATCGGTGACCGAGTCGCCGCCGGGAGACGGCTACAGGTTGGGCGCTGGGCTATTCACTCATGCCCAGCTCGCACGTCAACCGGCCGTTCTTTGGGATGATCTTCCACGCAGGAAGGGGGGGCAGCGCAGGGGCGGCGTCGGTGCATCCCGGGTCTGCGGCGTCGGTCTGGTCATCGAAGTCGTTGTCGACCTCGTCGGTGCAAGCGGTCGTGGAGTCTTTGGACTCCGGGTCTGGGTTTTCGGTCATCCACCGATCGGGGATGTCGTTCCAGAGCTTCTCGAAGAACGCCTCGTACTGCTTGGCCAGCTTGGGGCTGTGAACGATGATCGTGTTCTCGTCGTTCTTGGTGTCGCCCGAGGAGGTCCAGTTCATCGACCCGGTGACGACGGTCTCGCCATCGATCACCGCAGATTTCATGTGCATCTTGCCGCCCCAGTTCTCGACCTTGACGGCGATGCCCGCGGCGCGAAGCAGCTCGTGCTTGGTGTAGCCGTTCGTGGCCCCGGTCGCGTCCATGATCACCCGAACTCGAACGCCGCGGCGATAGGCATCGATGAGGTCGGCGACGACGTGCTTGTGGGTCAGGAAGAACACAGCGATGTCGATGCTGCTCTGCGCGTTGCGGAGGATCGGTCGCAGTCGTGAGCTGATCGGAGACTCCTGCGGCGAGAAGTAGACCTCCAGCTCGGCCTCCGGAAGCTTGAGTTTTTTGTGACCTTTGGGTCTGGGTTTACGGCCGTGGTACCGGCCGTCCTCATACATTTGCTCGAACTCTGCCGTGTACCAGCCCGCCAGCGTCTTCGATTCGATCACGGTGACCAGGTTGGCGTTGTAGCCACCGGTGCCCGAGTCGCTGATGTTGGTGGAGCCGGTCCAGACATGGCGCTCGTCCACGATGAAGAACTTGTCGTGCATGATCTTGGCGCCGCCTTCGATCTCCTCGCGACTTGCGTGGGCTGCGACGAGACACGAGTCTCCGAGGTCGTACGCGAGGCACTGCAGTGGTCCTTCGAAGCCGGCGGGGCGGTTGCACTTGGGCTCGCGGTCGTAGTCCGCTCGGGCTTCTTCCTTGGCCAGCTTGAGGTCGGCCTTGAGGTCACTGCGGACGTTCTCGATCGCCGCGACGAGCTCCTCGGTGCTTGAGTAGTAGTTCTCACCTTCGAGGTCACGATCCACGACGCCGCGGATCTCCACGCCGCGCGCCTTGGCTGCGATCAGCGCGTTCATGATCGCGGTCTGATTTCGCATCCCGTAGATCGCGAAGTCGATGCGAGTCCGAGCACCGTCGATGAGACCGAGCAGGGCCTTGCAGTGTTCGGCTTCGCAGACGTCTTGCGGGCGGTCATACGGCCTGGGGTCGTTGAGGATGAGCTGAATCGATCCCTCTTCGACGATAGCCTCACCGTCCCGGGGCAGGTCCGAGGCGGTCTTGGGCCCGCATGCAAGCAGGCCGAGCAGAGGGAGCAGGGGCAACGCCGTGCGCACGGCCGCAGTCTACTCCGCTCAGCGAGCCCTTGCTTCACTGCGACGGTTCTCGGTCGCGCGCTGCCGAGTGCTTCGGCTACTGTAGAGGCCATGCACGGGCAAGGAAACGGTGGTGGACAGTGGGGGAATGGACAGCCGCCCGGTGGACAGCCGCCGCAGCCGGGCTATCCGCAGCCGGGTCAGCCGCAGCAGGGCTATCCGCAGCCGGGTCAGCCGCAGCCGGGCTATCCGCAGCCGGGTCATCCGCAGCCGGGGTATCCGCAGCAGGGCTATCCGCAGCAGGGCTATCCGCAGCAGGGCTATCCGCAGCAGGGCTATCCGCAGCAGGGGCAGCCTCAGCAACCCTACGCTGGGCCGCCCGCGCAGCTCACCTCCGGGCTGTACGTCACCGCGGAGTTCATCTTCCTGCAGTGGATGCTGATCATGACCGGCCCGGTGATCACCGTCTACGGCCGACCGATTCCGTTCAAGTGGAACCAGCCGCAGGTGGTCCCGCTGCCGCCGGGAAACCACCCGATCAACATCCACTTCCCGTGGGTGTTTCAGAAGGGCAACAGCACCGACGCCGTGGTGCCGGTCCATCCCGGCCACGCGACCGAACTCAAGTACAGCACCTCGTTCTTCACGTTCACCGCAGGGACGATCGCCCCTCGCGGCTTCCGCCCCTGGGGTGTGTGAGCCGAAATCCCGCGGTTGTGGGGGGTGCCTCGGTGCGAATCCGCTCCGGATCGGAAGACGCTGTCGCATGAGCTCGGGTGCGGGTCGGCCTCGGTTCGACGGCTCCAAGCTCGCCACGCTATGGTGATCGCCTCCGACGCAGAGGAAGAAGGAGGAGCGCGCGATGCAGGACGAGACGAAGTCGAGCACGAGTACCCTCGGCAAAGGAGGTGCACAGGCGCGCATCCCGGGAATCCTCGCTGCACTCCCCGACCTGATGTTCATCGTCTCGAAGGACTTGGTCTTCGAGGAGTACCAGGCGCCGGACCCTGCGCAGTTGCTCCTGCCGCCCAGTGATTTTGCGGGGAAGCGTTTGGACGAGGTCTTGCCGCCTGACGTCGCGCAGCTGGTGTCCGAGGCCGTCCGCGCGACCCTCGCAGACGGTGAGCGCCGCACCGTCCCGTACGCGCTCGATCTTCCCGACGGGAGGCAGTGGTTCGAGGCAATCTCGGGGCTGTGCGACGAGGACTCTGTGCTTTTCGTCGTTCGCGATCGCACGCGGCAGGTGCTCACCGAGGAGCGCCTTCGGGTGAAAGACCGGATGGCGTCGCTGGGCACTCTCGCCGCGGGCGTCGCCCATGAGATCAACAATCCGCTCACCTATGTGCTGGGCAATCTCGACGTCATCCGTCGAGCCCTCGAGCCGACCGCCGGCGCAGAGCTGCTGACTGCTTTCGCGGACGTGGTGCATGGGCTCCAGCAGGTCAACGCGCTGATCGGTGACCTCCGCGTCTTCTCCCACCCGGGCACCACCGAGCTCACAGCGGTCGACCTCAACCATGTGCTCGAAGCGACACTTCGCATTGCCAAGGGGGCGCTCCACCCACGCGCCGTGTTGGTCCATGAACCCTCCGAGTTGCCCGCGATCTCCGGCAACCCGAGCCAGGTGGGCCAAGTTGTCTTGAACCTCGTCACCAACGCAATCGACGCGGTCGAGTCTGGTACGGAGCTCGACAACGAGATTCGGATTCACACCCGCCACGAGGGCGACAGGGTCATCCTTGCGGTCAGCGATACGGGGGTGGGGATTCCCCCGGAGCTTGGAGAGCGGATCTTCGACCCCTTCGTGACAAGCAAGGTCGTCGGACGCGGGACTGGCCTGGGTCTGGCGATCTCCCGGAGCATCGTCGTATCGCTCGGCGGTACGATTCGTGCTGAAAGCCGGACGCCCCGCGGCACCTGCGTGACCGTCGCCTTCCAGTGCCACGGAGCTGCACATCCACAGCCGGCCGACACCACGCGCGAGGTTTCACCGACCGAAACTCAAGACGGACGGGTTCTGATCGTCGACGACGACGATCGCGTCGCGCGCGTGGCAGCCAGGGCCCTGCGGGAGTACGACGTCGTCATCGCGCTCGACGGTCCTTCGGCGCTCGAACAGATCCGCCTCGGCAAGCCGTTCGACGTGGTGCTCTGCGACCTGATGATGCCCGGCATGACCGGCATGGAACTCTACGCCGCGGTGCACGAAGCGGACCCCGACCTGGCGAGGCGGTTCGTGTTCATGACCGGTGCAGCGTTCAGCCCCGAAGCTCGAGCCTTCGTCGAATCGACGCCGCAGCCGTTCCTGCAGAAGCCGTTCGAACTCCCGAGCCTGCGAGCGATGGTCGCGGAGCAGCTTCGCGCTGCTGAGGGGTGAGGGGAGGACCGCTCGACTTATTTTTCGTGGCAGCTGTAGTCGAGCTTGGCCCGACCTTGCTGCACGGTGTCGCCGTTGCCCAACGTGACCGACATCGCGATCACGTTGCCTTGGTCATCGTAGCGGTAGTCCAGGCGGCGATCTGTGGAGCCGTCGCTGCCGTGGTCTTCCTTGATGCGCTCAAGCTGGCCGGCCTTGCTGTAGCCGAACGTGACGGTCATCGGCTCGCCTTGCCAGGGTTTCTTGACGGTGGCCTTTCGGGCCATGCCCTGCCGGAGGTAGACGTCGGCGTCCTTGCGCTTGGCGTAGAGCGGATAGCCGGGGGTGAGTCCCGTGAAGCCGGCGACCTCGATCATCGTGATGTCGCGCGACTTGCCACCGTCGTCGAACGTGGCGGTCGCGACGTTGGACTTGGCGTCGTAGGCCGGCTCGATCGTGGACTCGACGGAGTCGTTGCAGCCATCGTCGATGTCGACCTTGGTGGTCTTGCCATCGACGATGGTGAAGGTGCCGCACGCGTCGGGCTTGCCGTTGCCGTCGCTGTCGACCTTGACCGTGCCGCCGTCGCCCTCGTACACGAACGTTAGTTTTGCGCCCGTGCTCCAGGTGACTTTGCACGGCCCCGGGTATGCGGCCTCGGCGTGGGGGACCTCTTCGGGCAGCGGCTCGTCGGGATCGATCGCCGCGACCTCGGGGTCGATCTGCTCGACGCCTTCGCCACCGGATTCCTGCCACTCCCCGCCCTCGGCTGCGACGCCGCCGACATCGGGCTTGTCCGCCTCGGGGGCGCCGGCGGTTTCAGGCGCGTCGGGCTTGCTGTCGGCGGCCGTGGTCGGGTCTGATTGGGGAGCGCCCTTGTCGTCACCGCAGGCGAGGGTGGTGAGTCCGAAGAGGGCGAGGGCGAGGGCGCGCGTGCTCATGAGGGGTCCGTGTGGGGAGAACGATCGAGAACGGGGCGCAGGGCTTCGACTCCGTAAAGTTCCGCGTAGCCCCGTCTAAGGCCGAAGCAGCGGGTTTGTAGCACACAAGCTGCGCACCCGGCGGGCTTCACGAACTCCTCGGTGCTCAAACCGGGAACGGCGTTGGCCAGCGGGACGAACCGCCGCAGATCTCCGGGCACCAGACACAAGGGGAGTCCGCACATCGACTCGAAGCCGTCGACGGTCAAACCCGCCGCTTCGCCCTGCCGCATGCCGTCGCCCACCAGCGGCAACACGTCCTCGTAGCGAGGAATCAGCGCGCGCGTGCGCGGCACCAGATCGGTCGAAGGCGCGACAAAGGAGACATTGACGGCCGCCTGGGGCCAGCGCGCTGCGACCATGCGCACGAACGCGGGGAACTGCCGGTAGTTGAGCTGGCACAGCACGAAGTTGAGGCGCAGCGCGATGGGGGTCGCGGCGAGTGCATCGATGCCTGCCACCGTCGCCTCGAAGGTGCCGGGGGCCTCGGTGACCTGGTCCGAGGTCTCGGCGTTGACGCCGTGCAAGGAGACGAAGGCGCGGTCCACCCCCGCCTCGGCCAGCGTCGCGGCGAGGTCGTCCTTGCACAGGCGGGTGGCGTTGGTTTGAAGCTCGACCTCGGCCACGCCGGCCTGCTTGGCGTAGCGCACATACTCCGCCAGCCTTCGGTTGAGGGTGGGCTCGCCGCCAGACAGCGCCAGGCTGCCGCGCTCGGCTGCGATGGTGTCGATCGCCGCGCGAATGTCCGCTTCGTCTGGGTCGGGCAGATGGGTGCTGACAAAGCAGAAGGTGCAGCTTTGGTTGCAGCGAAAGTTCACGCGGACGATCGCCGCGGGGATCGAGGACCCGTCGGACCTTCGGGAGACCTCACGGGTCACCAGCTCGCGCTGCGCCTGCGCTTGGGGTGTGCCGATGACGGTGAGTCGGCGGCGCAGCGAGGAGGATGACAGCGCGCGTGCGTGGTGCTGCAGCCCGGCGGGGAGGCCTGGGCAGCGCTCCTGCACGACGCAGGCCTCGCACGCCGGGGCCTGGAGAAAGCCGCCGCGGGTGCTGGCGCCGGGGTTGAGGGCAAAGACGTGCGCGAGCGCGGAGGGGTGCTCGAAGCTGCACGGCGGAACGAACGACGCAGGGTCGAGGCTTGCGGACAGCTCCGCCCGACTGGCCGCGCGCACAAACGCAGCCGCGGCCGCAGTCGCGTCGGAAAGCTTCGCCAGCGTCGAGGGTCTGGGCGAGGACGTCGGGACGCCGAACCACAGCGTGCGCGGAGCCAGGCCGTGGCTCGCGAGGTGTGCTGGCAGCAGCTCCACATCGCCCAGGTTGTCGGCGAGCACCGGTGTTGCCGTCTCGTAGACCATCGAGGATGACTCGAGCGCTCGCAGTGTGGCGAGGACGGCTGCGCCGGTGCCGGGTGTCCCGGTGAACGCGTCCAGCCCCGCGCCCCAAGCAGGCAGATGCACCCGCACGACGTTGAGTCCGGCCCGCTCAAGCCCGGCGAGATCGACGTGCGCACCGTGGGTCTCCAAGACCAGCTCCGCCTGGGTCCGGGCGCGGGTCCAGGCCACCAGACGCACCAGGTCGTGGCGCAGGGTTGGTTCCCCGCCGCTGAGCACGAGCCGGTCGGGGGACGCCTCGATCGCGTCGAGCAGCGCACCGCGCAGCGCGGGTCCGCCGGCTAACTGCGGCCGCTCCTGCTCGCGCCGACTGTTGCAGAAGCCGCAGCGCAGATCGCAGGTCTCGTTGGTCAGGACCCGGAGCGTCCGACTCACAGCAGGTCCTCCACCCGGGCCTGCGCACCCGCGGCCCACGCCCTGGCCTGGGCCGCGAACAGGGTGCACCACGTGTTGCGGTCGGCCGAACCTGGCTCGTAGAGGACCGCGCCGTGCTCATCGCAAAGGGTCTCGAGGAACGCAAGACCCCGGTCGATCGCGGGTCTGTGTCCGCTAGGGTCATGCAGGATCCACAGGCGAATCGCTTGGGCCGTCGCGTCGGCGCGGCCGGGGCCACCGTCGCTCCACGCCGGGATGCCGCCATCGTCTCGTTGTGCGCGACGCAGAAACTCGATCGCCGCGTCGATGTCTGCTGTGATGTGGATGTCCAGCGCACGTAGGGCCAGAAGGCCTTCGCATCCGTAGGCGTGCGCGTGCATGTATGTCGCGGCGTGCGGCCGGGTGAGCAGGCGTCCGGTTGTTTCCTGCTGGACCTCCGAGCGCGCCAGCCAGCTCAGGGTTGGTGTGCTCCATCCGCGCCGGGCTCGTGCCGCACACCCGACGGCCAGCTTGAGCATGTGGGGTCCGGCGACCGTGCTCCAACGCGGGCGCTGCGGGGGACCGACCACCGGGGCACCCACCAGCCGACGCCGTGCCTGAGTCCAGCGTGGATCTTCGTGGTCATCGAGCGACTCCAGTCCCGACAGGACGACCGCCGTATCGAAGGCGTAGACCAGCCCGTCTCGGCCGACACAACGCTGGCCGATCTGGGCGGCGAGGGTGTTGGTGACGGCGGCGGGTACCGGGAGCCCTTGCAGCGAAAACCACCGGAGCAGCAGTCCCGCTGCCTCGGGGTAGGCGTAGCCGGGGTGCGCCGGGTTCACCCATGAGAACACCTCACCTCCGCGGACCGCATGCTCCGCCAGCCAGGCCTCGACCCTCACGGCGTCTCCCCAGGCCGAAGCCGCCGGAGCAGTCGGCGCGCGGTGACGGTTGCGGTCCGCAGCGGCGCGCCGGCCAGAGCCGGGTAGGCCTCGCACGCGCTGAAACAGCCGCCGCACGCAAGCGCCTCGATGTCTCGACGCGCTTGCTCGACCTCCTGGCCGCGCCACAGCGAATCAAAGGAGTGCTCGCGGAGACTCCCCAAGGGCCGATCGTAGAGGTGGCACGGATACAGCTCACCCTCGGGCGCAATGAACACCGCGCTGCGCAACGCCTGGCAAGGGACGCCCGAGCGTTCGCCGCCCGCGACGGCGTCGAGGTTGACCAAGTAGATCGACTCCATCAGCTCGACGAGGGTTCGCGGGACTCCGCGCCGGGCCATGTGACGGCGCAGCAGGTCGCCCGGTGGGACCGCCTGCGGGACAATGTCCTCGTTGCCGAAGAAGTGGGCCGAGGTGTGTAGCCAGTTCCAATGCCAGCGCCGCAGGTCGAACCCTTGGGCCTTCAGCATGGCCTCGGTCTGCGGGAGCGCCTCCACCGTTTGGCTCGAGATGGTCGTACCCACGTGAACCTCGACCCCGCGGAGCGACTGCAGCCGCCGGAGCGTCTCGAGAGCCCGGTGGGCGGAGCCGTCTCGGCCACGCACCACGTCGTGCACCTCCGGCGGCCCGTCCAAGCTCACCGTGACGATCAGCTGGATGTCCTCGCGGGCGGCTCGAACCGCGGCGGTCACCGCTTCGATACGCTCGGTCATCCACCCGTTGGTCTGGTAGTGCAGGACGGTCAGGCCTCTGGGGATCCTCGCCGCACTGCACAGCACCCGCTCGATGTCGGGGCGCACAAACGGCTCGCCGCCGGTGATGTCGAGCCAGGTGAGCCGTCCGAGCTGCGAGAGGACGTCTTCGATCTCTGCGGCCGTCAGGGCGCCGGTCCCAGGGTGCTCCCACGTGCGGCACATCGAGCACCGCAGGTTGCAGCGCCGGGTCACGTCGAACACCACCCGAGTCGGGGTGGGTGGGCGATGCACCCACGTCTCGGCGAGACGGGCGATCATCTCCAAGCGACGCAGCACGGGAGCATCATGCCACGGACCGACGAGGGTACGGCGCCTCACATCCCAGGCTCGTGGAGGCTCGCACCGAGCACTTCGCAGGCTCGCAGCAGGGCATCTTGTGCCCCCGCGACAGCCAGGACATCCGCCGCCTGAAGTTTCGTCGCCGGCTGCAGCGCCCGCGCGTCGCCGTGTTGGTCGACGATCGCGAGCACCGAGGCGCCCGTCTTGGCTCGAAGGTCCAACTCGCTCAGGGATCGGCCGACGGCGGGGGAGTCCGGATCCAGACGCAGGTAGACCGCGTCGCCGAGCGTGTGCCGCAGCGCATCGATCTGCGCGTTGTCGGTCGGGGGGTGGTCCGACCGGAGCGTCTCCAGCAGGACCAGCGTCGCCGACTTCACGTGGGCGTTGAGCGGGTCTCCACTCGCCCAGAGGCGTCGGAGACTGGGCGCGATGGCGACGGCAAGGATCGCCACGCCCATCCCCAGCGGAACGAACGGGCGGGCCAAGGTGAGGATGAAGAGTCCCACGCCCAGGCGCGCGGCGAGGCGGAGCGCGAGCGTCGTCGTGCCTCGCGAGCTCGAAGCAACGTCGGCGACGTTGGGCGCAGGCGGAGGAAAGACGACCTCACCCAAGGCCGCTCCCAGGGCGTCGGCGAGCCTCCACGCCCCGAGCGCGAAGGGGAGCGTCAGCGCGGCTGTGGCGGTCACCGCCAGGGCACTCGCCTGCGGATCCGAGGCACCCAGGGAGGTCTTGATCCACTCGACGACAGCGGACTTTGCCCAGGAACCGCCAATGATGATCCCACCCGTTGCAGCCCCGTCGACGGCGAGCCAGACCCAAAGGCGCCGGATTCGACGCTGCAGTGGCGAGCTTGGGACGCCGAAGGAGAGGTTCTGCATCCAGGCGGAGTAGAGCACCAGCGCATCACGGATTCGGGAGGGCACGCGATGCTCAAGCCACACCAGGATCGCATCGACCCTCGACAGGGCCAGCGCGGTGCTCAAGGTGGTGATCACCGAGGCCGAGATCAGGACCGTGAGCCAAGAAGGGTCCAGGACTCCCGAGGCGGTCCCGACCCCCGCGATGATGAATGAGAACTCGCCGAGCTGACCGAGCGCAAGGCCGACGTGGCCCGAACGCTTGAGGCCTGCGCCCGAAAGAATGCCCCCCGCGGTGAGCAGCACGAACTGCGCGACCGCGACGACCCCCGCGACCAGGGCGGCACGCGGCAGACTTTCGAGGACGCGATCGGGGTCGACAGTCATGCCGACCGACACGAAGAAGATCGCAGCAAACACGTCGCGCAGCGGGGCGATGACGTGCTCATAGCGTTCGCCCAGTCCGGCCTCGGCGATCAGCATCCCGGCGACGAAGGCGCCCAGGGCCGGCGAGTAGCCGAGGTGTTCGATGATCGCCGCGAGGGAGAAGCACAGCCCGGCGGCGTACACGGCGTCGACCTCGGGCCGGTTCAGTGCGGCCACGAAGCGGCTGACCCGCGGCACCACCCAGAGCCCGATCGCCACGAGGCCGCCCAGTTGGAGCGCGAAGACGCCGATGAAGCGCAGCAGCTGCGAGGCACTTGCGCCCGAGCCCTGCGCGACCACGGTCACGACCGTGATGAGCACGATCGCCACGATGTCCTGCAGCACCAGGACGCCCAGCGTCATGCTACGGACCTCCTTGGGCGGAACGTGCAGGTTGAAGATGCTCGAGACGGCCATCGTGCTGGAGATGCACAAGCTGGCGCCCAACACGACCTGCCCCGCGGGGGACAAGCCCGAAGCGGCTCCAAGCGCTGTCCCCAGCCAGAACAGCCCGCCGATCTGGAAGGCCGCCGCCAGGCCGGCCGTCGGAATCACCTTGGCGACTTGCGAGAGCTGAAACTCCAGCCCCACCGCGAACATCACGAGCACCACGCCGAGCTCGGACAGGGCGTGGACGCGCTCGACGTCCGCGAACAGCGGAATCGGAAGGTAGGGGCCCACGATCAGTCCGGCCAGGAGGTAGCCGAGGATCGGCGGGAGCCGGAGACGTTGGCTGACCACGCCGGTGGCGCCCGCGACCCCAAGGACAACGGCGAAATCGGACACCAAGGACGCGCCGCTAGCCATCGCGCAGCGAGTCTCCGTGATGGCGGCGCGCCGCGCAAATCCAATCGGCCGGCGAGGGGCCGAAGGTGCCGGCCGATTCCTGGCGCTCGGAGTCTGCTACGGTCGTTGACTCGTGAGCGAATCTCCGTTCAGCGGCCGCAGCGTGCTCGTGACGGGCGCGGATGGCTTCATGGGATCCCATCTCACAGAGCGACTGCTCGAGCTGGGTGCCAAGGTCAGCGTGCTCGTTCGGCCTCGTTCGGTCACCGGGACCATCGGCGCGGACTTCCGAAATCTGGGACCCGTGGCGCAGCAGCTTCATCGTGTGTTTGCGACGGACGTGGCGGGGCCCGACGCCGAGGCGGCGATCACAGACCTCGCTCCGGCGGTGATCTTTCATCTCGCGGCCGACGCGTACGTCGAGCGTTCCTTCTCGCACCCTCGCGAGGTCCTGCGAACCAACATGGACGGGACGATGACCGTGCTGGAGGCGGCACGTCGCAACCCCGCCATCGAGCGGGTGGTCGTCACGAGCAGCTCGGAGGTCTACGGCTCGGCGCAGACGCAGCAGATGACCGAGGAGCATCCGCTGCAGCCGACCTCTCCGTATGCAGCGTCGAAGCTCGCCGCCGACCGTATGGCGATGGCGTACCACCGAACCTACGGCACGCCGGTTTCGATCATTCGACCCTTCAACACCTACGGACCGCGGCACGTGTACGACGTGATCCCAAAGTTCATCGCGCGAGCGCTCGCCGCTGAGCCCTTGGTGGTGTTCGGCGACGGCCGTCAGAGCCGGGACTTCACCTACGTCGACGACATGGTCGCGGCGTTCCTCTGCATGGGGGCGAGTCCAGAGGCGGTGGGCAAGGTCGTGCACTTTGGGTCGGGTCACGCAACGAGCATCGCGGCGCTCGCCGAGGCAATCGCGGTGGCGGTGGGGGGCGAGGTCCAGACTGAGCGCGCGCCGGCCAGAGCGGCAGAGGTCACCCGGCTGTGCTGCGATGCCAGCTACGCGGCACAGCTGCTGGATTGGACACCCAAGACCTCCTTGGCACAAGGCTTGGCTCGCAACGTCGCATGGATGCGCGCACGAGCCTGACGCGCGGCCCGCTGGGCCTGGTGCTGCTGCTGGCCGGCTTCTTCGCGCTGGCGGGGATCGGTCTGCAGGACGGCCGCTACCTTCACGACGAAGGTCTGCTCACGCACCTGTTTGCGCTGGTCACGGCGCGCGATCCTGCGGCCGGATTTTTCTTGCAGAAGAGTCGCCCGCCGATCAGTGCCTTGTATGCGCCGCTGTCGGGATCGCTCGACCTGTTCTTCTGGGCGCACATCGCCGTGGGAGCGCTGGGCATCGTGGCGCTGTGGGGCGCGGCGCGGGCGTTGGGTCACCGGGTTCCCCTGCTTGCGCCGGGTGTCCTCGCCCTGTCCCCGCTGTTCATCGGTGGGTCGGTGGCGGGCCTCTCCAACACCGACGCCGTGACGGGCTTGTGCATCGTCGCGTGGCTGCACGCGAGCGACCGGCGGGTGGCTGCCGCGGCAGTGCTCGGGGCGCTGCCATGGGTTCGAGCCGAGGTCGCGGTGCTGGCGATCTTGTTGACCGTGTCGGGGCTGCGCCGCAGGTCGTGGAAGGAGCTCGCCGCGCTGCCAGCGTTTGGGGTGCTGTATGGCCTCGCCGGCATCGGTTACCACCACGACCCGATCTGGTTTCTGCATTTTCCCCCGGCGCTCCCGGAGCCGATGCCGGGCAATCCGTACTGGGCGGATCACGGTGGGGCCGCGAGCCTGGCCGAGCTCGTCGGCACCGCAGTGGCGCTCACGCCCATGCTTCCCGCGCTCGCGCTGGTGCGCTGGAAGAGCCTGCGCAGCACCGAGCGACTGGGGCTGTGGTTCTGCTTGGCGTTTGTCGTGGCGCTGGTCGTGTTGCCGGTGTGGCAGGTCTTCAACTTCGACACGTCCCCGCGGTACCTCCTGCCCGTGGTGCCCTTCGTCGCGCTCGCGGTTGGGCGGGCGGTGGGGGGCTGGATCGATGAACTCGACGAGCCGGGGCGCTTCGCGCTGCCGCTGCTGCTGCTGTCGGCCGGGGTGGCCTACGCGGGTGCCGCACGTGCGCCGCATCCCACCGCGCTGATCGTCATCACCGTCGTTGCGCTGGCCTTGACCGCGCACCGGGCTGCGGCGGCTGGCCTGGCCTCGAGCTTGCTGGTGGCGCTGAGCTTGTGTGGCCCCTGGTTCTTTGCCGAGGGTGGGCAGCTGGAGACCCGCGTCAGCGTCCCGCATCTGGCCCCGATGATCGACAGACTCGAGGAGGTCATCGGGGACCGGCCCAAGGTCGTCTACACCAACGAAGCACTGCTCGCCTCGTCCTTGCAGCGCTCGGGGCGGCTACCCAACGTCACCGTCTTCTACATCGTGCAGGAGGACCAGCGCTTCGAGCTGGAGCGGCTGGCCAACCCGGCGGTCGGGCAGCGAGAGGCGCTGTGGAACGCGATGACGCCCAACGCCTACGGCCGGCCGATCCGACCCGAGGCGCTGCGGCCCGACACGGTCCCCGTGGGCGCCCTGTTCGCGTTGACCAAGGACAGCCGACTGCCACTTGTGATGCCGCCCGAGCGATGGGAGGGCCTGCTGCAGGTCGTCGCGCCCGGCTACGACATGACGATCGAAGAACGCATAGACCGGAGGGTTCGATGATCTGGCGCTGGGGTCCGTCGGCGTTGCTGAGCCTGCTGTGCCTCTTGGGCGTCGTGCATCGTCTCGGCGCACCGGCACCGCAGGACGACCGGGCGAGTCGCGCCGAGCCTGCGCCGGCCGAGGCGGTGGCGCTGCTGGGCGGCTTGCAGGTTGGGGAGAAGCTCGCGGGCTGGACCGTGCTCGGCATCACCGGTCCGGTCGATCGCGTACTTCGCATCGACCTAGCGTTTCACGAGATTCGTTTCTCGATCTCGCTCGCGGCTCGGGGTGCGGTGAAGTACCCGGCACCGCGGACCACCGAAACCTACGACCTGTACTACGGACATCCGCACCCCCGAGGCACCACGATCCCCGAGTCCGCCACCCGCGCGATCATGGCGGGAATCGAGCGGCGTGTTCGCAAACACGAAGCCACGGTCGTGGTTCCCGGCATGTCACCGGATGCGGGCTAGCTGCTAGCACTAGTGCTACGCGTACTGGGGGTCGTCGGGTCCCTTCCGCCGACGGAGGCACCGGTATCGACGAGGCGAGCGACGAGCGACAGTTGAGCCAATAACTCCGAGTTTCCGGTGGCTCGTGCTGACCTCCGCACCCAACGCCTGCATCCCTGGCCCTGCCAGGACTCAAAGTGTCTCTGGTCGTTCCCCCTCACGCGTTCGGCAGATGCTGTCCGAAGCCTATCTCACCCTCACCGGAACCCTGTTCTTGGCGACGCACACACCATTCTGAACGATATAGCATTCGACCCAGTGGTGCCCGCGATATCTCGTGTGCTCCTCCCGTGTCGGGCTCATGTGAATGTCCCCCCGAAGGTTATTCGTGGCATCGGGACCTGTATTTCGGATCTTCCAGTACACATTGTACGGTGGCGACGCCGAGCATGTGCTGACAGAAAACGTCAAAGATCGACCCGGTCGAAGCGCGCCGAGTGCCCGAATGTCACCGCCACGAAACCCTTTCGCAGGCGAAGCCACACACTGAACCGTGACCCGATGAGGGAACGAGTCGGGGACAATAACTCCGAGGTCGGAAATCGACTGTTCGCCAGGGGCCAGAACGTCGGATTTCCTCGACTCCATCGCCCCCTCCTTCTGGATCTCGGTACCGAACTGGTCTCCGAATATATCCCGCCATCCGGCCATGCTCTCCAAACGATCACCGGATTCCCACGCCTTCGAGATACGGTCGGCGTACGAACGAATCATCTTCCGGAAGTTCACGTATACCTCCGGCTTTTCAGGCCACCGGTGATTGAGGTTCTCCGTCGGGTTCGACGGATCCGAAACCGATGGAGGCTGGTCGGGAAACAGTTCAAGATAGTCGGCAAGTGCGGCGAATAGCGTCTTCACAGCTGTGGGGGTATCTGGAAAACCGTCTGGATCGACGCGATCGACGCACTTCGCCATGAGAGTAGTCAGAATAACGGACTTCGCTGTAAACGTCCCTTTGATGTCGCGGAGATACTTCGCAAGCCGAACAGCCCTCCGAAGTTGGCCGCCGGCAGCCTGGTTCTGCTCATCGAACCACGCCGTCAACCCCTCGGGGTTCGTCGCTTCGAACTTGTCCTCCACTCCGTTCACGATGTGACCGGATCCAACATCCTCAGAGCGGACAAACGGGACGATATCGACGTGGCACTGTCCGGCGTATCGAACCCGAACGCATCGGCATTTCTTCTCAGCACGACTCTTGTAGTTCTCGTTCGAGCACAGGGCCTCGTGAACCACGTCGATGTAGTCGGAGGGAGCCCAGTCAGCCTGCGCGTCCAGCTGAAGCAGGAAGTCCGCATCAAATTCCCTATTTGGGAGCGGCTTGATGATCGTCTGGTGAGCCCATGATCCCTGGGGAATCGTCCCTTTACACAGATGATCTATCCCTTCATGCGCAGACAGAACAGACTCAAGAGCTTTCGCATGACCATCCAGGTCGTCAAGCCGCGACTGATTCAGGTTCACGGTCTTCCTGAGGAAGTCGTCGAACTGCCTTGCAAACTTCATCGTGGGATCTCCAACGCCTTTGCCCTCGCACCTGAGCCGGAGCCGGAGTCGTAGTCGTACAACACGAGGCGCGGCCCTGCTGGTCCCAGGGTTCGACCGAGCACCACACCGACCGAAAGAGGACACGCCAAAAACACATGCAAGACCCCGATGTGCTTCGCCCTGTTCTCAAGACCCGAGAACAACTCTCGAAACGCAGCCTGAGCATTTTCAAGAGTGTTCCGAACAGCACAGATGTTGGGACAGGGAACGACCTCGAGCGGCCTCACCTCCCACACGGGCATCCCTGCAAGTTTGGCCGGCAACTCCGCCCGCCCGATCTCTCCGCTGACATTGACGATGAGGACCGCCTCCTTCGTGTCGCTCTGGACGTCGGGTGACCGGAGTTCGAACTCTACGGGGACGCCCTCGAGTTGCCACTGCCAATCTCCGGCATCTCTGTGATACTGGTAGACTTCAACAGGGAACGTATCATCGAGCCTCCATCCAAGGTAGACCAGAAGAGGGAGCCTCGCGAAGGCAAACACACTGAGGTGTTTAACATTTTGACTGCTAACTCCTTCCCTCAACGTTTCGACCTTCTGGTGGATAATGTCGGCGGCCATCGTGTAGTACGACGAAGATGCAGAATCCAGATTCTCGAGGGCAACCTCGACTCCGTCCCCGTGGTAGGATGCGGCGTAGTCGGGGTATCGCCCGTCCGCGATGAGAGCTGTCGCGACAATTCCGCGGTCCAGTCCTGGAGGGTCCCCCTGAACAACCCCCCGGACTCGCAACACGGCGGTGTGGTTCCCATGTGACATTCCGGAGACCTTCTTAATCCGTGCCTCGTGGGCGACTTTGTAGCGGCGAAGCTCATCGACGGAGAACAGATCGCGGGTATTCCCGTGGTCGACCGTCTTGTGTCCATCGCGACACAGCAGGATGTAGTTGTCCTCGTGCTCTCGCTCGCTCTGGGAGAGAGGATGGTCGCCGCGAGGAGACTTCTTCGAATTCTTCGCACCAACGATATGCGCGCCTTCCCCAAGCGGCACGGGGGCTCCGAGGTCGTCATCCAGCAGATATCGGTTGCAGATGGCACACCGCCCTCCACTCCGAATCCAGACTAGGTCCGTTGGCTTCATGGAAAGCGATACTAGCAGCCTGTTGAAAAAGCCCCGATTCGGAATGGAGGAGATCGCGAGTCGCGGCGAGGTTCGCTAGGATCTCAGAGATGGCGATGGGCGAGAAGGGGTCGGAGCAAGGGGAGCTGTTCGTGCCGCACGAGTCGGTGCGGCACGCGGCCGGGCACCCGTTCTACCAGGCGCTGGAGAAGATCCTGCGCGAGGCGAACTTCGATCGGCGTGTCGAGGCGATGTGCAGGAAGTTCTACGCGGAGAAGCAGGGGCGACCGAGCATTCCGCCCGGCGTGTACTTCCGGTGTTTGATGATCGGCTTCTTCGAGGGCATCGACAGCGAGCGCGGGATCGCGTGGCGCGTCGCGGACTCGCTGAGCTTGCGAAGCTTCCTGGGGATCGCGCTGGGCAAGTCGACGCCAGATCACTCGAGCTTCTCCAACATCCGGCGTCGACTCGACGTTGAGACGCACCAAGAAGTCTTCACGATGATCCTGGGCAAGCTCGCTGAGCACGGTCTCGTCAAAGGGAGGTCGCTCGGGGTCGATGCGACGACCCTTGAAGCGAACGCGGCGCTTCGTTCGTTGGTGCGGCGCGAGGACGGGCAGTCGTACGAGGACTTCCTGCTTGAGTTGGCCAACAAGTCCGGGATCGAAACGCCGACGCGCGCGCAGCTTGCAAAACTGGACCGTAAGAGGCCGAAGAAGGGCTCCAACAAGGATTGGGTGAACCCGTACGAGCCGGACGCCGAGATCATGAAGATGAAGAAAGGCGGCACCCGAATGGCCCACAAGCACGAGCACGCCGTCGATCTGGAGACGGGAGCGATCCTTGGGTCGTCGCTGAACGGAGGCGCGCGCGGGGACACGAAGACGATGGAGGAGACGCTCGCGGACGCCGACGAGAACGTGCAGAGAGTCCGAAGCGAGGCCGACGAAAAGACGTCGAAGCGAGTCAGCGAGACTTTCAAAGAAGTGACCGCGGACAAGGGCTACCACTCGAACGAGATGTTGATGCGCCTCGAGGAAGCCGAGATTCGAAGCTACATCTCGGAACCGGATCGAGGGCGCAGGCGCTGGAAGAACAAGGAGGCCGAACGCGATGCGGTCCACCGGAATCGGAAGCGGGTGAAGCGGACGAAGGGCAAGAGGCTACTGCGCAAGCGAGGAGAGTTGCTCGAACGACCGATGGAGCATCTGTTCAACAGTGGAGGGATGAGACGCATTCACTTGCGTCGCCACGAGAACATTCAGAAGCGGCTTCTGATCCACATGGCCGCGTTCAATCTTAGTGTGCTGATGCGCAGCTTCTTCGGAGTCGGGAAACCCAAGCGGCTCCAGGGGAGGTCGGGCCTCTCCGCGGCAATACTGGCCGCTCTCTTCCAGCTGTGCGCGCTCCTGCAGCGCATGTTCGCTCGGACGGTTGCCGCCATCGCAGGCACCGCCGAGCCTCGATCTTCCGCTTCCGCGATCTGAGCCCGCCGTCGGCCGCTTCCTGAGCCGAACCGGGGCTTTTTCAACAGGCTGCTAGCTCGGTTGGCAACCCCTCACAACGACCGGCGAGGACTGTCACTCAGGGCTCGGATCTTACTGCCAGGAGCGTTCGACTAAGGATTTGGCTCAGATAGGCCGAGCGGCCGTTGCAGTTCCAGGCGGGCAGAAGCTCTCCGGAATCTCGCAGTGGTGTCCTGAATAGCGTCCACAGAGGCTCGATGGCCCGGCCTTTCACGAGAAGCGCTGACCGCTGTCTCGGCACCGGTCCAAGCAGGGTCTACCCCCTTCTACCGGCTCTCCTGACCATTTAGTGGGCGGACGAAGCACGGATTTGACGGGTTTGCGGGGGAAGAACGGGCTTCGGAGCGGGTTTGAGGGCGTGAAGAAGTGCGCAGCGGGTGAGGGCGTAGTCTTGGGGTTCCAACACCAACCAAAACCGGCCCAGCCCGCATGCGCTCCACCAGTCTACTCCGAACCCTCCTCCACCTCGCAGCGGACTCGTGTCCTCGACCTCGAGTTCGAGGGGGATGCCCTTGTCGTCCACGTCGCCCCCATCTGGAAGGTCTCGCGATGCAGTCAGTGCGGCAAGAAGTGCAGGAGCGGCTACGACGACCGCCTTCGAGACTGGCGCCACATCGACCTCGCTGGGATCAAGACCATCCTGCGCTACCGAATGCGTCGGGTCGACTGCAAGAGGTGCGGCGTGTTGGTCGAGAAGGTGTGAACCTGCTCCGTTTTGGTAGACACCTGGAGATGAGAGACAATGTCGAGCGGAGTCCAAGTGGCAAGAAGGAAAAACAAGCGGTTCACGCCGGAGTTCAAGGCCGAAGCTGTTCGCATGATGCAGGCAGCGGGCAAGCCGGTGGCGGAGGTCGCCAAGGACATCGGGGTGAGCGAGCAATCGCTCTATCGTTGGGCCAGGCAGCTCGGCGTCGATGCCAAGGCCGACCCGTCCGGAGCGCTGACGACCTCCGAGCGTGAAGAGCTGTCGCGCCTCCGACGCGAGCTTCGGAAAGTCGAGCAGTAGCGCGACTTTCTAAAAAAAAACGGCGGCGTACTTCGCGAGCGAGAATCGATCAGGTTCGCGGTCGTTGATGAATGCCGGGAGGACTTCTCCGTGGCGATGATGTGCCGCCTTCTCGAAGTCTCGCAGAGCGGCGACTACGCGTGGGCAGAACGGCCGGAGTCGGATCGCGCTCGTAGCGACCGAGCCTTGGCGGTCGAGGTTCGTGCCGAGTTCGCGCGCTCCAAAGGCCGATACGGAAGTCCGAGGATGCAGCGTGCTCTGCGGATCCGCCACCCGAATCTTGGACGGCGCAGAACGGCCAAAATCATGCGCAAGGAGGGGCTGGTAGCCCGTCCTCGGCGCGGTCGCCCGAAGACGACGGACTCGAACCACACTCGTCGCATCGCGCCGAACTTGCTCAAGCGGAACTTTACGACGAGGGCCGTCAACGAAGCCTGGGTCGGCGACATCACGTACATCGCCACGTTCTCGGGGCGCATGTACCTGGCTGTGCTCATCGACTTGTTCTCGCGGAAAGTGGTTGGTTGGGCCTTGGCCGACCACATGCGGGACGAGCTCGTGCTCGAGGCCCTGGATATGGCCGTGCGGCGCCGCCGTCCGGGCCGTGGCGTCCCCCACCACACCGACCGCGGCAGCCAGTACGCCAGCGACAACTACCTGGCCGCGTTGAGTGCCGGCAGGTTCGCACCAAGCATGAGTCGCAAAGCCGACTGTTGGGACAACGCCGTCGCCGAGAGTCTCTTCGCCAGCTTGAAGACCGAACTCGGCGACACCTTCGAAAGCGCCAGTGATGCGCGAGCCCGCATCCGTAACTACATCGAAGACTTCTACAACTGCCAACGGTTGCACTCGAGCATCGGCTACGTCAGCCCAGTTCACTTTGAGCTGCTAAACCAAACCGCGGCGAGGGCCGCCTAACCAACCCTCCACTTTTTCGGAGCAATTCCAGTGGCACGTCCACCTCGACCTCGGAGTCCTCGGGCGAAGCCGACTCCACCACCGGACGCCGGGTCGAGAGTGGGAGCTTCGAGCTCCTCATATACAACGTCGCGGGCCTGCCCCAAGGGGTCTTGAGCTCCGACCCGGAGCGCTACGTGCCGCAGATCTCCCCGTTGGTGGGCGCCTTCGACCTCGTCGTCGTGCAGTAGGACTTCTGGTACCACGACACGCTGGTCGCCGAGGTCACGCTTCCCCATCAGAGCGCGCCCATAGTGATGGACGCATGGCGAAGGGCATCGGCGACGGGCTCAATCGCTTCTCGCAGTTTCCGTTCGATCCGGTCGAGCGCGTCGCCTGGTATGCATGCAACGGCACCATCGACTACTCGAGCGACTGCCTCGCCAAGAAGGATCTGCTCAAGCCGCTGCCAGTTGGTGTCGCTCAGAGCATGACGTCGCACCAAGATCTTTGATCACGGACGGGTCAAACGGGCAACTCAGGCCCTTCACCGATCGAGATAACTCAGGTTCTCCGTTCACCGAATTGAGGACACCCCCTAGAGCGCCCGCAGCTCGAGGTCTCGCTCGAAACACGCAAGGTAGGGCTCGGGGACGCCGGCGCATCTCGGTCTCGCGGTGCACCCGTGACACACCTGCGCGTAGGCACGCGCGGCGGTCGCGACCGCAAACGGGGCGTGGGGTCCGAGCACGCACGGGGGCAGTCCGGACGTGCCGACCTCCAGCCCCGCCTGCCGAGCCATCGCGGCGGCGTGCAGGACTCGCGGGGTCACCATGCCCAGTCGGGGCAGCGACACGCCCGGTGGCTGCATCCCCGGCCAGCGCAGGACCCACCGACGGACCTTGGCCCGCCGCGTCGGCTCGAGCAACCACTGGGCGAGCCCGGCCAGGTCTCGAACATTGGCGCGCGTGACCTGCGAGACGACCTCGACCGGGTCGCCCTCTTGCAGCGCCGCGACGACAGCGTCGAAGTCGCCCGTTCGACCCGCTACGTGATCGTGAACCGCCGCGGTGGCCCCGTGCAGCGCGAGCGTCACGACTGCAGCGGAACGCCGAAGGTGCCTTCGGGGTGCTGGGTCGCCCGGTCGCGCAGCGTCATCAGCTTCGGCAGCTCGTGCTGGCTCGACTCGAGGACCCGAGCCAGCGCCATCGCGCCCAGCCCTTGGGTCTCATCGGTGGAGGTGCCACCGTCGCCGCTGTTGGCCACGTAGACGCTGAAGTGCTCGGTGTTGCCCACGCCTTGCGGTCCGTTGGCATCGCGGGCGAGGACATCGACCTGGTAGCGACCGCCCGCTTGGGTCTCGAGCACGACCGGCAAGGCGCCGAGCGTCACCGGGTAGACGGCGACGACGCGGACCTGGGTTCCGGGCAGGACGGTCCCCGGCTCGAGCGCGCCGATCTCGGGGGCGGCCTGCGTCGGTGCTTGGGCTTTGCGGTGTTGGACGAGCGCGCCCGCACCGACGGCGGCCCCGGCGACCGCCAAGCCAGCGACGACGGTCCGTCGTCGCATCTGAGGATTGCCGTCGTTGCTGTCGCGTTGCTCGTCCATCGCCATGCGCCCCACAACCACGGTAGGGCCCCGCGCCCCAACGGGTCAAGAACGAGACCTGATAAGGTAGACGCGAGCTTCGTGGCCGGCCTCCTGGACATCATTCTCGGCTACGACTGCAACCTGGCCTGTACCTACTGCACCATCACGCCGCAGATGCGCCTGCGCGCGCTTCCGGGTCGAGGCGTGGCGCTGGAGCTGAACCAAGGGCGCGTTCACGGCTTCGACAAGGTGTCCTTTACAGGCGGTGAACCGACGATCCGGGCCGATCTTCTGCCCTTGGTGCGCCGCGCCGCCGCGCTCGGATACCGCAGCATCAAGGTGCAGAGCAACGGGCTGCTGCTCGGGGTCGGGGACAACGCCGCCCGCCTGCTGGATGCAGGGGTTACCTGTGTGCACATCTCGATTCACACCCACGAAGCGGCGGCCTACGAAGCGATGGTGCGGCGGCCGGACACGCATCGGCACATGCAGCGAGGGCTCGAGCTGCTCGCGGCGGCCGATGTGGAATTCGGCGCCGACTTGATCCTCGAATCCGACACCTTGCCTCGGCTGCCGTCCGCGATCGACTGGCTCGCCGCGCGCGGGGTCAGGGCCGCCGATCTCTGGTTCGTTTCGCTCACCGATGGCAACGCGAACCGTCCGAAGAGCCTGCCGAGCATGAGCGAGGCCGTTCCGTTCATCGCACAGGCTCGGGCTCGAGCCCAGGCGCACGGCATGCGGCTGCGATCGCTGCACATTCCTGCGTGCATCCTGGGCGAGCACGCCGAGCTGGCGCACAACCCGGCGCTCGAACGCGTTCGCGTGGTGAGTCCCGACGCCGTCTTCGATCTGGCCGACAGCGCCATCACACCTCGCGTGCACGTCCCGGCGTGCGAGGGGTGTGAGCATCGCGGCGGATGCGGAGGGTTGCGACCGGACTACCTGGCGGAGGTTGGGGATGTCGAGGTGGCGAGGGCCCGCGGGACCCAGCCCTCGCAGCCTGGCCGCCGTCGACTTCCGCTCGCGGTGCGTGACTGATCGGCCACCGCGGGCTGCAGACTCACCGTGGCGGTGGCGAGGTTCCTCGATGCGCTCTACGCTGCGTCCACGATGCGTACCTGGTTCAGTCTGTTCGCGCTCCCCCTGCTGTCGGCGTGTGCCCCGACCCTGGAGCCGCAGCCCAAGGACCCGACGCCGAGCTCTTCGGTCGAGGCGGCAGCCCCAGAGCCCGAGTCCTTGCGGGTACTCGTCACCGGGTTCAACGACTGGACCGACCTCGGCGATCCCCCGAACCTCTGGCGTTGCCGAGACAACCCGAGCTGCCGTCTGCTGGTGGGCGAGCCGATCCTGGACTCGCCGGGAACGTACGAGGGCCCGCTGGTCTCCGCCCTGCACACCGCCGCCGGCGATCGAGGCATCACCTGGTCGTTCGCCACGCTGCCCGTCACCTGGGGGGCTGCCGCCGAACGAACCCCGTACGCCGAACACGACGTCGTGGTGCACCTGGGGTTGGGCGTGTATGACCGCGACGATGAGGTCTTCGTCGAGGCGGGTGCCTACAATCTCCGCAAAGGGACGGATGCGGCGGGGCAGGGCGCTGCAGAGCCGATCTTCGAGTCGCAGCCCGAGATCCTTGCGGCCTCGCCCGCAGTGGCTGCTGCCGTGGAGGCTGTCGACGGGCGCACCTTCGGAACGATGAGAGCCCGCACCATGCAGGCGCGCCCGCAGAACACGTATCTGTGCAACGAGACGCACTCGCTGGCCCTGGATGCGGTCCGGCGCAGTCAGGCCGAGGGCGGGTCGCTGGAGGCGGCCTTCTTCGTGCACATTCCGCAACCCGCCGAGCAGGACTGGGATCGTCTCGCGGAGTCCGTCGCGGGGGTTGTGATCGCCCTGTTGGACGAACCTGCGCAGCCGCGTCTGGACGCTCGCTGAGGGCTTCCTTGTGCCGCTGCCACCTACGCCAGGACGCCGCCGTCGATGATCAGCGTCTGCCCGGTCATGAAGGCTGCCTCTTCGCTGGCCAGATAGGCCGCCGCAAAGCCGATGTCGCTCGGCTGTCCCAGCCGCTGCAGCGGTTGCTCGCCCACCAGCTGGTCCCGACGGCTTTCGTCGTCCCAGAAGTAGCGGCTGAAGTCGGTCTTAATCAGGCCCGGGGCGATGCCGTTGACGCGAATGTTCCAGCGCCCGAACTCGCGGGCCCAGGCGCGGGTGAGCATGTTGAGGCCGGCCTTGGTGAAGCTGTAGAGCAACCCTCCGGGCTGGGGCTGGAACCCGGAGATGGACGAGATGTTGATGATGCTGCCGCCGCCGCGCTCTCGCATCGAGGGCACGACGCGGTGCACGAGATTCATGGCCGCCTTCACGTTGACGTCCATCATCTTGTCGAGCATCGCAGGCGTGGTGTCGAGCGATGCGCCTTGCCCGAGGTTGGTGGCGCTGTTGTTGACGACGATGTCGACGGGCCCGACCTCGGCCTCTGTACGCGAGACGAGCGCTTCGATCTGCTCGGCCTCACCGACGTGGCACTGCATGGGCACAATGCGGTGTCCGAGATCCGCCAGCTCGGCTGCGGTGGCTTCGAGGTTCTCGAGTTTGCGGGACGCGATGACGACGTTGGCGCCCGCTTCCGCGAGCCGAGCGGTGATCGCCTTGCCGATCCCGCGTCCGCCTCCGGTCACGATCGCGGTCTTGCCTTCGAGCGAGAGGGTGATGGCCATGGCGGGCAGCATAGCCGCTGGGCCTTCGCGCTGCTGTCTCGGACGGAGCGCCCAAATCGATGCGTGGCTCCTAAAATCGCAGCGTGGCCCCATAGCCTGCGTAGTCGGGGGAGAGCCGGGGACCGTGCTGGACTCGGCGGTAGGCCGCGCTGCGACGCTGGAGCCCGTAGATGATCATCACTGCGGCGCCTCCGAGCATCAGCGGGCTGAGCACGCCGCCGGCAATGGCCACCCGGTTGGAGGTTCGGCCCGCGCGACGGGCCTCCGCCGCATCGGCAAGGTACAGCGCGCGCTGAGGCTCGGAGCTGGTGTTGGAGGCGTTGATCGTGGCGACGGTGTAGATGTTCTCGGCGTTGCGGCCCAGCGCCGCGCCCAACGGGATCATGGTGAGCCCGGCGGCGAGGCCGAGCACGCCCAAGCCAATGCCACCGACCAGCAGCCCGTTGCCGTCGCGGGGCGGGGGGGGCGGGCCGGCATAAACCTCGGGTGGCTGCCTGCGCTCGAAGAGCTCGGAGTTCGAAGGGGCCGGGGTCCGCTCGGGTTGGGCGTTCGCCATTGCGACGGCCAAGGTGGCCGCTCGCTCCTGCACGGGAGCACTGACGGCCCTGGAGTCACCGTAGGCCGCGGTGTGGGCCCGAAGGTAGCGCCGCAGGGCGATCTGGCCCTCGACGAGGTGCACCGGCTCCTTCTCGCCCTTTCCTGTGATCTGGCGGCCGTAGGCCTCGATACGAGCATCGAGCGCGTTGCAGAGCATGGCTTCGCGCCCCGAGTTTGTCTCCGGCGACTCGGGCGTCTCCTCCAGCAGCGCCTCCCAGATCTCGGCCGCAGCGACATAGTCGCCGCGCTCCAGCAGCTCCTGCGCGTGCGAGTAGCGCTCGGGAGCCTCTGGAACGGAGGCGCGGTTGGATGGCGGCCCAGCCCAGGCGGATTGGACAAGGAGGGTGGAGACCAGGGCGCACGCCAGCGCCCGCACACAAGAGGTGCTCATGGGGGCAAGCGTGGGATGTTGTCCAGCCTGCGTCAAAGACGATCGCGACTCAGGGACAGGTCAACGCGCGGGAAGGTCGTCGGCTTCGGTCTCCTGCGCGGGCGCGCCCCAAAGGGTGACTGCGCCCCGAGAAACCCTCGGGACGCCCTGGCCCATGCTTCTTTCGCGCTATTTGCAGCCGGACAGCGCGGGGAACGAGCAGGTCCCGCCGTCGCAGGTGTTCTCGATCGACCCGGTGCGAAAGAACGTGTCCATCTGCTGCCGAGCCTCATCGAGCTGGCGCACTTCGCCGTGGGGGTCCTCGCAGGCGCGCTGCGGTGTGTTGACGACGGGATCGGCTGGAAGCCCGAACTCGTACTCGACGTAGGCCGAGCCTGCGATGGGCCCGGCCTGAGACTCCAGGCCCCAGATGTCGCGAATGCCCGTGTCGAGGTGCGGGATGCCCAGCGAGCGCGCCATGATGTGCGCGCCGTAGTTGGTCACCTGGTGGTCTCCGACGGCTGCCCGGATCAGCACCTCTTTGGGCTCGGTTCCCGGGAAGGTGTCGGCCAGCAGGTAAGGCGCGTAGCCGGTGGGCTCGATCCGATCCCACAGCATCTGCGCGTAGTTGAGCAGCATCATGTGGTCGCGCGAGTCGGGGTAGCTGGCGCGCATGATGTCGAAGAAGATATCGAAGTCGACGCTGCGGCTGAGCAACACGTTGTAGGGCATGCCGGGCACGCCGAACGTGCCGCGCTGGATGTCGGTCGACAGCGCCATGTACGTGGGTCCGTAGATGCCGCCCTGGCTAATGCCCAGGTAGTGGCCCGCGCTGTTGTCGATCAGCGAGCCATATGTCGGGTCTTGGGCGAAGGTGGTCAGCATCATCCGCATCGCGACCAGCGAGTTGATCATGCCCTGCTGCTGGCGATCGATCACCTGCTTGAACTGGTCGAACGAACCGTTGCCCAGCATCGCGCCGATGAACAGCTCATCGTCCTCGGCGAAGCCGATGAAGGTGACGCCGAACAACGCGTAGCCGTAGTCGTTGATGAACTCGCGGAAGTGGCCGCTCTCGATCTGCGACTTGCTGCCGAGCAGGCCGTGGCCGTACTGAAGCGGACGGACCGGAGTGGTCGCTGCCGAGGTCGGGATGAGGATCTCGACCTCGAACATCGCCGTGCCGGTGGGCTCGGGCATGCCGTCGTCGCCGAACTGCAGGGTCGAAAGCGGGGCGACCTGGTCGAGGTACATCGGCACCTCCAAGTCGAGGAACACGCGGTGAGCGATGAGGCCCTCCTTGTCCCACTCGTCGTCGACGCTGGTGATGGTGTAGCTGGGGCCGTCTTCGCCGATCAGCGCGAAGGCCTCGTCTCGCATGTGGACCATCCACCCGGTGTTGTTCTCCCGGGAGGAGGTCGAGAAGTCCCAGGCGAGCTGCATGCTGTCGCGGTCGAGGCCCGCGGCCGTGGTGTGCCCGAAGATGTCGCCGTACAAGGGGCGGCGGTCTTCGATCGCAGCGTCATCCGAGTCGCTGCGGTCGCGCAGGGCGGCGAAAGCATCGGTGGCGGCGATCGGGTTGCCGGCCGCATCGAGCAGGCCACGGATGGCGACGATGTAGCGCGATGCGTCTTTGAGGCGAATCGCGGGGCGAATCATAAACAAGCGCTGGGCGTCGTCGTCTCCGGTCGCGTCGAGGTCGACCCAGTGCGGCACGCGCTCGCCGGTCGCGACGTCGAGCAGCACCGTGGGGGAGTCGTCTTCGAGCGAGCGAGCAATGGTGGTCGCGCTCGCGACGTTTCCCGCCACCAACGTCTCTTGCGTAACGTCGGGGAAGTGAGCGCTGATCGCAATGCCGGGCGAGAACCCGTCGAGCTGGTTCCAAGGCGCCGGGTCTGCGCTCGCGCCCGCGGTATCGGCCGGGAGCAGCTCGGCCGCCAGCATCACGCGACGCCCCGTGCTGGTGGCCTCGTCGGCGACGGTGTAGACGTTGGATGGAAACGGTGCCGAGCAGTATGTCGGCACCAGCGGGTCACAGCCGAGCAGGGGCCACTCTTCGGCCACCGGCTCGGGGCCCAGCCCGGTCGTGCTCTCGTCGGCAACGCTGGTGCTCGAGCCGGTGCTCGTGGTGTCGAGCGTGGTGGTGTCGGTCGCGGTCGGCTCGGTTGAGCCCGTCGTGCCTCCCGTGTCAGCGCCGGTGCCCGCACCGTCGTCGCCGCACCCGGGGATCAGGGACACAAGTCCGGTTAAAGCCAGCGCCGTGGCGCGTCGAGTCAGGCATCCCAGTTCAAACGGCATTCGAGAAACATACAACACGGCACACAGGCGCGGATTCCGGGGTGGTGTCGAGCCATCAATCGTGCTTCAACGGCAACGGGTGAACGGCCGGAAGACTCGTTTTTGCGCACGTGGGGTCGCCTACGCGGCCTGGGTCGGGACCGCGCTGGTGGCAGGGAGGGCCCAGGCTCAGTGGTCGAGCGTGGCGCTCGGCGGGATGGACGTGGAGGTCTTCGCGCCGGAGGCGGCCTCCCCGGTGGGGACGGGGCGCGCGTTGATGCTCGTGCTGCACGGCTGCGCGCAGCGGGCGACGGGGCTGCGCGACGACGGCAACCTCGAGGCGGCGGCAGACTCGCTGGGCGTCGTGATGGCGCTGCCGCACGTGCCAGGCGGTGGGGTCGTGGCGGGCTGCTGGGACTACTATGGATCAGCGCACACTCGAGACTCGCGCCACAACGGCCCCGTTCTCGCGATGGTCGAGGCGCTGCTGCGCGATCCTTCCCTCTCGATCGATCCCGAGCAGGTCTACGTCGTCGGGTTTTCGTCGGGGGCCGGGGAGGCCTTGGTGCTCGGATGTCTTGCGCCGGACGTGTTCGCAGGCGTGGGCGTCGTCGCCGGACCCGGGCTGGGCACCGCCGTCTCGCAGACGGCAGTCGTCAGCACAACGCCGGAGGATGCGCAGGCGCTGTGCATCCAACTGGCCGGTCAACAGGCCCCCGCACTCGACACGCAGGTGGCCTTTACGTTTGCCGACGTGAACGACTTCACGGTGTCGACCGGCTACAACACTCTCAACGCGCAGATGTTCGGACTCGTCTACGCGCAGGGGCTGGACTCGCTGCGCGCCGAGAGCTTCGAGCTCCTGCGGTTGCCCGGGATCGCACCCGCGGGAACCGGGGTGACCTACGCCGACGGCCGGGGCGTTCGTATTGCGCAGCTCGACTCCACCACGGGTGCGGGTCATGCCTGGCCCTCGGGATCGGGTCAGGTGGGCGCCCCGTTGGGCTTCATCGACGGCGATGGCCTCAACCTGTCGATGTTTGCGGCGGAGTTCTTCGCAAACAACAACGCGCGCCTGCGCGACCCAGAGCCACCGCCGGGCGACACCGAGAGCTCCAGCACAGACGGCGACTCCTCGCAGGAGTCTGGCGAGGACACCACCGCGCAGACCGGAGGCACGACTGGGGCTTCCCAGAGCACGAGCACGTCCGCGGGTGAGGGCGGCGAAGCCTCGGGGACCGGTGCACCGGAGAGCACGGGTGCGGCGACGCAACAGGGATCCGCGGCGTCTGGCTGCTCCGTGGGGACCGGCAGTGGGCGCCGGAGCCTCGCATTCTTCGCGCTGCTGCTCGGACTCCGTCGCCGCCGAACATGAGCGCACAAGGGCCCTCGCGGTCGGAGTCCAAGATTCTCTTCGTCAACGATCGACGGTAGGGTGCGCGCATGAATCTGCGCGGCAGCCTCGGACTCTGGGTGTGGTCGGCGGTCCCCTTGGCCTGCGGAGATGACTCGCAGGTGGGGCCCGCGGCGGGCTCGAGCGGCGCCGCATCGACAGGAGTCGCGACCGACGTGGGCTCAAGCGGCGCCGAGGGATCGGCGTCCACGCCCAGCGGGTCCAGCTCCGGGTCCCTGGACGACAGCACAAGCAGCGGCTCGAGCACCGGCTCTGCGTCCAACTGCTGGGACGACCTCGAGGTGGGGGACGTGCAGGTCGTGTACGACGGGTTCGCGGGAGGCAGCGAGGGCATCGCGTTCACCGCCGATGGACGCCTCATCGTCACGACGCTCGACGATGGCATGGGGACCCTGTGGGAGATCAGCCCGCGGGGGGAGGCGACGCTGTTCGCCGAGGTCCCCTATGCGCTCGGCTTGGCCCCCAGGAGCGATGGCAGCCTGGTGGTGGCCAGCATCGGCGAGCTCATGGAGCCCGACGGCGGCGTCTACGAGGTCTCGAGCAGCGCTCGCGCAACCCTGCTCGCCCAGGGGATCGACAGCGCAAACTTCGTCGCCCTCGCCCCCGATGGATCGGTCCTCGTCTCCGACGACTTCGACACGCGCGTGTTCCGGGTGGAGTCCGATGGCACCGTCAGCACCGTCATCCAGGACGTGCCCTCGCCCAACGGAATCGCATACTCCCCGGACAAGACCGCGTTCTACGTCGCCTCTACGTTCAGCAACAACGGCGAGCTCACCCGCTACGACGTCGGCGATGACGGCCTGCCTATCGAGTCGAGCGCGGTCGAGATCCTCCACACCGGGCCGGGTTCGGCCAACGACGGCATGGGTGTCGACGTGGACGGCTTCGTCTACGTGCTCGCCAATTTCTCCGGAGAGCTGTGGAGGGTCGACGGCAGCGCCACCGACCTGCAGGAGGGGGAGGTGGTCCTCGAAGATCTTGAGTCCCCGGCCAGCATGGCGTTTGGCCGCGGGGAGAACTTCGACCCCTGCTCGGCGTACATCACCGAGCTGTTCGGAACCCGTGTCGTCCGAGTCGCGCTCGGCGTCGAAGGAGCGAAACTCCATGAATAGGCGCGTGACGCTGGGGCGTCGGCCGATCCTCGCGATCGGCATCGTCTGCGGACTGGCCGCGGCTGTGTTCCAAGCTTGGGCGCTGCACCTGTGGCTGGGCACCGGGTACTTGTTCTGGATGCTGGTGTTCCCGGTCTGCGCGGGGACGCTGCAGATCGTCGCGGGGACCGTCGCGCTCGTCCTGTATCGGCAGTACGGCGACCCGAATGAGGAGCTGCTTCCTGGGCTCAGCGAGGTCGTCGCGACGATGAAGAAGCGCCGCTAGAGCTAGACGGTGCGAGGCCAGACCGCGCTGGCCCAGGTCTTGGCGCTTGGTCTCAGCCCCCAAGCAGTGGACGCGCGGGGTCGGTGGCGCGAAACCGATGCGTCCGCGATGATGTTCCGCGGCGCACCTGAACTCGGTTGATGTGCGCCGGCGTCAGTTCGAAGAACACCGCGTTGCGCACCGTGATGCCGCGCAGGTCTTTGGGCAGCATGAACTCGAAGTACAGCAGTCCGGCGTCGTCCGTGATCTCGTAGCCGATCCAGGTCAGCGGCAGCGGGCCGTTGGGACCCCCGAGGACGAAGCGTTCGGCGACGTAGGTGCGGGCCAGGGCGTCGACGCTGGCATCGGTGTCGACGTCGAGGGCTCGCCCGGACTCGCGGCGAAGGGCTTCTTGCAGATCTTCGGGGGCGACCGTGAGGGTGACCTCCACGCGGCGGCCTCGAACGTCCACGACCGCGGCGCTGGCGTGCACCGGATGCGCGTGGACGACTCCAGGCAAGCTCGCCAGCGTCAGGGCCCCGACGAGAAGCGACCGGCGGTTCATTGTGCGGCCTCGGTGGAGTTGTCCTGCTCGGGCTCGTCCTTCATCTTCGGCCCATCGCCCATGCCCGCCTCTTGCATGGGGTTCTTCTCTTTGCGCTCCTTGTAGAGCTGGAACCGAGTCTTGTGCACCTTGGGCGGCCACGCGTTGTTCGAGAGGTCGGTGTCGGCCGTCTCCAGATGCGGGTCCACCGTGATCGAGACGATCGGGTCGTCGACGATCAGCAGCTTGCGAACCCGCCGTGGGTCCTTTCGCCAGACCTCCGCCGGCACGCGGAGCTCTTGGTGTCGACCATTCTCGAACGCGACATCGAGGATGATCGGCATGACCAGCCCGCCGATGTTCTCAAACTCGACCGTGTAGAAACGCTTGTGCGAGTCCAGCAGGGCCGCCTCGTCCGCGTCGAGCTCGCCGCGCGTCCGCTTCCAGCGGCGGCGCTCGGTGTCGGTGACGTCCAGCTCGTCGTAGTCGTTGTAGAAGTCGTAGATGTCCTTGTCGGAGTCGGCCCAGGTGGGCAGCTCGGCATCTCTGCGCTTGGACAAGCTCGCAGGCTCGGCATCCCGCTCCTCCTTGAGCTTGGGCTTGTCCCGCTCGGGGTCGCCAGTCTCCAGCGCATTTTCGGTGATGCTCACGATGCCGATGTCCACATGGTCGGTCGTGTAGAACCACCCGCGCCAGAACCAGTCGAGGTCGACCGCGGACGCATCCTCCATCGTGCGGAAAAAGTCCGCGGGCATGGGACGCCGGAACTTCCAGCGCCGAGCGTACTGGGAGAACGCGTGGTCGAAGAGCTCGCGCCCCATCACGCTCTCGCGCAGCACGTTGAGCGCGGTCGCGGTCTTGGCGTAGGCGTTGTTTCCGAACTGCAGCAGCGACTCCGAGTTGGTCATGATCGGGACCTGGTTGTCGCTGCGCATGTAGTCGACGATCTTGCTCGGCTCCCCGCGCCGCGAGGGGTAGTTCGGCTCCCACTCCTGCTCGGTCCGGTACTGCAGGAACGTGTTGAGGCCCTCGTCCATCCACGTCCACTGCCGCTCGTCGCTGTTGACGATCATCGGGAAGAAGTTGTGCCCGACCTCGTGGATGATCACGGAGATGAGCCCGTACTTGGTGCGCTTGCTGTAGGTGCCGTCCTGCTCGGGGCGCGGCCCGTTGAAGCAGATCATCGGGTACTCCATGCCACCGACCGGACCGTTCACTGAGATCGCGACGGGGTAGGGGTACTCGAACGCGTAGCGACCGTAGACGTCCAGCGTGTGAATGATCGCCTTGGTGGAGTACTGGCTCCACAGCGGCTCGCCCTCCTTGGGGTAGTACGACATCGCCCAGACCGGCTCTCCGGCAACCTCCACCCGCTGCGCATCCCAGATGAACTTCTTTGAGCTCGCGAACGCAAAGTCGCGGACGTTCTTCGCCTTGAACCGCCACGTCTTGGTGCTCTGGGTCTTGCCCTTCTCGGCCTCTTTCGCCTCGTCCGGGGTGACGATGAAGACCGGTGCCTTCGCATCCTCCGCCTCTTCGAGACGGTCGCGCTGCGCCGCGCTCAGCACATCGCGGGGATTGGCGAGCGTTCCGGTGGAGGCGACGATGTGGTCCGCGGGGACGGTGATCTCCACGTCGTAGTCGCCGAACTCCAGCGTGAACTCTCCGGCTCCAAGGAACTGCTTGTTCTGCCAGCCGTTCACGTCTTCGTAGGCGGCCAGGCGCGGAAACCACTGCGCGATCTCGTAGATGATCGTGCCGTCGTCAAAGCGCTCGTAGCCGGTGCGACCGGGGACCTTGTCGCTGTCGTTGATCGCATACGACCAGTCGATGTCGAACACGAACGACTTGCCGGGACCAAGATCCTTGGGCAGGTCGATGCGCATCATCGTGCCCACGACGGTGTGCGCGAGGTCGCGGCCGCGTTTGTCGGTCACCTTGCCCAGCTTCACGCTGCCATCGAACGTGAGGCCCTCAAGCAGCCCCCGAAAACCCCGATACGATACGCGGTCGAATCCCGGCGCGCTCGCGGTCATCGCTCGGTCGGAGCTCGGGCTGTAGATGTTGGCGTCGAGCTGCAGCCACAGGTACGAGAGCGTGTCCGGCGAGTTGTTTTGGTAGCGAACGCGCTCGTGCCCTTCGACCTGTTGCCGTTCGTCGTCCAGCCGAACCTTGATGTCGTAGTCCACGTCCTGCTGCCAGTACTCGTGACCCGGCGCGCCCGACCCGGTGCGCGTCGTGGTCGGCGTCGGCAGCAGCTCCTCCAGCTGCCGAAACGGGTCCGCCGTGACCGGGTAGGGTCCGCCGCTGCCAGCGTACGCTGGCGTCGAGATCAGGACGAGGCCCGCGATGATCCCAATTTTGTTCCTGGGCACGGGCGGAGCATACGTGAGCCCCTGCGAGTTGTGGCCGCTTGGCAGGGCGGGTCGGCTCATCACACGACGGCGACAAAAACGCTGTAGCCTCCGGCCATGAAGCCCTGGGAGACGCTCGACACGGCAACGGCCCCGGACGGAGAGCCGCTGGACCTTCGGCGTCGTGGCCACGAGTTCCTGATCCGGGCTGGCGGCTACGACCTGATGTCGAGCGAGGACGATGGCTCGTCGAAGGCCCTGTCTTCGCTCGGCCTCGGCGCGCTCGGCCGACCCGCAAACCACGTCCTGGTGGGCGGCCTGGGCATGGGCTTCACGCTTCGCGAGGCGCTGGACCGCGTGGGCCCGGAGGCGACCGTGGAGGTCGCCGAGCTCGTCGAGGCGGTCGTGCGGTGGAACGAGGGACCCCTGGCCGATGTCGCCGGTCGCCCCTTGGAGGACCGACGGGCGCGCGTGTTTCGAGGGGATGTCGGCGCACGCATCCGCAACCCTGTGCAGCCGTTCGACGCCATCCTCCTGGATGTCGACAACGGTCCCGATGCGCTGGCCCACGACGGCAACGAAGCGATCTATTCGTCCAAAGGCCTGGCCGCGGCCCACGACGCGCTGACCCCTGGAGGCATCCTCGCGGTGTGGTCGTTCTCCGACGACAAGAAATTCACGCGCCGCTGCAACAGCGCCGGCTTTGCGACCCGCACGGAGAAGGTTCCAGCGTCGCGAAAAGGTCGCGGCCGTTTTCACTTCATCTGGGTCGCCAAGCGGCGCTGAGCCGTGCCCTATCCCGCGATGACGGTGACATCGCCCGTGCCAACTTCGATGTCGACCTCGAGCACGTGCTCCGACGTCGACGCGAGCGAGTTGGCGTACTCATCTCCTTGGCGATCGAGCCCTCGAACATCGATGTCGCCGATGCCGCTCTCGACCTCGACCCGAAGACCGATCCCCCGAGGCAGATAGATCGTCACGTCCCCGGTGCCGGACTCGATGTCCAGCGCGTTGCGTCCGGTCCAGGTGGATCGCTTGGCGTCGACGGTGACGTCCCCCGTGCCAGCTTCGACGTCGAGCGACGCTTGCGCCACGCTCGCGTCCCCGAAGTCGACCTTCAGATCGCCAACGCCCACGGCCGCATCCATTCCGCGAACCTGCACGCCCGACAGGTCCATACCGATGTCCCCGATCGCGGAGGTGGCGCTCAGGCTGATGGGCAACTCGGTCGACAGACAGACCTCCAGCTTCATGTCGCCGCCGCGAGGTGGCTTGCCCATCAGCTGGACCGTGACGCTGCCCTGACCGCTCTCGTCGAGCGCGTAGCGGGTCTCGGCGTCGGCGCGTTTTGCGTCGTACTGCGCCCGGGCCTGCACGAGGCTGCAGCTCCCGCCGCGGACCCAAAGGTCTCCTTGCGTCGTGAGCTCGACCTGCGCCGATCGAGCGCCGTCCCGCGGGAAGACGAACTGCGCGTCGACCGGATCGCGCCCGATGGGGTCCGCGAGATGCCCGCAACCGAACGAGAGCATGAGGAGTGGGAGGGCGAGTCTCTTCACGACGTCCACCTCTATGCGGGCCTGGGCCAGTTGGGTTGCCACGGCCATGAAAAAAGCGCCGGCGCGGGCACGGATTCTCTGCCGGGAGGCCAAGGTCCCGATGATGCGCTATTCCAAGGTCATGCTTCGCCCTGCCGCAGTCGCCCTGGTGTGTGTTTGGGTCTGTGGATGTGCGAGTGCCCGTCCGGCTGCCCGCTCGGCTGGGCAGCTGTCCGCGCTCGAGCTCGCGGTGGCCGAAGACGAAGACCTCGGAGATCCCCGGCCCAGCGCCGAACAACGCCAGGCCGCACGAGACGCTGCGGCTCAGGCGGCGCTCGACGATCCCAACACCACCCATCTCGACTTCGACGGTGAGGAGGCCAACGATGCGCCCATCGACATGGTGGTCATCCCGCCGGACCGCTCGCCCTCGCCCTCGCTCATCCAAGACATCATCTCGGGACCCAGCCGCTGAGGCCCCCGGGGCACCACGGTCCTCGTCGGCTTCGCTCCGGGGCTGGTAGCCTCTCGCCTGGATGAAGAACTTTCGAGGACGGGTCGCGGTCATTACCGGGGCCGCAAGCGGGATCGGGCGCGCGCTGTCGGTTGCGTTGGCGCAGCGGGGTTGCGACCTCGCCTTGGTGGATGTCAACGAGCAGGGCCTTCGAGGGGTCGAGGCGCAGTGCACTCACCACGGCCGTCGCGTCAGTGTCCACTGCGTCGATGTTGCGTCGCGCGCCGCTATGGGTGCGTTGCCAGCTGCCGTTGAGTCGGTCCACGGATCCGTCGACATCGTCGTCAACAACGCGGGCGTCACCGTCGCGTCCAACCTCGAAGACCAAGATCTCGACGACTTCGAGTGGCTGATGGGCATCAACGTCTGGGGTGTGGTCTACGGCTGCAAGTTCTTCTTGCCGCTGCTCAAGCGAAGCGACGACGCCTATATCGTCAACCTCTCGAGCATGTTTGGACTCGTCGGGGTGCCGGGCCAGTCGTCCTACTGCCTGAGCAAGTTTGCGGTTCGCGGGTTCTCCGAATCCCTCGGAGCCGAGCTTGCCGAGACGAACATTCGGGTGATGAGCGTGCACCCAGGGGGCATCGCGACCAACATCGTTCGCGACGCGCGCTGGGCCAAGGATGACCTCGAGGGGAGGAGCCGTGCGATGCGCTTCTTCGAGAGGCGCGCGATGCCCCCCGAGCGCGCCGCCTTGCGGATCATCGAGGGCATGGCGAGTGGGGCGACCCGCAAACTCATCGCCAAGGAGACGTTCTTGACCGATGCCGTCAAACGCTTCGTCCCGGTGCTGCCGCCGCGTTTGCTCGCGAAGGCGCGGAAGGTCTTCGACCGCAATCGGTGAGCGGTGCTACCGTGTACGCTCGAATGACGACGGAATCCGTCCCTGGCTGCACACTGATCGGTGCCTCCGGCGATCTCACCGGCGTGGCCTGTCCGATCGGTCGTAGTGAGGTGACGGTCGGTCGCAGCCTAGAGGCCGCGCTGCGACTCCAAAGCGACGGGGTGTCGAGGTTTCACGCCCGGATCGAACGCACAGAACGCGGGGCGTTGGTCGTCTGGGACCTCGGTTCCTGCAACGGAACCTACGTCAACGATCGACGGGTCTCGCATCCCGCGGCGCTTGAGGACGGCGATCGAATCCGGTTTGGACCGCAGGCCGCGTTCGTCGTCCGATATGGAACCAACACGGGCCCGGACACCGTTGAGATTCGGGAGCCTACGCATTGCGCGGTGACCGTCGGGCTCCTCGCCAAACGCAGTGAGGCGCGGATCCTTCTCTCCCGTCGGGCGTACGCGCCGGCGCTGCCCTTGTTCCTTGAGGTGCTCGATGCTCTCGATGCCGCGGTGGATGAAAGCCTGGCCGCGAGCGAAGACATCGCCGAACTCCTCACCGAGGCGGCGCGGTGCTACATCGGGTTGGGTTCGCCGGCCGAGGCGGTGCCGCTGTGTCGGCGCGCGGTGGCGCTCTTGATGGGTTCGAGCGCCGGCGACACGGCGCTGGTGCGGGCGTACTTCGTGCTGGGTCAGGCCATGTTTCCGGACACGCCGAAGGCCGCCCGCACTCTCCTGAAGGACGCGGTCAACTCCCTGGAGCCCGGCGTCGGACTCCGGCAGGAGATCGAGGCCTGGCTGGCGGTCGCGGACCCCGCCTAGCCGCGCGGGACGGCGGGACTCGCGGTGCGCGCGCTTCGCTACGGGGCGCGGTGCGGCGCAGACGCTCCGCCGATCCGTCCGGGCCAACGCGCCGTAACCATTGCGCACTGGCCCTCGCTCGCGTCGGCGATCGAAACACCTGACCAGGCAGCGTCGTCTCGCGATTGCACGCGGGTTTGCGGCCGCCGTTCTTCGGGCTGCTATGCTGAAAACTCCTTACTTTGACTTGGACTGAGATGATGAGGCGACTGGGTACGGTCTGTGATGCGATTGGCGCTGCCGCTTTGGGCGGACTGCTGATGACCGCCGGCGCGTGCAGCGACACGACCTCCGATGCCGGTTCAGGCTCCAGCCTTGATGCTGAGGGCGACGCGGCGAATGCGGACGGTTCCACCGGTGGCGAGGCCGACCAAGACGGATTGAGCAGCGCTGGATTCGGAAGCACGGGCGGCGGGGACGACGAGTCCGGGGGAAGTGGCGATGGTGGGGATGGCAGCACCGGCGGCGACCCGGGCGGTCGGAACCCGGCGCCGAACGTCGGTTCGTACGACACCTGCCCCGAACCGCTCCCCGAGGGCTGGATCTTCTGCGAGGATTTTGAAGCCGTCCTCGATCCGTCGACGGTGTTCTTTGACTACGTCGATGCCGACGGAAACTTTGCGCCCTGCGCCGACGGGGGAGCGTCCGGCGTCGGATCGATGAAAGCCCACTACCGCGAAGGGGTCGAGGGTGCGGGCTTCATGAGTGTGTCGTTCGGCAATAACCCGATCCAAACCGCAGGACGCCCCGGATACAAGGACAGCGACACCTTCGACGAGGTGTACTGGCGCTTCCGCGTGAAGATGCAGCAGGGGTGGCCGGACGCGGGTCCCTTCCACTTGTCCCGGATCAGCGCGCTCGCGCAGTCGGACTGGGGCGAGGCGATGGTTGCTTCGATCGCGTCTGACGACGCCAAGGTCAACCTTCGAGCCTCCGCCGCCAGCTGTGTTCAGGGCGACCAGGTGGCCTGTGCAGGCATCGACGACGGCGATGCCCTCGTTCCGCTGGGCACGCTCAGCGGCAGCACGCCCGTGTTTTCGGCGGCGCGCGCAGGTACGTGGCAATGCGTCGAGGCACACGTGAAGCTCAACAGCCCTGGCAATGCCGACGGGATGTTCGAGTTCTGGGTGGACGGTGAACTCGAAGCGGGCCGCACCGGAATGGACTGGAGGGGCTCCTGGGAGGCGTTTGGCCTCAACCTGCTGTCGATCGAGAACTTCTGGGTCGGCGGGGCGCCTGCCGACCTCGACCGCTGGTTCGACGACATTGTCATCTCCACCGAGCCCATCGGTTGCGACTAACGGTGTCCGCCGCGCCGGGTTTCACCGCGGGCTCAGGCTGCTAGCCCTTGCAGCGGGGCTCATCGTCCGCGCAGCGAAACCGGACATGGATGTGCTCGTCGTGGCCTTCTGAGTGGCGGACGAGTGGGTCGGCCTTGGCTCGCCACTGCGGGAAGATGAGATAGTCCGCGAGCGTATCGCGACTCTCGCCCATCGTACGCGCAGCTTCGTACACCCGGCGGTGAAGGTCGGCTTCGAGGAACACGACCGTCACCGCATCGGTGGCCCCGAGCGCCTTGATCAGGCCCCACGTCGCGTACCAATCGATCTCGTCCTCGTTCGGGTTTTTCGTGTCGGGGATGTGCGGGAGCAGGGGCAGCCGGATGTCGACGTCTCGGCCAGACTGGTGGGACTTGTGTGGCGGGAGGCTGCGACCGTTGCGCCTGCTGATCGAGCCCACGACGACCGGGTGTTCGTAGCCGGTGTCGTGACGGAAGGTCGCGAACGCGAGCTGGAGCTGCTCGATGGTGTACGAGCTTCCCCACAGAATGCGCTGGACGCCCCGGGTGTACAGCGGGCTGTCGGGGAGCTGCACCCCGCCCACCAGCCGACCTCGCTGCGGTCGCCCAACGGAGAGCCCCCCCGGGGGGACCTCGAACGACGTCGGGACCTCTGGGCCCTCGCCGGGGTGCAGGGTCCACGACAACGCGGGGTCGACCCACGCCACGACCGGACGGCCCGGTTTGAGCTGCCGGTGCTGCCAATTCCACGCGTGCAGATCGGGGATCTCGACCCGCAACTGGGCTGCGACGTCTCCCCACGTCTGGTCATCCTGCGGCACGTAGGCCACCAGCATCCTCGCAGGTGCGAGGCGCCGGGTTCGGACCTTCACGCTTCGCCGCCCTCGAGGTGGGTAGTCCTCCTGGGGGTCGAGCTCGTTCCATTCGACGAGCTTGTCCCGGCTCACCCCGTAGCGCGCCGCGATCTGGCTGACGCGCTCGCGGTGCCGGATCCGGTGCCGAATCCAGCGCGCATGCTCGGCGTGCACGACCGGTCCGGCGAGCGCTGCAACCTCGTCCCAGGTCCGGACGGTGGGTTGCGTGTCGGGCTCGCTGGAGTTGCCGCCCACGGACAGCAACATCAGCAGCGAAGACTCGACCCACGGCACGCCCTCCTTTTTACCAGACCTCCGCGGTAGTCTCGCTTCGGTGTCGGCCCGCATCTGGCTCCAGGCCTGTTTCGATTTCGCCCATGCGGAAGGGATCGAGGCGCGATACGTCGATGCGCTGCATGCCTTCGCCTATCCCAACCCGCGCGGTGGCCCGCCGCCGCCCCCGGAGCCACGCTGGTCGGAGGACTTCGACGCACTGGAGCAGGCGTGCTGCGCGGCTGCGTTGGACGGTCCCGAGCCTCACGCGCAGCTGGTCGCGAACCTGTCTCTAGAAGTCGACGCCGGGCAGGCCGAGTTGTTCGCGCGCCGGGTTGCCGCGGTGGAGCGTCAGCTGGTCTCGCTGGCTGACGCGACCGGCCGCCTGCTTCGCGTTGGCCTGCGGCAGCGACTTGCCGGGATCCTCGGCGCGCCGCGGCCCCGCGCACTTCGGGTGCGAGCGCTCGCCGACTTCTACTACTCCTTCGCGGGCCGGTGGCTTCACGCGCGTCGCTCGAGTGCCCCCGCACCCTCGCTCGCCGATGCGGCCGCGTCGCTGACGTGGAAGCCGGTGTTCGACGGTGGCGAGCTGGCGGTGATCGAAGGGGTCTTCGCGGGCGGACCCGTGCACGCCAACCTGCTTCGGCTGCGTCCTGCGGCCGTGCGCGCCCAGGTACTCGACTGTCGCGACGCGGTCGCTCGTCGCATACCGTTCGCCGAGCATGTCCAGAGCCTGGGCGCGCTGGCGGCGATCTCCGGCGGGTTCTTCCTGTACAGCGAGCCCGACATCGCGCTGCCGTCGCGACGCTTCGATCCGGTCGGCCTGCTCGTGTCTGGGGGGCGCGTCCTCTCGCCGCCGATCTTCGCTCGCGGAGCGCTGCTTTTCGATGCGCAGGGGCGGTGGTCGATCGCGCGTTGCGAAGCCTCGGGCGTGTGCGTCTCGCAAGGCGAGGCGGTCGCACAGCTCGCGGATGCGGTCACGCGCAGCACGGCACTGGACGGCCCCGACGTGCCGTCGGTCTCGGTCGCTGAGGGGCAGGTGGTCGCGGTCGGTCGGCGGCTGCCGATTCCTCTCAACGGATTCATCGTGCCCTCCGCGGCGCACTGGATCCCGGGCGCACCCGTGACGTTTTCCGCCCCCTTGATGGCCGACGCAACGCCGGTGCACGAAGGCGTGGCCGGCGGCCCGTTGTTGATTCGGGGCGGCCTGCCGTGCCTGGACCTTCGAGCAGAAGGCTTCTGGGGAACGGCCCCGCCGCTGACGTTCTCTCAGGACGAAACCGGCGATCGCAACACGCTCCCCAGGCTCGCGGCCGGCATCGATGCACAGGGGCGCCTCATCCTGGTCGCGATCGACGGGCGGAACTTCCAGCGGGCCTTGGGAATGACGCTGGCAGAGGTGAGCGCGCTTCTGCAAAGCCTCGGTTGTGTGGTGGCGACGAACCTCGACGGAGGGTCCTCGAAGCGGATGGTCGTGGGTGGTCGGACCCTCGATCTGGCGTCGACCGAGGTGGAGCAAGGCACCCCGCAGGCGGCCAAGGTTCGGCCTGTGCACACCGCGGTTGTGTTCATGCCTGCGTGATATCGTTGGGGATGTCTTACGCTGCGTTTCGCGGGCTTGCGGTGTCCCTTCTCCCGGCAGCCTTGTTGCTGGCTTGTGGCGATGACGCCACCGCCGTCTCTTCCGAAGGCTCGACCGGAGTCCCGGGAACGACGACGGAGGTCATGCTGAGCACCGGTGGGACGACCGATGCGGACTCCAGCACCTCGAGCGACCCCGACGGCTCGGACGCCTCGAGTGCGGAGGCGAGCACGACCTCCGGACCGGGCAGCAGCAGCAGCTCCAGCACAGAGACGCCGAACGAGGATCCCGAGGCTGCGCCCGATTTCTATCTGACGAACACCGCCCAGCGCACGCTCGCCGTCGACGCGGCCACCGGTGTCCTCGGGAACGACTCCGATCCCGAAGGCGCAGCGCTGGCGGTCTCTGCCTTCGATGCCGAGACCGAGGCCGGCGGCACCGTCGAGGTCCAGCCGGATGGGGCCTTCGTCTACACGGCACCGGATCCGTTCTGGGGCGAAGATGCGTTCACGTACACCATCGAGGACCCCCAGGGTGGGACGGCGCAGGCGCGGGTCCGGGTCGCCGTCGCACCCACCTCGGAGTCCCTGGGCGACGTCGTCGAGGCCACGGCCGGCATCCGCGTGACGGGCCCGACGCCCGGCGACCGCCTCGGTGTGTCTGTCGCCGGCGGTGCCGACGTCAACGGCGATGGGTTCGCCGACACGATTTACGGGGCCGAAGGCGCGCTGGTCGACGGGCGAGGCGCGGCGTACGTGGTGCTTGGCGACCCGGACGCGGCAGCGATCGACGGCGCGGACATCGAGGCGGGGACCGGCGGCTTCGCGATCCTGGGACCTGCGGCCGCGTCCTCGACCGGTTTTTCCGTCGCGATGCTCGGTGACGTCAACGGGGACGGGCTTGGCGATGTTGCGGTCGGGGTGACCGATGGTGGCGGTCCAGGCGGCGTCTACGTCGTCTTCGGATCCGTCACTCCGGGCACGGTGGACCTCGAGGCTCTTGGCGCGGGTGGGTTTGTGATCAGCGGCGGCAACGCCTTCGGTCAGGCCGTTGGGGCGGCTGGAGATGTCAACGACGACGGGCTGCAGGACATCGTCGTGGGCGACCCCGATGCCAACGGCGGCAACGGGACGGCCGTGGTCGTGTTTGGGAAGGCGAGCACCGATGCCGTCGACGGAACGGCGCCCGGCGCGAGCGGCTTCCTCATCGAAGGTACGGTCGCCGGCGGGTCGTTTGGGTTCGCGGTTGCGGGTGCCGGAGACGTCAACGTGGATGGTTTTGACGATGTGGTGATCGGCGCTTCGGAGTCCGCCGTCGTCGGACGCGTGCTGGTGGTGTTCGGGAAAACGGACACCGCCGCGGTGTCCGAAGATGATCTCGTCGTGGCCGGGGGGGACGGCATCCGGATCACCGGGGGCGCCGCCTTCGACCTGGTGGCTCGCTCGGTCGCCGGAGCTGGAGATGTCAACGGTGACGGCCGGCCCGACATCATCTTCGGAGCTCCGGGACTCGACCTGGGCGACGACGACGGCGCCGGGCGTGCGTTCGTGCTCTTCGGGGGTGCTGGCATCGCAAGCACCACGTTGGACGCGCTGGCTGCGGGCAACGGCGGGTTCGCGCTCGACGGCGCGAGCCAGTTCGACTTTGCCGGCTGGTCGGTGGCCGGGGCCGGTGACGTCAACCGTGACGGCTTTGCCGACGTCGTCATCGGTGCGCCAGGCTCGGACACCCCTGCGAGCAACGCCGGTCGTGTCTATGTTCTGTACGGTGGCTCCGATGTGTCCGGGGGCAGCCTCGCCGAGTTTCCGGTCGGCGATGGCGGATTTCAGCTCGACGGTGAGGGGTCTTCGCAGTTCGCAGGCGGTGCGGTCCACGGGTCTTCGGACCGAAACGGCGATGGGTTCGACGACCTGGCCCTTGGCCTCCCCGAACCGGGTTCCGACGCCGGGCTGGGCTACGTCTGCTTTGGCGGGAACTACGTCGGGAGCGATCGGCTCGGCTTCACGGCGGAGGCGGACACGCTGATCGGTACGGAGGCGGCGGAGACCTTGGTCGGCGGCCGAGGCGACGACGAGCTGGTCTCAGGCGGCGGCGCCGACGTGCTGGTGGGCGGGGCAGGGGACGACGTCGTGAGCATCATCGACGGCGGATTCTTCCGCATCGACGGGGGCACCGGCACCGATACGCTTCGGCTCGAGGGCAGCGGGTTCTCGCTCGACCTCGCCAACTTCTTCGATGTGGCGGTGACCGGCATCGAAGTTGTGGACCTCACCGGGGAGGGGGACAACACGCTGTTCCTAAGCACCCACGAGCTGCTCGCGCTTTCGCCCACGAGCAACACGCTGCGGGTCCTGGGAGATGCGGGAGACCAGCTTGTGGCCGACCTCGCCGGGGCGGGCTTTGTCGACGAGGGGTCCGACGGGATGGTCACGACGTACTCGAACGGCGTTGCGTCCCTGATCATCGACGATGCAGTCGATGCGTTCGTTTCGTTGGACTGACCCGGGTTTGACGGATCTGGGCTGTGCTGCGTACCGTTTGTGAGGGGACCGCCAATGGATATCGTCAGCATCGGACCGCTCGAAGCCAACCTCGAACAGGTCCGCCGCGAGTTCGCGACGGTTGCGGAGCGACTCGAAGGCCGCAAGCTCGGGTTCCTCTATCTCCCGCACGACGTCGACGCGGCGCCGCTGCTGAAGGCTGCCTGCGAGGGCCTCGGAGACCGCGTCGTGGGGGCCACCACCGGCGGTGCTGCGTTCACCGAGCGGGGGTTCACGCGCACAGGTGTGGTCGGTGGTGTGATCGGCGGGACCGGCTTCGACTACGCGATCGCAGCGGCCCGCGATCTGTCTCCGCAGAATACGCAGCGGCTGGGCGACGCCTGTGGAGAGTTGGTCGCTGCGGCCCGCAAGTCGATGGCGCGCACGCCCGCGCTTCTCGCCTTGGGTGACGGGAGATCGGTCGACGGGGTTGCGCTGACCGAGACCCTCAGCCGCCAGCTGCCTCCGCACTGGCGGATCTTCGGCGGCACCGCGGGGGACTCGCTCGCGTTCGCGGGACACTCGCGGGTCTTCCTCGACGGGGAAGTCCTCGATGGTGCGGCGATCCTCGTGGTCTTGTTTTCCGACTCCAGCTGCGGGGTGGCCGTCGGGCACGGTTGGTCGGCCGTGGACGGCGCCAAGGAGCTTGGGGTCACCGACATCGACGGACACACCCTGCGCGGACTCGACGGACGGCCGGCGGCGCAGGTCTACGGCGAAGAGCTCCACCGACTGGGGTTGGTTTCGGACCCTGCGGTGCTGATGCCGGAGGCCTCGCGCTACCCGCTCGGAGCGCGCTCGCGATTCGGCGAGCTCACGATCCGCGCCGCGATCGGGTACCCCGGAGACGGCAGCATCCAACTCGCCGGAGGGGTCACCCCTGGAACGGTCCTGCAGGTGGTCTCCACCACGCCCGAGCGCTTGGCGCAGTCCGCCGTCGAAGTCGGGCGGCGAAGTGTCGCCGAGTTCGCGACCGGCCGAACCCCACGCGGCGCGCTCGTGTTCGATTGCGCGGCGCGTCTGGCCTATCTTGAAGATGCGTACCCGAGCCAGGTTCGCGGCTTCTTCGCCGGGCATGCCTTTCCCCTCATCGGGGTGACCTCCTACGGAGAGATCGCAAAGTTCGGCGGGAGCCTGGAGGGCTTTCACAACGCCACCGCCGTCATGGCCGCATGGTGAGTTCTTGAAGGCGCTGCTCAAGGTCGGATACGGGTGCAACGAGCACTGCACGTTCTGTCACACGCAGGATGTCCGGCACATCGACGGCGCCTCTGCAGAGGTCGAGGCCAAGATCGATCGCGCGAAGGCCTTGGGGCATTCGATGGTCGTGCTCTCGGGAGGCGAGTCGACGATCCGGCCCGAGTTTTTCACCTGGGCCCGCCGCATCGCCAACCTCGGGATGGACCTGGGGCTGGTCACCAACGGCCTCGTGCTTGCGTACCCGGACGTGCTCGAGCGGCTGCTGAAGCTTCGCCTGCGCTACGTCTACATGTCGCTGCATGGCGGCGAGGCTCGCGTTCACAACCGCCTGGTACGGCGCGACTCCTTCGAAGCCGCCGCGTCGGCGTTGAACAATCTCTCCGGCCGAGGCCTCGACCTGACGGCCAACTGTGTTGTGACGCGCCAGAATGTCGAGCACCTCCAGGGGCTCGTCGACCACGTCGCGCCGCTTGAGGATGTGCGTCTGAAGTTCTCATGGGTGGAGCCCAAAGGCGGCGCGGCGCATCTTCTCGACGCGATCGTCCCCCCCCTGGAGTTGGCAGCGGCCGCCGTCGCGACCGCGCTGCGTCGCTGGGATGAGAAAACCGGACGACCCTCGCAAGCTGTGCACGGCGGCTTCCCGCTGTGCGCGGTGCCAGGGTTCGAGTCGCGGTACGACGACCTGAGAACCCACGACTACTGGACGATGAGCGAGGTCGGCGAGCCGGACCTTTTTCCCGTCGACGATCGCAACAAGTCGAAGCCTGCACCCTGCGACCGCTGCAACCTGCGCGGGGGATGCCCGGGTTTGTTCCGCACGTACCAGAGCCGATTCGGACACGACATGCTTCGTCCACGGCACGGCGGTGTGCGAAGCAACAGCGTCGACTTCGTCTACGAGCACATGCACACCGATGGCTACGTCGAGGGCGAGCCGTGCCCGGTTTGGACCGCGAGCGCGCGACCCTACGATCGGGGGCGTCACGTCTTTGTGCGCCACGGCGCCCGGGTGGGGCGCTACCGCGCGCTGTCACGCGACTTCGACGACGACGAACTCGAAGAGATCAAGTTCGGGACGGCGCAGCTCTACCTCGACGCATCCCGCAAGAGCGCGCCCAACGACTTCGCCCGTGACCTCGTCAAGCTCGAGCGCAGCGCGCTGTGCCGCGAGTGTCCCGGGCGCGACGCTTGTGCCGGCATGTTCGAGCCGCGCTTCGAGAACGTGTTCGAACGTGACGACGCCGTGGTCCGGGATCATCTCCGCACCCTGCAGGGCGACGTGCTTGATCTGGGGTGCGGCGAGATGCCGTACGCGGACACCTTGCGCGCGAGCATCGAGTCCGGCGCGCTGCGTTACCTTGGCGTCGACCCCGACGAAGCTGCGCTCGCCGCCGTCGCGGCCGTGCTGCCGCCGGTCGAGCTGCAGCACGGAACCCTGACCAGCCTCGACCCCGGGCGCACGTTCGACCACATCTTGGTCCTGCGAAGCTGGAACCACCTGCCCGATCCGGAGGACTTCGCGGCTCGGGTTGCGACGATGCTTCGACCTGGAGGGTCCCTGGTGGTCGTGGACAATGTGGCGTTTGCCCTGGTGCGGACGCGGGCGCAGACCCGGCGGGCCCAGGGATCGACCGCCCGGTGGGAGCACTGCCGCAACGACGACGACATGCAAGCGCACCGGATCTTGAAGCGCAGCGGGTTGGCGCTGCAGCGTCGAGTGTCGATCCGTGCCGAGGGCAGCAACCAGTGGATGCTGCTGTACACTCGCGGTGCATGAGTGCTGCGCCTGGTTTTCCCGACGACGCCGCGGAGCTCGACGCGGACGAGGGTCGCGTCTCATTGGTGGTCGATTCCGAGCTCTACCCGCGGGACGCGGTGTACGCCGCCGTGATGCCGCTGCTCTCGCGGGTGTTCGTCGTGCTCGACCAGCCGTCGGCGGGGCGCACCCGCATCGAGCTTCGTCCGCGGGCTGCATCGGATCCGGCCGCGCTGCGAGCGATGCTCGGGGATCTAGCCAATGAGTTGTTGGTGTCTACGACCCGCGCCGAGATCGCCAAACGCCGCGGCGGGTTGTTGGAGGCCGTGACGCGTCGCGCGATCTCGGGCGCGATGGGCCCACCTTCACTCGACGACCTCGAGGCGTTCGATCTCGACGGTGATGCGTTCGAGGACCCGCTGGGCATCGCGGATTCGTGGGATCGCAGTCACGGCGCAGCCGAGTCGAAGGGGGATGCATGAGCGCGCTCCGATTTCACAAGGAGCTGTACTCGGGCAAGGCGGTCGATGCGGCCATGAAGCGCTTCGAACGCTTCGCGAGCTTCGAGGTCGGAGAAGATGCCAGCCACTGGTCGGTGGTGGTCCAGGCGAAGCAACCCCAACAGCAGCTCCAGATCGAGCGAGAGCTGGGGAACTTCGCGCTCGGCCTCACGATCGAAGGCGGGGGCCCGGACCTCGCCGAAGACGCAGGAGGCTGATACGCTCACGGTCCGGGCTCTCGCAGATCTGGCGATGGGCGGCTCGGTCGCGAGGGGGGTCCGTCACAGTGCGGTCACCGGTCCAACGGCAGTGCGCGGCAGTGGGCGGCAGTGGACGGCAGTGGACGGCAGGGGGCTGCGGACCCCAGCGCTTGGCGAGATGCGGTCGCCGGTCCTGGCTCACAGTGCAGGGATCGAGCGAGGAAGCCTGATATCATCCACGTGGGGGGCATGCCGGGTGAGCGACCGAAACGAAGACGAAACGTTGGAAGAGACGAACGACGACACGATCGTGTTGCCGTCGTATCAGGCCTCCGCGTCTGCGGTGCTCGGTGAAGATGCCCGCGGGATTTCTTTGCGTGCTCGGGCACAGGCCGACGAGCCGCCTCAGGCTCGCGACATTCTCAACGGGGGCGGAACGATGGAGGCCCCCAGCCACTGCAGCCACGGTTCACACGGCAGCCACGGTTCACACGGCAGCCACGGCTCGCACGGCAGTCACGGTTCACACGGCAGTCACGGTTCACACGGGAGCTGGTAGCCGGATGTTGGATCCGAGCGCGAGCGAAGCCCTCAGATGGGTGTCTTACCCGAGCCCTGCATGAGCGACGAATCGCAACGCCCTGATGGGGCCACGTCCGCGAGCGAGGACACTGGAGCGGGTCTGTCTCCGATGTCCGAAGGCGAAGCGATGCGTCGGCGTCTCACCATGTTTGTGCAGCCGCGCACGAACATGGAGAGCGCTCCAGGCCGTCGCACCATGCTCTACGTGGGGAGCAGCGTGCGGGAGTCCATGAACCTGCAGGAACTGCTCAACGACGCGGTCGACCCCGGGTTTGGGGTGGAGTACGCGCAGGACGAGACCGTCGCGGTCGAGATGCTGAATCGACCCGACAAGGCGTTTCAAGTCGTCGTCGTCGAGCTCGATCGGGACCGACGCATGTGGACACGACTGGTCCGCGACCGTCGCCTTCCAAACATTCCGCTGATCGTTGTCGACCACCGCGGCACGCCGCAAGAACGTTCGATCCGTCGGTCACAGCTGCTCAAGGAGGGGGCCGCAGGGTATGTGCGCCGCAGCGAGCTGTCCGGCGCGATGCTCGAGGCGCTCGTGTTCGCGGCCTTGGAGCGCGCGCAGATGCGGCAGGCGCTCAGCGAGGTGCAAGAGCGCTTCGCCCTCGCCGTCCGCGGGGCCAACGACGGGGTCTGGGAGTGGATTCTCGAGACGGGCGAGATGCACTTCAGTCGCCGCTGGCGGGAGCTGCTGGGCTATGGGGTCGATGACCTCTCCAACTCCGTCAACGAGTGGTTCGACCGCGTTCACCCCGAGGATGTCGCGAGCCTCAAGGTCGACATCGACGCCCATCTCAACGGGGACAGCCCGTATCACGAGAGTGAACACCGCATCCGGGCCAGCGATGGCACGTACCGCTGGGTCATCTCGCGGGCGGTCGCTCAGCGGCAGAACGGGCGCCCCGTTCGGATGGCGGGATCGATTACGGACACCTCCGACTACCGGCTTCGCGAGGAGAAGATCCGCGAGGAGTCGCGACAGGACGTGCTCACCGGCCTGCCACGCCGCGAGCCGTTCATCGAGCAGCTCGCGCGCGCGGTCCGACTCGCGGACACCGACGAGACCTACTGCTTCACTGCGCTGATGGTCGACGTCGACCGATTTCGCTGGCTCGCAGATTCGATCGGCCACCAAGCCGCCGACGGCATGCTCGCAATTCTCGCCCGGCGCCTGGTCGCCTGCGTTCGTCCCGGCGACACCGTCTCGCGCTTCGGCGGCGACAAGTTCGCGGTGCTCCTCGAGAACCTACGCGACGTTGACACCGCAACCGACATCGCCAACCGCATCCGACTCTCGGTGCATGAGCCGTTCGACGTCGAGGGACAGACCGTCTACACCACGGTTTCGATCGGACTGACGACCTCCGATCGCGGTTATGCCGACGTTGACGAAGTCATCAGCGATGTCGCTGCGGCCGCAAACAAGGCCAAGGAGCGCGGACAGGATCGCCACGAGGTCTTCGACACCAAGATGCGCATCGACGCTCTGACCACGCTGCGACTCGAAGTGGCGCTGCGGCAGGCGGTCGAGCGCGACGAGTTCGAGCTGCACTACCAACCCATCGTTGACCTGCAGTCGGGCGCGCTGATGGGATTCGAAGCGCTCACGCGGTGGCGCCACCCCCGTCGCGGAATCGTCTCGCCGGCCGAGTTCATCCCGGTTGCTGAGCAGACCGGGCTCATCATCCCGATCGGACGTTGGGCGATTCGTGTCGCCCTCGAGCAGCTCGGCCGCTGGCAAAACACGCTGCCCAGCAGCAACGGCGGCAAGCCGCTCTCGATGAGCGTCAACCTCTCGGGGCGCCAGATCGCTGACCCGCGATTGCTCGACGAGATTCGCGTCGCGATGACCGACAACAACATCGCCGAGGACACGTTCCGGCTCGAACTTACCGAGTCCGTGTTGATGGACAACTCCGAGGCCGTCTCGCGGACGTTGGCTTCGCTGCGGTCCAACGGCGTCCGAATCTGGGTCGATGACTTCGGGACCGGCTACTCTTCGTTGAGCTACCTGCACCGCTTTCAGTTCGACGGCCTGAAGATCGACAAGAGTTTCGTCGACGCGCTCGACGGCTCAGCCCAAGGGGCGGCGATGATTCGCACGATCCTCAGCTTGGCCTCGAACCTGGGCGTCGAGGTGATCGCCGAGGGGATCGAATACACGGTGCAGGCCGATCAGCTGCTGGAGCTTGGCTGCGTCCGAGGTCAGGGCTACCTGTTCAGCCGCCCGATCGCCGCGGCAAAGGTCCAAGGGTACGCCTCTGGCAGCGCCGCCGACTCTGTCGGCCCAACGGTGTCGTAGCCGCGGCTCGTACTCGTGCATCAAAAAAGACGCCCCCGCGTATCGCTGGGGCGTCTTCGTTTGGGGGCGGCGGCAGCCAGCCCTTCACCAGCCCTTCACCAGCCCTCACATGGTAAAGGGATACGTCGTACCCATCTGGTTGCTCTTGAAGCGGGAGAAGGTGGCGGACTTGACCGCATCTTCCACGCACTTGCCCAGCGGCGTTCCGCCGTGCGGGGGGTCGGCCGACGCGGAGAGGACGTTTCCTGAGTCGCCCTCGATCGAGATCTTCACGCGGACCACGGTTCCGGCGGCGGCCCCATGCTTGGCCGCGCAGGCTTTGGCCTTGCCCTTCACCGGGCTGATTCCCGCCCGAACGTCGTTGGTCGACAGCTTGCTGGGAAGCGTCTTGTCGAGGTCCTTTTTTTCCAGCTGGGCCCTCCGAGCTTCGGCGCACCCAGGCTTGTCGGGGTTGAGCAGGCAGTCACTGGAAAACTTGCCGTCCGTCGGCCCACCCGCTGCTGGCTTGGGCTTGGGCTCCGGTTCGGGTTCGGGCTCCGGTTCGGGCTCGGGTTCGGGCTCCGGCTCGGGCTCCGGCTCGGGCTCCGGCTTGTCTTGGGGCGTCGCTTTCGGGCCCCGTTTTCGTGTGGACGCGCTTGCGCTCACCTCTGGCTCCGCCTCGACCTCTGGCTCCGGCTCCGGCTCCGGCTCCGGCTCTGGCTCCGGTTCCGGCTCCGGTTCCGGCTCCGGCTCCGCCATCGCGATCTTTTCCGGCTCCGGTGCGGGCTCGGGGTCCGCCACGGGCTCGGGCTCCGGCTTCACAGGCGCGGCCGCGACCGTCTTGGTCTCGGGCGTCTTCTCGGCGCCGGAGAATCCGATGAAGTAGATCGCGATCCCGGCTGCGGCGAGTCCGAGCAGGAGCAGCAGCATCTTGTTTCCGCCACCGTCCTCACCTTCGGCGGAGGCTGGGCTCACGGTCACCGGTGTCGGTTCGGAGCTCGGCTTGGACTTCGCGGCCGTGTTTGCAACGAGCGCGGCGGCGGCCTTCGAGTCGTCGCTCTCTTCGGGCTCGTCCGCCGCGTCGTCGTCCTCCGCGGCGGACTTGTCCACCGTCGAGGCCGCGACCACTGCGACCGGTTTCTCGTCGCCGTCGTCGTCGGCGTTGGCGTTGTCGTCGTCGTCGTCGGCTTCAGCTGCCTTGGAAGCCCCGGACGCGGCTTTGGCGGGCGCGTCTTGCTTGCTGGGCGAGGCGCTCGGTTTCGCATCGGACTTCTTCTCCGCGGCGGCTTCGCGCGCGGCCTCTTCGTCGAGAACGACCGAGGTCGCGGCCTCGCCACCAAACCCACCGACGCCGAGGTCCTCGTCATCGGCGGAGCTTGCTCCAAGTTTGGGGCTCGAGTCCTCGTCCTCGTCGTCTGAGCCAAACGCAGCGGCGAGGTCCTCGATATCCTGGAGCCCGGAGCTCTCAGCGTCGTCCTTTGATTTCTCGTCGACCATGGTGTCGTTCGGGGTTCTTTGTGTCGTCTGCGCCACGCGTCTGCGCGACAGAGTTCAACGAACGGCATCCCGATTCCGTTCCCTTGGGGCGGGAGTCTAGCCCAACGGTGCGGGCAAACCGCAATTCTACGGGCTCGGCCACGGTTCGAAGGGATGTTCGGTCGTTCAGGGCAACTGGGGCCTGGAGCGGCTTCGGCGAGCTTCTCAGGTGCGCACGCCTCGCGGGGCGGTCGGATGCGAGCTTGCTCTCGTTGCAAGTCTAGGCACCCGAGGCGTGGGATTGGCGTCGGGCCCCCCACTCCGTGTGGTGCGCGCGCACGAACGCGAAGCTCACTGCGGAGTCACGCCGCGTCGCTCTTCCCTGCTTTTTCGAGCTGCGTCGCGCTGCTCCTGCTGCTTCTGGACCCGCTCTTGTTCCTTCTCCACGACGGAACCCATCGTCTTGAGAATGAGCTCGATCTGCGCGCGCTCAAGCTCGCCCCAAATCGTGACCTCGCGCCGGTCTTGCTCAACCTCGATGTCGTCGATCAAGCCTCCGAGCATGATCTTGGTGGGGAGGTTGTCGTCGATGATGTCGCGGAGCTTGCCGTTCCACCAGCCCAGGAATGCCTCGGCCCCCGCCGCGTCGATAAACTCGAGTCGCAGGTGGAACTCGGGGTCCTTGCGCGCCTCCATCGTGAACTCGATGTCGTTGGGGAGGTCGAAGGAACCGGCCGAGGTCTTCTTCAGCGCCGCGTGAAGGTCGTTGGCGACGAACTGCACGCCGGCGGTTGGGATGCGCGCAGCGTAGCGTCGCAGCTTGGTCAGTTCGCCGACGAAGTTTGCCGCGGTCTTCTCCTTACCGACCTCACCTTCATTGAGGACAGCCGGCAGGAATTCCGGTCGGACCAACACGGCGATGTTCTCCTTGAGGAGGACAAAGTGGCGAGGGTCGTCGTCCGCGCTCCCGTCTGCGGGCACCGGGTTGCCACTGAGCGCCCCGTCGTGCTCCGTCCACTCGATCGTCTGCGCGGAGTTGCGGGCTGCAGCCTCGATCTTCGTCTTCATCGCTTCGCGAGAGATCGTGTGATCGACGGCGAGAAACGTCTCCGTGACCGAGCGTAGGTTGGAGCTCGCGACCAGGATGTGGTCCGTATCCTGAAGCGGATCGAAGCCGCCCTTGTCCACCAGGTAGCGGAAATCGGGGAGCGGCCGGATCATGTCCATCGCGTCCTGACCAAACGGCAGCTTGCGAATGTTCCTGGTCGAAAGAAGCACGTGATAGTTCGACGATGGCGGCCCAAGCTTGGCGACCTTGGACTTGCGCTTGCCGAGGTCGCGCTTGGGACCCTCGTCGACAACGGGTTCTTCGACCGGGGGATCCTCTTTCGGCGGTTCCTCGACCGGAGGTTCTTCGGGTTCTTCGGGTTCTTCGGGTTCTGCTTCCGGCTCGGGCACCGGCTCGGCGTTCACGTCCGTCCCCTGAACGGCATCGATGTCGACAAGATCGACTTCGATCATGTCGAACTCGAGATCGATGTCGACGTCGAGCGGAGGCGGGATGAAGGAAAACGCGCTCAACATCAGCCCTCCGTGCACCAACACGGTGATCCCGGTCGCGACGACCCTGCGCCGAGCGTTACCCACGGGCGAACCCTAGCACGTGCCTATTCAAACCGGGGCTCGCGCCCCATGAGGTCGGGGAGGGCGACCCAGCCGGTCTTGCCGTCGAAACAGACCAGGAGTTCTTCGTCCTCAAGGTGCATTTTGCACTCGGGATCCTCGACCAATTCGCTCAGCCGCATCGCGCCGAAGATCTCCCCCTCGGTGTCGAGGAACCAGTGCTTGCGTTCGAACCGCCGCTTGGCGATGGCCCGCATTCGTTCGAGTTCGGTCAGGTAGGCCCGCTTTTCGTCCTCGTCCCAGCGACCGTTGCGGTTGGAATCCCAGTGCGTGAGCAAGCCTGCCGAGGAGGCGGCCGCCTCACGCTCCTGGGCTTCGGCTTCGAGCCGGTGCTCCAGCTCCTCAAGTGCAGCGGCCTCCGAGTAGAACCCTTTCGCCTCAAGCTCAAGGCGGCGCTTGTGCAGCTGATCGAGGAGGTGGGCTTCGCGCCATCTGGATGGCATGAGCCCAAGTCGCTGCAAGATCCACGGCGTGAAGAGCCCGGTCCCCGGCACGGGAAACGCGGAGTTGGCCGCTGCGATCAGACCGGCGGGAAACACCTTCACCATGTCGAGCAGCTGCGCCCGCACCTTGTCTCGCTCCGCCGCAGACACGTCGGCGCCTTGAACTCGCGCGACGATGATGCCCATCGCCTCCTTGCTCTCGTTGAGCTCTCCGACGAAGTTCCGCCAGTGCACTGAGGCCGCAGCCTTGGCCGAGCTTGTCATGCGGGTGATCAGGCTCGGAGGGCGCTCCAGGGCTTCGAGTTCGAGCTGCAGCTCATGAAGAGAGCGCGTCTCCACACCCCGAGCCGACAACCGCTTCGCGACATCGTCGAGCGTGTGATCGACCGTCATCCTGCAAAGTATACGATCGGCGGCCGACGAAACTCAGTTCAAGGTTTGGGCTCGCCGGCCCAGCTGGCTGGCAAGCCTGCGCAGTTCGGACCCGCGGGGGTGCAGCACGCAGAGTTGCTCGACGACCTCGGCGGCGCGATCGTGCGAGCCGCGACGCAGGTAGTGGTGATGCAAGTTGTTGCAAACCCGGACCAGAATCGAGCGCGTCGATGCAGGAACCAGCGCATCGCGCAGCATGGGCGCGGTGGCGGTAATGTGACGGCCGGTGGCGCGTGTGTAGAGTTCTGCGAGCCGGCCGAAAGGCACCGTGTGGCCGTCGCCAAACGGGTCAAACACCATGGGGGCTGGGCCTTCGAGGCCGACACCGACCAGGAAGTGCCCCGGAAATCCGATGCCGTACAGGTCGATGCCGGACGTCTGTGCCAGGTGGATCGCCAGGGCGCTGAGCGTGATCGGGAGGCCGTTGCCGGTTTCGAGGACGCGATCGACGAAGCTGTTGTCGACCCGTTCGTACGATCCTCCGGGCCCGCCAAAGCCCTCGTCGCGAAGCAACGCCATCAGGGTGAGCGCCGCCTCCTCGTGGTCGCCTCGCGCGGTGGCCTCGTGGGTCTCAAGCCGGACCTTGGACTCAAGCTCGGCGAGCCGCTGAGCATGTCCGGACCAGCTGTGCCCGCGCTGCAGATGCTCGGACAGCGCTTCAAGGGCCCGCATCAGTTGCCCCGGAAAGGGATCAAGCTGCGCGATGGTGAGAAATGCCGACTCGCTCACGAGCCGTACCGTGCCACGACCGCCTCGACGTTGCGCCGAAACCCTTCCTCATAGTGCATCGCGAACGCCTTCCACGTGCACAGCGTGCGGGTGTCGGCCACCCGGTCGAGGAACAGCTTCCCGTCCAGGTGGTCGACCTCATGCGCGTACGTACCGGCGGTGACGCCGGCGACCTCGTGGTCGATCGCCGCGCCATGGCGATCGAGCGCCTGGACGCGCAGACGAGCGTGACGACGCACGACGCCCCGCATGTCCGGGACCGAGAGGCAGCCTTCGTAGTTTTCGAAGGTCTCCTCACCGATCGGGGTGAGCACTGGGTTCACGAGGATCGTCAGCGGGATGTCCGGCTTGTAGGGATAGCGGGGGTTCTTGTCGACTTCGAGCGCGCAGATGCGGACCGGGCGGTAGACCTGGTTCGCCGCGAGTCCAGCGCCTTGAGCGTCGCGCATGGTTTCGACAAGGTCGTCGATAAAGGTCTGGAGCTCGGCGCTCGCCAGCGCCTCGGGGCTGACGGGATCCGCCACCCTTCGCAGGACGGGGGTGCCGACTGGGGCGATCTTCAGGAGGGTCATCGCAGGAGGGGTATCGCAGGCTTTTCGGACTATTTGATGACCTTGGCCTTGAGCGCCGCCTTGCCATCTTTGACGTAGACGGTGAACTGCACCCGCTTGATGTCGGGGCGCTTGGCCTTGAGGTCGCGCTCGTTCTTGCGGAGTTTCGCCGCGAAACGATCGTAGGTGAGGTTGGCAGTTGGCTCTCCGCACGCCTGTTTCACCTGCACAAACTCTTCGAAGATCTCGCCGAACTCCTCGAAGATCTCCTCGTCGGACTCCTCCTCCTCCTCCTGTGTTTCTGGGGTGGGGGGTGCCGCCGAGGGAGGCGGGGGAGCGGGCGTTCGTGGTGCGGCTGGGGGCGGTGTGGCCGGAACGAACGTCGATGGCGCGGGCACGACGGGCGCGGGCACGACGGGCGCGGGCACGACGGGCGCGGGCGATGGGACCGCAGGGGTCGGCGCGGTTCGGATCGGTGTCGGAGGTGCGGGCTCGGCCACGACCGGCGGGGCCGGCTCTGGGTCTAGCGCGCGAGGCTCTTGGACTGGGGCCGGGGCGGCGGCGCGCTGCATCCCGGTCTTGGGTCGACGGCGGCTTCCGGTGTGGGTGGGCGCTTCCTCGGGCTGTCCTTCTCCGAGTTTCTGGTGCGCACGGGTCAGCCTTCGCCGTCGAGAGGTCCGGGTCCGGCGGGGTGCTGGATCCTCCTCTTCGGCCACGCCATCGTCCTCGATGTCGAGCTCGGACAGGAACGCCTGGCGCAGTGCCTCGTAGGCCCCGGCTGCTGCACGGGCCGTCTGCCCCGGGGTCCCGCCGTAGCGGTCATGGAAGACTTGGTGCTGCTGTCCGACGGCGAGCGCGTTGAACTCCTGCGCGAGGCGGCGCATCGGCCCGATGGCTTCGAGGTACGGCAAGTAGATCGCCAGGGCGCCGGAGACCAGGAGGAGCCCGAAGAGGATCGGCCAGTTGACGCGAACGCCTTTGCGGCGGGCTTCGCTGATCGCGGCTGCGATGTCCTGTTGGCTGGCAGCCGCGGTCTCGCGGCTCATCACGACAAGGATCGCCCCATGTTCCCCTTCGCCAGCGGGCCCGGGGATTCGCCCCATCGCGCCGATCCGCTTGTCGAGACCGGAGCCCATCGAGAAGACGCTGCTCGATCCATCCGTGGGGACCTCGCCGCCATGTTCGGTGGCGAGCGACTCGATCTCGTCGCCGATCGGCTGGTTCCCGATGATCTCGCCGACGAGCGCGCCGTCTCGAACGATTGCGGCAGGGATCTCGGAGCCGAGCACGCGGCGCAGCAGCGATCCCGCGCCCAGGTTCAGCTTGTCCACCCCGACCAGGCGGTGCTCCGAGACAACCGAGCGGGTCACCTTCGCGACATGGATCTCATCGCCGAGGGTGATGGAGAACTGACCGTCCTCGGTCGGGGGGATGCTTCGAAACGCGTCCGTCGTAACGACCTCCGCCATCGAGGTCTCGGCGAGGCCGTTCGAGGCGACGATCTTTCCGCTGCCATCGACCACCGCGACGGTGATGTTGGACGACGTGCGAACCCGCAGCGCCTCGGTCGCCTCGGCAAGGACTTGGGACAGCGGCGCCTCGTCGTCGTCGTCGTCGTCGTCGGCCTCCCGAGCGAGCGCCTCCCGGAGGTTCTGGTTGAGGACCAGGTCGCCGATCTGCTGCACCTTGGATGCGCTGATCTCGGCTGTGAGGGCGGCGACTCCGGCCTCGGTCACGGCTCGAACCGCGTCGCGGTCGGCGTCCGAGAAGTCGCCGCTGTGCCCGGCGGAGAGAAGGAACATGCCGGCGAGGCAGCCCGTGGCGAGGACAGCCAGAAGGACGGCCCAGATGCGCGTGAGTAGCACGGTTGCTCCAGAGTGTAGGCTGGGGTGCGGCCGCACCGCAATGCTCGTCGACCGCTCGACTGCCAGGCGGCTCGCCGAAAGAAAGGTTGCAACGCCCGCGATTCTTCGTCGACCCGGAGGGCATGCGGACCCTCGGGGCCTGGGTGCTTATCAGTGGCGGCGTGGGATGTGGGCTGATGCTCGCCTCTGCGCCGTGGCTGCACCCCGCCTTGATCGTTGTTCTCTTGGTGTTGGCGGGCAGTGCATTGGGGCTGGCCCGGCTTCCACGTCGCCCGGGTCGGGTCGGGTTCGGGTTTGCGCTCGCACTGCTTGCGCTCGCGCGCGGGCTTTCAGCGGAGCGAGCCGCCGAGGAGATCGTCGACGCCGACCGACGTGGGCTGGCTCCGCGCACGCGTTCTCTCACCGTGGAAACCGCGAGTACGCCCGGCCCGACGTGCCGGGTCGAGGCCCGAACGGCGCGGGGGGCCCGGGTCGCGCTCGCTCTCCCTGCCGATGCATGCCCCTTGTGGTGGGGAGAGCGGGTCGCCGTGCTCTCCAGCGAACTGCACACCGACGCAGCGCGCACCACCCCAGATCCCCGCAGCCTTATTTTTGCGACTCGGCTGTGGCGGCATCCCACGCCTGCGCATCGCTCGGGGGTGGACCGCATCCGCGCCGGGATCTCCCGCGGTCTCGCCCAGGTGCGGCAAAGCGGATGGGATGGGGCGAGGGGGCACCCCGACCGTGGCTTCGTCGTGGCCAGCAGCCTGGGATTGTCGGCAGCCCTTCCGCCGGATGTCCGGCAGCAACTTCAGCGGGCTGGGTTGGGGCACCTGATCGCGATCTCCGGGCTTCATGTGGGCTTGGCCGCGTGGGCTTGGCTTGCGGCGCTTCGATGGTCGCTCGCGCCCTGGTCGTGGGGTGCTCGCGCGGCTGTCGTGCTCTCGGCGCTCCCGGTCGTCGCCTACGTCGTTCTCACCGGGGCGGCCGCTCCGGCGGTTCGGGCCGCGGCGATGTTTGGGCTGGTCGCGCTGAGCTCGGTGGTGGGGCGGCCGACGCATCCTCCGACCGTATTACTCGTTGCGGGCGCGGCCATGCTCTTCGTCCGGCCGCAGTGGCTCACCGACCCCGGATTTCAACTCTCGATCGCGGCCATGATCGTCCTGGTCGGTCTGCCCTCCACGTCCAGCGCGGCGTTCACGAGCTGGCACCTCGGTTGGGCTCTGCTCCCGTTCTTGTGGTTTCATTTTGATGCTGCCTCCGATGGGAGCGTGCTCGCCAACGCGGTCGCGATGCCCGTGTTCAGCCTGTGGGTCGTCCCGATGGCGGTGCTGGGATGGGCGCTGGTGCCGGTCTTTGGCGGCGGTGCGCTCGATCCTGCCGCCGCGGGGGCAGCCCTGATTCTCGATGTTGCACGACTTGTGTCGGCGCTGCCCGAGATCCCGCGTTGGGTCTGGGTCGCCGGCGCCGCGTTGGCATGGGTTCCCGGGGTTCGAGCCCGGCTTTCGGTCAGGGTCCGCGCCTGGCTCCCTCATCGCGGGGCTGCCGTTCTCCTCTTTGGGGCGGCCGCCGCGTCTCTGCACACCCCAGAACCACGGCCCGGGTGGACCGCCTGGTCCACCGCCCGCGACCCCGAAGTCCTCGCCGTCAGCCCAGACGGCACGGCTTGCACCCGGGCCCCCACTGCATCGGCCGCCCGGTGGCGCGCCCGGCTCGAGGCACAGGGCGCCCACGCCCAGATGATCTCCGGGATCCAGCAGCCCGCGCGCATGTCCACGCGCGACCCGGCCAGCGTCGCGTGGCGGACGGCCGTCTCTCGAGCTCCGACCCGGCGCGGGGTCCCCAAGTGCTCGCTCCCCGACCGCGCGATCGTGCGTGAGGCCCTGCGAGCCTGCTCGGCGTTCTCATCCTCTCCCACCGCGCGCCTCCCCGATGGCGGCGTTCTCGAATGCTGGAGCGCAGCTGTGGGAGCTTGGCGCCCCGCTCCGCTACACTCCTGATCGGCTTCCCCATGCGCGCGACTCCAAATCTGATCCCCGCGCTCGTCGAGACGAGCGGCACCCACGAGGGGCGTGAGCACGTGATGCCTTATGGGGAGCACATCCTCGGGCGGGGCCGCGGTGCCACGGTCATCCTCGACGATCCGGACGTGAGCCGTCAGCACGCGAGGATCGTGGTCGAGCCGGACGGGCTCACCATCTTCGACCTCGGCAGCAAGAACGGCGTCCTGGTGGCCGGGCGTCGGGTCGATTCGGCGATGAGCTTGGGTCACGGCGACGAACTCACCATCGGAGACATCCGCCTTCGCGTGCAGCACCCCGCCGCGCAGGTCGCCTCGGCGCTCGCCGCAGCCGGCGAGGTCACCGCCACGATCACCAACACTCGTGATGAGCGGGATTCGGCGATGTTGGGGTTGTTGGGCCCGATCCTCGGGGTGGTTGTGTTCGGGACCCTAGTTGCGCTGCTGCTTTTGGTATAGACGCCCCGTGGTCGATCGATCTGCGCTCGCGCGTCTCCCCAAGGTCGACGCCGTGCTCGACTCCGAGCCCCTTTCCACCGCGGGCTGGCATCGACCCCTTGCACGTCGGGCTGTGCAAGCGGCCCTTGAGGAGCTGCGTCGCTGTGTTCTGGATGGCAAGTCCGTCGACATCCCCGATGCCTCCGCGCTCTCAGGCACGGTCGGCCGCACGCTCGAGCAGTGGGCGCGCCCACGGCCCATGCGAGTGATCAACGCGACCGGGGTCATCCTTCACACCAACCTTGGCCGGGCTCCGCTGTCCCGCGGCGCGATCGAGGCGATGGCCGACGCGGCACGCTACTGCGACTTGGAGGTTGGGCTCGAGGACGGCAAGCGCGGCTCAAGGTTTGCCTGGCTGCGCCCCTTTATGTGCGCGGTGATCGGTGCGCAGGACGTTCAGGTCGTCAACAACAACGCAGCCGCGCTCCTGCTGGCGTGCACCGTGCTCGCTGCCCCCGGCGGCGTGGTGCTCTCCCGCGGTCAGATGGTCGAGATCGGGGACAGCTTTCGCGTTGCGACCATGGCTGGGGCCGGCGGCGCGCGAGTGGTCGCGGTCGGCAGCACCAACCGCACGCACCTTCGGGACTACGAGCAGGCGCTCGATGGCGAGGGGCCCGACGCCCAGGGCATTCCCGCCTCGGCGCTGCTTTGGTGCCACCAGAGCAACTTCACGCAGAGCGGCTACGTCAAAGAAGTCGGACTGGCCGAGCTGGCGAAGCTGGCCAAAGCCAGGGACGTCCCGCTTATCGCCGATCTTGGGAGCGGCTCGTTGGGCGCGGGCCTACCCGCGGTCGAGCCGACGATCGGCGAGTACCTTGAGCAGGGCGTGGACCTCGTTCTGGCCAGCGGGGACAAGCTGCTCGGTGGTCCCCAGGCCGGGCTCATCGCGGGCACGGCAAAGTACGTCGAGCGCTGCCGTCGATTTCCCATGGCCCGCGCCTTGCGTCCGGACAAAACCGTCCTCGCAGCCCTTCACGCGACGTTCTCCGCGCACGCCCGTGAAGGGGGCCCGGCGCTCCCGCTGCACGAGATGGTCGCCCTCGACGAGGCGGGCCTCCGCGCGCGAGCCGAGGCGCTTTGCGCTTCGTTGGGCTGGGACCCGGCCCGCGTGGTTTCGCTGCAGGCGGCGATCGGGGGCGGGAGCCTTCCGGGGGGCACGATACCGAGCGTCGGCCTGTGGGTTCCCTGCGCCAAGCCTTCGGCCACCGCGCGCGCGCTCCGTCTTGGGACGATGCCGGTCATCGGCCGCATCGAAGACGAACGACTGCTGCTCGATCTGCGGACGGTCCACCCCGAGGACGACGCGCTCCTCGGCGCAGCGCTGACAATCCTGGCCGATGCCTGAGCTTCCCGAGGTTGAGTTTGGACGGCGTCAGCTTGAGGCGACCTTGGTCGGCGAAACGCTCGCCCGGATCGATGCCGCCGAGGATCTGATCGTGTTCGACGGGGTCTCCGGGAAGGAAATCGTCGCGGCGCTTCAGGGCGCCCGAGTCTTGGGTGCGCATCGGCGGGGCAAGCAGCTGTGGCTCTCGCTCGACCGCCGTCCTTGGCCGCTGTTTCATTTCGGCATGACCGGGGGCTTCGTCACGCCAGATGCTCCCGGGCTTCAACTTCACACCGGACCCAGCCTCGACACCGCTTGGCCGCCTCGTTTTGCCAAGCTGTCGATGACCACGGCCTCGGGTCGCCGGCTGTGCATGACCAACGCGCGTCGGTTCGGCCGCATTCGTCTGCGCGATGACCCGCCCAACGAAGCGCCGCTTGCAGAGCTCGGGTTCGATCCGCTGCTCGAGCCGCCGCAGGGGGCTGCGCTGCACGCCGCGTTGACGCAGCGTCGCGGGGTGATCAAGAGCCTGCTGCTCGATCAGGGGTTTGCAGCCGGGGTCGGAAACTGGGTCGCCGACGAAGTGCTCTACGCGGCCGGCGTGGATCCGCGGCGTCCCGCGAATACGCTGAGCGTCGCGGAGGCTGGACGGCTCGCGGTCGCGCTGTGCGGCATCATCAAGAAAGCGGTCGACGTCGATGCCGACGCCGACCGCTACCCCAGGGGTTGGTTGTTTCACCAGCGCTGGAGTCCGAAGGACCCGATGGCGACCATCGCCGGGGACCCCATCGAACTCCTCAAGATCGCTGGACGCACGACGTTGTGGGTGCCCGCGCGACAGCGCTGATTCGGGCCTCCTACTCGGCGAGGTACTGCCACATCTCGCCGCCGCCGCCGGCTGCGATCATCTCGCCGTTCTCGAACCTCCAGACCCGTGACAGCGGGCCTGCGCCTTCGGGCGTGATGTCTTCGAACGTGCGCCCGCCGTCTTCACTGACGATCACGAAGCCACCTTGTGCGGTCGGGATCTTCTCGCCGACCATCACGACCGTGTCGCCGTCGACGGCGATGTCGTTGACGCCGGCCTGGTAGTCCAAGCCCGAGTCGAACAGCTCGATCTTCTCCCAGTTCGCGCTGTCGTACGGATCCGCACCATCGACGAGGTAGATGAGCGGGAAGCGCTCGCTCTGGTCGAAGCCGGCCACGATGATGTGCTGACTGTCCCACACGTGCATGTCGAGCAGCTCGCCGTCACGGGTGTCGGGCTGGAGCAGGACGGTCTGGAAGTGGAACGTTGCGCCGTCCAGCTGGGAGGGCAGGTGCACCCGCGCAGGATCGTTGATCAGGCTCCCAACCGCGTAGAAGCGGTTGTCGTGCGCCACGATGCGACGCACCTGATAGCTCCCGGCATCGGGGTTGCCGAGCAAATCTTCGCTCAGGCTGTCGACTTCCTCAAACTCGCCGCCGGCCGGGCGATAGGCAGCTTGGGTTCCGGTGAGCGAGTCGATCAACATCTGGCCGTCCTGCGTGATCGCGGCGTTCTCCGCCTGATTGACCGCCGTGAATGCGCTGTTGCTTGGCGTGTAGAGCCCGCTGGCGCCGATCATCCCGGCCTCCTCGAAGCTCCACAGCGGGAACCCGTCGAGCTGGTGGATGCCCGCGCCATACAGGACGCCGTCGGGGCCCCGACGGATGTCCATGATGCGGACCTCGTTGAAGCGCAGGTTGTCCTCGAAGCTCGCCCCACCATCGATCGTGGTGTACAGGCCTTCGCCGTCTGCGTTCTCGCCGCAGCCGACGAAGCCGTTCATTCGGTCATCGAACCAGAGCGCGTTAGTGCCCGACCCCGCGCAGGGCCCAGCGATCTCGCTCCACGCGAATGGCCCGCCGGGCTCCCCGGTATCGTCGGCCCCAGTCGATGAATCCGCGCCCGAGGTCTCGCTTTCGCCCGTCGTGACCGTGGTGGTCTCTCCGGTGCTTGCAGGGCCATCGGTCTGTGCATCTCCCGTTTCGGCCCCGGAGGTTCCGCTCTGGGTGGTCGTCATGGGCTCTTCCTCGACCGGGTCGCAGGCGGTGAGCAGGAACAGGGCAGCTAGGGGAGCAATCGAAAGGCGTGTCATGGGTCTCGTTGTGTAAGAGTCCGAGGGGCCGAGTTCGGATCACGCGAGGGCTGCCTTTTTTGTATTCGGCCCCGCAGTGGGCTCTGAGGTGGGTTCTGCTACCGTGGCGCCAATGCTGCAGACCAGGCCACCCGGGGTGCTCGACACGCTGACGCTCGACCGCCCGGACGACTGGCACCTACACCTGCGCGATGGTGAACGTCTGTCGGACACGGTCGCGGCGAGCGCGAGGGTGTTCGGCCGCGCGGTGGTGATGCCCAACCTGCGGCCAGCCGTGGCGACGGTGGACGCTGCGCTCGCCTATCGTGCCCGGATTCTCGAGGTCCGTCCGTCCGGCTCGCGCTTCGAGCCGCTGATGACGCTGTACCTGACCCCATCCACGACCCCCGAGGAGATCCGCAAGGCCATCGCGCACCCGCACGTGTATGCGGTCAAGCTCTACCCCGCCGGCGCGACGACCAACGCAGACGCGGGCGTGACCGACCTGGCCGCGTGCGCGGACGTGTTCGAGGCGATGGCTGAAGGAGGCCTGCCGCTGCTGGTGCACGGGGAATCGATCGCCCCCGGCGACGACGTGTTCGATCGAGAAGGCATCTTCGTACGCGACACATTGGCCCCCTTGGTGGAGCGCTTTGCGACGCTGCGCGTCGTCCTCGAACACATCACGACCCAAGATGCCGTGCGATTTGTTGAGTCGGCACCGTCCAGGGTCGCCGCCACCATCACGGCGCACCACCTGCTGTACGACCGCAACGAGATCTTCCGTGGCGGAGTCCGTCCGCATATGTACTGCCTCCCGATCCTCAAGCGAGCTCGGCATCGGGAAGCCCTGGTGGCGGCGGCGACCGGTGGCAACCCCAAGTTCTTTCTCGGCACGGACAGCGCTCCGCATGCGCAGCACGACAAGGAAAGCGCATGTGGATGCGCTGGGATCTACACCGCGCATGCAGCAATCGAGTTCTACGCCGAGGCGTTTGATGCTGCGGGCGCGCTGGATAGGCTGGAGGGGTTTGCGAGCCACCACGGCCCGGACTTCTACGGGCTTCCTCGGAACACCGACCGTATTCGATTGAGGCGGCTGTCACAGCCGGTGCCCGAGATGTTGCCACTGGGCGATACCCACCTGGTTCCACTGCGTGCGGGTGCGTCCGTGGACTGGGTCGTCGAGCAGGATTGACACGCTGGCAAGGGCCCCCGATTCTCCGCCCGTGCAGGACCATGATGGCGCGAGCAGGCGGGTCTTGCAGCGGCGGATTCGCGATGACGCGCGGGCCACGTACGACGCGTTCGCCAACGACTACGACGAGCATCTCGAGGAAGGGTGCAGCTACAAGTCGCCGGGACGTGTCGCCCAAGCTGTCGCTGCGCTGAAACCACGCGGTCGCTGGCTCGACCTTGGCGCGGGAACAGGCTTGCTCGGGGAAGCGCTCGCGGCCCGAAACGTTCGTCTTGAGCTCGTTGGTCTCGACGTCAGCGCCGCGATGCTGGCTCAGGTGACGTGCCCGCTGTATGCCACATGTCACCGCGGCGACGCGCTCACGCGGATCCCGGGACGTCAACGCTTCGAGGGTGCGATGGCGAGCGGCCTCTTGGAATACGTCGTCGACCTGCCGACGCTCGTGCATCGACTCGGCCGGCGGCTGGTGGAAGGCGGGTCGCTCGTCTTTACGTTTTCCCCGACCCGCGTCGCCGAGGTCCGTGCGTTCGACCCAGACAGCGATCTGCACGCCCACGATCCTGACCACGTGCGGCGATGCCTGCGGGAGGGCGGTTTTGTCGACATCTCGATGAGCCGGCCGTTTCGGGCCTACCAAAACGGCGAGAGCTGGGTCTGGCATCGCATCGTCACCGCGCACCGCGGCTGGGGGTTGCGGGCCTGAGCGGGGCTCGGTTTGTAGTCCCGAGGTTGGTGCTTCATGCTCAGGGGGTGGAGGCCCGCCCCCCTGCTCGTGATGCAACGCTGCCCGTAACGAGGCGTGGCCCTGTGGGTCGAGGCATCGCAGGAGAGCGTCCTCCGGGGCCCAAGGAGCTGCCGCTGATCGGCACCACGCGGATCTTTGAGCGGGACCAACTCGCCGCGATCCACCGGGTCGTCCAGAAACACGGCGACCTCGTCTCGCAGAAGATCGGTCCACAGACCGTCTTCCTCATGGTCAACCCGGACGACGTGGCCAAGGTCGTGCTGACCGAGCACACCAAGTTCATGAAGGCCGCGCTCACGCACGAGCTGGCCTCGTTCTTGGGTCGAGGCCTGGTGACGAGCGAAGGCCGTTTCTGGAAACGACAGCGAAAGATCGCGGCGCCCTCGTTCACGCGGCGCCATATCGAACGCTTCGCCGGCACGATGGTGGCCTGCACACAGCACGCGCTGAAGTCGATGGGGGACGGCCCACGAAACGTCCATGTCGACATGATGGAGATGACCCTGGACATCGTGTTGCAGACGGCCTTCGGCGACGCCGAGGTGCCCGACATCACCGCGGTGGGTCCGTTGGTCGACGTGATGATGCACGGCTTTCATCGGGCGCACCTCACCTGGCGTCGCCTGCTGCCTCGTGTCGCGAAGCGATCGACGCTCGCGGAGCTGGACCGGGCCAACGAGACCCTCAACGCGATCTTCTACGGGATCATCGGCCAGCGTCGGCAGCGAGAGGGCGGCTACGGCGACGACCTGTTGGGCCGTCTGCTCGCCGCGCGCGATGAAGACGGCAAGGGGATGACCGACGAGCAGGTCCGCGACGAGGTCGCGACGATCTTTCTCGCTGGCCACGAGACGACCGCACTGTCGCTGTCGTTCGCCCTCCTGCTGCTCGCCCAGCATCCCGAGGCTCAGGCGCGCGCGCGGGCCGAGGTCGACACCGTGCTGGGGTCGCGCTCGGCAACAATGGCGGATGTCGCGAAGCTCCCGTTCATCGACGCGGTGCTCAAGGAATCGATGCGCGTCTATCCGCCGGTCTACATGTTTGGCCGAGAGGCGCTTGAGGACGTCGAGATCGCGGGGTGGGTGATCCCCAGGCGCGCCCAGGTGCTCACGCCGGTCTGGGTCATTCACCGAGACCCCCGCTGGTACGACGACCCCGAGACCTTCGCCCCGCAGCGTTGGCTGGACGGGCTCGCCGAGCGGCTCCCGAAGTATGCGTACCTCCCCTTTGGCGGGGGCGCGCGGACCTGCGTGGGCAACCACTACGCGCAGCTCGAAGGGGTGCTCGGCTTGGCCACGATCCTTCAGCAGCTCGAGGTCTCACCCGAGCCGGGTTTCGAACTCGAGCTGCTCACGTCCGTGACGCTGCGTCCGAAGGACGGCGTCCGCGTTCGATTGAAGCGGCGTTGAGCCCGGGGGCTTCTAGAGGTGACGCCAACGAACGGCCATGACACAGCATCGAGAACTACGGTAGAGGTATCGGCGTGGAGGTTCAGGAGCGCGAGGAGCTTGAGCGCGTGATCGCGGCCGGGTGCGCCGCCGGAGAATTCGCGGCTGCCACCACCGCGGCAATCACGGGGTACGGGCCGGAGATCCTCGGCTATCTGTTTGCCTCCACGCGAGGCCAGCACGACGCGGCCGAGATCTTTTCTGACTACTGCGACGTTTCTCATCATCTTCCACCACTTCGGACGATTCCCCTGGGCGAGCGGAGTCCTTATCGCAATGGTGCTTGTGGCCGTTGTCCCCGCCGGTCCGACCCTGATCGAGCAATGGAAACACATTCGCTTTCAAGAGTGGGTCCTCGACCATTGGGACGAGATCGAGAGCGGTACGGCGAATCTGGAAGGGCAGAAGGTCGGCCGGGGTACGGTCTTGGCCTGCTACCCGCTGATCAGCTCTGCCGTCGTGATTCAGCTTCGCTCCCCGGGCCGCCCCGTCCTCCGCGGAACCGCCAGCGCGGCGCGTGCACGATGGACATCGATCTTCGTCGCGGCGGTTGGGGGATGGTGGTGTCTTCCTGACGGGCCTCTCGCCACGATCGGTGTCCTCCGCCGCGGCTTCCGAGACGAACCAGTGCTGGTGACTCTTGAAGACGTTGCGGGTGCGATCCTCAATGGCAAGCGACTCGGGAACGTGTCTCTTGATAGTTGACACGTCCTCCTACCCTGTTCGCGTGGAAGCATGGGCTCCGCGGGCGGGGGCTCGCAGGGCGTCTTCCTCCTCCGACAAGCCGCCGCCGCAAGTGACCAACAGGTTGCCGTCGCACCGCAGTCTGGTTCCTTCGTCGGGGCAGCGCGGGTCGGGCGGCGGAGCGCAAGAGGTCACGGAGGGCGCTTCCTTGCACAACTCGTAGGTGCCGCACACCTCCTCGTCGATGACGTAGCCGGCGACGCAGGTCAGCTTCGCGCGCGTGCCGTCGCACACCCGCGCTTGGCAGCCGCCCCAGATCCCTTCCTCGTTGGGCGGCGCGGGACAGCTGGGCTCCACAGCCGGGCAGCGCGGATCGGGCTCGTCGGAGAGAGCGCATTCGCCGAGACCTTCCACTTTGGACGACCGCCGGCGCGACCATACGTCGACGTCCGACTCCGAGGATTCGCGGATGTTCTGAACCCAAGCGGGCTCACAGAACTCTCACTGCCTCAAAAAGTCACCCGTTCTTTAAACTCAGAAGCCCGCTTCCCCACCTTCCACCTGGGTCGGCGCCTCCGGGGCGCCAAAGGGTAGAACATTGAGAAACAAAAGCACGGGAATGGGAGATGGGGCGGAGGCGGCGGGTCGGTGGCTGCTCGGACTGCTGCTTGCGGCAGGCGCGTGCGTGGAGGAAGAGGACGGCCCGGAAGGCTGGATGCCAACCGCGGGCGCACAATCGAGCACGTCCGGGGTCCAGACCACGACGGGGACCACCGGCGAACTCGACCCGCCCCAGAGCACCGGGGAGGGCACCACGGACGCCACGGGTGGCAGCGGCGGCGTCCAGACCGGAACTGGACCCGGGGGTGGATCGGAGGCCGAGACCGGGAGCTCCGAGGGTCCAACGCTCAGGCCGGACGTGCCGCCGCTGGAGGATCCGCTTCCTCAGGGGTTCCAGCTTCCGTTCGAGTGCGGGCAAGGCTGGCGCCTGGATAGCTGGGCACACGCCCCAGCGCTGGACATGGTGCGCGAGCCGGACCAGGTCGGCACCGATGGCGCCACGCTCTTGGCCACGGCTCCCGGCATCGTCAACCGGTCCGAGTTCCACCAGAACGCCGGCAACCTGATTCAGATCGATCACGGCGAAGGCTGGTTCACGACCTCAGTGCACCTCCAGTCGCGTGCGGTCGAGATCGGAGATACCGTGGAGCGCGGACAGGTGATCGGCGCCGTCGGTGCCACGGGTCCCACTTCCAACGGCCACCCGCACCTGCACTTCGAGCTGGGCTTCGACGCCGACAGCAGTGGCTCGGCGAGCTGGGGGGTCACCGATTCCGAACGTGTGAACCCTGGTTCGATGGCGTGGAGTACGGGCAGGAGAACGGGCTCACCTGGAGAGATGTCGTCAGCGCCAACTGCCGGTGATGCCGCTTGGTTCCGGGACCTCCGCGGCCGCCCGAACGAGAACTTGACGCCCTCGGAGGCCATGCTTGGGGGTGCGGCGCACGGGCCTGGCGTCCGTGGGTGGATGACCTCGCTCACTTCTCCTAGTTCGTATCGCTTGAGCGCGCAACGACGGTACAGTCCACGGGTGCTCTTCGACTGGCTCCGTCAGCGTCGTCGCGACAGGATCCTGGCCAACCCCTTCGATGAGCGGTGGACAGCGATCCTGCAGAAAAACATGGCCGTGTGGCGGTCGCTGAGTCCGGAAGAACAGGCGAATCTCAAGCAGCTCGTCCAGGTGTTCGTGGCCGAGAAGAACTGGGAGGGTTTGGGTGGACTCGAGATGGACGACGAGGTCCGGGTCACGATCGCCGGCCAAGCCTGTCTCCTGGTGCTTGAGCTCCCGCACGACCTGTACCGGAGCGTGGAGTCGATTCTCGTTTATCCCTCAGCCGTCCGGACGCCGCCTCGTCAGCCCGGAATGTTCGAGGTGTCCACGGACATTGCAGACCACGGGATGCCCGTGCTCGGTCAGGCGTTTAAGAACGGACCGCTGATCCTGGTTTGGGACGCCGTGTTGAGAGGGGGCAAGGACGCAGGCGACGGTCACAACGTCGTGTTTCACGAGTTCGCCCACAAGCTCGACATGCTCTCGGGTGGGGCCGATGGCGTGCCCTGCATCCACGACCGGGATGTCTACGAGCAGTGGATCACGGTCTTTCAGCGGGAGTGGGAGGTCCTGCACGAAGGGCTAGACCGAAAGCGCAAGACGTTCTTGAACGCGTACGCGGGAACGAACCCGGCCGAGTTCTTCGCCGTCGCGACCGAGCAGTTCTTTGAGCAGGGCAAGACGATGCGGCGCAGACACTCCGAGCTGTACGAGGTCCTTCGGGGCTTCTACCAGCAAGACACAGCCGAGCGCAGCGACGCGCGGCCGTGAGCCGCGGCGGCGACAAAGGCGATGTCGCGAACTCTTGAGCCCGGGGGCTCAGGCGCGTGGTCCGGGGATGCGGTCGTTGCCGCGGCGGACGGTGATCTGGAGCTGGTCAAAGTGTTCCATCAAGGGCACGGCAAACTTGCGGCTCAGTCCGGTCATCGCCTTGAGGGCTTGCACATCGATCGTGCCCGAGGAGGCAAGGTGCTCTCGGACCCCTGCCAGGAGGCTTTCGTGGCTCTGCTTGCTGAACGAAAGCTCCGAGGTGACACGAATGAGCCGGCCGGTGCTTTGAAGCCCGCTGACCAGCTCCAAGACCTCGGGCGCATCCATCTCCAGCGACTCGGCGACCTCCTTGAGGGTGGGCGGCTTGTTCTGTGCGGTTTCGTAGAGATCCAGGACGGTCTTCATCCGCGGTGGCAACTCGCCTCCGGCCGCCAGTCCCTTGCCCGGTCGTGCCAGAGTCCCGGCCTCGTCCACGCCTCGCAGGGCGCCGCGTTCGACCGCCCGATCGATCGCTGCGGCGGCCACATCGCTCCCGACGCGATTGCCCAGCGCGGCCTCGAGGGCCGGCCGCGGCATGCCGGTCTTCAGGGGCTGGGCGCCGTGAAACTTGTCGACCGTGGAGATTGCCCGGTCGATCAGGGTCCGAATCGCCGCATCCTCGACGTAACGATGCTTGCCGACCCGCGCTGCATACGGCTGCTTGCCCTTGAGCAGCGGGTCGATACTCGTGCGGACATCGTCGATTCCGGTGCGGCGGGCCAGGGTGGTCTCATCGATGCCCAGCAGGCCCGCGTCCTGCACGAGGGCGCAGAGCTGCGCCTGCGGGTCGTCGCCATGCAACGCGCGGCCCAATGCGATCCAGCGCGAGCGCTGCCCACGGCCGATCGAAGGCTCGGGGTCCAACACGACACCGCCGCCGATCGTACGGCCTTGAAAGTTCTCGGAGGGGTCAGAGAAGGCCCGAACCACGACTCGCGCGCCTCGCCACAGGGGCAGTGGCGACTCGAGCCGTAGACGGACCAAGCCTTCCCGGCCGCTCTCGATGGTGACGTCTTCGTCGGAGGCACCCGCGGCCTCGCCTTCGCGGGGTTGCGCGTATAGAGGATCGAGGCGTCCGTTGGTGTACGCAGTCCCGACGCAGATCTGCAGCGCGCTGCCCGACTTCCACGGAGCGCCGTGGGTGGGCAGGTGCTGCAACCACGCGTGAAACACCGTCTGTCGGGAGACCGCATCGCCCGAGGTGAGCACGTCCCCACGAGACAGGTCCTTCGTATCGACGCCGCCCAGGTTGAGCGCGATGCGAGAGCCGGCCCCGATCCTGTCTTGAGCGTCGCCGCGGACCTGAGCGGCACGGGTCCGCAGCTGCTGCGGCTCTCGTCCTTCGCCGACCGGCTCGAGGCGCAGGGGTGTCTCCTTGCCGACGTCGACCACGCCCCGCTGCAGGGTCCCGGTGACGACGGTGCCGTGCCCGCGAATGGAGAACACCCGGTCCAACGGCAAGATGGGGTCGCCCTTGGTCCCTCGGCGCGGGATCTGTTCGATCAGCTTCACCACCGCCGCCTTCAGCGTGTCCAAGCCCTCCTTGGTGTGCGAGCTGCACGGGATGATGGGGGCGGTCTCGAAGATCGTCCCAGCGAGTGCTTCCCGGACGTCGTCCGCGGCCAGCTCGATCGCCTCTTCGTCCCCCTCGAGGCGGTCGACCTTGCTCAACGCAACGACGCCATGTTTGACCCCGAGCAGTCGGCACACGTTGATGTGCTCTCGGGTCTGCGGCATGACCCCGTCCTCGGCCGAGACCACGAGGATGACCGCGTCGATGCCACCGGCCCCGGCGACCATCGTTCGTACGAAGTTCTCGTGACCCGGGACGTCCACGATCGAGGCCTCAAGCCCGCTCTTGATCGCCCACGGAGCGAAGCCAAGCTCGATCGTGATGCCGCGGCGCTTCTCCTCTGGGAGTCGGTCGGTGTCGGTGCCGGTAAGGGCACGAACCAGCGTCGTCTTACCGTGGTCGATGTGCCCGGCGGTCCCGAGAACCAGGGAGCGGGGGGCTTTGGCCATCCCCGGGAGTGTCGTCCTCTGGGCGCTGCCGGACAAGCGCCCCCGCGGCGTGGAGGTTGCGGTGCCGCGAAGCGCCGGTGGTGCTACCCTGGGCGCCGTATGGGCCAGGCCGAAACGACGCCGCTGCCGGGCGCTATCGGGCGCTATCGCATCACCCGCCAAATCGGAGAGGGCGGCATGGGCGTGGTCTACGCGGGGTTTGATCCCGAGCTCCAACGCGACGTCGCGGTCAAACTCATCCGATCCGGCCAGTTTCGCGGCAACGTCGAACAGGGCAGCGCGCGGCTTCGCCGGGAAGCGCAGATCACAGCTCAACTCGCCCATCCCCATGTGGTCACCATCTACGACGTGGGTGAGTCCGCGGACGGGGTCTACATCGCGATGGAGCTGGTCGACGGCCCTTCGCTGGCGCTGTGGATCCGGCAGGACGCCCGCACCTGGCGAGAGGTGGTCTCGATGTTTTTCGGGGCCGGGCGCGGGTTGGCTGCGGCCCACGACGCCGGTCTGATCCACCGCGACTTCAAGCCATCCAACGTGCTGGTCGGTGACCGGAGGGCGCGGGTGGTCGACTTCGGGCTCGCCCACGATGGTCCGGTGCGCAGTCGACCGCTGTCTCCGACCGCAGACGTGCTCTCGACTACGCCCAGTGACAGCGGCGCCGGGCCCAGTGACAGCGGCGCCGGGCCCAGTGACAGCGGCGCCGGGCCCAGTGACAGCGGCGCCGGTCGTCTTGAGGATATCCTGACCACCTCGTCGGTCACGACCACAACCAACGGTGCCGGCGACGTGTCCGTGACGATCTCATCGCTTCGCGATGGCGGTCTGCTTGGCGACGTCGAGAGCACCGCCGGCGATGCGATGACGGTGACGGTCGACGGTGACGACCCGGTGACGGTCGAGGGCAGTGTGACCTCGACCGGACACTTCGTTGGCACCCCAGCCTACATGGCGGCGGAGCAGTTCCTCGGCCGCGACGCGGACGCTCGCAGCGACCAGTTCTCGTTTTGTGTCTCGCTCTACGAGGGCTTGTACGGCGAGCGGCCGTTTGCGGGAAAGACCGCCTCCGAGATCGCGAACAACGTCGTCTCCGGCAACATCCGGCCGATTCCAGCGCGCGCACGAGTCCCCGGTTGGATGCGGAACATCCTGCTGCGCGGCCTCGATCCCGATCCACAGCAGCGGCACGAGTCGGTCAAGGCGCTGCTCGCATCGGTCTGGTTCACGGCCCACGTCATGCTCAACTGAGCGCGGGCCCTGGCCTGAGCACGGGGCCTCGTGGCGCTGCTTCGGGCTGAGACCCGCTGATTGCCCTAGTCGTCGTTTCTGCGGGTCCGCAGTGTCGATCTTGGGTTGTTGGATGCATGCCCGTCTTTCGGGCTCTCTAGGCCGATCCGCGCCCCCCCTTGCTGGATCCCCGGCGTCCGTGCCATCCCTGCCCCCGATGCGTCTGCGCAGCGCGGCGATAGGTCTGCTCGGGTTCACGGTCTACGCGTGGGCTCCCGAAGCGGCGGCGAGCAAGGGAAAATCCAAGTCTGGGAAGACTTGCGACGTCGAAGTCGCTTCAGGGGACACCCTCAGCGGAATTGCGGCCAAGCACGGGGTCAGTGAGGCGGAGCTCATCTCGAGCAACCCCGCGCTCAAAAAGAACCCCGATCTGCTTCGGGTCGGGCAGGTGCTCGATGTCTGTGCGGCCTCGCCCGATGACGACGAACCGAAGTCGAAGTCGAAGTCCAAGTCGAAGTCCAAGTCGAGCAGCAAGCCGGAGCGGGGTCGTTCGTGCGAAGGCGGCGGCCACATCGCGAAGCATGAGGTGGCGTCGGGCGACACGCTGAGCCGGATTGCGCAGAGCTACGGTGTCGAAGAACGCGCGATCACTCGCCACAACAGGGCGCTCCGCGATGACCCCAACAAGCTCAGGGTGGGCCAAGAGATCGACGTCTGCGTCGGCAGCGAGAGCGTCGGCTCCGCGAAGAAGGCGAAGGAGTGCGAGTTCATCACCCCGGTGCACACCCACACGGTTGTCCCCGGCGAGCATCTCGGACAGATCGCGGGTCGCTACGGCGTCCGAAAGCGTGACCTCACCAAGCTCAACGCGAGGCTGCGGAAGAATCCAGACATGCTCAGCGTGGGCCAGAGCATTCGCGTCTGCCCCATCATCACCCCGCACGAGCGCACCAAGATCACCTACACCGTCCAGTCCGGTGACACCCTGGGTTCGATCGCGGAGCGCTACGGGCTCACACCCAGCGAGCTCGAACGTTACCAACAGGGCAAGCTCAAGAACGCCAACGCACTGTCCGAGGGGCAGGCGCTCACCGTCTGGGCCGATGGCGGCGTGGTCGAGGGATTCGCCCGCATCGATCGCGACCGTGGTGAGCTCAAGGCCGGCGTCCAGCTCCCACCGGGTCGGCACTACGTCGTCAAATGGGAAGGTGGTGCGTGGGGCACCGGCAATACGGTTCGCGTGATCCAGTCCGCGGTCGCCAGCTACAAGCGCAAGTTACCCGGCGGACCCAAGGTCCACATCGGCGACATCAGCAAGCGCGGTGGCGGCAAGTTTCGGCCGCACCTGTCTCACCAGCACGGCCGCGATGTTGATATCGGCTACGTGCTCGAGGGCAAGTACGCCCACGAGCAGCGCTTCCACTCCGCCACCGACGGCAACCTGGATGTCGCGCGCACGTGGACGCTCATCAAAACCTTCGTCGACTCTGGCGAGGTCACGTACATCTTCATGGACTACCGGATCCAGGAGAAGCTGTACAAGTACGCGGCGAAGCGCGGCTACAGCGAAGACACGCTCGACGAGCTGTTCCAGTACCCCCGCGGCAAGCGTCGGACCCATGGGCTGATCCGCCACTGGAAGGGGCACCACAACCACTTCCACGTTCGCTTCCGGAGCTAATCCCCTGAGTCCGAGCGCGGGCGGGTTACTCCGTCGCCTCGATCGAAAGCTGTAGCGTCCACAAGAGGTTCGCTTCGTCGTCGGTGCACTCGGCGGTGAGCGGCACCCCGAATTGATCGGGTGGCACAGAGAATGGGCACTCCCCCATGCTTTCGTCGAAGGTTAAGTCCGAGTCCCACAGCTCGATGAGCATTCCCTCGGCGAAGTCTGCGGTTGGAAGGCTGTCGAAGAGAATCTCCCCCCACAACGGGGTTGCCGAGTTGTTCGCCACGTCGGTCGAGTCGAGCATGCCGGCGACCGTCACTTCGACATACGGATCGGGGAGGCTGCCGTTGTCCCAGAAGATGCCGTTCGCATCGGTGAGTGCGGTCGTCGCGGAGTAGACGTGCACCTGCCACAGCGCATCCGCGTCTGCGACGCAGGCATCCGCGGCGCAACTCGTTCCTGCGGGGCAGGCCTGACAAGAGAGTCCTGCCCCGCCGCACGCGGCGTCCGAGTCCCCGGGTTGGCACCTCGCTCCATCGCAGCAGCCATCGCAGTTCGACTGGCAGGCCGTCGAAATGCAAGCGCCCTTCGAGCAGGCAAACTCAGGCGCGCAGCCCTGACACGTCTCACCGTTGGCGCCCCAGACCTCGGTGGTCGTCACGTCGAGCTCAAAGCAATCGCCGGAGGCATCGCAGCAACCTGTGCAGGTGGTTTCGCACGGGAGCTCGCAGGACCCCTCGTTGCATGTGCTTTCGGGGTTGCAGACCGAGCATTGCAGGGCGTTGTCTCCACAGGCGGAGGACGCGGTGCCGGGCAGACAGTTGTCCCCGTCGCAGCAGCCCTCGCAGTTCTGTGCGTTGCACAGCGGAAGCGCAACGCACTGGCCCTCGTCGCAGAAGGACTCGGCGTCGCACGAAACACAGGCGGCTGCGAGCACGCCACACGCCGCATCGAGATCTCCTGCAAGACATCCTCCCGCCGCGTCGAGGCAGCCCATGCATCCGCCGCCGGAGGGGCCCGCGGTGCTGTCGGGGTCGGTCGTTTCCCCGGAGGGGTCGCCTCCGGTGTCCGCCGCGCTCTGCGTGGATCCGCCAGTTCCCTCTGCGGGCTCTGAGAAGCAGCCAGACCCCAGGCCCCAGAGGAGTCCGCACAGGAGCCCAGAGCTCAGCCGTCGGCCAGAACCCTGCATCCTCGGAGGTCGGGCTAGAAGTGGCACTCCACCACCATCGCGGTGATGTTGTCCGTGCCGCCGGCCTCGTTCGCGCGATCGATCAGCTCGCCGACCGCGGCCTCGAGATCTTGGTTGCGCTTGGTGATGTCGTGGATCTGCTCATCGCTGAGCATTCCGGACAAGCCGTCGCTGCACAGCACGAAACGATCCCCGTCTTCGAGGTCGACACGCGCGATGTCGACGACGACGTTGTCACGCATGCCCAACGCGCGGGTGATGACGTTCTTGTGGGGGAAGTTTCGGGCCTCCTCCTCCGTCATGTCCGGGCGTGCTTCTTTGTAGTCCTCGAGCAGCGAGTGGTCGCGCGTCAGCAGGTGGATGATGCCGTCGCGACACCGATAGACCCGCGAGTCGCCGACGTGGGCGACGAAGGCGGAGTTGCCCTTGATGATGAACGACACCAACGTGGTGCCCATCCCACGCAGCTGCGGGTTCTTGGCCGCGCTCTCGTGGATCTTCGCGTTCGCCAAACGGATCGAAGCGACGAGTCGGTTCTCCACATAGGACAAGTTGTGGTCGTAGCGGTACGGCCACGTCGCGTCTTGATCCTTACTGTGGCGATAGAACTCGCCCATGACTTCGGCGGCGAGTTTGCTCGCCACTTCGCCCGACGCGTGGCCGCCCATGCCGTCGGCGACCATGAAGAGCTGCTCATCCTCGATCAACGCGAAGTAGTCCTCGTTGTGAGTCCTCTTCATGCCGACGTCGGTCTTGGCCGCGTATCGGATTCGCACCTCGGAAGCATCGTAGCGGACCGGCGATGGGGAACCAAGAGCGGACAGCGGGTCGAAGCCTTAGGAAGGCGCGAAGATTCCCCTGGAGAAACGAAGGCTTGACTTCTGTTCAGTGTTTCGTCAGAGTCAGCGGCCCCGCAACGTGGCTCCCGTGAACGAATCTGAATCTCGGACTTCATCTGTCTCCAGGCGGGCTTGCGTTGGGCGTCTGGTTGCGGTTGGGGACGAGCTGCTCAGCGGCGACACGGTGAACACCAACGCCTCCGAGCTCGGGGCTCGCTGCCGTGAGCTCGGGATCACGCTCGAGAGGGTCATCACCGTGCGCGATCGCATCGAGGAGATCAGCGCAGCGATCCGGCAGTGCGGCGCGGACGCGGATGTTTGTTTTGTCAGCGGGGGGCTCGGCCCAACCTCGGACGACCGCACGGCCGAAGCCGCGGCGCATGCGGCCGGGGTCGAGCTGCGGCGAGATGCCGCCGCGGTGCTCAGGCTGGAGGCCAAGTTCGCGGCGATGGGCTACGAAATGCCAGCGATGAACCTCAAGCAGGCCGACTTCCCGGCCACCGCCACGATCGTGCCCAACCCGATCGGCACGGCGGAAGGGTTCATGGTTCCGGTCGGAGGCTGCCCGGTCTACGTGATGCCTGGGGTTCCCCGCGAGATGCGTCGCATGTTCGACACCGAGGTTGGGCCCGCTGTCGCCCAACGGTTTCAGCTCGTCCCGACGCCGCGCCGGATCTACCGAGCGCTCGGCCGTGGCGAGTCGTCGCTCGCCCATTCCATCGAGCCCATCGTCGCTCGGGCTCGGCTGCGACCGGGTCTCGAATCGCTCTTCGTGCACTACCGGGCAACCTCGCCTCAGGTGCTGGTCGTCCTTGAGGCCGAGCCGGTTCCGGGTTCAAACGAACTCGACGTTCGGGCCGCCTTGCGAGACCTCGACGCCTCCATTCTCGAGGCGATGGAGCCGGCGGTCTACGGTATCGGAGATGCGACGCTTGCCGCCCGAGTCGTGGATGCACTGCGCCTTTCCGGCCTGCGTATTTCGACGGCGGAGTCGTGTTCCGCCGGGGGCTTGGGCGCCGCGATCACGGCGGTTCCGGGCGCATCCGCGGTGTTCGACGGCGGCATCATTGCGTACGCCAATGCGGTCAAGGTGGGTCTGCTTGGGGTGGCGCCCGCGCTGCTGGAGACTCACGGCGCAGTCAGTGAGCCGGTCGCGCGAGCGATGGCTGAAGGCGCGCGCAAGGCGAGCGGATCCGATCTCTGCGTGTCGATCACTGGAATCGCTGGACCCGGTGGCGGCACCGCAGAAAAGCCGGTGGGAACGGTTCATATCGACGTTTTCGACGGCAAAGCCCACCTCCACAAGAAGCTCAAACTCCGCGGCAATCGTGGCAATGTTCGCCACTGCTCCCAACAATGGGCCCTCAAGCTCGTTTGGGATCTCCTCTGTGCACGCGGCCTCGCATCCGTTCTTTCCAGTCCTAACCCTCAGGAGCCCCTGTCATGACCAACAAGACCGACCCTAAAGATCCCAAAGTGCAGCGCGATTCCGCCATCGACTTGGCGCTGGCTACCATCGAGAAGCAGTTTGGCAAGGGGTCGATCATGCGGCTCAACAACAGCGAGAGCCCGATGGGCGAGGTCAAGGTGGTGCCCACGGGCTGCCTGGCCCTCGACATCGCGACCGGGGTGGGGGGCTTTCCGCGCGGCCGGATCATCGAGATCTACGGCCCAGAATCTTCGGGCAAGACCACGATGGCCCTGCACGCCATCGCAGAAGCGCAGAAGCTCGGAGGGGTGTGTGCGTTCATCGATGCCGAGCATGCGCTCGACGTCGGGTACGCCCGCAAGATCGGCGTGGGCACCGACGACCTGCTCGTCTCGCAGCCGGACTACGGAGAGCAAGCGCTTGAGATCTGCGACATGCTGGTGCGCTCGGGTGCGGTCGACATCATCGTGGTCGACTCGGTCGCTGCGCTCACGCCCAAGGCCGAGCTTGAGGGGGACATGGGCGACAGCCACGTCGGTCTTCAAGCGCGGCTCATGAGCCAAGCGCTTCGAAAACTCACGGGCTCGATCAACCGCAGCCGCACCATCGTCATCTTCATCAACCAGCTCCGGATGAAGATCGGCGTCATGTTCGGAAGCCCCGAGACCACCACGGGCGGCAACGCGCTCAAGTTCTACGCCTCGATGCGCTTGGATATTCGCCGCATCGGTGCGATCAAGACCGCCGAAGCAGTGGTCGGCAACCGAACCCGCGTCAAAGTGGTGAAGAACAAGCTCGCGCCTCCGTTCCGCGAGGTCGAGTTTGACATCACGTATGGTGAGGGCGTCAGCCGTGAGGGCATGCTCATCGACCTCGGCGTCGAAGAGAACATCATCGACAAGGCGGGCGCGTGGCTTTCTTACAAGGGTGAGCGCATCGGCCAGGGCCGCGAAAACGCCAAGGTGTTCCTCAAGGAGCAGCCCGAGATTGCGAAGCGCATCGAGGCCGATGTCTTGGAGAAGAAAGGCCTCAAGCCCAAGAACGTCGCCGAAGCTGGCGCCGAAGAGGCCTCCGCGCCGACGCCGGTGGAGAAGCCGGTCAAAGAGGTCAAGAGCCGCGGCGGCAGACTTCGGGCTCGGAACTGATCGCGCATCGCATCGCGTCCACGCCCCTCGCCCCAGGGCCCGCCCGCAACCGACTCGGTCCGGCGCTCGTCCTGGGGCGTGGTTCGTTGGTTGGGGGAGCATTCAGCTCTCGAGCGCGAGCTTGAGGGCTTCTTGCACGGTCTTGGGTGCGCGAACCTTCAGGCCCTTGGGAGCCTTGGGCGGACCTCCCGAGCTGCTCGGGGCAATCAGCGCGCGCTTGAAGCCGAGCCGGGCGGCTTCGACCAGCCGGTTCTCGATGCGGGCGGCATGCCGAAGCTCGCCGGTGAGCCCGATCTCGCCGACCGCGACCATGTCACCGGGCAGGGCGATACGGCGGTGGCTCGAAGCGATGGCCAGCATCACGGCGAGGTCGGCCGCGGGCTCGAACAACCGGACGCCGCCGGTCACGTTCACGAAAACATCCTGATCCAGGACGAACTGGCCGCCATGCCGGTCGAGGACGGCCAGCATCATGGCCAAACGCGAAGGGTCGACGCCAACGCTGTTTCGGCGCGGCGAGCCGCCGGGAGAGCTCGCGAGCAGGGCCTGGACCTCGAGCAGCAGTGGACGAGCACCCTGCATGGAGACGGTGATGCACGAGCCCGGCGCGTCGATCGGGCGCTGGGCTAGGAACGCCTCGGAGGGGTTGTGAATCTCGCGAAGACCCTCGCCGGTCATCTCGAACACGCCGAGCTCAAGGGTGCTGCCGAAGCGGTTCTTCGAGGCCCGAAGCAAACGCGTCGCGCGGTCGTCGTCGCCTTCAAAGTTCAGCACGGTGTCGACCATGTGCTCAAGCAAGCGCGGACCGGCAAGCTGACCGTCCTTGGTGATGTGGCCAACGATCACGACCGGGACGTCGTGCTGCTTGGCGAAGCTGATCAGCTGGGTAGAGACAGCGCGGACCTGGCCGGTGTTGCCGGGGAGGCCATCGTTCTCGCTGCTGTAGACGGTTTGCACCGAGTCCACCACCAGGAGCTCCAGCTCGCCGGCCAAGGAGAGCTCGCGGGCTGTACTGAGGATGGTCTCGGTTCGCGTCTCGGCGAGCAGAAGCAGCCGCTTGCCGTCCGCGCCCAGGCGTCGGGCTCGGCCGGCGATCTGCTGCAGCGACTCCTCGCCGCTGGCGTAGAGCACCGAGCGCTTTGTGCCTGCGAGGCGCGCGGCCACCTGGAGCAGCAGGGTGGACTTGCCGATGCCCGGCGCGCCACCCAGCAGGACGACGGAGCCGGGGATCAAGCCTCCGCCGAGCACCCGGTCGACCTCCTGCATTCCGGTCATGATGCGGGGCTGCTCCTCACCCACATCGCTCAGGGCGACCGCACTCGCAGTCGTTCCACTGGAGAGCACGACGCGGCCCGGTGAGGCTTCGGGAGCCTCGGTCACTTCCTCAATCGTGTTCCAAGACCCGCACGACGGGCACTTTCCGACCACCCTGACTGCGTGTTTTGACACTCCGAGCAGATCCACTGCGACCGGGACTTCGCCATCGCGAGACCCTAGCAGTCCCTCCGAGGCCAAGCTACGCGCACCCATGCTCGCGGACAGATGACCGCGATGGACAGCGTCCGCGTTGAGCCGCGCTTCGGACCTCGCGAGCGTCTACTCCGCAGCGAGCGTGTCGGACGGTTCCGCGTCGTCGGCGTCCTCAGGCTGTGCACCGCCGGTCTCCACCGGATTGGGCGTTCGCGCGATGCCAGCCTTGGAGGGGCGCGAGAGCGCGGCGGGGTCAGCCGTTGCAGGTTGGGCCGACCCGCCCAGCGCCGCGGATGGCACCGAACGGCTTCGCAGCGTCATGCCTTTCTTGCGAGTGCCCTTCTTGGCGGGCTTGCCCTTCTTCGGCGCTTTGGTTCCGGTCGAGGGGCGGGACAGCAGCATCGAGGGGCCGTGTCGCGCGACCATCTTCGCAAGGCCCTCGCGTTGGGTGCCGGAGAGCTTCGCGTGCATCGCCTCGAGGACACCGCGCGCGCCGTTCTCGATTTCGGCGCGGTGGCCTGCTGCATCCTCAAAGGCGTCGTCGAGGGCAACGTTGTCGATGGTCTCTTCGGCGAGCTCGGCAGCGATCCGTGCGTAGGCCTCTGCGAGTCCTCGCCGTTGGCTGCTGGTGTTCTTGCGGTGCTCCTTCACCATGTCTTTGAAGGAGGTGAGCTGGGCTTCGCTGCACTCGAGTTTCGCGCACATCTTTCCGACGCCGACGCCCCCCGACTCGCCCGAGGAGCCCTTGTCGCGTTTGGACTTGTGCTTGCGCTTCCCCTTCGTGCCCTGCGCCGTTGTGTCGTCTTGGGCGTCGTCGTCGCCCGAGAACCCGAGATAGAGCACCACGACGAGCAAGGCCCCGCCGATGAGAAACCAGGTGTTGCGCGATAGTCCCAACATGCAAAAAAGCCAACCGCTCCGATAGCATGGTTCCGCAGGCACCGCTTCGGCGGCGGCCGGCACTTGTTGGGGCCCGTCGCCGGGGCGGGCGACCTCGGCTAGAACTTGATGCCGATTTGCGCCTGCAGCGTCTGCACAGCGCGGGCGTCTTCTCGACCGCCGTTGGCCAGGTTCCGGTTGAACGCGCCCAGCGGGAACAGCACACCGTACTGCAACTGGAAGAAGATGGGCTCGCGCGCGTCGTGGTAGCGGGCCGCGCCGTCGAGCTCGACCCCATAGCTGAACCGGTTGCCGAGCGTGGACTGACGCTGGGCGGCCAGCGCGTACTCGATGTCGACCCGAGCGCTGAAGTTGTCAAAGAAGTAGAACGCCGCCCACGGCTTGAAGTAGGCCGCGTTCGATACCGTGCCGAGGATCTCTCGGAACAGCAGCAGGTCGGTGTTGTAGGCCGGGTTGAACCGGAACTGGCTGAACCGAGCGTTGTCGTTTTGGTTGAGCGGCGAGGCCGGATCGCTGTCCAGCGGCGCAGCGTTGTCGCCGGTCGCGAAGCCTTGGTCGAAGCCGATGTGGAACCGGTCGTCGAAGAAGCCGTACTTGAACTCGAGCGCGTAGCCGAAGTTGAGGATCGTCTTCTCGTTGAGGCCGTCGCTGTTGAGCGCGTTGAGGCTGTTCTGCCCGTCCTCGAGCTCGCTGTCGAAGTCGCGAATGCTGAACCGCCCGTAGGTGGCAGCGGCCTCGAGCTCGACCCGGAGCGTGCGCCAGTTGACCCGCATCCAGACGTCGGGGGTGACCATCAGCGCGCGCCGTTGCACGAGGCTGTTGGTGTAGGTTTGGAAGTCGGAGACGCCCTCGACGCTGGCCGAGCCGTAGGCGTTGTCGATGTCCTGGTAGCGAAGCCATCCGATGAGGCCGTAGTTGAGCACCGGGTTGCCCAGCGACAGCTTGCGCTTGAGCATCTCGGGCTCGTCGCGGCGCTCGATGGATGCGGCCCATTGGAAAACGTTGTCGAACTTCTCGACCGAGAACGCCTGGCCAACGGTCCCGCCCTCGCCGTACTCGGGCCCGAGCAGCTGCGCGGTTGTGGGACCACTGTTGGCCCAATCCCAGCTCAGCCGAAGCTTGTGGGTTTTTCGGCGGTCTTTGCCGAAGTCGAAGCCGAGGCGGACCGAGTCGACGGAGTCTCCGTGGTCGCGGTCGAGCTGCTGGATGATGTCGTCTTTGGCCAGCTTGGAGTAGCCGTTGCCGCCGTTGGCGACCACGCCCATGCCCCACGACCAGGGCATGCGGCCAAACTCGACCTGCAGTCCGAAGCCAAATCGGATGTCGCCCCAGGCACGTTTGACCACGACCGAGTCCTTGGTGCCGTTGACACCCGACGCGGGAGGATCTTGGCTGCGTGTATAGAGGTCGATCGGCGCGTAGGGGTCGGTGCCCGACAGCGAGTCGGGGGTGCTGCCAAGAACGACGTTGTCGAGGATGTCGACCTGGGTGTGAACATGCACCGTGTCTGTGATGTGCAGCGACGGCTCCAAGCGCAGGCGCATGTTGGCGCTCGCGAATCCTTGGCGACGGTTGCAGCGGGTCACGGCGCGGGCACCCGAGGTTCCGTTCTCGATGAGGCGGTTGAGGCAGCTGGCATCGTTGCTCAGGAGGTTCCCGTCCTCGTCGGTCTCTTGCGACTCGGCGGGCGGATCGAAGAACCGCTGCGGGCGGTCTCCGTCCTCGAGGGCTGCCGGCTCGACCAGGCCGAGACCGAGGCGGTGGAAGTAGTCGCCCCGCATCCTCATGTAGCCGTTCATGTCGAACAGCTCGAGTCGGCGAAGTCGGCGAGGCGTGGCAGGGACCGGCTCGATCGGGCGCAAGGCTTCCTTGTCCTTGGGCGCCTCCTCGGCGGGTCCTTCCTTCTTCTCTTTACGGCCGCCTCCTCCGGGAGGGGCACCGCCGGGTCCGCCCGGACCGCCAGGTCCTCCGACGCCCGGTTGAGCTGCCGCAGCTGTTCCGACCCCACCAAGGGCCCCGACCACCAAGGAGGTGGCCAGTAGAATGCTTCGAAACGCCGGTACAGGGCGCGAATTCCGGAACCTAGGCATGAAAGGCGCTGCACGCTATCAGCGCGTTGTCGCGCCCGTCAACCGCGTTGGGACGCCGTCTCACAGGGGTGTGCGGTGCGTTCTGCGAGTCGCTCTCCCATGCCGTAGCCTGCAGCCGTCATGACGAGCCCTTGGCAACCTGGACAGCTTCTGTTCGCTGGATTCGAGGGAAAGAAGGTCCCATCGCAGCTCGCGAAGTTGATCGAGCAGGGCCGGGTGGGCGGTGTGATCCTGTTCACTCGGAACCTTGGAGATCCCAGACACGTCGCGGGGTTGGTCTCTTCGCTGCGCGCGCTCGCGCCCGAGCGCGCTCCTCTCACGCTCGCGATCGATCAGGAAGGCGGACGCGTGCAGCGGGTTCGATCTCCGTGGACGCAGTGGCCACCGATGCGTCAACTCGGCGACATCGACGACCTCGAGCTGACGCGGGCGTTCGCCGACGCGATGGCGCTGGAGCTGACCCAGCTCGGCATCGGTTTGAACTTCGCACCGGTGATGGATGTGGACACCAACCCCGCGAACCCGGTCATCGGTGACCGCAGCTTTGGCAGCAACGCGCAGCGCGTGTCCAGCCACGGGGTCGCGTTCATCGAGCGGCTGCAGGCGCTGAAGATCGCCGCCTGCGCCAAGCACTTCCCCGGCCACGGTGACACGCATCAAGACTCTCACCTCGCGCTGCCACGCCTCCCCCACGACCTCGAGCGGTTGCGGCAAGTCGAGCTCAAGCCGTTTTTCGCCGCGGCGCAGGCCAAGGTCGCCGCGATGATGAGCGCGCACGTGGTGTTCGAGGCGCTGGACGCCAAGCGCCCCGCCACGCTCTCCCCGCCCGTGATGGATCTGCTTCGTCAAGAGATCGGGTTCGAGGGGCTGGTGTTCTCCGACGACCTTGAGATGAAGGCGATCGCCGATCACTACAGCCCGAAGCAGTTCGTCTCCGGGGCGCTTGAGGCGGGGGTCGATGCGCTGCTGGTCTGCCGCTCTGCGGACCTTGTCGAGGAGACTCTGTCTCGACTCGAAGCGCTGCCCGATCCGAGCATCGAGCGCGCGCTGGAACGAATGGTCGCGTTCAAGGCCGCCTTCCCGCCGCCCCCGCTGCCCGACCCGAACTCTCCGCCGGTCGTCCCGTATCCCGAGCACGAAGCGCTCGCGCAGCGGATCTCCGACGGCCTCCCGCTTTCGCGGTAGGGTCCGGGCCGTGGACGCGTACCTCGAATTGCTCCGAGATGTGCTCGACAACGGCGTCGAGCGCAGCGACCGAACCGGCACGGGAACGCTCGGCGTGTTCGGGCGCCAGCTCCGGTTCGATCTGGAGCAGGGCTTTCCTCTGCTGACCACGAAGAAGCTCCACCTGCGCTCGATCATTCACGAGCTGCTCTGGTTCCTTCGCGGCGACACCAACGTCGCGTACCTGCAGGAACACGGGGTGAGGATCTGGAACGACTGGGCTCGCGAAGACGGAGACCTAGGCCCCATCTACGGCAAGCAGTGGCGGGCCTGGGGAACGCCCAGCGGCGAGAGCATCGACCAGATTTCGGATGTCCTCGATCAGATCCGGAACAACCCCACCTCGCGGCGCATGATCGTCAACGCGTGGAACGTCGGCGAGCTGGCCGATATGGCGCTCTCTCCGTGCCACTGCCTGTTTCAGTTCTTCGTCGCGCAGGGCCGGCTCTCGTGCCAGCTGTACCAGCGCTCCGCCGACGTGTTCCTTGGGGTCCCGTTCAACATCGCCAGCTACGCCCTGCTGACGATGATGATCGCCAAGGTGACCGGCCTGCGCCCGGGCGACTTCGTCCACTCCTTCGGAGACACCCACCTGTACTTGAATCACCTCGAGCAGGCGCGAGAGCAGCTGAGCCGAACACCGCGCCCGCTCCCGCGCATGAACCTCAAGCGCACACCCGCCTCGCTGTTCGACTTCGTCTACGAGGACTTCGCGCTGGAGGGCTACGATCCGCTCCCGCACATCGAGGCGGCCGTATCGGTATGAAGGTGTCGCTGATCGTCGGTCGCGCCCGCAATGGGGTCATCGGGCGGGACGGAGATCTGCCGTGGCGTCTTCCAGCGGACCTGGCTCAGTTCAAGCGCCGTACGATGGGGCACCACATCATCATGGGGCGCCGGACCTTCGCGTCGCTGCCTGGGATCTTGCCGGGCCGGCCGCACGTCGTCCTTACGCGCGACGCCAACTTCCGCTGCGACGTGGCATCGGTCTGCTCAAGCCTGGGCGCTGCCCTTGAGGTGGCGCGCGCTGCGGGTGATGACGAGGCCTTCGTGATCGGCGGCGGCGCTGTCTATCGGGAGGCGCTGCCCATCGCCGACCGCGTCTATCTCACTCGGGTCCACGCGGAGGTTGCGGGCGACGTCACGTTCGACGAGCTCGACCCGGAGTTGTGGGAGGAGATCGAGCGCGAAGACCACAGCGCCGACGATCGCCACCCGCACGCCTTCTCGGTGTGCCTCTACGAGCGCCGGCCCTGAGCGAAGCGTCGGGCGCGGGGCACGGATCGAAACACCGATCGGTGCCCGTCTTCATCTTGCCAGCGGACCTTCGGCCAGGCGGACGGTGGCGACCCGGCGCAAGTGTCGGTGGGGGTGGGTGCTCCCCAAGCGGCGTCTCGCGCCAGCGCGTGGACTTGTTTGGTTCGCCGCCTTTCGTCACGGCAGGCCATCAACGATACTGAGGATGCTTCGTTTTTTTCCGGGCGGGTTGGTGGCGATGAGCGTGATGAGCACAGTGACAGCGGGTTTTCTTGCGGCGGCTGCCTTTCCGGAGGCGCTGCCGACGGACCAAGAGGTCGGGCCGCCGGTGATGACGGGCGCGCTTGAGGCGGGGGTGTACGCCGGGCAGCAGCCGGAGCAGGACGCGGTCGTCGTATCGCCCCGGATGGCGATCGGGGTTCGGGCGCGCCCGGAGGTTGAGCTCGGTTTTTCACTCGGCGTCGCCTCTCTCACCGCGCAACACCGCGTGGATGGACGGGTCCGTGCGCAGGGGCCTGGCAACTTCGTCTTTGGCGCTGGCTGGGTTCGGGATGGACTCGATGAGCGCCATCACGGTCACCTCGGGTTTGCCTTCTCCCTGCCGACGACGCTTGATCCCAGCCCGCAGGTGCAGGCTGCGCACCGCCTCGCCCGCGCTTCGCGAGGTGGGCTGAACGCCTGGGAATGGTCTCCGGCAACGATGGGCGTGATCGTTCCGATCGGTTGGTCGATGCAACAGAGGCATTTCGATGTTGGAGTCGATGGCGCACTCGGAGGCTTGTTCTCGGCCGCCGGCGACCTCAACGATCCCGGGTTTGTCGGTCAGGTGCGCGGCGCGGCAGCATTTCACGTTTGGAGAGCGCGCATCGGCGGTGCCCTGGCGGCGGCATACAACGGCCGAGAAAACCTCGGTGCACTGCAGACCAGCGTGCAGCCCTTCATCGACGTCGCGTTGTGCCGGGCAGAGCGCATCACGACCTGCGGCCTTCATTTCGACGCGAGCGCGGCGGTGAATGTCGATGCGCCGTATGGCTACGGCCCCGAGGGCCTGCGGATCTGGGGGACGATGTTCGGGCTGCGCTGGACGCTTCGCGACCCGCCCCTCGGCGAGACGTAGCGGGACGCGCTCAAGCGCCTTCCGGTTTGGAAATTCGGCAGAGCCCGGGTCGTTCGCGATCCGGGCTTGCGTGTTTGTGCCACCGCCTCTGGGGCGGTCTGAAGTCGGGTCGCGAGCTTGTTGACCACGACTTCACGTCCTCACACACGCCAGGGATCGGGATGTTTCCAAGAAAACGCGAAAAATCTCAAAAGCCACGTAGCTGCAAGGCTGAGCCTGCTTAGGCGTTTTTTCTCGAACGCGTTGCGCCACAGCACAGCGCGTCACGCGACGGGTTGCGGTGCGTGCTCATCCGTCTAGACTTTGTTGGCTTGGTGCAACCCACTCGCGCGTCGAACGGATAGGACGCCAGCAGGTCGAGGTCCGCTTTGGCCGCAAGCACACTCCGGGAAAAAGTCCCATCCTTCTTGAGAACCCGAGACGACGAACCTAGTCTGGAAAACAACATGCGTGATTCGAAGCTGACGTTGATGCTCATTGGACTCCTTGGCGGTGCCGTCATGCCCGCCGCCGGGTGCTTCATAACCACTGAATCGGACGAGTACACCGAGTCCGACAGCAACGTGAATCCCACGGGGCCCACCAGTTCGAATCCGTGTGAAGTGGGGGCGCCGGGCTGCCCGTGCACGAACTCTGGCACCTGCGATCCTGGATTGCAGTGCGTGGAGAACACGTCCATTGGCGCGAGCTGGTGCCTTCTGCCCGACTGCACGGGTTCGTTGGGCTGCGAGTGCACCTCGGGCGGAACCTGTGACACCGGGCTGCTGTGCGCCGACATCGGGTCCGACCCGGGGATCTGCGTCGACGACGATCCCTGTCTCGACGTCGACATCGGCACCGAGGGCTGCCAGTGCACCCAAGGTGGCGGCTGTGACCAAGGCCTCGGATGTGTCTCCGACCTGTGCGTCGACCTCCCGGATCCTCCAACGGGCACCACGGGGACGACCACCGGCGGTGGCGAGAGCTCGAGCAGCAGCACCAGCAGCGCCGCAGACGAGTCGTCCACCGGCGTCGCGGACGGCACCGGCGGCGCAGCGCAGACCACCGGCGCCTGAGAACTCCGGAGATTGCACGCGTCAGCCGAGGCTCCGAGCGATTCGCTCGGGGCCTTTGCGCGTTCTTGCGCCGCTGTGCAGACGCTACGCGTTGGGCCGGCTTCGCCAGCGGAGCACGGCCTCAACCCCCAGCAGCGCGAGGGCGAGCCAAACCAGCCACCGCCACTGCGGCACGTTGACGGCGACGCGGCCCTCGACTCCATCTGCAGACGCGTCCTCGGGCTCGACGCGGGAGGTCTGGGATTCCGAAGCGTCGACCTCAACCGAGAACACCGCCTGTTGTGTGCCTTCGCTGCGGACCGTGTAGTGCCCGGGCGTGAAGGTGTCCGAGAAGGCGACCGCGCCCTCGGTCGGGGCGAGCGAGACCTCGGTCCCCAGCGGGGTTACGAACACCACCGGCGCTTGCGAGCGTTCGCGCCGGACGTCGCCGGCGATCAGGCGAGCACCGCTTCCCCCGGATTGCGTATCGCCCAAGTAGCTCAGTATGCCCGAGACCAGGGAGACGAACCCGGGGCGGAGCGGGAGGTCGGCCCAGTCACGGTCGATCGACGTGGTGAGGAGCGCGACGCGTCCGCCCTCGAGGGTACGTGTGAGCAGCGCGGGGGCGCCGGAGGTGAAGGAGAGCGCAATGCTGGCGCCACGCCGTGGGTCCGGCTCCAGCAGCATCACGCGGCGCGCGATCGTGCCGGAGAGGCCGACATCGCCATCGAGCCCCGCGAAGATTGGGTGTCCAAGGTCGGCGGGCGCGATGCCTTCGACGCGGGCCTCGGTGCGGCCGGGCGCCGTTCCGACTTGGACCGGCCCACGCATGATCAGCGGGAGAATGGGACCCAGCGTTTGGTTGTAGGCGGTTGCTTCGACACGGTCGCCAACGCTGATGAACACGCCCATGCCTGCGCGGACGCGTTCGATGACCGCGCCCGCAACCGCGGGGTCGGGCGCGCGAACATTGGCGAAGACCAACACATCGATGTCGGCGAGGCCCGCGGCGCCCTGTTTGCGAACCCGTTCTGCCAGCTGGTCTGGGGCGACGGAGCGAACCCGTACGGTCCGGTCTTCGTTGTGTGCCCCGACCGCGGTCGTCAGGAAGAACACCTCATCGTGCGCGCGGAGCTCGCTCGGATCGCCGTTGACGACCGCAATCTCGGTCGCGTCCTCGGCCGCGAGCCAAAGATGGCGCCGGTCGTCGCTGGGAAGCGGGTCGTCCTCGGGGGCGAGCAGTGCGACCGTCGCCGGAAGGATGTCCGCCTCCTCCAGCAGGGTGTGGGTGAACTGGACCGGCACGGCCTCGTCCGGCGGCAGCATCACGGCGGCGCGGGCGACCTCGGTCTCGCCGATGAACAGTCCGACCGTCGCCGAGCGGGCCTCGGCGTCTTTTGCCGCCCCAAACCGCTGAAGCATCGCGTCCACGCGGGCCGCCCGAGGATCGAGGTCGGGGGCCGGCTCCCACTGGAGATCGACGATACCGATGTGCTCGGGCAGCGCAACGTCGTCATCGATGGCAGGGATCGGAAGTACGATCGCGCCTCCCTCAGCGGTTGTTGGAAGGGATGCGAGGCCGCCCTCGGTGCGGTCACCCAGCGCATACACGACGCGCTTGCGGTCGTTGGAGCCGTTCTCGCGAAGCATGCGCGCCGCGGCGGGAAGTGAGGAGGACAGCGTCCACGCTCCCGCGCGCGGCACATCACGCTCAAGCCATCGCTCGAGCGCTTCGGCGACGCGCGAAGGGTCGGCGGTAGGGTCGACGCGCGGCCCGTTGGGGTCGGTCGTGAGCAGTCCGATCCGGCTACCGGCGGGCAGGGAGCTCAACAGCGTGTTGCCCTGCTCGACCGCGTGCGCAAGCAGGGTCTTGCCCTCGACCCGCAACCCCATGCTGCGCGAGCCGTCGACGAGCAAGACGGCATCATGAGGCTCGGCGACCATCGTGAGGCCGCCGTCATGCTCGGTCGCAGGGCGGGCAAGCGCGAAGATCAACAGCGCCAGGAGCAGGAGGCGAACGATCAGCAGCGGCACGTCGCGGACCGCCCGGCGGCGCGTGACCGAGGGCTCGGCGCTGGGCAGGAACCGCATGGCGCCGAATCGGATCTCGAGCGGGCGCTCTCGTCCGAGCAGGTGCGCGATGACGGGGGCGGCGAGACCGAGCAGGCCCAGCAAGAGCGCGGGCGCCAAAAAACTCATGCCGCATCCCCTTCGGGGACGACGCCATCAAACCGCGCGAGAAGTCCGAGGAATGCCTCCACGATGTCCCCATCGGTCTGGATGGTGTGGAGCACGAGGCCCTCGCGGTCGCAGCGTTCGCCAAGCCGGAGTTGATGTGCGCGCACGGCCTCGAGGTAGCCCTCACGAATCGCAGCCGCGGCGCCTTCTTTCGGCTTGCGAAGACCGAACAGATCGGTGAAGCGCAGCGTTGTGCGGTCGGTCCAGGGGAACTCCACTTCGTCTCGGTGCAGCACCTGCAGCAACACCACGTCGTGGCCGCGGGCTCGGATCGCACCCAACGCGCTCGTGAGCGCGCGGTCGGCTTCGTCATCCTGAGGCTGCCCGTCGCCGCTGGGATCGAGGAAGTCGGAGACGACGATGACCACGCTGCGGCGCGGCAACCGGGGGGTCATCGCTTCGAGCAGCTCCAGCCAGGGGCAGGTCCCGGACGGTTCGAGCTCGATGAGCTGGGCTGCGAAGCCGGCGAGGCGGTCGGGGCTGGAACTCGGCCTCGCCAGGGCGTCCTGCACGGCACCGTCACGGCCGGTCAGCAACGCGACCGGATCGCCTTGCCCCGACGCCAACCAGGCCAGTCCTCCCACGAGCGATCGCGCGTAGCGGAGCTTTTGGGTCTCGCCCTCGCCGTAGGCCATCGCGCCGCCGAGGTCGGTGGCGAACACGATCGAAAGCTCGTCCTCGGCTTCGGTCTGGCGCAGGACGAGTCGCTCGCGGCGCGCGATGGCCCTCCAGTCCAGACGCCTGGGGTCGTCCCCAGGCACGTACGCCCGGTGGTCGCGAAAGTCGAGGCCTGCACCCGCCCGAGCGGAGCGGTGGCGTCCGAGCCGACGGCCGAACACGGGGCGGTGCAGGACGAGCGCGCGCGCACGCAACAACTCCCGCAGCCCGGCGGGGACGAGCGAGGCCAGCGGCAGGGCACGCTCGCTCATCGGGGTTAGGCTCCGACCGACGACACGATCGCCTCGAGGATCTCTTCGGAAGAGACGCCGCGGCTCTGCGCGGTGAAGCTGCGAACGACGCGGTGCAGGAGCACGGGGCCCGCGAGGGCACGAACGTCTTCGACCGTGACCCCCGGCCTTCCCAAGAGCGCGGCGTGGGCTTGCGCGGCGGCGAGCATCTGTTGTCCCGCCCGAGGACCCGCACCCCAGCGGACCAACTCGCGGACGGCTGCGGGAGCACTGTCGTCGGTGGGCCGAGACGCACGCAGGAGCTTGACCACGTAGTCGACGACCGACGGCGGCACGGGCAAGCGCTTGACCAAGGCTTGATGTGCGACGAGTTCGGCGGGCCGCAGGGCGGGCTCGATCTCCAGCGCCGGCCTCGAACCCATCGACACAATCTCTCGCTCTGCGTCGGCGTCCGGGTAGTCGACAACGATCTGAAGCATGAACCGATCGAGCTGTGCCTCGGGCAGTGGGTAGGTGCCCTCCTGCTCGATGGGGTTCTGCGTCGCGAACACGTGGAAGGGCGGTGGCAGCCGATGCGTCTTGCCGCCGGCCGAGACGCGACCCTCTTGCATGGCCTGCAAGAGGGCGGCTTGGGTCTTGGGGGGGGTCCGGTTGATCTCGTCGGCCAGCAGCAGATTGCAAAACACCGGGCCCGCGACGAAACGAAACTGCCGCTTTCCGGTGGCTGCGTCTTCCTCGAGGATCTCGCTGCCGGTGATGTCCGCCGGCATCAGGTCCGGGGTGAACTGGATGCGGGAGAAATCGAGCGCGAGCGCTTCGGCCAGGGTCGAAACCAGCAGCGTCTTGGCGAGACCAGGGACGCCCACGAACAGGCCATGACCGCCGGCGAACAGCGCGGTGAGCAGGAGGTCTACGACTCGAGGCTGACCGACGACTCGGCGACTCACTTGGTCGCGAAGTCGGACGGCGGCTTCAGCGAGCGCCTCCAGGTCCTGCGTGTCGTTCGGGACGGTGGCTGCGACTGGGCGGTCAGGCACGGACAAAGCTGCCAGTGGTATAGCCCGGTACACGGGGGCTCGTCACATCGGGGCGTCTCTGCGGCTCGGATTCCGCTGAACCCGCAGTTCGCGCCGAGGATCGCGTAAATGTCGGCGAAGTGCGTGTGAATGAACGTCGTTGAAAGACGGCGTCAGGTGGTCCAAATTCACCAGTACACTCACCCTGGCCGGAAAAAATCCGGCGAAGCACGGAGAAAAAAGCAATGGCGACATTTAGTGAGGTCCTGGCACGCGTGAAGTCCGAGATCCGGGAGGTCTCCGTCGATGAGACGAAACAGCACGCGGTCGACTCCAGCGGCCCTGTGCTCATCGATGTTCGAGAGCGCGACGAATACGAACAGGGCTACATCACCGGCGCCCAGTGGATCCCTCGTGGCTTCCTCGAGATCAAGGTCGAGGACGCGGTGTCCGATCGCGAGCAGGAGATCATCGTCTACTGCGCTGGCGGAACCCGCTCCGCGCTCGCGGCCAAGTCGCTGCTGGATCTCGGCTACACGAACGTGTCGTCGATGGCAGGCGGCTTTCGAGCGTGGAAGAACGCGGGCTTTGCGTTCGAGCGGCCACGGGTGATGAGTCCCGATCAGATCAAGCGCTACAGCCGGCACATCATGCTCCCGGAGGTGGGAGAGCTCGGGCAGGGCAAGCTGCTCGATGCGAAGGTGCTGTTCCTCGGCGCCGGTGGGCTTGGCTCGCCCTCGTCTCTGTACCTTGCCGCGGCGGGTGTCGGGACGATCGGTATGCTCGACGATGACGTCGTGGATGAGAGCAACCTGCAGCGGCAGGTGATCCACAACACCGAGCGGTTGGGCATGCCCAAGGTCGAGAGTGCTCGGCTCACGCTGCAGGCGCTCAACCCCGATGTCGAGGTGGTCCCGCATCAAACCCGCCTGACCAGCGAGAACATCATGGAGATCGTCTCGGGCTACGACCTCGTCGTGGACGGCGCAGACAACTTCCCGACCCGGTACCTGCTCAACGATGCAGCGCTCAAGCTCGGCAAGCCGGTCGTGCATGCGTCGATCTATCGCTTCGAAGGCCAGGTCACGACGTTCTTGCCCGGCGATGGACCCTGCTATCGCTGCCTCTACCCCGATCCACCCCCGCCCGGAATGGCGCCCAGTTGCCAGGAGGCGGGCGTGCTCGGCGTGCTTCCAGGCATCATCGGCAGCCTGCAAGCGACCGAGGCGCTCAAGATCATCTTGGGCATCGGCGAGAGTCTCAGTGGCCGACTCCTGGTCTACGACGCGCTGCGAACCAAGTTCCGGACCTTGAAGCTCCGCAAGGACCCGAACTGCCGGGTGTGCTCCAAGCCCCCCGAGGACATCGAGCTCATCGACTACGAAGCCTTCTGCAGCATCGGCGAATAAGCTATCGCCGCCGGGGGTGGTTTGGTGTCGCCTCGTGTCGCACCATCACCCCCCTATTTCGGGCGGTTCTAGGCGCAGGATGAATCCGCTGGGCGCTTTGGCTGTCTCTCTCACGCTCGACCGATGCGTATTGCACTCCTCCTCGCCGCCGCCTTGACGACTGTCGCGATCCCGTCCGGATCCGCGCTGGCCAGCCCGAACACGTTTGCCAGCAGCTCGACGAAGGGGCCCAAGGCTTTCAAGGGCAAGCTGAAGGCGAAGAAGATCAAGAAGGGCAAGAAGGGCGAAGCAAGAAGGGCAAGAAGGGCAAGGGCAAGGATGGGATCGCGGTGGAGCCGGCGCCCGCGCCCGCGCCCGATGCGGACTCGGGTTCAGGCACCGACGACGTCCCCGAGCTTCCCCACGGCATCACCTCGTTGGTCCGGGGCGCGGGGCAGCGCCTGAGCTTCACCTTCGCTGGGAAGGTCTGGGTTCGAGAGGGCACCCCGGATGGGAACTTCTTCCTCTCGTTCCATCCCCAGAGCCCCGGCAGCGCGATCGTCCACGTCAGCTGCCGCTACCGCGATTTCACCAACGTCGAGATCACCGGGGCGCGTGCAACCTTTCAGATGTCGGGAAACTGCCAGCAGGTGTTCGACGACGGTCGCATCGTGCATGTCACGGCGACCAACAATGTGATCATCAACAACGCCGAGACCGACTCCGTTTCGATCGTCACCGTCGGACCGGGTCTCTCGGTCCCTGCAGGGGTGATGAGCTTCGGGAACTTCCAGATGGCCAGCGTCGACGACGGGTCGCCGCCGACCTGAACACCCCGCGATCAAAAAGAAGAGGGCATCCGCATCGAGCTGCGGCTGCCCTCTTTTTTTGATCGCGGGGTGCGGGTGGTTGCAGCCCGCCTACTCGGAGCAATCGAACGGGGCGTAGCTCCGACAGGGGCCCGGGGCGATGCAGGTGTCTTCCCGGCAAGCCTGCAGCGCGAGTGCGGCGCTAACGGCATCGGGCAGCTCACCCACGCAGCAGTTGTCGAAACAAAGACCGTCGACCGCACAGCTTTGCATGCAAGCCGCGATCGTGGGGCAGCCCTGCTCGCCGTCGCAGCTCTCGAACTCCAGCTCGCACTCGTTCCCGTGTGTGCACGCGAAGCAGGCTCCGCAGTTCGCGGAGTCTTCGGGGCAGCTCGCCGGTGGAGCGGTCGTCGAGGACTCCGTGCCATCCGTCGTATCCGCGACGGTGGTGCTCGTCTCGGTCTGCGCGGTTGTGCTCGAGGTGCTCGAGGTGCCCGTCGTCGAGGTCTCGGTGGTGTCCGAGGTCCCGGTCGTGGTGTTGCTGTCGCTGCTGCTGGTCGTCAGCGTGGTGCCGCCTCGGTCACGGCACACGTTGGCCTCGCACGCGAGGCCGGGCCCGCATCGTCCCTGGTCACACTCGCAGTAGGCACTGCCGGGCGTGCAGTCGTCCTGCGCCATGCAGGTGTTCTCTGGGGTGCAGGTGAGGTCGGGCTGACAGCCACCATCGAGGCACGGGCAGCCAAAGTCTCCGGGATCGCAGTTGCCGTCGGTGGCTTCGAGTTCGCTCGCAGGTTCACTGAAGCAGCCAGACAGCAGCGCGAACAGGGCCGCCAGTCCGGCGACGCCGAGGCGGCGCGGGTTGCTACAGTTCGATGCGAAGTCCATGAGCACGACGGTCAAGGTACGGAGAACCCCACCGCGAGGACTCCTGAGCCCCCGCATTTCTTCCCGCGGGATCGTAGACCGCTTTGGAGGCTTGGGGATTCGCGTGTGGTCCCACTCGGCAGCAAAAACTCGGGCATCGGATTCAACGGGTCTGTGCGGTATAACATGCAGCGGTGAGAGGCTTCGACCAGGTCGCAGCGTTCATTCGGCAACACGAAGTGGGCCGGAGGGCCCATATCGAAACGCCCTTCGGACGTCGATTGGTCTACTACGCTGATCTCACCGCGACGGGGCGGTATCTGCACTTCGTCGAGCGGTGGATCAGCCGGGTGCGGCCGTTCTACGCCAACACGCACACCGCGGTGTCTTCGACCGGTCGGATCACGGGCAGCCTCCGCGAGAACGCCCGGCGTGTGGTCCGCGATGCGGTTTGTGCAGACCCTGACGACGAAGTGCTGTTCTGTGGGTCCGGCGCGACCGCGGCGATCAACAAGCTGGTCGGGCTCCTCGGACTCGCTGCGTCCGAGCCACTCCGAGCGCGTTGCCAGACTCCGGCCCCCGAGCGTGCGGTCGTTTTCATCGGTCCGTTCGAGCACCACAGCAACGAGCTGCCGTGGGTCGAGTCCGATGCCGACGTGGTGGAGATCGGGCAAACCGCAGACGGAGCGGTCGACCTCGAACAACTTCGGACCGAGCTTGAGCGCTACGCGGATCGCCCGCTGAAGATCGGCAGTTTCTCCGCGGCGTCCAACGTCACGGGGTTTTTTTCCGACGTGGGCGGGATCGCGGAGGTGTTGCACCGTGGGGGGGCATACGCGTGTTTTGACTACGCCGCGGGCGGACCCTACATGCCGATCGACATGCATCCGCCGAACCCCGCGCGGCGTATGGACGCGATCTTCTTGTCGGTCCACAAGTTCATCGGAGGCCCCGAGGCCTCGGGCGTCTTGGTGGCCAACCGCGCCCTGTTTCGGTGCAGCACCCCGGTTCGTCCCGGTGGGGGCACGGTCGAGTACGTCGCCGCCGCGACACCGGATTCGATCGACTACACAACCCGGCTCGATGAACGGGAGGAGGGGGGGACGCCCGACATTTTGGGCGACGTCCGCGCGGGCACGGCGTTTTTGGTCAAGAAGATGATCGGGGCCGAGGCGATCGTCGAGCACGAGTGCGCACTCGCGGCGAAGGTGCTCGAGCGACTGTCCGCCCATCCCCGGATCTCCTTGCTCGGCTCGACCACGGCGCCGCGCTTGGCAATCCTCTCGTTCAACGTCGACGGGCTGCACCACGACTTCGTCGCTGGGCTGCTCGACCATCTGTTCGGGATTCAGAACCGAGCTGGATGCTCGTGTGCTGGCCCCTACGGACACCGACTGTTGAACATCGGGCGCGAACAATCGGAGCGGTTTCGAGCCCTCATCCACAAGGGGATCGGCGGCGTCAAGCCTGGTTGGGTCCGCGCGACGGTCCCGTTCTATGCGAGCGACGCGGACGTCGAGTTTCTGGTCTCCGCGATCGAGTTCGTCGCCGACCACGGTCGTACGCTGGTCCCGCTGTACGCACTAAGCTGGGGCGATGGGGTCTGGCGGCATCGGGAGCGTCCACAGCCCGACATCGAGCCCATCGAGCTCACCGTCGAGGCGCTTCAAGAGGCCGCGCAGTCCTTCGCCACCGGGGATCACGAGGCGCCGATGAGTGAGCGGGAGATGCTCGCCAACCGGGAGCGGTACTTCGAGGAGGCGCGTGCGCTCGTCGACCGGCTCCAAGCCCAGTGGCGGACCACGCCGCCCCGCTTCAACCCACCGACGGGCCACGCCGAAGTCGACGCGCTGTGCTGGTTTCAGTACGTGCACTGCGACGAGATCCCGCCGAGCGCCGAGCGCTGAGGCGGCCTGATAGATTCGGGGCGCCATGCGCCTGCACCTCGTCGACGGGACTTTCGAGCTCTTCCGAGCCCACTTCTCCAAGCGCCCAGGCGCGAGCACGCCGGACGGTCAGGACGTCAAGGCGACGGTCGGCGTGCTTCGTTCGCTGTTGGCTCTGTTCACAGAGGAAGATGAAGCGGCGACGCACGTAGCCGTGGCGTTCGACAACCCCATCCGTTCGTTCCGAAACGATCTGTTCGACGGTTACAAGACCGGCGAGGGGATGGAGCCGGTCCTCGTGGCGCAGATGGACCTCGTCGAGCGGGCGAGCGCGGCGATGGGGCTTGCGGTGTGGTCGATGGATCGCTGGGAGGCCGACGACGCGCTCGCTGCGGGAGCGGTGAAGTTTGCGGGCGCGGTCGAGCAGGTGCGCGTGATGACGCCCGACAAGGACCTGGGGCAGACGGTGCGTGGCACCTCGATCGTGCAGGTGGACCGGATTCGTCGCCGGGTCATCGATGAGGACGGGGTTCGCGAGGCGAGGGGGGTCTCCCCTCGGAGCATCCCGGACTACCTCGCGCTGGTCGGAGACACCGCCGACGGCATTCCGGGGATCCCAGGATTCGGGGCCAAGTCGGCCGCGGCCCTCCTCGCACACTACGAGCACCTCGAGGCGATTCCCGATGACCCTGCTTCCTGGACGGTGAAGGTTCGCGGCGCGGCGCGACTCGGGGCGACCCTGGCGCAGCGGCGGGAGGACGCGATGCTGTATCGCACGTTGGCGACGCTCGCCCTCGACGTCCCGCTTACGGATGATCTGGAGTCGCTGCGCTGGCACGGTCCGACGGAGGATTGGGCTGCTGTGTGTGCCTCCTTGGGACAGGGCGGTGGGCTCGAACGTCAGGCGCTTGCGCTCGCGGCGAGTCGACGCCCATCGCCTTGAGGCCGTGAAGACCGGGACTCGGACCTCGTGTCTTCCGTCCGTGCCTTCGGTCGATGGGAACGACACTCGGTACCCTCTGTCTTTTTCGATGCGCATCCCTCCGGGACGCTCCGCTCTCTTGCTGCTAGCCGATGAACGAGCGCAGGTAGTAGGCGAGCTTGAGCGTGACCGCATGAAACGGATCGGCCTCGCCTTGTGCACTCACGGGGAGGTTGTTGCGGTAGACGAGGAAGATGTCGCTGCCCGGCAGAAACCTCCAGCGAAGCCGACTCTGAAGGCCAACGCGCTCCGAGCCGGGGGACAGGTCGAGTCGCACGAGGTTGTCGAAGGCGAGGTTGCGGGTGATCGCGATATCGACGTTGCCGTTCGCAAACCCGAAGTTGAAGTCCTCCTCTCGCGTTCGAAAGCGGCCGACCAAGTGCGTGTACGAGGCGCCCAGCGTGAAGTGTTTTCCTGCGCGGATCGTCGTGGTGGCGCTTGGCTGGTGTGCAGCACCGCCGAACAGTTCGACGAACTCGTAGCTGAGTTCTCCACCGACGACGCGTCGAGAGGGGAGGGCGGCGTAGGTTCGGTTGCGGAACCCGGAGTAGTCGGCGGCCTCGATGCTCCGTCCGTAGAGCTCAAAGTCCTGCTGCACGATGTCAACGAAGTGGGCAAACATGTTGCCGACGTTGGCCCCGTTGGCCCAGTCGACCTGGACGTATCCACTGGCCTCCTGGCCGAGCCGGGCGTCGTAGTCCGGGGTGGACTCGACGGAGATCGTCGGGCCGAAGTTCACCTCTCGGATCGTTCCGGTCTTGGGGCGAGGGGCGAACACGAGTCGGGCCTCCTGCCGTGTGGCGTTGGTGCGGCGGTAGAAGCCCAGCCTGGGGTCGAAGTCTGCATCGCTCCAGAGCCAGCTCAGTCCTGGGCGCACATACAGGCCTCGATACTCGAGGGAGCCGTACGCAGACGAGCCGATCTCGGCCGGGGCGAGGGGAAGCGCGGGCTCCTCGGGAGGCGGTGGTCGATCGGGTGCCTGCTGCGCCCATGTGCCGGCCACAAACCCGTAGCCCTGCAGTTTTCCCGCGGGGCCGATGAGCTGCGCATCAACTCCGCCCGCCGCGTCGTCGTGCCCGGTTGTGCCAATCCGGTGGCGTCCCAGCAGCATCATGCCGACGTTGAGTTGGCGGGTCGCTTGAACGCGTACGCGTCCGACGGTGAAGCTCTCCGGGCTGCTCGCCTGGACGCCGCGGGCCGGCTCCTGCGTGGCCCCGAGCGTCTGGACCTGGAGGAGGCCGTACTGGATCACACCGGTACGGCCATAGACCTTGGCGCCGCCGAGAATCGGGATTGGGCTCCCGCTCTGGAGCCCGATCTTGCGGGAGAAGAACAGCTGCGCTTCGCTTCGACGGCCGAAGTCGAACACGTCCAGGCCGTTGATGAAAAACGGCCGGCGTTCGGGGAAGAACAGCGGAAACCGGTTTCGCGCGACTTGGACCGCGTCTGCTTCGACCTGGGCGAAGTCGGTCAGGAGGCTAGCCTCGGCGTATGAGGTGGCACCGAGCTGGACCCGGAAGTCGGCCCCGGTGGCGAGGTTGGGTCGACGCGTAGGGTCGGCGCTGAAGGAGCGGTCGAACGAGGTCTGGGCCAGGACGTAGGGGGTCGCCTCGAAGGCCCGCCCGCCTCGAATGTTCTTTAGCCCCTCGAGGGTTCCAAACTGGCTCGCTGCCATGGGCGAGCGCGGCGGCACGAAAAGACGCCAGTCGTAGGTGGCGTTGTCTGCTGGGACGTCTCGCGAGAGATCGAGACCCATCGTCGCCACGTCTGCGCTCTTGATGCCGAGCACCGCGAACGGGATTCGATACTCGACCGAGTAGCCATCGTCCCTGCGAACCGTCTCGGCGGTCCAGACGCTGTCCCACTCGAGGATGAAACCCAGGCCGTCCTCGAGCCCGAGAATGTCGATCTGCGCCCCGTCGGCGTTGACGCCAAAGCTGTACGCGTTGCGCCGCGTCAGCGTGGGGTCGATCTTCACGTAGACGGTGTCGTCCGAGAAAATTCCGGTGTTGTCTCGTCGCAGCGTCCGGACGATCACCTTGCCGGGGTCGGACTTCGCCTCGACGAACACGTAGAGGTACTGGTCGTCGTATGCGACCTTGAACTCGGTGCGTAGGGGAGCATCTTGTCCGAGGTTGGGGGAGCGCTCGCGAAAGCGATCCTCGGCCGGCGCGAGGGCCCAGGTCTTCTCGTCGGCTCGGCCGTCGATCACCATCGTGTCCACCGTCCGGACCGCAACGTAGCGTCGAGGCTGTGGGGTGATGGTCTCGGTCGTGCCTGCCGATGCGGGCGCCCACGCCAGCACGGCACCGATGAGCGTCGCGAGCATCGGTTAAAACAGCGACTGTTGCACAGGCGCAGGGTCTGGAGGGTCGACGGGGGCGAGACACTGCGCGTCGTCGTTGGCCACGTCGTTGACCCGACGGGAGACGGCGGTGCTGACGAGCCAGGTGTCGGCGATGGGCTGGAGTCGCTCGCGAAGCTCATTCACCGCCTCGGGCGTTCGGGTGCTGGGCGAGCACCGGAGCCAGGCGTCGGACCCAGGCGCGTCGAGGATTACGGGCATCCGATCGTGGTGCGTCGCCACGATCGGGTTGGGGCGGGTCGTCAGCACGGTGAAGCGGCGCGACACCTCTCCAGAGTCCGGGTTGAAGTCGTCGACGTACAGTCCCGCGAACACGAACGGCGCGTTGTCGGGTCGATGGAACCAGTACGGTTGTCGTGCACCCTTGGGGCCGCTCCACTCGAGAAAGCCGTTGGCCACCACACCGCACCGGCGGCTCCAAACCGCCTCGCGGAACGTCGGCCGTAGGTGCATGGTTTCGCTGCGCGCGTTGATCATCGGGCCCCGCGGGCTTGGGAAGCCCCACCTGCCCATCACCACCGCAGCCCGCGGGGCGTCCGGCTCCAAGCAGACGATCCAGTGGGGATCGGACGGCGCGACGTTGAACCGCGGCCGGTACGCCGCTGCCAGGGACCGGTTGAAATCGGCGTCGAGCGCTTGCGCCACCGACACGTAATCCGCCGTGGTCAGCGTAAATCGCCCACACATCAGCAAATCTCCAGCGTGCTGCCCGTGAATCCTCGTTCAGCGGGGGACCCGCAGTCCGCAGTCCCGCGAGCCGGACCGTGGTCGACGGGTTTCGGGTTCTTCGCAACATTGCTCGTTGCCGAGCCCGTGGGGCAGCTAGCGAAGAGATCTACGAGAAACCCTCCCCCGAGCACGGCAAAGCTCTACCGCACCCAGGGTGGGTTTGCTATATCCATCCTTGTTGAGTGTGGCCTAGCCGATCGGGGCTTCCCCCCTTCCGCATCCAACCCCGGTCGGCTAGGCCCCCAACTTTTTCCCCCATCAGCCAGGCACCAGCCCTTCAGGTTTGGACCGAGTGCAGATTTGTGGGATTTTCGCCTTTCGGTTCAACTCCGGGCCCCCACCCGAGGGCTGAACCAGGAAACGCAGACTCTTCGAGGAAACCCCATCGGGGCGGGTGAGTCGCGTGTAGGCGATCGTTGAGAACGGCCTCATCCTGCGCCGTCTCAAGTCAGACACCGCTTCGCCGCGGTTCTTCCGGCTCGCTCCGATTTTTTTGGGTGTCCCCGGCTTCACGACCGAAGCTGCTGTTGGGGGGGCTGATTTCTTGAGGCTGCCATTGCTTCCGAAGGCCCGAGAACGCACGTGTCCCGGGCCGGGGACTGTGTGCGATCCTGAACAGGTGGTCGAAGACGGCGAATCTGTGACGGCACGACCGGAAACGTCCCTGCCCGCGTCGGTGTCCGTGGCGGGACTCGTCCTCGCGGTGAGCAGCGCCATGCCGTGGACGCCCCAGGGGGACTCGTTCTTGGCGTTACTCCGCGCGGAGTTCTCGCGCGGGTTGCTCGAGGGCCTTCTCATGCTGGTCGGGTTCGGCTCGCCGTTCTTGTTCGGCATCGCGGTCGCGCTGGCACCGTTGGCCTGCCCACCTCCGATCGCGCGTCGGGTTCTTCGTGTCCCGATCGCGTTCATCCACAGCCAGCTCGTGTTGGTCGCGCTGGTGGTGTGGCACTCGGGCGTCGCGGTCGCAGCCCTCCCTTTGTTGGGCTTCGCGCTGATCTCCGGGGTTGGACTGGCGATTCACACCGCCCACACCCACGCCGACGGCGACGGGCCGCGGGTCGGTTGGTACGTTCGCTGGGGCGGCATGCTGGTCGCTGCGATCGCCGGGTGGATGGAGCTTCAGCGCGTCGGCGACCTCGTGTTCGGGTGGGGCCTACATGTGGCGCTCCTCGCCGCACTGGGGATGGTGGGCGCGCTGGCTGGCCGGGTCCTCGGATCCGCAGCGCCCGCGGTTCGGCACGAACCTCGCGGCTCGACGTTGTTCTGAAGCCTACGGGAACGACCCTCTCGACCCGGCTTCAAGCGAGACGCAGCCCGTCGTGTGCTCGCATCGGCGCACGATGCTGTTCCCGATGACCTCATAGCTGGATCCGTGCACGAGCAGCGCTGTGTCTTCGTCGACGCCGTAGCCGACGCGCTCAGGGTGGCGCGCGAGCATGGTGAGTAGCCTCGGCTCGCGCTTCTTGGCGAGGAAGTGCTGGTCCACGATCACGCCGGGCAAAACCCCGAAGCCCACGTCTTCGACTGGGTCTGGGTTGCCTTGCCGAATGATCACCTCGGAGAGAATCGCGGCCCCAGCCGAGTACCCGCCGACGATTCCGCCTCGCAGCAGCACGGCATGCAGCGCCTCTTGGACCTGCGTGCCGACGTATGCGTCGCGGAGCCGCCCCTGAGCACCGCCGCCGAGCCATACGCAGTCCGCGTCTTGGAGGGGTGCGAGGAAGTCCGGTTCATTCGCGCGCTCCGGGTCCAGGGTGTGAAGGACATCGACCCGCCCCACGCGGTCAAGCCAGCGCTGAGGGAGCTTGTCGAGCGTCTCGGATCTGTCCGCGCCTTCGGCCGCGGTCGGGATCAGCACCAGCTTTCCCTCGGGTCCGCAGATCTGACAGAAGCGTTGGATGACGTCCGCACGCAGGGGCCCGCCGCCATGGGCGAGGACCGTCCCAACGAGCGGCAGGGCGACCTGCGGCGGCGCGGCGGAGGGCCTCGGGACGTCGAAGCGCGGGAGTGGTTGAGGCTCAGGCGCCTCCGGCTCGGGCGAGGTCCCAAAGACGGGCGCGTCGATGCGGACGGGCTCAAGCGGTGAATCACCGCAACCCAGGGTGGCGCAGGCCATCGCAAAGAGGATCGGTCGGCGCATTGACGGGGATCGTACAAAGCAGCGCAGCGAACCCAGGGGGCTCCGCCACAGCATGGAGCGCGTTTCGGCCACGCGCCAAGCCTCAGTCTTCGCGGAGGTCGGCGTCGAGGGCCGCGCGCTGCTCGTCGGTCAGCGCGACCTCGACGGTGTGCTCGGGCAGGTCCGAGCCCATCGAGACGGGGGTGACGCCGCCGACGGGGAACCGCAGGTACTGCACCGAGCTGAGCCGAGTCTCGCCCACCTGGCGCTCGTCGTAGACGGGCCGCACGAGGGTGCCATCGGGAAGTTTGGCGTACAGGTGCTTGGGGAGCTCGAGCCAGGCGCTGAGTTTGACGTCCCGGTCGGCCTCGTCATCGATCCCGATCAAGAGCGTGGCGCCGAGCTCTCCGGGACCCCCAAGGGTCTCGTTGTACGTCTCGAGCTCGTGCAGGATGTCGGCCTCTTTGACGATCCGCTCGACCCGAATCATCTCTTGGACCTGGTAGCGGACGGTGTCCTGATTCTCGAACAGGAAGACCAGGAAGTCGCCGACGCAGATCCGGCGAGGGGCCTTGGCGGCCATCGCGAGCGGGCGCAGTTCGTCGCGTTTCTCCGCGTAGGTGACGTGGTCGAGCAGCTCGTTGCGTTGGACGGGTTTCATGGTTTGGACTCCTCGTCGGGCGAGGCTGCGGGAGGCAGCGCCGCCTTCTTGAACGACTCGCCTCGGTAGGCTTTGGCGAGCAGGGACATGGGGTGCATGGGCCGAACGCCCGCGTGTTGTTCGAACTGAAGCGCCGCCAGCGGGCAGTCGGTGGCCCAGATCTCGGTCTGCGCGTCCTGCATGCCCTCGAACGAGCGCTTCCCGATGCGCTGCGAAGGCTCGAATCCCTCGACCTTCATCGCGTAGGTGCCATCGTGACCGCAGCACTCCATCACGGTGGTCGGCTTGACGCCGGGTAGCTTGCGCAAGAGGTCGCGTCCTTTGAAGCCCTTGCCTTGGGTCCGCAAGTGACACGGGGCGTGGTACGCGACCTTGCCTTCCGGGCTGCTGGCGAAGTCGGTGTTGAACCGCTCCTCGTTGCGCAGCGACCACAAGAACTCGCTGGGGTCTTGGACCGCATCGGCGATCTTTTGAGCGCGGGCCTTGTCGGCCTCCTCCACCAACTCGGGATACTCGCGCCGCAGCATCATCGAGCACGTAGGGTTGATCGCCAGCACCTTGGATCCAGCGTCGACGTGTGGCTCGAGCAGATCGAGGTTGGCCTTGGCCTTCTTGCGCAGCAGCTCCAGGTCACCGCGCTCCCAGGCTGGCATACCGCAGCAGTTCAGGCCCTTGACGCAGCTGATGTCGACACCGTTGCGCTCGAGCACCTCCACGGTGTCCTTGCCGATGTCGGGCTCGTTGTGCTCGACGTAACAGGTCTGGAAGAGCACCGCTTCACTCCCCGGGGCTTCCTTGATCTTGCCCTCGCGGGCCGCCCACGACGAGAACGTCTGGCCGGCGAAGTCGGGCAGGAGCTTGTCGCGGTGGATGCCGATGACCTTCTCCATGAACCAGCGGTGCAGCCCGACTCGGTTCATCACGTTGGCCATGCCAAGGCTGGCGCGCGCCAACCCGGCGGCGGCATCGGGATCTCGCAGCGCACGGTCCTGCAAGGTCGGCCCGTTCTCCTTGTAGCGAATGGCCTGATAGCGATGGACGAGCTTGGGAAAGTCGAGCTGGAACTCGTGGTCGTCGCGCGGGGTGTAGGGGCACTGGACCTCGCACAGCTTGCACTGGAAGCACGAGTCCATGACGCCGTCGGTCTCCTCGCGGCTTAGCTTCGTGACGTCGCCATTGTGTTTGTCGTCGATGAGCTTGAACAGGTCCGGAAACGAGTCGCAGTACTTGAAGCACATGCGGCAGCCGTGACAGACCTCGAACGTGCGTTCGACTTCCTTGTCGAGCGCCTCCCGGTCCCAGTACTTCTCTTCACTGGGGTCGTAGGAGAGGCCGTCGGTCGGCTGGTACGAGATGTTCTTGGGGTCGCCCACGGTGCGGCGGGAGCCTAGCAGGGCTGTGGGTCGGGTGCTCCCCACTGGCCGTTTTGCGCCGCGCGAGAGGGTGCTGAACCAACGAAAATGGCGGCGCGACCGAAGTCAGCACCGCCATTTCGTGGAACGCGAGGTTCCGACTAGCCGATGTCGTTGAGGAGCTTCTGGAAGCGACCCGCGTGGGCTTTTTCGGCTTTGGCGAGGGTCTCGAACCAGTCGGCGATCTCGGTGAAGCCTTCTTCGCGAGCGGTCTTTGCCATGCCCGGGTACATGTCCGTGTACTCGTGCGTTTCGCCAGCGACGGCGGCGGCGAGGTTTTCGGCGGTGTCACCGATCGGGAGACCGGTGGCCGGGTCCCCGACCTTCTTGATGTAGTCCAGGTGGCCGTGTGCGTGGCCGGTCTCGCCTTCGGCGGTCTCACGGAAGTTGCCCGCGATCTCGGGGTAGCCTTCGACGTCGGCGACCTTGGCGAAGTAGAGGTAGCGGCGGTTGGCCTGGGATTCCCCGGCGAACGCGGCCTTGAGGTTGTCGTGCGTCTTCGATCCTTTGAGGTCAGCCATGATGGATTCCTTGTCTGTGCGTCGAGCGCGGGACCGCTTCAGGCGATCTGCGATTGTACGCCGTGCATCGTTAGCACGGGCAGCCGCGGCGAACCATGGGGGAGCGTCGAAGCCGGACGCAGCGGGCCACAAACGGGGGTAGGCTTGCCCCGGTGGACGCCCAGGCCTCCGAACCGACGCATCTGCCCAATCTTGCCGCCCTTGAGGCCAAGGGGGGCTTGTTTACCGCTTATGCGGTGCTTCGTTCGGTCCGAAAGGCGCAGACCCGGGCGGGAAAGCCGTTTGTCGAGGTGAAGCTGGTGGATCGGGAGGGGTCCGCGGCGGGGAAGATCTGGTCGGACAGCTCGCGCGCGATGCAGGCCATCGACGGCCTAGAGCTCGGAGATCACGTCAAGGCGCTGTTTGAGGTCGACACCTACAAGGGGGCGCTGCAGATCAATGTCCGACGGATCCGCAAGGCAGAAGCAACCGACCCGGGGTACTCCGCGCAGTCGCTGGCGGAAGAAGGCTACGACCTCGTGTCGGACATCCTGTGCAAGACGTTGGTGTTCGACATCGAGACCGCGCCCGCCGTCGACCTGCGCAAGGAGCCCTCGACGATCGGGCAAGCGGTCGCCAAGGTCGCCGAGCGCAACGACTGGGATCAGTCCAAGGTGATGAGCCTCTCGCCGTACTTCGGCAAGGTCATCTCGTTGGCGGTCGGCGATGGCGAACAAGACCCGCGCACGATGGAGGTCACGGTGTTCGTCGTCCTGCCCAAGGGCGTCGAGGTTGGCACCTTGCCAGCTTGGATTCGGCCCGTGTCGGAGGAAAACCTGTTGCGCGCGTTCTGGGTCCTGGCGGGCCACGCCGAGGTGGTCGTCAGCTACAACGGGCGCGGCTTCGACGTTCCGTTCTTGCAGGGGCGCAGCTTGATTCACGACATCGACGCGCGGGTCGACCTGCTCTCGAATCGGTTCTCCCTGCGACCTCACCTCGACCTTTACTACGCGTTGGGTCAGAACCGCGGGCCGTCCTCCCTCGACGTCGTGTGCTGGGCGCTGGGGCTGACCTCACCCAAGGAAGACATGGACGGATCGATGGTCGCCTCGACGTACGAGAAGGGCGACATCGCCTCGATCGCGCTCTACAACGCCGGGGACGTGCGCGCGACGACCGGGGTTTATCAGCGGGTGCGCGACAAGATGCTGCGGTTCCGGGATGATTGGTAGGCGGGTCGTTGAGCTACGGTGGCGGCGTGCAAGTCCCTTCGCAGCAGGTCCCGTCGTCACACGTCGCGGTGCATGCGAACGCGTTCGCCCCGAACTCGCCGCACGCCTCGATGAACGCCTCGTCGCAGCTGGGGTAGAGCGCCGGACCGTTCGCTGGCTCGCTACGGCGTCGTGACCCCATCGCAGCTGCGTATGGCCGAGTCGTTCTCGGCACGGCATCGCGTCGCGGCCGTTCGGTGTCTGCGCAGCGCGGCAGGCCGCGCCGCGGCTTTGCGTGCGGTCACGAGGATCTCATCCCGAGTGCACCGGCGCAGCACGTCCGCGTCGCACTCCCCGGTGCACTGAAAATCACCTCCGACGTCTTTGTCTTCGCATGTCGACATGAACTCCTCGTCGCAGTCGTGAAATAGAGGCTCAGAGTTGTCGCTGCACAGTGATGACGCTGCTGCATGCCGCTGCCATCCGCTCGCAGGCATCGGCCGTTCCGCGCCGAAGCGCGCAGGACTCTGTAGCGCGACCGCATGCCGGGGAGTCCTCCTGGGGCCGCAGCCGAGACGACGTTCCGTTGGTTTGGCACAACCGGTGGTCATAAGCAGGGGCAGGCCAGCGAAGAACGACACTATGCGTGCGGTCACACGCGGAGTCTCGCGCAGCGCGGAGTGCCGGCCAAGCGCGGCGGCGTTCCGGATTCCTCAGGGACAGGGGCCGGATCAGGCTAGCAGCCTGTTGAGAAAGTCGACACGACGTCTCGCTCGCCCTTTTCGCTCCTGGCGGTGTCGCCAAAACTTGCAGTACACCCGGTACAGCGGCGTTTCGGCTCCTACCCAGGAGCGAAAACTGCTTCCCGAGCCGCCGCGCCGACGAGAAAGTCGACTCGACGTCTCGCTCGCCCTTTTCGCTCCTGGCGGTGTCGCCAAAACTTGCAGTACACCCGGTACAGCGGCGTTTCGGCTCCTACCCAGGAGCGAAAACTGCTTCCCGAGCCGCCGCGCCGACGTTCTCAACAGGCTGCTCGCACCGGAGCTGGCGAGGGGCGCGCGGCGACGGTTTCCTCACCCAAACGCCATGCTGCGTGCCGCCTTCCCGTCGGTAGACCCTCTTTTGTGGCTCTACGGCCAGTGGTATACCGCGCACGTTATGGGCGAGAAGATCACGATGAACGACTCTGGGCTGCAGGTGCCCGACCAACCGATCATTCCCTTCATCGAAGGCGACGGAATCGGACCCGACATCTGGGCCTCGGCTGTTCGCGTGCTTGATGCTTCGGTGGAGAAGGCCTACGGCGGCAAGCGCAAGATCGAGTGGATGGAAGTTCTCGCGGGCGAGAAGGCCTTCAGCAAGACCGGTGAGTGGCTGCCCGCTGCGACGACCGATGCGTTTCGTGACTACCTCGTGGGCATCAAAGGCCCGCTGACCACGCCCGTCGGCGGCGGTATCCGCAGCCTCAACGTCGCGCTGCGTCAGCAGCTCGATCTCTACACGTGCCTTCGCCCGGTCCGCTGGTTCGAAGGGGTGCCCAGCCCGGTGAAGCATCCGGAGAAGACCAACATGGTCATCTTCCGCGAGAACACCGAGGACATCTACGCGGGCATCGAGTTCGAGCACGGCTCCGAGGACAACACCCGCTTCAAGGCGCTGCTGCAGGAGCATTTCCCGGACCGCTTCGCCAAGATCCGCTTCCCGAACACCGTCGGCCTGGGCATCAAGCCCATCTCCGAAGAGGGCACCAACCGCATCGTTCGCGCGGCGATCAAGTACGCGTTCGACAACAAGCGCGAGAGCCTGACGCTGGTCCACAAGGGGAACATCATGAAGTTCACCGAGGGTGCGTTCCGCGACTGGGGCTACGCCGTGGCCAAGAACGAGTTCGGTGGCAAAGAACTCGACGGCGGCCCCTGGCTGACCATCGAGAAGGACGGGCACAAGGTCATCGTCAAGGACGTGATCGCCGACGCCTTCCTGCAGCAGCTGCTCACTCGTCCGGGCGAGTACGACGTCATCGCCACGATGAACCTCAACGGCGACTACATCTCCGACGCGCTCGCAGCGTGCGTGGGTGGTATCGGCATCGCACCGGGCGGCAACATCAACTACGACACCGGTGTGGCGCTGTTCGAAGCGACCCACGGCACCGCGCCGAAGTACGCCGGGCAAGACAAGGTCAACCCCGGCTCGGTGATCCTCTCCGGTGAGATGATGTTCCGCTTCATGGGCTGGACCGAAGCTGCCGACCTCATCATCAAGGGCATGGACGGCGCTATCGGTGCCAAGACCGTGACCTACGACTTCGAGCGCCAAATGACGGGCGCCACCTTGCGCAAGTGCTCGGAGTTCGGCTCCGACGTCATCGCGCACATGTAGAGGTCTCGGCGTCATGCCGCAACGAGCCCAGCACCGCGACCTTGGCCGTGGCAGCTGGGCTCGTTTGATTCCCGGGTTTGTGCTTGAGCACGCCGCGTTGATGCAGCGTTTGCTGGAGACGCTGCCGCTGCGTCAGGAGCCGATCACGATGTTCGGGAAGACCCACCTGACCCCGAGGCTGACCAGCTGGCACGGCGATCCCGGCTGCGCGTATCGGTACTCTCGGCGGTTGTTCGAGCCGAGTCCGTGGACTCCCGAGCTGTCCGAGATTCGTGAACGTGTGAGCGCGCTGTCCGGCTACGGGTTCAACACCGTGCTGGTCAACCACTACCGCGACGGTGCGGACGCGATGGGATCCCACGCTGACGACGAGCCCGAGCTGGGCCCAAGCCCGGAGGACATCGGTGTCGCGTCCGTGTCCTTGGGCGGCCGGCGCCGATTTCTGCTGCGTGGCAACGACGGGCGGGGACAGGTCGAATACGCCCTCGGAGAAGGCGACCTGTTGCTCATGGGCGGGACCACGCAGCGACACTTCAAGCACCGGGTTCCACCGACCAAGAAGCCGGTCTCGCCGCGAATGAACCTGACGTTTCGCGTGGTCGACCGACGCGGCGTGGGGGACGGCGTGGCTGCAGCTCCGCGCTAAAAAGCGTACCTTCGGCAGATGTCCGGCTACAGGTCCATCGCGCTCATGCTCTGTGTCACGCTCGGCGGGTGCACGACCGTGGTACGCGAGGACGACACACACGACTCGAACTGCTCGTGCATGACCTCGGTCGACCCCAGCGGCGATGACCCCACGCACGGGGGCGAGGCGACGGACACGGTCGAGGAGCCGGAGACCAGCACCGGGACGAGTAGCCCGCAAGACGAGACTTCGGCGTCCGGTTCGGACTCCGGTGGGATGGGCGGCGCGTTGTGTGGCAACGGCGTCATCGAGGGCGCCGAAGACTGCGATTGCGGCGAGGGCAACGTCTGCGCCGAGAAGGAGCTGGGCGGCCAAGGCTGCGTCGGCTTGGACGATCCCGAGGCCCCGGGCATCCTGACCGGAGGGGTGCTGCTGTGCAGCGCGAGCTCCTGTCGGTTCGATACCGCCAACTGCTTCTCCTGCGGCGACGGCTTCCTCAACGGCAACGAGACGTGTGAGCCCGGCTTCGACATCGAGACCTCGTGCGCCGAGTTGGAGCTGGGCCTGGGCACGCTCTCGTGTGGGAGCGACTGCCAGATCGACACCAGCGACTGCAGCGCCTGCGGGTTCAACTTTGACTTCGACGGTGCCGACTGCCCGGGGGATTGGTCGACCGGCCGCACCACGGCAGCGGCGGCATCCCCTACTTGGGAGTGCGGAGCTGTCAACGGCCACGCGGGCGGGCCTGGATTTTCACCCAGCGCAATGTGGGGCACCAACCTTGCGGGTCCCTACCTGAGCAACGAGAGCGGCTACTTTGCCTCGCCTCCGCTCGACTTCAGCGTCTGCGCCGACCATACGGTCACCATGACCGTCCGCCACTGGTTCAGCCTCGAGGTGGGCGACGGCGGCGTGGTCCAGGTGGCAACCGCAGACCCGGACAACGAGGCCTCATGGACGACCATCGAGCCCTTTGCCGGCTCCTTCTACTCCGCCACGGTCGCGGCCAATCATCCCCCCGTCGCCGGTAACCCGGCGTTCTCGACCTTCGACCCTGCCGAGGGAACCTGGGTGGAAGCACAGTTCGACGTCACCGACTATGCCGGGCAGTCCGAGTTCTACTTCCGGTTTGTCTTTGGCAGCAACGACACCGCGGCATCGGGCGGCTGGTACGTCGACAACATCGGCATCTTCGGCACGCCTGGCTGAAGGCCGGGTCGTCTCTTTAGGGGCTGCACAGGTCCTCGTTCTCTTCTCCAGCTTCGCACCCGGATAGCTCGGGGAACGAGCAGACGCCGTCGGGGCACGCGTTGACGATCTCGCCGGTTCGCAGGAATCGGTCGAGCTGCTCGTCGGCCGCCGGGAGACCTCGCAGGGCTCCGTGGGGATCCCTGCACAGGCGCATGGGCACCGGGCAAGCGGGTTCGGGCGGCAGGCCAAAGTCGTACTCGATGTACCCGATGCCCTGTGCATCGTTCGCGGTCTCGAGACCGAACACGTCGCGAACGCCGGACTCGACGTGCGGGGCACGCAGCGAGCGGGCCTGAAAGTGAGCGGATGCGGTGGAGACCGAGTGGTCGCCGACCGCGGCGCGCATCATCAGCTCGTGGACCGGCGAGCCCTCGAACGGGTCGTCGCGCAGGTGGGGCAAGAAGCCGACCGGCTCGGAACGGTCCCAGAAGTTCTGGGTGAGCGAGAGCGCCATCTGGACGTCGCGCGGGTCTTCGTAGGTGTTGTTCGCGATGGCGAAGAACGGGTCGAACTGCCGGCTGCGGGTGAGCAGGGTGACGAACGGTGCTCCCATCACATCGGCAGCCCCGCGGGTCACGTCGGTGGACAGTGCCAGGTACACGGTCCCCAGGATGCCGCCGAGGCTGATGCCGTAGTAGTAGTTTTGTGACGCGTCCAGAAGCGGCGCGTAGGTCGGGTCGGTGGCGACGGTGCCGGTGACGACGCGGTTGAGGACCAGCGCGTTGATGACGGCCTGCTGCGTGCGGGCGAACTGCCCCTCGTATTCTTCGATGCGGCCGCTGTCGAAGATCACGCCCAAGAACGCTTCGTCGGGGGCGGAGAGGCCGATCCAGTCGGTCGAGTACATCGCGTACCCGTAGGTGTCCATGAAGTCCAGGAAGTGGTCGCGCTCGATCTCGCCGCGTTCGCCGAGCAGGCCGTGGCCGTACTGAAGCAGCGCGGCGGGACTCTCTTCCGTGGCCGACGCCGGGATGAGCATCGTGAATCGGAAGTCGGCGGACCCGTTGGCCTCCGGGAGCCCGTCGTCGCCGAGGTTGAGCACCGAGACCGGGCCAGGCACGTCGAGGAACAGCGGCACCGAGAACCGGCCTTCGATGTGGTAGGCGATGCGTGGGTCGAAGTCTTCCACCACCTCGATCAGCTCGAAGCTCGGTGCGTCGCCAACCTCTGCGAGCGCGACGTCCCGCATGTGGACCAGGCGCTCGGTGTTGTTGGTGTCGCTGGCGGTGGTGAAGTCCCACGCGAGCTGCAACGTGTCTCGCTGCACGCCGGAGTCGCCGAGTCGCGCGAAGATGTCCGCGAACAAGGCTCGTCGCTCGTCGATGCCTGAGTCGGCCGGTGCTTCGGTGAGATCGCGAAGCGCCGCGAAGGCCTCGGACGCGGGGAGGGGGGCGCCGGCATCGTCGAGGACGTTTCGGATCGCGACGATGTAGCGGCGGCCAGGAGTCAGCGCGGCGGCAGGGCGAACGAAGAGCGTCGCGCGGGTGGTGTCCTGCACGCGCTCAAGCTCGGTGAAGTGTGGCAGCCGCTCCCCGGACTCGGCGTCGAGCAGCACCGTGGGCGACTCGGGATCGAGCGAAGCTGCGACGTTGGTGATGATCGGCAGCCCGGTCTCAGTCGCACCGGGCATGTGCACCATCATCACCGACCCCACGGAGAAACCATCGCGGGAGTCCCACGCGTCGTTCTTCGGCTTGACGTCGGTCTTGCTGGTGGGCATCAGCGCCTCGGACAGCGCGAGGCGACGTCCGGTGGGGGTGTTGTCGTCCGCGACCGTAAACACGTTGTTGGGGAACGGATACCCGCAGTACTCCGGCACGAGGGGATCGCACTCGAGTTGTTCCCAGTCCACCTCAGGCTCGGGTTCGTCGATCGTGCTCCCGCCCGTGCTGGATGTGTCCGCGTCGGTGGTTTCGGCAGTGGACGTGGAGGAGGTTGGAGCGCCGGTGCTCGGGTCGGTCTCCGTCCCGGCTTGGGAAGCCCCGCCATCGTCTCCGCACCCCGTTCCAAGGGCCAATGCGCAGCAAACCCAACCCCACAGATGGCGTCGAACAACCATGGCTGGGAGTATACGGGACCAGCGCGACGCTTCTCGCGCGGGGCTGACTATTCACATCGCCCCGTCGTCGGTCATACTTGTGGGGATGGCGGGTGGATGGTCGGCGACGTTGGCGACGCTCGTCGCGAGCGCGCTGGGGCTGCCGCTTGCCGACCTTCAGCCCTCGGGAGCGCAGGCTGCCCCGCCGGGTCCGTCCGCCCTCAAGCTCGTGGCTGGCGATCTCGACGGCGCGGACGGGGCCGCGGGGTCTTGGCGCTTCGACCCGGTGTTGTGTGACACGGGTCATACGGTGGAAGTGCCCGCCTCACCGCGTTGGGTTCGGCACAAGGTCCAGTCTCGCGAGACCATCTCCGAGCTCGCGTTCAGGCACGGCGTGGCGCCGTGGGAGGTCCGCGCTTGGAATGATCTGGGCGATGAGGTCGAACGGGTGAAGCGTGGCGTCCGTCTTCGGATCAAGGCGGCTCGCATCCCCCCGCCCCGCGAGAAGCTCGTGTATGAGGTGCAGGCCGGGGACACCTGGGGCAGTGTCGCGCACGCCTTCGGTGCCACCGCACCCGACGTCCGCGCCTACAACTATCCCTATCGCGGGAAGATGAAGCCCGGATCGGTGCTCACGGTTCATTCGGATCCGATCCTGCGCGACTGGATCGGCGCCTCGCCGGAGGATGGAGAACTCGTGGCGCGTGGCGGAGTGGGCGTGGGGTCGCCGGACATGGGATCTCTGCTGGGTGGCGTCCGCATCCCTGACGGCGAGGGATACCGGCTCAGGTTTCCACACACCGCCTACGGCACCACGCACGCGGTCACCGAGCTGCTCCGCGCACTGTCGGGGTTTCGCGACAACGCCACGTGGCCAGGAACGTTGGCGATCGGTGCGATGAGTGGACCTCGGGGTGGCCCGTTGGGACATCATAAGTCCCATCAGACCGGCCGCGACATCGACATCCGGCTGCCGCGGAGGGAAGAGGTGTCTCGGTACGCGGACCTCATTGTGAGGCGAGTGGACTGGGCAGCCGCCTGGGCGTTCGTTCAAGCGCTCTCGCGCGTGGACGCGGAGGTTGTCTTCTTGGACTACAAGCGACAGAAGCACCTGTATCGCGCTGCCCAAGCCGCAGGCGCAGACGAGACCACGATTGAGTCGTTGCTGCAGTACCCCCGTGGCGCCTACGTCCGGCGAGGTCTGGTTCGGCACTACCCCGGCCACGAGAAGCACTTTCACGTTCGCTTCGGTTGCGGTCCGTGCGAGGTCGCATGCACCGGCGCGGCGTTGACCGACGCGGCCGAAGCCAACGGACCCGTCGACTAGCGCGGCATGAAGGCCGCGGACTCCGACCCGCGTGGGGGACGTGTTAGGCGAGGGCGTCTTGGAGCCGCTGAGCCAAGGCCGCGCCCGCGGTGCCCTCAAGACTCCCAGCCGGCCAACGAATGCCCAGCCCGCTCGCCTCGTCGGGCTTGGGGATGATGTGGAAGTGAACATGGAACACGGCCTGGTGAGCGCGCGCTCCGTTGTTCTGAAGAATGTTGTAGGCGTCGCATCCGGAGACCTGCATCACGGCGCGTGCGAGCCGAGGAAGAACCCGTCCGATCGCCGCTGCTGCCTCGTCGCTCAGCTCGTGCAGCTGGGCTTTCCGCTCTTTGGGGATCACCAGCGTGTGCCCGAATGAGAGCGGACCGATGTCGAGGAACGCGAGGACATGCTCGTCCTCGTAGACCTTGTGGCAGGGGATCTCACCGTCGAGGATCTTGTCGAAAATCGTACTCATGGCCTGTGCGCCGAGGATGGCGGAGGGGCGTCGCAATGTCGAATCCGCCGTGTGTATGCTGGCGGTGGTGAATGAGCGCAGGTTGCTGATCCTCGCCGCCGTGGGGGCCTCCGTGGTGGCGTACGTCGTCTATGCGCTGCTCTCAAGAAGTGTCGCCGCACCGCCTGAGCCCGCACGTGCGCGGTCCGGCCTCGAGCATGGATCGCGTGACGACACGCAGCCGGCGAGTCCTCAAGAGCTGCCTCGACCAAGGACGGTGGCTCCGAGCCCGCGGCCCGCCACGAAACCCTCCGGCGGTCCTCCTCCTGCACTGCCCCTGCCAGACATCAGCCTCGAGGAAGCACGCGAGAACTACAGCGATCTGCTCGCCGAGCTCGAGCGAGAGCTGCAGCGCAACAAGGACACCGGGAAGGCGCTCCCGAACGAACACTGGGTTGAGTACTACCGCCGCGGCCACGAGGTCATGACCCCGCTGCGTCGCTACCTCAGCAGCGGGAGCGAAGAGGGCAAGACCGAGGTCGCCAGCATGGACGGTGCTCTCCGCGACATCATGGGCAAGCTGCAGACCGATCCCGCCGAGCTCGAGGAAGACCCGCCTCAAGAGCAAGCCCCACCTCAAGAGGAAGCCCCCTTCCCAGAGTGAAGCGAAGGGGGCTCGGCCGACGACGGTGGTGCGGGTCGGAGTGGAGGAGCGAAGCGACGAGCAAGCCCAACCGGGCGTCCACCAGGGGGTGAAGCGAAGGGGGCTCGGCCGACGACGGTGATGCGGGTCGGAGTGGAGGAGCGAAGCGACGAGCAAGCCCAACCGGGCGTCCACCAGGGGGTGAAGCGAAGGGGGCTCGGCCGAGCACGGTGATGCGGGTCGGAGTGGAGGAGCGAAGCGACGAGCAAGCCCAACCGGGCGTCCACCAGGGGGTGAAGCGAAGGGGGCTCGGCCGAGCACGGTGGTGCGGGTCGGAGTGGAGGAGCGAAGCGACGAGCAAGCCCAACCGGGCGTCCACCAGGGGGTGAAGCGAAGGGGGCTCGGCCCCCGCAGCGAGGGGGACCGTGAGGTCCCCCTCTACATTAAAACCACCTCGAGAAGCCGACGGCGATGCTGGTGGAGAGGGTCGTGTCTCGGTAGCGCCAGCTTGCCGAGGGGGCGTCGGGCGCAGCTCCGGCAGGGGCCAGCGGGCGGGCGAGGTTCCAGCGTTGGTCGACGCCGAGCTTGGCGTCGAAGGAGATCGTTTCCGTAATGAACACGTGGGCACCGAGACCCAAGCCCAGCATTGGGTACCAGGTGCGGGGTCCGACGGCGCGAACACCATCCTCGTCGGCGCGTACGGTGTTGGAGCGGCCCGCGCCAGCGCGAACGAAGGCGAAGGGGCGGACGTTGCGGTCGCGGGCGAAGAACACCTGGGCGAACGGGCTGAAGCCGCCGCGGATCGTGGTCTCTTCGCCGCGCGGCTCCACGGCCCAGTCGAGGCGCCCACCGATCGCGAGCCACTCGTTGAGCGCGAAGCTGGCCGAGAGACCTCCGGGGATGCGCCGATAGCCGAACACTCCGACGTCGTGATCGCGCAGCCACAGCTCGCCCTGAGCCTGCGGGGTCAGCACGGTTCCCTGCAAGTAGACCGCTTCCAGATCGAAGGCGATGCGTCCGCGGCTCGCCAGGTCACCGGAGCCCGGCATCGCGGAAGGCTTGGCCTCGGCAACGGCAGGGCCCAAGAGGAGCGCACCTCCAACAAGCCAAGCCCAGCAACCGTGCATCTCGTAAGGATAGCGCCACCTGTCGGCGGCGGGGGCGGCAACGGTACTTCTCGCGTTCAACAAGGGCCCCGAACGCGCTATCACTGCCCTCCGCATGAGTGAGATCGATGGATCCTTCTCCGCAGAGACGCTGGATCAGGCGTTTTTGCAGATGTTTCGGGCCGTGCAGCCGGGCTCGGGCTCCGAGGCCGCAGACCGCCTTGCCTCGGTGCTGACGCCCGAAGAGGCGCTCGCAATCTTCGACGCGCAGCTGACCAGCCGCCACATCGACTTCGCCGCGCTGGCCATGCGCGAGCGCGGCAAAGGCTACTACACCATCGGCTCCTCCGGGCACGAGGGCAACGCGGTCGTCGCCGATGCGCTCCGGCCCACGGACCCGGCGCTGCTCCACTACCGGTCGGGCGCGTTCTTCTTGCGGCGCGCGCAGCAGCTTGGCTACGGCGGGGCCGCCCATGACGTCCTGCTGGGCAACGCCGCGGCTCGCGACGAGCCGATCTCCGGAGGCCGACACAAGGTCTTCGGAAGCGTCGCGATGGCCGTGCCGCCGCAGACCTCGACTATCGGCTCGCACCTGCCCAAGGCCGTGGGCATGGCGTTCCACCTCAAGCGGGCGGCACGGCTGGGTCTCAACGACAACATCCCGGCCCGGTCGGTCGTGATGTGCAGCTTCGGCGATGCATCGGCCAACCACTCGACGGCGACCGGTGCCTTCAACGCGGCCGGGTACATCGCCCACCAGGACATCGACCTGCCGCTGTTGTTCGTGTGTGAGGACAACCGCATCGGGATCAGCGTGCGTACGGCTCCGGGCTGGATCTCCCGCCGGTTCAGCGCCAAACCCTACCTCAAGTACTTTCAGGCGGACGGTTGCGACTTGGTCGAGGCGCTGCGTACGGCGAGGGAGGCTGTGGATTTCGTTCGGACGAATCGCAAGCCCGCGTTCCTCCACCTGGACGTCGTGCGGTTGTTCGGCCACGCAGGCTCCGATGTGGCCCTGGCCTATCGGACCGTCGATGAGCTCCGGGCGGAGCTCGCTCGCGATCCGGTCGCAAGCACGGCGAGCCTGCTTCTGGACGCCGGGGTGCTTCATCGTGATGAGCTGCTGGAGCGCTACGAAGCCAAGCGCACCGAGGTGACGGCCCTGACGGAGGATGCGATGTCCCGCGAAGGCCTGCGGGACGCGGCGGATGTGATGAGACCGATCAGCCCGCGGACGCCGGAGAAGGTTTCGGTCGAGGTGCGCCGCGAGGTCTCGGCCCAGACCCGTCGCGACTTTTGGGGTCCTCGGCTGCCCGAGCAGGGGGGGCCGCTGGCGCTCTCGGGTCACATCAACCGCTGCCTGGGCGACATGTTGGCGAAGTATCCCGAGGTGGCGATCTTCGGCGAAGACGTGGCGAAGAAGGGGGGCGTCTACGGTGTGACGCGTGGCTTGCTCAAGCGAGCGGGCGGTGTCCGGGTGTACGACACGCTTCTGGACGAACAGACGATCCTTGGGCTGGCGATCGGCGCCGCGCAGGTGGGTTGCATCCCGGTCCCGGAGATCCAGTACCTCGCCTACCTGCATACGGCCGAAGACCAGCTCCGCGGCGAGGCGGCTTCGCTGCAGTTCTTCAGCCAGGCCCAGTTCCGCAACCCCATGGTCGTCCGTATCGCCGGCTACGCCTACCAGGCCGGGTTCGGTGGACACTTCCACAACGACAACTCGATCGCGTTGTTCCGAGACATCCCCGGCCTCATCATCGCCTCGCCCAGCAACGGCCCCGACGCTGCGGCCATGATGCGGACCTGCATCGCGTCCGCGCAGGTCGACGGTTCGGTCGCGGTCTACCTTGAGCCCATCGCCCTGTATCACACGCGGGATCTCCACGAGGAAGGCGACGGTCTCTACGCCGCGCCGTACGACCCCCGGGGGGAAGACGTTCCGCTGGGTGTTGGCAAGACGTACGGGGACGGTGAAGACATCACGCTTGTCAGTTTTGCCAACGGTGTACGCATGTCTCGAAGGGTCATGCGGCGACTTGAAGCCCAGGGCATTCGCGCCCGCGTGCTCGACCTGCGCTGGATCGCCCCACTTCCCGCCGAAGATTTGCTCCGAGAGGCGAATGCGACCGGGCGGGTCCTGGTTGTGGACGAGACTCGCCGCAGCGGCGGTGTCTCCGAGGGCGTGCTCTCAGCGCTCATCGACATGGGGTTCAAGGGCGCCTTGTCTCGGGTGGCGGCACAGGACACGTTTATTCCGCTGGGTCCGGCGGCCGACCTGGTGCTCATCAACGAGGACGGTGTCGAGGCCGCCGCGCTTGCGTTGATGTCGCGCGACTGAGCCCGCCGCGTCCGCCAGGCAGGCTATCCTGTCGGTCGTGGCGGGCTCCGAGCACCAACCGGGTACGCCCGCAGCGCTGGACTCCGCGGACGCTCCAGCGCTCGGGTGGCTTGCCAAGTACGCCCATCTGTTGTGGTGGCTGCACTCGGCCTACGCTCTGGCGTTGGGGATCGGCGTGCTGCTGTTCGCCCGCGAGGGGTTCGGGCACGCGCGCTGGCTGGCGATCTCCTTGGGGACGTTGTGGATCATCCTCTTGGTGTTCTTCCGGTGGTTCGCGGATCGAAGCGGCGCCCCTGAGCAGCGCGGCGCCAAGATCAAGTTCTACGTGATGACGTATGTCCTGAAGAACCTGTATCAAGGCATGTTGTTCTTTCTGCTGCCGTTCTACTGGCGCTCTGCCGTCTACGGCGCGTCCAGCCAGTGGTTCGTGGTGGTGTTGGGCTTGTGTGCGCTGTTGTCCACGCTCGACGTCGTGTTCGACAAGGTGCTGATGCGTTTCAAGATCGCCGCCTCGGTTTTCTACTTCCTCACGCTGTTCTGCTGCCTCAACTTGGTCATTCCGGCCATGTTCCCCAACACGCGGAGCCTCATCACCTTGGTGGCGGCCGCCGTCATCTCGGCGATCGCCTTCTGGACGATGCACATCCCGTTTCGGTTTCTCGGTCGCCCCGCCGTGGTCGCGCTCCTGGTCGTGTGGACCGCGGGTGCGTTGGTTGCCGCCTACTACGGCCGGTCGTATGTTCCGCCGGTCGCGATGCATGTCGCCTTCGGTGCCGTCGGCCCCGAGCTGCTCGAGGACGGTCGGCTCTCGATCGAAGCCACCCGCATGCACCACGCGTTGGTTGAGGACACGCTGCACGCAGTCACCGACGTGTCCATCCCCGGCGGCAAGGGCGACACGCTCACGCACGTTTGGAGGAAGGACGGCAAGCTCGTGCATCGATTTGACGACGTCGACACAGAACCGGCAGGGACGCTCGGTCAGGTTCGGTTGTCGTCGTCGCTGGGTCCGGATCGGTGCCCGGAGGACCGCGTGGGGCAGTGGTGGGTGGACGTCGAGACGACCGACGGCCAGCTCGTTGGGCGGGTCGCGTTCGAAGTGACGCCGTGAGCAGACCCAGGCCGCGCCCAGCCCGGACCCCAGGCCAGGCCAGGCAAGGCCCAGCCCGGGCCCACATCGCGCCGCTAGATCCCGGCCAGCGGATCGCGGGAGTCGCTGATGTCGACCTTGCGTCCGTCGTCCTTCTTCTTGGTCGCAGGTCGCGGCCGCTTCTTGGCGGCGGAGTTCCCCCCCGCGGAGGGCTTTGAAGGGCTGCCCTCCGGGATGTCGGTACCCGGCGTGCGGTCGGCATCGCCGCCCTTGGCCGCCTGCGGTTCCTGTGTGTCTTCGGGGACTGAGCTGGCGCCGATGACCTTGGCCTCGCCGACCGGTTCCGGTGCGGGCGCGGGCTTGTTCTGCTGCGTGTACCAGTAGCCTCCGGCACCGAGCGCGAGCACAGCCACCGCCGCGACAGCGATCAGGCCACCCTTGCCTTTGGGTTTGTAGTCGTCATCGCCATAGTCCTCCATCGGCGCCATTGCGGCGGGCACCATCACGGGCGCTGCCCCGGCCGGAGCCATCGCAGGGGCTGCGAAGGGAGCGTCCGGTTGGAACGCGGGAGCGCCGAGCGGAGCGGGGGCCGCCTCGGCGGCGCCTCCGTCATCGGCGGCGGACTCCAGCGCTTCGTACAGCGTGGCAATCTCTTCCTGGAGCTGCGGTGGAACGGGTCCACCGGCCGCTTCGTGCTGGGCCTTTTGCGCCTCGAGAGTCTCGAGTCGGGCAAGGGACTGTTCGATCCAAGCCTCGTCGGTCATTCGTGTCTGTTCCGTTCGTTGGGGGCCGTTGCACCCGCGCCGGAACTATACCGGACCGGCTCGGGTTCGCGCAGCCCCTGCGTGCGCGCTAGCCGAACGTGGCTGGGGTTGGTATTTCGGCATCTATGGGAGAACAGGCGGCAAGCGCTGACGCGAAGCCCGAGGCGGACGCGGTCGCCGCGGCGGGTACGGACACGAAATCGCGGCCGGCGGAGGCCAAGCGCCGCGGGAGCCGGTGGTGGTACCTGCTGCTCGCCGTGCTCCTCGTCGAGTTCTACGTCTACGGTCGGCGGGCAGAGATCCAGGTCTGTGTCGGCAAGCAAGGCGAGCACGACTTTGGCCTGCTCGGGCAGGAGCGAGACGACTCCAACCGCTGGAGGTTTCCTCGGTGCGAAGTTCGGGAGAACCTCGGGCTGCGCTCGGACTTCGACGCGCTGCTCGACAACGCCACCCAAAGTGCGTGCCGAGGTCAGACGATGTTGCGCAACCGCGGGGAGGGTCCAGCCTGCATTGCGCAGGAGGACGGCTGGCAGCGGCAGATCGACAGCTCGTTCATCCCGCCTTGGGACAACCGATACTACGAACACCTGCTCTGGTTCCTCTACTGACGTGGACGCCGAGGGCCGCATCGAGTTCGAGGCCGACTACGATCCGCTCGAGTCGGTTCGGCTCCAGCGCCTCGGTGCTCTGGACCCCACGTGGTCGTTCGAGCAGGGGGGATTTTGGCGGGCGGGCAACACCCCGGATGGTTCTGTTTGCGTACGGGTGCGAAGCAACGGTGCGCGCATCATCGGTGAGGCGTGGGGCGAGGGAAGCCGCTGGGCGCTTGAGCGGATCTCGCGGATCTGTGGCGCGCAGGACAGCCCGTGGCAGGACACGGTGCAGCCGGCGTGGCTCAACGCCCTCGTGCAACAACAGTCGCGGGTTCGCATGGGCAGGGCGTTGCTCCCCTCGGATCTCTTGCCCGCCTTGGTGTTGCAGCAGCGCGTGCGATTCTCGGAGGCATCCGCGAGCTGGGTGCAGCTGGTGCGCCGGGTGGGGACCCCCGCTCCGGGACCCGTCCAACTCTGGGTTCCGCCGACGGGCGCCGCGCTCCGTTCGTTGCGCGTCGCCGAGTTCGCGTCGATGGGCGTGGATGCGAAACGAGCCCGAACCCTGCGAGAGTGCGGGCTGCATACCGCGAAGGTTGACCGACTCATGGAGGCGACGCTCGATCATGCGCGCGCGTGGGTGCCGAAGCTGCCCGGGATCGGTCCGTGGACAACCGCTCTGCTCCTCGCGTTGGGCTTTGGCGACGCGGATGCGGTGCCGACCGGCGACTACCATCTCCCCAACGCGGTGGTGTATGCCTTCTCGCGCCGTCGCCGCGGCACCGACGAGGAGATGCTCAGGGTGCTCGAACCCTATCGTGGCCATCGGTTCCGAGTGCTTCGCATGTTGATGCTCGCCGGCCCGCGTCGCCCTCGAGGCGGGCCCCGGCTCGTCCCGACCCCGATGTGACATCGCCGTGGATCGACGGCCCGGCGGTCGGGTGGCACTCTGCGGTTCCCCTCGTGGATTCGTCCCCCGATTCACGCTCGCGTTCGTCACCGGAGCCGCCGCCGGTGCACACGTTTGTGCCGGGCGAGAAGATTGGGCGCTACGTGCTGCTCGAAGAGGTGGGGCAAGGGGGCATGGGGGTTGTGTTCGCGGCCTTCGATCCGCAGCTCAACCGGAAGATTGCGCTCAAGATTCTTCGCGCGCAGCAGTCCGAGCCCGACAACAAGCGCGAGCTTCGTGCCCGGTTGTTTCGCGAAGCGCAGGCCATCGCAAAGCTATCGCACCCCAACGTGATCACCGTTTTTGACGTGGGCAACGTGGGGGCGTCGGTGTTCGTCGGCATGGAGTTCGTCGAGGGCGTCACGCTGACCGACTATCTGGCGACGCCGCGCGCGCTGGAGTCGATTCTCGATGCGTTTGCCCAGGCCGGTCGAGGATTGAGCGCCGCCCACCAAGCGGGGCTGGTGCACCGTGACTTCAAACCCGACAACGTGCTCATGGGCTTCGACGGTATCGCCCGCGTCTCCGATTTTGGACTCGCGCGCAGTGATCCGAGCCTGGTTGTCGAGGGCGGAGAATCCGACGACTTCGAAGCCAGCTCACCGCACAACGGCGACGACGTCGACCTGCTGTCCTCGCCGATGACCCAGGCGGGCGCCGTCGTGGGCACGCCGCGGTACATGGCACCCGAGCAACACGCCGGGGCACCGCCGGACCCTCGCAGCGACCAGTTCGCGTTCTGCGTTGCGCTGTACCAAGCGCTCTACCGCCAAGACCCGTACGTCGCGCATTCGATGGAGCGACTGGTCCACGCGAAACAGGAGGGCCGTATCATGGAGCCGCCGCCGGGCATCTCGATTCCCGGCCGGATCGAGCAGCTCATCTGGAGAGGGCTCGCGCCCGATCCCCGGCGGCGTTATCCAAGCATGGAGGTGCTGCTGGAGGACCTTCGGGACATTCCGGCGGTGCAGGGACGCCCTGTCCTGCGCTGGGTCGTGGGGCTGGGCGTGTCCTCGGCAGCGCTGGCCATCGCGGCGCTTCAGTCCGGTGACACCGCGCGGGCTCCTTGTGACGACGGCGCGAGCCGCTGGCGGGACGTCTGGAATCCACAGCGAAAAGGGACCATCCAGGCAGCGTTCGCCGCGGTCGACCCCGGCGGGAGTGCGGTCTCGTGGCACGCGGTCGAACGGGACCTCGACGCCTACGCGGAAGCATTCAGGGGTCAGTACGCAGCAGCGTGCGCCGCGGTCAAAACACCACGGCCGGCCGACGACATGTTGTTCCGCCTGCGCCAGTCCTGTCTCTTGGAGCGACGCGACTTCGCAGCGTCACTCGTTGAGTTGTTCGTGGACCCGGATATCGTGTTGGTTCGTGCCGCACCCCAGGCCGTCGCGGAGCTGCCGAGGATGACGCGCTGCGCTGAGATCTCGGGGTTGATCGCTCGCGGTGTTCCGACGCGCGGCGAGCAGGAACTCGCCGTGACCGAGTTTCGCGGCGCGGTGATGCAGAGCCGGGTTCTCGGGCTGGCGGGGAAGTTCGAAGCTGCGCAAGCGCGAGCCACCGAGGCGCTTGAGCAGGCCGAGACGCTCGGGTTCGGCGAGTTCGTCGCGGAGGCCCACCTGGTGCTCGGGCGGGCCCTCGCCGAAGGGGGGCAGTATGCCGACGCCGAACTGCATCTTCGGGAAGCGGTCTTCGGGGGCACACGGTCGGCGCACGACGAGGCCGCGGCGGAAGCAGCCATCGCGCTGGTGGAGGTTGTGGGTGTTCGGCTCGACCGCCATGTCGAGGCGGCATTGTGGGAGGCGCAGGCGGGCGCGCTGCTGGATCGGATCGCCGAACACGGCATTCTTCGTGCTCGACTCGAGAACCGTGCGGGACGCTTGGATGCGCGTCGCGGCGACTACGTTGCCGCCCGGGCGCACTACACCGCGGCGCTTGCGTTGCGCACTGAGGTTCAGGGCGCTGTTGACCCGGGGCGGGCAGGGTGGCTGATCGACTTGGGCAACGTCGCCCTGTCGCAGGGGGAGTTCGATGAGGCGGTGGAGACCTTCGACCGGGCGCTGGTGCTCGCCGAGGCGACCCTGACCGCATCGCATCCCGACCGGGCCGCGTCCCTGGCTGCCCTTGGGCGGGTTCACCTGGAGCGCGAGGAGTACGGTCCGGCCCGCGTGGCTTTGCTGGAGGCCAAGGCGGGATTCGAAGGTTCGTTGGGCACAGAACACCCCCGGACCGCGATGGTGCTGCTTGGTTTGGCGAGCGCAGACGAGGGCCTGGGCAACGCCGCGGCGGCCAAGGCCGGGTTCGCGCGGGCCGCCGACCTGCTGGGCGCGACGCTGGGCCGAGAACACATCGCCTATCGACGTGCCCTTTTGGGACAGTCGCGGAGCGCCCGAACCGCCGAGCAGCTCGAGGATGCGGTCGCATGGCTCACGCGGGCCTGTGGTGGTCCCGCGGTCCCTGCTTCGCTGCGAGGCGCCTGTATGCTCGAGCGGGCGGAGTTTGACTTTGCCGCGAAGCGTTTCGACGACGCGGCGAGCGGCTTCACCAATGCGGCAGCGCGGTTTGAAGACGGCGAACTCGCCGATCCGCGGCACCGCGCCGAGGCCTTGCTCGGGGTCGCTCGCAGCCAGCATGCGTTGGGCCGAAACGTCGAAGCCGCCCGCGCGCTGGTGGGCGCTCGAGCGGCAATCCTGGAGGTGAAGGGCTACGTCCCCAAGGTCCGGGCGGATGTGGAACGACTCTCCACCCGGCTCAGCGCCGCGCCTCCGGACGCGTCGCGTATGCCCGAGCCTCCGGGTTAGAAGCGGCCGGAGAGCGAAAACCCGCCGTAGGCGCGGTCGAAGCTGGGCGCTGCGGTCAAGGTCTCGGCCGGGCGAAGTTTGGCCTGCCGGTTGGCGTTGTTGCGCTTCCTCGCGCCGATGACGATCAGGGCGACCGCGCCGCCGAGAAGCAGCGGGGTGAGGACTGCGCCGGAGATGAGGACCGCGTTGGCGGTCTTTCCGTCCGCGTTGGCTTCCGCAATGTTGTCGTCCTGGGAGGTGTCGGTGAGTGAAGTCTTGGCGTTTTGAGCGCGGTTGTAGTCGGACTCGGCGGTCTTGCCGAGCGAACTGCCGACCGGGATCATGATGCCCGTTCCCACCCCGACGACGGCGAGGCCCACCCCGCCGATGATCAGCCCGAGGCCGTCCGTCGAGTTGCCCTGCACGACGACCCTCTCCTCTGGAGGGGGTGGAGGGGGGACGATCTCACCCCCGCCGGGCTTGGGGGGCGGGGGATCCGACGCCTCCGCGTCTTTGAGCATCTGCTCAAGCTTCGTCGCCGTGGTCTGAATCTCTGCGATGACCGCGACGCTGTCGCCGTGGACCGACTGAAAGTCCTTGTAGTACTCCTGCAGGGTCGCCTTGCCCTGCTTGAGTTGGCTGACGTCGCCCTTTCCGTTTGCGTCGACGATGCCTTCGTAGGCCTGCATATGCGCGTCGAGGATGTTGAGGATGAGGCTCTCGCGAATCGCCTTGTTGTCCGGCGATTCCTCGATGAGGTTGAGCAGGCGCGTGAAGACGTCGGCGGCGCGCTTGTACTCCTTCTGCTCCATGTACTCCTGGCCTTCGCCATACATGCGCCCGATCTCCTCTTGGGTGGGTGCCGCGAACGCAACGGAAGGAACCGAAGTTCCAAGAAGCGCCGAGGCCACGACCAGCGCGCCCAGGCGCTGCTGCAGGCGCCGGACCAGGAGGCGGTCAGCGACACGGGAGTGGGCGGAGGTTGCCATGGCGTGGAGTCTCACCAAAGTGACGCAGGACGTCAAACATACACGAAGCCGACCGCCGGGTGCTCAACTGGACAGTCGGGCAGCGGCTGCGGGATCGACGAGGCACAGCTGCTCGAAGGCCGCATTGGCGCCCTCGTGTTTGCCCCCAGCCTTGTTCGCAGCGCGAATGCTGCGGACGAGGCCTTCGAGGCAGCGGGACGCGAGTCCCGGCTCCCAGGCCAGGACGGCCCGCGCGATCATCTCGCGCTCAAGGCCCGCAAACAATCCACGCGCCAGTTCGGGCTGGCCTGTGCCCAGGCAGATCTCCGCCAAGATCAGCTGGCGAACGAACCGCGAGCGGGGCGTGGTGGCCTCATCGATGCGAGTTCGCGCGAGCTTGATCGCCTCGCCAGGCTTGCCCGCCATCTGGCCCCGCACGTCGGCCATCGCGGCCTTGTCCGCAGACTCGGCCGAACCTCCCTCGGAACCCCCTTCGCCCGACGGGGTGAGGGTCGCGAGCCACGCCTTGGTCTCGTCGTCCGCGAGCGGGGTCCCGTCGCCGGCGGTGTACTCGACCAGCTCCGGCATGCGCCGCAGCAGCGTCGCCACCTCGGCCGCGAGCGCAGCCCGGGCTGGCGCGTACGCCTCGCCCAGTCCCTCAAGCGCCTGGTCGCTCATCCGGTTGAGGTCCAGGCAGAACCGAAACTGCGAAAGCGAAGACTCGGTCTCCTCAAGCAGTGCACCCCACTTGGCGTTGGCGGCGATCGTTGCGAACTGTTGGCGGCGGGCGGCAGGCAGCGGTGGGATCTGCGTCTTGCCGCCTGCATCGGCCGGCGGTGCCTGGTGCAGATGCAGCCACAGGCCGGCTCGGACCAGTCGGTAGGCGGTGGGGGAGCTGGGTTCGGCTTTGCGCAGAAGCCCGCCCGCCTTAACCAAGCCCCGCCCGGTCTCGAGGAGGAACTTGTTGACCTCCTCGGCGCTCCCCACATCCGCCGTGGCGTCGGGCATCGGCGGCGCGGAGACCTGCGAGACGGGAGCCGCGGATGGCGTAGCCGCGGCCGCGGTGGGCTGGGCCTGGGGTGGGGGCGCCGCTTGGGGCTCGGGCTTGGGCTGCGGCTTCGGGACCGCCATCAGCATTCGCGTCATCCGATCGGTCATCGGTGAGGTGGGAGGCGCGTGGTCCTCAAGGCGGCTGCGCATCGTGTTGGACAGCGCCTTGACCACCTTCTCGAGTGCCACGACCAGCTCGCGGTCGCCGGCTTCGAGCTTCTCCAAGCCCAGCGCGGGCTCCAGCTGCTCGACAAGCCATCCCACCGCGTTGCCTCGCCCCCGGGGCCGGGTCGGGAACACGTCCTCGGGGTACCGCTCGAGGGTCTGCTCAAGCACCGTCAGCCCCAACGGAAGCTCTTTGAGCCCACGGTCCTTGTAGCGCGCGAACGCGAAGTAGGACGCCATGAGCAGGTCCTTCGCTTTGGTCTTGAGCAGGTCGCCGGAGAGCTGTGCGACCTTCGCCCAGTCGGGGTCACCGCCGGTTGGGGTGTCGAGCTGCGCCACCTCGTTGCGGGCCTCGGCGTAGGCCTCGTCGTAGCGTGGATCCTCGCCGCATGGGGCGGCTTCGGAGATCGGCGCGAGCCAAGCCTCGGCCTCGGTTCGGAGTGCTTCGAGCGGGTCGGTGGGGGCCGTGGGCGGAGTGGAAGGCGCAGACGCGGCGGCGGGCTCGGCCGGTGGGGTCGGGGCTGTTGCGGAGTCGGCCACCGGCGCGGGAGCGGTCGGGGACGGTGGTGGCTGTGCCGCGGCGCTCGCATCGGGGGTGGTGGGCGGCGCGGGCGTCGGGGCCACGGGCGGTGGCGGTTCCGGGGCTGCGCTTGGCTCTGCCGGCGCGTCGGGAAGCTTGAGCTTCATGCGGGTGAGCGCGGTTTCAACCCCGCCCATCGCGGGTGCATGGTCCTCCAGCTTCTCGCGTCCTGTCGCACCCAACCGTTTCCACAGCGAGTCGACCAGGTCGACGGCGGCTCGGTCCGAAGGCTGCAGGGGCATGCTCGGAAGCGCGGCCTCGAGTCGGTCGGTCAACCATCCCAGCGCGTTGCCACGCCCGCGAAGGCGGCGGGCCGGGGGAAACATGGTGTCCCAGTAGGTGTCGAACAGACCGTTGAGGGTCGCGAGTCCCACCGCGAGTCCGGAGGCGCCTTCGGTCTTCATGAGCGCGAAGGTGAAGTAGCTGGCGATCAGCAGATCCTTGCTGGACGTTTTGAGGATCTCCCCCGTCGCGCGGGCGACATCGTCCCACTGCACATCCCCACCCGTCGGCGAGTCGAGCGATGCCATCTGCGTCCGGACCTCTTCGTAGCGGGGGTCCTCAGATGCGTTTTGCCCAGAGGGCTCGGCGTCGGAGATGAGCGCGAGGAGTTCGCTGGCGCGGGACTGGACGTCTTCGGCGAGGGCCATGGCGGGAGCGGAGGTCGGGAGTCGGGGGATCGAAATCGAAGAAACCGCAGCCTCGAATCCAGGTGAGGTTCGAGGCTACGGCTGCTGGGCTGCGTGGACGGCCCGTGTGGCGCCCTTGCGAGGGCCACGTGGGCGGACCGAGATCAGGTTTTGTCGAGCTTGCCGACCAGCGACAGGGTGAACGATGCACCCATGTACTTGAAGTGCGGACGCACCTTCATGTCGACCTTGTACCAACCGGCCTGACCGGGGACGTCCTCGACGGTGATCTTCGCGTCGCGAAGCGGCTTGCGAGAGCGGACGGCCGGGGCCGGGTTCTCCATGTCGGCGACGTACTGGCGGATCCAGTTGTTGAGCTCGCGCTCAAGGTCACCGCGCTCCTTCCAGGTTCCGATCTGCTCCCGCTGCATCACCTTGAGGTAGTGCGACAGCCGGGTGGTCACGAACATGTAGGGCAGCTGGGTGCCCAGGCGGTAGTTGAGCTCGTCGGCCTTGCCCTCTTCGGTGTCGGCGAAGATCTTGGCTTTTTGGCACGAGTTCGCCGAGAAGAACGCCGCGTTATTGGAGTCCTTGCGGAACGTGAGGCCGATGAAGCCCTCTTCGGACAGCTCGTACTCGCGACGCTCGGTCAGCTGAATCTCGGTGGGGATCTTGGTCTGAATCTCCCCCATCGCCTTGTACTGGTGAAGCGGAAGGTCTTCGACCGCGCCGCCGGCCTGAGGACCGATGATGTTGGGGCACCAGCGGTACTTCGCGAACGAATCCGCAATGCGGGTGGCCATCGTGACCGAGGCGGGTCCCCACAAGTAGTTGTCGTGCTTGCCCGTGGAGTCCTCGGAGAAGTTGAACGACTTCACCGGGATCGTGTCCTGCCCATAGGGCAGGCGCAGCAAGAACCGCGGCATGCAAAGACCGACGTACCGCGCGTCCTCGGACTCGCGGAACGAGTGCCACCGAGCGTACTGCGGTCCCTCGAACAGGGACTTGAGGTCCTTGAGCTTGGGCAGCGGCTCGAACGACTCCTCGCCGAAGAACTCGGGCCCGGAGTTGGCCAGGAACGGCGCGTGCGACATCGCAGCCACCGACGCACAGCTCGTGAGGAGCTGCATGTCCTGGGGGCCGGGACCGACGTCGAAGTTGGCGACCATGAGCCCGAAGGGCTTGCCACCAAAGGTGCCGTACTCGGCCGAGTAGACCGTGCGGTACAGGCCGGACTTGGGGATCTCCGGGGAGTCCTCGAAGTCGTCCATGAGGTCTTGCTTGGAGCAGTTCAAGACCTCGAGACGGACGTTCTCGCGGAAGTTGAACGAGTCCACCATGTACTTGAGGCCCCGCCACGCGGACTCGAGCTGCTGGAACTTCTCGTTGTGCAGGATCTCGTTGATCTGGCCGCTGAGTCGCTCGTCGATCTCGGCGATCATCGAGTCGACGGCCGCTTTGTCGATGCGGCTGAACTTGCCGGAGTTCGCGATCGCCTCCGCGATGAACGCGGTGACCCCCTGCTTCGCGATGTCGTAGGTCTCTTGACCCGGTGTGACCTTGGCTTCGCTCAGCAGTTCGCTGAGGAGTGAGCCAGCGGCTTCGGTTGTTGTCGCCGCGCCGCCTTCTTGTGCTTGCTCTTCGGACATCTTGCTTTCCAATCTGGTTGCACCTTGGGCCCCTCGCTACAAGCGACCCAAAAGGCGGGTTCAGCCCTCGCCGCCGTCTTTGTTGAGGCCAAGCTCGGCCATCAGCGCGTCGCGTTGTTCGGGGTTTTCGAGCATGGCGGCGAGCTTCTTGCGGAAGGTCGGCACGTTGCCCATCGGGGACTTCAGCGCCGTGAGGGCATTGCGAAGGTTCATGAGTTTCTGAAGCTCGGGGACCTGCCCCAACACGCCTTCGGGGGTGAAGTCGCTGAGCGTCTTGAACTTGAGGCTGGCGGACATCTCCGAGCCTTCGTCACCGGAGAGCTTGTCGGCAACGTTGATGTCGATGCCGAGGTCGTGCTTCTCCATGACCTCGTTGAAGTTGTCCTTGTCGATGTTGACCGGCTTGCGGTCCTCGAGCTGCCGATCATCGGCTTTGCCCGTGTAGTCCCCGATCGCGAGGATCTTCAGAGGAAGTTCGACTTCCTCTGCTCCGGCGACTGCGGGCTTGTAGACGATGTTGACGCGCTCTTTAGGCGCAACGGATCCTTCTTTAGCCATGACTCTTCGCTACCTTGCTTCCTAGAGGTTGAACTCGACGATGTGCACGCTAACACAGCGTGCAGGGTGAAAAAATGACAACGGGGTCCCACGGTCAGGGGCAGGCCCGGTGGCCTGATGCTCCTGGTCCGTGGAAGTCAGGGTTGAACGAGGGCCGACAACAACCCCGCCGCTGTGGGTGCGGGGGGCTCGAGGGCCTGACGTTGGGTGGAGCCGAGCGCGGTCCGCCCGGCTTCGATTGCAGCGGCAGATGTGGTTCGTGTTGGCCAGAGCCGGTCTGCCGCAACGGACGGATCGGCGAAGTAGTGCAGGAGTCCCAACGGAGGCGCACCCAGGCACAGGAGAAGTCGGGAGTCCTCGCTGGACGTGTCGGTCCAGAAGAACGAGGGAGGCGCGACGCTCCAGCCGAGCAGGCTTTCGGCCAGACACAGCCAGAACGCGATCTGAACGTCGTCCCCAGCGTGGCATTCGACGATGATGCCGGCGTTGCCGGGGTCTCGGCCATGACACTGCGCGCACGCGGTCCGCATCATGTTGAGGCCGTGGTAGTGGACGCCCTGGGCGACGGGGCCGAACAGGTGCTCGAGCAATACCGCGCCCGGGGTGGCCCCAAGGGCCTCGTGGGTCCACAACGCAGCATCTCGGAGTTCGGCGGCGCCCGGGAGGTGAAGGCCGCCGAGCCGTGCGGTGAGCGACTGCAGATCGAGCCCGCTGGCATCGGTCAGCGCCTGCGTGGTGCCGTCGAGGAAGGCGTCGAAGGCGGTCGGCAGGGCCGAGAACCGAGGCATCGCCGTGTGCGCGTCGATGTGGGTGTACAGCGAGAGCGGAAACGTCCTTCCCACCGTGTCTCGGCTGCGGCCAAGGGTCCCGAGCAGAGCGCCTCCGGCATGGTCGCGATAAACAAACCGAATCGGGTCCGAGGGGAACGCGAGCTGTTTGGACGCGAGGTAGTCGTTCTCCTGTTGCAGCCAGCCTTGGAGCGACTGCGAGACCGCCGAGTTGTTCCCGATGGAAATGAAATCGCCGGCCGCCGGGATCTTCCCGAACGCTCCGACGGGCGATGAGACTGGAAGTCCGGTCATTCTGCACATCCGTCGGTTTCGACCAGGAGCTTGTTGGGGGGCCGCAGGTCGGCGTGGCGGAAGACCTGCAGGAACTCGGTTGGGCGCTCTTGCGTGCCGAAGAACGGCGTGTCGTCTTCGGCGGAGCGGAACTTCATCTTGACCACCCCGGCAGACTGGTCACGCAGGTCCCACTTGAGCACGAACACCGCGCTCTCGGTAGACCCTGAGATGGTGCCTTCCTCGAGCACCTCGAAGAAGCCCCACGGGCCCTTGCGCTCGAGTTGACCGCGGACGGACTTGCTTCGCGTCTTGAGCTGAGTCCCGGGTTCGCCTTCGCCGGGCCACTGCATCCGAACAAACCGGCCCGGGCCGTTCTTGTGCTCGATCTCTTTGCCGTCGATCTCGAGGGTGGTGATTGCGGCCTCGGGGTTGTCGTCGATGAAGACCTCGAACTCGACCCGAAGCTCGCCGTTGGGGAACAGGACCCGGCTGAGGTCGTCGGCTCGCTCGAGGAACTTTACGACCTCCGGGTTGTACTTGATCGTCTCTTTAGCGCCGCGCTTCTCGAACTCGAAGGTGCCGTGTTTGCGGGGGATTCGAGACGCGAGCGCGGTCCCGTAGTAGGTCCACAGGGCGCCGGTCTCGGGATGGAGCAGCTCCTCGAGGTCCTTGAACTTGACGTTCTTGCCGCTCTTGGCGAAGGGGTAGCGGCCGAGCATGTCGTTCATTGGCTTGTAGACCGACTCGCAGTAGTTCTTGGCGAGCACACCTTTGAACTCTTTGCCGACCATGGCCTGAACGGCCTCGAACGGTGGCGGCAACCAGCGGGCGAGGGTGGGGCGCCAGCCTTTGAGGTCAGACTCGTTGAGCACAGCGTCGATCGTCGTCAGGCCGTTCTTGACCGCATTCTTGAGCGACTTCGCGGAGTCTTCGTCGTCGTGGTCGATCTTGGCGCGCAACGCGTCCCGAACGGACTTGAGCTCCTCTTGGTAGCGGTCGAGCTGCACGGGAGGCGGTGGCGGAGCTGCCTGTCCCTCGGGGACCGCGGGCACCGCTTGATAGCCAAACCCGGCGAGTCCTTCGAACGCGATCCGCACGTCCTCGCTCGTCGAGAGCAGCGGGTTGAGATCGTCGCCTCCCCCGCCTTTGGCGCCCTTGCGGATGGCCGCGAGCGCCTTGCCCTTCTTGCCGCCTTTCTTCTCCGCGTGGTCGAGCGCCTTTTCTCCCAAGTCGCCGGCGAGGTCGCCGGCTTTGTCCTCGGCCGTCTCCTCCTCCAGCAGGGTGGTGTGATAGTCGAGGTTTTGGCACAGCCGCTTGAGCGGTGGCGTGGCGCCGCTGGTCAGGTCGCCGAAGACCTTCTGCGCCTCGAGCAGGTCATCGGGCGCGACCACGTAGATCGCGTTGATAAAGCCCTTCCACTCGCTGATGTAGTTCTCGAAGTACAAGGAGCGCAGCGCGAGCAGCTGGGTTTCTTTGGACTTCTTGGCCTCCTCCTCGGTTCGGCCGAGCACCCACTCGTTGCCCTGGGCGGTGGCGAGGACGGCCTCAAGGTTGCCGCGAATCTCGTTCTCCCAGGCGGTCCGGGTGTACGCGCCGCGGATGGTGCGGTTGTCGTTTTTGAGCGCGGTGTTGCTGGCGGTGACCGCGTTGAGCGTGAGGTCTTGGGTTTCGACCCCGCGCAGCAACTCGTCGAGCAGCGCTTGGGTCTGGTCGGTGCGCTTGAGGACCTTGCGAACATCCGTGACGAGCTTGACGTCACGCTCGAACAGGAGCTTTTCGGGATGCTCGGTGAGGTTGTCGACGTAGGCGTCGGCGACGGACTTCATCATCGAGATGTCCCCGGTGAGGTTCATGCGCTCGAGGACCTCTCCCCAGGCGTTGCCGAGTCGGTCGGTGAGCCACGCGCGCTGCTCGTCATCGAGGCCGGGCTCGTCCCCGGCATACTCTCCCGAGAGCAGCAGGTAGGTGCGCAGTCGGGCGCGGAACTCCTCTTGTTCTTCGGGTTTGGGCTGGTCGGTCAGCGGCCCGTACGTCTGAACGAACTTCTTGAGCTCGCGGACCTCGATGGCGACCAGGGGCTGCACGACCTCTTCGCGCACAGTGTTGACGTAGAGCGTCTCGACGCGGTCGCTGAAACGTGCGCCTTGGTACATGCCCATCCGCATCATCACGGGGACACCATCGGCGTCGTGCTCGTCGAGCTCTCGCTCGATGCTGTACAGCGGCGCGAGCTTGTCGAGCTCGATCGGGTCGACGCCCGCATGCTCGCTCTGCTTGTGCTCGTTGAGCTTCTCGATGGCTTCTTCGCCGCGGCCGATGAACTCGCGGTTGCGGTTGAAGGAGAGCACCGGAAGGACGGCGAGCCCCACGGAGGTGACGAACAGCGACGCCGCGATGGCGTGACCCAAGATCGCCTGGCGCTTGACGTGGGCGGCGCTTCGGGTCGCGACGTTCTTGTCGGGGAAGATGACCTTGCCGAAGACGTCGCCCAAAAAGTAGCTCTTGGCCTCGACCTGCTGCTGCGTGAAGCTCATCTGAGGCTGAACGCCGAAGGCTTCGGCCATCGAGTTCATGATGCGGTCGATCGGGCTGCCCTCTTGGGTGCCCGAGGTGAAGTACGACCCGCGGAAGATCGGTGACTCGGTGTAGATGCTCTCCGCCATCAACTCGCCGACGAACAGCGAGAGGTTCTCGCGCAGCGGCTCGAAGTACTGCGGGAAGGTGAAGATCTTGTCTTTGGCCGAGTCGGCCCGCTCTTCGGCGAGGCGACGCATCGCCCTACGCTCGACGACCTGCGTGAGTTCGGCGAAGTGATCGTCGAACATCGCGGCGGGTTTGTCCTCGGTGGACACCGGGACGGTGAACCCCCAGATCTGGCCGCGCTCCTTCTGGCCAAGGTCCGAGAACATATCGACGAAGCCCGGCAGCAGGTCGCACTTGGTGAACAGCACGTACACCGGCACGACCATCTCGAGCTTGTTCATGACCTCGTCGACCCGGGCGCGAATCTCTCGGGCTCGCGCGAGCACATCGTCGGGGCTGCTCTCGGACAGGTCCGTGAGTGCGATCGCCACCAACACGCCGTTGACCGGACGTTTGGGGCGGTTGCGCTTGAGCAGGTCCAAGAAGCCCATCCACTCGTCGCGGTCGGCTTCTTCGGTGGTGTAGCGTCCGGCGGTGTCGAGGATCACGGCCTCGTTGGTCATCCACCACTGGCAGTTTCGGGTGCCGCCGACGCCCTGAACCGCGCCGCCAGCATACGGGAAGCGCAGACCCGAGTTGCGAAGCGCGGTGCTCTTGCCGGCGCCCGGGGGCCCGATGATCATGTACCAAGGCAGGGCGTAGAGCGCGTCGGCGCCCTTCTTGCCACCCCCGAGCTTGGAGGTCTTCAGGGCCGCGACGGCCTTGAGGAACTCGTTTTGCATCGCGTCGACCTCGGCCCTGAGGTCGGGCCGGGCGCTGGCGGATTGCGCTGCGGCCTGGGCCTGCAGCGCCTTCTCGATCTCGCGGGCTGCCTTCTTGGCCCGCAGGATTTTGACCAGGACGATCGTGAAGAGGATCACGAGGATGACCGCGGTGGCCACGATCGCGATCCACATCGGGAACTCGAGCAGCAGGACGACCGCCCAGACGGCTCCGATGAGCAACGCGCTGAAGATGTACTTGAGCATGAACTCAGCCCTCGCCTTTCGTGGCGGGTGTGGCCCCGGATTCGTCTTCGGACGCGCTCACCTTGTCGATGTCCTTGGTGAAGTCGCCGGCCTGTTTGTCGAGCGCGAGCCGCAGCACGACGATCAGCACCAAAGAGAACAGCAGCGCGAACAGGCCGAGCCACACGGTGAGGTAGCTTTGCGAGCGCCGCGTGACCCGCTCGCGGGGTCGCATGTGCCGCTTGGACAGGGCTTCGGGACGCATCGCTTGCCCGAGCGCGTCTTGGACTCGGCGCTGCACGGCTGCGAGCTGCAGCTCGCCGCCGCGAATGGCGAACTTGCCTTGGAAGCCGAACACCAAGCACCAGTAGTAGACCCGAAGCGTCTCCTGCCGACTCGGGTCGACGAGCAGGCCTTCGAGCCGATGGAAGAAGTTCTCCCCGGCGAGGTTTTCTTGGAAGTAGTGGAGCTGAAGCGGGTTGCTCATCCACATGTCCCGAAGGGCGCCGGGCTTGCGCATCGCAAACTCGTCGGCGAGCGCTACGAGCGCGTACATGATGTCATGCACGTCGCGATCCTGAATCCCGGCCTGCGAGGCCGTGAGACGCATCTGATCGACGTAGCCGCAGATCCGCTGATGGAACATCTCCGGCGCCAGCATGGCGCTGTCGTCGACGTTCTTCAGCTGGATCAGTGCGTTGATGCAGTCTTTCGTGACGGCGTAGACCCGTTCCATCCTGGCGTATTCCTTCGTTGATCCGACGTCCCGCGATCAGGCTGGCCGCGAGCCCCTGGGCGGAATGCCCATGAGCGAGATCTTGGCTTTGCTGGGGTCGTAGGGTGGGGGGAGGTAGATGGCGATCGTGCGCTCGGTCGCGATGGCCCGCCAATAGGCGTCGGAGGTCGCGAGCATGAAGTAGACCTGCTTGGGCCGGACCGGGATCTCTGGAGGAGGCCGGTGCGTGACCGAGAGCGCCACACCCGGGGTCGCGGAGCGCACGATCTGGTTGATCTCCTTCCACGAGGCGATCTTCGACAGCTTGGGGAGCCGGTTGGAGACCTCCTGCGTCTCGGAGTCGGCCTCGACCGCGAGGACGAACGCCTCGCATTTGGGCAGGCGGTCGTCCTTGAGCTGGCCGATCCACATCCCGTCGGCCCGCGCCTCGAGGGGGACCTCGATGCACAGCTGCTTGACGGTCGCACCCAGCATCGCGTTGAGGCTCTCGATCAACGGCTGAAACGTGGAGCGAAGATCGTTGTGGGCGAAGCTCGGAAAGGTCGACGGGTCGATGCTGCCCGTGAACGTCGTCAGCGAGCCGGCCAACTGCAGCAGGGTGAGATACGTCGACAGCGGCGCGGGAGACTTGTCCTCGGCGATATAGCGGATCAGTGGAATGTTGGAGGCCAGCGCGTTGAGCAGCAGAAACCGGGTGGTGTCCTGCGGCGCAAACTCGACCGATGCCGCATCGACTTGCCGCCGGGTTTCCGCAAGCGAGCGATGCTTGCTGAGCATCGTGCTGAGCAGGTCTTGCAGGTAGCCTTGCAGCACCGGGGCCGCGGCGACCTTGAGCGCGGGCGGGATGTAGGTCCTGGAGAGCTCATATTGCCCGGTCGGGTCGCGGACCACTTCGGCGATCTTGATCGAGTCGAAATCGTCGCGGGTTTCTTTGCCCAAGATGATGCGCAGGTTGGGCCGCCCAAAGCCGATGACCTGTTCGGTCTTGGCGATGGTGAGGTCGGGCACCGGACGGTTTGCGATCTTGTACCGGGCCGCGGCCCCATCATCGAGGGCCTCGGCGTAGTTGGGGACGCCTTCGCGCGTGGAGGGGATCCCCAAGTAGACCTCAAGCGTGGAGGCCGTGGCCGAGAACTGGTCACCGATCGGGCGGGCTGGTGGACCGCCCGAGTCGCCGGGTTCGAGGTCGATCGCGAGGCCGCCGGGGAAGACCCCTTCGAAGGCGGAGAGTTTGAAGGTGCCAGAGCTGAGCTCACCCTCATCGATGACCATCTCGCCGATGCCCCAGATGTGCGGAACGACCGCGGCGAGGCGAGCTCCGATCGAGGCTTCGTAGAAGAGATCCTGCTGCTGCAGGTGTTGAGGGCACATCAGCATGCCCTCGCTCCAAACGACCCGGTTCAAGTTCTTGCGCGACATGAAGGACCTCGGGGGCTCAGGCGCCCGGTTTCTCCGGGGCGCTCGGGGCCTCGGGCTCGGAAGGGGTTTCGGGTTGCTCGGGAGCCTCGGTGTCCTTCAGCTTCTTGCGCTTCTTCTTTTTTTTCTTCTTCTTGCCGTCGTCTTTGGGCTGGACCGGCGGCGTGCGGCTTGGTTTGCCGGGGCATTGCAGCGCGTGCCCTTCGGGATCCCAGCCGGTGGGCGGCGTGGGGCCGCCATCGAGGAGCGAGCGCTCGAGCAACACGTGAAAGCACGGGTCGGGCCAGGGCTGCTTCTTCGTCTTCGCGCTGCAGAAGTCGTTGCCGTGATACCGCGGCACCTCATAGAGGCGGAACCAATCCTGTCCGAGCGGCTCGCGGTAGATCGCGGCCGCAAGCACGAACTTGGCCTCGGGATCGGGCGTGAGCTCGAGGAGGTCGTTCTTTCCGGGGTAGACGGTGATCTCCTCCTCGGAGATGAAGTCGTCTCCGAAGGCCACTTCGCCGCCCTCCTCCCAGACGGTTTCAAAGTCGATGACGTCGACGCTTTCGTCGCCCTTGAGCTGGTAGACGTGCAGCTGAACCGAGAGCGGCTCGTCCTCATCGTCGAGGTTGATCATCTCCTCGGCCTGGATGACGACCCGAATCGCCTCGAACGCGTGGTCCTCGGGTTTGCAGGTTGGGCCTTTCTTGGGCTTGCACCCAGCCGAGGCCAAGAGGGAGACGGCCGCGGTGAGTCCAAACCCCAAACTCAGCCGTGCACGGGCGATCGAGCGGAGCGAGGGCACAGCGGTGGGCGAAAGACGCACGAGCACGGTCATTTGAGGGCGCGGCGCTGAGGCAAAAAAACAGCGCGTCGGCCGCGGAGAATCCCACGGCGAACAAGAACTTGGCAAGCGCACCGCTATGTCAGGGACAGGGAAATCCCGCGTTGCGCGAAGTCGGAGACGAATGTCTGGAGGGCCGCAGTGTGGGTCCAGTTGCGTGTGTGTGGATCGAGGCTGACCAGGTCGGTGACGATCGCGGTCCCCGAAGGGGAGACACTGGGCGCGGAGAGCTGGGTGATCCGAGTGACGCCGTCCCCGAAACGGTTGACCACGATGATCAGGTCGAGGCTCGCCGCGACCTGAAGGGCACGGGTGTCGGCCGAGGCCGAGCCGCCTGCGAGCCCACTGAGGGCCGCCAGACGGTAGAGGCCTTGATCGGCCCGCGCGGCCCGGGTTGTGAGGACCACGCCGTCGAGACCTCGTCCCAGCGCCGTGAGAGCCGCGCTGGCTTCTGCACCGGTGATGTCGTGGATGAGCAAACGGGCAGGTGCGAGCCCCAGCCCGGCGTCGACCAGACCCGGCATCGCGTGCGCACGGGCGCTCTGGAGCACCACGGCGTCCGCCGGCAGCAGACCGGCCTCGTGGTTGGGACGGACCACGATAAGCCGTTGGCTGGACGGTGCGGCCAGGGTGAGCGCGGCCGCGATCGGAAAGGCACGGGCCCCCGGACCTGCGAAAACAGCGATGCGCAGGCCGCTGTTCACCGCACTGCCGAGCAGCTTGGCGATCGCGTCCGACATCGTGGCGCTGGCCGTCAGCTGCTCAAGATCGTAGCGGGGCTGGGTGGACGCCGCCCGCCGGATGCTGACGATGGGGCCGTCGACCGCGAGGCTTTGGTGGACGGCGTGGACTCGGTGGCCGTCCGCAGTCGTGGCTTCGAGGACGGGCGCGTCGGGGCCAAAGCTGGCTCCGGTGAGCCGGGCGACGACCCAGGCCAGCGCCTCGTCGCTTGAGAAGGAGGTCTCCGGTGATGCGGCCGACTGGCCGTTTCTCTCGACGCGGGTTTCGTCGGGTCCACGAAGCAAGATCTCCGAGACCTGGGGGTCGCGAAGCAGCGCGTCGAGTGGACCGACCCCACACAGCTCGGTCTGCATGCGGGCCGACAGCGACATGGGTTCGAGATGGCCAACGGTGGCCTTGAGGTCCTGCAGGCTCGAGCGAAGACCCTTGAACAAGGTGTCGTCATCGAGCGAGGGGTCGGCGAGCCAGTGGTCCCGAACCAGCGCGAAGGCCTGCCGACAGGCCTCACGGGTTTGGGCTTCGCGAGAGAGGCCTGTGAGGGCCCCGGGATGGAGCACGGCGGGGGCGGCAGGGAGCGCTCGCGGGAGCGCGGGCGAGCCCATGGCCACTGGGGGGGCCGCTGCCGGGCCAACCCGTGGCATCGACCAGGCATCCGGCGTCTGTCCGATGGGGGGCTGTGGAGGCGGGGGCTGTGGAGCGGGGGCGCTCATGGGCCGCTCCAGCGCGACCTGGTCAGCCATCATCGTCGCGCCGGTCCGAACCGGCGACTTGGACCCGAGCACCACTTTGGGGGCGGATGGCGTGCTCGCTTTGGGCTGGTGCGTGGGTGTGTCGAGCTCTCCCTTGGCCGAGGGGGCCGATGTGGACGGCGTGACCGGAGTCTGCCGAGGCGTCGATGGGGTGGACGGACCGTCCTGCAACGGCTTTGCAGCGAGTGCCGGGGGCTCGGGCGCGGCCGAGATCGATGGCGCCAGGGGGGGCTCATCCTCGTGCTCCGCGTAGGGAGCCGGTGCCGGCGGTTCGGGCGTGGGGGGCTCAGCCAAAGAAGGCGGCTCCATAGAAGGAGGCTCCATGGAAGGAGGCTCCATGGAAGGCGGCTCCATGGAAGGCGGCTCCATGGAAGGAGGCTCCATGGAAGGAGGCTCCATGGAAGGAGGCTCCATGGAAGGCGGCTCCATAGAAGGCGGCTCCATGGAAGGAGGCTCCATGGCCGGAGGCTCCATGGAGGGAGGCTCCATGGAAGGAGGCGAAGGCGTGAGGCTGGGCGGCGCGTCCAAGGCATCGCCCGCGATCATCGGCGGGAGTGTCGGTGCGCCCGGTGCGTTCTGAGGCCGGAGCGAGAACGGAGGCGAGGAATCGAGGTCGGGCGCGCGTGACGACGGTGCATCCAGGGGTGGCGGCAGCGAGGGGTCGGGTCGCGGCGCGCCGACAGGTGGCGGTGGCCCGCCGAAGCTCGGGGGTCCAATCGGCGGAGGTGGTGCTCCGAGGGGAGGCGGGGGTGCTCCGATGGGCGGTGGCGGACCGCCCATCATCCCCGGCCCCATCCCGGGTCCCAGCGGCGGCGGTCCCATGGGCGCAGGACCCATGGGCGCAGGACCCACGGGCGCTGGAAACCCCCCAGAAGGTGGCCCTGGGGGCGTTGCGGCCTCGACTCCGTCGAGCTGGAACGCGAGCTTGTACGAGCAGACGTAGACCTCATCGCCCGGCTGGATCATTTGCGGGCCCTGGATCCGGCTGCCGTTGACGAACGTGCCGTTGGTCGAGCTGAGGTCGATAAGCGTCAGCGAACCGTCTGTGTAGAGGATACGCGCGTGGCTCGAGGAGACCCCCGGCTCGGGGATGCGGACGTCGTTGCTGGGCGTCCGCCCGATCGTGATCTCGCGCTTGTCGAACGGAATCGTGGTCGGGGGCTGGCCGGTCTTCGAGATCGTGATGCGCAGCATGAGGCGGGTGGGGATGGTCGCGCGCTGAGGAGTGCTTGGAAAGAGGGGAGTGGAAAAAGCTGCGGGACGTGCTCGTGATTTCAACGCGGTGTCGTCGGCTCGCCTTCCATCATCGAAGGATGCTGGCCTGGCGGATGTAGGCAACGCCTGGCAAGTGAAGCGGCCGGCGATCGAGCCTGTCCGTGACACCGCGGTGAGTCTTTACGGGGTCCGGAGGCGCTGCTACGTTGCACTCATGGCCGAGACCGTACACCTCTTTCTCAAATCTAACGGCGAAGACATCAAGGGCGAGTCGACGCAAATCAGCCTCGAACGAGAGGGGTCCATCGAGTGCCTTTCTTTCATCGACTCTGTTCGCACGGCTCGCGAGAAAGGGAGTGGTATGGCCAGTGGCCGACGAACTTTCGAGCCGGTTGTGATTCGCAAACGGATCGACGCTTCGTCCCCGCTGCTCGCTCGCAGTCTTTGCAACAACGAGGTGATCGAAGGGGTCTTCAAGTTCTACCGCCCGAGTCCTGCGGGCGACGGTACGACCGAGCAGTTCTTCACGGTCTCGATCGCTGGCGGTCGCATCGCCGCCATCAAGCGTGAGTCCCCGGACACGATCGATCCCGCGAGCGCTTTGGAGCCCCCCACCGAGGAAATCCAGCTCGTGTTCCACAACATCACGTGGACCTACAACCCCACGGGCGCGGAGCACTACGACAGCTGGGACGAGCAGAAGTAGTCCGTCGAGGGGTCGTAATTCATGGCACGGGGTCTTCTGGGTCGACTGGCTACGTCCAACCCGTCCCGCTCACCGGACGAGGTTCAGTCGATCATTGGCAACCTGCGTGCCATCTTGAATACGCGGTTGGGTGACTCCCCCGCGGCGGCCGACTTCGGCGTCATCGACCTCTGCGATCTCTATCACGACTTCCCGAATGCGACGCAGTTCCTGCAGCGGAGCATTCGGGACACGATTCAGAAGTACGAACCCCGCCTCAGCAGCGTGCGCGTTCGTCCGGCACCGAGCGATGATCCTCTCACGCTGGTGTTCGACATCTCTGCTCGTCTCGCCAACGATCGCAACCGCGGCCTGGTGCGGGTGCGGACGCAGGTCGACCACGGTGGACGCGTCGACATCGAGTAGCCAACGCGGCTCGGTTTTCGCGTCCAAGCCGAGGCCATTTCTTCGTATCCTCCCAGGCGTTGGGCGCGAAGTACTACGAGAGCGAGCTTCAGTACCTCCGCGAGATGGGCAAGGAGTTTTCGCTCCTGCATCCGTCCACGGCAGGGCTGCTTGCGGAGAAGGGCAGTGACCCCGACGTCGAGCGCCTGCTCGAAGGCGTTGCGTTTCTCACCGCTCGCGTTCGCGAACGAGTCGACGACGCGGTGCCCGAGGTGGTCCACGGGCTGATGCAGCTGCTGCTGCCGCACTACCTGCGCACGATTCCGCCGACATCGATCATCCAATACGAGCCGTCCATCAAGTCGCTTCGTGGTGTGCACACCGTGTCCCAAGGGACCAGGGTGTCCTCGAAGTCCATCAAAGGGACTTCGTGCGAGTTTCGGACCACGATGCCGGTCGAGTTGCTCCCGGTGCGGGTCGAAGACGCGGTGCTCGACCAGACGAAGGCCAACTTCCCGGTGATTCGTCTGCGCATGCTGACCAGTGAGCCGGGCATGCCGATCCTCGCACGCAAGGAGGGCCTGCGTTTCCTTCTTCACGGCGAGCTGGGCTTGTCCTCGACGCTGCACCTGTGGCTGATGCGACACCTCAAAGGCGTCAGCGTCCAGTCCGACGGCGCCGCCCCGATTTCGATCGGGCAAGAGGTCATCAAGCCGATCGGCTTTCGACCCCAAGACGACATGTTGCCGTGGCCGACGCTCTCGCAGCCGGGCTACCGCTACCTGCAGGAGTACTTCTGCAACCCATCCAAGTTTCTGTACTTCGACCTCGAGAGGCTGGACCGAGCGCCGCTGACCGCGGAGCGCTTCGAGATCGCGCTGGAGTTCGAGCGGCCGCCGGACCTCAACCAGCGGATCACGGCCGAGACGTTTCGCCTGTTTACGACGCCGGTGATCAACCTGTTCGATGTCTCGGCCGAGCCGGTGAAGCTCGACCCGAAGATTCACGAGCACCTGCTGCGGGCCAGCAGCATCCGGCACGACCACATGGAGGTGTACGCGGTTCGTGAGGTCCTGGGCATCCGGCAGGGCCAGTCGCAGCGCCGAAACTACGAGCCCTTCGTCGGCTTCGCCCACACCGCCGACTCGCACGAGGGCAGCTACTACACGCTGCGGCCCACGTCTTCGCCGCTCGATGAAGCGACGGACAAGTACATTTCCATCGTGACGCCGCTGGGCGATACGCCGAGCCGCGAAGAGGAAGTGCTGTCGATGGAGCTGACGTGCAGCAACCGCCTGCTGCCCGCCGAGCTTCAGCTGGGCGAGATCAACACGACCCCGCGCGGTGTCTCCACCGCCGCTCCGTTCAAGAACATCTCGCCGGTGACCAACGCTGCGCGCCCCAAGCTGGGCTCGGACCTGCAGTGGCGGCTGCTCTCCCATCTCTCGCTGGGCCGGGCCTCCTTGGCGGATCCTCGCGTGCTGCGAACGCTGCTCAACCTCTATAACTTCCAACGCGAATCCTCGCCGGCTCAGGGCCGCGCCAACGAGCTGCGGGTCGAGTCGATTCGCAGCATCCAAAACGAGCCGGTCACCCGTCTGATGGGCGGAGCTCCCGTTCGCGGGGTCGAGACCCGCATCGAACTTGAGGAGTCAAAACTTGGCTCGCAAGGCGACGCGTGGTTGTTTGGCTGCGTGCTCGATGAGGTGTTCGCGACCCACGTGCCGCTCAACTCGTTCAACGAACTCCATCTCATCCTCCACCCCTCCAAGGTCGAGCTCAAGTGGCCAGCGAGAAGCGGACACCGCCGGATTCTCTGAGCCTGCCGAGCACGCGGCCGCCGGCGGGCAGTCGTGGCACGGTTGCGCCGCCCAGCCGCAGCGACGCGGAAGCGATTCGAGAGTCGTTGCTGGCGAACGCGACCCGCTACGATTTCTTCTACACGGTGGGCATGATGGAGCGGCTCCAGCCTCAGGCGGTCCGGGTGGGCGGCAACGGCCCCTACGACCGCGAGGCGATCCGGTTTCGCCACGACCCGTCGCTCGCGTTCAAGGCAGGCGACATCACGAAGGTGGAGTGGCTGCCCGCCCCACAAGCCCCCGAGGACGCGCTGGAGCCCAAGCGGTTTCGCTTCGAGCTCACGACCGCGTTCTTAGGGCTCACCGGCACGGTCTCTCCGATGCCCCTGTACCTCGCCGAAGAGGTCGCGCAGGCGCAGGACGGGGCGGTCGTCAAACAAGACTTCCTCGATCTGTTCCACCACCGGCTGATCTCCTTCGTGTACCGAATCGGGGTCAAGCACGACCTCGCGCGGGAGTATCTCAAGGATGCGACCGATTCGTGGTCCAGGCGCATCCTCGCGCTGGCCGGCTTCGATACTTGGGGCGGGCACACGATGAAGACGATTCCGCCGTGGCGGATGCTGCGTCTGGCACCCCTGCTCTCGAGCGGCGTCCGCTCGGCTCGCACAATCGAGCTGGCGATCCAGGACGTCTGTGGGCACGCCTTGCGCGATGCGCAGGTGCGGGTCGAGACCTTTGCCGGAGGTTGGAGCCCGCTCGACGGCGAGCAACGGATGGCGCTGGGCGAGCGCAACCACGCGCTAGGTCATGCGTCGGTTCTGGGCCGAGAGTGCTTCGACAAGAGCGGCAAAGCGGTGATCGCCATCGGGCCGCTCGGGGCCAACTTCCGACAGTTCCTGGCCGATGGTGACCAGTATCCTGTCATCGTCGAGCTATTGGCGCTGCTCACCGACGAGCCGATCGTCTTTGAGATGCGCCTCGACGTCAACGACGACGCCCGACCGCCGTTTCATCTCGGCGTCACCGGTGCGCGGATGGGCGTCGACGCTTGGTTGGGCTCCGGTGTGGAGTCCGCATCCATCACCCACGTCAACGTCGAGCTGCCACGGCACCTCGACCGAGTTCCTTCCAACGCCAACTACGGCTGGCAGTCCCGGCCGCAACGACCCTGAGCATCATGCGCGTAGATCCCCGTTCCATCGTCCGTCGACTCAACCCTTCCTGCACCAAGGCGCTCGAGACCGTAGTCGAGCGGGCCGCCGCCAGCCGCTACTACGAGATCGTCGTCGAGCACCTGCTGCACGGCCTCGTCGAGATCGAGGACGGGGACGTCGCCCACATTCTGCAGTTTTTCCGCAAGGAGTCGACCGGCGTCGCGGCTGCCATCGAGCGCGCTCTGCAGACGATGCGAACTGGAAACCAGGGCAAGCCCACGTTCTCGGAGTCGCTGTTCAACTGGATGGAGAACACGTGGGTGGTGGCCTCGTTGGAGCGCAGCTCGGTGCAGCTACGCTCGGGCGATCTCCTGCTCGAGTTCCTGACCCGTCCGGGTCGCTACTCCGCCGAGTCGTTCAAGGAACTCGAGGGGATCGATCTCAGCGAGCTGCGCAAGAACTGGGACGCAATTCTCGCCGGCAGCAAAGAGGCGCTTGAGGTCCCGACCACCTCCGACGCTGGCGTCGCAGCACCCGGTCAGGCCTCGGCCCCCGGCCGCGAGGCCCTCGATCGCTTCTGCATCTCGTTCACCGAGAAGGCGAAACGCGGCGAGATCGATCCCATCTTCGGGCGTGATCGCGAGATTCGGCAGATGATCGACATCCTTGCGCGCCGCCGGAAGAACAACCCGATCGCGGTCGGCGAGGCTGGCGTGGGCAAGACGGCGCTGGTCGAGGGGTTGGCGCTTGCGATCGTCAACGGCGACGTGCCGGCCGAGCTCGCGCAGACCGAGCTGCTCTCGTTGGACATGGGGCTGCTCAAGGCTGGCGCCGGGGTCAAAGGCGAGCTGGAGAACCGGCTCAAGAAGGTGATCGCCGAGGTGAAGGGCTCGCCCACCCCGATCATCATGTTCATCGACGAGGCGCATACGCTTGTGGGTGGCGGCGGCGGGGACAACGAGATCCCCAACCTGCTCAAGCCTGCCTTGGCTCGCGGAGAGTTCCGCACCGTGGCTGCCACCACCTACTCGGAGTTCAAGAAGTACTTCGAGAAGGACCCTGCGCTGGAGCGCCGGTTCCAGCCCGTGCACGTCAACCAGCCCTCGGTCGACGACGCGATCCTGATGCTTCGTGGTTTGCGGGGCGTCTACGAAAATGCCCACAACGTCGTCATTCGCGAGGACGCGGTCGTGGCCGCGGCCAAGCTCTCCGACCGCTACATCACCGGACGTCAGCTTCCCGACAAGGCCGTCGACCTCCTCGACACCGCGGCAGCCCGGGTTCGTATCGAGCAGGATGCGCCGCCGGCGATGGTGGTCGCGCTTCGGTCCGAGCATGCAGCGATTGAGCGTCAGCTCGATGTCATCACCCGCGACATTGGAGATGCCGCGACCGCCGATGACGGACGGGTTGCAGAGCTGGGCGCGCGTATGGAGGCGATCGTCGCCGAGCTGAACGCGCTCGAAGAGCAGCTGACGCAAGAGAAGTCGATCATCGCCGAGATCAGGGAAGCGCAGAGCATCCTGCGCGACGAGGCGGCACAGGCCGATGCGAAGCAGAAAGCCTCCACCGACATGCACGAGGCCCGAGCGCGGCTGTCAGCCCTGCAGGGAGAGAACGCGCTGGTGCACTACGAGGTTGATGTCGACGCGGTGAGCCAGGTTGTTTCGAGCTGGACCGGCATTCCAATTGGCAAGATGCGCTCGGACTCGATCGAGACGATGCTCAAGCTCGAAGAGAAGCTGGGCGCGCGCATCAAGGGGCAGGACCAGGCCAGCAGCGCCGTCGCGGAAGCGATCCGCATGTCCCATGCTGGCGTGCGCAACCCGGACACACCGATCGCGGTTCTCCTGTTCGTCGGCCCCTCGGGCGTCGGCAAGACCGAGATGGCCCTGACGCTTGCCGACGAACTCTACGGCGGTGAGCGGTCGATGACGACCATCAACATGTCCGAGTTCCAGGAGAAGCACACCGTCTCCCGACTGATCGGCTCGCCTCCGGGATATGTCGGCTACGGCGAAGGCGGCGTCCTCACCGAGGCCGTGCGACACAAGCCGTACAGCGTCGTGCTGCTGGACGAGGTCGAGAAGGCCGACCTCGAGGTCATGAACCTGTTCTACCAGGTCTTCGACAAGGGCATGTTGAGCGACGGCGAGGGGCGGATGGTCAACTTCCGCAACACCGTCGTCATCCTCACCAGCAACCTGGCGACCGACAAGATCATGGGGATGCACGAGGGCGGCACCAAGCCGGCCGTCGAAGACGTCGTCGCAGGCATCTGGCCCGAGCTGTCCGCACACTTCAAGCCCGCGTTGTTGGCTCGGATGACCGTCGTGCCGTATCGCCCGATGGATCCCGACATTCTCGCAGACATCGCCAAGCTCAAGCTCGGCAGCCTCGCCAAGCGACTGCACAGCACGCACGGCATCCAGACCACGTTCGAGGACACGCTCATCGATCACCTCGTGGCGCGGTGCACCGAGGGCGATACCGGTGCGCGTGCCCTCGACCACGCGATGCGCGGCTCGCTGATGCCCAACCTGGCCCGGGCCCTGCTCGAGAAGATGGCCGGCGAGGAGATGCCCCCCACGCTCTCGATTGGACTCGACGACGACGGCGGGTGGATGTTTAGCTTCGCCTAGCAAAGACTCGCGGCACCGCGGCACAACAAAGCCCGGTCGCTCCTCGGAGCGCCGGGCTTTGTCGTGCCGCCAGTCTTTGCCTGGCAGCCTGTTGAGAACGTCGACCCCACGTCTCGCTCGCCCTTTTCGCTCCTGGCGGTGTCGCCAAAACTTGCAGTACACCCGGTACAGCGGCGTTTCGGCTCCTACCCAGGAGCGAAAAATGCTTCCCGATCCGCCGCGCCGACGTTCTCAACAGGCTGCCAGGTTTACGAGTTTTCAGCCGCCGCGCGGGCGCGTGGACTGAGCCGCGGAGTCGGGGTCCGGTCCTCGATCGCGTCGGTGGGCAAGTGCTGGAGGAATGCGGACGCATGCGCTGCACCCTCGACCGCGTTCGCGAGGTAGTTTGGGAGGAGCAGCACGGGCCCAAGGGCTCCGATCTGCGAGGGGGAGAACCCGATGTCGAGGAGAAGAGCTGCCGTTGCGGCCGCGACATTCATCGGAGCACCGCGCTGCTCCAAGACCTCGTTCGCGACGAAGAGGACCTGCCAGTACTTGCCACCGTCGAATCCTCGCTGGCGCACACACGCGGCGAGTGCCGTCGCGCGTTCGTCTCGGTCGCGGAATGCGACGCCAAACCCCGGGATGTGGCGGAGTCGTTCGACCTCTGCGTCGATGTACGAACCTCGGTCCACAGCAGGAGTGCCGGCGAGAGTCTGGAGAAAGCGCGAGGCGGGCGCGTAGGTTCCCCAACCCATGAAGCCGCCGGCGGTGCTCAGCATGCCCGCAGCCAAGGCGGGCACGGTGTTGCCGAAAGAGGAGACGAGGCGGGTCACCTTGAGCGGCCAAATACGAGGATCGGCGGCGAGCGAACAGACCACCACGTCTCCGAGGATGTCGCACTCGCGCTCGGACAGCGGGCGGTATCCGACCGCAAGAGAGAGTGCAGACCAGTATCGTGCGCTTCCGGCCAGGTGAGCGCCCACGGCAAACCCGCGGAACTGATTTTCGCCATTCTCCGCCCGGCCCACTGAGGTTCGGATTCTGTGTCGGTCAGTCATCGCTGTCCTCGCTGGGTGCGTGGTAGTCGAACTCCGGGAGTCGTGTGGGGTAACCACGGACGTCTCCGCGCGGAACAGCCATCGCTTCCGCAGCCAGAGTCGGGAGCCGGGCCACACTGAGCGCGACCCTCTGCTGCATAGGGGAGGAGAGTCCTGCCTCGGCCAGGACACGGAGCGCCAAGACCTGCAGTGACGAGGTCGGTTCGCCGACGACGCGCTGAACCTCTTCTGGAAGCGAACGGTAGAAGTCGAGCGCGGGTGCGCTGGGGGTCGAGACCGAGGTGGGCGCTGGGGAGAGCTCGGCGCAAACCTCTTCGAGCAGTCCCAGCATCCCCGTTTGCAGGGTGCTGCGCTCGTCGGCTCCGCAGCGGCGGGCGAGGGTCGCGACGTGAACGGCGGCACTCTGGACCCCTGCGCCGCCCAGCACGATGAGCGCCATGTTCACGGCTCTGCCCCAGCTTTGGCAGGGCGGGGTCCCAACGAGGGCGGTCACGAGGTACTCGCCGAAGTCGTAGTGGCGCGCGAGATCCTCAGACAAGGCGTACCCGTGGACGCGCGGATGCTCGCCTGGACTGACGACGTGAGCGTCGAGCTTCTCGGGCCATGCTGTGGCTTCTACGGGCCGCGGTGTCGAGCTGTCTGATTCGTTCATCGGCTACGGAATCCGGCAATCGCTTTGGCTCGAGGTCCCAGCGGCGGAACGATATCCCCGTCGACACGAACCTCGATGAGTTTGGGCCCACCGATCTTCAGGGCTTCGGTCAGGATGTCGCCCAGCTGGTCAGGCCTCTCGACGACCCACGTCGTGAGACCCATCGCCCTGGCGATCGACGAGATGTCGATCGGGCGTTTGTAGCGGACGGAGTTCATGGGAGTGCCATCCCCGACCAGTCTGCTCCCGTGCCACGTGATGCCATGCATTTGGTTGTTCTCCACGATCCACAGCACGTTGATGTCGTACTCGGCGGCGGTGAGGAGATCGAGACCGTTCATCGTGAAACAGGCGTCACCGATGATGGCCACGACCTGGCGGTCGGTCCGGACCAACGCCGCGCCGATGGGAGCGCAGGTTCCGTGCCCCATCGAGCCGAATCCTAGGTTCAGATAGAATTCCTGGCCGCCTCCGATGAGGAGGTCGTGCACGTTGAACAACATGTGGCCGCCGATGTCGCTGAAGATCAATGCATCGTCGGGAAGCGCTTTGCCAAGCTCGACTCGCCATCGCTGTGGCGTGATCGGTTGAGCGTCCGAAGTCCTATGCTCCGGAGCGTCGTAGTAGTTGTGTCCCTTCTCGACCGGCGGGTGATCACCCCACCTGGACTGTGGCGACCGGCCTTCACGAACGAGGCGGTGGATGTGGTAGATGAGCTCGATCGAGATCGTCTGGGCGTCGCCGACGAGCGGGACGTCGACGGGGTAGCTTCGAGCGATCCGGTCGACGCTGATGTCGAGCTGGATGAGCGCGGTCTTCGGCCGAAAGTCGGGGTGCCAGTTCAACGTCGTCGTCTCACTCAACGACGCGCCCATCGTGAGCAGGACATCCACGTCGCTGCCCAGGAGTGCCTCTCGCGCCGCTCGGTGGCCTCCGATGCCCATGACGCCGAGCGAAAGGGGGTGGTCTTCGGGAAACACACCTTTGGCGCGCGGGCTGGTGGCCACCCGGGCTGGCAACAACTCGGCGAGTGCCACAACGTGCTGTTGAGCGCGTGCCGAAGCGACGCCCGAGCCGACAAGCAACACCGGGTACTCGGCTTCGACCAAGGTGCGAGAGGCTTCCGCGACCCGGTTCCGGTCGAAAACTTCGGTGGTGGGCCGATACGAGGATGGTTTGAACCACTGCTCGTCCGCGGGTTGCTCCCAGAAGTCGACGGGAACGTTGAGGTGGACCGGTCCTGGTCGACCGGTGAGCGCCAAGCGGAGCGCCCGACGGAGATGATGGGACATCCTTCCGGGCCCACTCACCATCGTCGAGTACTTGGTGACTGGCTTGAACATCGCGACGATGTCGATGTCCTCGGGAGGGGTCTCCTGCGCCGCGCCTTTTCCAAGCGAGTGAGACGGCGCTTGTCCTGTGATGACGAGCAGGGGGACGCCGTCGGAGTAGGCCACCGCAACGCCAGTGAGGAGGTTGGTTGCGCCGGGTCCCGAGGTTCCCGCACAAACCGCGAGTCGCTGCCCGGCTCTCGCGTAGCCGTCCGCCATGAACGCCGCTCCGGCCTCGTGTTTCGCGACGACCAGCTGCAGATCCTCTTCGCGCTCGATCGCGGCGAACAGGGGATGAAGGAGCCCCCCCGGAACGCCAAACACCACGCGCGCACCTTCGGCCCGTAGGTAGCGGAGGAACACATCGATCATGCGCTCGCCCGGTTTGGTGTCAGAAGTGTTGCTCTGCGAGGAGGGGGTCTTGGTCACGTTCGGGGCCGAATCCTCACCACGCGCTCGAATCGACTGCGGGCTGTGTCGTGCGCAGAGGGAGTCTCCTTCTCCTTCTCGGGCGCCGGGTTCACGGGCAGCGTGACCCAGATCGTTGTGCCTTCTCCTGGCCTACTCATGATGTCGAGGCGGCCGCCCATCTGGTCGAGCATTCGGACGACGATGGAGAGGCCATCGCCGTGGCTCGTGCCCGCGATCGCTGCGCGATCGGGCTGGCCGCTGAAGAAGACCTGCTCCAGTCGATCCTCTCCAATGCCTTTGCCCGTATCCGACACCTTCAACAGGAGGTGCCCGGGGATCCCAGAGATCTCCGCGACGATCGAGCCGTCCTTGGTGTACTTGCAAGCGTTGGTCAGAAGGTTGTCCACCACGCGTTCCAGCAGGGTCTCGTCGGCATGCAACGTGGGCGGCGACTCGCGGGTTTGAAAGACCGTGATGCGAATGTCCCGGCCCATGACCGTGGCGCGAAGCTGTCGACGAATTCGGTTCGTCAGCTCGTCGACGTTGATCTCCGTGGCGACGGGCGGGCGGTCGCCATCGCCCCGAACAATGCAGGACATCTCCGTGAGCAGAGCCTCGAGCCGTTCGACGGCGGTCCCAACGGCGCCGACGGTGTCTTCGTAGTCCGCATTTCGTTCGCCGTCGAACCGCGCGAGCTCCTGCGCGGACGCTTTGAGCACGGTGAGCGGGTTGTTCATGTCATGCGAGAGGTGGAGCAGCTGGCTGGTCCGAGCCGCCTTGTTGCCGCTGCCGTCGAGTTGGCCGACGACCTCCTCAAGCTTCTCGCGCCGCTCGTGAAAACGGGTCTCGATGTTGTGGCTCCACTGGCGCTCGCGGCTGTGAAGGGCGAGGATCTCGTCCACGGCTCGCGCGTGATCCTGGACGACCTTCTCGACCTCGTAGGATGTCTCCTCCGCGAAGCCAAGGTAGTCTTGGAGCATCAGCCTCAGCTGAGCGATCACCCCGATTCCCATTCCGAGCGCGGCCAGGAGCACCGGCATGTAGCCCGGCGTCGCGGGGCTTGTGGTGAGCAGGGCGTGCCCAGCGACAAAGCCAAGCAACGCGCCGAGGATCGCATTGCGCAGGCGTAGGGGTTCGCGCCATGCCAGCGCGTACTCGCAGTACTCGTCCCCGTCGCACAGCCTCTTGTTCACGCGGAGGCGAGCCGAAGGAAGGCCCCACCACAGCGCCGGGACCGACACGAGCTGGGCTTGGCGAGACAGGCAGTTCAGGCGGGAGTCTGGCCGCTTGCTGTGGTAGCGAAGCAGGATAGAGTTGCGACGGCTCTCGACGACCTCGTAGTGGCTCACCCGGCTGACCAGGTGGCTGGTCCGTGCCATCGCTTTGTAGCCGGTGTTGACCGTCATCGAACGAATGACGAGCAGCAGGGGTCCGTACATCTTCTTGAGCTCGAAGACGCAGGCTTTCTCGAAGGCCTTGTCCGATCCGAGAAGCTCCCGGACGCCGGAGAGGATCCCTTCGAAGACCGCGAGTGAGACCCACGGGGCCGACCGTTTCAGCACATTGGTGTCCGCGCCCGCATCGCGAACGAGCCGATGCAGCGTGTCCTCGCCATGATGCTCCCGCAGATAGCGAAAAAGGGGCCTCAAGACCCTCAGATTCAGCTCTTCTGGATCGCCACGGACCACGGGAAGTTCTTCTTCCGTGACCACGCGCAGCGGCAGTTTTATCGGGCGGGATGGATTCGACACAACGAAGGCGTACCGGTGCCTGCTGCGGCACGATAGCAAAGCCCGACGGGCTACGGTTACCAAACTGGGAGCTAAACGCGGTTTTATGCCGTTCTTGAGCCACATTGTCTTACACGGGCTTCACCCCCCACCGTTCGTCCGCCGCAGTGGCAGAGCTTCCCACTTCTGTTGTGAGGGTCGCAGGCCCGCGCGTGTTAAGCTGCGGCTCGCGGATTCTGCATGACGGCTGTCGCAATCCGAGTCTTTGACTCCGAGGCAGGCACGACGACCGAGTACGCCTACACGGCGTCCCCGGTCCGTATCGGCCGAAACCCTCTCAATGACCTCACGTTGCCTTTTCCGTTCGTCTCGGGCTGGCACGCGGTCGTTCGCTTCGACGCGGCCGGGGCGAAGTTCTTCGACCTGGGGTCGACGAACGGCACCCTGTACAACGGGCGACGGGTCCAAGCCGGCGAAGCGATCCCGATCTTGGGCGAGGTTTCGCTGACGATCGGCAAACTTGAGCTGCGGATTCAGCAGGGGGAGGGCGCCGGCATCGGGGCAAGCTCGCAGGCCGCGCCCGCGCCCCCGCCCGGGGTCGTGCACAGCCCTGCCGCGTACTCCCCAACCTCGGTCCACAACTCGCCCGCGATGCCGGCCCCGGTGCGCACCGCTTCGGTGCCCAATGCGGCTGCGAGGCCGGGGGCGGGGACGGCGGCGGTGGATATGGGCGACGTGCATCAGTCCGTCAACCGACTCCGACCCCACTACGATGCGTATCGTCAGTCCTGGGGCGCGATGCTTCGAGAGGTCAGCCAGACCCTCTCCGGGATGCCGGCCGAGACGCATGGCTACGCGCTCTCGATCCTGCAGCGGGAGTTCCCCGAAGTTGTCGGCGAGCCGGAGTTCAAGCGGATGGCGGAGCAGGCCGGCGCCCTACAGGGCGCGCCTCCTTCAAGAATGTCCGGTGGGAGCTCGGGCGCGGTGGCCAGGCTTGCCAGCTCGATCCGACCCGGGGATGCGCCGCCGGCATCGGCCGCAGAAGAAGAACGCTTCTTGTCGTGCGTCGAAGATGTGCTGCGCGCCAGCGCCAAGGCGCTCGTCGAGCTCCAAAAAGGGCAAGAGCAGTTTGGCGCCGAGATGGGCGTTCGGACGATCAAGGAGTACACGGCGTTGCATGCTGCCGGCTCGTCCGAAGCGGTGCTCGCCTATCTCTTAGACTGGAAAGCCGGTGGGACCTCGCGGACGCAGGAGCTGGTGGGGGTCTATGCCGACCTGATGATCCACCAGGTCGCGCTGATCAATGGCCTGATGGAAGGGGTCCGGGGGTTGCTCGCTCGTCTTTCGCCCCAAGAAATCGAGCGCGGGGTCAATGCTGGCTGGGCGACCCGAGCCGCCGCGGTGTGGAAGCGGTACGCCGAAAAGCACCAGCAGCTGACCGGTGAGGACCAAACGTTGACCTCCGTGGTTTTCGGGCCCGAGTTCGCCCGCGCGTATGCCGAGGTCGGCGGCGAGGGCTCCTCGTCCTCGTCCTGAGCCCCGGCCGAGCCCCAGCCCAGCCCCGCATGGCCCATGGTCGCGTTGGGGTGGGGTCGCTTGGTCCGAGGCTGTTACATTCGCCGCCGTGAGACCCGTGCACCGCCCCCGCTGGTTCGCTTCGCTCGCCCTCGCTTCGCTCGCTTTGTCGGGTTGTAAGAAGGAAGGGTCCTCTGACCTCCCGATCTGCAAGGCAGAAGTGGCCGGCAAGGAAGCCGAAGAGGTCGCCGCCGGAACGGTTCCGCCGGACATCTGGTTTCTGATCCTGCTGCGCAACTTCGACCGCAACACGATGCAGCTCAAGCGGCCCGGTCAGGACTGCAGCGGACGCGCAATCGAGCCGAAAGCGGAGGCGGTCGACCCGTGCATCGTTGGGAAGGAGCCCGCGAAGGCGCTGCCAGAGCGGCCGCTGACCGAGGACGATCTCCTCATCGAGGCGCTCGACGACGGTCGACAGCTCGTCTGGGCCAAGACCGGCGAGTACGACAACGGTGAGGCTGTAGGGCCCATCGCGATCACGCAGTGGACCTCGCGCGGTGTAGCGGTCCGCGCGATCGGAACGCTTCGCGCGCAGAAGGATCGGGCAGCGATCCGCCTTGAACAGGTTGGGGCGGACGACATGCTCGTCGTCGAGAGTCGGTACTGCAATCCCGAGGACCCCAAGGACTGTTCTCGGAGGATTCGGCTGCTTTCACTCACCGGGGACTCGTTCAAGGACAAGCGGCTCCAGACCGAGGACGGGGTTTGCATCGGCTCGGCCGAGGTCACGCTCTTTGACGAGAAGCTCGTCATCCTCGACAACGGGATCGAGCGCAAGTTCGAGGTCGCCCGCTCGGTCGAGTTCGAAGAGGGCACCGTCGTGATCAACGAGCAGGTCACGATCAAGGACAGCGACCCCAACCAGCCGGACCTGCCGCCGAAGCTGTTTCGCCGCGCAAATGTGGAGCGGAGCCTGAACGTGGGGACCGATGCGATCGTCACCCAGGGCGGGCTGTGGGAGGACATGCTGTCCAAGCACGGAAGCGTGGAGGTCCAGGAGCCTGCCGCGAAAGCGGGGGATCCTGCGGACGCGGAGCCCTCGGATACATCCGAACCCTCGGACGCATCCGAATAGGTTGGGCGCGCCCGGCATGGCGGGCGCGTTCAGGCGTTGCCGCGACCGGTGTCGCGAAACGCCCGACTCACCCGCGCCGGGGTTCGCCGCGGGGCCGCTAGCAGCCTGTTGAGAAAGTCGACACGACGTCTCGCTCGCCCTTTTCGCTCCTGGCGGTGTCGCCAAAACTTGCAGTACACCCGGTACAGCGGCGTTTCGGCTCCTACCCAGGAGCGAAAAATGCTTCCCGAGCCGCCGCGCCGACTTTCTCAACAGGCCGCTAGTCGATGCCGCGGTTGCGGCGGGTGCGGGTCTGGGTGCGGTCGTTGGTGACCTTCTTGACCTCAAGCATCATGGTCAAGACCTTGCCGTTTCTCTTCTTCACCAGGTAGACCTCGTTGGCCTCGGCGAGGGAGGCGAGCTTGCCTTTCTTGAGCTTGCGCTTCTTCCAAACGCAGGACCGGAACGTCCGCGGCTTGTCGAAGCCCTCACGGTCCGGCAGCTCGGTAAGGCGGTAGCGGCCGTCCTCGGTCTCTACGAACTGGTACGCGCACTCTCGTGCCTTGCACGACGCGTCGAAGGTCACGAAGAGCAGTGGCTTGCCGTTGAGTTCGTCGACGTCGAGGATCAAGCCCGCCGTGTTGCGGGTGGTGACCTGCTTGTCGACGACCTTGTCGGATCCTTCGGTGATCTTCCGATCGACGTTGAAGGACTTGTCGACGCTCGCCTCGTCGTACAGCGCGATCATCCTGCGTTCGGTGTAGACGCGCAGCGGGGCGATGCCGGCCTCGGTCTTCACCTTCGCGAGTTCGTTCGGCGAGAGTGGGGTGCGTTTCGCACAACCCGTCGAGGCCAAGGTGGCAGCGAGGAGTGCGCCGAACGTCAGGGTCGAAGGGCTGAGACCGCGCATTGTTCGCCCTGTGGACTACCGAATCCGCGGTACGAAAGTCAAAAGGAAACACGGCCGATCTCAGAATCTGTCCCCAACCCGCAGTTTCTTAGCCCTAGGGGGGTCAGGAACGCTACAACCGAGGCTCGAGCATGATTCGACTGTCGGTCAGCGAACAGGGGGCGCCGCCGCGGCTGGTGACGTTCGACAAGGCGCAGGTCCACGTGGGCCGGGCGGGGGAGTGCGAGCTGTGCTTGGGAGGCAAGGGCATCTCGTCGCGGCACTGCCGTTTTACCCAGACCGCTCAGGGGATGGTCCTCGAGGATACGGGCTCGACCAACGGCACCTTCGTCAACCGGCAGCGCATCGCGGGGCCGGTCACCGTGACCGCCCGCGACGAGGTGATCGTCGGCATGTACGAGATCCGGCTGCACGAGGTTGCGACGGGGATGAGCGCGCCGCCACCGGTGTCCCACGCGCCGATGGGCCCGGGACCGGGCAACCGGCAGCCCACCGGCGTGATGCCGCCGCAGTTCGCGGCACAGGCGATGTCCTCGCGACCGTCGCCGGTCACCCCAACGCCGTCCTCACCCCCTTCGTCCGGCCCGTCCTCGGTGGCCAACCCGAGCGTGGACCCTGACTGGGCACGTCAATGGGAGAAGCTCGACAGCCTCGCCCGGGACTGGATCGCGCTGGGGAAGGACAGCAAGCGCCTGCTGCGGGGCGGCAAGCTTTCCCACGCGCGGACCTGGCTTGCGTCGGGCAAGGGCAAGACACCGGTACCCAAGAAGGAGCACCGCGACTTCATCTTTGCGTCCAGCCGTGCGCATCAGATGCGCATCGTTCGCAACGTGACCATCGGAGGCTTGGTGGTCTGCGTGGGTGTTGTGGGGGCGATCAAGATCGCGCAGGTCGTCGGCGGCGACGATGAACTCGACGAGACCGACGTCGCGACTGCGGAGCACCACTCTGGCGAGCCCACGACGCCCAAAGAGGCCGGCGATGCTCGCGGCGATCCGCTGGCAAAGGTTGCGGCGAAGGCGGCAACGGCAGCGGAGCCAAGCGATCCGACCCTCGCCGTGCTGCTTGCGACGGCGGGCCTGGATGCGCTCACCGAGGAAGCGCGTGGGACGGACGTCGAACTCGCGTTTCGGTCGGCGGTCGGAAAGCTCCAAGGCAAGCCGCTGCGTGGCCACGATGACGCGATCACCGATGCTGAGTTCAGCCCCGATGGGCGCTTTGCGATCACGGCGAGCAAGGATGGGAGCGTGCGGCTTTGGGATCGGTTGGGCGAGGCGAGTCGGCCGACCTCACTTCGCGGACACAGCCGCGGGGTGTTGGACATCTTGGTCACCCCGGACAGCAAATTCCTCTTCAGCGCAGGCGAGAACGGGAAGGTCTTGCGCTGGGAGCTTGGTTCGTCCGAAGTGATGAGCAACTACGTCTCGCTTCCGGGCCATTCCACCGCGGTTGGACACTTGGCGGTGAGCCGCGATGGACAGTGGCTGGTCAGCGGTTCGGCCGACGGCAGCGTGCGGGTGTGGAACGCGTCGTCTCCGGTCCCCAAGTCTCGAACGTTTCCGGGCCACGACGCGCCGATCCGGGCCGTGGCGATCAACTCCAACGGCTCGAAGGTGCTGGCGGCGAGTCAGGACGGCACCGCCTCGATCTGGACGTCCACGGCCGGGGCCCCGGGGCGGCGGACCGTCCTGGAGGGCGGCTCTGAGGAGGAGCCGGCACAGATTCTCGACATCGAGATCTCCGCCGACGACGCGTGGGTCCTCACCGGACACTCCAACGGCACGGCCCGGCTGTGGGACCCGTCCCGGCGCATCCCGGCTCTCACGGCGCTCACGATGGAAGGCCACGAGGGGGCTGTGTCGCAGGTCGCGTTTACCCCGGACTCGACCCTGGCGATCACGGCCGGAGACGACAACAAGCTGAGGATCTGGAACCTCGAAGCGCAAGACCCTTCGCTGAGCGCTCCAACCTTCGACCTGCACACCGCCGGCATCACCGACCTTCTCACGGTCGGTGACCCAGACCCGGCCGGAGCCCGGCGCCGTCTCGCGGCGACCGCCAGCGAAGACGGCTCCGTTCGGACCTGGAACCTTGAGCGCAGAGATCACGAGCAGGACAGCAAGGTGTTCACGGTGACCGGAGGCAAGGCCACGGCAGTCGCGCTCTCGAGCGATGGCCTCGCGATCCTCGGCGGCTCGAGCTCGGGCGAGGCAACGTTGTGGCCGGCGCAGTCCTCCGCGCCTCCAGGTGCCTCCGCGGTGGGTTGGGGGCACACCGAACAGGTGCTCGGCGTCGCGGTCAACACGGTTGGCACGCGGATGGTCAGCGCGAGTGCCGACGGCACCGCGAAGCTCTGGGATCTCACCAAGCCGGGGCGGGCAGCCGTGCTCGCCACCCTCGCCAAGAATACGGGGCAGGTCGTCTCCGTCGCGATGTCGCCGTCGGGCAAGTTCGTCGCGACCGGGGATAGCAACGGAGGAATCCGCCTTTGGGACATCACCAAGGCCGATCCCGCCGCCGACGCGATGGCGCTGGACCAGCACCGCCGCGGCGTGCAGCAGGTTCAGTTCTCGGCCGACGGAACGCGGCTGCTGTCTCTTTCGAGCGACACCCTTTGCGTCTGGACGATCGCCCAAGACATCACCAAGACCGTCATCAAGCTCAAGCAAGAGGACGAGCTCGTTGGCTTCGCAACGTCTGCGGACGGCAAGACCCTGCTGACCGCCGGGGTCAAGGAGCTCCGCCTCTACGATCTGAGCGCTGCCGACGTGCCCGCGAGCGCCAAGGCTCTACGCCGGGCGCACAGTCTCGATGTGCTCAGCGTCGGCATCAGCCCCGATGGTCGCTGGGCGGCATCCTCTGCAAAAGACGCCACGCTCGTGTTGTGGGACTTGGCCAACGGCGCCAAAGCGCTGGAGATGCTGCTGCACGAGAAGCCCGTCGATGCGATCGCGTTCAGCCCCGACGGGCACTGGCTCGCGACTGGCAGCCAAGACACGACCATTCGGCTGTGGGATCTGGAGAGCAAGCAACCCAACCGTCGAAGCGTCAAGGTCCTCGAAGGCTCCGAGCAGCGGATCAGCTCGCTGCGCTGGAGCGTGGACAACCGCTACCTCGTCGCGGCGAGCAACGACCAGACGGTCCGGGTCTACGACATGCGCCTTGAGGACCCGACCGACGGCGCCGTGCTGCTCACTGGGCACACCGGGCTCATCAGCGGTCTGGACCTGAGCGAAGATGCAACGCTGGTTGTGACCGCGTCCTACGACTTGACCGCGCGGGCTTGGCCGCTCACCGCCGGCAAGTTGGTCTCGATCGGCTGTGACCGGGCCGGTCGTTCGTTGACACCCGAAGAGTGGTCCCAGGCGTTCGGCACGGCCGCGTTCCGGCGCGTGTGCGGGTAGGACGACCGCCAGGCGTTTGGTCCGAGGCGTTTGCTCAGGGCGGGGCGGAAGCGCCGGTGCACGCGGGCTCCCACGGCGCACACAGGAAGCGCACGTGGATATGGCTCAGGTGATCCAGGGAGTGCCGAAAGATGCCCTTAGAGGATGTCCGAGGGCGCGGCCACTGGATCCACTCGTCGAGCTCCTCGTCGGTGGCGCCCATCTCGACCGCAGCTCGATAGACGAACTCCTGGTAGCGCCAGTCGAGGAACACGTACTCGACGGCCTGCGTCTTGATCAGCGCACGAACCAGGCCCCACACGGCGTACCAATCGACCTCTTCGAACAGCGGTCGACGAGGCTTCTCACCGCCGGCGTCGAGATACTTCTTCTTGTAGACGCCCTTGATGGTGGGCAGCCAAATGTCGATGTCGCGGCCGGCCTGGTGAGACTTGTGGGGCTTGAGGTAGCCGCCATCGCGGGCGCTGATGTCGCTGAGGATGAGCTCTCCGTCGTAGTCGACATCTTGACGGAACGCGGCGATGGCTTGCTGGAGGTTTGAGATCGTCTGCGAGCTGCCCCACATCAGACGCGGGGTCCGACGGATGTAGAGCGGGCTCTCGGGGAGCTGAATGCCGCCGACGAGCTTGCCCGCGTTCGGCTTTCCGATGGAGGTGGCCCGGCGGTCGACCGTGAACTGTGGAAGCGGCTTGCGGGAGAGCCGGGGCTTGTACGGTTTGGGGTCGATCCAGATCACGATCTGGGTCCCCGGGGCGAGCTTTGCGTCCGGGTTGTAGGCCTGCAGCCGGGTGACCGGCACGTTGAATCGCTCGGCGAGCTTCGTCCAAGAATTCTCGCCGACATCGATCGTGTAGTCGACGCGGGTCTGGGGAAGCGGGCGACGCTTGGGGGACTTGATGACGAGGATGCTCTCCGCAACCAGCTCCGGCTCGTCCGGGTTGAGGAAGTTCCACTCCGCGACATCCTCAAGACTGACGTCGTAGCGGCGTGCCACATCGGGCAGCGTCTCGAACGGGATGACCTTGTGGTCGATCGGGCTGTCGACGACGCCGACTTCGTCCGAATCCTCGGCGTTGGCATCCTCGGACCCGCTGGGACCGCCCGCAATAACCTCGGCGAAGCCGCCGATGCCCTCGTCTGCGCCCTCGTCATCTCCGGCCTCGGCGCTGCCATCGGTGGCGGTCGAGTCGTCCTGCGTCGCCGGCTCTGGGGAAGATTCGGGCCACAGCAGGATGGCGGCGGTGACCGCTCCGGCAAGCGCGACGACGCCCGCGCCGACGCCGAGCAGCTGGGTGATTCGCTTGGTGCCCGCGACCTTGCGGCTGGTCTCGATGAACTCCCGCTGCAGTCGGCTGACCTCGGGCAACATCCCCGGCGGCGCGGTCTTCATCCACTTGGTCGCGCGGACGAGCTCATCGCTCTTGAGGGCCAGGTGCGGGGGGCGTCCTTCGTAGTCCCACTGTTCGGCGTACCGCAGGTAGCGGCCGTGCAGCTCCCGGTACCCGCGATTGGGTCCGGGCGTGCGGACGATGGAGCCGTTCGGGGACAGCAGCTCGGCCGAGGATGGTGTCCGAGAGACCGCCGAGGGCGTGGCCGCCGGAACCAGCTCCACTAGGGTGCTGCCGATAAAGACCCGGTCGCCAGGACGCAGGGGGCAGGGAGCGTTGAGCCGCTCGTTGTTGAGGTAGGTGCCGTTGGTCGAGCCGAGGTCGGTCACCACCACGCCGTTTGGACCGAGGTCGAGCTTGCAGTGACGCGATGACACGGCGCCGCCCGACAGCGCGACATCATTGAGGGAAGGCTCGCGACCGAGCGTGAGGCTTTGGCCTCGAAACCGCTCGGTCGTTGAAGACCCGTCGGGGATGGTGAGCCGAACTTCGAACATACGAGCGGCGCGCTACATCGTGAAGGTGAAGGTTTTGGTCTGAAGCTTGGTGGTCGCGGGGAACTTCGCGTTGGCGCGCACGGCCCCCGTCACACAGCTCGCGATGCTGGACCGCACGGAGCTGGTCAGGTTTCGCGCCGACATGACCGTGCCGTCGGTGCCGATGACGGCCTGGACCTTGACCTTCATCCCTGGGATCGCACCTTCGCAACGCTTGACCGGGCCCGCCGCCCTTCCGAATCCGGTGTTCACGTCCGCGGCCGAGAGCGAATCCTTGGGCTCCTTCTTTCTGCTGCTGTTGTTGCCGTTGTTGTTCCGGTTGGGACGGGTGCCCGGGTTCCGCTTCGGCGTCTCGGCCTTGGGCTCGGGTTTCGGCTCGGCTTCGGGTTCCGGCTCGGGCTCGGGCTCCGGTTCGGGTTCCGGCTCCGGTTCGGCGGTGTCGCCGATCACCAGGTCGTTGGTCGGTTCGGGCTCGGGCTCGGGCTTGTCACCGGGCTCCGGCTTGGCATCGGGCTCATCGGGCTCATCCGGCTCGGTTGTGGGCTTTGCGTCCGACGTCTCGGTCTGCGCGACCTCGTCCTCTTCGGATTCGCCACCCAACAGCAACCAGGCGGCCAGGCCTCCACCGCCGATCGCCACAATGGCGCCAGCGACGAGCAGCGCGACAAACTTTCCGGTGGAGCGACTCTCGGTCGCAAACATCGTGTAGTCGCCGCCCCCGCGGCCGGGAGCCGCCGTCGACGGGGAGGTCTCGGGCGTGGGAGGCGAAGTGGACATCCCCGCGTGCCCCGGTGGGTTCGTCCCATGGCCGGCGGCTGAACCGGCCATGCCGGCCGGGGGAGCACTGTGTGGCGGCGCAGACGGAGGACGGCTCCCCGGGTCCCACCCGTGGGGACCTGGGTGGTGGCTATCGAGCCTGACCGTGCCGAACTCAAGGTCGTATCCACCATCCTCGGGGTCGAGCAGCAGGGTTCCACCGCGCGGGTGATCGGGCGCATGACTGGGCGGCCGCGCGTCGGGCAGCCACATGGTGTTGCCTGCGCCGTCGCCGTTGGGCTGAGCCTGCGCGTGGCTGACTGCCATCGGGCCTTCGTAGGGCGAGGCCGAGAGGTTGCCGTCGGGCCCGATCGCCTCGACCGCGGCGGAGAACTCCTCCATCGATTGGTAGCGGTCTTCGGGCTTCTTCGAGAGCGCCTTGACGATGACCGCTTCGACGGCGGGGCTGATGTTCGCGTCGGGTGCTTTGGTGGTCGGAGGGGTGAGCGGCTCGGTGAGGTGCTGGCTGAGCACCCGCATGAAGTTGTCCCCATCGTAGGGGACGGTGCCGGTCATGAACTCGTACAGACAGACCGCGGCGGCGTAGACGTCGGTGCGGTTGTCGGCCGGATCACCGCAGGCCTGCTCGGGGGCCATGTACTTGGCGGTTCCGAACACTGCCCCGGTGCGGGTGAGGCCGCCACCGTCGCCCGACTCGGGGTCGGTGACCTTCGCGATACCGAAGTCGAGGAGTTTGACGAAGTCGCGCCCGTCGGCCTTCTTGATGAGAAAGCAGTTCGCCGGCTTGAGGTCGCGGTGGATGATGCCTTTGCGGTGCGCGGCTGCCAGCGCGCGGAGGATCTGGATGATGAGTCCTTTGGCCCGGCGCCAGTCCAAACGATTCTCGCGACGCAAGAGGTCCGCGAGGTCTTCACCGTCGAGGTGCTCCATCGCGAAGAAGACCGAGCCCCCCGGGACGGGACCAAAGTCGACGATGTCGACAATGTTCTCGTGGCCGATCATCGAGGCGGCTCGCGCCTCTTGGAGAAAGCGATCGACTTGCGTCTGGTCGCGGCACAGCTCGTGGTGGAGGACCTTGATCGCGACCTTCTTGCGCAAGGTGACGTGCTCGGCGAGATAGACCGAGCCCATGCCGCCGTCTCCGAGCAGGCTCAAAACCTGGTAGCGGTCGGCGAGTGTGTGGCCGACCAGCCCCTCAGGCGTCGAGAGGATGGCGCTAGGATCTGTCATGCGAGCCCCGCGAGCATAACGTATCGGTCGCGGGACAGCACGTAAGTGCGGCCCCCAAGGTCCCGTGTTGACTCCGCATTGGAATCGCTGGAACGCGCCAGGGGGGACTCGGACCTACCTAGAGCGCGCAGCGTCTTGGATCCGGTGGATCAGGTTGCCCCGGCCGGCCATCACACCCGAGCCGATCAGGAATTGGTCGCTCCCGGGCGCGCTGCCGATCAGCATGATGCCGTGGTCCGCGGCGCGACTCAGAGCACCAACATCGGCGTATTCTCGGGTGGGGATCGTCCGGGGCTCGGAGAAGCCCAAATCGACATCATGGGCCGCAGGAGCCACGACGGCGCCTGCGGGGCCCATCGCGCTGCGCAGATCTCCCCCCCGGGCGATGGCGGCGGCCAGGATCGACGCCACCCCCCAAGCCGCAGAGCCGAAGACCATTCGCGGTCCAGCCGGGGTCTCTTCGTGGGTCAGCACGACCGGGTTTGCGGCCCCACACAGCCAGCCGGCCGCTTCGAGTTCGCGAAGTGCGCTCCAGTCGGGCGACACGAACGGTTCCTCCTCGCGCCAGGCGGGGCCGGTGAGGGTTCGGCCGACGCCCACCACGATGGGGACGCGCATCTTGGCCGCGAATTCGGTGAGGGCCTCCAACAGAGAAGGAGGTGTGGCCATGCCGACGAATACGGCGTCGGGGCGCTGCGGGTCGTCGTGGCGGACGCACCGCTGCAGCGCCTCGGAAATGTTGCTGGGGTCCACGTCGACGAGGTCGATGGCCAAGTCCTCGTGCCCGGGGGAGGACGCGACCAGCATGCGTAGGCCTCTCCAGCTCGCCTCAAGCCGCGCGACGACGGGTTGACCGAGCAGCGACGCCGCCGCCGCCGCGACCGTCCTTCGGATCTGTTGCGCCGCGTCGACGCGAGCCTGCACGTCCACGACTCCGGTCTGCGCTCGGCCGCCTCGCACCGCGCTGACAAACGCGTCGAGGCCGGACTTGGCGGTGACCTTGGCGTCTCCGCCGGGGAGATTGGCCATCGAGAAGATGTCGTCGGTCGCAGTCAGCGGGGCGCGAGCGACGGGCTCGGGCTCGGGCTCGTCGGGTTCGGGAGGTTCGGGAAGCTCGGGCCTGTCGTCCTGGACCGCTGCTTTGAGCTGGAACCGGTCCGCAAGTCCGCCTTTTCCGACGATGCGCTCGACGCGGGCACGAACCACCTCGGGCGCGAGGTCCTGTTCTTTGGTCAGGGCCTGGGCGAGATCTCTGAGTCTACGAAGCGGCTCGACAGCCTCAACGATGTCCTCAACCCGGAAGGTTCGCGGTCGGGTGAACTGCAGCGGGACCGGGCCCAAAGCGGCGTCGCCGAGCGAATCCGGGAGCATCACAGCGGCGTCGACGTTGAGCCGCTTCATCACCGTGGCGAACCTCTCCCCGGACACAGGCAGCTTCTGGCCCATCGGAGACGTTGTGAAGGTCGCAGCCACGAGCCATCGGTGCTTTGGCATCCCCGCGACGGTAGCAGGAGTCGAAGGCGTTCCCAAGCTGGGACACGGTGAGGGATGCTACCCGGTGATGTCGGTCCGAGCGTCTCTCCTCGCCGCTGCGTGTCTGAGCCTGTTCCCCGCCGGCTGTCGTGATGCGGCCTTCGGGCCCGAGGACGCCGCGGCGATCCGCTCGGTCATGGACGCGCAGCAAACCGCCTGGAACGCCGGGGATATCGATGCGTTCATGCAGGGCTACCACCAACAACCAGACGTGGTGTTCACCTCCGGCGGAGCGGTTCGCAAGGGCTGGGAGGCGACGCTGAGCGCGTATCGCAAGCGCTATGTGGACGGCGCCGCGAAGATGGGGACCCTGGCGTTCTCCGAGGTTGAGATCGCGCCGCTGGGCCCCGGGGCTGCGGTCGTCTTGGGACATTGGGAACTCACGCACACCCCACAAGCCGCGCGCGGGGTTTTCTCGCTGGTGTTCACCGAAGTCGAAGACCGGTGGGCGATTGTTCACGACCACAGCTCGTCGCAGACGCCGTAGCGCCCTCCCTCGAGGGCGCTGCGTGAGCGCTAGACTCGCTCCAGCACCGCAGCCGCACCCAAGCCGCCCGCCGCACAGATGCCGAGCAGTGCGTGCTCCTTGCCGCTTTCGTGCAGCTCGTTGGCCATCGTCGTGACCATCCGGGCTCCCGTGGCACCGAAGGGATGACCGATCGCCACCGATCCACCGTGAATGTTGAGCTTGTCGGGGTCGATGTTCCCGACGGCCTTTTCCTTGCCCAGGCGGGCTTCGGCGAAGGCGTCGGAGCCGAGCATCTTCAGCACGCTGAGCACCTGGGCGGCGAAGGCCTCGTGGATGTCGACGTAGTCCATATCGTCCATCGAGAGTCCGGCGCGGTCCAGCGCCTTGGGCATGGCGATCGCGGGGCCCATCAGCAGCTGGTCGGTGGGATCGACCGCCACGTAGGACCAAGAGCGGAAGGCGGCCAGCGGCGTGTACCCCAGCGCCTTGGCCTTCTCCTCGCTCATCAGCAGGACCGCGGAGGCGCCGTCGGTCAGCGGGCTGGAGTTCCCCGCGGTGAGGGTGCCGTCCTTGGAGAAGGCTGCGCGGATCTTGGCCAGCTTTTCGACGCTGGTGTCGGCCCGCACGAGCCCGTCGGCGGTGATGGTCTTGCCGCTGGGGGTGATGACCGGCGCGATTTCTTTGCGCAGACGGCCCGAGGCGATCGCAGCCGCCGCACGATGGTGAGACTGGGCCGCGAAGATGTCTTGCGCCTCTCGGGAGATCTGGTTGCGCTTGGCCATCTTCTCCGCCGACTCGCCCATGGTCTCGCCCGTGGACCGCTCGGCGATCTTGGGCATCTTGGGCAGAATCTCGCTCAGCGGCATCAGCTGGCTGAGCACACCCAGGTAGTCCATGGGTGTGGACTTGCCCATCGCGAGCGGGCCGAGCGTGCGCACGACCTTTTGCGGCAGCTTGAGCTCTGCGTTGGAGGTCGAGTCCGAGCCGCCGGCGATCAACACGTCGGCATCGCCACGCTCGATTGCAGACACAGCGTTGGTGATCGACTGCAGGCCCGAGGCGCAGGCTCGGGTGACGGTGTAGGCCTCGACGGACGGCGGGAGGCCGAGCTCGAGCGCGAGCTCGCGACCGACGTTGGGAGCCGCCTGCGGAAGGATGACGCCGCCCCAGACAATTCCCTCAAGCTCGTGGCGCGGAAGACCCGTGCGCTTGAGGAGCGAGCCGACAACCGACGCACCCAGGGCGATGGAGTCCATCTCTAGGAAGTCGGTGAAGGCCTTGATGAAGGGGGTGCGAACGCCAGAAACGATGACAGCGCGACGGAGGGTCTTGGACATGATGAGTGCTTTCTCGGATTGGACGACGGGCCGTTAGGCTCCGACGAGTGCTCCGCCGCAGACGCGGAGGACTTGACCCGTGAGGCCGAAGGATCCGGGCGTGGAGAGGAAGGTGATGGCGTCGCCGACGTCTCGAGGCTGGCCGCCTTGAGAGAGGTTGCTGAGGCGACGGGCGGCCTCGCGAATGACCACCGGGATTGCGGCCGTCAACCGGGTCTCGATAAAGCCCGGTGCGATGGCGTTGACCGTGATGCCGCGGGCGGCCACGTCTTTGCTGAGCTGCCGTACGTACCCGATGACCCCGGATTTCGAGGCAGCGTAGTTGGTCTGCCCCATGTTGCCCGCGATGCCGGCGACAGACGACAGCAGCACCAGGCGACCGCCGTCGCGCATGGGCCCGTCGAGCAGGGCATCGGTGATGCGGACCACCGCTGCGAGGTTGATGTCGATCGTTTGGTCCCACTTGTCTTCGGACATGCGGGCCAGCGTCTTGTCTCGGGTGACGCCTGCGTTGTGCACGACGATGTCGACGCCGCCGTGACGCTCGGTGAGCGCCTTGACGATCTCCTCGGGAGCGTCGGGCACGGAGACGTCGACGAGCAGCGTGGAGCCGCCGACCTCGTGCGCAACCTGGCTGCACAGCTCGGCGTCGGCGGGACGGTCGAGGCAGACGACGTGCGCGCCTTCATCGGCCAGGAGCTTGGCCGTTGCGGCTCCGATGCCGCGGGCCGCCCCGGTGACCAGGGCGATCTTGCCTTCGAGAGGGCGGGCCCAGATGGGGTCTCCGGCTTGGGCCGCGGCGGCGGTGATCGTCATCGGTTGTCCGGAGACGAACGCCGAGCGCTTCGAGAGCAAGAAGCGCAGCGGCCCGGCGATGCGGTGCTCGGCCCCGTCTTCGACGTACAACACGTGGGCGGTGGAGCCACGCTTGCCCATCTCTTTGGCGAGGCTGCGCGCGAAGCCTTCGAGCGCAGCCTGTGCGGCGGCAGCTTTCGCATCGGAGCAGCCGCCCGGGGGTCTGCCGAGCACGATCGCGCGTCCGCCGAATCCGACCTGCTTTACGAGCGGGTGAAAGAAGTCGTACAGCGCCCGCAGCTCGGAAGGCGAGCGGATGGCGGTCGCATCGAAGACCAGGCCGTTGACCCGATCTCCGGCGATCTCGTCGGCGGGTTCGATGCGGGTCGCGGGGCGCCCAAAGGCCTCCCCGGGTCCGGCAAAGGCCGACGCCAGGGCGTCATCGGTGACGAAGCAAGACGCGCCCGCCCGGGCCAACAACCCGGCGAGCGTCTCGGCGAGCGGGCTGTCGCCGGCGGCGCCGACGATCAGCCTCGCGTCGTGAAGCGGCCGCGCCTCCATGGGCCCCTTCGCGCGGGCGAGCTTGGGCGGGACGGGGAGGGGCAGACCCAGCGACTTGATGACTTTGCGGGCCGGTTCGTTCTGAAGAAGGAAGTCGTTCATGGCGATACAAGGAGGGGCTAGCAGCCTGTTGGGAAAGTCGGCGTGGCGGCTCGCGTGGTTACTCAAACGTGCCGACCAGGTAGGCCGGGCCGCCGGGAGCATCGCCGACGTGGACGGTTCTGCCGTTGTCGGTGCGCTTGCCGAGGTAGACCCCGAGCTTGTGGGGCAGGACCAACGGCTCGGTGAACTGCACGTCGATCGACTTCAGGGCGTGAATCGAACCCGCGAACAGCGTCCGCTGCAAGGTCTCGATGGTGCGCGCCATCGTGCTGAAACCATGGAGGATGGTGTTGCGAAACCCAAACGCCTTGGCATAGGGAGGAATCCAATGCACGGGGTTGAAGTCGCCGGTGAGCTTGGCGAAGTCCAGGCCCGCGTCGGCGCGCAGGCTCCAGCGGGCGAGTTCTTCGGCGTCGTGCGGAACGCGAGCCTTCTCCTTCGCAGGGGAGGACTCGGTGACCCCGTTGCTCTCGCGGGTCTTTTTGTCGTGCACGACGATGGCGTACAGGTCGGCCGTGATCGCGTTGGGGGTCTGCTCGGTCCCGGTCACCACCCGCTGATGCAGGACCGCGCGGCGGCCGTTGTCATCGATGCTCTCGAGTCGGGCGCGCGCCCGAAGCGGAACGCCGGCGGGGAGGTGCTCATGGATCTGGAGGCGGCAGCCGCCGTTGAGGACCTTGAACAGCGGATACGGGACGCCGCGCAACGTTTGGGATGCCAGCGGAAAGGACCACTGCGGGAACAGGTGCGCCGGCAGGAGCCCTTTGTATGCAGAGGGATCGCCGCCGACGTGACGGATGTAGTCGCGGACCAGTCCGGCCGGGAGCGGCTCAACGAGGCCGATCAGCTCTTCACTCGGCGTGGCGAAGGGTCTTCCAGGATCGCCGCGCCCCTGCCGGAGTGCAGCCCACGCGACGCTGGCCAACGTCTTGAGGACCGGGCCCTGCTGCAGGACGTGTTTGGTGGAGACGGTCACTACTGCGCGGCCTCTGCGGTGACCGACTCTTCGAGCTCCGCGAGGATCTCGGCGCCGGTGTTGTGGATGAGGTCGTGCATGTGGCGGCACCGGGGCTCCGCGCGCCTCAGATAGCGCTCGAGGACCGGCTTGCGGTGGGGGAACTTCGTGGCTTGCTCGAGCAGGACCTCGGAGATCGTGACGTCGGCGAGGAGCTGCGTGAGCCGCTCGGCGTGCAGCATCGCAAACGCGAAGTCGCGCTTGGGGTCCCAGTCTTTGAAGAACGCTCGGCTCCACTGGGCCATCGGCAGCTCGCCGAGTGAACGCATCTTGGTGGCGGCGGTCTTGCGGATGAGGAACTGCTGGGTCTCGAGGTTGAGCCACTGCAGCTTGGCGACGCGGCGCTCCAGCGGGTCGCGGGCCGAGAGGCTGCGCCACTTCGCTTGGGCAAGGTCCCGGACGAAGCGTTGGGGAGACTTCATGATCGCACCCAGGGTGTCCTTCATGGCCATGAGAGCCTGGATCTGGCTGGTGCCTTCGTAGATCGGAAAGACCATCGCATCGCGCAGGAGCTTCTCGGCCCCGTACTCCACGGTGTAGCCGTTTCCGCCGTGGATCTGGACACACAGCCGGGAGTGCTCGACGGACTTCTCCGAGGCGATGTACTTGAGCAACGGCGTGATCCGCCGGGCCTCGGCGCGAAGCCGCTTGCCTCGTTTGCGCTCGCCGTCCGGGTCGCTCTTGTGCTCGGCGAACAGCTCGGCTTTCTGGCCGAGCTCCTCCTTCAGGGCGCCGTACATCGAAAGCGCGCGAATGCCCTCGATGTCGCTGCGCATCATGTCGAGGTAGTCCGCGATCATCTCGTGTTTGTCGATGGTCTTGCCCATCGAGGGACGGTCGGCGGCATAGGCCTTGGCCTTGCGATACGAGGCCTCCATCACGCCGAGGGATTCGAACGCGACGCCGAGGCGGGCGTTGTTCATCAGCGTGAGCATGTAGCGGAAGCCTTCGCCGCGTTTTCCGATGAGCTTCGCCGGGGAGCGCTCGTAGGTGAGCGCGACGGTCGGCGAGGCGTGGTGGCCGAGCTTTTCTTCGGTGCGGTCGATGGTGACCGTGCGAACGCGCTTGCCGTCCTCATCTTCGTGCCACGCAGGCACGAGGAAGAACGACAGCCCGCCGAGGCCGGCGAAGGGGTCGTCGGGATCGGTGGCGGTCTCGGTGCGGGCGATGACGAAGTGGTACTTGCCGTGCCCGGAAGTGATGAAGATCTTCTGCCCGGTGACGAACCAGTTGCCGTCCTCGTCTTGCTCGGCGCTGGCACGCAGCCGCGCCATGTCGCTTCCCGCGTCCGGCTCTGTGATGTCCATCGAGCCCCACGCCTCTCCTGCACCAATCTCCTGCATCTCCTCGCGAAAGCGGGTTTCGGTGATCTGGCCGTTCTCGATGGTGGTGGTGCCCTCGCGCATCGAAAAGACGAGCATCGAGAGCGCCATCCCGCCGTGAAAACCGTAGTGCGTGCCCACCGAGACGTCGGCACGGGCCATCAACTCGGCGTTGATGAAGTAGCTGAGCAAGGGGCAGTTCATGCCGCCGAGCTCGCGGGGGATGCACATCCAGTGCACGTCGAGCGCGGCAAGCTTCTCGAAGATCTGGTCGAACTCGGGGGCGCACACGGCCTCGCCATCCTCCATGTGGACCCCGACGGCATCCATGCTCAGTGAGTGCGGCTCAACCTCTTCGGCCACGAACTGTCCGAACATCTGCGCGATGTCCCGGTAGATGGAGATAGCCTCCTGCGTGCTCGCGGGCGCCGTTTCGTCGCCCTCGCCCTGCTCGGTCGCAGCGACCAGGGCATCCCAATCGATGCCTTCGTCGAAGTAGAACTGAAGATCGGCGTTGTCGGAAAAGAAGTTGGGCATCAGGAACTCCGGGGAAGGGCGGTTTGCGTCGGCTCAGAGACGAAGAGGGAGGAACGGGCGACGCGCAGGACCTCGTCCAGCAGTCGCGGGTGAATCTTGGGTGAGGCAGCGTCGCCGCCCAGCAGGGGTCCGACCACCGCGTGCACGGCGATGGTGGACAAGATGAGGTTGATGACCGCGCTGACGTAGGCCTCGGGGTCGACGTCTGCGTGGACCCGGCCTTGGGCCTGGCCTTTGCGAATGTACTGCGACACGATCTCGGTCCACGGCTGGACCCGCTCGCGGACCAGGGGGCCCATCTCTTCGGGGCGGTCGAGCAGCTCGCGAAGCAGGAGCCGGGCGCGGTCGGGGTCTTCGCTGAAGAAGTTGATCGTCTCCTCGCCGATCGCGTCGAACTGCTCGCGCCCAGAGGTCGCGGCGCGCAGGAGACGAGGCACGACCTCGTTCCAGTGCTCGAGCATCTGCTCGAGCACGGAGCGGCGGAGCTGGTCCTTCGAAGGGAAGTGGTAGAGAAGGGAGGGCTTGCGAATGCCCACCGCCTTCGCGATGTCTTGCAGCGAGGCGCCCACGAACCCGCGGGCCGCGAAGAGGCGGGTGGCCTGCGCCAGGATCTGGGCGGCCATCCCCTGTTTGGGAGACCCCTCCGTCGCGGGCTCGCGCGATTCCGCTCGTTCTGGTCGCTGGGAGGGCATGAGACTACCGTTCGGACGGTAGCCATCTACCACTCGGTAGGCAGGCGCGCAACCTGGATCGGCGCGGTCGTGCGTCTCGGCGGCCGACTAGCCGGCGATGAACACGCCGCGCAGATCTTCGGTGCGGGAGATCGCGCTGGTCTTGTTGGGCGTCTCCCGAATCGAGGTGGCGCGGAACTGGTAGTAGCGACCGGACTCGAGCGCGGGCCCTGCGTACTCCACCTGCACGGTGTCCGAACCTGAGACCCCGGGCACGTCGAGGTCCTCCCAGATGATCTCTCCGAACGAATCGAGCACGATGACTTCGTATCGGTCTTCGGAGGAGTCGTCGGCGAAGACAAACGTGGGCGTGCCCTCGACGAGCTCGGGGGCCTCGGACCCAGGTGCAACAACGTCCAAGCCCTCGGTGATCTTGAACGACTCGGCCAGATCGACGTCGGCGTTCGCCACCTCGATCTCGACGATGTCGGTCCCGGAGATGCCTTCGTCGGGGTCGCGCACGAGCTCGTCGTTCTCGAAGGCGGCCAAGACCTTGTAGCGGCCCGGGGGGACGCCGGAGATCTCGAATGCCCCCGCGACCGAGGGCGACTGCGGCGCCTCGGGGGCGCGCAGTCCCAGCGGCACGGGTCCGCGTTCGAGGCCCTCGTTGTAGACCGCCGCCGGGACCAAGACGACGCTGGTGAGACTGCCACCGGGCGCATTGACGATGTTGACGCTTCCGCGGATGACCGCCTCGGCACCATCGTCTCGGGCCTCAAGGTCGGCACCTTCGACGTCCTCATCCCCCTCGATCGAGGCTGGATCGACATCGAGCCCGCTTCGATACCCGACGATGCGATGTGCACCCGTGGGGACGTTGAACAGGGTGTAGGCCCCGTCCGCGCTGGCGATGGTGTACCGGGCCGGGGACTGCCCGCCCTCGGCGACCACGAGGGTGCCGCCGGGGTGGTCCCCCCGGACCGTACCCGAGACCGTGCGTCCGCCGAGCTGGTCGCTTGGATACGGAAGCAAGCCGACATCGGTGGAGGGGTTCTCGAGCACCCAGCCGGCAGCCTCGTCGTCCTCCTCGGCCGCGACGGCATCGGCGGCATTCAGTGGGATCGCCGGACGAAGTCCGCCCGGGAAGGGTTGGTAGTCCAGCGCCGTGGAGAACAGGGTCCAGGTGCTCGCGTCGGCGAGCGTGCCGTCGTCGTTCCTCGCCGCCTGGGCACGCACCGCGTATCGTCCCTGAGCGTCACTGATCGAGACGGAGCCCACGGGCAGACCGGCGGCGTCGAGGACTGTGACCCGTGCCCCTTCGATCGGTTCCTCGGAGACCGCGTCCAGCACGATGCCGCGGATCTCGAGCGGGGCTGCGCACACATAGGCATCTCCGTTGACCTCGCACGCGAGGCCTTCCGCGCAGCGCTGGTCGTCCTCCTCCTCGGGCTCGCAGGGGTCTCCCTGCGCGGGGAACCCGTCGGTGTCGCCGGACGCATCGACGTCCTTGTCCCCACACGCAGCACACGCAAAAAGTAGGAGCGCACCACACACGGCGAGTGTCGATCGGGTCATCGATGAATCGGACCGTTCGACCAACATGGATTCCAACTTTCTCAGGGTTGGAATTCTGATGAGGGGTCCGGTCCAAGCCATGATGCGAGTGCTGACGATGTACGGGGTGGGCCTTCTTCTCGTTGCGGGGTGTGGAACCAGCACCCCTGCGGCGACGGACACCGAAGCGACCGAGACGGGCCTCACCACGGCTTCGAGCGGGGCGAGTACGCCCACTGGGACGACGACGCCGAGCGGGACGTCGGACGCCACCGTCGACACCGCGTCGGGTTCGGCCGGGAGCGGTTCATCGGGTTCGGGGGAGAGCGCCGACACGGGTTCGGACACGGTCGGTGCAAGCTCGTCTTCGGGGGGCTTGGAAACGTCCGCCACGGCGAACGACCCTGGGAACCCGCTGGACTGCGGAGGCACGGTGTACGCCTGTGGCAACGGCGAGGATGACGACGGCGACGGCCTGGTCGATCTGATGGACCCCGAATGCACGGGGCCCTGCGACGACGACGAAGCGTCCTTCGCCACCGGGATCCCCGGCGACAACATGGACTGCAAGCAGGACTGCTTCTTCGACGGCAACAGCGGCCAAGGAGACGATGGATGCATCTGGAACCTGCGCTGCGACCCCGAGAACCCGGGCGCCGAGATCGGCTGCGAGTACACGGGCGGCGCGAACTGTGCGAACGAGAGCCAAGCGAGCTGGGACAAGGAGTGCATCGACTTCTGCCTGCCGTTTGTGCCGCCGGGCTGCGATTGCTTCGGCTGTTGCACCGTCAATACGCCCGAGGGCGACGTGAACGTCTTCCTGAACTCCGACGAGGACGGAGAGTGCTCGTTGGACAACCTCGATGCGTGTCAGTCGTGCACCATCAACGACGAGTGCGGCAACCCGTGCGATGGTGAGTGCGAGCAGTGCTTCGGGCAGGACGAGCTGCCGCCGGGCTGCGATGAGGCCGAGTGTCAGTTCGGGGATGCGTGCGAGAGCGTCGCGGACTGTCCCAACGACTGGTACTGCCTCCAGGGCTGTTGTTTGCCCCCGCCTCCGGGCTAGTCCACGGGCTGCTCGGTGTTCAACCTTGCGCTCGTATGAGACGCTCGCGCGCCGATGAGCCCGACCTGGCTGCTCGCGGCGGTCTTGGCCGGCGCTCCGAGAGTGACGGCCACCGACGAGGCCCGGATCGACGCGAGCGCCGTCGCCAGCGGGCTCGTCGCGCGCATCGGTGAACCCGCCGAGCGGTGGACGGTGACGCTTGAGGCCGCACCGGGTGGGGTTCGGTTCCGGGCGACCGCGCCTGGGCGAGGGGTGCTGGAGCAGACCGTCGAGGTGCCGCAGGGGTCCTCGCTTGAGCGCGCGATCGCGGTCGCCTCGGCGGTCGCGTTGGCGATCGAGCAGGCGCCCCCATCGTCGGAGACGCCTCAGCATTCGTCGCGCCACCAGGGCGCCTCCGCTTCGCGTGGCGCTGTCCCACCGTGGTGGGTGACGCTCGCGGCGGACGCGGCGCTCGGTGTTCGTGCGCCCGTGGATCCCTCCGGAGGATTCGAGCTCGGCGGGGGACGCTGGATGGGCCCGGGACGGTTGTTTCGCGTCAGCCTCTCGCTCGGGTGGGTGCACGCCCGGCGAGAGGCCCTGCGTGTGCATGCGGTGCAGCCCAGTGCCCAACTCGACGCGGGCACGGCGTTGGGCAAGCGGTGGTGGATCGGGGGCGGAGCTCGAATCGGAGTGACGAGCGCATGGGCCCTCGACCGTGCGCGGGCCCGGGGTCTCGCGCTGTACGGCCGCATTCCCGCGACGTTTGAGGTCCAGCTCCACGGCCGCTGGTTTGCACGGGGCACGCTCGGGGTCGAGCTCCGGACGCCCGCGCTCCAATTTCGAGGCGTATCGGACCGTCTGCGCTGGGGTCGCGTGCGTCCGATGGCTGGGCTGGCCCTGGGCGCCAGTCTTCCGTAGCCGGGTTGGAATTCTCCACATCGGGTCGGTCGAAGCATGGACCGTGTCCGGTATTCTGACATGGCCGATGGCGGCCACCCTCTACGCAGATCCGGTTGAGCTTCTCGCTGGCGTGCGCCGCGGGGACGCTGCGGCGCAAACGGAGTTCTTCGCGCGCCACAAAGATGCCGTCGCCCGCCAGGTCATGCGCATGAGCGGAGACGCAGGGTGGGTCGATGACCTCGTGCAGGAGGTGTTCATCGCCGCCTTCTCCCGGTTCGGGTCGTTTCGAGGCGATGCGGCGGTCGAAACCTGGTTGCATCGGATCACCGTCAACAAGGTTCGAAACGCCTGGGACTCTCGGCGACGCCGGCTTGTGCGTGAGTCGGATGCGGCCCGTCCCGAGGCGACCGAACACGACGCGCCCGACGCCGAGGTCGTGGCGTCCGAGCAACTGCGAGCGTTCTACGACGCACTCGCCGGGTTGCCGACAAAGTACCGCAGCGCCTTCGTGTGCCGGGTGATCGAGGAAATGTCTCTGGAGGACACAAGCGCAGAGCTCGGGGTTCCCATCAGCACCGTCTCGTATCGCGCCCGCCGAGCGGAGGCGCTCTTGGGCGAGGCGCTTGGACTGGAGGGGCGAGGATGACGAACCCCTTCGACCCCGCACCCCCCGCACGGCATCCGCGGCTCGACGCGATGATTCGTGCCGCACGCGCGCAAACGGCCCCGGTGCTCTCTGTCCAGGTCGAGGATATTCGTGCGGCCGCGTCAGCGCGGAGCTCGATGCGCTGGCTGGGGGCCATCGCCGCAGCGGCGGTGGTGGCGATCTCGATCTGGGCGTTCCAGGGGCGCGCGCCAGGCCCGACGATCGAGCCTGCAGAAGCGCCGACGCGGGTCGCGTTGGCTGGGGCATCGGTCACGGAGCCCTCGGACTCGGAGGCGGGCTCGGCTGCGGAGTCGGTTGCGGAGTCGGTTGCGGAGTCGGTTGCGGTTTCGGAGGGCGGGCCCGAGCTTGCGCAGTCTCCCGCCGCGGGGAGCGTCGAGCCGCTGGCCGGAGCCGAGCTGCCGACGGCGGGCGAGGGCGGCCGCTTCACCGTGACGCAAGGGCGCTACCGGATCCGGACAGCGGATGCTGCGATGACGGTCCTCGTCGCGGGTCGCGTCTTGGAGATCTCGGCGGCGAGTGAGGTTTTCGTCGACGCGGGAGTTCGTCACAGCTCTTTCCGTCTCGTGAAGGGCGAAGCGGACTGGGCCCCGTCTGAAGACGTTCCTGCCGAGCCGATCGCTGATGCCAAGCAGCTCGCGACCGCGGCCGAGGCCGCGCTGCTCTCGGGCCAGCTGGAGGAGGCGGTTCGATTGCTCCGCAAGCTCGTGCAGGCCCATCCTCATGGTGCTGCGACGAAGGCTGGCCTCATCGATCTCGCGCGGCTCGAGCAACGCTTGGGGCGACCGGAACGAGCCCATTGCGCCTACGCCTTGTTCTCAACGCGTTTCCCCACGGACACGCGGACCGCCACCGTTGTGCGCGCCGACGCTGCGCTCGGGCAAGCGACGGGCTGCCGGGGCCTGCGACCGATCTCGAAGTGAGGCAACGCCTCGGAAGCTCGCCGGACCGCGCAGAGGCGCGTCCTGAGGCTCGACCCTGCAACCGTCGTGATCCTCGCCCTTTCATGTCCTGCCCAAGGGCGCTATTCCAGCCGCCGTGCTGCGTCTTGCGCTTGTCTCTTCGGCCCTTGTCCTCTTGGGTTCCTGCGCGCGGACCTCTGAGCCCGCGCCCACGGAGCCCGCGCCCACGGAGCCCGCGCCGGTGGCTCCCGCGGCTGCGCCGGAGCCCGTGGTGGCCTCCGCCGAGGTGAGCCCGGAGCCCGCACCGACCCCGGCGCCCGAGCCGAAGCCGCCCGCGGCGCCCTCGCTCTCGGACGGCACGGTGATCGCGGGCTGTGAGGCGAGCGTTGCCAACATGGCCTGCATCCCGGGCGGCGCGTTCATCGTCGGCTCCGACGACGGCCCACAGAACGCTCGGCCGGCGCACCCCGTCGAACTCCAGACCTTCTACATGGACCTCTTCGAGGTGACCTTCGCCGAGTACAAAGACTGCCTGAAGGCTGGGAAGTGCCCCAAGGGCGGGCCGTTCTACATGGACTTCAACCGCAAACATCAGCCGATCGCGGGCGTGACCTGGTTCGGCGCGCGGACCTACTGCGAAGTGATGGGCAAGCAGCTGCCGACCGAGGCGCAGTGGGAAGCCGCCGCTCGTGGGCCGCAGGGGGAGACCTACCCGTGGGGCAACGAGCCGGCCACCTGCGCAAACTCGGTCATCCAGGACCGGCGCGGTCGAAGCTGCGGGGTGCAAAAGCGTGGAACCGAGGGGTGGAAGGGCCGACCGTTCATCGTCGGCGCGCGCGACCCGGGGCGCTACGGCCTGTACGACATGGCGGGGAACAACTGGGAGTACGTCGCCGACTGGATGTCCGCCGACTACGCCGCGTGCGGAGAGGCTTGTTTGGGCGTCGACCCCAAGGGGCCGTGCGGCGGCGACGATGCCTGTGAGGGACATGGTGAGAAGATCGTCAAGGGGGGCTCGTGGTACTGGACCTCGAGCAAAGCGGTCGGCTACTACCGCCGGCCTCAGCCGCCGATCAACCGGCCGTTTCACCATTTCGGCTTTCGCTGCGCGGCGAGTGTCGAGCAGGCCGCCGCGCTGGATGGCAAGCCGCTCCCGGACAACGCGCCCACCGAAGGCATGAGCAACGCCGACTCCAAGCTGCGCTAGCGAGCTCGCTCGCTCGGCGGCGGCTGGTCGTGCCGCCAGTGGTTGACCTCGCCCGCTTCCGTGGGTGGGTGTCCCGCGAGGATGTCGCGGATGCGGGTCACACCCTCGGCCTTCAACCATGCGCGGTAGAGATCCAGCGGCTGCACGATGTACGTGTAGTCTCGGTTGAGCGACCACGTCAGCCGGGTGCGGAGCAGCACCGAGCTCGCGTCGGTGTACAGCGTGTCTACGTTGCGAACGAACTGGGGATCGTAGGCGTCCCAGTACTCCTCGGCGTTGGAGACGTACAGCACGCGCACGGGCACCTCGAGCTGCGTCGCGACGGCGCTGAGCCCCGCGATGCCCTCTTGGGCGTTGAGGTTGATCAGCAGCGGCCGCACGCGGTCTTGGCGAAGCATCGCTTTGATGTAGTCGTAGGTCTCCTGGTCGGTGAGGTACGTCGGCACGTCCACGCCCTTGAGCCGTTTGCTCAGGGTGCGCAGGCGGTAGCGAAAGTACCGTCGCTGACGACGGAGCAATCCCTTGAGGCTGCGCGCTTCTTCATCCTCGTACATCGCGTCGATCGCCGCGTTGGCCCGCTCGAGGTTGGCCGGCTCAAACATCGCGAGAAACTCCTGAGGCGTCTGCGCCGCGGCGAAGATCGCCTTGTACATGGCGTGGGTGCGAAGGACCGCGCTGTCGTAGTCGACAAGCCACGCGAGGTGGGGGCGCTGCCAGCCCATGAACAGGTAGGCCTGATCGGGTCCGACGCCGACGTAGCCGCCGCCGAGCTCGTGGATGTCCTCGTGAAAGGCCCACAGCGTCCACTCGTTTCCGATCGTGTAGTGGACGTCCTCGAGCTCCTTGACGATGCCCCCACGGACCTCGGGGGAGGCGTCTTGCGCCGAGGCCCAAAAGGCGGCGTGCTGCGCTTCGCTCAACGGCGGGACGGTTTCGGCCGTCCAGATCTCCTTGGCGAGTGAGGCGGTTGGCACGGGCTCGGGTTCGGGCGTTGCGGCGGCCGGGGTGTCGGGCTCGGGCTCGGGCTCGGGCGTCGGCGCGGGTGGACGCGTTGCCTCCACAGGGTGGGCGGGCTCGGGAGCCTGGGTGGGCGTCGGACGGCAGCCGAGCACCGACACCGTGGCGAGGGCCAAAAAGACGCGCGCAGTCATCGTCCCGGAGAGGATGCCAAACGCTCGCCGCGATGTGGGCTGGTATCGTCGGGCCATCGCGATGCCCGAAACAGCCGCCGCCGTTCAGATCGCCAATCTCATCCACGACGGCTTTGACACGTTCTACAGCGAGTTCAAGCGTCTGACGCGGGAGTGCCGGCAGTGGTTCGACAACCGGGAGTGGGTGCGGATGCACGAGGTCAGCCACGCGCGCATCGACCTGTACCAGCGCTATGTCAGGCGAACGCTCGATGCGCTCGAGCGGGAGTTCGGGCAAATTCCCCGGGACCGCGATGTCTGGCGGGGAGCGCACCGACACTTTGCCATCGTGACGGCGCAGCGGCCGGACCGGGAGGTGGCGGAGACGTTCTTCAACGCCATCTCGCGCAAGACGTTTCGGACCGTCGGCGTCAACAAGGACATCGAGTTCCTCGAGAATCGTGTGGACGAGGAGCCCTCGGGGCCGCCGCTGTATCGCCGCCTGTTGCCGACCGAGGATCTGGCGGGGCTGTTTCGCCGAGTCTTGAGCACGCCGCGACCCTCGTTGCCTTGGGTCCGACGCGACGCGGAGGCGGAGTATCTCGCCGCCCGTTTTGCCGCCCACCTTCGCGCGACCTGGGGTGCGCTGAACTTCGAGCACTTCGACGTGCTTCCGGTGCTGTTCTTCCGGGTCCGCGAGGCGTACATCGTGGGGCGGGCGGTCCGGGGCGGCCACGTGATGCCGGTGGTGATCCCGCTGCAGTCCACGCCTGAAGGTGTGGTCGTCGACGGGGCGGTGTTTTCGCTGGAGGAGACGCTCGCCGTCTTCAGCAGCACGCGCGCCTACATGTTCGTCGACGTGCACCGGCCCCGCGATCTCGTCCGGTTCCTCGGGACCTTGATGCCAAAGCTCTCGTTGTCGGAGCTGTATGTGGCGATCGCTCACCACCGGCACGGCAAGACGTTGATCCATCGCCAGCTGGTGGAACACCTGGCCCGCAGCGACGACAAGTTTATCATCGCGCCGGGGATCCGAGGCCTCGTGATGACGGTGTTCACGATGCCGAAGTACGGCAACGTGTTCAAAATCATTCGCGACACGTTCGAAAAACCGGACGCGACGCGGGCGGCGATCATGCAGTCGTATCGCGATGTCTTCCGCGGCCGCCGGGTCGGCCGGCTGGCAGATACCCAAGAGTTCGAGCACCTGGAGTTCGAACGCGCTCGTTTCACCGAGTCGTGCCTCGGCGAACTGCTTGAGAAAGCCTCGAAGACGGTGAAGGTCGTCGGCGACAAGGTCGTGATTTCGCACCTGTACATGGAGGAGAAGCTCACGCCTCTGAACATCTATCTCGATGAAGCGACGCCGCAGCGGGCGGCAGCAGCCATCGTGGACTACGGAGATGCGATCAAGGAGCTTGCCGCCAACAACATCTTTGCCGGAGATCTGTTGTGGAAGAACTTTGGCGTGAGCAGCTACGGCCGCGCGGTGCTCTACGACTATGACGAAATCGCGCCGCTCTCATCCTGCAACTTCCGCGAGGTTCCCGAGCCCAAGACGCATGAGCAGGAGATGGCCGCGACCCCGTGGTACCCGATCGCGCCGCACGACGTGTTCCCCGAGGAATGGGCTCCGTTCATCGTTCCGCGGGATCCAACCCTGTCACAGGCTTTCCGCGACGCGCACGCCGACCTCATGACCGCGCGGTTGTGGCGGGCCAAACAACAGGCGGTGCTCGACGGGGAGCTTGAGGTTGGGCTGCCCTACGAGCCGCGCTACCCGGCCCTGCACGACCTGCCGAGTGAGGCGTAGGCGTTCGTGTTGTGACATCGCGTTGACATCCGTTGCATCCCGGTTCGTGACGGACTATTCACGCTCGCAGGGAAGCAAATGAACGGGCGACTCCGCATCATCGACGGCCCTAATGTTGGGGCGTGCTTCGTGCTCGAAGGGCGCACGCGGGTTGGCCGTGCCTCCGATTCGGACATTCAGCTCGATGAGCCCAGCGTTTCGCGGCACCACGCCGGCGTGCGGCGACAAGCGGACGGAAGCTATGAGCTGTCCGACCTCGGGAGCACGTCGGGGACGAGCGTCAATGGCGTCCCCATTCGCAAGACGGTGTTGCAGCCCGACGACGTCATCGCGATCGGTCGCTCTCGGTTTTCGTTCGAGACGGGAACCGATGCGACGACCGACGCCTGTTTTTCAAACAAGGCCAAAGGCTTCGCGGCGCTCCGGCCGACCCTGCCCGGCCTCCCCATCGTCACGCCCACGCCCGCGCCTGCGGTCGCGCGAAAGCGCCGTCGGACCACACAGCGGCGGATCCCCGCAGTACGCGACGCGTCACCGATTCGCGAGCGGCCCGCGCAGGTCGGCGGTGCGGCCGAGGGCCTTCTCGAGACGTTCCTCGGCCCGGATCTCGATGCTGTGGTCCCTCCGTTGGGGGTGGCTGCAAACGAGCACCGCGACCTGACGCACTCGGCACCCGCGCCAACCTTGTACCCGGACCCGCTGGGGATACCGTCGGCGGTCTGTGTGACCGAGTCCGGGTCCATCGTAAGCGAGTTCGATCCCGAAGCGCTGGAGTCCGCGCTCTCAACCCTGCGTGACGTGCTCGACTACCGCACGCTTCGCCTCGATGGACTGCGTGGCAAGCCGATGGATGGCCACGCCAAAGCCCGGTACGCGCAGCTGAGCACGCGGCTGTTGGCGGACACCCACGGACTCCCCTCTTCGCGTCGTTTTGTTCGCGAGTCGTGTCGGTTGCCGGCCACGCTGACCCAATGCGACGGCGGGTTCTCGCGGACGCTTGAGGTCAGCCTCGACGACCTCAGCGCTGGCGGGACCCGCCTGTCGATGTTCGATCCCTCCGTGCGCGTGGGGGACGAGGTCTGGGTGGCGTTCGACCTCGCCGCGCTCTTCTCCTCGGGACAGAAGGTGGTGTTTCGCAGCCGAGTCGTGTGGACCCGCCCGCACATCGGAGCGACGGGCCTCATGTTCGGCGGGAACGCGCGGTTCGTCGACACCGTGGAGGCCGCCATCGCAACCGGATGATCCGGAAGCGCCGGAAGCTCCGGAAGCTCCGGAAGCTCCGAACGAAAGTTTCGATGAAAGAGCCCTATCTGCTCAAGCCCGGGTACTGGGTCGCTCCGTTGCGCACCCCAACCCTGCCGCCGGCAACGGCGACCAACACGGCCATCGTCGGACGGCGGAGGCTGGCGATCATCGAGCCGGCCACGCCACACCCAGACGAGCAGCAGCGGTTGCTCGCGATGCTGGACGGCCGGATGGCGGACGGGGCTCGGGTCGAGGCCATCCTCATCACCCACCATCACAGCGATCACATCGGGTTCGCCCAGGCGCTCGCGGAGCGGACCGGTGCGCCGATCCTGGCCCATCCGGAGACCGCGAAACGGGTTTCGATGACGGTCGATCGTCAGCTCACCGACGAAACACCGATCGAACTCGACGAGGGGCACGCATTGCGTCCCATTTTCACGCCCGGGCACGCGCCCGGGCACCTGGTCTACCTAGACACGGCCACAGGCATCGCCCATGCGGGAGACATGGTCGCCGGTGAGGGCTCCATCCTCATCGATCCGGATGACGGTGGCGACATGTCGGCGTACCTCGACTCACTCCAGCGCCTCGCTGCGCTTGGAGCCAGCCGGCTCGTCCCGGCCCATGGCAACAGCTTCGAGGAGCCCGAAGCGGTCTGCCGACGGTTCATCGAGCACCGGCTCGGGCGGGAGCGAAAAGTGCTGGCCGCGATGGGGACGGAATCGAAAACGCTGCCAGAAATCTTGGCGTCGGCGTATGCGGATACCCCAGAGATACTGTGGCCGTTGGCCGAGAAGTCGCTTCGTGCTCATCTGTCCAAACTCGTCACCGACGCTCGTGTGATTCAAGACGAGACGGGTGCCCGCCGTACCGAGACCTGAACGGTCCGGCGCGGCCCGAGGATGGACGACCCGTGCCTCGGCGCGCGGCAACCTCGGAGGACTGACCCCGTTCGGCACGGAGGTTGAAGCACCTCTGCCGCATGAGTCGCTGGCAGTCCTGGTTCATCCCCGCTCTCGTCGCGCTTGCGGGGTGCGACGTGAACCCCCGAACCGAGGACCTGGGTGCTGCCGACGCAGCCTCGGACCCTGCACCCGATCACGCGTCATCGGCTGGGCCGGGCGGGATGGACGACGACGATGATGACGATGATGACGGTTCGAGCGGGGCTGCGTCCGAGAGCTCCGAGAGCTCCGGGTGCGACGGCTTCGAGAGCTCGGGAGCCCACTTCGACGTCCCCGCGCTTCCGGAGCCCGTGCCGCCGGGGACTTGCGACGCGGTCGACGTGTTGTTCGTGATCGACAACTCGGGGTCGATGGCCGACGAGCAGGCCAACCTCATCGCAAGCGTGCCGGGGTTCATCGACGGCATCACAGACCGCTTGGGTGTGCACACCGACTATCACGTGGGTGTGGTCAGCACCGACGAAGCGAACTTCAACCCGGATGGTTGCCAGGAGATCGGCGCACTTGTGACCCGGACGCAGGGCGACCTCTCCAGCGAGAGCGACTGCGGTCCCTACGTGGAGGGCGCGTCGTTTATGACGCCTCAAGACGACCTCGAAAGCGCCTTCGCATGCGCCGCGCAGCTGGGGATCGACGGCAACGGCATCGAGCGACCGATGGACGCCTTGGACCGTGCGCTGCATCCTGCCCCGGGGGTCAGCGCGTGCAACGACGGCTTCCTGCGCGACGACGCGTTGCTGGTCGTCGTGTTGATCACCGACGAGGAGGACGACACCGAGTCGGACGGAGATCCTGTGGCTTGGTACGAGTCGGTCCTCGAGGCCAAGGGCGGGGACGAGGAGCGGGTGGTGGTGCTCTCGCTGGTCGGGCATCCCAAGCCCAACGACTGCATTCCAACCCAGTGGACTGGGATGCAGGGGGCTGAGATCGCGACGCGCATCCTGCAGTTCACCAGCATTTTTCCCTACGGGTACGTCGGCGACATCTGCAGCACGGACTACGAACCGTTCTTTGCCGAGGCGACCGAGCACATCGACACGGTGTGCTCGGTGCCGGCGGGGTAGTTAGGGGAGGACCGAGACCGAGACGGTTTGAGCCCCCAGGGGGCCGACCGTCCAAGCGGCGAGCAGCGTGCTATCCGGACCGATCGCGACGGTTGGCCCGACCGCGTCTCCTTCTTCGGGAAGGCTGAGCTCGACCGGGTTGCCCCATCCCTGCGCGTTTGGTCCTCGCCGCCGTCCGACCACGCGCCAGCGCCCGTCGCTTCCACGCTCGGTCCAGACCAGCGCAACCTCGCCATCGGGGCCGACCGCCAGCCGGGGATCTTGGGCGGGACGTCCGGGGGTCGAGAGCGGCCGCGTTCGAGGCGTGTCCCACTCGCCCGCACCGTCACGGTGCGCTGCGTATACGCGCGTGGCACCGGGCGGGCCATCGAACCAGGTGACGTGAGCCTCGCGGGTGGGTGCGATCGCGACGTCGATGCACGTGGCGAACTCTCGCAGCGGCCCGAACGTGTCGTCGATGTCCGCCGGGGTGGTCCACTTGCGCTTTCCCGAGCGGCTGGCGACGTACAGGCCCACCGCGCCCGAGGTGTGTTCTTGGGACCAAAAGACGAGCGCCTCACCGAAGTCCCCGATGGCCACGACCGGGTTGCGGATCGCGTGGCTGGCGAGGGGAGGGCCATCGGGGGAGAGCCAGTCGTCGATCTTCGGTTTGGAGAAATGCCCGTCCGCGCGGTGTCGTTCGCTGACGAACAGGCGCAGACCATCGCTGACCGGGTCTGGGTCCGTCGAACCGGGCGGGGGCGTAGCCTGATACCACGCGATGATCGCATCACCGTTGTCCGCGACCGCCAGCGCAGGTGCGTTGGAGAAGAACACCTGCGGGGAGACGACGTCGTTGGCGGCACGCGGAAGGGTCAGCGACCCGCCGGGTTGTCGACGAGCCACCGCGACACCGTAGCCCCCCTCTGCTCGCCACTGGTTCCACACCAGGATGCCCTCTCCGTTGGATGCGAGCACCGAGCGAGGCTCGTAGGCCTTGGGGGAAAAGGAGACCTGCTCACCGACGTCGGAGCTTAGCCATTGTCCGGCTTCATCTCGTCGCAGCAGGTGGACGCTGCTCTCGTCCTCGCCCGAGTCGTTGGTGCGTTGTTGCGTCCAGCTCACCCATGCCTCGAGGCCGTTGGTCGCGAGGGTCGCCCGCGAACCGTAGCCGCTCGACAACGCCCCCAAAGGGTGAACAACCCAGCCGTCGGAGGTTTGCTCGGCGAGGCCTGAAAGCGATTGGTCTGGGTCCGGTTGCCTGCGCTTCCATGTGACCAGGGCGCGTCCGAGTCCGTCGACCGCAACCTCGACGTCGTCCGCACCCACTTCGGCGAGCGTGTGGCGCTGCTGCGGCGGCCATGCCCGCGCGAGGCAGGTGTCGTCCGGCCCGGGGGCGAGGAAGCCGATGCAGACGTCGTCCTCGTCGGACTCGGGCGGGGAGCAAGCCGCCGCTGCGAGCAGCATCGGGAACCAGGGCCCCATCGAACGTCGGATCCGTCGCATGTGAGCCTATGGGGAGACGAGTTGTTCGCCGCGGGTGAGCGAGGTGAGAAACACGCGAAGCGGGGCTCGGTCCACCTCTTCGAGTGACGCGAAGGCGTCTCGAGATGCCAGCGCTTCGCCGCCGTGCAGAAGAATGGCGTCCTCGAGGGTCGGCGCTCGTCCATCGTGCAGATAGGGGCGGCTGCGGGCGATGCCCCACAGCGGCGGGGTGAGGAACACATCGGCCGGGACGCCGGCGTCCTCGCGAGACTCCGCAAGCGCATCGCCCATCGCGTGCCGCTTGAGGTCGCTGTACAGCGGCACGCGAAGCTCTCCGGTGATCGCGTCGGGCGCAAGCCGGGGTTGGGCCCCCTCCTCAAGGAGGTCGACGGAAAGGTCGGGACCTGTTGTGCGGCTGATCAGGACGTACTGGGTGTCCTCGATGGGCAGGGACGGGACGTGGCATGCGGCGCAACCCAGCACGCTGAAGTCTTGGCGGCCGCGGGAGTAGAGCAACAAGAGGTCGGACTCGGGCGGGGGTAGGTCGACCGGGACGTCCTGCATGGCGGCGAACAGGGTGATCAGCGCGACCTGTGCGTCGCTGAGTTCATCGTCGACACCGTCTTGGTCGGGATCGTTGCTGGGACCGTCGCCGACGCGCTCCGGGGGTTCATGGGCGGCAAACCGGGTGGATTGCATGCCGTGGTGAACATTGGAAGCATCCTCGACGACGTCTCGCAGGTCGACGAACACGCCTTTCCAGCCAAACGGACGCACCACGAGGTCGGCATCGATGCCTTCGAGATCGGACTCGTCCACCGTCCCATCGCGCTCAATGCTGAGAAAGCCGAAGCTGACCCCGCGCACTTCGAGGTGCAGCCGGACGTCCTCGCCGCGTTTGCGGGCGAAGGCCACCGCGTCGTCGCGACGAAGCTGAAGCTCTGCGGTCATCTCTTCGGCAAGGCGTTGCTTCCAGCCTGCCCCAAACAGTGGCGGTGGGTTGCGGACCAGGGCGCTGGATTCGGTGTCCCCGTCCCCGCGGAAGAACGCGTTGTCGGCCGCATCACCCGCGCCCGCGACACCGCCGCGCCAGTGGCAGGCGGAGCATCGACGTGCATCGGGGCCGCCGCGCTCCCCCCGATGGAACCGGCTCATGGCAGGAAGCTCGGCGCCCCCAAAGCCCTGCGCTTCGGTGAAGTTCATCGTGAACAGCTGACCGCCCATCGAGAACCAGTCTTCGGGAGCGAAGCGGGCGTCGAGCTCATCGTAGGTGGGACGGACACTTCGGAACGCGAAGCCCGGGTCGGCGGCGTCCATGAAACGCAGCTCCCGACGCCACGCGTCTTGTTGCAGGGCCTGCAGACCTTGCCCGGCGGAGGTGTTCGGCCGGGTGGGCGAGAACACCGGAAACGACCGGGCCTCACTGGTGTCCGGGGCCTCGTCGGATGGGCTGTCGCTCGCGCAGCCGAGGAGGGCGGCCGCAGTCAGGAGGAGCAGCCGCTTCACAGCGGAGCCCTCAGCTTCGGGGTTCGGCTCAGCGACAGCAGGAAAACATGCAGGTCGGATTGGTCCGATGCAGACAGGGCCGAAAAACGATCGGCGCTGTCCTGGGCCTCACCGCCGTGCGCCACGATGGCATCCGGGATCGTCGCGGCCCGGCCGTCGTGCAGGTACGGCGGACTCTCGGCGAGCCCCCACAGCGGACGCGTCAGCCAGGTCTGCGCGGGGATGTGGGGATGGTCGGTGTTGGTGTGGGGGTCCGCGAGGCCCGGCCCCATGTCGTGGCGCTTGAGGTCGCTGAACAGCTTCACCTTCGGGGTCCCTTTGGGCGCCTCCCCATCCTGGAAAAGGGCGATGACAAACGGGTCCGCGCCCGTGGTGTCGGGTGCCTCTTCCCACCGCGTGCTGACCAGGCCAAGCGAACGCGTGTGGCAGTCCGCACATCCAACCTCGTCGAAGAGGGCATCGCCGTGGGCCCATCGGTCACGCAGCGCGGCGCTCGATGGGGGGACGATGGTCGGCACCTCCAGGGTTGCGAGGTAGATCGCGGTGGCGGTGAGCGAGCCTTCTTGAAGCTCGCGCTGCACCCCGTCTTGGTCGGGGTCCCACCAATCGGGCCCGTCTCCGAGCTGCTCCGGCATGGGGGTGTCGCGGTTGAGCAGCTCCATGGGGCCACTTTGAATGCCGAAGTGGATCCGAGCTGCGTCCTCGATCGTCCGGCGCAGGTCAGGAAACTGCCCTTTCCATCCGAATGGTTTGACGACGAGGTCGGCATCGATGCCGGCGAGTTCCGATGCGTCGAGGGAGCCGCTGGGCCGTGCCGTCAGGACGCCGAAGTCGACGCCCTTGGTTTCCAGTCGGATCGACACAGCGTCGCCGGTGGACTGGGCTTGCTCGACGGCCGCGTCGCGAGCCCGCTGAAGCTCGAGGCTCATCTCGCGCGCGAGCGCCTGAACCATGCCCAGACCAAGGACGGCCGGGCTGTTCCGGATCACGCTTGAGCTCAGTCGAGAACCGTCGCCGAAGAGGTATGCGTTTTGTGTGGCCGCGCCTGCGCCATTGGGTCCACCGACCGAGTGGCATCCCGCGCAGGAGAAGGTATCCAGTCCCCCGCGAGCGCCGTTGTGAATGCGCCGCCCGGGGACCACCGCTTGAACCTCGCCGTAGCCGTCTGCGACGCGGAACTCGTGACCGAAGACCGCGTCGCCCAGCGCGAACAGCTCGGCCGCGCTGTACCGGCCGGCGTCGATGTCCTCTTGGAACACGGTGCTATGGCCGGAGTCCTCGCCCTTCTCCTTGGCTTCGCGAAACTCCTCGAAGCGCTCGAGCGCGAGCACGCCGAGCGCGTCGCCGACGAACTCCGCCAGCTGTGAATCTGAGGGCGGAGCTCCAGCCGGCCATGGCGTCGAGGCGGGGTCGCTGGAGGCTGTCGCGAGCAAAGGCAGCGCCACGACGACGGCGCTGCCCAGCAAGAGTCTCAGCCGTCGCAGACGTTGCAGCACGGAATCGCTCGGGTCACGCCACCGCAGTCCAGGCCGGCAGGATCGACCTGGTTCGGCAGCGGGTCGGGATCGAGCGTGAACGTGAGCGCGCCCGCACCCACCGTCGCATACTCGCCGTCGTTGACGTCGTTGGTGCCGTAGCGCCAGTCATCGCAGCGCGAGCGCGTATCGGGCTGGATCAGCACACCGTTGAACATGGTGGCGACCACGCGGTGGACCCAATACGTCGTGCCCGCGGTCACCGCTGCGAAGTCTCCTTGAGCCGAGGCCGCCTCAAGCTGGGTGTACGTGCACACGCCTTCGTATCCACCGGCGATGCACGCCTGGGTGCCCGAAGTGAAGCCCTCGCCGAATCCGGGGTGCAGCCAAACCGAAGGGGACGCCGGCACCATGCCCACGTAGATCGGCACGCCCGCGCAGGCATCGATCACGCCGCCGGTGGTTCCATCGGTATCGCCGTCGGTATCCGAATCGGTGTCGCTCTCGGACTGGCAGTCTTGAGGACAGGGCGCCATGTCGCCGTCGGGGCCGACTTCGCATTCGCCGGCGTCGGGGAAGCCGTTGCCGCACAGGTCCGGTCCATTGCCGCTGGAGCCTTGGCTGTTGCTGTCGCTCTCGGCGGTGTCGCCGGTCGAGCCCTCTGCGCCGCCGGTCGCGATGTCGCCGCACTGGCACAGCCCGTAGGTTCCGTCGGGGAGGCAGGTCTGGGTGCCGCTGGGCGAGGTCGCCGGGTCACCCGCGCAGGGGCAGAAGTTCACTTGGCCCGGGACGCAGGAGCCCGCGCTGTCGCTCTGTGCCCCGTCGTTACAGCCCGCGCCGATGCCCAGCACAAGGCCTGCGATTGCCAAGGTGTTCTTGAAGCCCAATTGAAGTGTCGAAAAACCCATGTCGTTCCCCCGTGCGAAGCGTCGCGTGGTGCCCATCGTTTCAGGGCTCGCGCCGTGAAGCAACCGTGATCGCGCTTGCAGTTCGCTCTCTACGACACCAACGGACATCGGGATTTCCGGCTCGTCGGAGGAAAAAGAAGCCAGCGAGCACAGGGTATCCACGAGTCAGTCGAGCGTCGGCAGGCCGACGGGGCGTTGCTCAAGCCAGCCCGCGCCGTCCGGGGCGTCGGCCTCGATCCACGCCTGCAGGATCGCGTACTCGTCCTCGTGCAGGCTGCCGTACTCGCCCTCGCCACAGAAGTAGACCGGCGGCATGTTCTGCTCGTCGAGGGCGCGGACCCCAACCTCGACGTACATCGGCGCGCCTTCGAAGTTCGAGTGCATCTGCGCGAAGGTGTAAAAACGCGCGTTTCCGTAGTACAGCGGCGCGTCCGGCACGAAGGCGTCGAGCTCCGCGACGTGACAGCTGCAGACGCGCTCGATGAGCGTTCCGATCTCGGTCGGGATGCTTGTGGCGTCATCGCCGGCCTCGACCCAAGAGGCGGCGCCGGGGGCCAGCTGCTGCAGGCTGCACTCCTCGAACGGCTCGCCCGTCGTGCTGTCGTGGGTGTCGCTGGTCGGCGTCCCGCCCAGGCACGACGCGTTGTAGCCCGAGACGCAGTCGGCATCGCACATCTCGACGATGGAGACCGTCTGCGTCCAACAGGTGCCGCCCGGCCCATACTGCGCGGAGAGCTGGTCCTGCGTTTGTGCGTCGAGGCAGTCGAGCCAGGTCTGGCAGGCCAGCGTCTGCTCGAAGGTGTTGCCCGTGGTGGTCGAGGGATCGACGCCCGTGCCCGTGCCGACCGCGCTCGCGGACGTCTCGGTGCTGGGGTCGGTGTCCGTGTCCTGCGTCGTCGAGCCCGGATCACATCCGCACACGAGCAACGCGACCGTGACCCCACCGAACCTACGCATGCGATGCGATGGTACGTCAGTTGGTCGCAGCGTTGTGCTTGGAAATCTGCGGGGACGCGAAGGCGAGCCGATCGCTCATGACCGCGATGGCTTCGGGGTTCTCGTCCACGAGCAAGAAGCGGCGATCGTTGCGGGCGGCGGCCTCCCCGGTGGTCCCGCTGCCCGCGAAAAAGTCGAGCACGAGGTCGCCGGGGTCGCTGTGCACGCGAACGATGCGCTCGAGGATCTTCAGCGGCTTTTGTGTTGGGTAGCCCGTGCGTTCTTTTCCAGCTGTGGGCACGATCGTCTGCCACCACACATCCGTGGGCGTCTTGCCACGCGCCGCTTTCTCCGCCGAGACCAGGCCCGGAGCCATGTACGGGATTCGGTCGATGGCGTCGTAGTGGAACGTGTAGCGCTTGGGATCCTTGGCGTACCAAAGGATCGTGTCGTGCTTGGCGGGCCAGCGGCGCTTGCTGCGACCGCCATAGTCGTACGACCAGATGATCTCGTTGAGAAACGCGTCCCGGCCGAAGACGGCGTCGGCCATCACCTTGGCGTAGTGCGACTCGCGGGGATCGAGGTGCAAGAAGAAGGAGCCGTTCGCAGCGAGGAGGCGATGGGCCTGCTCCAGGCGCGGCATCAGGAAGGCGCCGAAGTCCTCGAACGCGTCGGCGTACGCTGCCGATCCCAGGGCTGTCGTTTTGTAGCGCTGCCCCCCGAATCCGACGCGGTCTCCTTCGCCCGGTCCGGCCCGCTCTACCTTGACGCGCGTGTGCTTGCGGGCGCGCCCGGTGTTGAACGGCGGGTCGATGTAAATGAGCGCCGCGGCTCCATCCGGCAGGGTCGGCAGCACCTCGAGGTTGTTGCCCTCGATGATCCGGTTGCGCATCATTCGTGCCCGGCGCCGTCGTGCGGGACGGTGAGGAACTGCGCGCTCACGAACGCGAGCGCCATCACGGCGTATCCGGTCGCCCACGGCCATGCGGGCGCGAGGTTGATGACGGTGTCCGCCGGGGTGAAGGCATAGCCGTGCATCAGCCCGGCGATCGACAGCAACGACGCTGCAGCGCACCAAGCCGCTGCCGTCACGAACTTGCGCTCGATGACCGCCACCGTGGCGGCGGCGAGAATCATCGAGGTGAAGATGAACCCCTGCTCGAGGGCGAAGGCTCCATGAATCCAGGTGTCGCTGGCCGCGAACTTGGCGATGAGCCCCTCGTTGAAGGGTGGCCCGCCGGGACTTCCCACACCGGCGGCGCGCAGGCCGTTCTTGGCCATGACTGCGCCCCAGGCTCCCACGCCGGGCAGCAGCCCGATGACGACGGCGGGCGCATGGCTTCGCGGGGTGGCTTGGAATGCCTGCGCGGTGATCACCATCCCGATCCACAAGATGACGGCCATCCCCGCGTCGATCGGGATGGCGTACGCCAGCCAACCCAAGGTTCCGGTCAGGCACACCGCGGTGACGAACACGGCGTTGGCGACCGAGTAGCCCGCGCGGGCCCCCATGGCTTTCCACCCGGGGTGCCCGATGTAGATCGTGGTGGGAAAGCAGCTGCCGAACAGACCCGCGACCAGCGTTCCCGCTCCGTTGACCGCCAGCGAAGGCGCGGCAGGAAAGTCGTCTCCGGTCGCGGAGGCGGACTCGATGTTCTGAAGCGAGCCCACCAGGTTGAACAGCCCCATCGGCAGGATGATCGAGAAGTACGTGGCGAGGTGGCCCGCACCGAACGCGTCGATGAGGTCACCGATCACCGGGATTGGGAGGTGAAGGCTTGCCGCGTCCGGGGCTTCGCCGACCGGGGCCATCCCCGTGCTCCACGCGATGATGATGCCCAGCCCCACCGCGACCAGACCTCCGGGGATGTTGCCCTTGAACCGGACCCGACCGAAGTAGGTCAGCATCACGATGCCCAGCGTCGCCAAGCCGATCAGCGGGTTGGCGAAGGTGCGGAACAAGAAGCCCAGCGAGATGAAGCCCAGCGCGATGCCCGAGAGCGTGGCGAGTAGAGCGGCGCGCGGCGTGGCCTTTCGCAGTCGGTCGGCGACGAAGGCACCGCCGAGCTCGATCGCGCCGCTGCCCAGGGTTGCGACGAGTCCCGCCTGCCACGCGATGCGGGCCGGGTCCTCGGCACCTGCAGCGGTGGCCGCGAGCTTGGCCGGGAGCATGACCAAGAACACGTGGGCGAACAGCGAGACCGTGTTGATGCCATAGGGCAGGGCGCAGACGTCGTCGCGGCCCGCGGTGTCGCCCAGCTTCTTGGCCTGGTACGCGTAGAAAAGGTTGCCGACGATGAGGGACATCGCGACGCCGGGAAGGACGCGTCCGTGGAGCAGCGCGTCGTCGAACCCGAGCACCGTGCGGCAAAGGGCGTCGATGAGCAGCAGCTGGACCAAGTTGTCGAGCGCGAGGCCGAAGAACCCGTCGATGTCTCCGCGGACAAACCAGCGCATCGTCCCCGAGTACCAGACCTCAACCGGGCTCGGAAAGGCCTGCGTACGCCGAATCCGGCGCCTCCGGGCAACTTTGGCAAGCATCGGCTAATCTCCCCGGCCGTGGCGGATCTATCGAACAAGGTGCTGTTCATTACGGGGGCGAGCCGAGGCATCGGCAAGGCCATCGCGCTGCGTGCCGCTCGCGACGGGGCGAAGATCGTCGTCGCGGCCAAAACCGCCGAGCCGCACCCCAAGCTCCCTGGAACCATCTACACCGCGGCTGAGGAGATCGAGGCTGCGGGCGGCACGGCGCTGCCCATCGTCACCGACATTCGGTCGGAGGAAGCGGTCGACGCTGCGATGGCCAAGGCGGTCGAGGTGTTCGGCGGCATCGACATCCTCATCAACAACGCCAGCGCGATCAGCCTGACCAACACCGCGCATACGCCGATGAAGCGCTACGACCTGATGCAGCAGGTCAACGCGCGCGGCACCTACCTGTGCACGGCCAAAGCAGCCCCGTACCTGCTCAAGGCCGACAACCCGCACGTGCTGACGTTGTGCCCACCGCTGTCGAGCGCGACCAAGTGGTACCGCAGCCACACCGCCTACACGATGGCGAAGATGGGGATGAGCATGTGCGTCATCGGTCACGCGGGTGAGTTCGAGGGCAAGATCGCTGTCAATGGCCTTTGGCCCCGAACTGCCATCGCCACCGCTGCGGTGCGCAACGTCATCGGTGGCGACGACATGATGAAGCGCTGCCGCAAGCCGTCGATCATGGCCGATGCGGCGCACGCGGTGCTCGTCATGGACGCCAAGACCACCACCGGAAACTTCTTCGTCGATGACGCCGTGCTGCGCGACGCTGGCGTCACGGACTTCGACCCGTATGCGGTCGAGCCCGGTACCGATCTCGTGCCCGACTTCTTCTTGGACTGAGGCGAGACGATGATCGAAGTCGAAGGCCTCACCCGCTACTACGGCGACTTTGCGGCGGTTCAAGACGCCTCATTCTCGATCGGCGAGCGCGAGATTGTCGGGTTCCTGGGCCTCAACGGCGCGGGCAAGAGCACCATCCTCAAGGTCCTGGCGGGCCTGCTGATGCCCAGTGCGGGCACGGTTCGCGTCGGCGGCGTCGATGCCCTGGAGGACCCCGACACCCTGCGCACAAAGATCGGCTTTCTGCCCGAGGAGCCGCCGCTGTATCGCGAGATGCAGGTGCACGAGTTCCTGCGCTGGGTAGGCCAGGCCAAAGGGTGCTCCGCCAAGGACGTCGATGCCGAGCTGCCGAAGGTGATCGAGCTGTGCGACCTCGGCACCGTGCAACACAAGGTCATCGACGAGCTGTCCCACGGCTACCGCAAGCGGGTTGGCATCGCGCAGGCGATCATTCATCGTCCCGAGGTCGTGATTCTCGACGAGCCGATCAGCGGGCTCGATCCGCAGCAGATCGTGGAGATGCGTCGGGTTGTCCGCTCGCTCAAGGAGCGGGCCACCGTGCTCATCAGCTCCCACATCCTCACCGAGGTCGCGCTGACCTGCGACCGGGTGCTTGTGATCCACGGTGGGCGCATCGTCGCCGAAGGCTCCACGGAGGAGCTGGCGGAGCAGCAGGGCGGGGGTGGGTCGGTGACGCTGAGCCTGCGCGGCACGCTCGCCGCCGTGAAGGACGCGCTTGAGAGCACCGCGGCGGTCACCGACTTCCAAGTCGTGGAGGTGGTGGAGTCCGACGGACTCGTGCGGGCCGACGTGGCGCTGGCGGCTGGCGAACGCGCGCGCGACGAGTTGGTCGCCCATGTCGTCGCGGCCGGGCTCGGCGTGTTCGCAGTGCAGGATACGGTTTCGGAGCTTGAGCAGGCGTTTCTGCAGCTCACCCGAGGCGACGCAAGGGCCGCCTCGGCCAAGGAGGACAAAGCATCATGAGAGGGATGATGATGGTGGCGCGCCGAGACCTGGCCGCCTATCTCAACAACGTCTGGGGTTATGCGGTCATCGCCGTCGTCCTGGTCGTGGACGGCATCCTGTTCAACGCCGTCGCGCTGGGCGATCGGCCGAAGTACAGCGCCGAGGTGATGGAGCAGTTCTTCGAGTTCTCCTTCGCCACGACGATCATTGCATCCATTCTGCTCACGATGCGACTGGTGGCCGAAGAGCGTCAGACCGGCACGTTGGTCCTGGTCGACAGCTCACCGCTGCGGCCGTGGCAGATCATCGGCGGCAAGTACGTCTCGGCCATGACCGTGCTGTCCGGACTCATCCTCGTGACGCTGTACATGCCCGCGCTGGTGTTCGTGAACGGAAAGGTCTCCTATGGACACATCGTGGCTGGGTACACCGGCCTGCTCCTGGTGGCGGCCGCAACCGCGGCGATCGGAACCTTCGCGTCCACGGTCTCTCGCTCTCAGCTCGTCGCCGGCTTTGCCTCCACGGCGCTGACCGTCGTGCTGGTGATCTCCTGGCTGTTGGCGAAGGTCTCCGACCCGCCGCTCAAGGACGTATTTTCCTACATGAGCCTGTACGACCGTCACTTCCGCGGATTTATGCAGGGGCAGATCAACACCGAGGACATCGTGTTTTACGTCAGCATCGCGTTCGTCTCTCTGACGCTCAGCACCCGCTTCATGGCGGCCCGGAGGTGGCGATGAGCGTCTCCGCCATGCTGTATCTGGTCTCGATGGCGACGCTGTTCGTCGGGCAGCGCATGCTCGAGGGCAACGACGGCCCGCAGATGGCCGTGACGATTGTCGGCTGTGTTGTGCTCGCCGCCGCGGCAGGGCTCAGGCTCGGATCGCTGCGCCGGGCCAAGGACCCAGGACTCCGATTGGGGCACCGCCTGGCGATGATCGGGCTGCTTGGCGGCGTGGCGTCGCTGGTCCTGTACACCGCGACCACAGACGGCGTCATCGACACCCTCACCCTCGGGGACGAAGCCGAAGAGCGCTGGTTGGGGACTTGGCGCTCGCTGTGGCCGCTGATGTGGCTGATCGGCACCGTGCCGATGCTGACCGCCGACTACGCGTGCGAGAGCTCGCCCACCATGATGCCGAAACGACGGGCACGCGAGCTCGCGCTGCACGGTCTCATCGTGGCGATGGGCATCGGCTTGGCGTTTCCGGTCAACTACATCGCCAGCCAAAGGAAGGAGCGATGGGACCTCGCCTACTTCAAGACGCCGCAGCCGGGGACGGCCACCTTGGCGCTCGCGCAGGCGCTGGAGTCTCCGGTCGATGTCCGTATCTTCATGCCTCCCAGCTCCGAGGTCGCGCAGGAGCTGCAGAACTATTTCGGCCCCCTCGAAGGACCGATGTTCCGGGTCGAAGTCATCGACCAGGCCGCCGAACCGCGGCTGGCCAAAGCGCTGGCCGTCCGAAACAACGGCACGATCACTTTCACCCAGGGAGACATCCTCATCGACGTGCAGCCGCCGGCCGAAGGGGAGGAGGCTCCGCCGCAGCCGGTGACGCGCAACGTGAAGGTGGACGCCGACTTCGACAAGGCCAAGCGCGCGCTCAAGAAGATCGACGCGGATGTGCAGAAGGTCCTCATCGAGCTGGGGCACGGGGAACGCATCGCCTACGTGACGACGGGGCACGGCGAGCTGACCTGGCGACGCGCAGCCCAGCCGGTGCCGGAGTTGCAGGCCAACGGGCTTCGCGAAGAACTCAAGAGCCAGGGCTTCACGGTCAAGGAGCTGGGGTTGCGCGAGAAGCTCAGCGAAGGGGTTCCGCCCGACGCCAGCCTGGTGATGGTGCTGGGTCCGCGGTATCCGTTCTCCCAAGCGGAGACCGACTCCCTGCGGGGGTACCTTGAGTCGGGCGGAGCGTTGTTCGTCGCCCTGGAACCGGGGGCAGCCCGGGCGCGGCTGCCGGCACCGGTCGAAGACCCTCTGGACGCGATGGTCGCCGAGGTCATGGGGGTGACTGTGGGCGAAGGCATCCTCGCCGACGAGGTCGTGCACGCGCGCAGCGCTGGGGACAAGCGGGACAACTTCCTGGTCCTCACCGACTCGTTCAGCTCCCACGGCAGCAGCGTGACGCTGGCGGCCGAGCGCCAGGTGTTTGGCGCGCCGTTCACGGGGTACCTTGAGCTCGAAGACGGCCACGCGGCGGCGCACACCGTCACCGTCCGCTCGATGGCGACCGCGTTTGTCGATGAGAATCGCGACGCGAGCTTCTCCGCCGACGCCGGGGAGGTGAAGGGCACCAAACCCATCGCGGCGGCGGTCAGTGGGAGCACGAACGCGGTCGGCTGGCGGGCCATCGTCGTGGCCACCTCGTCGGTCGTTTCCGACGTCGCGCTGGGCGGCGCGACCGATCAGGAGGGAAGCACCATCCCGGGCAACATCCACTTCGTGCGCGACACGACCAACTGGCTGATCGGGGCCGAGGCGCTCTCGGGGACGACGCAGTCGGAGGAGGACGTGAAGATCGAACACACCAAGGAGGGCCAGACTTGGTGGTTCTACTCGACCGTGCTCGGCGTTCCGTTGCTCGTCTTCGGCCTCGGCGTGTTTCGAGTTCGCATGCGTCGCCGCGGCCAGCAAGCAAGTGTGAAGGGAGACGCACGATGAAGTCCGCTTTGATTGGCTACGGCCTCGCGCTGAGCCTGGCGCTCGCGGGCGCCTACCAGACCTGGACCCACGAGGGGAACCCGGACCTGTCGGGGGCGACGGTGATCCTCGACGTCGAGCGAGATGACCTGGAAGCGCTCGTGTTCGAGAGCCCGTCAGGCCGGGTGCGCCTCGAAATGCGGGAGGATGAACTCGGCCCCTACGTGTGGGCTCAGACCGACCCCAACGCGGCATCAGCCGCCGAGCCCGAGCCTACAGACCCCTCGGCGCCCCCCGAGCCCGCACCGGTGCTCAACACACCGCAGGCGTTCAAGACCGGCGCGGCTGGAGAGACGATCGCCGCCGGCGCAGCCCCGTTCGTCGCAAAGCGCGTGCTCGAAGGCGTGGATGAGTCCAAGCTCGAAGAACTTGGGTTCGGCGAGGAGCAGGCCACGCTTACGTTCCTTCGCAAAGGGCGTGACGCCAAGACGTATGAGGTCGGGGCCAAGGCATACGGTGGTTCGAACCGCTACGTTCGCGACCCCGAGGACGGCACCGTCTACATCGTCGCCGCCAGTCTGCTCGACAGTCTCGACACGGCAGAGCGCTCGCTTCCCGACCGTTCCTTGCTCGCGTTCGACGTGACCGACATCGAGACCATCTCGGTGCGCGCCGCAGAGGCGGAAGCCACCTACGTGCAGAACAACCCCGATGACCGGGCGGCCCGGTCGTGGTCGAGCTCCGGCTCCTCCGAGCCGAACGCTGCCGCGGCGGGTTGGTTCGACAAGGCGCTCCGGCTCAAGGTGTTGCGCTACATCGACGAAGCCAATAAACCCGCTGGACTGCAAGAGGCGTTCTCGATGACGGTCACCGCTGGGCGCAAGTCCAGCGAGGCCACCATCTTTCGCGCGGTTGGGGACGATGGCAACGAGGCTTGGTACGCGGTCTCGACCCACAACCGATCGTTGGTACAGCTGCAGAGCTCTTCGGCGGCCGAGGCTCAAGCCGACCTCGCGTCGGTGCTGGACGCCGGGCCGTAACCAGACCCCACGGCGGTGGCGTACTGATGTCCATGCGCATGCTCGCGTTCATGGCGGTGATGTTCGCCATCTGGATCGGCGGGCACGTCTACCTCGGCCGCCGCCTGCTGGGCCGGCTCCGCCTCTCCACCCGGGGGCGCCGGCTCGCCTGGGTGGGCATCGCCCTGAGCGGGTTGCTCTCGATGGGAGCGGTCGCGTCCTCTCGTCTGGGCGCTGTGTCCACAGGTGTACGCGCTGTGCAGTGGGTCGGGCTGTGGCTCTTTGGCCTGACCTCCGTGTTGTTCTTCCTCGTCGTGTTCTCCGACGTCATCGGCGGCGCTGCCAAGGGCATGCGAAAGGTGCTCTCGTCGGCCAACCCCAAGCCGCCCGATGACCCGGGGCGGCGAGGCTTCCTCGGCAAGGTGGCGAGCATGGGCGCGGTGGCCAGCTCCGGGGGTGTTGGCGCCGTCGGGCTCACGCAGGCCCTGCAGCTGCCGGAGGTGGTCGAGGTCGAGGTTCCGATCGATGGGCTGCCCGAGGCGTTCGAAGGCTATCGCATCGTTCAGCTCTCCGACGTGCATGTCGGCCCCACGATCCGCCGGGAGCACCTGCAGGGAATCGTGGAGCGGGCCAACGGCCTCGACGCCGACCTGGCCGTGGTGACCGGGGACCTGATCGATGGCTACGTCGACGACCTTCGCGACGAGGTCGCCCCACTCGCCGAGTTTCGGGGGCGCGACGGCACCTACTTCGTGACCGGGAACCATGAGTACTACTGGGACGGCCCGGCCTGGTGCGACGAGGTCACGCGGTTGGGCCTCACGGTGTTGAACAACGAGCACCGGGTGATCTCTCGGGGCGGTGCACGGCTGCTCCTCGCCGGGTGTACCGACGTGAAAGCCGGGGACCTGGTTCCCGAGCACGCCTCGGATCCCGCGGGCGCACGCGCTGGAGCCGTGGACTGTGATGTCTCGATCTTGCTCGCGCACCAGCCCCGCAGCATCGATGCCGCGTCCGAGGCGGGGTATGACCTCCAACTCTCCGGGCACACCCACGGGGGACAGTATTTTCCGTTCAACCTGCTGGTGCACTTGGCGCAGCCGTACGTCGCGGGGTTGGCGAAACATCGCAAGACGTGGATCTACGTGAGTCGTGGAACGGGCTACTGGGGGCCTCCGATGCGGGTCGGCGCCCCGCACGAGATCACGCTGATCACGCTTCGCCGCGCCTGACGGAACCGAGGGAGTGTCAGCACGGCCACCTTGATTTCCGAAGTCCCGGAATGCGGGGACGTGGAGTCCTTCGGGGCTACCCTAGGGACATGGGAAGGGGAGCGTTGCGTACGGCAGTGGCTGGCGCACTCATCATCAGCGCGTGTGGAGGGGCTGCGTCGCCATCCGACACGGTCGCGGACACCGACGAGACCGGAATCGACCTGAGCGCCGGGACGCTCAGCACCGGGGCGGTGGACGAGAGCAGCTCGGGGCCGCTGGCGACCTCGGGTCCGCCGCCCACCACCACGGACGACCCCGACGCGCTGACGAGTGGGTGCGGCGAGGTGACGGTCACGTTGGAGCCGGTGATTCCCACGATCGTCTTGCTCATCGATCAGTCGGGCAGCATGACCGCCGACTTTGGCGGGGACGAGCGCTGGGCGGCGGTGTACGAGACGCTGATGAACCCCGTCGATGGGGTCGTCGCACAGCTGCAGTCGCAGGTTCGATTTGGCGTCACCCTGTACACCAGCGAGGACGGCAACGCTGGCGGCGAGTGTCCGATCCTCACTTCGGTCGAGGCCGCGCTCGACAACCGGGACGCGATCGATGCCCAGTACGCGCCCGCCATCCCCAACGATGAGACCCCCACCGGTGAGTCTCTCGAGGCGGTTGCCACGTCACTGTCGGCCCTCGACTTCGAAGGCCCCAAGGCGATCGTGCTCGCGACCGACGGCGAGCCCGACACGTGCGAAACGCCAAACCCTCAGGAAGGCCAGCCTGAGTCCTTGGCCGCGGCTGCGTTTGCGTTCGAGGAGGGCATCTCCACGTTCATCATCTCGGTCGGCGACGAGGTCGGCGCGGATCATCTCCAGGAAATGGCCAACGTCGGCGTCGGAAAGGACGCCAACGACCCGATGCCCGCGCCGTACTACGAGGCGCTGGATGCGGCGCAGCTCATCGACGCGTTCAACGAGATCGTGGGGACGTTCATCAGCTGCGAGCTGAGCATTGATGGCGAGGTCGACGTCGACAAAGCATGTGAAGGCACCGTGAAACTCGACGGCCAAGAGCTCGAGTGCGGTACCGACTGGGACGTGCCCAACGAGACGACGCTGCTGCTGATTGGCCAGGCCTGCGACACGCTCAAGGACGGAGCCTCGCACTCGGTCGACGCGAGCTGGCCCTGCGACGTGGTCGTGATTCCCTAGCGTCCCGTGGTGAAACTCGGCGCGGCGGATCGCGGCGGATCGCGAACAAGACGAGCGAGACGTCGTGTCGGGTTTCACCGCACTCGCTAGTCTTCGTAGGCGTCGAAGTCGCTCGGCGCCGGCGGCTCGGGCAAAGGCTCGGGCTGCGCGGCGCTCGGCTCTGGGGCGGGCGCGCCCGGTTGCGTGAGCTCAACCGTGTCGATGCGCTTCCCGGTGCCCGTCACGAACGACAACGACAGCGTGGTGGCGGTGGCGGTGGCAAAGAGCGCCCCGTGGCCCTCGTTGAAGCGGACGATGCTGCCTTCGATCGCGGCTCCGATGTCGTAGACCTTGGGGCTCCCGCTGAGGCCGTTGACCAGATACACCGCGCCCTCTCGCTCGATGCGCTCGTAGTGGTGGTCGTGGCCCGCGAGGATGACGTCGGCACCCCACTGGGCGTAAGGCCACTGCATCGACCGCTGTGAGCCGTGTTCGCCGGACGAGTACGGAGCGTGGTGCATGTAGACCACCTGCCACGGGGACTCGGAGGCCCGCATCGTCTCCTCAAGCCACCGCGCCTGCGCGCTGTCGACGGAGGTGCCGTCGGGTTCTGAGGCGTCGCTGTCGAGCGCGAAGAAATGAACGGGCCCCCACACGAAGTCGTAGTAGCGCTCGTTGCCGGGGAGCTCGAAGTAGTTGAGGTAGGGCTCGATGTCGCTGGTGCGCCAGTCGTGGTTTCCCAAGGAGGGAAAGAACCGGTTGCGCTCGGCACCGGGTCCGTAGGCGCCGTGGTACGGCGCGATGAAGCTGGCGTAGTGCTTGCCGATGTTCGCGTCGATCGTTTGTGTCGCGCCGCTGGGGTAGTTGTTGTCGCCCAGCGTGATGACGACATCCGGCGCGGCATCACGAACGCGGGCTGCGACGGCGGCCTCGGACGGGGAGTCGTCTCCGAAGTCACCGATGGCGACGAACGAGAGTGATTCTCCTGGCTCCCGCACCTGGATTCGGCTCTCGGGTGGGGGCTCGGCGACCGGAGCTCGGCAAGCGGCGGCCGACACGAGCGAGAGAACGAGAGCCCGTTGCATGGGCGGAGGGTGCCACGTCGAGAGTGTCACCGCGGCCCTAACGCGCGCCCGCACTCAAGACTTCGTGGGGGCGTTCGCGGCGGGGCCGCCGACACCGCGGTCGTGCTCGAGCTGTTCGAGTCGCAGCGGCAAGAGCTCGGTCAGCGCGGTCTCGAGGCCGACGCCGAAGTTGAGAAGCCCGCGCCCGATCGTCGCGTGATCGGCTTGCGCTCTCGCGGCTCGGGTGCGGTCGGCGTCGTGTCGTTTGGCGTCGAGTTCGGCGAGCAACCGCGCCGTGCCAGAGCGAAGTGCGGCCAGCTCCCATACGCGCAGCTCCACCCGCGAGAATGCGAGGACGCCGTGCTCGGCGAGGTCACGCCAGGTCGCGAGCTGAGCCTTGGCCATCAGGTAGCCAACCTCATCCAGCTCAGCATCGTCGAGGTCGCGGGCCATACGGAACGTGCCCGAGCCATCGGCGCCGCGGGCCCGGAGGATGACGAGGTGGATCGACTCGGGGCTTTGGGCGACGTGAGCGATGACTTCGGCGTGGCCACCCAGACGAGCGCCGGAACGCAGTTCAGCCAGCGTTCTGCGGCCGACGAGCTCGTCGGTGTCCGCTGAGACGACGAGCGCTCGGCGGGGACCGTTGGCCGTCGCGAGTGTCCGGTACACGGTGTTCATCGCGAGGGGAAGATACAGCCCCTCGGCCGGTTTGGGCTCTGTATTTCCGCGGCCGCGGCGCGCGCACCTCGCATCGGCCGCGTAGGGTCGTTCCTAGATGCCCGTGGAGAGCTCAGATTCGACGAGCGCGGAGAGCTGTTCGGCGCTCTGCGCCCCGGTCACGCGGCGTCCATTGATGAAGAACGTGGGGGTCGAGGTTGCGTCGTGGTCGGTGCACAGCTTCTGCTGCGCGGCGACGCCCTGTGCGGTTTCAGGCGCCGCGTAGTCCTCTTCGAACTGCTTGACGTCCAGGCCGAGTCGGGCCGCGTAGCGCGTGTAGTCCTCATCGGAGCGCGCCTTGCTTCGCTGGTCCTTGTAGAGCTCGTCGTGCATCTCCCAGAACTTGCCTTGGGCTTGCGCTGCCAGGGCAGCGCGTGCGGCGGGCTCGGCACCGAGGTGGTAGTCGAGCGGATTGTGGGCAAAGAAGAAGGCGACGGCGGGGTACTCCTCGAGCGTCTCGTCGATCGCCTTGCGGGACCGCGCGCAGAACGGGCAGTCGAAGTCACCGCACTCGATGATCTCGATCTGGGCGAACGTGGCAGCGCCCTTGCGAGGGAGGCCGCCGGTGCTCACCACGTAGCGCTTGGCGTCGCCAGAAGGGGCCTCGATCGCGGTCTCCGGCTGGATGACCTCGGGAGCGAAGTGGCTGAGCATGTCTTCGTACAGCCGCTTGCGGGTGTCGCCGCGGCGCTCGGTGAACTTCTGGGCACGTTCGAGTTCTTCGGAGATGACGACATCGAAGGCAGACGCGCTCTGCCGGCCGCCGAGGTACCGCCCATTGATGAAGAACGCGGGCGTGCCGCGAACGCCAAACTTCCCCGCCGCGTCGATGTCTCGCTGCAGTCGCCGGTCGATGTCGGCGCTGGCCAGGTCGGTCCGGTAGCGGTCCAGGTCCATGCCGGCTTGCTTGGCGGCGGACTCGATGGCTTCGGAGTCCAGGCGCTCTCCGCGTTCGAACAGGGCGTCATGCATCTCCCAGAATTTGTCCTGCCGGCCCGCGGCGAGGGACGCCCGAGCGGCAGCCCGTGCCGAGGGGTGGATGTTCTCCAGGGGCAGGTTTCGGAACACCACGCGTACATCCTCGCCGTGTTTGGCGAGGAGTTCGTCGATGGTTCCGGTGACCGAGCGACAGTGTTCGCACTCAAAGTCTGCGAACATCACAATGGTCACCAGCGCGTCGTCTCGCCCGCGAGCGTAGGGGGCGGTACCCACGTCGACCGCGTAGTTCACGTCGGGCTGGGGGCTGTCGCTGTCGGGGTCGTCGACCCGGTGGGGCCAGATGTCATCGACGTACGGCACGAGCTTGGGTTCGGCCTGGGCCACGTCGACATCCAGCCTTGAGTCGATGCCGTCTTTGTCTGCAACCGTCTCGCGCGCGGGGTGCCGGGCGTCGCAAGCCGCAAGCCCCTGGATGGACTCCGATTCGAGGTAACACTCAAGACGGGCAGTGGTCATCGAGGGCTTGTCACACTGCTCTTGGACGCTGCGCTCGATCTCCCACGCGGTTTCGAGCGGGGCGCCGGACTCCTTGAGGGATTCGGTGCTGAGCCTGGTGACGTGTTTTGAGAGCGCCGCGCAGCGCGAGGCACGGGTTGCTCGGGCGAACTTCTCACCCATCGCCTCCCCGGCGAGTTTGGTCGCGATCTCGATGACCCCGCGAAGGCCCACAGCATCGGTCGTATGCGCGGTGGTGCGCACGACGATGGTGCGTCCCTCGCGTTCGCTGCGAAGGGTCGCGGTCTCAAACGCATCGATGAGCGGCTTGAGGGTGTCGAACTCCTGCTCGTTCCGGCTTCGCAGCATCGGTCGGAACGCGGAGGCCAGTTGCGCGAGGTCCACGAAGCCTGCGGCGTTGTCTCCCTTGCCGAGGACCTCGGGGATCGAAGGGTGTCGAGGGTCGTCCAGAAAGGGAGGTTGGGGGCCTTCGATGATGGTGCTTGCGTCGATGGGCCCGACGAGGAGCCACAGGATGTCGTCGTGGACGAAGGACTGGAAGTCCGGTTGTCCGTGGTCTGGGTCTCCGGCGACCGTGTAGACCTGGACCCCGGCCACCTCTCGGGGGGCGACGTCAGGGGCGGAGTTCTCGGCCGCGACTTTGTCGTAGAGGCGAGCCAGGGTCCTTTGTGCCTTCTCCCCATCTTGGAGCCCGACCCAACCGACGAGCTTGAACTCGTGGTCTTCGCCTCGCTCGGAGGGCAGGCCCAACACCGCGCTGCCGAACGCTCCGGAGAGGTTCTGAGTCACGTCGGCTCGCAGGTCGATTCCCAGCTCGTTGGAGACCTCCTTCTCGACCGCCGAGACGCTCTCCCCCAGCGCACTGATCACTCCACCGACGGCGCGGTCGAGGGAGGCTCCGTTGAGCTGCACGTCATACGCTGCGAGGACCGGCCCTTGGATTCGCGCCAGCGCTTTGCCGTCGCGCTTCGCGTCCTCAAGCACCTCGAGGTGCCGGCTGCCTTCGCGTACGACGAGTTCGTAGGTGAAGTGGATGGCCTCGGGTTCATGGCTCAGCAGCACCGCGATGCCGTCGAGGTCGGCCAGCGCGAGGCGAGCGGCCAGGGCAGCCGCGCCCGAGGGGAGGGCGTTGCGAAGTGCACTGCCATCGAGATAGCCAAGCCCGACGATGTCGCCCGGCGGCGTCACGAGTGCGCCGAACGCCTCGGTTTTCGTCAGAGAGTCCTTCGCCTGCAGCGAGCCGATCGTCGTCGCGTGACTCTCGACCTCGTCGTTGCGGCCCGGCCGCGGCGTGAACACGACGGTCGCGCGCTGCTCACGATGAATCAAGGCGATCCCGCGCGTCTCGTGCCAGAGTCCGTCGGCGCCACCAAAGCTCCGCTCCGCCCACGAGTCCTCATCGGCATCGGTGGCGAGCAGCAGGGCAGCCCGGGCGGCGACCGCGGACTTGAGGGCTTCGCGATCGGTGACTCCAAAGGACAGGGCGAAGGTCGGAGCGGTGGCGTCGAGGAGCGCGATGCCAACTGGGGCATGGTTGTCGATCCCTTGCTTGGCCCACTGGGCGTCGTCGTAGGGATCAAACCCTAGCGCGTCCACCCGGAGTTCCTCCCACTGACCATCCGAACCCTCGTTGGACAGCAGGTCGACGGTCTGCTCGACGGACTGCAGCGCGACGAATCCGATCGTCGTCGAAGGGAGGTCCACGGCCACTTGCTCGGCGAAGCCAAGGGCGCGACCTGCGATGAGGGTGTAGACCAGGTAGCCAATCCCCGCGACCGCGCTGGCGCCCAGGGCGGAGAGCCCGACGACGTACAGCAGTCGGCCCCAACGCCGCGCCGGCCTCTTCGAGCGAGGCGCGGAGCCTCGGCCTGCGTCGATTGCCCCGGCAGGTTTGATGACGGCGTTGGCGACCGGAGCACGGAAGCTGGCCTTCTTTGGGCTCGCGCTGGCAGGCTCGGAGGAAGGCGCTGCCTGCTCGGCGACGGGCAGTACAGGCTGGGCGGGGGCGGCAGGGGGCGGCTCGGTCGGATTGGTCGGGTCGCTCCGAAGCGTTCGCGATGAACCCGTGGCAGCGCTCGCTCCTGCCGGTCCGGGAGTCGTCGACGAGGAGGAGACGGAGGCCATCGGGGCCAGAGGCGCTGCTGCAGCTGGCGCGGGGAGCTTCGTGTGACCGCCGGTGAGCGTGACCGAGTGTGGCGGGTCCCCGCCGGGTGCGGTGGGCGAAGAGGACGGGGCGTGAGGACCCGGCAAGGTCGAGGACGCTGGCCTGACCCTGGGCGCGACGTGGGTGGTCTCGGCGACAGGCGCGGGCTCGCCCAGGGTGACCGGGGAGGGGGACGACCATCCGGGCGGCGGCGCGAGGGGCTGCGCGCTGGGGGAGCCGAGCAGGGTGTTGTGGCTCGGCGCCTTCGACTGGACCTTGGTGCGCCCAACCGCGGTCTGGCCCGGCTTGAGCTCGTCACGCGCACCGTCGATGCAGACCAGACGAAGCTGCGAGTTGCCACAGTAGAAGCTCTGGCCTTCGTACAGCACAAACTGGGGGAGGCGCTTGCCGTCCTTCCAGGTGCCGTTGCTGCTCCCGAGGTCCCGGACGATGACGTGTCCCGCCGTGATGTCGATCTCGGCGTGCACGGCCGAGGCTTCGGTATCGCGAAGCACAACGTCGCCCGACTCGCGCCCGATGAGGTTCTTCGGCTTCCAGAGCGCGACCCGGTACGACGGAAGGTCCGGGGTCGAGACTTCGAAGGTGAGTTGGAGGGTCGGAGTCTGCTCCACGTTGAGTTCCCTTCGGCCACGGGCGCCCCCCGAGATGGCCGGATTTCGGGTGCTTAGAGTATCCCCAGCGCTGCCGTTGTACGCAACCGGGCCCCGAGGGGCCCCTACGCGCGGCCGACTGCTTTCGGTCTGGGGTGGCGCAGGTCAAGCGTTGCAACGGCCTGTACACCTGCCTCATTCCCGCCGATGTGTGAGCGCTCTGGTAGGTTCCTGCGCGATGCAACCGCTGCCGATCGACGCGCTGCAGGAGCGGTTTGTTTCCTCCTGCCAACCGCGCGCCCGACTCGTGGTCTCGGCGCCGACAGGCTCGGGCAAGTCGACGCGGCTGCCGTGGTGGATGGCGGATGCGCTGGGCGGGCCCGTGCTGGTGGTCGAGCCCCGCCGGGTTGCCGCGCGCGCCCTGGCGACCTATGGAGCCAAGATTCGCGGCGAGAAGGTCGGGGATCGGGTGGGATACCGGGTCCGATTCGACGCGGCGGAGTCCTCGGACACCGAGATCTTGTTCGTGACGCCGGGCATGGCGCTGGCGATGTTGGGCGGCGAGGATCCGCGTCGGTTCGCGGGGGTGCTGGTGGACGAGTTTCACGAGCGAGGCTGGGAGACCGATCTGGTGACGGCGCTCGTGCAACACGGGCGCCTGGGTCCCGAGGCTGCGCTGGTCGTGTGCTCGGCCACCTTGGAACGTGACGCGCTCGGCGAGGCACTGGGCGCGCAGGTCCTCACTGGGGAAGGCCGCGCGTTCGAGGTGACGGCGCGATTCTCCGGAAGCTCCGGGCCAAGCCTCGATGGGCTTGCACCGCGGGTGCGCGCGGTGGTGGACGAATCGCTGGCTCGGTCCTCGGGGGACGTGCTCGTGTTCCTGCCGGGCAAGCGAGAGATCCGCGGCTGCCTGGAGGCACTCGGCCACCACCGGGACGTGGATGTGCTGCCGCTGCACGGTGGGATTTCATCCCGCGAGATGCAGGCCGCGCTCGAGCCCGCGAGACGGCGGCGGGTGTTCCTGGCCACCAACGTTGCGGAGACCTCGTTGACCATTCCATCGGTCACGACGGTGGTCGACAGCGGGCTCGAGCGTCGGCATGTGCATCGTCAAGGAAAGGTGGTGCTGGCGGTCGTTCCGATCTCGCTCGCCTCGGCCGAGCAGCGACGTGGCCGCGCGGGGCGAGTGCAAGCGGGGCAGTGCGTGCGTCTGTGGTCCGAAGCCTTCCTGCTCGACGCCACAACCCCGCCGCAGATCGAACGCATCTCGCTGGGCGACGTGCTGCTGCGGGTGGGGATGTGCGGCATTGCGCCGGCCGAAGCCGCGTCGCTGCCGTGGGTGACCCCGCCGCCGGCGTTTGCGATGGCGTCGGCGCTGGAGCGGCTTCGGGCTCACGGTGCGGTGGGGTCCGATGGTGCGCTGACGGCCCCGGGGCGAGTGCAGGCACGTCTCCCGGTGTCGTGGGTCGGGGCGCGACTGCTGACCGACCCACCGCCTGCGTACGCCGCAGCGCTGTGCGACCTGGTCGCGGTGATGGAGGTCGGACGCGAGCTGTTCGAGCCTCACCCCACGCAGGCGCAGCGCGAAGCAAGGCTTGCGCTGCTCAAGGGTGCGAGCGACGAGGTCGATGTCGCGATGCGGGTGCTTCGTGGTTCGGACGCCCAGCGTCACGGACTTCGGGCTCGCACGCATTCGGAGTGCCGCCGCCTCTCGCAGTCTCTGCGCCGCATGGTGGAGGCGAAGGACGCCCCGGCGCCGCCCCATGCCGAGCTGACGAAGTGGGTCGCCGCGGCCGTGCCCGAGCTCGTGTTCGTCCGCCGCACCCGCGCCGACCGCCCGAGCCAAAGCGACACCCCGGGCCGGGGAGGGGAGCCGTGGGGCAACGGCGAGGTGGAGCTGTTCTTGTACCCCTACCAAGTGCCCGAGCTCGAGCAGGCACCGAAACCACCGCAGGCCGGCGTGGTGCTGGAGCGAGAGTGGATCGGCAGCGGGCAGCGGACCCGCGGCGTGGGCCGTCTCCTCATGGGACTGCCGCTGTCTGAACTCGCGCCGCTGGGATTGGGCGAAGCGCAGGTGGGTGCAATCAAGGTGGTCCGCGGCAAGGTCGTGGCCGAGGTCGAACGAACCTTGGCCGGCGTCACGCTCTCGTGCGAGACCGAGGTCCTGCGCGGCGAGGCGCTGAAGGATGGTTTGGTGCAGCTGGTACTCCGCGGCTCCCGGCTCAAGGGGCTGGCGAAGCTGCTGCTCGATGCGGTGCATGCCTGGGGCGTGCTGGATCAGGCGGCAACGCGTGAGCGGTTGAGCTTTCCGTCGGCGCCCGCAAGTGCCGCGACGTTCCTGCGGGACAGGTTCGAGACGCTCGGCGTCGAGCGTCTCGGGGACCTCGAGCTGCTCGAGCACGAGGACATCCTTCCGCGGCTGACCGAGATGGCCGTCGAGGCCGGCATGGATCCTCGCGAGGCGGTCGCGTTGCCGCAGGACTTCCCGCGCCGGTTGGACGTGCACGGGGGGCGCTATGTGTGCAGCGTGAATCTCTCGACCCGGACGGTTGAGCTGGAGCCAGTCGAGCGCACAAAGAAGGAGCCGGCGGTCGCTGTGCTGCCGCGGTTTCGCGGTTTTTCGGTGGTGTTCGTGAAGGCGAGCCGGCGGTTGAAGCTGCGGTAGGTGTTTTGGTCGCCCATACCCAGTGGTGAAGTTCATCACAGACCCTCGGGCTGCTCTGGACGACCCTCGTGTCACTGGCGACCCTGCGCCCTTCGGCAACCCCGACCCCGACGTCATCGCCAGCCCCCGAGCCCGACCGCCGCGGGGATGAAGCCCGCTCCGAGGCCGGATGCTGCGCGGTCGATTTCCTGCTCATCATCGACCACACCGGCGTCGGCGCCCGACTTCGAATACACTGAGACCCGCAATGGGAGGCTCGGTCTTTCGTAGGGTGTCCGTCTTGCTCCTCCTCGCCGGGTGCGGTCCGGAGGAGGAGTCGTCGCCGACCCCGATTCCAGCGATCGGCGAGGCTGCGTTGCACGAGCGGGCTGCGTTTCTCTCGGTCGCGGGCACCAGCGCGGAGGATGTCTGGGTGGTCGGCGCCCAGCCCGGGCTCGGGTCCGGTCCGGCGGTGCTTCGCAGTCACGACGGGATGTTCGAGCCGGTCGAGGTCCCGATGCTGCACGACCTTTGGTGGGTTCATGCGTTTGAGTCTGGGCCGGTCTTTCTCGCAGGTGGAGGCGCGAGCGTGCTTCGCTACGAGGACGGTACGTTCGAGCGCACACCGACGCCGGTCTTCTTCGGCAACACGGTGTTTGGGATCTGGGGGGCCGCGCCCGACGACATGTGGGCGGTTGGAGGGTTTGCCGGTCGCGACGGCTTCGCGTGGCGATACGACGGCACCACGTGGACCGTGATCGAGTTGCCCGCGGACCTGCCCAGAAGCGACACGGGCAACGTCCCCGCGCTGTTCAAGGTCTGGGGCCGCAGCGCCGACGACGTGTGGATGGTGGGAGGCTTGGGCACGGTGCTCCACTTCGATGGCACCGAGATTCGGCGCATCGATGTTGAAACCACCACCCAGCTGTTTACCGTGACCGGCGATGCGGAAGATGTCGTGATCGTCGGCGGGCTGGGCGAGGGGCTGCTGCTGCGCGGAGGGGTCGAGGGGTTCACCGACGACACTCCGCCGCAGGCGCCGCTGCTTCAAGCCGTCGCGATCGACAAGGATCGCACGACCTTCGTTGCGGGCGCCGACGGGTTCGCCATGCGCCAGGTCCGAGGGGGAGACTGGGAGCCCGTCGACCTCGGCCTCACGTCCCGACCGCAGTCGATCCACGCGCTTTGGACCGACCCCGATGGTGACGTGTGGGGTGCCGGCGGCAGCGTGCTGACCCCGCTGCTGGACCAGGGGGTGCTCGTCGGACCCGAAGGCCTGACGCTCTGGGAGCCCGGCCCGGAGCCAGAGATCGACCGGAGCTGTCCGGCAGACCGCATCGACATCGCCCCTGAGCAGAGTATGGCCCGGCGGTGGATGGAGCTGCTCTTCGACAGCATTCGTCGCGACATCCCGAACCCGCCGGTGCACGCCCGCAACCTCCATCACGTCAGTGTCGCCATGTACGACGCGTGGGCGGCGTATCAAGATGTCTCCGACGGCGTCGTCTACACCCAGCGACATACAGCGCAGGACGTCGCGAAGGCCCGCGAGGTCGCGCTGTCGTATGCGGTGCTCCGCGTCCTCGAGCATCGCTACGCCAACGCGGTGGGCGCACAGACCAGCCTCGACTGCTACGCGTCGATGATGGACGTGTTGGGACTGGACCCCGAGGACACCCACGCCGACGGCGACGACGCCATCGCGATCGGAAACCAGATCGGCGAAGCCGTGATCGAGCGTTTCGCCAGCGACGGTGCGAACGAAGGCGACAGCTACGGCGACACGACGGAGTGGGCCCCGAGCAATCCCGTGATGGTCGTCGATGTCCCGGGCACCAACGTCGAAGACCCCGACGTTTGGCAACAGCTCAACCTGGGCACCGCGCAGACGCAGAACGGCATCGTCTTGGATGACGCCGTCCAGCCCTACATCGGTCCGCACTGGGCCGGCGTGGAGCCCTTTGCCATCACGAAGGATCCCGACACCGGCCTGTACTCCGACCCCGGCGCCGGGTATCCGTCCGTCCGCGATCCGGAGATGGTCGACTGGGTCGTCCAGGTGATCCGAAAGACCTCCGAGCTGGGCGTCGACGACGGCGTCCGCATCGACATCGGGCCGTCGAGCCAGGGCAACAACACGCTGGGCCGCGATGACGGGCAAGGCTACGAGACCAACCCCGTGACCGGGGAGCCGTATGCACAGAACATGGTCCTCCGCGGTGACTTCACGCGGGTGGTCGCCGAGATCTGGGCCGACGGACCTCGGTCCACCACGCCGCCTGGACACTGGATGGACTTGGCCAACGAGGTGTCTGACGAGCTCCGCGATGACCAGCGGGTGCCCTTTGGGGTGGGAGAGCCGGTTGATCGGCTCTCCTGGGATGTTGGCTTCTATCTGACCGTCTCTGGCGCGGTGCACGATGCGGCGATCAGCGCCTGGGAGCTCAAACGCGAGGGCCTCGGGCCTCGGCCGATCACCCTGATTCGGTGGATGGGTCAGCAGGGGCAGCGCTCCGACCCCAGCTTGCCCAGCTATAGCGAGAACGGACTCCCGCTTGAGCCCGGACTGATCGAGCTGATCACGCCCGAGTCCTCCGCGCCCGGCGAACGCCACCACGCGCTGCGCTGGTATGTGGGCGAGATCGCGGTGTGGTCGTGGCCTGGAGAGCCCGGTGATCGCGAGCTGGACTACACCCCGCTGCGCTGGATGCGAGTCAAAGACTGGATCCCCTACCAGCGCCGCACGTTTGTGAGTCCGGCCTTCCCGGGCTTCACGTCCGGACACTCCACGTTCAGCCGCGCCGCCGCCGAAGCGATGGCCGCGTACACCGGAAGCCCTTGGTTCCCCGGTGGTGTGCACACCTTTACGCTTCCGGCAGGCAATACCTTGATCTTTGAAGCCGGCCCGACCGAGGACGTCACGCTTCAGTGGGCGAGCTACTACGATGCAGCAGATCAGGCGGGGCAGTCTCGGCTGTGGGGAGGGATTCACATCTCCCCGGACGACAAGGTCGGTCGCATCAATGGCTCTCACGTCGGCATCACGGCCGCGGAGCGAGCCCGCACGCTGCTGCAGGGCGCGGCACGCTAACCTGCTCGATTCACACCAGCCCGCCGCGAGCATTCGCTCGCGGGCGGGTGTGAATCACTGACGCGTCCGGCGGGCGGCTCTACGGTTCGCCGCTTGGGGGCGCTTCGTCGGTCGCGGCTGCCAGCGCCTCTTCGGCGGCCAGTCGTTCCTTCGGGTGCCGGATCTCGCCGGCGATGGTGCCCCCACACCGCGGACACACCGTGTCGTCGTCCGAGAACACCGTGCCGCACTTGGGCTCCGAGCAACGCGTGTCGGGCAAGAAGCGTCCCACCACCAGGCCGAGCAAACCCAGGCCGGCGGCGGCGACCCCGATCACGCCCATGTCGAGCTCGACCCCGGTGTTCATCCGACCCGCGAGCATGCCGAGCATCGCGACCGGAAGCGCCAGCATCTTCGCGAGCCGAAGCGCCTTGCTCCGGCGCACCCGAAACACCGGCTTGCCCTCGTTCATCCCCGCCACGCCCGTGTCCTCGGGCGGTGGTGGGGCATCGGGTACGGCCTCTTCGCGTTTTGCGAACACACCCGACGAAAACGGTGCCGTCAGGTCCGCCAAGTCGGGCGACTCGCCCCACTGTTCTTTCGGGGGGATGCCGAGACGTTTGATCAGGTCGCCGGGAGCCTGGGAGAACAGCCGCAGCGTCTCGTCCAAGAACCCCGCCTGGTTGGACGGCAGCGCCTTTCGGATCCGGCGCCGCTCCTTGTCGGAGGTTTCGCGCGCATACAGCGCAATGCCCAGCGCGAACGACAGCGCCTTGGGCCCAAGGACCCCCAGCTGCGACTTGTTGCGCTGCAGCCGAAACGTGTCGGTTCGGGTCGCGCCATGCTTGACCGCGGCCGCGGTCGTCAGCACGCCGAAGCCGAGGTAGACCGCGGTCACGTCGACGAGCCGCTGCTCGAGCACCGCGTTGCCCAGCGTGAGTCCGTGCCAGCGTCGCCAGCCTTCCGTCGCAGCGCGCGCGGCCGCGGGCACAGCGAGGTCCGGGTCGCGCAGCGTCGAGGCTCGGGCAGCGTAGTGCAGCGTGTTGCCTTGACGCCGGACGAACCACAGCGGAGCGCCGATCCCCGCCGGCGAGACCTGCCCTCCGACGTCATCGTCGGGGTGCACCACCACCTCGACCTGTGCCTCTTCGAGGTCGGCGTACACCAGCAGTCGCATGAGCAGCCGCTCCATCGACGGCCCTCCGCCGTTCCACGGATCGGGGAAGAACGTCTCGTTGGCCTCCAGCAGCGGCGCCAGCAAGAAGTGCTCGTGCCCGCGCGCGCGCACCAACGATGCCAGCTGATCGGTCAACCAGCGCTGGTCATCCTCATCGGGGATCAGGAACTTCTCGACGTCCCATGGCTCTTCGTCGGCCATTGCGACGCCGGTCTATCACGAAGCGCTGCGGGTCTGACCACCGGGCTGCTACAGGGCGCCTGCGCAGGCTTCGTCCGCGGCTTGGCACGGCAGGACCACCAGCAGGTACTCGCCCTCGAACGTCTCGCCGCCCTCGCTCCAGGTATCGACCACGATGTCCCACGTCCCCGCCGGAAGCTCACCCTCGATGCGGCGGTCGCCCCGAGCCAGGCAGGTCTCCCCGTCACCGCCGGCTTCGAGGATGTGCACATCGACGTCGACCTCGGGGCGGTCGAGCACCAGCACCCGCAGTGCGGTGGGCGTCTCCAGCTCAACCCGGTACCGAATCTCGGGGCCCGATTCGTCCGCGTCGTCGCAGGGTGGGTAGGCGTCGATCGACCGCGTGCCGGCCCGGCTCGTGTCTCCGGCGTGGGCGAACGGAAACGCGTCGATGCGCAGGGGATCCTCGAGCGTGCCATCACCGACAAAGAGCGGCGCCTCCTCGTCGAGGTGTTCGGCATCGTCGACCAAGACCGCCATCGCCCGGTCGAGTCCCTGCAGCGCGACCAGGTTGCGCATGTTGTATCCCCACGTCAGGCCCTCTCTGGTGAGCCGACACGCGCCTTCGCCGAACGCTGCCAGGTGAATCCCGTCGCCGCGCAGCCCGTGCTCGGGCAGCGGATCGACCGCTTCGAACAGGTCGATGAACGGAAGCTGACGGCTCTGCGCCATCCCGCGAATCAGGGCGTTGTACGACTCGACCCAGAGATCAGCGGCCGCAGAGTCTGCGCGACCGGTGATGCCGAACAGCACCGGGAGCGTGCCGCGGGCCAGCGACTCGTCGATGAGCGTCATCATCGCGTCGTGAAACGGGACCATCGCGCTGCCGTACGTCGCGCCCAGGTTCATGTCGTTGGTGCCGTAGTGCAGCAGCCCGACGCGGGGGGAGAGCGCGTCCCACTCCTGCTCGAACGGCGACGGGCTGCCGCTTGTCACCCATGCCGCGCTTCGGCCCGATTCTGCGGCCAGGCTCGTGCGTCTAAACGGACTCGTGCCGCCCGCGTCTCCGCCGCGAAAGTAGGCCAGCGCGGGCCCGAGAGCAGCGTGCAGCCCCAGATCGGTTGTGTCGTCGGTCTCGAAGCAGAACAGCGTGTTGGGGCTGACCGTGCTAGAGGCTCCAGCCTTGAAGAACACGTCCTCGAATGGTTGCACCGAGGCCTGCGCGTAGCTTCTCCACTGGTCGGCCACAAAGGCCGTCACCGGAGAGTGCACGCGCCCGGCCGGGTATCGAATCGGCGCGTAGGGGGCAGGCGGTTCGCCGCCGGTCGACGCATCGCCGCCGCTGCTGTCATCGGCCGCGGTTCCGGAGGACAGTCCCCCCGTGCTGGAGCTGTCCTCGAGCGGCGGGTCCGCTTCGGTGCTCGTTCCAGGGCCCATGCCGCTGGTCTGCGTGCTGATGGTGGCGGACCCTGTCGTTCCCTGCGAGTCGGTGGCATCGCCTGTGTCGTCCCCGCACGCGCCTGTCACCGTGAGCAGGACCGAAAGCCGCCAACGCCCGCGAACCATGGGGCATCGTATCAGGCGCCGCTGTGCGGGGTGCTCAGCGTTTCCGAGATTCGCACTGCGTCTCGTGCGGCTGGCACTTGAATCGCGCGTGCATGTGGTCGGCGTGACCGTTGACGTGCTGAATGACCGGGCTGCCCGATCCCGTCGGCGACGGGTACTCCATCCATTGCTTCAGCGTCGCTTTGGACATCAGGTTGTTGGCCAACGCGTAGTCGTAAAGCAGCTTCTGAATCTCGCGGTCCACGTAGATGACCTCGAGCTGGCCGGTTTGCGAGAGCAGCTGCACCAGAGCCCAGCACTCCTTGGCGTCGAGGTTCTTCTCGTTCATCACCCGCCAGTTCAGCTCCTCGCCCGAGGCCAGGAGCTGCGGGTACCCTAGGTCGACATCGCGGCCAGACTGGTGCGTGGAGTGGGGGGCGAGTTTGCCGCCGTTGCGGCTGGACATGTTGCCGACCAGGACCGGCTGCGGATGCCCGGAGGACGCCCAGTGACGCAACGCCTTGTCGAGGACCGCCACCGTGTTCGCGGTGGCGAAGGACTTCCAGCCGATCATCTTCATGACCCGGCCGGGCCCGTCGACCATCGGGACGCCCCCGGCGAGCTTGCCGCTGCTGGGACCACCGATCGACTGGCTCTTTTCGTCCCCGCTCGCTTTGTAGACCACCACCGCGCTCTGGGGCGGGAGGTCTCTCTTGAGCTCGACGCCCGGGTTGAGATCGGTGATCTCATGGTGGAAAATCTTGTAGAGGTTGGCGACGTTCTCGAGCGTCCCGCCGCGGCGGACCGTGTACTTGACGGTGCTCGGAGCCTTGAAGTCGCGGGCCCACGCGGCCGGGTTGGGTCGAGGGTCGAAGCCACCGGCCGACATCGGTGCCTCGCTGGGCGAGTCCTCGTCCTCCCGTTCGTCAGCGCGAATGTCCGGGGTCTCGGCGGCGGGCTCGGGCTCGGGGTCCGCCTCCGCGTCCGCCCGCTGGGGACCGTCGCTCACCGAAGGGAGCTCATCGGCCGACTTGGCTTGCTCCGCGTTCGTCACCGACGCGCTCGGAGTCTGCACGGAGTCCTCCGCGTCGCAGCGCATCATGCCGAACAGACCCCACAGGGCGCCGGCCGAGGCAAACATGATCAAGCCGATCTTGGATCGCGGCTTCTCGGCTGGTTCGGCGGACTCGGCCTCGACCAGCTCGTCGTCCTGCGACGGGTCGTGCTCGGGCTCGGGGACGTCCTCGGAGGCGATGTCCGGGGGAAGCTCGTCGTCGCTGTGCTCGTCGTTCGGCATGGCGGAGGCGAGATGTTCGAACGAAGAGCCGCCTCGATGCAAGAAAGTCGCCGCGTGAGGTGCGCAAGGCGCTGCTTGAGGGGTTGTCGCGGCGAGTCAGGCCTACGGGAGGTCCGCATCCACAGAGCCCTGCGCGGAAGGGGGGGGGTCCAAGACGTAGGTGCGGGTGGACGTCAGGAGCGGATCGACGACAGCGGGCTCCGGGTCGGTGTCCTCAACACGCCAGCCGAGCAGCCCTGTCCGTATGTCGCCATTGGCATCCCAAGTGAGCTCTCCCGACACGCCCTGCAGGTTGACGCTGCCCCCGTCGACGGCCATCGCGTTGCGGGCGGTGGTGATGAACGACAGCGTCGCGCCGCTAAACGACACGACGGTGCCACCCGGATCCATCAGCGAGCCGTAGGCAGCGGCGATGCCGGGTCCGGTGATCGGTTGGTCGCCAGGGACCGAAGACATGGCGAACAGGGTCGCGAGCGCGGCGTCGTACGACAGGCCTGCACTGGTGACCGCGTCCTCGTTGTTGAAGCGAATGCGGTAGCGGATGTTGAACGCGCCGAAGTTGCTCAGGTCGAAGATGATCGGTGAGACGCCCTCGATGTTCGCAGCGATCAACGGCTTGAGGGGGACGAGGGCGGCGGTGCCAGGGGTCGGGCCAATCTCGTTGACCATCCGCTCGAGCTCCGGGACCGAACCGTGGCTGAAGATGAACCGGGGGAGTGAAGGCGAAGGGGTGGGGGGCGCGACCTGAAGGGTGCCCCAGGCGCTGAAGTACGCATACAGGAGCGCCTGCGTCTCCGAGGTCCCGATGAACAGGATGTCGGTGTAGTGGTCGCTCCGCTCGGCGTACGTGGGGAGTTCCGCGACGGCGGTGCCGATCAGCAGGCCGTAGGAGCTCAGGAGCTCCTCCTGCGTGTCGAAGTTGGCCGGGTTTTCGTACAGCCGCACATCGATCTCCAGGCCGGTGAGGGCCTCGAGTCCGGGTTGCACGGCCGTGAGGAGTCCCGTGCCGTAGGCGTCATCCTTGGCCAAGACCAGAACCCGCTCCATGCGGGTCGGGTCGGCCTCGGCTCGGAGTTCTTCGGCTCGGTCGATGATGCCGTTGGCCTGGTAGGTGTCCGGCGCGATGGTTCGCCACACCAGGTTGTTGTCCTCGAGTTCGGTGATCGAGGTCGCGGTGGCGGTCGGTGTGATCATAAAGACCTCGGCATCGACCGCGACGTTTTGTGCCACCGCGATGACCGACTCACTGAACGCGGGCCCGATGATGGCGGGCACGCCGACGTTGTCTGCCAGATGGGTGGCCGCGCTGATGGCGGCATCGACCCCGGCCGTGGAATCGCAGGCCACCCAGGCAACCTGGCGGTCGCCCTGCAGCGTCGTCTGGCTGTTGAAGTCCTCGACCGCCAACTGCACCGCGTTCTCCAGCGGCTGGACGAGGTCCTCGAACGCTCCGCCGGTCGGGAGGATCGAGCCGATGTAGACGACGGTGTTTCGATCAAAGTCGTCGTCGTCGGGATACAAGACGCTCTGGCACTGCGCCGAGAGCAGTCCCAGGCAGCTGTTGTCCGGCCCGCACCGCTCATCGCTTGAGCAGTCTGTGTTCACGCGGCACAGGACCGCGTCCGTGTCTGTGTCGGTCGTGGGATCGGTCAGCGAGGTGTCGGTGGTCCCAGACGAGCTCGTGCTGGGATCGGTGGTGGTGGTCGGCTCGGTCGTGGTCGGCGGGGTGGTGTCGGTGCTTGAGCCACCGCTCGAAGTGCCGCTTGAGTTGGCGCTGCCAGGCGGGACGCAAAAGTTGTCCTCGCAGGTCCCCGCGCCGTTGGAGTAGGTGCAGTCGTCATCGCTCGAGCAGGGCTGCTGCTCGTCCAGACCCAGCGTCAAGCTGCAGCCACTGAGGGCAAGTACGGACAATCCAAAGCACAGTTCGCGTTTCATATTCAAGCGTCCCTCGACTTCGGTTTGGGCCCGAACCACCCCTCTTTTCCGATGTCCGAAAATCTCTGGCCGCTAGAATCGACCGAGCACAGCCGCGCCCGCCGAACGCGGCGACGCGGCGGGTGCGATCACCCAGCGGCGCGAAGGCACGGCGGCCGAAGCTGAGCCTTTCTTCTTGGCCAGGGTCGTGAGCACGAGGACCAGGCCGGCCGCGGCAAGAACCCCACCGCTGATGAACATCGCGTCGGCGGCTCGTGCCTGCCGTCGCGCGTCGTCCCGCATGCGCAGCGCGTCGTCGACAAACTCTGCGCTGTCAGCATCGCCGGCTTTGGACTGGGCGAGCCCGCCGAGGATGCCGCCCACGATGAGCCCTGCACCGCCAACCCCCAAGAGGGTGTATCCGGCGATTCGTTGTCCACGTTTTCGGTCCGAGGGCTCTGGGGCATCTTCGGGCTCCGCGGGCACAGGTTCGGCGACGCTTGTGGAGTCCACCGGTCGGTCCTGCGCCTGCTCTTGCTCCTCCTCCTTGAGCTGCGCCAGCGCGTCCCGCAGCACCTTGAGCCGTGCGGTTGCGGCTTCGCGTGACTCGAGGTTGACCGCGGGCTGAGACACGAAGCGCTGGTAGTGCGCGACCGCCTGCTCAAGGTCGCCTTTCTCCTCGTACACGCGCCCGATGTTGAAGAGGTAGTTCGGGTTCGCATTCAGGGCGTAGGCCTGCTCGAACAACTCGATGCTCTCGTCGTAGCGTTTGGCGGTGAACGCCTCGACGGCTTGCTCGCTGAGCGCTTCGGCGTCGGCGGTCACCTCCGGTGCGTCCGGCGCGGCGGTGTCCTCCGTCGCGGTGCCCGTTTGTGCGAGTGCGAAGTTGGGCGTCGCGGCCAGGAGGAGTCCGCAGACCATGCCGAGCATGCGGGTGATGACTGCCTCGTTACGGCCGCGCGCGCCGGGATGGGTGGAGCTAGAGGTGTTGGGCATGCGTGCCATCGGGAGGGATCAATCCTTGGTGGGAAGGAAGACGCCTCCACCATCCTTGCGCGATTCATCCTGGGTGGGAAGAAAGACAGACTTCGACTTCGGCGTTGCGGGTTCCGCCGACGGCGTGGGTGTGGTCTTGGGTACCGGATCCGGCGACGGTGAACTGTCGAGCGGTTCACCTCTCTCGCCGGAATTCTTGCGGTTCCCTACGAGCCGAACGTGCAGCGGTTCGGTGCCGGTCTTGAGGACCTCGAACTCGCCTTGCCACGGCGCAAAGCCCCGCGCGGTCATTCGGACCGTGTGCGTGCCGACGCGCAGCGAGCCCTTGAACGGCGTCGTACCTCGCGGTTCGCCGTCGATGGAGAGGTTGGCCGCAGGCCGGGAGCCCAGCTCGACCCGGACACTGACACCCTCTGGCTTGGTGCCTGGGGCCGAGAGAACCTCGAGCTTCTCTTGCGCCGAGCGCTGGTCGGCGTCGGCCTCGAGCCCGTCGGGCTTCACGGTCGCGGCGGTCCCATCCTTGAGGTTGGACGCGACATCGATCGGCGCGGGCGCCCGGGTGTCGGCGGATGCGGCGGATGCGATGGAGGCCTCGCGGGCCTGCATCGCGTCGCGGCCGTCCTGCGGCGTGCGTCCGCCTTGAATGGCGAAGTAGACCATGCCGCCTGCGAGCAGAACGACGGCTGCAGAGAGCCCGAGGATGGCGCTGCGGTTTTGGTGCCCCGCGACCGGGACCGGGCCGGTGTACTGCGGATCTTGTGAGGGGTGGCTGAGCGTGACGGGCTCAACGCTTGGGGTGTCGTCGACATCCGCAACGTCGGTGGCGATGGCACCGGAGTCAACGGACACAGCGGACACAGCATGGTGGCGCCCACTGTTGGCCTGCGACCCAACGAGCTGGAACAGTCCCGTGTTGCCATAGCCAGCGCGAGGAACCTCGCCTGCGATCGGGTGGGGCACGCCGGCGATCTTGGGCAGGCGGAACAGGGACGCCGGGACGACGTCGATCAGCTCTTCGACGATCGCGTTGGCGTCGTCGGGCCGCGCCCCTGGGTCCTTGGACAAGCACTGGTGCACGAGCTTGATCAGACCCTCGGGGACCGCGTGGTCGATGGGCAGCACGTCGTGCAGCGGTACGGGGTCGTTGTGGATCGTCTTGTAGAAGACGGTGGCGGTCTCTTCGCCCTCGAAGGGGAGTTGCCCCGAGAGCATGAAGTAGAACAGCGCGCCGATGGAGAAGACGTCGACGCGTAGGTCGGGATCGTCGTTGCCCTCGATGAGCTCCGGCGCGAGGTAGCCCGCGGTGCCAAGCACATGCTCCTCGGTGACGGGCTGTTCGTTGCGGGTGAGCTTGGCCAAGCCGAAGTCGAGGATTTTGACGAAGTTGGCTCGCCCCTTTCGCTCGCAGAGCATGATGTTGGCCGGCTTGATGTCGCGGAGCATGACGCCGCGGCTGTGAGCATGGCCAACGCCCTTGAGCACCTGTGCCGCGATGGGCACGAAGGTTTGCAGATCGAGTCTGCGGCGCGCGGTGATGAAGTCGCTGAGCAGCTCGCCATCGAGGTACTCCATCACCAGATAGGCCCGCCCGGAGTCCTGGCCAGAGTCGAGGAGTCGGACGATGTTGGGGTGCAGCACACCGCCGAGTCGTTCCGACTCACGTTCGAATCTTCGGACGGCCTCGGGCTTCTGCAACCAGTCGGGCGAGAGGATTTTGAGGACGACGTCCTCGTGGGTTTGGGTGTTCTCGGCCCGGTAGACAAGCCCCACGCCGCCGCGACCGATGAGGGCCCGCATCGAGTACTTCCCCCCGAACACTTGGCCGATCAGCGGGTCTTGGACCGCGGCTTGTTTCTCGTCTCCCATCGTCCCGGTTGCCCTCGCTCACTCTCGTCGGGCCCACAGAACGCACCCGGCTGGCGCCCTCCGTGCGTGGCGGCTCCTTTTAGAAGGTACGCTGAAAGCCTGCACCGAGCCACAACGCGTTGGCGCGAGGACAGGCCGGTCATTGCGGCCCTGCGGCCGTAACCGGCGTGACACCGAGTGCAAGGGAGAACCCGCAACGCGTTTGCACGGCGTGACAGCGCCGCTTGGTCCGCGCGGTCTAGTCCTGGGCGTCGGTCTTTCGTCGCGCTCCGGCCGTCTCGTAGCGATGACCCTCAGGGGCATGTTCGCCGAGGAAAACGGCGTTCGGTGGCTCAAGACTCTCGCCGCCCAAGAACGCCTCGACCGACGCAAACCCCACGGCCCAAAAACCGCGCACGCTTTGAACGAGCCAGACGCGACCCGAGTGCTCACAGATTGCACACCACGAGAACGCGCCAGGCCGGTCTTCCGATCCCTCGGTGACGAAGCCTCGGGCGTCGCAAATCGTGCAGTCGGTCTCTCCGATCTTTTTCCGATTGGAGCGACAGGCTTCGGCCGCGTCACGTTCTCGACGGGCCTCCATCTCCGCGGCGATGGGAAAACCGCACTGCGGGCATGCCGCGGCGCGGTCGGAGACACGGTGTGCACACTCTGGGCACTCGACGAGCACACCGCAGTGTAGCGCCCTGTGGTGCCCGGACGAAAGCGAGGGCGTCAATCGGCGCTGGGGTCGACGACTTCGACGTCCGCGATCTGAGAGAGCGCGGGTTTGAGCTTGTCGGCCGGGCCCACGACGACGATCACCAGCGACTCGGGGTCGACGAGGTTCTTCGCCGCTTCGACCGCGGCACTCGGCGACACGTCACGAATCGCCGCGAGGTAGTCGGCGTAGTAGCTGTCGGGCAGGTCGTTGAGCTCGAGGCGCCACAGCTCGCGGATCAGCTCCTGCGGGGTCTCGCGACCGGCGGCGAAGCTGCCCACGATGTAGCTGATCGAGTCGTCTCGCTCGGATGCCGAGGGTGGCTCGTTCTGAAGCCGATCGACCTCTTCGAGGATCGTGGCGACCGTCTGCGCGACCGTTGCGGTCTTGCTGAAGGTGGAGACGGTGAACTGGCCCACGAAGCGTCCCGTGCGGAAGCCTCCGCCTGCGCCGTAGGTGAGGCCCTTCTTCACGCGAATGGTGTCGTTGAGGCGCGAGTTGAAGCCCCCGCCGAAGTACTCGGTGACGACCCGCGCGGTGGGGTACGCAGCGTCGGTCCGGGTGACCGAGGGCTGCCCGACTCGGATCTGCGATTGGTTCGAGCTACGGTCGACGAGGTAGATCTTCGTCTTCGCGGGTTTGGGGACGGCAGGAAGCGCGATGGTGGGCTTCTCTCCCTCTGCGGTCCACGCGGTCATATGGGTGCGTGCGAGTTCAAACGCCGCCTCGGGCTCGATTGCGCCCGCGATGTAGAGCGTCGCGGCATCGGGCCGGGCGTAGCGCTTCCACCACGTCTCCAAGTCGTCGCGCTTGAGGGTGCGTAGACCGGCGGCGGTCCCCTCGGGAAGACGCGCCGCAGGGTGGGTGCCGAACAGTCGCCGGCGAAGCTCGCGGTCCGCCACGTAGTCGGGCGAACGCTCGGTGACCATCAGGCCGGTGGTCGTTTGGCTGACAAACTCCTCGAGCTCATCGGCGGGGAAGGTGGGCTCTCGGATGACCTCGGAGAGCAGTCGCATCGCGCGGTCGGTCTCCCCGTTGAGCGCCCCAACGTAGATGCTCGCGGAGTCGAGATCGGCGGAACCCGACAACGAGATCGCATGCCGATCGAGTTCGTCGGTGAGCGCCTCATAGTCGTGGGTTTTCGTGCCCCGGCCGAGCATCGGCAGGGTGAGGAACGCCGTCCCCTGTTTTTGGTCGGCATCCGCGAACGAGCCGTACTCCAAGCCCAACCACATCGTGACGTAGGGGACCTCGTCGCTTGGCAACACGACCACGTGCAGGCCGTTGTCGAGCGTGGTCTCGAACTTCTTCACGCTCAGGTCGGTGTCCAGCGGCGGGGCGATGGTGGGGAGCTTGGCAAGCGTGGCGGGGCGCTCAAGGCCGGGCTTGCCCGCACCCTCGCCGCGGATGCTCTCTTCGCCGCCTTCGTCGCCCTTGGAGGGTTTGTCGTCGCCGCCTCGGATCTGGTCGACGAGGAATCCGAGCATGTTCGGCTCGATGCGGATCTCCATCTCGTGCTGGGTCACCAGGTACGTGTTGGCCACGCGCTGGATGTCCGCGGCGGTGATCTCGGTGATCTCCTTGAAGTCCGAGTTCACGCTTTCCAGGTCCTTGCGGATGACGGCGGCTTCGCCCAACCGCTGGGCCTTGCTCTCCACCGTCGTCAGGGACTGGACCTCGGAGGCGAGCATGCCGTTGCGAGCCTTCTCAAGCTCTTCCTCGGTCACGCCATCCTTCTTGACCTTCTCGATCTCGGCCCGCATCGCCGCGAGGGCTTTGCCGGTGCTGCCTCCGAACGGGCTCAGCACTGCGCCCGCCGCAAAGAGGCCGTCGTGTTCGAGGGTGAGTCCACCGGCCAGGGCGAACATCGCGACGTCTTGCTCGCGAACGAGGGAGCGCCACAGGCGGGAGCTCTCGCCGCCTCCGAGGATGGTGCCGAGCATCTCGAGCGCCATCTCGTCTTCGTGGCCCAGCGGCACGGTGCGGTAGCCGAGCGCCGCAATTGGAACCGGACCGTTGCGCTCCTTGATCGTGATCTTCTTGGGCCCGGGCTGCTCGGGCTCACGGATCTCGACCCGCGGCGGCTCCTCATACTTGGGGATCCATCCGAACGCGGCCTTGGCCGAAGCGACAACCTCTTCGTGTTTCACGTCGCCGACGACGACCAGCGCGGCGTTGTTGGGCACGTAGTAGGTGTTCCAAAACTCCTGCAGTTCTTTGGCGTCGGCTTCACCCAGCTCGTTCATGTCGCCAATCGGGCTCCAGCGGTATGGGTGTTTTTCGAATACCCCCTCCAGCACCTTCTCCAAGGCCGCTCCGTAGGGCTGCTCCTGCCCGCGGCGGTACTCCTCGGCCACGACCTTGCGTTCGATGTCGAAGTAGTCGTCGTTGATCTTGAGGAACGCCATGCGCTCGGCCTCGAGCCACAGGACCATGTCGACCTGGTTGCTGGGGACAACCTGGATGTACGTGGTGTTGTCGAAGCTGGTGTACGCGTTGGCGTTGCCACCGACCCGGCGGATGTACTCGAAGTGCGCCTTGGGTCCGATGTTCTGCGTGCCGCGGAACATCATGTGCTCGAACATGTGCGCGAAGCCGCGGCGGTTCGGCTTCTCGTCCTTCGAGCCGACGTGGTACCAGACCTGGACTGCAGCGACGGGGGTGCTGGTGTCCTGCAGGGTGATGATCTGCATCCCGTTGTCGAGGGTCGAGGTCTTGTAGTCGAAGGGACGCTCGGGAAGGATGACCGGCGGGCCGTTCTCGTCCGTGGCCGCCGTCACGCCACCGTCTTGCGGGGGCGCCGTCTCCTTGCCGCGGCAGGCGGGGACCAGGAGCGACAGCGCCATCAGCCAGGGGCCGACCGAAGAGATGCTTGGGCGTGACATCGCGGGGAGGGTAACGAAAAAGAGCGCCGAGGGTGGTGGGGGTCGCGTGGACGAGGACACGCAGCGGGCTCGTGCGAGGGTGTTCTGGTTGGCGGCCCCCGGAGGCGACGGGCAGGTTTCGCGGCCCGACGAGCGCTCGGGGATCGTTTCGGACTCCATGATGCGGATGCGCAGTGGTCTCGCCTCCGAGGAGCGCGACGGCGCCCTGCCAGCCTGACACCGACCGGCTGTTTCGTGGTGATACGCACATGCGAACGCGCGCCGCGAACCCGCTTTTGCGCCGAACGCGTCCGCGCTACACTCCATCCATGTCGTTCGGCGGGATCGATGCCTGGCACCAGCCAGGAGCGCAGATCGGGCGATACCGCCTGATCGACCGCCTGGCGGTCGGCGGCATGGCGGAGCTTTTCTTGGGGTTCACGGCGGCGATGCACGGCTTCGAGAAGCTGGTCGTGCTCAAGCGGATTCTTCCGCAGTTTGCCGAGAACCCCGACTTCGTTCGCATGTTCCTGGACGAGGCCCGTCTGGCGGCCACGCTCGACCATCCGAACATCGCCCACGTCTACGACATCGGCGAGCACGAAGGGTCGTACTTCTTCTCGATGGAGTACGTGCACGGCCAGAGCTTGTTGAAGGTCATGCGCGCGGTCACCAAAGCTCGCCGACCGCTGCCGCTGGAGCACTCGCTCAACGTCATCATCGGCACCTGCTCGGGGCTGCACTACGCCCACGAAAAGGTCGGGCTCGACGGCACGCCCCTGGGCATCGTGCATCGAGACGTCTCGCCGCCCAATCTCATCCTCACCTACGACGGCACGGTGAAGGTCGTCGACTTCGGAATCGCCAAGGCCGCCACGGCCAGGAGCAACACCGCGGTCGGCACACTCAAGGGCAAGATTCCGTACATGGCGCCGGAGCAGTGCCGCAGCGAGCCGCTCGACCGGCGCAGCGACATCTTCTCGATCGGGATCATCCTCTACGAGCTCACCGTGGGTCGCCGGTTGTTCCAGGCCGAGACCGAGATCGCGATCATCCAGAAGATCACGTCGGGCGGGTTTCCGCCGCCCACGTCCGTGCACCCAAGCTACCCCGGGGAGCTCGAAGCGATCGTCATGCGGTCGCTGCAGCTCAACCCCGACGCTCGGTACTCCACGGCTCGTGACCTCCAGATCGACCTCGAAGAGTTCGCGCGGGAGTACAAGCTCGCGATCTCGTCCGCGCGGTTGGGTTCGTTCATGGAGGAGTTGTTCGACGCGGATGAGCGGCGCATGCCGACGTCGACGAACCTGCCTCGTCCCGAGCCTGTGCCTCCCCCGTCGGCACCGCCCCCGCCGCCACCGCCCCCGACGCCTCCCCCCGTGGCACCGCCGAGCAGTCCAGACTTTGCGGCGTTTGCCAGTGCGCTCTCGAAGGTCCTCGATGACGGCGGCGCAGATCCGCTGACCGAAGAGATCGGCGGGCACAAAGATCCGCCCGCCGTCCACGGAATCGATCTGGACAACCTGCAGCTCGAAGAACTCGACCCGTCCAAGTACGACAAGTAGCGCGGGGCTCAGCGGAGCGTGTCGCACAGCGCTCGCCAGCGGGAGGCGGACACGTCGCGATTCACGACCTCGCAGTTCGCGGGCCGCCACGCTCCGATCGTGTCCTGGGGCCGAGCGTCCACGCACCCGAGGACGGCGCGCATGAGGGCGCCGTGCGAGACGACGAGCGTGGAGTCGCGTTCGGGCAGCTCCGCGAACAGGCGGCAGACCCGAAGCGCCACGTCGCGCAGGCTTTCTCCCCCGCCGGGTCGGCTCGTCCAGCCGACGAACTGCGGAAGGAGGCCCTCGTCCTCGAGCTCGGCGATCGGTCGGCCTTCCCAGCTCCCGCAGGTTCGCTCCCGGAGCAGCGGGGTCACCTCAAGGGGAACGTCGCGCCCGTCCAGGACGCGACGCGCGGTGTCGTGGGCCCTGGACAGGTCCGAGCACAACGCGCGGTCAAAATCGACCCGCTCCACCTGCGCGGCCGCGGCCGCCGCCTGTTGGTGCCCCAACGCCGTCAGGGGTGCGTCGCGGTGTCCTGCGAACCATCCTTGTGCGTTTGCCAGGCTCTGACCATGTCGGATGAATGTCCACGCCGGCATCGGGGCAACGTTCGCCTGAGCCCAAGCGGGGGCGCAAGCCCGGGTCCCTTGAAAAAAACGCCGCGACGCGAGATCAAGGTGGGGTGAGCGACCCTCGGGATCCGAAGCCTGGTGACACGATTCCCGCTGCCGAGTCGACGGCCGATGGTCGTTTCAAAACGCTCAAGCTGCTCCGCTCGGCGTCGTCGCATCCGATGCGCTCGCTGGCCGACGCGGCCGCGATTCACAACAACCCGGCTGTGATCGCGGCGGTCGCTGGGAAGACCCATCAAGGCCAGGTCCGCGCGGACAACCAGGACCACTTCTTGGTGGCGTCGTTGGAGCGCTCGCTGATGGTGGAGGACTCCTCGCTGCCAGCCGAGGCAGGCACGCGTCTCACCGACACCCCGCAAGGTCGACTGTTCATCGTGGCCGACGGAATCGGCGGGCACGGAGGGGGAGAGGTCGCCAGCGCAGTCGCCGTGGATGCGATGGCCCACTATGCGTTCGAGACCATGCCGTGGGTCCTCAATCGCAACGACTGCAGCATGGACGAGCTGGAGGCGGGGCTGCGCGATGCGATGGCGAAAGCGCAGGCTCGCATCCGACGCGTGGCTCGGCGCAAGAACCTCAACTCCGACCTCGGCACCACGCTCACGATGGGCTACGTCGCTTGGCCCGAGCTGTTCTTGGTGCACGTGGGGGACTCGCGCGCCTACCTGTATCGCGACGACAAGCTGCACCGCCTGACCCGAGACCACACCCTCGCGCAGCAGCTTGTCGACGGCAACGCGATGAGCGAGGAGGAAGCCAAAACCTCCCGTCTGGCGCACGTTCTCGTCAACGCCATGGGCGGCAGCTCGGACGATCTCAACGTCGAGCTGCACCGCATGGAACTCAAGCTCGACGACCAGCTCCTCTTTTGCAGCGACGGGCTCTACGACATGGTCAGTGACGCGGCAATCGAAGCCCACCTCGCCCAGGCAGAGCGACCCGTCAACGACGTGGTCGAACTGCTGGTCGGTGCCGCGAACGCAGCCGGCGGCCGGGACAACGTGACCGTCGTCCTCGCCCGCTTCTAAAGGTCCTAAGGCGCGACCTCACCGACCAGGAACTCCGACGTGGAGGTGCGGTAGGCGAGGAATGGGGCCGGCAGCTCGAGGGTCCACTGCACCATCGGGCTGGCGACCGGGTCTACCTCTCGGAGGCGCGGGCGATAGCCCTCCTCGGTTTGGATCGTCGAGTCCAGCACGATGTAGTGACCAGAGTCGGGGAGGAGGTTCGCGTCCCCTGCGAAGGGCGAGGACACGTCTTGCGCGTCGATCTCCCACACCGCAGCGGCGGTGAACTCGGTGAGGTCGAGCTCGTATCGGACGGCTCGCGCGAGGGCGTCGGTCGTCGGGCCCGAGGGCGCTTCCACTGCGTTGTCGTACACGAGCAGCGAGCCGTCCGGCTGCCACTGAGGTGAATGTTGGTGTGCGAACCAAGTCCCGTCTGTCAGAGAAAAATCCCCGTCAGGACCCAGAATCCAGTCGATCTGGCTGGAGCTCCGGTCGATCGCGACCAACCAGTCCTGGTGCCGCAGGCTCAGCAAGAACTGGTCGGTGTCCTCTCGATAGGCGACCCCATTTGCGTGCGTCCAGTCGTACGCGGACTCCTGGGTTTGGGGGTGCGTGATCGTCCAGCTTCCGATCGGTTCTAGGATCCGCATCGGATCGAGATGGTCGAACGAGTTCCACGACCAAACGACGTCGCCCTGGGGCGTAAACTCGACCACGACATCGCCCGCGACGAGGGTGTTCGGAGCACCTGGGTAGTCAACTTCCTGAAACGAGTAGGCGAGGACGACGATGTTCCCCGAGGGGAGTACGAGTGCCTCGTGGTGCATGCCGAGAACTCCGAGTTCTTCGTCCGACACTTCGGTGAGGACCGTCCCGAGTTCGTCGATCTCGACGTAGCGACTTTGCATCGCGAAGTGGACGGTTCCTTGAGTGGATCTCGTGACAGCATCAATGCCGCCGGGGAACGGGTCTGTGGACTCGTAGCCCATGTGCCAACGGGTTCGGCCGGCTGTGTCGACGACGAACACGCTGCTCGTCGAGGACACAGGAAGGCGCACCAAATCGAACATCCGGTACGGACCCTCGCCGGAGCTCTCGCCGGTGACTTCGAAGTTGGGGATGAAGCCGGGCAGGGGTGCTTCGGACGTGAATACGATCGGCACCGAGATCCCGGCGGCGGTTGCGGTCAGCCCGTGCTTGGTCACCGGGGCGAGTCCACGTACTCGGAACGTGGTGGTCGTGGGGTCGGGGCTGTCGAGGACGGCGACGCGCACGCCATCGTCGAAGTCGTGGGTGAGCTCGAGGTCGTCTGGGAGATCGGCGTCGCCGACCAGGGTGACGTCGACGACCATCGGTTGCTCGGGATACAGCCTCACCTCCGCGTTCAGGCTGGAGAGCTGCCCGCCCGAGCTCGAGGCGTCTGCCTCGGTCGTGGTGATCTGCGTCGCGACCTCGCCCGAGGAGGAGGCGGTTGCAGACTGAGGCCCGGTGGAGGGGTCGAGCCCGGTGCTGGTCGACTCCGCAGACGTCGTCGCGCCGTCGGTCTCTGGTGCCGCCAGCGCATCGTCGCCACAGCCGGCGCTCAAGAACACTGCGAGCACCACCAAGCCAAAACCTCGCCGCATGGGCGAAGAATGCCCGGGCCCGGAACGGGCAGCAACCGACGCCGACGCCGCCGGTAGCGAGTCTCGGCCCTCTGCGAGATTCGCTGCGTGAACGGGGGCTGCTAGAGTCCGCACGATGTTCTTCTCGCGCAAGCAGCCCACGCTCGTCTCGGCCCAGGACGCTCTGCCCGGACGCGCGGAGCCACTTCCGAATATCCCGGAGGTCCACTTCATCAACGGCAACCGGATCCGCGCACCGTTTCCAGAGGGCGTGAGCACGCTGGTTGTCGGGATGGGGTGCTTCTGGGGCGCAGAGCGGAAGTTTTGGCAGACCGACGGGGTGTATTCGACGGCGGTCGGCTACGCGGGCGGCTTCACGCCCAACCCGACGTATCGCGAGGTTTGCTCCGGCAGGACGGGACACACCGAGGTGGTGTTGGTCGCGTTCCGCCCCGCCGAGGTCCCCCTCGAGGAACTGCTGCGCGTGTTTTGGGAAGGGCACGATCCGACCCAGGGCATGCAGCAAGGGAACGACGTCGGGACCCAGTACCGCTCTGCGATCTTCACCGAAGGCGACGCGCAGGCCGAGGTCGTGGCGCAGTCGCGATCGATGTACCAGGCGGAGTTGGACCGAGCCGGGCATCGGGCGATCACGACCGAGGTGGCTCCCGCTGGACCGTTCTTCTACGCCGAGCCCGACCACCAGCAGTACCTGGGCAAGAACCCTGGCGGTTATTGCGGACTCGGTGGGACCGGTGTCGCCTGTCCCATCGGCTTGAAGCAAGAGGCCTGAGCCGGGCGCTCACTCACTCACTTGCGCGCGTCGTGGCGCAGCTGCCAGAACTGCACCCGATTCAGGCGGACCTTGCGGTCGCGCCGGTAGTTGGCTTGGAGGAAGCCTCGCAGCTCGGCGAACTCTTGGATCGGGACCGCAGAGCCCAGCACGATGACCTCCGGCGGGGATGCGTGGAGTTCTTCGATGAGGGCTTTGGCCGCCAGGTCGTCGCGGAAGTGGAGCGGGCTGCGAGGGTGTCTCCACGTCGAGTCGTTGGCCGTCGTGGTCAGCTCCATCGTCTTGTAGAACCGGATCGAGCACAGGTGCCCTGTGAAGGCGTACACGTCCCACAGGTGCCAACCCCAGACCCAGAGTGTGTCGCCGGGCTGCGTCATTTCGCGAACGCGCTTCGCGATGGCGCGCCCACCCAGATCGTGCGCGTACATGCGGTTGGTTCGCTCCGCGTCGATGAGCAGCCCTTGGCGACCGAGCAGGAGCAGCGCCGGCAGCAATGCCACCGCCCGCGTTGACCACCGTTTCAGACTGCGTTGCCCCAACAGCCCCGCACTCGATGCCGCGAGGATGCTGAGCGGCGCCGCCGCTGCCAGGTGATAGCCCTTGTAGAAGCGAAAACCGAGCGCCGCAGACCCGAGCGCGAGCGCGGACCACAGCAACAGCAACACGATCAGCGGACGGTCGCGGCGACTTGCGAGGCCTCCCAGCGAGAATGCCGAGAGAGCCAAGGGCAGTGCGAGGAAGTTCGCGGACGCGAAGACGGCCTCCCCGGGGGCCTCGGCGAGCCCGATGGGGGAGCCCTGGGCGACGTAGCGCCATCCCCATTCGTTGAGTACGAAGCCCCGCCACAGCGCGCCGAACTCTCCGGCGGCGAGGTAGTGCAGCGAGATCGGAGCCGCGGCCAGGAGGACACCGCCGAACACTGCTGCGACCCGCTTGATCGCAACCGTGCGTTGCCACGGGCCTCCTGCCTGCAGCCCCGAGAGCACGGCCACCGCCACCACCACGATCAGCGCGACGCCGGCGGGGCGTTTGCAGAGCGTCGCGATGCACCCGAGCGCCCCGGCCAGGACAAACGACCACAGCGGCGGCCGTTTGCTGCGGAACGCCACCAACGCGACCACCACCGACGCGACCGAGGGCAGCTGAGCCCAGGTCACGTAGTTCGCGTCCATCGTGTCGAGGACCAGATCGTGCGCGCCGTAGACCAGCCCTGCGACGACGCCTTGCGCCCGACCCCACAGGTGGCGCGCCCCGAACATCACCGCCGCCAGACTCCCCAGCGCCGCGAGGTTGCCCCAGATCTGAAACGAAGCAATGTCCCGCCCGCCATCCGCCAGCAGCCACGCCAGGTAGAAAGTCCCCGGCGCCTTGAACTCCACACTGTCGACGTAGGGCAGCTTGCCCGCCGCAAGCAGCATCCCGTTGTAGAGAATGCCGCCCACATCGTGGTTGGCAAAGCCACCCTGGACGAACCCCGGCGTACGCAGCCAGGCACTCAGACCGAGGACCGCGGCGCACGCGAGGTAGAACGCAAGCCTACGATGAAGCGGCATGCGTCCCTCCGTCTGCGGGCGGGGTGCCGCGTGGGCCGGGCTTCTTCCCGAGCCTGACCACCCCGGCTACGGGTTGTCCTGCTACGAGCAACCCCGCTTCCCCGATCCCTTGGAGCGCGCCTTTGTAGTTCGCCATGTCGATCTGTGACTGTGGGGGCGAGTGAGTGCCCGTGCAGAGTTCAGACCGAACCCTCCCGACCTGCACGGCTGGTCGCGACGCTATTGTGACCGCAGAATGCGGCGGGGTTCCGTGAACTCTCACACACGGGGCAGCAGACCGGCACGAGGCGGCTTCGTTCGCGGGGAGACCATCGCGCACAACCCAGGCTCGTGACCTGATGACCTGTATTTCACTCGGACGCTGTGGGAGACTCCCGGGCATGTGGTCTCGGGACCGGACTCTCGTGCTTGCCACAGTCGGGCTTCTCATTGTTCCAGTGCTTGCGGATCTGGTTCTGGGCGGGCAGAAACGGGTGTTCGGCTACCTGGCGATCGACTTTTTCTATTACGAGACGATCGCACGGAACTACCTGGATGTCGGTTTCCCCACCTTCGATCAGGAGTATCCCACCAACGGGTTCCACCCCGTCTGGCAGTACACGCTGATCGCCTTCGCGTGGCTGTGTCGCGCCCTTGGGGTTTCAAAGCTCTCGTTTTTTACGGGAGCGCTTCTGCTGACGTTGGGCCTCGTGGCCGGCGCACTCGTCCTCCTCGCGCGCACGTTCAAGGCTGCGGAGGGGAAGGTCCCGCTCTTGCTGCCGTGGACGGTCCCGGGCCTGTTCGCGCTGCTTACGAGCCCCATCTACCAGCCTTCACACGACTTCAGCCGACTGCAAGTCGAAGGCGGCGAGCGGGCGGTCGTCGGCACGCTTTGGCGCTACGTGAACGGAATGGAGACGGGGCTCGTGCTCGTGGCTTTCTTTGCCTCGGTGCTGTTGACGGTGCGGCTCGTGCAAGCAGAGACCAGGCGCAACCAGATCTTAGGCTGCGGGGCGCTGCTGGGCCTGCTCGCGCTCTCGCGCCTCGATCACGCATTTTCTCGGTCAGCCTGCCGCTGGCCTTGGTGCTTGGGCGTTTCGGTGACAGGCAGGCCTGGCGGACGGTGGTTCAGCTCTGGGCCGTGGTGTTTGCGTTTCTCGTGGCCTACGTTGTCTTCAACCTGATCAATCACGGCGCGGCTGTGCCCGTTAGCGGATCGGTCAAGAGCACGTTTCCCCACATCACCACGGACAACTGGCAGGACCTCCGGGTTCTGTTGAGCGGCAGGCGCTCGACATGGGTGCACGACGCTTGGCGCCTAGCGCAGGAGATCTTGCCCGTCGTCATCGCGGGCGTGTACTTGTTCTTGACGGTGAAGGTGCGGCCCAAGCTTGGTTTTCGCGATGGGGCAAACGCGCTGGATAGGGTCCTCGTCGCGGCGGTCCCTGGCGTGCTCGCGATCTCCGTCTACAATTTTGGGTTCGTCCGCTCCGACTTCCAGGGACACTGGTACTTCCCGGTGTCGGTCGTCCTTTGCTCTGTTTTCGCGCTCCGTGTGGCTGGGCGCATGCGCGTGGAGGAGCGCCTCACATCAACCCGTCGCCGTACCGCCACGGCTCTCGTCCTGTCCTCGGTGGTGATACTCGCCTTCTTCCGTTGGGGCCACTACCGCTCGCGCTTCAACGACGACCTCGTCGACTTCTATGTGGATGAGGGGCCAAAGATCCGAGCTTTTTACGCCGACAAGCCCCCCAAGGTCCTTGAATTCTACGATGCGGTGTTTGCCTCGGCGACCGAGTTTCCCACGATGAACGGGTATGGTCTCGTCGTTGACGCCGAGGCCGCAGAAGCGCGCAAGGAAGGCCTGGATGAGTTGTTCAAGCTCGCCGTCTCCCGGGGCTATGACCGTATCGTGTCCTTTAACCTTGATGGAGCGCGCTTGGGCGAGGACCCCAGCCGCACAGAGATGCTGGGACTCCTCAAGCGGTACGTCAGCAGCGAGGCGCTAGCCCCGTACCGCGTTGTTCTCGAGTACCGCTCACAGAGCGGACGCCACCTCGTCTTCCGCGTCACGAAGAGGCCGAAACGCAGAAAGAACAAGCGGAGGCGACGCCGCTAGCAGCCTGTTGAAAAAGCCCCGGTTCGGCTCAGGAAGCGGCCGACGGCGGGCTCAGATCGCGGAAGCGGAAGATCGAGGCTCGGCGGTGCCTGCGATGGCGGCAACCGTCCGAGCGAACATGCGCTGCAGGAGCGCGCACAGCTGGAAGAGAGCGGCCAGTATTGCCGCGGAGAGGCCCGACCTCCCCTGGAGCCGCTTGGGTTTCCCGACTCCGAAGAAGCTGCGCATCAGCACACTAAGATTGAACGCGGCCATGTGGATCAGAAGCCGCTTCTGAATGTTCTCGTGGCGACGCAAGTGAATGCGTCTCATCCCTCCACTGTTGAACAGATGCTCCATCGGTCGTTCGAGCAACTCTCCTCGCTTGCGCAGTAGCCTCTTGCCCTTCGTCCGCTTCACCCGCTTCCGATTCCGGTGGACCGCATCGCGTTCGGCCTCCTTGTTCTTCCAGCGCCTGCGCCCTCGATTCGGTTCCGAGATGTAGCTTCGAATCTCGGCTTCCTCGAGGCGCATCAACATCTCGTTCGAGTGGTAGCCCTTGTCCGCGGTCACTTCTTTGAAAGTCTCGCTGACTCGCTTCGACGTCTTTTCGTCGGCCTCGCTTCGGACTCTCTGCACGTTCTCGTCGGCGTCCGCGAGCGTCTCCTCCATCGTCTTCGTGTCCCCGCGCGCGCCTCCGTTCAGCGACGACCCAAGGATCGCTCCCGTCTGATCGACGTCAACTATTCTTGCCGCATCGCGACAACTATTTTTGCCGGTCCGGGTCTTGGTGGTGACACCCACGAGCGACCGTCGAGGGGGTAGTTGTCGTTCAGCACCGGTCACGTACTCTGGATGAGGCTCAGCTGTTCTTGCTGGTCCGGGACTTGCCCTTGGCTATCGCCGTGCGATAGCTGGGCACGGCGAATTCGAGGACGACGGAGTGGTGAACCAGCCGGTCGATGGCTGCGGAGGTCGCCATCTTGTTCTTGAAGATGCGATCCCAGTCGCTGAACACGAGGTTGCTGGTGATCGCGGTCGATCGCCTCTCGTAGCGCTCGGCGAGGAGCGTGAACAGCACCTCGGCTTCTTCGGCGGACTGGTCGACGTAGCCGATGTCGTCGAGGATGACGAGGTCGAACTGGTCGAGCTTGCGCAGTTTTCGGGGCAAGTCGAGGTCGCGCTTGGCCGCCAGCAGTTCCTGAACGATCGTGTACGTCGGCGTCCACAGGACGGAGCGACCCTGCTGAACGAGCGAGTGTCCCAGAGCCGCGAGCGCGTGACTCTTGCCGACCCCTGGCAGTCCGAAGGCCAGGATGTTGACGGCGTTGTCGACGAAGCCTCCAAGCTTGAGCTCTTCGAGCTTGTGCACGACGGCGCCGAGAGCCGCTTCTCGTCGAAGGTCTCGAACGTCTTCGCAGTTGGGAGTCGCGAGGCCCGTCGCAGTCGCGTGACACGTCGCTCGTGCCGGGCCTCGCTCTCGAGCTCCAGCACTTCCAGGATCGTCGCAAGCGCGGCGCTCTGGTCCGCCTGGACGAGGCGGCTGACGAGTTCCTGGGCGACCACGGTGAGCTTGAACGCGAGCAGATGGGTGACCATCCTGCTCTCGATGGTGGCGGCTGTGTCCGAGGTGTTCACAGCGCACCGCCGATCAGCTCGTCGTAGTCGCCCAGGTCGGGGGCTGGGATCGAGATGTTCGGGATCTCGGGCTCAAGCGGCCGCACACTTGCCTCAACGTCGACGTAGGCGAAGGGTTCGTTGTTGCCGAGCAACGCCACCAGGGCGGCATGGACATCCGGCTCCATGGTGTCCGCAGCCAGCTTCAGGATCCGCACGTACTCGACGTCCGCGCGTGCTCCATGCGTCGCGGTCAACGCATCGTAGGCGCGCCGAAACGCCAGCGTTGGAAACAGGTCTTCGCGGAATCGGTAGTTCGCGAAAGCACCAGGTTTGCGGACCAACGACCCGATGACGTGCCGATAGTCGATGCGGTGCGCCCCCTCGCCGCGCAGGCGGGGGAAGATTTCGACCCGCTCCGACCGATACCAAACCTCGACGGTGTTCGGGAACAGGCGCGCTTCAACCTCGTGCCCGATCAGCCGCGAGGGAACCGAGTAGATGCGTGCGCGCACCTGAATCGTGCTCCACTTTCGCACCTTCGGGGTCGAGGACGTGTAGGCCGGCAACCTCCGAGCGGGGAGTTTGGAGAGGAGCGAACGTTCTTCGTCGAGACGGGCGGCGAGATGACGGTTGTGCGTACGGTCGAGCGTGTCTTGGACGAACCGTTCGTAGTCCTCGACGGTGTCAAAGTCGCGACTTCCTCGGAGTACGAGCGCTTGCTCGAGCAGCTTCTTCGTTCGGCATGGCGGACCTCGACCGCGCCGTCCTCGTTGGACTTGCCCGGGTTGATCTGTCGGACTCGCTCGAGGCCGAGGTGTTCACAGACGTCGGCGAAGCCCCTCGTCAGCGCCCGACCACCGCCGCCTTTGAGTTCGTGGTCGCGGCCGACGGTTGTCCGTCAGGAGCTCGCTCGGTACGCCGCCGGCGCCCACAGTGCTCGTTGAAGGCCATCAACGAGAGCCTCGAACGTTTCCGAGAATGCCACGCATGCCCACGTCCACTTGCTGTACACGAGGACGAACTCGAAGAGCAGGTGCCGCAGTGGCTGAGCGGCCACCGTGACATCGAGTTCGTTGCAGCATGTGAAGTCCAGTGCGCCCTGTTCGCCCGGGGAATGGACCTGCGGGAAGAACACCTCCTTGGTCGGTCCTTTGAGCGCGCGCCAGTCTCGAAGGCGCCGTTGCATCGTGCGCAGCTGTCCCATCGAGAACCGCTTCGGGTCCTCCGCGACCAGGACCTCCAGCAGCGTTTTCGCCTCGAGCTTCCCCTTGTGATCGCGTTCCAGTAGTGGCTCGATTCTCGAGCGCCAGACCCCCTCGAACGGGTCCGGCCGCGTTCGCCAACTTCGTGGCTCCGTCGTCTCCGAGGGCAAGGACCCCGCTTTCCATTCTCGCGCCGACCGAACGCCGCGCTGCTGATTCGCCGCCTGTGTGTTTCCTTCGTTCATTTTCCGCCTCAGCAGCCGAACTTGTGCATCTGTGACCAAAATCGAGGCTCTCCACCTCCAGCGTCACATGCGCGCTCGACTCGCCCAAACCGGCAGTTTTAGTTGTCGCTGACCGCGCACCCGAACGACGCCGCTTTAAGGGTCGACCTTCGACTTCCAGCGTTCCATCGCACAGTCGAAGCCGGCCGCGGCCCACATGACCATGCGCCACCAGCGGTAACCCGTGTCGGATGCCCATGTTGATGCGCGAACGCATCGCGAAGAACATGAAGCCCGCGAAGACAAGCGCGACCGTCAGCAGCTCCGGTGGAAGCTGCCTCGCTTCCAGAGGAGTGGCCGCGAACCGACCAGCCCGAGGACTGTCGATCCCGGGGCGAGCAATCCGGGGAAGCCTGCGGCCTAGCAGCCTGTTGAAAATGCCCCCCTGGATCCGAAAGCGGCCGAAGGCGGGCTCAGATCGCGGAAGCGGAAGATCGAGGCTCGCGGTGCCTGCGACCGCAACCGTCCGAGCGAACATGCGCTGTAGGAGCGCGCACGCTGGCAGAGAGCGGCCAGTATTGCCGCGGAGAGGCCTGACCTCCCCTGGAGCCGCTTGGGTTTCCCGACTCCGAAGAAGCTGCGCATCAGCACACTAAGATTGAACGCGGCCATGTGGATCAGAAGCCGCTTCTGAATGTTCTCGTGGCGACGCAAGTGAATGCGTCTCATCCCTCCACTGTTGAACAGATGCTCCATCGGTCGTTCGAGCAACTGTCCTCGCTTGCGCAGTAGCCTCTTGCCCTTCGTCCGCTTCCCCCCTCTGTCAGGGTAGTTGCCGCATGAACCGGGCGACGGCGTAGAAGCCGGAGCCTACGGCAGTCGGGGCGCGAAATGAGACAAAAACCATGGCGTATTCCGTCGCCTTCAAGGCGAGCATGATCAGAAAAATGACGGGCCGCGGAGCGGTCACGGCGACAGCGTTGGCGGATGAAACTGGGGTTTCGCAAGGCACCTTGTCGCGGTGGAAGCGAGACGCAAGTAGCGTGCTCTACGTGGCCGTCGAAGACAAACCCGCCCCGCGAGAAGAACCGGGCAAGCGCGCTCAGACTGGACGCCGAGGAGAAATTCGGCGGTGAAGGAGACCGGTGAGCGACGAAGCCGAGCTCGGCGTGTACGTGCGTCGTCACGGCCTGCACGCCACCCAACTCGACCGTGGCGCGCCGAGGTGCACAAGGCCGCCTAGCTGCGCTGGGTGGTGCCGCGGCGAAGGGCAAGCGCAGCAACGAGCAGCGCGAGATTCGGAGGCTCGAACGCGAGGTCCTGCGCAAGGACAAGGCGCTCGCGGAGACCACCGCGCTGCTGGTGCTCAAAAAAAAATTCAATGCGTTGTTCGAGGACGAGGGCGACGACACGAACCCGAGGAACGAAAGATGATCCTCGAGCTGGTCCGTGAGGCTCGCGCTGCAGGAGCGCGCCTGGGTCCGTGTTGCGAGATCATCGAGATCGACGTACGGACTATCCAACGTTGGCTCAAACACGGGCTCGAGGGCGGCGAGGATGGGCGTCGAGGCCCGAAGACCACGCCGGCGAACAAGCTCAGCGATGTCGAGCGGGCGCAGATCCTCGAGTTGGTGACGTCCGCCGAATTCCGCGACCTGCCGCCGTCCCAGCTCGTGCCGCGGCTCGCCGACATGGGCATCTACGTCGCGTCGGAGTCGACGATCCACCGTTTGCTGAAGCAGCACTCGCTGAACGCCCACCGCGGGCGACATCGACAAGCGAAGAACACGAAGCCTCGGGAGCACTGCGCGACCGGACCCAACCAGGTGTGGTGTTGGGACATAACGTACCTGCGCGCGCCGACCCGCGGCGCGTTCTTCTATCTGTACCTCTTCCTCGACGTCTGGAGCCGGAAGATTGTCGGCTGGCGGGTGCACGATCGTGAGGACAACGAGCTCTCCGCCAAGGCCTTCGTCGAGATCTGCGAAGCGGAAGGCGCCGACCCGAAGAAGCTGGTCCTGCACTCGGACAACGGTGGGCCGATGAAGGGCGCCACGATGGTCGCGACCCTCGAGTCGCTCGGCGTCACGCGCTCGCTGTCGCGGCCGAGCGTGAGCAACGACAACCCGTTCGTCGAATCGACCTTCCGCACCGTGAAGGGACACCCCAGCTTCCCCGACAAGCCCTTTGAAAGCCTCGAGGCCGCGTCGACTTGGGTCGCGGAGTTCGTCGCCTGGTACAACGAAGAGCATCGCCACAGCGGCATCTCCTTCGTGACGCCGGGACAACGTCACACCGGCGTTCACGAAGCGCTCCTCGAGCATCGTGAGCACGTTTACGCCGCCGCCAAGGCCCGCCATCCCGAGCGCTGGACCGGCTACACTCGTCGCTGGGATCGCCACGCGACCGTCCGCCTCAACCCAACACACATGCCCTCAGCAGGGCAGGACGCCGAGGCCAACAGCGCCGCGGCGTGAAACGACTTCATGCGGCAACTTTCTTGAAATCCACCGCTTCACCCGCTTCCGATTCCGGTGGACCGCATCGCGTTCGGCCTCCTTGTTCTTCCAGCGCCTGCGCCCTCGATTCGGTTCCGAGATGTAGCTTCGAATCTCGGCTTCCTCGAGGCGCATCAACATCTCGTTCGAGTGGTAGCCCTTGTCCGCGGTCACTTCTTTGAAAGTCTCGCTGACTCGCTTCGACGTCTTTTCGTCGGCCTCGCTTCGGACTCTCTGCACGTTCTCGTCGGCGTCCGCGAGCGTCTCCTCCATCGTCTTCGTGTCCCCGCGCGCGCCTCCGTTCAGCGACGACCCAAGGATCGCTCCCGTCTCCAGATCGACGGCGTGCTCGTGCTTATGGGCCATTCGGGTGCCGCCTTTCTTCATCTTCATGATCTCGGCGTCCGGCTCGTACGGGTTCACCCAATCCTTGTTGGAGCCCTTCTTCGGCCTCTTACGGTCCAGTTTTGCAAGCTGCGCGCGCGTCGGCGTTTCGATCCCGGACTTGTTGGCCAACTCAAGCAGGAAGTCCTCGTACGACTGCCCGTCCTCGCGCCGCACCAACGAACGAAGCGCCGCGTTCGCTTCAAGGGTCGTCGCATCGACCCCGAGCGACCTCCCTTTGACGAGACCGTGCTCAGCGAGCTTGCCCAGGATCATCGTGAAGACTTCTTGGTGCGTCTCAACGTCGAGTCGACGCCGGATGTTGGAGAAGCTCGAGTGATCTGGCGTCGACTTGCCCAGCGCGATCCCCAGGAAGCTTCGCAAGCTCAGCGAATCCGCGACGCGCCACGCGATCCCGCGCTCGCTGTCGATGCCCTCGAAGAAGCCGATCATCAAACACCGGAAGTACACGCCGGGCGGAATGCTCGGTCGCCCCTGCTTCTCCGCGTAGAACTTCCTGCACATCGCCTCGACACGCCGATCGAAGTTCGCCTCGCGCAGGATCTTCTCCAGCGCCTGGTAGAAGGGGTGCCCGGCCGCGTGCCGCACCGACTCGTGCGGCACGAACAGCTCCCCTTGCTCCGACCCCTTCTCGCCCATCGCCATCTCTGAGATCCTAGCGAACCTCGCCGCGACTCGCGATCTCCTCCATTCCGAATCGCGGCTTTTTCAACAGGCTGCTACGGAATGAAGATCTACTCCGCTTTCATCCCGCCGGGGTAGGCGTAGGTCGCAAAGCACGTGGGTCATATGGTGGCATCCGCACACTCCGTGTCGAGGGGCTCCCCTGTTCTCGGGTCGTTTCCGACGCCTCGCGCGGAGCCAGACTGAATGACACCGAATGGCGTTGCGCTCTCGGCCACGTACGTGCCCTCTGCAATCGCAACAACGGCAACCTCTGAGCCGGATCCGGCGCTCTGGAACTGAGCGTCGCAGTCCGGCTTGGTTGCAGACTCGGATGATGTTGCCGGATGTAGACACCAGCCGCACTTCCTCCTCGGAAGTGTCTCGAATGATCTGGACGTGGTTGTAGTAAAAGTCGACGCCGGTCGAGAGGACGTAGCGGGACAGGTATTGCTCTGTTGGGACGAGCTGCACCATCGCCGAGTCGCCATACCCGGTTTGCGGGGGTCCGTTGACTCCTTGAAAGTTGAAGAGTCGCGACCGGAGGTACTGGACGGGGAGGTAAGGGGCGTTGGCGTCGACTGTGAGGTTCGTGCCTGCCTCTGTGACGACATCGACGAAGTCGCCCACCGCATCCAGCGTGACTGGGAACTGCGGGTTCGGTGGGTCAGACGTGATGGTCACGCCAGCCGAACCTGCGTAGATTCGGTAGTGGTTCTCCTCGACGAACTCGGACCACTCTGGGACCGCGGCCGGCGGGGCGAACTCCCAAGGCCGCGGAACGGCAGCCGGAAGCACGTATCTGCGGCCCCAGTGCTGAAGAGGGAACAAAACCTCAAGCAGTTGGTCGCCTGTGCCTCCTTGACCCGGCTCTCCGAGCGGGACTCGAGAGAACCTATTCCCACCGCTAACCCAGATCGGGTTGTCCGAGTGGATGACGGTGCCTGAAATGTCGAGCGCTTCGAAGGCAGCGGGATCGTCTTTCGGGAGCCCTAGTTGGGACGGAACGATCCGCATCGTCTCATAGCGGTTGAGCACGATCCTTCCTTCCTCTCCCGCGGCGACGGGGTCGATGGGAAGTCCGTTTCCGGCCGTATCGACGGGCGGTGTCCACGTAACGGTTGTGTCGTCTTCGAGTGCGACGAGTTCGAAGTAGCTCGCGCCGCGGATGAACGTGTCGAGGCTTGTGTAGGAGACCGCGACGTAGGTGTCGCCGAGGACGCGGTCGGGCAGCAGCAGCGCCGACTCATTGCCGCGGTTCGAGCGGAGCGGGGCGTGCTGGTAGCCAATGACCGGAACGTCGCTATAGACCCGAAATATGCCCCCGGTGCGGAGGTTGGTGCTGGTACCCGGCACGAAGTCGGTGAGGAGTTCGATCGTCTTGCTCTCCCCGGGCCCCAGGTCGAATTGCTCGAAAAACTGCTCTTCGAGGAGACCCTCGGGCACCTCGAAAACCTGGACCGCCGCCGAAAGCTCTTCATTCGGGTTGGTGATCACCAGCCCGTCGGCAAACTCTTGGAAGGGATGCAAAGATCGGTTCACGACGAACGCGCAGCCTGCAGAGGAGGGGTCGTTCTCCGTGAGCTGGCAGGGGCCGATGCAGGTGGGGACGGTGCAGTCTTCGTCGCCCTCGTCGCAGGGCTGGCACTGTGAGGCGGTGCCGCACGTGACGTCGACCACCCACTCGAGACCGGTGGCGGCGCAGATCTCGATGGCACCGTCGTCGCCTGCGCAGCGGAGCTCGCCGGGCTGGCACAGCGGTACGAATCCGGAGCTGGACTCGTCTTCGGACGTGGGGTCGGTGGTCGTGGTGGCGACGCCGCTGGTGGGGGAGCCGGTGCTGGCGTTTCCATCGTCGTCGACAAGCTCGGGGGCACCGTCATCGCCGCCGCAGGCGGCGAAAAGGAAGAGGGCAGCCGCGAAGGGCGCGAGGCGGACGGTCGAATGCCGTGAGATCAAGGTCATGTCGTCGTGCTCCAGGACAAGGGAAGAGCCCTTGTGAGGCTCTCCGCCTTACGGTACATCGATCGTCGAGGCAGGGGTAGCGGTGCGCGCGAACGCGGACAGGTCGCGTTGTCACCGCCTCGGGAATCGGCTAGCTTCCGCCGATGGCTTCGCGCGGCACCGCCCGGTCCGTCTCCCAGATCGTGCTTGGTGCAGCGGTCCTCAGTTTCGTGGTCTACACCGCGCGCGCGGAGGGAGACGACCACGTCGGGGAGGTTGTTGAGCACCCTGAACCTGCGTTCTCCGACGAGATGCCGGACAAGCCGGACATCATCTTGATCACGATCGATACCCTCCGCGCAGATCGCCTCGGGGTCTACGGCTACGCATCGGCGCGGACCCCCAACATCGATGCGCTGGGCGACGCCGGGGTCATCTTCGCCAACGCGACGGTACCGCTTCCGCGCACGACGCCGGGGTTGGCGTCCCTTCTCACCGGGTTGTCTCCAGAGGATCACGGCTCGCGCGAGGTTTGGCAGCGGATCGATGTCGACAAGGGCAGCCTGCTCGCGGAGGTGCTGTCGAACCAGGGCTACGTAACCTTGGGGCTGAGCGCGAACTCGGCAGCGGGTGCGAAGCAGGGGCTCGCGACCGGGTTCGACAAGTTCCTCGACTATGCGGTGATCAAGCGCAAACGCAGGCGAGATGACGCGGACGTCATGACCGATGAGGCGCTGGCGATGCTCGGGAAGGTGGACGCGGATGCGCCGGTCTTCTTGTGGGTGCACTACGTCGACCCGCACTGGCGCTACAACCCTTCGAAGACCCGGTACCCAGACCAGCCCAAGGGGGCTCGGTGCCGGGCGATGCAGGCAAAGATCAAGGCCGGCGAGCTCTCGCTGGGCAACCTGATCAGCAACGCCAACGGGATTGCGGCCGACATCCTCGAGGAATGCTCCGGTCTCTACGACGCCGAGATCGGATTCGTCGATCAAGAGATCGGGCGCCTGATCGAGGGGCTTCAGGAGCTCGGACGGTGGGACGATTCGTTGGTCGTGCTGACCGCGGACCACGGGGAGAACATGGGCGAGGACGGTATGTACTTCGCCCACGGCCCCAGTTTGGCGGACGGCTCCCTTCGCGTCCCGCTGATCATGGCCGGCCCCACGATCCCCAGCGGCCGGTACGACGGTGGGGTTGCGATCATCGAGGACGTCATGCCGACGTTGCTGGAGCTTGTCGGCATTGCCGCAGAAGACTGGCCCCAAGACATGGAGGGGCAGTCGCTGCAGTGGCGGTGGAACTCCGCGCTCGAGTATCCCGAGCGGGTGCGATCGGCGGCGCTTGCCGAAGCCGGGGGCGCGCTCAACGTCGACAACGTCAACTTCCTGGTCTCGGGCCGGGACCGCTCACGCTACTGCTACAACGGTCCTCGGTACTCGATGTGCTTCGAGCCGGAGCAGCGCGGCGTCGCCAGCCGGGCACGGCCCACGGTGCGCGTGCCGCAGGAAGCGCACGAAGAGCACGATGATGAGGGCACCGACGACTCCGATGACGAGGAGCACGCGCCGAGTGTCGGTGGGACGTCGATCGCGGCCGAAGGGTCCGAGCCGGAGATCGTGTTCTTCGATCGGTCGAAGGACCCGAAGCTCATCGAGCCGCTGGCCACGATCCCCGATGCGGCTCGTGAAGAGCTGTTGGCGGCACGCGACCACTGGTCTCCGGAGTCCACCCGGGCTCGCGCCGTTCGGACTGCCGAGTACAAGCTCGTCGCCTACCCTGAGATCACAGGCGAGTACCGCTACGCGCTCTACGACTTGAAGGCGGACCCGATGGAGGCGACCGACGTGTCGGCGCTGCGGCCCAAGGACTTCAAGCGGATGAAGAAGATGTTCGACGAGTACGAGACCACGATGACCTCGTTCGTCGCTCGGGAGCGCTCCGCGGGCGAGATTGAGGCGATGCAGGGCCTGGGCTACACCCAGTAGTCGAGCCCTTCTGCCCGGCGAGGCCGCCTCGGTTCCCTACTCCCCTTCTTGGTCTTGGTCCTCTTCTTCGCGCTCTCGGGCGTCGTTCTCCTCGGGCGAGAGGTGGTGCGGGTTCTCGGCCTCGAGATCACCGGTCTCGGCGCCCTCGCGCTCCTCGTCGCCCGGCGCGTCAGAGCCATCGAGACCCTTGGGTCTTTTACCCGGCGTGCTCGGCTTGGCCGTGGCGGGGCTCCGAGAGCCAAGATCGGGATCACGCTCGTACAGGCTGATGCCGTGCCCCTCTTGGACCAGCGTCAGCCGTCCCTGGCGTAGCTGGCGTTTGATCCGGTTCTTGTCCTTCTTCTTGAAGCTGCCGGTCAGCAAGAGGGCGTACGTGGACTCTCTGCACGCTGGCCACTTGCGGCTGGTGTCCCGAGCGGACACGTGAGGACCGAGGCTTGAGGTTGCGCAGACGACGGCGTCACCTGGGATCTCCGCGATCAACTCTTGGAGGTAGTCGTACCTCTCTGTGTCGAGCTTGCGGGACAGCCGGTTCCAGCCGGCCCGGAAGTGGTCATTGGGGACCATCGCGCCGTACTTCACGCTGACCAAGGCTGTCGACACCAGCACCGCGGTCATCAAGACATGCGGGACCCGTCGACGATCGAGCCCGACGAGTCTGGGGAGCCCGCTCCTGGCGACCGAGAGCGCTCCAGCGGGGGTGGAGGCAAGCAGGATCGGGAACAGCACCGACGAGTACTGAAAATGCAGGTTGTAGACGTAGTGCCGGGTCGCGAGCCCTAGGAAGAGGAAGCCATAGAGCATCACGAACCGCTTCTTTCCCGCCAGCAGGGGCAGGAAGAGCAGCGGCTGGAACAAGAGCAGGAAGAAGAAGACCCTGTCCTCGTTGGTGACGATCTGCATCGCGTAGGTCGGGTTGGTGGTCAACGAGACCACGAAGCCCGCGACGCCCTCGTCCTGGTGGGGGATCATCTCCTTGAAGAAGTACGCGTAGCCGTACGTGTCCTTCTCGGACATGAGCAAGCCCGGGTCGGGCATGATCATCAGCTTGACGAACGCCAGGTACGACATGGAGACCAGCACCATCGCGACCCCGGTCACGTAGCGGCGTCGCAGCACCGCGTACGCCCCCAAGAAACACGCCAGTAGCGACATGTCTTCGCGGGTGGCGAGAAGCAGCCCCAGCATCAGCCACAAGCGGACCTTGGACTTCGTGTCGATGAAGTAGATGACCCACACGATGGTCGGTACGGCCATCGTCAGCGAGTGGAAGTCGAACATGTTGACGCCGTGCAGCGCCGGGTAGAACGTGACCGCCCAGGCCATCAGCGCCGCGAGCCGTGGCTGCTTGAGCGTGCGCTGGGCGATGAGGAAGACCGGGAAAACAGTGGTCGCGAGCCAGAACGACTGGATGAGCAGCAGCGTCTCGGCTTGCGGTCGCAGCCGGTAGACCCACGAGAAGATCCAGATGATCGGGTCGAAGTGCGCGCTGACGTGCTTCTCCATCTTGCAGTAGGAGCAGCCCAGGAAATCGTCGAACGCGGTGTTCCAGAAGATGTTGTCGTAGATGCCAAGATCGAAGATGTGCGTGCCGATGTTGCGGTGATCGAGCACCGCCAGATACGACATCATCCCGGCGTAGAACGCGAACGCTCCGACGACGAAAGCCCAGTGTACCAGCTTGGGCTCGCCGTTCTCGAGCGGAGCCTGATGTGCCCGCAGGCGGTGCAAGAACAGGGTGATGATCACGGTCGCCGCCACCAGGAGCGTCAACGTGAACAACGGATGCGAGACCTCGATGCCGCGGCTCATCGCGGCGGTGAGCAGCGGAACCGCCAGGAGCACGAACGTGTAGCGATTGAGTCCGCGGAAGACCTCCTGAAGGGTGGCCTGGATGCCGGCGCGTCTGAAGTAGAGGTAGACGCAGCCGTAGGCGAGCAGGCCGAGGATGGCCGAGAGCCCCATCGCCTCGACCACGTCGAAGCGGAGGTCCGCGTCGAGCTGGTTGTCGTTCACGTAGTCGATCTCGTGAACGTTGGAGACTTGCCAGTACGTCAGTCCTGGTACGAGCACGATCGCGACCGTGAGCGCGAACCACGACATCGCGTTGGTGACCAGTCGATCCAGCCAGGAACTGGGCTCTAAGCCCTCGGAGACCGCCTTGTTTGCCATCTGGAAACTCGGGGGCGGACTATACTACCGGCCTCCCGCTTCGGCTATCCTTCGCCGCCGACGCCCCTGGCGGCGATCCTCACCATGTCGAACTACGGCAACAAGCAGAAGCACGAATCCACGAACCCAGCGCAACGCGCGCTCCTGAACCGCTTCAAGCAGGCCGCAGTTCAACTCGTCGACAAGGTCGCGCCCAAGACGGTGCTCGAGGTCGGCTGCGGCGAGGGATACATGCTCGAGGTGCTCGCGGAGGCCCGGCCGTCGCTCGAGCTCAAGGGGATCGACATCTCGCAAGGAGCGGTCGCGGATGCGAAGGCTCGGCTGGGCGATCGGGCGACGGTCACCGTGGAAGATGCGCGAGACCTGAGCGCCTCGGGGGAGTCCTACGATCTGGTCGTGATGCTCGAGGTTCTCGAGCACATCCCCAACCCGGCGCAGATGCTCCCGGTGCTCGAAGGGCTGACGAAGGGTCCGCTCTTGCTTTCGGTCCCGTGGGAGCCGTTCTTCCGCGGGCTCAACTTTCTGCGTGGCAAACACCTCATGGCTTGGGGCAACGACCCTGAGCACGTCAACCATTGGGGCCGGCGCAGCTTTCTCGAGTTTATCGGGTCGCGCTTCGAGGTCCTCGAAACGCCGGTTGTGTTCCCGTGGACGATGGTGCTCGCGAAGCTCCGGTAGCCCCGGCGCACCCCCCGGCTCGGCGCGTTCTCAAGGCCGTCGTCCGACTCGCGCTGGGCGGGTTGTTGCTCGCAGGGTTGCTGTACTTTCTCGGGCCCGACTGGGGAGAGGTGCGCAGCCAGCTTGAGTTTCGCCCCGCGTACTTTGGGCTTGGCTTTCTCGGCACGACGCTGGCCACGGCCTTTACGGCGGCGCGGTGGCGCCTGCTCAACGAGCAGATGACCGACACCAGGCTTCCGTACGGGTCCTACTTCTATTACGTCGCGGTCACTCGGTTCTTCGGCCAGTTCGTCCCGATGCTCCTGATGGAGTTCGTCGGTCGGGGCATGGGGTTGCGGGCGGCGGGCAGCAAGCAGGGGCTCGGCCGCCTCGTGACTCCGGTGCTGCTGGAGCGGGTCCTGGATGCGGCGCTTCCGTGTACGACCCTCGCCTGGCTGTTTCTGGTGCTCGAGGGTCCGGCGACGTTCGCCGAGCATCGTTGGCTCTGGTTGATCGCGATCACACTGGGGTCCGGCGTCGCGTCGGTGCCGCTGATCGGACCGACCGCAAACATCCTGCTGCGGGTGTACGCGTGGGTGAAGAAGCTCCGCGGCTCGGAACTTGAGATCGAGCCGGTCGAGGTGTCGACGCAAACCTCGGCGTGGGTCGCGGTGCACTCGGTGGGGCGATACGCCACGGTTTTGCTGCAGTTCATCGGTATGGGCGCAGCGTCCGGAGCGGTGCTGGAGACGTTCGCCGTCGTCGGTTCGTTCTCGGTCGCGCAGCTCTCCGCGCTCATGGCCGTCACGCCGGGCGGTCTCGGCATTCAAGACGTTGGCTGGGGAGGGGCGCTGAAGTGGCTTGGCGCCGAGGAGGTCATGATCGCCCTGTTCGTGCTCGGGTTCCACGTTCTGATGATCGTCAACTTCGGCCTGTTGTCGTTGTTGGCGCTGCCCTTGCGGAAGGCCAAGGCGTAGCGCGAGCTGCGCTGGGATGCGGCGGGGAGTCGCCGGAAACGGACCGCAAACGGGACGCGGCCGAGCTCTTCGCGACCCGCGACCGGAGGTGGTCGGCACGCTATACTCCCGGGTCTATGCTTCGGTCTCGTTTAGGTTTCTCCATATCGTTGATGTCCATTGCTGCGGTCCTGGCTGGGTGTTCGGACGAACCGCGAGCCGAAGACGACAGCGAAACCGCAACCTCGGGTCCGATCACGACGGCGACGAACCCCACCGGGAACGACGCCTCCACCACGGGCGACGAGAGCAGCACGGGCCCGGTTGCGGACGCATCCACCTCGACCGGCGCACCTCCCATCGACGCCTGCGAGACCGTCGACTGCGACGGGGTCTGTTGTGCCGAAGCCGAAGAGTGCGTGCTGCAGGTGTGCCTTCCGGTCTGCGACAGCGCGGTGCGGTGTGGCGAAGACCTCTCGGTTTGCTGCCCGGGCGGCGACGTCTGTCTGGAGAACGAGTGCGTCACGCCCGGTGGCCCGTGCCTGGACTCCTACGACTGTCCCGAGGGCGAGTTCTGCGAGCTGACGCTCAACCCGAAGGAGCCCGAGGGGCAGTGCCTGAGCCAGCCCGCTGAGCTGACCTGCGAGGTGTTCCCCGACTTCCAGGACATTGAGCTCGCGCTCGAGTTCGCGTGGGAAGAAGAAGCGATCATCAGCAACCCGGTCGTGGCGGACATCGACGGCGACGACCTGCCCGAGATCATCGTCAACACCACGTTCTACGACGAGAACGGCGACGGGAGCGGCGACACGGGGAACAGCGAAGGACACCGTACCGGCATCATCGTGGTCTTCGATGGGACCACCGGCGAGGAGCAGTTCAGCATCGTCAACGCGCCCCAGAACTGCCAGTCATCCGAGGTCTGCGAGGTCTACGGCTCCTACGGCCGCGCCACGATCGGCGTCGCGGACGTCGACGGCAACGGCCTGCCCGACATCATCTACGCGGGCCGACCGCTGCCCAGCCCCAACCTCAACGAGAGCTACGTGCACGCGTTCAACGGCGTCGGGCAGAGCCTGTGGCGTTCCTCGGAGCCGATCCTCATTCGCCACGGCGCGCCCACGTTCGCGAACTTCGACGACGACCCCGAGTCCGAGATCATCTACGGCGCAACGCTGATCGACAACGACGGCACGGTGGTCTGGAACCAGGACGGCGACGGCGGCAGCTTCGGGAGCCCCGCCAACTACCCCGGCGCCATCTCGGTTGCGGCGGACGTGACCGGCGATGGCTATCCCGAGATCATCTCGGGTCGTCACGCGTGGTCGGTGGACTGGGTCCAGGGCGGTGGTCCTCCGACCGTGACGGTGACCGAGCTGTGGGATGCCGGAGGCGCGGATGGCTTCGCGGCCGTGGCCGACTTCGATCAGAACGGGACTCCCGAAGTCGTCCTGGTCGCGGGCGGCGAGGTCCGCGTGCTCGATGGCGCCACCGGGGCCCTGTGGTGCGGAGTCGACCCGGACGGGAGTGACTGTTCGGCCAACGACGCGGCGCGGACGCAGCCGCTGGCCTTCCCCGAGATCATCCTCGACGTGACCGAGGACCGCGGCGGACCCCCTACGATCGCCGACTTTGATGGCGATGGACGTCCCGAGTTCGCAGCTGCGGGCGCTGGCGGCTACTTCGTCTTTGACCTCAACCGGACCGGCGAGGTGGTCGCCCAGCCAGCCGGGGCGCTGCCTCCGGGACCCGGCGACATCTATGTGCGCTGGTTCGCGGTCACCCAAGACCAGACCTCGCGCTCGACCGGATCGTCGGTGTTCGACTTCCAGGGCGATGGCGTCGCGGAGGTCCTGTACTCCGACGAGTGCTTCATGCGGGTGTTCAACGGCGAGACCGGAGAGGTCATCGTCGAGGAGATGAACTCCAGCGCGACGATCCACGAGTATCCCATCGTGGTCGACGCGGACGGTGACGGAAACTCCGAGATCTTGGTCGTCGCCAACGACAACAACGCCGCCGATCGCTGCTCGGATTTCAAAGACTACGAGCCGCGGCGCGGCATCTTCATGTATGGCGATCCCAACGACTCCTGGGTTCGCACGCGACGGGTCTGGAACTCCCACACCTATCACGTGACCAACTCCGACTCGCGCGGCCTCACCCCCGCGCAGGAGAACGACAACTGGACCGTCCCGGGGCTGAACAACTACCGTCAGAACTTCCAGGGCGCGGGTGTCTTCAACGCAGCCAACCTCGGGGTTGACCTTCAGGTCAACTTCCAGAACTGCCTCGACGAAGCCTTCGAGATTCAGGCGATCGTTCGCAACGAGGGCGCCCTGGGCGTGGCCGCGGGCATCGATGTCACCCTGTACGCCGGCACCGACAACAGCGCGCCGGTCGTCAGCACGAAGCAGACCGAGGTCGGCCTGCTTCCCGGCGCCTTCACCATCGTAAGCTGGCTCGTCGACGCCCCCGGAGGCGACCCGCTGGAGTTCTACGTCGAAGTCGACTCCGACGAAGATGGCCCGATCATCGAGTGCGACGAGCGCGACAACACAGCCGCAACCGCGACCGTGAGCTGCCCGCCCGCCGGCTGAGCACACCTCGGTCGATCCCGAAGAAACGCACACCCGCCCTGGCGAGTGTGCGTTTCTTCATGGTTCCAAACCTGGTACGAGGCCCCCGGGACCCCCGTCATGATGCGCAAGCCGGACTTCATGATCATCGGCGCGATGCAGAGCGCTGCGACCTCGCTTCGTGACCAGCTCGCGGGGCAAGCGGGGATCGTGATGTCGATGCCGCGGGAGCCGAACTTCTTCAGCGACGAGGAGGTTTGGGGCCGCGGAGTGGGATGGTACGGGTCGCTTTTCGCGAGGGCGCAGGAGCGTGAACTGTGCGGGGAGTCGAGCACCCACTACACGATGCTGCCGCGGTACCCGAAGGTCGTGGAACGCATCGCGCAGCATGTGCCGGACGCGAAGTTCGTGTACGTGATGCAGAACCCGCTGGACCGTTTGGTGTCCCACTACGTCCACGAGTGGACGCAACGGGTCCTGCGCGTGCCCTTGGGGAAGGCGTTGGACGAGCATCCGGCGTTGGTCCAGTTTGGGCAGTACGCCATGCAGCTCGAGCCGTACTTCGAGGCGTTTGGAAAGAGTCGCGTGCTTCCGGTGTTCTTCGAGCGGCTGCAAAACCACCCTCAAGATGAGCTGGAGCGGGTCTGCAGGTTCATCGGGGGTGTTCACGAGCCGCGGTGGAAACAGGACTTGGGCGCGAAGAACCTCTCGGAGGATCGCATGCGGAAGAGCAAGATCCGGGACCTCTTAACGTTTGCGCCGGGCATCTCGCAGCTCCGTCAACGCGTGCCGCGGGGCGTCCGGAACCAGGTGAAGAAGCTCTGGATGATGAAGACACTACCCACGCTTACGCCGGGGGAGCAGCGGCGGCTCGAGGCGGTATTTAATCCGGACTTGGCGAAGCTGGGCTCGTGGCTTGGCGTCTCCGAACTCACGTGCGCCAACTTCGACGACGTCACGCGGGACCGGGCGCTGGACTGGGCGTGAGCCGTTGCGCTGGGCGTCTGCCGGGTCGTACCCTGCGTCGGTGACGGCGACGGACCAGGAAAACCCGCCCCTCTGGGAGCGCGGCATGCTCAGCGTGGCGCAACGCGAACAGGTCACGGGGCACCGCGGCGTGGTCGTGTGGTTCACGGGACTCAGCGGCTCGGGGAAGACGACCGTCGCCCGCGCGCTCGACCATCTTCTTCATGGGCACGCAAAGCGCAGCTTCCTGATGGATGGCGACGTGTTGCGCGAGGGCATCACGTCCGACCTTGGGTTCTCTCCGCAGGACCGCACCGAAAACCTGCGCCGCTTCACCGAGGTGGCGCGCCTGTTCGCCAACGCCGGCACGATCACGCTGGTCTCGGCGATCTCGCCGTATGCGTCGAGTCGCCAGAGCGCGAAGGCGCGGATCGGGCCGGAGCGCTTCATGATGGTCCACGTCGCGACGCCGCTTGCCGTCTGTGAAGCCCGGGACGTCAAGGGCCTCTACGCCAAGGCACGGGCCGGCGAGCTCAAGCAGTTTACGGGGATCGACGCTCCCTATGAGGAGCCCGTGGATCCCGACCTGAAGCTCGTGCCCGAAGACGGCGACCCTGGCGTGATGGCCCACGCCGTCTACGACGCTCTGTCCGCGCGCGGTTTCTTGGGCGCGCCATGACCTACGAAAAAGAACTCGCCGTCGCGATTTCGGCGGTCCGCGAGGCATCCAAGGTCTGTCGTTCGGTGCAAGCGAGCATGGCTCCGGATGCGCTGGAGAAGAAGGACAAGAGCCCTGTCACGGTCGCGGATTTTGCGTCGCAGGCACTGGTCTGTCGGGCGCTGCAGGACGCGTTCGCGGACGACCCGGTGATCGGTGAAGAGGATGCTGCTGCCCTGCGTGGGGACCAGGGGGCGGGGTTCCGCGGCCGCGTGTTCGCGGAGCTCAAGCCGTTCGGTGTGGCCAGCGAGGATGCTGCGCTGCAGCTGATCGACCGCGGCGGCGCCCAAGAATACTCGCCGCGCTTCTGGACGCTCGACCCCATCGACGGCACCAAGGGCTTTCTTCGCGGGGATCAATACGCCGTGGCGCTGGCGTTGGTCGTTGACGGCGTCCTGAGCGTCGCGGCCATGGCCTGCCCGAACTTGCCGTGCGAGGGCCAGGTGGGCACGATCTTCTGGGCGGTCCGCGGTGAAGGAGCGTTCTCCGGTCCCCTGGATGCAGACCGCGGTGACGCGGCGCGCGTGAGCACCGAGTCGTCCATCGCCAATGCCCGCCTGTGCGAGTCGTTCGAGTCTGGCCACAGCTCGCACGACCACTGTGCGCAGCTGATGTCCAGGCTTGGAATCTCGGCGGAGCCGGTCCGACTCGACAGCCAGGCCAAGTACGGCGTGGTCGCGCGCGGAGACGCGGAGGCATACCTCCGCCTTCCGACCCGGCCCGGATACCGCGAGAAGATCTGGGACCATGGCGCGGGCTGCCTCATCGTTCAGGAAGCGGGGGGTACGGTGACGGACGTTGCCGGCAAGCCGCTGGATTTCACCCGGGGCCGAGAGCTGACCCAGAACCGCGGGGTCATCGTGACCCACGGTCCAATCCATGCTCAGATCCTCAAGACGCTGGCCGAACTCGGCGTGAAATAGTCGGTTCTTCGGGAGACGCGCAATGACCTTCGCCGTGGCAGTCACGTTCGTGGTGCTGGCGGGGGTCATCGCCGGACTTACGCTCACGCGCGTCTCCCCGGACATGGTGCTTCTGGCGGGGCTCGCGGTGCTGTTGGTGGCCGGCGTGCTGACGCCCGCGGAGGCGTTTGGAGGGTTCTCCAACGAAGGCCTCGCGACGATCGCCGTGCTGTTCATCGTCGCTGAAGGACTGCGGCGAACCGGCGGTGTGAACTTCGTGGGGCTACGGCTGCTCGGTCGACCGTCCTCGCTCATGGCAGCCCAGGTGCGGTTGATGACCCCGGTCGCCGGATTGAGCGCGTTTCTCAACAACACGCCGGTTGTCGCGATGATGATGCCGCTGGTCTCGGACTGGGCCCGCCGCCAGAACCTCTCGGTCAGCAAGCTGCTGCTGCCGCTGTCGTATGCGTCGATCTTGGGCGGTCTGCTCACCCTGGTCGGAACCTCGACCACGCTGGTGGTCAACGGACTGATGCTCGCAACGCCTGGGCAGGTGGGCTTCTCGATGTTCGACATCTCTTGGGTGGGCGTTCCCGTCGCGATCGTGGGTCTGCTGTACGTGCCCATCGCCTCGAAGTGGCTGCTGCCCGATCGCCGCCCGGCGCACAAGCAGCTCTCCGACACCCGGGAGTACGTGGTCGAGATGGTCGTGCAGGCGCACAGTCCGATCATCGGCACCTCGATCGAGAATGCGGGCCTGCGTTCGCTCCCGGGGATGTACCTGATGGAGATTCAGCGCGGTGAAACGCTCGTCATCGCGGCCGAACCCACCACGCAGCTGCAGGCGCTGGATCGTTTGATGTTCGTGGGCATCGTGGAGTCGGTCGTCGACCTGCAGAAGGTGCCGGGGCTGGTGCCGGCGCCCGACCAGCTGTTCAAGGTCAACAACCCGCGTTCGCACCGTTGTCTCATCGAGGCGGTTGTCGGCGGCGGGCGACTGTCGGGGCAGACCGTCCGCGAGGCCAAGTTTCGCACCCACTACAATGCCGTGATCATCGCCGTGTCTCGTGACGGTGAGCGGGTCAAGAAGAAGGTCGGCGACATCCGCCTACAGAGTGGGGACACCTTGCTCATCGAGGGGCATCCCTCGTTCGTCGATGCGCACCGCAACGCCCGCGAGTTCCTGCTCGTCTCGACGGTCGATGACTCCACGCCCGTGACTCACGAGCGGGCCTGGATCGCCCGGGCGCTGACGTTGCTGATGGTGGTTCTGGCCGCAACCGAGGTCACGAGCATGCTCAAGGCCGCCTGCATCGCCGGCGGCGGCATGGTTGTCTTCGGATGCCTTCGTGCCTCGCACGCCAAGCGGGCGATCGACCTGAGTGTTTTGCTCGGGGTCGGAGCCGGGCTCGGGATCGGAACCGCGATGGATCGCAGCGGCGCCGCAGCGTTGGTCGCCGCGACCCTCATGGACATGGCCGGAACCAACCCGTATGTCGCGCTCGCGGCGATCTACGTGGTCACGAGCGTCCTCGCCAACCTCATCACGACGAAGGCCGCCGCGGTCCTGGTGTTCCCAGTGGCCCTCGCGACGGCGCAGGGCTTGGACGTGAGCTTCATGCCCTTTGCGCTGGGACTCACGGTCGCGGCCGCGGCCGCGTTTGCGACACCGGTCGGCTACCAGACCAACCTGATGGTCTACGGCGCCGGCGGATATCGCAGCTCAGACTTCCTGCGCATGGGAGCGCCGCTGTCTGTGTTGGTCTGGATCACGACGGTGATCGCAGCTCCGTTGGCCTTCCCGTTCTGAGACCGGACTGCGCGGTGAACCGGAACCGCCCGGTCCCCCGCGCGCACCGCTAGGACGTGAAGCCCCGCGCTTCGAGCAGCGCCACGACCTTCTCCACGCACGCCTCAATCGAGAGCGAGGTGGTGTCGAGGGTGAGGTCGGCGTCGCTTGGGGCCTCGTAGTCGAACGAGACGCCGGGGAAGTTGGCGATCTCGCCCTTGTCGGCGGCGTCGTACAGGCCCGCCTGGTCCCGCTCGCGACAGACCTCGAGCGGAGCATCGAGGTGCACCACGACGAAGCGTTCCGCACCGACCAGCGCCTTGGCCTTCTGACGGGTGTCGTCGGTTGGGGAGACCAGAGCACACAGCACGATGAGCCCGTTGTCGTTGAGGGTCTTGGCCAGCTCGGAGCTCCGCCGCAGGTTCTCCGAGCGTTCGTCGCCGGAGAACCCCAAGTCGCGGCTGATGCCCTGTCGAAGGTTGGAGCCGTCGAGCACGGCAACGGTTCGGCCGGCCTCGAACAGCTTTCGCTCCACCCCGTAGGCAACCGTGGTCTTGCCGGCCCGCGTGAGACCGGTCAGCAGCACCGTCACCGGCTTCTGGCCCAAGCGAGCGTGGCGCTCTTCGGCGCTGACGCGGCTCTCGTGCGATGAGAGGTCATACTGCGGCTGCGCGTCCCAAGCATCGCCGGTGCTGCCCGACTGCTGGTCCAGGATCATCCCGGCCGCGACGGTCGCGTTGGTGATCCGGTCGATCATGATGAAGGCGCCGGTGCCTTTGGCGCGCTTGTAGCCATCGAAGGCCACCGATGCCGAGAGCTTGATCTCACAGCGACCGATCTCGTTGAGCGCGAGCGTGGGTGCATCCTTGCGATGCAGCGTGTTGACGTCGATCTGGTGCCGCAGGGTGCTGACCTTGCCGGCCACCGACTTGGGACCCAACTTGAAGAGGTACTCCCGCCCGGGGACCATGGCCTCTTCGGACATCCACACCACGCTGGCATCGAAGCTCGAGCCGATGCGAGGCACGTTCCCGGGGCGCACCAGCATGTCGCCGCGGCTGCAGTCGATCTCGTCCTCGAGAGTGAGCGTGACGGAGAGCGGTGGAAATGCCTCTTCGAGGTCGCCGTCGAGGGTGTGGATGGTCTTGACCCGTGAGGTCTTCTTGGACGGGAGCACCATGACCTCGTCGCCCTTGCGAACGACGCCTGAGGCCACGGTGCCCGCGAACCCGCGGTAGTCCAGGTTGGGCCGGATGACGTACTGCACCGGGAAGCGGAAGTCCTGCAGGTTTCGGTCGGCGCCGATGTAGACGTTCTCCAGAAACCCCATCAGCGTGTGCCCGTCGTACCAGGGCATCTTTTCGGAGCGATCCACCACGTTGTCGCCTTTGAGGGCCGACAGGGGGATGAAGTCGAGGTCGGGAACATCGAGCTTGGTGGCGAACGCCTCGTATTGGCGGACGATCTCTTGGTAGCGCTCCTGGCTGAAGTCGACCAGGTCCATCTTGTTGACGGCCACCAGCACGTGCTTGATGCCCAGCAGCGACACAATGAAGCTGTGGCGTTTGGTCTGGGTGAGCACGCCGTGGCGCGCATCGACCAGGATCACCGCCAGGTCGCAGTTGGACGCGCCCGTCGCCATGTTGCGCGTGTACTGCTCGTGCCCGGGGGTGTCTGCGATGATGAACTTGCGCTTGGCCGTGGAGAAATAGCGGTAGGCCACGTCGATCGTGATGCCTTGCTCGCGCTCGGCCTTGAGGCCGTCGGTGAGCAGGGCTGGATCGAAGTCTCCATCGACGTTGCCGACCGTGGCGGAGTCGCGGCGAATCGCGGCGAGCTGGTCCTCGTAGATCATCTTGCTGTCGTACAGAAGACGACCGATGAGGGTGCTCTTGCCGTCGTCCACCGAGCCACACGTCAAGAAGCGCAGCAGCTCCTTGTTTTCGTGCTGGAGGAGGTAGGCGTTGATGTCTTTTTCGATGAGGTCCGACTTGTGGGACATGATCTGCTCGCGGAGTCAGGGGTGCAGGGGCGCAGCTGTGAGGGCAGCGAGCGAGGCTAGAAGTAGCCTTCCTTCTTCTTCTGTTCCATCGAGCCGGAGGAGTCGTAGTCGATAACGCGGCCCTGTCGCTCGGACTGGGTCGTCAGCAGCATCTCCTGGATGATCTCCGGGAGCGTCGTGGCGTCGGACTCGACGGCTCCGGTCAGCGGGTAGCAGCCCAGGGTGCGGAACCGGATCATCTTCTGCATCGGGACCTCTCCCTCTTTGAGGGGCAGGCGGTCGTCGTCGACCATGATGAGCACGCCGTCGCGCTCCACCACGGGCCGCATCGCGGAGTAGTACAGCGGGACGATCGGAATCTTCTCCAGGTGGATGTACTGCCAGACGTCGAGCTCGGTCCAGTTGGAGATCGGGAACACCCGAATGCTCTCGTCCTTTTTGACGCGAGCGTTGTAGATGTTCCAAAGCTCTGGACGCTGGTTCTTCGGGTCCCAACGGTGGTTCTCATCGCGGAACGAGAACACGCGCTCCTTGGCGCGGGACTTCTCCTCATCTCGCCGCGCGCCGCCGAAGGCCGCATCAAATCGATACTTGTTCAGCGCCTGACGCAGGCCCTGCGTCTTCATCACATCGGTGTGCACGGCGGACCCGTGGTCGAACGGGTTGATGCCTTGTTTCACACCCTCTTCGTTGGTGTGCACGATCAGGTCGAGGCCCAGGTTCTTCGCGACGTACTCGTCGCGGAACGTGGTCATGGCCTTGAACTTGAAGGTCGTGTCGATGTGCATCAACGGGAATGGCGGCTTGGCCGGGTGAAAGGCCTTCAGCGCCAGGTGCAGCATGCACGCGGAGTCCTTGCCGATGGAGTAGAGCATCACCGGGTTGTCGAACTCTGCGGCGACCTCACGGATGATGTGGATGCTCTCGGCTTCGAGTTGCTTGAGGTGGGTGAGGTTGTACTCCGTCATGCTCGGTCCCAGGCGCCGGGATGGTACCAACGATGGCTCCGGGCCGCTTTGGGGAACACGGGACCGGCTGGGAGCGTCCGCACAACTCAGGCGGCCGCTTCTTCGGGTGCGTCGCTGGAAACCTCTTCCCGCTGCTGCATCCACGCGTGGACGCGCGGATGCATGACTGCGCGCCACAGCGGCGGCACGAGCGAGGCCAGGATCATCGTCGCGTAGCCGGCGGGGAGCTGCGGGACGTCGTCGTAGTGCCGCAGCATGTGGTACGGGCGGCTGGCCAAGTAGTGGTGGTCGCTGTGGCGCTGCAGGTTGAACAGCATCCAGTTGGTCAGGCGGTGGCTCGCGTTCCAAGAGTGGTGGGGCTGGACGCGCTCGTAGCGACCCGGGGCGATCTCGCGGCGAGACAGGCCGTAGTGCTCGACGTAGTTGATGATCTCTAGGAAGACGATTGCGGTGAGGCTTTGGCCCGCCCAGTACGCCACCGCGATGGGTCCCAAGGCGATGCCGAGCGCAGCGTAGACGACGAGCTGGGTGAGGCCATATCGCGTCATCCGGTGGCGAAGACTCCACGGCGAGATGCCCTGCTTGCGTGCGCGGACGCGCTCGATTTCTACAGCGCTTCGCAGGCCGCCAAAGATGGTGCGGGGAAGGAAGGCGTAGACCGACTCTCCGAAGCGTGAGCTCGCGGCGTCGAGCGGCGTTGCGACGTGCCGATGGTGTCCGTACACGTGCTCGACGCAAAAGTGCGTGTACGTCACGGAGCCCAGCAGCACCTCGGCGAGGGCGCGCTCGCGCGGGTCCTTGCGGTGCATGAGCTCGTGCCCGATGTTGATGCCACCGGTCGCGGCGACGATCCCAACCGAGATCGTGCCGACGACGGCCTCCCATCCGAGCAACTGGCCGCTCACGACGAGGTGAAGCGCGTAGGCCTGCAGGCCGAGCTGCGCCGGCACCCACGCGTACAACGGCAAGTCGTACACGAAGCGCCGCGTAGGGCCCTGCGTGTCGTCGTTGTCGGTGCGCAGACCCAGAAGCGCCTCCGCCACAGGGATGATCGCGAACACGAACAACGTGGTCGCGAGGGTGGTCCAGCCTCCGCCGCGTAGGCCAGCCACGGCGACGAGCGGCAAGACGAACACGAACCAGTACGGCAGTGAGCGGACCATATCCTGAATCTACTCGGGAGTAGAATAGGCGTCAAGGGTCCTTTTTAGAGATCGCGGCGAGGCGGCAGGATGCTGCCAGCGACGAGCAGCCCGGCCACGATCGAGCTCGCGATGATGAGCATCTCGACGCCGGTCTCGAGTCCCGCCAAGACGTCATGGGCCATGAACATGTCGAGCGATCGGTAGCCCACCGAGCCTGGCACGAGCAGCAGCACGCCGGGCGTCAGCAGGACGAGCGCCGAGCGCCGACCGCCCGAGGCGTAGGCGTTGCTGAGCAGGCCCAGGACGAGCGCGCCGCCGAATGCGCCCAGCCGCGGGCCAAGGAACGCCACGCTGAGGCCGTGGGCGAGGCTGGTGAACATGGAGGCCAAGACGATCCACGGCCAGTCTTTCGGCCTCGCCTGAAAGATCAACGCGAAGGAGAGCGCGGCGACGCCGGTTGCGATGACGGCCCCCGGAGGACCCAACGGCTCGACCTCAAGCACGGTCTTGGGGAAGCTTGCGACGCATGCCGCCGCGAGCGTGCGTCCGAGCGCGACGCCGACGGCCAGCTGCAGAAAGGTTCCGAAGGCCCCGGCCACGCGCGCGGTCCCGGCTGCCCAGTGCCCGGTCGCGAGCTCGACCAGCGCGGTCGTGAAGGTGAGCCCGGGCACGATGACGATCAGCGTGGCGAGGGCGACCACACCATCGGCGTGGGGGAACCACGATCCTGCGAGCGCATGGGATGCAAAGCCGACAAAAAGGGCGCAGCTCGCCTCGGCCAGCAGCGCCGTGCGGGTGCTCTTGCGCAGCAAGTGCTCGAGCAGCCCGACCAAGACGCCGAGCAGACCGGCGGCCATCATCTCCCGCGTCCCGCCGCCGAGCAGCAAGGCGGCACTGGCCGTCGTGAAGGCGATCGCGAGGATCACGACGCCGGGTCCAAAGGCGGGCCGCTGTCGTGCGATCGATTCGAGGCGCCGCCGGGCTCGGTCGAGTCCGACCCGGCCCGCGAAGACGTCGTCGAGAACCTCGGTCGAGGTCGCGAGGCGCCCAAGCTGCGCCGCGCCGGGCAGGACGCGCCGAACGAGGGTCCTGACCTGGAGTCCCTCACCAAAGGAGAGCAGCAGGTCCGTGGGGGAGAACGACACCTGCAGAGGAACCCCGAGCGTTTCGCCGAGTCGGCCGACCAGCGCCTCCCCGCGATGGGTCGGCGTTCCGTGCGCGTGCAGCAGCTCCGCCACCCGCAGAATGAAACGCTCGCGCGTGATGCGCTGTTGCTCGAACTCCATCGGCGTTGAATGTGAAAGAACGCCCGATAAGTTCACTAAGAATCGAACTATGACGAATATAATTCGGTGCTCTGGCTGGATTTGCGCGGCGTTGGGCGCCTTCATCCGGTTTTCGGCCTCCGGACCGGCGTTGGTTCGACCTGGGTTCTGGTTGCGTGCTGGCCGCGCTCGAACGTGACGCCGACCGTAGTCGGGCTAGCTTCAGCCCCCGATGGCGCTCGACCGGATCGACCACAAGATCATCGACCTGCTCCAGGATGACGCGCGACTCACCAACCGTGAGCTGGCGCAGCGCGTGGGGCTCGCCCCGTCGACAACGTTGGCGCGGGTGCAGCGGCTGATCGACTCCGGGGTGCTGACCGGATTCAGCGCTCGGGTCAACGCTGAGGCGCTCGGTCTGGCGCTGCAGGTCGTGGTCTTCGTGCAGCTTGAGTCCCACGGTCGCGACCGCAGTCGAGCCTTCATCGAGGAGATCCTCGAGCGCCCGGAGGTTGTGCAGGTGTTCTACGTGGGCGGAGCGCAGGATCTGGTGGTGCACGTCATGGCGCGGGACACCGACGACCTGCGACGCGTCGTGCTGGAGGGCATCGCTGCGCACAGCCTGGTGCGTCACCTCGAGACCAACATCGTCTTCGAGCACCGCAGGCAGCCTGTCCGGGTCCCGCACCCCGAACCGGTGTAGCTCCGAAGTGGGGCGCAGAAGCGCAGTGTGGCCAGGATCGGGCGGTGCTTGGCCGCACAGCAACGGGGGCTGATTCGGTCGGTTCTGGTAAGATTTCGGCGCTGTGGCCGTCCTCGATCCAGGTTCGCTGTTCGCGGATCGCTATCGGGTGCTCCGCCGGGTTGGGTCCGGGGGAATGGGAGCGGTGTACGAGGCCGAGCAGCTCGCGACTCGCAAGCATCGCGCGCTCAAGGTCCTGACCAACCGCTTCGGCAGTGATGACAAGGCGCAGGCTCGCTTCGTGCGAGAGGCGACCGTGGGCGCCGAGATCCGCAGCGATCACGTCGTCGACGTCATCGGTGCGGGCATCGACGAGGGCACCGGGTTGCCGTGGTTGGCGATGGAGCTGCTCGACGGCATGGACCTCAAGCGCCTGACGGACGCCCGCGGGTCGATGGAACCCGCGCATGTCCACGCGGTGTTCGCCCAGCTTGGGCACGGTCTCGCGGCTGCCCATGCTGCGGGGGTCGTGCACCGCGACCTCAAGCCCGAGAACGTGTTCGTCTCCCGCAGCCGGCGGGCGGACGCACCGTACCTGGTGAAGATCCTCGATTTCGGGATCTCGAAGATCACCCATGAGGCTGCCGCCAGCACCGACACCGCGACCATCGGCTCGCCGATGTGGATGGCGCCCGAGCAGATCAACGCCGAGCCCGTGTCCGCGCGAACGGATGTGTGGGCGCTGGGGCTGCTCGCGTTCTGGGCGGTGAGCGGTCGGGTGTACTGGAAGGCTGCCTACGGCGAGCGGGTGACGGTGCAGGCGTTGTTCGCCGAGCAGTTGTTTGCGGACCTGGTCACGCCGAGCGAACGCGCGCAGGGGTACGGCGTGGCGCAGCGCATCCCGCCGGGATTTGATGATTGGTTTGGCCAGTGCGTCGCGCGAGACCCCAGCGAGCGCTTCACGGATGCGGCGGCGGCGATGGTCGCACTCGGCGGCGTGCTTGAGCCTTGGGCATCCGCGGCAGGTCCAGCGCAGCGCCCGCTGTTGCCCGAGCCTGGAGCGCCGGCGGAAGCCTCGTTGGCCCGCTCGGAGCCAGTGCTGGGCCCGCTCGGCGCGGGACATCCGTCGGGCTTGGCGCTCATGGCTGGAACGACGGCGGACATGATGTCCATCCAGAGCCGGGAGGCGACGGTGGCGGGGACCTCCGACTTCACCGAGCCGCCGGGGGTGACCGGCATGCAGCGCCCCGAGGTTCCGGTCTCCGAGAAGTCCGCTGAGCTGGTCACCGCGGAGTCCGCTGGCCGCTCGAAAGCTCCCGCGGTGGGCAAGATCGTCGCGGCCGCTGCCATCCCCGCAGCGTTGGCGGGGGCGGTCGTCGCAGGCATCGTGTTCTGGGAGCCGGAGCCCGCTCCCAAGCCGCTGCCGATTGTCGCCGAGGTCCGAGAGCAGGAGCCGTTCGAGTTTGAGCCCGACGTGGGCACGCAGACGCCGGAGATCGAGCCCGAGCCGACTTGGACGGGGCTGCCGACGCCTCCCAAGCCGCTGCCCAAGAGGCGGGCCGACCTGTCGTCGCTGCCGGCCGCGAGCGGCATCGAGTTTCTTGGCTGGACCGCGGACGGTTCCGTGGCCGCGCTGCTGGTGTCGTACGGAGCAAAGAAGCCAGCGGAAGGCTTCGCCAACTACCTCCAGCTCGTCGTCGAGCTCGACGGCGCGACGGGCTCGGTCGTGCGGACCTTCGTGCTCGACCGCGACGCCAATGCATCCTTGAGCAAGGACGATCCGCTGGCGCGTGCTGCAAAAGCGTCGATCCCCGGCAAGCGTTGGCTCGAACGAAGAACCGAGCTGTTGTTGCGGACCCCCGAGGCTCGTCGCGAGCCGGCACGTCGTGATGGCGAGCTCACCCTGTCGTTCGAGAATGTCCCGACCGGGACCAAGGTTCGAGTGCAGGCCAAGCGCTCAGGCTTTGACTTGGGGTGGTGGGGGTTCGATGCGCTCGCCGACGGGGACACCGTTCCATCGCTTCATGTGCAGTGGGTTGAGGGCGGGTCGCAGCGGACGCTGGTGCGCACACCAGTGGAGGTCGAGGTGGACGTGCTGCGTAAACTCGCCGCCCGTCCGGGATCGGACGTCACGTTGGAGGGCCCGGTGCGCGTGTACTGGACCGGTGATGCCCGGCGAGCGCTGGTGACGGTGTCGTTCCAGACCCGCGATGCCGGGGTGGCCGACCGTCGTTGGTTCGTGGTCGAGCCCCCGGCATCCGTGAGCGGGACCCGGCCTCGGATCCGGGGGTAGCCGCTAGCAGCCGCTAGGCCTCGGCCGCGTCGACCACAGCGCCGGCCCAGGCCGGGAGCAGACCGAGGTCGGCGATGAGGTCCAGGGCGACGTAGCGGCCGCGAATCTCACGACATACGCTCAGGGTGCGCACGGCGTGTTCCCGCGTGACCCCCAGGGTGCTCGGCTTGGCGGGCGCACCCGCGCAGGCCAAGGCGACACGCATGCGCTCAGCCGGCATCAGGATGTCGCGAAGGGTGGCTCGAATCTCGGGCCAGTCCTTCTTGACCGCTTCGAGCTCGTCGCGAAGCTCGGCGCCGGTTTTTTGCTTGGCTTCGATCTGCGCGCGGACCTCCTCGATGACCGCGGGGGTCATGCCGTGATGGCGCGCGCCCAGGCCATCCAAGTAGGACGCGTCGGGAACGCGAGCCGCCGCCGCTTCGGGGTCGATGTCATGGGTCTCGAGGCTGACGAGGCGCTCGAACAGCATCGCCGACATCAGGGTCGCGATGCCGACCTGCGTGCCATGAAGGCCCCGCAGCGGGAGGTCGTGGCAGTGCTGCTCCATGTCCCAGTAGTGGCTGACCAGGTGCTCCCCGCCCGAAGCCGGGGCGGAGGTGCCCGCGATCGCCATCGTAAAGCCCGAGAGGATGATCGTCGCAGCCAGCAGCTCGATGCCGTCCGCTTCGCTCTTGCCGACGGAGTCCGCCGCACCGAGCAAGGAGTCGAACGCGGAGTCGAGCAGCTTGGCCGGGCGCTCCTCGTACGGCACACCGCGAACGAACGCGCTCAGGCGCCAGTCGGCGTTGCTGTAGGGCTTGGAGAGCAGGTCACCGAAGCCTGCGAGGTTGAGGTGTGCGGGCGCGCTGCGCAGTACGTCGACGTCCGCGAAGACGGCCTGCGCCTGCTGAGCCGGTAGGGTCCGCTTGACCCCGCGAGAGAGGACGGCGGCGATGGCCGAGGTGTAGCCGTTCATGCTGGCGGCTGTCGCCACGCACTGGTACGGACGGTCGAGCTGCGCGGTGGCCATCTTGACGATGTCGTTGATCGAGCCCGCTCCCACGGCGATCGCGTTGAGCTCTGGCCTTGTTTCAAGGTGTTCTCGCAGCGCTGCGATCTCGGCGTCCGCACACAGAACATGGTCCTCGCCATCCCGCGGCTCAAGCACGTGCAGTGCCGCCGTGTGCCCCGAGGTCGTCAGCTGCTCCATGAGCGCGTCGGCGGCCGCGAGCTTGGTGTGCGCGTCGCAAACCACGAGATGGGTGAGGTTGGGTCGTGCCTTCGTCAGCCACGGGCCGACTTGCGCGAGCTGGTTTCGACCCACGCCGATGTGGTGGGTCTTCTTGGCTTGGCCCCGCCCTTCGGCGGTGAGGGATTCCAGATCCGAGACAATCGACGAGAGCGCCACGGGTGGAGCATCGCCTCTCGAAGCGACCTTGAACAGGGGTGTACGCTCCGGCGGTGCGCGCTGGGTGCTTCTTGCTGTTCGCTCTCGCAGGCTGCGCACCGTCGCCGACCGCGGACCCCACGAGCACTGCCTCGAGCGCGGCGACCGGACCCGCCGCGGTAGAGCCGGTGTCCGCGGATCCGCTCGATCGACTCACCGCAGCCGAGAAGAGGCTCGCCGAAGATGCCGTTCGGATGCGAGTGACCGTGCTTTCCAACGGCGTAGTCGACTCCGCGTTCGCGGGGGCGCTGGTGATGGAAGGCGATCGCATCGCGCTCACCGCCTCGGGCAGCTTCGCGGGGACGCCGGTGGAGCTGTCGTTCGACGCCGACGGTGAGCGGATGCGAGGCAAGGGCGGAGCCCGGGGCTTCGATCTCCCGCAGCCTCCCAAGCTGCGCACGGTCTTGGCGGTGAGCATCGTCCGTATGGGCATCCTGCACACGCTCGCGCTGCTCTCGTCGGGTCAACCACCGGATGTTCCGGACACCGATGTCCGGGCGTGGTCGGTCGTGACGCCTTTGCCGGGCGCGCCAACCGTTGCCGTGATGGATCCGTTTCACGCCGAGCTTCCCAGCGACCCCGTGACCTTTCAGACCGCGGTCGCCGGGGAAGATTCGATCACCGCGACCGTGTGGGTCGAGGGCGACGTCTTGCTCGAGCGCCAGCAAGAGACGCGCTTCGGCGAGGAGACGATGACCGAGCTCGAAGCATTCGAGGCGATCTGACGATGGGCCGACCTCGCCTCAGACGCGGGCGAGACGGGTCTCGATGAGCCAATCCTCCAGCGCCGAACCTGCGGCCTCACTGGGATGCTCCGGCAGCACGCTCGCCGCGTAGGCATCGCCGAGCATGCCGAGCACGCGGTCCATCACCGACACGGACGCCTCTGGATTGGGGAGCGACTGCTTCTCGGCCTGCAGCTTGTGCAGGACCAGAGCATCGACCTCGGGGACATCGTAGATTCCATGGAGCCGCGTCAGGTCGGGTTCACAGACGCCGGTTCTCAGCAGGTGAACGCCGGTGAGGGCGGTCCGTAGAACATACAGAACGCGCTTGGCGGTGGGGGCGTCGCCCTCCACCACGTGCTTGTACTGGCTGCGGGAAAAACCGAGGTAGTGGCGATAGACCCGGCGGCTCAGGCAAGCCTTGGCATGCTCGCCCAGCGCGTCGCACAGCGGGTCGCGCTCGCCGACCCAGGCGTTGCTGAGCACGCGTTCGAGCATGTTGCCGTCGCCCTTGAGCAGGCCGCGGACGCACTGGCCGAGCTCGTTCGAGGTGTAGTCGACCTCGATGTCCTCGATGAACTCAAGGCGGTTGGCCGCGACCGCGGGAGGTTCGAGTCCCAGCAGAGCACGGGTGTCGACGATATGGACGGCCTTGAGATCCAGGTCGCTGTCGGGGCTGGAAAGCCGTAGGCGTGCGCGCCCGATAGATGAACGATCAGGTGGTGACGCTGCGCGGATTCTTCCGCGAGCGCCTGGTGGGCAACGCGGCGCTGGTCATCTCGGAGTCGGTCGTCCCGCATGGGACTCAGTCTACGTCGGTGCCGCGTTGCACCGCAGCCGCATCCGTACCCCAGGGGCCGGGTGCGTGCTCCAGCCAGCGGCGGGCGGCCTCCTCACGAAGCTGCAGCAGCACGGCGTCGGCCCGAGCGAAGTCGGGGTGCTCGGGCAGCACGCTGTGCTTGCGGGCCTCCTCGAGCTGTTGGGCCTCGGTGTCGGTCCACTGCAGCGCGGTCTCAAGGTCCACTTCACCGCGCTTGATGGCGAGCAGACGATCGCGAAGCTCCCCCTGCGCCGCGATGAGAGGGACGCCGGTGCGCAGCCACTGCACCGCGCACGACACGATGCGCAGCAGGTTGTAGGCGTTCTTGGGCCGGAGTTCGCGGGGAAGCTCCAGGCCTGCGGCGTCGGCCCGGGCGAAGTCGGCGAGCGCCTCGAAGCTGCCCGCGGCGAGCAGCCCTTGGTCGAACATCGAGCGGTAGAGCTGCTTGAGGTACTGCTTGGCCCGCAGAACCTCGTCTTGCGTCGAGGGGCCCCGGACCGTGACCGCCTCCTGCGCGAGCCGGGCCGCGACGTGGTCGAGGGTCGTGTTCGGATCTCGGCGCAGCCACCCGAGGACGTCGGATCGGTGCCGGGCGAGTCGAAGCGACTGCCGGAGCTTTTTGGACTGCGCCACGGCGTAGCGACCGAACGAACCGTAGATCCGAGTGGAAACGAACGCATCGCGCGCATCGAACAAGACGTTCGCAAGCGGGTCCGCGATGTCGCGCTCGGGCACGAACAGCATCTCCAGCGTGTTGGGGTCGGCGCGAAGGGCCTGCTCGATGGTGCGACCGACCTCCCACAGCGTGTGGCTTCCGTCCGCGCTCACGACAACATCGGGCACCCGCCCACGCGCACTGGCCCACGCGAAGGGCCACAACAGGACGCCCCGCGTGTCGTGGTCGCTGCTCGCATCGGAGAGTCCCCAGGCTCGGGAGCCGACGGTCGTACGGGCCAGGACGCACGGTCCGAGGGCGGCTTCGATGCGGGCCCGGTCGACCGCGTGACGCAACTGGCCGTCCGTCCGGGGCACGATGTCCTCTCGGGGCATGACCAGCGTACCGCGGCCGACGATGGTGACTTGGACCCGACCCGGTTCGGGTTGGCCGGTCACTCGTCCCATCGTGCCCATCGGAAGGTGCGCGTCCGCGTCCGCGAGCGCGACGCTTCGCCGCAGGGTCACCTCGCATCCGTGCGGGAGCTCGACGCGCTGTGGATCGAACGCGGCGAGGCCCTTCGGGAAGTGGGGCTTCGCCATGGCCTCAGTCGCGGCTGAACGGGGACGCGGCGACCCACTGCTCGCGCTGGAACCACAGCTCGAGCACCTCTTTGCGGGGCTCGGGTCGAACGCTGAAGCGGATCATTGAGGGGATGTACTCGTAGCCGCAGGCCTGCGAGTGCTCATTGCAGGAGAGCTTGCCGCCGGTGGGTGCCATGAGCGAGCGGCCCTTCAGGCTCCCGTCGAGGCCCACGAGGCCTTCGAACCATACCGAGGTGGCCTCCCCGAGGCGGTAGGTGCCCGTGACGGTGCGGCCGTCGAACGCGACATCGAGGGTGGGGGTGGCGGCGGGGTTGGTGCCTTCTTGGGCATACACGCCGGCATGCGATTTTGCGACGGTGGCGGCGACCTGTGCGCCGAGTGCGGCCAGGCCTTTGTCGAGCGCGAGCCCCCGAGCTTTCATCGCCTTGACGACGCTGTGGACCTTGGCGGTGGAGCGAAGCATCTGCGCTTGGTCGAGTTGGGTCTGCCAGACGATGAGGTCGGACGACGCAAGCTCGAGCTGCTTGGCGTAGCGCTTGGCGTTGGCGGCGGTTTGGCGCTCGGAGGCGAGGCGCGCCACTTCGGTGACCCCGGGCGCGTGGGTCTCGTAGAAGAGCGTTTCGAACTCGGCCAGCCGCGCGCGGGCCTCATCGAGCGCTCGCGCGGACTCTAGCCCCGAGAAGCTCTGCCCTTCGCCCCAGCGTCCTTGTGCCGCGGCGGGGTCGCACTGATCGCAGATCATCGGGCTGGCGTCCTCGTAGCGAGCGTCCTGCGCCCTATCGAACACGCGGGCGTACTGCCGGGTGAAGGCGAGGTGGCGGGCCTTCTTGCGCGAAAGCGCTTCGATGCTGTCGGCTTCAAGGGCGCCCCACACCTTGCCATTGTGCGACCACTCCATGCGCCAGCGGGTGCAGGTGAGCGCGGCGGCAGGGTCCGTGACGGGGGTGCGGACCGCGTCGCAAGACTCGCGAACCCTCGGTCCGGTTGTGGGCACGATGAGCGCGTCGAACGGACGCATCAACGCCTGCGCTGCCGCATCAGGTTCGGACGCGGGCGCTTTGACCTCGTCCACCGGTGCCGCTTTGGACTCCGGCTTGGCCTTCGCTTCGTCTTGCTCGGCAGGGGCGAGGGCGAGGGCACTGGTCAGCAGCAACGCGGACAGAAACATCGGTTGGGCAAGTCTACACCGCCTCGGCGGTGGCGCCCGTCTCAGGGACGAATGCTCAGGCGTCGCACAGCGCGGGGTCAATGCCCAGGGTTTCGAAACGGGGCACGAAGTCCCGCTCAATGCAGCGTTCCAGGATCTCGGCGTAGCGCGCGACCGGAATCAGACCCCACTGCGCGTGCGCCGGAGACGTCTCTGAGGACGGGGCGTCGGTGGCTTGAGCGTAGTTGCTCCGCAGCCGTTGCATCATGTTGGGCAGCGCCCGCTCGACCTCGCGCCGCGTCTCATCGCGGCGGGTTTGAGCGAACCAATCCAGGCACGCCCAGCCGAAGTCGCGGTGACGGACCTCGTCGCGCACGATTCGGTCGAGCGCGATTCGAGCCGAGGGGACCGTGCACTCGGCCCGCATCGCGACGAACAGCGGCACCGCCAGCGTCTCGCCCAGGCAGAAGCTCTCCACCGCAGCCCACAGGGCGTCGAGCCACAGCGGCGCTTGATGACGCGTCAGGCCCAACGACTCCTGGACCAGCCGTGGGCGCGCCTCGCAACCTGCCTCGGTTGCGACGACATGGCTCAGTGTGGCGTGCTCGAGCTCGTCGTCGATGACGCGGAGCCCGTCGCGGATCAACTCGGGCGGCGCACCGAGTCGAATGAGCCATTGCACGAACGTCGCCGTGATCGCGCAGCTTGTGTACTCCGCCTCTACGCGGCGCATCCACTCCTCGCCGACGTGGGGCGGTGGCGCAGGGGTGTCCACGCTAAAGGCCTTCGGCACCCTCGCCAACGCATCGCACGCGCCGGGGAGGAGGCGGGTTGCAGACCGCGCCTTTGGGGCACTCGAAGTTGCCGCCGATCTTCTCCCAGCACGATCCGTCGGGCCGCGTCGACACGTTCGACGCGTCGCTCGCCTCGGGGTAGACGGAGTCCGGGCAAGGAACCTTGATCGGCTCGGGCGGGTTGCACGAGATGTTCGGGTCCTTCGGGCACTCGACGTTCGGGTACTCGAGGCAGGTCCCGTCGGGCTGGAGCACCGCGGTCGCGGCGGGCTTGTCGGTGGAAGGCTGGGGCGCGTCCCCGGAGTCTGGCTCCGGCTCTAGCTCTGGCTCCGGCTCTGGCTCCGGCTCTGGATCCGGCGCCGGGGGGTTGCGCGGGGGCTCGATCGCCTCGGAGCTGTCGTGAGGCGGGGAGGTGGAGCCGTCGCAGGCCAGATCCGCGAGCGAGATGGTCACCACCATCGAGGCCACAAAGGTCCGTCGGCGCATGCGGGGAGGATAGCAAGCCGCTCGGGCGCAGGTGCAGCGAGTTTGAGCTACGTTGTTGCCCGCATGACTTCGAGCGTGTTTCGAACCCCCGCGGCTTCGTACGTGGTGACGGAGACCTTGCAGGAGTCCGCCTCCGCATCGACCTACGCCGTCACGCGGGAATCGGATGGGCAGGCGTTCGTGCTGAAGCGGCTGGCGATCGCCAACCTTGCGCACTGGAAGCAGTTCGATCTGTTCGAGCGCGAGGTCGCTGCGCTGCGGGCGATCGAGCACCCGTTTGTGCCGCGCTGGGTCGACAGCTACCTCGACGAGGCCTCCGGGGTGTTCGTCTCGGTCCAGACGCGCGTCAACGGAACCACGCTTCGAGAGCTGCTTCGCACCCGCGGCGGCCTCACTGCCCAAGAAGTGGAAAACTATCTCCGCCAGGCGCTCGGCATCCTCACCCACCTTCACGAGCGCGCCCCGCAGATCATCCACCGCGACATCAACCCCTCCAACGTCATGATCGCCGGTGGCCAGGTCTACTTGATCGACTTCGGCGCGGTGAAGGTGGGCGACGCGCAGAGCACGTCGATGACCACCGTGGGCACGTTTGGCTATATGGCCCCCGAGCAGATCCTTGGGCGGTCGACCGTGCAGAGCGACCTGTTCGGCCTGGGGATGACGATGGTCGCGATGGCGACCGGGATGGAGCCGGCTTCGATGCCGCAAGACCCCGCAACGGGGCACGTCGATCCGTCGCAGTCACTGCGCGCGCCGCCGCAGCTGACCCGCACCCTGTTGGCGATGATCCGCCCGGGGATCGGCGAGCGACCGCCCTCGGCGCGCTCCACCCTGGCGCTGCTCGACCAACCACAGCAGGCGCCTGCGATGCAGTACCCGCCAGGCTCTCCCTATGCCCAAGCGGCGATGGTTCAGTACGCGCCACAGATGTCTCCCTACGTGCACCGGGAGACGTCGCCGTACAAGGCGCCCGAAGCTCTTTCGCCGCAGGACAAGGCCTATCTCGGCCAACATCAGCTGGATTCGTTTCCTGCGCCCCTGGCGGTGCTGCTGCACCTGCTCACGTTCGGGATCTTCTCGATCATCCACTTCGGTCTGCAGCACGACAAGATGCCGCAAGCCAAGCAGGATGATCCCAGCTCGGCGAAGGCGATCGGGTTCAACTTCATCCCGTACTTCAACCTGTACTGGTTCATCTTCCAGCCCATGCGGTTGACCGACAGGCTCAACCTGCAGGACCGAATCCGCGACCGCCCCGATGGCACATCGCGTGGGCTCATGCTCACGTTGTCGATCCTGGGCATGATCCCCTACCTCAACATCGTGTTCGGCATCCCGCTGTACTCGATCGGCGTCTACAAGCTGCAAAAGCAGATCAACCGGTTGGCGAAGGAGCGCAAAGCCCTGCCACCGGGACCCCTCGCGCTGCCGCCAGGGGGTTACTATCCGTAAGCACGGCGGCCTTGTGCCGAGCGCTGGGGTTGCCCATGCTGGGCGTGGGTTATGAGCGAGATCATTTCCATCGACGTCGGAGGTCGCAAGTACGACGCTGCGATTGCGCATCCTCATGGGGAGGGCCCTTGGCCCGCGGTGGTGGTCATCCATGACCTTCCCGGGTTTGGTGCTGACGTTCGCCGGCACTGTGACCGTTTCGCCGAGGCCGGATACGTCGCCGTTGCGCCCGACCTCTACCGTGGCGGGAACGCGGCGTGCGTCGTGCAGACGCTCAAGTCGGCCGCGACCCACAAAGGGCACGCGTATCAGGTCATCGAGGGCGCCCGGCAAGCGGTCATGGGGCGGGACGATGTCGACCCCGAGCGGGTGGCGATCTGCGGGTTCTGTATGGGCGGCGGCTTCGCGCTCATCGCCGCGGCCGACGAGGCCTATGCCGTCGCGGCACCGTTCTACGGAACCGTGCCTCGTGCGGCATCCCGGCTTCGCGGGCTTTGTCCCACGCTCGCCCAATACGGTGCCGAGGATGTGGCGTTTGTCCCGCAGGGCCAGCGGTTGTCCGAGCATTTGAAGGAGCTGGGCATCGCCCACGAAGTGTTGTTTCACGAGGGCGCGGGTCACTCGTTCATGAACCAACTCGAGGGCTTGGTGGCCCGAGGCGGCCCGTACACCCCGCTGCGCGCGGCCTACAACGCCGAGGTTGAAGCGGTGGCCTGGGCGAAGCTGCTCGCCTTTTTCGAGACGCACATGCCTGGAGCGGCCTGAGGGCCGGGCGGGAATCCCCCCGCCCCTCCGGCGAAGGTAGGAGGATTCCACTCAATGAACACTCGTTGTGCGGTAGGCTTGGGTATGCGGTGGCTCAAGAGTGTTGGTTCGGTGGCGGTAGCGTGCGGTGCGTTTGCGTTTGGGTGCGGCGGTGACGGAGCTCCGGATGACAGCGTGGGCCAGGGCGACTCCAGCATCACTCTGTCGGGCGTCGATGCCAGCGGAGGTATGAGCAGCGCGGGCGATACCGAAGACACCGCGAGCGGCTCGGGCGGTGCAGGCACCAACAATCCCAGCGGGGGTGGACAGGACGACGGCGGCGATGGCCCCAAGTTTGACGTGGGCGGCGAGACCGGCGGCCCCATCGACGACCCGTGTGCCGGGGACGGCAACGGTGGCGGTGGCGGTGGCGGCGGTGAGAAACTTGAGCTGAGCTACATCTGGATCGCGAACAGCTCGCAGGGGACGATCTCCAAGATCAACACGCAAACGATGATCGAGGAGGGCCGCTACACCGCGAAGCCCTCGGGCGGCGACCCCTCGCGGACCTCGGTCAACCTGCAGGGCGACGTGGCGGTCGCCAACCGCAACGGCGGGGTCGCAAAGTTTTGGGCGAATCCCGAAGACTGTCAGGAGTCCAACGGCACGCCCGGCATTCAGACCAGCTCGGGCACAGCCGACATTCTTCCGTGGGGCCAGGACGAGTGCCTCGCTTGGTACACCGAGCTCAACTGTGGCTCCAACCGCCCGGCCGCATGGACCCGCGGCGACTACAGCCAGGCCGCGTGCGGCTACGTGGGTGCCAAGCTGTGGACCGCATGCGATGCCGATGTGCTCCTGCTCAACGGCGAGACCGGTGCGATCGAACAGACCATCGCCGGAGTGGGCTCGTTCTTCTACGGCGGCGCGGCGGATGGGGACGGCAACTTCTGGGGCCTCGACACCGGAAACGGTCAGCTGCTTCGTATCGACATCGACGACTTCAGCGTGCAGAGCTGGCCGCTGGGTCCCACCGGTGGCTACGGGATTACCGTCGGTCCGCAGGGGCGCCCGTGGACGTGCGGGGGTGGGGGCGTGGCGCGCTTCAACCTCGACACCGAGACCTGGGACACCGCGGGCGGCTCCGGCATCGGCGGCTGCATGACCGACGGCGAGTCCGTGATCTGGCACAGCAACAGCGCCGGATTGCTGCTCGGGTACGACATCGAGACGCTCCAGGTCGTCTCGCAGGTTCAGCTTCCTGAGTACGTGCACGGCGTCAGCGTCGACTTCGACGGTTACGTCTGGGGCGTGGGCTTTGCCAACAGCAACGCCTATCGAGCCGACCCGACCACCGGCGACGTGCAGACGTTCAACCAGCTCGTGGGCGCGTACACCTACTCCGACATGACCGGCTTCGCGCTGAACTCCGCCGGCTCCGAGCCCCCCGAGGGCTAGCAGCCAAGGTCCCCTGGGCGCGGCGTCGCGATCTCGCGAGCGTCGCGTCGCTACTGGGGCAGGAGCGAGGACATCGTCTGTCGGCTCCGGGCGGTCTCCAGCTCGACGTCAAGGTCTTCGAACCAGCCGAAGAACTCCTCGAGCTGGTCTTTCTGCGCGGGGCTGAGGTAGTCGAAGTTGGTGCCGCGGTCGTTGACTTCCCAAAACTCGCGGGTGTCGAGGCTTCGCAGCTCTTGCCAGATGCTGTGCAGGCGCGAGGGCGGCTCGTCGTTCATGTCGGCCTGGATCTCGCGCGCGAACTCGGATTCGCCGCGCAGGAGGTAGGTGGTCGCGAGCTTGATCTGGGCGCGCCGAACCCCGCGCAGCGTCTTCTCCTGCTCCTTGGTCTCGGCATGCTCATCGACCGCCAAAAAGACCTGGAGGAACTCACGATGCCCGCGCACGCCCTTGGCCAGCGCTTTCTCGCACAACGTCCCGATGTCGTGAGCGATGACCTCGGAGATGAAGGGCATGCCGCGCGAGTAGCTGATCGAGCTGTAGTAGCGCATGAACCGAGCGATCTGCAGCGCGCGGTGCTGGAGCTTCTGCGCGAGCTCGGGGCTGGCATCCGGCTCGCCCGCGAGGACGGCCTCGGCCAGCTGTCGGTACTGGTGCAGGATGTTGTACGCGGTGCGGATGTCCTTGGCGTTGACGGTGGCGCGCAGGTACGTGTTGAAGAACTTGATCGCCAGGTCGAGCGCCCAGAGATCCCCGCGCCGCCCGGCGGCTTCTCCCAGGCGCCGGGTGTCGATGGCGATCAGGTAACAAGTGTCCTTGATCTGGTCGAGCGACTCGGTGAACAGCATCTGGTACTGGCGCAGCAGCTTCCACTCCACCCAGGTGCCGCGCTGCTCCAGATCGCCCACGGCCTCGTCGCTAAGGCTGACGAAGTCCGGGCTTTGCCGGTTCCATCCTTGGACCTCCGACCACTCCTGGCGCATCGCCGCCTTGGACTCGCCGTACCGAATTCCGAACTCGCACAGGGAGTCGATGGCACCCGAGGTGATGCCCTTATCCTTTTGTTGAAGCGCGTTGAGCCCGATGTTGGCGAGGTGTTCGATCGCCTCGATGGCTTGGGCCTGGCGGACGTCGGTCCGACCGCTCCCTCCCTTGGTCGGCGTGGCCGCGTTGAGGCCATCGACCATGATGCGGCCGACGATCTTCTCTGGGTCCAGGAAGTCGAAGACGTAGGCGAAGTACGGAAACAGCAGCAGCAGGCTGGCTGTCATCAGGATCATCGACACCAGCACACCCGACTGCGGCAGGTAGCTCTCGCCGACCGAGAAGTTGACCCACAGCACGTACACCGTCGACGTGACGAAGAACGCGAGCACCAGGAGGTTGGTGCGTGCCCTGAAGAAGAGTGACGTGATGTGCGGCGTGAAGCGTGTCGCCGCCAATTGGACGATGATCGAGGACACCGTCAGCGCGAGCCCCAACACAGCCGCCATGACCTCGCCGAGGCCGCCCAGGGTGTTGCGGGCCTGCTCGATGTCTTGGTCCGAGAGCGACCGCAGGAGGCCCGCGACCGTCACGCGTCCGCCCGCTTCCCTCGCGGAGAGGATTTGGTCGGTCCAGAAGGTCGCGAGGAAGATCAGCGCGGCCACCCCGAAGATCCCCACGAACGGAACGGACCAGGTGCGCAGAGGGGCCGCGGCTCGGCTCACGCGTCCAACTTGGCCCAACAAGCTGACGATCCGGCTGCGACTTCCGCCCTGGCCGAGGTCGTCGTCATCCGACGGCGTGTGCGGGCCCGGGGACACCGCCGCGACGGTAGCAGAACGCGTAGGCGGGCGGTACAGTCCTGACCCGCGGTTGTTTTGCCTGAAGCCGCCGGAGGAGCCCCCCCATGCTGCTTTGCGTCGACGTCGGAAACTCTCATACGACGCTTGGAGTCTTTGACGGTGCCGCCCTGCGCTGCGAGCTGCGCGTGAGCACAAGACGTGGCTGGACTCGGGACGAGGTTGCGGCTGCGCTCGCGCAGGCGCTGAGCCTCGCCGGTCTCGGCTTCGGTGCGCTCACGGACGCGGTCGTCGCGTGTGTGGTTCCACCCGCCCTCGTGCCGCTGTGTGAAGCGCTTCGACGCTACGCGCAGCTCGACCCGCTCGTGGTCGGCCCGGGCACCAAGACGGGCATGCCGATCCGCTACGACCCTCCGCAGGACGTCGGGGCGGACCGCATCGTCACCGCGGTGGCCGCTCACAGTCGCTACGGTCGCGACGAGAACGGTCAGGCGCGCGGCGTTGTGGTCGTCGACTTCGGTACCGCGACGACCTTCGACGTCGTCTCTCCAACCCCGGAGTACCTCGGTGGCGCCATCGCTCCGGGCATCGGCATCAGCGCAGACGCTTTGTTCGCGAGGGCAGCCCGGCTCCCGCGTGTCGACACCCTGCGCCCTGCGTCGGTCGTGGGTCGCAATACGGTCGCAGCGATTCAATCCGGACTCGTGCTGGGCTACGTCGGTCTGGTCGAGGGGCTGATCGTCCGGATCAAGAACGAGGTGAGCTGGCCGGTGCGGGTCATCGCCACCGGCGGCTTCGCGAGAACGATCGCCGTAGAAACCAACGAGATCGACGAGGTCGACGATGCGCTGGTCCTCGAGGGCCTGCGAGACATCTACGGCCGAAACCGCAAACCCGAGAAGGACGACTGAACATGGCCTACGACCATCAACCGCTCACGCAGCAAGAGATGGGCGCCGGCCCGTGGAAGATGGTCGGGCCGGGCGCTCCTGCGCCGATGCGCCAGATGGTGGCCGGTGGCATGGCCCCGCTTCCACCTCGTGACCTGCTCGTCGCGCTGTACCACCTGTGGGTCGATGACCCGGCCGGGCTTGGCGAGCAAGCGGCCAAGACCTTGCTGGGCCTGCCACCGGCGCTTCTCGACGGCGGCCTGGGGGAGGCTGCGCTGCCGGCCGGTGTCTTGGACTTCGTCGCGCGTCGGATGGCGCGCAAAGAGGCCATCCTCGAGAAGGTCGTCCGCCACCCGCTGGTGCACGACGAGACGCTGGCCGCGGTCGCGCGGGCGTGTCCCGAGGGCATCTGCGACATCCTCTCCGAGAACCAGCAGCGATGGTCGTCGTTTCCCAAGATCGTGGAAGCGCTCTACCAAAACCCCAACTGCCGGATGAGCGTGGCGCAGCGGATGATCGAGCTCGCTCTGCGCCAGGGGGTCGACCTGCGGCTGCCGAACATTGAGGAGATCAAGGCGGCGCTTGGGGATGGTGCTGCACGCACGGTTGCGCCCGCCGAGGACGCTGCTTTTCGTTCGGCCATGGGGAACGAGGTGCTTGCGCAACACGAGCGCTACGTCGACACGCTGGAGAGCTCGGGCGTGGGCGAGGACGTGTCGCCCGAGGAGATCCGAGAGACGCCCTCGGTCTACGACGCCCTCGATCTCGACGCGCTGCTCGGTGGGGGGCCCAGTGACAGCATGTCGCTGCCCATGGAGTCTGGAGAAGAGGGCCCGCCTGCAGCCGCCGAGGAAGAAGCGACGCTCGAACCGGAAGAGGAGGTCAAGGGCGACCGGCTGTCGCAGATCAGCCTGCTTCCGACGATGCAGAAGATGCGGCTTGCGGTGCTGGGCAACAGCTTCGAACGCTCCGTTCTGGTCCGGGACTCGAACAAGCAGGTTGCCCTCAGCGCGATCAAGTCTCCGCGGGTGAAGGAGAACGAGGCCATCGCCTACGCGGCGAACCGATCGCTCTCCCACGACGTCATCCGGCACATCGCGGCCCGCAAGGAGTGGATGAAGCTGTACCAGCTCAAGCTTAACCTGGTGCTCAACCCGAAGACGCCGCTGTCCTCGGCGATGTCGTTGCTCAACCATCTGCACCCGCACGACATCCGGAAGGTCTCGCGCTCACGGAACATTCCGGCGGCTTTGTCCAAGGCCGCGAAACGTAAAGAGCAGCAGCGGCGTTGACCCTCTTGGAGATGTCGGAATGCCCGCGAGCGTCGAGCAGTGCTACAGCGCGACCGCGTGTGGGTCTGCGTACGCTCGAACGGTGGGGTGGGGTGCTGCTCGCCCCTCGGCGGAGCGTCGCGACGCTGAGCGCCGACGAAGGCAAACGCGACGGGCTGGCTCTGGGGACGCTCTACGTTGTGGGGACGTCGCTCTACCCGATGACGGAGACCCTGGCGACGGTGCTGTCGACCCATAGCCTCGCCGCACTCGCGACGGGGGTCGCTCGGGTGCTGTTGACGCCGATTGTGGTGGTGGTGCTGATCGAGACCGTGCTCGGCGGGGCGCGCAGCCATCGGGGTGGCTTGTTTTTGCTCCCCCTGGTTGTGTTGGGAACGCTCGCGCACGTGTTGGCGAGTTTCGATGTCGTCTCCTTCCCCGCGCTGTGGCCCGAGGTCGTGGGTGCGATCGCGTCGGGTGCTCTGGCGCTTTGGGCCCGCAAGGCCATTGTGGACGATGCCGCACCGCTCGCACCCACCGCGGAGGCCGACGCATGAAGCAGCTTCGAAGCCTTGTCGGCGCAGCGATTTTGCTTGGTGTGTTGTCCGTTGGGGCCTACGACGCGATCAAGGCCGCGCGAGATTGGGACTCGATGGGGCCAGCGGCGCCGGGGACCTCGCTGGAGTCGTTTGCGGTCCGGCGCCTCGGGGGCCAGCCCTTCGAGCACTCCGATTTGCTCGGCAAGGTCAGCATCGTGACGTTCTGGGCGACGTGGTGCGGCCCGTGTCAGAGCGAGCTGGCGGACCTCGACGCGCTCGATGACACGTATGCGGATCGAGACGACGTGCAGTTCGTCGCCGTGAACTGGGAGGGCGGCGGCTACACGCCACAACAGCGGCACAAGATCACCGCCGCGCACGTCCAGCGCAGCGGCTTGGGACTCCCCTTCGCGGTCGATGATGGATCGATGGCGCGTGCGCTGCGAGTCAGCGCTGTCCCGCATACCCTCGTGGTCGATGCACACGGCGTGGTGCGGCACGTCTACCCTGGCCGGGTCCGGGCCGCGACCATCGCCGAGGACATCAGCGCCCTAGTGGGCGAGTGAAAGCGTGTCGCTGCCTGCCCCGAACCGGATCTGCGCGACTTCGAGTCGCTCACCGTTGTGCTCGCGGGTGATCCGGAGCTGTTCGGAGACCGCGATCTCCGGGGGCATGTCCACGGCGACCACGTAGCTGTCACCGTCGCCCATCGGACCATAGACGCCCTCCAGGGTCCGCTCACCGACGCCCGGAATGCTCAGGTGCATCGGCTCGGTCCCGTCGGTGACCATGCCTTCGGCCGCACCTTGGGTGATGAACCATGTCTCTTCGCCGGCGGTGGGGTCGACCAGTCCGATGAGCACGCGACGCTCCGGGCTCGGCGCCGAGTCGCTGGCGCCCCAGCCGGTGATCTCTTCGATGAACGGCAAGACCTTGCCCCACGTCCAGTCGCTGACCCACGTGTTGCCGCAGTAGGTCATGTAGTCCTTGCCGTTGGTCGGGGTGTAGAGCGTGAAGTCGAGGACGCCAAAGCCCCACACGCCGAGGTCGCCCGCCTCGTAGGGGTATGAGGGATTGGCTCCGCCCTCGTCGCCATTGCAGAACACGTGACGCCTCCCTTGGGTGTGGCCGACCTCGTGCACAAACGTGTTGGCCGTGGAGCTGAGGCTGCCGTACCAGCGGCCCATCGAGACGCGGGTCCACGCGTTGTCCAGCGTGGGGAAGTCCGGGATGCTGATCGCCTGGCCGCCAACGCCTTCGGCTCCGCCGTCACAGGGCTGCACGACGCCATAGTAGTAGGCGGCGGGGTCGGCGTTGTCTTGGCCGCGCAGCTCGGCGAGGAATCCGAGCAAGGGGCTGAAGGAGTTGAGCGACCCGGCATAGTTCACCGGCTCGCGGCGCTCGATCTCCACCCGCTGCACCGGGTTCTGCATGAACAGCTGGTCCGCAAGGTACTGCATCTCCTCGTCGGAGACCTCGGGCGCGGCCGGGCACTGCTGGCCTTGGTCGTGCCGCACCGGGACGAGCACAACCTTGAGCGCGAGGTCTTTGTCCTCGACCCCGAGGAAGCCGGGCTGAGGCGGGTAGGCCAGCTGCTCGGGCTCGGGCAAGCTCTCGTAGCCGGTCTGCGTCTCGTACAGCTCGATCTGAAACTTCACGCCCACCGGGAGCAGCTCCCCGGGGATGACGAAGTACATGTTCGTGTCGATGTCCGACGGGCTGCTGGGTCCATCCACTTGAAACGTGCGGTCGGCGAGCTCTTCGGTGCCGTCGGGATACGTGATGATCAGCCGCGCCATGATGATGCGGGGCTCGAAGTCCTCGTCGAGTTCCCAGTAGCCGCGAATCAGGGTGGTGCGCTCGGCGATGAGCGCAGCGTTGCGGCCGCTGCCATCCACCCACAGGCCATCGCGCACGATGGGAACGCCGACGCCCTGGTTGGCGAAGACCTCGGAGAGTCGAACGCCGCGCGCAGGGTAGGGCTCGAACGCCGGCTCGAGCATGGTGGTACCGCTCTCATCGGCACCCGAGGTGCCCACGGATGCGGAGTCGGTTCCGGCATCCGGATCGGTCGACGAATCTCCGAGCGCGCTGTCGCTGGAGGGGTCATCCGTACCCCCGCCCTCGTCCTGCGTTCCGCCGCTTTGCGTCGCGGTCGTTTGGCCGCAGGCCACCAACGCACAGCCCAGGGCGAGCGCGAGCCACTTCGTCGAATCGACCATGCCGTTCATGAGGCCCACGCTACGCCGCGCAGCGGGCGCGTTCAACAGGTTTGTAGTTTTAGTCGGCTGCGCAAGGGCGGGAATCGTCAGTTGCGGGAGGAATTGCGCACCTTGGCGAGGTTCAGCACCAGGACCCCGAGGACGGGGACCACCGCGAACGCGTAGGCGAACAAGGCGATGGAGTCGACCACCGAGGGGGCGAGCAACCCGCCCAGCACCGGAAGGGCACACACGGCGAGCGGCACGAGGACCGATCCCCCCTGTCCGAGCAGACGCCGGGCTGGTTCGCGGACCAGCAGCGCCCAGCCCAGGGTGGTGCTGGCGGCGAGAAAGAGCGCGGCGAGACCAAAGAGCTGGCCGCCCCATCCGGGCTGCTGGGTCTGGATCCGTCGAAGGAGCGCGCCGACGTCCTCGGCGGGTCGATACGGAGGGCTGAACCCGGCGAGGATCAACTCCGCCGGGTGGGGCTCGTACAGCTCGCGTTCTTGCGGGCCGCGGGGGCGAGGGTCGTCGTGAACCGGGACCAGGCTTTGTCGCGTGTCCGCGGCGGGAGGGAGCCGAGAGCCGCCGTGCACCTCGACCTGGAGCGGGACGTCGGGGAGGACCGCGAACGGTCCGCTGAGCTTGTCGTCTTGCGCGATCTTGCGGAGGTCCGCCCAGGCCGGGTCGAGCACGTCCACACGAATGCGCCGGTCGTCGAGGCGTGCGGCCACGGGGATCCGCAGGTCCTTGCTCGGTCCATCGGTGTGGCGAATGACGATCTCCTGAAGTTCGAGCAGGCTCTGCCACGGCGGGGCTTCGAGCGTGCCAACTCGGTTCACGCGCAAGATGTCGATGCCGCGTGGGTCGGCCCGAAGCTCGACCGGGAGCAGCGAGCCCGGCTCGGCGTCGAAGCCCTCGGCGGCTGCGAACGCGACGGGCGGAATCTCGCCCTCGCCCTCGCCCTCGCCCTCGTCGTCGGCAAACGGTCCGCTGTATTGGTTGCGGAAGAACTCGTGCAGCCGGGGGTTGAAGGCGGATTCTTCCCCCCGATACTCGAACATCGCCAGGTGTTCACCGAGGTCTTCATCGGGGCTGTTGGCGAGCGCGACCGAGCCGACGAACTTGAAGTTGCCCAGGTTGACGTAGGGCGAGGGGTCGAGTTCGTGAAAGGACGCGAACTTGCTGAAGTTCAGGTCTGGATCTTTGGGCGTCAGGCGGACGAAGCGTGTGTCGTCCGTGTCGCCGCCGAACACCTCGCGGTTGCAGGGAATGGTGATGTCCCATGCCGCTTGCCGGGCTCTTTGGGGATCGCGGTCCCGGAAGGTGACGGTGTCGACCTCGGCGGAGACGGCCCAGTTGGGGAGGATCACCGCGTTCTCGCGGTCCAAGAGCTTGGCCATGTTGTGGCCGCGCGGGTCGGAGCGCAGCATCATGGCGTACTCCTGGCCCTTTTGCATCGTGGTGTCCGCGTTCAGCACGACCGTTTGGCCGACCTGCTTGCTGGCTCGCAGCCCGCGGGAGTCGGGGCGCTCGAGCGGGTAGAGGCGATCCGCGGCGATGGGGGGCTCGGGCGGAGCGGCAAGCACGATGAGGCCCGAGAGCGTGGCGAGGACGCCGATGACCAGCGCCGGAACGAGCATCACCGAGGCGCCTGCGTCGTCGGGATCGAGCGCCTCGTCGTGGTGGGTCGCCGCAGCGGCGGCCGCACCGACGCTGAGATCGGCCGCGCAGACCGCCCGCATCATGCCGTGGGCGATGAGTACCGAGAGCGCGCCGCCGACGGTCCCGGCCGTGGCGCTCTGCAGACCGAAGGCCTCATTGATCGCGTCGCCCAAGGCGAGCTGCATCGCGAAGGGGTCCTCGGAGAGGGTGCCCACGACCACCGCGATGAAGGCGGTGAGCCCCAGCAGTGGCATCCACCGGACTGCGAGGGAGGTGGCGCTCGGGACTCTCGACGCTGCCAGCGCGATCCCTGCCACCGCGGCCGCGCCGAAGACGGCCGGAAGCCCGAGGCTGGCCTCGAGGATGAGCCCCGCTTGGCTGCCCTGCCACAATCCGCCGCCGAGCAGCGCGACCCCGAGCAGACCCACGCTGGCCCAGCCGGGCAGCGCGGGCTTGCCTTGCCCGACGGCCTGGCGGGCGAGCTTGGCTTCACCGAAGTGCAGCCCCAGGCCGAGCAGCCCCGCGATCCACATCCACACGAGTGCGCCGGGTCCGGCGATGCTCACGGCCATGACCGCGGCGGTGATCGTGGTCAGCGACGCGCTGGTGGCGAGGAGGATGGCGGGGCCACTGGGCGTTCCCACGCGCCATCCTCGGGCGACGCGGCCGAGGCGGCGCAAGGGCAGGGCGCCGGTCCCCACCATCAGCAGCAGGCCAGCACACAGGACGAAACCACCCAGCAGGGGGTTCCACAGACCTTCGAGGAGCCGCTCCATGATGCGGGGCGAGGGTGGCAGGTCCTTCGTCTGCCGTAAAGCGCTGTAGTGCCAACCACGTTGGCACTACAGCGTCTTTGCGAGGGCTTCGAGTCGAGCGGTCGCTTCGCGTGTCGCCTCGCGTACGAGATCGGAGCGAAGCCACGTGTCCAGCTGACCCGGCTCGATCCGCCACTGCCCGCCGACCATGAGTCCGTGCAGCGCGCTCGACGTGTCGCAGTAGGCCAACGCACGCAGGAGATCACGTCCGGGCCACAGTGAGGGGTGGTCCGGATCGAAGATGGCGAGGTCGGCTTCGGCACCGGGTTCGATCACGCCGGCCGTGAAGGCCGGGTGAAGTCGGCCGGGAACGCTCCACACCGACGCGAGCAGGGTTTTGGGCTCGGCAAGCACGCCGTGCGCGTCGAGGTGGGCGGTTCGCTGCGCGTCTACAGCTTCAGCGGTCGCGACATTGGGGGCGCGCCGGAAGGCTTCGAACGCCTCGCCGCTGCTCGGCCCAAAGCCGCGAATCCCCGCGACGCTCACCAGCTCGCGCTGTACGTTCATCGCGTCGTTCGACACCGAGCAGTCTGTGCCGACGATCCACGGGATGCCGGCGGCATGCCAGCTAGGGACATGCGCCGGAAAACAAAACTGCTGCTGGGAGAGGGGGCAGTACCCCAGCGCGTGTCGGGAGGGGTCGAGTCGCTGCAGGTCTGCTTCGGAGACGTAGATCGCGTGGACGGCCAGCAGCGCGGGAACCTCGGCCAAGACGCCCATCGACTCTAGCCAAGCCAGCGGGGAGAGACCGTGGCGCTCGTCGATGCGGGCGTACTCCTCGATCGACTGGGCGACGTGGGCGTGGACCGGGAGTTGGTGGCTTCGCGCCAGCGATACGACCTCGCTCCACAGCGACGCGCTCACGGTGTCGGTGGCGTGGGGCCCCAGTGCAGCGTGAATGCCTCGGCTGGCCCAGGAATCGGCGGTGAGCGCCTCGGTGGCTTGGAGTTGCGCTTCTCGCTGGCCGACGCCAGGCCCGGCGAGATCCTGAAGCGTGGGCGCGATGACGCCGCGCAGCCCCACATCATCCATGCCCGCTGCGATGGACTCGGCGTAGTAGTAGTGGTCCCACACCCGGGCCACGCCATGGCGCAGGCTCTCAAGCGCTCCCAAGCGGGTGAACGCGCGGACGTCTTGTGCGCTGATCGAGGTCTCCAGGCGGTAGAAGAGGTCTTCGACCACGTTGCCGCGCAGGGCGTCGTTGCCGATCAGGCCGCGAAAGCCCCCCATCGACAGGTGGGTGTGGGCATTGATGAACGCCGGCGCGACGAGGTGGTTGCCGAGGTCCTCGTCGACCTCCCCCGCCGGGTCCCCCTCGACGACCGCGGTGATGCGGCCGTGTTCGATCGAGATGCTCGCCGGACCCACGCGCAGCGTGTCGGCTTCACCAAGGACGACGTTGCGAGCGTGAAGGGTCCGGACCGTCACCGCGCCCACGGTAGCAGCTATTGGGCGTCCCAGAACCCGACCATGCCGTTGGTCGCTTCGTATCCGCTGTTGGCGAAGGTCGGCCAGGCGTGATGGCTCGCCGTCGTGACGTTGTTGACGCTGACGAACTGAAGGATGTTGCGGTACGTGCCGATTCGACAAGCGGTCGCGTCGTAGGAGGCGACGGTGATGTTGTAGGTCCTGGTGGTGCGGTCGCAGGCGTTGTCTGCGTACCAGCCGTCGTACGCGGCCTGGGCGGGGGTATAAAACGGAAAACCGGGGCTTCCGCCGTAGGGGACGACGTTGTCGTTGAGGGTGTTGGTCAAGAAGAACGGCGTCATCGAGCCGGCCGGAGGCGCTGGGGGCGGGCCGGAGAAGACGTTGCTGTAGTAGGACGACACCGCGGCGTACGCGAGGAATCGACCCGAGAGCTCGGACGCGAGCTCGTGCACGAAGCGACCACCGTTGGAGTGTCCACCCGCAAAGACTCGGTCGGTGTCGACGTTCAACTCCGCCTCCAGATGGTCGAGGAGTTCCTCCGTGAAGCCCAGGTCGTCGCGGCCCCCGGGGGTCGTGACCCACCAGCCATTCGCGGTGATCGAGGTGCCGACGCTTCCTTGGAGGAAGACGACGATGCGGTCGTCGTCGTCGGCGTGTTCCTTGAGTTTGAGCATGCCGGGGCTGCTCGCGAACTTCTGCACGGAGTCACCTCCGCCGTGGAACATGAAGATCATCTCGTAGGGCTCGGGGCGGGTTTCGACGTAGCCCGGCGGCAGGTACAGCACGTAGGCCCGCTGGGTGCCGCTGGCTTGTTCGAACGCCTGGACATGCACGCCCGGGTTGCTTGGGACCGCCGTGGTCGTGCGCAAGGCCACATCGCCCAGCGCCTCCGGGCCGCCGTCGGACTCGGTGTCACAGGCGCTGAGCACCAAGGGGAGGGCGAGGAGGGCCGAGAATCGCTTCATCATTCGCCAAGAGTCCGGCGGCCGGCCTTCGGATCACGGGCGTGCTAAGTAGATCGCGATGATCTCGCGCGCTGCAGCCGTGTGCGCACTCCTGGCGGTGTGCGGGTGCAACCAGTCCTCGGGCACCCGGGTTCGGATCGGCGAGGCGTCCACCAAAACGCCGGCGCTCACGCGGCCGCCCGCGGTCATCTTCGCCGTGCCCGCCAAGCGCGCGTTGGCAGACGCGCCGGCGTGGCTGGTCGACGACGGTGTCACGCCCTTGGGCACGGGCGTGCGAAAGCCCGGCCTCGCGATGGTCGTGCACTTCATCGACGACAGCCGCCCCATCCTCTACAACCGGCTGCACCGACTGACCTATCACGGTCGCTCGGCGAAGTTCGGTGAGGCCTTTCCTGTCGATGCCGAAGACTTGGTCGAGTACGGGATCGAATCTCCTGCGGACTCGGTGTGGGTGTTCGGACCGCTGGGTCCTTGCAGCGCCACCGTCGGCCAGCCGTGGATCGGCCGGCCTTCGTCCGAGGTGCGCGTGTTCGAGATCAGCTACGCGATCGAGGGCTGCGGAACGGAAGGACGCTGGGCCCCGGTGGCGTCAACAGCACTCGCGATGCCGGTCGGCGTGACGTGGATCGAAGCGCAGGCTTCGGAGGACGCCACCCTGGACCCCGCCGCGGATTGGGAGCACCCCTTGGGCGTGTTCGCCGATCTGCCGGAGTCCGAGGACCCCACGTCGATGGTTGCACACGCTCGGTGGGTGGACGCGTCACCTCGTCCGGCGCAGACCCTGCTCACCGCAGTCGAAGCGACGCCAGACGACCGGTGCGGCGTGGAGTCGCATCGCTCGACCTTGGGATGGTGGCGCGAGGATGACTTTGAGGCGTTCGACGTCGAGGGGTTCGATACGGTCGACCCCCCGTTGCTGGTGGGCGCCCTGGCCTGGGGTGGCGAGACCGCCGCGCTGGTGTTTGACGATGGCCTCGATGGCTTGTTGGCCGTGGTTCCGGCGGAGTATCCGGCGCCCGACCCGGAGGCTGATGACGACGATGACGAGGGCACCGCCGCACCCGAGTACGCCGGCCCCTCCACGTGGACGGTGCGGACCCTGGTCGCGGGGCGCTGGTCGAACGACGACCGCCAGGGCGCTGCGCTTCGCGTTCAGCCGGGCTGCTAAACCTTGCGGTCCTTGTCGAGGGACGTAGGCCTCGGCGCGAAACGCATCGGGCCATCGAAGGCCTCAAAATCGGGGGGAGCGGGGAGGAAGGTCGACCGCACCCGGACCGAACGAAGGCCGTAGGCGACCCACGCCGCGCCGCGAATCCAGCGCATGCCCACCTCCGCGGCGGAGGACACAGACTCACCGGTCACCCGCCACGTCAGCGCGTCATCGAGCGTCAGCAGGACGACGGCGGAGGTGTGCATCAGGACGAACAGCAGCGCGAAGCTGCGGTGTTTCTTGAAGTAGGCGATCGCCGTTGCGACCGTGGCCGCGAGGAGGAACAGGTTTGTGAACAGTTCGAACAGCAACAGCGGCGCCCACATCGGGTCGTAGTCCGCGCTCGTGGGGGAGGTGAGGATCGCCCACGACTCGTTGGAGTAGGCCGAGAGTGTCTGGTACTCGCTGAGCAGGAGCTTGGGGATGCCGACGACCAGCGAAAACCCGACGAGCGCGAGCCATCCGCTCAGGCCGATGAGCGAGGGGTCGTAGCCAACACCGTTGGCCGGGAGGTGTGGGCCGCGTTTGAACACCCAGAGCATCGCGCCGAGCAGGATCGACGCCCACATCACGCCGGCCATGAAGATCGACCAGTTGAAGGTGGCATCCTCAGCAAGAGCGGGCGTGGTCTCCCAAAGGTAGTACGAGAAGCTCTCGTTGACCGTGGCGACCGCGGCGTCATAGGCCTCGAACTCGGATGGTTCGAGTCTGTGTTTGGTGGTGGTGAGCGTCCAGTCAAGCTCGACTCGGCTGCCCGAACCCTTGGTGGTCAACGAGTACCGAACCGGCCCTCCTTCGACGTGGGTCGGCTTCTGATCCACCTCGAAGTCGCTCGGCAGGTCCAGGGTGACGTGGTGTTCGAGACGGCGTGGGTAGTCCACCCCAAGCGGAGCAGTCCGGCCAGCCTCGGGC
>CAWCWO010000025.1:0-62103 GCA_963799255.1 uncultured Pseudomonadota bacterium | reverse complement strand
CGTATCCCCTTCCGTCTCCCCAACCGTCGGGTCCGTGGTGTAACTCCCCGTATCCGGATCCGTCGCGTCCGTGGTGCTGCTCGAGCCCGTGGTCGGGGTTTCGGTGGTTGGAGCGCCCGTGGTCGGGGTGTCGGTGGTCGGGCCCGTGGTGGCGGTGGGGTCGGTGTCGGTCTCGCCTCCGCCGCCGCCCGAGTCATCACCACAGGCGGTGAGGGCGAGGCCGAGTGACAAGGAAGCAAGGAGGTTCAAGGAGGCTCGAGACATCTGGGAACTATACAGGCTGGCGGGTCGGGACAAAAAAGGGGGGTGAGGCGCCGGGCTGGCCCCCGAGCTGGTAGCGTCCTGGGCCGTGTCCCTCTCGCTGTGCATGTCGCTCGCGTTGGCGTTCGAGCCGTCCGCGGCTTCACCTGGAGCCGATCAGGACGCGCAGGTCGCGAGCTCCGAACCGTTGGACCGGGACTACGAGGGCCCCCGCTCGGTCCGCTCGGCCCCGACCGGGCTCGCCGAGCCAACCACTTCCGCGCCGAAACCCGCGGTCGCACCAACCGCAAAGCGCTCGGATGCGGACGGCAGCCTGCCGCCCTCACGCTTTGTCGACGTTCAAGGCTACCCACCCCGCGCCGACGCGGCCGCCCGCAAGCTCGCACCTCCGCGCACCCTGGTCACGTTCGACGGTCCGCTCCCACAGGAGCAGGCGGTCCACCGTGCCAAGGCGCGGGCGATCACCTTTAAACCCGGGATTCAAGTCCGCAGCCAACTGGGCGCGGTCAGCCCGGTTCGCGTCGACGCCGAAGGCAACCAGGTCGGCGAGGGGCTGACCCTCGCAGGACGGGTTCGCTGGAAGCCGGAGCTGGGGCTGGGCAAGGACGACAAGGTCCGCATCATCGGGATGCTCGACCTGGCGAACGGTCGCTGGGCCCCCACCTCGTTCAGCGACCCGGTGCTGCGCGACATCGTAGACAACGGTCAGCCCCCCATCCCGACCGAGCTTCGCGCCATCGACCCGCGCGAGCTCTATCTGCAGTGGACCTCGAAGTACGGGCAACTCCGTCTCGGCCAGATGGCGTTCGGCTGGGGTGAAGGGATCGTGTCCAACGACGGCAACAACATGGATCGCTTCGGCGACATGAAGTTCGGCAACGATGGGGACGGCAGCATCGTCGAACGCATCTTGTTCGCCACCAAGCCCCTGGCCGGCACCCACACCAGCGCCCGGGACCTCATCATCGGGATCGCGGGAGACCTCGTGTTTCGCGACCCCAATGCAAGCCTGATCGATGGTGACCTTGCAGGACAGGGTCTGTTGGTGGTGCGCTGGGAGCCGCGCCGCAGCCCTGGTGCCTACGTCGGCGGCTACGTGGCCTACCGCGCCCAAAAGAGTGCCGACGATGGCGACCTCACCCAAGGAGACGACCGCCTCGAGGTTGTGGTCGCCGACCTTGCGGGCCGAGGGTACCGCTACTTGAACCCCGAGCTCGCGCTGCTGGGGTCCTTCGAAGGTGCCCTCATCACGGGCCGCACAACCTTCCTTCGCGGCGAGCACGACCAGCACCGCGTCCTTCAAGGAGGCGTGGCCGCACGTGGCTACATCGGCAACCCGGAAGGCTGGCTCGCCGGCCTCGACGCGGGATGGTTCAGCGGCGACAACGATCCCGACGACGACCAGCAGAGCAGCTTCGAGGCTGCGCCTGGCTACACCGCCGGTCTGCTGTTGTTCCCCTACGTCCGCGGCTGGCAGAGCGCGCGCTCGGCGAGGCGGGCCGAAGACCCCCTGCTGTCGGGACAACCCGCCGGCGGCACCCAGTACCTGCCCAGCGAGGGTCGCGTGGGCAACGTCTTGTTCGCGCACCCCAAGGCGCGCTGGTCCTTCGCCGAGCGTTTCGAGGTGTGGGGCGGGCCGCTGCTCGCCGCCGCGTCCTCCAAGATGCTCGACCCCGTTGCCGCCCGCCTCGCCGGCGGCGCCCCGAGCAACGCGTTCGAAGCCGAGGTGCGCTCTCGCTTGCTGGCCACCGAACTCGACCTCGGCCTGCGCACCCACTACGGATTTCGAAACTTCTGGCTGCAGGCCGGACTGCAGGGCGGCGTGCTGTTCCCCGGTGCTGCGCTGAGCGACACCGACGACAACCGCGAAGATCCGATCTACGGCGGTTGGTTCCGCCTCGAGCTCCGCTACTGATCGCTGGGTGACCGCCCGAGCCCTGGAACAAACCTGGTAGAACTACCCCGTGCAGGTCTACACCAAGATCCTGATCGGGATGCTCGTCGGCGCCATCATCGGCCTGACGCTTGGCCCGAACTCGTCCCTGCTCGAGGCCGACCTCTACAAGGTCACCGCCTGGGACCGACTCGATCTGCAGATCGACAAGGACGACCCGAGCACCGCCGTCCGGCTCCCCGAGAAGCCGAACAACCCCAACGGCACCACGACCGCACCCAAGGCCTTGCGCCTGCAGATCCTCGAGACGCAGGACACCGAGCTTACCGACAAGCACGGCGACTCGGAGACCCTCCCGGCCTGGTCGAAGGTCAACCTTCCGATCACCAACCAGCTCCTGCTTCGAGATAAGAACGGCGAGGTCCTGCATGCCCTGGGTGACCCCGCGGTCGGTGACACGGTCCCGGTCTGGGTCAAGCACAAGCACACCGAGCTCGACAGCGGTGGCTTCACCGTCTGGCCGATCCCGATCAGCGATTTCGGAGACACCCTCATCAGCTGGATGAACCCCGTCGGCGACGCCTTCATGCGGCTGATCAAGATGGTGATCGTCCCGCTCGTGTTCGCGTCTCTGCTCGTGGGCGTCGCGAGTCTGGGTGACATCCGCAAACTCGGACGCATGGGGCTGAGTACCCTGGTCCTGTACATGGGCACGACCGCCGCCGCGGTCTCGATCGGCCTGGGTGTCGCGCATCTGATCAACCCTGGCTCATTCATCGATGAACGCAGCCGGGTTGCCTTACAAGCTCAGTTCGAAGGCGCTGCAGGGACGACCGCCGACGCCGCCGCCGAGGCGCCCTCCACCATCGAGAACCTGCTCAACATCATCCCCGGCAACCCCGTCGAATCCCTGGTGTCGGGGAACATGTTGCAGGTGATCTTCTTCGCCGTCTTGCTCGGCGTCGCGCTCACCTTCCTCGATAACAAGAACGGCGAGCCCATCGTGACGCTGATGGACCGCGTCCAAAACGCGATGGTCGTCATCATCCACATCGTGATGAAGATCGCCCCGTACGGCGTCGCAGCCCTGGTCGCCGAGGTCGTCGGAACCAGCGGGTTCTCGGTGCTCAAGGGCCTGTTCGTCTATGGGCTCACCGTCCTCATCGGCCTCGCCCTGCACGGTTCCATCGTGTACGGGCTCCTGGTCAAATACGTGGCCAAGCTGCCCATCTTGGGGTTCTTGCGGGCGGCTCGACCCGCCCAGCTCATCGCCTTCTCCACCTCCTCGTCGTCCGCCGCGCTGCCCGTCAGCATGGAGTGCGCCGAGGAGAACCTGGGCGTCAGCAACCCTGTCGCAAGCTTCGTCATCCCGCTGGGCTCCACCGTCAACATGGACGGCACCGCGCTCTATCAGGGTGTAGCAGCCATCTTCATCGCGCAGGTGTTCCAGATGGACCTCTCGTTCGGCGACCAGGTCGGCATCGTCGCGACCGCCACGATGGCCTCGGTCGGTGCCGCCGGGGTGCCGGGCGCCGGCATGGTCACCCTCGCCATGGTGCTCACCGCCACCGGCATCCCCACCGTGGGCGTCGCCCTCATCTTGGGCATGGACCGACTGCTCGACATGTTCCGGACCGGGCTCAACGTCACCGGGGACCTCGCCGTCACCGCTGCCATCGCCCGAACCGAAGGCGACGAGCTGCGTCTGCTCAGCAAGACCGAGGACGTGCAGGACGCCAAGCGCGGCTTCGAGGGCCGGCTCGATGGTGGGCAAGAGCCGGTCGAGCCGGAGTAGCCCGTCAGCGCTCGCCGCATGCCGAGGGCTGCCCCCTCAGTTGAGCGAGACCTTCGGCGTCTCGTCGAGCGGGGCTTCGTCCGCGTAGACCGGGGCCGCGTGGTGATGCACAAGCCGCCACTCGCCCTCTTCGCGCACGAAGACATTGGTGGCGAGCAGCTTGTGGGGACCGACCAGCTCCTTGCAGATCACAAACCCCATATCGCCGATCACGGTCGTGTTCGGGTCCGCGCACGAGACCTCCGGCGCCTCGCCGCCCGGGAGGTCTCCCAAAATCGCGCGCCAGCTCTTCATAATGTCCCCCCGCTCCTCGAGCGCAGGCCACCCGGGATGAATGCAAGCCACAGCCGTCTCGCGCGCCCACAGCGTGTCCATCGCACCAAGATCCTGGCGCGCAAACGCGTCGTAGAAGCGGAGGTTGGCGTCCTCGATCATCTGTTGGTCATCCACGCAGGGGCCGTGATAGCAGGCGCCTTCGCGGCGCGCCACGCCCGGGGCCTGAGGTCGCCGCAGCACCCACGAACGCACGCTTTCGGCGCTTCCCCCCGTGTTACCCTGCACGCATGAAACACGCGGGTTGGTGTGGATTGGTTGCCCTCGTTGGGCTTGGGTGTCCCGCCTCCGAAGCCGATGAGCCCGGACCGACCGCCAGTGCCACCGGCACCAGCGAGAGCTCCGGCACCTCCGGCGACCCGAGCCTCGGGACGAGTTCCGGTTCCTCGGGGACCAGTCTGAGCCCCGCCGATTCCTCCTCAGGCGAGCCAACCGGACCCATCCCGGCATCGGGGATCTCGGTCGACTGGGTCGAAGCCAACCAGGCCGTCGGCGTCCGCATCGGCGAAAACGGAGGAGGTGTGGGCGGGGAAGGCCGAACCTCTCCGCTGATCGCAAACCGCATCACCCTCGTGCGCGCATTTTGGGAGATCGAGGACGACTGGATCCCGCGCGAAGTCGAGGCCCAGTTCACCGTGAACTACCCCGATGGCACCAGCGACACCAAGATCGACCGCAAGTTGGTCGAGGGGCCGAGCTTCATCGGCAACATGAGCGAGACCTTCTTCTGGGGCCTTATGGCCGACGAGACCGTCCCGGGCATGACCTATCACATCGAGTTGTTCGAGACGGATCCGGCGTTCGCCGATGGTGCGGTGACCCAGCCCCCTCGTCTGCCCGACGACGGATCCGACGCATTCGTGGGGATCGAAGAGAGCTACCAACTCCTGAAGATCGTCATCGTCCCGTTCAACTACGATTTTGGCGAGTGCACGCGAGAACCCGACCTGTCCGAAGAGACCATGCAGCTCTTCTACGACTACATGTACATGATGATGCCAGTCGACTCGCTCGACATCGAGATCAAGCCCAACGTCGACTGGGACGGCGAGCTGACCAGCTTCGTTCCGCTCAACCAGTACATGGCGGGCCGGCGGGTTGACGATGCAGCAGACCCGGAGGTTTTCTACTACGGCCTCGTCGACGTCTGCTCAGGGGGCCTGGGCGGTGCCGGCGGTCTTGCCAACGGCATCCCCAGCGATCCGACCAGCCCCGACGTCGGATACCAACGCGTGTCCTCGGGATTGTCCTTGCCCGGCAACCCCGAGTTCTCCGCCGATACCTTCGTGCATGAGGTCGGCCACAGTCTGGGGCGACGCCACGTGGCCTGCAGCGGCGAAGAGGGCGGGCCCGACCCCACCTACCCGATCGAAGGTGGCGCTCTGGGCGAGTGGGGCTTTGGCGTGGTCGACTTTCAGCTGCGCCACCCCACGGTCAACAAGGACTACATGACCTACTGCAACCCGGCCTGGGTCAGCACGTGGGGCCTCAACAAGGTGTTCCCGATCATCCGGACCCTGAGCATGTGGGACGAGAACTACCCCGGTGCCGACGCCGTGCGCCCGACGCCCGCCGCTGGCTCGGTCTTGATCGGCAACCTGCTGCCCGACGGATCCGAGTCTTGGTACACCACCGTGGGCCGGATCGACGCTGGACCCCGGAGCGAAAGCACCACGATCGAGTTCGAGACGCCCGCAGGGCTCGCACTCCGCGAGGCGCAGGTCACCGATCTTCCCGACATGGGGGGCCAGATGATCGTCGCGGAGCTTCCCGAGGGCTTCGATCGTATCGGTCGGATCACCCGCCTTGAGGGATCCCGGCGGCTCCCGATCAAGCGATCCGCGGTCCGCGCCCACGCCAAGACTCGCTGACGGCATGCGCCGCATTGAGTAGACTTGCCACGCAGGGATGGACCCCTATTTCGACGCGGTGACCGCGGAGCTTCGCGGCTTCGACCTCGGCGACGACGACGAGCTTTTGGGTGAGCTCGTCCGCCGGCGAACCCAGACGACGAAAGCCATGGGCTTCGCCGACTGGATGTTGCTTGGCGTCCTCATGCACCGCGCGGGTGCAGACGAGGAGGCCCTATCGTGTTTCGAAGAGGCCAGCGCGATGGGCATCCACGTCCCGCTGCCTCGCTACCTGCAGGCGCAGCTCTTCCTCGATCGAGGACAGGCGGACGATGCGGAGGCCCTCCTCGACCTGGCCGAAGAGCACAATGAAAACGATCCCGCCGTGCCGCCGGCCGCGTTGGTGCACGCGCGAGGATCGGTCGCCCTGTCTCGCGGGGACACCGAGGACGCGCTCTCGTACTACGCCGCCGCGCTTCGTGTCGATGGCGACAACGCGTCCCGGTGGCTCGACCTGGCCAACCTTTGCCGTGCGCTGGGGCGGTTTGACGACGCCTGCGAGGCAGCCCGCGCCGCCACGCAGCTCGAGCCGGAGTTCGAGCCGGCGCACTTCGGCCTCGCGTGCGCCGCCGCCGAAGCCGGGCACGATGAGATGGCCCTGGACGCCCTGCGTGCCGCGTTCGACCTGGCGCCCGAGCGGCGCAGAACCGTCGCCGAGGCTCCAGAGTTCGAACGCTTCCGGGAAGCCCCCGAGTTTCGAGCCTTGTTCGCTGAGCCGGAGCCAGACCTCTCCTGGCTCGATGTCTTCCCGACCTGGTTGCAAGTGCTTCGCAGCGACCCCTTGCTCCCGGTGGCGGGCGTGAAGTGGCTGGGGGGCGCCCAGAGCCAGCGTCGCTCCATCGCGCTGCGCGAACGCTATGATGGAACGGGGCCCACCGGGGTCACCCACACCGAAGCAACCCTGCGCCTCGCCCACAAGCAGGTCCAGCGGGCTCGCGTCGTGGCTCAGGGGCCCAGCACCGTGCGCCGCGACGGCATCGAGGAGCAGTCGTGGTTCATCGTGGACGAGCAGCAACCCACGCGGCTGTTCATCGCCCTGACCGAAGACTATCCACCGTTCCTGTGGCTCGATGCTGGGGCTGCCCAGCAGTCGGTCCACGACACGCTCGCCGAATACTTCCCCGCTCCCGAACGCGACCGTCGACGCCTGCATGCACGGGCTCGCGGCTTCCTCGGGTATCGCGGCCGCTTCGGCGTCACCAGCCCCACCGGAGCTCTCGTGCCCGGCGACGAGTTGGGCCTCGACCACCACTTTGCGCTGTGTCCGTTCGTGGAGCCGGGCTCGTGGGGCAGCGCGTACTCCGACGACCCCTGGCCCGAGCATGTCCCCGAGCAACCCAACTCGGTCCCTCACTTCGGGCGTCGACAGCGAGAAACCAATCGCCAGGCAGACGGCGCGGTGTGGGCCCGCACCCGCCGAACCCGGCACAGCCGCAGCTACCTCTCCTTCGAGCTCCACCACGACGATGTCTTTGTCATCGACGTCCGATACACCCCGGCGCGACAAACCGCAGTCGTCGAGCGTATGAACAACCACTTCGGCTGCGACTACCCCGTCGACATGCCGGTTGACGTCATCGCGGCGTTGCTGGGTTTTGGATTCGACAGCGCCCGCGACTTGCAGAACGAACTTGAGGTCACCTCCGAGCCCCAAGCACTGGCCGGCCTGCTCTCGCTGCTGTCCGCGCTCCGTCACAGCGACCTCTCGATGTTCCGCACCTTCCGGCGCTACATGGATCATCCCGACGTCGGCGTCCGCACCACGTTGTGGAACATCTTTGCGGTCTACAACTTCGAGTCGCTGCTCGAAGAGGCCCTGCTCATCGAGGAAGACCCCGAAGTCCTCGAGCAGCTCCGATCCCTCCTCAACGAGGGAATCCCGCTGCTCACCCACGACGATGACGGCGTGGAGGCTGCTTCGTGAGCGTCGAGGACACGCTCGTGTTTCGTGAGTCCGTGGACCGCGACCGAATCGTCAAGTTTGCGCGGCGGTTGGGCTGGTCGGGCTCTGGTGACGTTCAGCGCGGGCACTTCGTCCTCGCCAGCGAGCGATTCACGACCTCGGACGGGACGAGCATCGAGTACCTTGAGGACCATACCGGGGATGTCCGCTTCGTCCAGCTCTCCGGGCCGAGCCAGGCTGCGGTCGCGGCCATCTTGCGCGAATCTCTGCCCTGGTACGACGCCTCCGAGTTGCTGCGAACCCTCCCGGAGGCTGAGGATCCCCTGGTGTGGCTCCGTGGTCTGTCCCGGCTGGCGGTCTACAGACCCAAACAGACGGACGCCCTGTACCTCTCGTTGTGGTCGCGAGCGCTGCACCACACCAACGCATCCGTTCGCCGAGCCGCGGTCCGAACCTGCTACGGGTGCACGTGGCCCGAGCTGCTCCCGCTGGTGCTCGGTCGCATCACGATCGAACGCGAACTCAAGGCACCACTGACCGCCCTCGCTCGGCACCTCCAAGGCGTCGCAAACGGATCCGCTACCACTCGTCCTTCGGCTTGAGCTCCCCGTCTTCGCTCAGCGTCATATAGAAGCGGGGCATCCAGTCCGGCGGAATGGACTGCCGCTTCGCCCACGCCTCAAACTTCTCCACGTCCTTTCTACAAAACCCTGCGAACACGAAGTGAAGGACCTCCGCGGGGTTGCTCACAGCCTTGAGGAAGGCCCCCCAGTCGCCCGCGAAGTGCTTGTTCACCTCGCCTTGGATGTCCGCGTACGAACCCGCTTCGGTCTCTTCCGGCATCTCGCCCATCGGCTGAGACTACCACGTCAGCCCCGGCGCATTCGCAGCCAGCGCAGCACGATGAGCCCGCAGCCCCTAAGCGCGAAGGGACCACGCGCGCCTTCACCGACCGACCTCACGCGCGCCGTCGACAGCACGCCTTCGCAGACCGTTGTGAAGCCCGACACGGACTGCGAGCAGGGTCAGCGCGCCTGTCGAAACAGGGAACCGCCGGACTCGTAGAAGAGGGCCACCGAATCCACCGCGACGAAGCTGGGATTGGAGAGGCCCGAGGCGACGGTCAAGACCTTGCCACCGCTCTTGGCCACCGCGTGCACGGTCCCGGCGGCCTCGTTGGTCCAGTAGACGCTCGTGGCATCCATCGCGACGCCAGCGGCACCAGCCTGCCCGGTCGCCAACAGCTCGGGAACACCACCTTGCTTGGGGACGCGGGTGATCGCCCCTGCACCCGCCTCGACCCAGTACACATGCGTGTCATCAAGGGTCAGGTTGCGAGGCTGCGTCTGTCCGGTCGCCAACGCCTGCGCCGGCGCCAGCCCGTCCCGCGCAACCGCCCACACCGTCGAGACCGGGGCCGGAGACAGGACAAACACATGCGTTGCATCGCCCTGAAGCTCGACCGGCGTGACGGCCGGCCCGGGCGGAACCGGCGTCTTGGGTTTTCGACCGGAAGGGTCGGGGACCGGGCGCCCCGCCACCAGAACGCGAGGAGCACCCCCGGCGACGGACGCCATCATGACCGCACCGCTCGTCGCGTCGATGAACGCAAACTCGTCCCCAAGGAACGCTGCTCGCGTCGGAGAGAAACCTTCGAGCGCGATCGTGCTCGGGTCGTGGGCTCCGCGGATCTTGTCAGCCCAGACCTGCCCACCCGTGGGACCTCGTGCCACCCAGTAGAGGAAGTCCTTGGTCGGCGTGACGTCGATGGCATCCGGTTGGGTGCCGAACACCTCGGTCTCCCCGCCGATGTTCCTGGCCCGAAACACGCCGGGAGGTTCGGTCGAGGTCCAGTACACGTGGGCTTGGTCGATGAAGACATCGGCGATGCCCAGTTGGCCTTCAAAGACCACCGTCGGCGGAGGTGGGCCGGCGGGTTTGGGCTCCGCCAGCTCCGGCGCTTGGTCACCGCGAGGATCAAAACCCAGCGCTTCCACGAGCGCACGATCGAATGCCGTGGTCTTCTCGGCGTTCTTCTTCCCCTGGACCGCGGTGTCCAACGCGGCCATCACGGAGACGCACTTGTCCTCGCCGACCTTGTTGGCTTCGAGCGCTTGTCCGAACTCGACCGTCTCACAGGAGCTCGTCTTGCCCTCCAGACAGATCCGTTTGACGAGCTTGTCGCAGGTATCCGGTCGCGTCACGAACCACAACGCACCACCCCCGACCACAACAGCACCCAAGACAAGTGCACCCACGAGCTGGCCCCGTCGCTGCGGGGACCCCACGCCTCCTCCCTGCCGTGCCTCCCGCTCGGCCTCGATGGCTTCGAGCTCGGCGTCGATCTCTTCGTCGGTCAGCGGGAGCGGAACGATGGTCTCTCCCGAGGCCGACGCGTCGAACAAGTCGTCGTCTTCGTCTGGGTCCTCATCATCGTCGAAGTCGCCGCTCAAACCGGGTTCTGCGAGGGGCTCGACGGCTTCGACCGGCTGCCGTGTCGGGACGGCGACGTCCGGCGCGGCAAACAACAGCTCGCACAGCGCTCGGTCCTGACTCACGGCGCGGACTGCCTGCTCGACCACGAGCTGCCGTTCCTCGTCCGTCGAAGCGGAAGGCGTCTCGTGCGCGGCAATGCGCGTCACAATCTCGTCAAACGCCGCCGTACCACGCAGTCGGCCCGCGGCGACGTCGGCGATGATTGCGTCCATGCCTGGAATGCTGGGCGACATCGCCCGCAAGCCTACCCCCGCCGGCGCCTGGCTACGAGACCCCAGCAGCCCACGGGGCGCAACGGCGTAAATCATCCCCTGAGGCTTGTCGTAAGCCCGCAGCGGACCGTACGTTGATTCAGCATGGGTGCTCGTAGATTCAGCAGGGGCGTTGCGTGGGGGAGTGCGATGGCCGGGATCGGCCTCGGGGCGCTCACCCTGCCCTCGCCGGCTTCGGCCGCCGGACCCGACTCAGCCGCCCCGGCCCCCACACCCACGGTGCAGACCGAGCGCACCCGCCACAAGCGCGGCCGCCTGTTCTCCGTCGAAGCCAACGCCGTGGTCACTCGCGAGATGGTGCCAACGACATTCCTCGGCTTCGACGCGGCCCTGGCATTTGGCAACGACACGTTCGCGCTGCGTGCCGGCGGGGCCCTGCTCGGCGCGGCTTCGTTCCGGCTCGCCTCCAACGAGGTCTCAAACCTGCTCGCCTACGGGTTGCTCGATGCCTGCGCGAGCAAGAAGACGCGCGAGCACCGGATCCGCATGTGCGTGGGCGGAGAGCTCGGCGGCTGGAAGCACTATTGGACGGGCTACGGCCAGCCCGACCGCCAGAGCTCCCAGCACATCGCCGGGACGCTCAAAGGCGACTACCGCTACGCCTTCACCCGAAACTTCGGGCTTCTGCTGGGCGTTGGCCTCACGATCCCCGCCGTCGGTCCCCAGTTCCGCGGCCATGATCCCGACGGCCGTCCGACGCCCCTGCTCGTGCCTGGTCCCATTGCGGGCACGTTGCGAATCGGGGGCACGTTTGGGTTCGGCTAGCAGCCTGTTGAGAAAGTCGGCGCGGCGGATGGGGAAGCATTTTTCGCTCCTGGGTAGGAGCCGAAACGCCGCTGTACCGGGTGTACTGCAAGTTTTGGCGACACCGCCAGGAGCGAAAAGGGCGAGCGAGACGTCGTGTCGACTTTCTCAACAGGCTGCTAGCATCCCGCCGCCGTAGTCCGTCGCCGGTTGTCGTAGACTCGCCGCGATGAACGGTGGAGAGCTTATCGCCGAGGTGCTCAAGCGTCAGGGCGTAGAATTCCTGTTCACGCTTTGCGGCGGGCACATTTCGCCCATTCTGGTCGGCGCCAAAGCGCGCGGCATCTCCGTCATCGACGTCCGCCACGAAGCCAACGCGGTCTTCGCCGCCGACGCGGTCTCGCGCATGACGGGCACTCCTGGAGTCGCTGCCGTCACCGCCGGTCCCGGCGTGACCAACACGATCACCGCGATCAAGAACGCCCAGATGGCGCAGTCACCTTTGGTGCTCCTGGGCGGCGCGACAGCGACCATCCTCAAGGGCCGCGGCGCGCTGCAGGACATCGACCAGATGGCACTCATCGCGCCACACGTGAAGTTTGCGGCCGCTGTCACCCGCGTTCGCGACCTCCCCCGCACACTGGAGCGAGCCTTCGAGATCTCCCAAGAAGGCGTACCGGGGCCCGTGTTCGTCGAGTGCCCGGTCGACCTGCTGTATGACGAACCGGTTGTGCGCGAAATGTTCGGCGCCAAGTCGGCCTCGGACGTGAAGGGTCCCGGCGACGTCGCTCTGCAGCTGTACCTTCGCTACTACCTCGCCAAAACGTTTGCGGGCAGTCAGCGGGCCAAAGTGGGTGAGAAGGTCCAACCCGACGTGCCCGTCGCGTTCCCGGCCGCGGTCACTCGCGCCAAAGACCTCCTGTCCAAGGCGAAACGTCCGGTGATCGTCGTGGGCTCGCAGGCAACGCTCGGCGGACCGCAAGAGACGCGGCGCCTGGCCGAGTGCCTGGGTCGGCTTGGAGTCCCGGTTTACCTCTCCGGGATGGCGAGGGGCCTGCTGGGGCAAGCGCACGACATCTGGTTTCGTCACAAGCGGACCCAAGCGCTGGGTGAAGCGGACCTCGTCATCCTGGCGGGGGTTCCGAACGACTTCCGGCTCAACTACGGCCTTCAGATCGGGCGCAAGGCGACGCTCATCTCCGTCAACCGCAGCGCGCTCGACGTCCGAAAGAACCGCAAGCCCAAGCTCGGTGCGGTTGCCGACCCGTGCGATTTTCTGTGCCGCCTCAGCCACGAGACCGCACTCGATCCCGAGTCGTTGCGCCCTTGGTTGGACCGGCTCACAACCCGCGACCGTGAGCGCAATGAGCAGATCGACGAGCAGTCCGAGGTCGCGACCGAGTGGGTCAACCCGCTCGCACTGTGCCAGGCTCTCGAGGACAACCTCGAGCAAGACAGCGTGCTCGTCGCGGACGGCGGGGATTTCGTCGCCACCGCCTCCTACATCCTGTCCCCTCGATCCCCGCTGTCGTGGCTGGACCCCGGGCCCTTCGGGACGCTGGGCGTCGGGGCAGGCTTTGCCTTGGGCGCCAAGTTGTGTCGGCCCGATGCCGAGGTTTGGCTGCTGTATGGCGACGGATCGGCGGGGTACACCATCCCCGAGTTCGACACGTTCGTGCGCCATCGCCTGCCGGTCATCGCCGTGGTGGGCAACGACGCGAGCTGGGGACAGATCGCACGCGACCAGGTCGAGCTTCTCAAGGACGACGTCGGCACCGTCCTGGCGCGCACCGACTATCACAAGGTGGCCGAGGGCTTCGGCGCAAAGGGCTTGCTGCTCGACGACCCCGCCGAGATCGAATCGACGATCGCAAAAGCCAAAGCGCTCGCGGCCCAGGGGCACCCCGTGCTGATCAACGCACACATCGGCAAGACGCAGTTCCGCAAGGGCTCGATCTCCATGTGAAGCGCTCAAGAGCCGCCCAGTGCTCGTGACCGGGCGTTGCGGAGTTTCTGGGCGGTTCGGGGGTCTTCGAATGCGTGCGACCACGCCTGGCTGATCAAGGTCTTGGCGAACCCCACGGGGAGCGCGCTCCGTTCGGACACGTCCTGACGGCGGTAGGTGAAGATCGTCTTTTGCTTCCAAGGGTTGAAGCCACGGGTGCCCAGGCCGGCGTCGGGGTCGAGAAAGATCTGCGAGGTCGGAACCACAATGCGATGGGTCGTCTCGCCCTGCGTGACGCTCCACACCGCCACCACGTGGTTCCACTCGGGCCAAAACAGCCCAAGCTTGTCGACCCCAAGCCTTCGGCCCACGAACGCAAACAGGGCGGAGAGTTCGTCGCACTCGGCGGTCGCGCTCGGCAGCGGATTTCCGGCCGCGTCGAACAACGCCGGGGCGGCTGCCCACTGGCCCCAGATCTGCTCAGAGTTCGGCTTTTCGTTGGTGATGTCCCAGCGCAGATGCCACCAGCCTCCGTCACGCGTCGCCTCGAACGCCAGCTTCACCCGGGTGAACGCGCGGCGAAGGGCTGCCGTGGGGAGCAGGCCTCGGTCTTGCACGAAGGCGTCGAAGTCGGCCTGCACGCTCGCGTCTTCCTCCATCGCGTCGGCCAGTGCTGCGAGTTCGGCCACGAAGGCGCTCAGCGGCATGCGGTCGGCGGCCGCTGCAGCGCCCGGCAGCAGGAGACCGGCACCCAGACCCGCAAGAAGGGTTCGACGCTGCACTTCGCGTCAAACGCACGACGCCCGCCGAGGATCCCTCGGCGGGTCGATCGCGATTCAGATGCGGGCTACTGCCACGCGTCCATCTCGGAAGTCGGACCCGGCGCGTTGCTCGATGCGGGGTCCGGGACAACCGGCGGGATTCCTGCTGCCTCGTCGAGGTCGACCGGCCCTTCCGGTGTCGCGAGGGGCGCGTCGAGCGTGGCAACGATCTCCTCAGACACGCTCGATTCGGGGGCCTCGACGACTTGCGTGGCCTCGATGCCCGCGACGGCATCCGAAATGTCGACCCCGTCGCTGTACACCGCAAGGGTCACCGCGCCGGCGCATCCAAGAGCCACCGTCAGTGCGAGAAACTGTTCGATATCGATTTTCATGGTCGCTGCCCTCCTCGGGTGGACAGGACTTGAGACGCTCGGGACCCCGCGGAGCTTCGTGAACCGCCCGTAACCCCGCGCAAACGGTCGGTACCCGCCCGATCTGCGCATCCGTTGCTAGAGTTGCGGCTCGTCGACCGCACGGTCGCCCGTAGGCCTGCATGAGCACCCCGAGCTTTCCTCCCCACTTTTGGTGGGGTTGCGCCACGTCATCCCACCAAGTGGAAGGCAACAACGACAACGACTGGACCCGATGGGAGACCCGTCCGGGTGCGATCGCCGACGGGACCCGCAGTGGCCTTGCGGCGCGGTGGTGGTCGGGGGCAGCCGAGGCCGATCTCGACACGGCTGCCTCCTGGGGACACAACGCCACCCGGATGAGCTTGGAGTGGAGCCGGCTTGAGCCCGAGCCCGGTCGCTTCGACGACGCGGCGTTCGAGCGTTACGCCGCCATCCTCGGTCACGCCGGCGAGCGCGGATTGTCGCGGTTGGTCACCCTCAACCACTTCACACTCCCGCACTGGATCGCGGACCACGGGGCCTGGCTGTCGCCCGACATCGTCCCGGCAATCGCACGCTTTGCGCGGGCCTGCGCCTCGCGCCTGGGCGGGCTGGTCGAACGCTGGGCCACGCTCAACGAACCCAGCCTCGTAGCCCTGATGGGGTACGCCGAGCATCGCTGGCCACCGGGTCTTCGGGACCCGCGGGCGTTTGGCCCGGCGCTGACCCACATGCTCCGGGCGCACGTCGCCATGACCCGCGCCGTCAAAGAGGTCCGCCCCGACGATGCCGTCGGCCTCGTGCTCAACATGCCGGTCTTCGACGCGGCGCGGTCCACCCTCGCCGACCGCGGGTTGGCGTGGCTGCAGGATCAAGCGGTCAGCGGGGTCGTCCTGCGAGCGCTCGAGACCGGACGCATGTGGCCCCCCATCGGCCTGGGCCAGCGCATCGAGGGCTTGGTCGGAAGTGCGGACTGGCTCGGTCTCAACTACTACGGGCGCTACGAGGTCCGCCTGTCCGCTCGCGCGTATGGGCAAGCGTTCGGAGCCCACGTGCAGCCGGACACCGTGCGCATCGGTGATACCGACTGGGGCCAGCCCTACCCCGAAGGCCTGCGCCAGGGCCTTCGCCGTCTGGCCCCCTTCGGCGTCCCGCTCCTGGTCACCGAAAACGGCATGCAGACCGACGATGACCAGCGGCGGGCGGACTACCTCCGCAACCACATCGCCGCCGTCGGAGACGCCATCGCACAGGGGCTCGACGTTCGGGGGTATTTTCACTGGTCGCTCGTCGACAACTTTGAGTGGGCCGAAGGCTGGCGGCCTCGCTTCGGACTGCTCGCCCTGGACCTCGAGACCGGAGCCCGCACGCCGCGGCCCAGCGCCGAGGTCTTTGCCCGGATCTGCAAGAACAACGGTCTGTGAGGGGCGCCGGCCCCGTGCCGCTTGCCCAGGGACACCCCCTTCGGTATGAGGCGGCATGCGTCTGCGCCGTCTCGCCCTCGCCGCCGCCCTTTTGGGCTGCTTCGGAACCTCCTGCGAAAAGAAACCGAGCGCCGCGGTGGTCGTTCCCGACGAGGGTGTGACGATGCGGTACGACCTCACGCCCGGTCAGACCTACGCCGCGCACATCGAGCAGAAGACCCTCATCGAGACCCCGATGGGCAACGTCGACATCCGGCTCGAGTATGACGTCGCGCTCCTCGTCACCGGTACCACCTCCGCCGATGGCCCGCTGCTCGCCGCGACGTTCAACAACATCAAGGCCAACGCGATCATGCCCGGCGGCATCCCTGCTGCCGCTGCCGGCTTCGACCCCGCCGTCGCCACAACCCTCAACGGCGTCGAGCTTCGCTTCAACATGACCGAGGGTGGCGAGCTGGAGAACATGCCCGAGCTCCCCGAGGGTCAACCCCCGGCCATCGTCGCGATCATGAGCCAGCTGACCGGCGGCCTGCAGGCGTCCTTCGCCCGGCTCCCGGATGCGCCGCTCAAGGAAGGCGAAACCTGGTCCCGCGACCAAGAGGAGGACGGCACAACCAGCACGATGAGCGGCAAGCTCAAGAAACTACGTGCCAACGGCGCTGGGGACACGGTCGCCACGTTGGAGACCGAGAACAGCGGCAAGATCAAGAGCGAGGCCGAAGGCAAGACCATCGAGGGGACGGTCAGCGGCTTGAGCACGATCGCGTTCGTCTCCAGCGCGGGGTATGCCTCCTCCCTGGACCGCAAGATCCGTCAGGCCACCAACCTCGCTGACGTCAACCTCGAGTTCGAGGTCACTTGGACCAAGGGAGAGAAGCAAGCCGTCGAGGTTCAAGGCGAGGTCCAGGCGGTCACCGACCCCTGCGATGCCGATTACGTTGGCGGAGAGGCCTGCACCGAAGGTGGCGGCGAGCAGCAGGCCATCACCGACCCCTGCGACGCCGACTACGTAGGCGGCGAGGCCTGCGAAGAAGACGCCCCGCCGGCGGCCGACTGACGAATCTGGGCTGATTCTCGCTCCCTGCTTGCGCCCGGTCCCGGCCTTCGCTACACCTCTGCTCCCGCGCACGCGTAGCTCAGCTGGATAGAGTGTCGGCTTCCGAAGCCGAAAGCCGCAGGTTCGAATCCTGCCGCGTGCATGAGAGAAGCCCCCGTAGAGCGATTCTACGGGGGCTTCGATCGTTCTGGTGGGGCGGCCAGGGGCGAACTCCTCGCACCAGCGCGCGCCAACCTACCGTACCCTCCCCGGATGCGACGCAACGGCAGCTGTCTGTGTGGCGCGCTCACCTACGCGATCCAGGGAGAGTTCGATGGCGTGTGGATGTGTCACTGCTCCAACTGCCGCAAGGCCAGCGGCGGTGCGGGCAACACGATCCTCGTGGTCCCGAAGGCGCGCTTCGAGTGGCTCAGCGGGGAGGACCACCGAGTGACCTACGCGCTGCGAGCGACCTACACGATCACCCGGTGCAAGACCTGCGGGACGCCGCTGCCAGCCGAGGAGGATGAGAACAACATCTACCTCACCGCCGGTACGCTCGACGATCCGCTGGGCGTCGGCTTTGAGAACCACATCTTCTATGGGTCACGCGCCGACTGGGAGCGGGACCAGGCGCAGACGCGGTACTTCGTCGAGCGCTCGAACGGACCCGAAGCGGACCGTTCGTAAGCCGGGCTCAGCGGGTCGTCCAGCCGAAGCGGACGATGTAGGCACACGTAGGTTTTTCTGTCGCAGCCAACTCAGGACACAAGAATGCACCGAACGGGCATCGATAGCCCCGCTCCCCGGTAGGCTTCGGGCATGCCGTTCTTTCGCGCCTCGTCCAACCGCGTCGCTCCGACACACGCCCCGTCGGATCCCCTAAGCGACGTTGCGCGGGCCTCGGGAGCCAAGTCGGCCTACGTCGAGCAGTGGTCCTTCACCGGGCCTTGGGGCGTGCGGTACCCGGGCTCGAAGCACGCTGTCGTGCACTGCATGCTCAAGGGCACCGCGCTCGTGGACGGCTTGGCGGACACACCGGTGCGGATCCCCGAAGGCGGGATGCTGCTACTTCCTCGCGACGTCCCGCACACCGTCGCGTCCAAGCTCCCGGTCCAGGACGTCCACCTGATCGAACACGAGGGGGACCTGGCCGATGGCACGGTGCACAACTATGCCACTGAGGGACAGGTCGAAGCTCGCTTGATGACCCTGCCGTTCGATGTCCCTGCAACCGAAGGCAGCGACGCGCACGCGGTCCAGGGTCACGCGTTGATCGACCGCCCGGAGTCCGACCTCCTCGAGATCGTGTTGCTGGCGAGCAAGCTCGTGTTGATGCCCGGCGTGGGCGACCGCTACGTCGCGGCCCGGCTCGCGGAGGCGATCCTTGGCAAGATTCTCGTCCGGGCAGCAGGGGCACAGGACGACCGTTTCGGCCTGTTCGACATGTTCGCCTCCCTGGGGATCCGAAGCGCTCTCAAGGCGGTCGAGGGCAACCCCGCCCATGCCTGGACGCTCGGTGAGTTGGCCGAGATCGCCGGCATTCCCCGCTCGGCGTTCAAGGCGGAGTTCAGCTCCAGCATCGGTGTGCCGCTGAGCGAGTACCTCCAGCTTCGCAGGGCCCGGCGCTGCCAGACCCTGCTCGCAGATGGCATGCTCGCCGTCGGCGACGCTGCAACCCAAGCCGGGTTCCGTAGCCAGTCCGGCTTCATGTCCGCGGTGCGGCGGCTGGGTCGATGAGGGTCGCGACGTCGATCACCTCCATGCCCGCCGCGAGTGCCGACGCAATACCCGCGGGCGCATCTTCATAAGCTCGGCACCGCGTCGGGTCGACGCCGAGCAGGGTCGCGGCGAGCAAGAACGGCTCCGGATCCGGCTTGCCGTGGGTCACGTCATCCGCGGTCACGATGGCGTCAAACCACCCGCGGATGCCCAGCGCCTCCAGTCGCGGTCCGACGAGCGCACGGGGCCCGCCGGTCGCGATGGCCATCGGGATCGAGCCGCGGGAAGTCCGCGCGATGGCCAGGACCGGCTCGATGGGCTCCACCTCGTGTGCGTGCGCCTGGGTCAGCATCTCCTTGGTGCGAACGACCTCGTCCACGTCGACCGACACGCCCTGCGCGTGGCTCAGCCGGCGCACGATTTCTCGCGTCGTCACGCCCCCCCAGTTCTGAAACGTCTCGGGGTCGAGCGTCAGGGCGACGGGCCCCAGCGCCAGCTGCCAGCACCGGAAGTGCATCGGCATGCTGTCGACCAACGTCCCGTCGAAGTCGAACACCAGCGCTTCGGGTTCCATCACGGCCACGGTACGCGAAACCCAAACCGATGCGCGCCCGGCTCCTCCCCCGCGCACAGCTTCCTGCGCGAGCGAGGCCCGGTGCTACACTGCTCGGATGGTGGCGTCGGCGCACTACGTCCTGCTGGGACTTCCGGACCTCGACCGCCTGCGGGAACTCCTGCAGCGCATCCAGGAGATCCTCGCCCTCGGCGGCATCGCGTTCGCGCTCCTGGGCGCGTTCACCTTCCTGCTCGCGTGGGTCGTCTCCTTCCTGCGCCAGCCATCTTCGGCCGCCTCGACGCAGCCGAACTGGCTGGCCCGGATCGCCCTGGGAAGCGCCACCGTCCCCGTCGGCCTCACGCTCATCGCCGGCCTCGGAGCCCTGCTTCCGGTGTTCGCGCCCTACGTGCTCAAGGCGTTCGCACTTGCGGTCGTGACGGCGGCGTTCTCCTGGTGCGTGGCCGTGGCCGCCCTCATCAAGGGTGGTGACCGTCCCAGTCTCGCGCAAGCACGCCGGGCCCTGCTGCTCGCCGGGATGCCCTGGTACTGCCTGGTGCTCTACCTCAGCACGTACCTTTGAGCGCCGTGTGGCACGCCGCCGAAGCGTCTGCGCCCTGGCACGATCCACTCAGCAATGCGCGCAGCAACGCGCGCGGCGAGACCGACTAGCCGCGTGGCACCGTCTTGCCGCTGCCGGGTCTGGCCCCCGGCGTTGCGCCACCGGGCTGGAGCTTCGAGCGGTTGAGGTTTGCGGGCTTGGACTCCTCGATGTCGAATGCACGGTCGGCGCCGCGGCCGTCCAACGGCTTGGACTCCTCGATGTCGAACGCGCGGTCCAGGTTCTTCGCGTTTGCGGGCTTCAACTCCTCAATGTCGAACGCGCGGTCCAGGGTCTTTGTATCCCGCGGTTTCGTCTCCTCGATGTCGAACGCACGGTCCAAGTTCTTCGTATCCCGCGGTTTCGTCTCCTCGATGTCAAACGCGCGGTCGAGGTTCTTCGTGTCCCGGGGCGTCACGTTGGGCCCCACGGCCGCCCCTTTCACGGTGGGCCTCACCTTGTGGATCGACCCGGCGGCGTTCTCGACCCCGTCCGTGTCGGTCTGAGTACAAGCGGCGGTCAACAGGGCGGCGACGACGAGGAAGCTGGTGCGCATAGGAAGGCAGTACCGGCGGAGCACGGTTCGTTACGAGTGTTGGTTTCAGCGCCGTACGCGGCGCGACCTGACCTCAACCGGCCTCAACCGGCCTCAACCGGCCTCAACCGGCCTCAGCCGGGGGCATGCGCCGCCCGAGGGCCGCCACGAACGCTGGTCAGCACCGTCTGCGCGGGCACATAGCCCGGCCGAAGCGCGAGCGCTCGCTCCGCGGAGGCGACCGCGGTGTCATCGTCTCCCTGCAGCGCTGCAATCTCGGCGCGTGTCGACCACAGGTGCGGTGCCCGGCGGTCGTAGTGCAGCGCGACTTCGATCTCCAAGCGTGCCTGCTCGAGTCGCGGCGGCTCTGCCGACAGCGCCACCCGTGCCCGAAGGTAGGCCTCGTAGGCCAGGGCTGAGGGCGGATTGGAGTGCACCAACTCGCCATTCACGTAGTGAAGCGAGCGCGCCGAAGCCCCCGAGGTGGCACAGGCACCGAGCCCGGCCAGGGCCAAACAGAGAAGCCAGCGCATCCCCCTCATGGTGCCACGTTCATGGCTCCGTGCCAGCGCCTTGCGTGACTACAGGGGAATGTTGCCGTGCTTCTTGCGCGGGTTCTCTTGCCGCTTGTTCTTGAGCATCTCGAAGCTGCGGATGACCTCACTGCGGGTGTCTTGCGGTCGAATCACGCGGTCGATGAATCCGAGTTCCGCCGCCTTGAACGGGTTTGCGAACAGCTCCCGGTACTCGTCGGCGAGCTGCTTTCGTTTCGCCTCAGGATCCTTTGCGGCCGCGAGTTCTCGGCGGAAGATGATATTGACCGCGCCTTCGGCTCCCATCACAGCGATCTCCGCGGTTGGGTACGCCAGGTTGATGTCGCCGCGAATGTGCTTGCTCGACATCACGTCGTAGGCGCCGCCGTACGCTTTGCGGGTCACGACCGTCACCTTGGGCACCGTGGCTTCGGTGTAGGCGTACAGCAGCTTCGCCCCGTGCCGAATGATGCCGCCGTACTCCTGGTCGGTCCCCGGCAGGAAACCCGGCACGTCCACCAACGTCATCAGCGGGACGTTGAACGCGTCACACATGCGAACGAAGCGGGCCGCCTTCACCGAGGCGTTGATGTCCAGACAGCCGGCAAGCACGAGCGGCTGGTTCGCAACCACGCCCACCGGCTTGCCGTCCAGTCGCACGAACCCCACCACCATGTTCTTCGCAAAGTGCTCCTGCACCTCGAGGAACTGTCCACCATCGGCGACCTCTTTGATGACCGTTCGAATGTCGTACGGCTTGGAGGGGTCTTCGGGGACGAGGTCGGTCAACGCGGCGCAGGCCCGTTTGGGGTCGTCCGCCGCCGCGATCGCAGGCGGAGCGTCCATGTTGTTGGACGGCAAGAACGCGAGCAGTTGCCTCACCATCGCAAGGGCACCGGCCTCGGATGCGCAGCGAAAGTGGGCCACCCCGCTCTTCTCGTTGTGGGTCCCTGCCCCGCCGAGCTCTTCCTTCGTGACCTCTTCGTGGGTGACCGTCTTGATCACCTCCGGCCCCGTGATGAACATGTAGCTGGTGTCCTCCACCATCAGCACCAAGTCGGTGAGCGCGGGCGAGTAAACGGCTCCGCCTGCGCACGGGCCGAGGATCACCGAGAGCTGCGGCACGACGCCCGAGGCCAGCACATTGCGCTTGAAGATCTCGGCGTAGCCGGCGAGCGACTCGACGCCCTCTTGGATTCGAGCCCCACCGCTGTCGTTGAGCCCGACCACCGGCGCTCCGACCTCCATCGCGAGGTCCATGATCTTGCAGATCTTTCGGGCATGCGCCATCCCGAGACTGCCGCCGAACACCTCCGCCTGCTGGGCAAACACAAACACCGTCCGCCCCTCGACGGTCCCGTGGCCCGTGATGACGCCGTCGCCGTACGCTTTCTTGGACGCCATCTCGAAGTCCGACACCGCGTGGGTGACAAACGCGTCGAGCTCGAGGAATGAGCCCGGGTCGAGCAACTGCTCGATGCGATCCATCGCGAGCTGGCGACCGGAGGCCACGATTCGCTGCGCCGACTGCTCCGCTTTGGCTCGCGCAGCCTCCACCCCAGCCTCACCTTCGCGGGCGGCGTGCGGGGGGGCGTTGAGCGACGCCAAGGTCTGGTGAAGCTCCAGGCGCTGCGCCGTGCGTCGGGTCGAATCCGAGGACATCGCGGGCAGACTACCCACGAACCTCCCGATTGAAAACGCCCCACGCCGCCGCGGACTAGCAGCCTGTTGAGAAAGTCGACACGACGTCTCGCTCGCCCTTTTCGCTCCTGGCGGTGTCGCCAAAACTTGCAGTACACCCGGTACAGCGGCGTTTCGGCTCCTACCCAGGAGCGAAAAATGCTTCCCGATCCGCCGCGCCGACTTTCTCAACAGGCTGCTAGATCTTGCCCTTGGTCGAAGGGATCCCCATCGAGGGGTCGGCCGCGCATGCCATGCGGAACGCGCGAGCGAAGGCTTTGAAGCTGGCCTCCACGACGTGGTGCACGTTGCCTCCGGCCCGAAGGTGCAGGTGCAGGTTCATCCGAGACTGCACGACGAGCGCCTGGAAGAACTCTTTGACAAGGTCACAGTCGAAGGTCCCGAGCCAACGCCCGGAGATCACCGGGAGGTCGAACACCAGATACGGCCGGCCGCCGAGGTCCAGGGCACAGTCGACGAGCGTCTCGTCCATCGCCAACGAGAAGTGTCCGAACCGATGAATCCCGACTCGGTCGCCCAGCGCTTCGTCGATCGCAGATCCGAGCACGAGCCCCACATCCTCCACCGTGTGGTGCCCATCGATGTGCACATCTCCGGTCGCCTGCACCTTGAGCGCCATGGCTCCGTGTTTCGCCACCGCCTCCAGCATGTGGCTGAGGAACGGGACCGGAGTGTCGATGCTCGGGGGCGCCGGACCATCGTCAGGGAGCACCAACTCTACCGTGATATCCGTCTCTTGGGTCTTGCGAGCAACGCGTGCGGTTCTCATGCGATCGGCTCCTCTTGCAGTGCGACGGGACCCTGCGGGTCCTCCAGGATTCGAGACTCGAGCTCCCGGAGCGCAGGCGCATCCTCGAGACTCAGTCCCAGTTGGGTATCGATCCACGCGGCGCGCAGCAGCCCACGCTCCAGCTTGTCCGCCGCGGCCCGGTAGTAGATCCGGGCGAAGTTGTTGGAGATCTGGCGCTCCTGCGGCGAGCGTCTGCGCGCCCGCGCCACATCGTCCAGACGATAGGCCCCTCGGAGCCGGGCTTCGTCGTACGCGACGCGAAGCTGCGGGTCGCTGAGCACGGCGAACGCTTCCGAGATGCGTTTGTAGACCGCATACGCGCCGCGCTGCAGGGAGCCCACACCAAAAGCGACGAACCGGTCGGGGTGCAGCTGCTGGGCCCGATCATAGTACGCGTCGCGAATCGCCACGTAGTCGCTGCTGGGCCGAACGCCGAGAAACTCGTAGTACGTCATGCGCTCAAGCCCCGCCTGGAGCGAGAGCACGTGCGCGCGGAGATCGTCGGGAGCGGCCATCGGTCCGGCGTGCACTACCGAGGCACCAGCGTGCCACCGCGCGAAGGAGTCCCTGCTTGCGCCAGCCGGTTGGCCATCTGCTCGATCTGCTGATCGTCAAGACCCCCCAACACCCGCATCGTCGCGACTTGTTGCTGCCCGGTCTCTTTGTCCATCGCCCGAGCCTCAAGCAGACCGTCCGCGTTGATCTCGAAGGTCACCGCGACCGTCACCTCGCCGCGCGGAGCATCACGAAGCCCAGACAGCACGAGCTCGCCGAGTTTGAGGTTGTTCTCGAACACCTCGTCCTCGCCCTGACACACCTGAATCCGCACGTACCGCTGGTTGTCGGTCGTGGTGGTGAACATGCGGGTTTGTTCCAACGGGATGGCGCTGTTGCGCTCGATGATGAAGTCGACATAGCCGCCCAGGGTGTGAATCCCAAGACTACGGGGCACCACGTCGAGCAACACGGCCGAGGAGGCGGGCGCGGGCGTTGATACGCCGCCGTCGGCCATCGGCACCAGCGAGCCCATCAGCGCGGCGCCTTGAATCGCCGCCCCCACGGCGACGACGCTCATCGGGTTGATCGAGGTCTGTGGCTTCTTGCCAAATGTCTCTTCCACGATCGCGCGAACGAGTGGCAAACGGGTCGTTCCGCCCACCAAGACGATCTCGTCGACCTGATGCGCCGAGAGCCCTGCACAGCGCAGGGCGTCTTGGCAGACCGGGATGGTGCGCCGAATGATCGGCTCGATGTAGGGCTGCAAGTCCGCCTCTCGCAGCGTGAAGTCCAAATCGCTGCGCTGGCCAGGCAGCACCTCCTCGACATGAACCGACGCCGAGTGTTCTGTACTCAGCTGAATCTTCACCTGCTCGGCCACCGCACGCAGCCGCTCGAGCGCGACCGGATTGTCCTGAATCGCGACCCCCCGCTGTTGGGTGAACGCGTTGACCATCAGGCGGAGGATCACCTCATCGATGTCGTCTCCGCCCAGGAACATCTCGCCCGAGGTCGCAAGCACCTCGAAGACGTTGCGTGTGATCTGCAGGATGGTGACGTCGAACGTACCGCCCCCGAAATCGTAGACGGCGATAACCCGGTCGGTGTCTTCGATGTAGCCGTAGGCGAGCGCCGCCGCCGTGGGCTCGTTGATCACCCGAATGACGTCGAGGCCTGCGAGTCGGGCCGCGATGCGAGTCGCGCTGCGCTGCGAGTCAGTGAAGTTGGCCGGCACCGCGATGACCGAGCGGCGCACCCGGCGGCCGAGCGCCTCCTCGGCCATCTGGCGCAGGTACGTGAGCACGTGCGCCCCGACCTCGACCGCGCTGACGACCTTGCCGCCCGCCTCGATCATGATCGCCTCGTTCTTGCCCTCGAGGATCTTGTACGGGACGCGCTGCCGCATCTCCACCACCTCGGGCGACCCGAAGCGCCGACCGATCAGTCGTTTGGAGGAGTAGATGACGTTGGTCGGATCCACGGAGCGCCGCTTCTTGGCCCGCGATCCCACCATCCACCGACCATCGGGCATTGCGGCCACGACCGATGGGATGATGCGGTCGTCCCCGCGCCGCACCACCGAGGCACGGCCATCCCGCACGACCGCACACGCGGAGTTGGTCGTTCCAAGGTCAATGCCGAGAACGGGCTCCTGTTCGGTCGCCATCGTTCTCAGAGTGTAGCAACCCACCGCAAGGACGCCTAAATCGGTGACTCGGGGACCATGATGATGTCCCCGGGTTCGATCGGGAGGTCCGCCGCGCGGCTCTCGACGATCGCCTGGACATCGATCACGACCGTCTGGCGGCCCTGAGCGGTCTCGCGGATGAGCTTCACCTTGCGCCGCTGCGCCTCGGTCGTGAGACCGCCCGCGAGCGAGATGGCCTGCATGATGGTGAGCGTCCCGTCGTGGGGATACGAGCCGGCCTCCTTCACCTCGCCCAGCACGGTGATCTGCTCGGGGTTCTGCCGCTGCAGCAGCGAGACGCTCACCTGAGGGTTGCGCAGCCACCCGTCGGCGAGCTTGGTCTCGATGTCCGCGGCGACGTCGCCCGGATCGCGGTCGAGCGCCGGAACCTCACCGATGCGGGGAAACCGTATGGAGCCCTCGGCGGACACGGCGTACTCCCCCGACATCTCTTCTTGGCCGCGCACGACGATGGTGAGCTTGTCGCCCGCTCGGATGTCGTCGGAGCGGGGCGTGGTTGCGGGGGGCGGAAGCACGACCGGTCCGGTGGGCTTGGGACAGCCACCCACCACAACCAGGGCCGCCCACGCGAGGACGAGCCGTACCAGCGGGCTAGATGCGAATCGCACCGATGAGCCAAGCCGTGTGTTTGAGGTAGCCGAGCTCATCGGTGAACTCGGAGACGCCGTTGACCGGCGGATCGACCGGGTAGGTGATCCTGAACTGGGTGCTGTCGACCAACATCGTGTAGCTCAGCCCGACGGAGAAGATGCGTCCAAGAGGCTGGTCGATCTTCGCGAGCAACGTGAACAGCGTGTGCTCGGATTGGTACCCATCCGCGCCGCGTCCCTCGTACCTGAGGACATCTTGCGTCTCTTCGCCCTCGACCGGCAGGCCCGAGTAGGTCCGGCCGATCACCCCGAGCCCGCCCTGCAGGTTCATCCGCCAGCGGAACTGATGGCTCGCGAGGAAGCTCGCGCCGTTGTCGACGTAGTAGTTACCGAAGATCGAATCGGTGAACGTTCGAGCTCCGGTCAAGCTCAGCGTCGTGCGCAGCGTCGGGAAGTAGCTCAGCCCCACGTTGCCGAGGAATGACTTGAAGCTGGGCCCGTTGTTGTCGTCGCGATACAGGCCCCAGCCCCAACCGACCATCGCGTTGAGCGCGACCTTCTTGCCGATCTGGCCTCGGTAGCCGCCCAAAACCCGATGGGCAAAACTGTCCTCGTTGCGGCCAAGCCCCGCCGAGACGCAGCAGTCGGTGTAGAAGGTCCAGTCCATGTTGTAGTTGAGCACCAGCGCGGACTTGGGCAGGAACCGCCACTTGGTCTCGTGGGCCAGCCCGTGGACCATGTGATTGCTCTTGGCCAGCTCGTCGAGGCCGAACCGCATGTATCGGTTGCGGTAGCCCAGCGAGAGTGAGAACCGTCCTCCGCCGGGGCGCCCGATGAAGTCCAGCGCGCCCTCTTGCTCGATGCGGTTGAAGTTGAAGTCGGTTCCGCGGCTCTCGATGTTGCCCGGGGAGGCGCCGCGGAAGACATCGTCGGAGAATCGGATCTCAAACCGACGACCGGGCAGGATCGACAGGCGCAGGCCAGCGCCGAATGAGAACTTCGGGACCGTCCGAATCCGTTCATTCCCGGAGAGGAACTGACGGAAGCCCGCGATCACGCCGACGTTGTAGTCGGCCAGTCGCGAGGTTCGCTCGGGGGGCGTCTGCAACACCCCGCCGACGACGTCGCGACTGCCCACGCCGACCCACCCGGTGGGGTACAGGAACGCGCCGGCGCGGCGTCCCTCGTTGCTGGCCTGGTTGAAGACGTTGGAGTCGACACCCACAGGCAGCGCGATGCCGCCGTGGAACTTCGACTTCTTGCCGACCTTCAGTCCGTCGCCGTCGGCGACACGAGGCAGACTCTGCGCACCGCCGGCGCGCGCGACCGAAGGCGACAGGCTGCACAGCCCGACCAGGAACACACTGGCGAACAACGTCCACAGCCCCGCGCGGCGGCGGGTGACCTCGGGGGTCGGTCTCGGGAAAGCGGAGGACAAGTGGCGCGGCTTCTGGCGGGAGGCTAACCGAAGGTCCGCCGCCATCCCAAGGCAGCGACGAAGGTCGGTGAAAGAACGCAAGGTCCCCACAGGAGTGCGGCGCTGCAGCCAGACTCGTGACAATTTTTTCGAGCGCCGCAGCGGCAGGTTTGCCGCTGAGCGCTCGTTCAGTTTTCTCGGTTCGTCCGCCGAGACCTCAATCGCTGCGACCCAGCACAAAGCCCGCTCAGGCTACGCAGACGGCGACGCAACGGAGGGGGGTTGCCCGTTGTCCACGGCTGGCGGGACATCCGGCACGGTCGGCGCGATCGTCGGATCCTGGATGGGGATCGCGTCGGTCTTGTCGAGCTCGTTCCGGGTGACGTCATCCTCGTTTTCAAGGTCCTGCTCGCCCGAGCAGCCCTTCGCGGAGGCAACGACATCATCCATGGCATTTGCTGCCGCCTGAAGTTTTTCGGCCGCGAAAGACTTGGACTGCGCAGATGCCGTCGAGTCGCGAAGCACCATGATCTCGGGCGTCGCGGTGGACGTGATGTCCTGGCCGCGGGTGAGCTTGTCTTCGAGGCAACCGGCGAGCTGGGCGTCTCCGTCGGACTTCGCGGCCTGGGCCATCTGGCCGAGTTGAGCCATCGATGCCTCCAAACGGGACTGAGCCTTGGCTACGGCATCACTGTCGTAGGTTTTGTCCGCCCCGCCCTCCGCGGAAGACCCGTCGGACGCCTCGGGAGCCGGTGCCGCAAGGGACAGCCCACCGACCAAGATCGCCGGGAGGGCTGCCGCCATGGAAAACAATCGAACCGGACCTGCCATCACGAACCTGAGAATACCACGGAGAACGAAACGTCCGCGCCTTCCTCGGCGTCCCCCATGGGGAAGCGCCAGCCTTTGATCTTGGCTTTGGTGCAGGCTTTCACGCCCGCATCGCCCAGCGTGTCTTCTTCGATCTCCACGCTGGTGACGCTGCCCATCACGTTGATCACGATGGCGAAGCTGAGCTTGCCCGAGATGTCGGGGTGGGTGCGGAGCGCCTGGTTGTAGCAGTGCTGCAGCGCGCTCGTGCGGTGGTTGATCGTGGCCTTGATGGCCCGCTTGTCGCCACCACCGGCGGCGCTGGTGCCCGAGGCCTTGGCGCGGCCGTTGATCTTGCGCTCGCGCTTCTTCACACCGTTGTCGACGGCCGGGCCATCCCCGGTGTCGAAGCCCTTGGTCTGGGTGAGTTGGCCGTGCAGATCGATGCCATCGCCACCGATGGGGGCGAGGTCGCCAAGCGGTCCGTTCGCCTCGACGGTCGTGGTGAACCCCGCATCGGCAAACTCGCCGAGTCGGTTCTCGGTGCTTTGAATGACATCGAACACGGTGCCGGGACCGTCACCGCCGTAGGTGCCGAGCACCCGAGCGACGCCGACGCTGCGCGCTTGTTTTACGGCCGCCTGCGAGAACTTCTGCGGCTTCTTATCAAGGACCTTGTTGTCGGGCTTCGGCTTGTCCTTGGTCTCGACGACATCCTCGTCCTCCTCCGCAAGCTCGTCCTCATCGAGCTCCTCTTCCTCGGGCTCCTCGTCCGGCTCGTCCTTGATCTTGTGCCCGACGGCGACGAGGAAACGCTCGTCGATGTCCATCTCATCGTGCTCGACCACCTCGCTGAAGTTGGCCCACAGGAACACCGGCCCGAGCAGGCCCGCAGCGATGAGCTGCGAGTAGACGAACAGCGCGCCGACCATACCGACGACCGACGCTTTGAAGATGGCAGGGAACGGGAGACGCGGCGCCACCGGCTTGGGCGGGCCGAACTGGAACACCAAGGTGCTGTGTCCGATCCGGAGCTTGCCCTTGGCGCGGGGATCGAGCTTGATCCGGCAGGTGTTGCCCTTGCCGTATCGCTGCCGGAGCTTCGCGACCGAGACCGCCTTTTTGCCCACGCGCACCTTGCCGCGCGCTTGGGGCGGAAGGTCGAGGAAGTACACGCCCTGCCGAACATCGAACAGCTGGTGCCGCGCCGGCGCCTCGCCGAAGAGCACGACGTCGGAGTTGTGGTGGGTTCCAACGCTGACGCCCCCGGGCGCGGTCTGGTGCAGATCCTCGCTGACCGTCTCGTCGACGACCACGACCAGACGCAGCACTTTGGAATCTGTTTTGGAGGGGGCGCTCATCCGCTTTGTTCGTTTTAGCAGCTTCTTACGAAGTTAGGGAGAACAGACGCCCCAATGGAGGCGGCGTCACGACGTACCCCTAAAGCATCAACCAAGGCCACGCATTCTGAAGGGCTGATCTGGGCCAGCGAGGGGGTTTGCAGGCGAGCCTGATGCCGACGTGGCGCCAGCGGTGCAGTGAACATGCCACTCATGTGCGGGACGTAGAAGCAAGCGCTTGAGCAAGACCGAAGGGTTGGGTCCCCGCTGGCGCAAGACATCGGCGTCAGATCGTAGGACACAACCGTCATCCCTGCCCCACCTTTCACTCCTCCAAGTGTATGTGCGCCGAGCTTCGGATCCGTCACGAAAACCGCGACACCGCCGAGAAAGTCTCCGGGCCGGATCTGTTCATCGGGCACAACGACGAACGCGAGCAAGGCCATGGCCTCGCTCGCGTGGGTCGGGCTGTCGAGCTCGCCGACCGAACCGGCGACGCGCGGGGACAGCCCCGTACCCCCGCTCACTCGGGTGCGAGCGGGGTTGGGCGTGTCGACGTACCGAGCGAAACTAGCCGCCCAGCTGAATGACGCAGAATGCGTACTGCGAGTACTCCGCCTTGCCGGCGGTGTACATCACCTTGACCAAGGTCGAGAACTTCAGGTTCACGTCTCCCACCAGGATGACGGTTCCTTCCCATTCTTCGCCCTTGCCGGCCGAGGTCTGCTTCGAGCGCTCGGCTTCCTCAGACATGAGGTCGAAGAGCGGACCGATGAGCTGTCCCTGAACCTGGGTTGGGTCAACATCGCCGTTCTCGTCGAGCTGTACGACTCGCTGCGATCCAAACGTGATGGAGCGTTGCGAGATGTAGACCGGAACACCGTCCTGAATGGGCGCATCAGCCCGCGACATCGGAACCTTTTGTCCCGCGGTCGGAGTGATGACGACCGGATCGGTGCCGTAGCTCTTGAGTAGGTACACGACGATGATCGACACGACGTCCATCAGCGAGGTGATGTTGAGGTTGCCCTCTTCGATGTCGTTGTTACGACGAGCAGCCTTCTTGGCTTTCTTCTTGGCGAGGAAAGCCTCTTGTGCGGCCAGTTGAGCCGCCAACTGCGCTGCCCCGGGTGAGTTTGGGTCGGACATCAGCCAGCACCTGCCTCTACGATCGGCGACCAGAACAAACACTCCGTCGGGACTTCTTCGCCCGCAGACACCGCATTCATCAGAGTGCAGTCGCGGCCTCGAAGCGCATCCATCGTCTTGATGATGGCTTGCAGCGGGATGTCGTTCTCGGCGCTGATGGTCACGACGGTCTCATGGGGAAACAGCCGCTTGTACTCGTTGGCCTTCGTCTCGAGGGCCTCGTAGTTGTACCGGTCGAAGTCGCTCAGATCCGATCCTGGTTTTGCCAGGGGGATCGTGGGCTTCGTCGAGTCGGCCGCCTTGCCGCCTTCGGCGCCCGCCTGTTGGCCGGACGCGCTGACCCGGTACCCGTCGCTCATGACGAACACCTTGAGGTTCAGCGGCTTTTCTTCCTTCTTCTTTTCCTCTTCCTTCTGGTCGGACTGCGCAGCAAACTTGGGCGGCGACACGTTAATCGCCGCAAAGCGAGCCACCTCCATCGCGAGCAGAAGGGCCGGGATAAGAAGGAACATGACGTTCATGACCGGGATGAGGTTTGCTTCAACCTCTCCCTCATCAACGCTCTTTTTCTTACGTCTCGCCATGCGTCTCTCCTTCCTCCGTGGTGTGGGTAGACCCTGGGTTCACAGGATGCTTCCCTCGACGAACTTCATCTCGCAGGCTGCGGGCTGAGCGTGATCGCCGAGGATGAACATCTTCCGAATGCCCCAGTGATCAGCCCTGCCGCACTCGTGCGGCCAGGAGGTTCTCAAGCTTGACCGCGTAGAGATCGACTTCGTCGGAGATCTTCTTGGCCAGGTTCGAGATGAAGATGTGAGACGCAAGGAGCGGGATCGACACCAGAAGACCGAAGCCGGTGGTGTTGATCGCGATCGAGATGCCTTTTGCCAGAGCGGTCGCGCGCTGGTCGGCGGAGACGGTCGCAACCGCCTTGAAAGCCTCGATCATCCCGAAGATGGTTCCGAGCAGACCGAGCAGCGTTGCGATGTTCGCCAGCGCCGAGATCATCGGGACGCGCTTGGTGATGGCGGGGCCAACCTCAAGCATCGACTCTTCGATGGCCGCAGCGATGTCCGCTTCCGACTTGTTGGCGCGGGTCAGGCCAGCTTTGATCACGCGAGCCAGCGCAGCCTTGTCGGCGGCATTGCACAGCTTGATAGCGCGGTCGATGTTGTTGGCCATCACCAGCTTCTGGATCTGGTTGAAGAACTGTCCTCCGTTAATGTTGAAACGGAAAAACAGGAAGATGAAGCGCTCGATCATCACGCCTGCGCCCAAAATGGCGGTAAGCGCGATGGTGTGCATGAAAGCGCCGCCCTGCTGGTAGAACTCAGCAAAATTGTCCATGACTCGTGGTCCTCCTCATCGTCGGCGGGACGGCAAGTCCCGCATTGGTCGGCGGGACAGCAAGTCCCGCAGTGTTACCGGTGGCACGTCGATACCCGGTTTGGTTCGTGGTCTCGTGGGGGGTGAAAAAGGTGCTCTGCATCGTGCCCTAACCCAGGGTGATTTGGCGAGCGGGAATGCGCGCGCGTTCCGCTCGCTCCCTGGGGTTACGACTCCCACCGCCGAATGCCGACGACAGTGAACACGGAGCGTGGACGGATGGTGAGCCATCCGCCCAGAGCGGGATTAGAACAAAGGATCCTGTACGGACTCAAGCACCAAAGGTAAGAATTTCGCGTCGAGTCGCGCCCAATCGTACGCGGACTGCGAGCGACGTAAGATGAAGAATGCGTTTGGCTTCTCGAGCATGCCCTCGACCAAGAAGTCTTCGTCGAGCGAGATCTTGCGATCGGAGGGGTCTGAGGCCCCTTCGCCGCCTTCGCGGGCGTCATCGCCCTTGACGCTTTTCTTCTTGCTTTTTCCGCGCGTAGGCGGTGCGGCATCTGAAGCGGCGGGGGCGGCAGCTCGCATGGCGACGCGCTCCCCCTCGAGGGACGCTCGTGAGGTTGAGGACGATGCTCGCAGCGCTCGGCGCCCGGCTCCACCGAGCGGGTCGGTGTTCGCTCTGGCCGCGGCGCGAGGTTTCACGGTTGTGGCCCGAGCCTCGGCAGACCCTTGCGCCGCAGCGTCGGAGCCCTCGGGCTTTGCCGTCCCGGACTCGGAAGGAGCCTCAGAAGTGACCTCAGAAGTAGCCTGGGAGCCCGTTTCCGCCGGTGCAGCGGCCACCGGACCGGCGGCCAAACAGACCAGACATGTGAGGAGGCCGAGCGATCCGAACGAGACCGAGGCCCTGTCGCGCGATGTGATTCGGTTCGTGTTGCTCATGTCCAGCCTCGGCTTTGGCGTCGAGACAACGCCGATCGGCCAGCTGTTGCGGGCCGGGTCGCGTCGATGTCCGGGCCTCGCGGGCCCTTCGCTTTGCTGCGGAGGGCGAGTGTATCGGCAGCCCCTCCGCTCAGATTAGTGTCGCCCCGGCCCAGCGGGTTCCCCGCGTTCGCACTTTTATTCCCAGGCTTTTGAACTCCGGGTTTTTGCGGCGTGCTGGGCGCAGGCTGCGATGGCGCGGGCTGATCGGCCGGCGCCTTCGGCTCCACTGGTTCTGAGGGGGCATCGGCGGGCGGCTTCGAGCCGCCGGGTTTCGTCGGAGCCTGAGGAGATCCTCCCGGTTTCGCCGGCGCCTGAGGAGATCCGCCCGGCTTCGCGGGTGCTTGAGGAGCTCCGTCCGGCGCAGGCGTCGGCTGAGGAGATCCGCCCGGCTTTGCCGGCGCCTGCGGCGAGCCACCCGGTTTCGCGGGCGCGGACGGTGAGCGACCGGGTGCGGTCGGCGTGCTCGGAGCGCCCCCCGGTTTCGCGGGTGCGGTGGGGGATCCGCCGGGCTTCGCCGGCGCTTGGGGAGCACCACCTGGTTTCGCGGGTTTCGCGGGCTTCGCCGGGGTCGCAGGAGATCCCTCCGGCTCCGCGGGCGCAGCAACATCGTCCTCGGGGGCGGACTCGGTCCCCGGCTCCGTAGGCTCGGCCCCCGGAGTCTGCGGCGAGTCATCCTCATCAGCGGATTTTTCGGCCCGCTCGGACTGGCGCTTGGTGTTCCGCTCCTCCCGTTCGATCCCCTTCTGCGCCAGCCGAATGTAGTCGTCCGCCCGCTCCAACGAGGCCGGAGCGATACGCTTCTTCGAGCCGAGCCCGCGGGCGAGGGGCTCCGTTGTGGCGCGACCACCGGAGAGCTGCTTGTAGCGCTCGAGACTCGCGATCGCGGTCTGCAGCCGCTTGGTCGTCGTCATGTCGCCCATGCTCTGCGCGTCGAGATACAGGACGCCGAGGTTGAAATGCGCCTCGGGGTAATTCTGCTGCAGCTGCAAGGCCTTGCGGATCTCTTTCTCCGCCTCGACCAACTTGCCCTGGGCTCGCAGAGCAGCGCCGTAGTTGAGATGCGCCTTGGCAAAGCCCGGCTTGAGCTCGAGCGCGTACTCGAAGCACGAGGCGGCGGTGCTCACATCCCCTGCCCTGAGGTATCGCGTGCCCAAGTTGTTCCACGCGGCCGCGTTCTTGTCGTCGGCCTCGGCGGCCTTCTTGAACGCCTGCGTCGCCATCTGGTCCTTGCCCAGCGAGGCGAGCGCGAATCCCTGCAGGTTGTAGACGGCCGAGGTGTCTTTGGGCGTGCGCACCTTGTCGTCGACCGCGAGCGCCGTGGTCGTCACCGAAACGACGAGCTCGTGCTTGCCCTCCCGGTAGAACACCTCGGCGAGAATCATCATCGCGTCGACGTTCTGCTCATGAATCTTCAGCGCTGCGCGAGCGTTGCTCACCGCTTCGGTGAGCTTCTGCTCTTCGAGCATCTTTCGCGCCTGAGCGCTGCGCTGGCGCGACGACGCCATCTTCCGCTTCTCCTCCTCGGGGTCACGGTCTTGAACGTTGGGCAGGTCCGCCTGGTTCGGCTTGGTCCCGTCCGAGGGTGTCGCTTCGGAGCTGTCGTTCGGTTTGAGGTCTTCGAGCGCCGAAGTCCGATCCCCTCGCGGGCTCTTTGAGGAGGCCCCGTCCTTGTCGCAGGCCCACGTGCCCAGCCCGAGGCCGAAACAAACAAGGGCGCCCAGGACAGGCCGGTGACGTCGATGCCGCTGGCTCATCTCAAGTCCTCCACCTGTAGGTCGAGTGCGGGCTGGCGCAGCAGCGGGTACTCGTCGGGTTTGTAGATATTGAGGCGCTCCCGCGCGGCGCGCGTGAACTCGTTCTCCACGCTGTACGCCTTGGAGAGCTTGATCGTGGCCTCGTACTCCGAAAGTGCGATCGCCTCGAATCTGTCGGCCGCGGCACCGACGATGTCTTTGTAGGCGAACCACGGCTCGCTGAACTCCTTGAGCTGCTTGGGCACCGGTGCATCGCGCAGGTTGATCGCGGTCTGCTCCAACGCCTTGCCCTTGGAGAACGTGGCGCCCAGCGCCCAGTCGACCCGCTTGTAGTCGACGACCTTGTCGAACTCGAGACTGGCCGCGACGGCGGACTCGAGCAGCTGCTTGGATTCCTTCTCCAGCTTGCTCGGGTTGGTGCTGCTGATCTTGGCGGCAGAGACCTTCTCCAGCTCGGCCGAGGCCAACAAGAACTGCGCCTCGCTGGGAAAGTCGGCAGCCTCGGACGCGGGCTTGAGCTGACGCGACTCAAACTCGGCCACCGTCTGGCGGTAATACTCGTCGGCCTTCTTCTGGTTGCCCAGCAGTTCGTGCGCTTGACCGATCCGCAGCTGCGACTCGACCACGCGCTCGCTCTGCCCGGCGTCGGCGGTGTGCTGGTTGAGGAACGCCTGATAGGCCGCGATCGTCTTCGCGTGCTTGTTGGTCTTGCCGAGCACCTGTGCGGCCTTGAAGCGAGCTTCCGCCGCCTCGGCCGGATCGGCGGTCTGCTCGGCGAAGCGTTGGTACATCTGCGAGCTCCGCTCGTACTCCTGCAACGCGTCGAGCACCTCGGCGGCGTTCTGCAGGCTCTCGTCGCGGAAATCGCTGTCCTTGTAGCGCTCGTCCTCGGCAAGGATGGTGTACGACTCGACCGCTTCTTCGTACTCGAAGAACCGTGCGTGGTTGAAGCCGGTCCGCAGCAGCGCGTCGTCGGCAAACTCCGAGTCCGGGTACGCGCTGTAGATGCGCTTGTACGTCTGGCTCGCGGAGGAGAACCGCCCGATGTTCTCGTAGGCCACCGCGGCGTTGTTGAGCGCTCGGTCGGCGTTGGGATCTTTCGGGGCCTGATCGACCAGCGCCACGTAGCGATCGGCCGCCGCCTCGAACTCTCCTGCGTCGTAGAGGATCGTCGCCTCTTTGAACCGAACGGCGTTGCCCAGCGCGGTGAGCTGCCCGGCGAACTTCTCCTTCTCGGCTCCCTCACCGCAGCCCTTCTCGCCCAGCTTCTGCGTCCACTGCTGGGCGCCCTCAAGGTCTTCGAGCACGACCCGCGCGTCGAGAATCGCCTGGCCTGCGTTGATGGCGATGTTCTGGCTGCAGTAGTCGTCGATCACCCGCTCGAAGCGAGCTTGGGCCTCGTCGAAGCGAAGGTAGCGCTGCGAGATCTCGGCCGCCTGGTACGCCATCGTTCCGGCCTGCTCGGCGTCGGGCCGCAGCGCAACGAAGCGATCGTAGGACTCCTGCAGCGCAAGCTCGACCTCGGGCACATCCTTGGGCGTGTCGAACGGTCCCGGCGCGCCGTCCTTGGGCATGTCGGGACGCGCATACCCACCCCCGGTGATCTGGTCCTCAAGATAGGACTCGTATGCCAACACCGCACCGGTCGCCGCGTCCTCCTGGAGACGGTTGTCGATGTTGGAGTCGCGAACCTGCCCATACTGGTCGGCGGCGCCCAGGTACTCGTCGCTGTAGTACAGCGCGTCCGCAAAGTTGTAGCGATACTCGTAGGACGACTCGGTGTCGGGGAAGCGCTCGAGGTAGGCCTCGTAGGCTCGCGCCGCGATCTTGTACTCGGCCTTGGCTTCCTCGGTTTTGCCTTCACCGCGAAGCTCCTGCGCATAGACATGGTGGTCGACCGCAGTCGCCACAAGCGCCCCCTCGGCCAGCTTCAGCGCGGCCTCGATCGTGTCGGGGTCGCCCTCGTTAGCGTAGAACCACTTGGTGCCGCGCAGGTAGTTGGTGGCGAGTGCATCACGAGCCTTCGTCGCGCCGTCCTTTTGCTGGAGCATCTCGTGCGCCTTGAGGATGCGGTCCTGAATCGAGGGCGCCGCCGCTGCCATCGGCCATCGGTCGAGGGTGCTCTGCCAGATGCCGATCGCGGTCTCGAAGTCGGTCTGGTACGCGAGCAGATCGCCGAGCGCGGCGTAGACCTCGGGCACGTGCCGCTGGTTCCCCCGCTCGCTGTAGTCACGGTCGAGGCGGCCGTAGCCGCGAGGGCGGTCCGGGTTGCCGTCGTTGTCCCAATCGTCTTCGACGTACGTCTTGGCGAGGTATCGGACCGCATCGTCCCGCAGCGCGAGCGCGCCGGAGACCTCTTCGCTGTCGCGCCGGGCGTCGGCGTAGAGGATGAACTCGTCGAACTTCTGTGCCGCCTGCGGGAACTCGCGCATCAGGTACAGCGTCCACGCCATCCGGATGAGCGCTTCGTCGTAGAGGTCGTCCTCGGGCGTCCCGGCCGCCTTGGCGTAGGCCTCGAGGGCGGGCCCAAACTGGTCGGCGTCGTAGTGCGTCTCCCCGATCCGCAGCCACGCCTCGGCTTCGAACTCGCTGTCCTTCTTCCAGGCGTTGCAGTCGTTGTAGATGCCCTCGGGGAAGCTCTTCCCGGGGAGGTTGGTGCCCTCCGCGTTGGGCGGTTCGAACTTGTTCGCGCACGCCAGCGCCAGGTAGCTCTGCCGCGACTGCTCGGGCTGCTCCATCTCGTAGAGCAGCGTGCCCATCATGTACAGCGCGCCGTCGCCCAAATGGAACCGTGGGAAGCGGCCGACGATGGATCGATAGAGATCGACCGAGGCCACGTAGTCGGCCTTGGGGCTCGGCGGTGGCTCGATGTTGGCCTCCGGATTTTTCTCGGTCGCCTTTTGATACGCCGCGGCTTCGATCGCGAACGCGTCTTCCTGCCGGGCGAGGCGCTCGGTGCTGGCCTCGAAGTGCAGCTCGGCAAGCCGATACATGATCTCCGGCGTCCACGTGGCGTCGTCGGGGTGCACCTCGAGGAAGTCCCCGTAGCGACGAATCGCCTGCGCCCGCATCTTCCGGGCCTTGGCCTGGTGCTCGCGAATCTGGCGATCGTAGTGGTTCTCCAGAACAAGCCCGCCCTTGGCGCCTTCGATCCTCAACTGAGAGGCGACGGTGTGGGACGCGGCCTCTTGCGCGGCCTTGTATCGGCCGAACAACTCTTCCATCGTCTTGAGCCCGTCCACCTCGGACGCATCCTTGGGCCGCAGCGGCAGTGGGGCCTGCAGTCGGCCGGAGTCGGTGGGGCGGATCTGGCGCTCCAGCGGCACGCCCGACCCCGGCTCGCCCGCGAGCCGGCGCTTCTTCGCCTCCTCGCGCTCCTCGTCGCTCCCGAGGGTGTTCATGTCCCCTGGGAGCATCCGGGCCGACGCCGACGGCGCGAGCAGGCTCAGGCCCAGGGCGATGGCCACGCTGGCATGGAGGTGTTTCATTGTCCGAGGTCCTCCAGTCCCATTTCGATCGCGAGCTCGAGCTCGCGGAGGTCGCGGTCGCGGACCCGCTCCAGACGTCCGACCTCGTCGGTCTCGGCCTCTTTCATCGCCCACGCGACGTCGAGCAGGCCCACTTCGGACCGCATCGTGAGGTTGCCGATCTCGCCCACCACATCGACATAGGCCGCCTCGAGCACCGATGCCACCACGGCCTTGGTGTCGCCGGTCGTGCTGGTCAACTCGACGAGGTAGCGGTCCAAGTTGGCCCGCTCCTCGACCAGGATCGTCACCGCGCCCTGCAGCCGCTTCGCGGCCGAGCGTTCGAGCGCGCCCCGGGTGTTGTCCACGCGCACCTGCAAGCCCTCGACCCGCTTCATCACGGTGCCGGCGTCGGGGTCTTTGGAGGCCTTGAGCAGCGCGCCCCACATCGCCTGCAGGTGCTTCCGATAGGCGCGGTTGGCTTGTTGCTGGGCGGCCAGCAGGGGGTCCTGGTAGCGGACCGCCGACTTGGCTCGAGAGATCTTGTCGCGCAGCGCTTTGGACGCCTTCTCAAGCTCGGCAATCTCGTTGCGCTGCTCCGCCGCCTGCTTGAGAAAGCCTTGGCGGTCGATCTTTTGCTCCTTGCGGGTCTCGTCGTAGTAGCGCTCGGCCGCGATGAGCTGCGCGCGCATCTCAGAGATGAACAGATCCATCTTGTGCGCCTGCTCGCCGAGCCGCTCAAGATTCGCCACGGTCTTTCGATAGTCTGGGCCGCGTGAGCCCAGCGGCTCATCGACCCGCTGACGCAGGAGCGAGCGCTGTGCCTCCATCCGGTCGAGCGAGCCCCCTTGGAGTCCGGAGGCAAGCCGATCGACCAACGCCTCACGAACCTCGAGCAGGTCGTTGTCCACGTTGTCGAGGCCGGTCGCGTGGGCGCCCAGATCGTTGAACAGCCGCGACTTCTCCCGCGCTTGCACGGCTTCTTCCATCCGCGTCAGCAGGTCGCGCGTCTCGGTCAGCTCGCGCTGCAGCATGCCGACCTCGCGGGAGACAGACTCGGCATGCACCGCGGAGTCCAACCCTCGTGCCACCGGCAACGCCGCCGAGGGAAGCAGCGAGGTGAGCGAGAAGTTCTCCATGTCCTCTCCGACAACGGCGGCGAAGTACGCTCGCGCATCGGACTGGGTGGAGAGCTTGCTGGCCATGCGCTTGCCCAAGCGATCGAACTCGCGGCGCAGGGTGAGAAACTCTTCCTCAGCCCCCGCATAGTCGCGCTGCTGAATCTTGATCTTGCCGCGAAGCTGCTTGATCTCCGCCGAGATCGGGGACTGCGGGTCGTAGATCAGCAGCAGGTCGAGCGCCTGAATGGCCTGCTCGTACTGCTTATTTCCCAGCAGGGTCCAGGCGGTCTCGTACATGGCCTCCGGGAAGAATGGCGAGTCGCGGCCGATCTGCCGATAGGCGTTCACCGCCTCCTCCGACGCCCCGGTGTCGTGCTGGATGCGGCCGATGGCGAGCCAAGACAGCTCCTTGATCTGCCGATCGCGCGGGTTGCCGGGGTTGGCCTTGACGACGTTGCCAAAGCGCGCGAGCGCATCGTCGGTCTCGCCCGCTCCGAGTGAAGCCGAGGCCGCGATGTAGGCCGCACGCACCCGCCACTTCGCACTCGGCCCGCCGCCGCTGATCGGCACATCGAGCGGGCTGAGCGACTCGAGCTCCGCCACGGCCTGCTCGAAGCGCTCGGTGAGGAACAGGTAGCGCCCGTACGCGTACCGGAGCTCGTCATCTCGGCCGGAGCGCGGAAAAGACTCCGCCCACTGCATCAGTCGTTCGGCGTCGTCCTGGCTGACGATGCCCTCGGGCGGAGCGACCGACACATCGACACCGACCGACTCAAGCCGAGCCCGTACCTCGGGCGTGGCCGAGAGGCCTGGACGCCGCGCAAAGCCATCCTCACGGCGAGGAATCGCCAGGTCGAACAGCCGCGCGACCGAGAGCTGATGAAACCGTTTGGCGTCTGCGCGAGTGTCGGAGAGGTTCTTCGAGAACAGCTCCGCTGCCCACTGCTCCATGCCCATCTGGGTGAGCGCATCCCCGAGAAAGAACACGGCCTGGGTTCCGGCGGGCGTTTCACCGTAGTTCTCGACCAGGTCGAGAAACTTGATCGCCGCCCCTTCGTAGTCCCCCTCCGCAATCTGCAGCTGCCCCGCGACCAGCTGCTTTGCAAGCTGGGTGTCGGTGGCGACGGCGTCCTTCGCCGCGGCGCGCTCGGCCTTGACCACGCTCGCCTCGGATTCGCGCAGCCGCTGCACGAGGTCGCCGAGCTTGGCCGCATCCTTCCTGCGGCGCCGGGCCGGAGCGGCCTCGGCCTGCGGTACGACCGCGATCGTCCCGGACACGACCGCCAGCGCGAGCAAGACCTGTTGGCAGGAGCGCTTCACTTCGAGGACTTCTTGGGGGCTTTCGCCTTGGACTTGGACTTGCTGCTGGCGGAGCGCCGACGCTGCTTCGGAAGCGGCCGCCCGCTTGCGTCGAGCGGCTGCTCCTGCCAGTTCACGTTCGGTCGGTCGGACATCTCGGTGGTCAGGTTGCCCTCTTCGTAGCCGGAAGAGACGACCTTGATGGCGCCGTTCTCGGGCGCCGTGAAGCTGTACGAACTGTTCGATGTCCAGCTGTAGCCCGACAGATACGAAAAGACGCCGTAGCCGTGGCCGGTGTAGGTGAGCTCGAGCTGCACGTTGTGCGGCCCCGGAGGCAAGTTGCCGTCGATGATCACCAACTCATCCTCAGTGTCCAAGCCGCCGGTCTCATCGTTCTTGGCGAAGATCTGCGCGCCATCGAGCGTGTACACAACCCGCACCAGCTTGTAGCCGGAGCCCATCAGGTTGCGATGCGCGAGAATGACCCGGCTGCCTGCGAGCACGCCGCGAAGCACGGTCTCCTTGAGCAGCGAGAGCCGGGCCTTGCTGCGAAAGATTCGGTCTTTGAGCCCGTCGACGTCGGTCTGCAGCGCGTTGAGGCGATCGCCGTACAAATCGCTCTCGCGAACGTCGGACGACTTCTTGCCGCCGGCATTGTCCATCGGGTTGACCGTCCCTTCCGCCGGCTTGGCCGTGCTCGGCTTGGCCGTGCTCGGCTTGGCCGTCGCCGGCTTGGCCGTGCTCGGCTTGGCCGTCGCCGGCTTCTCGGTCTCTGGCTCCGCCGCTTCCGAGGCCGCCTTCGGCTTCGCAGGTGGCGGCGCCGCGCTGGCTGCGGCCGCTCCCAACACCAAGAACCACAGCAGGGCAAACACGCCGCTACCCCACTGAATGGCTCGGTTTAGACCACGCCTACGCACGCCGACCACCGTATCAGCACCCCTGGGAGCGAGCCACCAAAGCGTCCGAAACCGATCCTCGTTCGAAACGGACCCGGACCGTCGCGGGTCACCGCTCGTGTTGCAGGACATCGATCGTTGGTCCCGGCTGGGACCGAGATCTGTGTCCGAAAGATGGGGGGCTGCGCAGACGTCCAACGCCAGCGCCCGACGCGCCCGGCGTCGCCCCCCACGCGGCAGGAGGCGACGCGCCGCGCTCAGCGGTCGATGCGGCGCCAGATGGCTTCGAGCAGCTTGGGAACACCCTTGCCGGTGTGCGCCGAGATGACGAACAACGGGATGTTCTTGGCCTTGAGCTCGGCCCGGAGCTCGGCGATGAGCGCCTTGCCGTTCTCGTCCATCAACGTGTCGGCCTTGTTGAGCGCCACGATGCGGGGTTGGCCCTCGAAGGTGCCGTACTTGGTCAGCTCGGCCTCGATCGCGTCGAGGTCCCCGAGCGGTTCGCGGTTGGGATCCTCGTCGAGCGCCAAGATATGGAGCAAGACCCGGGTTCGCTCGAGGTGCCGCAGGAACCGGTGTCCCAGCCCCTTGCCCTCGGAGGCCCCGTCGATGAGCCCAGGGACGTCGGCGACGACCATCGTCCGCTGGTCGCTCATGGAGACGACGCCAAGCTGCGGCACGGTGGTGGTGAACGGATAGTCGGCGACCTTGGACTGCGCCCGCGAGATCTTGGAGATGAACGTGGACTTGCCCACGTTCGGATAACCCACGATGCCCACGTCGGCGAGCAGCTTGAGCTCGAGACGCACGCGCAGCGACTGGCCCAACCGTCCGGGCTCCGCGAACGACGGCGTGCGGTTGGTCGGGGTCTTGAAGTGCATGTTGCCGCGACCCCCTCGCCCACCGGAGGCGATGACCACCCGCTGGCCCTCCTCGGTGAGGTCGGCGAGCAGGGTGCCCACTTCAGGGATCTCGCCCTCGGCCGCCGTCTCGGGATCGCCGGGATCGTACGGCTCGATCTTCCACTGGGAGTCGTCCTCGTCGTCCACGACGTAGATCGTCTCCATCGCGTCCTCGGGCATGTCCTCTGGAGCGACGCCCGCTGCGGTGGTGGCTTCTTCACCCGGACCGTCGACGTAGACCATGGTGCCGACGGGGATCTTTACGATGAGATCCTCGCCGCCGCGGCCATACTTCTGCTTGGTCGATCCGTTGGCCCCATGCGGTGCGCGCAGGTGCTGGCGATACTGCAGGTCGAGCAACGTGTGGAAGTGGCCGTCGGCGACGAAAATGACGTCACCGCCATCCCCGCCATCGCCCCCTGCGGGCCCGCCGTGGGGCACAAAAGACTCGCGCCGCCAAGCGACGGCTCCATTGCCACCCTTGCCAGCGCGTACGAAGACCCGAACTTGGTCTACAAATTTCAACGTTTCCCCTCCCTAACGCTCCGAGCCGGTCTTTGAAGGCCGTCCAGAGCAGGCTACCTATTCGGCAGCGCTGGGCGGGTTCTCGTTGAGCTTCTTCCAGTCGCCGAGCATCTCGTCGTTGGCAGGCTCGACCATCACGTACTTCTTGCGTCGGATGCCGCGCTTGTAGAAGCGAACGGTTCCGCCACGAAGTGCGAACAGGGTGAAGTCTCGACCCAGGCCCACGCCGGGACCGGGGTGAACGTGGGTGCCCACCTGGCGGATGAGAATGTTGCCAGGAATGACTGCTTGCCCGCCGAACTTCTTGACTCCACGCATCTGGGCGTTGGAGTCGCGACCGTTCTTGATCGAGCCTTGTCCTTTTTTATGTGCCATCGATTGACCGTCTTTCTGTGGGACGAGTGACGAGCGAGCCGTCAGGCGGAGATCGATTTGATCTCGAGCGCGGTGTAGTACTGACGATGGCCAGCCTTGCGGCGGTAGTTCTTCCGACGCTTGAACTTGTAGACGATGAGCTTCTTGCCGCGGCCGTGTTTGACGACTTCGGCTTGGACGTTGGCACCGGCGACGTGCGGGGTGCCAACCTGGGCTGCGGAGCCCTTGCCGACGAGCAGGACCTCATCGAAGGAAATGGTGGCACCGACGTCAGCGACGAGCTTCTCGACGTAAATCACGGCGCCCGGCTCGACGCGGTACTGTTTCCCGCCGGTCTTGATGACGGCTTGTTCTTGGCTGGACATATCTGAACTCAGTTCTGTGAAAACTCTGGGAGCGGTGCGGAGCTGATTGGGCCGTCGGGACCGGGTCGGGCTGCGCGGGAGGCCGAAGTGTATGGATCCGCGTCCCAGGGTCAAGCCCCAGGTCCGACCCTGTGCGATGCTCGGCGCGAAAAGCCTCACGCCCGGGCGCTACCGCACCGTGAGGCCGTGTGCGGCCCTACGCGCGAGGGCCGCGGTTCCGTCGCCGACGCGCAATCCCGGCGAATCCGAGCAAGAACAGGGGTGCGAGCGATCCCTCGCCGCCGACGCTGCAGCTGCCGCCGTCGTCCGCCCCAGCGTCGCCGCCGCTGCCCGATCCGGAGACCACACCACCACTGCCGTCCCCGTCACTGTCGCTCACGCCGCCGGTCGCGTTGGCGGAATCCGACTCGAAACCACCAGAAGATCCTTCGTCGCCGTCCGTGTCGGAGCCCGAGTCCGAGTCGGTCCCGCTGGTGCTGGGCACCCCGCCGACGTTGACCGTCACGGTTTGGCTGGTGATGTGCTCGAACTGGTCTTCGGCCTCGACGGTGAACGTCCAGATGCCGGCCTCGAGGTTAGACAGGTTCAGCGCCGCCCGAAACTCTGCGTCCACATCGCGGTCGTAGTCGGGCTGATCGTAGATGACCTCGCCGTCCTTGGTGATGAGGAACTTCCAGCCAAAGCCGCCGTAGTTGTCGTCGACCACGGCGCGCAACTCGACGTTCGCGCCCTCTTCGAGCTCGGCGCCGTCGATAGGCGACTGGATGTCGACCGTGGGCGGCTCCATGTCGGGCTCGTTCCCGCCAAAGATCCACGCCATCTCGGCGGCGTCATCCTGTTGATCGTTGCCCTCGCCGCAGAACATCTCGTGCGTGAGCCGGCAGCCGGCCGACATCGGCCCTTGGCACTGCGACTCGCACAGGCCGGTGCAACCGGGCTGGAACGCCTTGTCCCCACCGCCGCAGTAGCTCATCACCGAGGTGCAATCGAAGGTGTGGTCCAGACCGTAGGCGTGGCCCGCTTCTTGGCTGATCGTGGACGCAGCCCCCAGGACGCTGCCCCCGTTGCTGAACGTGTACACGACGTGCCGCTGGCCGAGCGCACCACAGTCCGCGCCCGGAGCCACACCGCCCGCGGGTGAATCGATGGTGGTGTCCTGCCACGTTCCACCGACCATCTCCATGGTGTACGGGACCACGTTGCGAGGACGCGTTTCATAAAGGATACGGATCCCGAACGGCGCGAAGTCGGCCTCGACCGCCTGGATGATCGACAGCGCGATCGACTCGCCTCCCCCAAAGGTTGGGTAGACGCCCTGGCGGGCGAGCGTGGACCGGTTCTCAGCCGAGTTGTCCGAGCCGGTGTAGAGCATGCCGCCGGAGAAGTTGAGGAAGAGGCTGTGCTTGCGGGGGTATTTGTTGCCGGGGATGTCCTCGACCGCGAAGATAGGTCCTGTCCCGACATCATCGAACCCATCGACCACCGAGGATGGAAGCACGACGCTTCCGCGCTGGACCCATCCCTGCGGCATGTCGACGGTGTCGGACGGATCGCGTTGCGAAGCCGGGGGCGCCTGAATCTGATCCTCGGGAAGCTTGTGCGCGTCGAGCCCGTGGAAGTCGGGCTGGACCACCGGCTCCGCGATGTAGTCGCCGCCTTCCCGAGCGCCTGCGCCCAGATCGATGGTCTTGACCTTCGGATAGTGCACCCAGGGGTGGAACTCTTCGCGCGCCTCGGCAAAGGGATCGCTGCTGAGCGCATCGCCCTCGCCAGCCTCCGCCCAAGCCTGGGCCGGGAGGCTGAGCAATGTGGTGGGAACCAGGGCGGCGGCGATCCAAAGGTTGCGCATGAGGTCCTCGGCAGCCCGCACAATGCGCGAGCGTGAGACCGGCAGGGTACGTTTTGGTAGGCCTGCATGGCAAGAATCGCGAACCGCGCCGCTCGTGGCGTAGGGTCGAGCAAGACCTTCGAGCGATAGGTTCCTGATTTTGCTCCAGCCTCGCCCGGCGAGATCCTCGTCGCAAACCCGACATTTTTGGAGCGGGGACACGGTCGTGCCTAGGGTCTGGGTGATGATCCGCGCGAGTAACGCTCGAAGGTTCGCCTCCTTGGCGCTGCTCTCGCCCGTCTTCGTCCTCGGGGTCGGCTGCAGTTCGTTTCAGTTCGGCCAGCACCCGACGCTCCCCGGGGGGGGTGGTGGCGTGTCCGCGATCGAGGCCTCCACGGATCCCACGCCGGCCTTCAACGCGCCGGAGCGTCAGCGCATCGCCTTGGTGCAGCCGTGGGTCGACTCCGCCGCGTACGACTACGAGCTTGAGCCCGAGCTCCTCAACGCGATGATCTGGGTGGAGAGTCGCTTCATGGAGCGCGCCACCAGTCCCGCCGGCGCCCAGGGGCTGATGCAGCTGATGCCGCCGACGGCCAAAGAGCTGGCCCAAAAGCTCGGGCGCCCGCGCGCATCGAGTTTCGACCCCGAGTTCAACATCACCGCAGGCGCGCTGTACATCCGCAAGATGTTGGACCGCTACGACGGGGATCTGCAGCTGGCGCTGGCGGCCTACAACGCCGGCCCGGGCAACGTCGACACGTGGACCAAGCACGGGGGCAACCTCCCTCCGCGCTCGCTGGAGTACGTGCAGCTGGTGCTCGATGCCAAGCGCCGGTTCGAAGAACACCACGACGCCATCCTGACCCAAACGGACACCATGCTGGCTCAGGCGGCGCTTCCCGTCGCAGCCCAACCGGACGCGCGGGAGCCCGAGCGCCAGCCCGAGCGCCAGTACGTGCCAACGCCTCCCGCGCGCGCGCGACCCAAGCCCCAGCGCGAATCCCAGCCCCAGCCCCAGCCCCAGCCGCCGCCTGCGCCTTCCACCGCATCCAAGAGCGCGGGCAGCAAGCCGCCCAAGAACGTCGGCAAGGGCAAGCTGCCTTCGGTTCTCGACTGAGACGTCCGACCGCGCTCGCACCCCTGCGAGGAATGGGGTGTACTTGAAGACTGTGTCGCAGCCGACCGACTCCACGCTGGCGGGTGAACACAGCGCCACGCAGGTCGAGGACGGGCCCGGCGCGACGCCCGGCGAGGCGCACGCGCCCATCGAGCGCGGCCAGAGCGTCGGTCGCTACTTGGTCGTCGCCACTCTGGGTGCGGGGGCGATGGGCGTGGTCTACCGGGCCTACGACCCTGATCTGGACCGCGCGCTCGCCCTGAAGGTGGTGAGCCAACGGGCGGATGGCTCCAGCCGGGGCCCGAACGAGCAGGCCCGGCTGCTTCGCGAAGCCCAGGCGATGGCCCGTGTGAGCCATCGAAACGTGATCCAGGTCTTCGATGTCGGGACGATCGGCTCGGCGGTGTACGTCGCGATGGAGTTCGTCGACGGCATGACGCTCAAGGCTTGGCTCGTGCCCAAGCGAACACCCGCCGAGATCCTCCGGCTCTTCGAGGCCGCCGGTCGAGGACTCGCCGCCGCGCACAGCCAGGGGCTCATCCATCGGGACTTCAAGCCCGACAACGTGATGGTCGACCGCGACGACCTCCCGCGGGTCCTGGACTTTGGCCTGGCACGAGCATCGCACCGGCCCGACGCCGATGAGACCACGGCGTCGCTGCGACGCGTGGAGCGCTCCGGCTCACTCGACTCCTCGTTGACCGAAGCCGGGGCTCTGCTCGGAACGCCCGCGTACATGAGCCCCGAGCAATACCGTGGACAGCCGGCGGATCAACGCAGCGATCAGTTCTCATTTTGCGTCGCCTTGTTCGAAGCGCTCGTGGGACACCGACCGTTCCGTGGGCGGACGGTCACGGCTCTCGCCGCGGCGGTCACCCGAGGCAAGGTCGAACTCCCTTCCCAAACGCCGGTGTCCCGAGGGGTCATGCAGGCGATCCTTCGCGGCCTGAGCGTCGAGCCGGAGGATCGCCACCCCACCATGGAGGCCCTCCTGGCCCGGCTCCGCGGGCGATCTTCGTCTCGGGGCCTGGGCATGCTGGTCGGCGGTGCGGGGCTGGCCATGGGTGCGGTCGCACTCGCGCAAGGCAACGGTGCCGCCCCGCCGCCGCCTCCGTGCCTCGGAGCGCAGGACGATGCCGCGGAGATCTGGACGACGCCGCGCCAGGACGCGATCGAGGCCGCGCTCGTGAAGCAGGCGGGCGAGCGAGGCCGCCGCACCTGGGCGGATGCATCCCCGCGCATCGACGCCTACCTCACGCAGTGGGTCACGGCGCGGACCGACGCTTGCGAGGCGACGCGCGTGCGCGCCGAGCAGTCAGAGCCACTGCTCGATCTCCGCATGGCGTGTTACGACACCCGCCTTCACAGCCTCGACGCCACGCTGCGTGCGCTGGAGACCATCGACGCACTCGGGGTCGACAACGTGCACGACGCGACGAGCGACCTGGACGAACTCGGGGCCTGTGCGGACACGCAGCGGTTGCTCGACAGCGCGCCGCGCCCCACGGACCCCGCCGAACTCGGGGCCCTTGAGCAGCTCGAAGCGCGTCACGCCGCGCTCGCTGCCGAGCTCCGCCTTGGACACTACGAAGACGTCCTTGAGCCCGCGCGCGCGCTGGCCACCGAAGCCGCCGAGTTTCCCTTCGCCCCCATTCGAGCCCAAGCATGGCGCGTACTGGGTGATGCCGAAGCCGAGGCCGGCACGGACGCAGGCGCTCTTTCGGCCTACGAGTCGGCGCTGCACGCAGCGATTGCATCGCAGGACTTCACCGCGGCAGCGGAGGCGGCCCTCGCACTCGGGCTCGCGGCGGGACGCAACGCAGCCGATGGTCCTCGAGGCCTGAGGGCCCTGGAACTTGCGCGCGCCTTCGCAATCAACTCGGCCCAGCGCGAGCAGCTGGGCATCGCCGCGACCACGCACGAGGGGTCCATCGCCATCACGCAAGGTGAGATGACGAAGGCGTTGGCGCTGCACGCTGTGGTCCGGGACTACTGGGCTGCGCAGGAAAACGGAGAGGCGCCGCTGGCTGCGACGTTGCTCGACATGGGCGCTGCGTACACCGCGACCGGACGCTCGCAGGAGGCCGTCGAGGTGCAGCGCGAGGCCGTCAGCCTCAACGAGACGGTCTACGGCGCCACGCATCCCCGCACCGCCGATACGCTGCGCGAGCTGGGGAACACGCTCTCTGTGCTGGAACGCTTCGAAGAGGCGCAGGTCGTACTCGAACGCGCGCTCGAGATCCAAGTCGGCGCACGGGGCCGCGAAAGCGGAAGCGTCGCGGTGCTCCTCGACGACCTCGGCCGGCTTCTGCGTGCTCGCGGAGACCTCGCGGGCGCGGTCGAAAAACACCGCGAGGCCTACGACATCCTCCACGTCGTTCACGGGGGCGACAACCCTTCGCTCGTGGTCTCCGGCATGAACATCGGCTACACGCTCAACGCAGCCGGGCGCTGGCAGGAGGCCCTGGACGTGTTTGTGGAGGCGCTCGAGATGGCCGAACGCGTCAGCGGTCCCGAGCACCCCCACATCGTCTACGCAGCCAACGCTGCCGCATCGGCCCTCATCGACCAGCAGCGCTACGACGAGGCGTACACCTACGCTCGCAAGGCGCTCGACCTCGACGGCAAAGCGCAAGTCCCACCGACGCTGCTCGCCGAGACCCGCTTCATCGCCACCCACGCGCTGTGGAAGGACGGGAACGTTCCTGCCGCGACGCGCGACCGGGCCCGAACACTGGCCCGGGACGCACGAGAGATCTACGCGTCAGGACCCGCTCAGTGGGCGCCGTACGTCGAGAAGATCGACGCGTGGCTGGCCGAAAACGGCGGGTGAGCAGCCGCCAGGCTCAGTGCGCGTAGACGCCTTCTTTGGAGCGGCCGGTCTTGGCCAAGAACTCCTCGTACCCGCCGGGGAAGAAGTCGTACCCGCCGTCGCCCTTGAGCTCCAGCACAGAGGTCGCGACATCTTCGAGCATGCACTGGTCGTGCGTGACGAACACCAAGGTGCCCTCGCACTTCTGCATCGCCTCGGTCAGCGATCGGATCGACTCCAGATCGAGGTGGTTGGTCGGCTCATCGAGCAGGACCAGGTTGCTGCCCAACAGCGTCAGCTTGCACATCAGCAGGCGCGCGGTTTCTCCCCCGGAGAGCGCCCGGACGGGCTTGTCTGCGTCCTCGGAAGGAAACAGCATGCGTCCAAGCAAGCCGCGAATCTCCTGCACCGTCGCCTTCTCGTCCCACTGGTACAGCCAGTCATAGGCGGTCCGCTCGTCGTCGGTGTGCACGCCCTCTTCGTGCTGCTGCGGCATCATGCTGACGCCGATCTCGTGCCCCAGCTTGAGCTTGCCGCGGTCGGCCTCGTAGGCCGGGTCCTCGCCCGCGATCATCTTGGCCAGCGTCGTCTTGCCGATGCCGTTGGGGCCAATGACCGCCAGCTTGTCTCCCCGGGTGAGCGTGAAGGAGAGGTCTTTGATCACGGTCTGCCCCTCGAAGCTCTTGTGCACCCCGTCGAGTTCCAGCACCAGCTTGCCGCCGGCGACCTTGGGCTCGAAGCGGATGAACGGCCGCTCGATGTTGCTGCGCTTGAGGTCGGTGACCTCGATCTTCTCCATCTGGCGCTTGCGAGAGCTGGCCTGGGAGGCCTTCTTCGCGTTGGCCCCGAACCGACGGATGAAGTCTTGAAGATCGGTGATCTTCTTCTTCTTGGCCGAGTTCGATTTTTCTTCTTGGATCCGATACTGGACCTTCTGGCGCAGCATCATGTCGTAGGCGCCCGGGTAGACGATGATGTTCTCGTAGTCGACATCCGCGGTGTGGGTGCAGACCTCGTTGAGGAAGTGCCGGTCGTGGCTGATGACCACCAGCACCCCCTTGAACCCGTGCAGGAACGACTCGAGCCACCGGATGGAGTCCACGTCCAGGTGGTTGGTCGGCTCATCGAGCAGGAGCACGTCGGGATCCCCAAACAGCGCCTGCGCGAGCAAGACACGCAGACGGATGCCGCTGTCGAGCGTGGAGAGCGGCTCCTCGTGCTGTTCGCGGGCGATGCCCAGGCCGATAAGGAGCTGCTCGGCTTCGTTTTCGGCGCTGTAGCCGTCCTCTTCGGCGATCACGACCTCAAGCTCCCCGAGCCTCATGCCGATCTTGTCGTCGAAGGTTCCCGCGGCGAGCAGCCGCTCCTTCTCATCCATCGCTTGCCAGAGGCGCTTGTTGCCCATGAGCACGACGTCCCGGATGCGATCCTTTTCGTGCCGGTAGTGGTCCTGATGCAGAATGCTCATGCGAGCGTTCGGCGGAATGGAGATCTTGCCCTCGTCGGGCTCGAGCAGCCCCGCGATGATCTTCATAAACGTCGACTTTCCGGCACCATTGGCCCCCGTCAGGCCGTAGCGCTTTCCAGGGTCGAACGTGGTGGTGACATCGTCGAAGAGGACCTTGCCCCCGTAGGCTTTGCGAAGTTCCGAAACCGTCAGCATGGCGACCTTGCGGGGTACGTGTAGGCCAACGCGGCGCCGAAGGCAAAGGGGCCACTGGTACCCTCCTCACGCCGTGTTAGGCTGCTTTCGTGAAATCGACCCGGATGCATCGCGCGCTCTGGGTGCTGATCACCCTTCTCGTCCCCTGGACGCTGCCGAGCGCTGCACGCGCGTGTTCGTGCGTCAGGCCCCCGCCCCCGCTCGCGGCCGCTGAAAACTCGGACGTGGTTTTCGAGGGCATCGCAGCGGCCCCGACGAGCGAGGGCATGCGTGTTCGGACCTCGTTCGAGGTTCTTCGGACCTTCAAAGGCGACACGGGCACCCACGTCGACGTGGTCACGATGGCCGACTCTGCGTCCTGTGGGCGCAGCTACGTCCCGAGCGAGCACTACCTGGTCTACGCATCGCAGGCCAACGGGGACCTCGCCGACAACCTGTGCTCCCGGACCCGGCGCTCGTCCGAGGCCGCGGTCGACTTTGAGGTCCTGGGCGGAGGCCAGACCCCGACGGGGCCGCCCGAGGACGACGCGACGCCGCCCAACCTTGAAGCGCCTCGCATCGAGCCGACCGCCGCCGCAGCGCCGCCCGTCCATCCCGAGCGCCGCGGCTGCGCAGCGTCGGTCGCGGGGTTGCCTCACGCCCAGGCTCCCCTGCTGATGTCCGTCCTGTTCCTCCTCGGCGTTGCGACCCTGAGGCGTCGCGCCTACGGTGGACGCGGCGTCTCGGCGCCTCGGAGGCTACATGTCGCACGGACTGTTCCAAACCCCATCGCCCGTCAATGAACCCGTCCTGGGCTACGAGCCCGGCTCCCCAGAGCGCGCTGAGCTGCAAGCCGAGCTGAAACGGCAGCGCGCCGAGAGCTTCGAGCTCGCGCCCATCATCGATGGCAGGCCCGTGCACACCGGAACGATGGAGACGCTGCTCTCTCCGCACGACCTCGCGACGCCCATCGGCCAGGTCCATCAGGCAGGATCCCAGCACGCTGCGCAAGCGATCGCTGCCGCACAGAAAGCCAAGCCTGCGTGGGCCGCCCTGCCTTGGGAGCATCGTGCGTCGGTCTTCCTGCGCGCAGCGCATCTGATCCGCACGAAGTACCGCGCCACGCTCAATGCCGCGACGATGCTCGGCCAGAGCAAGACCGCCCACCAGGCGGAGATCGATGCCGCCTGCGAGTTCATCGACTTCCTGGCCTTCAACGCGCACTACATGACCCAGATCATGCGGGACCAGCCACGCTCCCCGACAGGCCTGTGGAACCGCGTGGAGTCGCGCCCTCTGGACGGCTTCGTGTTCGCGATCACCCCGTTCAACTTCACCGCGATCGCGGGCAACCTGCCCACGGCGCCGGCGATGTGCGGCAACACGGTGGTCTGGAAGCCCGCCGCCACCGCGATGCTCTCGGCCCACTACATCATGCAGATCCTGGCCGAGTCGGGGCTGCCTCCGGGCGTCATCAACCTGGTCCCCGGCGACGGTCCGTCCATCGGCGGCCCGGTGTTCGCGTCCCCGGAGCTCGCCGGGCTCCACTTCACGGGCAGCACGGGGGTGTTTCAGACGCTGTGGCAGCAGGTCGGCGAGAACATTCGCAACTACCGCCAGTACCCCCGCATCGTCGGCGAGACCGGGGGCAAGGACTTCGTGCTCGTGCACCCCAGCGCCGACGTCGAGACCGTGTGCGTCGGCCTGCTGCGAGGCGCCTACGAGTACCAGGGCCAAAAATGCTCGGCAGCCTCGAGGGCGTACGTCCCCAAGAGCCTGTGGCCGCAGATTCGCGAGCGGCTCGGCGCATTCATGGCCGACGTGAAGGTGGGCGACGTCTCGGACTTCCGCAACTTCATGGGTGCGGTCATCGACGCCCGCTCGTACAAGAAGCTCAGCGGCGCCATTGATGAGGCGCGCAGCAACGTGGGCTCGGGCGTCACCGAGGTGATCGGCGGCGAGTTCAACGACAGCAAGGGCTACTTCATCCGTCCCGCGTTGATCGTCGCCGAGGACCCCAAGTACCGCACCATGAAAGAGGAGCTGTTCGGGCCGGTCCTGTCGGTGTTCGTGTACGACGACAACCAGTGGGACGAAACGTTGACGCTGGTCGACACCACCAGTGAGTACGCGCTGACCGGGGCCATCTTTGCCACCGACCGGCACGTCATCGACCACGCGACGCAGGCCCTGCGCTTCGCGGCCGGCAACTTCTACATCAATGACAAGCCCACCGGTGCCGTCGTCGGTCAACAGCCCTTCGGCGGATCGCGGGCCTCGGGAACCAACGACAAGGCCGGCTCGGCCCTCAACCTCATGCGTTGGATCAGCACCCGAACGATCAAAGAGAACTTCTCGCCTCCCAGCGAGTGGCGCTACCCGTCGATGGCCGGCGAGTAAGCCGACGCTTCGGACGACGGAGCCCGACCCGGCAGGCAGAGGCCGAGCCTGCTCGGTGGTGGCTGCTCGCTCGCTCTACTGCGTCGAGCTCTGAGGCTCGGGGGCCCCAGCCGCAGGCGGTGGATCCGGGTTGAAGCCCTCGACCCGCTTGACCACGCGGCCAGCATCCAGCGTCTCGTCCGCCGCCACGTGGTTGATCCGCGCCAGCTCGACCACGGGGATCGAGGACGGCTGGGTGCTGTTGAGCGCCGCGAGGGTGGTGGGAGCAGCCAGCGTCACGAGCTTGATCCGCATCGGCTGCACGTTTCGCAGCGCGGGGTCGGTCAGCGGTGCGAAGCTGGCGATGGTGGCAGCGATGGCGTCGGCCTGCTCGACCCAGACGGCATCGGGCGCCGCGGCGATCATCGCAACAACCTGGGGACCACGCTGGGCGAACGCCACCAGCCCCGTAAGGGCGCCGTCGCTGGCCCTCAACGAGAACGCGGCGGTCACGACGGTGCTGCCGCCGATCTCCCCTTCCCAGACCTCGCCCTGCGCGAGCTTCGTCTCGGCGAAGAAAGCCGTGAGCGCCTCGCTCGGCGTCGCTTCTTCGCTGGGCCCAAGGATGAACAACGCGTTGTCCTCGGGCGACACGGCGACCATGCCCGAGGGCTCGATCGCGGCCGTCCACTCCGGCGGAAGCTCGAGGCGAAACCCGGCGCGCGGCTGAATGTAGCGCTGCGCCTGCATGAAACCATCGCGAGCGTCTCGGCCGTACACGACGTCCTGCAGCAGCCCGAGCCACTGTGGATCTGGCTCCGACAGGCCCGAAACGCCCAGCTTCTGCGCGACCCGCTTTCGGCGGAGCTCGGGTTCGGGGTGGGTGGACAGCCACGCCGGGACACGCCCTTCGGTCTCGGCGACGCCCGCGAGGACGGCGAACACTTCGGGGACGCCAGCGGGGTCATAGCTCGCCGCAGCGACATAACGCAGCGCGAGGTCGTCGGCCTGATACTCGTCGTCGCGGCTGTACTTCAGAAGCGCCAAGCCGGCCACGCCCGCCGCAAAGCCACCGATGTGCCGAAGCCCCGGGTCGACCACCCGGAACACACCGACACTGCGCCGCGCCACGTTCGTCTTTCGCAGCTTCACCGCGCCGTGTCGTGCGGTCACGTGCCCGACCTCGTGACCCAGCACGCCCGCCAGCTCCGCCTCGGAGTTGAGGTGGGTCAACAACCCGCGGGTCACGTAGACGAAGCCGCCCGGCAGCGCGAAGGCGTTGACGGCCGGATCATCCAGGACCCGAAACGTCCACGGAAGCTGGGGGCGCTCGGACGCCTGCGCGATGGCGGAGCCAACCTCCTGAACCTTGGCGACCAGCTCGGGCGCCTCGGTGAGAGGGCGCATCGAGGACGTGAGTTCCTCGTCGGCCTTGCGCCCCAGCTCGACCTCTTCGCGCTCGGAGATCAGGAACGCCTGGACGTTGCCTGTGGCCGGGTTGAGCGAGCACGCTGACAACAGCATGCCGACGAGCATCGAGCGTGCCGCGCTGCGCATCGCTCAGACCCGCTTGCGACGTTTCTTGCCGAACCCGAAGAAGCCCGAAGAACCCTTCGAGATGTCTTCCTCGCGCTCCTCGGCGATCTTTTGCAGCTCGACCAAGTGTTGCTCGCTGAGATCGTCGGGGACACGGACCTCGACGTGCACGATGTGCGTGCCGCGACCGCGGCCTCGACCCAGCACCGGCATGCCCTTGCCCTTGAGCCGAATGGTGGCGCCGGGCTGGGTGCCCGGTTCGATCTCGAGATCCACTTTGCCCTCGAGCGTGTCGGCCTCGACGTCACACCCGATCGCGGCCTGGAACATCGTGACGATCACGTTGCTGTGGATGTCGAACTCGTCGCGAACGAAACGCGGATCCTCTTTGACACGAACGATCACGTACAGGTTGCCCGGCGGACCCCCGCCCGCGCCCGGCATGCCTCGGTTCTGGATGCGAAGCGTCTGCCCATCGTCGATGCCGGCCGGCACGTTGATCGTGAGCGTGGACTCGCGCTCGATCGTTCCGGTGCCGCTGCAGCCACCGCAGGGGTTGCTGATGACCTTGCCTTGGCCGCGACACGCCGGGCAGGTCGTCTGCAGCGTGAAAAAACCCTGACGGTGGACGACCTGTCCCTGACCGTTGCACTGCGGGCAAGTCTGAGGCGAGGAGCCCGGTTCGGCGCCGGAGCCATCGCAGGTGTCGCACGCCTCGGGCCTGGAGACGGTGACGTCGTGTTCGCCCCCTTCGAAGGCGTCGCTGAGCCCGATCGACAGCTCGACCTTCATGTCCTGGCCGCGCCGCGCCCCGCCCTGGCGCTGCCCGAATCCGAACAGACCTCCGAAGAGGTCCTCGAAGTGGGACATCACGTCCTCGGTGCCCTGGAACCCCGAGAACCCGGCGCGCGCCGGACCATCGTGACCATGACGGTTGTACAGCTCGCGCTTCTCTGCGTCGCTGAGGACCTCGAACGCTTCGGCGGCTTCTTTAAAGCGCTCCTCGGCCTCGTCGTCCCCCGGGTTGCGGTCCGGGTGGAACTTCATCGCGCACTTGCGGTACGCGCGTTTGATCTCCGCGGCGCCAGCATCTCGGCCGACCCCCAGGACATCGTAGTAATCTCGCTTCGCGGACACCGCGCGCGGAAGCTAAGCATCGAGGCGGTGCCTGTCAACGGGCGGACGTGGGTTTGCCGACAGATGCGCTGTGGTACCGTCTTGGCCGGCCCGAAACCGGCCCCTACCCACGATGTTTGCATCCGCCCCCCGCTCGTCGTCCGCTCTTCGCACCCTGATCCGTGGCGCCCTCGTCGCGGCCGCCCTCAGCACCTCCGCCTGCGCGGACGATCCGGGGCCGGGCAAACTCTTCGAGGAGGACGGTGTCTTTGAGCTCAAACGCTTCGCGCTGAGCGGCTCCGGTCTCGAAACCCTGGGCAGCTCCAAGTCCAAGACGTTCTTCCTCAAGTTCGATGAAGAGACCAGCGTCGTGCAGACCGCGATGTGCAGCGACGACGATAGCGACGACCCGACCAACGCCGAGTGCACCGGGTTGACCGACTCACGCTGGATCTGTCAGTGCTTCGGCTACGCGTTTGAAGAGGACCAGATGGCGTGGCAGGAGTTTGAGGCCGGCGGCACGCCCCCGGTCGTCAAGGTCGGCCAGACCGAGGTCGAAGAGGAAGATCCCACCGCCGCCGACACCGACACCGACGGCGGCAGCGGCAGCGCAGACGCAGGCGGCGAAGAAGAGGAAGAGCCCGCGCCCGCCGGAGCCATCCACCAGTTCACCGTGGCTGAGTCCGTCGGAGAGGCGGCCACCTTCGACTTCACCCCGCTGCCCGCCGGCGTGTTCGGCTCCGACGGCGTCGCGTCCAAGTACGTCTTCCAGAAGAGGGCCGCCTCCCTCTTCGCTCCCGTCCTCGAGAACGACGACCGCCCGGTCTGCGCCCCCTGTATTTAGGCCGACGCGCTGGACAGCGCCCCCGACCCTCGGCTAGGTTCCGCCGCGGAGGCGCTTGACGTGCTGGTGCTGTCTGCGGACTTCAAATCCGTTGTGGGGTGCGAGAAGCGTCCCGGGCAGGTTCGATTCCTGTGCGCTTCCGTTTTTGATGTTGTCTAGCCCCGGTTCGCCGGGGCTAGTCGTTTCTTGCTCCGCTCTTGCTCCGCTTCGTTGTTGAAATCGAGTGGATCCGAGTGGTCTACGGAGCGGTCGCCATCTTCCGCGCGAACGCAGCGGAGGTCGACGCTGCCAGGTGGCTGTAGCGGAGCGTCATCTTGACGTCCGCGTGGCCGGCCCACGCCTGCACGATCGCAAGCGACACGCCGGTCATGAGCGCATGCGACACGAAGGTGTGGCGCAGCATGTGTGGATGCACGGGCTTGCTGAGGCCCGCCCTCCGTCCCGCCTCGCGTACGGCGTAGTCGATCGCCCCCCGGGTGAGAGGGCGCCCCTCGTCGTCGGTGAAGACGTAGAGGCCTCGCTTCGGCTGCGCCCGAAGTATCGCGACGAGATCGTCGGCGAGGTGGACAGTACGCGGGCGCCTTCCCTTCGTCGGGCTAGGCCCGTCCCTGGTGAGCTGCTGACTGACGCGCATGCTTGGGCCCCACTCTGCAGCCTTTGCTCGGTTGTCGAGGTCGAGCGAGTCCCAGCGAAGCCCGCGTAGCTCGCCGAGGCGTAGCCCTGTTCGAATCGCGAACAGGATCCAGCCCCGGTCCTTCTGTCGAGCCGCCTCCACGATGGCGGTCGCCTCTTGAAAGTCCAAGAACATATGCGCCTCGACATCGGGCAACTCCACACGAGGAGCCTTCAGCGTCGGCACCACGTCGATCCTCCCCCATTCCTTCGCCAGGTTCAGCATCCGCCGAAGCACCGCGAGGTGGTCGACGACGGTCTTCGGGGACAACGGTTTCATCCCCCGCCCTTGGGGGCGTTCGAGCTTCTCCCGCTTGTAGCCCTCCACGTGTGCAGACGTCAGCTCGTCGAGACGGAGCGTGCCGAACACCGGCAACAGGTGAAGCTCCAGGGTTCGTATCTTCTCTCTGAGTTCGCCCTTCGAGTTCGTCGCGGCGCAGTACTGCATGAACTCCTTGGCGAACTGTTTCACGGTTGCTGTTTCCTTCTTCTGCCCCTCCTTGCTTCCCCAGGTTCCGAACGCAATCTGTTCTCGAATCTGGCGCTCCTCCTTCTCGGCTCCGCGCCGGGTCTGGACGATTGCCTTCTTCTTCACGCGTTTCTTCTCCCCGGTGGGAAGCGATACGCACACGTCGATCTCCCAGTGCTGCTGCGGTTTGCCGGCCTTGCCGGTCCATTTGCGGCGTCTGATTGCCATCTTTCATGATTCCTCTCAGACGCGCCCTTTGCTGGACGAGTCTAGCAAGGCGCCCCGCCTGATCCGAATGACACGGCCCAGCCTGAGCACGCCGGGGATTTCGCCGCGGTCGATCGCCGCATAGGCGCATAGGCGGTCTTGACGTTGCAGCGAAGGAGGCGCGCGAGTTCTTAGACGGTGAGGAAGTCTGGGGCATCCGTGAAACAGTTTTCGGGGTCGTCTTGGTTGTTCATGAGTGGCGGGCTCTGGCAGGCCTGAGAGAAGGCACAGGAGGTTCAAGGCACGCGGCGTGGAGCTGCGGGCTTGGGGAAGCTAAGGTCTTGTCTCCCGCCCCGGCCGGATCGACCCCGCCTACTCAGCCCTCATTTTCACCTCCTCTCACACGCTGCGCGTGGAGGCCGAAGATGCACGAAGAGCCGTCAGCTCGGATGAGAGGAGCATTTCATGCGCGCCATAGCCCCCCTTGCCCTCTGCTTCTTCGCGACCTCTGCCTGCGGCCCAGCAGTCGAAGAGGCCCCGGATGACGACTGGATGCTTGGGACGTTCTCGGACTTCAGCGAACTCCCATGGGAAGAACAGCCTGTTCTGGCGTTGCGTTACGAACTTGGCCCTGACGGGTCAGGACAGGTTGTCACCGTCGACTGCGGGGAAACGTCAATTCCAGCGTCCTGGACGCTCCAAGAAGATGGCTCCGTTCGACTTGAGTACACACGGGATTCTCGACTCATCGCTCTGGTCCTCGCGCCACCGCAGTGCGACACCAGTGGGCTCTCCGCGTACCCATCCGAACTCCGGACAAGGGACTCCATCGACTCCCCCACCGAAGGAGTGTCGAACATCGTCCTATTCCGCAGCAGCCCATGCCCCGGGGACTTCGTCCCCGGCGACGACTGCCAGGATGCAGGCAACGAGTGCGACCCACGCGGACACTGCTCTGTGACATGGTGCGACGGCGGAGAGCCCGAACGGTGCGAATAGGACGACGTGTCGATGGGGCAGCCCTTGCCACCACGAGTCCCAGCTCGTGCCGCGGCTCGCCGACATGGGCATCTACGTTGCGTCGGAGTCGACGATCGACCGTTTGGTGAAGCAGCAGTCGCTGAACGCCCACCGCGGGCGACATCGACAAGCGAAGAACACCAAACCTCGCGAGCACTGCGCGACCGGACCCAATCAGGTGTGGTGTTGGGACTTCACGTACCTGCGCGCCCCGACCCGCGGCGCGTTCTTCTATCTGTACCTCTTCCTCGATGTCTGGAGCCGGAAGATTCTCGGCTGGCGGGTGCACGATCGCGAGGACAACGAGCTCTCCGCCAAGGCCTTCGTCGAGATCTGCGAAGCGGAAGGCGCGAACCCGAAGAAGCTGGTCCTGCACTCGGACAGCGGTCGAATCGACCTTCCGCACCGTGAAGGGACACCCCAGCTTCCCCGACAAGCCCTTTGAAAGCATTGAGGCCGCGGCGATCTGGGTCGCGGAGTTCGTCGCCTGGTACAACGAAGGCGGTGAGCGGGTGTCGTGCGCGCCCGAAGCTCCAAGTCGAGCAAGCCCTGGCGGACCTGTCCCTTCGCGGCGCGGGGACTGGCGTGTGCTCCGGCCGCGCGCGTAGAGTTCTGGGCATGTCGTGGTTTTCGCGAGAACGGACGTCCCGGCCATCCTCCAGCCTCAGCCGCTTCCTTCAGATGTTGGGCTGGATGCTGGCGGCGTGGTCTTGCGCGGCCGGCCTGGCGCACGCAGCCGATGCCGTCCCCGACTGGAGAATCGGCCCGGTGCCGCGGTGGGTGAACGCGCTCGAAGCTCCCCAAGACCCCAGCTTCGCCTCTGCCCATCCAGAGGCTGGCCTCGCCTACGAGGAGATCGACTCCCAGCGACGCATCGTCCGCGGCGAAGACTGGGCGTATACGCGCGTGAAGGTTCGCGTGGTCTCCGAGGCGGGAGCCGAGGCGGCAGGGCAGCAGTCCTTTGACTTCAGCCCCCCCAACGAGCGCTTGATGCTTCACTCCATCCGCGTCCACCGGGATGGCGAAGCGATCTCCCGCCTCCGCGCCGAGGCCGTGCAGCTGCTGCAGCGCGAGGCGAACCTCGACGAACTCGTCTACGACAACAAGCGCACCGCCTTCCTCGTCATCCCCGACCTTCGCGTGGGCGATGTGCTCGAGTACGACTGGTCGATCGTCGGCGCGAACCCAGCCTTGGGCGATCACATCGGACTCGGGCTCAGCACGCATCGCAGCGTCGCGGCCGGTGTGGCCTCGTCCCGAATCCTGGTCGACCGAGCGCTCAATGTCCGGGGGTTCGGGGGCGCCCAGGTTCCCGCTCCTGTCCGGATTGGCGGGCTGTACGAGTACTCGATCCGCGAGGATTCCGTCCCGGCGGTGCCCTTCGTCGAAAACGTTCCCACCGAAGCGCAGCTCACTGCTTGGGTCCAGTTCTCGGACTTCGCGGACTGGGAATCGGTCGCGCGGTGGGGGACCGACTTGTTCACGCTCTGGGATGCCTCGGCGCCCGCGGTGTCCGCTGTCGCCCTTGAGCTGGGCATGGACCAAGCCACAGACACCGCGAGAACGCTCGCGGTGTTGCGCTGGGTCCAGGCCGAGGTGCGCTACTTCTCGCGACCGTTTGCTCAAAGCACCCACCGACCCGCGCAACCCACCACCGTCCTCGAGCGCCGCTATGGCGACTGCAAGGACAAAGCCCTGCTGACCGTCGCCCTGCTGACCGAGGTGGGTATTCATGCTCACGTCGCGCTCGTCGACAGTGATGAGGGTCGTTTGATCCCGGAGTTGCTGCCGACCCTGTCCGCCTTCGACCACGCGATCGTCGTGGCCTATCCCAATGGCGAGCGGGTCTGGCTCGACCCCACCGCGACGTACCAACGAGGCTCACTCGACGACTTCGCAGCCCGAGGTTTGCATTGGGCCCTGCCGCTGACGGCGGGCACCCACGCTCTGGTCCCGGTCGAGACCCCGCCCACCGAGCGTCCACACATGAAGGTACACGCCAGCTACGACGCCACGTCGTACGACGACCCGGCGACGCTGAAGCTCCGGGTCGAGTTCACGCAGGGTTTTGCCGAATCCTATCGCTACCTTCACGAAACCAAAGACCCGGACGCCTTTGCGAAGGTCTTCGAGGAGGGTTTCGAATCCGACCTGCGACAACTCCACCCCGACGCAGAAAGCCTCGATGCCCTGGTCTACGAGGACCACGAGATGAACAACCGAGTCGTCTTGCGGCGTAGCTACTCCATCCCGTCGTTCTGGGTGAGCGGCGAGGGCAAGCTTGAAACCCACGTCGATCCGTTCTCGCTGTATGGGGAGCTCCCCGAC
>CAWCWO010000024.1:0-41470 GCA_963799255.1 uncultured Pseudomonadota bacterium | reverse complement strand
GCGGGATAGGTTTGGGGTCCTCGACCGATGGATCGCCCGAACGTGGCGTCTTGCGGCGCTCGAGCGTGACGAGGTCTGCATGTTCAACGGGTCCAAAACCGAGGTCATGTGCTCCACCCGAAATTGCGTACCGTCGTCCGTCGGGGCTGTTCTTCGCTTCAAAGAGCGGGAGCGGATCGATGCCGACCGCTTCTTGAAGAGGGTGAGACCAATTCAAGGGGGGGGGCGACATCTGGGTCAGTCAGCACGGCATCAGCGTCCGCGCCGATATCTTCGCCCTCTCCACTGCGAAGTGCAGACTCCGGAGCGTTGTCGAAAGAGTCACAGGCCAGCAGTAACAATCCAGCGGAGATCGCCACGGGCAGCACGGCAAGACGAGACCACATGGACCGAGAGTGCCACGCGAAAGCGGCTAAGTGGGGTGAAAAATGGCTCTCCTGACCATTTAGTGGGCGGCGGAAGCACGGATTTGACGGGTTTGCGGGGGAAGAACGGGCTTCGGAGCGGGTTTGAGGGCGTGAAGAAGTGCGCAGCGGGTGAGGGCGTAGTCTTGGGGTTGCGAAACCATCAAAACCGGCCCAGCCCGCATGCGCTCCACCAGTCTACTCCGAACCCTCCTCGCCCTCCAGCGGACTCGTTTCCTAGACCTCGAGTTCGAGGGGGATGCCCTTGTCGTCCACGTCGTCCCCACCTGGAAGGTCTCGCGATGCAGTCAGTGCGGCAAGAAGTGCAAGAGCGGCTACGACGACCGCCGTCAAGACTGGCGCCACATGGACCTCGCTGGGATCAAGACCATCCTGCGCTACCGAATGCGTCGGGTCGACTGCAAGAGGTGCGGCGTGTTCGTCGAGAAGGTGCCCTGGGCAGAGTCGGCAAGCCGGTACACCTTCCCGATGGAGGGGCTCGTCGCCTACCACGCGCAGAAGACCGACCACACCACCGTCGCCACCCTCATGCTTCTTGGTGGCCCAGTGCCGCCGCTGCGGCGACAGCCTACGCGTCCCGTTCGCCTGCAAGAGCCGCGGCATCTGCCCCTCGTGCATGGGCCGGCGCATGGCCGAGACTGCGGCGCTCCTGGTCGAGCACCGCTTGCCTGATGTGCCGTGGCGGCAGTGGGTGCTGAGCTTCGAGGGCCCGATAGCGGTGCGGCTGGGATACGACCGGCGGCTGCTTGGGCAGGAGTGCCTGCGCTTTGCCAAGCGGGTGATGCAGACGCTGCGGCAGCAAGCCAAGCGCGCGCACTGGTTGCGCAGCAGCAGCAAGCTGCACCCCGGGGTGCTCATCGTGGTGCAGCGCTTTCGCAGTGACCTGGGCTTGTTCGTGCATCTGCACGCGCTGGTCACCGATGGCTGTTTCGAGGCGCCGGCGATGGTGGGCGACGCGGCGGCGTTCATGCCGGCCATCGGCCTCAGCGAGCAGGACCTGTTGCGGACGCTGCAGCGGCTGCACGCCGACCTGGCCGAGCACCTTGAGGTCGGCGGCGATGGCGAGCCTGTGGACGAAGCGCTCGTGGCCTGCGTCCAGCTCGGCCTTCCGCTGCGTGCCGTCGGACCCTCGCCCTGCGAGCCGCGACCGGCTTCGCCGATGCTCGTCCGTGGCTTCGGCATGCAGCTGCACGCCGCCGTCACCGTCGACGGCCGCGACCGCAAGCGTCTCGAGCGGGTGTGCCGCTATCTCCTGCGCCCGCCCTTCGCTCTGGGTGCCGTACAGCGCACCCCCGACGGACAGGTTCGGGTGCACTTCAAGAAGCCCAATCGCTTCGGGGCCACCTTCGCCCAGATGAGCGCCGACACCTTTCTCGCCCGGCTGTGTGCACTCGTCCCTGTGCCGCGGGCCCACACCGTCCTGTACTACGGTACGGCGTGCTCTCAGCCCACCACAAGCTGCGCTGTGCCGTCGTGCCTCGTGCCGACGAGCCCGAGCCCAAGCAGCTGTCCCTCTTCATCCCTCGCGGCCAGCTCGAACTCCCCACCATCATCACCTTGCTGCACGCTCAGCTCCGCGATGCTGCCCCTTCTCGCGTGCCCTGGATGACGCTCCTCGCCCGCGTCTTCCGCGTGGACATCTCCGTGTGCTCCCGCTGCTGCGGGCCCATGCGCGTCACTCGGGCCGTCACCACACCGCAGGAGATTGCCGCCGAGCTCCACGGTGCTCGGCCGCCGCCGCGTTCCTCTCCTGTCGGACAACTGCTGCTGTTCTCGGCTCCGCCCGCAGCCCACTGAGGTCTCGCTCCACCAGCGCCCCGCTTTCCCACCGCGCTCGTCTCGGCGTGCCTGAGAGTTGCACCCGATGCGGTCGCCATACCCTGTTGCAGCGCGGTTTCCCCGCAAATGCCCCCCTCTCACCCGCTTTCCAGCTGCACGCCGTCGACCGGCGACGCCCTTCCACGCTGCCATCCCCGGAACGACCACCGGCTCCCGACCGGCGAGCCGATGGTTCGTCGGCAGCAAGCTGCCATCCGTCGGGGCACGACGGGATCCCTGGCTGAACCGCGATGCGGGCTGAATCAGCTTGGGGCGGGGTAGTACCGGATCCCGCCCTCCACGCGTTGCCTGACATCCCAATCACCGGGGCCCCACGTCGCCTGGACCGCGGTTCGGATGGTGGAGTAGCTCGAGTTCTCGAACGACTGCAGAGGCAGACTGAAACCATCGATGGCGAACGAGCAGATCGAGAGCAGATCGTCGCTGAACTCCCCGTGGAATTTGGACGTGCGGAGCTTCCTCCACCTGAACTCGAAGTGAAACGGGCTCGTCATAGTCAAGTACCGGCCATACACGGAGACCTTCGCTCGAGCATTCTCACACTGATAGGCGGTACCGAGCCCAACTCCGTGCCAGTCCCACATGATGTCGAAGTCGCGCCCACTCGTTTGCGTGACCTCGGTGATGAACTGCTTCGGGCAGCCCGCGGGGGAGTAGCTCGCGTTGGGGGAGGTCGCGCTGAACACCCCCTCAAAGCCATCCATGGCGACGGCCTGACCGTTGGCCGGGTTGGCGATGCTCGCCGTGGCGCACGCGAACTCGCCAATTTGCTGCGGCTCGAGCTCGGCGGCGAAGCGCTCGGGGCCATCGAGGTCCTCGAGTTCCGCGTCGTCGAGCACGACGAGCATGGGCGCGTCGCCATCCATGTCCAGCAGCTCGGCGGGGAGCGACTCGATGGGCACCAAGTCGAGCAGCTCGGCGACGGTCCGCACCGATTCCAGCGCTTCCAGCATCTCCTCGTCCTCCTCGCCCACCGCCAGCTGCGCGCTGCCTTGGTCGACGTGCGTCTCGTCGCAACCGGCAAGGACCGACACCCCGGCCAGTAGGGTGAGGAGCGTCTCGACCCGCAGCGTGCTCCGGCGTCGTCCCATGATGTGTTCTGGTTTCATCCTCATGAAACGGCCGCCCCGTCGGATGTGACAAAACCGCGCCAATTTCCGCCGGTGCGGCCGAGCGCGAACGCCTCCACCCCCTCGTGACGCCGGGTGCATCCTCGCTTCGTCGTCCACCACGTACACGTGCTCGGACGGCGCGGCCCCGGCCACCGCTGGACCCAAAGCAGCGAGCCCGAAGAAGGAGGCGCATGCGATGCTCGAGCGGGACGCGGCCCAAGCATACGCCCGACCAGGCGCCCCACGGTCCTTGACCTCCACGCGCGTTGCTGGGCATACAAGCCCCGTGCTCCGGCGCCCCCTCTTCGCCGTCGTACTCCTGTCTCTGGGCTGCGAGGCACGCGTTCCCGTGGCGGACGTCTATGGGGAGTGCGAGAATCGACCAAGACTGCGAGGACGCGGCGCACTGCGAGACCTTGCCGCTGACCGTCGCCGCCAGCGTGTGCCGACCCGCCTGCACGCAAGACGAAGACTGTCCCCTGGTGGATGGCGCGACGACGTACTGCCGGGACGACGGACAGCGTGGAGGCCAGTGCGTCATCGCTCCCGAGGACGGCTCGTGTCCGTCGGGCATGCTCATGGTCGCTTCGGGTCCGTCTGCCGACGCACCCGTGATCTGCGCGTGGCAGTCCTGAGGCGCCGCCGCAGCTACACCTCCGCCATGGCCTGCGTCATGCGCCGCCGCTGCACCAGCGCGCGCACGATGTATCCCACCGTGAACAACGCCAGCAGCAGCACCAGCAGCGGCGGGAAACGATATTGAAGCGGAGGCGATGCGGAGTGCCCGAGCAGCTCCTCGGCTTCGGCTTCGGCTTCGGCTTCGGCGTCGGTCAGCGTCCAGAGACCTTGGTTGCGGTCGGACACGGGTCCCATGTCTTGGGGAGACATCCCGCGGTGGGCGAGGCGGGGCCGACCTCGCTGGCCGACATCGCGCCCGACCCCTGCACGCCCTTCTCCGCCCGGAAGCCGCGGTACAGCGTACGCAGCTGGGTGAACGGCTCGTCCGCCGAATCGTCGAGCCCCAGCGACAGGTACGACTCGCTGTCGGGCTCGTGCATGAGGTCCGGCTCGTCCGCCACCGAGATCCGCACCACATGTGCACACTCCGCGCTCGGGGGCTGGTAGGCGAGCACCGCCACCTCCGTGTCGGCGACGGTCGGCTCGAACCCGTAGGGTTGCAGCGCTTCGGTCCAGCCGCGGCCGCCACCGAAGCCGCACCTCCCCATCGTCGATGACTATCCGAGTGATTTGCGCGCCGTATGGGCGACGTTCGTCGCAGCAGACTACGACTGGAACATGAACACGAAGATGACGAGCGCTTGCCTTGGTCTCGTCGCTGCCGCGTGCGTGGCCCTCACAGCTCAGACCGCCCAGGCGGCGGACCGCTCCGACGAGGCTGACCCACAGGCGTTCGCCTCGTTGGGGGATTTTCAAACACTCGCCCGGTCTGGGCCCGACCTGTGTCCGCAGGAGTTCTCCAGCGGCGCTTTCGCACTCGAGGTCTGCACGCGAAACTCGGCGGCGTTCTGGGCCCACGACACGGCGGGCCGACTCCACAAATTCTCCTTGGGCTCGTCCGTCGAGACCCGTGCGATACACCCCAGCGAGATCGACTCCAGGATCGCGGTGAGCGACCAGGGCGGTGTGGCCTTCACGCGAGAGGAGTCACCGAACGGCGCCGTGACCTTCACCGTGGTGGATGACGAAACCATGCTGTTCCCTGGGGCGAGCGAGCTGTTCGCCGTGATGTTCCTCGACGCGCCATTGACCGACGAGAACGGAGAACTGGACGAACTCATGTACTGGCAGCACTTCAACGGCGGAAAGTTCGCCGAGTAGGGGGATTCAGCGGAACTCCGCTTCGTGTCGATACTCGACCCGGGCATCCACGGGGTGCCCGTCCTTCCGCGGGGGGATGCGGCCCTCGTACGCCAGGATGGCGCGCGTTCGAGGATCGAAGTGCATGCGGATCGGGGCGATCGAGCGTCGAAGCAGCCAGCTGCGCGGGCGCATCTCGACCGTCGCGCGTCCCTCGGCGGTCGACATGCGCAGGATGAAGCGGTAGCTCCGGCGTCGCTCGGCCACGATGAAGCGGACCTCGATCGCTTCGCCGCGCCCGAGAGGCTCCCAGTGGGTGAGGACGAACCCGAACAGGGTGGGACCGGTGACCGCGGGCGCGTCGATGCGCTCGGTGTGGTGTCGCACGCGGTGACCCTTCTCGGTGGTGTACTCGAGGTGGTCGGGGTCGGGGCTGGACACCACGCTGCGGACCCCGAGCTGCAGGTGGTGCTCGACGTATTCGTGCAGGGTGTAGGAGGCGTCGTGGCGCGCGGCCTGGGCCACGACGAGCGCGTTGGTGTCTGCGTCGAAGCTGCGGTCGATCGACCAGTGCTCCGTGCTGCTTCGCGTGTAGCGGAACATCGGTACGCCGCGCGAGTCCAGCACTTCGCCCGTGTAGATCCGGGTGCCACCGCCCGGGGCGGTGGGCACCGCCCGGGGCGCCTGGGCACAGCCCACGGCGAGGAGGAATGCGGTCAGCATCGTTCGCATGCAGGCAGCGTGTCGGGTCGACCCCTCGCGCACCAATGGCCGAAGGCGACAATCCGTTGTCCGACCTGGACACTCGTCATTCGCCGCGATTGGGCGAGAAGTAGCGCACGATGCCGTACAGGAGCAGCCCGCCCAGCACGAGGATGACGGTGGCCAGCACTGCCAGGGCCTTGAGTCCGTCGCCGAGCGACTTGCCGGCTCCCTGAGCGGCTCGCCCACCCACGCCCTCGGGTCCGAGCACCAGGAGCGCTCGCTCGAGGAGAGCCGATACGCCGCGAGGATAGCGTGGTTCCGCCTCTCGGCTTGACCTCTCGCGCACTGATGGCCGAAGCTGACGAGCGGTTGTCTGACCTGGACATCGACGTCTGCAATGTCCGCCCGGCGTTCGAGGCCTCGGTTGCCACGGGCGTGTCCGAGGCCGAGCTCGCTGCGAGGTTGGGGTGGACGCGCGAGCTGATGGAGACCGACGGCGCGACGGTGTCGGGCGCTTCGACCTACGAGCACATGGAGTGGATGGCCGAAGGGCCGAACTACGCCGCGTACGCGCTCGATGTGGTCCGGCGGCACACTCCTTCGAGCCTCGGCGTGGTGGGACTGGCGTGTAAGACGGCGGCAACGGCAGCCGAGGCCATGGCGCGGCACGGCCGCTACCAGGCGCTCACCAACCGCACGGCCCGCTACGACGCGCGGCTCGAGGGCGAGCTGCTCTGCATCGAGGAGACCCGGTTCGGCCCGCCCACGCGCGGGTCTCGGCTGGTGTCCGACTACACGCTGCTCGTCGCGATCCAGATGCTGCGAGGGCTGCTCGGGCCCGACCTGCCCGTCGCGGCCCTGCGGTTTCGAAGCGCGGGGATCTCCGCCGAGGAGCGTGCGGCGTGGGAGGGTTACGCGAGCGCACCGATCGAGACGGGACACGAGAAGGCTGCGCTGCTGTGTCCGGCCTCGCTCGCGGCGCAGCCCGTGCCGACACATGACGCCGAGCTCTCCGACTACTTCCGCGGCATCCTCGAGCGCTCTGCCCCGGAGCTCGGCGCGCTCGGTTGGGTGGAGAAGGTGCGGCTCACCCTCGAGCGCCGCCTGTCGGACGGCACCCCCACCGCGGAGTCGGTCGCACGAGCGCTCGGCGTCGGCACGCGCTCGCTGGCCCGCGCCTCGCCGAGGAGAACGAGACGTTCGGATCGATGCTCACCGCGGTCCGCCGCGACCGCGCGCAACGCTTGCTCGCCGACCCTCGCATCACGCAGGCCGAGGTCGCGTTCCTGCTGGGGTACCGGGACCAGGCCTCGTTCCATCGCGCGTTCCGCAGGTGGTTCGGAACCACCCCGGCGGCGTTTCGCGACGCTACTCGGGGCTGAGCGCCCAATCTTCGAACGCCCACGGCTGCACCTCCCGCACCGTCATCGTGCCCAGGAACGCCACGAGCGCCCGCTCCTGAGCCCGCGTGAACGAGCGGTCGAGCTGGTGACGGGCCATCAGACGGACCGCCTCCTCCAGCGTCTCGACGCTTCCGTCGTGAAACCAGGGGCCGGTCTCGGACACGTTGCGCAGCGAAGGGACCACGAACACCATCTCGTCTGCCGGGTCTCCGGTGACCTCGAACCTGCCCTTGTCGTCGAAGAACAAGTCGTGCCCGAGCTGCACGCGGGCGCGCTGCGTCGCGTCGAGCTCGGTCGGGTCGGGGTCGTCGATCGAGGCGAGCTCACCACAGCCGGAGACCACCGCCGCGCACAGCGGGAGCACCAAAACGAAGGCCATCTTGGACATGCCCCACACCCTGTCGCGGCGGGCCGGGAGGTGGCAGTGGCCGGTAGCGACAGAGTGTTGTCCGATCTGGACAACGGGTCATCGGCGCCGTCGTCGAAACGGCACGAGCCCGAGTGGGGCCCACATCGGGAAGGCGGAGCGCCCGCTGGTGCAGCCGCAGCCCGCACCGTCGCTCTTGGCGTCGGCGCCGGGTCTCGGTGCCTCCGAGAGTGCGCGGTCCATGCCCTCCTCTCGGACGGCGAGAGGTTGACGGGGTGGGCGTCTCGACGGGGCGCGCGGCGCTCCACCCCCAGGTTTGATCATCGCCGCGATCCGCCGTCAAGACCCGATCAACATCAACCGGCAGAAGGACTAGTTGCCGGTCTCTCTGACCCAGATGTGCCACGCACCCTGGGCCACGCCACCGATGCCGCACTTTGCGGATCCGTCATCCTCACCCCAGTTGGTGCCGTCGGACTCGTCGCCATCCATGCCTCGGTCGTCGAAGTCGATGGTGAAGTCGAACGTCGTGTCACAGGTGTCCTCGCCCTCGAGGTACCCGGTGTTCCACTGGTCCCCGGCGGGCAAATCGAGCATGGCGATGTTGTCGCGGCGGGCCGGGGGGGTATCCGCGCCCGCGCCTTGGTTCTCGCTGAAGCAGCTATCGGCGTCGGTTCCGGTGGTGAACTCGTCGTACCAGATGACGTCGTAGAACGAGAGGTCCACGTCGAAGGCCGCAGCGGCGGGATCCTGCATGCAGGTGAAGCGAACGTCGGAGCTGGTGCTGACCAGCGGGCGCATGCCGTCCCAGACACCGGTGGTGTTGGACGATGGGTTGATCGTCTGCAGCTCGGGTGTATGGGCCATCGCTGCATCGTCGACCGGATCGAGGCTCGAGGACACCAGGGTCCATCCGCCACCATCGGTGGTCATGTCGCAGTACACCGTGGACTCCGTTCCGTCTCCGGCGGGGTCGATGAAGTACACCCCGTCGAGAGCCGAGGGGTCGTCCATCAGGATGTCCAGACAGGACGCGGCGCTGGTGTTCGAGGCGCAGTCGGCAGCGCAGTTGAGCTCGCCGTCGCAAACCTCGCCTGCGGTCGCGTTGACCGTCCCGTCTCCGCAGGCGGCCGTGGTGCAGTCGAGGTCGCAGACCGTGAAGTCGTCGGTCGGCCCCCGTGACTCCGGACGCGCCGGAGGACGAGGCCTCCGCGGGTCTCTTCGCGCTTCGGACTGACGATCAGCGCGAGACCATCCCGTCCGTCAGAAGCGTCCGCTGACGCTCACGCCCCGCGGGCCCAGCGACGGCCGCACCGCGGGACCCTCGAGCGCCCGAGCGTGGGCGAGGAGCATCGACAGGTCGAAGGCGAACAAGAAGGCGCCTTGTAACACGATCGACCGGCCATACCCCTCGACGCGGCTTTGCTGACTGCCGGCGGATTCGGCCGCGCCCCACATCGCCGAGCCGGCCGCGATGTAGAGCACGTCCAGGCCGGCGTTGACGGCGAAGATCGCCTGGGTCCGCCGATGTTCGTCCAGGGCGTGCGCAGTCGGGGGCGGTCTTCGGTTGCGGACGAGACCGATCACGCCGAGGGTGAGGTTCACGCCGTTCCATGCCGCGTTCATCTCGTGTACGTGCTGGGTGACCCCGTCGGTGCGCAGCGCCGAGGAGACACCCCAGCCGATGTTCGCCACGGCATAGCCGCTGAGCACCCCCATCCCCACCAACTGGGTGCGCTGGTGTCGTCGCGCGAGCGCATCGGGTGGAGGTGGCGGCGCGAGGGCCAGCGCGAGCGCGAGCGCGAGCATGCGGGGAGCCTAGCGACTCTTCGGCCCACGACGAGCGCTGGGGTATCCTCGGGTCATGTGGAACCGTCTCGCGCGTCTCGGGTTTTGTGGGCTGCTTGGCTGCGCCGGGAGTGGGACCAAGGAGCCGGCGGAGGAGGCGAAGCCGGACTATGATGAGGCGGTCATCGCGAAGGTCTGTGCGGGGGCCTGCGTCGGGAAGTTCGCGCGCATCACCGTACTGCGGGATGCGGAGGGTAAGGTCGCGAGGTATCGGTTCGATGGCGACTTCGCGGTCTGCAGTCACCCGCCGCGGGTCTTCTTCGACACGAAGGGCGACGAGGTCGAGACGATTCCCGAGCAGCCGGTGACCAGCGACGAGGAGGCCAAGGCGTTTGCGAAGCGGCAGGAGGACGCCACCGCGGGCGCGACGGAGGCGGAGACTCTCCGCTGCCCGTAGGTCTGCTCCCGCTGCAGCGGGCCGATGCGCGTCAACCGGGCCGTCACCACACCGCAGGAGATTGCGGCCCAGCTCCGCGGTGCTCGGCCGCCGACGCGAGCCCGTCCTGTCGGACAACTGCTGCTGTTCTCGGGTCCGCCCGCAGCCCCCTGAGCCTCCCCTCTACCAGCGCGTTGCTTTCGTACCGCGCTCGTCTCGGCGTGCCTGGGAGTTGGACTCGGTGCGCTGCGGTCCCCTGTCGCAGCGCGTTTCTCAAGCTCCGAAGGATCGGCTGAGGGCTCGACTCCGGCGACCTCTCCCTCATCGATGGTTGCAACCAACGCCTCGACGAACACAGACGACGCGACCTTGGGGGGCACGGACGCCTCCTCATCCTCACCGGATGGGAGCCCACCAACTGCGACCCCAGCTGTCAGTTTCGGCCGCTGGAGGAGCAGTGGAGCTTCAGCGGCGCTGATGCGCTGGGGCCCCCGCCCCGCAGGAGCTCGCGCGGGGACTCTCGGCACTGCTCTCACCAAACTCGGCCGTGGCGACAGGGTACTCCTGGCAACCAACGCAGAGAAGGAGAGTAAGAGCGGGAAGGATCTTGGATGCGGACCGATCTGGGTTCACGCGCTTCGTCCTGATGGGCACGGCCACGGAAGCTTCTACCACCCCGTCGCGTCCGTCGCGTCTGTCGCGGACACGCTGGTGCTGCTTTGCGATCCGTCGGCATCGGAGTTCGAGCCGCAGGCCATCAACGTCCACCCCATCCCCAGGCCCACGAGTCTTCGCGTCGATGTGTCCACCGCACGAGCGTGCCACTGCGGTTTGACCGCCCCGAGTTTTCCGGAGCGTCCGACGGGCAACCGAGAAGGGCACAGCTTGGGTTCTCGCGGCGCGGCGTCGCCGACGGGCAGGCATCCGGCCCGTCGGCGACCCAGCAGCGCCCGACTAGGTGAGCCATCGGAGGCTCAAGACCGGTGTCTCACCGCTCGCGCAGTTGACCGCGGCCGCGAACCAGTTCGTTCCTGCTGTGACCTGGTTGATCACACAGGTTGTTCCGCCCTCGTCGAACGTCGTCAAGATTCGACCTCCGACTTCGCGGACGCGAAAGGTGGCCCCTGCAGCGCCGGCCGAGATCGAGCACGTAGGCCCTGTGCCCCAGAAACACTGCCCAGCGTACAGTGTGTCGACGTTGGGTGAACTCCACTGGTAGAGCGTTTCCCCGCCGTAGTTGAACGGAGTTGTCGATGCCGTCGTCGTCGCAGCGCTGATTGTGACCCATGCGCCGGTCTGCGTATTGCGCCCTTGGATCTCCACGGTGGCTCCGGGCTGCTCTGCATATCCGCTGAAGTCGACCGCGTCGGGATCGACCCACTGGTCGTTGTAGGGCGCGGTGACGCAGGCGCTGAGGCTCATCGCAGCGCTCAGCACAAGCGCGCGAGCAAGGAGGCGGTTTGATTGTTGGAAGATGTTCTGCATGAGCGTGCGATGGTCACCCCTGTTCGCCGCGTCGCTGTCAGTTTTTTAGAGAAATCGACGTTCCGGCTGGACGTTCGGCGTCCGGCTGGCCGTCTCGAAAAGTGCCGTTTGCGCCCGCGTGCAGAACGCAATGACGCCGGAGTTATCTGCTGATGCGAAACGATTTGGGCGCCGCGAGTACTACCAATCGGAGAGGACGGGTGCGTCACGACTCGCTGGCCGACATCGGGTCCATGCTCGGCGGCGGCCGAGCACTTTGGCAGCGTCAGGGGGCTCGTTTCGCTGCACGAGAACCTCGGTGACGCCCTCGGCACGGCCGCCGCGTTCGGGAGGAGACGCCGCTGCCGAATGAGAATCGCGCGTTGGCTGCCGCAGCGCACGTTTGACAACGCTCGCGCAGTGCGTTGTGGTACGGCGATGAAGAACTTGACGTTAGCTTGGCTGTCTGAAGTTGGACTCGGTGTGGGGTTGAGCCTGTCCGCGACCGCATGTGGAAACGATGTGGCGCTAGCGGACACCGATGCAGATACGAGTACGGCCGGGCCGAGTACCAGCGCCACGATGACGAGTCCCACAGGCCCGAGCACGGGCGCCAGCTCCTCGGAGACCTCCAGCGGGTCGGACACCGGGTCCACGACCGACGAGCCGACCACAACCTCGTCCGGCAGCGAGAGCAGCTCCGGAACCACCGGGGAACTCACCGACCCTGGTCCGATCCAGGCGATTCCACCGGTTCGCATGCGGGAGGTGTGCGAGTCACTGGGCGAGAACTGCATCCTGAGCACGGCATGCACCGACAGCTACGAGGGGGCGATGACCGACTTCACCGACCAGCTTCAGGCCGCGGTGGAAGCCTCCGGGGATGAGCAGGCGATCGACATCTTGTTCGTCGTCGACAACAGCGGCGGAATGGGCCAGCTGCAGCTCATGCTTGCGCGCGAGTTTCCCGGCCTGATCGAGCGGATTCAGGGGCTGGAGACTGCGGGCGGCGTGGCGCTCGAGCCGAGCGTCAACATCATGGCGACCACCAGCGACTTCGGGAACCCGCTGTGCACCCCGTTCCAGTCGCATGAGCCGGCGCAAGGGGCTCCCATTGCGACCGGCTGCAACTCCCGGATCGACAACTTCACGGGGTTGGGTTCCGGGCCCGAGGTCTTCAACGAGGCCTGCACCGATGTTTGCCCCGTCGATGTGGAACCAACAGATCTGTACATTCACTTCGATGGCGCCGGGGACAACGTGGCCGACGTCGAGCCCTACGACGTCGACGGTGACGGAACCGACGACCCGCCAGTCGCGCAGGCGCTTGCTTGTCTCGGCCCGCAAGGGATCGACGGGTGCGGGTATGAATCGCCGCTGGAGAACATGCTGCAAGCGCTCAACCCAGTCGCAGCTTGGAACACGGGCAACACCCCGTTCCTCCGCGCGGACGCGACGCTGGCCATCGTTGTCTTGACCAACGAAGCGGACTGCTCGATCCAAGACTACGACATCATGTCGGATGCGACGTACCAGGAGACGGATCCGGTCAGCGGGACGCCTGCTGCCAGCAGTGCCTTGTGCTGGAACGCCGGGGTCGCTTGCGATAGCCCAGGGCCGGGCGTCTACAGCAGCTGCACGAGCGTAGACAACGGGCTCCAGCCGACGTCGCGTTACATCAACTACCTCGTTGACGAGCTGTCGGTGAACCAGGGCAAAGAGGTGCTGATGCTCGGGTTGGTGGGCGTACCTGAGGGTGGCGTGGACGAGCTCGTCATTCGCGATTGGCGCGAGGCAGACATCCTCCCGGACGAGGCGGTCGCCGGGGTCACCGTCGAGGACAAGGCGTTCAACTTCGGAATCGGGCCTGGCTGCGGCGGCGCGGAGTAGGCGGGAGCAGGGCTGGACACGCGGGGCGCTTGAGCCGATGGGCAACGGCGGAAGATGCTCGAGCTGAAGCATCTTCCGCCGTTGCTGAGCTCAGAGCCCCTGCTTGCCGATCCGGTGTTTGGGGTTGTCGGGCTCCAGTGCGGCCTTGGCCTTGGCCTCGCGGCGCTCGCTGTAGCGGTCGACGAGAAAGCCGCTGAGGTCGCGGGTGAGGAGCGTGAACTTGTACAGCTCCTCCATCACGTCGATCATGCGGTCGCGGTAGGGCGAGTCTTTCATCCGGCCGTCGTCGTGGAACTCCTGGTAGGCCTTGGCCACCGAGGACTGGTTGGGGATCGTCAGCATGCGCATCCATCGTCCGAGCAGGCGCAGCGTGTTGACGACGTTGAACGACTGGGAGCCGCCGCAGACCTGCATGACCGCGAGCGTGCGCCCTTGGGTGGGCCGGACCGCGCCGATCGAAAGTGGGATCCAGTCGATCTGGTTCTTGAACACGCCCGTGACCGCGCCGTGCATCTCAGGCGAGCACCACACCTGCCCCTGCGACCACTGCGAGAGCTCGCGGAGTTCCTGGACCTTGGGGTGCTCATCGAGCCCTGGTGCCTTGACCGGCAGGTCGCGTGGGTCGTAGATGCGGACCTCGCAGCCCAGGCCTCGCAGGACGCCAGCGGCCTCTTCGACCAGGAGACGGCTGAACGACCGCTCGCGAAGGGATCCGTAGAGCATCAGGATTCGAGGCGGATCGGCGCGGATCGAAAACTCGGGGAACTCGGGGCGCTCGAGCGCCGGAGGGGTGCCGTCGTGGTGGGTCATGGGCAAAGAACTTCAGGCGGGGAACCAGGAATTGGTGCGGTTGGCGAACGCAACCAGCGAGAGCATTACGGGCACCCCGATCAGCACCCCGACCACGGTGCCACGAGGCCGACCCCCAGCGTGATCGCAAGCGTGACCCAAAGAGACAGGTAGCGTTCGAAGACCCCGATCATAGGCCCTCGACCAGCGCTTTGAAGAGCGCAATGGCTCCGGGTTCGACGCAGTAACAGACGCGGGGGCCGTCCACCTCGCCCCGGATCAAACCGGCCTCCTTGAGCTGCTTGAGGTGTTGAGAGATGGTCGACTGGGCAAGCGGAAGCTCGTCGACGATGTCGCCTACGATGCAGCCCTCGCGCGCGACGAGGAGACGGACAATCGACACTCGCGCCGGGTGCCCGAGCGCCTTCGCCAGTCGGGCAAGCCAAGCGTCGGCCTCCGCCGGCTTGGACGGAACTGGCGGCATCGGCTTCGCCGGAGGACAGCAACGACGCTCGAGAGACATTCGATATCGTATATCGCAGATTGACGATTGATCAAGCGCCGGGAGGACTTGGCGTCCGGAGGCACCCGTTTGGGGTGCGCAGGGCGACTTGCGGCGAGGGGCGTTCTCGAAAGGCCTCTCGAAGACGACGGCCCGGCGCATGCGACCCCGGCTACTGCGCCGCGGCCCGTTGTCGCCGTCGCTCCTCCTCTTGCTCTTGCTGCACCACCGCCGCCATGCCGCCTGCGAGCGCCGCCGACTCTTCGTCCGTGCGGGCGGCGGCCCCGGCGGACTCGCAGACGCACCCGATGCGTCCCGCCATCACGACGACCGCGGTCGTGCGCAGCCCCATCGTGCCGCACTGGCTGTCGCACTGCGCGACCCCGTCGCTGGGGACCTGCAGTAAGACCGAGTTGCCCACGCCCACCGAGGCGGTGGTGCAGGCCAGTGGGAGCAGGCAGGCGAGGAGGAACGAGCGTGCACACGTCATGCGAGAGAAGATACCCGTCAGCGGCACATCTGCGCCGGAGCCCCGCCGGGCAGAACCACAGCCCTTTACATGTGAGCCGGCTGGCCGGTTCTGTGGAGGGCTCTCTGCCTTGTTCCTGGAGCGAGCGTGAGGCGATCATCACCCGGCTCCATGTCCTTGCCGCCGCACCACGACCCGCACCGCACCAACCTCGTCACGGTCTCGACGCTCATCGTCGGCTTCGGCTTCTCCGTGATTCCTCTGCTGCGGGAGCTCGAAGCCCGCGGCCAGGAGTATGTGCTCCTGTCCAACGGCGAACCGATCTGGCAGCAGCTCGCCGCCAACGACCGCCTCGACTTCGACCTCGTGAGCTCGTTTCACGCGTCTTTCTATGCGCAGGACCAGGTCGCAGCAGACGTCGTCGAGAACTACTACCCGACGGCACGAGAGTTCCACGCCTATCACGAGCGCCTGTTCGCGAAGTACCGGCACAAGGTGCTCGACGAACGCGTGGTCTCGGTCGACAACCACGGGCACTACAGCCACGTCCATACCGAAAGCGGCACGACCTACCACGCCAGCTCGGTCGTGTTCGCAACCGGTTTGGGACGCCCACAGAACGAGACGATCAAGGACCTGGACCTGAGCGAGATCGAGGGGGAGACGCTGGTGTTCAACGGCATCGGCGACACCACCAACATGATGTTGGCCAAGGCGGTTCCGCAGGGGAACAAGGTCGTGCTGCTCAACAACGGCTTCGTCAACCTCGACAAGTACGTCGTGTTCGAGACGCCTGGACCGAAGTCGCAGTGGTACCTGCCCATCTTTGGTGTGCGGACGGGCAAGCGCTACTGCCTCGACCTCGCGCAGCTGGAGTTTCACAACGTCGGCCGGCTGTGGCCGCAGTTTTACAAGGACTTGTTCTCGATCCCGCTCGGGCCGCCGGTGCCGGAGTCGTTCATCGCCCGGACCTTTCAGCCCCACGTTTTTCACGTCAAGTTCCCGGAGACCTACCGCCGCGGTGTCGTTCGGGCCAACCTCGAGGCGCCAGCGGCTCATGCCAACGGGATGAGTGGGATCAAGTACTGGCCGATCGACATGTACGAGGAGCGCTTCGGCGACGAACTCGAGGAGCGGGTTCGTAGTGGCGTCCTGCTCAACGACATCGTCTTCTGGCACACCGAGGGGCTGGTGGAGACGTGGTCGAAGGACCGGACCAGCGTCGACCACGACAACCAAACGATCTCCTGCGACGGCAAGACGCTGAAGTTCGACCGCTTCATCGACGGCGGGAGCGAGCACCCCCGGCTGCCGCCGATATTCGCGGTGGATGAAGACGGCGTCCGAAATCGCTACAGCTACGCTCATCGCAACACCTACCTCGGGGTCGTTCCCGAGGACCTACGCAACGTGTTCTTCATCGGCTATACGCGGCCGTTCACGGGCGGCCTCGCAAACATCACCGAGATGCAAGCCCTGATGGTTCACAAGCTGCTCTCGGAGCCGCGTTGTGCCGGTGCGCTGTACGGTGAGATTCGCGAGCGAATTCGCGACTACAACGCCAAATACTACCCGCCTGGTGAGACGCGTACGCCAACCGACCACCTGGTCAACTACGGCCTGTACACCGCTGATGTGGCGGCGTTTGTCGGCATCGAGCGCAAGCTGTCCGCCGCAGTTTCGTGGAACCCTTGGAAGACCTTCCTCAACCTCCGCTTTGAGTTGTTGCATCCCAACAACGCGCTGAAGTTCCGGATGCAAGGCGAGTACGCGGTAGACGGAGCCGAGAACCTCGCGCGCAAGGTGGCAGCCCACAACGAGCATTGGAGCATCATCATGTTTCTGTTGATGTCGTGCCTGTGGGACAAGCTGCTCGGATACCTGTTCCTGGCGATGGTCATGGTGCGCTTCGTCGTCCAGCCGCTCTCGGAGGGCTTCACAGGGTCCATGCTCCCGGGACTCGTGACGTGCACGGGGCTTTGCACTGCGGCCGCGGTTGTATGGCGTCGCAACCAGCGAATCGTCAACCTCTCGACCTACAGCCTCACCGTGCCCTTGTTCGGACTCAAAGCCTCGACGATGCCGCTGGCCATGATCTACATCGTGGCCTCGGGCCAGTGGTACCTGTGTCCGGCCTTGTTTGGGCTTTGGGCGATGCTCGCGTTCGCGTTCCGTCAGTTCCACAAGCCGCCGATCTCTGGGCGGTACCTGTTCGCCGACTGCAAGTACAAGCATCGCTACCGTCCCTTCTATGAGCGCTACCGCGGCGTGTACCTGAGGGCTCGCGAGGAGCGTCGTCGGGAGCGCGCGCGCGCGTCGTCGACGGATGCAGCGCGCGACTGAGCGACAGCAACCAGCCTGCTGGGAGGCTGCGCAGCCGCAAAATCCAGCCGCAGCCGAAGAGGTTTCATGCTCGGCGACCGGCTCCGCGCGCTCAAGCAGGACGGTGGAGGGGGCGGGGGTTCGAGGAAAAGCCAAATCCCGTCCCACTTCGGGTAGTGCGGCGCAGTCGCCGGACGCCACAAGGTCCAGACGATGACTCGCAGAGCCCCTTTCCTTTCGATTGCGCTTCTCCTGTTTGCCGGATGCCCAGGGGAAGAGACGCCCGCCACCGATGATGACGGCGGCACCTCAGCCGCCGGATCCACCTCGGACGGCAGCATGACGGCCCCCAACCCCGACCCGGATCCCGACCCGGAGGGCTCGACGAGCGACGATCCCTCGACCTCTGGCACCTCCACGAGTGACGGCGAATCCTCGACCGGCGATCCCCGACCCGCGTGCGGCGACGGTGAGCTCGACGCCGACGAGGAGTGCGACGATGGCGAAGCGAACGACGATGCGGCAGCGTGCACCTCGTCGTGCACGATCGCGGCGTGTGGCGACGGCTTCGTCCACGAGGGCATGGAGGCGTGCGACGGCGCGGGAGAATCCGCGGACTGCGACGCGGACTGCACCGCGGCCGAGTGCGGCGACAGCGTGGTGAACGCGACCGCGGGCGAGAGCTGCGATGATGGCAACGATGACAACACCGATGCTTGCGTCGACACGTGCCAGCCAGCGTCGTGCGGCGACGGCTTCACCGGTCCACGCGAGGGCTGCGACGACGGCAACGAGATCGAGGACGACGAGTGCACGAACCTCTGCGCGCTCCCCACCTGTGGCGACGGCATCGTCAACGGCAAGGAGACCTGTGACGACGGCAACGAAGACGACACCGACGACTGCCCCTCCACCTGCCTGAGCGCCACGTGTGGCGACGGCTTCATCCAAGCCGGCGTCGAGACCTGCGACGACAGCAACGACGACCCCAACGACTTCTGCGACGCTTGCGTCGTATCGCCCGCGACGTTCGCGTACACCGGGGAGGTGGTGGAGATCACCGTGCCCGAAGGGATCACCGCGCTGGCCGTCGAGGCCTACGGGGCTCAAGGGGGCGGCGGCGAGTGTTGCGACGGCGAGATTCAAGATGACGGCGGCCTGGGTGGGCTGGCATCGGGGGTGCTCTCGGTGACGCCGGGCGACGTGCTCACGATCCGCGTCGGTGGCCAAGGCGTCGTGGGCGGTGCTGGTGGCTTCAACGGCGGCGGAGCCGGTGGCCAATACGGTGCCGGTGGAGGCGGCGCCTCCGACATTCGTCTCAACGGTGACGAGTTCACAGACCGCGTGATCGTGGCCGCCGGCGGCGGTGGCGGCAACTGTGGCTGCCCCGAGCATGGTGCGGGCGGCGGCGCGGGAGGCCTCTTGGGCGAGGCTGGTGTCACGGGTGAGGGCAACCCAGCGGGACTTGGCGGCACCGCTGCCGCCGGCGGCACCGCGGGCAGCTCCCCCGGTAGCGACGGGGCCTTGGGCGTCGGAGGTTCGACGACCGTCGGCAACTACCACATCGGTGGCGGCGGTGGCGGCTTCTACGGTGGCGGCGGTGCCTATGCTGCGGGCGGAGGAGGCGGCTCCTCCTACTACGGCGGCGTGACCGACGGCGCGACAACCCCGGCGACCCAGGCGGGCGACGGCGTCATCACCGTGACTCTCGTGACCGAGTAGGGTCGTACCAGACCGCGCTGAAGTGAGGCTGGGTCAGGTCATCTGGAACAGGATGTCCAGGTGCACCGCGGCGTGGCCTTTGGCAACGTGCTCGATGGCTTCGCTGCCGCCCATGACCAAGGCGGGCGCGAAATGAAACGCCTCGTTGGGCGCCAAGGGACCTTCCTTGGCGACCGCCGCTTTGAAGAGGTCCGGGCGGAAGTCGGGGTGGAAGTCGATCATGTCGGTGTTGCGCGGCGCGGCTGGGTCGAGCCGAGCCAGCGCTTCGCCCAGCGTCCACCCCAAGAAGCCCGCCGCGCGAAAGTGTGGGTCGAGCATGCGAATGTCGTACCGCTCCGCGCCATCGGGAACCATGTCGGTTTCGCGGAGGTGCCGCACGTAGATCAGCTCGGAGAATCCGGTGATGGCCAACGGGGTGATCACCCGACCGTTGCCGCCCATCAGCCAGCTGTACGCGACGTCCCGAAAGACTGCCGGGTCGATGAATTGCACCAACCCACCGCCGCACAGCGGCAGGCCGTGGGCACCCCAAAACTCGTGGATCGCCTGCGGCACATCCTGTTGGTGTTCTTGGGGGAGAGAGAACTCCCCCTGTCCCTTCGGCGCGAAGCGCTTGAAGAAGTCCGTCGTTTCCGAGCTGAGTGCCATACGTTCGCTAGACGCGACCGCGACCCAGTGGTTGCGTCGGCTGGGTCGGCATGCGGTCCGCGCCCGCCCTCGACGCAGTCTGACTCGCGCGACCCAGACCCGGCGACTCCGCCGGGCACTGGTCGCGCACACGCAGCTCCACCTCGGGAGATCTAGGCCTTGTTCTCGTAGAGCTCGATCGCCTTGATCACCCGCTTGGCCGCGCGCTTCGCCGAACGAGGGGTTGGGTGCAGCCCATCGGGCAGCGTATCCATGTTTGCCCAGGCATCGACGAAGATGGCGTCCGGCACCTCCTGCGAGATCAGCTCGTGCCACGTGTGTGCGATCAGGTCCCATTGGTCTTTGTTCGCGTACCAGGTGAGCCCGGTGGCGGCGGCCTGGATCGACAGGTCGATGTCCCCGTAGTCGGGGTACTCGGGAAACACCGGAATCATCCCGACGGCGGTCGCCTCTGCCGCCGCATCGATGACCGCGTGCACAAACGCCTCGACCTGAGCCTCGTCGCAAGGCGCCGAGTCGAGCTGAGGAATCCCGGCTGCCCCCGAATGCATGCAGTCGTTGACGATGCCGAAGTACACATACTGGGCGTTGTGTCCGAGGATCTGGGTTGGATCTGCGGGGTCAGGAATCGCGACCCGGGCCAGAGCCTTCGTGAGCTGAGCCGAGTATCCGAGCCAGCCCACCGGAAGGCAGAATGCATCGAGGCACATTGGTCGGTCGGTCGCGGTCGCGCCCGCTTGCGCCTCGTTGACGACGAATCGGCCCTGACGAGAGAGCGCGTCGCCGAGATCCATGTAGCTTCCGAAACCGACGGACGACCCACCGAATGGGCCCTGCATCATGTCGTTCAGAGGGAGCTTGCCCTCGGCGTAGGACGCCCCGATCACGAGGATGGGGCTGTCCGTGGGCTCGGGTAGCGGTGCCGCCTCGGCGGAGCTGCTTGTAAGTGTGAGTGCGACGATGCCGAAGGAGAGAAGGGGGATGTTTTTCATGCTCATGCAGTGTGTCTCGCTTCCCCTAAACGCCGCAGACATCGACGCGGATCTCGAGGGCCGAAAAGAGACCGAAAAGAGGCCGAACCAGTTCGAGAAGGTCTTGCGCCGACGCGTGAGACACCGTCACGCCTGCAATCCTGTCGAATCTTCTTGGGCCCGCGTCGCGAGTCGTTGCTGAGTCGTTGGTGGAGAGTCGCTCGTGTGGAGCGGCTCTCCGCGCTCAGCGGCGGTTGCGGTCGAGGCCGGCGCGAACGCTGACCAGCGCGGGGTGTTCGGGACCGAAGCGCGAAAGACGAATCCTCACCGCTTCCGCGTACAGGTTTGCAGCCTGAAGGTGGTCGCCGCTCTTCTCTTCGAGCTCCGCAAGGTTTGCGATCGCGATGCTCTCCTCATAGGAGTCCTCGCCAAGCGACCGCCGCCAGGCGCTGCGAGCCTTGCCGTAGGCGGCGCGGGCTTGCGCTGTGCGATTCAACATCGACAGGGCGTTGCCGCGATTGTTCTCGAGATCGGCGAGCGTGAAGTCGTTGGCACCTTTGATGTTGTCGCGGAGCTCCTGGGCTCGCTGACAGGCCTCGAGCGCCTCGCTGGGCCGCTCGAGGAATACCAACACCCCGCACACGTTGATCCTGGGGGCCACGAGTGTTGCCGAGTCGGGTCCGTAGGTGCGCTCCCAGATCGCGATGCCGGCTCGGTGATGCTCGAGCGCGGCGTCCAGCTCGCTTTGCTGCTGCAGGACGTTGGCCACGGCAAAGTGAATGCGGGCGACGTTGGGATGCTGCGTGCCGAGGACCGCCTGGCTGAGCACCAACGACTCGCGAAGCGAGGTCGCGGCCTCGTCCATGCGCCCCAGCGCGGCGAGCTCGATGCCACGACTGACGCGGTGCATGAGCGTGGCGCGGTGCTGCTCTCCGACGGCCGACCCCGAGAGTTCGTAGGCTCGGGTGTGCGCGGCGAGAGCACCGCTGGGATCTCCGGCGCTCAGAGCATCACCGCGGCGCCCCAAGAGGTCGGCGGTCAGCACGGGTCCCAGCGGTCGGGGATCGTCAAGGGCGAGCGCGCGGTCGAGAACCGCAAGGGACTCTTCGCGAGCACCGATCTGAAGCAGGGCGGTCGCCAACGACCCCAGGAAGCGTGCGAGGGACACGTGGCGGGTTCCAGCGCCGCTCTCAGCGAGCTCCAGCGCGCGGCGAGCATGCTTTACCGACTGCAGTCGTTCCCCCTGGAGCCGCAGACCGAACGCGAGCTGTCGATGAAACTCGGCGAGCGAGGGATGCTCGGCGCCCAGGAGCTGCTCGAGTCGCTCGCGCGCCGTGTCCACCTTGTCGAGACCCTCGTCGACCGTTCCCACCTGCAGGTCCAGTCGGCCGAGCCGGAGCTCAGCGCGTGCGCGTGAAGACGCAGAGATGTCCGAGTCGAGTTCTGTCTCGAGGAGCGCGGCCCGAGCGAGCGCATCCTCGGTCCGTCCGGCGGTTTGCAGGAGCTCGATGGCGACGAAGTGCCGAGCTCGCGCAAGATCCGGTCGCTCCAGCAGCTCGCCCTCGATGTCGGCCATGCGAAGCCACCAGCGCCCCTCCTCGAAGCGCGACAAGTCCAGGCCCACCACCTCGGCCAGCTCGGTTGCAGCCTCGGTGGAGAGGTCGGTGAGCCCGAGCTTGCGGGCCAGGCCGTAGGCTTCGACATAGCTGCGCTCGGCCTCGGAGGACTCTTGCAGTCGCGCTTGACTCCGACCCAGCGTGAGCAAGGCTCGTGCCCGAGCGCTGGCATCGGTGCTGGTGTCGATCTGCGCGGCTGCGTGCTCGGCAGCCTCCCGGGCGCGGACCGGAGCGCCGCGAGCGAGAAGCGCGTCCGCCTGCGCGAGCTGCTCGTCGATCTCCTGGGCCCGCGCGTTGTCCCTCGCCATGTAGCCCTGTCGGCCCACGTAGTCCGGGTCGAGGCAGTCGCGGATCGACGGCAGCCCCTCGAACGCTTGTTCGGCGGACGCGAGGGCATCGACGCCTTCGCTCTCGAGAAGCTGCAGCAGCGGCCGTTCGGATCGGGTCCCGTCTCGACGGCCATGGCGGTCGCCGAGCGCGGGCTGCCGTTTGTGCCGGTGGCCTACTTCATCATGGCCGCCAGCACGGCGTCGTGGTTCTACGATGCCTCAGCCCCTCCTTCGCTCAAGGTCCTCGTCGGCTGTGCTCGCTACGCGGCCATGCTCGGCTACCGTTACGTCGCCCTCGACTACGAAGGCGAGGGGCGCTGCGAGCTCTCCACCGTCGCCCGTCTCGCCGAGATCGAGGGACTGCACGTGCTGGTGAGCGACGACTTCTCTGCATCGCAAGCTCAGCAGGCGCTCGCCGCCGGAGCGAACACCGTCATCACCCCGTCGAACGGCTTCGAGCGCCACGCCGACCCGCTCGCCCATGCCGCCGCGCTCTATGACGCGTTGCTTCGCGAACGCCGGTAGGAAGCGGCGTGGGCGGGAATCGACCGTGAGGGCTTGCTCCTCGCTCGCGCGTCCCCTCGGGCGCTCCATAGCCTCAGGAGTCCGCGAACTCCCAGCCGAAGGAGTAGGCAACGTGATGGAAGAACCGCTTCCAGTCGGGTCGGGTCAGCCCCAGTGGACGCCCCTGCTCATCCCGGGCGACGACCACGTCGGTCCAGCGCTCCGCGACTTCGGGGCTGACCGTCAGGAACGGCAGCGTGTCGCCCATATGGAACTGCAGCATGCGTAGCGGGGTCCCCTTGGCCTCGTACCCCGCCTCGAAGGCCCCGACCACGGCGTCGAACGTGGCCTCATAGCGGGCCTGTGCGCGACGATGCAGCTTCGGGTCGAGGCCGAGCGCGGCGTAGTCCTTGTTCCAGCCGTAGTTCTTGGGTCGCCAGCTTCGCATCGCCGGCGGCATGCCAACGTGTTCGGCGAATGTATCGAGCAGGTGGGCGGTGTACTTGTCTTCTGCGCTGATCAGCCGGCCCGCTCGGCCCAGCTGGGTGATGAGGAAGAGGAAACAGTTCTTCTCGGGCGGGAACCCGCGCGTGCCGAAGAAGCCGACCTCTTCGAGCGTCGAAGGCGGAGAGTCGACAGCCGCCCGAACCCGTGCGACGAGCTCCGCATCCCCCTCGCAGAGGTCGTGCGCCAGCTCGGGCAGGGCCTCGACACCCGCGTCCTCGACCCTGCCTTCGGTCGTCACCGTCCCAGTGTAGCCGCCTGCTGGCTGCTCGCTGTGCCAGACCTGCTCGCGGTGGCGATGGAGCAGCCCCGGACTCACAACGAGGGTTGAGGAGGGGCGTGTGCCTCATGCGGCGGCGGATGCGGTGGCCAGCATGGTGGCCGGGGTGGCTCGGACCCTGGCCACTGCAGGCCTCTGTATCGCGTGCCGGGCCTCGGGATCACGAGGGTTTCTTTCCGGTTGCGGTTGGTCCCGACATTGCTCAGGCTCCCGCCCATGAACGCTCGTCGGCGCCGGCTCTTCGCTGTCCTCCTCCTGACATCCGCCTGTGACGAAGGGGGCTCGTCGAAGGTGGTCGAGCCGGATCTCAGCGGAGGCAAGGCCGACGTCGCGGACCGGGTCGAGTCGGGCGAGGCGCTCGCGTTCGAGGTTCCGGTCACCGGAGCGTTCGACGAGGACCTGCAGTTCTTCGGCCACGCGCTCGAAGTGCGGGCCGGCGCCGACGTCCGGCTCGACGTCACCCATCTGGGCACGGCGGCGCAGCTGGACACCACCATGTTCCTGTACGGCCCGCGGACCGAGGCCGGCGGATACGGGACCGAAGCGATCGCGTTCGACGACGACGACGGCTGGGGCCGGCACTCCCGGCTCGACGAGGTGTTCGGCGAGGGTGGGGAGTATCTGGTGGTGATCGGCACCGCCGACGGTCGCGACCGGGGACACTACCGACTGCTGGCCACCTGCAACAGCGACAACTGCGGGCCGGTCGAGGCCGAGGCCGAGGCCTGCCACCCGTGGGTGCGGGGCAACATTCTCGCCTGCTTCCGCGGGCAGTACGCCGATGCGGCTGCAGATCCCGAGACGCCCACGCCGACGGCCGAAGAGGTGCTCGCGGTGTGCACCGACGGTGAGGCGCTCGGACCCATCTTCGACAACACCTGCGCTGCCCCCCAGCCGCCCGCCTACTGCAGCGAAAGCTTCGAGACGTTTGCGCAGACGATGGGCCCGGCGTGCGCCGAGAGTCTGGCGCCCTTCGCCGTCGAATGTGCGTTCGGTTCCACCTACCGGGAGCTCTTCGACTCGCCGGATCTCTCGGTCGGTGCGCAGCGCCGGCTGACGATCGACTCCGCGCTCTCCGAAGCCGAGCAGTCTCAGGTCATCGCTGCGGTGCTCAGCGCGAGCTTCGCCGAGGTCACCACCCTCGAAGAGGCGTTCGAGGCCGCCGACCAGCAAGAGATCAACCGGATCGAAGTCTGGGACCGCACCAGCGCCACGGCCTACGTCGTGTACGAGTTTGGGGCCGGGGACACCTCCGTCGGCGCGTACTTCGAGGTCGGTTCGAACGAGCCGGTCGCCATCAACGGCGACGGCGATCTCGATGAGTGCAGCGCAGCCAAGGGCCCGATGAACGGACCCTGCGCCAGCGACGACGAGTGCGCGCAAGGCTCGTGCACCGGCACCAACCCCAACACCGGCCTGGGACGCTGCGTCGACCGCTCGGCCCCCGGCGGCGGCGAGAGCTGCACCCTCGAGGGCGGCTGTGATCTGGAGGCGGGGATGCTGTGCGCGGGGCTGTCGCGCACCGAGGTCGGGATGTGTCTGCCCGCCTGGATGCGGGGCAACTTCACCCTCGCCGTCGATCCCCTCGAGATCGCCGACGCCACGACGCCTGAGACCGCGACCGAGACCACGATCGACGTCAGCGGGCTCGCGACCGTCGACATGGACGTCGAGGTCGACATGGTCATCTCGCACCCCGACCCGACGCAGCTCACGGTGACGCTGGTCAACCCTGACGGCAACGAGCTGATGGTCTTCGACGGCACGGGCGGAGAGCCCTTCTTCACGCGCGTGCGAGGCTCGGTGTCCGGGTTCTCGGGCGACGAGTCCGTCAACGGGACCTGGACGCTGCGCGCCGTCGACGACACCGCCGGCGACGTGGGCACGATCGAAGAGTTCTCGCTGCGCCTGGGCAGCCGCTGGGACTGAACCGGCCCTCGCTGCCTCCGCCCGTGTAGCGGCCGAGGCCGGCGGGGTACCACCACCCCAGGCGGAGGCCGTCGAGGGCGGCCTCCAGGATCCGGCGACGGTGTTACCTTCTTCAGCGATGCGGGGCCTCGCTCCCTTCGCCACCGCCCTTTGTTTTCTCTGTCTCGCCTGTGATTCGGGCGACGCGCCCAAAGGAAGTGAGGGTGGCGAGAAGCAAGCCCAGGCCAAACCCAAGCCCTTCGAAGGGCCCCTCACCGTCGCCGTCATCGAAGGCCTGCCCGGCGACTCCAAGCCCAAGCCCTTCGACGCCTGGGACGACGCCCTCGCCGTCGTCGAGTCCAAGCTCGGCAAGGTCACCAACGTCGACGGCAAAGACCACAGCTGGGCCATCGTCGACGGAGACACCTGCGCCTACCTCACCCTTGAGAAGGACGGCGACAAGGTTGGGATCGTCGACGGCCCCGGGAAGGTCGACAAGATGATGAAGTCGATGTTCGACGCGTGCGTCGTGAAGTCCGGCGCCGAGATCGAGGCGCCCGCCGAAGATCCGAACGCTCCCGCCCCGCCCACCGATGGCGCGTCGGTGAAGCCGACCGTGTTGATGGCTGGAGTCAAGGGCGCGCCGAGCAAGTGGCTGGGCCAAGAGGTGAACGTGGAGGGGGTCTACTTCAGCACCTCGACTGCGACCGCGGCCGGTTCGGACGAGACCAACATCGCCGTCTCGATCCGCGACGACGAGGACACCCAAGGCTCGATCGGCTGCTCGCTCGCCAAGGGCGGGGAAGCGCCGAAGCTCACCCAGTACGACCCGATCAAGGCCAAGGGCAAGGTCTCCGCATTGTTCGGGGGCGGCCTCGACGATTGTCAGATCGTTCCTTAGTCCGGCGAGGCGAGCCGTGGGTCTCCCAGGTTTTTTCATCGATTTGGAGGGGGAGCGGCCACATGATGGACGCATGATGGGGCGCAAAACGCTGATCTCCTGCTGCCTGGCTGCACTCGTGGCGCTCGTCTTGGGTGGTTGCCACGACGACCGGGCGGCCGAGTGCGCCAACGGTGAGTGCATCTGCGCCGCGGGTGCCGACTGCACGATTCCCTGCGCCGCACCGCCCTGCCAGGCCACGTGCGAGCCCGATTCCACGTGCGAGAGCGAGTGTGCCAATGGCGACTGCACGTGCGAGCCCGGAGCACGGTGCATGTTCTCCTGTGCCGCGCCACCGTGTCACGTGGCGTGCCTTGGGGATCATGAGCAGTGCGACGGCCAGTGCGCGAACGGTACCTGCACCTGTGGCCCCAACAGCGAGTGCGCCTTCGAGTGCACCGCTCCGCCGTGTCACGCAGAGTGCGAGGCGGGCTCATCGTGCTCGCTGCGGTGTCCCGATGGACTCGACGGCAACTGCTCCCTCGACCAATGCGACGGCACTCCCACGGCGTGTCCCGACGGGGTCACGGCTGTCTGCGGGGTGCCGTGCCCGGAGCCTCCGAGGTGATGGACTCCGCCCGACGGCCTTGAGTCATCAGCCCGGCGGGTTGGTGACGCTCCGCCCGGAACGTGCCCCGGCACGAATCGCTTTCAGCCGCTGGTCGGCAGAAGCGACCCAAGCAGAACGCGCGAGTTGAGATTCCCAGACGTTCGAGGAGGAGTCGTTCGTCGCCGTCGGGCTCGACGATCGCCGGGCGGACGCTTGCGTCCCGCGAAGCGTGGACTAGGCCTACGGCCACCATGAGTTTACGCCGCAGCATCGCCACCATCTTCGCCTCAGCCCTGATCACCGCATGTGGCACTGACTCCGACGCGGACGCGACCGCGGGAACCACCGAAGCTTCCGAGACCGGCTCCACGACGGACAGCGAGACGAGCTTCACGGACGGGGGCGCGCCCGAGACTGGCACCAGCACCGGTTTGGATCCGACAGACGATCCCGACACGGTTGGGCCGGACGCATGCGATCCGCAAGAGGATGACTGTCCCGACGATTTCAAGTGTGGAGGAAACTTCGACTTCGACGGCGACCCGGTCTACGAGTGCGTGCCGGTGGTGGGCAACGCCGGGCCGGGTGAACTGTGTGACATCAACCCTGGAGGCATGATGTCCGACACCTGCGCTGCCGGGTCGTTCTGTCTTTCCGACACGGTGTCTTCGAGTGGGACATGCGTGGCATTCTGCGGCGCTGATGACAGCTGCGGAAACGTGGACGACAACTGCGTATCGGTCTTCGGCCTCGCGTTGCCAATGTGTCTATCCGACTGCAACCCGCTCAGCCTGAGCGCGTGTCCCGACGGGTGGTCCTGCCGGGAAGACGAAAGCGACCGCAGCTGGTACTGCGCGCCCCGACTCGCGGGAGCGGAGGGCGGTCACGGAGCGTCTTGTGTCCCCACGGGTCTCGGTCTTTGCGCGCCGGGCTTCACGTGTCGCAGCGGTCCGGTCGTGGACACCGAGGCGTGCAGCGACACCCCCGACGGCAGTGGCTGCTGCGCGCAGCTCTGCAACCTCGACGACGACCTCGGGTGCCCTTCGGAGCTCGAAGAGTGCCTCCCCTACTACGAAAATGGCGAGGTGCCGCCCGGACGCGCCTCGCTCGGCGTGTGCGCGGTGCCGGTCGGCAAGTAGCTCGCGGGACCTCCGATCCCTTCGACTCTGGCGGGCAGGCCCCCCATGGTTCCGTCTGACGGGGGGGTTCCCTCGGGTTTTTGGCGGAGGCCTGGCCGGGTCGCGTACCTGGAGAACGGGGCGTATACAGGCGGTCCATGCGACGCCTCGCGCTGCTCACCGCCACTCTCGCCCTCCTCGCTTGTGACAAGGACACGGGTCCGACGAATCCGCCAGCCGCGACCCCGCCGGCGACGACGGCCCTCACTCCGGAGGAAGAGGCGGCGGCGGCTGAGAAGGCCGAGGCGGACAAGAAGGCTGCCGAAGCGCAGGCGCAGCTCGACGCGGCGATCGCCAAGGCGGAGACGGAAGCCGAAGAGGTCAAGGCGCGCTGGACCCCGGAGATCACCACGGCCTTCGAGGCGATGGTTGCCAAGAAGTACGCCCGCCCCGACAGCCGCATGAAGGCGATCCTCAAGAGCTCGCATCGGGCTCCCGGCAACGTCGATCGCGACAAATACCGACACCCGGACAAGACGCTGAAGTTCTTCGGACTCAAGCCGACGATGAAGGTCTTCGAGGTCGGTCAGGGAGCGGGCTGGTACACTGAGATCCTCGCGCCCTTCCTCGCCGCGGGCGGTCAGCTCTATCTGGCGGGCGCCGATCCTGCCTCCGAAGATCCGGGCGAGAAAGCCAACGCAAAGATGGCCGAGCTGTTCTTGACCGCGCCGGGTCCGCTATACGCGGGCGTCGAGACGATTCCGCAGGGCGCAAGCGGCGAGCCGATGAACCTCGGCTCCGACGGCGGCATGGACATGGTCCTGGTGATCCGCATGTTCCACAACGTCGAGCGCTTCGACCTGTGGGACGCGTGGATGTCCGGGATCCACAACGGCCTCAAGGACGGGGGCGTGCTCGCCGTGGTGCAGCATCGCGCGGCCGCGGACGCCGATCCCAAGGAGAGCGCGGCCAAGGGCTACTTGCCCGAGAAGTGGCTGATCGAGAAGATCGAGAGCTACGGGTTCAAGCTCGCCGCCAAGTCCGAGATCAACGCCAACCCCAAGGACACCCGCGACTATGAGAATGGCGTCTGGACCCTGCCGCCGCGGTTGGCCGAGGGCGACACCGACAAAGACAAGTACCTTGCGATCGGCGAGAGCGATCGCTCGACCCTCCGTTTCGTCAAGGTCGCCAAGTAGTGTTTCTGGGCTCGGGTGCCCGCGAAACTGCGACGCGCAACCCGAGCGCCAACACGACGGAGCTGGCCGCCCCGCTGACGATCGTGGCTGTTGATTCGGGCCTCCAGCAATGTACGCCAGCGTCAACAGGACTGGAGCCGCTCGGGACGAAGGACCGCTTCAGAGCCCGAGGCAGTCGGCGAGCTCGGGTGTGATCCGGGCCGTGGAGATCGAAGCGTCGGAGGTGAGCCCGAAGGCGACGCGGGTCACGGAGTCGCCGACGGTCGCGACCCGCTCGTAGCTGCCCTCGCCCACCGCTCGCTCGATGCCGTCGGGCCCGGCGACGCGCAGGCGGGTGCCTGCCTCGCTCTCATCGTAGCCGGGGTGTGGGACGAAGTCGTTGCCGTCGAAGATGACCCGGCTATCGCCGCTTGGGTTCATCGACGTCCACTGTGCACCGTCGGCACTCGAGAACCACCCGACACTGTCGCGGCCGGTCACGAACATTCCGCTCCCGAACGCGAGGCTCCGGGACGCCTCAGTGCCCGGCATCCCGGCGGACGTGACTTCCCAGGTCATGAGGTCTTGGGAGCGCATGGCGGTGCCGTAGCCTCCTGTCGCGACCCACCAACCGTTGCCATACTGGATTTGCGCGGTCCACTGTCCGAAATCGGGGTTCTCGTCGCCTGTGATGTCCTCCCACTGCAGGCCATTCTCGGACACGAAGATCGCGCGCCACGAGCCCGCGATGAACAGGCCGTTCGCATAGGAGACGTTGCGAAGCAGGAACGGCGTATCGAAGCTCTGTCCATCAGGGTCATCCGTGCGCCCGGTCTGGCACCAGTTGAGGCCGTCATCGAGACTGACGTAGCGGGCGTGGCTGGCCCCCACGGCGACGACCACCGGCACGTTCACCTCCACCGAGCCGCCGGTGTCGGTGTCGGTGTCGGTGTCGATGTCGGGGACGCCCGTGGTGCCCGAGTCGTCAGCGACCGCCGTGGTCTCGCCCGTCGTCGGGGATGCGGTCGTCGTCGTCGTAGGTTCCGGACCTGAGGTGGAGGGGCCTGTGCCGCTGGTGCTCGAGGGCTCGGTCGTGCCTGAAGAGGTGGCACCCTCGGTGTCTTCTTCCACTGAACTCGACCCGCCGTCGCAAGCTCCCAGTGCGAGCACCATCAGTCCCCCGGCCATCCATCGCATCCGAACAAGCTACAGCCCCGTCCTGGAACCCGACAGCGAGAACCCGCTGAAGTGTCCCGTTTGTGGGGCCAGGACGCTTCGTAGGTCGGCATCAACGGCCGACGAGCGCGACATCGGTGTCAGTCCGCGCCGGGTCGAGGTCGTGGGCTGCCTCGACTTTCCAGGTTGGAACGGATCTTGGAGGAAGCGTTGGGCATGGACTTCCGCTCCCCCGACCGCCTCACCCGCCTCTTCGCGTCCTTGCTCGCCCCGCTCGCGGTGGGTTGCGTGGCGGACGAGGGAATCGACGAGGCGCAGTTCACCGAGAACCTCTGCGAAGGAGGAAGCGCAGCCTTGCTCCCGTTCGTCGAGCCCGCGGAGGCCGTCGACTATCTCGAAGACCGGTTCGCGGAAGACCTGGGAATCGACACCGGGACCGAGCGCTGGAACATCAACATTCAAGGGACCGTGGGGATGCGCTGTGGCGGCGCCACCGACCCGGCCGCATGTCAGGCGGCCTTCGATGCGCTGCCGCTCGAATCGGACTTCCCGGCGGGCTTCGAGTACCCCGGCTATGCCTCGCTGGCGTTCACCCGCGGAGACGAGGTCGGATCGGTCGGCTCGGCAGAGATGCTCCGCGCGTTCCTCGGTGCGGTCGATGCCCCGGGCGACGCAGCCTTGCTGGCAACCTATGGAGCTCGCCACCGGATTCAATGCGAAGCGTCGCAGCAAGTCGGCGTCGTCGATGATGGTTACGTAGTCTACACCCGAACCGGGGGAGGCTGCGGCGAAGGTGACGACATCGAGGCCCACGTCGTGCACGTTTCCGAGAGCGGCGTGGTGGAGGTGGTGCAGACCGAGCTGATCGAGAGCGGCGATCCTGGCTGCTCCGTGGGCCGACTGCCGGCGGGTCTGTGTCGACGCGGCCGCGTTCGGTCGGCGGACCCCGTCGGCACGTTCTTCGCCGACGTCGCCCACCTCGAGGCCGCCGCCGTCGCTGCCTTCGGCCAGCTCGCGCGGGAGCTGCAGCTGCATGGGGCTCCTCCATCCATGGTGCGAGCGGCGAGGCGCTCACGCACCGACGAGATCCGCCATGCGCGGGTCATGGCCACGATCGCTCGGCGACACGGCGGCGAGCCCATCGCCCCACGCGTGCGGCCCACCGCCGCCCGGTCGCTGGTCGAGGTCGTCGCTGACAACGCCGCCGAGGGGTGCACGCGCGAGACCTACGGTGCGCTGGTGGCCCACGTGCAAGCTCGGCGGGCTCGCGATCCTCGGGTCCGGCGCGCCCTCGCCCGCATCGCCGAGGACGAGACCCGACACGCGGCGCTGTCGTGGAGCTTCGACGCTTGGGCCCGTGCACGCATGAATGCGTCGGCGCGCCGAGACCTCGACCGCGAGCGCGCACGGTCGTGGGATCGCCTCGAGGTCGAGCTGACCGCAGAGCACCACGCCCGCGTGCACGCGGAGGCGGGGATGCCTGGGCCCGACGAGGCTCGGGCGTTGTATCGAGGCCTCCGCGCAGGGCTGCGCGCCTGACCGCGTCGCCAAGAGCTACGCCCGGCGCCGGGCCACCGATGTGCTCTGGGCTCGACGAGATCGATGAGATCGACGAGATCGATGAGATCGATGAGGCCCCGCCGCGTTGTGGACGCAGCCGCCCACCGCAAGCAGCAGCACGATGCAGGTGCGCATGCGTCAGTAGCTGTCGTTGTGGACGCCCTTGATCGCCCGGCCGGAGGGATCCGCGTTGTCGGCGAAGCTTTTCTCCCACGCCAGCGCCACCGGAGAGCTGCACGCGATGCTCTTGCCCTCGGGGACCATCGAGGCCGCCGCGTCGCCGGGGAAGTGCTGCTCGAAGATCGTGCGGTAGTAGTACGCCTCCTGGGTCAGCGGCGTGTTGCGAGGGAACCGCTCGGCGGCGGCGGCCATGTGCTGGTCGCTGACGTGGGCGGCGGCGTGGTCGCGCAGGCCGTCGATCCACCCGTAGCCGACGCCGTCGGAGAACTGCTCCTTCTGTCGCCAGAGGATCTCGTCGGGCAGGTAGCCCTCGAAGGCCTTGCGGAGGATGTGCTTCTCCATGCGGCCACCTGTGCACATCTTGTCCTGCGCGTCGAAGCCCATCGCAACGTCCAGGAAGTCGCGGTCGAGGAACGGCACCCGGCCTTCGACGCCCCACGCGGCCAGGGACTTGTTGGCGCGCAGACAGTCGAACTTGTAGAGCTGATCGATCTTGCGGACGTTCTCGGCGTGGAACTCGGCAGCGTTGGGCGCCTTGTGGAAGTAGAGGTAGCCTCCGAAGATCTCGTCCGAGCCCTCGCCCGTGAACACCATCTTGATGCCCATCGCCTTGATGCGTCGGGCGAGCAAGTACATGGGGGTGGAGGCGCGGATGGTCGTCACGTCGAAGGTCTCGACGTGGTGGATGACGTCGCTGAGCGCGTCGAGCCCCTCTTGGAAGGTGTAGACGAACTCGTGGTGCACCGTGTCCAAGGCCTTGGCGGCGACGCGGGCGTTGGCCAGGTCGGGCGATCCTTCGAGCCCGATCGCGAACGAGTGCAGGCGAGGAACCACGCCTCGGACTGCTCGTCGTCTTCGACCCTGCGCCGAGCGTGCCGCTGGGCGAGCGCCGAGGTGAGCGAGCTGTCGAGGCCGCCCGAGAGCAGCACGCCGTAGGGGACGTCGCACATAAGCTGACGCTTGACCGCGTCCTCGAGGGCCGTACGCAGCGCTTCGAGGTCGGCCGGGATCCCCTGGACGGCGCCGTAGTCCCGCCACGCCGGGTCGTAGTAGCGCCGCGGCGTGCCCTCCTTCGAATCGAGCACGTGGCCGGGCGGAAAGTCCTCCAGCGAGACGCACTCGGGCGCGATCGCCTTCATTTCCGACGCCACGTAGACGTTCCCCGCGGCGTCGCGTCCGGTGTACAGCGGCATGACGCCAATCGGGTCCCGAGCGATGACGTAGCGGTCCTGCTCGACGTCGTAGAGGACGAACGCGAAGATGCCGTTGAGCTGCTCGAGGAAGTCGGCACCCTCGTGCTCGTACAGGGCGAGGATCACCTCGCAGTCGGAGGCGGTCTGGAAGGGATAGTCGGGATACCGAGCGCGCAGCTCGCGGTGGTTGTAGATCTCGCCGTTGACCGCCAGCACGACCTTGCCGTCGCGGCCGAGCAGTGGCTGTGCGCCGCCTATCGGGTCGACGATCGCGAGCCGCTCGTGGGCCAGGATGGCGCGGTCACACGAGAAGATGCCCGTCCAGTCCGGGCCGCGGTGGCGCTGCCGCTTGGACTGCTCGAGGGCGCGGGCCCGCAGCGCTTCGGGGTCGGACTTGATCTCGAGAATTCCGAGGATGGAGCACACGTGGCTGGAATTGTGGCACGGGCCGCGGACTCAGCCCAGACGCCACGGTGCGGGCGGGGCCTGGCGGGCACCGGAAGCCGCCGACCTCCTCCTCAGCAAGTCGGAGGAGAAAACAGCACCAGCGTGTTGCCATAGCCGCAGGTCTGCGCCGCGGCGAACGGGTTCGCGCCATTGGAAACCGCCGTCGTCACGCAGTCTTTCTCGCTGCTGTCGAACTGCACAACCGAGCGATGGCGGCTGCCGTCGCCGCCGAAACGGCGGGGCGCCAGGGCAACTTCTGGGAGATGCACGACAAGCTCTTCGTCAACTCCCGCGAGCTCACCGACGAGAACTTCGCCAAGTGGACGACCGAGATCGGCAAGGGGAGGACCAAGGTCTGAGCCCCGCGACCCTTCGGCGGGCTTGAACAGTCCGCCGGGCCGCGATGCATCTTCGGACGACTGACTGACACGCTCCCAAACCGCGGCCGGTCTCAGGGGCCCGAGGAACTTGGACCTCGGCGCTGGACAGGGTCGAAAGGGTTGATAGCTTGCTGCGGTGAGCACCCTTGGACTCCGGATGCAGTCTCTCGTGCTGCTGGCCGCATCGACGACGCTGGCGTGCTCGAGCACGCCCAACGCCGCTGCAAATGACGCCTCCCCCAGCCCCGCCGAGGTCTCCGAGCCGCAGCCCGAGCCCGAGCCCGAGCCCGAGCCGCAGCCCGAGCCCGAGCCCGAGCCCGAGCCCGAGTCCGAAGGGAAAGCGTGCGGGGCGCGAGCGGGGGACACGTGCGGCGACGACGAGTACTGCGCCTACGAGCCTTCGGGAACGTGCGGCTGGGCCGACGCCACCTCCGTGTGCAAGCCGAGGCCAGAGATGTGCACGAAGCAGTACGATCCGGTCTGTGGATGCGACCAGAAGCAGTATCCCAACGACTGCGTCGCCGCAGCGGCGGGTACCGGCGTTCTGAAGAAGGGCGACTGCGAGGACCTACCCGGTGGCGCGTAGTGTCCCGAGGGGCGCCTCGCGCTCTCAAACCCTCGGGGGGGATAGCGATGTCCCAACCTCCCGTGGAACTGCGGCGGTCGGAGGGCGCGGATGAAAGGAGCCGGCTAGTGACCCGAGCCGTCCACGAACGTCAGCGTTCCGTGAATCGCCTCGCCGGCCCGGACGATCGTGAAGTCAACCTTGTCGGCCTTCTTCACAGCGGCGTAGACCGCGAGCGCTTCCTCCATACTGCCCAGCGGTCGGTCCTCGATCTGGGTGAGCAAATCGCCGTTCTTGAGACCGAGACGCGCCGGAAGGCTAGCCCGGCGCATCCCGTAGAGCTTAAAGCCCTTGGTCTCGCCGTCGACGAGGGATGGGATGACTCGGGCCTGCCGCAGCAGCTTGCCCGAAGCGTCGGCGTCCGTGAACCAGGCGCGGTCGACGGTGCAGACCAAGGGCTTGCTGCAAACGATCGGGCCTTCGGGGCTCTCAGCGTCCACCCCCGGGCGCTCGCCCACCTCTGGCCTCGCCTCTGGTGCCGCACTGACTTCGGCAAGGGCCGCGGTGAGCTGGGCCCCTTTGGCTTCGAGCGCTCGCAGCCGGGTTTCGTACTCGGCCAGCGTGGCCTCTGCAGCCTTGAGCCGCGTCTGGGTGGCGTCGAGTTCGGCGGTGACCGCCTCGACTTGGCGCGTTGGCGATGTCGCGTCTTGCTTCCCCGGCCCAGCGCACCCGAGCGTCAGGATGCCCAAAGCGAGCGACAGCCTCGCCAAGCGTCGTTTCGATCGCATTGGGAAAGGCTAGCAGGAGGAACTGGGTCGTGATGGCGGATCCCCGCGACGTCTCGTCCGTACCGTCATGGCTGCTCGGTGACCTCCGTCTTCTCAAGGAGGCGCCGGGCATACTCATCGGCAAGCAACGCCTATGCTCTCGCGTGGGAACCCCGTCCCGTCGGACCCCGCAGCGCAGCCCGCCCGCCCCTCCAGCGTGGCGGTCGCTCCTGAGCCAACCGAGCGGACTGTAGTGCGACGAGCATCGAAGCGGCGAGGACGAAGACTCCCCATGGCGAAGCGAACCTGGTCTCTCGAAGACGTGGAGGACGCCGCGCAGCGGTCCGACACCTTCTTCATTCCTTCGCGCGCCGAGCGTAGTGCGCTCCGGGTGGGGGAGCTGGCGCGGCTGCACTTCCTGCTCGCGTCGCCTCCTCCCGGGGGCCCCCGGGCCGAGCGCATGTGGGTCGAGATCGAGTCGGTCAACGACGATGGATCGTACCGCGGCTACCTCACAAACCAGCCCACCGCCATCGATGCGCCGAAACCCGGGGAACTCATCGACTTCTCGCCTCGGCACGTCGCCCGACTGTTCATCGCGAAAGACGACCCAGGCTGGTACGCCAACATGGAGCGCGCGGCCCTCGTGTCGGAGAACGTCTTCGAAGACTGCTGCCGTTGGGTCTTCCATCAGCCCCCCGACCGCGAGGAAGACAGCGGGTGGCGCCTTTTCTCGGGGACCGAGACCGAACAGCAGCTCGGGGACCCGAGTCGCATTCGACTCTGCAACGTGGCCTGGCTCTGCGACTTCGACCCGAGCCTGGCCGAGCTGCTCCGGACCGAGGTCGACGCCGCGTTCGAGCGCAACTCGAGGGACGACGCCTGGAGTCAGGTCATCGACTGGACCCCGCCCGAGTAGCGACGCGAGACGACGGGAAGGCTCCCGCCACCGCGAGGCATCTTCTATGCTGGGCGCCCATGGGCATCCTGACCTTCGGCTTGAACGTAACGCTCGACGGCTGCGTCGACCATCGCGAGGGGATCGCGGACGACGAGCTGCACGAGTACTTCACGGAGCTCATGGACGCTGCGGGGGCAATGCTCTTCGGGCGGACCACCTACGAGCTGATGGAGGACGCCTGGCCGGCGGTGGTGCGCGACGAGACCGCACCGCCAGCGTTGCGAGAGTGGGCGCGCAAGCTGGAGGCCAAACCGAAATACGTGGTGTCGGCCTCGCGCCGCGACTTCCCCTGGGCCAATACCTTCCGCGTCGAGGGTGACTTGGTGGAGGCCGTGACGAAGCTCAAGGAGCAGACCCCGAAGGGTGTGCTCGTCGGCAGCCCCAAGCTCTCGGAGGCCCTTGAGCGGTTGGGCCTCATCGACGAGTACCGCCTCGTCGTCCACCCGGTCCTCGCCGGCCACGGACCCACCTTGTTTCAGGGGCTCGAGCGCCCGCGCCACCTCGACCTCCTCGCCACCCGCCGCCTCGAGTCCGGCGCGATCGCGATGCAATTCCGGCGCAAAAACGGATGACCCGCATGGGGAGACAGCACGGCGCCGAGACGGGCACCGGCGTTCGCTCGCACCGCGTTGCGGTCCACGCTCACGGATCCAGGGGCCCGAAGAAGGTGAGGTCTGACGTCTTCGTCGGCATGCGAACCCCGCTCGAGTCGGGCCTCGACCGCTTACGCTCCTGCACGAGGTCGCGAAACGTCTTCGGGAGCAGCCCGCGGGCGAGGTCTCGTGCGCCCGTCCAAGCCCGCATGCCGGCGGCTTTGGGGCGCGCGAAGGACTCATCGGCCCCTTCACCCGGTGACGCAGGGCACGAGTTTTGCGTCGCGCCGCGAACATCACCGCCGCCTCACAGCGCCCACATCCGCAGCGTCGCATCCGCGTGTCCGGTCAGCAGGGCCTTGCCGTCCGGCGAGAATGCCACCGAGTTCGGACCCGGAGCCTGCAGCGTCGCGACCTCGTCCCCTTTCTTCACCGACCAGATTCGGATCGTGCCGTCGGAGGAGCAGGTCGCGAGCTGCTTGCCGTCGGGGGAGAGCGCGACGCCGAGGACCTGCTTGGTGTGCCCCTCGACGACCAGAAGCTCCGTCCCCGTCTTCACGTCCCACACGCGCGCGGTCCGGTCCTGGCTGGCGGAGGCGAGGAGCTTGCCGTCGGCGGAGAGGTGAAGCCCGAGGATCTTGCCCGTGTGCCCCTCGAACGGCTCGAGCTCGGCTGCGCTCTTCAGATCCCACACGTGGATCGCCTTGTCAGCGGCGCCACTGAACGCCCGCTTGCCGTCGGGAGCGACGGCGACGAACCAGGTGATGCTCCTCTTCGCCTTGCATTGCACGAGCTCAGACCCCGTGGTGACGTCCCATAGGCGCAGCGTCTTGTCGCCGCAGTTGCCGGTGAGCAGGCGGCCATCGCGGGCGAAGGCGAGGCTGGCGACGATGCCACCGTGCCCCTTGAGCTGGCGCAGCTCCTCGCCGGTCATGGCGTCGAACACACGCACCGTGAGGTCCCCGAAGCCGGCGACGACGAGTTTACCGTCGGGCGACGCGACCGCGCGCCAGCACACCGACCCCGCGGTCGGATGGTAGCGGACGACCTGCTTGCCCGTGGCCACGCTCCAGCCGCTGACTCCGCCGAAACCGGCCGCGAGCACGTGCTTGCCGTCCGGCATGAACGTCGCATTCTCGACGGCTTTGCTGTGTTTTCCGATCACGTGGCACGAGGTCGACACGGACGCGGGCGGACGCTTCATCCGTCCGAGGATACACATCGCTCGCTCCGCGAGGGGGCGGTCGCCGTCGCCGTCCATGGTCACGGCAGCGCGCAGTCGCATCCCGAAACCGCGGACGCGCAGCCGCGGCCCGCCCGCGGAGTGTGTCGATCGTGTCGATCGCCGGCTAGGCGCTGCTGGAAGCGTCGAACACGAGACGAGCTTCCGACAGGGCGCACGGGCTAGTGAGATGCTCGTCGACAACGAGACCTCGTCGAAGACGGTGTCTTCGGGAACGCGCAGCGACGTCGAGGACATGCTCAAGACGAGATCCCGGCCGACGGGGCTTCGGACGCCGCAGTGCCGACACCGAGAGGACCGAGGTCTGCGGGTTCACAAGACGCCGCTCAGCTCGCGCAGCACACCGTAGTTGCACCCGAGGGAGTGGCGTCGCCGGCCGGACCGACGTCGGAAGGCTCGCACGATGCCTGGCCCTGCAGTTCTGGCGGAACGCGTAGATCCATGGAGTTCACATCGTCAAACCCCAGCTGTTCGCACGTCGTTCCGACGTTGCACGAGCCTGCGCTGACGCACGCGCAGCTGTTGTTCGGGTGCAAGCGGACCTCGGGCTCGCTGCAGCTGCCGGTTGGGTCGCCGCAAGAGCAGGCGGAGCACGAGCGGGTGTCGTCGACCTCATCGTAGTAGACGGTCCGCTCGGAGAACTCGGCCGGGCAGGATTCTTCGCCCTCGACCCAGATGCAAACGCCGGCCTCGAACGGAGCCGCGCCCTCGGGCACGCACAGTTCTCCGTCTGCACAGCCAAGCGCAGTCGGCTCTTCGTCGAGAGCGCAACCCGTCACGATCGTGTCCCAGCTGGTTTCGGGCAGCGTGACGGTGGAAATCTCATTTTTCTTTCGTGCGCGCTTCTTTCGCCCAAGGAGTCCACCTGCGGCGTCTGCTCGAGCGGGATCCGGCACGGTACAAGAACCGCCCACCGCCGTGTGCTACGCAGACCTCAATGAGCGTCACAGAGTTTCTTGAGGGGCGTCCCCATGCGGTTGTCGGGGCATCCCGGGACCCGAGCAAGTTTGGCAACAAGGTGTTGCGAGCCTATCTCCGTCACGGAATGCCCGTGTTCGCGGTCAACCCCCGGGAGTCGGGCGAGATCGAAGGCGTCGCGGTATTCCCCACCCTGGCCGACCTTCCCGAGACGGTTCACGGCATCTCGATCATCACACCGCCGTCGGTCACGGAGAAGATCGTCCAAGACGCGATTGCACTCGGCATCCGCCACCTATGGATGCAGCCGGGCGCGGAGAGTGCTGAGGCGATCGAGGCCGCCGCGCGGGCGCAGCTGTCGGTGATCGCAGGCGGGCCCTGCTTCCTCGTGGAGCTTGGGTAACGTCCACGACAAGGCAGACTGACAGCCTCGCCCTCACCCGTGAATCGTTCGCCCTTTCGCCCGACGCCGCCGAAGAGCGGAAGTCGTCTGAAAAATCGACGGGGGGCCGGTGGAAACGCCGGCCCTTTTTCTGTCCACACCGATGCGATTGCAATCTGATCCCAGCAGAGCTGTTTTAGCTATTCTGGACGGAGGAGACCGACATGGCCGAGATTACCGCAACAGATGCCAAGAACCGCTTCGGGCAGTTGCTGGAGATGGCGCAGGCCGAGCCCGTGCGCATCCAGAAGAACGGCCGCGACGTCGCCGTCGTGCTGTCGCCGGAACAATATGCGGCGCTGGTCGACCGCGCCGAGGCCCCAAAGGTGCGGCCGGTCGTCGAGCGGCTGATGGCGCGCAGCATTGAACGTCGCAAGTCCCTGTATGAAGAGCTAGCGAAGTAACGACGTATGGCCACCTACCTCAGCCTCGACGAGGTTCTGCGCATTTACGAGTTGCTGATTGATGCATTCGGTGGCGCCGCTGGCGTGCGCGACATGGGCCTTATTGAATCGGCCTTGATTCGTCCCCAAACGGGCTACTACGCCGACCTCATCGAGGAAGCGGCTGCATTGTGGGAGAGCCTCGCGATGAGTCATGGGTTCGTCGATGGCAACAAGCGGGTTGCCTATGCGAGCGTCGAGCTGTTTCTGCAGCTGAACGGCGCCGACATCATCGCCGACAACGATGAGATCGAGCGCTTCATCTATGCTCATCTCGAATATGCCCATCTCGAAGCCGGGACGTTTCGCAAGGATGCGGTGGAGGCCTGGCTCAACGCGCACACGGCGTCGTGCGGGGCTTGAGACGGCGGTGGGTCGCTACTTGCGGGACGCTCGCGGTCTATTCGGGGACGGCGCGTGTCAACGATCCGCCGGACAGTTCGTTCAGCCGCGCCGCCGTGTCGTCGTCGACAAAGAACAGCACCATCGCCTGTCCGTTGTCCTTCGACCAGTAGTGCCGACCATCGCGCTCGATGTGATCCAGGACGTAGGAGACGGTCATCATGTCGGCCCAGTCGTCGTTGACCTCGATGGGCCACTGGACCTGTTTGCCATCACGTTGATAGGCGAGGGACGCCCGGCCAGCGTCCAGGTCAACCTCGTCCTTCACCTCGGTGAGAACGGACGAGTCGGCCACGCGCAGCAGGTTCTCTACGATGCTGACGTAGCTGCCCGGCCCCGCAATACATTCGGTGTCAAAGTTCCAAGCGCGCTCGCAGAAGTTTCGACCCCACGGCTCGCGCTCGACCTCGACGCCCAACACAAACAGAATCATATCGAACGGCTTTGACTCGTACGCGCTGCGATCGAAACTGTAGAGGAGGTCGTCCACGGTGACCCCTTCGGCGAGCGGCAAGCCAAGCTTTGCAAGTTCGGCGATTTGGGCTTCGAGCGTCCAGGGCTGCATCCGCCCGACCGTAGCGCGAAGACGACTGGGGTGTCGCC
>CAWCWO010000023.1:0-140844 GCA_963799255.1 uncultured Pseudomonadota bacterium | reverse complement strand
GATGCCAGGCCGTTCTCCTGGGAGGTCACCGGCGCCCCCGTGGGGACCTACCGCTTCGAAGCGGTTGCCTACGACACCGCAGGAAACACGGCCACAACAGACATCCTCGAAGTGATCGTCTCCTCGGCCGACGGCACAGGTGGCGTCACCGAGACTGACACCGACACCGACACGGACGGCTTTGAGACCGAGGGCGACACGCTGGCGTTTGGCAGCACCGGGGACCACGAGGACGATGAGGTCCCCCCCGATGCGAGCCTCGACCGCCAGACGATTCCGCCCGGGGAGGATCCGTTCGACCCATTCCCGGGACAGTGCGACTGCCGAACCGACGCCCCCTCGAGGCCGTCGCTGCCGTCGTTGCTGTGGCTGCTCGTCTTGGTCGCTGGCGCCCGAGCACGTCGAGGTTACTTGCCGCCGCAGTACTTGTCGTAGTCGGTTTTCACCACGACGTCGATGGTCTTGGCGTCCATCGCCCCCTGTGCGGCGAAGTAGTCCGTCATCAACTTCTTGCCGGCATCGCACTTTCCAGCCGCCATCAAACAGCGCGAACGGGTGTGTGAGTACGGAGACTTCGGGTCCGTCGAAATCCGCGACGGGTCCAGCTTGTCGTGACCATCGAGGTCCCCGAGACAGCCCTTGCCGTCACCCGCGATGATCTTTGCCATCGCCGATTCGAGCAACGCACGCGAGTTCGCCGTGGCATCCACCTTGGCGGCCACCTGACCGGCCGCGTTGAGGGAAGCGTCGTCGTCAGGCTGCGTCATCGCTTCCTTGTCCGGATTCTCGCCCTCTCGGACGGCCCGAAGCGAGAGGCGAATCGGGGCCTTGCAGCCTTGAATCTCCTGCGCGCTGTCCGACTTGCACGTCGCCAGATCGCCACCTTTTTTGTCGGCGCTTCGTTTGGACGCCGTGGACCCACCCGCGCCGAAGCCGTACGCGCTTCCACCGGCTTCGGTATTGAGCTCGGACGCGGAGCCCAGCGCAAAGGCGCCCAAGTTGTACCCGTGCACAAAGTGCGTGGCGCCCTCGCATCCCTGGTTGGACGCCAGGTCAGCTTGGTAGACGGCATCGCGCGTCGCCTGGCGAGTTCCCGCAACGTAGTACTCCATGTGGAACCTCTCCCCACCACTCACGCGGCCGCCGAGCGATGCGCTGCCCAGCGGCAGCTTCGCGTACAGCTCTCCTTCGTTGCTGATGTCGATCGTCTCCAGGGAGCCCGAGGTCCACTCTGGCGGCAGATACGAACCTTGCGAGCCACGAATGCTCTGATTGCGGCACTCGTCGAGGACGGTCAGGCTGCAGCCCTCATACTTCACTACGACGATGTCGTTGGCCACGATCTGCTCGAAGCTCGACATGTCGGTGGCGTCCCACTCGATGATGAAGGGGCGCTTGTGGTTGTCCGGGTCGCAGGCGTCTTGACCGGCCACCGTCTGGTCCATCAAGTTGCTCTGCCCCGACGCCCTCGACCCCGCCGACTGTGGGGTTTTGGAACAAGCGAGAGTAAACACCGCCATCGCGGCCAACAGGTACAAGCGAGTCATCGGATCCTCCAGGCCTTGCGACCCTGGGATCGCAACGGCCCGCAGAGGATACGACGTTTCTCAGTCCGCTTGGTTGCAGCCTCGCGCGCGAATTGTTAGGCCGGCGGGAGGATCGACTCGAGCTTCGCGGTGAGGTCGGTATCCATCGGGTCGACGTTGGACTCGTAGCGAGCGATCACATGACCGGAGGGGTCGACGAGGAACTTGGTGAAGTTCCACTTGATCTCGCCCTTGATGCCCTCAGGAGTTTGCTCGGTGAGTGTCGTGTACAGGGGAGCCTTGGCGTCGCCCTTGACGGGCACCTTGGCGAACATCGGGAATTGCACCCCGTACGTTTCCTCAACGAAGCCGGCGATCTCATCCTCGGACCCGGGCTCCTGTCCGCCAAAGTCGTTGCTGGGGAACGCCAACACCTCAAAGCCGCGGGCCTTGTACTTGGCATAGAGTTCTTGAAGGCCTTCGTACTGCGGCGTGTACCCGCACTCCGAGGCCGTGTTCACCACCAGCAGCGCCTTGCCTCGAAAGTCCGCGAGGCTCTTGTCCTCACCCTTGATGGTCTTGACGGTTTGGTCGAGGATCGGGCCATCGGCTTTGGGAGCCTCGGCTTTGGGAGCCTCGGCTTTGGGCGTGGCCTGCTCCGTCGGGGTCTCGGCCTTGGCGGCGAGGGCCGCGTCGGTTTTTGGGTCCGGGGCCGGAGCGTCGGAGTCACACGCGGACAGGAGCACCAACAGCACGAGAGCGCGGTTCATAGGCTCGGGTATGGCCCCCACACGGGCGATCCGCAAGCGTTCTAGTTGGCCAGCGCTTCTGCGGTGACGCGATGACGATGCACGAACATCTTGCGCAACCTCGGGACGACCACCAGCGGAGCTGCAAGCCGTCCGAGGAATCCCAGGGGCGGCGCATAGGTGATCGCATCGACCAACCGAGATCCGCGCGGATGGGACTCGAAGCGGTGCTCATGGCGCCAAGCCGCGAACGGCCCCTTGCGCATCTCATCGACAAACAGCGCGTTCTTTTCGTAATCGACGTGTTCGGCAATGATCTCGATCCAGATCGGGCCCACCCGTTGTTCGAGCCGCGCCACAGCCCCGACCTCGAGGGAAGCCGCCGGCACAACGTTGCGAACCGTCTCCCACGGCGGCATCAGCAGCTTGAACGCGTCCGCCCGCTCGTGGAACGCAAACAGATCCTCAACCGACGCATCAAAGACGCTTTCGTGCACGAACTGCATCGCCGGGGACCCTAGCAGCCCGGCCGGGGATTCCAACGCAACCCCAGCCTCCGCGGCCCACACGCGTGCCCACGACGTCCGCGACCGGTGACGATTCGGCACAGCCCCGGTACCCCCGAGACACGCTGTCCGGGTCGAGCCCTCACGCTGTGACGCCAAGTCTGCAGGATCATATCGAGACCGGGCTTGGGTCTGCCCGTGCACCGCTACGAGGGCATGCGAACCTGGATGTCCCTTGCCCGCCTCGGCGGAATCGCCCTCGCACTTGGGTTGTTCGCATCGGCGACCGCCACTGCGGCGGGTACGGCCGGACTGTACCGGGTAGAGCCGGCCAACCCACTCGCCGCTCGGGCGAGCCAAGAGGACGCGAGCCCTCGAGTCGCGGAGGCCGATGACAGCGACGAGCGCAGGCGCAAGCGAGCCCGGGAAGCCGCCGTCACAACGATCCTCGGGCACAACCCGTTCTGCGATGACTGCCCTGCCCCGCCCTCCGAAGGGTCACCTCCGCTCACCACACCGACCGAGGCCGTCGCCTCCGCCACACCGCCGCCGGTCCAGATCCTCGCGACCATGGAGTCCACCAACCCCGAGCACTCCTTGGCCACGGTCTACGACCCCATCCGCGGAACCTGGGCCGCGGGACTCGGCGACACCCTCGCCCCGGGCGTCATCCTGGCCGCGATCGGTCCGGGCCAGGTGACGTACGCCCGCGGGAGTACGACGGGAATCTTGAGGGTCGGCGCGCAGGCGCTTGCGCCACCCCAGCCCAAAGACACCGCACGGACCCCGGCGAACGCTCCGGAGAAACCTCCTGGCGCACAGTCCGACCTCGCCGACCGCGTGAAGTGTGACGCCGGATCCCACTGCACGATCGAGCGCTCGGTGATCCAAGACGTCTTGGCCAACCCCTCCAAGCTCGGTGGCATCCGTGCGTTCCCCTCCAGCGGCGGGTTCAAGCTCGCCGGAATTGCTCGCGGCTCGCTCGCCCACGACATCGGGCTGCGCAACGGAGACGTCCTGACCGCGGTCGGCGGAAAACCGCTCGACTCGATCGACGACGCGCTGGCGCTGCTCCCACTGCTTCGCAGCGCCTCGAACGTGCACGTCACCCTGTCTCGCAAGGGGAAGCCGATCACGCACGAGATCGAGATCGTCTAGAGCGGCGACCAGTTTGATTCCGGGTGCTGAGGTGCGTCTGGGGCCGTTCCTGGGTAGGAGCGTGGCCGAAGTTGTGTCGGGCACACCACGAGCGCCGCGCGACACCGTCAGGTGCGGCCCCAGGCGTGCATCAGCGCGTGGGATCAAACTGATCGCCGCTCTAGCAGCCTGTTGAGAAAGTCGGCGCGGCGGATCGGGAAGCATTTTTCGCTCCTGGGTAGGAGCCGAAACGCTGCTGTACCGGGTGTACTGCGAGTTTTGGCGACACCGCCAGGAGCGAAAAGGGCGAGCGAGACGTCGTGTCGACTTTCTCAACAGGCTGCTAGCCAAGCCCGAACGCAGGCTTCCCCGCGTCCCGTGGCGCGTTGCGGGGATGCGCTCTACCATCCCCACGTGATCTTGAGGGTCGTCAGCGCGGTACTCGATCACCCGCGCGTCACCTGGGCGACCTGGACGCTGCTCGTCCTCGCCGCGGTCCTTGGTGTGTTGCAGCTGCGCGTCGATTTCTCGTCGACCGCGTTCTATGGCGACGACGCCGAACCTGTGTCCGAGCTTCGAGCGTTTTCCCAGCGCTGGGGCCCGGACGACCGAACACTCGCGGTCCTCGTGCGCTCGGACCACGAGCTGCTCGGCAACGATGGACTCGCGCTGCTCTCCGACATTGAAACCCGGCTGCGCGCGGCGACGCTCGTGGCCTCGACCACCTCCCTGGCCTCCTTGCAGCTCCCGGGATCTTCAACGAGCTTCGCCGCGCGCTGGAGCGACGCCGACGAGCCCGAGCGTGCCCTGGCTCGGCTAGCGATCGATGCCAGCGACGCCGTCCCGCTGCTCCTGAGCAGCGATCACCGCAGTGCGGTCGTGTCGGTGAAGCTCCGCGAGAGCACCGACGACTTGGCCGCCGCCATCGATGCGGTCGCGCAGATTCGCGAGGCCCTGCCCGCCCAGCCCGACGGGGTCACGCTGGAACTCGCTGGCGTGCCAGCCATCCGCGCCGCCTTCTTCGAGCTCACGCTTCGAGACCAGTCCCGGCTCGGCCCCCTGGCGCTGCTCATCGCAGTCGCGGGGTTGTGGCTGGCAACAAGAAGGCTCCAGGTCGCGCTCGTCGCCGGAATCGGGGCCGGCATCCCGCCGCTGCTCCTCGCAGGCCTGATGGGCGCGACACAATCCCCGGTCGGGCTGCTGACCCAAGCCCTGTTTACGCTGCTGCCGATCATCGCGGTGGCGGACACGGTGCACGTGGTGTTTCGCGTTCGGGCGGTTGCGGCGGAGTTGGAGCGCCCCGCGACCAGCCGCGTCGTCTTGCAGGAAGCGTTTCGCGACGTCGGCTTCGCCTGCTTTCTCACCACCGTGACCACGGCCGTCGGCTTCGCGTCCATGCTTGTGGCCGACCTCCCGATGCTGCGGGCCTTCGGATGCTGGGCCGCGCTGGGCGTGGTGGGGAGCTACGCGGTCGTGCTCGCGCTGCTCCCGGTCGTGCTCTCCAGGCTCGACGTTGGCGCTGGCAACCCCCAGGGTTCGCCCCGGCTGCGCCGACTCGCCCATGCGTGCGCCCGCCGCCCAACCTGGGTGCTCGCGGTGGCGCTGGGACTGAGCATCGGCAGCATCCCCGCTGCACAAAGCGTGGTCGTCGACAACCACCTCGGCGCCCTGCTCCGCCCGGAGCATCCGGTGCGTCGCGCTGCTGAGCACCTCGACACCGCGTTGGGCGGAACCCTCACCCTTGAGGTCGAACTTGAGTCCGAGGCCCCCTGGGCTGCCGATGCCCCGGCGTTGGTGCAGGCCCGCAACGCTCTCGCCGCGCTCCCGGGCGTTCGCGGCGTCGAGCCCCCGCAGCGCCGCGACCGATGGGCGCGTCTGAGCGTGCATATCCCCGATGTTGGCGGACGCGCCTTCGCGCAGCTGGAAGCGGATGCCGACACAACGTTGGCCCAGCTCGGCCTGCACACACGCACCACGGGAACCGCGTCGGTGGCCTACCGCGGCGTCAACCGGATCACCGACGCGCTGAGGATCAGCCTGCTGGGGGTCCTGGTGGTCGTGCTCGTCATGATCGGCGGCCTGCTGCGCTCCGCAGGATTGGCGCTGCGCAGCGTGCTGCCCAACGTCCTGCCGCTGCTGCTCGGCTACGCGCTGGTCGGCTTGGCGGCGCTTGAGCTCGATCCGATCGGCGCGGTGATTCTCACGGTTGCGTTGGGCATCGCGGTCGACGACACGCTGCACATCCTCGCGGGCTTCGTCGCGGCGCGGGCCCGCGGCATGCAGCCTGCGACTGCCGCCGCCGACGCTGTCGCGACCCGCGGCTTGGCGATCGTGGTCACCTCCGGGGTGTTGGTCGCGGGCCTCGCCGTGAACACGCTCAGCGCGTTCCCACCGCTGGCCGTGCTCGGGACGTTGGGCAGCACCGTGATCGCGCTGGCGCTGCTCGCCGACATCACGCTGCTCCCGGCGCTGTTGGTGTGGCCCGCGTGGCCCAACGAAGCGCCCGCATCTCGCACGGAATCCGAATCCCGAGCAACAGGGCCGCGTTGAGCACCCCCGCGACGGCGGCGGTCCACGGGGCGCCCACCGCCAGCGGAACCGCGGCCAGCTCAAGCACCACGGCCAAATAGTTGGGGTGCCGCAGGATGCGGTAGGGGCCGCCTACGATCGGGGCGAGCCCAGGGAGCACCAGCACGCGCGTATTCCATCGCGGGCCGAGCGTTCCGATCGCCCAATAGCGAAGGCACTGCGCCAGGCCGAACACGACGACCCAAAGCCACCACAGCTGCGGCAGCGACTCGGAGCTCCAGGCCTCGAGCATCCACCCGAGCATCCACCCGGCGTGCAACACGAAGAACGCCGGGTAGTGACCCGCGCCAAACTCCTTGGCGCCCTGCCCTCGTGCCCAGGCCTCGTTGCGCTTGGCGACGCGCAGCTCCAGCGTGCGCTGCACGATCAGGACGGCGAGCAAGCCGAGGACGAGCGCGCCTACGGATCCCACCGAAGCACCACACCCTCGGCCGAAAACCCTGGGCCCAGCCCCAACATCAAAACGTCGGCGGGTGAGCGCGGAGGATCGCGAAGAAACCGCTCGAGGACGAACAGCACGGTGGGCGACGACATGTTTCCGTGCTCGCGCAGGACGTCGTACGCGTCGCGCAGCGCCTCCGCCCCCACCCCCAGCGCGTCCTGATATGCCTCGAGCACCTTGGCACCGCCGGGGTGCAGGATGAAGCGGGTGAAGGCCTCGGGGGTCAGCGCCACCGCATCCGCGGCCTGCTGGCGGAGCAGGGGAACGACGGAGCCTACGATGCCGGGAATGCTCCGCGCGAACCGAACCCGCAGGCCCTGTTCGACCAGCGTCCAGCCCATCACGTCTTCGGAGTCTTCGAGCAAGCGCGACACGCTTCCGCGCACCTGAAGACCACCATCGCCCGGCGCGAGCACGACCGCGGCCGCCCCGTCCCCGAACAACGCCGTCGCGATCAGGTTGGAGCGAGTCCTGTCGCCGTGCACAAAGGTGGCCGAGCAAATCTCAGCCGCGACCAGCAAGACAGGCTTGCGGCGGGCCTGCACCAGCTCGCTCGCCCGGGCCAACCCCGCGGCTCCTCCGGCGCACCCCAGTCCCCACACCGGAAGCCGCACCGTCGAGCGTCGAAGCCCGAGCCGCTCGATCAAGGCACCGTCCAGGGACGGGGTCCGAATGCCCGTGGTCGAGACGAACACCACCGTGTCCACATCGGTCGGCGCCAGGCGAGCGCGGTCCAGGGCTTGCTGCGCCGCGCGGGCCGACAGCTCGAGCGCAGCCTCGCAGTACACCGCGTTCTTCTCGACGAACGCGTGCGGCTGGGCGTACCAGGCGATGGGCCGCACGAGCTGCCGCTGCTCGATGCGGGTGTTGTCAAAGGCCGTGAGGAGTCGGTCCAAAGCCCGCACGCTCCCCGCGAAGAAGTTGGCCGCGAACGCCTTCGTCTCATCCTGCGCAACGCTGTGGCCCGGACTCGCCGTCCCCACCGAGAGCACTCGGGCGCTCATGCGGGCTCCGGCGGATCGGGCTCGGGCGTGCGGCAGGTGTCCCGAAACACGTACTGGCTCAAGCGCTTGCGATGTCGGCTGGTCCAGTCGATCGACGGCCGCTTGGCGTCCTCTTTCACGTAGCCCAAGCGATAGACCGCGATCAGCTCCAAGTCGTCGGGCACGTGAAGCAAGCCGCCGATCTCCGCCCACGCGTCGGGGAACTCCATCGGCGTGGACACGAACTGGATGCCCATGCCGAGATCGACGGTGGTGAGCCAGATGTTCTCGATCGCCATGCCGAGTCCCAGCAGGCTGTAGAACCCGCTGAGTTCTTCTTTCTTGTACTCCTCTTTGGTAAGCATCGCGGCGAGCAGCAGCGGCGAGCCCGCGACAAGCTTGGCGTTGTCGCTGCCGAGGGTCTTGGCGACACCGAGCTTGTTCATCAGCTTGGCGCCCAGCGGGGTGAAGACCTGCTTGATGAACGGCTTGAGGGGACCGGGGAGCTGATCGATGAAGATGCCGTCACGCTTGTCGTCCATCTCGGATTTCGAGAAGCGGAAGTACTTCTTGTAGCGGGAGAAGAAGCGGCCTCCCCCCATCAGGTCGCCCATCGTGCGTCCGGCGATCTCCGAGATGGTTCCACGCAACCCCGGGTCGGTGACCAGTACGAACCGCCACGGTTGCGAGTTGAAGTGGCTCGGCGCGCGACTGGCCGCCTCCATCAGTCGATGCTGGTGCTCGAGCGTCACCGGCGTGGGCTCGAAGGGTCCGTTGGTGGTACGGCGGCGCAGGATGACGTCACGAAATTCCATGGAGTCTCAGAGGAAAGCGGCGACGAGGTAGCCCACCAGACCAAGCACCGCGAGGGCCGGGTGCCAACCGGACGCAGTGGAGGGCCACGGGATGGCTGCGAGAGCCGCGAGTGTGAACAGCAGCGCGGGATGAAACGCCAACACCACGGCCGCGGTCGTCGAGGCCAACACCACGCCGTACAACACGTGGTGCCACGCGCCGAACCGGGCGCCCGCGAATCGGGCGGCCAAGCCCACGAGGAGATTGACCGAATACAAGGCCAGGCCGAGCTGGAACACCCAGGTCACGTACCCGCAGAAGGTACCCGGGCAGCCCCGCGAGCGCACGAAACGTCGCTGCGCGTCGCCACCCGCGCTCGATCCGTTCGGGACGCAGCCCCGTATCCTTGGCAGATGGGGCCGGTTCGACGCACGACGATCGCTTGGGTGCTGATGCTCGGCGGATGCGCCGCCAAGTCCGAGCGCCCCGCCCCCCCGGTCTCGCCCGCACCCGCCGCCCACGCTGGCGAGCCCATCTGGGCGACCTGGAGCGCCGAAGCGTTCGAACAGGCGCAGGCCCAGAATCGAATCATCCTCATCAATGTTGTCGCGTCGTGGTGCCACTGGTGTCACGTCATGGACGAGGAGACCTACGCCAACCCGGAGGTCGCCGCGCTGCTTCGCGAGCACTTCGTCACCCTGCGCGTTGACTCCGACGCGCGTCCCGACGTCGCGGAACGCTACCGAGCCTGGGGTTGGCCGGCGACCGCGGTGCTCACCCCGGAGGCCCAGCCCGTCTTGGAGCTGCGAGGCTTTCAAGACCCCGAGGCGTTCGCCTCGCTGCTTCGCGAGCTGGTGGCCGAGCGCGACGCGGGCAGCCTGCGTCGCAAGTCGCGAGCCCAGGCCAAACCCGCCGCCGCGGGGTCGTCCGATCTCGAGGGACTTCGCGTGGACGCGATCGCCCAGCTCGACGGCTTCTACGAAGACACCGAAGGCGGCTGGGGACAGACGCAGAAGTACCCGTTCTCTGAGCCCCTCGAACACGCGCTGTGGCGTGAACGACTGCACGGCGAAACCAAGTGGCGTACCAACGCCGAGCGGACCCTGGCCGGGCATGCTCGTCTCATCGACCCGGTGTGGGGCGGCATGTACCAGTACTCGCTGCGTGGCGACTGGGACCACCCGCACTACGAGAAGATCACCGCGATTCAGGCCGGCGCCCTCGCATCGTTCGCCATCGGCTCGCGCGTCACCCACGACCCCCGGTGGATCGAGTCGGCGCAGCAGGTGCGCACCTACATGAACACCTTCATGCGAGACCCGGCCGGGGGCTACACCACCAGCCAAGACGCTGACTATCGGCCCGCGCGAGGCGAATCCGTCCCCGGCATCGCGTACTACGGCCTGTCCGATGCCCAGCGCCGCGCCCTGGGAATGCCGCGCGTCGACACCAACGTCTATGCAGACCTCAATGGTCTGATGGTTCGCGGTCTCGTCGAGTTGTCGATCGCCGCGGACGATTCCGAAGCGCTCGGCGACGCGATCACCACGACCCGGCGCCTGCTCGAAAGCCACCGCGACGAGCGCGGGATGTTCCGACACGGCGCGCAGGACGACGCGCACAGCCTTCGATACCTTCGCGACCAAGCCGCCATGCTGTGGGCCTTAATGGCGCTGCACCGGGCCACGGCCGACGAGGCGTGGGCACGCGAAGCCACCACACTCGCCGACGCCATGCTTGCAGCGCTGCAAGATCCCGAGACCGGCGGGTTCTTTGCACACACCCCCGATCCGGCCGCGGTCGGCGTCCTCGCCGAGCGCCGCATGCCGGTCGAGGAGAATGCGCTGGCCGCCCGTGCGCTGCTTCGCCTTCACCGCGCGGTGAACGAACACGGCACGAAGCAGACGCCCTACCTTGAGGCGGCTACGCGCGCCGTCCAAGCGGTCGCGCCTCTGCGAGAGGGTGAGGGCCGCATCATCGGCACCTACGTCCTCGCGCTCGAGGAGCTGACGCAGCCGAGCGTCGACATCACGGTGGTCGGACCGGCAGGGGACGTCGCGACCGATGCGCTGCATCGCGCCGCGCTGCGCTACGACGAGCCGCGCGGCAACGTCGAGCGCTCCCTGCCTGGCCAGCGCTATCCCGACATCGGCTCGCCCGCGGTCTATCTGTGCACGGCGAACTCCTGCTCGGCGCCGATCAAGGACCCGGAGGGCTTTGCGGAGCGAGCCGACGCCGTGCTGGCGCAGTCCCTCCCCCCGACGCCGTAGCTGAGCTTGGGCCGCGTTTGGGGCCAACTCGCCCTCCGCCCCGAACTCACGTCGCGCCATGCGCTTGGAATCAAAGGACAATACAAGACGCCAAATTCCGTGTTACCCAGGTCGTTCGAGCCCTAATGCGCGTGCCAACAGCCCTCGAGCCCCTCGTGGAAATGGGCATCATCCAAGAGGTGGTGCGCCCGCTGATGAGCGGGAAGGAAGCCCAGGTGTACATCGTCGTGGCCGGTGGCCAGGAGCGAGTCGCCAAGGTCTACAAAGACTCCACGCTGCGCAGCTTTCAAAAGCGTACCGACTACACGGAGGGTCGCAACGTTCGCAACAGTCGAGACCGCCGCGCGATGGCCAAGGGCACTCGCCACGGCCGGGCCGAGGACGAAGCCTCGTGGCGCTCGACGGAGGTCGATGTGATCTACCGCCTTCGCGATGCCGGGGTCCGAGTCCCAGCCCCGTTCAACTTCATGGAGGGGGTTCTGGTGATGGACTTGGTCCTTGACGAGGACGAGCTGCCTGCGCCGCGCTTGGGCGATCTCACGTTCTCCCCTGAGGTGGCGCGCGAGGTCTACGACCAGCTCATTCAAGAAGTCGTGCGCATGCTGTGCGCGGGCGTGGTGCACGGAGACCTCTCGGACTTCAACGTGCTGATGGGCGCCGACGGTCCCGTCGTGATCGACTTCCCCCAAGCGGTCGACCCCGCGAGCAGCTCGACCGCGCGCAAGCTCCTCATGCGTGATGTCGACAACCTCCACCGATTCCTCAGTCGCTCGGTGCCGCACAACAACGCACCGTACGCGCAGGAGATGTGGGACCTGTTCGAGCGCAACGAGCTCACCCCTGAGACTCGTTTGCGTGGTCAGTTTCGCGACAACCGCCGGACAGCCGACACCAAGGGCGTGCTGAAGCTGGTCGGAGATGCGCAGCGAGACGCGCAGCGGCGCTCGGATGCGTCCCAGCCGACCAACACCAAGGGCCGCCGCAGCCGCAAGGACCAACGCAAAGACAAGCGCGGCTCCGAACCACAGGTGGAGGTCCTCGTCCGTTCCGGCGACGGCCGTACCCGGCTCCTGCACGCCGCCGCACCGGCACCCAAGATCCCCGAACCCAAGCCCCACCACGGCAAGAACCGAGGTCGGGTTAGCGATCGGAACGGAGGGATGAAGGGCTCAGCAGCCCAGGCACCCGCGGGCTCCGGCGAAGAGACGCCGACCAAAAAGCGACGAAGACGGCGACGGCGCGCGCCTCGAGGGACCGGAGCCTCCACCGGCACGAGCGAACGCTCCGGCGACAAGACCTGAGCGCTACAACACGACGTCTTGGCCGAGGCTCAAGACGATGCGCGGGTACTCGGTGCGAATGACCTGCACGAGCAACATCAGCTGTCCCACCGTCACCCCAGCGCGAGGGACGAGGATGATCGCGTCCTTGCCCGGGTATCGCTTCTTGACCGTCGCGAGGATGCGCTGGACGTCGGGGAGAGAGTCGCCCCGCTTACCTTGACCCAACGTTGGGTCCGAGCCGCTGACCACGAAGGTGTTCGCATCGAACTCGATGGTCAGACCGAGCGCGGCCGAGCCCTGCTGGAGCTCAAGCCCCTCGGGCGGCAAAAGAAAGACGGGTTGGGCTCGAAGCCCGCGTCCTGCCATGTTGACCAGGATCGAGAGCGTCGGCACAGCGCCAGGCCGCGTCTCTGCGGCTGCATAGGCGCTCATCAAGAGCGTCTGCGCAGGCACATCGGCCGCCGCGGCGAAGACCACGCGCGTGGCGATGTCGATGTCGAGGTAGGACGACTCAACCGCCATCTTCAGCCATTCGTACTGAAACGCATCGAACAGCACGCCCGGGCAGCCGCTCTTGCACTCCGGAGCGATGGTTCCGTCGGTGACGAGACCGTTTTGAAGAACTGCCGCGTCGCGATCGAAGACCTGCAGCTTGTTGTTTCCGATCGTCACGAAGACGCCCGGCTCCACCGCCAGTCCGATGCCCTGCGGGAGCGACTCGGTCCCAATGCTGCCGTTGACGTGGTTGACCACCACATTGGGGAAGTTGGTGATCCGGTCGAGCGAGACCGTTGCGTCCGACGGCGAGGTGGGGGCCGGTTGCAGCAAGATAGCGAGCGCGAGGACCAGTTGGGCGAACATCAAAACAACTCCACTTCGAAGGGAAGCCAGGCATTCATGCCGCCCTCGACGAGGGGCGCAGCCGCGGTATCGAGCCCGAGCGAGCGCGAGTGCAGCCGCTCATCGACAACCTCCCGACCGGGTACGTCGCCACCCAGCGAGGCGGGGAACATTGTGGACATGCCCAGCACTCGGTGCACCCCGTCGTCGAATCGCCGGGTCGCGATGTAGAGCCGGTACGGGTCGAAGCCGCAGTCGAGTCGGACCAGCTCACCGCCATCAAGGCCTTCGTGCGCCTCCTGGGCGAGCCCGTCGATGATGGCGCGGAGATTGCCCTCCAGCATGCCAAGCCGGGCAAGTCGCTCCGCGGCGAGCTGCGCGGCCTGGTCGATGAGGGGCGTGAGCTGCAGCGCATCGGCAGGGTCGCACTCGGCACCGCGCACCGCGTTGGAGTAGCGCTCCACTTGGGAGACCAACCGCTGCTCGACCTGGAGCGGGTCCTGGTGCGCAGCGAGTTCTTGAGGAAGGGCGTACATCACCGAGACCGGCGAGCCGTCCGCCATCCACTGCAAGAGATAAAGCGCATCCCAGCCGCCGGAGATGTTCTCCGGGTTGACGCAGGTGGCCGTTCCCGCTTCGATGCAGTGCACGAACGAAGCCGCCGTTCGACGCGAAGGAGACTCGTCGGACAAGGTCTTGAACTCGACCTTGGCCTTACAGCCCGCAACGGTGCCCAAAAGGCCCGCCAACAGCATGGTGCACGTACGATCGAACATGGCCGGTCTGTCCACGTGCATACCAGAGCCGATGCGGACCGACCAAACAACCAACGCACCAAGGCCGACACCTGATCAGCCCTGCACGGGTCCGGAGACCGCGTCGTCCAAAAATTTCGTCAGGTCGGTCGGTGTGTGGAACCTGGGCACGTGGCATCGACGCTCGCCCTTCAAGCGGATACCCCCCCCTACTGGACCTCCCGAGACGGACGTATCGCCCTGATCAACGACGACTGCTTCGAGGCGCTCTCCAGCCTCGAACCCGAGTCGGTCGACTGCATCTTCGCGGACCCTCCCTACTTCCTCAGCAACGGTGGAACGACCTGTCGCGGCGGAAAACGGACCTCGGTCAACAAGGGTAAGTGGGACAAGAGCCTGGGCGTGGACGAGAACCACGAGTTCAATCGCAAGTGGCTCGCGCTGTGTCAGCAGGTGCTCACCCCCAACGGGACGATCTGGGTCTCGGGCACCAGCCACGTGATCCACAGCGTTGGCTTCGCGATGCAACAGTTGGGCTTCAAAATGCTCAACGAGATCGTCTGGGAGAAGCCCAATCCGCCCCCGAACCTGTCGTGCCGCTACTTCACTCACTCCACCGAGACGGTGCTGTGGGCGGGTCGTGACCGGAAGTCGAAGCACGTCTTCAACTACCCGCTGATGAAAGAGATCAACGGCGGTAAGCAGATGAAGTCGGTGTGGCGCATGACCGCACCGGGCAAGAGCGAGAAGGAACACGGCAAGCACCCGACGCAGAAGCCGCTGAGCCTGCTGGAGCGGGTCCTGCAGGCGTCCTGCAACGAGGACTCGGTGGTGCTCGACCCGTTCAACGGCAGCGGAACCACCGGCGTCGCCGCGATGCGTGCCGGACACCGCTACATCGGAATCGAGCGCGAAGCGGCGTATGCCGACCTCAGCATTGAGCGCTTCGAAAACGAGCTTCCGCCTCCGGCGAGGATGAAACGCGCCACGCTCAGCGTCGCGACCCCTTGAGGCAGGCTGGGAGAAGAAGCCGCCTAGAGCGGCGATCAGTTTGATTCCACGCGCTGATGCACGCCTGGGGCCGCACCTGACGGTGTCGCGCGGCGCTCGTGGTGTGCCGAGCAGGCCGCCCCGGGGTCATCGCAAAGCTGAGCTCAACCGTCGATGATCTCGGCTTCTTTGGCCGCAACGACGGTGTCGACGCCTTGGGTTTCGGCCTCGGTCAGCTTTTGAATCAGGTCGAGGCCGCGCTTGAGGTCGTCCTCACTGATGTCCTTGTCCTTCTCGGCCCGCTTGAGCATGTCGTTGGCGTCGCGCCGAACCTGCCGCATCGAGATCTTCGCGTCTTCGCCCGCTGCCGCGGCCTGCTTGACCAGCTGCTTGCGACGCTCTTCGGTGAGCGGCGGAATGGGAACGCGGACGATCACACCATCGCTTTGGGGGTTGAGTCCAAGCTGCGAGTTGTTGATCGCCTTTTCAATCGCGGCGATGTTGTTGCGATCAAACGGCTTGATCACGAGCAGTCGAGCATCAGCCACGCTGATGGTGCCAACCTGGTTGAGCGGCATCATCGAACCGTAGCTGTCGACCCTCACGTCATCGAGCAACGCTGGGTTTGCCCGCCCAGCCCGAATGCGGGCCAGCTCTCGGAGCAGCCGCTCCTTGGCTTTTTCCATTCCATCGGCTGCCAGTTCTTTTGCGTCTTCAAGCATGTCGGTGTCTTCCTTCCGCCGGTCTTGGTGCCGGCTGGAGTCTGAATCAGGACGGTACCACTACGGTGCCCACCCGCTCGCCGCGCGCGGCGGCCAGGATGTTACCGCGAGTGCGCATGTTGAAGACCAGAATCGGGAGTCCACCATCCTGGGACATCGTCGACGCGGTGCTGTCCATGACTCGGAGGCCCTTTGCGACCACTTCGAGGTGCGTGAGCCGGTCGAACTTGACCGCGTCTTTGTGCTCCATCGGATCCTTGTCGTAGACGCCGTCGACCTTGGTCGCCTTCATGACAACGTCGGCGCCGATCTCCAAGCCGCGCAGGACGGCCGCGGTATCGGTCGTGAAGTACGGGTTTCCGGTTCCGCCGCCGAACATCACGACATACCCTTGGTCGAGCAGCCTCCGCGCGCGTCCAGCGTTGAACGGGTCGCACACCGACGGCATCGGGACCGACGACATCGTGCAGGCTTTGAGCCCTGCGGCGATGAACGCCTCCTGCAGCGCGAGCGCGTTGATGACCGTGCCGAGCATGCCCATCGAATCCGCGACGTGGCGCTGCATGCTTGAGGCGGCGTCACTCATGCCCCGAAAGATGTTCCCGGCCCCCACGACGATGCCGACCTGGATCCCCGCTGCGATGACCGGAGCCACGTCCTGCGCAACATCAGCGAGGACGGACGGCGTGATGCCCACCCCGTCCTCCGCCAAGGCTTCGCCGGAGAGTTTCAGCAAGATGCGACGAAACGGTTTGCCTTCAGCCATTGGCGCAGCGGGACCCTACCAGCCCACAAAAAGAAACGGGGAGCCCCCTTTGGACTCCCCGTCAAACCTGCCCGCGCACAGCGCAAGGCGACAGGCTCAGTTGGCGGTGCCGGCAACCTGCGCCGCAACCTCAGCCGCGAAGTCTTCTTCCTTCTTGGCCAGGCCTTCCCCGAGCTCGAACCGCGAGAAACGCCGGATGGAGATGTTCTCGCCGAGCTTGGAGATGAGCTCTTTGGTCAGCTCCTCGATCGTCCGTTTGCTGTTCTCGGGACCGTTCTTCACGAACACCTGCTCGAGGAGCACGCGCTCGGAGTAGAACTTGTTGATCTGGCCGTCGACGATCTTGTCGACGATCTTCTCGGATTTGCCCTCGCCAAGCGCCTTCTCCCGAAGGATTTCGCGCTCTTTTTCGACGGCCGAAGTGTCCATCTCTTCGCGACGGACCGCGTCAGCGCCCATGGCAGCGATCTGCATGGCAACGTCGCCGCAGAAGTTCTGGAAGTCGTCGTTCTTCGCGACGAAGTCCGTCTCGCAGTTGATCTCGACCAACACGCCCACGCGGTTGTTGGAGTGGATGTACGAGACAACAGCGCCCTCGGTGGCGATGCGGCCGGCTTTCTTGGCGGCCTTGGCGAGGCCCTTCTTGCGAAGAAACTCCATGGCCTTGTCGATGTCGCCATCGACTTCTTGGAGGGCCTTCTTGCAGTCCATGAGACCCGCGCCGGTGGCCTGACGGAGTTCCTTGATCATTCCAGAGGTGACTTCTGACATCGCTTGCTTCGCTTGTAAAAGAGGGAACGGTTGTCCGCTTGAAGAGTTCGCGCTCAGGTCGAGGCCGGCGGGGTCTCGACGACGGGCTTCTTCTCTTCGGGAGGCTCGGGGCTCGCACCGGCTTCGGGAGTGGGCATCGCGCCGCGGCGAGAGACGATCTCGACCTTGGGTCCGTCGCCACCGGTCCGAACACGAATGGTCTCGGGCGCCTCTTCGGACGCGTTGTTCGTCGAGACCGCCCGCTGCTTGCCCAAACGCGAGCCTTCGATGCACGCGTCGGCGATCTTGCTGCAGAACAGCTTGATCGAACGGATCGCGTCGTCGTTGCCCGGGATGACGTAGTCGATCACGTTCGGATCGGCGTTCGTGTCGGCGACGGCGACGACCGGGATCTGAAGCTTGCGAGCCTCGGCGATTGCGATGTGCTCACGCGCGGGGTCGACGACGAACAGGGCGCCGGGAAGCTTGGGCATGTCCTTGATGCCACCAAGGTTGCGCTCCAACTTGAGGCGCATCCGCTCCATGCGAAGGACTTCCTTCTTGGTGAGCACGCCGTGGGTTCCGTCTTCGGCCATGCGCTCAAGGTTGCGAAGCTTGTCCACCGACTGGCGAATGGTCTTCCAGTTGGTGAGCGTTCCACCGAGCCAGCGGCTGACGACGAAGTAGTGACCGCCGCGGATCGCCGCGTTGATCATGACGTCTTGCGCCTGCTTCTTGGTGCCCACGAAGAGGATGGGCTTGCCTTCGGCGGCGGTGCGCCGGATGAACTCGTACGCGCGGCGGAACATCGTCGCGGTCTGCTGAAGGTCGATGATGTGCACGCCGTTGCGGGCACCGTAGATGTAGGGCTTCATCCGCGGGTTCCAGCGATCGGTGCGGTGACCGAAGTGGACCCCAGCTTCGAGCAGCTGACGGATGGTGATGATGCGCTGAGCTTCAGACTCTGCGGTGCCCTGATTTTCGTTTTCCATGTTGGTTTTCTCCGGCGTTGTGCTTTTGCGTCCGTCCTTGGTTTCCCTAAACCGCCGAAGCGGTCACACCGGGGATCCCTCGGGACGCATGTTGATAAGGCGCGGTTGGTATCACGGGGTCCCGGGCGTCGTCCACCGACCGGAACGCCTGTTGCCGCGTGTGAAGACGCGCAGATCGGGATCCGCGCATAGCACGGAGGGCCAAAGCAACGCCGCGGGGCACCGAACCGGCTCAGATCCGGCGCCGCTTCGGGCTGGACGCGCGAGTTCCGCCCGTTACGAAGGATGGAGGTGGTGCGTGTTTATCAGGACCGTCGCGGCTTCCCGTGGCTCACGTTCACGGTCTGCGCTCTCGCGACGCTCGCCTACGTCACAGCTTGGCTCTGCGATGTGTTGCGTCACGACACGAGCCCTGTGGATACCGCAAGCGCGCTGCACGTGATCGCCCTGGGGGGTCGCAGCACCCCGCTCGTCGCCGATGCCGGCGAATCGTGGAGGCTGCTCAGCTGCCACTTCGTGCACACCTCGGTGCTGCACCTTGTGTTCAACCTGGTGTTCCTCTTTACGGTCGGCGGAGCGCTCGAGCATGCGTCGCATCGCAGCGACTACGCGGCCCTCATCCTCTTCTCGGCGGTCGCCTCCTCTCTCGCCAGCCTTCTGGGCACCCCCCAAGTCTCGGCCGGCTCCAGCGGGATCGTCTTTGGGGTGCTCGGTGCGGCGGTGACCTTTGGCCTGCGCTACAACGACCGGCTCTCCTCGAGCGTCCAGCGGTACTTCGGAATCTGGGTCCTCCCCTTCCTCGTCATCTTGTTTGTCGTGGGCATGCGAAACCCCGGGGTGGACCACGCGAGCCACCTCGGAGGTCTGTGCGCGGGCCTCATCGGCGGCATGCTGCTTCCCATCGCGCTGCCAAACTACCCGTGGCTGCCCCGGAAGCGCCATTGGCCGGTGCGATTCGTCGCAGCCGGGGTGTTGAGCCTCGCGACGGTCGCCGTTGCGCCCAGCCTCGTCGGCGCAGACCAGCGCCGCGCCGTCGCCCTCGACAACGGTGTGACGCTTCAGGTGCCGTCCCGATGGCGGCCGCGGTACGGCCCGCTCGGCGAGCGCGAGTTTTCCACCGCAGGCGGGATGGTGGTCCTCACCGCCGACCCCGTACCCAGCGAGCACGCCCAACACGCGAAGGACTGGTACGAGAACAACCGTCTGCGCGCGTTGGTCCCCGGCGGCCGCGCCAACGATCTCCGAGAAGAGTCCCGGTCCGAGCGCGACGGCGTGCAAACCGTTGTCTATGCGCTGGAGCGTGACGGCGTCCAGATGGCCCGACACGTCGACTTCGTTCGGGATGCAGATCGAAACTCCGTCACCGTGCTGGCGTTTGAGACGCCTGCCCAATGGCACGAGCGGTACGGCGAAACCCGCAGGGCGGTCGTGGGGTCCATGCGTAGGTCCGATCCTTCCGGATCGCTCTCTGCGACCGCCGCACCGTGAATCGGGGCGAATTCCGCCGGTCCAGGTGACGCTCTGGGGGAATCGTGGCATAGGATCCCGCGAAGCGACGCCATGTCTCGACTTCTCCCCCTCAAGCTCTTGGCCACCATCGCGACGCTCTTCGCGGTCACGAGCACATCGGCCGGCTGCTACTCCGAGCGCCTGCCGCCCTCTTACTTCCGCAACTCGTGTGGGGACGACGGCGAGTGCGGCGAGACCGAATCCTGCGTCTCCGGGCTCTGCCAGGTCGAGTGCAGCATGGCCACCGCCGACGAGGATTGTGGTTCGCCGGGACAAGGCAGCTCGTATCTGGCCTGCATCAACGGGGTCTGCGCGAGCGCCTGCAACCTGGACGACGACCCCTGCCCCGGTTCGCAGAGCTGCACCGAGGTCCCCGTGCTCACCGAGCAGCTGGGCGCCGGCATCTGCATGCAAGAGTGCTCCGCCGACAGCTGCCCCGAGGGCGAAACCTGCATTCTGGGCTTCTGCGCCACCCTCTGCGATCCCACCGACGCCAGCTCCTGCGACATCGGTCAGATCTGCGAGGCGGGGCTCTGCCTCCCCGAAGATGTGCCCAATCCCACCGCCGGGGGCGGAGACACCGAATGAGTCACCGAATCAAGCCGCTCGGTTCCATGGCGGCCGCGCTTCTGTGCGCCTCGCTCACCGCCTGTGCCCCCACGCTCGGCTACACCCAGCGTTCCACGCCTCGAGTCCTCCCCAGCGACCTCCAGGTTGGCCGACTCGCCGAGCGCACCGCGTTTGAGCAAACCGACGCATCCGGGGCGCCTGTGCGCAGCTCCGACGACCTCGACGACCTCGGAGGTCTCGGCGCCAACGACCGCGAGAAAGACGACCAACGCAAGCGCAAGGCAGCCTTCCTCGGCGGTGTCGTGACATCGGTGGTCGGCGGTGCTTTGACCGTGGGCTTCGGCGCGGCCGGGCAGATCACAGAGAACCAGATCAACGACGGCTACGCCGAGGGCTTCAGCCGCAGCGAAGAATCCGACCTTCAGGACCGCGGCCAGGCGTTCAACCGCGTCGCGATCGGCGGCGCCGTGTTGGCTGTGGCAGGGCTCGCCTTCACGGCGGTCGTTTTAGGCATCGACCACCGCAAGTGCGGCGAGCTCATCAAGTCTCGTCACAAAGAGTGTCGCAAAGACGCCGCTCGTTAGCCGTGGTCGGCGAACGGTTTGGTCGGCGAACGGACCCTCGTTCCCCCAAGTCAGCCCATCGAGCATGGGCTCGGGCCCGGAGGCTGCTACAGTCCGCGACCGTGGATGAGCGCGCGGAGCCATGGGACGGCGTCCCCGAGCGATGGCTGTACGGCGGCGTCCTGCTGCTGACCGCGTTCGTCTTCGGATCGACGCTCACGTTCGGCTTCGTCTACGACGACCACTGGACGCTCCTGGGCAACGGATTCCTCCGCGACCTGAGCAACCTGCCCATGCTGCTCGGTCGCGAGGCCGCTGCGGCCGGCGTGCCCGATGCGTTCCGTCCCACGCTCGTCGTCTTCGACGCCCTGAGCTACGCGCTGCTCGGCCTCTCGCCCGCCGCGCACCACCTCACATCGGTGCTCCTGCACGTGCTTGTCACGGGACTCTTCGGTTTGTGGCTCGCGCGCGAGGGTGCGCCCCGCCGTGTCGTGGTCACCGCAACCACGCTGTTCGGCGTCCTTGCGATCCACGGCGAGGCCGTCGCGGTCGTCTCGTACCGCGAAGATCTGCTCGCCGCAGCGCTGGGCTTGGGCGCCGTTCTCCTCGCGAGCGCCCACGTCCGCAGCCCCGCTTGGCCACGCCTCGTCGGCGCCGGTCTCTTGATGGCGTTGGCATGCGGAGCCAAGCTGAGCGCCGCCGGACTTCCGCTGGTTTGGCTCGCCCTAAAGCTCCTGTCCCCTTGGGGCATATCCGAGGCACGAAAGCAACTGCGAGTTCCGACGGCAGTGTTGATCGCCGGCGTGGCTTCGGTGCTCGCGTTTCGGTCTCTGGTGCTCGATGGACTGGATCCCTACGGTGCCAGCGAGCGCGTGTTTGCCCATAGGGTCGGCTTGGGTCCGGTGCTTGCCGCCAGCGTGCAGATCCATCTGGGCTACCTGCAACAGCTGTGGCTCCCGCGAGGTCTGAGTCCGGAGTATGTCGACTACGGCGCGACCTGGACCGATCCGGAGACCGTCTGCGGCGTCCTGGCGTTCGTCGGTTTGCTCGCGGTTGCGGTCACCGCCGCCCGTGGACGTCGCGCGCCGTTGGTGGCCTGGGTCATCCTGGCCGCGTTCATCCTCGCCGCTCCAACGAGCAACCTCGCCCCCATGCCCAACATGCGGGCAGACCGATTTGTCTACCTCAGCAGCGCGCCGCTGTGCGTCGGCATGTCCGCCGCGCTGCTGCATGCCGGAGCGTGGCTGCATCGCCGCTGGGGGCTTCACGCGTTGGTGCCTTGGGTCGCGATGGTGGTGCTGCAGGGTTCGGTCGCTCAGGGCGTATCGGCGGCGTATCGTTCCGACAGCCGGCTGTGGCAGATCGCGCTGCGCCGTGCACCCCACTCCGCTCGCGGGCACGCGATCGTGGGAGAGCTCCTGGTGGCGAGTCTACGGGACCAGCCCGATCCCCTCGACCGCCCGCTCCTGCTCGTGCGGGCGCGCACGCACTGCGCGATGGCCCTGCACTACGACCCGGCCAGCCCACTGCCCCATCTGTGTGAGGCGAGGCTCGCTGCCGTTGAGCGCGATTGGACCCGCTCTCACGCGTCGTTTGAGCGCGCGCTGGAGCGTATGTCCACCCGCCCCGAACGGGCCCGGCTGGCCTTGGCTTCGACCGCGCTGGACCTTCCTGGTCTTCCCTATGAGCAGCGGGTTCAGCGCGCCTTCGCAGCGCTTGAGCGCGCGAGACGCGAAGCACCGTACGTCGCGGAGGTGTTCGCGGTGTCCGGGAGGCTGCGTCACCGGCTTGGCCAGGCGGACGGCGCGGCGCTGGACTACGCACGTGCAAGCGATCTGCACCCGGAGCGTTGGGACGTGGTGATGGCAGGGGTAGAACTCCAGCTCGATCTCGGCCACACTGCCGCGGCCTCACAGCAGTGGAACGCGGCGACCGCCGTGCTCGACGAGGCACCCACCGGCACGGCGCACGCGCTCCAGCGGCGCATCCACGCCGCCCGCCGGCTTCAATCCGACCGACCCTAACGTCCGTAGTCCCATGAACCGCACTACTCGAAAGTACCTTGCCCTGTTCGTCCTGTTCGGTATGGCCATCGCGGTCGGCGGCATGGCCTGCATCGACACGACCAACGAACTCGACCGCGACGACGAGACCGACGGCGCCACCTGAACCCGCCGGGCCGACGCCCTGACGTGACGACCTGATGACCGCGACCTGGCCGCGGCTGTCCGCGGCCCCGCTCAGCCCACGTCGGCAAGTGCTGCGGGCGAGTCGAACGCTCCGAACAGATCCGGAGCCAGCAGCGAGCGAAACGGCTCGACCGGCCCGCATGCCTGGTTGCACTGCGCATCGCAGCCACAGCCCCCAACCTGAAGCCCGGCGTGCTCCGCAATGCGCCGAGCTTGGCGTTCGAGCAGCATCGCGTCCCGGACACCGAGGCGAAGCTTTCCCCGCGCGTTCTCCGGATCGAACACCCCGAAGGCCCGAGCGAGTGCGGTGGCGCCACCCGCCGGCAGCAGCGCTGCGAGCACGCGGTGCCGCGCCGGGGACCAGCCACCCACCGCGAACGCCATGTCGTGAACATCGGCCGCACTGACGTGGCGCGTGAGTGATTCGAGCTCCTCGTCGCGGTGAACGACGGGCATCAATGGCGCGAGCAAGACGCCAACCCGAACCGACTGTGCCCGCAGATGTTGGGCGCTCAGAAGAAGGCGCGCCGCGGTGTCGGCCTCGGGACCCAGCAACGCCGCCTGGATTCGAGGGTCGAAGCTCGCGACCCGAAGCTGCACGACGGCCCCCGCATCCCGTGCGGCCTCGACCGCAGCCCGCGGCAGAACGCGGCCCGTGCGGACGACCGCGCGTCGCCCATGACCGGCCAACCAGGAGATCGCCTCGGCCACCCAGTGGAGATCACCCGCACCGTGGAGCTCGAGAATCACCGCCACATCGCGGTGCCCCTCGGCCTCACGCTCGGCGAGCAACGCCGCGAGTCCACGGGCCGCCGAGCCCTCTTCGACCCGCGCAGATCCGGCGCTCGACCGCGAAAAAGAGCCTGAATCACGGGATGTTGCGCGGCGCAGGCCAACGACGACTCCCTGGCCGTCGCAGGTTTCGAACCCACGGACGACACACAAAGAGAGCGGCACGAGGCCCTGGTCGAAAGCGCTACCCATGTTCAGTGTACTGAACATTAAGTTAGCAGCTTGCAACCCCGACGCAAACCCGATCCGAGCCACGAAAGGATAGGTTCCTGAAATCACGCGTCTTTCCACCGGTCCCCCGCTTGTGGTAGACGGACCTCGCGATATGCCCGATAGCCAGGCAGCGGCCAGACAAGGATTCGATGGGTTCCTGCACCGAGTCGACACGGATGCCCTCAAGGTGGTTCGTCGACTGCTCGGCGCCGGCCACGAAGCTTACCTCGTCGGTGGCTGCGTTCGAGACATCTACCTAGGTCGACAGCCCAAGGACTTTGATGTGGCGACCAGCGCCACTCCCGAGTCCATCCGCCGACTTTTCCGCAACAGCCGAGTCATCGGCCGACGCTTCAAGCTCGCGCACGTGTTCTTCGGTCCGAAGATCATCGAGACCAGCACGTTCCGCAGCCCGCCACGGGAAGCTGAAGGCGACGACTTGCTCATCCGCACCGACAACGAGTGGGGCAGCGTCGAGGACGACGCGAGGCGTCGCGACTTCACGGTCAACGGTTTGTTCTTCGACGTCGACGCGCGCAACGTCGTCGACTTCGTCGATGGGATGCGCGACTTGGACGAAGGTCTCATTCGCACCATCGGCGAGCCCGAGGTTCGTTTCCGCGAAGACCCGGTCCGCATGATTCGCGCGGTGAAGTTTGCCGCCAGACTCGACTTCGACTTCGAGCTTGAGACGTGGCGAGCCTTGCTCGACGTCGCGCCAGATATCGAGAAGTGCTCGCGCGCGCGACTGCTCGAGGAGGTCTACAAGCTTCTGCGCGGCGGTTCGGCGCGCCGTAGCTTCGAGCTGCTGCTCGAGACCGAGCTGCTCAAGGGCATCCTGCCCTCGTACGTGAAGCTGTTCGGGCCGACGACGCATGACGCCCGGGGGGCGCTGTACGACGCGATGATCGCCGCAGAGGACGACCTCGCGCCCGGCGAAGAGAACACGCCCGCCCGTCTGCTGTGGCGCTACCTCGATGCGCTCGACATGACGATCCGCGGGACCGGCCACGTCCCGGTCAACGGGGTGTTGCTCGCGGTGCTGTTCGCTCCGCTGCTCGTCGTCGACGAGGACATTCAGTCCCGCCAGCAACTCGACCGCCGCATCGAGCAGCTTATGGCCCCCGCGGGCAGCGCCCTGGGCATCGCCCGGCGGGACCGCGAGATGGCACGTCAGATCTTGATGGCGACCCGCCGCATGCTCGCGCCCAGCGGCAAGCGCCGCTCCGACCTTTCCGATCGCGACTACTTTCACGACGCGCTCATCTTCCTGGGAATCTCCGTCCAAGCCACGGGCGACGGCACGAACGAACTCGGGCGTTGGAAACGCATGGCGTCCGCGGAACCGGAGGCCAACTCGGGAGAGCAGCCCGATGACAACCGACGCCGACGCCGACGCGGCGGACGCAAGCGCCGCAAACCACGAAGCGGCGGAGACGAGCGGCGTCCGCGGCCCAACAAGGGATGACCACCCGGGCTGACAAACGCGAGGCAGCGCTCGAACGCCTGCTGCAGCGCGGCACCACCGACCACTACACCGACGCGGCGCTGTACGACTTCGAGTACGGCGACCGCCTCGACGACATCCGTTGGTATCGCAAGCTCGCGCGCGAGGTTCTGGGTGACGCAGGGCACATCGCAGAACTCGGCGCCGGAACCGGCCGAATCAGCTGCCCCTTGGCGGGCGACGGTCACCATGTCAACGCGATCGACTTGATGCCCTCCATGCTCGAGGGGCTTCGGGCCCGGGCCGCCGAAGCCGACTGCGCGGCGCACATCACGGTCCACGAAGCCGACATGCGGGCGCTCCCGCTGCGCGACGGCTCGGTCGAGCTCGTCATTGCGCCGTTCAACGCCCTGATGCACCTGTACACCTGGCGTGACCTGCTGGCGTGTTTTGAGGAGGCGTTCCGCGTGCTCGGCCCCGGCGGCACGTTCGCCTTTGACGTTCAGCTCCCCGACATCGAGTGGCTGATGTGGGACGCGGACAAGCGGCACGCGGCGACTCGCTTCACGCACCCCGAGACCGGCGAGGTCGAGATCTACTCGACCGACCATCGCTACGAGCACGCGACGCAGATCTGCCACATCTGCCTGTACTACGACGAGCCGCCACCCAAGGGTCGACGGTTCCAGCCGCCGCCCAAACCCAAGCGCCTCGTGCGGCTGGCCCATCGCCAGATCTATCCCGAGGAGATTCGAGCGCTCACCGCCACCGCGGGCTTCGAGATGGTGCGGCATGAGGGCGACTTCCGCGGCCGAGCCCTGGACGCGGCCAGCGAATCGCAAACCGTCGTCTGCACCAAGCCCGGCGCTCGCGCTCGTTGAGAAGGTCCGGGCGGCGTGACGAACGCCGGCTTGGGAACTTTTCTGGGACACCGGCGTCCTACTCCTCGTGCCTCGGGTCCGCGACAGCGCCGCCAACCGTCCCAATCCCGCCCCGCGCCGGCTTGGACCGCGACGGCCTGCTAGGCTACGAATCGTGGGCCGGAGTTGGGGCAGAGGATGGGCGGCACTGAGCTTGGGGGTCTGGGCGCTGCTCGCTGCTCCAGACGCTCGCGCCGACAAGCTGCAGGCCGAGCAACACGAGGGCGAACGCGGCTACATCGCGGTGGATGAGCTCTCGTTCGAAGCCATCGTCGAGGCGAGCGACGGCTACTCGGCCACGCTCAAGCTGCGCACCGCCCTGCACAACAGCAGCTTGTCGGTCCGCGACGTGGTGCACACGATCGGCCTGCCCTTCGCCTCTGGGATCGAGGGGGTGAAGGTCATGAAAGACGGCGCCTGGCACGACGGGGCGGGCACGAGCGTGGCCAGCGATCGATCCCGGCGACCGCCCGGAAGCGTGTTCGTCCGTCGCCTCAGCCCGCACAATCGAGCGGACAACCCCGGGGCCGAGCTCGTGGCATACGGACTGCAGTCCGACCAGACCCTCCAAGTCGAGATCTCCGTCCGCGTCTACCCCCGACTGCGGGGGGACAACTGGGAACTCGACCTTCCAGCGCGCGGGGTTGCTTCCCTGTCCTTGGCTCCCGAACGCCGGGTGCTGGTGCGAGGACTCCAGCCCGGGGAGACCTTCACTGTCGATGAGGAACGCAGCGACGCGCGCCCGTTCCTGTCGAGCCGCCCCGCCGACACCGTCACCGTCTCCTGGCCATCGCGGCTTCGCTCGGCAGAGGCTCTCGAGGTGAACGTGGAGACGGAAGCTTCCGCCCCCGGCTTCGACGACGGCACGGTCCGCATGTACCTCCGGCTTGGCAAGGACGCCGCACCCGAACCCAAGCACGTGCTCTTCGTCGTGGATCGCTCCAAGAGCACGGCTGGCGCCCACGACCGCGACGTGTTGGCGATGGCCAACGGGCTGCTCGACACCCTGCCCTCCGGCACGACGTTCGACGCGATCGCCTTCAGCCGCACCGTCACTCCGCTGTTCTCCGAGCGCAGCGCCTTCCCCCGTGCCGGAGATCCCAAGGACCGGGTCGCGCTGCACGACGCCCTCGCGGCGATCCCACGGAGCCACGGCACCGACCTGCAGAAGGCCATGGCCGAGGCCGCGCGCCTCTCCCGAGACGGCCGCGGCCGAACGCTCATCGTCGTCGCGACCGACGGAATGTTCCCCTCCAGCATCTCGCCCGAGGACGTGGCTCGAGAGTTCGAGGTGTCGTTGGGTGGTCGCAAGGATCGGCCAGACGTCGTCTTCGTTGTGGACGAGCCCATGCTTCAGCGCGGGGGCCTACATCCGACGCACCCCGCCGCCCGGGTCGCGGCAACGATGGGAGCACGCATATCCCTGGCGAGCATCGCACAGCTTCACGGCCCCCGCGCCCGCGACTTGCTGGCGACCCCCCGGGTGCTGGGCAACCTGGCCGTCGAGCTGCCCTCTGGAGTGACACTCGACGACCCTGTCCCAGAGGGACTGGTCGCAGGAAGCTTCGTGATGCTGCGTGGCCGATACATCGAGGATGCGCCCAAGTCGATTCGCGTGACCGGGACCCTCGGGCCCAAGCAGGTCTCGCGAAGCATCAAGCCCACCGAGACCACCCATCCGGCTGAAGCCTTCGTCGCCACAACGACGTCCCCGCTCGACGAAGCCGTGCGGGAGGGATTCTCAGCGCCGCCTTGGTACACCGCGCGCTCGGACCGCGAAGCGAGGGCGAGCATCGCTCAAGCCGGACGTTTCGGCCGCAACCAGAAGCGCGGCTTTCTCGACCAAAAGGTGTTCCGCCACTACCTCACCACGCGCGTCCTTCCCCGCGCGCGGGCCTGCTACAACGATGCGCTGACACGCGACCCCGAGCTGGCCGGGCGGGTCGTCCTTGAGATTGAGGTCGGCAAAGGCGAAGTCCTGATGGCCCACGTGGCCGAGCGCGACCTCGACCGCAAGGATGCCAAGCTCGATCCCTGCCTGACTGAGGCTGCGTGGCGCCTGGATGCTCCGGCTGGAGTCGCGGACCGCCAGATCTACCGGCTGAGGTACCCGCTTCGCCTGCTACCGCCGCCGGAGGGGAAGTTCGCCGGCTCGGTCACCCCGCTCTCGGACGAGGTCATGGAGCTGCTTCTCGCCCAGCCCCTTCCCAACGAGACCGACCCGCGCTGAGCACGAGGCGACCCGCGATACGAACGCTGGGTCGGTTCGGGTCACGGCTGACAGCATCACGCCAAGGACGCGTGGTACGTCGTATCCATGCTCCGCGACCTCGACGCGCTGAACATCGACCCGCAGATCGAACGGGCGCGCACGCTTCCGGGTTGGCTCTACGGCGACGACGGTTGGTTCTCGCGCCTGCAGGAACGGGTCTTTCCGCGGACGTGGCACCTGTACCCACTGGACAGCGTGCCATCGCAGGCAGACCAGCAGGTGCCCTGGACCTTTCTGCCCGGCGCTCTGGACGAGCCGCTGCTTCTGACCCACGACGGGGATGCGCTGCGATGTCTGTCCAACGTCTGCACCCACCGAGGATTCGTCCTGCTCGATCGGCCCTGCACGGCGAAGGCGATTCGCTGCGGCTACCACGGCCGGCGCTTTGCGCTCGACGGTGCCCTCATATCCGCGCCTGGGTTCGAGAACTGCCCAAACTTCCCCGAGTCCCAGGATGACCTGCGCGCCGCGTCCGTTCATCGCTGGAGAGAGCTCCTCTTTGCAAGCCTCGACCCGAGCGCCTCGTTTGAGACGTTCTTCGGCCCGGTACGCAGCCGCATCGACGCGCTCGTCCCGGACACGATGAGCTTCGATGCTCCGGGCAGCCCGCACTACGAGATGAACGCCAACTGGGCGCTGTATTGCGACAACTACCTTGAGGGCTTCCACATCCCCTACGTGCACCCAGGACTCAACGCGGCCCTCGACTGGAGCCTGTACCGGACCGATCTGTTCGGCCACGGATCGATACAGGTCGCCTCTGCCAAACCCGGCGAGCTCGCGTTCGAGCCGCCGAAGTCGCATCCCGACCACGGGCTCCGCGTTGCGGCGTATTACATCTGGCTGTTCCCCGGCACGATGATCAATGTGTATCCCTGGGGGCTCTCGCTCAACATCGTGCTCCCCCAGGGTCCGCACCACACCAAGGTGGTCTACCGCCGCTATGTCTGGGATGCCGCACGCGCGGGGACTGGGGTGGGTGCGGGGCTCGACCAGGTCGAGCACGAGGACGAAGCCGTCGTCGAAGCCTGTGCGCGCGGCGTGCAAAGCCGGGCCTATCAGGCCGGTCGATACGCGCCGCAGCACGAGCGTGGCGTGCACCATTTCCACCGACTGTTGGTGGAGGCGTCCCGCGCGTAGGGGTTCGGCTCCGGCCTCACGCGACGCCCTGGCACGACAGCGTCCACTCCCCAAAGCTCAGCGTCGCGCCGGGGCGAAGTCGTACCGGGCTGGTGATGGGCTTTCCATCCACGCGCACGAAGCCGTCGTTGCGTCGAGGCTCCAGGGTTGGCATGGATTCCCCGCCGGTCCAACGCAGCGCCGCGAAGATCCAACCCACCGCATCGGCATCCAGCTCCACGTCGCAACACGACCCCAGGCCGATGCGATGCAACCCAGGGCCCAGCAGATGTCGTTTGGGAAATGGTGAGCCCCCACGTTGCTCCTGCAGCACGACGCCGCGCGCTCCTCGAACGCCACCAGACTCGGGCGGCAGCGCCCACGCGAGGCGGTTCGCGAACTCTCCGGCGGTGGCCGGCCGCTTGGTGGGGTCTTTGTGCAGACACGCGGCCATCAACGCGCGCAGCTCGTCCGGCAAGGCACGTCCCTGCGGGTAGTGGGCCAGATCAACGGCCGGGCGCTCGGTGTGCGCCCCGAGCCAGAGCAGCGGTTGTCCCTCAAGCTCCTGCCGAATCGCGGTGACCGAACGCCCTGCCCACAGCGGCGTGCACCCGGTCAGGAGTTCGTAGAGGACAAACGCGAGGCTGTAGACATCGCTGGCCGGAGACAGCTTTCCGTGGCGCACCTGCTCGGGCTGAGCATAATGCGGCGTCCCGACCAGCATGTGGCTCTGCGTGGCATTGGCGGCCATGATGGAATCGCCCTCCCAGGACCGGGCCAAGCCGAAGTCCAGCACCTTCACGTTGCCGTCCTCTTGCACCCAAAGGTTGCCGGGCTTCACGTCGCGATGAACGACCCCGCTGCGGTGCGCCTCGTCGAGACCCAAACAAGCCTGGTAAATGATGCGGACCGCCTCGTCGGCGGGAAGCGGGTTGTCGAAGTCATGGTGCGCGCCGAGGTCTCGGCCCTGCAACAACTCCATCACGAGAAACCATCGCTCATCCTGCCCAAGGCCGTGGTCGTAGACATGCACGACGTGCGCATTGGAAAGCGAGCTGAGGATCCGAATCTCTCGCAGCGCTCGCAACGCGGTGCCTTCGTCAGTGACCGGGGCGCGCGAGATCTTCAGTGCAACCGGATCTCGGAACTTGCTGGAGGTCGCTTCGTAGACCCACGCAAACGTGCCGACTCCAAGCAGCTTGCGCAGCTGGAAGTCTTCGTAGCGATCACCTGGCTTGAGAGGGGCGGACACGGGCGAAAGGGGTTCAGCGCACGGGCACAGGGACGCACAGTTCGGGACGACCCAGCACCATCGCGACGGCGCTGACCACCATCGCATCATCATCAAGACCGTCGATGTAAGCGAGGTCGTCTTCGCCGTCGCGCGGGAGCAAGAAGTACTCGACGGCCGCGACGATTCGGCGGCGGTTCTCTGCGGACTCGGCCGGGAGCGCGTCGATCAATGCGTGGCAGCTTGTCGCGATCGCGGCCGCGAGCTTCGTGTCGAGGTGCGCGCGAGTCTGCGCGGCCTCGATGATCGTTTCCAGGTAGCGCTCGACCGAACGACGCAGCACGGCGGGGTCGCGAGCGGCAACTCGGAGCAACCGCTCAAACGTACTCGCAGCCGACGGCGGTATCCCCTCAAGCGTCCCGGCCTCCATACGTCGATCATGACACGCAGCGCAGCGCGCGATCAATCCGCGGCCGATTCCGACGCGGCCAGGCGTTCGGCGGCCGCCCGCCCAGCGTTGAGCCGCTCGACCATCTGCGAGACCTCTTGCTCGAAGCGGTTCGCAGCCGCCGACTCCTCGGCCCCTTTCTGGAACTCGATGTAGTCGCGAACCTCCCCGAGGACCGCTGCAGCATCCACCTTCACGGACAGCTCCGCGAGGAGTCGTTGGCGCGTCTCGAAGTCCGCAGAGAAGTAGCGGTCCGGATACTCGAAGTCTTGGATGGCTGCGCGCACGTTCCCCGACACGGACTCGACCGCGCGTCCGGAGAGGTCGGCCTGCACACACTGCGCCCCGATCTCGAGCCACTCCTGCGGGCTTGCCGTGATGTTGGCGGCCTCTTCGCGCAACAAGACATCCCGCAGCAGCCGCACGTACTCCTGCGCGGTGCTCGGCCCGCTGACACGAAAGGGGTTCTGAGCGATACGCGAGGTGGTCGCCTCATCCATCTGCATGAAGTTGGCGTCGCACATCATGAACCACTTCCCGTCCTTGGGGATGAGCGTGCCATCGAAGATGCCGAACACCGCGCCCAGGTTGTTCTTCTCCTCCATGCGCAGGTCCCCGCTGCTGCGGCTGGCGAACGCGGTGTCGATGTCGGCCCAGTACACGCCGCATACACCCTCGAAGCCGTAGACCTCCTCCTTGAAGATCTTGATGAGCGAGGAGGCGCTGGCGTTTTGGTACGAGCTTGCCCAGTCCGTTCGGCGGATGACCCGAAAGCGGGCCGGAATGTCGCGCTGCCGACAGTACTCGAGGAAGTAGTTGCCGATCGCGTGGGCGGTGATCGTCTTGCCGCAGCCCGGTCGGCCCAAGGCGAACAGCACCGGGTTGATGCGTTTGGCGCTGCGCCCCGCCTCCAGGTCGTAGGCCGCCACATCGCGGGCCAGCTTGAGCGCGGCCGCCACGTAGTCGGTGTTGCCCACGATGTCCTCGATGGCGACCGGTTTGAGGTCCGTGACCGGGTCCGCGACCCGGCGAGCACGGAACCCCTCGTAGCGCCGTTTGCCCACGATGACCTTGCGCTGGGCCAACGCGACACCGAACGGACGCAGCCGACCACCGTGGGTGAGCCGCTCCACCGCGCCGCGAAGCTGAACGATGAACGCGTGCACCGTCGTCACCACCCAGCCTTCGCGCTCAAGAAGCTCGGACCCCCCGGCACCTGAATGACGCTCTTGCTGGACCTCGACGTACCGCGCGGCCATCTTCAAGACCCGCTCCAGCAGCGCTCGCGGCGGATTCTCCAGCAGGGTCTCCAGGCCCGCGGCTTCGAGGTCCGAGGTCGGGTCGGGCACGGGTGCGATCTCAGCCAGGCGCGGGCACAACTCGTCGGCGAGGGCGGTCAGCGCAAACGCGCCGATGAACAAGCGCTGGTCGAGGGTGGGTTCGGGGATCGCCAGGCTCCCACTGCGCGCGATGTCCTCAAGCAGCGCCGCATGCATCGCTTCACCGACGGCGAGTGCCAGGTCGCAGGACTCGGCGGCGGCTTCAAGTGCGCCCAGCGTCCTCACCGTGTGACCAAAAGGCGCGCGCACATACGCGTGCATGACCTTCGCCAGCCCCGCGTCCTTCACCAGCGTCCGCATACCGGGTCGGTCGAACCCACCCGGCGGGGTCTCCACGACGATGGGGGGCTTCAATGCGGAGGACTCGGCGCCTTGCGTCACTCCCGCGACTCTACCGCGGTCGGTCCCGATGGTTCACTACGTGCGTGCGAACCCGCCCAAACGCGCGCGCAGGGCGGTCCAGGGCTTTTGCAGGTCGAAACCCAGGTAGCCTGACGGCCGATGTCTGAAGCGCTCACCCACGTGCTGTCCGAGCAGGTTCTCACCCTGAGCTTCAACCGGCCCGAGAAGAAGAACGCGCTGAGCATGGCGATGTACGACGAGCTGTGCGGTCGGCTCAAGGACGCCGAGCAAGCCTCCGAGGTGCGAGCCGTCGTGCTGCGAGGCGAGGGCGGAGCGTTCACCGCCGGGAACGACCTCGGCGACTTCATGAAGGACCCGCCGAGCACCATGGACTCCCCGGTCGGCCGGGTGCTCGCCCTACTCCCGGGGCTGCGCAAGCCACTGATCGCCGCGGTCAATGGCGCGGCCGTCGGCATCGGCACCACGTTGCTGCTGCACTGCGACCTCGTCTACTGCTCCGACCGATCAAAGTTCAAGCTGCCGTTCGTCCCGCTGGGGCTCTGCCCCGAAGCTGGGTCCAGCTACCTCCTGCCGCGACTCGCCGGGCGGGTCAAGGCCACCGAACTTCTGCTGCTCGGAGAAGCGTTCGACGCTGCGACCGCGCTGGACATCGGGCTGGTCAACGAGGTCCTCCCCCCCGAGGCGCTGGATGAGCGCGTGCGAACCGTGGCGCTGAAGATCGCCAGCCTGCCACCGGAGTCGGTTCGTCTGACCAAATCCCTGATCAGCCAGGCGCACAACGACATGCTGCACGCGGCGATGCAGCGCGAAGGCGACTTGTTCCTGGCCCGGCTTCGATCCCCCGAAGCGGCGGAGGCCATGCAGGCGTTCTTCCAAAAGCGGGCCCCGGATTTCTCCAAGTTCGAGTAACGAAACGCTCGTGCGTGGTATCGACGCGCGATGCGTCGCGCCTCGCTGCTGCTCTGCGTCCTCGCTGCCGCCTGCCAAGAACCCTCGCCTCGGCCTGCGGTCGAGCCTGAACCGGTTGCCCCCAGCGGCCCGTCCCCGTCCCCGGCAGCGAGTCCAGCTGAGGTCGCCGAGGCAGCCCCGCGCACGCTCGTGCTCGCGGGCAACGAGCTTCGCGCGGACCGGTCGCTCGGATCCTTACGACCCGCGGAGGCACCGGGTCGCGTCGACGAGTCCTACCGAGCGGTGTACGACCACCCCGAGCTCGCGACCGCCTTCGAGGGCGCAGGTGAACGAATCCTCAGGGTCGAAACGAGCAGCACCGTGGGTGCGGTCCGGCAGGTCTGGGCCAGCGCCGTCCCGGCTGGAACCGACGCCCAGCTCAACATCGGCGAGTCGTCGGCCGTCTTGGGCAGGCCGACGACGCAGGACGCATCGGTCGTCCTGCGCGCCCGCGGGTCTGGCTGGGCCCTGTACCGCGACGACGCCCGGATCAACGAGCACGACACACTCGCGGCACTCTCGGGCGCCCTTGCGGCCGCGGGACCCACGGTTTCGATCGACCTGCTCGATACCGCGACGGCACAGACGCTGCTCGAGGCGGCTGCGGCCGTGAACAAGGCCGGCGCTGCCGCGGTGCTGTCCTTTGCCTTCGACCCGTGTGTTCCCGCCGCGCCCGACATGGTGTGCATCCCCGGCGGTCCCGCGATCGTTGGGTATGACGACGGCCTCCCCGAAGAAGCGCCGCAGCGTGAGCTCATCCTGAGCACCTACTACACCGACCGCTACGAGGTGACCAACGCGCAGTACGACGCGTGTCACGAGGCCGGCGCGTGCAAGGTCCGCATCAATCGCACGCAGAACATCATGAAGCCCTTCGTCGCCGACGATCAGCCGGCGATGCCGATGGACTGGCATCGCGCCCGAAGCTACTGCGCGTGGGCGGGCAAACGCCTGCCGACCGAGTGGGAGTGGGAGAAGGCCGCGCGCGGACCCGACGGTGCGCTGTACCCCTGGGGCGACGAAGCGCCGACCTGCGAACAAGCGGTGTATCGCGAGTGTGCGCCGCACGGCTGCAAGCCCTACCCAGGCAAAACCAACCGATGGGACTGTGACGCACACGCGACCAAACCCGTGGGCTCGTTTCCAGCGGGGCACTACGGGCTGCACGAGATGGCCGGCAACGGCTACGAGTGGACCGCGAGCGCCGGCATCGAGAGCGTCGAAGCCTGCGCAGATGCGTGCAACGGACTCGACCCTCTGGGCCCCTGTGACGGTGCCTTTCCCTGCGAGGGTGAACGAATCCTTCGCGGCGGAAGCTGGTACTGGCCCCGGCATCGGACCCGCGGCTCGCATCGACGGCTGGAGAAACTCAACACCGGAAGCCACCGGCTGGGCATGCGCTGCGTGAGCGAGAACCCCTACCTCACCACGTATCCGCCCGCGCAACTGACCGCAACCCGAGCGACGCCCGCCCCGCTCGCGGCGCCCTCCGAGGCCGCGATGAAGATCGTCGCGTCCGTCGAGGATGACCCGATCCAAGACAAGCGAATCTGCGACGCCAAGGTCCGCGAGACATGGGGCGAGGCCCAGTCACAGGGGGGGCGGTCCGAGACGACGTGCCGGGATCCGTTCCCCTACATCATGACCAACGAGCCGCGCTCGTACCTTTGGAATGACTACGTGGAGAACCTCGGCGGCGCGTACGTGGGGATCGGTTCGGACCAGAACTACAGCACCATCGCGGCCGCGCGCTCGCAGTGGGCCTGGGTGATGGACTACGATCCTCGGGTCGTGAACGACCACCAGCGGGTGTTCGCGTTGATCGCCGCGGCGGAGCATGCCGATGACTTCGTCGCCTTCTTCGCGCCCGCAGGCCGCAGCAAGGCCCTCGAAGTCATCGATGCCGCGTTCAGCGACGACACGATGCGGAAGCGACAGCGGGCCGGGTTCATGGCCACCGCAGACAAGCTCGCGCCCTACTACCAAGAGAAGCGCAAGGCCGATCCCAAAGCGGGAACCTATGGGTGGTTGGCCCACGACGACAACTACGCGTACATCCGCAGCCTGGTGCAGCAAGGGCGACTGCGCGTTGTCGGAGGCGATCTGCTGCGAGAGGACGGGGCGCTCGCGAAGGTCGGCGCCGCGGCCAGGCAGCTCGGCGTTCCCGTGCGCATCTACTACACGTCGAACGCCCCCTCATCGTGGGGCGGTATGATCACAGACGCGTACCGGGCCAACGTGCTCGGCTTGCCGATGGACGCGACAAGCGTCGTGTTGCAGACCAACTCCACCGGCGGGTTCAAGCAGACCGGGCACTGGCACCACAGCGTGTCATGGGGCCCCTTCCACCAGAAACGGATCGCGCGCCCGGGCTACGACAGCATCCCCAAGCTGCTTGAGGACCGCATCCCGGGCCACCACGGCGACGTCACGCTGCTCGGGTTTCCGGCCGGACAAAAGTGACCCACGAATGCGCGCCGGTTCATCGGCGTGCACGAGGTTCCGTGTCATGATCACCAGGCCATGCGTGTCCCCCGACTCCTCGCGGCCCTGAGCGCGGTGCTCTGCCTGTTGTGGATGGGTGTCGCAACGGCGTCCGGCTTCCCCGACTTCGACCCGGACCGCGAGGGCATCTTGCATGGCCGGGCACGGCCCAAACAGAGCCCCGTGGCGGGTGACGCCGACATCTTGGGGCCGTGGACCGAGCACGACGGACAGCTCGATCTCGGCGCCGATCCTGGCACCGGAAACCGGTTCTGGCTGGTCAAGAAGGGCGTCTTGGACGTTGCGGACGGCCTGGTTCGCGCCCGGCTGAGCCCGGGCAAGCGCAGCGATGGCTCGGTCATCTTTCGAGCCCAGGCCGGCATCGACCTGCGCGAGCTGTCTGGATACGAGCTCGCGTTCGACACCGACAGCGCTCGCCTGATGCGTTGGGACAAGGGCACGGTGCTCCCGGTGGGGCCCCCGGTCGAGATCCCTCGCCTGCAACGAGCCTCCAGCATCGAGGTCGTCATCTATCTCGTGGGCCCGCAGATCATCGCAACCGTCTACGACGGGGACTCCCTCGACCGCCTGGGCTCACTCGCGCTTCACGAGACCACCTACGCGGGCGGCCGGGTTGGATTTCGTGCGGGCAAGAATGCCGAGGCGATGCGTTTTGGTCTTCTGTCCGCGATGGACATGCGAGCCCCGGCACCCAAGCCCAAAGGCTCGGGTCGATACGGGGCCATCAAGCGCTACGGCCTCGACGCGGATCCTGGGACGACGCCGTTCGGCAACACCCGCTTCGTGTTCATCCCCGCCGACTCGGTGCGCGAGCTCCCCGGTGACTTGCGCAGCGGGGTCAGGACCCGAAACACGCGCGAAGATGGCACCCAGCAGGCGGTTGTCTTCACCGACACCGTTGGCTTCGAACGCATCAAGCGAGCGGGCATCGACGTGCTCGCGGCCGACTCGAACGTCCCGTGGAAGACCTTCGATCCCGACTACCAGGCCCAGGCCGCGAAGGCTCCGGTGTCGACACGGCGCGGGTTCAGGCTCGACCTGAGCTACAAGAACGTCGACATGCTCGAGGCGATTCTGCGCGGCTATCAGGAGAAGTACGCGGACATCAGTACCCTGGTCGAGCTGGGCCGCAGCCACCAGGGACGCCCGATCTGGGGTCTGAAGATCTCCGACAATCCCACCGTGCACGAGTCCGAGCCCAGCGTCTTACTCAATGGCTCACACCACGCCAGCGAGCTGCTCTCGGTCGAGTTTCCCCTCGACGCCGCAGCGCAGATCCTGGAAAACTACGGCCGCGAGCGAGACGTCACCCAGTGGGTGGACGACATGGAGATCTGGATCGTGCCGATGGTCAACCCGGACGGCAACTGGATGTTCCTGGAGGAGTCCCGCTTCGCCGGCCGCAAGAACGGCCGCGACACCGACCTCGACGGTTTTCACGACCCCTTCGAGGGCATTGATCTCAACCGAAACTACGCGTTTGGCTGGGGCAAGACCCCGGGCAGCAGCGGCGTCGTCGGCAACAAGTACTACCGCGGACCGCACCCGTTCTCCGAGCCAGAGTCCTGGGCGATGGCCGCGCTGGGTGACCGCCAGCACTTCGTGGCGTCGATATCGTTTCACACCGTCGGCAGCGCCATCTTCGTCCCCTACACGGTCAGCGACACCCAAATGCCGACCCCCAACGTACCGTTCATCATCGCCAAGCAGATGGAGGAGTCGGGCCTGCAGCAGCCCAACGGGCGCTTGCTCAAGCTCCGAGCCAACGGCTACCCGGTCTCGGGGAGCGACCAAGACTGGCTGATGCACAGCTTTGGCACGGCCGCGTACATCGTGGAGGGTTCGCACCACAACCCCTCGCTCGAAGTCCGTGGACGCGCGGTCGAAGCCACGCGCCCGGTGTGGAAGACCTTGCTTGAGCGAGTGCACGAGGGACCGCGAATCTCAGGACACGTGCGGACGGCCGACGGCACGCCTGTGCAAGCCACTGTTCACGTCAAGGAGATCCAGCTCCGGGCCGCAGAACAATGGACGGCTCGGGCGCACGACGGGCGCTTCGATCGACTCGTCAGCGGCCCCGGTCGCTACACACTTCAGGCCAGCGCCCCGGGTTTCCTCCCGGCAACCGTCGAGGTGACGGTTCGCGGCGCGACCTCGCTCGACATCACACTTGAGGCGGCCTGAGTCAGCCGGCGTTGCCTACGCGACTCCTCTCATCCCATGACCGAGATCACTGCGCCTGGTCGCATCCTGCCGAGCCTGCAGCCACCCCACTGGGCTGGCGCGAGCACGGCGCTGTGCGAGCCGTTGATCGGAGACACGACTCGCTGGAGCGAGACGGTGGAGCTTCCCTACGTCGCCTACGGGATCGACCGTGGCGAGCGGTTTGAGTTCTTCGCACCCGATCCCGACCGGCTCATCCAGCTGCGCGCGGCAGCACGCTCCAGCCTCACCGCGCTCTCGCCAGACCTCACCCGACTCGATTTTGACACCCTGTGCGTCATCGACGTCCACGGCTCGTACTACGCGAGCGAGTCGGTGCTCCAGCCGGCCTTCATGCGCGAGCTCGAGACCCTCCTGGAGTCCGAGATGCTCGTCGTCGGAATCCCCTGCCGCGGCCATGCCTACGTCACCACGGGATCCCAGGACGAAGACAACCTGCGCCGCTTTGTCGACCTCATCGCGGCCCAACACGATGCCGCCCGCAATCCCCTGTTCGCCCTCCCCGTGCTCGTACAGCGCGGCGACATCGTCGGCCTCCTTCATCTCACCGAAGACGACGACGACGATGACGGCCTCCAGACGCTCCGCCTCTGAGGTTCTTTAGAAGCGAAGCGCTGCGCCCACGACGGGTCCGCCCAGGGGAACCTCGCCGATCAAACGGTGGTCGTAGCCCGCGAAGATCTCCACGCGGTTGATCGAGACGCCCAGCGTTGCTCGGGCTTCCATCCACACCGAGTCGCCCAGACGCATGACCGAGCCGCGCCCCGAGAGGACCAAGGGACGAATCGGGTACAGGTCGAACTCGGCCGCCGCGCCGATGCCCAGGGTGCGGGTCGGGTCGGCGGAGAGCGAGCGCTGGTCATCGAACATGACGTTGCCCACCACCCCAAACCGGACCGCAAGCATCTCTCCAGCCGAGAGCTGAGGCCCGAGCTCAAACGTCGCGAAGTGCAACCGGTCTCGAACCTTGCCCGAGACCTCGACGTCTCCATCCAGCCGGGGCGTCGGCCCCTCAAGCAAAAAATCGTAGCGCCCCTGCACGTAGAAACGCGGGACCATCACGCGGAGTTGGGCGCTGCTGCGCCAGACATCTTCGTAGAGGAACGCCCCTTCGGTCGCGAACCGCACCACGGTGTGTCGCGTGTCTGCGTCGACCTTGGCGTCGGGGGCTGCGCGAACCATGTAGCCCTCGCGACGGTCGGCGTAGGGATACGGCAGGAAGCCGCGCCGCGCGTCCAGGAGCCCGTCGGTGTCCCCGATACGGCGGCCCTGGTCATCGTCGTCATCGTCGTCCGCCCCAGCGAGCAGGACCGCCCCGAGGATCGCGGAGAGCAACCCTTCATCATCGTCGTCGTCATCCTGCCGGTCCGAATCCGACCCGCTCCCGGAGCTCGATCCCGAACGCGAGGGCGCCGATGTCCCCGCTTCCTTGCGGGCGTCGTTGAGCCGGTCTCCGGCTCGGCTGTGCCCCGGAAACAGGACCACGCTCGCCACCACCAACAGTTGCCACCACGCACGCACACCCAACGGTGCTGCATGAGCCATTCCGATCGAGATTTCAGGGTGTTGCGCGAGACGTCCGCACGCGGACCCACGCGGACCGTGGTGCAGAAGCAACACTGCAGTCCCCCCGCCACACTTCCGCGTGTCACGCGGTTGCGTGCAGCATTCCGCCAGCGGCCGCCATTGTTCGCTCGCCCTCGGGATCGGAGTGCCTTGGACCGTACCTCTGCTAAGAACGGGCGGTGAGCAAGCCGGTCGTCATCGTCGGAGCAGGATTGTCGGGGCTCACGTGCGCGCGAACGCTGCACGCCCAGGGCATCGAGGTTTGCGTTCTGGAGCGGGACGCAGCGGTGGGCGGCCGGGTCCAGACGGACGAGGTTGACGGGTATCGGCTCGACCGTGGATTTCAGGTCCTCCTCACCGGGTACCCCGAGCTCGCGAAGCACCTGGACCTTCCGGCGCTCGACCTGCGGAGCTTTGACTCCGGCGCGGCGTTGTGGACCGGACGGGGTTTCGAAACCATCGGTGACCCACTGCGCGACCCTGCGTCGGTGTTTGCAACCCTCTTCGCCCGCGTGGCCACGTTCCGCGACAAGATCGAAGTCCTCCGGCTGCGTCGCGACCTGCTGCGCGGCGGGGCCTACGACGCCTTCTCGACCCAAGACTGCACCACCCTCGAGTTCCTCCGCGCGCGGGGATTCTCCGAGCGCTTCATCGAGCAGTTTTTCCGTCCTTTTCTCGGCGGCGTCTTTCTTGAGCCAAACCTCGACACGACGGCGAGGTTCTTCCGCTTCGTCTTCCGCATGTTCTCCGTGGGCGACGCGTGCGTCCCTGCCCGCGGTATGGCGATGATCCCCGCGCAGCTCACCGACGCCCTCCCCTCTGGCGCGGTCACACTGCAGACCAGCGTCGCGCAGGTGCGTTCGGACGGGGTACGGCTCGAAGACGGACGCTGGCAGGAGGCATCAGCGGTCGTCGTCGCCACCGAAGCAACCGCTGCCGCACGGCTCGTCCCGGGCCTCAACGTGCCCACGTGGCGCGCGGTGACGTGCTTCTATTTCTCCGCCGACCGGGCTCCGAGTGCACGCAAGGCGCTGCACCTGGATGCGGTGTCGGGGGGACCGATCAACAACCTTCACGTCGCCACCGCGATCAGCCCCGAGCTCGCCCCGCCCGGCAAGCATCTGATCAGCGTCACCACACTGGGCCCTTGCGAAGACCCCGAGCACCTCCGGGGCGAGGTCCTTCGTCAGGCCGAGACCTGGTTTGGGGCGCAAGTCCGGGCCTGGACTCCCGTGCGTCACTACGTGATCGGTCAAGCCCTTCCCGCCCAGCCGGTTGGTGCGCTGGAGCCCCCGCGCCGAGCCGTTCGCCACGGCAGCGGCGTCTACGTTTGCGGCGATCACCTCGACCAGGCATCGATCGACGGCGCGATGGCCTCGGGTCGCCGGGCCGCAGAGGCCGTCGCGGTCGACCTGATGCGAGACGCAACGGGGTGACCCACTCCGCGCTCGACAGCAGCGTTGCGCAACGAGCGCGAGCTTGCTGCCAGCAGCCTGTTGAGAACGTCGGCGCGGCGGATCGGGAAGCAATTTTCGCTCCTGGGTAGGAGCCGAAACGCCGCTGTACCCGGTGTACTGCAAGTTCTGGCGACACCGCCAGGAGCGAAAAGGGCGAGCGAGACGTCGTGTCGACGTTCTCAACAGGCTGCTACAGACCCTGACGCGCTTTTTGCTCGGCAACGCCGCGTTCGAGACGGCGAATCGCGACCCCCATGGCCAGCGCGCACCCGCCGATGAACAGCCACAGCAGCACGAACGAAACGATTCCCCACACCTGCAACATGGCCGGATCGTTGTAGCACAGGCTGTTACCCTCGGCGGCCGCTCATGTCTGAAGCCCACAGCCGGTCCACCTCCGCCCTCGCGCAGGCCGTCGCCGCCGTGCTCCATCCCGTGCTGCCAGCCGAGGCCGCCCTCAGCCTCGACGACGTGGCGGGCATGCTCGCGCCGCCCCCGGACAAGCAGATGGGAGACCTGGCCTTCGGGTGTTTCCGGCTCGCGAAGGCCCTGCGCAACGCGCCGCCCAAGATCGCGGTCGAGCTCGCGGACAAGGTCCCGACCGGCGGAATCATCGCTGCCGTGAGCGCCGCAGGTCCGTACCTGAACTTCGTCCTCGATGTCGGGGCCATGGCAGCGACCGTGCTCCCCGACCTCGCCCGTGGCCTCGGTGAACCCGTCGTCACGCGTGACGAGAAGGTCATGGTCGAGTACAGCCAACCGAACACGCACAAGGCGTTTCACGTTGGTCACATGCGCAACGTGTCCCTTGGGGACGCATTGGTCCGTCTGCTCCGCGCGCACGGACATGAGGTCGTCGCCGCGAACTACCTTGGCGACGTCGGAGCGCACATCGCCAAGTGCCTATGGTGGTACCTCGACGTGCTCACAGATGCACAACGAACTCCCCCGGCCGACGGCAAGGGCGAGTGGCTTGGCGAGCTGTACGCCCATGCCAACAACCAGCTCTCGGCGTGGAAGGAGGCCGCCAAGGGTGGCGATGCGCAGGCCCAGTCCAACCTTGACGCGGCCAAGGCACGAACCACGGACATCCTGCGCAAGCTCGAGGCCCGCGACCCCGAGTTGACCGCGGTCTGGAAGAAAACGCGGCAGTGGTCCCTCGAGGAGTTCGACGAGATCTACGCGTGGTCCAAGGTGGTCTTTGATCGCGTGTTCTACGAGAGCGAGGTCGACGAGCCCGGGCTGGAGTTGGTCCAGGAATACCTCGACAAGGGGGTGTTCGTGGAGAGCGAGGGCGCGATCGGCATCTTCAACGAAGAGATCAAGCACATGCCGTTCTTCATGCTGCGCAAGCGGGATGGCACCAGCCTCTACTCGACGAAGGACCTGGCGCTGGCCAACCTCAAGTTCAAGGACTTTGCGATCGACCGCTCGATCTACGTCGTCGACACGCGACAGAGTGATCACTTCAAGCACGTCTTCCTCACCCTCAAGAAGATGGGCTTCGCGCAGGCGGAGCAGAGCCACCACGTGCCGTACGAAATGGTGGAGCTCCCCGAGGGCGCCATGTCCACGCGCAACGGCACCGTCATCTTGTTCCGCGCGCTGCGGGAACGCATGCTCGCGCATCTGCAGGAGGCTTACCTTGGAAAGTATCGCGGTGAGTGGAGCGATGCAGAGATCGAGGAGACAGCCCATGCGCTCGCGCTGGGCGCGATCAAGTACGGGATGCTCAACCGCGACGTGAACCAGAAGATCGTGTTCGATCTCGAGGCGTGGATGAACCTCGAAGGAAACACGGGCCCGTACATTCAATACTCCGCAGCGCGACTGGACTCGATCCTCCGCAAAGCCGAACACGCGGACAAGCACCTCGACGAGGGACTGTTCAGCGACCCGGCAGCGCTCCATGCCGCTGGCGCCGAACTCACACAGCCCGAAGAACGCGAGCTGATCGGGGCGCTCGACGGCCTGCGTCTCGCGGTCTTCCACGCGGCCGACAACCTCAAGCCATCGCTGTTGTGCACCTACCTTCACACCCTCGCCAAGGCCGTGAATCGTTTCTCGACCAACCGAGCGTGTAAGGTCATCGACCAGGAGGGCGCGCGCTTGCAAGGTCGGCTCCTGCTGGTCACCGCAGCGAACGAGGCCTTGCGGTGGGGCCTGTGGCAGCTGGGGATTCCGTCTCCGCAGCGGATGTGAGGCCAGGCGGGGGGCGCCGAGGACCCGACGCGGTCGCGATCGACTTGCCCGGTGGCCTCACGTTCTGGGGTCCGTGAGGCCCCAAGTGAGCACAGATGCAGAGGGATCTGGAGCTTTCGCCCCGGGTCATGCGACACGGCCCGGCGGCCGAAGCGGTGTCGACCGTGTTGGAACACCGTACCGATGCGGGCCGGACTCGGCCGCCCTCGTCCAACGCATGGCCGGACTCGCCTCCTGATAAACTTGAGGCGGTGAAGTGGCATGTCTTGATGATCGGCGACGATCCGGACAGCGAGCTCACGGTCCGCCGCAATCTCGGCATCTTGGGCTCCGGCTTCAGTCTCGAAACCGCGCGCAGCCTGCCTGCTGCGCTTCGCCTTGCACTGCCCTCGCCACCCGACGTGGTGCTGGCAGACCTGAGGCTCGACGAGGTCTCGGGTACCTCCATCGTGGAGTCCGTGCGCGAACAGCTTCCCGGGACCGCGATCGTCGTCGTCACGGGGGAGGACCACGCGGACACCGAGTGGTCCGCAATCTCAGCGGGTTCGCACGAGTTCATTCGCAGGGATGAGCTGGGGTCGCGCCTGTTGCCGAGGGTCATCGGTTTCGCGATTGAGCGCGAGCGGATGCGAAAGCTCGAGGACCATCTGGAGGCGTCTCTGCGGCTCGCGACGATGGGGCAAGTGGCAGCCAGCGTTGCGCACGAAGTGAACAACCCTGCGGCGTACGTCATGGCCAACCTGGAGCTGCTGACGAAACATCTGGCGCGCACGCGCTCGGAACGTGACGTCGAGGCTGAAGAGCTGCTGGGCGCGGCGCTCGACGGCATCAAGCGCATCGGCGGCATCGTCCGCGAACTCAAGAACTTGTCGAGCAGCAGGTCCGAGGACACGACCGAGCTCGTCGACATCAACGAGGCCGTGGAGGCAGCGTGTGCGATGGTCGGGGCCGGGGCCCGCCGCCGCGCGACGCTGGAGCTCAAACTGGGTGAGGTCCCGTCCGTCGAGGGGTCTCGAGGGAAGCTCGTGCAGCTGGTGACCAACTTGGTGATCAATGCGTTCGAAGCCTGCCCGGGAAGCGACCACCTCGTTCGAGTCCAGACGCGGGCTCGCGGAGGCCAGGTGCTGCTTCAGGTCGAAGACGACGGGCTGGGGATCCCCGAGGAGGTGCGGCCCCGGATGTTCGAGCCGTTCTTCACGACCCGGTCCGTCGATGGGGGGACAGGGTTGGGGCTGGGGATCTGTCGTCGCATTGTGGAGGAGCATCGCGGAACGATCACGATCGAGAGTCAAGAGGGCGTGGGCACCAGTTTCACCGTCGCGTTGCCCTCGAACGCAAATCTTCGACACCCGGCGCGTGGGGGATCGAGGCTCAACCGTGCTGCGGTCGGTCGTCTCCGACTCCTCATCGTCGACGACGAGCCGGCGCTTCGCATGGTGTATCGGCGCATGTTCTCGGCGCATGACATCGTGGTGGCCAAGGACGGGATCGAAGCGCTTGCCGCGATGGACGAAGGCCCCGACTTCGACGCAATCCTTTGCGACCTCAGCATGCCTCGGATGGACGGCATCGAGTTTTACGAGGTGCTCGGGGTTCGCCATCCTGGGCACCTGCAGAGGGTCGCGTTCTGCACCGGTGGTGCGACGGATGAGCGCACCCGCTCATTCCTCGAGCGGGTGTCGACGGTGGTCCTGGAGAAGCCCGTCAGCCTCCGGAAGGTCCTGGCGGCCGTGGAGGGCTTGGGCTCTCGATCTCGTCACAACCGTGACGCACAACGCTACCCGGAGGACCCGGTCCCGGAGCGCTCGAGCACGTCTAAGGCTCCTTGAGTACGGTGGGAGGCAACGGTACAAGCAAAAGAGCGTGACCGCCCGAGCAAGCACCGTCTCCACGGGAGAGCAGCCCACCTTGCTCGTCGGGGTCGGCGCCTCTGCCGGTGGCTTGGAAGCCTTCAAGGAACTGCTCAGCGTGCTGCCGGCGAACAGCGGCATGGCGTTCCTGCTGGTCCAGCATTTGGACCCGTCGCACGAGAGCATGCTTGCCGAGTTGCTCGCGCCCAAGACGGCCATGCACGTCACGAGCGCGGAGCACGGCACGGTCGTCGTTCCAAACACGGTCTACATCATTCGTCCCGACACCGCGCTCGCGGTCAGTCAGGGGCGGATCGAGCTCACGGTACCCAAGATTCGTCGCGGGGTTCGGCTGACCGTCGACCATCTGTTCCAGTCCTTGGCACGCGAGTGTGGAGCGCGTTCGGTGGCGATCGTGTTGACCGGGGCGGGCAGCGACGGCAGCGCGGGGATTCGTGACATCAAGGCCGAAGGCGGACTCACGATCGCGCAACGCCCCGAGTCCGGTCAGCGGGCGGGCATGCCTCGCAGCGCAATCGAAACCGGGCTGGTCGACCTCGTGCTCGAGATCTCGGACATCCCGGCGGCCCTGGAGCGCTTCGCAGCAATCCCCACGCACACGCGCGTGGTGGAGCTGAGCTCCAGCGCCCTCGAAGCGGACACGACGCCCGACCCAGACGCGGTGGCCGTCATCCAGGACGACCACCTCGCGGAGCTTCGGGCCCTGCTTCAGGCGCAACAAGACTTCGACCTGAGCGTCTACAAGTCCGCCACCGTACGCCGCCGGGTGATGCGTCGCATGATGCTGGCGGGCTACGACACGATCGGCGACTACGTCGCGCACCTCCGCGAGACACCGTTGGAGCAGCAGACGCTGACCAACGACTTGCTCATCAACGTCACCGAGTTCTTCCGCGATCTGGAAGCCTTCGCGACCCTGCGCGAGAATGTTCTGCAGCCCTTGGTCGACAGGGCCGAGCCCGGGAGCGACTTGCGGGTTTGGGTGGCGGGCTGTGCGACCGGTGAGGAGGCCTACTCGATCGGGATGGAGTGCCTCGATGCGATCGACGCCTCGGGGAAGTCGCTGGGCCTGCAGATCTTCGCGACCGACATCGACCAGGAGGCTTTGGCGATCGCCCGGACAGGGCAGTACGCCGCAAGCATCGAGGAGCGCGTCTCGGCCAGGCGTCTGGCCGAGTACTTCAACGCGGTCGGCGACCGCGGCTACCGGGTGCGCTCTCACCTGCGCTCCGCGGTCTCGTTCGCGATCCACGACATCACCAAGGACCCTCCATTTTCCAGAATGGACCTTGTCAGCTGCCGCAACCTGCTGATCTACCTGACCCGCACAACGCAGGAACGGGTCATCCAGATGCTGCACTTCGCGCTCAGCGAGGATGGGCACCTTCTGCTCGGTGGTTCGGAGGCGATCGGCAAGGCCAAGGACCAGTTCTCGGTCATCTCCAAACCACACCGCGTCTTCCGCAGGAAAGAGAGCCAGTCGAGTCTCGGGCACTCCACGGCGTTCTTCCGCCGTGCCCCATCAGCCCCTCCCTCCCGTCGGCCCGGGGCTGGTGACGCCCGCGCAAGTCGCCGCGGCGACACGCTGAGCCGTGCGGTGCTCGCCGCGGTCGCTCCGCCCTCGGTGGTTGTCGACGCCGAGGGCTCCGTGCTCTACGCGCACGGCGAGCTCGGGCCATTCTTGCGCTTCCCCGAGGGCGAGTCCCCACGCTTCGACCTGCCCTCGGTCCTGCGTCCCGAGCTCGGCACGCGGGCACGCGGGGTCATCCACAAGTGCCGCGCGAGCGGAGCGATGGCGGAAGCTGTCTCGGCGCGAACGGAGTCAGGCTCGCGTGTGGTGATCACCGCCCGCCCTGCTGCGGGCTTGGACCGCGACGCGGTCGTCATCACCTTCGAGCAGGTCGACGACGACTCCGAAGGCGCCAGCGAGGCCCCCCCGGGATCCGAGCCGCTCATCGAGCAACTCGAAGGCGAACTTGCGGCGACGCGCGAGGACCTTCGCAGCACCGTCGATGAGCTGGAGACCTCCAACGAGGAGCTCCGCTCGTCCCACGAAGAAGCGACCTCGGTCAACGAGGAGCTGCAGTCCGCCAACGAAGAGCTCGAGGCCAGCAGCGAAGAACTCCGCTCGCTCAACGAAGAGCTCACGACGGTCAACACGCAGCTGCGAGACAAGATCGGGCAGGTCGAGCAGGCCCACGACGATATTACCAACCTGTTCTCCTCCACCCAGATCGCCACCCTCTTCCTGGACGAGCGCTTCTGCATCAAGCGCTTCACTCCGGCCGCGGCCGAGCTCCTGCAGATGGATCACGGCGACCTTGGGCGGCACGTCGAGGCGCTGGGTCGCGACCTGCTGAGCGCCGATCTGCAGGACGCCGCGACCCGGGTGCTGCAGCACCTGCGCCCCGAGGCCACCGAGCTCCACTGGGAGGGGCGTTGGATCACCCGCCAGGTGCTGCCTTACCTCACCGACAGCCGGCGGATCGAGGGCGTGGTGGTGACGTTTGTCGACGTCTCGGACCTCAAGGTTGCGACCGAGCGCCTGCGCGGGCGGGAGAAGCAGCAGCGGGTCATCGCGCGCGTCGGACTCCAAGCGCTGGTGCACTCGGATCTGGACACCTTTCTGCAGCTGGCGGTGCGTGAAGTTGCGCAGACCCTGCAGACCGACCTTTGCAAGATCCTCGAGCTTCAGCCCGGCGGTCATCGCCTTCGGTTGCGGGCGGGGACCGGATGGAGAAAAGGGCTCGTCGGGAGCGGCTACACGGAGAGCGGTCCGGATTCGCAGGCGGGATTCACGCTCCAGTCGGCGGCCCCGGTCATCGTCGAAGACCTGGCGGCAGAGCGGCGATTCTCCGGGCCCGCGCTTCTGGTGGAGCACGAGGTGGTCAGCGGAATCTCGTGCGTCATCGGCGACGGCGAGACTCGCTATGGGGTGCTGGGCGCTCACACGCGCGAGCGTCGGGCGTTCGACCACGAGGACACCGACTTCCTGCAAGCGATGGCGGCCATTGCCGACTCGGCGATCTCTCGAGACCAGGCGCGACTGGCCGTCGCGCTCGAGCTTTCGGTCGCCCAAAGACTGGCGGAGGGAACGAGCCGTGAAGACGTGATCGAGGGCGTGATGGCGTGTTTCGCGACCGAGCTCGGAGCGGCGCTTGTCGAGTTTTGGGAGCCCGAGGATACGGCGAACCAGAGGCTCGTTTGTCGCAATGCCCGCGTGTCGTCAGGCGTGTCCCGAAAACGCGTACGCAGCCTATTCCTTGACCACACCTTCCAGCCCGGAGACGGTCTGGTCGGCCACACATTTCAGGCCCGCGAGGCCGTTTGGGCGACCGAGCTGGGCACGTCCTCCACCTTTGCCCGGCAAGAGGCTGCGGACGAAATCGGGATCAACAGCGGCGTGACGGTGCCGATTGTCGCTGGCCGGCAGGCGCTGGGAGCGTTGGTGGTGTTCTCCAAGGGCCGCATCTACGCCTCGAGCACGCTGCTGCGACGATTGGAATCGATTGGCCGCGCGCTGGGCGACCGCCTCGTCGGGCTGCAGTACGAACAACGCGCCTTGCGAATGGCGGCGATTACGGAGTCGGCTCAGGACGCGGTCTACGTGTTTGACAACGACGACTGCATCACCGACTGGCTTCCGGGCGCGGCGCGCATGTACGGCTACACCGCCAGCGAGGTCATCGGTCGGTCCGTCGACATGCTGATTCCGCTCGATGAGCGGGAGTCTCAACGACAGCAGCGCGAACGCATTCGCGGTGGCGACGTGCTCGAGTCGGTCGAGACGATCCGGGTGGACAAGGAGGGGCGCAGACTCGACGTGTCGGTCCGCACCTCCCCGGTCCCGTCCCCAGGCGCAGGAACCGTCGCCATCTCGGCGGCCGAGCGAAACATCGGGCGTCAAAAAGACGTCGAGCGCCGTCTCACCGCGGCGGCCCTCCAAAAAGATCAGTTCCTCGCGATGCTCGGCCACGAGCTGCGAAACCCCTTGGCTGCGATTCGCACAGCCGCCGAGCTGCTGAGCACGTCGCAAACGCAAGACGATGCGGTCGTGAAGACGCAGCGGGTGCTGGATCGACAAACCCAGCACATGGCGAAGCTGTTGGACGGTCTGTTGGATATGTCGCGGATTGCCCAGGGCAAGATCGTGCTGCAGCGCGAGGTCACGGACTTCGCCTGGATCTGTCGAAACGTCGTCGAGGCCACACGCGAGCGGCTGGGCGCCCGCGAGCTGTCGATCGAGTTGCACGTTCCGAGCCGGCCGTTGCTTGTCGACGCCGACCACGTCCGCCTCACCCAAGTCGTCGACAACCTCATGTCCAACGCGGTGAAGTACACCGGGGATGGGGGCCGCATCGAGCTGACGCTGTCCTCGGACCACGGGTGCGTCGAGTTGACCCTCGCAGACAACGGAATGGGCATCGACGCCGAGCTCCTCCCCCATGTCTTCGAGATGTTTCGCCAGTCCGAGCAGACGCTTGACCGGGCGCAAGGCGGACTGGGCCTCGGTCTGTCGCTCGTTCGTTCGCTGGTCGAGCTGCACGGCGGGACGGTCACCGTGCACAGCGATGGGGCCGAACAAGGGTCGGAGTTTCGTCTCCGGCTCCCCTTGGTCGAGCCGTCCACGACGATGGCGGCGCCCCAGACCCAGGACGTGGTTTCATCCTTCGATCTCCTGCTGATCGAGGACAACGAGGACGCGGCGGAGATGTTGATGTTGCTGCTGCAAAACGGTGGTCATCGCGTCCGTTGGGCCTCCGACGGTCGCGAAGGGATCCGATTGGCGACCGAGGCGCTGCCGGATGCGATCCTGTGCGACCTCGGCTTGCCCGGAGGATTCAGCGGGTTCGATGTCGCGCGCGAGCTTCGAACGCTTGCCCCAACGCAGTCGGTGCCCCTGGTGGCGCTGTCAGGCTACGGACGCCCGGAGGACAAGGCGCAAGCCAAAGACGCCGGCTTCGACGAGCATCTGACCAAGCCGGCCTCGGTCGACACAATCCAGCAGGTGCTGGCTCGGGTATCCAGGCCAGGGTAGCGGAGCGCCCCCGAGCGGCTGCCCGAGCGCGGTGTCATCGAGGGCGCTCGCGCTGCGAATGGGTTGCGATGAAGCCCTACGCCCTCGGTTCCCTCCTGGCCCTCGCAATCGCTGCACTTGTGGCGCCCTCCGCCGAAGCATCGGCAGGCAAGTCTGTCTTGGATGGCGCCGATTCGTGGACGGCGGTCTCCGGTGACACGGGTGAGGAGTCGAAGATCATCGGCTCCTCTACGGACGTCCGCGCCGCGTACTCGATCCGCTGGTACGAGGACGCTGACGACCCTTGCAAGTTTCGGGTCTACAACCGCCACCTCAACCTTGGTGGCGTGCAGACCCCCGAAACATCGTGGTGCAACGGCTCACCGGGCAATGAGAAGTGGGCCGAGCGACGCAGTGCCGACGAGTACATCACGGCCCTGCAGGTTTGCCTGACCGACAAGAAGGACTCGACGAAGAACAAGATCAAGGGCCTGCGGGTCTGGGGCAGGACGCTCACCAGCGGAACCCTGGGTCCGGAGAATGGCCCCGACGAAGACAGCCACACCAACTGCAAGAAGTGGTCGAACAAGGTGTCCTGCGGCTCGAGCAAGATCGCAACGAAGATCAAGGTCTACTACAACCCCTACCTGTGGCGGAGCTACGGGCCAGCAACCGGCATCTCGCTGGGCTGCCGCGACGTGGACCCGAAGTGAACCTGCAGACGCGGCTCTCGACACGAGGCCGCCGAGCCCTAGCGGCAGACCCCGAGATTCATCAGCCCAGCCGCGAGGTCGGGCTCGGACGTGCAGGTATCGGCCGGCACGGAGCATTGCCCATCGCCCATCGTCGTGTCGCAGTACTCCGTGCAGCACCCGCCGGGACTCGAGCAGTCGGCGAGAAAATCCTCCCGGTAGCAGGCCAACCCAGGCGCACAAAACCTGTCTTGCGCGTCGTTTCCGTCGAAGCAATCGCCTTCACCGACACCGAGTGGCTCGGAAGCCAGCACCTGGCAGGTGAAGTAGGCCGCGAACGGCTTCTCGGTGTAGACGGCCCAGCTGCACTTGTGCGTCTCGGGACACGGAACGTTGTTCAGGGGGTTGCAATGATGGATCACCAGCTCGCAGTCCTTCGAGCAACCAGCCTCTCCCTCGCACTCTTCGCCCGGGTCGAGGATGGAGTTTCCGCAGAGGTCTTCCCCGGTCGTCGTGGTGGGGGTGCCCTCACTGGAGCTGCCGGAGCTCGACGAAGACTCGGCGGTCGAGTTGCCCGAGGCTTCGGAGCTGGAGGTGCTGCTGGTGCTCGTGCTTGGATCCTTGGGCTCGGTTGAGGAGGAGCTCGTGCTCAAGGCGTCGGTGCTCGACCCCGTACCGTCGAGCCCGACGCACAGTCCACCCTGGCAGGTCAGGCCCTGCTCGCACTCCAGCTCCACACACGCGCACCCTTGCATCCCGGGATCGCAGTCGGCAGCCACGGATGGATCCGAGAAGCACCCACCCGCGCTCAAGGCCGTGAAGAGGGCGATCGTCCAGGCTCGGAGTGCACACGAGGCGCGCGTCATTGGTAGACCCTACCTTCCTTCTCCCTGGAAGAGAATTCCGGTAGGGCCCCCGTTCAAACCGTGCGTGCGGTTTTCCCCCACACGGCTTACCAGGAGGATCTCGAGCCGCCGCATTACGCTGCCTCCGGGTAGCGCACTGTGCCTCGTAGGCGAAACAGGCCGTGATGTTCGACGAAGTAGTCCCGCGTCCAACTCTTCCACTCGCCTGGCCTCAGATGGCGTCCCTTCCGCTTGCACAGAAAGTTCGTCAACCGCCGCCAGACGTAGCTGTCGAGTTCGTTGAACTTCTCCGCGGCGTTCCCCGTTCGAAAGTAGTTCGCCCAGCCCCGAAGAATCGGGTTGAGCTTCCGGATCAGCACGCGGACGTCCTTCACCCAGTTCCACTTCGTCGAGGTCAGCTCCCGAACCTTGGTCCGCACCGCCTTCATCGCGCGTTGCGAAGGCCACCGATGCAAGAAGTACACGCGCTTGCGCTTCTTCTCCCACACTGGCCCCGACATCCGCTTGCGCAGATGACAGCCCAAGAAGTCGAATCCGTCTCGACCCCAGCTGAGGTCGACCCGCTTCGTCTTGTCCGGGTGCAGCTGCAGCTTCAAGAACTCGAACACGCGAGCAACGACCTTCTCGGCCTCGTCTCGTGCTCTTCGTGATCGGCACAGGATCACAAAGTCGTCCGCGTACCGCACCAGCGTGCCCAAGTGGGCGTACTTGCGCGACCACGTCTCGTCGAGCACGTGCAGGTAGATGTTCGCGAGCAGCGGCGAGATGACTCCTCCCTGAGGAGTTCCCGCCACCGTGCTGCGCACGATTCCATCTTCCCACACGCCAACTTTCAGCCACTGCCGCAGCAGCTTGAGCACCCTACGATCCGAGATGCGCCGGGCCACGAGCTTCATCAGTCGCTCGTGGTCGATGCTTCCGAAAAAGTCCGAGATGTCGGCGTCAAAGACGAAGTTCTCGCCCTTCGCCGCCTGCTTCCTCAGCGTTTCCAACGCCTCGGTCGCGCTCTTCCGCGGCCTGAACCCGAACGAACACGGACGAAAGTCCGCCTCGAAGATCGGCTCCATCACCAGCTTCGTCGCCATCTGAACCACTCGGTCTCGGACCGTCGGAATCCCCAACGGTAGCTGCTTTCCATCGGCCTTTGGAATGTACTGCCGCTTCACCGCCGCCGGCTTGTACGTCCCATCGCGCAGCGCCGACTGAAGGCTCTCCAGAAATGCCTCCACCCCTTGCTGCTCGATCGCGACGAGTGTCTGACCATCGACACCCGCCGCGCCCTTGTTGCGCCGCACTCGTTTCCACGCTTCCAACAGGACGTCACTCCTGTGGATACGGTCGTACAAGGCGTGAAAACGGCGCTCCGGAGACCGCTTGGCTGCGGTCCACAGTCGGCGTTGAAGGTGGCGTCCCCGACCAAAAGGGTCGTCCGGTGTCCGTTGACCCCGGGGGTTGTTGGACCGGTTTTCTCCGGTCATGCCCTTGAACGTGCCTTCGCTTCCGACACTCCTCTCGCAGGGGTCCTTCCCTGACGACGCGTTGTGTTGCGCGCCGTTCATACCGGTACTACGACCCCCTCGGACTCCCGCTGGTCAGCGTTCGCTTTCGCCTTCGGCTTATACGAACCGCCTTGCCGCGACGACGGCAGACCAGACGGGCCTCTCCTGTTCCCAACGATTCCTTGCACGCGTGCCACGCCCCATACCCCGCCGGAACTCAACACACGCTTCGGAACTCGTGCGCTGAGCATGGCCTTCACCGCGACATGATCGGCTCGGCTCCCGGATTGTTTCTCTGTCGAGGCTGCAGGCTTCACTTCATGTTGCGGCCCGCGTGCTTGCTTCCCATCGCCCCGGCTTCGCCGACGTCTGGGCTTTTGACATCCCGCGTGGGACACCAGGATCTCTCCTGGCGCCTGGGACCTGCTACCCGGCGCTCCGACGCCTACCGGGAGGGGACTCTCACCCCCTGGAATCGTCCAGCAAGAAAGCCGGACCCGACGCGCTACCGCGCGCCGCCTCCAGCCTTCGTCAGGACACACCATGGCCTGAGCTTATCATCGCGGGTCAGGCGTGAGGTCGCGCTGCTTTTGTAGGTGAGCACACCGTGCTACGCCAGATCGGGAATGGATGACGCTCGCACGCCCGTTATCGCGGCCGCGGTGCGCACCCCGATGGGGCGCGCTCGAGGACAGCTCGCTCCGGTCCGCCCCGACGACCTCGCCGCCCACGTGATCCGCAACATCAGCGAGCACTTCTCGGCCGCGATGGAGCAGCTTGAGGACGTGTACTTCGGCGCCGCCAACCAAGCGGGTGAGGACAACCGCAACGTCGCCCGCATGGCGACGCTGCTGGCGGGGCTTCCGGTCGAGGTGCCCGGGGTCACGGTCAACCGTCTGTGCGGATCCGGCATGGAGGCGATCCTGCAAGCCGCCAAGTCGGTGATCAGCGGCGAGGGCCAAGTCTACATCGCGGGCGGTGTCGAGAGCATGACCCGGTCCCCGTTCGTCCTGCCCAAGTCGGACACGCCGTTTGGCGGCGGTGCTGAACTGTTCGACACCCAGCTCGGCTGGCGGATGATCAACCCTCGCATGCAGCAGCTGTATCCGGTGGAAGGGCTTGGCGTGACCGCGGAGAACGTCGCCGAGCGCTACGAGATCAGCCGCGAAGACCAAGACGCCTGGGCACTGCAGTCGCACGAGCGCGCCGCTCTGGCCCAAGACGAAGGCTGGTTCTCCAACGAGATCACCTCGATCGAGGTTCCGCAGGGTCGCAAGAAAGACCCCATCCGGGTCCGTGAAGATGAGGGGGTTCGGCGGGACACCACGATGCAGAAGCTCGCCAAGCTTCGCCCAGTCTTCAAAGAAGGCGGCACCGTCACGGCCGGCAACGCTTCGCCGCTCAACGATGGTGCGAGTGCCCTGCTCATCACATCGCTGGCCAAAGCCAAGGCGCTCGGGCTCGAGCCCATGGCGCGGATTGTCTCCTGGGGACATGCCGGCGTTCATCCTGGGGTGATGGGGATCGGACCCGTGCCGGCCTCGCGCAAGGCACTCGACCGGGCGGGCCTCTCCAGCGCCGACATCGACGTCGCGGAGGTCAACGAGGCGTTCGCCAGCCAGGCCGTCGCCTCCGTGCGGCGCCTGGAGCTCGATCCTGAGAAGGTCAACCCCGCTGGCGGTGCGATCGCGCTTGGGCACCCGCTGGGGGCCTCGGGCGCCCGAATCACCACGACCTTGGCCCACGGCTTGCTCCGCTCGCGTGGCCGCTACGGACTCGCCACGATGTGCATCGGCGTCGGCCAGGGCATCGCCATCGTGCTCGAGAGTCTCGCCTGAAAGCGGACGCCGATTGGACCCGGGGACCCGGGGAGTCGCCGGTTGCGCAGGGCCGGAGTGCCTTGACCCGGCCCAGCGCCCCGCCTACGGTTTGCGCAAATGAAGCGCTTGGTTTGGATCTCCGCGGTCTGTCTGGCCGTGCCCTTTGCGGCGGGTTGCCCGTCAGACGACGTCTCGATTCACGAGGACGAGACCGCCAGCAGCGACGGCAAGACGACCGGCGGCGCGACCACGGAGGCGACAGGCACGACGAGCGCCGCAGCGACGTCCTCGACGACAACGTCCGCCGCGAGCACCTCCACAACCGCGAGCACCTCCACAACCACCGGGACCACCGAGGATCTCCAGGCGGCGTGGGGCGCTGCATGTTCCGAGGACAGCGAGTGCATCGCGCTACTCGGTGAAGGGGGCGTGTGCCTGTTCGAGGCTGTGATCTTTGAGCTTCCCGGCGGCTACTGCAGCAAGCTGTGCACCCTCCCGGACAACACCAAGTACTCCATTGACGACCCACAGTGCGACCCGGCCGGCGGCATCGACTGTATCGGTCAAGCGCCCCTTTTCGAGGTGTGCGCACCGCAGTGCGAGACGCAGGCGCAGTGCGGACGTGAAGGGTACATCTGCCGCAACTTCCCCCTGATCGCGGACGACGGCGACCCGACGTACTGCTTGATGCCGGACTGCTGCCAAGAGTCCTGCAGCTCGTGTTGACCACACTGCTCGACGGTGCCATGGGTACCGAGCTCGCCAGGCGCGGCTTCGATCTCCGGCCCCCGCTGTGGGGCGCCCGAGCGATAGAGGATGCGCCAGCGCTGGTGGTTGCGGTGCATGCCGACTACGCTGCCGCCGGCGCCCAGATGCTGGTGACCGCGAGCTTCGGGCTGGATGCCCGCCATGCCTCCCTCGCCACGGCCTCCGTCGAGCTTGTGCGGCAAGCCGCGATGCCCCTCCCCTGCGTCGGCGCCATCGGCCCCGCCGATCCCTCCCTGGACATCGCCGAACGTCGGCACCACTACACGGCGCTGGGACAGGCGCTCAAGGACGGCGGCGCCATGGCGCTGTTCGCCGAGACGCAAACCTCTCTCGCCGGCGCACGCCTCGCCGCCCAGACCCTGCGCCCGCTGGGGCTTCCGGTCTGGGTCGCGCTCGCATGCGGTCCCGAGGGGCAAAGCCTCGCAGGGGACCGGCTCAACGCTTCGGTGGACGCGGACGTGGTGTTCGTCGGTTGCACCGAGCACACCGGTCTGCTCCCTGCGCTGCGGGCCCTCGCGCCCCACAACAGCCTCCTCGGCGTTCGTCCCAGCCTCGCCCACACCAGCCCCGCAGGGTTCGACCCCAGCGGCGCCAGCGAGACCCAAGTCATCGAAGCGATCCGGAGCTGCCGGGCGCAGCTCGAGCTGGCCTATGTCGGGGGCTGCTGCGGAACAAGCCCTGGATTCATCGCCGCCCTGGCGCAGGAGCTTCACGCATGACCGGGATCGCCCAGCTCCTGTTGGCCTCGCTGCTGTGGTCGGTGTCGTTCGGCCTGATCAAGGGCCATCTGGGCGAGCTCCACCCGGCGTTCGTCGGCTTCGCCCGACTCGCCCTCACGCTTCCGGTCTTCCTCCCGTTTCTTCGCCTGCGAGCCCTCGCGACCGCGGAGATCCGGAGGCTGTTGCTGATCGGCGGCGTCCAGTACGGGCTGGCGTACAGCACCTATCTGTACGCGTTCCAGTACCTCGAAGGCCACCACGTCGCGCTGCTCACCATCTTCACCCCGCTGTACGTCGTGGGGTTTGATGCGCTTCGCGCCCGCCGAGCGCCCTGGGTTCCGCTGGCCCTCGCGGCGCTCGCGGTGGTCGGTGCAGCGGTCATTCAATACCGCGGCGTCTCGTGGTCCGGCGTGCTGGCGGGCGTGCTGCTGATGCAAGTCGCGAACGCGTGCTTCGCTTGGGGGCAGCTCGCGTACCGCGACTTCCGGCACCAACACCGCTCCATCCAAGATCATCACGTGTTCGGTCTGCTGTTCGCCGGTGGGACAATCGTGGCCGCGATCACCACCACCGCGCTGGGAGGATGGTCGGCCGCCGCCGCCGTGGACCGCTCGCAGCTTGGGGTTTTGGTGTACCTGGGTGTCGTCGCCAGCGGCATCGGGTTCTTCGCGTGGAACCGGGGTGCGGTGACGACTCCGCCGACCACCTTGGCCGTCATGAACAACCTCAAGATCCCGCTGGCGGTCGCAGCCGCGGTGACGGTGTTCGAAGAGCAGACCAACGTGCCCCGCCTGCTGGTCGGAGGCGCGCTGATGATCGTGGCAGCGGTCCTCGCCCAGCGATGGTCCGCAACTCGCCCCTGAACAACCCACGCCAACCCACGCCAACCCACAAAAAAACAAGGACCGCCAGGCACATGCCGAGCGGTCCTTGTTCGTGCACAGCGGCGCAGCCTAGGCCGAAGCGCCCACCGAGCTGTCCTCGGGGCTGAGCCCCGCCGCCGCCGGCTCCAGCGCGGCGTGCAGCACATCGGTCATGTCGTGAGCGATGATGAACTCCAGATCATCGCGAACCGTCTCGGGCAGCTCGTCCAGGTCGCGCTCGTTCTTCGCGGGCAGAATCACCCGACGAATCCCGGCCCGGTGCGCGGCGATGACCTTCTCCTTGATGCCACCCACCGGAAGCACGCGACCTCGCAGGGAGGCCTCCCCCGTCATCGCGGTGTCGGGACGAACCTTTCTCCCGGTGAACAACGAGGTCAGCGCGGTGAACATCGTGACGCCTGCGCTCGGACCATCCTTGGGGATCCCTCCTGCGGGGACGTGAATGTGGATGTCATGTTCTGCGATTTCGTCCGGGTCGACCCCGAGCAGCTCGGCGTTGCTTCGCACGTAGCTCAGCGCGGCCTTGGCAGACTCGGTCATCACTTCCCCAAGCTGGCCGGTGATCTGCACCGCGCCCTTCCCCTTCATCTTGCTGGTCTCGATGAAGAGGATGTCCCCGCCCACCGAGGTGTATGCAAGGCCCGTCGCAACCCCGGGGATCGCGGTGCGCTCAGCCACGTCGTTGAAGAAGCGCGCCTTGCCCAGGTGCTTTCGGATCAGGGTCTCGTCGAGCGCGACCGAGGGCAGCTTCGTGCCGCTGGAGCGGACCGACTGCAGCGCGAGCGCCCGGCACAGACGCGTGATCTCGCGGTTGAGCTGGCGGACTCCGGCCTCCCGCGTGTAGTCGCGGATGACCAGGCTGAGCATCTCATCCGAGAGGTCGAGCGACGTGGAGTCGAGCGCGTGGTCGGCGAGCTGCTTGGGCAGCAAGTGCGCCTTGGCGATCTCCTTCTTTTCCTCGGTGGTGTAGCCACCCAGCGAGACGATCTCCATGCGGTCACGCAGTGGAGCCGAGAGCGGCTCCAGGCTGTTGGCGGTCGCGATGAACAGCACCTCGCTAAGATCGAAGGGGACCTCGAGGTAGTGGTCGGTGAACGTCGCGTTTTGCTCAGGGTCGAGGACCTCGAGCAGCGCGTGCTCGGGCGAGCCCATCCAGCCCTGTCCGAGCTTGTCGACCTCATCGAGCATGATGACGGGGTTCTTCGCCTTCACCTTGCGCAGCGCCGAGATCAATCGTCCTGGCAGGGCGCCAACGTAGGTCCTGCGGTGACCGCGGATCTCCGCCTCGTCCCGCACGCCACCGAGCGCCACCCGGATGAACGGGCGACCCGTCGCATCGGCGATCGACTGCCCCAGGGATGTCTTGCCGACCCCAGGCGGTCCGACCAGACACATGATGTTGCCCCGAGGGTTGCCGGTGAGCTGCAGGACCGCCAGGTGCTGAAGGATGCGTTCCTTCACCTTGTCGAGGCCGAAGTGGTCCTCATCGAGCTTGGCCGCAACGGCATCGATGTCGTCTTTGGTCTCCGCCCGCTTGGACCACGGAAGATCGGCGACCCACTCGAGGTAGGTGCGGGTGACGTTGGCATCCGGCGCTGCGGGGTTGAGCGACTGGAGCTTGCGGAACTCGCGATCGACGGTCTCCTGAACCTCCTCGGGCAGACCGGCCTCCTTGAGCTTGGCTTCGAGCTTCTCGAGTTCGTCGTTGCCGGCGGCTCCGCGGCCTTCGCCCAGCTCCTTTTGAATCGCGCGCAGCTGCTGACGAAGAACGGCTTCGCGCTGGTCCTTGCTCAGCTCGCGACGAACCTCTTCACCGATCTGCTGCTTGAGTTCGTGACGCGCCTTGGCCTCGGACAACAGCTGCGCGCACAGTCGCAGCCGGGCCGGGACGTCGAGCGTAAGCAGCACCTCGATCTCCCGCCCACGATCGACGTCGAGCCCCGAGGCGATTCGGTCGGCGAACACGCCGGGCTCCTCCGCTTCGGCAAGGATCTCCTTGAGCGTGTCGTTGCCGCCGCGCGCCATGGGCCGCAGGGCCTGCCGAAGCTCTTCGAAGAGCAGCTGCGACTCCGGGGAGAACGGGTCGGTCTCCTCGACGGCCCGCCCGGTCGCGCGCCAGTACGGCTTGCTTTGCTCAAGCGCTTCGAGTTGGAATCGAGCGATCCCCTCAAGAGTGACCCGGTACGTCTGCCCGTCGCGGGCTTGGTGCACCTTCTTGATACGGGCCAAGGTCCCCACGGGATGGAGGTCGGAGACCACGGGCTCGTCGGTCTTCGGGTCGCGTTGGATCGCAACGCCGATGATGTCCCCCACAGACACATCTTCGATGAGCTTGACGGACCGCGAGCGGCCAACAGGGAGGCTCATCGTCGTGCTCGGAAACAGAACGCCGCTGCGCAGGGGAAGCAGGGCGAACGACGTGGGGAGCGATTTGAGGTTGGTCATGGCGACTCTCTTTCGATCGGACGGCGAGGACCGTCCCAGGGTTACGGATGCAAGTGCCGCATGTGTTCGGTAACACGGCACCTGTAGCCTTCTGACGCACTGAGGCGGGCCGCAACGCGACTCGCGCATCGGATCGGAGCTGTGATGGGCCTACCATGAGGCCGTACGCAGCGCTGCCAACCCTAGAAATGGAACGTTCGGGGGACCGTTTCAGGGCCCGGCCGTCTCCGAGAACCGACATCGTGGGGCGAACATCGCGGGTGGAACCGGGCTGTTTGGGGAGGCAAGGCATTTTTTTTCCTCGCCTTCAGGTGGGCCTGGCGGCCATCACAGACGGGTTCGCCGTCGCCTGGGCTACCCCTGTGGTTGACGTACCAGCGATCCGACACAGAGTGACTGCCCAGAGGCCCTGATGCAACTGCACTCGAATCCAGATCCCCTCCAGGAGCTTGTCTCTCCCACAGTGCGCACCCTGGTTGTTGGCGAGGACCCCCTCGTTCGCGAGTCGGTGGTGCGCCGAGTGCGAGGTCGGGCCTCGGAGTGCTCCGCGGCCTCAGCCCCCGAAGCCGCGGCGCGGATGGGTGCCGAAGTGGTCCTGTGGGATCTCGGGCCCTCCACCTTGGGCGGGCCGGGCTTCCGCTTTGACACGATCGACGCGCCCGTCATCGCCCTGGCCCCAGCCGACGCCAAAGCCCTCCCTTTGGTCTCCGCCGGAGCCGCAGGGGTGCTGCGTCGCAACGTCTCTGGGGACGCCCTGCGTAGCGCCATCGACTCCGTCAAACAAGGCCTCAAGGTCATCGACCCCGAGCTCCTGGACTCCCCCTCTCGCGTTGGGGCGCCCACGGCCACCCGTGCCGCCGCCGCCCTCACCCCGCGGGAGCACGATGTGCTCGAGCTGCTCGCCGTAGGACTGAGCAACAAGCAAATCGCCTCGAAGCTGGGCATCAGCAGCCACACCGCCAAGTTCCACATCGGCGCCATCCTCTCGAAGATGGATGCCGCCACCCGAACCGAAGCCGTGGTCCGAGCCGTTCAGCGCGGCCTGATCGTCGTCTAGCAGCCCCGGGCCTTTTCAAGCGTCGCTTCAGCACCACCGCTGGGGCGACGCTTTGTCGGTGGTTGTCGTGGACGACCGGGATGCTCAAGCCACCAGGCTACGCCACAGCATGAGCACTCCGCTGACCGTCGCGGTGATGACGACGAACCACCGAACCACCCCAGCGCCCGAGCGCAGCTGCCAACGTGCGCCGAACCACCCACCGACGAGCCCGCCCCCGGCCAGCGCCGCACCCTCGGCCCACGCCACCTGCCCGGCCGCAGCAAAGATCGGGAGTGAGACCAGCGTGTAGACCAACACCAGCGCCACCTTGGTCGCGTTGGCCTGGACCGCGCTGAGACCGACGCCCATCGTCAACAACGCGAGCAACGGAAAGCCGACGGCAACCTGGAGAAAGCCGCCGTAGAACCCGACGCCCACCGCCGCCAGGTAGGTCTTGGGACCGGGTTCGCGGGGCTCGCCGTCGGCATGCAGAAACCTGCTGGGACGCACGAGCAGCACGACCGCCCAGGTGGCCAAGAGCGCGCCGATGATCGGCAGCAGCAACGCGTCGTCCAGCCGCGTCGCCACAAGCGTGCCCGCCCCCGCACCCACGACGATCGGCACAGCCAGCTTGGCGACGAGTCGGTAGGGGCGCTCGCCTTTGCGGTGAAACGCCATCACCGCGCCCAGACTCTGCACCAGGACGCCCGCGCGCAGCGTTCCGTTGGCCAAGCCTGGCGGCATGCCCACCGCCAGCATCAACGGGAGGACCAGCATCGATCCGCCGCCCGCCATCGTGTTGACGATGGCCGCGAGTGCAGAGCCCAGGGCAAGCAAGGCCCAGGTGGCGCCCGGAGGCAGAGCGAGCAAGAACGCCTCCACGTGACGCGAAGCCTAACAGGGGATAGCGTGCACGCGATGCGCTACGTCGTCGGAGACGTGCAGGGTTGTGCGCGCGAGCTTGAGCGTTTGCTCGCGTTCGTCCGCTTCAACCCGGCCGAGGATGAACTCTGGTGCGCCGGTGACCTCGTGAATCGCGGCCCCGAAAGCGCCGCGACGGTACGGATCTGGCGGGACGTGGCTGGCCGGGGTGTGCTGGGCAACCACGAGGTCTACACGCTGTGCGCCCACACCGGCCGCTGGCCGCGTAAGAACGACACACTCCAGGGGCTGTACGACGACCCCGAAGCGGATGACCTGCTCGCCCGCCTGCGCGCGCTTCCCGTCTTGGTCCACCTCCGCAGCGGCGGCATCGGCCCAGACGCGTGGCTCGTGCACGGCGGCGTCCACCCGCTGTGGCACGACCTTGAGGACGCTGCGGCGCGCATCAACGCGGGGCCGCATGACGACGACTGGCTCAACTGCGAAGACGTGAACTTTGCGACACGGGTGCGCTGCTGTGATGCGCAGGGCAACCAGGTCAAGTACGACCGCGAGCCCGAGGGCTGTCCAGAAGGCTACTCGCCCTGGGACGCCCTCATCGCCCACCGAGACCTCATCGTGCACGGACACTGGGCGCGGCGCGGTCACTATCGCAACAGCGCCGCGCTCGGTCTGGACTCCGGCTGTGTCTACGGCGGCCCGCTCACCGCGTGGTGCCAAGACGAAGACCGGATCATCCAGGTCCGATGACGAGGTGCGGGTCCTACTCGCGTTCGGCCAGGATGTAGGCCATCAACGCCAGCGCGGCCGCGTTGCCCTGAATGTGCGCGGGGTCGATCTTGTCGATGGTGTCCGCAGGGCTGTGATGCAGGTCGAAGTAGTGGCTGGCGTCGGGACGCAGCGCCATCGACAGGACGCCGTTGTTCGTCAGCGGGCTGATGTCCGCGCCGCCCCACCCGCGAACGATGCTCAACTCGCCCAGAGCCGCGAACAGCGGCTGGTAGGGCTGCAGCGCCGCGAAGGCGTCGTCGTCCTCGCCCGCGAGCGAGAACCCGGTGGGCGCGCCCATCCCTGAGTCGCTCTCGATGGCGCCGACATGCGGTTCCTTGCCGTGCGCCTCGAAGTACGCCAAGCCGCCGCGCAGCCCGTTCTCCTCGTTGGTGAACAGCACCACCCGAATCGTACGGCGGGGGCGCAACCCAGCTTCGCGGATCAGCAGCGCGGCCTCGATCGCGGCCATGCAGCCCGCCCCGTCGTCGCTGCTTCCGTCGCCCACGTCCCAGGAGTCGATGTGACCGCCGATCACGACCACTTCCTCCGGCTTCTCGCGACCCACAATCTCTGCGATGACGTTGCCGCTCTCGGCGTCGGGCATCAGCTTCGCCCCCATGTTCAGCGCAACCTTCACCGGGCCACGCTTCGCGCTGCGCGCCAAGAACTCGGCGGCTTCGGCGGAGACCGCCGCCGCGGGGATCGGACGGACGCCCTCCTCGTACACCAACGTTCCGGTGTGCGGCGTGTCGAGCGAATGCGCGGTCACGGAGCGTACGAGCACCCCGTCGGCACCCTTCTTGGCGGCCTCGGACGCGCCTCGGGTCCGCGAGGAAACGGTGTCGCCATAGTGACTGTCCCCGGTCACGGGATCGTAGGGCGGCATCACCTGGTTGATCAAGATGATCTTGCCCTTGGTCGCCGACGCATCGAGCGACGCGATGGCGTCGACGTGGTCCACGACAATGACCTCGCGAGACAGGGTTCTGCGAGTCCCCACGCTCATGCCCAGACCGATCATCGTGAGCTGGCGCTGGACCGGGCTGACCATAGAGAGCGACTCCTTGCCGCGCACCCAATGCGGCACCATGACCTTCTCCTTGCGGACGTTCTCCTGCCCGTCGGCGCTCAGGATCTTCAGGGTCCACGCGATCGAATCCTCAAGCGCCTGAGATCCGCTCAGACGATGCCCGTACAGATCCGTCATCTCGGCCAGTCGGTCCCACCCTCGCGTCTTGCCCGTCGCGGCGGCGAAGATCTTCTGTGCAGCCTCCCCCGCCCAGGCCGGCGGCTCGTTGGCGGGTCCGACCGGTGCGGGTGTGTCGGGGTGCACGGCCGCGTCTGCGGCGGGCACAGCCGGCTCTTGCTCCGCGGAGACCGACGCCGGCGAGTCCGCGGCGGGCCCGGGCCTGCAACCGAGCGCTGCCACGAGAAAAAACCCAGCAATCGCGCGAAGATTCACGCCGCATGAAGTACCGGACCGCCGACGGGTGGGCAATCCATTGGTTTTTTCCGTTCGCTGTAAGCGCCTCGCGCTGGTGGGCGTTCGGGGAGGCGGAACCCATGATGACTACAACGAGACCTTCAGCCTGGATTGTGCTGGCCTGCGTCCTGGTGGGTCTGCCGGCGTGCGCGAAGTCCATGTCCTCATCGTCGGCCGAAGGCTACGTCGGGGCGGAGCGCGCGTACGCGGAAGACTCCGTGGACTACGGCGCGGAGGCGGACTACGACGAGTCCTTCAGCATGGAGGCGCCCGCTGACGCTCCGATGACCGCGACAGCCTCCGCGCCCGAGCCCCAGCGACGGCGCCTCTTCGGCTCACGGAAGGACAGCAAGAAGTTGAACGTCGCTGTGGCGATGGCCGACGCCCCGGGACCCGAGGTCGAGCCCGCGCCCCCAAGCTCCGCGAGCCCGGGTGAAGCACAGCCCGCACCCGCGCAGGAGTCCCCCCCCGAAGCCGATGAGGGGCGTCACATCATCTACACCGCTGGCATGCGCATCGCCGTGTTCAACCTCCAGGATGCGATCGAGACCGCCGAGTCTCTACCCGAACGGTTTGGCGGCTACGTCCAGACGATGACCGACAGCCAGGTGGTCGTTCGTATCCCCTCCAAGCACCTGCGCACGGTCATGACCGACCTCGCCGGCTATGGCAACGTCGAGCGCCGCTGGCTGCAGTCGCAGGACGTCACGTCTGAGTTCACCGACATCGAATCGAGGCTCAAAGCGCTCGAAAAAACCCACGCGCAACTGCTCGATCTGTTGGGTAAAGCCCGGACCGTCGAGGAGGCGCTCAAGGTGCGAGAGGCGCTCGACCGAGTCTCCGCCGAGCTCGAGGTCCTCAAAGGCCGGCTGCGTCAGCTCGACAACATGACGACCTACTCCACGCTCACGCTCGACTTCTTCGAACGCGGTCCACACACCCCCACCCCCAGCAGCGACGATCCCTTCCCTTGGGTCGACAGCCTCGGCGTCGAAAGCACGGAGTGGAAATAACATGCAACGCTTGCTCACGATTCTCGCCATCGCCTCTGCAACCACCGCTTGCGCAACGCACAAGCTCGCCCCTCCGCAGGGCTTCGCCCAGGTCGACCACAGCGACTACGGCACCACCATGATCGCGCCAAACCATGTCGGCCTCAACGTGCGCGTTGGCGACAACGTCAAGGGTGGCTCGCTGGGATTCTGGAGCGAGGACCTCGTCAACAAGCTCGGGACCCGGGGCTACACGCTCACGCGGCAGTCCGCGGTGAAGTCCAAGAACGGTGTCGCGGGCACTCGCTTCGACTTCGACTACACCGCCCCAGACGGCGCGGAGAAGTTCTACTCCGCCGTTTTGTTCGCATCCGACAAATACCGCGTGGTGCTGCAGATCGCCGGTGACGCCGAGCTCGGCCCGCTGCACCTCGCCCAGCTGGACGGGATCGCAGGCGAGACCAAGATCCGCGGCTGCAAACTGATCCACTCGCTTTGCAAGAGCCCCCAACCCCGGCAGCTCAGCACTGCACCTGCTGCGCCGAGCAAGGCACCGGCCAAGACGCCCGAGGGCGAAAGCACCCCCGCGGCAACAACCGAAGCGTAGGCACGACGGGCTCGGCGACAGTCACAACGGTCACCACGCGTACACACTCTCCCCCCCCATCAGTCCCTGCTTCCTACATACTGGCTCAGGGGCAGCACGGATGGGATACGCGTTGAATAGGACGCTCGGCGTCGTGGCCGGGCTTGCACTGACCGGTTGTTACGCCGGCGCACAAATCGACGTCGAGACCGAAGGGGCCAGCGCGGGGCTCCCGGGGTCCAGCGGGTCGGGTGACACGACCGAAGGTGAGGGCAGCGGGGACACCGACGGCTCCGTTGGGCCGATAGCCGAATGCGACGGCATGGTGTTCGACCCTGGGCCGAACCTCGCACGGCGCCTCACGGTGCTGGAGTATGGCAACACGGTCGAGGCCCTGCTGGGGGTCGACGTTCGGCTCGAAGCGACCGAGCAGCTGCCGCCGGAGCTTCGGGCCGACGGCTTCACCAACACCTCCAGCGGCCTCATCACCACGCTCGGGCACATCGAAGCTTATGACACGCTGGCCGCTGTCGCGATTGATCGCATGCCCGATCTTGCCGGATTTGTCGGCGAGTACACCGCTTGCCAGGACTTCACTCCGGCGTGCGAGAGCGAGTTCGTCGAACGACTGGGCTTGCGAGCGTTCCGTCGACCGCTGACCGAAGACGAGCGAGACGCCCTGGTGTCCGTGTTCGATGCGGCGCAGGACGAAGGGGAGGGGTTCGTCGAAGGGGCGGGTCTGGTCATGCGAGCGATGATGCAGAGCCCCCCGTTCCTGTACCGACTGGAGGACGAGCGCACCGGAGACGGCGCACGAGCACTGGGCGGCTATGCGATGGCAACCCGCCTGAGCTACATGATCTGGGCCGGGCCCCCTGACGTTGTGTTGCTCGATGCGGCGGGTGTCGACGCGCTGCGAACCGACGCGGAGATCGAGGCCCAAGTCGACCGCATGTTGGCCGCACCGCAAGCCCGCGCCGCGTCGCAGGCCTTTGTCGACGACTGGCTCAACCTCGCTCGGCTCAACGGCCTGCCCCGAGACCCCGAACGGTTCCCAGACTGGACGACCAGCATCGCCGCCGCGATGGTCGAGGAGACGCACAGCTTCTTCGACGCCCTGGTGTGGAATGACGTTCGGCCGCTGATGGACCTGTTCATTGCACAAGAAGCCTGGCTCACCCCCGAGCTCGCTACGCACTACGGCCTTGAGCCTCAAGGCGAGGGCATGCAGCGATACGACGTGAGCAGCCGGCCGGAGCGCGGCGGTTTGCTCACCCAGGGCAGCATGCTCACCATCGGAGGCAACGAGAGTTCGATGGTTGCGCGGGGCCTATTCTTGTTCGAGAGCGTGCTCTGCCAACATCCCACCTCGCCTCCGCCCGGTGTCGACACCACGCCGCCGGACATCGCACCGGGTAGTTCGCAGCGGGACATTTCCGAGACTCGGACGACCAACCCCACCTGTGCCGGGTGCCACCTGCAGTTCGAACCCCTTTCCTGGGGCCTGGGCCGGTATCAAGCGGACGGGACGTTCGCCGAGCAGGACCACCTCGGGAACCCGCTGCGCGAAGACGGCTTCATGCGCTTGCCGGGCTCATTCGACGACATAGCGTACGACAACGCTGCACAGATGATGACGCTGCTGGCCGAGGCCGACGCGACGCGTGAGTGTATGGCCAGCAAGACTACGCAGTTCGCGATTGGACGCGCCCCAACCGGGGCCGACGCGTGCACGATGCAGCAGCTGCAAATGCGTTTTGCAGACAGTGATGGCACTTGGCGAGACCTCGTCGTGTCCATCGCGCTGAGCCCCGGCTTCCGGTCGGTGAGGGTGGAGGAGTAGACATGCAGTATCGAAAGGTCATGCCTCGGCGCACGTTCCTTCGGGGCGCCGGTACCGTCGCAATCGGGCTCCCTTTCCTTGGGGCGATGCAGAGTGGTTCGGTCTGGGGCGGGGGGGATGAAGCGCCAGCTCGCGCGTTCAACCTGTTCTTCGGTCTCGGCTGCCCCACACCGCTGCAAACCGAAGGCTTCGCCGGACCGCTCGAGCCGCTGAGCGAGGTGATCAACAATCTCTTGATCGTCCGCGGCGTCGACCACATCCGGGGGGATATTCCCGGGGCCAACGCGCACTACGACGGAGCCACTGTCTCGTTCAACGCGATCCCGTCCGAGGGAGAGGTCCAGGCAGGAGGCCCCTCGATCGACCAGGTGCTGCGGCGGCAGCTCAACCCTCGAGGACAACCGGCGGGTGTGATCCCGACGCTGCTGGCGGGAACTTGGTTTCGGCGAAGTCGACCCGGTCGCTACCTGCACTCGTGGAACGATGACGGCTCGCCGGCAGACCTTCCGATCGAGCGCCCAGCCGACCTCTTCGATCGCATCTTCGGATCCGGGTTGCCCGACACGGACGACCCCGACGCGCAGAAGCGGCTGCGACAAAAGCGAAGCATTCTGGACTCGGTCCTCCCGCAGTACCAACACATGATGAGCGACGCGAGCAACCTGGGGCAGGCATCTCGGGCTCGCATCGCCGACCACCTGGACAACATTCGCGAACACGAGCAGCGCATCTTCGGGGAGGCCCCCGAGTGCGAGCTCCCGCCGCAGCCGCAGCCCTCGACGCTTCCGCACGAAGGGGCCGCCGACCCCGACGGAAGCGGCATCGACATCACGATTGACGCGCTCACCGCGGAGTGGCGGCTCATGTCGGACCTGTACGCGATGGCGGTGCAATGCGACGTGGTGCGCTTTGGCGGCATGACCTATCTGGCGGCAGGTGAACGCATTCGGCTGACGGGGGACTATCTGTACCAAGGAGAACTGCTCCACCAGTTTGACGATCAGGCGATCCACGGAACCGGAGGCTCGGCGGGCTGCAGCCACGAGTTTTGGCACCAGTTCAACGAAAACGCCGAGAACCTGCAGCTGAGGATGCACGTGCACCTCAAGATGCGGGAGCTGGTCTACTTCATGAAGCGACTCGACGACCCCGCCTACGCCGACCCCAACGGACAGACCATCCTGCACAACGCGCTGGTCTCGATCTCGACCGAGTCGGGCGACGGCCGACACAACGACGTCGAGCGCGAACTCAGTGGCATCTTCCACGCGTTCTCCCCCGCCGGCGGTCGTCTGCGCTCCGGCGAGATCGTCGACGCCAATGCTGAAGGACTCGACGTCTACAACACCATCTTGCAGCAGGGCTTTGGGCTCGACTACAAGATGGGCCCGGCCGACCGGCCAGTGAACGTCGTCGATGCGATCCTGCCCTAGCGAACGCGTCGCCCCAGGGACAGCCTACTTCGGCGCGACGGTAGCCACGAGCACATCGCCTTGGTCGGCGACGGTCACCTGGGCCGAGTATGCACGCTCCGCAAACGCGCTGCGTAGGCCCTCGAACCGAGCCTCATCCGTGATGAACTCCGACATGTCCGACAGGGGCATGGTGAAGTCCCACGCGCGCGCGGTGCCAGCGACCGAGCTCGGATAGCGGGACTCGACCTCCGCCATCAACGCCGGAACCTGCTCGAGGCCGTAGACGACGTCTTGTTCGAATGGGGTTCCGGCGACGAGGAACGGAAGCTTGCTGCCGGTGGGAGGCAACGCTTGGACCGCCGCCAGCTCCAGCGTATCCAGGCCGGACGACAGATCGGACGACGTGAGCAGCTGCGCCCACTGGGTCCCGGTGTCTGTCAGCTCGATGCGGACCTCGAGTTGAAGCCCCTGCTTGCCGAAGGGTGCCTGGGCGGCGACGCGCTCGATCCTTCGATCGGGAACGGCCCGCGGATCCAGAGGCTTCATGCCGGCCAGCGCCGCACCGCTCGAGATGGCCGCATCGAAGGTCTCCAGGTGGGAGAGGTCCACCTCCACCAGGTTGCCCTTGCTCGGATCCAGGCTGAGCTTCCGAGTCTCGGTGGGCTTGGCGAGCAGGGACAAATAGCGACCGACCGCCGCGTTGTCGATGTAGGGGAGCAGCGGCACAACCTGTCCTCCGACCGCGGGATACGAGAAGTGGTCGAGCACCAGCGTCTTGCCGATCTCGCGCACGACCAACACCGCCAGTCCGCTGTTCTGTCGGGCGACGGCCACGACGTCGTCTTCGTCGAGCAGCGCCTTGAGCAGCGCTCCATTGCCGCGTTTGGGCACCGCCTGCCCCTTCACGAAAACACTCGACCCGCCGTCATGGCGCTCGGCGACGACAGATTGCTGGCGAACGAACCATCCGGGACGGTCCAGCTTGCCGACCAGCCTCCAATGCACAAGCGGCGGCCTGACCTGGGCGAGCGCGGCGTACACAGGCTCAAGCGCAGCCTCGACCGGGGCGACCAGCCCGTCGAGCTTGCAGTTTGCGCGCGTGGGTCGATCGACACACTGCGGCAACAAAGCGCGGGCATCGAGTACCGAGGCGGCTTCGCAGGCACAAAGGCCTCCGAGTGAGACCGCTTCCCGGCCAGCTTTCGCGCGCGCCGAAAGCAGCGCCTCGACCGTTTGGTCGGTGTCGGGCTCGGCCGGCAGCAGCAGGGCACAAGCCACCGAGTCCCGCTCAAAGCCGAGGTCGTCGAGCGCCATGGGGTCGAGCACCCGCGCGTACATGCCCGTGGGAGGTGCGGGCGCGGGCAGGTCGAGCAGGACCGGGGGCATGCGATCTCGCCCCGCCGAGGTGCATCGGACGACAGACGCACCGGCGTCGATCCATCCCAACGGCCCCGAGTCGGCACCACACCCGATCAACAGGGCGGCGACGGCTGCAAGAGCCCCGATGCCGCGTTCGGCTCGCATCACGGGCGCAGCGTATCAGCCCAGCCGCGTTCGTTTCGGGGTACGATCGAGGTCCGTGCGGATCCGAGTCCCGCTGGTCCTCTCCTTGGCGCTCCCGGCCCTGATCGCCTGGGTGGCTGCGGGGGTCGATCCCGGCTCGGTCGTCGAGGCGTGGTGGGTGCCTGCCGCCGGGGCAGCGGTCGCCTTGCTCTGGCTCGCGGTGCTTCGCCGCTCCGTGGTGCTGTTGCTGGTCGCGGGGGGACTCGCGGCGCTCGGCGCCCAGAGCTCCGCCAAGGTCCGCGCGATGCTCGAGGTGGCCAACGACGGGGGGCTCCCCTTCTACGACCTGCGCGGCGGCGGAATCCCCGATCCGGCCCCTCCCTATGTCCGAGTCAGCGGCTTCGTTCGTGCGGGTTGGACGCTCGACGAGTACGCGGTGGAGGCCGGAGCCATCCCGGATCAGTCGGCCGACCCCGTCGCCGTGCTGGTGCCGGTCGTCGGCTCGGCTGCCGTCCCGCTCGAAGACGGGGCGTCAGACCACGGCCACCGCATCGAACCCGGGGTCGCGGTGGTCGTGGCCCGGGTCGCGCCATCCGCCGTGTTCGACGGCAGCCAGCCCACAACCCTCGACGGCAAGACCGAGCCGCTCGATCCGGAGCTGCTCGCGACGCTCGTGCAGGTGCAGGGCGATCCCGCCCAGCTGCGCGGCGTCCTGGTCGACACGCTCGCCATCCCAAGTCGACAGGACGCTTGGCTCGAGCTTGGGCTGGCGCTGATCGCAGTGCTGGTGGCGATGCTCTGCGGGTTCATGGCCTCCGCACCCCGCCCCAACCCGAGGCCATCGCTGGGGTGAGCGTCCTGGAGTTCCAGCCTCAGCTGCAGGTCCAAGGCCTGGCCGGGAGCTACCGCCTCGACGCTGCGCTGGGGGAAGGCGGGTTCGGCCACGCGTGGGCGGCGAGTGCCGCCGACGGCACGCCGGTGGTGCTCAAGCAGCTCAAGCTGGCGCGCATGGGCGACTGGAAGTCGCTCGAGCTCTTCGAACGCGAAGCTCGGGTGCTGGCCTCCCTCGCGCATCCAAACATTCCCCGACACCTTGAGCTGTTCGCCCACGACGGGACGCGGGCTCACCCCGTATCCGCGCTGGGGGAGATCGAGAACGCGTCGCTGGTCTCGGTGTACGTGCGGGCGGAGGGGCAGTCGCTCGAGGAGCACATCGCGATGGGGCACGTGATGACCGGGCCGCAGCTCGCGGGGGTTCTGGACCATCTGCTTGGGGTGCTCGAGTACCTGCACAGCTTGCAGCCGCCCGTGATTCACCGCGACCTCAAACCCGCCAACGTCATCCTCGACCCGGCCGGCGTCCCGCACCTCGTCGACTTCGGCGCGATCAAGAACCACCTGCGAGAGGGCTCCACGACGGTTGGCACGTTCGGCTACTTTCCCATGGAGCAGATGATGGGGCAGTCGCAGCCGGCCAGCGACCTGTACGCCGCCGGGATGACCACGCTGGTCCTCGCAACGGGAGTACGCCCCGAACAGATGCCGATCGATGCAAACACGGGCAAGGTGGGCATTGGGACGCTCGCCCCCGGCCTGCCTCCTGGGATCAGGGCCGCGCTCGAAGCGATGCTCGAGCCGATCGTGGGTCGGCGGGTGCAGAGCGCAGCGGCGGCGCGGGCCCTGCTGCACAACCCGGGGGCCGCACTGGTCAAGCAAGAGCGCAACGCGCTCGCGGTCCCCAACCACGTGGGTCTTGAGCGCCTGGCCAACCTGTGCATCGGCGGCGGCGGCGTGAGTGCGGCGCTGCTGTACTTCGTGTTCTTCAACAGCATGTCGGAGACGATGCTGGTGACCGTCAGCGGACTGTGGATCGCACCGATCGTGTTCGGGGTGGTGCTCAAGCTTTCGCTGCGCTCCGGCTCGTCAAACCCGGTGAGCACGAGCGTGGCCGTCAGCGGGGCGGCGCTGCTGGTGCTGATCGTGTTCTTCGTCGCGATCTTCCCGGCGCTGTGACGGGCGGCCGGGGATGCGCCGAGGATGCGCGCTCCCACACGTGGACCGCGCGCAGCCTCAGGACGACCCGCCTGACGCCGCTTGACCCCGCCTGGGCACCTGCGCGGTTCGCTCCCCAGGTGCGCCACGCCAGGGGTTGCGCACCGTGGTCCGCCGCCACATACTGCCGTCGTGCGCAGGACACCTCCCCGGTGCCCTGCTTCTCGTTTCCGAGTCTGTCGGCGACGGGAAAACCCACTCGGGGGTGCAACGGTTTCGACGGGGGTTTACGAGAGCAGTGATTGCGTGTCGCGGGGCCAAACCGCCGTGTCAAAAACGGTTCGGAAAACACAGTTGCAAACAACAGCAACTACGGCCAATTGGCCGCTGTCGCCTAATTAGGCGTCACGACCCTTCCTGAGGGGCCTGAGTAGGGCAAGGGTCGTCAACACACGGGCTAGCTTCAACGAATGTCTCGACGTTGTCGCGAAACTAAGGGGCTCGGGTCGAAGATCGCCGGTCGTCGGGCGTGCCAGACCTTAAACGTCAAATACTGATGACTACACACGTAGATGTCCTGTTTGAGGGCTTCCGGACCCGGGTTCGACTCCCGGCGCCTCCAACTCTAAACGGCCTCCTAGGTACCCCTAGGAGGCCGTTTTTTCACACCGGCGTTCAAACCTGGCGCGTGTAGGGACCGCATCGCGGACCACGTCCGGCGAAAGGTGCGCGTAACGCATCGTCATTTCGATCGTCGAGTGACCGAGCAACTCTTGGACCGCCTTGAGCGGCACGCCTCGCATGGTCAGATGCGAGGCAAACGTGTGCCGCAGCGCATGCCATCCGAAGTGAGCCACGCCGGACCGCATGCGGGCCCGCCGGAGTGGACCCTTGGCCGAGTTCTTGGTGAGCCGCTTGCCCTTGACCGTGCTGAACACGTACGGCCCCCGCAGGTGGCGGTAGGCCTTCAGCATGGTCAAGGCCATGTCGTTGAGCGGAACGATCCTGTTCCGCCCGTTCTTCGGGGTGCCCTCGACATCGACGGCGATAGCCCTCGTGACGTGGAGACTCCCGGCCATGACTCGCGCCGCTTCTTCGAAGTCGAGGTACCGGTACACCGGCTTCTCGACCGTGGCCCACGTGACGTGGGGCACCTGCATCTCGTGCTCGCTCCACCTTGCCGCGACCATCAAAGCGTTACGGAGGACCGTGAGCATGTTGTTGACCGTCTTGGCCTTGTGGGTCTTCAGCTTCGCCGACCGGAACCGATCGATGTGTCGCGCCTTGATCTCAGGAACCATCATCGAGCCAAACAACGGCCCGAGGTGATGCTCATAGATGCTCTGTTTCGCTTTGAGCGTGCTGACCTTGTTCATCGCCGGAGCATCGGCGATGTAGCCCGCCCAATGCTCCGCGAATGTCTGGCCCGCTACCTCGCACCCTTCCTCTCCTTCCTTCCTGGCCGCGGCCAGAGCCAGTAGCTCACCCTCAGCCTTCACTGCGTCGTCCTTTCGCTGACGCCAAGCCGTCTTCTGTTTTCCGTCCACGAGCACCCGCGCACACCAAATCGGCTTGCCGCGCAGGCTGACGTTCTTCACTGCCATCGTATCTCCTTGGCTGTGAAGGGGTTGCACGGGGTCAGCCTACCGCAGGCACCAGGACGCGGACCACTTCAACCACCTGGTCGATGCGCTTGAGGAGGCCGCCGAGGACGACAAGCTCAAGGCCGTCTACGTCGGCGGCCCGCGAGCAATGGCTGCCGGACCCGCCCCCCGAGGGCAAGAAGACGCCAACCGAGAAACTCACCGCCTGGCTCGACAAATATGGAGCGACCTACCCCGCCCCAACCTTCGACGGTAGCGCACTCGCTTGCGGGGACGACGTCTCGATCGAGGTCCTCATCGCTGGCCACGACACGAAGCCGGGTGAGCCGTTCAAGAAGAGCCACAACGAGCGCAAGAACAACGCCAGCATCGTGCTCAAGGTCGAGCGCGACGGTTTCGGCATCATCCTGGCCGGCGACGCCTACGATGCGGCTGAGAAGGCCATCCTCGCAACCGGTGCGGACATTGAGGCGGAGGTCTTGAAGCTCGGGCACCACGGCGCGGCAAAGTCATCCAGCGTGGATTGGATCAAGGCCGTCCAGCCAGAACACGTGATCGCGACCGCCGGCCAGAACGGGACCTATGGGCACCCGCGGTGCGACGTCCTCGACCGCTTCACGTCCCAACCGCTGGCAACGGCGTCAACACACCCAGTCGAGTGCTTCGTTGCCAGGGACAAGCCGTGGGAGCACCGCGACCTCTCGGTGTCGGTCTGGAACGCATGCGAGACCGGCCACGTGCGGTTGACCGTGGGGGATGCCGCTCAGTACACGCTCAGCCCGCACGTGTTCCCTCAGGACAAGGCTGGCAACGGTGCCGGCGAGAAGTGTCCGGTACGCTTCGCGAGATGAGCCCCGAAGGCGTCAGTTCGCGCAGACCGACGCCGCGAAGCTCTCATCGTAGCAGGGCTTCGCAAGGGCCTCCTCGCCGCTGGACACGGGCTGCGTCCGCTCTTCCATTTCCACACAGGTCAGCTCTCGCTGGCACTTCAAGTAATCCGCTGTCACCTGCTCGCATGACTCGGGCTCCCACGTTGTGATGTCCCGGTTTGATCCGGGCAGTTCGAGGCGGCTCGTCTCAGGCACAGCCCGGGAGTTGAGGGTTGGGGTGCGAGAAGTCTCCGACAAGAACGTGAAACGAAATCACGGCCGCGTCCGCCTTCGTAGAAGAGGCGTGAAGCCTTGCGAATCGGTCGCGGCGGTGCCCAATCTCACCGTTTTCTGGAACTGAAAAACGCCGGAGGGCAGCAGGTGGTGTGAAACGCCTTCTCCCCTCCGACGCGAGCAGTCTTCCTCGCGCATACCTCAATCGACCCCGTCCTCGCAAACAAAAGGGGGGAACGCTCCTCGCCCGCGATGTGACCACGCTCGAGCAGCATGAGGCGGCACTGGGCGACCCCGCGCTCTTCAAGCTGAGTCGCTGCGGCGCCTGCAAGGTCGGCGTCGTGCACGTACACGACCGCCGCGAGCGCATCTTCGCGGGCGAAATCGGTGGGCCAGGTCGGACCGAGGTGCTCGTGTTCCGTTGCAGCCGCCGAGCCGAGTGCGGCGCAACCTGGCGGGTCCTTCCGCACTTCCTCGCGCGGCACCTGTGGCGTCGCTGGACGCTGGTCGGCGTGGTGCTCGAGGACGGTCGGCATCGCGTACCGCGGCGGACCCAGCAGCGATGGCGGCGGCGGCTTGCGAGCGCCGCTGCCGTGGTGGTCGCTCTGCTCGGCCAGGCGGCGACGCACGATTGGACAGAGGTCGCTGTCTGTGCGGGCATGGACGCGACGCGCGGCGATGTCCTCGCGGCCGCGGGCGGCCCGAACCGGCTGGCTCACCTCGCCGCGATCATCGACCACCTCGAGCCTGGAGTCCGCCTCATGTGACCCGGACGCGGGGATTAGGGGCGCCGCGCTCGCCCTGGATCGAAACCACCCAAAGTGGCGCGGACCTTTCGATAGGGATCGTCCATGAACCACGAACAACGTCGAGCGCTCGCGTTGTGGCGCTACTCCGTTCTCGGGGCGCTGGTCAGCGCTCGCCTCGAGTACGGCGATCGTCGCGAGCATTTCCGCAGCGCCGCGCGTCGAATCTACGAACGTCCGTGCGGTCGCAAAGTGCAGCTATCGCCACGCACGATCGAGGACTGGTACTACGCGTACCTTCGTCGCGGGCTCGAGGGCCTCGAGCCGCGCACGCGCTCAGACGTCCACAAAACTCGGGCCCTACCCGCGGAGATCGTGGACCTGCTCATCCGCGCCAAACGGACTCGACCGCGGCGAGCGATCCGCCAGCTGATCAGAATCTTGGTGCGTGCGCGCAAGGTCGCGCCCGGCCAACTCTCTCCTGCAACCGTGCACCGAGTCTTGCAACGGGCCGGTGTTTCAACGCAGCGCCCGAAGGTTCACGGTGACAAGCAGCGTCTTGCATTTCTGCCCGAGCACGCCGGCGACCTGTGGGTCGGCGACGTGATGCACGGTCCGCGGGTTCGCCACGAGGGGCGGCTTCGCAAGACGTACCTGATCAGCATTCTGGATGCGGCGACGCGATACCTGGTCGGGTCGACATTTCGATTTGCGGAGGCGGCTGTCGACCACGAGGCCGTTCTTCGACAGACCCTTCGGGTGCACGGTCGACCCCGGACGTACTACGTCGACCGGGGTGCGGCATACGTGAGCGGGTCGCTACGGGCGATCTGCGCCGACCTTGGGATCCACCTTCGCCTCACCGAGGCCCGCGATGCGACCAGCTCCGCGCAGACATCCATGCAGTCTCCGAAGCCAAGGCCGCACTCGTCAAACCGATCGCAGCTCAGCTCGCACTGCTCCTCGATGAAGTCGTCATCGCGCTCGGCGACCAGAGGACCGCAGCCGGCCAGGAGCCCGACGATCACGAGCCTACAGAATGCTGCGCTGAATCGTGACGTTTGCGCCATACGAATCCTTGACCTTGACGATAGCACTCGTGGCGTCCGCCAGATCGACAAGGGCGTCACCGATGTCTCCCAGATCGTTGATCGCGTTGCCTTCGATGCTGATCAGCTCGTCGCCGCTGCGGATGCCAGCGATGTAGGCCGCGTCCCCTCGGTCGACGGTTCGGAAGAAGATGCCGGTCTTGGTGAACTCCAGCCGGGTCGAGTCCAGCAAGAACGCGCTGGGCCGGGTCAGCATGTCGTCGATGAGGCCTTGGGAAGACGTACACACGCCCGCGGAGCAGCTCAGGGTAGTCAAGTCGAGGGGATCGGGATCTGGGGGGTCGCCATCCGTGTCCGTGTCCGCGTAGAGGGCCTCCACCGGGCAGTCGTCAGAACGTCCGTCGGCGAACCAGGAGGTTGGCGTCCGTGAGCACATCCTGGCAGTCGTTGGACGGACCATGTTCCTCCGCCCGGATGGGTCTGCCTTCTCTATCGACGAGGACGAGCCCGGCAGCGACGCCCTCCCCGGCATCACCGACCGGAACCGAGCCACGCTTGCCTTGGTCCTCGGGGCACGGCGGTGGCCTGAGCTTGCCGCGTTCCTTCCCCCAGATGCCGCTCCATCGGTGACGTGCTCGTCCTGCGCCGGGACCGGAATGCAGAAGTTCGGACCTCACGAAGTTCTGTGTGGCTACTGTGGTGCCCTGGGTCGCATCATCGAGTGGCCGTCACCCTGACCTCGACGGTGCTCAGGTCGACGGCGACTTGGAACGGAACATACCGGGTCGGTACGGCCCAGCGATCCACGGCTGCCTGAACAAGGCAGGGAAGAGCTCACGGAACATCTCGAAGATGCCGTTGTCCATCGACTGACAGAAGCGGTCGTAGGTCACGTCCTTCGCACTCGGCCAGTCGAACAGCTCCCCGGTGGAGAGTTCCTCGGCACTGGTGAACGAGGGACGAACCCGGTCAGGGTGGGCGACCTTGTCGCGCAGGTGCGCAGGTCATGACGTTGGCGCCATAGGAGTCGTCGCCGCGCGACTGGTTCTCGGAGGCCCTATAGATCTGGACCGCAAAGACAGAAACAGATGGAGGGGAGTTCCCCAACCGATGGATCACAAGTCGAGTACCCGACGGGCGGACCACACACGGTAGACACCACCAGCGATGCACTAGTGCCATCTACCCTGTAGAACGGTGTGTCGGTGTCATCGTTCAGGCGCGATGAGCCAGCCTCGCACTCGTCCGCATCAACAACAGAGCCGCAGCCGTCTCCCGCCGGGAACACAGCTCGACATTCCGAGATTGCAGGCCCCGCATCGCACCCAGCGCCATCGGCAAACTCGTAGCGCTGGACCCAGTCACATGGACCCCGCGGATTCCCATTCGAATCATTCGAACAGCTCTGCTCATCATCGAACGAGGAACACCAGGCGTCGAGTTCTTCTGGCGAATCCCCGACCTCGCCCGCAGTGGTCGATGCGGCGTCCGTCGTCGCGCCGTATGAACCCGAACTCGTCTCCCCGGCACCCCCTCTCGAAGACAGCCCTTGGGTCGATGATCCGCTAGACGACGCGGTGACAATGTCCGAGGACGTGGTCGAAGGCGAACCCGGGCTGTTTTCCGTATCGCATCCACTGACGGCAAACGACGATGACAGAGCCACCAGAAGGACCCTGCGAAGAGGTGGGCGAGACATCTCGCCAGTCTACCACCCATGCGCACGGGTCACCGTGAGACGCCACAAACGATGAGGTCTCTGATGATTCCTCCGAGCACTCTGCGTCCCGCTGCTCAGCTTGGACGCTGGGTGTTGGCGGATAGACCGGATAGACCTAAACAAGCGCCAGGGGGAACCTCCGCGGGTGCGTGGGCGCGGACGCAGCACGCGGCCGCGATCTTTGACCACCGAGCGAGTGAGGGCATCGCGGCAGGCTTCAGACGATCCGCCGCGGGCCCAAGGGCGCCTCACCGGAGGAGCTGCTGGAGCTTGTCCGCGTCCAGTTCGAACTCCGAGAGTGGTTCGAGCTGGTCTTGCCGATCATCCTGGCCCCGCCGGAGGGTTGAGTGCCGCTCCAACCGAGCCGGTCGTCAGCTTGGGCAGACCGAAGCCGCGTACATTTCGTCGTCGCAAGGGAGCGGCGGTAGAGGCCGCTCCCCATTCTCGACCGCGTCTGCCCCCTCTGTCAGGGTAGTTGAAGCGTCCGCGCGGCAGCCCGAGGCGCCGCGATCTCAGCAACGAAGCGGGGCGTGAAGACGAAGAGAAACAGATGAAAGAATACTCGGAGACGGTGCGTGCGAGGATGGTCGCGCGGTTGTTGGGCCCGCACGCAATGTCGGCGCTGGCGCTGTCAAAGGAGAGCGGAATCTCTCAGGCGACGCTATCGCGATGGTTGAAGGCGGCTGCCATTATCGAGCCCGTGGCAAACGAGCGCAAGCGACAACGGGCAGCGGGGCATCCGGGCGCGAGCGAACAACAGCCGGCACCGAGCACGCGGCGTTCAGGGCCGGACAAGCTTGCGTTGATGGGGCGAGCCGGCGACCTCGAAGGTGAAGCGCTAGGCGCTTTTCTGCGACGCGAAGGCGTTTATCTGGCCGAACTCGAGCAATGGCGCAAGCTCGCTGCCAACGCGCTCAGCGGTACGAAGAAGCAGGCGCCGAGTAAAGAACTCCGGCGCCTGAAGGCAGAACTCGCCCGCAAGGAGAAGGCGTTGGCCGAGACCGCAGCTCTCATCGTGCTCAAAAAAAAAGTGGCGGAGATCTGGGGGGACGAGGACGACGACACGGAGTCGAAGAGCGAGCGGTGATCGTCGAACTCATCGACGAGGCCGTTGCCGCGGGTGCTGGACACGGAAAGGCGTGCCACGTCGTCGGGCTTGCTCCGACAACGATCAACCGCTGGCGCCTCAAGCCGGCGGCCGAGGATGCGCGCCGGGGCCCCAAGACCAGGCCCCGCAACGCGTTGTCGGAGCAAGAGCAGTCCGAGGTTGTTGCGATGATGAATGCAGCCGAACACAGCTCGATGTCGCCTGACGCTCTTGTGCCTTACTTAGCGACACTTGGGGTGTATCTCGCCTCGCAGAGCACCTTCTATCGAATCGCACGCGCGGCGAAGCTGCTGAGTGCTCGAGGTCGAGCCCGACGGCGCTCGCACCAACGCCCTCGCGAGTTCGTCGCCAAAGGGCCGAACGAAGTGTGGGCATGGGACATCACGTTCCTGCCGACCACGGTGCGGGGGCGTTTCCTGAAACTGTACGTCGTCATCGACGTGTGGAGCCGCATGATCATCGGCGCTGAAGTCCACGAGCACGAGGACAGCTTGCGGCGACCTCTTCACAGGTCAGTGTTTGAAGGCATTGCAAATACTCGGCAGCGACTTCGCGACACGACTCAGATTCCCACACCGTCAGCTCCGCGCAGACATCCATGCAGTCGACGAAGCCAAGGCCACACTCATCGAGGTGGTCACAGTTCTGTGTGCACTGCTCCTCGATGAAGTTGTCCTCCGCCTCGACCAGAGAGCCGCAGCCGGCCAGGAGCCCGACGACCACGAGCCTACAGAATGCTGAGCTGAATCGTGACGTTCGCGCCATACGAATCCTTGAGGTTCGCCAAGACTACTCCACGGGCGTCAGGGAGAACTGGATCGGCTGCGGCTCCCCGGCATCGTCTGCTATCAGCACGACGCGGTAGGTGGAGGCTGGGAGGAAGACCTCTTGCCCAGGGAAGACCTCTGTGGTCTTCGGTGGGTTGTTCGACGCGAGCAGGTCAGCGTCACTGGTGACGTCGCCGAGCATTTCGAGGAGGTCCCCCGGCTCAGTTCGGCAGCCGCCAATCTCGATTTGGTCGACCCCCTCGGCTTCGATCATGTACGTCGCGTCAGTCTCCGTCGTGACCATGCGGATGGTCGCGATCCGGTCGATGCTGGAGCGGTGCCGGATGCGGGTTGTCGTTGGCGCGGCGCAGTCGAGGTCCATCGAGAGGTTGAACGAGCCCGACTCCGTGGGCATGAGGGGCTCGTCGGCGCAGGCGTATGGCGAGGGCATGACCTCGGCAGCCTCGACGTCGTAGACCTGCTCGACGGCGCCAAGGTCCATCCCGTAGACGTCCTCAAACGGCTCGCCCTGCAGGACTCTGACGACAGGCTCTATTCCTTGTCGCTGGATGAGCCAGCGGATGAAGTGCCCCGGGATTGGGTAGAGCACGTCGTCCGTGGTTGATTCCGCGACGAGGTCGGCGGGAATGTAGGTAATAGGGTGCTCGCTCAGCGCCTCAGCGCTCCCCTCGAACCAGAAGCGGGTGGAGATCGGGTCAAGTTCAGTCGACACAATGTGGACCAGCTCGTGCGCGAGGGACACCGGCGCCCCGATCGCGACGTCATCAAGCCGGCGGTAGCAGCCCTGGACGTTGGGAGGACACCCAGGAACGTCAAAGCCGAAGAACTTGCCGTCCTCTGTCTCCGTCTCGAAATAAATATCCGACGCTGAGTAGACGTAGACCGTATGCAGCCCTTCGACTTGAGCGCCAAAGGCTAGCTCGACTCGACTCGCCGCTGTGTCGAGCCATCGGAGATCGCCCTCGCACAGGTCTTGGTCGAACGAGGTGGCAATCTCCAGCTCCTCTCGTAGCGGATGGGCAGCCTCTGCAAGTCACCGGAGACCACAGGCTCCTCGCAGCCTGCCAGCACAGCGGCGACTGCGAGGCCGAGGGCGTTTCGGTTCAGGGAACGAGCGTCCACGTCAAGGTTACCGTACTGCTTCCTCGCGTCACCGTCACGGTGAAGCTGCTCGTGCCGCTGAGGAACGACTTGAACACTTTCTCGGCACGCACCCACGTGGTCACATCTTGGCCGTTGATACTCTGGACCTTATCGCCGTTGCGAAGCCCTACCTCGCAGAGCAGCTCGCCGGCTACCGGCGAGATTCAGCAGAACATTTCGTGCCTTCTTCTGGATCCACCCCGTAGCAAGGTGTTCCGAGAACCCCGCGCCATGGCGCCATGCTCTACCGACTCGAATCCGAGGGGGTCTACAACTACGCAGTGCGCTTGGCGAGCGCCTACCGCTGGTCTCCAACACAGGTCCAGGAAGCCATGACATCGTCAGTTCTCCGGTAGTACCAACGGAGAACTGCATCGACATCTCTGTCCTCTTGATTGTACTCTGCCCACGCCGGGCCAGTGGGGTCCAGAGCGATCACGACCTGCGCCCGCTCTACGGACCCATCTTCGCACCTAACCTCAATAGGGTGGACCTGGACCGCTTCCGTGCCGGCCTCAGAGATCGACAGGCCGGATCTCAAGGGCACGCAACCGTCAAGCCGAGAACGAAGGTCCTCGGCTTTGGCCTCTTGGTCCTCTGTTCCGATGGCGTCGCTCCTCACAGCTGCAACGCAGGGATACTCAACGCAGTCGACGAGTTCAATCGCCTCCGCGACGCCACATTCCTCGAATGCGTCCTCCAAGGTTTCGACCCACGCATCTGGGTCCTCTTGCGACGGAAGGTCCGACGGCCATGGGTCTCGAACTCGTCGAGTCCCAGCCTCGCATTCCGCGAGCTGCCTTTCCATGAGGCCGGACCAGGCCGAAACGACTTCGCAGTCGCAGGTGGGCTCGGATGAGGGCGACAGGCGAGAGTCCCGCCGCGCACATACCAAGCTGCTCGGCCGGAGACCTGCCTGACGACTGGGAGGAACGGGCAATGAACCGCTCGGGGCACCGGGCGGGGCTCGCCCATCCATCGCGCCTACTGCATACCCCACAAGCACCCCCAACATTAGGAACAGCAGGCCAACAAGCAGGCACGTGCGGAGCGAGGCGCGGGACGGTTCCACTGGGTTCATAGGAGGTTCGCGGTCGATTCTCAAGGCTTGGCCTGCCGCGGTACTGGGCCGCTCGTACGTAAACTACACGCTACTCCACGGGCGTCAGGGAGAACCGGATCGGCTGCGGCTCGCCGGTGTCGTCCGCGATCAGCATGATCCGGTACGTCGAGGCTGGAAGGAAGACCTCGTTCCCGGGAAAGACCTCGGTCGTCCGGGGTCGTCCGGGCGGGGTTCAACCCGGCGAGAAGGTGCGCATCGTTCTCAACACCACCCAGCTGTTCGACCAAGTCTCCCGGCTCCGACTGGCAGCCCCCGATCCTTACCTGCGCAACGCCGGCCGCCCCGATCAGGTACGCCGCGTCGGCTTCGGTCGTGAAGACGCGAATGTCGGCAATCTGGTCAAAGCTGCTGAGATGCCGAATCCTGCTGGTCGTCGGCAACGAACAATCGAGACTTGCTTCAAGCTCAAATGAGCCATCCGCTCCTTCGGCAACGCGCTCCTCAGCACAGGCGAACGGTGATGGCATCACGTCGGCTGCCTCCAGATCGTAGACCTGCTCCATATCAGAGAGGCTCACGCCATACGCGGTCTCGAAGGACTCCCCCTCGAAGATCCGAAGGATGGGGTCGATGCCTTGTCGTTCCAATAGCCAACGAATGAAGTGCGCGGGAATAGGGTACAACACATCGTCTGAGGTTGACTCAGCCACGAGGTCTGCCGGAGTGTAGATCGTCGGGTGCTCACTCAGCGCCTCAGCCAGACCCTCATACCAAAACCTGACGTAGGCAGGGTCGAGGTCGTTCGACACCGAATGGACCAACTCATGCGCGAGTGCTTGAGGTACTCCCCGGGCTATGCGGTCGTCGCGGTGGTAGCACCCCAGGACCCATTGAGCGCACCCTGGGGCTCCGAAGAATCCCGTCTCCTCAAAAGTGGCAAAGACCTCATCTCCATCAAAGGCGTATACAGTCCTCAACCGTTCGCCCTCTACGCCGAGTAGCCAGGGCAAACGCATCTAATTCCCTCCCGACGAGAGTATCTTCAGGAGGAACAGCTCGTTCCAGCCAGCTTCGAGGCGCCGGTTCTTGATGCCGACTTTGGAGCCCTTCACGTTGCGTAGGAGGTTGAGTGCGGCGTGCCGGATAATGGTGAAGTTCTCGGCGGCATTCTCTGCTCGCAGGCGGGATTCGTCCTCGCGGAACGCCACGTCGAGAACCCAGTGCAACTTGTTCTCGACCTGCCAGTGACCACGAACGGACGCCAGCGCTTGCTCGGCTGTCATGGTCGAGCGCGAAGTAATGAAGTACCGGCTTCCGCAGCTCTTCTCTCCGTCGATGATGCGCGTGGACTCGAAGAGTACGAGCTGTGCCAGCCCCTTCCAACGTTCCCGCAGCTCCTGCGGAAACTCGGCGGAGATCGGCAGCACCCAGCACTTGCGCGTCTCCTCTCGACCTCGTTTCTTCTCTGTGCTCGCCGCGTAGTGCTTGCCATCAAGAACGGGATCGGGATCGCTGCTTCGGAAAGCGTCCAATGCGTTGGTGACGGCCTCGGACAGCTTCGGTTGGTTGTCCCGAACAGCGAGCAAATAGTCTCCGCCTTTCTCCACGATTTTCTCGGAGATGTCGGTCTGACAGCCCGCAGCGTCGATTGTGACGAGACAGCCCTTGAGGTGCAGCAGCTTCAGCAAGCGTGGGATGGCCTCGATTTCGTTCGATCCCTCTGTCGTCCCAACCTGGCCGAGGACGACGCCGTTCGCGGTACTCCAAGCGCTGACCATCGTGATGAATCCGCCGCCGCTCGCCTTCTCGAACGCCCGTCTCAAGACCTTCCCATCGATCGCGACAACGCCATCATTCGTCGCCGCCGCAACGCCCCGCATCCAGGTCGCAAACATGGCCTCGAGTGGTTCCGGGTCGAGCTTCGCGAGGACGCGGCCGATGGTGTCGTGGGAGGGAATCCCCGACGGAAACTCGACGAAGCCCTCAAGGAATTCCAGGCGCGAGTTTCCGAATCGCTCGACAGCCACCGGGTCATTCGCGCCGCACACGACTCCGCACAAGCACAGGAACAGCACAGACTCCAGGCTGTGTCGGCGGGTCCGCTTCATTCGCGGGTCCGGCACCTGCGAAAGCAACTCGATGAACGAGTCGACGTCCGGCGCTGGTCCCATCGAGGCCTGGATTTTCGGTCTCCGTTTCGCACCCTTGGTAGCCGTCGCCATCCGTCGAAAGAGATCACGTTTGCCTGCGTCGATGCAAATCACGCCGCAACCAATCGGAATTGCTTAAGTCTTGATGCGATTGCCCTGGCCGAGTAGCAGCTCAAGTCGCTGCGTATGCTCGTCCAGCCAACGCAGGTCTCCCTCGCACAGCGGTTCATCGAACGCCGTTGCGACCTCCACCTCATCGGTCTCGTAGCGGATGGGTAGTTCAAGAGCGTCAGGCTCGGACGCCTCGCAGCCCGCCAAGAGGGTGGCGGCTGCGAGGGCAAGAGCTTGCCTGGTCAGGGAACGAGCGTCCACGTCAGGTTTACGGTACTGCTTCCGCGCGTGGCGGTCACGTTGAGGGTGCTTGTGCCTGCGAGGAACGAATTGAAGATCATCTCGGCGCCGGCCCACGTCGTCAGGTCTTCGCCGTCGACAGTCCGGACCGGGTCGCCGTTGCGCAGACCCACCGGGCGGGACAGGACGCCGGTCCATCGCTGCGGCGGCGCCGAGCACTTCGGGACACCGCCGGTCACCGCATCTCCGACATCGAAAAGATCGTCTCGGACACCGAAAAGACCGTCTCAGACACCGAAAACGCTATCCCAGACAGCCCGAACGCTTCCGCGACGTTGGAGAAGCCGTTCGCACGCACGAAACTCGCGACTGCGCTGTCCGAGACGGCTTTCGCATGGTTCCAGACGCCTTTCGCGGTGTCTGGGTCGTCTTTTGCGGTGTCTGAGAGGCCTCTCCCAGCGTCCGAGACGCCTGCCCCGCGCCGAAGACCCGTGCTCGTCCTAGGACGCGGGAGCGGGCTCCGCCGGGGCCGCGTCTGGCCCGTCCTCGGCGCGTCGGCGACGTCTCGCCTGAGCGCGGTTGCGGCGTCCGTAGGCACTGCCCGCCTCCCGGGCGAGCTGCGGCACCGAGCGAAACGCAAAGCGAGCTGCAGCGCGGACGAGCTTCATCTGGCGATACAGCACGGCCACGATCTGGTCGCGCCGAATCCGGTGCACGCGTGCGGCCTCGGTCCGCTCGGTCGGCGTCTGCGTGGACCGTGCTCGTACGACGTCCGAGAGCGCCCGCGCCTCGTCGATGAGCGCGGCGTCGAATCCCCCCAGGCCGTCGATCTCGGCGCGGTACTCCTGGGCCAAGCTGGCGTAGTCGAACAACGCTGCCGCGAGCGCGTCGTCGGACGTCGAGCGATCGCCGTAGAGACCGCCGATGGCGCTGAGCTGAGCATCGCGCTCGTCCTCGACCCCATCGTCGAAGTGAAACTGCAGAACCGCCGTCAGCTCATCGAGGAGCGTCTCCCCCCGTTCGGCGTCGTCCCTGGACGTGGGCGCTTCGGCGGCGAGGCGGAACTCGGTGTGCGTCTCTTGCACGGCGGCCACCAGCGCAAGGAGATCGTCCGCGATGCCGTCCTCGATTCGACTCGCCGCGCTCGAGAGCCCAGGATGCGCGTCGGTTGGCGCCCATACGCGACGGACGAATGATGCGAGGTCGACCGCTTCACCGAGTAGGACGTGAAGCGGGACGCCGATGGAGACGGTTGTGTCGGTGGGGACTGCGTTGACCTGTTGTTCGAGTTCTGGTCGTAGATCTGCCATGTGATGACCGTACATGGCGGTGGCGGAGGCTCGCCAGCGTGAGGCGGGATTGGGGACAGTGTCGTGGCAAGCCGGCTGGCCCGCAAAGGCAGCTGCGCCGCTGCGCCGGGTGGAGGTCGCCAGCCACCGCAGCTCTCATCCCGCTGCGAGGCCACCCGATGCCTTCGTCGCCGCCCGGGTCCCGTAGACGACGCGTTCTCTCCCGCCATCTGCACTCAGCGCGGATGCCCCCGCCGCGTCCAGCTCGAACTGCGCGAGTGGTTCGAGCTGGTCTTGCCGATCATCCTGGGCCTGGCCCCGCCGGAGGGTTGAGTGCCGCTCCAACCGGGCCGGTCGGCCGGTCGCGCAGACCGACGCCGCGAAGCTCTCCTCGTAGCAGGGCTTCACAAGGGCCTCCTCGCCGCTGGTAGCAGGCTCCGCCTTGTCGGCGATGTCCTCGCAGGTCTGTTCGCGAAGACACAGCAAGTAGTCCGCCGTGACCTCCTCGCAGCGCCTTGGCTCCCACGCGTGCAGGTCTGAGCATGCGTCGACGCAGTCGTCGGAGCTACGGCCGCACTCATCGAGTCGGTCGCACCTACCGGCTTCTAAGGTTCGTCGTCAGGCCCTTGCCGAAGGCCCGAGGACGACCAGCACGGCCGCGACATAAGGCTCGACCACGTCCGGCCGCTGGTCTCTGACGGCGCGCTCGACTTCGCCCACGCGGTCCATGAGGCACGAACCGCACCGGGGTTCGCAGGGCGTGTGCGGGGGGAGGCGGGAGGCGGGAGGCGGAGACCCAACGGTGTTCTGCGGCGGTTCTGGGGCTTCATGCGTGAAAAGGTCGACCGTCGGGCGGTGGTGTTGCTCGGGAACTTTGGGTGCGAGGGTATGCCCTCACGCCGATCTTCGAAGAGGTCTGCCATTGACATCCGCTTCCACTCGATCTCAAGTACCCGAAGCCGATGTCTGAGGCCGAGAACTTCCGTCAATTCCTCAACAACCTCGCCATCGACAACGCGGGCGTGATCTCCACGCGCTACGGCGAGATCACGTCCGCGCTCAACAAGAAGTTTCGGTCCACCGAGTCGAGGACCGCCAATAGCCTGCAGGTCGGGTCCTACGGGCGGAAGACGGCGGTCCGAGGGGTTTCCGATCTCGACATGCTCTACCTGATACCAGCGAGCGCGTGGAAGAACTACGCCTTAGGTGGGCAGTCCAGCCTCCTTGAAGCGGCAAAAGATGCGATTCAGGCTCGCTACTCCACGACGAAAGTAACCGTCGACAGGATGGTAGTAAGAGTCCTCTACAACAATTTTCACATCGAGGTTCAACCGGTATTTGAGCAGGAAGACGGTTTCCTTTTTCCCGACACATACAACGGAGGCTCCTGGCGACTGACAAAGCCGCGCGAAGAAAAGGAGGCAACAGCCAAGATGGACGCCGAGAAAAACGGGAACCTACGACACCTCTGCAAGATGGTGCGGGCGTGGAAGAACAAGCACGGCGTAGCGATGGGAGGGCTTCTAATCGACACGCTGGCCCACAGATTCCTGGAGAGCACAACCGTCTACGACAAAGCCAGCTACGCTTCCTACGGAGACATGGCAACAGTCTTCTTCGAATACTTGGCAGATGAGCCGAAGAAGGACCGGTACACAGCTCTGGGAAGCGGACAACACGTCAAGGCAAAGAAGAGTTTCAAGGGGAAAGCGAAGAAGGCACTCAAGCTCGCTCAGAAGGCCTCAGCCGAGAAAAAGGAAGCATCACGGCAGAAAAAATGGAGGAAGGTCTTCGGACCGCCCTTCCCCATCGACAGGGTCGAGATTCAGAAACGTGCCGACGTCCTCGAAGCGGCCGGAGTATCGAACACCGAAGAGTTCTTTGACGAGCGGTTCACCTACGACGTCAAGTATGACATCAAGATATCGTGCGAGGTCACTCAGAAAGGTTACCGCACTCTTCTGCTCAGAGACATCCTAAGGCGAGGGATCCGGCTACAGCGAAGGCGATCGCTACGGTTCTTCATCCCCCCCAACGGCCATGACATCCGCGGACACTTCGACTTGTTCTGGAAGATTCTCAACCGAGGGCCTGAGGCGGTTAGCAGAAACATGCTGCGAGGGCAAATAGTCCGAGACAGAGGAAAGCTCGAAAAGAAGGAGGACAGCGACTTCTACGGCGACCACTACGTGGAATGCGCTGCTGTCCAGAACGGGGTCGTCGTTGCAACTGACCGGATCCAAGTCCCCATCGAGCAGCAGGACTGAGCCCATGACAGACCAGAACACCAAGCCCGAGAATTCCGCAATCGTCGCAACGACCTCGCTGAAGGGCTCAACGATCGAAGGCCAGATTCGTGAACTCTATGCCCGGACGGTCTACACGCACAAGACACAGGAGAAATGTGCAGATGCCGCACTCGCTACCTTCTCGAAGCTCAAGCGATGGCAGGTGATACTCTCCGCGGTTACGACAGGGTCAGTCCTTTCATCCCTCACCCCCTGGCTCACCCCGCCAGCACCCACTGTAGTAGCAGCCGCCTGCTCCGCAACACTGCTAGCTCTCAATATGTACTTGAAGGAGTACAACCTCGGAGAGGTTGCTCAGAAACACAAGCAAGCCGCGAACGAGATCTGGGGGATCCGAGAGCAGTATCTCAGCCTACTAACCGACATCTCCGACGGAGTGCTGACGTCCGAAGAAGCTCGGAGACGACGTGACGATTTGGTCGAAGAACTCGGCGACGTCTACCACGGGGCCCCTAGCACGACCTCCAAGGCGTATCAGGCAGCTCAGAAGGCGCTGAAAGAGGCCGAGGACATGACGTTCCAGCCGGGGGAGATCGACGAGTTCCTAATTCCTGCGCTGAAACGCGACAAGGAGGACGTCGAGTAGGCCTGGACAGCCCGTGGGCCACGGGGGAGGATGCTGAGCGATGAGCAACCCAGAGGAACAACCGGCCGGAATCGCGTCCGAACATCCCGATCCCCTGCTCCAGCGCTTCATCCTCCTCGACATCCGCGACAAGCGGATCAGGGCGGCCGAGGTCTTGACGAAGTCGATCACACTTGGCGAACTTCTCGGAGGTAACCCCGCCGTCCAGCTACATCTCGTCGTAGACCGGCGCATCGAAGAGCTGAGACATGACTTCAAGGAAGAGATGGGTAGGTTGGCGACGGAGTTGGCGTTTCAAATTGCAGGCGAAGAGGTTCGGACGAGCCCGACGGCTCGGCAGCACTTGGAGGACCAGCTCAAGCGCTCGAAGCTCGACACGGTCGACAAGCTTGCAGTGCTTGCACATCTCCACGAGAGCCTGTCCCTCCCTTCGGAGATCTGGGCCGGTGACCGCCCGTGGGTGGGCCGGTGACCGTTCACGCCGTGGTGGAGCCGGGAGACCTTGCCCGGTTCCATGCACGGCCCCGCCGTGTTCACACCTCAGGAACTCAGACCCCGGTAAACGCCGGATCTGAGCGGAATTGGACGGGTCGGACCTTGAGACGAAACTCGGCGTTCTCGCGCGCAACCCACTCATATTGTTATGTTTTTTGCCGATTTTGTCTTAAAATTCGACTCCTGGCGCCTCCACTTTGAAAACCGCCTCCAGCTGCTTGCTGGGGGCGGTTTTCCTTTTGTGGTCCGGCTTGGTGGCTGTGCTGCTGGCGGTCGGCCATCTCGACCGTGGGTGATCAACATCTCTCCAGGTCGTGGTTCGCTGGTTCGCTAGCCTCGAACGGCTGCCGTTCGTCGAGCGGCGGGAACCCTTCCTTCCCCAGCTTCGGCTTGCCGGCTTGCCGTCCTCCCCCTTGATGATGAAGTGGTCTGGCGTGTTCGATTTATCCACGAAGACGCCAAGCGGGCGCAGTGAGAGGCTATTCATGATGACCGCCAGCATCCCTTGGGCGAGGTCGCGGCGGTCCACGGCCTCGCTGATCTTGGGCAGGGGACTGTCGTCCCGGACGAAGTCTCCCGCCTTCACTTCGTTCCGAGTGCCGAAAACATACGCTTTTAGCTCGTACCACCGCCGCGCCATCTTCCCGACACCGTCGTTCGGAACGACGATGCCGCCGTAGGCGAAGACGTGCCGCGCAAGGGGGTCGCTCGGGGGCCGGATGCTTGGCTGCCCGGTGTCATCCGTGTAGAGCGTGAATCGCCGTCGAAGTCTTGCCGGCACGCGTAACGCCACGCGTTAGGGTAGCGCGAGATTCCCGGTTCCGCGATTGCGAGCTTCGCTGGTAGGCGATGCGGCATCGTGCTAACGCCGTCGAACGGGACCGCAGACCGCACACTGTTGCTCGACCGCGACCGGCCCCAGCGCGGCGGCGCCCGCAAGCGAAGGAAGTGGCGCAAGTCGATGCTTGGGAGCTCGTGCCGCTTGATCCACGTCGTCGCGCGAGGAATCGCTACGACTCCCGTAGACGGCACACCCGCTAGCGGTTCAACATCAACGCATCGTGAAATCGCCTGCGAACCTCGAAGCGCTCATAATCGTCGCGCTGTTCATCGTCCCTGGGTACTTGGGGACGATGGCTTTCGGCCACTTTATCGTTCGTCAGCAAAGGGTGCTTGGACGTGCTGTCGTCGAGTCTATCGCCGCGAGCCTGTTGTTCTGGGTCTGCGCGGCCCCCTTCGTAAGCCAAGCTCTTGTGTCCGGCGCGTTCGAGAGCGACCCGTTCTGGGCGGTCGTCAAGCTGTCCACGGCAGCTCTCGTGGTGCCCAGTATAGCGGGTCTCGTGCTTGGGAAGATGGTGGAAGACAGTGACACGCGATGGCTAAGGATGGCCCCGCCACGCGCATGGGATTTTCGCTTCGGCAAACGAACCCCCCTGCTCGTATTGGTCACGCTCACCGACGGCTCCAAGGTCGGGGGCTTGTGGGCCGGAGACTCCTGCGCAGCGATCTACCCGGAGGCCGAGGACCTATACCTGGAGACGGTGTTCGAGCTACACGAAACAGGTCATTTCGGTAGCCCGGTCCGCGGCAGTGCGGGCACTTGGATACCCAGCAACTCGATTCGTCTGATACAGTTTTTCAACTTCAGCGAGGACGAGAACACGGCATGAGTGACGACACAGGAAAGAAGCCAGGGTTTCGCAAAGACGGTGGATATCAAGCCACCCGCAGGGTGAATCCGGACAACGTACGGCCACCCAAGGGGGGCGACGCGGTGAAGCCGCCATCGCCACCGCCGCCTCCAGCGCAACCAGCCTCCGGCGCCTCCGACGACAAGTAGCTTTTGCAGTGGCAACGTCAAAGCACCCGAAGGAATCTAGCCGCGACACGCTGACGAAGTTCCAAGCGCTAGTCCCGACGGCTCAGATGAAAGAAGCCGTGGCAACGCTTCAAGTCAACGGTAGCCCTGGCACCGTCCGGGTGAAGCGGGCGACGGCCAACGCGAACCAGGTGCAGGTCTGGCGCGGAGAACCGCTGGTCATTCACGTGCCAGGCGCAGCCGGAGATCGGTGGTTCGTCGTGCCTGTCTCTTGGCAGCTCCATTTCGCGCGGAAGAATCCGGTCACAGCAGCCCAACATGCATCGCACGCGTTCGACTGCATGGTTATCAGGGTGAACGAGCTGGAACCGACCCTGCAAGTCACCACGAACAACCTGCTCGCGGCAATCGAGGGCGCAGTCGCCGAGAGCCGTGACCGGGTTTTGCGGTTCGCTCTCAAGGCACTCGTGAACGTCCGCCGTGCAGCAGCTGATGCCCTAATCGATACCTTCGAGCAGTTCCAGACCGACGAGTAGTCGGCGTAGGCGTCGCCACCTGTGTCGCCTCTTTCAGGGACGAAGACGGCCTACGCGCTGGAACAGGGCGGCACGGGAGGGAACGACCAATCGGAGGGATCCCGCGGGCTTGCGTGCTAACGGCCCACGGTGGTTCATGTTTTCGGAACCCCTCCGACCGCTTTCGACTCCCGGCGCCTCCAAATCGAAAACGCCCGTAGGCTCCGGTCTACGGGCGTTTCCTTCGGCGGGTCGGGCTCGGTTGCCGACCCACGGCCGGAGGCAAAAGCCCCCTACCCCCCAACCTCACCCGATGGGCCGGAGCGTGCAGTTGGCTCGGCACCCAGATCCCGCTGAGCCGTTCATCGCACCGTCGTCGCACTCTTCGTGGTCGGCGTCTCGCACCCCGTCTCCGCACGAGGGTCCGGGCGTGCAGTCGGCGTTGCAGCCTTCGTAGCTGCCCACGTTGAGTGGCCCCAGGTCGCACTCTTCAAACTCGGGATCGACGAGCACCGTCTCCGCAGAACGGGCCGATGCCCAGGCAGTCGGGTGTGCACTTGCCGAACTCTCCGGTGTTCTCTTCGACACCGTCGTCGCAGACCTCGAATGCGGTCACGATGCCATCGCCGCACACCCAGTCGCACTCGGACGCTTGGGTGACGAACCCGGACAGGGTCAGGCGGAAGTTCGATGCGACCACTCGCCGCTCGGCGTGAAACACCGCGACTTCGTACACCCGGCCGACCTCGAGCCGGTCGGCGCACGCTTGCACGATCGTGCGCTGGGTCGCGTTGGCCTCCGATGCGGGGTTTCCAAAGTCCATCGTCGCGGACTCGGCCCCGTGAATCCCTCCGATGTCCAGACACAGCTGTCCGTCCACGAAGACCCACACATCATCGTCCCCGCGGAAGTCGAGGACCTCGTCGCCTTCAAACTGAAACCAGTACCGCATCTCTGAGGTGAAGTTGAAGTTGTCGCCCTCGGTGAGCGAGTACTCGCTCGTTGCCCGGTTGTAGCGAAGCTCGGCCTGCGGATCCGTCGCGTCCTCGGTCCAGCCCCGTCCGTTGATCGGGAAGAACGCGTTGGTGTCGAGCTCGTAGGAGCCGTTGTCGAACGCGAGCTCGAGGACGTCGGTGACCATCCGGTTCGTCCCCGGCGTGTCGCGGTACCACTCGAGAAACTGCGCATCGGTGGTGACCGATCCGCCGCCCTTGGGTCCCAACGGGTCGGCGATGGGCAGCCGATCGGCGTCGAGCGTGTCCGCGAGCATGCCGAACGTGATGCCCGACCCGCTGCGGTTGTTGAAGTCTGGATGCCGCGGCTCATCGGGGTGGTTCCAGCCCCGAAAGTCTCGATAGATCACCGGCAGGCGCAGTGTCTCGGGCAGGTCGACGTCGACAAGCGTGCACTCGAAGCCTTCTTCCACGGCACAAGACGACGAGCAGCCATCGCCGTCGATGGTGTTGCCGTCGTCGCACTCCTCGGCCGGACCGGGAAGGATGACCCCATCACCACAGATCGCCTCGCACTCGCCCCCCGAGCAGCTCGGCTCGTTGGTGCACGACGGACTGCACCCGTCGTAGGGCACCAGGTTGCCGTCATCGCAGTGCTCGGTGCCCTGCGTCAGGCTGTCGCCGCAGGTGGTGGTCTCGCAGGGAGCCCCAACCGCGGGGCAATAAAAGCCCGGCTCAAGCCGGCACGTCGGGTCGCAGCCGTCCCCGGCGCTGCTGTTGCCGTCATCGCAAGACTCGAACCCCGCGAGCACACCATCACCGCACTCGGCCGACTGACACGCCGCGCCGGGAAACGGGCACACGTACCCGGCTTCGAGGGCGCACGCGTCGTCGCAGCCGTCGCCCGACGCGTCGTTGTGGTCGTCACAGGTCTCCGGGCTCTCAACCTTTCCATCGCCGCACACAATGGGGATACACGGCAGCCCCGGGACCGGGCATCGATACAGCGGCTCGACCCCGCACTGCGCGTCGCACCCATCGGAGGCCTCGACGTTGCCGTCGTCGCAGGCCTCGGTGATGCCGCGCTCGCCATCCCCACAAACCTCGCCGCTTTCGGATCCGCCGCTGGTGTCCGAGCCCGAGCTCGGGTCCGTCTCGGTGTCCTCGGGCATGGGCTCGCCCGTGGTCATCTCGCCCACCGAGGCGATTCCGCCCGACCCGTCATCCTCCAACGCTGCCGACTCGCCCTGACACGCCATCGGCAGCAGGAGCACGGCTCCCCACCCGCATTTCCACCCTCGAATGAAAGTCACAGAGATTACGTTTAGTACAGGACCAAAAAAGAGCACACGCGATTTCGCGACCTGGGTGCGGGTGCCTGCTACGGGCGATTCTGGCCCGATCGGGCTCGATCGTCTCGCGGTGGCCACGGTCGCCCTCGCGCATGCGCAACGAACGCCTCACCGACCGCACGGGGGTTCGCGGGGCTGCTCGGCTCAAGCGCCACCAAGCTCGACCACAACCTCCCGGCGCCCCAGCAGCTGCCCCAGCCCCGTCTCCACCGAGCAGCTCCAGGTCCCTCCGGGATGCTCGCCAAAGTTGTGCTTGCGCGACCACGTCCGAAACCCCTTCTCGCGACCTCCGGAGACGTCGAGTTCGATCCGGTCGCGGACCTCGCCGTCTTGGCGCCACACGTGATACAGGCGCTCCTTCACGCCCAGTGGGGCCCAGATCGAGGTGGCGCACATCAACGCCGCCGGTCGGTGGTCCATGCGGTCGATCGGGTCGGCCACCCACCGGCTGCGCTGATGGGTTCCGATGGCTGCGTCGAGCAGGGCCAAAGGCGCGGCAGGGACCACGCGCGCGCCCCCCAGCCAGAGCCCCGCTGGAAACACCAGGGCCACGATCAAGGTGGAGACCAGGGTCTGCCGGCGCTGGTGGGGCCGGAGCGGATCCACCACGAAGGGTCGCAGCAGCGCGGCGAGGGGGAGCGCGACGGCGGTGCACAACGCGGCGACCCACAGGCTGTGGGAGTTGGAGAGCCCGGCGCCGGGCAGCGCCGCATTGAGGGCGCAGAACGTGGCGAGTCCCGGCAGCACGGGCGCCCATCCCGCGTGGTGAAACAACCACTCGGTCAGCGGATCCCACAAGGACGCGAGCGCGGCCACGGTGATCACGGCGATGAAGACCGCCTGCTCCGGCGTCCCTCCCCAGGCCTTCCAATAGAACGGCAACGCGAAGAAGAACGACAGCTGGACCGCGGATTGGGTCAGCATCAGCGTCGAGAAGTGGACGCTGCGCCACAGCAGGGTCTGACGCTGCTCCACCTTCGCCCGCAGCCAGACGACAATCGTGAGCGTCAGCCAGCAGCCGATCGCCGCGCTCGCGACGAGCGAGGCTCGCTTGGGGCCGCGATCCATCAACCCCGCGGACGCGATGCCCACCGCGAGCGATGCCCACGGCAAGGCGCGAACGATCAGCCGCTTGTACCTGGGAAGCCTCGGTTCCACGTTGTTGCGCGAGAGCATACGGCATCGCCGTCGTGCGGCGAGGACCTCGCGCGAGCCGCCGCGCAGCCCCGCTGCGCTGTAGTATGCGCCCCATGTACCTCCCGATCTTTCAGCAGCTGACCAAGCAACTCGCACAGATGGACACCTGGCTCGTCGCGGCAGCTGCCCACGCCGAGGACAAGGGCTTCGAGGCCGACGTGCTGGTGGGACAGCGCTTGGCACCCGACCAGTTCGACCTCGGTCGCCAGATCCAGATCGCGTGCGACACCGCCCGACTTGGCGCCTCGCGGATCACGGGCAGGGAGGCGGCGTCGGAGCCCGATGAGGAGAAGACGATCGCGGAGCTACGCGCACGCATCGCCTCCACCCTGGTCGCGCTTCGTGCCTTGTCCGAGAGCGATTTCAACGGTGCCGAGGATCGAACCGTCACCCAGTCGCGATGGAAGGGCCAAGTCATGGCGACCGGCGACTACCTGCTCGAGCACGTCATGCCCAACTTCTATTTTCACACCGCGCACGTCTACGCGATCCTCCGCCACAATGGCGTCGCGGTCGGAAAGCGCGACTACCTCGGGACACTCAGCAAACGCGACGCGTAACCCACCCGCACGGCCCGTCTCACCGCCTCACGGGTCCCCCCGACCCGCAGGCGGTGTCGCGATGCTCGACGCTGTAGACTCGACGGCGTGAATCCCCTCCGCCGCCTCCACAGCCGTGCAGCGCTGGCCTTGTGTGTGCTCACCGTGCTGAGCAGTTGTGACAAGCCCTCCACCTCGCCGCTGGACCTCGGGTCCGAGACGCTCACCGACGACAGTGGTGAGGTCGTCGTCGAGATGTCGCTGCTCGAGCGACCCGGTCCCGAGTCCGAGCTGCGCTTCAAACTCGCGGCGGTTGGCACCGAGGAGATGGACAAGATCGCGCTCGACGTCGCGGTCGACGAGATGTACGTGGTCGAAGGCGGCGTGCAGTGGTCCGGCTTCGTGCCGCCCCGCCAGCCGCAGTCGCACCGCGTCGTGGTCAAGCCTATCGACGACGCCGCCGCCCCCCGGGTGCGGATCACGGTCAGCCGCTTTCGCGACAGCGAGGTGCTGATGCAGCGCGAGGTCCGCTTCACCCCCGAGGGTGCGCACATCCCCGAGTGACGGCCCGCAGCCGGCGGCTCGTAGGCTGCCTACGCGGCCGGCTTGCGGTAGACGGTCGCGAGCCAGGGTTGCTCGGCCCGCGGACGACCCGGCGGGCGGAAGTAGTGCTCGAGCTCCACGAAGCCACACGCCGTCACCAGGCTGCCCCAGCGCTCGAGGTCGTGATAGCTGCCGTACCGCGCGCCGTTGAATCCCTCCTGGTTCTCGCCCCGAGGATTGGACGAGAACAACACCCCGCCCGGACGCAGCGTCGCCCACAGCTGCCCCTGCACCCGGGGCAACTCCTGGGTGGGCACGTGGAAGAGCGACGCATTCGCGAACACCCCGTCGAACGCGGCATCGGGCAGTGAGAGCTCCAGGAAGTCCTGGTGCAGCACCTCGCAGCCCGAGTGGGCCCGCGCCATCTCGCAGAAGCGCTGCGCCCCGTCCAACCCGACCGGGTCGTGCCCCGCCGCCACAAACGCGATCAGATCACGGCCGGGGCCGCACCCCAGATCCAGGATGCGCGCCGGGCCGTCGGTTCGAAGATGACGCAGCAGCGCCTCCCGGTTCTGGCTCACGTCGTGCTCACGCGTGCCCTCCCAGAAGTCTTCGGCCCGCGCCTGATAGTGACCCACCGTCGAAGCGCGAATCTGTGCCAACGCGTCACGATCCAAGGGGGGCGATTCGGACTTCATGGCAGCACGAGTGTGCCCAAGTTCGGTGGCGACCGCGAGCGCAGGCCTGCATGGCAAACTACGGCAGCACGTAGCGCAGCCAGGTATTCCGCGCTTCGCCGATCTCCGAGCGGGTCTCAAACCCGCCCACTGCGACGTTTCCGTCCCCATCCACGGCGACCCCGTGCGCAACGTCGGACAAGAACCCCGGCGAGTTGTACTCGGTCGCCCACGGATAGGTCGCGGTGCCGGCCGCGTCATAGCGACGCACCCAAACGTTGTCGGACTGCGAACCCGCGAACGTCGATCCGACGACCACGATCTCATCGCCGTTTGCCACCGCCACCGCTTGCGCCCGGTCGCGACCGTCGAGGGGACCGTTGAACGTCTCGGTCCATTGCGCCGCGCCGTTCGCATCGTATTTGCGGACCCAAGCGTTGTCGTCTTCGCCGGTTGCCTCGAAACCGCCGGTACTCGCCGCGATGTCCCCGCTGCTCGTCGAGACATCGTCGCTGCTCGTCGCCCCTGCGCTGATGGTCCCCGCCGCAGAGATGTCCGTCGCCGGTACACAACCCTGCAAGACGACAACCATGACCCCAGCAGCAGACTCTCGGGCTCCGATACACATCATCGATGCAAGGAGGTACCACGCCGGCATCACGCTCGCCCCGAGCCGATGGGCCGCTGGAACGTTCGAGCCCGTCGTCCCACATCGAATCCCCGCGACGGATTGCGAAGCCGCTGGCTCCTTCGTAGGGTTGTCACATGGCCTATCGTTCCGCTGGGACCGCGCTCACGTTTTTCGCCCTCGCCGTCTCAGGTTGCTTCAACCCGGACCCGGTCAGCGCCGACACCGACTTCGAGCAGACCGGAAGCTCGACCGGAGCGATGAACACGTCCGAACCGGACCCCACCCAGCCCGCGTCGTCGACCAGCTCGACGACTTCACCGACGACGCTGGATGAAACAGGAACGCCGACGACGGACCCCGACACCACCGGCACCCCGCCTGACTGCAGCGGCGATGAGGACTGTGCAGACCTGGCTGGCGCGTGCGAGGTCGCCATCTGCAGCCCTCGGGGCACGTGTGAAGTGCGTGACGCGGCGGAGGGAACGGCGTGCGGCGACGGATCCGAAACGCAGTGCGACGGAGCCGACACCTGCGACGGTAGGGGCGGCTGCGTGGAAAACGTCGCCTCCGACGGCGTCGACTGTACCGACTGCGACAGCGGGCAGTGCATCTGCAGCGCCGGGACCTGCGGGGAGTGTGTCGCCTACGCGGACACCAACCTGTTCTCCACCGCGCGCTCCCTGAACGGATGGGAACTGACCGGCGACTGGGGTCTGTACACCGAGGCGCCCGCCAGTGTCGACAGCCCACCGGTCCCGTTCAACAACTCGGTGCTCGGCACCGACGGCAACCGCAGCGGGCCCGCGTACCCGGGCGGGCACTTGGAGTTCTCCTACGCCCGAACACCGCCAACCGAGCTTCCGACCTCGCTCCAGTTCCAGTCTTGGCACCTCGATGAAGGCGCGGGCGCCTTCGACAACAAGATCATTCGCATCTCCACCGACGAGGGAGCAACCTGGACCGACCTCATCAGCTGCGAGTTGGATCCGCTGCTGCCGTTCTGCGAGTCGATCTCTCAAAGAGATCCGAGCGACTGGGATACCATCTCGCTCCCCCTTCCGGCCCCGCTCATCGGTCAGATTGGCATCATCGAGTTTGCGTACGATACCTTCGACGCCTGCTGTGGCTTCGAGAAGGGCTGGTACATCGACGTCACCAACTTCGCCACCGAGTGCGCGTGTGAGGCCGATGAGGTCTGCGAGCCCTACGGTGCAGAATGTGCAGCGGCCGTATGCGGAGCCAACGGGGCCTGCAACGTCGACCCCGCTCCCCCGGGGACGGCCTGCGGCGATCCCGAGGAGAACGTCTGCACGGCGGCCGACCAGTGCGATGGATTTGGTGGCTGCCGGCCGGGCGACAACTACCCCCCGTTCGACGGCGGGCCGACTGCTGCGCCTGTGGCCTGCGACTTCTGCGACGCCGGGAGCGATTGCGTGGGCTGTGCGGCCGGCGGCTGCCAGGATTGCGCGAGCCTGCCGGATCTTGAATCGTTCGATTCGATGCAGTTTCCTCCTTTCCAGACAGCCTCCTTTGACTGGGAATTCGAGGCGATCGCGGGTGGCCAATGGGGCGTGTTCTTCAACATCCCGGCGAACGAGGACGGCGACCTGACTCTGTTTCCCTCCAATGCACCGTTCTTCGGCATCGACGGCTCCAGCGCAGCGCCCCCCAACGGTATGGGCGAGGTCAACAGCGCCAGCGCGGTCACCACTGCCGATGTCTTCGGCGACACCCTGGCGTTCCGCTCCTGGCATCAGGACGAGGGCGGACAGGGGGCCGATACCAAGACGATCGAACTGAGCGTCGACGAGGGCGCAACGTGGATCCCGATCGTCGACTGCGGCATGCCCGGAACTCTGTCTGCGTTCCCGTTTTGCATCTCAGTGAACACCCGAGATGCGGAGGACTGGGACGACATCTCCATCAACATCTCCGACTACGCAGACATGGTGGGACAGCTCCGCTTCTCCTACGACACCGCCGATTCTTGCTGCGGCTTCGAGCGCGGGTGGTTCATCGACGACCTGAACTTCGCCCAGATGTGCGACGCACCGGTAGAGTCTGCGGCAGGCGTCCCGTGCTCGGCATGGCTGGAAGCGAGCCTGTGCAATGCAGACCAGAGCTGCGCATGGGACGGGACCGCATCCGCTTGCCTTCAGTGCACGCTGCTCACCGAACTGGAGTGCGACGAGGAGCCGCTGTGCGCCTGGAGAGTCAGCGAGAACGGGTCCACAAACTGCGCCCAGGCGCCGCAGTAGCCGCCACACGACCCTTGACGGAGATCTCGAGCTCCCAACCCCCTCGACCCGGCTACGCCACCGGGTCTGCGACCCGCAGCATCTGGGCGAGGTAGTTCTTCTCGCCCACCTGCTCGATCAGCGTCAGCTGCTGCTCAAGCCACAGGATGTGGTCGGACTCGGTCTCTTCGAGCAGGCGCTGCGCCAGCAGGTAGGTGCCCTCGTCCCCGTGAATGGACGCCTTGCAGAGCTGGCGCAGCTTGTCCGCGACGCTGCGCTCCATCTTGAGCGAGCCCTCGATGAAGTCCTTCGCGGTCGCGCCCAACGGCGCGTGCTGGGGTCGCTTCGAGAGGTCGATCGGGACGCCGAGAAAGCACAGCCGCTCGAGCTGCCAGTCGGCGTGCTGCCGCTCGTGCAGCGACTCTGCATCAAAGTGCGCGGCCAGCCGCAGCAGCCCTTGGTCCCGCAGAAGCACCGCCTGCACGTGGTAGACCTCCGACGCCAGGAGATCGAGCAGCATCAACTCGTGAAGGAGTGCGGCCACCTCTGGAGTCGTCTTCATGCACCGGCTTGTAGCGGCTCCGGACCACCAGCGCCAGCGAACAGGTCCTGCGAACCAACGAAAACGGCCCCTGGCGAGAAGCCAGGAGCCGTTTTGAAATGAGTATCGGCTGCGCCTTAGAGGACGCGGACGTTCTCTGCGCGGGGTCCCTTGGGGCCTTCGCCCTCGGTGAACGAAACCCGGTCGCCTTCGCGCAGTTGCTCGTAGCTGGTTCCCTCGACGTTCGAGTTGTGGAAGAACATGTCCTTCCCAGTCCCCATCTCGATGAATCCGAAGCCCTTGTCAGTGAGACGCTTGATCGTACCTTCTGCCATTGTCTTGATCTTTCTTAGCCGGTAGCCCGGGATTCGCCGCCCCGCTGAAGCGCGGTGCGGGTCGACCCAGGCCTCGGAGATACTTCGCCTTCACCGCGGTGTCCAACAGGCAAAGCGCACATGGACCCACGGCGTCCTCATTTTGAACCGCAGCGAAGCGTCCCCAGGCGGCGCTTTGGGGCCCAGCGGGTTCGGCTCCATCGCTCCGCCCGCGACGGATTCGCCCCCACGGACGTCTCAACATCGTCAAGATATCAAGAGGTTGAACATTCCCTCCGACGGATCCGCGCCGGTCGGGCCTTCGGCGAAGATGCTCGACTTCCGCGCAGCATCCGCTTCCGGCGCCTGCCGACGTGAGCTGGCGGCGAAACGCCCGCAAACAGGCCGCGTGGCCCCCTTGGTCGCCTACTTTTTCTTCTTGCCCTTCTTCTTGCCCTTCTTCGTGGCCTTGGCCTTGGGCTTCGTGGGGCTCTTGGGGAGCAGGCGAGGGCGCTTCGAATCCCCCCCGGCGGGCTTGGCCGAAGGTGCGCTGGGCAGCTTGCCCGGCAGCTTGTTGACCGTCTCGGGCGGAGCCGTCTCCCCCGAGTCCGGCAGCGAGTACCCCACGCAGCGCTTGTCCTCGTCGGAGCACGCGAAGCGGACGTGCATGTGGATCGTGTGGCCGGGCTCGTGACGGATCAGCGCGAAGTATCGCTCGGCGGAGGCTGCCCCCACGTCGGCATCGGCTGCCGCGCGCAGCCAGACCTGCTCGGTCCGGTTGAGGAAGATCGCCCGCACGTCGTTCTCGTCGATCAAGGTCTTGACGAGGAACCAGGTCCGGCCTGCGTCGAAGCCATCGCCGGCGCTGTTCCTCACCAATCGGATGTCGATGTCCATTCCGCTTTGGTGCGACTGGTGGCCGAAGATTTTTCCACCGCGTCGCGCCGAAAGATCACCGACCTGGATCGGCGCGGCGTCGGGGAACTGGTCGGCATAGGCGTAGAGCGCGGAGACCACCGACGCGATGGTCTCCGTCGTCGCGAACGCTCGGGAGCGGTCTTCCCCGTGCAGCCACGCCTCGTTCTCCGGGAGCGGGACGCCCCACACCAGGCGCCCGTCGTTGGGGGGTCCAATCGAAGAGCTCCGCCCGAGCGTCTTGGCGTAGACGACCACCGAGACGCCGGCCTCGATCGGCTTTCGTGTGGGGAGCTTCGGGTTGAGCTTGAGCAGGATGTCCTTCGGGATCGACCACGCGCCCACCAGGTCTTGCAGCGTGCTCGGGGTCTCGACCGTCCAAGAGATCGTGTCGAACGCCGGGACCGGTCGCCTCGCTCGTGGCGGCGTGACGGCCACGACCGGCTTCGCCTTCGCGTCCGCGGGCGCCGGAGCGGGCGGTGCTTCCACGCTCGGCGCATCGGTGTCTTCCGCGGTCGCCGTCTCTGACGGCTCGCCGTCGTCCGAGTTCAAGAAGAGGTAGGCCGCCACCGCGATCGCAGCGACGATCACAAACACCACCCCGGCCAGCAGCGCCTCCCCGGACCCGCGCGCCGGCGGCTGCGGCCGACGCTGGGGCGGCTGCGGCGTGGGACCCTGGGAGTTCCATTCCCACCCCGATGAGCCCGACGTTGGCTTTGCTTGGCGCATGTTCTTCAACCGCCCTGGTGGTCTTGGACGCAGAGGCTCGACGGAGCGTCAATTCGTACACGAAATGAAATCCCCGCGGGGTCCGCGACCAGCGCGGGGCACCCCAAAGACCGGGAAACGCGCCTGGGCGCCCTGGCGTGTCGTGTTCCCAAGACGGGGGGCTGCGCGTCGCGTATGCATCAGGCTGGATCCGCAACCCAACCTCGCCCGAGGGCCCGACTTTGTTCGCGGCCTCGAAGACGCCGCGGTCGCATCGCTGGGTCGAGGCGACGCCCTCATGTTCGAGGACATCCTCCACGACGGCACGGCGCAACGGGTTCGGACGAGCGCCCTGGACATGGACGACACCGGTGCCCTTCGAGCCGCGGGCGTGGGGCGGGACGCGGCGTCTCATCGCTCGATCCGCGGAGATCTGATCGCGTGGCTCGACCCCTGTGATCTGCCCGAAGCGCTGGCCCCGGTGATCCGGATGTTCGAAGACCTGATGCAGGCCCTCAACGAGACGGCGTACCTCGGAGCCCGCACCCTGGAGTGCCAGCTCGCCGTCTATCACCCCGGCTACGGGTACGAACGCCACCGCGATGTGACCTCCTCCGCATCGAGCCGCCGCGCCACCGCGATCTACTACGCCAACGACTGGCAGCCCGGAGACGGAGGAGAGCTGGAGGTTTGGGAAGCCGCAGGCTCGAGGCTGTTGGCTCCGCAGCACGACCGCTTGGTGGTGTTTCGGTCCGAGTGCACCGAGCACGCGGTGCGCACGGTGACCGGGCCGCGCCGGGTCGCTGTCAGCGCCTTCATGCACAACGAGTCACGCGGAAGCCTCCACCCGCGGTGAGGTCCGCCCGAGCCCGCGCGCCGCGGTACACTGCGACGATGCGCGGCCGCCTTGGGAAACTCGTTGTCGGATTGAGCCTCGTCGGTGTTGCCCTCGGATGCGGCGAAAACGGGGAGGCGCAGGGCGGGCAAACGGACACCGACGCGACGAACACCACCGCGCAGACGACCGGCACCTCCGGCCCTGCCACGAGCGGATCCGGGGCCACGACCGACTCCCAGGGGAGCACCACCAACACGCTCACCTCGAGCGGCGCGCCGACCTCGGACGGCACCTCCGAAGGCGACGCATCCTCGAGTGGCGACGCGGCCGCCTGTCCTGCGACCGCCGTTGAACCCGGAGAGTACGTGTCCCTGCAGCTTGAGTACGACGGCCTTCCCCGCAACTACAGCATGTTCGTGCCCAGCAGCTACGACGGAAGCCAGGCGGTCCCGCTGGTCTTCAACTTCCACGGGTTTGGCTCGAACGCCTCGCAGCAGATCTTCTTCTCCGACTTCAACACGGACGCGGAACAACGGGGCGTCATCGCCGTCTACCCCAACGGTGTCTCCACCTCATGGAACGCTGGGGCGTGCTGCGGGGTCGCGGCCGGGGGCGAGGTGGACGACGTCGGCTTCGTGCGCGCGCTGCTCGATGAGCTCGCTCAAACCCTGTGCATCGATCGCGACCGCGTCTACGCCACCGGCATGTCCAACGGCGGCTTTATGGCGCACCGCCTCGCATGCGAAGCCGCCGACATCATCACCGCCGTCGGACCCGTCGCCGGACCGCTGGGCCTCCCGCCCGAGGATTGCCAGCCAGCCCGCCCGGTCCCCGTGATCCACTTCCACGGGACCGCCGATACGGTCGTGCCCTACGGCGGCAATGCGGCAGGGTTTCCCCCGGTGGAGGCGTCCCTGCAAGGGTGGGCGGATCGCAACGGCTGCGGCGCCGAGTCCTCGGTCACGCTGGAGACGGACGACGTGTCGTGCCAGACCTGGGAGGGCTGCGACGCCGACGCCACGGTCACGTTGTGCTCGGTCGCCAACGCCGGCCACTGCTGGCCCGGTCAGCGCTTCTGCCTCTCGGGCCTGAGCACGCTGAGCATCCGGGCCAACACGTTGATGCTCGATCTTTTCCAGCAGCACACGCTTCCGTAGCCGCGCCCGTTGGCACAAACCCCGGGTCTACCTCACCGAAGCGGCACGACCCTCAGGCGCCGATTGGCGTACCGTAGGGGGCGATGTTCGGGAAGTTTAAGCAAGCGTACGGGATTGCCATCTGCGTCGGCATGTTCGGATGCGGGTCCGACGATCCTGGCGCCGACACCGACGGCGCCTCCGCCACCCAGGCGCCCTCCACCGGCGCCACCAACCCGGACGGTTCGTCCTCGGGCGACGCGCCACCCTCGACGACCGCCTCGACGAGCAGCACCAGCGCACCCACCGCGTCGACATCCGACAGCACCGGGCCCGCGAGCTCCAGCACCGGGCCCCAGACCACCGCGTCGAGCGGCGAGGACACCACCGGGGGAGTCGCGCCCAATACGGACTTCGAGGAGATCGACGGCATCGTCGTCTTCGAAGCCGAACACTTCACCGAGCAGACCAACACCGATGAGCGCCGGCTGCGTTGGTATGAGGTCTCGGTCGAAGGCGGAGACATTCCGGACGCCGAGATCGACGGCTGCGTCGTGGACACCCCCTGCACCTCGGACAACACACCGCTGTGCAACCTCTACTCCGACTGCGATGGCGACGGACTCGCCGGCGAGGGCAACGCGCTGACGGACCCCGCCGAGGCCTCCAACGCGACCTACCTGGAGATCTTGCCCGACCGGCGGCGTGCCGACTCGGCAAACGAAGAGCCTTCCGGCGGCTTCAGCAACACGGGGGGACAGGTCGCGGTCCTCACCTACCGAGTGTTCTTCAACCAGACCGGGCGGTACTACGGCTATTGCCGCGCGCGTGGGCGCGGTCCGGCGGCCAACGGCCTGCACCTGGGCATCGACGGGCAGTGGCCTTCCAACGAGCTGGGCGACAACTCCGGCATGCGCTGGCAGTTCCCCAACGGCTGGAGCTTCGTCAACTACCGACGCGGCCAAAACCAGCACACCGGAGGTGTGAACATCGACGGGGTGTCCCAAGAGGACGCCAACATCTGGTTCGAGGTCGGTGAGGCCGGCTGGCACGACGTGCAGGTCTCGATGCGAGAAGACGGCGTCGAGATCGACAAGTTCATGTTCGTGCTCGACGCCGCCGACGGCCCCGGCGTAGACGAGCTCGGCCCGGAGGAGACCCTCTACGAGGAGTAGAACCTCCGCGGACCATCATCCTCAGAGGTGGGCGTCGAAGCTCGCCAACATCCGGGTCCAGGCGTGCTCGGCCTGCACCGCGTCATACACGGGCGAGTCGGTGACACACCACCCGTGCGGGGCCGGGTACACCTCGATCTCCGCCGTGCGCCCGGCGTCGTCTGCCGCGGACCGGAGCGTCGACTTGGCCTCGGGATCGCGCGCATCGTCGCTGTCCGCGATGCAGACAAGCGCCGCGGCTTGCATCTTCGAGAACTGCAGGTGGGGGCTGTCTGGCGCTTCGGTTACCAGGCCACCACCGTGAAACGAACCCAGCGCCCCGATGCGTTCGGGGACCGCAGCGGCGGCCCAGATCGTGAACGGCCCTCCCATGCAGTAGCCCGTGGTCCCGATCTTTCGCGCGGTGTCCACCTGCGGATGCTGGTCCAGCCAGGTCACGAACGCCGCCGCGTCGCGTGCCACCGTTTCGCTGCTCAGCGCCTCGCGCATGGGTGCGATCTTCGCCCGGCCCTCCTGCGTCTGCCAGTCCGAGAACGTCTCCAGCACCGGGAGCTTGGACGACCGGTAGTACGGATTGACTGCGAGCACCGCGTAGCCGGCCTCGGCCAAGCGCGTCGCCATCTGCTCGAACGCACCCCGGAGTCCTGCGACGTCGGGCCAGATCAAGACCGCCGGGTGCGGACCGCTGCCCGGCGCCACGAAGAACGCCTCCGCGGCGCCGTCGGGGGTGTCGATGGTGACGATGCGCCCGGTCGCCGCGCCTTCGGAGGTCGATGGTCTCGGCGCTGCTGGCGTTGGGCTCGCCGTTGCTGGCGTTGGGCTCGCCGTTGCTGGCGTTGGGCTCGGCGCCTGCCCCGGAGCACAGCCGACAAGCCACGCGGCGCCGGCACCCACCGCCAGCTGCCGGCGCTGGATCTGCGTCGCGAGGAACGTCTTGTTCTCCTCTTCGGTCAGCTCATCACACATCGCAGGGCCTCCGGTCTTCACGCGGCGTCTTCATCTCGCGCATCGTAGGCACAACGGACATCGTCCACCAGGGACGCAACGCCACTATCCCAGCCACCGCTCCAACTGCGCGTAGATGTCCGGGTGAGACAGCAGGTCGAGGTGGCTCGCGCCGGGCACCAGCAGCGTGTGCTCGGGGGGGAACGCGAGCGTTTGCTCGGCGTCTCGGTGTTTGCCCAGCGCGCTGTCGACCGGGACCAACCCGTCGCCGCCGCCGCCACCGCCGCGCCGCCCCGCGACGGCGTAGCAGGCCACGCCCTCGGGCAGCGGGACCGCGCTGCGTGGATCGGCGCCGGGCTCGAACCGATCCCGTCCCTCCCAGTGGGCGTCGAGGACGTTGCCGTAGCGCAGGTCGGTCACGCCCGCGCTTCGAATCTTGCCCAGCGCCGCCAACGGTGCGCTGTAGGGACTCAGGCCCAACAACACATCGATCCCGTTGCCGCCCCGCTCCAGCGGAGCGCCGTGATGGGGCGTGCCCAGACAGACGAGGCCGCCCAGGGCGCCGCGCCAGCGAAGCTGCGTTTCTTCTGCCCAGGCGCACGCGCTCCGAGCCACCAGGCCCCCCATGCTGTGCCCCATCACCACGATGCGCTCGACCGTGGTGGGCCACGCCTGTACAAGGGCTTCGATCAACGCGGCCAGTTGCCTGCCGTTGGTCGAGATGTGCAGGCCGCTGTTGTACAGCGCGTCGACGCGAGTCCAGCCGAGCGCTCCCGCCAACGCATCGGCGTGATCGTGCTCGCGGTGTCGCCACTGCCGGTCGTTCATGCAGGAGCCGTGCACCGTCAGCACGAGGGTCGAGCTGGCGCCGGGCAGCGCGTTGGCCATGGCGTCGGGATCGGGGAGCGGAAGCGGCACCCCTTCACGACGCAGCTGCATCGTGAGGGCCAGAGGGTTGTGCGTGTCATGCAGGTAGTCGCCCAGCACCCCGCACAGCGCCGAAAGCAGGGCCTCCCGCGCCGGCCCGGGCGTGCTCCTGCCCAGCAGCGGGCCCAAGCCTGCGAGCGCCGCATCGATGCCCGCGCCCACCACCCCGCTCACGCCGCGGATCGTTCCGTACACCGCCGCCGTGCCGATGCGCACCGGACCCTCCAGCGGTTTGCCGAGCACCGCCGGTCCGCTCCCGATCGTCCGGTGCATCGCCTCGACCAGCGCCGTCACGGCCCGGGTCGCCTCAACCGCCAGCCGTCCCGCACCCCGAAGATCGTCGACATGGTCTCGGGTGCGCTTCGCCATCGCAGATGAGGATCGCACACCCGCGGGACCGATGCCTCGCAGCTCGGCCGACCTCCAGCGGCTTCGGCGGGTGCCGGACCGCCAGCAAAATCCGAGGACACGGGACGCGCGCATCCACGCGGACCTCACGAGGGCCCGCGGTTGCCGGAGACCTCTGCTACGCTCGGCACCAAGATGCCGCAAAACGCCGCAGAAAGGCCCGAGCCCACCGTTCAGCGCAAGGCCGCGATCGCGTACGCCGGGGCGAGGGATCACAAGGGCAAGGTCGAGGTGAAGCCCATCCCCAACTTCGATCTCGACCGCACCATCTTTCAAACGCTGCGCAGCCCCGCCGCCCGCTACATCATGAAGCACCGGGTGGGCAAAGACGTCGCGTGGCAGGGGAGCGCCTCCGCCGAAGTGCAGGCCGCCTACGACCGCGTCACGGCCGACCTCGAGCTCCCTGCGGTTCCGGACGACCTCGCGAAGTTCCTGGTGGAAGAATGCGACTTCGATGTCGAGCATGCCGACGGCTCGTTCCTCGACCACCTGTACTTCTGCTTCGAGTACACCGCCAAGTACTACCCGGCCGGCAGCCCCATGGTGATGCTGCTGCACAGCATCCTGGGCACCGGCACCAACACCTTCGCGATGGAGGCCAAGAAGATCCCGCAGCTGGAGTCCTTGCTCAGCGCCTCGGACTTTCGGCAGATCGCCGCCTTCCCCACCGTCCTGCGCCTGCTCTACGTCGGCGGCCTGCGGGATGAACTGCGTCGCAACCTCGGCCGCCCCATCAAGACCATCTCGATGCACCGCGTCCTCGACAATGAGCGGCTCGAGCTCAGCGGCGCGGAGTTCTGGGAGGCGATGAACTACCAGCTGATCCATCTGGTCGACTTCATGCCCGTGGCCAACTGGTCCGCGCACCGCAGCGACACCTCGTACATTCTGTTTCGACAGGTCTTCGACCTGATGGATCGTGCGGGCGCCATCGAGGCCCAGGTCGTGTTTCGCGAGCCCGCCGAAGGCCCCGCGCTCCAGGGCGAGACGCCGAGCTTGGGCAGCTGGCTCGCCACCAAAATTCCCGTCGGGCTGTCCGAGAAGATGAGCGCGCGATCGGTCCAGCGCTTCTCCGAGCAGTGCGGGCACTCGCTGGACTACAAGATCGACTGGGCATGATGTGGCGGCCGAGTCGAGCCGCGGGCCTGGAGCGCCCTGTCCCGCCCCGACTGGTTCAGTGCGACCGCCAGAGCGCCGTCAGTCCGTCGACCTCGCCCATCGTCGCCATCGCCCGCTCGATACAACCGCGGGCCTGCGCATCGCAAGCGCAGGCCTCCAGCATGACCTCGCACTTCCGCATCGCCTGCGACCTCGACAGATCACGCGCGCGCACCATCCACGGCAACACCGTCGCGAGCATGCAGCACAGCGTCCTCGCCTCCGAAGCCGTTCGCGCGCTCTGCTCGAGAAACCGCCGAACGTCCAGCATCTCCCACCCTCGCAGACCGCGACCGCTCAGGAATGCGTCCACCCGGCCCGCGAACACCGCGTAGGCCTGCATCTGATCCGGCTCATCGAAGAACTCCGTGCAGACCATCTCGACAATACCTTCGGGCGGGCTGATCTCGGGGAGGTGATCCGGTGTGTGCTGCATGGTTTCCGGGTCGGCCATCGCGGGCAGGTGTTGCATGGGAATTTGACGCCACGGTGGTGGGCAGGTGGCGGGGGCACGCGAGCCGCCCGCGTCGCAGCGCGATCCCACCCCACCCGCGGGTGCACCCCCCTCTGCTTCAAGACGACCCCAGCGATGCTCGCGACAGGACGGAAGCGCATCACTGCGCCGGTACGCCCACGTTCTCGAAGTCCTCACCGGTCCAGTGGGCGAACACGAGGTTCGGATGCTCGAGCGGCATCCGGAAATCGAAGCGAGCCTTTGTCACGTAGCCAGTACCGTCGACCTCGAGCACCCCCACGTCGAACCCGAGGGTCTTGATCGTCTGTCCCCGCTCCAGTGGGCTCTCCTGATCCCGAAAGAACTCTGAGAACGGCTCTCGGCCATGTCCGCTTGGGTCCTCGATCTCGAGCGCACAGCACCCGTCACGACGAACTCTGGGCGACTCGGAAATCCAGAGGTACCAGATGAAGGCTGGCCGAGGCAGCCGGTTCACGAAGCGGCTCTCGAGCAGGTGCGTGACGTCCTGCACCGAAGGTGCGCTGATCAGCACCACGTTTCGGGACTTCGTCCCCTGGAGTTCGAGGCCCAGTGGCGGGTCGGGCTGGAAGCTCAGCGCGTACGCCACGAATAGGGCGGGCGAGACGAGCAGGTGTGTGATGGCCGTGGCACCACCGCTGATGCGATTCCAGATTCCGCGGCGCAAGCCGTCGAGGATGACGCTCGCGATCGCGGGGCAGAACCCAATGAACGCAATCGTCAGGAGTCGTTCGACCGGTGTGCTTGCGACCAAAGGAAGCAGGGCCAGCAGCCCGCCCAAGGCCCAGAACCGGTGCTCTCGAGCCCGGGCGACTCGCAAGACGGCAACTGCGCTCACAAGAAACATCACCGCAAGGCTCCCCCGCGCAAGGAGGGACACGTCGGACCGGGTGAGCAGACGGAACGGGACGAGGCCCATCGCCAAGAGTGAGGCGATTCTCTCTGGCAACAGCTCGAGGAAGAGCGTCGGCGATCGCATGGGATCGACGTATGCTCCCGACCCCACCGCGCCAAATCCGTAGTGGCTGTAGAGCAGTCTCCACACCACCGTGATCAGGATGAGCGCGGCACCGGACACCACCTGGCGGCGACGGTTCGGCGGGCCATGACCTGAGTTCTGCTGCGGCAATGGAAGTGCGAGGAGCAGGCCGAAGATGCACAGACTCGCCTCGGCGCTGAGAAGTGCTGCGACGAAGCACGGCACGGCGAGAACGCCGCGGCGTCTTCCAGCGCACCAGTCTTGGTACAGCAGCAGGGTTCCGACGGCGAAGATTCCGGCGAGCAGCGCATTTCGATTGGCGATCCACGTCACCGTGGATGCGTGGTTGGTCGAGATGGCGAAGATGAGGGCCGCAACGCCTGCTTTCTTGGGGCAGAAGTAGCGTCGGTACGCAGCGGTGACGAGGCCAACAAAGATCAGGTGGAACGCGAGGCTGTGGGCGTGCATGGCCCACGGGGTTCGCGGCCACGCGGCGTGGTCGAGCAAGTGAGACAGCGCCGCGACCGGCCGAAAGAACCGGACATGGAGACCGTCGACGGTCCACCATGGCATCGAGCCACTGAACCGTTTTCCGGGGTCGAAATCTGCAAGAAAGAAGATGTCCCACCACGGTGCGATCGACGTCCCACCAAGCGTCGCCCGAATCTGTCCCCCGTGGAGGTAGTCGTCGAGCCGCAAACCGGAACCGAGTGTCGTGAGGCCTAGAGCAAGCGCAGCGACGACGGGCAGCACGCTCCAGGCGAAGCTTGCTCTGGGTCTTGATCGGGTCACAGGCTTGCCACCCACGGAGCTCGACCTACGGGTGGTGTTTCTCCATCCACCACTCGCTGCGGCGCTCGCCCCCACCAAGCGGGAGCCGGTGCTGCGCGGAGACGTACACGTAGCCGAACCGGTCGGTCTCAAGATCCGCCTTGAAGCCCGGCAAGAAGAGAACGGGACCGTTGAACTCCGGGTCGCCGCCCTCCGCCAGGTGCTCCCAGCGGAGCTGGCCCTCGTCGTCGTAGCTACGCAAAGCGAGGACACAAGTGTCGAACAACCCGCCCGCAAAGTTGAGCTCACAACCCTCGGTAGAGGCCACGAGCGTGCGCCCGAAGTCATCCACGGTGACGGCTTGGGCGAAGTCACCGTTCGCCGCGCCTTGAACAGTCCAACGCTCCACCAAGCCCTCGTCGTAGGCTCGAATGAGTCTCATCCACCCGTCACCATCGTTCGCGGTTCCAGCCAACACGAGTCCAGAGTCGCCCCACGCGACGTCGTAGCCAATCGAAGTATCGAACTCGGAGTTGAGGGTGAGCTGATCCTGAAGATCGCCGCTGGCGGCGTATATCCCCAACCAAACCCTGTCCGCACCGACGACGCGCGACCCGACCACCGCGACCGTCCCGTCTTCGTGGACGTCGAAGTCGTAGGTGAAGGGGCTACCGTCCGTCTCCGGCGCGTTGGACACATCGCGTTTCCAATCTACGGAGAGGTCGTCGGTGAGCCGGAGGAGATAGGAGGCCGGCGCGGCGCTGCCGTAGAACCCCATCACGTACAGTCGTGCATCGCCGTCCTGCTCGAGACCGAGCGCCCAGTTGGTGGGGCCATTGGTCGGCGCACCGTTGATCGAGGATTGACCAACCGACGCACCTCCAGCGGTATAGCGGAACAGACCCGTCGTGGTGTCGCTACCGCTGACCAGAGACCCGGCAACGAGGTAGCCACCGTCCTCCAGCCGAGTGATATCCCCACCGAATGTGCTGTCCGTGTCCAGGTTGGACTGCCAGCCACCGCCCTGTGCTCGATCGACCCTCAGCGCGACCGAGTCCTCGTCGAGCTCGGCCGAACCTGTCCAAACCACGTCGTCTCCGTCGGGCGAAGGTGCGATCCCGTAGGCAGAGGTGCTGAATCCATTGTCGAAGTTCCAGCCTTCGATCAAGCCTCCGTTGGGCATATCAAACTCCGAGTTGATGGAGGCCGTGGCGACGTTTCCGTCGTCATCGGTCACAACTGCCTGAAGGGGCGCGACCCCGTTCCACTCCGCGCCGGAGACGATCCACTCGGCATCGTAGGCGTCTCCCGCCCCCTCCCCCGTGGCGATGGTGCCATCGTCGTAAAGAAAAACGACGGAGACGATCTCGCCATCGTCGATTGCCTCGACGTGGAGTTCGACCGCGCTCGCCTGCGTGACCTCGAGATTAGACTCGACGCCGTTTGCCGTGAACACCAGGATCTCCGGGCCAGAACTCTCTCCGGATGAACCCGTGTCGGCCGGTGAAGTCGTCGTGCCGACAGAGCCTCCGGTCGTACTCACCGGTGCATCAGTAGACGAGCTGGGCCCAGTGGACGACGTTGTGTTGGCAGTACCGGCCGTGCTGCCGCTACCCGAGCTGCTCTCGCCATCAGTGTCCATCGACGAAGGAACGTTGGGAGCGAAACAACTCGGAACTCCGAGGGTGAGCAAAAGCTCGTAGGAATGCAGTCTCATCAAGAACTTCCTCAACCCATCGTGCCAAGCGTTGCAGCTTTTTCTCCGGGCGGGCAAGATTCCGACGGCTGCGGTACCGTGCGGGTTGTGGAGACGGGCCCATCTTCGCGCCCCCCGCGCGACACGAAGCCGGCCGCCCCACCGAAAGATGGTGGGGTGCGCTCCCTTAGGGCGGATGTTCTCATCGTGCTGCTCGGCGTGGTGCTCGTCCTGCCAAGCCTATGGGCCGGACTGCACTGGGATGACATACCGATGGCGCGGAACCTGTCGCGGTGGCTCGCCGGCTCCAGCGAGCAGGCGTGGTGGGACATCTTCGAACTCGACCGGGCCGACCCTGCTCGCCGCTTCGGGGGCCGCGTGCCCTGGTGGGCGGTCGACAACCTCTTCGCGCGCTTCTTCCGGCCGGTCGCTGCGCTGACCCACCTTCTGGACCACGTCGCGTGGCCTACACACCCCTTGGTGATGCATGCCCAGAGCATCGGGTGGTTCGTTGCGCTCACCTGCGCGGTCCTTCGCCTGTACCGGATGCTGCTCCCGCAGCGAGTCGCGACTGCCGCAGGGCTCTTGTTCGCCAGTTCCTACGTACACGCCATTCCCGTTGGCTGGCTGTCGAACCGAAACGCGGTGCTCGCGGCCATGTTCGGCTTCTTGTCATGCGCAGCGTATGTCCGTTGGCGGGAACGCGAAGGGCTTCGCGGCGCTTGGGCGCCTCTCCTGCTGCTTCTGAGCCTGCTGTCCTCGGAGGCGGGCATCGCGACAATGGCTATCATCATCGGCTTCGAGTTCACGCGGGGTGCCGCACGGAGCGGGCGGTGGACGAAGATCACCGTCATGGTGCTCGTCGTGGTCCTCTGGCGCGTTGCCTATTCGTGGGCGGGTTTTGGTGCGATGGGATCGGGTGGCTATATCGATCCGATTCGCTCTCCGGCAGTCTTCCTCCATGAGGCCGGCCCCCGGCTGGCCTGGTTGCTCGCCTTTCTCCTCACCCCCGTGCGACTGCTCATCGCACACGGTGTGCCGAAGGCGGCCTCGGTTGCCCTGGGCGCCGTGTTTGCTCTCGCCGCAACACTCGTCATACGCGAGGCCGTCCGAGCAGAGCACAGACTTTGGCTCTTCGGCGTTGGGCTGTGTTTGCTACCGGCACTCGCCGCCGCGCCAGGAGAACGACTACTGACCTTCGCGATCGGGGGCCTATGTCCGATCGTTGCGGCGGCACTCCTTCGGTACCTTCCCAAACCACCTGGACTATCCAGAGTGGGAACGACCGCCCTCGTGCTCACCTACGGCGTTGCGTCGCCGGTCGTCCTGTTGCTGGGGTCTTTCGACCAATCGTACGATCTGCGCCGGGTCGACCGAGCCCTTCCGACGATGGCAGGAGTCTCGGACGAGGAAATCCGTGGGAAGAACCTGTTCGTCCTTCACGCGCCGGGCCACGCCATCGTGCACATTATGCGATCTTCGAGAGAGCGGGCTGGCATGGCCCTTCCCAGCTTCACCTGGAACCTGTTTCCCACGGACACACCGCCGCAGGTCGTCCGCCATGGTTGCTGCAGCTTGGAGATCGAGCACCCGGACGGGCTCTCGCGCGGCCCGTTCGTGGTCTACTTCCGGGGCATCGACAGCCCCATGCACCCTGGGGACACCGTGGAGACGCTCTCGTTCAAAGCGGAGGTACTCAAGGTGACCGATCGCGGCGTTCCGACAAAGGCTCGATTCACGCTCAAGGAGCCGCTTGAGTCGTATCGGAATGTATTCGTGACCTGGAATGGGGAGGACTTCGAGCGGGTGCGGGCCCAAGATCTGTGAGGAGCTGCAGTTCAATGCGAAACGATCCGTACGACTTCGGTCTGCAATACGTCGAACCCCTTGATGCGACCCTTGAGCCCGGGGACGAACTCGTCACCCACTGTATCTACGATTCGTCGGATCGCACCGAGCCGACGAACGGTGGAGACGGGAGTGACGACGAGATGTGCCTGAACTATTTATTCCACTATCCCGCGCTCCCGTTCCCGCTGCATTGCAACGAGTGAGGGCGGCGGGGTGATCCGGGTGATCCGGGTGATCCGGGGTCATCCCTCAGCCTACGCAGGCTTGGATCTCACCGAGCAGTGCGGTGAGCTTAGCGAGGAGTACTGGAGTACCCGGCCGCGCTCGTCCTTGAGCCGCCAAGGATCTGGGCGAGCGCGGTCTGCCGCTGCACCGAGTCCGTGTTGGCTACCGCGTGCCGCAGCGCGCCCCGGCTTCCGACGAAGATCGCCAGGCGAGCCGCCCGGGTGAGCGCGGTGTAGATCAGGTCGCGAAACAGCATCGAGAAGTGCTGCATCACCACCGGCACGATCACCACCGCGAACTCACTGCCCTGCGACTTGTGGACGGTGACCGCGTAGGCCAGCGCCAAGTGGACCAGCGCGTCCTTGGCATACGCCACGCGTTGCCGACCGAAGTCCACCTCGAGCGTCATCGCCACGGCGTCCACCGACACCACGCGCCCGATGTCCCCGTTGAACACGCCCAGATCGTAGTCGTTGCGCTTTTGAATCACGCGGTCGCCCACTCGCAGGATGCGCTCGCCGATCGCGATCTGCCCCTTGCCCGGAGCCGGCGGGTTGGCGGCCTGCTGCAGCGCCACGTTGAGCGCCGAGGCGCCCACGCTTCCCCGGTTCATGGGCGCCAGGACCTGGATCTCGACGTCGCTCCCCAGGTGCTTGGGCACCGTGTGCGTGTACAGCCGCACCACCGCCTCGGGCAGCGTCAGGCCGTGATGCAGCGTCGAGTCTGGATGCACACGGCGAAGCACCGCCTCGAGCTCCTCGGCACCGCGCTGCGTGCGGGCCAACGCGGGCAGGTCGACATGCAGGAACCGCCGCGGCACCGAGAACACCGCGTGTTCGGCTGGCGTGTCCTGGGGGTCGACCGGGCGCCGCTCGAGTGCGCCTGGATTCGCCTGCGAAACCTGCAGCCTGCCCACGCGACCCTGCTCGCTGACGATCTCCGCGTGCCCACCCTCGCGCTGCAGCTGGGCCATCACCGCCTTGGCCCGCCGCACGAAACGAAGCTCCTCCTGCGAGGCGACGTCGGAGTCGACAAACAGACACTCCTCGCCCCGCTGCCACACCGCACGGTCGCGGATCGGTGAAGGGGGCTCGGGCACCTCCCCGCGGCGGATCGCATGCGCATGGGTGACGATCGCCGAGCTCTGCGCCTGGCGAAACACCTGCCGCAGCTCGAAGCGCGGCACCGCCGGACTCGCCAGGAGATCGGCCAGCACCCGCCCGGGGCCCACCGAGGGCAGCTGATGCGGGTCGCCGATCAGCAGCACCTGCGCACCGGCCGGGATCGCCAGCAGCAGGGACGCCGCCAGCGTCACGTCGAGCATCGACACCTCGTCGACCACCACGAAGTCCGCCGCCACAGGCCGGTCCGCGCCGTGCCGAAAGCCCCCCGTGCTCGGGTCCCACTCCAGCAGTCGGTGCAGCGTCTTGGCCTCGAGGCCGATCACTTCCGTCATCCGCTGCGCCGCCCGCCCCGTCGGAGCCGCCAGGACCACCCGCTTGTTCATCGCCGTGAGCAGCTCGACCAGCGTGCGCAGCGTCGTCGTCTTGCCGCAGCCTGGCCCTCCGGTCAGCACCGCCAGCGCGTGGGTGAGCACGCCACGGACCGCCGACTCTTGCTCCTGCGAGAGCGCGAATGACGAGCGCGCCGCGTACCGGGCCAGCCATCGCCCCACCCGAGACGCGTCCACCGGGAGCACCTGGCCCGCACGCGCACGCACACAGCGGGCCACCGTTTCTTCGGCCTCGAAGAGCGAGCGGGCGTAGAAGGCGATGCGCGCCGCCGGCGAGTCGGGATCGGGCTCGCGCTCGCGTGAGACCTCGACATCGAGCACGCGGGTCCGCACGTCGCCGGCCTCCACCAACTCGTCCAGCGCCGTCTCGATGAGCGACGTGCTGGGCACGCCCGGGCCAACCTCCTCCCCGGGACCGAACTCCAGCAGCGCCACCACCTGCAGGGTCACCTGCGGGCCCAGCAGGTAGCAGTGGCCCGCCTCGCGGCTCGCCGAGAGCACGTGCCGCACCGCCGCTCGCACGCGCGGCATCCCGCGCGCATCGAAGCCCATGCGTCGTGCGATCGCATCCGCGCTGAAGAAGCCGATCCCGAAGATCTCCCGCGCGAGGCGGTACGGATCGGCCTGCACCGTCTCGATGGCCCGATCGCCGTAGCGCTTGTAGATCCGCACCGCGAACAGCGTGCTCACCCCGTGTTCGGTCAGGAACATCATCACGTCCCGGATGGCCCGGTGCTCGCGCCACGACGCCGCGATCGCCTCCAGCTTGCGCGCCGCGATGCCACGCACCTCCGTGAGCCGCTCGATGTTGTCCTCGAACACCTCCAGCGTTTGTGCCCCAAAGTGATCCACGACCTTCTTGGCCGTCTTCGGACCCACGCCCCGGATCATCCCCGAGCCGAGGTAGCGCTGCAGTGCCGCCGCCGACGCCGGCTTGCGCTCCGAAGCATGCGTGCACTTGAACTGTTCCCCGAAGCGCGGGTGTTCTTCGTAGTGCCCCTCGAACGCCATCGTCGCCCCCGGCGACGCCGCCACTTGGTGCAGCACCACCGTCACCCGTCGATGTGGCTCCCCCATCGGGGACACCTTGATCACCGACCACCCGTTGCTCGGATTGACGTAGGTGACCCGCTCGACGACCCCCACCAGCCGCTGCACGAGCTGTGAGGTCACCCGCCGGGCACCTGTGCGGCGAGGTAGCGCTCGACCCGGAGCGAGATCAGCCCGTCTCGGTCGTCCACCTCGAACCGGGCCCGCCCCCGAGTGCCCACCAGGTCGGCCGCCTCGCAGGGAGGGTCGAACCGAACCCCGGTGCTGCGACACAGGTCGCGCATCTTCCACGTCGTGCGCTCCCCGAACACGATGCGATCGGTGATCCGCAGAGGTGCCCGCTTCGCCCCCGGGCCCGTCAGCTCGATCGCCAGCTGCAACCGGATCCCGTGCGAGCCCGTCTGAAAGTCCGTCTCCTCGCATGCCAACACCTCGAACGCATAGGTCCCGGCCTTGGGGACCGGGCGCAGAGCGTGTTGGGGCTCATAGCGCAGCGCCATCGCAGGCGGTAGTGTCCCTCACGGTCAGGGGCGTGGCAACCGTCCGGGGTCGGTACAACGCGCAGGCACCCGTTCCGGGCGCTGCCGGCCGCTCCCGGTCCCGCGCGAAGGGGGCCAGACACCGCTCGCTCGCGGACGCTGTCGTCGGGCGAAGGCTTGCCAACGCTCGCCTTCGATGATCCAACGCGCCATCGCGCGGTCGTCCCGCATCGCGCCCCTCTTGACGGCGATCAGGAGGTTCCAGGCCGAACTGGCCGACAACCAGCAAGACCCGCGTCCTCAGACATCGCCCCGCGCCGAAGGAAGAGCAGCCGGCGTGCGCACAGATCGGCGCATCCGCAGCTGCTCGGCCCCAAACCCCAACGCCTCGTAGAACGCGATCGCCTCGCGGTTGAACGATCGCACCGCCAGCTCCACGGCCTCGGTCCCCAGCCCCTGCGCGTGGGCCATCGCGGCGTCCATGAGCCGCCGGCCCACACCGCGTCGCCGGGCCTTCGCCGACACCGACAGGGCGTCGACCAGCACGAACGACTGCGGCGTGATCATCGGATGCTCGCGGCGCTCGTGCTTCGCCACCAAGTAGCCCAGCAGCGCGCCGTCGTCCGCGGCGACCAGGATCTGGGCATCGGGGTCCTCGAGCAGCGCTTCGAAGTGGGCGCGCACGACCTGCGGCGCAGCGAGACGGTAGCGGTGCGGCTCGGCCTGCACGTGCAGCGCGTGGATCTCCGCCTGCAGCTCGAGCAGCGCATCCATGTCGGGGGCACTCGCCGGCCGGATCGTGATGGGGAGCGGAGGTCGTGGGGTTGGCGGAGGCGCGACGAGCTCCAGCCGGCCCGGTCCCACGATCACGCCGTCGGTGCCGTCGCCCCAGACATGGGCGTCGTGCAGCGCGAACGCAACGGCTGTGAGAAACGCCGAGCCGCTGTCGATCACGTCGTCGAACCGCTTGCCCTTGGCCACCTGCCCGTCTTTGCGGCGGGACACCTCGCATGCGTGCCGGGCCAGCGTGTCGACCCAGGCTTGCGCCCGCGCCTCTCCCAGCTCCGTACGCGCCAGCACCGACGCGAACCCGATCAGCGGCGCCTTCGCGATCTCGAGCGCCTGCTGTGGCGTCAGCGTCCGCGATGTTTTGTCCTTGTATGCGCGGACCTGCGACGCCGTGCGCGAGCCGTAGTGGCCCGCGATGCCCAGCGACCAGATCGCCTCCGAAGGGAACACCTCCAGCAGCGCGCGCTGTGGTGCATCCCCGCCTCGATACGCCCGGTAGCCCTGCTCACCCAGCGCCTTGACGATGGCCGAGATCCGCGGCGGCACCGGGCTCCCGGCCTGAATCTTCAGCCCCGGGTTCCACGCGCTGCGCTGCGGTTCATCGAGCCCGCCCATGTGCTGCTGCAGATGGTCTTCCGCCTGCCGCCGCTTGCTGCCCGTCTTCTCCCCCTTCCCCACCGCCCGCCGCCGCGGGGGCTGTCCTGCGCGCGCCTTCGCCTCCAGCGGCGCGTCGAGGGCCACCACCACCCGCGTCGCCGCGTGCCGAGCGAGCACCGCTCGCAGGGACGCCAGCAGCACCGCCGCGTCACGGTCGAAGCTCGACTCCGTGGAATACTCGCGGGCGGGGTTGGGAGCTTGGTGGAGATCGACCGTGTCGATTGCGAAGCTGTCCCGATCGTCCAGGCGCGCCGAGACGATGGTCTCGAGCTGGGTCTGCCGGTTGTTCGGAGACCCGCCCCACCACGTGACGTCGATGCCGATGCACAGGATGGAAGGGAGCGTAGTCATGGGCGCAGGGCGAGTCCGGAACGATACACTCGCCGGGATGACCGACCTCCAGTCGTCTCCGCACTGCGGCCCGATCTCCGCCGAGGGTCGAGACTTCGACGTCCACATCCACCGGATGCAGGACGAGGCCGACTGGGTCCTGGAGATCGTCGACGAGCATGGCACCTCGTTCTGCTACGACGACCGCTTCGCCGACGACGCCGACGCCTTCGCCGAGGCCCGCCGCTCCATCGAAGCCGGCGAGTGCCCTCCGATGGATCCCACCGCCGCAGAGGTCCAAGCCGCCTTCGTCCGCGTCGGCGACTGCCCCGGCCTCGCGTATTCACCCGCCTACACTCTCGGCTACTTCACCGCCGCCATCAGCCTGCCGCCGCTGCGGCACGGCGTGCGGGTGTTCACCGCGATGCTCGACCCCGACGCGGAGACGGTCGAGCTCAAGGTGGCCAGCCAGACGCTCGGTGGGCTCTACGAGGCGCTCGCCATGGCCCTCGAAGGAAAGCACGCGGACCTCAGCCACCTGAGCGCGCAGGGCCTGGCCGACTGGGCGCGGGGCTACATGGCATACGTCGAGGGCGAGCCCAGGTGGGCGTCGAGACGCAGCCGGGGCGACGAGCTGGGGCCGATCGTGGCCTTCGCCGCACCCGGGCTCGTGGACCTCCCCGAGGAGATGCGGGACCTGACCGAGGCGCATGAGGTGCTGGCCGAAGTCGCCACGCTGGCGTTCGCGATGTGGACACAGGAGCGTCAGGCCGACTTCGATGTCGAGCCGGAGCTGGACGCAGAGCTCGAGCCGTTTCGCCGGGAGGCGGCGAAGGTTGGGCGCAACGAGCCGTGTCCTTGTGGGAGCGGGAAGAAGTACAAGAAGTGCTGCTTGGAGACGTGAGGGCCACGGCGCTGCACGGATGGCGTCAGCATTGGGGATGCCTTAGCGTCAGCGGACCGGGGACGAGTCCCTGACGTGCGTGACCCGAGCTCGCGGGGAGTAAGGCTCGCAGGAAGCGATCGGTCGTGAACGTCACTTCGGGGCGTAGAGGAACACGTTGACGTCTTCGAGCGACCCGAACCTGTGGGTGATGCTGGCGTGGACGGCATCCCACGGCAAGCCGCCCAGGCCCGCGCCGAGGGCTGGGACCGCGATCGAAGCGAGCTCGAGTTCCTTCACCACGCGGACCAGCTCAGCCAGTCCGGCTTCGATGTCCTCGAGGCGAGACTTGGACCTCCAGTGACGCTTGGTGGGAAAGTTGATCACGTAACGCGGGGGCGCGGCGGGGTTACGCCAGATGTGCATGCGGCCGGGGGTGAGTTCGCCGGATCCGCAGGCGGCGACGTAGGCGTCGTCCATCGGCGGGAAGGCGCGCTTGAAGGCGAGCGCGAGGCCCTTGCCCATGACGCCGACGCAGTTGACCGGGTTGACGAGGGCGTCGGCGGGGGCGGTGAAGAGGTTGCCGGTGGTGGGGGTGATCATGGGGCTGTGGGGTTCGCGGGGAAGGATCGAAGAGCAGCGGACTGCTCAAGAGCACGAGCGTGCGCCTTGGCCATGAAACGGCCAGCAGGATCGAATGGAGATACCTGTACCTGCGGCCTGGTTCGGCTTGCCGATGTCCAGCCGCTCAGCGACCATCGTGCCCGGTGGTCGACATCCAGGTTCACATCGACACCCTCGAGTACACGCGCGAGGGGCTCAAGACGCGCGAACCGATCAACCTGCAGGTTGGCTCGCACAACCGTGTGGTGCTGATCCGGCCCGATCGCGCACGGCCATCGTCTGCCGGCATGGGTGGTTTTGCGGAGAACTCGTGCTTCCCCACCCCATCGGCGCTCGCCGTATTCCTCTCCATCAGTCTCTCAGACGCCCTCGTCGACCTCTTCAACGGGTTCTTCGGCAAGGAAGAAAAGCCCGACACTCGCGTCTTCCAGCTCTACGGCCACGCCGATGCGACGGGGGACGAGGCGGCAAACAAGGCGCTGTCTGAGCGGCGCGCGGAGGCGATGCGCGCGATCCTGACACGAGACGTCGACGCGTTCGTCGCCCTGGGTGAGCAGGAGCGGTGGGGCTATGCAGAACAGCAGGTCATGCTGCGGGCCCTTCAGTGCGACCCAGGGCCGATCGACGGCGAGCCAGGCGACCTCACAGAAAACGCAACCCGTGACTTCCAGAGCGACTACATCGCCGGGATCTTTCATGCCCACACCGAACTCACGCAAAGAAACCCCGCGCTGGACGTCGACGGCGACCTCGGGCCCGACACCTACAAGGCGCTGCTCGAAGCGCTGGTCATGGGGTGCTCGCCCGGCATCCCTGTGGAGCAACTCCATCCCTCGCACCCCGCCGTGGGTTGCAGCGAATACAACCTCATCAGCGAGGAATCGACGAGCGCGAACCGCCGAGTGACGCTCGTCATCCACGACCAGCTCCCCGTGCACCACGACGCCGCGCCCTGCACCGACGGCGACCACTCCGCCTGCCCCTTCGACGGTCGAGACCGCTCCGGGTGCCTCTGGTACCGAGAGCACGTGCGTGACCCGGTGCAGGAGGAGTTCGCCCACCATCACTACGACCTTCGCTGGCTCCCGCTCCCCAACGGAGGCGTGTTGCTCAGCGCCCTCACCACGCTTCAGGACGGCGACGACGTGACGTTTCAGGCCTTCCGGACCGGCGATGTCAGAGGGCCCGAAGACGTTCACGAGGACAACCTCGACCGTCCGCTGTCCGAGCCGCTGGCGGGCCTGGTTCGCAGCGGGGTCGCCCAGGTGGTCTGGATGCCGCCAGAGGGTGAAGACGAGTTCGACCCATTCAACATCGATGACTGGTACGTCCCCGTAGACTTCGAAGCGGCCGGCGCGAACCCGGCGGCGATCTGGCAGTCGGGCCCCACGCTGCGACCGCCGGTCTTCCGAGTCGACGGAGGCGGGGCAACAGCACTCTCCAAGCCACCGGGGCAAGACCCACACAGGATCCGCGTCGAGAGCGAGGACGGCTCTGCCCTCGAGACGACGCTCGAGGCGGTGGGCATCGACACCTACGGCCGAATGATCAGCGTGCCGCTGAGCGCAGGACGCTCGAAGCTCACGCCTTCGTTGAGAAGCTCGACATCGTCCGTCATCGAGTTCGAGCTCCGTGGCGCACGGAGCATCCGCGAGGGAGAAAACCCATGACCGAAGAAATCTCTATCCCCGGACTGTTGCGGATACCCATCGATGTCGGGACCAAAGAGCGTCCGCGCAAAGAGTTCTTCTACCTGATCAATCTGTTCGAACTCACCAACGCCGTGGTCCAAGGGACTCCTTCGCTTGGTCCCAGTGATACGAGCGGCAACGCTGACTTCTGGACCGACGAGCAGATCGCACAACTCGTTATGAACCTCAGCCCGAGCGCGCTCGCCGAGATGTCCGATGACGAGAAGGAGCGCCTCACGGCGAATACCCTCGACATCATCGCGGGCTCACCGAAGCCAAATAGGCTGGCCTGGAAGTATGCACGGCAAGCCGGGAGCTCAGAGAGACCTGGCGGCTGGCACAGCACGCTCGTGAACCCGGAGGGCGCTCAAGAGCTGGGGCCAACCTTCCTGTGGATCCCGGAGTCCAAGGTGCGAAACGGTCGCCTCAAGATGCGGTACCGCGACCTCGTCTCGCACCGGACGTACAAGGCGATGTACGAGGACGCCCACTACCTGACTCGCATCAGAGACTTCGTCACGGACAATCTGGATCCCCTCAAGACGCGTCAAGCTGAACTCGATGCCCACCTTGGCGTCGTTCGACACGTCTCCAGCCGCGTCAGCAACGCACACTTGGCGGTGGTCGCCATGCATCACTGCGCCGACTCCCAAGATGAGCGCCGCAAACACTGGACCCATCGACAACCGATCGAAGCGGGCGATGACTTGTTTGGGAAGCAGCTGGTGCCAAGACTGCCCACGGCAACCGAGCGCGAGAACGCCGCGAAGGTGCGAGACAGCTACCTTCCCAATCTCTTCAAGAACCTGGGCGACCTCTTGGCCTGGATGAGCAGCGGGGCGAGCCACAAGGGAGCCCGGTTCGCAGACGCGACGATCCGCAACCAGCTCGCCCAGAAGCTCCTCGACAACCTACGCACGAACGAGGACATCCTCACCGTCTTGGAGAACCATCTCTATGTGGACACGATCCTCTGGCGGCGGGTCGAGTCCGTGCTCCTGCAGTGTTTCCATTCTCTGCTCCTGGCACCGAACACCCGGGAGCAGCTCCTCCGGGGGGAGCTCTCGGCGCTTGCGCGCCACGTGACAGCGCACGAACCTGCGATCGACCTCCTCTCCGAGAAGACGAAGCGAGCCCGCGAAATCAAAGAGGCGATGGCGCGTTTCGTTCCCGAGATCGAGCTTCGTGGTGAGACCAACCGCCTCAGCCAGGCGTTCCTCGAGCTGAAGTCTCACGCAGACCCGCTCTTCGATCATCGGTCAACCATCACCCAGCTGTGGGCCCTGACCTTGCCAAGCGTCATGGACCACGTGGAGCGCCTCGCTCGCGAGGCCGGAGACCCGAATCCCAGCGCGGTCGCGGCGGGCTGGAGCTGGAGGTCCGCGTTCGGGGTCATCGAACTCGATGCAGACACGCAGAAGGAAGTCTTCGAACGAGCCGTCAAGTTCACGGAGAATCCGACAATCGCCGAGGCCCACAGCATCTTCGCGTCGCAAGGCCTCCAGGTCGAGAACCGGTTCTGGAACAGCAAGGCATCCTGGAGCGCCTACGAAACCGCTGTCGCCATCATCGCCGCGACCGATGCCGTCATGGCGCATGCCGAGGACCCGTCGGTGGACACGGCGATCGAGGCCTGGACCTCCGCGTACGAGGCCGTCAAAGCCATCCCCGACCTCGCAGGCGCACTGAAGGAGACGCACATGTTCATCCGGATGGCGTCGGGACCCGCAAAGTCACTGATCTCCAAGGTCGCCGACCTCGCAGACGCGGTGCCGGTGAAGTACCTCGACGGCGTCGTCGCCCTTCTGAAGTTCGAAGCGACCGCCAGAGCCACGCGCGCCGTGGTCGAGTCCAAGACAGCCTCCGGGAACGACAAGGATATCGCTCGCGAGGAGGCCCTCATCGGGTACGTCAGCATGCTGCTGTCGGTCGCGGGCATCGTCGCCGGCTCGCCCTTCGTGCTCGCGGGCAGCGTGCTGACGCTCGGGTCAGCGATCCTGCTCAACCGCGACGTCTGGAACGCATGCCTGTCGAGTATTGAAGGTCTTCCGGGACCCGGGCGAGCGGTGAAGCTTGTCTGGAAGGAGGCCCTCGACGGGGTCGGTGGGGGGCAGAGTCTGTCCGCGTTGGTTGACGGCACGCCGTGGAAGGCGCGCATCGAGATCGATCTTGAGCTTCTCCGAGACGTGACGAGCGACGCGAGCCAGGTCGGCACGGGCGCATTCTGGCCGCTCAGCTCCGGCGACTTCGCGATGAGCCCGCGTATGGCCGGGATGCTGCACCGCCAGTATGGCCTCAACCTCGAGTTCGCGAAGGAGCTGGTGGCCTACTGATCCAGGGCAATCGCATCAAGACTTAGCAATTCCGATCGGTTGCGGCGTGATTTGCATCGACGCAGGCAAACGTGATCTCTTTCGACGGATGGCGACGGCTACCAAGGGTGCGAAACGGAGACCGAAAATCCAGGCCTCGATGGGACCAGCGCCGGACGTCGACTCGTTCATCGAGTTGCTTTCGCAGGTGCCGGACCCGCGAATGAAGCGGACCCGCCGACACAGCCTGGAGTCTGTGCTGTTCCTGTGCTTGTGCGGAGTCGTGTGCGGCGCGAATGACCCGGTGGCTGTCGAGCGATTCGGAAACTCGCGCCTGGAATTCCTTGAGGGCTTCGTCGAGTTTCCGTCGGGGATTCCCTCCCACGACACCATCGGCCGCGTCCTCGCGAAGCTCGACCCGGAACCACTCGAGGCCATGTTTGCGACCTGGATGCGGGGCGTTGCGGCGGCGACGAATGATGGCGTTGTCGCGATCGATGGGAAGGTCTTGAGACGGGCGTTCGAGAAGGCGAGCGGCGGCGGATTCATCACGATGGTCAGCGCTTGGAGTACCGCGAACGGCGTCGTCCTCGGCCAGGTTGGGACGACAGAGGGATCGAACGAAATCGAGGCCATCCCACGCTTGCTGAAGCTGCTGCACCTCAAGGGCTGTCTCGTCACAATCGACGCTGCGGGCTGTCAGACCGACATCTCCGAGAAAATCGTGGAGAAAGGCGGAGACTATTTGCTCGCTGTTCGGGACAACCAACCGAAGCTGTCCGAGGCCGTCACCAACGCATTGGACGCTTTCCGAAGCAGCGATCCCGATCCCGTTCTTGATGGCAAGCACTACGCGGCGAGCACAGAGAAGAAACGAGGTCGAGAGGAGACGCGCAAGTGCTGGGTGCTGCCGATCTCCGCCGAGTTTCCGCAGGAGCTGCGGGAACGTTGGAAGGGGCTGGCACAGCTCGTACTCTTCGAGTCCACGCGCATCATCGACGGAGAGAAGAGCTGCGGAAGCCGGTACTTCATTACTTCGCGCTCGACCATGACAGCCGAGCAAGCGCTGGCGTCCGTTCGTGGTCACTGGCAGGTCGAGAACAAGTTGCACTGGGTTCTCGACGTGGCGTTCCGCGAGGACGAATCCCGCCTGCGAGCAGAGAATGCCGCCGAGAACTTCACCATTATCCGGCACGCCGCACTCAACCTCCTACGCAACGTGAAGGGCTCCAAAGTCGGCATCAAGAACCGGCGCCTCGAAGCTGGCTGGAACGAGCTGTTCCTCCTGAAGATACTCTCGTCGGGAGGGAATTAGATGCGTTTGCCCTGCCTACTGATCGCGCTCCGAGCTACTCAAGAGGGTTGACGATGTGGATCATCTCGCCGTCCCACTCTGGCGGCCCGGGCAACTTCGAGACGCTTTCGTACGTCGAGAAGATACCATCGCCGTCGAGGTCCCCGAACACGCTCGCTCGGTTCTCGCACTCTCCATTCTGGAGCCGCTTCCATGACAGCGAATAGTGGTACCGATGCGGGTCAACGCGCTGGTACCCAATTCGACCCCACACCCCTTCATCCCACAGCCGTACGTGATACTCCCAAGGCTGTGTGGGGTCTTCCGTGGGGACGCATCGACCGTCCGGAGCATCGTTGCAGTCGACGTTCAGGGCGGGCGTGGGCCCGATCGCTCCATCGCCGAGCAAAACGCAGAGATCTATTTGACCGGCGTCGGAGGGGATTGCAGCAAGCGAGATTTTCGCATCCGATGCATACGCCTGCCGCATCAGCAGCTCCCTGTCGCTGAGCGTCTTCTCGGTTTCCACCTTCGCCTGCTTCTTCGGTAGGGAGCACGAGTCTCCCCCGCAACCGATTGCCAAAGCCCAAGAAACGACGAGTACGGCGCGCCCTGCCATCACGGGCCAAGCCTTGCACGTCGCTCAGCGCACCGCCAGGGTGCTGGTCGTCCACAGACCTGGTGTAGTAGACCTCATCGCGTACGTCAGCATGCTGCTGTCGGTCGCGGGCATCGTCGCCGGCTCGCCCTTCGTGCTCGCGGGCAGCGTGCTGACGCTCGGGTCCACGATCCTGCTCAACCGCGACGTCTGGAACGCAGGCCTCAAGCAGATTGAGGGTCTTCCGGTACCCGGGCGAACGGTGAAGCTTGTCTGGAAGGAGGCCCTCGACGGGGTTGGTGGGGGCCAGAGTCTCTGAGTCTCTCGGCGTTGGTTAAGGGGTTAAGGGCACGCCGTGGAAGGCGCGCATCGAGATCGATCTTGAGCTTCTCCGAGACGTGACGAGCGACGCGAGCCAGGTCGGCACGGCGCATTCTGGCCGCTCAGCTCCGGCGACTTCGCGATGGGCCCGCGCATGGCCGGCATGCTGCACCGTCAGTACGGCTTCAACCTCGAGTTCGCAAAGGAACTCGTCGCGTACTGATTGATCTCCGGCTACTCATACGCATTGACGACATGTGTCATTTCCCCATCCCATTCCGGCGGGCCGGGGTAGTTCACAACGCGTTCATACGTCGAGAAGATTCCGTCGCCATCAATGTCCCCGAACACGCTCGCTCGACTCTCGCACTCCCCGTTCTCAAGCCTCTTCCATGCCAGCGCGTAGTGGTAGCGGTGGGGGTCAACGCGCCTGTAGTCGATCCGTGCCCACACCCCTTCGTCCCACAGACCGACCGCGTACTCCCACGGTTGCGCAGGCGTTTCGACGGGGACGCACTGTCCATCGCGGGAGGCGTTGCAATCGACGGTCAGGGGTGGAGTCGGTCCGATTGCCCCGTCGCCCAGCTCCCCACACAGGTCCAGCTCAGCGGCGCTGGACGCGATCGCGGCTCGCGAGGTCGTCGCATCCGAGGCGTACGCACGCCGCTTGTACAGCTCCCTGTCGCTGAGCGTCTTCTCGGTCTCCACCTTCGCCTGCTTCTTCGGTAGGGAGCACGAGTCTCCCCCGCACCCGATTGCCAAAGCCCAAGAAACGACGAGTACGGCGCGCCCTGCCATCACGAAGGGAGCCTTGCACGTCGCTCAGCGCACCGCCAGGGCATCGCTCGTTCACAGACACCCCCGGGAGGATTGGAGCCGCCTGCGCTTGCCGACTTGCCGAGGCAGGTCACGACCGCCAGTCCAAGGTACGGACGAAGTCGACCAAGACCTGTCGACCGGTGCGATTGCTGTAGGTCTTGCAGACCTGGTTCCAGTGCGCGGAGGTCGGATGGGCAGTCGCGGCGACGGGAACGCCGAGCGTGTCCTTCGAGCTGAGGTGCCACCATCCTCGGCGGGAGACGAAGGCGACCGCGCGTGGCTGGTGCTCGCGTAGGACGGCATGGAAGACGTCGTTGGCGACGGTCGCGTCCTGGGCGGTGGGCTTGAGTGACTTGCCCTGCTTGGCGGGTCGTTGGAAGAAGTTGTAGATGACGAGGTCCTCGGCGACGTCGGCGGTGTGCGCGTACCCGGGGCCTGCCTCGTTGATCGCTTCGAAGGCGTTCTTCCAGATCCGATGAGACCGCTTCGAGAAGTCGGCTTCGCATGCGGCGCGGACGATGTTGGCGGTGCTGATCCAGCGGGTCTCCTCTTCTCCGAGCTTGACCCCGGCGTACCAGGCCTCGTCGTCGAGGTGCGCGGTGGAGTCCTTGGGGAGGTAGTGGCTCTCGCCGACGAGGAGCAGGCGTGGGGGTGTGCCGGCAGCGACTCGACTGCCGACGAAGGGGGTCATGGTTGGGTAGAGTCTTCGGAGGTTCATCGTTGTCGTGGGGTCAAGGGAGCACGCGGTCCGCCTCCCGGAGAGGCGAGAGAGTCGTGCGGAGGGAGGCGTCGATAACCGCGGATCCCCGTCGGGGAGCCCGCGGGCCAGTTCAGAGGTTCCGCGGGATGACAGCAGCATCGGTGCCGATGATCGTTGTCATCGATGGAGATGCTACGGCAGTTCGCCGCATTGGGTTCCGAACACCGCGCAGCTGGACGATGCGCGCGGGGTTGGTGGGGAGTTCTTGGAGAGCTGGTCGTTGGAGGTGTCGGCTGCGGGGGAGGACTCGCTGGAGACGGAGGGGGCCGGCGGGGACGACACGCGGTTTGCGGAGCACGTGGAGCTGCTGCGGGCGGTGCTGGCTGGGGAGGAGCGGCTAGGACGGAAGCCGGAGGAGCGGGCGGAGGTGGTGACGGAGCTGGCGTTGGGGGCACCGGGGATCTTGGCGGCGCGGAGCTTGGCGGCGACGGGGTGCTCGGAGCCCGTGGATGCGGTGGTGCGACAGCGGGGGGCGGCGATGGTGGCGGAGGGACTTCGGACGTTGTTCAACCAGCCGACGGCGATGGGGGTGGTGCGGCGCGACGAGGATGTGCCGTACTGGCGGGCGACGCTGCGGTATGCGATCGCGGGGTGTCTGCAGGCGGTGCTGGACGAGCACTTTAACCAGGTGTGGGGGCAGCTGGCGTGGAAGGACGCGGAGCCGGAGGCGAAGGTGTTGGAGGTGGCGGGGCGGATGGCGGAGGCGGCTGCGATCAAGACGTCGCGGGTGCAGGCGAACACGCTGCGGGCGCGTCGAGGGTCGGTGCACCTGGGGACGACGCGGCTGCGGACGAGCTTTGCGCTGCGCTACGGGAAGGTGGTGGGCGACAAGGACACGATGCGAGAACCTCAACCCTCAACAGCCGCCCAGCGGCCCACCGAGGCCGAGCTCCTCCGGCTCGCGCAGGACGTGACGGCATGAGCGAGCCCATGCGCGCCGAGGTCATCCTCTACGAGTCACCGCAGGGCAAGGTGCGCGTCGAGGTCCACCACGAGGACGAGACGTTCTGGCTCTCGCAGCGGCAGATGGCGGAGCTGTTCGGGGTGGAGGTTCCGACCGTGATCCACCACCTCAAGGAGATCTACGAGTCCGGCGAGCTGGCCCAAGAGGCAACGACTCGAAAACTTCGAGTAGTTCGAACCGATTGAAATCGTTCGGTTTATCGCGAAATATCGCACTACAACCTCGACGCCATCATCTCGGTGGGCTACCGCGTGAACAGCACCCAAGCGACTCGGTTTCGCATCTGGGCCACCGAGACGTTGTGCGCGCCGCTGTGTCGCCCGCGCTAGTCCGCGACAGCGTCGGTCTTGCCCACCAAGAACCTGGCCCGTTCCCGCCGAAGCATCTCGTAGGGATTGACGCACTTGATCCCAAGTCCGATGCACGCGTTCGGGATCTTCACCTTCTTGGTGGTGGCCGCCGGGACCTCGTGGGTGACGACGGTGTGGCCATGCGCCAAGGCATAGCCGACCAGGTAGTCGTCGCCGACCTGGAGGAACGTGTTCACGGCGGTCGGCTCGTAGCCGGCGCCTGTCACCCACTCGCTGACGGGTCCGAGCGCGGAGATGAGCGCAGCGTCGGGCTTGCGAAAGAAGTCGCTGCCGCGCTCTTTCGCCCAGACGGACAGCTCGTCCTGCCCGGCTTCGAATTCGTCCCCGATCTTCTCGATGCTGAGCACTGCGCCGGTTCGGTGGGACTCCACCATCCACTCCCAGAACGCGGGACAGAAGTCGAACCCGTAGTGAAGCTTCTTCGCTTGGATGAAGACGTCGGCGTCGATGACGTACGCCATCAGCCCACTCCCAGATGCACGGCCAGCTTGTTGAAGGTCTCCACCTTGGTGAGACCCAGCAACCGGAACGCGTTTCGGTAGGCGGTCTGGCCCTCCAGGGTCCGGACAATGATCGCGGAGGCGAATCGGCGACCCAGGCGGACGGTTTGGGTGGGGTAGTCGTCGCCGCCGCCCGCTCGTTTCACGCGGATAGTCCGAAGCCGGGCCAGCTCAGCCTTGTACTCGCGCCAGAACGCATCGCGCGACAGATATCCGGCGTCGTGAATCCTGCGTAGGACGACCAGGCTGCTCACTTTGAAACGGCGGGCCAGGGCATCGACGTTCGCGCGCAGGCTCTGGGCCGGGGAGAAGTCGGCGCGGACGACTGCGAGGGGAGCGAGGAGCTCGGCAGCGACTCGGTTGCACCAGATCTCGATGGCGTTGGACCGCGAGGATGCCGGTCCCACGTCACTGAGTGCGGACTCGCCAAGCCACAGGTGCGCAAGCTCGTGCGCCAATGTGAACATCTGCGCGGCCTTGGTGTCGGCGCCGTTGATGAAGACGAGCGGCGCGAGCTTGTCGGTGAGTGCGAAGCCCCGAAACTCGTTGGGGTCCAGCTTGCGGTGGGTGTTGCTGCCGACGATCCCGTTGACCATGACGAGCACGCCGAGGGTCTCGGCTTGGAGGATGAACTGCCGGAGGGCCTCGGACCAGGTCCCCATGCGCTTGCGGTCGTCCAGGTCGAAGCCAAGGGCAGTCCGCATCCGAGCGGCGATGGTCTCGACGTCTTCGCTGCGGGTGGCGGACCCCACGAAGTCGAGCCCGGGCTCGCCCATCGAGCGGGCGTAGTCCCGGAACCATTCTTGCCGCTGCTGGCACAGGTACACGGTGTCGAGCAGGTCTGCGCTCGGGTGTTCGATGTGCTCGTTCCCGATCGTGCGCAGGTCGGGGATCGGGATGGACTCTTTTGGGGGTTTGGGGAGAAAGAAGTAGCCGACCGGGGTGCGCGTGGCCTTGGCGAAAGCCTCGAGCTGCTTGAGGGTGGGGCTTGGCTTCCTCGCGCACCCATGCCTGCGACTTGGGGAAGCGAGAGGTGAACTCGTCGATCGTGCTGCCGGTGCGCGCGCACGCCCACTGGAGAAGCTCGGGTCGTACGGTTACGCGAAGGGCCACGGGGATCTCGGAGTCAAGTTGCCACGGCGGGACGCAGGAGCGCCACTTTGCTGGGCCCTCGTGGCCAGGTAGCGCGGCGCCGGGATGTGGGGCGGGATTGCGGCGCCGCGACTGGCGGAGTTCCTGCGCCAGGGCGTAGTCTAGCACCGGCTTTCGGGACCGGAGATTGGGCGTTGGTTCAGGTCGATGACCGCGCCCTGGTCGCGGGAGGTGTCGGCTGCGGAGGAGGAGTCGCTGGAGACGGAGGGCGCCGCTGGGGACGACACGCGGTTTGCGGAGCACGTGGCGCTGCTGCGGAAGGTGGTGGCTGGGGAGGAGCGGCTGGGGCGGAAGCCGGAGGAGCTGGCGGAGGTGGTGACGGAGCTGGCGTTGGGTGCTCCGGGAAGCTTGGCGGCGCGGAGCTTGGCGGCGACGGGGTGCTCGGAGCCGCTCGACCGGGCGGTGCGGCAGCGCGGGGCGGCGATGGTGGCGGAGGGATTTCGGACGCTGCTGCGTCAGCCGACGGCGATGGGATTGGTGCAGCGCGAGGGGCTTGCGTATTGGCGGGCGACGCTGCGGTATGCGGTGGCGGGGTGCCTGCAGACGGTGCTGGACGAGCACTTTCACCAGGTGTGGGGGCAGCTGGCGTGGAAGAACGAGGCGCTGGACGACAAGGCGCTGGACGACAAGGCGCTGGAGGTGGCGGAGCGGACCTCGCCCCTGCTCCACCCTTCAGCGGCAGCGCAAAACACGCCAACTCCGACTTTTCATAAATGTTGCAGGAGGTTGGCGCTGAGAACCCGATAAGTTAAAACAAATTAACTTATGGCTTCGACCGGACCCTGGGCATTCTATGGACGCAGCGAGGAGCTGCGGCAGCTCGCGGCCATTCTGCGTCGAAAGCGTTGGTTCTTCGCCCGGATCACCGGCCGGCGACGAATCGGAAAAACGACGCTCGTTCAGCGAGCGCTCGAGCTGACGGGCACCGAGTCGGTGTTCTACGTGCAGGTCCCCGACTCGGCGCCCGCTGGCGTGCTCTCGGCGTTCGCCGACGCGATGGAGACGTTCGACATCGACCCGGCTGCGTTTCCTCGCCCCTCCACACTCCTCGAGATGGCGCAGACGGTTGGGAACCCTGGCGCGTGCGGGCTACGTCGTCGCCCTCGATGAGTTTCAGTACTTTGCGCGTCAGAAGCTGCACGAGTTCACCTCGCACCTGCAGGCCGTGGTCGACGCGCTCTCTCGCGACGCCGACGAAGTTCGCGGCGGGCTGTTCGTGCTGGGCTCCCTCCATACCGAGCTGGTTGCCCTGCTCGAAGACCGCGACGCCCCACTCTACAACCGGACCACCGACACCATCGAGCTGGACCACCTTGACATCGGCTCGGTGCTCGAAGTCGTCGGCGCTCACGCCGAGCCCACGCCGCAGCGGCTGCTGTTCCTGTGGAACCTCTTTGAGGGCGTGCCGAAGTTCTATCGCGACTGCTTCGAACAAGGCGTGCTGGCAGGGGACCGTCGCGCGCTGCTCGACCGCATGTTCTTCGAGAGCAGCTCCCCGCTGCGGAGTGAGGCCGACAACTGGTTTCTCGGGGAGCTGCTCGGCAGGTACGACGTCGTCTTGAAGTACGTCGCGCGCCATCCCGGCTGCACCAACAGCGATCTGGCCGCGCACGTCCGCGAGACCAGTCCCGACTCGGCCGAACAGGTCGGGGGCTACTTGAAGATCTTGTCCGAGAAGTACCGGATGCTCGAGAAACGGCTGCCGATCCTCGCCAAACCAAAAGCACGCAAGGGCCGGTTCTACATTCGAGACAACTTCCTGCGCTCGTGGCTGCATGCGGTGAACCAGCAGGTTCAGGCGACGAGCTTCCGCCCTCGGACCCGCCTCATCGAGACCACCGACGAGCGCCTGGCCGAGGCTGAAGGCTTTGGGCTCGAGCGGCTGGCGGCAACGCTGTACGAGGAGCGCAGCCGCAAGGACATTGGCGACTTCGCCCTGACGCGGCGCATCGAGGGATTCTGGGACCGCACAGGCGTCGAGATCGACTTGATCGCCGTCGATGAGGAGGCTCGCCGAATTCGCTTTGGGACGTGCAAGCGATCGTTGGAGAAGCTGGTCAAGGACACGGCGAACACCAACAAGCACATCGAGGGGTTCTTGAAGGTGCATGGCATGTACCGCGCGTGGACGATCGAGCGGGTCGCGCTCGCACCTGCGATCGATGCTGCTGCCCGAGCGCAGCTGCAGGGCGACGGGTTCATCCCGCAGGACCTGCTCGACCTGACCCGCGGGCTCTGACCATGTTGGGCCCCTCGCTCGGCCCGCTTCGAACCTTGTCGACCGGCGGGTTCAAGGGACGGCCCGCCAACCGTGGTCGCCGGACACCTGCTTCAACGCGAGTAGGCTGCCGACGCGGTCGGAATGCTCCCACTGATCCATCCCAGCGGACGCGCCGACCGACTTGTATGGATTGCTCTGTTTTGAGCGAGCTTGGTACCTTCTCGGCCAGAACGGGCACCGCGATCTACTTTGATCTTCGCGGGCGGAAACCTACAGGACGCATGAACGTGGCGAGTGGAAGCGACCTCCTGCTGTACCGGACCGAAGACGGGCGCGATCGCATTGAAGTCCGGCTCGAGGGCGAGACGGTTTGGCTCTCTCAGGCCGCCATGGCCGAACTCTTCGAGACGACGGTGCCCAACGTCAATATTCACCTCAAGAACATCTTCTCGGAGGGGGAGTTGGACCAAGGGGCAACTAAGATTCTAATCGTTCAACCGGAGGGCGGCCGCGAGGTCAGACGGACCGTCAAGCACTACAACCTCGAGGCCATCATCGCCGTCGGCTACCGCGTTCGCTCCCGGAGGGGGACCCAGTTTCGCCGGTGGGCGACCCAGCGGCTGCGCGAGTTCCTCGTGAAGGGCTTCACCCTCGACGATGAACGCCTCAAGGCGGGCACGAACATCGGGTCGGACTACTTCGACGAGCTGCTCGAGCGGATCCGCGACATCCGTGCAAGCGAGATGCGGTTCAATCAGAAGATCCGGGACATCTACGCTCTCGCCGTGGACTACGACCCCGCCGCGGAGGAGACGCGTAAGTTCTTCCGAATCGTTCAGAACAAGATCCACTTCGCAGTCGCTGGCAAGACCGCTCCTGAGCTCATCGCCGAGCGGGCGGACGCAGCCAAGTCGAACATGGGACTCACGACCTGGAAGGGCGCCAAAGTCCGCAAGGGTGATGTCACCATCGCGAAGAACTATCTCAACGAGGAGGAGATGGCGGCGCTCAACCGGCTCGTCACCATGTACCTCGACTTCGCCGAGGACCAGGCCAAACGGCGCCGCCAGATCTTTCAGCGAGACTGGCGTGGCAAGCTCGACGCCTTCTTGCAGCTCAACGACCGAGACGTACTCGACAACGCGGGCCGAGTGACGAGTCGAGCTCGCCGCAGAACTCGCGCGCGAACAGTACGAGGTCTTTCACGCCCAGCGTCTTGCGGACGAGGGGCGGCGGGCGGAGCTGGACCATGACGAGGAGCTCCGGCGCGTGGAGAAGCAGGTAGCCGGACCCAGCGACGACTGACGGGCTCGATGAACCGATCGAGGTCGAGATCGATGGAGGGCTACGACCGGGATATCTTCCCTGCCGAGCACCACCGCCCCGTGCGCAGTCAGGCCGCGGCCTCTTCGAGGCGGGACTTGGACCTCCAGCGGCGCTTGGTGGGGAAGTTGATGATGTGGTTCGGTGGGGGTTGGGGTTCGGCCAGATGTGCCTGCGGCCGGGTTGGAGTTCGCCGGCTTTGGCTGCGGCGGCGTAGGGCGGTGGACATGGGCGGGGAGGCGCGCTTGAAGGCGAGCGCGAGGCCCTTGCCCCTGACGCCGACGCAGTTGACCAGGTCGACGAGGGCTTCGGCGGTGGCGTCGAAGAGGCTGACGATGGTGGTCCGGACTCGAGGTATGGCATCGCGTCGGAACGCGCGTCGTCGGCAGTGGCACGATTCGTGCCTATTCGGTGAGGAATGAGCCTCCACCGTCAGGTTTGTGTCGCTGCACTCCTCGCGCTCTCCGCTTGCGAGGAAGCTCCTCCGATCGACGTCGAGCCGATCAACTGTACGTGGGAGGAGGACCTCGTCGGCGGCGCCATGGGGCTGACGGAGGAACCGCTGGCGATGCAGGTTTGTGGGGATGGACAGGTGTGGGTCGAAGAGGAGGGCGAGGCGGTGGCGATCCGCGAACTCTCAGTGGTGGCCGCGCCCGCGCAGGTGCTTCGAACCGAAGACGGACGCCTGGTCTTGGGGGTGACGCTGGAGGATCCGTCCCTCGACCTCATCGTCGTGCCTGAACTCGTCCGCGGCGAGCGAACGCGGAACGTGTACCTCGGTGTGAATCTTGACGCTCAGTCCTTGGGGGTTGGGTGGTTTGATCCGTTGGATCCGCAAGCAACGTCGGACTACCAGACCTCGATGACTCTCTACGCGTCCGACACCGAGCCGGTCAGGGCGGAGTTGTTCTTTGCCAACAAAGGGGGAGGCGCGTGGTCGATGATCCCGATGGTCCCGATCGTCGACGGCTCGTTCTTCGGCGTGCTGCGGCCCCTCGGTCGGGCGGAGCTTCAGTTCAATGCCGATGGAGAGCTGGAGTCGGTGCGTGACGGCACGTTTGAGGATCCGGTCTCGGCGGAGTTGCGCTGGGAGGTCCACCTCGAGTCACCGCCCGAAGGGCCCTCGGGGTTCTGGACCACGTCGATGGTCGGCGGATCGCGTGTTGAAGCGTTCGAGCAGGACGGGGTTGCGGCGTCAAAGCTGTCCGGGATTGTTCTCGGGTCTCGCGGTGAGGTGGTTGGGTATGGGGCGGATGGGCGGGCGCAGACGCTTGGGTGGGTGCTCGATGGAATCGAGGGCTGGCTCGCGCCGGTGGGGGTGCGGGGTTAGACCGCGCCACCGTGCTGGCTGCAACGACGACGCCCAAGCCGACGTCCGTCACCACGGCAGCGACCTCCGGTGTGCTTCCAGCGGCGTGCGTTCGAAGCCTACGTAACGGACCGACTCGAGCCTGAGGTGCTTTGCGACCTCGCCGTCGACCCAGACGACGGGTCCGGATCCGCACGCGATGTTGGTGCATTGCACAGGCGCCAACGGCAAAGAGTCGGGCTTCCCGGAAAGCTCGACGTCCACAGGTTCCCACGACGCGCCGCCGTCGGTCGTGGTCCACAGGGACGCCGCATTGAGACCCGCTGCCATGCCGCGATCTGCGGTCGCGAAGCCGGCCCATCGGGTGCCCTCGGGGAGCGAGATCGGGGTGATAGACCAGTCAGCGAGCGAGAAGACGTTCACATCATCTTTTTCGCTGAAGGTGCACTCGAGGTGGGAGGGACCGACGAGTCGAGCGACCTCGCAGGGCGGTAGTGGGGTGCTCGATTCTTCACGTTAGTCGAGGAGGTGATCCTCACCCTCGCGGTTGATCGAGTACACGACGACGCCAGCATCCATCGCCTGGAGGTCCAAATGGGTGAACCCCGGGATCTCGTCACGGGACTGGCACCTCCAATCGTCCTCCTCGCACAGCTCGGGAGACCAGCGATGCGTTCGAGGCTCGCGCCCCGGCTCGATCAGGCAGACGGCTAACTCCGCCGGTTCGAGCGATTGGTCGGCGTCGCAGGGTCCCGTGAACGCGGCGAGATCGGAGAAGCGCGAGACGGTGCCCCGAAGCCAAGCCTGTCCGCCGCCGGCACGTGCGTAGAGTTCCGACCAGCCGTCGTTCCAGCCATACAACACGTCACCGGACTCCCGAACATTGCAGATCGCTCGAATCCCGGCAGCGCCAACCGAGGGTTGGCAGCGCAGCTCCGGCAGCGTGTCGGTCGGAGGTCCGTGGTTCCCAACGCCTCCGATCAGACCGTCCTCGTCTGTCAACGCCCCATCGGAGGTCCGCCACGCGTCGCCTACACGCGAAATGGACCCCAGAGCCGGCCAGACCGTGCGGTCCGCTGTACGCGGGCGATGCTCAACCGGCGGCGTTTCTGATGTGAACGCCTCGAGGTCGGACGAGGCCGACCAGCCGTCTGCATCCTCGACGTAGAGGAGCTCGGGCGTGGATTCGATCCGTTCGCAGCCGCGATCCATCGACTCGGCCTTCGGCGGACCCTCGAGCGGCACCCGGAAGAGCTGACCATCACTGCACACGGCCCCCCACGCGCCCACCGCCGCGACGTTCCAAGCCTCGACGCCCTCGACCGGCTCGAGTGGGGCAACGGGACCTGCAGAGCGGTAGATGGCGCGCCCCGCCGTCGCCCACAGGAACCCGCCCTGCCCCGCGGCGACGTCGAAGAACGGACTGACCGGGAAGTCTGTGCTCAGTCGATCGCCACGGGTGTCGCGATAGGAGCGGACTTGGCTCTCCGAAACCGCGAGCGTCCCGTCTTTCCACACGTCTGCGTCGATCCGGCCGACGGAATGGGTGTGGGGGCGAAGCACGACTGCCCAGCCGGACGGAGGTTGGGGTTCAGCACGGGCGGCCGGAGTCGATTCGACAGCGACCCGAGGCTCCGGTGACGCGTGGCAGCCTGCCAGGGCGAGCAGCCACGCTCCTGTGGTGGCAGTTCTGAACATGCGCAGGCGAGGCTAGCGTGGCCGCGCGGCGGCTGTCATGAAGTTGCGAGGATAGGGACAGGTGGGCCGGCGCCGCGTCGGAGTTGGTTGGCTGTGGTAGGCGGATCGGCAGATGCTGGCGGGGACGCTGGAGGGCGACGCGACGTACTTCACGCTGCACAAGAAGCACCGGGGGCAGCTGCGGTTCTCGATGTCGAAGGAGCGGCTCACGGGGATGACGGCGCTGGCGCTGCAGTACCCGTCGCTGACGCTGGCGGACGAGGCTTCGCCGCTGAAGCTGTGGCGCGAGGGGGCGGACGATCGGCGGGCGGCGGTGCGGGCCAAGGTGGTGGAGCTGCTGGCGGGGCTGGCCGATGGGGGTGGCAAGCCGGACGAGCGGTGGTTCTGGGCGGCGCCGGCTCTGCTGGACGGTGAGCGCGGGGTTGGTGGGGAGTTCTTGGAGAGCTGGTCGCTGGAGGTGTCGGCTGCGGGGGAGGACTCGCTGGAGACGGAGGGGGCTGGCGGGGACGACACGCGGTTTGCGGAGCACGTGGAGCTGCTGCGGGCGGTGCTGGCTGGGGAGGAGCGGCTGGGGCGGAAGCCGGAGGAGCTGGCGGAGGTGGTGACGGAGCTGGCGTTGGGGGCACCGGGGATCTTGGCGGCGCGGAGCTTGGCGGCGACGGGGTGCTCGGAGCCCGTGGATCCGGCGGTGCGGCAGCGCGGGGCGGCGATGGTGGCGGAGGGGTTTCGGACGCTGTTCGACCAGCCGACGGCGATGGGGGTGGTGCGGCGCGACGAGGATGTGCCGTACTGGCGGGCGACGCTGCGGTACGCGATCGCGGGGTGTCTGCAGGCGGTGCTGGACGAGCACTTTCACCAGGTGTGGGGGCAACTGGCGTGGAAGGACGCGGGCCGGAGCGAAGGTGCTGGAGTGGCGGGGCGGATGGCGGAGGCGGCTGGGATCAAGACGTCGCGGGTGCAGGCGAACACGCTGCGGGCGCGTCGGGGGTCGGTGCACCTGGGGACGATGCGGCTGCGGACGAGGTTTGCGCTGCGCTACGGGAAGGTGGTGGGCGACAAGGACACGGCGATCGCCCGGGA
>CAWCWO010000022.1:0-31230 GCA_963799255.1 uncultured Pseudomonadota bacterium | reverse complement strand
ACGCGTATGTGTCGGGGAATCCGATTTCGTTGCGCGACCCGAGCGGGATGGCGGGAGTGGACCCCGATGTCTCGCAGCCCCTAAATCCGGACATCGAAGTCGCGAAGGCACAGCTCAGGAAAGACCTCAACGACGCCGAGGGAGGAAGTGCGAAGGCTGAGGCGGCGAGCGAGGCGATCGAGATCCTTCGGGAACTGCAAGGCATCGAGATGCCTGCCCGGGCGACACAGCTTCCAGAGCGGCTGAAGTCCAAAGGGCCCCGGGTCGCGGACATCGATTTCACGGAGCGGCGGGATGCAACCGCAGCCACCGCGGCGAAGGGAGGCGGTGTTGTACTGGGGATTGGCGCAGTCCTCGGAGTGGTTGCGGCGGGTGTTGCGGCCGGCGGTGTGGGCTACGGATATCTCCTCGTGACAGGCGAAGCGGAGCTGGCCAGCATGGCGGTAGCGTCGTCTCCAGCTCTGACGGCGGTCGCTTTGTCAGCCGAAGTTGTTGGCGAGGCAGAAGCGCTTGCTGGTGGGGAGCCGCCTGGCCCACACCTCCCGCGCGGGGCTCGCAAACCCAAGACCGCCGCCGGGGTCATCGACGTGCCGTCTCAGAGGCCGGGAGACTTTGCGGGGGAGGCAGGTGCAGCAGTTGCGAAGAACAAGCCGAACGTCCTTGTTGGTCCTGGAGTGAAGGCATCGGCCGCAAGTGGGGGAGCGCCGCGTGGTCGGCGGACGCCAATCAACCCGGATGATGCCCCCGAGAACATCAAGGCGCTCACACGAGAAAATGAGTCCGCAGATGTTCTTGCGCGAAATGGATTTGATGTAGAGCAGAACCCCGTGGTGGCTGGGAGCAAGAACCCCGACTACAAGATTGGCGGAGAAATCTTCGACAACTACGCGCCGACGACCGCCAACCCAAGGAGCATCTGGACTACCGCCAAAGGAAAGGTGGATTCCGGGCAGGCGAATCGCCTAGTCTTCAATCTCGACGACAGCTCGGTCGGTGTAGGTGCACTCGCTAGACAGTTTCAAGACTATCCGATTTCCGACCTCCAGGAAATCCTGATCGTTCGGAACGGGACTGCTTTCAAGCTTTTGCCGTAAGAAAAACGATGGCTATCGAATACACCCTCTACCTTGAAACCAGCATCCCGCCGCTGCGCCTACATGAAAGTGTATGCGCGTGCATCGCTGGCAAACCCGATGATGCCCACGGCGGCTCACTCGCTTTCTTGGGAGAAACCCTCCAAGGCGTAGTCTCAGTCCCTGACGATACGACCCGGCGGTTCGTAAGCGAGGACTTCTCGATCAACGCGCGTGTACAAGTGATCTTCCGGCTCGACAAGTTTGAGCTGGAGAGAGCGCAGGACTCGCTAGTTCGATGCATGTCTGAGCTGTTGAGGGCCGACGGCAGCGATGTGACGCTCCTGTTCAACGGCGAGCTGGTTGTCTTGAGGCGGAGAGCGGGCGAGTTGGTACTACGGGAAGGCTTCGGAGTGTGGACTCCGGCGCGACTCTCGTCTTTGGGAACTCCGTACCAGCTCGGGGCGATCACCAGTCTGGAAGTAGTGCACTGACACAGGTGTCAGTGAAGAAGGGCCTGGTCGCTGATCGCTCAGAGGAGCATCGCGCGGCCGGTTCGACCTGTCCGTCACAGGTGTGAGGACCTGGCCCCGACGGCCAGGGTGCAAGTCCCACTGGCGGCGAGAAACCAGCGCGGGCGGACGAGCCAAGGCTCGCCTGCTGCAAAGGTCGCGGTTGTGACTCCGGAGCTACGCGGCTCGGAGGAAGTCCGGAATGGGCTCGGTGGCGACGTTGTGCCGCAGCCGCATCCGAACCGTGCCAGCAGGGAAGACGACATCGCGCTCGCCTGCGTTCCATCGGGCGAGCGCGTCCTTGTGCTCGCGAGGGAAGCTCTTGCGAAGCCGCTTCATCGCGATGCGCTGGGCAACGGTCTCGGTGGAGAAGTTCGGCTGGCGCCCGAAGAGCTCCTCTCCTTCCTCGGGGACGGTGGACCAGTGAATCTCAAGCGCAGCCTTCATGCCGAGCACGGGCTTTCCAGCTCGCTTCTCGGCGAGCTCGGCCTCTTTCTCGGTGAGCGCTTGGCGAATCTTGGCGCGGAGCTCGATATCAGAGAGCTCGGGCATGATGGGCGGACGGTCGAGCTTGAGGACGGCGGTGTCCGGGAGCTTGGAGCGGTCGGCGAAGGCCGCTCGCCCTGAGTCCTGGGAGCTCCTTCGATGCTTGTGCTGGACCTTCTTGGACCACAGGCCCACGCGCGGCTTGGGGACGACGTACTCCTTGCCGTAGTCCATCCGCAACGAGTTGGACCCTTTCCAGTGGGCCGTCTTGTGAACGATGCCCGCGGCGACAGCGTTGGCCAAGGTGTAGACGCAGTGCCGGAACACCCGACCGTCACCGACCACCGTCTGAATGCCCGGGTCCCGGTCGAAGAAGGCGCCGCTCTTGCCGCGAAGAGCATTGAGCTCGCGAGCGATGAGAGCGTTGAGGTCCTGCAGGAAGTCGGTGATGCAGCCGGTCCCGTTGTTGGCGACGAGGTGGTAGTGCGTGGAGATAAACTCGAACTCGTAGAACTGCATGCCCGTCTCTTCGCGGTAGCGGCTGGAGACGACGCCGAAGCAGAAGTCGACGACGCGCCGAACGATGGGCTTGGGGACGAGGCGGAAGCTCTAATAGACGCAGCGGCAGGTCACGAAGACGGTGGTATTCGGATAGAGGTCGCGCGGGCTGGACATCGCAGCGGTGAGGTCGGCCGTCAAAGAAGAGCGTTGCACTGAGGAAGCCTTGGAAGTCGACAACCTGATCCTGAGGTACAGGTGGAGACCACATTATAAAACTTTACTCGCGCAAGAGCCGTTGGGGCCGGAGTGAGTTGGAGAACTTCGATTCGAGTCGCCACGCCGCCATTGCTGTCCGAAAGCGGGGTTTGCTAAATACGACAGCGCTGTCGCATTTGACTCCGGCTCCTTCGGCGAAACGCCTACGGTGAGCCGGTGAGCCGGTGACGCGGATGGATGCGCTGGGTCGAGCAGTGCGGGTCGTCACCGAGAACGTTGGTGGTGAATTCGCGGAGACCCGTATGGTTCTCGACATCGTCGGGAACACGCTTCAGGTGATCGATGCGCGCGGGAACGTGGCGCAGGAGAACGTGGTCGGGATGGCCGGGCAGGTGCTGCAGGAGACTTCGGTCGATGCGGGCTGGCGGCGGGCGTTCACGGACGTGGTGGGGAACCCGCTGCGGGCGTTCAACGAGCGCGGGTTTGTGGCTCGGTGGCGGTACGACGAGGGGCTGCGGCCGACGCACCAGTACGTGGAGGCGTCGGGGTCTGAGGCTCTGGTGATGCGAACGGTGTACGGGGAGTCGTTGGCGAACGCGGAGGTGCTGAACCTTCGCGGTCAGGCGTACCGGGTCTATGATGGGGCGGGCGTGCAGACGGCGGTGGCATACGACTTCAAGGGAGGCCTGCTTGCGGCAGAGCGTCAGCTTGCGGTGGATGTGACGGCGACGCTGGACTGGTCGGCGCTGGGCGAGCTGGAGGACGTGACGGACCTCGAGAACGCGGCGGCGGCGATGCTGGAGTCGGAGGTGTTTCAGACGTCGAGTACGTTCGATGCGCTGGGGCGGCCGAGGACGCAGACGACTCCGGACGGGACGGTGGTGCGGCTGGCGTACAACGAGGCGGCGCTGCTGGAGAGTGTGTCGGCGAACGTTCGGGGGAGCGTGAGCGAGACGGCGTTCGTGTCGAGGGTGGACTACGACGCACAGGGTCGACGGAGCCTGATTGCGTACGGGAACGGAACACAGACGACGTACGCGTACGACGAGGTGACTCAGCGGTTGACGCGGATGCGGACGACGGATGCGACGCGGACGTTTCAAGACCTCTCGTACACGTACGACGTGGCGGGGAACATCGTCGAGATAGGCGATGGGGCGCAGGCGGATGTGTACTTCGGCGGGGCGGTGGTCACGGCGAGGCAGCGGTACGAGTACGACGCACTGTACCGACTGACGGATGCGGAGGGTCGAGAGCACATCGGTCAGCACGCGGCGCAGCCGAGCGAGTACGGGGCGAACGCGAGTGCGCATCCGCAGGACGGAACGGCGATGCGGGCGTACGCGGAGGCGTACGTGTACGACGTGGTCGGGAACATCCTGTCGATGCAGCACGTGGCGGGTGCGGGCGGGAGCTGGACGCGGCGGTATCAGTACGCGGCGAACGGGAACCGACTGCAGGCGACGTCGTTGCCGGGCGATGCGGCGGGGCAGCACAGCGCGACGTACGGGTACGATGCGCACGGGAACATGACTTCGATGCCGCACCTGAGTGCGGTGAGCTTTGACCACGCGGACCAGATGCGGAGCGCCGACCTGGGCGGCGGCGGGACGGTGTACTTCGTGTACGACGGGGCGGGTCAGCGGGTGCGGAAGGTGTCCGTGAACCTGGCGGGGACGCAGAGCACGGAGCGCATCTACCTTGGGGCGTACGAGCTGTACCGGGAGCGGACGGGCGGCGTGGTTCAGCTCGAGCGGGAGTCGCTGCACATTGCGGACGACGCGGGTCGGATGTGTGACGTGGAGACGCGGACGGTGGAGAGCGGGTCAGCCGTTGGGACACCGACGACGCATCATCGGTACCAGTACAGCAACCATCTGGGGTCGGCGTCGCTGGAGCTGACGGCGAGCGCGGAGGTGATTTCGTACGAGGAGTATCACCCGTACGGGACGAGCTCGTACCGGGCGGTGAACTCGAGCATCGACGTGTCCGAGAGGACGTATCGGTACACGGGGAAGGAGCGGGACGAGGAGACGGGGCTTGGGTATCACGGGGCTCGGTACTACGCGTGCTGGCTTGGGCGGTGGACGGCGAGTGACCCGATTGGGCTTGGGGATGGGGTGAACCGGTACGCGTATGTGTCGGGGCGGCCGGTTTCGTTGAGTGACCCAAGTGGCACGAGCGGGGAAGTCGTAGTCCACCGTGATGATCGAGCGCGGCTAGAGTCTCGCGGAGCGGCTCTTCGACAAGACGAAGCCCAAGTGGCCGCAGCGGACGCTGACCTCCGGACGCGAATTGGGGAGACCCTTGGGCCGGAAGGCTTCGCCAACATGGAGGTTGACGAGGGGGTCCGCATGTCGCTGGCGAGCGAATCTCGAAACATCCGGTTCGCGAAGCGAGATCTGGCGTCCCGCCGTACCGAGTTGGGGCGGGATACGGCAGAGCTAGCGGAAGTCGAGAGGATCAAGGCGGTCTTCGGGAACGCAGCAGCAGGCATCGAAACGCTCGTGATCGCGGAGATTGGCATTCTCGGTGGAGCGTGGGTTGGTGCACAGCTCGCCGCCGCAGGCGTATCAGCCTTGGTTGCCGAGGGGGTTGGGGGCGGCTTGGGAGGGGCCATCGAGGGCGGTGGCAATGCGGTGCGAGAAGGCGCAGACGCCGACGAAGTGGCGCAGCGGGCAGCGACGTCTGCCGGGGTCGGAGCGGGAACGGCAGTTGGTTTTAGCCTTCTGGCGCGGGGCGTCGGAGCACTTCTTCGACTGCGGGGCGTTGGCGGGGCTGCAAAGGAGGGCGTCGAGGAAGGGCTGAGTCACACTCAGCAGGCGGTTGATGACGCCGTTCGTGTGGAGACCACTGCCGCAGGGGGGCGAGGGAAAACGTTCGCAAACAAGTCGCCACAGTTCTTGGCGGACGAACTCGCGGAGGCGGCAGCCCTTGGAGTGAAACCTCGCTCCGGACTCGGTGCTTTGGAGGACCTCGCCGGTCAAAAAATAAAATGGGCGGTGACCGAAGGAGGGGAGCTTGTGGTGATCCCGCACTCCCCCGCCATGGGAGTCGAGTTGTCCCACGCTGTGTTGTCAGGAGGAAGGCCCGTGCAAGCCGCAGGAGAGGCGTTTATCATGAAGACTGAGGGCGGCGGGCTTGCTGGTGAGTTTATTTCGTCGCACAGCGGTCACTTTTTCAAGGGAATGTCAGCTGAGGGGGCGTCCGCGCTACCTGTTGGAGAATCGGCATTCGAGGCACTTGGTATCAAGTTCGGCAGGAGAATAACGCCATGATCGACGAGCACAGTCTTATTGAGCGCGGATACGACGAGGTGGTCGCGGAGCTGGAGCGGGACGACGGCAACTTGAATGTCGATGTGCTCGCGCAAGCGTGTGCTCGGAAAGCGCGCGCACCGTCATCAAGCCGGGAGGAGTCTCTCGGTTGGGCTAGCGCCTCCATTGCGTGCTACGAAAATGCCGCACGCGCCCGAACAGCAGGGTACGATCGGCAAGGTAGCGAGGTTCCGTTGTTCGGCCTGATCGGCCTGATGATTCTGACCTGGGGTGCTGAACCCGGAGACAGGGTTCTTGATCCCGAGAGGCTCAACTGCTGGATCCAGGAGGAACTCGAACAACAGGAAAGCCCAGACGGTTTTCGGGAAGCACTCACTGAGACCGTGAGCGCCATCCGGCGAGAGCACGCCATCTGTCTAAAGGAACGGCTTGAGGTCGGTCTCCCGCTCTACGAGAAAGGGCTTCTGCGGGCTTCGTTTGAGCCGTGGCTCAGAAGCACGGGGTTGCTCAAAGACGAGCCGAACCGTGCCTGAAGGGCCACCTGTTAGCGGCCGATTTGATGTCGTAGGCGGTTCCAAGTTTGACGTCGTATGAATCCGCGGCGACTCCCAAACTGACGTCGTATTAAGTAGCCGCTGCGGTCGTAGGCTGGCGGGGCGCGACGATAGGTTTGGGAGGAGGCGTTGCTCGAAACGAGCGTCACAAGTTGCCCGAGGGGTCGTAGACGCGAGGACGATCTACGACGGCGCAGGCAAGATCGCACCGAACTGGCGGCAGCGAGTTCGGTGCTGTGACGTTCGTACGTTACGGGAGGTCGGGGACGTCTTGGTGCTGCCTCCAGTGCGGCTGGAGAAGGACGCGGTTGACCTGCTTGAGGTCGACGGTGCGATCACCAGTCTGGAAGTGGTGTGCTGACACCGGTGTCAGTGAAGAAGGGGCTGGTCGCTGATCGCTCGGGGGAGCATGGAGCGGCCGGGTCGACCTGTCCGTCACGGGCGTGAGTACCTGGCCCTGACGGCCAGGGTCCCAGTCCGGCTCGGGGCGAAGAACCAGCGCATGCGGACGAGCCTGGGCTCGCCTGCTGCGTTCTCTTGGCTGTGCCTCCGGAGCTACGAGGCCCGGAGGAAGTCTGGAATGGGCTCGGTGGCGACGTTGTGCCGCAGCCGCATCCGAACGGTGCCTGCAGGGAAGACGACATCGCGCTCGCCAGCGTTCCAGCGGGCGAGCGCGTCAGCGTACTCGCGGGGGAAGCTCTTGCGAAGCCGCTTCATCTCGATGCGCTGGGCAACGGTCTCGGTGGAGAAGTTCGGCTGCCGTCCGAACAGCTCTTCGCCGTCGTTGGGGACGGTGCGCCAGTGAATCTTCAGCGCAGCCTTCATGCCGAGCACAGGCTTTCCGGCGCGCTTCTCGGCGAGTTCCGCCTCCTTCTCGGCGAGCGCTTCGCGAATCTTGGCGCGGAGCTCGGCATCGGAGAGCTCGGGCATGATGGGAGGACGGTCGAGCTTGAGGACGGTCGTGTCCGGGAGCTTGGAGCGGTCGGCAAAGGCAGCTCGGCCCGAGTCCTGCGAGCTCTTGCGATGCTTGTGCTGGACCTTCTTGGACCACAGGCCAACGCGCGGTTTGGCGACGACGTACTCCTTGCCGTAGTCCATCCGCAACGAGTTGGAGCCCTTCCAGTGGGCAGTCTTGTGAACGATGCCCGCGGCGACGGCGTTGGCCAAGGTGTAGACGCAGTGCCGGAACACCCGACCGTCACCCACCACGGTCTGAATACCCGGGTCCTGGTCGAAGAAGGCGCCGCTCTTGCCGCGCAGAGCATTGAGCTCGCGCGCGATGAGGGCGTTGAGGTCTTGCAGGAAGTCGGAGACGCACCCGGTGCCGTTGTTGGCGACGAGGTGGTAGTGGGTGGAGATAAACTCGAACTCGTAGAACTCCATGCCCGTCTCCTCGCGATACCGGCTGGAGACGACGCCGAAGCAGAAGTCGACGATGCGGCGAACGATCGGCTTGGGGACGAGGCGGAAGCTCTGATGGACGCAGCGGCAGGTCGCGAAGACGGTGGTGTTCGGGTAGAGGTTGCGCGGTCTCGACATCGCTGCGGCAAGGTTGGCCGTCGGTGAGGAGCGTTGCACCGACACTGGCCCTGGGGACGGAGAACCTGACCCCGAGATGCAGGGGATACGAGGTAGGACGTGCCAGGGGGTTGTGCGCCTTGAGCGAAGGGCGGGCGCGGCTGCCGCTCTTGACGCGGGACGTCGCCCTGCTGAGAGCAACCTTACCAGCCGCCCTGGAGACCGCGCTGCGGACTCCTCGAGGGTTGCGGCGGGGGCCGCCGAAAGAAGCCTGGGTCCGGACAGGCAGGGGAGCTAGACTTGGTGAGATGGAACGGATTGATCCGGCGGAGCTAGACTTCGCTCGGCTTGCTTGCGCTCAGGTGAGGGCGTCCGACCCGGCGTGGCGGGCCGCGGGAGAGCACGGGATCGACCTTCTGCTGTTGGAGCGAAACCTTGGGCTCACGCCTGCGGAGCGGATGCAACAGCTCGAAGATGCGTTGCGCCTGATGGGTCGCGGATGAACCTCCGGCGAAGTCGGCCACAGAAAAACGTAGCGCTCCTCAAACGGCTCGTAGATGGGCAGGTTGAGTTCTGCATTGTGGGCGGAGTGGCGGCAGTCCTTCACGGCGCGACAAGGATGACCGTCGATCTGGATGTCGCGGCGCCGTTCAGCGAGAAGAACTTGCGGAGGCTCTTGGGGGCGCTTCAGGACCTCGACGTTCGCCACGCGACCCAGCCCGAGCTGCGCGTCGCCGATGAGCCGATCAAGCGGCTGATGGGGTATCGACTGCTGTTGCTCGAGACGGATCTCGGGCGACTGGATGTCTTGCGTGAAGTCCCTCCGTTGGGTGATTACGATGCGCTTTCGACAACGGAGGTCGATATTGGGCAATAACGCTGCAAGGTGCTCTGCCTCGATGAGCTGATCACCGTGAAGCAGAGCCTGAAACGCCCCCAAGATGTTGAAGTCGCGCTGCAGCTCGAAGCGATTCGCGCGGCCGACGAAAGCTAGAACTGCGGGTGCGTCGCTAGGGGGGAGACTTTTGGCGAGGAGACTCGGGTGGGATCGGTTCAGACCGTCCATTCGCGCCATGTCGCCCGCCGATGACGAGGCGGTTTCGGTCTTCTGGGGCACTTCGGTCACTCGCTCAGGCATTTACAGCTCGCGTGTCATCGCGAGAGCGGTGAACACGAAGGAGTCGGCGTGCATACGCGATTTCTGGTGCTCCTAGGCCCCTCGCTCCTCGCCCTCGCCGGCTGTTCCGAAGACGGCGGCAAGCCTGGGACCCTCGACGCAGACGGCGACGGCTACGACGTCGGCGAGGACTGTGATGACGGTGACGCGTCCGTGAACCCGGGGGCCAGTGAGGTCTGCGACGATGGCATCGACAACAACTGCGACGGTGTCGACGACACGTGCATCCTCGACGCCGACGGCGATGGATTCCTCGCCGAGGACGACTGCGACGATCAGAACGCGTCCGTATACCCGGGCGCAACGGAGGACTGCTACGACGGCCTCGACAACGACTGCAACGGCATCATCACCGAGTGTCTCGACCCGGTCATGACCTACGAAGAGGATTTGTACGGCGTCAGAGGCACGTATTCCACCGCCATCGCTGCCGACCAGATCGTCTTTGGCAACTACCGAGGTAACGGCACCGCGCGCTTCTTCGAGTTCGAGGCAGGCTACGTAGCGGATGCGGACGCGGTCACGAGCGCCGTGGGCGAGGTCGCTGGGTCAACGTTCGGCATCGGTTTTGCGCAGCCCGGTGGTGACTTGTTGTGCATCCACGCGGACTACTTCTCTGTGCCTGCTGGGGTGGCGGCGGGAAAGAGCTACTGCTTCTCCGACGCAACGCTTCGGGCCGAGGTCGGGACGCTCACCACCGCGGACGCGGAGTTTACGGTCACCGGAGAGGTCGACGACGCGTACACCACCGTCCAGGCGCTGGGCGACCTGGATGGAGACGGCTTCGAAGACTTGCTCGCGTACACCGCCCGCGGCTTGCACGTGATCCAAGGGGACGGGACCGGCTTCGCGGGCGACTACTCGGTCCCAACAGACGCCGGCATCACCCTCGGCTCGTGTGGCCCCACCTCGTCGATCTGGTGCGGCTACGGCCGGGCCGCACTGCTCGAGGACCCAGGCGCGATCCTCATTGCCGGGGACGGGAGCACCGACAACGTCTCGTGGTTCGACTTGCCGCTCAACGGAACGACGCCGAGCCCTGACGCGACCTACACGATCTCTCGGGGGAACCCAGCCAACGCCACACCCATGCCAACGCTCTCCGGCTTCGCGCTCGGTGACCCGGGCGAGAATGAGGTGACGATGATTGATGGCAGCGGGACGATGACCGTACTCGATGAGCCCGGCCTGACAGAGTTCGGCTACTGGGTTGCCACGGGCGAGAGTCAATCCGGCACCCCGCTGCTGCTGACCTCGGCGGTGGAGGAGGGCCGTGGCACGATCTACGTGTTCGATCTCGACCTGTCCCCGCTGCCGACGAGCACAGATCAGGCACGCTACATCCTCCAGCCTCCGGGGGATCTGAACAACTGCGGCTGGCGCACCGACGTTGGCGTGCTCTCGGACGACAGCGGCACCCACACCCTGGTGAGTTCCGCTTGCCTTGAGACCGGTGGCGCGGTGTACGAACTCGACTTCACGATGGCTCCTCCGCCGCCGCTTCCGGCCGCTGCCATCACGAAGGTGGGGCCGCAGCGATACGAGGTCCGGCGGCAGGCGGTGGAGCTGTACACCTCGCGCGTGGAGTGGGTGCAGTCACTGGCCCAAACCGAGGCGGTGCCCGGGGGATGGAGGCTGCACGCGATCGCGAGCGGGTCGCCGCTGTATCGCATGGGACTGCGGAGTGCAGACATCGTGCAAGGCGTGAACGATCAGCCGCTGAGCACTCCAGCTCAGGTTCAGGCGGCGGCGCAGAGTCTGATGAATGCGAGCACTCTGACGTTGGCGATCGTTCGGGGGGGAACGAGCGGGACGCTGCGGTACGACATCGTGCCGTAGCGGAGCGCCGAGCGTTGTGGCCCGCGGGTTGCAACAGGCGTTCGCATGAAGCTCGAGCGCCTCTCTCAAGTCGCCTTTGGAATGACGGTCGCAAGCGCCGCCCTGCTCTCGTCGCCCGCCCAGGCCGCCGCGCCCAAACGAGGGGGTGCGCAGATCGAAGGTCTCATCGGCGGTTCGAACTGCCTGCCCGGGAGGGCATCGTGCACCCCCAACAACGACACGCTCTCGGGCACGACCCGCGGTGCGGTCGGCGGGGGTGTTCTGCTCGGTTGGCGCGCGTTCCGCTGGATGACCTTCGGGGTCGCCTACCGCGGAGGAATGTTCCGCCCCGACTACGAGCTGGACTACGCAAACCGCTACACGCGGGGTGCCCAGCACTCGTTCTTTGCGGTGGCGCGCCCCACGATTCCAATCTGGCGCTTCGACCTGGGCGTCAACGTCGCGCCCGGCTATTCCCGGCAGGACTTTCGCTACGACAACGGGGATCGCGACTTCACGCAGGGGTTCTCCTTCATGACCGGACCGGTCGTCGATGTCTACGTGACCCAACGGTTCTTCTTGGGCTTTGAGGCGGACTTCATCTTCAATGCCCACCGCGACGTCTGCAACGTGCGCGGGGACAGCACCAACTGCACCCGGTACGAGGAGCGGTACCCCAACCCCGTCCATCAGGCCATCTACGGACTGCATCTGGGCTTCAACACTCGGTGAGCGCAGCCGCACGACCGAGCGGCCCCGCACCCTCAGCGGCGTGAATCAAAGCGCCATCGAGACTCGGTCCACGGCCAAACAGCCCACACGTTCAAGGCCCCGAGGAAGAGCATCGACACTCGTCCGCGGGGCCTGCTTGAGAGCCCGGCTGTTTCGGCAAAGCGTTGTTGCTCGCCGGTTCGTCCGGGCTAAAGGCCCGCGCGTTGAACAGCTGAGCTCCTTCTGCTTCGAGGGGAAGGGCGGTTGCCGATGATCTCCTCGATCGTGGTGCGGAGTGTGCCGTTGCGTCGGTCGGAGCGAGGCGTCGACAGCGGAGCCTGTCGGCCGCGGCTGGGGATAGACTCTGGCGGCGCCGGTTCGTTCTGCGTCTCCACCGGCGCAGCGGCATCCCAGAACGGGTCAGCAAAGAACGGGTCAGCAAACAACGTGCTCGTCTCTTGCTCGGGGTCAGCCCCGCGAGCGATCGCATGATCGAGGTCGGCCAGGCTCACGATGCCGTACACCTGCTCGTCGTCCGCCACGGGAGCTCGCTCGATCGCGGTGTCCAAAAGATAGTCTCGCGCTTCCTCCAGGGTGAGCGTCGCCAAGATCTCGGGAATCGCCTCCTGGGGTTGATCCACCGGCTCGGGAATGTCGGAATGGGGGTTGGTTCTGAGTTGGTGATTCATGGGTCTCCTCACACCTAAGGAGCAATCCCAGGACCAAATCCCAGAGGGTCGTAATCTCCGCTAGTTGGCCCCTCAGCCGGGTTTGCAGGGGTGTCGGAGCCGCACAGTGTGGCGACCCTGCGTGCCCGTTATCCGGCCTTCACCGGCAGGATCACGGACATCACGCATCCGTGGCCGGGAAGGTTTTTGACCGTGATCTGCCCACGATGGCGTCGAACCGCTTCCGCCGCGATCGCGAGCCCCAGACCAAAGCCGCTGCGGTCTCGCCCCACCTGCGCGTAGGGATCAAACAGCCCATCGATCTTGTCCTCTGGGATTCCTCCGCATGCATCCGCGACGTCGCAGACGATGTTCTCCGCCTCCACCCGCGCGCGCACCGAGATCGAACCCCCGCGATGCGTAAACTTCACGGCGTTCCCGATCAGGTTGGTGAACACCGAGCGGAGCAGCCGCGGGTCACCCCACAAGTGCAACACCTCGGGAGCCTCGAGGCAGAGATCGATCTGCTTGTCGGTGGCTTGCATGCGGAGCTCCTCGGTCGCTCCCTCGAGCAGCGCGCGAAGCTCGACCGACTCACCATGAAGCGCGGACCCAGCGTGAAGCCGGGCACTGGAGATTTCGTTGTCGAGCAGCTCGCGCATTCGGTCCGCCGAGCGGCGCACCCGAGGCAAGAGGGTGGAGGCGTCGAGACCCTCGGCCAAGAGGTCGACACCCATCTTGATGTTGGACAGCGGGGACCGAAGCTCGTGGGCAAGAAACGCGAAGTGCTCCGAGTGCGCGCGCTGCAACTCGGCGTCCCGGGCCGCTCCATAGCCATTTACGGCCGCCGCAATCGCTCGGCTGATTCCGCGGGTGAGCACGCGGTGCTCCGCGGCCGAGACATTGGGCAGGGCATCGCCCGCGACCTCCAAGATCGCTTCGTGAAGCGCTAAAAAGTCGGCGACCAGATCGCCGATCGGCCGTCCGCCCTCTGCGCTGGCCTCCCCGATGTCGGCCGCCAGGCCCCGGCCTTCGGGCAAGAGCGTGGCGTTCTTGCCGATATCGAGCGCCCGAAGCGAGACGGTGAGTTGGTCCAACAACCCCGTGATTTGCGGAGGGGCCTCCAGAACGGGGTGCCTCCGACAGCGGTCGCCTCGCCGAGCTTTCGCACGAACACCCGCAGGAGATCCCCGCGCGCACAGACGATGACCTGCCACAGCCGCATTCAGAGCAGCCTAGCAGCCTGTTGAGAAAGTCGACACGACGTCTCGCTCGCCCTTTTGTCGCGCTCACCCTGAAACCTGCAGGATAACTGCGGTTACGTTGTCCGTGCCGCCGGCGGTCAGCGACGCGGACACGAGGTCGGAGGTGGCCTGCCTGAAGTCTGCCGCTCCGTCGACGATCGCCTGGATCTGCCCATCGCGTAATGTGTCGTGCACGCCATCGGTGCAAAGCAGCACCCGGTCGCCGCGTTGCAGCTGGTGTTGGCTGAAGTCGACCTGGAGGTCTTCGGTTCCTCCGCCGACCGCGTTGACGAGAATGTTCTTCGAGCGGGTGACATTGGCGTGCTCGGGGCTCAACCCGGCGGCCACAAGCCCAGCGGCCATCGTGTGATCTTCGGTCAGTTGCCGCATTTCCCCGTGGCGGAACAGATAACAACGGCTGTCGCCAGCGTGCACCACGTACATGGTTGGCCAATCGACATAGGCCATGGTCAGCGTCGTACCCGGTCGCAATTGCAGCCCTTTGCGCAGGGCCACCGCCAGGATCTGCTCTTGGGCTCGCCTGACGCCGTCCTCGAACGCGGCTTGTGGCTCTTGCGTTGCTCGCGCTTGCATCGAAGTCACCGCGTCCAGCATCGCGTCCACGGCGACCGCGCTCGCAACCTCACCGTGGGCGTGTCCGCCGATCCCGTCCGCCACCATCAGGATTTTGGCCTCGCGCGCGACCGGCCACGCTGTGTCTCGACCGAGCGGAAAGCTTGAGCCCTCGATCCGGACGACCCGGTCGGTCTGCGCGACCAGAAACTGGTCCTCGTTGGATTCTCGAACCTTGCCACGATCGGTTTCTCCATAGGCATGCAGGCCTGGGTGCTCGCCGAGCTCCGCCTCCAACGGCAGGCGGCCTGCGCTCGAGAGGAACTTCAGGGTTGGTTGACGCATGGGGGTTGGATGCATGGTGCCGGCCTCTGGGCCTAGCGCTGCGAGGCTCGGGCCCTTGCCCTCAAGGCCACAAAAACGCAGTGATCTCAAACCCCTGCGAGGATCCCTCACCTGTGCGGTTCGGCCACAGTGGGGCGGTCTTGTCTCGACCACTTGTGCTGTGTCTCACGGGTGCTAGCCCGAGGATATGCAGCGCGAAGACCTCGACCCTCAGTTTCGAAACCTCGTCGGGACGCTCCTCGCGGGCCGATACCGGGTCGACGCGCCGATCGCCGCCGGCGGAATGTCAACAGTGTTCGCTGCAACACAGGTTGGGCTCGGACGACGCGTTGCAGTCAAGCTGCTGTGCCCGTCGCTGGCGGTCTCGGGCGACTACGGCGAACGGTTCGAGCGCGAGGCCCAATCGCTCGCGCGACTCGATCACCCCAATTGCCTTCGCGTTCTGGACTATGGGGTCACCGACGATGGCGTCCACTTTCTCGCGACAGAGCTCATCGAGGGCAAGGAGTTGCGGGAGTGCATGGACGAGGCGATGACGCCCGAGCTGGCCGTCCGCCGAATCCAGCAGGTTCTCCGCGGCCTCGAGCACGCTCACGCCTGCGGGGTCGTGCATCGGGACCTCAAGCCGGAGAACATCCTGATCAGCTACGACGCCGAGGGGGAAGAGGTGATCAAGATCGTCGACTTCGGGATCGCGAAGCTGATCAGCGCGCCGATGGGCGGGTGTCGAACCGCGGCGGGCGTGGTTTTTGGCACGCCGCAGTACATGAGCCCCGAGCAGGCCTCGGGCCAGCCGATTGATGCGCGCTCGGACCTGTACGCCGTGGGGGTCCTGCTGTTCCGGATGCTGGCCGGCCATCCCCCCTTCGATGGACGAGACGCGATTGCGGTGACGCGTGCCCAGATCCACGACGACCCGCCGCCGCTGCCGGAGTGGCTGCCTTCCGCGCTCACGAACGTTGTGCTCCGGCTGCTCTCCAAGCAGCCTGAGGACCGCTACGACTCCGCAGCAGCGACGCTCGACGCGCTCCACGATGCGCTGTCTGCCGAGATCCGCTCGCTTCCCGCGACGCTCGACCTCCCGACGCTCGACGTCCCGACTCTCGACGTCCCTCTGGCCCCTGCGCCCGCCTCGCCCGCGGAGACTCGAAACTGGTGGGCCATCTTTGCGGCCGCAACGGCAGCGTCGTTTGCGGTGACCCTCGGCATCGCAGCCGCCGTCCGTTGGCAACCGTCGACCGACCTGGGTCCCGACGGGAAGCTCAGCGTGATGACGCTGGAGGATGCTGACCGCGCGCTCGCCCGAGGTGATGCCGCCCGCGCGCACGAGACGTTGAGTACCATGCTCGACGAGAATCCCGACGATCCAAAGCTGCTGTGGCGTGATGGGCAGGCCCTCCTCGCGGCCGGGATGTCCGAACGTGCGCTGGAACGCTTCGCGGCCGCCCTGTCCGCCGACTCTTCCCTGCAGGACGACCCGCGTTTCTACGCCGAGCTCGACAAGTTGTTGCGCGACCCGACGCTCGAGCGGCAAGCGGTCGACCTCGCGTTGCAGCGACTCGACTCCGTGGCGGACGCCTTCCTGCTCGAGCTGGTCAACCGCACCGAGCGTCCGCTGGCCTTCGTCGACCGGAACCGCGTGCTCGACCGCCTTCGAGAGTCCGGTCGGTGGGATGACGTCGATGTCCGCGGAAACGCGCGCCTGGACCTGCGGCAAGCCGCCGACGCGCCCGAGCCGTGCGCCGCCTTCGTCAATGGGCTTGACCAGCTGGTGCCCGACATGACCGAAGAGGACATCCAACTCATTCGCGAGATCGAAGTGCCCTTGGCGAGCGAAGAGAGCGGCTCAGCCGAGCTGTGTGCCGAAGCCGAGCAGAGGCGGGAGCTGGTCATCTCAACCCACGACGCTCTTGGCGAGCTGGAGGGGGCGGGCTTTGGCGGGCAAACCTGACGGTCCTGCAGCAGCCGTCATCTTGATCGTGGACGACGACGCGGAGTCCTGTGAACTCATCGCGCTCGCGCTTCGGGCCGCGGGCTTCGACAGCGTGACCGCGGCTTCGGGTGAAGAGGGGCTCGCGACGCTGCGAGGCCGCTGCATCGACGCGATCGTCACCGACGTTCACATGGGTGGCATGGACGGGATCGAGCTGTGTCGCCGGGTCCATGAGATCGAGGCCGACCTGCCGATCGTGGTCGTCACCGGGCAGAGCTGCGTCGACACGGCTGTCGCTGCACTGCGGGTGGGCGCCTACGACTTCCTCGCCAAGCCCATCGACGTCAAGCTGCTCATCCCCACGGTACGCAGGGCAGCCGAGCGACGCATGTTGGGCACGGAGGTCAAGCATCTGCGCCAAGCCCTCCAACACGCGGACAGCTTTGGCGCGCTGATCGGCAGCAGCGAGGTCATGCGGCGTGTCTTCGAGTTCATCAGTCGTATCGCCGATGCGGAGGTGCCCGTGCTCGTGACCGGCGAGACTGGAACCGGGAAGGAGCTCGTGGCCAGGGCGGTGCACGAGCGCAGCCGCAGACTCGAGCGGCCGTTCGTCGCCATCAACTGCGCCGCCATTCCAGCGTCTCTGCTGGAGTCTGGGCTCTTCGGCCACGTGAAAGGCGCGTTCACGGACGCCAAGAGCGATCGCGATGGGCTGTTCGTGCAGGCCGACGGTGGCACGCTGTTTCTCGACGAGGTTGGCGAGCTCCCGCTGGAGCTCCAACCCAAGCTACTTCGGGCCCTGCAAGAGGGCGTGGTCAGGCCCGTGGGCGGAGAGCACGAGGTCGCCTTCGACGCCCGTTTGATCACCGCCACCAACCGCAACCTCGAGGCCGAGGTCAAAGCCGGTCGGTTTCGAGAAGACCTGTTCTATCGGATCGACGTGGTTCGTGTCGACCTTCCTCCGCTTCGGCACCGAGGCCGCGACGTGCTCCTGTTGGCCCAAGCCTTCATCGATCGTCTCGCGACGCGCACGCGCCGAGCCTTGGCCGGTGTGGATGCCGTCGTCGCGGAGCGACTGCTCGCCTACCCTTGGCCGGGAAACGTTCGCGAGCTTGAGAACTGCATCGAGCGTGCCGTGGCCCTCGCGGTCAACGACCAGATCGTGCTCGCCGATCTTCCCAAAAAGCTGCGCGAGCACCGGGCCCACCCTCCGCTCCCCGTGGGCAGCGACGCGGCCACCATGCCCACGCTCGAAGAGTTCGAGGGGCGCTACATCGCGTCGGTGCTCAAAGCATCCGGCGACAACAAGACGCAGGCTGCGAACATCCTGGGTATCGATCGCCGAACCCTGTACCGCCGCATGGAGAGACATGGCCTGAGTGAGGACGACGGCGAAGGAGAGCCACGGGCGGGGCGCAAGTCTCAAGCTTAGGCATACGGTCGACAACGGAAGGGCCCGCGGCACCGTGCGCGGTTTCAGGCCGTTGGGCGCACGATCTGTCACCCGGGACGCACACCCGGGCGCTCGCGCACAGGCGCAAGGGAGTCGACCGCGCTCGACGGCTCGCTGAGCGCTGGCACGGGGAATGCACAAGCGACGTGCATGCTCCGACCCACTCGACTTCTCATCCCCTGTGCTGCTGTTGCTTTGTGTCTGGGCTGTGCGTCCAGCGACAAGGGGTCGGTGACGCCGGAGTACACGGGGAACACGGCGCCCGTCACAGGTGTCGAGCCCGAAGATGCGAGCGAGCTGAGCCAGTCCGACCTCACCAACGGCAGCCCCAAGCCTCACTTTGATGAGGACGGCTACTACGAGATGGTCGAGGTTGTTCGCTTTTCGACACCGCCGGTGCCTCCGACCGCGGGCACGGTTCCGACAACCGAGCCTGCCGACCTCGAGGTCTCGCTGATGGTCGAGCCCACGCTCGCCGACGCATGCGGCCTACCCGAGCCCGGCGTGAAGTTCGAGACCGACTCCGCGGAGATTCGCGACAGCAAGCACCCGCTGCTGGCTGCGCTCGCGGCCTGCCTGCAGATGTCGCCCCTGGATGACGACCGCTTGGTGATCACCGGGTACGCCGACCCCCGGGGCTCGGAATACTACAACCGCGAGCTGGGCCTCGACCGCGCCAACGCGGTGGGCGAAGCGCTGATCGAAAGCGGTTTGGCCAAGCCGCGCTTCGAAACCTACTCCCGCGGTGAAGCCACGGCATCCGACGACCCCGAGGCGTGGGCCAACGAGCGTCGCGTCAGCATCCGGCTCGATAAGTAGAACGCCGCGCTCCACGCTGTGCCTGCTACGCTCGCGCGCGATGAGCGAGGAACGAAACGTCCTTGGAGATCCGCTGCACCCGTGCGGCACCGACCCGATGACGGGGTTCTTTCGCGACGGCGCGTGTCGGACCTGCGCCGAGGACCGAGGCGTGCACACGGTCTGTGCTCGCGTGACCGAAGATTTCCTCGCGTACTCCAAGCGCGGTGGCAACGACCTGTCCACCCCCGTGCCGCAGTTTGGTTTTCCCGGACTGAAGCCGGGCGACCGCTGGTGCCTGTGCGCCGGTCGATGGAAGCAGGCGCTCGACGCTGGCATGGCGCCGCCGGTGGTGCTGGAGTCGACGCATGAGGCCACGCTCGAGGTGGTGTCGCTGGAGGAGCTGCGGGCGCACGCGATCCCGGCGCTGCGCATTGTGAAAGCCTGAGTCGACCAGGCCTGAGGCAACCCAAAACCTGAGGCAACCCAAAACCTGAGTCGACCCAAAACCTGAGTCGACCCAAAACCTGAGTCGACCCAAAACCTGAGTCGACCCAAAACCTGAGTCGACCCAAAACCTGAGTCGACCCAAAACCTGAGGCGACCCAAAAGCGGTCCGCTGGGCGCCGTGCATCACGGCTCCGCCTCGGGCTACTCTCGTCCGGTGAATCGTGGACGCATGGCTCTGGTCGTCGCTCTCGCGCTCGGCTGCGGAACGGGAGGGGACGGGGCGGAGACCGACACGGACGCAGGTGGTGACCCAAGCGGCGACGGCGGTACGCCCAATCCCCCTCCGCCCCTGGTGGCCTCATGCGAGGCTCCCGAAGCGCCGACGCTGATGGCACCCACCGAGGTCGCAACCGCGGACGCGTTGCGCGCTGCGGTTGCAGCGGGCGGTGAGATTCGATTGACCGCCGACATCACGACCGACGCCCCGTTTGCTTCGACGCAGCCGGTCACGATCGACGGTGGGGGGTTCACAATCAGCGGCGGTGGCTCGACGCATCTGTTCGTCGCCGAGGATGCCGACCTCACGCTGATGAACCTGACGCTTCGCGACGCGGTGAACCGGGTCGCGGACGAGGAGCACTTCAGTCGCCGAAGTGGGGCCGCGGTGATGATGCGCGGCAACGGTCAGGGCGCGCTGTCGGTCTTCGGCGTCACCTTCGAGAACAACGCGATCGGAGACACCGGACCCGGAGATCTCCGCGGTGGTGCGCTCTACGCCTTCGCCGTTCCAGACGTGGTGATCGTAGACTCGGTGTTCACGAGCAACTCGGGCAGCAACGGCGGCGCGATCGGAGGCCTGGGCAGCAGCTTCACGATCGTGAACACAGCCTTCGTCAACAACGAGACCACCGGTCAGGGCGGCACCGGAGCGCTCGAGGGACGCGGCGGCGCCATCTCGCTGGATGCGGTCTCTCAGAACGGGCAGACGGCATACCTGGAGGTGTGCGGTTCGTTCTTCGAGAACAACCGCGCCAAGCATGCCGGGGGCGCCATCGCTCTGGTCACACACCAGTGGCAGAGCGGCACCGTGGTCATCGACCAGAGCACCTTTCGCGGCAACAGCACCAACGACACCGCGGGCGGAAGCGGCGGGGCGGTCTACCTGCAGGACGACGAGAACTATCCGCGAGAGCGCGACGCCAACCGCTCGCTCATCTCCAACAGCACCTTCGAGGGCAACGAAACCCTGGGCAGCGGCGGCGCGCTGTGGTTCCTCACCGAGTCGGGCCGCCTCGATCTCCACAACAACACGTTCTTCGAGAACCGCACCACGGCCAGCATGGGGATGGGCGGCGCGGTCGCCTTGGTCGGTGGTCCCACCCAGCTGACGCACTGCACGTTTGCGGACGACCACGCGCAGTTTCACGGTGGGGGCATTCAGGCCGCCGCCGCCGCGCAGGTGACCGTGACCAACTCGCTGTTCTCCAACAACACCTCCGACCGTGACGGCGGCTGGGCCTGGTTTCATGCCAACCGCGAGCTCGACGACGGCGGCGGAAACGTGCAGTGGCTCGACCCCTCGCTGGAGATCGACAGCAACTCCAACCTGCTCGTCGCGGCCGGGGCTACGCTCGCCGATCCTCAGCTCCTGTCCCCTCAGGACAACGGAGGTCCCACGCACACGATGGCTCTCCCCGCCGGAAGCCCGGCCATCGATGCGGGGGTGGATGGGGGCCTGTCCGAGGATCAGCGCGGCGAGGCACGAAACGGCGCTCCAGACGTTGGGGCCTACGAGCTTCAGTAGCGCTCGTCAGCCGCCCAGCTTCTCGCGAGTCCGCTCCAGTCGCCACTTCGCGCGGTCATCTCCAAGGCGTGCGGCCGCTGCATACGCGGCCTCGGCCTCCAGATACTTGTGCGTTCGGTAGTAGGCGTCTCCCAGCCGCAGTTGGTGGGTGGCGCTGCGGGGTGCGAGCGCGGCGGCACGTTTGCCGTGCTGGACCGCGCGGGCGTAGTCACCGGCGTCAAAGGCCAAGTCGCGCAGTCCGGCATGCGCGGCGACGTTGCGCGAGTCCTTGGCGAGGGTTCGCTCGAACAGAAGCTTCGCCTTGCTGGCGCTTCCCGAGTCCGCGGCGGCCTGCGCCTGTTTGGCGAGCACCCTCCCGGCCCCCGGATCCCGGTCGTCGGTCTCGTCGGTCTCCTCGGTAGCCCGGTCGCGAGGCGGTGGCGGGGCGCTGGGTTCGGCTTTCGCTTCGTTCGCGGCCTTGGGTGGGGGAGGCGGCGGGGTCTGGGCGACACGGTCGCGCCGCCGGATTTTCCGGATACGGTCGGCCGGGGGCACGTCGTCCGCGACCGCGAGCTCGACCAGCGGCTCGACCCGTACCAGCTCTTCGAGCGCGAACTGGCTGTTCGCAGCCTGCCTGCCAAACGCATCGAGCGAGGGCAGGCTCAGGGGGCTGCGATCCAGCGCGCGAACCGAGCTGCGGTCGAAGAGCAGCGCCTGTTCGTAGTACGCGACCGCAAACCGTGTGCCGCCCTCGGCGTCCCAGTATTCGTCACCCAGCCGGACGAGCGTGGCGGCGAAGTCCATCCGGAGCTCCTTTGCGACCGAAGCGCCCACATCTCCGAGGTCCTCCAGAGCCAGCACGGCTTGATAGGCGGTCCGAGCCGAGATGTCGTCGGGCGGAGGGTAGACCCAGGCTGCCCGCGAACCGGCGGTGCGGGCCGCGAGGGAGAGGGTGTCCGCCTCGATCTGCTCGGGAGACAGGGTCTGCACCGTGGTGACCTCGGAGCGGGTCAGCGCGAGCGCACCAGCGCCGGCGAGGGCGACCGAGGCGACCAGGGCCGCCCACAACCCCAGCCGTCCCGGGCTGCGGTGAAGCGTCGGATCGGGCATCTCGGCCAACAAGCGGCTGCGCTGCTCGGCGGGAATGTCCGTGGGGAGCGGAAGATCGTCCCACATCGTCGACAGCCCCGCCGCGATCTGGGCCTCGCACAACGCGGCCTCAAACCCAGCCATGTCGGGGTAGCGGTCGTCCGGCTCTCGGGCCAGCGCTCGCATGATCACAGCGTCCAGGGCCGGAGGGACCTGCGGCGCGTGCGTGCTCGGAGCGGCGGGCCGGGCCTCGAGGTGGGCTCGCAGGGTCTCGTCGACGGTGTCGCGCCCGAACGCCGTGGTGCCGGTGAGGAGCTCATAAAGGACGCAGCCCAGGGCGTAGATGTCGGCTCGCGGGCCTTGTGCGGCGCCCGTGACCACCTCGGGCGCGGTGTACAGGGGCGTGCCTCCGGATTGGGCAGACGTGGCGTAGCTGGAGAGGCGGGCGATGCCGAAGTCGAGGACTCGGATGGTGTCGGGCCGGTCCCGTTCGTGGCAAAGGAAGATGTTCTCCGGCTTGAGGTCGCGGTGCAGCAGGCCGCTGGCGTGAACCAGCTGCAGCGCTTTGCAGACCTGACGGGCGATGCCGATGACGCGCGCCGGGGGCATCACCGGCTCCTCGCGACGCGAGAGGTCCGCGCCCTCGAGCAGCTCCATCACCAGCGCCGATCGGCCGTCCGGAAGCTCGAAGTAGTCGTGGATCTTGACCAGGTAGGGAGAGTCGAGACAGCTGGTGGCTCGCGCCTCAAACCGGAACGCTTCGATCACCTGCAGGTTGGTCGCGTACTCGGGTCGCAGCACCTTGACCGCAACCGGACGCTTCACATCGACATGCTCGGCCTCGTAGATGACCCCCATGCCACCCTCGCCGATCCAACGCTTGAGCAGGTAGCGGCTCCCGGGGATGAGTTCATTTCGGGACAGTCGACAGCGCGCCCGGCCCTCGGTCGACGACCCGCTGACCTGGACAGGCCGTGTTTCCGACTCAATACGAACTCCCATGGGTGCTCCCCGGCGAGGCTCTTTAGCCCTGCTTGACGGGTAGTCCACGTTACACGAGTATCCAGTGTCAATGTTCGTCGCAGCTTCGATCGCCGGCGCGCTGTTCGCCGGGACCCCCGACGTCGAGCTGCGCGTGGTCGAGACCGAGGGAGAACCAGCGCCAGGCACCGTCTCCGTGCTGTCCGAACGAGCATTGTTGGGGATCTCGCGGTCCGGGAGGGTCGGAAGAATCGGCGCCCGCTGGAGCGCGGACTGCACCGCCGACGCGTGTTTCCGCGAGGCCATGTCGTCCACATCGGCCAGCGCGGTCGTGCTCTTGACCATCGATCAGCGAGACAACGTCTATCGCTTCGGACTCGACGCGCGCAGCGTCGCCACGGGTGAGCGACTCGCCAGCGTCGACGACGTCTGCGAGATCTGTGGAATCGAGGAGGTGGCCGAGCTGATCGAGCTGCGGTCGGCGGCGCTGGGAGCCAGCTTGGACCGGCCCACGGACGGAACCATTCGCATCACCTCGAACCCGGGCGGTGCAGCGGTGTTCGTCGAAGACCGCCTCGTCGGCAACACGCCGGTCGAGCTGGTCCTCCCCGCGGGCCCCCACGCGATCCGAGTCGAGAAGCCGGGCTTCCTCAACGACGCGGAGGCCGTCGAGGTTCGGTCCGGCGTCGACGACGAGCTGCGATTTCGGCTCGTCGCCATGCCAGCCAGGGACAGGTCGGCTCGTCGTTGGTCCATCGCGGGCGGGGTGTCGCTGGGGCTGGGGTTGGCGGGGCTCGCCGCCGGGATCCCACTGGTGATCCTGGACGCCCGCCCGTACAAGCCCGACTGCCGCGCCGACGCTCTGGGCAACTGCGCAGAGCTGTACGACACGATGGCTGCGGGCGCGTCGTTGACCACTGCCGGGGTGATCGGTCTCGGGGCAGGCGTGAGCATGCTGCTGATCGGTCGCAAGCGCCGGAGCCTTCCGGTGGAAGTGCAGCCGAGGGCAGGCGGTGTGGCGGTGAGGTTTTGATGTATCGTCCGCGGCGTGACGACGGTCGAAGACGCAGACTCAAGCACGTTTGACGCGGTGCTCATGCTCTACATCGCGTGCGCCAAGCTGCCCGATGGGGCGCTCGATGAGCGCGAGGGCGCGCGGATTCTCCATCTGGTGCGGGCACACACCAAGGGGTTGGCGCAGGGCTATGCCGAGCAGGCGGTGGAGGATGTCGCCGCGCGGCTCGGTCGGGCCGATGGACCCGACGCGCAGCTCAAGCTGGTCGTCGACGCCGCGACCCGAGCCGCGCGCAACCTCGACGACGACGCCAAGGCCAACTTGGTGGCCGAGTTGCGCAGCATCGCCCGGTCCAACGGCAGGACCACGGAGGCCGAGCTCGACTTCGTGCACGCGGCAGCCAAGACCCTCGGCGTCGAATAAAAAACGCGGCGGCCCCCGGGTGGAGACCGCCGCGCGAGGAGGACCGAGCGAAAACTACTCGAGGAGCGCTTCCACGGCGGCCTCGAGCACCGTGTCGACGCCTCCGGCGAGGTCGGACGGGTCGTACTCGACGACGATGTCCGGGATGACCTCCACGCCCTCGAGCGGGGTGCCGTCCATCATGCGCGACTGCAGCGGGTCGTTGCGGTAGGCGAGCTCGGCGACCGATCCCCCGACCACCACCGCGCCCAAGCCTCCGAACCCGTAGTTGGCGGTGCCGGGTGTGCCCACGACGATGGCGTCGGAGAACTCCTTGGCGCCCCAGACGAAGAAGTCCGCCGCGCTGGTGGTGCTGTAGTCCACCAGCACCGCGGTGGGTGCGGCGTGGTTGAGGCGGTCATCCTCGGGCACCTCGAACGAGAACGTCGGGAGCGGGTCGGCGGTGAACTCGAACGGGTCGGTGTTCAAGATGCGCTGGAAGCCCTGCGAGATCTGGGTTCGGTTTGCGCCCGGCATGCCCGCGACGATCGCCATCGGTACCTCTGCGGCGCCGCCCGAGTTGCCGCGAGCGTCCCAGATGATCGGAGCGTCGGCCGGGATGGTGCTCATGACACCCGCGAGACGATCGACATAGTCGCTGACCCACTGGTAGTAGCTCTCAGCGGTGAGCGGGTTGGGGAACGGGGTCTCGTTGGGGCCGAAGTGCGGCACCCGAATCACGGCGACGCCGTCGGGGCGGATCGTGAGCGCTGCCTCGAAGTTGGAGAAGCCGCCTTCGATCGGGTTGAGACACCAGCCCACGGGGTCTTCGGCCAGGCGCGCGGGCACGGCAACTTCGCGGCTGTCCCCCGCGGGGTCGATGACCGTGATCGTGTCGCCCTCGTCGAGCAGACCGAGCAGGTCGCCGGCGGCTTGGCGACGCAGCGCGTTGGGGTTGCTGGGCGTCAGCGTCGAACACAGCGGCTCGTGGGCGACTTGGTTGAGGAAGTCCTCGCCCTCTTCCCAGCGGTCCGATCCCACGATGCGATCGCCGGGCAGCAGGCCCAGAGGGTTGGCATCGTCGGCGACGGTCACGATCACGCCGTCGCCCGAGATGCGTCCGCAGGCCCCGTAGAAGGTCTGCTGGGTGTACGGCATGCCTTCGGGGACGCCGCACTGGCCGGGGCCGAAGCGAACCCATTGGTGGCCCTGGGGGATCTGAAGCTGCAGGGCCCGGCCCGCGCGGTACAGCGTGTCCGCGGAGTCGTCTCCGGCGACGACCAAGCTCGCGGCTTGCTCGCGAAGGTCATCCCAGTCCACGTCGGCGGCCACGGCGGTCCCGGCTTGCACGCCGTCGAGGTAGGTCGTGAGCTGGGTGATGAACTCCTGCTGGATGGGCGAGGCACAGCCGCCGGCGATGCAGGTCGCATCTTCGCCGCACGCCACGTCCACCCACTGACGAAGGCCGTCGACCTCTTGGCAAACCTGGGCGTTCATCTCATCGATGCAGATACCGGGCTCGTCGAGCTCGCACTCGTGGGGCAGGCCGGTGTCGCCGCTGGATCCCTCGTCGGTGTCGCCTTCGCTGGTGGAGGAGGAGCTCTCGGCGTCGGTGCTCGTGGAGGAGGAGCCCTCACTGCTCGTGCCCGGTGTCGTCGTCGGGTCCGTGGTGGGTACGGTGGTTTGCGTGGTTTCGCCGGTGGTTTCTTCGCCGGTCGTGCCACTTTCGAGGGGGTTGGAGGTGTCGTCGCCGCAGCCCATGAGCGGGACGGCGAGTCCCAGGGGCGCGAGGAGAAGGAGTGCGAAAGGGGTCTGTTTGTAAGCCATGGGCGTTCCTTGCCTGCCACCGACGCGCGAAAACGCGTGTGGGTGGGCGGGTGTCGGGAGCTGTGGCACCAGGGGCAACACCGAGCAAGGCACGAAGTGCCACTTATTTTTATGTGCTTGATACCAATGGACAAAAACCGTACCTCGGTGCTCGTCTGTAAAATACTGCACGCAGTGCCCATTTTAAGTGCGCGATTCGCTGACCCTGGCTTGCGTTGCGCGAACCTCCCATCGCTCCGCGCAGGACCGGCCCGGCGGAGCGGCGACAACTGTCGCCACGTGGATCCGGCGAACGACCAGTCCCGGTGAGCCCATCTGCGCGACTTCTGGGGCCTGGGAGTTGGCCCGAGGATTGCTCGGCTGCGCTGTCCCATGCGCAAGTTGAGCCTCATCGTTTCGCTGCTTCTCCCACTCGTAGCCTGCGATACGGCCCCTTCCGCCCAAGAAGACCAAGAAGACACGGGTGCGCAGCCCGAGCGCGGTCCGCTGGGCAAAGCCGACGCGATCGGAAGCTGCGAGGACTCCGAAGGCGGGGACTTCTGCGGCGGTCCGTCGGGTGAAGGCAACTGCTGGTGCGACGATCTGTGCGAAGGCTACGGCGACTGCTGCAGCGACAAGCCTGCGGTCTGCGATGACGAGCCGGCGCCCATCGACTTCTGCCAACAAGACGAGGAGTGCGACTCGGGCTACTGCGATCACACGGAGTGCCTGTCCAACTGCCCCGACGGCATGTTTTGCCCGGCGGTGTGCTGGGGCCAGTGCGGTGAGATCCCGCAGCCCGAGCTTGTGGAGTGCCTCGCCTCCTCCGACTGTGGCGGCAACGAGTTCTGCGCGTTCGAATCCGAGTGCGGCGAAGGGCCCGTTGGCACCTGTGTTGTCGCACCCGAGGTTTGCGCCGAGATCTACGCGCCCGTGTGCGGCTGCGATGCGGTGACCTACGGCAACGCGTGTCAGGCCGCGGCGGCCGGCGTCAGCGTGCAGACCCAAGGCGTCTGTCCCGTAGAACCCGGCACCTGCGAAGGCTCGTGCGGCGGCGAAGGCAACGGCTGCTGGTGCGACGACCTTTGCGAGGCCTACGGCGATTGCTGTGGCGACTACGAGGAGACCTGCATCGAAGCCGAGTGAGCTTCGTCTGCAACGAAGGCGTCTGCGGCTGGGGGACTACCTGTAGCCGGGCCCGGACGCTACCCTGTGCTGATGCGCCGCTTTGCGACCGTGCTCGCCGCTCTGCTCCTCGCAGGCTGCTCCAACGACATCCCGGCGACGGCCACCCCCGGCGCCGCGACCCCCCAAGCCACCTCCGATTCCGTCGCGGCCGAGCCGGCCGAAATCCTGGCCCTTGGTGAGGCGCGGCTGTTCGAGTCCGACAAGCCCGGCGAGGCGGTCGAGATCGCCGCGGACGGCTCGGTGAGCTTCGGGGGCGAGTTGTTCGCGACGCTCTCCACCGACGGCAAGATGACCCTGCCCGATGGCTCCGTGATGATGGAGGTGCAGCCCGACGGCTCGGTCTTCGCGCGCGGCGAGGCCACGGGACTCACGCTCAACGACAACGGCGGATTCCTCACCGTCGGCGCCGACACCATCACGATCGTGTTCAACGTGGGCGGCCTCGTGACGGTGGACCCCGCGCCCGGTCCGGAGAGCCCGGGCATGGGCCACGAGGGCTGCGGCGGCGCGATGGCAAAGGCCTGCGCGCTGGTGATGTTCGGCATGGTCGCGACCACGAGTGAGGGCCCCGAGTCCGTCGATCTGCCCGAGCCCACCGACCCCTCCGACCCCTCCGACCCCTCCGACCCCTCCGAACCCTCCGAAGCAGCAACGCCGCCGGTCCCATTGAACTGAGCGCTTGCTTGCTTGCGCGACGGGGGCAGGGCCGGAGGCTCGCGGTCTACTCCGAGTGCTCCCGCAAGTTGACCCGCTGGGTGCCCGCATCGCCGAGCCGGGTGGCGAAAGCGTTGGAACGTTTGATTCGGCGCACGGCGTTGCCCACAACTGCGATGCCGCCCGAGGTGCAGGTCGCCGAACAAACCGCCGCGGAGTCGGCGCTGCGCGGTTGCTGGAAACCGCGGCCGATGCAAGGATTTGCGCCGGCTGGCCTTCTTGCGGAGGCGGACTAGGAAGCACATTCGATGAGCAAGACCGAGAATTCCTTTGGCGCCCGTTCCACCCTTGCCGTTGGCGACAAGAGCTACGAGATCTTCCGCCTCGACGCGCTGAGCAAGGCGGGGGTTGGCCATGTGGATCAGCTGCCGTTCTCGCTGCGGGTGCTGCTGGAGAACCTGCTGCGCAACGAGGACGGCAACGCGGTGCGCAAGAGCGACATCGAGGCGGTGGCGGGATGGGACGCGGCGGCCACGCCCTCGGTGGAGATCGCGTACCACCCGGCGCGGGTGGTGCTGCAGGACTTCACGGGGGTTCCGGCGGTGGTGGACCTGGCGGCGATGCGCGACGCGATGGTGGCGCTGGGCGGGAGCGCGGACCAGATCAACCCCGAGCAGCCGGTCGACCTGGTGATCGACCACTCGGTGCAGGTGGACAGCTACGGCACCGAGGCGTCCTACGGGCTCAACGTGAAGCTGGAGTACCTGCGCAACCGCGAGCGGTACCTGTTCCTGCGCTGGGGCACGGAGTCGTTCCAAAACTTCCGCGCGGTGCCTCCGGGCACGGGCATCGTGCACCAGGTCAACCTCGAGTACCTGGCGCGCACGATCTGGACCAAGGAGAAGGACGGCGTCACGCAGGCCTACCCGGACACGCTGGTGGGCACGGACTCGCACACGACGATGATCAACGCGCTGTCGGTGCTGGGCTGGGGCGTGGGCGGCATCGAAGCCGAGGCGGCGATGTTGGGCCAGGCGATCTCGATGCTGGTGCCGCAGGTGGTTGGCTTTAAGCTCAAGGGCAAGCTGCCCGAGGGGGCCAACGCAACCGACATGGTGCTGACCGTGACGCAGATGCTTCGGGCGCACGGGGTTGTGGGCAAGTTTGTGGAGTTTTACGGGCCCGGGCTCGACCACCTGTCGCTGCCCGACAGAGCAACGATCGCCAACATGGCGCCGGAGTACGGGGCCACGTGTGGCTTCTTCCCGATCGACGACGAGGTGCTGACATACCTGCGCTTCACGAACCGGCCCGAGGAGAGCGTGCAGCTGGTGGAGGCGTACGCAAAAGAGCAGGGGCTGTTCCGCACCAAGGCGACGCCGGACCCGGTGTTTACGACGTCGATAGAGCTGGACCTGGGCACGGTGGTGCCGAGCATCGCGGGGCCGAAGCGTCCGCAGGATCGCATCGAGCTGACGAAGTCGAAAGACGCGTGGAGGAAGCTGGTGCTCGATGAGGTGACGGAGGCGACCCGCGGCAACACGGTGTCGGTGACGCACAAAGGCAAGAGCTTCGAGTTTGGCGACGGCAATGTGGTGATCGCGGCGATTACGTCGTGCACCAACACGAGCAACCCCAGCGTGATGGTGGCGGCAGGTCTGCTGGCTCGCAAGGCGCGAGCGCTGGGCCTGGAGACGAAGCCCTGGGTGAAGACGAGCCTGGCGCCGGGCTCGAGGGTGGTGACGGACTACCTGGAGAAGGCGAACCTGATGGACGATCTGGAGGCGCTGGGGTTCAACACGGTGGGCTACGGCTGCACGACGTGCATTGGCAACAGCGGACCTCTGGACCCGCCGATCGTGGAGGCGATCAACAAAGGGGACTTCATCGCGACATCGGTGCTCTCGGGCAACCGCAACTTCGAAGGGCGGATCGGTCCGAACATTCGGGCCAACTACCTGGCCTCGCCGCCGCTGGTGGTCGCGTACGCGCTCAAGGGGCACATGGACTGGGACCCGTACTCGGAGGCGATCGGCCAGGATCGGGATGGGAAGGATGTGTTCATGAAGGACATCTGGCCCACGCCGAAGGAGGTGGCGGAGCTGGTGCGCGAGTGTCTGGGCAAGGACCAGTTCGCGGAGCAATACGCGGACGTGTTCAAGGGCGACGAGAACTGGGCGAAGCTGGAAACCCCCAAAGGGCAGAGCTACGCATGGGAGCCGGACAGCACGTACATTCGCAACCCGCCGTACTTCGTGGGCATGGGGCGGGAGCCCGACGCGCTGCAGGACATCTCCGGGGCTCGGTGTTTGGCCAAGCTGGGGGACACGGTGACGACGGACCACATCTCGCCGGCGGGCAACATTCCGAAGGACGGCCCTGCGGGACGGTATCTGCAGGAAAACGGCGTGAAGCCTGCAGACTTCAACAGCTTTGGAAGTCGGCGCGGGAACCACGAGGTGATGATCCGCGGAACGTTTGCAAACATTCGCCTGAAGAACCTGCTGGCGCCCGGCACTGAAGGTGGCTGGACGCGGCATCAGCCCAGCGGCGAGGAGATGTCGCATCTTCGACGCGGCGGAGAAGTACAAGCGCGGACGGCGTGCCGCTGGTGGTGCTCGCGGGCACGGAGTACGGGACCGGGCTCGAGTCGGGATTGGGCGGCGAAGGGGACGATCTTGCTTGGAGTTAAGGCGGTGATTACGAAGAGCTTCGAGCGGATCCACCGGAGCAACCTGGTGGGGATGGGCGTGCTGCCGCTGAACTTCAAGGACGGGCAGAGGGGATCGAGGAGCTTGGGCTGACGGGCAAGGAGACGTTTGATCTCAGCGGGGATCGCCGGCGGGCTGAAGCCGATGCAGATGGTGAAGGTTGTGGCGACGGCGAGAGGATGGGAAGACGACGGAGTTTGAGTGCGTGGCGCGGTTGGATACTCCGAATGAGGTGGAGTACTACCGGCATGGGGGGATTTTGCAGTATGTGTTGCGGAGTAAGGTGGGGTAGG
>CAWCWO010000021.1:0-75752 GCA_963799255.1 uncultured Pseudomonadota bacterium | reverse complement strand
TGGCTTTTGCCCAAGGCGAAGTCCAGGTCATCGGCAGCCCCATCAAACCCAACCACAAGAGCCTCGCCGGCTCGACCGGGAAGCAGGAGCCCTCGAAGGTCGTGCAGCTGCAGTCCCCCCGCGGCAACGTCCACCTGGAGCTGCCCGCGGGCGCCGTCGGGGCGATCCAGACCTGGGCCGGGGGTGGCGGCGTGCCACCGCTGCCAATGGCCTAGCGCTCGCGAGACGATCCCGCTCAGAGTTGAGACCCGCATCACGCCGAACAACGCCATCTCGGTCCTGGCCGGAGACCTACCGAGCGATGCCGAGGAACGCGTCGAGGCAACACCTCGGCCGAGACCTCCCGCCGGTTCTTGCCGTGCTCGAGGCCTTGGACGACGGGCGCATCGCGGTCGGAGGGCAGGCGCGATGATCCACATCGTCGACCCCGCGGCGTCACGCAGCAGATGATCACGAGCGATTCGGTGATCGCCAGTCACAAAGCACTTCGACTTCGTTCTTCGGTCATGAAACACAACGAAACACTTCTCTCCCTCCTGTGCCTCGCCGTTGTTGCCTGCGACCCTGCTGGCGACGAAGGACTCTCTGCCGGCGTAGAGCGCGAGTCTTTGGAGCTCGTCGTAGACGCCGAAATTCTCGAGGAGCTGAGCGATGACGACACAGAACGACTTGCCGACGCCCTTGCCGAGGATCCCCAGGAGCTCGACATGGATACGCAGGAGGCTATCGAGGCGTTGTTTGATGAAGTCGAAGCGATCGACCCGGAGGCACCCGATGCGACCATTCGCCTCGCGACGCTCGACAGTGAGATCGCTGCGGCGATGGGTCGAGAACACTCAGACGGTGGTCTTGCGAACGCGCCGGCATCGACACAAGCGGCCACCAGCTCGTGCTCGCTCGCGACGATCTACGCGAACGTGGCCGACAGTGCAGCCGGCCTGACCAAGACCTACGCTGGCCTGAGCTGGCAGTATGGGTCTGGTACAATCGGTTGCTACATCGATGCCATCGAGCTGGATTCCCGGGCAGGGAGCGCCAAACAGTCAACTTCAAAGGTCGGCGATAGTTGGGCCGCTCGAGCACAAGCGCTTGTCGACCTGGCCACAGCGAAAACCTATGCGGACGACGCATTATTCACCTGCGGAGCCGTGCTTTGGTTTGGCGGTGGGAACGCTGACGCCGTCAAAGCACGTGATTGGGCAGTGACAACCAAAAGTCGACTCACCACCGCCCGCGACTACGCGAACACGTGTCTTCCCTTCTAGAGGCGAGGAACGTACCAGTCTGGCCTGCAGTTCTGTGGCCCGGTTCCCCGGGCTGCGAGTGGGTTGGCCGCGGACTACGACATGTCGTTCGCGGCGGTGCAGAAGCACGTCGCGGTGCTCGTCAATGCCAGTCTGGTGGGGAAGACCGCAGCGGGTCGCGAGCGGCTCGTGCGGGCCAGGCCCGATCAGCTCGCGCGCGCCCGAGCGTGCCTGGACCAGCTCGGTGCGCTGTGGCGCCACCGCGGGGAGGCGTTGGACGCGATCCTCCGCGAACCCAGGTCCAAGTCCAAGTCCAAGTCCAAGTCCAAGAGCTAATCCAATGCCGATCACATCCATTGAGACCGATCCCACGACCCTCACGCTCACCGCCACCGCCGACTACACTGCGTCCGTGGAACGGCTCTGGGAGGCATGGGTCGACCCCCGCCAGCTCGAGCGCTTTTGGGGTCCACCTCAGTGGCCGGCTACCTTTACGCGGCACGACATGCGTGAGGGCGGCCGCTCCGAGTACTTCATGACCGGGCCCGAAGGCCAGACGAGCGCCGGGTTCTGGGAGTTCGAGCGGGTGGAGCCCCATCGAGTCTTCGTCGTGCGCGACGGCTTCAGCCGACCAGACGGCACGCCAAACGACGACATGCCCGGCACCCGAATGGAGGTCTCCTTCCAGGCCACGCCCACCGGCTCGCGCTTCGTCGCGGTCTCCACGTTCGCGAGCCTCGAGGCGATGGAGCAGCTCGCAGCGATGGGGATGGTGGAGGGGCTCTCGTCGGCGCTTGCGCAACTCGACGAGGTCCTCGCCGACCTTCGCGAGTTCGGTACCGCATTCGCTGCCGCCTTGGAGATCGTGGACGATACGCACGCCGTGGTGACACGGGTGGTGCGGGGAAGCATCGACCAGGTGTGGCGAGCCCATCACGAGCCCGTGCTCCTGCAGCGTTGGCTGCTCGGACCCGATGGCTGGAGCATGCCGGTGTGCGAGGTTGCCAAGGCCGTGGGCGACACCTACCGCTACGAGTGGGAGAACACCGAAAGCGGCGAGCGGTTCGGCTTTGCTGGCGAGTTGCTGGAGAGCGAGCCACCGCGGCGGTCAATGACCACCGAGCGCATGATCGGCATGGATGGGCCGGGGACGGTCAATGAGCTGCTCCTCGCGCCGCGCCCCGGTGGTCGCACCCTGATCGAAGTCCGCATTACGTACCCGTCAAAAGAGCTGCGCGATATGGTGCTCGGCACCGGGATGATCGATGGCATGGAAACCTCGTACGCACGCCTCGAGGAGGCCGTGCTCAGTGGCCCCGACCAAACTTTAGAAGCATAGGTTGAAGGGGACGCAGAGGTGTCGAGCATCGGCGATGCCTACAGCCTCGACCTTGAGCCCGGCGTACTGTCGCGTGAACGCCTCGCCGTTCTCGGCGCAAAGGAGCGTGGGACCGAGTGCGACAGCGTCGCGCTCGCGACTATTCGACGCGAAGCGCCGTGAGCCCGTCGCCGCCGGGCACCAGCAGCGTCTCGTCGGGCGCGACGACGACGGCAGCCGTTAGGTCGCCTCCCAGATCGATCGACCACAGCGCGTCACCGGTCGGCCCGACGCCATGAACGCTACCGTCGAACCAGCCGCGGTAGCTGTTGCCGAGCCTGTCCACCGTCACCCGCCCCGTCCAGTAGTCGAGCAGCTCGCCCGAGATCGCCTGCGGAGCGGCCTCGGACCACTGATCGAAGAGCATACCGTTGCTGGGATTCGAGGACACGACGATGGCGTTGGTCGTGCCGAAGAACACTCGACCGGTCGCGGACAAGGCGAGCGAATCATCCACGCTCACGGGGCTGCGCTCCGCGACGAGGGAGCCATCCTCAAGGTCGAGGAGCACGAGGTAGCCGATGAAGCCTCGCCCGGTGAAGTAGACACCGTCCTCGCTCACGGCGGGATACGACTGCAGGACTGCGTCGTCGCCGAGCGCGTACTCCCAGAAGTCCTGACCGTTGGGCTCGATCCCGTACAGACGGTCCTCTCCCGCGATGTAGAAGCGGCCTCCTGGGCCGCGGGCGAGGCCGCCCGCGCCGAACTCGCTGTTGAGAAAATCGCTCTCGAACACAACGGCTCCGTCGTCGGGGCCAAAGCCCAGCACCGTGGCTCCGCTGACGACGTACACGGTGCCGTCCGAAGCGATCAGCGGCGAAGTGGACACCTCGAGGCCGCTGCCCGCGGAGACGTCCCAGATCTCTGCACCCTCGGGGCTGATCTTGTAGAGGCGCCCGCTCTGGCTGATCGGGCTCTGCGTCTGAATGTAAATCGAGCCATCGGCACCCAGCGCCGGAGCTTGGAGTGCGGGCTCGGCCCCCAGCGCAAACACCCAGCGTTCGCTGCCGTCGCTCCCGTCGACCGCGTGCAAGGACCCATCGCCGGCGCCACCGTAGATCGTGCCATCTGCGGCGACGACGATGTCCCCGAGGGGCTGCGCGATGTCGTAGGTCCACAGCACCGCGGGCTCGTCGGTCGGGCCCGACAGAGGGCTGCGGAACAGCCGGGTCTCGCAGTAGCCCAGTGTCGGCCACGGCGATCCCGGCTGGTAGCCGGCCGTATCTTCACACCCTGCGACGATCGTTTGGCACGTGGCGCCCTCGTCTGCGCACGTCTCGTTGAATGCGCACGCTCCACAGACGCCGCCGCACCCGTCGTCTCCACAGAGCCTCCCCTCGCAGTCGGGTCGGCAGCTGCTCGTCGTCGCGGTTTCGTCGCCGGTGGCGTCGCTCGAGGTCGAAGTGGGGCCGGTGTCGGCCGTGGATGCATCGCCGAGCGTCCCCGCGCTCGATGCTTCGGTCGACGTCGACGCAGGCGTGGTCGCCGGCCCTGGAGAGCCCGACCCGCTCGGCGCGTCGGCACCGGTCGAGCTCCCGCCGCCGTCGGTCTCGGAACTGACGTCGGCTGGGTCGGGATTGAAGCAGGCGGAGAGGAAGAGCGATCCGGTCAGCGCGACGCGACGCATGGCCACAGAGTGCGTCTTGTCGGCGGCATAAACAACGTTCGCCGCGACGCGAGAGGACGGCAGGCGTCCCAGGCATCAGGACGGAACGATCAAGCTCGATGCTTGACCGGGATCCGCCACCCGCAAACTCGCCGGGTTTTTGGTTCGTGCATCGTCACGGCGCATGCTCCGGGTAGGGATTCATCCGACATGACCATCGACGCGCCATCGCCCACCCTGTTCAAGCCCTTTGCGTCGACGTCTGCCCGTGCTCCGCTCGCCGGCCTTGGGAAGCCGGAAATGGTGGATGAACACGCCATCACGCTGCGTCTGCAGCCGTTGCGGTGGAGAGACCGCGTGCTCCCCGATGTGCTGCGCTGGACGGGTGCGGCAGCCATCGTCACGACCGTCGCTGGCGGATGCCTGTTCTTTGCAGGGCCGTCCGAGGCGAAACGGATCGATCCTCGAGGCGCAGGGGCTGCACCGATGATGGCGCAGATGACCGAGGTCGCACCGATGCTCGGGAAGGCTCGCTTTGACCCCGATCCTGAAATGAAGGGCGCGGGTGTTCAGATCGAAGGCGAGGAAGAAGACGTCATCATCATCATCCTCGAAGATGAGGAGGAGGACGACGACGAGATCCTCATCTTCGACAACGCCCTCGATGCACCCTCAGCCGCGGCGATGGCCGTAGCCCACCTCGAGCGGAGTGAGCACGGGCTCGCGCTGCAGTACGCGCGACAAGCCGCGGAAGCCGAGCCGAGGAATCCTGCGCACCAAGTGCTGCTCGGCAAAACCTATCGGCTCAGCGGAGATCGCAGCGCGGCGCGCAAGGCTTTGCGTCGGGCTCGACGCCTGCGCCGCTGAATCACGTCGCGCATCCGGCCGACCGGAGCGAAGCGCCCGCGGTGAACTTGAAAGTCGGTTCGCCCGATGGGACTGCTCGGTCACGCCGGCCAACACCCGGCGTGCCCGTCGTCGCCCGCAGCGTGCGCCGGGGCTCCGTGTTGCGCGGGGTAGGTGGCGTGAACGAACGAACGTCCCGTTCGGAGGCTTTCGCGAGACCACTAAACACCAGCGGCCGCGTGGAACGAGCCCGGCCACCAACGAAGCCCGAGTCCACTGGTCTACAGTAGACCCCTCATGAGCTCGCGACTTCGATGCGGCCCCGCCTGGCTGCTTGGGCTCACGCTCCTCCCCTTGCTCGCGTGCTCGGAGAATTCGCCGGGCGAGGAGGACGTCACCGCGGACGGGGACGAGGAGGTCGCTGCGCTGGAGATGCGGGCGGTCGTGTATGGGCTGACATTGTGGGAGGCTTGGGAGGGGGCGGTGTGGATTCGCCGGAGCGGTGATGCGGCACCGGTGCTCGTTGAAGCCTTGGCTGGGGAGCGTCCGGACCACGTCTGCGTGAACCCGGACGGCACCGGGTACGTGGTGTGGAAGACGTTCGAAGCCGCGACGGAGGACCCGCGCCACCGGACCCAGACAATTGCGGTTGGGGAGGAATGGGTATCGCCACGGGCAGCGCGTCCCTTTCCGAGTGGCTACAACGCCGTGGGTTGTCCGTTCGCGTGGGCTCCCGAGGCGTTCATCGTCGATCTCACCGCCGAAACGGTCTACGGGGCGGCGCCTTCGGATACGCGTCCGTACCGCGTATCGGTGGCGGATGACGGGTTCACGTTGGAGGCGGTTGAGGGCGTCTTGGGTCCATGGGAGCGCGAGGGGCCGCTGATCCTCGAAGCTCGCTCGGGCTCCGAATCGTCCAGCCGGGATACGGAGATTGTGCTTTGGGCTGGTGGGGTGGAGCCGGAACCGTTGGTGAGCTGGTCGGCGCAGGCGGACCTTTCCGCGCACGTGGAAGGCCCCTGGTTGCAACTCCGGAGTCAGGACGAAGAAACGCTCCAAGGGAATTCGATTTCGGTGGTGCCGATCGACGACCCGCTGCGCCCGCCCCTGGTGCTAGTGGCCAAGGACGACCCCTCGGTTCTGCGGCTTCATGCTTGGTACTCACCGTCGGGGGAGTTCGTCGTCGCCGCGCAGGAGTTCCAGGAGGATCGACTCGATCTCGAGGTGCTTCGGATCGACGGTGATGCGATCGTCGCGCGCCATTCGATCGCGACTGACCCGGACAGCCTCAGCTTGACGAGGCCAGTCGACGTGGCGGACTCCGGCCGGGTTCTCTTCGTCGAACGGGGGGGCGAGCACCTGTTCGTCGTCCCGTTCGGCGGCGCGGCGCAGACCATCGTTCGCACGGACTTTGCACCGGGCGGAGTGAGGGTCTCGGGCTGGCTGGTCGACGAATTGGAGGCCGTACTGGTCGGCGAGTTGTCCTCTGACTCCAACTGGGCGTACTCGCTTCAGTCGCTGGATCGCGGCTGGTCGAGGCCAATCCAGGCTGACGCTGAATGTGGCGTTGCTTCGTTACGCGGGCAGGAGGCGATCCTCTTCTGCCCGGAAGGGGTCGAATGGGTGGATCTCTCGGCGCTGACTCCGATCGCGGAGCGTCTGGAAACGCTGAGACCGGCGGGCTCGCTCAGGCCCGACTCCGGAATCCCGTTCGAATGGGACGGGCTCCCCTGGTACGACTTCGTTTTCACGACCGAGGATGCTCCGGGGTACGTTCGAGTCCTGTACCAAACGGACACTCAAGAAACGATGGTGCTGGGGGAGGCGGGAACCGACGTGTCCGCGCGGGCGTTTTTTCCTCCACGCTCGTACTGACCCTGCCCAGGGACCGTGTCCTCAGCGTCGGGAGGATGGCGAGCACTGCAGCCGCGGCGAGCAGAGGCCCGATCTTCGACGCCGCACCGACACTTGGGTAAGCGGGCTAACGCTCGCTTCCGCCGAACCTGCGCGCAGTCAAAATGACGCGACCCGACTCAGGAGCACCGCGCTCGAACCGCCGTGGTAGCCTCCTGAGCGTGGGTGTTCGGAGCGTATGGGGGCGAGGATGTTCGGCAGGCCTGCTCGTGTGCTTGGCCGCACCCGGGTGTTACGAGGGGGCGAGCATCGGAGCGTCCGGAACGGACTCAAGCGCCAGCGACGGAGCAGGCTCTGCGTTTGATTCAGACACCGAGGGCTCCGGCACCGAGGGCGATCCATCACCGGCCGCAGCGTGCGCCGATCAGGAGGTTCAGGTCGGCCTCGCCCGCATGCGCCTGCTGACCCGCTACGAGTACGACAACACGGTGCTCGCGCTGCTCGGCGACGCATCCGCGCCGGCCCAGAGCTTCCCGGCCGAGAACCAAAGCACGGCGTTTGAGAACAACGCCGGCGACCACCAGGTCACCAAGGATACGGTGCGCCGCTACCTCGACGTCGCCGAAGATCTGGCAGCGACAGCCCGCGCCGCGGGCTTCGAGACGCTCACCAACGGCACCGTGCCGTGCGAGCTGGCGACGGGTGACGCCGCGTGTGGTTCGGCGTTCATCACCGGCTTTGGACGTCGCGCGTTTCGGCGGCCGCTCGAGCCTGCAGAGCAGGCACTGTTTGAGACGCTGTTCACAACCGAGCTTGAGGCGCGAGGGTTCGAAGAGGCGCTGGAGATGACGCTGCAAGCGATCATGCAGTCTCCACAGTTCCTCTACCGCGTCGAGATGCTTCCCGAGGGCGCCAGCGTTGGGGAAGTCGTGGAGGTGAGCGACTACGAAGCGGCGTCGCGATTGAGCTACTTCCTCGCCGCCACGACGCCTGACGATGCACTTCTCGACGCCGCAGCCGCGGGCGAGTTGCACACGCCAGCGCAGCTCGAAGCGCACGCTCGCCGCATTCTGGAGACACCCGAGGCGAGGCTGGCCGTACGGCAATTTCACCGTCAGTGGCTCGGCCTCTCCGCGCTGCAGTCCGTCACCAAGGACCCGGCAGCCTTCCCCGGTCTCGCGCTCGACACCGCCGCCGCCGACTGGTCACAGAGCGTGCAGGACTTCTCGGAACACATCGTCTTCGACGGTGGCGGCACCTTCGACGACCTTCTGCAGTCCGACGCCGTGTTCCTCTCACCGCAGCTCGCGGAGTTCTACGGTGCCAGCCCCAACGGCGATGGCAGCTACACCATGCCCGGCGAGCGCGCGGGCCTGCTGACCCAGCCCGCGCTCATGGCCCTGTACGCCTACCCCGACCGCAGCTCCCCCATTGCCCGCGGGGTCTGGGTGCGGCAGCGGATGCTGTGTCACACCCTTCCGCCACCCCCGGACGACGTCGACATCGAGCCGCCTTCGGTCGATCCCGGGGCAACGACCCGTGAACAGTTTGCAGAGCACACCTCCGAGCCTGCCTGCGCTGGCTGTCACGTGCTGATCGACCCGCTTGGGTTTCCCTTCGAGCACTACGACGCGGTGGGTCGCTGGCGTACCGAAGAGAACGGACTCGCAATCGATGCCTCCGGAGAGTTCAGCGGCGTGGCCGACGACGACCTCAGGGGCCCCGTCGATGACGCCGTCGAGCTGGCCGGCAAGCTGGCCGAGAGCAGCGACTTCCGCGACTGTGCCACCGAGCAGTGGTTCACGTTCGCCCTGGGGCGTCTGCCCGACAGGGTCGCGGACGAATGCTCGTTGTTGCAAGCGTCCGAGGTCGTCGCTGAAAGTGGCGACATTCGCGACCTGTTGGTCGCAATCGTGGTGTCGGATGCTTTCCGCTACCGCGTCGTGGATGGAGGTGAAGGATGAGCCGCCGAAGTTATCGTCGTCGTTTCCTGCAGGGCGCAGGTGGGCTAAGCCTGGCGCTGCCCCTGCTCAACATGCACTCGCAGCCCGCCTCCGCCGAGCCCGGGTACTCCGAGGATGGGTTTCCGCTGCGGCTGATCCTCTTCCACAACCCCAACGGCATCTGGCCGGCGACCTGGTGGCCAACCCCCGGCGCGGGCGGACCGACCGACTTCCAGTTGGGCGCCAGCATGGCCCCGATGGAGGCCTACAAAGATCGGCTCATCATTCTCGATGGTCTCAACATGACGGCCGCCGACGCGGGACCGGGCGAGCCGCATCAGTCGGGTATGGGCGCGGTCTGGACGGGCCAGCCCCTCCAAGAAGGAGACATGGTCGGGGGCGACGGGAGCCTCGCGGGTTGGGGCGGGGGGATCTCGGTCGACCAAGAGATCGCCGCCAGCATCGGTGCGGACTCGCTCTTCTCGAGCCTGGAGTTCGGCGTCCGCGCGAGCGCCTTCGGGGGCGGAGAGGTTCGCAGCCGCATGATCTACTCGGGAGCAGCCGCGCCGCTGTCCCCTGATGATGATCCCGTCTCGGGATGGAACCGCATCTTCGCCGACCTCACACTGTCCCCATCAGACATGGCCGAGTTGCGAGCCAAGCGGCTGTCGATTCTGGACGCGGTGGAGGGCCAGTTCTCGACGCTGATGGCCAGAGCCGGGGCCGAGGATCGCCAGCGCCTCGAGCAGCACGCAGCCCTGGTGCGTGACCTTGAGCTGCGCCTGGCCGAAGAACCTGTGCTGGGAGAAGCGTGTGTTGTCCCCGGCGCGCCGATGGTCGAGCCCTTTGACGACGCCAACACGATGGATCGCATCTCCCGACGGCAGATCGACCTGCTCGTGATGTCGCTGGCCTGCGATGTCACGCGGGTGGGGAGCGTCCAGTACTCCAACGGGCGCAACCACGCCCAGTTTCCGTGGCTTGGCAGCATGACCGATGGACACGAGCTGTCCCACGCAGGCGACGATCTGCTCGACAGCTGGAACGAGTGGGCGATGCGGGAGCATTGGTACTGCGAGCAGTTCGCCTACTTGATGCAGCAGCTCGATGCCATTCCAGAGGGCAACGGCACCATGCTCGACAACACCCTCATCGTGTGGGGCAACGAGCTTGGCAAAGGCAACACGCACAGCCACGACCGCACCCCGTTCGTCACGGCGGGCAGCGCAGGTGGGCAGCTCGAGACGGGGCGATACCTGCAGGGTCTCGACCAGCCGCACAACAACCTACTCGTCTCGATGCTCAATCTCTTCGGCAACGATGCCCAGAGCTTTGGGCATCCCGAGCACTGCACCGGGCCGATCTCGGGGCTCGTGTAACGCGGCGCTTCAGCGGCCGCCCGACGCAGATTCCCAGCGGGGATTGTCGGGCGGAGGCGGAAGCTCGATGGCTTCAGGTGGCGTGCTGCCCTTGCCCGGCCGCGGAAGATCGGCGTCGGTGGGGATAGGGGCGCCGGCCAGGGCAGCCTTGGGCGCGATCGTGTCGTAGCCGCCCCGGACGTTGAGCCCGGCCTTGCGCAGCGCCCTGCGAGCCTCGCCGTCGAGCTGCATCGCCACTTCGGACCCGTCCCGGTACCAACCGAACGCAGCCAGGATCGCGTGTTGCATGGGGGTCGCGAGGTCAAACCAGTCGCGCTTCTTGTACTGGCTCATGTGGGCGAGCGGCACGGCGCCGTGGCAGGTGATGAGCACCACATCCCAAGACATGCGGTGGTCTCGGTAGTCGTTGTGCAGATCGGTGAGGTTCCAGCCTTCGATGAAGAACTCTTCGAGCGCGGCCTCTTTGTAGCCCACCCGGACCTGGACGCCGCGGACGTCGCGAAGGGTGACGAACGCCCGAGCGCCCTCAGGCCGCTGCAGGTGGATCTTTCCGGCCGGGCCGTCGAACACGTAGACCCCGAGCTCGGTCTCGATCACCGTCGTGTTTCCCTCCTGCCTCGAAGAGAAACGACCTCCTTTGACCCGGCTGCGAAACGCCCGGAACGCCAGGCTCGCCACCATCGCGGCGCCGAAGCCAAGTACGAGACCATATCCCCCCACCGAGTCGAGGCTACCGCGAACCTGTGGCCGTTGGCGATCAGCGTCGGGATGCGGTCGCGACGATCTGTGTGGTGAGCACCCGCAACGCCATCGACGCACCCAGACGCAGCAGCGGATTCGGTACGCCACCGCCGAGAATCAGGCCGACTCCAGCGGCTCCAGCCACCGTACTCAGGGGGTGGGTCTGCGTCCTGTGCACCACGTGTTCGGCGAGCAGGGCCACGATGGATGGCAGGTCGAGTTCGTCACTCATCGCCGAACGATCCTTCCGACCACGAACCCTGCGGCCAACGCGATGCCAAGGGCGGGCACGGGGTTTTGCTGGATCCACGAACGCGCGAACTCGATACGCTCGGAAGCACGTTCCTTGAGGTCCGCCAGATGCTCGGCGTTGAGGCGGCCGGACGGGTTCGACTCGTCGGCCCCTTCGTCGGGCTCGACGTCGATGATGGGTTGTTCTGCAGCGTTCATCTCTCTTGTTTCCTTCTCGATGTCACCGGCGACTGTGCCGGGACCCAAGCCAAAGACCGATCACGAACGCGCCTCCCAAAAACACGGGGGCGTTGTGACGAACGATCTGGCCGATATCGAATGTCTGACTCGCCTCGCGTCCGAGGCGTCGAAGGGCCTGCCGAAGCTCGGCCTCGTGCCCCTGAAGGTCTGCGTTGAGCTTTCGCTCGCGCCGCACATCTTCAGGAGCCTCGTCGTCGATGGGAGATTTAGGCGTCGTTTCCATCGGCAGCCTTCAGGGCGAGGGGCTCGGGCGAGGTCGATGGCTTGAGCACCCGGACCGCCGCCACGGTGGTCCCGGTGGCCAGCGCAAAGATACTCCCCGCGGTGACCGCGAGGGATGCAGCGACTCCCAGCCAGGGGATGAGCGCGTACGCGAGCGCTGCGGTTCCCAATACCAACGCGATGCAAACCATCGTGAGTGCCGCCCCCCCAAGAGCGAGTCCGACGGCATACGTCCGGGCATCCCGTTGCACTCCCAAACGAAGCAGCTCCGCCCGATCGACGAGGAGCCGCTGCGCGGCCAGAGCGACGTCCGTCAGCGCGTCGGCGATTCTATCTTGGCCTCGATCCGAGGGTCGCAACACACGATCGGGTATCACAATGCGGTGCGGACTGCTTCGGCCAGTTCCTCTTTGGTCATGCTGCCCCGGCCGTCGATCTCCATCTCCTGGGCTTGCGCGTAGAGCTCGTCGCGCGTCATCGCCTCGAGATCCTTCAACGTGTCGCGGTTCCGGCTGACTCGCGCCCGCAACCTGGCGGCCGTTCCCCGCAGGTCGTGCCGAAACTCGCTTCCGGACTTTGGGGCGAGGGTGAGAGCGACCCCGGCGCCCACGAGAATTCCCACGCCAAAGATGCCGAGGGCGGGAAGCAGATAGTCGGTGGAGGAGGTTCGGCTTTGAAGTCCGAGCCGGGCGAGCATGTCGTCTGAAGTCATCGTTGGTTCTTCCTTTGCGGGGGCGGGTTTTCGACCAGCGCGTGGCCGAGACCTTGCTGTGCTTGAGCAGGCCCCACTGTCCTCTACCACGCTGCCCGCCCCTGCCGCGCGCGATTTCTGCGGTGCCAGTTCCGGCATGCACACCGGCTCTCCGGCTTCGCCGATGGAGACGACGTCCGCCCGTCCACGAGCCGGCTGTTTGCGGCGGTGTGAGCAGCGGATACCTGGCCCGTCCGGGCTGGCGGCGCGCAGAGCAGGCTCGCCCGTAAGGGGGGTGCGCCGCAGCGCCATCCGGGCGACCCGGCGGGGGAGTCGGCGACCGCTCTAGGCGGGCGGGGCCCCAAGGAACCGAGTCATGTCCTCGCCGCGTCCGTAAGCCTCAAACCAGAGCTCCGACCCGGCGGGGATGGGCGCGTCCTGCGGATCGTGCCAGGGGGTCTGCGAGAGCAGAATGCGCGCGGAGGCGACCCACTTGTCTCGACGGGGGAGGTTGTTGAAGGCGCGTTGGCCTTGGGTACTGGACTCCTCCCGCGGCACGTGGGCTCGAAACTCCTCGCGCAGCATCGCGAGAAAGGCGGAGATCCTCCGACGGATCTCGGGGAACCGCCGGATGGGACCGAAGCGGTCTCGGTAGACGTGCCGATAGATCTTCAGCGCGCTGCTGCGATGCTCGATCTCCTCACAGAAGTGCCAGAGCAAGAGCGACGCCACGCGCTCGTCCCCACCTCCCATCAACGCCTCACGGTGATCGATGATCAACTTGAAGGATGGCGTGAAGGTGGCCTCCAGGGCCGCGATGGCGCACAGGTTGTCCTGCAGCGGTAGCTCCTCTCGCCAGCGTGCGAACTCGGCGATCGACCGCTTCCGGGTGTTCGCCAGGCCGGGATAGCGGGCGATGAGTGCCTTGACGTGCTTGCTGTGGGCCGCGGCATGCACCGCCTCTTGCTTGGTGAACCGCAGCGACTCTTCGGCGAGCTCGGGACAGGTGATCCTCGGCTGGATCTCTTGCATCACTCTGACGAGCCACGTCTCGAAGCCGATGGCGCCAAACGAGATCGCGTTCGCCCAGGTGGAAAAACCCCGGTTGTGTGGGTTCCACAGGAAACGAACCCCGGCGAAGTCGAACGGGAGTTGACGGACGGTGAGCTCAGACATGGCGGGTCTCCGCAAGCCGGGCTCGAAGTGTCCGCCTGCATCCAGGCGCCGATCCTTCGGCCCGACGTCGAGGATCCTGTCTCCGCGAAGCCGGCGCGATCGTGCGCAGGCGTCTGGCGCAGATGATCCCACGCAGGCGTCCTGGCGTGTTGCGAAAATAGGTGCCACGGACCGTGCGGTCCCGCCTCCGATCAACGGCCGACTGGCGCGCTTGCGGTCCGCCGAAGCTCAAAACACGTGCGCGCTGCAGGCGCCGAAGGTGCGTTCACTCCTCGCCTGCCGCAATCGGTCGCAGCGCCCGCAACACATCCACGTAGCTGACGATGCCCACGATGTCATCAGAGTCGCGCTCGAGCACCGGCGCCGCGCCGATGCCATGTTGAAGCAACAGGTCGATGGCCTGGACCAGCGTTTCGTGGGTCTCCAGCGCCACGACCGTTTCCTTCATCATCTGAAACAGAGGGGTCTTGAGCATCGCATCCGCCCGCTTCGGTTCATTGAGCTCGACCAACAAGGGCAGCCGATACTCGCGAAGGTCGCGGTCACTGACCATGCCAACGAGCCGCTTGCCATCGACGATGGGCAAGTGCCGAACCTCTTGGTCCTCGAGCAGGCGCAGGGCGTGCCCCACGGTGTCGTTCACCGAAGCGGTCACCAACGTGGTCGTCATGATCTCTTTCACATTCATGGTCTGCATCCCCGGCATGCGCCTCTCGTGTCGCCGGCTCCCGGCAAAGGATGCGCTCGAGGCCGGCGCCCTCCACCGGCGCGAGTCTCCCGAAACCTCAGTCAGCGGGGGGCCAAGTCGCCCGGTGGCATGAGGCGCACGTCGTGAGCAGATCGGCCATCAACGATGTACGGCCGTCGAGATCCGACACCACGTGGTCGGTCTATCGTCAGTCCTCGGCGGACTGAGGGCAATACCGCGGGCTTGTCGAGGCGGGCCGCCCTGTCCGATACTATGACCGAGGCAATGGCGGACCCGACCACCCCCGAGTTGCAAGCGGCCGCACCGGGCAGCGTGGACACGCAAGCTCTGCGCTTTACCGGGTCGCGCGGCGACCCGACTCGCCATCTCAGCCGCGCCGAGCTCATCGAGGCCCTGGGGAGACTGCCCGCGGCGCCTCGCGATGCCGGGGTGGTGGAGCTCTTGGTGGCACGCGGTCGATCTGGTGAGCGCGAGCTGCCTGGGCAAGTCGTCCTGACCGCGGCCGGCGGCATGCCCGGAGATCGCTGGGCGACCGAGGACAAGTACGGCCCGGAGTATCAGCTGGCCACCACGCGCAGCGACGTGGCGCGGCTGGTGGCCAACGGCCAGCCGCTGGAGCTCCACGGCGACAACCTCTACGTCACCCTCGATCTCTCTGCCGAGAACCTGCCGCAGGGATCGCGGGTTCGCATGGGCGAGGCGCTTGTGTGCGTCACGCCCAAGGCTCACAACGGATGCAAAAAATGGGTCCAGCGCTTTGGTCTCGATGCCATGCAGCTGAATCTCTCGCCCGAGTTTCGGTCGATGCACCTGCGGGGCATCTACTTTCAGGTGGTCGAGGACGGTCTCGCGCGGGTGGGCGACCCGGTGGTCGTGGTGCAGCGGGGCCCGACAGTTGCTGTATGACGGCGCGCCGATCCAGCGTGTCCGGCGTTCGAGCCATCGCGCTTGAGGGGGACCCGGAGTCGGTCGCGGTCGACTCCGACGGCCCCATGCTGTGACGAGGGGGGCAGGCCTCGCCTGGGACTACAACGCGGCAGCGAACCGCCGCTTCACGTAGGCAAGAGGACGGCGGCCTCACCTACTTTGCAGCTCGAATGAGTCGCTGGGTCTTGCGAGTCTCGAATGAGGACGAGTTGGGGTCGTCCAGCCCATCGAGGAACCCTTCGATGAAAGCAGCGTGGATTTGCGTTTCCTCGGCAAGTTGTAAGATCAAGGCCGCTCGCAGCTGAGGGTCCCGGAGGTCGCCCTCCCGGCCCAGGATGCGCTCGTGCAAGAGCGAGTGAGTCTTGTCCGTTGGGACCGGGTCCTGAACGTGATTTGGCGAAATCATGGTTTCACTTTCATACCCCCTTTTGAACATCGTTCTCGGCAAATTGCCGTCTCGATGTGCGGGGGCTTTCACGTCCTTTCGACCATCGTGGGCAAAACTTTCGCCCGTGGGGCGAGCCGCCTCTTGGCCGGTGAGGAGGAGCTCCCCCTCGGCCCTTTTTGACCTGTCGATTCCAGTGTTGCCCCGGAGGCCTTGCCGGCGCAAAGCACCGACCCCGCAGTCGCACTTCACAGTGTCTTCGTTGGGGAGCTAGTCGAGCACGAATTCGGTCGAGGCCGGCAGCGACCTCGACGTGTTCAGAGGCGCCCCTTGGAACGCCAGGTCATTGTACAAGGCGTTCTGGAGCTGCTGCTGCAGATTGAGCTGCTGCTGCTGCTGCGGAAGAATGAGCTGCTGCTGCTGCTGCTGCGGAAGAATGAGCGGATACTGCTGCTGGGGCAGGATCAGCTGGTTCTGAGCCCAGTACGAGGTGGGGAGGTAGTATGGGGTGGGGCCCGCGGCCTGTCCCGTGGAATCCGCCATACTGAGTTGCTTGGCCGGCGCGGCCTCGACTTCGTCGGCCACCAGCGAGATGCCCGCGACGCCGAGGGCGAAGGTCAGAACCCCGGTCGTGGCGAGGCGAGTACGTAGTTTGCTTTTGTTGATCATGTGTTTTGTTTCTCCAGGTTGTTGGGTGCGTGCGACTGCGGGGCGGAAGACTGCGAGACGTGCGCGTGGGGTTACGTCGGTGACCGCGGGGAGCCGACCTCGCCGAGGTCGAGCGTCTGGCCGGGCTTGGGGTCGATCGAGATGGCGAACGATTCGGCCGCCGTGTCGTCCGGCGGCATGAGGGTGAGTTCACCGGGGTGCGGAGCGACGCGCGAGACGGTGAAGGTTCCGTCGGCCGCGCTTCGCGTGGCATGCCCCAGCAGCGCGCGCTGGACGTCGTGGCCCCGGACGCGGCCGGTGCCATCGGCTGCGAACACGGTCCAACCTTCCACTTCGACCCGATCTGCGGCGATCGTGCCCTCGACCGTGGCCCACGCCTCGCCGGTGAGCTGGATCGACGCGTCGGCTCCGTTGAGCTCGAACGTCTTGGTGGCGTAGCCGTCTTCGCCGCGAGCCTCGACGCGGTACTTGCCTTCGGGCAGGCGGACGAACTGGGCCGTCCCATCTTTGGTCAGGGAGTGTTGCGCAGCTCTCGGCCCGCTCAGCGATAGCCGCCCGACCCCGAGGCCACGGGCGGTCACCGTCAACGTCGCGCCACGGGGCATCTCCACCCGCACCTCGTCCCCGACACGAGCGTCCTGGTCCACGAACGCGCCGCCGGGGTTGGCGTCGGTGACCTGCAGTCGGAGGGCTTCGCCTACGGGGAGGTTGGCCAGCTCGAAGTCGCCGTTGTCGTCGGTCAGGGTTCGCTCCACCGACAGTGAAGCCAACGACGCTCGAACGACGGCGTCCGCGACGGGCGAGCCGTCTGCGTTGACGACCTGTCCGGTGAGCACGCCAGAGCGATCCGCGAGATCGATGGTCACGTTGGCCCAGGAGTCCGGGGTGACCGTGACGACGGGGGGGTCGCCCTCCACGGAGAGAAGAGACGACGCGTCGAGCACTTGAACGAGGTAGGTCCCGGGCTCCAGGCCCGCGTGGCGGAACGAACCGCCCGCTGCGGTGCGAACCGACGCCTGGCTCGCGCTCACACGTGCGGCCGGGGGGACGATGCTGGCGGGGCGATCGAGGCGGAGGGCCGCGATGGTCAGGCCCTCCCGCGGTGAACCAGCATCGAACACACGGCCCTCGATTCCCGTCTCGGCGGACAACTCGATGACCACCAGTTGGGAGGGGGCGTCATCGCGGGACACGAGCGTCTGCGCGCGGCCGGTGCCGCGGGTGGGATCCTCCGCGACGAGGGTGAGCTGTCCGGGGGTGACCGGGCCGAGCTCGAAGCGGCCCTCGGCGTCGCAGCGGGTCGACACGAACGCGTTGCCGATCAGCGGCATCCCCTGGGCCGGCGGGACGCCTTCGAGATCGACCTCGACCCGGACCGAGGTCTCGGGGCCACCGTCGACGACCTGGCCCAGAATCGTCGCCCCGGCGTCCACTTCGAGGACGAGGCCTTCGACGTCTCCATCGGCGACACGGAAGGTCGCCGCCAGATGGTCGGGGACGTGCGCGACCGCGTCGACGGAGACCTGGTACTCCCCCGGAGCGAGCGCGGGGAGCACGAACCCGCCAGACGCGTCGGTGGGCTTGGAGACCCACGTGGCGCCGCCGCTTTGGGCCAGGACCGTCGCGCCTTTCACCGGCTCGGACGGGTCCGACCGCAGCACGACGACGCCGTAGGCCGCTGGGGCCGCTTCGAGTCTGAGCTCGATGCCGGTCTGGTAGCCACCGGGACCCAGCTCGATGACGGTCCCGGCGACGGTGCGCCCAGACTCTGCGTGGGCGTGGAGTTCGAGTTCACCGGGCTCGATGCCATCGATCATGAAGCGGCCCGCCGCGTCGGTGAGCGCGGCCGCCTCGCCGCCGGTGACGGGCAGACCCGAGCGCGGGGTCATCGACACCCGGGCGAAAGCGACGGGCTCGCCACCGTCCGCGCGCACGACCGTGCCCTCGATGCGCCCTCCGGGGAGGAGCGCGAAGTCCTGCCGGGTCGTGGCCTCGACCCGGACCCAGCGGCGGTCGTCGGCGTAGTCCGGGAATCGGGCCACGACGCTGTAGACGCCGGGCTCGACCGAGATTCGGTAGCCCCCGTCGTCCCCGGTGCTCGTGCTCAGCGCGGCCTCTTGCTCGGCGCCGTTGTTGAACTGGTCGCTGGCGAGCAACTGGACCGTGGCCCCCGCGAGGGCGCCCCCGGTCGCGTCGCGGACCGTGCCTTCGAGGACCTCTCCACCCGGCTCGAGCCGTACGGTGACCGGAGCGTCGTCGCAGGGGCCCGACCCGGAGACGATCTGCGGACGGTAGCCCTCGGCGGTCACGGCGACACTCCATGCTCGCGACGCCATCGGGACGTCGTGGAGCTTCCATTGGCCTTCGGCGTCCGTCCGCTCCAGAAACGATCGCTGGCCCCCGCCGGGCACGAGCATCGCGTTGGCGCCCAACACGGCCCGCGGACGCAGGCTCACCACGGCGCCTTCGATCGCCGCCTGCGTGGCGCCATCGAGGACGACGCCACACGCCGTAGAACGGTCCGCGTCTGCTTCGGCCTCGTGCTCCCAGCCAATGGACGGGCGAGGCGTGTTGGGGCGAGGGCGTGAACGGGCCGGAGTCGCGCCGGCTGCGATGGGGTCGGCGGCAGGTGAGCGCCCAGCGAGCATGCTCCACGCAGCGACGATGGCGAGGCCGACCGCGAGCAACGCGAGCCAGCGGCGAAGGCCTGGAAGAGAACGTGCCATGAACGAGTCCTCGAAGGTGGTGTGGCGGTAGGAGAGGTGAGTTGCTTCAGGTGGATCTCGAGCGCCGCGCGAGCCTGGCTCGGAGTCCGTCGTAGGCACGCGCGGCGGTCCCGAGCAGCTCCTTGGCGACCTCGCTGAACCAGCGGTAGTCGTCGTCGGAGAGCAGGAGCAACTCGGCGGCGATCATCAAGACGGCGAAGCTCTCGAGCCCCATGAGCGCGAAGATCCCCAGGTGGAACGACATCGCAACCAAGACCACGACCCGGCGGGAGAGGGGACCCCCGAAGATGTAGACCCAGGGGAACGCCAGCTGCAGCAGGACCGGCGACCAGGTCAGGACCCCGAGCAGCACTGGGTAATCCCAGATGATCTTGGCCCCCTGCGTCATCCCGAACTCGGCAGAGTTGAGCACGTAGTAGAATGCGGTGCCGTTGTACCAATACTCGCCCGGGATCTTCGCCAGCCCGGCGACGGCGTAGACCAGGCACACCTGCGCGATGCAGGCGAACAGCGCGAAGTTGTGGACCACGTTGCGGTAGCGCGCCCACGGGTGTCGGGGTTTTGCTTCATCCCCGGCATCCCCCTCGGTCGCACCAGGCGAGAGATCCATGAACACCGCGTAGACGAGCAGGAGGCTCGTTATGTTGTCACCGCCGTCCCAAAGCCCATAACACCGCTGGTGCAGTGTATGGACCGCCAGCCACGTCAGCGGCGTGGTCAGCGAGGTCCGGATGCCCAGAGTCCACAGCACGATGACGAGCAGACACAGGTGATAGATGACCTCGAACCCTGTCATCGAGGACGTCAGCGCCAGCAGCGAGACGTGGGCCTGACCGAACGCGGACTCGAACAACTCGTACGGATAGACCCCGTGGGGGCCGTAGATCGCGCGACGCTGGCCGTACGTGATTAGAATCTGATACAGCAACACCAAGCCGACGACCACGCGGTAGGAGCGAACCCCTCGGCGGTGTAGGCGGTGCTCGGCCAGGGCGTCGACTTGCGCCACGAAGGCCCAAAACATGCGCCGGAGTGGTGCTTCGGTCGCTTCGGTGCCGTCGTTCATGGTCGAAGTGCCTCCTGCTCACCGAGCGATGAGATGGCGTCGATGGGGACCCAAGGGAAGTCGATGCTCGTGGCCGGTTCGTCGGCTGGGTCGTCGTATCGGTGGCTGTACTTCGGAATGTCTTGGAACACGACGCGAGGGCGAATGCTCCGGACATCGTCACCCACGGCGCTGCGGCAGTGCTCGGCAACGAGTCGATACACGAAGCGCTGCTGGACGAGGCGGGCCTGGTCGCGCGCCTGCGAAGCCTCTTGCATTCGTGAGAGCAGGCTGTCGTCGCCCGATTGTTCGACCTTCTCAAGAACCGTCTCGAAGACCTCGTCCTTGCTGCCGATCGCCGTCATGACTGCCGCTCGATCCACGCGAAAGAGGTAGGCTTCAGGGGTGAAGCGATACGACGCGTGTTCCTGCTGGAGGACGGACGCGCGGTCGAGCCAAGGGGTGATGTTCCCGTTTGCCTGCTCGCACTGAAAATGCAGAAAGACATTGCGAAGCGGCGGGTCGGGAGCAAACAGTGACCATCGCTGCTGGAAGAACGGGACGATGTAGCGATTCGCAGTGCCTCCAAAGTGCACGCCCAGGATGCTCAGTGGCATCAGAAAGACGATTGTCGCGAGGAAATGAAACGCCAGGACGCTCGCGCAGATGAAGGTTAGAAGTCGGGTCCGGCTGCGGCTCGGGGGTGCGTGAGGCTTCGGCATGGGGGACTCGCGGAAGAGCGATATCGTATGTCGAGATGTTGCGCTGCGCTCGGAATCGTTCCCTCGAAACATGAAAAAGCTTCCAGGCCGCTGGCGTGAACCTCAGCCTCGGCGTGGAGTCCCATTCTTTGGGCGATCGGTCCAAACGAGCTGGGAGCCGATTGTTGGCAGTCAATGGAGGCAATCGCGCGATGCCAAGGGTGTGTCGATAGGCACGGCCAGCCGGAATTTGACCGGCCCCGAGTCTCGGGTTGCGGAGCCGGAATCGATTCGCGGACGCCGTGCCGCCTCGGCCGCGCCGAACGCTCCGGGGGTTCACGGTTGGGCCGAAGCGCCGTCGGCGACGCTGATCAGGAACCTCGCGTGCTCGCTCTCGCTGCGCCTCGTGCCGCCAACAGGCTCAGCGCTGCGATCCCTCTTCGTGCACGAAGTGCTCCCGCGGCCGGATCGTCGTCCACCGCTCAAACGCCTTGTCCGTGTCCGCGTTGCACTCACCGAGCTTCTCGAACAAGTAGTCCTGGATGCCCTTGTGGACCATGCAGATGTTGTTGTCGGGCATGTGCCCGTAGATCGAGCCCTGCGTCTTGAGGTTGTGCGCCGGAACCGTCCCGCAGTACGGGTTGTAGGCACACTGCTCGCAGTCTGGCTGACCGTCGAGGTTGGAAGCCAGCGCCACCGCGCGCACGGTCTCGTGCCCCATCAGCTCGCGATAGCTGCTGGTGTCCACGTGCCCGAGCTTGAGCGCGTCGTCACCCATCGCGGCGAGCATGCGGCCCTCGTCGCAGGTGTAGATGCTGCCGTCGTAGTTGTACGCGAGCGCTCCGATGCCAGTTCCCGAAGGGCTGCGTAGGTCGAGGAAGTTGGGGTCGGTGCCCTGCAGGATCTTGGTGAGGAAGATGCTCGCGTAGCGCTCGAGGATCTCCACGCCCTGCGCGTTGAGCTCGAGGATGTAGTCGACGGCACGCCGATAGAACTCCAAGTAGTCGCTGCGCGGATACTCGATCTTCAGCCGGGTGCGCTCGGCGAAGCCGAAAGGATCGACCGGACGCAAGAAGATCGTCTTGCACCCCAGCGCCACGTAGGTGTCGATGATCTCTTTGTGCAGCGGCAGCGAGGTCTTGGTGAGCGTGAGCAGGGCCTCGACGTGATACAGGGTCTTGTCGAGTCCCATCTCGCCGTAGCGCTCGTTGATCCGGTGGATCCAGTAGCGCGCCTTTTGAAACGCATCGAGCGTGTTCAGCTTGCGCTGCGAGTTGTGGAGCTTCTCGGGCCCGTCGATGCTGGTGCACATCTGGACCTTGTGCTCGAGCAAGAAGTCGAGCTTCTCCTCGGTCATCAGCGACATGTTGCTCACCATCGTGAACTCGAGCCGCTTGCCGATGTCCGCGTTCTTCTTCAGCGCGTACTGGACCACGTGCTTGACGACCTCGAAGTTGACCAGTGGCTCTCCGCCTTGAAACTCGATGGTCACGAACGAGCTGGTGCTGGCCAGGATGATGTCCACCGCCTTCTGCGCGGTCTCCTTGGACATGTCGGTCTGCACCTGGTCCATGTTGGCGCGTGAGGCATGGCAGTACAGGCACGTCTCGTTGCAGCGCAGCGTGACCACCAGCATGTGCAGCAGCGGTCCCTGGTCGAGGAAGTGTTTGCGCTCGCGCAGGGCGGCCGCAGCCTCATGCACGCGGTAGGTCTCGCGCAGAAAGTTGCGCTCCTCGAGCCGAGTCCACAGCTCGCTGTTGCGAGGGACGGTGCCTTCGACGAACGTACGGAACTCGTCTTGGCTGAGGATGAGGTGGTTGCCTTCGAAGTTGGTCAGGACCACCTTTCCGGCGACCATGCGGTGGCGGAAGTAGGCCGGGAAACCGATCTTGGGTCGCAACGGCGCGTTCATGGGGACTCCTCTTCCTTCTTGGCAGCAGGTGCAGCAGGTGCAGCGGGGCTGGGCCGGCGGTGTTTTTCTTCCCAGGTTTGCGCGATGCCCAGCGGGTCGTCGAACGCGTCCTCCGAGAAGTCAAACGCCTCGAGGTCGTCCAGGCCGGGTGCGGTCGCGGCGGTCTCGCCAAAGCCAAACGCCTGGGCAACGACTGCGTCGGTCAGCACTTGGTTGTCCGCCGCCACCCGGTGATACAGGTCGCTGCGCAGCAGCCGAGCCTCGAACGCATCGGCGATCTTGGCCAGCGTCTCTTCGCCCTCCACGGCTTCCTTGGCGCAGAGCGTCACGCGTATCTCCGATGGGGATGGCCGGTCCATCAGCACGTAACACCGGTCGATGAAGCTCACCGCAGCGCCCTGCACAACGTGCGGGGGATGAGCGTCGGCGGGAAGCGTGACCGACACGCTCAGGGCATCGAACTTTCGTTGCGGTGCGTTCATGAGGTCTTCGAGTCTTTGGTGAGGCGCTGCGCGATCCGGCCTTGAAACCCTGCCGGCACAGACTCATGCCTGCGAGGGTCGTCCAGGGGTCGGACGAGGTCGGACGGCTCGATCAGCCACGGCGGCTCGGGTACGTTGTCCAGCTCGTAGAAGCCGCCGCAGAAGCAGGCGTGGGGACAGGTGGCGCACTGCGGCTTGCGGGTGCGTCGCTCCGCCAAGTAGCCGGCCAGGTTCACGGTCTCGTTGTTGACGAAGACCATGTGGCGCTGCAGCTTGAGCAGGTCGCCTTGGAGGTACTGCTCGTAGCCGGGCATGAAGCAGTACGGCAGATTGATCACCTGGATCTTCATGCGATCGCCGAACGCGTCGATGACGGATCTCGTCTGGTCCGCTGCGGCTTGGGTGTCGGGGGCGACGTGGTGCGTGGCGCGTCCAAACGGGGTGAGGAACTGGATGTTGAGCCACTTCAGGCCAAGCGACCACGCCAGCTGGGTCAGCTCGTGCTGCTTGTCGTGGTTGCCCTTGGTGATGGTGACGTTCATCCCCAGCTCGACGCCCGCGGGCCGAAGGCGCACACAGTTGCGAATGCCTTGGGTGGTCTGCTCGAACGCCTCAGCCACGCCGACCTGTTGCGCGTGGCTGCGCGCATCGTGTCCATGCACCGAGAACAACAGCGTGGTGAGTCCGCTCTGCACCAGCTTGGACGCGTAGCTCTCGTAGGCACACATGCGCCCGTTGGTCGTGACGTTGACCCTGCGATAGCCGATCGCGCGGCTGTATCGAATGAGTCCAATCAGCTCGGGATTAAGCGTGGGCTCGCCCCCGTCGAAGTCGACCATCTCCACGCCTTGCGCTCGGTAGCGAGCGAGCTGCTCTCGCTGCCGCGGCGGGTGCCCGTCGATCTGGGTCCGGGTGCCCACGGCGCAGAACGTGCAGTGGTTGTTGCACGCGTAGGTCACGTTCATGATCAGCTTCTTCGGGCCGCTGGAGGCGCCCAGCCGGGCCTGAAACGTGTCCATGAACGCGGTGAGGGTCTCGGGGGAAACCTCGCAGCCTGTGATCGAGGCCGCCTTCTGAAAGCGCGGCCCCCAGTCTTCGACGATGGGCAGCTTGGTATGGGCTGCGAGCTGCGTGCCCGGCAGGGGCGTGGCGTACTGCACCGCGGGATAGGCACCGAACTCGTCCCAAAGCTTCAGCGCGAACGCCAAGGTCTCGTTGACCTGCTCGGCGGTCTCGCCGGGCAGCCCGATCATGTAGTGAATCAACAGCGACACGCCGGCCTGCTCAGCGTGTCTGGCTGCGTTTTCGATGTCCGAGAGTTCGAGCTTCTTTTGCACGACATCTCGAACGACCTCGGGGCTCCCGCTCTCGGCGCTGACGCTCACCGTCGTGATTCGACCCCGAAGCCGCTGGAGATCTTCGGCGCGCAGGTAGTCGGCCCGCATTCCATTGGGAACCTCGAGCAAGAGGTCGGCGTCCTCGACGGCGTCGAGCACGGTGTCGAAGTGCGATCGGTGCACGTTGAGCATCTCGTCGAGCACGGCAACGCGGCTGGCTCCGAGCTTGGTCATGGAGGCCAACGCTTCGCGCACCCGCTCGGCAGGCCAGCGACGCTGCGTCTTGGGCTCTCCGGCGCCGCGGTCGGGGTTGCTCGAGCAGTGGATGCACGTGAACGGGCAGCCGCGACTGGTGACGATCGGGAGCGTGCGCTGTGTGATGGGGAACGCCCAGGCTGCACGGCCAAGGTTCGCCACCACGCTCTCGTGAAAGCGCCAGTAGGCCTCGACGTCGATGAGGCTCCAGTCCGGCGGGGGCAGTTGGGCGAGGTCGGGCTGTTGTCCCCGAATCACGCCCGTGGCGGCTCCAGACTCGAGCATCTCGGGCACCGTTCGCTCGCCTTCGTATTGAACGTAGGCGTCGAGCTCGGGGTACGAGCCGAGCACCGAGTCGCCGGGCACTTGCACGTAGTGCTGTCCGGATTGGTAGAGGTCCGCGAGGATGAGGGGTCCGCGCAGTCCCGCGAGCACGCCGGCCAGGACATCGTCGCGGTGCGGCGGTCGGTGAAACGGCGTGTACGCGATGACGGTCGCGTCTGCCTCGCCCTGCGCGGCTGCGACCGTGGCCTCGACCGATGCGCCGAGGTGAAGGCGTCCGTCGCTCCGTCGACCCAGTGCAGCGGCGGGCAACGCAAACGCGTCGACAAGGGCGACCTCGTGGCCTCGTGCGCGCAGCACGGTGGCGAGCTGGACGGCGCCGAGGTTCGCGAAGTACGGGTAGTCGATGAAGTCCTCGGCCACGCTGACCGGGGGAGACACGACGCGCAACCGCACCGCACGACGATACCAGCATGTGCGCGTCGTCGGGCCTATACTCCGGCCATGGTTTTGAAGGTGTCCTCTCGGTGGCCTGCGAATGCGGCTGTGGCGGTGCTCTTGTGCGGATGTTTCTCGCCCGACGATCTGCCGCCGGGGGCGGAGACCGAAGACGGGGCGAGTTCGGGCGGTGAGGGCTCTGGCTCATCCGGCAGCACGGGATCACAGACCAGCGGGTCGAGCACGACCGATGGCGGCATGACCAGCCCGACCGCGACCGACGCCACCAACACCGATCCCACGGTCGCCAGCGACACCGATCCCACCGACCCAAGCACCAGCGGCCCAACCACGGACCCGACCGGGAGCACCACGGACCCGACCGGAGTCGAGCCCGCGTGCGGGGATGGAGTGGTCGTGGGCAGCGAGCTGTGTCTCGATGTCACGCCAAACTCGCTGATGACCCCGGCGGGCCCTGTCGACGTCGCGCTTGGTGATCTCTCCTCCAACGGCTTGCTCGACATCGCGCTGATCGCAGGCGGGGCCATGCCGAGCCAGGAGAACCGTTTTGTCGTGCTCGAAGCCGACGGCATCGGTGGATTCGTCGAGGAACACAACATGACCATCGCGCGCTCCGCCGGTCGAATTCGGTTGGCCGACCTCGACCAAGACGACGACCTCGATGCGGTCGTCAACGGCAACAACGTGACGCGGCTCCGCAACCAGGGCTCGTTCTACAGCGCGACGGCCGTGGTCACGAACGTGTTCGGAAACGAGTTTGACCTATCGGACGTCTTTGTCGCCGATATCGACGGCGACGCCATCATGGACATCGCCCACACCGAGGCTTACGGGCGTGTCTGGATCTCGGGTGTCTTGTCCAACGGCAACTGGCAGCCCGGCACGGAGCACAACTTCCCAGGTCCCGGAGAGGGGGCCTCGGGCATGGCCGCGGCCGCACTGTCCGCCGGCGATGAGATCGACGCGCTGATGTTCAACCAGTACAACTCGGGCAGCATCGCCCTGGTCAACGATGGAAGCGGAAACTTCAGCGCGGGGCCGAACTTGTCGCTGTGTCCCGGAGATGTCAGCGGCACGCGCTACGGCGAGATCGCGGACTTCGACGGCGATGGAATGGGCGACGTCGTGGTCACGTGCATGGATGGTGATGGCGCGGTGAACCTCGGCCAGGCGGGTGGTTTTGCGCCTCCGATCCCGCTGCCCCTTGCGGGCGCGTTCAAGCCATCGGTTGCGGATCTCGACGACGATGGCGACCTCGACGTCCTGCTCACCAGTCGCACGCTCGATCGTGCAGTGATGTACATCAACGACGGCTCCGCAGGCTTCGAGCTCTCCGACATCCAGTTCGAGGCTCCGGGTCCCGTGTGGGGCGCTGTCGCAGGTGATGTCGACAATGATGGAGCCACAGATGTCGTGGTCATCTCCAGCAACGGCGCCGGCAACCCCGGCCGCGTCGACGTTTACACAGCCGAGCCGTAGGCGGTCGGAATACGGCTCCGGGCCGCCGGGTACGACGCGGGCATGTTCGATCGCATGATGTCCATGATCCGCGCCAACCTCGACCACATGCTCTCGAAGGCCGAGGACCCGCAGAAGGTGTTGGACCTCGCGATTCTCGACATGCAGGGGGCTCTGGTCGAGGCCAAGAAGCAGGTCGCGGTGGTGATCGCCGATGAGCGGCGGCTGCACAAGCAGGCCGCTGAGGCGGGAGGCGCGGCGTCGATGTGGGAGCAAAAAGCCATGCTCGCCATCCGTTCGGGCGCCGAAGATCTCGCCCGGGCCGCGTTGATCCGCAAGAACGAACACGACGAGCTGGCGACGATGTACGGCGAGCAGTGGCAGTCGCAGAAAAACTCCAGCGACGCCCTGCGCTCGGCGTTGGTAGGGCTCAGCCAGAAGATCGCCGAGGCTCATCGCACGCGACGGATGCTGATCGCACGCATGCGCCGGGCCGAAGCGCAGCGAACGATCAACGCCACGCTCGCTAGCCTCAACAGCTCTGGGCACGATGGAGCGATCGAGCGCATGGAAAACCGCGTCTGCCAGATCGAGGCCGAAGCCGACGCGACGCTGGAGCTCAGTGGGGGCATGGAGCCCTCGCTCGAGGCGCAGTTTAGGGCGCTTGAGGCAGGCTCGGTGGACGACGAGCTGGCCGAGCTCAAGCAGCGCGTGGCGCTGGAGGCGCATCGCCCGAAGGCGCTCGCTTCGGCCTAGCAGCCGGTCGCGGGGTGCTAGGGGGTCCTCGGAGGGGAGAGATTGTTCTTTGATTCTGAGCCGTTATCGCGGTGAAAAGAAATCTTCGGCGGGCGTGTCATTGTCCGGGAGTTCGGTGCGAACGAGGTTCCAGGGCCTCGCAATCCGCAGCGCGGTGCCCCGACTCTTCGCACTCGAACCCCCCGCTCATCATGAAATTTGACACGCTCCTCACCCGTCATCTTCCCTGGCTGCTTCTGACATCGACGACGTTCGCCTGCGCGGCGGAGTCAGAACTCGACGCGCCCGAGGTGACGGCTCGAGAGGGAGGCGGACCCTTGAGCGGGCCAGGGACGGCTGATCCGAAGGATGAGCTGTGCGACCCATCGAATCAGGTGGTTGTCTTCAACACCCAGACTGCGCCCGAGGCTGCCACCGCGTGCCCCGACTTCGTCGGCGGGTCATGGACCGGCAACCCCATTTTCGGTGGCGGCGGCGTGACCGTGCCGTCGGGGCTTGCCGGATACTGCCGGTATACATCGGCTGGCGCGACGACGGACGATGTCGATGACTTGGCCCTTGCTCTGCAGGCGTTCAGCCCTGGGGCGTATGAAATCGGGACGGACTGCCGTGCGGTCGAGCCGCAGGGCTCGGCGATCTCGGATGAGGTGGGGGACGAGCTGGACAGCTATTTCGGGTGGCTCTCTGGCCGCACGACTCCGCAGGAGATCGCACTGACGGTTTCGCGCACGCCGGCTGAGATTCACACGGCGATCGTCGACACGTACCCCTCCAACCCGGATACGACAAAGCTCCCCTACTCGTCGCATGGACCTGTTGTCACCAGCATTGTCGAGTCGTTCCTGTGCCCTACAGGAGTCGGTTGCATCCATCAGGTGCGCAACTACTTGGGGTTGCCTCGAACGAACCAGGGGATGAACACCCCGAGGGGCGGGCAGGTTGGACTTCAATCCGACCTGGCGCGCGGGATCTATAGTGCGCTCGTCGCTGATCAACAGATGGGCTCCGAGCACCTGGTCATCAACCTCAGCGTGGCTTGGGAGGCCGAAGAGTTCGGTGGAATGGAGCTTTCCGACATGGACCCCGCAGCTCGTGCGGTCTTCGACGTGATCCGCGCCGCCCGCTGTCGTGGTGCGCTGATTATCGCCGCAGCGGGAAACCAGAGCGGACTCTCCTGCGCGGGCGAGCCTATGGCGCCAGCTCGGTGGGAGGACATCCCTGCACCGGACAGCCTGGAGTGCATTGAGCTAGGCATTCTCAACCCCTTCGTCGATACCGCGAACTTCGCCCCGCTCGTCTACGCGGTCGGAGGACTGCTCGGCTCGAACACGCCGATGGCTACGTCGCGGCGGGGGGGCATGCCTCGACTCGCCGCGGCATCGAGTCACGCGGTCGCACACCCTCGCGAAGGCCTCACCGATCTTGCGGTTCGGACCGGCACGTCGATCGGTACCGCCGTGGTGAGCGCCGCGGCAAGTTTGGTCTGGTCGTATGACCCGGGTCTGTCCCCGTCCGATGTGATGCAGCACCTCTACCAGTCCGGTCAGCCAGTTGGGTCGCTGACCGCCGACTTCGGTCCGGGGGCGTCCGTGGCGGTGCACCGGGTGGATGCCTGCGACGCCATCAACTCTATGTTTCCCGGCACACCGCTCACTTGCGAAAGTTCGCCGCCTGTGAGCCTGGATCAGATCGCCGCGGATGTGGAGGCCGCGGTTACGGACACGTATATTGTGTCCAACTCTCCAGGCGTACCGTGCACGGACGGTTGCGGCGAGAACTACACCCTGTACCCGGTCTTGGGCTCTTCATTGACGTGTGCGACAGTCGAGCCCGACCCATGGCGCTGGCTCACCGCTCCGCAGCCAACGCAGGCTGGATGCGAGGACTGCCTGACGACGACGGACCACGGTACGAACCAGTCCACGGCATTCCTGACCGTTTCCGACTATTATGCCGGTTGGACGATCAAGGCGGTTAGCCTTGAACTCTATGACGAGAAGGGGAACCGGAAGGTGTTCGGCATCACGGAAAAAATGCTTCTAGGGGGGGGCGTTGAGCCGATGGCCGAAGAGATCTCGGAATACGTGGTCCCAATGTCGCTCGGCGGAGACGTTTTCGCCTATGGCTATGTTCTCATGGCATTCACCAACCCCGCGTCTGGCGAGTCCGTTGAGACGCGAGACGCTTTGCTCTTGCGGAACGTGTTCTAGCAGCCTACGGAACGATGACCCTGAATTGCCCCCAGGGAAGTCCAGGGTCATCTGCTCGCAGACGAAGAAGGGCCTCTCGCAGTCGGGTGGCGCCGTCGGGGCCATCGGAAAGCTGGACCGCGATACCGACTTCGGCCGCGAATCGGTCATCTACGTCGGTGTCGGCGGCAATAACCCATTCGCTGCCTGCAAGCACGAATGCCCGGCCGATGTTCATGCCGCCACCGACGGTGTCGGGTGTCGCTGCTGCAGTCTCGCAGCCGGTAAGCACGACCCCGTGGGGAACCCCGGGCAGGGCGAAAATATCGTGCACGCCAAAGCGGGCGTCCTCGGCGAGCAACAGGGCGGAGTCCCATCCGGACAGCCCCGAACGAATGCCGTGTCCCGCATAGTGGAGTAATTCGACCTCAGCGGCGTACTCAAGGAGGCGCGACTGCGTTGCGTCCGCACCGCGGAGGCCGATGACCTTCCAGCTTTTTGCCTCAAGGGCGCGTTCGACAGTCTCTGCCTCAGCCCGGGCTTCTGGCAGGTCGTCTCTAGGATCGGCGAGAACAAGCGCGACGCGGCCCTTCGTTTTCAGCGCCGCGCGGGGTGGAAGGTCAAGGCTGTAGGCAATCGGGGCGAGGTCGAGGAGGGAGTTTGCATGACGCCACGAGGCGAGGTGCAGAGGCTGCGTCCCGTCAAACCCCGCCTCCAGGAGGGTGATGCGGGAAGCGCCGGCCAACGCCTCCAGCGACGAAAGATCCTCTCGAGGGGCGACCTCGATACCCGACCTACTGTGCGCGAAGACGTGGGGTCCGAATGCCACGAGGATGACCTCGCCGGGTGCGGGTCGCCGAAGCTCTGCGCAAGACCGAGCGTTTGGCTGGAGACCCAGCGCCCGGATCGCGGCGTCGAGAGCTTCTTGGTTTTTTCGGGCCTGCAGCGCGAGTTTTGCTGCGGCCCCGATTTGGTCATCTTCCGAGAGTTCCCAGAGCGTTGCCTGTGCTCGGGTTACGGCGCGTCGATTGTCTGCAATCTCAACGATGTCGCGCTGCCAAGTTGTCCGCTCGTCTTCGGTCGCAGCACCGAGTCGCGCTGTGCGATCGAGTTGGGCGAACTCTCGTGTTCGCGCCAGACGGATGGCGCATGAGGCCTCGGCGGGTCGGTCGGTTTGCAAGAGAGCTTCGACGAGGCCCTCAAGGCTTGAAGAGCGGCCTGCGACGTACAACTCGCCGCTCGCGTTGGTACCAACTTGTTGAAAGGTCACGCTTAGCTGTTCTTCAGCGGAGCGGTAGGCTTCAGCGGCGAGGTCGTGGAAGCCCCACGCCACCAGCAGATCTCCTTCACGCACACTCTGGTTCCATGCAAGCTCGATTTCTGAGGTCGGGCTTGGCTGCGACATCAGGGCAGGTTGGCTCAGGGGGTCTCTGCGATCGAGCGCAGCGGCGGCCGAGGCCATCTCCACCCAGCCCCTGAGGTTTTTCGGGAGCGGACCCATACGAGCGAGCCATCCTTGTGCCTCCAGAGGTCGTTCGTACTCAAGTTCAGCCAGCGCCAGGTCGAGAAGGAGCGCGGCCTCCCTCCACGGATCGGGGCACTGGGTGACCAGGTCGACAGCGGCGAGGAGGAGCGGACGAGGGTCGGCATGTTCGTGACCAGAGGCTCCGAGCACAAGCTGTCCCCAGGCGAGATTGTTGGCCCTACGGACCCATTCCGAGCATCGAGCCTCACTCTCCCAGAGCTGGACCTCCAGCCCCTGGAACAACTGTTGAGCCTCTTCCTCGCGGCCGAGTTCAGCCAGAGTGTTGGCCAGCATCTCGACGACGTCGTCGACTCCAGAGTTCAGCCGCTCGGAAAGACCTCGCGCGTTCTCGAAGCCTACGAGCGCAGTGCCCAGGTCCCCAGCGCGACGGGCCAGGACGGCGTTGTAGTACTGCCAACGAGCGGCCGCGAATGGGCTCATCGGCTCAAGTGCACGAAGCGCGTCGAGGACCTGCCGGGCCCTGGCGTGGTCCTCGGTAAGCTCAGTGAGAATGTGCGCGCTTTGAGAGAGGGCGAGTGCTTGGTGATGAACAGCGCCGAGTTCGACCGCGAGGGCAAGCTCCTCTTCTGCGTCGGCCAGTCCCTCCGGAGTCCTCCATGAAGCCCTGCGCAGCTCATCGAGGACTCGCAGCTTTGCCCAGCCGGTACTCTTCTTCGAGAGTGCCCTGAGCGCCTCCAGCGAGACGTCGATGGGTGGACGGACCCTCCACTCGAATGCCAGCGTGATCTCCGTACTCCAGTTGTGGTCCGGCGACTCGACGGTGAGGAACTCCGTCCCGGGGGCCACCTCGACCTCAAGACGGATGCCTCCGTGAACTTGACGTCCCGTCGCAGGCACAGCCGACCCATCGATGCGCACCAGAAGTGGTGTCGCAGGTGAAACATCGAGCCAGATGTTCAACTGGGTCGAGCGTTCGAGGATACAGGTCGCAGGTGCGAACTCGATACAGCCGCTGTAGACGACCCCGGGCGAAGGGACCTGCGCTTGCTCTTCGCTCGCCTCACACCCGCAGGCCAGCAGCGCTGCCGAGATCCATCGAGTCCAGTTCAAGAGGCGTCGATGATGACCTCGATCGGAACCCGCGGCCAGTCCGCGCCCGTCGCTTCTTCCGCCGAGCCCGGAGCGTGGCCCGCTCGGGCGACGATCACCTCGATCGTCCAGCGTCCGTCGCTAAGCTCGATGAAGGTATTGAGGGGCCCGCGCAGCTGTATCGACCCCGTTGGGGTGACGGTTGGATTGGGGACTGCGGCGAACACTCGTGTGCCGCTGGCAAGGCGCGCAGAAAGCACAACCTCGACGTCGCCCTCGACCGGGATCGCGGGTGCGAATCTCCACTCGATGTTGTCGGTGGAGTGCGCGAGCTTGAGCACCTCGGGGACGGCATCGCGGTCCCCGCGGACGGCTGCTGAACCGCCAGAGATGCTGACCGCACCGTAGGCGGGGAGTGGGTCGACCGGTGAGGGCATCGCGAGCCACAGCACCAGCGAGGCGGCGGCCGCAATCAAGATCCCCACGCCGGCCCAGACCGCAGGCTTGCGCGTCGGAAGGGCGGTGACGTTGTCCGCGACCGCTTCTTCGACCGGCGGCGCGGGTCTGGATTCGGCCGTCTCATCCAGCGCGCCGAACATCTCGTCCAGCAACGCATCGCCAGCCTCGCCTTCGAAATCGTCGAGCGGAATCGGTGGCTGGGCGGAGTCGGATTCCCGCTGACGCTGGGCCAGTGCTTTGAGTAGCTCGTCAGCCATGCCTTGCACCTCCGGAGATGGCGGCCTTTGCTGGTGCTCCATCATCTCCTGGGGCCGCACCAAGGGCGGCGGCCCGAGCCAGCTTCCGCATTCTATATGACCAGGCATTGACCGCTCCCCGTGTCATGTCCATTTGCTCTGCCACCGCATCGGGGGACAGCTCCTGGACGAAGATGAGGTCGAAGAGCTCGTGATCGCGCTCGTTCATCTTGGCGTGCATGGCCGCGAGCACCTGATCGAGTTGGTTGCGCTGCTCGAGCCGCTGCGCAAGGTCTGCGTCGTCGGCGGTGTCGATATCGGCCGGGTCGATCGGGGCATCGGCCCACGGGTTGCCGCGTCCGCCGCTGAGCATTCGCGGGATGCGTCGGCGTGCGATGAGCTGCACGAAGCTCTCGAGACTGCGGCCTCGCTGCGGGTCCCATCGACGCAGCTGCTTTCCGTCGTCCTCGAACAGGCCCAGCAGCACGTTGTGAACGTGGTCTTTCACCTCCTGGCGCGGATCCCGGCCCTCGGCTGCCGCCAGTCTTCCGACTGCGAACGATGCCTCCCGGGCCACGGCCTGTAGGAGTCGGCGTCCAAGCTCTCGACGCGCCTCGACCTGTCCCGCCAAGGCGCGGGTTAAGAGCTCGACGTCGTCCCGATCGGACACGCGCGGAGCGTAGCAGGATGCGAGGCCGGTTGCGGTCCATGCGTCTCATTCGCAGCCGGGGCCTCGCGAATGACGCAGCTTGGACAAGTTGTCCGAGCGCCGGCTCAGCCGAACGGAATCGAGATGCCCAGCGCCGGGCCGATACCCATCGTGCAGTTGCCCTTGAAGGGACCGCACGTGAACGTTCGGTTCCACTCGCGGGTCGGCACGCGGCCGTCGACTTCGACGCCGATGGTGAGGATGATGCGTTGGCCGAGCAGCATGATGAGGCCTCCGCCCGCGCTCCAGCGCCCGTAGGTACCCAGTCCCTTGTTGAAGGTGTCGAGGCCGAAGCCGCCCCAGAACAGCGGCGAGACGCGGCGACGCGGCAGCATCAGCACGGTGGCTTGTGGGGTGAGCTGGAACTCGTAGAAGCTGCCGTCGGGGTGCCACGAGAACACGTTGACCAGCTCGCCACCCAGGCCGAAGTACGGGACGATAAAGTAGGTCGCCGAGGCTCCGACCGCGAACAGGCTGGCTCCGGCCCCGATCACGGGACCTGCCCACAGGCGTCCGTACAGGGAGTCCGGCTTCTTCCTCCTCTCTTTCGTGTCGCCGGGCGGTTGGAGCTCGGCGATCTCGGATCCCGGTTCGGCCGGCGTGAACTCGACCGAGCTCGGTTCGGAGCCGAGTTCGGGTTCCGGCTCGGGCTCGGGCTCGGGCTCGGGCTCGGGTTCCGGCGGCGCGTCTTCGGTGGGAGCAGGCGCCGGCTCGGCAGGCGGTGCGGCTTCGGGCGGCGGCGAAGCTTCGGAAGGCGGGGCCTCCGGGTCTGCCGACGGTTGGAGGTCGACCGGCGGGGCTTCCGACGGAGCGGGGGCGGTGGGCTCGTCGAGCTCCTCCCATTGCATCGCGTCCGGGTTGCTTGGGGTGGGCTGGGCCAGGCCGACCCACGCGGCAATGATGATCGCTGCAGACATGTTCGAAGCTCGTGCTCGACGAGCCTCTGTTGTAGCAGACCACGTCCGGCGCAGCTGTGCCGATGACCTCGCCAGTCGCGCAGAGCGCAGGCAGGGCCATCGGCACGGTATACGCGGAAGATCCGGGCTCAGTTGCAGCGGTCGGCGGGGCGACAAACCTGGCTGAGTGGGTTGGACCAGAAGTTGTACGTGCAGCACTCGGTCTCGCACTGGCTGTCACGAGAGCAGACCTTGCCCTCGTCCCTTTTAGACCTGCACTCGTTCTGGCCGAACCCAAGCGGACCCCTCCAGCAGTACTCCTCGGTGCCGCAGTCCGGATCCCATCCGCACTCGTTCGAGAAGTCACCGTTGCACTCATCCATGCACACGTTGAGCTGGCCTTGTGCGGTGGCCATGGCCCAGTTGAAGTCGGCGAACGCGATGATGGCGATCAAGGGCCCCGCGGGCCCAGCCGCGACGGCGGCCACCAGTTGGACGATGTACGCCGTCATCGCGAGGCTTGCCAGTACGGTGTACTCGGTGATGCAGAGGGCCTCGCACTCGTCCGTGGTCGTATCGACATCGCCTTCGACGTCGCTCAGCTCGTTCTCGATCGCTCCGTCGAGGTGGAATTTCGCGTTGTCTTTCGCGAGTGCGGCCGTGAAGATGGTGCGAACGCGCTGTTGGGGCGCGTCTTGCAGCCCATAGCGGGCGATCAGAAGTGTGGAGAGGCTCTGGACCGACGTCAGCAGGGCCGGGTCTGCGCCCAGGTCTTCGACCAGCGTACTCGGATCCGTCGTCTCGGCGAAGCTCGGGTGGGTGATGGTGACCGCGATCGCGTCGACGGTTTCGCCGGGCAGCGACTTCTGGGCGGCAATGAGTTCACTCGCGAGTTCCACGGAGACGTCGATGAGGGTCAGAAAGTCGGCGTCCTGGGCGAGCGCCGTAGCGATCTGGGCATCGCCTGCACTTCGCTGAACGCTCGGGGTGTCCTGCAACTCGGTCGGGGCATCACACCCGGCGGCGCCGAGGGTTGTCGCGAGCGCGAGCAGGCCAAGGGTGCGCAGTACACGAACAGAGGCTTGTTGGGCTTGTTGGAGCATGTCGGCTCTTTCGCAACGCGGCACCGCGCAATGACAAAGCGAGACGCGGTCGCGAGCATTCGTCATTGAGGGCCAGGCGACTGTGAAGGAGTCGGTGATGACAAACCGAGTCCCGTTTCTTCTCCGGTGCTTCGTGACGTCGGTCGCGGTCCCGATCCTGCTGTCGGGGTGCGATGACGCGTCGCCAGACCTCGCTACGCCGGACGCAGAGCTGCGAACCGGAGTGTTTCCCGTCGCGGGCGCAGACGACGAGGTTTGGGATCCGAAGCCCTGGGATTGCAACGACCCCGAGTTTAGCGAGTCCATTCCGCCCGACCCCGTCACCGGCGAGTGTTCGATCGAGCTGGTGTGGACCTCGACGGAGTTCACCAAGGGGCAGGGCGCGACAGAGGGCAAAGGGGAGCTCAGCTTCGAAGTGACCGCCACGACGACGAGCCCCGCCTCGGTCGCCTCGGTGTCCTATCCGACGTCGGGACAAGCGATCTATAGTGTCGGCGAGACCAAGGGACACGACACGCTCGTGAACACGTACGTCGTCCCGGTCAATCAGTCGCTCCCGGTCGAGGTGTGCGTGCACGCCACCGAACACGACAACGGCGGCATCAACGGCGATGATGACGAGTACGATTCGTGTCAGACGATCACGCTCCGGTGCGACCCGGTGCAGGGGCAGCCCTCGCGAAACCTCAACTTCGGGCCAGGGCCGCTGTGCGGACCCAATCAGTGCAATGGCAAGGTTTCCACCAGCCTCAAGATCATGCGCGCAGATGCGGATCTCGATGACGTCCCCAACGACAAGGACTTCACGCCTGAGCCGTGCGATGAGCAGGACAAGGGCACCGCCGGCGTGGCCTTGCTGCTGTACTACCACTTCGACGACGACGCGTTCACCACCCTGGGCCAGGGCATCTACACCGACCTCGAGCAGGTCTACGACGACTACGACTACGTGGTGCTTGTGGCCGACTCCGAAACCTCGAACCCGGCGGGCTTCAACGGCGCGGCGTTCAAACACGCCGACCGCGTGTATCCACCCACGCGGGCCGGAATACGAGACGCGATGCAGCATCTGACCGCCGAGGGCTGGCGCTTCGACAGCTTCGTGCACTCGCACGGGTTCAAGCAGGGTGCGGACGACTCCAACTTCGAGACGCTCGAAGGAACCGAGAACATCAGCGGGGAGTGGCTGGTGGATATGACCGAGCCGGATGTGGCCGGCACGGCGCGTGGGGGGATCCCCATCATCGCGTTCTGGGGCACGACCTGCATCGCGGCGCGCCAGATCGACGCGTGGATCGAAATCGGGGCGAAGGCAGCCAGCGGAGCTGAAGACGTCGAGTTCTATCCCAACGCGTGGGGGAACTTCACCAAGGACTGGGCGAACGGAACGCGGTATCGCAAGGCTGTGGACGACTCCGTCACCGCCACGGTTGTCGCGGCCGCGGAGGGGATCATCGCGGCCATTGGGGTCGCCGACTGGGGCTGCGCTGACGTGTTGTTGGGCGGTGCATGTGCGGACGACTTCTTCAACGACTCGCTCGGTCTCAACGAGGCCCAGTACAACATCGAAGAGGTCTACAACCCGCTGCTCAGCGGCGCCGCCAACATGGCGGTCTCCTCGGCTCGCTCGTTCGATGGCTCGGGCAACCTGACGTTCGGAGCCCCGGGCGCGACCTGGCCGTAGCTCAACGAGCCGCCGCCCAACCGCAGCAGCGGCGCCGGGGGCGTGGATGGGGCGCGGTTCCTTCCGCCGCGCCCCGTGGGCTATCCTCAAACGCGTGAGTCAGGCCGATGCCAAGATCGTGGAGCACGAGGAGGCCGCTCACGAGCAGCGCAACTGGGTCCGGCTGACCTACGACTGCAACGACCGCTGCATCTTCTGCCTCGATTCCCACACGCACGACGGGACGAATCGCGACCGCGAGGAAATCCGGGCGCAGATCCTCGACGGCAAGCGCAAGGGCGCGCAGCGGCTCATTCTCTCGGGAGGCGAGCCGACGATCCACCCGGACTTCGTCAAGTTCGTGAAGCTGGGCAGCCTGGCCGGCTATCGCAAGGTGCAGACCGTGACCAACGGCCGGATGTTTGCGTATCCGGATTTCCTCAAGCGCAGCCTCGACGCTGGCCTCTCCGAGATCACGTTCTCGATCCACGGCCCGAACGCGAAGGTTCACGACGCGTTGGTCGGGACCAAGGGCGCGTTCGAGCAAGAGGTTCACGGGCTACACAACGCGATGGCGGACGGGCGGCCGATCATCAACATCGACGTCTGTGTGAACAAGGGCAACGTCAAGGTGCTGCCCGACATCCTCGAGACCTTCATCGGGATGGGCGTCAAGGAGTTCGACCTGCTTCACGTCATCCCGTTTGGGCGCGCATACACCGAAGGCAAGGAGACCCTCTTCTACGATCTGGAAGAGATGCGCCCGTTTTTGCTCAAGGCGTTCGAGTACTCCAAACGCCCCGACATTCACATCTGGCTCAACCGGTTCCCGGTCCCACACCTTGAGGGCTACGAGTCGCTCATCCAAGATCCGTACAAGCTCGGCGACGAGGTGCGCGGGCGCAAAGAAGAGTATGCGCAGCTGCTCGAGACGGGGATTTCGCTCGACTGTCGCGAGCCGGATCGGTGCCGTCACTGCTACTTGGAGCCGCTGTGCGATCGTCTGGACGAGGTTCGGGAGACGCTCGCCGCGCAGTCGTACACCCGGGTCCGCCTGGAGCCGGCGTTTGAGGCGTCGATGCAGCCGGTCTACGGTGGGGACCCGGCGACCAAGAAGCGCACCGAAGAGCGCAGCCAGATCGCACAAGAGGCCCAGGCCGGGAACGTGCAGGCGCGGCATCGCCTTCAGGTGATCGGGACCGGCGCGTCGGTGCGCTATCCGAGCGTGGCGCAGCACGTTGAGCAGGCGAAGACGGCGTGGATCGTCGCGGCCTCGGTGGCCGAAGCCCGGCGTGCGATGCAGGGGCTGACGCTCGAGGCGGTGGAGCTTGAGCTCGAAGATCCCTCCGGCGTTGAGGGGACGCTTGGGGATGTGCCGGTGACGCGCGTGCTGGCCAAGACGGTCGCGCATGCACAAGACCTGCTGGCCATGGCCGCGAGCTTCGAGGTTGCGGTCGTGCTCTCGAAGGCCACCGCCGCCTGGCTGCTGGCGCTGGACGAGGCGCACCCGCGGTTGTGCGTCGTCCAGCCGACCCACGACCGACTGACCACCGCGGCAACGCAAGACGTTGAGCTCGCCGGGTTCTTTCGCGACTTCACACTCGAGGTTCCGGTCGAGGGCGTGCCCGCATGTATCGCTGGGGCGCGAGCTCGGGCGACGCCCTCCACCTTGGATGCCGCCATGCTGACGCCGCAGGGCGAGCTCGAGATCTTTCGTTTCGCAAAACGCTATGTGCAGTCCGACTATCGGGTGAAGTCTCTGCGATGCAAAACCTGCAAGCACGTCGGCTCGTGCGAGGGGGTGCACGTCAACCACGTGCGTGCGTTCGGCTTCTCCGCGCTGCAACCGGTGGCCGACGGATGAAGTTGCCCGACGCCGAGGGGCTGGCGTTGGACGATCTCACCGTGCCCAGGCCCGGCTCCACGACGTTGCGCGAGGTTTGGTCCAGGGCGCTGCGTCGGACCCTGCTCGACCTGTTGTCTCTTCAGGCTCCGGCCGAGTGCGCGAGCTGGGCGGCGACCAGGAGCGCGCTCGGAGCCCTGGCGAAGTCGAACCCGGGCGCGCTCTTCAGCGTGTTGCGGCAGCCAGGTGTGGGTACACGAGTCCGTTGCCTGCGTGATCCCTCGCGCCGTGACCTCGATCGGGTGGAGGTCTGCAACGCGCTTCAGGCCGTGCTCGCCCATGAGCTGGGCTCGGTGTGGACGGGCCCGGTGCTCCGCGGTCCCGCCTTTACGTCGTGGCGAGACGCAGGGCGAGTCCGCGATGGCCAGGTGAAGAGACAGGACGAGCACGGTCCGCTGTTTGAGTCGCTGGGTGCGGGGGTGGTGCTCTGCCGCGCCGACGACAGCCCGCTGGCGATGCATGAAGCGCACCCCGACAAGGACGGAAACCGGACCTCGCTTGGAGGTCGAACGCAGTCGCAGTGGGTCCACAGTCTTCGCGATGCCCTTGCGTTGATCGCGGTCGGACTCCCGCCCCTGCACGCTGAGATCGAACTCGCGCTGAGGCAGATTGTGCCCGTCGGATACGACGACTCGCGCCATCTCTCAGCGTCGTTTCAGGAGAACCTGGGGACGGCCTACATGTCGCTGCATCCTCAGCAGATGACGATGGTGGAGGCCATCGTGCACGAGTTTTCCCACAACAAACTCAACGCGCTGTTCGAAATCGACCCCGTGTTGCATAACGCATTCGCACCGCTGTTCTCATCTCCAGTGCGGCCGGATTCGCGCCCGCTGCATGGTGTGTTTCTTGCGGTGCACGCGTTCTTGGCGGTTGAGTCGCTGTACCGCTCGCTTCGGGCGCAGGGGCATCCTGTCTGTGAGGGACCGGGGTTCGATCGCCGACTCGAAATGATCGCCGTGGGCAATCGAGAGGGGCTTCAGACCCTCGAGAATGCCGATCCCACGGTTGCGGGAGCATCGGTGTTGGCCGAGCTTCGGCGGCTGGCCTCGTAGCGTGACTGCGCCCAGCAGCGCGCGAAGTCGCTCCCAAGCTGCGCGCAGAACACCTTGCGACTGCATGCCGGTTCAGGCATGACTGAAGCCGGGGTTGCGGACCCCATGTTCGCCGCGGCTCAGGCCGTCGTTTTTTTCGGTGGTTCGGCGCACCCTGCCATCCTGCGTTGCTCGAGGGCACTGCCATGCTGACTGCTAGTACTTCCGTTCTCATCGCTCTTGCTCTGACCTATGCGGCGCCCGAAGGGGACGCTGACGCTTCGGGAGGTGTCTCCCTCAATGCTGGTGACGCTTCTGCATCCGCCGAAGGTGATGTCGATGCTGATGCCACGCGGGAGGCGAACAAGCGCAAGGACCAGCGGTGGATCAAACGCTGGGCTCCGGAGCGCAACATGGTCGAGCTCGGCATCTTTGGCGGCCTGATGTTCCCGCACCCTCGCCTGGAGCTCTTCGAGCCCAACCCCGGCGCGCCCGACCAGGGGTACAAGCCCCTCGCGTCGCTTGCCCCTGAAGTGGGCGGCCGCATTGGATACTACCCGGCACGTTTCCTGGGTCTCGAAGGTGAGGGCGCCTGGTTGCCCACCGAAACCGAAGCGGGCCAGTCGCTCAACCTCTGGGCCGTGCGAGGTCACCTGGTGGCTCAGGTCGCCCGTTGGAGCATCACTCCGTTTGCGCTGGCGGGTGTCTCTGGGCTGGCGGTGGCAAGTGGGAGCGAGGTCGTGGGCAACGACGTCGACCTCGGCTTTCACTTCGGCGGTGGAGTCAAGTTCTTCATCACGCGTCGCTTCATGATGCGGTTCGACGTTCGCGATACGTTGACCGCTCGGCGCGGTCTGGGCGAGGGCGTCGTGCACTCGCCGGAAGTGTTGCTGGGGTTCGGACTCTCGCTCAATCGCAAGAAGGCCGAGCCGGTCCCGGATCTCGATCGGGACGACGACGGAATTCTCGATGTCGACGACAAGTGCATCGACGTGCCCGGCGTGGTCGAGTACGACGGCTGCCCGATCCCCGATACCGACGGCGACGGAATCCTGGATCCGGACGACAAGTGCGTCGACGTGCCGGGGGTGCCCGAGTACGAAGGCTGCCCGACGCCCGATACCGACGGTGACGGCATCCTGGATCCGGACGACAAGTGTGTCGATGAGCCGGGCGTGCCCGAGTACGAAGGCTGCCCGATCCCCGACACCGACGGTGACGGCATCCTGGATCCGGACGACAAGTGCGTCAACGAGCCGGAGACCGTCAACCAGTTCCAGGACGACGATGGTTGTCCCGACGTTGTGCCGGAGAAGGTCCAGCAGTTCACGGGGGTGATTGAAGGCATCTTCTTCGATACGGCCAAGGCCAAGATCAAGAAGCAGTCCACGGCGAAGCTGGACAACGCGGTCTCGGTCCTCAAGGAGTTCCCAAAGCTCCGGATCGAGATCAGCGGCCACACCGATGATGTCGGCGACGACGACTACAACACCCAGCTGTCAGCCGACCGCGCGGCGTCTGTGAAGGAGTACATGGTTGCCGCTGGCATCGACAGTGGCCGCATCGAAACTCGTGGCGCCGGCGAACTTGAGCCGCGCGAGAGCAACAAGTCCAAGGCCGGCCGCGCCAAGAACCGCCGGATCGAGTTCAAGCTACTCAAGTAACGAAGGGCCAACAGGGGGATTGACGATGGACATAAAAACGATGCGCTGGCTTCTCTCCAGCGGACTAGTAGCGACGGGGCTGACCGGCTGTGCGGACCCGTGTGCGGATGATGGCCTCTTGCAGAGCGAGGCCTCGGAGTGCCCGGCCGACAGCGGTGGAGCATCGGACACGGAGAGTGATTCCGAGACTGTGACCGTGACGGACGGCGAGACAGAGTCGGACTCCGAGACCCTCGAGACCGACTCCGATGGCGGCGGTGATTGCATGGATGGCATGCAGAACGGCGACGAGACGGACGTCGACTGCGGCGGTACGTGCACCGAAAAGTGTGACGACGGCGAAGGCTGCATGATCGACAACGACTGCATGTCGGACGACTGCAGCGAGGACGACATCTGCCAGGGAGTCGATCCCGAGTGCACCGACGGCCAGCAAAACGGTGACGAGACCGACGTGGACTGCGGCAACAGCTGTGGTGCCACCTGCGAGGACGGCGAGGGTTGCGACGACGGGGCCGACTGCATCTCCGGGATGTGCAACGAAGACACGCTGACGTGCGATCCAGGGGTGCCTGTCTCGTACTGTGTCGACGCCGACGATGACGGCTTTGGCGACCCCGATACCTGTGTTGATGTCCCTCCCGGGCAAGACCCGCCCGACGGCAGCGTGCCCAACGGCGACGACTGTGCCGACGACAACGCCAACGCGTTCCCGGGCGCGGCTGAAGAGGAGCCCGAGTTGTGTGCCGAGGACGAGGACGGCGACGGATACGGAGATGCGAGCCCGCCTGACGGCGTGGATCCTGGCTCTGACTGCGTCGACACCGAGTTCGACATCTATCCGGGCGCAGCCGAGATGGAGCCGGAGCTTTGCACGGCGGATGTCGACGACGACGGGTACGGGGACGATAGCGCCACGGATATCGATCCGGGCGCCGACAACGGCACGGACTGTGCCGACGACAACGTCAACGCGTTCCCCGGTTCGGCTCCGAACGACAGCCCAACCGCGTGCCTCGAAGACGAGGACGATGACGACTATGGCGACGCAGATCCTCCGGATGGCGTCACGGCTGGAACGGACTGCAACGACATGGACCCGTCCGTGCCGTTCCTCGTTGTGGGCATTCCCGACGACTGCCCCACGGCAGAGCTCCTCGACGGATCGCTCGGCTGCGAGTTCTATGGCATCCCGCTCGCCAACCTCAACGCGTCGACCTACAACATCCTGCTGGCCAACGCGAACCCGGCGCTGACCGCAACGGTCAACATCGAGCAGTTCGTCGGGGGCGCTTGGGCGGTGATCTCTGGCCCCATCACGCTCGCTCCGCTCCAACAGTCGACCGAGGTCCTTCCAGAGAACTTCAGCCCGACGACGGAGATCAACGAAGGTGGTTCGTACCGGGTGACCTCGGACATCCCGATCGCGGCCTACCAGGCGTCGATTGCCACGTTCACCTCGGATGCCTCGCTGCTGATCCCGCGCGCTTCGTGGGACGTCGAATACGACATCGTCGGCTACGACGGCAGCTTCGGAGAGGAGTACGTCGCGATCACGGCGGCCGAAGATGGCACCGAGATCGAGATCGTTCCTAGCCGCGCCACCCTCGCGGGCGGCGGACTGCCTGCCGTCCCAGCGGGTGGTCTGCTGACCCTGATGCTGGACGAAGGCGACACGGCGGTGATCATGTCGGCCCCGCAGAACCAGACCGTGGCCGAGGGGCTCTCGGGGAGCATCGTCACCTCCACGGCGCCCATTGGGGTCTTCTCGGGCAGCGAGTGCTCGAACATTCCCACTGGGGTGCTCGCGTGTGATCACCTCGAAGAGATGCTCACGCCGACCAACACGGCCGCGACCTCGGTCGTGGCGGCCCGTATGCCTCCGCGTGGCGTCGTCCCCGAGCCGGTTGTTTGGCAGATCTACGCGGTCGAAGATGCCACGGTGTCGTTCGAGGCCCCGCTGGGGGTCACCGGTCTGCCGATCGCCCCGGTCGACCTCGTCTCCGGGCAGTCGCTCGAGCTCTCCGTCAGCGGCACCGTCGCAGAACCAGGAGACTTCGTGATCGACTCCACTGCGCCGATCATCGTCTCGCAGTACCTCACCGGTGCGACGGGGGTGGGAGCGACGCTGCCGGGTTCGGCATCTGGCGACCCCGCCCACGTGGTCATGGCTGGTGCATCGCAGCTCCTGGAGGCCTACGTCGTGGGCACGGTCGAGGGCAACGTGATCGACCACCTCACAATCACGCGTCAGGTCGGCTCCGCCGCCGTGGCCCTCGACGGGGTCGACGTGCCAGCTGCGGACTTCTCGGCGATTACCGCCGAATGGGAGGTCGCCCGAATCGAGGTCGGCGAGGGGACTCACTCGCTCCTGAGCGATGATCCGATCTCGGTCGTGGTCTCTGGCTACAACAGCGCAAACAGCTACGCCTATCTCGGTGGTGGCCAAGCCCGCGCGCTGGCCTGCGAATAACGAACGAGGGTTCGCGAAGACAAAGGCCCGGCGGTTCCTCCGTCGGGCCTTTGTCTTGGTTTCGAAGGTTCAGAACTCTTCGCCCTGCTCCCGTTCCATCGCGATCCCACTCGCCTCGGCCTTACGCTGCTCGGCCTTGCGCTTCGCCGCGTACAGACGCTCCCCACGCTCGGTCACCCGACCCACCGGGATCAACGACGTGTCGCGCTGTGGAGCCGCAGCGCTCACGTCCCGGTCCGCCCGCGTGAATCGCTTCTTCCACTGGGAGAAGGTCTGCTGCTTCTGACTCGGATCCGTGCCGTCGCTGAGCACGTGCTCCACAACGGGCTGCAGCGGGACGAACACAGGATGCAGCTCGGCCGGGTCGTAGCCATCGCCGCGGTCGAACAAGCCGCCACAGATCGAGCGCAGCGAGCAGACATCGCAGGCCTCGGTGTACACGTGGCCCCAGGCGGTCTGCCTCACGGTCTGCTTGTCGTCCAGGAAGTGAACGATGCGTTCCTCTCCTTTGACGATCTTGCGGGTCTCGGTGCTGGCCCACGCAAAGTCGGTCATGTAACACAGCGGTACCTTCTCCACGCGGAAGGTCCGGCCGCTGCGGTGAAGGAGCTTCATCGCGCGATGCAAGGAGAGCTCGAAGTCGGCCAGCCGCGGGGTGAACATTGCTTGGTTCACCTCGGCGCGTCCCATCGAGGGGTCGAGGTTGTTCCACACGAAGTGTCGGATGTGCGGGTGCTGCTTCACGAGCACGCGGATGTTCTCGTGCAGGTGATCGGCGTTGAGCTTGTTGATGACGCAGTTGATGTTGACTTCGATGCCGAAGCGCGCGGCGTTGTCGATCGCGGCGTAGGCCATGGGCAGGGTGTCTTCGGTGCCGCGAAGCGTGGCCTCGACGTCGGGCCGAACCGAGTACACGGACACATGAACGAGCCGAACCCCTGCTTCGGCGAGTGCCTGCGCGAAGTCTGGTTGCGAGAGGCGAGAGCCGTTGGTGATCAACCGAACGTGCAGCCCTTGCGCGTTGGCATAGGCTGCGATCCTCGGCAGCTCGGGGTGCAGCGTCGGTTCGCCTCCGGTGAGGATGATGCCGAAGTACTTGCGCCGGACGAAGTCGTCGACGAGCACGCGCATGCTGTCGAAGTCGTGGGTGTACGGCGTCGTCGGATTCGAGCAGAAGCCACACACGTGGTTGCAGTGTCGAACGACCTGCAGGTAGCCGATGTTGGCCAATACCCGCAGAGTCTACCGGGCCCGCTCCGATCGCGGCACCGTCGTCGCGCGTGCCGACACGAATGTCGCGGTGGAGCGAGGGCTCGCCCGGCGGATACACGGCACGGGGCTTGGCACGGCAGTTGTATCCAAGGCGCTTGGCTTGACTGGATTGACGGCGGCGCTCCGAGGGGAAGGCGCTGCAGAAATTGGCTTGTTGAATGGGACAACTTCTAGGTTTGATGGCGAGCCTGCTCGAACGACACGAGCAGGTACCTGGGTGCTGGGGGGAAGCGGAGGCGGTTGTTGAGTCCGCCGGCGCGCTGAGGGGACGAGGGCATGCCTCGGTCCAGCCGGCTGACACGCTCGCTTCGCAGTCGGAGGATGTGGTCGGGACCTGGCTTGCGGAGGCTTCCCATGCGCAGAGCGTGTCGCGGATGGCGTTGCGGGCTGTGGAGTGGGAGCTTGAGGCCCACGACGCACCGCTGGAGCTGGTATGCGGGGCTCGTTGTGTAGCCGCGGCGGCGCTGAACAACGCAGCCATGCTGGAGACGCTGGCGCTGCGCTGGGGTGTTCGTCCTGGGCAGCCCACGGTGGTGTCGGTGCCGGTTCGTCCTGTGGAGGCGCTCGCGGCAGAGAACGCGACGCAGGGGTGTGTGCGGGAGACCTGGGCCGCCCTTGAGGCGCGGTACCAGTCGCTGGCCGCACGGGACCCGGTCATTCGCCGTACGATGGGTCGGGTGGCGTGCGATGCCCTCCGACATGCGGAACTCTCGTGGTCGGTCGACGCGTGGGCACGGCGCCGCCTCGGACGCGTCGCACGGGAGCGAGTCGAGCGCGCACGTTTGCGGTCGGTGCAGGACCTGTTGGGGGCGCTCTCCCTGGAGAGGGAGCGAGAGCTGTGCATCGAAGCCGGCCTGCCGACGGTGGCCACCGCCCGAGGGTTGGCGCGCGCGCTCTGTGAGGCGCTCTGGTCTCCGCCGCTCACGAACTGAGCTCGGCCCCCGGGATGCGGTATCGTCATCGTGACGTGAGCGGGACGATCTACACAAAGGTTGGTTTGTTGGCGGCGCTGCTCGTTGGGGCCGGGTGTCCAGCGGAGTCGGACGAAACGGGGACGGGCACCGACGACAGCGGGACCGGGACCTCGACGGGCGAGGGCGCCACGACGGCGACCGATCCTGCGGGAGGCACCAGCGGGCCGGGCTCAAGCTCGGGGGTCGACGAGAGTGAAACCTCTGAAGGCGAGGGCTCGAGCGAGGGCGGCAATGACGTCACCGGCGACCCCTCTGGGGGAGAGGTCTGCGGCGACATCCCCACCCGGATGATGTTCTTTGGGGACAGCCTCTTCGCCTGTTTTGGCCAGCAAGGAAAGATCGAAGGGCAGACCTGCAGCGCTCGTCTCTCCCACGAGTACTTGGAGGAAACCTACGCGCCAGGAGTGACGTACGAGAACCTCGCGGTCAGCGGCGCTGTCACGCGGGACGTCGTCAACATGCAGCTGCCCGGGGCCCCTGTCGGAATGCCCGGTCACACGCTGGTGGTGATCTGGGTGGGTGGCAACGACATCTCACCGCTGCTGCTGCAGTCGGACGCGGCGGCCGAGGACGCCTACCGCAACGACCTGGTGCCGGAGTTCGAGACGCTTTGGAACAGCATTGAGGCCTGGGTCGACGATCCGGCGAACTTCCCCGACGGCGCGACGCTTGTCATCAACACGCAGTTCAACCCGTTCGACGACTGCAGCGCCGATCCGTTCGCGTTTATGAGCCCGCTCAAGACCGAGCTGCTCGGCGAATACAACGACACGCTCCGGGCCCGGGTCGCGGCACGACCCAACACATACCTCTCCGACCAGTACCCGGTCTTCCTCGGACACGGCCACCACTACGCCACCGAGGCCTGCCCCAACTACGAGGCGGGTTCGGCGTACTGGATGTTGGGCGGCGCAGACTTGGTGCACCCCAACGGCCTGGGGCACGTGTCGATCGCAGGCACGCTCAACGGAGCGCTCGACGACGTGTTTGCCTGCGAGTGAGCCCGCGATCCGGCGCGCCGGTTTTTCCTCAGCCTTTCTAGCCGTCGACCTGGGCAAACATCTGTCCGAAGAAGGCGGCGTAGCTGTTGGCGCAGATGGAAAACAGCGGGACGCCGGGTTGGTCTCCGGCTTGCGTGAACTCCAACATCCGGACTGGGGGGACGGCCTCGATGTCGCCCTCGACGCAGCCTGGACCCACACCGAAGGTGGCGTCGAAGGAGTTGGGGTTGGATGCATCTGCACCGCGGGCGTACAAAATGTCCTCGGGTCCCGCATAGGGTTCGGGGACCCCCGTGATGCCAAACGTGTAGATTCCAGCGCCCGCGACCTTGCTCGCTCGAACCGCATCCAGACGCGCGGCGTAGCGCGAGAGCGGGTGCATCACCGCCTGCGATGCGTTGACTGCATTCGAGCCATCCACAGCCTTGTCCTGCGCGATGCAGGCGTCGTACTGCGGTGTCCCGGACCCTTTGCACTCCACCCCAGCGTTCCAGCACACGGCCGAGGTTGGAGACTGCTGCTCGTCGGGGAACGACCAGAACACCTGGTTTCCGGCGCCTGCCTCCCCCACGACCGAGACCTCATGGATCGGGTTGAGCGAGCAGTCGACCTCGTTGGTCACGAAGATCACCACGAGGTGCGCGTTGGGTCGCATGAACCCGCTCTCGTCGGCGCCAGGTGAGTCGCTCCAGGTCGTCGCGAGGTACATCGCCTCGAGCGGCTGTTCAAATCCACACCCGTTGATCCCCATGGGGAGGGAGCATGCGAGGGCTTCGGCCATTGAGGTCCCGGCGAGGGTGTCTGAGGAGAGCCAGGGAGGCGCGCCGGGGGCCAAGGACAGCGCTTCGAGGGCGCACTGCTCCGCGCAGGCGGTGTCGAACGCGTCGGTGTCGTCGCCGCTGAAATAGAAGTCCTGCGGATGACTTCGACAGCTGACCGGCGGGATGAGATGTCCAGAGGCAGGTTCCCCGATGCTCGCGCCCACGCACCAATAGTTGCCGTTGTCCGTCGTCGTGGCGCCGATTCTGTAGTCGAGCCCGGTGGCGTCCAGCGCCGCGACCATGGCGGGCGCGCTCTCCTGCAGGCGACGCTGCGCCCGCCCCATGGAGCCGGAGTTGTCGAGGACGAACAGAACGTCGATGCCCTCGACCTCCCCCAGCGGAGGTGGGGCTCGTGGCCTCGCCGGTCGTGGCGTCACCGGTCGTGGCGCTTGCCTGCGTTTGTCCGGTGTCGTCCCCGCTCCCCGAACCCCCGTCGGCTTCTGTAGGGAGGTCGCCGAGGTCGACGTCGCTGTCGCAGCCGAGGATGGCGACTGAGGTGGACAGGATGAGCAGAGTTGGGAGGTAGGATTTCACAAGCGTCTCCAGGATACGTCCACGCCGAAACGACGCGCACGGAAGGGGTGCGACAGGAGCCCGGGCTGGGCGGATTGGTTGGGTTGGCTATTCGCAGGCCGCTTCGATGCGAGTTCGGTGCATCGATTGGGGCCAGCGGTTGAGGAACGTGGACGCGGTGCCAGAGGCCTTCGCGTCGCCGGACCCGCACAGCGCAAATGTGCGCAGTGCTTCTCGGTCTTCGACGAAGGCGCCGTCTGGATACGTCGTGGCGTGCTCTCGCACGAGGGCGAGTGCGCGGTCATGGGCGCCAGTGCGCAGCGCCGACTGCGTCTTCTGAATCAAAGCGAGCTCCTCTTGCACGGAGGACGGCGGTTTTGTGGTGGCGCGAGTCGTTGGAGCTTGGGTCCGAGCTCTTGCGTGTGGAGCGTCCTGCGACGGCGCTTCAAGACTCGGGTTCGGGCTCAGGCTCAGGCGCGGGCGCGGAGATCGGCTGGGCCTCGGGCAGCGTGGACGCGACCGCCGGAGGTGCGGAGACCGCTGGACTGGCGGCTTCTCGGCCCCGAGGCGAGCGTTGGACCGACGGAGTCTCGCGGTCTGCTTCGCCCAACCCGCGGCCGGTCATCACCCCACCGGCGACCAGGCTGGTCGCGAGCAGCAGTTTTCCCGTCGTGCTGGTCAAGGCGGCCCCGAACTTGCCGAGGGTGGACGCTTTGGCCGCGGCCAACGGGGCGCCAGCGGGGGGGAGCACCGAAACGAAGCTGCTTTCGATCGACTTCCAGACCTCGTCTGCTTGGGTCGGCGTGGCTTGTGCCGGGGCCGAGCGCTCAGCCGCAATCATGTCATCGAGGTTCATCGAGCATCTCCCTTCTCACGGCGTTCACGAGCATTGTGTCGCTCCACCGCACGTTCCAGCTCGGCACGGGCCAAGCGAAGACGCGAGTAGACGGTCGCAGGCTTGATGCCCAAGACCGAGGCGATCTCGGGCGCGGTCATCTCCTCGAGCTGCGCCATGATGAAGACGGCGCGCTTGTCCTCACCGAGCTGTTGCAGCAGGTCGCGAAGGGTGCGTGCGGCATCGGCCTGGTCTTGAGGCACCGACTGCGTGTCGACACGGGTGAGTCCATACTGCTCTCGTCGTTGCTGCTCTCGCGCGTGGTCACGACGTTTGGATCGGGCGATGCGCAGGCAGATCGCGAACAACCAGGTCTTGATCGAAGCGCGTGCCTCAAACTCCGGCAGCCGCCTGGCGACGACCATGAACACGTCGTGGGTGGCGTCGGACAACGCGGAGTCGGCAACGCCAAGCCGAGCCAGACAGCGCCACACGAACCGCTGGTGCTCGCGGTAGACGTCCTCAAGCGCCTCCTTCGCCGCCGCCTGTCCTCGGGCCTGCTGCGGCTCGGACTTCGGCTGGACGGTCGATGCGACCGCGACGGCGAGGGCTTCCACGCCCTGTCCGTTCCGCGCCGCCGACAAATCCATCACCCAATCTTCGCCCAATCACGCACTTTTCTGCAGAAGGGCGTTCAGGGGACGTTTCCGAAGCGTATTTCGACCCCTGCGAAGGCATGAAGACCCGCTCGAAGCACCCGCGCGACCGTCCCGGCTCCACCCACCTCGTAGGTTGAGCGGGTGAGCGGAGCCAACGCCTCCACGCCTGCCCAGAGTCCTGTGCGTTGCGAGAAGCGCCAGGTGAGGTGGGGGCCTGCACGCAGGGCTACCCAGATCGGGGCTTGCGTGGTTGCGTTGTCGAGCCCGCGGGTGGAGGACCGGGTCTGGCCGAGCTCGAGGGCGCCGCAGGGCTCCAGCACGAGCGTGGCCACGAGCGGGACACGCCAGCATCCGCCGGCGGCGACGCCCCACTGCGTGAAGCGGACCTGCGCTGCGTCATCGATTGCGACGGCGCGTCGTGGGGCGATGACGGCCTCGAGAGAGACGCGCGCGCGCGGCAGGACCAAGCCTCCGCGAACGTCCAGGACTCCGAGGACCCGGTCCAAAGAACCGTAGCGGAGGCCCGCGGCGACGCCCAGGTGGCCGCCGAACACGAGTGGCTCCTGGGCGGTCACAGGTCCGCGGGGAGGACGGGGTTGTTCGGGCTCAGGCCGCGGGTCCTCAGGCAGCGGTTCCTCAGGTCGCGGCTCTTCAGGTCGCGGCTCTGCAGGCAGTGGCTCCTCGGGCAGCGGCTCCGGCTCGGGGATGAGGGGTGGGGCGGGTTCGGGGTCCTTCGCGCTGGGATCGCGGCGCTCTGCAGGGGGAGTCGCGGCGGCGGTGGGGTCGAGCGCGATGGCTACAACGAGGGCCGCCGCAGCGCTCGCCTCGTCGCAGTCGTCCACGGCACGGAGCGTTCGGCTCGAGTTCGTCGTGCCCGAGCGCGAGTCAATCCGGGCAGACCAGCCCCGGTCGCTCGCAAACAAGGTGACGGCGAACCGCGTGTCGGTCTCGATGGTGTTCAGCGGTGCGCCGAGGTTCGCCTCGATTCTCGACAGCCCTTGTGCTGCGCTAGGGCACGCAGCGGGCGCATCCCATTGCACGACGGGGCCCGAAGCAGCGGAGAGCGTCGACAAAGCTCCAGCGAGGGTCAGCGTGAGCAGCAACGCTGCCAAACATACCGCGGGCGCAGAAGGATGCGGCCCCGGGTTTCACCCCCGGACGGCAGGGTCTGCTACGTTCGGCCGCATGAGTGCGTCTGGCTTCAACGTCGGAAAGTTCCTCGGCCTCACGGCGGCGCTCGCCGTAGGTGCTGGCGTGGGCGTCGGTGGCTACTACGGCGTGCGAGCGGCCTCGTCGAACACGGGCGACGCGGAGCCCGAAGCAGACGCAGAGCCCACGGTGGAACCAGAGCCTGAGCTCAAGCTCGATATCCCCAGCGAGCCCAAGCGGGACATCCCGCCGGTCGACGAGCCATCCGACCCCAACCACTTGCGTCTCGATGTCCCCGAGCCGTGGGGTGCCAACGTCAATGGCGGTGGCGGTGGCGGTGGTGGCGGCGGCGGCGTGACGCAAGAGACGCTCTGACAGCTCAAGGTTCGTCGGCAGTTGTCGCGCCTGCTTCCCGCGATGGGTCGGAAGCAGCGCCCGAGCCTGTCACGCGGCTCGAAATCCCCGACCGCTTCGCCTTGGGCATCACCATCAGCGCGGCCGCGATCACAAACGAGAGCAGCGTGATCGGGGGCAGGGACCCTGGCCACCCCGACACATCAAACCATCCGCTGACGCCGATTAACGCGACGTGGACCGCGGTGAACAACAGCAGCGCGCGGCCCAGTCCCGGCACCAAGCTCGACCGCGTTGGCTGACCCCGGGCGACCCTCGTTGAGTGAAACAGCCACAGCACGGCGCCCGAGCCGAGCGCACCGGCGAGCATCGAGAGCGCAGCGGTCCCGGTCATCTTCCCACCGGCGGCGTACATCGACGGGAAGTACTCGGGTCCGGAGATCATCAGCGACAACAACAGATGCAGCGCGACGAAGCCTGCGCCCGCGAGGCCGAGTCCTTTGCGGCGCCCCGTGTCGACGACCACCCTGGAGAGCCCGATCAGGATCAGGGCGACCAAGGCGATCGCCTTGTTGCTGACGTAGACCGGGAGCTGCTCCCACGGCACCCCCTTGAAGACATTGTACCGGACGACGGCGTAGGCCAATCCGGCGCCGCTCAAGCCGACGATGAGACGACGGTCGCTCACCGCAGAATCATACACGCCCCAGATCAGCAGGGACCGGCGCTCTGCACGTCGGACCACTGCTCACTGCAGGGGGTGCTGGCGGGGTTGTATGCGTCCGGGCTGTAGTCCTCGCACTCGATCTCGGACATGCAGGCGCCGAACCCGTCCAGGGCCTGCGTGACCTCGGCGCATTCGCCCCAGTAGTTCACGCTGGCGTCGATGCAGGCCTGCTCGTCGCTGTAGTACGCGCCGCCACACTCGAAGAAGCGGCGGCAGAACGCCTCGAGTCCGCCCTCTCCGGGGAGCACGCCGGGGCCCGAGGTTGGCACCTCTCCAGTCGAGCCCTCGACTTCGCCCGTGTCCGAGGTGGGGGCGTCGCCGGAGGTCGAGGACTCCCCGGTGTCGTCGGTGCTCCCCGGTGCGGTCGTTGACGATGAACCGACCGTTGTGGGGGTGTCCGAGGTCGCGCTCGGGCCGGCGGTGGTCTGCTCGCTCGTGTCCGTGCCGGTCCCGCCGTCGGACGTGGTCCCGGGCGATCCGCTGCCGTCGTTGCTGTCGTCGTCACACGCCAGGGGGCTGAGCAGGGGCAGGGCGAGGAGCAGTCGCAGGAGTCGCATGCGGACTACGACGTGGCACATCGTGTCAGGTTGCACGCGGTCGGGTTATGCTTTGCGCGTGCGGTGGGGTCGGTCAGTTTTCGCATTGTGGGTGGCGTGCGCGGCGTGTGGCGAAGCATCGTCGGACAGCGATGCGCAGTCGTCGAGCTCGAGCGGCAGCGCTGCGGATCAGAGCACCGCTGCGGACTCCAGCACCGGGTTCGAGTCATCCACCACCGGAGACCCCGAGGGCTCCAGCTCCTCGAGTACGGGTGAGCCCCTGGTGTTCGACGGCGAGCCGATCGACGTGCCGGCCGACGGCGCCTGGCACTTCGTCGAGGTTGAGGGCATGGCGTGCAACGGCGGGGTGCAAAGCGGTGTCGGCGTGCGGCGGGTCGAAGGCGCGAGCCGGCTGGTGCTCTACTTCAAAGGTGGCGGCGCTTGCTTCAACCCGGTGACCTGCGGCTTCACCTCGCCCCTGATGCAGACGGGTCCCGAGGCGATGCAGGCCAACCCCGATGGCGTTCTCGACTTCTCCAACGACGACAACCCGCTGTTGGACGCGAACATCATCTACATGCCGTACTGCACCGGGGACGTGCACGCGGGCATCTTGGGCGAGCAGCTCGTCCCCGATGTGGAGGAGCCGTGGAACTTCGTGGGTCACAACAATGTGTTGGCCGCGCTCGACCGCATCGTGCCCACCTTCACCGATCCGCAGCAGCTCGTGGTGCTGGGGACGAGCGCGGGCGGCCTTGGAGCCCTTTTCAACTTTCGCTTCATCCGCGCCGGCTGGCCCACGACCGACACGGTCATGATCGACGACTCGGGCGTCATCCTGCCCGATGCGTTTCTAAACCCGTGCCTGCAGACCCAGATGCGCGAGCGGTGGGGCTTCAGCGAGCTTCTGCCCGGCGCGTGCGATGGCTGCAATCCCGACGACGGCGGCGGCCTCTCGAGCTTGTTCTCATACCTGCCCGACGCCTACCCGGACGTCCGGTTCGCGATGATCGCCTCCAATCGGGATCAGATCCTCCGCCTGTTCTACGGATATGGAAACGACGAATGCATGCCCGGAGGCGGTGTCCCCGATCTGGGTGCCGACCGATACGGGGAGGCATTGTGGGCCCTGCACGAAGAACGCCTCGAGGGGCGCGTCGCACTGTTCGAGATCGACAGCGACGTTCACACCTGGTCGACCAAGCCATTGTTCTACTCGGCCGAGACCTCCGGCGTGCGCATGGCAGACTGGTTCCAGAGCGTGCTGGACGGCCCCGCCGAGACGGTTCGCCCGTAGGGCTGGCCGACGCGGCGCAGCTCCACGAAGCATCGGCTCGATCCGTTCGCGCGGTCGGTACTTCCGCAAGCCGGCCGCACTCTTCGCGTTGTAGAACGTATGACGAATCGAAGCGCCCGGCTGAGCGGCTTCGGGAGCTCCCTTCTCCTCGCAGGTTGCGTTCAGCATGCGCCCCCGTCCTTCCTCCGAGCACATGGAAGGGATCACGCTGTACTGCGGGAACGAGGTAGATTCGAAGTACAGCGTCGAAGGGGTGAACCTGACCAACCCCGCGTTTTGTCGTCGCGATCTCGGACAGCCGCGGCCCCGGGGTTTCGGCTGACGTGTGGCGTTGCATGACGTCACTTGTCTCGACAGCGGACTGGCCGCAACTTGCTCCCGGCACGGCCGTGGAGTTCGACCTGCATCTATCGGCCCAGTGAGTTCCTCGAAGAACACCGCAGCCGCTGCGGGCCGGGGCCCGAGTTCGACCTGTAGCGGGCCCGAACAGAGGATTCAATGGCCGTTTGCAACCGGCGGCTGGCGGATCCGTCTCACTGGTACATGGCGTCTTTGTCTCGGAGAACTCGCTGATGGTGTTCGTGTGGCGAGGGCTGGGTTTGGGTGTGCTCTTGGCGGCCGCAGCGATTGGGTTTGGTCTCGCGTACTTCGTGTTCGACGACCCGACCCTGGGCAACTTGTCCTGGCTCGGCTGGACCTGCGTCGGCACGGCCGTGATCACCTTGCTGCTCGCGCTGGCCACGTTTGGGGGCGACGGCGAAGACAGCGGCTGGACCAAGCACCACGTGTTCTTCATCCCCGTCGTCTTCTGGCCCTTGATCCTCGGGGGCGCGGGCGCGTGGTGTTTGATGAGCTACGATCCACCCTCGAATCATCTCCCTGGAGAGTGGGTCGCCAAGCGCTGCTACGGCGAATGCCCTGAGGGAACCATGGCGTCGCTCGAGGGCTTCACACTGAGCATCACGAAGGACACAGTCGCAGCCGCGGGTGGCGAGCCGCGGACGTTTGAGATCGAGAAGGACGAGGACGCGATCGTGCTGTGGCGATACACCGACGATGATTCGACCGAGCTGATGCGAGTCCTCGGCCCCGACGAAGTGGTTGGGCAGTTCGACGGCGAGGATGGGACGACGTACTCGGTCGCGTTCGAGCGGGTGGCCGGTTCTTAGCCGCCCGTGGTGCTCGGGAATGACGCACTCGCCGGCACAGATGACCGCGGACGCGCGGAGTCCAACTCGCACGCACGCCGAGGCGTGCGCGGTGTACCTCACCCTCATTTTTGCCCTCACTGCCGGCTGCAACGCAGCCCCACCTACGACAGACCAGAAGCAGCAGCAGCAAGACGCAGCTAGCCCTGCCAACGGAGGCCTGACAGCGAAAAAGATCGACGACGTCTGGGTCTTCATCGGGACACCGATCGGGACACCGGATGAGCGAGCCAATCCTTCGAATCTCAAAATCATCACGACGGATTCCCGTGACGGCGGTCGCCCCACGATTAAGAACGACTGCCTTCTCGTCGGCGGCGAGGTGATCATCTGGTGGAACGACCAGACCGAAACCGCGAAGCGGATTGTTGGAGAGGCCAAGAAGGATCCTCCGGCCGACGTGCACTTCCGTGGCGAAGGCGCGGTCTTTGATGCACCTCCGATCGTGTCTGAGCGTTGCGGCGTCGACAAAATCCGCCACGCAGGGAAGAGCAGTAAGCAGAGGCGATAGCGACGCTGATCCTGCAAGTGCTGCAGTTCCAGCTGAAGCGGGTCCGCCTCAGCCTCGCCCTTCGCCGCTGTAGTGGTCCTCCAAGTCGTCCCGATCTTCCAGTAGACGCTCAACCGGGTCGCTCGAAACCCGGAGCAGAGTTCACACCTGCGGTACTAGTTCGCGATCCAGGAGCTGCAGCCATACGTCTGCCCGTAGTTGCCGCATGCGCTGTAGGCGAGCAGTTCGACGGCGTACTCTGCATCCACGATCGCGTTTGCGAGGGCGGTTTCTCGATGCGAGTGAGAGTACTGCCTGGTGGAGCGCTGATACGCGACACGCCCACTCCAGTTGAAGCAGACGTTGCTACATTCGCCGTAGGCGATGTACCCGACGCTCTTGTCCGCATCGTCCGGGGCCGCTGAATCGTCGTCGCGCTGCACGTCGACATCGGAACATTCTGGCTGGGAAGCCGCGTCGTCGTTCGTCCACTCTCGACCACTCTTCTCAGCCAGACTTTCGAGGGCGTCAACGCATTCGTCGACGCTCTCGAGGCTCTGTTCGTATTCTTCGGTCGATTCATCATCGGATGCATCGGATTTTCCGCTGGCGGGCTGGCCTGCCTCACTCCCCGGCATGGCCGGATCGGACTGCTGGTCGCAACCGACTGCGAGGAACAACATCGCCGCCAACCCAACCTGCGCTGCGCTTCGGATCTGGCTACGAAAATCGAGCACCGACCTGCCTTCGTTGGTACGGACCGAGGATTGGGGAGCGTTCTCTTGGATGTTCATTTTGCGTCCTTTCACATGGGATACGGGGTCGGCCCGTCGCCCTGGCTACATCGGACTACTCCCGCCTACCCGTTCGTTTGTGAATGGAAACGCCCTGAGTGCTTGCAGTGTTGGCTGGCATACGCATCCGTCCTAGCTGCACCGTCCTCTATGCTGCCGAATGAAGTCGTTCACGCCGCGGCGGTGTTCGGCGCTCGAACCGTTTTAGGTTGCTCGAACTCCTGATGGGTTGCTCGCGGACGCTATCGACGCAATCGCGCGTTCCGATGCGGGAGCCCGGCTTTTCACCACTTCATTTCGCTTAATTAATTAAACGCACGACGTAGGTCGGCTCCTCTTCTCCCTCTGAGCGGACGAGTCCGCGACGAGATCCTATGCGTCAGCCGGCGTACCGTCTCAGCCAGATGGCTTCGTCGTCTTCGGTGCACCCGACGATGACCACATCCCCCTTTGGCGTGAGCGCGAGGCCGTTCACGGTGCCCTTGTGGCGACGCGCCCAGACCAGCTCGCCCAAGGGGCTGATGCGTAGGAGCCATCCCACGAGATCGAAGTCGCCGTAGCCGTTTCCGGAGATGTAGAGGGTTCCGTCGGCCGCGTGTGCTCCCTCCGCGTCCAAATGTCGCGCGAAGCCCGGAACGCTGGTCTGCGGTCCGTCGCCATCGGCGGTCCACGACCGCACGACGAGCACTGCCCCTTCGGTCTTCGCGTGCGAGGCCACGTCCGAGACGACGAAGCGTGAGCCAGTCGGCCTCCCAACGAAGGTATCGGCCGTTTGAAGTAGACTCTCCCCATGCTTCGCAGAGCGTCAGGATTGGCTCTCCTCCTCATACTCGGCTGTTCCAAGGACTCGACCCAGCCCGAGTCCAACATCGTCGGCGACTCGGCGACCTCGGACGCCGAGGCGAGTTCTTCGACCACGACCACCAGCCCCGCAACGACCAGCGGACTCAGTGGAACGGGATACGTCGACGACGTCTCCACGGGCTTGGTCGGTGATGAAACGAGCGGGTTTGTCACCGACGACGGCTCCGGAACGGACACCGGGGTTCCCGAGGTTCCAGACTTCAAAGCGTGCGTCGGCATCGACGTCGACGCGTGCTTCGCCGACGTGCTCGAGACATGCGACTACCCGGTGACGCAGGAGTGCATCGACCTCATCGAGAGCTGCTACGGCACCGTACGGCCGCCCGCGGTCAGTACCGATACGCTCCACGATCTCTGCGAAGCGGAGCTGGAGGGCTACTGCCTCGACGCGGCGAGCCCGGGCTGTGGTGAGACCTATTGTGCGTGCATCGCAGGCGAGTACCCCTTCGACTGGGACAACTGCTTCCACCTCACGCTCGCCGGCTGCCGACCGTCCTCCTCCGAGGCCGAGTGCGACACGACCTTGGCCCTCTGCTACCCGTCCGGCACCCAGCAGCAGTGGGACGACTGCTACGACGACATCCTCGAAGAAGCGCCGAACTGCAACTGCCCCATGTGCGGCGGGGCCGACCAGTGTGAGGTCCTCCTCGACGCCTGCATGGGCTGAGCCCAGGTCTCGGGGACCAGAACCGCCCGCAGCACGATCGGGAACGCTCGCGTCAGCGCACGTTGACCTGGCCGCTCACCGCCCGGTGTCCCTACCGGCGACCCTTCCCCGCCGCCTTCCTCGCCCGCTCCTTGAGCTCTCGGTTCTCCCGCTTCGCCCGCTCGAGCTCCACCGGGTGCCAAGGCGCATTCCGAGGATACACCCAGCGCTCTCCCCCCTTCGGGTCCGGCTGCGCGTACGCGATGAACTCGAGCAACCCCTGGTCGGAGGCGAATCCTGTTTCAGAGAAGCGCCTGAACCTTCCGCGGAACGTGTACTGCTTGCCGTCCTCGATGACGACCTCGGGCTCGTCCTTCCAGCGATCCGCATCCCACTCGGGAATGGCGAAGCGGTGATTGACCACCACCACCACCACCACCACCACCACCACCACCACCACCACCACCACCTCGCTTGCCGCGGTCGTCGGGGCTATCCACCACCCAGACGGCGCATCTTTGGGGGTGGCTTAATCCCCGACGTCGCGCGACCCGAGTCGAGCGACGCCTGCGCGCACGCGCCCAAGCGTCGGGGCTCCGCAAGTCGGCGGTGTCCGTCACCACGCGGCGCGCTAAAACCGACCGGAGATCGAGAGGCCGCCTCCGCCACGCAGCACAGTGGTACCCACGCGAAGCTGAACCCAACGCTCGTCAGCACAAGGCCGCTGCCGATCAGCATGCCTGTGCCTTTCCATCGCGGTGGCGCGACAGTCACAGCTGCGGTCTCGGTCGCCGTCTCGGTCTCATCCGACCCTGTGCCGGCTCGCGGTGGCGGTACCGGAGACGGCGAGACAGGAGCTGAGCACTGCGACGTCGAGGTTCACGCTCGGGGTCGTCGCGATGTGGGCGCTTGGGACTCGAGGTGCTCCCCGTTCGCGTGGTCGGGGGCGACGGCGATGGCGATGGGGACGGCGAGCACGGGGATGGCGACGGCGATGGCGACGGCGACGGGACGGCGACGGCGACGTGCTCCTGCTCGATTGGAAGACCCTGACCATGCACACCGACACGATCGACGTGGGCACCACCGTGCGCTGGACCTGGGGCGACGCTTTCCCCCACACGGTCACCTCGCAAACGGGTCCCGAGTCCTTCGACAGCGGAAACATCACGGGTTCGGGGATGTTCTTCGAGTACACCTTCGACGTAGCCGGCGAGTACACCTATTGCTGCGGCGTTCACCAGTGCGCCTCGATGTCGGGCACGCTGACCGTTCAGGCCAACTGACCGAAACTCGAGCACGAGCGGAGTCGAACGCGCTACCTTCCCTTCGTGGGAACGACAGGCGCCTCGACCAAACGGGGGACGCTCGAAGTGAGGGCTTCCTTTTTTCGTGAGCTGCGACGACGACGGCATCTGCCCGCTTGGATGTCGGCGATCGGTCTCGCGCTGGCCACGTCGTCGTTCGCGTGCACCGGTGCAGATCCATCGCCGATCGCGAAGGAGGACCACGCTGGCAGCGCGCCGCAACCGGACACGGCGAGCGCCTCTGGCTCCGACCCGCGAACCCAACTCGCGCAAGCCCCTTTGGCCCCGGACGCTCCCAAAACCCCGGACGCGCCTAAAACCCCGGACGCTCCTAAAACCCCGGCAGCTCCCGACGAGGAAGACCCCGCCGAAGGTTCACCCGGCGATCCCAAGGGCGGCGCCGCGGCCGACGAACTCGCCGTCGCGCCGAAGGCCGTCTCCACCCCCGAGCAGTGGGACGCGATGAGCAACGCCGAAGTCGCCGACGCGCTCGTCGGCGAGCACACCTTCGGCGTCCAGTTCATCTGGTCCGGGTACGGTCGAGCCTCGGTGACCCGCGTCGGCGAGACGCTCCACATCGAAGGCGAGCAGCGAGGAAAGGAAGGCTCGCTTCACATCGAAGGCGAGCTGCGCGTGATTAGCCCTCGCAAGCTCGAAGTGCACGGACGCGTCGACACCGACCTTCCCGACTGCTGCGGAAACAAGAGCGCGACGGGCGTGCTGCGTTTCACCCGAAGCGGACGGCGCAACTACTGGCGGCTCCAGAACCCGCACCGCGAAGCGCTGTGTGGGAAGTACACCTGCTACTACTACATCGATCTATTCGCGGGCTGAGGGAGGGCCGGTGTCCACGGCGGGCCGCACTACGAGTGGCGTGGCCCCGTCGACCTTCGAACTCGGCTAGCATGCGTCGACGCTGCGTTCGCGTTGGACGGGGACTCTCTTCGCACTTGGACTCGTCGCCTGTCGACCCGCGAGCCCCAGTGCGGGCCCGAGTGCGAGCCGGATCGAGGACGCACCCGCCGAAGCGAGCGTCGACGACCCCGCTGAGCCCATGACCGTCGTCGCGCCCGTGTGTGCTCCCGACGAGCCGCCGGCTGCGAAGCCCGAAGAGCAGCGCTGTGAGCTGCAGCTCCCCGGCGCTCCCCCGCGCACCAGCCGCGCTCTCCCGCCGCCCGCCGTACTCTTCCATCCCGGCTTTTTCCCACTTCATTTCGCTTAATGAATTAAACGCACGGGGAGTCGCAGGTCATTCGCGCGCTCGGGGAGGACGAGGATTGCCGGGCCCCCCACACGCTTCTGAACCCGCCTCGTGTTTTGGTGGCTTGCGTACCGAGCACCTTATTCGGCGGCCAGGGCTACGACCGTGCCGTCGGTGAATCCGACCACGCGCGACTGTCCGACCGACGCTTCGAGCAGGGTTCGACAGATATCGGCTGGGTATTTGCGAACATCGACGCGGTCCACCGTCTGGAGCACCATCCCGACCTCAACGCCAGCGACTTGAGCCGGGCCGCCCGGGATGACGGACGAGACCGTCCAGCGGGTCTCTCCGTCGGCGGACTGCTGCTGCAGTTTCAAGCCGAGGCTGCCGCGCTGCACACCACGCTCGGCACGGATCGGTGCGAGTACGATGTCCGAGAGGGCCCCGCCCTCTCCGGACGTCAGAGCCCTCCCGACGGTCTGATAGCCCGACGGTGCCATGACGGTGGCCTTCAAGCCAGCCGGAGGTGCAGTCACCGTATACGCCCCTTCGCTGTTTGTGACGTTTGGCGTCTCCCCCCATGTCGCCCCCCAGGAGTCCCCGCCGCTCTCCGGTAGGATGCGGACGCCCGGTATCGGGTTGCCCGACAGCACATCAACCACACGTCCGCGCAGCGACTCGGACTCCTTGAGGGCGACCACGATCTCGGTCTTCGACTCTCCCGAAGTGAGGTCGAAGGGATTCACGTACGCGCCCGACGACCCGGCCCGCACGTGGATCTCATACCGTCCCTCAGGAAGCCCCTCCATGGACCATTCGCCGTGCTTGTCGAGCACGGTTTGCTCACGCGAGGTCCCAGTCGGCAGCGGGCTCACCGTGACGGAGAACCTCGGAGGGTCGGCATCCAGTCCTTCGACACGTCCGGCGATACGTCCGTCCTCCGCGAGTCGCACCGTTACGTCCTCAGTCGCGACGGACACACCATTTACGGTGCCTCGAAAGCCGCTCTTCGTTTCTGCCTGGATCACGTACGTATCGGAGCCGAGTTCCTCCAGCGAGAACCGCCCATTTTCGTCACACAGGCGCCACCGCTCCGACCCACGCACTGGCCACGGAGAGTTCTCGTTGAACGAGCGCGACGGCGTCGCGTAGACGTACGCGTCCTGCACCACCGCTCCATCGGGGCCGACGACCGTCCCCGAGATGGACCCGTTCGATCGGGGCACGACCAGGTCGACCTCGACCCGCGCCCCTTCTTCGACGTGAACCGTTGCCGAAGCATCCATCTGAAGCGAGGAGACTTCGTACTCTCCCGCAGAAAGCCCCTCAAGCGAGAAGCTGCCATCACATGCGGACGTCGCCATCGCCTTTGTGCCCCCCAGCAACGCCCGGACATCGACGTCCGCGATCCCCGTGCCCTCCTCATCGAGCACGTGCCCTTCGATGGTGCTCTCCGGCGGGAGGGTCACCCTCACGCGGGCAGAGTCCTCCCCTACGATGATCTCGACCGCCTCGGATTTTCTTCCCGTGGCGGAGTATGCTCGTACTGTCGCTGTGCCAGGCGGCAACCCAAAGAGCTCGAACGACCCGTCCTCCTCGGAGTGGCCCTCGCTGACTGCATCCGGGTCGACTCTTGCCGCAACCCTGGCGTCCGGTACACCTTCACCAGCCGCAGTGACGACCCTGCCTCGGACCAGCCCCCCGCGAGGTACGGACCATCGAGCCTCGTTCGGCCCGACCTTGAGCTCGATGGTACCCAGCGCGAGGGCTGCCGGTCCCCCTGGGCATTCGGCGCTGACCGAATACCGCCCCGGCACGAGTCCTGACGCGGACACTCGTGTCCCTTGGACCGCAAGGACATGCAGTTCATTGCTCGCTTCGGATTTGAGGAAGAGCTCTCCCGCGTCGCACGCCCGTGTTGATTCTTCCCCGAGCGCAGCGACGATCGAAGCCGCCGGATATGCCTGCAGGACGAGCGGGCCGCGATTGCAAGCGATCTCGAGGACGAGCTCGTCTGAGATGGCCAGCGCCCCCCCCGAACTCGCCGTCACGACCACAGGTCCCGGTGGCATTCCACCGAGCGAGAAACCGCCACTGTCGTCGGTTCGCACGCCGGTCGACTCGCCGTTCACCGAAAGCAAAGCGTCAACGACGGGCTCCTCGGTCGAGGCCATCTGCACGTGTCCGAACACCGTGGACTCGGGGAGGAGCTGGATGTGGAGCCCCTGGTACGGCGCGGAGATGCGACGGGCCGACGGCGCGTACCCGGGTGCTCTCACCTCCAAGGAGTGCGACCCGCGACTCACTGTCAGGCTGAAGCCCCCCTCCGCGTCCGCCAAAACGGTCGATGGCGCGAGTCCCGTCAAGTCCGAGGAGACCGTCGCGTCTTCGATTGCCCCTCCCCAGGCGTCGACCACGATCCCATCGACGACAACCCCTCCTCTTCGCAGCCGAAGAACGACTGCCGAAGAGGACTCCGCAATGGCGATTCCGGTTGTAAAGCCAAGCGCTGACGCGGAAACCACCTGTTGCTCGCGGTCGGTCGGGATCTGGAACTCCCCTGCGTCGTCAACACGACGGCAGACAGGCACGCGCTGCTCACTGTCGGTTCCCCGAAGGCAAACAACCGCGCCGAGAACCGGTGTCCCTTCCTCTTCGACCACTTGACCGCGAATCACGGATTCAGCTCTGCTTCTCTCCTTCGTCGGCCGGTGGGCCGGGCGACCGTTCCAGCCTGCGGCGCCGGCGACAGACGGACTCTCCGCGTAGGATTTCGGCTTCTGCCGCCAGCCGAGATAGCATGCCAGCCCCACAATGGTCCCGATGACAAGAAGCGAGATTCGTCGTGTGCGGGGGTTCATGCTTCGACTACCTGCTGGGGATGTAGGGTCTCCAGCTTAATGGGAACGGCCTAGCCACTGACGAGTTGACAGCAAGCGGCAGTGCCCTGTGGAACGCGAAGGGTTCGCGGTTCGCAAGCAGGACTCGAAACGTCCTGTGCCGAAGTACAGCACATCTCTGCGAAGTCGGTACAGGCGAATGAGGTGTTGTATCGGCGATCACTCCTCCCGGGCGCAGGTGCAGGTGTCGTCATCACCGAAGGCGCACCCGGTGATAACTCCGCCGTTCTTCGTACATTTGGGTCCTCGGAAGAATTCGTGGGTCTGAAACGCGGATCCGGGGGTCGACTGGCGCGGCGGCATGGAGGTGAGGCAGAGACCCTCGACTCATGGATCGCGGGGAGCGGGCCCGCCTGCGGCCGCGGAGGTCAGCGGAGCGAGCAGATCCGAGGTGGCCCAGAGCGCGGCGCCGAGCGAAGGGACACGACGTAGGTGCACCCCGCCGTGCGACTTGGGAGGATGAGGTTGCGACACCAAAATCCGCCAAGGACGCAAGGACGAGATGCAGGTCAAGACATTGCTCAATCACGTGGAGAAGCACAAGGGGTTCGTGTACGGCCGCGTTCGGTTGGAAGGAGACATGAACCGGAGGCTGGTCGTCGAACTCCGGGCGCGGGTGGGCAGCAAGCCGACGTGCTCTGGGTGCGAGCGGTCGGGCCCCTGCTACGACACGCAGCCGGTCCGGCATTTTCAGTTCGTGCCGCTGTGGGGGTTCAGGACGATGTTCGCGTACCGCATGCGGCGCGTGAATTGCTCGCAATGCGGCGTCAAGGTCGAGACGGTCCCGTGGGCGATCGGCAAGAGCCCGACCACGACGACGTACGCCTGGTTTCTGGCGAACTGGGCCAAGCGGATGAGCTGGAAGGAGGTCGCCGACACGTTCCGCACGAGCTGGGACACGGTCTTCAAGGCGGTCGCCTTCGCAGTCGCCTGGGGGCTGGAGAACCGCGAACTCAAGGGAATTCGGGCGATCGGGGTCGACGAAGTCCTTTGGCATCGCGGACACAAGTACCTGACCGTCGTCTACCAGATCGACGAGCACTGTCGCCGCTTGCTGTGGGTCGGACGCGACCGCACGACGGAAACCTTGGACACGTTCTTCAACGAGTTCGGGCTTCGTGCTCGATGGCTGCGATGGGTGTGCAGCGACATGTGGAAACCGTATCTCGGCGTCATCTCGCGACGCGCTAAAAATGCGGAGCATGTCCTGGACCGCTTCCACATCGTCGCGAAGATGAACAAGGCGATCGACGAGGTCCGCGCGGGCGAGGCTCGGACGATGAAGAGCGAGGGTCACGAGCCCGTGCTCAAGCACAGCCGATGGTGCTTGCTGAAGCGGCCGGAGAATCTCACCGACAACCAGCGCATCAAGCTCGCCGACCTGGTCCGCTACAACCTGCGGACCGTCAAAGCGTACCTCCTCAAGGAGGACCTGCAGCAACTGTGGGACGAGACGTCGTCCCAGAGGCGGACACGTTCATCAAGAACTGGACCTTCCGAGCCATGCGCTCGCGGATCGAGCCCGTGAAGAAAATCGCCCGCATGCTGCGTCGCCACAAGCCGCTCATCCTCAACTGGTTTCACGCCCGCGGCCTGATCTCAGCCGGTTCGACCGAGGGCATGAACAACAAGCTCAAAGTCGTCACAAGACGCGCCTACGGTCTGCGCACCTTCAAAGCCACGCAGGTTGCCCTCTACCACTCGCTGGGAGCACTTCCCGTGCCCAAGGTCGCCCACAGATTTTTCTGAGGAGCCTTTTTTTTGAGCACCAGCAGCGCGGTGGTCTCCGCGAGCGCCTTGTCCTTGCGCAGGACCTCCCGTTCGAGCCTCCGAATCTCGCGCTGCTCGTTGCTGCGCTTGCCCTTCGCCGCGGCACCACCCAGCGCAGCTACGGCGGCCTTGTGCACCTCGGCGCGCCACGTGTCGAGTTGGGTGGCGTGCAGGCCGTGACGACGCACGTACACGCCGAGCTCGGCTTCGCTCAGCTCACCGGTCTCCATCACCGCCTGGAATTTCTCCTCCGGCGTCCAGTCCTGAGCGCGCTTGCCCGGTTCTTCTCGCGGGGCGGGTTTGTCTTCGACGGCCACGTAGAGCACGCTACTTGCGTCTCGCTTCCACCGCGACAAGGTGCCTTGCGAAACCCCAGTTTCATCCGCCAACGCTGTCGCCGTGACCGCTCCGCGGCCCGTCATTTTTCTGATCATGCTCGCCTTGAAGGCGACGGAATACGCCATGGTTTTTGTCTCATTTCGCGCCCCGACTGCCGTAGGCTCCGGCTTCTACGCCGTCGCCCGGTTCATGCGGCAACTACCCTGACAGAGGGGGGAACGACCAGACCGAAACCGCGAAGCGGATTGTTGGAGAGGCCAAGAAAGATCCTCCGGCCGACGTGCACTTCCGTGGCGAAGGCGCGGTCTTTGATGCACCTCCGATCGTGTCTGAGCGTTGCGGCGTCGACAAAATCCGCCACGCAGGGAAGAGCAGTAAGCAGAGGCGATAGCGCTCCCACGCGCGCGTCTTCGCCTTCTTCATCCCTCGCGGCCAGCTTGAACTCCCCGCCATCACCACCTGGTCGACCTGCCTGCCATCTCCTTGCGGGATACCCGGTACGCAGACATCCAGTCTGTCTAGGACGTCCCGGACGCACGTAGCGTCATGCGGCGTAGTACCGCCCCTGCACCCACGACGATGAGCCACAGCATCGTGAAACTCGGACGACGCGAACGTCCCAAGTTGCAGCCACTGGCTTCATGCTCCGCTTCGCCCGCGTCGGGGTCTGTGTCGGCCTCCAAGTCAGGATCAAGAGCGGGGCCTTCTGGCCACAGGGAGCAGTCTTTGAACAACCTCCACTCCGAGTCACCTTCGCAGACGTAGCCGGGCCCTGAGCAGCTGGCCTCGATCTCGTCGGCAACTTCGGCGCGCTCGAACTCTCCGAGCGGCTGGGAAGGTTGCTCCTCGACGCAATGCTCCTGAGTTTGGGTCGCACCGGAGACGACGTTGAGGACTTCGAACTCTAGGCAGGCCGGCGAGGAAAGGGAAAGATCCACCTGGAGGGGATCGTAGGCCGGGCGGGAGTCGAAGACGCGCTCTCGAATCGTGAAACGGCTCGGTTCGGCTTCCGTCAAGCGGGCTGTCACCGTCGTGCGGCCGAAAGCTCTCAGCTGGGTGCAGAAGCCGCGATGTTCAACAACGTGACCCGAATATCCCGGACAGATGATCCCCGGCGCACTTGCTTCCCACGGAGCGGCCCCGTCGCAGCACACGAGGTTGTCGAGTTCGTCGTCGGCATCGGCCCGGTAGACCTCATCAATTTCGATCTCCGGGAACGATGGAGCCGCGACACTCGCGTCGACCAGGACTTCGGAGGTGCGCTCCCACGCGCAGTCCCCCTCGAGTTCGACTGCAACGCGCACTTGCAACGGACCTTCGGGCCAATCGCGCTCTGGCGTCCAGAGGGCGGGGGTGACTCCGGCGCGAATCTTCAGGTCACCAGGCACGATCGCACCGTCCGTATCCATGACCTGGACGATGACCATCTCCCACCAGTCATGCGAGAGAACGCGGGCGCGAGCGTCTTGGAGCGAGATCATGAGCACGCCGTCGGTAGGAAGCACCGCCGGGGAGATGTCCACGCTCGAGGGCAGGCCCTCGTTGCAATACTCGCAGTGACCGGCGATCGCCTCGGAAGGTAGCGTAAGCCACGTCATGAGCGCGGCACACATCCATGTACCCGTCGATCGAACCGCCATGCTTCGACTCTATCCCAGAACCCCGACCCCTCCGACCCGCAAAGTGACAGAACCCAACCGCCAGAACCCCGACCCAGGGTTGTTTGGGCGGAGGTGCCGCGGTTGGCCAAGTGTGCATGCGGTTGGCCAAGCGGCTGGCCTCCTGGAATCTCGAGCATCAGTAGAACGTTGGAATCACGCGATTCCGTTGCTCGGCTGATATGGCAGAGGCCTTGCTTTGTCTGATGGGAGGTGCGCCTTCCGACCCATTCGTGCTTCGAACCGTCGTTGAGCATCTGCTGTGTGGGCAAGGCGGGACATGCGGTGAGGTCTGCACGTGACCCGGCCTCGACTCGTCAAGGCTGGTGAGGTCGTGATGGGGACCCGGCCGATGTGCGATGCGCGAGGCAACCGGGCACTCTCTTCCGCGAGCTCAATCAGTTCGTCGCCCGGGGGGTCAACGCTTCATCTGGGAGACTACGACCTGGAGACGGCTGCACCGTCACTCGATTCTACGTGGACGGCGAGTACGTCCCCCCCGGGGAGACCTGCTCGTTCATGAGCGGGAACTACATTTTCACAGTGTCGGCAACAGGCGCGTTGGAGGTCGACAAGGGCCTTGTTGACGATGTTCTCGCTCAGCCCTCGCGCCCTGGCCCCTTCCTCCGAGCTCCACGAGATCTGCGCTCGTCCGGGCGGCCTTGGACCGCACATGCGCCTCACGCTGTTCGCAGCGATTCGGCAGGAGGCGGCACAGTCGGCTCGACCGCCCCTGCCTGACGAGCGCCTGTTGGAAACGCGCAGGAGATATGTCATCTTTGGTAGGTATGGGATATCGGGCCGTCGGAGTCGCGGTCGCCTATCTGGCGCTGGGCGTCGCCTGTGAGACGACCCCGGCGCCGACCCCGGCCGAAACCAGCACGAGCGACGGCACCTCGACCACGGCGAGGGACACCTCGACCGGATCGACCACGGGCGAAGCGGACGCCAGCAGCTCGACCCCGGGCAGCAGCAGCTCGAGCGGCTTGCCCGATCACGTCCAGCCGGGCTTCCTGAACACGCCCGACCTCGGCGAGTGGGAGTGGGAGTGCAGCGCCTGGCTGGAGAACTGCCCACCGGGAGAGAAGTGCATGCCCTACGCCAACGACGGGGGCAATGCCTGGAACTCGATGCGGCGGCCTTCGACGGAGCGGTCTCGCTCGGCGAGACGCTCGTCGAGACCGAAGAGGTCCAGCGCTGCTTCGCCGAACGCCACCTGGAGTTCGCCCTGCGCCGCAGGGTGGGGGACCAGGACGCCTGCACTGTCGACGCGCTGCTCGAGGCGTTCAACAACAGCGGAGGCAACCTCCGCGCGCTGGTCGAAGCGACCGCGACGTCCGAGGCGTTCGTCCGCGCCCGGCCGTGAGTCGCTCTCGTTGACATTGCCGTGTCAGCCCCTGGGGAGCCTTTCGAGGCTACCCTTGGGCTGCGAACCATGTCCGCGCTGGAGAACCTCTCGGCCTTTGAGGCAACCCTCGCGCCCTCGCTCACCAAGGACGATCGGGACCTGACGCTCGTCGTGGTCGCGGGGACCTTCGATCTCCCCCCACCGGGGAAGCCATCGTCCGGCCCGTTGACGATCTCGGAGACGCAGCGCCCGGTTCCAGTCGGCGACGTGTTCGTGGGGGAAGGGCCTCGGTCATACCTCGGGTCCGAGGGGCAGCTTTGTTACACGCGCTCGGGCACCGATGTGTATCTCGAGGGGACTGCCCACGCACCGGACGGGCGACCGACCACCCGAGGCCAGGTTGCGCTGAGCGTGGGCCCGCTGCGCAAGGGCGCGATCGTGTTCGGCGATCGACACTGGGACCACGGGGTTCGGGGGACCGTGCCGTCGAGCCCCAAGCCGTACACGGAGATCGAGCTGTCGTGGACGCGCTGCTTCGGCGGCTGGGTCGATGGCGGTAGCGCGGCGGCCATCGCTGCCGCGAACCTCAACCCGGCGGGGGTCGGCAACCATGCCAGCGAGAAGGACGCGCTCGGCAAGCCGCTCCCCAACTTCGAGCGCCCCGACGGCCTCCTCGCCAGCTTCGGCGATCGCCCGAAGCCGCAAGGTTTCGGACCCGTCGCACGCCACTGGATGCCGCGGCGTCCACTCGGCGGCACCTACGACGACACCTGGGTCGAGATCCGTGCCCCGCGATGGCCGCCCGACTTCGACGAGGCGTTCTTCGTCGCCGCCGCCGAGGGCCTGCATGCCTCGACGCATCTCACCGGCGGTGAGGCGGTGCAGCTGGTCGGGTTGGCGGCCGAGGGTGGGTTCGGTTTCAATCTCCCCACCCGGCGGCTGCTGACCCGCTTCGTGCTTCACGATGGCGACGTCCGCCTCGCGCCCACGCTGGACGCGGTCTGCCTCCACACCGACGCGCGCACCGTCACCCTGATCTGGCGTGCGTCCGTGCCCCGCGCCCTCACCGAGACGCGCGGCGTCGTGGTACGAGAGCTTGAGTCTTGGGAGGCCGACCCATGAGCAAGGCCGCCGTCGCTGCCCGGGTCGCCGCGCTCGGGCTCGCGTGTCCCATGGGCCTCCGCGTCGACGCTGCGTTGGCCGCGGTCGGGGCGGGCGTCAACCGGTTCGTGTTCGTCGAGCCCGTGCTCGATCTCGCGGCCGAGCCGGTCTCTGCATCCAAGCTCGACAACCCATCGCTCGGAGACACTCGCCTCGATCGCGCCGTCGCCCTCGGCGTCGCGGCGATCCGCGACGCCCTGTCGCCCTTCGCTGCGGACGCCTTCTGTGCGCCCGTGCCCTGCTTGCTCGCGGCGCCCGAGCCCACCGCGGGCGGTGACCTGGATGCGCTCGCGCTCGTCGGCGGTCTTCGGCGGGGACTCGCCGATCATCCCGTCGAGCTTCAGTTCCCCGACAAGCTCAGCGCAGCCCAGGGCCGGGCGGGCTTCTTCGAGGCGCTCGAGTCGGCGGTCGCGCTGCTGGCCACGAACCGCGCCCCCGCCGTGCTCGTCGGCGGCACCGACTCTCTGGTCGATGTCGCAACCTTGAAGGACATGTCGCGGACGAACCGGCTGATCTCCAAGGTCAACCTCGACGGCAACGTCTTCGGCGAGGCTGCAGCCTTTGCCCTGCTCGTCCACCCGCACCAGCTCCCGCACGCCCGCAGCAAGGGCGAGATCCTCGCCATCGCCAAGGCGAAGGAGCCCCGCCCGATCACCGTCCCCGAGCCCAGCACCGCCCTCGGCCTGTCGGAGGTGTTCCGCGCTCTGCGAGCGAGCCATCCCGGGCGCGTCGGCGCGGTGATGAACGGGGTGAGCTGCGAGGGCTTCTACGGGATGGAGTTCTCCAACGCCTACCTGCGCAACGTCGGCCTGATGCCGGAGCCGCTGCGGAACCACACCGTCGGCAACGCCTTCGGAGACGTGGGCGCTGCCGCGGGAGCGGTCGCGTTCGTGCAGGCCGTCTGCGCCCTCGACCCACGGCGTGGGCCCAAGGTCGCCAGCGCGCTGGCCTACGCGTCCTCGGATGGCGGTGCCGTGGGTGGCTGCATCGTCCGCCGCTGAGCGTCCTCAGGCGGTCTCGAACAGGGGCTGGCGCAGCTCCAGACGGAACAGCCCGGGCACGTGGTCGAGCAGAACCTCGGTCGCGCGGCCCAACGCGCGGCGGTCATCGCTGCCGAGGTCCACGAACACATGTGAGGCAGACGTTCTCGCTTCGACGAGCGCCGAGACGTCGGGGCTCGCGTGCGTGCTCAGTCGCTCGCTCGCAGGCAGGACCGCTTCGAATCCCAGTTTGCAAAGCACCGCGTCGATGCTGGCCTTGGCCTCGACACGGTCGGCCGTTGCGACGTCGAGACCGAGACGGGTCTCGAGCTCGTGGGTCCCGAGCTGAAACAGCTGAAAGAACCCGGCCGAGACGGTGTCGAGAAACGAGAGCCCGCGTGGTCGCAGCCACTGGCGGTCGAACAGCTGGTCTTGCTCGTAGTCAAAGAGCATGGCGTCGTCACACTCGCCCTCGCTGACGTCGAGGTAGAGGTCGCTGGGCGTCAGCGCCGACGCGTCGGTGAACAGGCCTACGCGGAGCAGGCCGGCTTCGAGGAAGTCCTCGTCGGGCGGTTCGGCCGCGAGCAGGTAGAAGTCATGGGCCCAGAAAGCTCCCAGCGGGTGAAGGTCGCCCGCGGTCGCGCCACAGCCGAGGAGGAACGCTCGATACTCGCGCGGGAGGAGCCGCCCCGTCTCCTGCTCGAAAGCGTCGAGGTCCGGCTCCGCAACTCCTCGAAACGCGGCGTGGTCCTTCGGCGCTCGCGCTGCGACATAGGCATCGACGTCCGACCAGCTCACTCAGCAACTCCAATCGTCGACATCGCAGGTCGCAAGATACAGCAACTCCTGGCAGGTCTGGCACGAAGCCACGCCCGGGGCGCCCGTGTGGTCTCCGCCCGCCTCGTAGTACGTCAGGATCCGTCGCCTCGCGTCGAGGTTCATCGCCATCCGCTGCTGCCACTGTGGGCTACCCGACGCGGCGTCGTGGCGATCGACCCGCTGCACCCAGTACGAGGCGCTCCAGTCACGCTTCTTGGGCGAGTTGTAGAACATCTCCGTCAGCTCGGCCGGGGCGTGACCGCAGGCGAGCAGCTTCGGTCCTGCGCAAGTCCCGGGGGTGTTGTAGCCGGGGGTCCGACCAGGACCGTCGCTGAGGCGGCCGAGGTCTTCGAAGCGACGGCGCATGACCGCCGCACGCTCCAACTCGCGGTCCCCGACGGGGTTGGCGAGGGCAAGCGTGGTGGCCGTGGCGGGCGGTCCCGGCACCACGTTGTCGGCGTGCTGTCCCGCGATCTCGTCGAATGCCGAGCCGTTGCCCGTCGATCCCGAGCGCGCCGCGTGGGACTGCCCGCACTTGCACACCATGACCCCGACCATGAATCCGCCCAAGAGCCCCTGCTCCTTGGCGACGCGATTCGACAGCCCCTGACATCGGGTCCGAAGGTCGGCGATGATCGCCGTGCAGATGTCGATGCTGTCCTGCTTGGTGAGGACGCGATGGGTGTTGGGGTCCTTGCCGCAGACCTCGCACTGCCCCTCGAAGTCGTCGGCATAGGCCAGCCCTGGGCTGCCCAGCGCGATGAAGGCCGAGTTGAACGAGTTCCCGTTGTGCTGGGTGACGTCCATGAACCGGACCGCACCCTTGCCCTCGAGCTTCACGGTCGGGCTGCTGGTTGCCCAGGTGAGCTTGCCCTTGAACTTGGAGGAGATGAGACCTCCTGCGGTCCCGGGCTCGTCACCCATGCTCGTGGAGATGTTGGCCTTCTCGTGGGCCGCCATCTTGCCCTCGACCTTCACCTTCTTGGTGCCGCTGGCCAGGCTGCTGTCCATCGCCACGTTGACATAGGGGATGGGCACTGGCCCGGCCGGGCTCGGCGTCTTGCAGACGTCGGGCGGCGCGGCCGTGTGCGTCAAGTTGTCGCCCTTGTGAAGGATCGAGCGACCGTTGGCGAACGTCTTCACCTCCTGGGTGTCCTACAGGGGCCCAGGTCGTGCAATGGCAACGTGACTTCGTCAGCGGTTCAACGTGGCGAGGTCGCGGGCGAGCTCGATCAGCAGCTTGCCCGAGTCTTCGACCACCCGGACGCTCTGGCCCAGGCCCTTCACGATGGCCTTCGGAGACGTGGGCGCTGCCGCGGGAGCGGTCGCGTTCGTGCAGGCCGTCTGCGCCCTCGACCCACGGCGTGGGCCCAAGGTCGCCAGCGCGCTGGCCTACGCGTCCTCGGATGGCGGTGCCGTGGGTGGCTGCATCGTCCGCCGCTGAGCGTCCTCAGGCGGTCTCGAACAGGGGCTGGCGCAGCTCCAGACGGAACAGCCCGGGCACGTGGTCGAGCAGAACCTCGGTCGCGCGGCCCAACGCGCGGCGGTCATCGCTGCCGAGGTCCACGAACACATGTGAGGCAGACGTTCTCGCTTCGACGAGCGCCGAGACGTCGGGGCTCGCGTGCGTGCTCAGTCGCTCGCTCGCAGGCAGGACCGCTTCGAATCCCAGTTTGCAAAGCACCGCGTCGATGCTGGCCTTGGCCTCGACACGGTCGGCCGTTGCGACGTCGAGACCGAGACGGGTCTCGAGCTCGTGGGTCCCGAGCTGAAACAGCTGAAAGAACCCGGCCGAGACGGTGTCGAGAAACGAGAGCCCGCGTGGTCGCAGCCACTGGCGGTCGAACAGCTGGTCTTGCTCGTAGTCGAAGAGCATGGCGTCGTCACACTCGCCCTCGCTGACGTCGAGGTAGAGGTCGCTGGGCGTCAGCGCCGACGCGTCGGTGAACAGGCCTACGCGGAGCAGGCCGGCTTCGAGGAAGTCCTCGTCGGGCGGTTCGGCCGCGAGCAGGTAGAAGTCATGGGCCCAGAAAGCTCCCAGCGGGTGAAGGTCGCCCGCGGTCGCGCCACAGCCGAGGAGGAACGCTCGATACTCGCGCGGGAGGAGCCGCCCCGTCTCCTGCTCGAAAGCGTCGAGGTCCGGCTCCGCAACTCCTCGAAACGCGGCGTGGTCCTTCGGCGCTCGCGCTGCGACATAGGCATCGACGTCCGACCAGCTCACTCAGCAACTCCAATCGTCGACATCGCAGGTCGCAAGATACAGCAACTCCTGGCAGGTCTGGCACGAAGCCACGCCCGGGGCGCCCGTGTGGTCTCCGCCCGCCTCGTAGTGCGTCAGGATCCGTCGCCTCGCGTCGAGGTTCATCGCCATCCGCTGCTGCCACTGTGGGCTACCCGAAGCGGCGTCGTGGCAATCGACCCGCTGCACCCAGTACGAGGCGCTCCAGTCACGCTTCTTGGGCGAGTTGTAGAACATCTCCGTCAGCTCTGCCGGGGCGTGACCGCAGGCGAGCAGCTCGGTCCTGCGCAAGTCCCGGGGGTGTTGTAGCCGGGGGTCCGACCGGGACCGTCGCTGAGGCGGCCGGTCTTCGAAGCGACGGCGCGTGAGAACCACCCCGCGCGCTTCCGGCTCGCGGTCCCCGACGGGGTTGGCGAGGGCAAGCGTGGTGGCCGTGGCGGGCGGTCCCGGCACCACGTTGTCGGCGTGCTGTCCCGCAATCTCGTCGAATGCCGAGCCGTTGCCCGTCGAACCCGAGCGCGCCGCGTGGGACTGCCCACACTTGCACACCATGACGCCGACCATGAATCCACCCAAGATCCCCTGCTCCTTGGCGACGCGATTCGACAGCCCCCTGACATGGGTCCGAAGGTCGCGATGATCGCCGTGCAGATGTCGATGCTGTCCTGCTGGTCAGCACGCGATGGGTGTTGGGGTCCTTTCCGCAAGAACCTCGCGCTGCCCCTCGAAGTCGTCGGCATAGGCCAGCCCTGGGCTGCCCAGCGCGATGAAGGCCGAGTTGAACGAGTTCCCGTTGTGCTGGGTGACGTCCATGAACCGGACCGCACCCTTGCCCTCGAGCTTCACGGTCGGGCTGCTGGTCCCAGGTGAGCTTGCCCTTGAACTTGGAGGAGATGAGACCTCCTGCGGTCCCGGGCTCGTCACCCATGCTCGTGGAGATGTTGGCCTTCTCGTGGGCCGCCATCTTGCCCTCGACCTTCACCTTCTTGGTGCCGCTGGCCAGGCTGCTGTCCATCGCCACGTTGACATAGGGGATGGGCACTGGCCCGGCCGGGCTCGGCGTCTTGCAGACGTCGGGCGGCGCGGCCGTGTGCGTCAAGTTGTCGCCCTTGTGAAGGATCGAGCGACCGTTGGCGAACGTCTTCACCTCCTGGGTGTCCTACAGGGGCCCAGGTCGTGCAATGGCAACGTGACTTCGTCAGCGGTTCAACGTGGCGAGGTCGCGGGCGAGCTCGATCAGCAGCTTGCGCGCGTCTTCGACCACCCGGACGCTCTGGCCCAGGCCCTTCACGATGAGGTCCAGGTGGA
>CAWCWO010000020.1:0-163838 GCA_963799255.1 uncultured Pseudomonadota bacterium | reverse complement strand
GCCTGAACCCGAACGAACACGGACGAAAGTTCGCCTCGAAGATCGGCTCCATCACCAGCTTCGTCGCCATCTGAACCACTCGGTCTCGGACCGTCGGAATCCCCAACGGTCGCTGCTTTCCATCGGCCTTTGGAATGTACTGCCGCTTCACCGCCGCCGGCTTGTACGTCCCATCGCGCAGCGCCGACTGAAGGCTCTCCAGAAATGCCTCCACCCCTTGCTGCTCGATCTCAGCGAGCGTCTGACCATCGACACCCGCCGCGCCCTTGTTGCGCCGCACTCGTTTCCACGCTTCCAACAGGACGTCACTCCTGTGGATACGGTCGTACAAGGCGTGAAAACGGCGCTCCGGAGACCGCTTGGCTGCGGTCCACAGTCGGCGTTGAAGGTGGCGTCCCCGACCAAAAGGGTCGTCCGGTGTCCGTTGACCCCGGGGGTTGTTGGACCGGTTTTCTCCGGTCATGCCCTTGAACGTGCCTTCGCTTCCGACACTCCTCTCGCAGGGGTCCTTCCCTGACGACGCGTTGTGTTGCGCGCCGTTCATACCGGTACTACGACCCCCTCGGACTCCCGCTGGTCAGCGTTCGCTTTCGCCTTCGGCTTATACGAACCGCCTTGCCGCGACGACGGCAGACCAGACGGGCCTCTCCTGTTCCCAACGATTCCTTGCACGCGTGCCACGCCCCATACCCCGCCGGAACTCAACACACGCTTCGGAACTCGTGCGCTGAGCATGGCCTTCACCGCGACATGATCGGCTCGGCTCCCGGATTGTTTCTCTGTCGAGGCTGCAGGCTTCACTTCATGTTGCGGCCCGCGTGCTTGCTTCCCATCGCCCCGGCTTCGCCGACGTCTGGGCTTTTGACATCCCGCGTGGGACACCAGGATCTCTCCTGGCGCCTGGGACCTGCTACCCGGCGCTCCGACGCCTACCGGGAGGGGACTCTCACCCCCTGGAATCGTCCAGCAAGAAAGCCGGACCCGACGCGCTACCGCGCGCCGCCTCCAGCCTTCGTCAGGACACACCAAGGAGAGAGCCTAGCACATCGAGTTTCCCCGAAACTGCGACGCCATCCCCGACTTCACCGCCCCGCGGCGGCGCTGCTGGCTCGCCTTCGCGGCCCATCGTGGCGACGCAGAGTTCGACTTCGATGAACTCACCGGTCGTGCGGTCGACGATGCTCGGTCTGAGACCGGAGGCGAAAGTGACGCGAGATCATCCGGCGCTGTGTCACGTGACAGCACCCACCCTTCGCTGAACCCGGTGGAAAGGTCTACCTCAAGGAAGTAGTCGGCACCGCATGCAAGTGCATCTACAGGAAGCGAACCGTCCGCCGGCTCCTCGGCTACGACCGCCACCGAACTGAGGCTCCACGGCTCCACAGCGTAGATCGTGTGGCCAGCATCGTACCGAGCGATGTCTGCAACTACGTCGAGAAGCGTCATGGACACGTCATTCACCCCAGCTTGAGATCGCGCTGGCGCTGGAGGACTACAGCCTCGCCGTCGAGTTCGGGGAGACGTCTCGAGCCGCGCACCCCCTGGCCACGCGCAGCTTCTGGGAGAAGCACATGCCGTGGCTCGAGCGCTGGAACGCGTCCTGAAGCCCGCCAGATCCAGATCAGCCTCACGACCAAGAACCTCGAGCCCCCTTGTCACTCGCCTCCCCATCGCATATCCCGAGACCTGCGAGCGAGATGGCGACCACGAACAAACGCGCCCGCCGGGCCCCGCACTCCTGGACGACCGTCCGACTCCCCGACCGACCACTGCACGAACGCGTGCTGGAGGTGGCAGCCCCCCTCCTCGATCACCTCGGGCCCCAGCCATCGCCCGAGGAGACCCGCAAAGCGTTGGAGCTGGCGGTCGAGTTCTGGAACGCCAAGGTCCGCGCTTCGAAGCTCTGGGAGCGGCCCAACACCAAACCGTGGCGAGACCTCCAGCGTGCTGCATCCAGCAAGAAGGCGCGCCCGGAGGACAGCGAGGCGTTCGCGGTCCTCGTGCAGCGATGGGACGCGCTCGACCTCGTACTCGAGCCTCGTCTCGTCGCACAGTGGTCCTTCGACACGGGCCCGGACGGATCCGTGCGTTTATCCTGCGAGATGGCCCTCCCGGACAGGGTCCAGGCGATGGTGATGCCCCCGGAGGAGAAGCGCATCGCGATCAACGGCAAGTACCTCGACGAGGTGAGCATCCGATCGACGCAATCGGTCTCCAGCGGGGTTGTGTATCGCAGCCACCCGTTCGAGTCACACCACGCTGCGGTCGACCGCGATGGCCACGTCGCGATCCACACGCCCATGGCCACGGCTGCGGCGCTGCTCGCCGCAGGGACCCTTCCCCCGGTCGGAGGACGACCGGTGGATCTGCTCGTAGGCGGGAAGTCCCTCGAGGGCATGGAGTTCCGAGAGCTCCGGATCTCCGCCTCTGGGCTCAGTGACGCTCAGGCCGCGCTCCTCTTCGAACCGAGTTCGACGACCGGGCAGACCTCGTGAAGGGCCGCAGGCGCAGCGTGGACACGGGACGGTCCGCTCACCTGCCGGGTCACCCCACGCGGGCGCATCGACCTCTCGGACTGGTATGCGCCCGCCTCGGTCGTCGGTCTCGATGCGGCAACGCTGCTCGTGCTGGCTGGCCTCCGACTCGCGCTCGGGCGAGCGACGGTGAGCGAGCGAAACAGCCGTACGTCTCGCACCCGAGCGTGACGGCCGCCGTCAGCTGAACAACCAGCAGTCGGGGAGAACGTCGAACGTCGCGAATGACGTTCCCGATCCGACTCCATCTGGGCCGCATCGCGCTCGGTCCGCCATGTTACCTTAATGAGTTGGGAGTGAACGGCATGACGGATTTGGGGGCCGCGTCCGCTGAGCTACCCGCACGGGTTCTGGGTTGTTTGCTCGAGGGATGCCAGGTCATCTCGCCCGACTTCCGTTACCTCTATGTCAACGATGCCGTCGCGCGGCAGGGGCAGACCACCCGCGAGGCGCTGCTCGGTCGGACGATGATGGAGTGTTATCCGGGCATCGAGGGGACGTCGCTGTTCGCGACGCTCCGAGAGTCGATGGAGCGCCGCGAGCCCGCCACCTTGGAGAACGAGTTCCAGTTCGCCGACGGGTCGTTGGGCTGCTTCGAGCTCCGCATCGAACCTGTCCCCGAGGGCCTGGTGATCTTGTCGATCGACATCTCGGAGCGGAAGCGGGCCGAAGAGGGGTTGCACCGCACGATGCGAGCGCTGCGGACACTCAGCGGCAGCAACCAGACCCTCACCCGGGCACGGGACGAGCAGAAATACCTCGACGACGTGTGCCGCCTGGTCGTGGACGTCGGAGAGTACGACGCAGCTTGGATCGAACTCCTCGCGGAGACTGGACACAGCCACGAGGTCGCGCGCGCCAACGGGCGGGACGCGGAGCCGACGAGTACTGCACTCACGTTCGCGCTGGAGATCGACGAGGACCGCGTAGGGCAGCTGCACATCCAGCTCGGTCCACACGCCGAGCTCGGGGACGTGGAGCGTGGCGTCCTCGACGAGATCGCGCTCGATCTGGCTTACGGAATCGGAACACTCCGCAGTCGTGCCGCCCACCGCAACGCCGAACAACAGCTGTTCGCGGCGCGCCGTCTCGAAGCCGTCGGTAGGCTCGCAGGGGGCATCGCTCACGACTTCAACAATCTGATCACCGTCGTCCTCACCTACGCAGACCTCGCGCGCGAACAGATCGCCGAAGACGATCCGATTGGTGACGATCTGGCGCAGATCATCGAAGCCGGGCACCGCGCGTCCTCGCTCACCGGGCAGCTCCTGGCGTTCAGCAAGCGGCAGCCGATGGAGCGCCGGGTGGTCGACGCCAACGAAGTCATCGAGGGCGTAGAGCGGATGGTTCGGCGGGTCTTCTCCACCAACGTCGAGCTGAAGCTGCGATTGTCCCCCAACCTCGGGGCTGCGCTCGTCGATCCCGGCCAACTCGAGCAGGTCTTGATGAACTTGGCCGTCAACGCCCGCGACGCCATGCCTGGGGGTGGAAAGCTCGTGATTGCGACCGAGAACTTCGAGCTGGAGGAACACTCCGGCCGCATGCACCCGTCGGGAATGCCCGGTCGCTACGTTCGAATGACGGTGAGCGACACGGGGCACGGCATGACCGAAGAGGTCGCCCGTCAGATCTTCGAGCCCTTCTTCACCACCAAGGAGACCGGACAAGGCACGGGGCTGGGTCTCGCGATGGCGTACGGCGTCATTCGGCAGAGCGGCGGCTTCATCTGGGCCGAGTCCGAGCCCGGGAAGGGCACGACGATGTTCGTCGATCTTCCTCGGGTCGATGCGACGGTCGAGGAGGTCGCGGCACCGCCGTCGGAGCCCCTGGCGACCGGGAGCGAGCGAGTCCTGCTGGTCGAGGACGAACCATCGGTTCGCGCGGCCGCGGAGCGCATCCTGCAGAACGCCGGGTACCGGGTCTCCATCGCCGAAGACGGGGCGCAGGCGCTCTCGGTCTACGAGCGAGAGGCGGGCGCCTTCGATCTCGTGGTGACCGACGTCGTCATGCCCAAGCTCGGAGGCACCGAGCTGGTCAAGCGGCTCCGCGAGCGCGACCCTGGGCTGTCGATCTTGTTCATGTCCGGCTACACCGGCAGCTACCTCGCGCATCACGGGGCGCTCGCCGAGGGGACGCACTTCCTCAACAAGCCGTTCTCGGCCCGCTCGCTGTCCTCCAAGGTTCGCGCGGTGCTCGACCACGACCGCGGCTGAGTCTCGCTCAGGCCCCGCGTTCGGGAACCAGCTGCTCAAGCTGCTCAAGCTGCCACGCTTGCACGGCGAGCTGCTCGCAGCTCTCCTCGACGCTGTCCCGCGCTTCCCGCATCAGCAGTGCAGGCAGGACGATCGTCGCGAGGCTCGCGAAGGCCCGGAGCGCGATCGTGGAGGCTCGCGTTTAGTTAGGTGAAATGAACGGCGGGCGGCCGGAGAGAGCAGCAGGAGCGCCGTGGAGCTGCAGGCGGGTGTCGAGTGAAGCGGAGCCGGTGAGAGCCGAGGCATTTTAGGGGGAGCGCGGTGTGAAAGCGACTCACCCAAAAAGACGACCACCTCGGCCTTGACGAAGCGACCCAGGTCGCGGGTCGCTTCTGCTGTGGCGCCGATCCTCGAGCGCGAGTCGCCGTTTAATAGATCCGAACGTGCTCGAGCCCAGTCCCGACGGTCTGGATCCCATTCGGCAACACCATGCTCCCCGAGCCTCGGGACGTGAGCCTGTATCGGCTGTAGAAACCGCCGGGGTACTCGCTCCCAGATCTTCGATCGTGCGTGGTCTCGTGTTTCCAAGTGCTAACGTTGATCCCGCAGCTGTGATCGTCGAGGCTCTCGAATACCCCGCTTGAGCACGGGGACCCTCCTCCGCACACCTCGTACGCCTGCGTACTCGTGCCGGGGGTCGCACACAAGATGGTTGCCCGCTCGCGCCGCCAGCTACCGTTGTAGAGCGAATGGGAGTTCACCTCGGTCCACGCGTGGCGCCTGCCGATGAATGGGGTGGTGATCCCCGTTCGAACTCGGAGTCGGGTACCCCCGGACAAGATGTTCACCCACGGCGACGACGAACGAAACACGTCCTCGTCCTCCTTTTCGTCCTCGTCAGCAAGAGCATCCATCGCCTCGTCGAGGAACCCATCCGAGAACTCCTCGATCTCCTCCTCGGTGGCTCCGGCAAGACCGAGATCGACGAGTTCGGCCGTGAAGGCGATGGCATCCTCGCGAGACACCTGGTCGCACAGATCATCGTAGAGCGCGCAGTCGAAGGGTGCCGTGAGGCGAGCCGTTGTCAGCTCGATTTCCTCCTCGGGGACGTACCGATCGTGAAGCTCCTGAACGTCGTCTTGTGTCAGGCCAAACAACAGGCCTTCACGCTGCTCGAGAGCTTCGCCAGTCGACGCATCACAGGCGCAGAAGAGGGTGACGAGAGTGGTTGCGATGAACAGTTTAGTTCGCACACCCACCAGGAGTCGCGGCTGGGCCGATCGGATTTCGGCGAGCGAAAATGTTTTTGCTCCTCCTCCAAAGCCCGCACCACGTACGGAACAGGCGCGAAACCCGACTGGCCGATGCCGACTATCTGTAACGCCCACCGTCTGGGTTCGCCGGCCGTCGAAGTGGTATCCTGGCACTGGCTTGTCCTCACACGCTCGCCAGATCGTGGGTCTCTTCGTCGGCCTCGCCGCGGCGACACCGTCCGTGACGGCGCGCGCAGAGGGCCCCTCGCGAGAGGCCACTGAGGACCCCGCGGCAGAGTTCGACCGTGCCGAAGGCTACTATCGCGACGGCCGGTACGAAGAAGCGGCGGAGATCCTGCTCCGCTTGGCGGAGTCGTACCCAGACCCCACGTTGTTCTACAACCTCGCCCGGGCGCATGAGAGCGCGGGGCAACTCGACCGCGCCATCGCAGCGTACGAGCGTTACCTCGACCTCGCGCCCGAGGCCGCCGACGCCGACGCCGTGGCCGCCCGTATCGGTCGCTTGCGCGAGCGTGCGGAGTCCGAGGACGCCCCCCAGCCTCCGCCGCCGATCATCGAAAGCATGGAGAGCATCGACACCACACCCCCTGCGTCCCAGCGAGACGGACCGCCCAGACGAAGGACGGCGCCGTGGGTGCCGCTGGGCGTCGGGAGTGCCGGCGTCGCCGCTGGCGCGGTGACGGCCATCCTCGCCGCGTCACGCAACCGCGAGGCCCAGGACGAGCCCGTGCAGGCCCGCGCAGCTGCGCAGGAGACCCGCGCGCAGCGGATCGCGCTGGCCGGCAACATCAGCCTGGCGGTCGGCGGCACGCTGGCGCTCACGGGCCTCACGTGGGGCCTCGTGCTGGTGACGCGGGGGCGGCAGCGCCAGGTGGCAGTCGCGCCAAGCGGGGTCTCGTGGGAGCACATGCTGGGAGGGTCGTCCTCCGGGCGCCACCGTCGACTATCTGATTGAAGGCGGCTACGCATCCGATCGCGACAGTTATCACCGACAGAGAGGGCATCACACCAGACCAGGTGATCGTAAACGGACTGACGGTATCGCTCGGTGAAGACGACTCATCTCTTACAGGCGCAAGCACAGTCAACGGATCATCGGGCCGAACAGGGCTGACACTTGCGCATGAGGTGGGGCATGCCGTCGGCCTGCAGCACGACACCGCTTTCTATCCAGGGACAACGACACGCGGGATCATGGCGCCATTGGGCGCAGGAATAGCCCCAACAATCGAGTGGGACCTCCTCCTTGCCCCCGGAGAGACACAGGGAGAGCGCTGGCAATTCACCGCCCCATCAAAACAGGTGCCACGAACACCCGGATTCAGCTTCACGGGATGCAGCAACGACAGCGAATGCCAGACCGGCCACCCAGGCCTAGTCTGCTCGCCAGAGACAGCGACATGTCTACAAACCCAATGACGAACACCAGCGTTAGGCACTGCCTACTCTCCATCGCACTCTCTCTTGGATGCCAACAAGATCCACCCGATGAGGAGACCTACATCGATGACCCATATCCGGGCGAGCTAGGACCCCAAGCGCCCTTTTGCCAGTGGAGAAAACCTCCGCCGGCCCCCCCGGGCACCACCGCGCATCCTGTCAGCACAGTCAGGGGATTCCCCTCAAACGTCGAAGCCTGCAAGGACATCGATCCTGAAGTCGTCGACGGATGGCTACGTGAAGTCATCGACGGCCAATGTGACGAGACGGTCGAAGGATTCCTGCGGGGGTGCTACACGGAAGGGAACACTCCCGACGGGCCGGGCTGCGCATTCGGCGCCTACTACTTCTCAGGCTGCGAAGTAGTCCTTGAAGACGAATAGGCATTCCCGGATACCGACCAGTCCGCGAGCAGCCTGTGCTCGCACTCGAAGCCGGCCGTCCCGAGATCATCGGTAGCGAGATGCACAGCTCTACCTCGGCCTGCAACGCCGGGACCGAGGCCGTCCAGCGCGCCGCCGCGTCCGCTACGACCTGAGCATCTCCGGCTCGATTGACGATCGGGAAAATCGATGCGTCGCCCTCGATGATCGAAATCGATCGCGGGACCTCACACGGGCAGCAATACAGTCACAGAAAATTACACAACGTGTGACTCCCTGGCTTTTTGGGACAGGTCGATTTCGGTTTTAACCCGCGATCGCCCGTGGCAGGGTAGGAGGGCGATGCAGCTCGCGCTCTTCAGAACTCCGCCCCCCGAGCGTCGGCGAACGTCGGCCTCGGGTGGGGTGGGGTGGGGTGGGGTGGGGTGGGGGCGTTTAAGCGAAATGAAGTGTGAAAAACGAGGGAGGGAGGAGCCGGTCCGTGAAGCCTTCGTCGAGATCCGTGACCTGCCCACCGCGCGGAGACGTGAATGCTCGCCCGGTTCAGCCTCACCATTCGCTCGGCCGCGACGGACCGAGCCGCCTCGACGGTCCATGAGGGAGCGGCGGTCTTCTTCGAGCCCGCCGCCTGAGATGCCGTCGTCGACTACGGGCTGCCTGCGGGAGCGGCTCGCAGCACCAGGTTGTCGAGGTCGTAGGAGCACCCCGGAGACGGGGCCGCGTCGACGTCGGACCAAGGACCGACGTTGGTGCTGACCTGGCCCCCAGGTGGTTGGAAGTTCTCGAGCGGGTACACTGTGGTGGTCTTCGTGGTGGTCTTCGAACCATCCTCGACCCGTAGGTCGTATCCGCCGCTGGCGTCTCGTACGAGCTGCAGCCTCACTCGATGCCAGCCGTTCGAAAGGTTCGGGACCGGGAGACTCGCGAAGAGTCTCGCTCACCGTGGACCCCGCACCATCGCTCTCGGTCTCCTTCCCCGAACACCGCATGCCGTAGGTCAGCAAGCCGTGGGCGGCTTGAAACAAAACCGCGTCGCAACCACACGAAGCTCCGAGTCCGACGCCTCACCAGGCCACGCGAGCCATGAAGAACGCCTCGAAGAACGCCACCACGATCGTCCTGGGCTTGGTCGCCATCGCCCTCCCGCTCGGGCTGGCGCGGTGGCTCGGGCGGTCCGAACCCCAGCCGCCCCCTGTCCGCGGCGGAGAGCCCAGCGCCAGCGCGTTGCCAGCACGCCCAACGCGCACCGGCACCGACGACGCACCGACGGCGCAGGCTCCATCGGCGTCCGCGAGGAGCGACCCTGGTCAGAAGGCCCGCGCGAAGCGAGATGCGCTACGCAATGCGATCCGTGAGGCACGCGCGACAAAGCGCAGATCCGACGACGACAACGGCGACGGCGAAGCCCACGAGCAAGCTCTGCCCGCGGCAGACGCAGACACAGACGCAGACCGGTGGAGAGCTCGGATCGACGGCGACGAACTCGACCCCGACTACATCCAAGCCCGACTCGAGGAGGACATGATCCCCGGAGCGCGCCACTGCTTCAATCGCCTGCTCGTCGACAACCCGGGCTACAGCGGCACGGTGATCATGAAGTTCTCGATCGTCGCGGACGAGGAGCTCGGTGGGGTCGTCGAGGAGGTCAGTCTGGGAGAAAGCGCCGGGATCAAAGACGAGGGGATGCGCAGCTGTCTGGAGGACGCGATGTACGAACTCATGTTCGACCCTCCCGAGGCGGGTGGCAGTGTGCAGGTCGAGTACCCGTTGGAGTTCGAGCCCGGCGAGTAGCGTTTATGCGAAATGAAGTGTGAAAAACGAGGGAGGGAGGAGTAGGCAGTGCGGCGGGAAGGCGGGGTTGTTGCGCAGTGGACTAGCAGCGGGGTGTCGGGCGAAGCTCAGGCGGGGAGAGCGGAGGCACTTCGGGTAAAAGCCATGTCCAGAGCAGCCGGCGAATAGAGCAAGGCCAAGAGCCAGGCACGCCGAGACGAGCGCGGTGCGAAGCGACGCACAGGCAGACGAAGACTCAGGGGGCGGCGGGCGATGCCGAGAAGAGCCGGAGTTGTCCGACCGGAGCGGCTTGAGGCGGCGGGCGAGCACCGCGGAGTTCGGCGGCGATGTCCTGCGGAGTGGTGACGGCCCGAGTGACGCGCATGGGCCCGCAGCAGCGAGAGCCGCGATCTCGTCGAAGCCCTCGGACGCCGCGCTGAGCCCTCGGGCGGGCCTCGTGCGAGCGCCGACGGCTCACGCGCTCAGGTCGTAGAGCAGTCGGTAGTACCGGGTGCGCAGCTCGTCCGGCGCGACCCCGTAGGCGTCGAGCAGCGCGCGCTCCCAGCCCGCGCCGTAGTTCCAACCCGCGCTCCACGTTGCGATCGCGAGGTCGGCCCAGCGGTCCGCCACGCCGAGGCCGCCGAGATCGACATGGCCGGCGCAACCGCCATCGTCGCCGATCAACGTGTTGGGCGCACAGGCGTCTCCGTGACAGACCACCATGCGGTCGACGGCGGGCGGCTCCGCGAGCACGGCCAGCGCCGCGCCCACGTCGAGGTCTCGGTGCTCCGCGTGCCATCGCTCGGGCCGCAGCTCGCCGCGTCCCACACGGCGATCGCCGTCGTCGAGTCGTGCCTCGACCGACCACGAGAACGGACAACCGGCCACCGGGAGCGCATCATGGAACGCGCGCAGGCCCGCGCCGATCGCTGCGACTGCGCGCGCAGGGTCGGCAACCCAGCGCGGCGCTACGGCATTCTCCCCCGCGAGGGCACGCGTGACGAGCCAGGTGCCCTGCTCGTCGCCGCCACGCTCGACGACGGTCGGCACGGTCACGTACGGGCAGGCCCACAGCAGCCGTCGGCGTTCGTGCTCGAGGTCGACGGGCGAGCCGCGCGGCGCGAACTTCACGAAGCGACGCGAGGCGCCGTGGCCGAACGCGAACGTCAGTCCACCACCCTCGCCCCGCCACACCACCTCGATCTCCGCAGCGCCCGCGCACGCGCGGACGCCCGCGGGTGTGGCGACCGCAGCTCCCGGTGGTCCCGCGCGCATCGACCCGAGTATGCGGTGCGCTCGCGCTCGGTGGCGTGACGATCTCTCCGGCTGCGTGTCAGCTCGACAGCGCGGGGGTGGACGGCGGCTCGATCCCACGCCGCGGGCTCCCGTCGCGGTGCACCGCGCGCACGACTCGACGTCCGGCGCGGGGTCGTCCGCCCGCGGCGGCACGGTGGCATCTTGCAGTACGTGCTCCGCAACATGCTCGCGGCGGGGTAGCGCCGAGGAGACTACGCCGGCGACTCGATCTTCCGGCGTAGGGTCTTCCTCGAGGCGTACCACCGGGGCGTTCGACGCTGCGGCGTCTCACACTCCACCGAAGAACCTTCGCTCCTCAGCTTAGGGGTCCGGGACCATCGCGGGCATCGCCATCTTTCTGCGTATGTGAGCCTCTTCGGGCACGGGCACGGGCTCGGCTTCGGGAGCCATCAAGCCAGCCACCATCATGTCGTTCTCTATCGGCTCCTGATCCGGTGGCTCCGGGTCGTCCGTGGGTTTCTCGCAAGGCTCGTCGGGCGGAGCCATCTCGCCTTCGACGATCTCATCTTGCTGCTCGACCGGGACCTCGGGCACGTATTCCATTTTGCCGTCGCGCATCTCTTCTCGATCCTCGACGACGATCGGTGGTGTCTCGCCAATCCCATCCTTGTCGTGAGGTGTGCAGGCAGCCAGCGCGGCCGTGAACCCAACGGCAGCCACGACCGCGGAGCGGTTGCCCATGCGGCGAGACAGAGCGGTGAGCGGAACGATCGTCGGTGCCTGAACTGGGGCAGGCGCCTTGAACCGGACCTTACCGTCGGGCGTGACCGAATAGCTGACGCAGATGTTGTCGCCCTTCGTCTTCGACATCAGCTGCCCGGCTTCGGCCTCGGTCATGTTCGACAGAATGTGGACCGCTTTGTCGCAGTGGCCGCAGTAGAACGACTTCTTGCCACCCTTGTGTCGATTCGGATCGAGCGTGGTGGGACAGGGGCTCGATATCTTCACAGCATGCGGATCGACGGCCATGTCAGCCCCTAACGCCTCACCCAGCAATTCGATGCTCCGGCGGAAAAAGCGCGTAGTCGTAGGTCTGGGCAACGCCGGGTGCCATCGACGACGGATCGCGGCCACCAGGCCGACGGAGGACAGTGCGTGCCGAAGTGTCGCGGCGGTTGGGCCGGATCGACCAAAATTTCCCGGACACGGGAGAATTTGGTCGATCGGTGGTGGGTTCCTCACCGTGTTTCACGAAGTTGAGATGGCAAGATTCATGCAGCGTGACATGGCCAGGAGTGGTGGCGAATCCACCGTCGAGGACCATGCAAACAACAGCTCTCGCCCCTTCCAGCTCGCTCAGCGGCCAGCTCGACCGCAAGATCTTCGAGCGCTACCTCGACTTGGTCAACCACGCCATCTCCACCGCACGCCGCGGATTCGCCTACCTCTCGGTGTTCGAGGCGTTGCGCGACCGCCTGAGGGGCCGGTCGTTCTCGGTGACGATCACCGGCGACTACGAGAGCGAACCGACAACACTCGGCCTCAGCTTCGACGGTGCCCGCTACGCTTCGCTGCCGGTCACACCCGCCAACCCGATCACCCACTGGACGGTGCGGCGCGACCACATTCACGACGTGCTCGATCGGCCGGCGCGCTACCTCGCTGACGTGCTCCGCATCGAGCTCCCCCCGTTCAGCCTCTTGGGGAGCGAGAACCTGTTCTCCGGTGCCCGATCCCGAGCCAGCTGACGCTCACCGAAAACCGAAGATCTGAAGATCTGAAGAAGATCCGCGGTAGGTTTTCCCATGATCTACCTGACGCAGCTCGTCTACGTTCACGCGGGTCGAGAGCACGACTTCGAGCGCTTAGAGGACACCGTCCTTCCGCTGCTCGATCGTCACAACGGAGAGCTCCTACTTCGGCTCCGCCCCGATGCAGCGTCTCGGGTCGGTGGAACGGCGGAGTCCCCCTACGAAGTGCACATTCTTCGGTTCGAAGGCGAAGAAGACCTCGCGGCATACTCTGCGGATCCGCAACGGCGTGAGGTGCTGCATCTCAAGGAGGAGTCGGTTCGCGACACGCTGTTGATCCAAGGCGTAGCCGCGCGGCTGAGAGTGTAGCCTTGCGTTTCCGGCCGCGCACAGCCGCCCTCGACCATGCCCCTGACCGGAACACGACGGCAGCTCCTTCTCGGCAGCCTCGGTTGGATCTCGACCGCGTGCGCGCCATCCCGTGTGGGCACGCCGGTCGAGCTCCCGAGCGACGCGCAGGCTTCGTTCTCCGAGATCGAGCGGCGGATCGGTGGGCGCCTGGGTGTCTTCGCCATCGACACGGGCACGAACGCCGAACTCGTCCACCGGCCGGACGAGCGGTTCGTGATGTGTTCCACGTTCAAGTGGGTGCTCGCGGCGGCCATCCTGGTGCGGGTCGATGAGGGCGCGGTATCGCTGCAAGAGCGGCTGGCGTATGGCACGAACGATCTGCTCGAGTATGCGCCGGTGACCGCGGCGCACGTCGATGAAGGATCGATGCGTGTCGACCCTCTGGCCGAAGCCGCGGTGACGGTCAGCGACAACACGGCGGCCAACCTGCTGCTCGAGCGCATCGGTGGTCCGGTCGGCCTCACGCAGTTCGTGCGAGCGCGGGGCGATACGGTGACGCGGCTCGACCGCAACGAACCGAACCTCAATAGCAACGAGCCCGACGACCCCCGCGACACGACCTCGCCCCGCGCCATGGCGACGCTGATGCGAACGGTGCTCTGCGGCGAGGTGCTCTCCCCCGCCGGTCGCGAGCGCCTCCTGGGCTGGCTGCGCGCATGCGAGACGGGCGCGAACAATCTCCGCGCCGGTCTCCCGCCCGCATGGAGCGTGGGCGACAAGACGGGCAGCGGAGCCCGCGGCGCGGTCAACGACGTGGCGATCGCGGTGCCGCCCGGTCGCGCGCCCATTTTGATCGCCGCGTACATCAGCGAGAGCATGTCGACGTTGGAGGAGCTTCGGGCCGCGCACGCCGAGGTTGCCCGGGTGGTCGCCCGGGAGCTGTGAGCGAGTCTACGTCGCCGAGTCGGTGCTAGCGCGGCGTCACGTTCGCGATCATGCAGATCACTCGACCGCGTGCATGTGCCTCAATCGAGGCGCGAGCGACGACGGCGGATGCACGCGCCGAGGCCCAGCAGCATGAGCAAGCTCGCCAGATCTTCGGAAATATTGAATATTCGTTCGGTATTTTGGCGACGAAGGCAAAGCGGGGCCGCCCGCCGGCGCGCCCGGACCGACGCGAGTCGATCGTGCGCGCCGCCCTCGACAGCTTCGTCGAGCGTGGCTTCCACGGCACCGCGGTGCCGCAGATCGCCGCGCGGGCCGAGGTCGCGGCGGGCACGATCTACCACTACTTCCCGAGCAAGGAAGCGCTGGTCAACGAGCTGTACCGCGGGTGGAAGGCGGCGGTCGCCGAGCGCGTGTTCAAGGCGTTCCCCCAGGGGGCCCCCGTGCGCGAGCAGTTCCGGGTGATGTGGCACGAGCTGCTCGGCTTCGCCAAGGCCGAGCCGAGGGCGTTCGCGTTCATCGAGCTGCACAACCACGCTTCGTACCTCGACGAGGAGAGTCGCAAGGTCGACGACAACCTCAAGAAATTCGCCGGTGCGATGATCCGCGTCGCCCAGGCGCAGGGCCTGCTCAAGCCTCTCGATCCCGCCGTGCTGATGGAGCTCGTGTTCGGCGCCTTCAACGGCCTACTGCGCGCGCACTACGAAGGCCGCATCGAGCTCGACGACGAGCGCTCGGCCGCAGCGGAGCGCGCGTGCTGGGACGAGGTCGCCAAACACGACGACACGGTCCGATGAGCGGATTCCCCCTTACTGCGGCGAAATCGGGCCGGACGCGGACGCCGAGGTGCTGATCTTTCCGCCGTCGACCTCGTACATCCCGGTGCTCGTCGCAACGAACAGGGGCTGTGCGTACATCAGGCTCGCCCATACGTGGCTCTCGATCGGGACGGGATCCAAGACGTGGCTCACGACCGCCGCGACGGAGTTCTTCTGCTTGGGCATGGCGATGAGCGACGTGCTGAGTTCACGAACACTCTCGACCTCGCTCCCGTCCGCGGAGATGATGAAACGATAGTGCCCGCCCAACATCATGACGTAAGCGTCCGGCGATGCCGCTAGCATGTACACCAGCCAGCTATCTCCGTGTCCGTAGGTCTGGCCACGCAGCACGACATCATTGTAGCGCTCCGTCTTGCGCACAAACTTTGGGCTTTCGTAGGCCGTGCGGCGTGCACGAAGGATGACCGACTGCTCGGGCGTGGGTGCGGCAGGTGGGGTGACGAGCTTCACGACGCAAGACTTCGGGCCCGAGGACTCGCACTCGACGGTCGCGATCCGTCGAACGCCTTCGTCCGAGCGGGAAAAGAAGTGAACTTGGCCTTCTTCTTGGATGTCCACCGTCCACCCGCCCATCGGGACGCCGCGTGGGAACCCCGGGTCGGCGAACAGGGCATCACTGCCCCACCAAACCAGCTTGTCGTGGCGATACAGGGCTGCTCCGATCATCTCGGCCTGGGTGAGCGCGGCATCAAGGTCGAAGCCCTCGGGCAACGGCTGCGGTTGATCCTCGTCCGCTTCCGCCTCGACAGCTTCGTTCGCCGAGGTGGCGGACGTCGGCCTTTGCGTTGAGGTCGGCGAGCCGGTTCGCGACGCGCAACCGAAGGCCAATAGAACCACGCACACCCCGATTTCTCGTCGACCCATCGACCCCAACCTATCAGCTACGCAAATGTCGTCTAGCGCGCCCCGAAGTGCGTTTAAGCGAAATGAAGTGTGAAAAACGAGAGAGGGAGGAGTAGGCAGTGCGGCGGGAAGGCGGGGTTGTTGCGCAGGGGACTAGCAGCGGGGTGTCGGGCGAAGCTCAGGCGGGGAGAGCGGAGGCACTTCGGGTAAAAGCCATGTCCAGAGCAGCCGGCGAATAGAGCAAGGCCAAGAGCCAGGCACGCCGAGACGAGCGCGGTGCGAAGCGACCCACAGGCAGACGAAGACTCAGGGGGCGGCGGGCGATGCCGAGAAGAGCCGGAGTTGTCCGACCGGAGCGGCTCGAGGCGGCGGGCGAGCACCGCGGAGCTCGGCGGCGATGTCCTGCGGAGGGGTGGCGTTCCCAGCACGGCAACGGTCGGCGAGGACGGCTCGGTGTATGTCGTCGACTACGGAGACCCAGGTCTTGATGCCGAGCCGCTTGCGTTCGTCTCGCGGTGGGCCTTCTGATCGTTGCGCTCGAAGAGCTGCCTCGCAGGTGAGGGGGGAGCGGATTGCGTGCGCGCGATTCAACTCCGGACGCGATATCATTGGGTCGTGCCTCGATGCGAATGGGAATCATGAAGCCTTGGATGTTTGGGTTGGTGTGGGCTGTGGGCTGCGGATCGACCCCCAGCGAGATGGATGAAATCGCTGCCACCACCACCGATGAACCGGCGACAGAGGCTGGAAGTACATCGATGTCGGGAATCTCGACGGGGGGCGAGTTGGCAAGCACGGGCGCGGCGACAAGCCCCTCGTCCAGCGCTGGCGAAACCGAGACCGACACCGAGTCTCCGCCGTTCGAGCCCCCACCGGTCGAGTGCACCAGCACAGAGTGCGGGATCTCGTGTGAACGCCCCGAGTACGAGACGCCGGAGTACTGTCAATGCGAAACCGAGCAAGAGCCCGAGGGCTACGTGGCGTGCGAGTTGCCGATGCCGTGCCAAGGCAGCTCGGAACGTTCGCTCTGCATCACGCAAGGAATCCGCTACAACATCCCAGGCGCGTACGAGCAGCCCGAGAGCGAGGGAAAGGACTATGCGAGCCTGCGCTACGAGGTGTTCGGTCCGGGCATGGTCCGCTCCAGCTGGTGGGCGCAGTACCACGGGTGTTGTGGGAACAGTGCCAGCACGCATTCGTCGTACAACTTCCCCCAGGCGACTGTGCCTGCCGATGACCCCCACTGGGATGACTGCCAAAGCGGCCCCGGCGGAGGCTGTACCCGCACGCACTTGGTCTTCCCTCAACTCGGCTGCCAGCCCATGCTCGAGGCATGCCCGGAACTCACGCCCCTGGGAGAGAGCTGTGAGGAGTCGTGTCCGATGGCCGGCGATGGTGTTTGCGATGAGGCGATGGGCACCGGGCTGTGCGCGGACGGGTGCGATCCGGTGGACTGTCCGGTGGAGTGAGGGGCCCGTCGGCCAGGGCTGCGTCTAAGCGAAATGAAGTGTGAAAAACGAGGGAGGGAGGAGTAGGCAGTGCGGCGGGAGGGTGGGGTTGTTGCGCAGGGGACTAGCAGCGGGGTGTCGGGCGAAGCTCAGGCGGGGAGAGCGGAGGCACTTCGGGTAAAAGCCATGTCCAGAGCAGCCGGCGAATAGAGCAAGGCCAAGAGCCAGGCACGCCGAGACGAGCGCGGTGCGAAGCGACGCACAGGCAGACGAAGACTCAGGGGGCGGCGGGCGATGCCGAGAAGAGCCGGAGTTGTCCGACCGGAGCGGCTTGAGGCGGCGGGCGAGCACCGCGGAGTTCGGCGGCGATGTCCTGCGGAGTGGTGACGGCCCGAGTGACGCGCATGGGCCCGCAGCAGCGAGAGCACACGGAGATGTCGATGCGAAAGACGCGGGCGATGAGCTTCATCCACGGCAGGCGGGAAGGGGCGGCATCGCGGAGCTGAGCGTGGAGCAAGCTTGTGATGGCGGACAGCTCAAGCTGGCCGCGCGGGATGAAGAGCGAGAGCTGCTTGGGCTCGGGCTCGTCAGTGCGCGGCACGACGGCGGAGCGCAGGGCGTGGTGGGCCGAGAGCACGCCGTAGTACAAAACGGTGTGGGCCCGCGGCGGCGGGACGAGTGCACACAGCCGAGCGAGAAAGGTGTCGGGGGTCATCTGAGCGAAGGTGGCCCCGAACCGGTTCGGCTTCTTGAAGTGCACGCGAACCTGCCCGTCGGGGGGTGCGCTGGACAGCATCGAGGGCGAAGGGCGGGCGCAGGAGATAGCGGCACACCCGCTCGAGACGCTTGCGGTCGCGGCCGTCGACGGTGACGGCGACGGGCACTCGACATTGACTCGGCGACCCCGTTGCACTGCCGCTGCTCGGGCTCATTTGTGGATGCTTGGTCGGACCGAATGTCGCTGCGTTTAGGTGAAATGAGGGAGTTCACCTCTGTCCACGCGTGGCGCCTGCCGATGAATGGAGTGGTGATCCCCGTTCGAACTCGGAGTCGGAAAGCCCCGGACAAGTTCAGCCACGGCGACGACGAACGAAACGCGTCCTCGTTCTCGTCCTCGTCAGCAAGAGCATCCATCGCCTCGTCGAGGAACCCGTCCGAGAACGTGAGGCGAGCCGTTGTCAGCTCGATTTCCTCCTCGAGGACGTACCGATCGTGAAGCTCCGGAACGTCGTCTTGTGTCAGGCCAAACAACAGGCCTTCACGCTGCTCGAGGGCTTCGCCAGTCGACGCATCACAGGCGCAGAAGAGGGTGACGAGAGTGGTCGACCGTCGTCGCTGCAGAGAAACGGTGGACTCGTCCGCCCCAAGGCTGGGCTCAAGCCGTCAACCAACTCGCCCTACACTTTGAGGGCCGACTGCCCATCTGAAGCTGCGGGGTCTCCGCAAACACAAAGTATCTGACACGGTCTCATCCATAGATCTCAGGCTCCTCGTTCATCTTGACCACCGCGCGAGAGTAGCGGATGACAGCTCACGCTGCGGCGCTGGCCATGACGCGAGCCCTCATTGCGTAGAGCACCGGGAGGACGACACCCGTGAGGGTCGTCTGCTCGATGCTTGCCGTTTCGGCGGCGCTCAGCAGGCCGAAACCCTCGATGAACGCGGGCTCCTCCAGGGCATCGCGACTCGGCGGTGCGCTCACGTGGCCACGGGCCTCGGCGATCAACGGCTCGAGCAAGCTGGGGTCGCGCTTGGTCACCCACCGCAGCGTCGCCCACGCGAGCTCGGCATGGCGGGCCTCCTCGGCTTCGATCGTGCGCAGCACCTGGCGAACCTGGCCTGAGGAGCGTGTGGCCGCGACCCCAGCGACGGCCGATGCGATCCCCTCTCCCCAGCAGCCCTCGATCAGTGCGTCGAAGGCGATCTGTTGAAGGGACGCCGTGCGGTGAGCAACGGGTGGCAGGGCGCCAAAGCGTAGCGTCTCGGCGCCCAGGGACACCGCAACCCCCAAGGCGGCGTGGGCGTGGCGTGCTTCGTCGAGGGCCGCCTCATGGCAGCGCTGCACGAGTTCGAGCGGCGCACCGAGGTGCATGAGGTCCAGCGCGAGCCGGGAGAACGTGGCGATCGAAGCGTGCTCATGTCTCGCGACCTCGATCCAACCCCCGGCGGCGACCTGATCGGGGCTCGGGGTGGTCGCGACCGATCTCCGACCAATGACCGTGGGAAGGACCGGCACGCCGCGGTCCCGCAAGGGGCGGCCCATGGTCAAGCCGTCGAAGAAACAACCAATGCCCCGACGCCGGCGGGTGACCTCGTCGTCGTCACATAGCGCGATCGGGCTCTCGAAAGCCGTCCAGTCCTCGCAGGTGCTCGGATCGTCTTCGGCGAGATACGCAGCTTCGACCATCGCGTCCAGGCAGGCCTGACCCTTGATCGGCTTGAACCAACGACAGTCCCCCAGGTCGGTGGGCACGTCGTAGCAGGCAGCGTCGGGGTCGCAGGTCTCCAGGATCTCGCAACGCAGGTCGGCGCGTTCTTCCGCGAAGTCCTCGTAAGCGAGTTCGCCACACCCAGCAGCCACGAGGCACGACAGGAGAAGCGCGCGAACATGGTCGGGGTGCAGCATCGAGAACTCGGGAGCGGTAGTCCGCCCGCGGCCCGGTCGGATTCCCTTGCTGTGCCGATTTCTGGCCCCGTGTGATCTGGTAGGGACGCTCTCGGCTGTCGGGGGGATCCATAGGGCAGTCGGCAGGGACTACCTGGGCGTGGCACTTGTTGGAGTCTCCTCGCTCGTCCTCGCGGTGGTCGCCGCGGCCGGAGCACCGGCTCCCGCAGACGGGCCGAGCGACGAAGCGGCGGCGTCCGAAGCCCGACCGCGCACGCCGGGCCGCCGCTTTCTCGTCTCGTCGGCGCAGCGGACCGGTGCGTGTCACTCGAGCCGTCACCACACCCCGGGAGATTGCGGCCGAGCTCCGCGGTGCTCGGCCTCCGCCGCGTGCCCCTCCTGTCGGACAACTGCTGCTGTTCTCGGCATCACCCGCTGCCCCCTGAGTCTCCCTGTACGAGCGCGTCGCCTCCCACCGCGCTCGTCTCGGCGTGCCTGCGAGTTGCATTCGGGCGCCGCCTCGGTCCCTGTCGCGGCGTGTTTTGCCCTGAAATGGCTCCGCTCTCACCGGCTCTGCTTCGCGCGACATCCGCCTACTGCTCCTCGGCGCTCGTTCCGCACTCTCCTGCCGCCCGTAGTACTCCTCCATCCCCGCTTTTTCCCACTTCATTTCACCTAAACGCTCGGCGCTCGTTCCGCACTCTCCTGCCGCCCGTAGTACTCCTCCATCCCCGCTTTTTCCCACTTCATTTCACCTAAACGCGGAGCTCGAGCAGGTCATCTTCCGGGTCACAGCGATGGAGGAGGAGTGCAACACGGACAATAACGAGCTGGTTATTGACGGACCGTTCTGCACGAACCCCTAAAAGGGCTGGGGTCGCGGAAGCCTGAGCTCCCCGCGCCGTAAGCTGCGGGGGGCGAGGTCGTGGGCTCTTCGGGGCCCACCTGTGCGCCATGGGCTGGTATGTACACAGCCCGTGTCTCTCCCGAGCGCCCACAGGATCACCCCAGCGACGATCGAGGCGATCGCTCGGCGGATGTTGCGGTGCCCGGGGGGGTCGATCCTCCTCCGCGACGAGGGGACCCAGAGGACGTGGGAGGTCGAGCTCGATCCCTTCCTCCTGTCGTCCGTCCACCTGACACGTGCGGACGCGCGGGCGATCCTCGGCGAGGTCCCGGAGGCCGCCGCCGGCCCCGAGACGCCGGTGACGGAGATCTCCTGGAACGACTCTGTACGCCTGTGCAACCGCCTCTCCGAGGCTGCGGGGCTGCGCCCGTGCTACTCGGGGCACGCGGGCGTCGACGCCGAGGAGGTTGTCGTCGACGGCAACGCCGACGGCTATCGCCTGCCGACGGAGGCGGAGTGGGAGTATGCCTGTCGGGCGGGCTCGACCGAGCCCCGCTACGGCGAGCTCGACAGGATCGCCTGGCACCTCGGCAACTCTGGCGACGAGATCCATGATGTCGGGACGCGCGCGCCGAACGCTTGGGGCTTCTTCGACATGATCGGCAACGCCTGGGAGTGGTGCTGGGACGTCTTTGATCCGCAGGTCTACGGGCCCTATCGGGTGTTTCGCGGCGGAGGCTTCGCCGATCGTCCGCGCGGGTGCCGAGCTTCCTGTCGCCGCAAGAGCCACCCTACGCTGCGGATCGAAGACGTCGGTCTACGGCTCGCCCGCACGATCGTCGGATCGAGGCTCGCCTGATCGAGGCTGGTCGGATCGAGGCTGGTCGGATCGAGGCTGGTCGGAGCGAGGCTGGTCGGATCGAGGCTGGTCGGAGCGAGGCTGGTCGGAGCGAGGCAGTACTCCTCCATCCCCGCTTTTTCCCACTTCATTTCACCTAAACGCCCAAGGCAATCGCATTGGAGAGCGACTCATACTGCTGCACCGCTGCAACCGCTCGTCCATCCCGCGCGTCCAGCCCAACGCCAAAGCCGGTCGGCAACGGATTCGTCCACGCGATCGTTCCGCTGAGCAGCACCCTGCGCTGCAGCCATCCGCGTTGTCCTCGTTCCCGTCGTCGCATGACTCCCCCGCGTCGAGTTGGCCGTCCCCGCAGACTGCGACCGGGGCCTCGGTGTCCGCGTCGCGCTCGCCGGTCGACCCGTCTTGCGCGGTCGAGGCCGAATCCGTCGGGTCCGTCTCGTCCGCCGTGGTCGATGCCTCGGAGGCCCCGCTGGTCGCCGAGTCCCCCGTGCCAGCCTCCTCCACCGCCGGACCACAAGCGATGACGGCAAGGGCCGCAAAGACCAACGTTGCGGCGTTTCGCATGCGTGAGGGTAGCAACGCCGACCGCCCAGCAGGGGGGCGACTCGCCGAGCTGCTCAGTACGTCAGCTGGGAGACCGCGGAGTCGTCGCATGCTGAGCGTCACGGCATTGTGACCAACGCTTCGCTCAGCTTCGCGGGGTCGAAGAGCGCGCCACGGTGGCTGGGCCGAGGGCTGATGACAACGGCGATGCGGTCCTCGGTCATCCCACTGAGCCACTGGCTGATGAACTCCTCGAGCTCGACTGCACGCGGGATGAAGTCGAGCCAGGCTCCGTTGACGCAGCGTGCGGCGGCGGCTCGGTTGCTCCAAAAGGGGAGGACCTCGCCGGGGGTCTCCACATCGGCCCGGGCCCACGTTTCCCCGTACAGGCCCCAGACGCGGCGCGTGTGGGTCACTTCGGCGACGAACCGTGCGACAAGCTCAGCATCGGCGAGTGGTGGGCCCTCGTCGGGCGCTGGGCCCGACCAGACCACATTCGTGTCGGTTGTTGTCGGCGGGCTCGCGAGCGCAGAGGCAGCCAGCCATGGGGCGATCACGGTATCCTCCCAACGCTGCACGCGGTCGGTGTCACTGGTGGTGACGAACAGCCACGCGCTTGTGGTGCTGGACTGGGCAAGCTCGAGCTGCCCGCCGAGTGCTTGGCCGTGCGAGGCGACGCGACTGGTCAACCGACGCCGTGCATCGACCCACGCATCCTCGTCGACAAACCGAAGCTGGAGCACCCGACGCACCGTCACGTCGGGCAGGCTATCCGATCTCGGTCCGGGCTTGGGCCCTGAGGCCTGACGGAGCGACGGCTGCTTTCGCAGGTCTCTCGCACGCCCGCATCTGGACCTTGCTTGCCCTCGCTTCGCCCACTACGGAGGCGGTCGCGTCTAAGCGAAATGAAGTGTGAAAAACGAGGGAGGGAGGAGTAGGCAGTGCGGCGGGAGGGCGGGGTTGTTGCGCAGGGGACTAGCAGCGGGGTGTCGGGCGAAGCTCAGGCGGGGAGAGCGGAGGCACTTCGGGTAAAAGCCATGTCCAGAGCAGCCGGCGAATAGAGCAAGGCCAAGAGCCAGGCACGCCGAGACGAGCGCGGTGCGAAGCGACGCACAGGCAGACGAAGACTCAGGGGGCGGCGGGCGATGCCGAGAAGAGCCGGAGTTGTCCGACCGGAGCGGCTCGAGGCGGCGGGCGAGCACCGCGGAGCTCGGCGGCGATGTCCTGCGGAGTGGTGACGGCCCGAGTGACGCGCATGGGCCCGCAGCAGCGGGAGCACACGCAGATGTCGATGCGAAAGACGCGGGCGATGAGCTTCATCCACGGCAGGCGGGAAGGGGCGGCATCGCGGAGCTGAGCGTGGAGCAAGCTTGTGATGGCGGACAGCTCAAGCTGGCCGCGCGGGATGAAGAGCGAGAGCTGCTTGGACGCGGGCTCGGGCTCGTCAGTGCGCGGCACGACGGCGGAGCGCAGGGCGTGGTGGGCCGAGAGCACGCCGTAGTACAAAACGGTGTGGGCCCGCGGCGGCGGGACGAGTGCACACAGCCGAGCGAGAAAGGTGTCGGGGGTCATCTGAGCGAAGGTGGCCCCGAACCGGTTCGGCTTCTTGAAGTGCACGCGAACCTGCCCGTCGGGGGGTGCGCTGGACAGCATCGAGGGCGAAGGGCGGGCGCAGGAGATAGCGGCACACCCGCTCGAGACGCTTGCGGTCGCGGCCGTCGACGGTGACGGCGGCGTGCACTCGACATTGACTCGGCGACCCCGTTGCACTGCCGCTGCTCGGGCTCATTTGTGGATGCTTGGTCGGACCGAATGTCGCTGCGTTTAGGTGAAATGAGGGAGTTCACCTCTGTCCACGCTTGGCGCCTGCCGATGAATGGAGTGGTGATCCCCGTTCGAACTCGGAGTCGGAAAGCCCCGGACAAGTTCAGCCACGGCGACGACGAACGAAACGCGTCCTCGTTTTCGTCCTCGTCAGCAAGAGCATCCATCGCCTCGTCGAGGAACCCGTCCGAGAACGTGAGGCGAGCCGTTGTCAGCTCGATTTCCTCCTCGGGGACGTACCGAGCGTGAAGCTCCGGAACGTCGTCTTGTGTCAGGCCAAACAACAGGCCTTCACGCTGCTCGAGGGCTTCGCCAGTCGACGCATCACAGGCGCAGAAGAGGGTGACGAGAGTGGTTGACCGTCGTCGCTGCAGAGAAACGGTGGACTCGTCCGGGGGACTGTCTGAAGTTTTGTGTATGAGGCCGACTGGCTGAAGATGGGCTCCTGAGAGGAGCAAGCATGAACACCAGAAATCCAGAAGTCGAAAAGCTGCTAGATCAGCTGAACATCACGAAGGACACCCAGATTCTGGGAGACGGAGGGCTGATCAAGGAGCTCACCAAGCGACTCCTCGAACGTGCGCTGGAGGGCGAGATGACCGCGCACCTCGGCTACGAGAAGGGCGAGCGGGGCTCCGAGGTTCGCAGCAACCCGCGCAACGGGTCATCGACAAAACGGGTCAAGACGGGCAACAGCGAACTTGAGATCGAGGTTCCTCGAGATCGCGATGGCACGTTCGAGCCGGTGATCGTCAAGAAGCACCAGGGCCGTCTCGACGGCTTCAACGACACCGTGATCTCACTGTACGCGCGCGGGATGAGCACCCGAGATATCCGCGGCCACCTCGAAGACTCTACGGGTCGAGGTCTCTCCGGAGCTCATCTCGAAGGTCACCGATGCAGTCCTCCAAGACGTCGGAGCGTGGCGCACAAGGTCCCTGGAAGCGATTTGGCCGATCGTATACCTGGACGCCATGGTAATTCGCGTGCGCGAAAGCGGCAGCGTCCGACGCAAGTCCGCGTACCTCGCCATCGGTATCGGCGTGCAAGGACAGAAGGAAGTCCTTGGCCTGTGGCTCGAGGAAACCGAGGGCGCGAAGTTCTGGCTCTCGGTCGTCACCGAGCTGAAGAATCGCGGGGTCGAGGACATTCTCATCGCGTGCGTCGACGGCCTCAAGGGCTTTCCCCAGGCCATCGAGGCCGTGTTTCCCAAGGCGACTGTCCAGACGTGCATCGTGCACATGATTCGGAACTCCACGCGATACGTGTCCTGGAAGGACAGGAAACAGGTCGCCAGAGACCTCAAGCCGGTCTACACTGCTGTGGACCGCGACGGGGCCGAGGCCGCTCTGCAGGTATTCGAGGAAACGTGGGGGCGCCAATACCCCATGATTACGCAGTCCTGGCGTTCGAACTGGGAGCGCGTGGTCCCCTTCCTCGACTTCCCCCCTGACCTTCGGAGGATTCTGTACACCACCAACACCATTGAGTCCTTCAACGCGCGAGTCCGAAAACTCGTCAATGGCAAGGGACACTTCTCGACCGATGACGCCGCCTTCAAGGTCATCTACCTGGCCGTCGTCGCTGCAGAGAAACGGTGGACTCGTCCGCCCCAAGGCTGGGCTCAAGCCGTCAACCAACTCGCCCTACACTTTGAGGGCCGACTGCCCATCTGAAGCTGCGGGGTCTCCGCAAACACAAAATATCTGACACGCTCTCGTCCGCCCCAAGGCTGGGCTCAAGCCGTCAACCAACTCGCCCTACACTTTGAGGGCCGACTGCCCATCTGAAGCTGCGGGGTCTCCGCAAACACAAAGTATCTGACACGGTCTCATCCACGGCAGGCGAGAAGGGGCGCCCTCACGCCTGTCCGGGCTCCGCCATCGCGCCCTGAGTCTCCATCGACTCCAACCCCGCTATCCCGCCGCCCGCCTACTCCTTCATCCCGGCTTCTCCCACTTCATTTCGCTGGAGCGCGGGGACAAAGCGATCGGCTTCACCGAGCGTGGCCTGTTCGTCCGCGAGCAGGGGCGGCGGCTCTACCACTCGGGGGAGATCGGACGATCTGTAACGCCCACCGTCTGGGTTCGCCGGCCGTCGAAGTGGTATCCTGGCACCGGCTTGTCCTCACACGCTCGCCAGATCGTGGGTCTCTTCGTCGGCCTCGCCGCGGCGACACCGTCCGTGACGGCGCGCGCAGAGGGCCCCTCGCGAGAGGCCACTGAGGACCCCGCGGCAGAGTTCGACCGTGCCGAAGGCTACTATCGCGACGGCCGGTACGAAGAAGCGGCGGAGATCCTGCTCCGCTTGGCGGAGTCGTACCCAGACCCCACGTTGTTCTACAACCTCGCCCGGGCGCATGAGAGCGCGGGCCAACTCGACCGCGCCATCGCAGCGTACGAGCGTTACCTCGACCTCGCGCCCGAGGCCGCCGACGCCGACGCCGTGGCCGCCCGTATCGGTCGCTTGCGCGAGCGTGCGGAGTCCGAGGACGCCCCCCAGCCTCCGCCGCCGATCATCGAAAGCATGGAGAGCATCGACACCACACCCCCTGCGTCCCAGCGAGACGGACCGTCCAGACGAAGGACGGCGCCGTGGGTGCTGCTGGGCGTCGGGAGTGCCGGCGTCGCCGCTGGCGCGGTGACGGCCATCCTCGCCGCGTCACGCAACCGCGAGGCCCAGGACGAGCCCGTGCAGGCCCGCGCAGCTGCGCAGGAGACCCGCGCGCAGCGGCTCGCGCTGGCCGGCAACATCAGCCTGGCGGTCGGCGGCACGCTGGCGCTCACGGGCCTCACGTGGGGCCTCGTGCTGGTGACGCGGGGGCGGCAGCGCCAGGTGGCAGTCGCGCCAAGCGGCCTACGATTCTGACGACCCGTCGATACCCGAGCGTGTCGGCTCCTGAAAGGTCGTGTCCTCCACGCTGTAGAGTCGATGTCTGCCGTCTCGCCGTTGCCGGCACGCCCCCGTGTCCACCAGGTCGCGCAGCACATCCTGGACGGTCCGCAGAGACAAGCCGAGCCCTTGGGCGAGCTCGCGGGCGCTCGTCCCACCACCACAGGCCATGCGCTGCAGAATCCGATCTTCGTGGCCTCGCTGGCACCGCGGATCGGGCACCACGAACGCGCGCTCGACATGGAGCGTGACGTGCCCATCCCCGCGCGACAGCGATCCCACGCTCCCTGCAGCGCTGCGCGCCCGATGCAGCGCGACATCCCATGCCCCACGATGCAGCGCGGCGTTGTACGTGAAGCCATACGCCGCCAAGAACAGCGCCTCCTCGTCGATGCCCGCCGGCCCAGCGAGGGCGAGAGCGGCGAGCAGGCTCTCGGTGCGTCCTGGCTTGTCCACCCAAAGCTCGCGCCCGACATCCGCGTCGAGCTGCCCTTCACCCAGCCAGAGCACCCGACGACCGCGACGGCCGCGTTCGGCCACCACCACGGCGAGAGGTTCGGATGCGGCCGCACCGAAGCCTCGCGGCGGAGCAGCGAACGGCGGCGTCCCGGTCGTCCAGTCCGCGACGACCGAGCCGAGCGGTGCCTCGCGTAGCCCAAGGCACCCCAGGAGGTCCATGGCGTCCGCTCGCAGGAGCGCGAACGCGTCGAGGGTGGGCAGGAAGGCCTCGAGCAGGGCCGCAAACCCGGACCCATCACCCGCTCGAAGCCGTCCGAGCGCCCGCCCGAGCGGGTTGGTCGTCTCGAGTGCCGCGGAATCGGGCGCAGCGAGCGTGCGCTGAAGATCGATCCAGGGTGTCCATGCCCGCGGGGAGATGTCGCGCAGCGCCCCGAGGATCCGCGATGCCAGATACGGACGCCCGGTCGAGCGACGCAGACGGGCCAACGTCCAACCCGCCCAATACTCCGCTTGGGGTGCTCGCTCCGTTCGCGCCATGCGAAACGCCCGACGCGCGTGGTCGACCGCCTCCTCGGGGTCCATCAGCGCATCCGCGACCCAAGCCCGTAGGGTCGCGGCACGCAAGACCACGCCGGCCTCGTTGTGTTCGCGGCCGGCACGCTCGAGCTCGACGAGCACGGCGGGCTCGACGAGCGCCCCTTCGGCGAGCGCGAGGAAACACCGCGCCAGCGCGAGCCACACGCCATCGTGAGCCTCCTCGACCACGACGTCGGACTCGAGTCGGAGCCGTTCGAGCGTAGACCTGTCGAGCTGCAGCGCCGCCGCCTCGGCCAGGTGCAACAGCAGCTCGGCCCCGCGGGGTGCGGTGAACAGCTTCGGGTCGGGTGTGCCAGGGTCAGCCTCGAGGCCCGCCGACCATCTTCGACATTGCAGCAGGGCGCCGAGCACTCGCGCCTGGGCGGGCGCATCGGGGGGGACGCGCAACGGCTCGCCAAACTCTCCCATGCTCGATGCCTCGCACGCGCGCATGAGCCGGCGGAGCTCGACGGATGTCGGGAGGAAGGTGGGCATGGTCGACCGGTCCGAGAGTATCGCCGTGAACCGAGCTCTGCGAAGTGTACGCAGCCGCCGTAAGAACGGGTCGGGCCAGCGATGACCTACGCTGGGATCTGCCGCCGACCGAGGGTTTCCGAATGCACGAGACGCACCGACAACGAGCCGAGACCATCACCACGAGGAGATCCTGAGATGCGCCGGGGCTGGGGACGACGCGACTTTCTGCGCGCCGCCGGGGTGTGCTCCGCGGCGGGGTTGCTCTCGGGCCTGATGCCGAAGCTGCGCGCGAGCGCGGCGGGACCGGGTGCGCGGCATCTGTTCATCATCGGCAGCGCGCAGGGCACGGACATGACCTCGTGGCAGCCGCAGTCCCCCGACCTGCTCGGCGACGGCCTGCCCTACCAGCACGAGCCGCTCGCAGACTACCTGTCCAACATCGCGATCCTCGACGGCATCGACAACATCTCGGCCTTCACCGCCGACGCCGAGGGGAACCCGCCCAACGGTGGCCACGAGGGCACCGGGGCCCTGCTCACGGGAACCACGGTGCGGTACGCGGGCGACCTGTTGGTCTATGGCGGCCCCTCCGTCGACGAGATCTTGGGGCGGCGCATCCATCAGCGTTGCCTAGACGACGGGGAGGTCCCGCCCCCGATCCCCGTGCTTCGCATCGGACAGGCCAAGGGCTCCATGGACGACCACGCGCCCGACGTTCCCGGCTCCCGCGGCGCCTGGCAGAGCTTCTTCTGGCAAGAACCGCTCGTGTCCGCTCCGCTGCTGTGGGGGCCGTGGTTCGCCTACGAGGCGTTGTTCGCCGATCTGGGCGCCAACGAGGACGAGCTTCGGCGCCTACGCGCCAGACGAGGCAGCGTACTCGACGCGCTCTCGGGCGAGCTCGGTCGGGTTCGGGTCGAGCTGGTCGAGGAGGACCAGGCCCGGCTCGACGCGCACCTCGAGGGCATCCGGGATCTCGAGACCAAGCTCGACACGATCATCGAGTGCACCCCACCCGAGATCGGGACCTCGCCCGAGGCGATCGGGACGTGGTCCAACACCCACATGGACGCGGTCGTGCGGGCGACGTTCCGTGTGGTCGGCACGGCGTTCGCCTGTGGCGCGACACGGGTGGCAGGCTACCAACTGCGACGTCAAGAGGGGGTCGCCGACGAGCTGCTCGAAGACCCCGAGTATGCAGCGCACTTTCCGGACGTCGACTCGATGGATCTGCACGGACAAGCCCACGGCATGCCCGCCTCCTGTGGTGCCAACTGCGGCTCCAACGGGGACGCCACCCCCGAACAGCGGGCCCAGGCGCGCCAGTGTTTCGCCGACCTCTGGCGCTGGAGCACCGCGCGCCTCAAGAGCGACTTCCTCGACGTCCTCCCGGACTTCGTCCGCGACGCGTCGATCGTCGTACAGCTCTCGGAGATGTCCGAAGGGGGCACGCACTCGAACTACAACGTTCCGGTCACGATCTTCCAAGGCGATGCGGTCGGCTACTTCGAGACCGGGCGCGCGTACAAGTGGGGGGGCTTCGACGTCTTTGACAACTACCGTCCGGCCGACGCCCCCGGCGAGCCGAGCACGAAGCTCCTGGTGTCACTGTGCCATGCGATGGGGTTCGAAGACATCGATGCGGTCGGAGATCCCAGCTACTCCACCGGACCGCTCGAGGAGGTGATCGCATGAACGCGCTTCGAATGACACTGCTCGCGTCCCTCCTCGCGACGGGCTGCTACACGGGCCTCAACAGCACGGGCGCCGCCATCGACACCGATGATGACGATGCGAGTTCCGTGGGATCGACGGGCTCCGACAGCGGCGACTCGAGCCCCAGCGGCGACGACTCGGGCGAAGGGGAGCGCTGTGAAGGGGCCTGCACGGGCGCGTCACCCATGCAGCTGATGCGGCGCAACCAGGTCATCGGCGTGATGCGCCAGGCGTTCGGTTCCGCCGCGGACGCGGTGCCGTTCTCCCTCGTTCCCGCCGATACCGCGGCCGGTCTGTTCTCGTCCAACCACCTCCCGGCAGACGCCACCCGCGTCGAGGCCTACCACGCCTTTGCAGAGCGGGCGGCCGTCGAGTTGGTGTCCGAGATCGGCTGCGAAGATGAAGCCTGCGTCGAGGCGGAGCTCCGCCGGATCTTGCCGGTCCTGTTCAAGCGAGACCCCCTCGAAGATGAGGTCCAGGCTCATCTGGCGCTCATGAGCGCGCCCGCCGGATGGGATGGGGCGGCGTGGGCCACCGACGAGGGATTCGCCCAAGCCCTGTCCCTCGCGCTCCAGAGCCCGCAGTTCCTCTACAGAATCGAGGTCGGCGAACCGACCGAGGACCCGCGAGTCCGCAGGCTGACCGGAGCCGAGATGGCGACCCGACTGGCGCTGGTCCTGTGGAACGAGAGCCCCTCCCCCGCGCTGCGGGCCGTCGCGGCGCAGGGCGGCCTGGACACGAGCGATGGCGTGGCGAGTACCGCCCGCGAGATGCTCGCGGACCCTCGCGCCGAGGCGATGGTGCTCGACTTCTTCGAGGCATACCTCGGGACGCAGCGCTTCGGGGACCACGGTCGCTACCTGGAGGGCTCGGCGGTCGCCGACGACTACCCCGGGCTGCCTGCCGTCACCGCCGACATGCAAGCCGAGCTCGAGGCCTTCGTCACCCACGTGATGCGCAACGGCGCCTCTGTGCGCGAGCTCTTCGCCGCCGACTACTCGTTCGGCAGCGAGGCGCTGGCCGCCTACTACGGCGTCCCGACCTCGGCACCGCTCGACGGCGGCCTGTATCGACTCGAGCTCTCGGGGCGGGCCGGGTTGCTGTCGCTCGGGGCGGTCGTCGGCAGCCACACCACGGTCGAGGCCTACCGGACCGCTCACCGAGGCTCGTTCGTGGCCCGCAACGTGCTGTGCATCGAGCTGCCACCGCCGCCGGCCGACATCGTGATTCCGCCGATCCCCGACGGCGTCCCGCCGCGAGAGGCGTTCGAGCAGATGACCGACTCGCCGACATGCGCGGGGTGCCACGAGATCATCAACCCCTTGGGCTTCGCGTTCGAGAACCTCGACGGCGGTGGCCGCTTTGCCGAGGTCTACCCCGAGTTCGACTCGCCCATCGACGCTCGCGGGTTGCTCCCCAGCGGCGAGGAGATCGATGGGGTGGCCGAGCTCGGGGTCGCCCTGGCCGAGGACCCGCAGGCGCAACGATGCATGGCGCGGCGGTGGTTCGAGTACACACTCGAACGCACACCAACCGAGGACGACGCGCGGCACATCGATGCGGCACATCGCACCCTCGTCGAGTCGGCGTTCGACCTTCGCGAGCTCATCGTCGCGCTCCTCGCATCCGACGCCGGCCGCGTGCGCGTGCTGCCCGGAGAATGACCTGACAGGCCATTGCCGGATGCGGACCGCCTCGGGCATCGTGCTGGGGTTGGAGACCGAATCTTCATTCGGAGCGTCCTCCGGCTACGTCTGGGTGGCCGACCTCGCCTCCGGCGGCATGGGCAGAGTCGATCTCTGCCTGCGAAAGCACGGCGCATTCCAGCGGCTGTATGCGGTCAAGCGGCTCCATCCTCACTATCGCGAGGACGAGGACATGCGCACGATGTTCCTCGATGAAGCCCGGGTGGCGGGTCTGCTCCGCCACGCGAACATCGTCTCCGTCCTCGACGTCGGCGAGGACGACGACGGTCCGTTCCTGGTGATGGACTACGTCGAGGGCACCTCACTCTCCGAGTTCATCCAGCACCATGCGCGCGCCGGGGAACCCATCCCCGCGGTCCTTTGCGCGAGCATCGTCTCTCAAGTCGCTCGTGGGCTTCACGCCGCGCACGAACAGCTGGGCGCCGACGGCCACCCGCTGGCCCTGGTCCACCGCGACGTCTCCCCCCAGAACGTCTTGGTCGGACGCGATGGCCTGGTACGCGTCACCGACTTCGGGATCTCCAAGGCGATCGGTCGCGCCACCCACACCAGCACTGGCCTGCTCAAGGGGAAGGTCGGGTACATGTCCCCCGAGCAGCTTCGGTTCGAACGCGTCGACCGGCGCTCCGACCTGTTCGCCCTCGGCATCGTCTTCTACGAGCTGGTCAACGGCTGCCGCCTGTACAAGAGCCCGGACTCCAACGCGGTGGCACGGCGCATCCTCTCCGAGCCGGCCCCCGACGTCGGCGCGCAGCGGCCCGAGATCCCCGCGGCGGCGGTCGAGCTGTGCTTCCGACTGCTCGCCAAGGATCCCCAGCACCGCCCGGCGAACGCGTCGGAGGTCTCCGACGTGCTCGACGAGGCGTTCGCGCTCGACGACCCCATCGACCTGGGCGCCTACGTCGAGGCCCGGTTCGGAGAGCGACTCGCAGAACGCCGGGCCCAGGTGCAAGCGTCTCTGACCCGGGTCGAGCGCGAGTCCATCACCGGCGTCCACGACAGGCTCGCCTCGCCCACAGCCCATCGCCGCTGGCCGTTCGCGCTCGCCGGCGCCCTGATCCTGCTCGTCACGGTCGGCGGCGGCGTCGCGCTGTGGACGAGGACGGCGCCCGGGGTGCCCGAGACGACGAAGGGCCCCGCCGCCGCCTCGGTGCCGCACGAGGTCGAGCTTCGCATCGAGAGCCGACCCGGGGGCGCCGAGGTCCGCGTAGGCTCACGCGTCCTGGGCACGACGCCGCTGCTCACCGCGCTTCCGGCAAACGAGGCGACGACGATCGATATCGTGCTGGAGGGGTTCACATCTCAGCGGCACGTGCTCACCGGCGGAGCCGACGAGCGGGTGGTCGTGGCCCTCGAGCCGATCTCCCCCACCCCCAGCCACAGCCACAGCCACAGCCACAGCCACAGCCACAGCCACAGCCACAGCCACAGCCACAGCCACAGCCTGACGCCGCCGAGTCGGAGGAGACCGACGCCGAGCAGCGCGGAGGCCCAGGTCGCCGCAGGCCGAAGCGGGGTCGCACACGCAAGCACGACAGCGATCAGGACGCACCCGAGTCGGAGGCCGGAACCCCACGGTTCCGCCGCTTCGACTGATCGGCAACCGAAGGCCGCCAAAGCACGCAGTCCAGGTAAGGCGCCCGCCGGCGCCCTGCCCTCTAGACTGCCGAGGATGCGTCGCCTGCTTCGTCCCACAACCTGGCTGCCCGGAGTCCTCGGGCTCCTCATCGTTCCTGCCGCGTCCGCCTCCGAGTGCGACCGCCCGGCAGCGGCATGGCTGATGTGCGAGGACTTCGAGGGTGGGGCTGCGGGATGGGAAGCCTGGTTCGCCGACTCACCGTGGACCGAGTGCGCCGGGTGCTCCGACGGCACGAACAACCCCGAGCGCATCCGGCTCGAGGACGACCCTACTGCGGTCCACGACGGCGCCTGGGCGCTGCACACACCAGGGGGTGCTGGGGCAGGCTATCAGGGAGGAACGCTGCGCTATGCGAGCTGTGACGGCGCGCCCCAGTCGGGCTGCACGCTCCTGGGCCACGACCGGCTGTACTTCCGCACGTGGGTCCGCCTCGCCGCGGATCACGACTACGTCCACCACTTCCTCGGCCTGGGGGGAACCGAGCCCGACGCCTACTGGAACGCCAACGGCAACGCGGGCTGCCGTCCAGCGGGGGATCGCTGGGCGGGCACCCGCGTAGACCTCAACCCGCAGCACGAGCTGTTCTTCTACACCTACTTTCCGGACATGCACTGCGACTCGGGGGGGTACTGCAGCGGTGACTATGCGCAGGGGATCTGCGACGGCTGCGCGGGGATCGGGATGCCGTGTACCGAAGACTTGGAGTGCTGTTGGGGCAACCACTTCTCGCCGGAGGTCCCCGTGGTGCTCCCGACCGAGACTTGGACGTGCATCGAAATGTCGATGGAGCTCAACACCCCCGGCCTCGCCGATGGATCGATGGCGTTCTGGGTGAACGACGAGCTCGGCCACGAGGCGAGCGGCATTCGTTGGCGTGACGGCTCGGACCTCCAACTCAACCGCGCGATGCTCGAGCACTTCATCGACCCGGGCGACACCGACCACCCCAACGAGGCGTGGTTCGATGACGTCATCGTCAGCACCGAGCGCATCGGTTGTGGCCCGTCCCCGGGTGAGGGCACCACCGGTGGCGACACCTCGACGGGCGGCGATCCCGGCGAGGACACCGGCGACGAGCCGACACCGAGTGGGGACGCGGGCGGAACCACCGGCACGAGCTCCGGGACTCGGCCGGGAGGAGACTCCGCTGCGAACGTGACGAGCGTCGGCAGCTCGGCGGACCCCGCGGACACCGACGGACCCTCGGCGAGCGACGGCGGCTCGGGGTGCTCGACCGGCGGAGGAGACTCGCCCCCCTGGGAGCTGCTCGCGTTCGCCCTGCTCGGGCTGCGCCGCCGCCGATGAGTCCACGAGTCGGTGGTACGCTCGGCAGTCGAGACATGCGGAGCATCGCCCCCCTCGCCCTTTGTGGGCTCCTGCAAGGCTGCGTGCTGCAGCCCGTCGACCTCGACGGGAAAGCATGCCCATGTGCATCGGGATGGGTCTGCGATGGAGCCACACAGACGTGCCGCACGGCGTCCGCGGGGGCCACGTCGAGCTCGACCGGCGATCCCCCAGCGAGTGATTCGTCGACGACGTCCGACCCAGCGAGCAGCACCTCGGGTCGCGCAGCAAGCTCCTCCGGAGACGAGGCGACCTCGCGCTTCGACGTGCTCGCCTTCTCGGCGGACTGGTCCACCCCGGAGTCGATTCACTGGACGTGGGAGGTCGTAGGCGCCGAGGCCGACTTCCACGCCTGGGAGATCTGGATCGCCACCGACGAGGACGCCCTGACGAGCGGTCGGGACGTGCAGGTGTTCGATGGGATCACCAACCCCGAGCTGGATCGTTTCGTCTTGAAGAACACCCAGGGCGTCGATCCGGTGGTGGGAGCGCTTACGCGGGGACTCCTGCCGGGGACCGAGTACTTCGCCAGGCTGGTGGTGTTCGACACCGCGGGAGGCCGCACCGAGAGCCCGAACGTCGGCGTCCGCTCGACGAACGCCGCTCCGACCGAGGAGGTCGTCATCTTCGCCGACGACCCGCTCCAAAGCGGCGGCTATCCCCTGCCGGCCTGCTTCACCCGCTCGGAAGTCGCTCCCCATGTGGGCACCCACGACTTCGCGGTCCAGCTGGGATGCACGGCTGACGAGGCCACCTGCGGGCGGCCCGATCCTTCGGTCGTCGATTGCTGGGAGAACATCCGCCTTCAACAGTTGAGCATCCCGCTGGTGGGGCTCGGCGGCGGAGACCTCAGCGACGCGTTCTTGGAGTTTCACATCTCCATCGAGGCCCCCGAAGCAACCGAAGGGCACGGCTGGTGGTCCATGGCCGGGATCCATCTCGAGGACCGGAACTTCGCCTACGCGCCACTGACGATCCCAGCGAGCGGAGAGTACCACCGCTTCCAGCTCCCACTCTCCGTCCTCGGCGTCACGTTGCGCGACCTGCCGTCTCCGCTGAGCCGGGTCTACGTCGGGTCCACCTGGCAGAACGGCTCGCAGCTGCGGGTCGACGAGATCCGCGTCCGTTGGTGACCGTGCTCGGCAGGGACACCCCCTGAAGGCGGCCGCCCCCATCGGTTCGAGCGGCAGGGCGACCGATGCCACAGCGACGCCGGGATCGCGTTTGACCTGACCGACTACGAGCGTTGCCGGGATCACTGCGGACGCAGACCTCGGCGCGTGGGTCGACGCTGGCCTTCGCGGGGGTGCGATCGTGAAGTGACGCGGTATTATCGCGGACGCTGCGAGGAGGGACGGAATGGGCGCGTGGGGCACAGGAATCTTCGACGACGACTCAGCCTACGACTACGCCGACGAGTTGGAAGACGATCCCGTTGCGTTTTTTCGTCGCTCGTTCCAGGCCGCGCTGACGCAGCCGCAAGTCGGCTTTGACGAAGGGCATGCGGTCACGGTCAGTGCCGCACATATGGACGCTATTTTGAACGGAACTGCGTATCGCCACGACAGCCAGGCCTCGTTCGACGCTTGGGTCGCACGACACGCTTCGCTGTCCGTTGTGCCGCTCCGGACGCTGGCAGTGCAAGCGCTCGATCGCGTCCTGGCCGACTCCGAGGCGCAGGAGCTGTGGAGTCAGACCGATCAGATTGGCGCGTGGCGTCTCGTGATATCGGGCCTTCGCGGCCGGCTCGCACTCGACGCTTGAGTCCACGCGGACGGGATCGCGCCAGCCACCAGTCTGGCACAGTCAGCCACCAGTCTGGAAGTAGTGTTTTCTGCAACAGTTGCGGGCCATGGTCGACCTCGACTGTCCAATGTCGGCCCCTCGAAACCTCTATCCCGACACCACGGTGTACATCACCATCCGCGCGATACACCGGAGCTACCGCCTCGTTCCGAAGAAGCGCGTCTGCCGCGTCATCGAGTACGCCTTCGCGGTCGTGTCCTCGAGGTACAGGGAGAAGTGGGGCATGAAGTTTCACGAGTTCGAATTCCTCTCCACCCACTACCACCTCCTGGTCCACGACCCCCACGGCCGCGTCTGCGACTTCCTCCAGGACTTCAACTCGATCGTAGCGCGCGAGCTCAATGCTATTCGCGGCGCCGGCGGCAAGTTCTTCGACGGTGAGCCCGGCATACAGACCGTCCTTGGCGACGAAAAAGTTCTCGAGCACTGCGTCTACACCCTCGCCAACGCCGTCGCTGCGGGCATCGTCACCAAGACAGCCCATTGGAAGGGCTTCAACTCCCTGCGCATGTCCTACGGTAAGAAGTACACCGTCAAGAAGCCTCCCATCGGCCTGTGGTCCAAGAAGCAGAGCCACAAAAACCGGCGAAGCTCCCAGCGCTCCGGTCGCGCCGCCTTCGCCCGCCTGTCGAAACTCCCCGATGAAGCCGTCCTCTTGCTCGACCGGCCTGGGATTCACCCGAATCTCTCCGACGAAGAACTCCGCGCGAAGATCCGCGAAAACCTCAAGACTCGCGAGGCCGAGATTGCGGCCAAACGCAACGGCAAGCCAGTCCTCGGAATGAAGGCCGCCCGACAGATCGATTGGCGGACCGTGCCGGTGGAGGGCGAGGAGCTGTTCGGTCGCCAGCCCACGTTTTCGACCGAAACGCATAAGCAGCGTAGCGCGATGAAGCGGTTGCGTCGGAAGTTCCTTCGGGACTACCGACTGGCGCTTGCGCGGTGGAATGCTGGCGAGCGGGACGTCGTGTTCCCGGCGGGGACGGTGCGCATGCGGCTGCGCCACCTGGTTCCGACTGAAGAGATCCCGCTGGACCGGCTCCTGGCCGCTTAGCTCAGCGGGGACAACCTGGAGTTGCAGGAGGCGAGCCTTGGCTCGTCCATTCGTGTTGGTTCTTCAGCTGGGGAGACGCGTTGACCCTGGCCGTCAGGTACATGGATGTACGTCCTCCAGGGCCACGAGCGTCGAGTGCGCGCAGGGGCTCGAGCTTCCGAACTTGGTCGGGCTTGGGTTCGCGAACTCAGTCTGGGAAAGTGCCACCACACAACTTCCAGACTGGTCTATTTTCCCTGTCGCTCGTTCCAGGCCGCGCTGACGCAGCCGCAAGTCGGCTTTGACGAAGGGCATGCGGTCACGGTCAGTGCCGCACATATGGACGCTATTTTGAACGGTACTGCGTATCGCCACGACAGCCAGGCCTCGTTCGACGCTTGGGTCGCACGACACGCTTCGCTGTCCGTTGCGCCGCTCCGGACGCTGGCAGTGCAAGCGCTCGATCGCGTCCTGGCCGACTCCGAGGCGCAGGAGCTGTGGAGTCAGACCGATCAGATTGGCGCGTGGCGTCTCGTGATATCGGGCCTTCGCGGCCGGCTCGCACTCGACGCTTGAGTCCACGCGGACGGGATCTCGCCTGCCTGCGCCCTGCGACTGTTCGGCTAGGACGGCAGCCACCAGTCTGGAAGTAGTGTTTTCTGCAACAGTTGCGGGCCATGGTCGACCTCGACTGTCCAATGTCGGCCCCTCGAAACCTCTATCCCGACACCACGGTGTACATCACCATCCGCGCGATACACCGGAGCTACCGCCTCGTTCCGAAGAAGCGCGTCTGCCGCGTCATCGAGTACGCCTTCGCGGTCGTGTCCTCGAGGTACAGGGGGACGGCAGCCACCAGTCTGGAAGTAGTGTTTTCTGCAACAGTTGCGGGCCATGGTCGACCTCGACTGTCCAATGTCGGCCCCTCGAAACCTCTATCCCGACACCACGGTGTACATCACCATCCGCGCGATACACCGGAGCTACCGCCTCGTTCCGAAGAAGCGCGTCTGCCGCGTCATCGAGTACGCCTTCGCGGTCGTGTCCTCGAGGTACAGGGAGAAGTGGGGCATGAAGTTTCACGAGTTCGAATTCCTCTCCACCCACTACCACCTCCTGGTCCACGACCCCCACGGCCGCGTCTGCGACTTCCTCCAGGACTTCAACTCGATCGTAGCGCGCGAGCTCAATGCTATTCGCGGCGCCGGCGGCAAGTTCTTCGACGGTGAGCCCGGCATACAGACCGTCCTTGGCGACGAAAAAGTTCTCGAGCACTGCGTCTACACCCTCGCCAACGCCGTCGCTGCGGGCATCGTCACCAAGACAGCCCATTGGAAGGGCTTCAACTCCCTGCGCATGTCCTACGGTAAGAAGTACACCGTCAAGAAGCCTCCCATCGGCCTGTGGTCCAAGAAGCAGAGCCACAAAAACCGGCGAAGCTCCCAGCGCTCCGGTCGCGCCGCCTTCGCCCGCCTGTCGAAACTCCCCGATGAAGCCGTCCTCTTGCTCGACCGGCCTGGGATTCACCCGAATCTCTCCGACGAAGAACTCCGCGCGAAGATCCGCGAAAACCTCAAGACTCGCGAGGCCGAAATTGCGGCCAAACGCAACGGCAAGCCAGTCCTCGGAATGAAGGCCGCCCGACAGATCGATTGGCGGACCGTGCCGGTGGAGGGCGAGGAGCTGTTCGGTCGCCAGCCCACGTTTTCGACCGAAACGCATAAGCAGCGTAGCGCGATGAAGCGGTTGCGTCGGAAGTTCCTTCGGGACTACCGACTGGCGCTTGCGCGGTGGAATGCTGGCGAGCGGGACGTCGTGTTCCCGGCGGGGACGGTGCGCATGCGGCTGCGCCACCTGGTTCCGACTGAAGAGATCCCGCTGGACCGGCTCCTGGCCGCTTAGCTCAGCGGGGACAACCTGGAGTTGCAGGAGGCGAGCCTTGGCTCGTCCATTCGTGTTGGTTCTTCATCTGGGGAGACGCGTTGACCCTGGCCGTCAGGTACATGGATGTACGTCCTCCAGGGCCACGAGCGTCGAGTGCGCGCAGGGGCTCGAGCTTCCGAACTTGGTCGGGCTTGGGTTCGCGAACTCAGTCTGGGAAAGTGCCACCACACAACTTCCAGACTGGTCTATACCCGAACCGACCTCGGCCCTGCTCGTCTGCTTCGACGAAGTCCAGCACGGCGTCCACCGAGCGGTGGCGTTCGAGGACCTGTGCGAAGAGAAGAACGACAGGCTTGGGCTTGGGCTTGGGCTTGGACGCGGCCTTGGGCTGTTCTTGGGGCACGCTCGAGGGGCCTGGCTCCGCTTCGGGGGAGGTCGGAGAGCACCCCACCACCGTCAACACGAGCCCAATCCGCAGGGTGTTTCGAAGTGTCACGGAGCACGAGCGTACCGCGGCCGGCTGAAACGAGCGGGACCTGCCAGAAAAAGGCCTGCCAGAGCTCCCAGCGAGCCGGGAGCCTCGGGCTGGGTTTCTTCCTTGGAACCGGGCTCAGTCCCGGAACCATCGTCGGGTCGGCGTGTTGTTGCAGGACGTCGAGAGATACGCGTTGCTCCCCGATGTCGAGGCTCGCACGCAGCGATCGCTGCCACGGATGAGCCGCTCGCCGTAGCTCCCTCCCGTGGGAGTGAGCGCGTATCGATGGTCGGAGTCGCCCGTGCAGTGGACCAACACCATGTTGTCGTCATCGTCGACCCCGAGGCAGTGACGGCTTTGCTCGTTGACGAGCACGCGCCTCGTCGTCCCAGGGGGTTGCCAGGTGTACCAACGCCTCGACGACGTATTGCTGCAGCTCGACTGACGCACCGGTGTGCCGGGGGCTCGTCCCCCGTTGAGCGGACGCAGGCACTGGTCGGTCCACTCGTTGCGCAGCCGAAACGTCCCGGGCGCGCCCGTCACCTGTCGCGTGACCCCGGCGATGTCGAAGTCCGACAAGGTGGTGGATGATGAGAACGTACAGCTGGCGGAGGTGCTGTTGAGGTTGCAGCCATCGCGCACCATGACCGGCCGGGCTGGATCAACGGCGTGGGCCGAGGTCGTGAACGATGAGTAGTGCATGAGCGAGGCTAGGTCGTAGGGTCCGAAGTCGAGTCCAACCGCTCCGCTGAGCAGGTAGGTGTAGTACTGGGACTGTTTCCACCAGTGGATGTTGGCCCAGTTGACCGCGATAGAGTCGTCCCGGTCGGTTCGCCCGTGCTCGTGAAACAATCCCACCGTGTGTCCGAGTTCATGCCGGATGCTGCCCGTGCTGCAGCCGGTGTCGAGGGTGATGTTCTGCGGCCCAAAGCCCGCCTGCATCCCCAGAGCCGACTTGCAGATCCCCGCCTCTGCGCCGTCGCTCGTGAATCGGACGTAGCGCTGAAACGGGTTGGTGGGGTCACGCGGCTCCAGATGTACGACGGTCTGCTCGTTCCAGTCCTCGATCGCATCCTCTACCCGGTCGCGAAGCGATCCTGTCACATCAATTTGATAGGGGATGACGCCATTGGGCCAGCTCGCGAGATGAGCGATCGCAGATCGGAGGTTGGTGTCGTCGGGCTGGGATGCGTAGTCGGCAGACGCTTGAGCAATGTCGTTGGCATCCCCGAGTACGATGTCCCCCTGCCAGAGCGCCTCACCGTTTTGGACTTCGTAGGCGACCTTGATGGGCCCCGCACCGAAGTCGACCCACGCCAACGCGGTGCCCTCAGGAACGTCGAATCGTTCGTCGACGTCGAGGGTCGCGACATCATCGGGGTCGAGTTCGGACGGCGATTCGGCGTCGCTGTCATCGTAGATGGAGGCTGACTCAGTGGGCAGATCACAGCCCAACGGCCCGAGGAAATACACAGCTGCGCCAGTGGTCAGCAACCATGTGGACGGAAAACGGTACTTCATGGCCGGGGTCGTTGCCGCCGGCTCGGTCCCGCTCCCCACGGTCCCAAAAATGTTTGGGGTGCGTTGAGCCAGGCTCCACTGCGCCGGAGTCGTGCCCGCGCCGCGCGAGGACGCCCGGGCCTCCTGGCCGGCTGCTCAGATGCCGAACATCATCGGATGCGGAAGGCACGGCTCGAGCGTGGTGTCATCGGCGAGCTGGCCGCTGCTGCGGAATCCCAGGCACTGCCAGCCTTCCATCGTCTCCACGCAGGTCGTGGAGTTGCCGGCGACGACGTTGGTGATGCCGCTGGCGACATCGAAGTGCACGGGCGAGAGGAAGTCGGGAACCCCCGTCAGCGCCTCGCCGCCGTTCCCCAATTGGCCGTCCAGGCCATAGCCCCAGCACCACATCTCGGCGGTATCGTCGATGGCGCAGGTGTAGTTGAAGCCGGACGCGATGGTGACGATGGGCGGCAGGTCCGGGACCAGCAGCGCGGTGTCGGAGTCGAGGGTGTCGCCCTGGCCTAGCTGTCCGCGGCCGTTCTCGCCCCAGCAGTACACCTCGGCGTCCACCAAGGCGCAGCCGTGGTCCTGGCCGACGACGAGCTGGGACGCGGCGGCAGGCAGGCCGGTCACGTCCACCGGTGTGCCGCTGTCGCTGGTGCTCCCGTCGTCGTCGCCGAGCTGTCCGACGCCATCGTCGCCCCAGCAGCTCACGACGCCGCCGGTTCGAAGGGCGCATCCGTGGGCCTCTCCCAGCTCCATGTCGAGCGCATCGTTGATCATGGGGACCGCCGTGGGGACGCTCTGGTCGGTGGTCGTCGTGTCGTCACCGGTCTGGAAGTTGTCGTTGTCGCCCCAGCAGCTGATGGTTCCGCCTTGCCGCGCGCAGTAGAACTGGCTGCCGGCGTCGAGCTCGTCGACGATACCCAAGCCCGGCACGGCGGAAGGCGAGACGATGTCAACCGTCGAGGTGCCACCTTGGCCGAGCTGCCGGTTGCTGTTGTCGCCGAAGCACTGCACGTTGGTGCTGGTGGCGAAGCAGATCGAGCTGTCGCCCAGCGCCAGCGTTTGGGCGTCGACCAAGCCCGGGTTCTGCGTTAGCACGGACAGGTTCCGGGTGATCCCGTTGAAGATGCCCGCGGCGCCCGCGGTCGTGGTGGCCAGGACGGACGTGCCTTCGCCCGCACACTCCACGGTTCCATCCATGAGCACGCCGCACACGTTCCCGCGGTATTCGGGCCGGGCCAGGTGCAGCGAGGCGAGCGGCCCCGAGAATGTCAGGGGCGTCGTCAGGTCGAGCTGGTTGAGCGGAGCGATGCCGAGCTGCCCCTCTTCGGAGTAGCCCCAGCACCAGCGCTCGCCCGTGCTCAGCAGGGCACAGGCGCCGCGATCTCCGGCCTCGAGATCGACGATGTCACCAGGGGGCATGTCGAGCACCTGGACGGGGCTGGGCTGGCTGATGAGGTTGCCGTAGCCCAGCTTGAAGTTGGAGCCGTTACCCCAGCAGTACACCTCTTCGTTGGTGAGCAGCGTGCAGGCGAAGTTATCGCCCAAGGCGATCGCGTCCGCTGCCGCGGGGAGGGACACAGATGTCGCCGTAGGGGTGTCTGTCGTGTTGCCGAGGCCCAACTCACCATCGTCGTTGTTGCCCCAGCACCACACGCCACCGGCATCGTCGATCGCACAGGTGGCGTCGCGCCCGGCCTCGACATTCACCGCGCCCGTCAAACCGACGACCGCCGCCGGATCGCCGCTGTCGGTGCCGGCGGTTCCGTCGCCGAGCTGACCGCCGTCGTCGTCTCCCCAGCACGCCACCGTGGCGTCGGCCAGCACCGCGCAGCTGTGGTTCTCCCCCAGGCCCAGGTCGGTCGCGGGCTGCCCCAGGTCGACGGTGGCAGGGTTGGCGTCGTCGACCGTGCCCGCGCCGCCGCGCCCGAGCTGTCGGTTGTCGTTGTCGCCCCAGCACCACACGCTGCCAACGCCATCGAGCGCGCAGGTGTGGTCGTCGCCCGCCTCAACGGCCACGATCACGGGCAGGCCGGTGATCTCGACCGGCACGAGTTCGTCGACGTTCATGGTGGACGTCGGACCCATCTGGAGGTTGTTGTTATCGCCCCAACACCAGACCTCGCCCGCCACGTTCACGGCGCACACGTGCTCGTCTCCCGCCGAGACCTGCTGCGCGCCCTCGAAGACGGGCACCGGGAGGAAGGTCTCGACGTCGATGGTGCCGTTGCCGACCTGGCCTTCGGTGTTGTTGCCGAAGCACGCCACGGTGCCCGAGAGCGTGAGCACGCAGCCGCCCTCAAACCCGAGCGCCACGTCGGCGAGGGTCTCGGTGATGGTGCACACCGAAGGGGTGCCCGCGCACGAGAATGGAAACTCGGTGGCACAGACCTCGCTGCAACCGTCGCCTTGCGCGATGTTGCCGTCGTCGCAGACCTCGAGCCCCGCCATGACCCCGTCGCCGCAATCCGTCGCACATAGGCTCGGCTCGCCTTCGCAGACGTAGCCCGGCTCCACGCTGCACAGGTCGTCGCAGCCGTCGCCCGGCTCGCTGCCGCCGTCGTCGCAGGTCTCGTCCCCGACGAGCACGGAGTCGCCGCAGTCACCCATGCAGACCGTCGGCGAGGCGTCGTCGCATACCCAGCCGTCCTCGATGGTGCAGCGCGCGGTGCAGCCGTCGTCCGGCTCGATGCCGCCGTCGTCGCAGGCCTCCATGCCGGCGGCGATGCCATCGCCACACCCGGTCATGCACACGCTGGGCTCCATGTCGCACGACCACCCGAGCTCGACGATGCACTGATCGTCGCAGCCGTCGCCGGGCTGGAGCGCGCCGTCGTCACACTGCTCGGCGCCGACCACCATGCCGTCGCCACACTCTGCCGTGCAGATGGTGGGCTCGGCGTCGTCGCACAGGAACCCATCCTCGATCTGGCAGACGTCGCTGCACCCGTCATCGGGGTCCGTGTTGCCGTCGTCGCAGGCCTCGTCTCCCGCCAGCGCTCCATCGCCGCAGGCCTCGGGGTCGCCGGTGGTGCTCTCCTCGCCGCCTTCGGTGGTGCTCTCCTCGCCGCCCCCGGTGGTGCTCGCCTCGCCGACCCCAGAGGTGGTCGCTTCCGGCTCGTCCGTGGTGGAGGTGTCCGGCCCCACCGTGGGGTTCACCGACGTGGAGGAGCTGGAGCTGTCCGAGGTCGAGCCTCCCTCGGCGGAGACGGCATCGTCGCCACACGCGGTGAGGGCCAGGAGCGCGAGGGCTGCGGAGGTGCGTTTATTCATGCGGTCGGGTCCCGGCACAGACTTACCAGACAATGAGGCCTCGCGGGCACGCAGCGCCGGGCCCTCGACGTCTTTGCGAATGGCCGCTGCGAACATGAACGTGCGAGCGAGTACGCCGAAGGGCTGAGGTCCGATGAGGTGGGCTCCACCCGCACCGTTACGCGAGGCTGGTCCTGCAATGTGGTGTTCCCGGATGGAACCGGGCGATTGTGTCTGCGGCCAGGTAGCCGAGGAAGAGGCGCACGGCGAGGTCGAACGGCTCGGCGTGCACGCCCTCATCGCCCAGTATGCCACCTCGACTGCTCTCCCGCCGCTCCCGGCTGAGAGCACGATGTCCCTCCGTCTTGACCGCGCCCCGGTAGCGGGCCGGGGACGTACCAAGGCTAACATCCAGGCAGGCGAGGCAAGCACGGGAAGGAAGCGCGCCACCTGCAGATTGAGCCTTCCAGCCGAGCGGCTCCCCAGCGGCGAAGTTGTTCCCACCGAGACCGAGCGCATCACGCTCGTCGACACGCGCGGGCGACAATGCCGGGCGACGCTGTTATCCCCCGGGCATGCCGAGTCCGTGAATGCGAATGTCCTCGCCGTAGGGGGTGGACGTTTCGAGCCAACCCGATCGAACCTTATCCTCGAACGGCGGCAGGTCCACCGTGTCCCAGCAGTCGACGATGCCATCCTCGTAGACCTTGAGATTCACGAAGAAGTAGCTGGAGCTGTGAATGAACGCGGGGCAGTTCACGCCCTTGAGTTCGCGTGTCCGTTTGATCCGCCGGCCGACCTGTAGTTCGTTGTCCGTTGTCATCGCGTGAGCCTGCGTTCCACGGTTCACCGCAGGAACTTCGCGTTCGTGCCCGCCGATATCTTGTACGACGATCAGGCACTGCTCGACCGTCGTGAGGTCGACGAAGCGAAGACGCTTTAGCAGGAGGAACTCGCAGACGACTCATCGGTGTACGATGAAGCCTGGCATGCTCGCCACGTTCGAAGCCCACCTGTAGAAGGATGTCTTGTAGTGCAATCGACCAACCCGCCCACCAGCCCACCGCCAGCGCCGTCTCCTTATCACGCGCTGCTCGCGTCCCCCACGCCGCGGCCCGACGCTTTGACCACGCCATTCGCACAGCGTGGCGCGAGGAGCAACAAGCGCATGGTGTACGGGTGCGTGGCTCTTTTTGCGGTGATGTGGGTTCTCTTTTCCTCCGCTTCCGTCGCGCACAGCGACTCGGTGTTGGTCAGCCTGCGGACTGTGCTGCTGCTCTGCTTGCCGCTCTGCGTCGTGTTCTGTATCCCGTTATTACTGTTTTGGTCAGTGAACAAGACGGCGCTCAGCCGGATCCTCCGAGATGGCCAAGCGTTCTCAGCAAGGGAGCGCAGCCGAGAAAGGGTGAAGGTTCGAGGCTGGGTCAGCGTTCACGTGACGGTCGATTACTACACGCCCAGCGGGATGAAGACGGCCTTGTTCACGGTCTCTCCCTCCGATGCGCCCCCGGTGGGCGTGGAGTTCTGCGTGCTTGAGCGACTCGGGACCTCGGTCGCGGTGCTGTGGCCGCCCCTGGGGGCCGAGACCGCGGGGCTGCATTCACTCCGTCATTGAGCGCTCGGTGTTTTGCGCAGGGTGCCCAGCCGTGCCGCGGCTCTCGCTGTGGGCACAAGCGGCGGCTCCGATCGGGGTTCGTAGGCGTGTCCTCGTAGTCGGGTACTTCCTGCCATTGTTCTTGACGGCCGTTGGGCAGCTGGTCGATCAGCGGGAAGGTGTGCGAGCGCTGCTCGGTGCCGCGACCAGTCGCCTGGCGCTCGGTTCACGGAGCCAGCGCAGCGCTGATCTCCTCGCGCAGCCAGCTGCCCGCGGTCGAGCGGGACTGCAGCGGATGATGGGCGATCACGAGGTCGAAGCCGTCGACCTCGATGGGCGTCGAGTACCAGCGCAGCGCATCACCCACGGTGTTCCGTAGAGCGGAGGGCACGGTCGCGATGAGGTCACTGGTCTGCAGGATCGCGGGGACCGACATCAGATGCGGCGTCACGACGCCGACTCGTCGTCGTTCGCCGTGACGCTTCAGCGCGACGTCGACCGCTCCCGTGACGAGGCCGCGCGACGAAACTAGGACGTGGGCGATGTCGACGTAGGCGCGCAGCGTCAGACGCTTGCGGATCCGCGGATGGCCGTGGCGGGCAGCACACACGAAGCGCTCGTGCTTCAGGGGCTCGACGCTCAGAGTACTCGGGGCTCCGTGGCCGAAGCCGACGGCGGCGTCGATGAGACCGCGCTCGAGCTGCGCCGAGGTGTCGCTCCAGTCGATCAGCGGCCGGACGTCCACGTCGATCGAGGGCGCTCGAGCGGCGAGGTGTCCGACGATCGTCGGGAGCAGGAACAGGGCCGCGTAGTCCGACATCATCAGCACGAAGCGATGGGGCTGGGCCGGATCGAAGGCGCCCCGCGGGGACAGCAGCGCGTCGACCCCTCGCACCAGCGGACCCAGCTCGCACGCAAGAACACGGCCGCGCGGCGTGACGCGCATGCCGGCGCCGTCGCGGACGAGCAGAGGGTCGTCGAACAGCTCGCGCAGACGACCCAGCGCCCGGCTCATGGCGGGCTGGGTGATCGCCAGGCGTTGGGCTGCGACCGTCACACTCGCCGTTTCGAGGAGCGCGGCGAGCTTAACGAGCAGGTTCAGGTCGGCGGCGGCGAGGCGACGAAGCTCCATGTTATGCTCTGCATGATATACGCAACTTGATAACTATGCATTTGAATCATGTTTTTGAATCGCACACTCTCGCGGCATGTCAACGACCACGAGCGACCGCGTCAACTTCGAAGTAGGGAACGAAACCCTCGCCGGCGTCGTGCGCCGCCCGACGGACGGAGACCCCAAGATGGGCCTCGTCCTCCTCGGACCGCTCACGAGCGTGAAGGAGCAGGCTCCGGGGCGCTACGCGGAGGCGCTGGCTCGACGAGGCTTCGTCACCTTGGCGTTCGACAACCGCACGTTCGGCGAGAGCAGCGGGGAGCCGCGGCAGTACGAGCACCCGCCGCGCAAGGTTGAAGACGCGCTCGCAGCTGCCGGGCACCTACTCGACGAGCACCACGTCGACTCGGTCGGAGCGGTGGGCGTCTGCGCGGGGGCGGGCTACATGGCAGGTGCCGTGGCAGACGGTCCGTTCTGCGGGTTCGCGGCCGTGGCTGGGTTCTTTCACGACGCGCAGGCGCAGCGCGGATGGATGGGCGAGGGCTACCAGACCCAGCTGCAGGCCGCGAAGGCCGCTCGACTTCGCTACGAGCAGACCGGCGAGGCCGAACACATTCCGGCCGTGGGCAAGGGGGACGTCGCAATGCCGCTCGACGAGGCCTTCGAATACTACGGTACCGAACGCGGCGCCGTACCCAACTACACCAACGCGTTCTCCGTGATGTCCCGCGAGCACACGCTGCCGTGGGATGCCCAACTGGTGGCGCCGCGTATTCGTGTTCCGACGCTCATGGTGCACTCCGAGCGCGCCCTGGCGCCCGCGCTCGCCCGCAAGTTCTTCGGTTCGCTCCCCGGCCACAAACGCGAGGTCTGGTTGGAGTCGCGGGGGCAGATCGACTTCTACGACGACCCGAAGCTGATCGAGCCTGCCGCGGACGAGATCGCGTCGCACTTCGACACGCTGCGCCATTGATCACAACGACGGCGCGAGGATGGGGAGCTGAGTTCTCGCCAACGGGCCCCACCGGACAAGCCCGGAGCACGGCAAGTGCGTCTCGCGTTTGCCGAAGCGACCCAGCCGCGCAACCCATCGGCCCAGGCGCTCCAGACCCAGCAATTCTCAGCGCCAGCGGCGAGGCGTTCTCACTCGCACTCCGAACCCTTCCAGACCCGACGCTGGTCGTCGATCCACAGCGCGCTTCCATCCTCCGATACGGCGGCCAGGGGCGCCACACGGCCCCCTAGAGCAGCCGGTTGAGAAAGTCGGCGCGGCGGATCGGGAAGCAGTTTTCGCTCCTGGGCAGGAGCCGAAACGCCGCTGTACCGGGTGTACTGCAAGCTTTGGCGACACCGCCAGGAGCGAAAAGGGCGAGCGAGACGTCGTGTCGACTTTCTCAACAGGCTGCTGGAGCAGCCGGAGCTCGTGCGGGTCGAGCAACCCGTCGATCGGTGGCTCGCTGAGGCAAGCCGACGGCGACGGCGACGGCAGCACGCGCCCAGCGGAGCGTCGCCTGGGTCCGATCGCTCACCGCGTGGGTGCAAAGTCGGGGGGCACCACGGCCACTGGCAACGCTGCGAACGAAGCGAGGTCTCCTCCGACACTGGCGGTGAACAGTCGCTCGGTCCGCGTCAGCTGGCGCGACCCGCAGACGACGATCGTAGCTTCGACTTCTTCTGCGACCTCGAGGACAGCCGGGACGGTTGGGCCGATCGCTGTACGCACGGGTACGGAGGCGCGCCCATTGTCGGACAGGTATCCGACGAGCTTTTCGGCTTCCTCCCGGTGGTGTCGTTCGCGCAGCGCGAGGTAGTCCGCATCGGGCAGCGTTGCCCACCCCAAGCCGCCGGGTCCTTGCAGAGCATGCACCGCGAGAAGGGGGCGGCTGACAGCACTCGCCAGCTCTTCTGCGAAGTCCAGCGCGGCCAAAGACGGTTCCGTGGCGTCGACGGCGACCAAGACCGGACCGACCCCAGCGGAGGCGATGGTCCAGTCGGTGGGCACGACGACCGTTGGACTGTGGAGTTGTCGGAGGGTTCGCCGAGCGACTCTTCCCAGTCGCACCAGGCTCGTGTTTTCCCGGGGCGCTTTGCGACCCATAAGCAGCGTCGCGCCGTCCTTCCCGGCGGTCTCGGAGAGCGTGGTCGCAACATCCGTCGAAAGCACCACCTGTACCGAGCCGATGGTCTCGGACGCAGCCGACTGAGCCACGAAGGCCTTCGTGGCCTCCTCCACCCGTCCGAGCATGTCGGTGCGGTCCGGTGCTCCAAACATGGCGGCACGGTCGCGAAGGACCGCGAGCGCGGTGGTGAGGTGGGCCTCTGGCGTCCGGGCGTGCTGGCGCAGCCACGCGGCGAACTCTAGCAGCCTGTTGAGAAAGTCGACACGACGTCTCGCTCGCCCTTTTCGCTCCTGGCGGTGTCGCCAAAACTTGCAGTACACCCGGTACAGCGGCGTTTCGGCTCCTACCCAGGAGCGAAAGATGCTTCCCGATCCGCCGCGCCGACTTTCTCAACAGGCTGCTAGGGCCCCTCGGCAATCATCTCGAAGGTTCGTGGCAACGATCCACTTCATCGCCGCGACTGTCGGTTTCCGCGTGGGTCTGCGTCGCGCAAGCTTTGCGTCCAAGGCAGAGGCTACCGCCGGGCCGCGGGCTGGCGACGACGGCGGCGAGCACATTGGGGTAGTCCGCCGCCACGCGCCCAACCTGCACCCGACGCGGCACCGAGGTTGCGTGGGTACTGCGCCTCACGGACACTGAGTGCGCATGGGTCTGCCCCCCATCAAGCTTCGCCTGGGCGGCGATGAGCTTCACCTCGTGAACACTCGCGAGCTGGATCGATGGGGCGGGTATCTCAACGCAAGGCGTGGCGCCTTCGAGCTGACCACCCCCGACAACGTCGCCGCGCTGCGCAGGTGCCTGTTGGTGCCGCGAGCCACCAACGCGCAAGGCGTGTTCAACGAGCTTCGCAAGCAGCTTGAGGATGGCTCCGCGCTGTTCTTCGAGATCCCTCCGGCGCCTGTCCGTTGGGAGGTCCCCGAGGAGACCGACCTCATCGACCTCATTCCCAGGGGTGGGGACGACGACAACAACGGAGGCGGGCCTTCGCCCAACGCTGGCGTGCATTGGATCGAGGTCGTGTGCACCTCCGCGCAGGGTCAGTTGTTCTCGGGTTCCAAAGCACACCTGCGACTCCCCGGCGGGCGCTCGGAGTTCGTCACCCTCGACAGCCGATCCACCGTGCGGTTCGACGACCTGACCGAGCCCGGGACCGTCCACTTTGAGCTCTCCGGCGACGCCATACCGCTGGGCTCGGTCCAGGTGCCGGCGGGTACGCACTATGAACTCGGCGCTCCGATCGGCTTGGTCACGAGCAAGCGCCACGTGCTGATCGTGCACCCCAACCCGAAGGCGTTTGTATCGGTGGAGTTGGTGCTGAGCGGTGAGCCCGTCACCGAAGGTACGTACACCCTGACCACGAAGCGCGGCGACATCGCGGGCACATTGCGAGGGGAGCCCGCGCGGGACGAAGGCTTCCCACTGCCCTCGGCGGCACACTACGCGTTCGAAGGCGTGATCCTGCCTCCGCGGCCCGCCGAAGAGCTGGACCCGAATCCGAACGACACCGACGACACCGACGACACCGACGACACCGACGACACCGACGACACCGACGACACCGACGCCCCGCCGGTCCCTGTTGGCCCCGGGGGCCTTCCGCCCAGCGTCGGCATTACCTTCAACTTGCGAGATGCGCAGAGCGACGAGCCACTCCCCGGCGCTCGCGTGAAGATCATCGTGGACGGTGAAGAACGCATCGCCACCGCCAACGCGGACGGCCTGGTCATCTTCGACGGGCTGCCGGCCGATGCCACCACCGTCGAAGCCTTCCTCGTCGGCGGCGGGGATCTTCCACCGCCGCCTGCGGCCCCGCCGGTCGCTCCGGAGCCACCCGCCGACGACTTCCCCACCGCCGACGACGACGACGACGACTTCGAACCCGGAGATCCCGCCGGGGAGCCCGCGGAGCCATTCGAGGGCGAAGACGGCGAAGCGAGTGACGAGGACGACGAGGACGACGAGTGAAGGCGCGCACGAGGGCACACCCAGGACACCGCACATTGGCCGGTGCTTGGCTTCTCATCGTGGCCGCGTGCGCTGCGAACCAACCCGCGGATGCGATTGATCTCCACGATGTTCGCCCGGTCGCGGTCCTCGTCGAGGGTGTAGGTGGACCGCCAGGAGCGTTGAAGCTCGAGCTGGCCAAAGGCAACACGGCAAAGCTCCAGCTCGAGACGACACTCTGGACCCGCGTCGTCGTACATCTCCTCGACGAGCCGACTGGAGAGGGGCAACTGCTGTGGGTATCGCGTCGCCACGATCTTCTCCGCCTGGCACCGCTGTATCAACAACTCGCGCACCACAAGGCACGAGCGACGACACCCCGTACAAAAGGATGACCCGCGCGCAACTCCCCAGAGTCCTTCGCCAGGACGAGACTGCGTCAGCACTTGCCACGTTTATCGATTGGACAGCCCCGGACCTCGACGAGGCTATCCTGCGCGACTGGGAATCGTGGAATCAGTTCGTAGACGAACTCCCCGCCGATGCCGCCCGGCGTGTCGTCCTCCGACTCGAACCGCCGCCCCCATAACACTCTAGCAGCCTGTTGAGAAAGTCGGCGCGGCGGATCGGGAAGCATTTTTCGCTCCTGGGTAGGAGCCGAAACGCCGCTGTACCGGGTGTACTGCAAGTTTTGGCGACACCGCCAGGAGCGAAAAGGGCGAGCGAGACGTCGTGTCGACTTTCTCAACAGGCTGCTAGGGTCACGCCATCGCCGTCTCGCGCCGTGCACAGCCCGTGCGTTGGAAGCAGGACGAGTGGACCATACCTGCCGGGAACCTCCTCCTGCCAACGAAGGGTTCCGTCCACCTCGAACGCAGAGATCCCCGATGAAGACCCAGCATACATCCGGCCGCTGTCGTCCATGACAAAGGATGTCGCCCCCGGCGTCGCGAAGCTGGCGACAAGCTGCTCGTCCAAGCCGAAACACGACACTGCGTCATCCCGCGTCACGACACGAACCCCGCCGCCGTGATAGACAGCCTCTGCACGCCCTTCGATACGACGGCGGAAGAACACCGCTCCGCTGGCATCAGTCCCGACGAGTTGGCGCCCGCCCCGTTGCAGCCCCCAGATATGGTTGTCCCCCCACGCCGCCACTTGTTGCATTCGCGTCCGAAATTCAGAGACGGTTCCGTCTGGCTGAACCGCCACCGAGCCCCGGACAGATGCTCGCCCTTCCGACAGCCACGCAGAAGTCGTCGTCGCGCTGTAGCTCTCCACCTTTGCTCCGACGGTCTGCTGAACGACCACAACGCCAGAAGAGAGCCGAACAATACCCTCGGCCCGAAAGAACACGAACGCACGTGCGTCCCCGGCCGGGGCTTGGACATAGACAGCGTCCCCCCCTCGAAACCCACCAGACTCGGCATGCATATCCCGCGAGAAGCTGACCACCCCCTGAACAGAGCCGTCCGCTTCAAACCAGAACGCATCGCTCCCGGCGCCGCCGGTCATCCAATCGAGAGGGGACGCTGGAACGTCAACGACGTCCTCCCCCCTTCAGCGGGTACGCAAAGCACCATCCCGAGCCACGGTGCTTCAGCCCGGCGCGACCGTATTCCAGTGGTGGGAGGGATTCCCCCAACGCCAACGGGAACGGCAACTCGTTGAGGTCGTCCCCATCGTCGCGGTCGCGCAGCGGAAGACGCCACATGTGTGATGTCTTGCCATCGGGAGCCGCCAGCGGCCCCGCAGAACACGGACTGCTCGGCGCCGTGGACTCGGGAATCGGGTGCGAGCAGCCGACGCAGCATCCGACCCCTAGCAACAGCGGAAGCAAGCGACCACTGCTCACACCACGACCTCATACGTTTCCCCAAGCGCTTCACCCAGCGCGGCGGCAAGCGTCATCGCATGCTTCCGCGGAGCCCCGTCCGCATCCTTCATGTCAAAGTGATACGCGTCCCGTCCGCGGAGATGCGCCCGATCGAGCATGACCTCGGAGTGTTGCGGCTCATCCTTGGACGGACGCTTCACGACAAAGTCGCCCCCGAACACGCTCACCGCAATGGCGGAGCGGATGTTGACGGGCCTGCCCTCATCGTCGACGAGCAACACGTCGTCGAGATCAAAGTGCACCGTCTTGCCACCTTCCAGAAGCTCGGCAGCAACCTCTTCAAAGACTCGGGCCGTGGCCCCGCCATCCAGCGAAGCGTACTGCCCCCGCGAGCACCACAGCTCAGGGACGTCGTAGCGCTCCAGCTGCTCCCGAAGCGGCGTGACAGCTCCCGCGGCGAGCACTTTCAGCCGCCGCAGCGGGATCGAGCGGTCCGTGAGCTGAAGAACCGTCCGCGACGGGGCGACCACCCGCAACGCAAGGCGCTCCGGATCGACCTCGCGAAACAGCCGAAGGAAGTGCTCGCCTCCGGCGCTTGCGACCGTGCCGCCGCCCACTCGCGCCTGTGCACTGAAGGAGCGGCCCTCGAACGCCTCGACCATCAGCCCCTGCTCGAGCGTCGAGAGCCCGCACTCCTGCGTGTCGTAGAACTCGAACACAACGTCGATGCGCGTCCACGCGTGATCGAGCCGCACCACCCACGGGGCCTCAGGTGTTCCGACCGCGCCGGCCTCCAAGCTCGGCAGGCGTCCGGCCACCACGGTGCCTCCCAAGTCGTCGTGCAAGGCCGACTGCCCGTCGCTGCGCCAGACCTCGGGGAGCCGCATCCCCCGTCCGGGGGTCGGTCAGCTCAAGCCGAACCGCGCACGTAGGGCCGTCCACGGCCACCGCATGCGTCTCATCAACCTTAAACTGACCCAAGCGCAGCACGACGCGTCAACGCTACACTGCCCCCAGATCGCGCGCGACCGACAGACGCGTCCTTGGCCAGGAGGCGCTTGCCGAACCGCGGCGAGGGACCGCTCGGGGGAGCTCAGGGCCGCCGCGATGGGGGCCGACAGCACCCTCTTCGTCGCGGGAGTCGAGTCGGATATCCAGGCGACCGACGCGACGACCGACGGCCCGACGCGAGCTCATCAAAACCTGGGGATGCGCCCCTTCGGAAGTTGTGGGCCGCGTCTGGGATCGCGGGGCAGTGGTCTGACGAGGTCATGGACCACCGGCGGAGGCGCTTTGCAGTAGACGGTCCCGGCGATCTTGCAGTCGCCGCCGTTCTTGTCGTGCTCGCGGCATCGAGCGGTCGTTTGCCGCTGGTTCGGCGAGCCGTGGACCGGCGACCAGCGTTGCTGGGCCTCGGTGTTTCCCACCCGACACACACCGTCTTCGACTCGGTCCGAGGGCCGCACGACGCTCAAGGTGTTGGGGCGGCTGCCTCGAACCTGCGCGGCCGACACGTCCGTGCCCTCCAGATTGCAGGCGGCGGTCACACCGATGATCTCGCCCGATTCACCTGGGCAGGTCACCGCGGTGCTGCAGCCGTCGTTGCTCCCGGAGCGACTGCACTCGAATGACGCGCTGACGACCGAGCAGCTCCCCGCTTGACTGAGGACGCCGTCGTCGCAGCGTTGGACCCGGCATTCGTTCGCCCCCGTGAGCGCTTCGACCGATTCGCCGTGCGCGATGAACTCTCGCTTGAATGAGCCTGGAACATAACAACCTGACCTGCGTTCCACCGGGCGGGTGATGGTCTGGTTGTGGTTCACGAAGTTCGGGCTATTGAGGCTCTCGTTCTTCGACCGGACCATGTCGCGCATCCGAAACTTGTAGATCTGGTTGCCCATGACCACGTTGTAGCGGGCGAAGTCTCGGTCGTCGGCGCTGCTTCCCAGGTTCGCACCGCGGTCCTCGTTGCAGTACCCCGCGCTGGCCGACCCATCGCGCGAGCCGAGATACACGGCGGGTTTCGATCCGCCGTACTTGTTGTAGTAGAAAACGTTGTTGAGGATCAGATTGCGAGTTGGAGTTGTGTGGCGAACCGTGCCCCGCTCTCCGCAGTTTCGGTAGAGGTAGATGCCTCCGTGGTTGAGCGATGAGAACTGATTGTTCACGATGAGGTTGTCCGAAGAACCGTCGATCGCGATCAGCTCGCGTTTGGTCGTGCGCGGGTGGATCGTGTTGCCGCGGATCTCGTTGTTGCCGCTCTCCGCATCGAGATAGATCGCGACGCTCTCGGCGAGTCCGAGAATCTCCGAGTCCAACAACCGGACCTGGGTGGCGCCTTGCGAGATGTACAGTGGAGTCCAGCCCTGCCCGTCGATTGTGAGATCGCGAAGGGTGATATTGCGAGGTGCCGCAGCTCGGGCCCGGGCGGCATGGCCTGCGCGCCGAGACGAAGGCCGTGCGTCGGCATCACTCCCCCCGTTGGCCATACTGATGATACGGACGTTGCCCTCGAGTCGGCAGTCCCGAATCTCGATATTCTCCGGTCGACGCCACTGGGAAAGATCCGTCCTATCACCACTGGGTGGCCTCGACCGGATTTCGACCGAGCTTTTTCGAGAGTGCGTGCGGCCGCCGGTCAAGCGGGCGCCATTGCAGTCGATCTGAACGCCCGATGCTTCGGGTCCCAACAGCACGATTGTCTTCTCGACGACTTGGTCGCGCTGCAGTTCGAGATCACACCTCACTTCGATTTCGCCTGTTCCAGGCGCAAGGATCCGGCCACGTTCGGCGCTGGTGCAGGGGGCTGCGGCTACCAGGGCCGGCGTCGCGGCGACGAAGAGAAGCGCAAGGCATCCCAGGATGGTCGATGGGCGCATGGACGGGTGGTACCGCCGAGCCGACGAGTGTTCCCTGCCGTTGCACGGAGCCCCGAGTTCGAGGCGCGCAGGGCGTGGAGGCCGTTGCGCTTCAGGGATCGCGGTGCTCCAACGTCACCCCAGGTTGCAACGCGCCCGTGATGTTCTACGCGGCCCGGTGGGCTGACCTCGAGCGCCCTGCGCCGCAGCGGGCACACCGAGACGGCCTCCGAATCTCGGCTTGCGCGCGCAAACGAGCGGTCCGGCGTGGGACCATGCGCGCAGGACATGTTCGCCCGGAGCGCCCAAGTCGTTCGAACCGCCGTCGCCGTCGCCATGTTTGCGCTCACGGGGTGCCAAGCCGCGACCTACGTGTGCTCCGACGATTCCCAGTGCGCGGGTCCGGCCGGGGGTCGCTGCGACGACGGCTTCTGCAGCTTCCCGGATGCCCGGTGTGAGTCGGGGCAGGCCTACAGTGCGCACTCCGGCCCGAAGTCCGGACAATGCGTTCCAGCGGACGCCGAGGAGACGGGCACGGGCGAGGGTCCGGCGGGCACGACGAGCACCACGGCCGAGACCACGGAGACGCGACCCTCCAGTACCGACACGAGCGCCGCGGTCACGAACGGCTCGACCTCGGCGCCCACAACCTCGGTCGACGCCTCCACGGCCGGCGATTCCACGAGCGACACCGGCACCCCTGCTTCGAGCTCCGACGCGAGCACCACCGGAGATCCCCAGCCGTTCTGCGACGGCAGGCTGCTGATCCAGGAGGAGTTCGACGACGATCCCTCGGACGTGGTGTGGCAGAGCTGGGGGACGCCGGGCGCGTCGGGGGCGACCGATGCCGGAGTCTGGCGCGTGTCGGTCGACGTTCCCGCGGCAGGGGCCTCGAGCGCATACACCGGAAAGTTCACGACCATGCTCGCACCCTCCTCGGGCACGTGTGGGCTCGAGATCGTCGAGGCTTCCGTCGCCGCACAGACCGGCAACCTGTTCTTCGAGGTCAACGACGGCGCGTGGAGCTTTGCGGTTCAAGTCGTCAACGGGGAGCTCGAGTCGCTGTGGAGTGACCAGGCCAACGTCCAAACGCCGCTGAGTGCGTACGAGTACGACCCGATCGAGCACCGCTGGGTGCGATTCGTCTACGACGCGAACACGCTGGAGATCGCCGTCGACGTCTCGCCCGACGGCACGAGCTGGAGCACGCTCGACATCTTCGACGCGTCACGCCTCGACTTCGATGGCCTTCGCGTACAGTTCGGCGCAGGCGCCTACGCAGGCCCCCTCGCCGACGAGAGCTTCGTGCGCCTGGACAACGTGTTCGTGTGTGCTCCCTGAAGTGCTTTAGCAGCCCGTGGTGAAACCCGGCGCTGCGGATCGCGATGGAGTTTTCGCTCCCGGGGTAGGGCGCATTTGATCGAGAAGTGCTCGGGGGACACTCTCACAAAAGTGATGACACGCATGCTCCTTGGCTCGCTGCTGTTCGTGGTGCTCGTCCCCCGCGGAGCCCAGGCGATGCAGCCACCGGCAGTCGCGCCCGAACCCGAAACACCAGCACCGGAGCTCGACGCCGATGCGAGCCCGACCTTACCGTCCGATGATCAACGGACGTACAAGGGGCCGACAGTGGTTGCGGCGCCCGTCTCCGAACGAGACGTTTCGCCGCCGCCCCAAGCCTCAGATAAACCTGTGCTTCGACCCTTGTCGCCGACGAAGCAGCCCGTATACGCGCCCACACAGCCCGGATACGCGCCCACGCAGCCCGGATACCGCACCGGTGCCGGGTTCCTCGTCGGGGGTGGAGTCGCGGCGTCCCTCGGGTTTGGGGTGTTTTCTCTCGGTGTGAGTGCACTGGGGCGCACGCGAAACTCGGAGTACCGGGACGAGGGCATCGTCTTGTTGGCGCTTGGTGGTGGAGGTCTCGTCGCCTCGGTGCCGCTGCTCTGGAGGGGCGTTCGTCTACGTCGGGCGTTCAACGACGCCGCCACTCCCGACTTTTCTCCACCCGAGAGTGGCGCAGGACTGCGCGTCGCCGGGATCTCGGCGACCGTCGTCGGTGGGCACGCGATGCTCATCGGCGCTCTTTCGGCGCTGATCTACAGCTCCGGCGCAGCCGAAGGGGCGGGCCCCATATTCCGAACCCAGGCCATTGTGGCGTCGGCGCTCGGACTGGCAACGCTTTCTCCTGGCGTCGTGATGATCGTGTACGGCAAGCGGCGACGAGCACTCCACGCATCGACGTGGGCGTCGCGTATTCAGGTGCTCGGGCCCGCGCTGAGCCGCGTCGGCCAGACACCTGTGTTTGGTTTCACGGGCAAGCTGTAGGTCCGCAGGCCTCCCGCCGGGGCGATCAACGCGCCCAGTGGCGCCTCGAACGGGCCCGTGGGAAGCTGGGCGGCGAGCAGTCCGGCTCCCGGCTGCGGCTCGTGGCGCTGGGAGCTGCAGCCCGCCGCAACCGCAGACACGGATCGAGCATCTCCCGCGCAGGCGGGGCCAGAAAAAGTTCGAACGATGCGGCTCGGCGGGCAATGCTGGGCAGAGGCGTGAAGCATGGCGAGGACAGAGTGTTGGCGCGAATGTTCCGGGATCACGCCGACGCGGTGTGGCGCCTGGCCAGGGCGCTGGGGGTGTCCGACGCGGCGGCCGAGGACGTCACGCAGGAGACTTTCTTGATCGTGCAGCGACGGTGGGAGAGCTTTGCGACGGGGTCAGCCGTTCGGCCCTGGATCTTGGGGATCGCGCGGAACGTGGTGCGGCATCACCAGCGCGCGACGTCACGGCGACGCGCGAGAATGCAGGTGGTGCCCGAGCCTCCCAACCCCGAAGCACCCAGCGGCGAGGTCGAGAGGCGCCAGGCCGCGGAGCTCATGCAACGCTTCATCGCGCAGCTCGACGACAAGAAGCGGGATGTCTTCGTGCTGGGCTTCGTCGAGCAGCTGACGCCCGCCGAGATCGCTGCGGTGCTGAACATCAAGCGCGCCACCGTGTACGCGCGGGCTCGTGCGGCCGAAGCCGAGCTCGCAAGGTTCGTCGCTCGCGTTCGGCTGTTGGACAGGGAGGTCAGATGAAACTTCGAGACCCAGAGTCGAGCGCGCTGCTCGACGCATACCGAGCCCACACCCAGCCGTCTGCGGAGGCGAAGCGGCGCATGCAAAGCGTGCTGCTCGGCACGAAGGCAGACGAGCGACGCGCGTGGCCCTGGATGCTGGCCGGCGCAGTGACAGCCGCCGCCGTTGCGCTCTGGCTCGTCTTGGCAGGCGTCGGCGGCCCGCTCGGCATGACGGCGCGCTCGAACCCATCGACGGCCTCCGACCAGGCCCAACCGAATGCCCCGGTGCGGGCGGCGACCGGCGGCCCACGAGCGCGAGCGTCCAATCCCGCGCCCCCACCACTCCAGCCGGCTTCGCCCATGCCGGCCGCGCTCCCTCCCGAGCCGGCGACACCAGGTCCCCTCCCCGCGCGAGCACGTTCAGACAAACGCACTGCGGACCCCGAGGACACGGGCACGATCGACGCGGTCGCCAACGAGTGGCGGAGGATCGACGCCGCCGAACGGGCGCTGGCGCAGGGCAAACCATCGCTCGCGCTGGTCGAGCTCGACCTGCACGCGCAGGAGTTCCCTCGCGCCGACCTTCGACAAGAGCGGCGCGCGTTGAGGGTGCTCGCTCTTTGCGCGCTCGGGAGAGCCACCGAGGGAAAGGGCCAGCAGCGCGCGTTCCTCCGCGAATTTCCGCGGTCCACTTACCGGGCGCGAGTCGAGCGGGCCTGTGCCCCATAATCGCGGCCGTGCTCGCGCGTCTGCTGCTTCACGGGCTCAGCTTCGTGACGGCGCCCACCGTCGAGCTGACGTGGTCTGCCGGCCCGGAGTGTCCGTCGGCCCAGGCGGCTGAGCAGGCGATCGTCGAGCGCCTCTGGGCGCGGGGGTTCCAGGGCCACGTGCGGGTGCAGGCGGTCGTGCGCGAGTCGGAGCCCGGGGCCGAGCCCGGCGAGCCCGAGTGGATCGCGTCGGTCACCGTCGGAGACGCGGTGCGCTTCGTCGAGCTGCAGTCGTGTGCCGACGCCGCACGCTCCGTCGCCGTAGTCGTCGCGATCGCCACCGTCGTCGAGCCGCCTTCCCCTGCCCCGATCCCACCGGCGCCGGTCGGACCTTCGATTCCCGTCCCCGACGAGCGGCCCCCGGAGTCCGTCGCCGAAGATCGGACCCCGGCGTCCGTTGTCGAAGAGCCGCGTCCGCTCCAGACCGGTGCGGTGCCCGAGTCGCCCCCACCACCCCGGAGCGACGCGACGCCGGTGGGTGTCGCCCTCGGAGCCGAGGGTCTGCTCGCCTACGGGGCGCTGCCGGGGGTCGGAGCAGGCTTGGTCGGAGACGTGGGTCTACAGTGGAGGCGCGCGTTCGTGCAGGCGGGTGCCCTGCATCGATTCCAGCGCGAGCACGGGGTCTCGGCCGACACGCCCCTGGGTGGCGCGTTTCGACTCACTGCGGGCCGCATCGCGGCGGGACCCCGCTACCGAATCCGGATGCTCGAGCTCGCGGCCGCAGGGGGTGCGGAGCTGGGCGCGATCTGGGCGCGAGGGGTGGGCGTGTCGACACCGCTCCCGCGGCGACGGCTCTGGGCCGCGGTCTCGCTCGGCGGGCGCATCGGGGTGCGGGTGGCGGACTGGCTGGCAGTCGCGGCGACTGTCGAAGGCGCGGTGCCCGTGCTGCGGCCCTCGTTCTCGTTGGGCGGCCGCGTGCAGGTGGCTCAGGTCGGGCCCGCCTTGATGCGCGCCGGCCTTCGCATCGAGTTTCGTCCAAGAACTTTTCGAATCCCCGACACCCGCGGGCAATGAGGGGTATCGATGCGACGCACCGCGCTCTTACTACCCTCGCTCTTTCTCCTCGGCTGCCCCACCGGAGACACCAACATCGGCGAACTCGGGGAGACCACGGGGGAGGTCAACGATGCATCCTCGACCGACACCGGAATCGGGCCCGGGATGACGTCGGGTGAACCGCCCGCGAGCACAGGCGAATCGGAGACCTCGTCGGGCACCGAGAGCTCGTCGTCCGGCGGCCCTCCGGTCGCAGTCTGTCCCTCGAGCTCGCAGTGCAGTGTCCCCGTCGAATGTGGACCGGACGGCGGCTATGACTGCGGAGGCATCAGTCGATTCGACGAAGCAGGGTGCCCTCGGGACTGGTGCGAAGACGACGGAGACTGTGCCGGCACCGATCGCTGCGTGGATCCCACCGCCTGGGGCATCGCGTGCCCCTTCGATCACGAATGCAACGATACCCAGGAGGGCACGTGCGAGTGCGGCTTTGGGCTGAGCTGTGGAACGCGCAGTCACTGCGTCACGGCGGAGGCCTTTCCGGGCAGCGAAGGGGGCCCGGCCGCCTGCGCGGCCCGCCTCGAGCAGGGCGCGTGCGAGGCCCCCCTGCCCGGCGAGCCGCCGGGTGAATGCCGATGGCTCCCGTACGCCGAGTCTTCCCCCAATCCAACGACCTGCGAGGAGGTGACGGTGTCGTCGTATGCGTGTTTGTTCGTCACGCCTCGGTTGCCCGAAGACGCAACTCCGAGCCCGTGCCCCGACGGCTCCGGTCGCGTGCCTTGGCTGTCCCCAGGCGACGGCAATCCTTCGCCAGACACCGTCTTCATGGCCCTGCTCCCCAATGCAGACCTGCGCATCGGGTGGGGCGGCCGGACCTCCCCGTCGTGGATCTCGTGCTCGAGCGGTGACGCCTACGGCGTCTGCGACTGCATCTGCGAACTGGAGTGAGGGTGAGCGAGTGAGGGGTGTAGAGGACGCCTACGGGTGGCGCAAGTCGACCGTTCTTGCCACCTTTCTCAACGCAGTATTGATCATGGCCGCCGTAGGAGCGGTCGCTTGGGAGGCGGTCGGACGAGCCAAGATGGCGAGCACCGAGGTCATCGCGTCGGCAAGCGCGGCCACCCCGAGCTCCGCCGCGCGACGACCTATGTGCCAGCCTTCGGCGAGCAGCGACATCGAACCGAAAACCATGCCGCCGGAGATCTCCGCCACCACCATGACGAGTGTCAGGCCGACAACCCAGCGAGTTCGCCGCTCGGCTCCGTCGTGCTTGGCGCTGACGAAAGAGTGACGAGGCTCAAAGCGTTGCGTCTAATTAGGCGAAATGAAGGGTGAAAGCGAGGGATGGAGAAGTCGGGGGGGCCGCAGCAGAGCGCGGTGGTCGGGCAGAGGACCTGCAGCCCGGTGCCGCTCCTCGCTACGCGTAACGGGGTCCCCGGGGCGGCCCTCGCGGCGAGTGGGCCGTGCGCGCTGCTAGACGACCTCCCGATCCGGTTTCCCTTCCGCTCGCGATCTGCGAGCATCATGGGATGCTTCGTTCGGCTTTCCTCGGTGCGCTCGTTCCCGTTGTGGCGTTGGTTGGGTGCTACAACCCGGAGCCGGATACGGGTCTCGACATCGATACCGACGCCGAGAACACCGACGGATCCTCGGGGACCTCCGCGGGCCCGACGGGCGATCCGACCACGGGCTCGCCGACGAATCCGTCGAGCACCGATCCCTCGGACACCGACCCGTCGAGCACCGATCCCACCACCGGCGACTCAGCGGTGTGCGGCGATGGAGAGGTGACCGGCGACGAGGTCTGCGACGACGGTGTCAACGATGGAAGCTACGGCGGCTGCGCCGAGGACTGCAGCGCTGCCGCGGCGAGTTGCGGCGACGGCGAGGTCAACGGCGAGGAGCTCTGCGATGACGGCACGAACGATGGTGCGTACGGCGGCTGCGCGTCCGACTGCACGCTTGGCCCTCGCTGCGGCGACGGTGCGCTCAACGGTTCCGAAGGGTGCGATGAAGGCGAGGCCAATGAGAACGGGATGGGGTGCAACGTCGACTGCGTCGCGTCCGGCAGCGAGATCGGCCTGCACAACGTCTCGGGCCTGACCTACTGCGAAGGCGCAATGCTCAAGGACCCGGTGTTCAACAGCAGCGGCAACACGTACATCGCAGCGTCCGGCCAGTGTTCGAATGACTCCCTGCTGCTCATCGAGCTCGACCCGACCATGACGGTGGTCGCGGAGCATCATGACAACATCGTCCTCCCGAACCGGAGAGTCGAAGGACTCGCCGTGCGAGGAGACGACTGGCTGTTGTCGACCTACAACTGCAACTACGTCATCACCCAAGCGGGCGTCCTTGAGGCCGAGGTCTGCGAGGATCAGGGTCCGCGCAACACCGGCTACAGCTCTCTCGAGGCGGTCGATGGGGACCTGTACATGGCCCAAAGCGGCATCCGGATCTCGATGTACGGCTCGAGCAGCCCTGCCCTTGGCGACAGCCCTCAATGGGAGTACTCCGGGACGCCCAACACCTACTACAGTCTCTACAGGGCTGCCATCGGCCACAGCGGCACGGTGCTTCGCGCGGGTCGGGTCAGCTACGACCAGGGCAGCACGTACCGAGGCATCGTCGAGATCCTGAGCGCAGCCGGCAACCCGGTCTCGTCTCGGAACCACGCGAGCGTCGACAGCTTCAGCGACATTGCACCGACGTCCGACGGCGGATTTCTTGCCCAATCGAGCAACCCCGACCCGGTCGTTATGAAGCTCAACGCCGACCTGACCGAGGCGTTCACCATCAGCCCGCCGACGTCAAGCTACAGTGTCAGCTTTGCCGCGGACTCCGAGAGCAACATCTTGCTCGCCTACCGCGACGAGGAGAGCGCTCTGTTCACGGTCCAAAAGCTCACGCCCAACGGGCAGACCGAGCTGTGGGCCACCACGATCGATCACTGGCCGAACTCCTACAGCGCGATGGCGGTCGCCCCCGACGACTCGATCTGGATCATGCAGCAGTACCAGAACATCACGCACCAGCTCGACGTGGTGCACCTGGCTCCCTAGTAGGGAGGCGAACCTCGACTCTGCGAAGAGCCTTGAGCTGGCGCCAGCGGTCAGCGCTGAGAATGGTGGAACCGGCCGCGATTTGACCGACACGTTCGGAAAGCATGGCGGTCGATGATGCAGACGCCGAACTGTGTAGAACTTGGCCTCGCTGCGCCCGCGGCCAACTTCGCCTGCGCTTTCTCCTCTCACTTCCCTCCGCGCGCGCGGCCGACCTGTCCCTTGGATCGGAGCGACCCGCTCGGAGCAAGTCGCGGAGTTTCATGACACTCTTGGAGACCGGTTCTCGTCGCAGAAACCGCCTTCACGACCATCGACGACCATGACTGACTACATCCGCCTCTTGGTCGAGTGCATCTCCTGCAAAACCGTCGAAGGAGCAGGGCTCAAATGCGACAGCGCTGTCGCATTTGCAAAGTGCGGTATTCGGGCAGCGATGACCGCGTGGGGACTCGAATCGAGCATTCGAGCATTCGCTCTGCGCCGCTACGAGGCTCCGCCGTGAAACCCTCCTAGCGCTCTCGCAACCTGTACTTCGGGATCAGGTTGTCGATCCCCAAGGCCTCCTCGGTGCAACGCTCTTCTTTGACGGCCGACCTCACCGCTGCGATGTCGAGCCCGTGCAACCTGCACCCGAACACCACCGTCTTCGCGACCTGCCGCTGCGTCCATCAGAGCTTCCGCCTCGCTCCCACGCCCGTCGTTCGGCGCGTCGTCGACTTCTGCTTCGCTCACGTCTCCAGCCGGTATCGCGAAGAGACGAGTATGGAGTTCTGCGAGTACGAGTACGAGTACGAGTACGAGTACGAGTTTCTCTCGACCCACTACCACTTGGTTGCCAACAACGGGACCGGGTGCATCTCCGATCTTCTGCAGGACCTCAACGCCCTCATCGCGCGCGGACTCAACGCTCTTCCCGGCACGAGCGGCGCCTTCTTCGACCGCGACCCGGGCATTCAGACTGTCGTCGGAGACGGCCAGGTGTTCCGGGACTGCGCCTACGCCCCGGCCAACGCCGTCGCCGCTGGTAGGACGCCAACGGACGGGGAATCAGCCGCGGTGACGCGCAGCCGCGCGGCGTGCGATGCTCGCAGTCGTGCACGGTCGAGTCAGAGCCCTCGCGGCGGTCATGACGCTCTTCACGGGGGCCTGCACGGCGCTGAACTCCGCCTACGAAGACAGCGCGAACGAGAGCGGCGCGACGGGTAAGCAGGAGCCCCCTGCGCCAAGCTCGACCCGGGCAGAGACGTTCGAGACCGCCAGCACCTCGGGCGACACGACGTCGGGCCCGCAGAGCACCGACGGCCCACAGACCACGCAGGGGCCGACCACGATGGGTCCGACCGACACGACGGATGAACCCGTCCCCGCCTGCGGAGTCCCCACCGACGACTGCGGCAGCTTCGACGCGGACGCGTGCCCGCCCGGAGAGCGGTGCGTCCCCTGGGGGACCGTCGATGCGCCCGAGGGAGTCGGCTGCGTCCCCCTCATCGCAAACCCTCCCCCCAGAAACCTCGGCGAGCCGTGCGACCGCCTATGTCCCGGTCGCCCAGACGTCGTGGGCGTCGATGGATGTCCGGTGGGCTCGGTTTGCGACCCGTTCGGCGGCGACCCCACCTGCGTCTCGCTGTGTGGTGATCGTGACCCCTCCGGGTGTGGGCAGCAGTCTGTCTGCGTCACGTACCCGACCTCAAGGGGCGAGGACATCGGGCTGTGCCGCGCGTGCGACCCGACGCTCAGCGAGGACAACGGATGCGATGCGGGTCAAACCTGCGTGGTGGTCGGGGATACCGTGAGATGCGAACAGGCAGGGACCAGCTCGGTCGATGAGACCTGCAAAGTCCTCACCGACTGCGCCCCGGGGTTGGCCTGCGTCGCAGGCCTCCTCTCCGACTGCACCGGCGGGTGCTGCACCCCCTACTGCACGATCGGCGGCGACTCGTGCGGCGAGCTCAAGTGCATCTCCCTCCCCGGCGGCATCGGAATCGGCTTCTGCGGGCAGCCCCAGTAGGCACCCGTCACGTCGAGCCCTTAGGCGGAGTCCCCACCCGGCCCACAGGGTGCAGGGCATGATCGATGAGGACGCAGCGCGGGGACTTCCCGGTCCGTGGTCCCTAAATACGGCGCGCACGTCCCCGCTAGAACAGCAGGTTTTGGCTGGGCGTTCGCGCCGGAGGGAGCTCGGTCTGGTCGAGCATCTGCCGGATGTCGCGCTCGATGCCGCGGGCCATGGACGAGATGGGGACGTCGTTGGCCAGGCCCTCGAACGGGTTCTCGCTCCAGTCGCCGATGCGGTCGGTCGTCAGGTACACCCACGACACGAGGGTGGCGAACGGGATCGTGGCCCACACCGCGCCGCCGAGGTCTCGGAATGCTTCGAGCATGCCCAGCGGGACCAGGGCGCAGAAGATCACGGCGAAGAAGAAGTTGACGGTGGCGTACTGGCGCGGGAACGGGAAGTTCTTGATGCGCTCGGCCTTGCCCTGCTGGGTCATCAGCTCGACGATCAGCGCCTGCAAGTGCATGTGGCTGAAGCCGTCCAACAGCCGGGCGCTTCGCAGCTGCCCCAGATGCCGCGACTGGTTGGCGAGCAGCCGTGCCGCAGGGTTGATCTGGGCGAGCGCCTCGTCGAGCTCTTCGGTTGACAGGTTGGGGGCCAGCACGTCGCGCAGGTTCTCGAGGTGCTCGGGAACCCCGGTCTCCTTGCGCAGCGTATCGAACGCCTCGCCCTGGTGCTCCCAGGTCTGAAGCTTGCGCAGCTGGTAGCGAAGGGCGTCCATCCACGCCACGTGGCGGAGCATCAGCTCCACGCGGTGACGGTTGAGCTGTGCGTCGTCGGCCTCGGCATGACCTTCGAAGTCGGTGCTGATGAGATCGCGGGCGGAGAACGTCCACGAGCGCGACGCGTTGACGATTGCGCCCCAGATCTTTCGCGCCTCCCACAGCCGGTCGTACGAGGCGTTGTTCTTGAAGCCCAGGTAGAACGCGACGGCGACCGCCACGGCCGACAGCGGCAGCCACGGGATCGACAGCCAGTTCCATCCGAGCAGCTCGTGCGCCACCGTGACCAGCGAAGCCCAAAGCATCGGAATGATCACGAGCTCCCGGCTCCACGCCACGGTCTGGAAGAATGCGAAGCGTCGCCCGATGTGCACGGGTCGAACTTGCCCCGGGTGCGCGGGGGCGGGGGCCCTCTCCGGTTTTGCGCTACGTGCGCTGTTTCGATTCCGCAATCCGTCGAGGGGTGCGTCGACTCTTGGAGGCGAGGGCTGACCCCTCCCGCGAAGATCACCATGGACATTCGAACCGTTACCGCCGCCCTCACGCTCTGCATCCTTCCGCTGGCCTGCTCCGATGCAAGCTCGGAAGCCCCGGGTCCCACCGAGCACCGCGAGCTGCTCTTCGACCTCACTCAAACCGAGATCGAAGAGACGCTCGCCCACTACGACGCGTTCCCGATGGCATCCGTGGCCGTCGACGCGCTGACCGCCCCGTTCGACTGCACGCACTTCGACGACCTGTGCGAGCTGGTGGGCCAGGCTGAAGCCGAGGCCTTGACCGCCACGGTCTGGGACATGGCCCGCGAACGGGTGCCCCTTGAAGACATTCAGGCGGTCACCGATGAAGCCCTTCGCAACGCCGATGTGGAGCTGGTCGTAGACGCAGAGGAAGAGTGGGAGGCCGAAGCGGAGGTGCCCGAATTGGTCGATCCCGACGCGACCGTGCTTCGCAACCACACCTGCAACGAGAGCTCGGTTTCGCGGCAGACGGTCAACGGGCGCCGGCTCAAGGTCGAGGCGAAGGTCAGCGCGTTCATTCTGTATTGGACCGTGCGCGCCAAGTCGTTCAGCTACGAGGAGGACTTCTCGGGTTCGTTCGTCGCGGACAAAGCCAATCGACTGGAAATTGCAGGCGACTTCGATCGGACCTACGTGAACAGCGGCGGGGGGACGAGCGCTCAGAATGCGTGGAGTTGCGCGGACACCAACACGAACGCAAAGACCACGACGTGCTCCCGCAACGTCACGGCGCCGAGCGGACTCCTTCCAGCGGGAGACGCGATCGTCTTCCGGTCCCGCGCGTGCGGCGAGCTGGACCACAACTCGATCTCGCTGGCGACCTGCGCCTGCGAGACCCGAACCTACTGAGCACAGCTCACACCCTCCTGGTGCGGCGGTGGCGACGTGGAGGTCGCCCGGCCGCACCAGCAGGCGGACCCGTGGTCCACTACTTCTCGAGGTCGAAGCGGTCGAGCTGCATGACCTTGCCCATCGCATGGGCGAAGGTCTTGACGAACAGTGCCTCACCGTCGGCGCTCGCGTAGACCTCGGCGATGGCCCGCAGTTCGGCGTTCGAGCCGAACGCCAGGTCGACGCGGGTCCCGGTCCACCGCTTCTTGCCCGACCCTCGGTCAAACGCCTCGAAGCTCAGCTGGGAGTCGTCGGCTGGTTTCCAAACGATCTGGGGGTCGAGCAGGTTGGTGAAGAAGTCGTTGGAGAGCGTCTCCTTGCGGGTGGTGAACACGCCGTGGCTGCTGTCCCCCGTGTTGGCGCCGAGGACTCGCAGACCGCCGACCAGCGCCGTGAGCTCCGGGGCGCTCAACGTCAGCAGGCATGCCCGGTCCACGAGCATCTCTTCGGGAGAGCCCCATGGCTCGCCCGAGCTGAAGTTTCGGAATCCATCGACGGTGGGTTCGAGCGCTTCGAACGAGCCGGCGTCGGTTTGCTCGGCGGTGGCGTCGGTTCGCCCCGGTTCGAAGTGAACCATAACGTCGTGACCGGCTCGCCGCGCCGCCTCCTCGACCGCGACGCAGCCCCCCAGCACGATGAGGTCGGCGAGCGAGACGCGGATGTTGCGAGCGCTGTTCGCCCCGTTGAAGTCGGACTGGATCTTCTCCAGCCCCTTGAGCGTGGCGCGTAGCTCGTCGGGATCGTTGACCGCCCAGTCGCACTGCGGCGCCAGTCGGACGCGGGCCCCGTTGGCGCCGCCACGCTTGTCTGACCCACGAAACGTCGATGCGGATGCCCACGCCGCGGACACCAGCTGCGCGATCGTGAGACCGGAGTTCAGCACGGCTTTTCCGAGGTGGGTGACGTCGTTGGCGTCGATGAGGTTGTGCTCCACCGAGGGGACGGGGTCCATCCAGATCGGGGTCTCAGCGGGCACATCAGGCCCGAGGAAGCGCGCGCGCGGACCCATGTCCCGGTGGGTCAGCTTGTACCAAGCGCGCTTGAACGCCTCGGCGAAGGCTTCGGGGTTCTCGTGAAAATGCTTGGAGATCTTGGCGTAGGCCGGGTCTTCGCGCAGCGAGAGGTCGGTGGTGAACATCATCGGGGGGTGCCGCTTGTTCGGATCGGCGGCGTCGGGCACGGTCTGGGCGTTGGGATCGGTGGGGGCCCACTGGTGTCCGCCGCCGGGTCCCTTGATCAGCTTCCATTCGTACCCGAAGAGCTTGTCGAAGTAGTCGTTGTCCCACTGGATCGGATTCGAGGTCCACGCGCCTTCGAGTCCGCTGCCGACCGCGTCGGCTCCGCGTCCGCTGCCGTAGTCGCTGGTCCATCCCAGCCCCTGCTCGTGAATCCCTGCGGCCGCAGGCTCGGGGCCCTTGTGGCTCTCAGGGGCCGCCCCGTGGGACTTTCCGAACGTGTGGCCACCGGCGATCAAGGCCACCGTCTCCTCGTCGTTCATCGCCATGCGTTTGAACGTCTCGCGGATGTCTCGAGCGGCGGCGAGGGGATCTGGATTCGCGTCGGGCCCCTGAGGGTTGACGTAGATGAGGCCCTTCTCCGAGGCGCCCAGTGGCTGCTCGAGCGCTCGATCGCCGGAGTAGCGCTCGGAGCCGTTCCAATCATCTTCGGGTCCCCACCAGATGTCCTGTTCGGGCTCCCACACATCTTCTCGACCGCCCGCGAACCCCAGCAGCTTCAGGCCCATGGACTCGATCGCGCAGTTTCCCGCGAGGATCATCAGGTCGGCCCACGAAATGTTCCGGCCGTACTTTTGCTTGATCGGCCACAGCAGGCGCCGCGCTTTGTCGAGATTGACGTTGTCGGGCCAGCTGTCCAAGGGCGAGAACCGCTGCGATCCCGAGCCGGCGCCGCCCCGTCCGTCGGCGACGCGATAGGTGCCTGCGCTGTGCCACGCGAGCCGGACCATCAGGCCGCCGTAGTGCCCGAAGTCTGCGGGCCACCAGTCCTGGGAGTCGGTCATCAGCGCGACCAGGTCCTTCTTGACCGCCTTCAGGTCGAGCTTCTTGAACGCCTCAGCGTAGTCGAACGACTCGCCCAGGGGGCTCCGCTGCGGCGCATTCTGGCTGAGCGGCTTGAGGTCGAGTCGCTTGGGCCACAATTTGCTGTTCGCGACGTTCCCAGTGGAGGTTCCGGCATGGCGGCCGTGGGAGATCCAGTCCGGAAGACGTGTGACAGTCCGGAGATCCAGTCCGGAAGACATGTGAGGAGATCCAGTCCGGCGGAGATCCAGTCTCGATTCAACGCGGGTCCGAGCGGTGAGGAGGAGATCCAGTCCGGGGAGATCCAGTCCGGAAGACGTGTGAGGAGATCCAGTCCGGCGGAGATCCAGTCTCGATTCAACGCGGGTCCGAGCGGCAGGATGCGCCTCGAGACCAGAGGACTTCCTCAGGACCGGTCCAAGATCCGCGTCGCCGAGGCCGATTCGGAGATCGATCCCTCCCCAAGCACGCCCCATGCGCAAGACCGAGGGCTCCTCGAACCAGCACCTCAGGACGAGCTCGCGCTCGCCTCCAGCAATCCCGGGTTGTCTCCGCTGGCTACAGGCCGTACGGCGCCACGCGGACGCGGAACCTCTTCCGCATCATCACGGTGCCCTCGGGGAACGCCACGTCGCGAGCCCCAGCCTTGAAGGCCGCAAGCGCCGCGGTGTAGGCGTTGAGGAACGCGCGCCGCAGGCGGCCCAGCATGCGCCGGGTCTGCGGCTCATCGGCAGCGAACGTCGGCCGCCGACCGAACATCTCCTCCGGGCTGGCCAGGGTGTTCCAGTGGATCTTGCGGGCCCGCTTCATGCCCAGCACCCGCCGGCCTCCTCGCTCGGCAGCCGCCTTCCCCTCGGCCGCTTCACGCATCGCCTTCACCCGCGCGGCGAGCTGCACGTCATCGAGCTCGCGATAGAAGGGCGGACGATCCAGCCGCAGCGTGGCGACCTTGGGCAACTTCGAGCGCCCCGCGTAGGCAGCCCGGCCCGATCGAACCGACGCCGGGCGCGTCGCGTGCCGCCGCTTCGTCGACCAGATCCCCGCGTTGGGCCGCTCGACCTCACGCTCCTCGCCCATCACCATCGACGCCGAGGTCACGCCCGCCCAGTCGCCCGACTCCGCCACGATCCCAGCGACCACCGGGTTGGCTTCGTCGTAGGCCATCGACTCCAGCACTCGGTCGGCGCCCAGGATGGTCTGAATCCCGGGGTCGGGCTCGAAGTTGGTGCCGCTGGTACCTCGCAACGCGTTCAGATTCCGCGACAGCAGCGAGTTGAGATCCTTGAGGAACTCCGACACGCAGCCCCCGATGTCGCGCAGCGTGAGGTGATAGTGCGTGCTCATGAAGCAGAACGCGTACAGCTCCAGCTTTCCCTGGTCGCGGTACTTTTCCGAGACGTACGCCAAGCAGAAGTCGACGATCTCGACGACCTCGTGCGTCGGCACCAGCCGATAGCTGCGGTTCACACACCGGCTGGTCACCTTGACGATCTGGTCTTCACGGACGTCGCGCGGAGCGGTCACGCCTCACCGGTCGACTGTCGCTTGCGATAGTTGCACGAAAAGTTTCCGGGCCCGCCGGCCGCTGCATGACTTCCGGACAGGATCTTCTCGTTCCAAAGGACGACCTCGTGACCTTGACGGGCGACTGCCTCCCGCATCGCTTCGTGGGTCGCGGGGAACACTTCCGCTTCAAGCAGCCACGTAACGTCAGTTTCTTTGTCGCTCACCACGCTTACACCCAGCTGTACCGTGCTGGCTGCCCAAGTCCAATTCTAGAAGTCTGGATAAACCGGCGGAAGGCGGGAAAGGCAGTGTGTTTACGAGGCCGGGGTCTGTCGCGGCGACGCGGACACGGTGACGTTCGGGCGGAAGGGGAGTCGAGTTCGCAGGGCGAACTCTCGAGAGACGCGGGCGACGCGGTTTTTCAAGATCGCGATCGCCGGCAATCATGACTGGTGTTTCGCGCGCACGCCCGGCCCGTGCCCGGCTCGGCGACGACGTGATCTATCTGGAGGGCACCGAGGTGACCGTGGGCGGGATGCGAATCTGGGGCGGGCCGTGGCAGCCGGAGTTCTTCGGGTGGGCGTTCAACCTGCCCCGCGGTCCCGAGCAGGCGGCCAAGTGGGCGCAGATCCCCGCGGGCCTCGACCTGCTCGTCAGTGCACGTGCCGCCACGCGCCTGATAGCCGCGGACGCGCACTCATCACCGGTAGGTCGTTCGGGCCGCTCGGCCGTACCCTCCCCTCATGCGTGCATCGCTCGTCCCCCTGCTGGCCCTGCTCTGCGCGTGTGCCTCTGGCTCCTCAAGCTCGAGCGGCGACCCCAAAGGTGGTGCCGACGCGCGCGACTACGTCGGCCAGGACGCGCTCGTCGACTTCGCGACCCTGGAGTTCGTAAACGACGAAGAGCGCCAGCGGTTCGAGCGCGCACGCGCCTGCCTCAGCGAGCGCGCCAGCGGTTGGGAGCACTACCCGCTGCGAAAGATCGGCAACTTCGTTGAGGAGGATTGGTGCCGCGGCGAGGGGGCCGACCGCGGCTGCTCGGGCGGCAGCTTCATGGAGCGCCAAGATGTCGACAAGGCCGGCGTGGGCACGCTGCACCACCCCGATCAATGGCCGCAGGTGTTCGGCGTGCAGGTCAACGCGGCCCATCGCCCAGCGGGCGAGGGCTGGAACGTGTCCGTCTCCGTCTCCACCAATGGCAAGAGAATCCTCGGAGACGGCGCCTCGGTCTTCTTTGAGCGCGCGAGCAAACCCGGGGAGGGCTTCTATGTTGGCACCCGCTACGGCTACGAGATCGCCGGGAGTCCCGGGAGTTCCTTCAGTGTGAATGTGGACGGTGACGGCTGGGACTTGCTCGATCGCGTGCGCGTCTCCCCCGAGGCGCTACGGGACGAGGCCCTGCCCCATTGGGATGCGTTGAAGACAAAGGTGGTCACCGCCCTCGAGTCCGGCCAGGTTCTCGAGTGCGTGTACGGCAAGTACAAGGGCAACGGCGTCCCGCCCGAGTGTGTCGAGAGGGTGCCGCTCTCGCCCGAAGCCGTGAAGAACGAAATCGCGAAGATCGAAGCCAAGGTTCGGGCGATTGATGGCGCGTTCGAAGCCGACGCGCAGGGCCTTCACGCCGCGCTGCTCGCTGTCGCACCGACCGACTGCTTCTAGCAGCAGGCTGAGGAAGAACCGCCGCGCTTCTCCTCGGAATCACCACCACCCTCGCACCCGAGACACCACGCGCAGCCGGAGAGGCCGGCGGCCCGATGCCTCCGTCGTAGTGGCAGCGATCGACATCGCTCGGGGGAGCGAGACAGGTGGACGCACGAAGGGAACCCGAGAAGCGCGGGATGCCTTCCGTGACGAACTACCGTGTGAGCCGTGTGAGCCGTGTGAGCCGGTAGTGGGTCACCGCGTCACCCGCGGAGAAGCCGGCGATGCGCTCGGTCTGGACGTCTGTGCCGAGGAGTTCGAGACCGCGCTGGAAGTACCCGACCACCGAAAACTCGAAGTAGGGGTGACGAAGGTCGGCGGGGACGTCCTCGATCCATAGATCGATGTGGTCGGCCTCAGTCACGCTCCGGGCCGACCCCTTATCGAAGAAGTTCGACCACATCACCGGTGCCATCGCGGCGAATCGTGGGATGTCGCGCAGCTCGAGAAGCGAGCGGTAGGGACCCTGCTTGAGCGTCCAGTCCGCACTCCTGCGACCAAGCTCCCACAGCGAGTGAGTGTCACCGCCGTACACCTCCGCGACGATGTGGTCGATGAACTTTAGGAAGGCCTCTGCTGGGATCTGAGAGGTGGGGATGATGTGCGTCCGAAACTCTGGGTTCGTCCGAGCGTAGTCCTCGACGAAGCGTTCGACCGCTCCCTCTTCCGTCAACTTTTCACGCAACAACACAAGCCGAGCCAGGTACGCTGTCCCCTTCACGCGCATCGTCGTCGTAGTATCGCACGACACGGGGCTCCTCACGCCTCGCGGAATGCGGTCGGCCGGAACGGCGTGACGCCGTTCTAAAGGCGCCAACACGCGACAAAGGAACTCCTTGCCCTCCTCGTCCGCGAGTCACGCGCGGCTGAGGTGCCGCACCTTGTCAGGATTGCGCACCGCGTAGATCGCCACGATGGTGCCGTGCTCGACCTTGAGCGCGATCGTCTCGGTGTCCTGGCCAGCGTGGATGACGAAGCCGGGGAGGCCGTTGAGCGCGGTGGGCTCCACGCGCAGCGGCCCGTTGCGATCGCTCTTGCGGTGCACGCCCAACAAAAACCGCAGGACCTTGTCTTTGCCAAAGATCGGCTTCAAGGCGGCGTTCCGCTTGCCGCCGCCGTCGGAGTAGAGCACGACCCCGTCGGCGAGTACGCGCGCGAGGCCGTCGACGTCCCCGGTGGACGCGGCAACGAAGAAGGCATCGGCGACCTGGCGCGCGTGATCGTCATCGCGGGGGTCGTCGCGAGGATAGCGAGGCTGCTCGTCGCGCACGTGCGCCCGGGCGCGGGCGGCCAGTTGACGGCACGCTGCCTCGGTCCGGTCGATCGATTGCGCGACGATGGCGTAGTCCATGTCGAACACGTCATGGAGCAGGAACGCCGCCCGTTCCAACGGGGACAGGCGCTCCAGCGCTAGCAGCAGCGCGACCGACAGATCGTCGGCGAGACCCTGTGCCGGCTCGGCGAGCACCGGTTCCGGCAGCCACGTGCCGACGTACTGCTCGCGCCGCCGATTGGCGGACTTCATGCGATCGATGCACAGGCGCGACACCACGCGCGCAAGGAAGGCGCGCGGCTCAGCGATGGTGCTGCGATCGACCTCGCGCCAGCGCAAGAATGCATCCTGCACGACATCCTCGGCTTCAGCTACTGAGCCGAGCATGCGGTACGCCAGGCCGCCCAGCAGCGTGCGGTGCTGCTCGAATGCCGCGGCATCATCCGACGACTCCATCATGCGATTCCGGACAACGCGCGCGCCGGCATGACGACTTGCTCGCCGACCACGACCCGCGTGCAGGACTTTCCGTGGCCCAGCGCGTACTTCAGGGTCGGGTAGAGCTGCGCCGTCATGACCGCGTACGTCAGCGAGAGTACCGCGCGCGGACCCCAACGTCGCAAGATCTCGCCCCGGAGCGGGTCTGTATCGGCGTCGTGCGCAATGATGGCGCGCGCAAAACGGACCGCGAGCGCGGGGTCAGGCGGCATCGCGGCCAGATCACCGGCGATGATCGCCACGACGGTCGACGACGCCACCCCGGCCTGCAAGGCAAAGCCCACGCCGAGCTGGGTGCACGGTCCACAGTCGGCGTGCATCGAGGACGTCAACCCGGCCGCCACGTGCACGTCGACCGGCACGTTCTTGCGATAGGCGCCGAGCCCGGTCGCGAACCCGAAACGCATGAACGCGCCGACATCGGTGTCTATCAGCTCGTGCATGTAGGAGGCGTCGTAGCCGTGCGCGCGCTCGAACGCCCGCAGTTTGCGATGAAGGAACCACTTGAACATAGGGATGTCTCGTAGCTCCGACGAGACAGCCTCGTCCGCTGTGACATGGCCTCGGAAAAAACTCTCGGACGGAGGCGCTACACTGCAGTAGTCCGGAAGAGATCCAGTCCGGAAGACGTGTCGATTCAACGCGGGTTCGAGCGGCAGGATGCGCCTCGAGACCAGAGGATTTCCTCAGGACGGGTCCAAGATCCGCGTCGCCGAGGCCGATTCGGAGATCGATCCCTCCCCAAGCACGCCCCATGCGCAAGACCGAGGGCTCCTCGAACCAGCACCTCAGGACGAGCTCGCGCTCGCCTCCAGCAATCCCGGGTTGTCTCCGCTGGCTACAGGCCGTACGGCGCCACGCGGACGCGGAACCTCTTCCGCATCATCACGGTGCCCTCGGGGAACGCCACGTCGCGAGCCCCAGCCTTGAAGGCCGCAAGCGCCGCGGTGTAGGCGTTGAGGAACGCGCGCCGCAGGCGGCCCAGCATGCGCCGGGTCTGCGGCTCATCGGCGGCGAACGTCGGCCGCCGACCGAACATCTCCTCCGGGCTGGCCAGGGTGTTCCAGTGGATCTTGCGGGCCCGCTTCATGCCCAGCACCCGCCGGCCTCCTCGCTCGGCAGCCGCCTTCCCCTCGGCCGCTTCGCGCATCGCCTTCACCCGCGCGGCGAGCTGCACGTCATCGAGCTCGCGATAGAAGGGCGGACGATCCAGCCGCAGCTTGGCGACCTTGGGCAACTTCGAGCGCCCCGCGTAGGCAGCCCGGCCCGATCGAACCGACGCCGGGCGCGTCGCGTGCCGCCGCTTCGTCGACCAGATCCCCGCGTTGGGCCGCTCGACCTCACGCTCCTCGCCCATCACCATCGACGCCGAGGTCACGCCCGCCCAGTCGCCCGACTCCACCACGATCCCAGCGACCACCGGGTTGGCTTCGTCGTAGGCCATCGACTCCAGCACTCGGTCGGCGCCCAGGATGGTCTGAATCCCGGGGTCGGGCTCGAAGTTGGTGCCGCTGGTGCCTCGCAACGCGTTCAGATTCCTCGACAGCAGCGAGTTGAGATCCTTGAGGAACTCCGACACGCAGCCCCCGATGTCGCGCAGCGTGAGGTGGTAGTGCGTGCTCATGAAGCAGAACGCGTACAGCTCCAGCTTTCCCTGGTCGCGGTACTTTTCCGAGACGTACGCCAAGCAGAAGTCGACGATCTCGACGACCTCGTGCGTCGGCACCAGCCGATAGCTGCGGTTCACACACCGGCTGGTCACCTTGACGATCTGGTCTTCACGGACGTCGCGCGGAGCGGTCACGCTTAACCGGTCGACTGCCGCTTGCGATAGTTGCACGAAAAGTTTCCGGGCCCGCCGGCCGCTGCATGAATTCCGGACAGGATCTTCCCGGACAGGATCTTCCCGGACACCCGGACAGGATCTTCCCGGACAGGATCTTCCCCAAGCTGCTTGGCGACGACTCGTTTCGACGAAACTACAACCACAACGGGATTAACAACTAAGATGCCTTCAGTGCGAGACCTTCCAACGTTCGTTTTTCCGTGCGCAGCTGCACTGCTGCTCGCATGCGGAGCAGCAGAGGGCATGGAGACCTCTGACGCAACCTCAATGGTTGGCACAGGGGACATCAACGACTCCACCAGTGAGAGCGGCGACAGCGGGGATGCTGCGGCCTGGCCCGATTGCGAAACGGTGATGCTAGAGCGTTATGGATTCAGCCTCGCCGCGAGCCTGAGCCAGGACCTTCCGGCCGGGGACCTTCCGGCCGGGGAGCTTCTCACCGCGCTCTGCGTTTTTCGGTCGATTACCGTCGCCGAACTCCCGCCTGCGCCGCCTCAGATCCCGGCTGGTGCTTGGGGCCACACGCTCGCTGTGGATGACTGCATTGACGCCGACGGGGAACCCATCGACTCTCCGCTCGGCGCAGTTTTCGTCACCGGTGAAGCGGTGGAGCTTGCGCTGGCCGCCGGTGACATGGTCGAGATTCAGGTCGGGCATAGTGACGTCGGCGACTTCGCCTCGCAGGTTTGGTATTCTGTCCGCAAGGCAGTCGAGCAGAAGTTGGTATTCGCAGCGTTCGGAGATCTGGGGCCAAGCCTGGGCCCCAAACTGTCCGGCCAATCAGCGATGACAACATGGCTCGCCCCGCTCGAAGTTGGCCTGGGCCCGTTTGCATGCGCTGTGGACTATATCGGAGCCTGCGCTGCCCCGCGGCGGGCCTTCGCACACTTCACCATCGACGGGCAGACCACAGATGTCGTCAGTGGAACCATCGCGGACGTAGGCCCCTACCGAGTCCATCTTGGGTATGCAGGCGACCCGGACGTGTGCGAGGGCAGTCCCACCAACATGCCGATCGAGGGACTGGTTTTCGCGCGCTCAGGCTAGTGCGTGCTTATGAAGCAGAACGCGTACAGTTCCAGCTTTCCCTGGTCGCGGTACTTTTCCGAGACGTACGCCAAGCACGAGACGCAGCTCCCAGGCGACCTCCCGATCATCAGACACCAAACCGACCTGCCACTGGCCCTCGGTTTGTTAGACCACGATCTCGACACCATCAAGCGGAAAGCTCGCGACGCAGGAGAGCCGCTCGCGCCAGTAGCCGTAGCGCGCGGACCTCCTCGAGGACGGCGGGGTCTTCGGAGACGGGGTACGTCGACTCGAAGGCTTCGACGACTTTAGGGGAGAGAGCCAGGTAGTCCGTGGGCATGGCCGGGCAGTACCCAGGCGCGTCCTGACGTTACGGACGTAACAGCTGCCGGGCCGGCGGTACTAACCGCGATGAATCATGTCTGCCTTGCCTTCGACCCGCCGTCTGCTGACCGTGCTTGCCCTTTGCGCCAGCCCGATGCTGCTTTCCTCCGTCGCTTCGGCTGCCTTGGAGCCGGTCGCGACGGCGACCAAGGACAAGGCCCAGCGGAAGCAAAGGCGACAGGGTCGCAAGACGCCGAAGGCGCCGACCGCCCAGCCCAAGCAGCCCGTCGCCCCGACGGCGCCCCAGGGCCCCACCGCCAAGGTGCCGGCGCCCAACCTGCCCAAATCGCCCGATCAGATGCCGCCGCGCGACGTGCCGCGCAACGTTCCTGGAGTCCAGGGTGGACCCAAGGCCCCGGTGATGCCTGGCGGGCCGCGTGGACCCAAGGGCCCCGGCGCGCAACCAGACGGACCGTCGATCGATGTCGGACGCGATGATCTCGTCCGGGGCAAGGACCCCGGCGAGGGCAAGGATCCTGGCAAAGAACCCGGCAAGGACCCGGGCAAAGACCCAGGCAAGGACCCAGGCAAAGACCCCGGCAAGGACCCAGGCAAAGACCCCGGCAAGGACCCCGGCGGCAAGACCCCCAGCAAGGACCCAGGCAAAGACCCCGGCAAGGACCCAGGCGGCAAGACCCCCAGCAAGGGGCCGGGCAAGGGTCCCGGCAAAGACCCAGGCAAAGACCCGGGCAAAGACCCAGGCAAAGACCCAGGCAAAGATCCCGGCGGCAAGAAGCCCAACAAGCCGGACCTGAACCCTGGCGGCAAGCCGGGCGGCAAAGATCCTGGCAAGCCCGGTGGTAAGACCCCCGGCAAGACCCCCGGCGGAAAGCCGGTCGATCCGGGCAAGGATCCCGGCAAGGGCCCCGACGGCCCCAAGGGCCCGAAGATCGATCCGGTGAGCCCGATCAAGGGCCCGAGCACGCTGCCCGGACCCAAGCTGCCCAACGGGCCCAAGGGTCCCGGCGCCCTACCCGGCCCCAAGGGCCCGGGCGGCATGCCTCCGAAGGCACCGGGGCGATAGCAAGGCGCCCGCGCACCCGACGGGTCGACGCCCGCAGCCCGGGCATCGGACTGCTGCGGGGCGAGACAGGGGTACGCCCCCGCGCATCCTAGTCGGTGTCCTGCGCCGGCTCGGGCGAGCCCTCGACGAGCATCGGGGGGTCCTCGGCGAAGGAGCAGTTCTCGTAGTCGATGGGGTCGCTCGGATCGAGGTCCATAGGGTCCGCAGGCAGGCCCTCGATCCAGCAGCCCAGGGCCAACAGCTGCGGGTTGGTCACCGGACCGTTGGCGATGGGCATGCGTGTGCCCGGCACGTCGCCGACGAGGCGCCGCCATAGGTAGCTGCGACGGCGGGAACCCGGCACGATCAGCCTTGCGTGGTCCCGCTCCGGTCCGGACGCGCCCCAGATCCCGTTGCGGTTGGGGTCGCCCCCGATCACGCCCCGCATCACCGACGCCACCACAGGCCCGATCTCCGTGCCGTCTTCGGATTGGACCGAGAAGCTCAGCGCGGTGCCCTCCGCCGACAGGGTCGCGACGGTCGTCCACTCGGGCGCCGGAGCGAAGACCAGGACGTCGTCGCCGGTCACGATCCGCAGGGGCTCATCGACGACATCAGCGGGCAGAGGCTCGGGCACGACCAGCGTCCAATCGCTCTCGCCGTTGGCGAGCGTCCACGCGATCGGAACCTCGTGCTCACCGAGCTGCAGCCAGTGCGGAGCACGCTCGCACGCATCCCAACCGAGGAGCGGATCGGGGGGCGCGACGTTGCATGCCGTGGAGACCGTGGCCAACAGATCGCCGACGGTGTGCAGCTGCGGGTACTCGCGACCGCTGTGGCAGACGCCCGGATTGGGGGAGCACGTCTGGGTCAGCACCTGAGCCTGCACGTCGCCGAGGGTCGGCAGTCGACGCTGCGCATCCTCGAAGTCTTGCTCGGCCTGGGTCGGTCCGGGCGCCGGATCGCCGCAGGCCGAGACGCTGGTGAGCACGATCGCGGCGAGCCACGAGGCAGCCAGAAGACGGCTCATTCGAACAGCTCCGTCAGCGGCGCGTCGGGCCAGAACCCCTCGGAGGGTGCACCGAGCAGATCGAGTAAGGTCGAGTACACCCGCCGCATGCTGATCGGTGGGTCCTGCGGCTGCATGTCGTCGTCGGTGAAGCCCAGCTGGGTGCCCCCCAATCCGGCGCGCTCGATCGGCCCGCCGAGCAGCGGAATCGCTTGGTTGCGCGTCACGTGATCGGAGGCCACCACGTGGTCGCTGCCCTTGCCCGAGTTGAACCCGCTCTCCACCTCGGTGTTGTTGCGATTGAACTCGCTGAGCACCGTGACCACCGTGTGATCCCAGTACACGCCGCCGCCGGGGTGCGGCATGCGGCCGAGCACAAAGCGAAGCCCCGCGAGCTGGCGAACCAGATCGGCCGCCCGCACGGGCAGCGACAGCGCCTCCTGCGAGTGGGTGTCGTACAGGTTGCGTTCGAGCGTCACCATCGGCGCGCCCAGACCCAGGGCCCGCACGGCCAGCGCCACATCGGGGCCCCACGACGGTCCACCGTCCGGGTCTCCGCGGTCGGCCAGGTCTTCGTCCCCGAAGACTTCGAGCAGCTGCGCGTTGGTGATGCCGGCGTCTTCGGCCGCGGGTGCTCCCCGCACGTCCATCCGCGGCGCGACCAGCAGCTTGGAGAAGCCGAATGCGTCGCGCTTGGCGTCGGCGAAGCGCTGCAGTCGCGCGTGATAGGCGGTGGGGCTCGCGGACGCGAATCTCTGGTCGAGACGGTCGCGGACCTCTGTCGTCCAGTCGCGTTCGATGGCCCGCAGCGCTACCGAAGCGGTCGTGTCTGCGATGCGGACCGGGAGATACTCGTCGTCGGCGCGGGCGAACGTGGTGTTGCCGATGTCGATCGGCGGCACGTTGTCCAGACTGCTGCCCTCGGCATAGCGGGGATGCACCTCGCGTACACGGGACAGCAGGCCCTTGCGGCTCCCCTCGAGACCCGTACCCAGCCGGACCACCGCGCGGCCATGATCGACGAGCGGGCGCGTCTCGCCCGGCTCGAGATCGACCGTCGCCAGCGTCGCGACCCGCTCGGTGATCCGAGCGAAGCCCGGGATCGTCCCGAAGCTCTGCGTCTGGATGTCGGCGCTGCCGAACACGGCGCCAGCACTCCAGCGGGTGCCGGGCTCACCAGGCTGCGTGCCGTAGGGGTTGTGCTGTTGGGACCCCACCGCGTTGAACAAGCAGTGGCTGCGAAGCCCTCCGCGGGCGTAGAGCACCAGCACGTGCTTGGCGGTCGCAAACGCCGGGGTTTGAGCCTGGGCGCGAGGCACGAAGAACGTCGGCGCAACCGCGGCCGCCGTGACGCCCTTGAGCACCGCGCGTCGAGAGATCTTGGTCACGATCGTCATGGTCAATGGAAGAGCATCGATTGCGAGCCCAGCAGCGCCACGCACGTTCCGTAGGCGAGCTCGGCGGAGTTACAGGAGGTGCAGGCATGCGCCTCGAAGGCGTCCAGTTCGTCGTCCGAGGGCGGCCGAGACAGCAGCCTCTCGCTGTACGCCGTAACGCGCTGCGAGAGGGTCGCATCGGCGGGGGCGAGCTGGAGCATGGCCTCGGAGGCGCACAGGTCCTGCGCCGCGTTCTCCTGGCCGAGCGCGTATCCCAGGCCGTCCAGCGGACCCGTGCGCGGCGACTCGGACCCCGGACAGCCACCGAAGAGACGGGCGGTGTCGCGATACTCCGAGGCGAGCGCCAGCGTCGTGACACTCCTCGATCCGAACTCCAGCGTTTGTTCGATCAAGGGACGCCAGTTGCCCTGCTCGGCGTGAAACTCGGTGATGAACGCCTCGTACTCGGCGAGCCACGCCCCGCCCTCCTCGACGTAAGAACCGAACAGTCCCTCGATGTGCTGCTCGTAGATCTCATCGTCCGCGAACCGCGGGTCGCAGCTTCCAGGGCCGGTGCTCTGTCCACGCACCGTGTCCATCAACACCTCCGCCGAGATGGGCTTGAGCGGTCCGCTCGCCCACACGGGCCGAGGCTCGCCGCTTTCATCGCCGGACTGCGCACGATTGCTTTGGCGGTAGAGCAGCGATCCGATCACCAGGCGCTCGGCAGACGCGATGCTGCCGGTATCACGAAGGTGATCGGCCACCAGCATTCGGACCTCCGGCATCAGCAACCCGGCCCGGCGTGGCTGGGCTCCACCATCGGAGTAGTCCAAGAGTCGATCGAGGACCTCGTCCGCCGCCGCCTCCCAGAACCCAGGCAGGGTCACCAGATACGTGCCCAACCCGCTCAGCGCGGCCCGCTGCTCATCGCTGAGAAGATCGTAGCGGATGCCTGAGAAGGGTCGAGATCCGGGGTCGGGGAAGATGATGCGTCCGCCTTCGATCAGCTCGGTCGTACACTCGCCCAAGGGCCCGCAGTGTCCAGGGACCACATAGGCTCGCTGCGCCTGCTGCAGCACCGCACCGAACGCGGAGATCTTGGTCCGCCGGACGTCCCAGATCCGGGTCAGACGCAGCAGATCGTCGACGCTGGCGTCGGTCGCCTCTGCGCCCATGAAGACCCGATGCACCCGGGACGCGCGACCGACCGCGTAGAGGTCGAGCGCCATCAGGCCGGGCTCGGCCGACAGCGCCACGGCGAACGTCGCGTAGTCGATCTCCCCCCGCTGCAGCTGCTCGACCCAATCGAACGCAGGCATCAGATCCTGCCAGTACAGCAGCGCGTCGGACGATCCCAGACGATCCCGCCAGCGTCGCAACCCCTGCACGACATACTCCTCGCGCGCCTGAAGCTGGGCCGCGACGAGCACCGGATCCTGCCCCGCGCAGGTCTGCGCGACCTCATCCGCAGAGGGGAGCCGGCCGATGAGGTCGGCGAACAAGCGACGACACAGCTCGGTGTCGTCCGCGAGCACGGCCTGCAGTCCCGCGTCGCCGAGCCGGCGCGTCACGGCCTCATCGATCGACGCGGGCGCCTCCGGTGGAGGCTCGATCGGCGCTTGCTCAGGATCGGCGTCGGCGCACGCACCGAGCACGACCCCGAGACACCACAGGTGTACACGTTTCATCATCGACCGGTCCCGGTCGCCTTCACGCCGGAGCGAAGGGGAAAGGAACGTTGAGCTGCTGGTTGATCGAGTGCTGAAGGCGGACGCGATGCCCGTCGTACGCGACGTCCAGCCCGAACTCGTGGGCAGGCAAGAGGATGAGAAAGTCCAACCCCTCGGGGACCTCAAGGCACACCGCTGGCAGGTCGACCTCTCCATCGTCGACCAGCGACCCCTCGCACAAGGCTTCGAACTCCCCATTCGGTCCCGACGCAATGACGAAGACGGAGACCTCGTTGGACCCCTCGAGCACGTTCCACGTCAGCTGCGTGGGTACGCCGCCCGCATCGGTGAGGTTGGCGAAGTCACCGGCGTTGCTGCCAAGTCCAGCGATCGCGTCGTCGAAGACGGCGGCCGGGAACGTATCGTTGCCGGGGATGTCGACGGTCCACGCGCCTCCGGGATAGTTCTCCGCGAGGTCGACGTACCCCATGTCCCACATCTCGGTCTCTGCGTCGTACTCCATGGCGAAGGACACTCCCTCTCCATCGATGAAGATCTGGGGGCCCACGTCCAGGCGCGTGTAGGTGGCCTCCGCGGCGCCGCCCTTGGGGTCCTGGTCCGCATAAACGAACCAATCGTCCTCGGTGCGTGGGTCTCCCAGCGGCACCTCGAGGAAGAAGGGTTCGAAGTCGGGGTCGTCGGGATACTCGACCTCGTAGAACTCCGAGACGCCGTAGGCGGAGGCGCCGAACAGGGACCAGTCCACATAGCCACCGAAGGGCAGCTCGTCCACGGGCGTCTCCCCGCCGGTGGGGTCCCCCGTCTCGCCGTCGGTCGGATCGTCGGTCGGATCGTCGGTCGGATCGCCGGTCTCCTCGGTCCCGGTCTCCTCAGCGCCGTCGGTGGTGCCGGTGCTGCTGTCTTCAGCCCCCGAAGCCGACGGTGCCGAGGGGTTCGAACTCGCCTCGGTGTCGGCGGCGGAGGTGCTGGAACCGTCGGTTCCGCCCTCGCCTTCCGGGTCGGAGCTGGTGCAAGCGGTAGCGCAGAAGATCAACGTCAAAGGTAAAGCAAGCGACTTCGTCATGGTGCACCGTGCAGGACGGACCACCCCGGCCGACCTAACCCGAGCCGGCAAAAAAAACGGAAAAAGGTGACCGGCGGAGCCCCTCGCGTGACGACGAAGCTTGGGGGACTGCGCTCCACCCTCACGTATCGCCCCCCAACCAGGAAGCTCACCCGCGGTTGGACTGGTCGTCGACTTTCAGCGAGCGCTCGAACCCCACGATTCGGAGCACCGACACCGGCTTGGCGGGGCCCCTCGTCGACCACGAGCTCTCCTCTCGATAGGCCTTCAGCTCGACCACGTAGTTGGGGTCTTGCAGATGGTTGAGGTGCGCCATGTGGCCTGGGATCGCCCGCGTCCACCAGCTTCCGGACTTCAAGAGGCCCTTGCCCATGGAGAAACCCGAAGACGAGATGTGCACGCCGCCAAGCCAACGACCCACGAACATGAGCTGACGGGGCTCGTCCGGCCGCATCCCGCGATCGGCCCAGACACAAGCCGACGGCCGAAGCTCGCCCGTGGCGAAGGCCGTATCCCCGTGCAGGACGTGTTTCTTGAACGCGTAGGCTTTGTCCTCGAGGAGGACGAGATCGGTGCGTCCGTGCCCACCCCGGCAGTACAGCGTGTAGGCCTCGGGCAGCGCTTGCGCAGGACGAGGGGCGAGAGCAGGCGCGAGACCGAACAGCAAGGCACAGACGCCCAAGGTGTGTCGAACGTGTCGCTTTGTGCTCGCCCTCGACCGCGGCAGATCCTGAAGACGCTTCATGCCTACGATGTCTGCGCCGAGGGGAAAGTGATCCCAAAAAGATTCGGAGGGCGAAGCGGGACGGCGTGGGCCCCCTCTCGGCCGCCCCGACGCCTCCGTGGATGCGGGTCAGGTTCGCCGTCAGCTCCCGAAGTGGCCACCGGTGCCACGATCGGTCCCAAGAATGCGCGGCGAGGACGAACCCCGGCATGCTTTCTCAACAGGCTGCTAGAGCGGCGACCAGTTTGATTCCGGGTGCTGAGATGCGTCTGGGGCCGTTCCTGGGTAGGAGCGTGGCCGAAGTTGTGTCGGGCGCACCACGAGCGCCGCGCGACACCGTCAGGTGCGGCCCCAGGCGTGCATCAGCGTGTGGAATCAAACTGGTCGCCGCTCTAGGCTGCAATGGTGCGCAGCGCTTCGGCGCGATCCCTCGAGGCTTGCACCGTAGCGCCGATCAGCGCGTCGCGAACCGACGGAAATATCGCCCTGCGATCGATGAGCGCTTCGGCGGTGTGGGCCATGGCCAGCTCGCCCATCATCAAGCCCTTGGCGGTGTGGGCCTCGCCGAACATGCCGGCCGCGATGCCCGTGACTCGCTCGATGGCCTCTGCGATTTTCGGCGGGTCGACTTTGTCCAGCGCGTGCAGCCGTGCGAGCTGGGCACGTACGGAGTTCATACTGTGCTCAAGCTGCTCGGCGACGGCCGCGATCGCTTCCGCGTCCTCGCCGGGCTCAAGCGAGCGAAGCGTGCCTTCGTAAGCCTTTCGGGCAACATATTGCAGCTCGAGCAGCTGACGTGCGGTCGTCTTCGTCTCGTCGAGATCCGCATTGGTCGGAGATTCCGGGACGACGCTAGGAACGCGGGGCGTTGCGACGTCGACCATGCCTTCATTGGAGGCACGCTCGACCTGCTTGGAGACGGAGCTGTCTTGGTCGTAAATACGCATACCTTGGGCCTAGTCCGCGACACAGACCTGTCAACGCCGGCGCCGGAGAATCTCCGGAAAACCCGTGGGCCGGAGAATCTCCGGAAAACCCGTGGCATGCTGGTCGTCCCTCGGGTCTTGGTTTCAAGCCGATTGCGAGCGGCCGCCCATTCGCGCTAGAGGTGCAGCCATGCGACGGCTAGCCCTGGGTTCTCTTGCTGCGCTGTTGGCCTGCGGTCAGGACACGACACCGGCGCAGACGGGCGAAGGATCGACCGGAACGGTCGAGACGACGGACGGCTCCTCGGACTCCTCGGGCTCCTCGGGTTCGAGACCTGGCTCGGGTTCGACGGAGACGAGCGACACGGGCCCCACCGAGCCAAGCACCGACGGCAGCAGCAGCGGGATGGCGTCGGGCTCGACCACGGGCGATCCAGAGACGTGTTTCGGCGAGCCTGGACCGGCAGACCGCGAGCGATTCATCGTTCTGTCCACGCCCTACGACGCCGCCGGTCAGCAAGACACCGGCTACGCGGTCTTCGCCCTTTCGGCGTCAGGAGACATCGCCCCGACCGAGTACACGTTCGACATGGGACGCACCTTCGTCGGGCGCATCGAGTTCTCGCTCGACGGCCAGATCGGCCTCGTCGCGCAGGACGACGGCACGGTAGGCGTGTTCCGACTCGCAGAGGATGGCGCCCCCGAAGTCTTGGACCCGGGCTTGCGCGCCGATTTCTACGCAGGAAGGGTCGCGGTGTCCCCCGACGGGCGCATGTTCGTGATCGACCAACAGACCGCCAACAACGGCGGCGGGGTGTCCGAGCTCTCCGTGGATTGCGACGGCAACGTGAGCAGCCTGGGCACCGTGTTCTCGGGCGACCGCGTCTACGACCTGGTCTGGACCCCCGGCGATCTGGCGCTGGTCGCCGCCCGCGGTCTGGATGGCCCCAATGGCCCCAATGGCCCCAATGGCCCCAATGGCCCCAATGGAAGATCCGGCAGCGACAGCGCCTTCGTCGTCGACGTCCTGGATGCCGGGCAGGTCTTGGACGTGGTCGATGCGTTCGGGGACCAAGACGCGATCGTCTCCGCCGTCACCCTGGCCGCGAACGGCCGAGTCGGGCTCGTGGCCGACAACTCGGCATTCTCCGGGATCCCCAACCGCATCGGTGTCTTGACCCTCGACGGCGAGCAGCTCGCCGCGGTGCAAACACTCGGCGACCTCGACGATCCGTTCGAGCTCGTCGCCTCCCCCTTGGACGACACCGCGCTGATGGTCAGCGGCTTCGGAAATGCGGTGTTCATCTTGGACATCGATCCGGACGCCTCCGAGCCGGTCTCGGTTCGCGGCGAGCTGGACTACGAAGGCGCGCCGCCTCAGCTGCCGGCCAACGCCGTGCTGGTCCAACGAGGCAACCTCGAAGGCCTCGTACTGCTCTCGGAGAACACCGGGATTCGAAGGATCCGATTCGAGGGCTCGGGCACCGTGACCGACTTGGGTCTCTACGACCTCGGGGACGGGCTCGAGAACATCGCCGGCGCCGTTGGTGTCCAGCCCTGAGCTTCGAAGCGCCCACGACGGTTCTTCGTCGCGGTGGCTCGAAGGATTCCGTTGGCGCCCAAAAAACCGCCTCAAGTTCAGGCGCCAACCCGCGATGAAGCGAAACAATGCTCACTCGCATCAAGTACGTCAGTCGGTTCGCGCAACCGCTGTCAGAGGCGGAAGTCGAGGCGATCGTCGCGGATGCCAGGCACGAAACGATGCTGTGGAGCTGACCGGCGTGCTGATCGCATTCGGCGGCGTGTTCATGCAGATCATGGAGGGTCCGACCGACGTGCTGGACAAAGTGTTCGCACGCATCGAGCGCGATCAGCGACACTGCGATCTGGTGGTACTGCGACGCGTCGAGGTGCCACAGCGGCTGTTCGGTGGGTGGTCTATGCGCAGGCTCGAGCTCGGCGAATGGGCCATCCGCGAGGCGCAGCCGCTGCTGGAGCTCATGCGCGAGCACAGCAGCCACGACCTCGACCACCATGCAGCGGTGCAGGCCCTCGACGCTCTGGTGTGGCAAACGGTGAACGCCCAGACGGACTCGCTCGCCCGCTCCGGGTAACTGGCGCTCGCGGCTGGCGGCGGAGGCTGGGCGCCCACCACGGGGTGCGGTGAAACCACCAAGCCCACGCCGGGGCCGGAACCCGGCGCCGGCGTGGCTGATGTGTGAGGATTCGAGGGCGGCGAAGCGGGATGGGCGGAACGGTAAGATTGACCGAATAGGAAACCCGCCCAGTCACCCTCGAGCGACGCGCTGCGCAGCCGGAGTGCGGCAAAAGTGGGCAAAGCGTGCCATGAAGTCACTCAGGGCTTCCAGGGTCTTGGGCTCCACCACCTCGCCATGCTCATCGAGACGCTCGCTGTAGCGGCCCATGCCCAGGGTCTCGAATGTACGCACAGGAAGGTGCTCCATGATCTGGCTGAAGTGTCCGAGCACGCCTTGGCCTGCCCGGCCGCCCGGAGTGAGCGTGACCATGGTCATCGGCTTGTCGGTCCATGCCTTCGGCGGACGCGAGATCCAGTCGATCACGTTCTTGGTGACCGCCGGAAACGAGCCGTTGTACTCGGGCGAGAAGAACACCAGCCCGTCGCAATCCACGACCGCTCGGTTGAGGGCTACGACCGCAGGCGGAAGCTCGGCTTCGAGGTCGCCATTGAAGAGAGGCACATCGGCGATGTCGTGCAGGGTCAGCGCGACTCCGGCCGGCAGGTGGGCGAGGGCGGCTCGGGCCGCGGCACGACTCACCGAGCGGGTACGCAGGCTGCCAACGATGCCGACCAAATGCAGGGGCTTCATCGCCCCGAGTAGAGCAGGAATCGCTGGACGAAATCTACGCGTAGGGCCTGGGCGGCGGGAAGGATAGGATCCGCTGTGGGTGCGGACACCGTCGGAAGGCACGTCGGTCGCCAGGGGCTCCGGCTCGGAGTCGGCTGAACCCGACTCCGAGTGCACGGCCGCGGCGAGCCAAGCACTCTTGGCGGACCCGAGCGGAAGGCTCAACGCCACGCGATCGCGAAGTTACGCGGGTCCCGCGGGTCAACCTTGATCGGGAGCTGTGACCCCCGCTGGAGCTGCGCCAGACGGATCTCCGGCACCACCTCCTGGTGCAGCACGAGGGCTTCGTTCCCGGCGGGCATGGGTTGGGCGTACCGCGGGGCGGGAGGATGTTACGGCTGGCATGCAAGATAGAGTGGATGTGAAGGCCGCAGACCTTACACAAGCGTCATGCTCCGCCCTCGACTGATCCTTTCCTGCGCCCTCATGCTTTCCGTCGGCTGCACCGACGACGTGCCCGAGGTGACCACCAGCGGCGACAACGACAGCTCGACCAGCGGGACGACCGACGGCTCGACGACCCTTCCGCCGACCGGGGACCCGACCAACCCCACCACCGACCCGACCAGCAGCTCCTCCTCGGGTGTTCCCACTACCGGAAGCTCCAGCGGCGGCGACAGCTCTTCGAGTGGCGACAGCTCTTCGGGTGGCGGTAGCTCTTCGAGTGGCGACAGCTCTTCTTCGGGAGGTGAGGCCTCGTCCTCGTCGGGGGGCGCCTGCGGGTTTTTGGACTGCGACGGCGGATGCATCGACCCCGACACCAACCCGAACTTCTGCGGCGCGACCGCTTGCGAGGGTAAAGAGGCCGGGGTCGTCTGCTCCGGGAGCGCCAGCTGCCAGGCGGGCGAGTGCGTGGAGAGCTGCGAGAACTGCAGCTTCGAGTCCGGAGACTTCACGGGGTGGACGGTCGTGGATCTGACCGAGCCATTCATCCCGGCCGGCGTGGGCGCGGATGGTTTCGACCCCGAGCAGCTCGGCTTCTTCGGGGCTGTCACCGCGACCGACGGGACCTCCGTTGCCTTCAACGGTTTCGATGGCAACGGTGCCTCGGACACCGGCGAGATCGCCTTCGGCCAAAACCTCGACATCCGCGAGGGCGCGACCACACTCGAGTTCGACTACCGCGTGGCGTGGGACCTCCTGAACGAGGCCACGGCGCTCGTCGATCGCACATTCGAGGTGCACATCGAGCCCGCAGGCGGCGGCAAACCCATCGAGACTGCTCTGGTCGAAACCGCCGCGTTCGGCACGGTCGGCGACGTCGGCAACAGCGGCTCGGTCGACGTCTCCGCCTACGGTGGCCAGACCGTGTTCGTCAACTTCGTCTGGACCGTCCCCGAGGACTTCTCCGGCCCCGCGCGCGCCGAGCTCGACAACGTCCGCGTCCTCGCCGAATAGCGGATTCCTGGGCCTCGGGCACCAGGTTCGCCGACGTGCGCGGGCGCAAGCCTGCTCCCGCGCATGTTCGCGCTCGTGGTAATCACGTCCCGTGCTCTCTCGTACGCTCCTCGTCGCATGCTTGCTGCTCCCGCCTGCCTGTGAGACCGAAGAGAAGTCGCAGACGTCGGCCGACGGGGCAGGCGAAGCCGACGCGGCACCCGAGACCAAGGCCGCCGCGAAGCTGGTGGACCCCGAAAAGCAGGCGGGTGCCAAGAGAGCCCTTGAAGCGATCGCGTCGGCCCCGACCGACATGAAGCCGACGCTGGCCGCCGCCGCGATCATCGACATCAACAAGCCCGACCTGCCTGCGTCGCTGCTTGAAGGGCTCGAGGCCGTCACCAACGCGCCGCCCGACATGCGATCCATGCTGCTCGCCAAGAGCTTGACCGAAAACATCAAACTCCTCGACGAGGTGTGCGGGACCGATGCGCGCGCGCTGATGCAGTCGCTGGCTGTCATGCCGCCCGCCGGGCGAGACCAGGCGCTGTGGGACGGGTGCAAGCTGGAGCGTCACGGGTTGCTCGAAGCCTCCGACCCACCAACTTCGGATCCGATGCTCGCCCTGTTCGCGCACCTGGTCTTTATCCACGCAGGCAAGCAGCGCAAGCTCTCCGAAGATGAGCGCGCGCTGCTGAAGCTGATGACGGCCAAGGTCGAGCCAACCCCGTAGCCGAGGACTCTCCCGTGCTGCGTCACCGCCGTGGCATGCTGGGGCTCGATGAGACCTCGCGCTTCGATCTTCGGCCTGCTCGGCGCCGGATTCTCTGCCATCGCGTGTGGCCCCACCGTGCCGGTCGACGCCATGGGCAGCGGCGACGGAACCGGTGGCATGCAAGACACCTCGAGCCCGGGTGCCTCCAATGAGAGCACCAGCGAGGACGGGCCACCGATCGTCTGCGAACCCGACGCAACCCTGTGCGACGGATCGGAGTACGGCACATGGAGGCTCTCGAGCGCGGAGGCGGACGTCGCCGCCTATCTGTACCTGTGGCCGTCAGCGGCCGACGGAACCACGCAGCTCGTGTCGCGATGGTTCGTTGACGACGAAGCGCAGGAGCACTGCACGCGCAACGGAAGGTACGTGTCCTCCGGGGACCTCGCGTCCATGCTGACGCTGAAGAGCGACGGCCTCGGCGGAACGAACATCGAGCTGTGTGGCGGCGATCCCAGCGAGCATGAGCTGACGCTTGAGTTGACCCGCGTGCCCAACTGCAGCGGCGAGGTCCTCGCGCTCACAGTCATCGACACCAACGGCGCCTCGCTGTACTCGATCGAAGGCACCGCCGTTCACTGCGGATGCGAGACGGGCTACGACCCCTACTCGGGGCTGGGAGAACCGCTCCCCACCACAAGCTGCCTCAGCCCCTGACGAAACGTGCCGACCCGTAGCTCGCGGGGGGCCACTTCGTTGTCCACACCCCGTCAATGCGCGATAGCAGCCCGCGAAGCACCGCACCTCCAGCGGGCGGTGTCGTAGACTTCGAGGCTGGACCCGGCCCGTTGCCCTCGGCGCTGGCAGAACCGCTCGTGTTCGACATCATCTCCCCCGAACGTTTCAAGCAGGTCCCGTGGAAGAACGGGCAAGGCGTGACGTCAGAACTCGCGATCAGTGAAGGTCACGGACTGGCTGACTTCACGTGGCGAATCAGCATTGCCCGGGTCGACAAGGACGGCCCATTTTCAGAGTTCAGGGGGCTGCATCGCACGCTGGTGCTCCTCGAAGGCCAGGGCCTTGAGCTGTGCCATGACGGCAAGACCGTCGACCGGCTCGAACGTCCGCTCGACTTCGCCAGTTTTGACGGAGGAAGCCGCACGGTGGGCACCTTGATCTCGGGTCCGATCACCGACTTCAACGTGATGAGCCGGTTCGGGCAGATGCGCGCCGAGGTTCGGGTATATGCCGACAAGAGCGCGGTCGTGCTTCCGCGTACCGAGCTTGGTTTTGTCTATTGTGCGCTGGAGGACGCGGAGATCTGTGACGCCGCCGGCGGTGTCGTTTCCACGCTCCAGGCCAGGCATCTCCTGCGCGGAAGCCCGGCGTTGCCCGGTGGGTTCATGGTGCGGGCGCTCGGGCTGATCTCCGTCGAGTTTTCTCCGACTGCCTTCCCGAGTCCGGCAATGCCGCCGCGATGATGTGGGCGGACGCCCGGTGCAGCCCTACCCAACGACGCGAGGAGTACCCTTACGGCCGATCTGACAGGTCAGCCCGTCATCCCAGCTCGCCAGTCTTGCGGCGGCTTCGAAGGTCGATTGCAGGAACTGCAGCAGCGTTTGGCGCGGATCGGCACTTGACCGGACTGCCTCGTACGTCAGCACGAATTCACCAAGCTTCGTGTCGAACCGCGCCGCGCCCGGCTGCACCGGCTGGTCGGCAAATCCGCCGGGCGTCGGATAGGCGTACGAATAGAAGCACGGCTCATCGATTCCGCCCCCTCCCGGCCAGAAGCCCGCGGAGCTGACCTCGTGGCTGTAGGCTTCGCGCGTCACGCGGTCGGGCAGGTTGGGGATGCCGCCCGGATGCAGCGGAGCGCCTTGACCCGAGAACCGCGTGACCGCCAGGTCGAAGCTCCCCCAGAATAGATGGACCGGGCTGACCTTGCCCAGAAAACCGGTGCGAAACTCGCTAAACACGCGATCGATTTGCACCAAAGCACGGTGAAAGCGCGCGACCGCATCGCCATCCCACGGCCGCTCGGCAGTATCTTGGGCGAATGGGATGACATCAGGAACTTCATTGGGCGATCCGTCATACTCCGGCGTTCCGCCAACTGCGGTGATCATTTCCTTGAACCGGGCGTCGAATGTCGCGACCGACATCGGCTCCAGCGCGAAACTGGCACTCTTGCCGGTGGCGCATGATGCCGTAAGCCGCTGACGCTGAAAGTCGAACTGCACAGTCACGCCCGGGCCGTCCGGAACCATCCCGGTCGACAGCCCGTCTACACTGACATAGAGCGTTGCATGCCAGGAATGGTTGATCCACGGCGTATGGGCGAGCCGATACTTTCCAACGACCTGAGTGAACAGGTGCAGGGCTGCGCAAGTATCCTTCCATGCGTCGAAAGGGATGGCGGGCCAAAGGGTGGGTTGTGACATGATTTCTTGCAATCTTCGGGGTTTCAGGATTTTGTCTGGGCCGCAGCGAGCGGAGAACTCGGGACATCGGCCGTCAGCACCGCGCGGTACTGTATCGTGTAGGTGCCGCCATGGTCGCGCATCGCGGATCGCGCGCGCGCGGATCGTACCGCTGGTACTTCGTCCAGCGTCCGGGTGCGTGATGGTCGCTTTGTCGTCGAAGCACGCGACCGTAGCCGGCGCAGGGGCAACCGCTCGCGTCTTTTCGCGCCAGGTTTAAACCCAGGGAAGCCCAGCGACACTACAGCGACCGTGATGGTCGCAGCTTCCCATACGAGGACTTCCGTCGCTTTCGTTGCAGGACTCTGCCTGGGCATTGGGGCGGCGGCCGGCTGCGGAGACGATGTCGCGGGATCGGGCGAATTCGGCGCTTCGAGTGCTGATGGCGGCGAAGCAGCGACGAGCACCTCCGGCGGGACAGCGGGAGAAACGAACGCCGAGTCGGGCCCTGTCGACTCCGGTGACGACACCACCGCAGATCCAGTCATCTTCGACCTCGGCGCACCCGACGTCGGGTTTCCTGGGTCCGCCTGCGTCGATCGGTCCATGCGCAACGGGAGACCCTGCGAGGAGACTGCGCCCGCGGATGCGTTCGAACCCGCCGTACAGTGGGGCTGGTCGAGCGAGGAGTACCCCGAGTGCTACGTCACTCCGCTCGTTGCGAACCTGACCGACGACAACAACGACGGAGAGGTAAACCTCGACGATACGCCGGACGTTGTCGTGGTCGTGATGCGTCGCAGCCTCGTGGTGGACGGAGACGATCGGGCTCCGGGCGAGGGGCGGCTCGTGGTCCTCTCGGGTGATACGGGCGCACTGCATTTCCAGATACCGGTGCCGGTCAACGGCACCGTGACGCCGGCGATCGGTGACATCAACGGGGACGGGCTGCCCGAGATCGTCGCGGTGAACGGCTCCTTTCCGCAAAACGGATCTGTCATCGCGTTCGATCACACCGGCCAAACGCTCTGGACGAGCCCATACACGACCACGGGACGAGAGCAGTTCGGGGGCGTGGCACTGGCAGACCTAGAAGGAGACGGAAGCGTAGAGATCTTGCTTGGCGGAGCCGTATACGAATCGACCGGAGCGCTGCGCTTTGATGCCGAGATCAATGTCGAGGGCATCGTCGGCTCGATTCCCGTCGCCGCCGACCTCGATGACGACGGCGACCTGGAGGTGGTCCACGGCTCGGTCGCGTTCCGTGCCGATGGGTCGGTCTACTACGATGCGGGCATTCCGCTGGGCTACGCCCACATCGGCAACTTCGACGGCGACGACGACCCGGAGATCCTCGTCACCAACCGCGACGGGCTCAACCTGCTCGACCACACCGGCGAGCCGATCTGGCTCGGACAGCGACCCACCGGCGACGCCTCCGAGCTGCTGAACTGGGTCCGTCCCGGCACGATCCACGACTTCGATGGCGACTGCGAGGCAGAGTTCGCGACCTCATCGGCGAATCACTACGCCGTGTATGAGATCGATTCTCGCGGACCCTCAATCCGATGGCAGGCCGACGTCTCAGACCTCAGCGGCATCGCGGGTGGTACGGCGTTCGACTTCGATGGCGACGGCTTCGCCGAGGCGATGTACGGCGACGAAACGCAGATGTTCGTGTTCGATGGGCAGGGTATGCCATTGCTGAGCACCCCTCGAGACAGCCAAACAGGCACCGAGTACCCGGTGGTCGCCGACATCGACAACGACGGCTCTGCCGAGATTCTCGTGGTCTCCAACCTAACGCTGGAGTTCACGCCCAGCTCAAGCCCAACCGTCCAAGCGATCCGCGACGTGGACGAGCGTTGGATTCAGGCGCGCCGTATCTGGAACCAACACGCGTACAGCGTGAGCAACGTCGAGGAGGACGGAACGATCCCCACCGTGCCGAAGAAGTCCTGGCTCGAGCTCAACACCTTCCGTACCAACGCGCAGATCGAAAACGGGGGAATCTGCCAGCCCCAGCCCGAAGGCTGAAGCGGCCACTGCGACAACTCCTCGCGGGATGCTCGAACCATGTGGGGATGTGCGTGGCGGGGCGATGGAGCCGGGCGGCCAGCTCTCCTGGCTATTCACCGCGGCTGGCAGCCTGTTGAGAAACTCGGCGCGGCGGATCGGGAAGCATTTTTCGCTCCTGGGTAGAAGGCGAAACGCCGCTGTACCGGGTGTACTGCAAGTTTTGGTGACACCGCCAGGAGCGAAAAGGGCGAGCGAGACGTCGTGTCGACTTTCTCAACAGGATGCTAGGGCTCAGGCGCCGCTTGGCACTGCGGACACACGAACGCGCCGCGCCCCGCGGAGTCCAGGCGCACGATCGCCGCGCCGCACTGGTAGCACGGCTGCCCGGCGCGGCCGTACGCCAGATGCCGGAACTCGCGCCGGGTTCTTCCCGCCGCCTTGAGCTTGGCGACGCGCGCGGGCGTGTTGGTGATCCCGCCGGTGCGATACGACTGGCGCGTCAGCTTCAAGATGCCCTCCGCGAGCGCCCGCACCTGGGCATCGCCGAGGTCGCGAGGTCGGCAACCGGGATGCACCGCGGCGTGGTGCAGGATGTCCGACCGCAGGTAGTTGCCCAGACCCGCGACAAAGCCTTGGTCGAGCAACAGGCCGCCGAGTTGTCGGCTGCCAAACGTACGCGACCGCAGGCGCTCGACGATCGACATTGCCTTCACGTTCGGATCCAGCGCATCGGGCCCGAGCTTGGCGAGTCGCGGATCGTCGTCGACATCGTCGGTGGGGATGACGTCGATCTCCGAAGCGCTGTAGAGCCGCGCCGCCTTCTCGCTGCCGACGATGGCCAAGCGGAGGGATCGACTCGTCCTCGGCAGCTCTTGTGGCTTGCCGATCATCCACCGCCCGTACAGTTGGTTGTGGGAGTAGACCGTCAATCCGCAACCAAACCGCGTGAGCATCGCTTTGCCGCGGGTGTCGACGGCGGTCACTTCGGAGCTGGACAGCGGCGCCTCGAAGGGCTTGAGGTGCTCGAACGCGAACTGAACCTCACGGAGCGGACCGCCGACCACTGCCTTGGCGACACGATCGGCGGCCAGCCTGATCTCCGGACCCTCGGGCACGCGGGCGGTCTAGCGCGGCCGGGATGCTTGGCAACGTAGTGCACCGCAGGCGCCCTAACAGCCGGCCCAGGTGACCGGTGCTTCTGCGCCTTGACACCGCCGGGGGCGAAGCTGAGTCTTCAAGGGGCTCGTCTACAACGAGGCCGAGGGCTGGCGACCCAGATCCTGCGCGACATGGTTCGCGTGAACGAGCGCCGCGGACTTCGCTCGATATGTCTGTGCCTGTGGCGACGACACCACGGCCTCCACCGAGACCAGCAACACAGCAGCCGGAACCGCGATCGGCCGAGCGGGCTTCGTAGCCCGGCACCGCATTGTGCAGCTCCGCCGCGCCTAAGAGATAGACGAACCGAGCCGCTAAACCGGGTGGATCAGGGCGACCTGTCACTGGAGTCCGGTAGCCAGAGCGCGCTGAGTTCAAGCTCGACGGCGTTGAACGGCTCGATGCGGGCGTTGGTGTCGCCGCCCGCGACGGTCGCGAGTCGGTACCCTTCGCCGTCGAGTCGAAACACTTCGACGCTGCGCTCGATCGGATTGACCAGCCAGACGTGGTGGACGCCTTCGTCTGCGTAGATCGGGAGCTTGAGCGTGCGATCCTTCAGCGCGGTGCTCGGCGAGAGCACCTCGCACACCCAGTCGGGGGCGAGCTCGACGTGCGCTGCTTCGGGGTACTGCTCCATCCGTTCGCGTCGCCAACCCGCGAGGTCGGGGACGAGGATCTGCTCACCGAAGTGCAGTTCTGGCTCGTCCACGATGATCCAGCCTCCCGGGCCTCCGCGACCGCGATGGAATGGGCTACCGATGTCCATGCCGAGCACCGAAGCCGCGTGCGCGTGCGGTCCAGCGGGCCGAGGCTGCGTGTAAAGGGTCCCGTTGATGACCTCTGCCACGCGATGCTCGGGAGCATCGAGGACGTCTTGGTACGTCGCTCCCGCGTCCGATCCTGCCATCACGACAACGCTAGCACGGCCACTGCCTCATGAGCTTGGCCTCAGCCCTCCGCGACCGCCAACGATGCCGGGGACGACGGCTGGAGCACCTTCGACCTCGATGGCGACGGGTGAGCGCAGACGCGGCAGCGGAGACCGGCGCCTGCGGGTCGGGCCGATCACTCGGGTATCATTGCCGGGCGTGATCGACTTGCCGAGCTTGCTCCTTGTGGTGGTTGTCGTTGGCGCGACCGCGGCGAACCTGGCCTGCCAGCAGGCGACCGCTCCACAGACGCAGGAGAGACTGCTGGTGACACCGGAGCCCGCCCAGCCACCGGAGGTCCGATCAACCGGCGAGCCCAGCGGAGATGCGAACCTCGCCGAGTCGACCGACCCGACGGACCCGACCGACCCGACCGACCCGTGCGATCCGCCGCCGCACGAGGGTGAACCGTGTCCCGTGTCGGCGGGGTACTGCGTCGAGTCGTGGGGCGAGCCGGGGGGCCGCAGCTCTGCGCTGTGGTGCCGGGATGGGCGATGGCAGCGGGAGGAGGAAGAGAACCTCCCGTGAGTCCCAACCGCAGCCCCTGGGACGAGCAACGCTCGTCGATGAGGTCCACACCATCGGGCGGCGGGTGAGGATCAGGAGCCGGTCCTTTGGGTCTGTCCCTGAGTCAAGAGGAAGCGCTGCACGAGCTGCATCACCTCGGGGGGGAGGTTCTGGGCCATCGCAGCGGCGGCGCGCTCCTGCAGGGTGAAGGCCGACAGCTGCGTGTTGAGGTTGCGTGCGTGGCTGGTGAGTTCCTGAGACGCGGCAGCGATTTCCTCCGCGCTCGCGGTGTTGGTCTGAGTCACCCGCTCGACCTGCGAGAGGCCCTCGTTGATGTCGGTGATGCCGACGAACTGTGCGTTGCTCGCGGTGGCAATCTCGGAGACCAGCTCGCTCACCGTGCCGACGCTCGAGACGATCTGGGTCAGCGCGGTGGCGGTGCGTTTGGCGATGTCCGTCCCGGTGGTGACATTCCCGATCGATACCTCGATCATCTCTGTGGTCTCCTTCGCGGCCTTGGACGATCGCGCGGCCAGCCTGCGCACCTCCTCGGCTACGACCGCGAAGCCCTTGCCGTTCTCGCCCGCCCGAGCGGCTTCGACCGCGGCGTTGAGCGCCAACAGGTTGGTCTGAAACGCGATGTCGTCGATGACGCGGATGATCTTCCGGATGGACTGGCTGGAGGCGTCGATGTCCTGCATCGCGCTGACCATCGTTCTCATCAAGCCATCGCCTTCGGTGGCGGCATCTCGCGCGGTGACGGAGAGCTCGTTGGCAGTCTTCGCGTTTTCGGCAGTCTTCGCGGTTTGGTCGGTGAGCTCCCGCATGGTGACGGTCATCTGCTGAAGCGAGCTCCCCTGCTCGGTCGCGCCGATCGCCAGCGTTCCGGCGGAAGTGGCCACATCGCGGCTCTGCATACCGACGCTGCTGGCAACGTCCTTCACGCGGAGCATCGCAGCATTGAGGGCGTCGAGCGTCTCATTGAGGGAGCGCTTGAGAAGCGCATGGTCCCCCTCGAAGTGCGCCGAGATCTTGGCTGTGAGGTCGCCTTTGGCGATGCGCTCAAGGTGCGCACGCAGCACCTCGATCGGCGCCACAATGGTGTCGACGATCGCGTTGATGCCCTGGAGCATCGACTTGTAGCTAGGGCCCCCCGAGTCGGGATCGGTTCTCTCGGACAAGCGACCCGCTTTGCAGTGCGCGATGAAGGCCTGCACCTGCTCGTTGTCGGCGTCGAGGTCGTGTTTCTCGTCGGTGATGTTGGTGGCGAACTTGACGACCTTGAAGGGCTTGCCGCGCAGATCGAAGATCGGGTTGTACGACGCCTTGATCCAGACCTCCTGACCGTTCTTCGCGATCCGGCGGTATTCCCCGACCTCGAACTGACCGCTGCCCAGCTTGTCCCAGAACGCGCGGTATTCCGCGCTGCCCGCATACTGGCCGTCGACGAAAATCCGATGGTGGCGGCCGCGGACCTCGTCGAGCGTGTAGCCGAACGTTTTGAGGAAGTTCTCGTTGGCGTCGAGCACGGTGCCGTGGAGGTCGAACGAGATCACCGCTTGAGCCTTACCGACTGCGGCGAGTTGCCCTTCGAAGTCCGCACGCTGCAGCTTGGTCGCGGTGACGTCTACGGCGTACTTGACGACTCCGATCGGCTTCCCATCTTCATCGAGCAGCGGGTTGTAGGTCGCCTGAATCCAGACGTCGTCTCCTTCGCGCCCGATCCGGCGAAACTCGCCGCTCTCGAACCCACCGGCGCGCAAGCGCTCCCAGAAAGAGCAGTACGCCGCCGTACCGCGCTCCTGCGGGTCGACGAAGATACTGTGGTGCTTGCCCTGGATCTCGCTGAGTTCGTAGCCGACGGTTCGTAGAAAGTTCTCGTTGGCATCGAGGATGGTCCCATCGAGCGCGAACTCGATGACCGCTTGCGATCGCGAGATGGCCCTGAGCTGACCGGTCATCCGTGCCAGCTGGGCGGGGTCGCAGCGGCTCGGAATCACGACCCCGATCGCGCTGCCGGCATCTCCGCGCGAGTCGAGCAAGGGCTTGACCTGAAGGGTGTAGCTTTTGCCCCCAAGCTCAAGGGTCGCCTCGGCCTCCTTGGCTTCTCCGAGCGCCACGGAAACCGGGCTTTCGTCGTGGGGCGTTCGCAGCATCGACCTGACCCTGCGGCCGAGCAGCTGGCTGCGCGGTACACCCACCAGCGAGGCAAACGCAGCGTTGCAGCGGACGACCCGGGCCGACGCGTCCACGCGGAACGCAGGGATGGGTAGGGATGCGAAGGTCTCGTCGGAGACCGGCATGGGGGGGAGAGGCTCTTCGTCCACGCGCCTGAGAGTCTTTCTGCCCGACATGGATCCCCGTCCACCCTCTGTCGAGTCCCACGGCCTCCTCCGCAAGCTTCAGGTTGTAGCCAGTCTGGGACGCCGGCCCGGTTCGAGCCTCTCCCGCGACTCTCGGCTCCGCCCGCTCGGGTTTGGCCCACTTTTTCGGCGCCACGAAGCGGTGAGCCTAAGCATCCTCTCGGCGATGACGCCACGGCCGGTTCGCCGGTTCGCCCCCCTCGCAGCACGCTGCGCGTCAGCCCGACGCCAGCTCGTGGACGAGCCGCAGCAGCTCGTCGGTGTCCACCGGCTTGGTCAGGTGCACGCTGAAGCCGGCCTCGGCGCTTCGGGCATGGTCGTCGGCGCTGCCGTAGCCGGTCAGGGCGATCAGCGGGGGGGTGTGCTCGCCGAGGGCGGCGCGAAGGCGGGTCGCGACTTCGAGACCGTCGATGCCGGGCAGGCCCAGGTCGACGATGGCGACGTCTGGGGGATCGGCGATGAGCTGCGCGAGGCCGGTGTGCCCATTGTGCGCCTCCCAGACCTGATGACCGGCCTGACCGAGCAACAGAGCGAGCAACTCGGTCGCGTCGGTGTTGTCGTCGACCACCGCAACTCGGCGACCTGCCACCTTGGCCTGCGGGTGAGGTCCCGATGCTTCGGCGTCCCCCTCGGGCTCGTGCCGCGGCAGGTGAACGATGAACACGCTGCCCTTGCCCGCGCCTTCGCTTGAGGCCTCGACCGTCCCGCCGTGCATGCAGACGAGCCGCTGCACCAGGCTCAGGCCGAGGCCCAGGCCCCCCTCGGCGCGGTCCGGGTCTTGCGGCGCCTGCACGAAGGGCTCGTAGATCCGACCGAGCAGGTCGCCCTCCATGCCGATTCCGCTGTCGCGCACCTCCAACACCACCTCGTCTCCGTCGATCTTCGTGTCGAGCCAGATGCGTCCATGGGGCGGCGTGTAGCGAGCCGCGTTGACCAAGAGGTTGGCGAGCACCTGCGCGATCCGGGCCTCGTCGCCGAAGAGCCAGGCGCTCGCAGGCACGGGGGCAACGTGCAGCTCGTGCGACTTGGCTTCGACCGCCGCCATGGCCATCTCGACGGCCTTGGTGACGCAGGCCTCGACCGAGATCGGCTTCTTGCGGAGCTCGAGCTTGCCGTGAACGATCCGTGAGACATCGAGCATGTCGTCGACCAAGCGCGTCAGGTGTCGCGCCTGCCGTTCGACCACCTGGAGCAGGCGTTCGACCGGAGCGTTCGGGTCCCGGCGCAGCACCTCGACCGCTCCGAGAATCGGGGCCAGCGGGTTGCGCAGCTCGTGCCCGAGCATCGCCAAAAAGTCGTCCTTCGAGCGGTTGGCCGCCTCCGCGCGAGCCCGGGCGGCTTCGGCCGACGCGAGCAACGCCTTGCGCTCGCGCGAGAGCCGAGCGTTGTCGAGGGCCGTGCCCACCACGCGGCCGAGCTCGACGAAGACGGCGAGGTCATCGTCCTCGTAGCGGAAGCTCGCCCCCGTGGTCAGCAGCAGCAGCAGCACCCCGTACAGCCGCGCGCCGTGACGCAGCGGGACCGCGACCGAACTCGTCGCTGGGATGGCCTCGAGATGATGGAGGTGAGCCTGATCGAACGCGCCGCGCGGCTGCATGCCGAGGAACGGATTGAGCAGAGGCCCTTGCTCGAGCCCAAACAGGGGGTGGGCAGGCTCGACCGGACGCCCCAGGGTAAATCGGCGCAGCGCGTCCGCCTGCGCTCCGTCGTCGGGATCGGCATGCGCGACGGCCAGCCTGCGACGGGCCTGCTGCTCCTCCTCGAAGAGGTCGACGAGCGCCCAGTCGGCCAGCCCCTCCACCGCGACGCCGGCGACTTGCTCGAGCGCGGCCTCGATGTCCTCGCCCGCGGCCGCGAGCAGCTCGCTGGCGCGCGCTCGAAAGCGATCGTGGTTTCTGGCACGCATCAGTTCGGTCACCTCTTGCCCCTGCACGAGGATTCCCCGAACCTCCTCGTCGACGTCGAGGATCGGCTGGTACACGAAGTCGAGGTAGAACTGCTGCGCCGGGCCGCCCGGCGGCTCGAGGACGATCAGGGCGTTCCGCCCGACGTACGCCTGCTTGGTCTTGTAGACGCGGTCGAGGACGTCGAAGAATCCTTGGTGGGTCGCGCTCCAGATCCGCAGCTCGGCCTCGGGCCCCTCACCGACCCGATACGGGATGTACGCCAGCACGTCCCGGACCCCGGTGCGAAGCACCTTGGCAAAGGACGCCGCGAGCAGCTGCCGGGGTTCGTTGTTGGGGTCATCGGGGTCGTTGAGAAAGAGCTCAAAGACCCCACGACCCTTCAGCTCCTCCCAGGACGACCCGGTGATCGCCAGATACGCCGGATTGGCCGCGACGTACCGGAGCTCCCGGTCGACGACCATGTAGGCGTTCGGACTGGACTCAAACCACTGCTGGGCGTCTGCGGACGGCACTTGGCTCGCGCGACGCTAGCATGCCACGCTCTTTCTGCCATCGGATCCTGCTCTAGCTGAGCCTCCGCGCCGACGGACTTCAGCCGGCGTCGCCACGCTCGGCGAGCCAGGCCTGGATCTCAGCCCGCAAGCCCGCGCGTTCGGGCGATCCGGCGAGAGCCTTCAGGGCCTCGCGAGCGAGCTCGAGGCTCTCCGTCTCCGTTTCGTCGCGGGGATTCGGGGAGGTCGCCCGCGCGAGCGTGAACTGAGCTTGAGCGAGGTCGACCGGATCCTGGCCCTCTTCACTCCGCAGCACGACAGCCCGGCGCGCGAGGGCGACAGCGGCGGCAGGCCGCCCCTCGCGGAGCTCCAGCTGTGCCGCAGCCAACAACGGCAGCGCCAACGCGGGGTCGTCGTTGCCGAGCGTCTCGCTCCAGTCCGCCGAGACCTCCGCGTACAGTTCGCGAGTGCGCTGCGGCTCGCCCGTCATCTCGTCGAGCGCGGCCAGGTTGGAGACGGCGTCCCAGACCCTGGCGTGGCCGACCCCCTGGAGCTCTCGCCGAATCGTCAGCACCCGCTCGAACATGGGCCGTGCCGCGTCCGGGTGCCCGTCGGTCGCTTCGAGGATGGCGAGCTCCTCGAGCGAGTCGGCAACGGCGACGTGGCTGTCGCCGTAGACCGTCTCGCGAATGTCGAGCGCCCGCAGGAACAAGCTGCGAGAACGTTCGGTCGCGCCGGCCTGCCGCTCGATGAGCGCGAGGTTGAACAAGACGTTGGCGACCTCGGCGTTGACCGGGCCCGTCGTCGCCTCAAGGCCCAGACGCGCGCGCTCGTAGTGAACCTTGGCCTCGTCGAGCCGCCCGGCCCGGTGGTGAATCGTCCCGATCGCGTTCTGCGCGTTCGCGGTCTTGGCGTGCAGAGCCCCGAGTTGCGCCTCGTAGATCTTCGCGGAGCGCGTCGCGTGGTCCAGGGCTGGGCCGAGCTGCCCCATATCGATGTGGGCGCCGGCGAGGGTTCCCAGCGACAGCGCGACGAGAACATGCTCGTCGCCGAGCGCATCCTCGAAGATGCCCAACGCCCGCTGGTGGAGGGCGAGGGCCTCTTCATAGGCGCCCATGGAGCCGCGGGTGTTAGCCATGCCCACGAGAGTCTGGGCCACGTCGGGATGCGCCTCTCCCAGCGTTTCTCGGCGGATGGCGAGCGCCACCTCGTACTGGGTCATGGCCTCGTCGAATCGAGACAGCTCCTGATAGAGGTTGCCGAGGTTGCTCCGCGTACGGGCGATTAACAGGTGGTCGGAACCGAGCTCCTCCTCGAATAGCGTCAGCGCCTTGAGGTAGCCGGCCTCGGATTCGTCGAACCGCTCGAGCTCCTTGAGCAAGCTCGAGCGGCGGTGCAGGTGGCCGGCGCGGCGCAGTGGAGTCTGGCGACGCGCCCGCTCGTGAACCTCGGCGAGCCGCATCCACAGCATGCCACGTTCGGGCTCGTTGAGACGCGACCCGAGGACGTTGGCGAGTTCGAGGGCCACGGCGCTGGCGATGTCGCTGCGCTGGCTTTCCACCGCCTCGAGGTATCCGTCCTCGAGGTGCGACTCGGCCACGTCGAGGTCGCCCCGAGCGGCGAGGGCCCGTCCCAGACGCAGGAGCAGCTCCGCGTGCAGCGGCGCCCACATACCCGCGTCGGGGCGCGCGACGACGGCCTCGGAGGCTTCCACCGCCTTACCGAACTGCGCCGTGAGCAGCAGGGCGTCCAGGCTTGCGAGTTCGTCGCGCAACTCCACGACCCTCGACCGCGCGCTCGATGGGGGCAGCGTCCGCACCCGCAGCGCGTCTTCCTCGAGGCAGTCGTCGACACCGCCGAGCTCGGACAGCGCGGGCACGAACTGCAAGAGGACGGCACGTTCGCGCGTGTCCGCCACGGCTTCGAGGGTGGCTCCGAGAGTGCGACGTTGCTCGTCGAGACACCACAGCGCGCGTTCGTGCACGTCCTGAGCCCATTCCCCGCGGACCCGAGCTCGAAGACACGCCTCCGTGCGGGCGCCAGACCACGACCCGCTCATGTCGTCGAGCAGTCTGGACGCCGATGCGAGGGGACGACTGGAGGCCTCCTCGCCGAGGGGTTCGAAGGCGTCGCGCAACCGCGACCGAGCGGCATCGTTCCAAACCTCGTCGATCTCGTTGCCGGCCGCCTCGCAGGCCTGGATCCCTCGCCGCTGGGCCACCACGCCGCCAACCCAGACTGCGGACGCCCCCACCGCCAGCGTGGTGGCGGCCAAGGCCATCCAGCGGCGCTTCGATCGTCGCCGCCCCGACTCTACGGCGCCCAGGAGCGCCCGCATCGACTCGTAACGCGCGGCGGGATCGGTCGACAGACCACGCTCGCAGACGCGCAGCAGCCAGCTCGGCACGCTCGAGCTCTTGGGAGTCGGCTTGCGAATCCCCTCGGTGACGTGCATGCCCAGCGTGAGGATCGAATCGCCCTCGAAGGGGCGTTCGCCGAAGAGGGCTTCCCACAACGTCACGCAGAAGCTGAACTGATCGGTGCGCGCATCGGTGGGCTCGCGGGTGAACTGCTCGGGAGCCATGTACGCCGGAGTGCCCACCATGCTCCCGACCTTCGTCAATCCAGGGTCCCCGAGGCTGGTGTCGGGAGCGTCGATGTTCGAGCCGGTCTGGGGTTCGCAGTGCGAGGTGGACCCGGGCTCGGCGTCGCTGCGGACGAGACCGAAGTCCATCACGCGCACCCGCCCGTCGCGACCGACCATGACGTTGTCGGGCTTGAAGTCGCGGTGAACCAACCCCTGGGCGTGCGCCGCCGCCAGGCCACGCGCCGCCAGGCCGAGGACGTCGATGACCTCCCGCCATCCGGCGCGGGTCCGAGCTCGCCAGCCACCAAAGGTGTCCCCGTCGATGAACTCCATGGCGATGTAGACGTCGCCGCAGTGCTTGCCGACTTCGAAGACGGTCACCACGTTGGCGTGATCGACCTTCGCCATCGCCTGTGCCTCGCGCATGAGGCGGGCGCGACCGATGCTCTGGTCCTGGCCAGGCGCGACGCGCAGCAGCTTGATGGCCACCTTGCGGTTGAGCTCGACATCGTAGGCCGCGTAGACGATGCCCATGCCCCCGGCGCCGAGCCGATCGAGGATGGTGAAGTGGCCGATCTCGTCGCCGCGCCTGGGCGCGTCGGGCTCCAACTCGAACGTCGACACTTCGGTCGCGTCGACCCGGGTCGGCTGAGACGCCAGCGAAGGGTCGCCGCTCACGATCGACAGAATACGGGCTGTGCTCGAAAAGATCTCGCGAACGCGAGCGCGAGACGTCGCCCTGACCGAGGAACCATGATCGGGCCGCACGCGAGCTCGGCTCGTGGCGGCGGCCAGTGGCGCATCGTGGCCCCGGGAGACGGCCCAGACCGGGCCGAGTGTGCCCACGACGAGGCGGCACAAGTGGGAGGGTCGCGAGATGGCCCAGAGGATGCGGCCCGTCCAAGCACTGGCGTCGTATTCTATCCTCAAGGCGTTGGCGCTCGCTGCCGAAGTTCCGTATCAGGAGTCCGGGGTCAAGTGAGTTCGTCGTTTCCGAGAACGAGAAGGTCCAGACGAGCCGGTGGAGGTGCCGAGTCCGTCGTGTCTGGCGCACCGCCGCCCCCCGACTACGAGGGGGATCGGCGCGCGCCCACGACCCTCACGATGCGCGCAATCATCGATGATGGGGAAGGGAAGGGTGGCCGGACTGTGTCGCAACTGGCTCCGACGGAGTCGTTCGACGCCGCCTTCACCCGTGGCGTCGAGGCTTACCTGCGACAGAACGACGGCCTCGCGCTGTCGTCGTTCGAAGCGGCGCTTCGTCTCGCTCCGGGGCACTGGGTCTGCGTGAAGAATATCCAGATCCTCCGAGAACGTCTCGGAAACGCCGCCAACGGCGGCTAGGCGCTCGCTCGGTTGAAGCGCTCAGTCTGAGGAGTCCACCGAGAGCCCCGGTCAAGACGTCGGGGGGCTTCGATCGACCGCGAGGTTGGGGGGACGCACGTCACAGCGGTTGTGAGGATGACCCGGGCTGGCATGGGACGAATGACCGATGTGGGCCGAGGGCATCGAGGGCATCCATAACTCGCGTGCCCACTCCTCGTTCAACCGTTCGCGCCGCGTTCTTCTCCGTCTGTCTTCGTGCATCGTTAGCCTCGATGGCGCTTGCCCTGGGCGCCTGCGACGGCGAGCAGGACGGCTGCACGCCTGGCTACGAGACGTGTGACTGCGAGGCGGAAGCGCGGTGTCTCGAGGGGCTGCAGTGTCTCTCGAACCGATGCGTGGACCCCAACGCATCCCCCGATACAACCGACGATAGCGACACCGCGCAGAGCGGTGCTCTGGCGGAGAGCGGAGAGGACTTCGACAACGTGTCGGCCTGCGAGGCACTGCTGGACTCGCTCGAGTGCGCGCCGCCGGCGGGGGTCGCGTTGATCGACTGCGCGAGCTTCGGTTCCTCGCCCTGCGACATCTCGGACTACCTCAATTGCCTGGAGGACAACGCGACCTGCAATGGTGACCAACTCGACGCGAGCGGATGGACGGAATGCGCGGATCTGGCGGTGTGCTCGTGAACGGCGGGTGGCCGGCGCTGGTCGGTGGGCTCCTGCTCTTCGGATGCGGGGCGCCGCAGGGAACCGGAGCGGAGACGCAAGGTTGTGAGGAGGGGCAATGCCTCGGGGGCTTGATGTGCCTGTCGGACCTCTGCGTCGATCCGCAGTGGGAGCCCGACGCGATGACCGGAGACACCACGCCGGATCGACCCGGTCCCGGTTCGCCGCCATCCACGGCGGGGACCTCAGGTCCGGATGAATCGTCGGAGGTGGGCGAAACGGGCGAAACCGAGGAGGAGTCGACCGCTTCGGCGCCGGGCGAAGGTTGCGGGTCCGTCGATGTTCTGCTGGTCATCGACAACACGGCTTCCATGCAGGCTGAGCAAGGACGTCTCGAGGCCGCGCTGCCGGTGTTCTTCGACGCGCTCGAGGTGGCGACCGGGACCGCTTCGCACCACGTGATGGTCGTCGATACCGATGCCTGGCTGTTCGAAGGGTGTGAGGAGGTGATCTGTCCAATCCTCGGAGCGTGCTGGTCTGTGTGGCCCGGCTACGTGTGCGGAGAGACGACCGCGCTTGTGTGCGAGGACGTCCTTGGAGCTGGAGTCACCCACCCGCGTGGCATCGACGCGGCAAACACCGACTGCGCCTTCGGAGGGCAACGCTTCGTCGAGCTCGCCGAGCACGGTGCGCGAGATCGAATCGCTTGCGCGGCTCGGGTGGGTACTTCGGGCGGACCCGAGGCGCCCATGGCGGCAATGCTGGCCGCGGTCGGGGCCATCGGCGACGCGGGGAACTGCAACGAGGGCTTCGCTCGAAGGGAGCGTCCGCTGGTCGTGGTGTTCGCGACCGACGAGGAAGACGGGCTCGAAGGTTCACAGGGGGCGCCGACGCAGTGGCATGAGCAACTGATTGGGAGCCGTGATGCGCCGGTCTTCGTGCTCGGCTTGGTGGGGGATCACAACCAACCGTCCACGCCGTGCATGAGCGACGCGCCCGAAGACCCGTTCGGTGCTGAACCCAGCCCGCGGCTGTGGGAGTTCGTGGAACGGTTCGGGTCGCAGGGAGTGCTCGCCAGCGTGTGCGCCGAGGACTACGGACCGGCGCTCGAAGCAATCGCCGGTGTTGTCCAGCAGAGCTGCGAGGGCTGACCGATCCCTGCATCCGCGACGCTGGTGCTAGAGACTTGCGGCACCAAGAGAAGGGTCCTCGCCTGTCCTCGCGTGCGGTCGCGTGCGGTCGGGCTCGCATCCGGGATGGGCGGCTGTGCGTGTACGCGCATCCCGAACGTGTCGAAGGCGCACATTTGGGACCTGTCAGGCAGAGACACAGCAGGAATTCGCGACGGCACGAGTCTTGAACAGCACGCCGCGCATGCCACCGTCCGCGATTCGCCGTGCCCTTCCCCTCCTCGTCTTCGCCGCGTGCGGTCTGCTCGCAGGTGAGGCATCCGCGGACGAGCCGGACGGCGGAGACTTCGGACTGGGCGCGACGATCGGCAGCCCCACAGGCCTCTCGACCAAGCTGTTCTTGGCGCCCCAACATGCGCTTCAGCTCGACGTGGGTTGGGGCCCGCTGCACCACGGTGACGGCCGGGTCCACCTCGACTACCTGTTTCACAAGCCGTTCACGAGCTCGTCGGCGATGACGCTCTCGGGCTACGTGGGCGTTGGCGCAGGTGCGGCGTTTTGGGTCTTAGACCCCGTCCCCTTCGACTACAACCCGCGAGACGACGACCCGCGCGGCGTTGCGCTGTTTGGCCGAGTCCCCTTTGGTCTCACGTTCCACTGGAGCTCCGTCCCCCTCGACACGGCGATCGAGCTCGCTTGGGCGCCCTACCTCGTGCCCTTCGACCCTGCCCGTGGCGACTTCGCGGTGAAGGTCCGCTACTACTTCTAGAGGACCGCAAACGCCACGGCTGAAGCTGGGCAACCGCTGCGTCACCCTCGCCCTGGACGGCGAGCAAGAGACCATCGCACGCGCGGGCCAAGCCTCGGTCGGCGGGTACCGGATCTTGCTCGACACCGCCATCGAGGGCGACGAGGACGGCTGCACGTTCGATGGCGGCGAGCGTGCGCAGATCGATCTGATGGTCTACGCCGAGGGCTGATGGTCTACGCCGAGGACTGATCCGGCCCTGTGCGCCGCGTTTGGGACCCGCGCGACCCGAGCTCGATTGCGGCGACCTCGCGGGACGGGGTCGTCCGAAGCCTCCGGCCAGGATCCAACGTGCTCAGTCCAGCGCCATGCGGTAGAGCACGGCGTCCGAACCCGAACCCGAGCCCGAACCCGAACCGTAGTACAGGTTCTCGACGCCTGCCTCCTCGCGCAGCCAGAAGATTGGTTCTCCCGAGGCGATCGTTTCTCTTGGCTCGTCCAGACCCCGACGTATGAGCTGGTCTCCATCGCGGAACAGAAGCTCTCCCGTCTGCGACCATAGGTAGCGGGGCTGGAGCTGGAGAGGGCGCCGAAACGACTCGAATGCGCTCGTCTCGCCCGTCGTGAGATCGAAGCGCATGAGTTCGACGAGATCGAGATCGGTCCAGGGCGATCGCTGAGCGATGATGCTCTCGCCCACGACTTGGACGGTCAGCCAAGACACGGGGAAGTCGATCTGCTCGAGTCCACCCGTCGCGGGGTCGAGAAGGCTCGGCAGGTAGGTCGAGGCTTCGTGGAGCAGGAGCCGCCCGTCGGGCAAGTCGCTCGAGAGTGTCCAGCTGCCCTCGAGGACGTGTTCGCGTCCATTCTCTACGTTCAGGACCGCAGTGCTGCGGTCGGTCCCGAAACGCCGCTCGCCCGCGGTCCAGGGGAAGAACACCCGGTGAGAGTGGTTGCCGAGCGCGCCATCGCCGAGCCAGAGGTCCTCCTGGGTGATTCGGTTTCGAACCCACACCCCGCCCTCTCCACCCCGCGCCGACCAGAGCAGGTAGTTGGGGTCCTCCAGGAGCATGAAGGCCTCTGCTGGAGCCGGAACGACGACCTCGCGTTCACCCGAGGGTAGCGAGAAGCGATAGATCGGTCCGCCTGCCTCAGCGACCAGCACCCCATCGTCGCCGTCGAGCACGACCTGTCCCTCCAGCGGTCCGTCGCTGATGCTCAGACAGTCCAGATCGCAACCGCCGTCGATGTGATCACCCGGGGCGAACCGGTCAAGCAAGATCACGGACGAGCCGTTGGGGTCGCTTGCGTCTTCACGGAACACGAGCCCCGCTCGGGTCTTCGATACAATGCCACCACCCACCTCGTGGACGTGCTCCAGTCCAGACTCCACCACCGCGTGCGCGACCGTGGGCCGCGGGTCCATGTCGATCCAGTGGAGTGTCGAGGCGCCGGTGCCCTGCTGCCACGCGTACGGACTTCCGTCGACGAGGACCACCATGGTCTCGAGTTCGACGGGACGCCGTCCGCAGGCGTCTGCGAGCACCGATACCGCGGGCTCATCGTCGACACCCCACCACGTTTGTAGGTTGACGATGGAGATGTCTCCGGCGAGCCCCGCACGCTGGTACCCCGCGGGCAGGGGGAGCCTGGCTCGACCCTCGTCGCATACGTCCACCGACGGCCCACAACCGATGGCCACAAGCGCCCCGAGCAGGACCATCCGTCGGTCGACCAAACCAACCCAAGGGTACCAGTTCCAAGGACTGTCCTCTCCTGGCTGGCATGAATGCCCCCGGAGACGTCGAGCGCCTGCGAGGAGCGTGGCAACGCCGAGGCGCGAGAAACCCAGATCTTTTCCGGTTAGGTTTGCGGGGGGCGTTCGTCCTATGGGGTGTGAAACTCACGCATTGTTTTTTCGCTGGCCTTCTCGTTACTTCCGTCGCGTGTGACGCCGACGACGGGCTGGAGTCACACACGCAGAGCCTCGTCGAGGCTCAAGGCGAGCAAGAGGCCAGCTTGCAGCGGCTCGCAGACGCGATCGGGGAGGAAGAAGCGGAGGACCTCATCGACGAGCTGATCCAAGAAGAGTTCGACGCTCTCGCTGAGTCCGAGCTCGCTGCCGACGCGTCCGACGAGACCGAGCTTCCTGCCGACCCCGTCTTCTCTGCGACCCCGAACCCGCAAGCTGCGCCGCTGACGTGCGAGTCCAGCCACTGGCCCTGGAACTTCGTCCCTCAAGGTTCGGGCCGGATTTCGCTCAAAAGATTCGGCCTGTACTCGTTTGGTGCTGGTATTCCCACCTACTACACCCAGCTAGGCGAGGCCGCGTGCGATGCCACCTGCGCGACGTGTGGCGCGCCGGCGCCTACGACACCTGGAAGAGCTTCCTTTCGGTGGAGATCTGCTACTGCGAGTCCTAGCAGCCTGTTGTGAAAGTCGGCGCGGCGGAACTGGCTGCTAGCCTTCAACCGTACTGCTCGCGCTCGAACACGCAGCGCCCTGTTTCTGTGCGAGTTGCAGCTTCAGTTTTCGAGCGTCCGCGGTACGCTCCGGGCCGTGGAGCACTACGACGTCCTCATCGTTGGCGCTGGGCTTTCCGGCATCGGCGCCGGCTACCACATACAAAAGATGTGCCCTGGCAAGCGGTACATGATCCTTGAGGGGCGTCCGCGACTGGGGGGCACCTGGGATCTGTTTCGCTATCCGGGGATCCGTTCGGACTCCGACATGCACACGTTGGGGTATTCGTTCCGGCCGTGGACGGCGGCCAAGGCGATCGCTGATGGCCCGGCGATCCTGGAGTACGTGAAGGATACCGCGGAGCTCTACGGCATCGATCGCCACATCCAGTTCAACAGCAAGGCCGTCCAAGCGCAGTGGTCATCGAAGGAATCACGCTGGACCGTGACAGTGTCCCGCACGGACACTGAGACCACCGAGACCGTGACTTGCGGGTTTCTGTTCATCTGCAGCGGGTACTACGACTACGAGCGGGGGCACATGCCCGACTTCGAGGGTCGCGACGACTTCGAGGGGCGGATCGTACATCCCCAGCAGTGGCCCGAAGACCTCGACTACGGGGGTAAGAACGTGGTCGTGATCGGAAGTGGAGCGACCGCGGTCACGCTGGTGCCGGCGATGGCCAAGACCGCCAAGCACGTGACGATGCTGCAGCGCACGCCGACGTACGTCGTCACCCGGCCGGCTGAGGACAAGGTGGCCAATGCGCTGCGACGACGGTTGCCCGAGAAGTTGGCCTATGGGCTGACGCGGTGGAAAAACGTCACGCTGGGACTCGCGTTCTTCAAGCTGTGCCAGAGCGCGCCCGGAATGATGAGGAAGGTGATCACCCGCGGCGTGAGGAAGGAGCTTGGGGAGGACTTCGACGTGGACACCCACTTCAACCCGCCCTATGGGCCCTGGGACCAGCGCCTGTGCCTGGTGCCCGACGCCGATCTGTTCGAGTCTTTGCGGACCGGCACGGCTTCGGTCGTCACGGGGCAGATCGATCGCTTCGTGCCCGAGGGCGTCCGGCTTCAGGATGGGACAACGGTTGCGGCCGACGTGATCGTCTCGGCCACCGGCCTGCGGATCGCGGTGCTGGGAGGGATCGACGTGACCATCGATGGGGAGCGGCTGAACTCGTCGGAACGCATGAGCTACAAGGCGATGATGTTCAGCGACGTGCCGAACCTGGCCATGTGCTTCGGCTACACGAACGCCTCGTGGACGCTCAAGGCCGACCTCACCAGCGTGTACGTGTGTCGGCTGCTCAACCATATGGAAGCGCATGGCTACGCGCGGTGTGTTCCGCGCCAAAACGACGACACCGTGAAGGAGGCGCCCTTCATGGACCTGCAGGCCGGCTACGTCCAACGCGCGTCAGACCTGTTGCCCAAGGCCGGGTCCAAGGCGCCGTGGAAGCTCAAGCAGAACTACTTCTTCGACCTGCTCACGCTGCGCACGGGCAAGATCGACGACGGCGTGATGGAGTTTACTTCAACGCCTCGCTGAGCCGGTCGACCAGGCCGTGACTTGCCCACGAAGCGTGCCGAGGGGTTCAGCTTGGGACGACCTGAATTTGGGCTGGTACTTCAGGATTGGCCCGAGCTCGCCGATCACCGGGTCTCGGATGCGCATGCCTCGAACCGCACTTCAAGACCCCCCACACATCCGCCATACCCGCGTCCGGCATCTCGCCGCGATCACGGTCATGCTTGCGCTCTCGGTCACCACCTTGACGGTCGGCATGTGGGTGCTCAGCGGCGCGTCGGGCCATCCTGAAGTCGTCAACACAGCGGGCCGACAGCGCGCCTGGAGCCAGAGAATCGCGCTGCAAGCGTCTCTCCTGGGTCGGGCGGACATGGACCAGGAACGGGTCGCAGCAGAGCTGAGGCTCGCGCTCGAATCCATGTCGGCGAGCAACGATGCGCTGAGCAAGACGGCATCGAGCGGGCCACTCTTTGATACCTACCACGGGCCCAGCGAGCAGCTCCGCGCTCGCGTCGAGCGCTTCGTGGCCCGGGCCGACGCGCTCCTTCCGAGGGAGGCGGGTCAGCCTGTCGATCCGCAGGCGCAGGATGCCATCGCGCTCGAGGCCAGCGATCTGCTCCCGCACCTCGACCGGGCGGTGGCGCTCCACGAGGCTACGGCAGAGGCAAACATTCGCAGCGCGCAGCAGGGGCTGGTGGCCTTGTTCGTCCTGTCCGCCCTCGCGATCTCGCTGCTGTGGCGGATGGTCTTTCGCCCGGTCACGCGTCAGCTTCGCAAGGAGCATAGCCTGATGGTGCAGGCCGAAGCGGAGCGGCTCGGGGAGCAGGACGCTCATGCGTTCAACCGCAGGCTGAACGCCGCGTTCGAGATGGTGACCAACGAGGACGAGCTGCTGGGGGTAGTCAACCGGGCCATGGACGAGCTGGGCCCTCCGCTGCCCCTGGAGATGCTGCTGACCGACAAGAGCCACGCCAACTTCAATCGCCGGGCCGTCCACCCCACGGCGCCCTTGATGCCGTGTGCGGTGGAGCAGCCATGGCAGTGCATCGCGCTGCGACGCGGCCGGACCAGTCACTTTCCCTCGGGTGCGGCGCTCGACGCCTGCCCGCGCCTGGAGGGCAGCGCGTGCGGTGCCCTGTGCGTCCCCATCACGTTCATGGGAGAGACGTTGGGCGTGATGCACACGAGCCTGCCCGAGAACGGCGCCGTCAACTCGGCGTATCAGCGGCGCGTGGAAGAGCTGGCGGCCGCTGGCGCGGCGCGCATGAGCGCCATCCGCAGCTTCGAACAGGTCCAGCTCCAAGCCACCACCGACCCACTCACCGGGCTGCTGAACCGACGTTCCCTCGAGCAAGAGGTTCGAAAGCTCGTCCTCCAGGGCGCACCGTTCGCCGTCGCCATCGCCGACCTCGACCACTTCAAGCACCTCAACGACGCCCACGGGCACGAAGCAGGCGACCGGGCGCTGCAGACCTTCAGCAAGGCTTGCCGGGACGTTCTGCGCGAGCGCGACCTGGTCTCGCGCTTCGGTGGCGAGGAGTTCGTCATGGTCTTCGCCGAGCTGGACGCAGCGGGGGCCGGCCGCGTGCTCGAGCGGCTGCGCATCCACCTGGCCAAGGTCGTCGCGGGCAACGACACCCCAACCTTCACCGCAAGCTTCGGCGTATCCGACACCCGGGTCGGACTGGACCTGAGCATGCTGATCCAGGTCGCCGATGCTGCGCTGCTGCGCGCGAAGGACCAAGGCCGAGACCGGATCCTCGTCGCCGACATGGGCAACCCCGATGCGTGCGCCGAGCCCGACGAGGACGACCTGGTGTCGGAGAGCGTGCGGGTGCTGCCAAGAGCCGCCGTCTCGGGCTGACGCGCTGCCCGCGTTGCGGAGCGATCACCTGCCGCTCGTGTAGGCCCGGCACACAGCGATTCGCTGATCGACAACGTCCACTACGACGCCCCTTCGCAGCGGGTATACGGAGCACGCTACGCCGACGCGTGGCGCAGCCTCATCGAAGACTGATCCGCGCAGGACGTCCTCAGAGCGGCCCGACCAGCTGCGCCCAGATCTCCAGCCCCACGAGGATGAGCATGCACGCCGCACAGGCCGTCATGAACACCCGCGACAGCGGCCAATCCCCTGCCCCGCGTTCATCGACCGGGGCCAGCATCGGCACGCCGACGACGAAGTAGATCGCATACCCCCACGAGCCCAGCGCGAGCATGCGCGAGCGATCCGCATAGCCGAACACGCCCGCGAGCGCGTCGCTGGCCATCAAGAACGTCTCCGCGAACGCGATCGTAAACGCCACCACCAACAGCGTGCCCACCGAGACCCACCGGCTCGGGCCCAGCCATCGCCGAAGCCCGCGCCACGCGACCGTGAGCACGACGAAGTAGGTCACGAAGTAGGCCTGCGTCAGCGGCTGAAGTAGCAGCCAGCGCTCGTCGCGAGCCTTGTCGGCGTTGCTCGACAGCCACCACGCGAGCTCCATGCGTGTCTCCATACCAAAGCGGGCCGCATCGAGGGGCTTCACCTGCGCGGGCGAGCCCAAGGTTGCACGAGCCCTTGGGTGCAGTCAGTCTCAACGCATATATGGACCTTAGATTGCGAAAACGGTGCTCGGTGGCGATGGTGTGCGGGGTGTGGGTGCTCTTCGGGTGCGGGGATGACCCCTCGCCGGGGTTGGGCGAGTCTGGTGGCCGCGACACCGAGTCCGCCACCAGCGACACGGACACGGACACGGGGACCTCGGACACCGACACGGGGACCTCGGACACCGACACGAGCGCGTCCGCTTGCGTCGGAGACGGCGCGAACGAGGGTGACGGCGCGACCGGCGGTCCAGATCCGGGCGACGCCCAGTGTGGCGACGGCGAGATCTGCGTGATCGACGAATGCGTCGCCAGCCCCTATGCGCACCTGGAGGCCTGCGACCCCGCGATCGACTTCGAGACCCAGGACATCTCGGTCCCGATCGGGGCGGTCGTCGCGGCCGACTTCGACGGCGACGGCGCGGACGAGCTGTGGGGATACCGAGGGGACGCAGACGCGATCGAAGTGTTCGACGCGGAGGGCAACCAGCTCGCATCGATCGAGATCGGCGAGTACCTGCTGGTCGACCTCGTGCCGGTGCATGCGGACTCGGGCCCCGAGGGCGTCGCGGTCATCGGCTCGGTCGGACAGGATGAGCACGTCGTGATGTACGTGTGGCCGCAGGACGATGGCCTCGACGTCTCGACGAGCGCCACCATGCCCAACCGGTCCCCCGCGGACACGTTCGCCCACGACTTCGACAGCGACGGAACGGTCGAGTTGGTGGTCGGGTTCCGCGAGCAGGGCCTGGAGCTGTGGAGTCTCGCACCCGCGACGGCTCCCGTGCTTCTCGATGGCCTCGACCACGGCGGTCGCCCGGCCACGCTCCAGCCACTGCCCGGCGGCGGCGGGCTCGGCATCGCGCTCCCGCTCTCGGGCGAGGTCGAGTACCTCGCCGCTTCGAGCTTGGGCCTCGAGTCGGTGGGTCTGTATGCGCACGAAGGCAGCAGGCCGCTGGGCTACGGCGCATTCCTCGACCCCGCGACCCTCGTCCCGGCGCTCTCCGGGGGCGAGGCACTGTCCGAGTTCGACTCCTTCACCTCGTTCGGCCTCGGCGTGTTCGAGGAGACCACGCTGACGCTGCCCGAGCCGTACGACGCCCCCCTGGACCTCATGCTTCGGATCCTCGCCGTCGACTTCGATGGAGATGGCCGCGACGAAGCCGTCGCGCTCTCGAACGCAGGAGGCGCCTTCATTCGCTTCGACGCGGAGGGCGTGCCCTGCCAAACGGCCGCGGCCCTCGACGTCCAAGCCACCCTCGGCGACCTCGACGGAGACGGCGACATGGAGCTCATCCAGCCGGTCCAAGCTGGCGTGAGAGTGTTCTCGGCACCGTGAGGATCTCCGGAGGCCGCCTCACGCGGCCTCCTCCAGGTTTGGCCTCACCTGTGCGGGCCGCCGGGCCACGAGGAACGATTGTCGTGGTCCCACCCCTGCCGCACCCAGCGTTCGGTCGAGGCCCCGAAGCACCCGGTAGGGCAGCATCGACAACGTCGTGAGGCGGAGGGCATCGACAGCGGGACCCACCACACGCCAGCGTCGACGGCTGGGGATGGTGACCAGCTTCCAGAGGTGGCCATTCACGTTCATGCTGTCTTCTTGGGACACGACGTCGAATCCCGCTTCGCGCACCCGCTGGGCGATGCGATGCGGTGAGTAGCACTGGATGTGGTCGGGATTGTAGCCAGGCTCCTCGATGGGGACAAACAGCAGGAACCATCCTCCGGGCACGACGCGCTGGAAGAGAGCTCGCAGGTGAGCGGCGTCGTCATGCACGTGCTCGAGCGTATGGGACGACACGACGACGTCGAACGGGCCTTGCGGAAGATCCTCGGGGTCGCCCTCTTTCACCTTCGTGAACCGGGCCCCTCGCCAGCAGCTGTAGATCGGGTCTGCTGCGGCGCGATCGACCGCCGAGTCCGAAACCTCCGCACCGTGCAGCGTGCAGTCCAGCGGAAAACACCGCAGCAGGTGCCCGGTGCCAAAGCCCACCTCGAGGACGTTCCCGCTGCCGAACGACACCAGCGGGTTGGCCAGCAGCTCTCGCAGCCGACGCACGCGGTAGTGGACATCAAAGCGAAACGCCCACTTCCAAGCTTGGCGATATTGGGACCGATAGCGACTGGTTTGATACGTTTGCGCGGTGACCACGGGTGCTCGGTAGTCGAGGGTTCGGGCGTTTGGATGCGAAACGGAGGGCAACGAGGTTGCCGCCTGTGCGGCGGGCCACACCGTTCGCCAACAACGATGAGACCGACGTTGCGAGATCGCAGGCGCCGCCGGTCCCGAGGGGCAGTCCGGGAACCGACGCTTCCGCCCGCATCGAAGCTGGAAATCCTTCGCACGCCGTGTCGCGCTTCTGGGTATCGTTTCTACTCGTTCCCTACGAGCCCCCACCCCTGCCACGGAGCCCGCGATGATGCGCCACCGAGGATCTCTGAGATGCGTTCTGTGCGAAATGCGATCGTCATCGTGATGCGAACTGTCAGCTCACTGGCGTTCGTGCTCGGGGCCCTCTGGGGCTGCGCACCACAGCCGGTTCCGCCGCGCTCTGCTCCACCAACCGCGGTCGAACGGTCGCATCCCCCAGCCCCGGTCAACGACCCGTCCTCCGAAACACCGATCGCTGCGCCGGTCGCAACGGTCGAGTGGTGCGGGCAGACGCTCAGTCTCCACGAGACCGAGGTCGTGTGTGAGGGGTCGGCGGCCGGTCGTCGTGAACAGCTCGATCTTTCGGCGCTCACGAGCTTGGACCAACTCCGCCGCGTCGAGGTCTCGTACCGGACGACGCCCCAGCTATAACCGCTCGTGGGGATCAGTACGCTCGAAGTCCTCGTGCTGCGTTCGACCCGCGTCGAGGATCTCCGTCCGCTCGAGTCCTTGTCCTCTTTGAAGGAACTCCGTGTCGAAGTCGTGGAAGGAACCGATACCCGACCACTCGGTGCGCTGGTGGCCTTGGAGAGGTTGAGCCTCGCAGGCAGCAAGGTCGACGACTTCACGTTCTTGCGAAACCTCGATCTGCGCGCCCTGGATGTGCAGTACACCCCCTTCTCGGACTTGGCGATGCTCGGCCCTACGGACCGTCTCGTCGATCTCGACCTCACGGCGACGGCCGTGCGGAACTTCGATCGTCTGGGCACGTTCACCTCCATCGAGAGACTCCACCTCTCGGGCACGTCCATCCGTTCGTTGAAAGCCATCGAACCGCTGACCAACCTTCGACAGCTGAGCATCGCAAACACACCGGTCTCGGACTTCGCCCCGCTTGCCGGGTTTCGGCAGCTCGAACTCCTGGACATCAGCGCCACATCGATTCGGAGCCTACGCCCCCTGCAAGGGCTGGCGCGACTGCAGGAGCTTTGGGCCTACGACACGAAGATCCGCAGCATCGACCCCATCACCGGACTTCCCCTACTGAAAACCTTGATGGTTCCAAGCGATGTCCCCGTGGAGTCGTTGAAGCGATATCGCAACACACATCCGATTTGGGTGGAGATCCGTGTGGTGTTCCCCAACCGAGCGGACAGCTTCAATCTGTGAGGCGTTTTGCGCTGGCGGCCAAGCGCGTTTCTGACTGCGCGCGCAAAGCTGTTCTCGTCGTTGCCCGCAACCCGCCGAGTCTGCGTCTTTGAGCGCGTCGCTTCGCACCGCTCGCGCCGAGCAGAGGGCCCTGCCCGGGACCGATAGCGGGAGGGCCCACCGTAAGAAGCGCTCGTGTCGACTTTCTCAATAGGCTGCTAGATAAACCCGTGGTCGAACACGAAGGTCGCGTTGGTCAGGCCCTCATCAACCATCACCACTGTTGCCTAGCGGGAGTTGTCGATGGTGTCGATCGAGCTGACGCAGTAGGTGCCGGGCTCGAGCGACGTCCAGTACCGGCCCTGTTCGTCCGTGTTGACGACGAGCGCGAGCGCGAGCGCAAGCATTCGCGCCCATGGTGCCGCCTGACGCCGCGGCGCGCGAGGCCTATGTGTAGGCGCGACTCAGGCCCGAGCCGGTGCGACCCCGCAGCCGCCAAACTCGACGTAGCCGGAGATGGTGCGGTGCTCAGGCCCCCAGTGCTCCCACATGCAGAACCGCTGCCTGGGCGCGGGTCACCGCGTCATCGGGGCAGTAGCGCAGCGGACCCGTCGCGCACCCCGAGATGATTCCCGCTTCGTACCCCGCTTCGACCACGCCGAAGTACCAAGCCCCACCCTCTACGTCCGCGAAGCTCGGCGTCGCCCCATCCAACGGCTCCAGACCCGCTGCGTTCACGAAGAACGCTGCCGCCTGTGCTCGGCTGATCGACTCGTCGGGACAGTAGCGACCGCCCCCGCACCCCGCCGTGAGACCCGCTGCACCCAGCGCCTGGATCTCTTCGAACGCTGGGTGACTCGCCGCCACATCGCTGAACAACGGCGCCCCGGGCCCCGCCGGCAGCTCCAGGCCCTCCGCCAGCATGAACGCCACCTCCGCCCGGGTCAGCGCCTGGTCCGGGCAGAACAGCCCCGGCGCGCACCCGTACAACACGCCCGACTCCCGCAGTGCACTCGCCGCTTCGTATGCCCAGTGTGACTCGGGCAGGTCTGCGTACAGCGAACTCCCCTGCAGCACTCCGCCACTCGCCGCGAGGTCGATCAGCTCCCCCACACGAGGGTAGAAGGCATTCCCGGGACACTCGGTCGCAGAGAAGAATCGGTGTCCGCGGATCCGGTCGGCATCGATCGAGATTCCGCGACGCTGCGCGATGTCAGCGAGGATACTCGCGCCGGCCTGAAACATCGAAGCTGAGGGCGCCACGCTCGTGAACGTGCCGATAAACGCGACGCCGGCGTTGTTGGTGTTGTTCCCACCAACATGCGCGCCCACCCGTGCCTCCGGTCTTCCTTCGTAGACCTTTCCGTCTTGCCCGATGAGGTAGTGGTATCCAACGTCACACCAACCGTTGACATCCATGTGGAAGCTCTGAATCTGGCGCATCCGTGCTGCCATCGAGAGTCCGTCATTGTTCGCAGTGACCGTGTGATGCACGGTGATTCGGTTGGGCGCGTGGGTCCCGACACAAGTTCCCGCTCGCGCTCCCCACGCTCCTCGAGACACGACGAACGGTGCCGCGGCCTGGGCGTTGCCAGGGGCCTGGACGATGTCGCGCTCTTCGGGGTCGGGGTCGACGAGCATCACCGTCAGGTTGCGAAGCGAACCCTCCGTGGCGCGAAGTCTTGCCTGTACGCGCGTCGTGCCCTGAGGGACATCGACCCGCGCGTTGTGGGCTCCTTCGTCATCAAAGACGGCTTCCGCAGGCACCCACGGCCCCAGGTCGCCCTCTCCCGCCGACGATCGAACCTCGACCTGCGCGCGAGCCGGTGAGTCGTACATGAACCCAATTCGTGAGAATGGGGCTTCGCTCGCAAGGATTTCCGTCCTCGACCAGCCCTCGTCGTCGCGCTCGAGTTCCTCTTCGACGTCGTCGGCATGTACTGAAGCGGCCTCTTCGGCGTGGGCTTCGCTGGCGACCTCCAGCGGCTGCGGTGTCGCGCCGCAGGCCACCAGGAAGCATGCCGCGGCAACGAGACCCATTCGAGGCGTCCAATTCGGATTCATCATAGGGAGAAAGCTAGCAACAAAGCCCCAACTTCAAACTGCAAAGAACCAACTGTCTGCGCTACGGCATACGCGGTAGTGGATACCTACGTTTTTTCAAAGCCAACGAACCATCGCAAGGGCGCCACGCACTGCGCCCTCGCCCTCGCCCTCACTGTGACTCTACCCTCCCCGAGCCCAATCAGCTCTCACTGGGAACATACGCTCACCGAGGACAATTGCACTAACGCCGATGAAGAGCCCCTAAACTCCTCTTCAGGCACAGTTTTCGTAACCAGGAGAATCGCTGCCACCCAGCGACAGAGATAGCCGTAAACCCGCTGCTGTCCTGCGACGATTACTCCAAGTAGAGGGATCGAAAGTTGCCAGCGAGGACGCCGGCGATCTGCGGCGTCGAATAACCCGCGCTCACCATCGCGGACACAACGTTGCCGAGGTAGCCCTCGACGAAGCTGGAGAGCTGGGGACCGTCGCTGGCGAAGATGGCCTTGTCGGTGAGTCCGCGGTCGAGCACTGCCTGTACGACGCCGTCGAGCTGCGAGCCTTCGGCCTCGATCGGGTCGCCGTTCTCGTCGATCTGTAGCGGTCGAGCGAGCGCACTGAGCTCGATCCACACATTGTCCATGCTGGCGAGCGTGAGGGCGGATTCGACGGACCGGGCATCACCTTGGCCCACGTGCGAGAGGACGAAGTCGACGCGTGGTCCCGCCATTCCGTCGAACATGCTCACGATGTCCATGAGGAACGCGGGGTCATAGTACTCGGACGTATCCTGGGTGTTGGGGAACGGGGAGAACCCGGTGTGCAGCAGGACGGGCACGCCGAGTTCGCCCGCGCGTTCGTAGACTCGGAACGACGCTTCACTATCGAGCAAGACGCCCTGATGGGCGTGTGCCAACTTGATGCCGATGAACAGGTCTGGCCGTGCTTCGACGTAGCTGGCCATCGCGTCGAGGCGGGCATCGAGGAGTTCCAGATCGTCGGCGACATCGTCGAGGTTGATGCTGACAAACCCCCACCCCCAACCATCGTTGCGAGGATCCAGCAACGCTGTGGCGAGTTCGGTGTTGGTGTAGTGCCCCGTCGTGTGGTGCGTATAGACAGCGTAGATCACCCCGTGATCTACGCCGGCGCTGCGCGTCTCGTCAGCAATGCCGACGAATTCTGTGTACGGGTCGAGTCCCGACCCAAGGAGCGCGGGCGCGTGATGGGTCAGGAACGGGGGCACGTTCGACAAGATGAACGCCTTACCGGTGGGGTTGAGCGTACCGAAGGTCCCTGGATGCAGGTGCATGTCGATCACCTCAAGGGATTGTCCATCGACCTCGACCGAGGCTTCGGCCGGAGACGGACACAACGCGAGTCCCGTAGCGAGGGGCAGGAACTTCTTCATCGGGAGGCCTCGAACGGGACCATGGGTGGGGGCGTCGTGCGAAGGGTGTAGGGCGCAAAGACACCAACGATCTCTGCGACATCATCGTCGGTGTATCGGATGGAGACTCCGGCGGCGTAAAACGCCACCTCACCCAGGACTTCGCTGGGTGCTCCAAGGGCGAGTTCGACGTCCGAACGCACATCTCCGGGAGTCACGACTCCGCCGTAGCCCGAGCTCGACCGGGCGGCGAGCGAAAGGACGCTGGCCTCGGGTGCGATGGTGTCGCTGGGGGGGGCGGCGAGGAGGATCTCAAGACCCGGGCCGTCGAACGTCGTGAACAACAGATTGCCGAATCGCAGGCTGCTGTCGGGTTCTCCGAGCAGTGCTTCGAACTCTCCCCATCGACCTCCGATCACAATCGGGCCGATGCCCACGCCCGGTACGATGTCGTCCGATCCGGAGGCCGTCGTGCTGCCTTCCGAACCGGTACTGCCGGGGTTCGACGTGTCGGGAGCGGAGGCAGCGGTCGTTGGCGAAGTGCTGCCACCGGTCGTCACGGCCCCCGTTGAGGCGTCATCGGTGGTGCGGTCATTTGCGGCCTCCGTCGTGCAGGAGAGCAGAACGAAGACCGAGAGGGCGAGGCTGCGTCGCATCGGTTCAGGCCGGGTCGGCGAGCGTGAGCGAGGTCGTTGTCGGTTCGCCCGCCGCGATCTCAAGCGTCACTTCGCCTGTGGGATCCTCTTCGCCCGGAGACGTGGGGGACGGTGGTCCCGCGTCGACGTAGGCGATGATGCACGGCGTTTCGCCCGCGACGAAGGTGGTCCCCGTGAGCTCCACGGCCTGGGGGAAGACGGGTGCGGCTTCTTGAACGAAGGCGCTCGGAGGTCCTGCGGGGGGGCAGGCCGCGAACAGTGCGACCGTGAGTGGGCCTTCGAGGGCGCCCTCGTAGACGATCTCGACGACGATGTCACCCTCCACGCCGTCGGCGCTTCCGGTGCTCGAGGACGACGACCCGCCCTCGTCCTGTCCCGAAGAGGAGGAGGAGCCGGTCTCGACCTCGCGACCTGTACTCGTTCCCGTCGCCTCCGCCGACGTGGCGCCGGTGGTGATGGTGGCCTCGGGTTCGGATGTCGAGGTTGACGACGAAGCGTCGGTCGTTGACCCCGTGCTGCCGTCCGGCATCCCTTCGCCGTCGGAGGAGTCGCAAGAGGTCGCGAGCAGGGTCACTACGAGCAGGAGGTTGGACTTGAGTGCGAGCATGGGAGGCAGAGCGCGGTATCGCCTACTCGCGCCCCTTTGGGTACAGAAATCAACTCGCGAGTAGATTAAGTTACCGGGACCACAGAGAGGGACACAGCGGCCCGCGGACCGCGTTCGAGCGGCTGTGAGCTCGAGAGGTCGCTCAGGTGTCCTGCATCACTCCATTTTCAATCTTCACTCGCAAAACGCGCGTGCTCGGTCCATGGACGGAACGCTGCAGCGTCAAAAGCCCATGCACTGCAAAGATTGGTAGGCCTCCGCCTCCTCGATGCACCCGTTGCCCATATCTGCGCACTCGAGCCTGGAGAGGCAGTCGGCGTACTCCACGAAGGTGTCCCCGCACTCCTGCGAGACGTCCGCGAAGTACGAGATCAGCTCTTCACAGTCCTCGATCCCTTCCTCGAGCGTGTAGTCGACCGGGAAGCAGTCGATGTTGAGCGCCACCAAGCGCTCGCACGCCGAGCCTTCGGGCATCGGGGAGTCGCTGCCGCCGGAGCCGGAGGACGCGTCGCCCTCAGTCTCGGGCCCGTCCTCGGGAGGCTCCGGCGCGGGATCGCAGCCAAACATCCCCACCCCAGCAGTCGACAGCAGGAAGAGCAGCCCTTGGATCCGTCGCGCGTCCATGCGACACGACCGTAGCGCAACGAGAACCCGCTTCGAGTTCGAGAATGCTCGCGAGGTCAGGTCCACGGCGGGTGGGCTTCAAGGGCGATCTGATCGACGTGCCGACGAGTGAGTGAGTGAGTGCAAGGCCGGGTCGCCATCAGCCGGCGATGAACGTGAAATAGATCGGGACGGCCGCGAGGATTCCGGTCAACCCTGCCCCGATGACCGCCTTCACCTCCGACACCCACCCCCTGAACGTCAGCTTCGTCGACGTCCCGGCCGCCGGCAAGCTCGGCATGACGTTCGCGCCGGGGAAGTTCCAGCCCAACGCGCAATCAGGAGCGTGGGACCGCGACCTCGCGACCGACTTGCGCCGGCTGCGAAGCACCTACGCGGTCGACCTGCTCGTCTCCGTGATCGAGACCCACGAGCTCCACGAGCTCCGAGTTGCGGGCCTCGGCGCCGCCGCCATCGACCTGGGGATCGAATGGCTGCACGTACCCGTGCGCGACGCTTGCGTGCCTGAGGACGACACGCCGTGGCTGTCGGCGATGGGCACCGTCCGCGCGGCACTGTCTGCGGCGCAGACCGTGGTCGTGCACTGCAAGGGAGGACTCGGGCGCACTGGGACGTTCGCAGCCTGCGTTCTGACGACCTACGGGCTCGAACCCGAGATCGCGATCGCGGCCGTCCGAGAGGCGCGCAGCAAGACCCTCGAGAACCATCAGCAAGAAGCGTACGTGACCCACGCCCGTGACGCGTGGCGGGAGTACGCCCGCGATCAGCGAGAGATGTCCGACAGCTCGCCCGATCAGCCCTGAGGTTTGCGGACGCGCAGTGCGTAGGACATCGGCAGCACGCCCTCGTACCCCTTCAGCGCGTAGCGGTTGGGGCCCACCTCGACCGAATCCGAGAAACATGCGTGCGGGCTGTGGTCGTACTCCTCGAACGCTTCGAGGACGAGACCGCGGCCGAGCAGCGCGGCAAAGACCTCGCACAGCGGATGGTTCCAGCCGATCTCGGTGGTCGCGGCCTTGGAGTCTCCGGTGTAGCTCTCCTCGCGTTGTTCGACGATGGGGCCGCGGTTGAAGTAGCTGTAGGCGAAGCTCTTGCGATCCTCGGACAGCATCCAGACCATCGGATGAAACTCGGCGATCACGAACACGCCGCCGGGGGCGAGGAAATGCTCGATGACTGCAGCCCAGCGATCGAGGTCGGGCAGCCAGCCGATCGTGCCCCACGAGGTGAACACGATGTCGTAGTTCGCGGGCGCATCGTGTCGCTTGGGCAGGCTGTACACGTCGCTGTGCACGAAGGTGCCCTCGAGCGAGGCCAAACCCGCGAGTTCCTGCGCCCGCTCGACCGCCCGCGACGACAGGTCGACGCCGGTGACCATCGCACCGCGGCGCGCCAACGACAACGTGTCCTGCCCGAAGTGGCACTGCAGGTGAAGCAGGCGCTGTCCCTTGAGGTCATTGGGGAGCATCGAGAGCTCGATCTCACCCAGGCTGTCCTGACCCCCGAGCCACCCCTGCACGTCGTAGAACTCCGACTCCCAGTGCGCGTCGACCATCGCGTCCCAGTGCTGGCGGTTGGTGTCTAGGTAGTCCTCGGCGTTCGATTCGGGCTCGCCCATAGGACGCGGACGGTAGCAGGTCAGGGGCGGGCTCGATCTGAGCGATCGAGTCCGAAGGTGACTCAGACGAACAGCTCGGGGAGCACGCCCTGGTCGTACTCGGGGTCGCCGAACGTGTCGTCGTCGAGGTCGAACAGGTGCAGGATCGACAGCAGCAGGCGGGTGGAGTGAATGCCCCAGCCGTACACCTCCCTGCCTTCGACCAGCGGGAAGACCAGGTTTCGGCCGGTCTTCAGCGCGCCGCCGGCCTGGCCGAACAAGGTGTAGGGCATCAGCGTCCCGCGGTGCGAGTGGTTTTGGTCCGACGCCGGAAGGAAGCTGACCGGACCGTTGGGCCCATACTCGTTGTTGCTGAATACCAGCGAGTTGCTCAGCACCGAGCTGCCGTCGGCGTCCGTCGACGCCGCGAGCCGATCCAGCAGCCCCGCCAGCTTCCCCATGTGCCACGCGTCGACCTTGGTCATGGGCTCGTCGTCGCCGGTCTCCACCCAGTGGGAGATCCCGTGCCAATCGGTCCCGTCGGGCACACCGTCGATGTAGGGGAACATTCGATAGGCGCCACCATCATCGGAGACGTTGAGCGTGACGACGCGCGTGAGGTCGCATTGGAACGCGATCGCGATCAGGTCGCTGTGCAGGTCGAGCACGTCGGGAACGCGCGCGTTGTCGAGCCACCACGGATCGCCAGCCTCGGGCGGGTCGGGGAACGATGGTGACCCGCACGCCTCCACGCTCTCTCGAAGGTCGGCCAGCTGCTGCTCGACGTCCCGAAGCGAGTCGAAGTAGTTCTCCAGCACCTGCTTGTCCGCTCGTCCAACCCGCCCCATCAGCGCTTGGCTCTCCGACTTGGCGTTGTCGAGGATGGACGCTCGGGTGGCGACCAGCCGCTCCAGCGCGGCGTCACTTTGGCCGACGCCTTTGGGAAACAGGCGCGAGAACACCGCGAACGGGTTGTTCTCGGGCGGAAGCGGCTGGTGCGGTCCCGCCCACGCCGAGCAGGCCCTGGCTTGCGCACCCTTGATCACGTTCACCCCCAGCTGAAGCGACGGGATGGGCGTGAGGCCCTCCCACTCTTGCGCGAGCCGCTGGTCGATGGAGATCCCGGTCGCGCCATCGGGGTCGGGGTCCCGTCCGGTCAGCGAGGTCATGCAGGTGTGGCCGTAGGCACCTTCGCATTGAAGGTTCTGCAGGACGACCATGTCCTGCTCGTGCGCGGCCAGGGGGGCGAGGATCGGCGACAGATCGAAGTCGGTCGGCCCCCCCGGGCCCTGCGGGCACACCCAGTTGTCGACGACGGTGCCGTTGGGCTGAGTCCAGCTGACGAAGCGTCGAGGAGGCGCATCGTCTCCGGCTCGCGCGGTGCGCGGGAGCATGGCCTCGAGGAACGGCAGCGCGATGGCGGTGCCGGCGGTGCCGGTGAGGAAGGTGCGACGAGAGAGGGTCGAGAATCGTGGCATGGCTCAGTCCTTCGCGGCGACTCCCGCCACGAATCAGTCTTCCGGATCGCTCCGTCGCCGCCTATCGGCAGGGTGCCCGGACCGCATCGAATTCCCGCGATCCGGTGGGCAGAGGGCCGTTCTGGGCAACCTAGGGCCTGCGAGGGGTGCGCGACGGACCGAGTCTCGTGATGAGAGTCGGTCATCGGACCGATGCGACATCAGACCACCCCGAGGCGGATCCTTCCCCACCTCTGTGCGTGGGTCAGATCTCAGCCACACACGTCACCTCGTAGGACAGCATCTCCCAGCTCTCCTCCCGGCGCAGGACGAGCGCCTCGGCCCCCAACCCCGCGTCGAGACAGGCCTGCTGCCTGTCGTCGGTCTGCCAAGAGACGCACGCCTCCGCATCCTGCGGCAGCACGAACGAAGGCTCACACTCGGGCACCCGACGGGTCTCGCCCGCCCGTGTCTGGGTGAGCATGCATGACTCGGACAGGTCCGGGTCGTCGCCCAGCAAGTCGACGTCGAGGCAGAACGGCCAGGGATGGTCCCTGGAGCGATCGGGGAGGCAGGCCAGCGCCATCAGCCAGTTCTCGACGCACACCGAGACCACGGCGGAGATCCACGGGGCGAAGGCCTCGGCGGCTTCGACCGTTCGGACCGAAGGCGCTGCGACACGACCCGCCCGAATGCAGCCCATCCCAATTCCGAACGCGCTCTCGAACGCTGCGTCGTGTCCAGGCTCGAAGGTTTGCGGGCGGTCTGGATACTCCGAAGGCACCCCCGCGACGGCGCTGAGAAACACTCGTTGCTCGTCCGTGCCGTAGACCAAGCGCTTGTCGGCGTCGATCGACATCAGTCGATCGACGAAGCGCTCCAGGTCCACGAGCTCAGGGCTGTCCGAGGCCTCGCAAGAGAGCCCATCGTCTTCCTCCACGCAGTCGGCAGCCTCGCGCCAGCATGCGGCGGAGAGCGACCCCTGCCCGCGCAGGCTCGCCGAGGACGACCGAGAACAGTCATCCTCGTCACCGATCAGTACGATCGCAAGCCCGGCGTCGGCACGCACGAACCCAAAGTCCGGGTCCTGCGGATCTTGGGTACGATCGAGGAAGCGAAGCACCGCACCCAGCGGAGACTCGGAGGTGCATCCGTCCAACCCCACCTGACCCAGGCAGGTGAGCGCCGCGACCGGGTCCGCCGTGTTTCGACCCGTTGCGCCTCGTTCGAGCCAGCCGCGGGGCTGCGACGCATCGTCCTCCGCGAGGCTCGTCGGTCGAATCTCCACGCGCAGCAGCGAGCACGAGTCGGTGCACACGTCGCGAACGTCCGCCGCGGGCGATTCTTGGTTCGCCGGGGCCACGAACGAAGCCAGGCGCTCGGTGCAAGCCGTCCGCACCAGCGCGCCGTCACGACCGGCGGCGCAGTCCGGGCCCGACAGGTCGGTCGTGATCACACCGATCCGATAATCCAGCCACTCCCCCTCGTACACGGTCGCGATCGCTTTGAGGTTGTCCGCGAGCGTCTCGGCGTGGTCGTGCATCGACGGTGAGTCGTCCACCACCAGCAGCACGTCCACCTTCGCTGCCCCCTCCACGACGCGCGTCCCCGCGACCCATTGGGTCGAACGGGTCAGCGGAACATCGGCGAGAGGATGCCCGTTGCAAGCCGCGGACAAGCCCAGACAAACCCACAATCGGCGCACGGCTTACCGAATGTTGCGATGATGATGCCAACGAAAACGCTAGCGATCACTGAGGTGCGGGTGCCCAGCCGCCACCGCCGTTGGCGTCGGGCGTGCGTGGGTCGCCAACGCATCCACGTCGCACTTGCGTTGCACTCTACGACTCGAGCGACACCGTATACGGAGGGGTGCCGAGCAGGACGTAGATATCCGCGGTGACCTCGACGAAGGGGTCGCCGAACGTGCCGCAGCTGCCGAGCTGCGAGCGCGCCATGCACTCCCACGGCGTTTACGGTTCGGCGGCCGCGCTGTCGTCGACTCCGACGTCGGCGTCGAGGTCGGTGTCCGCAGCGAGGGGCTCGAGCACGGCGGCACCGACCGAGTCGCCCCACACGTTGACTGCGGTGCGACCCCGGTCGAGGAGCCAGTCGATCGGCAGCAGGAGCTCGAGACCCTCGAGTGGCAGGTTGGTCGCGCGGAGCACGATGACCATCGTGACCAGCCCGGCCTCCGGGACGCCCGCAGCGCCCATCGCTGCCAGGGTGGCGACCACCACGATCACCACCTGATCCCCGAAGCCCAGATCGATGCCAGCGGCCTGTGCAATGAACATCGCGGCCATCGCCTCGTACAACGCGCTGCCATCCATGTTGACCGTGGCGCCCAGCGGCAGCACGAAGCGTGCGGCGCGACCATCAACGGCTTTGTCGCCGTCTCGTTCGGCACCCACAGCATCGAGCGTCACCGGAAGGGTCGCGCTGGAGGATGCGGTCGAGAACGCGGTGACGAGCGCGGCAAGCATCCGGCGGGCGTAGCGGATCGGGTTGCGACGCGCGACCACCACAAGGATCAACGGCAAGACGACCAGCGCGTGAATGCCCAGCGCCACGCAGACCGCCACGACGTAGCGGCCAACGGCGAGCAGTTGTTCGACGAGCGCCTCACGTCCGCCCTCCGCCATGGCGGCTCCAAAGCGGCCCGCCACGAGCCCGTAGATGCCCACGGGCGCGGTCCACACGACGATGCGAACCATCTTCATCATCACCGCGTTTCCGGCGTCGATGATGCGCACCAGCGGCGCTCCCTGCTCTCCGATCGTCGTGAGCACCGCCCCGAAGAACAGCGAGAAGAGGATCACCGGGACGAGCTGCATCTGCGCCATCGATGCGAACACGTTGCTCCCCACGAACCCCAGCGCGACGTCTTGGAGGTCGCTTTGCGGGGCCTCGCTGGCGTTGAGCGCGAGTCCGGCCGTGTCGATCCCGACGCCGGGCTCGAGCACGTTGACGACCACGAGTCCAACGACCGCGGCCACCAGCATGGTCGCTGCGTAGTAGACCACCGTCCAACCGCCGAGCTTGCCCAGGCGCCGGACGTCTCCCAGATCGGTGATGCCGCTCATCACCGAGAGCATGATGAGCGGCACGATCAGCATCTGCAGCAGCCCGAGGAAGAGCTGGCCGACGATGTACACGTGCGCCGCAGCGCCTCCTGCGAGGAGGACCGTCGCGACCGCCGCGACGATTCCAATGACGATGGCGATGAGGAGACGATTGGACATCGAGTCGGCCAGTGGCGGGGCATGAACACGCCCGCCACCGGCATAGTCAACGGCGGTGCGCCGTCAAGAGCTGCGGTCACCCCCGCGCGGCGCTCTAGCTCTCGCAGCCTGTTGAGAAATTCGGCGCGGAGGATCGGGAAGCATTTTTCGCTCCTGGGTCGGAGCCGAAACGCCGCTGTAAGGACCTGGAAGGTTTGCTATCCGACATCGTCCCGTTCCATCGAGGACTTTGCCGTACCGCGCTCGCAATCCCACGCAAGCAGCTCGATCTCGCGTCGGTACGGCTCGGCGTCTGGGCGCGGGTCGCTTGGCCCATGCGCGGCCATCCACTCGGGCTTGGGTAGGGGCCAGATCCACCGAGAGAGGAGCACCTCCCGAGGCGGGCGGTGCTCCTCATCGCGCCAGTGGGCGCACACGTAGCGAGCGTAACGCGCGCGAGCGGCACGGTTTCGGCCCTGGAGTTTCCCGTGGACCTTCTGACGTCGATCGATGAACACGTAGGGATGGGCTCGTTGCCCGATCAGGACGCGGTCGTCGAACGCCGGCTCGACCTCTCCGGACTGTTTCACCACGTCCACGATCAGCCAGCTTCGAGCGCGTGGAGCGTTGGGCGAGAACATTCCCCAGAACTGCGGGGTATTGGTGATTCGCGCCCAGGTCTTCGTTGCCGAGCGGAGCGCCGGTGGAACGTCTACGCGCAGGTGGGGGAGATCGAGCGCATTGACGATGGTCGCGATCCCGTGCCAACCGATCATCAGCGCGACCGCGACCATCACCCACCGTGGGCGAGTTGCGGCCGATCGCGTGGCGGGCACGAACGGGCGGCGAGAGCAACGGGCCAGGACGCGTCCGACCTCTTCACCCCGGAACAAAACCAGCGCGCTGAACATCGTGGCGGGAACGAACCACCCGATGTTCGTAAGGCCGACGAGCGTGCCGGTAAAAACGAACGACAGCGGGACCCAGATCCATCGGGCTGCACGCCATGCCCTCGGGCGCCAGCGGGTGCCGAGCCACAGTGCGACGCCGACAAGAGGCACGGTCCGCTCGAACCAGACCGCGATCCAGGTGGCCCAGCGCAGCGCGTTGGTGCCGAAGGTGGATAGCAGCCACCACGGTTCGAACCGGTACCAGCGGTCGTTCGCGACGATCCAGTAGAACGCCGACCCGTCGGTATAGGTCTGCCCCGTCTTCGCCCAGCCCGCGACGCCGTAGGCCACGCAGAACTGAGCGATCATCAGGGCTCGCGGCCACGCTGGGATCTCCAACACCCGGGCACGGCCGCCGCGTCTCTCGAGCCACTGATCCACCGAGTACGCGGCCCCGCAGCGAGAGAGGCACAACAAGAAGAGGTACGATCCCAAGACTTGCTCACCCGCCAGCGGAAGGCCGTTGCGCAGGACGAGCGACGCGAACAGTGCGGCGGTCACCCACTTCGTGACCCGTGTGAACGCTCCGACGGTGAACATCGCCGCAGACCCGATCAACGCCAACAGCAACGTCGTCGCTGCTGATGCACCGGGGACGTGACACAGCAGCGAGAGCGACCGCAAGCCTTCGACGCAGGCATCCGCGGACGGGGCGATTCCGTCCTCAGCGTAGAGGTACACGCGATGGGGCCACAGCGTCAGGACGTCGAGCAAGAGGCAGGAGCCGAGCGCGACGCGGAAAGCGGCAATCGACCGAGGGTCCTCGGTCCGCTGCAGAAGCTGCCACACGTCAGCCTTTGACCCGCAAGCCCCGCCTTCGCGCACGCCCGTCACCATCGACCTCCACGCCCCCACTGACCCAGCGCCACGCCCCCAGCAGCGCGCCCACTCCTGTCGGGCACCCCGGGAACCTAGGCTCGGCGGTCTACTGGGTCTCGAGCGCTTCCACTGCCGCCCGCAGCAGATGGTCGAACGCTCGCGGGTTCTGCGAGAGCTGCATGGGCGTCATCGTCTCCCGCACGACCCGGGGAATCGATCGCTCGACCCGCGCCTCGAAGCGGGCGAACAGGTCGAGCACCTGCTGATGCGTCGTCGGGTCGACCCCGGGCAGCGCGGTGAAGTCGTTGGGAATGACGATCGGACCGGGTCCCTGCGGCGGACCTGGGGGCACTGGGGGGTTCAGGATCGGTTCGGGGAGGTCAGGATCGGCGCCGGCGGAGGCGTTGGGATTGTCGATCCGAACGATGAAGGTCTCTTCCTTGCCCCCGCGGACCGCGATGGTCACTGTGACCACTTTTCCTGAAAGGTTCGCAAACTCGAAGCTCTGGCAGAACTTGGTTCCCACGATCTTCCCCGAGTCGTCGCGCCAGGGCTCGCTCTCCCACTTGCGGTTGCCCGAGGTCACCGTGACCGCCTCCTCGCCGTACCAGAAGATGCACAGCTGAACGCTCTTGTCGTTGGCCGATGCATACGGCAGGGACTGCCAGACGCCATTGTCCCTCGGGACCCACTCGCCCTTGACGTCGTCGAAGGTCACGTAGGTCTCCCCTGAAGGCGTTCCGTCGGTGTATTGCTCGTAGACTTCGATCCCCGAGCGCCCCATGCGTCCGAGAAGCCAGACCACGGGTTGGGTGGTCTGGGTCGCGTACAGCATCCGCTGCATCAGCGGGAAGGGCATGGCCTCGTTTCCCCCACATGCCCCCAGCGGCATGCGAGGCCCTTCCAACCACAAGAGACGGCCGAGTTCGGCCGCATCGACGCGGCGCCGGAGCAACTCGGACAACTCGGACTCCAGGGTCTCGGCGTGTTCCGCGACTCCGCGCACCCAACCTGCGAGCGCCAGGGCAACTTCATCACCGCTGGGCGTGGAGCGCTTGCTGCGACGCAGGCGGCCAGAGTAGGTCAGCAGTCGCTTGAGGCTATCGAGACCGTGGGCAGAAGGATGGGGAAGTTTGGGCGTCTTCATGGAGCAGATGTTTCTGAGCGAGGGGGGTCGAATGCTCGTTCGATCTGGTTGAGGTTGGCGATGTAGTCGGCGTCGTCGGGAAATGCAGGCGCGTACAGAGCTTCGTGGAGTTGCAGCTCGTGGCGTGCGGCGTCGTGTTCTCGTTGCTGCAGCAGATAGGAAATCCGGACGAGTTCGTCATCGCGCGACTGCGGGTCCAGCGGGGGCATCGCGGCGCGATGAGCCTCGACCATGAGGGTCGCGGCTCGCAGCGCCCCATCCCAGCGGCGCAGGCGGTGGTCGAGGCTGCGGGCAATTCGTAGGGCGTCGATGCGCTGGATTGAAGGAAAGCTCGCCTCGTCGAGGGCCTCGACAACCTCTACGAGTTTCTCGACGTCCCGAGCCACGATGGGATCTAGCTTTTCACTGAGCAGTGCAATGCGACCACGAAGGGTCAGTGCCCGCGCGACAGGATCCGAGACCTCGCCATGCACCCGAGAGGCTTGCTCGAGCCCGTCGGCAAGATACCGCTGCGCTGCTTCGACGTTCGCAGCGCGATGGCCGGGTTCAGCCTCAGCCGCGCGGATGTGGATCGACGCCACCCGCAGGCGAACGTCGACCAACAGCGGATGCTCGGGACCGCCGAGTGTCTCCATTCGCGACGCGAACGCCCGATCGGCCAGCGTCGTTGCCTCGTCGTGAAGTCCCTGCAGCGAGAGCATCTCCGCCGCATGCTCCCGAGCCGACGCGGTAACCATTTCGCCCCCACGGCCCTGTCCATCGAAGCGTTGTGCGGCCGCGAGGTAGCTCTGCAGCGCGCCCTCGAAATCCCCCTCGCGCTGGGCGAGGTGCCCCTCGAGCACCTTCAGCTCGGCATCGAGGGCCGGGCGCTCGCCCATGCGGGCGAGCTGGGCCCGGGCCAACACCAACAGGGGCGCAGCGCGACCGGGGTCCCCCTTCGCACCCACGAGCAGCGTCTCGGCCAGATGCAGCTCCAGCGCGAACACCAAGTCGTCCCTGCCCTGCCGCTGCGCGAGCTCCAGCCCGTCGAACAGGATGTCCAGCGCGCGCTCCGGCTCGCCCGCACGCGCGGCCAGGATCCCCAGCTGCAGCAGCGCGTCGGCGGCGTGGGGCTCGTGGCCCTGCCTGCGCGCCTGCGCCAGGGCTCGGTCGGCGACGGCGCGGCTCTCGGCGTACCAACCCTCGACCCACAGGCCATGCGCCTCGTCGATGCTCCGCTCGAGCGCGGCCCGAACCTCGGGGTCGAGCACCGCCTCGGTGGCGCCGACCGGGCTGACGTACGCGCACCGCTCGGGCCCCGCGGGGGACAGCGCCACGAAACGCGGGCTCTCGAGCGCGTCGGGATGCTCGGCGCTCCACCGCACCCGACGCTCCAGTCGCTCCCGCCAGCGGGCGAAGCACTGGTCGCGGGCCTCGGCGGTGTTGGGATCCACGATCCCCGCCACCCGCTGCAGGCAGGTCTCGGTCCGCGCCGAAGCCCAGCGCCGCAGCCCGTCGTCGACGTCGCTCCGCAGCTGGGCCCGCACCGCCGACGCCGACGCCGACATCGGCACCTCCTCGAGCGTGGTCCAGTGGGGCGCGAGCGCCTCTCCAGCCTCGGCCGCGCTCCAGACCTCGCACTGCGGGGGCTCCGGACGCGAGAGCGCGTAGGCACCCGGAAGCCCCGCGGCGACGACGATCAACGAGATCAGCGTCCAGCGACGGTTCCGCCGCACGGCCGACAGCGCCTCGACCAGCGCGTCCATGTCGGCGAAGCGCTCCTGCGGCTCGACCCGGGTCCCGCGCTCCAGCGCCTTGCGCAGGGCTCGCGGGATCCGTCGGTACGCCAGGGGGTCGACGCGATCCTGGCCGTCCGAGCTGGTGGGCAGCGGCGCCCTGCGGATCGAACCGCCCAGCGCCTCCTGCATCACTCGGCAAAACGCGTACTGATCCGAGAGCGGCGAGGCCTCGCCGAACACCTGCTCGGGCGCCATGTAGGCCGGCGTGCCGATCACCGACTCGGTCGAGAAGCCCTCGGGGGTCGGCCCGCTGCCACTGCCGTCGGGCGGCCCCAGCTCCGCCGTGGCGTGGCCTCGCGCGATACCGAAGTCGGCCACGACCACCCTGCCTCGCGCCTCGTCGATGAGGACGTTCTCGGGCTTGAAGTCGCGGTGCACGATGCCCGCGGCGTGGGCGGCCGCCAGCCCGCGCGCGGCGGGCAACAGGCGCTCCAGTACCGCGGACCAGCCGAGGTTCGCGGCCTCCCGCATCCACGCCCGCAGCGACGGGCCTTGGACCAGCTCCATCGCGAGGAATCGCCGCTCGCCCTCCACCCCCGCGTCGTAGACCCGCACCACGTTGGGATGGTCGATGCGTGCGAGCACCTTGGCCTCCCGCTGGAAGCGGCGGTCGTCGGGCTCCGACGACGCGCGCTCCTCGTGGAGCACCTTGAGGGCCACCCGGCGATCCAGCTCAAGATCGAGGGCGTCGTACACCTGCCCAAACGAGCCCTCCCCCAGCAGATTGACCACGCAGTAGCGCCCGAAGCTCGACCCCTTGGCCAGATACGGCGAGGCCATCTCGGCGGTGTCGAGCTCGGCCTCGGTCGCGATCCGCACCAGCTCGACCAACCGATCGGCCCGCCGCACGTCGTCACCACACGCTCTGCGCACGGCCGCCTCGCGCTCGGCGGGCGGCCGCTCCATCACCGCGTCGAAGACCTCGGGATCGTCAGTCATCGGTCCCACCCCGCTGCAGGCGTGCGTTGAGATGCGCCCGCCCGTAGCGAAGCCAGCGCGCGACCGTGGTCTGCGGGAGGTCGACCTCGGTCGCGATCTCCCGGGTGCTGCAGCCGAGCACGAAGCCGAGCTCCAGCACCCGTGCGAGCTGGGCGGGCTCGCTGACCTGCACCTCGCGCGCGTTCCCGCTGCGCAGCTCCGCCAGCGCGTCGAGGATGTCCAGGAACGTGGCCGGATCGTCGTCGAACGCCATGAGCGCGTCGTCGTAGTAGGCGCGGCCTCGCTGGTGCCCCTCGGGACGCTTCGCACACTGCTTGCGTCGACCGTGATCGGTGAGCGCGTTGTTCATCACCCGCCGCAGCATCGGCACCACGCTCGTCGGGTCGTCCCGCATCTGCTCCGCGCAGGCGCTGCCGAGCAGCCGCGTGAACGCCTCGTTCACCAGCGTGCCCGTGCCCCACGTCTGCCGCCCCCGCGATCGAAGCACCGCCCGCGCGATCGTCCGCGCCTCCGCATAGACGCGGCGCATCGAAGCCGCGTCCGGCTGCGTCTCCTCTCCGTCCATCGCCCCCCGCAGCGTATGCAGCGACGTGCAGCAGGACAACACGGTGGACTCGAGCACCACGCGGACCCCTACGCAAAGTCATCGGCGGCCGAGCCACGACCACGACCACGGCCACGGCACGCAGTCATCTAGGTCGGCCGGCCGGCCGGCACCGGCGTAAACGCCATCCGAACCTCAACCTGCTGGTCGCCATCCGCCAGGTTGTGCACAAAGTCGTCATCGCGCGTTGCAGACGATCGCTTGGGGCCGCTACTTCGGACTGAAGGCGTCGCTGCTGGTCTTCCATGGCGCCAGCGTGCCGGAGACGGCGGTGCCATCGACATCCAGGGAGTACACGGTGTCCGAGGGCCCGGCCGACTCCCGGTAGTACAGCAGTCGCTCGACCTGCGTGCCGTCGTCGATTGGGTGCAGGCCGATCAGGACCAAGTCGTCGTCCTCTTCTTCTTCCTCGGCCGTCTCAAGCCAGCCGTCCACCTCCTCGGCCCAGTCCTCGTGGAGGGACTCTCGATCGAACAGAAGCGCGGTTGTTTGTTCCCCATCGTGTTCGACAGAAACGTGGGTTCCGGAGGGCTTGGTGATGAGCGCGAGGATTGACAAGCCGCACAGTAGCTCGGGTGTCTCGCCTGCAACCCAAGAACGACGCCGACGAGGTAGGGCAGCCGTAGCCCCTGATGCGCGCATCCTCCCCGGCATTCGTCGAAGGGAAGACCTTGAAGTTGCCCAACGGAGTGTCGAATCCCGGCCTGATCCTTGGTCGTGAGACCATGCAGAACGTGGACACGGAAGCGTGGGGAAGCAGTTCCTCGCGCTGGTCGCCCGATGACTTTTTTTGCGCGCGAGTGTCCAACGTCCACGCCTCTGCGCGTCATGGGAGCAAACGCGCGCACATCGACACGAATGTACGCCCATCACCCCTCACAGAACGCACCATGCCCAAGTACCTTTGCCTACAACGCACCGTCCCTGCCCCCGAATCCGAGCCGAACGGCGACAACAGCGACAACAGCGACAACACCGACGGCATGGAGGCCTGGTACGCCGCCTTTCAGGGGTGGATGAAGACCTTCGAGGACAACCTCGTCGACCTCGGCGGCAAGCTCGGTGCCGGCACCCTGGTCACCTCGGACGCCAAGTCCGATGCCCCGCTCGTCGAGGTCAAAGACCTCGTCGGGGGCTACATGATCGTCTCCGCGGGGTCGCTCGACGAAGCGATCGAGATCGCCTCCGCCTGCCCCGGTCTCGTTCGGCCCGGCTCCGGGGTCGAGGTTATCGAGATCCACACACCTTGATCGGCGTACAACTCGAGCGCATCTATCGGCGCGAGTACGGACGCGTCGTGTCGATGCTCGCCGCCCGGTTTGGGATGCAGCACCTGGAGCTGGTAGAGGACGCGGTCCAGTCCGCGTGGGCCTCGGCGCTCGCGACGTGGCCGGACCGCGGCGTTCCCGAGCGGGCCACCGCTTGGCTGTTTCGTGCCGCCAACAACGCGGCCGTCGACCGGCTCCGCGCGCAGCAGCGGCATGCTGCGGCATTGGCTCGACGCAGCCCCGCCGATTCGGAACCCCCGCCCGATGCGTGGCTGGTCGGTGAGGTGCAGGACGCTCAGCTCGCGATGCTCTTTGCGTGCTGCCACGACGGCCTGCCGATCGAAGCCCAGCGCATCCTCTCGCTGAAGATCCTCTTTGGGCTCACGGTGCCCGAGCTCGCCAAGCATCTCTTCACGACGGAGGCCAACGTCTACAAGCGACTCCAGCGGGCGCGCGCCAAGCTTCAGTCCACCGGCCTGGGCCTCGAGGTGCTCACCGAAGACGAACGACGCAACAGGCTGCCCGCGGTGCGTTCGATCTTGCACCTGCTGTTCACAGGAGGCTACGCGCCGGTTGGTCTCGATGCTTCGATGCGGGTCGAGCTGTGCGACGAGGCCATCCGCCTGGGGACGCTGCTCGCCGAGCTCACGACCCCGCCAGCGCCGGAGACATCGGCTCTTCTCGCCCTGATGTTCTTGCATCGGGCGCGCATGCGCTCTCGGGACGACGGCGTCGGCGGGCTCCTGCTTCTGAGTGAGCAGGACCGGAGCCTGCGGGACGCTCGAGCCATTGCAAGCGGTATGCGGTGGCTCGCCGCCGCGGCGACCGGAGACACGTTCAGCCCCTACCACGCAGAGGCTGGAATCGCGGCCGAGCACTGCCGAGCGCAAACCTTCGAGGCGACGCGTTGGGATCGCATCGTCGCCTGCTACGCGCTGTTGGAGCGCGTCGCTCCGTCGGCGATGCACCGCTTGGGACACGCGGTTGCGATCTCGCAGTGGACCGGGCCCGAAGCGGGCCTCGCGTTTCTCGAGCGTGTCGCACCTCCCTCCTGGCTGCACACCTCGTTTCAGTGGTTCGCGGTGCTGGCCGACCTGCACCGCCGCTGTGGCCACGACGCCGAGGCGGCACGCTACCGCGTTCTGGCGGTGGACGCTGCGCCCACGCCCGCGCTGCGCAGCGTGCTGGAGCGACGCCTCGGCGCTCCAGGATCCGACGCCTAAAACGAAGATGCCCGATCGTGGGTCGCTCAAGTGGTCCTGAGTCAGTCGCCTTCCGGAGGGACGCAGGCCTTGCCTACGTCGTCACCCACGTAGGCGATGTTCGATGAGCAGTTGGCCTCCTGGTCGGCGTCGCGATGGAGATTGCACTCGGCCTTGTCTACGCACAGCCGGAAGCAGTAGTTGGAGCCGTCGTCGTGCATCACGCAGGCCGAGCCCAGTGGACAGTCCTCGTGCGAGGTGCAATCGGTGACCCCGCAGTAGCCGCCCTTGAAGCTGGTTAGGCACTCCAGCACGAACGGCTCGGTGTCGGTGTCGGTGTCGTGCTCGTACTCGTACTCGCAGTCCGCGGCGATCTGACACTGGGCCGCGACGCCGACCTGGTCGGCCTCGTTGCCCTCGGGAGGCGGCTCGTCGGCGTTGCAGCCGAAGGACGAAGCCAGAGCCACCAGGAGCACGGAGGGGGCCAGTCGGCCGAGAGAACGCGGGGCGAGGCGGAGCATCATCGGTTGGACCGAGTCAACGGCCTTGGTTCCAACATCGTCGACCAGCTTCACGCCGCTCTCGCCCGCAGGTGCGACGCGCAGCCGTGATCCGGCCTCTGGCGTGCGGACACTTCCCAGTTCGGGAAGCCCAACTTCGCAGATCGGGTCGGAGGGTTCCCTGATCGGGTCGAGCGAGGTCGTCGGTGCGAAATTTCTCCGAGGGGGTCCGAGATACACAGCAACCGCTCTTGGTCCCGAGCGTCATTCCGGCGTGCTCACGGTCCGTCATTCCCTCGTTGCGATGGTTCTCTTCCAACTCGGTTGCGCAACCTTCTTGACGAAGGTGGGGGGTGCGCCCGCCATCATCGACGATGAGGTCGCAAGAGGCGCGGAGTCCCTCGGTGACACGGAGCTCCTGAGCGATGTCAAAGCACTTCACAACAAGCAGCTCAAGGGCGCCGAGGTCAGCGCGGGTCTCTGCCTGCAGCAGTACGTGAGAGGACGCGCCGCCGAGGCAGAACTGGCGTCCGCCACAGACGACAACGCGCGCCGGATGGTCGAGTCGGAGGTTCTCGGTGGCTACATGAGCTGCGCCGCCCAGTGCGAGGTGGCTGCGGGACTGCAGTCCGACTATTCCGCCATGGCGCAGAAGTACCGTGCCCCGTGCGAGGCGGGCTCGTCCGCCAGCGTGGAAACGGTGCAGACCGACCACCTAGAGCAGCTCGTCGAGATCTATCGCAAGGCGAGCTATCCGCTGGAGCTTTTCTTCGCGGACCGCGACGCGGCCGGTGCGCTGCAGTATCTCCAGGACGAGGACATGATGAACGAGACGTCGGCCGAGCTCGCCACCGAGATTGAAGGGCTGCGCGCAACTCACAGCGAGGCGATCGAGCAGGGCCGCGCGTTCTTCGAAGGTCCGGACGCCCAAGCCAACTTTCAGAAACGCGCCGCAAACGAGGCCGAACAAGCCTCGATCGAGTCGAAGATTCAGCGTCTGACCAATGAGCGCGACGAGGCCGAACGCGTCGGCCTGACCGAGCGCGCTCGCAACCTCGAGGTCGAGATTCGAGCCGAGCAAGAACACCTCGCCGCGACGATCGTCGGTCATGCCGAACTCAAGAAGCAGTACGAAACGATGGCAGCCGACGCCGGGGTCTACCGGTAGTTGCGACAGACCGGGGTGGGTCGATCTCAGCCTGACTCCTGGCTACGACGAGGTCGACGGCAACGTCGGTGATTTCCTCGACGACGATCACGGGATCGTGAACATCCGGTGCCTTGAGGCCGAGGACGATCTACCCTCCTGGCTTAGCAGCCCGCTAGGTCGTCTCCTCGGCCAATTCCCCACGACTTCGTGACGCTCAGCTCACGGGGTGGGCAGGCCGCACTTGAGGCCGTTTTGGTACGCGAGGTCTGCGATGAGTTCGACGTAGTCGTCGTGCTGCAGGTGCCAGTCGTGCCCCACGTCAAGTGGTGCATCGCGTGACCGTACCGTGTCGCCCACCCCTCACTGCGACCATGCTTGCTCCTGCGCCGCCGCAGAACAAGTGCTCACGTTGTGCTCAGCCGTCCCGGTTTTTGCTCCCCGTCGGGCCCCGGTACGGCTGCGTTTCGGCGTCCGCTATTTGCGGACCGAGGGGGTGTCGCAGCCGAACGCGGCAAGGCGGGGTGTCGGGCCGCTGTCGTAGGTTCCGTCGCCGAGTTCACCCTGAAGGTTGCGCCCGAAGCAGAGGATCTCTGGAGTGTCGGTGACGATGCAGGTGTGCTCGCGGCCGCCACTAAAGTCCACGACCGCCCCCTCGATTTCAAGGGGCGTGGGGACGTTGGTGCTTTCGCCTTCGGGGAGGATGCCCACCTGACCGAAGCTGTTGTTTCCCCAGCAGTAGATGGTGTCGACGGCGCGGTCGCATGTGTGGTCGTCGCCCAGTTCGATCTCTTCCACGACCGGCAGGCCTTCCACGACATGCGGCATCCAGGGGGAGGGCATGTCATCGGTGTTCCCCGTTTGCTGCAGAGCGAACCCGCCCCAGCACCAGACCTGGCCAGCTTTGTCGATGCCGCAGGTGTGAAAGTCTCCGCTCTTGAGCTGCACGAGCGGGGGAATGTTGGGGACGACCTGGGGACCGATCGACGTGGTGTCCGCGACTCCGAGCTGGTTTGTCCCGTTGTTCCCCCAGCAGGTGACCCCTCCGTCGGCGCTCAGTAAGCAGGTGTGAACCGCCCCAGCGGCCAGCGCCACGACGTCCTCGGCCGGACTGTCGATGACCGTCGGCACCTCGAACGGATCGTTGAAGTCGCCGCACTGAGCCCATTCGTTGGACCCCCAGCAGTACAGCGTGCCCTGCTGCGTGAGAGCAACATTGTGCCAGCTGCCTCCGGTGATCTGCGTAACATCTCCCGCTTGAATCAGAGCCGGTGCCGGCTGGGAGGCAGAGATCCCACCGACTCCGACTTGACCGAAGTTGTTGCGACCCCAGCATACCGTCTCGCCTTCGGCACGTGCGCATGCATGGAATGCGCCCATGGAGAGGAACTCGGCCGCCACGTCCACGAAGACCGGCTCCGAAGCGCCGCTGTCGTGTGCTGTGTCCCCATCACCGAGCTGGCCGAAGTCATCGGAGCCCCAACACGCGACGACCTGGTCGGAGCGTCGGGAACAGGTGAAGTTGGCGATGATGTCGAGGCTGCATGGAGTGCAGGTGTCCTCATCGCACAACAAACCGTCGTCGCATGCTCCGCGGCAGCACGGCTCGGAGGGACCGCCGCAGCTGCTCGCTCCTGTTTCGCCCTGGACCGCTGCTGACACAGCAGACCGCTGGCCTGCCGGTCAGACGCGCATCGCCGTCGGCCATGAACACGGCCCCGGTCTCGTGGCGCGCCAGCACGGTGTCGACCTGCTGGCGAGCAAGCGCCGCGTACAGGCCGGTGAGCGGTGCACCGGGGATGCCGTAGACCGAGGTGGCACCCAACGCTCGGATGAAATCGACGACGTGTTCGTGGACGGTTTTGCGCGAGATCACGGTGGGAGCCGAGCCGGCCGACTTACATCAAATCCAGCCGACAATCGAGGTCAAACGCTGTTTGGCCGGGTCTTGAGGGGCGACGATTTCCGCCCGATCGGGAGTGCCGAAATACCGTACGACTCCGCGTCCGGGTGGAGCGCGACGGACAGCTCGAGTCGCCCGCGACTGACAGCTCGAGTCGCCTTAGAAGCGACCGCTCAAGACCACCTTTCGGTGGGTCGCGCCCAGGCTCAGCTGTGCCCCGCGCGAGCCGATCCCCAGCACGGTGATCCCCGCCGCAGACAGGCCCACGCCTGCGACCAAGCTAACGACTCCGGGGGCGAGGGTCTGGTGCACGTATCGGCAATCCCCATCGTCGTCGACCTGCGCGGGTCCGTCGCAGCGCCGGAGATCCTCGCGACCATGCAGGCTAAGCAGGGCAATGCCGGCGGTCGTGGCTGCGGCACCGAGGGCGATGGCCCCGATCGCGACCGGACGCATCCAAGGTTTTTGTCCCCCGCGTGACGAGTCGCGGGAGGTTCTAGACCTGCGGCCCGCGCGTACGGTGGGGCGGGGCGGCGACGCCTGGGTTTCGGCCGGTTGCGTCGATGCCAGGGCCAGCCACCCCCGGAGCGGGTCGACACTCGTCGCGACAACATCTTGGAGGTCGGACCAGCCACAGACCGAGCACGAATCGGAGTTCTCCGTCAGCATCGTTCCCGTGGAGGCATCGTAAATCTCCAGCTCAACGTCGTACATCCGCACTTCGCCTCCGAGCCGGACCCTGAGCGCGTGGGTCACACCGCGCCCACCGAGTGTGCGTTGAAGACACGCTCCGTCCGAGCACTCGCCCGCCGGATCGTCCGCCTCCAGCGAGACGACCTCGTAGTTGTCGTGCGCGAGTCGTTGGGCGATGAGCGCCTGAAGCGCTTCGCCGCGGATCGCGTCAAACCCCGCCGAACGCTCGAATTCGGCCTGGACGGGGAGCACCGCGACCCGCGTCGCGGCCTCTTGGGTCCCTAGCGCCACCTCGCCCGGCGCCGCGAGCACCCCCAACGCGATGAAAGACGCCGTCGCAAACATACGAAGGCTCGGTTGCAGATCCGATGCCAGGCCGACGAGTGCTAGTTGGCACGACTGTTGCGTTGAATTGCTCGTGGAGCCGGGCGCCCACACGCCTGTGACCCGCCATGATGGATCCCAGTCTCGCGACAAACGACCGCAGCTCCACCCTTTGCTGGACTCCGCACGCGGGCCGGGTCTCCTCGGCGGCCACCGATCACGACGCGTCAGACACCGATCACGACGCGTCCCTCGACCCACGCGATGCGTCGACCGACCCACGCAATGCGTCGACCGACCCACGCGATGCGTCGACGGTTGTTGCGGGGCCGGCGGTGGCGCTCGCCCCCGGCACCCGGCTCCCGGACTCCCACATCGAGCTGCAGGAGCAGATCGGCGCGGGGGCGACCGCGGAGGTGTTTCGGGGTCGGCACGTGGTCCTTGAGCGTCCCTTGGCGATCAAGGTCCTCCGTCATGGCGCGTCGTGGCCGGGCGCGCGCGCACGCTTCCTCAGTGAGGCCCGGATCTCCACGGAGCTGGATTCGCCGTACGTTGTGGACGTCGTCGATTTTGGCTCGCTGAGCGATGGCCGCCTGTGGTCCGCGATGGAGATGCTGGACGGACGAACGCTGGCCGATGCGCTCGACCGCGGGCCACTGAGTCCGGAGCGCTGCGTGTCGCTCCTTCGCATGGCTTGCAAGGGGCTGCATGCCGCGCACACCGCCGGCATCATTCACCGCGACATCAAGCCCGAGAACCTGATGTTGGTCGAGCGCAGGGGGAACGAGCACCTGGTCATCGTCGACTTCGGCATTGCGACCTCTGCGGGCCCCAGCGAGGGCGACTGCTGCGGCACCCCGCGGTACATGGCGCCCGAGCAGGTCCGAGGCGAGACGCTGGACGCTCGCGCCGATCTGTACGCGCTTGGCTGCTGCGCCTTCGAGATGCTGACCGGCAAAACGCTTGTCTCCGGAAGCACGGTTAAACATCTGCTCGAGGCCCACGTCGACGGTGTCGCCCCCGTCTTCCCGCCCGAGCTCGAGATACCCCGCTCGCTGCAGCTCGTTGTCGAGCGTTGTCTGCACAGGGATCGGGAGCGGCGGCACGCGTCCGCGGCCGACCTCGAAGCGGCGCTGTGCGAAGCTCAGCTTGCCGCCAACCTTCGCTGTTTGACCGACGCCCTACCGCCCCCCGAGCTCGACGACGCTGATCGCCGCCGTCGGTTGCTGCGCGGCTTCTCTCGCCCAACCCGTACCGCTGCACCCCGGCGCCTGCTCGGGGCCGTCGCCGGCTTGCTGTGTTTTTCTGTGGTCGCCGCGGGCTGGGCCGCAGGCCAAAGCGACGACGACGTCTCGACGGTCCCACACGACGCAGCGGCCCGTCCGCTCGCCGCGGGACTTGTGGCGCGACCCCTCCCGGAGCCCGTCATCGGCTCCGAGCGCGACACCGAGCACGACCACCAACTGGCCGCGCTCGTCGAAGTCAAAGCGGCAGACAGCGGTGTCGTGCGATCCGCCCTCCCCCCGGCACCCCCAGCGACGTTCTCCCTCGCGGCTCCCGCGAACGAGCCGGAGGCCGCCCAACCCAGCAGGGAAGACCGCAACAAGGCGCGCTCCAGCGTTCGAGAGGGTCGACGGGCGATGCGGCGCGGCGACCCACAGGCGGCTCGGAAAGCCTTTCGACGCGCGCTCGTGCTCGACGATCGCGGCGCCGATGCCTACGCCGGACTCGCCGACCTCTCCTTCGATGCGGGGCAACACCGCGAGGCGCTTGGCCTCGCAAAACAAGCCGTCCGTCGGGCGCCGGGCAACCCCAAGCATCGGATGCGACTGGGCGATTCCTACGTTCGGCTCTCGAAGAAGGACAAGGCGCGACAAGAATACGCCCGCGCCGCGGCCCTGGGCTCCCCCTCGGCGAAGCGGCGGTTGGAGGCACTCTGAAATGCGGGCCCTCGCATGGTCGTTCGCCGCCCTGTCGTGCATCTCCTGCAGTGAGGAAAACCCAGACTGGGATGGGCCCAAGACACCTGCTTCCACGACCCAGTCCGCGCCCATCCCCTCGAATGCAACGACCTCCACAGGTGGCCGTGCGGACTCCGCTACCGATGCGGTCACCGGCTCGGGCAGCTCCGACGGCAGCTCCGACGGCGCCTCCACGGAAACCTCAGGCGCAAGCTCCTCGACCGATCCCGGTGACGATGTCACCTCGGGGGATCCGCAGGACGCCTGCATGGGCGGCTGGAACCGGATCTGCGGGGGCGAGTGCGTGGATACCCGCAAGAATCCAACCGCGTGCGGTGACGGGTGCATCGACTGCACCCTGGAGTTTGGGTCCGCGGCGCGATGCCGTCAGGGCGCGTGCAAGCCCGGGCCCGGCGAGGACGACGGCTAAGCGGACCCCGGCCGTCGCCGAGTTCGAACCGCCTCAGAGCCTCAGTAGCCGACGCGGCGCTTAGCGAGCTGCGGCCATCCCTACTGCTCCGGACCGGCCTTTTCACCCTTGATTTCGCTCAACCGCGGCGCCTCGGCGCTGAACAGGCTTGAGAGTCCAATGTCCAAGCGACTGGTCACCAGGGCGATCAGGCTCTGAGCTCGCAAGCGACTGACGCCCAAGGCTTGCATCAAGCGGGTTCCCGTGCCGCGCAGGACGTGGTCTTTGGCGGTTACAAGCCACCGATCCACGGTCGCTCGATGCACATCGTAGGCGTCGGCGAGCTCTTGCGCCGTCACCCCGTCTAGGACGCGGCAACGCAGGACGGTCGCCAGCCGTGGTTCGAGTGCTCCGATCGCGTCGCGAAAGGCCGCGCGCACGGCACTCCGGACCTTCTCGGACGCCAGGACGCGCTCAAGGTCGGGGTCGTCAGCGGCGAGTCGACCCAGGAGCTGCTCCGCGGAGTCACCAGGTGGTCGTCGGGCTCGCCGATAGTCGATGCCGGCCCGCGCCCCGCAGACCCGCAGCCAAGCGGACAGCGCTCCATCGCCCAGGTAGCTTGCAATCAGCGGCGGTCGGTCGTCGCTCCCGATCAGCAGGCGTGCGCGGAGACCCTGCAGGACGTCGGCTTGATCGAAGGTGGGGACACCCGCCCGTGCGAGGGTGCTGCGCAGGGCGGGCACGAACTCTCGCTCGAGGGCCGCGAGAGCGTTGCGGTTGCCCGCCGCGCAGGCCAACGCGAGGTAAAGGTCGGGCTCGTGGCCGGGCTGCGGGGACCCTTCGTGGTGTCGGGCCAACTCGTCGATCGAAACGTCGATGTCGGGCCAGCGTTCTCGACCTACCATCCGGAGCGTGGCCAGACTGCTTGCGTCCGATGGTCGCTCCCGATCGGTCATCTCCCGATAGGGAGGATACGCCGCCGTGCGATCGGGGGCTAGCTCGTTGAGTCGGCGGAGCTGTTCGACGATGGTGTTTCCGTGGGCGAGGGTTGGGGGAAACCCGGTTCGCTGGTGGATCCGGTTGGCGCGGGCGAGGACTCGATCCGCCTGTGGCCGTCGGCCAGCAGAGAGCTCCGACCGTGCGAGCCATACCAGGCTGGGAAACAGCTCCGACGCGTCGGGCCCAAGCTTGCGTTCAACAACGTCGATAGCAGCCTCGTGGTGAGCTGCGGCGGCTTCCGGTCGTCCTTGCGCCAGCGCGAGGCGTCCGCGTGTGTCATGGGCGAAGGCGACGGTTTCGGTCGCTTCGCTTCGCTCGAGGATGAGCGTGGCGTGCTCAACGAGCGCACTGGCTTCCTCGAGGGCTCCCGCTTCCATCAAGGTCAGCGCGAGTTCTGCCTCGACGTCGGCGGCCTCGGGCCGGTCGAGGCCGGACGCCACGCGGATGAGAAGAAGGGCCTCGCGCAAGGTCTGCTCCGATCGCGCGAGGTTTCTGGCATGACGCTCGACCCTCGCGGAGTCGAGCATGGCGGCTGCGGTCAAGCGAGCGTCATCGAAATTGCGGAAGAGTTGGACGGCCGCCTCCAGGCGCTCGCGCCCGCGCTCTTGCTTTCCAGCGAGGAACTCGACGCCACCAAGAATGCGCATCGCCTGCCCCGTGAAGAGCTGCGAGTCGCCATGCACAGCACACGTGAGCTCGAAACCCTGCTGCGCCGTCACGAGGGCCTCATCGAGGTGTCCCGTATCGCAAAGCGACACGCCGAGTTTGACCGTCGCGAGCGCCGTACGACCGTTGGCCGGGCCATACAAGCGCTTGACCGCTGCCAGGTTCTCTCGGCGAGCTTGGAGCGCCTCGTGGGCCCTGTTCAAACCGGCCAGTGCTTCCGCCTCCCGCTCCGAGAGGTGGACTTCAAGTCCTTGTGCTTGCTTGTCGTCAAGGACGCGACCGAGCAGGCTCCTCGCTTCGGCGAGCGTCTGAATCGCCGTCTCTCGACGATCCCCTCGCGTCTCCAGCATCGCTCGTGCCATGAGCACGTACGTCATGGTCTCTGGCTCTTCCGACTTCTGCGCGTCGGCGATCGCCTGATCAATCCAATGCGCCGCCTCGCTGCGCTGCACGGTGAGGGCCAGACGCGTGCCTGCCTCCGCTGCGAGATCGTGCGCTTCGACTCGCCTCGCTTCGCGGAGTGCGGCCGCCCAGTCCTCGCCCGCCTCGCTTTGCTTTCCCTGAATCCGACTCAGTTCTGCGCGCGTGAGGAGTGCTCGCGCCAGGAGTCGGCCCCCCGAACCTCGTGCCTGGGTCACCGCCCGCTCGGCGTGGTCTCGATCTCCTTCGAGGTCGGTCGCGCGAAGCAGGGCGCGGGCACGAATCAGCTCGCTCTCGAGTTCGCGACGTTGGAGCGCCGGGAGGGGAGTGGCGGTGTCGTGGGATTCGTTCGCCGGGTGCAAACAGCCTTGAACGGTTGGAAGGGACAGCGCGACCTCGACGGCGTGTGTCGACGCGACCGCGTCTTGACCGGAGATCAGTTCCACACCGATAGCCATCGTTTCGACTTGCCGCCGTAGACAGCGATGGACGACCGTCGCGGCGGGTTCATCGATGTCTGCCCTACAGGCGATGCGATGGACATCGGCATACGTCGCTGCGCGGTGGTCGAGGATCTCAAGCAGAGGCTCCACCTGCTCGGGTCGATCGGCGAGTTGCGCGACGACGGCCTTTCGGGCGTTGCCGTCCCACACCGCGGCCAAGGCCCCAGCGTCTGCCGCACACGCCGATGGTGTCCCCACGTGCCCAAGAATCGCTGCCGCGCCCAACACCGCCGTCGCTGCACCCGCCATACCGACAAGCGAACGCCGAGTCGAACCCCGGTGGAGTTCGGCCAGCAGCGAAGGCATGTCTCGCCAGCGCTTCTGCGGATCAACATGGAGCCCGCGGACGAGCGCGTCCTCGATTCGACGCGGTACGCCGCGCCTGCGCAGGGGCGTCCGAGGAACGCGCTCTCGGAGCGCATTGCGTTGCTCCTGCAGCGACCCCGCGAGGAATGGACGGCGTCCACACAGTAGCTCGAACGCCGTCACGCAGAACGAGTACTGATCGGAGAGCGCGGTCGATTCTGTACCTGTATGTTGCTCCGGCGCCATGTATGCCGGCGTCCCGGCGAGCTTGCTCAACATCGTGTCGGCTGCAGCCGGGCCGTCCGAGCGCATGGTTGGAAGTCCGTGGTCCGACACCGACAGACCGAAGTCAATGAGGACAGCGCGCGGACCGTGAACGGTATCCCGCACCATGATGTTCGCGGGCTTGATATCGCAATGCACAATCCCCGCTCGGTGCGCGGCGTGTAGGCCGTCGCCTGCCTGCTGCAAGAGTTCCACAATGGCGGAGACATCCGCGGAACGCTTGGAAATCCAGCGGTCGATCGTCTGCCCAACGACCACTTCCATCGCCATCCAGACTTCGTCACGGGTTCGTCCGACTTCGTAGACCCGGACGACGTGTTCGTCTTCGACGCGAGCGAGAGACCTCGCCTCTCGCTCGAGTCGATCGATACCGTCCACTTGAGCCACGCCAGGCTGAAGCACCTTGACGGCCACTTCGCGATCCAACAACGGATCGAAGGCAAGATAGACGATGCCCAAACCGCCGCGCCCAAGGGTGCGGCGAATGACAAAACGGTCAATCGTCTGGCGACGTTCGAGGCGTGCTGCAGCGGTGGGGTCCGTTTCGGTGGCGGCGTCCGTAGGACTCGACAGCAAGTCGAGCAGTTCGTGGCACGCCGAGCAGTGCAGCATGAGACGGTCTTGGTGGGCCAGGTCCGTGGGCGAACACCGACCGTTCAAGCGCCGCAGGACCTCACGCTCTGAGAGACATGCCACCTTCGCACGAGGATGGGCGTCAGCTGCCTGTACCGCAACCTCCGATGCGCTGCGCGGGCCGTTGAGGGCCCAAAACGCGCCCGAGTAAATTTGTTTGGATTTTTTGTGCGCGAGATTCGTTGGGCACCGTCCCCTCTCGGTATGCGACTGAGCGAGACACGAGCGACTCGATGGGTGAGGTGGGCGATCCGTGGCGCGATCGGGGCCTGCCCCGGGGAAGCGATCACGTCTTCGAGCTCCGCGGAAGCCCGGGGCCGGCGTCCGCTCGGCACCCGGAACACCACGCCCTGGCTGGCGGCTTGTGCGGCGAGCCTCGCGTTGGGTTGCGGAAACGAGCCCAGCTCAGAACCCGTTACCGTTCAGTTCACCGCGGAAGAAGACCTGCTCGCTGGATTTGCCCAGGACTCGGGGTTCTTGCCTCCGAACTCGCCCGCCGCGATTCGGGTCGTGGCAGGAGCCCGTGCTCAACTCGTCGCCATGGCGCAGGCGACCGCTACGGGGACCGATCTCACCCCCGTGCCTGAGTCGGGGTCTCTAGCTTTGGACGCCGGGTTCTCCCTCGAAGTCAGCGCGCGGGTCGACGCCGCTGGTTTCGAGTACGAGGGTGTGGTGGAAACGTTCGAGTACGCCGTCGACCCAGCGTCTGTGAACTTCGACCCCTTCGCCATCGATGCGCCGGTGGTGCTCTCCAACGCCTTTCCTCCCGGCGAGCTTGCAACGGTTCCGATCCCTTCGATTCCAGGGGCCGAGTTGCTGATCGCCGTCAGCGGCGGCTCCCTGGAGACCACGTACACGGGCATCTGTGCCGTCTCGGACATGGGGGCTGCTCAGTACACAGCGCAGGCGGTCATCGCGGGAACCCTGGAGCTTGAAGGCACGATCGTCATCGAGATTCCAATCGTTGGATCTGAGTCGTTTGGACCATTCCCGGTCGCGGTCCCCATTCCACCATCGACCATCGGCCTCGACCTCGGGAGCTTCTCGACCACCGACGGGACGCCGGTCGACCTGCGGCCGTGCGACAACCAGTCGGACGAAACGGACGGGCCGTCGTCGACCTCTGGGATGCCGTCCGACCCGTCTTCGGCTGGCGAGGACACGTCTACGGGCCCGGAGCCCACCTCCACCGCCGCGCCCCAGACCGACACCACCGCCACGGGTGGCGCACAGACCGAGACCGAAGACACGGGAGGCGACGACGAGACCGAAGACACGGACGAGGCTTGTGCTGATGGCCTGGACAACGATGGTGACGGGCAGACCGACTGCTTCGATGATGGCTGCTCGAAAAGCTCTGCGTGCAGGACGTGTCGGGACACGTACAACTGCGAGTACGACGAAGATTGCATCGACGGTTTTTGCGCGCCGATCCCTTCGGCTTGCTTCAACGGGCAGGATTGCACGTCGTGCGAGGGTGATAGCAGCTGCGTGCGGTGCGTTCAGTTTGAGGGGCAGGAGTGTGGCGATGCCTGGAGCGCGTGCTTCGATGTTCCGGAATGTGGCGACGTCGTTCTCTGCTATGGAGATTGCTTCGACCAGGAGTGCGCGAACGCGTGTACAGAGAACGCCGACAAGTTCACGCTCGCGTTGTTCTTCGGACTCTACGACTGCGTGAGCAATGCTTCATGCGACTGACCTGCCAAATGAGACCCGGTTCGTGATACGGGAATGCGATGGACCGACTTCGAGGTCGTCAGCGACCGAAGCCAGGTCGAGTCGATGCGGAGCCAGGCTGCCCGCGAACCCCGCTCGAGGAATTCTGATGACGAACGACACCCCTGGCCACGTGATCCTTCTTGTGGGGCCGGTGGGCGCCGGCAAGTCCACGCTCGCCCACGGTCTGGCCGTGCGCGACGACGCGGTGTTCCTCGACGCCGACACCTGGATGGTGCGGCTGTTCGGAGACGACGAGCGACCCACGACCGAGGTTCTCGCGTGGTATCTCGCGCGAAGGCAGCGCTGCCGCGACCTGCTGTGGGACACAGCCAAAGGCATCGTGCGGACGGGTACGTCGGTCATCCTCGAGCTCGGCCTCGTGACACGCGGCGAACGGATCGCCGGGTACCAGAGGGTTCACGCCGAGGACTTCGAGCTTCGAATCACGCTGCTCGATGCGCCCCGGGACGTCCGAAAGCGCCGCGTTCTCGCCCGCAACGAAAGCGCCGGTCCGTTCACCCAGGTCGTGCCAGAACCATTCTTCGAGCGCGCGTCCGATGCCTGGGAGCCGCCCGACGCCGACGAGCGCAGCCTCTGGAACATCATCGACGGCTGAAGCCCCGCTGCCTCGAGATCCACCCCGCAGAGGATCAGTGGCCGATCAACATCGCCTTGAGGACCTCGGTGGCCGACGAACGGCGGCCGAGGGAGCTTTCGCCAAAACCGTCGATGGCGTCGATGATCTTGAGAACGTTGATATTGCCAGCGCCGACAAGATCGCGGATTGGGCCGCCCAGCTCTCGTCGAATGAGCACTTCGTCGGTGAGTTGCTGGGGTGCCGTCGGTTTCCCCGTGGCGGACTGCCACGGGACCAAGCCAACGTAATGCGGTGTGCCCGTGCAGGACACCGTCTCCAGCGTGCACGAAAGCCCCGCCCTTGCGAAGCTCGTTGAAGCCGCGACGAGACGGGCGACTGCCTCCACCAGTCCGCGCCCGACTGCGTTCGCGTCACCTGCGGACGATGCGTTCAGGGAGGCGAGGAGGTTGTCTTGACGGTGCACGATCTGCCACAGGCGCCAGGCGCCCCCGGACCAGGCACCCACCAGGCATCTCTTGGGGGACAGTTCGGTTGCGATGAGGACGTGCAGCCGAGCCCAGGTGATCAGCTTTTCGCGCGCTTCTTCTTCGCTTTCAAACTCCAGCCGGTCCTCGGTACGAGCAATCCACTGTTCGTTGTCAGCGCGCCACTGCGTCCCTTGGCGAATCGCGGATACGCCGTGCTCGAAGGAGTACTCGTGCAAGAGGATTCGGCCACCGATGGGAGGCCACACCATTCCTGGGAGCACATCCGAGTCGGGGGGTACAGGTCTGGATCCCTCATCTACGCTGTCCGACGAGCGCTCAGCTCCGAGCGGGTCCGGGTTGGTGCCTGCTCGAAGGGACGTCTCCGCGTCGATCGTAGGGAGGGGCGAACGAGACAGTGCCTGGTCCACTTCCTCGTCGCGGATTTGTTTGAGCAACTCGTCCGCGGTTTCCACATGAGCGGGGCCTTGTCGTAGTTGGCCGGCTTCCGCCAACGCACGCGCGCGATCGATGCCAAGCCGTACGGCGAGAATAAAAGCGTACCGAACACCATCGGCTTGTGTCGCGACCGATTCGACCACCGCGACGTCGCCGAGATGCGCCGCTCGCTCGCGGATGACGTCCATGGGGACCGCGTCTTGTACGTCCCGCTTGTTGGCCTGCAGCACGATCCCAGGGGTGAGTCCGTCGAGATCGTTGAGCCGTTGATGCACACGTACCAGCTGGCGAAAGCTCTCCTCAAAGGCCTGCGGGGAGCTGTCGATGACGTAGACGAGCACATCACTGCGGTCAACCAGATGCCAGCGGCGGCTCTCGAGCTCCTTTTGGCCCGGCACGGATACAATTTGGCAACGGATCGGCTTGCCATCGTAGCTCCCAGCCACGTACTCGAGCCAGTCGAAGTAGAGCGTGCGGCCCTTGACCTCGTCGGGTGTCTTCGTGGTGATGGCGGCAAGGTCTGCCAGGCATCGGACGGTGGTGGTTTTTCCGCACATGGCCGAGCCGTCGTAGGTCACACGAATCAGAAGCTGGCCGGTTTGTGCGTCGATAGCTGCCATGGATTGCCCCGCCGTCCGCGGCGGATCGCCGGGCGTAGATTGTATCTCCTACAGCGCTCTCGACTCTCCTTCCATCGTTTTTCAGGCCTCATTTCGCCTCGACGCGCGAGGCACGGGACCGACAGCGGCCCACCATGGTACGCGTGGATGTCAGTGACACCGGGAACGGACGAGGCGTCGGCAATCCTGCGGCCCACAGTGCGGTTGCTCGTGCTCGATCCTGCCGACCGCCTGCTGTTAATGCGTGGGCGAGGGCTGTTCGTAGACCAAATCTGGTACACGCCCGGCGGCGGACTCGAAGCGGGTGAGTCGCACGTGCAGGCCGCGCGTCGCGAGCTGTGGGAGGAGACATCGCTGGCGCGCGCAGACATCGGGCCCTGCGTGTGGACACGGGAGCATGCGTGGTGCACCGCGGCCGGGGTGTGGTGGCGCTCGCAGGAGTGCTTCTTCGTGGTGCGCACACCGGCCTTCATGCCAAGCTTCGCCGACGCCGACGACCCCGAGCTCGCGTGCATCACCGAGCAACGCTGGTGGACGCCCGACCAGCTGCAGCGGAGCTCCGAGACCTTCGCTCCCCGGAGGCTCGCGACCCTGCTCCCGCCGATCCTCCGCGGCGATCATCCCGCGACGCCGCTCGACGTCGAAGTCTAGCGAGAGCCCATCGCTCTTCACGCTTCGTTTCGCCGAAACGCGCGAGGGCGTCGCGGAAGGATGAGAGTAGCGGCCCAAGACGTGCCGGCTCCTCAGTCCACCAGGTTCACCACCAGGGTCTTGGGCTCGCCGCCGCGTTCGAACGAAAAGCGCAGCGAGGCCACCTTCTCGCCGAAGAGCTGCAGCTCGAGCGGCTCAGACGCGGCCATGGACGTCAGCTCCACGCCGTTGATCTCGCCAACAACGTCGCCGGAGCGCAGTCCAACGGTGTGGGCGATCGAGCCTTCGCGGACACCGAACAATCTCACGCCAAGCCAGTTCCCCTCGGCGTCTGCGGCCGGCACCGCGCGGAGGCCCTGTAGGGCGACGGACTCCTTTCCGTCGCCCGCCTCGACGAAGTCGCGCGGCACGCTGCAGGCCTGTGCGTCGCAGTGGACCAGGGCCGGGTCCCACGCGACCGGAACGCAGCTGCCGTCGCGGCGCTCGGTCCCGAGGGCACACTCCTGCTCGCCGAGGACCCGCTCCGACATAGGCGTTGGCCGGTAGCTACCGACGGGGCCTGCCGACATCTCCGTGCAGCTCGGACCGATTGTGAGCTCCGTGCCCTCCTCCTGCGTCCAGCCAGCAACCTTCTGCTCGTCCTTCACGATCCAGACGCGTCGCTCGTTGCTCACCACCACGGGAAGGCTCCGACCGTGCTCGAGCGCAAACTCAGGCCCAGAGGGTCCGCCATTGCCACCGAAGGCGTAGCGGACCTCCGCGCCGCACCGATTCGTCAGCAGCGCCTCCACGCCTGCAATTTCTGGTTCCACCGGCACCACCGGCACTGGGCGCTGGACCTGAGGTTCACCGTCTCGCTCGACCGTCATCGCCACGAGCCCGCCTGCACCGACCGCGGCGGCCGAGAGCGCAGCGAAGAAGACGCGGGCGCGGAAGTGGGTGCGGGAGCGCTGCGGCTGCGGGAGAGCCGGGACGCCGCGCAGGCGGCTGGCGAGTTCCAGCATCGAAGGGAAGCGCTCGTCGGCGTGCGTCTTCAGGCCGCGCTCGATCACCGCCTTGGCTGCGTCGACTTCATGGGGTGCGAGTCCCTCGCGAACGCTGCCGCCGAACAGCTGAGCGTCACCGGTGAGGACGGCCTTGGCCAGCGTCGCGACGGTGTCGCCCGCGAACGGACGCACACCCCAGATCGCCTCGTGCAGCGCGATGCAGAACGCGAACTGGTCCGCGCGGGCATCCACGCGGGCGCCCTCGAACTGCTCGGGCGCCATGTAGCCGGGGGTTCCGGCGAGCATTCCGGTGCGGGTGATCGCGGGCTCGAGCGCCTGCTGGTCGGCGGCGTCCGGGTCGACCTCCTGGAGCAGCGGGGAGCCGGGGCTGCGGGCCATCCCGAAGTCGAGCACGCGCACGCGGCCGTCATCGCCGACGATCACGTTCTCGGGCTTGAAGTCGCGATGCACGATGCCCGCGTCATGGGCGGCTTGGAGCCCCTGGGCGGCCTGGACGAACACCTCCAGCAGGCGCGGCCCGGTGGGGTCCTTGAGCCAGCTGAGCAGCGTCTTGCCCTGGACCAGCTCCATCGCGACGAACAGCTGGCCGTCTTCGGTCCCAACCTCGTGCACGGTGACGACGTTGGGGTGCGAGAGCTTGGCCAACGCCTTGGCCTCGATGGTCATCCGGGCCCGATGCAGCTCGTCGCTGCGATGCAGGACCTTCACCGCTACCTCCCGGTCGAGCGAGGGGTCGACCGCGCGATACACCGTGCCCATCGCCCCCTCGCCGATCTTGCCCGTGACCGTGTAGCGCCCGATGCTCGGCGTCTCCCCCGGATCGCCGAACATCTGCGCCCGCAGCTGTGCCCGCCGGAGTCGCTCGCCCAGCGGGGTCTTGCCGCCGAAGTGCGTGGCGAGCGGGCCGAGCACGGGCTCTGCGCCGGGGTCCTGGCCGTCGAGGGTGGGCATGTCCTGCTGCATCATCGCCCGAGGCAGTCGCGCGACGACGCCGAGCAATTGGAAAAGTTCGCGGGAGATCACGATACAGTCAGCGCGTTGAGCGAAGAGCGCAGCGATCGGCAGCTCCTCGAGGCTTGGGGTGCCGGTGACCGGCCCGCGGGCGCTCAGCTGTTCGACCGGCACTTCGGCGCCCTGTCGCGGTTCTTCCGCAACAAGGCGGGCGACGCAGCCGACGACCTCATCCAGCAGACCCTGCTGGCCTGTCTCGAGGCCAGAGCGCGCTTCGAGGGCAAGTCGTCCTTTCGCACGTTCCTATTCGCCATCGCCCGCAACGTCCTGTACTCGCACTACCGAGGCCACGGCGCAGCGCCCGTGGACTTCAGCGTCAGCGGCATCGCCGAGCTCCGCCCCTCCGCCACCAGCATGATCGCCGCCGCCGGGCGGCAGCGCGCCCTCCTCGAGGCGCTGCGCACCATCCCCCTGCAGTTCCAGGTGGTGCTGGAGCTCGCGTTCTGGGAGCACCTCACCGCCGCCGAGATCGGTGAGGTCGTGGGTGCCCCCGAAGGCACCGTCCGCACCCGCCTGCGGCGCGCCAAGGAGCTAGCTGCCAAGGAGCTGCGCCGCATCGAGAACCTCGGACTCCCGCTGCAGACCACCATCCATCAGCTGGACGACTGGGCGGCAGCGGTGCGGGCGGAGCTGTAGCCTCCTCGTGGCCCCGGAGAGGCTTCTCGGATGAACGGGGAGCGAAGAAAAGAAAAAACCCCGAGCAACCACGGATCGGGGCTTCGGTGGCGTCCAGGGTTCAACATGCCTGGCTCGTCCAATGCCGTCTCCATCGCCGCCGAGCGAAACTACGCTGCGCTCGTCGCGTTGGGTCGTCAGCTCGTTGGCGCGGATGGAGCGGACCTCGTGCAAGACACGCTGCTCGCCGCCATCCACAACACCCGTCCCGTCTCCAACCCTGTGGGTTGGCTGCGTCGGGCGATCCGAAACCGAGCCATCTCAAAGCATCGAGAGGCTCGGCGACGACAACATCGGGAAGCTTGGGTCAACGCTGCGCCGCAGATGCCCCCGACTCCCGAAGAACAGGCGGCACGGACCCAGCTCCTCGACGCACTGCATGCGGAGTGGACAACGCTCGATGCCCCCTACCAGGAGGCGCTGAGACTGAGGTTCGAAGACGGGCTCACCGCCCGCGAGATTGGTCAACGACAGGGGTGCCCGACCAACACCGCCAGCTGGCGGGTTCGAGAGGGATTGAAGCGTCTCCGCGAGCGGCTCGATCGCCGCTTTGAGGAGCGCAAACACTGGCTCGGAGTCCTGGTCGCGGTCCCAGGGGTCCTGAGCGTCCCCCCACCGGCCGTACCAACACCTCCCTGGACCATGAAAATCCTCGCATCTCTCCTCGTGCTGACCTCGGCAACGGTCGTCGGCGTCACTACCTACAACGCGGCCGACGCGGTCCAAACGGTTCAACCGACACCGTCCGCCGGCCACGCCTCCGCATCTTCTGGCCCGCGTCACGCTGGCGCTGTCGCTGCGAGCCGCACCTCCGCACGAACGCCCAACAGTCCACTGCAGACCTCCGACGAGGCGCGCAGGGATGGGGACGAGCTCGACACCCCGCCATACGGCGTGCAGATCAAAAAGCGTGGCCGCGGCATGGATAGCTGCGGGGACGAGATCACCGAGCTCGCGAGCCTGAGCCGTGTTGTCGCCCAAGGGTGCGCCGCGGACCAACACGCGGACCCCGGTGAGACCATCACCTTCGAAGCTGCGTTCACGCTCGACACCGACGGGCGTAGCCAGCTCATGACGGTGTCCCACGAACACAATCCCGCCAACGCCCGCGTCGGTGCGTGCATCGCCGACGCCCTGTTCCCCGATCCGGGGACCGAGTACACGCCGGGTTTCGAAGGGACGCTGGAGTTCACGCTTCGGTCCCTCGACGAGGCGGAGCTCTCCCCCGAGCACATCGTCAGCGCGACTCTCGGGCGCGAGCCTGTCGCCCCAAACGCCGACGGCTTGTCGTGGCGAGGCTCTCCCGACGCATCGGTCGACGTGGTCGCATGCATCGATCCCGACTGTCCCCTCGCCCGCGCATCGCAGGCAACGATGGACCAAGTCCTCGACACCTTCGACGGCACCGTCCGCGTTGCACATCTGCAGAACCCCCTGCCGATGCACCCTGGTGCGGATCGAAAGTCGCGCGCCCTGGTCGTCGCCCGCGAACACGGTGCCTTCTGGGCGGCCTCCGACTACCTGCACATGCACCCCGGCCCGATGACCACCGCGGACTTTGCCACCATGGCCCAGGCGATCGACCTCCAGCCAGCGCCCTTTTTGGCGGCGCTCGAGAGCGACGAAACCGCTGCCGCGCTCAAGGACGAACAAGCCCGTTGCGAGGCCGTCGCAGGACGTGGAAGCCCGACCTTCTTCGTCGAGGGCTACCGGGTCGTCGGTGCCCAGCCCTTCGAGGTGTTCGAGCTCCTGCTCCAACGCCTCGGAACCTGAGCGGCCAAGGACGACACTCGCGGTGACGTTCAGCGTCCTACAGTGACGCCGCCGCGATCTCTCCCGACTCGAACGCCGCCTCGACGCTGCCGCCGTTGATCGAGGTTGCGGTCCAGTCCCCGGCAAACCTCAGGTTCGCGACGCGGGCATCGTCGGGGCGCAGCCGGTGCCCCACGCTCCCGGGCAGCGTCAGCACGTATCGCTCCGCAGGCTCGAGGTTGCTTCGCACGTATCGAGACAGCACCGGGCCGGTGCCGAACCGGGCACATGCCTGCGCTTCCCAGCGATGCAGGAGTTCCGTGGGGTCCTCTGCGCCGGTCTCGGGCGCGGTGTCCACCAGGTACACCAGTCCTCCCGGCCGCGGACCGTCCACCCACCGCTCCGAGCCCAGCAAGTCCGAGAGGTCGGCGAACGTCGGAAATCCCGGGGAGAACCCGGTGGTGATCCCCGCGAACCGTGGCGCGTTTTGGCACCACAGCTGCGCGGCCCGAGTCCCGACCGACGCAGACGTTCGCAGGGCCCGCTCGATGTGCGGGTGATGCGTCGCCACGGGTGCGAGCGCTTGTTCGAGGGCCGGAATCGGCACGGCGAGGATGACGACGTCGAAGTCGTCTCCCCGCCGCAGGCGGATCTCCGTTCGCTCCCCGGGCGCCACGCTCGGCGCGCCCGGCCAGACCCGCAGTCCGTCCACCTCGACGAGCATCGGGTGTGCCGGGAGCGGACGCGCACAGAGCTCGACGGTCTCGATGCGATCGCCACCGGCGTCCGGCAGGAGGCGCTGCAGCATGTGCATCCATGAGAACTGTACGCCTCGCCGCGTGAGCACCTCGTACGCGGGTCCAAACGCGGTGTCGCCCATCCCATGCCTCAACAGCCAGAACGGCGCCCCGCGGTAGCTCATCAGGATTCGAGCGATCGTCCGCAGCGCCGCGCCGGCTGCAACCGCACCTTCGTGGGGACCCGATACGCCTTGGGGATATGCGAAGGTCATGTCGTAGAACGCGCGAATGACCGCCGCTTCGGCGACCGCTTCGGAAGCCCCGTGCATGCGCAGCCAACCGCGCAGATCGTGGTCGTCGAGCCCGGACATGTCCCCACGGGTCAGGTGACGTATGATCCCACGGGCAACCACGCGTGCCAGTGCCGCCAGCGTTGCACCTTGCCGAAGGCCATGCTTCGAGGACGACACGCTGCGGGCCAGCGCTGCGAACGAGGCCGCAACGTCGGCGAGACTCGGCGTCGCCGACGGACCGCCGTCGCCGGGCAACCCCGGGCGCTCCGGGAGCCGCAACGTCCACGGCGCCTGCGCTCGTTGGTCCCACATCGAGAACGCGTGGCGCGGCGCGAACGCATCCTCGAAGGTTCGAAGCCGGGGCGCCGCGTCGTCTCCGAGCTCCTCCAGCGCGCCTCGGACGGCGGCAAAGGTGCGCTCGTAAAAGCCCATCCACACGTGGAGTCCGTGCTCCTCGATGCGCCAGCCTCGCTGCGGGTCACGGCCGGTCGCCCCCTTGCCGCCGAGCCTCCAGCTGCGTTCCACCACCCGCACCGCGTAGCGACTGCGCAGGGCCGGCGTGGCCGACAGCGCCAATGCGGCGGCCGTCCCCGCACAGCCGCCGCCGAGCACGAGCACGCGCGTCCGCCCGCTCATCGACGCCCCCGCCACCAGGGTCGACGCACGACCACTCCGTCCTCGAACGAGAAGCCCAAGCGCAAGCGGAGCGCACCCATAGGCGTTCCCGGCAGCGTCCAGCGGCCATCGGGAAACTCGACGTCGACCTCGGGCGAGTGCCCCGCGGGCTCCAGGTGGAACAGGGAGAAGGGCAGCGCGACCAGCTCGTCGATCCGGTTTCGAGCGCGCGCTCCGGCTTGCACGTCGAGCACCCGCTTGCGCAAGTAGAGCCGGGGACGAACCCACCTCGACAGCCGCTGGTACACCTGCATCATCGGCCCCAGCGCGTTCGGAGCGGGTCGCTGCGGGCCGACGCGCACTCGCAGACGATGCGTGCCGCCAGCGATGAGGTCGTAGCCTTGCGGATGCTCGAGGATTCGCCCCATGCGCTTGGTGAACCCGTAGACCTCCCGCCCGAGCAGGATCGGCAAGTAGGCGTCGGGATAGACCTCGGGCAGGTAGAAGCCCGGGATGAGACGCGGCCCCAAGCAGGGCACGAAGGTGGCCACCTCGCGGTACCCGTGGTCGCGATGGTCGCTTTGGGCGTGCAGCGCCCGGCAGCGCTCGACCTTGGAGAACACCAGCATCGAGGTGGTCTGAAGCCCTGGAATAGGCCGTAGACCCCTGGGCAGCGTGTGCGCGATCGGGCCCCGCATCACGACGCTGAGCGCCTCGTACGGGCCGAATCGATACGGGCCGGGCACCAGGCCACCTTGGTCGTCGGCGAAGAAGTCGTCGTCGCGGCGCAGCTGGTCGTGACGCCAGCGCTCCAGTCGTCGCGTCTCCTCGCACAGCAGGCCGAGCGCACCGTCGGCGCCGAGGGCATCCACGAGACGGGCCAGGGGAACCTCGGCGAGGGTCGCCCTGCTTCGCGCCCGAACACGTGCCGCCTCGACGATCAAGGCTGGGCCCTCGCGAAACTCCAGCAGACCCCCCTGGGCGTGCACCTCCACCTCCCCCTCGCCCACGATGCAGACCGTCTCGGGCATCGGATGCGAAACCTCGCCGGCGTCCATCGAGCGCCAAGGAAGCTCGACCTCTCGCTGCTGAAGACGCGCCAACGCAGCTCTGTTCGGATCGTTCATCCGACCCTCCACGCGGGCGCCTGCCCGACCTCGACGTGCGGACGACACACCACGGGGCGCGGGCGCTGCATGAAAGACTCCGAGAGGATTGCGCGGCGCGGTCCGGTCAGCACCCGCGCGGCCGCGAGCCCGGAGATCGTCGCGGCCTCGACACACGTCGAGTTCACGTTGGTCCGCGTCCACGTCCCGGCGAAGACCACGTTGTCGAGTCCCGACTCGTGCGCCTCGGGACGCAGCGCCGAGGTCCCCGGAGCCGCCCCGTCGCACAAGTCGCTGGGCTCGATGTTCGCCCGCACGTACTGCGCCTCCAACCTCGCCGGTCCGTCGCGATCCTGCGGGTCTTCGTGCAGGACCTGCCAGTCGAACCCGCCCGAGGGCGCCCGGGCTCCGGGCCAGAGTCGACCGCCGTGAAGCTCGAGCTGGGCGGCGAGCGCCTCCATCGCGCGTCGCCGCCCGTCGGCCTCCCGCTGGGGGCACCCCTGCTCGCCACCGAAGGCGAAGGGATAGCTTCCGCACAAATAGTGGCAGGACTGCGGACCCTCCGAGGTCCACCCCTCGACCCGCAAGACGTCGGACATGTCCGCCCAGATCGAGTAGGGCAGCGCCCAAGACACCATGGCCGCGCGCGGACGGGTCCACCCCAAGTCCGCCATCGACGGCGTGCACCACAGCTGGGCCGCGAGGGATGGGACCAGATCCATCGCCCCGGTGAACGCCGCCAGACCCGGCGCGGCGTCGATGACCTCCGAGACGCACGAGGGACAGCCGCCGTGCGCTCGCAGAGCGCCCGCTGGAAGCGCGAGCACAACCTCGTCGAACGCCCCGCCACGCTCGAGGACCGTGCGGGTCCCCAGGTTCGGGTCGGTCTCGAACCGCGCACCACGGGCCTGCAGGGCCTCGCCGTCCTCGAGCTGCGCCCAGTCGGGCTCGGTCGACCAGCATCGCAGCCCGCGATGGGTCTGCAGCGGCGCGTAGCGGCCGCGAACGCGCGCCTGCTCCAAGAAGACCAAGCGCTGCGCGTTGCGTTTGGCCTCATCGAGCTCGATCGATTGCAAGCGGTGGAAGAAGCGAAACTCGACGCCGCGCTGGGACAAGACCTCGTACATCGGAGCGATGAGGGCCTCACCCATGCCCGCACCCACCAGGTAGGCCGCCGAGCCCCGATACCCGAAGTACGCCCGCAAGAAGAACCGGGCCGCGGTGCCAGCCTCGAACGCCGGCCGGTCCAGCGCACCGCCGAGGTACTGGAACGTCGCGTCATAGGGCACCCGCACCAGCGGCCACTGCTCCAACAAACCTGCAGACGCCCCATGCCGTTGCAGCCACTCCCGAAAGTCGAGGTGATTGACGCGATCGAGATCGAAGTCGGCCAGAATTCGGTACGCCGGGTCGGTGAGCGCCATGAAGAACGCGGCGAAGAACTCCACGGCGTTGCGCGCGTTGAGCAGGCTGGGCGCGACGAAGGCATCGAGCATCGGCAGCGCCGCCTGGACGCGCCCGACCCAGCGCCGGGCTCGCGCGACGTCACGGTGCCCCGGGTTGCCGCGCACGGCACGTGCCGCACGCGCGAGACGGTCGAAGCATCGGAGCGCCGACGATTCCAGCAGTCTCGCCACGACGCCCGCCCGAGGC
>CAWCWO010000019.1:0-92699 GCA_963799255.1 uncultured Pseudomonadota bacterium | reverse complement strand
ACCAGCAGATAGACCAGATACGACGCCAAGCATGGGTGATCGACACCGGATGCGGAGTGTAAATCGTGAACAAGTAGCACCACTCCTTCTCATCCCTCACACCACGCTCGGTCGTGGTCCTCGCCCTCCTTTCCCTTGGCGCCTGTCGAGGCGACGACGACACGGGAGATTCTCAATCTGGAGGGGGACTCACAGATTCTGACGGCTCGTCTGGAGGAGACGCATCCACCTCGGGTGATCCCGGGTGATCCCACCGCGACAACCACGCCGCCGCCCACAACTGGAGGAGACGACAGCGGAGCCGACGGCAGCAGCGGAGGCATCATGCCCGTCGACTGCCCGGGACATCGCCTCTATCAGTGCGCTGGATACAAGATCGGCGTCTACCAACACAAAGTGACCGAGGTCTTCGACTGGAACCCTACGGGCGCGGGCATCGACCCCCTGATGTGCTTCCCCGGAGCCGGCTACATTCAGCAAGGCAACGAAAACATCGGATTCGGCGGTCACAACCACCAGCAAGACCCGATCTTGGTCTGTGGGCCGGACATCGAAGGCAATGTCAACGACCCCAACAGCACACCTCCACCGCCGTCGAAGGCCAGACACCCTCGCCGCCAGGAACCTCCGTCGTACGCACGGCCCAGGCGTCGCGTGGCTTGGGTCGCGAGGGGATCTCGAAGTCCGTTTCGACCACGACCTCCCGGACGACGAACCCACCGTCATGGTAGCGGCGGGCCCAGTTCTCTCCGTGCATCTCGCGAGCACTGAGTGTCGCGATCTCAGCCGCGGCCTGGGCTCGAGTGCGGAACGTCCCGAGATACACATCGTCGGTTCGGTCGGTGTCCACCCCGTAGACTCGGAAGACCACGTCGCCGCGCATGGCCTGATTCTATCACCCGTGGCCGAGAGGGGCCTACGTCTCCAGAAGACAGGTGTCCGACCACCGACCCCTTCCGAGCCCGGGTCGCAGGCCAGTGCTACGTCACTCCCCGGTGACCCACGCCCCCCACGATGCGCTCTTCAAGACCATCTTCGGCCAGCCCGAACACGCGGCCGCCGAGCTGCAGCACGTCCTTCCCGGTCACATCGCCGCCCGCATCGACTGGTCCACGCTCACTCCACAGCCCGGAACCTACGTCGACGAAGAACTCGCCGACCAGCACAGCGACCTGCTGTTCTCCGCCGCGGCCCGTCCGTCGCATGAGCCTGTCTTCGTCTACATCCTGTTCGAGCATCAATCCAGCGCGCAGCCTCGCATGGCGTTGCGCTTGCTTCGATACATGGTTCGGATCTGGACCCGGCACGCGAACGAGCACCCCGAACATCCGCTGCCTCTCATCATCCCCGCCGTCCTCGCCCACGTCCCCGGTGGCTGGGCCGCTCCGACACGGTTCGCCGACCTCTTCTCCACCTCCGTCACCGACATCGCGCCTGGAGTTCTCCCGGACTTCCACTACGCAGTCGACGATCTGCACCAATCGAACGACGCCGACCTGCGCGCCCGAACGCTCGCCAACGCTGCGCGACTCTCCCTGTGGCTGCTGCGCGACGCACGAGACCGAGATTCGCTCCTGCGGAGCCTTCCGTCGTGGGCGGCAGACCTCGAATCGCTCGCGCAAACACCCCGAGGCAAGGACCTGCTCATCGTGCTTCTGCGCTACATCGCGAAGGCCTCCCGCGACCTGCAGCTGTCCGAGTTCCGTGCCATCCTTGACGGGCAGGCGCCCACTGCCGAGGCCGTGACCATGACGATCGAAGAACAACTCCACGCTGAAGGACACGCCAAGGGTCTCGTACAGGGCAAGGCAGAGGGCAAAGCAGAGGGCAAGGCCGAGGGCAAGGCCGAGGCGCTCCTCGTCATCCTTCGTGCACGCGGACTACATGTCCCCGCAGACGTCCGAACGCGCATCGAGACCTGCGGTGACGCGGAGACGCTCGACCGCTGGCTTGTCCGCGCGGCGACCGTGTCCGATCCCGTCGATGTCTTCGAGCCTTGAACGCGACCTGGTAGGGTTGAGGATCCCGTCGTTGGCAGAAGATGTGCTCGGGCCGACTGCTTCCGTCCAGTACTTCGACAACGACGAAGACGGTTGCGCTTCGGTCCCTGACCCCCGTTGATGAGGAGCCGTGACGGTTGTTTCGCCTTGGCGGCCACGCCGACATCGATTTCGGCAGTGCCTTCGAGTCGTAGCGGCACCGCAACACCCAGGTCGCCAGCGAGCGCGGTCGTTGCCCCGCGGACCAGCGGCCGGGTGTGGATTGGTGAAAGGCGGGCCCCGAAGCGGAGCGCGGAGCCACCCTCACCCGGCTACCGCAGACGCTCATGGCACCTCCAGCCCAAAGCCCGCCGCAGCCCTCCACTCGTACCCCGTCTCGGTAAGCTTTCGGAGTCCTCCGCCCGACGACCACTCGTGAATCGCCCCCTGTGCTCCGAAGAGGAGAACGCCGCGGTCGGTCGGGACAATCGCAACCGGCCGAACCTCCCCGGGCAGTCGGTGCTGCTCCACCACCCCGGGCGCCAGGCCGAGCTGTAGAAACGTCAACCTGAGCGCGCCCTCGTCTCGCACGACAGCGACCGCCACGCCGTCGCGCATCTGCACTGGACCGGCGGCGACGGCCACGAGACCCGGCGGCGCTTCTGGGCCCGGCTCGGCGCACAGCTCCACTCTTCCCAAGAGCTGACTTGCGAGCGGACCGAAGATCGAGGGGCAGAGACCCGCTGCAGGAGGCTCGTCGTGAAGCCGACATCCGAGGCCAGCAGAACCTCCTCGCCCTGTGGGTTATCGGCGAACCAGATCGACCAAGCGTCGGGGGGAAGGATGCCCTGGGCCGCACAGATCCCCGTCGCGACGCTGCAATAGTAGAGTCGCTCATCGCTCATCGCTCATCGCCCGTCGCCCACAACAGGCCATTGCGGTCGAACCCCAAGGCATCGACGCTCGCCGAGAAGTACTCGTCCTCCTGAAGCGCTCGCTCTGGGCCCAGCACGGGAAGCGCGACCTGCTTCTGGAGGGAGGTCACCCCCGACGTTGGCGAGGCTGTCGCCACCGACGTCTCGCTGGGCGCGGGGGCTCGGAGGCTGGCCGGCCCATGGCGGACAACGTCTTCAGAGGACAGGTGCCCGAAGTCAAACGCATCCGAGCCCCCGCCACGCTCCAGTGCTACCTCACCACCTCGGTGACCAACGCCCCGCACGACGCGCTTTTCAAGACCATCTTCAGATCAGCCCGAACACGCCGCGGCCGAGCTGCATCCGAGGAGCCCGTCTGCCCAGACCCGAGCAACCGGAGATGTGCCCACAGATGCCGCGTGTCAAATACGACAGTGCTGTCGTATTTGGCCCGACGTCCACTCGGTCTCGGCTCGCCTCCGGTCCGACCTCGCACGCTCCCATCGTGGCCTGGCTCAAGAAACACGCGCACAACTGAGACTCGCGCCGGTCGCGCCTGCACTCGCGATGCCAACGCACTCCGAGCCAGCCCCAGTGCGTCCCCCGTAAGCACGGGCAACTACGAACGAAATCTCCTGCCTGCCAGAGCACACCCGATCTCCTGCTTGCACCCGATACCCGCGCTGCACACAATTGCAATGCGCATGAAGACCGCCGCACAGACCCGTCGAGCACTCGACGAGCGGGCTGCCAACGCCGAGGCAAAGGCTGCGGGCTTGCCGATGCCGCACCCAAACCCGTGGGACTCCCTCATGCACAAGCTCCCCGAGGACGCGTCGCACGAGGAGCAGATGCAGTGGTGCGCGGACTTGGCTGAGCGCTATGCTCCGCGCCCTTGAGTAGAGAACGCGACAAGTCCCTCGACGACTTCGTGGAGGTCTTCGAGTGGACGCGGGCGCACGGTTTCGACGCCGTCGTGATCGGAGGCCTCGCCGTCGGAGCATTCTCCGCGAAGCTGGACGCCTCCTCGCTTTCCGGAGCTCGACCTTCTTGTTTCCCCGGGGGAGCAGCAACGAATCGCGCGAGCCGCCGCTTCAGATCCAAACGTCGAGGTTCTCAAGGCCGTGCAGCCTCGTGCCTTGCCCTGCGTGCTCGTCCTCGGTTGGGAACAGCTCGAGGTCGACGTCCTCTCCGAGAGCGACGGGCTTTCGTCCCCTGCCGAGGCCATCCAACGGGCTTGGGACTTCGACGGAATCTCCGTCGCCGACCCTGTGGACCTTCTAACGATCAAGCTGGCGATGAAGCGCGAGAAGGACCTCGAGCACATCGAGATTCTCCGAGTGGCATGCGAGGGGATTGCACAGGCGAAGCTCAAGGCTGCCCCGGGCCGGGATGCGTTCGACTTCTTGCGCCGCTGGGTTGAGTCGGAGGCGTGGGCCTGCATCCCAGAGCCGTTGTTCCTTCGCCTGCTTGCGGCGACTGGCCGAGAGACAAGCGCGGAGGCGCGGCGATACCTCGCCCAACATGCCCCGACAGCATCGCAGGCCGAGGCGGTCGCTTCAGTTGCTCCCAGCTCGGAACATCAGGCTTTGCTGGCGATACGGAAGTCCCGGTTCGGCTGAGTTAGGGCCGGGGCCAAACACCGCCTCGCTCCTGCGCCTGAGCCACGCCCGCGCCGACTTCGGGCTGACGTGAAGGCGTCCAGGCCAGAAGAACCACACCCATTCAACCGGTCGCAGCGCGAGCGTTCATTCCTACCGCCGACCGTCCGGCCGCAGTCCCAGCACACCCACGCGTCCCGGCTCACGCCATCGCCGAAGCCCTCGTAGATCTGTCAAACTCAGCTCGCACGCTCCTATTCCAGGTGGGCGCCAATCGTAGACGCCTTTGAACGCGTCTCGTTCAGCACAGGTACCCTCAGGCATCTTGGAGCAAGTTCCAGCTCTCGCGGTGCCAACAACGAGCACTCCGCCTACGACCGCGTTCTCGAGTTCGACGTCTCCCCAGGCTCGACCGGAGAGATCGGGTGGTCCGCCCTCATCTCACCCTGCTAGAGCAGACGCTCATGGCAACTCCAGTTGAAAGCCCGCCGCAGCCCTCCACTCGTACCCCGTCTCGGTAAGCCTTCGGAGTCCTCCGCCCGACGACCAGTCGTGAATCGCCCCCTGTGCTCCGAAGAGGAGAACGCCGCGGTCGGTGGGGACGATCGCAACCGGCCGAAGCTCCCCTGGGAGTCGGTGCTGCTCGACGACGCCGGGCGCCAGGCCGAGCTGTAGAAGCGTCAGCTGGAGCGCGGCCTCGTCTCGCACGACAGCGACCGCCACGCCGTCGCGCTTCTGCGCTGGACCGGCGGCGACGGCCAAGAGACCCGGCGGCGCTTCTGGGCCCGGCTCGGCGCACAGCTCCACTCTTCCCAAGAGCTGAGCGTGCGAGCGGACCGAAGATCGAGGGGACAGCGAGCCGCTGCAGCAGACTCGTCGTGAAGCCGACATCCGAGGCCAGCAGCACCTCTTCGCCCTGTGGGTTGTCGGCGAACCAGATCGACCAAGCGTCGCGGGGAAGGATGGCCTGGGCCGCACAGATCCCCGTCGCCACGCTGCAAAAGTAGAGTCGCTCATCGCCCGTCGCCCACAGCAGGCCATTGCGGTCGAACCGCAAGGCATCGACGCTCACCGAGAAGTACTCGTCCTCCTGAAGCGCTCGCTCCGGGCCCAGCACGGGAAGCGCGACCAGCAGCGGCGCGACCGCGACGATGCCTTCGGGCAGGGCGAAGAGGTCTTGGCGCTGCGCGAGGTCGGCGACACGACAGTAGCGAACGCTGGACTGAAAACCTCGGTCATGCCGGCGGCCTGCGCATAGTGGACAACGTCTTCAGAGGACAGGTGTCCGAGCCCGGAACGCATCCGAGCCTACGCCCGCGCCCAGTGCTACGTCACTCCCCCGGTGACCAACACCCCCCACGATGCGCTCTTCAAGACCATCTTCGGCCAACCCGAGCACGCCGCGGCCGAGCTGCAGCACATCCTCCCCGGCCACATCGCCGCCCGCATCGACTGGTCCAGCCTCACCCCCCAACCCGGCACCTACGTCGACGAAGAACTCGTAGACCAGCACAGTGACCTGCTCTTCTCGGCCGCCACGCGTCCATCCGAGGAGCCCGTCTTCTTCGTCTACGTCCTGTTCGAGCACCAGTCTACGGCGCAGCCACGCATGGCGCTGCGGTTGCTTCGCTACATGGTCCGAATCTGGACTCGCCACTCCAACGAGAACCCCGACGCGACGCTGCCCCTCATCGTCCCCGCTGTCCTCGCCCACGTCCCTGGCGGGTGGACAACCCCCACGCGGTTCGCGGAGCTCTTCTCGCTTTCACTCGCCGACCTCGCGCCCGGCATCCTTCCCGACTTCCAATACGCAGTCGACGACCTTCACCATTCAAACGACACCGACTTGCGCGCTCGAACGCTCGCCAACGCCGCGCGGCTTTCCCTGTGGCTGCTGCGCGACGCCCGAGACCGAGACGCACTCCTACGAAGCCTCCCGTCGTGGGCGGGAGACCTCGAAGCCCTCGCCCAAACACCCCGAGGCAAGGACCTGCTCACCATACTCCTGCGCTACATTGCCAAGGCCTCCCGCGACCTGCAGCTGTCCGAGTTCCGTGCCATCCTTGACGGGCAGGCGCCCACAGCCGAGGCCGTAACCATGACGATCGAAGAACAGCTCCACGCAGAAGGACACGCCAAGGGCCTCGTGCAGGGAAAGGCGGAGGGCAAAGCGGAGGGCAAGGCCGAGGCGCTCCTCGTCATCCTTCGTGCACGCGGACTACATGTTCCCGCAGACGTTCGGACGCGCATCGAGACCTGCGGTGACGCGGAGACGCTCGACCGCTGGCTCGTCCGCGCGGCGACTGTCTCCGATCCCGTCGATGTGTTCGAGCCTTGAACGCTACCTGGTAGGGTTGAGGGGCCTGGTGACCGCCGAGCAGGCTCTGTGGCTTCCCTCGCAGGCCGAACCCGATCGCGGAGAGCTGTCTCGCGCCAAACTGACCTCAGGGCTATTCTCTCCGAGCGCAAGCAGAAGATCGCGGATGATTCCCAACGCCTCTATTTGGAGAGCCTGCCTGGCAACGTCACTGACCTTCGCAGCTGCCCTGGCGGGGTGTAGTCCGCTCATCTCCGTCGAAGAGGGCGAGTCCATGTCCTCTGCCGATATGCCGCAGCCGACGAGTTCGGGAGCTGGTTCTGCCGGGCCCGAATGCACACCCAACGTCGAACAAGAGTGCTGGTGTCCGGCGATGGCCAGGGGGACGAAATTCTGCGAACCGGGTGGAGAGTTCGGACCCTGCATCTGTGAGCCGGTCGGGACTACTGGCGAGGTGGCCGACACCAGCAGCGATGGAAGCACGTCGACCGGGGGCACCACGTCGGATTCTTCCACCGGGTCTGAACCACCGTTCGAGCCGGTTCCCTGCCTACCGCTTCGCGAGCCCTGCAATGGCCCCATCCGATTGGAGACGAACGCCGATGTTGTCGAGGTTGCGGCCTGTAGCCGGATCGCTGGGTCACTCCGCATCGAGCCCGGAGTTACAGACCTGACCCCGTTGGCCTGCCTGCGCGAGCTAAGCAACAGCCTGTTTGTTTCAGGTGTCGACATGCCGAGCTTGGCTGGACTCAGCCAGCTGGAACGGATCGAAGGCGAGCTCTCGGTGGGGTGGACCGGTCTCGCGGCGCTGGACCTCGGGTCTCTCGACTACATCAACCATTTGAGTCTCGACGCCAACGACTCGTTGGTCACCCTCGGTCTTCCGAGTCTCCAGTTGATCGAGGGAGGGATGGCCGCCTTCCACAATCCACTCCTCCCTACGTGTGAGCTCGAGTCGTTGGCAGAAGATGTGCTCGGGCCGACCGGTTCCGTCCAGTACTTCGACAACGGCGAAGACGGTTGCGCGTCGATACCTGACCCCCGTTGATGAGGAGCCGTGACTGTCGATTCGCCTGAGGGGCCACGCCGACATCGAGTTCGACGTCTCCCCAGGCTCGACCGGGGAGATCGACTGGTCCGCCCTCATCTCCCCCTGCGACCGCAGACGCTCATGGCAACTCCACCTCAAAGCCCGCCGCTGCCCTCCACTCGTACCCCGTCTCGGTAAGCCTTCGGAGTCCTCCGCCCGACGACCACTCGTGAATCGCCCCCTGTTCTCCGAACAGAAGAACGCCGCGGTCGGTGGGGACGACCGCAACCGGCCGAACCTCCCCGGGCAGTCGGTGCTGCTCCACCACCCCGGGCGCCAGGCCGAGCTGTAGAAACGTCAACCTGAGTGCGCCCTCGTCTCGCACGACAGCCACCGTCACGCCGCCCTGCATCTGCACTGGACCGGCGGCGACGGCCACGAGACCCGGCGGCGCTGCTGGGCCCGGCTCGGCGCACAGCTCCACTCTTCCCAAGAGCTGACTTGCGAGCGGACCGAAGATCGAGGGCACAGCGAGCCGCTGCAGCAGACTCGTCGTGAAGCCGACGTCCGAGGCGAGCAGAACCTCCTCGCCCTGTGGGTTGTCGGCGAACCAGATCGACCAAGCGTCGGGGGGAAGGATGCCCTGGGCCGCACAGATCCCCGTCGCCACGCTGCAATCGTAGAGTCGCTCATCGCCCGTCGCCCACAGCAGGCCATGGCGGTCGAACCCCAAGGCATCGACGCTCGCCGAGAAGTACTCGTCCTCCTGAAGCGCTCGCTCAGGGCCCAGCACGGGAACCGCGACCAGCAGCGGCGCGACCTCTCGCGTGGTCACTCGACGCTCGCCCAGCGTGATCTCAAAGAGGCGGTCCTTCGTGACTCCATACAGCGATCCGGCGACGCCAAGATGCGCGCGCTCCTGCGTGGTCAAGGGCTTTGGCCCCTCCGCTTCGCGCTCGCGACGGTCGATCTCGGCCAGCATGGCGAAAGGACTCTTCTCGGCTCGGGCGGCGGCCTCGGGATCGCAAGCCGCGGAGCGGTGCCCCCGCGCGACGGGGGGCATCGGCTTGGGCCGCCCGCGGCGCCCGTAGGGCCCGCGTACGATGATCGGAGCGTCGCCCAGGAATCTCGGTGTCTCTCGAAGTCCCTCGCCGGTCGCCCCCGCGGTCGACACCATCCACTGGAGTGCGACGGCAGTGACTACGGCGAATAGGATCACCGACGCCTGAGCAAGTCGGTCGACGCGCGCCAGTTCGGCCTTCGTGGGTTCGCTGGCGACGTCCGTCAGTACGGCGTGCGGCAGGTCCACCGCCGCATCGATTCTCGCCAGCACCGAACGACCGCTTCGCGTGGGCCGGAGCGTGTTCCGTAGGACACGAACGCTGACGAGCCCGAAGAGCGCCAGCGATGCTACGAGCGGGACGACGCCAAGCGAGAGGCCAGTGGCGTCGTGTCGAAGCCAGGTCATCGCCACCGCCGCGATCGCGGCCAGTACACACCCCTGAGCGAAGCGCGAGGCAAGGCCGACCGATCTCGAGGGAGCAAGCCAAGCCGTTGAAGGCGCTCGACGTGGTGCGTCCGGGCGCGCGCAAGGACCACATCCGGCGTGCTCTTGGCGTCGCTCCCGGCCGCGCGCTCCAGCACCTATCGCTCGATCTCCGGCGCGTCGTCGGGCAGTGGCTTGGAGCCGCGCCGAAGCTTGCCGTCCTCGTCGACCCGAACGACTCCCGCGTGAAGAAGGCGCAAGAGCGCGGCGTCGCCAGCCCAGTTGCTGCCGACCCGTAAGAACGCAACGTCGTACGGGCTCACCGACTCCCGCGAGGCTGCGTCCCGGTCGCCGGGCAGCTCGAGCGCTTCACGAATGCGCCCAGAGCACCATCCGCCTCCGACAGCGAGCAACCACCACCCGAGGAGGAACCATCCGGCCGACAACTCGATGATGTCTTGCATACCCGTACCGTCCTCTCTGACGATGTGAAGCGCTCAGTGGCGTCTGCGAGCGTACCTCGGCCGAGACCTCCTCGCGCCGTTCTCCCGGTAGCTTCTGCGCGGTTTCCCAATCTCGGACAAATCCTCGGCCGGTGGTTCGACATCGGGCTCGACCGGGTCAATCACAACCGCCGACGACGGTCGTCCGTCGCCCAGTGGATGGGCGACCACGGGTATGTACTGATCGACCTGTGGACAACGGAGTCCGGCGCGAGTGACCTGGTTCTGACCGTGAGGGTGTACGAGGCGCAGAGCGAGCACCGCATCGACGTCGAGTCCGTGCATGTGCCCTGAGAGCCACGCGACGCGGTTCGCGGATCGCGTTCCCTACTCCGGCCCATTCTCCTCCCGCATCAGACACCGCAGCTGCCGGCGCTCCAACTCCCCGCTCCCCACCTCGAACCGAAGCTCCGACCCAACCCCAACCCGAGCCTCCCCCGACTCGATCCAAACCCGCAGAAACGGCGGCGCTCCCGAAGCCGGTGCCATGTGCTCCCTGTCCACATCCAGCCAGGCCGGCTCCCACCCGTGGTCCGCGAGTTCGAGATACCCAAAGCGCTCGCTGCGAATCACGATGCCCTCGCTCACGTGCGACAGATCCAAGTGCTGGAGCTTCCACGACGTGTCGTCGCCCCAGTGGCAGCCCCACACGAAGCCGAAGTCACCGCTGGGCAACTCGCTGTCCGGGTTCCAATGCTCGCTGCCTGGGATGATGCGTCCGTCGTGGATGTCCCACCAATCGGGCACGTAGAACCCAACCGGGCAGAAGCCCCTGTCCTCTTCGTCCTCCTCTGCGATCACTTCCCCCGTGACCAAGTCCAGCACCGCTGTCGTCTCGTAGTCTCGGGAGATGAGGGCAAGCTCTCGGTCGCCCTGACGAAACGGTTCGAACGTCCGGCACAGAGCGAGATTTCGAACGTAGGAAGCGGCCGGCTCGAGCCCGTGCGCTCCGCGCCGGCATACCTCCACCGCTGTCGAAGCCATCACACCCTCGCCATTGGAGATCTCGCTCGTGCGCACGGCCCACGCATCGCGAGGCTTGGGGAGCGACGGGATCTCGAAGTCCGTTTCAACCACCGTTTCACGGATCACGAAACCTCGGTCATGGTAGCAGCGGGCCCAGTTCTCTCCGTGCATCTCGCGAGCGCTGAGCGTCACGATCTCCGCCTCGGCTTCGGCGCATGTCCGGAACGTCCCGAGGTACACATCGTCCGTTCGGTCGCTGCTCACCCCGTAGACTCGGAAGACCACGTCACCGCGCATGGCCTGATTCTACAAGGCCGCGGGGGTGGGGTGCTTCGGCGGGGCTTCGTGTCCCGCCTTCCTAGCGGTGATCGGCCGTCGGCGGGGTGCCCAGTGTCCGCCCGGACCCGAGGTGGACCATGTCGATGGAGCAGGTTGCTTCGGGGAGCCCGCACACGAATTCGTCGACCGCCCGATGCTCGACCGCAACCAGGTCTTCGTTGATTGCGGCCACGCGTCGGGGAACGCAGTGCCGCTGGCCATCGCGCAACGGCTCGTTCCAACTGCAGACCGGGTCGTCATCGGGAGGGAAGACCATCGAAAGGCCCTCGACCGACAACTTGTGGTCGGCGCACGCGGAACGAAGGTCGGTGCCACGGTCCTCGAGTGCCGCCAGGGCCTCTGGTTCATTGGGAAGGGGTCCCTGGTAGGTCCTCGGCATGGGACCGACCAGGGCGTCGAGCATGCGCAGGGTTCCATTGTGAATCGGCGCATGGAAAGGCGGGCCCATGCATCCTGAACCACGTTGTGGGATCCGAGTCCCGGGATCCACGCTACCGTACGGCAGGAACGACTCGGGGTACCCTGCGACCAGCAGCTCAGCCCGGCCAGCAGCGAACGCGCCCGTGGCGTTGACGACGACTACGGCTGGGACACCGAATGCCGGCGAGGTCAGGAGTGCGGCACAAACCAGACGGCGGTGCCGCCCGGACGCCAAGGCTGTGGCCCATGCGCCGAAGAGCACCAGGACGAAAGGAACGATCGTCCCCCAGAACTCCCACCGGACGTAGAACCGCTCCGACCACGGCACCCACACCCACCACCACCAACTCGCGTAGGCAACCGCGAGCGTCAGTCGAGGCCACCGCCGCAGCGGCTCGACGATGGAGACCAGTTTGCCGGCCGGCGTCTCGGGTTTGGGGCCCACGTCCCGGTTCGACACCGGAGCGCGAAGCAAGGTTCTGTCGGAACCAAGTCCGGTCCCGGCCGGCAGGGTGTGCCCGCAGGTGCCGCGTCTCATTGCTCCGCGCCCTTGAGTAGAGAACGCGACAAGACGCTCGACGACTTCGTGGAGGTCTTCGAGTGGACGCAGGCGCACGGTTTCGACGCCGTCCTGATCGGAGGCTGACGTCTTCGGCCTCGAGTTCCGCCCGGCAAACGGCCCTACTCCCGTCACCGATGGGCACTATTTCCCGGCGAAGGCCGGTGCACTGGCTGAAAATACTCAGGTTTTCCGCGAGCCCGCACCAAGCCACTTCCTCTATTGGCTCCGATCAACCTCCGCTATCGAGCCGCCTGAGCCAAGCCGAGGTCAGTCGAAACTTGTGCACCCGCTGTGCCCCCGGAGTTCCAGGCTCGATGAAACCCGCCTCGCTCCAGCCTTTGAGCCACACCCGTGCCGTCTTCGGGCTCACGTGAAAGCGACCGCTAACTTCGGACGCACCAAACAGCTGGGTGGGCGAATCGAGGTCGACAAGGAAGCGACGCAGGTTGTCCGGGAGGTCGACCAGCGGGTCATCGAGAAGCTCCGGATGGCGCGCGCGGAAGCTCGCGGTGATGGATTCCCGCATCCGCCCAGCGGCCTCGCCCAAAGCTGCGCAGAAGTACTCGAGCCACGGGCTGAGATCCGGATCCGAGCGGCCCGGCGGTCGACACCACCCACTGGAGTGCGACGGTGGTGACTACGGCGGACATGAGCACCGACCCCTGAGCAAGTCGGTCGACGCGCGCGAGTTCGGCCTTCATGGGAACTCCGGCGACGCCCCTCAGTACGGCGTCGTCGGCTCGATACCCCGACTGAGGTCCGGGCTCGTCGTCGGCGATGGGAGAGCCGTATCAGATCCGGGGGAGGGGTTCTTGGATGCGGGCTACCACCTCGTCGCCAGGGAACGAGGCGGGACTCACCACGTTCGACGGCTTCGATGCGACGCTCGATCTCGGCCTTCCACTGTGGGCTGAGCTCCGCAGATTGCGGTCTGTCGCTCAGCACCTCCATGAGGGCCGCTCGCTCCCCGTCGGGCAAGGCCAGGGCCTGCTCGGAAATCCTTGCGCTAAGTCGAGCGCACCTACGACATGCCCAGGTCAAGCGCCACGAACCCTTCGAGCAAGGCGCGGTCATTGGCAGCGACAGCTTCAACCGAAGGCTCGGGGTAGAGGGCGAGAGCCGTGAGCTCTTGATGGAGTCCTGCCAGCTCCTCGTCCGACAGTGCGGTTCGCGTCTTTCGCCACCACTCTCGCATCAATGCTTCCCGGTAGCCGTCAACGATATACAGAGCGGGATCGACGTTGATCTCAGAAAAGTGATAGTTCCAAACGACGTTGTCGAACTCTCCCCGGCGCTGCGGGCTCGTGAGCCAAGCAGATTCAGACTCGTCCTGTTCATCAGACGCGTCAATTGCGGGGTCACGGACATCATCGATATAGGACCGAACAATCTCCGCCAACTTGTGCTCCGGCAACGCGGACACCGGGTCTCGCCGGCCACGGGACAGCTCCTTAAATGCGCGTTGCCAAAACGACATCGCCATCTGGGCGGGGAGCGGCTGCATGTATTCGCATACAGCAAACGTCCAGTCATACAGATGATCAACGTCTTCACCATGCGTTTCGAGATGCGCGAGAAGCTGCTCGAAGGCCGTGGCGCGGAACGACGCGCTGGCATCCGGAGCCAAGGAGTAAACATAGTCGAAGTATCGGACAGTGTGGGCTTTCATGAGCGCGACATCGGCCAATGGAGCACGGAGCAAGTGCTCGAATTCTCTAACGCGATCGGTGCAAAGCCAGAGCCATTGTCTGGAGAACGAGGTGATTTGCTCAGGCGTCAGTACCTTCATGTCGTTCTCTCCCCTAGAATCCGATGATGCTCTTGACCGCGTTCAGGGTCGTGTCGGTGCGATCGTTCGCAAGGTTCGCACACCTCGGGTTTGCTCGGCCGAGGAAACCCGAGGCGGTCGAGGCCGGAGCCAGCGCGGGGTTGCCACTCTTGATCCCCTTGATGGCGTCCCGGATATTCGTTGTTCGGTCCCTGTCAACTCGCTTCGAGTGGAACTCATAGTCGTCCAAATCGCAGCCAGCCTCTTCGAACCGGGCAAGTTCCCTCGTCACCGCTTTGCGCGAACTCTCCAGCTGATCTTGATGGCTGTCGAAACTGGCTGTGCCAGGGCCATGCTTACCACAGAGCTGCTCGGCAAGCCGCATGACGTAGCCATGATCACCATCCCCGCCGTTTTCGTGTTTGTTGCTGGCGACGAGCGATTCAATCTTTTCCGCCCCCTTGTCGCAGTCGTAGTCAGCACCACGACCGCCCTTACCTCCTTTTCCGCCGCCCCTGTTCGCCCCACCCATCGTGGCCCCGGTATTGGGTGGCACACCGGCAGCACCAACGTTGTTCAGGACCATATCACCCTTGAGGTGAACGGGTTTGCCTTCGATGCTGACAGTGAGGCACCCGGGAACGATGAATTTCGCTGGGCCGTGGGTGTTCATCGACACCAGGCCCCCTCCCATAGCTTTGCTTGCGATATCCCCCATGCTCTTGAAGGACGCCCCGAAAATGGCAACGGTCTTGCCCTCGATCTTGACCTTCGTCGAATACCCCTTAGGGGACATGTTCGACTTGGCAAAATTCGGTAGAGGGGACGGCACAAACGGTGCCGGGGGGCCGGGCATTTTGCAAATGTTGGGAAGGGTGTTCTTTGCTGTCCCCTTGTTGAAGCCGCTGGTGATTGGCGTTTTGGGTGGCGTGATCGAGACAGTGCCCATCAGCTTGGTCCTCTTGAGCCGGTTTTCACTAAGACCGCCGCTCGTTGTCCGCCTTCCGAGCTGGCCCACAGCAGGGCGTTGGGGCCCCGCGCGTAGCCGCGTGCCGAAGCACGACAGGCGAGCATTGCAAAGAGTGGAATGGATGCGGCTCCCATGTCCCCCCAAATTCCGGCCGGGGAACGATAGTCGGTTGGATCGTCAAAGTAGTGCGCGCTCCGCAGACACACAAAACCCCATTCCTCCGCTCGGTAGCGCTCACCGTTGACATCGCAGAAGACATCGCTGATCCGCTGCGAACCGAGCTCAGAGCACGCGGCGTCCACAGCCTGCGTGAGTCCAGCACCCACGCACAGGTCGTCGGTCTCGGTGGATTTCAAGAAAGTTGCCGCATGAAGTCGTTTCACGCCGCGGCGCTGTTGGCCTCGGCGTCCTGCCCTGCTGAGGGCATGTGTGTTGGGTTGAGGCGGACGGTCGCGTGGCGATCCCAGCGACGAGTGTAGCCGGTCCAGCGCTCGGGATGGCGGGCCTTGGCGGCGGCGTAAACGTGCTCACGATGCTCGAGGAGCGCTTCGTGAACGCCGGTGTGACGTTGTCCCGGCGTCACGAAGGAGATGCCGCTGTGGCGATGCTCTTCGTTGTACCAGGCGACGAACTCCGCGACCCAAGTCGACGCGGCCTCGAGGCTTTCAAAGGGCTTGTCGGGGAAGCTGGGGTGTCCCTTCACGGTGCGGAAGGTCGATTCGACGAACGGGTTGTCGTTGCTCACGCTCGGCCGCGACAGCGAGCGCGTGACGCCGAGCGACTCGAGGGTCGCGACCATCGTGGCGCCCTTCATCGGCCCACCGTTGTCCGAGTGCAGGACCAGCTTCTTCGGGTCGGCGCCTTCCGCTTCGCAGATCTCGACGAAGGCCTTGGCGGAGAGCTCGTTGTCCTCACGATCGTGCACCCGCCAGCCGACAATCTTCCGGCTCCAGACGTCGAGGAAGAGGTACAGATAGAAGAACGCGCCGCGGGTCGGCGCGCGCAGGTACGTTATGTCCCAACACCACACCTGGTTGGGTCCGGTCGCGCAGTGCTCCCGAGGCTTCGTGTTCTTCGCTTGTCGATGTCGCCCGCGGTGGGCGTTCAGCGAGTGCTGCTTCAGCAAACGGTGGATCGTCGACTCCGACGCGACGTAGATGCCCATGTCGGCGAGCCGCGGCACGAGCTGGGACGGCGGCAGGTCGCGGAATTCGGCGGACGTCACCAACTTGAGGATCTGCGCCCGCTCGACATCGCTGAGCTTGTTCGCCGGCGTGGTCTTCGGGCCTCGACGCCCATCCTCGCCGCCCTCGAGCCCGTGTTTGAGCCAACGTTGGATAGTCCGTACGTCGATCTCGATGATCTCGCAACACGGACCCAGGCGCGCTCCTGCAGCGCGAGCCTCACGGACCAGCTCGAGGATCATCTTTCGTTCCTCGGGTTCGTGTCGTCGCCCTCGTCCTCGAACAACGCATTGAATTTTTTTTTGAGCACCAGCAGCGCGGTGGTCTCCGCGAGCGCCTTGTCCTTGCGCAGGACCTCCCGTTCGAGCCTCCGAATCTCGCGCTGCTCGTTGCTGCGCTTGCCCTTCGCCGCGGCACCACCCAGCGCAGCTACGGCGGCCTTGTGCACCTCGGCGCGCCACGTGTCGAGTTGGGTGGCGTGCAGGCCGTGACGACGCACGTACACGCCGAGCTCGGCTTCGCTCAGCTCACCGGTCTCCATCACCGCCTGGAATTTCTCCTCCGGCGTCCAGTCCTGAGCGCGCTTGCCCGGTTCTTCTCGCGGGGCGGGTTTGTCTTCGACGGCCACGTAGAGCACGCTACTTGCGTCTCGCTTCCACCGCGACAAGGTGCCTTGCGAAACCCCAGTTTCATCCGCCAACGCTGTCGCCGTGACCGCTCCGCGGCCCGTCATTTTTCTGATCATGCTCGCCTTGAAGGCGACGGAATACGCCATGGTTTTTGTCTCATTTCGCGCCCCGACTGCCGTAGGCTCCGGCTTCTACGCCGTCGCCCGGTTCATGCGGCAACTACCCTGACAGAGGGGGCGGCTGTTCTCGCTCGGCTTCCGCGCGTACGTTGCGTGTAGGCATGCGACTTGAACGAATTGTCTTTGCTGGCCTCTGTTGCCTGTTCGTGGCGGCCTGCGCCCCGCGCTCTACAGTCAGCACGCCGACCCAAGGTGCACCCTCTGCCCCCCCGGCGAAACAAGCGCTTCGTTTTGACTGGCCCGACGGCGCGACGGCCGAGGTCACCGAGCGGATCTTAAAGAAGGGACGGCACTCTACGACGCACTACCGGATCGTGACGGAGCGGGACGGAGACGACTGGCTCATCTTCTATCGCGACTTTGAATTCCGTGAGGTGGAAGGCCTTGACCTGCAAGACCCCAGCGTCGTCGCAGCTCTTGAGAAGCTTGCGACCCAAGCTGTGGGGCGCCTGCCACCGTACCGTGTCAGTTCGGACGGACGTTGGCTCGGGGTCGACATGGACGCTTTCCTTGCTGCGATGAAAGGCATCCTTCCCGACGAGAGTGTTGCCACCCTTCACAAGGTAATGGCCGTCCCAGGGATGGAGGCGATGTTCGACGAGAAACTCGGCGAGGTCTGGAGAACGTGGGTCGAGCTGTGGATCGGTATGCAACTGGAGCCCGGGGAAAGCCTCGATGGCGCCTTGGAAGTCAGCGTTCTTGGTCGTCCGCTCTCGATACCCGTGACAGTCGAGCATCTTGGGGCCGCGAACGGGCGAATACATCTGCGGGCATCTTCGGTTCTGGAGGGGCCGGCGGCAGCGGCCGCAGTCGGGACGATGGTCTCGCAGTTCTCTGAGAGTTTCGACGGCGACACGCCGCTTCCTGTCTCCGATTGGAAGACGCGCAGTGACCAGATGCAGGTCCGCCGTGTATCGACGGCTGAAACTGTGACCGACCCCATCACCCTGCTACCAACCCAAGCGAGGCTCGAAATCCGCGTCACTGTGATCGCCGATGGCGAGAGGCGCGAGCGGGTTGAGGCGCACGAGTGGATCTTCGACTGGTCTCGCGGTAGCGACGTGGCCAGATGAAACCGACAAGGCGAGCTGGGTGCAGTCCCAAGCGATGGGCGCTGGAGGGAAGCACGCTCCGCAGTGGCGGAAGCAATCCAAGTTACTTCAATCCATCGGCCGGGCCTCGGCACGGCAGGGCCTGCGTTCATTGCCCATCGGCGTCGCGCGAACACTTTCCGGCGAGTTCCTTTTGCGAGCGGTCGAGCCAGTCTTCGTGCCAAGTCGCGATGCGCATGTGGCATCCGTCGCTTGCGACGTGAGGCGCCAAACCTGTCCTGTCCACGGTCCCGTCGTACCAGACGTTGGGCGACGGGCCATCGCGGTCGGCGGGCAGGAGGGCGACGTCGCGACGATCCACATCGTCGACCCCGCGGGTGGGCTGCTGCCCGGTCATGCGATCGACCTCATGCCGCCGGATGCAGCGCCCGCCTCCGAACGCGTCCTTGAGGAGACCGACCGAGTCCTCGAGGTCTTCGTCGAAGGCGAACGGGGCTTTGTCGCGGTTCGCAAACCACCCGTCCCGGGCGTCCGCGACTTGTCGTGCCGCACCGGGCACGAATTCCACGAAGAACATCGTCTACCTGGCGGACCGAAGTTCCCGGAGGAACGTCCTTCACGCGCCCAGTTCTGGGTGCGCATAGGCCTGCGGGTAGGCCATGGGCTTGCATGGCCCCAGGGGAACGACGCCGTTCCAGGAGCGACCGAAGTAGCCCTGCCGGCAGTGGAGCAGGGAGCCGCTGTCGGCGACGCCGGGCAAAGCGTGGACCCGACACAACCAGCGCCAAAGATGCGGGTAGTCGAGGATGCGCGCGCCGTTGAGCTTCATCCGGACGTAGTAGACGGGATCGTGGCGGTAGAGCGTTGGGAGCAGACGCAGGTCTGCTTCGGTGAACTCGGGGCCGGTCAAGAAGAGGCGGCCGTCGGAGAGTCTGTCCTCGAGCTGATCGAGCGCGTCGAAATACGCCTCGAAGGCCCCGGCATACACGGCCTGGTTCGAAGAGAACCCGGCCTTGTAGGCGCCATTGTTGATGGCGGTATAGATGAACTCGTTGAGCCCGTCGATCTCGGTGCGCAGCGCGGCAGAGCTCGGGTAGAGATCGGGACGGCTGCTTTGTGACAGCGTGCTGCCAAGCGGCGCGGCAGCGGCATTCAGCATGCGAACAATCTCTGCGCTCTCGTTGTTCACGATGCGACCCGCCCGCTTGTCGTAGAGGATCGGCAACGATTGTTCTTCGGACCCTTCGGCGCGGTAGATGTCCTTGGCCAAACGGTAGCCACGGCCCGTCCCGGTCTCGAGGCTGCATTCCGGTAGCGGCGCGTCGATCAAGGTTGCGATGCGGTCGGGACTGAACTCCCAAAGATTCGGGCCTGCGGGGTCTTGCTCATCCGTGCGGTTGGGAAAGGCCACGTCCATGGTGATGGTGTCGCGCAAGCCCAGGATGCCGCGGGCCAGCGTAACCCGGTGGCACCAAGGGCAGTTGAGCGCGACGAAGAGGTGATATCGATTGGGCTCGGCCGGGAAGTCTGGGTCGCCGATGGCGTGCCGAAAGCCGCTGACGCCGCGCACGAACTCACCTTGCGCACGGCGGGCGGCAGCGTCGCTCTGATTCTCCTGAACCGAAGTGTCCTCTTCTGTTCCGGTCATGCTCGTCTCGTCCCTCCCTAAAACGGTGAAGGAGGCAAACCGGCAAAGCAAGCTCTTCCTCGTCGGTCCTGCAGCGTGGGTCGAGATCGGAGTCGGGCATCAACGCCGGTGCAGGCCGTGGCGGCCCAAGACGTCGAGGCGGGCGAGAAGCAACTTCTTATCCGCTCGATTGCTTGATAAAGACCATGTCCCATGCGCGAGGACGCCAGCTTTGACCTCGACCGCGGGTTTACCCGGCCGCGAGACATCGTCGGCAAGACGATCGTGCACCGCCCAAGGCGGGAGATCGGTCTCCCGCTGACTTACAGCATCGTGTGCGGCTTGTTCTCGCTCGGCTTGCTCGCCGCGGCGATCGTGACCGGGCTGACGCTGTCCAGCGCGCTGATCCTGGTCGGCGCCGAGCTGGTGATCGGCGGCGGCCTCGGCTCCCGATCGACAGCCGGATCCACGCCCTCAATCGGGTCCGCGCCTCCTGCCAGCAGCTCCTGCCAGACTCCGAGACCCGGGTCGTGCTCGAAACCCTCGCGTTGCTGTACCTCGAAGAGGAGCCCGACTTTTACGACGACAAGGGGCGCACGCGCCGGCGCACGCGGCCGCTCTACGCGCTGCTCCTTCCATCCGGCGAGGTGAGCGTGTTTCAAGAGCGGGACCCCGAAGACCTCGACGACGCACGCGGCTCCGGGCTGCCGCTGTATCGCGTGCGCACCGACTGGGACCCCGAAGCCAAGAGCTATGTCCCGCGGCTGACGCCGGCCGGGGTGACGCGCATCTCAGCTGCTTGAGAGCATCTACGGGCCGGTCCAGGGCAAGATCATCGACGCGGATTCCGAGGATGCCGAGCTGCTCGCCGCCTCGGCCAAGGCCAAGGCGGACTTGGCCAAGCTTGAGGAACGCTTCGCGCGCGGTATCCCGGATCTTGAACATCTATCGGTGAAGGCTCCGTTCACGACCGACGGCGGTGGGCTCGAGTGGATGTGGGTTGAGGTTACCCAGTGGAACGGGGCGAAGATGAAGGGCATCTTGCAGAATGAGCCGCGCGAGATCGCTGGCCTGCAGCGGGGTGCGACCGTCGAAGTCGAGGTCGAGTCGCTGTTCGACTACCTCCATGATCGTGGAGACGGATCGACGGCAGGCGGAACCACCAACGACATCCTGCAACGACGGCACGGCGGCTAGCTGCTAACGGCTAGCTGCTAACGGCTAGCTGCTAACGACTAGCTGCTAGCAATTCCTCGCGCCGATACGGCTGCTGGGTTCTCGCGCTTACGGACTTGGGGTCGGCGGGGACCAGGGCAGCTCGGCCAGCGAGGTGATCGAGGCGATCAACGAGCCCGGGCCGCCGTGCAGGTAGACGCTGGGCACCAGCGGGCGGATGAAGCTGAAGCGTACGTCCAGGACTTCTTGGAGACGCTCGAGGAGCCGCTGGGCATCGTCCGGGCAGCCCCCGTGCGCAACCGCGACCCAGACCGGACGGCGGGTGTCGAAGCCGATGTTCTCTTCGAGCCAGCGCAGCAGCGCCTCGACCGGATCCTCGTTGCTCGAGTATCGGCCCACCGAGGCGATCGCGCCGTCGACGAAGGAGAGCAGCGGTCGAACGCCCAGCAGGTTCGCGATCCAGCTCTTGAGGAAGCTGGCCCGCCCTCCCTTGGTGATGTTGTCCAGAGTGCGCACCGCGAACACGGACGTGGTCTGGCCGGCGAAAGCTTCGATCCACTTGGCCACGTCGTGCGTGGGATGATGAGCGGCGACCGCCTCGGCGGCGTAGATGACCGCGAGCCCGGCGGCCACGTCGGTCGATCGCGTATCCACGAGGTTCACCGAGATCTCGCGGCCTTTGGGGTGCGTTGCCAGCCTTCGGATGGCCACGTTCGCGGAGTCGAACGACTGCATGAGCTTCTGGGACGTCATCAGCACCAGGAGCTCGGGGGTGCGCTGGCCCAGCCGCATGAAGGCCGACGCGAACTCTGCGGCCGACGTGCTGAGCAGGAACGGGAACTCTTTGTCCGTGCGAACCCAGCCGTCGACGTCCTCGTGTCCGACGTCCGCGATCTCGTGCTCGCTCCCACCGGCGACCACGCGAACGGGGAGCACCTCGAGTGCGTAGCGATCGATGAGCTCGGGGGGCAGGTTGGGGCCCGAGTTGATCACGAGCTTCGCCATCATCACGCCCTCTGTTCGCGAGTCTACCATGCGCCGCGCTGGTTGGTGTGCGCCGGACCTGCTGCTCGGGTGAAACCTCCCGCGCGGGTGAAGTCGCTGCCTCGCCGAGCCCTGCCCATGAAGGGATCAGTCCTCGGGAAGGTCAGTCCTCGGAAGGTCAGCCCTCGGGAAGGTCAGCCCTCGGGAAGGTCAGTCCTCGGGAGGGACGATCAGCACGGGGCGCCCCGCGTAGGCGGCGAGTCCCGAGCCCACGCTCGACTGGAGGATTCTCTCCGAGAGCGAGAGCTGCCGAGAGCCGGTGACAATGAGCGCCGCTCCCAGCTCGCGCGCGCCCTGGGAGACGGTGGCGACGACCGAGCGTCCTGGAGTGGTCACGCGTCGCAGCGCCCCAAACCCGTGGCGTTCGGTCCACTCGGCCATTGCGTCGGAAGCCGATTTCTCTCTGCGCTCAGCGTCGGCCAGCGGAACCGAGTGCGTGAGAGCGGCCTCGGTCACACCGGTCATGCGGTACGTCGACGCGTGCGAGACCTGGAACAGGATGGGCTCCAGGTCGAACTGTGTCGCCAACCGCGAGGCGAATCGGACCGCACTCAAGCTTTCATCCCGCGGATTGACCGCGACCACGATCGTGCGCCCCGCATTGCGCACATCGACGTCGGGGGGGACGACGAGCGTGGGGACTGGCGTCGAGCGAAGGAGTCGTCGGATGGTTCGACCCAGCGAGATGGGCGACCACCCCTCGATGGTGCCCGGCCGCCCAACGATGAGCCCGTCGACTCCGCGCTTCGCCGCCTCGGCGCAAAGCGACGCCTCCACGGAATCTCCTGCGACGAGCTCGACGGTGTCGAACGCGCTGCGGGCCTGCTCGACGTCGATCCACGCCTCACTCGAGGTCAGCGCATCGGTCGTCTCGGAGTCATCGCAGACGTGCATGCCGGTGAGCCGGAATGCGTCCGGGGCCCTTGCGTGAAGCCAGGCTGCGAAGCGCACAGCTCCACGCACCGGCGAGGACGAGAGCGGCTCGGGCGGAAGCACCACCGGCGAGCAAGCCTTCGACGAAGAGTTTGTCTGGGTTGCCGACTTCATGCTCGGCAACTGCGTGGCGTGCCATGCCAACGACGCCAACGGCGTGCTCATCCTCCCCGATGCGAACCTCAGCTACGACGAAGTCCGCCTCGCCGTCGACGGCCTCACCGCCAACTCCGGACTCCTGCTCGTCGAGCCCGGCGATCGCAACGCCAGCCAGACCTACCTGCAGATCACCAACGAGTTCGGTGCTCAGTTCCCGGTCGAGGACACGGACCGGTTTGGTGAGTGGATCGATGCAGGGGCTCCGTACTACGCGCAGTAGGGTTCACCGTGCCGCACGCGAAGCGCTCAAGTGTGGGGGGCGGAAGGACGGCGGGCTTGGTGTTCGTTTCGCGCCGGACGTCGCGAGCGTAGCCAGAGCAGGACGAACAGCAGCCACGGGATCCCCACCGGTTGGCCGGTGGAGCAGCACCCCTCTTCGGCCGGAGCGCGCGTGTCGAGGCAGTCGCAGGATCCGCAGTCCGCTCCGCACAGCGTCGGGTCCGAGACCTCCTCGGAGAGCCACGCCATCGCGTGGTAGGGCACGCCGTAGTAGCCCCCCTGGCCGCAGGGCTCTGGTCCGCGAGAGGTGATGCCGACGATCTTCCACGCGCCGTCGTCTCCGGGGACCAGCGCGGGACCGCCAGAGTCTCCGGCGCAGCTGTCCTTGCCCTCTCCCCCTGCGATGAACTCGAAGCCGGTCTCGGTGAAGCGCCGGATCGGTACCTCGACGCGCCACCGCTGACCCCCCAGCCCTCCGCGCTCGGGTACGTCTCCCCAGCCGACCACCGTGACCGTCCCACGGTCGGGTACCAGCACATCCCAGGCCTCCTGGTCGGTGATGATCTCCAGTGGCGGGACATCCAGCGGCTCCGCCAGGCGGAGGTAGCCGAAGTCAAACTCATCGGTGCTGCAATCGAGGCACATGTCCGGGTGGGCGCCAAACGACGCCACCCCGACGGCCCCGCCGCCCAGACTCAGCGGGCGGAACACCCGCAACGACGGAACCGTCGTGCCGGCGCGGATGCAGTGCCCCGCGGTCAGGACGAGGTCGGGCCGAACCAGGGTACCGGTGCAGCTGGTCCTCGAGAAGCTGTTCTCGAAGTTGATGATCGCCTCGAAGGCAACCTCCGGCGCGGGCTCACCACCGACGACCGACAGGGGCTCGTGGGTGGGGCTGACGAGACCCAGAGCGAGCAAGAGGGGCAACATGAGCTTCCCCGAAGCATACCCAAAGCACGACGCGCTCAGATGCGAATCGTGACCTCTGATTCGCCCGAGTCAGGCGCGCTGCACCAGCTCGACCACGAATGCGAACCGTTCAGCCTTCGCCCCGTAGAACGCGAGCGCCCGGTCGAGAGCTCGGTCGTTCGTCCGCGGTTAGAGACCGCTCTCGGTACACGCCTTCGGCACCGGCCTCTCGTCGCGCGAAACCACAGGGCCGATGTGCCACAGGGCCGATGTGCGACCGCGACTTGACGACTTGGAAAGTCATGATAACTTTGTTTCCAAGTTGGAAAGTGAAGACGCCACCCCCGTCTCCCGGGCCGACGCCGTCCGGGCGCTGCGGCAGATCCAGGTCGCCCGTCGACGCGTCGGCGACTACGCGCTGCCGACATCTTATCACCTGGCGGTGGGCGGCATGTTCGGGGCGTTGCTCGCGGCGCAGGGCCTGCCGTTGCCATGGCGGATCGGCGTGCTGGTCGCGGTGCTTGTTGCGCTGGCGGCGATGATCCGCTGGTCTCGGCGCTTGACCGGTCGATTCATCAACGGCTGGCGCGCCGGGCCCACGCGGTGGGTCAGCGCGACGTTGCTCGTCGTCTTCGTGGGGCTCACGATCGGCACCATTGATCTCGACGCCACCGAAGGCATCCATGTCGCACCGCTCGTGGCCGGCCTCGCGATGTTCGTGATCGCGGCCGCGGCCGACTGGCTATGGGTGCTCGTCTACCGCGCGGAGCTGCGGCGATGAGCTCACCTGTGCCCAAGTTCGACTCGGTGCTGCATCCGCCCGCGCGGCTGCAGGCCTGCGCCATCATGGCGACCGCCGACGAGGTCGAGTTCGCCACGCTGCGCGACGCCCTCGAGGTCAGCGACTCGGTGCTGTCCAAGCACCTGCGCGCGCTCGACGAGGCCGGCTACGTGCGCCTGCGCAAGGCGAAGAGCGGCGGACGCATACGCACGTGGGTTGCGTTCACGGCCAAGGGGCGCCGCGCGTTCGAGGCCCACGTCATCGAGCTGCAGCGCCTCGCCGGCGCCCTGGCCTCGCCGGCCGAACGCAGCGTGCGCGGCGGACCAGCCCGCGTGCTCGTCCCCCACAGCTCGTCTGCGTAGAGCCGATCGTCGTAGAGCTTAGAGCAGATCGTCGCCGGACGATCGCCATACCACCCGTCACCGGCCCGCACGCGCGGGCCGAGAGGAATCCTCGCGCCCATGCTCGCCACCCTACTGTTGCTCGCCATGCCAATCGCCCTCGGCGCGTGGATCCGCCACGACCTGCGCCAGTACGCCGCGTTCAAGCGCGAGACCACCAGCGCGGGACGCCGCGCGTTCTACCTGCGGTGGACGTGGCAGGGGTTTGTCGCGCTCACCGGTGCGGCGCTCATCGTGCTGGCGGCGCTCGGTCGCCTCGGCGACATCGCCGGATTGCCGCCGGAGTTCGCCGCGCTGGCCCCGTCGCTCGACGCCGATACGCTGCAGGAGGACGCTGACGCGTACGCAGGGTTCGTGGTCGGCGCTTGCCTGGGCACCGTCATGTTCGCCGCGCTGCAGGTCCTGCGGTTCCGTCGCACCCGCGCGGTGCTCCTCGGCGACTTGGAGCCGCTCATCCCCCGCGACCGCGCCGAGCGGCTCGCGTCGCTGCCGCTGTGCCTCAACGCCGGGTTCTCGGAGGAGCTGTTCTTCCGCCTCGCGCTCCCGCTGCTCGTCGCCACCGTCACCGGTTCTGCGATCGCAGGGCTCGTGCTCGGATGCGTGGCCTTCGGACTCGCGCACGTCTACCAGGGCTACAAGGGCGTCCTGGGGACCATGGCGATGGGGGCGATGTTCACCTGGCTGTACCTCGACAGCGGCTCGCTGCTGCGGCCGATGCTCGTGCACGCCGCGATCGACGTCGTCGCGCTCGTCGTGCGACCGATGCTGGCGGGGTGGTTGTCGAACCGCCGGCGGCCGTGAGCCTCACCGTAGCCACCCGCATCGGGGTGGGGGGGGCGACGCACCCATGTCTCGGCGAGCCGGACGATCCTCTCGAGTCGATGCGGCACGCGGTGATCATGCCAGGGGTCGGACGCGGGCGACTCTGCTACGGTGAAGACGGGATGCCTGCACTGCCGAAGCTGACGGGAACCTTCGCCGCGACGGCCCTGCGGGTGGTGATGGGTTCGTGCTTCGCCGTCAGCTGCGAACAGCCCGACGTGGACGGACTCGCCGAGGACACCGAGCCGGGCTCCGAGGGCGGCGAGTCTGGGAGTGCGGCGGACACCGAGCCGGGCACGTCGGACGAAGCATGTGCCGCAGCCGGCGGGCAGTTTGGCATCGTGGCCTCGCATTCGCTCCACCGAGCGCTGTCGGAGCTCGAACCACGAGGTGAACTGTCCGCACCGGGTCTCGCCGTGGGTCCCGAGGGCCTGTGGGCCAGCTTCTTGGTGGCCGAAGACCGCGATGACCCCGAGCCTCTGGGCTACGGCATGCCGCTCGACTTCGAGGGTGCTGCCCTCGAATCCCCTCGGCGCGTCGAGGGGGCCTGGGCCGGGGGGCGTTGGTTTCCGGGCACCACCGCCGTGCTGGTGACCCACTGCAACGATCGCGTCCCCGGCTGGACGTTCGTCGACGCGGTGGGAGAGTCGCTGTCCCCCTCGAGCGTGCCTCCCGGGGACCCGGGCTGCTTCTTGCCCCCGAGGGCTGCGTGGGTCTCGGATTCCAGCGCCCTGGTCGCTTGGCTCGACCCGACCGGTGGGTGCGACGACGGCTCGAGCTGCGTCCGGGTGGGTGGAGCCAGCCCGCAGGCAGACGGCGCGGTGTTCGAGCTCTTCGACGCCGGCGACCCTGGGTCGGGCCCGAGCGTCTCGGTGGCCGCGGGCCCCGGCTCGGCCATGGTGGCGATGGTGCGCATCGATCGACAGCTCGAAATCGTCACGCAGCCGCTGGAGCTCGACGGTAGCCCCATCGCGCAGCCGACCGCGACGCCCCTCCCACCGTCCGCCGAGCCCGGAGACCCGCTCGCCTCTCTGGATGCGCGTGTCGTCGCCGAGCCCGACGGGTCCTTTACGGTCTATGTCGGCGGCTGGGGCTTCTCGATGGGCCGGATGCGTGTCGGCCCAGCCGGGGAGATCCTCGAACCGCTGACGGCTCTGCCGCCCATCGTCGAGACCCGCGTATGGTCGGTCTACAACTACGACCTCGATGGGGTCTTTGCGCGCCCCGGAGGATGGTTGGCTGTGGGTGGCGCGGCGAGCGGTGGGCAGGTGCTCACGCTGGTCTCCGCGCTCAGTCCAGCCGGTGACCTGGTGGGGGAGGTCCTCCTCCCGCAGTACGCACGAGGTGTGGCGATCGCATCCGACGGCGCGCGTCTGTGGGCGCTGAGCGTCAGCGTCAGCAGCTTCTTGTACGAGCTGGGCTGCGTCGTGCCCTGACGCAGCGGCGCGCTACGGGTTGGCGAGCAGCTGGTGGATGCCTTCGGGCCCGCCCACGAGCAGGTCTTCGTGCCCGTCTCGATCCACATCGAAGATCGCGAGCGAGCGCAGGGGCCCGGGAGCTCGAACGAACAGGCGCTCGAACAACCCGGGCTCGGTCTGCGCGAGCACCAGGACGCGGTCGAACGCGGGGGGCTCATCTTCAGCGGGAGGGACGGTGGCGTCGGGGAGCGCGAGGTCGAGGCGACCGTCCCCATCGAGATCGCCGATCGCGATCCTGTCGGGCTGCTCGACGAGGGGGATGGGCGGGCTGAGCGTCAGCCCACCGCTCGTTGCCCGTCGCGCGATCAGCAGGTCGGCCGCGGGGGTTCCGAGCAACACCTCGTCCCGCCCGTCGCCGTCGAGGTCGGCCACCGCGACGAGCGTGGTGTCCAGCGGGATCGCGACCGTCGCCACCACGTCGTAGCCGACGCCCGCCGCGTCCAGTCCGAGCACGACCAGGCTGTCGCCCACGGGCGCGGCCAGGTCTGGGACCCCGTCGGCGTCGAAGTCTCCCGAGCGCATCGCGTCCGTGGGATAGACCGGCAGCGGCGCGCCCCGTACGGCGCCGCCGGGGTAGAGCAACCAGCTGCTCCAGCGGTCGTGGGAGGGGTCGGCGCTGAAGATGCGGCCGGGAAAGCCGCCATGCGGCGAGATGCCGTCGATCTCGGAGTCGGTGGCTGGGACCGACGCGAACGGGACCCACGCATCCATCTCGACCTCGAAGGAGAGCACTCGGCAGCTGTGGCTCGCGTAGGCGTAGCAGTATGCAAACTCGTCGAAGCCGTCTCCGTCGAGGTCCAGGAGCATGCCTTCGGTGCGCTCTGCAGCCATGCCGAACCACTGCTCACGAAGCGAGCCGGCGCCATCGCGCAGCAGCAGGCGAACGTGGACCTCGCGATTGTCGACGAACACCGCGTCCTGCGTGGGCAGGTGTGCGATCTCGAGCCGGCCCGAACGTTCGGCGACCCAGGTGGGCGGACCGAAACACAGCTTGCCCGGCGCCGGGGTGTCGGTGCCACATGCCGCGCACGCGCCCTCGTCGCAGAACAGGTCGGTGGCGCAGCCGAGCACCGGTTCGCAGGGCTCACCCTCTTCTTGGGCGGGCCCGAGGCCGCCTTCGCCCGAACCGTTGTCCACGGAGCCGTCCGAGACTCCCTCGGTCGCTTCGGGCTCGGGGCCGCATCCGGCCGCCGACAGCAACGCAACGAGCGACATCGCTCGGCTCCAGCTCCAGCTCCAGCTCCCACCCACGTGCCATCATCGTAGCAGCTCGTGCGTGTTTGCCTCTTTGTGGTTTTGTGTTTGGCCCTCGGTTGTGGGGGCGAAGGTTCCGGCGCGGGCGCGGGCGCGGGGGCGACCGAATCAGCCGCAACCGCAACCGGATCGGCCGCAACCGCAACCGGATCGGACTCCTCGGGCGCAGTGCTGCCCGTCGAGAGCTCGTCGAGCGGACCGCTGGGCGAGAGCAGCGGCGAGCCGTCACCGTGCACCGAGGTCCACGCCGGGGATCTCGTGCTCGAGGGGCAGGCGGACAACGAGGCGTTGAGTCGGCTGCGGGAGGTCCAGGGAAACGTGACGATCACCGGCGACGTCACGTGCCTTGAGGGCCTCGGCTGTCTCGAGACGATCCGCGGGTCTCTGTTGATCCAGCGGACCCAAGGGCTGCACAGCCTCGCCGGGCTCGACCGGCTCGCAGAGATCGGTGACGTGCTGTGGGTGACCAACAACGCCGACCTCGAGAGTCTCGAGGGCCTCACGGCCTTGCGGTTCGTCGCAGTGATCCGGCTGGGGGGCAACCGCATCACCAGCCTGGGCCTCTCGCAGCTACAAGCCGTCGACACCATCGCCATCGGAGACTGCTTCTACGATGGGACCCACGCGACCGGGGAGCCCCTGCTTGAGGACTTCGACGGCCTGCAGTCCCTGCTCGCGGTGGTGCACGTTCAGATCTACGACGCGCCGATGCTCCGCAGCCTCAGTGGGCTCGAGGCCTTCGCCGAGCGAGGCGGGGCGCTCGGTCTGCTGACGCTGTGGCGGAACGCGGAGCTCGATCCCGCTGCGGTCGCCGACGTGGTGGACGCCTCGGTGGGCCTCAACGTCGACGCGTGCGGAAACCAGGGGGAGCCCACGGACGCATGCTCCTGCGGGCCGCCGCCGTGAAGCTTCGCGGCCCGGCGATCACCCCCGCGGGCGATCGAGGCGATCGAGGCGACCGAGGCGATCGCGGCGATCGAGGCGACCGAGCAGCGGATGCAGCGGGTCCGAGGGAGGGGGTGATCGAGGGCGTGGGGCTTCGGCTCGCCCGGTCAACGTTCACCCCCACGACCGGGCGAACTCGCTGAACTTGTCGCGGATCGTGGAGACGCCCTCGTTGAGGTGGGGAAAGGGCGCGGCAGGGACCGGAACGTCGAGGAACGCGCAAAGGGGTGCCCAGCCCTGGGCGACATCGAAGACCAGCAGCTTGTCCGCCGGGACGGCGGCCCGTACGGCGTCGTTGTGCCGTTCGAACGACGCGATGTTGGCGTCGCGCTCGACCTCGCCGAGCTCGCGCTCGATGAGCGCGTCCGACAGATCGATGAAGTGTCGGATCCGCTTGGACACCAGCCCCAGCGGACGAGCCCACTGCGTCGTTCGATACAGCGCCGCGAAGCTGGCGAACCAGCGCTGCGGGTCCCGGACCGTCAGCACCACCTTCGCGTCCGGGTACAGCGCCATCAACTCGCGCCACAAGAAGCACGAGGGCGCATCGACGCAGGCGACGTAGTCGGCGTACATCGCAGGCAGATCCAACGGGCGGCCCTCGACCGCCCAGCCGTGCCAGTGCTCGAGCTGGCCGGGAGCCTTGGCGACCTCCTCCATGTGGTGGCATCGCCCGCCCAGCAAGCGCTCCAGGGCGGCACGCATCGACATCGTGCCCGTTCTGGACAATCCGGCGCCGATGACCTTCACGCGCAACATGGTGCCACAGCACGCACCAACGCCAACGCTCGTGCGCACCTCACCTCGGGAGGTCCGCGCGACGCTTGTCCCGTGGAATGCCGAGTCGGTCGAGCGTCTCGGACCACAACGCGTCCCGACGCGCCCCGTCCACCTCAGCGGCGGCCAGTCGTGCGACGACCTCGGCCAGCGCGTCGAGCGTCACTTCGTCGACGAACCGGCCCGCGACATCACGCTTCGTGCTCGGCGCGGCGACGCCCGCGGTCGCGTGGCACTTCTTGGACCGCTTGCCGACTCGCAGGACGATGTCGTCCGCCCCGAGCATCGGGGAGGGCTTCCCGGCTCAGCACGGGGGCACTTCGCAGCACCCTTGAGCATCCAGGACGCAGTCGTCAGCGCAGGCCAATATGCCGGCCGCGAAGTCCAGGTCTTGACAGGTCATGCCGTTCAAGTCTTCGCCGTCGCATTCTTCCACTTCGTCTCGCGCGAAGCCGTCGCCGCAGCTCGCGGGGACGCAGCCGGCCACGCATGCGTCGGCGTTGCTGCTGTTGCCGTCGTCGCAGACCTCGTCTACGCCCAGGAACCCATCTCCGCAGAAGGCAAGCGCACACATCACGCAGCTGTCGCTCTGGTCGTCGTTGGCGTCGTCACAGGCTTCGCCATCCTGGAGGACTCCGTCGCCGCACTGGGCGAGCGCACAGCTGTTGCTGCATAGGTCGTGGTCGATGAGGTTTCCGTCGTCGCACTGTTCGGCGCGATCGACCACGCCATCGGTGCATAGCGCGTCGGGCGGATCCTCCGTGGTGCTGCTGCCCGGCGCTCCCGTCGAGGTCCCTGTCGAGCTGGTCTCCGACCCCGATGAGGGCCCTCCCGAACCTCGGGTGCTCGTCGTCTCCCACGGATCGGTGCCCGCCGATGTCACGGTCACGGTCGCGGTCGCTGCAGTGTCGGTGTCGGTGTCGGTGTCGGTGTCGGTCGTGCTCGACGTCGATGCGTCACCTGTCCCGCAGCCAACGCCCAGCGCGACGAGAACCGCGAACCGCCGCGTCATTCGTGCTCCTCCCGCGGACCGAACTGCAGCAGCGTGTCGCGCCCCGATTGGTGCTGCACGAGGAGCCACTCCGGTGTGCGAACGGTTCTCTCCAGTCGGACTTCGTCGAGAATCCCCTCGAACTGCCGGGTGTGGTTGGTGCGGTTTCCAATCGCGAGCGGAAGATCGACGTCGGTCACGAGGCTACGCGGCGGCACCGTGGAAGAAATCTCCAGTTCCAGCTCCACCCCGTTGAGATACAGGCGCGCGGGCACGTCCTTGGCTTCGACGTCGAAGGTCGCCGCAACGTAAGACCACGTCGCGAGCTCGATCACGTCGGGGACGGTCCTCCACAGCGTCGGTTCGCCCCCGCCGACGAAGTTCAGCCCAAGCGACAGCTGTCCCTGGGCTGAAAGATAGAACGACCATGCGTCGGAGGACCCTTTGTCCAGGATGCGACCGTAGCTGTTGTGCCCCCAGCCCCACGGACGGATCCAGGCCGAGATCGTGGCCCCGCTGGCGAACAGATCGTCGACAGCCGGTGAGGCCGGGATGGCCAGGTGCGAGTTCCGGGTCAACAACTCGGCGCCCTCGAAGAGCTGTCCCGGCGTAATAGCGAACTCGCCGACCGCGGTGGCGTCTTGCCCGTTTACCGAAGAGTCTCGTATGCCCGCCGCCAGATGCCACACGGCTGCATGGACGTCGGACCAGACCCCGGTGAGCTGCTGCGGGCTCTGGGCCACCGGGTTCCCGTAGTACATCCAGAAATGGTCATCGGTGCTGCCCGAGAGGTCGAGCGTCGTCCACGTCATCGAGGCGCCGGTCGGGTCCCAGCTCTCGATCTCCAGCGGGAGGACGTCGCCCTGTGCCGAGACGAAACGAAGATCCTCGGCATCTGCCTGCATCAGCTCATACTCGATTCGCCCCGGCCCGAGGCGCACGGCGATCGGGACCTCGCTCAGCGCTGCGGAACCATCCGCCGTGATCGACACCCGCCGGCGATAGGACCACTCGCTGTCCCACCATCCCTCGGGACTGCTCTGCCCCGTCGTCGATGGTGCGGTCGAGCTTTCGTCCCCGGATGTGGAACTCGTTGAGCTGGTGGCGCTCGTACCGACGCTCGACGCGGTACCGGCCATCGAACTCGTCGTGCCCGTCATCTCGGTCTCGTCGGTGCACGTCCCGGCAAACGGCGGAACGCTGGCCTCGCCAAACCGGCGACCCGACGGGCAGGCGACGTCGGGAAAGCTGCAGGCACCGTTGGGCTCGCACGCGCCCTCCCCACCGCAATCGTCAACCCCGTCACAGACGAAGAACGTCTCTGCTTGCTTGGCACGCGAGACCCACCGCAGCGGCGAGCGAGCCGCAGGCGAGCGCAGCGAGTGCGGACCATCGCATCACCCCGATCCTACGCGATCCTCGCGGTCTTCGCAGCGTTCCCACACCTCGTAGGAGTCGCGCGATCACGGCGGATGTCCTCGGCTCGGCTCGGCTCGGCTCCGCATCGCTGCCTACTGCCTACTGGCGTTCGAGCCAGTGCCGGGCCTCGGCCGGCTCGGGGAACAGCTTGACGGCCAGCCCGAAGGTCTCGTAGCGGGCGGCGTAGCGGCGCATGTTCTTCTCGCCGAAGACCTTGACCGGAGGAACGACCGCCCAGAAGCGCCAGCCGGCCCCGAGCGTGCGCGGGAACCAGTCGTGGTGGATCCACTGCTCGTCCTCGGGCGGTAGGGCGTTGTTGTTTCGATTGTCAGAGAGCCACTTGGTGAGGCCGCGTTTGCGTAGGCAGTCCAGACCCACCTCCAGCATCTCTTGGTAGGGCTTGCCGCAGACCCATTCATGGATCTCGTGCCAGAGCAGGCCGGCGTCCGGCAGATGCCAGAGGGTCAGCTTGTCGTTGGTCAGCAGCGTTTCGCGTCCACGCACCGCCGCGGAGAGTACCGCGTGGATCGAGCGTGCGGACGAGCGCTGCGGAGCGCAAAGCGCGAGCCTCGGAAACCAAGCGCTACACCCCCGAGTTCCACGAGCTGATGGCCTACGAGTTCGTCTCGACGTGCCTGTGACTTGGACTCCGTGCCTCCGCGGTCCCCTGTCGCGGCGTATTTTCCCCTCAGATCATACATCGACGTGATCGACGCAGCTGCAGGTGGGAAAAAAACGACCCGGGATTAAAGAACATCGGTCGACGGCGAGACCGACTCTCAGTGATGGCCGACATTCAGCGAGACCTTGCGAAGAGACCGATTGCCCGATCACGATGGGATGCGCAGGCTTCCATCGGCGGGTGACCGTGACCACCGACAGCGAGGCCCTGACCCTCGATGTCGACTTCACTTGATCGGCGTTTGCGGCGGGGCAGGGAATCAGCGAGATTCGACGCGCATGACGGGGGAGACCGACGACAGCGCGGACGATGGCGGTGCGGCGCGTCCGTACTTCCCGGACAGCCCCGGGCTCTTCGTGGTCGGTATCGGTGCCTCGGCAGGTGGTCTGGAGGCCCTCCGGCAGCTGCTCCCCACGCTGCCCGCCACGGACAACCTCGTCTACGTGGTGGTCCAGCACCTCGACCCGAAGCACGAGAGCATCCTGACTTCGCTGCTCGAGTCCTCCTCGCAGATGCCGGTGAGCCAGGTGTTCGATGGGGCCGCGCTGACGCCGGGTCAGATCCTGATCACCCCATCGGGCCAAGACGTGGTGCTTCAGGGGCGAGTGCTGAAGCTCTGTCCCCGCAGCGGCGTCGGCCCCAAGCCCTCGGTCGACCTCTTCTTGAGGTCCATCGCCGAGGCTCTCGGAGAGCAGGCGGCGGGGATCATCATCTCGGGCACCGGGTCCGATGGGGCTGACGGAATCCGGGCCATCAAGGGTGTCGGCGGCATCACGCTTGCCCAAAACCCCGACAGCGCCAAGTACGACGCCATGCCCCGGTCGAGCATCAACACGGGCTGCGTGGACCTGGTGCTGGATGTCGAGGAGATGGGAGCTGAGCTCCTGCGGCTGGTCACCACTCCCGTGTTGTCCCGAGTGGTGGCGACCGAGCCGGACGCCATGAGTCGCCTGCTGCGCCTCGTCCAAGAGCGCAACGGGGCGGACTTCTCCGGCTACAAGACCGCCACCCTCGATCGACGGCTGGCGCGACGCCTGACCCTGCATCGCCTCACCAACATCGAAGGGTACGTCGCCTACGTCCAGGAGCACCCGGCCGAGCTCGACGCCCTCACCAAGGACCTCCTGATCTGTGTGACCAGCTTCTTCCGCGACGAAGAGGCGTTTGAGGCTCTGGACGCGGTCATCCGGAAGATCGCCGAGGACAAAGGCGAGGGCGCCAGCATCCGGGTCTGGGTTCCCGGCTGCGCGACTGGTGAGGAGGCGTACTCCATCGCCCTGCTGTTCGCGCGGGCCCTCGGAGACCGCTTCGAGAGCACGAACCTGTGCGTCTTCGGCACCGACATCGACCCGGACGCCATCGCCCACGCCCGCCGAGGGCTGTATCCCGAGGCCAGCCTCGTCAACGTCGATCAGGACCTCGTCCAGCGCTTCTTCCGGCGCAAGGAGGGCGGCTTTCAGGCGGTCAAGTCCCTGCGGGAGCGGCTCACCTTCGCCAAGCAGGACGTGATCCAAAACCCACCCTTCTCCCGGCTCGACCTGATCTCCTGTCGCAACCTGCTCATCTATCTCAACGCGGAGCTCCAGCGCCGACTCATCCCCCTGTTCCACTACGGGCTGCTCCCCGGAGGTCACCTGTTCCTGGGCAGGTCAGAGACGATCGGAACCTTCACGAACCTCTACCAGCCAGTGTCGAAGCGCTGGCGGATCTTCCGTGCCTTGCCAGGGCGGCCGGGTTCGGCGTCGGTCTTCCTCGGGCCCGCACGGAGGCGGGCCGCGTCGAGCAAGAGCATCACGAAGACGAGGCCCTCGATGCGGGAGGTCGCGCTCGAGGCTGCGTCCCAGCTCATGGGCACCTCGGCAGTGCTCATCGATGGGCGGCACGAGGTGGTGCACGTCGTCGGACGTGCGGGTCGATTCTTGCGCTTTCCCGAGGGGGATACGGGCCTGAACATCCTGGAGCTCTGCCCCGATCGCATCCGGGTCAACCTTCGGGCGGGCATCCACAAGGCGACTCGAGAGAAGACGACGGTCGTCAGCCGACGGCTTCCCTGGCTCGATGAGGACGGGTCCGCGTGTCACCTGACCCTGCACTTCAGCCCCGTGTCGGGAGAGATGTCCGCCGACGGCCTCACGCTGATCGCGTTCGAGGTGAGCGAAGCAGCGACCCCGCGGCCTGAGCCCGAGGACGAGGAAGAGTGGGACGACCGGGATCTGCACATCGTGGAGCTCGAGCAGGACCTCGCCGCGAACCGGGAGGTCCTCCAGAGCACGACGGAGGAGCTCGAGACCACCAACGAGGAGCTCGAGTCCGTCAACGAGGAGCTCCAGTCGGCCAACGAGGAGCTCCAGTCCTCGAATGAGGAGCTCGAGACCGCCAACGAGGAGCTGCAGGCGACCAACGAGGAGCTCTCGACGCTCGCCGATGAGCTGCGGCTCAAGTCATCCGAGCTATCGGAGGCCAACAGCGGCCTCGAGAACGTCCTCACCCGGATGGACATCCCCCTGGTGGTGGTGGACCAGGAGCTCCGGGTGCGGCACTTCACGACCGCCGCGACCACCATCTTCCACCTCGTCCGGCCCGCGCGGGGACAGGCGATCACCTCGGTGGCCAGCAATTTGGACATGGGCGGCCTCGGCGAGGTCCTCACCGAGGTCCTCGAGGGTGGAGAGATCCGGAGACAGATCGTCTCCGGCGGCACCCGTCAGTACGAGATGAGCGCCTTTCCCTTCGTGGAGGAGGACGGCGAGATCGATGGGGTCATCATCACGTTCTATGACCAGACGGAGGCCCTCAGGCGCGAGCAGGAGTTCCGCACCCTGGTGGAGAACGCGCCGGACATCATCGCACGCTTCGACGATCAGCTGCGGCACCTGTACGTCAACGGGACCGTGACGAAGACAACCGGCCTCAGCCCCGATGCCTTCCTCTTACGCACCAACCGGGAGCTCGGCATGCCCGAGGCGCTCTGCGACACCCTCGACGAGGTCACCCTCGAGGTGTTCCGCACCGGGGTCGAGTCCTCGATCGTCTTCGAGTACCCGTCCGAGGAGGGCACCCGGGTGTTCGAGTCTCGCCTCGCCCCCGAGCGGTCCCCCGACGGACGGGTGGTCACCGTGCTCTCCGTCGGCCGGGACGTCACGCGAGCGGTCATGGCCGAGCGGGCGTCCGAGCAGCTGGCCTCGCGGCTGCAAGAGGTGCTCGAGAGCATCAGCGACGGCTTCCTGACGCTGGACGCGGACGGTAGCTTGACCTTCGTCAACCAGGCGGCCGCTGAGCTCTTCGACGCCTCGCCCGACGGCGCGAAGGGCTCGCGCTTCTTCGAGGCGATTCCGTCCCTGCGGGACACGGGGTTCGAGGAAAGGGTCCGGCAGGCTCACGCCGAGCACGCCGAGCACACCTTCGACGTGCAGGTGACGGTTCGTGGTCAGGACGAGTGGTTGCGCGTGCAGGTCTACCCCCGGCGCGCTGGCGTCACGGTGTTCTTTCACGTGATCACCGATGAGAAGCGCGCGGCCGAGTTGCGGCGGGAGATGGAGGCGAAGCTGCTCCGTGCGAGGCGCCTCGAGGCCCTCGGAACCCTGGCAGGTGGCATCGCCCACGAGTTCAACAACCTCCTCGCGTTGGTCATGAGCCACACCGAACTCGTCCTCGGCAGCCTCACCGACGGTCCCCGGGAAGAGCTCGAGACGGACCTTCGAGCCATCCTCTCGACCTGCTCCCAGGGGGTCGAGCTGGTCAACCGGATCCTCGCCCACGGTCGCGACGCGCCACTGGAGCGGCAAGCCATCGACCTGGCCGAGGTCGTGAAGCGCCAGGTGGCGCTGCTGCGCCGCACCGTCCCTCGGATGGTCCACATCACCCTCGGGCCTCCCTTCGAGTCCGCGGTCGTCACGGCCGATGGTGGCCAGATGGGTGAGATCGTCCTGAACCTCGCGACCAACGCTGTGGCGGCGATGCCTGAAGGAGGGGAGATCCGCATCGAGCTCGAGACCAAGGCGCCCGACGAAGCGATGAGCGCCCGTTTTCCAGGGCTCCTCGAGGGCCCGTGGGTGGTGCTCACGTTCAGCGACACGGGGACGGGCATGGACGCGGCCACCGTCGATCGGATCTTCGAGCCCTTCTTCACGACCAAGGAGGTCGGGGAGGGCACCGGGCTAGGCCTCTCGGTGGTGTACGGGATCGTGCAGGAGCACGACGGGGTCGTTGGCTGCGAGAGCACCCCGGGGGAGGGGACCCGCTTCGTGGTCGCGCTGCCCCGGGGCGAGCATGGCGGGGTGGTGCGCCAACCCCCGGAGTCGAGCCCCTCTTCGCCGATGCGGGGCGAGGGTCAAGAGGTGTTGATCGTGGACGACGAAAAGCTGCTCCGCCGTGCCATGTCTCGGCTGCTGCGGCGTCATGGATACGAGGTCTCGACGGCGGCGACGGGCGAGGAAGCGCTGGCGCTGATGAAGGAGCGGGGGGAGGAGATCGACCTGGTCCTGCTCGACCTGGGGATGCCCGGCCTGGGGGGCAAGGCGTGCCTACTGGAGCTGATCGCGAATCACCCCAAGACCCCCGTCGTCATGCTGACCGGACACGCCCAGCCGCAGGACCTCGAGGAACTCATCGGGCTCGGGGCCCGTGAAGCCATCACCAAGCCGGTGCCGGTCGCGAGCCTCCTGAGCACCCTCGGGACCGTCCTGCGGGAACGTGCCGGGGCAGACGAGCACTGAGGGCGGCATCGCGATCGCGGACGCGCCAGGATTGACGCATTTCAAATACGACAGCGCTGTCGCATTCTACGAAACACCGATTTCAGGCTTCTAACGGGCGTTCTCGCGGCGTTCTCCGATGCGTGATGACGCCTCAGGCTCCCGGCCGCGTGCCCTACACCAACGGCTGGGACTACAGCGACTCGATGAACGCGACGACGGCGTCGCGATCTTCGGCGTCTACCGCCAGGAAGGCGTTGCGATAGGCGGTCGCTTCTCCTCCGTGCCACGCAACCGCTGCGGGCGCGCCCGTCGTGGAGCAGACGCATCTCGCCGGTCACTTGGGCCAGCAGCCCGATGGCCCAAAGCGGCGGGGTTCGCCACTGCTGCGCGAGGGGTCCGCCGGGGTCGGCAAGGTCTTCACCCATGTCGTGCAGCGTCCGAGGGTCGTCGCGACTTCCCGGTAGCAGGCGGCGTTGGCCGTGTCGGAGACACACGGGACCAGTGCCTGCAGTTCCGCAGGGTTTTCGATGACGGCATCCGCCACTGCGGTGGCGGAGCGTTCGTAGATCTCGATGGTGTCGGCGGACAGGGCCCAAGCCCTGCGCTGTGCCGTCGTGCCTTGTGCCGACGAGCCCGAACCCGTGCCCAAGCAGCTCTCCCTCTTCATCCCTCGCGGCCAGCTCGAGCTCCCCGCCATCACCACCTTGCTCCACGCTCAGCTCCGCGACGCTGCCCCTTCTCGGTTGTCGTGGATGAAGCTCATCGCCCGGGTCTTTCGCGTCGACATCTCCGTCTGCCCCCGGTGCTGCGGGCCCATGCGCGTCACCCGGGCCGTCACCACACCGCAGGAGATTGCCGCCGAGCTCTGCGGTGCTCGGCCGCCGCCGCGAGCCGCTCCTGTCGGACAACTCCTGCTGTTCTCGCCATCGCCCGCAGCCCCCTGAGTCTCCCTTTACCAGCGCGTCCCTTTCGCACCGCGTCCGTCGCGGCGAGCCTGAGAGTTGCACTCGATGCGGTCGCCATCCCCTGTTGCAGCGCGGTTTCCCCGCAAATGCCCCCCTCTCACCCGCTGGGCTTCGCTCGACCCCCGCCTGCAGCTCTACTGCGCCCCTGCCGCCATCTCTTGCCGCCCTCCGTACTCCTCAATCCCGGCTTTTTCCCACTTCATTTCGCTTAACCGCACGGAGAAGTCGACGATGTCGGGGAAGGTGTAGTGCAGCGTCCCCGTCTCGCCGTCGAGCACGTGGATATGGGCGGGGCCGCCGAGCGTGGCGAAGGCCACCACCACGATGTCAGGGATGTCGCAGAGGTCGATCGTGTCGTTGTCGTCGTCGTCGGTCAGGTTGGCCACCAGCGGGGTCACGACCACGTAGATCTCCGCGCCGTCGCCCAGCCACTCCCATTGTACGTCGGGCTCGAAGCTGTCGGGCGGGGCGGTCTGGCTGCAATCGCCGACGGCGTCCATGTCATCGATGACCGTGCAGGTGGGTGGTTCGACACCCCCGGGCAGGTCGGGGGGAGCCCCGAGGTCGAAGATCGCGTCAGGGCCGGTGGCGGGATCGGTGGCGGTGGTGGCCTCGGTGCTTGTGGTGCCGGACGCGTCTGTGGTTGGGGTGGTTGTGGTTGGGGTGGTGGTGGCCGAGGTGGTGCTGTCCGGGCCCGAGGCGAGGGTGGTCGCGGCGCTGTCACGGTCGCCGCTGTTTGGATCGGCGCAGGCGGCCGAAGCTAGTCCGGCGAGCATGATGACCCAGCGGGGGCGTATTCCGCCGCGTCGACGTCTGATTGCGTTTGCCCCCATGCTCGTTGATACCACGCGCTCGAGGGGGAGCTGGTCGGTGGCTCGCAGACCGCGGAACCGCGGTGTGCTCGTGGAGAACGTTGGATGGCTTGCTGTCGGGCGGCAGGCGAATGGCGATCGAGCTGCTGAGCACCACCACGTTGCTCGAGGCTCAGCTGCCTGATGCTGCTCCGTCTCGGCTGTGGTGGATGACGCTGGTGGCCCGCGTCTTTCGCATCGATGTCACGGTGTGCGCGCGCAGCAGCGGGCCCATGTGGGTCACTCATTTCGTCACCACTCCCCAGGACATCGCCGCCGAGCTTGACGGTGATCGACCATCGCGGCGTGGGTCTCCGCCCGGACAACTCCTTCTGCTCTGGGCTGTGCCCTGAACGCTCTGGGCTCTGCCTCTGGATGCGCGGCGCTTCGTCCCGGGTGCGTCTCTGCGCGCCCGGGTTTTGGTCTCCCGTGCCTCCTCGCTGCGTTTCGGGCCCAGCTTACGCCCCGATACCTTTGCTCTCCGGTGCTCAGCCCCAATCCACACCCGGCTGCCCGACGACCGCGCACGCCGGCCGGCCGGCTGTGCTCATTTCATTTCGCTTATACGCGGCTCAACAAGGACACGCCGGACCGGCGAGCGCACCGTCGATATCGACAACCTGCCTGGGAGCCTTCTGCCGGTTTCCCGAAGGACACTGATCACGTACTGATAGACCAATTCCTCGTTGACATCCGTCGTCTCGCCCGCGACAATCGAAGTGACCGGAGGGCCTTTTTGTTGCTGCGCTCCGGCCCGCGTGAATCACTCGGTGTTGCTCAGCGACTCGATTCACTACCAACAACAACCTTATCAAGCATGACGGAACTCTCAACGACCGCGGACAACCTCCTCCACGGGACTGGCCATACAGGTCTATCGGAGTCTCCGAACACAACGAGTGCCGGGTTGGAGGTGTTTGCGTGACAATGGTCGCGGCTCCGGGCCACCGCCAGCCCCTGGGACGGGAGTTGCCCTCGGCTGACGTCGCGGAGCTTGCCTACGCATTTGGCCGCCTGGGCTTCGTCATCGTTCGCGAATCTCTCTCGTCTGCCGAGGTCAAGTCGATTGCGGCGCCTCTGCAGAGCCTCTCAGTGTCCCCTCGCGAGGGCAAATTCGCGTTCCTTCACCTGTCGGAACTCTACCTCCGGCTGATGACCCATCCCGGTGTTCTTGCGCTGGCCGAAGCCTTGACCGGGCGGTGGTTTCGATTCGACAACGCCTTCGGTCTACGCATGGATCCCGGCAGTCAGGCCCGCCAGGGGATCCACGGGGGCATGTTTGCCAGTCAGGGCGCGTTCTGGTCCGGCGGCGCTACACATCGGCCCCAATTCTCGTGCATCAAGGTGGTCTTCGCGCTCACCGACGTGGCCGAAGGGGATGGCGGCTTCGTGTGCATACCGGGCAGTCACCACCTTCCCCGCCCATCGAACATCAGTTTCACATCAACGCACCGCGATTGCGTGAACCCAGCGCTGCGGGCCGGTGATGCAGTCCTGTTCACCGAGACCCTACTTCATGGATCCCGACGCTGGCGTGGTGAGTCGGCGCGGTTGGCGCTGGTGTACAGCTATTGTCCGGGCCACGTGTCGTGGAGGGACCCAGCTTTCGTCCGCCTTCCGGTGGAACAGTCACAACTCCAGCCGCTAGAGCGGCGGCTATTGCGTTCGCCTTTCGTCAGTGACTACGCGGACCCCGACGACAATGGTTCGGCCTGGCCGCGGGTCCGCCGCTCAACCACTTTGACCGGGGCCGGGTGAAGTCGTGGCGACGTTAACGGTTCGTCGCGAGCCCTTGCTCTTGAACGTTGAGGCTATTCGTCGGAGCGTGCGCCCCAAGTGCCGACTCCGCGTCGTCACCAAAGCTATACAGGACGAGCCTCGGATCGTTAGTTGGCTGTTTGAAGCGGGGCAGAAGCGCTTCGCCTCCTTCGGGCCCAGCGTTTCCTCGGCACGCAACCGGACAGCCCTCGACTGGATGGAGCTCAACCCGCGCCAAGCCTGCGAGCCCGGCACCACCACCCTCGCCATCAGGACGCCCCACTCTATGCCCCTAGTGCACGGAGTCGTCCCGATGATCCCGTTGCAGACAGGAGCCTGGCAGCTTGGCCGGGAGCTTCCGGTAATACTCAAACAGCTGCGGCGGCTCGAATCGGAGGGACACCTAAACACTGGCTTTGCGACGACTTACGGCTGCGTGGAAGAACAACCCCCGCACGCCGTCCTACAGCGCATCAAGACCGCTCTGACCACGCTGGGGCGGAGCGTCCCGGTCAGCGCTGGTGGCTCGGCTCTACTCACCATGTCGCTAGAGGAGCTGCGCGCGCTGACTGAGGTTGTGTCGGAAGTCCGTGTCGGCGAGGCGATCTTCCTTGGCACAACCCCAACGGGACGCTCCACGCCGTCCCTGCTCAAGCCCTTCCGCCTTGGCCTTGAGGCTGTTGAGCGTTGCCCTGCGGCGTCGACGCTGACCCTGGACGTAGGGTGGCTGGACGTCGAAGTGGAGGAACTCGTCGCCAGTTTGCGCCCACATCGAATTCTCTCCGTCACCCAGCACTTCACCACCCTGCGCGTCAGCGCTGGTGTGCCCGTTCCCCGATCGATCCACCCAGGCTATCGATCCCTCTGCCGTGCGATCATCTCGCCGGCCGTGGCGCTGGCCCACGAGGCGTAGATGCTGGATATCCTAGGCTTCAATCTTAGCCGCACCACCTACTTACTACCGACTCTTTTGCCAGACGGCGTATTGTACGATCTTCGTGACGGGCCAGCCGTTGCGCCAAATCGGATGGCGCTTCTGCACGCCGATGTCTCGAGACAAGGCGCGCTCCGTGCATCTCGGTACGGCGCCTCCCTGGCGGACCTTGTTGCTGAGGGCCGGCTGCTGAACGGTGACGTGAGCAGTATCGAGAAGCGGGTGCTTCACTCGCGCTTCGCAGAGGCCGGGCTGCCGACCGCCACGGTTGCCCAGAGCGCCGCAGCGGAGACTTCGGTCATCGTGAAGTCCAACGCCAACGCGGGGGGCCACCCGGAGGCCCGCATGTCCAGCGAACTCCGCCTGGAACTTCGCCTCGGCCCACGGAGGGGTCGAGTGGCGCGCGGACCCGACCGCGGCTACGTCGTCACGACTCTTGGTCGCCTCCCGTCCTCTACGTGGGAGAGCGAGGACCTCGTTGTGGAACACTACATATCGAACTCACGGGGACTGCATGGCCGAGGCTATGTTTTCGGTCAGACGGTCGTCGTGGCTTTCGAGTGCATCGACGGAGCCATCAAGCACATGGGAATTGGGAAGGAGCGGACCAGCGCCCTGTTCGAGTTCGGCACTTGTTTGGCGACCACGGGAGCGGTGGTCGTGGATTCCGCGCTGGTCCACTCCGTCGCTAATCTGGCCCTTGCGGCGGCCCGCAGCCTATCCCTCGACTTCGGGGCGGTCGACTTTGCCATCGACGAAGACGGGGCCGCCGTGCCTATCGACGTGAATCCGACACCAAGTTGGACCAACTACGAGCCGTTCGCCTTCGCAGACGCTGCGCGTCGCGGTATTGCGCGCCTTATTCTTGAACGAGGGATGGGCTTGGAGTGAAAACAACATTCGAGTGTCCGCGAATAGTAGCGCGCGGCGTGCCTACGCCCTCAGAGTGGAGGGCTACGGCGTCCCGCCCGCCTGTCGCGTTGACGGACGTCCAGCCTCCACCGGGACGTGGGACGCACAACGACTACCACTCCGACGCGGACTACTGGTGGCCAAGCCCAAGCGGCGGCCAGTTCAAACGACGGGACGGCGAGAGCTACCCCGACGCCTTCATCGCGCACCGCGCGGTCATCTGGGAGCTGAAGTGGAGGGTCTCGACGCTTGCGTTCTACTACGCGCCCGGGACTGCGACCGAGGGGCCTCTCGTAGAGCAACTCGACCGCTTCTTCGTCGATCCGCAGAGCCGGATGACCCCTCACTTCCGTTACAGCCAGGCCATCGGCGGCAGGAACACGGGGCGGTCCCAGGGCTTGATCGACGGACTCCATCTGTGTGAAACGGCCGTCTGCATCTGGCGATTGCGGACGATTGCGCCGGGCGTGCGGGTATTCCGGGCCGCTGCGCAGTGGTGCGGGCAATTCCTAGACTACCTGTTAACAGATCCGTGGGCGCTGCGCGAGAGTGAACGTGAAAACAACCATGCGTCCGCCTATTGGCTGATGGTGGCTTCCATGTGCATTGCGGCAGGGCGCGAGGCACCAGCGCTCGCGGCCGCGCGCTGGTTCGTCGATGTGCTGTTGGGGCAGCAGATGGACGACCGGGGGTTCTTTCGGGCGGAACTGGCCCGCAGCAAGCCCCTGGCCTACTCGGTCTTCCAGCTCGCTACGGTTGTTCATCTGGCCCACGTGCTCGGTCTGCTCGGGCTGCGGGTGTGGCATGAGCAGAGCTCGCGGGGCCGGTGTCTTACCCATGCCTGTGATGCGCTACTCCGCTACTTTACGTCCGGGCAGTGGGAACACGGCCGCGACGTAAGCGAGCACGACGAGTGGTGGCAACAGCATCCTTGGCTGAGGGTCGCGGCGCGTGGACTGGACCGGCCAGATCTCCTGGACGTTTTTCACGCCCTTCCTACTCGACCGATCACCCGAGAGTTCGCCCGGAACACGCCAGCGTGGGTACTGGCCTCGTGGGAGCTCTCATGATCCGTGCCCTGCTGTGGGTGGAGGCGCGACGTGGGCGTGGGCATCTGAGCGTGGTCAGTCAGCTCGCTCGAGCGCTGGTGGCGGTCAGCGTCGAGCCCCACCTGGTGTGCAGCAGGTTCGAAGAGCTCGCCTTGCTCGCAGGCAACACTGTGGGCATCCACCTCCACACGATGCCGCCCATCTCGGCACGACCGACCGAACTACTTGCCGTGCCCGGGCCGTGCGACCGAAAGCGTCGCAGACGGCGATTGCTGGAGGTCGCCTCCTTTGTCGAGCCTGATGTGGTGTTGTTCGAGATGTGGCCCATGCGTCGCGCCGTGTTCGACGACGAACTCGTGGCTCTTTCTAGACACCTCGACGGTGTGCCCGTCGTCTCGCTGGTGCGCGACGTGTGCGGGAAGCCTGCCGAGAAGCTGACCGACGCCCGCGAGAAGGCCTACTCCGCGGTTGAGCACCTCCTCGTCCGTGGCGACGGGCTGATTCGATTGGAGGAGACCTGGTCGTGTCCGCAGCTCGTCGAGAGAGCTCTTTACGTCGGGTACTTCCACGACGGCTTCGACCGCAAACACTTAGTCGGACCCAGGCGTGACTGGGTGTTTGCGATGGGGGGCGGATGGTTTGACGACGCGCGCGAACTCGTCCGGGCTACAGCGGCGGCCTTCCAAGCCTTCTCGCACCCGACAGCATCATGCCACGTGTTTGTGCCACCGGCACTCGTTGACGGGCTAGCGCTAGGACGAAGGGTTCGCGTTGAGCCGCCCTCGGCACGCTACCAGGAACTGCTACCCGCTTGTGAGCTGGCAGTTGTGCAGGCGGGGTACAACTCGGTGTTAGACGCCCTGGCGCGCGATAGAGCTGCTGTGCTCTTCCCGGCGCGGAATCGATTCACCGGTCCGGAGCAGGCCTACCGGCTGGCTAGGCTTGAGGACCACGGCTGTGTCGGAGGCGCGGCGCGGTACCAAGTTGCTCTCGAGCCCCAGCAGATCATGGAAGCCACGCGTCGAGCGCTTGATGGGGGGGAGCCCAGCCGCACTCTGAGTGTTGGTGGTGCAGAAACGGCAGCGCAGGCAATCGCTGCCGTAGCAAGGAATCGGAATCTTGGAACATGACTTCGAGCTGGTCACGCACGGGTGTCTGTCGGCGCCTGCCTTCTTGGAATGGTGTCGCCGACTGGGGCGAACGATGCCACAACGGGGCCCTTTGAAACAGACGAGCTGCGGGGACCAAATCTGCCACCTGCGGCCGCTTCCGGGCCCCAGGATCTTCTCGGAGAGCAGAGACGCAGTGGATCCGCACACGGACGGCGCACGCTCGCTCGTGCCTCCCGATCTCGTTGCGGTCCACATGCTTCGGCCGGCAGCGGACGGAGGTGAGACGCTCGTCTGTCGGGCGGCGGACTTCGCTGCGCGGCTTGATGAGGAGAGCCTCGCTCTTCTGACACGGCCTATCTGGCGATTCGGCACCGTGGAGGCAGTACCTGTCCTCGTTATCGATGGTCCCGATGTCTATGCCCGATTCAACATCTTCGACTTGAGAGGACTTGGCCTGTCCGAGCGAAACGGGGCTGCACGCCTTGAGGGGCACGGTGTCCTATCCGAGGTGATGGCGGCGCTGAGGCGGACACCCACTACGGTGCTATCGCTCGAAGCCGGCGACACACTGGTGCTGGACAACCGCAAGATACTCCACGGTCGGAGGTCCTTCAGTGGGGCGCGCAGCGCATTTCGGGCCTGGATTAGTAGGTCCGCGTGAGGGTGGCGATGGTCACGGATCACCACTCGGCCACCTGCGGAGTCGCCGTCCGTTATGAGTGTGTCGTCGATGAACTGCTCAAGCGGGGCCACAATGTACGGGTACTCACCGAGCGGCACCCCGCTGTCGCTGGCCTACTCGCGCGACGACCCGCAGTCGTTACCCGTCACGGCGCCAGCGTCCGGGCCGCCCCCTTCCTGCCCTTCGGCGAGTGGCACTCTGAGGACCTACATGGGTTGGCCGCAGCCGTCGGCCCCGCCAGCGCCGAGGAGTGGCGCACGCTGGACCTGCTTGCAGGGGACGGGTCCCTGATGCGGGAGGTTACGAACCAGGTCGCTGAGTGGCTGCAGGCTGAAGCGCCCGACCTCGTCCTGGTGCCGACCCAGTCGACCCTGGGCTTTGCAACCTCCGCCGCAGCGGATCGGACCCGACTACACACTTGTTTCCACACCGACTACCCGGCATTCTTCACTTCCAGAATCCTGAACGACCGCGACCGCAAGTCCCAGCTCGCAGAGAGGCTACACGACGGTATCGCTGGTCGGATCAATGCGTGCTTCGCGGCTACTCCTGCCCATCGCACCCACGTCTCCACATCCGGCCTGCCACGCTGGCTGCCGCCTGCTGTCCTGGCATCGGCGAAGCCGTTCCCTGGGGGCGTCTCGGAGCTCGCTAGCGCTTCCCTTCCCGATGGGATGCGAGCGGTCCTCGCTACAGCCCGTGACCGGGGTATGCCTACTATTCTTTTCTCCGGCCGCCTCCTTCCTGAGAAAGGGTTTGACCTGCTGCCGGCGCTGATTGAGCGCCTCCCGGAGGCGTTCTGGTTGATCGTCGGCGAAGGATACCTCGGGCCCGTGCTTCCTCGATCGGCGAACGTGGTGAGGGTGCCCTTTCAGCCGCCGGCCGTCTATCGGCGGTTGCTGGAACATGCAGCCGCATACCTCTTCCTAGGCGCCTTCGATACCTTCGGCATCGGAGCCCTTGAGGCGGCGTGGGTAGGGGTGCCCGTGGTCACCGTTCGCGGTGCCGGCATCGTCCATCACGGCGACCTACACCCCTATCTCCGCGTTGTCGACATCGCGGTGGACCAGGTGGTGGCCGCGCTCCTTGACGTGACGACGCTCCAAGCAGCCGGAAAGCTCCCGCCACAGTTGCGGCACCGGTACAATTGGCACACCGTCGCTGCGCGGTTCGTCGAGGAACTACTGATCCACGGGTGATCAACGTCAAATCACACCCACGCTTGCCTCCAACTCCAGTCCGCCAACTCGGCTTCCAACGGGCTGGAGGAGGCAAGCCGTCATCGCACCTCCAACTTTGAAACATCGGGATCACCGAGGTCGGCGCGTCGATTTTCTTTGTCTGGCGATCGTGTAGAGTAGAGCGATGGCGCGAGTCCCTCTTTCCGGAATCGTCTCAAGAGACCTGTCGCCCGAAGATGCCTGGGAGGAATTAACGAAGGGCCTCGCGGCGGAAGAGGCAGGTCGGCTGAACCACATCTTTCAGCCCGTTGGGAACCCGGATGCGGGTGTCGAGTGCCTCACGACTGCACCCAGCGGGTCGGTCGTGGGATGGCAGGCGAAGTTCTTCACCGAGACGATTGGAGATCCGCAGATTGCCCAAATGCGGTCGAGCGCGAACGCGGTTCTCGACAAGCGGCCCAATGTAGACCGTTTAAGGTTCGTGCTACCGCGCGATCCCTCCAACCCGAAGGTGCCGGGTCGGACGGATGAGCAGCAGCGACTCGACAAGTTCAAGTTGGACGTCCAGCTCGCCGCGCAGAAACGAGGGCGTGTCCTGTTGGTCGAGTTCTGGTTCTCCGCACAAGTGACGGCGGCAATGAGAGCCACACAGGTCGGCCGGGCGCTGGACGCGTATTGGTACGGCCAGAATCGTTTTCTTCTAGAGGAGAGCCTTGAGTCTTCTAGACTTGTCGCGATCGCTCGCGCCGGAACCCGTTTCCAACCAGACAAGACATTCAACACATCGACCACCGAGGCGTTGGCCACGATTGGCGACTCGAGCGCGGCAATAGCCGACCTGAATCGGGAGCTCTCCTCCGCAGGTGAAGCGCTCGACTACGCCACCCGCCAGGTCGGAAACGCGGGAGCGAACTGGCGAACAACGTTCTCAGCAGCGCAATCCTTAGTTCGAGGAGCTATCGCCAGACGTTCGCTCCAGGACTTAGAAACAGCGGTGAACGACCTCCGCAGTTTGGCTCAGAACGTAGCGAGTGTGCGGGCCCCCCAACGGAAGGTCGCGGAAGCAGTGGGACGCGCACGCGCGCGTCTCGACCGGCTCGTCTCGGTGCTGCTAACATCGCCTACTCCGATGTTAGTGTCGCCCATCATCTGGGTCCAGGGTGACGGCGGCTCAGGGAAAACACACGAGTTGTGTACGCTTGTGCAGAGCCTACCATCGACGGCATGCGTGCTGTTCCACGCCGGTGCGTTCGAGGTGAACGGGAAACACTCACTGGAGGAGTTGATTGCGGGGAAGCTGGGCTTCGATGCGGTGAGAAGCCCGGGTTTGTTTTGGGACTGTGTTCAGCTACACGCCGCCGCGATGGGCCGCGACTTCGTCGTGGCTGTGGACGCGATGAACGAGGCGGGGGGCTGGGCAAGTTGGTCCGGCCTTCTCGCAGGTCTTCCTGCGGAGTTGGCCGGACGGCCGGGAATCAGAGTGGTCGCGTCGGTTCGCTCGGAGTTCGTGTCGCGTATCCTACCGAAAAATGTCGGCTGCGTTCTCCGCCACCAGGGGTTCGTGGGCAGATCCAACGCCGCGGTGGCTTCCCTTTGTGCTGCCTACAGCCTCGACTTCAACAACGTTGGGCCACTCGGGCATCTCCTCGAAAATCCACTCTTCGTTCATGAGCTTTGCGCGGCCTTCAAGCGGCAAGGCAGGTCGGCATTCGATAACAGTACATACTCTGTCTCAGAACTTCTCCAGATTCGACTGGAAGCGCTTGCTCATGACATCAACCTGGATCCAGACTCTGTTCAGAACGCCACGCCATTGCTCGCAGCGCTAGTAGATCAGTACCGTACGCAGGTTGTCACCGAGGGCAGGACATGGGTGGACAGGCCCACGCTCTGCCAGCGGCTGGCGGCTGACCCTCGTGTTGCCGACTCGACGTCTGCGCGGCGTTTGGTGCAAACCTGCGTCGAGGAGGGCTTCCTCGTCAGTCTGCCCGGGGTGGCATACGGGGACGAACTCGTGAGTTTCTCGTTCGAGCGCTACGCACACCATGAGGTCGCGTCGGAACTACTTCGCTCGATGGGGCCGCCGAACGGGCCTCCGGAGGATCAGGCGGCCTGGTCGGAATTGCTGCTTGAAGAGGTGACCGGCATCCCCTCTTCGCTAGCGCCGGGAGTCGAGGCTGCTTTGTCGGTGCTTCTTCCAGTGAAACACGGCCTGGAATTAGCTGACCTGATCGAGAGCGGTGGTGTCACGGTGGACCCGCAGGTGTTTCTCGCAAGCGTGGAGGCCCGTCCGTCGACGGCGGTCACCGCGGCCGCGAAGAGACGCGTCCGGGCCATGTTCGAGAACGGTGGACCAGGCGTGGTGAGCTTGTTCCTGCGTGTGGCGCTAAGCCCAGGTCATCCGTTGAACGCTGCGTACCTCTCATCCCTACTACTGGGCCTCGATCGGGCCGATCGCGATGTACTCTGGGGTGGACCCGTTTTCTTCGAGCTGGGACAATACGAGCCCGAACGCCTGCACGCCCTTTTCGACTGGGGCGCCGCTTCGGATCTGGCCGAGATCCGGCCGGAAGTAGCTCACCTCTTCGGGACAGTCCTCTGCTGGTTACTGCTCTCCCCGAACCGCTGGATTCGAGATGGGGCTTCAGTCGCCTTGACGGGCGTCTTTGCAGAGGTTCCGAAGACCGTGAGTGATGCGATGAAGCTGGCAATCGAGAGCGCGGACCTCGGTATTGAGGAGCGCGTTTGGGTGGCTGCTGCGGGAGCGTCGCTGATGGTCGAGGGCTGGCAGGGCGTGACGCCTGTAGTACGGAGCCGGGTGGTGGAGTTGCCTCCTCACGCTTCACTGGTAGGTGCAGCGCATCTGTGTGTCGTCGCGGCGGGAGAGAGTTCCCTCGCGACGGCTGTAGAAGAGAAGAGATTCGACATGGTATGCTGCCCGCGGCTCCCGGAAGACTTCGATAGAGACCCGAATGTCGATCCTGCAATTTCGTCCTCCATCGGTGGCTTCTCCGACTTTTCTCGCTACGTCGTCGGTCGCTTCTTCGGCGGGGGATGGGCAGCCTTTGGCCTCAGGAGGCACGACGGGCAGCTATACACGTTTGACGACTGCAAAGCCGAGGTCCGCCGGTGGGCACTCGATCTTGATGGGACGGAAGAGCGGCTCCGAGAGCTCGGGCAGGCTCTTGCCGCGGGAGCGAAAGGGAGGCCGGACTGGCTCCAAGCAGGCGCGGATTTCGAGCTGGCCTACATGTGGGAAACGGAACCCGAACTCCGAAAGTTGATCTCCGTAGACTGGCCGATCATAGAAGAGGCACGATCTAAGCTGTCGACCGTACTTGGCGTACGGACCGATCGGGAACCGCAGTTTCCGCAGTCGGTCGCAGAACTGCTAGTAGCGGAGCGCGCTGCGGAACTGTGCGGTGCTGACGAGCGCCAGAGGCGATTTGATGCCAATGGGTTGTTCCGGCAGGGCCGGTCTCGTCTTGGTGAGCTTGAACGAATAGGCAAGCGGTACCAGTGGTGGGCTCTTAACGAGGTGCTCGCTCGGGTCGCAACGAACCTTATAGCCATCGGTAGCGGTCTGTCTCCTTCGACCAGACCAGTGAGCTTGGCTGGGTGGCGAGGGACGCGGGACCTTGATCCGACCAGCCAATGGGTGGTGAGGGGTGCATGGGATTCCCCTCCAATCGCGTCGCGGAAGATGGATGAGCCCGATGAGGACAAATGGATCTCCGAGCGCGTTTTTGACGACGGTTGGGTTGAGAAGGTCCTAAGCTCGGAACAAGGTAGCGTGCCTCTAATGGCCTCGGTCCGGGCTGAGGGGCAGCGAATTCAAGTTGGCAGTGAAGAGCATACTTCGCGCACCGTGTTTCTCCATGTGCTCGGACTCTTGGTTCCGGTGGCCAAGTCTGGCGAGTTCCTCAGTGTGGCGGCGGACTCGAGTGGGTTCAAGAGCTACCGCGGCCTCAACACGGCCTGCGCGACCCTTTCGAGAGTCTGGATTGGGGAGCACGGGCGCGGGCTTCCATTCTCGGAGGCGGAGGAAGAGGCGCCGATATTCGGAGTTGCGCAGGCGGTGGTCGCGAACCTGTTGGCGAAGACCGGGGGCGGGGCGCCGTCGGACGACGGCGAGCAGTTTTGGGTTCCGTCGGAGAGTCTCGTTCAGTTGGCGGGTTGGAGGCTTCTGAGGTCTGGCGGATGGGGCAGCGCGGGTTCGACCCAGTGCCAACTCGTCCGCACGAGCGGGAAGGCGGAGGAGGGGGAAGCGCTCCTGGTCGACAGCGATGCGTTGTCTCAGTACGTGCTCGCCGTGCCCCGCGTAGACACGAGCGCCGCCGGGCGTTCCATTCTTGCAACGCCGGCGGTTGGGAGCTACTTCGCGGAGCTCAGGCGTGCGAAGTCCCAGGGAAGCAAGGCTTCGTTGCGCTCGACGGCGTAGTGCGTGGCGGCGGTCAGATACGCCGCTGGGTCGACGCCCTGCATCGCGGCGGTCTCGAGCAACGAGTAGAACAACGCCGCCACCTCGGTCCCACGCCTCGAGCGTGAGCCGTAGTGGTTCTTCCGCCCGATCACGATGCCCCGGAGCGCTCGCTCGGTGGCGTTGTTGTCCAGCGGCACGTACGGGTCGTCGACGAAGACGGTGAGCCCCGGCCAGTACCTCAGCATGTAGTCGATGGCCTTGCGAAGGCCCGACTTCGGCAGTCCGCGTTGTTCGAGCGCCCACGCCCGGAGCTTCTCGAGAATCGGAGGCGCTCTCTCCTGCCGCGCGGCCAGTCGTGCTTCGCAAGCCTGAAGCTTCGCGTCGCCTTCGAGTTCACTGGGATTCGCCGTATCGCGATCGATCGCGAACAGCTCGCCGATCAACGTCAACGCCTCGGTGCATTGCGGGTAGTTTGGTTCGGCCTCGACGAACTTCCGTCGCGCGTGCGCCCAACAATGCGCGAGCAGCAACGCGTCGTTCTCTTTCTCGAGCGTGTCGTACACGCCGTAGCCGTCGACCACCAGCGTTCCGTCGAACTCGCCAAGGTACTGCCGAGCCGCGTCGGCGGACCGCGACGGGGCGATGCCGTGCCAGACCGCGCCCGGTGCGGTCATCGACCAGGCCCACCACTTCTTGCCCGAAGACGGCTTGCCCTTCGTGCCCATCACTCGCCACCACGTCTCATCTGCTCCGACAACGTCAGCGCCGAGAATGAACTCGCGGAGCTTCTCGTACGCAGGCACGAGGTGCTTGGCGAGCGCGTCGATCTGGTCCCAGAGCGTCTGACTGTCGATGCGAAGGCCTTCGCGTCCCATGATCCGCGCTTGGCGATTCAGCGGTGCGTGGTCGAGGTACTTGCCCAGCGCAACATGGACCGCGAACTTCAGCGAGTAGCGACCGCCGGGAAGATGGCGGGTCGGGGACGGTGGCGTGTAGATGCCGCAGTCGCAGCTGTACTTCTGGCGCTGCATCTTCACGAGCGTGAACTTACGTTCGATGATGTCGATGAACTCGGACTTCTCGTTCAGCCCGCTGAGCTCGCGGAGGTGTTCGCCACACGTGGTGCACGTACGGTCGCCATCGGCCAGTGCCATCCGCACCTGCACGACGTCGAGGCTCGGCTGCTTGCGCGGCCCGTGGCCTTTCTGGGGCGGCTTCTCCTTCTTCGGTTTCTCGGTCGGCCGGCGTTCCGAAGAGTCGCCGAAGACCTTCTGATTCAGCGTCGCGATCTGCTCTTGCAGCCGATCGAGTTCGAGGCTGAGCTGCTCGGACCCATCGCCACCCTTGAGCGCTGCGAGTTCCTTGACCAGCTCCTGCAGCCGCGCGCGAAGCCGGTCGTTCTCGACGGCGAACATCCGAAGATAGGCTTTCGCCTCATCAACGTTGTCGATCGCTTCGAAGCGTTCGAGGTCCGCCACGGCATCAAGATGCCAGCTCAGGATCCGACGGCAAGGTCTTTCTCGGAGAGGTCGTCGGGCGAAAGTTTGAAGCGCCCAATGAGATGGCTGCCACGAAGGAACAGCTCGAGTTCGGAGCGGTGCAGCCGGAGCGTGGAGTCCTTCGCAACCTCCCAGAGCGCGACGAACCGGCCCTTCTCAAGTCGCTTCGCGAGCACGCAGAGGCCGGTGCCATCGAAGTGCAGCACCTTCGCGTGTGTGCGACGACGATTGACGAACAGGAACATCGCGCCCGAAAGCGGGTCGCTGCCCATGGCCTCGCGCACCAGCCCCGAAAGCCCCTCGTAGCCTTTGCGCATGTCGGTCGGCTCGCAGTACGCGAACACTTTCACGCGGCCGAGTGCACCGATCATCGGTTGGACCTCAGCAATGCTGAGATGTCCTCGAGCGTCAGGCCGTCGACGACGGCGTCGCCCGCAAGGCGCAACTCGAACGTCCGAGCAGGTGTCGCCTCGAGTGACGGCGTATCCGTGACCTCGACCTGGCGGACAACCGGTCGAACCATCCGCTGCATCCACCCCCAAACCGTCCGCTGCTCAAGCCCGAGTTCTCGCGTCGCTTCGGACTTGCTCACGCCTTCCGAGACGCGGGCGCTGACGTAGTCGACGACTTCCGCTCGAACGTCTTCATCGAACTCTCGCCGGCCCGCGGCGTTCCGCCGCGCCCGCTCCAGCCTTCGTCTTAGCTCGTCGCGATCGGCGGCAGTCACATCGACGACGGTGGCGCGCTCCGCTGCGCCCGTCTATGCGGGGCACGGCGAGCACTTACTTGTCTCATGTCCTTTCCGATAAGTTCGAGCTCTTCTGGCTTGTTGAGGGCGAGCAGCTTCGCGTCGGCGGAGATAGGGTCGGGCGCCGGCTTGTAACGAGGAATTTGTGGCGTCGCACGGAGAGCGGCCCAGTCAGAGTCGCTGGGCGTGACGAGGTGGAGCGGTGGTAGCAGTGGGGAGGCCACCCAGGGCGATCGCATCTAAACCTGCCGCAATCTTAACAGGTTGAGGCGTCGGTTTGCCGGCCGCCGCCAGCTGTGATCGACTCCAGCGATGGCGAAGCGGAAACCTAAGGCGCTCAAGACCATGGGAGAACGGAGAACCAGAACGCGCCGAGGCGCTCGTCGACCTCTTCAAGAACTTCGACGACCCCCGGGTCGAGCGCACGAAGGACTACCCGCTCGACGAGATGCCCGGTACAGACAGTGACCTCGGTCGCAGCCCTGATACGACGCTTTCCCTTACCTGGGCGGCCTTTTTTGGACGTCTGCCAAGAGCGCCTGAAGCAGCGAGGAAGCATGGTGCTCGCCCATGGAAGCGAGTCTACTGACGACATCCGGTTGTAGCTCCCCGCGCACCCCCCGCCCTCTCCTACCGCCCGCCCTACTCCTCCATCCGGGCTTTTCCACACTTCATTTCACCTAAACGCAAAAATCGCCCCCTCCCTTCACTGCCCGACCTCATTCTCCGCAACAAGCCCAGTGCGTATGTTACCGTCAGCCATGCGTCAGCTCCTCCCGATCTCAATGGCCGCTTTGGCAGCTCTGATTTCCAGCGACGCCCGAGCCATCGACGCGAGCTTCCCGACCGCGAACACATGCGAATACGCGACGGAGGCTCAGCTATTCGGCTACGTGGCAGATGATCATCCACTCTATGACAACACAGAGATCCCCCGCACCGTCTGCAGTGCAACCCTTGTCGCGAACAACATTTTCCTAACGGCGGCACACTGCGTGCTTCACACCGACCGAGTGGTAGCCCATCTCGGGGAAGACATCTACAATCCTGAATGGGAAGATGACGTTGTCTGCACGTCATTTCCTGATGCCGAATGGGTGCTGAAAAGCAACCAGTGGGTTTTCACGGGAGTCGATCTTGCCGTCTGCGAAACAGTCACTTACACAACTCCGGGAATCAAAGTCACTCCCATCATGACTCCGGGCACATGCGAAAACGTCCACATCCACGACTCGCTGTTCGGACCAAGCGGCGGCCCCTACGGCTCCCCCGCGACATTCATCGGAAACGGTCTCGAAGAGCCAGATGGCGACTCACCGGGAATCAAACGCTACGCAGAAGGCACTGTCCTCTTCGAGAAATACGACTCGACCATTGAAGCGCTCGCAGTGTACCAGATTCAACCTGGATGGTGGGACCCATCGACGGCGCCGTCAGGAGCCGTCCTTCCGGGAGATTCTGGCGGGCCAACGCTATACACGATGCCCGACGCCACCGCGCGCCAGATCGCAACAAACACTTTTATCGCATTAAGAAATCTCGACCTTGGTGATGGCAATGGTCAAGTGCAACGCGCGATGGTCCTTGGAATGGGAGCCCCGCGCTTCCTAAAGTGGATCGAAGACAACGCTGGTCACTTTGGCACTCCGTATGACATCGTAGGTTGTTTCGATTTCAACCCGAGCACAGGGACATGGGACTACACAGGTGGAGCGAACAGCCACTGCAAGCTAGCGTTCAGTTACTCCCCGGAGTCCGCAGCGCCCGGGGCAAACTGGAGCAACGACTGCAGCGAGCCTCCCACGAGCGACCATACTGGTGAGTGTTCCGGCTGGATGCCGCCTGGACCGGGCTCACTTAGCGGTGCCCCCACCACCGCCGACAACATAAAGGACTTCCTGATCCAAGGCGAGCTCGCCACAGGTGATGGCGACATCAATTTCTTGCCCGATTTACCTCTCTACGCGGGAACCAGAGGAGACGACACAATCACATCTTCTGCTCGAGTGGCCAGTGAGGTATTCGTCGGTGTAGGTAATGATGCCGTATTTGCCGGCGCGGGCGCCGACGAGGTACACGGCGGCAGCGGAAACGACCTGCTCTTTGGCGGGCCCGGCAAGGACGTGTTCATCCCAGGGCGCGGCAAGGACTACGTCGAAGGGGGAGGCGGCGACGACCTGATCCTCCTTCGCGGCCTGTGTGACCTCGAGAATGGTGAAACACTCGACGGTGGCGCCGGCTACGACACGGTCTATTCACCTGTAGGCGCCGCAGCGCTTGCTCAGCTAGGAGTCTCGCTGATCTCGATCGAGGAGGTCAAGATCGACCATAGCGACGCTCACCATTTTACCTGTGTACAGGCCGAGAAGTTCCCGGTGGCGGAAGGATAACATGAGGTTTGCAAGTGCGAGTATCTCCGTGCTCTTAGCGCTCTCGGCTTGCCGGGAGTCGAAAAGGGCGGAAAAACTGACAATCGACAAGGATACTGCAAGCTCGTCCAGTGCAGAGCGAGGTGTAAGCCGTGCTTCGTCGCCCCCTCTTGAAAGGACGGAGCGCAGTGCCACCGAAGTGTCAGCAGTTCAAGGAGGCTCTGCATCATCTGGTAAGACAGCGCTAGTAGCAGATAACGACGTAGACGCGGCCGTGGACCTACTTGAGTCGCCGCCCTCCGACCAGGTTGAACTGGGACATCGCCTCGCCTCGGCGATCTCCGATCCTGCGGCCTTGTCCGACGATGAGCGGCAAAGGATTGCGCAAGCATGGCAAACATTACATTCAACGGACTAAAGGGACCCTGGGGGCTCATCTGCGCCCTGGCAGCCTGTGGTGGAGAGGATCCGAATGCGTTATCGACGGCACCTTCGAGCGAAAGTGGGACAACCTCGTTCGGTCAGTCGACGTCAACTCTGGATACGGGTTACTCAGGCGCAACCGACGGTGAGTCAACAAGCGAGCCTGATTTCACGACCGGTGGGAGTACGGGCTGCACGGTCGAGTTTGGCTCACCATCCCTCGTCTCCAGTCTTCCCTTCGGCGGATTAGACGGTCTTGACCTGAGCGATGGCGGAAGAGCTGTAGTTGCACCCGAAGGCAGCGCGGTTCTTCTTGATGTCGGGCCGCCAGAGCCCGTTCAGCTTGTCGAAGACCCTCCTGAAGGGCGGATGGAGGTCGGCGCCTTGCGAGGCGACGCAGTTCGCAACGACATCCTCTATCTGGCCGCTGGCGGCGCATTTTCGGTCTTCGCAGATGTGGATGATGACAGCCCTGTTGCGTATCAGGGCTCGATCTCCGCGTCCGTCTACAGCACACTTGCCGACTTCAACGAAGACGGGAAGGATGATGTCGTTCTGCTGGCAAACTCCTATGATCGCATTGAGATCTGGGATCTTGCGCTCGGGGAGCAAGCCGAGATCCTGGCCCAGTTCGAAGTTAAGTCTGGCCTCCCAACAGTAGGAAGAGCGCGACCCTTCCAGCAGTTCCCTGCGCTCGCGCTCTATACGGACGATCAAATACACGGCATTCGTCTAGAGGGGGCAACCCTCGTGGAGGATTTCGCGTTCGAGGCGATCGGTGCGTATGCAATCGAGGGGCTAGTGCCTCAAGCCGGGGAGGACCGACGACTGCTGATCTCCAGTTTTTTCCAGCAAGGGGCGTCTGGCACTAACAGCATTGCGATTTCCGCTCGGCAGCAGGAAGAGCAGGTTTGGGTGCACAGGCGCGCTGAGCTGGACATGGACCTGACAGTGCTTTTTGCCCCACAGGCGGGAGATCTGGACCGCGATGGAAGGACCGACGTCGTGGCCGTGGGCAGACAGGGCGGCATGACGTCGGTTGTTGGACTGTGTTCGCGCGGGGACGAGTTGCGAGAATGCGCATCACAGACGCTGGGTGATGGCACGTTGGGCCTGTTCATCAGCAGTGATGGCGCGGCTACGAACATATTCATAGCCCGGGGCGATGACGGTTTGTGGAAGGTCTCCGCTGAAGGCCACTGCGGCTGACCGTCTCGCAGATGCCGACTTGAGCAAGAGGTGGTCTTCGACCCGGAGCCAACGGCTGAGGGTCGGAACCACGGAAGAGTCCCGCGAGGTCGACTTCTTCGGTGCGGCGAGGAGTTACGCAAAGAGAGCTGAAAATCCGATGGCTGCAAAGTTCGAGATCTACAACGTGAAGAACGCCCTCGATGCCTCCCGCTTCGAGAAGAAGACCTCCACCAACGGCAGCCCGTACTTCGTGCTCAAGGCCGGCAACCACGAGGTCATCGGCACCAGTGAGATGTACAGCTCCACGTCGGCCCGCGACGGCGGCATCGAGGCTGTCCAGCGCGCCGCTGCTGACGCGGCGATCGTCGACGAAACCTGAGCCCTTGGGCTGGCGATCGAGAAAATCGATCCATCGCCCCCGATGATCGATATCGATCGCGCGACCTCACATCGGCTGCAATAGAGTCACAGAAAATTGGACAAAGTGTGACTCCCTGGCTTTTTGGGACAGGTCGATTTCGATTTTAACCCGCGATCGCCCGTGGCAGGGTGTTCGGGCGATGCAGCTCGCGCTCTTCAGAACTCCGCCCCCCGAGCGTCGACGTCAGTCGGCCTCGGGTCGGGTGGGGGGACCTTCGGTCTCGAAGAGGGGGCTCGAGGTTCGGCTGCAGAGGAGGGCTGATGCGGCGGCGATCAAGAGCGCGGCGGGATTGTCGTTTCTCAAGCCGGCGCCGCCGAGCCTTGAGAAGGAGGGCAGGGGAGAGGTCGATGCGAAGGCTGTTCGGCTCGACCGCCGCGTCATGGAGCCTGCCGATGTCGGAGCCGAGCTCGACGACGTCGTCCACGGACTCGACATCGGGGCAGGGGAGGGTGATTCGGCCGAGCTGGCCCCGCACCCGACCCGCGGCAAGCTCCTGCCACCCGAGGTCCTCACCGAAGTCGAGATTCGGGCGCTCATCGGCGCGTGCTCGACTCGCGGGATCACCGGGCATCGGAACCGGGCGTTGCTCGCGATTCTCTGGCGGACCGGGGTCCGGATCTCCGAGGCGCTCGAGCTGCGGCCGCACGACGTGGACTTCCAGAACGGGACTGTCCGGGTGAGGCTGGGCAAGGGGCTCAAGCCTCGGACGACGGTGCTCTCGGACCTCGACGCGTTGCCGCTGGTCGAGCGCTGGCTGGCGGAGCGTGGAAAGCTGGGGACTGTGGGGCAGGGGGCTCCCCTGCTGTGCACCCTCAAAGGGACCCCCACCGACCCGAGCTATGCGCGGCACCTGCTGCCGCGGCTGGCCAAGCGGGCCGGGCTGGAGCGGCGCGTGCACCCGCACGGCTTGCGGCACACGCACGCGGCCGACCTCGCACTGGCGGGAGTCCCCGTACTGGCGATCCAGCAACAGCTTGGGCACCACTCGCTCACCACGACGGCCAGCTACCTCCGCAAGGTCGGCGTCCAACTCGACGTCGTCCGAATGATCCGACCACCAGCCTAGCCTAGCCGAGCCGGCTCGCCCGAAGCTACGTCGGAGCCTGGCAAACCTGCTCGCCATCGCATTCCCGGTCACCATTGCATCCGAGGTAGACACACACACCGCGCTCGCACGCGAAGTTGTCGGCGTCCCAAGCCGCGCCAGCGCCTGTGGTGCAGTCCCCGGGAACCGTGCACGGCCGAAGGCAGAACTTGCTCTGCTCAGGGACACATCGCGTCCCCGGGGAGACATCCTCGCACTCAGCATCGGCCGAACAGCCATCAAAGATGCAGCCACCGTCGATGCACGAGTAGTTGGATGGGACGTAGGGCCCCATCCCCTGCCCGCAGGCATCGGGGTTTTCGCAGCTCTGGACGCAAAAATTGTAGACGCCGGTACCGTCGTCCGTCGGTCGGCATACCTGCGAGGCGTCCGGACAGTCGCTGTCAGCGGTACAGCCGATCCAGATGCATCCCCCATCAACACACTCGTAGTTGTCCTCGTCGAAGTAGGGACCATCACCCGCGCAATCACTCGCGCGGTCGCATGGCGGCCGACAGAATGCGACAAGGGGCGACTCGACTCCGCCTGTGCTGCTGCTCCCCCCAGATGCACCTGAGCCGGCACTGGGGGATGTCGACACCGAGGACCCCTCGGACGAAACCGCAGACGTCCCCGTAGTCTCAATGGCTCCTGTTGCGGAGGCACTTGAGGCAATGCCTCCGCTCATCGTGCTCACTGTGAAACCCGCTGTTGCGGACCCCGCCGTCGAACCCGATGAGGTCGACGATCCGCCGTCCGACGGCGCTTGCGCCGAGGAACACCCGGTCAGGAAGAAGACAACCGCAATCCTGCTGCCAAGACCCTGCACCCCGGGAGTCTAGCCCCACCGAGGCAGGCAGAGACCACAGCGTCCAAGGCGTTTCAGGCGTTCCAGTGCTGAGGATAGGAAAGGTTGACGTAGGAGCAGCCTGTGGCACGCCTCGGAGGCGATGATCGACGCAGAGCCAACGGCAACCACTGACGACCTCGACGAGGCAGTGGCGGGTGCGCGGGTGGAGACGCCGAGGGCGCGGCAGGTCTGCACAAGCGAGTGCGCGACGGCGAGGCGGCGAGCGGCCGCCGAGGTTGGGCGCGCATCGCCGGCGACGCCTACGGGCGCCGCGAGGACATCGTGGTTCGCACGGCCGAGATGAGCAGATGAGCTACGAGAAGCGCCACGCCGAGAGCTTCCGGGACACATTGCGCGCTGCCAACCCGCGCGAGCCGTAGCCATGCAACAAGGGAGTCGAGCACTCTTCAGCACGCTCAAGGGAGCGTCCACCGCCCCCAGCTAAGCGGGCTGACTTGGAGCGGCGGGTCCATCCGCACAGACTGCGGCACACGCATGCGACCGACGATACCGTCGGCTGGCCCACCTGCGGGCCACCTGGCGACCCACGAGCCGCGCAACGGCGGGAGAACACGGCGCGTCGTGAGCGGCCCGGCTTGCGCATCCGCAGCGCCGTGCAGTGGCCAGCTGTCACGCCCAGGCGCGCTACGTTCCGCGGACCACCCAGGATAGCGACGCCCTCGCCCTGGTGCGCGAGCACTGGCCTGCGTTCCGCGAGCGGCTCGAGGAGCCCGCCGGCTCGCTGCCGGGGTTTGTGCGGGACGAGCTCGAAGCGTTCATCACCTGCGGAGACTTCGAGCACGGCTTCCTGGTGGCCCAGTGCCGCCGCTGCGGCGACAGCCTGCGGGTCCCGTTCGCCTGCAAGAGCCGCGGCATCTGCCCCTCGTGCATGGGCCGGCGCATGGCCGAGAGCGCCGCGCTCTTGGTCGAGCACCGCTTGCCTGACGTGCCGTGGCGGCAGTGGGTGCTGAGCTTCGAGGGCCCGATGGCGGTTCGGCTGGGCTACGACCGGCGGCTGCTCGGGCGGGTGTGTCAGTGCTTTGCCAAGCGGGCGATGCAGACGCTGCGGCAGCAGAGCAAGCGGGAACATCGGTTGCGCAGCAGCAGCGACCTGCACCCCGGGGTGCTGATCGTGGTGCAGCGCTTTCGCAGTGACCTGGGCTTGTTCGTGCCTCTGCACGCGCTGGTCACCGATGGCTGTTTCGAGGCGCCGGCGGTGGTGGGCGACGCGGTCGCTCATGCCTGTGGAGAGCCTCGGCGAGCAGGACCTCTTGCGGACGCTGCAGCGGCTGCACGCCGACCTGGCCGAGCACCTCGAGGTCGGCGGCGATGATGGCGAGCCTGTGGACGAAGCGCTCGTGGCCTGCGTCCAGCTCGGCCTTCCGCTGCGTGCCGTGGGACCCTCGCCCTGCGCTGCGCCGCCAGCATCGCCGATGCTCGTCCGTGGCTTCGGCATGCAGCTGCACGCCGCGGTCACCGTCGACGGGCGCGACCGCAAGCGTCTCGAGCGGGTGTGCCGCTATCTCCTCCGCCCGCCCTTTGCCCTCGATGCCGTACAGCGCACCGCCGACGGGCAAGTGCGGGTGCGCTTCAAGAAGCCCAATCGCTTTGGAGCCACCTTCGCCCAGATGAGCGCCGACACTTTTCTCGCCCGGCTGTGTGCACTTGTCCCCCCGCCGCGGGCCCACACCGTCCAGTACTACGGTGTGCTTTCGGCCCACCACAAGCTGCGCTGTGCCGTCGTGCCTCGTGCCGACGAGCCCGAACCCGCGCCCAAGCAGCTGTCCCTCTTCATCCCTCGCGGCCAGCTGGAGCTTCCCGCCATCACCACCTTGCTCCACGCTCAGCTCCGCGACGCTGCTCCTTCCCGCCTGCCCTGGATGACGCTCCTGGCCCGCGTCTTCCGCGTCGACATCTCCGTCTGCTCCCGCTGCTGCGGGCCCATGCGCGTCACTCGAGCCGTCACCACACCGCACGAGATTGCCGCCGAGCTCCGCGGTGCTCGGCCGCCGCCGCGAGCCCCTCCTGTCGGACAACTGCTGCTGTTCTCTCCACCGCCCGCAGCCCACTGAGTCTCGCTCCACCAGCGCCTCGCTTTCCCACCGCGCTCGTCTCGGCGTGCCTGCGGGTGGACTCCGTGCGTCTGCGGTCCTGTGTGGCCGCGCGTTTTCCCCTCAAATCGCTCTGCTCTCCCTGAGCCCTGCTTTGCTCGACATCCCGTTGTAGCTCCCCGCGCACCTCCCGCCCTCTCCTACCGCCCGCCCTACTCCTCCATCCGGGCTTTTTCAGACTTCATTTCGCCTGAACGCACCCGCCTGCAGCTCTGCGGCTCTCCTGCCGCCCTCTGTACTCCTCAATCCCGGCTTTTTCCCACTTCATTTCACCTAACCGCGCGGCCACTGCGCTATCCTGACGCGCGCTGATGCCCACCCGGGGCGGAGACGGGAACGAAGGACTTCACGTGGACATCTGTATCGCCGGCCTTGGAGCCCGAACTCCGCTTGGCCTCCAGGCGTTGTCTTCCGCCGCCGCCGTGCGTGCCGGCATCAGCCGCGTCGCCGAACACCCCTACATGGTCGACCAGGCTGGCGACCCGTTCATGGTCGCCATGGACCGAAGCGTCGATACTCACGTGCGAGTCGACAGGATGTTCGCGCTCGCGCTCCCCGCATTGACCGAGGTCCTCGCGCCTTTAGCGTTGGCGCCCACGCAGGTCGTGCATCTTTACTTGGGGCTGCCGTCCGAATCGCCACACTTCAGCAAGGAAGCCGCCGCGCTCCTCTGCAGACGACTCGTGGTTGCGCAAGCGGAGCGGTGCCAACTCCGGGTTGTTCCCTGCTGCGAGGGTGGTGCTGCGGGCATTGTGGCCCTGGAGCAGGCCGTGGGGGCGATGCGGCGCGACCTCTTTGAGTTCTGCGTTGTGGGGGCGGTCGATTCATTCCTCGATGCGGCGCTCCTCGAGGAACTCGACGCCGCGGGGCGCGTCTGCTCGCTCGCGAATCGGTGGGGCTTCATGCCAGGCGAGGGCGCCGGAATGCTCCTCGTTTGCCGCGCGTCGCTACCACGGGCCAACCGATGGCCCGTCTTGGGATGGATTGCGAGTCTTGCAACCGGGCACGAACCGGCATCCATGCACTCCGAGGGAATTTGTACGGGCACGGTCTTGGCATCCGTCATGGACAGTGCCGCAACGCAGGCCGGTACGACGGTGACCCGCCAGTATTGCGACATCAACGGTGAACGCTACCGGGAACACGAATTTTCATTTGCGAGCGCGAGGGCGCGATTGGCGACGTTTGAAGACGCCACTGCATACGTCACCGCCAGCGATTGCTGGGGCCACGTGGGTGCGGCCACCGCTCCTTTGCTTGCCATCTTGCCGCTCCTCCACAAGCAACGCGGTGTCCGAGTGGGGGCTTGGCCCATGATCTGGTGCGGGTCGGAGACGGGCCGCCGCGCAGCGATGGTCCTTCACCTCGGGAAGGAGGCGACATAATGTGGGAGCTACGCAACGACACCGAGTTCGAGACCGACTGGACGATCTCGACCGACAAACATGGAGCCCGGCACTGGGTCGTGGTGATCAAAGGGACGTTCGATATCGCGGCGAATGGAGCGACGTCGATCGCTCCAGAGCAAGAGCCCATCCACCCCGGGCCCGTCTACTCCGGTGAAGACGGAGCCTCGAGTCTCCGCTACGAGGCTGACCTGCAACTGGGAAAGCCGACGACTGATATTTATGTCAACGGATCTGCGCATGCACCCGAAGGCAAGCTCGCCACAGAGGTCGTGGTCGGGATCAATACGCCTTGTGGTCAAAAAACCCTCGTCGTCCGAGGGGATCGGGTTTGGAAGAGATCCATAAGCGGAGAGCTAGAGCCATCCTCCCCCAAGCCGTTCGTCACGATGCCAATCTCCTACGAACGCGCGTTTGGGGGCTTCGACAAGGTCGATGCGGACCCCGCCGCGCATCGTCTCGACCCGCGCAACCCGGTCGGGACAGGATTCGTAACCTCCAACGGGCACCGCGCGGCACAGCTGGTGCCCAACGTGCTCTTTCCCGGCAAGCCGCTCAACGTGGGGCCGGCCGGCTTTGGCGCGATCTGCAGCCACTGGGATCCCAGGGTCCGCTACCAAGGCACCTACGATGCCAAGTGGATCGAACACCGTCGGCCACTCCTGCCTGAAGACTGGGACCCCAAGGTATTGCAGTGCGCACCCACCGACCAACAGAGCGCCCAGCCACTTCGGGGCGGCGAGCAGTTCGGCCTCGTGAACATGTCACCGGCTGGGACGGTCCGCTTTGCGCTTCCGAAACACTACTTCGGGCTACAAACTGGCGTGGGGCGCAAGCGCTACGAACACCGAGCGCGGATCCAAACAGTCATCGTCGAACCTGCGCACCCGCGCGTCATCGTGGTCTGGCAGTCCACGTTGTCCAAACATCACGAAATCGACAACATCGACTTTACCAGGATCGATGAAAAAGAGTTCGTATAGTACCTTTTCGCTGGATTTTTCCGAGGTTTCTCTCATGCCCAACGTCGCTGTCAACGCCCCTCGAACACCTGTCGGCAAAAAAAGCACTGGCATCAAGATCGCCGCGCTCCCTAATGTCTGCAAGATGCCCGGTCCTCCGGCGCCGTTCGTGCCTGTCCCCCTCCCCAACATCGCCAAGTCGGACGACGGCCCAAGCGGCTACTCCAAGAAGGTCACAATGATGGGAGGTCCGATCGCGCTCAAAGGCGCGTCGTTCAAGAGCAAAGGCGATGTCGCAAGCAAGGGCACGGGCGGGGGGCTGCTCACCGCCAGCACGCACGACGTGGCCGAGTTCGTCGGACCGGGTTCGATGAACGTCAAAGTCGAGGGCAAAGCTGTGCAACTGCTTGGCGACGTCATGACCAACAACAAAAAGAACTGCATGTAGAGCCGCAATATGACAATCGAAGCCCAGGGCGCGAACGTTGTCATCGATTGGGACGCGGAGATCCAAGCGATTGTCTGCAAATGTGACAAGCAGGTCAAAGCGAACAAGCAGTCAACGTGCCGTCAACTCGGACACGACAAGCACGATTGCTGCGACAAAGAGATTCAAAAGAAGAAGAACAAGACGGGGCCGGGTCGCCAGGAACAGTTGGCGCCAGAGCGCGGCTACACCAACCCAAGCAATCCGCCGGTCAGCCGGATCAAGATGACCCGGTTGCAGTCTTGGATCAGCCGTCAGAACCGCGGAAGCGCCTGGCCCGACGCGATGCTGCTCGACCAAAGTGGAAGCCCCAAGCAGCTGATTGAGTTCAAGTTCAAATGTCCGGCCGGCGTGAAGACGTCTCGCCCCAAGAAGACGGGCATCTGGGGCCGCTGCTCCGGCAACCAAGCAAACCCCACCTGGACTCGGTACAAGGGCGGGCGGACGCAGCGCGACAAGTACACCGCTCTCAGCCGTGCCCTCGGGATCGACCCGAACGAGAACCCGCCTAACCTCAAGAGCAACGTGGACTGCTAAGTGAAGACAAGAGATTGGGATTCCCTAAAGCTTCGGAACGCGCGGGACAGAATTGTTGCGGTGCCGACGCTTAGCGCTTTTTTCTACTTCGCGCGCCCTGTGCACGAGATCGCGAGTGCATTGGCCACGGCCATTGAAAAATACGTCGATTTGGTCGGCCTCCAGGCCCTCCCCACCTACGTTGCGGACAGCGGTGATCTGCGAAAGATGACGCGGCGAAAGTTCAACAAGGACCTGAAGCTGCTTCGCGATTTCCCCACCGACTACGTGGGCGCCAACGTCGACTACGACGCGAACGAAGCGGGCGAGCCCGCGGAGCTTGGCGTCTTTGCGCGCGCGACGGACTTTTCGCTCAACTTCGAATCCGAACGGGCAAACGTGTTCCGGATCGACTTTCCGCCGACGTGGCTCGAGTCCCACCCTGTCGACGAGTTCATCGCGTTGATCGTCGAGTTCGCCGCCTTGCAAGACGTGCAGTCCGCCAACGTTGGATTCGCGTTCAAGCGTCGGGATGGCGAATCCAGCGCGACGCGAGTGATCAACGCAAAGCTCGGCCGCTATCTCGCATTCGACCCTTGCTACGACGGTTCTCGCGACAATCTTCGGGGCAAAGTCCTCTCCGCGCACTGGCTCAACTATCTGGACGAGGAGATGGCCACGGCTGTGGGCGGAGTGGAGGCCATCACGGCTGCGTTGCCCGCTTGTGAAATCCGTCCGCTGCCGGGCGGCGTGCTTATCCGAGGCGCCGAACGTCCACCGATAGGGGACTCGAACTACCAGGCGCCGGATCTGGGATGCCTCCCCGACGTCGCCAGGCTTCTGAAGCCTCTCCGCCCCGCGATTCATGCGTTCGGAGAGCCGGCCGAGCGGTTTGATGGCGGCGAGTGGCTCTCTCGATTCGACGAGCTCGACGCCCGTCCCTGGCAGGCCCCTTCGTGATCGCTCGACCTTTCCAAACCTCGTGCCACCACACGCTGCGTGTCCCCGATGGTCAGTTCCAGGTGGCGATTCGCTTCGCGCCCGATGTCACGCTGAACCCCGGAACCGTCGAAACCCTCAGCCGCCCGTTTCGCGATCTGGCAAAGATGGGGGCTTGGGGCGGGATGGCCGGCGAGAAGCATCGGCCAGATCTTTCAAAGCTGGCCCTGCTCGAGGATGCGAGGCTGCTCAGCCACCGAGACCTGCTCTGGTCCTTCTCTGCCACAAACGTGGATCCCGGGATCGCGTTCGTGGTGCAGAACATCGTCCACTTCCTCAGCGACAACGTGTCCGCCGTGACAGGGCTTTCTCTGCACGGCGGGCTCCTGCGGGACGGCCAGGCTATTCCCGAATCGCTCCCCTCGGATCATGAGCCGCGCCCATTTCCGATTTTGTACGATGTGCAGGGGACGCAGGTGCTCGTGGACGTTTCGTTCGTCGGGCGGCACGACCCGGCCGACCTCGCGGACTTTGGAGAGGCCTGGGAGGCCTGGCACTCGGTTGCCGTGCATGGCGGATTCGCCGACGACGTGTACCTCCCCGGTACAACCGCCATCTTTTACGACGACGAACTCCGTCTGCTGTCGGCTGGGATCGGGGCGGTGTTCGATGAGGTCTCGATCGCGGACGAGGGGTTCTACTGCCTGATCGGGATGTTGCAGACACTGCACCTCACGCTTGCGCCCATTGAAGACGTGAACCTGGAATAGCCGGCCACGACGCGCTCGCGTTGCTTGAGGACGTTGCCAGGCCGAGTCGTTGCTCCTTCGTGCACGTGTCCTGCTCGCGTTCGACCGCCGCGACGAGGCACAAGAGGCCTACGCGTCCGCAGTGGCGGGGAACGCCACGCTCGAAAACCGCGAGCTGGCTGCAGCCGTCGCGGCGCCCGCAAGCCAGCCCGCCCGCGATGGTCGGCTGCACGTCGTCGCTGAGCGCGCTGACGTGGACGAAACACTGGGCTGCCTGCTTGCCAGGTCGACGCCTGCGCAGACTCGCCTCGCCTCGCTTCGTCTCTCCCGACGGCATCGTATCGTGTGACGCGGACGACCGCCCAGATGACCCCCGACACCTTTCTCGCCCGGCTGTGTGCCCTCGTCCCGCCGCCCCGGGCCCACACCGTTCTGTATTACGGCGTGCTCTCAGCCCACCACGCCCTGCGCTCCGCCGTCGTGCCTCGTGCCGACGAGCCCGAACCCGCGCCCAAGCAGCTGTCCCTCTTCATCCCTCGCGGCCAGCTGGAGCTTCCCGCCATCACCACCTTGCTCCACGCTCAGCTCCGCGACGCTGCTCCTTCCCGCCTGCCCTGGATGACGCTCCTGGCCCGCGTCTTCCGCGTCGACATCTCCGTCTGCTCCCGCTGCTGCGGGCCCATGCGCGTCACTCGAGCCGTCACCACACCGCACGAGATTGCCGCCGAGCTCCGCGGTGCTCGGCCGCCGCCGCGAGCCCCTCCTGTCGGACAACTGCTGCTGTTCTCTCCACCGCCCGCAGCCCACTGAGTCTCGCTCCACCAGCGCCTCGCTTTCCCACCGCGCTCGTCTCGGCGTGCCTGCGGGTGGACTCCGTGCGTCTGCGGTCCTGTGTGGCCGCGCGTTTTCCCCTCAAATCGCTCTGCTCTCCCTGAGCCCTGCTTTGCTCGACATCCCGTTGTAGCTCCCCGCGCACCTACCGCCCGCCCTACTCCTCCATCCGGGCTTTTTCACACTTCATTTCGCCTAAACGCGGTGCCGGTTGGCAACAAAGTGAGGCGCAGCCCGAAGGGATGTCGCCGCTTTGCTATGCCGACAGGGACCGCGAAGCTGGCCCTGTTGGCATTAAGACGCCGTGGTATCGGACGAGGTGAGTGCCGGGCGCGGGCACGAGCGCGGCGAGCTTGGCCAGCAGCTGCTGCGGCGTCATGGTGACCCATCGCCCGCGACGGGGGATGTCGAGGCGCACGCGACCGTCGTCCATGGCGGTGATGGCCTCGAGGGACAACGCCGGCCGCAGCAACGCGCTCGAGGCGTTTGCGGTCGCGCAGGAGCTACGGGACCTGGCGGACCGGCTCGCGTGGCGCGGCTGGTTGACGGCGCACGACGATCAAGCTCGTCGACGATCGGCAAGGTTGACCAGGCGCAGCTCCGCTGGTCGATCGGGCGTGGCGCGCTTTCCTTGTGCGATGCCGAGGGCGGCGAAGAGCTCCGAGTCGACGGGCAGACAGGTCGCTTCGATCAGGTCGTCTTCGCTGTACCCGAGCTCGGTCCTGAAATAATCCACTATCTCGATCGCCATGGTCGGTGCCTCGACATCGATCTGGACCGGCTCGACCCTGCGATAGGGCGCCATCTTGATAACGAGCCGACGGTACTGATCCGGGGTGATGGTGCCAAGCGACTTGGCGCGGTACATCAAGGACGCCATCGAGATACGCCAGGATCGCTTCAGGTTGGCGAGCCGCGGCAACTCGAGAGGAGGTCGGAGCAGGTGCCGCACCTCACGACGAGGGGCGAGGAACTCCGCCGCGAACGCATCGGCTTCGTGTTCCATCTCCGGCGTCGGGTAGTCGTGCAAGAGGAGATGGGCAAGCTCGTGGGCAGCGGTGTGCCGAAGTCGGCAGCCCGGTGCGCGCGTGTTCAAAAAAATCATCGGGGGAAGCCCGCCGACGCCGCGATGACTGACGCCGTCGACCGCACCGATCCCAAAATCGAAGCACAGCACGACAACGCCGGCGCTCTCGATGAGCCCGGTCAGGTCCTCGATGGGCCCCGGCGAGACCATCCACGCCGCTCGAAGGCGTCGCGCGACATCCTCGGGCGTCGAATCGTCGAGGGACACGTCCGGTAGCTCGAGGGTCGGCTCGAGCTCGATTTGAGCAAGCAGCCTCGACAGCGCAAGCCGAAGGATGTTCAGGCGAGCCCAGAGCTGATCGAGATCCTGCTTGTTCGTCCGCTTCTTGCGGTGAAACGAAAAAGCGGGCGGCACCACGGAATCCGGCACCGAGAGCAATCCCTTGGGAATCTCGAGCGCCCGGGCCAAGCGCTCCGCCAGCTCATCGTCGGGCTGGTACAGCCCCGATTCGATGCGGGAGATTTTCGCTTGGGAGCAGCGTGCCCGGCGGGCAAGCTCGGTCTGGTTCATGCGGGCCCACGCACGGGCAACTGTAAGCCAAACGGGGCGAACGGCCATCAGCTCTCCTGATCTCGATCTCGCTTGGTCTTGGCATCCTTCTTCTTGCCGCGAAACTTTCGGGCCTTCTTGGGCTTCGATGGGTCAGAATCAGAGGATGTCGACGAACCGCTAAGGGGGACCACTCCGTCCTCCGGCTCTGTCACGATCTCCGTCCACCACCGCTCGTCCTCGTCGCGCATGCAGACCACATGGAAGCTCGTCACGCGATCCTCCGCGGGCGACAGCGCCACGCCCACGACGATCTGCGGCAGCTCCTTGCACTGTCGAAGGCGCGCGAAGCTCGCTTCGGTCTTGTTGAACTCGAGTCGGCCGCGGGATAGCTTCTTGAAGCTCAAGGACAACGTGCCGTTGACGACGATTGAGAAGGGCTTGCGGTCGATGAGGTGGAAGCGCTCATCCTCCCCCCACTCTTTCCGGATGAAGCTCGCGATGCCGTCGTGGAGCTCCAGCGTACGGGTGAGGCCAGTGTGCGTGACCCCCCGCTTGGCGCTATCCACGGTGCAGCGGTTGGCATCAGCGAGCGCGTCTCCGCAAACCGCGAAGAGCTCGGGGAGCAGCGGGCGCAGCAGCTCGAGGACACGCGCTTGGGTGATCGGCGGCTCGTCGGCCGGAACGAGGTGCGGGAACAGGTCGATCTGCATCTTGGGCGCCCTTCCGCGTGCAGGATGCCCATCTCTGCGCAAGTTTGTCAAGATTTATTCACGGAGCATTCTCCGCGGGAAGAACATCGCGCAATCTTTCGGATTTTCGAGCTCCGGTTTCGGACAGGAGGTCGAGGGCCGGCAGGGAGCGGACGATTATCATCGTCTCGAGGCTCACGGTGATCACGCGGAGCAGGAGCGACAGGGGGTATCGGGGGTCGTGCATCGTCTCGATCGCCCAGTCGTTGGCGTCCTTTACGATGCCGCTCGCCTTGTCCGTCGCGACGCCCTGCCGCTCCATCACCCACTCGATGGCTGGCTTGCCGTTCACGACGTAGTCGTAGGCTTCGAGCGGGATGTCGCGAACGGTGATGAAGGCGTTGTATCGAATGACGGTTCGATCCTTCTGCGACTTGCCGTCGAGTCCCCTAAACTTGCCGAAGCTCATCTTCTCGACGCGGTACTGCTCCGGGGTCAGCGCGACCTCCGACGAGGTCTCCGGCCGGCCATACCCGACCCGAGCCTCTTGGGCCACGCTCGCCTCCGCGAGGTCCACTCTTCCCCGCCCACTGGCCGCTCGCCGCGTTTTCTTCTTGTCGACGCGAAAGCGCGTCGCCGCGGTCGGCCCGGCGAGGATCTCGAGACGCGCCGTGCCTCGCAGCACGTCCGGCAGTCGGCCCCCGAGTGTTCCGATTGCTGTGGGGGCAGCGTTCGCCAGAACGCCACACTCTGCATACCTTGAACGTCCGGCTGGCGGCCCAGAGTCGGCGAGCCGCGAGAGCCGATTGGCGCCGCCCCGACCGGTTCGAACAGATGGTCGGCCAAGCCGACGAAGGACGAGGGCGACCCACAAATCGATCCTGCAGCTCACAGCGAGTCGCTCGACGCTGCTCCGCTCCAACTCGGCCGCCCGCTTTCCCCTCCACAGCTTGTCGGCAAGCGCGACTCCGAGACTCGCCCGGTGCTTGGCGGGGACCTCGTGGCCGTCGACTTCGTGAGCGTCACCGGGTCCGCTCATCGCTGCGAGGTGCATGATCTTGCCGGCGTCGTTGGATGGCAGCGCCGACCAGCACGACCCTAGCGTCAATGCATGCCGCGCGGCAGCCGAGTCCGTCGATGATCTCCTGCGCAGCCTCGGAGACGAGTTCGTAGCGTACCAACCAGGCGGGGCGGCGCCCCGAGCTGTTCGAGCAGCGCGAGGGCGTCGCGGACGCCGTAAACGACCGGCCCCTCCATTCTAGGCGCGCAGTGGGAGTCAGCCGGAACACTTCAATGTTCGGCCGCACGCCGCTCACTCGTGGTAGCCGCTGTTCGAACGTGTGCTCGGTGCACCCCTGTTTGGGAGCTTCCGAATCCAGTCGTCCCAGTAGTCGAGCCTGTCCAGCAGGAACTGCTTGCGCTCGGTGGTGATCAACGCGTTGTCCCGGACCGCCTCGCGGAGGTTGGCCCAGCTCGCGAACTCACGCGCGGTGTTCGGCCCCAACCGGAGCGTCGGCGGAACGCTCACGACCTCAATCTTCGTATCGACTTCGCTCCGGTTGAGCCGAAGCATCGGGAGATCGGCAAGCCGAGCGCTCGGCGTGAGGCGGTCGTAGGTCATCAGAACCTCGTCTTGGGCCGCGAGGTCGGCTCGTGTCTTGGCAAACGCGGGCTTGGACTCGACTTCGGCCCGGCGGCCGTAGATGAGCACGTAGCGGCACAGGAGCTGCCGCGTTTCGAGCGTGCGTTGATCGATGCCGTACAGCTTGCAGAACTGGATAACGTTCTCGGGCTCCCGGAACCACGCCTTCCATTGAAGGAGCTGGCCGCGTGCCTGCGTGAGTTTGGCGGTCGAAGTCCCGGCCCTGGTTGACCATGCCTTCGCCGGAGCCTCGATCTCGACAAGCAGAACCACGACGGCTTCGCTGTCGTAGGTCATCAACATGAAGTCGGGGCGCTTTGCCCGGACACCGGGTAGCTCGGGCTGCGTGAAAACGCCGCCGTTGTAGGTGCTGGCTCCGCGTTGGAAGCATGCGTAGGGGTCCGGCAATAGGCACGGGTGTCTTTCCAAGAACCGCTGGAACGCAGCCTCGTCGCCTTGTCGGTCGGAGTTGAGGAGAGCGGGCCAGGCCCGTCCTATGTGGGCGCAGTACTCGTCCCAGTTCATCGCGGGCGGTGGGTTCGAAACGCCGGCGTAGGGACGGCCTTCGTCGTCATCTTCCCAGGGAAGTGTGTCGCGCACGCCCTCGTCGACGGGAAAAAGCGACGCCAACGCCGTTGGCTGGGCCGCCAGCGACAGTCCCGCCGTCGTCGCCATGCATGCTCCCTCGTTCAGCGTCACGAGCTCGTTCTCTGCCATCCGGTCGACGATGGCGGCGAACTCCTCGGCGCTGATGCACAGCTCATCGTGCCCGACCTGCGTTGTCTGGTCGACAAACTCTCGGGAGCACGCGAGAAGTCGACCAAGGATCTCCCGGGCAATCCGGTTCTGAAGATTCACGTGCACGCTTGAGGATTCCTTGCGTTGGGGCAGGGCACAAGCGGGGATGGAGCATCACGAGGCTCGCTCGGACGAAACCACAGGGGCGCCTAGAAGCAGGGAACGACGTATCCACCCTCGGCGGGTGAACCAGTCCATCGAGTCTCGCCGCGGACGTCCGCCACCCTCCAACGCGGATAGGAGGTTGCATCGCGAATTCCCATGCGGCGTGGGTCGCGCGAGGTCGCGGCTGCGGTGTGACGGCGGGTGGGATCCCGTCGCCACGCTGTACCGGCTGCGTGCCAGCGGACGCGCAGCGCCCCCAACGGGCGACATGGGGCGAGACGGCACGCCGACGGTGACGATGCACCCGCAACAACCAAGGCGCGGGCGAGGGCGAAGCCTCGCGAGCCCGCCCGTTCACTACGGCAGCAACATCAGCTGCCCCGCTGGCGACGGCCGCGGGGGCGCACGAGCCCCGCGCAGGTGCAGGGCGATGCCCTCGGGCGTGAGCACGGCGCCCAGTGGTTTCAGTCGGCCGCCGCTGCGGCAGGTGGTGACGTCGGTGGAAAACACGCGGGCCAGCAGGCGCGCCCACGAAAGCCGGCGGTGACGCGGGACGTCACGGTCGGTGTGGGCGATGGTGTCGGCGTCACGCAGTGGTCGGGCGAGCCACACCGGCCGACCGTCGGGCATAAGCAACGCGAGCTGCCGAGGCGGCGCGGACGAAGGTGTCGGCGGCGGCGGTGCGACGGCGGACCGCAAGTGGTGCCGGTTGGCATTAAGACGCCGTGGTATCGGACGAGGTGAGTGCCGGGCGCGGGTACGAGCGCGGCGAGCTTGGCCAGCAACTGGTGCGGCGTGATGGTTACGAAGCGCCCGCGATGGGGGATGTCGAGGCGCACGCGACCGTCGTCCGTTGCGGTGATGGCCTCGCGGGACAACGCCGGCCGCAGCAAGTAGCGAGCGACGCGCTCGAGCCGTTTGCGGTCGCGGCAGCCGGCCGGTCCGTGGGACACGTCGGCCGCTGCAACACGACCCCGGGTTCGCGCGGAGCCTCCCGCACGGCGTGGCCGCGGAGGGCGGAAGGCTCCCGCCCGTTAAACAGGCCACGCCTCCCCAAAACACCCGGCCTCCCCACCCCCCGAAGGCCCCCGCGGCGTGGCCGCGTAGGGCGGAAGGGGCTCCTCCATCCGGGCTTTTTCACACTTCATTTCGCCTAAACGCTCGAGCGAGGAGGATGCCGAGATGAGATCGCTCCGGTCACAGCTCGTGAGCGCCGGGGTGGAGTTCGACTGGGATCCCGTGCCCATGGAGGAGGAGCCGTGATCCGGATCGAGCGTGTATCCGAACCGAGCACCTTGCCCGCCCTACGGGCCAAGGACCTCACGGCAGCACGGGAGGCACAACGCCTCGGCATAGCGATCGACTTCAGCGGCTACGGAGAGGTCAAGGATGACCTGTTCGTGATGCAGCACCGCAAGTGCTGCTACTGTGAGAAGCTCCAGGAGCAGGCCAAGTATCGCGATGTAGAGCACTACCGGCCCAAGTCTCGATACTGGTGGCTCGCCTGGACCTGGACGAACTTGATGTTCTGTTGCATCGACTGCAACCGCGAGTACAAGGGAACGCTGTTCCCTCTGGCGGCCAGCTCCGTGCAACTCGTTCCCGAGCAGAGCCCACCAGGGCAGGAGTCGCCGCTGGTCCTCGACCCCACCGATCCTGCCATCGAGCCGACCAAGGAGATCGTATTCAAACAGAGCCGCGTGCAGGGCAGGGAGCGATGGACCCCGCATGGCCTCACCCCACGAGGGCGCAAGACGATCACGGTCTGTGGCCTCGATCGTCCTGGACTGCTGACGCTCTACGCCGATCATGTTCGAGACGTCGTTCGGCCGAAGCTCCAGCCCGTACTCGACGCCCACCGGCTTCGCGACGTACGGGGCGTCCATAGGGCCTGGAACACGGCGGTGCGAGGCCTACTGCATCGAGCGCGGCCCTTTCGAGCGCTGTCCTATGATGCAATGGACGTGCTGATCTCTACGCCGATCAAGGAGCGCTACGAGCTCCGGCTTGAGCACCCAAAGCCCTGATTCCGTCCAGCTTTCCCTCCGCATGGGGAAATCCACCCTCCCCAGGAACCAAGGCGCTCCCGGCCGCCGCCGCGAGCCCCTCCTGTCGGACAACTGCTGCTGTTCTCGCGATCGCCCGCAGCCCCCTGAGTCTCGCTCGACCAGCGCGTCCCTTTCGCACCGCGTCCGTCTCGGCGTGCCTGAGAGTTGCACTCGATGCGGTCGCCATACGCTGTTGCAGCGCGGTTTCCCCGCAAATGCCTCCCCTCTCACCCGCTGGGCTTCGCTCGACCCCCGCCTGCAGCTCTACTGCGCCCTGCCGCCATCTCTTGCCGCCCTCCGTACTCCTCAATCCCGGCTTTTTCCCACAGTTGATCGCCAAGACCGATCCCTCCACTCACCCGTTTCCGGTCCACGTTGCTCGAATCGGTCTGTCTCACGAAGGCACCCCGCGTTGGCGTTGGTGGGTAGGCCCGTACTTCTGGAAGGCCGGCGCTCTCGCCGTCGTTCTCACCGCGGCACTGGCCCCTGCCTCCGCGTACGCGTGTCAATGCAAGGTCTCCGGGGTTCGCGAGGCCATCGATCGGGCCGAAAGCGTCTTCATCGCCCGCCCCCGCGAGGCAGGCCCCGAAGGCTTGATGCTCGTGGACGTCGTGCGGGCCTTCAAGGGACGGATCACGGCCGGGACGCAGACGGTCGTAGCAACCGAGTCGAAGAGCGACTGCCCCTCACCGATGGCGTTCGTCGACGAGCACGGGGTCCTAGTTTCCAAAGAGCGTGTTCTGTTCTATGGCTCCGCGGACCAGGAAGGGCGCGTGGCTCCCGACCCCTGCGGACGCACCCGACCGATATCCAAGGCCAAAGAAGACCTGCGTCATCTCAGCGCTGCAACTCCAGCCCAGGACTCGACGCGACCTGATCGCCGGCGCATTTCGACGGTGGAGCCTTCGCCCGCCGCCCCGAAACGACACGGCTGCTCGGTGGACCCCGACGCTTCAGGTCGAGGCTCGATCATGGGGCTTTGGCTCTGCGTCTTCGCCCTCGTCGGACGGTCGCGTGGCAGCGCCAGGCGATTGGGCTTGAAGGTGTTGCTCGGTGCCACGGTGCCGGCGCTCAACGTCGGCTGCACGACAAAGCCGCCAGCGCCCGCTCCCAGCACGACGCGCGCAGTGGAATCGACACCCACCGACACACCGAAACCTTCCACCGAGCCTGCGTGGACGACCCTGCCGAACCTTGCGGAAGGCCGGAATGAAGCCTCCTTGTCGACTCTGAGTGATGGAGGGTTGCTCATCGTCGGGGGGACCGACGGCGAAGGCGGGCTCTTCGAGACCGCTGCGTGGCTCCGCCCCGGAGCAGACCGGTGGGAGGCGGTCGTACTGCTGGGCGGACGGAGGCGGCACGCTGCCACTGGGCTGCCCGACGGACGAGTCCTGATCAGCGGCGGTCTCGGAGTCGACGCAACGGGATGGTCGCAAGAGCCACTTTCTACGACCGAGATCTTCGACCCCAGCACAGGACACTTCACCGCTGGCCCGCCAATGATCCGGGGGCGCGTCGACCACCTCGGGGTCGTGTCCCTCGGCCACCGATACATACACAGCCACCGGCGAGACAGAGATCCTGCCCGCCAATCAGCACGGGTTTGTGTCAGGCCCGACACTGGAATCGTCCGCAGTCTCGGGAGCCTGGCCTTCCGATCACGGTATCGTCGCGTTCTGGGGGGGACGGCGCCGCTTGCGAGGTCTTGCCGGTCGCTACTCCCGATGGGCCAACGCTGGGACTGAAAGGTTGCCGCCGGCCTTCGCTCACGGCTCGGTGGAAGGGCTCAGGAAAATGGAGACAGCGTTGCCACCCTCAGGCGGGGTTCTGGCGGTTCGGGTGAGTGACAGCGTGCTGGTATTGGCGCAGACGCTCGACGAGGAGCCTTCGTGGAGAGCATTTCGTTTCGATCCCGTCGACGAAGTATTCGAGCAGATCAACCCGCCCGCTCCGGATGTCACCCAGCTCGCGATGGTTGCACCGGGGACCGTGGTCGCGGTCGGCGACAGCGGGACCTACTGGCTCGATCGCGACGACTGGCATTCTCTCCCGTCGCCGCCCGCGGAACTCTACGACTACCGTATTGCGACGGCCGAAGGCCGGATCATTCTCGCCACGGGTTTGGAGCGAGTACCGTCCGGCGCCCAGCCGTCGTCACGGGTGTTGGAGCTCGTGCTACCCGATCGGCGCTGAGAACCGGTTGCTCCGACATGGTCCGAGGATTGCGACGTACAAACCGAAGCACTCGGATTCGACGGCAACTGCGACGAGTCTGTCCGCGGCTGCGCGGTCACCAACCCGGAGCATGCCGAAGCACCGGCCGCACTCATCGCCGGATTATCGGCGAGCGGTAGTGCGGCGAGACTCTGCAGCGCGTCGCTCCAGGTCGGCGGCGCGTCGCTCCAACTTCTCGGCCTTGCGCGCCTGTCGGGTCTCGCGCCGGGCCTCTCGCTCGGCGTGACGGTCTCGGCGGGGAGCGTCGTCGTGGCCGGACTCGGACTCGGCCTGCATCACGAACACGTCGACGTCCCCGTGCCTGCTCCGCTCGTCGACCTGTACCAGGCGGTCGGGCGGCAGTGGACGGTCGCGATGTTCGCCGCGCTCGGTCTCGCGCTGCTGACGTACGGGATCTTCGCGTGGTGGAGGGAGCGCGCTAGGGCACCAGAAGGAGCAGCACCGAGAACAGCCCGCTGAGCCAATCGAAGAGGCTGCCCCATGACCCCTCGTGCATGGGCCGGCGCATGGCCGAGACTGCCGCGCTCCTGGTCGAGCATCGCTTGCCTGACGTGCCGTGGAGGCAGTGGGTGCTGAGCTTCGAGGGCCCGATGGCAGTCCGGCTGGGCTACGACCGGCGGCTGCTCGGGAGGGTGTGCCGGCGGTTTGCGAAGCGCGTGATGCAGACGCTTCGGCAGCAGAGCAAGCGGGAGCACGGGTTGCGCAGCAGCAGCAACCTGCACCCCGGAGTGCTCATCGTGGTCCAGCGCTTTCGCAGTGACCCGATAGCGTCCGTGTCCGAGTCCGTGACGATCGCCCGGGGCACAAATCGCCCGCCCACGGCTGGGGCGAAGAAGTCCGCTCCGCTGCCGAGCGACTCGGTGGTCGCAGCGCCGGTGTGCGACACGCCGTGCTCCGCAAGGAGCACGTCCCACAACTGCTGCCCGAGGCGTATGTCCGTCCCCCCTACGTGGATCGCGATTGTGCTGGCCATGGCAGAACTCCCATGCCCCAGACGTACGCCAGCCTCGCTTACCCTCACGCTTGGGCGGAATTGTTTGTGAACCCTCGCAGATGTCCGTGGCGTCTACTTGCAGGCGGCCTTGACGGTGAAGGACATCACCTCGCCGTCGGGCGAATCGAGCAGCGGCATCCCGCACGCGTCGTGGAACGCGGCGGCATAGGCCTGCGCGTCCTGCATGTCCTCGATGTCGGAAAGTCCGGGGATCACGACGGAGTAGGTCTGCCCGGGTGTCAGCACCTGGCCGTGCACGGCCTCGTCGATCTCGAAGCCAACGATCGAACGCAACGCGTCCTCGAATCCGACCCGCAGACAGGGCACCGCGCCGTCGTCGGGAGTCGCCGCGCAGCCGCTGCCTCCCGCGACAGTCTCCCCCTGCGGCCCGCCGGCGCGCAGCTCCAGCTTGCTCAGGTTCAAGGGGCCCGGGTCGACGTCGTTGGTAAACGCGACCTCGAACCGGTCGCACGAGGTGGCGTCCCCATCCTCCGCAGATCCGACGGAGCCGGAGACGGTGCGAAACTGGGCCGTTTCGATCACGAAGGAGGCCCGACCATCCAGCGTCCCGCCGCCTTCGGACCGAACGTGATGCAGCGCGCTCGAGTCCGCGAAGACAAGCTCGTACGTCGACCCGGAGCACAACCCGAGGTCGTGGTCGGCCAGGCGTTCGGCCGTGATTCTCTCGTTCGCCACCCAGCCGTCGGCCGCTGAGCGTCGCCCGATTCCGCTCCTTTCGGCACACGACTCGGTCCTCGCTCGGCCCAGGTCTCCGAGGTTGGCGAGCCGAACGCTGAGCGTCTCCTCGGCCTCGTCGAAGCGAACGCCGCCGCTCCGAGAGACCAGCTGGAGCGCATAGGCATCCGGGTCGGAGGCGCCGCCGGGCTCAGTCCCCTCGCCCAAGGGTGGCTCGCACCATGAAGAGACGGTGTCCTCGCACAGCTCCGGTTGCCCCGCCGCACACACGCATGACGCTTGTGCGGCGAGGTCCGAGTCCCGGTCGTACCTGGCCACGGGCTGAATCCCAGGTTGCTCGAACGGCTCACAGCCCTCCTCACCCCCGAGCGCAGGATCACAGCAGCCCGGGTCATCGAGCCCGACGCTCTCGTTCAGGTCGCATGCAGAGAGCCTTACCTGAGGATCGTCGTCACGCACCCAGCACGCGCCTGCCGAGACCGGATCGAACCGTCGGTCGACGCAGTAGCCCTCACCCGCAACGGTCTCGGTACACGCCCCGAACCACTCCGGCTGACAGGTCCGCTCAGCGCACGCGGCCGTGTCACGGCACGCGGCCCCGTCCGGGAGGCGACCATAGCAGCCCTGCCCATCGGAACAGTCATTGCTCGAGGTGCAGCTGCTCCCGGGGGAAACCAGCCCCGCTGGACGCTGGTCCGGATGCGTCTCTCGAAGCTTGTCCGCGAGAGGAAGAGGCCAGGACTGCTCCTGAGCGTCCCAGGCGTAGGCGTACGGTTCCCCCTCTACAGCATCGAGTCGACCCTTGAAACGTGGTATCTCGACGGACACTCGCTTCCGACGGCGGTGAATTGACCTGAAGTGACACACAGGCCACGGTGAACGCGTCGGGAGCCAATAGATAGAGGTCCCCTTAAACGCTCTTCGTTCCGTTGCTCCCCATGGGCCGATACGTTCTATAAACCGCGCCTCAGCCATTTTGTTCGCCCTGGCCATCGGCGCCCTGCCCCTGCCCCTCCGGCCCAGTGACATAAACAGCTCGCTGCTCCTGCCCTGGCGGCTTTTCCAGAGTCCAACCGAACCGCTTCAAGAGTTCACGGGCGCGATCTCGAACAACACCCCACTCTGGGGAACCCGCAAGTGCCCCAGCCTCCCACAACCCGACATTAGCCTCCCCCCCCCCATTGTCTCAAGCTGGCCATCCAGCGCGAGAACGGCCTGACGCTGGCCCTCAAGCAATTCATCCCCCCAGGCCGCCAAAAACCGAGACTGCGCCCCTTGCAGATCCAAGTCCAGCTCATCGAGCACGTTTGAACAGGCTGGAAACAGAGATGCCTGGTCTTGCGCATCCAAAGCAAGAGCCTGAACGGCCCACTTATACATTTCACTAACAGCTCCTTTCTCCGACAAGTCCATTTATCGAACCCCCACGATTGTCGCCTTTTCCGCCGCATCAGCCACATAGGTCGCCGAATCGACGACCTTAATTTTGCCTTTTGTACTCGTCGATATCTTCACATGTGCCCCTACGTGCCGCCCCCCGCCGGGGTGCACCTGAATCTGAGTAATCGCAGGATGCTTGGCGACCTCAACGATCTTAGCTTTCCCTGAGCGGGACACCCGTACGGTCGTCTTGAAGCCAGCTTTCTCGAACGCTTTCGCGATATCGTCAGCAGATTTCCCCCACAGCATCGCAGGCTAAACGCGGCCCCGCCCACCGTCACCGCTCACCCAGCTCCTCTCCTCGGAACCACTCCCACGTTCGACGAAGGCCCAGGTCCAGACTGGTAGTTGGCCGCCAATCAAGCCACTCTTCGGCTCGACTCCCGTCCAGCGCCTCCCGCCAGGTCTGCGGGAGCCTTTGCGGCCCGTGCACGATCCGTCCGGCTCCGACCAGGGTCTGGATCCGTCGAGCGAGGTTGAGCGCCGACACCTCTTCGGATCCGGGCAGGTTGGCCACCCCATCAAGATCCGGTCGCTCTACCAGGCGGACAAGGGCCTCCACGAGGTCACCGGCGTACAGCGGGGAGCGCGTCTGGTGGCCATCCCCGTGGACGACCAAGTCAGCGCCCCGCATGGCTGCGCGAAAGAAGCGCGCGACAGCGAGAGCTCCGCGAAGGCCCTCGCCGTACAGACCTGGGAATCGCACGATGGTGGCGTCGAGCCCGTGGCTTGCGACCATACCCCGCACCACTTGCTCAGCGGCGAGCTTGGTGTGTCCGTAGATCTCTGTAGGGTTCGGGCGCGCGTCCTCAGAGCATGGGTAGCGGTCCTGGTTTCCGTAGACACAGGCTGTCGACCCGTGGATGAGCCGACCGCCCGCTTGTCGGACGGCGTCGGCCAGGGTCGCAGTCCCCAACACGTTGACCCTGACGGCATCGATGGGAGTCTCGCGCGCCTCATAGAGGTTCGCGTAGGCCGCCAGGTGCACCACGCAGTCACCATCACGCAGGGCGGCTCGCACCGTTGGGCCGTCGCAGACGTCTAGGCCGTCCCGGAGATCCAGGACCACGGTGGGCACGCCGCGCGACGTCAGAGCGCGGACAAGGTGCGTCCCCAGGAATCCCCGGCCGCCGGTCACCACAACGCGACTCACTTCACCCATGCTGCCGGCCTCCAGACGCTTTGCAGTGTGCGAACCAACGCCCGAGAGCAAATGGGTCGTCGCCGGGGTTCACGTCTCGCGGCTCGCATGTCAACGCAGCGCGGTAGCCAGCGTTCACCACGGCGTCGCGTACCGTTTCGTTCCACACGCCGTCCGGATAAGAGAAGAAGGTGGTCGCGGTTGGACGTACGACTTCCTCTTTTAGGACTCTGACGGAGAGGGTGTCCAGATGCAGATGGGACCGGCTGTGATGCTCTACGCCGTGGCCCATTCCGACCAGTTGGGAAAGCTGGTCGTCGCTCACGTACAGGGCTCTGCCATCGGTCGCCGCCGAGTTGCTCTCCGCAGCTCTGGCCACTGTGGCTGCTACAGACGCACCATGGCGCGCATCCATGACCCACTGCTTTGGGCCGCTCGTGACAAGGTCGAGCTTGTCACGGTCGCTCGTGAGGTCAGCCTCGAACGATGAACCATCGGGGAGGTCAATCCTGAACTGCGGCCGCTGGGCACCGTCAAGCGCTGCGTAGTAGGCATCGATGGGGTGGAGCGGTCGATGGCTCCGCATCGCGTCGCAGGCGAAGAACGACGCCGGCCATCCGCGCTCGATGAGGCGTTTGCCAAGTTCCGCCCACTCGGCGTAGCCGTCGTCGAAAGTGAGAGCGGTTCCGCTCGGAAGCTCGTGGCTACGATGCAGAGCCTCGATGATCGTCTCGAGACGGACCACGGGTCCAGAGCCGACCCATGCGTCGAGTTCGCCCCAAGAGACTGAGGTCCCCCGCAGCCTCCGGCACGATGTCCGGCCGAACGCGGTGAGCGTGGGTTCCTCTAAGCGATGGAACATGAGGATGCGAGTGCGGTCCACTTCAGAATCCCGTTGACGCTGTCCCCGCCTTGGCGAGGTCCGTCGCGAGCGCGATAGCGTGCTCGATGCTGTCGGCCGCCCGGATGGGATTTGGTCGGCGCACGTCGAGATGCCGGTCGCGGAGCTCTGCCGCCCATCCACCGACATCCAATGCGATGACGGGCTTACAGTGCTGCCAGGCGAGCGCGATCTCGCTCAGTGTGCCGGCGCCTCCACCTATCGCGATCACGACGTCGGCCATTGCCACAACCAGCACGTTGCGAGCGAAGTTGAGGCCGGTTGGCACGACGATGCCGACGTAGGGGTTGGCGGTTGACGCATCAAGGCCAGGCAGGATCCCGATGACGCGACCGTCGTCGCTGCCAGCGGCCCACATTGCTCCTTCAGAGGCCGCCTCCATTACCCCGCCGAGTCCTCCCGTCACAATGCGAAAACCTTCCCTGATCAGGCCCGCTCCCAGCTCGTACGCCGCGTCTCGCTGTGTGTCGGTGGCAGTGTTCGCACCGATGACCGCAGCGACGGGTCGGCGTGTTCGTGAAGACGGACTCATGGAGCCTCTGAGGAGCGCTGGGCATTCGTAGATCCGCTGAGCAACGGGAGCACGCTGTAGATCTTGGCGAGCCTCGCCCGGTCCGTGAGGTCAACGCGGGCGAGCAAGGCACCATCATTTCGGCCAACGAGCAACACACTGGTCTCGCTCGTCGTGGGGTCGGCTTCCGACCACCGATGTCTGGGGAGCCAACTCGACCGGACCTCGGTGAGTCCGAGGAGCAGGCCTACCTCCGTGACCGCCAGTCCCCTGCACCACCCAGTCCGGCCGGTGGTCGAGAACGTGTCCAGGATGTGGGCCGTCTCGAGCGACGTGTCGTCCACCGCGAATACCCGGCCATCGATGCTGGTCATCCAATGATGTCCATCGTGGTGCTGACCATCGTGCAGATAGGCACCAGGGAGGCTCCAGACTGTCTCCAAGCGATGCATGTCGATCAGGCGACCGGTCGAGAACGAGGTCGCGAGCAGGCGTGGCCCCATGAGCGCGACGTGGTTCAGGTGTAGATGATCGGGGACGCGGCATTGGTGAAAAGGTCGTTCAGACCTGTCGAAGTCATGGTAGCCGTCGCCGGTCTGCCTGCGCAGACCAAGGGACCCCGCCGCCCCGCTCCAGCCGGGGCGCAACGCCCTGTCGAAGTCCTCGGGATCCTCGCCCTGAAGCCTGCGATGGTTGATCCACCCGGGCAGTGCCGCGTGGCTGACGAGAAAGCGTCCGTCTAGGTCGAACACATCGATGCTGTCCAGCCCGGTGTTCGCGACGTACAAGCGACCGTGCTCTACGAGCACGTGATGCACATCGTTCATGCAGGGCTGGTGCAGCACACCGGTGATCTCGCCAGAGTCCGTATCGATGCGTGCGACTGCGGCGTGGCATCCGACATAGAGCTTCCCATTCTGGTCGAGACTGCCCCCAGTGAAGCCACGCCCTGACACGCGAAGGTGGGGTGGGGGCGTCCATCGAGTCAGCACTGTTGCCTCTTCGGTGCGTAGGTCGACGTGCCAGACGACGGCTTCGCCGCTGCCGTCGAAGTATCCACCGGTCACGAGCGCCTTCACCAGCACCTCCGCCAGCGCTGAACCGCGGCTGGCAGCTCGTCCACAAAAGCTTGGATCTCTTCGTGGTGACCGCCTGCCGGAATGCTCTTGCCCGCACGTCGTCGCAGTTGTCGGATTGCATCGCGCGCGGCTACGAGTTGCCCGGACACGTCGGCGTTTTCCCAGGACTCCAGTTGGTCGAGGAGATCGAGCACGGAGCTGGCGCCGTGGATGACGGCCGCGCGCTGATCCATCACCCTTTTTCTGCGCTCGGTCAGCTCCTCCGCGACCGAGGTTCCGCGGAGAAGCGATCGAGCGATGGCCACCCCACGAGCCTGCGCGGTTGCATGCCGGCCCAGCGTGCTCCCATCCGGTGTGTGGTTCGTGGCGTGTACCTGGCCGGCTCTGCCGTGGAGCAGAGGCAGCGTGGCCTCGACAACTACGCCTGGCGCTTCCCGCTGCGCCAGCGTGGCCCAGAGAGTGTCGGCGCGCCGGCTGTCGACGCCGTCAGCACAGCGGAGCACCGGGGTCGGCCAGCGGAACAGGGAGCGTGGATCGAGGAACAACGCATTGCCACCCCGGCGCAGTGAAGGTCTCGGAGGTCTCTCCTCGCCGTCCCACAGCAGTGGGCGGGTGAGCTGTCGCCCGTCCAGCAGGCGCGGCACCTCACCGAGTAGATCCTTCGCTACCTGGCGCACGGGCGCCGAGCCTCCCGCGGCGTAGTAGACGGGATTCTCATCGCGCCCGCGGTTGTCGGCGAGGTCGTAGTAGTCTTCGTCGCGACGTTCGGCATTAGTTACCTCCCACAGGCCGCCAGGCCCGAGCGCCAGCATGTGCCGCAGCGAAGCGGCAATGTCGAAGAGTTGGCCCCGCCACGAGTCCGGCCCTGGGATGGGTGGATCGCCCACAAAGGCCCCAAGGACAACGCTATCCGCCGGAAGCGTTGCCCAATGGTGGGCGGCTCGCCATAGCGGACCGCGGTCGCCCTGGCCGTTGACCAGGTCGGACGGCAGGGAAAACGAAATGTCGTCGTCGACCATCCACATTGCGACCGGCGAGTTGCCTGGATGAGGAAGTCCGAGGACAGCCTGGCCGAGGTGCCGTCGCAAGAAGGCGATCTGGGCCTCTCGGGCGTGGCCGATAGACCAGGGAGGCGTCCCGGTCGGCGGAGGCAGGACGCCGGCCTGGCTACACCGGACGAGGTGGGGTCGGACGTCTCGAATGTCAGCATGGTGCACCAGCAAGGCACCGTACTGTGCGCGGGAGGTTGGATGCGCCTCTGGCTCGTTGTGAACCACCAAGAGCGCGACCTGACCCGTGAATGCGGAACGCCGAGCCTCGTCAGCGAGGGAGTCGATGAGGCTGGCGAGGCTGGCGAGGCGACCGATCGTCGCGCACGTGATGATGAGGTCAGGCGGGGTGAGCCCAGTCCGCGCGCTGTTCATCGAAGTGACTCCGCGACGCGTGCAGCCGCTGCCGGCCCGTAGCCAAAGTCGTCGACCCAGCGAGTGTGTGCTTGAGCGTGGCGGTGCTGAACAGACCCATCCCGTCCAGCGAGGCGCTCGGCCCACACCTGCCGCGGTGGCACCATCGCGACGACGTGCTCCCAGTCTGCGCACCCTTGCAGCGCCGCCAGTGGGACGTAGGATCCCGTGACCCACAAGCGACGCCCTTCGGACCGGTGGCCCTCAGTGGCTCGGAGCGCTGCGATCGCGTGTCGCTTGGCGGTCATCACGCCAAGGTTGGCACCGTCGCGCCAGAACAGGACCTCATCCAAATCGATGACCCGGTCTCCGGGCGCGGCGGCGCGTGTGGCCCACGTTGTCTTGCCAGCACCCGGGGGGCCGAGCACCCAGATGAGCCGTGGGATCGGGCCGGGGTCGATGCCGAACAGACGCTGAGCCCGCCCGCAAAAGGCGTCGTGCTGTGGCTTCGACATGCGGTGTCCGTGCATCGCCAAGAGCGTTCGATGTGCAAAGTGAACGTGTCTCTTGTCTCGAGTGAGCCTCGGGCCGTTGTGGCTGTGGTACCGCACCCTCGGACGAGGATTTCGGGCGTACTTCGCGCCTTGATGTGCAAGGCGAATACCGAGATCGATGTCCTCTCCGCACGCGAGGATCTCGTCGAACCCACCGAGTCCAGCGAGCACCTCACGCCGGATGAACAGGTTCGAGCCTCGTAGGCCAGGGTTGGAGGTCAGCCAGTCCTCGACGTGGAGTCGTTCCGGTGGGCACACATCCGGGACCGTGGCGCCGTGTCGGTTGATCTTCTCGAATGCCGTCAGCACGACTTCAGCGTTGGCCGCGAGGGCAGCCGCCTCGGCGAGGTAGTCAGGGTGCCACTCGTCGTCGTCGTCGAGGAAGGCGAGCCATTCGCATGTCTGGTCTCGAAGGGCCGCGTTCCGTGCCGCGCCTGGGCCTGAGTACGGGCCGACCCTGTGGTGGACCGTCCCGGGCAGGTGCGCTCTCGAGGCCCCGTCGTCCACGACCACGACGGTGTCGGGTGGGCATGTCTGAGCGTGCACGGAGCGCAGGGCCCGCCTCAGGAACTCCGGGCGGTCGCAGGTCGTTACCACTGCCGTCACGGGCATCGGGCTGCCTCCACGATGGCTTCAGCGGCCGTCCTCGCGCCGGGGGCACCGAGAGTCCGCACCCAGGTGGTCTGCACCTGGGTTTGCTTGCAGGGCGCCGTCGTGACGGCCTGGATCTCAGCCGCCAACAGATCTTCGATCCGGGACCACGCCCTAGCGGAGAGTCGCCCCAGTGCTTCGACCACGGCCCGCGTGCCCAACCGCTCGGGGGCGAGGGCGTCGAACCGAAGCTCCGGGAGGAGAGCTGGCAGATTGCGTCCCGGAGCGGTCAGTCCCGCAGCTTCGTAGACGGCCAGGTGGTGGACCTGGGTGAGATTCTGCGGGGGTAAGAACACAACCGGGACGCCCATGAGAAACGCTTCAAGCGGCCCGTTGAGCCCCGGGGAGGTCACGAGGACCCCGGTCTGTCGCAGAGCCCGAACATAGTCGTCGTGGCGGAGCGTCACAGGGTGAGCAACGCCATGGGCGTGGGACACCGACGCCCGGGCGCTGCGCCCCATCGCGACAGGAAGGTCCACGATGTCCAGACGCCGAGCGAGCCTCCCCAGCATCGCGGTCATCTTGTCTGGGTAGTGGGTGTTGCGACCAGGGATGAGATCTGGGGACGCGGCTCCTCCCAAGCTCGCCATCACGCCGGCTGGCCGTTCCGTTCGGGGGCCAGTGACGTCGAGGATCGGGCCAACACGCATCGGGCGTTCCGGACGCATCTCCTCAAGCTTCTCTTCGACCCCTGGGTAGTTCTCGATGACGTATGTGCGCGCCCCCAACATCGCAGCTGTGGCGTGGCGCTTCATCCAGTACAGCGTGTCGACGAACACCAGCGGGACGCCGAGGCGCAGCGCGAGGTCCACGTTGGTGTTGTTGCCCACGGCGACGAAGACGTCGGCCTGTGCGATCCGCTGGGCATGTTGTTCGACCGAGCCCGGGTTTTTCACATCGCATTGCAGCACGTGCAGGTGCTCGCACAGGTCGAGGGTCGGCCCGTCCGCCAAGACGGACACATCTGCCTGCGGCAGGTGCGCCAGGATAGCCAAGAGGGTTGCAGTGGACCCATAGCAGAACGGGTTCGCGTCACAGAAGAGCTTCACGTCGCTCTCTCCGGTGGGGACAGCCATCTCCAGAGCACCTTGAGTTGCTGCACGTGCTCGGCGAAGGCCCACTGGGGCACGGACTCCTCTGGAGTGTGGATCCGCGAGGCCGTGTCATTCACCCCCAAGGCGAGGTAGCGGGCGCCGTTCGGCAGGTTGTCTTGGAAGGCGCATCCACCAGGCACCAAAGCCTTGTTGAGCCGCCGGACCGCTCTCTCCACGACTCGTCCCCGCAGCAGCGCGCCGGCCTCCAGGTTGGCAAGGAGCTCGGTCAAGCGGGCATCTGGCGCGCTGGGTAGGCCGGTCCGGGCGATCCTGCAACTGATTAATCTAAGGCTGCCCCTTGCTTGGTCGTGGTAGCCGTTCTCATCGAGCCAGACATCAGCTTCGATGCCCTTGAGCCAGCGTGGGAACTGGTGCCTCGCGACCTGGGAACCGGTCTCCTCCTCACCTTGAAGGAGCCAGACGACGCCGGGGACGCTGCTCAGGTGCGGCAGTGCTGCCAAGCGACACGCCAGAGCGCCCTTGTTGTCCGCAACGCCCCGACCCATCCACCGTCCATTGTGATGCACGAAGCTCGAACGCGTTGTTGGCCTGGGCTCGCGGCAGCGAGGGCTCGTCTACATCGTAGTGGCCATACATCAGTAGGTTTCCAGCACTCGGCGAGCCGTGTCTCGTAGCGACGAGGGCAGGGGGCCCGCGGTCTGGAGAGGTCGCCTGGACGTCGAATCCGAGCTTGATGAGCTGGTCCGTGAGCCACTCAACGCAGCGAAGGTGGTCATCGCCAGATGGACTCGTGTCCAACGCTACTAGGGCGCGGAGCAGGTGTTCTGCGGACCGTGTGATCTCGTCTAACAAGAGGCTCCCGATGGTCGGTTTAGAGAGTGCCGGAGCGTTCAAGCGAAATGAAGTGTGAAAAAGCTGTGCAGGATGAGTACGGGGGGCCGCAAGAGCGCCGGGTTGTCGGGCAGCGGAGCGGGGGCGGGTGCCGATGCAAGCTCAAACGGCGAGAGCGGAGGTCTTTCTGGGAGGGGTAGGGCAAGGTCCAGGCGCGTCCGGTCCATACTCGCTGGACGGCTTCACCGCTGCCGGATCGCCCGGGAGTTGGGCCGGCCGTATCGAGCGGACGGACTTCAGCGGTGAGGGGTTCGGTGAGCGTCTCCGTAGCGATCAGAAGCTGTCGGACAACTGCTGCTGCTCTCGGCACCCACCACTGCCCCCTGAGTCTTCGTCTACAAGTGCTGCACCGCGCTCGTCTCGGCGTGCCTGCGAGTTGCACTCCGTGCGCCCGCCATCCCCTGTCGTAGCGCGTTTGTGGGCGGCTTCCATCGTCGGCGCCGCCCGAGCTGCTGCTGCTGCCCGCTTCGCCCGAGGACGAGCCGGGACCAATGGTGGGACCGGCGGTGGGATCGGCGGTCGGATCCTCCGAGGTCGAGCCCATCGCTGGCCGTCTCGGTGGTCATCCCGGTCGAAGACGATGCGGTCGTGGTGGCGTCGCCACCCCCGTCGTCGCCACAGGCGGTCAGCAGGAGCGCCGCCGAGAGCGGCGCGAGAAGCCATTGCTTGAGTGGAGCGTACATGTGCGTTTCCTTGGGCCCCACGAGGGGGCTCGGGGGCGGGGTGGATCGGAAGAAAAGTTCGCCGCTGCGCATGGCATGATCGGGTCGATGTCGTCGAAGGCGCGTTTGGCAGGAGCTGCCGCGACCTTGCTGGTTGCGCTCGCGGGATGCGCGTCGTGTCTCGCGCTGGCTCAGGGTTGCGGGGCGGCCGTCTCCGACGCCGACGGGGCGGGCGACGCGTCCTCGACCGTCCAGGCGACTTCGTCCTCGAGCAGCGATACGACCTCGTCCTCCGACAGCGCCGGCTCGAGCAGCACCTCGACGGATGCGCCGCTGGTCGAACTCCAAGGCACGCTCGTCTTCGAGGAAGGCTCGATCAACTCCGGCTGGTACTTCGTCCCCTGCGATGGGTCCGACCGGACTTGCCTGACCGGGAACGTGGACGAGGCCTGGTTGTGCGAGGGCGCTTCACTGCGCGTCGTCGGGCGCTACATCCCGGGCGACTCCGTCGGGCTCACCGACGCCACTTGTGGCTCGACCGACCTTGAGGTCGTCGAGGTGCTCGAGGCCGGACTCTGCGACGAAGCCACCTGTCCCGGAGCGTGCGGAGACGGGTTCCTGTGTCGATCCGATTGCTCGACCGACGGTGAATGCGGCGTCGGAGAGAAGTGCAATCGCTGGGGCCTGCCGGGGGCTCCGTTGTCCGCTCGCCGTTGTGCACCGATCCCCGCCCGAGCCCACGGCGAAGGAGAACCCTGTGTCAGGGATCCACAGCGCCCCTGGATCGACGACTGCGACGGCACGACGTTCTGCGTCGACGGCGTCTGCAGGGGAGAGTGCGGCTCGGATGCCGACTGCAGCGACGGTCAGCACTGCGCTCAGGTCTGCGTCGACACCTGCAACCCCCTCGAGCCGGACTGCCCCACGGGCACGACCTGCCGTCCCGACCGCGAGGCGCATGGCTGCGTCGGGCCCGAGCTCGAGTGGATCGTCGGCTGGCCATGCAACTCCGTCCGCTGCGACGTCGGGCAGTTCTGTGTCGAAGCCGAGGTCTACTTCGGTTGCGGCGACGTGAGCTGTTGCGCCTCGGTCTGCGATCTCGGATCGCAGGACTGCGCAGACGGCCTGACGTGCGTGCCGCAGTGGCCCGAGGATCCCGAACTCGCGGGTCTCGGGGTCTGCAGCGATGGATGAGGCTCGACCATCCTCACCCGGAGCGACCCGCACATCGATGCGCAGCGGCGCCTACGACTTGTCGCGGGCGACGAGTTCTTCGAAGGGGTAGGCGCGCCAGCGGCCGTCGGGTTCTTCTCGGACCAGGTGGAGCGCCGCTTGTTGCGGTGCTCGGGGTTGAAGCACTTCACCTCGTAGACCCACAGCTTGGTGGTCCAGGGGGTCGTGGCGGCGGGCTTGCGGTCGAAGAAGAGGACGTTGGCCTCGACGCCCTGGGCGTAGAAGTCCTCGTCCCTTCGTGCCGCCGCGGATTCTACATCCCCGCCGCTCACGCACCTCGAGAATTTCAAACGGCGGTCGCCTGGGCGGGCTGCCCGTTCCGACCGATCCACGACGCTGATCACAGCAGCTGAGCCCCGTGTCCTCCGCGGCGCATGCACGCAGACTGGGAGTGCTCGGGTCGGGGCGATTGCGGCGGATTGCGGGGGCTGCCTGTCGCCCGTTCAGGAGGGCACTTCAAGCGCGTCGCCGAGCATCCAGTGGGTCTGGGGTACGCGCTCGAGGCCGCCGATGGGGTGAGCGATGCTGACGCCCTGGTCCACGTGTACGACGTGGCGCTTTGCTTCGGACGGGATGATGCGCGGCGCGCCCGGAGTTCCATCGCCTCCTCGAACGCTTCGCGCTGCACCAACACGTACGCGATGCACAGATGGGCGGTCTTGTGGCTGGGACCTGTGGAACCTGTCGGATCTGAAGCGCCCGGGCTGCCGCGGCCAGGGCGTCATCGGGACGGCCGACATCACGGTACGCGAAGGCTGCGTTCACCAGCTGCCGTCCCGCCGACGGGTCGCCGTTTCGTGCGAAGCGCTTGGCGGCTTCGACCCAGGTGTCGGCGGCTTCTCGCAACGCTTCGGTCTTGGCGAGCGCGTAGCCCAGGCGGGCTTGGCTTGCCGCCGCGAGCCCCTCCTGTCGGACAACTCCTGCTGTTCTCGGCATCGCCCGCAGCCCACTGAGTCTCGCTCGACGAGCGCGTCGCTTTAGCACCGCGCTCGTCTCGGCGTGCCTGCGAGTTGCACTCCGTGCGTCTGCCATCCCCTGTCGCAGCGCGTTTTCCCCTGAGATCGCTCTGCTCTCCCTGGCTCAGCTTTGCTCGACATCCGGTTGTAGCTCCCCGCGCCCCCCCCCCGCACCTCCCGCCCCCTCCTGCCGCCCGCCCTACTCCTCCATCCGGGCTTTTTCACACTTCATTTCGCCTAAACGCTGCGGACGCTCGAGAACACTGCTTGGAAGGCGTGCGGGCGCGGGCTGCTACGATGACGGCAGATGGTCAACGCCAGGCGAGCGCACACTATTGGGCTTGTGCTTGTCGCGTCGCTTGGATGCAACGGTGCCGAGAGCATCGCGGCCGCATCGGCGGGCGGCAGTGAAGGCTTGGGCGGAGGCTCCAGTAGCGGGACCGAGGAAGACCCCGCGGAGTTGTGCCCTTCGACCCTCGACCCGGCAACGTTCACCGCGCCGGTCTGGTCCCCCCCTCCTTTCGAAGCGACGACGGAGTGCCCGGCGTTCGATGGTCCGATCGTGGTGGAGCTTTTGACCGTGACGGTCGAAGGTACCGTGCGCGTCGGCGGAGTACCGACAGGTGTCAACAATGTTCGCCTGGTCGGACGCGGGGAGGAAGGAGAAGCCTCGCTTCCGGTGGAGGACGACGGCACGTTCTCGGCCCCAGTTCTCGCCGGTCAGTACGACGTCTGGGTTTCCAGTGCGCCCGGGGCCTTGGTCGGGGTGG
>CAWCWO010000018.1:0-217837 GCA_963799255.1 uncultured Pseudomonadota bacterium | reverse complement strand
TCATAGAGGCGGGAGCGTCACGGTCACCTCCACGCAGTCTTCGAGACGTCCGTCGACCACCACGTCGATGCAGGCTTCTCCGGGTGCGATGCCCACAATGACGAACTCCTCATCATTGCTTCGGGGATAGACCTTGAACACGGCTTTGTCCGAAGAGAACAGCTCGAGCTCCCCGTTGCCCGGGTAGTCTTCACGCGTTTGGCTTTTCAGCTCGGCCTGTACGACCACGGCGGTGCCGGCGGGGATCTCCACCCGGTTGCCTCGGACGGTGACCGGGGCGGGTGGATTGCTCTCGGTGGAGAGCGAGATGGTGTCGTAGGAAGGCTGGCAGCCCAAGCCGGCGAGGGCGAGGGCGACGAGGGCGAAGTTTTGCGCTGTGGACTTCATGCTCCGGTGCTCCCCTGGTCGGTGTCGCCCTCAGTCTCAAAGCCGTCGGTGTCGGCCTGGGTATCAAAGCCGTCGGTGTCCGACCCAGCGCTGTCCGTCACGGGTCCGTCGAACGTGACCTCGATGGACACCTCCTGCGTGAAGCCTGCGGCTTGGATCACCAACGTTGTGATGCCTTCGGAGACCGCTTCGATCGTGACGTCGAAGTCCTCATCCACGCTCGCGACCTCCGCGATGCTCGGGTCAGCCGTCGACCAGGCGTAGTCCAGTGAGCCCGCCAGCTCGGAACGGAGGCGGTCCTGCGGGATGGCGTACACGGTGATCGATTCCCCCAGCGCCAGCTCGATGGTGTCGAGGTCCTGGCTGTCCATCGTGCGCACCGAGATGCGCTCGATGTTGGCCGCGCGGATGTGCTGCAGGTCGACCACCTCGCTCTCGTTGGAAACGGCGAGGAACACTTGGTAGCCGGCCTGCTCGATCGTGAACGTGTCGAGTTCACGTCTCACGACGGTGTCGTTGGGGGCCTCGATTCGCAGGGCGACCCCATCGCTGCGGAAGCTGTCGTTGGGGTTAAAGTCGAGCCCGAAGCGGCCGCCCACGGCGATGCGCTCGGGGAAGGTTGTGGCGACGCTGCCCTCTGCGCACAGGGGGTCGGAGTCCCCCACGCAGACGTACAAGAAGTCGCCTTCTCCAAGCTCACCAGGACGGGCAGGCCTGTCGTCCGTGTTTTCGTTGAGGATACAACCGGTGCCGACCTGGGCTCCGAGGGCAAGGATAAGTGCAAAGCTCAATCGCATGGTCAAGGTCTCCAAGAGGTGGAGGAACGCCCCCCGTTGATGGGTGACCGGGACCGGAACGATTTCGTGAGTGGGGCGGCAGAAAAACGCGGGCGCGAAAAAGCCCGGCTCAAAGCGGCCCGGATCAGGGCGCAAACTTGTGGGCGATGCGGCGAACGACGCCTGGAAGCAGTCACACCCCCGTTCGCGCGGGCCGGGGCCGACAGTCGACCCTCGGACCCAAGCGCAGCCATGGGCACCATCATCGAACGGGTGACCGGGCTCCGCGCCAACAAGCGCTTGGGCGCAACCATCACCGAACTTCGCCGCGCACTTCGTCGCAGCTGGGACGGCTTGCGAGCACTTCGTCGCTCACCAAAGCAAGTACCCGCAGGGCAGGTACGCCTCGGCAGTCGATCGTGTGCTCGTGCGTCTGGACTGCGACTGAGCGAAATGTGCTTGAGCTTCGCGCCTGTCCTACTTGCAAGCCAGGGGACCGGCCAGCGGGAACCTGAGCGGGAGCGAGCGGAGCGCGGTGGCGAGCGTCATCGTCCGGGGTGGTCCCGGCCGCCGCCTCGGTGTTTCAGCTTTTCTTCGCGACGCGAGAGTGAGAACAACAACCGTGGCGTTCCGTTCCAACACCCGATGGGGCCGATATTCCGATCGGTCCGGGTGGAGCCGATGCATGGCATGGCCTCTTCGTAGAACGCTTGTGCTCCTGGAGGAGGCGAGGAAGGTGAACCCGAGGCTGCAGGTCTTCTACCTGCTCTCAAAGTTCGACCCTCGGACCGTCGTCTCGGCATATACTCCGGCTACATCATTTTCGCCGGGGTGTGACTCAGGCAGCCCGTAGCGGCCTTGCCCCTCTTGAGGAGGAGCGCGTGCAGATGACGATCTACTTGCCTCGAAATTTCCGCAACAAGTTGCGGAGGCGGGCCCTCGACGAGTCGATCTCAAAAGATCGGAAGGTTCCCGAGACTGACATCGTGATCAAGGCGCTCATCGCCCACCTCTGAAGCTAGGAAACGACAAGGAGAAGTCATGGACGACGAACGGTTTACGAGGACGATGAGCGCTCTGCGAGAGAGCGAGACGATGGGGCGAGAGAGACAGGCCCTCGTCCTAGAAGTGGTGATGTCTGATGCTGACCAGCCGCACCGGATGGAGTTTTCTGGTCCTCGGGTGATCGTGGGCGCCCATACTTCCGCGGATGTGACGGTTGCCGACCCCTCCGTAACCGCGCTTCATTGTTCTTTGGATGTCGTGGATGGGCAGGTCCATTTACGAGACCTCGGCAGCAAGAACGGGACGTGGCTTGGTCGCGTCCAGGTTCGCGAGGTCATTCTCGAACCCGGAACCTCGTTTGAAGTCGGCGGCGCTCGGATTATCCTCGTCGACACTGCGGAGCGAGATGTACCAGTCTCCCTGTCCCCGAGCTTCGGCCGGCTCTTCGGTCGGGGCGAGACGATGGGCAAGTTGATCGCGCTGCTCGCCCGCCTTGCCGCCGTCGACGTCGACGTGTTGGTGCGAGGGGAAACCGGGACGGGCAAAGAGCTGGTCGCTCGGAGCTTGCACGAGGAGTCTCCACGCGCCGGTGGCCCCTTCGTTGTCCTCGACTGCACCGGGCTCAACCCCAGCTTCGTCGAAGGGGTTCTCTTTGGTCACAAGAAGGGCACCTTCACCGGAGCCGATGCGGATAGGTCAGGGCTACTTGAGGAAGCCAACGGTGGAACCCTCTTCATCGACGAGGTTGGAGAGCTGCCGCTGGACTTGCAGCCCAAGTTGCTCAGGGCGCTGGAGAACCGCCAGACGAGTCGGGTAGGGGAGTCGGCCTACCGGGATTTCGACGCGAAGATTGTCGTTGCGACGCATCGAGACCTGTTGCAGATGGTCAACGAAGGCACGTTTCGCGAAGACTTGTACTTCCGGCTTGGTCGTGAAGTGGTGATCCCGCCTCTGCGGGAGCGCGGCGGAAGTAACGTGACGATGCTGGCAGACCTGTTTCTTGATGACGTTCGAGGCCTGCGCGAGGATGGGGCGCAGCTTCATTTCGACAAGGGCGGCTATCGTGAGCTCAAGTCGTGGGCCTGGCCGGGGAACGTGCGCGAACTGAAAAGTTTGGTGCAGTACGTGGCGAAGATCAGCGAAAGGACGACGCTTACGGCGGAGGAGTTGAAGCGGTGGCGCCGACCGTCGGCTTCGTCCCGATCCGGTGGGTTGACGACGCTGCCGTTGAAGGACGCGCGGCTCGACTTTGAACGCCGCTATGTGAAGCAGCTTCTCGATGAAGCGGGAGGAAATCAGAGTGAGGCATCTCGGCGAGCCGGGATGAATCGGGGGGCGTTCATCGACGTGCTCAAGCGGACGGGGCTCAAGTGACTGCTCGGAAGACCGAGCACCTGTGCGGAAAACCGACCATCGCGGCGCGCGCAAGGTCGCGAAAACTCGTGTGGCGTGCCACTTGCTGGTCTCTGAGGGGGGACTAGATGGACGTGAAACCAGGTTTTCGTTTGGGGCGCTATATCCTTGAGGAGCCTCTCGGTAAGGGAGGGCAGGGGGTGGTGTTCTACGCCCGGCAGGTCAACGCCGTTGATGGAAAGCCGTGCGTCGTGAAGCTGGCCAAGAAGGCGGTGTTCGATGATGCGAGCCGGCAGCAGTTCCTTGGTGAGGCTCGAAGGGCGATTTCACTTGGCGCCCATCCCAACATCGTCCAGGTGCTCGATGCCGATGAGCAGGATGGGGTCCCGTTCTTCGTCATGGAGTACTCCGACGGAACCGACCTTGAGGGGGTTTTTGCGTTTCACCGCAAGCGTGGGGAGGCGTTGTTGCTGGACGCGACCTTCACGATCCTGAAGCATCTCGCCGATGCTCTTCACTACGCCCACTTCAGGCGCAAGATCGGTGGGCGTCCGATCGGGATGATTCACCGGGACGTCAAGCCTGCAAACACGTTGGTGACGTTCGATGGCTATGCGAAGCTGCTCGACTTCGGGATCTCGGTGTTTCGCGATGAGATACACACGGGGATGCATATGCGGGGCACCCCGCGTTACATGTCGCCGGAGCACGTCTACTCGACGCCTTGCCCGGAGATGGACATCTACAGCCTGGGAGTCGTCGCCTGGGAGATGGTTGAGGGGCGAGAGTACCGAGAGGGGTTGGCGCCAGACATGATCGCCCGGGCCAACTGCCACGAGGAGGCGCCGCCGATCACGAACCCCGAGGCGCCGAAGGAGCTTGTCGATTTGATCATGGCGTGCCTCGCCGAGGACCGGACGGAGCGGCCGACGGCAGACGAGTTCTCGAAGTGGCTTGAGACTTGCCCCGGCTACCGGATCTCCACCGAGAGCGTGAGGGTGCTGGTCGCGAACGTCGTGGGGCGTCCCCCGCGATCACGTGAAACCATGTGGAGCGTGGAAATCCCCCAGGCCCTTCGCGGCGAGGGAGCTGCGGCGAGGGAGCCGGTCAAGCCTTCACTTGTAGGAAACGTCGAGGCTGAAGACGAAGGGGAGACGGTCGCGTGGGCTCGGATGGACGACACGACCTCGCGGCGAGAGGTCGAGCCCGACGCGCCTCGGTTGCTGCGGCGCGCGAAGACTCCTGAGACGGTTGTTGCGGAGCCCGAGGTTGCCCCTACGGTGGCGCTGCGCGAAAGCTGGTCTGTTCGAGGCCCGGTTGCCGAAGAGACTGAGGCAATCCCGTCCCCACCCTCACACGAGCGGGTGCCCACCGAGCATGGTGGAGCGCTGTCGATCCCGGCGGGGAGCAGGCACACGGAGGTCGATGTTTCCGCGCCGGTGCAGCAGCATGAGGAAGGTGGCAGGATCACGCTGAAGATGGTGCTGCTGTTCGGCATTGGGCTGCTTGCGTCCTTTTGCCTCGCAGCCGTAGTCACCGCATACCTGTTCGGGGCATGGGGAGTGTGATGTCGACGGTTTTTGCCTCCAGTGATGACGCCGAGCTGCGGCTGTCCGAGGGGACGATCGTCGAGGGGATCGAAGTAGGCGCCGAGATCGAGCGCGGCGGGATGGCTATCGTGTACCGGGGCCGTCGTGTGGTGGACGGGCGAGACGTCGCACTCAAGGTCGGTACGGCGGAAGCTGCTCGCCATCAGACAGAAGAGAGGTTCAAGAACGAGGCTCTCGTCGCCGGCGCGTTGCAGCACCCGAATATCGTTCGCCCGATACAGGTGGGGCCCCTGGATGGTCCGGCCGGTTTCGAGGGACGGATGCACCTCGTGACAGACCTGGTCGAAGGCCGGACGCTGGGTTGGCTGATGGTCTATCACCAGCAGGGGATGCCGCCGGTGCGGGCGGTCGCTCTCGCGGCGCAGCTCGCAGAAGCCATGGTTGCGATGCACGAGCAGGGGGTCGTTCATCGAGATCTAAAGCCTGCGAACCTCATCATCGACGACGACGATAATCTCCACGTGATCGACTTCGGACTGGCGTATGCGCTCGGGGATGGTGAGGCGACGCGCAGTCCCGATCTCACCATCGAGGGGGCCGCCCCTGGGACGCCCTTGTACATGTCTCCGCAGCAAGCGATGCATCTCGAGCCTCGCAGGGCATTCGATGTCTACGCTTTCGGCGTGATCTTGTACGAACTCCTCAGTGGCGCAGCGCCCAACAGCGGGCTGCCCTCGGAGGAAATCGTATCGGTCCGATGCAACCCAAAGTCGCGGCTGTTCCCGCTTCGCAGGGTTGCACCCACCACGCCCGTTGCGCTTGTCGAACTTGTCGAACGCTGCCTCGCTTACGACACCGACGAACGGCCTACGTCAGCCGAGATCGTTTCGGCTTTGGCCGGGATAGCCTCGCTCCTTCGAGAGGGAGATGAGGAGGCGCATCCTCAGCCGTCTGTCATCGCGAGAGGAGCACGTCCGGCAGGCGAGGAGACGATGGCTCGACTCGTCGAGGAGAAGGTCGACCTTCCTTCCGTGAAGCGTGTTCGCGAGCTTGCCGACGAGTTCGTTGGGCGTGGTGGCGAGGGGAGAGCGGACGAACGACGAATCATTCCGCTTGCCGATGTCAGGGTCGCGATCGCGCTGGCCAAGGATGAAGGCTCAGTAGACGGGAGCTGCCGTGAAGAGGAAGATGTCGTTACGCAAGACGTCGAAGGGGAAGGCCGGAAGAAGAAGCTGGGCGCGATCGCAGTGGCATGCTCAGTCTTCCTTGTGTGCGTTGGCGTGATGGGGATGTTGTTGCAGGCACCTCGCGCTGCCGTGCTTTCTGAAATGATGCACGGTTTGTCGGTGGCGACGCGGGAGATGGTCGTCGAGGATGAGCCCGCGCCGCCCGAGGTTGAGCCATCGCCGCCGGAGGTTGAGCCATCGACGGCTGACAGCGAGCCTCGACCTGGCGAGATCGAGACCGAGACCGAGACCGAGCCTGAACCTGAACCTGAACTTGAGCCAGTCGTCGAGCCGGGCGGACAGCCCGTCAAACGACAGAAGGCCCATCGGCCAGCGACGAAGACGGCCGACCCGAGCCATGACCCCGCCACGAAGCCGGGGCCGCTGACTCCTTGTGCAGCGCAGCGGGTCGAGGCGAGGGCGGCGAGCAAGAGTAAAGAGTGGAAGGCTGTGCTTGCATCCACGGAGGACGCGTCGTGCTGGTCTTCCAAGGTGGAGCGCGCCCGTCTCAGGGCGAGCGCCCTGAGGGCGCTGGGGCGGTATTCTGCGTGCGTTCGGGTGTCCGCGGGACACGATGATCCCGAACTCGTGCGGCTAACCGGCGAGTGCTACCGACGAGCCAGCGAGGGAGAACAATGAAGTCGAACCCATACCGAAGCTGTTTGGCTGGTCTTGTCGTCTGGATGATGGCTTGGCCAGTGTCTGCGCAACCTCGCTATCGACCCGTTGCGGTGGAGACCCGCTTCAAAGGGGATGACCCCGCGCGAGTCAAGCGAGTCGAGCCCGAACTCAGGCGCCGCGCGATCGAGTCGCTCGGATACCGCGACGTCGAGGTCGAAGAGACGTCGAACATCACGATCATCTTTCAAGTTCTCAACGTTGCTGAGAACGAGCAGGCAGACAAGGCGGTCAGCGACTACGGCACGCACATCGAGGTCCATGTCGACGGTGAAAAGGTCGGCGAGAAGCTCACCATGTGCATGCAGAAGGGCGAGGCTGAACTCGTCGGCTGTGCTCTGAGCGGTCTTCCTGGCGTGATGGAGCTGCTGCCCCAGGAGGACGTCCCCGCCGACCCTGCGGCGCCCATCCCCTCAGAGACGGTGCCGGAGAAAAACAACGACAAGGTCGCGCTCGCCCCTCTTGGAGCGCTGGGAGTTGCAGGGATCGTCGTTGCGGCGGTGGGCGTCGGCCTGGGGGTGGCAGGCGGAGTTGACCTTGCCCGGGGCAAGTCCGATGAGGCCGACGGCCTCATCGGTGTCGAGCAGACCGACTACTCCCCTCGCGGGATAGGATTCGCCTCTGCAGGCGGGGTTGCACTCGTGGCGGGGGCGGTGCTCATCGCCGTTGGCGTGACTCGAACAAAGAAGAAGCAGCGGGAGCAGTCCGCTCGCGTGCAGATCGATGCGTCGCCGGGGTTCTCCGGTCTGCGTATCACCGGACGATTCTAGGAAAGAGACCATGCATCGAACCACGATCCTGATCGCTCTTGCGCTGGGCTGCGCCGCGGCCGTGTCCTGCGTGCAGACCTCCTACAACCTCAACCCCGGCAACTGCAGCGGTGCGCAAGACGGAAACTCGTTCTGCGCTGAGCAGTATCCTGATGGATCGAAGGCCTTCTGCCGCTACGGCAGCGACCCTTGCAATCCCGGTGTCGATGCTGACTTCGACGGCTGCGTTGCCGAACGGCCCGAGGACGAATGTTACAGCCCCTGCGGCCGAGGCGATGCCTTCGCGGACGACGCTTCGTGCCTCGATGAAGAGACGACGGTCGCGGAAGCGAGCACGACGGAGAGCAGCTCAAGCAGCGGAGAAACGGAGCCCACGAGCACGAGCGTGGAGCCCGAGACGGACACGGAGGGTCCGAGCACGACGACAGGGCCGGAGTGCTCGGAAGACGTGCCGTGTTTGGATGCGGCGGCGCCGTTTTGCGTGGATGGAGCTTGCTCGACGTGCGACGCAACGGAGACGCCGGACGAAGCGTGCGCGATGCAGGACGAGGGTATGCCGCTGTGCGTGGGTTCGGCGTGCGTGCAGTGCACGGCGGAGGACGCGAGCGCGTGCGGAGGGACGACGCCGCTGTGTGATGCGGAGGCGAACACGTGCGTGGGGTGCTCGTTCCACGAGGAGTGCCTGGAGCTGGACTCGCCGGCGTGCAACATCGCGACGGGGGCGTGCTTCGACCCCGCCAACGTCACCGAGGTCAACGCTGGCAGCAACGGTGCTATCGCAACGGCGGTCGCCGGCGTGGCGGACGGAGCTGAGTGGGCAATCGTGCTGACCGGTGGCGGAGGCAACCACACGGTGACGGTCGACGGCGGCAAGTCCATCGCCCTCGTGTCGTCGACAGAGACCGTACACAGCGTGCGCGGAAACAACGGAAGTCCGGTCATCACGGTGACCGGTGCAGGTTCGACGGCGTATCTGCACCGTCTGCGCGTCGAGGACACCGACGACGTGGGCATCTCCGTGGCCGCGGGAGCGACACTGTACGCGGACAGCACCCAGGTGGCGGGGAACGACGGCGGGGGCATCACGCTGGCGGCGGGGACGAGTGGGTTCCTGCGGAACTGCATGGTGGGCGGTGCGACCGATGCCGTAACGCTCGATGCCTCCTCGGCGACAGTCGAGCTTCTCTACTCGTCGGTCCTCGGTGGGACAGGTGATGCGGATGGCTTCGTTTGTTCGAGCGGCGCGAATATCAGCATTCGAAACTCCATCATCACGACGCGTGGCTCCACACCTGCGCTCGGGTGCGCGGGTGCAGATGTTTCGGGCACAGCGATTGAAAATTCCGGCATGACGAGCTGGTTCGCCGACTACAACGGGGGGAATGCCCGGCTTGAGGCGGCGGGCCAAGCAGTATTTGCGGACGTAGCCATCTGGGAGACCGGCGACCCACCGTTCGACTTCGAGGGCGACGCCCGCCCGAACACCGATGGCGCCATGGACTTTGCAGGAGCGGACACCGTCCCATGAAGCGCAGGGTCGCAAGTTTGGCGCTCGTGTCGATGTTCGGCTGCACGGAGCTGAGCACCGACGTTCCCGCGGAGCCCGGAACAGACACCGAAGAGGTCTCGTCGAGCCTCGGCCCGACGGTGGGAGAGGCGAGCAGCACGAGCAGCGGAGAAACACAGACCTCAAGCACGAGCGTGGAGCCCGAGACGGACACGGAAGGTCCGAGCACGACGACAGGGCCGGAGTGCTCGGAAGACGTGCCGTGTTTGGATGCGGCGGCGCCGTTTTGCGTGGATGGAGCTTGCTCGACGTGCGACGCAACGGAGACGCCGGACGAAGCGTGCGCGATGCAGGACGAGGGTATGCCGCTGTGCGTGGGGTCGGCCTGCGTGCAGTGCACGGCGGAGGACGCGAGCGCGTGCGGAGGGACGACGCCGCTGTGTGATGCGGAGGCAAACACGTGCGTGGGGTGCTCGTTCCACGAGGAGTGTCTCGAGCTGGACTCGCCGGCGTGCAACATCGCGACGGGGGCGTGCTTCGACCCCGCCAACGTCACCGAGGTCAACGCTGGCAGCAACGGTGCTATCGCAACGGCGGTCGCCGGCGTGGCGGACGGAGCTGAGTGGGCAATCGTGCTGACCGGTGGCGGAGGCGAACCACACGGTGACGGTCGACGGCGGCAAGTCCATCGCCCTCGTGTCGTCGACAGAGACCGTACACAGCGTGCGCGGAAACAACGGAAGTCCGGTCATCACGGTGACCGGTGCAGGTTCGACGGCGTATCTGCACCGTCTGCGCGTCGAGGACACCGACGACGTAGGCATCTCGGTGGCCTCTGGAGCGACGCTGTACGCGGACAGCACGCAGGTGGCGGGGAACGATGGCGGGGGCATTACGCTGGCGGCGGGGACCAGCGGGTTCCTGCGGAACTGCATGGTCGCGGGCTTCGCTGGTAACGCAGCCGCGGTTTCGTCGAGCGGCGCGCTGTCCATCGTGTACAGCACGCTCGGGCGGGATACGAACTTCGGAGACCCGGTCTTGGAATGCACCGGAGGGTCGACGACAGTTCGCAACAGCATCATCGTGAGTCAAACGAACGCCCCCGGAACCGAGGTCGACTGCCCAGGCATCTCGATCGAGAACAGCGCAGAGCGGGCGAGCCAGACCCCAGCGACTTGGTTTGGGGCCGGCTTTGCCTCCGGCAACTACTCCCTGAACGCGGCCGGCCAAGCCGAGTTCGCCGACATCGCCATCTGGGAGACCGGCGACCCGCCGTTCGACTTCGGGGGCGACGCCCGCCCGAACACCGATGGCGCCATGGACTTTGCAGGAGCGGACACGGTCCCATGAGGCGCCGCTCGTGCTCGGTTCCGTGAAGACTTCGAGCTGACCAGCCTCTCCTGTAGGGTTTTCCGAGCAGTTCTCGAAATTCCAGACAGCGGAGGAGTCGGAAACTCCTGGAATCACGCCGCTCAACAGCTGGGTCGCCGCTTGCTCATGTAGTCCTGCGTGTTCATCGAGCGGACTGAGGACAAGGTAAGGATGCAGCTGGCTCGGCTGCATGCGTTCACGCAGCAGTTTCGAGCGCCGCGCGGGGTGGTGTACCGAGCCGACGGGACCCTGACTTCTGACGACGCCGCCTCGGGAGTTCTCCAGGACGAGGAGGGGAAGCGATGACCCGCAGCATCCTTCCGCCGTTCCTGCTCGCTCGTGAGCCCCATAGGCGCCTCTGCGCTCGACGCAAGCGCTCATGGGCTCGTTTGCCTCCGACGCCTTCCATCGACCCCTGGATGGCTTGCGGCGTCTCTCTGGTCGAGCTGGCCCGCACGACCGAGGAGACGGTTCGATGAGCCGGCCGCGGATGTGGATGCAGGTCGGGACTTGGCCGCCGCCGTCGGGCGCTTGCTCGGAGTCGGGGCATGTCCAATGGCAGCCGTCTGCCGTACGCGCGCAGTGGCGACCGTCTCGGAGGGCTGGGGTTCAGCATCGTGGATGGATCGCGGCGAGCATCGTCTGCGCTGCGGTACTCGGGGCAGCGGCGGGCAGCCTCGCGACGCTCATGCTGACGGGCCAGGTGTGCGGATGACCCTCGACCCCGTTCGCGTCACCACGCTCCTGCGCACCGCGGATGGCGATGAGCCTATGCTGGCAACCCGGCGCTTTGAGTTGGTCGAGCGCATCGACCATCCATACGAAGCCACCGTCGAGCTGGTCAGCGACGACCTCGACCTCGACGTGCGCTCGCTGCTTGGCGCGCGGGCGAGTCTGGAGCTCGATCGACCAGGCGTGACCGCGCGAACGCTGGCCGGTGTGGTCACACGCTCGGAGTACGTCACGACGCGCAATCAGCAGCTCCTGGTGCGGCTTGTCATCGAGCCTTCCCTGGCGCTGCTTCGCTACTCGAAGCGACGTCGCATCTTCGAGGGCCTAACGTTGCCCGAAGTGCTCGAAGCCGTGGCTGGCCCGGTGTTTTCGACGCACGCGGGTGCGTGGGACCTCTCGCGGGTGTCGGGCAAGTTCGGGCCGAGGGACTACGTTGTCCAGTACGACGAAACCGACCTCGACTTCGTCGTGCGACTGCTCGGCGAGGCAGGGCTCTGCCTGTTGCACGGCATGGGCGAGGGTGAAGGTGAAATCGTCTTCGTGCTCGTCGATCGTAACGAGTCGTTGCCGAGCTTCATCATGGACCCGAGCATTCAGGCCGGATCGACGCCGTGGCCGGTGCAGTTCGTGCCTGAGTCAGAGGAACAAGCGGACGAGCCCAGCGTGCAGTACCTCGGACGCTGGGACGGGCTCCATGCGCAGGGGTCCGTTGTCACCGCGCGCGACTGGAAGACGCCCGCGGCGACCCGGTTTGCGACGCTTCTTGAGTTGGGTGCGGACCGCGGCCGGGAAGGTCAGGTGTGGAGCTATCACCCTGGCCGTCTGGATGAGGGCAAGGGGAGCGAAGGCCCCCACGCCAATGAGACCGAGGTGTGGGCGACCCGCATCCTCGAGGAGCAGCGGGCCAGTGGTGTCGAGGTCACGGGCGCCAGCAACATTGCCGACCTTACTGCGGGCGCAACGTTCGAGCTACAGGGGCACCCGCACATAGACCTCGACCAGCGCTATGCGGTGCTCAGTGTCGTGCACCAAGCCGACTTTCCCGAGGTTGACTTCGACGCTCAGGGGCAGAGCACGGCGCGGGCTCCGACGTATACGAACCGTTTCGTCGCGGCGCCTTTGAGCGCTGGCCCCATCCGGCCTCCAGTGCGCCCCAAGCCTCGCGCCGCCGGCATCGAGTCGGCCACGGTCGTGGGCCCCGAGGGCGAGGAGGTGCACACCGATGCGCTCGGCCGCGTCCAGGTGCGGTTCCACTGGGACGACGCACCGAGCCAGACGTGCTGGCTGCGGGTGATGTCGCCGTGGGCGGGTTCGGGCTACGGCGCAAGCTTCATCCCGCGCGTGGGCATGGAGGTCGTCGTCGGATTTCTCGGCGGCGACCCGGACCGCCCGGTCGTGACCGGGTGCCTTTACACCGGCACGAACACGCCGCCGGGAGCCTTGCCCGAGAGCAAGACGTGCACGGTGTTGCGAACGCAGAGCAGCCCAGGCGGGGAGGGCTTCAACGAGCTGCGCTTCGAGGACGCTGCGGGCAGCGAAGAGGTCTTCGTCCACGCCCAGCGCAACCAGCGAACGGTGGTGAAGGCGGCCCAGTCCACGCGCGTGGGTGCCTCGCGTTCGTTGAACGTCGGACGAGACTCCACCCGCACCATTGGCGGCAGCGAGACCGTGCACATCGGCGGCGAGGGTGAAAAGGCGGGCAGTCTCGAGGTGCTCGTGACCGGGAGTGAGATTCGGACCGTGTTTGAGGGGCACGAGCTGGCGGCCGACAGCGCGCTGTGGCGGCTGGCGACCACGCTGAAAGTGGATGCTGGTGATGAGGTGCGGATGTCGTGCGCCGAGACCGGCTCGGTGCTCACGATGACCCCCAAGACCACGACGCTCGAAGCGCTGGAGAGCATCGAGCTTCGCGTCGGAAAGACCTCGCTCAAGCTGACGTCCAAGGGCATCACGATGCGCGGCGGCGACATCACCGCGAAGGCTGAAAACCAAGTCTGGGTTGCTGCTCCCGCGGGGCGCCTGTCGTGCAACAAGAAAGAGGCCGAAATATCCGGTGGGGCAGGGCGCGAGTCCTTCATCCGGTTGCGGGCCGATGCGCTCGATTGCAAAGCCAGGGGCCTGCTTCGTCAGTCGGGGAGGTCGGTCATCATCGCCGGCCGCGACGTGGCGAGCCTCGAAGGCGAAACAGCACGACTCATGGGCTCGAAGACGGCGACGCTCAAAGGCGGCTCGGTCGGCGTAACCGGGGCGAGTGTCGACATCCACAGCGAGGGCCTCGTCGACGTACGCGGCATGCCCATTCACCTCAACTGCTGAGGGGATTCGAAGCAATGATGACCCCAAGCACGTTGTACGAGGCTCTCGGCCTTCCGACCGCCGCCGACGTTGAGGCGGCACGCGCTCGCATGCGCGAGCACTTCCCCGAGGCGACCGCACGAGCCCAGAAGGCCGACCGCTGGATCGAGAACCTCGGCGATCGCACGGGGCTGCCGAGCTATCACGACATCTTCGCGGGGACGCAGCGGTTGCGAGACTGGGTGGAAGCGAACACGTCCAAGGACGAACAGCCTACGGAGTCTGAAGCGGACGACGAAGTGAACGACGAGGCCGACGAGCCCGACGAGGACGAAGGGTTCCCGTGGTGGATCTTGGGCCCAGTCGCAGCGGGTTACTTCATCTACAAGAAGCTCGAGCACAAGGTTGAGATCTCCGAGGACATCGGCATGGACATCCCGGGGTTCGAGATCGACGGCATCCCCTGGACGGTCGAGCGAACCCGCATGCCGGGGCTGCCGATGGCCGCCCGCATCGCCGACCCGCTGCTGCACGGCGGGCTCGCGGTGCCCGGTCCCGGTTCGGCCAACGTCCGAATCTCGGGACGTGGTGCGCTGAGCGTCGAGCATGTCGTGGGCGCGTGCCCGATGCCCCACGTCTCCGGGCTGCCCCACCTGCCCCAGAGCGGACCCCCAGCGTGGAAGACGACCAACGGCTCGGTGTTCGTCAACGGCGCGCCGCTGCTGCGAGCGGGGGATTGGGTTGTTGAGCAGCTCGGGGGCAACAACCCCATCATCGCCGGCGCGCCGCGGGTGCTTGCAGGTCCGCCGGCGGCCCCCTGCGTCGTGCAGGAGGTGACGCATCGGCGCCTGTCGGAGTTCGTGCCGGGCTTGGAGCGAGTCGGCTCGCTCGGCGGAAAGTTCACGGTGAAGGCCACGGTGAGCTGGTCGCTGCGAGACATGCTCGGCGGCGCGGCTGCGGCCGGGATGGCGTACGCGGGCGGGCCCGTGGGGATGTGGGGCGCCCGGGCGATGCTCGGAGTCATCGACGGCCCGACGCTCAAGATTGAGTTCGACGCCGAGGTGACCGGGTTCGCAGACTTTGAGTTCCCCATCGACGTGAACCGAGACGGGACCATCGACCACATCCTGGAGGTTCGGCAGCGCGCCAAGGTGACGGCGGAGTCGGAGCACTCGGCGGTGTTGGACCCGAAGCGTCCCGGTCGAGCGAAGGAAAGCAAAGAAGGCGACCTCGACATTGAGGTCGACGTCGAGCGACCCGAGGTCGAGTTGAAACGGCTGAACAAGGACGAAAGCTCATGAGCCAGGACGCACTCTTCACCCACCCGAAGCCTGGCCCCGAGCAGGTCGACAAGACCCACGAGCTTCGGCGCATCGAAGTCGCCCACGACTCCGGCCTGAGCTTCGGTGTTCCCGTTCCGCTGGGGATGGCGACCGCGGTGCCGACCACCCACGTACCGCGCGAGCACGGACGTCCGGAGCCCCTGGCGATGTTCGGATTTGCATCCGAGCCCCGTGGCCCTCGGGCGGACCTTCCTCGGCTGGTCGTGTGTTCGCAAACCCTGGAGTGGGAGGTCGACCCCCTCGAATGGCTTCGGTGGCTGTGGACCAAGGACGGATGGAGTATCGGACTCGCGCAAACGCATCCGGGCCCCGGCGGTCCGCGCTACGAGCTGGCGGGACTCAAAACGCTGCACGGCAAGGTCATGGTGCGGCGGACGATGGCGACGCGCTCGGGTCCTCGCTTGGTCCGGTGCGACGCATCAGCGCCGATGGAGGTGTGGGCGGACTGGCACGATGCCCTCTGGTGGGCGCTCGACGGCTTTCACCTCGGCCGCAGTGCGCCCGGAACGATCGAGGCGATGCTCGTGCATGACGGCCCCCTGCTCGGCTTCGCCGTGCCCGGTTCTTGGGATGCACGCGGCAGAGGCTCCGACACCGAGGGCATGGCCTGGGCGCTGCAGCCGGCGCGCGATGTTCAGCGAGGTGCGGCACTCAAGGTGCACGCGCAGCGGTTGGACGATGCGCCTTCGGCCGCGCTTCGTCGCGCTTCCCTGTGGCGAGAGATGCGGGACTCCGGTGTGGCCGTGGGCGCGGTGCTGACCGCGACGCGAGCGGAGTTCTCCGAGTTCGTGCCGGGCTGGGTCGGGCAGTGGCAGGCGGCCGTGCAGATGTCCAAGGGCGACGGCGTGATCGTTCTCGTGCAGCGCGAGGATGCCGGCGTGGCGTTGGACTACGTGCTCACCGCTCCCGCCGCGGGGACGCAGCACGTGGACTGGATGCGAGCGACCCGGGCGCTCGACGTCGTCATCGCAACGAGCATGCCCCGGCCGTCACGCCTCACGGCGTAGCGGCGGACGGAGACTTTTGAGCCGGCGGGAAGAGCCCGCCAACCCCACGCGAAGCGCCGTGCTGCGGCGCGAACAGGAGACGTGTACCCAATGACGAAGAACAAAGACCGATTCGAACGATTTGCCCAGCGCTTGTGGCGACGGTGGTACCGCGCCGCCGGGTACGCTCATGAGTTCAGCGTGGTGGATGCCGTGCTCCGTTATCGCCTCCAGAACCCCAAGGAGGTTCGGAACGCGCAGCGGGATGTTCTGGCCGGACGCGAGGGGCTCGTTCACATGCTGCATCGAGCGCGGGTCACCGCGCGGCGACGTTTTCAAAAACAGGTGGAAGATGTGGCGATCCGGATGGCGGTGTTGATGCCCGTCGGAGGGCGCGAGACGATCGCGAGGGCAGTTCGACGAGCGGGCTACGCGGTGAGCCCGTCGACGGTGAGGCGGGCGCTGTTGCGACGGGGCCAGTGGGACAAGGAGCGTGCGGACCGTGCCTGCTGACCCCAATGACGTGGAAGCCGAGTGGGCGGAGCTCGAGGACGCCGTCGGCCGCGGCGACTGGGCGGCGGCCTTGAGGCTTGTCCTCGAGTTCGAGCAGGAGTGGAAGACGGTCCAGGGCTTCATCGAAATCTTCGCGGGACCCGGTGGGGAGACCTGGGGGCGATTGATGAACAGAGGAATGGCGGGCCTGCTGGACGCTGTGGCTGCGCGCCCGGTGGACCCGGTCGCTGTTGACGGGGCGATGTCGAGATTTCGGATGCTCATGCCGTGGGGGTCGAAGCCCGCGGCAATGACAGCGACAACGGCAACGGCGGCAACGCGAAATCATGAAGGCTCCCGAGCACGCCCCGAAGGGGACGGTGAGCTGTGGCCCCCTTCGAAGGTATCCGGACGGCTCCTGGTTTCACGGGTCGAAGTTTCTCGGCCGGGACGACGACCCGCAGCGGGCTGCGTATGAGCTGGAAGACCTGGTGGGATGGGTGGCAACCAGACTGGCGGAGGCCCTCGACCAAGCCTGTAGCGAGCTACGCAAAGGGAGGCTGGAGAACGAGATGCGCGATGCGCTTTTGGTGCTTCGCCGCTACTACCGTTGGCAAGCGACGGGGCGATGGTGATGGGCATCGAGGCTGGTGTTGCGCGGAGCTACCCGAATGCTGAGGCCCTAGCCGGTCCGGGCGGGTGGTTGAAGTTGCTCAACGACGCACTCGAGGTGCTGCTTGCCGCTTTGTCCGTCCGGCCGGCTCAGACGAAAGCCGTCGCGGTTGCTACGGGTCGCCTGCGTGAGATTCTTGGCGAGTACGCCGACGTCGTGAGCGTGACGCCCAGGCTCAAGGAATATGACGACGCGAAACGAAGTCGAGGAGTTGTCGATGGTCGCTGAGAAAAAAGTAGAAGGCCGTTCTGGTCTTGAGCAAGCGTCCCGCTCCGCATCGCGCTGGATGTGGATTTCGGCGGCGTTCGATGTGTTTCCTGTCGTTGCCGCGCTGGCTGCTGCGTTGCTCATGATGCGTGATGGCGCATCAGCAGCGTTCTTCGTGCTGCTCTTCGTCATCGGGGGTGGCGTCATCGCCATCCTGGTTGTTGCAGCCCTCTGGAAGGCTCGCGCCGGATACCGAATCCGCAAGGGGATCGAGCAGCAAGACGGCGAAGTCTTCGCCAGTGCGTTCGTTCCTCTTCGGCGAGTTCTCATTTTGGTGTTCATCGCGTTCACGCTCTCGACGTTGGTCGTGATGTCGGAGGGGGGCTGAAGATGCAGATTGATACCCGCGGGCAAAAGCAAATCAGCTCGGCAGCACACTGGATGCTGGCGATCCTCTGCGTCCTTTCTGTCGACATCGTCGTGGTTCTGTTTCGACTGGTCGACAATCCCATGGAGGGCGTCGTTTTGTTGGGGCTGAGCGTCTGGCTGTCCACCTGCGCTGCTCGGGCCGGCTACTGGCTCACTCGGCCGTTGTCGCCAGAGAACCTGCGTCTGGGGCTTCTCGGCGTTCGTTCGTTCTTTCGCGCGATGCTCTTCAGCGCGCTCATCAATGCCGCCCTCGCGGCGTTCTCGGATGCCGAGGTCACGTGGATTCCAACCCTCGATGGTGAGCGTTCTTTGGCGTCGACGCGAGTGAGCGCGGGCGTGGATACGCGGGTCGACGACGAGGCGGACGGCATGAGCACGGTGCTGGCCGAGCAGCTCGAAGGCCTCCTTGCCGCGACGCTTTCGAGCTGTGGTGACCACACCTCGGACCGCTGCACCGAAGCCTTGTTTCGTGCCGGTTCCCCCATCGGAGCGTTCAAGTCGATGCCGGACGGCTTCATCCAAGCCGACATCGGTCGAAGCTGCAGGCAGGCTAGCTTTGCGCGGCTCGAGTTCGAGGCGAGCTATCGGGGGAAGGACTCCAAGGAGAGCGCGGTGGCGATGTTCGTTCGGACCCGAAGTGGCAAGTGGGCCCTCCTGGCGCTCGACAAGCCAGCCTCTCGGTCCGCCTCGTTTGAGTGTGACAAGCCCCCTTACCAGGACCCGGGGGGTGCACGCTCCGCGCTCGAGTCACACGCCGCCGACTGGGTCGTGACGGATGGCGTGCATCAGCTCGACCTCTCGCAGCTGCAATTTCACAGCTGCGCCATCGAAAAGGTTGAACTGATTTTCGATGAGCGGCGTCGTGCTCAAGATATCGACCTGGGGTGCTGGGTCGAGGACGGGTTCTCGTTCGACAAGGAGGACTCTGTGGTTTCTCTGCCTTTGCCTGCGCCGAACAAGGTTTCGATCCAGGTGACCTTCACGGATGGCTCCGTGTCTTCCTGGTCGTTCTCCAATCCTGAAGCAAGTGACGGTGGATCGTCGCCGAACGAGACTCCGAAGCCGACAAGCCCCCCGAAACCGGAAGCGTCGGGGTTTCCGATGAACCGCGCCTTGGTCATGGGGAGCGATGGGGCGGAGGTTGTCCTCGACGGGGTCCTACAGTGCGAGGCTCCTTGCGAGATCAAGGTCCCTGTGGGGGACGGCGTGTCGCACGAGATACGCCTTCGCAAGGAAGGTGAGGCCGAGCAGATGATGACGTGGAGCCCAAAAAGCGTCGCTGATCCTCTTCCGTCCTTCGGCCGTTGAGGCAGGGAGCAAGGCGGGCTCGGTCACGCATTTGGGCGGAAGCGTGACCGAAGCCCGCCAGAGGGCGATCGGCTACCGAGCGTCAGGCGTCGTGGAGGAGGTCGCTGGGCCGTGCTCGATATCTTGACGCAAGGCGACGCGCAGGTTGTCGACCAGCCGCCGTGCTGAGTCCCTTGAGGTGTAGAACTTATCGAATTCGTCCTGAACCTCATCGCTCAAGGTGTCGGATCGCCAGAACTCGTCATGGATGTCACACGAGCGAGCGACCTGGTCGAGGTGCTCGAACAGCTCCAAGAAGAGACTGTCGGAGGCCTCGCTGAGGTAGATGCGTGCGGCTGCGTACCGGCTGTCGATTGATACTCGCCGTCCGAAATCAGGTTGTACGTCGTCTGAGAATTGCTGTGGTGGCGGGCCTGTCATCTTCTCCGGGATGACGAACCGGGCAGAAGAGGCGACGGCTTCATAGAGTTCCTCGACCTTTTCGACTCGGCGTGCATGTAGCCGATCGAGCTTGTTAAGGCGAGCTTGACGGCCTTGAAGTCTCACCTGCCAAGCAAGACTGAAAATGCCAGGGAGCGCTCCAACGACCGCGACCACGAGTTCAAGATTCACGGGAGCGACAGTAGCGTGGGAGCATTCGGGGCTGCCAGAAGCGTCTCGGGAGCCGCCGCGTTCAGTCACGTTTCGGAGTTAAGGCGTGATCGACGCTTAGGCGGAAGCGTGACCGAACTGCGCGGCCGAGATCGGGGTCGACGTCGAGCTCGGCCGTCGTACGCTGGGGTATGGACAAGGCTGCGGAGAACCTGCGCGAGGCGATGGACCGGTATTTCCGGGTGCAGGCCGTGGCGTTCGTGCGGCGGAAGGCGAAGGGGCCGGCCGATCCTGGTTTCGAGGCGTTGACCGACGACGAGTTGGGGGCGCTGGAGGAGCTGGTGTCCGCGATCGAGGACGTTCGCGAAGCGCAGGCCGGCTGGGTCGCGGCCGGCCGGCCGTCGCTGGGTTGAGCGTTTTGGCTGTTGAACGGGATCGCCGGATGCGATCATGACGGTGATGACGCAGCTGGCGATCGACTTCTCCGCGCCGGCGCGTCCTCGAGGGTCGTCGACGAGGGGCAGGGCGCTCGCGGCGAGGCCGTCGTCTACCAAGAAGAAGGTGGGGCGGGAGCTGTCGCCCGAGGTCTACACGCCGGACGAGGTGCAGCGGTTGCTCGACGGACCGCTCGGGCGCAACGAGAAGACGCGGGCGCGGAACCGGGCGCTGTTGGTGGTGATGTGGCGGGCGGGGCTTCGGGTGAGCGAAGCGCTCGACCTGGGCATGGAAGACCTGCGGCCCCAGGAGGGCGGGGTTTGGGTGCGGCGAGGGAAGGGCGGCAAGCCTCGGCTTGCGGGGATGGACGAGGAGTCGTTCGAGGCGTTGAGGCCGTGGCTCGATCTGCGGACCAATTTGGGCCTCGATCCACGCGGGCCGGTCTTCTGCACGTTCACCGGGAACGCGGTGGAGTCGAACTCTGTGCGCCACATGTGTCGGCGGCTGCGGTCAAAGCTCGGTCTGTCGAAGCGGGTGCATGCCCACGCGCTGCGGCACACCCACGCGCACGAGCTGTTCCGCGAGGGCGTGGCGGAGAAGCTCATCCAGGTGCAGCTCGGGCATGCCTCGCTGGCGTCGACGGACAAGTATCTGCAGCGGATCGGCACAGGTGACATCCTTGAGGTGATAAGACGCCGAGGTCTTCGGAGGGAGTGAGTGGCGGGCCTGCGTGCAACGGCGATGAACGGTCGAACTGCCGCCGTCCCGCGGCGTTCTGCCGCGCCCGCTCCAGACTTCGTCTCCGTTCGTCGCGATCGGGCGCAGTCACATCGCGCGAAGCGGCGACATCCACAGGCACAGCCCAGAGCCTTCAGGCCAGAGCCGAAAACAGCACGAGTTGTCCGGGCACAGGCCCACGCGGCGGTGGCCGGGCGCCGTGAAGCTCGGCGGCGATGTCCTCGGGCCCGGTCACGACGCGAGTGACCCGCATGGGCCCGCTACAGTGAGCGCACACGGAGACGTCGTGCGTTTAGGCGAAATGAAGTGGGAAAAAGCCGGGATTGAGAAACGCGGGCGCGAAAAAGCCCGGCTCAACGCGGCCCGGATCAGGGCGCAAACTTGTGGGCGATGCGTATAGACCAACATGGCCGGGGCGTCGTCGGGGAGCGGCTCGATGTCCAGCGCAGCCGGTGGGGGTGCCTGGAGACCGCGCACGGGAATCGTGCTGGTGTCCGGAACCGCCTCGTGCAGGCTGGGCTCGCACAGCAGCAGCGATGGCCCCGCGTCTTCGAGAATGTGTCCGACCTCGGCCTGTCGGTACCGGGTGTTGATCGGCACCCAGATCGCACCGAGGGCGTACACACCAAGCATCGCGGCGACGAGTTCTGGGCTCGAGGGCGCAAGCACAGCCACCCGATCACCACGCGCGACGCCGGCAGCCCGGAGCTCGCGACCCCACGAACGCATCGCCGCGTCCAGCTGGGCGTAGGTCCATTGGGTGTCGTCTTGCACGAGCGCCAAGCGGTCGCCTCGCGGTGCCAAGCTGCCCAGAAGTCGGTCTCGAGCGGCGCCCATACGCGCAGGCTACCCAACGAACTACGAAACTCTTCGTTGACAACTACGAAGGAGTTCGTATAATAACGGGGCATGTCGGACAAACGCCCAACAGAGGCCGAAATGGCCATTTTGGGGGTGCTCTGGGCCCAAGGCCCCAGTACCGTCCGGTCCGTGCACGGCATGCTCGAGCCCGAGCGCAACATTGGCTACACCACCATCCTCAAGCTGCTTCAGATCATGCTCGACAAGGGCTTGGTCCGCCGCAACACCCAGCAGCGAAGCCACGTGTACGAGGCCGCGGTCGACCGCAGGTCGATTCAAGAGGCGCTCGTGGGCGAGCTGACCGATAAGGCCTTCGGCGGCTCAACCGCCTCGCTGGTGATGCGAGCGCTGTCGCCCGAGCGCGCGAGCGCGGAGGAGATCGCCAAGGTGCGAGCCTGGCTGGATCAGCTGGAGAACGGAGACGACGCGTGAGCGCGGTCCTGAGCCACGCGTTGATTCGGTTCCTGATCCAAGGGATGGGACTCGGGCTGCTGGTGTTCGTTGCGCGCCCGGTGCTGCGGCGCCTCGATGCGTCGACGCGCTTCGCGATCCTGTTCGCGGCGCTGCTGTGCGCGCCGGCGCTGGTGCTTTGGAACCTCGCGCAGGTCGTCACGACACAGACAACCTCCGCCGCGCTCGCCCCACCACCTCGCTGGACCGAGCTCGTGTTCCACGGCTGGCTCTTGGGGGTGGCGCTGTCGAGCTTTCGCACCGGCTATGAGCTGCGCGGGTTGCAGCGGCTCCGCGCGACGGGCCTACCGCTGCGCAGCCTTCACGCCCGACTGGCAACGCTCGCGCAGCGCCTGGGCGTACGCCGAGCGGTGGCGCTGGTCGAGTCCCCCGTCGTCACGGCACCGATCGTCATCGGCTGGCTGCGCCCGATGATCATGCTGCCGCTGGGGCTGGCCACGTCGATGCCGGCGGACTGGCTCGACGCGATCTTGGCCCACGAACTCGCGCACCTGCGTCGCCACGACTTGGCGCTGCGACTGCTACAGCGTTTCGTCGAGATCCTATTCTTCTTCCACCCGGTCGTGTGGTGGCTTTCGAGGCAGCTCGACGACGCCCGCGAAGAGGCCTGCGACGACGTGGTCGTCGATACGCTCCGCGACCCTCTCGCCTATGCCCGGGCTCTGACCGAGCTCGAGGCGATGCAACACCCGACCCCGGCCGCTCTGGCGGCGGGCGCAACCGAAGGCCAACTCATGCAACGCATCCAACACATCCTCCGCTGCTCCAAGAACGCTCCCCGTCCCAGCCATCGCTGGTGGCAAGCCCTCACCGTTGTCGCCACGATGAGCGTGGCCGGCTACGCCGTCGCCCAGGTGGCGCAGGAGCCCGCGAGCGAGTCGGACGACGCGGGCATCGCCATTCGCTGGATGCCGGAGTCGGTCGCGGCCCACGAAGCGGCGATCGTGGGGGCCGCAAATCGTCACGACCTGAACCCGGACCTGGTCGCGATCGTCGTCCTGCTGGAGTCGCGGGGAAACCCCAAGGCCAAGAGCCCCACGGGCGCCCGCGGGCTCATGCAGCTGATGCCGAAGACCGCGGAGACGATCGCTTCGCAGCGAGGTTTGGCGGACCACGCTGAGGAGCAACTCGACGAGCCTGCGTACAACCTCGATCTTGGGGCGTGGTACCTGGGCCAGCAACTGGAGCGGTTCGGGAAGCTCGTCGAGACGGAGGCCGAGGCGGTGGCTTGGGCTGCGGCCGCGTACAACGGCGGGCCGGGTGCAGCTGCGGCCGCGCTGCGCGGGGAGGCCGAGCTGAGTGACGAGACGACCCGGTATCAGGCGATGACGCGCACGCTGTGGGCGGAGCGACGGGCGGCGACGTCTTCGGTGGTGCAGTAGAACGCTGCCCGGCCGGTGGGTCGTCGTCGACTCAAAACCGAACCGCGACGCCTGCGGTCGGGCCCCCCAAAGGAATGGTCCCGACCCAACGCTGGTCGTAGCCCGCATAGAGCTCGGCCCGACCCAAGCTCACCCCGGCCCTCGCCCGCAGCTGCACCATCGGGACGCCGAAGGTCCCGTGCAGCGCCGCCCGCCCGCGGAGCACGAGCGGCCGCACGGGGAACACGTCGAGGCCGCGCCCCACGCGTTTAGGCGAAATGAAGTGGGAAAAAGCCGGGATTGAGAAAACGCGGGCGCGAAAAAGCCCGGCTCAACGCGGCCCGGATCAGGGCGCAAACTTGTGGGCGATGCGGCGAACGACGCCTGGGAGCAAGCGCGACAGGTGAATCGCGGCCAGCTCCTTGCCGCCCACGTGCACTTCGGCGCGGTTGTGAACGATCGCTTTCACGATCACCTCGGCGCAGCGCTCGGGCGGGAGGCCGTTGTCGACCGGGTCGGGGCGCTGTGTGTCGCGCTGCTCGGAGCCGATGGCGGCGCGGCTGATGCCGGTGCGAATGTAGCCGGGCACCACCACGCTCACGCCGACCCCGGTGCCGTGCAGCTCGGCCCGCAGCGCATCAAACCAGCCGCGGACCGCAAACTTCGAGGCGTTGTAGGTGGAGCGTTGAGGGGTGGAGACATAGCCGGCAACGCTGCTGACGATCACGACGTGGCCGCGTCCGCGCTGCACCATGCCGGGCGCGACGAACTTGGTGAGCGCGACGGGGACCATGAAGTTGAGCTCCATCAGGCCCCGGACCTCCTGCATGTTGGTGTCCAGCGCGGTGGCTCGCTGGGAGCGTCCGGCGTTGTTGACCAACACATCGATCGGCCCAAACGTTTGGCAGGCACGCTCGTGCAGGGTCGCCAACCCATCGGTGTCCATCAGATCGGCCGGGACCGCAGCGACCGCTTCGGCACCAAACTCGGCCACCAGTTCCTGCAAGGGCGCCGGCCGTCTCGCGGTGACCACGACGCGGGCGCCACGTTCGACCAGCGGGGCTACCAGAGCGCGACCGATGCCGTCCGAGGCTCCCGTCACCCAAACCACCGCGTTGCGAAGTTCCATGGACCCCAGATGCCGCAGCGGCTGCGGTTCGTCAAATGCAACCGTGCGAGAGTGGGGTGTGCGGATTGACGTTCTTGAGGAGGAGCAGTGGGAGCGGCTCCGTGCGGTTCGGCTCGCCTCACTGCTGGATGCCCCCGACGCGTTCGGTTCGAAACACGAGCAGGTCGTGCACTGGGCCGAGCCGATGTGGCGGCAACAGCTGCAGTGTATCACGACGTTTGTCGCCGTGGACGGGGGGCGCGACGTCGGCATCGTGCGGGGTATCGAGCACGCCGACCTCCCCGATGCGGCGTACTTGGTGTCGATGTGGGTTCATCCCAGCGCTCGGAGGCGAGGCGTTGGCGCTGCGTTGATCGAGCGGGCGGTGGAGTGGACCGTGAGCTCCGGGAGGACGCGTTTGTTTCTGGACGTCCGCGCGTACAACGAGGGCGCGCAGCGGCTGTATCGGGCCCGCGGGTTCGTCCCCACGGGCGAGCGCGCGCAGGTCGAGGCGTTCACCGAGCTTCAGTTCGTTCGAGAGTGCGTGTCCACAACCGTGTCGGATTCGTGAAGCAGCTCCCGAGTTTTCTTGCGATGCTCGCCCTCGGTTCGCGGCGTCGGAACGTCTGCCCGTCCGTGCATCCACGCGTTGAAACCCGCGACTACCCTCAAGATGAGCTTCGCTTTGAAGATGATGCTGGCGCTGTCGATGGGGACAGCACCCGCTCCGGATGAACCGGACTCGCCAGGCTCGGAGCCGGGGGCCGTGGCTGCGCCCGCGCCCGGCCCCGTGCGCGACGATGAAGCGTCGGCGGTGAATCTGGTCTGGGATGCTCCGGAGGAGGAATGCAGCGACGCCAAATCGATGCAGGCCCGACTCGACGCGGCGATGAAGGTCGAGCTTTCGGACGACGCTGCGGCTCGGGATCGTTGGGTGATCGCGCGCGTCCGAAAGACCGGCGAGACGTGGACCTTGAGGCTTTGGGTGGCGCCCGAGGGCGGACTCTCGGAGCGCGCCCTCAGCGAGGGTTCGTGCGCCGAGATCGAGCGGGCCACGCTGACGATCGCGGCGATGCTGATGCCCCCGGTCCTCCTCGATCCGAACCCAGCGCCGCCCCCCAACGCAGAGGACATGAAGCCCCCCGCGGCGCAAGAGCCGATGGGGGACACCGAGCTGGCCGCGCTCATCGGGGATGCACCGCCGCACGAGCAGCCGCCACCGGATCCCGGGGGTCCAGACATGGAAGCACCCGAGGCCTCGAAGCTTCGGGGCGCCATCGGATTCGCGGGAGGGGTCGGCGGGGGCGCGATGCCGGCGACCTCGGGAGGCCTCGCGGTGACCGGAGGCCTGCTCTTCCCCAAGGGTCGGTTCGAGGTCGTCGGAAACTTTTGGAGCACGCCCACGATCGGTCTCGAAGCCGCGGAAAACGCGCGGGCACGCTACACCCTCCTGTCCGCTGCGGTGCGGGGCTGTGCCGCGCCCCAGGCATCCCCCCGGGTTGAAATCACCGCATGTGGCGGCCTCGAGGCGGGCAGCGTGTTGGCCAATGTCGACGGTGCCGCGCTCCTGCACGGGCCCGGGCAGCCGGTGGTGCTGGTGGAGTTGAGCACCGGCGCCAACATCGTGCTGGCGCCCTCGGTGGCGCTCACCCTCGACCTGCAGGGGCTGGTTCTCCCCGCTGCGGCCCCGTCACCGACTGCTGGACTCGACCCTGTCGACCGGGAGCCTGTTCGGTTATCGCTTCCTGGCGGGTGTGGAGTTCCGCTTTGGCTTCCGACGAAAATCGCGCGGCCTCGAGCGCGAAACCGGAGCGAGCCTGTGAATCACGAATCGACGACCGTGCCGGACACTCATCCTCGTATGGCCGGAAACCTCCGATCTGCGGCGCTTTGGCTCCTGTTGGGGCCCCTTGCGGCGTGCGATCCGTCGGAGCCGATCCCGCCCGACCCCACGATGGACGGCGAGCTGATGCGCGGCGATTTCGAGTATCGCTGTGCGGGCAGCAACGACGCGTTCTGCGTGGACTTCATTGCCCAACGATTCCCGCAACGCTTCGCGGTCGGCGGCAACTTTGAGGTTGGGTTTAATCCCAGCATCAGCGTGACCGCCACACCCGGGGTCCAGACCTCGGCGCCCACGCTGCTCGAGCCCACCTCGACCGGGGTGATCTCGGGATTCCGCTTTCTTCGACCCGGGACCGCCGCGCTGCTCGCCATCATCAACGACGAGGAGGTGGTCGACTACCTGCACGTGACCGCCGAGCGCGTCCTGTCGTACGACTTCAGCGACGACGCGGGCGCGACGGGCGTGACCGAGATTGTGATGCGGCCCGGTGAGTCCCGCCGGATCACGGTCGAGCCGCGCGGGGAACTGGGCCAAGTGTTGGCCGGCACCCTTGCGTATGCCTGGTCCACCGACGAGCCCGGCATCGCCCGAATCGCGAGCGACACCCAGGCCCGGACGGTTCAGATCACGGCGGTCGACGTCGGTCGCACGCGCCTGCTGGTCGAAGGCGGAGACGTGACCGGAAGCGTGGAGTTGATCATCGAACTCGAGAGCTCGACCACGACGACCGTGGACACGGACACGGACACGGACACGGACACCGACACCGACACCGATACGAGCACCACAGGGTCGGACACGGACACGGACACCGACGCGGGCACGGCCACGGACACCGACGGCGAAACGGACGCCACGAGCACAGGAGGCGCCCGATGAGACGTCTTGCAGTCGGCGTTGCGCTGCTGCTCACCGCCTGCGCACCGGACTATGGCGGCCTCGCGCTCGAGATCGAAGGCGTCGCGCTCGCGGGGGACTACGTGGAGTCGCGCCGGGTCAACCTCGTGCTCGGCCACGTGGTGCGCGTGCACGCCAGGCCGCGCAGCCTCACCTCGAAGGTCTACGAGGATCCCACCCGCTTCGAGATGGTGTCGGCGGCGCCTGAGATCGCACGCGTCTATCGCGACGCCGAGGACTGGCGCTGGGTGCTTGTCGGCCGCAGCGTCGGCGAAACCTGCATCGAGGTTCGTATCGACGGCAACCGCGAAGAGTGCCTCGAGATCCAGGTTCAAGCGGAGGCGGGATGAGTGCAGCCCAAGCTGCCGGCACCGAGCTCAACTTCGAAACGCTGTACCGCGAGAACTTCGAGTTCGTGGTGCGCAGCGCCAGAAGACTGGGGGTGCAGCCCGCTTGGATGGACGACGTCGCGCAAGAGGTCTTCGTGGTCGCGGCGCGCAAGCTGGGCGGCTTCGAGGGTCGCTCCAAGGTACGCACCTGGCTGTTCTCGATCACCATCCGGGTGGTGCAAGGGCATCGCCGCTGGTCCCAACGACACGACCGCCGCAAGGACGCGCTCGCTCGAGAACCCGAGCGGATCGACGACCCCTATCCCCGCGCCCGGGCGGCCAACACCCTGGTCACGCTGTTGCAGAGCCTGCCGGAGAAGTATCAAACCGTGTTCATCCTCGGGGAGCTCGAAGGCATGACCTCCGCCGAGATCGCCGCCGGCTTGGGACTCAACCCCAACACCACCTACTCACGCCTTCGCGAGGCGAGAAAACAGATGGCCGAGGCCGTCGCCAGACATCGCGAAACCGAAGGGAGCCTCAGCGCATGAACACCTCGATCGAAGACGAACTCGCGTCGCTCCTGGGCGCCGAGCGTGAACGACCCGGTGCAGGGGCGGAGGCGGCCGACCGCGTCTGGGCCGGGGTGCAAGGGCGTCTGGGCGGCGCGCCGCCACCGGCGAGCGTTCCGCCTGCCTCGGGTTGGGGGCAGCTCACCGCCGTGGGAGGCGCGGTCGTCGTCGCCGGTCTCTTGTTGGGCGGGTGGGGACTGACGCGGTCCAAGGCCGCGCCGCACTTCAACGCGATCCCGCCGGCTCCGGCGCTGGTGGTGAACGCGGACCGCCCGGCCCCGCCCAAGCTTCACGCCGAACTCCCCCAAGAGCAACCCGCTGCGCCCGAGCCAGTCGCATCCTCGAAGTCCCGTACGGCGGTGCCGCCGAAGAACCAGGGCAGCGTTGCCGACGAACTTGCCTTGATCGAGCGTGCCCGCACCTCCCTGGACCGAGGGCAAGCCAAGGCCGCGCTCGGCGTCCTCAACACCCACCGCACTGCGTTCCCCAAAGGCGCGTTCCTGGAGGAGGCCTCCGCGCTGCGTGCGTCGGCCCTGTGCAAAAGCGGTCGGACCGACGCCGCAGCCAAAGCCTCCGCCGCGTTCTTGCGCCGCTACCCCAAGTCGGTGCACGCCAGCCGCGTCCGTGCGTGCGACGAGTAGGTCCGAGGATTGGGACCCCGCGGTGGTAGGCTGCCACTCGTGCGCTGGTTCGTTGTGTGTCTGCTCGGGCTTGGTGCGGTGAGCTGCGGCGAGGAGGCCCTCGAGTTCGTCTGCGAGACCGACAAGCAGTGCGACGCGGAGGGAGACGGCCTGTGCGCCGACCCTTGGTGTAGCTATCCCGACGGAGGCTGCGACAGCGGCTATCGCTACTCTGCGGATGCGGAGCCGGCGGTTGCCGAGATGTGCGTGTCGGCGTCCGACCTACGCCGAGACTAGTTGGTATTCTCCCCGCGTGGCGGAGTGGAGCACGCCGGTGCCCGCACGGCTGGGGCGATACACGCTGCTGGGCAAGCTCGCGCGCGGCGGGATGGCGGAGCTGTTTCTCGCGAAGTCGGAGGGCATCGAGGGCTTCGAGAAGATCGTCGTACTCAAGCGCATCCTCCCCTCGTTTGCGGAGGACGAGGAGTTTATCGAGCTGTTCATCAGCGAGGCGCGTCTGGCCGCGCAGCTCGACCACGCCAACATCGTGCACGTCCATGACATCGGGCGGGAGGGCACAAACTTCTTCTTCACGATGGAGTACCTGCACGGCCATGACGTGCGGCACCTGCTCAACGAAGCGCGCAGGCGAGACCACCGACTTCCGCTGAAGTTCGTGCTCGCGATCGTAGCGGGTGCGGCGGCCGGGCTTCACCACGCCCATCAGCAGGTCGACTTCTCGGGTCGGCCGTTGGGCATCGTTCACCGCGACGTCTCGCCCAGCAACATCTTCATCACGTACTCGGGCCACGTGAAGATGGTGGACTTCGGGATCGCCAAGGCAGCCGCGCTCAGCCGCGCGTCTCGGGCCAGCTCGCTCAAGGGCAAGGTCGCGTACATGTCGCCCGAGCAGTGCAAGGGCGAGAAGGTCGACTGCCGCAGCGACGTGTTTGCGCTGGGCCTGGTGATGCAGGAGCTGCTCACCAATCGGCCGGTGTTTGGCGAGCTCGATCACATGCAAGCGCTTCACGCTGTCTCTGTAGGACAGGTGCAGCCTGTCGAGGAGCTTTGGCCCGAGTGTCCCGCCGGGCTGCGAAGCATTCTTGGCCGCGCGCTCGAGCCGGAGCCCGACCTGCGGTACGGGACCGCGATCGAGCTGGAGCGGGACCTGGAGCGCTTCGCCCACGAGCATCGGCTGATGCTGTCCTCCGCAGATCTTGGGGAGTTTCTTGAGGCGGTGTTCGGCACGAAACGGTTTCCGTGGCTGGACCCGGAGTCCGCGGCCGCGCCCGTCGATGACGGCCCGCCTTCGATGGCGAGCGCGACGGTGGACAAGCGTCGCGAAGCGGGCTTGGCAGGCGGGACGCGGGTGGCGACGATGCTTGCGCCCGACCCGGTTGCTTCGCCGGAGCCGGAGCCCGAGCCGGAGCCCGAGCCGCCGAGCTCGGTCACGTTCGTCGGGGAGGGTTCGCAGACCGCGATCCACCTTGCACCGACCCCGCCTGCCGAAGAGGAGCGGCGCACGGGATGGCCGCGGCTGGTGGGTGCGGGCGCAGCGGCTGCCGGGTTGGTGGGCGCGCTTTGGGCAGGCGGATTGATGGGCCCGAACGCCACACCGGCCGCAGTGGCTCCGGGGTCGACGCTCGTCGAGGTGCCGCAGCGTGACCCGGGCGCGTTGGAGCCGGAGGCGGTCGTTGCAACGCCCGAAGCCGCGGCGGTGGTCACAGCCGAGCCCACCGACCAAGATGTCGAGGCTGCGCAGCGCCCGAGCGCCGACCTCGAGACGCCCGAGCCGAAGGCCGAGCCCAAGCCGAAGGCCGACCCCGAGCCGAAGCCGAAGCCGAAGCCCGAGCCCGAGCCCGAGCCAAAGCCGAAGCCCGAGCCTCGGAAGAAGCACCGGTCCAAGCCGAAGCCCGAGCCCGAGCCGAAGCCGAAGCCGAAGCCGAAGTCTGACCCCAACGGGCTGCTCCCCTACTGACCGGTTGCCCCCACGGTGCCTCGCGGGGGATGCTCTGCGCGGATGCGGACGTTCGCGCTCGTCTTGGCTCTCGCGACGAGCGACCCCAAGCTCAGCTTCGAGACCGAGCAGGGGCAGGCGGCGTTTGATGAAGCGAGTGAGGCGTTCGGTGCGAAGGACTACGAGCGTGCCGCCGACGCGCTGGCCCGTGCCCATGCGCTCGAGCCCCAGCCCGAGTTGATCTACGCGCGAGCGCAAGCCGAGCGTTTGGCCGGGCGCTGCTCCAAGGCCAGCCCTCTGTACATCGACTATCTCGACACGCAGCCCTCCGCGGACTCGGCCGCCCTGGTCCGCTGGAACCTGTCGCTGTGTCTGGCGACGATGTCTTTAGACGCGGACGCCTGCGAGCAGGCGCAAACCCAGCTCGGCGCGATTCGTGCCGACGCCGAAGGCGATCAGACCAAGTCCAAGCAGCTCCTTGAGCTCGAGGTTCGGCTGGAGGCGTGCCGGGACCCTGCGCCGCCGCCGATCCCTCTACCCAAGGTCAAGCCCGAGTCGCCGCCTCCGGTCGAGGCCACTCCAGCGCCACCACCGGTTCAACGCCCCCGGGTCGATCCGTGGGGTGTCGGGTTGGGTGCGGGCTCGGTGCTGTTGGCCGGTGCCGCCGTCGGACTGTTTGTAGGCGGACAAGCGCAGCTGGACGCGGTGTCCCTAGAAGGCACCCACGGCCGCGCGCGCAGCCGAATCGAGAACGGTCGCGCGCTGTCGTTCGGCGGCGTCGGTGCTGCGGCGGCGGCAGGCGGACTCGCGGTCGGGGCCGTCGTGCACTGGCTGATCTGGCGAAAACGCCAGGCCGCTACAGCGACTGGGCGTCGCTGACTCGTTTGGCGAGTGCAGCACGCGAGGGGATCTCAAGCTTGCTGTAGACGTTCGAGAGGTGGGTCATCACGGTGAAGGGGCTGATGTGCAGGCGCTCGCCGATCTTGGCGTTTGTCAGCCCCTCTCCCACCAACGCCGCAACTTCTCGCTCGCGCTTGCTCAGGCCCTCGAGCGGGTCTTTTTGGGGGCTCGTGTCCCGCCGAACCGCCGTGCCATACCCAAAGCGCAACACGACATCGGGACCCAGCTCGATGCGGTCTCCCTCGCGAAGGAGCGCCACGTCCACCTGGGAACCGTTGAGAAACGTGCCATTGGTGCTCCCGAGGTCGACGAGGTTGACGATGCCGGCCTCGCCGAACAACAGCTTGGCGTGTTGCCGCGAGACGCCGTCGTCTTCGAGTCGGACGGCGGCTTTGGAGCTGCGGCCAATGATGCACTCGGATGCATCCAGCGCAACCACTTCGCCGCGCCGTTGACCCGCGAGCACCTCGACATGTGCTGCCGCGGCGGTGCGGCGGGACGACACGCGTGGCTTGATCTTGGTGGGTCCCTCGGCGGCCATTCGGGTCAGATCCACTGGTTGCACTCGGCGAGCTCAGCGAGCCACTGATACGGGTCGTTGTACAGCGGCGTGCTCGGGCAGTTCTCGACCTCGTAGAAACCGTTGCTGCAGCTCGACTCGGCCTGAATACACGCGGAGTCGGTCAGCTGGGCCAGGCTGCACGCGTCGGGGAAGAACACGCCGCACGCGAAGACCTCCGGGAGCCACCCGCCCTGGCAGGCGAGCTGTCCGTCCTGGCAAAACGATGGGTTGAACATCGTCTCGCACTCCTGCGCGTACCAAGGACAGCCTGTGGGCTGCTCTGGAAAACACTCGGGGGAGTCGGGGAACACGTCGGCGCACTGAGTCGGGCTCAGGTCCATTCTTGCGCACGCATTCAAGAGCTCGTCGCACGAATCCGGCGTCGAGGTTGTCTCGCACCCGGTGAGTTCTCCACAGATCTCGGGCTGGCGCAGCAACCGGGCGCACAAACTCAGCGCGTAGTCGCAGTCGCCGGTTTGGCAGGCATCGTGAAGCTCGATGCACGCCGGTGCCGCCTCCTCACCGAGGAATTCTTCGCAGAGCTGCTGCCGCTGCTCGCAGTCGTTTTCGTCCGAGTCGCAAGACTCGTCCGGCTGGCATTCGGGTTCATCGGTGGTGGCACCGAACTCATCGCCTCCGGGACACCCGGGCTCGAGCGGGCTGCACCCGGTCGTCGATCCTGCCGGCATGCAGACGTCCAGAAGCGGCTGGCAGTCCTCGAGCGAGGATCCTCCCGCGAGACACTCGATGTAGTTCTGCTCGCAGCCGCCGGGTGTCGCTCCCCCGGTCCCGGTCGGCTCGATGGAGCCCTGACAAAACTGAAACACCTCGGTGCACCCCGGCGACTCCCCGGCCAGCTCGACGCAGGTCTCGAAGAGCTGCAGGCACTCCTGCTCCTGCCCCACGTCGGCCTCGCCTTGCTCAACGCCGATCGAACACGCCACCAGGGCGAGGACCGCAAGAAGGCCAGGGCGAGACGAGGAGATCATGAGCAGCCTGGGTATCGTATCGCTCGGAGCCGACCGGCGTGAAGCGGGGGCGCGCGGTTTCTGCGCACGAAGGACGAGCAGGGGCCCCGCCGTCGGGGAACACAGCGAGGCCCTCTGCTCGGTCTCAGAGAAGAACCGCTACTCCCAGTTGTTGCACTCGGCGAGCTGCTGCAGCCAGTTCGCGGGGTCATCGCTGAGGGAGCCGCACAGCTCGATCCCGAAGAACCCGTTCCAGCACGCGTTCTCGGCTTCGTTGCAGGCGGTGTCGCTCAGGCCCGATGCGTTGCAGTAGTCCGGGAAGACCCAGCCGCAGTCGAAGCTCTCGCCAAGGATGCCAACCTCGCATGCCTGTCCACCCTGCTGGCAGAACTCGGCGGCGAACTGTCCTTCGCACTCCCCGTAGTACCAGTCGCACTGGCTCGGCTCGGGAGGATCGGTCGGCTCGAAGCACTCGGGGTACAGTTCTTGGCAGTAGCCCTCATCGCCCATCTCGTTGTAGCAGTCGTTCAACAGCTCCTCGCACTCGTCTGGAATCGGGGGCTCGGGTTCGCCGTCGTAGCAGCCCGTGAGCTCCTGGCACAGCGAGTCGTCGCCTCCGAATCCGTAGCAGGCGTTCAACATCCCTTCGCAGTCGTTCGCGTAGCAGGCGCCCAGCAGCTCGCCGTAGCAGGCGCCCTCGTCACCGGTAAACATGACGCAGGTCTCGGCGAGCTGTTCGCAGTCGTTTCCGCACTCGCCGTCGTCGCACGGGTCGGGGTCGGGGGTGCAGTCGGGGTCGTCCTCCGAGCAGTTTCCGCCGTCGTCCTCGCCACCGGGCTCGCAGGCGTCCAGAAGCGGTTGGCAGGCGTCGGGGTCCACGCCCTCGGAGAGGCAGTTGATGTAGTTCTCCTCGCAGCCGGGATCGGGGTCCACGCCGCCGTCCTCTCCGCCCGAGCCTGCGCAGTACTCGAACACCGCGTCACATCCGGGCGACTCTCCAGCCAGCTCCACGCACGTCTCGAACAGCTCCAGACACTGAGCGTCGTCGGAGTCGCCCTCCGTGCCGCCCCCGCTGCCGTTCGGGTCGAGCGTGATGGTGCATGCGGTGGCGAGGAGCGCTCCGCCGAGGCCGAGGAGCAAGGACTTGAGGGTGGTGTTGAGCTGGTTCATCGTCTTTTTCCGTTCCCACACAGCGGCTGGGTTGGTGCCCCTGTGTGTTACTCAGCTTGCGAATTCCGGGATTGTGCGGGTATCCCTCGATCCCACGGTTGTGCCGATGAAGTTGGACCTCGCATACTTCGATCGCAGTAGTTTGCTGGTGTTTGCCCTCCTGGGTGCGTGCCAGCCGGCGAAGGCCTTCGAGTGCAGCAAGGACGCAGACTGCTCCCTGGGTGGTCAGGAGGGCATCTGCGCACCCACCGGACGGTGCGCCTACCCGGACAAATCGTGTGACTCAGGGTTCTCCTATCCGCAGGGTGCCGGGCCAGCCCTGGCCGGTGTTTGTCTGCCCCCAGGGGTGCTCGACACGCAGACGGACGGGTCGGCAAGCGGGACCTCGGGCGCGACTTCGTCGACCGGCACGAGCAGCGCCTCAGATGCTTCGGGCACCAGCTGATCGAGAACGGTTGAAAATCGCCAAGAACACCGTTCAAGGCCATATTCGAGCAACTTTCGAGCTAGGTGAACACCCGCGCTGCGTGCTATCTTTTCGCGCATTGCCGCGAGGCCTCACACCCCGTGAGACCCCGGCGCGAGCGCCCTGATGAGCGACGAAAAACAGCCCCCAAAAGCCGAGCGCGACCCCGGCGACTACGACGCAGATTCCATCTCCGTCCTCGAAGGTCTCGAGGCCGTTCGGAAGCGGCCGGGCATGTACATCGGGGACACGAGCGACGGCTCGGGTCTGCACAAGATGGTCTACGAGATCATGGACAACTCGATCGACGAGTCGCTCGCAGGACACTGCGATCGCATCGACATCGTGTTGCACACCGATGGCTCGGTGTCCGTTGAGGACAACGGTCGCGGCATCCCCACCGGTCCCAAGGAGTACCAAGGTGAGACCGTCGACGCGGCGATCATCATCATGACGGTGCTGCACGCGGGCGGAAAGTTCGACAACAACAGCTACAAGGTCTCGGGCGGTCTGCACGGCGTGGGCGTGTCCGTGGTCAACGCGCTCAGCGAGTGGCTCAAGCTCGAGATCTGGCGCGGCGGCAAGGAGCACTGCGTGTACTTCGACCGCGGTGCAGCGCGCGGCGATGTGGAAATCGTCGGCCCCACGGAGAAGCGAGGCACCCGAGTCACGTTCAAGCCCGACGCGCTGTCGTTTAGCCACACCGTCATGGACTTCGAGGTGCTGTGCAAACGCTTCCGCGAGCTCAGCTACCTCAACCCCGGCGTCAACGTGCACCTCAAGGACATGCGCGACGGTCGGGAGAAGCACTTCGATGGCGAGGGCGGCGTTGCCAGCTTCGTGCAGCTGCTCGCGCAGAACAAGACGACGATCGCCGATCTCATCTACTTCAACACGGACGTCGAGTTCGAGTTCGAAGGCCAACCCGCTTCCTGCGGGGTTCAGCTCGCGCTGCAGTGGACGGATGCCTATCAGGAAAACATCCTCTGCTTCACCAACAACATCAACAACAAGGACGGCGGGGCACACCTCACCGGCCTGCGCACGGCGCTGACCAAGGTCGTCAACAGCTACGCGACCAGCCACAACATGCTCAAGTCGCACAAGGGCACCCTGTCCGGCGAGGACGTGCGCGAAGGCTTGTTTGCGGTCATCTCGATCAAGCACCCGGACCCCAAGTTCAGCTCGCAGATCAAAGACAAGCTCGTCTCGGGTGAGGTCACCGGCCTGGTGTCGAGTGCCACCACCGAGGAGCTGGGTCGCTTCTTCGAGGAGAACCCCAAGAGCGCCAAGCTGATCGTCGACAAGGCGCTGCTGGCCGCTCGGGCTCGGGCTGCGGCTCGCAAGGCTCGCGAAACCATCACCCGCAAGGGCGTTCTGGATGGGTTGTCGCTCCCGGGTAAGCTCGCCGACTGCCAGAGCAAGGACCCCACGCTGTCCGAAATCTTCCTCGTAGAGGGTGACTCCGCCGGTGGTTCCGCCAAGCAGGGTCGGGACCGGGCCACGCAGGCGATCCTCCCGCTCAAGGGCAAGATCCTCAACGTCGAAAAAGCGCGGCTCGACAAGATGCTCTCCAGCCAGGAGATCGTCACGCTGATCACCGCCCTGGGCACCGGGGTTGGCGACACCTACAACGTCGACAAGCTCCGCTACCACAAGATCGTCATCATGACGGACGCCGATGTCGACGGGTCGCACATCCGGACGCTGCTGCTGACGTTGTTCTACCGGCACTTCCCGGACGTCATCGATCGCGGCTACCTCTACATCGCTCAGCCGCCGCTGTACAAAGTCAAGTCGGGCAAGAAGGAGCGCTACCTCAAGGGCGATCCGGAGATGGACAGCTACGTCATCAACATCGCGATCGAGAACCTCTCGCTCTCGGTGGGTGAGCACGAGGTTAGCCAAGAGGTCTTGGCCGAGCTTGCCGGACGTGGCCTTCGCTACAAGGCGCTGATCGGTTCACTCAGCCGAGACAACCGACGCGCAGTGATCGAGGGCTTGCTCGACATCATGATGGACGACGGTACGCCGGCCGTCGTGGAGGCCTTCACCACCGAGGTCGCGCTTCGGTCCGTGGGCGAGCGTCTGGTCGAGAAGGCCACGACGGGTCTGATCCGCGCGGGCGTCTCCTACGAGCTCGTCGAAGACGAACACGACGCTACGCTGAAGACGATCCGGTTGCGGATCGAGCAGGACGGCGTCGCGCTGTTCGAGACCATCGCGAAGGACCTCGTCGTGGCACCCGAGGTCGAAGAGCTGCTCGCGGCTCGGCGCTACATCGCAAGCCTGGGCAGTGGAGCCATCGTGCTCAAGCGGGACGACGAGGTGCTCGTCGAGTCCAACAACCTCATCGCACTCGTCCAAGAGATGGGCGAGGTGGGCCGCAAAGGGCTCACCATTCAGCGATACAAGGGTCTGGGCGAGATGAACCCCGAGCAGCTCTGGGAGACGACGATGGATCCCGAGCAGCGCTCGCTCATGCAGGTGCGCGTGGGCGACAACTTCGAGGCCGACAACATCTTCACCGTCCTCATGGGTGACGAGGTCGAGCCGCGGCGCGACTTCATCACCTCCAACGCACTCAACACCCGCAACCTCGACGTCTGATGCGACACCTCGCTCTCGCGGCCCTCTTCCTCGTTTTCTCTGGCTGCGAGAGCGGCTCCGAACCGGTCACCGTGCGCGACCAGGCCGCCTCGGTGGCCAGGGCCGCGTGCGCGGGCGCGTTCGCCTGCGGGTGCAAGAACCCCTTCACCGACGACTACGCCGATGAGGGCGCGTGTGCGGAGGGCGTCGAAGCGCGGTTGGTGGACCGGGCCCTCGACGACGAGGGGCTGAGCTTCAACGGCGACTGCGCAGACCGAGTGACGGACGCGCTCTCGACATTCGCGTGCGAGACGGCGGACGACGCCGCGCTGAGCGGCCCGCTGTTCGCGGCAGCACAGCAGCTTCGCGAGTGCCGCTTGTTCTACGGCTCGGCAGGGATCGGCGAGTCGTGCGAGCGACTGGACGGCGGGCTGGGCGATAGCTGCGGACTCGAGGGCTACTGCGATGCGGGCGTATGCGCTGCGGTTGGAGTCGGCGGCTTCGAGGATGGCTGCGAGTCCGATGGCGACTGCCAGCTGGCGTTTCGGTGCCTCACGTCGGCGGACGACATGACGCTGCGATGCCGCGCGCAGCCGCTGGCAGGTGACGCCTGCAGCATGAGCGGAGACTGCGGGCCGGGTGCGTACTGCAACATTGCCGGGTCTTGTGCCGCGCTTCCCGGCACCGGGCAGGCTTGCACCACGGTTGTGTCGCAGGATGGCCGGAGCTGTGCGCCCGGGAATGCCTGTGCGAATGGAATCTGCCTGGCGGGTGCGGTCGCGGGCGCGCCGTGCGGGGTGACGTGCGCCTCGGGGCTGACGTGTGAGGGCGGACTCTGCGTGACCGGGGATGCGGCGGTCTGCGAGTACGAAGACGACGCGGTTTAGGCCCGAGCGCCCCAAAGCAAAAAACGCCCGCGTCGCAAGCTGCGAGGCGGGCGTTTTGCCTGGAGCCGTAGTGCCGGCCTACTCCTGCCGGGGCACACACACCGGAGCGCTGCCGGCCGATGCCGTGCTGCCGCCAACGTGTCGGTCGCGGGTCTCCATGAACAACCCGGGGAAGTCGCCGCAGTTGGCGTTGCTGACCTTGGCCTGAAGCACGCAGCTTCCGGACTCGCCGTTGTCCAGCGAGACGCAGTAGGTGGTGGCGTTGCCGCGGTCGGGGCAGTAGCCCTCGCACTCGAGGGTGCAGAAGGAGACGTCGGCGCCGGGAGGGACATCGCAGACGCCGTCGTAGGAGGCTCCGAGCTTGCAGTCGTCGTCGCCTTCGCAGGTGTCACCGACCCAGGGTGGGGTGGCGCCGTTGAGGAGCGGGAAGGTCTCGGTGTCGTCGAGGTTGGTGAACGTGAACCCCTCGGCGCGCATCTGGGCGATGATCTGGGGGACGGCGTTGGCGGTGTACTGGTGGATGTCGTGGAAGAGCACGATGCCGCCGCCCTTGGCCCGGACCTGCTGCATGGTCCAGCCGGGCATGTCGTTGCGGAAGCCGTCGGGGACGTGCCGGAAGCGAGATGCGGGGCAGTAGCCGTTGTCGGGGGCGAAGCACCAGTCGCCACTGTCGACGTTCCAGCCGGTGATGTTTTGGCCGTACTCGTCGCGGACGATGCTGGCGGTGTTGCAGGTGCTGGCGCCGTAGGGGAAGCGGAAGAACTCGGGCGTGGTGTACTGCCCGATGATGTCGTGGGTGCGCTTGACCTGATCGCGGACGGTGCCGAGGCTCTGCTGGGAGAGGTTCTTGTGCTGGTGCGAGTGGTTGGCGAGGATGTGTCCCTCGTCGACCATGCGCTGCAGGATGGGCCGGGTGCTGTCGTTGACCCGGCTGCCGTTGATGAAGAACGTGGCCTTGATGCCCTCGTCGCGGAGCATGTCGAGCACCTGGGGGGTGGTCGTGGTGTTGGGGCCGTCGTCGAAGGTGAGGGCGACGCGCTTGCCGAAGCCGCTGCGATCCGGCGTCAGCACGCCCGAGCAGCCGTTCTCGTCGGCCTTGCCCTCTTCGAGCTCGTCGAACGCTTCGTTGAAGGCGTCGGACTCTTCGGCCTCGTGCTCGTCATCGCATCCGCCAAGAACAAGCGACACCGAAACCACACTCGCTGCCATCCAAGTAAGCTTCCCCATCACGGGTGTGACTATGTAGGTGCTACCCGCGGCTGTCGAGCCCTTTCTGTGTGCTCGAATCCGCCCGTTTCCCAGGTTGTGGGGTGCGGCGGCGTGCTCAGCCAGGCGGGATGTCGTCGGTCCACTGAAGCTTGTCGCCGCAGTGCAGCATCATCGCGCCCTCGTAGGGGTTCATGACCTTGCCGGACTTCTGCACCCACGCTGCGCCTTCCCCCGCGAAGGTCATAGAGCAGTGGACCAGCATGTTGCCCTCTTGCTTAGCAGCGTCGGTCTTGACGAACTCGATCATGCCCTCGCTCATGGTCTTGAACGCGGAGCGGGCGGTGGCGATGTCTTGCGCGGCGATGCGTCCGGCGCCCTGGATGATCTTGTCGACACCGGGCTGGTCTGCCTTGCCCTCCGAGGCTTTGACGACCGCGGCCCCAAGCTCCGAGAGGTTGTCGAGCTTGTCCTCCGCGAGCGTGGACTGGATCTGCAGGTACGGGGTGAGCAGGGTGCCATCGGCCGCGGGTTTGTCCGCGGCGGAGTCGCAGCCGATCGCGCTGGCAGCGAGCAAGAGGAGAGCCAACCGGGTGCGCATGGGGCTCAGATAGCACGCTGATCGCCCGCTGGGGTAGAGTGCGGCCGCCCGATGCCGCCCTGGAGCCTTCTCTGCCTAGCGTTGAGTGCGCCGCCGGACGCGACCGGGGCCACGCCCGCGCCAGAGGCGTCCGCAGCCGAGTCGCCCCCGGAACCCGGGCCTGAGGATGCGGTCGATCCGCCGGCGGACGCGGCCGAGGTGGGGCCCGAGGAGTCGGTCCAACCCGCCGCCGCACAGCCGCCCGAACCCGACGAGGTGCCCGAGCCTCCCGGGGCGTTCTTCAACCCCCAGACCACGGCGGGCGACGCATCCACGGCCCCACCCATGCCGGAGATCGAGGAGCTTCCGTCCAAGTCCGGCGCGCCCGAGCCGACGCCCAAGCGGAAGATTTTCGACACCGGGGCGCCCGACCGCCCACCCGCGGGCGCCGACGGGGGCAGCTTCTTCGACCCCGGCAAGCTCGCCGAGGTCGGTCCATCGGGTGGCGCCATTCAGGTCCGAGGCTTCGTCGCCGCCAACTTCTTCGTGGCGCAGCGAACCAACACCTTCGCGCGCGACGCCGACGGTTCGTTCACCCAGCTCAAGACGCTCCCATACTTCGACGTCAGCTCGGCAACGCTCTACGTGGGTGCGCCGATCTTTGCCGATGTTGTCTACGCCCGCATCGGGTTCGAGTTCCTCTCGGCGGGCGTTGTAAAACCGGCGGGCGTCGACCCCTCCATTTCGGGGCAGACCCGGCGCTTCGTCGCCTTTGAAACCGGCGCTCTCGAGATCAACCCTTTCGCCCTCGCAAAAAGCACCCCGCGCTGGTTTCGCGAGGGATTCAAGATCACCGGCGGTGTCTTCATCCTGCCGTTCGGGCTCGAGGACGAAGACCACGCCGCGCCCGTGAACTGGTTCATCACCCGCCCCTTGGCGATGACCAACAACCGCGTCTATCCCGGCACGTGGTCGGATGTTGGCGCGTCCCTCAAGTGGAAACCCACCTTTGGCAATGAGTCACCGATTCGCCCGATCGAGATCGATCTCGGCGTGATCAACGGCGACGCGTGCAGCCAGACGCGGTTCCTCGACACGGTCTTCTCCAACCCCACGCTGGTGCCGAGTTGCGAGCGGGTCCTCCGCGACGGCGAGGTCGAAGCGCTCGGCATGGGCCAGCCAGGAACCTCCACCATCAATGCGCCGGGCGGCTTCATCCTTCCGGACAACAACGGGAGCAAGTCGGTGGTGGCGCGGGTTCAGGTGTTCCCGATCGGGTCGATCAACCTCGGCGGGTCGTTCGTCTGGGGCAAGCATCCCGCTGGCGACAGTTCCCCCAGCGCCGGTGAGTCCGTCGCGGACCTCGACCAGGCGCCCTCATGGCGCGCGGGCACGCACGTCGAGCTCAACTTCGAAGAGATGTTCGAGAGCAAGTTTCCGCTCCCGATCCTGCGCGGGGAGTTTGTGCTCGGCCGCGACGACGCGGTCGATCGGGCCGAGCCCACGCTGACCGACCGACGCATGCGTGGTGGCTACGCCCAGATCGCGCAGCCGCTGTTTCGACGCAAGAAGACCCGCCTTCCCGGGCTCATTCTGCAGTATCGCTTCGACCAAGCCGACCCGGATATCAACATCCCCAGCGTCGTGGCGGGCGTGGACTCCGACGGCAACCCGGCCAACATCGACCTGAACTCCGATCTGGGCACCACCCGCCGCGAGTCCGCCTTTCAGTCGCACACCGTGGGGTTCCGTTTCCCCGTGCTTCCTCGCTTCACGCTCAAGGCCGAGTACACGTTTGCGCGAGAGGACGGCGGCGCTCGCAACCAGCTCGCGAACGACATCTTCGGTTTCGAAGCGGTCGCGGATTTCTGAGGCTTGGGCTGCTACGGCGCTGGAGGGCATCCCCGTCACTCCTCGGTGGGCGCGGGAATGCTGGGGAAGGTCGGCCACAGCGCCTCGAGCTGAGCGACACGCTTCTCGATCCGTGGGTCCGCCCAGCCGACGAGCCGAGCCAAGCCGTAGTACGCCTGGGTGAAATCATCGACGCGGTCGAGCGACGTCTTGGCGTCGACGGGGTCGCGTTCGAGCTTGATGAGCAGGCGGTCGATGGCCCAGGCTGCTTCGATGGCCAGCTCGTGAAGCGGTCGCTCGAGCACGACGCGGCACTCGACGCTCGATCGCTCCGCGTCGTGTCGCAAAGGGAGCGATCCGTCGTAGGTGACCGACACTTGCTCGATGAAGTCGAGGCTCGCGATGCGATCGCGGTCCGACATGCGAATGACGAGCGTCTGTCCCGGCTCAAGCCACGTCAGCGGGAACGTCGTGTCCCACATGAGACCCGGGGTTTGGTTGAACCACGCAGGTTTCGCATTCCGAGACTCGCCGGGTGTCGTGCCCTGTTCGGGGCGTGGGTCGTCGGGTCGTAGGGCGCGTCGTTTGGGCGTACCGATCCAGTGTGGGCGGACGCCGCCCGCCGAGCCGGCGCATGCAACAACGAAGCAGAGAAGGGGCCAGGCATGTTGAACAGCGCGGCTCGGCATCCCCGTGCTTGTCGCACGACCCACCCCAAGGGTTGCATCGTTTTTGCGGGCTTGTGCGGAGTGTCACCGACCGCCCGCTCGAGTCTCGTCATCGGCGTGCGCCGGTGGGGGGTGATGTCCTAAAAAGACATCGTCGCGACTGGACGTGCCGGGGTATGTTCTGGCCGTGCGTCTGCCCGTCTCTGCCTACGTCTTGGCGATCGTTGCCGTGGTGGTCAGCCCATGCATCGTGGTCACGAGCACGATGCTGTTTGTGGGCGGCATCAGCAGCGGAGAGCCGCTGAGTCGGGCGGATACGATCATGGCAGCGCTCGCGTCCGGGTTGGCACTGATCATCGTCGTGATCGCGGTCGTGGCCCATCGGCGCAAGACGAGTGACACCCGGTTCGGGTTGGCGGCGGCGCGCTTTGCTCCGCTGCTTCTGGGCCTGGGCATCATCGCCGGGGTGGGTCTTGGGCTGGCGCTCACCGACGCGCAGCGCGATGCGGCGTGGTCCATCGACGCCGGACTGTGCACTCGTTTCGAAACGCTCGGGACGATCGACACCGCCGCGTGCGTTGCCGTCGCCCGTACATGCCGCCACGAGACGCGGGATGGATCTGGCCTTCGCATGCCGCAGGCGCGCGGAGCTTCGGCCCCCGCACCGCCCCCCATGTTCACCGCGCTGCGCATGGATGAGATGGTCTCGGATCAAAGACGGGCTCAGGCCGCCTGCATGGCCGAGCGCCGCGACCGGTTCGCGCAGTAGCATTTGGACAGGAAGAAACGCAGCCGTCTCGCCGAGACGTTCGAGCGGATCCTCTCGACCCTGAGTTCAGAACAGGCCGACTGGTTGTGGGTGGGCGTCGGCCGGGGGGCCAACCGTCGGCTTGGGCCCGAAGTTGCTGGGCGTGGCACCCGCGCGACCGTGTTGTTGCCAAAAGGTCCCCAACCTCTGACCCGCCGGGGACCGTCGCGTGACACCGCCCGGCCATGGTGTGGATGCCGTGAACCCAACATCCGAGTCCAACCAACGCACTCGCTGGTCGACCGAAGTGGCGAGCCTCCAAGAGGCAGCCCGCGTCGCTTTGCGCACCGCGGGTCCGGTCGAAGCCTGGCGAACCACACCCGGAGGTCGCCAAGAGATCTTCTTCTACCGAGACATCGTCATCCACGCGAAGGCCTCTGGATGCGGCGGAGCCGAGGCCGTGCGCAAAATGCTGAGCGAGTCCACGTTTCCGTTCATCCTTCGGTCCGGTCGCTGGCCTCGCCGACACAGTATGCTCGTCGAGTGGTCTCGACTCCTGACGGAGCTGCACCGCACCGCACCGAAGCCGGCTGAGCCCGCACGCTACACAGACCCTTCCGAGGCCACGACACCGCTCGGGGTTCCCACCCGTTCGTAGCAGCGATGAGGATTGCGTTGTGGTCCCACGTCCTCGGGTGCGGAACGTCCTTCGCGGAAGAGGAGGGTCTCGTCCGCCGGTTTGGTGCCCTGCGAGGCCAGCAACAGCGCTGCGATGTCGTCGTCGTCCCGCCCACATGCCGCTGGACACGACAACACGGCCCAGCCTCCCTTTTCCTGTACACCCGGCAAGACATCGTCAGGGAGTACGGCGCATCGCCCATCGCGCGGCGGCTTGAGATTCGGCTCCATAACACGCATGGGCGACCCGTTGGCGGTGTCAACTACAGACTCGATGTTGGCGGTGTCATGCGGTCGGGACGAACGGACACCGACGGGCGCCTCATCGAAGACGACGTCCCCGAGGTCCGCTTGCGCCTCACGCTTGAGACGGGGGAGGTCGTCGTCTTCGACGATTCGTATGCAACAGCCGCCGTGATCGGGCATTGGATGTTGCGGGTGCGATCGATGAAGGCATCGACGTCGTCCCCTTCCCAGACGAGCCGCTTCCGGCGCTGATGGAGGAGGGCGAGGAGGACGAAGCAGACGCGATCGTGTTCGAGGACGGCGGCATCTAGACCGTGCGCCACGGTCGTTGCCGACCATGGGCGTGGTGACCCCGCTCACCGCCCGAACGGCGACTCCGCCTTCCCCTCATTTCGCATTTGCTTCCGCCGCTGCCGCAAGAAACGCTGCAACGCCTTCGCCAAACCCGTCGAGGTTGTTCTGGAAGCGGACGTCGGCCGTGTACATGGACGCCACCTCCCGGTACATCGCCCGACTACACGGGTAGTAGTAGCGATCGGCGTGTTGGCGATAGGCCTCCGCCAGGTCTTTTCCTTCCTCGGACCCTGGCGGCGTCGCGTCCGTCACAGCCTGCGCGACACGGCGAAGGATCGCATCCGATTCCGACTTGATCTCCGCCCACTGCTGGGTCGAGTACGGCTGGGTTCGACGCTTGCTCTCCGCAAACGCGTCGGTGTGTCCCCAGCGGTCCTCGACCTCGGCTTCATACGCGGCTGGGTCGAACCCATCGAAGATCTCCGAGAGCTTCGGCGTGGGGTCGCCGCGCAACCGCGACAGGGCGAGGTCCACCGCGCGTAGCATCCGGGCCGTCTCCGCCGCTCGAGCTTCGAGCTGTTCGCGCTGGTCCGCAAGCGCAGCCGCGGCGTCAAAGCTTGGGTCATCCATCACCGCTTTGATGCGTTGCAACGGCAGACCCAGCGCACGGTAGACCAGGATCTGCTGGAGCCGTAGCACGTCCGCGTCGGTATATTGGCGGTAACCACCACGGCCACGCGTGGGGCACAGAAGGCCTATCTCGTCATAGTGATGCAGCGTGCGCACGGTGACTCCGCTGAGCTCGGCCACGGCTTGCACGGTGAGACGTTGTTTGGACATGACCTCACCGTAGGCTCTCACGTCGCGTGAGGGTCAAGGACTCGCGACCGTTCACGATGCAGCTGCTCGACCCCCTCGTGAGCCTATTGCGCGATCGCGCGCTCGAGAACACCGGCGGGAGAGCAGCAGGCGCACGAACTGCTCTGGGACATCCCCATCCGCAACAAAGGGCGTCTCCAAGTCTTCGGTGATGCATTCGAAGCCTTCGACTTCGTTTCCAACCCCGGCGACGTACTTGATTATTTATTTTTTTTTATTTTTTATTTTAATTTTTTTTTATTATTATTATTTTTTTTTTTTTTTTTTTTTTAGACGCCGCGGCTGAAGCACGCGTGGGTGAGCTCGGTTCCCGCGGTGACCTCGAGCAGCTCTTCCACCCCTTCGATGGTACCGGCACCAATGGGGACACCGACCTCGGTCGTGTCGTCGATCGGCAGACCGCGATCGTTGTCCCGGCGGCGCCCCACAGCATCGAACACTTCGAACGGCCACCCGTATTTCGGGTCCATCAGGACGTGGCATCCGGCGCAGCTGTCCACGGAGTGAATGCGCTCCAGCGTCTCGCGGAGGGTCTCGTTGGCGCCTTCCTCGTCACGATCGGGGAACATCACGGCCTCCGGCGGCGGCGGAATCTCGATGCACAGCAGCTTGTCGCTGATGAAGTGCCCCCGCGCGACAGGGTTGGTCTCCATACTATTCTCTCTTATAGCCCGCGCCAGGTGTCTCCAGCTCGTGGGCGTAGGTGCCGAGCATCGCCGGATGGGTCAACATCCCGCGGCGGCCCGGTTCATCGACCGCCACCAGACCATCCGCGGCGCTGTACTGCTCCGGGCTTGGCCAACCCAAGAGACGCGCCGAGGCCTCGCTCACCACGAACTCGTTCGAGGTCAGCAGCTCCCGCAGGGTCGGCGTCTCAGAGGCCAGCAGCGCGCCGACCGTGGCATCAAAGTCTGCGAGGACCGCGGCTTGCGTCTCCAGATCGAACTCGGGGTAGGCCTCGAGGTCCTTGCTGACCGACCCGTAGTTCCGCACCCCGCTGAGCTCGCGAACAAACGTGACCAACCCGGCGGGTTGCTCCTGCATCTGCGCCAGCAGACGCAGGGCTTGGTCCTCGATCTGCGCTCGGGTGCGCAAGGCGTCCTGCTCCGCCGCTTCGCGCAGCTCGGCATCGGGCGGCGCATCGGTGAGCGTATACGCCAACGCGCTCGCGACCTCGAAGCTGTCGAGGTCGGCGCCGCTGCCGTCCTCGCGCGGGGTACCGATCTCGGAGCGAAAGAGGAAACGCGGGGAGGTGAGCATGGCTTGCAGCACCAGCCGGGTTGCCTCCTGGGTGTCGGTGGCGCTTTGAGCACTCGCAAAGAGCGCAGCGAGCTTGGTTCGGTGCTCGGACGGCGCGGGCGTTTAAGCGAAATGAACTGGGAAAAAGCCGGGATGGAGGAGTACGGCGGGGGGCGGGAGAGCGCGGCTGGTGCGCGTGGGTGCGCCGGGGAGCTGCAACCCGGTGTCGAGCGAAGCTGAGCCGTGAGAGCGGGACCAGCAGCCACGAGATCGCGAGCATCCTGATGTCCACTGCCGATGAACGCACTGCCGATCACGATAGAGCATTGCGATCGTCGCTGCACGGGGCCTTCGAGCAAGTGAGCCTCGCGGGCACATGTTCGTCCACGACGCTGCGTAGCGGTCCGTCCGGGGTGCACCATTCCCCAAGGGCATAGGCTCCTGAGTGTAGCTCCCGAAGCTCGCGCCCCGGAGCCCTCAGACGATGAGCCCTGCCCCCGGTCGGATCAGCTCAGGGCTGCGCAACGATGAGCAGCTCGACGAAATCGTACGGCCCACTCTCGTCCCCAGCGCACCCGTCGTCCCAGCATACGATCCTGTCCGCGTGGCCCACCCCCACGCCATAGTTCATCGGCCCGCTGGTCAGCGTGCCCGACCCGCCTTGCGAGAGGAAGAGCTGCTCGTCGCCCAGGGTCACGTCGACGTCGACGCGGGCCGAGACGATCGACTGATCGTCCCTTTCGCAGAGCGCGGCGGGAACCTCGACGCCAAAGCAGCCCGTGCCGGCAAAGGCGACCTCGATGTCACCGAGGTCGAGCAAGGGCTCGCTGCCGATGTTCGTGTACGTGAGGAACGCCAACAACAGCTCGCCTTCGGGCGACGAAAGGGAGAACGACGCTTCCAGGTTCGGGCTCTCCTCGTAGTCCTGAAAGGAGAACAGCACCTGATCGTTGGCGGCCACCGGTGCAGCCAAGTAGGGCGCGCTGGTGTAGCCCACCAAGATCGGGCCGAAGCCGCAGTCGAGGGTGATGGTCTCCCCGTCAGTATCGTCCGTCTCGACCGCGGTCACCGTGCAGGGCGTGTCGGTTTGATCGTCCGTCCACTCCCCGAGGAACGACGCCTGGCCCTCGCCCGCCGGTTCACACTCGATGGGCGGAGGCGCGTAGTCGCCACACATTCCGGGCGTCAACGTGTCGGTGTCGCCGACATCCGTGTCGCCGTCGGTCTCGCTGTCGCCTTGCGTGGGCGTGTCGGTGGTCTGCGAGTCCGGCGTTGTCGAGGAGGCGTTCGTCATGGACCCCGGCGTGCCGGTTGGCGCGGTCGCATCGGTGCCCGAGCCCTCCGCACCATCGGTCGCCTCGGGGTCCCCCAGGCTCTTTTCGGCAACACAGCCGCCGGGCAGCGCCAGCGCGGCGAGGACGAGGGAAAGCCGAGCCGCCGCGGCCCGCCGAGCATTCTTGGAAGTCGAGTTCAAGCTCATGGTGTTGTCGTGTCCGGCGTGGGGGGTTTCTGTTGCGGCGCTTCGCAGTTTTTTTCGATCGCGTGCCCGACCCGCCTTGCCGCGGCCGACCCCGGCCGCTGCGCGATGAGACGTTTTGCCTCCGCCTTCGCCTGCTGGCCCTTGCCCGCCAAACACAGCGCCTCGATACGAACGGCTGCTCGAAGATCACCAAGCCCGCTTTTTGGGAAACGTTGATGATGCTCGGTGGTCCAGCGCAACGCATCGCTCGCCCGCCCCTCCCGCAGCGCCGCAGATGCCTTGCCGAGCATCGTATTCTCCTCGGAGAGACCGGGCGCATCCACCGGATCGACAGCGGCCGGGGGCGCCGCTACGGGCCGTGTCGATGGCCGGGGCTGCGCAGCGCGAGGCGCCACCGGGTGGACAACGTCTCCAGCCGTGGCGATGTCGACCGCAGCCGCGGCGGGGTCCGGCGCGGCGGATGTCGGAGGCGCCGTGCTGACTGGAGGCGTCGCCGCCGAACCCGTCGCCGCCGAACCCGGGCGCATCGCCTCGCGGGTCGAGCCACCGACACTCACTCCCACGGTCGCCGCCACCGCGGATGCCAACACCAGACCAAGCCCCCACTTCACACCCACCGACGTCGCCGTTGCGGTGACGGTGCTCGCCCCCAGCGGCGCTTCGCCAAGCCAAGGCAGCAGCAACCCCCACGAGCCCGCCGACGCGCGGGGTTGCTCCCGTCGCACCCGCTGCGGATCGGGAAGCTCCGCACCAAGCCCCCGCCGAAGCCTTCGAATCTGCGTATACACGGTGTGCACATTGCGACCGCGGACCGCCGCAATCTCCGGCCCCGACAATCCTTCGACTTCAGACAACACGAACAACTCGCGGTCTTCGTGGGGAAGCCTCTGCAGGAATGTATCGAGGGCAACAATCGCCTCCGGGAGCGGTTGACGGGGTGCGGGCACCGATGCGCTGTAGGCTTCGCTGCGCCGTTGGTGCCGTTGTCCCGCGCGACGGTAATTGCTCGCCACACGACGGGCGATCCCGTAGAGCCACGCCTTGAGCGACGCGCCGCGAAACCGGTCGCGCCGACGATACGCCACGATGAACACGTCCTGCACCGCGTCCTCCAGCAGCGAGGACGCCAACCCAAACCGATGGAGCGCGTGCCACACGAACCCGTGGTGCGTGCGATAGACCGCGGGGAAGTCGTCCATCACCTGTGCCATGTCCAGCTTAGGTCGGATCTGTTCCGAAAAAGATCTCGAGGCCCAAGATCGCCCGCAGCGACGCCGCACGGGTCGTAAACACCTGATCCTCGCCCACGAGCACCGCCGCCCGCAGCACGGGAAGCAGAGCCTCGGCACCCAAGACCAGCCCCAGCCGTTCCCCGCGCACCGCAACCCCGGCGCCCGCGCCGGGTGCCAGGTGGGCAAAGTGCACCGTGGTCGCAGGCGACAACCCCTCGCTCACCGCCCGCACGCGACCAGCCTCCAGCACGCCACAAAGTGGAAACTCGACCCGCGTCTTCGTCCGCGCACGCCAGCAGCCCCGCACCGCTCCAGCCCCAAGTTGCATCCGTCCCCGCGCGCCGCTGCGTCGCGCCGTGGGCCGCCCCCACTCCAAGCTGCCGCTCACCTCCAAGCTCCAGCGATCCCACAGGGCGAGCGCCGCCACCGAGGGACCCGCGCTCCACTGCGGCAGCACCCCTACCTCCAAGAAGGGTGCCAGCCTAACCCCCCACGCCCGCGGGCGCCAACGGAGGTTCGAGTCCGCTGCTGGCTCTCTCGCCGTGACCTCGCGCGGTGGGGGCGTCGGCTCGCGCCGCACGGGCGGGTCAACATCGTCGGCTTGCCTCTCGAGCACGAGCGGCTGCTGGGGCTCGGGCTCCGCGTCCTCCATCAACCGCGCGTGCGGATCGAGGGACAGCGACACCACCAGCGCCGTAGAGTCCGCCAACTCGACGCATGACGCGGCGCTCAACGTGCGCTCATCCGCCTGTCCTTCGAACTCGGTGCGCAACGCAAGCTCGAAGCCATCCGACACCTCGCGGACCTGCGCCTGCACCACCAGCGTTCCGGCTGCGTCCGCCTGCCGTTCGGACATCGCATCGATCTTCGCGCGGATGTCCTCCACCTCCGGACACCCCTGCGGCGCTCTCCATTCCAGCTCGTAGTCCGCAGCCCATCGCTGCTGCGGCACCAACGACTCCGCTGGAGCCGCAACCCACATCAACATGAGCAACACGCGCTCCACCCTCGACACCGCTATCAGCTCGCGGAAACCGGCGCAATCCACCGCGGCCCCGCGCACATGAGCGAGCCGCGCGATAGGGTGCAGCCGATCGTATGAGTGCTCCGTCGACCACCGCCTCCGACAAGCCGCGCAAGGGCTTCTTGCGCAACGTGCATCGCAACCTCTCGTTCTGGGTTCTGCTGGCGGGGGTGCTGGGGTACGCGTCCGCGCGGTTGGTCGGCGATCCCAGCTGGCCCACGCAGGAGAGCCCTCCGCAGCTCTACGAGCTGGTCCTGCTCCTCAAGGACACCTTCATCTCGGCGCTGCGGCTGCTCGTCGCCCCCGTGGTGTTCTTCTCGCTCCTGGGCGGCTTGCTGGGGCTGGGCGACGTCACACGGCTGCGCAAGATCGGCGCGGTCGCGATCAGCTACTACGTCGCAACAACCTTCATCGCGATCGCGATCGGCCTGTTCGTGGTGACGTTCATTCACCCGTGGGAATCCAGCGGCTTTCAGATCTCGGTCGAAGAGCTGGCAGCCTCCCAGGCCCAGAGCAACACGCCGCCGCCCGTCCTCATCGATCCGGGCAGCGACTCGGTGCTTCGCATCCTCCGCGGCATGTTGGGCACCGCGCTGTCCAACCCCTTCCACGCGCTGGCAAACCTCAACATCCTGGCCATCGTCACCAACGCGCTGCTCACCAACGCGCTGCTCGCCGGGGCGTTTAAGCGAAATGAACTGGGAAAAAGCCGGGATGGAGGAGTACGGCGGGGGGCGGGAGAGCGCGGCTGGTGCGCGGGGGTACGCCGGGGAGCTGCAACCCGGTGTCGAGCGAAGCTGAGCCGTGAGAGCGGAGCCATTTCACGGGAAAACAGGCCGGCACAGGGGACCGCGGCCGCACCGAGTCCGCCATCCAGGCACGCCGAGACGAGCGCGGTGGGAAGCGACGCGCTCGTCGAGGGAGGCTTAGTGGGCAGCGGGCGGAGCCGAGAACAGCAGCAGTTGTCCGAGCGGAGCGGCTCGAGGCGGCGGCCGAGCACCGCGGAGCTCGGCGGCAATCTCCTGCGGTGTGGTGACGGCCCGAGTGACGCGCATGGGCCCGCTGCAGCGGGAGCAGACGCAGATGTCGATGCGGAAGACGCGGGCGAGGAGCTTCATCCACGGCACCCGAGAAGGGGCAGCATCGCGGAGCTGAGCGTCGAGCAAGGTGGTGATGGCGGGCAGCTCGAGCTGTCCGGCCCTGCCCTCCTCCTCCAAGCTCAGCGGCGCCTTGAGAACCGACAGCCGCGGGTCGCTGACGAACGCCGGTGCATCGGTCCTCCTCTGAAGCCGAACCTCCAGCCCTCTGTTCGAAACCGAAGGTCCCGTGTGATCTGAGCAGGTCCACCGCCTGTGGGGCGACCTGCGAGAGTGTCAAGGACGACGCGGATGACGCCCGTTGAGTGCCGTTCAGCAGGGCTCGGGGTCCAAGCGGATGAAGCATATTTCATCACCAGCCTCGTCTGCTGCCCGATACTTCGTAGCCACAGAGACGAAATCGGAGCACTCAAACTCGGTGCTGGTACCCGCATCGAATGTCCCGGCAGTCACCCGAAGCGACCAGGCGGTATTGCCGCCACTCTCGTCGCCCTGGACCATGGGGTGACTCTCGGACCGTCCATCACTGTGGGTTAGTTCCAGGCTCAAGGAGTCCGCGCCTCTGGTCGTGGCGCTGAACGACCATTCGGGACCATCACACTGAGCGCTCGGGGTGGGAACGATCGTCAGCTCTGAGCTGCCCTCTCCGCCCTCTTCGCCCCCATCATCGGCGCAGGCGAAAAGGCACGACAGCAGAACTGTGGTGAGTAGAACATGGGCTGGTCGATTCACACGCGCGTCCTCAGGCAGTGGGAGGGGCACTGTAACCCCAGAGTTGCCAAGAGTCATCCCTGGAAATGCTTCTCGGCATTCGAGGCGCGCTGTTTGTGGTCTGGGTACTGCCGGTACTGCCCCCCCATCACACATCTGCACGGCCGCCTGCCACTGCCCGACGCAGCCCGGCACGAACTCGGGGAACTCCGCTCGCGTCGCGGTCAGCACCGCGCCCACGGCCACACCGGAGTCCCGCATCTCTCGCCACAGGGAAGCGCGACGAAGCTCGGCCGAAGGCGCATCGGTCAATCGCTGCGCGTGCACCTTGAGGGCCGCACCTCGCTGAACATCGCGCGCCGGCTGCAGCGCCCAGGCCATCCCCTCTCCCTCAGACCCTCGGCCTCTCCCTCAGACCCTCGGCCGCGTGCGTCCCAAGAACCGGGCACGGCAAAGCCGAGCAAGGGGCCGTCGTGCACGAGCATCTCCTCGATCGTTCCGGGCGCACTGCGGCCGAGGTGAAAGCCGTCCAGTGCCCACCATAGGGCGTCGTGCCAGTCAGCCCACACCTCCATCGGCGCTGATGCGTCGCACCAAACGGCGTTTAAGCGAAATGAACTGGGAAAAAGCCGGGATGGAGGAGTACGGCGGGGGGCGGGAGAGCGCGGCTGGTGCGCGTGGGTGCGCCGGGGAGCTGCAACCCGGTGTCGAGCGAAGCTGAGCCGTGAGAGCGGAGCCATTTCACGGGAAAACAGGCCGGCACAGGGGACCGCGGCCGCACCGAGTCCGCCATCCAGGCACGCCGAGACGAGCGCGGTGGGAAGCGACGCGCTCGTCGAGGGAGGCTTAGTGGGCAGCGGGCGGAGCCGAGAACAGCAGCAGTTGTCCGAGCGGAGCGGCTCGAGGCGGCGGCCGAGCACCGCGGAGCTCGGCCGCGATGTCCTGCGCAGTGGTGACGGCCCGAGTGACGCGCATGGGCCCGCTGCAGCGGGAGCAGACGCAGATGTCGATGCGGAAGACGCGGGCGAGGAGCTTCATCCACGGCACCCGAGAAGGGGCAGCATCGCGGAGCTGAGCGTCGAGCAAGGTGGTGATGGCGGGCAGCTCGAGCTGTCCGCGAGTTCGTCGCGACGGTGTGCGGGCCCGCTGAGGACCGGACGCTCCACGTCTGGAACGGTGACCGACACGACACCGCCCCAATGCCGGACGCGCAGTGGCTCGAGACCCTTCACGTATGGCCCGACGCCTCCCATCTCGTCTTCGTCGGCCGACGCGACCAGCTGGCGAGCCTCAGTGAAGACGGCATCGAGGTTGAAGAGCTGAAGCGCAAGCTGCCGAGGGACGACGACTTCGTCGTCCTGACGGCGGCGAGCCACGGCGGAGCTCTCGTCCTGCGCACCCGCCACGGACTGCATCTCGCATGGCATCGGGGAGAGCGGCTGGTGGATCTCTACAGCGACTCTTCGTGGGGCATCCAGGCGATCTCCGGAGACGGTCTGCGCGTCGCATACGCGACGAACGACGACGTTCAAGTCGTCGAGCGCGAGCTGTCTGCCTCGCATCGAGACCTCGCGTCCGTGCTTGAAGCACACGCGCTCGTGGAGGGGAAGCTTTGACCGCCTCGGCTCGACGCGAGACCCTCGTCCCGGTCCCGGTGGAAGACGACGCACGGCTCTACGAGCGCTGGGCCTCCGGCGAACGCTCGGCGGGCGAGCAGCTCATCGAGCGACACCTGGACACCGTGGGTCGCTTTCTCGCCAACAAGTGCCCCGACCCGGCGCGCCTCGAAGACCTCGTGGGCATGGTGTTCGAGCGTTGCGCCCGCAGCGTGGGCCGATTCGACGGCCGCTCGACCTTTCGCACCTACCTGCTGGGCATCGCCTACAACGTCTGCCGGGACGAGCTCAAGCGGCACGTCAGGACGCCCACGTTCGACGAGACGCTCACCAGCGTTGCCTGCGTGTCCGAGTCGCCGAGCGCCATCGTCGCGGTGCGGCAGGAGCAGGCGCTGCTCCCGCAGGGCCTGCGAACGCTGCCGTTCGCGCTGCAGGCCGTGCTCGAGCTGCACTACTTCGAAGACCTCTCCCGCGCGGAGATGGCCGAGGTACTCCAACTTCCGCCGGGCACGGTCGCGACGCGCATGCGGAAGGCTCGGGACGAGCTGCGGCGTGCGCTCGAGGGATTCGCCGCGGACCCGGGGACGCTCGAGACGACCGTGTCGAAGCTCGATGATTGGCTGGCCGACCTTCGGCGCCGCCTCGGCCTTGAGCCTCAGGTCTGAGTCTCGTCGAGGAACTCCTCGGGGTTCGTGTAGCCGTCGCCGTCGAGGTCCAGGCTTCCGTCCGGGCCGTCGCGAGGGTCGAGGCCGACGCGTATCTCCCAGCGGCACTCCTCCGTTCGGGCTTCTTCCCAATTTTTCGCTTTGCCGGGAACGTTGTGGGCTTCGCGGCAACGACCCCACACATGAGAGCTCCCGCCCGACTCACTCGGTTGTCCCTTCGCTTTCCGGTGCATCTTTGGGGGCGTGTGAAAGGGGCGAAATCGCGGATTCTCCACGGCCTTCGTTGCGGGTCTGGAGTGCTGCTGCTGGCGTTCCCACTCCTTGCGTGTGGCGGGGGCGGGGGCGGGGGGAAAATGGAGCAGCCCGATGCCACCGATCCGGCTGATACCGATGGAGGTGCGTCGCCCAATCCCGACATGGGGCTCGAATCCTCGACGGGCGGTGAGCAGGGCGGAGAAGCTTCCACGGGCGGTTCTCGAGAAGGTTCGACGGGGGGCACCAGCGCACCGGGCGAAGAATCGACTGTGGGACCGGATGTTGGCCCCAACTGGCCTACTGACCCTCCGCCCGGGTTTTTCATTGAGTCCGCCGAGCATGAGGATACTTGTGTGGAGTCGGTGTGCAGTGGGCTCATTGACACCAGTGTGCTCTTCCTGCGTTTCCGCCTAGAGGAGCCCGGGCAGGTCGAAGTCATCTGGCATGACTTCAGCGTCGACGGATCTCCATTGGAGCTCTCTGACGACCCGCTCTCAGTTTTTCTGCACGAGGTTGAACACACGGACCCGGTTACCTTCGTCATGGACCACAGGCCGGAGCCCAGTTGCGGGGGGCCGGGCTGGGAGCAGACCACTGGCGAGTTCCTGGTCACGTTCAACGGCTCCCCCTTCGTGCTGCAAGCTCCGTCGGTGGGGCACTTCGGGTTCGACCAGCCTTGCTAGCTTGGCAGCGTGCCACGTCACCTTCCATCGAGGCGTCCGGGCCCGAACCTCGAGGCGGCGCTCACCCGCAGTCGTGGGCGTTTTGCCCATCAGTTCGAGGGATGGCGTCGAAGGTCCTGAGCACGTCCTCCCGCGGTGCCGGGCATCATCTACACGCACCCCGAGGTGGCGACGGCATCCCCTACAACAAGGGCAAGTTCCCGTTCATGGCCAACGGCCGCGCCAAGGCCATGGGCGAGACCGACGGTATGGTGAAGATCCTGGCACACGCCGAGACCGATCGGATCTTGGGCTTCCACGTCGTCGGGGCGCATGCCAGTGATTTGGCGGCGGAAGGCGCGGTGGCGATCGAGTTCTCCGCGAGCGCCGAGGATCTGGCGCGCAGCGTCCACGCCCACCCGACGCTCTCGGAGATCATCAAAGAGGCCGCGCTCGACGTGGCGGGGCGCGCGATCAACATCTGAGGCTGGTGCCTCGGAGAGGCGGGCGAGCCCGGCTGCGGATGCGGTCGGGCTCGTTTCGTTTTGAGGGATGTGTGCGGCGGACCCGCGGAGCGTGGGGTGGCGTGCGGTGTCGGTGGTCTTCGGACCCAGGCCTCGAGGGCCTTGCGATCATCGGAACGTGGTTCCGCTGATGACGGCGGGCGCGGACCCCTGTTCCATGATCAACGGCACTACGAGCGAACGGCCGATTTTTCTTTGATGCTGGATCAATCAGCTTGGACCGAGTTGACTGTGTGGATGCGCGTCGGCAGGGTGCACGCCAGGAGTTGAGCGCGTTTAAGCGAAATGAACTGGGAAAAAGCCGGGATGGAGGAGTACGGCGGGGGGCGGGAGAGCGCGGCTGGTGCGCGGGGGTGCGCCGGGGAGCTGCAACCCGGTGTCGAGCGAAGCTGAGCCGTGAGAGCGGAGCCATTTCACGGGAAAACAGGCCGGCACAGGGGACCGAGTCCGCCATCCAGGCACGCCGAGACGAGCGCGGTGGGAAGCGACGCGCTCGTCGAGGGAGGCTTAGTGGGCAGCGGGCGGAGCCGAGAACAGCAGCAGTTGTCCGAGCGGAGCGGCTCGAGGCGGCGGCCGAGCACCGCGGAGCTCGGCCGCGATGTCCTGCGCAGTGGTGACGGCCCGAGTGACGCGCATGGGCCCGCTGCAGCGGGAGCAGACGCAGATGTCGATGCGGAAGACGCGGGCGAGGAGCTTCATCCACGGCACCCGAGAAGGGGCAGCATCGCGGAGCTGAGCGTCGAGCAAGGTGGTGATCGCGGACTGTGCGGACTCATCGCTTGTCGTTCGAACCGGGCACGTTTCAGAGCCTCGACTCCAACAAGCAGCTGAGACCGGAGATCTTCGCGCTGATCGAAGGGGCGTCTGCGCAGGCGGTCTGTGGCCTCGGGGTTTGGAAAGGGGACAACAAAGAGGTCGTCTCCATCCTCGTCGGGGAGCCAGAGCTCGAGCTCTCCCCGGTCCCGTTTCAAAGCGGCGGCGATGGCCATGTCGAGATCTTCGGCGTCTACAACCAGCCCAGCGAGTGGATGGTCGCGCAGGTCACCCGCGGGCCACTCGGCAGTGAGGCCTGTATCCGGATCCCCGCCGCAGTCTCCGGAACGTTTGGCTTTCGTTGCCCCACCAACCCCGGCGATGCCACCGCGGTGATCGAGGTGGGCGCGGCATCCGAGGGCTCCGTGCTGGGTCGAGTCATGGCGAGGGTGCTGGTCTCACCCGACGGCTCGGCGCCCACGCAGTACGACACACCGCGTTTCGATCTGCCCGCAACCCCCGGCGACTTCAGCCCCTCGGCCGTCCTCGCGGGCATCAACGCCCTGCGCAGCAAAACCGGGCTCGCCGCTTTGCTGGGCGCGCACGAGCAGGACACAGTGTCCGCGAACCTTTTCCCACACCTGCTCGGCAACCCCGACCCCGCCGTGCGAAACGAAGCGGCGTTGGGAGTCATTGCAGGCTGGCAGGTCGAGCACACCATCCGGCGCGGCACGTTCGACACCCTCTACCACCACCCCGACGCGCCGCTCGCTCGCGTCCTCGCCGCGGCGGTGTTCTTCCCAAGCTTTCGCGCGATCACCCTCAGTGCCAGAACCAAAGTCCTTTCGTCGGCGGCCCTCAGCGACCCCGAGACGTCGGCCCGCGGACTCCTAACCGTGAGCTACGACATCTTCGAGTCCGGCGACTTCGCGGCCGAAGAGTCCGCAGTCTTCGCGGCCCTCGACCACGCCCGCGCCGATGTCGAGCTTCCACCCGTGCTGCGCGTGGAGGGCGACAGCGACGACGCCGAGTTGTCCGCTAGCGCCGAGCGCATTCGTCTCGGTGAGAGCACGCCCGCAGAGGAAGTCGCTCGGATGGTGACACACCTCCGCGACCGGGTCGGTCGGGACTTCTACGGCACCGTCTACACACCCACCCTCATAGAGGGCTGGAAACCCGACTTCAACGAACGGTTCTTCAGCCACGAGCGCCTCGCCGTCTCGGTAACCGTATGCTACTTCACCCCGGCGGGTGCCGCGTGGGGTCAACACGTGGTGCTGATCTTGTTCACGCCGCTGTAGCAGCTCGGGTCGAGTTCATCCACGGCGTCCGCGGGGAAGGGTCGTCCACCCTCTGGCCGGGATACCCGCAGCGCGCAAGCTCGATGGAACGATGAGGCGCGCTATTTTATTTTGAGACAAACGCATCGCTCAACACAACTGCCAGGTCGTGAGCGGGAAGCGTGCGGCCGGTTGCCGCCGAGGCAACCGCACGGACCAACATTCATCGACAAGGACCCGGCATGAAACAACGAATCGCCCCAGTACTTCTACTCGGTTCAGCGCTCTCGCTCACCGCAGGATGTGACGACACATCAGCCTCGACACAGGTGCGGGCAGGCACCTTCGACTTCGACTCTCCAACCCTCTTTGGACCCCACGGAATGGCGTCCGTGGACGCCGGAGACCTCAATGGAGATGGTCTCGTAGACGTCGTGGCTTTCGGAGGAGACAATATGCAGTGGTTCTCCGCCAGCTCAGGCGGAGGCAGCTGGACTTCCCGCAGCTTTTCAGTGCCGATCGAGCGGCCATTCAAGGGAGCGATCCGGGTTGCCGACATGGACGGCGACGGCGACCAAGACGTGGTCGCCGCAATGGACAACCACAGCGGGTCCGTAAAATCCGCGTACCTATACGTCCTCGAGAACCCAGGCGGAAATGCGCTCGGGCCCTGGGCCGCCCACACGCTCCTCGAGGACTTCCCGGTCCACCACATCAACGACATGGACGTTCACGACATGGATGGAGATGGCCGCGCCGACATCATCGTTCGGGCTCTCGACCCGAATGAACTCCTTCTATTCTTCCAGAACGACCTAGACAGCTGGGTCCGCCAAACTGTGGACACGAGTCAGTTTCACCCCAACGGAGAAGGCTTCGCCATCGGGAATATCGACGGAATTGGGCATCCAGACATCTCCGTCTCCGGATACTGGTTGCACGCTCCGTCGAACCCGCGATCGGGCAACTACGTGAGTCACGTGGTCGACGGCGGCGTCGACAACGGTTCATCCAACCACAACACGAAAGAGGCGATTGGCGACGTCGATGGCGACGGCGACCTGGATCTCCTGATCTCGCCCGCAGAGGGCTTTAGAAACGGTCAGAACGACGAACTCGCGGTCTATCTGAACCCCGGATCGCCCCGAACTTCGGGGCCGTGGCCGCGAACGGTCCTGCAGAGCAACTTCAACGGTGGCCACTTTGCAAGGCTGGCAGACATGGATGACGATGGTGATATCGACGTCGTCAGCGGCGTCGCGTGGTCGAAATGGGGCCAACAAGCTCAGATTCGCGTGTACCCGAACCTCGGAAACGGATCTTTCGGCTCGCCAGAGGTGCTCGATGACTCGCGCGGGATGTACAGCGGCGCTGTCGTCGACCTCGAAGGGGACGGAGACCTCGATATCGTCGGTTGCCACAAGTATCGGGGGCGCGTGCACATCTACTCGTCTGCAGTCGACAGCGTACCGCAGGGCGGTGATGGGCCCGACGGCGGTGGCACGTCGGCCTCTAGCCTCTTTGAGGCGGAAGACTTCGAAGCCCACGCTGGCGTTGGCAAGACCGACACCAAGGTCGTCTCAATCCAGGACGGTGACTGGATTCGGTTCGACGCCGTCAACCTCAGCGGCGTCTCGGAGGTGGAGATCCTCGCTTCGGCAAAGTTCGACAACGACGCTCGGGTCGAGTTTCGGGTCGGCTCGAAGAGCGGCGAACTGGTGGCCTCAGTGGATGTCCCACAGACTGGACACTGGGGCAGTTTCGAGACCGTCGCGGCGCAACTCGGTGGTGATGGCACCGATGATCTATTCCTGGTGTTCCGAGGAGGCGCGGGAGACCTGCTCAACCTCGATGCCTTCGAACTCCGGTAGTCGGCCTGCGATTCACTCACGCCGGCCCGGAACCGTCGTCGAACGATGATGACCCGCCGCAAGCGTTTAAGCGAAATGAACTGGGAAAAAGCCGGGATGGAGGAGTACGGCGGGGGGCGGGAGAGCGCGGCTGGTGCGCGGGGGTGCGCCGGGGAGCTGCAACCCGGTGTCGAGCGAAGCTGAGCCGTGAGAGCGGAGCCATTTCACGGGAAAACAGGCCGGCACAGGGACCGCGGCCGCACCGAGTCCGCCATCCAGGCACGCCGAGACGAGCGCGGTGGGAAGCGACGCGCTCGTCGAGGGAGGCTTAGTGGGCAGCGGGCGGAGCCGAGAACAGCAGCAGTTGTCCGAGCGGAGCGGCTCGAGGCGGCGGCCGAGCACCGCGGAGCTCGGCCGCGATGTCCTGCGCAGTGGTGACGGCCCGAGTGACGCGCATGGGCCCGCTGCAGCGGGAGCAGACGCAGATGTCGACGCGAAAGACGCGGGCGAGGAGCTTCATCCACGGCAGGCGAGAAGGGGCAGCATCTCGGAGCTGAGCGTCGAGCAAGGTGGTGATGGCGGGCAGCTCGAGCTGTCCGCGAGGGATGAAGAGCGAGAGCTGCTTGGGCTCGGGCTCGGGTTCGTCAGTGCGCGGCACGACGGCGGAGCGCAGGGCGTGGTGGGCCGAGAGCACGCCGTAGTACAGGACGGTGTGGGCCCGCGGCGGAGGGACGAGCGCACACAGCCGGGCGAGAAAGGTGTCGGGGGTCATCTGGGCGAAAGTGGCCCCGAACCGGTTGGGCTTCTTGAAGTGCACCCGCACTTGCCCGTCAGGGGTGCGCTGGACGGCATCGAGGGCGAAGGGCGGGCGCAGAAGATAGCGGCACACACGCTCCAGACGCTTGCGGTCGCGGCCGTCGACGGTGACGGCCGCGTGCAGCTGTCCAAGACGACGGTCATCGTGCGGGGCGCCGACGACGACAATCCCGACGTCGGTGGCCTTTGGTTTGGGGTAAAGAGTCCACAGGGCGATTGGTCGGTGGATGAGCAGGGGGCGCCACAGGTCGGCGCCGTTGTCGCGTGTGGCGGGTGCCACGCCGGCGGGATACCGACGGGTGGTCGTTCGGCGTGCCCCGCTGAGGACGGCATCGGCGCGTCGGTCGCAATGGGACGCCGGGCGCGCAACGCCGCGCGGCGATCGCGACCGAGCGATCGCCCGGCGGCGAGCCCGTCGAGGCGGAGCCGGTGAAGGGACTGCCGGCGGCGGTGCCGAAGCCGGCGGTGGAAAAGGCGCCGGCGGAGGAGCCCGAGCCTGCGCCCGCCGAGGCGGAGCCCGAAGAGGCGAAGGCTGAGCCCGAGGCTGAGCCGGACGAACCGGCAGCCGAGCCCGCGCCCGCGCCGGAGTGAGCGCACAAACCTACTCGCAATCGCTCTCCACCGGCGTCTCGGTGTGGAGCCCTTCGACGGCGATCGGCTCGCCGTCGAGCACGAGAGTGAAGGTCGCGTTCAGCTCTTGCGGCTCGTCGGTGGCCCCGCACATTTGCGTCTGCTCGTTCAGCGAGACCTCGGTCCAGGTGCCCGGGGCGAGTTCGACGGTGGCGAGTCCCTGACTCGTGGCATCGAACTCCCAAGGCGGGCGCCCCTCGATCGCCTCCCCGGTCCACTGCAGCTCCACAGTTCTCTGCGTCGCGCTGCGGACTTCGACTGTCAGCTGACTCAGGGTTGTTTTCCCATCGCAGCCATCCCCGCAGGACCGGATGTGATCGACGACTCGAACCTCGACTTCGTCGCCGCCCTCGGGCTCGCCGGTTTCGGACGATTCGTCGCCACATCCGGCCGTGAAGAACGTCAGGCAAAACGCCGCTGTGCATCGCCAGGTCACCATGGCCGCCAACGTCTGCAACACTCGTGCCCCTGCCCGAGCGGCCTTCCACCGGCCACCTGAAGCTCGCGCGCACGCCGGCTCACGACACCCGGGTCATACGGCGACGCCACTGGCAGTCTCGGCTGCCCGTGCAACCGCCGCCCGACCGAGCCCGGGCATCGAACGAACCCATCCCACAGCGGTGCCCGAAACCTGAATAGCAAAGCAGAAGCCTCGTCCCACGTTCACCATGCGACGCGCCCTGGCCTTGTCCCTCTCCGTCGTGGCCGCGCTTGCCTGCGGCATGCTCCAGGCCACTCCCGCCGAGGCTGGCTGCAGCCCCCCACTGCACGCGCACTTCGATACCACGCAACGCGTTCGGACCGAGCTCGGACTCCTCCACCTCGGCGACCTCACCATGCTCGCCAGCCCCTATCGCGAGGACATCCCTCTGCGCACGCGCCGACGATGGGCCCGAAGGAATCCGGACTCCCGCCTCGCACGAAGGGCCGCGCTGCGATACGGCAGCGTTTCAGGCGGCACTCTCGCTGAGCCCATGAGCATCCTGCTGCCGTCCGATGATCCTCGTGTCCCCTGCACCGCCGATCTTCCCGCGGGCACGAAGGTCTCGCGTCAGGAGTCCGAGGGCCGAGGCCACCTTCTGGGTGCCGACTGGACCTTCACCCTCCAAGCGCCCACGACCGTCTGCGACGAACCGTACAACGCGGGGGATGTGCTCGAATGGACGTCGTTGACCGTGCAACGCCAACCGGAATGGTGGGAGCTTCCGCAACCCAGCGCGTAGCCGGCGGTCGAATCGATTCTCGAGCGCCGCTGTCGTTCACCACGACGAAATCGACCCCGAGCGCCGATTGACGCCTATCGAGCCCGAGTGCCAGCATCGCCTGGTGGTCGACCCCTTCGACAGCTCGCCGTTCTCCCCGAAGGTCAACGCCGAGCTGCGGCGCCTCCTCGAGGCCTCGTGGAAGGGCGACGGCTACCTCACGATTCCCAAAACGGCCGGGACCTTTCAGGCGCCGCCGACCAAGTCTGATCAAGAGCGTTCGTTCTATGATCCCCGTGCCAACGTCCCCGACGTGGTGGCCACGATGCCCTTCCCCGTTCGCTACCTCGAAGCCGCGCTCTCGGGGATGCAGAGTGACTTCCTCCATGCAGGTTCACCAGTCCACCAGGGCCGGAGTTTGTTCCTCTCCAACGACCTCCGCCCTTGGGTCACCTTCTTGGGCAACAACTCGGGGGATGAGTTCGGGATGCCCATCGACGCCACCGGTCAAGACCCCGACATCCACCAGCTGATGGTCGGCGAAGGCTCGGGCAGAGCGTGGACGCTCAGCGAGTTCTTGGCCGAACTCACCGCGGCCTGAACCGAAACGGCGAGTCGCAGAGCACGACCGGCGGGCGGGATTCGCATGCGGTGGACCTCGCGGTGGCGGCCGCCTTGACGCCACTCCAAATGCGACACGCGTGTCGCATTTGCGAATGCGCCTCGCCGTGACGCATCCTGGTCCAGCGGGGGTTCAGGGATGACCGAGGAGCGGACAAAAGAAAAATGCCCGAGCAACCACGGATCGGGGGGTTGGTGGCGTCCACCGGTCAACATGCCTGGCTCGTCCAATGCCGTCTCCATCGCCGCCGAGCGAAACTACGTAGCGCTCGTCGCGCTGGGTCGTCAGCTTGTCGGCAGCGATGGAGCGGACCTCGTGCAAGACACGCTGCTCGCTGCCATCCACAACACCCGTCCCGTCTCCAACCCGGTGGGTTGGCTGCGTCGGGCGATCCGAAACCGAGCCATCTCGAACCATCGGGGGGCTCGGCGACGACAACGTCGAGAAGCTTGGGTCAGCACTGCGCCACAGATGCCCCCGACTCCCGAAGAACAGGTGGCACGGACCCAGATCCTCGACGCACTGCATGCGGAGTGGACCACCCTCGACGCCCCCTACCAGGAGGCGTTTAAGCGAAATGAACTGGGAAAAAGCCGGGATGGAGGAGTACGGCGGGGGGCGGGAGAGCGCGGCTGGTGCGCCGGGGAGCTGCAACCCGGTGTCGAGCGAAGCTGAGCCGTGAGAGCGGAGCCATTTCACGGGAAAACAGGCCGGCACAGGGGACCGAGTCCGCCATCCAGGCACGCCGAGACGAGCGCGGTGGGAAGCGACGCGCTCGTCGAGGGAGGCTTAGTGGGCAGCGGGCGGAGCCGAGAACAGCAGCAGTTGTCCGAGCGGAGCGGCTCGAGGCGGCGGCCGAGCACCGCGAAGCTCGGCCGCGATGTCCTGCGCAGTGGTGACGGCCCGAGTGACGCGCATGGGCCCGCTGCAGCGGGAGCAGACGCAGATGTCGACGCGAAAGACGCGGGCGAGGAGCTTCATCCACGGCAGGCGAGAAGGGGCAGCATCTCGGAGCTGAGCGTCGAGCAAGGTGGTGATGGCGGGCAGCTCGAGCTGTCCGCGAGGGATGAAGAGCGAGAGCTGCTTGGGCTCGGGCTCGGGTTCGTCAGTGCGCGGCACGACGGCGGAGCGCAGGGCGTGGTGGGCCGAGAGCACGCCGTAGTACAGGACGGTGTGGGCCCGCGGCGGAGGGACGAGCGCACACAGCCGGGCGAGAAAGGTGTCGGGGGTCATCTGGGCGAAAGTGGCCCCGAACCGGTTGGGCTTCTTGAAGTGCACCCGCACTTGCCCGTCGGGGGTGCGCTGGACGGCATCGAGGGCGAAGGGCGGGCGCAGAAGATAGCGGCACACACGCTCCAGCGTGCTTCGCCGCCGCACGCCTCTTCTTCCCCAGAACTGACTTCCGCGGGTGAGCGGGTGTGCCTGCGCGCTCATGCCGGGCGCATCGATCCCGATGGGCGTTAATCCAAGTTAACTTCGACAGCATCCCCCTTCACGACGTTGGCGTAGCGGGTCGGGTTTGCAATGTGCACGCTGGAACGTGTAGGGCTTCGACATGATCCCCACGTGGTTCAACTCAATGCCCCGCGTGTGGGACGTGGGCATCTCCGCCGCCGTGATGCTGTTTGCACTCATCGCGATGGTCCGCCTGTTCGGTAAGCGCTCGACGTCGAAGATGAACAACTTCGACTGGATCGTCACCGTGGCCGTAGGCGCTATCGTCTCCTCCGCCATCGTCCTGAAAGATGTCTCGGTTACTGACGGCCTCGTTGGGATTGGGACACTCCTGAGCATTCAGTGGGTGCTTCACTTCCTCGTTCAGCGCTCTGCGACAGTCTGCCGCATCGTAAAGGCGAGCCCCCGACTCGTGTTCGATCGCGGCGCCTTCATCGAAGACGCGATGAGGGCCGAGCGGCTGAGCGAAGCCGAGGTGCTGCAAGCCATGCGCGGCCATGGACTCGCGTCCAAGTCCGATGTCGCGTGGGTTGTCATGGAAGCCGACGCCTCACTAAGCGTCGTGGTGCACGACGGTCCGCGGCCGAGCACCGGGTCCTGGACCCTCGAGAACGTCGATTCACCTCGCTGAGGTTGGGGCCTCCCGGGATGCGGAGGCGGGCTCGAGCTTCCCGGGGAGCGATTCACTCTGGCACGGTTCCTGCTCCCTAGCGTCATGGTCCACCGACCAGGAGCTGGCGCGTAGAATGAGAAACCGACTATTCCCCATCCCCCTTACCGCCGCCGGTTGTACGTCGCAGGCGTCGAGTCGAGCTACGCCGGACGGCTCGTTCCTTTCCGCCGCCTTCCCGGGAACCCCCAACAGCAAGAGCGGCGTTGAGGATACGGCCGCAGGTGGCATCAGGCACCATACGCTGTCCGCGAGAAATGGCGATGCGGAGCTTTCGCTCACCGCCACCCAGCTCCCGGCCACGGTCACCGTCATGACCACGGACAACATGCTGTACCGCAAGGCGCGGAACGAGCTTCTCGAGAACTACGATGCGACGCGCACGAGCTGGAGTTCTTGCCGGCACGCCGGGCACCCCTGCCGGAAGCTGGGCTACAGCACCCGCGACGGTCGACACGGCATCGCTCACTTCTACCTGGACGATGGAACTCTTGTTATCGCGAACAGCATCTACAAGGACGACGAGAAGACCGCGACGTCGTTCCTCGCCTCCGTGCAGTAGCTGTGCGGCGCTCCGCACCCGCCCGCCTGTGCCGGGGAGTACACGACCAGGCTCGGCCGGCGTCCGACACAGGGTCCATGGTATCGCAACAGGTACGCGGGCCTGGTAGTCGCGTACAACGCTCGCGAGGTGTGCGACGGAAGGGGGCGCTGACGGGCGCTCGCCCCCACGCGACCACCAGCGCTCACGCACAACTGCCACAACGCCACAAGTGCGACTCCGACGTAGTCGCGTTCCGTCCGAGTTCGCCGCACTCTATGCCACCACTCACGATGCCACCACTCACGCCGAGGGCACCGACCGGCGCATTTTAGCGCGGCGTCCCACGCGGCCTCGGAGGCTGACAGATGAGCGTCACTCCCTCCCGTCCGCTCGGCCGGAGACGTCAAGGTGGGCCGACTACCCGGCGTCGACCTCCTTTTCGATTTCGGCACCGATGTCGGTGTCGATGTTCTTCCAATAGTCTATCGCGCGGCGAAGCACCGGTTTCGAAACGCCATCAGAGAGATGCCCCGCAGCGTTGGAAACCAGCCTGGACCGGGCAGCGTCATCCATGACGCCTCGGACGAGCGTGCCGGCCTGACTCCAGTCATCGTCGTCCTTCCGTTTTGTGTACGCCGAACGCGTGAGTTCCCCGCTCGCGTCCCACCCGGTATCGAAGGGATGGCCAGAGGCGTCCGCCTTGGGTCCACCGTAGGAGTTCGGCGCGTAGACGGGGTCGGTGGCGTTGTCCATGCGCATCGGTCCTCCTCTGCTGTAGGAATGCACGGGGCAGCGCGGCCGGTTGACCGGGATTTGGTTGTGATTGACGCCGAGCCGGGCCCGGTGCGCGTCGGCGTATGCCACGAGGCGTGCAAGCAACATCTTGTCCGGGCTCGGGCCGATTCCCGCGACGAGGTTGTTGGGCGAGAACGCGACTTGCTCGAGCTCCGTATGGAAGTCCGTAACGTTGCGGTCGAGGGTGAGCTTGCCGACCTCATGCAAGGGGTAGTCGTCGTGAGGCCAGACCTTCGTGAGGTCGAAGGGGTTGAGCCGGTAGGTCTTCGCGTCGGCGAACGGCATGATCTGGACCTTGAGCGTCCAGGTAGGGTGGTCCCCGTCGCGTAGTGCTTGGAACAAATCTCGTCGGTGATGGTCGGCGTCGGCCCCGGCGAGTCGGTCCGCCTCGTCCTGGCTGAGGAACTCGATCCCCTGGTCGGTCTTGAAGTGGTACTTGACCCAATGCTTTTCGCCGGCGGCGTTCGTCCACATATAGGTGTGGCTAGAGTAGCCGTTCATGTGTCGCCAAGTCTTTGGGATGCCTCGGTCTCCCATGAGCCAGGCGACCTGGTGGGCGGACTCCGGTGAGAGGGTCCAGAAGTCCCACTGCATGTCGTGGTCCCTCAGACCGCTGTCGGCGCGTCGCTTCTGCGAGTGGATGAAGTGCTGGAACTTGAGCGGGTCGCGCACGAAGAACACCGGAGTGTTGTTCCCGACCATGTCGTAGTTGCCCTCGTCGGTGTAGAATTTCAGGGAGAACCCCCGCGGATCTCGCCAGGTGTCGGGGCTGCCGCTCTCGCCGGCCACCGTCGAGAACCGAGCGATGACTTCGCACTGGGTTCCGGGCTGGAACAAGCCGGCCTTGGTGTACTCGGATACGTCACGCGTCACCTCGAAACGGCCGTATCCGCCGCCGCCCTTCGCGTGGGGCTGGCGGTCCGGGATCATCTCGCGGTTGAAGTTCGCCATCTGCTCCATCAGATAGTGGTCGTGGAGAACTAAGGGGCCGTCGGGGCCCACGCTCAGCGAGTGCTCGTCGCTGGAAACAGCGATGCCGACGTCATTCGTGGTGGGTTTTCGGTCTTCGCTCATGGCCTTCCACGAGCCTGTGCTCTCAGCGACGAGTTGCAAGCCGGGAGCGGCCTGACACCGTGCGAACACAGATCGCCGCTTCGACCGCAACCGGCTGCTAACGCGCTCGGTTCGAGCCAACCTTGACGGGGTCAGAGCCTTCGGCGCCCGAGGCTCGACCTCCGCTGCGGACGATACCGAACCCGTGGTAGACGTAGGCGTGGTCGATGATAGCTGTCTCGTCAAGAAGCTCTCCAACTTCATGGAGCTACGCCCCGCGGAGCGGGAGTTGCTGGTCAGCCTCGAGGGCGAGTCGGAAGACTTCAAGCCCGGCGCAAAGGTCTTCAGCGGAGGTGACCCCAGCAAGAAGCTCTTCGTCGTCAAGCGAGGCTGGCTGTTCGCGTACACCATGCTAGCGGACGGACGTCGGCAGGTCGTCCGGATTCACTACCCCGGCGATATCATTGGTATGGAGGGGGTTCCGTATCATTCGCGGACCCACGATCTCGAGGCGGCAACCGAGACCACGTTGTGCCCATTTCCCAAGCGCAGCCTCGACAAAATCTTTGTCGAGTCTCCCCGCCTCACGGCACTTCTCTGGTCTGTTGCGATGACCGATCAGGCCGTGCTCCTCGACCGGTTGCGGGTCCTGGGTCGAATGAGCGCGATCGAGCGACTCGCGCATTTCTACCTTGAGCTGCGGGCCCGGCTCGCGCTCACCGGTGAGGTATCCGACGACCTACGATTTCGCGTGCCTCTCACGCAGGAGGTCATCGGCGATACCGTAGGGCTGACAAGCGTTTATGTAAGCCGGACGCTGCGCATGCTCACCTCGCTTGGGCTCATCGAACGGGAGGGGCAGACGATCCACCTACTGGACGTTCTGGCGCTCGAAGAGCTCTGCGGCTTTAACAACCGGCTCGATAAGATTGACATCGCGTGGTTCCCTGGGGCGAACGGCTCGTAGAGGCCGGTCAAGTAGGAATTCGCTGCGTCCTTAATCTGAATCAACGACCCTGGCGAGGCCCGCGTTCTACCGTCCGTTTCGTGCATCGGAGACCCAAGGCGGAGCGCCGGCGTAGAGCCCGACTCCTGGTGACGGACCTCGACGCGACCATATTCGGGCCGGCAGGTTACGACGATGAGGTTCGCGCGTTCCTCGGACACCTCCGCATTCCATGGGTCGCCGCGACCGGAAGAACAGCCAGGTCGGCACTGGGTGAGCTGGACCGGCGGCGACTACCGCGACCGAATTGGCTCGCGTGCGACGTCGGGAGTTCGGTCTATCGGCTGACGCCCGACGGGGTCCATCGCGACGAAGAATGGGCAGCCCGCCCCACCAACTTCGACCCGGTCCGCCTCGCAGAGCTGATCGAGCCGTTCGACTTGGAAGAGCAGGGTCTGCAAAGCCCGCGAAAGCTCAGCTTCTTCGCCGGGCCTGCGCAAGCGGCCGAGATCGAGTCGGCGTTGCCGGCCGGGCTCGCCGAAGTCATTTTCTCGCATGGAGAGTATCTCGACCTGATCCCAATCGGCAGTACCAAGGGGGATGCGGCCCGTTGGATCGCCGCGACGTATGGAATCGGACCGCACGAGACTATCGGAATCGGCGACAGCGGGAACGATGCCGGACTTCTGCGGCTCGTGGGCATGCCGGCGGTCGTCGCGAATGCCGACGGAGATCTGCTCCGGTCAGTCGAGGGGCGCGAGGATGTCTTCCGATGCACCCACGAGTTTGGCCTCGGCGTCATCGAGGCAACCGAGCACTACAGGGGCGTTCTCGCAGGCGAGGCCTCGTGACAGTAAGCGTATGCACAATCGTTCGGGGGCGTTGCGCCCATCTGAAGAACCTGCTGCGCGGACTTCGGCAACAAACTCAGAGGCCCGATCAGGTTGTAGTCGCGTACATGCAGACCACACCTCATGCCGATCTCGATGTCGGTGATCTCAACGTGACGACCGTGTTTGTTCCCGGCGACGGGCTGCCGCTGGCTGCAGCCCGCAACGCCGCTGCGTCGGTTTCTTCTGCAGCGGGCCTCGTCTTTCTCGACGTAGACTGCGTACCCTGCCCGGAGGTCGTAGAGAACTATGACGCCGCGCTCCGAGCGCGTGACGCGGTCTTCATGGGAGAGGTGTTCTACCTGCCCCGCGGCGTCGAGCTGCTCTCGACTACGGCGGCAGCGATCCGCGCAGCGGGCGTTCGCCACCCTGCACGTCCAGACCTAAGCGGCCCCACCCCGAGTCCGCCCACGCACACCGACTTGTGGAGCCTATCCTTCGGGATCCGTGCAGAAACTTGGCGCCTGCTCGGTGGGATGGACGGCGGCTACGAAGGTTATGGAGCTGAGGATACCGACTTCGGCATGCGGCTCGGCGCTGCGAACGTTGAGATTGCGTGGTTGCCGGAGACAATATGTGCCCATCAGCACCACGCGGTTCACACCCCGCCGTTGCATCACTTCGACTCCATCGTCCGGAACGCGCAAAGGTTTCGGGAGCGGTGGGGGAGATGGTGCATGGAGTATTGGCTCGACCTGTTCGCACAGCGGGGCTACGTCGTCCGGGAGGACGAGACCGTGCACGTCCTACGACGCCCGAGCGAAGCAGAGGTGGCTGCGACCCTCGTCGAGTCCGATGTGCCCTTCGGCTGACCGCCTCGATCCCGCCGCGAAGCACTCAGCCGCGAACGTCCTCGTAGGATGTCGGGCGCGTTCGTCCTGGCGGCAGGATCGCACCGAGTCGGCGTGCAGGCCGCTGGTGCGCTCCAAGCGGCCGAAGAATGCGGAGGTATCCCTGGGCATGGCTTCGCCAGGAGAACGACCCGACGCGCCGTCGACCCGTCTCGGCGAGTCGCTTCCAAGTCTGCGGCTGCTCGATCAACTGCCGGACTGCTGCGTTTCCCGCGACGAGGTCCTCAGGGTCGACGGCGATTCCATGACCGCATCGCCCCACAATCTCGCCGGGCCCGCCGCGGTTGGTCACCACAGAGGGAAGGCCTGCCGCAGCGGCCTCGATAACCGTCAGCCCGAAGGGCTCGTGTTTCGCGATGTTGACGAACACCCCTCGGCGCTCCGCTGCGTAAGCGTAGTACCCGGGGATGTCCGCGGAGCAGTGCGCTTTCGGCATCGCCACGGACCCGTAGAGGTTCGCGTCATCGATGGCTTCTAGGACTGCCTGGTACTCCGCACGGGCAGCGGGGTCGCACTCGCGTAGGCGAGACCGGCAGCCGGCGATGACGATCAGATTCGCGTGCTCGCGCAGCGGGCCCTGTGCGAACATGCGGACCGTTCCCGCGAGGTTTTTACGCGCCACAGGCCGCGCTACGACCAGGATAGCGGGCCGTTGCGGACAGCGTAGGAATCGGGACAACTCGCGTTCCACGCGGGCGGACACGTCAGGGCTCGGTGCTGCCCCGAAGGTCGCAAGGTCCACTCCCGGACTGAGCACTTCACATCGCTGCGGGTGCGCGTCATAGAGGGACAGCTGTTCTCGCTGCTCATTACCGGAGTTCACCAAAACCACTCGTGCTTGGGCAATCGCCGCTTCCTCCGCCCCGATCCGGGGCACCAGCAAGCGCTGGCCAACAACGCTTTCCTCGAGGTTCGCTTTGACCCGGCCCAAAGAGTGCGGGGTGAACACGAACGGAACGCCGCTCGCGGCCGCCAGTCCACCCGCATCGGCATAGTGCGCGTGGATTACGAGGCGCCCCTCAAGACCGGCGAGCACGCGTTCCAGGTCGGCTCCGAGCTCCTGCCACTCCTCGTGCAGCCGCTCCTTCGGCAGGTAGCCCCGTGTGGCGCCGAAGATCCGCAACAGAGGCACACCGTCGATCAGAAGTTCCCGATCGCGCCCGTACTCCGAGCCGAGCTGCGGATCATCGAACCCGCGAGTCACGACGGTCTGCCGAACTGATGGGTCTTCGGCACGAACTGCGTCGACGAGATCGAGGAGGAAACGGATGTGTCCGCCCGTATCCGCGGTCAAGCCGTATTCGATGGGTCTTCCCCCGCCGCGAAGGCAACCCTGCAGAGCGAGATGAACGATGTGAAGTTGTCGTGGGTCGGTCATGGAGTCGTCCAGAAGCTCTCGGTGCCGCAAAGCGCTCGCTCGAGGACCTCGCTGGGCAAGCAAAAACCGTCGGAGTCCAGCTCGGCCACGAGGCCCAACTGCGAGCGGTGTTCGGCGATGGCCTTCTTCTTGTGCTCGAGCCATCGATGTACTCCAAGATCAACGCGGCCGCCTTGGGGGGCGCGACTCGATGGCCACACGCGGTAGTGAAAAACCGGGGTGGAACCTCCCAGCCCGTGGGCGAGATTCGCGGCGGCTTGGTGATCAGGGTGCTCGTCGTAGGGGCACGTGACGAAGATCGCCCGCGAGCCACGCGTAGCAGATTCCAACCATGCGCTAGTTGCTTGGCTGCGAGCGCCGTCAGTGAGCGAGCGCTCCACCCCGCCATCGGGAAGCCGGCCGTTGAGAAGCTGAGGTCGCGACCACCCGAGCGCCCTGAGCGACGCGTACTGCTCACGCACCCTCAGCGAGCCCAGCATTTCCGCTGGGAATGACGCAGAGCTCGGGTGCGAAGCTTCACCTCGCGTCAAGGAGACAACCCTGACCTCGGTGCCGCGATCGAGGCTTGCGCAGATCAAGCCACCGCAGCCGAGGACGTCGTCGTCGGGGTGCGGGGCCACGACGACGATTGGCCCGGGCCCGAAGTCGAGGAGCCGATGGTTCATCGCGGATCCTTCCTTGCTCCGGGCGGAGCAAACACCTCCGGAGCCCACCCATCCGTGCTCGCCCGCCCCAGCTCCTCCAGGTCGCGCTCAGCGTGGCACTGGCGGATGTAGACCTGGAGCGCTCCCACGCGTTCGGCGACCTCTCGGTCGAACGCCAGCGGACGAGGACCCCAACCCCGACCCAAGCGGTCCAAGATTTCCGCGCATCCTCTCTCGACGCAATGGCGAGCCGCGAGAGCCCTCGGGAACGCGCCGTGGACCGAGTGCTCCGACTCCTCGCACGCTCGCCGAAGTGCGGCGTCCATGGTCCAAGCCAACGCCCGCATCGCTCCCAAGTGGGTTCGGCGGTGGGACGTGTCCCCCGCCTGCGCTTCGGCCACGTCGAGCAAGGACAGAGCTCCGCCGAGCCAACAAGCAGCGGGCCGGAGGGCGCCTCGGCAGAACCCGTCGCGTTCAAAATACCACCCGGGGTCACCCACGACTCGCGTCACCGGGGAGTCTTCGAACGTGACCGACCACGTGTGCGTCTGAGCGAGCGCACTGGTCTGCCAGGCCCCGTCGTCGAATTTCAGGCTCGCTCGGTCTTCGCGAAGATCGACTTCGACCAAGCATTCGAGGTCGTACACGTACACGAGCGCTCGGTCGACGAGGTCGGCGCCGCTGCAGAAGTGCTGGTGCCCGGAGAGTCGCGCTTTGTCCGATGTTCCCGTCAGGTGCAGGGCCGAAGGACCGCGAGACGCCCAGATCCCATAGCTCGCGCTTGCATGCGGCACCAAACCCGCTTCAGCGAGGATGGTGACGGCGTCCAAGTGGCCTTCGCAGAGCCGGGCACGCGCCAGCGAGTCTCGGCCTCGAGTGATGAGCCACCGCGCTCGCGACCACTCGGCACCGGATGTGACCGCGCGAGCGAGCGGCGCGGCCTCTTCGAGGTCGTGCGGACGAAGGTTCACGCTCGCCTCGCGACGAACTGTTCAAGCCGGTACGGTCCCTCGAAGTCCGCCGATCGGACGCTATACCAGCCGGGTGTGGAGGCGATGGTCCCGTGAACCTCATCGCCATGAATTCGGTGGTCATCACTCTCGCCGAGCCAGTGACACGCCAACAGCGTAGCGCCAGGCTGCGCCCGGGCGTGGATTCGACCGAGAATACCCTCAAGCTCGGAGACGCTGCAGTAGTAGCCGAGCTCGGAGAGCACGATGAGATCAACAGGCCCTCGGGGGTTCACGACCCGCCAGTCGGCGACCCGGACGTCGACGTGACCGAACCTGGCGCACCGATCTCGGGCCTGCGCAGCTGCGGTGACCGAGATCTCGATGGCATCGACGTGCTCACACCGCTCCGCGAGCCTCGCGGTGAGTTCGCCGATTGAGCAGCCCGGCTCATACGCCCCTGAGAAGTTCTGGCCGTCGATCCACCGGACGACCTGTTCGTACCGAGCCAGCTCGTAGGATCGACTACGGAAGCCCCAAGGGTCCTCCGCCCCCTGGTACTTCAGTTCAAAGAACCCGGCCGAACTCGGATCAACCTTCATGAGGCTACGCTCCCGCGCGCAATGCTGCGAAGGCGCGCCGGCTCGCCGTTCGACCACAGTTCGTCGATGAGTCGCTCAAGATAGCTCGCCGCGTCCCGAGCAGCGTCCGGATTGACCAAGCCGCGCTGCCGGTCGACGTCGATGGCATCGGCTTCAGCGAGTGCCGTTCGCCAGTCGTCGAACGAGGCAGGCCAGCTCTCTCGGTAGGCGGCGGTGCCGGTCCGCTGCAGCGCGAGCCCCTTGCGGCGCTGTTCTTCGTAGTAGCACCACTCCGGCACGCAAAGCAGGGGGCGCCCGACGCGAGCAACCTCGTGTATGAGGTTGTCCCCACACGCGCTCACCACGAGGTCCGCGGCAGCGACATAGGTCATGGGGTCCTCTACCCAGCCTTCATCGCGCAGATTCGCGAAGTCGGTCTCGTGGCCTGCTCTGCCGGTGTGCCCGATGGCGATCCAGCGGGCACTGGGGACGGCACGCGCGCCCACCGTGAGCGACGCATAGCAGCTCCCCGCGCCGCCTCCCCCCGACGCCGCAAGAATGACTCGCTGGTGGGTCGGGATCCCGAGACGTCGGCGCGCATCTTCTTTTCGGAGTGGTGCTTCACCACCGCGCGCGATGCCGCCGAGATAGCGAGTGCGCGCTCGCACATCGGCCGCAACGTCGAGCTCCTCAAGGCTCTCGTCGAAGGGGGCCAGCAGCCCCACACTCCCCGAATAGGCGGCGGTGTGGGCGATATCGGTTCGGTCGCCGTGCATCCGAATGGTGACCGTCGGCACGCTGCATAGCCTTGCGAGCATCGAGACTTCCGAAGAAACGTCGACGACAAACAGGGCAGGGTCCTCTTCACCCATCCACTGGGCCATCTTAGCGAACCCAAGCCTAAGGGCGTCAACCCCCAACGGCGCGCAGTCCGTCGCAGTGCTTGTCGGTTGCCGGTGCAATCCCTCCGTTCGAGACCTCGCTCCGTGCGGATTAGGCAAGGAGCGAACCTCAACGTGTTCCATCGGGGGGAACAAATCGGGTTTTGCGCAGAACACCACGCAGGGCCGCGGGGCCAACTCCTGGAGTATCGCCCGGGTGCGTCGAGCGTGCCCATGTCCCTGGTGGTGGACAAAGAACCCGAGCGGCCGACTTTGGTCCGGAGCGGTCACGGTCCAGGGGATATCGGACCTCTGAGTCCGCCGCCTTAACCCCGATGAAGATTTTCACGGTTGCAAGTCGAAAGAATGTCGAACTCGTCGGTCGTGGCTCGCTGCCCCACTTACGGTCCAACGTCGGTCGTGACTCGGTCGTCGGATCTAAGCAGCGAGACGGCAGGTCATTTTTATCAGTGCTCCGGCCTCTCCATGTTAATCTAAAGCAAGACTGCACGTGCTCTTCCCATCGACAGTCTTCCGTCCGCGGAAACCACTGTGTTAAAAGTCGGTTTTAACATCGAGAGTTTGACATTCCGACTCCTCGGTCCAGTGACACGAGATGAATCCCCGATTTCCAGTGACCATAGCCATTCCAACGCTGGCCGTCGCCGCGACTCTCCTGACGGGAACCGACGCATCCGCTGCTGAGTCGAGCGACGACGCCCCTTATCGCGGTTCGGTCTCTACTGGTTCGGTCTCTACTGAGGCCCCGAATCGGGTCGACGCGCCCGACAACGCCGGCAGCCGGTTTCGTTTTCATGGCGAGCTCGACGCGCTGTCGTTCTCCCATTTTAACCCTAGCGGCGACGGCAGCAGCCGGAACTCCTTTGGGTTTGGCCTCGGCCGCACCGCGGGAACTGACATGTTGATCGCACCGCCGTCGTGGGCGCTTGGCTTCGGCTACGTACTCTCGGGTGGAAACGCGATTGTCGGTGGGCGGTTCGCGTTCAACCTGGAGACGAGCGACGATGAAACGGATGAGATGGGAGAGGCGTTCTCTTCTCGGACAACCGTAGTCGGCGGCCAGTTCGTCCCCTACTTCCGCTACCTTTTCCGTCCCGGAGAGAGGGTACGGCCATTCCTAGAGGCGAGGATTGGCTTCGGGGGAAGCTCGAGCACGGCCCGGGTCGATACTGACCCCGAACTTCGCGCCAGCATCATGGAGATTCACCCAACAGCGGGAATCGGGGGAGGCGCCCATATTTTCCTGATTAATGCGTTCTCTGTCGACTTGGGCGTGACCGCCGACTACGCAGCGCCGTACATGAAGTCCAGGCTCGAGAACGGGGACACGGAGACGGAGAGCGACTACGACAAACGTGGCGACTTCTTCAATCTCGCGGCTCAGGTGGGGTTCTCGGTCTGGTTCTAACTAAAGGCTCGAGCGCTATCAAGACGGCCGCGCGTGTCGTACTCCGGGCCAAGTCGGCCGGAGTGGACGTGACGCGCCCTTAGACGCACTCGCTGCCGCCTTCAACCCGTCCCCCCCGGGGGGGGGGGGGCTATCACGGGCTATCACGGGCTATCACCGGCTCGCGCGGGGCGTACCAGCATCGCATCGTCGCCTACGCCTCCCGAGCCTGATGAACGACGTCGCCCACGTGCGCGGCTCTGCTGGTGTTCTCACCTGGTAGCCTGGGCGCTTTGGGCGCGTTTAGCCGGAAGCCCATTCTGACAGCGCGTCCTCATCGACGGCGTCCTGAATGCGGACGCCTGAGTGAAGTCTCGACCGGCCGGCCGGGACCGGCGCACACCATGTCCATAAGACCTCCCCCGCGCGACCCGTACCTGTATGATATCCCCCTCTGATGCTCCTATGTGTCAAGCGCGGTCTGGGGCCGTCTGCATTTGAGCAGGCTGGGCGCGTAGGAGCGCGAAGACTTCGCGGGCAACGTACCGTTTCAAGCAGCGAAGAATCTCAGGTCGCGTCAACCCCTGCTGGCGTCGCCGGTCGGCATACGCCTTCGTCCTGTCGTCGCAGCGCATACGTGTGAAAGCGACCACCCACAGTGCTCGGTTCGCTTCGCGGTTGCCGGCCCGATTCAGCCGATGGCGATGCTGTCGCCCGGACGACGCATCAACCGGAGAGACGCCGCACAGCGCAGCGAATGACGCCTCGCTGCCCATGCGTTCTGGGTTGTCTCCGACAGCGACCATGAGCGCACTAGCGACTTCCGGGCCAATCCCCGGGCGTTCCAACAGCTGAGGCGCGGCGGCCTTCACGTAGGCGGCAATCGTCGCGTCGAGCGCACCGATTTCGTCGTCGAGATGTCTCCATCGACGGGCCAGACCTCGCAGGACGTGTCGAACCACGGTCGTCATTTCGACGCCCGGTTCGACCGAGGTCCTGAACGACCTCGCGGTCTTCACGATTGCGAGAAGCGTCTTTCCGCGGAGTCGTTCCCGGATGCACTCCGGCGCAGTCGACAGCACGCAATGGAGCTGATTCGCCGCTTGAGTGCGAGCTTTCAAGGCTGAGCGCCGTTCTGCGCGAAGGAGTCGCAGCGCCTCCACGGGACCATCTTGAGCCTTGGGAATACCCGAGGCTTGGCCGGCGAGCACAGCTCGTGCGGCGGCCTCGGCGTCCGCGGGGTCGGACTTTCCGTGTCGGCGTCGGAGTTGGCGATTGGGTCGATTGACCTCGAGAACACGTACGGACTTGCCCCGAAGAAAGCGGGAGAGTCCGGCACCGTAGGACCCGGTGCCCTCAACGCCGACACTCTTAATCGTACCAAAGGCGACCAACCACGCGTGGAGGTCACGGTAGCCTTGCTTCGAAGCCGGGAACTCGACGACGCCAAGCCGTCGACCGGTCGCATCGAGCGCGACGCGACAACACCCAGCTGCTCCGGGTCCTGGGCAAGCTCGAGCGCCTGCCGGGGGTCCAGTGGGTTCGTCGGCGCCGAGACTGAAGGCTCAGCCTTCCCCCGAGAGGAAGAGCTGGGCGTCGAGAATGTCCAGGAGCGTGCCGTCGACGGCCTCGACGAACACGTCGAGCTTCACGTCCTGGCCGTAGACCACCGCCGGGTCCGGGATGAAGATGATCATCTCCGGCAGCGTCGGCCAGCCGTCTGCGTCGGGGATATCGGGCGTGCGCTGGTGCCGAATCCGGGTCACTTCGGACCCATCGGCCGAAAGCGTGAGCACCAGCTCCACAACCACCTCGCTCAGGTCGGTGTCGGGTCGAAGTCGGCCATCGACGAAGATGTGAAAGCCGCCTTGCAGGCCCATCGCCACGACCTCCTCGTCCCCCACCTCGTACGGGACAAACGCTCGCCCCTCGGAGAACGAACCGAGCTCCAGCACGCCATCGTCCACCGGCGTCGGCATGTCCACGCCCGTGGTGCCTGCGCCGGCCGACTCCCGCGCGTTTAAGCGAAATGAACTGGGAAAAAGCCGGGATGGAGGAGTACGGCGGGGGGCGGGAGAGCGCGGCTGGTGCGCGTGGGTGCGCCGGGGAGCTGCAACCCGGTGTCGAGCGAAGCTGAGCCGTGAGAGCGGAGCCATTTCACGGGAAAACAGGCCGGCACAGGGGACCGCGGCCGCACCGAGTCCGCCATCCAGGCACGCCGAGACGAGCGCGGTGGGAAGCGACGCGCTCGTCGAGGGAGGCTTAGTGGGCAGCGGGCGGAGCCGAGAACAGCAGCAGTTGTCCGAGCGGAGCGGCTCGAGGCGGCGGCCGAGCACCGCGGAGCTCGGCCGCGATGTCCTGCGCAGTGGTGACGGCCCGAGTGACGCGCATGGGCCCGCTGCAGCGGGAGCAGACGCAGATGTCGATGCGGAAGACGCGGGCGAGGAGCTTCATCCACGGCACCCGAGAAGGGGCAGCATCGCGGAGCTGAGCGTCGAGCAAGGTGGTGATGGCGGGGAGCTCGAGCTGGCCGCGAGGGATGAAGAGGGACAGACCGTGCGCGAAGTCGGCGCCCAGCGGCCGCATGGTGAGCCCGGCGGCCGGCGCATCCGCAGCGAGGACACGAAGCATCTGGGGTGCAGCGACCCAGGTGACCAGGTCGACGGTGCTCATGACAAAGGTCCGCGACGTGGTCGCAGGATCGAACACCGCCGGTTCGTGCAACGCCCTGGCCAGGGTGACCAGCCCATTGCGAACAGGAACCAACAGGTCCTCGGCTCGCGGGGTGAGCGAGACACCGCCGGGGCTTCGAACAAACAACGGGTCGTCGAACAGCCCCCGAAGCCGCCGCAGCGCGTGACTCATCGCGGACTGCGTGACCCCCACGACCCTCGCCGCAGCGGTCACATTTCCAGCGCGCGCGACCGCGTCAAACGCGACGAGGAGGTTCAGATCGACGCCGCGCAGCGCCTCGACGTCATCATGAGCAAGGTTCATGGCACCAGAAACATACTCCATTGGATTCATATCCACGATGGCCGCATGGTGAGGTCATGGCCAACGCCAACGCAGCCCTCGCCCTCCTTGGAGCCACCCGCGGCATCGGCCGTAGCCTGCTCGAACAGGCCCTCGAGCGAGGACACCAGGTCCGCGCGCTGGTGCGACGCGGCAGCTCCCTCGACCTCCAGCACGCCCACCTCACGATCGTCCGTGGCGACGCGACCGAGCCTCAAGACGTGGCCGAGCTGTTGACGGGTGCCGACGCGGTTTTTAGTGCCGTCGGAGCTCCGGCGCGCAACAAGGACAAGATTCGAACTCAGGCCGCGCAAGCCACCCTGAGTGCAATGCAGCGCACGGGGGTCCGCCGACTGATCGCGGTGTCCGTCTACGGCACCGCACAGACTCGCGAGCACCTCCCGTTCTTCACCCGCGCGGTCGTCTTTCCGTTCTTCTTGCGGCACGCGATTGCAGACCACGAGACCCAGGAACAGACCATCATGTCCAGCGACGTCGACTGGACGCTCATTCGACCGCCCTACCTGACGGACGAACCGGTCTCAGGCGCCTACGTGTCGGACTTCGGGAGTGAGACGGGCGGCCTGACCTGGAAGGTCAGCCGTGCCGACGTGGCGCACAGCATGCTCGATGCGTTCGAGCGGGGCACCTTCATTCGTCGCGCCGTGGGGCTCTCATACGCTCGGGACACGAGTTCGGCGGCGGCGTAGGCATAGAAGCACGAACAGCAAACCCAGCGGCATGGCATCCCGCTGCCTCGGCCCCGAAATCGAACAGCCGGTCGCTTGTGAATCGGCGGGCTCCCCTGCCCCCGAGGCACCCCCTTGGCCGTCTGCAGCTCCCCGGCCCACACCCGCGCACCAGCCGCCCTCTCCAGCCGCCCGCCTTACTCCTCCATCCAGGCTTTTTCACACTTCATTTCGCTTAAACGCTCGCCGGCGTCGCGTGGAACGGCATCGTGCTGGTGCAGCGGGACGACGAGGTCTGGGCCTACCCGCTCGACGACACCGAGCCTTACCTGTTCTCGCCCGCCTTCGGTCCGGTGCACTACGGAAGCGAGTACGTCACCGCGATCGGCGTCGAGCCCGACAACGAAGTCGAACGCCAACTGTTCCGCAACCGCCACGGCGGCCAGCTCGAGATCATCGAGCGCAACATCAGCGGCGCCGTCGCCGCCGTCGAAGACGAGAGCTACGCCCAGCACACCTGGACCCCGGACTTCGGCCGCGTCCTGTACGGCGTGCGCGATGGGGACGCGATCAGCATCCGGCAGCATGCGCTCGCGGATTGACCTAGCAGCCGGAGCGGCTGTCACGCGAGGAGAACGCCCATGAATAAGGGATGGGAGGCTGCGTCTGGTTCAGTCCATGGAATCGAGGCGCATTTGTGGAGCGATGGTGGTGTGGACGATGCTCGTCGTTGGGTGCGGGGACGAGCCTGGCGGAGCCGCGAGCGGAGAGTCCGCAGAAGCGGGAGAAGCGGGAGAGTCTGGCATGGCCGAAGAATCAGGGGAAAGCGGCGGCTTCCCGATGGGCCCGACTCTGCAGGAGACCACCGAAGAACGCTGTCGCTCCCTGTGCCGCAAGTACGACAGCCGGGCCGTAGGGACGGACGCGGTCGAAGCCGGCTGTGAACCGGACTTCTTCACCCCGCGTGGGGACAACGACTACTGCCGCGATCTGTGTGAGTTCCTCGGTCCCGTCAGCATGGGGGACCCGCTCTACGGGCAGCTCGGAGGCTGCGCCGAAGCGCTTGGGGACATGGTGGACTGCGCCTATCCATGCGCCGACCCGGCCGATGGAAGCTGCTTCGTTCGTACCTGCGAGGACGTGACGCCCTGCGGCGCCGAAGCGGCGGAGACAAGCTGTGAGCCGCTGCTCAGCAGCTTCTACGACATGAAGGGCATCGACCCCTCGCAAGCCCCCATGCAGTCGCCCCTGGTCCTGTGCGGAGAAATCTGCGAGCGCCGCGAGGCCGCGGGCTGCGACGTGGGACTGTGCGGCGAAGCTTGTGCGCTCGTGTTCGGGCCCGGCGTCTCGGATGCTTGCAGCGACGCCTACGTTGCCGAGGCCGAGTGCGCACTGGCGCTCGACGATGCGTGCGACGAGTCGCCGTGCGGAGACCTGCTGGCGATGCGCATGGACGCCTGCGGGTTCTAAACCCTGTCTGGCTGCATCTAGCAGGTTGAGGGAAAAGCCCGACACGCCGTCTGACTCAGTACACCTGGTACAGCTGCGTCTTGGCTCCTGCCCAGGAGCGAAAAACCCTTTGCGATCCGCCGCGCCGGGTTTTTCCTCAACCTGCTGGTCATCGTCACCCGCACTCGATCTCGAAGGTCCGCACCGAGACTTGGGTGTCGGCCTCGAGCGGCGCGCCGTTGTTGCCGACGAAGCCGATGAACGTGCTCCCCACGTCGATCGTATTCGCCGCTTGATACACCACATCGAATGTCACGCCGTCGGTGGATGCTTCGAAGTAGAGCGTCCCTTCGTCTTCGCGGATCTGCATCCACCGTTGCTCCGGATTCCAGACCTCGGTGTTGAGAATCGTCGGGGGGCCCACAGCGGGGACGAGGCGTGCTTCGAGCCGGGTTTCCTCTCCACGGTTAGCCAAGCTGTAAGAGATTCGATCGTCGGAGGCGGTCGGCTGGACCCAGAGGATGATCACCGCGCTCTCCACGGCGGGCGGCGTCCCAATTTCGATGCGGACGGACGCACCGACGAGCCCGTTGTTCTCGGGAAGCAGCTGCAGCCGGGCGAACTCGTCGTTGAACGCCGCCGTGACGTTGATGATCGCTTCCCCCGTGCCGACGGTGATCGACTCGCCATCGATGGGGATCCACACGGGGTCAGCTCGAGCTGTCCGCGAGGGATGAAGAGCGAGAGCTGCTTGGGCTCGGGCTCGGGTTCGTCAGTGCGCGGCGCGACGGCGGAGCGCAGGGCGTGGTGGGCCGAGAGCACGCCGTAGTACAGGACGGTGTGGGCCCGCGGCGGAGGGACGAGCGCACACAGCCGGGCGAGAAAGGTGTCGGGGGTCATCTGGGCGAAAGTGGCCCCGAACCGGTTGGGCTTCTTGAAGTGCACCCGCACTTGCCCGTCGGGGGTGCGCTGGACGGCATCGAGGGCGAAGGGCGGGCGCAGAAGATAGCGGCACACACGCTCCAGACGCTTGCGGTCGCGGCCGTCGACGGTGACGGCCGCGTGCAGCTGCATGCCGAAGCCGTATGGCCGGCTAGAGCGGCGACCGACGAGGAACGACACAATGCCGCTCGAAGGTGGGGCGGTGTACGATTCGCCGCATCCGTGTCGGACCGCCCTCAGGTCTTCGCTTCGTTTCTGCAGTTCCTCTGCGCGTTCGCCGATTCGCTCGGCGTCGAGCCGCCGGTGTTGCTCAAGGCCGCGAAGGTGGATCCGGAAGAGATTCGGAACCCGGATGGGTGGATCGACTACGAAGCGATGGTGCGCAGCTGGGCGTTCCTCATCGAGCGGCTCCCGGGGCAACCGCTGGGAATCATGTACTCGCGGATGATGACGCCCGATATCTTGGGTGTGGTCGGGTACGCCTGCGCGAACGCCCGCAATCTCGGCCAGGCCCTCGAGCTGTGGGTTCGCTACGCGACGCTGCTGGACCCGTTCTTCGTCGTCGATGTGGAAGAACTCGGCGAGCACTCGAAGCTCCTGCTGCAGCACGAGCCACGCGTCGTGGCGATGATCGAACCCATCGAGCTGTTCGTCGCGTCGTGGGTGCGCATCACTTCGGGGATGGCCGATCCGCCTGTGCGCCCGCTGGAGATCTGCTTCGCACATCGGCAGCGCCATGCCGCCGAGGTCTACGCCGACCTCGGCGCGCCCGTTCGATTCGACGCGCCCTACACGGGGGCCACGTTCGAGACGGCCGTGCTCGAGCGGCCGATCAAGGGCGCCGACCCGCGGATCGGCGCGTACTTGGTGCGTCACGCCGACGCGGTTCTCGAGCCACGAACGGGCAGCGCGTCTTCGTCTCTCGATGTACGCTTGCGCGATCAGATCGACGCCGGGCTGCTCGCCGGTCGCATCGACCAGCCGGCGGTTGCGCGCGAGATCGGCATGAGCACGCGTTCATTGCAGCGCGGGCTCAAGGATCTGGGAACCTCGTTCTCGGCCGAGCTCGAGCGCGTCCGCCGAGAACGGGCGGAGACGCTGCTGAAACGCTCCGAGCTGTCGATCGCCGAGGTCGCGTTCATGCTCGGCTACGCCGACCCCCGGCCGTTCTACCGAAGCTTCCGCAAGTGGACCGGCCAGACCCCCCAACAGTTCCGCGAGGCGTGATCGGTCACTCGTTTGGCGTCTGGGGTCGCTGGAGCGATCCTGAGGCGGGCGCATCCTGTGAACATGGAGCTGACCGGACCACGCACGAAGCTGCTTTCGACCTATCGACTGCTGACGAATCCCGGCGAGTACTTCCCGCGGTGGAAGGCGCGCTACGGAGACCCCTTTGTGGTTCACGCGGTCAATGGGAGGATCGTGCTGACGGGGCGACCCGAGCTCATCAAGGAGATCTTCGCGGCCGATCCGTCGCACTACGACCCCTTCGGCGCGGACGCGATCGCTCCGCTCCTGGGGTCAGAGTCGCTGTTGTTGATGAAAGGCGATGCGCATCGCGCCGAGCGAAAGCTGCTCATGCCGCCCTTTCACGGCAAGCGCATGCGTGCCTATGCGGAGGTCATGCGCGACGCGGCCCGAAGCCACATGCGGACAGCGTGTGGCGAGGCCGTGAAATTCTCAGATGTGACGCAGGCCCTGACGTTGGAGGTGATCCTGAGGGCGGTCTTCGGCGTGGTCGACGAGAAGACGCTGGACCACTTCAGCGAAACGATCGTCTCGGTGCTCGACGCGGTCCATCCATCGTTCATGTTCGCGCCCTTCCTTCAGCGCGAGTTTGGGGGCCTGGGGCCGTTCGCAAGGTTCCGTCGCGCGTTCGAGGCCCTCGAGGCGACGATGGATGCACACCTCGAGCGGGTGCGCGCCGCGGACGAGCCGCGCGAGGACATCCTCAGCATGATGCTCGAGGCCCGCTACGACGATGGGTCGGCAATGTCGGACAAGCACATCAAAGACGAGCTCCGCACGATCGTCACGGCGGGCCACGAGACCACGGCGTTGGCCCTGGCGTGGGCGACCGACCTGGTGCACCGCCATCCCGACGTTGCGGCGGGCATTCGTGCGGACGTCGACGCCTTGGGACCGGAGGCGAGCGGGGTTGAGCTCGCCAAGCTGAAGTCGGTCGACAACGCGGTCAGGGAGACGCTTCGCCTTCGGCCGATCCTCACCGAGGCACTCCGGACCTTGCGCAAGCCTCTGGTGCTTGGTGGGACGGAGATCCCCGCGGGACACACCGTCGCGGCCGTCATCACGCTCGTGCACGCCGACCCGGAGATCTATCCCGAGCCCGAGGCCTTCAAGCCCGAGCGTTTTGCAGAGCGCAGCTACAAGCCCAGCGAGTACTTGCCCTACGGTGGCGGCCATCGGCGATGCATCGGCGCCGCCTTTGCGGACTTCGAGCTCCGCATCGCCCTCGCCACGCTCGTCGCCGAGTTCGATGTCGAGCTGCTCGACGCCGAGCCCCCCAAGCCTGTACGCCGCAACATCACCATGGCCCCGGACACCGGCGTCAAGGTGCGCCTACGGCCCCGGGCGACCTGAACTCCTCCGACGTCGAAGCCTTCGGGCACGCCCAGCGCGACATCGGCTCGTTGGCAGGCGTATGCCGGTCCCCTGCGCCGAGCAGATGCCGCCGCGCTCCATGGCGCTCTGCCCCCCTGAGATTGGGACGCACCGTGTCGGTCCAGCGCGAGAACACCTCGCGTGGATGCGCCCCCACGCATCGGTACACGATCTTCGGAATCGCGAGATCCGCCAACGCATCGTACGCGTAAGCGTCCGCGTCGACGGTGGGCAGGAACGGGAACGGGCGGGCCTGGCCGCTGCGTCCCGGCTCGTCCTGGATGTCGTAGACGACCAAGCCGTCGGGCGCGAGCATGCGAAGTCGGGCGACCTGTTGAGCCGCGATCTCACGCAGCCGCTCGGCCTCGGACGCTAGCTTCGGCGGCGCGATTCCGTAGAGACGAATCCCGGTGAGTCCACCGTCCAGTTTCTCGAAAAGGGTAGTCAACGGGCTCCTAGGGCGGCTTGATGAACCATGCCTGGCCCTCTATTCCGTTTCAAGGCCGACGCATGGCGCAGGATCGGGATGGGCGTTGCAACCGTTGCCAACCAACGTCCGAAGTCTGCGGCCGTCCGGCTACGTCCGGACCACATCCGTCGGAGCCGCCGAGCACCGCGATCGCGGTGGCGACCTGCAATGATCCCTTCGTCTTTCGGTTTCAGGACAGCATCGATGAGCTTCATCGAAGCTCATCGATAGGCAGCTCGCGAGAACGGCTGCCGCCTACACTCCGCCTTCGCCCACCGGCAGGCCTGTTCTCGCTATTGCCCGCAGCCCCCTGAGTCTCGCTCCACCAGCGCGTCGTTTCGCACCGCGCTCGTCTCGGCGTGCCTGCGAGTGGACTCCGTGCGTCTGCGGTCCTCTGGGGTCGCGCATTTTCCCCTGAAATGGCTCGGCTCTCGCTGGCTCAGCTTCGCTCTACACCCCGCTGCTGCTCCCCGGCGCTCCCCTGCGCTCCCGCCGCCATCTCAGGCCCCCCGGCGTACTCCTCCATCCCAGCTTTTCCCACTTCATTTCGCCTAAACGCCGCCTACGTTCGCAACCGCCTCAACAATGGCCGCGTCGAAGGGCTCAACGGCAAGGCCCGCGTCACCAAGCGCCGAGCTTTCGACTTTCATTCAGCGTCGGCGTTCATCACGCGTTTAAGCGAAATGAACTGGGAAAAAGCCGGGATGGAGGAGTACGGCGGGGGGCGGGAGAGCGCGGCTGGTGCGCGGGGGTGCGCCGGGGAGCTGCAACCCGGTGTCGAGCGAAGCTGAGCCGTGAGAGCGTCTTGGTGGCGCGCGCGATGCCATTGGTGACCGCGTGGTCGAAGCTTTCGGGAGACAGGGAGGTGATCTCGGGGACTCGGGCTACGGACACGGCGAACTCCAAGGAGTTGACCGTGACGCCCGGCAGAGGGTCGACTCGAGGCTGTCAATCGCGGAGGTCGTCGACGGCACAGATCGCTGCTCCCTCTCTCAGTTGGGCTGGTTGACGCGTCCGGGTTGAGCGACCTCGAGCTCGGCAGGACCGAGTTCCTCCGTGGTGGCGCCGTCGTCGTCCCCGGGTTCGACCTCTTCCGCGGAAACGGACTCGTCATCCCCGTCGGGCATGATCTCGCCGCTGGGCGGCTGCGTCGGGGCATCGTTGTTGTGGCACGCCGAAGCGAGGGTCAGCGCACCAAAGGCGAGGAGGGCGCGTGTGCGGGAGAGCATCATGGTGGGTTCCTTTCGTGGGCCTGGGGGCGAGGCCTCGACAGCGAACTATCACGCAACGCGCACGCCGCAACGCGCAGGCTGCCTTTCAATCAAACGATGCGCTGCTCGCGACGCGACTGGGCACCAGCAAACAAGCGGCGGCGAATGCGACCTCGCGCACCGCGAGGGGCTGCTACGGTTGGAGGATGCGAAGGACCGCAGCGTTGAGCCTACTGTCGTTGTTGGGCTGTCAAGAACCGGCCGAGGGGACGGTGGATGGCGTCTCGGAGACGGACACCGATGCTGCATCGGATGGGTCCTCCTGCGTGGATCTCTTCGCCGAGGCGCAGTGCCTGGGCGGGGGTCTGAAGCGCTTGGTGGTCGGGGACGTCGACGTCCCCGACGCGGACCCACCCACCGTCACGGAGCTCGACGGCGGTGTCTTGGTGGAGGGGATGATCGGGGATATCGAGGTGCTCTACGCAGACGACAGCTGCGTCGTCGCGTGCGAGTGGAGGCTGCCGCAGACGAGCTTCTGTCAGGCGGTGGACGACGAGGGCCGTATCGTGTGCACGTACGCGACGGGCACGATCACCGTGGAGGGGTGCCAGGACTTCTTGGATGCGCGCGGGTAGGCCGGGCGTCTACTCGATGATCGAGTCGGTGTCCGCGATCGGGGTGTCATCGTGGTTCGAGATCTGGGGGTAGGTCGGATACCAGGACCCGCCGACGTTCTGGGCGCTGGCTCGCTCAGGCGTGGGGCGCCTGACGCTGGTGGACATTGATGACATCTGCGTCAACAACACCAACCGACAGCTCCACACCACCCAGGACACGCTTGGCCGCCAGAAGATCGAGGTCATGGCCGAGCGCGCCCGCGCGATCAACCCCGCCTGCCACATCCACCTCATCCACGATTTCTTTACCCCAGAGACGGTCGATGAGATCTTTTGTGCACGCTATGATTACCTCGTCGATGCCATTGATCATCAGGCCAACAAGAGCCTGCTTATCGCCACATGCAAGGCGCGCGGCGTGCCGGTGGTGGTCGTGGGGGGCGCCGGTGGCAGGGTCGATCCCACAAAGCTTGTGATTGATGACCTGAGCCGCTCCGGATCTGATGGGCTGCTGCGCAATGTGCGCCGCACGCTCAGAAAGCAGCACGGCTTTCCTGATAAGGGGGAGTGGGGCATCGCGTGCATCTTTAGCCGCGAGCGCGCTGTCTACCCGATGCCTGATGGGAGCGTGAGCGAGCAGGCGCCCAGCGCGAGCGCCTTCAAGCTCGACTGCACCTCCGGCTTTGGTAGCGCCACATTCGTGACCGGCACGGCCGGGTTCTTCGCCGCTGGCGTGGTCGTGAGCGCGCTCGCTCAGCCAAAAGCTCCCACAGAGGCGCAGGAAGAATCGTGACTCAACGCATCTCGCACTGCGTCATGCGGTAGGCGATCCTCTCCCTTTTCTCTTCCTGACCCCGCATCAGGTCATAGGTTCTTCCGGCAAAGCGATACACCACGCACTCCCCCGTGGAGAGATCCTTGCGAGGATGAAACACCTCACCGCTGCCATCAGGGGAGTAGGAGAGGCCATCACACCCGACGGCAGCATCGACCCCTTGCCGCAGCGCAATCCCGCGCGCTTCATGTTCTTGCTTGCTCATGACCGAGAGCAGCTGCGGCCCCATAAACGTCCCGCCCTTTGCCTCGCAGTGCGCGCGCTCGCTGGCGCACGCGCCAAGCTCCTTGCTCTCAAAGATCTGCCCATCTCTCACAAACGCCTCGATCGCGCGCGCATCCTCACCGCACGAGCAGTGTTGATAGGTCGGCTGAGCGGCACCCTCCACGGCGAGGATGCGCCATGTGGCTCCCTCGGTCCGGATGCACTCCTTGAGCGTGCGCTCCTTATAATAAGCATCCTGCTGCGGCGTCTCTCTTGGCACACACACGACCGGGCCGCCCTGGCACATGTCACAGGAGGGCTCAATGCGCGCGGTGCACTCCTCATGCCGGGTGCACGCGTCGCGGCCGCGGCGCATGTTCACCCCCTCACACACCGCCATGGCCTCTGCATGCGCGCTGGCCTGCCGCGCTTGCACATTCAGCTCGCGCCAGATGACCTGCGCGTCCACGTCGGGAGCCAGGTAAATATGCTGAGCGCCAAGGTGCTCACGGATCTCCTCGGCGCTCGGCGCGCTACCGAGATCTTTGAGATAAGAGCCCTTGGGTGAGGCGCACTGCAGGAGCGCCAGCGCAGCCAGGAAGCAGGCGCTTTTCAAGATGCGAGCGGGCATGGGGCGTCCTCGGGGTGCAGAGAGCCTAAGGAGACTCCGCGTGGATGGGATCTCTGCGCAGAGCTTACACAAAAGATTGAGTCAAGGACATCTTGCGCTTGCTCTGCCGGGTGCTTAGGTTGACGGCGTGCTGCTCAAATTGACGCGATGCGTCATAAAGCATCATACGCTTGCCCCAAACCTCACCTACAGCAACATCGCCCGCGAGATCTGGCTTGATGCCGGGCTTGACCCCACCGTCCCCTCCTTCTCAACGGTCATGGCCTGCTCAACGAGCATGGCAGCCGCGCTTGAGGCGGCCGGGCAGCTCGGGCGAGGCGGAAAGGAGCTCGCATTGGTGGGCGGCGTGGAGAGCATGAGCCGCGTGCAGATCGGTCTGACGCAGGGGCTCTCCGACTGGCTCAGGCGCCTCTCGCAAGCCAGAAAGCCCGAGGATCGCTTGAAGCGTTTGGCCGACATCTCGCTGCGCGAGGTCGGCCTCTATGTGCCGAGCGTGAAGAACCGCGTCACCAATAAGAGCATGGGCGAGCATTGCCAGGAGATGGCCAAGCGCTGGAACATCGCGCGCGAGGCGCAGGATGAGATCGCCTATGAGAGCCACGTGCGCTCGGTCAAGGCGCGCAACGAGGGCTTCTTTGACGACCTGCTCATCACGGTCGATGGGACCTCTCAGGATGCCTTCCCACGCGAGGGAACCTCCATGGAGAAGCTCGGCTCGCTGCGCGCGGCCTTTGATCGCGAGAGCGGCAATGGCACGCTGACCGCCGGGAACTCCTCCCCGCTCACTGACGGCGCCGCCGGGCTCTGGGTGGCAAGCGATGAGGGCTTAAAGGCCATCCCCGAGGACGTGCCGCGCGTCAAACTCATCGACTGGGAGTTTGGCGCCGTGGACATCGAAGAGGAGGGGCTCTTGATGGCGCCCGCTTACGCCATCCCGCGCATGCTCGCGCGCCAGAAGCTGCGCTACTCCGACATCGGCCTCTGGGAGATCCACGAGGCGTTCGCCGCGCAGGTGCTCTGCAACATCGCCGCACTCGAAGACAAAAAATTCCTGAAGGAGCAGGTGGGCGTTGAGGCGGAGCTCGGAAAGTTCCCGCGCGATCGCGTCAACCCGAACGGCGGCTCAGCGCTTAAGCGAAATGAACTGGGAAAAAGCCGGGATGGAGGAGTACGGCGGGGGGCGGGAGAGCGCGGCTGGTGCGCGTGGGTGCGCCGGGGAGCTGCAACCCGGTGTCGAGCGAAGCTGAGCCGTGAGAGCGGAGCCATTTCACGGGAAAACAGGCCGGCACAGGGACCGCCCACCGAGTCCGCCATCCAGGCACGCCGAGACGAGCGCGGTGGGAAGCGACGCGCTCGTCGAGGGAGGCTTAGTGGGCAGCGGGCGGAGCCGAGAACAGCAGCATCACGGTGTGGCCTTCGCCCACATCCACTTTGAAGGTTCCTCCGCTGAGGACCTCCTTGATCATACCGTCGAACTCAATTGCGTCCTCGTTTCCCATAGTCAGGCTGGCCCGAAAAGGCAGTTCAGGCGCGCGACATCCTGCCCACACCAGCACCGACCCACAAGTCCTTTTTTAGCGCATTTGACGCTACCCCTCGGTCAGGCTGACTTCTTGGCTGGTCGCAGCGGCCATCGGCGCGACCAGCACCACGTCGTCGAAGGGGTCTGAAGGGTCGTACGCGTCCGATCGCAGCACGAGCGTGTCTGCATAGCACCGGATCTGGACCGGTTGATTCCAGCCATCCATGCTGTGTTCGAGCACACCTCCAACGGTTGCTGCGGCGAGCGCTTCCGGGCAGCCCGCATGCGGACCGGCGCTCAAACGGGCCATTTGGATGCTCTGCCGAAGCTGGATCAACACCCTTCCGGTGCGCTCCCGGCGATCGAGGCCGCCGGAGTCGGCACAAATCGCCAACGCCCAGCCGGTCCCCAGCGACAAGGCCAGCAGACCGACCAGCCACGCGGTTCGATGCCACCGCGGCGAACGACCGATCAACTCGAGGAACCACGGAGACGCCTGCATGCCGACTCCCGTCGCAAGCCACGTGCCATCGCGGCGCTGCCGTGGTTTCAGGCTCGCAGGGCGGGCGCCGCCGACTTGGGATGCCTTGCCGGCACGGGCGCGGACCACACCGTGACATCTTGTCTTGTGACTGCATCCACCCCATGGCGAAAGGGATCCTCAGCGGTCCCTCGGATACGACGCTGGCGAAGGTTGGCCAGGACGCTCTCGAACACATCAACGGTCGCGACCACGCGCTGCTCGTCTCCCACGGGAAACTCGGTGGGCACCGGGTGCTCGCCCAGCCACTGGTGCATTCGGCCGCGCTTAAGCGAAATGAACTGGGAAAAAGCCGGGATGGAGGAGTACGGCGGGGGGCGGGAGAGCGCGGCTGGTGCGCGTGGGTGCGCCGGGGAGCTGCAACCCGGTGTCGAGCGAAGCTGAGCCGTGAGAGCGGAGCCATTTCACGGGAAAACAGGCCGGCACAGGGGACCGAGTCCGCCATCCAGGCACGCCGAGACGAGCGCGGTGGGAAGCGACGCGCTCGTCGAGGGAGGCTTAGTGGGCAGCGGGCGGAGCCGAGAACAGCAGCAGTTGTCCGAGCGGAGCGGCTCGAGGCGGCGGCCGAGCACCGCGGAGCTCGGCCGCGATGTCCTGCGCAGTGGTGACGGCCCGAGTGACGCGCATGGGCCCGCTGCAGCGGGAGCAGACGCAGATGTCGATGCGGAAGACGCGGGCGAGGAGCTTCATCCACGGCACCCGAGAAGGGGCAGCATCGCGGAGCTGAGCGTCGAGCAAGGTGGTGATGGCGGGCAGCTCGAGCTGTCCGCGAGGGATGAAGAGCGAGAGCTGCTTGGGCTCGGGCTCGGGTTCGTCAGTGCGCGGCACGACGGCGGAGCGCAGGGCGTGGTGGGCCGAGAGCACGCCGTAGTACAGGACGGTGTGGGCCCGCGGCGGAGGGACGAGCGCACACAGCCGGGCGAGAAAGGTGTCGGGGGTCATCTGGGCGAAAGTGGCCCCGAACCGGTTGGGCTTCTTGAAGTGCACCCGCACTCGCCCGTCAGGGGTGCGCTGGACGGCATCGAGGGCGAAGGGCGGGCGCAGAAGATAGCGGCACACACGCTCCAGACGCTTGCGGTCGCGGCCGTCGACGGTGACGGCCGCGTGCAGCTGCATGCCGAAGCCGCGGACGAGCATCGGCGAGGCCGGCGGGGGCTCGCGCGGCGAGGGTCCGACTGCACGCAGCGGCAAGCCGAGCTGGACGCAGGCCACGAGCGCCTCGTCGACTGGCTCGCCATCATCGCCCCCGTCCTCGAGGTGCTCGACCAAGTCGGCGTCCAGCCGCTGCAGCGTCCGCAACAGGTCCTGCTCGCCGAGGCCTATCGCGGGCATGAACACCGCCGCATCGTCGTCCAACGCCGGCGCCTCGAAGCAGCCATCGGTGACCAGCGCATGCAGATGCACGAACAAACCCAGGTCACTGCGAAAGCGCTGCACCACGATGAGCACCCCGGGGTGCAGCTTGCTGCCGCTGCGCAGCCCATGCTCCCGCTTGCTCTGACGCCGCAGCGTCTGCATCACCCGCTTGGCAAACCGCTGACACACGCGCCCGAGCAGCCGCCGGTCGTAGCCCAGCCGCACCGCCATCGGGCCCTCGAAGCTCAGCACCCACTGCCGCCACGGAACCTCAGACAAGCGGTGCTCGACCAGGAGCGCGGCGGTCTCGGCCATGCGCCGGCCCATGCACGAGGGGCAGATGCCCCGGCTCTTGCAGGCGAACGGGACACGCAGGCTGTCGCCGCAGCGGCGGCACTGCGCCACCAAGAAGCCGTACTCGAAGTCTCCGCAGGTGATGAACGCTTCGAGCTCGTCCCGCACGAATCCCGGCAGCGAGCCCGCGCGCTCCTTGAGCCGCTCGCGGAACGCAGGCCAGTGCGCGCGCACAAGGGCGAGGGCGTCGCTGTCCTGGGTGGTCCGTGGAACGTACCGCGCCTGAGCATGACAGCTGGCCACTTCGCGCCGCTGCTGATGCGCGTACCGGGCCACTCGCGCAACGCCACGTTCGAAAGCGGTTGCGCGGCTCGTGGGTCGCCACGTGGCCCAAGGACGGGCCGGCCGACAGCATCACTGGCCACGCCTCGGCAGTTTCGGCAGTGTTCCTGCGACGCTGAGCAGGGCGGTCTGGCGGTTGATCCTCATCGACGTGGTGCGAGGGTGGGCTCGCCCGGTCGAGAATACAACGAGAATTCCAAGGGGCTATGGCGAGCGCGGGCGAGTCTTGCCGCGGACAAGGTGGGGCCCGTCAGATTGGTCTCGCTCGCTGCGCAAGACCTCGAGGAAGCGCATCGACGTCACCGTGGCCGCGGCCGGCCAGACGACGAACACCCGCGCAGGCTCCGACGGGGTGACGGGGACGATGCAAACGCCCATGGGTCGCAGCCGCCGGACCGTCTCCGGGAGGAACGCGACCCCGAGCCCGGTCGCGACGAACGCGACGAGTCCCTCGACGGTGTCGACCTCCAACGCCACGCGCGGCGTTGCACCGACCACGGCGCACGCCGCCCGGTGGCGTTCGTGGATGCCAGGCTCCGCGTGGCGAGGCAGCGCGACCACGGGATCGGCCGCCAACTCGGCGAATCGCACGCTTCGCCGACGCTCGAGCCGATGCCCGAGGGGAAGCACGGCCACCAGTCGATCGTCGCTGATCGGTTCGCTGGACAAGCCCGGCACCGGGTCCGGGAGCGCGGTGAAGCCCAGGTCGCAGCGTCCGTGTCGTAGCGCTTCGAGGGTGTCCTCGGTGCCGCCCTGCTGCAGCTGCACGTCGACCGCTGGATAGCGGTCTCGATATCGAGCCAGCGCGCGCGGCAGCACCGTCAGGGCGCTCATGGCCGTGAAGCGCAAGGTCAGCGACCCTTGTTCGCCCGCCGCGAGCCGCCGTGCGCTGGCCACTGCGTGGTCGACCTCCGCCAGCGCCCGCCGGGCGTGCTCGAGAAAGCCTTGGCCCGCGGGGGTCAGGCTCACACGTCGGCTGCTACGCTCGAGCAGGCGCGCACCGACCTCCGCCTCGAGGTGTTTGAGCGTTTGACTGACGGCAGGCTGGACGACGTGCAGGCGCGCGGCGGCCCGACCGAAGTGCAGCTCTTCGGCGAGGGCGATGAAGGTGTGGAGGTGCCGGAGCTCCATGCTCATTCATCATCCGAAGTGATGGATGGCTGCGCAACTATGATTGGATGGTTATCGCCGGCGCGGGTACTCGTCCCTGGCCAGGTGCCGTGTCGGTGCCCCAACCCGGAGGCTTCCATGCTCGATCGCGTCCTCTTCATCCTCCCCGCGCTCGTCGTCACGAGCGCTCTGCTGCTCGGCTGCGCTCTCAAAGCGAGCCGACCGTCATCCCCCTCGCCCGCGGACCGTGACGCGATCGAGATGCTGGTCCTGGAACTCGAGCAGGGCTGGAACGCGGGCAGCGGCGCGCAATTTGCGGGGCCGTTCGCGGTCGATGCGGACTACGTCGTCGTCGATGGATCCCACCGCATCGGACGCGACGTGATCGCCGAAGACCACCAGGCCCTGTTCGACGGCCCCTACCGAGACAGCCGCATCCACAGCGGGCTCCAAGACCTTCGCTGGCTACGCCCAGACGTGGCTGTCGCCCACGTCCGCTGGGATCTCGAGGTGCCAGGCGGGCCTCCGGGCGGGCTCTCGGCCTACAACACCCTCGTGCTCGTGCGCGAGGGCGGCGTTTGGCAGATCGCGGCGTTCCAGAACACGGCGCTGGGCCGGCCGTGACCGCTACGGTCGTGATGACGGCGGTGACCCGTCGAGCTCGCGCTCGAGATCGATCTGGGACTGGCGCAGCGGCTCGAACCGCAGCGCCCCGGTCAAGAACCACGCGAGCACGGCGCTGGCGAGGTGGGTGACATGGTTGAGCCACGAGCGCTCGCCTTCGAGCAGCAGGGTGGCCATGCCGAACATGTGAAACTGCTTCTCCAGCTCGATCATGGTGAAGCCCAGCAAGCTGGCGCCGATCCAGACCGAGCGCACGACCGGGTCCCGAAACTCCGTCGCCTTGGTCGCCAGCGAGCCCGCGCCGAAGCGGCGAGTCAGCCACAGCCCGCACAGCAGCGAGGGGATCGAGAGCAGCTTGAAGAACTGCGCGTTGAGATCCCCGAGCACGGTGCCGTCGCTCGGGGCCCGGACCAGGTAGCGCAGGGGGGTCCCAGCCAGGGCCCGCCAGTAGTCGGGGTCCGACTCCTGGAGGGTGTCGGTCGCGAAGCGCAGGACCCCGATGACCACGAACCCGAGCGCCACGGCGACCGAGATGCGGCCGGCGCGGAGGCGGACGGCGTCCGCGGGCTGGGGGCTGGGGGTGGGCGTCGTCGGTTTCGGGTGGGGACGCGCGGGGCGGGGGAGCGGAGCCGGGGCTAGCGGTGCAGGGTGATCCGGGCCAAGCGCTCGAGCGCGTCGGTGCTGCACTCGCGGATGACCGCGTCGGTGCTCTCGCCTCCGGGCGCGAGCTCGAGCCGGTGGCCGAACACGAGGGTGCTGAGGGCCTCGATGTCGTCGGCGCTGACGTAGTTGCGCTGCTGGGTGACCGCGCGGGCCTGGAGCGCGGGGATCATCAGGACCAGGGCCCGAGTCGAGACCCCCTGCAGGACCTGCTCGTGGTTGCGGGTCGCGTTGGCGATGTCGACGAGGGCCTCGCGGACCGCTTCGTGGACGAACACCTGATCCTCGACGACCCGGCGCGCGTCGATGACCTCGGTCCGGGTCACCCGCGGGAGCTCCTTGCCGGCCCCGTCGCGGCGGCTGCGGATGCTCGCGAGCACCTCCAGCTCCGAGGCCCGATCGATGTGCTTCATGATGATCTTGAACAAGAAGCGATCGAGCTGGGCGCTGGGCAGCGGGAAGGTCCCGGCCAGGTCGAGGGGGTTCTGGGCCGCGAGCACGAAGAACAGCTCGTCGAGCTTGCGGGTCCGGTTGTCGACCGTGGTCTGCTTCTCGGCCATCGCCTCGAGCAGGGCCGACTGGACCTTGGGCGAGGTCCGGTTGATCTCGTCGGCGAGGACCACGTGGGCGAAGATCGGCCCGGGCCGAAAGAAGAAGCGGTTGGTGTTGGGGTCGAAGATCGTCGTGCCGGCGACGTCGCTGGGCAGCAGATCCGGGGTGAACTGGATGCGCCGGATCGTGACGATGTCGTCGTTGGGCTGGTCGTCGATGATGCAGTCGCCGAGCGCCTTGGCCAGCGTGGTCTTGCCCGAGCCCGGGTAGTCCTCGAGCAGCGCGTGGCCATCGGCGAGCAGGGCGATGATGATCAGCTCGATCTCGTTGTCGCGCCCGCGCACGGCCAGGCGCAGGCGATCGCGGACCCGCTGGACGACCCCGTAGGCCTCCTCGAGGGTGGTGATCGGCGGCGCGAGGGTGTGGGTGACGTGGAGGCTCTGCTCGAAGTCACTCTGGATGCCTTCGCGGCTGGGATCAGCGCCGTCGAGGATGTCGTCGGCGGCGGCGGGCTGGTGGCCAGGGAGGGTCGGGCTAGGCATGGAGGCTCGGGGAGGCGGGCAGGCGAGGAGAAGAGTGGGGAAGGGGGACGGACCGGGGAGCGCAGCGTGGACGTGGTGGGTCACTCAGCGGGCCCGGAGCACGGTGCTCGGATCGACGGCGCCGAGGATCCGCCGCCACAGCTTGATCGACAGGGGCAGCTCCCCGCGGACGCCGGCGAGCTGGCGGTCCCACTGCTTGCGGTCGAACTCGGGCCGCTCGGCCAGGGGCACGCGGGGATCGCCGAACTTGGCCGCGACGTGCATCGAGGTCATCGCCGCGAGGCTCGGGACCTGCTTGGCCACCCGCCGGGCGAACGCCTCGCGGGTCTCGCCGTAGCGGCGGGTGATGCCGACGTCGCTGAGCATGTCGAGGGCCGCGCGATAGCCGACGCGGGGCAGGGCCTCGGGCTTGGCGAAGCGCGGCGCCAGCCGGCGCCAGCCCTTGGCCAGGTACAGGAACACCAGCACGCCGACGAGCGCGAACAGGAACCCGAACGCGAGGTCGCGGCCGAAGTTGCGCCGCTCGACCGGGGTGTCCTCGCCCTCGCCCTGCTCGTCGCCCTCGTTGCGGGCCATCTCGCCGAGCAGCTCGGACAGGTCCTCGTCGAGCGGGGTCCCGGGCGGGTCGAGGTTCTGCTGGGCCGAGATGTCGAGGATCACCCAGCCGACGCCCTCGAGGTACAGCTCGGGCCAGGCGTGGGCGTCCCCGCCCCGGATGACGATGGTCGAGCCCCGGCGCTGGTCCTCGGTCACGTGGTAGCCGGTCCCGACCCGCGCCGGGATCCCCAGGCTGCGCCACATGTAGACCGCCGCGTGGGCGAAGTGGACGCAGTAGCCGATGCGGTTGCCGAACAGGAAGTCCGCGGTCGGCTCGGCCACGCCCGCGTGCCGCTCGGCGGTCGAGTAGGTCAGCTCCTTGTCCATCCACAGCTTGATGGTCAGGGCCCGGGCGAAGGGGTCGTCGGCGACGTGGTCCGGGAGCTCGGCGATCAGCTCTTGGGCGAGGTCCCGGTAGCGGTCGTCGGCGGGGGTCTGGGTGTAGAACTGCCACTGCGCGTCGGTCCAAGCCGCGTCGCCGGGCTTGCGCCCGAGCAGCTGCTCGTACTCGAAGTCGGGCGCGAGCGACACGAACGAGTACGCGCGCAGGAACCGGGCCGGGTTGGGGTTGGCCTCGGGCTTCATCGAGATCGCCGACTCGAGCGCGAACGGCTGGGCGTGCTTGGCCAGGAGCACGACGTCGGCGTGGATCTCGGTGTGGAGCTCCTGCGGGGGGATCTCGGGCACGTTGGTCGGCCGGGCCGGGAACCGCCGGAGGATGTCGCGGTCGACGTCGGGGCGGACCGGGGCGACCAGGCGCGAGCCGTTGAAGTGTGACCAGGCGTCCTGGCGAAAGTAGAACGCCTGCGAGGGCGGGCTGTAGTCGTCGCCGGCGGCCATCGTCACGGTGCGCGCTGCGGAGCCGGTGCTGCTCGAGCAGCCGGCGGTGGCCCATCAGCTCGCGCGCGCCTACGAAGACAGCGGCCGACTCCTCGACGCACTCGCCACCGCAGACCTTGCCCGTGCGCGCTGCGAGCGTGTGCTCGGCGCTGCCTTGCCCGGCATCTCAGCCCCGCTCGTGCCGCACTACGATTGCACCGAGCGCACCATGGCCAAGCTCAACATGCACAAGAGCGCGCTCGAGAAGACGGTGCGCTGGGGCATCGTCGACCCACGCGTCGATCCACGCGCGCAGCGTGCGTACGAAGTGGCGCTGCGGCGCGCCCGGATCGCGATTCGGGGCGACGGCCTCCCTCTCCAGACCGTGCACTGAGCGCTTCGAGCGACGCGTGCGCGGCATCGGGCCGGGAGCTGCGCGCGGCCTCGGACCGGGCACCGAACCGAGCTCAGGCTGCGCGACGGGCGCTTGGCTCGGCAGGGTCGATCGCGAGAATCAGTCGGGCCACGGTGCGCGCTTTGCCGCGCTCGCCGGCGGTGCGAAAGCGAAACAGCGCTTGCTTGAACGCGTCGATGGCCTCGCGCTGCTTGCCCACTTTGACGAGCAACACACCGAACTGGGTGAAACGAGGCGCGCTCGGGTCGAGTGCGACCGCTTCTCGCAGCGCGACCACCGCTTTGCGCGGTTCGCGCTTTTTCAAAAAGCGTCGCGCTCGCTTTACCAGCCCACGGACTTCGTTCTGAGTGTTGGTAGTCATGTCTAAGTTCGTGCGTTTAAGCGGACCTGAACGACCTGGACGCTCGCAGGCAGCTCGCCCGGAGGGGGAGTGCCCGATGTCGCGTGCCAGACCTGTCGATGCTCTCGCCCGATCAGCTCGGGAGCCAGGACGTCGATCGCGGTGTGGTCGGGTTGCCCGGTGGGCTTGAAGCGGGTTCGGACCTCGACCCGGTGCCCATCCCACTCTGCACAGAGCGCAAATGATCCGACATGCAGTTCTGCGCCCAATCGGTGGGCAGCGTCTCTCCAGGAGTCGAGCTGGTGCTCGAGAGACTCCGGCGGAGGCAGCTGGGCGCGCGCATCCTCGATGGACAGCGCAATCTCGTGGAGCTTCTCGGCGAACCGAACGAGCGGAGCAACGTTGCGATCGCCTCGCTGGTCGAAGCGCATGCGGGTGTCGTCGATGTCGAGAATGTGCAGGTCACTCAATCCGTCGCCCAGGGCTGCCTGCAGCACCTCGAGCTGACGCCGCTCGCGAGCCCGGAGATGGCCACCCCTCCAGGCGAGTCCCAAGCCCAGATCGACGTAGTAGATCTCCCCGACGACCCAGGAGCCGGTCCGCCGCGACTCGGGATACAGGCGCACCTCGGTCTTGCCCACGGTTCGACGCAGCGCGGCCTCGGCGAAGTCGAAGCCGCTGCGCCGGCTCGCTTCGCGCCAGACCAGCTGCTGTCGGCGGGACCCGACGGCCGGCGGCACGGCTTCGATCTCTTCTTCTCCGGGCCTGCGATGGCGCACGTAGACCGGCACCATCATGCTCGGGTCGGTCGTCCAGGCGATGACGGCCTCGACTTGGAGTCTCCACGACAAGGCGACGCGGCGGTGCTCGAACCCGACCGCGAGGTTGGCGGGCAGCCGGAGGTTGAGCGGGACAACATCGGGGTTGTCCTCACCGTCCGGAGAGATCTCAAGGTTCCATTGGGCGACGCGGACGAAGTGCTCGACCGAGCCGAGAAATCCCGTCACGCGCTCCACGGCCCACAGCGTGGCTTGCAGCTGCTCGTAGTTGGATGCATCCACGCCCGCGAGCGCGACCGATCCTCGCACCCGTCCGCCGGGCTCCAGCTCGTGTGAACTCAGCGAGAGCTCGAAGTAGGGCATTCCGGTGTGTGGGCCCTCGAGCGCCGAGACGAACACTTGCCTGCGCGTGTTGGTGGGCCTGGGTGGAACCGCCCCCCGCACGTTGAGGACGAAGCGGGCCTTCGCCGCGGGCCACCACGGAATGTCCACGTGTACGCGGGCCGTGTAGCTCACCTCGACGTGTCGGCCCCGATAGCTGTTGGGCACGGTCGGTGGAAATCGAAACCGGACGTCGAATGCGTGCTCACCCTCGGAGAGCTCGCCCTTGCTCAGCGGTCGGGAGGTCGAGCGGAAGAACACCGAGGTCTCTCCGTGACGTCCGTACTGGCTCTGCGTGTACCAGCTCTCCTCGCCAATGAACTCGACGACGACGGCGGTGACGGGCAGGGGCGCTCGGCAGCGCAAGACCACGCGCGCGGTCGTTTCTCGACCGGCATCGATGAGCCGCGGGGCGTAGAGGGAGACGTCCGGGCGTGTCTTGATCAGACCCACCGGGGACGAGTGTACGCCCTGCGCGGGTCCCGATCAGGGCGTGAGGGCCCAAGCGCCCACGCCACCGAGTAGACCGGCCACGAGCACCATCGTGGTGACGCCCAGGGCGTGGAGGACGCGCAGGCTCGTGTCTTGGGGCAGAGGTCGGGGGGCGGGGAGTGGTGAGACGTTCGCCCAGCGCAGGGCCTGGTCGGGGCGAATCGTCCAGACTCCCGTCCTCGCGGCCTTCTCGGCCACGGCGGGTGCGGCGGCAAGGGGGTGCGAGAGCTCCGTGAGTTGGGTGGACATGTGCGGGACATCGTCCGGCTGGAGGCCTTCTTGAGGGTGAACGACCCGCTTCGACCCCCGGTTCATCGGAACGTGGCCTGGTATGCAACGGTGCGCTTCACCGCGCCGGTGCCGTCCGTGAAGCGGGCGACGAACTTGTAGGTGCCCGTGCGTACGGGGATCCGAAACGTGTACCGACTACCCCGGCGTACGCAGGAGAAGGGGCGAGCGGCGTTGGACTCGCCGCAGGTCAGCCTGCGCGCTCGCTGGTCGTACCAGACGAGCTCGACGCTCGCGATGCCGTCCGGGTCGCGGGCGTCGACGGTCACCTCGTAGGTCGAGTGGGCGCGGGCGGGGCCGACGGTGACGCCGAGCGATGCGGCGGTCGGAGGGGCCGGAGTCCGGCGGACCGGGGTCGTCGCGACCGTTCCGGCCTCGTCGCTGCGCCCGACGAGACTCGCCAGCTTGGCCCACGAGTTCTGGACGCCGGACCCGTCGGCGCACGGACGCGCGTCCCATTCGCCGCAGCGTCCCACCACGTTCTGAAACGTGTTGGTGCCGCACGACTCGTAGCTCATCACGTCGCCGCAGGTTCGGGAGTGGTCCAGGCCCATGGTGTGCCCCACTTCGTGCGCGGCCGTGTCGCACAGCGCCCCGGTGGTGCGGTGCGGGGTCTGGAACACGAAGACGACCGAGGAGGGCATCACCTGGCCGGTATAGGGCGCCACGCCGCCGACGGTCGGCTCGAGGCCCAGCATGTCGGGCGCGCCACCCACCATCACGTTGACGTAGCCGTTCCCGGCGGGGCGCTCGTCGACGACCGTCACGTCGAAGGCGCGAAACTGGCTCTCCATGCACCCGACGAACTGCTTCCACTGGGCGTCGCTGCCTCGGTAGGCGGGCACGTCGAGCACGGCGACGCCGCTTCTTCGCAGCACGCCAGAGCGGGCCTGGGCTGGGTCGTCCTCACCCGCGAGGACCCGGCCGCCGCCGCGATGCAGGTAGATGGTGACCGGCGTGGGCGCGCCGCGGAGCGTGCGCTTCAGGTTGCGCAGATCATCGAGCGCGAACCCGTGCTTCTTCGCGACCGCAGCGGTGGCCGTGGTCGCCAGGCCCACCGCCAACACCGAACCGACAAGCGCTCCAATCCTGGTCACATGGGTTTCGACTCCCCATGCGCCCATCGATTCGTGAGCGGAACGTGAACGTGGGGGGGCAATCCGCCCCCGTCGTGGCGTTCAGCAGCGGGGGACGGGGGTGCTCAAGCCGTCGATCTCGACGGCATCGGGCCCGATCGTGTCGCCTTCGAAGCGGATCTGAAGGCTCGTGCCGTCGATCAACTCGACGACGACCGACGACTCGAGGGTACCGCCGCCACCGAAGCAGTCGCCGCCGCCCCGGTCGGGGCCGTTCTCGTAGAAGAAGGCGTTCACCGCTTCGCTGGGGTAGGTGCCCGGGACCTGCTGCTCGACGGAGAGCGCGAAGTTCACCTCCCAGATCCCGCAGCGGATGTCGGTGGACGGGTCTTCGCAGGTTTGGCCCGAGAAGGCGACGGTGACCAGCAGATCATCATCGTCGAGGTCGACGCCGGTGTCCGATGTCGCCCCCGAGTCCGCGCCGGTCCCCGTCGGGCTTTGGGACGTCGCCGCGGCGGATCGCGAACGCGGTCATCGTCGGGGCAGGGCGGCCTGGGACGCCGGTCGAAGACGCGTCCTCGACCTCCCCTTCGGTGGTCGAGCTCGTGATCGGACTGAGCTCGCCCGAGTCGCTGGACTCGCCCGACGCCGAGCCCGAGGCGCCGGCCTGGAGGTCGGCCGGAATGTTGCCGACGGCGGTCGGCACCGAGCACCCGGTCAGCCACGTCAACACCCACATCCAGCGCGCCATCGGCCCAAGCATAGGTGAGCAGGGCGCCGGGTCAACCCTGGGTTGCCCGTGGCAAAACCCGACACGACGTCGCACTCGTCTTCTTCGCTCCTGGCGGCGTCGCCGAGACCGCATCACCCGCAGCAACGGGCGTGCTCGGTCATCGACTCTCGCGCGGATGGGGCCGGCGGTAACGGGCCAGAAACATTCGAATGTGGATACCGGGCGCAAGCGGGGCAACGTCGTGGTCACGGTCGAAGCAGGGTGAGGCGCCAATCTGGCGGCGTGGACAACCGACATCAGTTCGGCCGCGTGCTCTTCCCTGAACTTGCTCGGCTCTCCCCGGTTCAGCTTCGCTCGACTCAGAGCGCCTTGCGCACGGCCGCAGCCCAGTCGTCGAGCTGATGAATCGTCGTCTCGAGCGGGATCCCCAGGTTCTCGAGCCTGCGCAGCTCCTTGGCCACCAACTCTTTGGCCCTGCGCAGCCGGGTGCGCACGGTGCCCTCGGGCGCCCCGACGACCTCCCCGATCTCGGCCGCAGTCAGCCGCTCCCAGAACGACAGCTCGAGCACGACCTGGAACTGCAGGGGCACGCTGCGCAGTGCCTCCAGCAGCGAGCGCTGGCGACCGGCCGCGGCGAGGATGCTGGTCGCCGAGGGCGCAATCTCGGCGATGCTGCTGACGCTGAAGTCGGGCGGCTCCGCGCTGCGTCCGCGGTAGTGCGAGTACAAGACGTTGCGGGCGATCGCGAACAGAAACGTGCGGAACGATGATTTGCCCTCGAACCGCGCGCGGGCCTCGAGACAGGCCAGCAGGGTGTGCTGGATGAGGTCGTCAGCGGCATCGCCCGCCTTGTTGCGGAAGAAGCGCGACAGGGCCCCGAAGTGGCGATCGAAGAGCTGGGCGCCCGCGGGGATCTCCCCGCCCGCCCAGGCCTCGAGGAGCTCCTCGTCGGTGCGCTGCTCGCTCAACGAACCCACTGTATCGTGATCCCGGCCAACTTTTTCCAATTGCTCCGACCCGCCCCGCGACAGACCCGAGCGATGATGGCCCAGGACATGCCCACCCTCGATAGCGACAACCCCCGCGCAGAGTCCGAGCTCGGGCTGCTCGCGACGCACTACGGCGGCAAAGCACCGCTGGGGGAGCGCTTCCGCAGGGCGCAGCTTCGGGCCCAGATGTTCGGCGACCCGGGCGAGACGCTCACCGTCGGGCGCTACGAGGTCACGGGGTGGATTGGGTCCGGGGCGATGGGCGCGGTCTACCGGGCTGTCGACCCCGCGCTCGACCGCGAGGTCGCCGTGAAGCTCCTGCATCGCAGCGACGAGATTCACCGGGCGCGCATGACGATCGAGGCGAAGGCGCTCGCCAAGCTCTCGCACCCCAACGTGGTGACCGTGCACGAGGTCGGCACCGAGGACGACCAACTCTTCGTGGCGATGGAGCTGGTGCAGGGCCGGACGCTCGGGGCCTGGCTGCAGGCACCCGATGGGCTGCGTGTGCTCGAGGTGTTCGTGCAGGCTGCCGAGGGCCTACAGGCAGCCCACGACGCGGGCATCGTGCACCGCGACTTCAAGCCCGACAACGTCATCGTCGGCGACGACGGCCGCGTGCGCGTGCTCGATTTCGGGATGGCCCGCACCCCGGGCGCTCCGCTGCTCCAGGAGGTCGAAGGCGAGCCGGCCGAGCAGCGTGCGCTCGAGCCCGCGATCACCCGCACCGGTATGCTGGCGGGGACGCCGGGCTACATGGCGCCCGAGCAGTTCGAGGGCGCGCGTGTCGACGCGCGGGCGGACCAGTTCGCGTTCTGCATCGTCCTGCACGAGGCGATCTGGGGCACCCGTCCCTTCGCCGGTGAGACCGTCGCGGACCTGGCCCGCGCGGTGCTCGGCGGCACGGCCGAGCTGTTCGAGGGCCAGCCTCCCCCGGACCTCGCGCCCCATGAGATCGATGCGGCAAAGGCGGTCATCGAGCGCGGCCTGAAGACCGACCCTCAGGCACGGTTCCATTCGATGCGAGAGGTCGCGAGCCATCTGCGGCCCGTGCCCGCGGTGCCATCTTCGAACTCGGGGTTCAATCGACGAAACACCGCGATGGGCATCGCTGCCTTCATGGCCGCCGGGCTCACGATGAACCTGTTGACGGCACCTGATTCCGAGCCGGAGGTCGAGGCCACTGCCATGGTCAACCAAACCGGTGAGGGCATCGAGGCGGTGCTCTCGAACCGCTGCGGCGAGACCGTTCGCTACGCGATCGCCGGAGAAGACGGGCCGGCCGATGAACTCTCCGTACAGTCCTTTGAGACCGGCCGCAGCCTGCCGGTCACGGTCAGCGACCACAGACGGGTGTGGATCATCAACAGCGACGGCACACGCGGAGCCTCGGGCTGGACCGACGATCCCGACAGCGAGATCACCATCGGGCCGAGCTGCACCACCATCAACGTCGGCCCGATCGGCTCGTACCGAGCGGCGCCCATCGAGCAGCTCCGCAAGGGCGGGACGAACCTGCCCAAGGTACTCGGTGAGCTTCCCGGTCTGTCCGAGATCCCCGGCGTCGAGTTGGGCCCGGAGGCGCTTCGGTTCGAATCCATGCAGCTCGCACGCGTCGTCGACGGAGAGATTGAGCCCTCCTTGAGGAAGGGACACCTCGTGCTCCCGCTGTACGAGCAGCTCTCCGAGCGGCAAGCCCGAGACGCACCCGAGGCCGATCGACGCATCGCCATCCATGCCGACGCGAGTACGCGCTTCAGCACCCTCGTCGACGCTCTGTACACGTCGGGAAAGGCCGGGTTCCGCGCCTACGAGCTGGTCGCCGAGACTGGATCGGGGAAACGAGGTGCGCTTCGCCTATCACCGCCCTTCTTCCCTGCAGCTCCAGGACGCGGAGCAGCGCTCGAGGTCAGGGTGCTTCCGGAGGGATTCAGCGTAGGAGGGCTCGAGTCCGGGAGCCTCATCCCCGCCCTCTCCGGAAAGCACGGTCTCGCCTCCTACGACTTCACGGCGTTGGCACGAGCGGCAGCCGAACATCGCGACATGTTCTCCTCGATCCGAGCCGTCGTCTCGGCATCGGACGACATTCGCAGCGATGTCCTCGTCCGTACACTTGCGACATTGCGCGGCGACGCATGCACGACCGATCCGGCGAAGTGCTTGTTGACGCACCTGACCATCGAGGCCGGAGACGGTTAGCGGGAAACTGCCATTCTGGGGAAAATCCGTCCTCCAGGGCCGTGCCTGCCTGGCCGTAAGGGTCAGGGTGTCTACCCTGCCTTCGACCACGAGGTCAGCCTTTCCCAGATGGAGCGCGCAGCACTATCGTGGTCAGCGTGGGTGTGACGATCGAGCTGACGGACGCGGACGCAATGCCGGCGAGCGTGGAGTTCACGCTTGATGCGAGCGGCCCTAGCCTGACCGAGGTGGCGCTCGACACTGACCTGTGTCAGCTTTTCAAACATGATCTTTTTGGGCCTTGCTCTTGCACTAAACCCGGCCGCTCCTCGGCACTACGACCCCGCTCCTGTCGCTGCCGCTGACGCAGGCACACCTGCTCGGGCCGAGGTCCTTCGCATTCAGCGACACCTCGAGACGGTCGAGCGGACGCTTCGGGCAGAGGGTCTGAGCACGCTGAGCGAGGAGCAACGAGCGGCGCGCGAGGAGGTGCTCGACATCCTCCACACGTACCGGCTCGCCGGCGTGTTTCCGAAGAACAAGACGTTCTCCGATCGCCTCGTACCCCACTTCATCGACGACGAGGGCACCGCGTGCGCCGTCGGACACTTGATGATGGAGACCGGCGCCGAGCAGATGGCGCGGGAGATCGCGACCTACGAGAACTACGACTTTGTCGCCGACCTCGACCACCCCTCGGTGGGCGCGTGGTTGAGCGCGCATGGACTCACGGCCGAAGAGGCGGGATGGATTCAGCCCTCCTACGGCCCGTGCGGATTCGAGTCAGGTGCGTTCGTCTGTGGAGCGGACGGCAACACCTACGAATGCGAGGCGGTCGCAACCGAGTGCGCTGGCGTCGAGGTTGTGAGCGAGGGGATCTGCGGAGCTGGCGGGAGTGGCAGCTCGGGTGCGACCACGACCGGGACGGGCGGTACCGGCGTTTAAGCGAAATGAACTGGGAAAAAGCCGGGATGGAGGAGTACGGCGGGGGGCGGGAGAGCGCGGCTGGTGCGCGTGGGTGCGCCGGGGAGCTGCAACCCGGTGTCGAGCGAAGCTGAGCCGTGAGAGCGGAGCCATTTCACGGGAAAACAGGCCGGCACAGGGGACCGAGTCCGCCATCCAGGCACGCCGAGACGAGCGCGGTGGGAAGCGACGCGCTCGTCGAGGGAGGCTTAGTGGGCAGCGGGCGGAGCCGAGAACAGCAGCAGTTGTCCGAGCGGAGCGGCTCGAGGCGGCGGCCGAGCACCGCGGAGCTCGGCCGCGATGTCCTGCGCAGTGGTGACGGCCCGAGTGACGCGCATGGGCCCGCTGCAGCGGGAGCAGACGCAGATGTCGATGCGGAAGACGCGGGCGAGGAGCTTCATCCACGGCACCCGAGAAGGGGCAGCATCGCGGAGCTGAGCGTCGAGCAAGGTGGTGATGGCGGGCAGCTCGAGCTGTCCGCGAGGGATGAAGAGCGAGAGCTGCTTGGGCTCGGGCTCGGGTTCGTCAGTGCGCGGCGCGACGGCGGAGCGCAGGGCGTGGTGGGCCGAGAGCACGCCGTAGTACAGGACGGTGTGGGCCCGCGGCGGAGGGACGAGCGCACACAGCCGGGCGAGAAAGGTGTCGGGGGTCATCTGGGCGAAAGTGGCCCCGAACCGGTTGGGCTTCTTGAAGTGCACCCGCACTTGCCCGTCAGGGGTGCGCTGGACGGCATCGAGGGCGAAGGGCGGGCGCAGAAGATAGCGGCACACACGCTCCAGACGCTTGCGGTCGCGGCCGTCGACGGTGACGGCCGCGTGCAGCTGCATGCCGAAGCCGCGGACGAGCATCGGCGAGGCCGGCGGGGGCTCGCGCGGCGAGGGTCCGACTGCACGCAGCGCCGGCCCATGCACGAGGGGCAGATGCCCCGGCTCTTGCAGGCGAACGGGACACGCAGGCTGTCGCCGCAGCGGCGGCACTGCGCCACCAAGAAGCCGTACTCGAAGTCTCCGCAGGTGATGAACGCTTCGAGCTCGTCCCGCACGAATCCCGGCAGCGAGCCCGCGCGCTCCTTGAGCCGCTCGCGGAACGCAGGCCAGTGCGCGCGCACAAGGGCGAGGGCGTCGCTGTCCTGGGTGGTCCGTGGAACGTACCGCGCCTGAGCATGACAGCTGGCCACTTCGCGCCGCTGCTGATGCGCGTACCGGGCCACTCGCGCAACGCCACGTTCGAAAGCGGTTGCGCGGCTCGTGGGTCGCCACGTGGCCCAAGGACGGGCCGGCCGACAGCATCACTGGCCACGCCTCGGCAGTTTCGGCAGTGTTCCTCCGACAGAGAGTCCTACGCGCGAGCGAAGACGCATCCAAGAGGACGGTGCATTCGTACCCAGCTACGAGCGCACCTTCGTCCTGAACGAGACCAAGAGGCGCCGTCTCACCCCCAGCGGACTCTCGCTGAGCGACGAAGCTCCCGAGCCACCGCTTCCGCCCAACCCCCGCGGGGGCCACCGGGCCAAACTCTACCCCGGCAACGACATCCTGTGCTTCTGGGTCGCCCGCAGGCCGTGCTGCCGGGGTCGCGCTCCCGGGCGCTGGTGATGACGGCATGGAGGTCGACGGCGCAAGGTCGAGTGAGATCTGGCCTGGCTCGAGGCCGTGAGCGTCGACAGCGGTTGGGCATTTCCATCTGCGAACGGTGCGAGGACGCAGGGACTCCGGCGGCATGATCCCCTCCGCAGCCACAATGCAGCAGACCGAGCAAGGGGCGGGGATCGAGGCGGGGGACGTGGTGTGGCTGCGTGCGCTGGCGCGGCGGCGCGGCGGCTGCTCGGCCGCCGCCTCGGGCCTCTCCTGTCGGACAACTCCTGCTCTTCTCGGCTCCGCCCGCAGCCCACTGAGTCTCGCTCTACGAGCGCGTCGCTTTCGCACCGCGCTCGTCTCGGCGTGCCTGAGAGCCTGAGAGTTGCACTCGGTGCGGCCGCCGTCCCCTGTCGCAGCGTGTTTTCCCCTGAAATGGCTCGGCTCTCACCGGCTCAGCTTCGCTCGACACCCGCCTGCAGCTCCCCGGCGCTCCTGCCGCTCTCTCCTGCCGCTTGCCGTACTCCTCCATCCCGGCTTTTTCACACTTCATTTCGCTTAAACGCTAAACGCACCATCTGCTGGCGCCTAGCAGATCGCCTGGGCTACGGTCTCCATGCCCCCCCAGCAAGGGCGAAAGGACTTCCGGCATGAACCGAACGAGAGTTTCCCTACCAACGCTCCTGCTGACGCTGATGGTCGCGTGCTCGACCGAAGCACCGGGAATCATCATGGACGAGACTGACACCGATGGAGACGGGCTGATCGGTGACGGCCCAGTCGAATGTGCCCTCCGGGACGACACGACGATTCAAGACGGGGTCGCCCAATGGTGCAGCGCGGAATACGACATCGTTTTTGAGTTCGACTTCAACTCTCTCGCAGGCGGCAGTCAGCCGTACATCTTCAGCCTCGGAGCCGTCTCGAGCGTAAACGACAGCACGTACGAAAAGCCGCTCGTGGCGGCCTGCTGCACCGACGTGACCGATGTGCCCGGATGGGCGCCGGGTGATGACACGTGCGCACTTCCCCACCACAAAGCCTGCTACAGCGACCTCATCCAGCACATCTGCAACGGCATTCCAGCGGCGCTAGCAGACTTCGCCCACGACAACACGTTCAACGGTGTCGGCGTCATCGAGGAAGCGGAGATGTGGTTCAAAAACAACCGTCAAGCCTGCTACGAGCACTTCTGGGCCGGGTCCGACGACCTGCAAGGCGCTGACTACTGCTCGCCGGCCTTCGACGTTTTCTATGACCACCCAGCGTGGGAACCCGGGCAAACATGGTCAAGCAGTGTGCTCGGGACCTCCATTGGCAACTTCAGCGTCTCACTGAGTTCCAAGCTCAACGATTCGGTCATCTGGACGTACCATCAAGAACCGTTGGTGTCGTGCGAAGGGCCTGTGGACAACGAAGGCGTGCTGCCGCCCTTTTCTGAGCTCGATCCGACCACTGTAACGGGGTTCGCCACGAATGCCGTCGGTATCGACGTATCCGGACCGAAATGGAACGGCGAAGTGATCAGCGGGACGGCGAACGCGAGCACTGGTTCCTGGGTCGGATTTCGAGCAGGGGCCACCGAGCTCATCTTGGATGGATGGTCGATGGTCGAGGCGGCTTCGACGGAGGTTGGTACCTCGACTCTCTCCAGCAAGGTCCGGAGCTTCGAACTCAAACTCGTCGGGCAACACGTCGTCGCCGAAGACGGACGGTACTTCGTTCTCCCGAGCGGAGATGGGTTGTTTGCGCTCGGCGGCGTCGTCGACGATGAAAGCGACTACGTCACCACGACAAACAGCACCGCGATCGAGTTCTACCTCCGAAGACCGGGCAGCAAGGGGTGTTCGTCGACCACGGAGTCTTGCCTGGTCAACAAGCCCTTCCGGCTCACGTACAACGACCTGCTCGGCCAGAGGTGGGAAGTCGATGTGGCGAGCATGACGTGGGCGCCTTGAAGCGGGCTCTCATCGTCGTCGGCCTGTTCGCGCCAGCGTGCGAGGACAGGCCACCGCCACCCCCGATCGTCTTCGAGGGAGAGCACCTCCGATACCGGACGTTCGAGCCGCCGGAGGAGGTCTGCGTCGGCTCTTTCGCCGCCCAAGACGCGAAAGCCGGCTACATTAAGTCGGTCTTCAGGACGGACACGGTCGTCGACTTCTCTTGGATTCCAGATGATCGCTACCTGGACTATTGCCCGGGTCCTCTGGCGTGCGCCGTCGAGAACGCGAACGCTGTCTTCTCACTAGAGCCAGTCAGCGAGCATGAGGTTGTTCATGGTGTGCGCGAGTGGTCGTTCCCACCACTTGAGGAAGGCATCGCTGTCTACTTTGGTGATGGTCGGACGCGGGATGTGTCGGCCGACGGAACACTTGATGCACTGCTCGCCACGGACGCGGAGGGCGCCGACTATGGGCGGCTGGGTCGGTTCGTCTCGTATCTCGTCGCGGAGTTTGGCATCGAGGAGCTTGTCGCCCTCGCCGCTGCGAGTCCGCGAGAAATGAGCCCAACCGCGTTTGAAGCGGCGGTTGAGAACCAACTCGGTGCCTCGCTGGAGGATCTCGTGTCGGACTTCACCGACAACTACCCCGAATGCGATCCACAGATCTTTCGCAGCGAGGAACCGTTCTGTGACGCCCCCCCTCGCTTCGCTCTCCCAATCGTGGGCTTGGGGGCGCCCACGGTCGAGTACGATTTCTCGCTCGCGTGTGACGATGAAGGGACCCTTGGCTCGCGCTCGGGTTCACGCTGGCGCTACGAGACGTTCACTGTGCCGTCGCGCGGGCTCTACAACCTCACGATCGTCCCCGAACCGCCGGGCGAGGGCGATACGCACGTCTCGCTCATCCAATGCGGGACATCGTGCTTCGATGACGATGCCTCAACTGCTCAAGTCTCCTACGACGGCAGAAACACGTGTCTCGAAGAGGGAACCTATCTGATGCGCATGAAACGAGAGGACGGCAGCGCGGGAGGTTTCTACTTCTTCGCCGAACCGGTGGGCTTCTGTTGACACCGCCGGACCCTCCAAGATGGGTCCGGCCCCCACCGTCCCGGTCCGTCCCGGGGCTCGTGACGCCAGTCGTCCAACTCCACGACGCGATCTACGCCCTGTTCGTCGAGCAGGGCGGCGCAGCTCCGCCGATCGAGTTCGTGCAGTGGCCCATGCCCGAGTTGGTCGACGGGGACGCCGGCCTGCGGACAGCGTGGCGATACCCGCGACCAGCCGCGCTGGCGGAGTTCAAGCCGAGCAAGGACGTGATCGACCCCGAGACGATGGCGAATCTGAACTCCGCATGGACCCTCGAGCCCGCAGCCGCTGCGTGGTGTGATGACCTTTACCGAACGTGCGGCGAGCTCTACCGAGCCGCGGTTCGGAAGGAAGATCCGATCGCACTCTTCCGCCGTCGTGCATCCCCGTCCAACTCAGGCGAGCTTCGGCGCATGACCGGAGTTCACGAGTTCGGCGGCGTGACCGACTGGTGGCGCGCCCTGTTCCCACCGGACTTCGGCGACGACCAGCCCTGGCAGATGACGTTGGACGATGCGCGCGTTTAAGCGAAATGAACTGGGAAAAAGCCGGGATGGAGGAGTACGGCGGGGGGCGGGAGAGCGCGGCTGGTGCGCGTGGGTGCGCCGGGGAGCTGCAACCCGGTGTCGAGCGAAGCTGAGCCGTGAGAGCGGAGCCATTTCACGGGAAAACAGGCCGGCACAGGGGACCGAGTCCGCCATCCAGGCACGCCGAGACGAGCGCGGTGGGAAGCGACGCGCTCGTCGAGGGAGGCTTAGTGGGCAGCGGGCGGAGCCGAGAACAGCAGCAGTTGTCCGAGCGGAGCGGCTCGAGGCGGCGGCCGAGCACCGCGGAGCTCGGCCGCGATGTCCTGCGCAGTGGTGACGGCCCGAGTGACGCGCATGGGCCCGCTGCAGCGGGAGCAGACGCAGATGTCGATGCGGAAGACGCGGGCGAGGAGCTTCATCCACGGCACCCGAGAAGGGGCAGCATCGCGGAGCTGAGCGTCGAGCAAGGTGGTGATGGCGGGCAGCTCGAGCTGTCCGCGAGGGATGAAGAGCGAGAGCTGCTTGGGCTCGGGCTCGGGTTCGTCAGTGCGCGGCACGACGGCGGAGCGCAGGGCGTGGTGGGCCGAGAGCACGCCGTAGTACAGGACGGTGTGGGCCCGCGGCGGAGGGACGAGCGCACACAGCCGGGCGAGAAAGGTGTCGGGGGTCATCTGGGCGAAAGTGGCCCCGAACCGGTTGGGCTTCTTGAAGTGCACCCGCACTTGCCCGTCAGGGGTGCGCTGGACGGCATCGAGGGCGAAGGGCGGGCGCAGAAGATAGCGGCACACACGCTCCAGACGCTTGCGGTCGCGGCCGTCGACGGTGACGGCCGCGTGCAGCTGCATGCCGAAGCCGCGGACGAGCATCGGCGAGGCCGGCGGGGGCTCGCGCGGCGAGGGTCCGACTGCACGCAGCGGCAAGCCGAGCTGGACGCAGGCCGCCAGTGGACGAAGGCGCCGTCGCCGACGCGCCCGGTGCGTAGCGGGCCTGACTTCGGTCTGCGGCGAGACTGCACTCCGCGATAGAGTCCCAGCCTTGAGCGAAGCGTCCGACGAGACCCTCTTCCGTGCCTGGCGCGAAGGCGATGGTGAGGCCGGCAACGAGCTCGCGGTTCGGTACGCGGGGGCGGTGAGGCGCTTCTTCTCGAACAAGGTTCCCGAGGTCGCGGACGATCTCACCCAGCGCACGTTCCTCGCGTGCATGACGGCACGGGTCGAGGAGGTGCGCTCGTTCCGAGCGTTGATGTTTGGCATCGCGCGCAAACAGCTGCTGCGACACTTCGAGGGTCGCGGGCTGCTCAAGGGCGAGGAGATGATGTCCCGTATCTCGCTCGCCGCCATGGTCACAACGCCCACGCAGAAGATCGACCGCGAGCAGACGCAGGCGCTGATCAATCGGGCACTGGCGACGTTGCCGATAGACTTCCAGATCGCGCTCGAGCTTCGCTACTGGAAGAAGCTCTCCTCCGAGGAGATTGGCCAGGCGGTGGGGTTGTCGGCCGCGGGGGTCCGCACGCGCCTACGCCGGGCGCGGGTTCAGCTTCGCGAGCAGTTTGAGGCGCTGAGCGAAGGCAAGGCGCTGCCCGGCTTCGGCACGGACTGAACCCCGCTCACTCGTTGCGTGCGCACCGAAAGCCGCGGCTGCTGTACGACTCGGTCCCGACGAAGAAGTCGCGCGAGGCACCCCGCAGAGCGCCTGGAGAGTCCAGGCCGTTGCCTCGAACGGCGCGCCAGTCGTCGAAGATCTCGCTGTCCGCCGGGCAGGGGATGTCGGCGTCGGCGGGAACGTTCGCCGGGTTGGGCATCGAGGCTGCTGCGCTCGCGTAGAAGTCCTCGTCGTAGCAGTCGAAGGCCCACTCTTGGGTGTTTCCCGCGAGATCGATATGTCCCCAGCGTCCGGCTCCGGCGGGCTTGGTGCCGACAGACGAGAGCTCCCAGTTGGCCGAGAAGAACACCGCGCGTGTTTCGTCCGGCTGCGCTCCGCCCCAAGGGTAGAGGCGGTCTTCGTCGCCACCCGCCGCGGCGTACTCCCACTCGGCCTCGGTCGGGAGCCGTCCCCCGTCCCAGGTGCAGAACGCTTGGGCCTGGTACCAGCTCACCGACGTGATCGGGTAGTCCTCCAAGTTGTCGGGCGTGTCGGTCCAGGTGCCGAACTCGAGGGTGTCGGTGAGTCCGCCGGGCAGCCGGTCGCTCCACGCGGCTTGCCACCCGCTTCCGGCGATCCCTGGATGCGCGCCCTCGCCGACGCTGGGACGCCAGTTCTCATTGTCCCAAGCGTCGACAAAGGCACGGAAGCGACCCACGGTGACGGGGTACTTGTCGAGCGCGAAGCCGTCGAGTTCGACGTCGTGCTCGGGCTGCTCACGGATGGGGCACGACACCTGACTTGGGCACGCGTCGTTGCCACTTTCGCCGCGGCCAAGCGCGAACACACCGCCGGGCATCGCGATGCTGATGCAGCACGATTCGCCGGCGCACTGGGTCTCCAGACCTTCGCAGGAACGGCCGGCCTCCGTGGGAGGATCGCCACCGGTGGACTCGTCTGCTGCGTCCTCGCCGGTCGAGCTCGAGGCCACGCTGGTGTCCTCGCCGGTCGAGGCTTCAGCGGTTTCGGCGCCCGTGGATGCGGCGCCCGTGGACACGGCTCCCGAAGTGCCGCCCTCCGCCACCGTCTCGCCGGGTTCGCAGGCCAGGACAGCGTTGACGGCGACAACGAGAAGGATATGGGGTGTCTTCATCGGGGATGGAGTCCGGTCTCCGGCCCTGGCGTGTCAGCAAATCGAGATTTATTTTTTCTGACACACGGGGCGGGCGGGCCGGACTTCAACTTCACGAGGATGGGCCCGTGATAATCTCTTCATCCGGTGCACCCGGATTCCAGGCCGCGCGAGCAGGCGTTTTTGGACGCACTGGACGAACTCACGCTGCCAGCCCAGGGCGGTGAGTCCGGCATTATCGGCGAGGTTCAGCGCGCCATCGCCTCGGGCTCGATGCCCGTGGTTTCGGCGGGCACGGTGTTCGCCGGTCGCTACGTCTTGGAGCGAAAGCTCGGCGAAGGCGGCATGGGTGTGGTTTGGCTGGGCCGGGACCGCGAGCTCGATCGGGGCGTGGCGGTCAAGATCCTCACCGGGGTTGGGGACCGCGCTTCGCTTTCCAGAATGCGGCGCGAGGCTCGGGCCGTCGCTCAGATTACGCACCCCAACGTCGCTGCCGTCTTCGATGTGGATGTGGATGCGCGCCCGCCGTTCATCGTCATGGAGTACGTCGAAGGCGGCGACTTGCGAGCGTGGCTGCGCCGCGAGCCTCGGCCCGGATGGAGAGCGATCGTCGAGGCGTTTGAGCAGGCCGGGGCAGGGCTCGCCGCGGCTCACCGCGAAGGCCTCGTGCACCGAGACTTCAAGCCGGGCAACGTGTTGGTCGGAAACGGGCGCATCCGCGTCGCGGACTTCGGCCTCGCCCGCCCCAGCGCAGGCGCCGAGCGAGATCCTTCGACGGAGATCGGTGGCTCCGTCGATGCCACGCTCACCCGCTCGGGCGTCGCCGTGGGGACGCCTTCATACATGGCGCCCGAGCAGCACGAGGGTGGGCCGGTCACGCCTGCCGCGGACATCTTCGCGTTCGCGTGTTCGCTCTACGAGGGGCTCTACGGACAACGAGCGTTTGCGGGAGCCGACGGCTCGGAGCTTGCTCGGGCCAAAGCACAAGGCCCTCCACTGGCGCCGCCGGACTCCGAGGTTCCCTCGCGCGTGTACTCGGTCGTCGCGCGGGGCCTCGCCGCCGATCCCCACCAGCGCTGGCCGTCGATGCAGGACTTCGTGGCCGCATTGCGCCGGGTCCATCGACGGCGTCGGGTTGCCCGGGTTGCGGGGGTCGTCGCAGCCGCGTTTGCGACCGGCGTCGCCGCGCTGATGTGGCCCGGGACAGCGGCCCCGGACGAGTGCGCAGCGGAGCTTGAGTCTTTCGAGTTCGAGTCCAACACGCAGCAGCGGGCGCTCGCCTCCGCGCTCGGCCAGACGGCCACTCCTTCCGCGCTTCGGGAGGTGGCGGTCCTGGCCCTCGATGACTTTCGGGCGCAGTGGGTCGCCGCCTGGTCGGCCTCATGCGAGGGGGACGCGGCACAAGCCGATGCCCGGGCCGTGTGCCTGCGCAGCGTCCGTCGCTCGGCCACCGACCAGCTTACGCGCGGCGCCGAAGCGGCCGAGAGCGCCGAACGCTTCGTGAAGCGGCTTCACCTCTTTCCCGACGTCGCCGAGTGCGAGGACGCGGCCATGGCACGGCTGCAGCCTCTGCCCTCCGATCCCGATCTCCGCCTCGAGATCGAGACCTTGCAGACCTGGGCGCGCTCCGAGGCCGACCGCTCAGACCACGCTCAGGAGAGCGACAGCATGATCGACCGGGCTCGCAAGACGGGGCATCGCCCGACGCTTGCCACGGTGCAGCTTGCGGTGGCGTTGGACGCCTACCGGAACGGAGATGTCGAGACCGCGTCCGTACAGTGTGGCAATGCCTACTCCGTGGCGGTCGAGGGCGGTGCGGACTGGATCGCGTACCGGGCCGCGCAACGCTGCACGATCGTCTCATCCGTCCTCGGCAGGGTGGACGACGCCCGTCGCTGGGACAGCAGCGCCGCGGCGATCCAAGCGAGCATCGGCGCCGACCCCAACGACCTCGTGGAGACGCGCAGCTTCCTGGTATCGGCGCTCGCGCGTGCAGGCGCCCTGCAGGAGGCGCGCGAGCTGTCCGACGCGCTGTACCGAAGCATCCTCGAGGCGCCCGAGCATCCGCAGGCGCTGATCTTCGCCCTGGGAGAGATTGGCCAGGTCTCGATTTGGCTGGACGACTTCGAGCAGGCCGTCGAGCGTTTCGAGGAGGCGCTGCGCCGCGCGAGGCAGTACTACCCCCACGACCCGGGCGTGCTTGGGTCCTTTGAGGGAAAGCTCGCCACGGCCTATCGCTACGTAGGGCGCTACGAAGAGGCAGAGGCCCTGTATGAGCAGGTTCTTGTGCGTCCCCTCGAGCCTGCCGCGCGCCTAGTCACCGTGCTCAACTACTCTCAGATGCTCGGCGACCAACCGCAGCGCCTCTCGGATGCGCGCGCGCTGCTGGACAAAGCGCGCAAGGATCTCGAAGCGGCGGGGCGAGAGGAGAGCATGGACTTCGCGAACCTGCTCTCGGCGCTGGGGCAGGTTGAGTTCAAGGCCGGCCGGTCTGCGGAAGCCCGCGTCGCGCTCGAGCGGGCCCGAGGGATCTACGCCAAGCAACTCGGGCCCGAACACATCCGGATCCAAAACGTCGATCAGTGGTTGGCGAAGCTTGAGGCTGGAGAGTACGTCGCGGCGCCTCCAGCCACGTCGAGCAAGCCTTAGACGCGCCCGCCTGCGTGTACGCGTGCGAGACTCCGCGCGTGCGAAGAGTATTGAGTTCGGTGGCGCCGCCAGCATCGCCGATGCTCGTCCGTGGCTTCGGCATGCAGCTGCACGCCGCGGTCACCGTCGACGGGCGCGACCGCAAGCGCCTCGAGCGGGTGTGCCGCTATCTCCTGCGCCCGCCCTTCGCTCTGGGTGCCGTACAGCGCACCCCCGACGGACAGGTTCGGGTGCACTTCAAGAAGCCCAATCGCTTCGGGGCCACCTTCGCCCAGATGACCCCCGACACCTTTCTCGCCCGGCTGTGTGCCCTGGTCCCGCCGCCGCGAGCCCACACCGTCCTGTACTACGGCGTGCTCTCGGCCCACCACAAGCTGCGCTCCGCCGTCGTGCCTCGTGCCGACGAGCCCGAACCCGCGCCCAAGCAGCTGTCCCTCTTCATCCCTCGCGGCCAGCTCGAGCTCCCCGCCATCACCACCTTGCTCCACGCTCAGCTCCGCGATGCTGCCCCTTCTCGCCTGCCCTGGATGACGCTCCTCGCCCGCGTCTTCCGCGTCGACATCTCGCTCTGCTCCCGCTGCAGCGGGCCCATGCGCGTCACTCGGGCCGTCACCACACCGCAGGAGATTGCCGCCGAGCTCCGCGGTGCTCGGCCGCCGCCGCGAGCCCCTCCTGTCGGACAACTGCTGCTGTTCTCGCCATCGCCCGCAGCCCACCGAGTCTCGCTCCACCAGCGCGTCGTTTCGCACCGCGCTCGTCTCGGCGTGCCGGCGAGTTGGACTCCGTGCGTCTGCGGTCCCCTGTGGCCGCGCGTTTTCCCCTGAAATCGCTCTGCTCTCCCTGAGCCCTGCTTTGCTCGACATCCGGTTGTAGCTCCCCGCGCACCGCCCGCCCTCTCCTACCGCCCGCCCTACTCCTCCATCCGGGCTTTTCCACACTTCATTTCACCTAAACGCCCGACGACGGCGCATTGGCACGGCATCTTCCTCCCCAACGGGATGGATGGCGTCGGCGGACTCAACCAGCGAGCGATCCGCCCCGGCGAGACGTATCTGTACGAGTTCACGCTGCGGCAGTCCGGCACGTTCATGTACCACTCGCATCACGACGAGATGACGCAGATGGCGATGGGGATGATGGGCATGATCGTCGTACACCCGCGGCGGCCGAGCCCGGCCTACCGCGTCGACCGGGACTTCGTGATCATGCTCAGCGAGTGGCGGCTGGATCCGGGGGCGGCCCGCCCCGATCCCAACGAGATGGTCGAGTTCAACCTGCTCACCATGAATGCCGCCCGCCCTCTCCTACCGCCCGCCCTACTCCTCCATCCGGGCTTTTCCACACTTCATTTCACCTAAACGCGCGCGGGATCCTGTTTCAAGATGTTCCTCGAGCGGCTCGGCCACCAAGCGCTCGACCGTCTCGGTGTCGGCGCCGGGGTAGACCGTCCGCCATATGGTGCTGGCCCACGGAGCCCTCGAGGAACCCGCAACCTCACCTCCAGACCGGCCCGTGGACCAGCCCGCGCATCTCCAACACCGCGCCCACTCTCCGCGAGACCGCCGCCGCGCCCCTCCCGCTACCCGACCCTCCGTCTAGCCTCCGATGCCTGGCAACCGCTCTCCGCCGAAGAGTGTGACCTCGTCCGGTCGTGGACGTATGACGGTAGACCCGAGCCGACAGGCCGTCACGGAGGCTCGCACGATGCCACGGGCACCCCGTAGCCGGGCGCGCCACCGAGGATGGGATTCTCCTCCGGGACGGCGCGGCAGGTCACCGTCTGGGGTTCGCACGAATCCACTGCCACCTCGTCTCCGTAACACGGGCCACGGTGCGTGGTGCAACTGCAGCCGTACGCGTCGACGCAACACACCTCGGGCGCAATCGGGTCGCATCGCTCGACGGGTATCCACCCGGGGCCTTTCATCCCACCGTGGTCGCTGCAAATACACCTCCGATGAGGAGCCCCGCGCTGCCAGGTCCAGTCTCGACGCTCGCTGCGCGCACAACCCACCGGGCTGCACGAGCACTTGCCATCCGTCGCCCAGTCCTCGCTCGCACAGCACAACGGCGTCTTCCACGAAAACGGTCCGAGGCCATCACTTCGCAACAAGGCAGGGCCAGCGCGGCGGCAGGTGCATTGGTCGAGGGCGCAACTGCACGACACGCCGTGAGTGCCCTGCAAGTACTCCTCCACGGCGTCGCGGTCGTCGAGCTGCAAGTCAGCGGTACTCCCTAGCTCACGCACGCGCAAGACGGTCGTATTCGATATCTTCGTTCGCTTGGGTATCCGGTGCTCGGCAAGCCACGCCTCGATCGTTTTGTCCGACTCGAGCGGCAGCGCCACGTCGATGGCGATCCTCCGGTCGCACGCCCACGCGTCGACACTCATCGAGAGCACGAGCGACGACCGCTCCGGGGGCGCCTCCAAGACGAGGATGCCGGTGCGCATGTCGGTACGCATCCAATCCGTATCCTCCGGCAGACCGGGGATCAACCGGTTCGTGGCTTCGAACAACGCGGTGGTTTGCGGGGCGATGTGCTCCCAGTCCTCCCATGTTGGCTCCCGCCGAACCTCGCCCCGGCCGGGCAGAAACAGCGGCCAAAGAGCGTAGGCGAACGGGTTGATGGGCGGCACAATCGCCAGCACCCTACACAAGAGATCGTCGGACGAGGGGTCGGCAAACCGGCAGACAGGTGGGATCTCGACCCACTCCCAGTGCGCCGCCGGGACCGACTCACCGATAAGCGGAGCAACGACGCGCGGAGCCATTGGCACGTCGGCCCGGCGCTCGCCGTCGAGGTCGACTCCGAGCCGCACCGACGACGCATGGATGGACGCACGCTGCGTGAACAGATGCGCCTCGTAACCCCATGCCGCGGACCCGTTCGGACTTGCCGCTCGGAATTCGAGTACGGCGATCTCGACCTCCGGATCGAGTGCGTCGAGTAGTGCATTCGCCAGTAGCTCGGTGTCCGCGCCGGGAGCCGTGCGACAAAGGCTCTCCTCGATTCCGTCGCGGGGCGTCACCTTGCCCCTCGTAGCGCACCCGATGGCCGAAGCGAGCACCGCCACGCCGGTCATCCCTGTCACGATACTTCTCATCGCCTAGTAGAACACTCTTCGCGGCTGCACGCACACGACGCCTGCGAGCCGCGTCCGCGGATCGCGACGCGGCGATGCCGTGCCAGACCGCGCCAGGTGCCGTCATCGTCGGGCGGTTCGTGGCCGAAGTGACGCACACGCGCCGGGTCTGGGGCCTGTACGGGGAAACGTGGGCCCGGGCCGAGGTGGGGACCCCGGGCGAAGTCCTCCCCATTTTGGAGCAACCGAGCCGCCGCCGCCCGGTGCGTCGAGCGAGCCTGGCTCGACTTCATCCCGCGTGCCGTCGAGCTCGAGGAATTCATCAGCCACTGGCTCAGCGGAATGGTCGAGGACCGCATCGCCGTCGTCCTCAGCGCTCGGCCCCGCGAAAGAGATGGTTGCATCCACCTCGCCCGCCATGATGTGTCCCGCCGCCTCGGCTCGTCAAGACGCGGGTGAACTAATCCACGGAAGCGTGCCGGAGCGCGAGTGCGACGACGGCGGGGTTGGTGGAGCGAAGGATAGCAGTCGCGCTCGTGGCGAGCGCGGCCCGCGTACGCATCGGGTCCGCTGAGCGCTCATGATGTCGGATCGACGACCTCGACGAACCGGGCGAGCAGCGTCTTGCGCCCGGCGTCGTCGAAGTCGATCGTCATCTTTCGCCCGTCTCCGCTGCCCTCCTCGGCGAAGAGGACACCACGCCCGAACTTGGCGTGCAGAACCACGCGTGTCGGCTGCAGCTTCGGTCCGGACGCCTCGTGCGCCATCGCGAACTGCGGACCGAGGGCTTGGAGCCAATCGTCTAGCGCTTCCTCGAGCTCGGCAACGATCGCCTCGTCGAGGCCGAGCACGTAGACCTCGTCGGTCCCGGAGACGACCTCGTTCTGCGCGTCACTCGAGCCGTCACCACACCGCAGGAGATTGCCGCCGAGCTCCGCGGTGCTCGCCCGCCGCCTCGAGCCCCTCCTGTCGGACAACTGCTGCTGTTCTCGCCATCGCCCGCAGTCCACTGAGTCTCGCTCCACCAGCGCTTCGTCTCGCACCGCGCTCGTCTCGGCGTGCCTGCGAGTGGACTACGTGCGTCTGCGGTCCTCTGGGGTCGCGCATTTTCCCCTGAAATGGCTCGGCACTCGCTGCCTCAGCTTCACTCTACACCGCGATCCTGATTCCCGGCGCTCCCTCCGCTTTCTCATGCCCCCCGGCCGTACTCCTCCATCCCGGCTTTTTCCCACTTCATTTCGCCTAAACGCACGAAGGTGGCGGGATCTCGATCGGGCATGCTGGTGCGCGTCCTGGGCAGGTCGACGATGCCGTCGACGATGATGAGGGCGACGTGTACCCCGTGTTGGCCCCACTCGCGGGCCAGCGACTGGGCCAGACTTCGCTGCGCAGCCTTGCCTGCCGCGAACGCGGTGGTGTAGGGCTTGCCGCGCAGCGACGCGGTCGCGCCCGTGACGACCAGCGCGCCATCACCCCGCTGGGCCATCTCGGGCAGCAGCCGCTTGGCGAGCGTGAAGAGGCCCCGGGTGTTGGTACCCAGCGCAAGGTCGAGGCCGGACAGCTCCACCTCGCCGAGGGTGCCGAACACCCCGTTGCCAACGTTCCACACCACGGTGTGAATCGGGCCGATCGCCTCCTGCGCGGCGGTGATGCCCGCTTCGACCGAGTCTGGCTCGGTCGCGTCGATCGACAGGGCGACACCGTCGAGTTCGGCGGCCAGGTCCTCGAGGCGTCCGGCATTGCGGCTGGCCACCGCCACCCGGAAGCCGTCCGCGTGAAGCCGCCGGGCCGCCGCCTCGCCCAAGCCTGGGCCCACCCCCACCACCAGCGCGGTTCGTCTTTCGTCGCTCATCGCCATCACGAACCCCGCCGCCGTTGGCGGGGTTACGCGCTCGACCAGCGACCTCCACAGGGGCTTCGACGTCGGTTTGATCAGCGCACGCGGCGACCCGTGGATCGACGTCGCCGAGCGGCCACGATGCCGAGGATGAAGAGCGATGAGGTCAGCGGCAGCTCGCCGCCTACCGAACAGCCGCCGCCGCCACCCTCGGATTCCCCGGGGGTTCCGCCGTCGGTCTCGCCACCGGGCTCACCGTCGGTCTCGCCGCCGGGCTCACCATCGGTCTCGCCCCCGGTCTCGCCACCAGTCTCGCCACCATCAGTCTCGCCACCGTCGGTTTCACCCTCCGGCTCGCAGAGCTCGGGGAACGTAACGCACAGGTCGCAGTCCTCGAGGAGCACCTGTGACTCGCCCGCGGCATCCGAAATCGACACCTGCGCGCAGAGACCCTCGATGTCTGCATCGCCGGCGAAGTCCCCATGGATCTGCGTCAGCTGATCTGCGTCGGCGACACTTCTTGCGATCGCATCCGTCGGTGCGCTCTGGGAGGGGTAGAACGCCAACTCGATGAACCGGCTCCGCTGCCCCGCCGGATTTGCGAGCGTCGCGTCCAGCGTGGCCAACGCCTGGAACCGATCGGGCAGGCCGCACGAGTCTCCGTCGTCGCTTTCGACGAACTCCAGCTGAAGCGTCACTGCGGGCGCCTCCTCGAGCAACGCGGACTCGTCGGCCGCCCCGACGTCATAGGAAGCTTCCAGTCCCGGGACGATCTCGCTGGTCGCGGTGACCGAGAGCGTCGCGCCCTCTGTGAGGGGGTCGCTGAGCGTGATTGCGACGAGGTCGCTGTCCAGAAACACGCTTCGCTCCGCGAACAACGGCGTCACTTCGAAATCCGCGTCGACGCCGTCGACCTGGACCTGCAAGTCGTACTCGGATACGTCGGACTCGAGGATGGAAAGCACCAGCCTGTCGTTGGCGGCGATCGTGGTCTCGGGCGTCGGAAAGGTCTCCACGATTCCCGGCTGCCAGTCACAGGCCTCCGCGGCGTTGCTCACCAGGGAGACGGCAGCGCCGGCGAACAGGGATGCGAGAAGAAGGAGTCGGCCGTTGAGCAGCATGCTCCCCCTCCCCTTCACGTCGCGTGCCAACGAGAATCGCATCGCCAACTCGCCTGCTTCAGGTCGAGGCGCGACCGGTCGGGACAGCTGTGTCATGACGCCTGCCACCCGTGTCAGGAGCACGCGAGGAATCACCCGAGCGCGAGCCGTGCTGGAGGGTCATGCTCTGCGTAGAGCATCGTGGTCACCACGATCATCGTCGTCTCCGTCGTGTCCGGAGCGCTCCTCTTGGGCGCGGCTTGGGGCATCTTCTTCAAGCTCTCTCCCCAGTGGGAGGGGTTCTTGGTCGCGCTGGCCGGCGGTGCGCTGATCGTCTCGGTGGTCTCGGAGCTGATCGAACCCGCCCTCGAACAGACGATGCTGTCGGTGGTCTTCCTTTCGGTCGGGGCGGGGGCCTCGGTGTTCACGCTGTGCAACTGGCTCATCGAAAAGTACGTGGGCCAAGACAGCGGCGGCGGTCTGCTGGCCGCGATCACGCTCGACGGAGTTCCCGAGAATCTCGCCCTGGGCGCGGCGTTGATCGGCGCCAGCACGATGGAGGTCGCCGCGCTGGCGGGGTCGATCTTCCTCTCGAACCTTCCGGAGGCAGCCGGCGGCGCCAAGGAGATGGCGAGCCAAGGGCACTCGAAAGGCAAGGTCTTCGGTGTCTGGGCAGCGACCGCGGCCTTGTTGTCCACGGCCGCGTTGGTCGGGAATCTCGCGCTCGACGGCGCCTCCGACCATGTCCTCTCCGGAATTCGCTGCTTCGCGGCCGGGGCTGTCGTGTCATCACTCGCGACCGCGGTCTTCCCCAAGGCATTCAAGGAGGACCACCACATGACCGGCATCGCGGTTGCCCTCGGGCTGGTGTTGGCGCTCGCGCTCGGGCAGCTCGGCTCGGCGGGCGGCTAGCCGCCCGTCGATGGACCGTCAGCCCCAGTCGCCATCGAAGTAGATCGTCTCGCCCTCGAGCCAGGACCGTGTCCGCACCCCCTCGACGCCCATCAGCGACCACATTTCCCGAATGTAGGCGTGGAGATACTGGGCCATCAGCGGGTCGAAGGGGTTCAGCTCGCGGAGCACACCGGCCGCATGCGTCGAGGAGTGCCGAGTGACCTCCCACGTGCCAGAGCTGTAGAAGCGGCGCCAGTAGCGGCCCGATTGCTGCAGCACGAAGCGGTGGCCGACTGTCACGCTCAGGCGCGCTACGTTCCGCGGACCACCCAGGATAGCGACGCCCTCGCTGTGGTGCGCGAGCACTGGCCTGCGTTCCGCGAGCGGCTCGAGGAACGCGCCGGCTCGCTGCCAGGATTCGTGCGGGACGAGCTCGAAGCGTTCATCACCTGCGGAGACTTCGAGCACGGCTTCTTGGTGGCGCAGTGCCGCCGCTGCGGCGACAGCCTGCGGGTCCCGTTCGCCTGCAAGAGCCGGGGCATCTGCCCCTCGTGCATGGGCCGGCGCATGGCCGAGACCGCGGCGCTCCTGGTCGAGCACCGCTTGCCTGACGTGCCGTGGCGGCAGTGGGTGCTGAGCTTCGAGGGCCCGATGGCGGTTCGGCTGGGCTACGACCGGCGGCTGCTTGGGCGGGTGTGTCAGTGCTTTGCCAAGCGGGTGATGCAGACGCTGCGGCAGCAGAGCAAGCGGGAGCATGCGTTGCGCAGCAGCAGCGACCTGCACCCCGGGGTGCTCATCGTGGTGCAGCGCTTCCGCAGTGACCTGGGCTTGTTCGTGCATCTGCACGCGCTGGTCACCGATGGCTGTTTCGAGGCGCCGGCGGTGGCGGGCGACGCGGTCGCGTTCATGCCGGCCATCGGCCTCGGCGAGCAGGAGCTGTTGCGGACGCTGCAGCGGCTGCACGCCGACTTGGCCGAGCACCTCGAGGTCGGCGGCCATGACGGCGAGCCTGTCGACGAAGCGCTCGTAGCCTGCGTCCAGCTCGGCCTGCCGCTGCGTGCCGTGGGACCCTTGCCCTGCGCTGCGCCGCCAGCATCGCCGATGCTCGTCCGTGGCTTCGGCATGCAGCTGCACGCCGCGGTCACCGTGGACGGCCGCGACCGCAAGCGCCTCGAGCGGGTGTGCCGCTATCTCCTGCGCCCGCCCTTCGCTCTGGGTGCCGTACAGCGCACCCCCGACGGACAGGTTCGGGTGCACTTCAAGAAGCCGAACCGCTTCGGGGCCACCTTCGCCCAGATGGCCCCCGACACCTTTCTCGCCCGGCTGTGTGCACTCGTCCCGCCGCCGCGGGCCCACACCGTTCTGTACTACGGCGTGCTTTCGGCCCACCACAAGCTGCGCTCCGCCATCGTGCCTCGTGCCGACGAGCCCGAGCCCGCGCCCAAGCAGCTGTCCCTCTTCATCCCTCGCGGCCAGCTCGAGCTCCCCGCCATCACCACCTTGCTGCACGCTCAGCTCCGCGATGCTGCCCCTTCCCGCCTGCCCTGGATGACGCTCCTTGCCCGCGTCTTCCGCGTCGACATCTCCGTTTGCTCCCGCTGCTCCGGGCCCATGCGCGTCACTCGGGCCGTCACCACACCGCAGGAGATTGCCGCCGAGCTCCGCGGTGCTCGGCCGCCGCCGCGTCCCTCTCCTGTCGGACAACTGCTGCTGTTCTCGCCATCGCCCGCAGTCCACTGAGTCTCGCTCCACCAGCGCTTCGTCTCGCACCGCGCTCGTCTCGGCGTGCCTGCGAGTGGACTACGTGCGTCTGCGGTCCTCTGGGGTCGCGCATTTTCCCCTGAAATGGCTCGGCACTCGCTGCCTCAGCTTCACTCTACACCGCGATCCTGATTCCCGGCGCTCCCTCCGCTTTCTCATGCCCCCCGGCCGTACTCCTCCATCCCGGCTTTTTCCCACTTCATTTCGCCTAAACGCACGTGCCGGTGTTCCTCCTTCTTGTCATCGCGGGTCTCGGGGACCAGCCGAGGTGGCGACGGGCCACGCAGGCGCTCGCCAGCACGTTTCTACTCGTGCACATTGGCCTGCACGCGACGCTCGAAGTCCCAGGCGTATCGAGCTTCGAGTCGCTCGCTTCGCGCATCTACATTCTTGGCGCGGGCCTCTTCTCAGGAGCGAACCTCGCATTCCTCCGAGCCGAGCCGAGTCTCTCCGCGCGCCCCACGACACGCGGATGAGACTCGCGCGGCAAGGCGACGAGCGACATGAGTGCAGACCACACCGAGCGTTTGTGCTTAGCTCGCGCCACGGTGCCTGTTCTAGGCTGTGTGCCGTTTCCTCTCAGGCCCCGCTGAGGCGGAGATAGCGGTGAATGAAGGCGAGCTTGACCATTCCGCCAAAGTTGATCGCGGTCTTTTCGAACCGAGTCACGATCCGGCGTGACTCCTTCAGCCAGCCGATCAGCTGCTCAACGATGCTCCGCCGCCGATAGGCGGCCTTGTCGAATGGGACGGGCCGGTTGTCTTCGCGGTCGCCGTTCTTGTTCGGGATCACCGGGACTATGCCGAGGCGCATGAGATATGCGTCGATCCATGCTGCCCGGTACCCCTTGTCGCCAGCGAGCGCGACAGGCCACGCGCGGGGCTGACCGTACTGGTTTCGGAGAGACCCATCCGCGCCAACGAGTATCGCGTCGAGCATCGTCGAGTCGTGGACCTGTCCCGCGCTCAACTCGAAGTGAAGCGGGTGCCCTTTGCCGTCACACAGGATGTGGATTTTCGAGCCCCAGCCACCTCTGGACCGCCCCAGAGCGTGATCTTCGGGTTCGTCTGGGTTGGGATCTTTTTCCCCCGCCGGCACTGCATCGTGCAGCCCGGATGGATGTCCCATCGACGCACCACAGCTCGTCAGGCAAGCCATCATCGGGAGCGACGTGCTCCCGTAGACGGCAGAGCACTTTGTCGAAGGTACCGTCGCTAACCCACTCGTCGAAGAAGTTCCACACTGTCTTCCACGGCCCGTACTCGGTCGGGATATCTCGCCACGGCGCTCCCGTCCTCAGGATCCAGAACATCGCCTCGAGAAGCTGGCGTCGGTCCCGGGGCCGACGACCAGTCTTGAAGTTGTTGGTGGGGAAGAGGTCTCGAACGAGGTCCCACTGCTCGTCTCTGAGACCATGCCGGGGCACGCGCACCTTGCTCATGGCCACGTTGGATCATGAAAACCCCGTCCGCCCAAGAAATCGGCCATTTCAAGGAAACGGCACACAGCCTAGCCTTCGCCGGTCGTCTCGCCCTTCGTGATCCAGCGCGCGGGCTGGGCGGTTTGGCAGGCGGTGAGCGCGGCGCAAGGACGGGGCGTTGGTGATGAACGCACCCGCCCATGGATTGGCCCTGGCGCTTCGGGGGCGGTGCCGCCCGTGCCCAAGACGTAGACCGTATCCCCCAGCATCACGGGCCACGCTTGCAGAAAGTGTCCCCCCAGCGCGCCCTCGTCGAGCGCATCGAAGGGGCGGACGATCTGATGATTGGGCAGGGTCCGCGGCAGATCCCAGCGCGCCAGGTAGCTCAGCCTCATCTGGGGCCGGGGGTTGAACGTGGTCTGCCCCGCCCACCAGGTGTAGACCTCATCGCCCACCCGCAGGGCGCCGGTGGGAACCTCGAACGTTCCGGGGATGTTTGGAAAAGGGGGCGGCGAATCGCCGATGTAGTCCGAGAGCGCTTGCCCTGGCGGCGCGGTCATCGTGCTCGCTGCGAAGTCCCGCAAGATCGTGGGGTCGTCTTGGGCCGCAACCGAAGGGTCGTCGCGGGTCAGCAAGAACTCGAGGCCATCGCACAACACGTCGGGGTCGTCGCTGGCCTGCACCGCGCCCACGCGCGCGACGCTGTCGGGGTCCTCGCCTGGCGCCCAGATCGTCCGATTGCCCTGGGTATCTCCGAAGAACAAGAACAGCGCGTCGTCGACGACCAACGGAATGCCGAGGTCGGTCCCGCGCAGGTTTGCGCGGTGATGGGTGTCGTTCGCGGTCGGGTCTGTGATGCCGACGTCCGAGATCAACTTGCAGCGCAGCTCGTAGCCCAACACCGACGGCGTCCACGAGGTCGCGCTGGGCGGCTCACCGGTCGTGCTCGCGCCGCCCGAGCTTGACCCGCCCGTGCTCGGGGACAGCGTGGTCGTCCCGGCCGAGGACGCCTCGCTCGAAGATTCAACGCCGCCCGAGCTCGAAGGCGAGGCTCCGGTCTCAGAGGACGAGCTCGGGCCGCTGGTGCCGAGCGCCGCGGTCATCGGTTGCTCCTGGGAGCACGCGCTTGCCAGGGCGACGGCGATACCGAGAACTGCAGGTCTGCGCATCCAGGGCAACGATACCGCGTCTTGGCGACAGCTCCGATGCCGAGCGTCCCGGATCTTCGGCGCTGAGCGCTACGCGGCGATGAGCTCGCTCATCGCGGTCCAACGAATCGGACGATCGATGAACACCGCCGAGCACACGCGCCGAGCGTCGTCGGCCCCGCCGTGGACGAACAACGCCTCGAATCCGGGGACGACGGTCCAGCCGCCCACTGCGATGCCGTCGGCGTTCCACATCAGACGCATGCGCTCACCGGCTAGCTTCGTGTGGCCCTCCCAGATCCCCGCCGGGTTGGGGACGCGCAGCAAGAAGTCGCGGTCGGGCTCAAGCTCGCTCCACAACAGCTCGAACATGTCCTTGTCGATGAGTTCCGCCGAGGGGTGCGTGAGCATCGAGTCGGTGTTGACGGGGCTACACATCAAGACATCCTCAGGGGCGAACCGGCAGCCGTCCGCGTGGACTTGAACGTGTCGACGGACCCAGCCTGTGGAGTCGATCTCATACAGCGTCATCCAAGGCTCTGAGGACTCGCCTGCAAAACAGACGCGCACATACCGAAGCTCGGTGGAGGGGTGGGTCAGCAACAGATGCTTCACGACAACCCCTGTATCGGCCGCCCTTCTGGGTGTCTTGAGGGGTGATAGTTCGCGAGGCGGTGTGCGTGTCGCCCGAATAGACTTGTTCCAAGTTGAACCTAAACTCTCCTGCGCGGCGGACGAACCGCGTTAGATGCCACCACTGAGGCGGAAGCTGACAGCCACCCAGGGGACGTCATGCGCGAACTGGGGCGTCTCGCCCTCGGTCGGGGCTGTCGCGAAGATCGTTCAGCTGACCTCCGACCCCGACTGCGATATGAACTCCCTCGCGAAGGTGGTGTCGGTCGACCCGGTTCTGGGCCTGCGGATCCTGTCCTTAGCAAACAACAGTGCATTTTGTCTCTCGCGCCGGATGTCGGATGTGCGGCAGGCGGTGGGCTTGCTCGGTCTTCGGAGCATCCGCAACCTCGCGCTGGGTCTGTTGGTCAGCGACCTCGCTCCACTGACCCCTCATGGCGAGCGGCTCCTGGAGGGGTCGATCCGCAGAGCGACCGCGTGTCGGCTAATTGCGGAGAAGCTCGGGGGCAGAGACTTGCACGAGTTCTTCACCGCGGGTCTCTTGCTCGACGTTGGCTTGCTGGGTTTGGCCGAAACCGACGCAAAGTTGGCCGCGGAACTGTCGTGCATGTCGAGCCCAAGTCGCTCGGTTCGGGAGCGAGTGCTCGGCCTCACGCCACACGCCGAGCTGTCGGCGAGGATGGCAAGGGAGTGCCTGCTTCCCGAGGTGAACGTCAGAGCCATCGAGCGCCACCATGACGAAGAGCCGGGCGAGAGCCTGCTTGAGCAGGCGACCTGGCTCGCGGAGCGGGTCGCCGCGCTGTTCGACTCGACGCTGGTCGAACGCGATCGCGAGCAGTTGATCGCTTCGGCGGCCAAGGTCGGGCTCAGGGCTGACGCAATGCGTAAGGTTCTGGCTGCCACACCGGTGGAAGTTGCAGAGACCGCAGCGGCGTTCCAGCGGCAGTTGCCTCAACAGCAGACCATCGAGGATATTCGGACCAACGCGTACCAGCAGCTCGTTCAGCTCAACACCGAGTACGAGGTCATTGTCCAAGACCTCGAGCGAGCTCTCGCCGAGAAGTCCGAACTCGAGGCGCAGCTTGTCGTCGCCAACGAGTTGCTGTCGGGTCTCGCCAACACCGACGAACTCACTCAGCTTCCAAACCGTCGGGCCCTGCAGGGGCGGGTTGACTACGAGCTCGCGGTGACGGGCCGCAGCCAACGTCCGATGAGTCTGGTGATGGTCGACGTTGACCACTTCAAAAACTTCAACGACACGATGGGCCACCTCGCCGGGGACGCGGTGCTCAGAGTTCTGGGTGCCCTGCTTCGAGAACTCGTGCGAGGCGACGATCTTCCCGCCCGGTACGGCGGCGAAGAGTTCACGCTTCTGCTCCCCGACACCGACGAAGGCGGCGCCATGATCGTGGCGGAGCGGGTTCGGGCCCGGATCGAGGCGACTCTCGTGACCGAAGACGTACCGGAGCCGTGTCGGGTGACCGCCAGCTTTGGCGTCGCGACGACCCGGGGCGGCGAGGACTCCGAGAGCCTGTTCGAGCGGGCGGACCGAGCCCTCTACGTCGCGAAGCAGAAGGGCCGCAACAGAATCTCGGTGGCCGCCCCGGAGTCCCCTGGTGCCGGGCGGCACGACGCGGCGTAGGCCCTGTTGGAACCCACGGGGTCACAACGCCGACGCCGCTTCGATCGCGGTGGCAATCGCCGCCGCATCACCGGCGCTCAACCCGGCGGCATACAGCGGAGCGTACAGACTGAGCTGTTCGGCTCGGTCGGCTTCACTCTCCGCCTTGAGTTTTGCCGCGTAGTCGGCCACCGCCACACCCTGGGCAACTTGCGATAGGGCTCCGGCTTTGGCCGGATGGTGGTGGAACCTCGCGGCGGCGGACACCGTCTTGCCGAGGCCCCAAGAGCGGATCACGGCCTCCCCCAGCGAAGTATGGAGGGCTCGTCGAGCCCGCTCAATGAAGTCCGGTGCAAGGAGCTCTGGCGACTCCCGGCCGTATTGGCTGAGCGCTGCATACAGGAGCAGCGTGCCGATGTCGTGCATCATGCCCACCAGGAAGCCCTGCTTGCTGCCGATCCCCATGCGCTTGAAAATCTCAGCCGTCGCGACGCCCACTTGAAAAGAGTGCAGGTGGGCAGCCTCCAGCTCGCGGTCGAACCCCGGCGCCCGAAACACCCTCCCGCATGCGACGGCAAACGCCATGTCTCGAAGTTGATGCACACCGACGGTGAGCGCCGCTTGTGCCAGATCTGTGGGGGGGCGGCGGGACATCGCGGGGGATGCCGCAAGCTTCAGTACCCGGGTTGCGAGGGCTGGATCGCGCTCCAGGACGGCCACGGCGCTGTCGATGCTCGGGTCGGGGTCGCGTGCAAGCTCCGCGAGACGGAGCGCCGCGTCCGGCAGTGGATGCAGCTCGAGCGAAGCGCTGCGAAGGTCTCGAATGATACGGGCACCGAGCTGTTTGAACCCCGAAGGCGCCACGTCGCGGGCGCTTTCGTCTTCGATGACGAACGTCTTCGTCTCCAGGTTCTTGTATCGGTTCTTGGCCGCATCCATGCACGAGCTTCTATGGCGACCGCGGCCGGCCGAGTCCAGAGGTCTCCTCGCTCTCCGTCGCTGCCAGAGAGGCCCAACTTGGAGCTGACATCCCGGGGTTCGCATCGCACGAAGGCGTTGGGCCATTGTGGACATCGCGACCATCATCGGATTCGTAGCATCTGCAGTTCTCGTCGTAGGTACGATCGTACTCGGAGGCGAGATCGGTCCGTTCATCGACGTTCCTAGTCTGCTGATCGTCGTCGGAGGTACCGGCGCGGCCACGCTGACCGCGGAGTCTATGGCGTCCTGTATTGGGTCGATCAAGGTCGCGATCAATGTGTTTCGCGTGAAGGGCAACGACGCCACCGAGACCATCGCAAAGATCGCGGAGCTGTCTACGGTTGCGCGTCGTGAGGGCATCGTGGCCCTCGAGAACGCCAAGGTGGAGGACGAGTTCTTCGGCCGAGCGCTGCGAATGGCAGCCGACGGCGCCAACGGCGAGGAGATCAATGCCACGCTCGCCGGCGAGATCAAAGCGATGAAGGCGCGTCACGAGCGGGGACAGAAGATGTTCAAGTTCATCGCGGCCAGCGCCCCGGCCATGGGCATGATTGGGACGCTGATCGGCCTGGTGCAGATGCTCCGCGCCCTGGACGACCCGGCCTCGATCGGTCCGGCGATGGCGGTCGCGCTCCTGACGACGATGTACGGAGCGATTATCGCGTTCCAGATCGCGGGGCCCATCGCGACGAAGCTTGAGCACCGAAGTACCGAGGAGGCGAACCACATGAGCGTGGTCCTCGACGGCATCGGCGGTATCGTTCAAGGCTCCAACGCGCAGACGATTCGAGATCGACTCGAAGCCCGCCTACCTCCTAGCCAGCGTCAGAAAGACGCGGCCTAGCTTCAACTCGAAAGGAGAGAGCCATGGAAGAGGAATGCGTATGCGAAGATGCCAGCGGCGGAGAATGGATGGCGACCTTCGCCGACCTCTCGATGCTTCTGCTGACGTTCTTCGTGCTCCTGCTCTCCTTCTCAAACATGGACGTGAAGGCGTTCCGAGAGATGCTCGGATCGGTCCAGGACGCGTTCGGGGTTCAGAAGCAGATTTCGGGATCGGTCGAAGCCATCGCATCGTCGCCGGTCGAGTTGTCGATGGAGCAGAACGATGGAGCGGGCTTCGCGTCCTCGCCCGGCGACGCGGTGGATGCAAACGCCGAGATGATGGAGAAGATCTCCCAGTACGTCGCGAATCAGGACCTCGAAGACGACGTCGAGATTTTGTCGACGCCCAAGGGTGTGGTCGTGCGGGTGAAGGATGGGGCTCTGTACGGCTCGGGCAGCGCCGAACTCGACGAGAGCGCAAAGAAGGTCCTCGACAAGATCGCCGGCATCCACGGGAAGTTTGCCGACAGCATCCAGATCGAGGGCCACACGGACAACAGCCCGATGCGGTCGAAGCAGTATCCCTCGAACTGGGAACTCTCCACCGCTCGAGCGATTGCTGCCATGCACTATATGAGCGAGGAGGGCGGCGTTGATGCTGGCAAGATTGGCGTCGCCGGCTACGCCGACTCGAAACCCCTCGAGTCCAACGATACGCTCGAGGGCCGCAACAAGAACCGCCGCGTCGAGTTCGTGTTCTCCTCAAACGGGAAGAAGACCACGGTCACCGCCAACGATCAGGGTACCGAAGAGAAGACCGAAGAGACCGAAGAGACCGACGAAGGCGACGCCACCGAAGGCGACGCCACCGAAGGCCGCGCCTTCGCCCTCCCGATGAGTGGAGCCAAATGAAGGACCAGTCTCGCCACCGACGACTCGCCGATGTCGAGGCTGGCCCAGCGTGCCTACAGCAGCGAGAGCGCCATCGATGGCAGCTGGTTGGCCTGCGCCAACATGGCCGTGCCCGCCTGGGACATGATCTGGTTGCGAGTCAGGGCCGCGGTCTCTCGAGCGACATCCACGTCACGGATTCGGGAGTTCGCTGCCGTGAGGTTCTCTTCCTCGCTCCGAAGGTTCTGGACTGTGATCTCGAGGCGGTTCTGCGATGCACCCAGGTCTGCCCGAGATGTCGACAACGTGTCGATTGCGGCGTCGATGGTGGCAAGTGCAGCGGAGGCACCCGCAGCGGTGGAGAAGTCCATGGCGTTGACACCCAAGGTGGTGCTGTCGGTTGCAGCGAAGGTCACATCGATGGTGTCGTTGGCCGTCGCGTCTTTGCCCACCTGCATCGCGAACGCGCCGGCGTCACCTCCGAGCATGTTGAAGCCGTTGAACTCGCTCACCTGTGAGATACGCTGCACCTCCTCGATGAGCTGGTCGTGCTCGCCGTCGATGAAGGCACGCTCGGTGTCTGAGATGGCACCGTTGGCGCCCTGCACCGCAAGCTCGCGGAGGCGGCCCATGATGTTCTGCTGCTCGTTCATCGCGCCTTCGGCGATCTGAATCATCGAGACGCCGTCGTTCGCGTTGCGCTCGGCTTGGCCGACGCTGCGAATGTCGGCGGACATTCGGGCGGAGATCGCCATGCCGGCGGCATCATCGGACGCGCTGTTGATGCGCATGCCGGAGCTCAGGCGGCTGATCGACTTCCCAAGCGAACTTTGCGTCGACATGAGGTTCCGTTGGGCGCCCAAAGACGTCGAGTTGCTGATCATTGAAAAGGACATTGGGTTCTTCTTTCGGGTCTGGGGTTGGGGTGGGAGCGGGCACCGTGGCGCCCTCTTGCTGATCCAATCGGCGGAAGGTCGGCCGCCTTTAGGGCCCATGATCGCCAGCAATGCTCAACCCGGTCCCTTGAGTCCCAAAGAGACGCACTAGGGCGCGCGCAGACGTGCTTTTCGACAAAAACAAAAAACCCGGTGCCTCGAAAGGACACCGGGTTCGGTTTGCAGCTTGATTGTGGGCCTAGTGGGCGCCGACCGAGCGACAGTCGGTCTCGTCGATCCCGCACCGGATCCGTACGTGGAGGTGCGCATTGTGCCCCTTGGAGTGCGAGATCACGCCGCCGATGCGGCTGAGCTCGGCCGGAGTCGCGCCCATGTCCTTGGCTGCGGCCCTCAACATCTCGTGGAGGCGGCGGCTGAGGAAGATGACCTCCACGTCCCCGGTCTCGATAAACGCACTGATCAGCGCCCAGGTCGCATGCCAGTCGGTCTCGGCGTGGTTGGGATGTGCGCCGTTGCCGTCAAGCCGAGGGAGCCGGATGTCGAGGTCGCGACCTGACTGGTGGGACTTGTGCGGCGCAAAGTGTCCACCCTCGGCCTTGCTCATCGAGCCGATGGTCAGGGTTCCCTCCCACCCGGTGTTGCGGCGGAAGTCGCCGATCGCCGACACCACCACCGACACCGCGTGGGTGCTGCCGTAGGCCAGCTCGGGCTTCCAGATGTCGAAGAGCTCGGTCTGCGGGAGCGGGATGCCGTTGACCAGGGTGCCGTGATTGGGGCTACCCGTACTCAGTCCGCCCAGCTCAAGCTCCAGCGGTGGCGTCATCTCGCCTTCCCGTCCGTCGTAGGGGTTCCATCCCGATGAACCCAGCGGTCGGGGTACGACCACGCGAGTTCCCGGGGTGATACTGCCGGTCAGCTGGGTGCGAAGGTTGGCGGCGGGGACCGCCAGCGAGCGCGCCAAGCCTTCGAGGGTGTCTCCCTCTTGGACGAAGTAGACCGCGTTCATACGCATGACCGGCCGGGCGGCGGCGCGCACTTGCAGCACGCGCCCCGGCTTGATCCCGCCGCTGCCCGTCCCCACCCAAGGGTTCCACTGCCGCACCTGCTCTTCGGAGACATTCCACCGCTGCGCGACCTTGGCGACGGTGTCGCCGCGTTCGACCTTGTGGGTCATCCAGCGACCCTCGGCCGTCGGTGTCGCGAGCAGTGCAGTGGCGATCAGAAGTTGGTGCAGCATCGGTGTGCTCTATCGCTTGAGGTTGTTGACTTCGGTGAGCATCTCGTCCGCCGTGCTGATCGTCCGGGCGTTGGCCTGGAAGGCGCGCTGGTAGGCGATCAGTGTCACCAACTCGTCTCCGAGGTCGACGTTGGACCCCTCGAGTGCACCCGAGGCGATGGAGCCGCGGCCCGATGTGCCGGCTTCGCCCAGGAGTGCCTGCCCCGAGTCTCGGGATGCGCTCCACAGCTGGTCGCCTTCGCGGCGCAGGTTTTCGGGGGCACGAAAGGATGCCAAGGCAAGCTTGGCCAGCGGCTCGGTCTCTCCGTTGGAGTACAGCCCGGAGACGGTGCCGTTCTCGGACGTGACCACATCGATGAGGTCGCCCGGCTCGCGGCCGTCCTGGTTGATGGACGAGGTTGAGAAACCGCCGGCGACCTGTGTGGTGCCCGTTCCGACCCCGCCGTCGGTGGTGATCGCGTCCCCAAAGTCGAACTGGATCGCCTGTCCCGGAGTGGCACCCAGGAAGTCGGCCGACGAGGCGTTGAGCGTCTCGGTGTCGAGTCGTCCGTTGGTGTCGAAGCCCAGCGTACCGTCGGCGATCTCCGTCGGTGTGCCGGCGGTACCGCCGTTGAGTGACCCGCCGTCGACCATCGCGTGCCATTCCCACGCGCCGCCTCCGCTCTGGGTGAAGTAGATGTCGACGTCGTGCGGGTTGCCAAGCGAGTCGTACACCGTCATTTCGGTCTGCAAGTCACTGGTGCCCTCGGGGTCGAGTGGATCGAACGCAACTCCGACCGGTGGGTCCCCGGGTTCCAGGTTCAGGTTGAAGGCCATCTCCATGCTGGTGGTCGCGACCGGTGGCGATTGCCCGCTGATCTCAATGTCCCCAACGCCCCCAATCGCGTTGCCGTCCGCGTCGACTTGATAGCCCTGAACACGAAGGCCGTCCTGGTTCACCATCAGCCCCTCGTTGTTGAGGCTGAATCGACCGTTGCGTGTGTAGTAGTTGCCTTCGATGCCGTCGTTCTCGCCGGCGACCTCAAAGAAGCCGCCTCCCTGAATCGCGTAGTCGAGGCTGCCGCCGCTCTGCAGGAAGCTGCCCTGTCCAAAGGCCTGCGAAATGCTCCCCATCTTCACGCCAGCGCCGAGGTTTTGGCCCCCGTTGGTCCGCTGACCGAGGATGTCGTTGAAGTTGGCAGAGCCGGATTTGAAGCCCACGGTTGAGACGTTGGCGATGTTGTCGCCGACAACGTTGATGGCATCGCCGTGAGCGGTGAGGCCGCTGCGGCCCGTATACAGTGAACTCCAGATAGACATGGTCTTTTGACTCCTTGCTGAGGCGTTTGGGTTAGGGCTCTGGTCGGAATTATCTTGCGTGGTGGCAAGACAACTCCGACCAGGGGCCTTAGGCGTCCGTGTCGTCGGAGGCGGCGGTGAGAGAGAGAATCGAGCCGGGGTCGAGCAGCAATGAGCCGAACCCAAACATCGTGGCGCCGTCTTCGGTGAACTCCACCGAGTTCGCGACACCGGAGATCGTGGCGTTGGCTCCGACCACGCCCTCCGTCTCGTGGGTCGCGATGATCTCCACGGTGTAGCTGCCGGGGGGGAGGGGCTTGCCGTCGTTGCCCAGTCCGTCCCATTGAAAGGCGCTCTCGCCTTCGCCTCGGCCTTCGAGGTCGATGCTCCGCACCTGCTTGCCGGTCTCGTCATTGATCACGATTTCGACCGAGTCAGCCGCGCCGTCGAGATCGAGGGTGAGCTCCACGGGCTGGCCGTCGGCCTTGAGCCGAAAGCTGGAGAAGTCCGCGTTGATCGACTTGCCGACCAAGTCCATCATCGCGGCTCGCGAGGAGGACTGCCCGGACGCTTGCAGGCTCTCAAGCCGCTCGTTGGTCTCGAGGCCAAGCTCGATGTTGGTGAACTGGGCAAGCTGCGCCACGAACTCCGCTCCGTCCTGCGGGTTGAGCGGATCCTGGTTCTGCATCTGCGCCACCAGCAGCCTGAGGAACTCGTCCTGCTGGGTCTTGTTTTCCTCGGGGAGCTCCGGGGGTGAGTACAGGGGTCCGGCGTGGGTCGGTTCGATTTGCATGGCGTACCTCGTGTGGGGCTCAGGCCACGACCCGGAAGCCCGTGGGGATCACCCAGGTGTGTCTTCCGTCGTCGACAAAGCCCACGTCGCGCTCGCCCTGTTCGGGCGTCGGAACGATGCTGGGGGGCTGTGCCTGCGCCGGGTGGTCGGAGTCGCCGGGCTCCCCCTTGGAGTCTCCAAAGGACAGGTCGGTCAGCTCGAGGTCGTGGCGGTCCAGCGCTTGGCGCAGGGCGTCGATGTCTCGCTGAATGGCATCGGTGAAGCCCCCGATCGCGGTGGCTTCGACCATCACGTGTTTGCCCGCAGTGGTGATCGCGAGCTCAATCTGGCCGTCCGCCGTGTCGACGGTGATCGCCGCGCGGTTGAGGCCGGTTCGAATCACCTCGAGGTTGCGAGCGACAGCGGCTTCGGGGTCCGCCGAGGTGAAGACGCTTCCGCTGGCACCATAGGAGGCTCCCGGCTCGTGGACGGTCGTGGGCACTGCCGCGAGAAAGGATGGGGAGTGGTCCACCACCGGTGCGTCAAACTCAGCCATCGGTGCGAAGTTGGCCGGGTCGTCGTCAACCGGCGCGGCGTCGTCCTGGACCGTCAGCGCGATCTCGAAGGCATCGAGGGCTTCCTCAAGGTCCACCATCGGTTCCGCATCGGGCTCAAGCGCCTCCCAACCCAGCTCCTCGATGAGAGAGATGCCGCCCTCATCCTCAGGGAAGTCCAACTGCAGCTCCGTGGCCAGCATGACCTCCTCGGGAGGCGTTTTGACCAACTCGGGATCGGGTCCAGGGCTTTGTCCCCACGTCGGTGCAGGTGGCAGCCAGGGATCGTCGGAGTAGGCGCGCTGGGCGGGTTGGGCCGGCACCTCGCTCGGAAGGTCGCGCCCGAGATCACCGAAGGTGGGGAAACGAACGAACGTGCCTTGGGTCTGAGCGTAGGGAAGGGTCTCTCGCTTCCTGTGCTCCGGCGAGTCGTCGACCTGTCCTTTGGGGACGCTCAGGTTAATGTCGGAGACGACGGTTCCCGTCGGTCCGCGCGGGTCCTCGAAGGTTGTGAACTCTCTGGAGGCGGGCGCGTCGTCGTACCGATCTCGCTTGCGCGGCGGTCGGCGAGCTTCCACGGTGGCGGCCGGTTTTGGTTTCGGCTTTGGCTCGGTCTCACGATCGAGGATCTCGGCAAACCCGGCGCGGGCTGGCTTTCGTTCCACGTTTCGCGCGCGGGGGAGGAGCGCGTCGATCCTGGCAGCAGAGTTTGTCTTTGTCATGAGTCCTGGCTCCTCTTGAGCACACTCAGGTCATCGGTCAGCGACTGCTCGAGACGCTCAAGCGCGTGGCGCAGGCGTGCGCGGTGGGTCAGGACCATCTGTTCGGCACACGACAGGCGCGCATCCGTTTCGCGTAGCCCTTCGATGGCTTGGTCTCGACCCTTGCGTTCACCCTCGAGGGTCTCGCGCTGAGCTTGGGCGTGCGTCGTCCGGCTCGTTCGCTTCTGCAGTGCAGCCTCGAAGCTGGAAATCGAGCTCCAGCGAGGCGATTCTGCTCGGAACGCAGCGTCCTCGTTGTCGATGGCACTTGCCGCTGCCGCGACCGCCTCCGTCGAAGCCTGCACGCGTCGGTTCGCCTCGGCGACCTGTTGCGAAGCTTGGCTTTGTTGCACGAGCCGGAGCCGAACCAGCTTCTTCGCGTTGCGGAGTTGGCGTCTGGTGTCGCTCATGCCGCGCCCCCTTTGCGCTTGAGCGCAGCGGTGAGTCCTTGCAGGGCACTGGCGCGGTCGCTGGCCTCATCGGGCGACTGCTTCGACCAGGCGTCGAGTCTCTCGCCGAGCGCGAGTACCTCGTCGAACTGCGGATTCTGCCCGGGCTGGTAGGCGCCCAGGCGACGCAGGTCGTCGACTTCGGAGCGTTGGGCCAGGAGCGCGCGCGCCTCGCCTGCGAGCGCCAGAGCGTCGGGCTTGCACACTTGCCGCATCACCCGGGATGCGCTGGGCAAGACGTCGACAGCGGGGAAATGCCCCCGCGCGGCAACGTCCCGCGACAGCACGATGTGCCCATCGAGCAGCGAGCGGGCCGAGTCGGCCACCGGGTCGGACAGATCGTCACCTTCCACCAGAACTGTGTAAAACCCGGTGATCGATCCACCAGACCGAAGTGGGGCCACTCGCTCAAGCAGTTGCGGCAGCAGCGCAAAGACCGAGGGGGGGTACCCTTTCGTGGCAGGCAGTTCTCCCGCCGCGAGTCCGACCTCGCGACGCGCCATGGCGTATCGAGTCAATGAGTCGACCACCAGCAGAACGTCTTTACCCTCGGCTGCAAAAGACTCCGCGATCGTGGTTGCCGCAAGCGCGCCGCGTGCCCGCTCCAACGGAGAGCGATCAGAGGTCGCCACCACCAGGACCGAGCTTCCCAGGTCGAACTCGTGCATCACGTCGGCCACCTCGCAGCCTCGCTCGCCGATCAGGGCGATGACCTTCACGTCCGCTTTGGCCTGCGTGGCGATCTGGCGGATGAGCACCGTCTTGCCGACGCCTGCACCGGCAAAGAGCCCGACTCGCTGGCCGCGTCCAGCGGTCAGCAGGCCATCGACGACGCGGACGCCGGTTTCGAATGGTTCTTGAATGGGCCGGCGCTCGTGGGGCGCGGGGGCGGAGCGCTCGAGGGGAAGCACGTCGGTGGTGTGAGGCCGCGGAAGGCCGTCGAGCGGTTCGCCGAAGGGGTCGATGACGCGTCCGATGAGCTCGGCTCCCACGCCCACCATGGCCCCGCCACCACGGACGCGAACGCGGGCGCCGGGGCGGATCCCATCGATGCTCCCGTACGGCATCAGCAGGCCCGCGCCGCCGCGAAAGCCGACGACCTCTGCGAGCACCGTTCCGTTTTCGACGAGTACGTGGACCAGGTTGCCCACCTGTACCGACGGAAGCTCAGCTTCGAGGATGGTCCCTGAAGCTCGGATGACGCGCCCATATCGAACCCCCAGGTTGGGGCGCGCTAGGGAATCTCGAAGGGCAGTGAGGGCAGCTGCCGGGATCACGGGGTCGCCTCGGCTGCGACGGGCTCGTCGCTCGGGTCATCTTCGAGGACCTCGTCCGAGCGGATGGTGGCGCCCAGCGCCTCGCGAAGCGTTGCAACGCGCTCGATGAGTCGGGCGTCGACCACGAGCTGCTCCGCTTCGACGCTGAGATCGCCGGGCGACAACGCGGGGTCGGCCTCCACCTGCACCACCGACGCCCCGTGGGTCTCGAGGTGCGCTTTGATGTGGGGCACGTCGCTGGGGGCAACGCGGACCTGCACGGGGTGCTCCGAGGAAAACTCCAGCAGCGTCGCCTCAAGCAAGCTCGTGATGCTGGTCTGGTCCAGCTCGAATGCCCGGCCCGCGAGGGCGTGTCCAATCTCGACGGCCAAGGCCACCGCATCTTTGGCGAGCACCCGGCACGCGCGCGCCCGGCTACGCTCAAGGACCTGCACCGCGCTGTGAAACTTGGAGCGTTCCTCTGCGAGTGTGGCGTTGTGCGCCTGGCTTTGCGTTCGAAGCGTGTCGACTTGCGCCTGCGCGATGTTGAGCTGGGCCTGGAGGTTGATGCTCGGCTCTGTGCGGTCCAGGGTCCTGGGTGTGTACGGGCGGGTCGCGCTGGTGGCGGGGGATGGCGCCGAGGCACCGGACCCCGCGGAGGCCCCCGGAAAGCGAGGGGCCGGAGTCGGCTCCGCACCCACGCTGGGGAGCTGCGGCGCCACAAACGGAGGAAACCTGCTCACACCATCTCCTCACCACCCGCGCCGGGCATGTTGATCTGGCCAGATTCGGAGAGCCGAATCACCACCTCCACGGCATCTCGCTGCGCCTTTTCCACCTCCGAAAGCTTGGTCGGTGGAAGCAGAGGCAGCTCTTCGATGATCTGCTTGGCCGCCCGGGACGAGACCCCGGAGAGCAGGTGGTCCCGCAGCTCCTCGTTGGCGGTCTTGAGCGCGATCAGGATGGTGTCCTTGTCGACTTCTCGCATCAGGAGCTGCACCTCGCGAACGGAGAGTCGGGCCAGGTCCTCGAAGGTGAACATCGCGTCGCGAATCTGCTGCGCGATACTGACGCCGTCGTCTTTGGCACTTGGGCTCTCGTCGTCGTCGTCGTCGTCGAGGTCAAAGTCGTCGTCTTCCTCGCCGTTCTCCTTCTCTTCGATGGCTTCGAGGATCGGTTCGCGCAGCTCCGAAGTGATCTCGTTGAGGACGCTGGCAGTGAAGCGAATCGAGTCGAACTCGTTGCGCGTCTCCAGCGAAGCGATTCCGCCAGCAGCTTCGAGCGCGCGGGCGAGCTCTTCAGAGACGATCTCGACCTGCTGCATCGGAACCTCTTCGAGCTCGACGATGCGATTGATGAGGTCCATCCGCTTCTCGGTCGGCAGCACTTCCAGCACCTGCGCGGCCTTCTCGGCCGGGAGCTGGGTGAGCAGCACCGCGGCGATCTGGGGGTGCTCGTTTGTGAGCAGCTCGGCGAGCGTGGGGGCATGCGCACCACGCAGAGCCTCCAGCGCGGGCGGGATCTCGCGGGGCGGGAGAAACAGCGACTGCGCGCGCTCTTCTCCGACCGCATCGGCGACCAGCTGACGGGCGTACTCGCCGCCAACCCCCGCACTAAGCGGCAGCCGCATCGCCTCGCAGAACGTCTGCGCAACCTCTTCGACCGCGGCGGACTTGATCTTCGGCAGCATCGCCGAGAGCTCAGTGAGCTGGCGGAGCTCAGTGTCATCGAGATGGCGCAGGATCGCCCGGGCCACGACCTGGTCGAGGCTGAGGATCAAAGCGGCCGCACGTTGCTGCTCGTTGAGTGCGTTGCTCATGCTGCGTCGCGATACTGGTCATTGTTGGCGGGGGCAGGGACCACCGCTTGTTTCTTGTGGTTGGTCAGCCAGCCGCGAAGGACTCGTGCGGCGACCTTGGGATCTTGGCTCGCCATGGCGCCGGCCCGCTGAAGGTAGGTCGCGTCCTCGTCGAGGTCTTCGAGACGAGGCCTGCGCACCAGGGCTCGGTCGTCTTCGGTCGCATCTGCGGGAAGCTCCGCCTCGAGCTCTTCGACCGTCTTGGGCAAGGTCTCAGCATTGAGCTGCTCGTCGGCCTCGGTAGCGGCGGCCTTCTTTCGGCGGCGCAGGATCATGAACACGATGAACCCGATGAAGAGCAGCGCACCCGCGGCGGCGGCAGCGAGCATCCACATGGGCGGCATCGCGGTCGTGGGCGTCTCGGGTGCGACGTCGACCAGCTCCTCGACCGGAGGCAGCACGAACGGGACCGAGACGATCTCGATGCCGTCTCCTCGTTGTTCGTCGAGGCCAGCAGCTTTGCGTGCGAGGGCTTCCAGGCTCTTGAGCTGATCCGCGGTGCGCGGCACCGCGGCCCCTTCGGCGTCAACCGGTTCGTTCAGCAGGATGGCGAGGTGAAGCCGACGGACGCGCTGACGAGGACCGACGGTGCGCTCGATGACCTGATTGACCTCGAAGTTCTTGATCTCGTGGATATTCTCGCCGCCCGCGCCCACGCCCGCGCCCACGGGCCCACCCCCCTCGGTGCCAGGAAGGTTCGCCCGCGCACCAGCTTCGCCCCCGACGTTGGCGGCTCCGTTGCCTCCGTTGACGTGACGCTCGTGGCTCTTGAGCGCGACGTTCTCGGGCGTCTGGTCGTAGGTCTTCTCGGTCCGCTCGATCTGCGCCCGGTCGACGTCTGCGGTGACCGTAACCTTGAGGTTGCCTTTGCCCACGACCGGCTCAAGCATCTCCTCGACCCGGCGCGCGAGGGTTCGCTCGAGCTCCATCGCCTCTTCGGCACCCTCCATGTCTCCACCGGGTGTGCTCAGCGCGTTGCCGTTGCCATCGACGAGGGCGACGTTCTCGGCCGCGAGTCCATCCACGCTGCTCGCGACCATGTTCACGATGCCGCGCTTCTGGTGCGACGAGAGCTGGGCGCCCGCCCGCAGGGTCACGACCACCGAGGCCGAGGGCGGGTCGTCCTGCCGTGCATAAAGCGACCGCTTGCCCATCGCGATGTGGACCCGGGCTCGTTCGACCGTGGCGAGCGAGGAGATGGTCCGACCCAGCTCGCCTTCCATCGCCCGCCGAAAGTTCGTCTGCTCGACGAAGTTGGTGGCACCGAAGGACTGACGATCAAACAGCTCAAAGCCGACCCCCGCGCCCGCTGACGGTGTCGCTCCGTCGGCCGCGAGCGCGATCCGAAGCTCGTAGACCTGCTCGCTTGGCACTTCGATCGCGGTGCCCCCCGCGGTCAGCTCGTACGGGACGTTGCGCCCTTGCAACTCCTCCACCACGCGGCCCGCATCCTCGGGAGAAAGACCCGAGAAAAGGATCGCCCCGTCCATGGGCGTCTCCTTGGTCGTCAGCCACGACAGCCCGATCACCAGGGCGAGCAAGGACACCACCGCGATCACCTTCTGGCGGGCGGCCAGCTTGTTCCACAGCCCCACAAATTGTGTGACCGGGGAGCTGCTGCGGGTGCTGTCTTCTTGCTCAGCCATGAGTGATCAGTGGATGAAACGCTCTACAGCGGCGTGTTCATCAGCTCGCGGTAGGCCTCGACGGCCTTGTTTTTCAAGGTGACCGCGTAGCGCAGCGAGACGTTTGCGCGCTCGGCAGCGATCATCATTTCGTGAATGCCGACGGTCGGGTCGCCCGCAGCGAACCGCTCGCCGAGGTCGTCCGCTGTGCTCTCTGCCTGACGCGCGGCGTCGAAGCTCTCGGAGAGAACGTTCGAGAAGCCCTCGTCGTCGGAGATGCCCTCGGCCTCGAGGGGCGACGCGGGGGGCATCCCGCCGGGTCCTGTGATTGCATTGATCATCAGCCGCCAATCTCCGTGGCGCGCTCGGCCATCGAGACGGCCGTGCCCAGCGCGGTAACACCGGCTTCGTACGCGCGCGATGCCGTGATCATGTCGACCATCTCCTCGACCACGTTCACGTTGGGGTAGGCGACGTAGCCGTTGATGTCGGAGTCGGGGTGACCCGAGTCGTACTCCAGGCGGGGTGGCCCCTGGTCCTCTTCGATGGCGGCGACGCGGACGCCCTTGGCGGTGCCCTCGAACACGTTGTCGAACTGCAGGGCTGGACCGCGCATGACGTCGACCGACTCCAGCGCCACGGACTTGCGCTTGTAGGGGCCGCCGTCGGCTCCGCGCGTGGTGTTGGCGTTGGCGAGGTTGGACGAGGCCATGTTCATCCGCGTGCGCTCGGCTGCGAGACCCGAGGCGGAGACTTCCATTGAGGTGAAGAAATCCATGATGTGTACCCTTTGCGTCAGCCGAGGCCGTCGGTGGCTGCGTAACGAAGTGCAGCCATGCGTTTGGAGATGATTCGAGAGGTGGCGGTGTAACGGACGCGGTTGGCGTCGACCTTGGCGAGCTCCCGGTCCACGCTGACGGTGTTGCCGTCGAGCCCAGCCTCCGCGCCCTCATCGTCGTAGAACGTCTCGCCATTCCCGGGGTCGGTCGTGCCGAGCGAGTCCTGGTGAAGCTCGCTGGTGCGCTCCAAGGAGAGGTCCAGGTTGAGAACGGCGCCTCGGTCGAGCTCCAACGGGCGGTACCCAGGGGTGTCGGCGTTGGCGACGTTGCCCGCCAGGACGGCGTGTCGGCGGCGGTGGAACGTGAGGCCCCCCGCCATGGCATCGGTCGATTTGTTGAGCGCGTTGATCATGAGGAACCTGCTTGGTGCGGATCAGAGTTCAGTCACTGCACGATGCGTGCCGCTGTCAAAGCTTGGATCCTGAAGCGCACTTGGATGATTGAGTGTCAACGCGGTCGGTTGTGTCGTCGGTTTTGACGACACCGCTCATCCCAGCTTTCGCAGCTTCTCGACGAGGGTGGTGCGATTGAGCCCAAGGATCGAGGCCGCTTCGGTTCGGTTGCCGCCGGTCTTCTCGAGCGCACGTGCGATCACCCGACTCTCCACCGACTTGATCGCAGTCCGCAGGTCGAGCTCCTCGGAGACGGTGACGCTCACCGGCTTGCTTGCGCCCGGTGCCGACTCCAGCCCCAGCGCGGTGGCCTCAAGAACAGGGGAGCTTGAAAGCACCACGGCGCGCTCGATGGTGTTGCTCAGCTCGCGGATGTTTCCAGGCCAGGCGTGCGAGACGAGCATGGCGGCGGTCTGCGGTGTCAGTCCCACCACGTTGCGACCGGCTCGCTCGTTGAACATTGAGATGAAGTGTTCCGCCAGCGGCACGATGTCCTCGGGTCGTTCTCGCAGCGGTGCGGCGTGGACCCGAATGACATTGAGGCGATAGTAGAGATCGAGTCGGAACTCGCCGGCGTCGACCATGGCGCGGAGATCCCGGTGCGTCGCCGCGACCACGCGGACGTCACAGGCAACGGCCGTGTCCGAGCCCACCGGGGTGACCTCGCGTTCCTGCAGCGCACGCAGCAGCTTCGATTGCGCGGACAGGGGCAGGTCGCCGACCTCGTCCAGGAAAAGCGTCCCGCCTTGGGCCGCGAGCACGCGCCCGGCGCGGGCGTTGTTGGCCCCCGTGAACGCACCCTTGGCGTGTCCAAACAGCTCGGACTCGACCAGCGTCTCGGGAAGCGCGGCACAGTTCACCGCAACGAAGGGGTGCTCCGCACGCGGCGACGCCCGGTGCACAGCCCGCGCGAGCAACTCCTTTCCGGATCCAGATTCTCCGGTGATGAGCACCGTGGAATTCGTGTCCGCGCAGCGCTCGATCAACTGAAGCGAGAACTCGAGCGAAGGGCTGCGACCCACGACATCCGGGGCAAAGCGGCTGCGCCAGGAGGGGAGGGTCGAGGGCAGGGCATGCGGCTTCATCGCATCCCGATCAGTAGGGTGATCGCACGGGCTCGGCAATGCCCGCGCGCAGATCGGGACATGTGGGCGCTCGCTCCGGACGCAGCTGTGCCTCCGGGGCGCCGGAATTCTGACGAAACCGTCTATTGAACGACGAATTCCGTCAAATAAAGCCCTGCGAGGGTGTCCGCGCCGGTTTGTTTTTCGACCCTTGCGATCAGCTCGTCACGAATCTTCAGCTTCTTCTCCTCACCGGTCGTGTCTTCGACGGTGAGACCCGACAGGTAGCGCAGCAGGTCGGCCCGGATCGCGCGCTTCTTCTGCTCGACCAGCGCGACCCGTTCTTCCCCGTGCACTTCAACCTCGATGGTTGCCTTGAGGTAGCGGCTCGACTTGGGTTCGTTGAGGTTGACGACGAACGGATCCAACGGGATCGGCGTGGGCGGAATGGACTTGTCGATCGGCTCGGACTCCTCGACTTGCGGGCCAGCGCTGGAGAAGACCAGGAAACCAACCGCGCCGGTGGCCAGGATGTTGACGAGCGCCAGCAACATCGGAAGCTTCGAAGCCTTCGGCGCGGCCTCAGCTTCGGCCTCAGCGCCGTCCTTTTTGTCTTTGTCCTTGCTCATGGGTTGTTTCGCTTCGAGGAGACGACCACGTCGATGCGCCGATTGAGGGCGCGGCCCTGGGTTGTCAGGTTGGTCGCGACGGGGCGGTATTGGCCGTAGCCCGAGGCAGAGAGGCGAACGGGCTCGACACCATGAAGGTCGACCAGCAGCTCAAGAACTTCAGTGGCGCGGGCCGTAGAAAGCTCCCAGTTCGAATGAAAACCTCTGGTTCCGACCGGGGTGTCGTCGGTGTGTCCCTCAATGGTAAGGCTCCCATCCAGGCGTCCCAGCGCAGCACCCAGCTTGGCGACGGCCTCTTGTGCGGAATCGAGGACCTTGTCCTTTCCCGGTTCGAAGAGCACCGACGAGCCTAGGCTCAGGCGAACACCGTGGGCTTCGGGATTCACCCGAATCCTGCCCTCCAGCGCCGGATCCCGGACCAAGGCACGGACGGTCTCGTCCAGGAGGAGCTCCTCGGGCGTCGCGGGCACTGGCGGCTTGGGCACTGGCAGCGGAGGCCCGGAGAAGGCGATCGGGACGTCACACGATGGTGGTTCCGGGACGGCGACCGGGACCGGTGGCTCTTCTTGGGCCACCGGGGCGCTCGGAGCCGCGACGGCTTCGCGTTGCAACTCCAGCGAATACAAGCCGGCGAAGAATGCCAACAGCAACGTGACAAAGTCCGAATAGGAGACCGTCCAACGCTGCGCGCCCCCATCCACGCTCGAGCGACGCGCTGTTCGGCGAATCACGTGATGGCCCCATTTCGCTTGCCCTGGGTTCGGGCGAACGAGGCGAGCTTTCGCTCCACCAGTTTGGGTTCATCGCGGCTCGCGAGCGCGCACGCTCCTTCGATCACCAGCTCCATATCGTCCAACTGGCCCTGAACTCGAGTCTCCATCCGCCCTGCAAGCGGCAGAAGCACGAAGTTGGCCAGGCCCAGGCCGTAGATGGTCGCGACGAAGGCCAGCGCGATGCCGCTGCCCAGCTCATCGGGGTTGCTGACCATGCTCATGATGCGCACGAGGCCGAAGACGGCACCCAGCACGCCCATCGTGGGGGCGAAGCCGCCCCCTGCCTGGAGAATATCCACCGCCATCGCCGCCCTTCGGTCGATCCGGGCCGCGCTCAGCTCGAGCGTTGTTCGAATGTCTTCGGGGCTCGATCCGCGACCCACCAGCTCGACCGCGGTGTGGAGCAGGCTGGATTCGGTCGCAACGTCCGCGGCGACGCCCAGCACCGCCTGGGGACCGCGTCGGTGCACCGCCCCGGCCATCGCGACGAACAAGCGGATGGTCTCCTCACGCGACATGCGATGGGAGGGGAGCGTGTCCGGGCTGCGAAGGTCGACCAAAGCGTTGCGCAGCGCCTCCCCGCGGAACTGAACCGCGAGCGCGGCCATGGTGCCTCCGACCACGATCAGGGCCGCCGACGGCTGCAGCAGCAGTCCCAGCTCGCCACCATCCAACAGATGCGTACCGACCAGTGCCAGCAGGGCGAGAAGGAGTCCGACGACGACGGTCACCGCTCCTTCATGGACTCGCATCCCTTCCAAGGCCAGGGCAGCGCGGGGGAACGAGAGGCCGAATGTCGGCCGCCGCCTGTTTTGACGAGCGCTCGTCGGATCGACTGACAGTCCTACGGACAAAGGTCCCGAATGCACGGCTCTGGCCTTTGGCCCGGCGGTTGCACTGTACCTCCTTCGTGGACGAGACCCTCACCGGAGACGAGCGCGAAGCCCTGCGGCAGTCGATGGTGAGCAGCGTCAGCGAGCCAGGGAAGGCGCCCCAGCCGCCCAAGGTCCGACCCGTCGCGCTCATCGCCGAGGATCAGGCTGCAGAGCGAGTGATGCCGACCGCGCGGCGGGTGACCGATCGCTGGGCGACGCATGTTGGCAGGATCATGCCGCCGCTCACCGGGGTGAAGGTTCAGGTCAAGGCGATCGAGCACATTGAGACCAACAGCGGCGAGATCCTCGAGGCGCTGCGACAAGCGTGGGTCTGCGAGATGAAGCCGAAGGTCGGTGAGGCCGCGATCGCGGTGGCGGTTTCGGGGCGAATGATCCCCGACCTGGCATGCACAATGCTTGGCGGAACCTTTAAGCTCTCTGAGCAAAGCGCCCCCACGCCGGCCACCATTCGTGTGTTTGAGTCGCTCGGGGAGCGCATCGCCGAGTCTGCCGCGTTCGCGTTCGAGCATGAGTGCGGCGGCGTGATCAAGCGCGGTGCCTACCAGCTGGGCGCCGACACCTGGGCGCCCCTCGTAGACGGAGAGCCGATGTTGATGGTCTCCGTTGAGGTCAGCGGGGAAACCGAAGGCAAGCTGCACCTGATCACGTCCCCGGACGCGCTCCATCGGGTTCGCGCCGACGTTCGTGAGCACAAAGCCGTGAGGGTGGGGGTCCGAGAGCTTCTTGGAAAACTGGAGACCGATGTGTCGATCCAGCTGGGAACCGCCAAGACCACCGCTCGAAGGTTCGCGGAGCTGGGGCCCGGATCGGTCCTGACCCTGGATGCGCTGGTGGGTGACAACGTTCGCATCTATGTCGGCGGAGAACTTCGCGCGACCGGGCGAGCCGTGTTGATGGGCGAGATGGTTGCAGTCGAAGTGAACGGCGTCGTTTGAAAGAGAGGAAGCAACAATGAGTGCAGCAGAAGCAGAGGTTCAAGTAGACGGCATTGGAGTCGTGGCGGCCGCAGAGGTTGCCCCGACCGCGGCGGCCAACGATGTGGCGGCCGCAAACGGCGAGCCTCCCTCGTTCGAAAAACTCCTGGCGGACGTGCCGTTCCAGGTCACCGTCGAGCTGGGCCGTGTTCGGCTCTCGCTACGCGAGATTGGCCAACATCTGACGCTTGGCGCAGTCATCCCGCTGTCCAAGGTGACCGGTGAGAGCCTCGACATTCGAATCAATGACCGCCTCGTCGCTCGTGGTGAGGCGGTGGCCATCGGTGAACGGTACGGCGTTCGTCTGGTCGAAATCCTCGACGGAGCGGACCAATGATCGATTGGAAACGAGCTTGCTTGTGGGCAACGCTGATGGGTGTTGCGGCGCCCGCCACGGCCCGGGGAGCAGCCGCTCCGGATGCCGCCCGTTCGTCCGCACCGTTGGTCACGGTTACCACCGACGATAGCGTCGAGATCCGCGTGCAGGGTCACAGCGCCGACGGTGACGCGGCTGAGTGGCAGTGGGGCAAGCTGGTCGTTCCGATCGAGGCCAAGCCCACCGCGGCGTTCGCCGAATCGTACACCGACGCGACCGTGAAGCGGGTGGCGCTGGTGGGCGGAGAGAAGCCGCGCTTGATTGTGATGTTCCGCCCCAGCTCCCGCACCGCGAAGAAGCTGACCGAGGCGAGCACGATCACCAACACCGCTGATGGGTTCCGGGTCGTCATTCCCCGCCGCCACATCGTCGAGCCTCCACCCGAACCGGTGGTGGCGCCGGTGGCTGTTGCCGAGCCTGCGCCGGCCAACGTCGCTGACACCCCGGCACCCCCGCCTGCGCCCGTCGACGTCCCCGCGGCCGCGCCCAAAGAGGTTGTCGCAGCCGCGGCGGTCGAGGTGGCGAAGCCTGCGGCCGAAGGCGCACCACTGTTCTTGCCGGAGTCAGACGTCGGCGTCGGGTCGTCCTCGGTCGGACCGAGCAACAAGAGCATGTACGGCACCATCGGGTTTACCTTCGTGCTGCTGGCGATCGGAGGCGTGTTCATCTACTGGAAACGGCGGACCGGTGCGACGCTCGGAACCCCCCGCGGCTTCACCGTGATGGGCAACCAGGTGCTCGGCCCCAAGTCCCGCATCGTCCTGATGGGGCTCGGCGAGCGCCGCATGTTGCTCGCGGTGAGTGAAGCCGGAACGACGGTGGTCGACAAGTGGAGCGAAGACAGTGACTACGTGCCGTCGACTTCGGCGCGCTCGTCCGGCGGGCTCGACGAGGGGTCGCTCGCGGCGATCGAGTTTGGCTTGCCAGTTCAGCCGCCGACTCCGCGTGCCAGCACGCAGCGAGAAACACTCCGTGCCTATCAGCCACCAGCTCCCGATATTGCCGAAGATGACAATGCAGAGAGCACCGCGGTGAACGGACTGCGGGCGCTTCGGCGGCAGATGGAACGTTCTCACGAAGACGCCGATGAGGACGACGCGTGGTCACAAGCCCTCGCCGCTGGAATCCGGCGGAGCGCCTAATCCGATGCTGTCCCGACTCACAACCATCGTCAGTGTCTCGTTTGCGAGCCTGAGCCTCAGCGCCAGTGCCTGGGCATCCGAGCCCCAAACGGTGACGCTCAGCACCGAGCCCTCGCCCAGCATGATTCCGCTGGTGGTGGTGTTCGGGCTGATGTCCCTGCTGCCCGCGTTGGTGCTCACGACCACGTGCTTCACCCGCTTTGTGATCGTGTTCTCGTTCTTGAAGACCGGGTTGGGGACCCAAGGCGCGCCGCCCAACCAAGTGCTTGTCGGACTCGCGTTGTTTATGACCGCGTTCGTGATGGCGCCGATCGGCACCGAAATGTACGAGAAGGCCGGCGATCCGTACATGCAGGGGGCGCTGGACGAAGCTGAAGCCTATGCCGCTGCCGAGCCTATCGCACGCAAGTGGCTGCTTCCCCGGACTCGCCCCGAAGATCTCGCGCTCTTCTACGACTTCACCAGCGACCCTCGTCCCGAGACCGCCGATGACGTGCCCCTTCGCATCGCGGTGCCGGCGTACATTCTCTCGGAGCTTCGCACCGCGTTTCAAATGGGCCTGTTGGTGCTGCTACCGTTCCTCGTCATCGACCTCGTCGCCGCCACGGTGCTCTCGAGTCTAGGCATGGTGATGTTGCCACCGACGCTGGTCTCACTGCCGGTGAAGCTGCTGGTCTTCGTGATGGCCGACGGATGGAACGTCCTGGTGATGTCGCTGCTGCGCGGGGTCGCAACATGAGCGGCAGCGATCCGATGCTGCTCGAGCTGCTCTACGGAGCGCTCGTGACCGCCGCCAAGATCTCGGTACCGATCCTCTCGGCCTCCTTGGTCGTCGGACTCCTCACCGCCTTGCTTCAGGCGGCCACGCAGCTGCAGGAGAACGTGATCTCCTTCGTGCCCAAGCTGGTCGTCGTCGGACTGACGCTGATGCTCTCGGGAGACTGGATGCTCATCACGCTCACCGACTACGCGCGCTTGGTGATCCAGCAGTCGGGTGAGCTGGGTGTGGTCCCGGGCGCCATGACACCCACGCAGCAGGACGAGCTCGAATGACGCCGTGGCAGGAGATCCCCGGGCTGGGTCTCGTGCCAGGGTTTTTGTTGATCTTCGTTCGCCTGTCCGCGTTCCTGTGGGCAGCACCGCTCACCGGTGATGGGCGTCTCCCTCCCAAGGTTCGAGTTGCCACCGCCGCACTTGTCGCCGCTGCGTTTTCAAGCCTGCACGAGGTGCACGGCTCACCCGAGCTGGGTCTGCAGATTCCGCTGGAGATCGGGGTCGGGTTCATCGCTGGGTTTACGGCACGGCTGATGCTTGCCGGGCTGGAGGTCGGTGGCGAGATCATCGGCATGCAGATGGGACTGGGTTTCGCCGGAACCTTCGATCCTTCACTGGGCGACATGGCGCTGCCGATGCGCCGTATCGTATTCGTGATCGCCAGCTTCGCTTTCATCTCAGTCGGCGGCATTCAAAACGTCGCGCGTCTCGCGATGCTGCCTCCCACAAACGTGGCCGTTCTGTTCGCGTCGTTTGGGTCGCTGATGCGGGCTTCGGGCGAGATGTTCCTCGTCGGGATCCACCTGGCGCTGCCCATCTTGGTCGCCGTGACCGTCGCCAACATCGCCATGGGCCTGGCAAACCGGGCCGCGCCCGCCCTCAACGTCTACTCGGTCATGCTCTCGCTCACGGGGCTAATGGGTGCTGGCATTCTTCTCTTGACCGCGCCACTCATGGCTTCCGAGATTCTCACGCGAGCCTATCGCGCGATGGCCTCGCTGCCGGGGTTTCAATGATCTGAGCGGGTCCCATGGCAGAAGAAAACAAGGACCAGAAAACACAAGAGCCAACACCAAGGCGCAAGGAGAAGGCGAGGCGCGATGGCGACATTGCCCGCTCGAAAGACCTGACCTTGTGGGCGACCCTGGTGGGTGGATTCGTCGGCGCGGGGGCGTACGGCAAGGAATCGATGGCGCTGATGATGGCGTACATGGTTCAGCGCTGGAGCGCGTTGGACGGAGCGGTCGACACAAAGGTGTTGTTCGAGGCGTTTTGGATCATCATTCAGGCCTCGGTTCCCGCCGGTGTTGGAGCGATGTTGGGCTGGACGATCTCCAGCGCGGTCCAGCTTGGGTGGCCCCCTGCCCTCACCACGCCGAAGTTCAACATCACCAAGATCATCACCTTCTCAGGTGCCAAGCAGCTCTTCGCACCCAAAGAAGCCGCCGTGCGTGGCGGCATGGCTGCCGGCAAGGTGGTCCTCGTGCTCGGGGCCGCGGGTGCGGCTGTGTACAAGGAGCTGGACCTGATCGTGTCGATCCCCGCGCTCGCCCCCGGTGCCTTGGGCGATCACTTGGTTCCGGTCGTGGAGCGGGCCGTAAAGTACGGAGCCGGCGTCCTCGCGGTGATGGCCGCGGTCGACTTCTGGCACCAGAAGCGCACCCACGGCCAGAAGATGAAAATGTCGCCCGAAGAGGTCAAGCGGGAGATGAAGGAGAGCGAAGGCGACCCGGCGTTTAAACAGAAGCGACGCCGCCGAGCGATGGAGCTGGCCCGGAAGCCCCGGCCCGAGCTTGTCGTGCCCACCGCCGATGTGGTGATCGTCAACCCGACCCACTACTCGGTCGCGCTACGCTACGACAAGAACAAAGAAAACGCGCCCCGAGTGGTGGCCAAGGGCGTGGACGGGATCGCGGCGCTGATCCGGGAGGTGGCACGCAAGAACGGTGTGCCGATTGTGGAGCGACCTCCGCTGGCAAGGCTGATGCACAAGCTCGTAGGGGAGGGGGAGACCATTCCCGAGGATCTGTACAATGCGGTGGCGGAGGTGTTGGCGTATGTGTACCGCTTGAAGGGCCGCGTTCAGTAGCCGAGCACGGCTTCTCCCCAGCAGGTCACGTCGTCGCTTTTGTCGCGAGCCTCGCAGGGCTTCAGTCCTTGCGTCGTACCACCAGTTCGTCGTAGCCCGTGGCCGCATCGTGCTCGCGCGACAAAGCCCAGCCCGTCAGCGGGGCCAAGAGGAGCTCGACGGTGGTTCGCACGACGTTCCCCTCGCCCACGTGGCCGCCCCACACCCGACCCGCCGCGTCGGACACCGACATGTGCAGATGAGCCCCCGATGGGCTGAGCGTCCCGGAGAGGCTCAGGATTTCCACCGGCCCCGACAGCTTGCTCTCCTTGGCTTCACCGGCGAAGCGAAGGGTCGCGCCCTGCAAACTGCCGATGCCGGCGACCACGTAGGCCGACCCATCCGCATGCTCCACGGCGGCCTCATTCAGCGCACGGAGAAGGTCCGAGCCCGGCGTGAGACGGATGGGCACCAGCGGTAGGGGAGGCGGCTCGACGGAAGGCATGGCAACAGGGTGATGGTAAGTTCTGCCGGCCGCGAGCCGATCTTCGTGCGTCAACCGTCGACGTCGATCTGCACGCTCAGGCCGAGGTCAGCCGCGTCGAAGTCACAGAACTGGCCTGAGTAGGTGGTCACGGCGGTGACCAAGCCCGGCTCTCGCTCGACGTGCGCGCTGAAGTCGAACGCGCAGGAGCCCTGGATGGCGCCGTCGAACACGAGCTGGCCGGCGTAGTGGTAGTCGACCGTGGCGTCGCCGGCCTCGTGGGCGACGGTCGCGGTGTGTGAGAGGCCGCCGTCGATCTGGACATCGTCGAACCTGCACGCGTGAAAGTCGATGTCGACGTCGAACGAGGCCATCTGCTCCGCGAGGTCGGCGGATCCTTCGGCCTCGCCGTCGAACGAGAGGTTGCCGCCATCGAGGCATCCGAGGTCGCCAGCGACGTCGATGGAGACCTCGAAGGCTCTCAACATGTCTTCACTGCCTCGCTGGAGGTTGGCGGACTCGGGATCAAGCCCGCTGAGGCGACCCACGACCGCATCAGCGGCGAGTCTAGCGTCGGCTCGGTCTTCGATGGGAGGCGTGTCTTGGGAGTCCGAGCTGCAGCCGCCAATGGTGGACAGCAGGCAGGTGGCGAACAGGAGCGTTGTGGTCTTGGTCATGGTCATGCTCACTTGGGTTCTGACGAACGAGGGCGAGGTTGCAACCGCTACGATGCGAGCGCGGGGCGGTTGCGCCAGCGCTCGAGGAGTCCCGCATCGTCGAGCTGCCAGGGGTGGAAGCCTCGCGCGAAGAAGGACAGCCAGATGGGGAACAGGCGGTTCAGCGCGCGGTGTTCGACGAACAGAAAGCGGCCGAGGTCCAGCCACTCTCGCACCGAGAAGGCGATGCCATCGGCGCGCATCATCATCCACTGCTGTCGGACGATGCGACCCCAGAAGAGCATGCTGGTCACCACCATGAGCAGCACCCGCGTCCAGTAGCCGCCCTTCGCTGCCTGCTCATACACGTCGACAGCGACCGACTTGTGCTCGCATTCCTCGGCCGCGTGCCAGCGCCAGCTCGCCGCCATGTGTGGGTCGGCCCCGTCCATGATGGAGTCGTCCTCGAGCACGAAGTGGCCGAGCATGGCGGTCCAGTGCTCGAGCGCCACGGTCACGGCGAGGCTCACCAAGGGCGCGCGCCTCCGGTGCAGCCGCTTGGGAAGGGAGAGCAGCCGCGAGATGCCGCGCTCGATTCGGTCGAGATCGTAGCCGCGGCGTCGCAACATGCGGTTGTAGGACTCGTGCTCCCGCGTATGGATCGCCTCCTGGGACGTGAAGGCGCGGACGTCGGCGCGCAGCTTGGGATCTTCGATGCGGTCGCGATAGTGCGCGACGCTGCGGATGAAGAAGCGCTCGCCGAGGGGAAAGAGCGTGGAGAGATTGTCGAAGAAGAGGCTGACCGCCGCCCGATCTCCATGCCACCGGTCGGGGATGGCCGAGAAGTCGAACGAGAGGTTGCGAACGGGGAACGAAGCCTGCGCGGTGTCGTGCATGGGTCCTCGAGACTCCGCTGGACACTGATACTGTCAGTGGTCGGTGTCAGGGTTCATTCGGGGATGACGTGCTTGAACGCGGCGAGCCGTGGGGCTAGGATCGCGAAACCTCTCGAATTTTCTTCGAATGGGCGAGTACTCGATCAGCGCGCGCGCGCGGGCGGCGAACACCACGGTTCGCAACGTGCGCGCGTACCAGAGCAAGCGGCTCATCGCAGCACCGCGCAAGGACGGCCGGACTTCCGTCTACACGGACGTGCACCTCGCGCGGCTGCAGCTCATCGGTCGCCTGGTCGAAGGTGCGGCGGCGAGGCATGCGACGACGATGAGCCGCTGAGGTTGGGGCAGGGGTGGAGGCTGCTGACCCCATGGAACCTACCTCTGCGCTGATCCCCTACAACGCGCTCGGTCCGTCTGATCGGCGTTCCGAGGCGGTGCCGCCGAGATTTTTTCATCGGTTGCGACCCCCACGAGTCCACCCATGAGTCGAGATGGCGAGACGGCAAAGAGCATGGGGGGTGTGCCTGGGGCTTGGCCTGGTCACGGGTTGCTACGGGGGCTCTTCGGCCGACGCGAGCGCCGGAGACACGGATGGCACGGGCGCCGATACCGACGGTGTCGGTGAAGAGGGGGACGGGTCCGACACCGACGCTCAGACCCCCGAGCTCAGCTGCGAGGATGGGACCCCGGGTCCCCGGTCGCTTCGGTTGCTGACCCGGGCCGAATACGCCAACACGATGTCGGACCTGCTGGGCATCGCGGCCCCCGACATGACGGGCGTGCCGGTCGAGCCACGGGTCGAGGGCTACGACAACAACGCCGACGCCTCTTTGGTGACGTCCCGCCACGTGGAGGCCTACATGAGCCTCGCACAGGAGGCCGCTCTTGAGGCCGTGGAGACCGACGCCCCGGCGCTCGCGGGGTGCATGCCGGCCGACCCCGGCTGTGCCCGCGCGTTCGTCGAGGACTTCGGCGCCCGAGCGCTGCGACGCCCGCTGACCGAGGAGGAGGTCGAGCACTACCTCGCTCAGTTCGACTCCGACGCGGCCGACGGCGATTTCTACGAGGGCATGCGCATGAGCATCGAGTCGATGCTCATGTCGCCCGGATTCCTGTACCGCTCAGAGATGGGCGAGCCGGTGGGCGCGGGTCTGTTTCGGCTGACGCCGTGGGAGACCGCGTCGCTGCTCTCGTACACCTTCGTGGGCTCGATGCCCGACCCCGAGCTGATGGCGGCCGCGGCCGAAGGCACGCTGGGCGATCCCGAGGGCATCGCGGACCAAGCCCGCCGCTTGCTGGACAGCCCGCGAGGCCGGGATCGCGTCGCCACGTTTGCCACCCAGTGGCTCGACACCACCTCGCTGCAGTCGGCCAACAAGGACGCCGACGTGTACCCGAACTTCACCGTTGAGGTTCGCGAGGCGATGATCGAAGAAGAGCGCCGCTTCGTGGAGCATGTCGTGTTCGACTCGGAGCAGACCGTTGAGGAGCTCTTCACCGCGCCGTACACCTTCGCCAACGACGCGCTGGCGGCGTTCTACGGGCTGCCGACCCCCGGCTCGCAAGAGCTCGTGCGCGTCGACTTTCCCGAGGGCTACGAGCGCGGCGGACTGCTCACCCTCGGCAGCTTCCTCGCCTCCCACGCGCACGCCAACGAGACCTCTCCGGTCGGCCGCGGCGTGACCGTTCGCGAGCGACTGATGTGTCAGCCGCTCAGTCCGCCGCCGCCGGGCGTCGACGCCACGCCGCCCGATGTCGATCCCAACGCGACCACGCGAGAGCGATACAGCCAGCACTCCGCCGACCCCGCCTGCGCCGGATGCCACGTGTACATCGACCCGATCGGCTTCGGCTTCGAGAGCTTCGACGGCGTGGGTGCGTTCCGAACCCAGGACAACGGGTTGACCGTCGACGACAGCGGCAGCGTCGAGGCGCTGATCGATGCCGACGGCAAGGCCACGTCCGTGCCCTTCAGCGGCGCGCGTGAGCTCGGCCAGGTGCTGGGCGCCAACGGCACGGTCCAGGCCTGCGTGCTCGAACACTACTTCCACTTCGTCAGCGGCCGCGACGACCTGAGCGCGGACGAGTGCACGCTCGAGCAGCTCGGCGTTCGACTCGAAGAGTCCGGCGGCAACCTGCACGAGGCCTTCATCGACCTCACCCAGCTCCAGTCCTTCACCCTTCGCTCGGAGACCTCGAAATGAATCGCTCACGTCGTCGCATGCTTCAACTGCTCGCCTCCGCGGGCGTCGCCACGCCGCTGGGCACCATGTTCGGCCGAAACGCTGCCGCTGCGCCCGGAGACGTCAAAGCGCTGTTCGTCTATGTGCCCGATGGTGTGATCCCGTCGCTGTGGCACCCGACCGGGTCGGGGGGCAACCTCGTCTTGCCTTCGATGTCGGAGCCGCTAGCCCCGATCGTGGACGAGCTGGTGTTCGTGCGGGGACTCGACATGTACGCGGGCGGTGCCACCCATGAGGGCGGCGTCGCCAAAGTCCTCACCGGGGACTCGGACATCTCCCTGGATGTCTTCTTGGGAGAAGAGACCGGCGGAGGCCTCGCGCACCGCTCGGTGCAGCTGGGCGTGGGCAGCACGTTCCAAGGGGGCGGCGACAAGATGATCTCCTACGTCAGCGGCAGCCCGATCTCGCCCGACGACGACCCGATCAACGCCTTCGATCGCCTGTTCTCGGGGCTCTCTCCGGGCAAGGGGTCGGGCGGCGATGGACCCTCGCTCGAGCAGCTTCGGGCCGGCAGCGTGCTCGACAGCGCCATCGACGACATCGACCGGCTGCAGTCGGTGCTGGGCTCGGCCGAGCGTGAAAAGCTCGACGTGCACCTGGACGCGCTTCGAGAGGTCGAGCAGCGGGTCACGGGCCAGATCACCGCCTCGTGCGACAAGGTGGTCTGGAACGAGGAGGGCTACGCCAACAGCGACGCCGACAACTATCCCACCACCTACCATCGCGAGGACAACTTCGAGCAGGTGGGCAAGCTGCAGATGGACCAGCTCACCTTGGCGCTCGCCTGCGGGATCACCCGCGTGGGCACGCTCAGCTGGTCGCACGCGGTCAGCCCCACCCGCATCCCGTCCACGGGCGCGACGCGGGCCAACCACGACGCCTCGCACTACGGCTCGGACATCGCCGGTGAGATCGCGGCCGACTACATCGCGCACCGCCGGTGGTTCATGGAGCAGTTCGCCTACCTCATCGAGCGCATGCGCAGCATCCCCGATGCCGGAGGCAGCCTGCTGGACAACTCGATCGTGTTCTTGTGCACCGAGATCAACGACGGCAACCTGCACGACCACTCGGACATGCCGTTCGTGCTGGCCGGCGGGGCCTCCGGTCAGCTCGAGACCGGCCGCAGCCTCGACTTCCGCGGCACCGCCGGCGGGGAGAACGACGCCCACACCAAGCTGCTCGTGAGCATCGCCAACATGATGGGCGTGAACATCGAGACCTTCGGCTACGACGGCAAGGGCTCGGGCGGCCTCGTCGGCCTGTAGCGCCGGGCCGCTTGGGCGGCATGCCGATGATCGGCTCCCCTCGCTCACTCGTGGTTGCGGGGGCTATTTGACGCCGTGCATGAGCCGCTGGATGAGGGGGGCGATCACGAACAGCAGGGCACCGGCGCCGAGCAGGGCCCAGAAGCCGAAGGTGTAGCCGGAGTGGGCGGACTCGATCGTCATGCCGTCGTCTCCGCTCACGACGCCCGCGAAGATGCCCAACAGGTTGTTCCCGATCGCGATCGACAGGAACCAACCGCCCATCGCCATCCCCGCGAGCCGCTTGGGCGCGAGCTTGGTCGTCATCGACAGACCGATCGGGCTCAGACACAGCTCGCCGATCGACTGGATGACGTAGACCGAGGTCAGCGTCCAAAACGGGATCTTGCCCGTGGTGGCGTCGACCATGCTCGACAGCGCAATCATCAACAGACCGAACGCCAGACCGTTGAACACCAGCCCCAGCCCGAACTTGCGGGGGATCGACGGGTTGAGGCGGCCCATCTTCAGCCACACCCACGCGATCACCGGAGCGAAGGCGATGATGGCGACCGAGTTCACCGACTGGAACCATCCGACGGGGAACTCCCAGCCTCCGAAATCGCGGTTGACGATGCGATCCCTTGAAACGTCGGGTCGGCCGGGGGTTAGAAGCAGCCGGGCTCCAACCGGTACCGCAGGGTGTAGGGCGAGCACTCCAGCGCTGGGGCGTTGTCCCCGAAGACCCGCACGTAGTAGTCGAAGTCGTCGCCGCCAGGGCACGCGCCGTCGCGGGTGAAGATGCGGCTCCCGGTTTGACCCGCCAGGACCTCGACGCAGTTGTTGTTCACGGTCCCGCAGCTGGAGCTGGCGCACAGGAAGTACGAGCCCGCGCCCGGAGGCACGGTCAGCCACACCGAGATTCGATAGTCCTCGTCGGTGCAGAAGAAGTTGCAGCATGAGCAGGAGCTGTCGGTCTCCACCGCGTGGAAGTAGTAGTAGTCGTTGTCGCCTGCCCCGTAGATCGTCTGGGTGTTGTAGGTGACCGTCGCGTCACTTCCGACTTGGGCAAGTGCCGCAAACGAGGCACAGCTCCCGTTGGGCTCGTAGCTGTCGGAGAACGGGCCGTTGTCGATCGAGCCGTCACAGTTGTCGTCCAGGTTGTTGCAGCTCTCCGGGCTCGATGCGGAGGCGTTGGGCATGCAGGCCAGCGGGGACCCGTTCTGACACTGCGGCATGGTGTTCTGACATACGCCCGTTCCGCAGGTGTTGGTCCCGGGGTTCACGTTGTTGCAGACGGGATCGACCTGTCCGGTACACGTGGCACCGGCGGGCGATTGGCAGGTGGCGTCGCACGTCTCCACCGGGCTGCCCTGGGGCTGCGAAGCACACACGGACGCGGCGGTCTCACACGCTCCTGCTCCGTTGCAGCTGGCGGCGTTGGCGGGAACATCGGCCCGGTCGTAGCAGACGTCGCCTACCCAACCGCTGTAGTAGTCACCGCAGTCGATCGCGCCGCACTCGTTGTCCAGGTCGTTGCCGGCGGGCACCTCGGTGCACTCGCCCTCGAACCCGGGCACGTCGCAGGCCTGACATGTCCCAACACATGACGACGAGCAGCAGACACCGTCGACGCACGACAGGCCACCTTGGCACTGGGAGGTGCTGGAGCATGAGCCTCCTGGACCCTCGTCCGGGACGCACACGCTGCCCTCGCAATGCGCCGAGGCGTCGCACTCCGTGTCACCGCTGCACGATGTGGGGCACGTCGGTGGCGTCTGGTTCGCTCCCGCTCCGCAGATCAACGCGGGGTATGGGCCGCAGTCGTTGGCCTCGATGGTGGCGCACCCCGAGTCATCGTTGACCGTGGCGGCCTGGCACTGTGAGGTCGGGCTGCAGTCGCCGTCGACGCGAGTTCCCTGACACGTCGCGGAGCTCTCGCACACCGGCGCTTCGTCGTAGGCGGTGCAGTCACCATCGTTGGCACAGCAGTCTCCGCCCGCGCAGCAGAAGCCGTTTTGGCAGTGTCCGCTGATGCACTCCTCGTCGCCTCCGCAGGTGTCCCCGTCGGGCTCATCGGGCACGCAGACCCCCGACACGGTGCAGTACGCGTTGGCATCACACTCCGCGTCCGCGGTGCAACCATCCGGACATTCGGGAGGGTCTTGCACGGCTCCCCCAGCGCACAGCAGCGCCGGATAGGGGCCACACTGGCTCGCTTGGGTGCCGGGAGTGCAGGCCGAGTCGTCGGCGACGCCCTCGGCGGTCTCGCAGATGTTGCCGTTGCACACCGCCGCATCGCGCTCTCCTTGGCAGGTCGCGGGCGACGTACACGCCGACGGCGTGGAGTAGCTCGCGGGGCAGTCGGTCTCGGACGCGCAGCAGTCTCCGCTGTCGCAGCAGAAGTCGTTCTGGCAGTGGTCCCCAACGCACCACGAGTCGCCTTCGCACGCGTTCCCGTCGGTGAAGTCACCCTCGCACTCGTTGTTCACGGGGTTGCAGTGCGCGTCGAGATCACAGTCATCATCGCTGTCGCAGGAGTCTGGGCAAACCGGCGTCACCTGGTCGATCTCACCCGAGCACGACACCGACGGATAAAAGCCACAGTCGCTGGCCTCGGTCGAAGCATCACACGCAGAGTCATCGGCGACCATCCCGGTGTTGGAGCAGATGAAGCTGGCGCCGCATACAGCCTCGCCGCGGGTGCCTTGACAGGTGTTGGGCGAGGTACAGATCGGCTCGTCCGTCCCGAAAGTGGGGCAGTCGGATGCCACCTGGCAGCAGTCCCCGAAGGCACAGCAGAAATCGTTCCCGCAGTACTCCGACTCGCAGTCGGAGGTCTCGTCGCATGCCTGACCGTCGGGGACATCGGGAAGGCAGACGCTGTCGTCGCAGTGGGCTGGCGGCACGCAATTGAGGTCGTCTTCGAGGTCGCACGACATCGCGCACTCGTCTCCGGCTTCATCGCCCTCGGAGCACGTGTAGAGGTCGCACAGCGTGGAGGGGTCACCCACACACTCGCCTTCGATGCACGACTCGCCCGGCTGCTCGAAGTAGCCCAGGGCCCCGAGGGAACACTCGGGCTCCGCGCAGTCGCTGACCATGTTGTCGATGCGGCCATCACAGTCGTTGTCGAACCCGTCGCAGACCTCCTCGGCTTGGGTGTGAACGACGGGATTGGTGTCGTCGCAGTCCTCGTCGAAACATCCTCCGCCCACGCCGTAGATGTCGCCGTCCCCGTCGATGCAGCAGATGCCGTTGTCCGGCACGCATTGCAGCACCGGCTTGCCGTCGCCGACCTCACCGATCAGTCCGCATCCGAATCCCGGCGGACAGATCTCGGGGTTGCCCGCGCAGCTCCGCGAGCAGAAGCGACCGCCGTCGAGTGGCACACACAGGTCGTCGGGAGAGCCGCAGTCCGCACTCGTCTCGCACACATCGCAGAACGTTTGGGGGGTTGGGATGCACAGCTGGGCGGTCATCCCGTCGATCGCCACATCGTCGCAGTACTGGCCTCGGGGGCAATCGGGCGAGCATGCGTCCACACAAACCCCGGTTGCGCGGTCTTCGGGGTTCCAGCACCAGCCTGCGCAGTCCTCTGAGGACGTGCACGGCTCGCCGGCTCCAGCTCCGGATCCCCCGGTCTCGTCGCCGTCGGTGTCGTAGGAGTCTGAGGTCCCCGAGTGGGCGCCGTCGGTGTCGCTCTCAGTTTCATCCGAGGGATCGTCGGTCTCGGTGGCGCCCTCCATGATGGGGCCTCCGGTGTCCGTACCCTGCGCGGGAGGAACGATCGCCCGCGGGCCCTCCGAACAGCCGAGCGTCAAGGCGACGACCGACAACACCAAGCCTGATTCTTTCCAGCCCACCCACCCCAACATGGACATACCGAACCAAAACGACACCGAGGCGTGGCGCACATACCGTCTGGGAACGACGCGACTGTTTCGTCTCGCTCGGTGACACGACGTCGACTCGTCGAATGAGGATTGCTGGTGAAGTTGCTGGCGCGATTACGCGAACTGGCCGCGCGGGATGAAGAGGGAGCTCGGCGCGGTGACGCTCTCATCGGCCCGAGCTCCCCTCGACGACTCGCGATGCGCGGGCTGATCGAAGACGCACGTGAGCCTCGGTCGCACGTTGTGCCGCGACTCCGGTGAAGCCGGGCAGGAGTAGGACATGTGTTCGCCCAGATATTGGGATGGACCACGTTGTGCGCGCGAGCGTCCCCATTCACGCATCGATCCGCGGCGTTTCGACCTGGTATTTGGTGGGGGCTCCTCCCAAGCTGGTCTGATGAGGGGGTTCACGGCGACAGTCCTTGGTTCCACGCTGGGCACGTTGCTCGGCGGATGTGCGAGTCCGTGTTTCGACGACGGACTCGCGCAAGGCGGGTGCCCGAGCGCCGACACCGACACCGACGCGACGGCGACGGCGACGGAGACGGCGACGGCGACGAACACCGACACCGACTCCGCCGAAGGGACAGCGTCCGCGGACGAGACGGCGGGCTCTGGCGGTGGGGGCGGGTTGGACTGCCCAGACTTTGAAGAGGTCCTGCTTCCGCAGACGCCCACGTTCCAGCTGGTCATCGACCGCAGTGGCAGCATGGACGAAGACTTCGGGGGCTTGTCTCGGTGGGAGGCCACCGAGGAGACCCTCATCGCTCCGAACGACGGCGTGGTGACCCAGCTGCAGTCGCAGATCCGCTTTGGTGTCGCGCTGTACAGCAACCCCATGGACGCGAACACGTGCCCCAGCATCGACACCCTCGCGCCGCAGCTCGACGCCGCCGACGAGATCAAGACCCTGCTCGACGCGTCGAGCCCAGCCGGAGACACGCCCACCGGCGAGTCCATGGACATCATCGTCCAAGACCTTCTCGCCGATGACTGGCCCGGAGAGAAGATCATTGTGCTCACGACCGATGGCGAGCCCGACACCTGCGAGGAGCGGCAGCCCGAGACGGACGAGGAGATCGCACAGGCACGAGGCTCGGCGGTCGACGCCGTCCGCGGGGCGTTCGACCAAGGCATCCGCACCTTCGTCATCAGCGTGGGCGACGAGGTCGGAGAGGATCACCTGCGAGAGCTCGCCAACGCCGGTCAGGGTGTGGCCGACGGAGACCCGGACGCCGAGTTCTACGTCGCCAACGACACCGGCTCCCTGCTCGGCGCGTTCGAGTCCATCATCGCGGGGATCCGCTCGTGCAGCTTCGACCTGGCCGATCCGCTCTCCGACCAGCAAGCGCCTGGGTGCGAGGTCACGGTCAACGACACCGCCGTTCCCTACGATGCGCCCGATGGCTGGACGCAGTCGGGGCCGATGCAGATCGAGCTCCAGGGCGAGGCGTGTGCCCAGATTCAGCAAGGCGTGGTGATCGTCGAGCTCAACTGCGGGTGTGAGGAATAGGGAATGCTCGAACAACTTGCGATTGCATCGACCAGCCTGCTGTTTGCGCCCACGCCTTCATCCACCGAAGGTTCGACCGAACGTTCGGCCGAAGGTTCGGCTGAGGTCGAGGCGGGGCGACAACTCTCCGAGCGCGGCGAAGCGAAGGACCGCGACAAGTGGATCTACCGTCACGCGCCCACGCGCAACATGTGGGAGCTGGGGGTCTACGGCGGGGTGTGGTTCCCGAGCCCTCGCATCGAGCTGTTCGAACCCATCGCGGGTCTTCCGGGCGATGGGCACCAGTCCCTGCGCACCGTCGCCCCAGAGTTCGGTCTGCGCGCCGGCTACTACCCGTTTCGGTTCTTCGGCGCCGAGCTCGAGGGTGGCGTGATTCCGGCACGCACGCGCGACACGGGCAACCCGGCCACCGCGTGGGCCCTGCGCGGCCACCTCATCGCGCAGCTGGGCCTGTGGAGCGTGACGCCGTTCTTGTTGGTCGGCACCGGACTGCTGGGGGTCGACAGCGAGGCGCCGCCGGCGTCCCTGGGGTCCGAGCAAGACGTCGCGATTCACTTCGGCGGTGGTGCGAAGTTCTTCATCAACGACCGCGTGATGCTGCGGCTCGACGTTCGAGACGTGGTCAGCAACCGCATCGGCGTGGGTGAAGGCCTGACCTCCAGCCCCGAGATCTTGCTGGGGCTCACGATCACGCTCGGCCGCAAGAAGAAGCAGAGCGGCCGCCCCACGACCGGTGATCGAGACGGTGACCACATCATCGACCGCGACGACTACTGCCCCGATGTCTATGGGCCCGGGCCACGCGGGTGCCCCACGGTCTGCATCGACGACAACGACGGGGACGGTCTCGAGAACCCGATCGACAGCTGCCCCAACGACCCCGAGACCCGCAACGGCTTCGAGGACGGCGACGGCTGCCCCGACGAGGTGCCGCCCGAGCTCGACGAGCTCGCCGGCATCATGGAAGGCATCAACTTCGACACCGACAAGGCGACGATCAAGTCCTCGTCCCAACCCAGGCTCGACAACGCCGTCGACGTCATGAAGCGCTACCCCGACCTCCGGGTACGGATCACGGGACACACGGACGCGCAGGGAGCCTATCCACACAACGTCGACCTGTCCCGCCGCCGCGCGGAGGCCGTGCGCACGTCGATGGTCGAGGGAGGCATCGAGCCGGGCCGCATCGAGACCCGTGGCGTCGGGCCCGATGAACCCATCGACACCAACGAGACCGCAGAAGGCCGCGCCCGCAACCGTCGGATCGAGTTCACGATCTTGAGCGACGACGGCCCGGTGAAGGTCGAGAAGTAGCGCGCCCCACCTCCAAGCCGACGCGGCGCCTACGCGAGCTGGCGTCGCGTCCCGCGGCGGCGCACTCGTGGCGGGCCGATTCTAGCGGGGCCTCGGCCCGGAGTCTCGAAGGCGAGCGGACAGGAAGTTGCACCTGAAGATGACGGTTTCCTAAACCGTAGGTCGCAGGTTCGATGTCACGGCAAATATCCCGTGCGGAGCCGGGAGCCATGCCGAGGTCACTGTCCGACTCTCGGTTGAGGACCCCGGCGATGGGAGCGCGCTCGGACGCCCTCCGTTGGTCGCGGCAACGACGCCCGCCTCCGTCGCTTGCGGGACAACGGTCCCGCTCACCGCGGACGTTTCAGACCGCGATGAGGATCTCGTGGCCACCCGATGGTTCGTCGACGATGTGCTTCTCAGTGAAAACACGACACAGTTGACCATCACGAGGTCTCACGAGCTGAAGGTCATCGCCTATGACGCTCGCGGCGCCGCTACGGCTGATACGCAGGAGATCTCATGCAACTAGCCAACCTCTGCCGACTTTCATTGCTAGTCGCCGCCACCGCATCGGCGGCTTGTGGTCCAGCTGTCTCCGAGCAACCAGACTGGATCCTCGGGACGTTTTCGAATGGAAACGCCCGTGGAGCCACCTCGAGAGCAACCCGCTACACGTTCTACGATGACCATCGCGTCGTGATTTCCGTGGAGGCATCCTGCGAGGCGACTCCGACAGAGTGGACGATGGAGTGGGCTTCTGTTGAGGACAACACCATCGTTGTGCGACCGGCTGAGGGCCACGAGCCCTACGACTTCGGCTTCGAGAACCCGACGTTCGCTCCGACCGGGGACTGCTGGCGACCTGTCACTCTGCGGACCTACCGTGCCGACGGGTCGGTGGCGATCGAGGGGGATTTGGCTCGTGGAGCCCTTTGCACCGAGCGGCAACCACCGTGCGACCCTCCCGGCAGTCAGTGCGACCCCTGTATGCTGACCTGGTGCGATGGGGCCGAGCCGGAGGCATGCGAGCCTTTGAGCGGCGACTAGGTGGGTTCGGCGGGTGGTCCTCGCTGTGTACGGTCGGCAAGCCGCGGGAACTCCGTTCGCTGAAACGCACGCCACACCTCACGTAAGGTCGCCACCTTCGGCGGCGCAACCTCTTCCGGCTCCACACGTAGCCCGGCCAGCCGCTCCATCGCCATCGCGCGAGCCTCGACGAGCGTCAACCCGACCGGCTCTCCCGCTCCGACCACCGCCCCAGCGTGATCCGTCGGTTCCGCCCTTCCTCGCGCACGCGGACCACGAACGCCTTGCTGGTCGCGCGCATGCGCAACCCGAGTCCCGGTACGCGATCGTCCCAGAGCACGTGATGCGCACGACCATCCCAACGGGTGGCCTTGATGGTCTTGTTCGTGAGCGAGGTTCGGTTCGGAACGTGAGGCATGACGACCTCATCAACGTAGTCCCCACGGCACCCATAGGCACCCTTCGAAGCACGCGACAGTGTAGGACGAACACGGCCAGGACGGACGAAAACACGGTCTGAGACGACTCCTGACGCCCACTGTCCCCTACTGACATTGTGAGATTCCTGCTTCCACCACCGCGCTCCCGACCGAGTTCCGCGACGGAGACGGTCGGATCTCCCGCAGCACTTTCCGTGGTGGCCAGCGCCGGACTCGGCCTGGCTGCTAGACTCCAGGCTCAGCAGCTCCAAGGATGCTCCCCGTTCCAATCACGCTACAGATGATCTCCGCATCACGGCGGATCGGCGAGCGATGCCTTTGCGGTGAGGCCCATGAAGGGCACGTGCTCGAGACACAGGCGACCGGGCCCATCGGGGGCTGCTTGGTCACCGTGGGGGAACCTCGGGGCGAGCGCATCCTGCTCCTCGACGATGACTGCAACCTCGGCAGTCGGCGGCTCAGAGGTGGAGTCGGCTGGGACCGTGACCTTCGCCTCCTCGAGGGCTGGCAATGGAACGTCGTCTGTCGTCCCGACGGGCTGTGGCTGGGGGATCTGGAGACCACGAACGGCGCGGCGATTGTCGACAGCCAAGACGCCGTGGGAACACGGCATCTGTGCGACGTCCCGCGACATTGTGCCGTGTGGGTGGGTTGGGATGGTCGAAACAAAGTCGACGCCTATCACCGGGTTCGACATGGTGAGGTCGTCCGCACCTGCTACGCAGCGTTCGTCGCGTGCATTGCAACCTTTGCAACCAAGGCGCCGACCGAGGCCGATGCGATGCCATCGTGGCGGGTCAAGCCGCCTGGGTAAGGACTTCCTCGACGCCGTACAGCGCACCGCCGACGGGCAAGTTCGGGTGCGCTTCAAGAAGCCCAACCTCTTCGGGGCCACCTTCGCCCAGATGACCCCCGACACGAGGTCGATTTTGGCGCGACGACTCGCTCGTCTCGTCTACCCCGGGCAGTCCGTCTCTTCCCCCGCGGTCGCGTTGCGGCGCAGGAGCGCGGTGTAGACTGAAGGCGTGCTGCATCCGCTCGAGCGACTGCGCCGCGCCGCAAGCCGAACGCGCTGGACGACGCTCGCCGTCGGTCTCGTCCTCGTCGCGCTCGGGGTCGCGATGGCGGCTGCTCACGCGTTCGAGATCAGCACCGGATCGGGCTTTGGGGCGAGCGTGGCGAGCATGGCGTTGTTCGCCTTTGCGGCGGGCGGGATCGCGGTCGGAGGCGGCTTGACCTACCTTGCAGTCGCCCGCTCGGGACGGACCGCCGAGCAGTTGTTGGCCACACTGCAAGGCGACGCGACGGCGCTCGAACGCGTCGAACACCTCCGTCGCGCGACGGGCACCCTGACCCCGCCCGAGCGCCATCAACTTCGATTCCACATTGCCGGAGAGCGGACCTCGCTCGATGTCACCAGCGGCGACGTCGAGCCGATCCTCGCGCACGTGCAACACGTCGCGCCGCACGCAGAGATCCGACGCGGATGTTAGTGACCGCGGAGTCCCTGTCGAGCCTGCGGGCTCCGCTCACGGCCCCGACCCGTCGTTGAACCGATGCGCAAAGAGTCCTATCCCGAAACCCCCGACGGCCGGTACTTCGTCGCCAAGAATCGCCTCTGGCGCAAGACCGATCCTCGCCTGAGCGAAGCGGAGCGCCAAGCTGCAGTGAACGAGCTCATGGATGCCCGGCGCGCTGTGAAGGTCGCCTCCACCGAGGCCGAGACGCGCGCGGCCCGAGACGCCGTCGATGTGGCGAAGCGCCGGCTCGGCGAGCGCGGTCCCGTCTGGTGGAAGGACGGCGCTCCGGACGAAACCCGCAAGGCGCCCTGGAACTCGTCCTACGCCGACTGGTGGGCGAACACGCAGGGCGGCGACGAGCCGTGACGTTGAGGTGGGTCGTGGCGACGCAGCGGCAGCGTCGAATTGCTGGTCGTGTAGACTTGAGCCGTGACGGAGCAGAGCGCGTGACGCTGGACCCCGGACCGAGGGCCGCCGAGTCGGCCGAAGCGCCGCCGCCGATCGATACCGCGGAGCTGTCGTACTACGGGTCGGTAGGACTCGGATGCGCGGTCGTGGCGCTGTGGCTGCTGGTGCGCGCGCCCGGCGATACCGCGGTCCATCGGGTGTTCTTCTGCGTCCTGGTGTTCGGGCTCGCGGGCGTGGGCGCGTACCACCTCAGCATGGCGGCGGTCGAACTACAGCAGCCCCTCCACCGCGACATGCCGACGGGGGAGCTCGCCCTCGGGTTGGTTCTCGGGCTCGTGGCGGGCGCCGTCTTCTGGGGGCGCGCCCACAGCAAGCAGCGCGCGAACGTGCAGCCCTCCCGACGAGCTATGAACCCGCGGCTTAGATAATCCTCACCGTCGGTTGCGCGACCCAAAGCCGCCTCCTGGTCGCCCCGAGCCACCGCGCTTAGCCGCACGTCGCTGGCGTGACGGTGCCGTCAGGATCGGATCCGGGCGTGCTGCAAGTCTGTCCGACGGGACAGTCCGCGTCGAACTCGCACTCGCTGCAGATGCCGAAGTCGATGATGCCCTCGAACGTCCCGCTCGCGCAGACGCCGGACGCACACGCTTCGGCGCCGGAACCATCCGCCGCGCAGAACTCACCGATGGTGAGCGCTCCGGTCGAAACGCAGGTCCACGCGCCCCCGAGTCCTTGGAGATCGAGCTTCGGGTTGCAAACCTGTCCTGGCATGCAGTCGGCGTCAGCGCTGCACTCGCCACACGTCGAGTAGGCCAAGATCCCAGGCACCTCGATGATGAGGCTGCACTCGAGACCATTGCATCCGGCGTTGCTCTCGCATCCAGCGCCCAGACCACCGTTGTTGCAGACGGACCCCTCCGCTGGCTGCGGGATCGGATTGGGCTGCGTACACCCAAAGGCACAGTCCGCGTCGCCGCTGCACTCGCCACACATGAAAAGGAACCCGGTTTCGTAGCAGTGCCCCCCGGCACACATTGAGGCATCCCAGCAGTCCGCCCCCCCCGGGAGGCCGTCAGAGCCACCGGCACTCGACGACGATTCTCCAGCGGAACTGCTTGAGGTCTCCGAACTGCCCGAACTGCCCGAACTGCCCGAACTGCCCGTCGTGTCCGAACTGCCCGTCGTGTCCGAACTGCCCGTCGTGTCCGAACTGGCCGAACTGGCCGAACTGGCCGAACTGGCCGAACTGCCCGAACTGCCCGTCGTGTCCGGGTCGGAGGTGGACGTTGCGGGGGTGGCGTCCGTCGTTGTGGGCATGTCGCCGGACGCCGACCCCTCGTCCGGGGAGGCCGTACCGCTCGTGCCCTCGGTATCCCCCTGCGCAGGGGTGGTGGCATCGCAGGCAAGCAGCATCAGTCCAAGTGCGACACAGAGAGAGCGGATCATCGCAGGAACATTCGCGGTGGCAGGCTTCTCAATGACACGTCGACCCAGACGTGCCTTCAAGGACCTCGGAGAGCGTGTCTTCGCCGTCATCCGGCGCAACAACCCTGGTTGGGGATCCCTTATGCTTGGTCTCCATTGCGGACAGCAACGGTGGCCACGGCCGCACCTGCTACGCAGCGTTCGTCCCGTGCATTGCAACCTTTGCGACCACGGCGCCGACCGAGGCCGACGCGATGCCATCGTGGCGGGTCAAGCCGCCTGGGTAAGGGCTGCCTCGACGCGCCGAATCTCGGCGGCCATCGTCGCGGCTTGCTCAACGCTCATCGGCTGGTCGGCGCGATCGGGTAGACCGCCGAGGTCCGGATCCACGCCGCGGGCGCGCAGCGCTTCGCGGGCCTGTGAGGGCAGGGTTGCCAGAGCCTGGCGGAGCTGCGCCGCGTGTTGCTTGCGCGCTTCGCTTCCCGCCGTGTCGTTGGAGCGGGACGATGTGTAGACCGCAAGGGGCTGACCCCCGCTGAAGACACCCATGTTCATCCTCATGCCATGGCCGTCGAGGGTGCCGTCGCTGAAGGGGACGACCTCCCGATCTGCCTCGAGCTGGTGTCGGAGCCAGCGAAGCTCGTCGTAGAGCCCGGCAGCGCCAGGGAGGGTGCATTGCGCCGCGAGCATCTCGGCTTCGCCTTCCGCGACCACGTGCGCCATCGCGCGGCTTCGCCGGACCCACAGGCCGATCGCGACACCGATGATGACAATGAGCAGGATCGGCTCTCCCATGCTCAGCAAGAGTCATGAAGGCGGCGAGCGGATCACGTCGTCTCCTCGATTCCGCCAGGCCGGCCCGCAGGAAGACCGGCAGCTCGGTCCTCGCCCTCGTCCTCGCCCTTGCTGCAGGGCTCAGTGCTGCGGCCCCGATCATCCCCCGAGGCCCAGCCGGGTCGTGTGCGAGGTAGACTCGGGCGATGCGCTGGCTCGCCCTCGTCTCGCTGTCCCTCGCGGGCGCCTGCGCGGGTCCAGCCGCGACGCAGGCCGTCGCCCCGCCGCGGGCGGAGGCTCCTCCTCCACCCGAGCTCCGCCCATCCGGGAAGCCACAGCCCGCCACCGCCGCACCAGGTCGCGGCATGGGCGCACTCGGGTGAGGAGCATGTGCTCTCAGTGTGCGGCGATCCCCCTCGCGCCGCTCTACTCCGCTCTACTCCGCTCTACTGCGCTCTACTCGAGAGGAGCGCTCTCTTCGACCTCGCCGAAGCTGATCGCCCCGTCGACCAGCGTGCCGACGCGTTTGAAGCTCGACGGCGTACCGTCGCAGTCCAGGTCGCCCTCCGCGCGCACGGTGACCGTGTCGCCCTTCACATCGACGGCATACGAGTAGCGGTGTGCCTCGTCGGGCGCGAAGTCCAGGGCCGTGAATCCCTCATGGCTCCAGTCGACCGACCCGGCAGGGCACAGCCCCTTGGCTTGTTTGCAGCAAGTCCCCGGCGCCGGCGTCAGCGGTGCGGCCGGGGGTAGCTGGCCTTGCACGACGGTCGAGCTGCCCGGCACGACCCGCTCCTCGATGACATAGGTGGCGACCGCATCTCGAGCCCCGCCAGCCGGACCACCGCCTCAGCCGTCATCGACTTGCGCTGGTACTCGTCGATCCCGCCGAGTTCATCCTTGGCCGGCTTGGCCTCGGCGGAGGGGCTCCGCTGGTCTTGGCGCCCACAGGGTCGGCGGGCTTGCGTGCCCCGTCGCGGCCAGGGCCAGCAGCGCGGCGCCACCAGACACGTGCGGACACGGGAGGGAGACCACCGCGGGAGCACCGTGCGCGACATCGGGCGGACCCTACTGCGGCCCAGCGGTGGTGGCAACGACCACCCTTGTCGCGTTCAACGACGCGTTCGAGCGCCCGACTTCAACGCCTCGGGTGGGCTTGTCGTCTTCGGGTAAGCGCCGGGCGCTCGGCGGGTACTGATTCAGTGGAGAGGCTTTGAGCCAGCGATGGAGAGTCACCATGACACGCATCCTCACCGCCCCGCTGCTGTCCAGGATTGTCTTGCTGTTTGCGCTCGGGGTCGGTTCCTGCGACAGGCCTCCGGCGGCTCCGGTTACTCCGCCCAGGCCTCCTCGTCCACCGGAGTATCGGGTCGAGTGCCGTCGACAGTGCTCAGGTGCCTTCTCTTTTTGGCGTGAGCGCGAAGTGGTCGGCGGGGTTTCACTGCCTGGCGCGGCGCCGTGCGAGCAGGTCAGAAACGACATTGACCGGCAGCCGATGGGCGTGACGATTACCACCAGAGAAGCCGACCCGGACGCTCAGCTTGCCGAGTGCATCGCCCATTTCGATGAGCCAACGTCCGCTCGAGTCGCGGGACGTCAACTACACCCATCATCGAGTTATTCGGATTCTCCGACCCGAACTGCGGCGGTGGGGGGCGGTCGCTGGTACGCAGGCTGCTCGCTCGATAACGACCCGTCCGTCTTGAGTTGGGCCCCGCATCGGCCAAGATTGCACTGGCAGCGCCCGAGCTCGGCCCCCTGGCTTGCTTGGCCCGCCGTCCATCGATCCTGGCCTCTCGACCGACTCGATGAGACCGCCTGCAAAGTCTCGTTTCACCGGGTCCGCACCAGGTCGCGTGCATGGGCGCGCTCGGGTGAAGAGCATGTGCTCTCAGTGGGCGGCGATCCTCCCTCGTGCCGTCTACTCCGCTCTACTCCGCTCTACTCGAGAGGAGCGCTCTCTTCGATCTCCCCGAAGCTGATCGCCCCGTCGACCAGCGTGCCGACGCGTTTGAAGCTCGACGGCGTACCGTCGCAGTCCAGGTCGCCCTCCGCGCGCACGGTGACCGTGTCGCCCTTCACATCGACCGCATACGAGTAGCGGTGTGCCTCGTCGGGCGCGAAGTCCAGGGCCGTGAATCCCTCATGGCTCCAGTCGACCGACCCGGCAGGGCACAGCCCCTTGGCTTGTTTGCAGCAAGTCCCCGGCGCCGGCGTCAGCGGTGCGGCCGGGGGTAGCTGGCCTTGCACGACGGTCGAGCTGCCCGGCACGACCCGCTCCTCGATGACATAGGTGGCGACCGCATCTAAGGACGCGTTCGATGAGCGCGACTTCAACGACCTCGGTGGGCTTGTTCGTCTTCGGGTAACGCCGGGGCGGAGCGGTCGTCGGCTCGACACCGAGGTGTGAGGACGACGACCGCCGGAACCGTTGGAGCGCCGTGCATGGCGATTCCTGCCTGTGGAGACTCGCCGCTCCTGCCGGGTGAATGGGTTTGTCGGCTGGGGGGCACGACATCGAGAACTCGCTGCTCCGAGTCGGCATGCGGGTGTCTCGAAGTCTAGAGGCGCACGGAGCCTCGCCGGGGTGCGCTTCAGGGGTGCGCTTCAGGGGTGCGCTTCAAGGGTGCGCTTCAGTAGATCGCGTTGATGCCCGCGATATCGGTCGCTGTGAGCGCATTCATGCCGCCGGTCAGGGTGCTGCCGTTGTGCCTGAGCATCGTCGAACAGCTCGAGTTGCGACGGGAGGACGTGGATCGGTAGTGCATCAACGAGTTCCTGTCGTACGCGGTGTAGTTGAGGCCGGTACGGATCTCGAAGTCGCCTTCCCTGCCAGGCTTGATGCACGGCCAGATGACCACGATGTGGTCGTTGCGATCGGCCCGCTGGTGTTCGTGGTACAGCCCGATCGCGTGGCCGACTTCGTGTTGCACGGTCCCGTAGTTGACCGGTCCGTTCACGAAGGAATCGAGGCTGAAGCGGATGTACTGCCGGCCCCCTTTGCGGCCAATACTGTCGGAGGTCCCGCCCCCGCCGGTGATGCCGAAGCTCCACGTGAAGTAGACGTGATCGGTGGGCGGTGTGTCGTCGCGGACGAACGTCAGCTGGGTCTTGCTGTCGAAGTCCTGGACCGCGGCAATGATCTGCGCGCGCGTTGCGGCCGAGGCGTCGGGATCGATTTTGTAGGGCACGACGCCGTGGGTCCAGCGGTTGCCCCAGATGGGGATCGGCGAGAACGCGAGGGATCCGGGCAGCGTGCCGTCGACGACCGCGTCGAGCAGATCGTCCTCGAACTCCGGGAGTTCCTCCACCGGCCCGATGTCGATGTCACCGTCGACGATCGCTCGATCTCCGGCGACGCGATAGGTGGCGACGAACGGACCCTCGGCGCCCTGGATTAACGTGCGGCCTGTGATGGCCGTTTCGTCGTCGAGGTCTTCGATGGCCGTTTCGTCGTCGGTGTCGGTGTCGTCGTCGTCGTTGTCGTCGACGTTGTCGTTGTCGTTGTCGTCGACGTCGACGTCTTCCTCTGTTTCGCTCGAGCCCTCGGCGAGGGCGTCGTCGGGCAGGTCGTCGACGGCGCAAGCGGCGAATACAGTGGTGCAGGCGATGAGAGTGGCGATGTGGATGTTCATGTCGGGTTTCGTGCCGCCGATCGTGCGCGGCTTGACCCTGTAGAGACCGCTGCTTTCGAATGTGACGCGGCGTGTCGACGAAATCGACCGCGGCGTGCTCGGCCGCTCAGCGCACCTGCGCGCAGAGCCACGCGTCGATCGCCCGGTCCGTCATTGCAGCCAACGCGGTGCCGAACCTGCGCTCGGCCTCGGCCGCATCAAATCCTGGCCGGGCGGCCGCAAGGCCGCGACCCGCTCGCGACATCGGCAGGTGTGCCGACAACACGCAAGCTTCCGCTCGCCGCCATGCTCGTCGCCATGGCCATCGCTGCGTCCTGCGAAGGCCAGCTCGAGCGGCAACCGTCCCAAGACCAGCCAGCTAGCTCGCGCGAAAACCCCCAGGGTGCGAGCGCCGCGGACCCGGACCTCGGACTCCCTCATGTCGCGCCGACGCTTCCCAACCCGGTGGGAGAGGAGGTGCAAAACGTGGTACGTCGGACGTTTCAGGACAGCAAAGGGAACCTATGGTTCGGTGGCGATGGGGCCTCGCGCTACGACGGAGAAACCCTGAAGCACTTCCCCGTCGTTGAGGGGCTTGGTGTTGCGATCCGGGCGATCACCGAGGACCAAGCGGGCGATGTGTGGTTCGCCACGTCTGCGGGACTCTCGAGGTATGACGGGGCATCGTTCTCCCGCTTGGCCGAGAAAGACGGTCTGGTCAGCGACGACGTTTGGAGTCTCGCGATCGACACACGCGGGGTGCTCTGGGCAGGCACGGCGGAGGGAGTCAGCCGTCTCAAGGGCGGAGTGTTCACACGATTCCCCATCCCAGAGGCCGAGCCCGATCACATCGCCGGGTTCCCAAGCCCCCGCACCATCCGCAGTATCATGGAGGACAGCCGGGGGCGAATGTGGTTTGGGACCAATGGAGGCGCGTACGTGTATGACGGGGAGTCCTTGACCAACTTCTCGGAGGCCGATGGCCTGTGCAACAACTCCGTCAACTCCATCCTCGAGGACAGCAAAGGCAGGTACTGGTTCGCCACGCACCACAACGGTGTCTGCCGTCTGGAGGGGACGTCGTTTACCCAGGTCACTGAGGACGACGGCGTGGTCGGCACGGAAGCATGGAACCTTTACGAGGATCGAGCCGGCAACGTCTGGTTTCCACTCGAGAACTCTGGGCTCTACCGCTACGACGGAGAGACCTTCGCCAACTTTCACACCGAGCAGGGGCTGAATCTTGGGGCCGTGCAGTCTATCTACGAAGACAAGCGTGGCCGCCTTTGGGCAGGCGGTGGGGGTGGACTCTATCGCTACGACGGCCAACGCTTTGTGCATGTGACCAAGTCCGGGCCTTGGGAATAGCCAGCCATGTCTGCGCAAAACACGACGGCGCGGCATCGGGTCGCGCGCGCGGTCGTCGTGGTGGTCGATCGCGTCAGCCGATCACGATACGCCGCTACACGCGGGGCTGCTCGTGCGCGACACGGCGCTCGGGGAGGGCGGCTGGGTCCACAGCAGCGCCCGGCTGATCGGTACGACCAGCTCCCGAAGCGCCTGCTGCGTGGACGCGAGGTGATCGGACGGAGAGAGGATCCCGTGGGCGCGCCACTCGGCGTCGGGCACCTCCGGGTCGAGGGTAGACCCGCGGGGGACGAAGCGGGCTGGGGCGAGCAGCGTGGCCTCGATCCGGCGCCGCAGCGACGCGCTCGCCCGGGGCAGCGCCCAAGCGAGGAAGCGCCAGGAGAGCGCGGCGTGCTCCACCTCCTGCTCGGCCACGCGGGAGAGCGACGCGGCCAGCGAGGGGTCGCGCGCCAACGTGGCCGCGAGGGTGATGTGCCAGGCCGAGATGGTCTCGGCGATGCAGCCCTCGCGCACAGTCGCCAGCACGATCTCGTCGAAGTCGTCGGAGCCCTCGAGCGCACCATCGACGGCGACGGCGGCGGGACCGACGGGGCGGCCGCCGAAGCGGGAGGCGAGCGCGAAGAACAGGCGCGCGTGCTCGATCTCCTCGCCCAGTGCCACGTGGGCGGCGCTCACCAGGGTCGCCGGGGCCCCGCAGGCCAACAGCTGCAGGATGAAGCGGGAGAAGGACGCGATCGATGCGTGCTCCGCGAGCGCGTGCTCGGCCCAAGTGCTCGCGATCGCGGCGGCATGGAGCGGCGGTCGGTCGAGGGTGGTGGTGCCGACCCAGTCGTCACGCTCGACCAAGGCAGCCACGCGCTCGCGCCCTTCGACCACGAACGGACGCCCCTCCGGGGGACACTGCTGGGAGGTGGCGATGAACCAAGAACAGCACTGATCGCCCTGGTCGGGCAGCGGGCCGCAGCCGAGCTCTAGGGCGAGCCTGGAGTAGCAGCTGCCACCCGTGGCCAGGCACTCGCGCACCTCCTCGGTCCACAGGGGTGTGTTGGTCTCCTCGAAGCCTCGCGCCCATGCCTCGCAAGTCTCACCCTCGGCGAGATCGACGCAGTAGAACAGGAAGGATGCGTCGGGTGGCAGCTCGGCCATGCACGCATCGTCGGGCGGCTGGGGCTGGGGCGGGCAGCCGGCGGGAACCGGAGTGTCGCCGAAGTCGAACTTGGGGAGCATACCGCTCGAGTCGGAATCGGACCCCGTCCAGTCTCCGGTGGTCGACGTCACATCCGTGGACATGCCGGTGTTGGTGCCCGTGCCCTGCGTGCCCGTGCCCGTGATGGTGCCCGTGCCCGTGCCCGAGTTCGAGGATGTTTCGCTTGGACCGGTCGACGAGGACGCCCCGCCTTCGTCCGACGGCACCAGGCTCGGGCCACAGCCCACGCCGAGTACGCTGGCGAGCGACAGCATCAAGCGCGCGCGAAGGTCTTCGATGCCCATGCATCAGCCTACCAGTCAGGCAGAGGAGCGTGGACGGAACGTGTACGCTGGCCGCAGTCCTCCCGCTTTGGAGCCGCGACGTCCACCACGCAGGCCGCCGCATCCGGCACGCAGCAGACAAGGAGCTCCGTCATGGTCACCGTTTCCGAACCCACCCCACGCCTCGCGCCCGAGCCAGGCGATGTCCCTTTCGCTCCCAGGCCCCAACCCCGCTGATGGCGACCACGCACGAGATCTTTGGGGTCCGAAAGGAGCACACGCAGCGCGTCTTCGAGACGCTGGTGGAAAGCCTGCGAAGCACCATCGGGGAGCGGTTCGAAGAGGTCATCGGTGATCACACCTTCGTCTACGCCACCGGCTCGTGCGGCCGGGGCGAGATGGGCCCGGGAAGTGACCTCGACGGCTACGTCGTGCACATCGGCGCGAAGCCCTCCGATGCCCAACTGATCCAACACGCGCTCGAGGTCGCCAACGCAACGGCGAAGCTTCCTCCCCTCGACGGCGGCGGCAGGCACATCGCGATGATCGAAGCGAGCAAGCTCATCGACCGCCTCGGGGCCCCCGAGGACGACACTCGCGAGGAAGGTGTCTTCACCAAGCGCATGCTCCTGCTGCTCGAGAGCCGCGTCGTGCTCGGACCGCAGTCCTACGAGAAGGTGCTCCATGCGGTCCTCGACGCCTACTGGCAAAACGCCGACCTGCATCCGACGCGGTACCAACCGTTCGTCCTGGTCAACGACATCGTTCGTTGGTGGCGCATCGTCCTGCTCAATCACGAGTCCCGGCTGCGCAAGCGGGCCGCGGAGATCGAGGGGCCCAGGAGGGCCGAGCGGCTGCTCGCGGAGCGGCTCTACCGGAGCCACAAGATGCGGCTTGCTCGCTGCCTCACCTGTTTCTCCGCGCTGACCTATCTGCTCGCCCTGACGCCCGATGACGCCTCGCACGTCTCCAAGGAGCAGGTCCTTGAGATGGTCCGGCAGACCCCACTCGAGCGTCTGGCGACTCTGCCCCAGCTCGCCGGCCGTCCGCTCGAGGCCGTGCCCAAGCTCCTGGCGACCTACGCGTCCTATCTGGAGCGCGCCGACGACGGCAAGGAGGCGATGCTCGAGCGGCTCAGCCACGACCGAGACTTCGCCCGCCAGATCTCCCGGGAGGGCGGCCGCTTCACGGAGCTGATGTTCGACCTGGTCCAAGACCTCGGTCGCGGCGGCCGGCTTCACCGCCACATGCTGGTCTAGCAGCCGGTCCGCGGGCAGGTCTGTTGCGAGAGCGTCCTTCGTGATCCGCTCGCCCGCTTCACGACTCTTGGGGGTGCATGATCGTCACCAAGCTACAGCAGTTCGGCGCCCGCGTTCTCCGGGCGTTCACCCCCATCGCGCTGTCCGCATCGCTCGTCGTCGCGGGCTGCGAGACGCTTCCGGAACCCGAAGTGATGGACGCTCCCATCAATCTGCGGGCCAGTGAGAGCGGACCGTCGCCGGAGATCGTCGAGAACGCCAAGGAGATCGCGGCCGGGATCGTGGCCGACGAGGCCTTCGAGGAGCTGGTCGGGGTAGCGGTCGAGATCATGGTCGACATGCGGCAGGCCCAGCAGAAGCTCTCCGACGAACAGGTCGACGCGATCGCCATCACCACCACCGAGCCCTCGTTTGGCGAGATGATGGGCCCTGGCGCCCTGCTCGGACACCTCGGCAGTGACCCCGAGCTGCTCGACCAGATGGAGCTGCTGCTGACGGAGATCCGGGACGACCACGGCCTCAAAGGGGCCTCGCCCGATGACGTCCGCTACGTATTCCAGACCGTATTCGAGAGCGACGGCGGTACATATGTCGTCGAGGAGGCTGTGAAGGACGAGCTTGAGGATCCCGCCGGAGGCTTCTGCGAAGATGCCTGTCGAGACGCTCATATTTACGCCGTCATCCTGGCGGTTACGGTCTTCATCCTCGAGGTGGCGGTTGGAGTTCTGGCGGGCCTACTCTTCCTGCCCCTCGGCGTCCTGGTCATCATGTGGGCGGCGGCACAGCTCAACTACGCCTTAGCCCTCGCGAGAGCCGCACTCGAACGATGCCTCGCGGCCTGTGAAGGTATCGACTTCGACGGCAAGACGTGCGGGGACGACGAGGTCTGCACCGACTCCGAGTACTGCTGGAAGGGCGTCTTGGGTATTGGCAAAGAGGAGTGCCGTCCGAAGAAGGCTCAGGGCAAGGTCTGCTCCAACGACGATCACTGCCAGTCGGGCTGCTGCAAGTTGCACGCGTGGACGAACCCGGTCAGCAAGACCTGCCGCCCAGCGAGCGCCTGCAACTGAGGGGCTGGGCGCACGGACCGATCCGGGCGCGGGGAGTCGATGGAGCGGGCGATCGACTCCCTGGCCCCAGTCCCGGCGACTCGACGAACGCGACGACGGTGTCGCGATCATCGGGCTGCGCCCAAGACGTCGGCCCGTGGGGTGAGGTCACTGGCACAAAGCCGCGATCTCGGCATCGCTGAGCACTCGGTTCCACGTCCAGAGCTCGCTCAGATCGCCCTCGAACCAAGCGCCGTTGAAGCCTCGACCCACGCTGGAGAAGCCGAAGTCGTGCAGGCCGATGTTGGGGTCGAGCAGCTCTCCGGCGAGCTCGCAGTCCACAAAAAAGCGAGCGCCGGAGGTGGCGTCCACGGTGAGCGTGACCTGAACCCACGCGTCGCTGCTGAGGACCGGTGAGGTCGTCGGCCACAGCAGGCCCGAGGTGCTCTCGTTGAACAGCGGAGCCCACGCACGGCTGCCGCCCTGAAGGGGTCCGACCGAGAGCGAGTGGAACGGGCCGCAGCCGATGCACAGCGTGTTGATGGAATCGATGTCGGGGACCCGGAAGCGGGTGGTCAACGTGAACGCTCCATCCTCGCCGCCGTAGTTGGCGGGGTCGCGGAGCCACTGCGGCTGGTCGAGTGCAAGTTGGTCGTCGACCCCGTCGAAACGCAACGCTTCGCCGTCGGGTGCCGCGACGATCTCTGGGCCCTGGAGGATCGCCGAGTTGCCGTTGAGCGTGGTGTCGAAGAGCAGCGAGCCCGAGCGATTGTCCATGTCCAAGTGCATGACCTCGCCCACATGCAGCATTGGGTCGCCGCGACCGAACGTCGAGGCCTCTTCTTCAGACAGCGCGCGGCTCCAGATTCGCACTTGGTCGATCTCTCCACCGAACGACCGACCCTGCTGACCGAATCCCATCGACGAGGAGCCCAGGTCTCTGAGCTGCGTCTGGGGGTCGAGGCGCTCGCCCACCAGCACGCCGTTGACGTAGATCCGGGAGCCGACCCCGCCCTCGACCACCAGCGTGACCTCGAACCACAGGTTGGGATCCAGGACCCGGTCGCTCTGGACCGAAACGTTGAAGCCCCCGCTGGGAACGACGGCGGTCACGAAATGGTCGAGGGCCCACGGATCTCCGTTGGTGCTCGCGCCAAAGTACAGCGGTCCGATCGGACCACACCCAAAGCACAACGTGTTGTAGCGCTGCACGTCCCAGACCCGCGCATCGACGCTGAGCGTGAAGTCCCCGGTGGGCCCGCCGTACAACGCGAGGTCGCGAGGTCCGAGGAACGAGATCCAGTCGTCGATGCCGTCGAGGCTGGCGGCCTCACCGTCTGGAGACGGCACGAATCCGCCTCCGATCATCGTGCCGTCGCGACCGTTGCCCGAGATGTCGAGGATGGTGTCGCCGACCCGGTCTTCGAACGTCCAGTGCATCTCGAGGCCTTCCGCCAACGGGTCGAGCGGGCACATCGTCGCGATCTCCGCTTCCGTGAGCGCCCGGTCCCAGATCCGCAGCGAGTCGATCTCGCCCTGATACCAGTGCCCCGGCGCGCCGCCTTGCCCGACCGAGGAGTAGCCGTAGTTGCGAAGTCCCACCTCCGGATCGAGGTCCTCGGAGTCGAGCGCGCAGTCGAGGTAGAAGCGGGTTCCGACGCCGCCCTCGACCACCATGGTGACCTCGGTCCAGCGATTCTCGGCCAGCGTAGGCGTCGACCAGGGCCAGGCGAGGCCGCCGGGTCCTTGGTCGAACAGCGTCGCCATGGCGCGCGCTCCGTAGGACGCCGTTCCAACGAACAGCGCCCGAAAGGGACCACAGCCGTAACACAGAGCGTTGTACTTGCCGACGTCGTCCAGTCGCACGCGGGAGCTCATCGTGTACGCCCCCTGCACGCCGCCGTAGAGCGCCGGGTCGCGCGGTCCGACGAAGCTGATGTAGTCATCGACGCCATCGAGCGAGACCGCGTCGCCCTCAAGGCCTTCGACGAAGGTGCCGCCGCCCCGCAGCGTCCCGTGCCGGGCATTTCCAGATTGGTCGAGGATTTGGTTCCCGTTGCGGTCCTCGAAGGTCCAATGCAGCAGGAGTCCCTCGGTGAGGGGATCGCTTGGGCACAGCGCCTCGATCTCTTCGTCTGCCAGCGCCCGGTTCCAGATCCGCAGCTCGTCGATCTCACCCCCGTACCAGCTGCTTGGCTGGGCGCCTTGGCCGACCGCCGAGTAGCCAAAGTCGGCGAGCGCGATGTCGGGATCGGCGACCTCGGAATCGAGCGCGCAGTCGAGGTAGAAGCGAGTCCCCACGCCCCCCTCGACGATGATGGTGGCCTGGACCCACGCCTCGTCTTGCAGGGCGTCGGTCGACGAGGGCCAGGCCAAGGCTCCCGTGCTCGCGTCGCGGATCGCAGCGAGCACGGAGTCGGCGTTGGGCGTCCCGACGAACACGGAGCGCAGCGGCCCGCACCCGAAACATAGCGCGTTGTACTTGCCCACGTCGGTGACACGCACCCGAGCGTTCACCGTCATCGCCCCGTTTGGACCCCCGTACAGGGAGGGAGCACGAGCACCGGAGAAGGAGATGTAGTCATCCACGCCGTCGAGCTGAACCGCTTCGCCGTCGGCGGAGCTCACGAACGCACCGCCACCGAGCAGGTTGCCATGGCGCCCGTGGCCCGACACGTCCAGGATCTGGGTGCCCACGCGATCCTCGAACGTCCAGTGGAGCAAGAGCCCTTGGTCGAGCGTTCGCAGTCCGAGCACCTCGTCGCGACTGGAGACCGGCTCTTCGCCGCAGCCAGCCACGGCGAGCCATGCTCCGCTGAGAAGAACCACAGCGCAGCGTCCGAGCGTCTTCAATCGATCCATCATCCAACCCCTACGACAGTATCGTCTCACAGAAACGCGGCGCGATAGACGGGGCCGGTTGGTCGGTCAGCCGCCCGAACGCGGCGCCAGGGCCCGGCCCACACTGCGTTGCGATCGCAGAACTTTTTTCCATTTTCTCGTGATCAAAGCCGGCCGCCAGCGAACTACCCGGCCGATGACACGCAGCGTCCCCTCCACTAGCCTTTCGCTTGCAGCCCTTGTCCTAGCGCCCCTTCTCGCCCTCAGCGCAGGTTGCGACCTCGACGACGCCTCGATGTCCGGTGACACAGACCCCGGTGACACAGACTCCGGTGGCACTGGTGATACGGATCCCTCGGCCGGCACGGACCCCTCGGCGGGAACCGACTCGACTGGGGTCGAGGGAGACTGTGCCACGCTGGCCCAAGAGGACATCGACGGCGGCGCGAGCATCCCGGCGGGTTGCTACAACGTCGACGCGTTCCTCAACGTCGAGGCCGCGGTTCACCTCGAAGCGGGGGCGGAGCTTCGCTTTGCGGAGTTCGCGGGCATGTTCGTGATCGCGGGTGGCGAGCTGTCCTCGTCGGGCACCGCCGAGGCGCCCGTGGTCCTCACCGCGGCGGGACAGAGCTGGGGTGGCATCAGCCTGGTGGGGTCCGCGACCTCGGGCAACCAACTCGAGGGCACGATCATCGAAGGCGCCGCGGACACGGCCATCTCGATCGGTGGGGGGTCTCGGATGGGACTGACCGCCTGCGAGCTTCGCGACAACGGCGGTACCGCGGTTGTTGTGACCACTGGCGGCCAGTTCACGAGCACGGGCACCACGTACACCCAAAACGCGCTGCCGATCGAGCTTGGGCCCGACCACATCGAAGGCCTCGACGGATCCAACACCATCGAAGGCAACACGCAGGACGTCATCTTGGTCACCTCCGCGACCCTGGCCGAGGACGCGACGTGGAGCAGCGCGGGAGTTCCCTATCGCTTCTCGGGCAACGCGAGCTTTGACGGCGCGCTGACGTTGGGTGCGGGTGTTGTGATCGAGATGCCGCTCGACGCTCAGTTCCGGGTGGGCACCACGGGCTCGATCACAGCCGAGGGGTCCGCGGAGGCGCAGGTCGTGCTGCGCGGCGTGGAGAACGAGCCGGGGTTCTGGCAGGGACTGTCCGTCGCGTCCAAGGCCACCGCCAACCGCCTCAGCTACGCCGCGGTCGAGAATGCGGGGTCGAGCACCTGGAACGGAAGCTCTACGACGCAGTCGGCGATCTGGTTGGATGGCCAGGCCAAGCTCGCCATCGACAACAGCGTCATTCGAGGCAGCGCCGGAGCAGCGGTCATGTCACGGGACGGCGGGGACATCACAGGCTTTGCTTCCAACACGATCGAGAACAACGCGCGAACGCTGGAGCTCTCGCCCAACATGCCCAACGAGCTGGACGGGTCCAACACGTTCTCGGGCAACGACGATGAGTTCATCGCCATCCAGTACTCGTTCTCGGAGAACGGGGAGATGGGGGACGACACCTGGCCCAACACGGGCATTCCGTATCGGATCCTCGACCGCATCCGCAGCCATGGGGAGTGGGTCATCGAGCCCGGGGTGGAGATTCAGTTTGCACAGGGCGTCCAGCTCATCGTCGAGGAGACCGGATCGATCCGTGCCGAGGGCACACCCAATGCTCCCATTCGACTCGTCGGTGCCGAGCCGCTCACGGGCTACTGGCAAGGCATCGAGATCCAGAGCTTCACCTCGAGCAACGTCTTCGACAACGTCGAGATCCGAAACGCGGGCTCCGATGGCTTCAACGGCGCTGCGGACTCCGACGGCTCGCTCTACATCACCGAGGGCAGCGTTTCCATTCGGAACAGCACCGTGGCCGACTCGCGCGGCCATGGCATCGTGCTTTGGGCCGACAGCGACCTGTTGGACTGCGGGAGCGTCACGTTCGAGGGCAACGAGAAAACCGACGTTTTCGTCTACGATCAGAGCGCGTCCTCGGCGTGCGGCACCTGAGAGCAGACCCCCTCCGCGCTGCTAGGACGGAATCGCGTCAGCCCGGCTTGCGGCTTCGCATGTCGCCGACGAGGTGCTCGCACTCGGGATTGAGCTCGCGCGAACGCTCGAGCATCGCGATGGCGACGTCGGTGAGCGTCGCGTGCTCGAAGCGGGTCTTGACGAAGTGCGCGCCGTGGCCCGCACCGCACCCCAACTCAAGCAGCGACGCGGCATGAGGCACCGCTGCCCGCAGCACGTCGCCGAACGCCTCGCCCTCGTCGGCGTGTTCCTCGAGCGAATCGAGGAGGTGGTAGAAGGGGACGAGTTCGTCGTACAGCCGCGGTTCCATCGCGCGGGGTGTTCCTGCCACCCTCGAGGTCGTTCTCCGGACCGGTGACGTCTGCCAAGGCCAGGGATCTGGAGCATGCCACGGTCGGTGCCCCAGCTCCTGGGCGACGGTGTCTCGACCCTGCCGCCGATTTGCGGCTCGGGCAAGCCGGACATGCAATGCACAGGGACGACATCGATGTCAGTCTTGCCGGTCGGTAGTGGCGTCCAAACGCACGAAATCTGCTAGGCACATGAGTTGCACAGTCTTGCCGCATGGCTTCCGCCGAGACCCTCAATCGTGTTTTCGCAGGAATTCTCGCCGCAGCCGCGGGCGGCTGCGGGCCGGTGGTGGACGACGAGGGCGGCGAGTCTCGAGATGGTGATGTTTGCGAGGGCCAGGAGTGGTGGGCGCTCGAGCAGGTGCAACCCGCTCAGGCGGTCGACTACCTCGAGCTTCGCGCGTTGTCGGGCGGCAGCCTCGACACGCTCGACGACTTCGGTGAGCCATGCGCGACCGCCACCGACGTCAGTGCTTGCACCGCGGCCCTCGATGCCCTCTCCGGCGAGTCGGAGCTGTCGATCGACCGCGGACAGGCTTCGCTCGCGCTGACCCGGGGCGACAGTGTGGAACTGCTCAGCTCGCTCTCCCAGGTCCGGGGCTTCTTGGGGGAGATCGACCGGGCCGGAGATGCAGCCCTGTGGATGCGACTGAGCGGGCAAAGCGTGGTTTGCGAGCCTGGAGATGACGTCGACACGACCCCCGAGGGGTACGTGCTGCAGGTCGACACCCCGAGTTGCCTCGGGCAGATCGTGCGGGAGACGTACTTGGTCCGGCCGGACGGCGAGATCGAGTTCCTTCGAGCCGAAGATGAAGCGTTTGAGGAGACGAACTGCGGGACCGGCCGCCTTCCCGACGGGCTGTGCTCCCGACGTCGGTCCCGGGCACGCGGTCCGGTGGGGCGCTTTCTCGCCGAGGTCGCCGAGCTCGAGGCGGCGTCCGTGCCCGCGTTCGAGCAGCTGGCCCGAGAGCTGCACGCCCACGGGGCACCCCTCGGGTTCTCGACCGCTGCGCTCAGCGCCCGCGCCGACGAGATCCGCCACGCCGCGACCACGCGGCGCCTGGCCGAACGCTACGGCGCCCGCGTTCGCTCGCCGCGGGTGCGCAACGTGCCGCTCAAGGACAGGGTGGCCATGGCCGCGGACAACGCCGCCGAAGGCTGCGTGCGCGAGACGTTTGGTGCGCTGCTCGCCCACGCGCAGAGCCATCGGGCCAAGGACCCTGCGGTCCGACGCGCGATGAGAACGATCGCCCGCGACGAAAGCCGTCACGCGGCGCTCAGCTGGCAGATCGCGACCTGGGCCCGCGCACAGATGACCCCATCCGAGCGGCGCCGCGTGGCGTCCAGCGCGAGTCAGAGCATCGAGCGCCTCCGCGACGAGCTGACCGCGCCGGTCGACGCCGCGGTGGAAGCCGCCGTCGGCATGCCGCAGCCCGACGTGGCCAAGTCGATGTTCGGCGGGCTCCACTCGAGCCTCCTGCGCTCGCTGCAGGTGGCCTGATGGTCCCGGCGCTCGGCCGGCGAACGTTCCGCAGCGCCCACGCGCCCCAACGTCCCCGGGGAGCGCCCCCGCATCCCCGCATCCCGGGCCGCTGGGTCGACCCCGAGCGGATCGATGTCCTGGCCGCCGAGTGCAAGATGCTGCTCAAGGTGCTCTGTCAGCAGCGAACTCTGGCACAGCTGCGGCGCCGCAGACGTCCTCTGCCCGCGGAACCGGGAAGAAACGGGTGCGGCGCGGAGTCCCCAATGCGCCTTCGTTCTTCCGACCTCGAGGGCGTCAGTTGTCGCGGCGCTGGCTGCTGCCCACAGCCAGGATCACCACAATGCTCTTAGACAGCACTCACGCCGAGGGTACCAATGGTACCAGCGGTACCACGGTGGTATCCAGAGCATCTTCCATGTACTTTTTGGCAGCCGTGCGCAGCTGATCGGAGAAGGCATAGATCCCACTCGGACCCAACGTGAGCGCGTGTCGCTCTTCGTTCTTTTCCCCGTCGAACAAGCCCAGGTACTTCTTGGTCTTGCCGTTGAAGCGAAGGCGGCAGAGGGGCTTGCGATTGTTGTCGTCGATCAGAATGCCAAAGTAGCTCTTGGTATCTCGGTAGGTCACCCGCTGAACGGGGATCACGGAGCATACAATCGCCCGAACGATGTTGTAGCCTTCCAGTTCTTCCTGCGTTGTTTCGATGCCTTCAGGTCGTGCATCTTGCTCGACTTCGCCCAAGCCCTCGCTCGCAGGTTCTGGCGCGGACCCAGGTGATGCGACGGGAACAGCGGTCCCTGTCGCGATCTCAGCATCTTCGACCCGAAGAGCTGACCTGAGGCGGTCAGCCACTCGGTCCGAAACGAACTGATGGAAGGTCTTGCGCACGAGGCGAGAGAACTGCTCCTTTGCGGTCTTCGAGAAGCGGCCGCCCGATGTAGCCTTCGCAAAGAAGAACTTCACGAATTCCTCCTCGGGCTCGTCCCACTGTTCCTCGAAGGCCTTTCGAATCTCCCGCATGTACTTGAGGTCCCCCGCCGCCTCCAGCATGTTCTGGAGGTCGAACCCATCCTTCGTCAACTTCCCGAGTTCGGCGATGTGCGCGTCCCGAAGATCGGAGAGATCGATGATCAGGAACGGCTTCGCATCCATTTTGTTCGGTTCGTCGATATCCGAAAAGAACCGGTACTCGACACCGTTTGTCAATAAAGCGATTCTGGCTTGCGTCACAGAAAAGTACCGGTAGAGCTGTCCAGCGTGGTTGGTCAGCTTCTCGCTGGCTTTCTTCGCCTCGATGAGCACGATTACGGCATCGTCGCGCATGATCGCATAGTCGACCTTCTCGCCCTTCTTCATGGCGACGTCCGCCGTAAACTCGGGCACGACCTCTACAGGGTTGAACACATCGTACCCCAAGGCCGCGATGAAGGGCATCACGAGGGCGTTCTTGGTGGCCTCCTCTGTCGCGAGCTTGCCAATGGTTTCAGGGATGCGTGCGGCCAACCGCTTTAGGTTTGCTTCGAGAGACATGCCAGTATCGAGAGTGCCGCAGGTCTTCCGTCCTTCGCCTCGACGCCCGGATGTAGCGTTGACGCATCAGCACAACCGCGGCGAAACGACGTTCTGAGGAATGATCATGCAGTCATGCGCTGTATCGCGCGCCTTCACCCCGAGTCTGTCCAGGGGAGTCATTCCTTCGAAGGTTGGCGTTCACCGATCCCCACCGCAGTCCGAGCGGTCGTGCTCGTCGTGTTCAGCCCCAGGTCCAGCAGGTCAAGCGCCGAGTTGTGCCGTGATAGTCGTCCTCGCACTCGTTGCCCGGGGATGAGGTCGTGTCCACTTGACCACCGCCGCTCGTGACATCCGCTCCGTCACCGCCGCCCGTGGTCGTCGTCGATGCCTCTGTGTCGGTTCCGCTCGCGTTCCCCGAGCTTGAGGCCGGGCTGTCATCACATCCACCGACCAGCAACGGCATCGGAAGCAGTGCCGCTGCGCCCATGGTTCTCGTTTTCTTCGTCATCTTCACTCCTGAAGGCAGCAGCACGACACCGCCACGGGAAGGTCCAAAAACAGGCCCGAGGTTCGCGACGTTCTTGTACTTGGTTGTCGCAGCGCTGGCAGTGGTCGTTGTCGGTCTCCGGGCCGATGCACATCTCTAAACACAGCAGCTCTCCATCGGGGCACGGATTCAGCACCCCGACGTCTGGCTCTGGCTGCGGGACGTCGGGCCCATCGTCGTCTTCGCCATCATCAACGGGCCCCGCATCAGCGCCAGCGCCATCCCCCTCGCCGTCCCCGCCACTGGTGGATGACACTTGAGGTCCACACCCAAGGGCCACCGTCCAAAGGAGACCAGAAGAACGTATGACGAATCGAAGCGCCTGGCTGAGCGGCTTCGGGAGCTCCCTTCTCCTCGCAGGTTGCGTTCAGCATGCGCCGGGTATCTCTCCGAACGGCGGCCGGTATTCCGGAGATCGGCTCAGCGGCCGCCCGAATCTCCCGTTTCACGCTTGCGCGGGACCGTTCATCGTCTGAGACTGCCCGCATGACAAGTCGGTTTGCTCGAAGGATGAGCACCTTTCTGAGGCGCGGGCGATGGTTGCCGTTCGCTGCACTCCTGAGCTTCGTTCCTCGTCCCGCGTTTGCGGCCCCGCACGATGTCTGCCTCTACCTCGACATCGGCGACCAGTTTTGGGACGCCACGCCCTACGCCGGAAACGAGTACCGAGAGGAGTTCGGGCGAAACGACTCTAACACCTCCTACCCCGCTCAGCGTTGGCTGGCGCGCGTCACCGACAACAACGGAACCGTCATCTTCGGGTGGACGCCGCTCGATGAGAGCGGGTGCGCGACGATCGATGTCACCGACCCCACGAAGGCTCACGTGCTCCAGTGGATCCGGTGGGCCCACTGGGAGGACACCGGGAATCACATCGTCGCGTACGACTGCGAGTCCGACATGGCGACCTGTGAACTTGCCGATCTGCCTCAGGCTCAGGCGTTCACGCCGGGCGGGGGCAACGTGTCCGAGGTTGTCGTCGACTACGGCGCGAAGCCCACAGAAAACCGTCGTCTGCCCCGAGACATGGTGATGTGGGCGACGAGTTTTGCAGAGGAGCGGATGCGTCCCTCGGCGAGAACCCGCTCACCGACACTCGGGCCTACGCGACCTACGACGAAGCCGGCGTGATGGGGGGAGACGGCGTTATTCCTGGCGACGACAACGCGACGCAGTACCTGGTGGGGAATCAGCCTGGGTTCTCCATTCAGTCGAGTGGGTACCACCGCAAGTTCACGATTGCCCACGAGTACGGGCACGTGAACACCATCTCCGGCCTCGTCTACCAGACTGAGGCCGACATCAACTACTGCTACGACGAGAGCACCTACCCATCCGTGATGACGTGTCCATCGACCCACAGCACCATCGGGGCGGAGTGGAACGCGGTGGCGGCACTCGAGGGAGCCGCCACCTGGTACTCCGTCGCGGTCTGGCACGATATTGACCTCGATCCCCCCTCGCTAAGTTCGCCGTCCTGGACGACGTCCGACGTCAACGTCAATGAAAAGGGCGAGGAGCGCCACCTCAAGGTACCGCGGTCAAACGACACCCCTTTATGCAACGACACCAGCGAAGTCCCGACCTTGGTCTGCCCGTCCGGCGTGGCGAACGAGTGGGACTGGACGAGTTTGTTTCAGACGCTGAGACGGGACTCGGGGGTTTCGCTCAAGAAGACGTTTCAGCTCATGGCAGTGGTGCACGGTGCAGGCAACTGGGTGCCAGATGGTCCGAACACTGATTTTTTTGACGCCATGGACCTCGCTGCTCAGCAAGTATTTTCAGCGGCGGAGTATCAGGTTTGGCTGGCCGAAACGGCGCAGTGGGGAGTGGACCAATGAGACGACGTTCGATGTTTTTTGTTTTCCTTTGGACGGCGAGCCTTGGGTGTGGACCGCAAGTGTCCACGAGCAGCGGAGGCGAGGGTGAGGGGGATGGAGTCGAAGCTGACGCTGGGCCTGTTGATGACGAAGACGACGACGGCGACGATGGAGCCGACGTCCCGCAGCCAGAGCCAGACGTCGGGGTGCCGAATCCGTGTGCGGCTGGAGAGCTGCTGTGTTTGGGGACGTGCATCGACCCGGAGACCGACAACGAGCACTGCGGACGGTGCGACAACGAGTGCAAGAATGTCGCGAACCTCGGGGCGTGCGAGGGGGGTGTTTGTCCGCCGAACTTCGAGTGCGGCGGTGACCGAACCGACTACCTGAACTGCAACGAAGTCTGTGAGGCAAAAGGAACTTCGTGTGTCGACGGGGTCGGATGCTCGGGCTTTCAAGAACTCCACTACGGCCTCAATGGCGTCTCAAACTGTGAGGCTGGCCTCGGCGGTTCTCATTCAGAACCTGACGCGCTGTGCTCGACGCCGATCGACTGGGAGCAAGTCGGCGGGCTGTTTCTGGACCTACCCGTAGCCGTGTCGTGCTGCTGCCTTTAGGAGTGAAGATGACGAAGAATACGAAAATCATGGGTGCAGTGGCGGCGCTGCTGCTTCTGATCGGTGGGTGTGACGACAGCCCGGCATCAAGCTCGGGCAACGCGAGTGGGACCGACACCGAGGCTTCGACGACGACATCGGGCGGTGCAGCGGATGTCACGAGCGGCGGTGGTCAAGTGGACACAACCTCGTCGCCGGGCAACGAGTGCGAGGACGACTATCACGGCAACAACTCGGCGCTTGACCTGTTGGAGCTTGGCTTGGACACCACGAATACGGCCGTGGTGGTCCTGGGCGACGGGACGGTTTCGAGCCCGGTCGAGCAGGGGGCAGACGAGCTGGTGGTCTGCGGAGGCGAGGCGGACTACTTCCGCTTCACACTCTCGTGCGACAGCTACGTCTCGGTCGAAGTTCGGAAGCTAGAAGGCTCCGAGGATCCTCCCGAGCTGTATTTGTATGATCTCGCTGCGTTCGATCCCATGAACCCCGAGCCCAGCGATTCGAGCCAAGGCGGGTTCTATGGCTTCTTCCTCCGGCCGGTCCAGCAAAAGTTGAACGCGGGTTCGCACGCGATTCGGGTGCGTCCATTCGTGCAAGAAAAGCAGGCGTATACCCTGACGGTGACCGTGCTGCCGACGCAGGTGAACTGTACTTGAGGCGGCATTGGCGCGAGCTCGCGGCGCTGCGAGCAGCTGGACTTCTACAGCTCCACGGACCGACCGAGGGCGATGGAGTGCGCGGACGGGACAACCGACACCAAGACGCTTAGCGGCCTGAGCATTGACCTCGTGCAACCGGCATGGGGATACCAGAAGTTCGGGTACCCCGACATGAAGTTCAGCCCTGGTGCGCTGCTGCTTGAAGTGTCCGGGACCATCGATGGTCTCCCGTTCTCGGTTCAACGCGCGAACGACGATGTGGCAACGTTCATGGCCCAAGGCGGGAACCCTGATCTGTTCCAGGTTCGTGCGGACATGGAGTTGCACGGCATCCCCTGCGGATCCGACAGCACAGCCGACGCCTTGGTTCACCTCAAGCTGCGCGAGATCGCGGCGTACCTCACCATGCCTCCTGCTGTGTCGCTCACGATCCCGAGCACGGTGACGTGTGACGGTGTCGCACGGACACCCCTGGACGCTACGGTATCCGACCCTGACGGAGACCTTCTTGAGACGCGGTGGTTCATCGATGGGGTCCGGGTCGACCCGGCATATACAGCGGTCGCCTTCACCGAGCCGCACACTCTTCGCGTCGAGGCCGAGGATGATCGCGGAGCAGTCAGCTTCGAAGAAAAGGTGGTCTCATGCGCAGTCTAGCCCTTCTCGCCGCTCTTCTCTGTGGATGTGGCCCTGCTGTCGGTGGCGATGATCCTGTCGACGAAGATTGGATGCTGGGGACTTTCTCGAACCTAAGGGGGCTTCCGGGGGAGGACTCTCTCGGGGGGGCATACAAGCGGTTTGAGTTACTGCCAGGTGGGCAGGGAGAAGTCATTAACGTTGGATGCGAGGAGGATTCGCGCCCCTTAAGTTGGTCCCTGGGGGATGAAGGGGCGATTCTGGTAGAATTTGATGTCGAAACCACGCCTACGACGATCTCGTTCGTTGAGCCCGTTTGCGATGATGGTGTGTTCGCCTACCACGGCGAGCAGGTTTTCAAGTTCAGTCCAGAGGCGAACGGATCTGTCCGGTCTAACGTGCTCTACAGGAGTGGTGTCTGCACAGGGGCTCATATCCCGGGTGATGACTGCTTCGACGACGGAAACGAGTGCGACCCGCGAGGGCGTTGCACCGTCGTGTGGTGCCAGGGTGGTGAGCCCGAGGTTTGTGAGGAGTAAAAGGGACCCTTCACAGCGGACCGCGTGGCAGGGCAAAACCTCCTCGGAGGGACTCCTGCGGGCCCCTCTTCAGGGCTGTTTTTGACTTCCGTTTTTCACAGGGGCTTTCAGTCGGTCGACCGGGCGATCGACCAGGCGCCGTGGGCCCCTCGGAAGGAAAACTGGGCGCCATACCGCCATACCGGATCTGTTAGGTGTTCGGAACATAACCACGTCGTCCATGAAGCCCGCCTGCCGGAGTAGCTGCTGGGTCACCCCGTTGATGTGGAGAAGAAGCGCAAGCGCGTGTACTTCTTGCATCGCTGGCCTTCGCAACGCGCGATGAAGGCGGTGCGATCCAAGGTTCGGGGTTCGGGAGCTGACCTCGATGAAGTGGAACTGGGTGAAGGACGTTCGTGTGCTCATCCAGAAGCTCAACCCGATTCTACGGGGATGGGCGAACTACTTTCGAACGGGGAACGCCGCGGAGAAGTTCAACGATCTCGACAGCTACGTCTGGCGGCGGTTGACGAGCTTTCTGTGCAAGCGGAAGGGGCGCCATCTGAGGCCAGGCGAGGGGAAGAGTTGGACGCGGGACTACTTCGTCGAACATCACGGCCTGTTTCGCCTACGAGGCACAGTGCGCTACCCGGAGGCAGCGTAATGCGGCGGCTCGAGATCCTCCTGGTAAGCCGTGTGGGGGAAAACCGCACGCACGGTTTGAACGGGGGCCCTACCGGAATTCTCTTCCAGAGAGAAGGAAGGTAGGGTCTACCAATGCAAGTCCGCGTTTGGCTGGGGGCCGTGGGTCTGATCGTTGTGTGTCCGATCGTGGCGTGTGGCGCTGGGGAGGCGGACGCGGGGACCGATGCGGACGGGATGACCGATGCCGCCGCTACGGGTTCGTCGGGCTCCTCTGCGTCGACATCTCGCTCTACGGGCAGCTCGATGGGCTCGTCGGGGGGCAGCTCGACCGACACGAGCACGACCGAGGTCGACACCTCAGGGGAGACGGGGGATGTGCCGGTCGATGACTGCGACCCCTTCGGCCGATGGCCGGCGCCTCGGACCACCTTCACGCTCCCAGCGACCACGGGGACCAGCCTCAACTACCCCGACCTGCAGGCGAGTTTTCCCGAGGTGGATTGGTCGACGCTCGACCGGCTGTATGTCCCTGCAGGTCAGTATCTACAGCTGAACCTGGGCAACCTGCCCGAGCGCTCCGCCGAGCGCCCGCTTGTCATCACCAACCTCGGGGGCCAGGTGCGCGTGGGACCCCCGGAGCCCGACGACAACTATCTGTGGTCGATGTCGGGCGGCTCCAACTGGGTACTCACGGGACGGTGGGATCCCGACGCGGGGACCGGAGACGCCTCGGCTGTCGGCCACCGCTGCAGCGACTACGCGCAGTCCCGCGGCAACTACGGTTTTTGGAGCGACGACGCCTTCTCGCAGCGCACCTACCTGCACATGGGCCTGACCGTCAGCGGAGCGACCGGATATGAGATCGAGTTCGTGGAGATCGAGCGCTCGGGATTCGCGGGGATCCGGCTGCTGAACGCGTGGGACCAAGGGGAGCTGCCCATGGCCGACGTCCGCGTTCACGACAACTACGTGCACGACGTCGACGGGGAGGGGATCTACTTTGGTTGGACGGGCGGACCACCGTCGAACATCACCCCGCGGCTGGAGGTGTACAACAATCGGTTCGTTCGCACGGGCAACGAGGCGCTACAGATTCAAGACATCGGGGACGGATCGTCGATTCACCACAACGTGATTGCCTGGGCCGCGCTGCACTGGCGCGACAACGACCTGGGCGCATTTCAGGACGGCAACGCGCAGATCTCGATCCGCGAGGGGGAGGTCGCTCTGCACCACAACCTGTTCGTCGGAGCTGCCAGCGCGCTGGGGAGCTTCTGGTCTCAGCCCCAGGACGGCGATGGTGACCGCACGGTCGTCTTCCACGACAACGTGCTCGCGGCCTCGCGCTACCGAGTCTTCTACTTCGGAGGCGAGAGTGCCGACGGGTCCAGCTTCGTCTTCGCCGACAACTTCATCTTCGAGTCCCCGTTCACCTACGACGCCATCGACCCCGGTGCCGCTGCACCCTCCGCCATCTTTCGGATCGCCAACGCCATCGGCGGCGCCGTCTCGTTCGAGGGCAACACCTGGGAGGGGACGCTGCCGCTGCTCGAGGGAGGCACCGACCCGATGCAGCAGGACAACGTGAACGCTGCCCTCGATCCGCTCGTGTTCGTCGACAGCGGCTATCCCGAAGACGCCTCGATTCTGCACCTGGAGGCCTGGACGGAGGCGTCGACCCGGGCACCGGGCAGCCCGCCGCGCGAGTATGTGCAGGGAGACCTGGTGACGCACGACGGTCAGCTGTACCGCTGCATCATCGACAACACCGGTCAGGTTCCATCGGAGAACCCCGCTGCCTGGTCGCTGCTGCCCGCGCCGGTTGACGATCTGCGCGTGGTGGCGGGGAGCCCCTACGCGGGCATCGGCATCGAGTAGCCTTCGCGACGCTGTAAATCGATTTACACGTGCGCCGGGTGTGTTCGTAAAATCCCCCGGGTCGACGCGCGCCCGGCCACCGCGCACCATCGCGCCCATGGAGCCGAAGTCCGAATACGCGGCATGCGGCGTGGGATTCGTCGCGGCCCGCAATCGCACCCCCTCGCATGCGCTCGTCCGCTCCACGCTGCACGCGCTGCGCCGGGTCGAACACCGCGGCGCCGTGGGGCCTGATGGAAAGAGCAGCGATGGCGCGGGCGTGATGACCGACATCCCGTTCGCCCTGCTCGGGCATGAGCCCGGGACGGTCGCGATCGCGACGCTGTTTGTCACCCCCGACGTCGCGCGCAGGGAGCGAGCGCTCGCCGTGTTCGAGGAGACGTTCGACTTCTTGGGTATGCGCGTCGTGGGCTACCGCGATGTGCCCCGAAACCTCGATGTGCTCGGGCCCGCGGCGCGCTCGAGCTGCCCCGCCATCGTGCAGGCCACCCTTCTGCGACCCGAGGCGGCCCGCAACGACGCGTCGTTCAACGAGCACCTGCATCGCGCCAAGCAGACCACGCGCCTCAAGCTCAAGAGCGCCGGCGCCTGGATGGACCTGTTCTTCGTCTCGCTGTCCACGACGACGATCGTCTACAAGGCGCTGTGCCGCGGCGTCGACCTCGACCAGTTCTACCCGGACCTCGCCAACCCCCGCTTCGTCAGCCGCTTCGGGCTCTTCCACCGCCGCTTCTCCACCAACACCCGCAGCTCGTGGGACAAGGCGCAGCCGTTCCGCCTGATCGCCCACAACGGTGAGATCAACACCGTCGCGGGAAACCGGTCGTGGGCCCACTCGCGCGAGCGAGCCTCGGGTCTGGGGCGAGACGAGCTGCTGACTCGCACGGCGATCAGCGACTCGGGCAGCCTCTGCGAGATGGTCGAGGCGCTCAAGTACCGCTCGAGCCTCCCGCACGTGGACGACATCCTCGCGATCATGGTGCCCGCGGCGGACGCGACCGCGGACTACTACCGTTTTTGGGGTCGCGCGATGGAGCCCTGGGACGGGCCCGCCCTGCTGGCCTACAGCGATGGTGAGATCGTCGGCGCACGCCTGGACCGCAACGGGTTTCGGCCGGCGCGGTGGTGCATGACCGCCGACGCGTTCTACCTGGCCTCCGAGGCGGGCGCGTTCGAGGTGGAGGAGAGCGCGATCGAAGCCAAGGGCACCCTGCAGGCGGGCTCGGGGGTGACGGTGCGGCTGCGTTCGGGCAAGGTGCACATGCGCGACCCCAGCGAGGCGCGTCGCAACGCGGGCGCGACGTTCGACGCCCGGTTGGTCCCCATCGCCGACGCCCCAGCGCAGCTGCATCCCGACGCGCAGGCATCGATCGGCACGCCGGCGGCCGAGCTCCTCCATCAGCAGGCGCTCTTCGGCGTCACCACCGAGGAGCGCTCCAGGATCCTGGGTCCGATGATGCGGACGGGAAAGGAGCCGATCGGCTCGATGGGCAACACCGCCCGCCCCGCGATCTTCTCGGACCAGCCGCGCTCGTTCTTCGACTTCTTCTCCCAGGACTTCGCGCAGGTCACCAACCCGCCGCTCGACTACCTCCGCGAGGCGATGGTCACGAATTTGGCGACCCACCTCGGAGCGCGGCCGAACATCTTCGTCCCCGCCGAGCTCATCCCACCCACGCCCGCGCTCGAGCTCGAAGACCCGATCCTTCGGCTCGAACAGATGCAGGTGTTGCGGGCGATGAGCCACCGGATGCCCTCCGATCTCCGCACCCTGTGCACCGAGATCCCGATCACCTACCCCCGAGATCGAGGAAGCGAAGGGCTGCAAGAGGCGTTGGTCCGCATCGGGCAAACGGCCATCGACGCGGTCCGCACGGGCACCTCGGTCCTCGTCCTCTCCGACCGCAGCGCCTCGGCGACACACCCCCCAATTCCGAGCCTGCTGGCGCTGCGCTCGGTCGTCACCACGCTGAACCGACACGGTCACCGGCTCGAAGCCTCGCTTGTGGTCGAGGCCGGCGACATCCGCAGCACCCACGCCCTCGCCTGCACGATTGGGTTTGGCGCAACGGCCGTGTGCCCGCGGCTGGCCCTGGAGATCGCCCGTTTTGAAGCCCCCACCGCCGACGAGGCCGAAGTGCGAGAGGCCCAGCTCATCCAAGCCCTGCTCGGCGGCCTGCTGAAGGTCATGGCCAAGATGGGGATCTCGGTGGTGCGCAGCTATCAGAGCAGCAAGCTGTTCACGCCCGTGGGGCTCGGACACCGCCTGATCGACGCGTACTTCGGCACCACGCACAGCCCCATGGGCGGCCTCGAGCTCGAGCAGCTCGGCGAGGTGCTCGAGCGTTCCTGGGCGTGGGCCGAGCGCGGCGAGCTGTCCGCCCCGATGCCTTCCACCTACCAGCTCAAGGAGCGCAAGGGCTCGTGGAGCTCTGCGGACCCCGCAGAAGGGGAGCGCCACATCATGACCGCGGAGCGGAGCCGGTTGGTGCACGACCTCGTCCGCGGCCGACTCCGCGACCGAAGCGAGTCGGAGATCTGGGAGCGCTACCTGCATCAAGGCGAAGCCGTCGCGCCCGTAAACCCCCGCGACCTGCTGACGCTGCGCGAGGGCGATCCAACGATCTCGATCGAAGAGGTGGAGCCGGCGGCGGAGATTCTGCGGCGCTTCGGCTCCGGCGCGATGTCGTTTGGTGCGATCAGTGCCGAGTCCCAGCGCGACCTGTTCATCGCGATGCGATCGGTTGGGGCCCGCTGCAACAGCGGCGAGGGCGGTGAGAACCCGTACTACTTCACCGACGGCATCACCGCGGTGACCAAGCAGATCGCCTCGGGCCGCTTCGGCGTCACGGCCGAGTACCTGGTCACCGGAGACGAGATCGAGATCAAGATCGCCCAAGGAGCCAAACCCGGCGAGGGTGGGCAGCTGATGGGGGTGAAGGTCGACGCCCAGATCGCCCGGGCCCGCTTCGCGCGAGCCGGCGTCAGCCTGATCTCGCCGCCCCCGATGCACGACATCTACAGCATCGAGGACCTGGCGGAGCTGATCTACGAGCTCAAGCAGCTCAGCGCCGGCACGGCCGTGTGCGTGAAGCTGGTGGCCGGCTCGAACGTCGGCACCATCGCGACGGGCGTCGCCAAGGCGGGCGCCGACATCATCCAGATCTCCGGGGCCGACGGGGGCACCGGAGCGGCCTCGATCTCTTCGATGCGCCACGCCGGCCTGCCGTGGGAGTTTGGGCTCATCGACGTGCACGCGCGGCTCGTTGAGCACGGCCTCCGCTCCAGGGTCCGGCTTCGCGTCGACGGTGGCCTGAGCACCCCCGAAGACATCGTCAAGGCAGCCTTGCTGGGCGCTCAGGAGTACGGCTTCGGCAAGGGCCTGCTGATCGCGCAGGGCTGCATCATGGCGCGCATCTGCGAGAAGAACCGCTGCCCCACCGGCATCGCCACCCACGATCCCAAGTTCAAGGCCAAGTACGCCGGGACACCCGAGCACGTCGTCGACTACGTGACCCGGCTCGCCCAGGGCGTGCGAGCCCTCCTCGCAGGGCTCGGCGCACGAAGCCTCCACGAGATCATCGGGGCACGTCAGTGGCTGTGCGCCGCGACGCGCCACGACCGGTTCATCGTCGAGCGCGGCCTCGACATCGGCCCCATGCTGGAGCCGGTCGACTGGAGGGCGCCCCGAGACGTCCCCACGCCGTCCGTCCCCGACCGTTCCCGGGAGCACGCGCTCACCCGAGCGGTCCTCGAGCAGCTCGAAACCCGCGGCGTCGCCACCGTGTCGCGCGTCGTGTCCAACATCGACCGCGCCATCGGAGCCGGCCTGGCCGGCACGCTCGCCAAGCGTGCGGCGAAGCAACGCGCCTCGAACCGCACCGAGGGCACCGACGTCCCTCTGTGGCCCGAGCACGACGCCATCACCCTCGAGCTGTCCGGGAGCGCCGGACAGGGACTCGCAGCGTTCGCGGTGCCAGGCATGCGCATCGTGCTTCGCGGTGAAGCCAACGACGGCGTCGCGAAGTCGATGGCCGGCGGCACCGTGATCGTGCGTCCCGCCCCCGAAGCTCGCTTCGATCCGGCCAACAACGCGATCATCGGCAACGGTGCGCTGTACGGCGCAACCGGTGGATCCCTGTGGGTCTATGGGCGCGCCGGGGATCGGTTTGCCGTCCGCAACAGCGGCGCCCGAGCGGTCGTCGAGGGCACGGGTCTGCACGCCTGCGAGTACATGACCGGAGGCGAGGTGGCCGTGCTCGGCTCGCTCGCTCCCAACGCGGGCGCGGGCATGACAGGCGGCGTGCTGTTCCTGCGCCGGGACCAGCAGCACCGCATCAACACCGAGTACGTCGAGGCCCTGCCGCTGGACGACGAACACCTCGCCCGGCTCGTCGAGCTGCTGCGCGAGCACGGACGCGCCACGCAGAGCGAGACCGCCTCGACCTGGCTCGCGACGCCCGAGCGCCTGCACGACGCCTTCGTGTGTGTTCGGCCGCGACCGTGATCCGCGGGCAGGTGCCGCTGCGCTCCTTCGTGCCCTGCCGGACGTGAACACCTCCTGCGGGCCTGTGCCGAACAGCTCCAAGCCAGCTTCGACCTCGAACTCGACGTGGACATCGATGTGTCGGTTCAACCGCCTCTATAAGGCTCGAACCGATTCCGGCTCTCGCGGGTCCGATTGAGCGCCTCGATCTCCGCGCTCGGATACGCATCTGCAGAGCCCTTGGGCAGCTCGGCCTTGATGAAAGCGATCACGGCCTTGCGTGCCTCCTCCCCTGCCTTGATGCGAGCCTCGTCCAGCGAGTCGTCCACAGCGTCCGAACCGCGGGGCTTGTGGCCAGGCGGGGCCTCGACGCAGTCGTCCCACAGGCTGAAGATCTGCTTCCGTCGGCGCTGCGCCGGCCAATCCGAGCGCGACCAGGTCTGCTCGAGCTGCCGGCTGAGCGCGGCGAGCTGCGTGCGGATGTGCTTGCTCGACCACGAGCGGGCCATCTGCATCCGCAGCTCAAAGGTTTGCCGAAGCAGACGCGTCTTGAGGGTTCGAAACTGTTCCTCCCCCGCCAGCCGCTGCGGGGCCATCAGCCCGGTGCCGATCCGTGCCGGATTGACCGAGACCGACTTGTCTCGAAAGGACACCCGCCCGTCCGGGTGCACGGTCGCGGTGAACGCCGAGCTCAGCTTGCCCAACTTGAACGACCCGTCCTTGCGCTTGCGAAAGCCCGCGTCCTCCAGCGAGCGGACCTCTTGGTCCTCGGGCGGCAACGCCGGGCCTTCGGGCGCGACGGGCTGAGCCTGCGGACGCGGTGCGTGGTCGGGGACGGCCTCGGAGGGGGCCGGCACCACCACCGCCCCCGCCCTCGATGAGCCATCGCTCCCCGCGCGGCGCAGGCCACCGAGCGCCAGCGGTGAGGCGGCGGAGCCGGGGCTTGGCGAAGGCTCCGGGGCGACAGCGGCCTCTCCGGGCGGCCCGGGACGCTCCACGTCCGTGCGCTCCGGCGCGGCGGGTTCCCCCGGCGTCGGCTCTGGCGAGGGAACGGGCGTCTGGGGCGTGGGGTCGTTGGCAGTCGGCTCCGGCTCGGGCGCCTGCTCCGGTTCGGGTGCCTGCTCCGGCTCGGAGGACGGCGGCGCTTCCAGCCAGGTCAGCTGCACTGCGTCCAGGGGTGGCGGTGTCTCGGGCGGTGGTGCGTCGGGCAGGAGCGCGACCATCACGGCCACGCCGACGTGAACCAGCAGCGACGCCGCTGCCGCCCTCGCGACAGCGTTCCGGCGCGCTTGTCCCTTCGCCACGGCTGCATCCTGACGCGGCTCGTGCGGCCGTGGCTAGTGCTGTTCGTCCCACGTCATGACCGCCGTCACATCGGCCTCGCAGCCATCCTCCGGCCCCCAGCGCCAGAACCGCACGGCTCCCCGGGCGGTGCGACCCCCGATCAGCGCATGGCCGCCCCCGAGTGTGCGTACAGCCAGTTGTGCGGAGCCCCAGGTTCTCAAGACGACGGGCCCGGCCCTTGAGACGCCCTCGCGTCGACGCGAGCCGCGGCTGCATCGAACTGCGAGGGGCTGTCGTGAAGCCGGTTCGGTGCACGCCGGCGGCGGGGGGACCTGCGCGCCGTCGACCGGGTTGCGCCCCTCATTCCCGGGTGCCGCGGGCACCTGGTGAATCACCAGCTGGTGCCCCCACAGATCGAAGTCCACCCACCGCGCCGAGGATCGCCCCTCCTCGCACCCCAGCACGTGCCCGTAGAAGTGACGACAAGCCGCGAGATTGTGCACGGCGATGGCCAAGTGGAACGGATGCAAGACGGGTCGAGCCACGGGGACACGGTACCCGGTTTCGATCCGCGGCCCGTTGTGGACCGCGAAGGAAGCGCTCCAACTCGCAGGCAAGACTCACTGCGCGCCGACGAGCCGCGGCCACACGGAGCCCCAAGGGCAACGTGCTTCGCAGCATGCGCTTTGCGGAGCGATCTCCCCGAGCCACGGGCCATTGCCGTCAGCACCCGCGCAAATACGAGTAGTACGCTTCGCGAGATACCCGGTAGAGTACTGCCAGATGGCCGCGGAGTTGTCGATCGTCGCCCTCGGAGCCAGGACGCCCGTCGGGACAAGCGCTGCGAGCACCGCGGCAGCCATTCGCGCGGGGATCACCCGACTCGAGGCGCACCCCTTTATGGTCGACGGGCAAGGCGAGCCGCTCGTGGTGGGCCGCGATCGGCTGCTTCCTCCCGAGTTGCCTCGCGTTGATCGAATGGTCGAGTTGACCACGGCGGCGCTAGATCAGGTTCTCTTTCGCGGTGGACGACCGATCGCTCCCGACTCGACGATTCGCGTGTTCCTGGCGTTGCCCGAGCCTTGCGAGCACACCTCGGAACGAGATCTGAGGCGCGTGTGCGTCGAGGTCTCCGGCCGCTTGCGCTCTCGTCAGCCGATCGCAATCACGCCGTTCACGGCTGGACACGGGCAGGTGGACGCGCGTTCGAACAGGCCCTCGCTCAGCTACCCGCGAGCAAGGATTCGGTGGGCGTTGTCGCCGGGGTCGACTCTCACCTCGATGCCGAGACGCTCGATGCCCTGGAGGCCGGCCAGCGTCTAAAGACCCCCATCACACGCTATGGCTTTCCGCCTGGCGAAGGGGCAGCGGCTGCACTTGTCGCTCCGCGTGGGCTCGCGCAGAGCCTCGGTCGACGGTTCGCCGACGTCGTGGGTGCGTCTTCCACCACCGAGCTCCAGCCCCAGTCCCTTGAGGAGGCAGTGTGTACAGGGGAAGGTCTCGCCCGAGCCTGGAGGGGAGCGCTCGCGACACTTCCCATGACGGGGCCGCGCGTCGGAATGACCTTCGTAGACGCCAACGGGGAACGATACCGGGACCGCGAGATCACCTACACCCTTCTTCGGGCGCCGATCTCGGCCTTCGAGGAGCTGGAAAATCTCACGACTGTGGTCGATGCTTGTGGTGACGTGGGGGCGAGCACCACACTGCTTCACACCGTCGTTGCGATTCTGGGCCGCGCCCAGACGGGGCCAGCCTCGACCCACGCACTGCTCAGCGCGTCCTCCTTCAACGGCCAGCGTAGCGCCGTACTCCTCCACCTCCACAAAGTCCGATGAGCGTCTCAATCAATCCGCCCAAAACCCCCGTCACAAAGGGCAGCAATGGTATCTCCATGGCGACGTTGCCCAACATGTGCAAGATGCCTGGTCCGCCTGCGCCGTTCGTTCCGGTGCCTCTCCCCAACGCAGGCAAGTCGAGTTCTTCGCTGAAGAAGTCGAGCAAGAAGGTCAAGATCTGCGGCAAGTCGGTTGCGATCAAGGGCTCGACCTTCACCTCCATGGGCGATATTCCAAGCAAGGGAACGGGCGGCGGTGTAGTCAGCGCAAAGACGCATGGCGTCACCAAGTTCACAACGCCCGGGTCACTCGACGTGAAGATCGAAGGGAAGAACGTACAACTCCTCAGCGATATGACCACAAACAACGGCTGACGCATCGATGTGGGCGATCGAGAACGCGACTGACTTCGTGGTCGATGGGATCGGGATCACCGATCGTGATGGGCGGAACGCTTGGGTCGTCGTCGTCAAAGCCACGTTCGTGTTCGACGACCGCGGCATCCTCGTCCCCGCTCCCAAGGAGCAACAGGCAGAGTTCTGCCTGCTTCCCGAATATCGAGGCGAAGACGGTCAATCTAGCCTGCTGTACGAGGCGGACTCCTGTCCTGCCAAACCCGGGACCGACGTCATCCTGAACGCGGACGCCTGGGCACCGGGCGGCAAGCCGACCGCTCGAACGAACGTCACCTTGCGGATCGGGGACCGCACCAAGACGCTCGTGGTCTCGGGACGCCGAGAGTACCAGCGCCAGCTCTCAGGCCTCGTAGAGCCGAGTCCCCCGCTACCCTTCGTGTCACAGCCGATCGAGTACGAAGGGGCCTATGGCGGCCACGATACGTCCGATCCCGATCCCACCAAGCAGCGCTACCACGCGTCCAACCCCATCGGTGCCGGTCTCGTTCGTGGCCCAGGTCAACGCGCGCCCAACATCGAACACGCGGAGAGCGGTCGCCAACCGAACCCTGCAGGCTTCGGAGCGATAGCCAGCTACTGGCATCCGAGAACAACTCTACATGGCACGTACGACGCGGCGTGGTTCGAGAAACGCAAACCGTTGCTCCCCGCCGATTTTGACGTGCGACACCATCACTGTGCGCCCGTGGACCAGCAATTCTCGGTACCCCTTCGCGGCGGTGAAGCGATCGGGCTCCAGAACCTGACACCCGAGGGCAAGCGCATCTTCTACCTCCCCAAGCGCTACTTTGGGTTCACTACGATTGCCCGCGGCGACGCGATCGAGCATCGTGGCAAACTCGACACCGTCATCATCGAGCCGTCGAAGAATCGCGTCATCATGTCGTGGAAGTCTCAACTCGATTGCCATAAAGACTTTGACTACATTGACTTCACCCGAGTCGCAGAGAAGGAATACATCGAGTCGGCATGAGCAACTCAGCAAACGTCGGGCCGGGCACCATGCAGGTCCCCGGCGCACCCGGGGCGGTCGCGGAGGCTGCATTTCGTTGCGCGATCAAGGAGTGCGACAACATGAAGCTCAGCAAGGCGGAGAAGGCGAGTGTCAAGGGGTCCGACAAGCCTTGTGCGAGGCTCGGTGCTCTCAAGCACAAGTGCGTCGACGACAAGATGAAGGCAGATCCCCCTCCCGGCTCAATGTCCGAGCCGAGCTTTGACATGGGCCCTCCGGGCGTGCTCCCGCCGCCTGCCCCCTCACTCCTGATGCGATCGAGTGGAACAGAGCCCTGCTCGAATTTTTGGAGTGGACTGGCGTCGATCTACCGGAAGATCGGCGGGCGCGCGAACTACACCGTGGGTCGACTGCGCCGGCCAGACTTCGTGATCGGCAACGGGTCGCCACCGCAGACGGTACTCGATGCCAAGTTTCCGTGCTCGCAGAACGTCAAGCGCGGCGCATTTAGCAACCGAAACGTGTTTCCGTCCGCGAACCAAACCCTGGGATTCACACCCGGTCAGGACGTCGCATACGAGAGCATCGCGGGCGATGGGGGACGGGCGGAGACCGTGAGCCCCAAAGATGTACGCAACGACAAGTGTTGATCGCATGGCGAAGAGCAAGCAAGTGAAGGACAAGTTCCGCGTGACGTCATCGGTTCAAAAGTCCGCTGAAGTCTGTGGATTGCGAACGGAGACTAAGATCTGGTTTGATGCTCCGCCGTTCGAGTTTCCGGAGGACTACCTCGCATTGTTCGCGGAGCTTTCCGAACCGATTCGTGAACGTGCCAACTTCTATCGAACGTACAATATGGCGGACTGGAAAGCTCCGTCCGCTCGCACGTACTCCTCGCCCAAGACTTGGCTCCGAACGCGCAAGGACGACGCGTCACGGTCGCTGTTCGTTCGGGAAGCACGAGCAACGGCCGACGCGGCCATTTCGGGAGTCGATACCAGCTTTCACGGCAACCGTTCAGCTGCGTGGGCGCGAAACGCAGACTACATTCGCCAGATCCTCCCGTCGGCCGACCTCCAGCAGAGCCCCGCTGAATTCATCGCGCGAGCGATCAACATTTGTGAACGCGTGCCCTTCGCCTCCGGCCACATCGGGTTTGCGCTCGAACTGTCGCCACTGTTAGGCACCGCGCTACAAGCGGAAGGCCAGCGCGCTGCCTACGCCCTCAGCACGCGCCACCCGGGTGCTACAATCGGTGGTTCTTTGGAAGCCAGGGCACTACGCGCAACAAAAGGCGTCGCAGGGGTATCATGGCTGACACTGGTCGGAAGCACCCCGCTCGAGACGTTGGGAGGCCGAGATGCGGTGCGCGAGGCCCTCGCCGCAACACCCGAGGTCGTCGTCCACGAAGCCCGACACGGGCTGGTCGTCCAAGCGGGACCCGCTGCCGCCCTGGGCGATGTCAACAAGGGCGAGAACCTCCCCACGCATCGGGCCGTCTTCGCCGCTCTCAGCCCCGCGATCGAGCCGTTGAGCGAACATGTGCGCTGTCTTCGCCTCGGAGGTGACGATGACCACGATCGCACGATCGCCTGGCATCGGAGGTTTCGATGAGCGGGCCGGTCCTCGACCTCGCGCTCCCCGCCGTCATCGATGGTCCGATCGAACTGAGCTTCGCGCTTGCGGCCCCGGTGGACGTCGAGATCGTTCCAGACTTTCGTGCGCTCATCGGCGACGTGCTAACAATCGCTTCGCACGGGGCGTTCGTCGCTCAGAACTACCATCCTACCGCATCGACGTTGCGCCTCATTCACGAGCAGCCGCACCCCACTGGGTTCACATTGCAGTGCGAGGTGACGAAGCTCGACCACCGGTTCGCGCGGGTCATCCGGAACCTATGCGTGATGTACTCGCAGGTCACCCACGAAGTGCATCGCTTTGGAGCACGGGTTCGAGGTCTTCAGCCCATCGGTTTGATCCCGCTGAACCCCGACAATGTCGCCGCTGCATACCCACCACGCTCCGACAAACTAGCGTTCCCCATTCAGATCGGTGACGACGGCGAGTATCGGGGGCCCCGCTATGTGGAGCTGATGTTCGCCGGTCGGCTTGATGACGATCTCGCGGACGAGTTCATTGCGCTTTTCGTGGCGTGGGGCAACGCGTCGCTGGGCGGTTTCTCGTCGTCCGAGATTGAACTGTCGCGCGGGGACTGCGCGATCTTCGAGGCGGCCCCAGACCTGCGTGATGAGGCGACCCTTGAGATACCGATCTCGATGTTTGGCGCGCCAGCTTGCGCGTGGAATCCTCTTCTCAATGTGTGCGGCACGCTCAACCGGACACGGGCGGGGCTGCGTGGGGTCGAGATCACCTGAGCTACCGGGGACCCTCTTCGCGAGCCCGCGCGCCCAACGGTTTGGCGGGGTGTCCCTTTGTGTACGACGCGGTCGCATTGACGCGATGCGCTGGGAGGTCGTACGAACAAGAGATGCCTGTACCTGCGCTCCATTGGCTTTCGACGACCCTCGTGCTCTCGATCCTCGCGTTCACGCCGTCGAGCGCGACCGCTTGTGACCGGCACCCGGGACACCGCGGCCGCGGCCATGATGCGCATGGGGCATCGACGGCGACGCTCGTGGTCGACGACACGAGCTTCGAGCTGGTCGGTCGTGGGCCCGACGGTTCGATCCGCCTGTCGTTCGTCGAGGGTCCCGGGTCGTCGGACGAGGCGGCGCGCACTCCCAAGGAGCAACGGCACGCCAAGCGCGAGACGGCCCGAGCGCGTCGTGAGGCCAAGCGACAAGTGCGGGCCGCGTTCCGGGATGCTCGCCGCGAAGGCCAGCCGGCACCCAGCCCCGAGGAACTCGCCATGATCGCGGCCCACGCGGAGCGCGACTCCGCGGGTCAACGTGCGCACACGGGCTCGCACGAGGCGATGGAGCTTCGCATCGAACTCGACGACGGCCATGAGTCCGCCGTGTTCGTGATGCAGGCGGAGTCCGGTCGCGACGACGCGCACCGCCCAGACCGTCACGCCGAGCGAGAGGCCCGGCGTGAGTCCCGACAGGCGCGTAAGGCCGAGAAGTTGGAGCGGCGCGCCGCCGACCTGGAGCGACGCGCAGCGGAGTCTCGGCGCACCACCGCCCGCCGCTAGTCAGGCCCAAGGTGCTGAACGAGGCCCAGCGCGCATCCAACGCAGAACGCTCCCCCTCTCCACCGATGCATCCGCGGACATAGGCGGCATACATCTATCCCATAGTCTCTTGCTATGGCAGAGCTGCGGCGAGGAACGAATCGATTCCGCGGTTTCCCGGGCCATCACGCGAAGCAGTGCGGCTCCAGCACCGATCACCCCCGCACGACCCGTCGGTTCACACCCGCCCCCGGACACCGCCGCCTTACACCGCCATTACAGGCGCAGTCCGGCTCGGTGCTAGCTCGAGCGGATGCACCGCCCGAACCGCACTCGGCTTCGCGCCTCAGGCTCACCGCGCGTCGGACTCGGAGGACGCCGGTAAATGCGTCTGTCGACGGCCACCGCGTCCGGGCTCGACCTGACGCAGCTCCGGTACTTCCAGGGGATCGCGCGCGCGGGAAACATGACCCGCGCGGCGCGGTCGCTTCGAGTCAGTCAGCCGACGGTGAGCCTCGCCGTCAAGCACCTCGAGGCGTCTCTGGGGACCACGCTGTTCCAACGCCATCACGCTGGCGTGTCGTTGACGGCGACTGGAGAAGAACTGCTCCGGCACGTCGACGAGGTCATGGAGGTCCTCGACCGCGCAACCCACCGCATCAGCAACCTCGACCACCGACTGACCGGGACCTTCTCGATCGGGAGTGACGAGTCCTTCGGCGCGTACTTCCTGCCTCGCTTCCTGGAGCGCGTGCTGGGCGATGCCCCCGACGTGACGGTCTCGCTGCGCAACGCCTCGTCGCAGTCGGTGCTCGATGCCGTGGTCTCGCGGGAGGTGCACTTCGGCATCGTGGTCAATCCGCAGCCACACCCCGATGTCGTGCTCACCGAGCTGTTCTGCGACGCGATCGACGTCTTCGTCGCCGACCCCGACGGTGCGGTGACCGACCCGCACGGGTTTCGGTTCTCCGACCTCGAAGATGCCCGCGCATACTTCGAGATGCACCCGCTGATCCATCCCAGCGGCGTCGACGGATGCGACCGATCTTGGTACCCGGCCCGAGTTCGACCGTTGGAGCCGCCGCCGCGGGGAGGGTGGCGTCCGGATGAAGGGCGTCTACCACGAGGCGTCTGCATCATCGGTCACGGCTGCCCGACACGTCTAGATCCCTAATGCAAGCGGCTACATCGTGCCGCCAGTGGTCACCGACCAGCCCGGGGAGAGGGGGCAGACCCCGGTGATATCGTCCCGGGCGTTGTGACGCACTGTCACCATCGCGTGTTGGACGAGCTGCCCCCGCCGCCAGCGAAGCTACGCTGCAAGATCTGTCACCTGTCGATCTCGGTCGCCGAGCTCGACGGTGGATCGTGCCCGGAGTGCGAGGAGAGCCGGGGGGAGCGCAACGAAGACTTCGAGCCGATCGAGGACGCGCCACCGGGCGGCACGCGCTATCGCTGTGACGACTGCGGTCTGATCGTCGACGTGCCGGTCTCCGCTCCTCGCGCGAGCAGCCCGGGGTGAAACCGAGGTTGGGGCAGTGCCCCTGAGAGACACTAGTTCCCCATCGCGTACTCGAGCTTGGTCTCGGCGACGCGGAGATCGATGCGTGCATTGTACGCCTGCAGGAAGCTGTCGAGCCGCTGCCCCTCCGCCTCGATGACGTCGGTTGCGGTGGCCTTGCCCTCCGCGAACTGAATCGCGACCGCTTCGTAGGCTGCGTCCGAGGCTTCGCTGGACACCTCGGAGAGCTTCAGTCGGCCTCGTGCCGTTTTGTGATCGATGTAGGCTTGGCTCACCTCCATGCGAATGCCGCGACGCAGCGATTCCTCCTGGGCGTTGAGTGAGCGGCGCTGCCCCTGGAGCTCCCGAATCGACTGCCGGGCGGTGAGAGGGCCGTTGATCGTGTAGACGAGCTGCAGGCCCACCGACCACGTGGGGTTCCATTCCGCCACCAGCGGAAAGTAGCGCTGGTTGGGGTTGGCGTAGGTGGCCTCGCCAAACGCGGACAGGCTGGGGTAGTAGCCGGCCTTTTCGGTCTTCATGCCGTCGGCGATGGCCTTGTCGTTGAGGTCGAGCGCCTCGAGCTCGGGGCGATTGCGCAGCGCCTCCGCCACCGCCGCCTCGAGCTCGGGCTTGATGGGCTCACCGTCGGAGCTCATCACGTCCTCGCCGACCGCCCACGGCTTGACCGGCTCGTTCATCAACATGCTCAGCTGCTCGCGCGAGAGCTCCTCGAAGCCGCGAGCCTGAAGGTTGGCCGAGGTGGCGTTGGCGACCAGCGCCTCGATGCGCTTGACGTCGGCCTCCGTTCGAAGCCCCGCGCCGAAGGAGAGCTTCACGTCCCCCAGACGCGCGTTGGCGCTGCGGATCGTCTCCTCGGTGGCGACCACCTGGGCCTTGGTCCGAACCCAGTCGTAGTAGGCGATGCGAGCGTCGACGGCGACCCTGCGGGCTTCGGCCTCGGTGGTGACTTCGGCCGCTCGTTTGGAGCGCTTGGCCGCCTTGAGCCCGCGATACGTCCGCAACACGTAGTCGGAGATCGGCACGGACACCTTGGCCTGCAGGCTGAACTGGTTGAGCACCTGGGGGATGTCGAACGCGGCCGCCCCCACCGGAGCACCAGCGGAGTCCACGACACATTGCCCGCCGCTGCCGTCGGGGCACATGCCGACCCCGAGCAGGCCCGCGTTGGCAGCACCCACCAGCGCGCCCGAACCGAACTGCACGTTCACGTCGGAGAGCCGGGTGTAGCTCGCGCTGAGCGTGACCTGGGGAACGAACGAGTTGACCACCCCGCTCACCCGCGACTCGGCGAGGTCCACGTCGGCGCGCTTGCCCTCGATCGACGGTGCGGCCGCCACCGCCTTGGTCGCCACCTCATCGGCGGTCAGGCCACCGCTGGAGACCGGGATGGGCTCCAACCGCCCGGCCTCGATGCGATCTTCGGGTTGCGCTTCCGCTTCGGGCTGAAGCTGAATCGTGGCAGGGCTGGGGACGGGCGCGAGGCAAGAGAGGGTGAGGAGGAAGGCAAGCGTGTTCATCGTGCGTCGGCGGGCGTCTTGGCGCGCCCGGTGAGGGAACGGATCAACGAGTTGTCCGCGAGGCGGTCGAAGAGAAGGTAGACCACAGGCACGACCACCAGGGTGAGCACTGTGGACGTGAGCATGCCTCCGATGACGGCCATCGCCATCGGAGCACGTGTCTCTCCCCCTTCACTGAGCGCCATCGCGACCGGCAGCATGCCGAAGATCGTCGCTCCGGTTGTCATCAGAATGGGCCGCAGCCGAATTCCTCCCGCCGCAACGAGCGCATCGAACGTGCTCTTGCCGCTCTCGCGCTCCCCGTTGGCGAAGTCCACCAGGAGGATGGCGTTCTTGGTGACCAAACCCATCAACATGATGATGCCGATCATCGAGAAGATGTTGAGCGACATGTCGAAGATGTACAGCGCACCGAAGGCGCCGACGAACGACAGCGGCAGCGAAAGCATGATCACGATGGGCTGGGTGAAGCTGTTGAACTGCGCCGCGAGGATCATGTAGACGAGCACGACCGCCAAGCCAAGCGCGATGAACATGTTGAGGAACGACTCCTCCATGATCTCCACGATGCCGATGAACCGCGTGTCGATCTGCGGATCCAGCAGCCCGTCGGCCGCGTCCTGAACGACCTTCTGCGCGTCGCCCAGGGCCATGCCGTCCAGGTTGGCCACGACGGTGACCTCGCGCTGTCGGTCCAGCCGGGAGATCACGCTGGGACCCTCGTCGCGCTGGACGTTCACCACCTGCTCGAGCGGAATGAGCCGACCCGACTTGCTTCGGACCTGGATGTTGGGCAGGCGGTCGATGTTGGACCGCAGGTGTGCGGGCATGGCCAGTGTGATGTCGGCCGTCCCCTCGCTGCTGCGAAGCTCACCCACGACGTCCTCGGCCATCAGCGAGCGCACCGTCTGGGCGATGCTTGCGACCGACACGCCCAGGTCGGCGGCGCGAACCCGGTCGACCGTGAGGGCGATCTCCGGCTTGCCGTCGGACGCCGTGCTGGTGACGTCGGCCAGCCCGGGCACGTCGCGAAGCTCCTCGACCAGCGCGTTCGCCCCCGCCGTGAGCAGGCCGAGGTCGGAGCCCCGCAGCACGAACTGGATGGGCGCCTGGGACTGTCCCGAGCTCACCGCCGAGAGCTGCTCTACGGTGATCTCGGCCGCCTCCTGCCCCGCGTACCGAGCCCGCACCCACGCCATCGCGTCCTGCTGCGAGAAGGCGCGGTCCTTGGATCCGGTCAGCACCACCTCGATGCGTGCCTTGTTGACCTCGGAGCCTCGCGCGTCGCCGACCGTCGCGAACGTGCTGATGAGGGACGGAAGGTTCTCGCCGATGTCGGCGGCCACGGTCTCGACCAGGGCGTTGGAGGCTTCGAGGGAGGTCCCGGCGGGGGTCTCCACCGCGACCACGAACTGCCCGCGGTCCTCGGGCGGGGTGAACTCCGACTTCAGGCGCGTGGCCAGCCCGATGGCGCCCGCAAACGCCACCATGGCGGCGAGCACGGCGACCGAGGGGTGCCGCAGCGCGCCCCGCAGGATGGCTTCGTACATCCGCGTGATGCCGCCCACCACCCAGTCGACGCTGCGCGCCATCAGCCCGCGGGTGTGCTCGCTCTCGGGTCGGAGCATGCGGGAGGACAGCAGCGGCGTGAGCGTGAACGAGACGAACATCGACAGCGCCACCGCCACCGCCACCGTGATGCCGAACTGGAAGAAGAACTGACCGATCATCCCCTCCATCACGGCAACGGGGACGAACACCGCCATGATCGACAGCGTCGTCGCCAGCACCGCCAGCCCGATCTCGTCGGTCGCGTCGAGTGCCGCCTGGCGGCCCGACTTGCCCATCTCCAGGTGTCGGTGAATGTTCTCGATGACGACGATGGCGTCGTCCACCAAGATGCCGACCGACAAGGACAGGGCCAGCATCGTGAGGTTGTTGAACGTGAAGCCCAGCACCTGCATGACCAGCAGCGTGCCGGCCACGGAGGTGGGCAGGGCGAGGGCGCTGATGAACGTGGCCCGGCCGTCGTTGAGGAACACGAAGATGATCAGCACCGTCAGGGCCGCGCCCAGCAGCAGGTCGACCTGGAGGTCGTCGATCGCATGCTCGATGTAGACGGAGTTGTCGGTGGGGACGCTCAAAGAGACCCCCATCGGCTCAACCCGCGTGCGGAGCTCGGCCAGGGTCTCGCGGACGGCCTCGGCGACGGCCACCGTGTTGGCGCCCGATTGCTTGCGCACCACCAAGGCGATCGCCGAGGTGCCGTTGAGCGCGGCGGTGGAGCGCGCCGTCTCCAGCCCCTCCTCGATGGTGACGACCGCCGACAGGGGCAGGTCACCTTGGGCGGTGGGCACCACCATCTGCCGCAAGTCCGTCAGCGAGCGGGCCTCGCCGCGGACCTTGACCGACAGCTCTTGCGAGCCTTGGGTCGCAAATCCCGCTGGCATGTCGATGCTCTGCGATTGAAGCGTGCGGGCGATGTCGTCGACGGTGATCCCGTACTGGGTCAGCTTGCCGGGGTCGACGAGCATCTTGATCTCGCGCTCGCGGGCACCGATCACGTCCACGCCGCCCACGCCCTGAACCTGCTCGAGCTCGGCCTTGACCTCGTCCTGGGCGATGCGGGCGAGCTCGGCGGGCGCAAGCTCTCCGGCGACCGCGACCGAGAGGATGGGCGCGGCACCGATGTCGAACTTCTGGATCGTCGGAGGCTCGGCGCTGGAGGGCAGGTCGCCCCGAATGCCGTCGATCCGCTGGCGGATCTCTGCAATCGCCGAATCGGCGTCGACGTCGAGGTCGAAGCTGACGATCACCTGCGCGACCGACTCCATGTTCTTGGACGTGAGCGAGTCGATCCCGCCCAAGCTCTGCACGGCCTCCTCGATGGGGTCGCTGACCTTGTCCTCCATCGTCTCGGGGTCGGCACCCGGATACACCACCGTGACGGTGATGATCGGGGTGTTCACGTCGGGGTAGAGGTCGACGCCGATCTTCGGGTAGCTCAAGGCCCCGAAGATCACCATGGCGAGGATCATCATCGCCGCGAAGACGGGGCGGCGGACGGAGACGTCGGCGAGTTTCATCCGACGTCTGCCTCTTGCGAAGGTTGCGAAGGTTGCGAAGGTTGCGAAGGTTGCGAAGGTTGCGAAGGTTGCGAAGGTTGCGAAGGTTGCGAGACTTCCGAAGTCTGCGACGTCTCGAACGACATGCCCGGCTTGATCGAGAGGTCGGGGTTGTCGATCTCGCAGATGATCTCGATCGTGCGCGTCGCCGGATCGACCGCGATTCCGGAGCGGACGACCTCGATCGTGCGCTTGGTCCGAAGCGCAGGGATGTAGGCCTCAAGCTGTCTGCCGATCGGATACTCCGCCAGGTCGCTTTCGGGCACATCGAAGCGTGCCTCCAGGCTGCGCCGATCCTGCAGCTCCAGGACGACCGTCGCGGGCGCCATCGTCACTGTCTCCCCGGGCTCCTTGAGACGCGCGGTCACGATGCCGTCCGACGGGGCTCGGCTGACCAGGTCGACCACCCCGGATCGACTCATCGAGACGTTGAGCCGGGCCTGCTCCACCTGAAGCTGGGCGGCCTCGTGCTGCGACTGCGCCTGATCGACCGAAGCCGAGGTTCCGGCCCCTTTGTCGAACAACCGCTTCAGCCGGTCGCGCTCACGCTCTGCGGTTTCGGCCTGCTGCTCGGCGATCTCCAGCGCCTTCTTGGCGCTGGAGAGGTTGAGCTTGGTCGAGGTTCCCGAGATGCGGAACAGCGTGTCGCCCTTCTTCACCGCGTCCCCAATCCGAACGTTGACCGTGACGAGGGTGCCTCCCGCCGACGCGGCGATGCGCACCGTCTCCTTGGCGGCGAAGGTCCCGACCGCGCGATCTTCGAGCGCGCTTCCGGCTTCACTCTTCGCGGGCTCCGCCACCGCGAGCACCGGAGCGTTCTGCTCGGGCTCCGGCAACGGCGAGTCCGTGGTCGCGTCCGTGCAAGCTGGGAACAGAAGCATCACGAGCGCCAGCGTCGCGCGCAGCGGGATCGGAGGCGGGAAGGTAGAGACCACGGCGGTCGACTGTTCAGGAATCGGGCCAAGTCGTGGCATCGGCAGTTGGAGGCTCGATCGCAACACGCGAGCGGCACCACCGGTGCGTTTCGGGCCGACTGGTCCATTTCTCCCCGGTGCCGCCTGGGCTTGCATCGGGCCCGGGCTGCCCCCAACGTGTGTGCATGGACAACGCGACTCGGGTCCGCCTGCTGTCCCGGGTGGGGCGGATCCAAGGCGTCGCCTACCTTGAGCTTCCGGTCCCCTTCGGTCCCGTGGACCTCTCGGAGGACGTGCGATCCTTGTTGGGCTTGGACGTCGGGCAGCCGCGCGACTTCGCCGACTACCTGCGCGAGACGATCGTGCCCGAGGACCGCGACGCGGTGGACCACTGCGTTCGGCACACCGTCTCCGAGGGCGCGGGCTTCGACCTCCGCTTTCGAATCCGGATCGACGCCGGGGAGCGGCTGCTGCATGCGGTGGGGGAGCCGGAGGTCGACGAGGTGGGCACGGTTTGCCAGATCCACGCGGTCGTCGTCGACGTCACGCCTCAACACGCCGAGGAGGAAGCGGAGCGACGCAGGCTGCTCGCGCGATTCGTGCAAAACATCCTCGGCGCGGTTCCGGCGGCGCTGTTCGTCCTCGACGAAGAGGGGCGCATCGAGTTCGTCAACGACAAGGTCCCGCTGGAGATGCGGGAGGGCGGGTTGGTGGGGAAGACGCTCGACGCGTTGGGTGGCGGGGTCGAGCACGGCCCGAGGATCCTCGAAGCCGCGCGACGACTCGGCCGCGGCCCTGCCGATGCCCACGAGCTGTGGGAGACGGAGCTCACGTACGCCGAGCAGGATCGGGTGCTGCAGTTCTTCGTGGCGCCGCTGCCCGCCGCGTTGGCCGTGGTGGGGCGTCCCGCCGTGCTGCTCGCGATCACCGATCTCACCGAACAGCATCAGGCGCGGGCGGTGCTCGAGAGTCACGCCGAGCAGCTCGAGGCGAAGGTGCAGGCCCGAACCGAAGAGCTTCAGGCCCGCGCGCGGCAGCAGGAGGCCCTCGCGCAGCTGGGCGCGCTGGCGCTCCGCTCCGGCTTCGAGACCGTGTCTCGCGCGGCGCTGGCGATGCTTCGCGACGCGGTGGGGCTGGAGGCGGCAAGCATCGTGGTCGCGCTGCGGCACACCCACGTCGCCCTGCAGCTGTCGACGCACACCCCCGCGGGGCTGGAGGTCCCGCTGTCGGTCATCGACGAGCTCGAGGCGGCCACGGGCGCGGTGCCCCGACCCAGGCCCTTGCACTCCAACCGCCCGCTGCTGCGATCGTTCCCGCTGCGCGTGGATCAGGAGACCTATGGCGCGCTGTGCCTGCACCTGGACAGCACCGACGATCTCGACGAGCACCGGCGGCTGCTGGTGGTCTCGGTTGCCCACGTGATCGCCGAGGTCATCGCCCGCGAACAGACCGTCCTCCAGCTTCGACACGCCGATCGCCTGTCGTCGGTGGGGCGCCTCACCGCGGGTATCGCCCACCAGCTGGGGACCCCGCTCAACGCCATCAGCGCGCACGCGAGCCTCATCGCTCGCGGACGCGTGGACGGGGAAGACGTGGTGGCCAGCGCCCGGGCGATCGAGGAGCAGGTCGAGCGCGTCAGTGAGCAGGTCCGAGCGGTGCTCGACTATGCGCGGGCCGGCCAGCTCTCCACCCAGCGGGTCGACGTCCGGGCCGTGGCGCGCAGCACCGTTCGGGTGCTGGAGCCGCTCGCCGCGAGCCGGCGCGTCGCGCTGGAGCTGGAGCTGGACGGGCAGCCCTGCTGGAGCTCCGTGCCCAGCCAATCGCTGCAGCAGATCATCACCAACTTGATCGACAACGGTATGGACGCGCAGCCCGGCCGCGGCGTGGTTCGCATCAAGGTCACGCAGGATGACGACGCCGTTTGGATCCGGGTTGAGGACGACGGGGAGGGCATCGCGCAGGAGGTCCGCGGGCACATCTTCGATTCGTTCTTCACCACCAAGCCGGCGGGAAAGGGCACCGGACTGGGGCTTCCGGTCGTTCGCGGGTTGGTCGTCGAAGCCCGCGGAACGCTCTCCTTCGCCTCCACCGTGGGGTCGGGCACCACGTTCACGGTCCGCCTGCCCAGCGCACGATCGGAGTGAGTGGTGCATCATGCACAGGTGCGGGGTCGAATCCTTCTCGTCGAAGACGACGGCGTCCTCGCCGGAGCGCTGGCGGTGGGGCTTCGGGCCGAGGACTTCGAGGTGACCACCGCGGCGTCGGCCGAGGGCGCGCTGCAGGTGCTCAATGAAGAGTCGTTCGACGTCGTCGTCTCGGACCTGCACCTAGGGGGCATGAACGGACTCGAGCTGTGTGCGCACATGGCCGAGCGCGTCCCGGGCACGCCGCTGATCGTGATGACCGGATTTGGCAGCTTCGAGACCGCGGTGCAGGCCGTGCGGGCCGGCGCCTACGACTTCCTCTCCAAGCCCGTCGATGTCGATGTGCTCACCATCTCGGTCGAGCGCGCACTGGAGCGCAGCCGTCTGATTCAAGAGGTCCGCGTGCTGCGGGATCGGGTCGACCAGCGGCGGGGGTTCGCGGGCATCCTCGGCGACAGCCCGGCGATGCAGCGCGTCTACGATCTCCTCGAGCGCGCCGCACCCTCGGACGCCACGGTGTTG